>NZ_LT732518.1 GCF_900155545.1 Clostridium sp. Marseille-P2415
TACGTGCGTGAGAAGATTCGAACTCCCGACACCTTGGTCCGTAGCTGATTAAGTGGGTAAATAGCGATATCTATCACATAGGTAAATTAATGATATCTTGGTAACTTTTTCAATAGTGGTGTTTTTTGTATCTCAATTTTGATTCCGGATCCTGGCAGCTGTGGGAATTGTAAGATACAACTTTTTCTTGACATTTGATTTAGAATGAAATATGATAATAGTAGCCAAAGAAGTTTAGAAGTTGTTTAGGTTACACAAAAGCGAAACCCCGGAGAGGTCCATTCTCCGGGGTTTCTTTTAGGCTAGCTGTTTTTGTTTTTCCGATCTAACCATTTGCATATGTAGTGGCCTGCTACTCTTGCCATAATCGGAATAATAAAGTTTAGAAGCTGCTCCAAGGTTACACCTCCTTCCTGCTGTCACAGAATGGAGTTCAAAAACAGCACTTTCATTATATTTCCTTTTTTACGTTTCGTCTACAATTTTTGAAAAAGAGAGGGGCTCCGCATTTTGGAGTCCCTCTCTTCTGTATCTCAATTTGTTTCTCTGGTTGCCCGGAGCTGCGCTGATCCGGAATTACATTGAGATACAATATTCAGCATCTTCTATTTTTTTAACCAGTCCTTGAATTTGATGATATTTCCTGTTCAGGCATTTCTTGTTCTAGCTCTATGTCCAGTAGCTTATTTATTGATTCCTGGATTCCAGGGTTTGCATTTTTATAAGCTTCAATAATTTTATTTTCTTCATCTGAAAGTTCATTTATATTTTTACCTGTTATAAGGTAGCATAAAGAAACTTATATTATTTCTGATATTTTGATAAGAGTATCCAATTTTAGTTGGCTGGTCCCTTTCAAATACCTGGCCATAGAATCTTCTGAAATTCCTAATCTTTCTGAAATTTCTTTTTGCGTTAATCCGCTATTTTTTATACAATCTTTAATTCTGCGGATTTTATCCATATTTTCCCTCATTAATCCTAATTTTTGCGTATTTTATATTGATATAATCATCAAAAAAATCATAAGGTACAAGGCAGCAAAACCAAGAACAGCCCCGGGAAAATTTCCTGGGGCTGTGTCCATTACGTGCGTGAGAAGATTCGAACTCCCGACACCTTGGTCCGTAGC
>NZ_LT732519.1 GCF_900155545.1 Clostridium sp. Marseille-P2415
ATTTCTGCGATTAACTTGCTTGCGATAGACGTTCCGATTCCCGGCATACTGGTCAGTTTATAATCAAAACTAAGCAGGATTTTCTCGATTTCTTTATCAAGCCCTGCTAATTCTTCTTTCTGATGTTTCAAGTCCCTTACTAAACTCGTTGTGATATAATCTCTGGATTCCTGATATTCCCGTATGGTATTTCCATCATTCTGAACACATTCCAGAATCAACTCTGCTTTGTCTCTTCTCGCAATGCGTGATATTTCCTTAAATTCGATTGTTAGGTCTTCTGCCGTCTTTCCCTGCAAATGGACAGGGGACGGGTAGGTCTTCCAGAAATACATGGCACATTTCCCGTCTATCTCGCTGAAGAACTTGCTATAACTGGGATATGCCATGGATATCTGCTCATGTAGTCCGTTCTTAAAACGGATACCATCTTTCACCAGTAAATCTCTCCGATTTACCAGTTGTGCCAGTGTCCATTCGTTATCTTTTGGCTTTGCATCCGGCAAGGTGTGTAACTGATTAATTAGAACCGTTGCCACACAATACGCATCATACTCATCATTTTTTCGATACATGGGTGCACTTTTTCTCTGGTCATAAGCCAGAGCAGGATTAATGTCTTTTACAATATAACCATGTTCAATCAGCCAGACAGCTAAGCTTCTGCCGTAGCCATAAGCATTCTCCAATCCGTAAATGGGTTCAAGTCCAAGAATACTGGACTTTCTGTTCACCTTTTCCTCCAGCTTCTTAAATTCACTGGGCTTGTTTTCAATAACAACAACTTCTAACTTCTCATTCCAGCAGTTCACCATCACTGCGGTATGGGTTTCCTTATGCAGGTCAATCCCTACATAAAGCAGATTTTCTCTTTTCTGCAATTATCTCCCTCCTGATCTTGTTTCCAATCAATCAGTTCCCGTACCGGCAACCTCAGATGACAGCGTTAACTCTAATGAGTCCGCAAGGGTTCGACAGCCTATCTACAACAAACCAATGGATGAAAGGACAAGTTATTTCTTTTATTGGTTGTTGATGTTAACTCTGTATGGAATGGATTGCAAGTCATTTCTGGTTTTATTTTCAGGAGAAAAAACAGCAGAAAAAGAATAGAAAAGGGAGCTACAGAAAGGAGGATTTTCCCCCTGTAACCCCCGGCAGCCCCATTTTACCATAGAACTAATTTCCTGTAAATCCATGGTTCACCATGAACCATGGGGTCGAAAATGATGCAGGTTAAAGAGCCGGGGTCAAAACCCTCCCCGGCTCGGGTTACATCAGCCCGCAATGCGGACTGAAAGGACTTTTTCAGCGGGGTCGGATTCCTGGCTTTGGGGTCGTGATCGGGGTTACACTTGTGTGTAAATCCCATTTACACAAAAAAGTTACGGGGTCATGAGCGACTCCTTTAAATCCATAACCAGTGAATCAAGACAATAGGCATTTCGTGAATTCATTTGATCTATTTACCCAATTCAAAGCATCTATTTTTAGTAGTTTCTGGTATCGACTTTCTGACACTGTTTCGGTATCGTATGTTCTCAAAGGAGGGAAGCATTATGACCGAACAGGAATTATCGGATATGTTTATTCAGGAACGAATCAACATGTTAATTGATGTATTTCATAAAAACCA
The DNA here is from genome assembly GCF_900155545.1 of Clostridium sp. Marseille-P2415. Classification (GTDB taxonomy): domain Bacteria; phylum Bacillota; class Clostridia; order Lachnospirales; family Lachnospiraceae; genus Lacrimispora. The sequence continues at coordinate 1,637 of NZ_LT732519.1, forward strand.
ACCTGAAAAATCTAAACAGGAAGAGGAAAGGATTCTACAGACCGAGATTTTTATTAAAAATTTACCCTGTAAGGAAAAAGAGCTAGTTGAAAATTACATTGACTCTATTATAAGCCAACTTGCTTTAGAAGAAGCTTTTCTGTATCGGCATGGATTTATGGACGGTATAAAAATTCTAAAATATATCGGCAAATTGTAATTTTTTCTTTTCAAACGTAAAACACAGCAAATTGCATGATTGCTGTGTTTTACGTTAATAAATTGTTTTTTTGATATCAATCACCTATTGATATTAGTCCCTTGCCTTTTTTTATAGCGCATTCAGCAAGCTTGAGCAATTCTTTTAGCATTTGATTTCCCTCATCATATTCTTCATAATCTTCGAGTAATGATAAATCTAAAATATATCTGCAAATTTTAATAATTTCAAACACATCTTTATTAGGAATTTCAATATCATCATAAGGATCAATTTCATATAATTTACTCATATCAAATGAACTTTTATCTCTCAGTTTATAAATAAAATTAATCAGTTCATCATTAAATTCTACATTGGAATCACTCAACTCCATATTATCTATTGAATCACCAATATAAAAATTCATATTTGTCCTCCTACTTCTTAGGGAATGCCGTAATTACATTCCCAGTTTTATCAATGACTACTTTTAATGTATTAAGTACTTTTCCATTATTATTTGTTCCAATCGGATTAGAAAATGTTTGTTCAAAAATGTATCCTTCTCTTCCGCTCGTATTTGGTTTTAATACAAATTTATCACCTTTTAATGTACTGTCAATGCCCATTTTTATGTCAAAATCAGAGTTAAAGTGAGATTTATTCCCATATGCTGATTTTGGTCCATGTCTATCTAATATATGGTTATTAAAGGTATTATCACTCAAAGTGTAATTATCTGCCGCATCAAAAACCTCTTGAAATTTGCTATTTTTACCACCATTAATACCCTGCCCCGAACCCTCAGGTGGAGTACTGAGGTATCCGACAAACGGTGAAAATTCGTATTTGTTTAAAAAAAGTATAGCACATCTTCGCGCTATTTTTAAGAAATAAATTACTGTTCTTTTTCTGGCAATGGTTCTCGGTATTCCGTCTTATTTTTCATCATTCCGTACACTATGTTCACCAAGCGACGCATGATGCAGACCAGTGCCTGTGACTTTGTCTTTCCTTCACCGATTTTTCGCATGTAATAGTCATAAAATACCGG
>NZ_LT732520.1 GCF_900155545.1 Clostridium sp. Marseille-P2415
CCAAAGAAGCCAGTAATGATGGCGGAGGGAAGGGGAGTGCATAATAACACTCTTTCTGAGGGCACATTTACCGCACTCAGGGGCGGGAGGATAAATGCAAACGAAATTAGAAAGAATAGCAGACAAATCGGCTCATGAAAGCCGACCGGTATTTACATCACTGTATCACTTGCTGAATGAGGAACTATTGCTTCAATGCCATAAAGAATTAGACGGAAAGAAAGCAACAGGAGTCGATGGAATAACAAAAGAGGAATACAGCCAAAACTTAAGAGAAAACATCAGAAATCTGGTGAAAAGACTTAGGAACAAGGCATATAAGCCGAAACCGACCCTGCGGGTGTATATACCGAAAGCAAATGGAAAGAAGCGTCCACTGGGTATTGCAGTCTATGAAGATAAAATTGTGCAATTAGGACTAAAGAAGATATTGGAAGCGGTATATGAACCAAAGTTTCAGGAGAACATGTACGGATTCCGGCCGAAACGCGACTGTCATATGGCAATCAAAGAAATGTGTATCAGTATCGTGCGAAAGCGTATCAACTATGTTGTAGATGCAGATATCAAAGGTTTCTTCGACCATATGAGTCACGAATGGACAATGAAGTTCGTTGAATACTACATCAAAGACCCGAACATACTCTGGCTGATAAAGAAGTATCTGAAAGCAGGAGTGCTGGAAGAAGGGAGGTATCAGACGAATGAATGGGGATCCGCCCAAGGAAATATCATCAGTCCGATATTGGCAAATATCTACATGCACCATGTGCTGGTGTTGTGGTACAAAGCATACTTTGAGAAACGCGGAA
>NZ_LT732521.1 GCF_900155545.1 Clostridium sp. Marseille-P2415
ACTCTTCGCCAGTGGCTAAAAGGAAATCAACATATCAAAGCAGTAACCAGGGATCGGGCAAGTGCATATGCAAAAGTAATCAGTGAAGAGCTTCCTGATGTCATGCAGGTAGCCGATCGTTTCCATCTGCATCAAAATCTTCTTGATGCCGTAAAAGGTGCCTTAAACCGTGCAGTACCCGCTAATATAACAGTAATTCATGATAGTCATGTTGCGAAATCTGTAAAAAATTGTGATGCTTGTAAAAAAAATCGTTTCGACTGTGGATAACTTTTCTCCTCGAGAACAAAAACGTTATCAAGTCATTTGCCAGATTCAAACTTTTTTAAAAGAAGGCTGCAGTTATCGTGAAATAGCCAAACGGATGGGTATAAGCCGAAGAACAGTCGCAAAGTATAGAGCCGGTAATCCAAAGGAACTTTGCGAATCTGGAATTAATCAAAGTAAGTTGGACGTTTACAAGGACGAAATAATTAAGTGTCTACATAATGGATATAGTAAAAGCAAGACAGTAAAACGCTTGTATTCACTAGGATATCGTGGGGCTAAAAGTACAGCCTTTGATTATCTTGTAAAAATAGAAAGATATAAAATACAGAATTTTGCACCACAACCATATGTCAGAACTTATACCGAGGGAATGAAATATAAAGCTGGATCAAAAGGTAAAAGCGCTGATTATATAACTAGAGCAGGAATTTTCCAATATCTTTGGATGAATGATAATCAACTAACACCGGAGCATAAAGATTATATTCTCAAAACTTACCCGATGGTATGGGAAATCCTGAGCTGTATTCGGAGTTTCCGTAATGTTTTTATCCGTAGAAGCATGCCCGGGTTATATCTTTTTATTGAACGATATAGTAATAGTGCCATTCCTGAATTAAAATCTTTTGCCAAAGGCTTACAGCGAGATATAAAAGCTGTCGAAAATGCGGTAGCATCTGATTTGAGTAATGGATTTGTGGAGGGAATTAACAGTAAACTTAAGATGGTGAAACGTACTATGTATGGCAGATGCAGTAGAAAACTTTTGAGTGCCAAAATGATATTGAGATGCTAATGTATAACGGACATTTGCGGAAGAACC
>NZ_LT732522.1 GCF_900155545.1 Clostridium sp. Marseille-P2415
AGAAAACTGTCAACAAGGTTCTCAAAGCAGCCAGAGAAAAACACCTTGAATGGCCGCTTTCAGAGAACCTGACTGACGACGTCTTGGCAAATCAGCTTTTTCCAGATACAAAGAAAACAGCTGATACTTCGAAGAAGCGAATGCCAGACTATGACCACATACGCAAAGAGCTGCTCCGTAATGGAGTCAACAAAAAGCTTTTGTGGACAGAATACCTGGAGGACTGCCGACTTTCTGGCGATGTTCCACTTATGTATTCTCAATTCTGTTACCACATCCAACAGGATGAACAGAAACGCCGGGCAACCATGCATATCAGCAGAAAACCTGGAGAACAGGTTGAAGTTGACTGGGCTGGGGATTCGGCCCGCATCATTGACCCTGATACAGGAGAGATTATAGATGCTTTCCTGTTTGTTGGTGTCATGACTTACAGTCAGTATCCATATGTTGAAGCATTCATCAATGAGAAACAGACTGCCTGGATTACTGCACACATCCACATGTACGAATACTTTGGAGGTGTTGCCAGAATTCTTGTACCAGATAACTGCAAGACTGCAGTGATTCATAACAAAAACTGGTACGACCAACGTGTTAATACTGTTTATCATGAGATGGCGGAACACTATGGTACAGCTGTCATCCCTGCCCGGGTAAGGGCACCCAAAGATAAACCAAATGCTGAAGGATCCGTAGGGAATATCTCTACCTGGATTACTGCAGCATTACGCGATGAGCAGTTCTTCTCTTTGCCAGAATTAAACTGTGCCATTCGAGAAAAGTTGGAAGCATTCAGCCATCGGCCATTCCAAAAGAAGGAGGGTAGCCGGTATGAACTCTTCCACGACGAAGAACTGCCATTGCTGGCACCTTTACCTGCTACCCCGTATGAACTGGCGGAATGGAAACAAGCCACCGTTCAATTCAATTATCACATATCTTACGATGGAATGCTATACTCGGTTCCATATGAATACATTAAACGCAAGATTGATGTCCGGGTTACAGATAAAACGATCGAAGTTTTTTACAACCACAACCGCATTGCCTCCCATCGACGGCTCCATGGCCGCAAGGGACAATACAGCACAATTACGGAACATATGCCAAAAGACCATCAGGAATATCTGGAATGGAATGGCGATCGCTTCCGTAAGTGGGCAGAGCGAATTGGTGTCAATACGTGCACTGTGGTTCATGCAATCCTTAACTCCCAACGTGTGGAGCAACAGTCCTACCGAAGCTGTATGGGACTTCTGAAGCTGGCAGACAAGTATTCTGTCGACCGGTTGGAAAGTGCCTGTAAAAAGGCTCTCAGCTATACAGCCACGCCAAGCTACAAGAGCATTAAAAACATCCTTGCAGCTGGACAGGACAAGCTCATACAAGAATCTAATGTTACTCATACATCAGAAATCACACAGAATAAACATGCCCTCACAAGAGGTGCAGACTATTACAGGAGGTAAGTACCATGACAAACCAAAGTACGATTGATAAATTAATTGAAATGCGGCTGACAGCTATGTCAGATGCTTTCCGTAACCA
>NZ_LT732523.1 GCF_900155545.1 Clostridium sp. Marseille-P2415
TGTTACTGACCAGCTGAGCTGTCGTAGTCGTGCTCATTTTAACTGTCATTAAGCTGCTTAGTTTTCTGGCAAAATTTTTGTATTGCTCATGGCGGGCAGTGGCCCGCCATGCTATTACCATATTTTCACATACTCATCGAGAGTTGACAGTGCATCCGTGATGCTGATCAAATCGACCAGTGATATATCCGGATATGTGTTTGACAGATGCTCAAGATTCCAGAAACTATCACTTAGACCGGCTATGTCAGTACCTATATTCCAGTCAGGAATACAGATATAGTTGCTGCTACAGTGTCGAGCCACAATTAGATGAAAGGAACTGCCTCTGGCTGTGACAAGAAATTCATAGGGTAACTCCATACGGATAGACCGGATGCTGCCGTTCCACTCGGAAGGATTCATGTCACTCAAACCGTTTGCTGTATAGGTGATATCCATTTACTCACCACCTCCAAGCATTTCATGATCCATAACGAACCTTACCATACCGTCATCGATCAGGCGCCGGTTCTGCTGGAAGGCATACATCAGGCTCTTTTCACAGATCCGGTTAATCCGTCTTGGAATCCCGGTTGATTCTTTATAGATGTCATTTAGTGCTGCATCTGTGAAGAGGTCCTGGCGCCCTTTTGCGTAAGTTAGATGAGTTTGGATATACCGGGCAGTTTCAGACCGGTCCAGGTGTGGCAGTGTACAGTTGATATCAATCCTCTGTTTTACAGCTGCATACCTCTGAAGATTGAGTCTCTCCCAAAGTTCATTCTGTCCAACAAGAACCAGCGCCATGGGACTTAAGGAATCAAAGCGGTAATTCAAAAGGAATCGGAATTCTTCAATGGTTTCTTTTTCAAGCAGATGGGCTTCATCAAGAATGATTACAACTTTCTTCTTCTGGACTCCACGGATGATTTCGACTTCTTTTTGGAGCTGACGCTTGGCATCTCCTCTGTAAAATCTGGATTCGATACCAAGTTGATCCAATAGCCCCTTGTAGAGCCACCTTGGTGTCAGTTTGGAGTCCGAGATGTATAAAAAGATGTATTCGTCCTTTGGAAGACTTCCTGCAAACTTGCGGATCAGGGTGGATTTGCCACAGCCTGCATCTGATGTCACCACAGCAAAAAGCTGATTATCAGCAGCGTAAGAAAGCCTTCCCAATGCATCTGCTACATAAGGTGATTCATAGAGTTGATCGGCCGGAACATCTCTGGAAAACGGTGTATGCTTCATTTCAAAGAATTGCTCATACATTGGATCCGTCCTCCTTTCCATAAGTGGAGAAGGAGATTGCATTGGCTACCAGTTTCCGGGATTGCCCATTCTTTTTTTCGAGAGCGCTTAAAAACCTGGAAGTCTCTGGGACTTCCGGCTGCATGGAAACAGGAAGTGTCGGATTTTTGTCACAGTAAGACCCAATCCTTACCGGTTTTGCAACAAACGGAGCAATACCCTGATGTGAGACTGTGATGATTTCAGGAAGTTTGGGATCATAAGTAATCTCAACCTTGAAGCCAATCAAAGAAGGCTTGGTCTCATATGTCTTGCCATGGAAGCTTATGCATGCTCCCTTGTCGACGCTACGGATTTCATGATGAAGGAATGCTTCTGTAACAACGGCAGTGTCCAGATATACAAGTTTTCTGCTGTCACGGTTCCACTCCTGCACGGGGGTAATACCAGCCTCTGGCACTTTTGCATTCAGACTTTTATAATACTCCGCAATGCCTTCATGACGATGATTCTGGTATGCTTCTTCAAGGTATATTTTCCAGTATCGGTTCAACTCATAAAGCGTTTTGATTTTGTGGAGCTTTATTTCTCGAAGGAATGCGTCAACGACCTGATGGAATTTTTCGATCTTGCCCTTACTTTTTCCGCTTCTTGGTCTCGCATAATGGATCGGGATTCCGATCTTACCCAGGGAAAGTTTCAGCTGTCTGGCTACATACTGACTGCCATTATCAAAGTAGCATGAATCAAATTTCCCATGAAGCAGGATCACCTTACGGAAGGTATCCTCCACAATCAGTTCTTCCTGATTATCGTAGAATTCAGATGCAAGGATCAGCCTGGAATGATCGTCAATAGCTGAGGACAGATAGGTCTGTACCATGGCACCATTTTTGCCGATTGGTAGTTTACAGCCGTACTTGATGTCACCCTGGACTAACATCATCCGATGTGGTTTACAGAAGCGTTTCGAAGAACTCTCCCGGGCATCATTGTACATTTGCATCTGCTTCACACCATACCCAGCTTTATACAGATGGCGCTCCAGTGTGGACCTTTTCAATACGCCAGGTGCAACATATCCTTCCAGTTCCAGTATCCAGATGATCTGGGCAACGGAACGTTTTGGAACTTCTTTCTTTAGAGTTATCGCCTGCAAAAGCAGATCTTCAAAGTTATCCGGGAGCCGACTGGAGACCCCATGTTCTTTGGATTGTGGTTTCAAACCTTGAAACCCGTTTTCTTTGTAGGCACTTTCGTAGCGGTAGATTGTTCGTAATGAGATTCCTGCCTTTTCACTGATCTCATTGCGCAGCTTTGTTTTAGCGGCAGTATCCAGGGAATGATCCAGAAGCGGAGCAATAAAACTGTATCTGGTAAGCGCTGCCTGATCCTGCCAGTCCTGTATTTCTTTTGTCTGCATAGATTCGTCCTCCTTATGGAGAAAGAATACACCAGAGTGCCTTGACAGGACAAAACAAAGTAGGTGCAAAGGTAACATCAGGCGGGAACTAAAAATCCGCCTAAGTTATATATGAAATGCTGGACAGTTTCTAACCAGTCCTGACAGCGTAAGCGCAGTTCGTCGAGCAGGGAAATCTCAGACAAGAGTAAAGCTTCAGAGAAACCGAACTTACTGTATCCATCTGATTTCAGTTTGCCATTTATGTAAAGACGATTTGCCATCAACCAGTGATGCCAGCGGTTCATAGTCGCTTCGCACGGATAATTCTCATCATCGAGATCATCAGTGGTAATTAAATCATCCAGCACTCCTGAGATTACATCTGTTTCATAGTGTTTAAACGGTGTTAAGGTATTTGGCAGCGCCGTATGAAGGCGATTGCAGTGCTCGCATTTCATGCGTTCCACTTGTATGAAATCCTTTTCTCCACCGTCACGTTTACAAATGCGAAGCTTCCAGTCGCGGTGCTTTAACGGCATCATGCAGTGCGGACAATAAAGAATCCCCCTGCTCTTAACGAAAAATATGTGTGTCCTCATTGAGTATCAGTTCAAAATCTGATATAATGACCATGGTTTAATTACCAAAGTCTCAGAGGACGAAATCTTGCAGGATGTGGGTTCTCTGGGACTTTCTTTCTATAATGATAATGACATTATATCGAGCAAGTCCCTGACAAGCAAGCGGAGCAGTATTTTGTTGAAATAAATCAGCTACAACA
>NZ_LT732524.1 GCF_900155545.1 Clostridium sp. Marseille-P2415
ACAGATTATGCCGAAGAAAAAACTATGCCGAAGAATTCCTGAGAATTGCTTAGAAAATACTTTTACTGACATTTCTTCGGCATAGTAATCAGTTAATCCAACGTATACAGTGCATGGTGTACATCAGATTTTTTCCAAAGTTTCTCTGCAACAGTGGAATCCGGCGATGCTTTCTTCATAGCGTCACCCATCATTTCAAGTGTTGCGAATGCATAGAAGCCGGATGTTGTTGACATACTTTCATGACCAAGAAACTGCATAATAAATGGCAAGGGAACTCCATTCCTATATAAATCCATGGCTTTCGTTTTTCTAATCAAATGACAGTGGACATTATCAGGTACTTCGGAACAGGTTTCACGAGCAGTATCAGCAGCGGTCTTAAGAACTAGGCTAATGCTGTCTGTTGATAACCGATGAGTTTTTCCATCCAAAAGGCTGTAAAACAATGGACATTCTTTATTCTTAGGATGAAACTCTTTCAGGTAGTTTTGAAGATGTGTAACAGTTTTATTCATCAATGGTACATTTCTGCTCTTTTGACCCTTGCCGACGAGCGTTATGAATGGATTTGACGCATCTAGGTGCAGTGAAGATATATCTAATTCAGCCAATTCCTGTACCCTTGCACCAGTATCATAGAGCAGAATGAGCATCATTCGATTTCGACGATGCTTGGAGGTCTTTGTATCGGATGCAGCCAGAATGGCGGCAGTTGCTTTTGGTTGGAGATACTGTATGGGATGTTTTTCTTCCTTCAGTTTCTTTATTAAACATGCTTCTGTATATAGTGCTTTGAGCTCGAAATCCTCTTCTCCACAGTATTTCAGGAATGACCGGATTGCTGTGAGTTTGAGATTAATACTTTTAGGAGAGTAGCCACTGGATTTCATCCATTCAACAAACTCCTTGATGTTCTCCCGTGAAAAAGCTTCAAATGTGACGTTATCATCTTTTAATAACTTCTCCTTTTCAAGAAAAGACAGATAGGATTTAAGTGACTGTTTGTAAGCCTCTACGGATTTGTCTGACAGATTTCTTATTACCGGCATGTAATCATGAAGGTAAAGACGTGCCATAATCCAGAAACTTTTATCCTTCTTTCGCTTATACTTCATCGTCTTCTACCTCCGGAATAAGAGATTCCATTGATGATGTAAGAATAGAGTACTGAGGAAAGAAATCCGGTATCAAGTGTATATAGTAATAGGTGCTTTCGAGGGATGAGTGCCCCATATATCTCATAAGATAAGGGAACATCGCATGTACATCCGTTTCCTCTTTAGACCACTTCAAGATGTTAGCACATGCAAAGTGATGTCGGAAGTCATAAGCGCGTGGTTTGACTTTTCCATCTCTTTTAAGGCCGGCAGCATCCCAGATGCTTTTGAAATTCACCGTCAATGAAGTCGAAGAACACATGCCACCTTTTCCACCCGGAAAAAAGTATTCTCTTGATGGAAAACAGGCGTTTATGGCGCAGTCATATTTTTTTAGATAATCTGTAAGTTCCTCTGACAGATACAAGCGTCTGTCACAGTGAGCTTTGGATTGAAGGATATCAACAAAACCATTATCAAGATGTACGTTTTCGCAACGAAGATGTCGCGCTTCACCGCATCGTACGCCACAACAATAAAGGAAACGATACAGTGCAGGTAAAACATATGCCCTGCCCAAGTAGTTCTTTCTGAGTACGTATGAATCGCACTCCTTGAAGAAAGCCAGTATCTCAGCTTCACTCATCAGGTAGACTTCGGCGTGGTAGCTCTGGATTCTGTACTTGTCACCCAGTACATATGCATCGGGAACGCCGATACTATGTAGATATCGTCCGAATTCTCTTATAGGAGATATCCAACTCCGATTCGGTGTTGTTGATTTACAACTCTTCGCTGCAGCCCATCCTTCAACGGTTTCTTTATTCAAACTGCTTGAGTTGCCGTTTGAAAAGTTATACTCATCCAGGTTCCGTAAGTGACATGAAGCCGATTTGTACTGTATGCCAATGGAATGTTTGAATTCAAGGAAGCTTTCAAGCTGAGGTGCGAGGGCACTTATGAAATCTGTATTCATGGATTCACCTCCTTGGATATGCCTGTCATAGGCAGGACGCATTCTCTAAGGCGATATTCATCTGTAGTGATATATATATCTGTCGTATCCGGATTGACATGTCCAAGAACAGCGGCGATTGTTTCAATCGGCACAGCATTCTTTACCATAGTGGATGCTGCATTATGGCGCAAAAGGCACATCCCAAGAATACGGCTTTCCTTATCTATCCCTGCCTGGCAGAAAACCCGACGAACTACTTCGTAGCAGCTTGAATGGTCAGTGAATGGATCAAAGGGAGCCAGTTCACGTACAAACAGGAAGTCATTATTAGCTGCTGGTCTTTCTTCGTGAAGGTATCTGAAAATCGCATTTCCAACAGATGGAATGAGTGGGAGACATACAAAGTTTCCGGTTTTGCTCTGATGAAAAGATATCGTTTCACTAATCCAATCGATATCTGACAGCTTCAGCTTTATCAGGTCGCAGGCCCGTATCCCTGATGACATACCCAGAAGAACGATAGCAGCATCACGAAGAGTAACCTCCGAAGACTCAATAGCAGTGCTCAGTCGTTGATTCTCATCATCTGTCAATGTAGGAATAATTCGACGTGCCCGAGGCGAATGAATTCCAAGTATAGAGACAATCAGGTCATCTCTTCTAAGGTATTTCATTGATGATCTTAAACCGCAAAGAACTGCTCTCTGTCTGTTTGTTTTTGAAGTCTGAATGTAGGAAAAGAGTGTTTCTGGTGTAATTGTTGCAATGTCATCAATGCCAGCACTATGAAGGAACTGCAGAAAGTAATAAAACTCATACTCATAAAAATGGATAGTATTCTCATTTGTGTACTGCATATGGAGCACCTTCTGATAGCCGCCGTAAACATCCTTGTGTAGTGGATTAGTTGGCGCTACTTTTCCTCGCTTTACGATAGAAAAATCGAATTGCCCGGTACTGTAGTATGAATTCATCAATCGGATGAACCGTCCATGCAAATGGTATCGTTCTGTGCTGAATTGCCCGGTTTTGGGACTTATGACATCATCTGAATAAAGCTTTCCGAATTCCGTAGTATACACAGTTACATCCTTCTCTGAACAGAAAGCTTTGAATCTTCTAACAGCACCTTGGTAGTTAAAAATAGTGGATTTATTGTATCCTGCATCCTGTAATGCTTCGAGCAACAGCTCGCAAATGGTATTAATCTCAATCATGAGGTACCTCCTTTCTTGGTACCTCAAGTATAAAACATTATGTCGAAGAAATAGCATTAGGCACAGTATTTATAGCATTTTTGGTGGTTTTTCGGTATAGTTTTTTCTTCGGCATAATC
>NZ_LT732525.1:0-334 GCF_900155545.1 Clostridium sp. Marseille-P2415
GTATCAGCTGTTTTCTTTGTATCTGGAAAAAGCTGATTTGCCAAGACGTCGTCAGTCAGGTTCTCTGAAAGCGGCCATTCAAGGTGTTTTTCTCTGGCTGCTTTGAGAACCTTGTTGACAGTTTTCTTTGAAACACTGCAACTTAATGCAATGTTTGTCTGACTGAGATTCAGACTTGCAAGTCTGAGTATCTCACGATACTTGGTCATAGTGTGACCTCCTTATACTGTATTTACGTCATTGACGCATAAACACAGTATAAGGGAACTATAGCTACGGTTTCCAGTTCCGGAACAGCGGTTTCCTATAAAACGGAATGGCGGTTTCCTGAGAC
>NZ_LT732525.1:3064-47981 GCF_900155545.1 Clostridium sp. Marseille-P2415
ACGGTTCTTCCGCAAATGTCCGTTATACATTAGCATCTCAATATCATTTTGGCACTCAAAAGTTTTCTACTGCATCTGCCATACATAGTACGTTTCACCATCTTAAGTTTACTGTTAATTCCCTCCACAAATCCATTACTCAAATCAGATGCTACCGCATTTTCGACAGCTTTTATATCTCGCTGTAAGCCTTTGGCAAAAGATTTTAATTCAGGAATGGCACTATTACTATATCGTTCAATAAAAAGATATAACCCGGGCATGCTTCTACGGATAAAAACATTACGGAAACTCCGAATACAGCTCAGGATTTCCCATACCATCGGGTAAGTTTTGAGAATATAATCTTTATGCTCCGGTGTTAGTTGATTATCATTCATCCAAAGATATTGGAAAATTCCTGCTCTAGTTATATAATCAGCGCTTTTACCTTTTGATCCAGCTTTATATTTCATTCCCTCGGTATAAGTTCTGACATATGGTTGTGGTGCAAAATTCTGTATTTTATATCTTTCTATTTTTACAAGATAATCAAAGGCTGTACTTTTAGCCCCACGATATCCTAGTGAATACAAGCGTTTTACTGTCTTGCTTTTACTATATCCATTATGTAGACACTTAATTATTTCGTCCTTGTAAACGTCCAACTTACTTTGATTAATTCCAGATTCGCAAAGTTCCTTTGGATTACCGGCTCTATACTTTGCGACTGTTCTTCGGCTTATACCCATCCGTTTGGCTATTTCACGATAACTGCAGCCTTCTTTTAAAAAAGTTTGAATCTGGCAAATGACTTGATAACGTTTTTGTTCTCGAGGAGAAAAGTTATCCACAGTCGAAACGATTTTTTTTACAAGCATCACAATTTTTTACAGATTTCGCAACATGACTATCATGAATTACTGTTATATTAGCGGGTACTGCACGGTTTAAGGCACCTTTTACGGCATCAAGAAGATTTTGATGCAGATGGAAACGATCGGCTACCTGCATGACATCAGGAAGCTCTTCACTGATTACTTTTGCATATGCACTTGCCCGATCCCTGGTTACTGCTTTGATATGTTGATTTCCTTTTAGCCACTGGCGAAGAGTCTTGCCATCGCGTCCATCAAGTATGGCAATGGGGTTGTGTGACTTCTCATCTACAATAATAGTGCCGTAGGTATTTCTTTTTTTGAAAGCAAAATCATCAATACCTACGATTTCACCACACTCTGAAGGTGCCTGATTCTCAAAGCGTTTCAGCAAAAGGCGTATTACACTATCGCCACTGATGCGAATGCCCATCTCTTTACAGATACGGGAACAACCTTCGCAGCTCGTTTCCAATGCTAATGTACTGATAAAATCAGCGCATCGCTCCGTCATACGGCTATAGTAATTGAGGAAACCATTATAGGTTTCAGCAATTGTAGAAACCTTGCAAGAATCATTTTCACAGTTATATTCGTGTGCAGTTATTTCAAGCTCTACCTGTTTTCCTAAAATAGGCAGATCCTGTACCTTGCGAATATAGGTGCCATGGTATTGGTTAGAAATTTGTTTACATTCAGGACATTCGCAAGATTCGGTTGCGGATTTCATACGGATTTTTATTTTGGTTCTGTCCACAATAATTTCTGTAATTCTCAATAACTCTGTTGGATAAAATTTATCTAAATTTAATGCTGTAGTATCGTTCATAAACAGTATCTCCTATAGCATTATAGTATATCATATAAACTTTATAAGCGAAAGATACAAAACGGATATTTGCGGAAGAACCATTTTGCCCCGGAATACTCACCATACATTCCCAAAATACACAATATTTATTTGACCGATAGCGTAAATTTTCTTTCGGAAACAAATGGGCAGAAGTCACCCTTGTAATGTATTTAGATTTGCTTCTTCTATTTTAATATATTCCTCTTGTATACACTACTGTATTTTTTATCCATTCATTGCTTCTGTATTTTACAGTCAGGAAATAAAGAACTCAAGGGTTTATGAACTGCTCCGCAGCCCTTGACTTCTTCCTTTCCTGCCCTGTGCTTTATAATCAAGCAATGTTTCTACAAGAATGTTCCGGGCAAGGTTCAGGCTTCTTTCCTGCAAATCCTTCCCGTAAGAATCAATATCAAGAGTTCCTTCCACAAATTCCCTCATAGTCTTTTCGATTTCATAGGTTTTTTTTTCGATAAAATGTTGTATACTGTTAATCATAGAAAGCACCTTTCTTTGCGTAATTGATTTTTGGCAAAACTATTCTATCACAAAGAGGTGTTTTCTCTTTCTTCCACTTTTTAGATTCTATAATTTCCCATTTACCGAAATTAATTTTACACTACTCGATAAAACTACACCGTAAGAAACCTTATTTTAATGGCTTGCTATATTTTGTAATTCCTCCATCAACACCTGATATCTCTCATCATCCCTCAAAAAATCAATGCTGTCGTCTGTTTCAAAACCTCTTTTAAGCATAAATATAATAGTCTCTGATCCATGTTCCGGGAACTTCATATGGCTGTATAATTCAGAATGTTTGTAAGCATCCATTTCTTTTATTCCGTGAATCATATCCTTTAGAATATTGAAAGCAGCCTCTTTGTCTTTTCGGGATACTGCCAGCTCCCAGCCCGGTGAAGCTTCCATATATTTTCCCATTTCCAGTAATCCGGCCAGCTTTTTCTGCTTTTCCACAATCCTTTCAGCCTTTGCCACATTGCCTTCTTCCTTAGCCAAATGATGTATCCCATGCAGCGCCCATGAAATATCTCCATATCCGGAGAACAGCAGCCTCTCATATAGTTCATATGCTTCTGCTGTTTTTCCCTGCTTGTCATATAAAATAGCCTGAAACCGATTCGGATTGAATCCCTGTTTGGGAATCTGATTCAAATAATCCTGAGCCTGCTCATATTCTTTTATTGATATGGAAAATGTAAACAACGCCCTCAGTGCAGACTGTACAATATCATGATCTGAACTATTTAATGAACGTTTGTATAATTCATGGATCGCATTATCGTATGGACCGGAATGCCCTTCGCCCGTCACAATAAGGTAACTGTCCAGAAGCTGTGCCACGGTTAACACAAGCCTGTCACAATTGGGATATTCCTGTACTTTCTTCATTGCCCAATGGAATACCGAATCATAATCCTCATTTTTTATCCTGGCATTTATCTCCGTCACAACCTGTTCTATTTCCTTTTCTGTCAGATCCTCCTGATAAGAAAGCAGGTTATCTGTGCTGATTCCTAACAGCCTTGCAATTGGTGCCAATAGGGAAATATCCGGAAAGGAATTTCCATTTTCCCACTTATTAACTGCCGGAGCCGTGACCCCTAAATAGTTTGCCATCTCTTCTTGTGTTAATTGTTTATCTTTTCGGTATTTTCGTATTACTTCACCTATTTTCATTCTTGATTCCTCCAGTCGGATGATTCTCGTACTGCATTGGCCTTTGCTGGTATAAGCATATCAAATCAACTCACACATTTCAATTGAATGGCTGTTAACTATTTTTCATATTTATTAACTGATGATCAATATCATGTATTCTTATTTTCAAAATAATATTGAAATGCTTTTCCGATAAACTCAGATGCTCCTTTGCCATGTATTCTATCCGTAATTTCTATAATTTTTTCATTATGAAAATATCCATCAATGACCATATTCCAGTAATTGTCCCCCTTGTTCGAATTGGTGGGCACTTCATCTGCCATCAATATAAGTTCGTGTACAATATCCTGAATTTCCTTGGATTTAACATCCTTTGTGATATCTGCAACAAGCTGGGCATTTAATGCTTTATTTCTTTCCAGGTAATCACTGCCTTTCGATGTAAAGCTTTGAACTTTTTCCATAATTTCCGAAAAATGACTCAAATTTTCTTTCATCGCTTCTGTATACTTTTCAATGCTGCCGTATTGTTTGATAGCAAGTTTGGCAACTTTCGATTCATCATCCTTTAATTTTTCTATTAATTGATTAAATTTCTCCACGCTCCCCCAGTATTTTATTACTTCCTCTGTGTTCTCAGCTTTAAACTGTTCTAATGCCTGTATATACTCACTCATATCAAATTCTTTAAAACTCATACATGTCTCTCCTTTTTCCAATTTCTCCAGCAGACTGAGCAACCGGTCCAGCCTGTCACGTTTTACACGTATTAACTCTTTCTGTTTTTTGAATGCTTCAATTTTATCAAATTGGGGATTTTCCATTATTTCTTTGATTTCTTTTAACTGGAAATCCAATTCTTTGAAAAATAATATCTGCTGCAGCGTTTTTAATGATTCATCGTCATACAAACGGTAACCAGAATCCGTTACTTTTGAAGGTTTAAATACTCCTATTTCGTCATAATAAGGAATCCTCCTCTTTTTTGTTTAGTGAAGATTTTGTTATGCAGATTAATTTTACTACAAAAAGGAAGAAGATTCCTTATATTTTAAGCATTTTTTGAAAGTTGTTTATAGAAGGAGTCATAAATTCGAGCCTCTGTGGATAAATCTGCGGAAACTCAAGTAGGTCTTGAAATTTCCAAAGACATGATTTATAATAACAATATAAAAGAGCAACCGCCCACAAGGTGGAAGCCCAATTAGAGATTAAGCGTCCTTACGGACACCGCCTACCCTGTTGGCTGACAGGGTAGGCATTTTTACTTTCGCTTATTGTTCCTATCTATGTAGGTCAGTAATGCGATCAGGAATGACCCGCCTAAAAATAATATACTTAAGGCCTGGTATGTATCCATATGCATCACCTCCCCTCTTCTGCAAGTTGGGAGGCTTCCACCCTGTACACGGTGCTCATGGAAGATTATAACGTGTACCGGCCCATTTCACAATATGCTTTTCTTCTGCTTCAAAAAACCTCTGTAAAATTATATTAATGTCACAGCAATGTCACAAGGCAAAAATAAACCTCGAAAACCCAGTGTTTATGCGGGTTCCGAGGTTTTTTCCAATCACTCGAATTCAATCGTAGCCGGCGGCTTCCCCGTGCAGTCATAAAGCACCCGGTTCACGCCCTTCACTTCATTTACAATCCTTCTGGTCACCGTCCCCAGCACCTCCCAGGGCAGTTCCGCAGATTCCGCTGTCATAAAGTCAGAAGTAAGCACCGCTCTGAGAGCGATGGCATAGTCATAGGTCCTCTCATCTCCCATGCAGCCAACCGAGCGCATATTGGTCAGTGCCGCAAAGTACTGTCCCAGTCCCTTATCCACACCGGCCTTGGCGATCTCTTCTCTGTAAATAGCGTCCGCCTCCTGCACAATTCTCACCTTCTCAGGAGTAATTGCACCGATGATCCGGACTCCAAGTCCCGGACCCGGGAATGGCTGACGGTAAACGAGATATTCCGGAATTCCAAGCTCCAGCCCTGCTTTTCTTACCTCATCCTTAAACAGAAGCCTTAAAGGCTCAATAATTTCCTTAAAATCCACATGCTCAGGAAGGCCGCCCACATTGTGGTGGGACTTGATCACAGCGGACTTTCCAAGGCCAGACTCGATCACGTCCGGATAAATGGTTCCCTGCACAAAGAAATCCACTGCCCCTATCTTCTTAGCCTCATCTTCAAACACCCGGATAAATTCCTCACCAATGATTTTACGCTTTCTCTCCGGCTCTTCCACGCCTGCCAGCTTACCATAGAATCGTTCCTGGGCATCGACACGGATGAAATTCAGATCATACGGGCCTTCCGGTCCAAATACCGCCTCGACCTCATCGCCCTCGTTCTTACGGAGAAGACCGTGATCCACAAATACACAGGTAAGCTGTTTCCCTACCGCTTTTGCCAGCATAACGGCAGCTACGGAAGAATCAACGCCGCCGGATAAGGCACAGAGTACCTTACCGTTTCCAACCTTTTCCCGGATTGCCTGAATGGAAGTCTCCACAAAGGAATCCATCTTCCAGTCTCCTGAGCATTTGCATACATTGTAAACGAAATTGGAAAGCATTTTAGTCCCTTCCTGGGTATGCATGACCTCTGGATGGAACTGTACCGCATAAAGGCCGCGCTCCCCGCATTCCATACCGGCAACCGGGCAAACCGGTGTATGTGCCGTAATATGGAACCCTTCCGGCGCCTTCTCTATATAATCCGTATGACTCATCCAACAGATGGTCTTTGGACTTACTTTTTCTAAAATTTTGCTGTCCGACTCAATGTCAACCTCTGTCTTACCGTATTCGCTGACAGGAGCAGTGGCGACCTTGCCGCCCAGCATATACGCCATTAACTGGGAGCCGTAGCAGATTCCCAGGATCGGGATCCCCATATCAAAGATTTCCTTCTCACAGCGAGGTGATTCTTCCTTATATACGCTGTTTGGACCACCAGTAAAAATGATTCCTTTCGGATTCATTTCCTTAATCTTGTCCAATGACAGGGTGTAGGGATGGACCTCACAGTAAACATTGCATTCTCTGACCCTTCTGGCAATCAGCTGGTTGTACTGTCCGCCGAAATCCAGAACGATAATCATTTCTCTCTTCACGGGTATTCCTCCTAATATAGTCTTCAACAAATAGCGCTTTGGGTTACATTATATTCTACTTCCTATGGCTTGACAAGTATTTTCTTGAATTCCTATAAAAGATGTCGAATATAACAAGTTACTGGCCTTTCCGCTCATATTTTCTCATCAATCAGACAGAAACTACTCCCTTCCCTCATTTCACGGTTCTTTCACACTTTTATCAAATTTTGATCACAAAGATCAGGTATCATGATACTCGTAAACAAATGATACAGCTTTTCTCATTAAACTTTTTTTCATATAATGCTGGCAGAAATTCCCCTTTCTGCCAGCCCCCTCCCTTTATCTGGAAACGATTCCCTTGTAACATGTACATCTCAATTATCCATTTTAGCAGCCCATTCACAGAACTGAAAATATAGGAAAATCCCGCATCTCGAAGTATGCCATTTTTAAAACGGCAGTTTTTTCGAAATGCGGAATTTTCCGGCATTATATTCCATGCAACCGATCGGTTTACTCCAAGTACTTCTTTACATAATATCCGGTGTAAGAATCCGGGCATTCTGCCACCTCTTCCGGAGTACCCTGGGTGATTACCGTACCGCCCTTATCTCCACCCTCCGGACCGATATCAATGAGATAATCCGCAGTCTTGATCACATCCAGGTTGTGTTCGATAACGACCACCGTATTCCCGCCTTCCGACAGCTTCCGTAAAATTTCGATCAGCTTATGGACATCTGCAAAATGAAGTCCGGTCGTAGGCTCGTCCAGAATGTAGATGGTCTTACCGGTTCCGCGCTTGCTTAACTCCGTAGCCAGCTTGATCCTCTGGGCCTCCCCGCCGGAAAGCTCTGTCGAAGGCTGTCCCAGCCTGATATAGGAAAGCCCCACGTCATTGAGCGTAGAGATTTTCCTTGCAATGGAAGGAACATTTTCAAAGAATTTCAGCGCCTCTTCCACCGTCATATTCAGCACATCATAGATACTCTTTCCCTTGTATTTCACATCCAGTGTCTCACGGTTATACCGTTTTCCGCCGCAGACCTCACAGGGAACGTAAACATCCGGAAGGAAGTGCATCTCGATCTTAATGATACCGTCGCCGCTGCAGGCTTCGCACCGTCCTCCCTTTACATTGAAGCTGAAACGTCCCTTGGAATATCCCTTTGCCTTTGCATCTGAAGTGGAAGCGAATAAGTCACGGATCAAATCAAACACCCCCGTATAAGTAGCCGGGTTGGACCTGGGCGTCCGGCCTATGGGGGACTGGTCAATGGCGATGATCTTATCCAGCTGCTCTGCTCCTTCGATTCCCTTATGCTTACCCGGTATGGTCCTGGCACGGTTCAGTTTCTTTGCCAGGGACTTATAAAGGATTTCGTTGACCAGAGAGCTCTTACCGGAACCGGATACACCTGTTACACAGGTCATGACTCCCAGCGGGAAAGTTACATCGATGTTCTTTAAGTTATTCTCTGCCGCTCCCTTTACCGTCAAATAACCGGTGGGCTGCCTTCTCTCCTTTGGAACCGGAATTTTAATGCGCCCGCTTAAATAAGCTCCTGTAATGGAGTCCTTATTTTTCATGATCTGTTTTGCATTCCCCACAGCCACCACATTACCGCCGTGCTCCCCGGCACCCGGTCCGATATCCACGATGCAGTCCGCCGCCATCATGGTATCCTCGTCATGTTCCACAACCATTACGCTGTTTCCCAGGTCACGAAGGTGCAAAAGGGTCTTTAACAGCTTGTCATTATCCCTCTGGTGAAGACCGATACTTGGCTCATCCAGAATGTAGGCCACGCCTACCAGTCCGGAGCCGATCTGGGTAGCCAGGCGGATTCTCTGGGCCTCACCTCCGGACAGAGTTCCGGTAGCCCGGGTCAGGGTCAGATAATCAAGCCCCACATCGATCAGGAAAGAGATCCTGGCCCGGATTTCTTTTAAAATCTGGTCTCCGATGGCGTGCTGCATCGGTGTCAGATTAAGCTCGTCCATGAATTCACGGAACCGGACAATGGACATATTGGTCGCTTCGTAAATGTTCTTATCCCCTACCGTAACGGCCAGAGATTCTTTTTTCAGCCTCATGCCGCCGCAGGCAAGACAAGGAGTGATCCGCATAAACGATTCATACTCTGCCTTGGACGACTCGGAATAAGTCTCCCGGTATCTCCGGGCAACGTTCTGAATCAGCCCTTCAAAGGCCACGTCATAGATCCCTTCCCCGCGCTGTCCCTTATAATGGACCTTGACCTCTTTCCCATTGGTTCCATGGATAAGAATGTCGTGCACTTCCTTCGGATAATCCTCAAAGGGAGTATCCAGACGGAATTTGTATTCTTTGGCAAGTGCCTCCAAAACAGCCCGTGTATAGCTGCCCTTATCCGTACAGGACTGCCATCCCATCACCACAATGGCCCCCCGGTCAATGCTCAGACTCTTATCCGGAATCATCAGGTCCTCGTCAAATTCCATCTTATATCCAAGCCCAAAACAATCCGGGCAGGCACCGAACGGATTGTTGAAGGAAAAGCTTCTTGGCTCCACTTCATCAATACTGATTCCGCAGTCCGGGCAGGAAAAGCTCTGGCTGAAATTAACAGGCTGTCCATCCACCACATCCACGGTCATCAGGCCGTTTGCCAGCTCCATGACCGTCTCAATGGAATCGGTCAGACGCTTTTCAATCCCTTCCCGAATGGCAAGACGGTCCACCACAACTTCAATGTTATGCTTGATATTCTTATCCAGCTTGATTTCTTCCGAAAGCTCATAGAGATTTCCGTCAATGCGGATCCTTACATATCCGCTCTTCCGGGCATGCTCCAGAACCTTTGCATGTTCGCCTTTTCGTCCGCGGACAACCGGGGCCAGAAGCTGGATCTTCGTACGCTCCGGCAGTTCCATGATCTGGTCAACCATCTGGTCAACGGTCTGCTTTCGGATCTCCCGTCCGCACTTGGGACAGTGGGGGATACCGATCCTGGCATAAAGAAGCCTCATGTAATCGTAAATCTCAGTGACCGTACCCACGGTGGAACGGGGGTTGCGGTTCGTCGACTTCTGGTCAATGGAAATGGCCGGTGACAGCCCTTCTATGCTCTCTACATCCGGCTTCTCCATCTGCCCCAGAAACTGACGGGCGTAGGAGGAAAGAGACTCCATGTAGCGTCTCTGCCCCTCGGCATAGATGGTATCAAAAGCCAGGGAAGACTTTCCTGATCCGCTAAGGCCGGTTAAGACAACCAGCTCATTCCTTGGAATATCCACGGAAATGTTCTTTAAGTTGTGCTCATTGGCACCTCTTATCTTGATATACTGTTTTGCCATAATATACTCCTGTAATAAACTAAAATCCTGAATATCACAACATTGGAATGCGGACCACATCTGGTCCGCATTCCAATGACTCAGCAACCGATTTTCCCCATTATAGCATACTTTCTTCCTTATTGCAAACATTTGTTCGATATTTGTTTAAGATAACTTTGCAAAGACTTATAACCATGCCATTATCCGGCAAATTTCATAAGTCCCGATCATTCACATTCCTGCACCCATTTGAAACGATACTGGTAATATTCGGCTAAACTCTGGTAACGGATAAAAATATGTACCCAATAAAAAAATGCATGCTATAATCATTATATAACAAATTTGATGAAAGGGAAAATATGAAACCATATCCATTCTTACCAATTGCGCTCATCACTGCAGCCCTGTTCACAGCCGGGTGCGGAAGGAATACCGGTCTGCAGCAGGAGCCAACCGGTCCCAAAACAGAACAGACAACAGAAAAAGGAACAGACACATATGCAGAAGCAACCCCTCCTGCCCATCAGGCCAATGGAAAAAAAGAAGCCCCGGACAATGTGACGATACAGACCTGGTCCGAACAAAAATACATAAAATACTCTGACAAAGGCGAGCTGATCTATCAATGGAAAACTCACGTACCCGAAGTAATAATATCCGGTGACCCGGAAGCTCAATACCGCTTAAACCGCTGTTTAAGGGAATACGACAAGGATTCCGAAATGTATGATTTCATCAGCAGGGCCCAGGACAGATACTCCTCTTCCTCAAAAACAGGAGAAAAGTGGCAGGGAGGATTTGGCTTCACCTATGACTATACGGTGCTTAAGAATGACGGCCGGCTTTTGAGCCTTAAATGGGATTATGTCAACTATTTCGGAGACGCATACGGCGATTACGCTTCTTATCTGAATTCATTTGATACAAAGACCGGACAGAAATTAACCCTGGACTCTCTGGCTGAAAATCCGGAAGATCTCAAACTGGCGCTGCGGAATGAAATTACGGAACAGATGAAATCCACCGTTGACGACGGTACCATTTTGCAGAATGTCATGACCGCGGACATTCAGAACTTTGCATTCCAGGCAGACGGCATCAAAATCCATTATAATCTCTATGAACTGGGCGGCCCCTATCCCCTTGGCAGTCAGGAATTTCTGGTCCCATATAAGAAGGTGGAAAATCTGTTAAATGATTATGGAAAGCAATTAGCCTCCCACGCCTCAGAATATGCCGACGAGCCTGAAACAGAGGAACCTGCTCCGGATTATATCTTTCCTCAAAGCAGCACAGCAGCTTTGACCGGAGCCGATTTACTTGAGGCAGATTCCTCCACGCTCCGCCTGGCAAGAAACGAAATTTTTGCCCGTCACGGAAGGAAGTTTGACGCCTCTGATCTACAGGATTATTTTAATCAAAAAACATGGTATCACGGTGAGATCGATCCGACGGCATTTGACGAAGGCGTATTCAATGACATAGAAAAGAGGAATCTGGATCTGATCCGAATTTCCGAAGAACAATTAAAATCGAAAGAAATCACGGACAGCGGCGTTATCCTGGAACCAAACTGCGACTACCGGCTTGACTTAGACGGCGATGGTATCTGTGAAACGGTTCGATGGAATCCGGTCGGGGACACACAGGATCGGGCTGCTGCAAAAATGGAACTTCTCATCAACGGACAGAAGCAGTCCTGCATACCGGAGGACCTGCAGGGCAATGTTACGCTGAGCGCTCTGGATCTGCAAAAAGAAGATAAGGAAATTGAACTGCACCTTGACATGGCCCAGGATTCCGATACATTGTCCTCCTTCAGTTTTTACCGTTACCGGAACGGAAAGCTGGAACAGATCGCTGATCTGGCCGGAAAAGTATGCGGCGGAAACGGAAATTTATACCGGGAAAACGGTTTTCGGGCAGATGGGGACGGCATCCTGGCAGTCAATGCCGATACTCCTTTTAGCGGAACCTCTCAGCAGTTCGGATGCTATTATGTGAATTTGTTATTTTCCTATAAGAACGGAAAAATGGAGGAGATTCCTCAGGATATTTATGATAAAAAGGATTACGGCCCTGTCACCTCTGCCTTCCGGCATGATAACGAATGGCAATATTATGTGGTTTCCACAGAATTCACCCCTACGACTGAGATGAACGGGAACACCCCCGCCTTCCAGGCAAAACCGGGAGAAACGGTATGTCCGGTCGCCTGGGCTCTGAAGGGCGGGGAATCCTATGTGCTGGTCATGAATGAAGCCGGAGCATGCGGCTGGGTGAAAGAGCTTCCCTGGGATATGGACCCGGATACCGCTTATTATGTTGCGGTTCCCGCCTGGGGATAGCAGGAAAACAGTCTCTTCCCTTTTAAACGAAACGATTTATTTTTAGTGAAGCGGATATTCGCAATCCGCTTCATTGCTTGATCTGGATAAAAAATACCCTGATAGTAAGACACGGAATAAAAAGACCGTGCTTAACTATCAGGGTATTTTTTGTATCATATATTAATGATTTTAAAACAAATAATTATATTTATTCAGCAGCTTCTGCAGCAGCAACGATGCTGCCCAGATAGTTGTTGGTATCTACCAATGTAGCGCCGGATACAGCGTCCACTGCGGCCTCAGCTTCCCCTTTGGCAATTCCGCTGATTTCAGCGATGGTCTTACCATTGGCATAATCCTGGATGCTGTTATAATTGTCGGACAGGGCAGTGGTTGCACCACCGCGTTCAGCCATATTAGCACTGTAAACAGCATCGTTATAGCGTTTGGAAACCAATGCAGTACCTGCAATGAAGTTTTTACCAAATTCCTGGTCGCTGTTAGGTACGCCTACTACCGCTCCGGTCATAGGTTGATATTCGTCTAAATAAGATAAGAGGATGGTGTCGCCATCAACAAGCGCGCTGGCAACAAGGAAGCAATTTGTACCATGAGCGGCTGCTTCTATACGTCCAAATTTCAGGGAGGATACATCGCCGGAAAATTCAACCGGATCATTGGAGGCAGCAACACGGGCAGCTTCGATAACGGATTTGATATAACCGCTTGTGTCTGCCAGAGTTGCTGAGGATACAGCGTCGACAACCGCTTCGGCAGAGTTATTATAAATGAGATTTTCTAATTCAGCAACAGTCTTGCCTTTCACATAGTCCTGGATGGCATCTAAGTTGTCGGCTAATGCTATCGTGGAGCCTCCGTGATCAGCCATGTTAGCGCTGTATGTATCATTATTGAGCCGTTTGGATCCTAAAACCTTCTTAGAATCTGCATATTTTTCGCCAAAGTCTTTATCGCTGTTAGGGACTGCAACGGCAGTTTCGGCATCCATAAACTGATATTCATCGATGTAAGCAACCGCAATGGTGCTGCCATCCAATACAACGGTAGTCACGGCAAAGCTTTTATCACCATGAGCGGCATATTCCATCTGGCCGATCCGAAGACCTGCTCCAACTTCTCCGACAGGATCATTATTAAAAACTGGTACGGTGAATTCGGATACAGCTTTTTCATCATCACCTGCTTCTTCAGGCGATGTTCCATTAAGCGCATTATTAAATGCAGTAAAGATGGCTTCGCTTGTGACAGTCGCACCGGATATGGCGTCCACACCATCTACGCCGTTGGCTTTCACGATCAGATCGGGCAGCTGGTCAATGGCTTTCGAACCGACACCGTTAGTCTCATCCGGACCATCTGCAGAAACAGAAACAATAGTGTCTCCTTCTCTGGCGACGGTTACAGTTACCAAACCGCCATAGCCCTGTGCCTGACCCACAAGGGCTTCCGCAGGGACTGAATCACTTGTAGCTTCACCGGTACTTTCAGTCGTGCCGGTGTTAGTACTCCCGCAGGCAGAAAGACTCAGGACCATTGCCAGCGGCAGCATTGTTGCAAATAACTTTTTCATAAATTTCCTCCGTTCATTTTGCTCAATTTCATATAAGTACAACAATCCTCAAAAGTGAGTTGTTGTATCTTTAATTATAATGGGAAATATTGGTGATTACAACATAAAGATTGATTAAATTTTATCAATTAACTGAAGCCCCACTATTTTTATACAAAAGAATATTTCAAAAATCAAAAAGCTTTAAGCAAAATAGACGAAATGTTATAGAAATAACATAATTACCCCATGCTTCAACTGTTAATGGATTCTTTGGGCCGGCTTTTCCATTTCACCATGAATCATATTCATTAACGTCTGCCTATATTTCCTCCTCATCAAGCTCCCGCATCAATTCCGGAAAGCTTTCCCTCTCAAATTCCTGGATGGATATGGACTTCTTATTGGGATTGGCGAACACAAAGGTCTTGTCCACGTTTTCCACATAGTTCTGGATCTTATCATTGGTTGCACTGATAATGGCCTGGAAGCCCAGACCGCGGATCAGCTCGATACAGCTTGCCACCTTCTCCCCATCCATCTTGGAAAATGCCTCATCAAGCACCACCAGACGGATGGTGGGATTCCTCTGTATTTTCGGGGACAGGCTGATGCGGTAGGCCTGGGCAAAGCTGGCCAGCAGGGCTACATAAAGGGGGTTCTGCCCTTCACCGCCGGAATTTTTCTTGATCATCTTGCTTAAGCGGATCTTGATGACTTCGTCCTCGTTTTGGATCAGCTGCTGCATATCAAAGGATAAATAGGTCCGGTAATCCGCATATTTATCCATATTCCGCTTAGCTTCCTCCATCTGCTCCGGCGTGGCATTGTCCGGCGGAATGAAAATATTGATCAGATCATTGATCACTTCCCCGTACTGATTCTCGTGTTCCATGGTAAACAGATTCATCTGGTTGTCCAGGGAATCCCTAAGGTAGGACGGATTTACCTCCAGGGAATCATCCATGAACATGTCATAATATCTGCCGTCAGCCCCCCGGTTCTTCCCGATGACGAACTGGTATTTGTCTTTTCCGAAATCAAGGCGGCTGATGATCCGGTTCAGCTCATCCTTCCGCTGCAGGGCATCCCGTATGGCACATCTGATTTTGAAAATAAAATCTTCTTTAAAATGAAGGACCGCGGACTTGGCCTGCTCGGCAGCAAGCTTCTTATATTCTTCCAGATTTCCGCACTCCATGATTTCAAGAAGACTGTCATACTCCCGGTTGTCCTTTTCTGTCAGCGAGAAATTCCGGTTAGGGTATTTTCTGGCATAATCCCCTCTGGCAGCCACGAGGAGCCGGAATGCCTCGTCACGGGCTTCCTCTGCCTGCTTCCATTTTCCAAAGAATTTATCCTTAAGACGGTCATACCGCGGAGTTTCGCTGCCCTCTAAAAATCTCTTTACCTCGGTTTCCAGCTCCTCATCCGGTTTAAACTCCCGTTCTTTCAGAACCAGTTCTTCCTGCAGCTGCAAAACCTCCTTATGAAAGCCTTCTATCTTACCGCTGATATCGAAAATCAGCTTATCCACAGCCCTCTGCTCCGCCCTCTTTCCCTCGCAGAGCTTCCCAATGGCCTCCCGCTCCTTCTCCCATTCCTCTACATTCCGGGCCTTGAGCTTCTCCAGCTTCTGTTCCAGCTTTTTGATCTCTTTTTCCTTCTCTTTCAAGGCTGCCATATCCTGCTGCCACTCTAAGTAAACGCCGGTATCCTCGCTCAACGCCTCCATGGACAGAATCCTTTCACACTCCTTTAAAAGCTTCTCCTGGGGCTTTTTCTCCTCCTCCATAGAAGCCAGGTTCTTTTCCAGAAGCCGGATTCTTCTGCGTACGCTGTCCTTGCCGATATAGGCGAACTTGGTGTAATTATCGGGATTCATATGCTGCAAACGGAAGGTATGGTATAACATGCAGTCAGGAGTCACTCCGATGCGGCAGCGGCGCAGTTCTTCTATGCTCCTGCATTTTACCACCTTCCCTAAAAGCAGGTCTATATACGGCTGCAAATAAGACTCCCGTACCACCACCTCTTCCGCCAGAGCATCTGCCGCAACTTCATAAGAATTCTGCCCTGCCTTTTCGATATCCAGAACTGCCACATTAAAATATTCATTCCGGTCCAGTTCTCCGTATACAGCCATGGCTGCTTCCGCGTAAGCCGGAGCCACTACCAGAGACAGCTTGTTATTTCCCAGATAACCTTCCACCGCATTTCTCCAGGTTTCATCCCTGATATCCAAAAGATCCGCCAGTACATGGACTTCCACCGCCCTGCCGGTTTCCTCTAAAAGACGCTGCCGGATGAAAGACCTTGCACGCTCCAGATACTTTGGATAAGCCTTGTTTCCTGTCTTCAGCTGGGTAAGCTCCTCACTGGTCAGACGTTCCTTTTTCCGGATATCCCGAAGTGCACCCTCCGCCTCTTTTCTGGTTTCTTCTGTTTCCTTTTGCATCCCGGCTATGGATTTTTTCAAACGGTTCAGCTTTTCTTCATCCACAGTGTTCTTTTCGAACTCTTCCATGTCCCATATGGTCTGGTTGGAAGTAGTCTCTTCGTCTGCCCAGGCCTTTAACCGCTCTGCGGTCTGGGACCACTTGACAGCGCTTTTGTTCAAATGGTCTGACAGTTCTCTTGCAGAGCCCAGCTGGTTCTTTAAATCCTCATAGCCGGTGGAGGAAATCCTGCGGAGAAGTTCCTCTCCCTGTCTGGCCAGATCATGGATCTGTCCGTCCAGACCGGCCTTTTGCTCCTCCTGACGGACCAGATCGGCTTTGGCAAGCCCGGTCTTATCCGTCAGTGCCTGGATTCTGGTCTGATGATCCAGAATCTCCATTTTCCGGAGGAAATAGGTGTTTTTTCGGATATCCTCTTCCTTTTCACGAACCAACCCAAATTTTTCCCCAATGCCCTTCAGATCATTGATCTCCACACAGGTATCTTCGATCTTCTTCCGCATGCGGCCGTACTGCATGACGCTTTCCTGCATGTCCTCAATGTGGATGTCCTGCTCCATGCAGATGTATTCCTTTACGAAATCCTCCAGCTTGATGTTCATGCGGAACGGAATGGCCCGTTTGAACAGAAGGGGGAATTTCTCCGAATCCAGGCCGCCCAGATAAACATCGTACAGCTGCCTGCGGAACCGCTCGTTATGGGAAGTTGCAAAATAATCCTCTTTGGAATAGAAGGTCTGAAGATAAGCGGACACTTCGTGAGTGGTCATGGTCCTGGAACCGGTCCGGTAGCCGTTTTCCCACAGAGGACCCTTATGCCAGAAAAACTTTCTGGATATTTCATTGGTAGCGGTCTCCACATCAAAGACGATACCCACACACTGGCACTCGTCCGTATCCGTCCGTTTCAGTTCCAGAACAATGGTGGTGGAAAAATTCTGGTTCCGCAAATAGGCAAACTCATTATTCTCTCCGATGTTCACCATGCCGCGCAGGTATTCGATCAGATTCCGGTCCGAATCATCGGCCGCAGCCTTGTTAAAAAATCCCCGGCCGTCGGTATTTGCGTACAGAATGATCTGCATGGCATCAATGACCGTGGATTTCCCGCTGCCGGAATGTCCGGTGAAGAAATTGATTTCCCGGTTAAAGGATAGGGTCTTCCGGTTGATATAATGCCAGTTGTTAAGGAGTATCCGGGACAGGGCCTCAAATTTCTGGTTCATCATCGTCATCGTCTCCTTCTCCAAATGATTCTAACAGGGCGCGTACATCGTCGCCGAACAGCACCACATTGATGCTGGGATAGATGATCATACGGCTGTCTGCATCCAGATCCTCCAAAAGGTCCAGAGGCTCCAGAACCTGATATTTTTTTAACAATGTGACAGCCCTGCGGATTTCCGTGGGCGCAGGCTGTTTTTTAAATAAGCGGTAATTTCCCAGCTTTTCATGGATCTCACTTAATGTGGTGTAGATGTTAACGCTGGTGGACACCGCCGCCATCTGCTCATCGTAAATCAGTTTTAAGACCAGCAGATAAAGCGTCGCTAACTTGGGAAGCTTGTCTCCCACCGTATTCTCACCCTGGATATAGATAAGCCCTGTCTGACTGTTTTCCAGAACATTCACTCCGCTGACGGAGAAATAAGCCCGGATAAACTCCAGGTGCTTGTTGCAGATCCTGAATTCCGGATTAAAGGTAAACCGGCCGGAACGTTTGTCGTACTTGTGCTCCAGAACAAAGGTCTGACGCAGAAGAAGCCGGATGGTTTCAGTTACCTCCGCCCTTTCCTCCTGTCCCAAAGCGTCATAATATGGAATCTGGCTGATGATGCCAGCATTTTCTTCATAGGTCATGATTCTTTCCTCCTTATAAATACCAGCTTCGGGTAGCGGTATCTGCCGTTATCAATGAGTTCCGGCTCCGGATCCTCCACCTGATACAGGCTTTTCCGTCTGGTGGAGTAATCGTAGGCCAGAATCAGCTTTTCAAATTCCTCCGGGGAGCGGACCGTATCTTCCCTTACCACCATACGTCCTTCTTCCATATGAGCTTCTATATAGCTTTCAATTTCCTTCCGGCCGTAACGGTTTTTAAGCCGGTTTAAACTTAATATCTCCTCCATGGTCAGCTCCGCCGGTTCCTCCTCCGGCATTAAATTTTCCTTAAAAACGGACCTGGCCCTTCTTTTTTTATAGAGGGACATTTCAGAAAAAATGGACATCAGGGATAAATTCATACATTTTCCCGCTTCTTTTATGGCTTCCTCCTGATCCTCTGCCTCAGACAAATGATTCAAAAGCTTTATGACAAGCCCCTTCATGTTGTCCTCCTGGTTCAACAGATAGTTAAGCCTGGTAACCGTGGCGCGGATATACCGGGAATGCTCCTTATCCATGTTGGCAATGCGGTGCTCGATATCGTCAAATCCCCGCTCGATCTGGTCCAGCTTTTCCGCAATGTCCGCTGCTGTCACCTTCTGACCGCTGCGGCGGCTCATCTGGTCCAGCCATTCAATATCCTCCCGCATGGAGCCGATCCACCGCTTGATATCATTTTTGTAAAGATAAAAATTATCCGATGTCTTTAAAATATGGTATTTCTTTTTTACGATTTCCTCTACATATCCTTCCAGGTGTTCCTTTAACAGTTCCCCGTATGCCTTCTGCTCCAAAAGGCTTGCAAAGAACTTGTCCATGTTGTGAAGCATATCCTGCAGGGTCTTGTTAAGCCGCTTTGTATTAACATAGGCCGTGTTTAAAAGACTTACGCCGGCCCTGGGATCATTCTTTAAGGAAAACAGGATGGCATAGACATTCTGGATATAGATCTGGGTCTCATCCTCTTCGTCGCTTGTGAGCTTAAAAAATGCCTCAAGCATGACAGCAGCATAATCAGGGATTATGATATTTACCGTCATGGAGGCATAATCATCCACTTTCCGAAGCCAGCCTGCCCTTAAAAGCCAGTTTAAGACCCTGGCTGCCGGAGGCTCCATGGCATCTGCCTCGTCTTCCAGCTCATCCTGCCAGATGACCAGCCGCTTCTGGGTGAAATACTCCTCCAGGACCTGGAGGCAGACCTCCCGGCTTAAAAAGTAGTTGCTGTATTCATATTCCTCATTGATTTTTAACAGAGCTTCTATGTACGTAGACCGGTTAATGGAACGGAACAATCCCCAGAACCGGTCCGGTATTTCATTCATCAGTATCATTGGTTTCTGTATCATCTCCTGTTTTTCTGCTGCATCATCAGTTCCTTACATGGAGTACCTGCCTCATTTTATGAAAACAGACAGAAAAAAAGGCTATCACCAGTTCATGACAGCCGATTGATTTTCATTGCCATACGTTTTCCTAATTAATCCAAGGCTTCTGATATCCTATTATAACAAAAATAACCATTTCTTACAATATAATTATCCACGCAGGAGTCCAGAGTGATTTAAAACCGCAGGAAAACTTA
The DNA here is from genome assembly GCF_900155545.1 of Clostridium sp. Marseille-P2415. GTDB lineage: Bacteria > Bacillota > Clostridia > Lachnospirales > Lachnospiraceae > Lacrimispora. The sequence goes on from NZ_LT732525.1 coordinate 22,713, forward strand.
TCCGCCATCCCTGCCACTTCCGGGCCACGCCCCATAAAAAACAGCTGCCCCATGGCTCTCCCATGAAGCAGCTATTTTAAAGTACCTTTAGTTCTTTATATTTCCGACATCGAAAAAGGATTCTTCCTCAACCTTTTCCGCCTTTTCCTCTTCCTTCTCCTGGACCCAATCGGCCAGTCCGTCTTCCTTTGATTTATCCGAACTCTCAGAATCCTTGTCCTTTTCCTCCGGCTCCGGAATGCCCTTTGCCTCCCGGAATATCTTCATAAATTCCTTACCGGTAATGGTCTCTCTCTCTATCAGGAATTCTGAGATCTTATCCATGACATCCCGGTTCTCTATCAGAAGGTTCTTGGCCTCTTCATAAGCTTCCTTAAGCATCTTCATGACTTCATCATCTACCTGGGCGGCAGTGGCTTCCCCGCAATTCATCACGGTCCGGCCGCTCAAGTACTGGTCTTCCTTGGCAGCCAGTCCCATTAGACCGAATTTCTCTGACATGCCGTACTGGGTGATCATGGCCCGGGCTACCTTGGTGGCCTGTTCGATATCATTGGCCGCACCGGTCGTAACGGTATCAAAGACGATCTCCTCCGCCGCACGACCGGCCAGATAGCCTACCAGCATGGCATGAAGCTCTTTCTTGGAATTTAAGAACTTCTCTTCCTCCGGCACATGCATCACATACCCCAGGGCTCCCATGGTTCTCGGAACGATGGTGATCTTCTGCACCGGCTCCGCATCCTTTTGAAGGGCGCTGACCAAGGCATGGCCCACCTCGTGGTAAGAAACAATGCGGCGCTCCTCTTTGCTGAGGACACGGTCCTTCTTCTCCTTGCCGACCAGCACCACTTCCACTGCCTCGAATAAATCCTTCTGGGACACTGCATGGCGGCCGCTCTTTACCGCCAGAATGGCACCTTCGTTGATCATATTGGCAAGATCGGAACCAACGGCTCCTGAGGTTGCCAGAGCAATGGCATCTAAATCAACGGTATCATCAAGAAGCACATCACGGGCGTGAACCTTTAAAATGTCCACACGCCCCTTTAAATCCGGCTTATCCACAATGATCCGCCGGTCAAAACGGCCCGGACGGAGAAGCGCCGGGTCCAGAATCTCCGGACGGTTGGTCGCTGCCAGAACCAGAAGCCCCTTGGAGGAATCAAATCCATCCATTTCAGAAAGCAGCTGGTTTAATGTCTGTTCCCTCTCATCGTTGCCGCCGCCGTATCTGGAGTCACGGCTTTTCCCGATGGCATCCACCTCATCGATGAAAATGATGCAGGGCGCAGACTCCTGGGCCTGCTTAAACAAATCGCGGACACGGGAAGCGCCCACGCCTACGAACATCTCCACGAAATCAGAACCGGAAAGAGAATAGAAGGGAACATGGGCCTCACCTGCAACGGCTTTGGCAAGAAGGGTTTTTCCCGTTCCAGGAGGTCCAACAAGCAATGCTCCCTTTGGAAGCTTTGCACCAATCTTCGTATACTTGCCGGGGTTATGCAGGAAATCCACGATTTCCGTCAGGGACTCCTTTGCCTCATCTTCTCCGGCTACGTCCTTAAATGTAATACCTGTTTCCTTCTGCACATAGACCTTGGCGTTGCTCTTTCCCACGCCCATAAGCCCGCCGCCCCCGACGCGGCGCATCATGAAGTTTAAAAGGAACCCCATGGCTGCAAATAAAAGCAGGTAGCTGACTATGGTCTGAATGAAGAAATTTCCATCCCGGCGGATGCGCATGGTCTCGACCCCTGCGGCTCGCAGACGCTCCGCAAGGTTTAAATCATTGTCCATCCTTACGGTAAAATAGGTAACTCCAGGCTTATATCCCTCCCAGGTTTTCCTGGGATTGATCGTGATCTTCGTATCGTCTACGTTAACGGATTCCACCTGCTTGTCATCTACCATATTCATAAAGATGTCATAGCTCAGCTCTTTGTTGGTCCTCGTCGTAATCGCGCTGTGCAGGTATGAGATCCCTGCGACCGCAATAAGAAACGTGATCACCCATACAGCGATTACCTGGGCATTCTTCGGCATCTTATTATTATTTTGATTATTGTTATCCATCTGTGTAAATTCTCCAATCCGGATAGTTTCTACCCACTATACCTCTCTCATTATAGTGTCAGTCTCCCCATAAATCAAGAAAAGAATTATAAAATCCTTATAAACACACCAGTCCGGTTTTATTTAACAGAAATGAATTTTTTAGCGCTCTTCCCGGAAATAAGCCTGACCCAGACTTGCCGGAGGCTGATGCTCTCTTTTTTTTCTTAAACTGGTAATGATAAGTACGATGATCGTTACAACATAGGGCAGAGCCTTGAATATCTCCTGGGCGCCCCGGCTGAGCCCCGGGATGTAAAGGTATAGAATATACAATCCGCCAAACAGGATGGAACCCCAGATGGCATTTACCGGCTTCCAGAGGGCAAAGATAACCAGTGCAATGGCAAGCCAGCCCCTGTCTCCGAATCCATTGTTTGTCCAGGTCCCGCCGGAATACTCCATGACAAAGTACAGGCCCCCAAGTCCGCTTAAGCCCCCTCCGATGCAGGTGGCAAGGTATTTGTAGGCCGTTACGCGGATTCCTGCAGCATCCGCAGTAGCCGGGCTTTCCCCCACGGCTCTCAAATTCAATCCCTTCCTGGTTTTGTTTAAGAAAAAGGAAAGTGCTATGGCCAGAACGATTCCCAGATATGTCAGAAAACCGTAGGAAAACAGTGCCTGTCCTATAAATCCAAGCTTTGACAGCCCCGGAACCGGTGTTTTAAAAGCTGCGCCGGTCACTGCAACGGAAATCTGTCCCACACCGCCGGCAAGCTTTGATAAAGAACCGCCGAAAAAATTGCCGAAGCCCACGCCAAAGGTGGTGAGAGCAAGGCCGGTCACATTCTGATTGGCTCTCAAGGTAATGGTCAGAACGCTGTAGATCAGTCCGCCAAAGGCCGCGCAGAAAAAGGCGCATAAGAAGGAGATCACCACGCCTGCCAGACCGCTTGGATCTGATGCTGAATTTTCATATAAAAATGCACCGATCAGACCTGCAATGCCTCCCATATACATCATGCCCGGAATTCCCAGATTTAAATTACCGGATTTCTCCGTCAGGATCTCTCCCAGCGCTCCATACAGGATGCCGATTCCCTGTCCGATGGCTTTTTGAATAAATATAACCAAAAATCCCATGTTTTCTTACTCCTCTCTAATCTGTTCTGGACTGCTTCCCGCCCCGGATTTTCACCTTATAATCAATAAAGAATTCACAGCCCAGAATAAAGAACAGAATAATACCCGTTATTACATCGGAAGCATTTTCATTTAAATTGAACTGGGAGGCAATCTGGCCGGCACCCTTCTGCATGAACACAAGGAAAAAGGATACCAGGATCATGGAAAAGGTGTTGAACTTACTGAGCCAGGAAACGATGATCGCCGTAAAGCCGCGCCCTCCGGCCGTACTGGCGGAAATCGTATGACTGGCGCCGCTGACTATGATGAATCCGGCAATACCGCATAAAGCTCCGGATAAGGCCACGGTTCTTAATATCACTTTTTTTACGTTAATTCCAGCATACCGGGCCGTGTTCCCGCTCTCGCCCACCACGGAAATCTCGTATCCGTGCTTGCTGTATCTTAAGTAAAGGAACATGGCAGCTGCAAGGGCTAAAACGATTGCTAAGTTCCAGCCGTATTCCAAGCCGAACAGCCTGGGCAGCCAGCCGCCCTTTGTGGCAGAATTGATGGTTCCAACGGAATTGGAGCCCTTGGGATTTTCCCAGAAAATGATTCCAAAGGTAACCACCTGCATGGCTACATAATTCATCATCAGGGTAAACAGTGTCTCATTGGTGTTCCACCATGCCTTAAAAAAGGCAGGAATGGCCGCCCATACCATGGCCGCCAGAGCGCTTCCCAAAAACATAAGAGGAAACAGGACCAGAGGGGGAAGGGTATTACCAAGATAGATCATCATGGCTGCCGAAGTAACTCCGCCAATGAGCACCTGTCCTTCCGCTCCGATATTCCAGAACCTCATTTTAAATGCCGGTGTAATGCCTACCGCAATGCACAGAAGGACCAGGGTATCCCGGATGGTCATCCAGGCCCTCCGCTCAGTACCGACAGCTCCTTCAAAAATCCCTTTGTAAACCTCCATGGGGTTGAGCCCGGTGAGGGCAATGATCACAACCGCGCAGACGATCAAAGACAGTATAACCGCCGTAAGCCGGATCAGCCATGCCTTCCAGGACTCAATGGACTCCCTTTTTGCCATTTGAAAAACCGGTTCTTTTCCCTTACTCATCCCTGTTACCTCCTGCCTTCATCATCAGCCGTCCTATATCCTCTTTCGTAGCTGTTCTGCCGTCCACAATGCCGCTTATTTTTCCGCCGCACATGACAAGTATCCGGTCACACAGCTCCATAAGCACATCCAGATCCTCACCCACACACAGGACCGCAGTTCCCTGCTTTTTCTGTTCATTGAGCAGATGGTAAATGGTGTAAGAGGAATGGATATCCAGACCCCGGACCGGATAAGCCACCAAAAGCACTGCCGGAGCAGAAGAAATCTCCCGTCCCACCAGCACCTTCTGCACATTTCCGCCTGACAGCTTCCGCACAGGGATGGCAGTTCCGGGGGTTGCGATCTCCAGCTCGTGGATGAGGCGTTCTGCCAGGGCCTTTGGTGATTTCCGGTCCGCAAAAAAGGACCGTCCGCTTTGATAGCTTCTTAACATCATGTTATCCGTTAAGTCCATGGAACCTACCAGCCCCATGCCAAGCCTGTCCTCCGGCACAAAGGAAAGCCGGACTCCGGCCCTGGCTATTTCGGCCGCCGTCATATCAGTCAGCTCCTTCTCTCCTCCATCCGGCGGATAGTATGTAATGGAACCTTCTGCAGCCGGTATCAGTCCGGCGATGGCCTCTAAAAGCTCCCTCTGGCCGCTTCCTGCCACGCCTGCGATTCCCAGTATCTCCCCGCTGCTGGCGGTAAAGGACGCATCCTCCAGAGTCTTTACCCCTTCCTTGCTGAGACAGGTAAGTCCGCTGACATACAGACGTTTCACAGGTGAAACCGGATCAGGGCGCTCAATGTTTAAGCTTATCTTCTTTCCTACCATCATCTCCGTTAAGGACTCTTCTGTGGCTTCAGCAGTTGCAATGGTTCCGATATACTGTCCCTTGCGCAGCACGGACACCCGGTCGGACAGAGCCAGCACCTCATGAAGCTTATGGGTGATGATGATGATGGAATGTCCTGCCTTACGCATATTGCGGAGAACTGCAAACAGCCGGTCGGCTTCCTGCGGCGTCAAAACAGCGGTCGGCTCGTCCAATATCAGAATATCCACGCCCCGGTATAAAAGCTTCACGATCTCAACGGTCTGCTTCTGGGAAACAGACATGGTATAAATCTTCTGGTTCGGGTCCAGCTCAAAACCGTATTTCTCAGTAAGGCTGTTTATTTTTTCCGCAACGGCTTTCCGGTCAAGAAGCTCCCTGCCCGGCAGGCCCAGAATGATGTTTTCCGCTGCGGTAAGTACCTCCACCAGCTTAAAATGCTGATGGATCATGCCGATCCCCAAGTCAAAGGAATCCTTGGGGGACCGGATGGTGACCTCTTTCCCATCAATGGCGATCTGACCTTCATCGGGATAATAAATACCGGAAATCATATTCATGAGCGTGGTCTTTCCGCTTCCGTTCTCACCAAGAATGGACAGGATCTCTCCTCTTTTTACAGACAGGCAGACTTTATCGTTGGCAACTACCTTTCCAAACCGTTTCGTGATGTTTTTCAATTCAATGGCATAATTCTCTTTCACCCGGCTAACCTCCGTTTCCATTTTTTCCCAACTATCTCATACAGCAAAAAGCGGGGCCAGAAAATCTGGCGCCGCTTTTAATCCTGACTCATGTCCGGCAGTAAACTAGTTATCAATGGTCGTGATGCCATCGATCAAAATATCAAATGCAGGTGCAGAACCGTGCTCAGACTCATGGAAATAACCATCGGCAATATATTCCACATCGCTTCCGTCCTTTTTATAGGTTTCCAGTTTTTTGCCGTCTACGGTAAAAGCAGAAGTATCAAACACATGGAGGGTACCTGCCTTTAATGCATCCTCCACTTCCTTCACTTTTTCCTCAGTTCCGGGAGCAACCACATCTTTATTGAGCTCTGTAATGGAATTTGCGCCCTCTTTGTAGCCCTGGCACCAGTCTGTTTCAAAGGACTTTCCGTCAATGACGCTCTGTACCGCATAGGTTACATATGGACCCCAGTCAATGGAAGCAGAGGTAAGTGCTGTCTTCGGAGCGGTTGCTGTCATGGAAATGTTATAGCCTACACATGGAACGCCGGCAGCCTCACAGGCCGTAGGAGCACCGGTGGTATCCGCATGCTGGCTTATTAAAACACAGCCGTCGGAAATCAGGGCATCGGCAGCTTCCTTCTCAAGGTCAAAGCTTGCCCAGCTGTTGGTGTACTTTACTTCCATGGAAACCTCCGGACATACGGAACGCACGCCTAAAAAGAAGGAGGTATAACCGCTGATAACCTCCGCATACGGATAAGCGCCTACATAACCGATCTTAACGGCATCCTTTTTCACCTTGCCCTCTTCGATCATCTGGTTCAGCTTAAGGCCTGCTGCCACACCGGATACATAGCGGGATTCAAATACATTGGTAAAGTAGTTATGCATGTTGCTTAATCCGCTGGAAGCAGCCTGATATCCGGTGGCATGGCAGAACTGCACGTCCGGGTATTCTTTTGCAGCTTCCATAATATAGGATTCATGACCGAAGCTGTTGGCAAATATAATGCTGCAGCCCTGATCAGCCAGATCCATGGCCGCATCCTTACATGTCTCATCCTCAGGAACATTCCATTTTATGATGATCTGATCATCGGATAATCCCAGGGCTTCCTTCATTTCCATTGCGCCCTTGTAATGGGCAGCCGTATAGCCCTCATTTTCATCTCCTATGTAAATAAAACCTACCTTTATATCCTCTTTGGCGATTCCGCCCCCGGAAGCGGCCTCCTTAGTCTCTGCACCGGTGGTTTCCGCTTTTTCAGACCCTGCAGCCTTAGCTTCTGTTTTTTCCGTACCGGCGGCGGATGAGGATGCTGAGTTTCCGCAGGCCGACAAAGACAGGGCCATAAGGCCTGCCAAAGCCAGACCGGCCAATTTCTTTAATTTCATAATCTTCTCCTCCTTAAACATATGTTCGGGCCAGCTAAAAAGCGCCAGGTTCAGCCACTGGCTCACCTGACGCAATTGTCATGGCCTTATAATAATAAAAATACATAACTCAGTATAACATTCTTTTTACTCTTGTCAATATCAATTCGTCTTTTTATATGGAATATATACAGCTTATAGAATCTTACTCTAAAACCACCCCCTGTCAGACGTATATAAACCCGTTCTTCATAAGTTTGATGGGTATCACATCTGCATTGCAGCCGGATTCCCGCTTACAACTCTTCTTAGGTGCATTTTCTGCCGAATTTGATCCAGAAAAAACAGAAGCTGGCCATATCTGCCTTTCCCCCGGCAGATACCCTTTTTCAAATTTCCTTTTTTCATGAATGCTCCTTATATAAAATAATTGCATAAAAAATACGCCTTGTATCACTTCCAGTACAATTATGAGCAAGGCTATATGGATATGGCATATTTTTCAAAGCATTTGTAAGCACTTACATTGTGCAGCATATATTATATTAGCATATACTTTCATGGGTTTCAATACAAAAAGCTAAGAATGACAGATGGTTTTATGGTTTTCGTATACTTTTTACAAATATTTTTTGTATCTTTGAGTCATTATAACTACATAAAAACTTTCACTTAATAATCTAAGTTTTTTTTTAAAGCCACTGGATTTTTTTTTTAAATAGGTGTATAATCTCTTTTTTAAAAATATCCCCATACCATCACAGAAGGAGGTTACACTGTTATGTCAGTGAAATACGTATTTGTCACCGGAGGTGTCGTGTCCGGACTTGGCAAAGGTATTACCGCAGCGTCTCTTGGACGACTTTTAAAAGCCCGGGGCTATAAAGTCACCATGCAGAAATTCGATCCCTACATCAACATCGACCCAGGAACCATGAATCCGGTTCAGCATGGTGAAGTTTTCGTCACTGAGGACGGCGTAGAAACCGATCTTGACCTTGGTCACTACGAACGCTTTATCGACGAAAACTTAACCCAGAATTCCAACGTTACCACCGGTAAAGTCTACTGGACCGTACTGACCCGTGAACGGCGCGGGGACTTCGGAGGAGGCACGGTACAGGTTATCCCTCACATTACCGACGAAATCAAAGGCCGTTTTCACCGCAACCACAATTCTTCTGAAACAGAGATTGCCATCATAGAAGTAGGCGGAACAGTCGGCGACATCGAAAGCCAGCCCTTTCTGGAAGCGATCCGCCAATTCCAACATGAAGTAGGCCACGAGAATGCCATTCTCATCCACGTGACTCTTGTTCCATATCTGAAAGTTTCCGGCGAACTGAAAACCAAACCGACCCAGTCCAGTGTAAAAGACTTACAGGGAATGGGAATCCAGCCCGACATCATCGTATGCCGTTCCGAACTGCCCCTTGATGACGGAATCCGAAGCAAGATCGCACAATTCTGTAACGTTCCCAAGACCCATGTACTCCAGAACCTGGACGTGGAGGTATTATATGAGCTTCCTCTCGTGATGGAGCAGGAGCATTTAGCCGAGGTGGCATGCGAAAGCTTAAATCTCCCCTGCCCGGAGCCGGATTTAACCGAGTGGGCTGCCATGATCGACAGCTGGAAACATCCGGAAAAGGAAGTAACCGTTGCTCTGGTCGGCAAATACATCCAGCTTCACGACGCATACATCTCCGTGGTGGAAGCATTGAAGCACGGCGGCGTTTCAAACCGTGTCAAGGTTCATATTAAATGGGTAGATTCCGAAACAGTCACAGATGAAAACGCAGCCGGCATCTTCCAGGATGTCAGCGGAATTCTGGTTCCCGGCGGCTTCGGCAGCCGTGGCATCGAGGGAAAGATTTCTTCCATCCGTTATGCCCGTGAAAACAATGTACCATTCCTTGGCCTGTGCCTTGGCATGCAGATGGCTATCGTGGAATTTTCCCGCCACGTGGCAGGCCTTGCCGATGCCCATTCCGTGGAACTTGATGCGGACACCCCCCATCCGGTCATCCACTTAATGCCGGATCAGGACGGGATCGAGGATATTGGCGGCACCCTCCGTCTTGGCTCCTATCCCTGCGTACTGGACAAGTCTTCCAGGGCCTATGAGGTATATGGCGCAGAACTGATTCATGAACGCCACAGGCACCGTTATGAAGTAAACAATGACTACCGTGAGCTTTTAACAAAAGCCGGAATGAAGCTTTCCGGTATCTCCCCGGACGGACGCATTGTGGAAATGGTTGAGATCCCTTCCCACCCGTGGTTTCTCGCGACCCAGGCCCATCCGGAATTCAAATCAAGACCCAACAGGCCTCATCCGCTGTTCCGTGAATTTATCAGGGCAGCCGTAGATAACCGTTAAATACCAAATCGTTTTCAGGTGAACAATGGAGTTTTGCCTCTTGTCAAAAGAGGGGAACTCCATTTTAATTGCGAAAAAAGAATTTTACTTTAAATTCTTATTTTCTTTCATTTTTTTCTTGCACTTTTTCGATCTTCTGATATAATATAATGCAACGTGTGTCCACACGAAAGACAGTTGTGTTCGCAGGGGATACACATAAAGGAGGATATTAATTATGAAATTAAAAAAAGTATTTGCACTCACTCTTGCAGCCTGCATGAGCGCCAGCCTGATCGCCGGATGCAGCAGCTCCGGCTCTTCATCTTCCGCCTCCGGCGGCGCCAAGGTCATAAAGATCGGCGTTTTTGAACCGACCACAGGAGAAAACGGCGGCGGCGGCCTTCAGGAAACATTAGGCATCCGTTACGCAAACCAGACTCACCCGACCGTTAAAATCGGCGGGGAAGAATATAAAGTTGAATTAGTAGAAGTAGATAATAAATCCGATAAAACAGAAGCCGTCAATGCAGCCCAGAAGCTTGTAAGCGAGAAGGTCTCCGTAGTCCTTGGAAGCTACGGCTCCGGCGTTTCCATCGCTGCAGGCCAGATATTCGCGGATGCCAAGATTCCTGCCATCGGCGCTTCCTGTACCAACCCCCAGGTAACCCAGGGCAATGATTTTTATTTCCGCGTCTGCTTCCTGGATCCGTTCCAGGGTACGGTCATGGCAAACTACGCCAATGACAACGGGGCCAAGAAGGCGGCCATCATCACCCAGCTGGGCGATGACTATTCCTCAGGCCTTGGTTCCTTCTTTAAAACAGCCTTTACCGGCTTAGGCGGTTCCATTGTAAGCGAGGAGCAGTTCCAGACCAACCAGACTGATTTCAAGGCAATCCTGACCAACATCAAGGCTCAGGATCCTGACATCATTTTTGCACCTTCTTCCATCACCACGGCTCCGCTTATTATCAAGCAGGCCCGTGAACTTGGGATTACCGCTACCATCGCAGCCGGCGATACCTGGGAGAATTCAACCATCATTGAAAACGCCGGCGACTCCGCCGAGGGCGTTGTGCTTTCTACCTTCTTTGATGAGGCAGAGCCGGCGAACGATGAGGCAGCTTCCTTTATCTCCGGCTTTAAGACCTATTTAAAAGAAAAAAAGCAGGATGAGATCATTCCAGCAGTTTCCGCACTTGGTTATGACGCTTACCTCTGCGCTTTAAAGGCCATTGAAACAGCCGGCTCCACGGACGGCACTGCAATCCGCGACACATTAAAGGGCGTATCCATTGACGGCGTGACCGGAAGCATCTCCTTCGATGAAAACGGAGATGCGAAGAAAGACATGGCATTTATAAAGACCATTGAAGACGGCAGGTTTAAATTCTTAACTACAACTACAGTAAAATAATCGCACATACCGCGACAAAGCAGTCATTACCGGATGAGTGGGGACGTATTTTCCTTCCCCACTCGTTCCATTTGTAAGCTGGAACTGCATATATTACATACACAACAGATAGGAGGCCTTTCGCCACATGAGTCTTACAACCTTTTTCCAGCAGTGCTTAACCGGCATTTCCTTAGGCGGCGCTTATGCGCTGATCGCCATTGGATATACGCTTGTTTACGGCATCCTGCGGCTCATCAACTTCGCCCACGGCGACATTTTTATGATGGCCGGTTACTTTATGATTTTTGCTATGGCAGGTTTTCCATGGTACATCGCCGTTCCCATGGTGTTATTCATCACCGTTGTCCTGGGCGTGTCCATTGAACGGGTGGCATACCGCCCCTTACGCTCCGCTCCCAGAATGTCCGTCATGATTTCTGCAATCGGTGTTTCTTACCTTTTACAGAACCTGGCTACCTATTTATTCACGGCTCTGCCAAAGGGTTACCCGGAAATTCCATTTTTAAAGAAAATCTACCAGATCGGCGGCCTTTCCGCATCCTTCGTTACTTTCTTAACGCCGGTCCTGACTCTTGCCATTGTATATGGACTCATTATCCTGATCAACAAAACAAAAATCGGTATGGCTATGCGTGCTGTAGCAAAGGACTATGATACCGCTGCCCTCATGGGAATTAAAATCAACCGCATCATCACCTTTACCTTTGCAATCGGTTCCCTTTTAGCTGCCATTGGTTCGGTGCTTTATTTTACGGACCGTATGACCGTATTCCCGTTTTCCGGTTCCCTGCCTGGCTTAAAATGCTTCGTGGCCGCGGTATTCGGCGGCATCGGCAGCATTCCGGGCGCTGTGATCGGCGGATTTATCCTGGGCCTTGGTGAAACCGCCCTGGTAGCCATGGGATATTCCACCTTCAGCGACGCTTTTACCTTTGTTCTGTTAATCGTCATTCTCCTGATCAAGCCTACCGGACTGTTTGGTGAGAAGACAACCGATAAAGTGTGAGGTGCCTCTTATGAAGAAAAAAATTTCCAAATACAAGATTTATACTCTCATTGCCCTGCTGTTCTTCATTGGCCTGCTCGGCATTTTACAGGCGAACAGCGCCAGATACAGCTATCAGATCTCCATCCTGGAGCGCAGCGCCATCTATGCGGTGGTCGCCGTTTCCATGAACTTACTTACCGGCTTTACCGGCTTGTTCTCCTTAGGCCAGGCCGGATTTATGGCGATCGGAGCCTATACCGTAGCCATTCTTACCATACCGGTCGGCAGCCGGGCCAGCGTTTACTACGTTGACGGCATTGCTCCTGCCATCGCAAACATACACTGCCCCTTCTGGCTTGCTCTTATTATTGCCGGCCTCCTTGCCGCAGGTGTAGCCGCCCTCATCGGCATTCCGGTGCTCCGTTTGAAAAGCGATTATTTAGCCATTGCGACTCTGGGTTTTTCTGAAATAATCCGGGCCATCATTGCGGCACCGCAGTTAAACAAGATCACCAACGGCTCCTACGGTTTAAAAAACATACCGGGCTTCCCGAACCTGTTTGTGGCTTTCGGGCTTTGTGCCCTTTGTATCCTGTTGATGGTCCTGCTCATCAATTCCTCCTACGGCCGCGCCTTTAAGGCTCTCCGGGAGGATGAAGTGGCCGCCCAGGCCATGGGGTTAAACCTGTTCCGCTATAAGGAGCTGGCCTTTGTCATCTCCTCTTTCTTCACAGGCGTAGGCGGAGGGCTGCTGGCTATTTTCATGCGTTCCATTGACTCCAAGACTTTTTCTATCAATTTAACCTATGACATCCTGCTGATCGTCGTGCTGGGAGGGATCGGAAGCATTACGGGAAGCGTTATCGGCGCCTTCCTGGTTACAGCAGGAAGGGAATGGCTGCGTTTCTTTGATAACCCGCTGGTCATCGGCGGATTTGAAGTTCCGCTGTTCCGCTCCGGGTTCCGCATGGTGATCTTCTCCATTTTGTTAATGGCAGTGGTACTCTTCTACCGTCGCGGAATCATGGGCACAAACGAATTTTCCTGGGATGGGCTGGGGCGCCTCATACGAAGTATCCCCTCCAGACTGAAGAAGAAAAATAAAGCAAAGAAGGGGGAAAATGTATAATGTCAGCAGCAGCGAAAACTCCGGTCAATGTGCTCCACATGCAGGACGTGACCATGCAGTTCGGAGGCGTTGTGGCGGTAAACGGACTGACCCTTGATGTGAATCAGGGCGAGATCGTGGCCTTAATCGGCCCCAACGGCGCCGGAAAAACAACTGCATTTAACTGTGTCACCGGCATCTATGAGCCCACGTTCGGGCAGGTGAATTTTATGGGAGAAACCATTCTTTCCAATACACCAAAAGGAAAAATGCAGAAAATGTATCTGGGGGAAGTAAAGCCCAGACCCATTCCGGCAATCAGCAATACGCCGGACGTGATTACGAAAAAGGGCATTGCCCGGACCTTCCAGAACATTCGTCTTTTCGGCCAGCTTACCGTATTTGACAACGTGCTCATTGCCAAGCACATGCGGGCAAAACAGAATGTATTTTCCGCCACCCTCCGCTTAAACCGCAAGGAGGAAGCGCGGATGCGGGCAGAAACTGCTGCCCTTTTAGAGGAACAGAACCTGCTTCATTTAAAAGATGAAATCGCCTCTTCCCTGCCTTATGGTCTGCAGAGGCGTCTGGAAATTGCCAGAGCCCTGGCAACGGAACCAAAGTTTCTGCTGCTTGACGAGCCGGCCGCAGGTATGAATCCCCAGGAAACACAGGAATTGACGGATTTTATCAAACAGATCCGGGATTCCTACCATCTTACCGTATTTATGATTGAACACCATATGGATCTGGTCATGCAGATCTCGGACCGCATCTACGTCCTGGATTTCGGAAAGCTGATCGCACATGGAACGCCGGAAGAGATCCAGAATAACGAGCGGGTAATTGAAGCATATCTGGGGGTGAGCGACGATGCTGAGGATTGATAACTTAAGAGTGAATTATGGCGGCATTGAGGCCGTAAAGGGCATTTCCTTCGAGGTGCCGGATAAAAGCATTGTGACCCTGATCGGCGCCAACGGAGCCGGAAAAAGTACGACTCTCCGCTCCATCGTGGGGCTGGTGAAGCCTTCGGCCGGAAGCAGCATCACCCTGGATGGCGAAGAATTAATCGGCATGGATACGCCGGACATCATATCTAAGGGGATCGCTCTGGTTCCGGAAGGGCGCCATGTGTTTCCGGATATGAGTGTGATCGAAAACATCAAAATCGGGGCTTATTTGAGAAATGATGACCTGGAGGAAGACATCAACTGGGTCTATGATTTATTTCCCCGGCTGAAGGAACGGAGCTGGCAGCTTTCCGGTACCCTTTCCGGAGGCGAGCAGCAGATGCTGGCGGTCGCAAGGGCTCTCATGAGCCATCCGAGGATCCTGATGATGGATGAACCGTCACTGGGGCTTGCTCCGTTAATTGTAAAGGATATCTTTTCCATTATCCGGGAGATTAACAAGAAGGGCGTGACAGTGCTTTTGATCGAACAGAATGCCAATATGGCGCTTCATACGGCTGACACCGGCTATGTGCTGGAAACGGGCAGAATTACTATGACCGGCTCCGGGGAAAAGCTGCTGGCGGATGAATCGGTGAAAGCAGCCTATTTGGGGAAGAAAAAAGACTAGGTTTGTGGACTTTTTCATAGAGCTTGAGGGAAAAGAGGGAGCGGAGGGAATCATCCGCTGTCTCTTTTTTGGGCTAAATTGCCAAAATTTAATTATTTCTCTTCTAGTTTTTCTGCGATTAACAGAAAAATAAGTACAACTGTATATTTTAATCGTTTTATCCTTTGGCTATGTAAATTCATAATTTTTCCTCAATCCAGATGTCCGCAAAATGTTATTGCTGCAGCTATCGTTTTTATAGAAATTATAACATTAATGATTCTGATAGGCAGGGAATTAAGCATACACATAAGCCGTTTCCTGTTTCAAATTCAATTCCGCTGTTTCCTTATCTATAATATAATTCACAAAAATCCCTTTTAAAGCAAGTTTTACTTATCTAACTAAATCCGTCAAACGCATAAAGCATCTATCTTCGACAAAAGCCAACAATTTTCGAACTATTAAGATGTTTCTTCATAATTATTATATAAATTATAACTAATTATTAAAATTTCTTACAATTAATTTGCTTGCATTAATTATACGCAATTTAATACGATATTACTTTAAGAAACAAATAAGTCTGAAATGAGGTGATTCCAATGCAGAAATTATAATAGTCAGTTCACACACCGATCGATAGGCGTGGAATAAAGCACATGGAAAAAGTATTTCACAAAATGGAAAGGAGCTTTATAATGCGTAAAACACTTAAACTTTTAACAACTGCAGTTGCTGTTGCAACTATGTTTACGGTCACGAACACACAAGTTTCAGCAGCACCCTATAGTCACAAAAAATACGAGTTAGTCCAGCCAGATGGAAGTAAAGTTCAAGTTGATGTTACAGGAGATGAATATTTTCAGCAGATTGAAAGTTTGGATGGATATACACTTTGCCGGGACGAAAACGGCTGGATCTGTTATGCAAAATTAAATGAAAATCAGACAGATTACGTTTCTACCGGACAAATTTACAAAACAAATGCTGCGTTAAATAACATTGACTCTATCGACGAGACAGATCACGTAAAAAATAACCTTGAAAAGCATTTAAAAATAAAGAACGAAGCAATAAAAGAGAAGGCTGATACAGTAAGGAAAAGACTTCATGCATTGGATTTCAAAAACACTCCAGAAGCAAAAAACAGGGACAGCAATGGATTGCTGGATTCAAAAATCAAAGCTTCCGGTGACGTAAAAGGATTGACTATTTTAATAGACTTCCCGGATACCAAAAGCAGTATTTCCAAATCGGAAATAGAGCGGTTTTTTAATGGAACCGATTACACCGGCTTTAACAATAATGGATCCATAAGAGATTATTATTATGACGTATCCGGCGGGAAAGTTACATATACAAATACTTTATTAGGGTTCTATACTGCCAAACACCCAAAATCCTATTACGATGATATTTATGAAGAAACAGGTTCCTACGCTAAAGCAGATGAACTCACAGAGGAAGCGGTTCAATGGTTAAAATCTACAGGTTTTGACCTTTCAACTTTAACAACTGACTCTAACGGATATTTAAAGGCCGTCAATATCCTTTATGCAGGTACCGCTGATGCGGGCTGGGCAAAAGGATTATGGCCTCATCAATCCTGGTATCCGAAATCAGAAAATATTAACGGCGCTAAAATCCAGAAATATGAAATGTCTGACATAGGAAATAATTTATCGATCTATACCATATGCCATGAAAGCGGACATATGATCTACGGATATCCGGATCTGTACGATTACGATGGAGATTCCCAGGGTACCGGAGCATATAGCTTAATGAGCACTGCTGCCAATGAAAAAAATCCGGTACCGCCGGATCCATATTGCAGAAATATCATATCCGGCTGGAATACACCCATGAGTATGAATGAATATGGCGCCGGAACTACATTTGCTGCAGTAGCTGACAGCAATGGAAACTCCTATTCCTATCAATGGTCAGGTAATAAGCGCAATGAATATTACCTCATCGAAAACATTCAAAAAAACGGAAGATATGCCGACGTGCCGGATGCAGGATTAGCGATCTGGCATGTAGATGAAAATGGAGATAATTCCAGGAATGAAATGACATCCGGCAGTCATTACTTAGTATCTCTTGAACAGGCCGATGGAAAATTTGATTTGGAAAAAAATAGAAATGGCGGAGACCGCGGAGATTTATTCCGGGGAGGATATAAGGATTCATTTACCGATATTACTACTCCGAATTCGAAATGGTGGAATAATTCGGCATCCGGTCTGGAAATATCACAAATCAGCAATTTAGCAGATGAAATGACATTTATCCAATCAGCCTCCACTCCAACCCCGGACCCCCAATTAACAAATATAGCCGGACAGGCTGCTGCATCGGCTTCTTATGTATCAGATTGGGAAAATATAAGTGCATTAAATGATGGAATAGATCCGTCAAGCTCAAATGACAGAAGCGGCGCTGTTTACGGAAATTGGCCGGAAACCGGAACACAGTGGGTTCAATATGTCTTTCCTAAAAATTTCACGATATCAGGTTGTGATGTATATTGGTTTAAAGATGGCCAGGGAATCGATGTACCGGCTTCCTATAATATATTATACTGGGATGGGAATGCCTGGCAAAACGTAAAAAATCCCAAAGGGTTAGGTACGGAAATTAATAAATATAACAGCACCACCTTTACTCCGGTAACAACAAATGGTATTTCCATTACAATGGATTCAAAAGGAGGAAGCTCAACAGGCATCCTTGAATGGAAAGTATATGGCAAATAAAATATGGAAATTTCCTGAATAGAACCAAATAAAAGGAACTGTAATTTCAAAGCCGGTGAATATAGGCTATGGAGTTACAGCTCCTTTTTTCTGCGTGTACGGGTGACAGACCAGTATTTTCCCTGGTTCCATCATGGTATCACGCTCCGTATGGTGACAGGCTTCCTGTAGTTCCAGGAGGATATTTTGATTCCGCTTCGCCGGTTGGCTGCATGAACGATCTTCCCTTTTCCAATATACATGGCCACGTGGTCGATTTCCCGGCCGCTTGCATAGAACAGCAGATCTCCAGGCTCCATGCCGGAGGCCGTTACGGCCTGTCCTTCTTCGGCCTGCTGCCTGGAGGTCCGGTCTAAATGGACTCCTGCGGCATGCTCCATTACATATTGGATAAACCCGGAGCAATCCGCTCCGGTATTCGGGTTGGTTCCGCCCCAACGATATGGATTTCCCACAAACCCGACCGCATAATTAACAACCTGGCTGCGGAGGTCACCAATTTTCTCCGCTTCCGGTATGGTATAAGCGATGGCAGCGTTTTCCGGTGCATAGGCATAGGCCGTCTGGCCCTTATAATCGAATTTTGCCCAGCCGGACTTATAAGAAATGAAACGGTACGTTTCGCCCTCATGGATCCTGTCAAGAATTTCAGAATCCGTATTCGGTTGGCTGCGGACCCGAAGGGTCTCGGTGTTTACCCGGAGCATCAGCTTCATGTCATAATAAGCGATCGCTCTGGCCTCCTGTCCAGTGGCAAGGTATTTTCCAGATACATACCCGGTTACCTGCCCTGACTTTATTTTATACCAGCCATTTTTTTCCGACAGCACGCTGCAGCCGGCATGGCTTCTCAATTTCCCTACGATTTCCGCGTCATTCTTTGGTTCTTTCCTGATGTTTAAGGAATCCTCCACTGTGGCAACTCCAAGATTTTTGAAGATTGAGTTAAAGGTTCCATACCTCACTTTTTCCTGCGTAAGACCGGCCGACGCCTCAGTCGATTCCCGTTTTATGGATTCCTGATACTGATCCATATAAACCTCTATGCCCGCCACAGGCGAACCGGTCTTAGGGGAATTCTCTGATCTCGCGGCCTGTACATCTGCTGTTCCTATCCATACGGCGCTGCCGCATGCAATAGCAAAGCCTAGTACCTTCCATGCTTTGTCAGTCATATGCACTTTCCTTCGCAAGTTATTCATTGTGAACCGGGCGGCCATCCGCCCTTCTCACTACAACTTAGTGATCTGCTGATCCGACAGGGCTCTTAAATACCGCATCCCGTACTCCCTGTCATTTTCTATCTGCGCCTTTAATTGCTCCAGCCCTTCAAATCTCCGTTCGGGACGTAAGAAGTGCAAAAGCTGTACTTCTATAGTCTTTCCATAAATATCCTCATTTATACCATAAATAAAGGTTTCTGCACCAACAGGGGAACCGCCCTCCACGGTGGGCTTTCTGCCGATATTGGTAATGCCCCCATAATAAGTACCGTCCACATACACTCTGGACACATACACGCCGAATACCGGAAGATGCTTCTCCGGCGGAGGTATGATATTCGCAGTTGGGAAGCCAAGGACCGCCCCTCCGATGTGGTTTCCGTGAACCACTGTCCCATGTATGGCATAGGGCTCACCCAAAAGCTCATTGGCTTTTTCCATATTTCCTGCATCCAACTGCTCTCTGATATAAGTACTGCTGATATCGCGGTGATCGTCCTGTTCCTTGGGAATGACGGTCAGTTCATATCCGTACCGTTCCTTCCATTGGGAAAGACGCTCCGCATTCCCTGCTCCGCGGTAGCCGAAAGAACAGTCCGTTCCAACCACGATGGCCCTGGCATTCATCTGTCCGGTCAGGACATGTCTTACAAATTCCTCCGGCTCCATGCGTGCGGTTTCCTCTGTAAAAGGATATTCCACCAAATAATCGATACCGATTTTCTCCAGATTGTTTTTTCTTTCCAGGTTGGTGGTAATCACCTTCTGCGGATCCCCTGCTACCAAAGCATTTGGGGACATGTCAAAGGTAAAGACTGCTGTCTTATACCCTTTCTCCTCTTTTACCTCTGCCATCCGCTTAAGCAGCTTCTGGTGGCCCCTGTGGCGGCCGTCAAACTTTCCCAGCGTCACCACTGCCGGCTCTTCGATCTGAAATTCTCTGGTTCCGGTTATATATTCCATTATTATTTTCCTCCCAGAAATACCTTTTGGGGCTTAAGAAGATTCTTCTCCCTGTCAGGCCCGTAAATCCCGATAAACTGCTGCCGGCTGTCATAGACCCTTACCGGTCCCTCCTCCAGGCAGTAATCGCCTCCGGCCTGGTTCCGGAAAAAGGGATTGCCATTGTGCACCAGCTTATCAAACTCCGGCTTCATGGTAACCGCCGGATATTCGGAAAACACCTTGTCCACAGCAAGAATGTGCTGTTCCAGTGACCCTTCATCCCGAAGCTCTTCAATCAGGGACAGAGTGAGACTATCCTTTAAGCAAAAGCCGGAAACCCGGGTCCGGAGAAGGGATTCCATACAGCCTCCGCAGCCCAGCTTCCTGCCGATATCATAGCAAAGGGTCCGGATGTAGGTTCCCTTGGAACAGGTCACTGTCATGGTGACTCTGGGAAGTTCCATCCGGTCCACCCGTATTTCCAATATCTCCACCGGTCTGGCCTTCCGCTCCACTTCTTTTCCTGCCCTGGCCAGCTCATAAAGCTTTTTCCCATCCACCTTTAAGGCGGAATACATGGGCGGTATCTGGTCGTAATGGCCGAAAAAGCCAAGTACCGCTTCCTTTACCTGGTCTTCGTTTACCTGGACCGGGTATTCTGCCAAAACTTCTCCTGTGGTATCCTGAGTATCGGTTTCCCTGCCCAGAAGCAAAACCGCCTCATAGGTTTTGGTCCTGTCCGTCAGCATATCACACAGTTTCGTCGCCTTCCCTAAGCAGACCGGAAGCACTCCCTCAGCCATGGGATCCAGCGTCCCCGTGTGTCCGATTTTTTTCTGCTTTAAAATACCTCTCATTTTCGCCACGACGTCATGAGAGGTAAATCCTTTTTCTTTATATACATTGATGATGCCGTCTGCCATAGCCCGTATCTCCTAATTCAGCTGTTTTGCAATCTGATCCGACAGATTGTTGATCACGTCATGAACGCTTCCTGTCATGGTACAGCCGGCCGCTTTTTTATGTCCGCCGCCGCTGAAATAGACAGCAATCCTGCTCACATCCAGATCCGTTGTGGAACGCAGGCTCACCTTATACTCCCTGCAGGAGGTTTCATATATGAATATGGCACATTCCACGCCCTCCGTGATCCGGAGCTGGTCAATGATCCCATCCATATCCGCGCTGGTAACGCCGTAGAATTCCATATCCTTTTTGCTTACTGCACTGAAGATACAGCGTCCGTCATGAAAGGTTATGCTCTCTAACAAAGCCCTTCCCAGGATCTGGTTCTGTACATAGGTCTTCCGGTAAAAACTGTCATCGATGATCTTTGAGAAATCGATTCCCTTCTCCATCATCTTTCCTGCAATCTCCATGGTTCTTGCTGAGGTGCAGTCGTATTTGAACACTCCGGTATCATGAATGATACCTGTATAAATGCACTCTGCTACTGCCTTGCTGATTTTACTTTCATCAAGAAGGCCGTAAAGTACCTCGCAGGTTGAACTGGCGGTATCCCGCACTATATTTTCTCCGGCGTATCTTAAATTGGTGATGTGGTGGTCCACGCAGAGACTTTTTCCAGCGGTATCCAAAAACTTTACCGCCTCTCCGAACCGCAGCGTATCGCTGCTGTCAAGACAGATGCAGAAATCATATGTCTTATTCTCTGAAAAATCGCTGACAATGCGGTCAAAATTCTTAAGATAGCCAAACTTCGAAGAAGGAGTCTCAAGATAAACCACCGCATTCACCTCCGGATGATGCTCTTCCAGATAGTTGTATGCCGCCAGGCAGGAACCAACGCAGTCCCCATCCGGACGGACGTGGCCGATGATGGCCACTGTTTTTACATCTTCAAGCATTGTATCAAGGAAACTCACAAGGGCACCTCCTTAATCTCTGATGTCTTTTGTTACCTCATCTATCAGTTTGGACATATTTACTCCATATTCGATGGACTGGTCCAGGATAAATTTGATTTCCGGTGTATTGCGCAGATTGACTCTTCTCGCCAATTCACGGCGGATATAGCCTTCTGCACTTTTTAATCCTTCTATAGTTGCTTTTCCTGCTTCCTCATCTCCCAGAACACTGATGTACGCCTTACAGTATTTTAAGTCCGGAGTTACCTGGGCGGAAACCACGGTGGTCATGGGATGGATTCTCGGGTCTTTGATTTCCAGACGGATGATCTCGCTTAGCTCCCTCTGGACCTCCATATTGATTCTCGTATTTTTTATACTGTTTTTACGCATGTTATTCCTTTCGTTTTTGTCCGCAGCTTAGGCCGTAAAAAGACCAGCCCGCAGCTACGGGCTCATCTTTTTAAACTCCCGGCGGCAGGTTCCTAGCGGGGAACCTCCACCATGGCATATGCTTCGATCATATCGTCTTCTTTGACATCATTAAACTTTTCAAAAACAAGACCACATTCGTAACCTGTTGCAACTTCCTTTACATCATCCTTAAATCTCTTTAAGGAGACCAGCGGCCCCTCGTAAATCTTTTCACCGTCACGCGTGATGCGGATGCTGCAGCCTCTCTGGAATTTTCCATCCATTACATAGGAACCTGCAATGGTACCTACGCCGGAAGCCTTGAAGGTCTGGCGCACAACCGCGTGGCCGATGATCTGCTCTTCGAATACCGGATCAAGCATGCCCTTCATGGCCGCTTCCACATCCTCGATGGCCTGATAGATCACCTTGTAAAGTCTCATATCCACTTTTTCCCGGTCCGCAATGGATTTTGCTGTCACATCCGGCCTTACGTTAAAGCCGATGATGATCGCATTGGAAGCGGAAGCCAGGGAAACATCGGATTCATTGATGGCACCTACGCCTCCATGAATCACCTTTACCATAACTTCTTCATTGGATAACTTCACAAGGCTCTGTTTTACCGCTTCCACGGATCCCTGTACATCCGCCTTCACAATAATCGGCAGCTCCTTAATATTACCGGCCTTGATCTGGCTGAATAAATCATCCAGTGATAACTTAGCTTTTGTATCTTCCAGTAATTTATTCTTCCCTTCGGAAATAAATGTTTCGGCAAAGCTTCTTGCTTCTTTCTCATTCTCGGTCCCCACCAGGACTTCACCGGCATTGGGAACGTCATTTAAGCCTAAAATCTCAACAGGAGTGGACGGACCTGCCTCTTTTACCCTGCGGCCCTTATCATCCATCATGGCACGGACTTTTCCGTAGCAGGAGCCGGCAGCCACCGTATCTCCCACATGCAGGGTTCCCTTCTGCACCAGGACGGTAGCGACCGGGCCTTTGCCCTTATCAAGCTCAGCCTCAATAATAAGTCCTCTTGCCCGGCGGTCCGGGTTGGCCTTTAATTCCTTCACTTCTGCGGTGAGAAGAATCATTTCCAGAAGTTCTTTGATGCCTTCCTTTGTATGCGCGGAAACCGGTACGAAAACGGTACTTCCTCCCCAATCCTCAGGAATCAGTTCGTATTCGGATAATTCCTGCTTTACGCGGTCAATGTTGGCACTTGGTTTATCAATTTTATTGATGGCAATGATGATCTCCACACCGGCTGCCTTGGCATGGTTAATGGCCTCAACGGTCTGAGGCATCACGCCGTCGTCGGCTGCCACCACAAGGATAGCGATATCAGTGGACTGAGCTCCTCTCATACGCATGGCGGTAAACGCTTCATGTCCCGGAGTATCTAAGAATGTGATTTTCTGTCCGCTGACTTCAACCGTATAAGCACCGATGTGCTGCGTGATCCCGCCCGCTTCTCTGGAGGTTACATTGGTCTGACGGATGGCATCGAGAAGAGAAGTCTTTCCATGGTCAACATGGCCCATTACGCAGACAACCGGCGGTCTGGAAACCATATCAGCCTGATCTTCCTCGGCTTCCTTAAGAAGCTCTTCAATTACATCTACCTTTACTTCCTTTTCGCAGAGAACATCGTATTCCATGGCGATCTCTTCTGCCTGTTCGAAGTCAATTTCCGTATTGAGCGTAACAATCTTTCCCTGTAAAAACAGCTTCTTTACAATGGCGGACGGCTGAAGTTTCATGTTCTCAGCCAGTTCTTTGATGGTCAGAACATCCGGAATCGTAATGGTCTTAACTTCTTCCACCTTTGGTTCCACATGCACCGGAGGCTGGATCGGGGTTTTTAATGCCTTTCCGCCCTTAGCTGCTGGTCTGCCCTTCTTATCATCATCTTTATCTCTCTTATCAAACTTATCATTCTTGTAAGCGTTCTTGGTCGCCCTGTTGCTGGTAGGCTTTGCCTGGATCGGAGTATCGAAGTTCCCTGTCTTGGGAGCGCCATCTCTGCCGGTACGTGCTCCCTGTGGTCTTCCTCCACGGTTGTCACGGTTATCGCGGTTGCCCTGGTAGCCTCCCTGACCCTGCGGTCTTCCGTCACGGTTCCCCTGGTAGCCTCCCTGGCCCTGCGGTCTTCCGTCACGGTTTCCCTGATAGCCTCCCTGGCCCTGCGGTCTCCCATCACGGTTTCCCTGATAGCCTCCCTGGCCCTGCGGTCTTCCATCCCGGTTTCCCTGATAGCCTCCCTGGCCCTGCGGTCTTCCGTCACGGTTTCCCTGATAGCCTCCCTGGCCCTGCGGTCTTCCGTCACGGTTTCCCTGATAGCCTCCCTGGCCCTGCGGTCTTCCGTCACGGTTTCCCTGATAGCCTCCCTGGCCCTGCGGTCTTCCGTCACGGTTTCCCTGGTAGCCTCCCTGGCCCTGGGGCCTTCCGTCTCGGTTTCCCTGATAGCCTCCCTGGCCCTGGGGCCTTCCGTCCCGGTTTCCCTGGTAACCTCCCTGGCCCTGCGGTCTTCCGTCACGGTTTCCCTGGTAACCTCCCTGGCCCTGCGGCCTTCCGTCTCGGTTCCCCTGATAGCTTCCCTGAGGCCTGTTTCCGCGGTTATCGCGGTTTCCCTGATAACCTCCCTGGCCCTGCGGTCTTCCGCCATCACGGCTGTGCGGATTCTGTTCCCTTACAAGTTCAGCTGCTGCCGATACGGACTGCTCTGTCACCTGCTGGTTTCTGGCAGCATTGTCTCTGGGTGCGCCACTCTGGCCGGGAGTCTGGGATGTTCTTCCGTCTCTTCCGTCGCGGCTCTGCTGCGGCCTTCCGTCTCTTCCCTTTTGTCCCTGAGCCGGTCTTGCACCGCTCTGGGGATGCTGGCCCTGAGGCTTCATCTGTGCGTTCTGCGGCCGGAATACCGCTGCAATCTTTTTCTTCGGCGCGTCGGTCTCATCTCCATCCGGTGCGTCGGAACGTGCCGCAGAGGTTCCCCTGTTATGGCCGCCTACTTCTTTTTTTACGATCGATGCCTGTTCATCCGTAATATTGGAAGAACTTTTTAAATTTATATTATGTTTCTCCAAGATATCCAGTATTTCCTTGCTACTGTCTTTTCCCAGTTCTTTTGCCAGATCATATACTCTCATGCTTTCCTCCATTCTGTGCACGCTCTACAGCACATACCGGTAGATGTGAAGGCTCTTTTTCACAATCACTATCGGCCTTTGTATTCATTAGTTTCACGACTGCCTTTGCAAACCCATTATCCACGATAGCGAGAGACGCCCTCATCTCCCTGCCCATAGCGTGGCCCAGTTCATCCTTACTTGCGAAGAAGTAGAGTGGAACCTTATAGTAAGTACACATATTGGTAAACATCTTTCTGGTATTATC
>NZ_LT732525.1:49134-83738 GCF_900155545.1 Clostridium sp. Marseille-P2415
TTTCCCTGATAGCCTCCCTGGCCCTGCGGTCTTCCGTCACGGTTTCCCTGATAGCCTCCCTGGCCCTGCGGTCTTCCGTCACGGTTTCCCTGATAGCCTCCCTGGCCCTGCGGTCTTCCGTCACGGTTTCCCTGGTAGCCTCCCTGGCCCTGGGGCCTTCCGTCTCGGTTTCCCTGATAGCCTCCCTGGCCCTGGGGCCTTCCGTCCCGGTTTCCCTGGTAACCTCCCTGGCCCTGCGGTCTTCCGTCACGGTTTCCCTGGTAACCTCCCTGGCCCTGCGGCCTTCCGTCTCGGTTCCCCTGATAGCTTCCCTGAGGCCTGTTTCCGCGGTTATCGCGGTTTCCCTGATAACCTCCCTGGCCCTGCGGTCTTCCGCCATCACGGCTGTGCGGATTCTGTTCCCTTACAAGTTCAGCTGCTGCCGATACGGACTGCTCTGTCACCTGCTGGTTTCTGGCAGCATTGTCTCTGGGTGCGCCACTCTGGCCGGGAGTCTGGGATGTTCTTCCGTCTCTTCCGTCGCGGCTCTGCTGCGGCCTTCCGTCTCTTCCCTTTTGTCCCTGAGCCGGTCTTGCACCGCTCTGGGGATGCTGGCCCTGAGGCTTCATCTGTGCGTTCTGCGGCCGGAATACCGCTGCAATCTTTTTCTTCGGCGCGTCGGTCTCATCTCCATCCGGTGCGTCGGAACGTGCCGCAGAGGTTCCCCTGTTATGGCCGCCTACTTCTTTTTTTACGATCGATGCCTGTTCATCCGTAATATTGGAAGAACTTTTTAAATTTATATTATGTTTCTCCAAGATATCCAGTATTTCCTTGCTACTGTCTTTTCCCAGTTCTTTTGCCAGATCATATACTCTCATGCTTTCCTCCATTCTGTGCACGCTCTACAGCACATACCGGTAGATGTGAAGGCTCTTTTTCACAATCACTATCGGCCTTTGTATTCATTAGTTTCACGACTGCCTTTGCAAACCCATTATCCACGATAGCGAGAGACGCCCTCATCTCCCTGCCCATAGCGTGGCCCAGTTCATCCTTACTTGCGAAGAAGTAGAGTGGAACCTTATAGTAAGTACACATATTGGTAAACATCTTTCTGGTATTATCCGAGGCCTCCTCAGAAACGATCACCAGAAATGCCTTCCCGGTCTTAATGGACTTTTCTGTCATAAACTCTCCGCTTGCAGTCTTTCCGGCTTTTGTGGCCAGGCCAATCAGACCCAGGATCTTCTGTTTGTTATCCAAACTGCTCCATCTCCTTTTCCAGTGTTTCGTATACTTCTTTCGGAATTGCCATCTTGAAGGAACGCTCAAGCCCCTTGCTCTTAACCGCCTTCTTAAAACAATCCATCGAAGGACAGAGGTAAGCTCCGCGTCCGTTTTTCCGTCCGGTTGCATCAAGAATGATTTCATCCTCCGAGGTCTTCAGCACACGAATCATCTCTTTTTTATTCTTCATCTCACCACAGCCGATGCACTGTCTGAGGGGTATTTTCTTTGTACTCACGTTTCCATCACTTCCTGTTTTCTTTATTCCTGGTAATTACCGTCCAGGCCGTCATCCTGGCAGCCGTTCTGATACTCTTCCTGGTAGTCCTGTGTCCCGCTGTCGCCGCCTTCCTGGTATTCGTTACCGTAACCTCCGTTTCCGTAATCTTCATATCCGGCGTTTCCATCCTGATAATCAAGTCCCAATTCCTCAAAAAGTCCCAGTTCTCTTGCCTGTGTCTCGCTCTTAATGTCGATCTTATAACCGGTAAGCCTTGCTGCAAGCCTTGCATTCTGGCCTTCCTTGCCGATTGCCAGTGATAACTGGTAATCCGGAACGATGACCTGTGCTTCTTTTGACTCCTCATCTGCTACAACACAGATTACCTTTGCCGGGCTTAATGCATTCTCAATTAAGTAAGCCGGATTATCATCCCAGTTAATGATATCGATTTTTTCACCTCTTAACTCATTGACAATGGAATTCACCCTGGCACCGTTTAAACCTACGCATGCACCGACCGGGTCCACATTGGAATCATTGGATTTTACCGCGATCTTTGTTCTGGAGCCGGCCTCTCTTGCAATGGCCTTGATTTCTACCGTTCCGTCTTTTACTTCTGCGACCTCGGATTCAAAAAGGCGCTTTACAAGGTCCGGATGGGTTCTGGAAACAGAAATTCTTGGCCCTTTTGGGGTATCCTTTACTTCCAGAACGAAAACCTTGATCCTCTCGGTCGGTTTGAACATCTCGCCCTTTACCATCTCGGTCTCATTAAGGATCGCATCTACTTTTCCCAGATTGATGCTTACATTTCTGCCTAAATATCTCTGTACAATTCCTGTGACAACTTCCCGCTCCTGGCAGTACCAGTCGTTGAAAAGGGATTTTCTGCCTTCTTCACGGATTTTCTGCAGAATCACGTTCTTTGCATTCTGTGTCGCAATTCTTCCGAACTTTTTGGAGTCTATAGGATAATGGATGATATCACCGACGTCGTATTTCGGATCTGCCATCTTCGCCTCTGCCAGGCTGATCTGAAGCAGAGGATCTTCAACTGTTTCAACCACTTCTTTTTCCGCAAAAACATTAAAATCACAGGTGTCACGATTGATGCTGACCTTGATATTGTCCGCTTTTCCGAAATGGTTCTTGCACGCCGTAAGGAGAGAATTTTCGATCGCCTCTAACAGGGTATCCTTGCTGATATTATTCTCCTTTTCCAGAATATTCAGTGCTTCTAACAGTTCCTTATTCATTTTTTTATCCTCCTAATATCTCTTACTGTTTAGAAATCAAATGCCAGCCGGATCAATGCGATTTCCGGGCGGTTCAACACGAGCTCAGTTCCGTCTTCCTGGGTAATGGTCACAGTTTCCCTGTCATAGGCTGTAAGCGTTCCTGTATAATCCTTCTGTTTGTTTAAGGGCTTATATAACTTAATATCCACATCTTTTCCAATGCTTCTCTTAAAATCTTTTTCTTTTTTAAGAGGCCTTCCAAGCCCCGGGGAGCTGACCTCCAGAATGTAGCTGTCTGCGATAAAATCCTTTTCATCCAGCCATTCTCCCAGCCTGCGGCTTATGATTTCACAGTCATCTACCGTAATTCCGCCTTCTTTATCTATATAGGCCCGCAGATACCAGCTGCCCGCTTCCTTTACATATTCCACGTCAACCAGTTCAAAATTGTTTTCTTCCATAAGCGGCATCAAAAAGCTTTCTGTTTTCGCCTCATACTCTTCTCTTTTTGTCATATTCCTCCCACCTTTCCAAACAAATGGAAAGAGTGGACTTACGCCCACTCTTTATCAGCCAAACTGTCATGTTATCTTAGACAGTATAGCACTGTTTTTTCTTTATTGCAAGGGTTTTTTCTTATTTTACCAGCTTTTACTCCTTATATTCCGCCATTTCCGTTCACTTTCCCTCTTTCCGGGTGTCAGATCAGACCGGCGAGGTTCTTCACACTCCTTTTCTTTGTACATATTATAACACTATATCAGATTAAATCTGTCAAATAAGGAGGACCCATGAAGCCAAAACTGGAAGTTCGCGGGGTCAGCTACTCCTATCATTCCCTTGAGGGTGAGACTCTGGCCCTTTCCAATATATCTTTTACTGCAGATAACGGGGAATTCCTTGCGATTGTCGGGCCATCCGGCTGTGGGAAATCAACCCTGCTGTCCCTTCTTAGCGGATTGCTAACACCTGACGAAGGAGAAATTTACATTGACGGTGTTCCACAGGCAGAATCCGGGATCACTACCGGTTACATGCTGCAGAGGGATCACCTTTTTGAATGGCGTACCATAATGGGAAATGCCGAGCTGGGACTGGAAATCCAGAAGAAATTAGACAGCAGTTCCAGAGAGAAGCTGCTTCAGATGCTTCATACTTACGGCCTTGGAAGCTTTGAGCACGCGAGACCGTCCGAACTGTCCGGAGGCATGCGTCAGCGTGCGGCACTGGTCCGTACCCTTGCCCTGGAACCGGACCTTCTTTTATTAGACGAACCATTTTCCGCTCTGGACTATCAGACCAGGCTTTCCGTCTGTGATGACATCAGCTCCATTATAAAAAGCACTCACAAAACCGCAATTCTCATTACTCATGACCTCTCCGAAGCCATCAGTGTGGCTGACAGGGTTATCGTACTGACAAACAGGCCAGGCAGAATGAAGGCCATCATACCAATTTCCTTTGGTGAAGGCGATACGCGGCCCCTGACGCGGCGGAATATGCCGGAATTTTCCGTCTTCTTTAATCAGGTATGGAAGGAGCTTCAGAATCATGATTGAGACACATCCCACTTTAGCCCAACAGGAATTTATTCAAAAGGAAATGCTGCACCGCCGTAATGTACGGGTATGCCGCTTTATGCTCCTGGTACTTCTTCTGTCCCTATGGGAGCTATGCGCAAGGCTCGGCATCATCAATGATTTTATATTCAGTTCCCCCACCCGCATAACAGTCTGTTTCCTTAACATGGTAAGGGACAAAAGCATTTTCCTGCACATCGGTGTGACGGTGATGGAAACACTGGTAAGCTTTGCCCTGGTCATCACCTCGGGTCTGCTCATTGCCATCCTTTTATGGTCCAGCCGCAGCGTAACGGAAGTGCTGGAGCCTTACCTGGTCATGTTAAACAGCCTGCCAAAATCCGCCCTTGCTCCTATTTTAATTGTATGGCTGGGCAACAACATTAAGACCATTATTGTTGCATCTGTTTCCGTAGCAGTTTTCGGCTGTATTATGACGCTCCATACCGGCTTTTCCCAGACTGACCCGGATATGATTAAATTGATCTACTCTCTGGGGGGGAGGAAAAGGGATGTACTTTTAAAGGTGCTGCTCCCCAGCTCCGTACCGCTCATCATCAGCAATATGAAGGTTAATATCGGTCTGTGCCTGGTCGGTGTGATCATCGGAGAATTCCTGGCTGCCAACAAGGGGCTTGGATACCTGATCATCTACGGAAGCCAGGTGTTTCAGATGGATTTGGTGGTGATGAGCATCGTAATCCTATGTATTGTTTCGGCGATTTTGTATCAGGGGATTTCGTTGTTGGAGAAAAGAATTAAGTTTTAACTTTTTCAATTGATAAAAGGAGCTTTTGTAACATATCGACCATGCCGTAGAAGCTCCTTTTATTAATTTAAACAAATGGATAACTTAAGCCTTTCTATTTTTGATGTAATAACCCTGATCCGAGTAATTAATGGTTTAGCATAAATAATATCTCATCTGCTATACAACCATATAGTAATATAATGATACTCATTATAATAATTGTTACTCGATAAGAAAAAATTTTAAATCTCTTTTTCCACTCTAACCAGTCTTTTTCTTTTTGCCTGTCTTTTTTTAAGATAGATACAGCACCTATCATAAGTCCTATACTTCCGGCTGCAAATAAAACTGCTTTTATGCTTTCCAGAGTAGTTATCAAATTTCCTTTTGAGATAGCAAGACTACACGCACCACTTACCAGCACCAAGATAATGCTTACAAAACTACTGTACTTCAGACATTTAAAAAAATCTACTCCGGCAGTTTTTAAACGTTCCATAATATTCAACCTATTTATTAAATAAGTGGCAGGCAACATAATGACCCTGTTCCACTTCTGTCAATTTTGGTACTACGCATCTACATTGATCTGTTACTTTCCGGCATCTGCCCTGGAACTTACATCCTGGCGGTGTGTTAATGGGACTTGGAACATCACCTTCCAGCATAATTCTTTGTCTGGAATCTTCAATTTTAGGATCAGCAATTGGAATAGCTGACATTAATGCTTCCGTATAAGGATGAAACGGATGCTGATAAAGAATTTCTGATTCTGCAAGTTCTACAACAGACCCTAAATACATGACAGCGATACGGTCAGAAATATGTTTCACCATTGCTAAATCATGAGCAATAAATAAATAAGTCAGTTTCATTTCTTTTTGAAATTTAATTAGCATATTAGCAATTTGTGCCTGAATGGATACATCTAATGCTGAAATAGGCTCATCACACATAATAAA
The DNA here is from genome assembly GCF_900155545.1 of Clostridium sp. Marseille-P2415. Classification (GTDB taxonomy): domain Bacteria; phylum Bacillota; class Clostridia; order Lachnospirales; family Lachnospiraceae; genus Lacrimispora. Next base: position 55,158 of record NZ_LT732525.1, read on the forward strand.
TTTAGGTTCAACAGCAAGTGCTCTTGCAATCCCGATCCTCTGCCTCTGCCCGCCTGAAAACTCATGGATAAAACGGTTCGCATGCTCTTTATTCAAACCAACTAATTCCAGCAGATGAGCAATTTTTTCTTCTTTTTCCTGCTTTGTTTTAGCCAGACCATGAATTTCAATACCCTCACCAATAATCTCTGCAACTGTCATTCTGGGGTCTAAAGAAGCATAAGGATCCTGAAAAATAATTTGAACTTCTTTGTTAAAAGCCTTTTTTTCTTTTCCCCTTAGTTTATGTACATTTTGCCCTTTATAGTATACTTCCCCTTCCGTTGCACGATACATGCCCACAGCAGTACGGCCACAGGTCGTTTTTCCACAGCCGGATTCACCGACAAGACCTAATGTTTCCCCTTCTTTTATACGAAAAGAAACATCATCTACGGCTTTTAGAACATCATGTTTTCCAACTTTAAAATATTTCTTTAAATGTTTCACTTCTAAAATATCATGACTACTCATTTTTCTCACCCCCAGCTGCCGCAAAGTCATTTTCATTCACAGTTATTATCTTTCTGTCATCAAGAAACATATTTTTAATAGACGCTGGTACTTCCTTATGATGTAACCAGCAGCTCGTATGATGACCAGCTTCAAAATCAGTTATTTCAGGCATTTCTTCTAAGCAGACATTCATACAATAATTACAGCGTTTCGCAAATGCACAGCCTTTTGGGGGAGAAATAAGGTCTGGTGGAGTTCCTTTAATTGTTTGCAAAAGCTGTTTGTTTTTCCACTCTAATTTGGGCACACTGCCAAGAAGCGCTAACGTGTATGGGTGCTGCGGATTATAGAAAATTTCTTCTCTTGTTCCGCTTTCAACGACCTGTCCTGCATACATAACAGCAACTTTATTCGCTGAACCTGCTACAACACCAAAATCATGAGTAATTAAGATAACAGCAGTATTTAATTTATCTTTAAGACTCTTAATAAGCTCCATAATTTGTGCCTGAATCGTTACATCAAGTGCTGTAGTTGGCTCATCTGCAATCAGTATCTTAGGATCACAGGCAATAGCAATAGCAATCATTGCCCTTTGCCTCATACCACCTGAAAATTCAAATGGATATTGGTCAATCCTCTTGTCCGGGTTAGGAATACCTACTGCTTCTAATAATTTAATGGCCTCTTGTCTGGCTTCTTTTCTGTTCGTCTGTCTATGCTGGACAATATTTTCAATAATCTGTTTTCCGATTTTCATGGTTGGGTTTAAAGAAACCAAAGCATCCTGAAAAATCATAGAGCATTCACCACCTCGAAAGGCTCTTAGCTCTCTTTTACTCATTTCTAATACGTTCTTTCCCTCATAGATAATCTTACTGCCCTTTTTGATTTCACCCTGGGGAGCTTTCACAAGAGACATAATAGCTCTGGAAGTTACACTTTTACCACAGCCTGATTCACCAATAACAGCTAATACTTCACCTGCTTTTACCTCAAAAGAAACGCCTCTCACAGCCTGTACTTCTCCTGCATAGGTATGAAAAGAAACTTTTAAATCTTCAACTTTTAATAAGGGTTCCTGACTCATAATGATTTCCTCCTAGTCTCTAAGCTGTGGGTCAAGCGCATCCCTCAGACCGTCACCTAAAATATTAAATGCTAATACAAGTAAACATAAAAGTAAACTAGGATATAATAAATGGGCAGGATAAAATGCCATAGCCTCCTGACCTGCTGAAAGTAATGTTCCCAAACTAAAAGCAGGTGGCTGAAGACCGATCCCTAAAAAAGAAAGTACGGTTTCGTCAAAAATAATATAAGGAATCGATGTGGCCAGATCCAGAATTAATAAACTTAACGTATTAGGGATTAAATGTTTAACAATTACTCTTCCGGAAGATGCTCCTAAAGCCGCTGATGCCATAATGTATTCACTTTCTCTAAGCTTAAGAATCTGACCTCTTACCATTCGTGCTGTACTTGTCCAGTTAGTGATACATAATGCAAATAATAAAGGGAGATAACCATTTCCTAATACAACTAAAATGATTAAAGTAACGATAAGATAAGGAATACTATTTAATACCTCTACAATACGCATCATGATGTCATCTGCAAAACCGCCCATGTATGCCATAACAGCTCCGTAAATACAACCTATAATCACTTTAAGGCTTGCTGCAACCATAGCAACAATAATCGAAAATCTTAAACCTTTCCATAAACGGGAAAATAGGTCTCTTCCTAAATAATCAGTCCCCAGCCAATATGTACGACTCGGCGTCAAATTTTTAATTTCCGGCATTAAGGTTGTATAATTTTGACCACTTAAGCCAGGTCCAATCATAGACATAATAAAAAGAATCATGAGTACAGCCATTGATAACATGGCTAATTTATTTTTCTTTAATCTCCGCCATGCATCCTGCCAGTAACTGATATTAGGCCTGACAACCTCATCAGCATTAAACTTAGACTGGTCAGCGAGTTCAAATCTTTTATCTGCCAATGAATTCATTCTATTTCTCCTTTCCGTTATTTCCCGGTACCGATTTTAATACGCGGATCGACAATAACATATAAAATATCTGTTATCAACATTGTTATAACCGTAACAATGGCATAAAATGTTGTTCCTGCCAGGACAATCGGAATATCTCTTCCCTGAACAGCTTCTATATAATATCGTCCCATTCCGGGAATGGAGAAAACGCGCTCTATGAACAGAGAACCCGTCAGAATACTTGCCACAGTTGTAGGCAGTACGGTGATAATAGGAATAAATGAATTACGTACAACATGATTTTTCACAATCTGCATTTCAGAAAGTCCTTTTGCTCTTGCTGTAAGGGTATATTCCTGGTTAATGCTTTCCAGCATACTCGTTTTTGTCAGTCTTGAATAATAGGCGATGAAACTGCAGGAACCGGCAATGGTTGGAAGGATCGTATATTTCCAGCCCCCAAACCACAATTCTTTTCCTTTCGGCCATCCAATAATAGGCAGCTTCAGTAACTCTCCATTTGCACAGTATTTTTGAAGCAGAAGTGATATAACCAGCGAAGGCAGGGATACTAAAATCATAGCTCCGACTAATATGAGCTTATCCCAGAAACTTCCTCTCTTCATAGCTGCTATTATACCCAATAAAATACCTGCAGTCACACCTAATAAAATCTGCTGAATACTAAGCCTGACCGTCACCGGAAGCTTCGCCTTTAGATTTTTAATAAATGTTTCGCCTGGTCTGATAATCGATTCTCCAAAGTCACCCTTTACAATCAGCCCCTTCATGGTAATCACATATCGCTGAACGACAGGCTTATCATATCCGTATTTTTCTATAATCTTTGTTTGCACCGTTTGTGGTAATTTGGCGATCTTTGAAGTCAGTGCATTTCCAGGGATTGCTGCCAGCAGGAAGAAAGTAGCTGTCACAATCAAATACAAGGTAATAAGCATTTCCAATACTCTTCGGACGATGTATTTTGCCATATTCATTCTCTCCCTAATCTATAAAGTATACCAAAAGCACATCGGATTTTGCCGATGCGCTATGTGGTATAACCATTAAGTCTATTTATTCTTCCACAATACAAGCATATCTGAATTCATACTTTCCGCCAAAAACAGGATATTGAAAACCGTGAAGACGATTATTAATATAACTATGTTTATCACGATAAAGAAGAGGTTTGATTGCTGCGTCCTCTTTGATTAAGATATTTTCTGCTTCACCATATAGCTCCATGCGCTTATTATTATCTTGTTCTGCTGCCAGCTGATCAAGGATTTGGTCATATTTTTCACTTGAATATTTACCATAATTACTTGTTCCTCCGGTTCTAAAGACATCAATAAATGACATAGGATCATTATAATCTGCTCCCCATAGCTGCATACATAAGTCAAATTCACCAGCAAGCTGTGCTGCATGTGCAAGTCCAAAGTCGCCTACAATATTAAGATCTACCTTAATGCCTAAATTATCTTGTATCCGTTGTACTACATATTGCTCAATGTCTTTTTCTATTGTTGATTCGCCATAGCCTAAGAATTGGATCGTAATCGTGCCTAAATCATCTGTATCTTTTCCAAGTTCTTTTAATCCTTCATGAAATAACGCCTGTAATTTTTCCGGATTATTGGCATATTCGTTATATTCTTCTTTAATCGGTTCTGCTACTTCTGTACGATATTCTTTATCCCCAACTTTAATATTTGGTGTTACAAGGCCATAAGCTGCGGTATATCTGCTATTATAAACAGAATCAATAAATGTCTGGCTGTCTAATGTATAAGCTATTGCTTTTCTTACTTTTGCATTCTGCATTAAACCGCTGGGACATGATTCTTTTGTATTAAATGCAATAAATTGTGAAGTAACATCCCCAGCCGTATAAAGCTGGCATTTGCCTTCACTTGCTGCCTGATCCCATTGTTTTAAATAATCACCGGAAGCTGCTACAAAATCTAATTGACCTGCTTCAAATAACTGGAACTGGGTAGCGGTTTCATCCACCTGCTGTAAATCAATTTCCTCTAAGGCAATATTTTCTGCATCCCAATACTCTGGATTTTTTACAAAAACTGTACTTTGGTTAGCTGTATATTCCTGTACCATATATGGTCCGCAGGATAAGGTCTGCATTGCATCCGTACCGTATGTATCACCGTATTTTTCAATATTATCTACACGGATTGGATCAAACATTGTATAAGCTAATTTGTCAACAAAATAAGGCTCTGGTGCTTCAAGCGTAAATTTTAAAGTATAATCATCAACAGCTTCTACACCTACTTCATCAAAACCACATTTCCCATTGTAATAGTTCTCCGCATTTTTAATCGGAAATGCAAAAAAAGCATATTGACACGCTAAATCTGCGTTCAACACTCTTTCTACAGCATCTTTATACTGGCTGGCAACTACTTCTGCCCCATCCGACCATTTATTTTTTCTTAAATGAAACGTATATGTAAGACCATCTTCTGAAATTTCATAATTTTCACATCCTGCATTTTCCAGAACACCATTATTCTCTCTGAATAAACCTTCGCAAGTTGCTAAAAAAAACGAACCTGACTCAGAATCTCCAACCTGCGCGGTATCAAATGTAACGACATGAAATTGCTGGCCATGTGCAATCTGTTCTGATGCAAGTGTCTCTCCGTTCGGTCCTTTTTTTTCATTCTGTGATGTTTTTTGAGTACCTGCAGTATCCCCGCCTGCAGATTTACCAGCAGAACCGCTGCATCCGGCTAAACTGGATGCAACCAGTCCTGATACGATTAACATACTAAAAAACTTTCTTAATTTCATTGATATCCATCCCTTTCACTTGAATTTTTATACATAGATACAAAACTTTTGTATTACCACATTGCTTTGTAAGCGCCTATGGAAAGGAATCATATCTATTATTTTTTTTCATCCTGGCCCTCCTTAAATTTTTTTATAGATTTAACGATCAGCTGACAGCTTTTCGTATACTATACGGTTATGATATGGTAATATATAATGTTTCCAGTTTCTCAACGATTCTCTTCACACATCCATCTTCAAACGGACTGGCTAACCCTGCTTCTTTCAGCATATTAGTAAAGAAATCACTGGCTGATAAAGTACAAAGCTTTAAGTAGCTGTCCCAGGCTTCCCGGTAATTTTCATCCATTCTTATTTTGTACTGGAATGCGCAAATCTGGGCAATACAGTAATCAATATAATAGAAGGGATCATCATAGATGTGAGGCTGCTTTTGCCAAAATCCCCCTTTTTCAAAGTATGGAAATCCCGTATAATCCAAATGCGGCCGATACTCCTTTTCTAACTGCTTCCAGGCATTATGCCTTTCCGCCGGAGTCATATGAGGATTTTCATATACAATGTGCTGGAATTCATCTACCATACATCCATAGGGAATAAATATGGCAGCGTCTTCCAGATGCATAGAAAGGTAATCATCTGTTCGGTTCCCAAAAAATTTATTCATCCAGGGTTCAGTAAAAAATTCCATTGACATGGAGTGAATCTCTGCTGTTTCCATCGTGATATCAGCATGTTCTTTGATTGGATCCTTTCCAGAGAGATAACCTTGGAAAGCGTGACCGCATTCGTGAGTAATTACGTTGATATCTTTGCTCGTTCCATTAAAATTTGCAAAAATGAAGGGGGAGTTATAATCAGGAAGGTAGGTCATGTATCCCCCCGCCCGTTTTTTCTTTCTGCCCAACACATCAAACAATTCATTTTCAGACATAAAATCAAAAAATTCCTTTGTTTCTTTGGAAAGTTCCCCATACATGTTCCGTGCACAAGCCATAATTTCTTCCGGAGTACCAATTGGCTCCGGATTACCATCTGCAAAGAAAACACCTTCATCTATACAAGATAATTTTTCCAGACCTAACCGATTTTTTCTTCTTTCGTGAAGCTTTTCTGCAAATGGCACAAAATATTCCTTTACTTGTTTTCTGAAATTTTCTACCATATCTTTGCCATAGCAATTTCTCTTTACACGATCATACCCTAATTCTACGAAATTATCATGACCTAATTCCTGCGCCTGTTTTGTACGATTTTTCACTAGCTTATCATAGATGGAATCAAGTTCCTCACCGTTCGCTTCAAAAAAGGCACAGTATTTTGTATATGCTTTTTGCCGTACTTCTTTATCCTTATGGGTTAAATATTTTCTTAATAACGAAAGGTTCAGTGTTTCCCCCTCCCAGTCGATTTCTGCACTGGCGATCAGCTTATCGTATGCAGTTGTCAGGACATTTTCTTCCTGCTTAAGCGGTATCAGCTTTTTATCAAAAGATCTTATATTAAGTTGAATATTCTTAAATGCTACAGCTCCTATCTTTTCTTCTAAATATGTTCTATATGGAGATTCATACATCTGCCGTGCATATATTACATTCATATCAATAAGTTCAGGCTCTGTTTCATCATAATAATTTTGTTCTTCTTCATAGAAATCATCTGTCGTATCAATATCATGTCTGATTTTTGCAATTGTGATCATTGTATCAATTTCATCTTTGAATTTATAATACTTTTTATGAACCTCGAACTGGGCTTCACCACTTTTTGCATATGCAAATTCTTTCATAAGCTCTTCGAACTGAACCTTTTTTTCTTCTAAATCTACTCTTTGATAGGGCATTTCTTTAAACTTCATTTTAATCCTCCAATAATTTGTTTTTCGTAACTTCTAATAAATAATTGACAGCCTCCTTGTTCATTTGATAATAAACTTTATTATCTGATTTTTCTATATTAATAAGACCCATCTTCATAAGTGTATTCATATGATGGGAAATAGTAGCAGTAGTAAGCTTCAGTTCTGCAGCAATTTCCTGTCCATATGCTTTGTGGTTCCGAATAAACCGTAAAATCTCAAATTTACTAGGATCAGATAATAGCTTTAATCCATTGCTCAATTCCTGATTTGTCAATTGTCTTTTTGTAACTTGATAATTGCAGTCGAACAATATTCCCACATCTAATATATGGTAATCTCCCATATTTTCATCATTGCCATAAAAAATGACCCGGTTACAAGACATAATTTGTGTTCGAATGAAAGTCGGTTTACTGGGATAACTATCTTCACTGATGTTATAAAAACTATTCATTAATTTATGAAAATTATGTTGTTGAAAATATTCCACCCAATACTTGGTGGCTGTTTCTTTTAATTCTAATAATGTTTCTTCATGTTTTTTTAATACTGCAACCGTCTGATCAAGGATTTCATAAAGAATATCCAGGTGCTTGCCGGAATGTTCGATTAATTCCAATAACTGCCACTTTTGCGCTGGTTCGCATTCCAGGTTGCTAATTCTGTCTGTAAATGAAACCATCTGACCATTTTCATAAGCTGAAGTCTTTAAATCTATATCATCAAATGAAAGCTCTAAGGTATTATCATTTTTTATAGAATCCAATGATTGTTTAATAAAACTTTTTAGTTCATTCTTACTGCCGGAAAATATGGAATGCCTCATACATTGATATAGTATTTTTGCAATACATATGTTTTCCGATATGAATTTGGTAAAATAAAATTTAATATTTGGATTGTTCATATCTGTATGCTTTTCAATATCTTCCTGGATAAAGAATAACTTATCTAACTGATAACAAATCTTAGCATGCTTCTTTTCATCTGTGCGTTTTAGAAGATCATTTTTTAAATTCTGATAAGTATTTTTATTAATAATCCGAAATAATAATTCAATACTTTCTGTATAATAATCAATTTCTTTTACTACTGTACACTCTATGCTCATTGTACAACCTCACCACTTTACAAGAATAATCCATCAATACGATACATGAATAAAGTTCAATTTTTTTTATTATATCATCAATTAGAAGGTTGTCAATGGATATGTTAGATAAGCATCAAATATGATACAAATAACTTAAAAAGAAAAAGTGTTTAGTATATTTATGCATTCATTTCTCTTATAATGTAAAGATGTTATGGTTTTCCAATTCAAAATACAATACGTTTGACGAAGGAAGTGTGAAGATTTTCTGATTGAAAGATTTTTAATCGATAGAACGGATTCGTTTTATGATGGACTACCAGTACATCCGATCCTTTAAGACTCGTATACAACAACTTTGTCCTGTTTTACCGCAAAGAAAATGAGATAGGTGCTGTACGGCTTATAATATATTTCGAGCCCTTGAATCAGCAGACCTGTTTTAGCGTAGGCCTCTGAAAAAGGGCTCAATTTTGATATGACATTTCTCTGCTCACATTGATTGATCCGTTTTAAAAAAACCTCATGATGTCTTCTGCGATCTGTTCCTTAGTCAACCGATTGTTGTGAAGAACCTCATTGACATCGAATCTATCAAGAAATTCTTTTTTCAGCCCGTAATTTAAAACCTTCACATCAGAATTTCCATAAAATCTTGCAATTTTTTCACCAAAACCACCATCTAATATTCCGTCCTCAATCGTAAGTACCACATCGTGATTTGCTTTCAACTCTTCCAGCAACTGCTCATCCATGCCTGTAATGTACAGAGGATTAATTAACGTCGGCTGTACACCCGTTTTTTCGGCAATTTCATTTGCAGCATTTTTTCCAAGTGTATAAAATGTACCCAGTGCGATTATGGCTGCTTTGCTGCCTTTTTGTGTGACCTGATATTTATTTAAGATACCGAAATCCCTTGTTGCAGGCTCTCCGCCGGAATTCACACTTCCGCCCGGTACACGGATAGCAACCGGATGCTGTTTCTGAGAAATGCTCCAGTCCAGCACGGCAAAATACTCCTCTTTCGTAGCAGGGGCGAGGTACACCATGTTCGGAATGTTAGAGATCATTGGTATGTCAAAGATACCAAGATGAGTGACATCATTCATGCCAAATACAGAGGCTTCAGATACAATAATTGTTGCCGGATTATTGTTGATACACAGATCCTGGGACAGCTGGTCATAGGTTCTCTGTATAAATGTACTATATACACCGTATACAGGTTTACCTCCATTGGCTGCAATGCCTGACGCAAGAGCAACTGCGTGTTCTTCCGCAATTCCCACATCAACAAACTGCTGCCCGGCTTCTTTCCTTCTATCAGCGGTAAATCCCAGAACCGTTGGGGTTGCAGAACTGATGGCAACTACGGTTTTATCTTCTTTCATCTTCTTCAGCAGAAAATCAGCTGTCATATCATAATAATTTTCACTATGAAAGGAATAAGAAGGTTTACCTGTTTTAACATCAAACGGCATACAATAATGCCAATTCTCCTTATTGTCTTCAGCCGGAGGATATCCTTTTCCTTTTTGAGTGCAGATATGCACTACAACAGGATGATCGGTGTCCTTTACCTTTTCAAATGCATCAATTAACTGCCTGGTGTCATTTCCATCTTTCACAAAAAGATAATCAAGCCCCATTGCTTTAAATAAATTACATTCTGCTTTTCCGTCTGTATCACGAAGCAGTTTTAGATTTTTATAAAGTCCGCCATGATTTTCTGCAATGGACATATCATTGTCATTGACAACGATGATCAAATTACTATTTAATTCAGGTGCAAAGTCCAGCCCTTCCAACGCTTCGCCGCCGCTTAAAGACCCATCACCAATAATTGCAATAATATTCTCTTTTTCACCTTTTAAGTCCCTTGCTTTTGCAAGACCGCATGCAAGACTGATTGATGTTGAAGTATGACCAAGAGTAAATAAATCATGTTTACTTTCATGCGGATCGCTGTATCCCGACACATCATCATAATGTTCCTCATATAGGAAAGCATCTTTTACTTACTTCTTTTACAGTCATGATACATACCTCTTATAAAGCCTCAAACAAATTTCAAGCTTATCCGCTTTTATCAATTCTGCAATCATATCAGCCACAACCGCAGTAATACCCTGTTTAAGCTCCACGCTGAAACCTCCTTTTTCTTTGCTGAACTGATTGTAATACCTGGAGTTAACTCAAAGTCAAGAAATTTTTTTAAATAATTTTTTAAAAAGATTAAAATAAGAGCATACAAATTTCTGGCTCGTATGCTCTTATTTTCATTTATGCTCAATATTTATGATTTATAAACACTTATATTTCCAATTAAAAATTCCTTCCAATACGAGGATTTATCTTTTCCGCAGGCGGACACCATGAACATTTAAGATACGGACCCGGACTGCATCCGGAATCAATTCATACAACACATTATCAATCTCAACGACAGGAATTTCTCCTGTTGTCTTTATCTGACAGATATGACCATTGGACTCAAGGAATTTTTTTACATCAGCAATGCGTTCGCCGGCATCAGCGAACATTTTTCCTGTCTCTATGAATATGGAATCGTTTTGGGGAGGGACCGGCTTCTTAGATAGAAAACCTCTTTTCTCCCGCGATGTATCTTCTTTCCATGCAGCACGGGACAGACTTTCCCCCAGGCCATGTTCCAGCACTTTATCCGCTGCTTCCGGTGAGATGATATTTTGCAGGTCACCGCTTTGCTTTAACAGCCAGATCAGAAAAATCACTTCATCCGTGGCTGCATCACTGCCCGATGCTCCTTTTCCGATCTGCCCGGTAATATCATGATATTCCCCATAGGACGATCTGTATTGTCTGATTTTCCCCCCGGCTGTCCTTCGCTTTAAGTCGCACTCCAAAAGTGAAGGGATCATATCGAAAAGGCCTTCTCCGGCCATTTCATCGATGAGTTTCTTAGCCCACCCGGCACACGCATCCTGTGGAATGGCTGCTAACCGGTTCACCCATTCTGCAATGGTAAGGCCGTTGGTGCCTTTTCCGTCTAACATATCATATACCAGCTTCTCATTTTCACGAAACGTCCCCGGTGCATCGTAGATAAAGAAATATTTGTGATTAACCTCCACCATTTTTTCAGACAGAATAAAATCAAAAAATTGAGACGCTACCATACAGCGTTCTCTTAAAGGCCCTATCTCCGGCGTTTTTGTTACCTGTACTCCATTCAAAGAAATAAGTGCAAATTTTTTTGACAAGGTCAGATCACTCATCAAAATCCCCCTCCTTAATCGTACTGTTTGAAATTTCATACCTTCCTGAAATAAGTACCGCCTAAACGGCTTCCATTCTAAAAATTTCTCTCTCCATTATACCACTGTATGGGTCATTTTTGCAAAGCCTGATGAGTGAAAATATTGCTTTATTTCAAAGAAAATGCTGAAGGCGAAACTCCTTAAAAGTTTCGCCCTCAGCATAGATGCAGATGCTTCCTTTTTATTTCTGCTGCTGCAGATATTTACTGACCGTCCTCTGGAATATTTTCATGCTGCTGTCTACATTCTTGTTTTCCTGCAGAATTTTGGATACTTCCCCATCGGCCAGATTCATGACCTGCTGGTACTGCAGGAACTTGGGCTCAATGATGCCATTCTCAATGACATTATAAAGCAGGGCGCTGCTGATGACCTGCTCCCCCTCATCCATGTCCTCCTGGAGGTAATCCGCCCCTTCTTTGGAGGAAGCCACAGCCTTTAAGGCCGGGACTCCCTGGGAATACCGGAAGACATCCATCTGCATTTCCTCCGTATAGGTCAGCTGCTTTAAAAATTCCCAGGCAAGTTTTTCATGCTTGGTCCTGCTGCCCACCCCCATTAAAAGCGCATCTACCTTTGATATGTTTTCTCCCTCTCCTCCTGCAGGAAAGGTTATGCAGTCCCACTGGAACCTGGTGTACTTCTTAATGCGGTAAGGATAGGTCTTGTAAGTACGGTATTCCGCAAAGGTCAGGGGCATGAAGGCCACACTTCCCTCATTAAAGTCTTCCTGCGTCACGCTCTGTCCCTGGTTTAAGTCATCTAACCGTTTGACGTATTTGATGGCATCCAACACCCGGCCATCCGTAAATGACAGCTGACCGTGGTCTTCATCGTACAGCTTTCCGCCGCTGGTGTAAAACGCATCCCGCCAGCTGTAATTATAGGTGCCGAACTGATCTAAGAGCCCATCCTTGTCCGTATCCTTCGTTACTTTCCTGCATATTTCATACATATCCTCCCAGGTCCAGTTTTCCTTTGGCATCCGGATATTCTCCTTTGCCAGCAGGGACTTATTTACAAACATCAGGGTCGGGACCGTTTCATAGGGAAGGGCATATTGGTGGCCTCCATAACGGCCTGTATTTAAGGCTGTGGTAAAAAAATCCTCCTTGTGAAACGCAGCATCTCCCTCGATCAGCTCGTCTAAATTCTTCATAACTCCTAAGGATGTGAACTTATCAAAATCCGAATCCAGGACCATGAATACATCCGGCATCTCCCCCTCCAAAAGCTTGCGGGCGCACCACTCCGAATAATCCTCTCTTGCAATTCCGCTGTAATAATGGATTTTTACATTTGGATGGGTTTCCTCAAAGCGTTTGATCGCTTTGTCCACGATCTTAAAGCTGTTAGCGCTGGCCACATCCCAATTGCTTCCTGTGAACATGCCGAATTCCAGAACGGTCTCCCGGTTCTTATGACGGTAAATCAAAGCCGCAGCGGTCAGCGCCACAATGACAGCACCCACGCCAAGGCGCATCCTCCATTTTCCCATTCCTGTTTCCCCTCTGCTTCCGATTGCTTCCTTCTAGGTTTCCATCCGCTTCCTCACATTGGTCTGGACCGCCCAGATCGCCAGCTGGGTCCGGTCCCTCAAATCCAGCTTATTTAAAATCGTGCTTAAATAGTTGCGGACCGTCCCCTCCGACAGGTTTAAAGTCTTTGCGATTTCCCGGTTGCTGGACCCTTTCTCCACCTGGGCAATGATCTTCCACTCCGTCCTGGTCAGCTCTTCCATGTTCTTTTCCCTCACGGAAATGGTGTAATCGGCCTGTGCCATCTGGGAAAAGAACCGGAGCACCTTTGCCGCGATATCCGGATTGATCATGGCCCAACCATTGTAAACGGTGTTTATGGCATTCGCCAGCTCATCCATGGATACGCCCTTTAACATATACCCGCTGGCTCCGTATTTCAGCGCATTGTACACATATTCATCATCATCAAAGGTGGTCAGTATGATGATCTTGATCTGGGGATAGCTTTCCTTGATGATCTTTGTGCACTGTACGCCGTCCATTTTCGGCATCCGCACATCCATTAAGATCACATCCGGCACATTCTTCCTTACGCACCGGATTACATCCTGACCGTCAATGGCCACATCGGTCACAGTCATATCCTGCCTGCTGTTTAACACGATCTGCAGGCTCTGACGGATCAATTCCTGATCATCCGCAATCAATACTTTAATCATAGGTCTCCCCCCTCCGGATCGGTATCCTTGCATTGACAATGAATCCATCGCTTCCATCAAATGTTACAACGCCGTTTAACATCCTGATCCGTTCTTTCATATGTTTCGTGCCGAAGCCGCTTTTGATCTCCTTGCATCCGATCCCATTATCCTTGATCTGAATCAGGATGTCCTGATTTTCTCTTTTTATGGTAACCCATATTTCTCCGGCATGCCCGTGGCGTATGGCATTTGTAATGCCTTCCTGGATAACGCGGTAGATGGCATTTTCCTCATCTTCATCAAATTTTAAGTTCTGGGCCCTGCAATCAAAGTAGACCCTTGTCCCGGACACAGAGTTAATATCGGTCACCATCTTGTTGATGGCGTACTCCAGGCTGAGACGCTCCAGGGCATCCGGCCTTAATTCGCTGACCGAACGGCGGATATCCTTTATTCCATCCCTTGTGACCTTGGAGATCAGTTCCAGCTGCTGTTTTGTCTGCTCCGGTGAGGTGCCGATGATGGCAAGGCAGGCGTCGATCCCGGCTGCGATCCCGGTTAACGTATGGCCCAGGGTATCGTGGATTTCCCGTGCCAGACGGTTGCGTTCTCTTGTCTCCGCCATTTTTTCGGCCATAAGGGAATACTTCTGAAGCTGTTCGTTCACCTCATGGAGCTTTTCATTCAGCTCATGGATCTCATCTAAATTTCCCTGCTGCTCGTTGATGATGTTGACGCAGTATACGACAAATACGATGACATTTAAGGATACCAGAATATTATAGATACTTAAAAGATACTGCTGCACCGATGCGCTGTAATAGGAAATATAGTCCTGAATGGAATACAGGGGATAGGATATGGACAAAAGCTCATAGTCTGCCAGAATAAAGCTTCCAATTGCGACGGCCGCAAGGATATACCTGGATTTTCCGTTTTTCACATACATGATGACATTGGAAAATACCAGAAGAAGAATCCCGTTGTAATTGAAATTCAACACAATGATAATGGCAAAGCAGATGAGAAAATCCGCAACCAGGCTGGTCAGAATGACCTTGCTGTTATTGGGGAATAAGCGGTCCCGGATCACCATGCTCAAGATCAGCAGCCCCAGAAGAAGGGCGCAGAGCCATATCTTTGCATAGGGATACCAGACGATGGCCTGGATTCCGTTTAAGAATTCCCTGGCCCCGTATCCACGGCGGATTTTTTCAATTGTCCAATATATAAACAGGCTGATTCCCATGACCGATATCATGTTCAGAGCCAGGATCCCCACCTGAAGGATACGGATCCTGCTGTTAAATTTATTTGCTTCCATATCTCGTCCCTACTGCCATCCGTCAATTTCATAGTTTTTAAGATTATCCCTTGTGATCAGGGTACTGGGCAGACTGATATACTGGTCCACCGGCTCTCCGGCCAGATACCGGTAAGCTGTTTCTGCCGCTACCCGGCCAATGGACTTGGGGCTCTGGGCACTGGTCCCGGTTACGTACCCCATATCCAGGATCGCCTTGAAATCAGGGGAACCGTCGATCCCGTAAATTAAGACCCCCTCTTCCTTCCTGGCCTGCTGCAGGGCTGCCAGGGCGCCCAGGGCTGTGGGGTCGTTGCCGCCCAGTATGACATCAAAGTTGATGTCCTTGCGCAGAACCTCTTCCATTACCTTGGAGGCCACCTCGATTTCACCGGCCGCTGCATGGCGGTACACCACCCGGTAATTGTCATTGCCTGCGATGGCATCCGTAAATCCCCTGGACCGGTAAGTGATGGACGTCTGAATGGGATTGTCCAGGATCACGATATCAGCGGATTTTTTCCGCTTCATCATATCCTGTGCACAAAGCTGTCCTGCCTGGTAATTATCCGTTTCTATGATGGATATGACAGAATCCCGGTCCTTTACCACCGTATCCACATTGATGACGGCAACCCCGGCCTCTTTGCACGCATCAAGGGCCGGCTGAACGGCTTCCCAGTCCACAGGGTTCAAAAACAGCATGCAGATTCCTTCGTCGATCAGTTCCTGTATCTGTTCATTCTGCTTATTCTGGTCCTGGAGCGGGTCCCTGGTCAGAAGAATATCCCCATTGGCCTCCACCACCTCTTCGATTCCCTGCCCCAGCACATCGAAATAAGGATTGTTCCTGGTCATATAGGTGGCCCCGAAAAGGAGAGCTTCATGCTGCCGCACGCTCCCCTCTGTCCCTTTGCAGCCGGGCACCAGAGCCAATATCCCTATAGCCAGATAAAATATTCCTGCCTTCACCCTCATGTTTTTCACTCTCCAATGCAGTTTCCTTTCGAATTATACCACAAAAAGCGTTCCTCTGTTAAGGAAACGCTCCTTGCCGGAATCTTATTTTCAGTCCTTCTTTTTGTTTCTTAAATAATCTACGAATACAGCAAGAAGAATGACGATGCCCTTTACAACATACTGCCAGAAGGAATTGACATTCATCAGGTTCAGTCCGTTATTCAACACGCCGATGATGAGCCCTCCGATAATGGTTCCGCCGATTTTACCGGAGCCGCCGGCCATGGAGGTACCGCCGACCACAACCGCTGCAATGGCATCCATTTCCGCTCCGTCCCCTGCTGTGGGCTGTCCGGAGTACATGCGGGAAGCCAGCACAACGCCGGCCAGACCGGCCATGAGACCGGAATAGGTATGAACCAGTAATTTTACTCTGGCCGTACTGATACCGGAAAACTTCGCCGCCTGGGAATTTCCTCCCACCGCATAGATGTGGCGCCCCAGCTTTGCCTTATTCATTATGATTGCCGTAATGGCGAGAACAAATACCAGAATTATGACAGGCGTGGGAATTCCGCCGATGTAGCCGGCGCCGAGGAACTGCCATTCCTTCGTTACCACG
This sequence comes from Clostridium sp. Marseille-P2415, assembly GCF_900155545.1. Classification (GTDB taxonomy): domain Bacteria; phylum Bacillota; class Clostridia; order Lachnospirales; family Lachnospiraceae; genus Lacrimispora. The sequence goes on from NZ_LT732525.1 coordinate 71,804, forward strand.
CGCACCGGAGAGCCTCCCGTATATACATAAGCCAGCCCCTTTGCCACATTCATGGTGGCCAGCGTCACGATAAACGGCGGAATGGTAGTCTTGGAAATCACGACTCCGTTTAACATGCCGACCATCATACCGACGAGCACGCCGATCAAAATGGCTGCAAATATGGGAAGATTGTAGCGGGCCACACAGCCGGCTGCAATACAGCCGGATAAGGCTATAATGGAACCTACGGAGAGGTCGATACCTCCCAGAATGATGACCATGGTCATGCCGCAGGCCAGAAACAGGTTTGATGAAATCTGCCTTAACACATTGAAGATGTTTTTGTGCGTCAGGAATGCACCGCTGGTCTTTGGAAATACGGATAAGAAAATACACAGGATCAGCAACGCCCCGATGATGCCGATATTATCTTTAAAATATTGCTTTATATTTTTTTGAAGTCTTGTTGTCATTTGATTTTCCCCCTCTTTCCTACTTTGCTGCCAGCTTCATGATCTGTTCCTGGGTGACACATTCTTCATAGCTGAAGCAGCCTGTGATCCTGCCGTCGCACATGACATAGACACGGTCGCTCATGTTTAAGATCTCCGGCAGTTCGGACGAAATCATGATGATCGACATTCCATCCTTCACCAGTTCATTCATGATCGCGTAGATTTCTGATTTTGCCCCTACGTCCACCCCTCTGGTCGGTTCATCCAGGATCAGGATTTTCGGGGAAGTGGCAAGCCATCTGCCGATCATGACCTTCTGCTGGTTTCCGCCGGATAAATTTCCGATCAGCTGTTCCTGGGACGGTGTCTTTGTATCCATCATATCAATATATTTCTGGGTGATCTTCTCTTCCTTTTTTGTATCCACCCAGATTCCTTTTATAAAGGATTTGAGCACTTCAATGGTAGAGTTGAAACGGACCGTCTGTACCTTATAAAGCCCCTCCTGCTTCCGGTCCTCCGGCACCAGGGCGATTCCATATTTCATGGCATCAATGGGGGATTTGATTTTTACTTCCTTACCTTCTACAAATATCTCTCCGGTTGAACCGGGGGTAAGGCCGAAAATACATTTCATGGCTTCGCTGCGCCCCGCTCCCACAAGTCCTGCAAATCCTATGATTTCACCTTTATGCAGTTCAAAGCTGGCTCCTTTTACCATCTTTCCGTCTGCTATATTTTCACATTTTAATACAACTTCACCTGGTTCTAAGTAATCACGGGTATAATACTTGGTCAATTCCCGCCCGACCATCATGGCGATCAGCTTATCTCTCGTTGTTTCCTTCATGTTTTCCGTTCCCACAAATGCACCATCCCGTAAAACCGTCACCCTGTCGCATATCTGTTCCAGTTCATCCATCTTGTGGGAGATGTAAATGATTCCTACGCCTTTCTTCGTCAGCGCCCGCATGGTTTCAAACAGGAACTCCACCTCTTTGTCCGATATGGAGGAGGTTGGTTCATCCATGACAAGAATCCTGGAGTTATAGGAAATGGCCTTAACGATCTCCACCATCTGCTGCTGGGCAATGGTTAAATCCTTGATCAGTGCCCCTGCATGAATGTTCATGTGATAGGCATCCAATAAATTCTGGGCTTCTCTGTCCATAATTTCATGGTTGATCCAGCCCCCTTTTCCGGGCTCCCGTCCCAGAAAGATATTTTCTGCTACGGTCATATATGGAACCAGTACCAGCTCCTGATGGATGATGGAGATACCGTTTGCATGGGATGCGCCTACTCCGTCAATTACCACCTTTTGGCCATCAATGAAAATATCCCCCTCTTCCGCTATATAAATGCCGCCCAAAACCTTTATTAACGTTGACTTGCCGGCTCCGTTCTCTCCAAGAAGCGCATGGACCTCACCGGCACGAAGTTCCAGATCCACCCCCTGAAGCGCTTTTACTCCGGGGAAGGATTTATGGATATTTTTCATTTGAAGCAGAATTTTTTCACTCATAAACTCACCTGCCTGTTCTTACATTTGCTTTGCCTTCCGGGATTTATCCGTTAAAAAATGCCCGCCCCCGGTACACCGGACCCGCAGATGTACCAAGGGGCACAGCACTCTTAAGTTTCCATTACTGCCAGCCGTCCGTACCGTAGTCTTTTACATTCTCAGACGTAATTAAGAAGGTCTCTACCGGATAACGGTCTGCTACCTGATCCCCGTTTAAGTAAGAATACATGATGTTCACTGCAGACTGAGCGATCTTTACCGGAGACTGTGCGCCGCTTCCTTCAATGAGAGATTCGCCGGAAGCCATCTCTGCCTTGATATCAGGAGAACCGTCTACGCCGTAAATCTTACAGTCCTTGATTCCTGCTGCGTTTGCTGCCGCCAGCGCTCCAAGTGCGGTCGGGTCATTGCCGCCGAAAATGGCAACGACATCACCATGTGCCTGAAGAAGGTCTTCTGCAATACCCATGGCAACTTCTAAGTTACCCTTTGCATCCTGCTGGGCCACGATGTTAAAGTTATGACCCTTGATCGCATCCAGGAATCCGTTGGTCCGGTCGGTCACGGAATTCATGGTCGGAGAATCCAATACGATGATGTCTCCTCCATCCGGACATTTCTTAACCAGATCTTCCCCGCATACAAATCCTGCGTTGTAGTTATCGGAGCCGGTATAGGAAACCAGATAGGACATATCCGCTACCTCCGTATCAAAGCCAACGACAGGAACGTTTGCTTCCCTTAACTGATCCAGCGCAGGGAGAATGCCTTCTGCCTCAGCCGGATTCATGAACATAGCATCAATATCCTGGGAAACCAGGTCTTCGACCTGAGTGATCTGAAGGGTCACATCGTTAGCCGGATCCACTGCGATCAGCTCATCCCCCTGAGCCTCGATCATTTCCCGCATGGTCTTCTCAATGGTAACGAAGAATGGGTTTGTGCCATCCATACAGGTATAACCGAATTTGTAATGCTTGCTTGGGTCTTTCTTTTTCACATTGGCATCTGCCATGTTGACAGTCGAATCGGATTTAGCGGCTGCCTTTGTCTCTGCCTTGGTATCCTCAGCAGCTTTTGTCTCTGCCGCGGTGGTTGCAGCGGCCGTTGTCTCCGGTGCCTTGTTCTCCGGTTCCCCATTGCTGCAGCCTGCCAGAGAAATGCCGGTCAGAGCAGCACATACCAGCATTGCGGCCATCTTTTTTGTGCTTTTTTTCATGTTACGTCCTCCTTTTACATTTTTTGTTTGTTGTATCTGCTACATTTTCATCATAACATGAGTTTATTTTTAAAACATGTGCACAATGTAATGAGTTTCATATGACAAATGTCACATTTTTTATGTTGTTTTAATAATAAATCGGATATTTCGCTTCTATTTTCATCATATTGCACAATTTCAACCTTATCAAGGAAGTCCCCCGCTTCTTAAAGCGGGGGTATGGACTTGCTTGTTTCCGTAGGAGTCAAAGCTCCTGCGGAAATACCACGAAGTGGTAATAAGGTTATGAGCAAGTAGCGAAGCGGATTGCGAATATCCGCTTTGACCCGGCCGCCGGATATTCGTTGCAAAGAAGGCGGTAAGGAGGTTCGTCTTCTTCTATTTCCGGGAACCGGCCTGCAGGCAGGTAAAAACGGTTATCCTCTTTATCATCGTTGCACATGGATACCTCTCCCAGCAAAACCGGCCCTGTGCCTGGCTCCAGCTCAAAATCGTGGTACATATAAGGATGGATCGTAATGCTTTCTCCAGGACAGAGCTTGATCTGAGTCCCGGCAGCTACTCTGTATTCCCGACCATCGCTGTGTATGGTCACATCGGTATCTGCGAGCTTCCCTTCCGGAGTGGACTCATAGACGCGGATCAGCACATTCCCGCCTCCGCGGTTTATGATATCCTCCATTTTCCTCCAGTGAAAGTGCATGGCCGCTGACTGGCCTTCCTTCATGTAAAGCAGCTTTTCCGCATAGGTCTTCGCATATTGATCCATTTTTACATTGCCGTTCCGCAGCGTAATGAGGGAAAAACCCACCCTGTCAAAGTCGCCCATTCCAAAATCCGTAATATCCCACCCCAGCATGTTATCGCGGATCTCATCCCAGTCATGCCCTTTATCCTTCCACTCCTCAGGAGTGAAACTGCAAAACGGGGGAAGGGCAAAGCCGCATGCTTTTGTCATCTGCTCCATATCCTTTAATGCTTTGTTAATCTCGGAACGTTTCATTTCTAACCTCCCCAAAGTCATTTTTATTCTAAATTAGAAAATACTTTTATGGTGTGATGTACGTCTTTTTTCATTGCCTCGATCCCCCATAATGTCACATCGTGATAGAATACATAGTCCTTTGCCTGTATCGCCTTTTCTTTAACATACATCCCGCCTGCTTTGGCTAAGTAGGTGTAGTAATTGATCTTACGGACTCCCCCTTTAATGCACTTGCGAAAATCCTCATCGCTGACTCCGGAACCTCCGTGCATGACAATGGGCAGGCCGATCCGGCTGTGTATCCGGTGGATGCGGTCAAAATCCAGCTTGGGTTCTGTTAAGTAAAGTCCGTGTACCGTGCCAAAGGAACATGCAAGTGCATCAATTCCCGTAGCCTTTGTGAATTTCTCAGCCTCTTCCGGGTCCGTGTAGCAGCCTTCCATGGCTTCCCCTTCTTCTCCTTCGCCTACGCTGGAGAATTCCTGTCTTCCCATGGCGCCGATCTCCGCTTCCACGGATGCCCCATATGCGCCTGCCATCTCAACTGCAATCCTGGTATTGGCCGCATTCTCAGCAAAGGGCAGGGCGGAGCCATCGTACATTACCGACGTAAAACCCATATTAAGGGCCTGTTTCAATACCCTCAAATTATCCCCATGGTCTAAATGAACCGCTACGGGCACCGCAGCCTTTTCTGCCATCATGATCATAACCGGACCGATCACCGACAGCGGAATGATAGCTTCATGGACCGGAGCAAACTGCAGGATCACCGGCTGGCCAAGCTCCTCAGCAGCCCCCAGCACCGCCTGGATCCCCTCCAGGGAGGTGATGTTAAATGCTCCTATGGCCATATTTTTTGCATCTGCCAGTTCCAGAATGGCTTTCATTGTGATCATCATATTTCTTTCCTCCAATTTTTATTGTTTTGTTCCTATGGGTTTATGATTTCCTGCTGTTTCCAGCCGCTTTGTATCTTTTTCTTAAGCGCATCAAAAGGCAGAAGTCCGCTGACCGCATCGTATGCCGTTACGCAGGAAGCCCCGGTTGCAGCCGCAAACTCGATGCATTCCACCGGCCCCAGGCCATCCAGCATGGCTTTTATAAAGGCAGCGATGCTGGTATCACCTGCCCCTGTGGCAGAGAGGATGCGGTCAGGGACAAAGCTGTTCTGAAAATAAGAAATGCCTCCCCATTCCTCTCTTAATGGCAGCGTGTCTGCAAATGCCTGTTTCGGTGCAGTTTTCAGATACATGCCGGCCGCTCCGCATTTTAACAGTACGGCTCTGGTTCCCAGTTTCAGTGCCTGATCCGCAAGGACAGCTACATCTTCTCTTAAGGAGAGAACGGACGTAATATCGTCTGTCCCGGCCTTTTCCTGCCATTTGTCATAGATCTTCCGGTCAAGCAGATACCCCAGCTCCTCAATGCTTGGAACAAAGAAATCCACATACGGCAGCACCGATGCCAGTATGTGCTTCCAGTCGCAGCCAGCCGCTTCGGAATCAGGATCCACCGCCGCCAAATCTAAGGAGGTGGTCAGCCCCAGCTCCTTTACACGCCGGAAAAGCTCTGCCAGTTCTTCTCCGCCATTCTGGTAAAACCTGCGCATCAGGGTCGGATATCCGAAGTGGAAATGGGCTGCCCCTGCCACCTTTTCAAAATCCACATCCCCGCAGCAAAACGTGTCATTGCACCCGGGATCATGAAGAAAGAACCGGTCCAGCCCTCTGGGTGCTACAACCACCGTATAAGAGGTGGATTCTCCCGGCACCGCAGGTATACAGCTTTCGCATCCGCTCTGCTTGATCTTTTCTTTGAGCATCCAGCCGAAATCATCCTCCCCCACTTTCGCCATCAACAGCACTTCCGCCCCCAGGGCATGAAGGCCCAGCCCCGTATTGGAGACGGCTCCGCCCGTGCATATCTGTGCCTTTCCTACACGCAGAAGCTTTCCCGGACGGAACAGTTCCAAAAGCTTCTGACCGCCGCTGTTCTTAAAAACGGGTGTGATGTCAAGGGAAATATGTCCGGCCAGGACCACCCTTTTGTTCCCTTCCCGATATTTCATATTTGCTCCCCCTTTCTCTGTTTTCATCATAGCAATCTCAAGGGAAAAGTCAATATTTTTTATGCATTTATTACCAATGTAATAAATGATATGACATTTGTCATGTGCAAATCGTACAATATTCAAAGAAACTTTTATCTAAATAAAAAATCTCAGCTCTATAGTAACATGAGATGCCACTTTATAAATTGAAACGCATTATTTGTGATTCATATCTTAATATTTGTAAACAATCAATACTGTGAATTTCAATAAGAAGATTCATCGCAGCGATTCCTCTTACTTCGGAACGATTTTAAAATTTAAATTCTTTTAAAATTTATTGACTCTTTTATAATAATATATTATTATTTAATTAAAACATGGGAGGTAAGTTATGACAGAAAAGAGAAAGTTGCCAGAATATTTCTTTCTTACAAAAAAAGAGGAAGAAGCAATGAATGTACTTTGGGCTTCAGACACTCCATTAAGTGCATCTGAAATAGCTGAGGGTATTCCTAATCGTAAGTGGCCTGCAGCATCAATCCAGAGTATTTTACGTACTCTTGAAAAAAAGCAGGCAGTGAAGGTTGCTGAGATTACAAAGATCGGTAAATCTTATGGCCGCCTTTTTCAACCGACATTATCCATAAATGAATATGCAGCTATGCAATTTAAAAGATATTATAAAATAGATAAAAAAAATGATTTATCAATCATGTCATCACTGATAGGACACAATAGGTCACCGGAAGAGATAGTAGAAATATTACGAGAGCTTTTGGACGAATACGAGGAGGAATAAGTATGTACTTTACTATTTTCTCTATTACAACATCTATTGTATGGGTAAGTATTTTCGTAAAGTCTATTTCAATCTTAAGAAAGCAAATGTCATTTTTAAGATATTTCTCCATATATCCATTAATATTAGTTTTATACATTTGCCTAATAAGATTGTTTTTTTCTATTGAATTTCCATTTACTAAAGTAATAGTTTCTAAAAAGTGGCTTCCCTTATTCCAACATGCTCTTATGACTCCAATAATACCACTTGACATCAATTATAACTTGACTTTGTACGAAATATTATTCATTTTATGGATTACAGTTTTTATTTATAGGCTTTACAAAATAACAATTGAGAATTACCGGCTATATCGATTATTCCAATTTTTACCTGAATCTAAGGATAAGCGATTACAAAGAATTCTCAAACAAGTCCAAGACTATACTTGTACTCACAAAAAAACAAAGATTATTGTAAATGAAGAAGTATCATCTCCTGCTATCATTGGTTTTTTTAAGCCTACTATTATACTGCCTAGTATAGATTTCTCAGATGATGAATTACTTGGAGTTCTTACTCATGAATGGATGCATTATTGTTACAGACACGTCTTAATAAAGTATATCGGCGAAATTATACATACTTTTTTTTGGTGGAATCCCATCTTTAAGGAATTAAATAATGAAATAGCACATGTTCTTGAAATGCATTCTGATAAGAAAGTCAGCACCTTTCTAAATAAGCAGCAACAATACTCTTATCTAAACGCAATAATTAAGGTTGTAAATAATATAAAAGAAAATCGAAAATTATCTACACTTACTTGTAACCTAATAGAGAATAGTGACGCTGAAAAATTAAAGCAACGTTTTAAAATGCTTCTGGAAGGCAATTATTCTCCTCAAAAAATAAATAAGAATATTATAATAATACCATTTATATGTATGCTATTTGCCTTTTCTTACATGTTTGTACTTCAGCCATATAATGAACCAGATAGTTTTGGATATGGAGATATGATAATAATACCGCAGGATGCCTATTTAATAAAAGCCGGTACTGGCTATAAACTTTATGATTCAAATGGAGAGTTTATTGCAGACATAAGCATCATCGATGAAAGCTTAAAAGGTTTAAAAATCATAAATAATAAGGAGGATATCCCATGAAAAAATTTATTAAATGTGCAATAACAAATATACTTACGTTTGGCATATTAATAATGCCCTTGAATGTGTATGCTAATGATGCTATCACCCAAAAAGGACAAGAATCTGTAATAAATTTACAAAGAAATGCTGTCATCAATGCTGAACAAACAGGATATAAGTATAAAATTTGGAATGGAAAGCAATGGAAGCGCCTTTGGTCATACACTTATGGAAAATGGATAGATCCAGAATGGACTTTGGCATAAAACAAAACGTTATGTTAATCATCCATATAAGTCGTTTTAGTTGGAGGGAGGTGATTCCATTGAACACATAAGGATTATCTACGGATAATAACAATTAATAAAGTCAGATTATGAGAAAGGAAGGTCTTTTATGAAAACTTAAAGCTACCGTATGCAATATGGAGTATTTTATCTTTTTTATGAAATAATATCTAATAGTGGTGCCTTATGAAAGGAGTTTATAATGAAAAAATATCTTTTTACCCTTTTAACAATTATTATGTGTATTTTCCCTTATTCAACAGCTTTTGCCGCTGATAACCAAATGGATGCGGTTAACACTGGTAGTGAACAAAATATTACAGCTGATTCTAACGTCTCTGTGGTTTTCGTACCAGAGTATGAGTTTACTATAGTCTCAACACGGCTCGATAATACCGATAATGTGCAGTTGGAAAATATTGAATGGTCAAATGGTAATTCAGAAATAAATAGCCGTCCGGAAAAAGAGGTATCGGCTAAATTTACCCATAAAATATATGATCGAAATAAAAAGTTAATGGCCACTGCGACTGTAACCGTTGAAGGTGTGTATAGTCAGGTGGATCGCTGGAGTGAAATAACAAGCGTTTCTGCTACATTTTCGGGGGAATTCAAAAATGATTTCTCTTATTCATCTTCAACCAGTGGCAATAAGGGATATCTAGACATTATATTTAATGGAGTAACAGTAAACACTCAGACCTATACTATATCAACTAATGGTCGCATTTCTAATAAATAATCATATGATTAAGTATTAATACTATTGTATATAGCTAATATTAAATGAACCGTCCTAAATTGAAAACAATATTAGAAAAGACTGAAAATTTTTTATAATATTATTTAAACCTCTGAGTTGGTACAATTTGCAATATAACTCAGAGGTTTCTTTTATAACAAGTACGTTTGCGGTTGGAATATTAATTGTTTCCTTACCTTTGAATGTGTATGCAAATGAAGTTATCAGCATCCGCTCCTATTATCTGCGGTTTCCTCTGCCCTGCCTGCGGCGATAAGGTTCGCGGCCTTTTTTCCGGGAATTGCATAACCATTAACATCAATAGCCGCCTGTGCCACCTAATAGATGATAGTACCACCTTTTACAGGAAGAACCAGGATTCTCGCACCATTTGCGATCTCATTGGTATCGCGCACTTCTTTTAAGTCAGCCTTTGCATACGAGGAGAGTCGCCTCATCCAGTTTTTCGTCTGCCTTTCCTTGGTTTTCGGAAGCGTGATTTTAGTTGACTGGCGAAAACCGCACTGTCCAAATTTCACGCAGAGCCTTATTCACGTCCTCCTACGATTTTAAAGCTGGTGCATCAGCGATCCTTTTTCTTGCCATAATAAAGCTCCTTTCCTCCTATAACTGTTCCAACCACTGCCGCCTCCAATGTAATGACCGCATACAACGGCAATCCATTACTGAGTCCTACAATCACCCCGGAGAATAACAGAAAAATCCATCCACCAATTCCCAATAGTCGGAGTATTCCTCTTAAAAACGCTTCCAAGAGACACCATCGAGGGCGGAAATTACGCCCTACATACCCGGTCACATTCTGCCGGATCGTGTTTTTTAGATCATCTTCCATGTCAAGAGAAATTAACGCTGTGGTCATGATACGGTCAAGACCGTTATAAATCCGATTCTTTTTCATACCTTTCCACTCCTTTTTTGTCATTTTACTTGTCTGCTGAGTATTCCGGGGCAAAAGGTTCTTCCGCAAATATCCGTTTTGTATCTTTCGCTTATAAAGTTTATATGATATACTATAATGCTATAGGAGATACTGTTTATGAACGATACTACAGCATTAAATTTAGATAAATTTTATCCAACAGAGTTATTGAGAATTACAGAAATTATTGTGGACAGAACCAAAATAAAAATCCGTATGAAATCCGCAACCGAATCTTGCGAATGTCCTGAATGTAAACAAATTTCTAACCAATACCATGGCACCTATATTCGCAAGGTACAGGATCTGCCTATTTTAGGAAAACAGGTAGAGCTTGAAATAACTGCACACGAATATAACTGTGAAAATGATTCTTGCAAGGTTTCTACAATTGCTGAAACCTATAATGGTTTCCTCAATTACTATAGCCGTATGACGGAGCGATGCGCTGATTTTATCAGTACATTAGCATTGGAAACGAGCTGCGAAGGTTGTTCCCGTATCTGTAAAGAGATGGGCATTCGCATCAGTGGCGATAGTGTAATACGCCTTTTGCTGAAACGCTTTGAGAATCAGGCACCTTCAGAGTGTGGTGAAATCGTAGGTATTGATGATTTTGCTTTCAAAAAAAGAAATACCTACGGCACTATTATTGTAGATGAGAAGTCACACAACCCCATTGCCATACTTGATGGACGCGATGGCAAGACTCTTCGCCAGTGGCTAAAAGGAAATCAACATATCAAAGCAGTAACCAGGGATCGGGCAAGTGCATATGCAAAAGTAATCAGTGAAGAGCTTCCTGATGTCATGCAGGTAGCCGATCGTTTCCATCTGCATCAAAATCTTCTTGATGCCGTAAAAGGTGCCTTAAACCGTGCAGTACCCGCTAATATAACAGTAATTCATGATAGTCATGTTGCGAAATCTGTAAAAAATTGTGATGCTTGTAAAAAAAATCGTTTCGACTGTGGATAACTTTTCTCCTCGAGAACAAAAACGTTATCAAGTCATTTGCCAGATTCAAACTTTTTTAAAAGAAGGCTGCAGTTATCGTGAAATAGCCAAACGGATGGGTATAAGCCGAAGAACAGTCGCAAAGTATAGAGCCGGTAATCCAAAGGAACTTTGCGAATCTGGAATTAATCAAAGTAAGTTGGACGTTTACAAGGACGAAATAATTAAGTGTCTACATAATGGATATAGTAAAAGCAAGACAGTAAAACGCTTGTATTCACTAGGATATCGTGGGGCTAAAAGTACAGCCTTTGATTATCTTGTAAAAATAGAAAGATATAAAATACAGAATTTTGCACCACAACCATATGTCAGAACTTATACCGAGGGAATGAAATATAAAGCTGGATCAAAAGGTAAAAGCGCTGATTATATAACTAGAGCAGGAATTTTCCAATATCTTTGGATGAATGATAATCAACTAACACCGGAGCATAAAGATTATATTCTCAAAACTTACCCGATGGTATGGGAAATCCTGAGCTGTATTCGGAGTTTCCGTAATGTTTTTATCCGTAGAAGCATGCCCGGGTTATATCTTTTTATTGAACGATATAGTAATAGTGCCATTCCTGAATTAAAATCTTTTGCCAAAGGCTTACAGCGAGATATAAAAGCTGTCGAAAATGCGGTAGCATCTGATTTGAGTAATGGATTTGTGGAGGGAATTAACAGTAAACTTAAGATGGTGAAACGTACTATGTATGGCAGATGCAGTAGAAAACTTTTGAGTGCCAAAATGATATTGAGATGCTAATGTATAACGGACATTTGCGGAAGAACCGT
>NZ_LT732525.1:84573-198412 GCF_900155545.1 Clostridium sp. Marseille-P2415
CACATATCCGGATATATCACTGGTCGATTTGATCAGCATCACGGATGCACTGTCAACTCTCGATGAGTATGTGAAAATATGGTAATAGCATGGCGGGCCACTGCCCGCCATGAGCAATACAAAAATTTTGCCAGAAAACTAAGCAGCTTAATGACAGTTAAAATGAGCACGACTACGACAGCTCAGCTGGTCAGTAACAATAGGGCACAATAGGTCACCGGAAGAGATAGTAGAAATATTCTTCCGAACATTTATTCTATTTGCTGTCCTTGCAAAAAATAACAGTATAATTTTAGTATCACAAAGGCGAGCCCGGATTACCAGATACTCGCCTATTATCTCTCAACTGTATGGTTAAACAACTTCATGGGTTAAATTATTTGAACTTTAAATCTGTAATATGTGCCCTTAATTCTTTTACATTACGTATACTCATTAATTTTTTATCAGTAAGAAACTTAGCAATAATTATTTTTACAATTATAAATATTCTTTCTAATTCTTGACTTATCACTTTTTTATTTTTACCATGAGCTATTGAAGAACGTATAGTATACAAATCTTTTATTTCCTTCTCAAAACTTATTCTTTCGTTTCTTTCTTTACCAATTATAAACGCTACATACTCACTAATTTGTGCAGTAATACTTTTATTTATAAAACCGTCTTGTTCCATCAATATAGCCTCTAACGCTAAAAAACACTGCATGTATGCAATTCCATCATCATTTTGATGCGTAGCTTCTGATATACATATTATAGCTTCTTTTACCCTAGTTTCCATATCGTTTAGATATTGTTTTTCCATTAAATCCCAAACTCTTTTTGATAAATCAGATTCGAATAAATAATTAACGAACTTATCTATGCTTACGCTGCTCTTAATTTCAGATAATGAGACAAAGGTATTATTATTGTAACCATACATGCCAGATGTAGATTCATGATTCAGATTATAAAAGCCAATTCGTAATCTATCTGAATTATCATTTTTAAGTAAAAATCTAAAACAAGTGTCAATTAATTTAAATCTTTGAATTGCATATTCTTGTGCCTTATCCTCATCTTTCGCCGAACATTTTATTTTCATATAAATTACATCATCGTTTGTTTTAAGTTTATTATAAAAATGAGAGACTATTTCGTTATCTAATCTATTCTTATTTAGAAATTCTTCTATAAAATCTTTTTTTATTAGAGTTATGTCTCTATACTCTATAAAATCGGCACTATCAATAGTCATACCATAAGAAACTTTTATAAAATCAAACTCTTTTATTGGCTTCTTTCCATAATGTTTTACTATACTATTAAAATCATTAAATTCATTCAAACATATTAAGTGGTGTATGTGATGAGTAAATTCTTTAAGTGAAACGTCCTTTTCTACTTTGTATAGGCTCTTATAAAGTTCATTAATGTAATGATCCCATTTTTTTTATCTTCATTTAATATATATATTAGCGTCCCATTTCCTACATTTGTGATAAGTCTACATTTTGAATTATATTTATCAAAATTACAATCTACAAAAATAGTTTTTGATTTTATGTTTTCAATTATTTTATCCTCTTTCATAGAATCCCCCTAAATTTATATTCTCTTACATATTAAACCGTAATTTCACAAAAGAAAACCCCCATCTTTCGACAGGTGTATTAATTGTTAAACAATAGATTTTCAAAACGATATTGCAATGCCAATTAAATTATGTTATATTGAAGTTACAAAAGAGCAACCGCCACACAAGGTGGAAGCTCCCAGAAAATAGAAAAATGTCCTAACGGACACCGCCTATCCTGTTCGCATCAGGGTAGGCTATTTTTTTAACTTATTTATGTAAGTCAGCAATGCCAAGATGAACGTTGCAAATAGTATGATATCACTAAATGAGAACATATTTGACACCACCTCCCTTCTAATATGACGTAAAGACATAAAAGCCGGAAGGTTCCACCCTGTATTCGGTTACTCCTTTAAACATATTACCATACATTCCCTTAGTCCACAATCTTCTTTTCTGCAATCATACCCTGCAAACTGAAAAGGACAAATTCCCTTTTCGTACTTCATTCTACTTTTCCGGTAAACATTCCTTCCGCTTCTTCCTCTCTGAATTTTGCAAACAAAATAGCGTAGGAACAAGAAAATCCAAAACTGGATTATCCTATTCCCACGCCTTATTATGGCTTCTTTTTTACTATAATCTCATTTATTATTTTCATATAATCTTCATGATAAACTTCTTCTTGTTTAGAATTAACAAAAGCTCTGCTCTCTTCCTGTTGCGACATCGCAACTTCCATTCCCGGTAGTATTGGTAGCACACCGAGGTAATTCTTCACGATCACATATAGGTTTATTCACTATGCTACCGGGATCTGGTTACTTCTTACCTTCCCCCGGCCCGCAGCATTAATCTTTCCGGAAGTCCATTCCCATTAATACTATTGTATAAAGTTAATATTAAATGAACCGTCCTAAATTGAAAACAATATTAGAAAAGACTGAAAATTTTTTATAATATTATTTAAACCTCTGAGTTGGTACAATTTGCAATATAACTCAGAGGTTTCCTTTATGTCAAAGATCCCCCCTATAGTTCTGACTTTTTTGAAGCCGGCAGCTGTTAACGCTTTCACCGATTATTTTATATCTATATTTGGTACATCAATTAGTGCGCGGCCCTGCTTTACATCTGAAAATACTAATCGGGTAGGAGGCATTGACTAACCGCTGTCTTCCCAGTCGAGATGCAAATATAAATCTCATCGTCTCCGTTTCTTATATCGATCTACCGCCACAAGAAGCCGCTCCATCGCCTCTTCCAATACCCATAAAGGACAGGCAATGTTGATCCGCTCAAACCCTTTTCCGCCTGCTCCGAATATGTATCCCTCGTCTAAAAACAGCTGAGCCTCCATCTGCATAAATTTTTCCAGCTCCATATAATCCATACCCAGCCCATTGAAATCCAGCCACTGCAAGTAGGTTCCCTGAAGATCGTATACTTTCACTTCAGGCAGATTGGCGGCCACAAATTTCTCAATATATTTTTTATTGGCATCCAGATGCAAAAGCAATTCATCAAGCCAGGCCTCGCACTGGGTATAGGCAATCTCACACGCTTTATATCCCATCAAATTTAAGGAATGGTATCCTCTCGCCGCAGTGATTTTCTCCCTCATTGCTTCATCGGCGATAAAATGATTGGAGGTCTGAAATCCTGCCAGATTAAAGGTTTTGCTGGGAGCAGTGCAGATCACGCAGTTGTTCACATACTTTTCCTCCAGAGTACCCATGGAAACATGGTGATAACCGGGAAGAATCAAGTCAAAATGAATCTCATCAGAGATGATAAAGACTCCGTTTCTCAGGCAGATATCTGCAATCCTTATAAGTTCTCCCCTGGTCCATATCCGGCCTACGGGATTATGAGGGCTGCATAATATAAGAAGCGTTACATCCTCTTGTGCCGCTTTTTCCTCAAAATCCTCAAAATCAATCTCATAGGATACACCGGTATTAATCAGTTCTGTTGTTACCAGCTTCCGTTTATTATTTTCCACAGACATACGGAATGGATAATACACCGGTGTCATGATAAGAACTGAGTCCTCCGGTTCTGTAAAGGCAGCCACCATCTGGCCAAGCCCGGGCACCACCCCTGCTGTTTCTACAATCCATTCCTTTCTAGGAGTAAATCCATGTCTTTTTTCCATCCAGCCTATTACGCTGTCATAATAGGCATCGGTCGCTCCGGTATACCCTAATGTAGTCTGGTCTAAATAGGCTTTTAATCCTTCAATAATCTCCGGCGGATTTTTCCACTCCATATCTGCTACGGAAAGGGGCACAACGCTTTCCTTTATATCAGGATTTTTTTTCTTCATATCATTCCATTTAAAGGAACCTGCATTTTCTCTTCTCACCAGCGTTTCAAAATCGTAGTGCATTTTTCTTCCTCCATCTATTCTTTCTCTCTTACTCTTCACCGGCAGCCTGAGGATCCGTGATCCGCTTTAAAAACTGCCGCGTTCTAGGTTCCTTGGGATTCACAAGAATCTCGGAGGGTTTTCCTTCCTCTACAATGTTGCCTCCCTCCATAAAAATAATCCTTGATGCAACCTCTCTGGCAAATGAGATTTCATGAGTCACAACAATCATGGTGATCCCTGTCCGGGCAACGGTTTTTATGGTACTTAACACCTCACCTACCAGCTCGGGATCAAGCGCTGAGGTTGGTTCATCAAAAAGAATTACATCGGGATCCAGAATCAGTGCCCTCGCGATGCCTGCTCTTTGCTGCTGGCCTCCGGAAAGCTGGGACGGATAAAAATCACATCGCTCAGAAAGACCGACTTTGGAAAGAATTTCACGGCTCATTTTTTCCGCATCTGCTCTCATTAATTCTTTTACCGTTACCAGACCTTCCATGACATTCTCCAGAATGGTTTTATTCTGAAAGAGATTGTAGTTTTGAAAAACCATGGCTGTCTTCCTTCTCAGTTCAATGACCTGGGTCTTTGAATGCTTTTTACAGTCCAGACGGAAGCCATTTACCGTAACGCTGCCGTCATCGGCACTGTCTAAGAAATTGACAGTGCGAAGAAGCGTTGTCTTGCCCGAACCGCTGGGTCCCAGAATAACAACCACCTCTCCTTTTTCAATATTTAAATTAACTCCCTTTAAAATATGGTTTTTTCCAAATGATTTATGGATATTGTTCAGTTCCACCATATGTGCCATATTACCTGCTCCTTCCTCATTTTCATGTCCGCTGTCAGGCAGAAGCGCCTGCCCGGAACTTTTTAAGCCGGCTCTCACAGATGCGGAATAATTTATTAAATACAAAACTGATTGCTTCATAGATCAGAGTTGTCATGACATATGCTTCAATAAAATTAAGAGCCGGCATCGCCAATAAATTAGCGGTTGCCGTTATTTCATAAACTCCTACGTAATACGCAAGAGAGGTGCCTTTTACCAGACCGACAAAAATGCCGCCCAGATTGGGAATGGCTATGGCAAGCGCCTGGGGAAAGGTAATCCGCACAAGCGCCTGGGTTCTTGTCATTCCCACACTGAATGCCGCTTCCATCTGTCCCTCGTCTACAGCAGATAAGGCTGAACGGAATATCTCTGAGGAGTAAACTGCCTGATCAAGAACCAGCGCAATGATCGCATACACGATGGCAGGAACTGCATTGATATCAATGGTGATTCCAATGCTTAGACCGTAACTGTATAAGAGAATCGGTAAAGCATAGTAGGATATGTATAGAAGAATCACCATGGGTACGCCTCTCATGAAGGAAACGAACACGGCTGAAATCTGGGATAAAACAGGGACCCGGTGTTTTCTGATCAATGCAATGGAAAGACCAAGCAGCCAGCCTGCTGCAGCGGATACAAAGGACATGAAAAGCGTGATGGGAACTGCAAGCATGATCTTCGGCAACGCTTCTATAATAAATTTAAAATCCATCCTGTTTTCCTCTTTTCTTAACTTGTTGCCTTTTTCCGGCCCTTTGTATAAATCTTTTCTGTAAATTTACTGAAATACTCCAGGATAATACAAATGACCCAGAAAATGATTCCGGTTGCAATGTAGACTTCCAGCCGGTTCGCCCCATAACTGGAGGAGCTGATGGCCCTGGCTTTGCCCATCAAATCAATCACACCGATTGCAAACGCCAGAGATGTATCTTTAAACAGCATGATGATGTTATTGCCCAGGGCAGGAATTGCAATGCCAAATGCCTGTGGAAAAATGATCCGGTGAAACGCCGTAAACTCTTTCATTCCCACGCTGTATGCCGCCTCCCCCTGTCCCTTATCCACCGCCAGATAAGAGGCTCTCATCATTTCCGCCATATTAGCAGATGTTCCCAGAGAAAGACACGCAACGATAAATACGGTCTTGCTTACTTCCGATAAATCAATTCCTACGGTCTGTGCCAGCTGGGGAAGTCCCAGGTAGATGAGAAATATCAAAACCAGCGTGGGAATTCCTCTCATAAATGCGATGTAGCCATTTGCAATCACTTTCAGCCATTTTCTCTTTCCGATTCCGGCTATGGTAACGAGAGCCCCCAGTATCAGACTGATCAAAAGAGACAGCAGAAGAATCTCCATGGTAACAGGAAAAGCCCTTAATACGTCTGGAATATAACCTGGGATTGTGGCTGGTTTGAACGTGTTTTCCAAATCCTTTTCCCTCCATTCTTACTTAATCTTCACTCAGATAGATCGGTTATTTTGCTGTTATACTTACCATATCAGCATATTTGGAGAATACATCCTGACCAAGGTATTCCGCCGACAGCTTTGATAAGGTTCCGTCCTTTGCCATATCCTTCAATGCTCCGTCAATAGCCGTATTTAAATCATCTTTTCCTTTTGCGCACATGATGCTGGTATCCTCCACCATAACCACATCGGTGAGGGTGAGATTATCAAGGTTCAATTCCTTCTGCACACTGTCATAGGTGGACTGATAGGTAAGACTGGCATCTACCTGGCCGTTGGAAACCTGCTTGAAGCCGTCTGCAGTGGATAAATCGCTGACTGCATTGATCTTGATTTCTTTTCCCGGATTTTTTTCGTTGTAAGCCATCAGCATGGAATATTCGTAGCTTGTCGGCGACTGATTGATAGATTTTCCTGCCATATCAGCCAGAGTCTTTATTCCGCTGTCTTTCCTGACACACAGGGACATGGGGGAGAGACAATAATACTGCTCCGGAAATAAGTATTTTTCTTTCCTTGCGTCACTCTTTACAAGCTGATGAGATACCACATCCAGAGCACCTGAGTCAATAGAAACTATCAGAGTATTAAAATCCATGGACTGGATATCAAATTCGTATTTGTCCAGACGCTTATCAATCTCCTTTAATACCGCTACATCATAACCCACCGGTTCGCCCTTGTCGTCAAGGGAGCAATAAGGCGGCATAGCATTGCCGGTACCCACCTTCACTTTCATAGCACCGGAACTCTGGCTTTTGCCACAGCCAGCCAAAGATACTGCCAGTGTGAGAACCATAGCCAAACAAACTGCTTTTTTCATTATCTTCTTCATATTTTTCTCCTCCTGCATCTGCTCTCATAATTTGTATTCCGCTTCCATAAATTCCTGTCAAATGACAAAAAAGGCGTCTGCTTTTATGCAAACGCCTTTGTCTACCACCTGTTCCATTCCTTAATGGCTTCAGAACTGTTAGGCAAAGTATATTCCATTGCTTTCCCTTTGTCAATATTTTTTTATCAAGATAATAATATTTTATTATTTTCACAAATATTCATGATTCATCCTTTATTTTTAATACACTTTTTCACAAAATCATTAGATTAGCAGATAATTTACGGATAAGGATTTACAGATATGGACTTTTCGGTATATAATAATTAAAAATTTATCAGACCTAAAGGGGGGTAATCTCAATGACCGATATCATGAAACACTACGAAATGCTGACTTATTTTCTGGGAAATGTTTTAAGTGACAATTATGAAATAGCTCTTTTAGACTTAAGGGAAGGAAAACGATGCATAACAGCCATCGCCAACGGGCAGAACAGCGGGAGAACAGCCGGAGCCCCTTTAACCGATTTAGCTCTTAAAATCATCAAAGAAGGAATCTGGAAAAAGGAGCCATACCTGCTTAATTACAACGGTCTCACCAAAGACAAGAAGCCATTGATCTCCTCTACCCTTTTTATCAAAGACGGACAGGAATTGTTAGGCATGCTCTGTCTGAATGTGGACATACAGATTTACCGGGAATTGTGCCGTTCCATCTTAAATCTTGGAGGACTTTCCCCGGAACCTCCTTCCAGAGAGGTAATCAATTTGTCTCCGGAGCACACGGAGACATTTACAAACGACATTGGAGACATGATCACCAACACCATGCCAGATTATATCACGGAAAACAGGATACCTGTTAACCGGCTCACCCAGGATGAAAAGATCTCCATCGTAAGGCAGCTGAATGAAAAAGGGGTTTTTATGTTAAAAGGAGCCGTCAGCGAGGCTGCTTTGAAATTAAACTGCTCCGATGCCACCATCTACCGGTATTTAAGCAAAATCAGCAAATCCGAAACAAAAAAAACAGATTGACATTTAGAAAAAATGATGCTAAACTCCCTGATAATATTTTATTACAATAATAATTTTTTATCACGCTACTAGGGAGGCAACCAAATGAATACTATCATATTTTTTCATGCTCCGATAAAATCAGGTAAAAAAAGCCGCAGGGAAAGTTTGAGGTGGCTGGTATGGAACTAATGAAACTTTTACTGGTTTTTCTTGTAATTTTAGCACTTCTCTGGCTTAAAAGACCATTATGGCAGGCGATCGCATGCAGCATACTGCTGTCATTTTTCATCTTTAGAGTGCCTGCTTCCCGTATCTGCTCCATCCTTTCCCGCGCGGTTCTTTCCCGGAGCACCGCAACCATTCTTTTCAGTTTTTACACCATAACATTTCTGCAGCGAATGCTGGAAAAGAGGAATCTTTTGATGAAAGCCGAATCCTCTTTGAACCATCTGTTTCGAAACAGACGCATCACCGCTATTCTTGCTCCCATTTTCATCGGACTTCTTCCTTCTGCCGGTGCGGTATATATCTGTGGATCCATCGTTGATTCTTCCTGCGGGGACTATTTAAGCAGAGAGGATAAAACCTTTGTTACCAGCTACTACCGTCATATTCCGGAAAGCTTTCTTCCCACTTATTCTTCCATACTGATTGCACTGGGACTTGCAGATATTGAGACAGGAGCCTTTCTTCTTTCCATGCTCCCGGCTGTTTGTATCCTGATCTTTCTTGGTTATATTTTTTACTTAAGAAAAATACCGAAAGAAATTGCCGTAGACAAAGGTACCTCGAAATCAGCAGCATTCCGGCAGCTTGCCGGCAGCTTATGGAGCATTGCGGCGGCCATTGTTCTTATCGTTGTATTTCATTTTGAAGTATACATAGCCACTCCCCTTGTAATTATAGCGGCATTTTTCTATTACCGCTTTTCTTTCCGTGAGATCAAACCCTTTTTTCGCTCTGCCCTGGAGCCCAAAATCATTATCAATACACTTCTAATCATGATTTTCAAAGAGGTTCTGACTTATACGGATGTGATTTCCGGACTGCCTCAGCTTTTTGGTTCTCTGCCGTTTCCAACATACTTTGCGTTTGCGTTGATCTTCTTTTTCGGATCCATTATCGGCGGATCTACAGCAATTATCGTACTTTGCCTGCCTCTGGCCTTTGCTGCAATTCCAGATGGAGGAGCTGCTTTGATGATGCTTTTAATGTCCTCTTCCTACTGCGCCATGCAGATCTCCCCCACACATATCTGTCTGGCTCTGGTGACTGAATATTTCCATACAGGAATGGGGGATTTATTAAAGCGGACTCTTCCGGTCATCCTTATTTTCTTTTTACTCATTCTCATGTATTATCAGGTGCTGACTTTGTTCCCGTGACTTCATGGGGGAGTTATCCAGTAAGACCGTTTTTATTGATGGGACGAAACTGTAGGCATGTGTAAACAAGTATACCTTTGTATGGAAGAAATCCGTGGGGAAATGGGAAGAAAAGATGTTTGGAAACATAGAGAAAGCGATACAGCTGGTAAACTAAGAGCAGGGTAGGCAGCCAACGCCACACCATATTCTATGGCAGGATTTTGTCTACCCCCCTCAGAACCGTACGTACACCCTTCAATTATGAGATTTCCAAAACCCGGAAATATCAGAATGATTGTATCTTTCGTTATACTTTTAATAATACGGATAAACATATTCTTCCGCAGGCTTTTCAGCAGCTTCGATATTTTCTGCTTTTATGGTCGGATAACCATCCGTAACCTGAATTTTGCCTGTAACGGTAACCCAGTCATTTTCCTTAAAAGGAAAGCTTCCTTCATAATCGGTCATTAACCCCATGGGTGACATGTCTGCCGAACAGCACCACATGGACAAGCGGACCAGCGCAAATTCATTCTCTTTCCGTTCCTCCATGTCCAGGAATACGAACCCCTTCATAATGATGGTGTAACCCTGATACGCATCCGCGTTGGATCCCAGCTCATACATCCAGGTATAAAAATCTTCATCTGCAATGGTGATCGTCTTTGCTTCTTCATTGAGCCCGTTTAAGCCGCTGTCCGGCAGTGTTTCCTCTTCCGCAAGCTGCTGCCGGTCCACGGACCCATCCGTTGATGCATCCGGCTTTTCCAGATTCCCATCCATACCGTATCCATCATAAGAATCCGCCTCCTGGGTACTGTCAGACGCATCTCCGCTTCCCCCCGTGGGAGCGATTGGAATATTGGCGTTTGAATAACTTTTGATCATGGAGCCTGCAGCCGGCGGCGCAGGCGGAACCGCAAGGAGCAGAATGGGAATGATCAAAACCAGACAGCGGTGCAGCCGGCTTTTATACTTGGGTCTTAACATGTTTTTTCCGTTCACCGCCGCCCAGAAAAGCATCAAAGCAGACAAACCGTAAAGATAAGGCTTCATGCGCGGCGTCACATAATACAAATACATTCCGGTAAACGTGAGCCGGAACAACAATATTCCAAAAATCAGAAAACAGGCGCATTCGGTGAATGCCTCCAGATTGAATCCTTTTCCACGTAACCTCATATCCGGATCCCTCCGCTTCCCAAACTTGCAAACATCAGAACGGCCACAAAGCAGATGAGGAATGCAGTCACCAAAAGCCTTGCTGCAAATTTTGCCCGAAATCCGCCAAGAAGCATGGCAATATTTTTAATGTCCATCATGGGCCCGAATACCAGAAAGCCCATTAGCGCCCCAACCGGAAAAACGCCAGCCATGCTTCTTGCCACGACCGCGTCAGAGGAAGAGCACAAAGACAGGACAAATGCCATTGCCATCATGAAAAGGATGGAAGCCGCCAGAGGGATCCCGGCTCCTGACCGGATCATGGCGGGCTGCATATCCTGAAATACCGTTGAAACAAAAATACCCGTCAACAGATATTTCCCCACCGCAAAAAATTCATTCTGGGCATGGCGCATCATCATAAAAAACCGGGATGACCGCTCCGGATTTCCTGCAGGATCATCATAGACTCTGCAGCCTCCCGCCTGTCCCTGCATAAGGTCTGCTCCGCTCCGCAGACCACCTGCGTTTACCGGATGCCGGGCATCATCGGTTAAAAGGACCTTTTTGGGCGGGCAGACCAGACAGGTAAGGCCGGACAGGACCGCACAAAGAACGCCCAGCCCGCATCTGGCCGCAATCATTCTTACATTCCCGTTAAACGCATACCAGGTGGAGAGGATCACCACCGGATTAATGACAGGGGAAACCAGCATGAACGTCACCGCAGCCGGCATGGGGACTCCTTTTTTTACCAGACTCTTAAAAACCGGAATGGAAGCACAGTCACAGACCGGAAGACAAAAGCCTGCCACAATGGCAAACAGCTGGCCTGCTATTACCTGCTTCGGAAATTTCCTCTGGATCCATTCCGGCTGCACATATACCTGAATGGCAGAAGAAAGAAGGACTCCGATTGCCAGGAATGGAACAGCCTGCAAAAATACCCCCAGAAACACAGTAAAAAACGCCTGAAAGGAAAATCCAGACTGCCCCAGTGCCGGCATTACAGCCAGATAGAGAACCGTCAAAACTACAGCAGACAAAAGCCACATTTGCGGCTTTATGTCATAACGGAATAATCTTTTTGCAAAACGTTCCCATTTTCCCCCGGTAAAAATATGGATATCGGGATTGATATCAAAAAGCGCTTTCCCTTCCCCTGATATCTGCTCCGTCTCTCCCACCCGAAGATAGGCGCAGTCACTGGCCGCAATTTGCGACATGGATATGGCGCCCGCATCTGAAATCCGGCCCCGCAGTCTGTCTTCCTCGGCCGCATAAATAACCTTTTCGATACTGAGAACCGGCTTCATGGAAAATTGAAGGAGCATTTCTTCCAGCTTATGAAAATGTTCCATCCCGTTCCATTCAATTATGACCAGATCCACCGGGTTATCCATAAGAGAATCGCGGATGGACTCTGCGATTTCAAAAGGGGCTTCTTCCAGCCGGTCTTTGGAATAGACGAGCCTGCGGACCTGGCCGTTTTGTGTCAGAGGAATGTCACCGTTCTCAAACAGGATCGCCAGGATCTCCTGCTCCTCCAATTCTTCTTCAATCAAACGGTTCATTAATGTGGTCTTACCGGAATCCAGGAATCCGGTAATGACCCATGCAGGAGTGACCATACTATAATTCTCCCTCAAATAATGTTTTTATTTGCTGCTCACTCAGCCCTGTGCCGATAAAACAGACGCTGCTGCCTTCCGCCGTACAGGGCTCAATTTTCAGAATCCCCGGTATGTATTGGAATAACAGCCCCCCATCCCCGCTTCTTACGATTCCTTTTCCGCGTAAAATCAAACCGTCGGTATGCTTAAGCACCCTCGTTATCTTCTGCCTTAACTGGTCCTTTGACAGGGAGCCGCCGCAATCCAAGGTAACCGTAGTAAAAATCTCTCTGGCAAAGTGCAGGCGGGGATATCCTTTTTTCTCACCTCTCCCCCCAAATCTTATCATGCGGTTATACTTCGGGCCGGCAGACGTTACCGTCTCCAGCGTCCGTACTCCGTTTACCCTTTGCCCGGACTGGAACACTGAAACAGGGATGCTGTCCCAGAAATCAGCCAGGATCTGGGCTTCCTGGTTCATATCCCGTATCTTCCCAATGGTCTGTTCGATCTCATCCGCATGATCTCTTTGATGGCTTAAAAGAATCAGGTCCGCATACCGGATCTGATCCTGAAAGAACTCACCGTAATTTTCCTTGTATTTATCAAACTTCATCTCATCAACCACGGTAATGCACCTGTTTAACCGGACCAGATCCTTTTGCCTGAGGCAGGATTTTATAATGTCGGAAAGCTTTCCAACGCCGGAAGGCTCTACTAATATGGCATCCGGCTCATATTCCTTAACGATCCGGGCGATGGCCTTTTCAAAATCACCTGTCATGCTGCAGCAGATACAGCCGGCGTTCATGCTGGTGACCGTCAGCCGGCATTCCCGAAGCAGGCTGGCATCGATCTCCGCCTCCCCGAAATCATTTTCTATTACAACAACCTTCCGATCCCGGAAAACGGTTCTGACCATTGTCTGTATGAGAGTGGTCTTGCCGGCGCCCAGAAACCCGGAAATAATATAAATATCAGTCATTCTTAATCGCTCCTTACGGTGTTCTAGCCTTTTACTCCAAGCAGCTTCTTTCCCACAAAAATCAAAAGAAGGAAAATAACCCCCACCAGTACAATGGTACCTCCCGGCTTTAATCCCATATAGTAGGCTGCAAATAACCCTGCAATCATAAACACAACGTCAAAGCACACGGCATAGACTACGGTTTGCCTGTAATTCTTTCCAAACTGCATGGCACATGCCACCGGTATCACCATCATGGAGGATACGATGAGTGCCCCTACGGTCCTGGCTGCAATGGAAACCGTGACAGCCGTCAGTATGGTAAAAATAAAATTTACCCTTTTTACCGGAACTCCTGCCAGCCTGGCACTGCGCTCATCAAGGGCAATATAAAACAGTTCTTTATAAAGAAGCAGAAACAGGAGCAGGACCGTTAACGAAATCCCGATGACCAGGAACATTTCCATATCGCTGATTGCTACAATGCTGCCAAAAAGAAAACTGTTAAAATTCGCGGAATTCTTCACAAATCCCGATAAGACTCCGGCCAGGCCGATGCCTGCGGCCATCATGATCGCGATGGACATTTCCGAATACCGGGGCAGTTTTCTCCGGATCGCCTCAATGCCAAATGCTGCAAGAACACAGGCGGCTGCCGCACCGGCCACGGGATTGATCCCCAGGATCAGACCGGCCGCTACTCCGGCCAGTGATGTATGGGACAGCGCGTCACCGATCATGGACAGCCTTTTTAATACGATCACGACTCCGATACAGGGAATTACCATTGCCAGCAGGATGCCAACAAGAAACGCCCGCTGCATAAAGGCATAATTAAATATTTCCATTGTCATCCGCCTCCTGATCATTCGGGATCCTCTTCATTCCGCCATCCTCCAGCTGCCAGATGTCATCTGCCAGCCCCTGCAGGTGTTTTCTGTCATGGGTGACCATAAAAACCGTCACCCCTTCTTCGCGATTGAATTTCCGGATTAGCCGGTAGAATTCTTCCGTATTTCTCTCATCCACGCCGGAAGTCGGTTCATCCAGAATGAGGAGCTGCGGCTTATTTACCAGCGCCCGGGCAAGAAGGACCCGCTGCTGCTGGCCCCCTGACAGCTTTCCGATCAGACGTTTCCGGTACGGTTCCATACCTACCTGGCAAAGCGCACGGTGCACCTGCTCTTTTTCCTTTTTCCCCGCAAACCGGAACATGCCGATCCGGGCGTATAGGTTCGCCTGGACAATCTCTTCCACGGACGCAGGAAAGTCCTTATAGGATGCCATCCCATTCTGGGAAACATATCCCACATCTTTCCAATCATGAAACTGCCTTAAATCATGCCCCATAAGCTTTAAACTTCCGGTTTCCCCTGTCAGGGGAAGTTCCCCCAGCAGCAGTTTTATGAGCGTACTTTTTCCGGCTCCATTGGCCCCGATTAGGGCGGCAAACCGCCCCTTCGGAACCGAAAGATCCACACCCTCAAGAACCGGTGCGCTTCCATATGAAAAAGCCAGCCCCTTTATTTCAATCGCATTCACAAGTCTTACTCCTGTCTCTTTTTATTCCAGCGCCTTTTTTAAAGCGGCCAGATTTTTCTCCATGACGGAGAAATAATCCCCGCCGGCATTGATCTCTTCCTCAGTTAAGCCTTCCATCGGATTNGGGCCGGCAGACGTTACCGTCTCCAGCGTCCGTACTCCGTTTACCCTTTGCCCGGACTGGAACACTGAAACAGGGATGCTGTCCCAGAAATCAGCCAGGATCTGGGCTTCCTGGTTCATATCCCGTATCTTCCCAATGGTCTGTTCGATCTCATCCGCATGATCTCTTTGATGGCTTAAAAGAATCAGGTCCGCATACCGGATCTGATCCTGAAAGAACTCACCGTAATTTTCCTTGTATTTATCAAACTTCATCTCATCAACCACGGTAATGCACCTGTTTAACCGGACCAGATCCTTTTGCCTGAGGCAGGATTTTATAATGTCGGAAAGCTTTCCAACGCCGGAAGGCTCTACTAATATGGCATCCGGCTCATATTCCTTAACGATCCGGGCGATGGCCTTTTCAAAATCACCTGTCATGCTGCAGCAGATACAGCCGGCGTTCATGCTGGTGACCGTCAGCCGGCATTCCCGAAGCAGGCTGGCATCGATCTCCGCCTCCCCGAAATCATTTTCTATTACAACAACCTTCCGATCCCGGAAAACGGTTCTGACCATTGTCTGTATGAGAGTGGTCTTGCCGGCGCCCAGAAACCCGGAAATAATATAAATATCAGTCATTCTTAATCGCTCCTTACGGTGTTCTAGCCTTTTACTCCAAGCAGCTTCTTTCCCACAAAAATCAAAAGAAGGAAAATAACCCCCACCAGTACAATGGTACCTCCCGGCTTTAATCCCATATAGTAGGCTGCAAATAACCCTGCAATCATAAACACAACGTCAAAGCACACGGCATAGACTACGGTTTGCCTGTAATTCTTTCCAAACTGCATGGCACATGCCACCGGTATCACCATCATGGAGGATACGATGAGTGCCCCTACGGTCCTGGCTGCAATGGAAACCGTGACAGCCGTCAGTATGGTAAAAATAAAATTTACCCTTTTTACCGGAACTCCTGCCAGCCTGGCACTGCGCTCATCAAGGGCAATATAAAACAGTTCTTTATAAAGAAGCAGAAACAGGAGCAGGACCGTTAACGAAATCCCGATGACCAGGAACATTTCCATATCGCTGATTGCTACAATGCTGCCAAAAAGAAAACTGTTAAAATTCGCGGAATTCTTCACAAATCCCGATAAGACTCCGGCCAGGCCGATGCCTGCGGCCATCATGATCGCGATGGACATTTCCGAATACCGGGGCAGTTTTCTCCGGATCGCCTCAATGCCAAATGCTGCAAGAACACAGGCGGCTGCCGCACCGGCCACGGGATTGATCCCCAGGATCAGACCGGCCGCTACTCCGGCCAGTGATGTATGGGACAGCGCGTCACCGATCATGGACAGCCTTTTTAATACGATCACGACTCCGATACAGGGAATTACCATTGCCAGCAGGATGCCAACAAGAAACGCCCGCTGCATAAAGGCATAATTAAATATTTCCATTGTCATCCGCCTCCTGATCATTCGGGATCCTCTTCATTCCGCCATCCTCCAGCTGCCAGATGTCATCTGCCAGCCCCTGCAGGTGTTTTCTGTCATGGGTGACCATAAAAACCGTCACCCCTTCTTCGCGATTGAATTTCCGGATTAGCCGGTAGAATTCTTCCGTATTTCTCTCATCCACGCCGGAAGTCGGTTCATCCAGAATGAGGAGCTGCGGCTTATTTACCAGCGCCCGGGCAAGAAGGACCCGCTGCTGCTGGCCCCCTGACAGCTTTCCGATCAGACGTTTCCGGTACGGTTCCATACCTACCTGGCAAAGCGCACGGTGCACCTGCTCTTTTTCCTTTTTCCCCGCAAACCGGAACATGCCGATCCGGGCGTATAGGTTCGCCTGGACAATCTCTTCCACGGACGCAGGAAAGTCCTTATAGGATGCCATCCCATTCTGGGAAACATATCCCACATCTTTCCAATCATGAAACTGCCTTAAATCATGCCCCATAAGCTTTAAACTTCCGGTTTCCCCTGTCAGGGGAAGTTCCCCCAGCAGCAGTTTTATGAGCGTACTTTTTCCGGCTCCATTGGCCCCGATTAGGGCGGCAAACCGCCCCTTCGGAACCGAAAGATCCACACCCTCAAGAACCGGTGCGCTTCCATATGAAAAAGCCAGCCCCTTTATTTCAATCGCATTCACAAGTCTTACTCCTGTCTCTTTTTATTCCAGCGCCTTTTTTAAAGCGGCCAGATTTTTCTCCATGACGGAGAAATAATCCCCGCCGGCATTGATCTCTTCCTCAGTTAAGCCTTCCATCGGATTTAAAACCTGGGTAACGGCACCGGTTTCTTTCGCAATTGTCTCTGCTACCTTCGGGCTTACCAGTTCTTCAAAAAAGATGGTTTTCACGTTGTTCTCTTTTACAAAATCAATCACTTCCGCCATTCTGGCCGGATCCGGCTCCGAATCCGGTGACAGGCCTTCAATCCCCATCTGGGTGAGCCCATAGGCATTGCAGAGATAGCCGAATGCTTCATGGGACACTACAATGACTTTATTCGGAAGGGGGGATAAGGTGTCTTTAAAAGACTGATCCAGTTCATCGAACTTATCTGCATAGGTTTTATAGTTGGCTTCGTAATAATCCTTGTTATCCGGATCGGCCTCTATGAATGCATTCTTAATATTCTCCATCTCTTTTTTGGCATTCAGCGGGCTGAGCCAAACATGAGGGTCATACTCCGAAGCCGTTTCATTTTCCTGATCCGCTTCTTCGGAGTCTTCCTCATGACCATGTCCTTCTCTAAGCGTAACCCCATTCGATGCTTCTACCGTTACCAGTTTCTGATTTTCCAGACTTTTCAGCACATCTTCCACCCAGTGTTCCATTCCTGCACCGCTGTATACGAATACATCTGCCTGTTCCAGGTTTGTGATATCGCGGGTAGCCGGTTCCCAGTCATGGGGCTCCGTACCCGCCGGAACCATGTTCGTTACTTCTGCTTTCTCCCCGCCTATTTTAACTGCAAAGTCATAAACCGGGTAAAAGCTTGCCATTACTTTCAGCTTTTCGCTGTCTGTTTCCTTATCTTTATCCGTACAGCCTGAAAGGATGACGCCGGCTGCAAGTACTGCTGCAGACAGTACAGGGATCAACTTCATTGATTTTTTCATCATAATTACTCTCCGATTTTCTAAATATTCGTTCATAAAAATAAACCATCCGGCTTCCGGCCGGACAGTAACCTTATGTATAAAAACAAGTCAGACCGGTTCCGCCCGGTAAGATTCAATCGTCTAATCGGATTTTTAAACGAACCAAAGAGACCGGAATCAAAAAGAATCCGGCAAGATAGGCAATGATAATTTTTTTCATAAATATATATGCAAAGATGCTGACTGCTCCGGCTCCCACTGCTTCTGACAGTACATGAAGCGTTGTCATACACGCTCCGATCTCAGCACAGACATGACAGCCCTCACCTGTACATTTATGGTCCATATGTGTTAAAACAAAAAAATAGGAAAAGAGAAGAATAACCGTTACAAGAACAGCTAAAACCCAAGCAGTGATCCGTCTGTAATGTTTCATATACTTCATGCTCTTCTTCCTCCCCTTCTTCATTAAGTCTTCTGGCATTTCCTGCAGCAGCCATACAGCACCATGTGCTGCTGATCCAGCTTGAATTGATGCTCCTCGTGAATGTGTCTGGAAAACTCATCCAGCCTGGAACACTCAAGGGGAATGATGCAGCCGCACTTCAAACATACCAGTTTTCCCACACTGCTGTTTAATTCTTCCCCCGTATACCGGAACTGTGCCTTTGAACCGTCTACGGATGGTATCTTTATTACCACTCCATCTTCGGTTAACCGCTCCAGCGCCCGATATACGGTTGTCTGTCCCACATGGATCCCATCCCGGCGGAGGCATTCTATAAATTGTTCCACGGTACAAAATACTTCTTTTTGCTTTTTTAAACAGTTCAGAATGATTTCCTGCTGTTTTGTCCGGTATCTCCCTCGTTCTGCCATACTCTTCACCCGTATTCGAAATTAGAAATCATTTTCATATTATACCATTGATTTCAAAATTGTCAAGGTTCGTTAATCATTTTTTTCTAATAACCGCTTTAACTGTAATGAGGAAAGATTGTAAGTGCTGTACGGATTGCTTTTATACATTTCAAGCTTATCACCCAGATAATATCCCGCATTGATTCCGTTCTGGACAGCATAAAGCATTCCGTCATCCGAAGTGCTGCAGATTGACCGCAGGTCTAAGTCCTCCAGTTTCCCCGCCTGATGCATTCTAATATTATATCTTGCTATATTTCTGTCTATATTGGAAAAACACAGCACCCCAAACATGATGACAAATGACAGCAGCGCATATTTTGCAATATGAAATTTAAAATGAAATTGTTTGATAATGATCAGCACAAATATGACAGCCAGAAGAATCATAAACCAGGATGTATAGACTCTTAACTGTGTCAGGCCATACTGTCCGATATACATCACCATTTTACTGACGGCAGTAGATATAATAAGTAAAGTAAACACGGACAGGACCGCAGAATACAGCTTAAGGATCACCGGCTTGTTTTCACCGCCCTGCTTTGGCAACAGGCTGATGAAGACAAGAACCATCAGATTTATCACGGATATCACACATAGTTCAAAAAAGCCCCTTCTGGCATATTCCGCATAGCTGTAATCCTGAGGCAGGTTTCCCCCAAAAGCCGCAATAAAATACCGGACCTGCGAGATAAAAAACAGAGCATATAAAAAGCAGATGGGAGTAACCGCTGAGTAAACCGCAATATTAGGAGTGACCTGGAGTTGTTTTAAGCCTTTCTCACACTGTTCATCCGTTAACAGATCTTTCTTTGCTTTCCTGACATTGGAGAATAACATTCCAAACAGATATAAGGCAACCGGGATTCCTAACATGAACTGCATGATGATTTCTACGCATTTAACGGAAATATTATCAAAAAACATCCCCAGCATATCCTTTACGCCTTTATCTGCACTTATTAACAGTCCGGCAACCATAAGGGTAAGCGGGATCGTGACGATAAGACCCAGGAAGGCAAGCCTTATGTTATTACTGGTCTTTGATCTTTTTGATGAATAAGCGATTACCTTCGGCAGCCTGGTAAAATCAGTAAAGGGCATGATTATGGCTGCTTTCAGTATGGAAAAGACAAAGAACCGTTCTACCGTATTTTTTTCACTGCATATAGAATAAACCCAATAAATTCCCAATAAGGTCACAAAATTAAAATCAAGAAATTTAATAAAGCGATTGGCTGTGATTGAAAACACCAGGCTGAACAATAATATCAATACACATAGAAAAATATGAAATTTATTCATATGAAATTTACTTCTTCTAAGGTAGGCCAGACAGGCAGACATTGTTGCAATAAAAAATAAAGTTGTAAAAAAGCCGGTAACATTCCATAAAACAAAGCGGATAAAACAGAAACCCAATAACAGCACAATATAAACAAATACATGATCGAATCTGCTGTAGCTTGTAACCTCTTCCGCTGTATTCATATCAGGTAACTTATCCTCCATCACTCTTCCTCCCTATATTCTAAAATATCACTTGGCTGGCATTCAAGTGTTTTGCATAGCTTTTCTAAAGTAGAAAACCGGATCGCTTTCGCTTTATTTGTTTTTAGAATTGACAGATTGGCCGGCGTAAGACCTATTTTCTCCGCAAGCTCACCGGAAGAAATTTTACGCTTCGCCATCATTACATCCAAATTAACTATAATAGGCATATTCTAACTCCTTATATTGTAAAATCATTTTCAATCTGCAAGGCAACAGCCTGTTCAAACACATTTTTGAGGACTCTTAATATAAGGCCAAAAAAAGCTGCTGCGAATGAAAGGAAGAAGTAAACAGGAAACCGGAAACCAAATACCATGAATATTATGAAATCAATGGATACGGCAAAACAACACCATGAGATAACCCGTAAAATGGTTACATTCTGATCAATGAATATCTGTTCCTTTCTGATGTTTGAAAGCAGCCGGTCAAGTGCCGCAATGATGATAAACGCCGGGATTAAGGCTATATAAAGGGATATACATATCGGTATGAATAAATCTGATCTGCTGGAAACTAAATCAAACCATTTAACCCCCGCCGGAATGAGAAAAACCGACAGTATTAGTGTAAAAAATACCATTTTAACGAGTACTACTGATAATTTAAGTGACTTACATTTTGTCCACATGGATCAAATGCTCCTTTCCTTACTTTCAATATAAAATTCCTTTTTCTCGCAACTCGCGCGATTATTTTCATGTATTATAACACACACAATATCCTTAGTCAATATTTATATATTGTTTTTCAATATCAAATTATTGTTTTATAATATCTTTCGTTTATACCAAAAAGAGGCCGATTCCCTCTCAATTTTTTTGAAATCAGAGAATCCACCCCTAAATCGGATCTTGCATAAAACGTATATCAATTTAATGATTAAAGAAATTATCCGGATATCCAATTGACCCGGTTGTCTCAAAATCAAACAAATGAATTTTGTCAAAGTCCGGCATAAAAAAAACCTGTTCTCCAGCCATGGGTATATTTTCAGTGCAGATCGAAATAAATTCTGCTCCGTCAATCTCAAAAAATACTCCAACTCTATTTCCGTAGTCTTCTTTATATTTTACAATCCCCATTAATGCATTCTCCTGCTTAGCGGTTGTTATCTTTGTATGCTCAGGCCTTATGCCAAAATAAAGCTTTTCATTTTTATTTTTTAATATTTTACTTAGCCATGGATCCGGAAGAGTAACTTGCTGTCTGCCGATAAAAAGACTCTTATTATGGTATTTGGCTTCCGTCACATTCATGGAAGGAGAACCAATAAATTTCGCGGTAAATACATTTGCAGGCCTGTTGTATACATTGGAAGGCGTATCCACCATTTGAAGAACCCCGCCGGACATTAACGCGATCCTGTGTCCGACCGTCATGGCTTCGACCTGATCGTGTGTTACATAAACAAGCGTCTGGTTGTAAAGCTCATGAATTTTCACAAGTTCTTTCCTGGCATGCAGCCTGAGCTGTGCGTCAAGATTTGAAAGCGGTTCGTCCAGCAGAAAATAATCCGAACGCTTAACAACCGCTCTCGCCAGCGCAACTCTTTGTCTTTGCCCGCCTGAGAGATGCTTCGGCTTTCTGTTTTCAAGGCCGTTTAAATTAAGCATTGTGATTGCGGCGTTCGTTCTGTCTTGTATTTCCTCTGGAGCCAGTTTATTTACTTTTAATCCATATGAAATATTTTCTTCCACGGTCATATGGGGAAACAGTGCGTAGTTTTGAAAGACCATGGCCACATTCCTTTTACTGCTGGGAATGCAGTTTACAATTTTATCTCCCATGTAAAGATTTCCCGATGTTATATTCTCTAAACCCGCAATCATCCGTAACGTGGTTGATTTTCCACAGCCGGAAGGACCCAAAAGCACAAGCCGTTCCCCTTCCCGGATATCAATATTAAGATCATTTACGACCAAGTTTTTGCCATATGCTTTATTTACTCTCTCAAATCTGATATTTTTCATTAATATCTATTCCTTTCGCGTGCTTAAAATCCGGCTTGCGGATTCCCTGGTTTAACAACTCAAAAAAAGGGGGATCTCTACCATATTTTTTCAACCATCATACTCATCCTTTTATGCCGGACATTGCAAACGTATTGATGATGAACTTCTGAAAAATAAGATAGAGGCCCAGAGGCGGAAGCATGGTGAGAACTGAAATTGCCATGGCGACGGTAAATTCTGTTCCGCCTTCTGCGCTGATAAACGTCTGCAGCGCGAGGGAAAGAGTATAGTTTTCCCCGGACTTTAATATTAACATAGGCCAGACGTATTCATTCCATGAATTAATAAAAAATATAATTCCGGTAGAAATGACCGCGGGGCTTACAAGAGGCACGACCAAATCCTTCATCAGCCTGAAGTCCTCAGCGCTTTCCAGATAAACCGCTTCTAACAGGGAACGCGGAATCGTTTTCATCGACTGCCTTAAAAGAAAAATCCCCAGTGCATCGCTCAGCTGCGGCAGGATGACGCCAACAAGACTGTCCCGCAGCCCAAATGCCGAAACAGTCAGGTAATTTGGAATCATAGTTACAGTAAATGGAATAAACATCGTACTGATCAACAAAAAATACAATACCGTTTTCCCTTTAAATCCATAGTAAACAAAGGCATATGCCGCGAGGAAGCTGGTGACCGTTTTAAAAACCGTCACCGTTGCGGAGATAATAAAGGTATTCATGGTGATTTTTAAAAACGGCAGTTCTTTCAGCACATGGATATAGTTTTCAAGAGTCGGATGATCCGGAATCAAATCAAAGGATTTGCTGTAGGCTTCGGACAGGGTTTTAAACGAATTTGATACGGCAAATATGATCGGCATAATTGAAGCCATGATAATGACGATAATCAGAACATGCCATTTCAATTCTCTTGCATTAGTTTTCATAATAGACTCCTTTTTCAACAAACTTAAATTCCAGGTATAAGAGCATGGCGAAAAGTACCATGGTAACGATGGAAAAAGCAGCAGATGAACCGGTCTTATAGAGGGTGAAGGCCTGATGGTAAGAGTTGTAGATCATATTGGAACTGGCATAATTCGGCCCGCCCTGGGTAATGACTTTGATCGGCGTAAAAACGTACTGGAGACCCTGCACAATGGTAATCACAAGTACATAAATCCCGGTGGCAGAGCTCATCGGGAGCACAATGTCCAGAAATATTCTTAAATCGGGGACATTGTCGAGCCTTGCAGCCTCAATTGCTTCTTTTGACACACCGGAAACCCCGGTCAAAAGCACAATAAAATTGTATCCGAAAACCTTCCACGATGTGATAATGCTGATGACGATTAATGCCAGACTCTCACTTTTGGACCATACCGGCAGCGTGATTCCAAACATTTTTGCCACGGCTGAGGCCGGACCGGAAATCGGGTTCAATATCCACAAATAAAGCATTGACCCGACGACAAGCGAGATGACGCCCGGCAGAAATATCGCTCCTTTATACAAATTCCGTCCTTTATTTATAATATTTGAGAATATGAATGACAGAATATAGGGCGCTGCAAAATTTAATATTAAAAGAATCAGTATGTAACAAATTGTATTTTCCATGATTTTATAAGTAAGAGGGTCCCGAAACAGTTCGATATAATTTTCAAACCCTACAAATTTCTTTGCCGGTTTGATCATATTCCAGTCAAAAAAGCTTAAATAAACCGTATTGGCAAGAGGCCAGAACATGAACACTGCAAACGTTAAAAAGGACGGCAAAAGAAACAGATAAGCCTTTGTTTTCCTGTTCATTTTTATTATTCTCCATTGTAATGTGATTTTTCAAGCTCCAGCAGGCCTTTTAAATTATCAAATATTCTGTCAGGTAAATTTACATCGTCCTCTGCGATATCGTCTCGTCCGGTGATTCCTGTCAAAACCAGATAAGACATCATGCCACAGTTTTTTGCGAATGCAATATCAGTGGCCATATTATCCCCGACAACACAAAAATGCTGACTTCTTCCGGCACTG
Organism: Clostridium sp. Marseille-P2415; assembly: GCF_900155545.1. Classification (GTDB taxonomy): domain Bacteria; phylum Bacillota; class Clostridia; order Lachnospirales; family Lachnospiraceae; genus Lacrimispora. The sequence continues at coordinate 109,033 of NZ_LT732525.1, forward strand.
CGTTTTAAAATCTTCACCAGAAAATGAGGACTCGGTTTTCCAACGATCCCTGGCTTCCGCTTTAAGGAATCTTCAATAACTGCGTTTATGAAGCCCGTGTGGGGATATGAGTGCCGCATTCCCGGTATAAAAAAATCGTCATTTGTTGACAGACAGACCGCTCCGTCATGGATGAAACGAATACAATCCTCGATTTCCGCAAAACGTGTATTTTTATCATAGCTTACAACAACAACCTTTGGATCTTGACTGACAAGCCGGAAGCCTGATTTCAAAAGATGACTTTTGAGCCATTCGGCGCCCGCAACAAAAATCCCGTCATTTTTATAACATTCATTCAGGATATCGGTCAGCACATCCGCAGCGGTAATTATATTTTCCGTTTTGACTTCCATGTTCAGGTTCTTTAGTTTTTCACATATATTCTGGGAAGACAGGGCGCATCCGTTGGTGATAATATAGAATTCCCTCCGATGATCATTCAAAAAACCGATCAATTCCGGCGCATATGGCGTTGCATCATCTTCTAAAGTCAGAGTCCCGTCCAAATCAAACAGGTATGTTATATCTTTTTTATTTTTTTTATTCATTTAATATCTCATCTTATTAATAATATTTGAATTTACTTCGATTCTCTTGGAAGTTTTCTCATAATCTAAAAGCCCGAGGCAAACACATATGGCATCGAGCAAAACAATGTGCGCGACTCTGGACGTGATTGCTTCCTGAAAAATCTGCTGTTCTTCTGAACATATGATAAGGCTGACATCCGCGACTTCCACAATTGGACTTTTCGGAGAACTGGTAATGGCAATGGCAGAGGCGCCGGAGTCTTTCGCAAGTTCCAGAAACTCAATCGTATCCTTCGTCCGTCCCGTATGGGAAATCCCTACGGCGACATCCGCTTTTCCAAGTAAGCTTGCTGAAATTTTTGCCTCATACTGGTCGGCAGCCGCATAAACGGGATAACCGATCCTGTGAAGCCTGTTATAAGCATCCCGTGCGATGACTGAGGAAGTATAAGCACCATAAAATTCGATTCTTTGGGCGTTTTGTAACAGTTCAACTGCTTCTTTAAAATCAGCTGTGTTTAGTAACCGGCTGGTGTTTTCAAGAACACGTATACTGGATGCAAACACCTTCTGAATCACCACTTCAACCGAATCCGTTTTGCAGATGTCCTCGTAAATCAGGTTTGCGTCCGGAGTAATATTTCGGGCGAGATTGATTTTAAGCTGGGTGAACCCTTTTAAATCCAAAATCTGACAAAACCGCACAATGCTTGATTCCGCCGTGCCGACGTTTGCAGCGAACTGCGCAATCGTCATATCAATTATTTTCTCTTGGTTTTCAAGAATGAAATCCGCAATTTTCTTTTCTACATTATGAAATGTAGGATACATATTTTTTATCAGAAGCCTGCAGTCCAAATTCTGTTCCATAATCCACTTTCTTTCCAAATTATATTATTTAAGAATCGTTTTTAATGTGTTGATCGGTATTTTTGCGGCCATTTTGCTTTTCGCCTGAACCATTTCATGACAAACAAATATCTCCCTATCTCCGACCGTGCAAAGCCCAAATCCACAGCGGTCGGATACAAATGCCGACTGATCATCATAATCAAACCCAAAAGCGGATGATTCCGCAACCGACTGAAAGATTCCTTCACAAATAAAGCTGCTGCCTTTGTGGGTGTGACCGCAAAACACACCTCTGTTATTTGATTCTCTTATGCTCCTCAACAGTCTGTCAGAGTTTTCAATGGCTAACAGTGGGTTGTCCCAGAAAAGAGGATGATGGGAAACAATGATATTTCCTTTTTCACAGGGTTCCGACAGACTTCTTAAAAGCCAGTCAAGCTGCCGCTCATCGATAACACCGCGTCCATGGCCGGCCTCAGCGCTGTCAAGAACAATCACTTTCAGCCCTTTTACCTTTTGGGAATAATAATACCGCTCCAGCGAATCTTCATTTAAAAATACTTTGTTAAATTTATCTTTTCGATCGTGATTTCCTAACGCCAGAAATATCGGTATACTTATCCCACTTTCCGTAAGAATTTTTTTCAGGCATTCATAGTCTTTCGTATCGCCCTCATGTACCAGATCGCCGCTTATAATAACAAAATCAAGATTCATTTGTTTTATTTTATCAAGCAATTCTTTCAGATTAGCATTGGGGTCTTTAACTTCCTTAAATACATAATCCAGATTGGTTTCCAAATGATCAATCTTTACATGCGTATCTGACAAATGCGCAAATCTTATACTGTCCATAAAATACCTCTGCTTTTTTGATTGAATGCGAAAGGCAGGAACAGGATCGCTCCTGCCTTTCATATCACTGATCAGCTAATAAATCATTAATTTTATCTTGCGTTTCCGTGAGGCCATCCCTGGCTCCAACGGAACCGTTTAATATCTGATCCCTGATATCGATCAGCATCTGTTCTGCTTCAAGTCCGGCATCTCCGGGGAACGATGCCCATGATGTCACTCCTTCCATTTGTGATGCCGCAGCGTTGAACATTTCGTTTTCCTCAACAAAGGATTTCAGGCCGTTTTCTGCATCAATAACATCTTTACGCGGAGGGACATATCCCGTGCCTTTTGTCCATGCCGCCATAGACTCGACGCTATAAAGATATTTCATAAACTCCCAGGCAGCTTTTTTCTGCTCCTCATCCTTTGCTGTGATTGCGAGGAAACAGCCGCCCGCGGGTACGACTCTCTGTTTGCCTTCCCAGACCGGCGAGCTTACCGCCCTGACATCAAACGTTGCATTTTTTTCTATACTTGCCATAAATGCGATTGTAGTATGCAGCATCGCAACCTTTCCGTTTAAAAACGCCTGGAAGCCTTCGTCCCATGATGCATGGATCGCTGATTCATCTTTTAAGACCATATCGGCATATGCCTGAAACGCTTTAATACCTTCTTCGGATGCGAATGCAGCCTTCGTCTTGCCGTTTTGAGTTGTGATCATTTTACCGCCGTTGCTTTCAATCAATGCCTGCTGAGTCCAGCTGTCCGGACCTTCCCTTGTGTAAAAGCCGTAATTGCCGGTTTGTTCTTTGATCTGTTTTGAAAAGCTGATCACTTCTTCCCACGTCGCAGGTCCGTCTTCCGGAAGACCTGCTTGTTTTAACAGGTCCGCGTTGTAAAAGAGGACCGGCGTACTAAGCGAATAAGGCATCCCGACCTGCTCCCCGTCGTTTGTAGCAGCGAGGTTTAAAACATTCGGAAGAAAATTATTGCTTAAGAAATCCTTATCTTCCGGAAAATACTGGTCAATAACATCCTGTGGCCCGGTATACGTGAAATTGTTGGCGAAATAATTCAGATAGGTCCACCCAACCTGAACAATCGCCGGCGCGTTTCCGGCGGCCTCCTCAGCCTGAAGGTTCTGCATAAGTCCCTTATATTCATCCGCATTGTACCTGTTTACTACCTCAATATGATCGTTTGACGCATTAAACTTATCAATTAACTCTTTAACCGTCTTGCCTCCGACGCTTTCCGAATTGATATTCCAATACTCAATAACTGTTTTCTCCCTGCTCTCACCTGCCGCCTGCGACGATACGGTTTCCCCGCACGAAGATGAGCAGCCAGTAAGAAAAACTGCCCCAGCCAATCCCATAGCTGCAATTTTCGTAAAAATTTTTTTCATCATTATCACCTCTGAATATTGATTTTAAAAGTGTCCTGCAAAATAGTTTTAAAAAATATAATACAATTTAGAATTTTATTCCTGATTTACTGCCGGCGGAGGAATTTTATTCTTTGAGTTGAGTTTACTATAACAACAGGCCCTCTGCTATCAGCAAGCAGTAAATTTTAAGTAAATTTTCTGTTAAGCAGATAAAATGGAAATATTTATTTAAACCTCTTGACACAGCAATTACAAACTGCTATGATGTTCATTAAATGGAATATTTATCTTTTTTTGAACAAAAGGAGGGTATTATGCAAGCAATTATTCTGGCAGCCGGAATGGGACGGCGTCTAAAAAAGCTAACGGAAAATCAGCCCAAATGTATGGTTCATGTAAACGGTATCCCCATGATCGAGCGCATGTTAAAACAGCTGGATCATTACCATTTGAACCAGATCATCATAGTAACCGGACATAAGGGCAAAGAGCTGCGTTCCTTTATCGCCTCCCTCTCCATACATACGCCGGTCACATACATCGACAACCCGGTCTACAAAACAACAAACAATATCTATTCCCTTTATCTGGCAAAAGACCACCTGCTTAAGGATGATACGCTTCTCCTGGAATCGGACTTAATCTTTGAACAGGAGGTGCTCACTCAGATCATAAACGATCCCTATCCCAATCTGGCTCTGGTCGCCCATTTTGAAAGCTGGATGGATGGGACGGTCGTGTTACTGGATGAACAGGACAATATCATGAAATTCCTGACGCGGAAGGATTTTAAGTTCGAGGATATTCATACCTACTACAAAACCGTCAATATTTATAAATTCAGCCGCAGCTTTTCCGCCACCCACTATGTCCCGTTTCTGGAAGCATACAGCAAGGCTTTGGGGAACAACGAATACTATGAACAGGTGCTAAAGGTCATTTCCCTTTTGGATGACCATGATTTAAAAGCCACCAGACTGGAAAATGGCTTCTGGTATGAGATTGATGATGAACAGGATCTGGATATCGCCGAATCCATATTTACGGACTCCCAAAGCAGGCTTACCCGGTTATCCAGGCGTTACGGCGGCTTCTGGCGGTATCCCGGCCTGTTGGATTTCTGCTACCTGGTCAATCCCTATTTCCCCAACAGCCGGTTAATGGGAGAAATAAAAGCCAGTTTTGAAGAGCTTGCCACCAGTTATCCTTCCGGCCTTGATGTCAATAACCTGCTGGCGGCAAAATCCCTGGGGTTGGACAGAAACCAGGTCCTCACCGGAAACGGAGCAGCAGAGCTGATCAAGCCCTTGATCCGCAGCTTCAAAAATGCCGTCGGTGTTCTGCGCCCGTCCTTTGAGGAATATGGAAGCTGTGCGCAGAATGCAATTCCTTTCGCTGTTCCTTCCCCGGATTTCACCTATACGGCACAGGATATTATGGACTTTTATAAGGATAAGGAGCTGGATGCCCTGGTCCTTGTCAATCCGGATAATCCGACAGGCAATTATATTCCAAAGGCTGATGTCCTCTCCCTTGCCGGATACTGCAAGGCAAGGAACACGGTTTTCATCCTGGATGAATCCTTTATTGACTTTTCCTCTGCAGAGGAATCGCCGTCTCTTATGAGCCAGGAGATACTGGATGCATACGAGAACCTGGTTCTTATAAAAAGTATTTCAAAATCTTACGGAATCCCGGGATTACGGTTAGGGCTGCTCACCAGCAGCAATCCGGAGATTTTAAACCTGGTACGGCAGGAGCTTCCCATATGGAACATCAACTCACTGGCAGAATATTTTCTCCAGATCTTTGAGAAATACCAATCAGACTACCACGAAGCCCTGGAACGTTTTAAAGGCACCAGAGAGGAATTGTACCGGTCGCTCCGTTCCATCCGGCAGCTGAAGCTTTACCCTTCTGAAGCCAATTTTATCATGTGTGAAATAATTGACGGCTGTTCCGCTTCCCAGATCGCGGAGCTGTTACTAAACCGCTACAACATTCTGGTAAAGGATCTATCCCACAAGCCGGGAATGGAAGGCAGGGAGTTTATCCGCATCGCAGTCAGAACAAGAGCAGACAACGAGCGTCTGGCGGATGCGCTGAAACATATATTACGTTAATCATAAGGAGGCAAATATGAACGCACAGGAAACAACACAGGAAACCTGGAAACAGATCTGGACGCGGAAAGGACTGAAAGAGGGCTCTGCCACGGACCTTCTGGCATACGACGGCTACGAAGCCACGAAGGTGGATATGGAAGAAGTCGCTTATCAGATAACGAAACGGCTGGATATACAGAAGGACGACAAGGTTCTGGAAGTGGGCTGCGGCGCCGGGGCTCTGGCTCAATATCTGGACTGTGATTACGTAGGAATCGACTACTCCCCTACGCTGGTTCAAAAGCATATTGAAATTCTTCATCACTCTGTTTTAACCGGTGAAGCCGCAGACCTGCCCTTTAAGGACAAATCCTTTGACAAGGTCATCTGCTACGGAGTTTATCTTTATTTTGACGATAAGGAATATGCAGACAGGGCGACAAAAGAACTTTTACGTGTGGCGAGAAAAGGAGTATTGATAGGAGAAATCCCCATGCGCTCTCACCGGGCGGAACACCTTCTTTTCCGCAAAGAGGAATTTAAAGGCTGGGATATCAGCGACGGGTTTTATGACCCTTATAGAAATGACCGGTTTAATGCAGTTTATATTTTCTCTTAATACCGGCCTTAACCGCAAAAGACGGGCTATCGCCGCAAGGCTGATAACCCGTCTGAATTTTTCTCTTTTCCGTTTTCCAGGTGGTTTATATGCACTTTCTGACATCATATCAGCATTTTCTTTCCCGATTATTTCCATATGAATTCCTTTCAGTTACTCCATCAATCAAACAGAAAAAATGGAAAAAATTGTATATAGCAAGTTTTCAAGAAATCATTATAATTATATCCAATATGATGAATTGGAAATTAGATTTCTGGTATTTCCAAAAGGAGTGATGACAGGGCAACGCATGAAATGAAAAATGGATGAAGCATAATTTCGGATAAAGGAAAATAAAAGTAAGAGTTCAGAAATTATCTGTATAGTTTATTGAATAATGATTTTCTCTTTATAATATTTTATATTTTTCTATATAATGAAATTTTTTCCATATTTTACTTTCAATATAGTGTTTTTTTTATTAGATACACACATTTTCACATACTTCCCATAAACATATCCATTTGCTATGCTTTATTGATAATTATTGTCATTAATTGCAATAAAAGACGCAGTTTAACCAAAACCACGCCCCCCTATTTAGACAAATATCGACACCATTTATTATATAATATAGGATTATTGTTTGTCAATCGAAAGAAAAATAGTATTGAAAATAGAATTCAAATGGATTTTAATAAAAAATATGAAGCATTTCAGGCGAATTTCAAAACATTCGCCGTCAAAAATTACGTCACATCGAAAAGGAGCAATTTGAATATGCCACGTAGAGGAGAAAATATCTATAAACGCAAGGATGGCCGCTGGGAAGGCAGGCAGTTAAAAGAGGATGGAAAGTATCAATATTTTTATGGCAAAAATTATCGGCTGGTCAAAGAAAAGATGAAAAATTTCTTAGAGAACGGAAAATCGATTGAAAAAAAGCACCTTTCACCGGTCAAAAATGCGGCCCTGCTATTTGAAGCCTGGCTGGAGGGGGAAACTCTTGAACGGGTAAAGCCCTCTACTTATGAAAGCTATTATAACTGCATCCAAAAATATGTCATTCCATATTTTGCAAAGAGTGAGAATACACAAATTACAGCAGATTCGGTTTCCGGATTTGTGAGATCTCTGAAAGAGGATGCTTCCATTTCTGTATCATACAAGAAAAAAATACTTGCGGTATTCAAAACAGCCTTGCGGGAAATACTGAAAAATTCCCGGGATTGTTCCATCATTCTGGAATCAGTCAAATTGCCAAAGACAGAGCAGAATGAGGTGCAGATCTTTACCACGAATGAACAGAGGCTTATTGAACTGACAGCGCTGAACTTTGAGGATAAACGGGCTCTTGGCATAGTTCTGTGCTTTTATTCCGGAATACGCCTCGGAGAACTCTGTGCTCTTAAATGGAGTGATTTTGATATAGAGGCCGGAACAATGTCCATTAAACGTACGGTAACCCGAACCAAAAATTTCGATTCAAACGAAAATAAAACTACTCTGAATATCGGAACGCCTAAAAGCCGGACCTCCTCAAGAAAGATCCCCCTTCCGGCGTTCCTTATAAGAATAGCAAAGGAATATATTCTTTGTGCGGAAAAAGAGAACTATTATATATTAACGGGAACCGATAACCCCCTTGATCCCCGCGCCTACCAAAAGCTGTACAAAAAGGTGCTGGCAAAAGCAGGCGTCAAGGATCGTAAATTCCATGCGATCCGCCATACCTTTGCTACGAGAGCACTGGAACTTAACGTGGATATTAAAACGGTGAGCGAGATACTGGGACATTCCAATGTTGCTATAACCATGAATGTTTATGTTCATTCCCTTATGGAACAGAAAAAAATAGCAATTGAAAAGTTCAATGATATGCATCTGGCAAGCATGGAACTTGCAGCAATCGCCGTCACTGCTTCCGTCATAACTGCCTGAAAATCCAGTAAAACCAGAGATTTTCAGCCGGCATAACACAGTCTTGGTTAAACTGCGAACTTCGTAATGTCCGCAAAATATTGTTTTTTATTGTATACCGAAAACGGAGCTTCGGACGTTGTGACGTATACAGCAGTTCGTGTTTTGAGGAACATGGCAGACGAAATAGAAGCAATTATACATAAAAAACGAATGAGAAAACCAGGAGGCTATCAGAATGAAAAAATTCAGCGATTTTAGTATTACTCGAAAACTGCTCACAGCTTTTTTAAGCATGGTAATTACAATGCTTTTAATCGGCGGCGTGGGCATCTTTGGCATGCTTCAGATCAATAAAATGGATACATTTATGTATGAAGAACAAACGGCCCCCATTGAACACCTGATCACTGCAACTAAAAATTTGTATCAGTTTCGTGCGGATTCCAATGCAATGATTATCCATGCAGGTGATGCAAAGGAAACGGAAACCCTGGAGCAAAATTATCTGACTGAAAAAAATAATTTTTTAAGCAGTGCCGCTGCTTATCGTACAAGCATTAAAAATGCGGAATCTCTTGCTTTGCTTGATGAATCAACACAGATATTTACCGATGCTTATGACCCTGCTATACAAAAATGTCTCACCGCAGCAAAAGCCGGAGATAAGGACGCTGCATTAACCGCTCTTAGCCAGGAATCGGATAACATTCAAAAGATATATGACAATTTCGACAAGCTGGTTAATCTTCGCATGAGTATGGCTCATCAAACCAGCAGATCAAATGATTCAACAGCAATTATGCTGACTGTAATTCTTTGCATCATTGTTGTGGCCGGTACCGTTTTTGCGGTATATTTAAGCCTTAAGATATCCCGAATGATCAGCAGGCCCATCGGACAGGTTGTGGAAGCTGCGAACAAAATCGCCCTGGGACATTTGGATATTGACCTTCAGGATGTTAATTCCAAGGATGAAACCGGCCAGCTTGCCTCTGCGTTTACCGAAATGCTGGAGGGCATCCGCAAGCAGGTGCTGATAGCGGAAGAAATCAGCAATGGTGATTTTACACAGGAAGTACCCCTTCGTTCCGGAGAGGATGTACTGGGTCTTGCACTGCAGAAGATTGAAAGAGATCTCAACCGGACGCTGCTTCTTATCAGCGAAGCTGCCGATCAGGTCAATACCGGTGCAGAGCAGGTATCCTCTGCTGCACAGGCGCTTGCATCCGGTTCTACCGAGCAGGCTGCAACCGTTGAGGAACTTAACGCAGCCATTTCCACAGTGGCAGGACAGGCAGATCAAAACGCCACCAATGTCCGCTTAGCCTCTTCGTATATGGAGCAGGCCGGGGCCGGAGTGGTTGAAAGCAATACCCACATGCAGAACCTTAACACCGCAATGAACAAAATCGGAACAGCCTCAGAAGAAATTTCCAACATCACAAAAGTGATTGAAGATATCGCCTTTCAGACAAATATCCTTGCTTTAAACGCCGCAATTGAAGCAGCCCGTGCCGGCAACGCCGGAAAAGGCTTTGCGGTTGTTGCTGACGAAGTACGCAATCTTGCAACGAAATCTGCGGAAGCTGCCAAAGAAACAGCAAACCTTATCATGCATTCCGTGGAAACCATTTCCGAAGGCGAAGAAATGGCAACCGAAGCCGCAAGGATCCTTGAAGAGGCCGCTGAGAAATCAAAACTCGTTGAACAGGCGATTCTGGAAATCGAATCTGCATCTACCGAACAGGTGGCTGCGATCGAGCAGATCAATCAGGGCCTGTCACAGGTATCTGCCGTAATACAGACAAACGCAGCTACCGCAGAAGAAAGCTCTGCCTCCAGCGAAGAGCTGGCGGCCCAGTCTCAGACATTACAGCAGGAAGTCCGGAAATTCAAATTAAACGGAGAAGAATCGGATTTCCGTAAAGAGTACGTTCCTGCCAGGAAGAGCCTGGATCCGGAATCCAACGCCAGACCGGCTGCCGGATACGGTTCCGGAAAATACTGAGAAAGCAGGTGGCATTGACGGATCTTTCGTCAATGCCACCCGCTTTTTTTGTGTCACATAGTTTCTTCAAAAGCCGTATCATACCATTCCAGGCAAAGCGCCTCCCATTCTTCCCATGCCCTTTGGCATTCTTCCTTTAACCTTTCATAGTCTCCGGCTTCTTCCCATGGTCCGCCGTTCCAGAATTCTTCCGATTCCATCCACTTTTCCTTCATCATTTCCACGCAGGAAGATAATTCTTCCACCCGTTCCTTTGCCGGCAAAAGCCTTTCTAAAACCAGACCAAGCTTCCAGTCCAAATAAGCTTCCTCCACCGGAATCTCTTTAAGCCTGTGCCGCTCTGCTTTTGGGACAGCCCGCATCCCGGCGATCAGAGCCTGTTCCTCAGCCTTCATCCGTGCGGCAATGTCATCTCCGCTCTCCGCTTTTCTTCTTCGCTCCAGATAATGTTCATAGCCAAAAGGATAGGAAAAGACAGTCCGGTCCTCAAATATCAGAACCGATTCTGCCACCCGGCTTAAAAAATAGCGGTCATGGGATACAAATAAAATGGTCCCTGTATATGCGCGGAATGCAGATTCCAGGGTTTCCTTTGCCCTTATGTCCATATGATTGGTAGGCTCGTCCAGGATCAGGAAATTGGGTCTGCTCTGCAAAAGCTCCGCCAGGACCAGCCTGGATTTTTCTCCCCCTGACAGAAGGTCCACCCGTTTCCCGGCTTCCTTTCCTCCGAACAGGTACGCCCCCAAAATGCTGCGGACCTCTTTTTCCGTCAGGGAGGGGAATAAATCATGGAAATGCTCTGCCACGGTTTTTGTGGAATTCATTTCTGACGAATGCTGGTCAAAATAGCCGATGGTGATCTGATTTCCCAGGGAATATTCCCCGGAAACAGGAGATAAAAGTCCTGCAGCCGTTTTTAAAAATGTACTTTTTCCGGCGCCGTTGGAACCAAGGATTCCGATCTTCTGACCTCTGCGGATTCTCATGGTTATCTCTAAAATAGGTTTATCATAACCGATTTTCAAGTGCTCTGATTCAAACACCCATTTGCTGCCTGGAAAGGCCGGCTCCAAAGGTCCGGTAAACATATGGATATCGTTCTCTTCCGGCCTTGGAACCGGAACGATCCTCTCGACCGCCTTCTTTTTCGACCTGGCAAACGCCGCTTTGTTCGGCTTATTCTTAAACCGTTCCACTATGGCCTCCAAACGCCTGATCTCCTCCTGCTGTCGTTCATAAGCCTTTGTCTGAAGCCGGACCGCCTTTCCCTTCTCTTCCCGGTAATGCGTGTAATTGCCCGGATAGCGGGTAAGCCTCCTCCCTGACAGCTCATACACGACAGATACCGTCTGATCCAGAAAAAACCGGTCATGAGATACCATAACCACCGCTTTTTCATACTGCTTCATATACTGCTCCAGCCACTCCGTTGTTTCGATATCCAGATGGTTGGTGGGTTCATCCAAAAGCAGAATATCCGGTTTTAAAAGCAGATGGCGTATCAGGGCGATTTTTGTCTGTTCACCGCCGGAAAACTCAGAAAGCTTCTTTTTTTTATCAGCTTTTGAAAATCCCAGTCCGGTAAAAAGCGTATCGTACTCCCGCTCATATTCAAACCGCTCTATGGCAAAGGAATCCGGACAGGGACAGGAGGATAAAAGCTCTTCCCAGACTGTCCTGTCCCTGTCCGCAAATGCCTGCTGCTTTAAATACCCCACAGTCGGCTTCCCGGAACAGAGGATTCCCGGGCCTTCCCTTCTATCATCCCGGTCTAAGTCCAGTTCACCGGCAATCAGCCTTAAAAGCGTCGTTTTGCCGGCCCCGTTATTTCCCACTACCGCTATTTTTTCTTTGCCATGTATTTCAAAATCAATATGTGACAGAATCAGATTCCCGCCGGCGGTGACTGTTCCATCCTTTATCTGATATAACATTTTTGCTTTCCTCTGATTTTTCTTTTTGCCTTACTGTTCATTCCTCCCATAGTATAACCCTTTTCTCATCTTAATGCCATAATGACTTTGCAAAGTATGCTTTATAATCGTTACCTACAGCGATACATGAGTCTTGGCCCTGGCGATCCTGTCACGGATGGATTGGAGTACCGGCACCATGAAGGTTGCGATGAGGCCGCCTGCAAACCCGTTGTTATAAAGGTTCATCCCTCCATATACGATCCCCACGTTAAGGGCCACGGAAGAATGGAGGAATCCTGCCAGGATTCCTGCGATAACTCCGAATTCCCCTGCAACCGGCGCCAGTGTTGTGGACAGAAGAAGGGCTAAGAGCGCATTGGGATCCGTAATGCTCCAGATTTTAGTACCGCCTCCCAGAATGACTCCCGCCATGACCGGTAAGATGTTGCGGATGTGCTTCCCTGTAGCGCTGAATCCCACAATGGTAAATATCCCGCCGATGGTAGGTCCATTTAAATCGCCTCCCACCATCAGTATGACCAACATTGATACAATGCCGTTAATTCCCATATTAAGTAAGGTCGGCGCAAAGCCCTCACTTTTTACATAATCGGTCCCGCTGATGCCATAGGTTTTTAATATTTCCAGGTACCGCCTTCCGACATTGTCCGATAACAGGAAGGAAAATATCACCATTCCAAGAAATAAAAACAGGAGCAGCCTGGCAAACAGCTCATTCTGGCCCACAGACCAGATCAGCCTGGCCTCAATATCAATCCCAAATGATTTCATCAGGGATACAATAACCGTGGCAATGATGCCGGAAGCAAAACCTACATTATAAAGGGAATATCCCTTATGAGAGTAATGAGTATGGGTAGATAAAGGCGGGAGCACAAAACCAATGCTCAGCCCGACGAAAATGCTTAGGATCAGCCTGACCGCCAAAGGAAGATTGCCGATCTGCATGATCTGCGTAATGACCGGGGACAGACAGGTCCCGTAAAAGCCCACATAAATATAACGTGTTATGGAAGTTTTGTGATAATAAGAATACAAACAGATTCCCATCATGATGGCCCATATGTTCAGGATATTTTTCCCAAACAAAGAAAAACCAAACATGAGGAAGCATGAAGTTATCGTATGGCCGCTCATCTCCATACCCAGAAAATACACAATTGCAATGCTTAATAAAGTTAATACGCCCGCGTTAACAAACGCGGCTCCAATGCCCCCAATGGCAATGTAATCCGTAATCAGGAAATCCGGCTCCCTGACGATCGTAATGATACCCCTCCAGATTTCATCAAACGGCTGCAGCAAGAATCCTGCAACAATAAAATAAATCGGCACCAGGGCAAGAATCTGAAATTTTGTCCGCCTGGACAGCGGTCCGCAATTTCTGAATTTGAATGAAGGTTGTCCTGTCATGTCGTTCCTTTCCTCTGTATGAAATTTTAGATACGGAAGTATTTTATCATTTTTAAAAAAGAGGTTCAACTCTTTTTTTCAAAGATTGAACCTCTTTTTCTCAGGGATTATTTTCTGCTCTCTTTTAATACTTTTATAAACTGTATGATGAGAGAAGGTATGATTGCAAGACCATATATAATACCGATCTGAACCCCGGAAAGGGCCGTAACGGAAAACAGTTTTCGGAGCAATGGTACAAACATTACAAGGCTCAGCAATGAAACACCGGCCACGAATGCTCCCAGGCTGTACCAGTTGCCGGAAAATCCCAGCCGGAAGATGGAATGGCTGCTTCTGCAGTTAAAACCGTGGAACAGCCGGGCCAGCGTCAGCGTACAGAAGGCCATGGTGCTGGCGGTGGAGGTACTGCCATTTCTTAATCCAATGTGGAAAGCCGTCATCGTACATGCGGCGATCAGCGCTCCCTGCAGTAATATCTTAAGCATAAATTCTTTTGTCAGGATCCCCTCCTTGGGATCCCTTGGTTTCCGGCTGAGCAGATCATGCTCCGCAGGCTCCATGCCGATGGCAATTGCCGGAAGCGAATCTGTAAGCAGATTAATGAAAAGCAGATGAACCGGGGCAAACGGCACCGGAAGAGCCATGATCGAGGTATAAAGAACCGAAAGGATCCCTGCCATGTTGCCGGAAAGTAAAAACTGGATGGCATTCTTTATATTCCGGTATACGTTTCGTCCGTTTGCAACGGCTTTGATAATCGTAGCGAAATTATCGTCTGCCAGAATCATGGAGGCCGCGTCCTTGGACACCTCTGTCCCGGTGATTCCCATTGCAACTCCGATGTCCGCTTTCTTTAATGCAGGGGCATCATTGACTCCGTCTCCTGTCATGGAAACAATATTTCCGCGGCGCTGCCATGCATCCACGATCCGGATCTTATTCTCCGGAGACACTCTGGCATAAACAGAAGTCTTTGTAATGTTCTGATCCAGTTCTTCATCGGTCATTGCGTCCAGCTCCGCACCGGTCACCGCCATATCGCCTTCTTCAAAAATCCCGATCTGCTTTGCTATGGCAGTTGCCGTAATCTTGTGGTCTCCGGTTATCATCACCGGCCGGATTCCGGCCCGTTTTGCATCTGCTACCGCGGCCTTAGACTCCTCTCTGGGCGGGTCTACCATGGAAATGAGCCCGAGGAAAATGAAACCATTCTCAGAATTTAAGGAAAGAACGTGTTCCTCATCCACTTCCTTATAAGCAAAGGCAAGAACCCGCAGGCCATTGCGGGAAAACTTCATATTCTGTTCTAAGATATCTTCCCGGTCTTTTTCAGTCAGTTCTCTCACACCCTCTGAGGTTCGGATGTGGGTAGTCCGGTCTAATAAAACATCCACCGCTCCTTTGGTTAATATGGTATGGATCCCATGAAGCCTGTACTTGGTGCTCATGAGCTTGCGGTCCGAATCAAATGGAAGTTCCTCCAGACGGTGCATCATATCCCGTATAATATCATGGCTTACGCTGACTTTCCCTGCCATTTCAAGGAGCGCATACTCGGTAGGGTCTCCAATCCCCTTTCCTTCCACAATGGAAGAATCATTGGTCAGGACCGCATCGTAGAGGAGATACCTGTGAAGCTGGCTGCGGAGGTCTAAATCGTCGGGCTTATACGTCCGGTTATCCACATAGACCTCCTGGACCGTCATCTTATTCTGGGTCAGCGTTCCTGTCTTATCCGAACAGATCACGGAAACACAGCCCAGACTTTCCACTGCCTTCAGCTCTTTTATAATGGCATTTTCCCTTGCCATCCGCTGGGTTCCCATGGCCTGGACAATGGTTACAATCGAGCTTAAAGCCTCCGGGATCGCAGCCACTGCAAGGGCCACCGCAAACATCAGAGAATCCAGAACCGGCATCTTCCGGTAAATGCTTAAAAGGAATACTATAACACAGATGACCATGATGACCATGGCAAGACGGCTGGAAAACTGGTCCAGACTGGCCTGCAGCGGTGTTTTCTTCTCCTTTGTGGCATTCATCAGACTGGCGATTTTTCCGATTTCCGTATCCATCCCGGTGCCCGTAACTGCCACAACGGCTCTTCCGTAAGTAACCAGACTGCCGGAATAAACCATATTCGTCCGGTCAGCCAGAGGCACTTCCTTCTCCAAGGTTCCTTCTTCTTTGTCCACGTTGGTGGATTCGCCGGTTAAGGAACTCTCATTTACCTGAAGGGAATAATTATTTAAGATCCTTCCGTCAGCCACCACCATATCTCCTGCTTCCAGAAGCAGTATATCTCCCGGAACCACATACTTTGAATCAATTTCAATTTTTTGCCCGCCGCGGATCACCCTGGCATTGGGAGATGACAGGGATTTTAAACTCGCCAGGGATTTCTGCGCCTTTTCATGCTGCACCGTACCCAGAATGGCGTTCAAGACAATAACCGCAATAATAACGATGGTGCTCTCTGCATTTCCGGAAAGCATGGAAATGACAGCCGCCGCTATCAGAATGACTACCAATAAATCGCAGAATTGTTCAACAAATACCTGAAGGGTGCTTTTTTTCTTTCCCTCCTCCAGAACATTCTCCCCTTTGCTGGCAAGAAGCCCGGCAGCTTCTTCCGCGCTCAATCCTTCTTTTGTCGTGTGAAGTTCTTTTAATATTTCTTCTTCTGTTTTTTGATACCAGTCTTTCAAACCTTCCTCCATTCTGCCGCCCTTTTTGGACGGCCCGCATCAAAATGTACTTAAGTCTCTGATTATTATTGCCATAAAAGGGAAAAGAAAAAGACTTTCAATGCACTTATTCTGAAAAATATTAACTGTTCAGAATAAACACATTAAAAGTCTGGTAACCATTATCTGGCATGCACCGCCAGACTGCCATCGACAGTCAGGATGTTGACAGTGCATTGAAACTACTCCCTTTTAATGAAACATATTTCATCGTAAATCAGAAACTTACGGCTTTGACTTAGACCATTATACGTGCTAATGTTTCATTTGTCAACAATATTTTCAATCCGGTCCCGGAGTATCATTTTTACTATAGTTCCATGTAGATTTTCCATTTATCCGGTCTTTTCTTAAAGCAATACACTTTTACATAAAATCAGGTTTTGCTGCTCCTGTCAAATACACAGGTACCATTTACAAAGGTCCCGCAAACTGCAACGTCTTTTATCCTCTCCGGGGCACAGCTTCTTAAATCTTCCGCCAGAACGGTAAAATCAGCCGCCATTCCGGGGATCAGCATCCCTTTTTCTTCTTCCTCAAAGCTGGCTCTTGCCCCCATGAGTGTATAGGTTTCCAGTGCTTCCTCCACGGTAAGAGCCTGATCAGGCAGAAAGGTTTTTGTACCATCCAGAGTCGTTCTTGTCACCGCGCACTGGATTCCGGCCAGCACACTGGGACGCTCCACCGGTGCGTCCGAACCATTGGAAACAGAAACCCCCATATTCAGAAGGGTTTTGAACTGATAGGTATAAAATGCCCGTTCCTTCCCGACCCTTTTTTCAACGACATGATTGTCATGATCCAGAAAAACCGACTGGATGTAAGCATGGAGCTTCAGTTTCCGAAACTTTTCAAGCAGCTTTTCCGTGGTGATCTGGCAATGGACGATTCCGTGGCGCAGTTTGTTTTCTGTGTGGCCTGCCATGGCCTTTTCCATGGCGTCCGCCGCCATCTCCATAGCGCGGTCTCCTATGGCATGGACCGCTACCTGCATCCCGTGTTCAGAAGCATATCCGATTCTTTCATCAAGCTCTGACTGGCTGTAGATCGAAATTCCACAGCCATCCGGTTTTTCAGGATCATCGGCATAGGGCTGACTTAAAAAAGCAGTCCTTGCACCCAGGGAACCGTCGGAAATGATCTTTAAAGGGCCGATGGTGAAAAAACGCCCCCCTTTTCCAGTCCGGTACCCACTGGCAATAAAACTCTTAAGCGCATCCATATCGGAAAGCAGGCATTGTTCATATACCTTTACCGTCATAAGGCCTTCCGCTTCAAGTTCACGGTAAGTTTTTAATACTACTTCATAGAAAATTCCCGGAAAAGCCGCCAGATCATCGCTCTGAACCGATGTGATCCCATATGCATTTAATTTTTTCATGGCCTGAAGGATACAGGTCCTGATCTCTTCTTTATCCGGCGCAGGAATTACCCGGCTGACCAGATTGATCCCATATTCCCGAAGCACTCCGGTCGGCTCCCCTTTTTCATCCAGATCAAAGCATCCCCCTTCCGGCTGGGCAGTCTTACCGGTTATCCCTGCTGCCTGAAGCGCTGCCGAATTGACACTGGCAATATGGCCGCAGGCCCGGTAAATGATAACAGGCCGGTCTGCAGAGACCCTGTCCAGATCATAGCGGTTGGGGAAACGTTTTTCATCCTGGAAAAAATCGTGGTTCCAGCCTCTTCCCA
The DNA here is from genome assembly GCF_900155545.1 of Clostridium sp. Marseille-P2415. Classification (GTDB taxonomy): domain Bacteria; phylum Bacillota; class Clostridia; order Lachnospirales; family Lachnospiraceae; genus Lacrimispora. The sequence continues at coordinate 127,122 of NZ_LT732525.1, forward strand.
CGATCCAGCTTCCGTTTTCCCCCTCATGTTCCGCTTTATATTTCAATAGCCCTTCCAGCATGCCGGACATGGAGGTGGTGCACGATGCCAGATCTGCAACCCTCAATCCGTAACCATATCCCAACAAATGCATGTGGGAATCGATAAATCCCGGAACCACAAAGCAGCCGTTCACATCACACCGGACATTCTCCGTTCCTTCTGCCCATTTTTCTACGTCTTCCAGATCTCCGATCACTGCAATTCTTCCGTTTTCCACGCCCATGGCTTTGACATCCATGCATTTTTTGACATAGAAAGTGCCATTATAATAAATATATTTCATATTTCTCCGCCTTTCCGCTTTTTTATACAAAAACAGACAGCAGAGAGATGCTGATCTGTCTGCTGTCTGCTGCACGGCATAGCCGTTTTATTATGATTCTTTTGTTTCTTCTTTGGCTTCCTCAGATTTTGCTGCAAGATCGCCGGGCTTCATGCTCAAATTGATCCTGCCCATCTTGTCGACTTCAATTACCTTAACGGTTACTTCATCGCCGATGTTTACTACATCCTCAACCTTTGCCACTCTCTTATCAGACAGCTTGGAAATATGAATCATACCATCCTTATTGGGAGCCAGTTCAACGAAAGCTCCAAAATTCATGATCCTTACAACCTTACCTGTGAAGATCTGGCCTGCTTCGATTTCGGTTACGATGCTTTTGATGATCTGGACCGCACGGTCAATCATTACCCGGTCCGTCCCGCATACGGATACATTGCCGTCATCGGAAATATCGATCTTAACACCGGTCTCTTCGATGATCTTGTTAATCACCTTGCCCTGCTTTCCAACCACATCACCGATCTTCTGAGGATCGATGGAAATCTGATCGATCTTAGGAGCATACTTGCCTACTTCCTTACGCGGCTCTGCAATGGCCTTTGCCATAACCTCATCAAGAATGTAAAGTCTGGCCTCTCTGGTCCTGCGGATGGCCTCTTCGATGATCGGTCTTGTAAGGCCATGGATCTTGATATCCATCTGGATCGCAGTGATTCCCTTGTGGGTGCCGCCAACCTTAAAGTCCATATCGCCGAAGAAATCCTCCAGTCCCTGGATATCGGTCAGGACAATATAATCGCTATCTGTATCTCCGGTCACCAGACCGCAGGAAATGCCTGCAACGGCTGATTTAATCGGAACACCTGCTGCCATTAAGGACATGGAAGAGGAACAGATGCTTGCCTGAGAAGTGGATCCGTTGGATTCCATGGTCTCGGATACGGTACGGATCGCATATGGGAATTCTTCCTCTGATGGAAGAACCGGAACCAATGCTCTCTCTGCCAGTGCACCATGGCCGATCTCACGGCGTCCCGGTCCTCTGGAAGGCTTTGTCTCGCCTACGGAGAAGGACGGGAAATTATAGTGGTGCATATATCTCTTGGAAGTTTCCATATCATCAATGCCGTCCAGTCTCTGGCTTTCCGATAACGGAGCTAACGTACAGATATTTAAGATCTGAGTCTGTCCGCGGGTGAACATGGCGGAACCATGCACTCTCGGAAGCATATCGATCTCTGCTGCCAGAGGACGGATCTGATCCATGGCACGGCCATCCGGACGCTTGTGGTCTTTTAAGATCATCTTGCGGACGGTCTTTTTCTGGTACTGGTAAATGGCTTCTCCCAATACGGACAGCCATTCTTCTTTTTCTGCAAAAGCTTCTTCCAGCTTCTCGGTGATCCTTCGGATGTTTTCCTCTCTTACCTGCTTCTCATCGGTAAATACGGCAACTTCCATCTCTTCCGGGGTGACGATTTCCCTGATTGCTGCAAATAACTCTTCCGGTACTGCACAGCTGGTGTATTCATGCTTCGGCTTTCCGCATTCTGCTACAATGGTGTCAATGAATTTGATGATCTCCTGGTTTACCTCGTGAGCCTTGAAAATAGCTTCGATCATCTTATCTTCCGGAACTTCATTGGCTCCGGCCTCGATCATGATGACTTTTTCTCTTGTGGAAGCAACCGTAAGGGCCAGGCCTGATACCCGCTTCTGGGCCTGGGTCGGGTTAATGACTAATTCCCCGTCTACAAGACCTACCTGGGTGGAAGCGCAGGGGCCGTCAAACGGGATATCGGAAATACAGGTTGCGATGGCGGAACCTAACATGGCAGTCAGCTCCGGGCTGCAGTCCTGGTCTACGGACATGACGATGTTGTCTAATGTTACGTCGTTGCGGTAATCTTTTGGAAACAGGGGCCTCATGGGACGGTCGATGACACGGGAAGTTAAAATGGCGTTCTCGGATGCCTTTCCTTCTCTTTTGTTGAAGCCGCCCGGGATTTTTCCTACAGCGTATAATTTTTCTTCATATTCTACGCTCAGGGGGAAGAAGTCGATTCCATCCCTTGGCTTGTCGGATGCAGTTGCGGTCGCTAATACTACGGTATCTCCATAATGCATAAATGCAGCGCCGTTCGCCTGCTTTGCTACTCTGCCGACATCAACGGTTAATGTTCTGCCAGCCAGTTCCATGCTAAAACTCTTGTACATAGTGGTATCTCCTTTTACTAAATAATTGATTTATATTAATAGTAGAAGATGCCGAAACTACTGATCTACGCGTAAGTAATGAGTTTGATTGTGTTGCCCGCAAGGGAATAAGCAGATTCTGCCGGAGGCAGAATCTGCAGCCGCAAACTCGGGACTGACGTCCCTCGTTCGCGGTTGCTCGCCAAAAGATTGGGATGCGGGCAGGATATGCGAGCATATCCTGCCCGCATCCCAATCTTTTGGCTCTGCTTATTACGCGCACATCAGCGGTCTCGGGGAATGCTTCTACTTTTAACATTCTTTTCTTAATAGACAGATAGGGTGGAGAAGTTCTCCACCCTAAATGGTTTATTATTTTCTGATTCCTAACTTCTCGATTAAGGAACGATAGCCTTCCAGGTCTGTCTTCTTTAAGTAATCAAGAAGGCCTCTTCTCTGGCCAACCATCATCAGAAGTCCTCTTCTGGAATGATGATCTTTGGGGTTCTTCTGAAGATGATCGGTTAATTCTGTGATTCTCTCTGACAGAATTGCGATCTGTACTTCCGGTGAACCTGTGTCGCCGGCTTTTCTACCATATTCAGAAATAATAGCTGCTTTCTTTTCCTTTGAAATCATGTTGATTTCCTCCTTTAGTCTTTTAATCTCACCTCATACCAGGTATCGGCTGGAGTATCCAAAATACTGGGTACCGGCGTATATTCATACTGCTACAGTTTACCACAGGGAAATATAGTTGTCAATTGCTTCCGTTTTGTCTGTATAACTTTTTCCGGCTGGCATACTTAAACCACAATGATGGTTCTTTGTTAATCTGAACTTATTTTGATGATAACCTTCTTATACACAATATTATGATCATGAAGCAGATTTTTCTCTCTATAAATTTTTTCCAGATTTGAAGCATTATAAACCTTTTTTCATATAGATAAAAAATTTCCTATAAAATGTTTCACATCATGTGGGCGGCAAAATCGGTCTTCTTCATCTTTTCCAAAAGTGCCTCCCTGATTTTTACCATGTCCGCCTTTAATAGTTTTTTATTTCTCACCAGGCATTCTCCTGCCACATACACTTCTTCTACATTGGAAGGATTGGCGCTGTAAACCAGGGCGGAATAGGGGTCATAAACCGGAAACATGTTGACTGAGCGTGTCTCAACCAGAACCAGATCAGCCTGCTTTCCCGGTACCAGAGAACCGGTAACAGGACCCAGGCCCAGGGCTTCTGCTCCCATAACCGTAGCCATTGCCACGACCCTTTCTGCGGGAAATGCGCTCCTGTCCCTGGTCTCATTTTTATGAAAATCAGAACAAAGTTTCATTTGCGTAAAAATATCCAGAGTGTTGCCGCTTGCCGGGCCATCCGTGCCAAGCCCCACAGGAACTCCCAGATGCAGCATGGCGCTTACCGGAGCCACGCCCTTTGCCGCCTTCGTATTGGAGCCGATACAGTGGGCCACTTTTGCCCTGCGGTCCTTTAAAAGCTGTAAGTCTTCTTCTGTCATGTGAATGCAGTGAACGGCCAGAGTCTCTCTCCCCAGAACGCCGATGCTGTCTAAGTACTGCACCGGGGTCATGCCGTATTCATCCCGGAAATAATCCATTTCATAATCCATTTCCGCCGTATGTAGGGTAAACGGGACCCCTAAGGACGCATTAAGGCGGTAAGCTTCTTTCAGTACCTCTTTCGAACAGGTACTGGTCCCGTGAGGTGCTATGCAGGCTGAGATACGGGGATGAGATTGATATTTTTTTATCAGTCTTTCGCCGTAGGCCAAGGCTTTATATGGGTCCGTAAAATCACAGGCTCCTTCTTCCATGACCGTCTGGCCTGCAATCCCCCTCATCCCCATCTCATCCATCGCCTTAGCGGCCTCTTCCTCAAAGTAATACATATCAAGGACCGAAGTGACACCGCCAAGCAGCATTTCCCCTGCAGCATAGCGGGTGGACAGATAAACCAGCTCTTCATCCATGGTTTTCTGTTCCATGGGGAGCAAAAATACCCGGAGCCGGTCCCTGCAGTCATCTCCAAGCCCACGGAACGGAACCATCCCCATATGAGTATGCAGATTCACCATTCCCGGCATAAGGATGCCATTCTTCCCGTCCACCAGTTTTGTATCCTTTTGCCTGGCCTCTTCCGGCAAATCGCTCATGACTCCTGCGCCTGTGATGGTATCGTTTTCAAACATCACAAAACCGGGATTATAGATTTCCCGCTTTTCATTCATTGTTACCACTGTTACATTTATAATTATCGTTCTCACACTGATCAACCTTTTCCTTATTATTGCCCACGTTCTTTGGGCATAAAGGGATACCCGAAGGGTGTTTCCTTATTATTGCCCATGCTTTTTGGGCAGGGCCCGCCACGCTTTATCGGGTGTAAAGGGATACCCGAAGGGTGTTTCCTTATTATTGCCCACGCTTTTTGGGCAGGGCCCGCCCGCCCCGCTTTATCGGGTGTAAAGGGATACCGCAGGGTATTTCCCTTTTTAACGCTCATATTTTTCTGCCAGCGGAACGCTCTGTTTCGTCTTCACATCAAACAGCCCTTTGTCGCTGAGCTTTAATTCCGGGGAAACCAGGAGTGTTAAGGTGGAAATGGACATGATGACATTATTGTTTACATACCCCATGGCCTCAATTTCTTCCCTTACTTCAGCCAGTTCTTCCGAAAGCTTTAAAAGGCTTCCATCCGACAGAATCCCGCCCACGGGAAGAGCCGCCGAAGCTGTCACCCTGCCGTTTCCGGCCGTCACATATCCGCCCTGCATATGAACCACCTGATTCTGGACAAGCACCATATCTTCCACAGAATTTCCAAGCACCAGCAGGTTGTGGCTGTCATGACTCCAGGTGGTTGCCACCGCGCCGGGAGACTTTAAGGCATTTTCCACAAGCCCGTAGGAAACACCGCCGGTTTTTCCATGACGCTCAAATACGGCTGCCAGACAAAGTCCCGCCTCCTGCCAGCAAATGCACCGGTTCCGGACCGGAATTTCCCTTTTCACATGCTTCACCCTTGTTCCAAAGCTTTGAATCTGCATTACATTTACGGTTGCCATTCCTTCGGATATCCCGCACCGGTTCAGTTTAAAGTCAGAGGCCAGAGCCAGCCGGCATTTCACGGACTGGTAAAAATGATCCGGGAAAGCAGCCCTGGGAGAATCCTTTTTTTCTTCATAACGCCTGCCGTTTTTGTAAACTGAGGCAGGGCGAAAGCTTATCAGATCATCAAGGATAACGAAATCCGCCCGTTTTCCCGGCGCGATCATCCCCCGGTCATGAAGCCCCATTCTGCGGGCAGGCGTTAAGGTCGCACAGTAAATGGCTTTTTCTGCCGGCATTCCCTGCTCCACCGCAAGGCGGACGATCTGATTCAAATGACCTTTTACCAGATGGTCCGGCATGGTATCATCTGTTACAAGAGCCACATTTTCATAAAGATCGTGGGATACCACCGTTTCCACCACATCAGGAGTCAGGGATTTGGCCTGCAGCTCCAAAAACATTCCCATATCTGTTTTTTCCAGAACCGATAACCGTGACTGCTGGGTATGGTCCGCATCAACTCCTGCCCGGATAAAGCCTGCCAGCTGTTCTCCGGACAGGGCAGGACAATGCCCCTCGATCCTCAGCTGGCGCCCTGCATCCTGACACAGCCTGACGATGCGCCTGATCAGGGTATCATCCCCGGAAACCAGGTCTAAGTCATTCATCACTTCACCCAGACAGAGAAACCGGTCATCCTTTAAGAGTTCCCGAACCTCCTCTTCCCCGATCTGCCCGCCGGAGGTTTCAAGACTGGTACTGGTGGACGGAACGCTGGACGGGATTCCGTAATAAATGTCCAGTTCCGTCTCCTGATCCATAAAGCTTTTGATCCCTTCCAAGCCGAAAACATTGGCGATCTCATGGGGATCCGCCACGACGCAGGTGACTCCCCACGGCAGAACCGCCCTGGAAAATTCTTCCGGATATGTCATGGAGCTTTCGATGTGCATATGAATATCGATCAGCCCCGGTATGATATATTTTCCTGTACCGTCCACCACAAGGTCTGCCTCATAATATGAGGAAGGGGAAATGTCATAAAACCTTTCCCCTGCAACCGCAATGTCCGCTTTTTCAAAACACTGCCTGTATGTCCGGTAGACCCACCCATTTCGAATTAATAAGTCAACCTTCATTTTGTCCCCGTTCCTTAGCTGTTGATAATCCGATTCCATTGATCGATCCAGTCGCTTAAGATGGGATTGACAAAGGAATAATCAAGGACCTTTGCATTTTCCGCTGCGGCTCCGTAAGTCATATTTACCGCATTTTCTTCCGCGATCTCAACCTGATTATTGGTAGGTGCTTCATTTAAAGCCTTGCTGGTTTTCCCCTGAAGTTCCTTGCTTAAACGGTAATTGATGTATGCGTAAGCTAACTCCTTGTCCTTGCAGTTTTTGGTAATGCTGATGGTATTAAAGTTAGCATAAGTCACATCCGGAGTTACATACTTAAGGTCCGGGTTTGCCTCTTTGATGGTCGGAACGCCGAAGTCACCTACAATGGCTGCTTTGATCTCACCGGAAGTAAACATATTGATTAAGTCGGAAGACTTTGCATAGGTCTTTACAAGGTTCGGCTTTAATTCTTCCAGAGCCTCAAATGCGGCTTTCCCGTTATCGCTTGTTACATCCACGCCCTTATAATCGCTTGCCATATAAACCATGGCAGGTCCGAAGGTGGTTGTAATAACCGGAATGGCAATGCTTCCTTTAAGCTCTGCCTTCCATAAATCGTCAAAGCTCTTGATTTCAAATCCAACAGCCTCCGGATCATACATGATGCCGATGCTGTTGATGGTGTAGGCAACCCCCTGTCCGGCATCTGCCATGGTCTTGGCTGTTGTGATCAAATACTGGCTGTTCTCGATCTTGCTTAAATCCAGGGGCTCAAACAGGCCTTCTTCGATTCCTTTTGCTGTCATGGACTGGGAAAGCTCGATCACGTCAATGGTGCTTTCCGTATTCGCAGAAAGCTTTGTATAGCGCTCATTGGTGCTTCCGGTCTCCGTGACGATCTTGCAGTTAAACTGATCCTCAAAGGGCTTGTACACTTCCTCCTCGGAAATGTCTTCGCTTAAACCATAAGTAGATAACACCAGTTTCTTCTCTTCCTTGCCGCTCCTACTTTCTCCTGCAGAACCGGCACTGCCGCAGCCTGTCAATACAATGGCCGCACAAAGGGATAATGCCAATACTCTTTTCATAATCGTAATCCTCTCTTTTTTTATAATTGACCGGCCTGGTCAGCCGTTGTTACCTTTGTTTCCCCTTTAATCCACAAGAATCAGCTTCTGTTCCGGCAGATAAAGACGGATCAAGCTGCCTTCCTCATAAGTCTCCTCCGCTGGCCTGTTTACCAGGAATTTCCCTGCCGCCGTAAGGACTTCATACTGGTAGCTTTTTCCGAGAAATGTCCGGACCCCTACCGTTCCTTCCAGGATATTTTTATTCTGCCCCTCTTCTGCCACCCGGATATCTTCCGGCCGTATGGTACCGATACAGGCATCCTCCCTGTGTGCAGTCTCTACGTTAAATACTGCGCCGGTCTCCGTTTTATATACATCTCCCTGCCTGTTCAAAGGAAGAAAATTTTCAAACCCGATGAATCTGGCCACAAATTCGGTTTCCGGCCTGCGATAAATATTTTCGGGCGAATCGAACTGTTCGATCACACCCTGATTCATGACCGCCACCTTATCCGATATGGAGAAGCATTCCTCCTGGTCATGGGTGACAAACAAGGTGGTTATGCCAAGCTTTTTCTGGATTCTCTTGATTTCCATGCGCATATTGATGCGCAGCTTGGCATCTAAGTTGCTGAGAGGTTCATCAAGCAGCAAAAGCTTCGGCTCGATCACCAGCGCCCTCGCCAGAGCCACCCGCTGTCTCTGCCCTCCGGACATCTGCTGGGGAAAACGTCCGGCAAACTCCGTAAGGCCGCAGATTTCCAGGATCTGATTTACCTTTTTACCGATCTCCGACTTATGGAGCTTTCTCATCTTAAGCCCAAAAGCCACATTGTCATAGACGCTTAAATGGGGAAACAGGGCATAGCTTTGAAATACGATCCCAAAATTTCTCCTGTGGACCGGAACCTTCGTTAAATCTGCTCCATCCAGCGTAAATACTCCGTTTTGAGCCTCGATCAGCCCGGCGGCCACCCGCAGCGTCGTGGTTTTTCCGCAGCCGCTGGGTCCCAAAAGAGAAACCAGCTCCCCTTCCTGTACCTCCAGGTTAAGTCCCTTTAAAATCTGTTTTTTCTTATCATAACGGACATCAATATCCTGCAGTGTCATAAATGCCATGGTTCTTTCCTCCTATTTCGCCAAAGCGGCAATTCCCAACGTTTTATCAACAATTACCATGATAAAGACCGTCACGGCCATCAGCAGCACGGAAACAGCCGATACGGTAGGGTCATAATTATATTCGATGTAATTCATCAGGGTCGCCGGAAACGTGGATACGCCGGGGCCCGAGAGAAACATGGAAACCGGAATATTATTAAGGGAGTTGATAAATGCAAGCATAAACGCAGCGGAGATTCCCGATGTGATATTGGGAAGCACCACCCGGAAGAAAGCTCCTGCCTTTCCGCATCCCAGACTCCAGGCTGCTTCTTCCACCGAAAAATCAAACTGGTCCAGGCTGGAACCCACCACCCGGATCACATAAGGCAGGGTAACCATAAAATGTCCGGCCAAAAGCCCGATAAACACCGGAATCCTTAAGGTCAGCACCAGGAACTGATAGAGAACGAAACCAATCACAATTCCAGGCACGATCGTCGGAGAAAGAAATACGGATTTTAAAATCCCATTTCCCTTCATACCGGACCTGGCCAAAGCATAAGCGGCCGGAATTCCCACAATGAGAGCGATCACGGTCGCAAGCATTGCGATTTCCAGACTGGTTAAAAATGAGATCCGGAAGGATTTTAATGCAAACACATTGGCAAACCATTGAAAAGAAAAGGAATCAATGGGAAACGTGATGGCACTTCCCTTTCCAAAAGCGGTCACAGTAATAATGATAAGCGGCAGGATCAAAAACGCAAATACCAGCACGGCAAAAGCGGTCAGCATTTTATTCTTACGCATGGCTTCCTCCTCTTCTGTCCAGTCGGGCCGCCAGGGCATTAAAGCCTTTGATGACAGCCAGGGTCACAACGATCATGATCAGGGAAATAACAGCGGCTCCATCCCAATCCCCCACACTCATGGCCCTCTGGTAAATAAAGGTGGACAGGACCATATTTTTATTGCCTCCCAGAAGCTGGGGCGTGGTATAAGCAGTCAGAGTTCCGGTAAACACCAGAATGCCTCCAACAATAATTCCCGGCAGGCTCATAGGAAAGATCACCTTCATAAAAGCCTTGAACCGGTCTGCTCCCAGGCTCATTGCCGCCTCCATCATATCATCGCCGATATTTTCCATGACACCGGCCACAGTGACAATCATCAGAGGAAGAAACAGATACACAGAACCGATGATGATGGCAAAATCCGTATACAGCAGCTTCACAGGTTTTTCCGCAAATCCGGCTGCCATAAGGAATTTATTGATGATACCATTGCTTCCTAAAATATTGATCCAGGCAAAGCTCCGGATCACAGAATTGGTCATCATAGGGAAAATGGAAACAGACAGCAAAATCCCTCTCCATTTTTTCCTGCACCGGCTGATAAAATACGCGGTCGGAACCCCTGCGGCCATGCAGAAAGCCGTGGTAAGGAATGCAACCTTAACCGTTCTCACAAAAATCTTCCAGTAATACCCGTCCCGGAAAAATTCAACATAAGCGCTGAATGGATAGTCCCCGGTATGAAAAGACGGGACCAGTACCTTCAAAAGCGGAAGGAACAGACACACTGCCAGAATCACAAGTCCCGGCACGATCAATACAAATGCACTACTCTTCTTCATCTCGACCTCTCCATGCTTTCTTCACGTCATTCATTGTTTTCTCTTATAGTTATTTATAAGTATTATTAATTTATCTCTGTACTTTTATTATAATTTATGATATACTGTACGTCAAATACATATAATCTATATTTTTTATGCAGTAAAGCTATAGTAAGACACCATTCCCGATGCCAAAGGAGGAATCACTTATGGAACTGAAAGAAGCAAGATACATCCTGGCCATTGCCAGACTGGGGAACATCAGCAAAGCAGCAGAGACTCTGTTTATCTCCCAGCCATCCTTAAGCAAATATTTAAAAAACTTAGAGCAGCAGCTCGGGACCCGCCTTTTTGACCGGATCGGAAGCGGGTACTTTCCCACTTACATCGGAGAGCGCTACATCCATTATGCAGAAAAGATCGTGGAATACGGCATGGAATGGGACATGGAATTCGATGATATTATGCACCGGAACCATGGCCGCCTAAACATTGCCATCCCCATTATGCTGGGAAACAGCCTGATCGGCCCGACTTTAATGAAATTCCACCGGCTGTACCCCCATGTCACAGTCAACATGATGGAGGAAGTCAATTTTGTAGCCGAACACACCCTGACCGACCATACCGTAGACTTAACCATTTACAACGTCCACGAGTTTCCAAACGATTTAGACTACCAGATCATCGGAAAGGAAGAAATCATACTGGTCTTATCCGCCACAAACCCTCTGGTAAAAAAAGCTGTTCGGAAACAGGGGTTTCAATATCCATGGATCGATTTAAGCCTGCTTCACCAGGAACCTTTTATCCTTCTCTTTCCGGACCAGAATACAGGCGGGCTTGCCCTGAAGCTCTTTGAAGATTACGGGATGGAACCAAATGTCCTTCTCCACACCCGAAACAGCGAAATGTCCATCCGGCTGGCCATGGAAGGCCTGGGGGCAGCCTTTGCCCCGGAAAGCTATTACCACTATTTAAAAACCCGGGAACCCAAGGCCTCGGTCTGTCTTTCCGTCGGGAAAGAAAAAATTGAAAACACCCTCATAGCCGCCTACCAGAAAAACCGCTATCTCCCCAAATACGCCAAAGCCTATCTGGATATACTGGCAGAATATTACGGAACCCGGCGAAAATAAAAAGGTAAAAAGCATTCTGCAAAACAACAGAATGCTTTTTACCTTTAACAATTTTTCGTATTTTATGTATGTTTATAAAATTACAGCGAGACCAATAAGAGCTATCAAAACCTGAATGACAATGCAAAGAACTAAGACAGCCGTACAGACCGCCAATGGGTTCTTGCTTTTCGGAGATATGGATTTCATAATAATAAACATTCCTCCAAATAAACCAGCCAGGATCCCAAACGCTCCGCTTAAGAACCAGCCACTGATGATTAACGCTATGGCAAACCCATGGGCCCAGCCCGGCATGCTGCTAAGCGGAACATATGGCTTTTTTGAATTTAAATAAACATCATCAACCGCCAGATCCACTTTTGAACCGATTGCCGTAAGATGCAGTGTTTTTCCTTCCAGCTCAATCGGCTCATCAAATAACTGGATGAACCAGCTCGTGTTTTTAACAGGAGTAGAAACACCATCTACGACCTTACGCCTCTTTAAGACACCTGGTTTATAGGCAATCTCATGTGTACTGCCGTCAATTGTTACCTTCCATTTCTTCATGCATATTTCCTCCAAAAATTTTAATATATCAAATAACTGAGTTATTTGATACCTGCTGCAACTAATTGAATCTTCGCTGCCGTCTGCGCATCTAAACCGGCAAGATAACCGAGCCCCTCCGGTGACTGATCATATAAAACCTTATACAAAACACATGCGGTAAGATAAGTGCCCGCAGGCGATGGATGATTCATATCTTCATCCCAAAGCTCAATTTCCGGATAGCTGTCCGTACACCGCATGAACGCGATTCCTGCCGGTGCCAGCATGGCATCCAGTTCATTGGCAATGCTCATATAATTCTGTGCCATTTGTGTTTGCATTTCTTCTCTTGTGTTCTTTAATTCCAGACCTAACAGATTGAATGAGTATCCTTCTTTATAAGCCCACGTCATGAGAAAAACAGATTCCCCCTTTGCGTTCCGGATCATGCTGTCAAGCGTCCTTGCGGCAGGGTACATGGATTCTTCCGCCCCCATTGCAGCGATACCGCTCTGCTCCTGCAAAATCACATAATCCCAATTGTAATTTTTCAGTGCATCGTACACCTGCGCCCCCATTTCATCCGTCTCATCTGCAAAATATTCAAGACGGTAAGAGCCTTCTGTGAGTTCATACACATCCGGAACGAATCCTCCGCTCTGGCTTAAATACATAAATACTGTCGGAAGATCGTTAACATACGTCATGCTGTTTCCTAAAAACAGAATGGCCGGGTCTGTTTTTACCTGTACCGGTTTTTTTAAATTTAACTCCTGATCAAAATCCATCACCTGGATTTTTTCACCCTTTAATGCATTGGCGATTAAAAAATACCCGGCTATAAAAATAATAACCAGAACTGCCAGGAAACCTATTATTACCTTTTTTAATTTTGAACTTTTCATACTCCCGCCTTTAACTATTTATTTATGAAATATATCGGCTAGAATTAAGCAAACAATAGAAATTATTTCGTTATTTTGTGAAATTTGGTAATTTCTACTAATTTATACAATAAATTATAATTTCATGGTATCATTAAATGCCATAAACTCCCGGAAGCGATTTTACAAAACTTAAAACGACAGCTTATGAAATTAATTATTCCAGCACCAGGAAATGGATGCAGCTTATTAAAAAAATGCAGAAAAAAAGCGCGGCAGACCGCCGCGCTTTTGTAACAAACAGATCAGGAAACGAGTTCTATCCCCGCGTCCATACTGCCGGACCGGAACCCCTCCAAATCCATGGTGATGTAGGAAAATCCCAATTCCTTTAAAAAGGAAGTAATTTCCCTGCTCTTTTCAAGCAATGTCCCCATAGCCTCCCGGTCCACTTCGATCCGGACGATGTCCTTATGAAGCCTTAAGCGCACATTTCCCTTCACCAGGGATTTTATATACTCCTCCCCTTGCCCGATGCGTCCAAGGACCTCATAGTCGATCTCCGTATTATAAGGGAGCCGGGTTGCCATACATGGTGCGGAAGGCCTGAAAGCCACAGAGATTCCATACCACGCGGCCAGCTCCTTCACCTGGGCTTTCGTTATGTGCAGTTCTGCCAGAGGGCTTATGATCCCAAGTTCTTTTAAGGCTTTGATTCCCGGCCGGTAAACATGGTGGTCATCCTCATTGGTGCCATCCATAATGGTACGGATGTTCATTTCCGCCGCAAAACTTTTAAGAGACTGGAAAAGCTTCTTCTTGCAAAGATAGCACCGGTTTACAGGATTAAGGCGGATTTCTTCCTGTTCCAGTTCATTGACGGAGATCACCTTGTGGATTCCTCCCAGTTCCTTTGCAACTCTGGCCGCAATCTCCAGATCACAGGACGGATGAAGGCGGCTGTCAAAGGTTACCGCATAAACCTTTTTTCCCGTCTTTTCTGCCGCATTTGCTGCTGTTTTCAACAGCAGGCTGGAATCCACTCCCCCGGAAAAAGCCAGACAGATATCCTCTTTGGCATACTCCGCCATCACCTGTTCCAGCTGCGTTTTTGCAATATTCATCTTTTCTTCCATGATTTTTCAGCCTCTTCCCTTATTTTACAGTATACGGTCTGGTAATCCAGCCCGTTCTGCATGCACAGCCTTCTGACACTTTCAAATTCCGGATAAAAGAACACTCTGTCTTTATGAGCACAGACCTTTACCTCCGCCTCTCCGAAATCCGTTCCGATTTTCTTTTTCTCCCGGCTTAGAATGGTTCTGGTAACCGGATATCTTCTCACTCCTATGGTGGTGGTCTGAAGGAACAGGATATCTTCCATCCTGCTTACATCCTCTTCCCGGCAGATCAGGGCAAGCATATAGGCCGGCCGGTTCTTTTTCATATAAACAGGCGTATCCCATACATCGGCGGCTCCTGCCTCCAATAAGGACTCCATGGCAAACCCCAGTGCTTCTCCGCTGCAGTCGTCGATGTTGGCTTCCAAAACCCACATCTGCTCTCCTGATTCCTCCGTTTCTTCCAGGATCATCGCCCGCAGTACATTGGCCTGCTTAAAGTCTTTTTTCCCGGCTCCGATTCCTGTCTTTAATATCCGGCATGAAGCTGGAAGGCCTTCCCTGGTGCGGAGGGCTGCTGCTATGGCCGCTCCGGTGGGAGTCACCATCTCCCCCTCATTTTCCGTAAGCTTAAGCTTCAATCCATAGGCTGATGCTATGTTTACCGTGGCCGGTACCGGCACCGGAATGACTCCATGCCGGCATCGGACGCTGCCGGATCCTTCCGCCAGAGGGGATACCACGATTTCGTGAAGCCCAAGATTGTCCACACAGACCGCAGCGCTTATGATATCCACGATGGAATCAATGGCTCCCACCTCATGAAAATGGACCTCTTCCACCGGAATGCCATGTGCCTTTGACTCGGCTTCTGCCACAATCTCAAACATCCGTTTCGCCATCTTTTTCACCCGGCCGTTGGAATCCAGCCTGTCAATGATGGCATAAATATCAGAAAGACCGCGATGAATATGGCCGTGATCATGGCCGTGGCTGTGATCATGGCTGTGAACATGGCCGTGGCCGTTGTCATGGCTGTTATCATGCTCATGTACTTCTTCTTCCAGATGTACGTTAAAATCATAAGCATCCAGCCCGCATTTTCTGGTTCTTCCAAAGTGGAGATGATAACCGTCAACCCCCAGGCTGTCAAGGGCCCTTGTGAGTACCTCCTTATCCGCCCCCAGATCCAGAAGGGCTCCTACCGTCATATCTCCGCTGATTCCTGAATTACACTCCAGATACAGTATTTTTCCCATTTTATCTTACCGCCAATCGATTGATTTGTGTTGCCAGATACCCTGCCCCATAGCCGTTGTCAATGTTAACAACGGAAATCCCATTCGCACAGGAATTTAACATCGTAAGAAGGGCGGACAGCCCATGAAAGCTGGCTCCGTAACCCACTGAGGTAGGAACCGCAATGACCGGACATTCCGCCAGTCCCGCGATCACGGTGCCCAAAGCGCCTTCCATGCCGGCCACTGCGATGATGCAGTTGGCCTTGCCGATCCGGTCCCTCTGGGATAAAAGCCGGTGAATGCCGGCCACCCCCACATCAAAGATCCGGTCCACATAACAGCCGAAAAATTCTGCTGTCTGGGCCGCCTCCTCCGCGGCCGGAATATCGGCCGTTCCTCCGGTGCATACCGCAACACAGCCCTTTTTCTCTTTTCCGGGCCGCTCCACCTTTAAAATCCTGGATATGGGGTCATATTGAACCTCCGGCACAACACCCTTTACCAATTCAAACTGCTCCCCTGAAGCTCTGGTCCCCAGCACTTCACCGTCTCTTTCATGGAACTTTTTATATATTTCCACCAGATACGGATCCGGCTTTCCCTGGCAGAAAACCGTCTCTCCAAATCCGGAGCGAAGTGCCCGGTGATGGTCCAGTTTCGCATAGCCCAGATCTTCATAGGGAAGATCCTTTAACAGCTGTTCCGCCTTTTCGATCTCCATTTCACCGGATTTAACCAGGCTCAGCATATTTCTTATATCCACAATCTCCACCCCTTCCTCTTACTGTTTCCCGTCCAGCCGGACCCTTCTTGTACACACGCGGTTTAAAAGTCCTTCGGAATGGCTTACCACCATCATACCGATGCCACGCTTCTTTGCTTCCTCCACGAGGAAATTCCAGATCTGGCTCTGGGTGATCAAATCCAGCATGGTGCTGATCTCATCTGCAAGCAGAAACCTGGTTCCCGCTCCCAAAGCCCTGGCAATGCAGAACCTCTGCAGCTCACCTCCGGAAACCTCGGAAGGATACCGGTTCAGCCAGTCCGGCTCAATGCCCAGTCCTTCTATCACCCGTTTTTCCACTCTGTCACCCTCTTTTAAGACTTCTTTCAGCCGAAGCCTGGGGTTTACAGAGGCCTCCGGATGCTGCCAGATCATCTGAACCGGGCAGTACCCGTGATAGGAAGAAAGTGGTTTCCCGTCAAGAAGCACTTCCCCGCTGTCCGGCTTTTCATATCCCGCCAGGATCTTACAGCAGGTGGTCTTCCCAAAACCGCTGGGAGCAGAGAGCCCAAGGCGTTCGCTGTTATCCAGGTACATGCTGAAATGATTTAATATCTGCCTGTTTCCATTCTCATACCGAAATGATAAGTCGATTGCTTCCAGTCTCACCTTATTTCTCACCCGCCTTTATGCACCGCACCATTCCTCCGCGAAAGCTGCGGTACTCTATCTCTTTCCGGCACTGCTCCTCCGACTTTTCACACCTGGGTGCATAGGGACAGCCGGAAGACCGGTCCTTTGCATAAGGCTGACTCCCTGCTGCCGCCAGAAACCCATGCTCCGGCATAGCCCGGTAGAGCGCTCTTGAATAAGGATGGCGGAGATCCTCTTCTTTTTTAAAATCAGAGGCAGCCGCTTCCTCCACGTTAGTTCCGGCATAGAATACCACAATCCGGTCCGCAATTTCAAGAGCCAGTTCCAGATCATGGGTGATGAGAAGCACTCCGGCCCCTTCATCCGCGATTTCCCGGAAATGGGACAATACCCGCTTCGCAATATCAATGTGCAATCCCGGCGTCGGCTCATCTGCTATCACCAGACCGGGCCGCTCCATGACCGCAGTGGAAATCAGTATCCTTCTGGTCATTCCTCCGGACAGCTCAAAGGGATACAGCTTTTCCGCGGACTCATCAAGGCCATAGCGTTTCAGCACTTCCTGGCTCTTTTTCCTGCTTTCTGCATCCTTTTTCCCTTTCCGGATCTGAGGCCCTGCCTTCATCAACGGATCCAGATAGGAAACGCTCTGAGGTACCAGAACGATTTCCTTTCCCCGCAGCTGTTTCATCCTTTTTTCCGTAAGCAGTTCCCCATAATAGGAAATTTCTCCGGTCCATGCCGCATTATAGGGCAGGATCCCCATGACCGCATGTGCCAGCAGGCTCTTTCCCGAGCCGCTGGAACCTACTACGGCTACCAGCTCCCCTTCCTCCACATTTAAGCTTAAGTCTTTGATGGCGGGAAGGATTGTCTGATGAAAGCCCCGTTCATACTGGGTAAATGATACCGACAAATGTCTGATTGACAGAACCGTTTTTTTCTCTTCCATTCCGATCCCTCCTACTGATGTGCAAAGCCAGGGTCCATGAGCCGGCCTATGATATTTCCCGTAAAATGAAACAGCAAAACAACAACTACCAGAAACAGCCCGGGAAACAATGCCAGCCACCATCTTCCCATGGCCAGATATTTCATGCTTTCCGACAGGATCACACCGATGGCGGGCTGCTCCGGAGAAAGTCCGAAGCCCAGAAACGTAATGCTGGCCTCATGAAGGATGGCATGGGGAAACAACAGCACCAGACCCACAAAAAGCTGGGGGATTATGTGGGGCGTCATATGCTTTATGGCTATTTGAAACCGCCCGTGGCCAAGCTTTTCTGCAATCTTTATGTACTGGCTCTCTTTCAGCTGCAGGACTTCCCCCCGGATGACCCGCGCCAAAGAAGTCCAGTGAGTCATGGAAATCCCCACCACTACACCCCGAAAGCCTTTTCCCAGTGCAAAGGATATGAGAACCAGTAAAAGGATGTGGGGAATTCCCATAACCAGATCAGTGAGACCGGACACAAATCCATCTGCCGCCTTCCCCATGGTCGCCGCAAAGAGTCCCAGAAGAAAGGCCATACCTGCGCTGACCCCCGCGGTCAACAGGCCGATCCGGATGCTCATGGAAAGACCGGTCACGGTCCGGGCGAACATATCCCGGCCCATCCAGTCCGTGCCAAAAGGATAGGAAAAACAAGGCGGCAGGTTCTTTCTGGAAAAATCAGCAGCCAGGGCTTCTTCCCTGTGAAGCTGTCCGGCAATGGTCATCGCTGCCAGAAAGACAACGGAAAATACCAGAAGACCTATCATAGTCTTTCGACCATTCCATTGTTTCATGCACGTTCCCTCCCTCTGCGTATTCTTGGGTCCACAACGCCGTAAAGGATATTCGCCGTGAAATTACCTGCGAATACAATGGCTGCGCTGATGACGGTAATCCCCAGAAGCAGGGGAACGTCACCGCCAAGTCCGGCCGTCACAGCCGCCTGTCCAAGTCCCGGATAGGAAAACACCTGCTCCACAAGAACCGAACCTCCAAATATTTCACTGACTGATGCAAATTGAAGCGTCAGGGCAGGCAGCAGACAATTGCGGATTCCGTGCCGGATGACGATCTGGCTTTTTGTTTCTCCTCTTGCCCTGGCAAAAAGCACATAGTCGCTTTCCATGACCTCTGTCATTTTCTCCCTTGTGTGAAGGATCATGCCGGATACTCCTGTTATGGAAAGGGTCAGGGCAGGCAGGATCCCATGCAGGATCCGGTCTTTTAAAGTAACTTCTGCCGCTTCCATGCCAATGGGAACGCTTAATCCAATGGGAAGCACTTTCAGCCAAACTGCAAAAACCATCAAAAGCATCAGTGCCAGCCAAAAAGCCGGAGTGCTTGCCGTGATCAGGGCATAAGCCGAAACCGCCTTGTTAAACCCGCTCTCCCGGTCAGCGCCTGCAAGGATCCCGAGGACAAAACCGGCAATTCCTGAAATCACCCACGAAACCGCCATCAGCCACAGGGAATTTGTGAGCTTCACTCCAATCACATGGGAAACCGGCTGGCGGTATAAAAGAGAAGTCCCCATATCCCCCCGGAGGAAATCACCGGCCCAGGAAAAGAAACGTTTTACCGGCGGTGCAGAGGCCCCCCAGTATTCCGAAAGCTTTGCAATCTGCTCCTGGCTCATGGAACCCAGGGCTGCCTGGCCTACATTGGCTTTTAACGGATCAATGGGGGAAACGGATACCAGAAAAAATGCGGCAGCGCTTACCAGAAAAAGCAGGACAGCCATGCGGATAAAATTTTTAAGCAGAAACAGAAACCTTTCCATTAATCCCAACTCCACTGATCCACATTATTGACAATTGACCAGCCATGCCCATGGGGATGAAGCTTCTGTTCCGCAACCTTAAGCCCGTCCCTTACCCAGTACAAATGATCGATATTCACAAGCCAGATCCAGGGAATATCCCCGTTCTGGGTAATGCCGGTTTCCCCATCCCACTGGGCCTTTTTCCACAGCTCATAGGATTTTTCCAGATCATTTTGCGCCAGGGCTTCATCCATGTACTGGTCTGCCTTTGGATTGGCATAAGGGGAATAGGCAGCGAGCCCGGTTTCTTTCACTGAATGGTAAATATTATAAAGCTCCATGGGAGTCTGTGTCCCCCAGCCCCAGATCAAAGGCTGTGACTGGGCCCGGTCATAGGCAGTATCCCAGCTGACCCCTTCTATCTGCCCGTCAATTCCGATCTTCTTAAGCTGATTTACGGTGTCCGCTGCAAGTGCCTGTCTTACGGAATCACCGGCCGGATAAAGGAAATGGAGCTCGGCCCGTTTTCCGTCTTTTTCCCGGATCCCGCCGCTTCCTTTCACCCAGCCTGCTTCATCGAGAAGAGCTTCGGCACCCTCCGGGTCATACTCTGTCTTCGCAGAAGGTTCATACCACGGCATTTTATCGCAAACGCTGTAGGCCGGGCTTCCGTAGCCATTCAGTACATGATCGATCATTTCCTCCCGGTTGATCCCGATGTTAATGGCCCTTCTCACCCTTACGTCACTGGTAAAATCATTGCCCAGAGGAATCCCTTCTTCCGAAACAGCTCCGGATGGTACGGCCGGAAGGTTAAACCCGCGGTTATCCACGGTTTTACAGTCCAGAAGCCCATAACCGGGTACGGTTAAATCGGAATAGGAAGCAGCCGTATAAGCTAAGTCTGCCTGTCCCGACTGTACCGCTGCCAAAGCCGCATCCTCTTCCATAAAGAGTACGGTGACCTTTTTCATCTTTGGCGCTTCTCCATAATAGTCCGGATTAGCCTCCAGGATCACCTGCTGTCCCCGGTCCCATTGCTTCAATATATATCTGCCGGATCCGATGGGATGTTCCCCGTAACCGGCTCCATAAGCATGTTCCGGCACGATCCCTACATTCGCCATGGTGTAGGGCCAGATGGAATAGGGCCGCTTCATATGGAACACTACGGTAGAGGCATCCGCTGTCTCCGCCCGGTCCAGCATGGTGAAATCATTGACGGAACTGGTATCCCTTAATGTATTATAAGTAAATGCAACATCTTCCGCAGTCAGCTTCTCTCCATCTGTAAAGGAAACATCATCCCGGATCTTTACCGTCCACGTCAGGCCGTCGCTGCTGACCTTTAAATCCGTTGCCAGATCATAACCGATCTTCATATCCGTGCCGGTAACCGTAAGCGTGCTCTGGATCAAAGGCTCATGAACATGCTCTCCTGCTCCCCAGCCATATGCCGGATCAAATCCCGCCTCAGGCTCTGAACTGACTCCCATTACCACCACTACCTGACCGGACTCTCCCGTGTTCCCTGTTCCGCCGGCCTCTGTTTCCATTTGTTTTCCGGTCCGGCTCCCGGTTTCCGTTCCGCACCCTGTAAAAACCATAGCAGCCAGAACCGCCGCCAGGACCATCTTCCATCTCCATTTTATCATGACTCTTTCTTTTCCTCCTCCAATTTTATTAAAACACTGTTCCTGTTTCCCGCATCAAAAAAAGATACCAGAAACAGTCATACGCATTCCTTAAGAATACCCATACCTTCCTGGTATCTGTTACCATCTATCATTTTTCCGTATTTGTTATGTTCCTTATAAGTGGTGACTTCTGTCAGCCGTTAAGAAAATTATAAGTAAATATCGGCATTACGTCAATGGATTTTTATGCAAACGTTTGCTGACGCCGGACGTTCACGAAAGCTTTTTTAACAAAATGTCTCTTAAATAACCGCCATACTTTTCTTTGGTCAGGACAACTTCATAGCCCTGCCTGATTACATTATTTTTACTGTAAACGTTTTCCGGATGGACCGTGCACATGAGATAGCGGTATCCCATCTTTCTCAGTTCTTCCTCTGCAGCCTGCATCATGGAATACTGAAGGCCGTTTCCACGGTACTCAGGAAGGATGGCAATCGACTCCATATGAGCGACTTTCCCCAGTTCTTCTTTGGAAAGACCGATATCCCGGCCAAGGTTTTCTTCCCTTCTCCCGGGGAGGGCAACAATGAAAACCCCTGCCAGAGTTCCGGAATCCTTTAAAAGTGCCTTGTATCCGATTCCGTTTCCTTCCTGAAGCGTGCGATAGGTATATCCCGGATCATCGGCTACAAACCAGTCTTTCCGCTCTATTTGCTGCCAGACTGATTCAATCACACCGGCCAGCGCCTGATGATCCTCCAGGGCAGCTCTCTTGATCAAAAATTCCATATACCGTTCCTTTCCCCTTTAAACCGTAAACTCCGGCAAATGCGGCATGGGCTGACTGGGCTTCCTGCCTGCTTTTTAAACATTCCTTGTAAAACGGCACTGGGGGTAATTGGAACAGCCGTAAAAATCCCCAAATCTGCCGCTTCTGCGTCTGAGCACTCCGCCGCACTTAGGGCAGACCTCGGCTTCCTCAGCCTTAGGCAGTTTTCCCATATGCTCATAGCACTGTTGATTCATAATGCAGTCATTCAGAGCCCGGTGTGCGCCTTCCGTGCCGATGTTAAAGTATGCCGAAATATCCGTCAGGCGGTGGCGGCCAAGCTGCGGCAGGCACGCTCTTGCCATGTAAAGGGTGTCCACATAATCATTGACTATTTCTCTCTCAAGCAGCTCCTGTGCCGCCCGGTAAAGAAAAAGCAAGTCAAAGGACTGGATGTTGTGGCCCACCAGGATCTCCCCTTCAATAAACGATAAAAAATCCGGCAGGACTTCCCTTAAACAGGGTGCCCCCTTGACCATCTCATCTGTAATACCGTTCACCCTGGTAGCTCCTGCCGGGATATGGGTTCCCGGATTTACCAGAGCCGTAAATTCTGCAATGGGCTCATGCCCCTTTACCCGAATCGCTGAAATCTCGATAATAGAATCCTCTGCGGTACTGATCCCTGTTGTCTCCAAATCAAAAACCACGTAATTTTCTGCGTATTGGTTCAAACGTCTGCCCGTTATCTGTCTGACAGCCATAGCTTCCTCCGTTCTGTATGTAGATTAAGGCACGGAAACCTGTTCCTCCCGCCTTTATAAGCTCTTGTAACTCTTCTATTATACCGTCTGCCATTCCATCCATCAAGCTTCCGGGCAAAATTCTTTCCTTCTGAAAAATAAAATCAATTAATGGCTACCATCTGCTCTGCCACCGTTTCCGCCTCTTCCGCTGAAAAATATCCGCACGCCTCCATTCTCCGAAGGACCTTCATCTGCCTTTCCTCTGCCAGTGCAGGATTCTTCGACGGAGCATATTTAGAAGGGGCGTTGGGAACACCGGCCAGGAGTGTACTCTCATACTCGGTCATATCCTCCGGCGCTTTTTTAAAGTAGCCCTCACTGGCATCGCCCACGCTGTAATATCCGTCCCCGAAATAGATGCAGTTCACATACAGCTCAAAAATTTCATCCTTGGTATAATTCTTCTCTATGTCAAAGGCCATGAATGCCTCAGCCGCCTTCCTGGTAATATCTTTATCCTGGTCGAAATATAAGTTCTTTGCGAGCTGCTGGGTTATGGTACTGCCGCCTTCTACAAACCGGCCTGCCCTGATATCGTTTGCTACGGCCCGGGAAATGGCGATCAAGTCGATCCCTCCATGGCGGTAGAAACGGTGATCCTCAACCGATATCACTGCATTCACATAAACCTGGGGCAGGTTTTTGTATTCCGTATAGCCTTCCTTATCCCGAATGGACTCAACCCGTTCCTGAAGCCCGGTTTCCTTAAGAGCCTCCCGGTACAGCTCATAACCTTTGTATGTCACAGTGAATCCGGCCAAAAGACATACCGTCATCAGCAAAAACAATATTCTTCTTATAAACGTTCCTATTCTCATAGATTCACTGCCTCCTTTTCGTTATATGATATGTTATGATTCCGACTAAATTGTACCATAGAGTTCCTCTAAAAACAGGAATAATTCCTTATATTTCCCTAAAGTTTTCGGACATGTTCTGACAAAAGCTTTACCAGTTCTTACAAATTAAGGCAAGAACGGAAAAATCAGCATTTACTCAGGCAAACAAATCACCTGTGTAATGCTGATCTTTCCTTTTCTCATCCGATACGATTCTTCCAATCAAACAACGGTCCATGATCCCCCCAGCCGACCTCCATCAGATAGGCATGCCGGTTGGGGTCATACAGAGGATCTCCGGTTATCTCATCATACTGCCTTGCATGATATACCATGATATCCTTAAGTCCGTCCTCGCTTTTCACAAAACAATTATGCCCGGGACCAAAAATTCCCTTTTCCGGCACTGTCTTAAATATGGGTTTCCTTTCCTTTTTCCATGCATTCCGGTCCAGTAAATCCGCATCTGCATCAATGCTCAGCATGCCCATACAGTAGCATGCCCCCGTGGAACTGGCAGAATAAGTAACGTAGATCTTATTCCCATGTTTTAAAACCGCCGGCCCTTCATTGACCCAGAATCCCACCCGCTCCCAGTCATAGTCGGGAGTTGAAAGAGTCACCTGCTCCGATGAAAGCTTCCACGGTGTTTCCAGCCGGGCTATGTACAGATTGGAAATCTTCTTCCCTACGCTGACCTTTTCCGCCCAGATACAATACCGGCTCCCGCCATGCTCAAAAACCGTCATATCCAGGGAAAAATCCCGGAACGAATAGTCATCAAAAGACTGCATCATCCCCAGTTCTTTCCAGGGTCCGGCCATTGGGTCCGGTTCCCTGCATTCTAACACATAAGGGCGGATCGCCCAGACGTCATCCACATCTCCTGCAGCAAAATAAACATACCACCTGCCATCCAGATAATGAAGCTCCGGAGCCCAGATGTGGGTGCTCATAATCCCCTGACCGTGTTTTTCCCAGATGGTTACTTCCTTTTCAGCCTTTAATCCAAGGATTGTATCAGAACGGCGCAGTATGATCCGGTCATATTCCGGTACCGATGCAGTAAAATAATAACTTCCATCCGTATGCCGGTATAGATACGGATCTGCCCTTTGGAAAATGAAAGGTTCATTATCAGGAGTTTTCTTAAAATTACGACTGTCCATTTTATGTCACCTCTACCCTTTCACAGCCCCTGCCATCATTCCCTCAATAAAGTATTTCTGGAATGCCACGAACAGGAGGAATATGGGTATGATCGAAAAAACAGAACCCACAATCAAAAGGCTGTAATTATCCCCGTAAGGATTGATGAGTGTATTTAAGCCCAGCGTCAGCGGATACTTTCCGGAGGACCGGATCACCAGAAGGGGCCACAGATAATTGTTCCATGCATTCATCCCATTGAGAATGGCCATGGCAGAAAATGCAGGCTTCATCAGAGGAACGATCAGCCTGTAAAAAATCCCGTACTCCGTTGCGCCGTCAATCCTTCCGGCTTCCATAAGTGACCCCGGAATGCTCACCAGATACTGCCGGAAGAAAAAGATTGTGGATGCATGGGCAACAAACGGGAGAATGATAGCAGTATAGCTATCCATCATTTTCCAGCTGGACATCTGTTTATACAGAGGCAGCATGACTACCTCCAGCGGAATAGAGAGAATCAGAAGAACGATGCCAAACAGGACCTTCTTTCCCTTGAATTCATAAGCCGCAAATCCATATCCCACAAAGGAACTGACAAGCAGGGTGCTCACCACTGTGACCACAGTAAGGAAAATGCTGTTAAAGAACCATTTCCAGTACTCATGCTGCCCTGCAAACAGCAGGACATAATTGTCAAAATTCATCCTTGAAACATGAATATCCAGGTTGAGGCCGTATTGCAGCAGATCACCGCCCGGTTTGAAGCTGGCGATAAACAGCACCCAGATCGGAAGAATGATCAGTAAGGCGAGGATTGCAAACAGAAGAATCAGTGCAATTGATGCGGCCTTTCTTCTGCCATGTACGTTCCATACTTTTGCTCTGTTTCTTTCACTCATATCATTCTCTCCCTTCTTCGAAGGTACCTGTAATCTTCAGCTGAATGATGTTTACGAGCATGACAACAATCAGAAGAATCAGGCCGACCGCACAAGCATAGCCCAGGGCTCTCTTTTCAACTCCCTGCCGGTAAAGATATCCGACGATCGTGAGTCCGATGTTATTAGGGGAATTATTTCCCTTAAACAGCATATTGCTTTCAAGAAACATGGAAAGCCCCGCATAAATGCTGATCGTAAGGACATAAACCGTCGTAGGCTTGACCAGGGGCACGGATATTTTAGAAAACTGCTGCCATTTGGAAGCCCCGTCAATGGCCGCGGCCTCATAAAGATCGGAAGGGATGCTCTGCAATCCCGAAAGAAAATACAGGATATTAACCCCGGTCCATCTCCAGCATGCCAAGAGAAGCAGGGCAAAGTAACTGGTACCGGCTCCCTTCAGCCATTTTATGGGGTCCACTCCGAAAAAGCCCAGCACTTGGTTAAAAAGCGAGTTGGAGGACTCCCCGAACATAAGCCGGAAAATGGTACCTGCCACCACAACAGAAGTCAGAGCCGGTATGAAATAAATGGATTTAAAAAAGTCTGCCTTTTTCATCAGTCTGCTGTTTAACAGAGTTGCAAACAGCATTGGAAAAGGGATCAGAAGAATCAGCGTCCCCGCCATATATTTAAAACTGTTCCATAATGCCTTCATAAATATTTTATCAGACAGCAGCCGTGTGTAATTGTCAAATCCAACCCACCGCTCTTTCAATACATCTTGAAAGCTTAAAAGGAACCCATTGCAGATAGGCACAAGCCAGAATAACAATACCGTTATTACAAACGGGCAGATAAATACATAAGGAGCTATCTTTTTCGAGTAAAAAAATTTCTTCATTTTGCATACCCCTTTTCTGTCAGGAACTTACCTAAGAGCTGCAGGAGATATGCCATCCCCTGCAGCCGGCTGCTTTCCTTTTCTTCCTATTCTTTAAATTCGTTATTCAGGGTTTCCTGGGATGAGTTAAGCGCCTCTGTTACATCCATTCCATCTTCAAAAATGCTGTTTAAAGTTACATTGCAGAATTCATTGTTGATGGATGGATATTTTTCATCCGTATAAGCCCGTAACGATCCGATGCTGTCCTTTGTTTTAAGCAGAGTATCAAACGGATAATTGGTAAAGTACTGGACAAACTGGTTATCCGGATTCTGTGTCAGGGATGTATCGGTCCATACTGCAGTATTGACCGGATCAAATCCCAGTACATTCCAGACTTCCTTGTTGGCATCTTCGGAAAGCTTGATATAAGCCATTACTTCTGCTGCCAGCTGTGCGTGTTCCCCGGATTTCACGATCGCAGTACCGGTACCGCCTCCGCCGATGGTGGCTACCTCACCGTCATTTTCATTCCATACCGGTACCGGTGCAATAGCTACCTGCTTCTTTAAATCGCTCATATAATTCACATATCTGGAGGTCTGCCAGAACGGCATGATCTGCACGGCATAATCCCCTGAATTGTAGAACGGATATGCTTCCTCATTATCCGGCTGTCCGCCCGGCACCGTCGCAAAAGCGCCGGTCTCCTGCATGCCTTTTATGTATTCCAGCACTTCGATCATTTCTTTGCTCGTCAGGTTGAGCTTTCCGTTTTCATCAATATAGTCCCCGCCCTTTTGAGCCAGCATCAGGTTGACCATCCACTGGGCGGATGTTTCCACGCAGGCAAAATACTTTCCGGTCGCCTCATGGTATTTTACCCCTGCTTCTTTAAATTGATCCCAGGTCTTAATATCCTGATAGCTGATTCCTGCATCGCTTAACAGCTTTTCATTATAAAATGCTACCGTAGTTCCTACATGGGTCGGGAATCCATATTCCTTTCCATCCTTTGAGTAAATATCCAGCCTGGACTTTACGATATTATTCCTGTAAGGTTCAATCGCATCACCCAGTTCCATCAAACCGATTTTACCCGCCATAAATGCAGGGAACTTGCCAAGCTCGATATCCACGATATCCGGCGCCCCTTCCCCCGATTCCAGCGCTAGAGACAGCTTATTATGCATATCATCATACGGCATATTGCTTAATACCAGTTTCACCTTTTTGTCCGGATGAGTCTCGTTCCACTTCTCTGCCATTGCCACATAAAAATCCTGATGAAGTTCAATAAAGGTCCACACGTTTAATGTGGTTACGTCATTCCCGCCGACTTCCATCTCCTTTTTCCCTGCAGATGATACACCTTTGGTGGTTTCTGTGGCATCTCCTTTCGTACCGCTGCATCCTGCAACCATGGATGCTGCCATTGCTGCACACAGCAACGCTGCTAATACCCGTTTTTTCATCGTAAATCCTCCTTTTTGTGTTCCTGCTTTATCAAAACAGATGATACCATCTGCATGATTCCTACCGGACCCGTTCTAAATCTGAAAACTCAATCTTCCTTTCTTCCTCTGACCATATAAACAGAGGCCAGATAGTCTCCGGCAGCAATTTTAAAATTATAGATGCAGTGACTGGGTTCTGCATCTTCTATTAAATCGTTTAATATACTCCAATAATAAGGGATAATGACTTCTTTCACATGCCTTATGTACTTATCCCAGGATTCATCATTAGTTTGGACCATTTTCAAAGGATTACCCATCAATTTCTTATTCATTATGGTCACTTCATTTTTTATTTTTATATTAAACGTTTAATTTAAAAAATAATATTTTTGATAATTTCGTGCTTTAATAATCATTCTTAATTGTTATAATTGCATACTAACACATGCCATTTGTTCTGTAAAGTACTTTTGCACAATTTTATATTTTTTTAAATCGTTTAATCATGTAATTTTTACTTTATTTTTGTTGTGAAATGTCATATCGTATCATTTGATCTGATTTTTGTTCACGATTGTCCGAAAACCACCCCGTTTTTAGTTAAATAAAAAGAACGTTTTACACGCTATGACACCATGTGAAACGTTCTAATTTTCAATGAATTCAATGAAGGGAATTTATATTATATTTTTTACCGATTTACGGATCAACATCTTGCAACCCACGGAATAAACATTTTCGGAGTCAGCTTCCAATTCCTGGCCGTTCAGAAGGCCGATGACCAGTTCACTGGCTTTGTGTCCGATATCGTGAAGAGGAAGGCTTATGGTTGTAAGAGGGGGCCGGTAATATCCTGATAATTCCCGGTCATCGTATCCTGCCACTGACAGATCAGCCCCCACGCTCATGCCCAATTCGTCTATGCGGTCATATACGCCGCCTGCCATTAAATCATTCATGCAGAAGATCGCCGTCACTCCCTTTTCAAGGAGCAGACTGGTGCACAGGTAACCGGATTCCCTGGTCCAGTCCCCTTCTACCACAAGGCTGGGATCATATAAGATCCCGTTCTGAAAGAGGACCTGCTGGTACCCGACCAGCCTTGCCTGTGCATGGAGGCTGTCCGGCTTTCCCGTTATCACTCCGATTCTCTTATGACCATGTTCCAGCAGATAGTGCATGATCTCAGCCGCACCATGGACATCATCGACCACAACGGATGGCACCTTCATGCTTTTCGAGTATCCGTAAGCCATTACGGCCGGTATGGGCAGCGTATCCGGGATACAGCGGATAATACGCTCATGGGCCGCTACATATATGATCCCCTCTACCTGTTTCTCCATGAGCTTCTTTATCTCAAGCCCAACCAGTCCATAATAGTCATCCCGGTTATAATAGGTGTCGTTGTATTTTTTAAACAGCCTTAAATTTGTTAAAAGTATCTGATAATCCAGCTCCTGGCAATAGTCTGTAATGCCGTCTATGATGTCAGGGATGCTGAATATCGTCATGTCCTCCGCAATGACCCCGATGCTTCTGGTCTTTTGCATCTTTAAGCTCTTTGCAACAATATTGGGAGTATAATTGAGTTTTTCAGCCATTTCTAAAACCAGTTTTCTCGTTTTATCACTTGCACCAGGTTTGTTGTTTAATATATTTGATACTGTGGCGACTGATACACCGCAGCATTTTGCCAATTCTTTTATTGTTGCCATCGCCTGCCTCCAAAACCTTTTGTTATAATTAACTCAAATTTTCATGCAATTGTCAATAGGGCAGGACAAAATATTAAACGTTTAACTTATCGATCTCCATAGAATTTTCTTCTCTTTTTTAGTATACTTAACATAAGGCAAACCTGATCACCTGAATTAACCGCCTGGAACAGCTATTCAAAATGTAAAAACAACGAAATAAGAAACGAGGTAAATTCATAATGCTGGTAACACTTCACGATTCCAAAGCAACGGCTGTTATCGATTCCACCGGTGCACAGCTCATTTCATTAAAAGATTCTGCCGGGACAGAATACATGTGGCAGAGAGATCCTGCGTTCTGGGGCAAATGTTCTCCTCTTCTTTTCCCCATTATCGGGAACTGCCGCAACAACCAGACTTATCTGGAAGGTCAGGTTTGGAATATCCCAAAACATGGCTTTTGCCGGGAAATGGATTTTTCCGTCACAGAACAAACCGGGTGCTCCGTAACTTTTGAAATCAGCGATACGGAAGAAACAAAGAAAATTTATCCCTACGCTTTCCGATTAAGCCTTACCTATACGCTTCATGATGGAGTTTTAGACATGGACTACCAGGTCACTAATACGGATTCCAGGACCATACATTACTGCCTTGGTGCTCATCCAGGCTTTAACTGCCCGCTGGAAAAAAGTGCTGTATTTGAAGATTATGATCTGGTGTTTGAAAAGGACGAAACGATTTCAAGCATGGTTTACGATTCCAAACGGCTGGAATTTAATCCTGATCATCGGATCAGCCGATTAAACGACAGCCGTATCCTTTCTTTAAGCCGGGACTTATTCAAGGATGACGCAGTCTATTTTGACGGCCTGCAGTCCAGAAAAGTTTCTCTGGTAAACAGAAATACCGGCCGGGGAGCAGAAGTCTCATTCCCAGGTTTTGAGACAGTGGCTTTCTGGACTCCGTATCCGGCAGAGGCTCCCTTTGTATGCATCGAACCATGGAATGGTTCCGCCGTATATGCTACCGAGGATGATGAATTCATCCACAAAAATCATGTCCAGACTCTGCTCCCTGGAAAACAAAAACATTATGGACTTGCCATACGGATTTTGGAATGATCAAAACAGGGACCCGGCCAGGCCGCGGTCCCTTTTCATTTAATAAATAAACCCAAATATCGTCCACGGTTTCACATAGTCAAAGAGAATCCACTCCTCTTCGGGTATATGTCCGATCACATTCTTCCGTCCGTCATTCGGTATATCCTTTAAAATAATATGAAGCTCTCCTTTATACCGCCCGTAACCCTCGTTTAAGATCACCACATCTCCCTTTTTTAAATCTCTGATGCCGTCCGGAGCCAAATGACAGTCTTTATAAGCCACACGGGGTAAGGAAGAACGAATCATGTACTCACCCATATCTCCCCGGACCACATGCCCCGTTTCAAAGTCAACGATCGCTTTTTCTGTCCCGGCCAGCTCCTTTTCCAGTTCCAGGCGGAAGGTGAGAATCCCGGGATCGAGTGCGGCACAGCCTGCAAGCTCTTCTTCGGAGGCATAGGCATTGGCAATGATCACATCGTCGATCATGCCGGCCGCCAGCAGATGGCGCACCTGTAAATTTAGCTTCCTGTCCCGGTGCATTTCCAGAGTACACAGCCCTTCATTTACCGGCCACGGGCCGAAGGTTCCTTCCCTGTTACTGGATACAAAGGCAGCTGTCCGTAGTCCGAACTGCTTCATTTCTTCATTGCACCGTTCAAAATGAGACAGGCTCAGCCCGGTATAACGCTGGGGATAAAAATTATGGCAGGTAATTAAATTTGCCATCCTTGGATGATACGACATGACATGTGCCGCCAAACCGTCTGCCATGCTGGAATTCAGCTCGATCTTAAGCCCATGGGGATTAAAAGTCATCCGGGCGGTCTCCCCTGCTTCAAAAGCTTCATCCAAACGGATGCCATCCGCATGCATATCCGAAAAAAAGGATAAATCTCCGCAGGTTACGTTAAAACGTCGGAACACTTCAGGATTCGCGTCCATGATCACTTCCATTCCCTGTCTGTGTGCTTCGTCGTTAAGCTCCTTAAATTCCCCGATCAGCTGTTCCCTCGTCTTCCCTTCTACGCTGAGAAGACAGGTAAAGATACGCTGAAAGCCATATTTTCCGGCCAACCGGATATAAGCCAGGTCCTTCTCTTTTTCAGAATGCTCCGGATAGATGGATATTCCCATTCGCCCCATAAATGATACCAACCTTTCTCCCTTTTTTCTATATTCCCCATTATAGCATGCGGAATTTTACCGCGCAAGGATACCGTGACACCCGGCGATGGACTAACTGGAAAAACAGGCAGCGATATCGGCTGATTTTCGCTGCCTGTCCTGATTTACGCGAGCAACGAGCCAAACAAACATGTTTACATGTTCACTTGGCGACTGCCGCGATGACCGGAGAAACTCGCAGAGTGTGTTTCTTCCGGTTTAATAGAATAAAAAGATATGGTTTCAGATATGATCTGCCGATTTTTGGAATCGAATTTTATCTCCTTGGATAAAAACAACAATACCACCATCTCTCACCCATAGCAATCCGGTTTGCGCTTTTTAACCGAATTATTGCATTTTTTGGCATTTACCTATAATAACATACAATTTTCTTTTAAAAAATCTCTGTACTTTTTTTCAAATTTCTTTTTCCTTCCGCCATTTACGTACAGAACTTCACCATTCTGCATTTCCACTGCTTCCCCTTTTACATTCCTGACATATCGCATATTTATGATATTATGCCTGTTGATCCTGATAAACTGATCGTTTGGAAATTTCTTTTCCTCTTCATCCAGCCTGGCCCTTATCCGAATCCTGCCCTTTTTCACAACCACACTGGTTTTCCGGTAATAGGACTCCAGAAAAAGAATGTCCCGGGTATCCAGAACACATCGCTGGCCGTTAAAAAATGCAGTATATTTTGTTCGGATTAAGTTTGCCTGCCTGACTATCTCCCTGCTGGAAACCGTCTCCCCTTTCGGATAGATCACGATCATATCGCATGCGGTGCGTTCCAGCGCCGGAAGAAGCCCATCCTCCATGGAGAAGTAAGATTCCACCAGTTTTTTTTCATTCGTATAAAAGACAATTTTCATGCTTGATTCCCCCCATAGCCACATTATTCTTTTATGGACCATAACGCCCCGCATCCTATATAACGTTTTTGAGTTTCTCTTATGACGCAAAATAGAGATATGATGCAGACAGCGAATAATTACGCTATTTTTCCTCACACTAAAAAGAAGAAATTCCTAAAAAGACTCGGAAGGAGATTATCAGATGAAATCGGAAAAAAAGGATACACAAAACAAAAAGGCTGAAACCACGACGTCCAACAACAATTATGATATCGATATTCAGGCATGTTCTACCATGGACTGTACCGGACTGATCCCGGCAACTCCGGAAACAGAAGACGAAATGAAAGCATATGAAGATATTTATCCTTATATCCCCCATGCAAAGTATGTAGATAAAGACTGACAAAAATGAAGGTAAAAAAAGAAAAGGCCCCTCTGAGCCTTTTCTTTTTTATTTATACGACCGGTCCGTAAAGCAGGGTAGGAAGGCCCAATGAGATCGCCGGTATAAAGGTGACCATCAAAAGAACTACGATCATGGCTGCATACATGGGGAGCATTCCCTTAACCGCATCTTCCACCTTGATCTTGCCGATCCCGCAGCCCACAAACAGGGCGGAGCCGACGGGAGGTGTACATAAACCGATTCCCAGGTTGCAGATCAATATGATACCGAACTGAATGGAACTCATTCCATAGGACTGAACGACCGGAAGCAGGATCGGAGTCATGATCAGGATAAGAGGAGCCATATCCATGATACAGCCCAGCAGCAGCAGCATGACATTGATGATCAAAAGGGTTACCACCTTGCTGCTACTGATCCCCAGCAGCAGGCTGGTGATCAGCTGGGGAACCTGAAGGCGGGCAAGCATAACACCGAATGCTCCTGCTGCCGCGATCAGTCCAAAAACAGTTGCCAGGGTTTTTACGGTACGGAATAACACGACCGGAACGTCTTTCAGCTTTAATTCCTTGTATACACAGGTGGCTACAACAAAAGCGTAGATGCATGCGATGGCTGCGGACTCCGTAGCAGTAAACCACCCGCATACAACGCCGCCCACAATGATAACGGCCGTAAACAGAGCCAGGATCGCATCTCTGGAGATTTTAAGAGCTTCCTTCACGGAAACCTTTTCCCCCCGCGGATAGTTTCTCTTCTTGGCAATAAAGTAACAGATGATCATCAGGGCCACACCGGTGAGAACGCCCGGGCCATAGCCCGCCATAAACAGCTTTTCGACCGAAAGTCCGCCTGCCGCAACGGAATACATGATCATGTTGTGGGACGGCGGGATCATAAGACCCTGACAGGCACTGGTTACGGTGATCCCCACGGAGAAGTCGTCATCATATCCATTGTCATGCATCATGGGGATCAACATGGTCCCCAGGGATGAAACATCCGCTACGGCAGAGCCGGAAATGCCGCCGAAGAACATACTTGCCACACAGTTTACCTGGGCGAGACCGCCTCTCATCCGCCCGACTATGACATTGGCAAAATCAAGCATTCGTTTTGAAATCCCCCCGGCGCTCATGATCTCGCCCATCAGGATGAAAAACGGGATCGCCATAAGGGAAAAGCTGTTAATGGATTTTGCCATCTGCTGCATCATGGACGGCAGCGGTACTTTGCAATAGACCATGGTCAGCATGGTAGAAATCGCAAGTGCAAATGTTACCGGTACCTTAACCAGGATCATGATGAAAAAAGTACCCAAAAGAAGGGCAATGGCTAAATTCGTATCAAACATCGTTTCATCCTCCCTGTCTTAAATGTGATTTCCGATCACGTTCTTATGTTTGAATTTCTGCAGTCCCAGCATTTCTATCAGGGAATAGTAAACAATAAACAAGCCGCTGACCGGAATCATGACGTACAGGGTGCAGGAAGGCCATTTCGTAGCCGGAAGCGTGGACTTCGCGGTAGTCCGGATCAATGCCATGCCATAATTCATCATAGCGCATCCAAACACGATCATGAGGACATCCGTGGCTTTGGAAATTACGAGCCGGACCGGTTTTGGAAATTTGTCAAAAAACATGGAAATCGAAATATGTAATCCTTTTTCCACGCCTATTGCCATGGAAATAAACGCCATCCAGACCATAAGAAGCAGCGCCACCTCTTCCGACCAACGGATGCTTCTGCCTAAGAATTTACGGCTGAACACCTGGGCGCTGACTACAAAGACTATGACGACCAGAACAGCTTTGGAATATTCACACAGTACGCGGTAGATGCAGTCAAAAATGAGGGAAATCAAATTAAATATCTTAAAAATCAGTCCCCCGCCTTTCTTCCCTTCCTCCATGGAAGAATCCTCCTTTCCTTTAAGGCTTAAATTGCCGTCAATTGATTATTTACCGGTCGCAATAATTGCATCTACAATATCCATGTAGTCGCCGCAGTATTTCTCATACATCGGCTTTACCGCATCCTGGAATTTCTGCTTTTCTTCCGGAGAAAGCTCTGTGATCTGGCTGCCCGCAGCACGGACCTTTTCTTCTGAAGCCTTTTCTCTTTCCGCCCAAAGCTGTCTCTCGTATTCAGCGGATTCCAATGCACATTCCCTGATGACCGCCTGATCATCCGCGGATAGCTTATCCCATGTAGCCTGGGAACAAAGCTGAAGCTCGGGAACACGGTTATGCTCATCAATTGTGAAATATTTTGCTACTTCATAGTGGCTTGTGGATTCGTAAGATGGCCAGTTGTTCTCCGCGCCGTCAATAACGCCGGTCTGCAATGCGGAGTAAACCTCTGAGTAAGCCATGGGGGTCGGATTTGCGCCCAATGCCTCGACCATGCCCATCATCATTTCGGATTCCTGAACACGGATCTTTAAGCCTTTGATGTCTTCCAGTTTTTCAATTGGGCGAACGGAATTATAGAAATTTCTTGCACCTGCATCATACCAGGATAATGCAACCAGATTGGAGCCTTCAAAGGAATTGATAAAGTCTTCCCCGATCTTACCGTCCAGAACCTGCCACATATGTCCGGCGTCACGGTAAAGATAAGGAAGCTGAAGAACATTTAACTTTGGAACGAACTCTGCGAGCGGTGATAACGACATGCGCATGAAGTCGATGCCGCCGAACTGCAGCTGTTCGCATACGGATTTTTCATCGCCTAAAACACCGCCGGCCTGTACGTTGATCTGAATTTTGCCGTTTGTTTTTTCCTGAACCAATTCTGCAAATTTATAAGCGCCCTGAGTGGTCGGATAATCTTCCGCCTGATTCTCCGCATAGGTAAATACAAACTCCGGACTTCCTGCTTCCGATTTTGCAGCCTCCCCTCCTGCAGCCGTTGTCCCTGCTGCTGCGGTCTCTGCCGCTTTCGTCTCCCCTGCAGCGTTTGTATTCTGATTGGAACAACCTGCCAGGGATACCGCCATGGCAGCACACAATGCTGCGCTTAACAGTTTTTTTCTCATAAACCGTCCTCCTTAACACTATCTTAATAGTTTCCGGCTGTTTTTTAACAGCTCTTTAACACGTATCCATTATACTTGATAGCTTTGGAGAAATATATGGTAAATAATTAACATTCCTAGTATAATTTTAACCTGATTTTTTCTTTTTATTGTGTAAATAGTATACTTACATAATGTTTTTATTTATTTTTTATTGAATATGCACATACGGTATTCCGTCGGGCTGACACCTGTCACTCTTTTAAACACTTTTGCGAAATAGCTGGAATCGGAATATCCCACCGCTTCCCCGATTTCTTTCACATTTACCAGCGGTTCTTCCAAAAGCTTTTTTGCTGCCTCCACCCTGCATTCCGTTAAATAAGCAGTAAAATTTTTATCAAAGCACTGCTTAAACAGCTTACAGAAATAGGCTTCCGAATAATTCATGACTCTTGCCACATCCTGCATGGACAAATCCCGGATGTAATTTTCTTCCATATAACTGCGAATGACCTCCGCTACCTTATGGAGCCTTAAATGCCCGTCTCCTCCGGCGTATTCCCCGGACTGTCTTTCGAGCACGGGCTCCGGAGCCTCTCCACTTTCCGCCTTTCCTTCCGTAAATGCCTGCTTCCCAGCCTGGTCCGTAAGCCTCATGGCTTCCTCTACAACGCTTATGAGCTCCTGCTCCTGACACGGCTTTAAAAGGTAATCCAGCACTCTTATGGTAATGGCCTTTTTGGCATAGGAAAAATCATCAAAGGCCGTGAGGAAAATGATGCAGCAACCGGCCTTCCGTTTCCGCATCTCTTCCGCAGCACTGATTCCGTTGATTCCCGGCATCTCAATATCCAGGATGGCGATCTGAATATCATATTCATCAAATAATGCCAGAGCTTCCCTGCCGTTCTCCGCCTGCCATATCCGGCACTGGTCCCCCAATTCCCTTGTAAGAGTCTTATAAAGTACTTTTCTTTCAATTAATTCATCATCTGCAATCAATACACGGTACATCTGATTCCCCCTGTCATAACTGAACCGGTATGGCAAGCTGAACTGCTGTTCCATGGCCTTCCCGGCTGTAAATACTGAATTCTCCTCCCTCGTACATCCGTTGGATCCTCTGGTAAATATTTCCCACACCAATGCCCACCTTTGCCGTCGAATGAAGCTTCAGCGCCTTTCTCAGCTCATGAAGATCCTCTTCACACATCCCCACTCCGGTGTCGGCAACCGATATCACAATTTTCTTATTCCGCTCCCAGACCCGGATCCTTATGCTCCCGCCGTTCTCCTTTTTGGACAGGCCATGGATGACCGCATTTTCCACAAGCGGCTGCAGGGTAAAGGTCGGGATCATGATCCTGCTCCCATCCACCAGGCACTGGATATCGTAATGGAGCCTGCTGCCAAACCGCATCTGCTGCAAATACATATAATCGCTGACAACTTCGATCTCCTTTTTGAGAAGCACCTCCGATTCCGGTGTTTTTAAGTTATACCGGAATAAATTTCCAAGGCTTTCAATCATGCGCTCCGTAGTAACCGCATCCTCCAGCTTTGCCATGCAGGCGATCATATTTAAGGTATTAAAAAGGAAATGGGGATTGATCTGGTTTTTCAGCAGTTCCAGCTTCGTGGCATCAAGCCTCTTTTCCATCTCCATTTTTTCTATCTCTTCCTTGTGGAGCAGATCCGCCATCTCATTCTTTTCCTTAAGCGTTGTGATATACTGTTCCGTCGCATGTTTCATTTTATTAAATGCCCGGACAAGTTCTCCCATCTCATCCTGATTCTCGACTGTTATATCCTCTTCCGTGAAATCGTTTTTTGCTATTTTTCTGGACATGTGAGCCAGCCGCACCACCGGTATGACCATATCCCGGTGCATCATACGGCTTAAATAAAAGGTCACTCCTATGCTTAAAACTGCCAGAACAAAAATGGCATATGGGAAACGCGACAGGACCGGGACCTTGGCATGATAGGCGTCCGACCCCTCCCGGAGAGTGCTCTCTGCCAGCCTTTTTCCGTATCCCGATAAATAGTCCTGCATCCGGTAAACCCGGTATAATTCATTGACATACTGCTGAACCGCATATCCGTCATCCTCATTCATCTGTATCACAGAATCCCGCCATGACCTGTAATTCTCATAACCGCTCCGGATCGACCAGGTTATGGCATACCGCTCGCCGCCGATCCTGTCATAATCAAAAGGCAGGGATTTTATGCAGCGCTCTGTTTTCACGCAGGCAGTGGCGTAAAGCTCCCGGTTATCCCCGCCGGTATCCCTGATAAAATTCTGGAAAGCCCTTGCTTCCTCTTCCATGGCCGTCTGATAATCATGGCACTTTGAATTATCTTCCAGGATCTGGTTGAATCCATTTAAAGCGAAATCCAATATCACAATATTAAATACAATGGAAAGTGCCACGATCAGAATAACCATGGCAGCGAATGTCCCGATTTTTTGTTTTAATGTAAAAGAAAGCCACCCTTCATGCAGCTTTTTTACGACCCCTTTTTCTGCTGCCACCCCAGTTCCCCCTTTTTCCCTTCTGTTCCCGTAATATTATAGCAGAATTCCGGTATTTATGCCACCAGAGGATAATCAGAGCAAAAATATAACTATCCGGATTTCCGGATAGTTATATAAGGTCTGTTTCAACATTGTTATACCAAGCCAATTATTTATGCCACGCCATGATATTCAAAAAGTATTTTCTCCGCTTCCCCATTCCATAACCCGTTATGTCTCTTTACGGACTGCGCAAGCTTCTTATACAATTCATCGTTATTTCCCAATTCTTCAAAATCCTCGATCGCTGTTAACGGCATCTCAAACTGCGTATAAGTCAATTTCTTTCCTCCCGGTATAGAAGGGAGATTTAAGGTTGCTTCCGCGATGGAATCGATTCCGCCTATATGGGTCACCATAACTGCCGGCTTTATGTCCCCTTTGGCAGCCAGATCAATGGCTTCCAGCAAATCATCATTGTTTCCTCCGGTAGTACCGATGATATGGGTACTGATATAATGCACATTATACATATTGATTCCGGAAGAAAAATCACGGTCGGACGGACCTGCAAAGAAATTCATGCAGCCATCAAAAGCCAGCAGGGAATCACCGAACTCTGCTGCGGATTTGTCGGGCACATACACAAACACATCATCATAGCCGTGATTATCCGTTAATTCCTTTAGGGTATTGTAAGGATCTTTTAAAAGTGCCGTATTTACATAAATAAGCTCAACGCCTTTCTCTGCGGCTTCATCCGGTGAAATTTTCTTTCTTGCATTCCCGATCCTTTCATCACTGATGTCCGTCACCACGATTCTCCTGGGTTTATTTTCCGTATGCAGCCCGTAACTCACTGCTCCAAGCCCCATTGGACCGCATCCTCCGAGAATCAGGATATTTCCGCCTTTTCTTGTCCCCATGGCATGATCGTAATTCTGCTTGTTCGTGTGGTAATTCGCGTGGTAGCCGCCGATAATACAGCTCATGGGTTCTCCCAGGGAGGCTTCAAAAAAGCTTTCGCCGTTATAAGGAAGCAGACAGCCCAGCTCCATGACCTCATGAGGCATAATACAATAGGTGGCTGCGCCTCCGCAGTATTCATAGGAATATCCGGGAGAGTCCAGCTTTCCTTTATAGTTCAATGCGGGCTGGAGGGCAAATCTGTCGCCTGCCTTGTATTTGTCCTCCCATTTTTTTCCCACCTGAACTATGATACCTGCGCATTCGTGTCCGATGATAACTGGATTGGTATCCATATTCTGGGGGGCCCTTTTATGCTTCTTACCCTGTTTTATTAATTTATAGGTTGACATGCAGATGCTGTCACTCATTATTTTGACCAGGATTTCATCTTCTTTTATCTGGGGCAATTCAAATTCTTCCAGACGCAGATCATCTTTGCCATACATTCTTACCGCTTTTGCCTTCATAAATTTATACTCCTTCATCAAGATCTATGATTTCTGTCTTCTGTTTCAGTTCCTCGATCAGCTCCCTGCCGGGCGGTTTTGTTCCACGGGTGGTAACCGCACCTACCGAGACTGCCATTGCAAGCTTTACACTCTCCCTTAATTCCTCTTTCCCGGCAAGGCTGTAAACCAGCGCTGCTACCATTGCATCGCCCGCTCCTACGGTTGAATGGGCTTTCACTTTTATTCCCGGGCATTTAAAGGCGTTTTCTCTTGTAAGAAACAGAGCCCCCATCTGCCCTAAGGATACCGCAACCAGGCTGCTCCCTTTTTGCAGCAGCTCCCTTCCCATATCCAGGAGCTCTTCTTCCGTCACCCGGTAATCCTTCTTAAAATACTCCTCCAGTTCTTTCCGGTTTGGTTTAATATAATCCGGTCTCCCCTCCAAGCCTCTGGCAAACAGTTCTCCATCGGCATCCAGAAATACTCTGGCACCTTTCTCCTTTACAAGAGGGATTAATTTGAGATAAATATCCTTCTCAATTCCTCTGGGAATACTTCCCGCAAAAACAAACAGAGTATCAGCCCCCGCATAAGATATCAATTTCTCCGTTAACCGCTTTTGTTCCTCCTCCGTTACAATCGGTCCCGGTTCGTTAAGCTCCGTAACGATCCCATTTCCCTCCACCAGCTTCAAATTCACTCTTGTCTCATCGCCTATATGTACAAAATCACTTTTTATTCCAAGCTCCTTTAAGCTTTCTTCCATCTGTCTTCCCGTGCCGCCGCCGCAAAACCCCGNCGGTATCCCTGATAAAATTCTGGAAAGCCCTTGCTTCCTCTTCCATGGCCGTCTGATAATCATGGCACTTTGAATTATCTTCCAGGATCTGGTTGAATCCATTTAAAGCGAAATCCAATATCACAATATTAAATACAATGGAAAGTGCCACGATCAGAATAACCATGGCAGCGAATGTCCCGATTTTTTGTTTTAATGTAAAAGAAAGCCACCCTTCATGCAGCTTTTTTACGACCCCTTTTTCTGCTGCCACCCCAGTTCCCCCTTTTTCCCTTCTGTTCCCGTAATATTATAGCAGAATTCCGGTATTTATGCCACCAGAGGATAATCAGAGCAAAAATATAACTATCCGGATTTCCGGATAGTTATATAAGGTCTGTTTCAACATTGTTATACCAAGCCAATTATTTATGCCACGCCATGATATTCAAAAAGTATTTTCTCCGCTTCCCCATTCCATAACCCGTTATGTCTCTTTACGGACTGCGCAAGCTTCTTATACAATTCATCGTTATTTCCCAATTCTTCAAAATCCTCGATCGCTGTTAACGGCATCTCAAACTGCGTATAAGTCAATTTCTTTCCTCCCGGTATAGAAGGGAGATTTAAGGTTGCTTCCGCGATGGAATCGATTCCGCCTATATGGGTCACCATAACTGCCGGCTTTATGTCCCCTTTGGCAGCCAGATCAATGGCTTCCAGCAAATCATCATTGTTTCCTCCGGTAGTACCGATGATATGGGTACTGATATAATGCACATTATACATATTGATTCCGGAAGAAAAATCACGGTCGGACGGACCTGCAAAGAAATTCATGCAGCCATCAAAAGCCAGCAGGGAATCACCGAACTCTGCTGCGGATTTGTCGGGCACATACACAAACACATCATCATAGCCGTGATTATCCGTTAATTCCTTTAGGGTATTGTAAGGATCTTTTAAAAGTGCCGTATTTACATAAATAAGCTCAACGCCTTTCTCTGCGGCTTCATCCGGTGAAATTTTCTTTCTTGCATTCCCGATCCTTTCATCACTGATGTCCGTCACCACGATTCTCCTGGGTTTATTTTCCGTATGCAGCCCGTAACTCACTGCTCCAAGCCCCATTGGACCGCATCCTCCGAGAATCAGGATATTTCCGCCTTTTCTTGTCCCCATGGCATGATCGTAATTCTGCTTGTTCGTGTGGTAATTCGCGTGGTAGCCGCCGATAATACAGCTCATGGGTTCTCCCAGGGAGGCTTCAAAAAAGCTTTCGCCGTTATAAGGAAGCAGACAGCCCAGCTCCATGACCTCATGAGGCATAATACAATAGGTGGCTGCGCCTCCGCAGTATTCATAGGAATATCCGGGAGAGTCCAGCTTTCCTTTATAGTTCAATGCGGGCTGGAGGGCAAATCTGTCGCCTGCCTTGTATTTGTCC
Source organism: Clostridium sp. Marseille-P2415 (assembly GCF_900155545.1). Classification (GTDB taxonomy): domain Bacteria; phylum Bacillota; class Clostridia; order Lachnospirales; family Lachnospiraceae; genus Lacrimispora. The sequence continues at coordinate 169,562 of NZ_LT732525.1, forward strand.
TCCCATTTTTTTCCCACCTGAACTATGATACCTGCGCATTCGTGTCCGATGATAACTGGATTGGTATCCATATTCTGGGGGGCCCTTTTATGCTTCTTACCCTGTTTTATTAATTTATAGGTTGACATGCAGATGCTGTCACTCATTATTTTGACCAGGATTTCATCTTCTTTTATCTGGGGCAATTCAAATTCTTCCAGACGCAGATCATCTTTGCCATACATTCTTACCGCTTTTGCCTTCATAAATTTATACTCCTTCATCAAGATCTATGATTTCTGTCTTCTGTTTCAGTTCCTCGATCAGCTCCCTGCCGGGCGGTTTTGTTCCACGGGTGGTAACCGCACCTACCGAGACTGCCATTGCAAGCTTTACACTCTCCCTTAATTCCTCTTTCCCGGCAAGGCTGTAAACCAGCGCTGCTACCATTGCATCGCCCGCTCCTACGGTTGAATGGGCTTTCACTTTTATTCCCGGGCATTTAAAGGCGTTTTCTCTTGTAAGAAACAGAGCCCCCATCTGCCCTAAGGATACCGCAACCAGGCTGCTCCCTTTTTGCAGCAGCTCCCTTCCCATATCCAGGAGCTCTTCTTCCGTCACCCGGTAATCCTTCTTAAAATACTCCTCCAGTTCTTTCCGGTTTGGTTTAATATAATCCGGTCTCCCCTCCAAGCCTCTGGCAAACAGTTCTCCATCGGCATCCAGAAATACTCTGGCACCTTTCTCCTTTACAAGAGGGATTAATTTGAGATAAATATCCTTCTCAATTCCTCTGGGAATACTTCCCGCAAAAACAAACAGAGTATCAGCCCCCGCATAAGATATCAATTTCTCCGTTAACCGCTTTTGTTCCTCCTCCGTTACAATCGGTCCCGGTTCGTTAAGCTCCGTAACGATCCCATTTCCCTCCACCAGCTTCAAATTCACTCTTGTCTCATCGCCTATATGTACAAAATCACTTTTTATTCCAAGCTCCTTTAAGCTTTCTTCCATCTGTCTTCCCGTGCCGCCGCCGCAAAACCCCGTAGCGACGGTTTCTCCGCCCATAGCCTGAACGGTCTTGGATACATTGATGCCTTTGCCTCCGATATCCCAAAGACAATTCTGGAGCCTGTTTAAGCTTCCTCTCTCCAGGCGCTTAAGCTCAGCGGTCTTATCGATTGCCGGATTCATGGTGACCGTAATTATCATAGGGCACTTTCCTTTCTCTCATTTCCCAAAAAAATCTCATAAATCGTATCCCTGTCACTGTTAATCACGCGGACAACATTTTCTAAATCAGACAATATTTCCGCTATATTTGAAAGAATTTCAAGATGCTCTTCTCCCACACCGGCAACCGCTATGACTATTTTCACCGCTTCGCTTCCCCAGTCGGTTCCCTCCGGAAATACCATAACAGCAATACCGGATTTTCTGATCGCTCCTTTTGAGGCTTCAATGCCATGGGGAAGAGCAATTCCATTCCCTATATTGGTAGAAAAGGATTTCTCCCTTAAAAGCATGGCGTCTATGTAACTTTCTTCCACATATCCGCTGTTACATAATTTTCCTCCGATGTGGCGGATCACCTGTTCCTTATCTGCTGCCTTACAATTAATTTCAATATTTTCTTTTAACAAAAGCTCCATCACAATCACCTCTTTTTCCGGCCGCTTAAACAGTCTCTAAATACTGCTTAAAATAATGCCTTAGTATCTTCTCCACATAATCTCTGACAGCTTCCTTCCCTCCTTCAAAAATCAGGCTTAAGAATTCCTTGTTTTCTATCAGCTGCCCGCTTAGGCAGCCCATAATATCGCTGTTCACCGCCATCCAGTCATCCTCCGGAATCAGCATGATGACGACTGCCTTAATCCCCTTAAAATAAGTATTTATAAAAGCTGTCCGGTCCTTGGTGACGCAGACAGAAAAATTTGCTTTCACCACACCTTTTGTCCTGGCGTGCAGCAGGGCAAATCCATATTCCGGTATCATCTGAGAGGATATTTTCTCTCTCCGCATGATATCCTCCTGGATCTGCAGCCGGTTGCTGTTAAAGGGCGAAAGCCTTTCCGATACCGCAACCAGCAGTTCATCAAAACAAATGGTCTCGCTTACCTTAATAAGCTGAAAGTCCTTTATGATGCCTTTGATCTGGTTAATGCAGATATTAATATCTTCCAGCTGTCTGGAGAATTCCCCTTCTCCCTGGCTTTTCTTAGAGGTTTTTGAATAGTGCCTGACCTTTTCTTCAATCTCCTCCAGTTCTTTTTCATTCAGAAGCCCGCTGACCTTAATAATATCTGCCGGTATATCCTCCAGCTCTATGCTGGATATGATGAAATCCAGATTTTTTAATGCTCCCGGAGTCAGATCCTCCTTTCCGTATGTATCTATCTGGACCCGGTCCTTTAAAAAGTTTTTAAGCTTGGAATGCATCAGTCTTGAGATGCCGATACCGCTGGCGCAGATGATGCCGATATTCACCTTCCGTAAGCTTTCCTTCCTGTCCACAAGCCTGACCGCTGCGGCTCCAAAATGCATTGCAAGATACCCGACCTCATCCTCCGGAACCGAAAATCCGTATTTTTTCCCGATATATTTCCCAACTCTGCTGCAGTTAGCAAAAGTCTCCGGATAAGTCTCCTTGATCTGGGACAATAAGGGATTGGTAATGGACAGATGGTTCTTTAAGCGGATAAAGGTCGGCTTTAAGTGGGCCAGAAGACCCAGGACAAATTCTTCATCCTGCTTTAAGTCATAGGATATTTTGCAGTCATAAATATCCGTTATTTCATGAATGAGCTCTAAAAGCTCCTCTCTGACAGATGCATCCTTTTCATAATCTTCTTCAAAACCCGCGGACTGGATCTTGGCTCCGCTGATATGAAGAAGAATATAGGCAATTTCCCCTTCCGGTATTTTTATGGCAAATTCATTTTCCAGGGATTCTGCTATGATACAGGCGAGCTGATAATCTTCATGATATAAGAATTCATCCAAAGTCTTGGGATCCTCTTCTATATATTCCACGCTCTGGATCCGCATCATTGCTATTGTTATGTGTAATACCAGAGAAGAATAAGAACCGCTTGTAAAACGGGTCAGCTTTTTATCCCTTATGCTGCTCAGACACAATGCCACCTTTTTTAGCACCTTATAATCGATTAATTGAAATATCCCTTTTTTCTCTTTTTCATAATATTCGCCTAATACAGCCCATTTCTTCTCACCGATCGCTGACCGGAGGCCGGCTGTATCCGGATACTCATCGATAAAGCTCTTCACCGCCAGACGATAATTCTTCTCCGGCCCCTCCAGCGCCACTCCATACCCCTGTTTTCTGATCAAAGTAAGACCAAATTTTTCAAACCAGTCTTCGATTGCTTCCATGTCGTTGCTGATGGTAGCTTCACTCACGCCGAAGATATTTCTGTAATAATAAAGCTTTTTTGGTTCCATGTCCTTTAATATTTCTAAAATAAGACCGTTTCTTCTCTTTTCTTTATCAATATAATCAAACGTCTCTCTGGATTGTAATTCCTTCAGCAGCCTGTCTTTGCTAAGCCTTTCCCCTTCCATCCAGATACCTGTACCGGCCTTGGTATTCAGACTCAGCCCATATTTCCTTAAGAACCCTTCCGTATGATCCAATTCTCTTTGAACTGTCCTTTTGCTGACCTTCACATCATCTGCCAGCTTTTTTACAGATACCACCCTGTCTTCTTTTAAAAGTATCGTAAACAGCTGTATGAGACGCTGAGATAACATCATATCCTGCCCCCCCTTCCGGATCTTAGCCCTGTTCCGCTGTTCGTTCCATTTGTCAGCCCTTCAGTTCTTCAACCAGCATATCGTATTCAGGAGCTGACAGGAAATTTTTGATTAATACCAGTCTGGCTCCCGGGCAGCTGTGAGCCGCACGTTCCTTCAATTCTTCATGTGTCACCACCACCTGGGCATTCTCCGGTATTGCGGATACGGGAGAATGAACTACACTGATATGCTCCAGACCTGCGGATGCTAATTTCTTCCGCAATATGGTTGCTCCCATGGCACTGGAGCCCATACCCGCATCACAGGCAAATACAATATATTTTACCTCCTTGGGAGCATTTACATCTGTAAGCCCTTTGGAGACGTTTTTCATATCCTTTACCTTCGTTTTTGCAGCTTCCAGATCTCCTTTTCCGAAGGCCTTCAAAAGTGGGATTGCTACGAGACAGGATACTGCACAGGCGGTCAGCACGGAGAGGATAACTCCCGCATAGCTGTTTCTGGCGGTCATACCGAGAACGGCTATGATGCTCCCAGGTGATGCGGGGCCTGCAAGGCCTGCATGAAAGATACTGAGTATAAATACTCCGCTGGCCCCGCCTGCAATTGCAGCTAACAGCAGAACCGGATTCATCAGGATATAAGGGAAATAAATTTCATGGATACCGCCGAATAAATGAATGATAATTGCTCCGGGAGCAGAACTTTTCGCATCTCCCTTTCCTACCAGACAATACGCAAGCAATATGCCGAGACCGGGACCCGGATTAGCCTCTAGCAGGAAAAACAGGGACTTGCCTGTATCGGCAGCCTCCTGCATCCCCATGGGAGACAGGATCCCGTGATTCACTGCATTGTTTAAGAATAATACCTTAGCCGGCTCAATGAAAATACTTACCAGAGGCAAAATGCCGTGATCCACAAAGAACCCTACCCCTGCTTCCATGAAGCTGTTTAATCCAGCCACAACCGGGCTGATTCCCAGGTAACCGATCAGTGCAAGGAGCGCACCTAAAATGCCTAAGGAAAAATTGTTGATGAGCATTTCAAAACCCGCAGGAATGATACCTTCCATTAATTTATCGAGTTTCTTAATTAAGTATCCCCCAAAAGGCCCCATGATCATGGCACCTAAGAACATCGGCACGTCGGCTCCTACGATAACGCCCATGGTGGCAATGGCACCGATCACTCCGCCTCTGATTCCGGCAACATTCCTGCCCCCGGTATAGGCAATCAGCAACGGTAACAGATAAGTGGACATAGGACCTACCAGTTCGGCTAATTTTTCATTGGGACGCCAGCCGGTAGGAATAAACAGAGCTGTAATGACCCCCCATGCTATAAATGCTCCGATATTAGGCATAACCATACCGCTTAAAGCTCTGCCGAATGTTTGAATTTTTTCTTTCATGTCATACCCTCTCTCTTATTCAAAATGAATCATACATTGACTATAAGAAACGATTGGCCAATCTTCTTAAGATACTTCTATTATAAATATGCCCCTGGGAATATACAACTTAATGAAAACTCCTTTTGTCACGATTCAATCGTGACACAGTTAAAAATGTACCATAAAAAAGACCGTAAGAGTCCGGAAAAATGATTTTCCGACGGACCCTTACGGTCTTCTGTGCTTTTATCTCAATTGGAATTCCTGCTTAAGCCTTAACGAAGCCGGAATTTACTCATTAACTCACGTAAATTCTCTGCCTGGCCGGAAAGCTCTTCGCTGGCTGCTGCGCTTTCCTCTGCGGTAGCGGAATTGCTCTGGACCACGGATGAGATCTGTTCAATTCCGGCAGTTACCTGAGTGACCTTATCGCTTTGCTGCTTTAACTCCTCTGCAGATTCCCTGATGGCTGAAACCATGTTCTTGGTCTCTAAAAGGACCCCGTTCAATGTTTCCCCTGTAGAAGCCGCAATGCTGGTTCCCTTATCAACGGCTGCAATGGTGTCTGTAACCAGGCTGGAGGTATCCTTTGCCGCATTCGCACTCTTGCCGGCAAGATTACGGACCTCATCGGCAACCACTGCAAAACCTTTTCCTGCTTCCCCTGCCCTGGCAGCTTCCACAGCCGCGTTCAGCGCCAGAATATTGGTCTGGAACGCGATATCTTCAATAAGCTTGTTAACCTTTTCAATTTCCTTTGATTTCCGGCTGATCTGTCCCATGGACTGCATCATTTCCTGCATCTGTTCATTGCCGTTCTCCATGGCCTTTCCAACCCGGCCGGCCTGCTCGTTAACACCTTCTACGGCCTTTGCTGTATTCATAAGGCTGTTAGATATCTCATTAACGGAAGAAGATAACTCTTCTACGGAGGCTGCCTGCTCGACGGCACCCTGGCTTAAGTTCTGTGCTCCCTGGGATACCTGGGCACTGCTTTTTGCCACTTCCACCGCAGATACGTTAATCGTATTCATGGTTTTTGAAAGCAGGTCCACAGTACTCTCAATGGAATCCTGGATAACTTTAAAATCTCCCTGGTATTCCATGGACGCGGACTGACTGAAATCTCCGCATGCGATATTTCCCAGGAACAACGCTATCTCAGTAATATAAGCGTTGACGCTTTGCACGGATCTGGTGATCTCATCCGCCAGCAGACCGATCTCATCCCTGCGTTTTACCACCGGAACATCACTGGTTAAATCACCTTCCGAAAAGAGCTTCATCCTGCCGGCTATGGCTGATACGGGACTGGCAATGGAGCCTGCAAACCAGAAGGCCAGGAAGCAGCCCACTGCAACCGATATAACGGCAAAAATACCCATGGCAAGAACTACGGTATAAATGGAGGTAGTCGTCTCCTTTACAGGTGCCACCACGCCTAAGGCCCAGCCATCGGTGCCTGTTACCGGACTGTAATAGCAAAACCGGCTTGAACCCTTATAATCGTACTTGCCAATGCCTGCATTTCCGGCAAGCATGGTCTGATACATGCGGCCGGCTGAAGCATAGGATCTGTCGTTCTTTGCCAATTCAATAAAGTTCTGACGTTCGTTCACCAGTTCCGGTGACGCGCTTGCGATCATGGTTCCGGTATTGTCGATCAGGAAAGCATTGCCGGTCTCCCCGATCCGAAGATCCTTGATCAGTTCGCTTAATACGGATCCATCATAGGTTCCGAGAAGAACTCCGTATTCGTAAGGAGTCGCAACCCGGATCACCAGCTCATTGTTGCTGTCGTACTCCGTGGTGGAAATGGTGGTCTCTCCGTTCAAGGCTCTTGTTATGTAATCCTTTCCTGTATAACTGTCTCCGATGTGATCCCCGCTTGCACTCCGGCTTACCGTGCCATCCTGACTGATCACTTCAAGATCCTTATATCCATAAAGATTACACTGATTGGCAAGATACTCCGCTACAACTCTGGAGTTTATGGATTTTAAGCTGCCGCCCTGTGCGCTGGCTTCTATGCTTACCTTCATCTGGTTTAAATTCTGTACGACCAGGCTGTTGACAAGCTTGCCCGTTGATTCCAAATCATTTTTCACGACACCTGTGATCCCGCTGTAGCTGACTGAAATACTGATTACCATATTAGCAACAGCCAGACCTAAAATGATCGCGATAATGAATACCAGCATCTTCATTTTCAGTGATTTTAACGCGATCAGCGATTTTAATGATGCAACTTTCCCTCCTGTTTTCTCCGACTTCACTCCTTTCACAGCTTTTAACGTTTTCAGATTTCGCTTTTTTTCCCCCGATGTCTTCATTGTCTTTTGCTCCTCGTCTCGTCTTTTGGTAAATGTAAACCATAACACTTTTTTCATGGTTAATCACATTATACGCTATTTTGTAACTTTTTGTCAATATTTCCACAAAATGACAATTATTATTTCTATATTTACAAATTGACGAAACTTTAAAACCGGAAAAAACAAAAAATAACCTGGTAAAAACTTATGATTTAAAAGGGTAACAAGAAGGCCGGCCCCTTCCACGTTCCGCTTTGATTGAACGGAAAACGCGGAAAGGGCCGGCACCTGTCATGTTTTATGTTTAAACGCCGGAATAAGCAGAGAATCCGCCGTCAATGGGCAGCACCACTCCGGTGATGAAACCTGCCGCATCATTATTTAAAAGGAATAACAGAGCACCGTTTAATTCCTCTGCCTCACCGAAACGTCCCATCGGAGTCGCGGACAGAATCTTGTTTGTTCTGGGCGTGGGAGCACCATCCTCACGAAATAAAAGCTTCTCATTCTGTTTGGTTACAAAAAATCCAGGCGCTATTGCATTAACGCGGATGCCCGCTTTGGAAAAGTGAACGGCCAGCCACTGGGTAAAGTTGCTGATGGCTGCCTTTGCACCGCTGTAGGCCGGAATCTTTGTCAATGGCGTGAACGCATTCATGGAAGATATGTTTAATATGCTGCAGCCTTCCCTGCCGATCATGTCTTTTGCGAAAATCTGGCATGGAAGCAGCGTTCCAAGGAAATTTAAATTGAATACGAACTGGACGCCGGACTGGTCTAAATCAAAAAAGGACTTCGTGTCGGCCTCGATATCTCCTATCTCAAAATATTCCTTATCCGTATTGGCTCTTGCGTTATTTCCGCCTGCGCCGTTTATCAGGATGTCACAGGGACCAAGCTCTGCCAGAACCCTGGCATGGACCTCCTCCAGGCTTTCCCGCTCCAGTACGTTTGCCTTATAAGCCCTGGCCGTATGGCCTGCCTCCGCAATGGAAGAGGCCACATCCTGTGCAGCTTCTTCGTTTAAATCCAGGACCGCTACCTTTGCGCCTGCTTCTGCAAGCGTTTTTGCGAACATGCCGCACAACACTCCGCCTGCTCCGGTTACAACCGCTACCTTACCGCTTAAATCGGTTCCAAATGTCAATGCCATGTGATCTTCCTTCTTTCTTATTTGCTCGTTTTCTCAATTGCTTCCCAAAGGCCGTTTAAATAGGTCGCCCCAAGCGCACGGTCATAAAGGCCGTATCCGGCCCGTCCTGTCTCGCCCCAGATCATGCGGCCGTGATCCGGGCGCATATATCCGTCGAACCCGTTGTCATGGAGGGCCTTTAAGATCGCAAACATATCCAGGGAGCCGCATTTTGATAAATGGGCACGCTCTTCAAAGCCCCGGTTGTTTTCAAGGACCTCCACATTTCTTGCATGTACAAAATGAATGCGGCCCATAGCCGCATATTTGGCAGCCATCTTCACCACATCATTTTTATTGGAGCAGCCCAGGGAACCGGTGCACAGGGTGATCCCATTGTGCTTATCATCCACAAGCTTTAAGAAACGGTCTAAGTTTTCCTCGCAGGTAATGATTCTTGGAAGCCCGAAAATGCTCCAGCATGGATCATCCTCATGGATCGCCATGTTTACGCCACATTCTGCTGCTACCGGAATGACTGCCTCTAAGAAATATTTCAGATGATCCCAGAGATCCTCCTCCGACATGGCGTTGTATTCACTTACCACCTGCTTCAGCTCATCTCTCGTATAACTGGAATCCCAGCCCGGAAGGGCCAGATCGCTTTTACTTTCCAGCGGGTTCACCTTGTCCACCTGATCCTGATAGTATACCAGAGAGGTCGAGCCATCCTCTAATACATGGTCCAGCTGGGTCCTGGTCCAGTCAAATACCGGCATGAAGTTGTAACAGATGCATTTGATCCCTGCTTCCGCCACCCTTCTGATGTTCTCGCAGTAATTTGCGATATACCGGTCTCTGTCCGGCTTCCCTAATTTAATGTCCTCATGGACCGGAATGCTTTCGATCACCTCAAAAGCCAGACCTGCTTCCTCCGTTTCTTTTTTAAGATGCGCAATGCTTTCCCTGCTCCACACTTCTCCTACGGGAACATCATAAACGGCTGTCACAACGGAATACATACCGGGAATCTGGCGAATGTTCTGCAATGTCACCTTGTCGTCATCCCCGTACCATCTGAATGATAATTTCATGAAATACCTCCTCTGCCTCATTCCGGCAGGATTCTTCTCCCTGCCTTATGGATTCAGTATAATCAAAATGCATCCGGAATACCATGGATTTAATTGCCGTTCGCATTGCAAAACTTGCGGTTGTGTCTTATAATACAGTTGCAGAATGAAAACAAACAGGAAAAAAGGAGGATTCCAATTGAAAAGAGAATTGTCCACCGGTTTTGACGAACGGCAGTATATGAATTCGGGTGAATTTGAAGTATTTTTTTACAAAGATATGGATCTAGACCATATTGTGGACCACAGCCATCCTTATTATGAAGTGTATTTTTTCATGAACGGAGATGTGACTTATGAGGTGGAAGGAAATCAGTATCACTTACAATACGGCGATTACCTGTTAATTCCTCCTGATGTGAAGCACCATCCCATATTCCACTCTACCGGAAAAACTTATCAGCGCTTCGTTCTCTGGATCAGCCGGGATTATTACGAAACCATGTGCTCCTGGTCTGAGGACTTTTCTTACAGTTTCCGTTATGTTTCGGAGAACAAACATTACCGTTTCCGCACGGATTTTATCACATTTCAGGATATACAGGGCCGCCTTCTGGACATGCTGGAAGAGATCCACGGCAATAAGGCCTTCCACAAGCTGAACGCAGAGCTGCAGGTCCATTCCTTTTTGCTGTTTTTAAACCGGATCACCTACGATATGCTCCATCAGGTTCCTGCAGCTTATGAAAATGTACTTTACTTAAATCTCTGCGATTACATCAACAACCACCTGGAAGAGGATTTGTCCTTAGACCGCCTGGCCTCTTTCTTTTATGCCAGCAAGTATCACATATCCCATGTCTTTAAGGACAATATGGGGATCTCTCTGCACCGGTATATCATTAAAAAACGGCTTCAGGCCAGTAAAAACGGAATCCTGTCCGGCATTCCCTTTGGCGAATTATACCACCAGTACGGTTTTTCAGACTATACCAGCTTTTACCGGGCCTTTAAAAAGGAATTCGGCCTCTCCCCCAAAGAATTCCGGGAGCAGAAGGGCCTGCCGGAAGGATATGAAAGCCGGCCCGGCCCTTCAACGGAATACGGCCTGAACAAGCACCATATAAAGGGCGGTTCCGGCTCCGATGCTTAAAAGAGAATTTCCCTTCCAGAGGTGAAGGACCGCAATGGCTGCGATGGAGATCAGTTCCGGAAGCCCATGGGGATATGCGGCAAACTCAAGCCCCCTTAAGCAGTACACAACCAAAAGCCCAATGGTAGCATAGGGAAGGGTAAGTCCCAGATAAGCTATGTATTTTGGTGTTTTTTTCCCGGCCGGAAACAGAAGGAAGGGAAGAAAACGGGTGATGACAGTGGCAAGCACCATGGCCCCCACGATGAAAAGATTCTTTATCATATCCTGGCTCAAGACCGTTCCTCCTTTTTCTTCTCCATAAAATACCCGGCAGTGATAATTGCCAGAATGAGAACCATGGCCGGAATGATGAAAACGCTCTGTCCAAATACCATGACACAGGCGGCTGAGGACAACACTCCAACAAGGGCTGCCCGATGGCCCCGTCCGGATTTCCACTGATCAACAAAGATCACGACAAAAAGGGCTGTCAGTGCAAAATCCATTCCTGCTGCGTCAAAGCTTATCATGGTTCCGGCGATTGCGCCGGCCGCGGTCCCTGCCGCCCAGTATAGCTGGTCTAACAGGGACACAAAAAAATACACCCGGTATTCGGAAAGTCCTTCCGGCAGCTTTTCATTGCACAAAACGGAAAACGTCTCATCCGTTAAGGAAAAAACCAGGTAAGGTTTTAACTTTCCTGCCTCCTTATATCTGTCCAGCATGGAAAGTCCGTAAAATAAATGCCTGGCATTGAGCATCAAGGACATAAAAAAAGCGTACCATGGATTAACGGCCGCCGCAAAAAACGTAATCCCAAGATACTGCAGACTTCCGGCGTATACAAATACGCTTATAAGAAGGGCCCACCAGATCCCATAACCATTGACATTCATAAGTATACCATAAGCCGCACCCAGGACCAGATATCCTGCCATAACCGGTACGGTTTTTGGAAATGCATAGCGGAGAGCGGCCATATTTTTCGTTTCATTCATCTTCATCACTCACTTGTACATCACCTTTATCTTGCAATCTTTTTGCATATTGTTTACTATAATATGAGATGAAAGCAAATGCCCGCTTCGCGGCCCCCTGCTTTCCTGCTTACAGGTTATATTAATGTACGAAAGCCAATTTGTCAATAACAGGAGATACCCAGATAAACCTTGACCATATCTACGAATCCTGCAGTCTCTGTCCCAGAAACTGCAGAGTAAACCGCCATGTAAGCACCGGCTTCTGCGGATGCGGCAATGCCGTAAAAGCAGCCCGTGCCGCACTCCATCACTGGGAGGAGCCATGTATCAGCGGAAGCCGGGGAAGCGGAACCGTATTTTTTTCCGGCTGCACCCTGCGCTGCTGTTTTTGCCAGAATTATTCCATAAGCCAGGAAAATTTCGGGAAAGAGCTCACCGTCCGCCAGCTGGCTGACATTTTCTTAAAGCTTCAGGAAGAAGGCGCCCATAACCTGAATCTGGTCACAGCGACCCAGTATCTGCCCTCCGTCTTAAGGGCTCTGGACCTCATAAAATCCAGGCTTTCGATTCCGGTCGTTTATAACAGCGGAGGATATGAAACCTGCGAAGTCATAAGGGAGCTGGATGGATACGTGGATATCTGGCTTCCGGACTTAAAATATTATCAATCCGGGCTTTCCTCGCGTTACAGCAAGGCCGCCGATTATTTTGATATTGCCTCAAAAGCGGTAAAGCAGATGATAGACCAGACCGGCGCGCCGCAATTTGACTCCGCCGGAATTCTTATGAAAAAAGGAGTCATCATACGCCATATGGTTCTTCCCGGCGCAAAAGAGGATTCCATCCGCCTCCTTCACTGGATGAAGGAAGAGCTGCCCCCTGGAATGTATTACATCAGCCTTATGAGCCAGTATACCCCCTTTTACCACAGCGCAGACTTTCCGGAGATCAACCGGAGAATCACTTCTTATGAATATAACAAAGTGCTGGATGAGGCCATCAGACTCGGATTGGACCAGGGATTTATGCAGGAAAAAAGCAGCGCAAAGGAAGAATATACACCGCCCTTTGATCTGGAAGGGATCCTTTAACATCCTTTTATTTTTCAGAATATTTCCACGATCCCCTGAGATAAAATCCCATGGACAGACAAGCAGCAATACACCAGCCTATGGGCCATGACATCCAGATCCCGTTCGCTCCAAAGGGACCTGCTAACAGGAACGAAATGACCACGCGCAGGATTAAGTCAGCAAAGGTGGTAATCATAAAATACCTCATTGCACCGGAACCCCGCAGCACCCCGTCTGCCATCAGCTTCGTTGCTACAACAATATAGAATGGCGACACGATGCGGAGAAAGGAAATGCCGGTATTCATGGCCTCCCCGCCGGGCTGTTCCATGAAAATGCGGATAACCGGAGCTCCCATAAAGAAAAAGACAAGGGTAAAGGGTATTGCCACGAATATGGCCATGGACCAGCCGGCCCGGAACCCGCTTTTTACCCGCCCCTCTTCTCCTGCACCCATGTTCTGGGCCGTAAAGCTGGACAGGCCGTTGGCAAGGGTGGTAAAGGAGGTGATGGTAAAGGTATTAAGCTTCACTGCTGCGGAGTAGCCTGCAATAACCGGAGAGCCTAAGCTGTTGACCAGACCCTGGATGAACATGTTTCCAATGGAAATAAAGCTTTGCTGAAGGATGCTCGGAACTGCCACCATACCGACCTTCTTAAGCATTTCCCAGGAAAATGCCGGAAACGCTCCTTGTGTTTCCACTCCGGCGATCCTTTTCCGGACCGTCACCGCAGCCAGTATACAGGCGATTCCCTGTGCCAGAAACGTAGCCCAGGCAACTCCTGCCACTCCCCAGTGGAAGACGATGACAAAAACCATGTCCAGGATAATATTCCCCAAGGAAGAGCCTATGAGGAAATAAAGCGGGGTTTTGGAGTCCCCCAGAGAATTGAAGATCCCCGTACATACGTTATAAAGAAACAGGAACAAAAATCCCCCGATGTAAATTTTCAGATACAGCGATGCATCCTCAAAAATATTAACCGGGGTCTGTATGAGGTTCATCATGGGACCGCAGAAAGCCAGACCTGCTGCCATCAAAACAAGGCTCAGCACCACAGATGAGATTAAAGTGGTATAGATGGCGGTTTTCATCTCCTTATACCGTTTTGCACCAAACAGCTGAGAGATAATGACCGAGCATCCAATGTTGCTTCCTACTGCAACTGCCATAAAAATCATGGTTACCGGATAAGATGCCCCTACCGCAGCCAGCGCCTCCTCTCCCGCAAATTTCCCTGCTACCACGCTGTCTGTAATGTTATAAAGCTGCTGGAAAATCACGCTGATAAACATGGGAATCGAAAACTGCCATAGTACCTTTGAGGGTTTCCCTACTGTTAGATCTTTTACCATTTTGCCACGCCCTTTCTGGAATTTATTCACATTTGTCGATTATAGTACTAATTTCAATGATAATCAACAGCCAAAAGAGCCAAAAAAGGCGCCGGCCGAAGTAAAGAATCACTGCGGCCGGCACCTCCATCCCCTATAATGTCATGATAACCGTATCAAAAGCCTGAACGGTCACACGGGATACGCCGAAACCGGTTTCTACGGAAGCCTGCTTAAGCTTCTCACTGTTGTTAATCACCACAAGCTGGCGGCTTTCCGGGTACCATGCGCATTCCGTATAGGGATTATCCGTTAAATACTTCTGCCTTAAGTCCATTTTTTTCCCATAGAGCATCAGGTTTAGCAGCATTCTGGTATTCTCGCAGTTCACCTGGAAGCTGCTTAAATAAATCCCGCATCCTTTACCGAACTCATGCAGCGTGACCGAAGGGATCCCATTCTCCTCCTTAAGCACACGGGCTTTACCGTCGGTTAAGTAAAGGCCGCTCTTTCCCCGTACTCCGGCTCCATCCGGCAACAGGTCTTTTATAAGTTCCTTCTTATAATCCCAGCGGCCATGGCATACTCTCGCACCGGTATCCTTATCAATTCCAAGCACATGGGCCATTCGGAAGAAAGTATGGCAGCCTTCTTTCGCCGATGGCTCATTCACACCAAGGAAAACTCCTCCTTCGTGAACAAAACGGGTCACCTCATCAACCACCCTGCTGTCTGCCCAGGCATCGCCTCCGCTCCAGGCGGTTCCGGCAGCTCCTGCGTTTATGAGAACATCCACATTTTTTAAGGCTCCCTCCCTCACATCATCAAAGCTTATGAATTCCACTTTAACGGGAAGGCCGGATAAGGCTTCATTTATATGGACCAGATCATGTATATCAGTCTCATGGAAATGTCCGGATAAGGTCCAGGACCGGAGTTTTCCCCAGGAATGAAGAACTGCTGTCCTTAAGGGAAGGGTGTATACTTCTCCATTCTCGTGAAAGGTCTTGATCAGGCGGAATTCATCTGCTATTTTTTCGATATAGCTGCAAAAATCCGGGTAGTCTTCCACCAGATGGAGATATCCGCCAAGGCCGATGCGGTCTATTTTTTCCCGCAGAAGGGCGCGGCGCACATGATTCCAGTATTCTTTTGCGTCCTTTACCGGATCACCGCCCCGGCTGAAGGTAGGGGCCCCGCCAAGGCCTACGGGAAAGAGGTATGGGTGAAGTCTTAATTCATGGGTTTCTACCTCTGCTCCTGCACAAAGCCTTGCCTCGTAGCCGGAGAATACGCATTTGATCAGACCATCAAAGCCGAATTCCTTAAAATGGCTGTTATATGGCTCCACACCGATCCAGCTGTCATCATAAAATACGTAGGCTTTTTTTCCATAGCCNCCGGAGCTCCCATAAAGAAAAAGACAAGGGTAAAGGGTATTGCCACGAATATGGCCATGGACCAGCCGGCCCGGAACCCGCTTTTTACCCGCCCCTCTTCTCCTGCACCCATGTTCTGGGCCGTAAAGCTGGACAGGCCGTTGGCAAGGGTGGTAAAGGAGGTGATGGTAAAGGTATTAAGCTTCACTGCTGCGGAGTAGCCTGCAATAACCGGAGAGCCTAAGCTGTTGACCAGACCCTGGATGAACATGTTTCCAATGGAAATAAAGCTTTGCTGAAGGATGCTCGGAACTGCCACCATACCGACCTTCTTAAGCATTTCCCAGGAAAATGCCGGAAACGCTCCTTGTGTTTCCACTCCGGCGATCCTTTTCCGGACCGTCACCGCAGCCAGTATACAGGCGATTCCCTGTGCCAGAAACGTAGCCCAGGCAACTCCTGCCACTCCCCAGTGGAAGACGATGACAAAAACCATGTCCAGGATAATATTCCCCAAGGAAGAGCCTATGAGGAAATAAAGCGGGGTTTTGGAGTCCCCCAGAGAATTGAAGATCCCCGTACATACGTTATAAAGAAACAGGAACAAAAATCCCCCGATGTAAATTTTCAGATACAGCGATGCATCCTCAAAAATATTAACCGGGGTCTGTATGAGGTTCATCATGGGACCGCAGAAAGCCAGACCTGCTGCCATCAAAACAAGGCTCAGCACCACAGATGAGATTAAAGTGGTATAGATGGCGGTTTTCATCTCCTTATACCGTTTTGCACCAAACAGCTGAGAGATAATGACCGAGCATCCAATGTTGCTTCCTACTGCAACTGCCATAAAAATCATGGTTACCGGATAAGATGCCCCTACCGCAGCCAGCGCCTCCTCTCCCGCAAATTTCCCTGCTACCACGCTGTCTGTAATGTTATAAAGCTGCTGGAAAATCACGCTGATAAACATGGGAATCGAAAACTGCCATAGTACCTTTGAGGGTTTCCCTACTGTTAGATCTTTTACCATTTTGCCACGCCCTTTCTGGAATTTATTCACATTTGTCGATTATAGTACTAATTTCAATGATAATCAACAGCCAAAAGAGCCAAAAAAGGCGCCGGCCGAAGTAAAGAATCACTGCGGCCGGCACCTCCATCCCCTATAATGTCATGATAACCGTATCAAAAGCCTGAACGGTCACACGGGATACGCCGAAACCGGTTTCTACGGAAGCCTGCTTAAGCTTCTCACTGTTGTTAATCACCACAAGCTGGCGGCTTTCCGGGTACCATGCGCATTCCGTATAGGGATTATCCGTTAAATACTTCTGCCTTAAGTCCATTTTTTTCCCATAGAGCATCAGGTTTAGCAGCATTCTGGTATTCTCGCAGTTCACCTGGAAGCTGCTTAAATAAATCCCGCATCCTTTACCGAACTCATGCAGCGTGACCGAAGGGATCCCATTCTCCTCCTTAAGCACACGGGCTTTACCGTCGGTTAAGTAAAGGCCGCTCTTTCCCCGTACTCCGGCTCCATCCGGCAACAGGTCTTTTATAAGTTCCTTCTTATAATCCCAGCGGCCATGGCATACTCTCGCACCGGTATCCTTATCAATTCCAAGCACATGGGCCATTCGGAAGAAAGTATGGCAGCCTTCTTTCGCCGATGGCTCATTCACACCAAGGAAAACTCCTCCTTCGTGAACAAAACGGGTCACCTCATCAACCACCCTGCTGTCTGCCCAGGCATCGCCTCCGCTCCAGGCGGTTCCGGCAGCTCCTGCGTTTATGAGAACATCCACATTTTTTAAGGCTCCCTCCCTCACATCATCAAAGCTTATGAATTCCACTTTAACGGGAAGGCCGGATAAGGCTTCATTTATATGGACCAGATCATGTATATCAGTCTCATGGAAATGTCCGGATAAGGTCCAGGACCGGAGTTTTCCCCAGGAATGAAGAACTGCTGTCCTTAAGGGAAGGGTGTATACTTCTCCATTCTCGTGAAAGGTCTTGATCAGGCGGAATTCATCTGCTATTTTTTCGATATAGCTGCAAAAATCCGGGTAGTCTTCCACCAGATGGAGATATCCGCCAAGGCCGATGCGGTCTATTTTTTCCCGCAGAAGGGCGCGGCGCACATGATTCCAGTATTCTTTTGCGTCCTTTACCGGATCACCGCCCCGGCTGAAGGTAGGGGCCCCGCCAAGGCCTACGGGAAAGAGGTATGGGTGAAGTCTTAATTCATGGGTTTCTACCTCTGCTCCTGCACAAAGCCTTGCCTCGTAGCCGGAGAATACGCATTTGATCAGACCATCAAAGCCGAATTCCTTAAAATGGCTGTTATATGGCTCCACACCGATCCAGCTGTCATCATAAAATACGTAGGCTTTTTTTCCATAGCCATGGACCAGCTCCACCAGTTCCTTTCCAAAGTCCACTACAAAACGGTTCACAAAGGCCATGTAATCCAGCTGGCGTTTTCCCGGAGGCATATGGGTTACATGGAATTTTCCCTGGTTGATGAAATCTTCGGCAGTCAGGGCATAGCCATACTGCTGTTCAAATTCTTTTAACGCCCTGGGACTGACGGTAAAATCATAAGACCCCCAGTCACTGAAGAGATTCCGTTTTCTTTCACTGCTCCCCCACATCCAGGCAAAATTGTAAAAGAGTGAGGTGAAGCGCACCACTGTTGTGGCGGGATGGTTTTCACACCACGTCTTCAGCCATCCGGATAAATAGGCCCTGGTTTCCTCATGTCTGGGATCCACCGGCATCAGATGCTCCTTTTCCCAGTGGTTGGTCACATGATTGTACATGGAGATCTCCTCCCATATCCGGTATGCCAGAAAGCTGACGGTATATTGATGAAGGGAAATGGCTTCCGATATGATCACATTGCCTGTTTCTGCATCATAAGTCCATAAGAGACCGGACAGCTCCTGGTCTGTAGTCCGGTCGTATACCTGCCAGTATTTCACGGATTCCCTGCTGTCATTGATACAGAACTGCTCTTCGAAAAAGTCCTCCAGCAGATGGATTACCAGCAGGCTTTCTTCTGCTGTTCCTGGTTCCGTGACCAGAAAGGTCTGCTGGAGCTGTTCCGGATGGGCCTTGGCCCACCCGTTGTGATCCCGGATCATGCAAATGGTGGAATAGATTCCGTATCCTGCCCCTGTTATCTCATCGGAAAGCACCGTGCCGTCGCTGTCCCGGATCACATCGGCTCCCCAGCGGTCTGCCAGCTTAAGAGTCAGCTCCTCATAGCCGGATTCTCCCGGAAGTGTAAAGCTTCCTTTTTTTGTCTCTGTCATATATGTTCTTCCTTTCACTCTGCCTGCTGTGTTTTAAGAAAGGGCCGGTGCGGATCTGCAACAGCCCTTTCTTCTTTTATTCTGCGACATAATTGCCGGAATCGATCAATGCCTGCTTTTCGTCCAGAATGTCCTGATAACCGTTATCCAGATACTCCTTACAGTATTCCTCATACTTTGCATCCAGTTCTTCCGGCTTGCAGGTCACCATGTCAACATAGAATTCCTGCCACATGGCAGTTAAATCGGAGGCGTATTCACTGATGGAGCTTACGCTCTGGGTAAAGATCGGACTGATCAGGCCATATTGTTCCACTTCCTTGGTATATTCGTAGGACTGCCGGATCAGATCCTCATACCCGGCCGGAGCCAGCTTCTTTGTATTTGCTTTTAAATTTTTTTCTTCATCTCCATAGTCAGCAACTACCTCTGTTACCAGGCACCAGTAATCCTTATTGTTGTTATTGGAAAGCTTTGATTCTCCTGCAAAGCCGTCCGCAGGTACCGCGATCCCATCTGCGTCCAGGGTGTAATTCACACCTTCTATCCCGTTTTGTAAAAAGAATAAGTTTTCCGGCTGGGCCATCCAGTTTAAGTACATCCAGATTGCCGCCCTCTGTTCATCACTTGTCTTGGAATTGATTCCCATCACAATACCGTAAGGAGGATACTTATAATAATAAGCAGGGTTTCCGGCCGGAGCCTGAGCGGTGGGGCTGATCACGGAAACATCCGCTTCCGGGTCATTTGCCTTTAAGCTGTTTATGACATCCGTATTGGCAGAAATATAAAAGGAATAGGTTCCAACATTGCCGGCCACGAAATCCGCTTTCCATGCCGCATCGTCGGCATTTAAGTAAAATTCAGGATCCAGTATGCCATCGTTGTATGCCTGGTTCATGGCTTTCAAATAGTCTTTGCTGGCCTTCCAGGTAAGAGGCGCAACATTTAAATCCAGATACAGATTCAGTTCCTTATCATCCGGGTCGGCACCGATAAACGGATATGCATAGGTGTAGCTCTTATTGATGATCTGATCCCCCAGTGTCCCAAGTCCGGCCTCTTTCCATGCTCTGGCCACCGCATAAAGCTCTTCCCGTGTGGTTGGTTTTTCCATCCCCACTTTATCAAGCCAGTCCTGACGGATTAAGGTCACCCAGCTATAATAGATGGCTTCCCGCTCCGCAAAGAAGAACACGTTTTTGCCGTCAAGTTTTCCATAGGTATTTATGATATCTTCCGTCTTCTTATAAAAATCAGGGGCATAGTATTTGATTTCTTCTAAATCCAGCTCCTGCATGGCCCCTTCGGAATTGTAATTCACAGCCTGGGGCATATCGTAATGGTAAATAATATCAGGCGCATTTCCAGCCGCGATCATCTGCATATAATCCGCAATCTCATTCTGGCGGTTGATCGCAATATACTGGATGGTAACGTTATACTTATCGCCGAACGATTTCTGGATCCATTTGGTATAGTAATTATTTACCGGATCCCAGCCTTCAAAGCCTCTGTCGTACACCGGGATTTTTATGGTCACATTCTCCGGAAATCCCTGGGAATAATCCGTATAGCCTTCCTTTTTTACAGTTCCCCCGGCCTTTTTTGTTTCTTCTGTCCCTGACTTCGTACCGTCGGAAACCGTTTCCTCCTTTTTTCCGCTGCAGCCCGTTAAAAGACCTGCGGCCATGACCGCCGCCATACCGAATGCCGCTGCCTTTTTCCATACTTTCCTTTTTCTCATGAATGTCCCCTCCTATTTCTTAAAAGATTTCAATTGTTTAGTAAAATCGCACCTCACAATGCGAAGTCCTTTCCAGAACCGTACGTGCGGCTTTCCCGCATACGGCTCTTCATAATAACATTTACAGATTCCCGCTACGCATAGAGATTGTAGTACCTCTTGGGATATGCCAGCGGATAATAATCCAGCATCTGCTTAAATTCCTCCCAATTGTAGCTTTTCTTCTGACTCCTTCGATTCATCCAGCGGTATAACAGGCGCGTTGTGTAATAGTGATACTTCATCAGCGATGGTATGTTATACGTCACACCGTAGTATCTGTAGTGTCCAACCAGCTTACGATTAAGGATCAGCATTATCTCTTTTAATGGCTTTGTTCGATTGTTCTTCAGCCACTGCTTCATCTCCTTCAGTTTTGTCCGCATTCGTTTCCCGTTGGTTTTCGGTATCACACAGAACTTTCCCTCCTGGTTTTCTCCGCAATAGAATGTAAATCCCAAGAAATCAAAGGTCTCGGGTTTTCCCTCCCCTTTTCGCTTTCTTCTTTCTTTCGCATATCTCCCGAATTCTACAAGTCTGCTTTTACTCGTCTCTAGTTCCAACCCATATTTACACAGCCGTATCTGCATCTCTTCGTAGTATCGTTTGGCTTCCCCCTTATGTTCAAAGCCTGCCAGGTAATCATCTGCATACACTACCAGAAAACTCATTCCCGTTCCGCGTTTCTCAAAGTATGCTTTGTACCACAACACCAGCACATGGTGCATGTAGATATTTGCCAATATCGGACTGATGATATTTCCTTGGGCGGATCCCCATTCATTCGTCTGATACCTCCCTTCTTCCAGCACTCCTGCTTTCAGATACTTCTTTATCAGCCAGAGTATGTTCGGGTCTTTGATGTAGTATTCAACGAACTTCATTGTCCATTCGTGACTCATATGGTCGAAGAAACCTTTGATATCTGCATCTACAACATAGTTGATACGCTTTCGCACGATACTGATACACATTTCTTTGATTGCCATATGACAGTCGCGTTTCGGCCGGAATCCGTACATGTTCTCCTGAAACTTTGGTTCATATACCGCTTCCAATATCTTCTTTAGTCCTAATTGCACAATTTTATCTTCATAGACTGCAATACCCAGTGGACGCTTCTTTCCATTTGCTTTCGGTATATACACCCGCAGGGTCGGTTTCGGCTTATATGCCTTGTTCCTAAGTCTTTTCACCAGATTTCTGATGTTTTCTCTTAAGTTTTGGCTGTATTCCTCTTTTGTTATTCCATCGACTCCTGTTGCTTTCTTTCCGTCTAATTCTTTATGGCATTGAAGCAATAGTTCCTCATTCAGCAAGTGATACAGTGATGTAAATACCGGTCGGCTTTCATGAGCCGATTTGTCTGCTATTCTTTCTAATTTCGTTTGCATTTATCCTCCCGCCCCTGAGTGCGGTAAATGTGCCCTCAGAAAGAGTGTTATTATGCACTCCCCTTCCCTCCGCCATCATTACTGGCTTCTTTGGTACTATGAGAGTGTCCGACTGCCTGTGACTCCTTTGATTTCCTCCTTGTCATCGTTGTACGTCATACCTGCATGCAGCAGTTATCTGCTTTGCAGGAAATCACAGGCTCTCTCCAGTTGACTGATTAGTCATTGTAAAACATGATTGGCCCTTGGACTCCGTCAAAGCCATAACAAACTCGCTTAACGCTTGTTATGATGTTGCCTTCCGCATGGATAAACTGCGTCGGCCTTTAAGACTTTGTAAAATTTCGAAGCTCGATAGCATTGCAACCCTGTTTCCTGACTGTCTACGCTTAGCCTTGCCTGTTACCAGACAACACCCAAGACTCGCTAACGGTGGCTCGCTACGCCTTGCCGTATGGGATTTCCACCCACTAAACCAATCGCCCTTTTCTGGACGCGCGTTTAGTAAAATCGCACCTCACAATGCGAAGTCCTTTCCAGAACCGTACGTGCGGCTTTCCCGCATACGGCTCTTCATAATAACATTTACAGATTCCCGCTACGCATAGAGATTGTAATACCTCTTGGGATATGCCAGCGGATAATAATCCAGCATCTGCTTAAATTCCTCCCAATTGTAGCTTTTCTTCTGACTCCTTCGATTCATCCAGCGGTATAACAGGCGCGTTGTGTAATAGTGATACTTCATCAGCGATGGTATGTTATACGTCACACCGTAGTATCTGTAGTGTCCAACCAGCTTACGATTAAGGATCAGCATTATCTCTTTTAATGGCTTTGTTCGATTGTTCTTCAGCCACTGTTTCATCTCCTTCAGTTTTGTCCGCATTCGTTTCCCGTTGGTTTTCGGTATCACACAGAACTTTCCCTCCTGGTTTTCTCCGCAATAGAATGTAAATCCCAAGAAATCAAAGGTCTCGGGTTTTCCCTCCCCTTTTCGCTTTCTTCTTTCTTTCGCATATCTCCCGAATTCTACAAGTCTGCTTTTACTCGTCTCTAGTTCCAACCCATATTTACACAGCCGTATCTGCATCTCTTCGTAGTATCGTTTGGCTTCCCCCTTATGTTCAAAGCCTGCCAGGTAATCATCTGCATACACTACCAGAAAACTCATTCCCGTTCCGCGTTTCTCAAAGTATGCTTTGTACCACAACACCAGCACATGGTGCATGTAGATATTTGCCAATATCGGACTGATGATATTTCCTTGGGCGGATCCCCATTCATTCGTCTGATACCTCCCTTCTTCCAGCACTCCTGCTTTCAGATACTTCTTTATCAGCCAGAGTATGTTCGGGTCTTTGATGTAGTATTCAACGAACTTCATTGTCCATTCGTGACTCATATGGTCGAAGAAACCTTTGATATCTGCATCTACAACATAGTTGATACGCTTTCGCACGATACTGATACACATTTCTTTGATTGCCATATGACAGTCGCGTTTCGGCCGGAATCCGTACATGTTCTCCTGAAACTTTGGTTCATATACCGCTTCCAATATCTTCTTTAGTCCTAATTGCACAATTTTATCTTCATAGACTGCAATACCCAGTGGACGCTTCTTTCCATTTGCTTTCGGTATATACACCCGCAGGGTCGGTTTCGGCTTATATGCCTTGTTCCTAAGTCTTTTCACCAGATTTCTGATGTTTTCTCTTAAGTTTTGGCTGTATTCCTCTTTTGTTATTCCATCGACTCCTGTTGCTTTCTTTCCGTCTAATTCTTTATGGCATTGAAGCAATAGTTCCTCATTCAGCAAGTGATACAGTGATGTAAATACCGGTCGGCTTTCATGAGCCGATTTGTCTGCTATTCTTTCTAATTTCGTTTGCATTTATCCTCCCGCCCCTGAGTGCGGTAAATGTGCCCTCAGAAAGAGTGTTATTATGCACTCCCCTTCCCTCCGCCATCATTACTGGCTTCTTTGGTACTATGAGAGTGTCCGACTGCCTGTGACTCCTTTGATTTCCTCCTTGTCATCGTTGTACGTCATACCTGCATGCAGCAGTTATCTGCTTTGCAGGAAATCACAGGCTCTCTCCAGTTGACTGATTAGTCATTGTAAAACATGATTGGCCCTTGGACTCCGTCAAAGCCATAACAAACTCGCTTAACGCTTGTTATGATGTTGCCTTCCGCATGGATAAACTGCGTCGGCCTTTAAGACTTTGTAAAATTTCGAAGCTCGATAGCATTGCAACCCTGTTTCCTGACTGTCTACGCTTAGCCTTGCCTGTTACCAGACAACACCCAAGACTCGCTAACGGTGGCTCGCTACGCCTTGCCGTATGGGATTTCCACCCACTAAACCAATCGCCCTTTTCTGGACGCGCTCATCCCTTCACTGCACCGATCATGGTCCCATGTACAAAATACTTCTGTACAAAGGGATAGATACAGACAATGGGTAATGTTGCAAAAATGATGCAGGAAGCTTTTAAAACCTCCGGGTTGGTAATCTGTCCCGTCACCACAGCCCCCTCGGCTTTAAAGGACTCACTGGCTGCCACTACCAGATAATAGAGCTTTAGCTGCAGCGGCCTTAAATCCGTTCTTTGTTTGACATAGAACAGGGCATCGGAATACGCATTCCAGCGGCCTACCGCGTAAAATAAGGAAATGGTAGCGATGATGGGCTTGGATAAAGGCACCACGATGCTGCTTAATATCCGGAAGTGGCTGGCCCCGTCCATAAGAGCTGATTCAATCAGGCTATCCGGTATGGACGCATGAAAGTTATTCTTCATGATCAGAAAATTATAGGCTGAAAAGGACAGAGGCAGGATCATGCACCACCAGGTATCCAGCATATGCAGCTGGTTCATAAGCAGATAGTCAGGAATGGTACCTGCGGCAAAATACATGGTAAACATGATTAAGAACGTCATGATCTTCCTTCCCCTTAAACGGGTCCTGCTTAAGGCATACGCCGCACTGATGGTTAAAAAGATGCCGATTGCCGTAAATGACACGGTCACTATGACGGACACATACAGCGAACGCATAATGGAAGCATCCTGGAACACTTTATAATAGGCATGGAAATTAATATCCTTCGGTATTATAAAAATCTTATTTGCAATGACATAAGCTTCTTTGCTGACGGATTTCGCAAATATATGCAGAAATGGCAGCAGGCAGGTAAGGGAAATCAGCAAAAGAAAAAGATAGAAAAACAAGTCGACAGCCCGGGCCCTCACCCTTTTTCCGGTCCATGTCCTGTGGTTTCTGATTCTGTTCCGGCTCATATTTATTCCCTCCTTAAATCAATCCGTCTTCACCGAGGCGCTTGGCTGTGTAATCCGCTGCCAGCACCAGCGCGAGGCCGATGATGGACTGGAACAATCCCAGAGCAGTCGCCTCACTGAACTTTCCGCTTTCAATCCCCATACGGTATACCAATACCGGAATTGTAGTGGTATACTGGGTCGCTTTGGCATTAGCCAGGGCAAAGACCCGTTCAAAGCTGCCTCCCATAAGTTTTCCCAGGTTCATGATGAGAAGCGTTACGATGGTGCTGCGGATACAGGGCAATGTCACATGAAGGCATTGCTTCCATCTGCCGGCCCCATCCACCCTCGCTGCCTCGTAAAGTTCGGAGTTAACACCGGTTATGGCCGCCAGGTAAATGATGGTCCCCCACCCCATGGACTGCCATACACCGATGAATACGTAGCTGACCAGCCACCAGGTGTCCTCCTGGAGAAACGGTATGGGACTGTGCCCGGCATTCTGAATGAGCGCATTGACTACCCCGCTGCTTAAAGAAAACATGGAATAGCCGATTCCTCCGATGATGACCCAGGATAAAAAATGGGGCAGATATAAAAGCGTCTGCATCACGCTCTTAAAATACTTATTTCTGATTTCATTGAGAATAAGGGCAAGGATAACCGGCATCGGGAAGCTGAAAACCAGGTCCAGAATATTTAACAGCAGGGTATTGCCCAGAGCCTGGCCGAAATCCCTTTTCTTAAACACCTTTTCAAAAACCGAAAATCCCACCCAGGGACTTTCCGAGTACCCCTTTGCCACCTTATAATCCTTAAATGCAATGGACAATCCGGTATATGGTAAGAACTTAAAAATCAGGATAAAAAGTATAGGAAGAACCATAAGTACGTATAGCTGCCAGTCACGTCTTAAGTACCAGGCCATCCCGTGCCTCTTTCTCCGGATCTGACTGCCCGGGTTTTCCTGTCTTTCGGAAATTTTCATAATTACTCCCCCATATCCGCTTTTATTTATAGTAATATTATAAAAAAACCCGGATACCGTTTCCAATCAAAACCCGGTCAAAACTATGCAATTTCAACCTTTTACTTTTGCGATAATCCATTTTCAATGGAATGCTTTTCCCAGATACCAGGTATTTTCCCAATTTTTTCTTTCCATTAAGCTGTTTTTCAGTTTTATCAGCTTATCTTTTCATCCGGTATTGGTTGAAATATCGCTTAGATATAATGTATAATGAAATGAGTAAATTCCAGGAGGATGAGGCAGATATGCCCAGGCGTAAAAAGACAATTATCGAATTCCGGGATTATGATCTTCCCGCCCATTTTCCTGTCCTGCTCCTGACAGGGGAACACTGGCGGATATCCGACGTTCCTTCCGGACGGCTTCACATCCACAACTGTCTGGAGATCGGCTTGTGCGAGACGGACAGCGGAATCATGAAATTCGAGGATATATCCTTTCCCTTTGAAGCCGGAGACGTCACCGCCATATCCTGTGACATCCCGCACACCACCTGCAGCACGCCGGGAACAGCCAGCAAATGGTCCTATCTGTTCGTGGATATGGGGGAACTTCTACACCCGTTTTTTACCGGAACGGACCTCCGTAATGTGGATCTGTTTTCCATATCCGAACACCATTTAAGCCGGATCATGGGGAAGAAGGAATACCCGGTGATCCATTCCCTTGTAACGGAGATCATAGAAGAGATGAAGAGAAAAGAGTCGGGTTATGAGCTTATCGTCCGCGGCCTTTTTCTTGCTCTGGCTTCAAACCTGATGCGGATCGCTGCCGCCGGAAGCAAAAAAGAAGACCAGCAGCCGGAAAACGCTCTGGTCATTGCACCGGCACTGGATTTTATCCGGTACCACTATATGGAGGATTTCCCAATGGAAAACCTGGCCGGCTTATGCGGCTTAAGCCCGACTCACTTCCGCAGGCTGTTTTCCTCGGTCATGGGAACCCGGCCTCTGGAACACTTAAATGCTACCCGGATCCGGAAGGCCGCCGACTTGCTGCGCATGACAGAGGAATCCGTCTTAAGCATTTCCGAACGGGTGGGATTCCATTCCATATCAAGCTTTAACCGGCACTTTCTTTCCATCATGGGACAGACACCGCGGGATTGGCGCAGGCAGATGTCCATTTTAAAGGACCAATCGGTATTTAAGTACAACGGATGGATGTACGCAGAGATATTAAAGAAAAAATAAAAGGCAGGTAATCTATGGACCGGGAACAAAGAAACTTTAAAATGGACAATACAAAGGCGCTTTTGATCTTCCTTGTTGTGTTCGGACATTTTCTGGAACTTTTTAAGGGAGATATCAGCGCTTTTCTTTCCCTTCTCATCTATTCCTTTCACATGCCTGCCTTTGCATTCTGCTCCGGATATTTTGCAAAATGGAATCCCAGGCACCTGATTCAGAGAATTCTTTATCCTTATGTCTGTTTCCAGGTCCTTTACCTGCTGTTTGGGAAATTCTTTCTTGGGGATCCCTTTTCCCACCCCTTTACCCGTCCCTACTGGCTGATGTGGTACTTAATGTCCCTGTTTTTCTGGTATTTGCTCCTGCCGGTAATTGACCGGTATCAGCATTTCAGGCTCTGGTTCATTACCGGAGCAGTGGCTCTTGCGCTTTTAATCGGCTTTGTGCCATGGGCCGGATACCGGTTCAGCTTTTCCAGGACCGTTGTCCTTTTTCCTTTCTTTCTAACGGGATACCTATGCCGCAATGTGTGGGAATCCAGCTTGCAGGCTTTGAAAAAAAGGGGTTCTATGGCCGGCTCTCTGTTATGTCTCGTCATGCTGGGATGCATCCTATTGCTGTGGTCAAACCGGTTAAGCATAAAACCGGAATGGCTCTACCATTCCACGTCTTACGCTCTGGGCGGTTATTCCATCCGGATAAGGGGACTGCTCCTCTTAAATGCCGGAATCTGGACCTCATGGCTTCTTTTTTATCTGCCCGGACGCAGGATCCCCATTGTCTCTGCTCTGGGAAGACATACAATGGCCGTTTACCTTTTGCACGGCTTTTTCTTAAAGCTGGCAAAGGCAAACGGCCTCTTATCCGGCAGCCAGGCTGTCAACCTGACGGCCTCCTTCCTTCTGTCACTGCTTCTTTGCTTACTGCTTGGGAATCCTATGACGGAACGGCTGTTTCATTTTCTTTTCTCAGCGGAATGGCAAAAGCATTAAACCTCTGCCTTATTGAAGATTTCCATAAATTCTTCCCCTGTAATTGTCTCCCGCTCCAGTAAGTATTCCGCTATTTCATGAAGCTTTTTCTCATGGTCTTTCAGTATCTGTAAAGCTTTCTGGTGCTGCTCTCTTATAATCCTTATCACTTCACCGTCAATCTGCCTTGCCGTCTCAGGAGCACAGGCAAGGGATGTGTCACCGCCCAGATACTGATTGGTCACGGCTTCCAAAGCCACCATATCAAACTCATCGCTCATGCCAT
>NZ_LT732525.1:199154-259351 GCF_900155545.1 Clostridium sp. Marseille-P2415
CCGCCATATCCTGTGACATCCCGCACACCACCTGCAGCACGCCGGGAACAGCCAGCAAATGGTCCTATCTGTTCGTGGATATGGGGGAACTTCTACACCCGTTTTTTACCGGAACGGACCTCCGTAATGTGGATCTGTTTTCCATATCCGAACACCATTTAAGCCGGATCATGGGGAAGAAGGAATACCCGGTGATCCATTCCCTTGTAACGGAGATCATAGAAGAGATGAAGAGAAAAGAGTCGGGTTATGAGCTTATCGTCCGCGGCCTTTTTCTTGCTCTGGCTTCAAACCTGATGCGGATCGCTGCCGCCGGAAGCAAAAAAGAAGACCAGCAGCCGGAAAACGCTCTGGTCATTGCACCGGCACTGGATTTTATCCGGTACCACTATATGGAGGATTTCCCAATGGAAAACCTGGCCGGCTTATGCGGCTTAAGCCCGACTCACTTCCGCAGGCTGTTTTCCTCGGTCATGGGAACCCGGCCTCTGGAACACTTAAATGCTACCCGGATCCGGAAGGCCGCCGACTTGCTGCGCATGACAGAGGAATCCGTCTTAAGCATTTCCGAACGGGTGGGATTCCATTCCATATCAAGCTTTAACCGGCACTTTCTTTCCATCATGGGACAGACACCGCGGGATTGGCGCAGGCAGATGTCCATTTTAAAGGACCAATCGGTATTTAAGTACAACGGATGGATGTACGCAGAGATATTAAAGAAAAAATAAAAGGCAGGTAATCTATGGACCGGGAACAAAGAAACTTTAAAATGGACAATACAAAGGCGCTTTTGATCTTCCTTGTTGTGTTCGGACATTTTCTGGAACTTTTTAAGGGAGATATCAGCGCTTTTCTTTCCCTTCTCATCTATTCCTTTCACATGCCTGCCTTTGCATTCTGCTCCGGATATTTTGCAAAATGGAATCCCAGGCACCTGATTCAGAGAATTCTTTATCCTTATGTCTGTTTCCAGGTCCTTTACCTGCTGTTTGGGAAATTCTTTCTTGGGGATCCCTTTTCCCACCCCTTTACCCGTCCCTACTGGCTGATGTGGTACTTAATGTCCCTGTTTTTCTGGTATTTGCTCCTGCCGGTAATTGACCGGTATCAGCATTTCAGGCTCTGGTTCATTACCGGAGCAGTGGCTCTTGCGCTTTTAATCGGCTTTGTGCCATGGGCCGGATACCGGTTCAGCTTTTCCAGGACCGTTGTCCTTTTTCCTTTCTTTCTAACGGGATACCTATGCCGCAATGTGTGGGAATCCAGCTTGCAGGCTTTGAAAAAAAGGGGTTCTATGGCCGGCTCTCTGTTATGTCTCGTCATGCTGGGATGCATCCTATTGCTGTGGTCAAACCGGTTAAGCATAAAACCGGAATGGCTCTACCATTCCACGTCTTACGCTCTGGGCGGTTATTCCATCCGGATAAGGGGACTGCTCCTCTTAAATGCCGGAATCTGGACCTCATGGCTTCTTTTTTATCTGCCCGGACGCAGGATCCCCATTGTCTCTGCTCTGGGAAGACATACAATGGCCGTTTACCTTTTGCACGGCTTTTTCTTAAAGCTGGCAAAGGCAAACGGCCTCTTATCCGGCAGCCAGGCTGTCAACCTGACGGCCTCCTTCCTTCTGTCACTGCTTCTTTGCTTACTGCTTGGGAATCCTATGACGGAACGGCTGTTTCATTTTCTTTTCTCAGCGGAATGGCAAAAGCATTAAACCTCTGCCTTATTGAAGATTTCCATAAATTCTTCCCCTGTAATTGTCTCCCGCTCCAGTAAGTATTCCGCTATTTCATGAAGCTTTTTCTCATGGTCTTTCAGTATCTGTAAAGCTTTCTGGTGCTGCTCTCTTATAATCCTTATCACTTCACCGTCAATCTGCCTTGCCGTCTCAGGAGCACAGGCAAGGGATGTGTCACCGCCCAGATACTGATTGGTCACGGCTTCCAAAGCCACCATATCAAACTCATCGCTCATGCCATAGCGGGTTACCATGGCCCTGGCGATCCTGGTGGCCTGCTCAATGTCATTGGAAGCCCCGCTGGTAACCGTGTCAAAAACCAGTTCTTCCGCTGCCCTACCTCCGGTAAAGGTAGCAATCTTACTGAGGGCTGCGTCCTTTGTCAGAAGATGGCGCTCTTCCTCGTCTACCTGCATGGTATAACCGAGAGCCCCGGAAGTTCTTGGTATAATGGTGATCTTATGGACCGGTGCCGAATGATTCTGGGAAGCGGCGACCAGCGCATGGCCCACTTCGTGATAGGCAATGATCTTTCTTTCCCTGCCGCTCACAGAAGCGTCCTTCTTCTGGTACCCGGCGATGACCACCTCTACGCTTTCCTCCAGATCCTTCTGTGTCACGGTCCTCCTGCCCATGCGGACTGCCCGGAGCGCTGCCTCATTGACCATGTTGGCAAGCTCCGCACCGCTGGCTCCGACCGTAGCCAATGCGATTCCATGAAAATCCACGTCATCGGATAGTTTTACATTTTTGCCGTGAACCTTCAATATGGCTTCGCGGCCATTTAAATCGGGAAGCTCCACCGGTATCCGGCGGTCAAAGCGGCCTGGCCTTAAAAGTGCCTTATCCAGAGAATCCGGGCGGTTGGTCGCCGCCAGAATCACCACGCCCTTTCTTCCGTCAAATCCATCCATCTCGGCAAGCAGCTGGTTTAAAGTCTGTTCCCGTTCGTCATTGCCGGTAAAGCCGCCTCCGTCACGCTTCTTTCCTATGGTATCAATCTCATCGATGAACACGATGCAGGGTGCCTTATCATTGGCCTGTTTAAACAAGTCCCTGACCTTTGCGGCTCCCATGCCCACGAACATCTCCACAAATTCCGAACCGGATATGGAAAAAAACGGAACATGGGCCTCCCCTGCTACCGCTTTGGCAAGAAGTGTCTTACCGGTTCCGGGAGGGCCTACCAGCAGGGCGCCCTTGGGAAGAGAGGCTCCGATATCTGCATATTTCTGCGGCTTGTGCAGGAAATCCACGATCTCCTTTAAAGCTTCCTTTGCCTCCTCCTGTCCGGCCACATCCCGAAAGGTTTTCCCTGTCTCGGATTCCGCATAGATCTTCGGGTTGGACTTCCCAAAGGTCATGGCATTGCCGCCGCCCATTCTCTTCTGCATCTGCCCGGATAAAAAATTCCCCAGAAATACAAAAATCAGAATTGGAAGGATCCAGGTGATCAAAACGGAAATAATGGGAGACGTCTGTACAACAATGGTCTTTTCAAACTGAACATTATGGGACAGCAGTCTCTCCATCAGCGTATCATCCGGCCAGGGCCCTGTCTTATAAACCTCATACACAGGCTTGCCTTCCCAGTCCTTCTTTCCGGTATCGGATTTAAACTGGATCTCAGTTTCGGTCTTTGCAACCGCCTGGACCTTTCCCGCATCCACCATTTCCAAAAATGTGCTGTACGGAACCTCCGTTACCGATTTTGACTGGATCCAGGGAACCGCCATTGCATTAAACAATACCATGAGAATTAAAACAATTGCATAATAAAAAATAAATGGCTTTTTCGAATCTTTTTGCGAATTGCCACCGTCTTTCAAGCCCATAATGCTCCTCCTTTTCCTCTGTTACTTTTTAAGAGCTGATTCTGCAAATTCACAGGCATTCTGAAAATCCTGCTCATTTGGATGAAGCATTGCGTCCTCATATGCGGATATCAGGGCCCTGATCTGAGGGGTATCGTTTATTACCTGCATCTGTCTGTATTTTTCAAGGATCTGGGGTGCCATCTTACCGCCGCACAAAAAACAGCCCAGATATTCATTATCATCCGGTATAAAAACAGCTACCTGCTTTTCTACCTGTTTAAAATATTCTTTATTTCCGGAAAGCCCGCAGGTTCCAAACAAAGCCACCCGCTTGCAATGCAGCTCCGAAAGAAAATCTATCACTTCCGTTTTGCAGGTTCCGCGGTTGTTCCAGAATCCTACAAAATATGTCTCCGCTTCCTCACCATGCAGTTCCTCCAAGCTGACAATGTCCTTGGATTTTCCAGGAAGCGCTTCAAAAATCTTCATGGCTACCTTCTGAGTATTTCCGGTTTTGCTTGTATACACAACTAAATAGTCCATATATTCAGCCTCCTCTAAGAATAAAATATACCCAATTGGCTTATTTTTCAATAGATAATCGGAAATGTTAATACAATTTATGTAACTTTTATATTTTATACTGTAAAATTTATGACTTAAAACTCCGTAAAAAAACAAAGGCCGGAAAACAGCCGCTCACCGGCCATTCTCCAGCCTTATTCATCTGTACTTAATCCAGGATGCCTGCTGCTTCCTTTATGACCCCGCAGGTTTTTTCAATATCCTCATCCGTATGGACTGCGGACAGGAACAGAATCTCAAACTGGGAGGGAGCCGTGTAAATACCATGCTCCAGCAGGTAATGGAAATACTTTGCATATTTGACCGTATCAGAAGTCAGCGCGGTGTCATAATCCACCACCGGATTTTCTGTGAAAAATACGCTGAACAGGGAACCTGCCTGATTTACCTGGACGCGGGGAAGGCTTTCCTGCAGAGCCTTTACAAGCCTCCCGGCCTTCTCTTCCAGAGAGGGATAGATTTCCGGATGCTCCATCAGGGTCTTTATGGTCACGATTCCCGCTGCCGTAGCAATTGGGTTGCCGGAAAGTGTACCGGCCTGGTAGACCTTCCCTGCCGGGGAGACCACCTCCATGATTTCCTTCCGCCCTCCGTAAACTCCCATGGGCATACCGCCGCCCACGATCTTCCCCAGGGTCGTCATATCAGGCGTAACGCCGTAATAACCCTGGGCTCCGCCAAGTCCCATACGGAAGCCGGTTATGACCTCATCAAAGATGAGAAGTGCCCCATACCGGGTCGTGATATCCCTTAAGAATTCCAGAAAACCGGCCTTCGGAGCTACAAGGCCCATATTGGCGGCTACCGGTTCTACCACCACAGCCGCTATTGCATCCGGAAATTCTTTAAAAAGCTTCTTTACGGATTCCTCACTGTTATACTGGGCGAGCAAGGTGTGTTGGGTATAGGATAACGGTACTCCGGCACTGTCCGGCGCGGAGCCCGTCAGCGCACCGGAACCGGCCTTTACCAGAAGTCCGTCGGAATGGCCGTGATAGCAGCCTTTGAATTTGATGATCTTATCCCTTCCGGTGTAGCCTCTTGCCGCACGGACCGCACTCATGACCGCTTCTGTCCCGGAGCTTACCATACGCATCATTTCTACGGAAGGAATGCACTCCTTGATGAGTTTACCCAAAACCAGCTCTTTTCCGGTGGGCGCTCCGAAAGACAGGCCGTCAAAGCATGCCTCTCTCACAGCTTCCACCACCGGCCCCCAGGCATGTCCAAGGATACATGGCCCCCAGGAATTCACGTAATCAATGTATTCGTTGCCGTCTTCATCATAAATATGGGAACCTGCCGCCCGTTTTACGAATACCGGAACCCCTCCAACGGAACCAAAGGCACGGACCGGGCTGTTTACTCCGCCCGGAAAATACTCCCTTGATTCCTCAAATAATGCGCTCGACTCTTCTATCTTCATTTTGACTTACTCCTTTCTTTATTATTGCCTTTATTTTCCCGGCATAAAGGGATACCCGCAGGGTGTTTCCTTATTATTGCCCTTATTTTCCGGACATAAAGGGATACCCGCAGGGTATATCCTTATATTTCCTCATTCCAGTCCCGGCATATGGCATCCGCCATGCCGCGGATACTGTATGCCTCTGCTATGATATCAGCCTTCTTTCCTTGTTCCATAAGCGCTTTGGCCGTGACATCCCCGATGCATACCACCTTAAGGCCGGAAAGGGCTTCCGTAAGCTCCTCATCCGCATCCGCAAAAAATGCTTTCACTCCCGAGGCACTGGCAAAAGTCAGATAGTGGATGCGACGCAGGGCTTCCTTCCAATGGTCCGTCTTTTTCCTGCTTAAGACCACATCGTACAGCACAACATCATCATAGGATGCCCCAGTCCCGTCCAGAACCTCATTAAGCTCCTTTGAACCTCCGGAAGACCTGGGAATCAAAAGCCTGTCGCTCCGTGATATCAGATCCTTAAGGCCGGCAGCCAGATCACTTACCTGATATTTTCCCGGCGTATAATCGGCACGGAATCCATATTGGAACAGTTCTCCCGCCGTTCCCTTCCCGACCGCAGCGAATTTCACATGGCCCAATGCCCGGAAATCATGGCCGTATTCCAAAAGACCGTGAAAGAATTCCCGTACTGCATTGGCACTGGTAAAGACGACCCAGGTATAAGATGCCAGTTTTTTATAAGCTTCCTTCATGGGCTTACCCGTCCGGCAGGATTCCACCCGAAGGTTTTGCAGACATTCCGTCCACCCGCCAAGGGATTCCAGCTGTCTCCTGAGTTTTCCGGTAAAGGAATCCGTCCCCGTTACTCCGATCCGGCACCTTTCCAAAGGGTATTTCACAGTGGAAGAAAAATCAAGGGAAGCCGCCTCTCCCACCGCAATGATGGCAGGGCTTTCGATTCCTGCCTCCAAAACCTTCTGCCCGATATCTTTTAAGGCACCCCGGACCGTTTTCTGCTCCGGAAGGGTTCCGCTGTGAATGACTGCGGCGGGCGTCTCCCCGGATTTTCCCTGTTCCAGAAGCCCCTTTACGATGAGAGGAAGATTTCCAAGTCCCATAAGGAAAATAAGAGTCCCGGAAAGCTTTGCAAATGCATCAAAATCAGGCGGCAGCGTCCCTCCCTCTGAAAGAGTATGGCCCGTCATGATGTGAAAGCTCCTGCTCAATGCCCGGTGGGTTACGGGAATCCCTGCACTGGCCAGGGCCGCGACCGCAGAGGTGACACCGGAAACCACTTCAAATGGGATCCCTGCCTCAGTTAAAGCCAGGATCTCCTCTCCCCCCCGTCCGAACACAAACGGGTCCCCGCCCTTTAACCGGACAACTGTAAGGCCCTCCCCTGCAAGCTCCACCAACAGCCGGTTTATTTCCTCCTGCTTCATGGAATGGCAGCCGGCCCGTTTCCCCACATAGATTTTCCTGCAGCCGGACCGGACTGAATCCAGAAGGCGTTCCGAAATAAGGGAATCATAGACCACCGCGTCACATATCTCAAGTCTTGACAGTCCCTTTACAGTCATGAGTCCCGGATCTCCGGGACCGGCCCCTACCAGATAGACGACTCCTGTTTTCTTCATTGCATCCTCCTTTTCACACAAGGCCATCGGCAGCCTCCTGTGCCAGTTTATCCAGTTCCTCTGATTTTCCCCACAGGTGGATCCTTTTTATCTCTTCCCCTCTTCTGTTTATCCCAAGAACCTCCATCTGTCCGTCCTTTAACTTGGAATACACTCCGACAGGCTCATGACAGCCGGCATTTAAAAGCCTTAAGATCTTACGCTCCAGCGTCAGGCACATTCTGGCTTCCCCATCCTCAAGATGCTTTACGATATCCTCTGTCCCGGAATCCAGCCGTCCTTCCACGGCAAGGATCCCCTGGCCGCCTGCCGGGATAAAGGTTTCACAGTCAAAATAATGGAAATCATACCGGCCGTCGTCCTGGAGCCCCAGCCGTTTTAAGCCTGCAGCTGCCAGAATGATCCCGTCGAAATCACCTTCCATAAGCTTAAAAAGCCTGGTCTGCACATTGCCCCTTAAATTCTCACAGCGCACCCCAGCCTCCGGCCACATGGTCTTTCCGATTTCCTCTATCTGGATTTTTCTTCTTAAGCTGGAGGTTCCGATTACGATTTCTTTTTTCCCGGAAAATCCGCTTCCGGCCGGTGTCACCAGAACATCTCTGGGATCTCCTCTCTCCGGAACTGCCACGATTCCCAGGCCTTCTTCCAGTTCCACAGGCAGATCCTTGGCGCTGTGAACGGCGAAATCGATCTCTCCCCGCAAAAGGGCCTGCTCGAATTCCGTAACGAATACACCCTTTCCGCCGAATTCCAGAAGCGGCCTGTTAAGAATCCGGTCCCCTTCCGTCTGTTTTAATACCAGTTCTGCGGACAGTCCGGTACCGGCCTTATTTAAGGCTTCCGCCACCAGTTCTGCCTGGACCACCGCCAGAGCGCTTTTTCTTGTTCCGATTCGGATGGTTTTACTTCTCATGCTCAGCCAGCTTCCTTTCTATCAGTTTCTTTGCCTGTTCCCTGGTAAAGGTCCCTCCCTGCCGGATCCCCTCTTCTGCCATGGTTTTAAAAATCTCCATCCGGACAGGCTGGGAATCTGATTCTTCCTTTACCATATCCCGGTACGAACCAAGCTGTTTCGCCAGGCCGCCGAATCCGGGAGGAATGGCCTGCTTGAAAATTCCTTTCAGATACTTGGCAAGGGTCGGGGCGCTTCCTCCCGTGGAGATCCCCACCGTAATATCTTCGTCCTTTATCAGGGCCGGAAAAATAAAACTGCATTCCTCCTGCACATCCACTACATTAACCGGAATTTTCCGTTCCCTGCACAGGAGGGATATCCGCCTGTTTAAGGCTTCATCCGAAGTTCCGGCCACCACGAAATCCATATTTTCAAGGTCAGATTCTTTAAAATCCCGGTGCTCCAATAACACCCTGCCTTCCTTCTCCTTTGACAGCCGTTCCAGTTCATGTGTCATTTGCGGCGCCACTACCGTAATATCAGGCCCATAATCTTTTAAGATCAGAGCCTTCCGGTAAGCAACCGGCCCCCCGCCGGCAATCAGACATTTTTTCCCTTCAATGTCTACGAAAAAAGGAAAATAAGCCATGGTCATCCCTCCTTAAT
Organism: Clostridium sp. Marseille-P2415; assembly: GCF_900155545.1. GTDB lineage: Bacteria > Bacillota > Clostridia > Lachnospirales > Lachnospiraceae > Lacrimispora. The sequence goes on from NZ_LT732525.1 coordinate 207,928, forward strand.
CCAGTTTTCCAGGCCATCCAGTGTTTTTAATACCACCTTTAATTCCTCACTGGAAACATGATCTCTGATCTGATACAACAATGTATCCAGACGCTTCCCCGAAAATGTCTCTTTCAGTTCATCCATTCTCCGGATATACGGGTGGAATACCACTTCCTTGACCGCCCCATCCAGATCCTCTTCCATGATCGCCCTGGCCCGGTCCAGTTCCTTCAGCTTCATTTCCGTATTATTCTTTGAAAGGGTTTCAAAATAATCAATATCATAAAGCGTCAGACCTTCTGCTTTCCGAATGGCCGGATCCATATCAACCGGTACTGCCACATCGATGAACAGCCGTTTCTTCTTTTCGGAAAGCTTACCGGACAATTCCTCATAAGTCACCGTATAATGGGGACCCAGAGTCGCGCTGATGACGATATCCATCTCATCCATATACCGGTAGCGGTCCTTGTAATCTATTATTTTTACCCGGTCGCTTTTCACCTCCAGGGTAAAGTCCGACTTATGGCTTCTGACCGTCCCAATGACTTCAATGCCAGGTTTGCTTAAAATGTTTTTCGTTATGGTATTTCCCATCTTGCCGGTCATACCGATCACCATCACCTTTTTTTCCCCGCCTTCTTTCTCAAAATGGAATACCTCATTGGCCACAAGTGTGGCGATCGAGAGCGGAGTTCTGGACAAGTTGGTGTCTGTCTTGATCCGTTTGGCAGAAGTGACCGCCTTTTGGAACAGCACATTGAGTTCATAATCCACCGCGCCCTGGTCTTTGGAAATCTGGTAGGCGTCCTTTACCTGCCCCAAAATCTCATCTTCACCTAAAACCATGGAATCAAACCCGCAGGCAACCTTAAAGAGGTGGCCGATGGCGCTTTCTCCACTGTAAATATTTAAGTATTTAAGCAGCTTCTCCAGCCGGATCTGCTTAAAATCGGCCACCTCCTGCTGAAGCTCCCTGATTGCATTCTTCTCTCCTGAAACATAGATCTCACTGCGGTTGCAGGTACAAAGCACAACAACTCCTGTCACCGCTTCCTTCCTACTGATCCGCTTTATAAATTCCGTCTTTTCCTCCGCACCGAAGGAGAATTGTTCCCGGATATTCACAGGAGCCTTTTTATGGCTCACACTCATACAATACATCATTCTTCCAGCCTTCTTATCATTAAAATCTGAATCAATCAAGCGGATATTCGCAATCCGCTTCGCTACTTACCTGATTCGGTTAAACTCTTCCTTATTCTATCACACCCGCGCCGAAAAGAGCAATGTGCTGTTTCGGATCTGTGAAAAGAAAAAGAAAAAAGAGGAAGAAATGAGATTCCGGTCCATTCCCCGACTCCCATATCTGCCTCCCAGCCTTTTTACTTATTATCTTCAATTAATTTAACAATAACAGGTTTCTGCTGTAACCCCTGAAGACGGCCGGCCTCTTCCCCGTTCTTAAAAAGGATCAGTGTGGGATATCCGGTCACGCCGTACTCTTCTGTCAACTCCCTGTTCTGGTCAAAATCAACCTTTAATATCGTCAGATTGTCACCGAATTCTTTCTCCACATCTCTTAAAACAAATCCGAGCATCTTGCAAGGCCCGCAGGTTGTTGAGAAAAAATCCGCAAGCACAAGGCCCCTGCCTGCCAATTCTTTAAATTCTTCGCGGTTCACTTCTTTTATCATATGGATAACACCCTTTCTGTCTTTTATTATATCAAAAAATGGTGATAAATTAAATTCTAAATATTTATTTATCGATAAATATCAGTTATCATAAGTCCTTCCGGCTCCGCACAAAATGAGCCGCCTCCTGGGCCGCAACAGCACCGTCGGCACATGCCGTGATCACCTGTCTTAAATTCTTTGTCACACAATCCCCTGCACCAAAAATGCCTTTCACTCTTGTATGCATCTTTTCATCCACTTCCAGATAGCCATCGGAATTTAATATATTAAGATCTCTTAAATATTCCGTGGAAGGTGTAAGTCCGATGTACTCGAACACGCCGTCACAGGAAACCGTATGCTCCTCTCCGGTTTCGGCGGATTTAAAATGAACACCGGTCAGCTTCGTATCCCCGGCAAAACCCAGGATTTCCTGGTATGGATAAATGGTCACATGATCCATGGAATGAAGCTCTTCACAGGCTATGGGATCCGCCGTTAAATCAAGCATGGTAATAATGGTTAAGGATTTAACAAAGCCTGCTAAAAAAATGGATTCCTCCACCGCTGAGTTCCCGCCGCCGATCACCACCACATCCTGATCCCGGTACCGGGGCCCGTCACAGATGGCACACCAGCTGATGCCATTTCCGCAGAACCGGTCCTCTCCGGGAACCTCCAGCCGTCTCGGCCTTGTTCCGGTCGCCAGGATCAATGCTTTTCCGGTAAACTCCTTGTCTTTCTCAACGCAAAGAACCTTTTTCTCACTTCCAATGCCTTGAATCTCTCTGACTGTCCCATAATCAAATGTGATGTTGTCAAACTGCCGGGTATGCTCAAACATCTGATAAGCCAGCTCTGCACCATTTATGGTACCGACGCCCGGATAATTCTGGATCTCGTTGGTGTTGATGATCTGTCCGCCCGGTGCCAGCTTATCCAGCAAAAGCACGCTCTGGCCTGCCCTGGCCGCATAAATGGCTGCCGTCATGCCGGCCGGACCGGCCCCCACGATTATAACATCGTATTGTGCCATTTTAAGATTCTCCTTTCTCCGCAGATATGAAAACAAAGAGAGGCGCATCCAGGCTTCCCTTTTCTCTATTTTATCATAACTCTGCTTTCATAAAAAATAACATTCGATATATTTCTAAATATTCTGAGTATTTTATCACAACAACAAAAATGCTCCCCTGGCCATAGATCGGTCACCAGGGGAGCTGCCGTTTCAAAGCACCTTGCTTAAAAACAGTTTCAGTCTGTCATTCTTGGGATTTGCAAAAAATTCCTTAGGTTCGTTTTCCTCCAGGAAATAACCGCCATCCATAAACATGACCCGGGTCGCCACTTCTTTGGCAAAACCCATTTCATGGGTAACCACCACCATGGTCATCTTCTCTTCGGCTAACTCCCGCATCACATTCAACACCTCGCCCACCATCTCCGGATCAAGAGCAGAGGTGGGTTCATCAAACAGCATCACATCCGGGTTCATGCAAAGGGCGCGGACAATGGCGATGCGCTGCTTTTGCCCGCCGGATAACTGATTGGGATAAGACTCAGCCCGGTCGGCAAGCCCTACCTTATGAAGAAGCTTTAAAGCCTGCTCTTCCGCTTCCTTCCCGCTGCGTCCCTGAAGCTTCATTGGCGCAAGGGTCAAATTCTTCAAAATCGTCATGTGGGGAAATAAGTTAAACTGCTGGAATACCATCCCCATTTTCTGGCGGTGCCTGTCAATGTCGGTCTTCTTATCGACAATGTCAACGCCCTCAAACAGGATATGGCCTCCGGTCGGTTCCTCCAGGCGGTTTAAGCAGCGAAGGAATGTGCTCTTTCCGGAACCGGAAGGCCCGATGACACATACCACATCTCCTTTATAAATGTCAACGGAAATGTCCTTAAGCACTTCCATATCACCAAATTTCTTTCCCAGATTCTGTACCTGAATCAGAGGTTGTTCCATATTGTTAATGCTCACTTCTGTGCAGCCTCCTCTCCAGTAATTTTACGAGATGTGAAAATACCATAACCATAACCAGATAAATAATTGCCACTGCAATCAGAGGCATAAACGCGGAATAGGTACGGCTCTTAATGATATCGCCGCCCTTTGTCAGATCCTGCAGTCCTATGTAACCTGCCACAGAGGTTTCCTTTAAAAGAACGATAAACTCATTGGCAAGGGTAGGAACCACGTTCTTAAATGCCTGGGGCATGATGATGAACCACATGGTCTGGGCGTAATTAAAGCCCAGGCTGCGGCCTGCCTCAAACTGTCCTCTTTCGATGGAACTGATGCCGCTTCGAAAGATTTCCGCCACGTAGGCGCCGGAGTTGATTCCGAACGCCAGAATCGCTGTGAACACCTGGCCCGGATCATGGAACGAAAAGATGACAAAATACATGATCATAAGCTGTACAACGACCGGCGTTCCACGGATTACCGTCAGATAAACGCTGCAAATGGCATTTAACAGTTTCAGTTTATGGGTGTTTTCATAGGTTGAACGTATGATCGCAACCAGAAACCCCAGCACAATACCGATCAATACTGCAAAAAACGTGATCTTCAACGTGTTCTGCAGACCGTCGGTAATGTATTTCCAACGGTCATCTATGATAAAATTCTGATAAAAATCATCTCTTAGGTTTTCCCACATGGCACTCTTCCTTTTTTTATTCTGCGGTGATGTATTTATCTATGATCTTCTGTAATTCACCGGATTCCTTTAATTCTTTGATGGCACCGTTCATCTTCTCCACTAATTCCGTGTTGCCTTTTTTCACTGCGATCGCGTACTCTTCCTCTGTAAATGCCTCATCTAAGATCTTTAATCCTGCATTTTCTTTTACAAATACCTTTGCCGGCTCGCGGTCAATGATAACCGTATCAATTTTTCCCTGGGTAAGAGCCATGACGGCATCCATTCCCTTGTTGAAACGCTGGATTTCAGCTCCATCAATATCAGCCGCATAAATATCTCCGGTGGTACCTGTCTGAACGCCGATCTTCTTACCGGTCAGATCATCCGGAGCTGCGATCTCACTGCCTTCCTTTACGATGATAACCTGAGCTGCTTCTGCATAGGTATCCGTAAAATCCACATTCTTCTTACGGTCTTCATTAACGGTCATACCGGCTGCGGTAAAGTCAGCCTTACCGGACTGAACGGCCGGAATCAGGGAATCAAAAGCCATATCCTGGATTTCCAGTTCCATGCCTAACTTGTCTGCGATCGCTTTTGCAATATCCGCATCAATTCCTACGATTTCATTATTTTCATGGAATTCATACGGTGGGAATTCCGCATTGGTCACCATTACCAGCTTTCCGCCTGCTGCTTCGCTTTCGGCAGTTTTTGTTTCGCCTGCTTTCGTTTCTGTGCCTGCATTTCCGGTTGCTGCTGCCGTTGTCTCCGTCTTGGTACCGGAACCGCCGCAGGCAGTTAATACAGCTGCCATACAAACGGCTGCTGCTATCATGATCAAATTCTTTTTCACAATGATTCCTCCTCTTATATGCACAAACCTGCATAATTATAAAATAAAGTATCAGTTATACATTATATAGCATTTTCGGAATTAATCAAGTACTTAAAAAGAAGAAGATTCTTATTTTTCCAAGGTAATTCCAATTGTCTTGCATGTTTTCAGACAATCCTATATAATATGATTTAAATAGAAGCAGCATAGAAACGAAGGAAATGACTTATGAAGGATATTCTTGAAAAAACAGCATGGCCCATGAGCCCGCCGGAACCTTATTCCCTTTTTCATATCTCATTTATTGCCATAGGGCTTGCTGCTGCGGTTTTGTTGTCTTATTATACCGCCAGAAGAATAAAAAGCATGAAGCTTCCCTGCCTGCTTTTTTTCTGCGGTATTCTTCTGGCCGCCACCGAATGCTGGAAACAGCTTTTTTTATATTATGTGGTAAACCGGCAAACCTACAACTGGTGGTATTTTCCATTTCAGCTGTGCAGTCTTCCCATATATTTCTGCCTGGTCCTCCCGTTTGTCCCTTCTAAGGACAAAAAAACGGTCCTCTATACCTTTATGCAGGATTTTAACCTGTTAGGAGGCATCATGGCACTGGCAGAGCCGTCCGGACTTTTCCATCCCTACTGGCTTTTAACGCTTCACGGGCTGGTCTGGCACCTGCTGTTAATTTATATAGGACTTGTCATCGCATTTTCCCATCTGTCAGATAACTCGCTTATGGGATTCGTACGAACGCTTCCCCTGTTTTTTGCCTGCTGCATCATTGCTTCTATTATAAATAGAACTGCAAAGCCTTTGGGGCAGGCGGATATGTTCTATATATCGCCTTACTATCCTTCCGCCCAGATCGTTTTTCATGAGATCGCTTTAAAATACGGGATATCCGCAGGCAATGCCGTTTATCTTTTTGCAACCTGCCTGGGCGGCTTACTGTTTCACATTATCTTTGGAAAATTTCATTTACACCCTTCCCAGGCCGAAGCATAACGGCGGGGAACATTCACATAAGATCTAAGGAGGAATATTTACATGTCAGATACAACATCAAAAAGAGTGGAAGAAGCACTTCACAGGCACACAAAGGGTTATAATTGCGCGCAGGCAGTTTCCTGCGTTTTCTGCGATAAGGCAGGCATTGATGAGGAAACCATGTTCCGTTTTACCGAAGGCATGGGCCTTGGTATGGGCGGAATGGAGGGCACCTGCGGCGCCATCGGAGCTGCCGCCATACTTTCCGGCTTAAAGAACAGCTCTGCCCATTTGGACCGGCCGGACTCCAAGGGAGTCTCCTATAAAGCGTCTAAAAAATGCCTGTCAGATTTCAAGGAGCAGAACGGCAGTGTAGTCTGCAAGGATTTAAAGGGCGTGGAGACTGGAAATGTCCTCCGTTCCTGCAATGACTGTATTGCCGATGCAGTTAGAATCATCGCGCAGGAATTGTATGGGGAAGATGATTGAATATAGAATATCTGCTATGACCAAAACAGGAATTGTTAAAAAATTCAGGGCGGATCCGGAAAACCGGTTCCGCCCACATTTCATTTTAATCCTGTCATGGATTGGTTTTTGCACACATCAAATAAACATTAATCCGGCAGCTTCCTTGCCTTCTTTACATCTTTTAAGAACCTTTCCCATTCATCCTCATGAGCCACAAAGTACCGCGGACAGTCCTTTCCCGTGGCATCGTAATGCCGGATCACATCCTTTTCAGTCAGTCCCAGATTCTTACAGAGCCAGGCTGTCAGCTTCACCAGCGAATCATAGGTCGCATCATTGAACTTCCCTGTCTCATCCGGATGGCAGCATTCGATGGAAACCGTATCCACATTTTTTTCCTTTGAAGTGGAATAAGCCATCTCGTAGATGGGGATCCCCTGAAGGACCTCTCCATCCAGCCCTATAATAAAATGGCTGCTGGCTGATATCTTCCTGATCCCGGTCTGATCCTTCAGACTGTTGAAATAATTCATGTTCTGCTTGGCTGTGGTCCCCGGATTCGCCACATAATGAATCACAATTTCATTGACCCGCTTCATTTCCGTTCCGGGCCTGGAATAAGGATTTGGATCCAGGAAATCCTGTTCCACCCACTCCGGCATCCGGATTCCTTTTAAATCCACATAATTTCTTGCAAACAACTGGCTCATCGCCCATAGGATCCCGGCTAAAACAATAGTCAGCACAAGAATCCTGGCCCCTATGTAAAGCAACCGCTTTCTTTCCTGCTTCTTCTTTTGCTTCTGCCTCCGGTCTCTGGCACGGCGGCGGCGTTCCAGATCATCCTGGCTTTCTTTTGCTTGATTTTTCATGTCTTGACTCCTGATTTGCCCTTTTCTTAAGTTTACGTCTTTCCTTAAGGAAAAGTCAACCCAAAACAGGGCATTCTTATCCCACTCTTAAGCTCCGGGGCCCATCCGGACAGTCTCACATACATCCTGCAGCACCCGGTGAAGCTTCCCCTGTGCGGTTTCATCACACAGAACTACGATTTTATCTCCTGCCGCAAGCTTCGTCTCTCCTCCCGGAACAAACTCAGCCTCTCCCCGCATCAACGATACCAGAAGGCAGGTCCCGGGCCACTGGATTTCGGAAACCTTCCGGCCCTCCGCCTCGCTTCCATGAAAGATCATGCCTTCTACCAGAACCTTTTCCCCTGTAAGGTATGACATTTTATCCGGATTCAGCCTCGAAAGGAGGCGGTGAAGAAGCTGGTCGTATACCGGCGCGCAATGGACCAGGTCCGGAACCACATAAGCAGCCAGGGACACCATGGACAGGGTCAGCAAATGGGAAAAGGAGCCCGTCATTTCACTGATCAGAATGATTCCCGTTATGGGCGCACGGACTATGGCAGAAAAATATCCTGCCATTCCCAATATGATGAAATTCCCCAGAAGCCCGTCTAACGAACCGGACACCATTCCGGCTGCACTGTAATAAATGTTTCCGATCACAGCCCCCAGCACCAGAAGGGGGAGAAAGATTCCACCCGGAGCACCGGAGCCAAAGCTTAGCATGGAAAAACCGAATTTTAAAACCAAAAGCAGGCACAGAGCTCCAAACATCATCTCACCTGACGCTAAAGCCTCCACAAGAGTATGACCGCCGCCCAGTACGTAAGGATAGAAAATACCAAACACCCCGGCTAATAAAAACGGGACCATAAGCCTTACGGTCTGACTGGGTATCTTCCGGTACAGATCCTGTGTTCCGGAAAGACAGGTGTTATATACTATGCCCAGCCCTCCCATGACCACACCGAGAAGAATGACATGTCCATAGATATGCAGTGGTATCATCCGGGTGACCTGAAAATCAAAAACAGGCCGCAGTCCAAAGACATTTCTGGAAACGAAATCGGCCGTGATGGAGGATGCCATGGTAGACAGCAGGACCTCCGGTGAGAAATGTTTGTGAATCTCTTCCAGGGAAAACAGAACTCCTGCAATGGGCGCATTAAAAGCGGCAGAAAGCCCTGCACTGGCACCGCAGGTGATCAGCAGCTTTTCCTCTGTTTTCGCCCTCCCGGCCAGACGGGAAAATCCCTTGGCAGCCATAGCGCCCAGCTGAATACTTGGGCCTTCCCTTCCCAGAGATAGCCCGCAGCCCAGAGACAACAGGCCGCCGGCCAGCTTGGCAGCAAGGACCTTCCACCAGCAGGGATCCAGTTCCCCGTTCATTTCCCCTTCCACCTGCGGAATTCCGCTTCCTGATATAAATGCCTCCCATTTAAGCAAAAGGGCCACAACAAATGCCGCGGCTGCCAGAATAAGAAACCATACCGGGATAAACCAGGTATGAGCCTTTCCGTAATTTAAAACCGAGTGCAGCAATCCATCCGCATAGCTTAACAGATACCGGAAAAACACAACTATGGCACCTGATATGGCTCCAATAACAATGCCTTCCAATATTAATGCATAACGAAAACTGCGGTAACGGTTTATGGTTTTCTTTACCGTATGACCTTCAGTTTGCATCTTTTTCCTCCTAGTATTTGATTCCTTGGTAAACAATTACCCTATAGACAATATAAAATTATATCGCCTGAAATTCCTGATTGCAAGGAAAAAGCCATATTTTTATAAAATAAGCCGGCTCTCGCTTCCTGTCATAAAAAGCGGGGGCCGGCTTATTCTGTTCTATTTATGCCTGGCATTCAGGCTACATGACCTACTAATTCCTCGGGGGAAGCTGCTGCATTATGGCAGACGATTTCTACCTGCCTTCCAATGCCGATGATCATGACGCCCATCAGTGATTTTCCGTCAATAACCAATTGGTTATATTTGACTTCAATATCAAAGTCGCATTTTTCTGCTCTTGCTACAAATGCAACCAGCTCTTCTACTGTGGAAAATGTATATTTCATATGTCTCATCTTAAGCACCCCCTTTCCCTTGATACTATCATTCTATCTCTTTTTTTAACAAAAAGGAATGAACTTTTCCGAAAAAAATATGCACTTTTTCAGATACATTCCTATTATTTCCATAGTATATGAGCCTATACGAGAAAAATTTAAAAATTTTGTTAAAACTACTACACAAATCTGCATTTATCGTGTATAATCGTATCGTTCGCTTTTTATCAAAAAGCAATATTTAATAAGGAAGCGTATCGAAGTGGTCATAACGAGCCGCACTCGAAATGCGGTAGTCCGCAAGGGCTCGTGGGTTCGAATCCCACCGCTTCCGCTAACAAAAATCCCGCATAAGCCAAAGGTTTATGCGGGATTTTTTATGCCTTTTTGTGGTGCCCGGTTTGGTTGACCGAATATCCATTTACTATTAATTTCTTCATTAGCGCCTGTATATTGAACAGGCAGTCGATTTTATTTACCTCCGCACTGGTCTGATATACTTGAAAAACCGTTCCGGATCGTGATACATGTAAATGATTCTGCCGGGGGAGGTATCAAAGCAGTAACCTGTGCCTGAAAAATCAAAAGTTGACATTGCTTTTTCTATCTTTTCCTCCACACTGCGATTTTCCTGCTCATAATCAAACGGCCCATGTTCAAAGACAATATACTCGGCTTCTGGAACATCGATCATAAGCATTTGTGTCGGTATTTCACCTTCATAATCAATAGAAAGTCGTACACCATAACACTCTGTACGTGGAATACCCCAATCGCAGAGCCTGCCCTCCGGGTCATTGATGTACGCCATAATCTGGCCGCTGCCGCTGTTAACTTCGCTCCCGCCATCGTCATCCAATTTACCCTTGATACTATCAAGCAGGCCGCAGATGGTTTCGCAGTCCTGTCCCGGAATCAGACTTTGCTTTTGCCAAAAATCCCAATACCCATTACTCTCATAGTTTTTAATGTGTAAAAATTTGTGTGGGGGAATGGTTACAAAATAAATTTTAACATCATCTGTAGATTTCAACATACCAATCTCTCCTAATCCGAAAAAGTAGCGGTCGAAAGGGTTTATTTTTGTACGAAGAACGACAGGATCAGGCTTTTTTCGGTATTCACTTGGAGTTACACCATATGTTCCCTTGAAAGCTCTGGTAAAAGCTTCATGTGATGAAAAACCATAATCAAAAGCAATATCCAAAATGCCTTTTTCACTATCCCGCACCTCTTTTAGTGCAAAGGCTAATTTTCTATGCCGCAGGTAATCCCTAAATTGCATACCCGATATTTCTTTGAATTTCCTCGTTGTATAAAATTCGGAATAACCCAGCCTGCGGGAAAGAAAGCGTAGTGTTAAGGCTTCATCATTATAATTTTTAATACATTTATCAATTTCATCAACGATTATTTGAATTTGTTTCTGCCACTCGTACATTCGTCTGTTCACCTCGTTTCGACCACCCTACATTTATTATAAAGAAATAGAGACGTTACTGCTTGATTTTACTTGCTGTTATTTTATTATTATCTTTTAAGTTTTGCATCTTATCGTCTGGCTTACAATATTACATTATATCACATAAGCTTGACATCACTTACGGACAATTTTGAATAGCGCCCTCTGCAAAACAGATGGCCATCTCCCCTCGCCGTCAGCAAGAGCATTTCACACCAAGTTAAAATTTTGAATTTATATTTGAAGAAATGTAAAAAATAATTTTAGAAAACTATAAGAATTGAATATCGTCTTCATTAAGGATATTGATTTAATATATAATCCTCTGATATTTTATCTACAGTTTAAGTTGAGTTTAAACTGCTTGCTTATACTGGCTTTGTTACCGGACGGCAGACGACTTTCCATCTTATCAGAAAGGTATACTCAATTATGAAAATATTAATTACAACAGACTGGTATGAGCCAACCATCAACGGAGTGGTGACTTCCGTGTTAAATTTGCGAAAAGAGCTTGTGCGGCGCGGACACGATGTCCGTGTCCTTACCTTGTCACAGACCATTCATTCTTTTGAAGTGGATGGCGTGACATACATCGGCTCAGTGGATGCCGGAGTTATCTATCCCGGGGCTCGTATAAAGGCAGCTTTATTTAGCAGCTTCGTGCAGGATCTTATCAATTGGCAGCCGGATATTATACACTCCCAGTGTGAATTCTCCACCTTCCTTATTGCCCGGCGGATTTCTAAAAGCTTGAATATTCCTGTTATCCACTCATACCACACCGTTTATGAGGACTATACCCATTATTGCCTGCCAAATAAAAAATGGGGACATCTCCTGGTTGCCTCGTTGTCGCGCTGGGTCATCAGGCAAACGGCAGGTGTGATTGCGCCCACGGAAAAAGTGCAGACACTTTTAAACCGATATGGTATTAACCATAACATCCATGTGGTTCCGACGGGAATTGATATAGCGCAATTCTCGAAAGCCCCCTCCTTCCAAAGATGTCTCGAAATCAAAAAGCAACTCGGCATTCCGTATGAAAACCGGATTTTGCTCTATGTCGGCCGCCTTGCTAAAGAAAAGAACCTTGAGGAACTGCTGCAATATTACGCCAAATGCAATATTCCGGAGATGACCTTTTTAATCGTAGGCGACGGCCCTTATCGTGATATATTGGAACACTTATCATTGGAACTTGGCATTCGGAATTCTGTTCAATTTACCGGTATGATTCCCCCGGAGCTTGTCAAAGATTACTATCATCTCGGTGATCTGTTTATCAGCGCTTCTACCAGTGAGACTCAGGGGCTTACGTACATTGAAGCCCTGGCTTCCGGTCTGCCGGCTCTTTGCCGCAAAGACAAATGTCTGGACGGTGTCATATTAAATGGATGCAATGGCTGGCAATATGAGGATGAAAATGATTTTTTCGAAAAACTGACTTCTTTCTTTGCTGATACCAAAATACAAAAAAATATGAAAATAAATGCCGCCGGATTGGCTCATCAGATATTTTCCTCAGCAACATTTGCCGAAAAAGTCGAGCATATCTATTTTGATGTGCTTAGAGATTTTCCTGAGAGTTGGAAAATCACCCGTCAGAAGGCGTTATCATGAAAATGAGCTTAGTCAAAAAAACCATCGGTATTATTTCTGCCGTCAGCCTGTTTATCTGCATAATTTTTTCAGTTTACGCCATTCATAATAACCTCTTTACCTCCATTGACGCTCTGCAGGAATACCTTGCCGGCTTTGGCGCCCTAAGCGCATTGGTTTTTATCGGCTTCCAAGCAGTTCAGGTCGTCATGCCTATTCTTCCGGGCGGGCTTGGCTGCCTTGCCGGTGTCTTGCTTTTTGGACCTTGGCTTGGCTTTCTCTATAATTATATCGGCATATGTATTGGTTCTCTTGCGGCGTTCGCCATAGCCCGTACCTTCGGAAAGCCCATTATACATGCTCTTTTCAATGAGAAGATAATTACGAAGTATGACGCATGGACAAACAAAGAAAGCCAATTTGCAAAATGGTTTGCCATTGCAATCTTTTTTCCGGTAGCTCCCGATGACTTTTTGTGTTACTTAGCCGGGACCACAAAGTTGAGCTGGAAAGAATTCACGGCCATTATTCTGCTCGGCAAACCGTTCTCAATTGCCCTTTATAGTTTGGGGCTCAATGTAATTTTGCAGTCTATTGTATCTATCGTGCAATAGGAAAGGAGTTATTCATGCTTATCACCTTATATTCCGGCTGCCTTTCGCTGGTACAAAAAAGCGGTGTCGGACGGGCAGTCCTACACCAAAGGGCCATGCTGGAGCGCATCGGCTTTAAGACAACAGATAAATTCACCAAAACCGCTTCGGTTGTGCATATCAATACCGTATTTCCCGATTCTTTTGCTGCGGCATGGCTGGCCCGTAAACGGCATAAGAAAATCATTTATTACGGGCATTCCACCATGGAAGATTTTAGAAATTCATTTAAAGGTTCTAATATTTTCGCACCCTTGTTTAAACGGTGGATTATCCGCTGTTATGAACTCGGGGATGTTATTATAACTCCCACTGTCTACTCAAAAATGCTGCTTAAAAGTTATGGAATCAAAACCCCGATCTATAACCTGTCCAATGGAATTGACACGGACTTTTTTGCTTACAGTCCGACTAAGCGTGCCGCATTTCGGGCAAAATACCATCTCCTTCCTTCTGATAAAGCGGTTATCTCCGTTGGCCACTATATCGAACGCAAGGGCCTTTTAGATTTTATAGAGCTTGCCCGCAGCATGCCAAAGGTGCGCTTCTTTTGGTTTGGATATACAAACCTGAATCTCGTTCCAAAGCATATCCAAACCGCTATTAAAAGCGCACCTGAAAATTTGAGTTTCCCCGGATATATAGAGCGCGATGAACTCCGGGATGCCTATTGCGGCTGTGACTTGTTCACCTTCTTCTCTTATGAAGAGACCGAAGGAATTGTTGTGCTGGAAGCTCTCGCCTGCGGTATCCCTGCTCTTGTCCGGGATATTCCTGTCTATGAAGGATGGCTGGCTGATGGAAAAAACATCTACAAAGCGAAAGAATTCAAGCAATTTGCCGAGAAAGCAGCTGGCATTTTAGATGGTACTTTACCTGACCTTACAGCTTGTGGCCTTCGCGTCGCTCAGGAACGCAATCTGACAGCGGTCGGCAAAAAGCTTATAAAAATATATCAAAATGAGAACATTTTACCTCGCCTTTAAACTATCAGTTGTACAAAGCACTGCCCCTGTCCCACGCTCCAAGGTGGCTTTATCAATAACCCCAAACACCCGGGTAAGCTGGCTCTGCGGGGTGGCCGTTTTCTTGATTTCCATAGGGTACAGCTTGCCGCTGTCCTCCATCAGAATGTCGATCTCCTTGGTATCCTTATCCCGATAGTAATAAATAAAGGCTTCCCGACCGCAGTTCTGATAGCTCTTGACAATCTCCGATACCACAAAATTTTTAAGAATCGTACCGCTCATGGCGCCGTTCATCAGGGTATCTCTGTCGCTCCATTTGGTCAGGTATGCCACCAAGCCACAGTCATAGAAATAGAGCTTGGGCTTGGTTACCATGCGTTTAAGCATATTGTTGGAATAGGGATGAAGATAAAACACAATGCCCAGTCTCTCTAAAATACCAAGCCAGTTTTTGGCGGTGACCTGATCGATACCGGCAGCGTCAGAAATGGTCTTGTAATTAAGCATCTGCCCGCACAGGGCTGCAGCAGCCGTGATAAAATCCATAAACCTGAGCGAATCTATGGCACCGGAAATCTCTTTTCTGCCCACTGACAAGGGCAGGCATACCGCCTCTGAAAATACGCTCAAAGAGTGCGGGAGTATCAACGGAACTGCGCTCCTTTATTCGCTGTGACAGTTGCTCCAGATCCAGTACAAAAGGTGCAGTGGCACCACCGTAGATTTCCGCCTGTGACATCGGAGCCATATGGAGCAGGCAGACACGCCCGGCCAGCCTATTTTGGTTGGTTCAACTATTCGAAGTTGACTTCATGGAAAAATATGTTATAATAATTACTGATCACTCGGAGGGCGAGTCATTCATCAGAAATGACAAGCTGGATAAGATGGCAGGATGGAACACCTGTTATCTTATCCGGCTTTTTTTGTTTTTAGAGAGGAGGAACTAATGGATTTACTAAATGGAAATGTAAAACAAATTTATTTGAAATATTTAACGGCTTCTTTTGGAAGCGCTTTAATCACATCCGTCTATGGATTGGTGGATATGGTAATGGTCGGTCAATACCACGGCCCAACCGGCTCTGCAGCCATGGCGGTGATTGCGCCTGTTTGGAATATTATATATAGCTTTGGTCTTCTTACGGGCATAGGCGGCTCCATTCTTTTTAGTTCAAGCCGGGGGAAAAGCAGTGATTCCGGCAAAGGAAATGAATATTTCTCAGCGGCGGTTATTCTCACAGCGTTGTTTGCTGCAGTACTGTGGTGTTCCCTCATCTTTTTTGAGGATCAGCTATTGCTTTTATTTGGCGCCGATGAGACACTTATTCCTTTAGCGAAAAGGTATCTGTTTCCTGTAAAGTTCTGCGTGCCGGTGTTTCTTTTTACCCAACTGCTATCCGCCTTTTTACGAAATGATTCCAATCCCGGACTCGCAACGAAAGCCGTTATGATCGGAGGTGTTTTCAATATTATCGGAGATTACTTACTTGTATTCACCTTTGATTTAGGAATTATCGGCGCGGGTATCGCTACGGTTGGAGGCGCCAGTCTGTCGCTTGCGGTGATGATAACGCATTTTTTCAGCGCCGGAAATACGCTGAAGTTCGTATGCCCACCCCGTTTGCCTGCAAAGGCAAAACAAATTCTCATGACAGGCTTTTCAACATTCTTCATTGATATCGCCATGGGAATTCTGACCATGCTGTTCAATCGGCAGATCATGAGATATTCCGGGGCGAATGCTCTCGCTGTATATGGAATCATTGTAAACATCAGCACATTCGTACAATGCTGCGCTTACGGCATCGGCCAGGCCGCTCAGCCGATTCTATCCATAAATTTCGGCGCGCAGAAGCTTGATAGAATCCAAAAGCTGATCCGCTACAATTTGATCACTGTGGGAGTTGTAAGCGGCATCTGGACCTCGCTTACCATGGCGGTTCCCAACTCGTTCGTCTATTTATTTATGACTCCGACTGAGGAGGTTCTTCAAATTGCCCCATTGATCATACGCTGCTACTGTCTGTCGTTCCTGCTGCTGCCTTTCAATATATACTCTACATATTATTTTCAATCTGTTATGAAGCCGGGTACCTCATTTGTGATTTCCGTCGCACGGGGCATGGTCATCAGCGGAACTCTCATCCTTATTCTACCAATATTTTTTGGTGGAAATGCTTTGTGGGCCGCCATGCCGGTGACAGAATTGATTGTGGCCGCTTTTGTTATGTATTCCATGAGAAGGATTTTAAAGAGCGAAAAAGCGGTAAAATAATCTGGGTACTGCAAAGCGAAGAGCAGACCGAATCCTGCAAAAAGATCCGGTCTGCTCATTTTTTCTGCTTTTGGCTGCGATAATAACAATATTGAAAAGTATTATATCCTGCATCTTTACGGGTATCTCACCTTATTCCCCCGCAGGCAATGGACAAACCGATTTCCGCTCTATCAGCTCCCCTTTCAAAATCATCCGTACCGCCGCCTTTCCATTTTCAATCTGCCCGGTCAGGCACTCCACACACTGTTGTGCCAGACGGTCAATGGGCGCATTGTAAGTAGTCAGTGACGGCGTCATGTATTGGGTCATGAAAATGTTGTCAAATCCCACTACGGATACATCCTGTGGGATCACAAGTCCGCTTTCAATGATGCCACTGTAAATTCCGATTGCCAATATGTCCAGGCTGGCAAAAAAGGCTGTGGGCCTGTCCTCTCTGGAAAGTACATCCTGGGTACACTTATAAGCTTCCTCTATCGTATTCACATCGTAGATAAAATACTTCTTATAATTTTCAATCCCGTACTCTTCCATGGCCTTCTTGCAGCCATTATACCGCTCCCTGAACCTCTGCCGGCTGAAATCACCAAACATCCCGGCAATCTTTCTGTGCCCCATGTCAAGAAGGTATTTCGTCATCAGGTATCCGCCATATTCATTATCAACAGTAATGCAGCTGATGTCCTCGGTAAAATTCCTGTTCACGAGCACCACCGGCACTTTATTTTCCTTCTGAAAATGCACTAAATGACGGATATCATCCTCCACGCTCATGCACAGAACTCCATCGATCCCCCTGCTCCCCAACATTTCCATATTGCGTTTTTCACATTCAATATCCTCATTGTTGTTATACAGGATTATGGAATATCCTTTTTGTGCGGCATACTTCTCAATGCTTTTCATGATCATCGGATAGAAGAGACTGTTGATATCCGGAACCAGAAGCGCTATGGTGTAAGTCTTTCCTTCCCTAAGGGCCTTGGCCATAATGCTGGGCTTATAATTCAGTTCCTCCACCGCCTTCAGTACCTTTTGACGTGTCTCTTCTTCTACAAATATCCGGTTTGACAAGGTTCTGGATACTGTGCTGGGCGATACCCCGGCTAATTTCGCAACTTCTTTAATTGTACTCATGATTGTCTCCCTTTTTCTCAGCTATACAATACTATATAACAGAAGATGCTTCAAAATCAAGTATATAGGGATCAAAAATTCGTACAAATCATGAGTTCTTCCCGGAATCCATATCCGGTTAATAACCGGCCAGACCTGGCAGCCACATGGAAACTGCCGGAATAAAGGTGACAAGCATAAGAACCACAAAAATTACGGCATAATAGGAGAACAGTGGCTTCATGACGCCTTCCAGTCTGAGCTTAGCCACCTTGACTCCTACAAACAGGATGTTTCCAACCGGAGGTGTGATGGTTCCGATACACAGATTGTAGGTTATCATGATACCAAACTGCAGAGCACTCATTCCAAAGGACTGGCAGATTGGCAGGAAAATAGGCGTGAAAATCAGTACCGCAGGCGTAATATCCATAAAGGTTCCGACAAATAGAAGGAACACGTTGATAATTAAAAGTATCACTACCGGGCTTTTGCTGATTCCCAGCAGGGCGGATGAGATTGCCTCCGGAATTCCTGTAAACGTCATGACCCAGGCCATGATATTGGATGCGCCTACCAGAAAAATGATAATGCCTGTCATTTTTGCACTGTCAATAAGGATGCCTGTCAGCTCCTTTAAGTTAATAGTCCTGTAGATAAACAGGGACAGAATCAGGCTGTAGGCCACTGCAATGGCAGATCCTTCCGTGGCAGTAAACACACCGGCAATGATTCCGCCGATTACGATAACAATCAGCATCAGGCTGGGGATAGCCTGCCAGGTAATCACCATGGCTTCCTTGAAGGTTAGCTTTACAGAGCTCTTATACCCGTGTTTTTTTGCATAGAAGAATGCAACAGCCATACACGCAACGCCCCATAGGATACCTGGGATATAACCGCCCATGAACAGCGCAGCCACCGAGGTGCCGCCGCTGACCAGAGAGTATGTGATCAGTACATTGCTCGGGGGAATGAGCAGCCCCGTAGGCGCCGTGGCAACATTAACTGCTGCGGCAAAATTATCGTCATATCCCTCTTCTTTTTCAATAGGGCCGATAATGGAACCCATGGCGGAAGCTGCCGCCACACCGGAGCCTGATATAGCGCCGAACAGCATATTGGCAACCGCATTGGTATGGGCCAGTGAACCCGGCACCCGCCCTGTAAGGACCTTGGCAAAATTAATCAAACGGAGGGCGATACCGCCTTTATTCATGATATTTCCGGCCAAAATGAAAAATGGGATGGCTAAAAGTGTGAAAATCGAGATACCGGAAAAAATACGCTGGGTTGCTGTCAGTACGGTGGCCCCGAAATTCAGGGTGGGCAGGATAGCCAGAATAGATGAAATGCCCAGAGAAACCGCAATCGGGACACCTGCCAGCAGCATGACGATCAGGACGACTGCTATGATCAGGCCGGAAAATAATGCTATACTCATATGGATTCCTTTCTACTGTGCTTTTAACTGTCCGCACAGATTTGCTATATTGATGATGCTGTAGACCGCTGTCAGTACTCCGCTGACAGGCATGATGCTGTACACATAACCCATAGGTATTCCCAGGGATGCTGTCACCTGGGTCATGGTGAGCTTTGTTATGGATATGCCTCCGTAAATCAGCACCAATACGGTAAATACGAGTATGATGCACTCTGTCGCCACTGCCAGCAGGATTCCCTTTTTCTCTGTGAGCTTATCAGCAAAGTATGCAAGGCGCATATGGTCCCGCTCTCCAAAGACCAGGGTTGCAGCAAACATGGACATCCATGCAAAGCTGTAGGTCAAAAGTTCCTCTGAAAACGAACTGGGATTGTTGAACACATATCTGGTAACCACCTGGTACACAGCAATAACCGTCATAAAGCTGAACATGACTGCACATACGGCACTCAATATTTGATCCATGGTCTTTTTTAACTTACTCATTCCGGCTGCCTCCTTTCCCGTCCAGGGCCGCATTCTGAATGGACTGGATGGAATCATAGATGGGTACTAATCTCGGGTTATTCTTCAGCACTTCCTCATGGAGAGGCAGCACCTTCTGCCTGAACGGCTCCATATCTGTCTCAATGAACTCCACGCCCATTTCCTCCGCCTGTTTTTTCACATCCTCGATCTGGCCGTTCCATGCCTGGACCTCCGCCTGAGTGCTGATTTTAGCCGCCTCGTCAAAGACCGCCCTCTCCTCAGGCGTCAGGCTCTCCAGGAATTTTAAGTTTGCCACCAGCAGATCCGGCACGATCTGATGCTGGTTATACGTATAGTACTTTGCAACCTCCCCGTGTTTCATGGTGGTAAGTGCCATCTCGCTGTTCTCGGCACCGTCAATTACTCCTTGTTGAATGGCTGTATATACCTCGCCGTAGCTCATAGGCACGGCAGCGGCTCCCATCATGTCCATCATTCTCACGTTGGTGGGACTGGACTGTACCCTGATTTTCATTCCCTTTAAATCATCCGGTGTGCGGATCGGTTTTGTTGCATAAATGTTCCTCACTCCGGCTGTATACCACGCTACTGCCCGAAAACCGGATTCATCCGTTGATTCGTAGATGCTGTTCATAAAATCGTCATCCTCTATTACAGCATTGAATCCTTCCAGCCCTTTAAACAGATAGGGGAGACTGAATATCTGGTATATATTGTTAAATGTTTCCAGGTTACTGGTGCTGCTCACCACATATTCAATAGCCCCTGTTTGCACCAGTTCAATGGCCTTTTGGGAAGAACCCAAAAGCTCATTCGGGAAAATCTGTACTTCGTATTTATCCCCCAGATTCTTTTCCACATAATCCTTAAATGCCAGTAATCCAATATTATCGGGATGAGTTATCGGCTGACTGTTGGATATCCTGATGATGCGCTTTCCGTTATCCACAGTTCCACATCCTGTCAGACTTACCATCATGATTAAACTCAGAATAAGTGCTGCCACTGTTTTTGCTGCTCTCATAAGATTTCCTCTCCTTAATGTTATAATCAGAGCTTCTTAATATGAAACCCGCCGTCAATATCAATATAATTGCCTGTACTGTAGATGAATTTCTCACTGCAGAATGCGCTGACCGCATCGGCAATGTCCTGTGGCGTACCCCACCTGGCAATGGGGAATACCCCCTGGTCAATTAAGTCGCTGTACTTCTTGTGAACCACCTTTGTCATATCCGTATCAATTACGCCCGGACGGATCTCATATACCTGTATGGCGTTTGCTGCCAGACGGTCCGCATACAAGGTGGTAAGCATGGCCACGCCTGCCTTTGAAACGCAGTATTCTCCCCTGTTGATGGAGGATACAGTGACGGAGCTGGAACTGATATTTACAATCACGCCGCGGCGGCGGCTCTTAACCTCCTGCTTAAGCATCTGCTTTGCCACCAGCTGGGTCATAAACATGGTACCTTTTGTGTTGGTTCCTACCACATAGTCAAAGCTTTCCTCCGTCATCTCCAGAAGGTCCTGCCTCACCTTAGGAGCAACCCCTGCATTGTTCACCAGTACATCGATATCTCCATACCTTTCCACTGCCTGTCTAAGGAATTCTTCCCTGTCTCCTCTGTCGGTGGTGCTTCCCTGCACATACAGGTAATCTATGCCCAGGCAGCCCAGCTCATCCAGATTTTCCTTATAATCCTCAGGGCTGTTCACATCCAGGATAGCCACGTTATAACCGTCAAGTCCCAGCTGGCGGACAATGCCAAATCCAATCCCCCTGCTTCCTCCTGTTACAATTGCTGTCTTTTTCATTTCTGTCTTCCTCCTACTTCAGTTCCCCAGAGCTTTCCTGGGCCCAGTGCTCTGCTACCATTTTAGGTGCATAAACAAACATCATGTGCATTTCCCCGGCTCCGGTGTTCACAAGTCCGTGGGATTTGCCGCTTTCAATGTAAATGGTATCTCCTTCCTTCACCTCCTCGGTTTCGTTGTCCACAGTCATCTCCCCCCGGCCTTTCAGGATGGTATATGTCTCCACCGTCACGTGGTCATGAATGGGAACCGAGCCGCCCTGGTAAATCACTACATATCCCTGGCAGAAATAATCACCGTTGATTGCCCCGTTTTCCCCGATCATTACCCTTGTCCTTCTCCCTGCCGGAAATTCCGTTCCCTCGATATCTTCGAATATGTTTACCTTTTTCATCCTTTTACCTTCCTTCATACTTTGGCGGGCGCTTTTCAAGAAATGCCGTAAGCCCTTCTATAGCATCGTGGGTAGTATATATAAATCCCAGGGCCAGGGCATCCCTCTGCGCAATGTCCGCAGGCTGTTTGTTGGCAGCGTCATATACGAGGCGCTTGTCAATCTTCATGGTCACAGGCGCTTTAGAAGCCAGTTCCCTTGCCAGCTCCTCCGCTTTTTCCCTCATCACCGCCACATCTTCATATACCTCTGCCACAAGGCCGTAGTCCAGCGCCTCCTGAGCCGTAATCATCCTGCCCCTTAAAAGCATGTTCTTGGCTCTGCTCTCACCAATCAGCCTTGGCAGGCGCAGTGTACCGCCCCAGCCTGGTATCATGCCGATATTAATCTCCGGCAGTCCGAATTTAGCATTGGCGGAACAGATACGGATATCACAGCACATGGCAATCTCCAGCCCGCCGCCCAGGCAGTATCCGTTAACAGCGGCCACAACGGGGATATCCATGGTCTCAATTTTGGAAAACAGCTTATGGCCTATCTCGATGGAATATCTGGATTCCTCCGGTGACATCTTCACCAGCCTGGCGATATCAGCTCCTGCTACAAAGGACTTCTCCCCTCCCCCCGTGATAATCAAACAGTGAATGCTCTTGTCTGCACGAACCTGGTCTGCCAGTGTATCCATGTATTCCACAATGGGCACACTGAGGGCATTCCTTGTCTGTGGTATATCCACCGTTAAGATTGCGTAACCTTCTTTTTTCTCTAATCTGATTCCTTCTATCATCACATTCGTCCTCCTATTCTGATAATCCCATACGCTCCGGGCGGAAAATTCTCTCATCCATAAGGCTTGGCTGCTCCGGCATCAGGGGAACAAAATCCATCTGGTCCAGGATATCCTTCTGAAGGTCTGCCCCTGGTGCAATTTCCTTAAGCACGAGCCCTTCCCCGGTCATCTCAAATACGGCCCTCTCCGTCACATAGAGCACACTCTGATTTGTCTCACGGGCATAATCTCCGCTGAATGTAATGTGTTCCACGTCCTTTAAAAATTTCTTGTGGCGTCCTTCCTTAAGGATATTAAGCTTTCCGTCCCGGATCTCCGTCTTCAGTCCCCCAGCAGTAAATGTCCCACAGAACACACACTTCTTGGCTGTCTGGGAAATGTCAATAAAGCCGCCGCATCCCGCTATGGTGGGACCGAATTTACTCACATTCACATTTCCGCGGCTGTCTGCCTGGGCCAGTCCAAGACAGGTCAGGTCCAGTCCGCCTCCGCTGTAAAAATCGAACTGGGAAGGGCCGTCAATCATGGCTTCGGAATTGTAAGCCACTCCGAAGATGGCTCCCCCGGCAGGCACACCGCCGATGATTCCCTGCTCGATGGTCATCTTTATATAGCCGGAGATTCCCTCCTCTGCAGCCACCCTTGCCACGCCGTCCGGCATGCCGAAACCAAGGTTAATCACGCTCCCCCCGGCCAGTTCCATTGCGGCTCTTCTGGCCACCACCTTTCTCTGGTCCAGAACCATAGGATCCATGCTTTCCACAGGCATCTTCACATCGCCTGTAAGGGCAGGATTGAATTCGCCCTCTATGGTCTGCTGCTGGCCCGGATTTACGACAACGGCATCCACCAGGATACCCGGTATCCTCACATCCTTAGGGTTTAAGGTCCCTGCCTTGGCCGCAAACTTAACCTGACAAATCACGATGCCGCCACAGTTGTGTACAGCTTGTGCGATGGCCATGGATTCCAGATAGGCGGGCTCGTAAGCCAGGGAAATATTCCCCTCTTCATCACCGATGCTTCCCCGAATCAGGGCAACCGTCACCGGATATGTCTTGTAGCGGAGCCACTCCTGTCCATCCATCTGAATCAGTTCCACCAGGTCCTCCCTGGTCACATCGTTTAACTTTCCCCCTGAAATACGAGGGTCCACGAATGTCTTCAATCCTGTCTGAGTGACCACGCCCACACGCTTTGCAGCGATCTCACGGTACTGCAGGGTTATGATTCCCTGGGGAAGGTTATAGGCCTCAATCTGATTCTCATTGGCCATCTGCTGCATCTTGGGCGACCAGCCCCAATGTCCGCCTACCACCCGTTTGACCATTCCCTCATGGACAAAGCGGCTGATGCCTCCCTGATCCTTGTCACCGATCCCAGCTGAATGGGTCAATGTCAAATCCCGCGGCTTTTTCTCATTAAGAAACCGCCTTTCCAGGGCTTCAAACAACGCATTCGGTTCCATGATACCTCCTCCATTGCCTGACACAGCCACGCTGTCACCGTCCTTAATCAGCTTCACCGCTTCCTCTGCCGACATAAATTTACTCATATTCCTCTCACCTTCCTATATGTTATTTTTTCTTTCAGGTCTGCCTTCCATGAAATCGTTGTCATCGAAGATTCGATGAATCGCTCTGAAAATATACTCCTTCCCTGTATCTCTTCCATACGGCCTCGAACCAGCAGTCATCCTCCGGTATGGGCCGCACCTTCCTCCACAGGAAGCGGCTGCTGTCATCAAAATACTCCAGTTCCTGTATCATTTCAGAAAGCCCCTGATCTTCCTCTAGAAAGCGGAAACACTCTGGAAGGTCTTTCGATGGCTTTTCACCGTTTTCATCATAAATCAGGTATGATCCCCTGCTCTTCCCGCCGTGGGCAATGTAATCATCTATTGCCTCCAGATAAGCTTTTTGACTGGCAAGGAGATCACGAAGCCGGTAGAGGCGTCCTAATTCCCCTGAACCAATAATTCCCGAGGTTTCCAGCCTCTGCCTCTGGATCCGGTTTTCTCTGAGCGCAGTCCGGATCCCCTCCCTGGAACGGATATGTGCCCCATACCGCGACATACGGACTCCAAGCTTCTTCCTCTCCTCCTTCATATCCATGATGCATTCCTTCGTTGCTAAAGCTTTCGTGCCAAAATCAACAGATGCCATGATTTGCTGCCCGCATCGGCTGGCTATCTCCTTTCCGGATAATGGCTGTCCAATATAACAGTTGACGATATACTCCGCTGCCCTCATGCTTCCCACCTGTCCTGAATTAAGGGCGCTCCCCCCGGGCCGGTAGACACCATGGCTCCCATTGACCTCTCCCACCGGAAAGAAATGCTTTAAGTTGCTCTCCCACCACCAGTCACCTGACAGACCCCCATTATTGTGCTGAGCACATACCGCAATCTCTAATTTTTCCCGATACAAGTCAATCCCATGACTTCTGTATAATTCAATTGCGGCTGGATTCATACTTTCCAGTCTTTTAATGGGAGCCTCCTTTAAACCGCCGGAGCTTTTCAGGTAGTCATACGTTTCAGAATGCAAAAGTGCCGTGTGAAAATGTCCTTCCTTCTCACTGCCGGAAGGATTCCTCTGATAATCCAGGAATACCTTCCGCCCCTTTATAACCGTCTCCTGATATACCAGGATATCAATGAGGGACGAACCATATTTCCTGGTCTTTCGCGGATCAAATGGCCACTGGTATCCTTTTAGGAAAATTGCATATAACATACTTTCGGGACAGTCGAAATATTCATCCAGGAATTCCCGTTCTCCACTTCCATCCTGCTCCGTTGAAATATACCTTGGAATGACCTGCTGGTAAGTACCTGACAGGTTCCACCGAAACTTAACCGAGGCTATGCCATATTGGGATTCCGTCAGGTTTTTTCCCCTGGCGCCGGCCCTTAGTGCAGTACCGGTTCCGCCGGTCTGGCTGACCGGGTACACGGACATATCATATAACCCTGCCTCTCCCCCTGTGGCATAAACGATATTCTCCGAGGAAAATACCACATACCTCTGTTCCGGCTTTACAGCCCTTCTATTCAATGCGAGGACACCTCTGGACCTGCTCTCCATTCCGTACCGCTCAGTCAGTATCTCAATCACTTGATACCCGTCAAATACAGGGATGCCGTATCCTTCCACTTCCTTCCACAGTGCCTCTGTCATAAACTTTGAGGTCAGCGGGCCTGCTGATGTGCCTCTTCTGAATGGATCATGGTCTGTCTTATAGCCTATATATTCGCCGGCTCCGTTGTGGGGAAAGGGGACCCCTATGTCTGCCAGATGGCAGAACCCTCTCACGGATAGCCCTGCCTCAGCCAATGCCAGATCTCCGTCCATACAGCCACCTTCAAAAAGGGTCTGCGCCATCTGGCGCACGCTGTCAGACTCGCCGGAGCAGGTCGTCAGCTTGTAATAGGTCTGTTTATCAGAACCCGTATTCCTGGAAGTGCCCATCCTTTTCCCCTCGGTTATAATAGCAATATCCCTTTGCCCCTGCTTATAGAGCGAGGCTGCTGCGTTCAGTCCTGCTGCGCCGCTTCCCACTATGATGGTCTGAATGATATACAGAGGGAGTATTTTCCCGTCTAAGCAAACTTCTTCTTGTTTCACCAGTCTGGCTCCTTTCATGAAATCGTTTGTGCAAACGTTGTCTTGCAATTTCAAAATACCATTTTTGTATTAATTAGTCAACACTTTTTGCTTATTCTTTTATTTATTATATATTTTTTATATTTTAAAGCCTATTTTCATCTGTTTTAATATGATTCATTGGTTATTTTTCATATCATATTGCAAGAAATCGTTATCATTACTTTTTTAACATCTTGAGTACTTATAAGCCAATTTATAAATCTAGTACAAATACTAATAATTCATCCTCTTAATAAAACCCATAATCTCATTTAGATTGCGATAAGATACAAAAAACAGGGACCAGTCACTTGCTGATCCCTGTTTTCTGTATCTTTATTGTCAAGAATTTTCTTACAACACGATTCTACCTGAGTACCACTCCTATAACTTTCGTATAGCACATTCCTGCTACATTTCCTCATAAGGAATTCTGCAAACCGAATTACGGATTTGCAGTCTCCCTGTCATTTTCATAACCTTTCTCCTGGTTCCCTCTTTTTCTGTTATTTCCTGGATCAGAAGATTTAAGGCCATCTGAGCAATTTCTCTGGCAGGATGTTCGAAAGAAGTCAACGGTGGCACCATATATTGGGAAAAGATAGTGTCATCATATCCAATCACTGAGATATCAGATGGAATTTTAAGTCCTGAACGGTCAACTGCATAGTAGGCCCCTGGCACCAAAATATCACTGAACGCAAAAATAGCAGTAGGCCTGTCCTCACCAGAGAGCATAACCATGGTTTTCTGATATGCGTCTTCAACGGAGCTGACATCCCGAATCAAATAACGATCATAACCAGTCAGTTCCCTTTCCTTAAAAGCTCGTAAAAAACCATCAAGCCGCGCCTCATTATACTGCCGTTTTTTGTCGTCCATCATACAGGCAATTTTTCGGTGCCCTTGATCCAGCAGATAGCTGCCCACTGTATATCCGCCATCATAATCATCACCAAGGACACAATTAATTTTTCCCTCATCAAACTTTCTATTAATCACGACCATCGGAATCGTATCGGTAAAACATCTGATGTGTTCCAAACTGTCGGACGAAGGCAAAAGGATGATACCATCAACAAACAGTTTTTCCAATGCAGTAAAATACTCTTTTTCCCGTTCCACCTGCTCCAGAGCATCACAAAGAATGATGGAATAGCCTTTGTGATAAGCAAACTCCTCTATATATTTCACGATTTTGGGATAATAAGGGTTTTGAATATCGGGAATCACCAAGCCTAAAAGTCCGGTTTTCGACTCTTTCAGACTTCTGGCGGCGAGACTGGGTTTATAATCCAGCTCTCTGACAGCCTCCATTACCCGTCTTCTTGTTGCTTCCTCAACAAATATTTTCTGCGATAACGCTCTTGATACAGTACTGGGGGACACCCCTGCTAATTTGGCGACATCTTTTATATTTGCCATTTTGCTTTTCTCCCATCAGATTACATTTTACCCCCAGTATAATACATTTCTTATTATTTCACAATCACAATGAACAATCTGTCTGATTAGTGTCCGCCTTTTGCCACATGTGCATCATGGTCATAAATAGTCTGGTGTACTTTTTCATGCCGGGCTTCATCAATCATGCACAGACCCCCTCCCCACTGACGTTTATTCGTCCACTCCGTATCAGGTCCCGACCAGAATGGATCAGAAGGCGAAAGTCCTAATGGCAAAAAAACAGTTGTACACAGATACAGGCTGCCCGTTGATATATATACCTCACCAATTTCTCTCTGGGCTCCGCACCATCCGATCTTAAGCCAGCCATTTTCATCAAACGTCCCAGGTCTCATCATATTTTTGATGACAGCAGTCAGCGCACAGCGCACTTGCATAGGGGTAACTTCTTCAGGCAGATTATGGCATAATGCCATTTGGGAAAGGTGCTGCATCGCTCCAAACCGATAAGCAAGGGAGCGCCCTACAGCCGGAAATGTTCCTTCAGGGCTGATCAATCTTTCTAAAATGCCCGCATAACGCTTTGCGCGGGGAACCACACAATCGCATAAAATACTCCAGTCCTTATCGGCAGGCGCCATAATCCTTGCCACATCATAATACATAGGCTGTATTACGAAACTGTTGTAATAGTTCATACAATACTCTTCCCCATCCCCGTACATGCCATCACCCTTGTACCAAATTTCATGAAAATGCAAGGCGGAATCCAGATGATTCATGTCATAAGGTTTTCCCATTACATAAAGCAGGGTTTCTATCATGGCAAGAAACATGTAGAAGTTATTGAAACCCGATTTTATTTTCGTGGATTCGGCCATACAGTCCGCTATATTTTGCTTTTGCCGATCAGTCAGCGGATCCAGAAGGACACTTTTTGCCCGTATCAGCCCATGAGCAAAGAATGCCGCGTCTACCAAAGGTTGTCTCCCCTCTTTAAAATTCACAAAATCCGGTGATTGGGGATCTGTTGTGTTAATAATAGCCTTGCGGGTAATTTCAACGTATTTCAGCCGTAAGGCTTCTTCCTCACCTGTTAATCCCTCACAGGCCAGCCATGCCGAAATTCCATCCAGGGTTCTTCCAATCGCTTCCAAATGTGTGAATTTCCTTCGAATATCCACCTCTGATTTCTCTTCTACCCGGCATTCACAAGGCATATCCTTATGAAGCCTGCCTTCCGCCGCCGCTTCAAGAACGGGAGCTGCTATTTGAAGCATTATCTTTAACCAATATTTTCTATCATCCATGTTATCTTCTCCTTATATTTTAGTTACATAATTTTAGCAAAACACCATTTTGAGTAACAAAAGCACTAGTTACGGGAACGCATATTTTCATATTCTCTTAATTCTAATACATTGGCTCGAACATTTATGATCATCTGGTATGTATAAACTTTACAATAAAATTACCCCTCCAAATATAGCTTCGAGCTTGTAGTTTTTTATTACCCCCATTCACCATTTATTAGTTTTACAATTTTCGCATTGCTGACAAAAATCAATGAAACAGTTTGCACAAACGTTTTCATGAAATATTTTATAACATATGCACAATCATATGTCAATATCGCATTTAATAGTTTGTTATTAACTTATAATATATTCACCTGAAACTATTTTCCTCCAGTCAGCGTTTCATCAGTAAAACTATTCCCAGCCGGCAGGCTGCTGACTTCCCCGTCTTTTCTTTTTGTAAACTTTATAAAATCTTTATCTTTTTCTGTTAGCCTTATTTCTGCAAGCCGGATTAAGTATTTTAGAAGAGAAAGGAAGATCAAAAATGCACGATTTAATTCTTGAAACAAAAAGCCTGATTAAAAATTTTGGCAAACAGCCTGCTAGGGCAAACAGCACCGCGCTTTCTGATTTAGCTTCCGGTTATTTTTATGCCCGGCGTTCATTTGCCCGGTCATATTGTACCTTCGGAATTTTATTTACAGCAAATGGCGAAAGGGATTGTCCCGGCCATCTTAGTTTATACATTCGTTACTGTTTGTAGTATAATATGGTTTAACAGATGGGAAAGCCGTAAAAGCTATGAATAATATTTACGTGGAGGCGATTTAGTGGGCAAAATTCTAATCATAGACGACGAAAAAGAGCTTGTGATGCTGCTTGAAGATGAACTAAGGGCAAGAGGTCATGATGTATTAGCGGCATATGACGGCTACGAGGGAATAAGGCAGGCAAAAATCCAGCCCGATCTTGTCATACTTGATATAATGATGCCGGGCATAAATGGATTTGAGGTTTGTCGTGCAATCCGGGATGACGTATTATGCCCGATCATCTTTTTAAGTGCAAGGCAATCGGAAGCAGACATGATCAAGACATTCCGGTTTGGGCCTCTATATTGTCAAACAATTGGTTGAACAACTTGATGGTTCTATCAGGATATACAATACAGAATCCGGTGGGGCCTGTGTAGCATTCCGGCACAAGGTTTTTAGGAATTTTGAATCTTGTAGATAAAGAAAAAGCCGGAACGGCAGAAAATTGAATTGACAAAAGCCGTTCCGACCTTATTCCATCGGCATTTTAAGTATTGCCAGAAAACTCTATCGTTCCGCTGAATCCCCCGTCACTATGCAATCATTATTTTTCAATGTTTTGAATCCGAAATGAATTGCATTGACCGGACATGCTGCCGCACATTCCCCGCACCGTATGCATTCCACTGAATTTGGATTTTTCAACGGATTTACATCCATTTTGCAGGCTTTGCTGCACTTTCCGCAATCTACACATCGGTGCTTATTTACTTCCAAATGATAGATACTGATCTTATTCAGCAGCCCATAGATAGCACCTAACGGACATAATGTTTTGCAGAAAAACCGGTAAACGAAAAGGCAGCCGAGGATTGTCAATACCAGAATAGTCATTTTTAGGCTAAACAGGGAGCCTATGGTTTGCCGAAGTTCTGTATGTGTGCTTAAGAGCGGAATCCCTCCTTCTAACGTTCCTGCCGGACAGATAAACTGACAAAAGGCCGGTTTTCCAATTCCCATATAATTCGTGACTGCAATTGGCAGCAATATAACAAATACGATCAATACAAAATATTTAATAGAAAGAAATCCTTTCCAAAGCTTAAATTTAGGAACTGGGATTTTATGTAATAATTCCTGAAAAAGTCCGAATGGACATAAAAATCCGCATACAAAGCGTCCCAACAGAACCCCTGTTGCAAGTAATAATCCTACGACATAAAAGCTGAATTGGAATTCCATCGAACCGCTGACCGCCTGAAGAGCACCGATCGGGCAGGCCAGAGTTGCTGCCGGGCAGGAATAACAATTCAGTCCGGGATTACAAAATTGTTTCCATGAACCTTTATACAGTTTCCCGCCGATAAAATTACCCATATGAGGATTCGTAAATCCAAAGGCTGCTGCCTGAATCAACTTCCTTTTCACTGTATTTTTCAGTTTCATGCTTTCCTCACCCCAATCCTATGCATTCGAGGCAAATATTAACCGCTTTATTCAGAACGATTGCCATTTCTCCTCTGCTGATTCCATAAACCAAAAATACGGCGGCTATTATGCATGTAAAAGCCTGCAATTTAAGCTTTATACTATTGCTCATTTAAATATTCCTCCACGAACTTTTTATAGCCCTCTATATCATCCCCAACGATCGGGTCTCCAACAACGTTTCCTTCTTTATCAACAAAAAATGTTGTAGGAACACCTACGATTCCTGACATAAGATCTTTAAAATCATCATTAGCAATAATTTGAGTAAAATCCGCATTTGCTTTCGTTACAATATCAACTGCAAGATCATGATACTTTTTATCACTATCCCCATCAATATCTGAAACCAGTCCCACAATCTGAACGTTATCCGGCATAGACTTTGCCCACTTACCGAGCTCAGGCATTTCTTCTATACATGGTCCACAGAAAGTTCCCCATATATTTACCACTGTTAAATCTTTTTTCGCAAATATAGATTCTGTTACCGTATTTCCATTTAAGTCTTTTGCCGTAAAAGCTGGCATCTTAGGTAAAAGTACTGTATCATTTGATTCAAATTGAATTGGCATAAATTTAAGGTTTTCTTTCACTGTTGTCATATAATTTCTGCATTCTTCATATTGCAGTTTTTCTTCCTCACTCATACCCTCCGTATCGTTTGTTGGTATAGAAAGAAGATAGATATACTTATCGTTTTCTCCAAATTTTTCTGTATTATTAAAACCGGATAAATCATCCAGCGATTTTCCTGAATCTGTTCCCTGTTTATATTCATCCTCTGTTAACAGCACGATATTCATAATACATTTTGAATGAACAGCCATCTTCTTATTAAAGGCATCTTCAACTTCTTTTGTACGATCTTCAGGTTTCATATCAATCATCTCACTGAATAACTTATCTGTAATTGGTTTATAGTAATAATAAATTGATATAATAGGCTGGCCATTCAAATTTTCATTATATGATTCCAGCTCAACGCCCTTATCAATATACTCCTGTGAAATAGAGAAAGAAAGTCCCCGTTCCTTTACATCTGTAACTACTATATCACTTTCTGACTGATTAACACTTTTCGCATCACCCACACTTTTTCCGTCATCTGCATTTTTCCCAGCCTCTACACTTTTCCCGCCATCTGCACTCTTACAGCCAGCTAACATGGATATTCCCATGCAGACAGTAAGCATTATTGTTATCATTTTTTTTGAAACCTTTAAAATCATTTTTGTTTTCTCCTTATTTGTTTATTTTTTACGGCCTGATAATAACATAAAAAATCCGGCAAAAACGTATTTTGTCTTCAATTGAATTGGTATTGTCTTAAAACATTGGCAGTATAGAATTTCACGACAAAATATTTTCATTCACGACATGATGCTTGAAAAAACTCTGTTCTCTGCTATACTTTTCTTATATAAATAGAGGAGGTTAAGAAGGATATGTTAAAAATCATTCTCTGTGATGATGATATGTTCTCACTTACCATTTTTTCAGAACTCCTTCAGGAAGCAATCGACAGGCTTTCTATTTCTGCGATAATCTTATGCAGGGCTTCTTCCACGAAGGAACTTCTTAATTTTCTGAATAAAAATCCGGATGATTATTTTTTCTTTCTGGATCTGGACATGGGAAATGGGGAATTAAATGGTCTGGATCTGTCCCGTATCATCCGCGGGCAATATCCGGCATCCAAGATTGTATTTGTTACCAGCCATATTGAAAAAAGTATGGCTATCCTGAAAAGCGGAATAGAACCCTTTGGATTCATCGAAAAAGATTTTAATCGGAAATTGATGATTCGGGAATTTGAAAACAGCTTACGCCTGGCTGTAAAAACAGATTTGACAGAAAAAATCCCTCCGCAGAAAACAATCGAATTAATTATCGGACTTGATGAAGTAATATCAATTCCGGTTGAAAATATAGCCTATGTAGAAGCTGTGAAAACCGTAGCACACAACATTTGCTATCATACACTGGATGATTCTAAAATCACGGTACGGGATACGATAAAACATGCTCTGGAAATGTTAGGTGATGATTTTGTTCTAAGCCATCGTTCTGTCATTGTAAATAAACAATATATCATAGGAACTGAACATACACAGCTGAAGCTCTCTAACGGAAAGCTCGTCGCCTGTTCTATCAGTAAAAAGAGTTTTTTTACAAATTGGAATAAAAAAAATGGATAAGGAGTTGTTAATCTTATGCCTTATGGAAATTTAAACGATTTATTTATAACCGGTCTTCAAGAAATTATTTACTTTTATCTGCATTTTGCCTGCATCTTACTTGCTGCCCTGTTATCAAAAAAAATGCCGGTCAAAGGGAAGATGCTATGGGCTTCTTTTATTGCTGTANTTACCCATATGAGGATTCGTAAATCCAAAGGCTGCTGCCTGAATCAACTTCCTTTTCACTGTATTTTTCAGTTTCATGCTTTCCTCACCCCAATCCTATGCATTCGAGGCAAATATTAACCGCTTTATTCAGAACGATTGCCATTTCTCCTCTGCTGATTCCATAAACCAAAAATACGGCGGCTATTATGCATGTAAAAGCCTGCAATTTAAGCTTTATACTATTGCTCATTTAAATATTCCTCCACGAACTTTTTATAGCCCTCTATATCATCCCCAACGATCGGGTCTCCAACAACGTTTCCTTCTTTATCAACAAAAAATGTTGTAGGAACACCTACGATTCCTGACATAAGATCTTTAAAATCATCATTAGCAATAATTTGAGTAAAATCCGCATTTGCTTTCGTTACAATATCAACTGCAAGATCATGATACTTTTTATCACTATCCCCATCAATATCTGAAACCAGTCCCACAATCTGAACGTTATCCGGCATAGACTTTGCCCACTTACCGAGCTCAGGCATTTCTTCTATACATGGTCCACAGAAAGTTCCCCATATATTTACCACTGTTAAATCTTTTTTCGCAAATATAGATTCTGTTACCGTATTTCCATTTAAGTCTTTTGCCGTAAAAGCTGGCATCTTAGGTAAAAGTACTGTATCATTTGATTCAAATTGAATTGGCATAAATTTAAGGTTTTCTTTCACTGTTGTCATATAATTTCTGCATTCTTCATATTGCAGTTTTTCTTCCTCACTCATACCCTCCGTATCGTTTGTTGGTATAGAAAGAAGATAGATATACTTATCGTTTTCTCCAAATTTTTCTGTATTATTAAAACCGGATAAATCATCCAGCGATTTTCCTGAATCTGTTCCCTGTTTATATTCATCCTCTGTTAACAGCACGATATTCATAATACATTTTGAATGAACAGCCATCTTCTTATTAAAGGCATCTTCAACTTCTTTTGTACGATC
This sequence comes from Clostridium sp. Marseille-P2415, assembly GCF_900155545.1. GTDB lineage: Bacteria > Bacillota > Clostridia > Lachnospirales > Lachnospiraceae > Lacrimispora. The sequence continues at coordinate 242,435 of NZ_LT732525.1, forward strand.
TTCAGGTTTCATATCAATCATCTCACTGAATAACTTATCTGTAATTGGTTTATAGTAATAATAAATTGATATAATAGGCTGGCCATTCAAATTTTCATTATATGATTCCAGCTCAACGCCCTTATCAATATACTCCTGTGAAATAGAGAAAGAAAGTCCCCGTTCCTTTACATCTGTAACTACTATATCACTTTCTGACTGATTAACACTTTTCGCATCACCCACACTTTTTCCGTCATCTGCATTTTTCCCAGCCTCTACACTTTTCCCGCCATCTGCACTCTTACAGCCAGCTAACATGGATATTCCCATGCAGACAGTAAGCATTATTGTTATCATTTTTTTTGAAACCTTTAAAATCATTTTTGTTTTCTCCTTATTTGTTTATTTTTTACGGCCTGATAATAACATAAAAAATCCGGCAAAAACGTATTTTGTCTTCAATTGAATTGGTATTGTCTTAAAACATTGGCAGTATAGAATTTCACGACAAAATATTTTCATTCACGACATGATGCTTGAAAAAACTCTGTTCTCTGCTATACTTTTCTTATATAAATAGAGGAGGTTAAGAAGGATATGTTAAAAATCATTCTCTGTGATGATGATATGTTCTCACTTACCATTTTTTCAGAACTCCTTCAGGAAGCAATCGACAGGCTTTCTATTTCTGCGATAATCTTATGCAGGGCTTCTTCCACGAAGGAACTTCTTAATTTTCTGAATAAAAATCCGGATGATTATTTTTTCTTTCTGGATCTGGACATGGGAAATGGGGAATTAAATGGTCTGGATCTGTCCCGTATCATCCGCGGGCAATATCCGGCATCCAAGATTGTATTTGTTACCAGCCATATTGAAAAAAGTATGGCTATCCTGAAAAGCGGAATAGAACCCTTTGGATTCATCGAAAAAGATTTTAATCGGAAATTGATGATTCGGGAATTTGAAAACAGCTTACGCCTGGCTGTAAAAACAGATTTGACAGAAAAAATCCCTCCGCAGAAAACAATCGAATTAATTATCGGACTTGATGAAGTAATATCAATTCCGGTTGAAAATATAGCCTATGTAGAAGCTGTGAAAACCGTAGCACACAACATTTGCTATCATACACTGGATGATTCTAAAATCACGGTACGGGATACGATAAAACATGCTCTGGAAATGTTAGGTGATGATTTTGTTCTAAGCCATCGTTCTGTCATTGTAAATAAACAATATATCATAGGAACTGAACATACACAGCTGAAGCTCTCTAACGGAAAGCTCGTCGCCTGTTCTATCAGTAAAAAGAGTTTTTTTACAAATTGGAATAAAAAAAATGGATAAGGAGTTGTTAATCTTATGCCTTATGGAAATTTAAACGATTTATTTATAACCGGTCTTCAAGAAATTATTTACTTTTATCTGCATTTTGCCTGCATCTTACTTGCTGCCCTGTTATCAAAAAAAATGCCGGTCAAAGGGAAGATGCTATGGGCTTCTTTTATTGCTGTAATAACGATTATATCTGTAGGAAAGATTGATATAAAAGCGGAATTGTTTCTTTCAATCATGTTATCTGTTTTTTTAGTTATGGAATTGTATCAGATAAAGTTAATTTCATTTCAGATCCAGGATTATCTTCTGTTGTTTGCTGCTTTTTTAATACCAAGGCGTTTATTTGACGCAAGCTTTACTATCTTAGGTTATGGGGTGCAATTTCTGGTAATTTTAACTGTTCTGTTGGTATATGGAAAAGTTAAAGAACATTATTTGAGAGGAAAATTATTTAGTTATTATTCATCTTTTATTTATTTATCTTTAAAACTACTTATTTTTCAAATGTTTTCTGATTACTTGTATGATATTTTCCGTTATAAATTGAACTCAAACCCATTCATGCTGATTATTACTGAAGTTGGTTTAATATTATTGCTAAGTTGTATTACGTATTTGCTGCAGCACAAATTAAAAATGCCTCTATGTCTTTTAAATACTATTGGTAATAGATATTCCGATGTTGAAAAGTACATTATCTGGCTATGCGGTTTGACTGTTATAGCTTTTATGGTTATTCCAATTCCATTCATGTTAACCAGAACATCAAGTGATGTGCTTCTTACCGCTTTATCTATATTTTATATCACTTTGTTAATAACTCAGATTGCATTTATTATTCTTATTTATAAAATTACCGATTATAAACAAACCTTAACGTTCATGGACAAGGCCCATGACAATGAATCCATATATTATACTTCTCTCAATAAAAACCTGGAAGCGATGGCAAATTTACGTCATGATATTAAAAATATTTTTCTCACAATGGGAAATTTTGTAGAGCGGAGTGATGACTCGGAAATGAAAAATTTTTATCGGGAAAAAATTTATCCCTTTGCAACAGAAGAAATTGAAAAGAACTATTTGTTTTCCCAGCTTTATCAAATTCCTTCCGAAACATTACGGGCATTCCTGCACTTAAAAATCTTTCAGGCTCATAATATGAATAAGAATATTAAATTGACGATCAGAATTGACAAAGAATCCTTTTATTTAGGAATGGATATCATGGACTTAACACGAGTATTGGGTATTTTACTGGACAATGCCTTTGAAGAGTGTGACAATGAGCCCGGTTCATACGCGGACATCCGGATTAAAAACAATACATCTTTATTATCCTACACAATAAAGAATACTATGTCAAAAAGACATTATGAGAGCAGTCCCTCACACAGTAAGTCAAACAAACCTGGACACAGCGGACTTGGATTGACAATTGCGGAACAAATCTTAAAAGGCTATCCGCTGGCGAATTTAAACACATATATTGATGAAACTCTTTTTATACAGAGCCTAAATATTAAAAATGAGGAAATTTTATAATTCATTTTTTAATATATCCAATAAATTTCGGCTATAAATTGTCAATCTAAAGAGGTCACAATTTATATATGGAGGATGCGATTTGCACATTACTGGAACGTAAAAACATCATCAGCTCATGGAGGATGCATTTTTCCGGTATTGCAGAGGCGTCATCTGAACATTTCTCCGGAATACGTGGAGGAAAGTTCGCCAACTTTCAAAAGCAATTTCACAGACGTAGAAGGCTGCAAAAGAAAGCTCATGAATACAGAACATATGAACGGATAACCTGCGGGTTTTCATTCTGGTTGATGTACTCATGGGCATTTTAATTGCATGGGAAAGGTCCTCTTTAACATTGCAGACATCAGGACATTCCGGCAAGTGGCTGCATAAGAATGGAATAAATTCTCTGGCATATTCCGGTGAAAAAATCTGAACAAGAAACTTGCAGTCCTCAGGATCGCTGAAGTTATGGAGCTGGTGAGGAAATATGATGGCAAAAATTCGCGGAAGATATTTTCTACCGAAGCGTTTGAAGGCCAGTCCGTATCTTCAACTTTAATTTTTTTGTATACGCCATGTTTTGAATCACTTACCATCCTATGGATCGAAAAAAGTCTGCAAAATGTTTCCTCATATATGTTCTGCAATAAAATCTGCATATCCAGTTTGCCCTTCTGAGTTCAGGTGCATTCCATCGTCATAAAACCACTCAGGATGTTCTGAAGCAATGCTGGCCCAGTCTAGAATATTTAAGTTCTCGTTTTTCTCCGCCAGTTTTTCAATCATTCCGTTGACATCTTCCTGCCAATATAAGAACTTTCCATAAGCAGTGATCCAGTATACCGTTCGTTCCGTCCCAATAGCATCCAATAGCCTTTGTCCCATACTTTCATCAAATGAACCATTTGCACCAAGGGCTATGATTATGGTATCTCCTAATTCTCCCTGATCGTCAAGTTCGTTTACTACCTTAATGGTATCCCATACTTGGCGAGATTCCTTTGCATCTACTACACAATCAGGTATCACTCTTTGAATTCTCTGGCTTTTTCTTCTTTACCGAGAAAACTTCCTTGCCGGAATAAAGCAACCGCGGACTATTGAATATTGCTAAACATCCGTTCAAAACGTCGTATCAAAGATTCAAGCGGGCCATTCGGCAGGGAAGCAAGTAAACAGCCTGCGATGAGGATTACTGCCGCAACAAGGATATCACCAAAGGGAATTCCGCCAATATCGACACTCGTAACATCAATTCCTGCAATCTGCAGCCCCCATGCAATTACGAACTGGACCGTATACAATGTCAATGCCACACGCCCGACTGCACTGAAAGGCTTAAGTATGGCGGTGCTTTTCTTTGCAATCAGACACATCAGACCCAGTATGATAAGAGAAAGCCCCGTTCCAATCAGCAGTTCGAAAGTAGATCCACACTGGGGAGCTGCCACAAAAAGCGTTTGCCATGGCGGCTGCTGCGTATTCAGAGGCCAGATTGCATACGGATCTGCTTGAGGATTTGTAATACTCGGGAACTGTATGAGCCATGTCTCAAAAGACTGGCACACCCCTGGGAGTACGAAAGATGCAATCAGCTTGAAGGGGATCAATATTGCAAATCCGGTTGCAATGAAACGCAAAGCCGTGCGCGTATTACGAAGATTAAGGCGTCCGATTGCCATGCCCGCAACAAAAACAGGAGCCCAGCCGAGCGCAGACAAGGGACCACCGGCAATATCACTCAGCAAATACGCACCCGAAAACAGGCTTAATCCCAAAAGCATAAGCGGAGGACCCACCAGAAATAAGACGCCGGACATTGTAACAAGCGCGCGTGTTGAACGACGAATCAGGACTAAAGCCAATATAAATAACATGGCATAGGCCGGCAGAACCACTCCAAACGGGCCGTTTAGCATAATAAGAACATATCCAACCAAATCAATAAATACCGCCCGCGCCAGCATTCGTGCCCGGAATACAGACGGCTCTACTTTGCGTTCTGTCATACGCTGCACCATAATGGAATAGGAAATACCTGAGCAAAGCATAAATAGAATCATTGTATTTCCAGACACAAAGCTGTTTATCTGGTTTAAGGCAAAATGCTGTATATACATTCCGATTACTGCCAGTCCGCGTGCAGCATCCAGCGCGATAAGCCGTTTTGACTCTTGTTTTTTGGGTAAAATGGGATTCTCAAGTTCGTTGTTCATCATAAATAAAAGTCCTCCTCTTTCCAATTGTTTTAATTGCTTCAAATTCATCCTTTCGCCTATGAAGCTCGGCATAGTTGTCACTTGTTCAGATTCAGGGAATTTAACCACTGACACCTTAACCGCTTTCTTTGCAGAACCAGAGCCCACACACTTGTCTGTAGTCACCTCCAGAAGGATCGTCATTTTTAAATGAATTCTCTAGCACGGTGAATGAACATACTATAGCAAATAAATCCCGCCATTTGTGAAATTTGGCTTGAGACTTCACTTGATGTCCTGAGTTTCGATCTCCCATATTATTCAAGACATTTTTCATTCGTTCAAGACAAACTTTTTTCATAGTAAATCTGATCAAATATACAGGGATATAGTTGAGAAAAACAATGGACCCGTCTGCTATTTCATAATTGACTTAATGCCAGAATTCTGAAGAATCCTGAAGAATAAGGGGAACTGGTTAAATTTACTGGCTATGTTTATTATAGTTAGACATGATTAACTGATTTGATTATACAGATCAATAAAGCAGCAAAACTTTATTATACGGAGGTAAAGGTTGAAAAAGAATAGTAGAGGGGATCCATTTTCTTAGAAGTACGGCAAACAAGCCATCTTACGGTGGCTGATTGAATTTCCTAGCTCTGCTTTCCGGGATTCCAGATTTTCATAATGCTCTTTGATAACCTTTAATTTACCAGCCTGTTCCGGTGTAATAAAACCATCGATGGCGAGTTCCAGCTGAGAAAGTTTTTTCTTCAGGGAACCATGAATTAAAGGTTCAATATCAAAAGAAGTATCTAAATAGATTCCCAATTACTGTATTAATTTCATACACGGTACATATAACACTTATTTCTGCACTACTGGTAAATCAAACCACCATTTAACACGAAAGTCTGATTTTTATAAAGTTCATAACATTCTTTTGCTTCCTTCAGATGCCCACGTTGTTTTTCTATCTCAAATGCTTTATAGGTCAATGCCGTGGTAAACCGATTAAAGCCTAAGGGTATACTGCTTTTTTTCAGAGACATCTGCAAACGTTCCAAATCGTGTATCCTTATATCCCGTTTCATTGCTGCCGCTAAATAATCCAATTCCCTTTTGGCAGACTGGGTTTCATAGTAAATCTCACTGTACTGATACAGTGCTGCAGACAGTTCAGGCTGATAGGTTTCCAGATAGTAATATCCCAAATTCCGATAATACCTGGCCAATGCTGCTCTGGTATTGCAGAAGCGATGGGCTCTGTTACTTAATTCCAGACATTTTTCTAAATTGCCTTCCTGCTTATATAGCTCTGCGAATGCAAAATACACATCTAAATCCACCGGATTCCACTGCAAAGCACTTTGCAGTGCTTTTTGTTCAGAGCTTAAATCGCCGCATCTGCGGAAAAGTTCAGCCAGACGGTTATACATGCGGTTGAAACTTATTTTCGCACAGTGATATGTTTCATCCCCTGTGAAAAATTCATAATACATGACTTCCACCACATGATTAAAGCTAATAGACCGGCCCGGAATCATCTGTTGAAGTTCCTGGGCCTTATGAATTAAATATTCCAAACGTTTTATCTCTTCAAAAGAATTGTTTTTCTCCTCAGAAAGACTCATTTCTGAGAATTGTTTCTGTAAGCAAGTCATTGCCAGGCGGGCAGGCACAAATTCATTGGCTCTGATGAGTTCAGGATCTTTATACACAAAGCCAGTCATGGTCAATGTATATTAGGCCACACCGCCATACTGATTCCAATCAAAATGGAAGCAAACAGCCCCAGACATACCCGGCCAGCCACAATTGTCATATTGCCATTAAAAGCATAGTAAGTGGATAAAATGACTACAGGGTTAATGACCGGAGAAGCAGTCATAAAGGTGACCGCCACAGGCAGGGGAATTCCTTTTCTGACCAGACTTCGGAACACAGGAATGGAAACACAGTCACAGACCGGAAGCAGAAACCCTCCTATGACGGCCGCAAAGATCCCCAATCCAAGAGATTTAGGGAAGAAGCGCTCCAGCCAGCTTTCTGGAATGAAAATCTGTATTGCTGAGGAAAGTAATATGCCGATCAGCAAAAATGGAACAGCCTGTAAAATCATTCCCAGAAATACATTTGTAATCGTATTGACCGGGAACTGATTGATTTCTAAAACCGGTCTGGCAACGTAATGCAGGGCAAGAAGAAGGAACGTCACAACAAAGAAAAAGTAGACTGGATGCTCTTTTTCCCTGTAAAGCGCTATTTCACCACGGTTATTCTCCAGCATTTTTTTCGAAAAAGACATCTTGATGAAGTTTGGATAACAGCTTTGAAATTCTTCTTCCCCACGCTCAAACTGTATAACAAATATTCTTGATCTGCTCCATTCCCAGCGATTCAGCAGACGGTTCAGCAAAGTCGTTTTGCCGGCATCCAAGAAACCGGAAATAACAAAAATAGGGATAGCCATAAATTATATCCCGTTAAAAATTGCATAAAGCTCATTCCGGTTAAGATTTTGTCCTATAATACAGAGCATATCTCCATCGGAGGTACAGGATGTGATCTGTATCTCTCCTGGAAGGTATTGCAGGCTCATACAGCCTCCTGTCCCCTGAACAATCCCCTTTGCGCGCAGAACTGTTCCCTTTGCGGTCCTTTCCATATTCAGAACACATGCTTTTAATTCTTCTTTACTGAAAATCCGTCTGGTTCGTATGGTGACCGTCTCAAAGGTTTCTTCTGCAAAACGGCTGTGCGAACAATGACGTTGTCCGGCCATAATTTTTTGCCTGCCTGTATTGACACGCTTTTCACTTTTAGTGTTCAGGATTTCATTCAGATCAACCTGTTCCCAAGGATTGGAAATGATAGCAGAATCTGAATTCAGACTTTTTACAATCTTTTGTGCTTCAATAATCCTGTCTGGAAAGATGCTGGTACGGCTCAAAAATATTAGATCTGCATTGCGGATCTGATCTTCAAAAAACTCTCCAAAATTATCAAGATACATTTTGCAGCGTTTCACATCAACAACTGTTATTTTAGCCTTCACTTCTGCATAAGGACGAATACTGGGATCAGAACAGGCTTTCACAACATCTGACAGCTTTCCCACACCAGAGGGTTCGATCAAAATCTTATCCGGATGAAAGCGCTCCATCAATCCTTTTAAGGATTTTTTAAAATCTCCTGAAAGACTGCAGCAAATGCATCCTGAATTTATCTCCTTAATTTCAATTGCTTCAGATTTCAGCAATGCTGCATCTACACTTCTCTCCCCAAAATCATTTTCAATCAGAGCAATCCGTTTATTTTTAAAGATCTCATTGATCATTTTCTTTATAAGGGTTGTTTTTCCAGCACCTAAAAAACCTGATATTACATAAATTTCTACAGGCATGTTACTCCTCCTTTTTTCCTCAAAACCAAACCAGCACTTTTTCATTTCCACATATATTATCAATTTTCTATATGTTAAAGAAATGCAAATTATTCGTATTCCTCTACAAAAGTCAGAAAGCCGATATGGAAGAAAATTACCACAGACCTTCTAAGGATTGCCTGCTGTTTCACAAAATGTTATACTGGACTTATTAAATAAGCGACAGGAGGAACCTTGTGATGGATTCATCTACCATACTGATTGTAGACGACGACAGGGATATACGGGAAATCATTACGGCTTTGCTGGAAAGCGAGGGGTTCTTAACATTACAGGCTGAGAACGGGCAGGAAGCCATATCGTTGATGAGCAAAAATATAGATCTTATTATCCTGGATATAATGATGCCAGGAGATTCCGGGTTCACTATATGCGAAAAAATGCGCCGGATCAGCGCTGCTCCGATTCTCTATTTAAGTGCCAAAAGCCTGTTGCAGGACAAACAGCTTGCTTTTCACGCGGGGGGAGATGATTATCTGACAAAGCCATTTATTCCGGAAGAACTCTTGACACGAGTAAAGGCAATTCTTCGAAGATATCAGATATACCGGGGGAAAAATAACAATTCAAATGATCTGGATGACTTTATTAAGGTCTATGATCTGGCGGTACACCCTGCATCCGGAGAAGTTTTATTAAACGGAATGCCAATTATATTACGTCATAAAGAGTATCAGCTGTTATCCTTTCTTTCTCAGAATCGGGGAAAGGTTTTTTCAGTAAAGGAGCTTTATGAACAGCTTTGGGGAGAATCCTACCTCCAGTCCGCAAACAATACAGTTATGGTACATATTCGAAATTTACGTCAGAAAATAGAAGCCGATCCGCAGCATCCGAAATATATTATAACTGTCTGGGGGGAGGGGTATCAGATTGTTTAAAATGAGACTGGAATTTAAATTGGCGATTTGTACAATTATCTCTTTCCTGATTGCTTCTATGGTTTTCCTTGCTGTTCGAAAAGCAGGAAATATATGGATTGAAAACAGCTTCCGGGATTTTACCTTTGTGGAGAAACAGCAGAATCTTGAATTAGAGAGCCTGCAGGAATATATCAGTAAAAATCATGTCTCAGCTCTGGATTACCATCAAGTGTCTCACTGGGTGAAGAAACGTGAGCTCACTGCGATTTCCCTGTATTATGGAGACCGGTTGATTTATGATTCCACAATCTCCTATCATGCCGGGAATTTATCAAGCGGCCGGTTGACCTCTCCCCTTCCCTGGCAAAAAACTTACCCGCTTCATTTCGATGATATTGAAGTTACTGCTGTTATCAGTACTTTCTCGCAGCACCGTTTTGAGGACAAGCTGAACATGATCAGCCTGGCCGCATTTTTTATTACCTTCCTCCTTCTTATGCTTTTCTATGTACAGAAAAAGGTTGTTTATATCCACCGCCTTGTACAGGAGATTAAAAATATTGAGAACGGAAACCTCAACTTTCCCATTACCATGCGAGGTACTGATGAACTGGCTTTCTTAGCCCAAGATGTTGATAAAATGCGGCATTCCTTACTGAAGCAAATGATTCGTTTTCAAAAAGTGCGTAAAGATCGTGATCAATTTGCCGTACATATGTCTCATGATCTTCGCACACCTATAACAAGCCTTATCGGATATCTTGATTTTGTAAATCAAAAACGCTGTCCCACCAAAGAGATACAGGAACAGTATCTTCAGAAAGCAGAAGAAAAGGCTCTGCAGTTAAGAGAACTTTCTGAGAATATGTTCAAACACTTTTTAACCAGTGTGGATGAATCCCAGTCAGAAGACATACTTTGTGACACCTCCGTTATCAACCAGTTAATTGACGATGGACTCGTACTTCTGGAATCACATTTATTTCAATGCACGGCTTCAAAAAGTGAAGAAGATTCCCTATTTTTTGCCATTCGTAAAGCATCCTTACAGCGTGTATTTGATAATATTTTCTCTAATATTCTCAAATATGCCGATCCTACGGTTCCTGTTGTGATCTCAGGCAGCCGGGCGGACGGCGGCATGGTAATCTCCTTTCATAATCAAATCCGGCAGCAAAAAACCGGCACTGTTTCCAGCGCCGGAATCGGACTTAAAAGTGCAGAAATGATTGTTCAGCAAAACGGGGGCTATCTGCTTGTACATAAAAACGAAGATTCATTTGAATGTTCTCTTTTTATACCGGAAATAACTTAAACGCGGCCTGCGTTAAGAGCCGGCAAATTAATAATACGGGTACAGACTTTTTGGGCGAGTGCTTCATTATGAGTCACCACAATCATTCCCATATTACGTTCCTTTACCACCGAAAGCACCAACTGCCAAATTTGTGCCTGCGTAATCACATCCAGCATGGTGCTGATTTCATCCGCAAGGAGAAATTTTGTTTTTGGTCCCAATATCCGTGCAATACAAAAACGCTGCAGCTCGCCGCCGCTTAATTCATTGGGCCAGCGGTCAAGCCACTGTTTTTCAATTCCTATTTTTTCCAGAAAGGAATCATCAGGAATCCATGACTCTTCCAATATCTGCTTCATCTTCCACCGGATATTCACCGCTTTTTCCGGATGCTGGTAAATAAGCTGCACCGGACAGTATCCTGTTAACGGCAATTTTTCACCCTCAAAAAGGATTTCCCCCTCTGTTGGATGGAGATATCCCGCAAGGAGTTTTGAAAGTGTACTTTTTCCATAGCCGGAAGGTCCAACAAGGCCAACCCGCTCTCCTTTGTCCACTGAAAAACTCACATTTTTCAGAATCAAATCTTTGGAGGAATAACCAAAGCTTACATTTTTAACTTCAAGTAGCATGCTTGCACCTCACCTCTCCTCCTCGTAATTCACGCATTTCCACAGTTCCTGAACATTCTCCTGTCCGATCTTTGCATCTTGGCGCGAACGGGCACCCGCTTGGAAAGCTGCCCGCATAGGGCTGAAGTCCCGATATGGGAACAAACTCATTTTGCGGTAGTGCCTCCCACAGAGCTTTCGTATATGGGTGGCGCAGATGCTCTTTGCCTGCAACAAAATCATGAACAGGTGCAATCTCTATGGTTGTTCCCGCATAGAAAACTGCGATTTTATCCGCAACACTAAGGGCCAGATCGATATCGTGAGTGATCAGCATGACTGCATTTCCTGCATCAGCAATCTCCCGGAAATACCGCATGGTTTCTTCCGCCACTTCCTGATTAAGCCCCGGAGTCGGTTCGTCTGCAATAATAAGGTTCGCATCCGTCATGACTGCCGTGGACACCAGAACTCTTCGGGCCATGCCGCCGGAAAGCTGGAAAGGGTATTTTCGCGCTGTTTCCGGTACGAGATAAAAGCGTCGGAACACCTCCTCCTGCTGTTTTTGCGTTCCGTAAATCCCGCTGACCTGCCTGCCTACGCGCATCATGGGATCCAGATAACCTACTGACTGGGGAACCAGAGCAATTCTTTTCCCTCTCATTTTTCTCTGCATGCGGGCGGTAAGTTCCTGGCCGCAATACTTCATGGAGCCTGAGCAGGAACTGTTACCGGGCAATATCCCTAATATCGCATGGGCGAGCAGACTCTTGCCGCTCCCCGAAGAACCCACCACCGCCATGATTTCTCCGGAGTTTATCTCTATGTTCAAGTTGGATATGACCCTTAACTCCTGCTGAACCAGCCCCCTGCTGTACATTCGAAAACAGATCGATAGATCTTTTACCTCCAGAATGGGCTGCTTTTCCTTTTTCTGTGACATATATCCTCCTATTCTTGTGCACTATATGGGTCTATGATCGTCCTCAGATTGTCACCTATGGCATCAAATAACAGCACAATCCCCAGCAGGGCTGCTCCAGGCAGTACCGTAAGCCACCAGAATCCTGAAGTCAGGTATCTCATGGACTCAGATAAGATAATCCCCACCGCCGGTTCCTCCGGAGACAGCCCAAACCCCAGAAAAGTAATGGAAGCTTCATGCAGTATTGCGTGAGGAAATAACAGAATCAGACCAACGATGTATTGCGGGACCACATGGGGAAGAATATGCCGCATGGCAATGAACATACGGCTGCGCCCCATCTTGTGGGATGCCTGCACAAATTGCCCATTTTTCACCGCCATAACCTCTGCCCGGACAATCCTCGCTAAATTGGGCCAGTGGCTGACCGCTATTCCAACCATAACGCCCTGATATCCTTTACCCAGCATAAAAGAGATGAGCATAAGCAGAATCAGGTGCGGAATTCCCTGTACCATATCAATGATCCATAAGATAACCTGATCCGTCTTCTTACCCATAACCGCTGAAAGTGTTCCTAAAATAACCGCTATCACAGAGCTGATACCAGCTGCCAATACACCAATCAGGATACTTGTGGAAAGTCCCTTTATGGTACGGGCAAGCATATCACGTCCCATCCAGTCGGTTCCAAACAGATGTAAAAACGATGGGGGCTGATTTTTGTTTTCAAAATTGGTTACATAGGCTTCTGATGGCATCAGAAGCCCTGTCCCCGCTACCAAAAGCAGAATAACAATTGCTGCCAGAATAATTGTTAATGTATAGGTTCGGCGGTTCATAAATACTTTTTTCCCTGAATTTTTTTTACTTTTCATAGGTCGCCTCCCTGATCTGAGGGTCAATCACGGGATAAAGTAAATTTGCAATCATATTTCCGCAAAATACAAATAATGCACTAAATAATGCAATTCCCATCAAAAGCGGTGTGTCCCCGTGAGTACCGGCCAGCACCGCTGCTTGCCCAATGCCCGTATAAGAAAAAACGTTTTCTGCCAGAACTGAGCCACCGAACAGTTCACTGACGGCAGCAAACTGCAAGGTAACGGCCGGCAAAAGAATGTTGCGGAATCCATGGCGGCATATTGCCTGCCATTTTCCTTCGCCTCTTGCCATGGCAAAAAGCATAAAATCACTTTCAAGAATGTCAATCAGCTTCTGACGGGTGTGCAGTGCAATATTTGATATCCCGGTAATCGAAAGAGTCACTGCCGGTAATATCAGATGATGCAGCCTTTCCCAAATTGTCACTTCACTGGAAAGTTTGCCGATTGGTGCGGCAAGGCCAAGCGGAAACCACGCAAGCTTCACCGCAAACACCATCATCAGCAGCAGTCCCAGCCAAAATGCCGGACTGGAAGACAACAGCAGGCAAACTGCTTTTATTGCCTTATCAACCAGACTATGCCTGCAGGCGGCAGCAGCAACACCCAGGAAAAATCCCAAAACACCGGATATCAGCCAGGCAGTTCCCATCAGCATAACAGACTGTGTAAAACGTTCTCCTATCACATCTGTCACCGGCTGCTGAAAATAGTAGGATCTTCCCATATCTCCCTTTGCCAATGCCTTTAACCAGCTTATCAATCTGCCCGCAGGCGGCTCATCAAGGCCCCAATACTCCGCAATTGCCTCTCTTTGTTCCTGGCTGATGGCACTTTCTGATCCGACATAAGCACTGATCGGATCTATGGGAGAAGCATTTGCCAGCAAAAAGGTAACAATGACCACTGCAACCAGTAAGGTGATTCCCCGTAAGAAGTTTTCTACGACCAATTTTGCGATGCCTTTATTCATTACTCTCCAGTTGCTCCCTTCTATACAGGAAATGCGGTCAAGCCGTTACCGGGTATGGCCGCATTTCACTATGATTGTTGAATTAGACGTTATTTTACAGAACTCCAATCCATGATATTGCCCAATACCGCAAAGCCATGATCATGAGGATGGATCTTTTGTTCTCCTATGCTGATTCCATCACGCACAAAATAAAGATGGCTGATATTGGCTATGTAAATATAAGGCGCATCACCAAGAATACTTCCTCCGGTCGTTCCATCCCACTGTGCTTTCTGCCAGAATTGATTGGCCTCTTCCTGTGTGGTTGCAGCTACGGCTGCAGCAAGATACTTATCTACCGTTTCATTCCTGTATGCAACAATGTTATACCACCCCCCTTTCGCCGCATAAGCACCATAAAGAGCATTGTAGACAGGTGTCGGATTGTAATCTCCGCCGCCCAGCATAAAGGCATCTTTGTGTTTACGGGGAGTGCGGTCAGAGGAAGAAAGTCCTTCCGTAATTACATTAATACCAAATGCCTTTGCCTGTTCACTGAATGCCATGGATATGGACTGGCGGGTGGAATCATCGGAGGCATAAATTAAACTAAATTCCGCTTTTACTCCATCTTTTTCCCGAATGCCGTCTCCGTCTGTGTCCACCCAGCCGGCATTATCAAGGATCTGTTTCGCAGCTTCCACGTTACCATCCGTAAGAATAATCTCTTTGTTATCCCATGGCAGCCCCTGAGCAACGGTATAGGCGACTTCACCATAACCGTTTAACACCGTATCAATAATTTTCTGACGGTTTATACCATTTGCCAGAGCCTTGCGAATTGCCAGATCACTGGTTACCTCATTCCCGACTGGATAACCTTCCACACTGGTTTCACCTGGCTCCTGTACCGGAAGTGCAACGGTACGGAAATCGTTGGTTTTACAGTCCACCAAGTTGTAGCCAGGCATACCTTTTACCGCAAGATTTTCTGAAATTTTTGCCACATCCACTTGTCCGGCCTGCAGTGCAGCATATGCCGCATCATTGCTCAGGAACAAAAGCACTAAGCGTTTGAAGGGTGGTGTACCTCCATAATATTGTTCATTTGCTTCTACAATCAATTGCTGCCCTTTGTCCCACTGAACAAACTTATAAGGACCGGAGCCGACAGGCGCCTGCGCATAAGCTGCAGGATCGCTGTAGGCATGCTCCGGTACAATCCCTAAAGCAGCCGTTTGATACACAAAAATAGACATAGGAGACTTCATGTGAAATACAACGGTAGTATCATCAATTGCCTCCGCCTTATCAAGCAGCGTCAGATCAACGGTAGAAATCCCGTTTTCCTTTGTTTTATTATAAGTAAATGCCACATCGCTTGCTGTCAGCTTCTCCCCATCATGACAAATAACATCATCACGAATGGTAAAGGTCCATGTAAGGCCATCTTCACTGACACGGTAGTCGGTAGCGAGATCATTTTTCAACTGATTATTTGTATCTGTATCAAGCAATTTACTTTGAAAAATAGGAGTTCCATGACTCCCCCAGCCGGTACATGGATCATAACCGGATTCTTTCTCTCCTCCAACCGCGACAATCACTTCATCTTTTGAGGTTTGATTATCGGCTGAAGAGGAGCCTTCCGACTGTGATGCATTTGATGGTTTTTGTGGGGAACAGCCTGTTACTATAAATAAAAAACACATCAGCCCTGCTGCTAATCTTATTTTGCTGCAATAATTTTTCATAGGAATTCAATCTGCCTTTCTTGATTTAAAGTAGTTAGCTTTTTCTAACTCTGCTGGGAATTATATTACCGATTTCCAACTGCCGCAATACTTTAAGGCCAGATTTCAGATTATTTAAGATATGTTTCACTTATAAAATCAGAAAATCCAGAATTACCTATAAGTCAAGACCGTCATACAAGAAAGTACCTTCGGCGGCGCCATGTACGGATGCCCTTTTTGTGGTGAGCTTAAGTTTGTTCCGTTCCGCTGCCACTCCAAGTTTTGCCCTACCTGCGGGAACCGATATTGTATTGACCGCTCAACCAAAATGTCCTTTAAGCTCATCCGCTGCACCCACCGACACTGTGTTTTTACCATTGATGAGGATCTCCGCCCCTTCTTCCTCGAAGAACGGCCCCTGCTGCAAACGTGACCTTCCATTACAACAAGCACGAGGATAACTCTTATGTTGTGAAAACGATTCCCGTGTTGGACTTCATGAAACTTCTCATCCAGCACATACCAGAAAAACATTTCAAGATGACCCGATATTATGGTCTTTATGCAAGGCACCGTGAGGCAGACAGACGGCTTTGTAAAGCCGTGCCAAAATCAAAGCACAAAATCCTGTTAGACTTTAATCGGTGGCGCACACTTTTTCTCTTATCTTTCGGCCATGACCCTTTGCAATGCCCAAAATGTAAGCATGACATGGCTTTTTTAGAACTCTTCCTTAACCACAAACGAGTCCCTCTGATTAAACTTTATGAAAGGGCTTTGGCAAAATACCGCTGCCGCTCTAGTGGAAAATCTGCTTGATTTTCTATCCCATCTGTTTCATACTGGAAGTATTCAAAGATGGGAGGCGCTTCAATGGATCCAAAACAATTAGAGGAACTCAGACAAAAATATATCAAAAATCCTCCGGAAGGCATGACTGCCAAGCTGGTAAAAGGTATGACCGATTCTGACTTGCTTGACATGCATTATTTCCTTATTGAGGATGATGACCTTGATGATGATGAATTTGAAGAAGGGTTTTATATCTTCTAACTCAACATCGTCTGTTACCTATGCCCTGCTTTTGCAGGGCTATTTGTTTACATAAACCATAATTCGTGAGGAATTTCCTATTATA
>NZ_LT732525.1:261882-282076 GCF_900155545.1 Clostridium sp. Marseille-P2415
CAAACGTGACCTTCCATTACAACAAGCACGAGGATAACTCTTATGTTGTGAAAACGATTCCCGTGTTGGACTTCATGAAACTTCTCATCCAGCACATACCAGAAAAACATTTCAAGATGACCCGATATTATGGTCTTTATGCAAGGCACCGTGAGGCAGACAGACGGCTTTGTAAAGCCGTGCCAAAATCAAAGCACAAAATCCTGTTAGACTTTAATCGGTGGCGCACACTTTTTCTCTTATCTTTCGGCCATGACCCTTTGCAATGCCCAAAATGTAAGCATAATATGGCTTTTTTAGAACTCTTCCTTAACCACAAACGAGTCCCTCTGATTAAACTTTATGAAAGGGCTTTGGCAAAATACCGCTGCCGCTCTAGTGGAAAATCTGCTTGATTTTCTATCCCATCTGTTTCATACTGGAAGTATTCAAAGATGGGAGGCGCTTCAATGGATCCAAAACAATTAGAGGAACTCAGACAAAAATATATCAAAAATCCTCCGGAAGGCATGACTGCCAAGCTGGTAAAAGGTATGACCGATTCTGACTTGCTTGACATGCATTATTTCCTTATTGAGGATGATGACCTTGATGATGATGAATTTGAAGAAGGGTTTTATATCTTCTAACTCAACATCGTCTGTTACCTATGCCCTGCTTTTGCAGGGCTATTTGTTTACATAAACCATAATTCGTGAGGAATTTCCTATTATACAAGAAAGTGCCTTCGGCACTTCAGCTCCCCTGGCCCCTCAATCTTGAGGGGAATTAGGGGATTCCTTTCTCTGACTTCTTCTCTTATAATAGTCTTATGAACCTTTTGCAAAATATTTTTAGTGACCATTATGAAGAGATGATTTATACTCAGCATCCCCGCGACTCTGTCATTGAGAATGTGGATAAAATGTTAAGCTGCGGCGATCCTTCTTTTGGCGGCACCATGTATGCCTGTCCTGGCTGCCGCTTTCTTAAGTTTCGTCCCTTTCGCTGCCACAGCCGTTTCTGCCCCACCTGCGGCAACAAATATTCCATCGAGCGCTCTACTTCCATGGCTTCTAAGCTCATTTACTGTACACACCGGCATTGTGTCTTTACCATTCCGGAAGAACTCCGACACTATTTCCTTGATGACAGGACTCTTTTGCACTCCCTTTTTTCTGCTGTTCGTAGTGTTGTTCTTCGCATGTTCCACAACATTAATAAATCCGAGTCCCTGATTCCCGGTTTTATCTGTGTTCTTCATACCTTCGGCCGCGACTTGAAATGGAATCCTCATATTCATTGTCTTATCTCCGAAGGCGGCGTTGGTTCTTCCCTTCAATGGCGCAGGGTTACTTACTTTCCCTTTGTTTTCCTGCGGTTTGCCTTCCGTATTTCCCTTCTTAACTTACTTCACTCCCGGCTTGGCGATTCTTTTAAGCAGATGAAAGCTTCCATTTATAACAATCATAAGGATGGTTTTTATGTCTATGCCGAATCCAAAGACTGTGAACCTGACATAGTCCTTAAATATGTTGGCCGATACCCTGGACGCCCTGTCATTGCCTCCTCCCGCATTGACTCTTATGATGGCGACACCGTTACGTTTCACTATAACAGGCATGAAGACAACGCACTTGTCACTGAATTGATTCCTGTTATAGAATTTATTTCCAGACTGATCCAGCACATCCCGGAAAGACAGTTTAAAATGATCCGCTATTACGGACTTTATGCCCGGCATAAAGAGCAGGACAAAAAACTTTATCGCATCCTTTAATCCTCTCTTCTTTTGGTTATGATCCTTTAAAATGCCCCTGTTGCGGGTGCATCATGGAGGTAATGGAAGTCTGTTACAACCACAAACCAGTCTCTCTGCAGGAACTATACGAAAGGGCCATGAGGAAATACAAAGGCAGGTCACCTGCACAAAAAAACTATACAGTACACTCCTCCCATTCTAAAATCAAAGTATCTTAATTTTAATTGGAGGTGGGCACTATTACTAACAAAGAACTTGCAGCGAAACTTCGCATAGAATATGCGAAAAATCCTCCGGACGGAATGACCGCTGCCGAAATCCTGCGCATGAAGGATGAAGTCCTTCTTGATATGGATTATTTTCTTCACGAAAATGTATTTAGCGAAGATGATGAAAATGATGGTTTTTTTATATTTTAGTCCAGCCCATCGTCTGTTTTTGATGCTCTGCTTTTGCAGAGCATCAAATTTACATAAACCTTTTTACACGAGAACTTTTCTATCACATGAAAAAAGCTACATTCTCATTGGCTTATTACCAACAAAAATGTAGCTTATAACTTGAAGCGGGTGATGGGAATCGAACCCACGTATCCAGCTTGGAAGGCTGGTGTTCTACCATTGAACTACACCCGCGCAGAACTCAAAAAGCATTTCAAAAGTGCTCTAAAAAGCACAATGCCCAAAGCCGGAATCGAACCAGCGACACGAGGATTTTCAGTCCTCTGCTCTACCAACTGAGCTATCTGGGCACAATCAATTACAACATGAATAATTCTACAGGATTTCTCCTGTCTTGTCAAGCTAAGTTTTCTAAATTATGTCAAAAAATTCATGATCCTAAAATACTTCTTTATTGACACTATTATAATTTTATAATATTATAATTTTATAATATAATCTGGAGGCACAGACATGTCACTTTCCCATAGCATATTAGGATTTCTCTCCTATGGAAGCATGACCGGTTATGATTTGGCCAAAGCGTTCGGATCATCCGTTAAATTTTTTTGGTATGCACAGACCAGTCATATTTATCATGAACTGAATAAGCTGGAACAAAAACAGTTTGTCACCTGTGAAATCATCGTTCAAACGGAAAAGCCAAACAAAAAGCTCTACTCCATCACTGAGAGCGGAAAAAATGAATTCTTACGCTGGCTTTCAAGTGAAAACCATGAATTTTCCAAGGGGATCAAGAACGCATTTTTAATGAAGGTGTTTTTTTCAGGCTGCAAACCGCCGGATCAATGCATTGCCATGTTAAAAAGCTTTTCCGATGACTGCAAAAAATATCTCATTGAAATGAATGATATTCCCACCAGCATTGACCATTATGGCAAGCTTGTTAAACCTTATGAAAAGGTCTACTGGAATTTTACCGCAGATTTCGGTTACAGTTATATCCAGATGTGCATAGACTGGGCAGACCGGTGTATAAAAAAATTGGAGGAATTCGAATGAACGTGCTCGTACTAAACGGAAGTCCCAAAGGGGAAAAAAGCAATACTATACAGCTGACTAACGCATTCTTAGAGGGTATGGCGGAACGCACCGCACTGGATATTGATGTTCTGACTGTTTCTAATATGAATATCAAGCCATGCGTCGGCTGCTTTCATTGCTGGAGCAAAACCCCCGGCAAATGCTGTATCCATGACGATATGGCTTCTGTTATTGAAAAAATGCTGGCTTCTGACATCATAATCTGGAACTTTCCTCTTTATTATTATGGTTTGCCCTCACAGCTAAAAGCAGTCATTGACCGCCAGCTGCCCATGAATCTGCCGTTCATGGAAAAGGGAGCCAAGAACGGCTCAGACAGCGGTTCCCATCCTCCCAGATACGATATGACAGGCAAACGTTATGTCTTAATTTCCACCTGTGGGTTCTATACTCCAAAGGGCAATTATGATTCCGTTAACCTTCAGTTCGATCATTACCTGGGTAAGGGAAATTACGAAACCCTTTATTGCGGACAAGGGGAACTTTTTGGTGTACCGGAATTGCGCAGCCGTACCGAAAAATATCTTCAGAACGTCAAAACCGCAGGAGCAGAGTTTGCATCCAGCGGAATTACTGCCGTGACCAAAGAAACACTAAATGAACTTTTGTATTCGAGAGATGTTTTTGAACAAATGGCAAACGCAAGCTGGGAGGCGGAAGCTGAGTCCCCNAAAAAAATACTGCCCGGGTAATCTCAAGACCCTAGCAGTATCTCCCGTATATTACTATGCATTATAAATATCTTCAAACCACACTTCCGGATCCGGAAGCGGCCTTACAGTCTGATAATGAACAGAAGTTCTCAACTCTGATAACAGTTCAATCTCCTGAACCATACCTTCAAACAGATCGCTCCCTTGTATGGGCTCCCCTTTGGTATCCTGAATCAAATAAGAACCACGGCTGTTTCCTCCCTTATCTATATAATCCTTCATCCCATTCAGATAGACTAACTGCGTGATCAAAATATCCCTGTTAACCAAAGCATCCAATACCTCGTGTACGTTTTTAGCATAGGTATCCCGAGAAAAGTTTCGTAAGTAGCCTGTAACTTTATGGATCTGTTTCTCGATTGCCGGAAGCTTCCTTACAAACCCGCCGCATACATCCATCTCCTGTTGATACATATGCCTGAGCGCCATCGGTTCTTTTTTCGCCTCACGCGATTCTCTTAACTCTCTGCATAACCGGATATAGTCATCTATAACCTCTTCACACTGTTTTTGGAATATATCATGCTCCTCTGGCTTTTCACTACATTGCTTCGCTATGCATTGAGCAGCCCTCAGAGAACCAACCTGAGTCGAATTCAAGGCTGTTCCTCCAGGCCGATATACACCAAATGTACCCGCTGCTTCCCCGACCGGAAACAAGTTCCTGATGTTAGACTGCCACCACAGATCTACTTTCAGACCACCGTTATTATGTTGTGCACATACATCAATTTCAAGTAAATCCTTTTCCAGATCTATACCGTGATCAAGGTAAAGCTGATAGGCTTTCCTGTTCATTTTTTTCAGCCGTTCTATGGGAGTTCCAAATAGTATGCCGCAATTATTTAAATAGGTATAGGCCTCCTGACTCAAGATTGAGAAATCAAATTCTCCATTCCGTATGGCAGACCCGGGATTCCTTGTATAGTCCAGAAATACTCTGCGCCCTTTGATCTTAATTTCATGATAAACGGCCAGATCTACCAGCGACGAGCCGCCATCCCCTGTTTTTCTGGGGTCAAACGGCCACTGATAGCCTTTTAGAAATATTGCAGACAGGGCCTGCTCCGGAGTCGTAAAATACTCTTCCAGGAATTCCTTCCCGTCACCCATATCCTGATTTACAGAAATATATCTTGGAATCACCTGCTGATAAGAACCGGATAAGTTCCATCGGAAGTCAACAGATGCAATGCCATACTGCCATTCTGTTACGTTATTCCCGACCGCACCGGCTAAAAAAGCAACTCCATGTGCTCCTGTCTGGCTTTCAGGATAAACACTGCTCCCATAGATACCAGCCGGTCCGCCGGTAGCATAAATCACATTCCGGCAATGAAAGCAGACGAATTGCAGCAATTCCTTTCCCGGTTCTGTATACACGGTCAAAATCCCTTTCGCCTTCTTTTCTCCATTCACCTCTTCCGTAAACAGATGAACTGCACGATACCCGTCAAAAACCGGAATCTGCTTTTTATTTACTGACGCTTCTAAGCATTCCGTCATAAGTTTCGATGTCAGGGGACCGCAGGAAGTCGCCCGCAGCATGGGATCGTGATCGGTTTTATACCCCGCATACTGGCCATAATTATCAGAAGGAAAAGGAACTCCCAACTGAACGAGCTTGAAGAAACATCTTGGGGATAATGCGGCCTCAACCAGGGCTGTATCACCATGCATACTCCCTCCCCGGAATAATGTCTCTGCCAGTGAATAAACAGAATCCTGTTGTTTTCCGGCCATGGATAGCTTGTAATAAGTTTGCTTATCAGAACCCGTATTCCTGGAGGTGCCCATATATTTTCCCTCTGTAATAATCGCGATATCCTTTTGTCCTAAATCATAAAGGCTGTCCGCAGCATTATAAGCCGCCGCTCCACTGCCTATAATAATAGTATGGAAAGTATACATCTTAAATTGTGTTTTCATTCTATACAACCTCAATATCCAGAAATTATAAACTGTACGTACCTTCTTGAAAAATTATCTGAACTTAATCATTCCTTTGATTCATCTTTTATACGTTCTATAATATCACGTTTGCTCCTCTGTATATGCCGGTGCATTAACAAAGCTGCCAGTTCCTCATCTTTTGCCTCTATCGCTTCCAAAATCCTTCTGTGTTCTGTGACACCGGTTTTCGGTCCAATCAATTCATTTGCGCTGAACTGGTAATAGGCCAGTATATCCTTTATAATATCCATCACTTTTATCATAACAGGATTCCCGCTTCCCTGTACCAGAATTAAATGGAACTCCAAATCTGCCTGAGCAAATTTTTTCGAACTGGCTATCGCGTTCTTTTCCATAATATCACAGCACTCCTGTAATCTCTGCAGTTGTTCCGGCTCAAATCTGCCGGTAAACCGCCTGACACATTCCGGCTCCAGCATTTCCCTGAAATCCAGAATTTCCACCTCGCTATAACCGCTCAGCATCATATCCGGCAGCAATTCCTGAAACATCATCCCGGATGAAATATCATTAATGTAGGTACCATCACCGCGACGGCGTGTAAAAACGCCCATCGCAACCATCTCCTTCATTGCCTCCCGGACTGAAGCACGGCTTACGCCTAACTCCTGCGCAAGCTGCATCTCGCCAGTGATTTTCATTCCAGGCTTCCATTCTCCGGAAATGATTTTCTCCTGCATAACATTCAGCACATGATTGCTGGTATCCACTTTCTTCAATACTGTCATCCTCCCCGTTCGGCAATTATCTGTTTTGAATCTTATTTTAGCATAATCAAACTTCCTTTTCTATGCTTTAATCAGCGGAGTGTTAAATTTCATAACTTCTTCATAGAGCTGTACGCCAAACCCGGGCTCTATGCTGCAGGCAATCAGGGCATCAAATATGAAAGGAGAACATGACATCCCTGTCAGGCGTTTTGCAAACGCCATTGCTGCAATTTCTCCCAGACACCTGACCGTTGATCGATTCCTGAATGGACGCGGGGCCCATAAGTCTATTTTATACTGCCGGGTAAATATCTCATCTGCATATTCTTCTTCTAAGAAGTGAAAGATTTCATGCGCTAAAATTACCCCGGACACATGCAGGCCGGTCAGAGCTTTGGGAAGCTCCAGTTTCTTTAAATATTCCTCCGCATTCTGTAAATACTCATAAAAAAGAGTAATTCTTTTCGGCGGTTCGAAATAGGCAAATGTGAATCTTTCACCGAATCTGCCATTTTTTTTATATTCCACTGTCAGAGAAAATGCTTTGGCAATCTCCTCCGGAAGTTTAGCATTGCCATTATTCAGGCCAAGCTCATGGATGATCTCATCAGCGCAGGCGGTTCCGCATTCGCTTGCCCGGTAAATAAGTTCTTCCTGTTTTACCGGGCTGATTTTATTACGCAGAAGCTCATAAGAGAAGGCAAATCTTGCAAAAACCTCATCCGGCAGCTGAATTAATTCAGATAACATATCTTTCATTTGCTCTTCTCTCACAGTCATCCTCCTGATTCTATAACTGATTCTTTGCTCCAACAACGATAACATCCTCTGCCGTATTCAGCATCTGCATGTCCACATCCATCAGCATAAGGATTTTCTCCAAATCAGTGGATCCATTAAAATCCATGACACGGGCACCGGCACAGATATAATAATCCGGGTGCAGAATGGTATCTGCCTTATAAACAGCCAGTTCCTCCCACATCTTTGTTACAACACTCCGATATGCTCCCGCCTTTACCAGCCGGACGTCTCCATCATTGCGCTGCACCTTAATAAAGCCTTTCTTATCCAGAATACGCAATGGCTGCCGTCCTTTTTGTTCTATATTATACGCATAAAAGTGTTTTGTTCTTCCTGTCAGATTAACAGCTTCCGGATCAACACGCAGATCTTCCGCAGCCAGGGAACGGGCTTCCTCTTCCGTACATTCTTTTAACAGGTCCGTTGTCTTCACTTCGGTGGAGCCCAAAGCGATTGCTGTCAGCTTTGAGGTCTGCGGGTCAATTTCGATATGCACCTCAACCGTATCCGGAGCCGCACCGCTTTCTACAGCTTTATTGATGGCCTCCATCTTAATGCTTTGAATATCACCGGGACCCGGATTGGGAACAACTCTCTCAACGACATCTCTTACCATAGCAAGTGCCACTCCGATCGATGATATAACTTCTGCATTTTCCGGAACGCTGTATTTGACATTCATCTTCTCCGCACAGAAGCCTATCAGGGAAGTTGCACCTCCGCCGACTCCCACCAGGGAAATCTGATCATGTTCCAGTTGATATTTCTCTGCCAGTCCCAGGATAATCGGACTGATTTTTTCATATGCCCTGGTTAATATCTGCTTCGCCACCTCCTCAACGCTGATCCTCAGATAATCTGCAACCGGCTTCATCGCTTTTCGGGCAGAATTAACATTGCCATAAGAAAAATCACCTGGTTTTACCAATCCCAATACGTTGGCAGCACAGCTATTCGTTATAGTTATGCGTTTTCCGTTGGAACAGCGGATTGCTACATAATCCTCCAAATCCCCCTCCTTCGGAGAAAAAAGCTCAAGCTGCGGATCCACAATTTCGCTTTCATCCGTAAAAACCGCATAATCAAGTCCTGCAATATGGGCAGAACGCGGCCCGACATCGTAAACACCACCCTTATGCACTCTTATCATGCTGCCGCCGGCCACACCTAAGACTCTGACATCCAAAGAAGTGATATAGGTCCTGTGACCGCCGACAACAGAATAATCAATGGCAGGACGTCCATTCTTAATAACGCCTATATTGGTCGTTGTTCCACCAACTTCAAAGTACACGCCGTTAGAAGCCCTTAAATACATCAGAGAACCCATGACACTGGCCGCCGGACCTGATAACATTGTCAAAACCGGGCGTTTCTTCATCTCATTAATTTCCATAACTCCACCGTCACCGCGCATAATCATCAGCGGCACATTAACTCCGGCTTTACGCACACTTTCTTCTGTCGAGTTTGCAGTATTCAGCATCTTCGGCAGAATACTGGCATTAATCGCAGCGGTCCTGGAACGGCGTGTCAATCCGTACAGCTTCGTAATATCAGATGCAATCGTCGTCTCCAGCCCCATCTCACCGGCAGCAATATCGTACACAAACTGTTCACCGGCGATATCGTCCACCCCAAAGGCTTCAGATGTCACAATTACCGCTGCTCCCTCTGCCTGTAATTCTTTCAGGGCTTTTCTTACTTCTATGTCGGTCAGCCGTTTAGCATTTAAGTAACGGTTTTTTATTACAATCCTCTTTCCTGCTCCCAAATCGATATCCTTCAGACGGGACTGGCATTTTGCCAGAAAACTTTCTATCCCCTTACCGCCCATTCCAAGAACACCTACGACAGCCACATCGCCTTCAATCAAGGCGTTTGTAGCCTGTGTGGTACTATGTGCAACAAAGATCACGTCTTCCGGCTCAATATCATTCTCTTTCAAACAGTTCATGAACGCCTGAACAACCCCGGCAGCAACTCCGGCCTTATCATCATGTGTTGTCTTTACTGAAGATTTTCCAATTATCTGATGTGTTGCATTATCTATCGCAACCGCTTTCGTATGAGTACCTCCAACATCAATTCCCATTCTTACCAGTCTTTGTCCCATTACTTACTCCTTCCCTTAACCGAACATAAAAAATGTAACAAAATGCAGGATACTGCAGATAATCCAGCCGCAAACAGCGCTCATCTTTAAGAAATCCTTGGCGGATACCTTAGTATAGCCGATTCCCCATGCAATCCAGGACTGTGTTACACAGCAGGAAACTTCCATGACAGTGGATGCGGCTATCATCAGCGGTGCCAGGAACGGGGTTGAAAACCCTGCTCCCTTCAATATACCCAGGGTGGCAGCCCCGCAGCCAAACAATGTAAACGGTCCGCGGAATAAACCAAGCGGCGCTAAAACGCAGAAAATGATTACAATTAACAAAGCACTATGAGGTATCACATTCCCAAGCACAGCATTGAAATAAGGGATACAAAGTTCCGCAACCTTATTAAACATAGGTACAATAAGTAAAAATCCTACAAGCGGTGCCGTATCAACGACTCCGTCAAAGAAATCCTTACCGAATACTTTACAGGCCGTACGGAAAGATTTTAATCTTCCGCAGACGAGCAGTGCATAAAAACCGCCTGTTAAAAAACCCATGATAATTGGTACGTGAAATACGATCAAGAGAACAACCGGTATAAAAGGAGTCAGCAGTGCAATATTAGGAGCATAATTCAGTTCTTTTCTCACCGGTCTCTTTACCGCCCAAAAACGGGCACCTTTTTTCTTCCTTGTAGAAAACAGAATTAACCCAATGGTGAAAACCACCTGAATCGCCAGAGCGATTGTTCCCCACTGAACATATTCCCCGTAAGTGTATAGCTGCTTTCCATTTGCATCTAAAAAGAATGCAGAGTATTGTCCAAATAATACAGGATTCAGGAACATGCCTGCGCCTATGCTCAGCATAAAGGAACATAGCGCAAGGACTTTCGGAATGCCCAGAGAGAGGAGGATCGGAAGAATGATCACTCCGATTGCGACAACCGCTCCGGCACCAAACAGAGAAGAAAAAATCGCCGTAGTTACAATGCAAAGCAATATACATGTAATGGCAGGCCGGTCCCCTCCCAGCTCTGTGGTTTTACGAATTAAAGTTGATGCAATTTCAGTTTCCAGCAAAACCCTTCCAAACCAGGCGCCGAAAACTACATTAACCAGAACGCTTCCCCAGCCTTCCGGGCCGCTTTGAAATACCTTTACAAAAGCTTCAATCCACGTGATCTGGATTTCTTTCTCATACGCCGCGCGAAAAGCAGGATTTGTTACAAAGGTATTTCCCAACATAGGAAGTATCGTCCATAAAATTGCCATTGCCAGCATTCCCATCATAAGGTTTCCGCCTTTGGCTGCATAAAAGGCCAGGCCAAAGAAACTGATCATTATCAAAATCCCTATTACATATTCCATAGTAATTGCTCCTTCCCCATTCATATTGATTATTATTTTTTCCGGCTCTCAAAGAATCCCGACAGACGTCTTTGCGTATCTTCCGATGCCATACAATTAGCAGAAGTGGCTGCCTCAATGAAACAATTATGATAAACTCCCCTTTGAGTCTCATCAAAAATTATCTGTTTTACAAGCCCCAAAACTTCAGAGGAGTTATTTGAGATCTGGGAGACTAACTCAGATACACAAACATCCAGCTCAGACTCCGGACAAACCCGGTTAACCAGCCCCCACTCATATGCCGTTTTTGCATCCAACTGCCGTCCGGTCATAAAAATCTCTTTTGCTCTGTTGGGACCGACGAGCATGGGAAGGCGGTAGCTGCCCCCCCACCCCGGCATTACGCCGAGCGAGGCTTCCGGCTGGCCGAAGCGGGCATTTTCTCCTGCAATAATCATATCACATGCCATTGCCAGCTCCAGGCCCCCGCCTAAAGCATATTTCCCAACCTTGGCAATGACCGGCACCGGAAGCGTCTGTAACCGGTTAAAGATGCGATGTCCATTTGCAACCCAGTCCCCTATATTCGAAGCGTTCTGTGTCTTTAATACGGCAATGTTCGCCCCGACAATAAAGGATTTCGGTGATGCACTCTGAATCACCACTGACTTATAAGAAGGCTGATGCAGTTCGAGATTCGTAATAATTTCATCCAGTTCGGCAAGCACATCCCAGTCCAGGGTACATGGCTTACGTTCCTCTTCCTCATAAAAAGTGATATATGCAGTATTCTCTGTTTCTTCAAATCTAATATGTGTTCCCATTTCGTTCCTCCTTGTTCTATTCCCGAAAAAAGCTTTCATCCATGAGTTTCAGATCTTCTGAGATCATCGGGCTAAAGTCCATATACGCCAGAATATCCTTTTCCAAATCCATTCCGGGGGCAATCTCCGTTAACATGACACCGTTATCAGCAAGTTCAAAAACCGCCCGTTCCGTGACATATAATACTGGCTGTCCAGCTTTTCCCGCATATTCACCGCTGAATGTTATTTGATCCACCTGCTCTACGAGCTTTTTAATCTCACCTTCCTTCAGAATACTTAATTTTCCTTCACCAATATCCGCTTTGAAACCTTTCGCTGTAAAAGTACTGCAGAATACCACTTTTTTTGCATTCTGAGATATGTTAATCGCTCCGCCGCACCCAGAGAGCAGCTTTCCTGTCTTACTGGAATTCACATTTCCTTGTGCATCCATCTGAGCCATGCCTAAAAAAGCGATGTCAAGGCCTCCGCCATCGTAGAAATTGAATTGCAGGGTCTGGTCGATCATGGCATCCGGACAGTAAGAGACTCCAAAGATCACGCCTCCCATGGGCATCCCGCCGATAATTCCCTGTTCTACCGTAAAATTTAATTGATCCAGATATCCCTCTTCCGCCGCGACCGCTGCAATCCCGGAGGGCATACCCACTCCCAGGTTAATCACCATTCCTTCCCGCAGCTCTTTCGCCGCCCTGCGCGCCACCACTTTTCTTGGATCCAGTGTCAATGAAGCAAGCCGCTCAAGCGGGGCTTTAATGTTACCCGCAAGAGTCGGATCATACATCCTCTCACAGGTCTGGGGCTGACCGGAATCCACTACTATATAGTCCACATAAATCCCTGGTATCACCACATCTTTGGTCTTTATGGTACCCGCCTTAACAATATTTTTCACCTGGGCAATCACGATCCCGCCGCTGTTTTTAGCGGCCTGTGCAATCGAAATCCCATCAAGGACTGCTGCTTCTTCTTCATAACTGATATTTCCATTCTCATCTGCCGTTGTACCTCTGATCAGAGCGACATCAATCTTCATATTGGGGAACAGAAGCCACTCTTCTCCTTCAAGCTCAATTACCTTAACCAGATCTTCTTTTGCGCTCTGGTTCATCTTGCCTCCTTCTATCCGCGGGTCGATAAAGGTATTCAGTCCGGTCTTGGTAAAAACACCCGGTTTGTTTGCTGCTATGCTCTGATACATTTGAGAAATAACACCCTGTGGAAGATTATAGGCTTCGATCTTTTCCTCCTGAGCCAGGCGCGCCATGGCAGGCGCCATCCCCCAGTGTCCGGCAATATCTCTCTTAACCAGACCTTCATATGCAAGGGCATCCGTACCAAAAGACTCTTTATCTCCGATCCCGTTCGCATGAAGTAATGTCAGATTTTTCGGACTTCCGGTTTCCTGATACATTTCTCCAAGTGTTTTTAAAAGATACGTTGGCTCACAGATGCCTCCTCCGGATCCCAAAATGGATACTGTATGGCAGTCTTCGATTTTTTGCAGGGCTGTTTGTGCCGATACGATTTTACTCATGTTTTTCTCTCCTCTTAATGTCCGACATTTAATTCGCATCCAAAGAATAACATTATGATAGTTGCATTTCAATATGCATTTTTTATAATATAAAAGATATTTTTTGTGCATTATTAATAAAATATATTTTTTAATATGTCCGACATTTTGCCTTAAAAATAAAGGCTCAATATATAAAAAACCGCCTGCACATGGCAGACGGTTTTGACGGAATATCATGATTTCTTTTTTATTGGATAACAGACTTCTGTTACCAGTTCTTCGGGATCCTGGGTCTGTGCCGGGCTGACATGGTAAATGCAGAACATAGCACCGTTAAATTCGTAACTGTTGTCATTCACCCAATTGGCAACCGCGTGATTGACTTCTGTGATCTGATCATAGCTGCCTTTATAGGTTGCGGAAGCAATTTCTACAGGCGGGACCGTCTTAAACACCACATGCTCCGTGTTTTCATAAGTTCCTTTTACGGCAGTCTGTATTTCCACATCTACACCGCTTTCCTTATATCCCTCGTCATGAAAAACCGCAAGGCTTAAGCAGTTTTCCGCAGGCTGCAGATTCTTATCTGCGGTTTCGGTCATTAAAATATTCCACAGGATCCCTTCTTTATTATAAGCGGGAATCACCTTTCTTACGCTTGCCACATACCGTTCCGGCAGTGTTTTTAATGTTACGTTATAATTCATAGCTGTTCCGTCCTTTCCCAGCCTCTTAATGGCTGTTTCAAGGAGCAGCAGACGGCGGCCTGTCTCTTCCATCTCTGCCTGTACTTCCGATTTCTTGACCTCCAAAAACCTTGCAAGCTCTTTGGGATCATCATAGCTTTTTAATATCTCGCCAATGGTGGCAAGACTGAAGCCCATCTCCTTTAATGCGGTGATCCTGCCTGCAACCGGCAGCTGATCCTCGCTGTAATAGCGGTAGCTTGTAAAATGATCGGTGTTTCTTGGTACCAGCAGTCCGATCTCATCATAATGGCGCAGCATCCGTATACTGATCCTTGACAGTTTTGAAAAATCACCTATTTTCAGCATTTATTTTACCTCACATATATGTGTATTCCTGAGCTCATACTTAGTATAGAGTATACCATAATGTGAGAGTCAACAGATAGGAACCATTTATTTTTATTTTCGGTTGACTCAACGGATGACTAAGAGTATAATAATGTAAACTGACAGTTTACTATACATCAACCGAGTGTAATGGAGGTTAATCCGGTGGGGCAAATGAAACGCAAACAGCTGGAACAGGAAATACGCCGTAAGGATATTCTGGATGCAGCCGAACGGGTATTTTTTTCAAAGGGCTTTGAGAACGCATCCATGGATGAAGTGGCAAAGGAGGCAGAGTTCAGCAAGCGGACGGTCTATGTGTACTTTAACAGCAAAGAGCAGATTTATTTTGAAATCATGATCCGGGGTTACCGCCTGTTGATTGGAATGCTGGAGAAAGATTTTCTTGAGCATCCGCCTGAGGATGCTCAAGCTGAACTCCGCAGCATATTCTTTTCTTTTTACAGGTTCCGCGAGGCCTGCCCCCTGTATTTTAAAGCCATTATGGAATATGAAACAAAGGATACGGATGCCCGGTCCGGTGTGGAGGATGAATCTAAAAAAGAATGCTACCGGCTGGGAGAACAATTGCTGGGGTATCTCTCCCGCGCGCTTTTAAATGGGGTTAAGGAAGGAACCCTGAAAAAAGGACTGGATTGCAGGAAATTAGCCTTGATTCTATGGGCCTGTACCATCGGTGTGTTTAATGTCAGCGAGAAAAAAAGCAGCTACTTAAAAGATTACCATCAGGTGGATCCAAAGGAGCTTGTAACGGATTACTTTGATATGATCATGGGTTTTTTAGACAGAAACGGAGAAATCTGATATGAAGGAAAAATCAAAAATGAAGTTTCCGCTGCGTGCACTTGCATGCATTTCAGGATTGTGTATCATTATGGTATCTGTACTGTTTACGGTCAGCGGAGGTTATATGAAACAGCAATATTTAAAGCCATGGAGTAAAGAGTATTCCGAACAGTTTTCCGATCCAAGGGTGCGCCTTTCGTCCGTTGGCCTGCTGGCAGCCAGCAATCACAATATGCAGCCATGGAGGCTGGTGCTCGATAAAGATGATCCGATGGTATTCTACCTTTATGCGGACAGTTCCCGCGTAACCGGAGAGGTGGACCCTTATGCCAGGCAGATGATGATTTCCCAGGGTACCTTTCTCGAATATGTGGCAGTGGCCGGGAAGCAGGAAGGCTGGCATGCGGATATCGCCCTCTTCCCGGACGGGGAATATGACGAATCCAGACTTTTACAGGATATGGATACCAAGCCGGTGGCAAAAATCACGCTTTCTGATACGCAGCCTGATAAAAGCCCCCTCTATCCCGCTATCTTTTTACCGGACACCAACCGGGCCGCTTACCAGCCGGCCGGATTAACCGCAGAGCAGAAGGCGGCACTTGAATCTCTGTCGCAGAGTGACCAAATATCCGTCAGGCTTTTCGATGATGGGGACGACCTTGAAAAAATCGGCAGCTATGCCCTTCAAAGCGCTTCCATTGAAGCAGGCGTATCACGTATTATGGATGAGTCCAATGCAATTTTCCGGGCAAATGAACGGCAGAAAAATAAATTCCGCTATGGCTATTCTGTTGAAGGGCAGGGAACTTCAGGCTTTATGAGACATATCCTTCAAGGTATGCTTACACTGTTTCCATCGCTTAATACCGGCGGTTCTGCGTCGAAAAACTTCATAAACTCAACCCGGACTTCTGTTGAAAACACACCTGCCTATGCCATGATCATTACTTCCGGCAACAGCCGCAGGGAACAGGTTGAAAGCGGGATGCTGTACAGCAGACTGATCCTGTCCGGACACGGTCTGGGCCTTGCCATGCAGCCGTTAAGCCAGGTACTGGAGGAGTATCCGGAAATGGAACTGCCTTATACTGAATTCAAGGAAACCTATGCGCCGGCCGGGGGTACGGTACAGATGCTTTTCCGGGTAGGTGTTCCTGCAAAGAATGCGGCGTTGACCATGAGGCAGGATGTCCGGAGCCTGATCAGAAAATAGGCCGGATAAAATATCTGCACTCCTGCTGTGATATTTTTACTAATTATGGATAATATTAATAAATACAATGAATACGATTGCCACATTACTGATATGTAAAGGGGAAAATGTGAAATCACACAACAAAAAACTGATTGTACCAATAGTAATTACTGTTATATTCGTTTTATATTTTATCATTTTTGCAGCAGCATGCATCCTGATGAAAGGATTGCCATTTTGGGTAAAGCTGCTTGGCAGTATTATTCCCTTACTTTTAG
This sequence comes from Clostridium sp. Marseille-P2415, assembly GCF_900155545.1. GTDB lineage: Bacteria > Bacillota > Clostridia > Lachnospirales > Lachnospiraceae > Lacrimispora. The sequence continues at coordinate 278,495 of NZ_LT732525.1, forward strand.
CAGGGGTCTGTATCTATGTACTCATGGAACGAATCAAAGAAATAAGGAGCGGTGAAGAAGATGATCTTAGTGACTACTGATTATATCTCAGGAAAAGTACTTGATATGTTAGGAATGGTGAAAGGCAGCACGATTCAGTCGAAAAATATCGGAAAGGATATTACACAGGGATTTAAGACCCTTGTCGGCGGGGAACTGAAAGCGTATACGGAAATGATGAATGAAGCCAGAGCACTTGCAACAAAGCGTATGGTGGAAGAAGCCGAGGCCATGAATGCCGATGCGGTTGTCAATGTCCGGTATGCCTCTTCTTCCGTGATGCAGGGTGCGGCGGAAGTAATGGCTTACGGTACTGCGGTAAAATTCAAATAATCAGACTGTATTACATCAAACGGAGGTTGTAAGATGAGAAAATTTGCAAAAATTATTCTATTTATTAACGGAATATATTTTATGCTGAACTTTTTCATCTCAATCGCTTACAGTTATTATTTGATGAGAGCCAGAATGTTTGCCGTTCCACCCGGGATCCCATTTACGATTGTTTTATCCGGCATCCTGTTTTTCCTGCCCGGGATTGCCTGCCTGATCGTATCCTATATCCTGAAAAGAAAAGAAACAAAATAACAGCAAGACATAGCTTCCCTTCTTTCGGAGCTATGTCTTTGTTTATGCAGAAATATATGCCATGGGGTTGAAACAGTTCTTGTGACCTTTATATTAATTGATAGAGCAAACAGTGCTCTGTGCTGTACCATATCAGCATTCCGTGTCCTCTTCTTGGTATACGCACATTTAAATTCCACTCCGGATACTGCTTGATGATCTGAATGCGGTCACCCGTTGCCAAGGCCACAAAGGAAATGTAATGGTCCTTTTTCATGGGATGATCGCTGGTAATATACCAGTCGTCTTCGATCACCTGGACGGACAGCTTTTCGCTTTCACCCGCTTTTTTTAAGGTCTGAGCCGCCAGCTTTTTGCCGCAGCATGAAATCTCTGCCTCTCCTGTGCAAAGAGTTATATTCTGACATATGGGACAAACGAAATATTTTGTATTTTTCATATTTCCTCCTACGTAATCATTGGGTGTCAGATCGCCGGCCAATAAATTCTGTGTATCAATTCCGAGAAGGTCAGAAAGCTCCGGAATAAGTAAAATATCAGGCAGACCTAATCCACGTTCCCATTTGGAGACAGTTTTGTCACTGATATTCATTTTATCCGCAAGCTGTTTTTGTGTCATATTCCGTTCCAGGCGCAAGGTACGGATTATGTTTCCGACTTTACTGTTTAACATCATTTTTCCCTCCATAAAACAATTGTAGCCGTTTGCAGCCGGGTTTTCAATCAACGCTCCGTAGAGTCGTAAACGAAGCTGCCGGGTTTCTCTCTAAATCCAGGTTTCGGGATGGGTCAAATTTAGCGGCAATAATGTATTGGCATTTCCTCTGGCAGAATTTATCTGGGCCTGGGTCAAAAATACCGCCTCTCTCAAATCGGCGTTTTGAATATTGGCATCCCGCATATCCGCCCCTAAAAAGTTTGCTCCTGAAAAGCTGCATCCCGAAAAATCTGCCGCAATCAGCAAAGTCATGCTGAAATCACTGCCATCAAAATTTTTCCCGCTAAAATTTTTTCCCATGCATTCAGCAGGTTTGCTTTCTCTCTTATTTGGAAAGCTCTTCTTTACCAGAGCTCCAACCTCTTTCAGTATTCCATTTACCTGCTCTTTGTAACCTTCCAGTTCAAAATCCATTACTGCTTCCGGTGAGCCGGAGCATATCTCCTGATTTTTCTCTATCAGTTCATCAATGCCGGACCATAAAGCTTTTGCAGGCAAAAGAGTTCTTGATTCCATTAAAAACCATAGCATTTGGCGCAAATGAAAAACTTTAAGAAATACCTCAAACATTTCCTTCGATTTTTTCGGTTCAGAAAACCATGTTGAGCCTCCATACAGTTCCTTTGTGACCTTTTGCCCTGCACCAAAACAGTCATACCCCATACAGCCTTTCATTTTTTTACGGTTAAGTTCATTATGGATTTTACAACGGAAATCTCTCTGTAAGTTGACGCATGGTTTCCCTGCAGATTTGTTCTCCGGAAAGCCATCCATTTTTGAAAAGAATAATGCCGTACAGCACAATCCGCTGCAATTGGAGCAGTCGATCCGAAGTTCCTTGTATAATTCTTTATTGGTACTAAATACATGTAAATTCATCGTCCTTCTCCTGTCAAAATTTTGCCATATGTAAAATCCAAGCCTGCAAATTAATACCAAAGTACAGGCTTCCATTCCTCATTTACTCTTATCTTACCATAAGCTTTTCCTTCTTTCCACCTGACTTACATCATTATTACATGAAATAAAGCAGTCCGGTCAAGTAAGGCCGGACTGCTTATTGGTTTTTAAATTCTGAAATACTGCTCAAATTGCCTAACAATTCCCCGAGCCATCACATCGGCCATTTCCATGGCCTCCTGTTCAATGCTTTCAAATATATTGATGCTGTCCTCAAAATTTTGTGACATGATATCATTAGCTTCTGTCTTCAGCATCGCAAGATGGTCATACAGCATCTTCTTCCACTCCTGGACCGACCAGTTCGGATTGATGCTGTTAAGGAACGCTGCAATCTGGTCTGCATTTTCGTACCAGCGTCTTTCTGCATCAGCTGCTGCAGACGTATTGCCTGCCATTGAATCTGTGATAAGTTCTTTGGCGATTGTGAGGTGGGCCGTTAACAGATCTGCAAAATTTGCGGCATTTTCTTCCCCATAAAAAGGACGCAATGCTTCCTCAAAATCACCGGGATTCTGTAAGAGACGGGCGGTGACAAATTCCTCATCCGGCAAACCAAAAACCAGACTCAGGATAAGCATTCTCGTCCAATAAACATGCTGTGACCATAAAAGCCGCAAGTAGTTGTTCAGGTTATGCTCCGCATTGCTGACCCACATGGGGGTTGGCTGCGGCATAGGCTGGGGTCGGGGCATGGGCATGGGCTGAGGTTGGGGCATGGGCTGGGGTTGAGGCATGGGCTGGGGTTGAGGCATGGGCTGCGGCGCGGGCTGGGGCCTGGGCTGAGGCTGAGGCATGGGCTGCGGTTGAGGCATGGGCTGGGGCCTGGGCTGCGGCATAGGCGCGGGCTGGGGCCTGGGCTGGGGCTGAGGCATGGGCTGCGGCTGAGGCATAGGCTGCGGCTGAGGGCGCATAGGAACCCTGCGTCCATATGGAATGCAGACCACCTGCCCAATAAACAGATTGGCAGGGTTAATACCCGGATTCACTGCCATGATAGCTTCAACGGTCGTAAGAAAACGTTGTGCTAACAGCCAAAGCGTATCGCCGGCTTGAATGATGTAGGAATACAATCCTGCCGGACAAGAAGTCATCATATTATCGTTATTTGATTCCCCACGAACCATGGGTTGATTTTGTGTCTGGGGCTGAGTCTGTAATTGAGTCTGGGGACGAGGCTGGGTCAGCGGCTGGGTCTGCGGCTGCGGCTGGGTTTGCGGCTGCGGCTGCAATTGAGGCTGCGGCTGTAATTGAGGCTGCGGCTGCGGTTGTGTCCG
>NZ_LT732525.1:282893-285111 GCF_900155545.1 Clostridium sp. Marseille-P2415
AAAAATACCGCCTCTCTCAAATCGGCGTTTTGAATATTGGCATCCCGCATATCCGCCCCTAAAAAGTTTGCTCCTGAAAAGCTGCATCCCGAAAAATCTGCCGCAATCAGCAAAGTCATGCTGAAATCACTGCCATCAAAATTTTTCCCGCTAAAATTTTTTCCCATGCATTCAGCAGGTTTGCTTTCTCTCTTATTTGGAAAGCTCTTCTTTACCAGAGCTCCAACCTCTTTCAGTATTCCATTTACCTGCTCTTTGTAACCTTCCAGTTCAAAATCCATTACTGCTTCCGGTGAGCCGGAGCATATCTCCTGATTTTTCTCTATCAGTTCATCAATGCCGGACCATAAAGCTTTTGCAGGCAAAAGAGTTCTTGATTCCATTAAAAACCATAGCATTTGGCGCAAATGAAAAACTTTAAGAAATACCTCAAACATTTCCTTCGATTTTTTCGGTTCAGAAAACCATGTTGAGCCTCCATACAGTTCCTTTGTGACCTTTTGCCCTGCACCAAAACAGTCATACCCCATACAGCCTTTCATTTTTTTACGGTTAAGTTCATTATGGATTTTACAACGGAAATCTCTCTGTAAGTTGACGCATGGTTTCCCTGCAGATTTGTTCTCCGGAAAGCCATCCATTTTTGAAAAGAATAATGCCGTACAGCACAATCCGCTGCAATTGGAGCAGTCGATCCGAAGTTCCTTGTATAATTCTTTATTGGTACTAAATACATGTAAATTCATCGTCCTTCTCCTGTCAAAATTTTGCCATATGTAAAATCCAAGCCTGCAAATTAATACCAAAGTACAGGCTTCCATTCCTCATTTACTCTTATCTTACCATAAGCTTTTCCTTCTTTCCACCTGACTTACATCATTATTACATGAAATAAAGCAGTCCGGTCAAGTAAGGCCGGACTGCTTATTGGTTTTTAAATTCTGAAATACTGCTCAAATTGCCTAACAATTCCCCGAGCCATCACATCGGCCATTTCCATGGCCTCCTGTTCAATGCTTTCAAATATATTGATGCTGTCCTCAAAATTTTGTGACATGATATCATTAGCTTCTGTCTTCAGCATCGCAAGATGGTCATACAGCATCTTCTTCCACTCCTGGACCGACCAGTTCGGATTGATGCTGTTAAGGAACGCTGCAATCTGGTCTGCATTTTCGTACCAGCGTCTTTCTGCATCAGCTGCTGCAGACGTATTGCCTGCCATTGAATCTGTGATAAGTTCTTTGGCGATTGTGAGGTGGGCCGTTAACAGATCTGCAAAATTTGCGGCATTTTCTTCCCCATAAAAAGGACGCAATGCTTCCTCAAAATCACCGGGATTCTGTAAGAGACGGGCGGTGACAAATTCCTCATCCGGCAAACCAAAAACCAGACTCAGGATAAGCATTCTCGTCCAATAAACATGCTGTGACCATAAAAGCCGCAAGTAGTTGTTCAGGTTATGCTCCGCATTGCTGACCCACATGGGGGTTGGCTGCGGCATAGGCTGGGGTCGGGGCATGGGCATGGGCTGAGGTTGGGGCATGGGCTGGGGTTGAGGCATGGGCTGGGGTTGAGGCATGGGCTGCGGCGCGGGCTGGGGCCTGGGCTGAGGCTGAGGCATGGGCTGCGGTTGAGGCATGGGCTGGGGCCTGGGCTGCGGCATAGGCGCGGGCTGGGGCCTGGGCTGGGGCTGAGGCATGGGCTGCGGCTGAGGCATAGGCTGCGGCTGAGGGCGCATAGGAACCCTGCGTCCATATGGAATGCAGACCACCTGCCCAATAAACAGATTGGCAGGGTTAATACCCGGATTCACTGCCATGATAGCTTCAACGGTCGTAAGAAAACGTTGTGCTAACAGCCAAAGCGTATCGCCGGCTTGAATGATGTAGGAATACAATCCTGCCGGACAAGAAGTCATCATATTATCGTTATTTGATTCCCCACGAACCATGGGTTGATTTTGTGTCTGGGGCTGAGTCTGTAATTGAGTCTGGGGACGAGGCTGGGTCAGCGGCTGGGTCTGCGGCTGCGGCTGGGTTTGCGGCTGCGGCTGCAATTGAGGCTGCGGCTGTAATTGAGGCTGCGGCTGCGGTTGTGTCCGAAGCTGCGGTTGCGGCTGTGGCTGTGGCTGCGGCTGCGGTTGCGGTTGTGGCCGAGGCTGCGGTTGTGGCTGCGGCTGTGTCCGAGGCTGCGGTTGCGGCTGTCGTTGTGGCGG
>NZ_LT732525.1:286081-306631 GCF_900155545.1 Clostridium sp. Marseille-P2415
AAAAATACCGCCTCTCTCAAATCGGCGTTTTGAATATTGGCATCCCGCATATCCGCCCCTAAAAAGTTTGCTCCTGAAAAGCTGCATCCCGAAAAATCTGCCGCAATCAGCAAAGTCATGCTGAAATCACTGCCATCAAAATTTTTCCCGCTAAAATTTTTTCCCATGCATTCAGCAGGTTTGCTTTCTCTCTTATTTGGAAAGCTCTTCTTTACCAGAGCTCCAACCTCTTTCAGTATTCCATTTACCTGCTCTTTGTAACCTTCCAGTTCAAAATCCATTACTGCTTCCGGTGAGCCGGAGCATATCTCCTGATTTTTCTCTATCAGTTCATCAATGCCGGACCATAAAGCTTTTGCAGGCAAAAGAGTTCTTGATTCCATTAAAAACCATAGCATTTGGCGCAAATGAAAAACTTTAAGAAATACCTCAAACATTTCCTTCGATTTTTTCGGTTCAGAAAACCATGTTGAGCCTCCATACAGTTCCTTTGTGACCTTTTGCCCTGCACCAAAACAGTCATACCCCATACAGCCTTTCATTTTTTTACGGTTAAGTTCATTATGGATTTTACAACGGAAATCTCTCTGTAAGTTGACGCATGGTTTCCCTGCAGATTTGTTCTCCGGAAAGCCATCCATTTTTGAAAAGAATAATGCCGTACAGCACAATCCGCTGCAATTGGAGCAGTCGATCCGAAGTTCCTTGTATAATTCTTTATTGGTACTAAATACATGTAAATTCATCGTCCTTCTCCTGTCAAAATTTTGCCATATGTAAAATCCAAGCCTGCAAATTAATACCAAAGTACAGGCTTCCATTCCTCATTTACTCTTATCTTACCATAAGCTTTTCCTTCTTTCCACCTGACTTACATCATTATTACATGAAATAAAGCAGTCCGGTCAAGTAAGGCCGGACTGCTTATTGGTTTTTAAATTCTGAAATACTGCTCAAATTGCCTAACAATTCCCCGAGCCATCACATCGGCCATTTCCATGGCCTCCTGTTCAATGCTTTCAAATATATTGATGCTGTCCTCAAAATTTTGTGACATGATATCATTAGCTTCTGTCTTCAGCATCGCAAGATGGTCATACAGCATCTTCTTCCACTCCTGGACCGACCAGTTCGGATTGATGCTGTTAAGGAACGCTGCAATCTGGTCTGCATTTTCGTACCAGCGTCTTTCTGCATCAGCTGCTGCAGACGTATTGCCTGCCATTGAATCTGTGATAAGTTCTTTGGCGATTGTGAGGTGGGCCGTTAACAGATCTGCAAAATTTGCGGCATTTTCTTCCCCATAAAAAGGACGCAATGCTTCCTCAAAATCACCGGGATTCTGTAAGAGACGGGCGGTGACAAATTCCTCATCCGGCAAACCAAAAACCAGACTCAGGATAAGCATTCTCGTCCAATAAACATGCTGTGACCATAAAAGCCGCAAGTAGTTGTTCAGGTTATGCTCCGCATTGCTGACCCACATGGGGGTTGGCTGCGGCATAGGCTGGGGTCGGGGCATGGGCATGGGCTGAGGTTGGGGCATGGGCTGGGGTTGAGGCATGGGCTGGGGTTGAGGCATGGGCTGCGGCGCGGGCTGGGGCCTGGGCTGAGGCTGAGGCATGGGCTGCGGTTGAGGCATGGGCTGGGGCCTGGGCTGCGGCATAGGCGCGGGCTGGGGCCTGGGCTGGGGCTGAGGCATGGGCTGCGGCTGAGGCATAGGCTGCGGCTGAGGGCGCATAGGAACCCTGCGTCCATATGGAATGCAGACCACCTGCCCAATAAACAGATTGGCAGGGTTAATACCCGGATTCACTGCCATGATAGCTTCAACGGTCGTAAGAAAACGTTGTGCTAACAGCCAAAGCGTATCGCCGGCTTGAATGATGTAGGAATACAATCCTGCCGGACAAGAAGTCATCATATTATCGTTATTTGATTCCCCACGAACCATGGGTTGATTTTGTGTCTGGGGCTGAGTCTGTAATTGAGTCTGGGGACGAGGCTGGGTCAGCGGCTGGGTCTGCGGCTGCGGCTGGGTTTGCGGCTGCGGCTGCAATTGAGGCTGCGGCTGTAATTGAGGCTGCGGCTGCGGTTGTGTCCGAAGCTGCGGTTGCGGCTGTGGCTGTGGCTGCGGCTGCGGTTGCGGTTGTGGCCGAGGCTGCGGTTGTGGCTGCGGCTGTGTCCGAGGCTGCGGTTGCGGCTGTCGTTGTGGCGGTGTATATTGGATTCCACGTGGAATGCAGATCGTCTGCCCAATTAACAGATTATTCGGGTTTAAGCCCGGATTCGCAGCCAAAATTGCCTCTACGGTAGTATTAAAACGACGCGAAATAAGCCATAGGGTATCACCGGATTGAACGGTATAGGAATACAATCCTTCAGGGCAAGTAGCCATAATATTACTGCCTTTCAATTAAACAATTTGTCTTATTTTATGATTTGCAAAACAGAATAGTACCTGTCTTATAAAAAAAACAAGAAAAATTTGCAGGATACCAATACAATGTCCGGTAAGGTACCCGGTATATTTCTCAGATTGCCGGTCTTTTATCGGTTTAATAAAATTTTTTTGAGAAATCCTTAACAAAACGATCGTCTGATTAATATATAACTATTATATGATTCCTGTTAGACTGGAGATTAAACTTGACTGATTTTTATCCATATTTAGGTTATAAAGAAGTATGCCGGCAAGTCCCGGTCCAGTTCCCTCCGCAGCACCAGCCCGTACAGCCCGGCTTAGAAACACTCATGGTCCCTAAACCTATCTTTGATAATCCAAACTATATCGGTACAGGTAAACTGAAGGATAAGGTTGCGTTGGTAACCGGAGGAGACAGCGGCATCGGAAGAGCCGTATCCGTGGCATTTGCCAAAGAAGGCGCTGATGTATGCATCGTTTATTACGACGAGCACGAAGATGCGCAGATAACAAAATCTTATATAGAAGCCCAGGGAAGAAAATGCCTTTTGATCTCAGGAGATGTACGGGACGAAATGTTCTGTAAAAATGCGGTATCCGATACCGTAAAGGTTTTAGGCGGACTTGACATCCTGGTTAATAATGCAGGCGTGCAGTTTCCGCAGACCGGCATTGAGAATATTTCCATTGAGCAGATGATATTCACCTTTGAAGTTAACTTCTTCGGTATATTCATTATGACTAAAATGGCTCTGCCCTGTCTGAAAAACGGCAGCGCCATAATTAATACAGCATCCATTACCGCTTATGTTGGAAACGAACAACTGATCGATTATTCCAGCACAAAAGGCGCAATTGTCAGTTTCACACGTGCGATGGCCCATTCCCTGGTGTCGAAAGGCATTCGGGTAAATGCGGTTGCACCAGGACCCATCTGGACCCCGCTTCAGCCGTCCAGCCGGCCCGCCGACTATATTCCGACATTTGGCTCAGATACACCGATGAAAAGAGCCGGGCAGCCGGTTGAACTTGCTCCGACATATGTATATCTGGCAAGTGATGACTCCTCGTTCGTCACAGGCCAGGTCCTCCACGTAGATGGAGGGCAATCCATGCAATCATAGAAAAAGAGAAGGCGCGTTTCATGCGTCTTTTCTTTAACCGCTTTTTTAACCAAATGCTCTCCTTTTTAATACCATGATAGTAGGATACGATTAGAAAATCCTTACAGAAAGGAGGCAATCAACATGAACATCTGCAATTTTAACGAGCTTACCGGCCGTGTCGTAACACCAGACGACCCTTTGTATCAAGAATTAAGACAAGTTTATAACCGGTCCATCCAAAAGTGCCCTCTGGCCATTGTTTTCTGCCAGAATCCGACCGATGTCAGCAATGCCGTGTTGTGGTCCGGAAGACACGATGTCCCCCTTCGCATTCGAAACGGCGGCCATAATTATGAGGGCTACTCCACAGGCAACGGTGTCCTTGACATTGATCTTAGTGAAATGAACCAGATTTCCATAGACGAAGAAGCCCATTTGCTTACAGTTCAGGGAGGCGTTAAAAACAGACAGCTATACGATTTCGTCTCATCAAAAGGTTATCCGTTTCCGGGAGGGACCTGTCCCACCGTTGGAGTCAGCGGTTATGCCCTGGGCGGCGGCTGGGGACTCTCCTGCCGCTGCCTGGGGCTTGGCTGTGACAGCCTTACCGAGATCCGGATGGTCAATTTCGAGGGCAATATCCTAACAGCCAGCCTGCAGGAAAACGCCGATTTATTCTGGGCATGCCGCGGCGCCGGCGGAGGAAACTTCGGCGTGATCGTTTCCATGACCTTCCGCCTGCCGAGAAAGGTAAATAAAGTCACACTCGTTGAAATCCGGTATCCCCATGCGGACACGGAGAAACAGTCTTTCTTCCTGCAGACCTGGCAGGAATGGCTGAAAGACGCGGATCCCAGGATCACTCTGGTCTCAAGAATTTATAATTCCCTGGAAGAAGGGCTCGCAATTCTGGCTCGCGGTATTTTCTACGGCCCTCCGGAAGAAGCATTGGGAATCATCACCCCCCTCACAGAGCTTGGAGGAGCAAAATATAACTTAAAATACCTGACTTTTCTTGAAGCAATAACCATAATCGGGGACTTTTATCCCCCCTTTGAAAAATTTAAATCAGCAAGCCGCTTTATTCTGCGGGATTTTAACAGCTGTGAATGTCTAAAAATTGCAGGACTTATAAAAGAACGTCCCCGGGGGTCCGTTTATGCAAGCCTTTCATTCTACGCACTGGGCGGCAGGGTTTCGGAAGTACCTGCAGATGAAACCGCTTTTTACTATCGCAATGCAAGATATATCACATGGCTTAACACTGTGTTTGAGGAATGCAAATGTGAAAACGCCGCCTGGGTGGCTGAAAAATTCAGCTATCTCAAATCGGTTACCAAAGGCTCCTATGTCAATTTTCCCTATGGGGGCCTTCCTTGTTTTCCGGAAGAATACTATGGTACCCATGTCTGCAGACTGAAAATGGTGAAGGAAAAATACGATCCGCTGAACATTTTTACCTTTCCCCAGGGAATTGACGAATTTCATGGCCCGGGTTTTACAGCTCCAAAATGCTGTAATCTGCCGCGATGAACCTCATACCTTTGTGCAGATCCGAAGTTTACACGAGCCTGGCCGGGGTGGGGCCCAAGCTAAAAAATCTCAGGAAGACTTTTTTAAAAGCCCTCCTGAGATTTTATCTTATTTTTCTTTATTTCGACTGATCCGTCCTAAAATCTCATAGAGTAAATGGTACAGCTCTCCTGCCTCTTCCTTGCTCAAGGGCACACACTGAACGATTTTATCCGGTATATCCGCTGCCCGGTCCTTTAACTGCTCTCCCTTATCCGTCAGTTCCACGATCACGCTCCGCTCGTCCTCTTTGTCCCGGCTTCGGATGAGGAGACCCGCTGCCTCCATCTTTTTTAACAGGGGAGTCAGAGTACCGCTGTCCAAATAAAGGATTTCTCCTAACCTTTTAACGGTGGCCCGCTTCCTCTCCCACAATACCATCATAACGATATACTGAGTATAAGTCAGCCCGATCTCATCAAGAAACGGTTTATACAGCCTGACGATCTCACGGGAACAGGCATAGAGGGGAAAGCATAGCTGGTTTTCTAACTTTAGTTTATCATAGTTCATAACTGATCTTCAATCTCCCACTGTCCTTTGTTTGTATATCACAATAATTCCTTTACTTTTTCTTCCACATACTTCATGTCCGCAGTCGGCTCAAAGCGTTCTATTACATTTCCCTGGCTGTCCACAAGGAATTTTGTGAAATTCCATTTAATATCCGGCTCATTCCTGTAATCCGGATTGACCTCTGCAAACTTCTGTTCCAGACGCGGTGTCAGCTCATGTCCCGGATCAAAGCCTTCAAAGCCTTTTTCATGAACCAGATAGCGGTACAGCGGAATCGCCTGATCTCCATTTACATCTATCTTTGAAAACTGGGGGAAGGTAACTCCGAAGCGTCCGGTACAGAAGGAATGAATCTCTTCGTCATCGCCAGGCGCCTGATTGCCGAACTGGTTACAGGGAAAATCAAGAATTTCAAGCCCTTTGCCCGCGTATTCCGCATACAAAGCCTGAAGATCCGCATACTGGGGAGTAAACCCGCAAACCGTTGCTGTATTCACGATCAGCAGCACCTTACCGGAATAATCGGACAGGCTCTTTTCACTGCCATCCATTGTTTTTACTGTAAAATCATAAACAGACATTTCTTATCCCTCCTTAATATATTGTGTAAAATTGTATTTTTTAAAATCAACTTTATTATAATACAGCAGTCAGACCCTGTCAATAGTATTATGAAATTTAATTGCATAAAATTAATTTAACGTTAGCGTCAAATTATTTATTTACAGATTGACATCAGAAAAAGCTCATGCTATAGTTGTATGTACAAACAAGTGAGGTGATGATTTGAACAGAGAATCTACCAAGGAACAGGCATGTAAGCTAGACAGCTGCTTATTTTTTTCGACTACAAAACTGGCAAGGGCCTTTGGAAAAATCGCAGACGAGGCTTTCCTTAAAACAGGACTTTCTCCAAGCCATGCACTGCTTCTATACCTGGTTAACCTAAATGGTGGTATCCAACAGAAAGAAATAGGAGAAACACTGCATTTAACCCCCTCCACAGTTACCCGTCTGATTGAGAAGCTGAAGCGGAAAAATCTGGTTTCCAAAAAATCAGAAGGAAAAAATGTATATCTGGGTCCAACACCGGAGGGACTTGCACTGCAGGATGTAATTATGAAGTCATGGAATCAGCTCCATAACGGTTATAAGGACATTCTTACCGAAGAGGAAACCGTTCGTTTTATAGAGATCAGCGGAAAGCTTTTGGAAAAATTAGATGGAAAATAGGAGGTAATGATGATGCAGGAGATTTTTAACAGAAGAAGCATTCGTAAATTCAAGGATCAGGCAGTTGAACCGGAGAAAATCGACAAGCTGCTCCGCGCGGCCATGCAGGCTCCATCGGCCGCCAACCAGCAGCCATGGGAATTCATTGTGATACAGGATAAGGAACGGCTTCATGAAGTTTCCCAGACCTCCCCTTATGCAAAGCCGGCAGCCGGCTCCGCTGTGACATTTGTACTGCTTGCAAATGAAAAGGAGTTAAAGGTACCAACCGGCTGGGAAGAAGATATGAGCGCCGCCGCACAGAACATTCTTCTGGAGGCGGTTCACCTGGGTCTTGGCGGTGTATGGTTTGGCGTTGCCACATCTGACGCTGTTTCCGATCAGGTTCGCCGTCTTTTTGAACTTCCGGAACATATCCGGCCGTTTGCGCTGATTTCCGTAGGCTATCCGGACGGACAGAAAAATGAATTCATAGACCGGTACAAAGAAGAAAAAGTTCATTATGAAAAATGGTAAGCGAAAATAGAATGCCTGAAGAAAGGAGGTATCTTACACTATGAAACCGGAATTCTCCGTTGAAAAAACAGTTAAGGAACGCCACAGTGTGAGAACTTATGAGGACCGTGCTCTTTCCGCACAGGAAAAAGACAGCTTAAACGCTTATATCGCAGGCTTGACAAATCCCTTTTCCGCCGAAGTTTCCTTTCGTCTCCTGGAAACGTCTGCAGCCGTTAACGGTGCAAAACTGGGAACCTATGGGGTCATCAAAGGCGCCAGGGATTTTGTGGGAGCATCGGCGGCGGACGGCGAACTGGCTTTGGAAGCCCTGGGATATTCCCTGGAAAGCCTGATTCTTTATGCCACCTCCCTTGGCCTTGGCACCTGCTGGCTGGGCGGTACGTTTGACCGCAGCGGCTTTGCCTCAGCCATGAATTTGAAAAAGGGGCATCTCTTCCCGGCGATTTCCCCTGTCGGGCACCCCGGAGAGAAAAAAAGAGCCAGGGATACTCTGATGAGATGGGTTGCAAAATCAGATCAGAGAAAGGAATGGAGCGAACTCTTTTTTCATGAAGGCTTTTCAAAGCCTTTGGCGAAAGCCGACGCAGGGGATTTTGCCTTTGCTCTTGAGATGCTGAGACTTGCACCCTCTGCTGTGAACAAACAGCCCTGGCGGATTGTTAAGAGCCGGAATGCGTATCATTTCTACGAAGCAAAAACGATGAAAGAAAACAAGCTTGGTATTGACATTCAACGGGTGGATGTCGGCATCGGAGCCTGCCATTTTCATTTGGCCGCACTGGAAAAGGATCTGCCGGGAAAATTTGAAAAGCTGGAAAATCCGGATATCCAGGCTCCAGGTTCTATGGATTATCTTTTTTCCTGGGTCATGAATTCTTTATAGCGCACTCAATAATATCCGCAAAAGGAACTGCGGCATATTCACCTGATTTGGAGATAGGAGCAATTTGTACTGTGTTTGGGTGGAAAGTATAGTTGCAAATATTGACAATATCTAAAATTTCATTTATGGTTGCAATATGGGGTATAAAATTTTTATACCCCGTATATTTTTAAGGTGGTGGAATATGGGAAAAAGATAAGTTGTCTGGTTGGTATGATTTTAGTAATGACCTTCGCTTTTTGGGGTACAGAGTATTTACTTTATACCTTGTTATTGTTTGCAATATTATGTTTACTATTGTAGGGGTGCCTTTCATGCTTGTAGGAGCATTTATAAGCGCTGCTATCACGGCATCGGTAATTATTATACTAGGCCTGACCGGAGTTCGCTTAATCATCGGTGATAAATGCCTTGGGATGCTCGAATCCATTCCAGAAGTATTTCCGAATGCAAAGTATCAAAGATGTACCGTTCATTTCTATCGAAATATATTCTCAGCCACTCCTCGTAATAAGATGAAAGAAGTCTCTATGCTGCTGAAGGCTATCCATGCGCAAGAGTGCAAAACAAGTAACCGATAAACTTTTCGAGATGAAATTAACTTCGGCAGCTAAAAAGGCCGAAGATGGAATCGAGAAACCCCTAACATACATGGATTTTCCCAGTCAACACTGGACTAGAATCCATACCAACAACACCATTGAACGGCTGAATCGGGAAATCAAACGTAGAACCCGGGCAATTGGCGCTTTCCCTGATGGTCAAAGTGCTTTAATGCTTGTATGTGCCAGACTGCGCCACGTAGCTGGAACCCAATGGGGTACAAAGCGCTACATGAATATGGAGTATTTAAAAGTATTGTATCTCCAGAACCAGTCTGATATCATAGCCGGCTGACTACCGTTTACCAGGAAACAATCCCTGAGCATACTGTGCTTTTTATTATGATAAAAATAAAATGATTCTAAGGGATTAATATTGGTATTATTTTTAGCATAATTCCCATTCACCAACCCATTTTTGTTTTGAATAATTATATAACCGTCTATACACTTTGTTGTTTTCTGTTTTGTATCTCCAATCAATAATATCAGAATAAGGGATAGATATATATTGCGTGGATTGTGTGATCTCAGTAAAATGTACAGGTTCTGGTAAAAATACTGTTTCTTTTGAAGACTCAGTTACAGCGAATGCATCTATGCTCATAAAACTTGTACTGATACAGATTGACAAGATAAATACGGAGAATATCTTATTTGATTTTTTCATTTCAGTGGAACCTCCTTGATATTGTTATATATTGGTAAATCAGAATATGAATCCCTAATTTTAGTTACTACACCAAAAAAATTATCATTGTAGTAAAGATCATAGCCATTATCTTGGTTTGGTATCAAATATGCAGTTTTGCTGGTTAACTCAATGGTATGGGCAGCGTCTTCAGCAGATATTGAATATGGTTCAAAGACAAATAATAAAGATAATACTATCATAAATATTGTAGGAATTACAGTAAAAAACATACTTTTAAGGTTTACTTTCTTTTTCTGATTGTAGCCCTTCAAAATAATATCAAATCGCTGAAATAGAGGGGAACTACTATTACTGCTGAAGGTTAAAACTAATCTATTTGTTTTTTTATTCAGACGCATCTTGGATATTTTCAAAAGACATTCTAGGTAGTCAATCCGTTCAATTTCACTCATTGATTTCGTAATAGTAATATCAATATGAATTTCAAGTAATTTTGATATCTGTTTTTTAAGAAGATATACAATAGGATTCCACCAATATACAATACTTATTAATTCAGTAATCAGTTTAATCAATAAATCCCCGTGATAATAATGAGCTACTTCATGATTCATAATATGATACCACTCATCTTCTGATAGGTCTATTTGAGGTATAAATATTTTGGGTTTTCGTATTCCAAAAATCATGGGAGTAGAAACTAATTCTGCTTGAATGATCTCAAAATTTATAGGCTTTTTATATTTTGAAATAATATTATGTAAAATACTTTGAATTTTAGGGTTAGTTATTGATGAAAATGTATCCATTAATCGTTTAAAACAAGTGTATGTATAAATAGATTTACCTAAACAAAAAAGTGCACCTATTATCCAGAGCAGATATAAAATATGACGAAAACATATAGTATGGTCTCTAAAGGTAATTATCGGTGTTTCAAAGAAAAGGGTGAACCATGGTAATATTCTATTTATAGGAATATTATTTGCAAAGGAAAACTCTAGTGGTATTAGCAATCGTACTATAATAATAGCAATACAGAAAAATAAAGAACTAATACCAATTTGTTTTATTAACCAATTAGCTTTCAGGGTAGACCATATGAGGATAATTGAGATGCTACTAAAAAAGGTAACAGTAAAAAAGGTACTCAAAGATAAACTCATTTTTATTCCCCCTTTATTCCTCCTTTTAATTGCCTTTTACGTTCTTGTAGTAATTTTTCTAATTCTTCAATGACACTTTCTTCGTTTTTTTCTCTTTCTAGTAGTGCTGCAACAAAATTAGGTGGCGTAATGCTTTTGTCTAAATTTTCAAACTGAGTAACGAATTGTTGAAGAGTAAAATCTTTTGAAGTTATAGTTGGCCGATAACTACGACAAAGAACAGTACCGCTATATACAATTTCAGCAATTTCAATGAGATTCTTTTTTAGTAAACTTCTCAAAACAGCCTGAACAGTATTAATTGTTAAAGATCTATCTGCTTTTGTAATCTCGGATGCGACTAATGATTTTTCAGCAGACCATAGAACATTTAGCACATCCATTTCCCTATTAGTTAAATTAAGTTGTTTATTTTGTTTTAGCATTAAAATCACTCCCTTTTTAATAAAAATTTTGATAATAACACTATTATGATTTGTGAATTTATTATAAGTATATCTGTTCGAGGTAAATGTGTCAATACTATAAAATATGTTAAATTATAAAAATAACATAATTATTATTGACAAAATATAAAGTGCATGGTTTAATGACATTGTAATAAAATTACATTGAATGTATTACATAAATAGATGGTAAGCAAGTAACAATCTTGCCAAATATAAAAACAGGAGGTAAATGATTATGAGGAAGCTAGGAGGAATTTTAATGGCAGGTGTAATGATTGCATCAATGTCTGTTCCAGCTTTTGCGCAGCGGTATACACCAGTGAATGGTGGAACGGTTGTTCATGTTGGAGAGCCTACTTCAGTCAAGCCATTAAAAACGGTTGACGTTGACGACGGTAATGGACGTTGGGATTATGGAACAAGCCTGACCATAACTGCTAAGAAAAAAGTATGGTCCAATCTTGACCATAACACCAAAACGCACAGATCTAGTTGCGAAATTGATGGTAACTATGATGATAGTGGCTGGGTAAAAGCGCGTACAACATCAAAATCCAGTGCTACTGGACCTAAAAAATCTGTTGCTTACACAAACTGGGATGTCGAATAAGACAAGATAGCAATTGAAGCCACTCTTGCATGGGAGTGGCTTCAATTGTTATATTTTTATTTTTAGAGGTTTATGCATTAAATTCAAATGGGGAGGTATACAATTTGAAACGGTTTATCATAATATTTTCTTTTTTAATGTTTTTGATTTTATTTTCGACAAACTATTCTGCTTATAATACTGAAAGTTACAATAAGTTGATTAACTCATCTTCTGCATTTGGATTTGAATTGACTATTCCGGAAGATGACTATAATTCTACTCCTGAATTCTTACAATTCCTTAAGCAATCTGCGGTGGATAATGATGTTAATTTAGTTCGTACAGTCTCATATTATAACAGTAAAACAAATACATCTCACACTGTTGACTATATTTACTTGGTAACGGATACGGTGTTTTTTAAGAATATCGATATCAAGGGAGGAAGAATTTTATCAGTTGAGGATATGGATGATTCATCAGTATTTATGTCAACAGAGAAAACAGATTCAGATAAGCAAATTGCTATTATTTCTGATTTTGGAGGAGGTCATTATTACTCAATCCATGTATTAGATCATATTCTAACTCAGTATAAATATTCTGGAAAATATAGAGTTGAGTGCAATTCGTATGCTCAATTTACAAAATTTGTAGATGATTATATTTCTTATCTAGAATTTAGAACTCCAGGAGTTGAATTAACAAGGGATATGTTTACTTCGGTAAATAATGAAAGTGAGATAAAGATAGAAAATACAACAAATTTGTTATTTATCATTATTTTCTTTTTTACGATAATGTTTCTAACCTTTATGTTTTATTTAGTATCAAAGACGAAAGAAATATCTGTTATGAGGCTAAATGGATATAATATAAGAGAGGTTTGCTTACATGTTTTTATTAATCAATTTGTAATAATAACCGTAATAAGTAATATTATAATACTCCTCTTGATTCTCTTAATTCCTAATAATAATATAGAGTTTGTTATTAGAGTATACGCTACAAATATTTTCGTATTTCTTTTTTTGTTTTTTTTGCTTTCATATATATGTGCTATATATACTCGTAATATTAAAACGACATATTGTATAAAGGGCAAGAAACCAATTAGTGCAATCATACTATTTATTGGGGTTTTTAAGGTTGTTGTATCAGTTGTAATTATACTCCTGGCAGTAAATTTAGTGGAAGACAAACAACAAATTGATCAGAAGAAACATAATCTTGTAAATTGGACTAATGCCTCTAATTATGGTGTTTTCTATCCAGTTAAGACTGGAAACGATAGCGCTGATATTAGATCTGGTAAATATCCTTTAGATATACCAGCTTATAATTTGTATCCATTTTTAAATAAGAAAATGCAGTCTATTTATATTAATTCAGATCTATATACGAACGAAAGCATAGAGCTAAATGCAAATAATGACTATATTAGAGAAATTTCAGTAAATCCCAATTATTTGATAGAGCATCCAATCTATGATGAAAATGGAATGCCCATTAAGATAAGTGAGGATACACCTTATACAATATATCTGGTACCAGAACAATATAGAGATAAGGAAGAATATTACTATAAATATTTTTCACATGCAAGAGAGCAATATCATGAGTTGCATACAGGTTTATATAATCAAGAAGCAAAATTAGAAAGTTTAGAAGTGGTTTTTATTTACACTCAATCTGGACAAGAAATTTTCTCTTACAATTATAATGTACTGCCTGAGAATAATAATTTAATTCCTGACCCAATAATTTATGTCATGACTGAAGCAAATTCACTAGTTCCTGATAGGCACTATACTTCTACTGGTGTTCAAACGTTATTTATAAAGTTAATTAACAATGATACTGAATTGACATACTCTGCCCTTTTAAATGCTCTTAAGGAATATAATTTAGATGATAATTTCCCTTATTTGATAAGGCCTAATGAGATTATTTTACAAAAGATCAATGACTTGCAAATACAGGCAACAGTAATAAGGTATTCACTTCTTGGCTTGAGCATGCTGTTATTCGTAACTATAGTACAAAGTATTTATTTATTATTCCAACGCAATAAGTTTGAATACTTTTTGAAAAAGGCATTTGGTCATGTATTCTTTCAAAGATTTAAAAATATATTCCTCCTTTCACTGTTTACAAATAGTATTGAAGGCATAACTTGTTTCCTATTTACATCAACTGGATTCTATCATATTATCTTGAGTAAATTGATAATTGAGCTTCTATTAGCTAGTGGATTGGCTGTATATTTTGAGAGACGCAATGTATCTAATATTCTAAAAAGAACACTATAATAACAGAACATCTAACTATTTCAAAGGCAAATACAGATGTTGAAAAAAAGGTATCATAAGAATTGTTCTTAATATGTTTGTATGGCATAACGAAATGTAAAACATTTACTTATCAGTGTAAATAAGAGTATATTATATAATTCCTAAGGTATAGGTCTACTACCAGATTTATTAAAAATTCCGGTGGTAAAGGATTAATTTAAAAAGTATTTTTGATAGAAGTGTTGATTTAAAACATACGAAAATAGTAAATTTGATGCTCAACTTTTATCGGATGATAGAGTATTGATTTAAAGCCCTAATGTTTGTGTCTAAATGAAAGGAATGAGGTAAAATATGAGTATTTGTGAACTACATAGCATAAGTAAGTCTTTTGGTAAAAAAACAATATTTAATGATTTTTCACTGAGAATTGAACAAGGAGATCAAATTTGCATTACTGGAAAAAGTGGATCTGGAAAATCGACATTATTAAATATAATGGGATTACTTGAAAAACCAGATTTTGGAACTATTAATATGTGTGGTTTGGAAGACGTAAAAGCCAATTCCCGACAGGCACAAAGTCTATTACGCACAAAAATAGGGTTTCTTTTTCAAAACTTTGCTTTAATTGATGATAAGTCTGTTAACTACAATTTAGATATTGCTTGTATAAATTTTAAAGTACCAAAAAGCAAATGGTATTATAAGAAATTAGAGCTTTTAAAGGAATTACAGCTTGACATTTCATTAAAAGATAAAGTATATAATCTTTCGGGGGGAGAACAACAACGTCTTGCACTAGCAAGGATTTTACTTAAAAATTGTGAGGTGATATTTGCTGACGAGCCAACTGGCTCATTGGACATCTATAATAGGGATATAACACTTGATATTCTCTCTAAGTTAAATCGTGAAGGCAAAACAATTATCATGGTATCGCATGATCCTTATATAGTTAATAAGAGTCATAAGGTCGTAGAGTTATAGCTGTAATTAAAATATGAGTATTTAAATGGTAAAATTTCAGTGGAGATTACAAAAAGAGAAACCCTAAGCATTGATTCTTCTGGATTAGATAAGCTTACTGGTGAAGATGGAACTTCTTATTTCTCAGTAATTTCTAAAAAAACCATTACTAGAGAACTAAAGTTGTTCTGTAATACTTTTAAGCATGCTATTTTCAATTTAGAAAAGAGCACTTTTCTTCGTAAAGAACAAAGATGGAGAAATATGAATAAGTGATATTTAACAAACCAAATTGATGCTGTAAAATAGCAGCTTGAATATTATCTTTATATTAAAAGAATAGAGCTAAGGGCAAACCCATTAAAAAGTGGGGACGCAAAGCTGAGGATCTAAGATGCTTACTACACTATGATAGTCTGGCTGGACCAAAATTAGAGTCAATAGATCCTGGGTTGCAGCACATAATTTTTAATGCCTGCTGTAGGTATTTTACTTGAATACCTTTATCTCTACCTTTTAATCACATATGCGTTCCTCCCTTTTTATATTGAGCTTGTTTTAATAACTACAAAATTAATTGCAGCATGGCCCCTTTCTGTTTTATATTTAATAATCATATAAAAAACCTTCTTTCCAATAATCCTCTCTTGTCAGTTTTGTAGTCAATTTGTCTACATCATCGGTAAAAAAATTTCACCTCTCTTCTTCAACAATATAACCTTCAACAGCTTGTTCAGTTCCCTAATCTCCCCCGCTTCCCGGCAAAGCATAAACGTTAATCAGAAGCAGACTTTGCCCCATAGTCCCATGCTTAAACAATCATACTTCTCTTTTATGTGACTCAATCACAGACACACTCTGAACATTCGTTTATACTAAAAGCCAGCCGATACGGTTTGAAAAAAAATGCGGCTATTCCATTCCAAAAAACAAAATTATATTTTTGAAAATAACAGGAGGCATACTATGAAGAAAATTGTTATCATCGGAGGTGTTGCAGGCGGAGCCACCTGCGCTGCCAGACTCCGGAGGCTTGATGAGAAAGCGGACATCATAATGCTGGAACGTGGAGAATATATCTCCTATGCCAACTGCGGCCTCCCCTATCATGTAGGCGATGTGATAAAATCCCGCAGCGCGTTATTGCTGCAGACACCGGAAGCCATGAAAAACAAGTACGGCATTGATGTAAGAGTTAAAAATGAGGTTATTTCCATTGACCGGGCAAAAAAGGCCATCACGGTCCGGCGCCTGGAATCCGGCGAAGTTTACGAAGAAACCTATGATACCCTGGTTATCTCCACCGGCTCCTCGCCGGTCCGTCCGCCCATACCCGGGGTGGAATCTTCCCGTATCCATACCCTTTGGACGGTTCCGGATACCGACCGCATCCGCGGCCTTATTAAGGAAAATGGGATTAAGACCGCAGCAGTTATCGGCGGCGGCTTCATTGGCCTTGAAATGGCTGAAAATCTTCGCCACACAGGGCTTTCCGTATCACTGATCGAAATGCAGGATCAGGTCATGGCTCCCCTTGACTATGAAATGGCCCAGCTTCTGCATGAAAATATCGTGCAGAATGGCGTAAATCTTTACCTGAAAGATGGGGTTTTGGCATTTGAAGAGACAGAGAACGGGGTATCCATTACATTAAAGAGCGGAAAAACCCTGACAGCCGAACTGGTCCTGCTATCCATTGGCGTACGGCCAAACAGCTGGCTTGCAAAAGCATCCGGCATTGCGGTCAATGACCAGGGCGGTATTATTGTCGATCAATATTTAAAGACTTCGGATCCGGATATCTATGCAGTCGGTGATGTGATTCAGGTCGATGATTTCACTTTTAAAAAACCTGCAATGGTTCCCCTGGCAGGTCCTGCCAATAAACAGGGACGCATCGCTGCCGACAACATTGCGGGAGCACAGGAAACCTATGACGGAACCCAGGGAACATCGGCAGCAAAGGTATTCGACTTAACTGCCGCTTCCACGGGAGTGAATGAAAAAACACTGATCAGGCGCGGCCTTCATAAAGGCACCGGCTATGAGAGCATTTTCATCACTCAGAACTCCCATGCCGGCTATTATCCCGGAGCTGTGCCGTTAACGCTTAAGCTTCTGTTTTCCACTGACGGAAAGACAATCTTCGGCGCTCAGATCGTGGGCCGGGACGGCGTTGACAAACGGATCGACGTCCTGGCCGCAGCCATACGGCTCGGCGCGGGAATTGAGGATTTAAAACGTCTGGAGCTGGCTTATGCACCGCCATTCTCCTCTGCGAAGGACCCGGTCAACATGGCCGGCTTTACAGCTGAAAATGTACTTGCCGGAAATATCAATTTCACAAATTGGGATGAGGTGGAAAAAAATTCCGATGCAGTGCTCTTAGATGTGCGGGAGGATGCAGAATTAATGGCTTTTTCCCTGCCCCATTCCAAACACATTCCCTTAGGCCAGCTCAGAAGCCGCATGAAAGAACTGGACCCTTCCAAGGAAATTATCACATTCTGCGCCATCGGAGTCCGCGCATACAATGCTGCCCGTATCCTGATTCAGAATGGATTTGAGCACGTAAAGCTTTATCCCGGCGGTACCAGGTTTTATCAGTCAACCCATTATCAGGCTGACATGGTTCCGGTCCCAGAGCAGACTTCATATACCGACGCCGGACAGACGGACACCCAAAACGTCCCGAATGCCGCCATGCGCCTTGACTGCAGCGGCATGCAATGTCCTGGTCCCATTATGAAGGTATTTGAGACCATGAAGAATTTGCAGGATGGGGCGCTCATGGAAGTATCGGCTTCTGATCCAGGTTTTTTACGGGATATCGGAGCATGGTGCAGGCGTACCGGAAATACGCTGGTTGCCAATGAATGCCGCGGAAACGACTATGTGGCACTGGTAAAGAAAAGCGGCGGCGCAGGCGTACCGCAAAAAAAAGAAGCGGGGGAAGGAAAGACTATCATCGTATTCTCCGGTGATCTTGACAAGGTTCTGGCGAGCTTTATCATTGCCAATGGTGCGGCGGCAATGGGCCGGCCTGTGACCATGTTCTTTACCTTCTGGGGGCTGACAGCATTGCGAAAAGCAGAAAAACAGCCGGTCCGTAAATCACTGGTGGAATCCATGTTCGGCATCATGCTTCCCCGGGGCAGCAAAAAGCTGAAGCTGTCAAAAATGAATATGGGCGGCATGGGAACTGCCATGATGAAAAAGATCATGAACGATAAAAATGTGGATTCGCTGGAAACTTTAATCAAAAAGGCCATGAATTCCGGTGTAAAAATCGTGGCCTGTACCATGAGCATGGATGTCATGGGCATCCGTCCGGAGGAATTGATCCATGGCGTAGAGCTCGGCGGCGTGGGTGCTTATCTCGGAGATGCGGAAGAATCCAACGTAAACCTGTTCATCTAGATAAAACGGCTGAAACCACCCTTTCAAAACAGCTTCCGGACACATACATAAAACCGGATACATCTGCAGAATGGATTCCTCACTGCAAATGTCTCCGGTTTTATGTAAACGGATTGGATTCAGTCAAATGCTGAGATCCTTCATCCTGATAAAAAGCATATCCTTCTTTTTCCTTTTGTTTGATATAATACATCGCCTTATCTGCGGCACAATACAATTCCCCATAAGTAGTCCCATTCTTTGGCGCAGCCGCGATCCCAATGCTGGCTGAAACCCTGATATCCGGAAACTCCTCTATTTCCTTTCTCTTAAATACCTCCAAAACAGCTTCTGCCATCTCTGCCGTCCGGTCATGTTCCCATTCCTCCGGAACAAAAACCACAAATTCATCCCCTCCCACTCTGGCGACCACACCGTCATCCCCGAACAGCTTATCAAGTTCCCCCGCCACCCAGGTAAGGACCCCATCCCCTGCCGCGTGGCCGCATGTATCATTGATGTCCTTAAAATTATCCAGATCGATCATGAAAAAAAGACCGCTTTTAGCGGAAGCCAGCTTTTTATTAATGATCTGCTCCCCGGAACGGTTATACACGCCGGTAAGCGGATCCTTCCTGGCTTTATTTATCAGCATCTCCTCTCTGCCCAGCTGATCCATAATGTCCTCAAGCTTCCCCACCATGCGGAACCGGTGTCCCGCAGCACTGTACAATATCTTATACTGGCAGCTGAACCACCGGTATTCTCCTGCTGCACTTTTTAACCGGATACGGGAATATCTCACTTCATCCTGCTTAGATCCCAACAGTGCCCACCGCATCTTCTCTCCCCGCTGCCAGTCATCGGGATGCATAAGCTGGCATCCCCTGTCCGATCTTAGAACTCCTTTTATCCTCAAACTGTTTAAACACAGCTTTTTCTTAGCGTTGGAGGTAAACTCCATGGTATCCGTATCATAATCGTATTCAAACAGCAGCGTATCGGTGAACTGGGAAAGAACCGCATATCGCTGTGACTCCATCTTAAGCTTTTGTTTCTGCCTGATAAACATGGTTCCAATGGCAATGCAAACCATCAGTGTAAGAACGACCAGCAAAATACCGGTTCCAAAAAACGTATTGAAAATATACTCTGACCGGAGCAGCACATCCGGAGACCGCACAAAATTTACGATGCTCCAGTCGTTAATCCCCACCGCGGCAACGGAAATATAATAATTTTTACCCTTACCCGGAAAGGAAGCGGTAAAGGAACCGCTGTTCTGAAACTGCTCCCTGATGTTCTCCACGTAAGGTTCCTCAATTCCGTTTTTCAGGATCGAGGAAAACAGATTTCCGTCATTTTCATACTGGCCGGCATTGCCGTATAAGATACTCCCGTCTGATTTTACAATCAGGGAATTGACCTGCTTAAAGGATGTGTTCTCTTCTCCGCTATCCGTGAACGCTTCTGCTTCAACCCGCGTAAAAAGAATGCCTGATACCCTGCCATCCTTTTTAACGGGCTCTGCCACGGAAAAAGAATATCCTTCCCCGGGCCCGCCTGTATGCCGGATATCTGAAATGCCCCATTCTCCCTTTAAGGCATGTTCATACAGTTCCCGTTCCGTCTCTTTTAGCTTCTCCTCCTGCCATCCGTCAAAGGAAATATAACTGACTTTATAAGTTGCATTCCCGGTATTAAGCTGTTCCAGATAAACCTTCAGCCATTCGTCATCCGGTGATAAATCGGCAGCTTCCATTATGGCAGTAATCCCGGAAAGCGTATTTTTCACCTCTAAAGCTGCCTCCAGGATCTGGTTCTTCTGGGTATTCGTATAAGAAGTCAGGCTCGCATAGATAAACTGGTTCAATTCCTGATTCAGCTTCCCATGCTGCACATTCAATATCAGGAAGGCGCCGGCAGTTAAAATGATTGTACTGACCAAGCTCAAAATCGCATATGCCATCCTGGGTTTCTTTTCCTGCCCCATCTTACTGATCTCCATTCTCAAAATTACGATTCCCCAAAAAAGCCAGTGGAATCATTCCAACCGGCCTTTCACTGCTTTCATGCTGATTTCATTATATCGCCTTGTTTTTGGTTTTACAATCCCAAAGGCCGATTCTGCATAGAATTTTTTCAGATTACGGTGCCCCTGTTCTGAAAG
>NZ_LT732525.1:308660-337774 GCF_900155545.1 Clostridium sp. Marseille-P2415
CCCGCCTGTATGCCGGATATCTGAAATGCCCCATTCTCCCTTTAAGGCATGTTCATACAGTTCCCGTTCCGTCTCTTTTAGCTTCTCCTCCTGCCATCCGTCAAAGGAAATATAACTGACTTTATAAGTTGCATTCCCGGTATTAAGCTGTTCCAGATAAACCTTCAGCCATTCGTCATCCGGTGATAAATCGGCAGCTTCCATTATGGCAGTAATCCCGGAAAGCGTATTTTTCACCTCTAAAGCTGCCTCCAGGATCTGGTTCTTCTGGGTATTCGTATAAGAAGTCAGGCTCGCATAGATAAACTGGTTCAATTCCTGATTCAGCTTCCCATGCTGCACATTCAATATCAGGAAGGCGCCGGCAGTTAAAATGATTGTACTGACCAAGCTCAAAATCGCATATGCCATCCTGGGTTTCTTTTCCTGCCCCATCTTACTGATCTCCATTCTCAAAATTACGATTCCCCAAAAAAGCCAGTGGAATCATTCCAACCGGCCTTTCACTGCTTTCATGCTGATTTCATTATATCGCCTTGTTTTTGGTTTTACAATCCCAAAGGCCGATTCTGCATAGAATTTTTTCAGATTACGGTGCCCCTGTTCTGAAAGAAATACCGCCCATCCTTCGTTTGCCGTTCCCTTAAGGGCTCCGAAGGCGGGCGGTATGATATCTGTTTCCCTTTAAAAATCCATTCCTCTCAGCTTAATATAATCCTTAATAAGCTTGGCTGTCTGCTCTAAATCAATGCAGCCGGTATTAATGATCAGGTCATAATTATTCCAATCATCCCAGCTGCCGCCGGTATAATAACGGTAGTACTCCTTCCGCTCCCGGTTAATCTTCTTTACCCGCTTGGCAGCTTCCTTTTCATCTACGTTATCGACCTCCATGGCCCGCTTTACAAGCGTTTCCGTATCCGCGTAGACAAATATCTTTACTAAGCCCGGGCAATCCACATCCTTACGGCTTAATATATAGTCGGCACATCTTCCGGCTATGATGCAGGACTCTTCAGACGCCAGTTCCCGAATGACCTGGGACTGGAACCGAAACAGATTTTCCGGCTTCACAATATCCGCATCCGTAGATGGCTTGCCTAACTGTGGTTTTAAACCGCTTACGATCTTATAAAGCAGATTGCCCCCTGCCTTTTCATCCGCAAGGCGGAAGAATACCTCTCCGACCGCGCTCTGTTCCGATGTAATGGTTAAAATCTCCTCATCATAAAAATGAATTCCCAGCTCCGCAGCAAGGGCCTTTCCCACGATCCGGCCGCCGCTGCCGTACTGCCTTCCGATGGTGATGATCAGGTTTTTCTTATCATTCATAATGCCTGCCTCCTTTTTGTTACACGTTCTTTTCAATCTATTTCTTACTTTTATTGTACTCTATTATGGCAGGAATTACAATTATTATCGGTTCATTCTCTCATTGAAACAGATGGCCCCATAAGGCCTGATGCTCATCCGGTAAGCATTGCCCTGTCCCATGGCTTTTTCGATATAGGATATATATTCATCCACCAGTTCATTGGGCAGCATGGTCATGATGACGCCGGCAAATCCGCCGCCGTGTATCCTGCATGCACCTTTCTTTTTCTCTGCCAGGAACAGCTCCGTCAGGGCCAGAGCTATGGTTATCCCCTGCTCCTGATAACTGGTATTGGTAAAGCAGTTCTGAAGCCATTTCCAGGATGAATCTCCGGAAGCGGTAATGTTTTTTAAGAAGTCCTCAAACCTGTTTTCCTTTAAAGCCGTTATTTCTGCTTCCACCCGCTTATTCTCTTCAAAGAAGTGGAGGGCCCGGAGCACAGAACGGTCTCCGGCAAAGGCTCTGACTTCTTCCATGTTATCGATGACCTCCTGCTCCGTAATGTCAGCGCAGACTTCTTTGCCGAAAAATCCGGCAACCTTTTTCATTTCAGCCGGAATCGAAGAGTAATCCCCGCTCAGATCCGCATGGCCTTTTCCTGTATTGACAATAATAAGACTGTGGTTTTGGGAACCGAAATCAAAATCAATCTTTTCCACAACCGGAGCTTTGGGATCCTTGAAATCAATGGCAATCAATCCGCCCACCGCACATGCCATCTGGTCTAAAAGGCCGGAAGCCTTGTCCCAGTACACATTCTCAGAGAATTTTCCGATATGGGCATAGGCCACGGTATCCAAGCGGCCTTTGTTAAAGAATGTATTTAATATGGAGCAAAGCAGCATCTCAAACGAAGCTGAGGAGCTGACACCCGCTGCGCTGATAACATTGCTGGTTATGTAGGCATTAAAACCGCCGATTTCATATCCTGCTTCTAAAAAGCCCTGTAAAAGGCCTTTTACCAGATCAATGGTTCCCGCCTTCTTATCGCTTGGAGATAAGTCGTCCAGGTCAATGACAAAGCTCTGGTTAAAGGTCTCGCTGACTATGTTCACTTTTCTGCTGTTATTTTTGGCAGCTGCGCCAATACAATCTAAATTGATGCTTCCCGCCAACACCTTTCCATGGTTATGATCGGTATGATTTCCACTGATCTCCGTGCGCCCGGGTGAGGAAAACAGCATCACATCCTCCTCCGGAAATTTCTTATGAAAGTTCATGACAAGGCTCTGATAACGTTCAATATTTTCTAAAACCGCCTCTTCTCCATACAAAACGGCCATAAGCCTTCTGGACCTCTCAGATTCCAGTAACTGGATTGTATCGTTTCCTTTCATGCCACATGCTCTCCTTTTCCGATTTCCTGCCCGCGCTCTTTGGGCGTAAAGGGATACCTGGAAGGTATTTCCCCATTCATTGACAAAGTATTGTCATTGCTACGAGTATATCATAAATGTCAAAGATTCTACAATATAATATTTTACGAAAACCTATAAAATAAATTGACAGTCCATCCGGGGCTCCCGTATAATGGAGCAATCAGAAAAAGTACGGAGGAAACCATGTTCTGGAATGAAAAACCATACCATTCTCTTGACTATGAAATGAAAAAGCAGTACGGGCACAAGGTCTACAAGCTGGCCCTTGACGGCGGTATGACCTGCCCCAACCGGGATGGGACCCTGGGAAATAAAGGCTGCATTTTCTGCAGCAGCGGGGGTTCCGGGGAATTTGCAGAAGCCCTGTCGGCCCATGGCTCCGTTACGGAGCAGATTGAATCCGCCCGAAAAAGGGTTGAAGGAAAAATGAAGTCCGGGAATGGCCGTTTCATCGCTTACTTCCAGTCCTATACCAACACCTATGCACCGGTATCCTATTTAGAAGAGCTGTTTACCCAGGCGATCCGCCATCCCGACGTGGCCATCCTGTCCATTGCCACCCGCCCTGACTGCCTCCCTCCCGACGTCCTATTCCTGTTAAAGGAGTTAAACCGCATGAAACCGGTCTGGGTAGAGCTGGGATTGCAGACCGTTCACGAATCCACGGCCAGCTACATCCGGAGGGGATATCCCCTCTCCGCCTTTTTGAAAGCCTACCGGAGTTTAAAAGAAGCCGGGCTCACCGTCATCGTCCATACGATCCTGGGCCTGCCGGGAGAAACCAGGGACATGGTTCTGGAAACCGCAGATTATCTGGGCCATCTCGGCGAACATGGCATTGACGGAATCAAGCTTCAGCTTCTTCATATTTTAGAAGGGACCGACCTGGCAGCGGAATATCAAAAGGGGCTTGTTCCAGTCTGTTCCTTAGAAGAATACGTGGACCTGGTCATCGACTGCATTGCTCTCCTGCCCCCGGAAACAGTCATTCACCGGATCAGCGGGGACGGTCCCAAAAAGCTGCTTCTGGCACCTTTATGGAGCGGCAATAAGAGGCTGGTCCTCAATGCTCTGGCAAAGCGTTTTAAAGAACGAGGCATCTGTCAGGGCGACAGATACCTCGTCTGATTCTAATTGCTGTTATGATGTACAACGCCGTTTTCATCAACCGACACATCAAAGGATATCCCCTGGAAGTACCGGTAAAATTCCCGGATCTCCTCTGCATCCGTTAACTTCCTTGTATAACCTGCCTGAGAGGTCCCCGGAACCAGGGATAAGGTGGTGCTTCCCTGGTCCAGATCCACATCAGCCCTCAAAAGGGCGGTCTTTGGAATGCTGCTTCCAAATATGAAATTCCCCAGGCTGTAGCATATCGGCTTTCCGTTGTAATATTCAATTCCCTGCAGGACATGAGGATGGCTTCCGATTACCATGTCTGCCCCTGCATCGATGATCTGCTTTCCCAGAGTTCTCTGGTATTCCTGCGGCTTCTCATCCCGTTCTACTCCCCAATGAACATAGACCACCAGATAATCACAGGCACTTTCTGCTTTTTTAATTTCCTCCAGCAGGATGGTTGGATCATAGCCGCTTACCATGCCGGGCTTTTTACTGCCCGCCACCCAGCCTGGATCAGGATAAACTCTTGATGCTGCCAGAAAGCCTATTGTCTTTCCGTTCACCTCCATGGTCTGCAGCTGCCTGGCCCGGTCCATATCGGGCCCTGCCCCTGCGTACTTAATGCCGGCCCCGTCAAGGGCCGTGCAGGTGTCCACAAGGGCATCGGTTCCATAATCAAGCGAATGGTTATTGGCCAGAGCCACGATATCAACTCCGATTTCATTCATCATGGAAATTCTGGAAGGAGACAGCCTGAATGTAAACTGCTTATCCGGCGCCGCCGACCCACGGTCACTGAACGGAA
Organism: Clostridium sp. Marseille-P2415; assembly: GCF_900155545.1. Classification (GTDB taxonomy): domain Bacteria; phylum Bacillota; class Clostridia; order Lachnospirales; family Lachnospiraceae; genus Lacrimispora. The sequence continues at coordinate 313,342 of NZ_LT732525.1, forward strand.
ATTCCTGATTCGCCATAAAGATGTCCGCCTGGCCGATTTCAGAACGAAATCCATCATCCAGCACTCCATTTATACCTCCCGCCTTATCATAAGCCGTCGTCACATGAGTAGAAAGTAATATATCACCCGCAAAAAGCAGATGAACCAGCGGATTCTGCTCCGATTCTTCCTCCGTAAGTTCTGTTTCCTCCTGAGATTGGCTTGCCTCTACGGTCAGCACCTCTGTTTCATTCGGGCTCTCATTACCCGCTTCCGTCAGGCTTTCCGCAAGACTTGTCCCACTTGCAGATTCTGTTTCCTCCTGTGTCCCATTCCATTCATTTACCGCAATCCATACAATCAACAATACAAACAGCAATACGGGAAGGAAAACCAGAATCTTCATCAATCCATTCGTTTTCTTCATTGGTTCCTCCTGATTGTTAATAATTTCCACATGTTTTTACTTTTTTCATAATGTTTTCCACATTTTTCGAGTTTTTTTCCATAACTTTTCTTTCATACTTCTTTGGGATTTATTCCCATTTTTTTATCTTACACTGGTTCTGTGCTTTTGTCAAATTTTCCACAGAGGCCATTTTACTGATTTTACGAAAAAAACCGGGTGCTGCAGAGAGAAATGCAAATTTTCCCTCCGCCGGACCCGGCTGTTCCTGTTATATGTTTATGGTATGAGGAGCGTTCTGTTCCTTAACCTGTCCTTAAAGCGTCATGACGATTCCTCCGTCATTGGCATAAACCGTTGCAACTCCGGCAGTTTCCGTAATGATCACATCTTTAAAAACGGCCTTTTTCATCATCTCCTGCTTTACAAGCTCCCCCCGTTCCGGGTTGTTGCAATGAGCAATGGTTAAAATCTTATCCTTTGTATCGCCTGCCTCTTTGACCGCGATATCCACCATGCGGGCCAGGGCTTTATTGATCCCTCTTGCCTGGTCCAGCTTAATGATCACGCCGGAGGCCGCTCCCATAACCGGTTTGATGTTAAGGGCTGTGGCAAAAAAAGCCTGGAGTCCTGTGAGACGGCCATTCTTTCGGAGAGTATCCAGACTTTCCAGAACAAAATAGGTCTTCATGTTCTTTATAAAGTTCCTTGCCTTTTCTTCAATCTCCTCAAACGGAAGAGACGCCTGGCAAAGGGACTGCACGAAAAGCGCGATATTAAGCTGTCCGGCGGAAGCGGAGTCAGAACCCAATACTGCAATTTTTTTCCCATTATCTCTGTGTTCCTCTTCATAAAGCTTTTTTCCGAGGACCGCGCTGTTATAACTGCCGCTTAAGTGTTCAGACAGGGTAATTACAAAAACCTGTTCCTCATCGCACTCAAAAGCTTCCTTAAACAGCTCCGGAGAAGGGCAGGCAGTCTTTGGGCATTCGCTGCTGCTTTTCACCAATTCCAGAAACTTCCTCTGGTCAAAGGTATCATCGTCGATTACCTGGGTACTTCCCACTTGTAAAATAAGGGGAATTATCTGAAAGTGGGGATCTTTCTTTAAATCCGCCGTAAGGTCCAGGCAGCTGTCCCCAATGATTTTATAGCTCATATCTCTATTCATCCTCCTGGCATGAAACTTATCATGTAGTATTCATTACCATATATTATAGAGAAACCAAGCTCAGATGTCAATAGCATAATATAGAAAAAGGGCTTGTACCGGAAAGCCTCCGATCCTCCCATCCGTCCGGCTTACGCGGTTCAAGTCCTCTTTTTTCTAAAAAAATCCAGTGATTCTGATGCTTATACCTCTGTCATCCCAAGCATCAGCTCATTGCTTCTGGCTATAAATTTCGTCATACGTTCCGGTGTCAGGGAACCGTGGCTTAACGCTGCCAGATCATAAAGCTGTTCGCATATGGAATTGGTATTGGCTCCATCCCTGTTCCCTAATATGAACCGGACCAGCTTGTTGTTGTAGTTAAGCACCAGTGTCTCACCGCCTGCTCCAAACATGGAAGAATCCATTCCAGGCATGGTGTACGCCTTCATCATTTCCTGCATACGGCGTGTTTCCTCTGATACGGTAATCATGGAGGACACGTTTTCATTCTTTAATTTCTCCACCTTTACATCCAGGTGTTCTTTATTTAACGCTTTGCGGAACAGGTCTGTCAGGGCTTCTGCGTCTGCCTTCATGGCCTCCTTATCCTCTTCACTTACCTCTTCCTTGAAGATATCGGATAAATCGGAATTGATGCATAAGAACTTCACATTTTCATTCTTCTGCTCTAAGTATCCCATGAACGGATTATCAATATTCTGAGTCAGATAAACCGCATCAAGGCCCGCTTCTTTAAACATGTTGATGTACTGGCTCTGCTCTTTTTCATCGGTGATATAGAAAACGCTGTTCTCGTGCTTCTCCTTGTTCTCTTCCAGACAGTCTGAGAGAGTTAAATACTTGCCTTCCAGGTTCTTAAAGATTATGGAATCATTGATCTTCTCCGCGAACTTTTCATCCTTTAAGCAGCCGAATTTGATAAACGGATTGATATCATCCCAGTATTTCTCATAATTCTCACGGTCTGTCTTAAACATACCGGTTAACTTATCTGCTACCTTCTTTGTGATGTAATCGGAAATCTTCTTTACAAAGCCGTCGTTCTGCAGCGCACTTCTGGATACATTAAGAGGCAGGTCCGGACAATCGATCACGCCCTTTAACAGCATCAGAAATTCCGGAATGACTTCCTTAATGTTATCAGCAATAAATACCTGGTTGTTATACAGTTTGATGGTTCCTTCCAGGCTGTCATAATTTATGTTCAGTTTTGGGAAGTAAAGAATTCCCTTTAAATTAAACGGATAATCCATGTTTAAATGAATCCAGAACAACGGCTCCTTATAATCGCGGAATACTTTGCGGTAGAAGGACTTATATTCCTCTTCCGTGCAATCATTCGGATGCTTATTCCACAGAGGATTGGTATCATTAACCGGAACCGGACGTTTTTTAATCTTATATTTTTCCCTGGCAGGAGATACCTCTACCACTTCTTTCCCGCCGTTTTCGTTCTCCTTCTCCTCGGTCTTTGCTTCCTCGACAATGGTTTCAACTACCGTATCCTTTTCGGTCAGTTCATCCTTTTCGATGGTTTCATACTGAGGCTCTCCGGAGGCATTGGTCAGATAGATTGCAACCGGCATAAAGGAACAGTATTTATCAAGTACTTCTTTCGCCCGGTATTCGTTACAGAACTCCAGGCTCTCTTCGTTTAAATACAGCTTGATGGTGGTTCCGGCCTCTGTCTTGTCCCCATCTGCCATCTCATACTCGGTACCGCCATCCGACTCCCAATGTACCGGAATCGCACCTTCCTTATAAGATAAGGTATCGATGGTAACCCGGTCAGCTACCATGAATGCGGAATAGAAACCAAGTCCGAAGTGACCGATGATCTGATCCTCATTGGCTTTATCCTTATACTTTTCAAGGAAATCCTGAGCACCGGAAAAAGCGATCTGATTGATATACTCCTCCACTTCTTCCATGGTCATACCGATCCCGTTGTCCTTAAATGTAATGGTTTTCTCATTGGAATCGGTAATAACTTCGATCTTAAACTCCAGATTTTCCGGCTTCTGCCATTCTCCCATGACTTCCAGCTTCTTAAGCTTTGTAATGGCATCACAGCCATTGGAAATCAGCTCACGGTAGAAAATGTCGTGGTCGGAATACAACCATTTCTTAATGATCGGGAAAATGTTTTCGCTGTTAATTGTCAAACTTCCGGTTTTTGCCATATCAGAACACTCCTTATTCTCTTTTTTTCTATTTCTGTTCCATGTTTTCCATGGAATTCTCACAAATTTTACCTGCAAAGAGTATTTTAATACGGTGTTACGGAAATGTCAATAGAAAATTAGCACTCATTTTAAATGAGTGCTAATAATCCTATTCTTCCAAAAATGAGATTTCGTTCTGCTTTAAAAAAGCTTTGAAAGCCTGGTCCCATTCCTCATCCAGGGTCTTATCCAGAGTAAAAATGGAAACCGAGGTTCCCGTGATACAGGTAAGCCTCTCTTCCTCGTAACGGATATTGACGTACAAGCCCTTTACCTGGTCCGGCATAAGGGGAATCTGACGAGCGGCCAGGAAACGTTCTGCCCCGTCTTTTGGCAACTGCATAATGATCCGGAAGCAGCCCGGAAGCTTTTTTCCTTTAATTAATGAAAAGCAGAACGGTTTCATCATGGCCCATGCGGATAAATCTCCGATTTTCTTTTCCTCGATTTCTTCTCTGGAATAATATCCGGGGCGGATCGTTCCGTCAATGGTAAATGTATTAAAAGTACTGATCGAAGCTTCCTTTACAAGAAACCGGTCAAATACCTCTCCCACAAAAAGCTTGGATGTAAACGGCTTGATATCCTCAATTCTCAGCGCAATCATAGCAAATTCTCCCCATTTGTTGTCTTTATCCGTTAACTATACACCGGATTGTCCCAGCCTGTCAACGCAGGATTTCTCTCCCTCATCCGGTATTCCCAGACGCTGTTTTCTATGATATAATAAAGCGGAAGCACCCTACGGGCATACCTTCACGCCCAAAAAACGTGGGCAAGAAAGCGGAAACACCCTACGGGTATACCTTTATGCCCAAAAAGCATGGGCAAGAAAGAGGAAACATATGAATTACATTAAGCAATTAGATTCACTGATCGCCGCATCGGTTTCTCCCTACCACTGCATCATGGCGGCGGCAGACCAGCTTTTGGCCGCAGGTTTTGAAGAACTGCCGCTGGCCGCGCCCTGGGAACTGAAACAGGGCCATTCCTATTATATAAACGCCTTTGATTCCACCCTGATGGCATTTTCCGTCGGCAAAGAACTGGGCGAAGTCCCTTCTCTTAGACTGGCCGCCTCTCACACAGACTGGCCCTGTTTAAAAGTAAAGCCCTCCCCGGAGGTCACAGCCTTGCAGTACGGAAAGCTTAACGTAGAGGTCTATGGCAGCCCCCTTTTCGGTACCTGGTTTGACCGCCCCTTATCCATGGCCGGTAAGGTCTGTGTAACCGGCGCCTCCCCCATGGAGCCGAAAACCATATTCGTTGACTTTTCCCGTCCCCTTCTTACGGTCCCGAACCTGGCCATCCACATGAACAGGGATGCCAATGAAGGCGTTGCCGTCAATGCCCAGATAGACATGCTTCCCCTCATTGCCCGGATTACGGATGAATTAAGCAGGGAAGACTTTTTCTTAGAAGCGCTGGCAAAAGAGGCCGGAGTGAAAAAGGAAGACATTCTGGATTATGAAATCTACATATATAACTGGGAATCCGGAACCCTGTTAGGCCTGCAGAATGAGTTTTACTCTGCCCCCCGCCTGGACAACTTAACTTCGGTTCAGGCCTGTTTAAGCGGAATCACGGCCGGCCCATACCAAAGCGGCATCCATGCCATCGCTTTGTACGATAATGAGGAAATCGGGAGCCGGACAAAACAGGGCGCTGCCTCCGCTTTGACCGAGCACATTCTTGAAAAGGTATGCTTATCCCTGGGCTATTCCAGAGAGGCATTTTTAAATGCCCTGCTGAACGGCTTTCTGCTGTCCATGGATGTGGCTCACGCGGTCCATCCCAACCATATGGAAAAATGTGACATCAAAAACCAGATAATCATGGGTGACGGAGTCGCCATTAAGCTGGCGGCCAGTCAGGCTTATGCTACCGATGCTTCCAGCACCGGAATCATTGAGGGAATATGCCGGGCAGAAGATATCCCGTACAAAAAATTCTCCAACCGCTCTGATATAAAAGGAGGCTCTACTCTGGGAAGCATCTCAACCGCACTTTTGACCATGAAAACAGTGGATGTCGGCGTGCCCATCCTCGCCATGCATTCTGCAAGGGAGGTTATGGGAGCCAGGGACCAGGAAGCGCTTGTAAAACTGGCAAAAGCATTCTTCCAGGCATAAATACAATAAAAGGAAGGGGAAACCGCCGATAATCAACCTGACGGTTTCCCCTTCCTCTTTTAATGCGTCTCCCACATGGTTTCCGGTACCACTTCCCTGCTGGATTCCAAAGGTGAATCAGGGATCCTGCTGCCCTCCCAGTACCTGTATCCGGACACGCCTGCCGCCGTTAAACCGGCAATTAGGAGCAGAAGAAAAAGAAGCAGCAGGAACCCCGTAAATATCTCCCGCCCCCGGCTTCCCCTGCGCCTGCGGCTGTGTTTTTTCCGCCTGTGACTTATTTCCGGTCTCATCTGTATCCTTCCTTCCCCTATGATCAATCAGAAAAATACTTTTTGTAAATCTCAAAAAAGTTGGCAGTAGTTGTTTTATCGTCTTTGGAGAACTTTACATCCTTCCATATTTCATCGCTGAACGTGACCGGATTTTCTTCCTTAAAACGGGAGTAGATCTGATCAAATGCTTCCTTCTTCCTTTTCCGGTATAACCCTGCTTTCCTCTCCTGAGTGGCGTTCTCATCATAGTCATTTACACATTTAATGATGTAGTTTTTTCCGTTTTCTTCCACTACCTGGCTTATCCCGCCTGCTGATAGCGCAAAGGCGGCATCTTCAAAGGCCCCGGGAGTCTCCCCCCGTCCTATTTTTCGCTCTATGGCCCCATCCTCCGAATATTCCCGGGCAAGCGCCGCGAAATCCGCACCCTCAGCCCCTGCCTTTGAAAGCACATCCGCGGCCAGGGCAGAATCAGACAAAACGATCTGGTCCACTAATATCACCTTGGCTTCGCTGTCACTGATTTCCAGATTCATGTCCTTTGTCAGCTCATTGACTACCTTGTTGGACAGATAGTATTCTTCATACATGGTCCGGACATCATCCTCTTTCACTCCCATGTAAGAAATATCCTCTTTCGTCAGGGAACTGAAATATTCCTCTGACGCCTTACGGACTTTTTCCTTTTCTGCGCTGGTCAGGCTGACACCTTTATTCTGAGCCAGAAGGTTTAACATCTTCATTTCCTGCAGAAACTCTTTCACCTGGGCCACCAGATAGGTTTCAAAATTCTGTCCGCCGGGCAGATCCACGCCCCAAATCTGGCTGGTATAAATTTGCTGGTAACGGTTTCTCTCCGTAGCCACGATGATCATGGACTGCGGCAATGTATACGCCTTGGTTTCTGAAATTTCCGAAACAATGGGGATATCAGCCTTACAGCCGGAAAGCAGGGCAATTGCCGCTGCAGCAGCCAAAAGGAAGGTTCCCACAGGCTTTCGTAAAATCTTCATGGACACCCCTCTTTTCATGCTACAGGAGCAGCTTCAGTATTTTTAAGACCCCGTCATTTACATTGGTGTCCGCCTGAAACCTGGCTGCAGCCTTCACTTCTTCCCTGGCATTCCCCACTGCAAAACTGTAATATGCCTGCTTTAACATCTCGATATCATTTAGCTGGTCGCCAAATGCCATGGTCTCTTCCGGCTTAATCCCCAGACTTTCCTGAAGAAGCTTTACTGCCTGGCCTTTGTTAATTCCCGGCCTCATGCAATCCATCCACATATCCCCGGCAATGGTGATCTTAAGGCGGTCCGCATACTTTTCACGCAGGGCTCTGGTATGGGCCTCCACATCCGTCTTCCGGTACACTGATATCTTAATAAACTCGGAATCTACCCTGGTCAGGTCTTCCACCTGTTTCACCCGGAATTTGTATCCATTCACCAGCCAGTCAATAAATTCCTGGTCTTCCGTCTCCAAATATACCGTATCCGGACCGCTGATCATAACTTCAAGCCCTTCCATATTCCGCACATCCTGTATCATATCCATAACAGTCTGTCTATCAATGGGATTCGTAAATAAATTCCTTCCATGGCATCCCACATAGGCGCCGTTATCTGACAGATAGAACACCTTCTCCTTAATTGGGTCAAAAATGGACTCAATGCTGGCCCATTGGCGCCCGCTGGCTGCGGCAAACTGGATTCCCTTTGCACGAAGCTTTAAAATCATATCATAAAGTTCCGGATTCACCTCATGGCTTCCATCGGTCACCAGAGTTCCATCGATATCCGATGCAATCAGTTTAATCATTCCTCATCCTCCTGTTCAAACATCTGCTTTATCTCCTGGTACACTCGTCCTACAGGCAATCCTACTACATTATTATAATCCCCGTCAATCCCTTTAATAAAAGCTGCAAATTTTCCCTGTATTCCATAGGCCCCGGCTTTGTCCATGGGCTCCGTATCATCCGCATAGGTTTTTATCTCTGCTTCTGACATGGGATACACATGAACATCCGTTTTTTCCACAAATGTCCGTACCTTTTTCCCAGCCTGTCCACAAAATACCAGGGTGACCCCTGTGTATACCTGATGTGTTTTTCCTTCCAGCAGGGAAATCATCCGGTGAGCCTCCTCATGGCTGGCCGGTTTTCCAAGTATCTCCCCTCCGGCCGCCACAACCGTGTCCGCGCCGATGATACAGGTTCCCGTTTTCTGAAAGCCGGCAACATCCTCTGCCTTTCTGCGTGAAAGCTCCACGACCGCATCTTCCGGCACATCTGTGTTTATCTTTTCTTCGATGGTACTGGGGATGATCTCCGGCACGATTCCGATCTGTGCCAGANCTGCTGGATTCCAAAGGTGAATCAGGGATCCTGCTGCCCTCCCAGTACCTGTATCCGGACACGCCTGCCGCCGTTAAACCGGCAATTAGGAGCAGAAGAAAAAGAAGCAGCAGGAACCCCGTAAATATCTCCCGCCCCCGGCTTCCCCTGCGCCTGCGGCTGTGTTTTTTCCGCCTGTGACTTATTTCCGGTCTCATCTGTATCCTTCCTTCCCCTATGATCAATCAGAAAAATACTTTTTGTAAATCTCAAAAAAGTTGGCAGTAGTTGTTTTATCGTCTTTGGAGAACTTTACATCCTTCCATATTTCATCGCTGAACGTGACCGGATTTTCTTCCTTAAAACGGGAGTAGATCTGATCAAATGCTTCCTTCTTCCTTTTCCGGTATAACCCTGCTTTCCTCTCCTGAGTGGCGTTCTCATCATAGTCATTTACACATTTAATGATGTAGTTTTTTCCGTTTTCTTCCACTACCTGGCTTATCCCGCCTGCTGATAGCGCAAAGGCGGCATCTTCAAAGGCCCCGGGAGTCTCCCCCCGTCCTATTTTTCGCTCTATGGCCCCATCCTCCGAATATTCCCGGGCAAGCGCCGCGAAATCCGCACCCTCAGCCCCTGCCTTTGAAAGCACATCCGCGGCCAGGGCAGAATCAGACAAAACGATCTGGTCCACTAATATCACCTTGGCTTCGCTGTCACTGATTTCCAGATTCATGTCCTTTGTCAGCTCATTGACTACCTTGTTGGACAGATAGTATTCTTCATACATGGTCCGGACATCATCCTCTTTCACTCCCATGTAAGAAATATCCTCTTTCGTCAGGGAACTGAAATATTCCTCTGACGCCTTACGGACTTTTTCCTTTTCTGCGCTGGTCAGGCTGACACCTTTATTCTGAGCCAGAAGGTTTAACATCTTCATTTCCTGCAGAAACTCTTTCACCTGGGCCACCAGATAGGTTTCAAAATTCTGTCCGCCGGGCAGATCCACGCCCCAAATCTGGCTGGTATAAATTTGCTGGTAACGGTTTCTCTCCGTAGCCACGATGATCATGGACTGCGGCAATGTATACGCCTTGGTTTCTGAAATTTCCGAAACAATGGGGATATCAGCCTTACAGCCGGAAAGCAGGGCAATTGCCGCTGCAGCAGCCAAAAGGAAGGTTCCCACAGGCTTTCGTAAAATCTTCATGGACACCCCTCTTTTCATGCTACAGGAGCAGCTTCAGTATTTTTAAGACCCCGTCATTTACATTGGTGTCCGCCTGAAACCTGGCTGCAGCCTTCACTTCTTCCCTGGCATTCCCCACTGCAAAACTGTAATATGCCTGCTTTAACATCTCGATATCATTTAGCTGGTCGCCAAATGCCATGGTCTCTTCCGGCTTAATCCCCAGACTTTCCTGAAGAAGCTTTACTGCCTGGCCTTTGTTAATTCCCGGCCTCATGCAATCCATCCACATATCCCCGGCAATGGTGATCTTAAGGCGGTCCGCATACTTTTCACGCAGGGCTCTGGTATGGGCCTCCACATCCGTCTTCCGGTACACTGATATCTTAATAAACTCGGAATCTACCCTGGTCAGGTCTTCCACCTGTTTCACCCGGAATTTGTATCCATTCACCAGCCAGTCAATAAATTCCTGGTCTTCCGTCTCCAAATATACCGTATCCGGACCGCTGATCATAACTTCAAGCCCTTCCATATTCCGCACATCCTGTATCATATCCATAACAGTCTGTCTATCAATGGGATTCGTAAATAAATTCCTTCCATGGCATCCCACATAGGCGCCGTTATCTGACAGATAGAACACCTTCTCCTTAATTGGGTCAAAAATGGACTCAATGCTGGCCCATTGGCGCCCGCTGGCTGCGGCAAACTGGATTCCCTTTGCACGAAGCTTTAAAATCATATCATAAAGTTCCGGATTCACCTCATGGCTTCCATCGGTCACCAGAGTTCCATCGATATCCGATGCAATCAGTTTAATCATTCCTCATCCTCCTGTTCAAACATCTGCTTTATCTCCTGGTACACTCGTCCTACAGGCAATCCTACTACATTATTATAATCCCCGTCAATCCCTTTAATAAAAGCTGCAAATTTTCCCTGTATTCCATAGGCCCCGGCTTTGTCCATGGGCTCCGTATCATCCGCATAGGTTTTTATCTCTGCTTCTGACATGGGATACACATGAACATCCGTTTTTTCCACAAATGTCCGTACCTTTTTCCCAGCCTGTCCACAAAATACCAGGGTGACCCCTGTGTATACCTGATGTGTTTTTCCTTCCAGCAGGGAAATCATCCGGTGAGCCTCCTCATGGCTGGCCGGTTTTCCAAGTATCTCCCCTCCGGCCGCCACAACCGTGTCCGCGCCGATGATACAGGTTCCCGTTTTCTGAAAGCCGGCAACATCCTCTGCCTTTCTGCGTGAAAGCTCCACGACCGCATCTTCCGGCACATCTGTGTTTATCTTTTCTTCGATGGTACTGGGGATGATCTCCGGCACGATTCCGATCTGTGCCAGAAGCTCCTTCCTTCTTGGCGAAGCCGAAGCCAGCACAAGCTTCTTGATTCTATCCATTTGAAACCTCCATTTTCATATAGCGGACACGATGGTCAAAAAAAATGAAATAAGCGGGACCCGAATCGAATCCCGCCATTCATTAATATACTTTCAGACGTCCGATCATGGACGTACCATCATCTTCGCAGACAGCTTTAAGCTGCAATCTCATGGTGAATATAAAATCAGCCGCATAGAATATCAGAAGGCTTGCAGCGACCATGCGCCCATAATTATCGGGAACCAGCCCTGCCATCTGATTTACAAATCCATTCAGGAAGCGGAAATAAAATATCCCCAGAAATCCCCATGCAATGCTGCTTTCCGGACAGATGATGCCTTTGTAGTTAAATGGCTTCTGACTGTAATCCCACCAGAATGAACCAAACAGCCGTATCATCATATGAGCTGTCACCAGCTCCATAAAAGTCGCCATCGCCATAGAAGCGAAATAAAGGCGGACCGGATTGTCAACAAGCGGCTTAAGCAGGATCATCGCTCCCATGGCCCCAAATCCATATATGATACAGAATGGTCCATGTCCAAATCCGCGATTCAATACAGGCCTTTTATTCTCATAGCTGAGTACGGCACATTCAAGAAGGTATCCCAGAAAGCTGAATAGGAAAAAACAGATTATCCTACGATAGATTGACATATCCATTTTACCTCCAATTTTAACAATTTTTTAACTTGTTAAAGTATAATATGGATATCTTAAGAAATCAAGGGTTATTTTCTTACGATTCCCGGAAAACTTTCATGGTTACACATAATAGTGCGCCATAAAAAATGCCAGCAGAATTCCTAAAATTGCCCCTGCAACTACCTGAAGGGGGGTGTGGCCTACATATTCCTTTAACTTTTCCTGTAATATCTCTCCATTCAGCTTTAACGGATTTTCCAGCAGTATGCTGTTTAACAGCTTGGCCTGTTTCCCGGTTTCCCTGCGTACCCCCATGGCATCGTACATTACCACCATAGAGAGGATAAAACTGATCGCAAACTCAAAAGAACCGACGCCATAGCGGTAAACGGCGGCGGTTGTCAGCGCGCAAACCGTGGAGGAATGGGAGCTTGGCATCCCACCGGACCCCACCAGCCTCTCCGGATTAAAGTTCCTGTTAAGGGCCAGATCGATGATCGTCTTTAAAACCTGTGCTACTATCCAGCCGGCAACTGCAGTCACCAGAACCTGATTCCCAAGTAAATCGTCCCAAAATGTCATGGTTTCCTCCATCTTATGCAGCACTTTTCCAGCCAAAACCAAATAAAATCCAACGCTTTATCCTGGCCACCGTTTCGATCAGGCCGCAAAATTTATCCGAATAAATAATCACCAGTCCCTCCCGGCTTTTGGGAGGAATTGGCGTTAACGGCCACATATGGCGAAGTATCATATTCTTTTCTTTTTCCGTTAATTCAAAATATTTTACCGCATTATTCAGTGCGGCCCTGGGATGGGTAAAACCATGGAAATGTTCCCCGGTTTCTCTGGCATGGGTATGCCAGTCGTACAAAAACAAATCATGAAGAAGGCCGGCTCTGGCAACCTCTGTATATTCCCAGCCCAGCCTTCTGCAAATGCAGTAACTCATATAGGAAACCTTTATACAATGGGCTTTGCAGGTAGTGTCTCCATGCTGCATATAGTTATCCATGGACTGGAAAACCGGATGATCGATGATGTCCCTCACGCAACCCATATATTCCGGATCCTCGGTATAATGTTCCCGTTCCACCCAGGAAGAATCTTCTGCCCATCTGACTGATTCCTGCTTTTCTTCCCGGGTTAAATGCATACTTTCCATCGTTGTTCCATCGCTTCTTTCCTGAAATATCAATCGGCTTAACAGCCAATCAGCCAATCATACAGTTCCTGATACTTCATGGCTGAAGTTTTCCATGAGTAATCCTTCGCCATGGCGCGGTCAATGATCTTATTCCACTCACGCTTCTTATCGCAGTAAACCCCTTCCGCATACCGGATGATCCCTAACATCTCGTGGGCGTTATAATTGGAGAAGGAGAAGCCGGTCCCACGGTTCTCATACTCATTATACGGCTCTACCGTATCCTTTAAACCGCCTGTTTCCCGTACAATGGGAACGGTACCATACCGGAGAGCCATAAGCTGGCTTAAACCGCATGGTTCAAATAATGACGGCATAAGAAAAGCATCGCAGGCTGCGTATACTTTGTGGGACATGACCTCTGAATAATATATATTAGCCGAGACCTTATCCTGATACTTCCATGCATAATGGCGGAACATATTTTCATACTGCTCTTCCCCGGTACCGAGAATGACCAGCTGAATATCATCCTGGCACAGTTCATCAATCACGCACTGGATCAGATCCAGTCCCTTCTGGTCCGTCAGCCTGGAAACAATACCGATCATGAACCTTTTCTCATCCTGGTTTAATCCCAGCTCCTGCTGAAGAGCCGTTTTATTCTTCCCCTTCTCCTTACGAAAGTTCTTTGCATTATAATTCTTTACGATATGCGGATCCGATCCAGGATCGAATTCATCATAATCAATGCCATTTAAAATGCCCCGGAGACTGCCCGCCCTTGCGCGCATCAGACCATCCAGTCCTTCTCCGTAAAACGGCATCTTGATTTCTTCCGCATAAGTATCGCTGACAGTCGTGATTGCGTCAGCGTAAACGATGCCTCCCTTTAACAGGTTGCCATCCTTATAAGCTTCCAATTTATCCGGCGTAAAATAATAATCCGGCAGGCAGGTAAGCCTTTGGATCGTCTTAACATCCCATACGCCCTGGAACTTTAAGTTGTGGATTGTGATCACGGACTTCATGCTTTGAAAAAATTCCCCATCATGAAACCGGTCTTTTAACAGTACAGGAATAAGTGCGGTCTGCCAGTCATGGCAATGGATCACATCAGGCTGAAATCCGATCACCGGAAGCGCTGATAATGCCGCCCTGGAGTAAAAGCAGAACTTTTCCAGGTCATTGTACCAGTCGCCATATGGCCTGAGACCATTAAAATATCCTTCGTTGTCAATAAAGTAAAAGGTAATTCCTTCGTAAACATACTGAAGAATCCCCACATATCTGCTTTGGCCCAGATAATCCATATAGAAATGATCGATATAGGTCATCTGGCTTCTCCACTCTTCTTTGATACACAGATATTTGGGAATCAGAACTCTGACATCAAAAAACTCCCGATCAAAGCACTTGGGAAGGGAACCTGCTACATCGGCAAGCCCGCCTGTTTTAACAAAAGGTACTGCTTCCGATGCAACGAATAATATCTTCTTCATCCAAAAACCTCCCTTATTCTTTTCACCCTGGGGCGCTGTCTGTCATCCTATAGTATACTGCATTTTAAAGAAATAAGGAAGTATATTTCCCTTACAAATTAAGAAAGTTTTTTGTAATCCAGTCTTATTTTATCAGCGATCAGGGCAATAAATTCGGAATTGGTCGGTTTTCCTTTTCCTGTGCTTACCGTATATCCGAACAATTCATTGATGGTATCCATCTTCCCCCGGCTCCAGGCCACCTCAATGGCATGGCGGATCGCACGCTCCACCCTGCTTGGAGTTGTCTGATGCTTCTTTGCAATGGAGGGATAAAGTATTTTTGTGACAGAAGTGAGCATTTCCTGGTCCTGCACGGAAATAACGATAGCATCTCTTAAGTACTGGTAGCCTTTAATATGAGCAGGAATTCCGATTTCATGAAGCATCTGGGTTACATCATTCTCCAGGTTCTGCTCCATGTACTCGGTTTTATTGACATAAGGCTTCACCTTTTTCATTCCCTGAAGGGTTGGAGCTTTCGTCTTCCTCTGTCCTACTCTTCGCACCTTATCGACGATAATTTCCTTATTAAACGGCTTCATTATGTAGTAATTTGCTCCCATGCGGAATGCATCTTCGGTAATATTCTCGCTTCCTGCCGCAGTTACCATAATAAACGACGGAATCTTTGTAACAGCACCATTTCCCCTCACCCGTTCCATTACGGTAATTCCGTCCATCCTCGGCATAATCACGTCCAATAAGACAACATCCGGATTTGTTTTTAAAATCATGTTATAAGCATCTTCGCCATTATCCGCTCTTCCTACGACGTGAAAATCCTCCTCTCCCTCCAGTATATCATTCAGCAGATTTAAGGTCTGCAGGTTATCATCCGCAATCGCAATACTGATTTCTGACATATTGATACTCTCCTCCTGATTCTTCAAAATAAATGAAAACTAGTGTATAGCCATTATAGTCTTGCCTCAGCTCATGCCGCAACGGGATTCTGTCGCATTATTCGACAAAAATACCATATTTCAAATTGATTTCCAGCATATTCTTTTTCCCCTAACGAGTCGAACAGAGAAAAGACCTACCCTGGTCGCAATCCGCGCTTGCCCCCCTTTATTTGTTAATGTTGAAAAATGCTATACCTTGTCGGCAAAAAAATCCCATTTATTACCAGCTTCTGTTTTTATACTAACATATTACAGTTACATTGAAAAGTCCAATTCATCAGATTAATCTATTTTTCGTTACTTTATTTATATTATTTTGTCAATCAAAACGCAGTTTCATTCATTTTCTCATGAAATAAGCAAAAAAGCTTGCCGACTCCTTCATAACTCGCTATAATTATTACTGAAAATAAAATAGGGGGAAATTCAAATGTATGAACAAAATGATTTTAAGCCGTACATCCCGGCTGACAAGGTAACACCTGAATTTACTATCACATCGATCGTAATGGGCATCATTCTGGCAGTCGTATTCGGTGCTGCCAACGCGTATCTGGGCCTCCGGGTCGGAATGACGATTTCTGCCTCCATTCCGGCAGCCGTGATCTCAATGGGAGTGATCCGGGTTATTATGCATAAGAATTCCATTCTCGAAAGCAACATTGTCCAAACCGTCGGTTCCGCCGGAGAATCCCTGGCGGCAGGCGCCATTTTTACGCTTCCTGCTCTTTTTCTATGGGCGGCCGAAGGGAAAATGGAAACTCCGGGCATTCTGGAAATCACGTTGATCGCTCTTTTGGGCGGCATACTGGGTGTACTTTTCATGGTTCCTCTCAGAAATGCCCTGATCGTAAAGGAGCACGGCATCCTCCCATATCCGGAAGGAACCGCCTGCGCTGAGGTTCTCCTGGCCGGAGAAGAGGGAGGTGCTGACGCATCCACCGTTTTTGCGGGAATGGGAATCGCCGCCATCTTTAAATTCGTCATCGACGGGTTAAAGCTGGTTCCCGGAGAGGTGTCTTTCCGTGTAAAGGGGTTTGCAGGTGAAATAGGAACCCAGATTTATCCTGCGGTCATGAGCGTAGGCTACATCTGCGGTCCCAGGATTTCATCCTACATGTTTGCCGGAGGACTGATAAGCTGGCTGGTACTCATTCCTGCCATTGTCCTCTTTGGTGCTGATCTGACCCTGTATCCGGGAACCGCACCCATAGGGGAAATATTCGCAGAAGGCGGAGCGGGTGCTATCTGGGGTACCTATATCCGTTACATAGGTGCCGGAGCTCTGGCAGCCGGCGGAATCATCAGTCTGATCAAATCACTGCCTCTTATTATCCGTACCTTCCGTGATGCCATGAAAGGCCTGAGTGCTGCCAGTGTTAACAGCACGTCCCGAACAGAACAGGACTTAAGTTTTAAAACCATCCTGTCCGGTATCATAGTACTTACGGTTCTGATCTGGCTGGTCCCCGCCATACCGGTCAGCTTTATCGGAGCAATTATCGTAGTAATCTTCGGATTTTTCTTTGCAACCGTGTCCTCCAGAATGGTAGGCCTGGTTGGAAGCAGCAACAACCCGGTATCCGGCATGGCTATCGCAACACTTCTTTTTACCACCATCATTTTAAAAGCAGCCGGAGATGACGGAATTCATGGCATGCAGGGTGCCATTGCCATAGGCTCCATCATCTGCATCGTAGCCGCCATTGCAGGCGACACCTCACAGGATTTAAAGACCGGCTATCTTTTGGGCGCTACACCGAAAAAGCAGCAGATCGGGGAACTGATCGGCGTCATAGCAGCCGCATTTGCCATCGGCGGTGTCTTGTATCTGTTAAATGCCGCATGGGGATTCGGTTCGGAACAGTTAGGCGCGCCACAGGCCATGCTTATGAAGATGATCATTGAAGGGATCATGCAGAACAACCTTCCATGGCCTCTGGTATTTATAGGTGTATTCCTGGCCATAACCATTGAAATTCTTGGAATCCCGGTTCTTCCGTTTGCAATCGGTGTTTATCTTCCGGTACAGCTGAATGCATGCATCATGGCAGGCGGACTGGTACGCATGGGCTTTGATCATATAAAGAAAAAAGATAAAATGGAAAAAGAGGGTTTAATCAGCGATGGCATGTTATATTGTTCCGGCATGATTGCAGGAGAAGGTCTGGTTGGCATCCTTCTGGCAATCTTAGCTGTATTCGGCATTGACCGGGCCCTGGACTTATCAGGAGTATTAAACCTTCCGGCGGCTGTTTCGGATTTCGGAAGCCTCATCGTATTCGCACTGGTTATATTAAGCCTTTTAAAATTCACGTTATGGAAGAAAGTTAAAAAATGAATAAATTAAAAGGAAGCGGACAGGAAAATTATCTGGAACGGATTCCCCTCCGTGTGGAGGGCATACTCTGGTCCGCAGATGAGAATGGGATCGTAACGTTAGACATTGAAAATAAAGGTGCATTTAACTGGATCGCCCAAAAACTGTTTCACCGCCCAAGAGTCAGCCACATTCATCTTGACCGGATCGGAAGCTTTCTATGGCCTCTGATCGATGGGAAAAAGAATATTCTTGAGCTGGCCGGAGAAGTGAATAAACAATTCGGCGAAGAGGCCGCACCTCTGTATGAAAGGCTTGCAAAATATTTCCAGATACTGAACAGCTATCACTTCATTCATTTTTATGAATAGCGGATGATATCAGGAAAGAAAAGGACGGTACCGTAAGGAAGCTTACGATCCTGTCCTTTTCTTTCCTCTTTTACCGCCATGTCTATTGGGGCAGGGCCCGCCCCGCTTTATCGGGCCTGGCTCAATGATTGACCATGTTCTCGATAAATATCCCATATCCTCTTGTTGAATCCTGTATGAATACATGGGTTACGGCTCCTATTAACTTCCCGTCCTGTATGATCGGGCTGCCTGACATACCCTGAACGATTCCGCCGGTAAGTGCCAGAAGGTCCGGGTCAGTCACCTCAATCACCATCCCCTTGCTTTTATGGGTGGTGGAATAGTCAACACGCTGGATTTCAATTTGATAATCCCTGACCGTTCCGGATACATCGCTTCGGATATAAGCCGTTCCCTTTTTTATATCCTGCCGATAGCCGATTGGAATGGCGTCCTGGGTAATGCTCTGTTTGAACCGCTCGTTCACACTTCCAAATATTCCCTCTTCTGTGTTTTCGGCTATGGTTCCTAATGTGGAACCGGGGCCGTAATAGATGATGCCGCTCATCACTCCCGGTTTTCCAAATGTTCCCTTTTCAATTCCCAGAATTGCGGTTTCATAAAGAGATCCGTCCGTAATCTGAACCACATTACCGGTGTCGCTGTCGCTGATTCCATGCCCCAGTGCACCAAATTGCCCATTCATATCCACATATGTCATGGTCCCGATTCCCTGTGTATCATCCCGGACCCACACTCCCAGCTTGTAGGTTCCGTCTTCTGTTTCAATAGGGCTCATCTTAACATCAATGCTCTCCCCATTCCTCCTGACTTTTAAGACCGCCTCGGAAGCGCCGATTTTATTAAGCTCACTCATCAGCGTTTCCTTATCATTAAGGGGAGTTCCATTGATGGCCTCAATGTAATCCCCGGACTGCAGGACTCCAAAAGCAGGTTCTACGACCATACCGTCTTTTTTTGTTATATCTCCGGTACCGATTACCATAATGCCATCGGATTTCAAATAAATTCCAATGGGGGTGCCGCATGGTATGGCATATTTGGTATCTACTACATTAACCTGTATATCCTTTAATTGAATCCACCCAAACAGCTTTAAACCAAGCTTGTAGCTTCCCTGATTTTCCGAATATAAGGAAAAGGGCTGGTTTACCTGCAGATGGATTTGATCGGAAGGTATATTTGATCCGTTATTTAATACCACTTCCTCGCTGTCGGAATACAACGTCACATCAAAAGGCATGGAGAAATGAAACTGTTCTTCTTCCTCTGCAACGATATTCAATTTGTCGGGAATTACCCGCTTCATATAGAACCAGGAAAATCCGATACAAAAGATCAGGCTGATCCAGAACACCCTTACTATAAGTTTGTGAATCCTTTTTTTTCTCATCTCACATACCTCCTTAGAAGAATGAAAGGAGACAATTTTTTGCTCCTCTCTTAGTATGTGAGATATTGTTCAAATCACACTGTCATATTTTAGTTGTAACTATTTTCTTTCGGTGACATCCGTTGCATCAGAATGGAATTTTTTGCTTATACTATTTTTTAAAACACGCAATTTTACTATAATTTTTAATTTTTAAATGGGCATACAGCAATATACCTATGCTTATGATGCCCAATTCTTTCTTTTTCATTTTCGTTCTTTTGCCAGCCGTTTCATTTCCCTGGCATTGGCCCGAACTGCCTCGGTTATCTCTACACCTCCGAGAAGTCTTGCCAGCTCCTCCACCATCTCTTCCTTGCCGAGGCTGTGAATCGAGGTGGTTGTCCGGCCATCTAAGACCTCTTTTGCGATTTCAAAATGACAGTCAGCCATAGCTGCAATCTGCGGCAGATGGGTAATACAGATCACCTGATGGTTTCCGGCAATGTAAGTCAGCTTTTCCGATACCTTCTGGGCCGTGCGTCCGCTGATACCGGTGTCGATTTCATCGAAAATCAGGGTCGGGATGTCATCGGTATCTGCCAGCACGGTCTTGATGGCTAACATGATCCGCGACAGCTCACCGCCGGAAGCTACCGTGTTAAGAGGCTTTAAAGGCTCCCCGGGGTTGGTGGAGATCATAAATTCCGCTTCGTCAAAGCCGCTCACAGTATAATGGTCGATTCTGGTAAATTCCATAGAAAACTCCACATCCATGAAATTTAAGTCCGTAAGCCCTTCTTTTATCTTTTTCGTCAGCTCTCTGGCCGTACTTTTTCTCATTTCGGACAGCTGTGTGCAAATAACCTCCAGCCGGCCGGAAACCTTTAAAAGTTCGCCGGCAGTCCTGTTCCTGACCGCATCATAATCCTCCAGCTCTTTAAGACGCTTCCGTTTTTCTTCGAGATTTTCAAAAATCTGGTCCGGACTTTTGCCGTACTTGGCCTCTAAGTTATGTATGAGATCAAGCCGTTCCTCCATCTGCCGGTATTCTTCCTCATCAAAGGCCATATCATCCATATAAGAGGTTATTTCATGGTTGATATCGTTTAAAATGGAATCAGCGTCAAAAAGCTGGTCCCTTATGACAGAAAGCCTGTCATCATAGGAAGCAACCGCCTCAATTTCTTTTAAAGCACGGCCAATGATATCTGAATTTACGGCTGTATAAGCCATGGAAAGGCTCTCGGTTATTTTTTTTGCATGCAAAAAAAGCCGGTACTTCGAGGATAATTCCTCTTCCTCCCCTTCCTTCAGACGGGCATTCTCGATTTCCTCGATCTCATAGCGGATGAAATCCATTTCCCTGAGTCTGGCCTCTTCATCAAGCTGGAAGGACGCCAAACGGTCCTTTAACCGGATATATTCCCGATAAGTTTCTGCAATATTCTCTTTTAGCTCATGGGACTTTTTCTCCTGGTAACGGTCCAGAATCTCAAGATGTTTTGACTTGTAAAGTAAAGACTGATGTTCATGCTGTCCATGAATATCGATCAGAAGGCCGGTGATATCACGCAGCTTCCCTGCGGTCACCGTTTCATCATTGATTTTGCTTAAGCTTCTCGACGGCATGATCTTCTTTGATATGATCACCGTACCGTCTCCATCCGGATGAACGTCCATTTCCTTTAGCAGGCGGACTTTTCCCGGATCTCTGACCGTAAAGATCAGCTCAATATAGGCGTATTCCGCGCCCTTCCTTATTATGTCCTTTGGCACCTTTCCCCCCAGGGCAATGGCAACCGAGCCGATGATAATGGATTTTCCGGCTCCGGTCTCACCGGTCAGAACATTGAAGCCCTCTCGAAACTCCACATCGGCTTTTTCAATCAGGGCTAAGTTCTTTACGTGTAATTCTGAAAGCATGGCACGCCTCCTTTATCCCGTAATGAGTTTTTTTAGTTTGTCCATCATAAGTATGGTATCATCGGCACTTCGAATGGCGCACATAATGGTATCATCTCCTGCAATGCAGCCCACCATTTCACTGAAATGAAGGGCATCCAAGGCTGCAGCCACCGCCATAGCCATGCCGGATACGGTCTTTATGACCAGAATATTCTGTGCCATATCCATGGATAAATAACCATCCCGCAGGATCCGGATGTATTTATCGCTGAAGGAGCTCTGGTTCTGCAGAACCATATAACGTTGCTTTCCTGATTCGGACGGAACCTTTGTGAGCTTCAGTTCACGGATGTCTCTGGAAACAGTTGCCTGAGTGACTGCAAAGCCTGCCTGATTCAAATAATCCGCCAGCTCCTCCTGAGTTTCGATCTCGTTTTTTCCGATGAGTTCCACAATTTTGCTGTGGCGTTCCAGTTTCATGGTGTCTCCTCCTTATATACCGGCCATTTTGTTACGCAGGTTATCTAAAAATGAAATGTTTTTCAGTTTAACCAGAACGGTTTTGATTTCCGCCCGGCGTATCTCCATGCAGTCACCCGGATAGAGCTCTGCTGCCGTATCCCCGTCAAACACCGCTGCCTGGCATACGCCATTCTGGCCCATCATCTCAATCCGGATCCAGTCATCTGATGAAAGAACAATGCTTCTGGCGTTAAGGGCATGGGAACAGATGGGGGTCAGGACCACCATCCTGGAATCCGGCACGATAATCGGGCCTCCTGCGGAAAGATTATAGGCGGTCGATCCGGTAGGCGTAGCTGCGATCAGCCCATCCGCCCGGTATTCATTTAAGAATTCCTGGTTAACATAAACCTTGAACCGCAGCATTTTTAATTGTTCGCTCCTGGTAATTACGATTTCATTTAAGGCAATATCCTGATAAACAGCTTTTCCGTTCCGATAGGCACAGCCGCTTAACATCATCCGTTCTTCCAGTTTATAATCATTGTTTAAGAGAGCGGAAAGGGCTGCATCAATTTCCTCCGTGCGGGATACCTGGGTCAGATACCCAAGGGTTCCCCGGTTGATCCCAAGCATTGGAATATTCCGTCCGGCTAAATCTCTGGCCGCCTGTATGAGGGTCCCGTCGCCCCCTAAGGTGATGACGCATTCGGTCTCCTCCGGCACTGCGGCCGCATCGGTATAATGGTTCCCCTTCCGGCTTTCCGCCCGTTCTCCTCCTCCGATCCGGCAGACCGCTCCACGGCCTTTCAGATAATCGCAGATGGCCCTGGCTGTCTCTTTGGTCCCTTCTTTATCCGGGTTCATGATGACATAGAAATGCTTCATAATAAACTCCTTACCTGCCTTCGCTTAATTCCGCATGGGCCTCATTCACGGTTTTTTCCGGATCAACCTGGAATACCGGATATGTTCCACCTGATAAATGGTTTTTTAAATGGAGCAGATATTCGATATTCCCTTCCGGTCCTTTGATCGGAGAATATTCCAGGTGGAGCACTTCAAATCCAATGCTTACTGCATGGGAAATCACCGCTTCAATCACTTCTAAATGGACGGATTTTTCTCTTACCACACCTTTTTTCCCGACCTTTTCACGGCCCGCCTCAAACTGGGGTTTAATGAGGCAGACGATCTCCCCGTCTTCTCCCAGCAGATTTTTCACAGGGCCAAGAACCTTGGTCAGAGAAATAAAGGAAACATCAATGGAAGAAAATTCGATCCGGTCCCCGATATCCTCCGGCGTTACATATCGGATATTGGTCTTTTCCATGCACACCACGCGCTCATCATTGCGCAGCTTCCATGCAAGCTGGCCGTGGCCCACATCGACCGCATAAACCCTGACGGCGCCGTTTTGCAGCATGCAATCCGTAAATCCGCCGGTGGATGACCCTACATCCATGCAGATCCTGCCATCCAGCGTCACATCAAAATGAGTCATCGCTTTCTCAAGCTTCAAGCCCCCGCGGCTTACGTACTTAAGAGTGCTTCCTCTCACTTCCAGCTTTGCGGTCTCCTCAAATGCGGTACCGGCCTTGTCCTCTTTTTCCCCGTTTACATAGACGATTCCGGCCATAATGATTGCTTTGGCCTTTTCCCTGGACTCAGCCAGCCCCTGCTTTACCAAAAGCACATCCAATCGTTCTTTCATGACTTTCCAACTTCCCCTGATTTATCGTTATAATTTCTCCATTCCGCGTTCTGGCGCTCCATATCCAGATATTCCTTCTTGAGCCGCCATATGACGGAATCACTGTCAATTCCCAGGCTTTTCCGAAGAAGAGATACATTGCCGTGCTCCACATAGGCGTCCGGCAGGGCGATGTTCATAACCTTTATGGATGGATAATGCTCATGGATATAATTGGTAACGGCAAGGCCATAGCCTCCCTGAAGGACATTTTCCTCCATGGTCACCAGGAGCCAGTGATCTTTTGCCAGCCGGTCCACCAGTTCCCGGTCAAAGGGCTTTACAAAACGGCCATTGGCCAGAGTACAGCTCCAGCCTTCTGCCTTCAGCTTTTGCCTTACGTGTTCCCCGGTGCTCACCATGCTTCCTACGGCCAAAAGGGCAATGTCCTTTTCCTCATAGAGCATCTCTCCCTTTCCGTATTCGATGGGAGCGCGGAAGCTTTTTAATCCCTGGTAAGCCTCTCCTCTCGGATAGCGTACCGCAAAGGGTCCTCCATAGGACAGGGCGAATTCCAGCCCATCCATCAGTTCCCATAAATTCTTAGGTGCAAACACGCTCATATTGGGAATGGCCGATAAAAAGGATAAGTCAAAAATCCCCTGATGGGTCTCCCCATCGCTTCCTACCAGGCCCGCCCGGTCAACGGAAAGCACCACAGGCAGATTCTGTATGCACACATCATGGAGAATCTGGTCAAAGCCCCGCTGTAAAAAGGAAGAATAGACCGCCACCACCGGCTTTAAGCCGCCTGCCGCCATCCCCGCTGCCGACGTAACCGCATGCTCTTCTGCAATTCCCACGTCAAAAAAGCGGTCAGGATACAGGCGGGAAAACCGTTTTAAACCTGTTCCATCCGGCATGGCTGCCGTTACCGCCACAA
>NZ_LT732525.1:339855-521428 GCF_900155545.1 Clostridium sp. Marseille-P2415
CCAGGCCCGCCCGGTCAACGGAAAGCACCACAGGCAGATTCTGTATGCACACATCATGGAGAATCTGGTCAAAGCCCCGCTGTAAAAAGGAAGAATAGACCGCCACCACCGGCTTTAAGCCGCCTGCCGCCATCCCCGCTGCCGACGTAACCGCATGCTCTTCTGCAATTCCCACGTCAAAAAAGCGGTCAGGATACAGGCGGGAAAACCGTTTTAAACCTGTTCCATCCGGCATGGCTGCCGTTACCGCCACAAGTTTCTGATCCCTCTCGGCCAGACTGCAGATGGTTTTGGAAAACACATCGGTATAACTGGGGTTTTCCTTCTTTTTCTTCGGTTCGCCGGTGATAATATCAAAGGGGTCAACTCCATGGAATTTGGATGGATTCCTCTCCGCCGGAGCGTATCCCCTGCCCTTTTGGGTAATTACATGAACCAGCACGGTATGGTCCAGTTTCTTCGCTTCCCGCAAGGCCCTTTTAAGTGCCTTGACATTGTGGCCGTCCACCGGTCCCAAATAGGTGATTCCCATGTTTTCAAACAGCATCCCTGGGATCAGAAGCTGTTTGATCCCGTTCTTGGTCCGGCTGATCTTATCTATGAGCTGGTCTCCTATGACCGGAATGCGTGACAGCACATTGGTCACATGCTTTTTTAAATCCAGGTAGCCTTCCCCGGTACGGATGCTGTTTAAATACGTTGACATGCCGCCGACATTTTCTGAGATGGACATGTTGTTATCGTTGAGAATGATGATGAAATTCTTCTCCATCCTGGCCGCATTGTTTAAAGCCTCATAGGCCATGCCGCCGGTCAAGGCGCCGTCTCCAATGACGGATACCACGAAATGATCCTCTCCCAGCACGTCCCTTGCCTGAGCCAGTCCCAGCCCGGCTGAAATAGACGTAGAGCTGTGTCCGGTATCAAAAGCGTCACAGGGGCTTTCCTTCCGCTTCGGGAAGCCGCTGATGCCGCCGTACTGCCTCAGGTCATCAAATTCCGCTTTCCTGCCGCTTAATATCTTATGGGTATAGGACTGATGTCCTACATCCCAGATGATTTTATCTTTTGGAAGGTCGAAAGCCAGGTATATCGCCATGGTCAGTTCCACAACTCCTAAATTGGAAGCCAGATGGCCTCCTGTCATGCTGATTTTTCCTAACAAAAAATTGCGGATTTCCTGGCTTAAGATATCAAGCTCCTGTTTGGTCAGGCTTTTGATATCCTCAGGCCCGTTTATTAATTCCAATATCATATTCTAATCAGATCCTTTATTTTTCCCGGTTCACCAGCATCCGGATCAGTTCTTCCAGAAATTGATTCTGTCCCGGAAGCTCATGGAGGCAGGAAACCGCCTCTTCTGAAATCATCTCCACATCCTGCTTTGCCTTTATCATGCCCTCCAGGGTTACATAGGTAGTTTTATGGTTCTTTTCATCGCTGAGTACAGGTTTCCCAAGAACCTCATCACTGCTTGTCACATCCAGGATATCATCCCGGATCTGAAAAGCAAGTCCCACACAGGATGCCATTTTCTTCACCAGCTTTAACTGTTCTTCCCCGGCTCCTCCAAGCACGGCTCCGATCATCATGGAAGCCTCTAAAAGCGCTCCCGTCTTCAGCCGGTAGATGAAGTCCAGCTTTTCCCGCGGAATGGGTTTTCCTGCCAGCTCCACATCCACAGACTGGCCGCCTATCATACCGTAAAATCCCGCTTTTTCCGCCAAAATTCCCATACATCTGGCAACCCGGTCCGCCCGGTCCGTCAGGCCCAAGGCTTTTGCGGCCGTCTCCATGGAATACATCAAAAGACCGTCTCCTGCAAGAACGGCAATATCGTAGCCGAATTTTACCCACGTAGTGGGAAGCCCCCGGCGCAATGTATCATTATCCATACAAGGAAGGTCATCGTGGATCAGAGATGAGGTATGGATCATCTCGATTGCCGCCATAAAGGGTTCAATCTCTTTTCCCTGGCCGCCGAACAGGCGGTAGGTCTCTTCCATCAGCATGGGCCGCAGCCTCTTTCCTCCGGCGCGTACGCTGTAATCCATAGCCCCTAAAACCGTGCTCTGATGGCCTTCCACGGGGGGAAGGTATGTTTCTACAACATGGCCGACCTCCTCTGTCCGGACAGCCAGTATTTCTTTAAAGTTCATGATTCTCTCCATTTTCCTCTAATACAATGATTCTTTTTTCCACTTTATCTATTTTTTCATTGCAGGACTTGACCAGTTTTATACCGGCCTCGTAATACTGAAAGGATTCCTCCAGCGAACTTTCTCCGCTTTCCAGCTTGCGTATGATTTCTTCCAGCTCTCCGAATGTCTCTTCAATGTTTTTTTCCTTTTTCGCTGCCATAAGCCCGGTCCTCCTTATCCGATGGTCTTGCTGCCGCCGTCTGTTTTTCCTGTCCGGCTGGGGAACGGCCGAATTCAGCCGGGGTAATCCGGGAAACCACCGCTTCCACGCTTCCATCCCGGATTCTCAGCCGTATCCCGTCTCCGGCTTTTACCTGGTTTACGGAATCTATGCGCCTGTCTTTTTCATCGGTTACAAATCCATACCCGCCGCCGATCCGTTTGAAAGGGGACCCGGCCTCCAGACGGCTGATAAAAAGCTCTAACCTGTGCCTGTCCCGGACCGCCTGCTTTTCAATCAGCTGCTTTAAGCGATGCTCTCCCTCCGCCGTTCTGACCCGGTCCGAAGCTGCCTTCGACAGCATAAGGC
The DNA here is from genome assembly GCF_900155545.1 of Clostridium sp. Marseille-P2415. GTDB lineage: Bacteria > Bacillota > Clostridia > Lachnospirales > Lachnospiraceae > Lacrimispora. The sequence goes on from NZ_LT732525.1 coordinate 342,586, forward strand.
CTCTAAGTTTATCTTCTGCATCGGCAAGCCTCTGCCGGTTCTCCCGGATACGGCTCTTCGGATCATGAACTTTCAGCCTCAGACCGTATTGAGCCGCATGGAAACGGTAACGCTCCAGTTTTCTGTCCATGGTCTTTGCAAGCGTGTTCCGGTAAAGCTCCACCTGTTCCTCAAACAGACTGTAATCGAATACAGCCAGTTCTGCGGCCGCAGACGGCGTAGGCGCACGCATGTCCGCCACATAATCCGCAATGGTCACATCAGTTTCATGGCCTACAGCGGAAATCACGGGAGTGATGCAGTTAAAAACAGCTCTTGCTACGATCTCCTCATTAAATGCCCACAAATCCTCAATGGAACCGCCGCCCCTCCCTACGATCAAAACATCAAGCCCCATCTGATCCAGGGTTTCAATGCCTTTTACAATGCTTTCCTTTGCGTTCTCTCCCTGGACCAGAGCCGGGTATAGAAAAAGCTGCACGTAAGGGTTGCGTCTGGCGGATATATTCATAATATCCCGGATCGCCGCACCGGTGGGAGCCGTTACGATTCCTACGGTTTTTGCATGCCTGGGAATGGGCTTTTTATATTCAGGGGAAAACATCCCCATCTCTTCCAGTTCATCACGCAGTTTTTGGAACCTTTCAAACAAGTCACCGATTCCTTCTCTTGTAATTTCCTGGGCATAGAGCTGATACCTCCCGTCCCGCTCATAAACTTCCACGCTGCCCTTTGCCACAACCTGCTGGCCTTCTTCCAGCTTAAAAGCAAGACCTTTTCTGTGCCCGGCAAACATCACCGCCGAAATAGACGATTTCCCGTCCTTTAAGGTAAAATATATGTGGCCGGAGGTATGGTATTTGCAATTGGACACCTCGCCCTTAATGGAAATCCGGTTCAAAGCAAAATCCTGGGCGAACATATTCTTAATGTAAGCATTGACCTGGGAAACGGAATACACGCCTGCCATATTACACCAGCTTTGCCAGGACTCCGTTTATAAATGCCGGAGCCTCGTTCCCGCCGTATTTCTTAGCCAGTTCCACCGCCTCATTGATGGCTACTTTTTCCGGCACATCCTCATCATATAAAATCTCGTACAAAGCAAGCCGGAGAATGGTAAGTTCCGCCTTTCCCATACGCTTTGTCTTCCAGCCCTCTGCCACTTCATTGATTTTTAAATCCAATTCCGGAATCTTAAGGATAACGGCCTCTGCCTTTTCTTTTAAATAAGCAGAATTCTCCTCGCTCATATCCACGTCATGGACGATCTCCTCCACGCCTTCCGTGTTTAAATCATCCTCTTTCGGTTCCTCAAAATATTGAATAAGCTGCTCCGACTTCTCCTCCGCCGGATGAAAATCCGTGCAGAAGAGCATCTTAAAGCAGTGTTCGCGCAATTTACTTCTGGTCATTTACCATGGTCCTCCTATTGGTGATTTTTCTGGACGCTTGGAATTATTATACCTTACCGGGGTTTTTTATACAATAGAAACTTCATTCTTCCCCCAAAAAGCACCTGATATGATCAAGCACCTTTTCACTCAAAATCCCAAACGCCTGCTTCGTCCTCCCGGCCGAAGCATTCACACAAAACACCTTCGGATGCCCCACAAGTTCCCCTGCCGGATCCCCTATGGCCCCTGCCGTATCGCAGGCAAACCGGTTATCCCCCTGATCCAGCCATCTCTTTAAATCCTCCGCTTCAAACGCCGGCCCAATGGACGTATTAAATAAAATCTTCCCATTCCCCAGCTTATTAAACTCCTCTTCATGAAGCAGAATTACATTTTTATTCAAACAGGTAAACACTACCTCGCTGCGTTCCAAAAGTTCATGGAGCGGAAGGTACTTCATCCCCTTCTCCTCATACTCCATTTTTCTGCTCCTGCTATAATAGGAAACATCCGCACCAAAAAACTTTAAAGCCTCTGCAATCATCCCGCCGGAAACTCCCATACCGATTACACCGGCCTTTAGCCCGGTGATCTCAACCGGCATATCCTTCCACACAGGCCTGTCATATCCATGAAGAAACCGTACCAGCTCACAGATCACATACTCCACTACCCCCGCATCACCATAATCCCTGATCCCCCGGACCGTTATCCCATGCTGTTCCGCATAACCAATATCCACATTTGCACTTTCCTTCGAATACAGACTGCAGCACATCCCCACATACTTGATGTTCGGACACCTTTCAAACACGAACTGGCTGATCCTGGAGGTATAACTGAGCAGCACCCCATCCGCATCCCCAATTCTCTTAATAATCTCTTCGTCATCAGATGGTATGTCATCATAAAGCACCACTTCCCCGGCATAACGAAAAAGCTCTTTTTCCGCATCTTCCACCAGATTCACCGGCTCAATCGCCACTAACTTCTCAAACATCCTTAAGTCCTCCCCTAAAATACGATGGGTGAAACAATATTCTGTAAAACCGCCACCACACTCCAGCCGGCAATGGCACTGTTTTCTGAATAGATATCCACTACAGCCTTCACCCCGCCGGTTTCCGCAGTAATCTTATGGTCATCCCCCACCATTCCCGGAACGCTGTGAATATTCACTTTCGTCTTTTCCGGACCGGCAGTTGCCAAAGAAGCTGCCACCGCAACATTCACCTTGGAAGGAAGAAGGGCGATCGCCCCTTTTGCATTCCCATCAAACACCATTGTGCTCTCAGCATCCGTCAGCAAATGCTCCTCAAAAAGAGGTGTATTCTGCAATGACTTCGGTCCCTTCCTGGTCTCGATCCCGGAAACCGCCTCTCCCATCAGAGATACCGTTCGAAGCACATCAAATCCGCCGACAGCCCCGGAGGCAATATACACCCTGGTATGATGCCTGTAAGCCGTTTCCTTCACCCTTTCATAAAATCCCTGATCCGCAAAAGCGCCAATGGACAGCACGACCAGATTGGAGCCGCTTGCCAGAATCTTTTCCGCCATATCCTTAACAGACTCCACCGATGCCGCCTCAGCTATGTAATCCGGTTTTAATTCCAGTAACTCATCTATGCCCGGGCAGGATCTGCAGCCATGCTCCTCTGCCAGTGCATCGGTCTTTTCCTTCGTCCTTCCGACGATACCGACCAGCTCATATTCAGGCAGCAAGCCATCGTTCCATGCCTTTGCGATAATTCCCCCAAGATAACCATTTCCGATGATCCCAAGTCTAAGCTTTTTCATGCGTTTCTCCTTTTCTTTTTAAACATTTAAATTTCATTATACTTGAAATTCCCAATAGTTTCAAGGAGCACTCAGGCTATGGTTCTTCCTGTGAGGCATTTATAGCTGAACTGCAAACTGATTCTTCCCTTTTCTCTTTGCCTGGTACAAAGCCTTATCCGCTCTTTTTAAAATGGCGTCGTATTCCATCTCACCTTCTCCCACCAGAGTAATGCCGATGCTTGCATGCACTTTGCCGGAAATATGAAAAGCGCTTAAAATCCGTTCTGCAATGGCTTCCGGCTGCTTCCTGTTCTTCGCTCCATACAGCCAGATGCAGAATTCATCCCCGCCGAAGCGGACGATCACGTCCTCTTGTCTTGTACAGGCACTTAAAATCTGACCGACTTCCACCAGAACCAGATCCCCCCTGTGGTGTCCAAAGGTATCATTGACCTTCTTAAAATCATCGATATCGAGAAACATACACGCATAAAACCGCTTTTTCCCTCCGCCTTTTAACCCCTGCTCCACCAGCTTCCTGGCGGTCTCTCTGGTATAAACTCCTGTTAAATAATCCTTCTGGGCCCTCTTTGCCTCCATTTTCCTTAAATACAGAATGCATATAATAAGTAAGACCGCACAGACCAGCATAATCGTGGAACCTGTGATAAAGCTTGCCGACAGCCCCCGGATCCGGTGAAGAGTGCTCTCATACCCTTCTGTTTCCACCAGAGAGGCAACCATCCAATCCTCTATCCCGGCATACTGATAATAAAGAAGCCTTTTATTCCCATTGCTGTAGTAGGTGGCGTATCCGGAAAGCCCGTTCTGCACCGCTGCCTCCATCCGCTTCACAGACTGCTCGTCCCGAAATTCCATTGCCTTCAGCATATCATAAATGGTATTATAATTTTCAGAACCGTGGCATGCGACCAGCAAATCTCCGCGCTTTGTAAAAATCAGATTGGCACCGTACATGCTTAACTCCGTATTATTTAAATAATTCCCCAGTTCTTCCGTAGCATATTCCATGCAGGCTACCCCTTTCACCTGCCCGTCTCTCGTAATCGGAACAGCCAGAACGATGCCGTCCTGACCGTTAAAATCCCTTTTAAGAACTGCGGAAACACTTTTTTCTCCTTTTAACGCTCTCCGGTAATAATCCCGTGCTGAAACGTCCTCGGTTTCATGATCCCCAAAATACATGGTCCCATGCTCGTCCGCCACTCCAAACCGGGAACCTTCCTTCTCAAATTGCCCGACTTCCTTCCACCATGTTTCCTTTCCCGATCCATCCGGTGGATCACAGTAGGACGCAAATACTTCCAACCATTCAAATTTTGTCTGGACCATCGTCTGGAGATAAGTAAGCGCCTTATCATTCTCCTGCTTTAAATCCCGGTAAGTCTGTTTTATCAGGCTTTTCTCGACTTCCCTGAAATAATAAAGATTTAAAGCGCATATTCCCATAATAACAGAAATCACCAACCCAAACAAAACCATTACCTTTGGCGAGTATTGATCCTTTTCCCTATGATTCGTCATATATTAAAACACCTGTCCCTTAAGAATCCTGCTGTACGCTTTATGGTTCATTATAAGTCCTGTGCAATGCCATTACAAGAAAAATTTATTCATTTAAACACAAAAGAAAAGCGGGGGCCCGGACCTCCTGCCGGTCCGCCCCCCGTTTACGACTTCTAAAAATCTACTTGTTCTCTTCCAATGCAACGCCGGCAATCCGGATGTTGACATCCAGAACCGTCAGGCCTGTCATATTCTCAATGGCGTTCTGCACTTTCTCCTGAACTTTTTCACTAACGGCCGGTATGCTGTAACCGTACTTGATGTTCAAGGAAAGATCCACAGAAACATGTTCCTCTGTCAGCTCTACCTTAACGCCCTTGGACAAATTTTTCATGCCCAGCTTTGACACCAATTCATTGGTGATGTTGCCTGCCATGGAATCTACACCTTCTACTTCCGTTGCAGCAAGGCCTGCAATGATAGCCACCACATCGTCCGCAATCTGTACTTCGCCGATTTTATCTTTTTCATATACCTTGTGAGTATTTCTGTTTTCCATTTCTGCCACAGCAATTCCCTCCTGTACTTAAATTCTAGGTTCTGGAATCATTATAGCAAAATTGTCAGTTGTTTGCAAAGGCTTTTTACTCTTCCAGTTTCATAAGGGTGATCACGATATTTTCTGCTCCAACCTCGGTTTTTCTCTTTACGATGTCCTCAATTTGGGCTCGCTGCGGATCGGTAATGCTGGATGCATTGATGACCACATCTACCTTTCCGTTGGAGATGCTGACCACCGGATCTGCAAAACCTTTGGCAAGCAGCAGGGTTTCCGCCGCATTTTCCTTTTCGGATATAGCTGTCATGTCGATCATTTCCTGAATGGCTTCCTGCTTCGCTGCTTCCTCAATGTTTGGATTGTTAATCAGGTTCATTAAGGTTTCCTTATTTTTGGCCCTTACCTGTTCCCGGTTTAACTGGACGCTAGATATGTAATCCGATACATTCATGCCGCTGGTGAGAACCGCTTCTCCGGGATTTTCAAGACCGGTGCCGGCTGCCTGGGTTTCATTTGCCGCAAGGTCCGCGGCTGCCGTACTCTCCGCAGCTAAATCGGTGTTTGCTGCTTCCGTATTTTCCTCTGCCTGCGATGACTCTGCTGCGGCCATTTTATCGATGTCCTCGGCATCCTGGTCAAGGCTCACAATCTCCTGATTTGCGTCACCTTCGTTAAGGGCCTGATTTTCCGCTAAAATATCTTCTTCGGAAATGTCAGTCATTCCTGCCTCATAGACATCTGTCCCGGAAGCCATCTCCTGTTTTCCGGCATAGTTTAAATATCCAGCTGCAGCTATCATAACGGCCAACGTGGTGATAATAATCTGGTTTCTTCGGAACAGTTTCTTCATATCCATTTTCTTTGGGGTTCTAGGGATTTTGGGTTCATTGCTTGTTTTCCAATTTCTCATACCTGACACTCCTTTTTATTCCACCCTCTTTAATACTTTTATTTTATGTGGGGGCAGGTTAAATAATGCTTCCATGGCACTGGAAATTTCAGCTTTTACCGTAGGACTGCTTCCGCCCTGGGCACTGATGATAATTCCTTCTATTTCCGGACGTATCTCTTTCTCCACAATGGGAGATGTATTTTCTCCTGTACCGGTCAGAATGGTGCTTTCCTGCAGTTCTGCGCTGGTAATCTTTCTGGTTCCTCCTGAGCTGTCTTTTTCCTCGGTGGAGGAATCAGAGCTGTTCTTATCAACCCGAAGCACTTTTTCTTCTGAGGATTTCAGTACGATCATCACATCTACCTGACCGACCCCATCCACGGTTTTTAAGATTTTCTTCACCCTCGCCTCCAGCTGTCCCTCATAGTTTTGGTCTGCTCCGGCTGCCACAGCCAGTTCCCCGTCTTCAGTCTCCGCAACAAGTCCCTGCTGCAGTACCGATTGGTTCTTACTCTCTGCTGTCCGCTCCACTTTCTCAGCGATACCCGAACCGGAGGGAAATGTAAGGATCAGGATAATCATTCCGGCCGCCAGCAGAATCAGCCATTTATCCTTTCCCATCTTCCAATTGAATTTCAATATCCTGTTCCTCCAAATCATAATATTCGGCAATTCGCCTTCTAAGACCAGAAAGCCGCGAATTTTCTTCCTGTTTCTTTTTTCTCACGTCTTCCGGCTCCTTTTCCTCGCTGTTTTTCGATTCTGAACTGCTTATCTTTCCCCCATCTACCTCCTGTACCTTCTTTACCGGCTCTACCTTTTCTATGGCCGCGACCGTGCCTTCTGCTTCATGTCCGGCTCCATCCGGGATCAGAAGCATGGATACCCGTATCACATGGCCAAATGTGCTGCTTTCCTGATTTTTATCAATCTCCACGGCTGATTCCCTGCATCCAAAGCCGGCTGTCTCTGCCATTGATTTTAAATCCACTCCCACCGCCTCCTCATACCTGGCGATCATGCTTTCAAGCCTTTTTTCTTCCATTTCAGAAACTTTTCCCGTTAATTCTCCCGCCTCCTTCTTAAGGCTGATCGCCTCAAAATAGTAAGCCAGCGTTTCATCAAGCCTTAAACCTCCTGTAATGGGTTTCAGCACCAGAAGGATGAGAACCATGCCTGCGAAAAATTTTAAGTATTTCTCATATTTTTTATCAGGAAGGAGGTTCATTGCTACGGTTATGAAAATCAGATAATAAGTAATATTGCGTATCCATTCAAACAATTCTTCCATGTCACTCACCCGGTATAATAGGTCACATTGGTAGAGGCACACACCAATGCTATGGTAACTACAAACAACAGCACCCCGGATGCTGCTATGGAAAGCAGCATTTTGTGGCCTTTTGCCATATCGGAAATGCAGGAAACGATTCTCTTGTCACAGACCGGCTGCAACAGAGCGGCAACGCACTGATACAGTATCATCAGCACCACCAATTTAAGCAGCGGGACCACGGAAATAATGAGAAGCACGATAATACCGGCAGCACCAATGGTATTTTTTATCAGCACTCCGGACCCCAGAACCATCTGGGCAACAGAGCTTACTCCGTTTCCGATTCCCGGAATGGCACCGATCAGCTTCTGGACTGCTCCGGTTTTCATGGAATCCACATAAGGAAGTACCATGGCCTGAATGATATGAAAACCAAGCACAACCCCGACCAGGGTCTTTATGCTCCAGGTAACCACCTGCTCCAAAAGCTCGGTGAGCTTGGAAAGCATATCCTCCTTTGCAATATGTCCGGCCATGACAAGAAGGGCATAGACCCTTACCATGGATAACAGTACCTGTCCCAGGAGCCACTGGGAAACAGCAAGAGCAAACAAGGTAAATTCATAGGAGGCCACTGCCGATACACTGCTTCCTGCAAATGCCGCCGCCAGGAAATAGGCCGGCAGCAATGCCTTCATGAAATCCAGAATCTGTCCTACCACGTCTCCTGCAATGGTCACACTGGTAAAAAAGCTGGCCGCCAGATACGTAAACAAAAGCAGATAGGTGACGAAAAAACCGGTCTCTGAAATCTGGCTTCCTGTAAAGACACTGGAAAAATTGGTGAACACCGCTCCAATGATCCCAAGCACGATAATCTGTCCCATCATATGCCCGCTGCTGCTTACTTCGGCCATAAGCATATCCTTAAGCGCCTTGCCGGCCTGTCCCATGACTTCGTTTAACTTCCCATCCATCAGATCCTTCATGAGCTCTTTAAACGAAAGGTTCATGCCCTGCTTTCCCTTCATCCGGTCCAGGAAATTCTGAATATCCGATAAATCATACTGATCCAGATCCAGTTCTCCGTTTACGCTTTCGCCGGTCTCCTGCCCCAAAGACGTCTCCGCCCCAAAAGCATCCCCGCAGAAAAACAGCATTGGCAGCAGACACAACAGGAAAAGGGCGATCCTTTTCATGGTCTTTTTTCCTCCCGTCATGATAAAAATACCTGCAGCGTTTCAATTAAAGCCAGCAGAATAGGCATGCTCACCGCCAGCACGGAAAGCTTCCCGAATATTTCAATCTGGGTCCCCACAGCCCCGTATCCGGCGTCCTTGCAGATCCCCGCGGCAAATTCTGCGATATAAGTAATGCCGATCATTTTCACCAGCGTGGACAGATAAACGTTGTTAATCTTAATATAGGACTGGATTTCTTTCATGGTATCCAGAATGGTGGTAAGCTTTCCCATACCGTAAAAGAAGATAAAAAAGCCCGCCGCCATGACCAGATAGGTTCCGTATTCGCCCTTCATCCCCTTTAAAGAAACCGCCAGAAGCACCGCTGCGATTCCTACTGCGGCTATGGTCACTACCGTCATGTTTTCCTCTTTCCTGCCCTGCTTTCCAGGGCATAAGGGTAAGCCTGCAAGGTGCTCACCTACAATGCAAACAGATTTTTAATGGATTCAAATAACTGGTAAATGTAAGGCACAAGCCAGAACAGCACCAGGATCAGCCCCGCAAGGCTTGTTAAGAATGCCTGTTCTTCCCGTCCGCTGTGCTTTAGTACCTGGCAGATGACGGAAACCAGGATTCCAACTGCTGCAATTTTAAATATCAAATTGACCCCCATGCTATCCTCCTTAATACATTACAATTGTCAGGAACAAACCGCCCATGATACCGAGACTGGTATAAAGGCGGCTTTTCTCCTGTTTATGTTCTCTTAAATAGCCGATGGTTAAGTCAAGCTGCTCCAGATACAAAAGGATGTTCCTTTCCTGCATATCCATGTCCAGATATCCAAGATGCTCTCCCAGCCCTTTTAAATTCTGTTTGTCCTCTTTGGATAAACAGACCTCCTTCGGAAGCTTGTTAATCTCTTCCTGCCAGATGGTATAAAAGGGTTCCCCTGGTTGTCCCGAAAGTCTTTCTGAAACATTCTCAAACAAAACACCGATTTCGCCTCCGGCTTTTCTGCCGGTCCGCTCAAACGCCTCTGTCAGCGGGGAATTGGCATAAACAATTTCCCCTTTTAATAGAAAAATCATTTTCCGGAGCTTCTCCACAGTCCTTAAATGCTCGTTCCATTGGGCCGCCATAAAAAAACCAAGGCCCGAGCAGGATACAATGACCAGAAGCGCTCCCAAAATCCGCAGCCATGCGTTATCCATAAGCCATGCACTCCTGCCTGTCCCACTGTTTTTCCATCTGATGTACCTGGGCTTTATAAAGCTGAGTTCCTCTGGAATCGTATATCTGGTCAATGTTTCCGATCTTTCCAAGGTTGTTTAAGACGATATACCGTTCAAAGACCCGTTCCTCAACCAGCTTTCTAAGGACCGGCTTCTGCTTCAAATCGTCTATGGAACTTCCGTGAACGGTTGCGATCAGCTTACAGCCGCAGTTCATTACGTATTCCATGGCTTCTAAGTCCTCCCTGCTTCCGATTTCATCTACAGCGATCACCCGGGGGGACATGGTCCGGATCAGCATCATCATCCCTCTGGCCTTGGGACAGCAGTCTAAAATATCGGTACGGATCCCCAATTCATTCTGAGGAATGCCCTGATAGCAGGCCCCGATCTCAGACCGTTCATCCACGACTCCCACCGTCAGTCCGGCATGTCCTTCGGAACCGTTGGAAACCTGCCGGATCAAATCTCTTAACAGAGTGGTCTTTCCGCATCTTGGCGGAGAAATGATCAGTGTGTGACAGATTTCCTTCCTTTCCTCATAGAGATAGGGCAGAACCGGAGAGGCACATCCCTTTACCTGATGGGACAGCCGGACATTGATAAAGGATATGTATTTCATGGTCTTTATTCCGGATTCATCTAAAATGGTTTTTCCTGCAATCCCGATCCTGTGACCGCCCTGTATGGTGAGGAACCCCTGCTTCATCTCCTCTTCAAAAGCATACAGGGAATAGCTGCTCATGTATTCCACGGTATCCTTCAGTTCATTTTTAGAGACTATATAGGCTGCCCTTCTATCCTTGCTCAAGGCTGCCTGGGGGGTTACATAATACTCTTCATTCCGGTATAATATCAAAAGGGGGGCTGCCACCCGGAGCCTGATTTCCTGAACCTCGTCAAAGTCGATGGCCACCCGGTTTAATATTTCTCTTATGTTCCTGGAAAATATACTGATAAGCTCGTCTTTCCTCTCCACCTTCATCCCTCCTCTTACCTCAATATATGTGAGGTGGGACAAATTATGACTGAAAAACTTTTGGCTTTTTCGCAGAGGGAAACATAGATTATGGCTGAACGTCTGAGAAAAAGAGGGAAGGCTTCCCGGACACGGAGAGCCTTCCCTCTTTTTCTTTTAAAACACTTTTTATTCTTTTTAATTTAAGATCCGTCTGACTGAAAGGATCGGCATAAAATCCACCTTGGAAACTTTAATCCCGTCTTCAGGGCCGCTTGCATGTATCACCTGGTTCTGGCCCGCGTAAATACCGATATGTCCTATGTAAGATATGAGGTCACCTGGCTGCGCATATTCCAGGCCGCCTGCGTCGGTTCCTGCTTTTCCCTGCTCTTCGGAAGTCCTTGGCAGGTTTATTCCAAACTGTTGATAGACACTCATCACAAACCCGGAACAGTCTGCGCCTTCCGTAAGGCTGGTCCCTCCATATGCATAGGGATTTCCGATAAACTGTCTGGCATAGGCCGCAACCTGTTCTCCCGTGCCTGCAGGCGATGTCCGGGTATAATTATTTTTTATGTTAACTCCAGGGCCGGCCGGCTCCTCATACGGCGGCGGAGCCACTATGGGTATTGACGTTTCTGCCTTAACCGTAAAGCTATTTGCAAACATAATCGCCAGACCTGAAAATAAGGTCGCCATCAATTTTTTCTTTCGCATTCTTTTCTTCTCCTCGTATCATATCGTTATAAGCCCATATCCATTGCATCATCGGATAAAAATCTGTGGTATGTGATATGGTTTTCATGGAATTTCATGTAATACCGGTAGCAGTCAACGGATGGATCTTCAAAATATATGATATAATCGCATTCCTCTTCTCCGGATTCCAGGCAAATAACCTTACCATCCGTAAATTTTTGAAAGACATGTAATATATCATCTAATGCTGCATCGGGTCTCTCCACGGTTTCAATGAATTCCTTTAAAAAACCATTGTCCTTTCCATTTTCCGCTGCGTACTCCACGCCTTCCGGCGGTATCTCAAAGCAAAAACGTTCCTGGCTTTTTGAGATCTTAATGTCTCCCAGCCGTCCTTTGACATATTCCTTGAAGCCCTCCATCGCCGTCTTTACTACCTGGCCGGATTCTCCGCTGATCTTCAGTATTTTCATCAATGCCTTTTCCGGATAATAAAACCGTATGGATTCTTTCTCATATCCTAATTTTATCTGCACTTCTTTTATTGAATTCATGAGCATTTGCTCCAAAGCCGCATATTGCATATCCATTTCTCCAGTCACTTCCCATTTGCATTCATTGAATAAATGTTCAATTATTATGATATCTATTATAGCCAGGCAGTCATTTAACAGTCAAGCCTGTTTCCTCTACTCGTGAAGCCTACGGATAATTTTAAAGATAATGGCTCCTTCCATCACTAATGGCTGGGAATGGGCAAAGAATACAATTCCTTCTGTGGGAGCCAGGATCTGGCTCATGACCTCACCTTCGCAGGGATCCAGAATATCTGCCAGCACATCCCCCCGGCTTACCTCCTGTCCGGGCTTAAAATACGGGCGGTAAATCCCTGCGCAGTCTGTCCGCACACTGGCTAAGTCGCTTTCATGAAGAACGGTGGCAATGTAGCCGCTGTGGCTGGTATAGCGTACCATTCCCATACGGGTCAGAAACCGCAGCACCGATGCCACTGCCATTTTGGCAGACGGTTCGTCGATCTGATCGGTTCCGCTTGTGTATACAGAAAAAGCATTGGTATTTTTAAGCTGCCAGTTATAATTTAAGGTAGCTTTATCAAACGGCTTGGCATCCCGGACAACCACATAGGGCAGGCCAAATAAGTTCGCCAGACTTGGATTCTGGAATCCCGTATCCATCATCCGCACATGGGGAACGAAATTACCCGGAATGTAAAAGCTGGTAAACTGGATCCCATAGCTGTATTCTTTTACCGCGTCAAAAATACCGGCGGCGATCCGCTTTGTAGTCTCCCCTGTTCCGTCTCCCGGATACATGCGGTTAATATCCGAATCATCCGCGGGCCAAAATCTCTTTCCCACATTTAAGGAGGCAGTATTCACGGTGGGAATGACCATGATTTCATTGCCTTTTACAATAGCTCCCCTCTCCTCCAGCTCTTTTAACCGCCGGATCAGCTGGGAACAGATATAAAGCTGCTGGACCTCATTTCCGCGGCATGCTCCCACAATGCAGGCTGATTTTTCCCCTTTTCCGAAATGATAGCCATAAATGTTCATGTTATCCCGATAGAGATTATTCAGCGTCAGAATCACTTCTTTCCTCATGCTTCCTCACCTCCCAGCACCCGGGCAAGTAAAGAGCCCACGGATACCACCGGATATTCTCTCAGGGTAAAGACCAGCCCTGTAATGGGGGAAAACACCTCTTCCAGAATGGTACCGGTCAGAGGATTTAAGATCTGGCCAATGGACCGGCCCTCCTCCACCCTTCCCAAATGCTCCACCGACGGCATGAAGATGCCGGCCTTTTCCGCGTTTACCAGCCCCAGTTTCCGTTTTAGGGATATCATGGGTTCTCTGGGAGTGATGGTTTCTCCGCTCCAGATCCCCAGCTTCTTCATCAGGCAGAAAATTCCTTCGGCCAGCTGGCGGCCATAACTTCTGGTGATCCGCATGCCCACTCCCATTTCCACAACAAAGGTGGGAACGCCGATGCTGTTTAACCCATGGGAAAGGGTGGATTCCAGCACGACCGCATTTTCATGGATCCAGACCAGATCTACATTCATAACCTTTGCATATTCAATCAGCTCTTCCGCCCGTTTCCCACTCATGCGGATCTGGGGGATCTCCCTTAAAAATATGTTACTGGCATGGAGATCAACACAGAAATCAGAACCGGATATATCCGATATGATCTCTGAGGCGATGTGCTCGGTGACAGCCCCTTCCTCGTCTCCCGGAAAAATGCGGTTCATGTCAATGTCAAAGCCGGGCACGCCTCTGGTGATGGAATCTATACCAAGAGGATTCAGGGCCGGATAGATGTCCACAATTCCTTTTAAATGTTCCCTGTTTTCCTGCAGCATGCGGTTTAATTCATAGCATACGAACTGGCCTTCCAGCTCGTCCCCGTGGACCCCGGTCACAATGCTCAATCTTTTTTCTCTCCCAGTCAGCACTTCGGGCTGGATCCTGTTTTTATAAATCTTCCAGTTTTCTCCTACTGCCAGCCCTACGGATACAACCGTCCTCACCATATTCCTCACCACCTTTGTGTTCATACTTTGTTCTACCTTTAAGAATAAATCAGGCTGATTCAAACGTCAAGCGCTTCCTTATGTAAAAAATGTCTCCACAGCTCCGGCTCTTACTCTTCTCCGTTCAAGCTTTCTCCATAGGATATAACACGAAACAATCCTTCTTCTCCCCCCAGCATCCCATCCTGTATCGGATTGTAATTCAGACAAGACTGCTCTTCAGACAACGGGGGATTCATTGTTGTACCAAACATATCACCCAGTAAGCCGACGGAATCACTATAGCTGCTCTTCCCGCTGATTGCCTGTGATATAAATTCAACTGACGCAACCGACATCAATGCTCCTTGTACTCCACTCAAGCCTTCTGCCGGTACCTCATATTCACAACCTCCCTGAAGCTGTTCCGGCTTTCCGGTACACTTCACCCCATTTTCCGCTTTACAGCTAATATTACCTGTTTGATTTAATTTGATAGAAGAAGTGCCTGTCTTAAAAGAAACACTGTTTCCTGCCTGGATTGAAATTCTTTTCGGATTTTGATCTCCTAAAATCAGATTTCCATTAGATTTAACCGAAATAGACCCCGGAGCTGAAAGAAGCGCCCGTCCGTTCTCTGTAAGGCATATTTTTGTACTGGACTTCTCATCACTCAGCGTAAATTCCGAGGGCCGCAAGTACATCCCTTTCTGATTTTCATTACAAAAATATTTTTCCATTGGACTATCCGTCAGAATAACGGGATTTTCTTTGTTTCGCACCATATCTGCCACAATCCCTGTTTCCTCCGGACCGGAAAAAGATACAACTGCCCGGTCTCCCGGCTGCGGCATATAGTATCCCAATTCATTATTTACACCGCCCGCATAATCAATATAAGGATAGCCTTGCCCTGAATACTCCTGATCAATAAGAAAATGTACCTTTAATTGATTCCGCTTTACTTCCTTTACAATTGCCTCTAGCTTCAGACCATAAAGTTCTTTATTCTCAAGCTTTATCGTCCTGGTATTCATAAAATGCGTAAGATACAGCCGGCAATAGATTTCTTCATTTCTTACGATTGTCTCAGATTTTCTCACAATCCATTCTTTTTTATGAAAGCTAACAGCAGAACCTGCTGAAATTCTTTCTGTACTTTCCACTATATAAGTGACATCTTCACCTGCAAAAGGCAGTAAAGCATTTTGAGATATCTTTCGATATTTCCCGATATCTTTCCGTATTTCATAGTTTTCTGACTGCAGCACCTTTCCTGGTATCTCATTTTCGGCTGCAACTTTAATGTCAGGATAGGAAGCAGAACTGTTAATGCATAGATATCCGGCCTGATGGGAGGCCAGTCTGAGCAGAAACTCCCAGTCTGTCTCTTCATATTGCAGCAGCATATGAGACAATTGTTTGTTTTCTGCCGCATAATGCACATTTCCATTTGCATATGCTGACATGATCTTCCCGGCAATCTGTTCATATGTATCTTCCAGACACTGGAAGGAACGCCTCTTTTTTTCTATATCCAATTGAAAACTGAAGGAAAAAGCATAAAGCTCAAACTGGCTGACCTGTCCTTTCAAGTGCATCTGTATCCTGTGAAGCAGACCGCAGAATATTGGCCGCCCGTTTTCCTTTACTTCTACTTTGCTTCCCTCGTAAAGCCTCATAATGCGGTCATCATTATCATCTTCCTTATAAATCCCTTTTAAAAAAAGAACGGTATGATGATTAATCTCTTCTACAATATTAAAATCATGAATACTGTGAACAGGCAATTCTATATCAATCTCATATTTTTTGTACTTCAAAAATCAGCCCTCCCTATTTACTGGTTCCAAGAATTCCCTCTGCAGTCCGAATGATGAAACTGGAATCCCTCTCCTGTCTGCTTAATTTATTTTCAATCTTTATTTCCTTCATATCGCCCAAGTAATCCCAGGTATTCATTGCAGTCTCCTGAATGGCTTTAGCTGCATCTTTGGTTCCAGCCAAGGCCGTGGAAAAGCTCTCCTGAATGAGTTTTCCTGTGTTCTTCACAGAATCCATTGCATAATTCTTAGCACTCTTTGATTGCTCTTTTGCATGCTCATATACATTTTCCAGACTTTCTTTTGTATAATCCAGCGGAGATATGCCCCCGGACAACGTATAAGGGGACCCCAGCAACTGTTCCGTCTGTGCATATTGCTCCTTCCACAGCCTGTCCAGATTATTTTTGCTTTCTTTTAAGTAGGCGGAGGTCAGATTCCCCTGGTTTTTTCCATAATCCCATAAATCTCCGGCCTGGTCATTCAGGCTTTTTAAAAGATCATCTCCGTATTCTTTCAGAACATCTGCCTGCTTCTTTCCATATTCTTTTGTGGCGTCTAAACTCTTCTGAGCAGAATTCTTTCTTCTGATCTGCATAGATTTTAAATCGGCTGCCCTGTTTATTTGTCCGTTATGGAATACGGTGACAACCCCTCCCTTCAGACAGCCTAACACAGATTTTTTCAGGACAATCTCCTTTCCATTAATCGTCTTGTTCTCATCCGTTAAAAGCCAGTCAAGTAAAAATTCCGGTTCACACAGCGTCATATCTCCTTTTCCCACAATCCGGGAAGGAACCTGCACCAGCTCTGCCGTACACTCGGCCCCTTCATCCATACAGATGTTCTCTCCTTTTTTCGTATCCTGCTTAATTGCTACTGCCTTTCCCTTGGTTATCTTTCCATGGGATTCCGGTACCTTTAAAGTTCCGCTTCCACTGCAATACCAGCATTCCAGAATGGCTCCGTCCACCACTTCGCTGTTTGGCGGCTGGCGGAGAGCATTAGAAGAAAAATTGATTCCATATAATTTGCTCAGACGTTTCATCAATGTATTTTCCCGTTTGTTCAAAACCTGCCGGTATGTTTCTTCCGCTGCCAGGACTGACAGCCAGTCAGACATGCTCCATCTGGTATTCTTCGTATTCTTAACCCCTTCTCCTTCTGCCTTACTGTAGAGGCAGCCAGCCAGGAATTTAGCTGCTGCAACCTTGGCTGCGGGAGGTAGCTCATACAGAAAATCTGCATTGGTAAGAAGATTTATTCCTACGGGAAGTGCATCCGGGGCTTTTTTTAGTTCTTTCTGATTTGCAAGATAATAATTTGGCTTATGTGCACCAAAAAAATTCATTATTAAACTCTTCTGATATTCCGGCAGATCCTCAAAATCCTTTCCTTCGGGATAAAAATATTCGGAATACCCGGCAGGCCGTCCCAACAGGGCATTGACGATATCCCTGGCATCATTGATTCCTATGGTTAAGCTTCTACCTATTTTTAACTGCTCCTCTGCCAGCTTATCGGCAAACGGGATGGAAAAGCCGGGGCCGTCTATGGAGTAGGCTCTTTCTATAATTCCTGCCGGAAACAGATACGCAAGGGCCGCTGCCAGATTTCCTGCCTTGGAGTGGCCGATTGGTATAATATGCTCCAGTCCGGAGCCTGCCACATATTTGATGGCCTCCCTCTGGGTCGGTGTCTGGGAGGAAATGAACATGGCCAGGTTATCATCCCACTGGCCGTCTGCTGCTGTGCCGCGAAATACCATTATCGGATTTGTTTCTTCTTCCGGGTCGATCAGGGTTACGGCACGGAAGCCGGTATCGCCCACATCTTTAAAGTTTTTTAGTTTCATATCCTTCAATGTCTCCGAGTTCTCCAGTACTTCTACCACTTCTAAAAACTCTTTCTGGCTCATCATACCTCCATAAGGATTATTGTGATTTTTTAGATATTCCTCATCCCAGGTATTCATAGTTTCTTCAGTGGGGTATTTACCTTCTTCATTATCCTCAATTCTATCTCTTAATTTTTCTAAATAACTTCCCATGGTCATATTTTCTTTATCTTTGCCTATAACCTCTTCCATATCTGGAAAATAAATCACTGCTGACAGTGCAACCGCTTCCTCTTTTGTAATCTCTCCCATTTTTTCATCTCCGTTTATTTTTGAAATCTGTTTTTTTTCTCTTCCAGTGCATTTTTCATATCATATATCAGTGCTTCTTTACTAATATCAAATTCCTTTCCTGCTCTTTTATCAAATAAAGTTCGTCCTATAAAATTCGTAGTTTCAACCTTTTCTTCTTTATCCTTGAATAATACCTGAAGTGTTATCCAAGAGTTAAAGTTTATCCCCTTTTCATAATTATACTCCTCCATCAATTCTGTCACACAGGCTGATATCCTTTCCGCCATCTCCTCTATATCTTCCTCTTTTATATAAATGTAATATTTAATACTAGTATGATAATCTTTTTTATCAATTAAACTTTTATCATCTTTTTTTACCTTTGGATATGCCCTAAATCCGCCGTATTCTGTTTCATAATCAATTCCATACTTCTCCGCCTTCTTCTGAAATCTCACCTCCAGTAAATCCTGTCCATAACAGTCGCGATACTCAAGTTCTGCATGCAAACCGCCCGATTTTGAAAAAGGGATGGGACTGGCATTCCCATATGTCCGATAGGTATATACTTTAAATATAAAGGATGAATCGCTTTTAGGACTCACCTCATAAGCAATCCCTTCTGCAAGGTCACCGTACGGCGCTTTTACCCAATATCCTAATGACAACAGATCTATTTTTCTTCGGATTTCAAATTCTTCCCCATAGGTATCCCTTAATCTTTCAAGGACTTCCTCCTCTGTCAGAAGGGGCGGATACTCCACTTTTTCTTTTTTACAACTGACTAACAATGTATATGTTAGCACTACACATAAAACTATTATTAATTTATGTAATTGCTTCACCTTGCTTCCTCCTGATATTTTTCTATTATCAACCATAGTTCACACAGTTAGAGTTTCGCCACCTCATGTTTTTAAAATCAATTTTTTTCTTCTTCAACAGCTTGTTTTAAATCTCGTATTAAAAATTCTTTACTGATATCAAACTCTCCTGACTCCAATCCCCAACGTTTACAAAATAAATTCCTTCCTACATAAGAAGTGGTTTCTTCCTTTCCATCTCTATCTTTAAAACACACTTGGATATCAATAGATGAATATAGATTCATTCCTACTTCATAACAATATTCTTTCATCAATTCCGTTATGCAAAGAGAGAGTTTTTCTGCCATTTCCTCTATCTCAACTTCCTTTATGTAAATGTTATAAGACATAGCTATATGATAGTCTTTTTCTTCAAAATCAGGAATCCATACCTTACCTCGTCGTCTAGCATCATTTGCTTCTTCTGATGTAGAATTCCCATCTCTGAATCCCTCATACTCAGTCTCATAAGTAATTCCATACTTCTTTGCCTTCTCTCGGAACCTTTGTTCTAGCAAATCCGGACCATAGCACTCATAGTACTCCGGTTCTATTTGTAAACCACCCGATTTTGAAAAAGGGATAGGACTGGCATTCCCGTAAGCTCTATAGGTATATACTTTAAAAACAAAGGATGAATCACTTTTGGGACTAGCTTCATATACAAACCCTCCTGCAATGTCACTGTAAGGGCCAGGAGCTTTTACCAGCTTTCCTAATGACAGCAAATCCGTCTTACTTCGTATTTCAAATTCTTTACCATATGTTTTCTCCAGTCTTTCTAGCACTTCCTCCTCTGTCAGCAAGGGCGGATACTCCACTTTTTCTTTTTTACAACTAACTACCAATATACTTATCAGCACTGCACATAAAACTAATATTAATTTATGTAATTTCCTCATCTTGCCTCCTCCCGATTTATTCTATTATCAGCCATAGTTCACACAGCACATACTTGCATGACAATTTATTCTAATAGTCCGGCAGACCTTACACCTTCCCCTCTTTTTTTGCTCCTCTGTCAGCTTATCGGAAAATTGTATGGAAAAACCGAGGTTCTTCTTTTGTAATTTCACTCATTCCTAATTCCTCCTTTTTGCAACCTGTTTTTTTCTCATCTACTTTTTTTCATATCAATTGCTATCTATTACCTCCTATTTTGAAACCTATTTTTTTCCTCTTCCACCACGTTTTCCAAATCATGCATAAGAACCTCTTTTTTTATATTAAAAGCTTCATCTCCATATTCATCAAATAAAACTCTTCCTACATAATCTGTAGATTTCTCCTCTCCTTCTTTATCCTTAAACCTTACCTGAATTAATATTGAAGAATCAAAACACATTCCCTCTTTGTAATGATACTCTTCCATCAATTCCAGCACACAAAGGGATATTTTTTCAGCCATTTCCTCTATATTTTCATCTCGAATATAAATATAATATTTAATACCCGTATGATAACTTTTTATATCAATAAAATCTTTACTGAACTCTTCATATTCACCCTTTATGCGAGCTATACGTGCTTCCTCCGAAAATTCATATCCGTCATAAAATCCGCCATATTTTGTTGTATAAACTATCCCATACTTTTTTGCCTTCTCCTTAAATCGTTTTTCCAATATATCCTGTCCATAACAGTCATGGTACTCAAGTTCTGCCTGCAATCCACCTGATTTTGAAAAAGGAATGGGGCTGGCATTCCCATAGCACCGGTAAGTATATACGTTAAATACAAAGGACGGATCACTTTCAGGACTGGCTTCATAAACAAGTCCATCCGCAAGATCAGAATAAGGTCCAGGTGCATGTATCCACGTTCCCAATGACAGTAAATCCCTCTTACTTCGAATTTCAAATTCCTCCCCATATGTTTCCTTCAGCCTTTCCAATACTTCTTCCTCTGTCAGAAGGGGCGGATACTCCACCTTTTCTTTTTTACAACTGACTAGCAATGCACTTATTATCACTACAAATAGAATTAACATAAATTTATATAATTTCTTCATCTCGCTTCCTCCTGATTATTTATGATCATTTATAGTTCATGAAGCACATACTTTCGTAACAACTTTTTTATGATATTACGGCAATTTTTAGATACTATTCATATCAGGAAAATAAATTACTGCTGATAAGGCAACCGCTTCTTCCTTTGTAATTTCTCCCATTTCTATTTCCTCCTACTTTTTATACCTGTGTTTTCCCTCTTTCACTTCATTCTCCAAATCACGCATGAGTATTTCTTTTTTAATATTAAATTTTTCTTTTCTGTTATCATCAAATAAAATCCTTCCTACATAATCTGTAGTTTCCTCCTCGCCTTCCTTATCCTTAAACCTTACCTGAATTCCTACTGTCGAGAAAAAATTCATTCCCACTTCGTAATGATACTCTTCCATCAATTCTGATATACAAAGGGCTATTTTTTCTGACATTTCTTCTATCTTTTCTTCTCGAATATTGATATAATATTTTATACTAGTATGATAATCTTTTGTATCAATAAAATCCTTACTGAACTCTTCATATTCACCTTTTACGCGTGCTATATGCGCTTCCTCTGAAGATCTATATCCCTCATAGAACCCTTTATATTTTGTTGTATAAACTATCCCATATTCTTCTGCTTTTTCCTTAAACCTCTTCTCCAGTAAATCCTGTCCATAACAGTCATGGTACTCAAGTTCTGCCTGCAATCCGCCCGATTTATCAAAGGGAATCGGACTGGCATTCCCATAGCACCTGTAAGTATATACGTTAAATACAAAGGACGGATCACTTTCAGGACTGGCTTCATAAACAAGCCCCTCCGCAAGGTCGGAATAAGGTCCAGGTGCATGTATCCACGTTCCCAATGACAGTAAATCCCTCTTACTTCGTATTTCAAATTCTTCCCCATACGTTTCCTTCAGCCTTTCCAATACTTCTTCCTCTGTCAAAAGGGGAGGATACTCCACCTTTGCTTTTTTACAGCTAGCTGCTAATATACATAAAAACACTACACATAAAATTAGTAACAATTTATGTAGTTTCTTCATTTCGCATCCTCCAGTTTTTTATAATCATTTATAGTTCATGAAGCACATACTCTCGTAACATTTTTTTAATAGCACGACAAATTTTAGACACTATTCATATTCGGAAAATAAATTACTGCTGACAAGGCTACTGCTTCTTCCTTGGTAATTTCTCCCATATCTATTACCTCCTATTTTTGCAGTCTATTTTTTTCCTCTTGAATTTCTTTTTTCATGTCACTTATTAATAATTCTTTACTAATATCGAAGTCTCCATCTTCCGAATAATTTCCCCATCGTCTATAAAACAAGTTTCTTCCAAGAAACGAGGATTCTTCTCTATCTTTAAATATAAATTTAACATCGATAATAATGGATGTCTGTAAATCCATTTCTGGTATGTACTGCCATGGTTTATATTGCAAAGGATCGTAGTTCCATGGTTCATAGTGATACTCTTCCATTAATTCTGTTACACAAAGGGATATTTTTTCTGCCATCTCCTCTAGCTTTTCTTCTCTTATAAAAATATTAAAATCAACACTCGTATGATAATCTTTTGTATCAATAAAATCCTTACTGAACTCTTCATATTCATCTTTTATACGTGCTATATACGCTTCCTCTGAAGATCTATATCCCTCATAGAACCCGTCATATGTTATTGTATAAGCTATCCCATACTTTTTTGCTTTTTCCTTAAACCTCTTCTCCAGTAAATCTTGTCCATAACAGTCATGATACTCAAGGTCAGCCTGCAATCCGCCCGATTTATCAAAGGGAATCGGACTGGCATTCCCATAGCACCGGTAAGTATATACGTTAAATACAAAGGACGGATCACTTTCAGGGCTGGCTTCGTAAACAAGCCCCTCTGCAAGATCGGAATAAGGTCCAGGTGCATGTATCCACTTTCCCAATGACAGCAAATCCCTTTTACTTCGGATTTCAAATTCCTCCCCATAAGTCTCCTTTAATCTTTCAAGAACTTCTTCCTCTGTAAGCAGCGGCGGATACTCCACTTTTTCTTTTTTACAACTGACTGCCAAAGCACTTATCACTATTACACATAAAACTAATATTATTTTATGCAGCTTCTTCATTTCACTTCCTCCATAAAATCAGGCAACACTTTTTGTTCCTCTGTCAGCATAAGGACAAATGGAATGAAAGACCATATCCATCCGCGTTACACCACAGTAACCGGAGTTAAGACGATTCCCTCCATGGATCTTCGCAGTAAGCTTTCTGCCACATCAAGGCTCACTACCAGCCTCTTTTCCAATAATCCATCGATCATAAATATCTGCCTTGTTCCAATTTTTTTCTTATTCAGTACCATTTTCTTTAACAAACGGTTAGGAAATAACTCCGCACTTTCATCCAGACAGTCCTGCTCTCTTACGGCAAATAACCAGTAAACTTCCTGTATTTTTAAAACAGGATCACTTAAAAAAGCGGCTGTACTGCTAAAATATTGCTCATAAGCCTCAAAGATTTCCTTCATCCGGGTGGACAGCAGGGGAAGCGGCTGATATAAATAATCCGGATACATATTGCTGTCTTTGCTGATCACCCGGAAATTGTAACATTGTTCAAAGATCGCCTGATCGCTCCATCTTATATCCGTTGTCAGCTTTATTTCAATATCCGGTTTCAGCTGTTTCGGAAGGTATCGGTAATCAAGAGATACCACATGATTCATTGCTTTATCCTGAGAGAACAGAAAATACTCCATCACCGGTCACCTGCCTTTCTGAAATAAAATATTCTCTGACTGTTCCTCTGAAAACTGCACCCCAGCCTTTGCCTCCGGGCTGAAGACAGCATGATAGAGATTCGCGCCGGTAAAATCCGTATTTTCAAATACTGCATCCCTGAAATCGGCCCCCGCCAGATTCGCACCCTTAAATGTAGTATTTTTTAGAATCGTATTGGTGAAATCAGCCCCTATCCAGCTGATTATGCTAAGGTTCAATATAGATGGAATGCTGATCGGTGCAAAGGAATCGCGGAAATCGCTGTCAGTTAAATCGCAACCCGAAAAATCTGCATCCAATAAAACAGCATTTCTCCATATCGTACCTGTAAGATTGCATGCACTCCATTTCGTTTTCAAACAAAAGCTGTCACTAAGATCAGCATTGCTCATATCCGTATTCGTGAAGGTGCTTTTACTTAAATTAATCTCTTTCAGGCTCAAATATCCAAGCTGACAGTTTACATAATTTTTACAAAAAAATTCATCCGGAAGCTTTCTGTACTCCTGAAATTCCAACCTTATGGTATCACTGTCCTTTTCCACAATTTCTGTCAGATATAATTCATCCAGGCTTCCTTTGTATTCTCCTGCTATGATCCGGAAATCAGCAGTTTTTTGTATTGGTGAAATCCATTCCACTCCATACTCTTTGATGGTCTGCCTTGCTATTTCTATGATTAATTTGTTTACAAACTTTGTATAGTCATGTAATAAAAAGCTTCTGATATCACTTTCCAGTACGTTTCCCCGAAAGTATTTTGCTTTTTGATTCAACCGTTCTTCCAGCTTCCATATAAACTGAAAGATTTCTGACCCATCGAATTCCACAAATACAGGCTCTTCATCCAGATAAAATCTGTTATCAAAAGCATACATTCGTATTTTTCCTGTCTTGAGCAAAATTTCGCTTCGCAAGATGGAGATTGTTATGTATAAAATTTTCCCTTTTTCTCCAATCCTTTGCATGTCTGCTGTTTTTGCAGCCAATTCCTGCATACTTTCATAAATCTCTCTGCAGATAGTCTCTTTTCTTGCCCGGGCATATTCATACAGCAATTTAATCCCAATAGCAGCTTCGATAATCCCGTGCTGACCCCAAAAACGACTCAATGCTTTCTTTCTCTCCATCTGCTTCTCCTTAGTTAATATAAACTTTATTTCCCTTTAATTCTGTTTTTCCTTCCTTATCCATAGATATCTCTGCTTTGCCGCCGCAGCGGACCTTTATGCTGTCAGATGCCTCGATACTCACCTGATCTCCTGCGCTAAGCTCAATGGATTCTCCGGCTGCAATTGAGATATTTGTCTTTGATTGAACATAAATCGTCCCGCTTTCATCTAAAACCAATTTACTCCCGCCATTTGCTGAAATAATCACCTGCTGCGGAGTCCACATGATTTCCATTCCCTGTGGATTTCGTATGTACCTTCTCTGGTAGTCCGCCATTCGGTCTGTCTGCCCTTTTGAAGGTTGATAATTACTGACTGCACTGACGGCGAATGCAGACTTTTCATCTATATCCGGGATTTGGATTCTCACTTCATCTCTCACTTCCGGCATACAGTACCACCCGCTCCCGTCCTGTGAAGCATAAATAGAGGAATAAGAAAACCAATACGCTTTTTCTATACTCTGCTCCTTATCCGCCTCATGGATATGTACTTTAATCTGATCTCTTTGTACCGCTATTACCGTCCCTTTTAAAGAACTTCCTTTAAGCTGTTCATTATAGCTTAATTCCTTTTTAAGTCCGCCTTTTGTACTTAAATCATAGTATCCTGCCAGCCCAGCCTGCTGCATCCGGATTTCTGCTTTCTTCACATAAAATGGAATTTTCCTGAATGTTACCTGCTCTCCTAACTCCATCACCTTTAAAGCTTCAATCCTATAAGCGCTAAAGTCCAGACTCATGATATTCTGAATCGTATTTTTCTCAGCCTTCTGAAATTCTCCAAGCTCTCTATTTATTTCATAATCTGTTTTTGCAATTTCAACATTTCGTTCTATTGATGGCATACCTGCATGGTATGCTAAAAATCCTGCCTCAACATACGGAAACAGGCCCTGGTTTATATGAGATGCCAGACGCTTTATAAACTGCCAGTCCGTTTCGTCATATTGCAGGAACAACTGCCCTGTCGGTACATCAAATTCATTACTCACAATAACATTGGAATCTTTATATTCCCCTGTTATTCCTTTGATAATGTCCGCATAGGTAGCTGTTATATCCTGAAAAGAACGCTTCTTTTTTTCAATATCCATAAGAAATGTTTTTGAAATTGCCTGAACCGATATGCTGTAAACTCCTCCTTCTTTTTTCAAATTGATTTGACTTATCATTCCATAGAATAAAAACGAACCTGTACGAAATTTTATACAAATTTCAGTTTCCGGGCCGCACCGTTCCAGATAAGGCTCGGCCAATTCCGCTTTGACCTTGCCAGACAGCTCCAGACTGCTATGTTCATTTATTTCTTTATGAATTTCCAACGTTTCAATTGTTAAAAATTCAAATGGGCTGATTTGTAATTCTTCATATGTCATCATCTGATTCATTTTCATAATTCTCCTCTCATTCTGTATGAACCGCTATACCGGTTCCTCTTTCATTGTCATAAAAATACGGTAAACCACGGACTGCCATGCCTGAAAACACTCTTCCTGCATTTGAAAATTTATTATAATTACTTTTCTGTTACAAATAATAATTCCTGCCGTATTATATATTTTTTTATCCGGCATCCTTAGCAGCATTGTAAAGATATCTGCCTCCATCTCCTTATGCACCATAGTTTTTGAAAAAACCAATTCTGATTGCTGCTTTGATTCATTCATCATTTTTTTATAATGCTCTTCTATCTCCTGTATTCCAGGTTTTTGTTCCTGATCTAACCGTTTGATTGTCAGCAGAAACTGATTACTGAATGAAAATACAGCCATTTCCTCTCTTTCTGCCAGTAGTCTTATACCTTTCGGTAAAAGTATGGAAAGCCCATATTTAGAAAAGGAATACCGGATAAATTCATATTGAATATTATCTATAAATAAGCTTTCCCCTTCCTCTATTTCCTGTAAACCATTTACATCTGATTCACTGATAAGAGCAGGCTCTGCTGTTTCTTGGAATTCTGATTTCAACAGAACATTCCTTCTTGCTTTTGCAAATAATAAATCAATGTCATTCATTTTTTATTCCCTTCTAATCCACCCTCCGAGATAGTAAGTAACTACCCGTAATAAATGAACCCGTATATATCCTCATTCGACATTTTATGAGCATTATTTCAACTTATGAGCATTGTTTCAACCCAAGTGCCAAAATTATACACGTTGAGTGCCAAAATTTGCACATCAACCTTTTTGCTTCCGTAATATTACCTGAATGTAGAACCACATTCCTAGTTTATAAGCGGTTTCACATGTTGAAAGTAAGCTTTAAAGTTTAAGTAGAAAAGTTACCACATATGCCATATTCTATTTATATAAATGACTTAAAAAAATAAAGGTAACGGCTGTCATAATAAGACCCATTACCTTTAAAATACCATACAATTTTTTGTGATTTCTCAATACTTAACACACCTTTTCACTTTACAGGGAATAAAATCAGATTCATGGGATTCCCTCAATGCTTTCGTTTTAAAAGCCTCTGTTCTGATCTGCAAAAGCATTCCATCCTTTACTCTGCTTTTAGGTGATAAAACCCCGCTCCCGCTGGCAATCAGCCCTTCTTCACACCATTTCTTTATCCTACTTCTTGAAACAGAGAGCTGACGCACTAAAAACAAGTCAACCCTTAAATCAAAACCGGCAGGAACCCTTACTTCTACCTCTATGGCATGATCATCCATGCAGGGAAGGGGGGTAACCACCTCCAGTATATGGTACTCTGTTCTAGTATTTGCTGCTTCTGCTTTGTTTTTTGCAAATAAATCTCTGTCAGATCCATATATGGCAGCCAGATAGGGATCATTTTTTAAAAATCCCTCATATTCCTTTTCATCAAGGTGCCCGGCCTCCGCTCTTTCCCAAATTGCCATATTCCAGGAGGTCTCACACTTACCGCACCGGTATATCAGCCAGACATCGATGAGACGTCCATTGGCATTTACTCTGAATTTTCCGCTATTTTTATATTCCGTCTTTTTTCCGCATTTCGGACACCTTCTTATGACAAAAGGAAGTTCATCCGGCGTGATGATCCATTGTTTCCGAAAATTCCGTTTCATGTTTTTCCTCCATTCATGCAGATTTTCTTATGTTACTGTATCACGCCTTTTTTCTTCATCCTACCTCAAACTCTATTATGAAAGAAAGAAAAGGCGGCACATCATGCTCTTTCCGATGTGCCGCCCTACTCTATTTTCTTTTTTCTCTTTTCCTGAAGTACGATTCTCTGAATGCTTTTCTCAGACAGGTAATACCGCTCAGCAAGCATCTTCACACAGATGCCAGAAGCATAATCCCTGTAAATGGCCAGGTCACGGAGCTCACGCTCCTCCCTGGCGCCCGTCCCCTCACCCCAGGTCCTTTTATTTTCCTGTTTTCTGGGGATGTAAATATATTCCCCATCAATATAATTCTGAATGAATTCCACCAGTTCCACCGGCAAAATTTCATTTGCTTTCTTATAGCGCATCGCTGCCTCCCAAACATGATTTTTCTGTCCGGAATAGCAAAGGCTATACAATTACTGTCATATTTTCACTGCATAACCTGTGCTATGCAGTCTTTGCGGGGTCCATCATAAAAAAGCTCGCCTCCTTAAAAGATATATGTCCTTCTTCAACATAATCAAAACCATTATACCATACGAAGCATCCTTATAAACCTCACACTCATTCCAGAATCATTTTAGAGGCAGCGGTTTATCCGTTTTTTATAACCACCCCAAGATACTTTGCCAGCTCTGCCGCCTGGTATAAATCCACCACAGCTCCCCTGACCTCCCGGCAGTCATCGGAAAGCATCAGGCCCTGTATGACGCTGTCCGTAAAGTCCATACCATTTAACATGGTCTTAAAAAAGCTGGCATTTTCCAGGCAGACCCGGTTCCATTCCACCGCTTTGCAGCGGCACTGGGTGATGGAGCTCCCCCGGAGCTGAGTACCGGAAAACCGGATATGTTCAAGCTTAGAGGAATCAAAATTAGCATAGTCAAAATTGCTTTCTTCAACCGCCGTATGGAGTATGGTGCTCCCACAGAATCTCACACCCACTCCCTTGGAGGCAAGAAATTCCGCCCGGTTAAAATAACCGTCTGTGAAATTGCAGTTGGAAACATCACAGGACTGAAATACCACATCGGAAAATTCCCCTTTTTCAAAGTTACAATTTTGAAATATACAGTTCTCGAATACGACTGCGGAAAAACGCATGCGGGAAAGATCCTCTTCCGCCATGCGGATATTCCTTACGAGAACAGCTTTAACAGCTTCCTCCTCATCCTTCCTGTTAAAGAGTTCAGCCACATCTTCCAGAACATACTCCATTTCCTCCGGAAGAATCGGGGTAAGAAACTTTTGACTCATCTCCGTTTTCTCCTTTTCGCTGGGTTCGGGTTTTTTACTTGTGATACGGCTCTCCATTGATGATCCGGTAGCTGCGGTATATCTGCTCCAGCAAGATCACCCGCATAAGCTGGTGGGGAAACGTCATCCGGGAGAAACTCAGCTTATAATCCGCCCTTTTTAAAACGGCCTCCGACAGGCCTAAGGAGCCCCCGATGACAAATATAATCTGGCTGGTCCCTCCCACTCCCAGAGCGTTTATTTTCTCAGACAGCTTAACGGAATCCGGCATTTCCCCTTCAATGGCCAGGGCAGCCACGTAGGCACCCTCTTTGATGGAAGAGAGTATCCGCTCCCCTTCCCTGTCCTTAATCTGCCGCTCCACGGCCTCACCGGCGCTGTCCGGTGTCTTTTCATCCGCCACCTGTATGATCTCCAGCTTACAGTAACGGCTCAGTCTCTTGCTGTATTCCGCGATGGCGTCGGCATAAAACTTCTCCTTTATTTTACCCACAGTCACCAAAGTTATCTTCATTGGAGTCTCCTTTATGTGTCCAGCTCCTTCTTCATCATAGCGATCAGAAGTCTGGTCATATCCCTCACCGGTTTCTTATGTTCTGTCTTTACCTTCCGCACCACTTTTCCCTCCGGCTTCACATTGATATGATAGACGGCCCTTAAAAATCCCTCTACCTCGTCCCAGGCTTCCCGGCTCTCCGGAATCAAGTCCAGGCCCATCTGGAATACATGGAACATTCCTTCGTACACGGAAAGGCGCCGTTTTACGCCCGCCTTTTTTAAATGATCTGCAACCGTCAGGGTATCGCTTAAAAGCACCTCATAGCCTCCCACCTGCATGAGGACGGGAGGGAATCCCTCATACTCTCCAAATACCGGAGAGAGATACGGATCTGCCGGATCCCTTTCGCCGATATAGGCGGAATGGTAAAGCATGTTATCGGTTGAATTGCCGAACAGGGGGTCGATCTCATAGTTTGTCACATGGCTTTCCCCGCTGTTGGTCAGATCCGTCCAGGCGGACATGGTAATAAAACCGCCGGGCAGGGCAATCCCATGATCCCTAAGATACAGACCCAGTGCCAGACTTAAGCCGCCTCCTGCCGAATCACCTGCCACCACAATATGTTCCGGACTGTATCCCTTTTCAAAAAGAAGCCATTCATAGGCAGCCACCGCATCTTCCAGGGCTGCCGGGTAGGGATTTTCCGGGGCCACCCGGTAATCGAGGGTCAGCACATCCCCTCCATAGCTTAACTTGGAATACCGGACCGCAAACCTCCGGTAAATGTTCTTCATCGGCCCGATGTATCCGCCGCCGTGAAGCTGAAGGATCACGCGCCCTGTCACCACTCCCGCCGGACGCAGATATTCCATTTTAAAATGCTCCATCTCTATGATTTCATATTCGTATCCAGCCGGACAGGTCCAGGCCGGCTCCACCGGATACTTTCTCAGTTCTCCGGTCCGGATCGGCTGTTTTAATGAAGTCTCCATCACGTTCTGCATCATATCTCTCACCAGGTTTCCCCGCACACTCACTTTTCTTTTACTCATCCGCAAAGCCCTCCTTTCCCAACTGCATGGTTACACATGAAAACGCCGCTTCAATTCCGTTTTCACGCTGCGGTCGCCAAGCACGATGGTAACGGCCAGAATGAAAACGGTCACGATCACAGTAATAAGCGCCAGAGGCAGTCTGGTAAGCAGACCTGCCGCCCAAAGGATCAGAGGAATAAAACTGAAGACCGTAATGGCGATCTGATACATGAAATAGCTCTGCCAGTTCATCCGGTTCACCAGAATCAGGAATACCACCGCCAGATCCGCAAACAGGATGGTACTTGGGATTCCGTAGTTCACGGACCATCCGCTGTAACCGGAGGAATGGTCGATCGCCACCCATAGAAATTCCGCCGCCGCTGTCTGCAGAAGGATCTTACCGGCTAAGTTGGAATGGCGCATAAAGGAATACCGGACCGTAAGGACCGCATATGCCATAAGGCCAATGGCAATGACCGACCATAAGGACCCGGTATAAGTGGCATAATTAATGAATCCCAAAACAGCGGATATAAAAATCATCAGACCATAGAAGACATTGACCAGCTTTTTAAGACGTTCCTGATCATATCGGATCTGGGGATACATTCCCCTGTCATCCCGTTTGTCCGGAACTCCGTTGCTCTCCAGCTTTACAGGTATCCCCTTTTCCTTCAGGAACCCAAAGAAGCGGTCCTGAAGCCTGGTGTCCTGGAACACAGAGGTAAAGGTTACAATCACCTCATCCTTATAAGCGCAGACCGAGCATTTCACAGGCTGCCTTCTGGAAACCCCGATCATCAAATAAAAACGTTCTATTTCCCCGGCATATTCCTCATCAATCTGAACCGGCCCGATATTGGAAAGAGTCATGGTGTAAGCTTTATCATTCTTTCGGAAAATCAGGTTTAAAACGCACCATTTTATAAAAAGGGGCGTTGCCCGCAGATACCACTTTTTTTCATTGGAAACATTGTAGGAAATGGTCTCCTCCATCTTTTCCTTTGTGATCTTTAAGTCCATCTGACTGCTCACTGTTTTCAGCACCTCTTCAAAGGTATGCTCTTCACTGGAAGAAAGAAAATCTATGAGCGTCACGGCAAAAAAATTGGCCATGGTCTCCGAACCGAAAAACGACCTCAGATTAATGGGTATGCTGATGCCGATGGATTCCCCCCAGGGTTTCCCTCCCAAATATTCCTGATAAATGGCCCAGATCAGGGAAGCTGTCAGAAACCTGGTTATGCTGACTCCGTAACGTTTACCGGCCTCTTTTAACTCCCTTAAGGCCACGTAGCCGTGAAGAATATTTTCCTCATCTAACGGAAGTGGTTCTCCGGTCAGATGATAGGCCTTCCTGGAACTGTATTTGCGCCTTGCGGTCTTTTTATAATGGCGGACATAACTGTCTTCCACATTCATGGAAACGTCCGATGATATTTTCTGGGAAGCCTTATGGCCGGTTCCGGAATTCCGTTTTAAATCCAGATACCGGTAGACCAGGGCCTTCAAAAAATTTACCGCCCCAAGGCCGTCCGTAACTGCATGAAATACCTCCAGATTGATCCGTCTGTCAAAATAACTGACCCGGAATAAAAAGAGCTGGCTGCTGTGAGGGTCGATGTATTTACATGGGTAGGTCGTTTCCCTCTCAATGACCGGCATCCTTTTGTTATGCTCAAAATAATACCAGAAAAAACCTCTCCGCAGTCTCACCGAAAATCCTTCAAACTGGGGAAGAATCTCTTCCAAAGCCCGCTGCAGGGTCCCCGGATCCACCTCTTCCTTTAAAGTTGCTGAAATCCGGAACACATTGCTTAAATTCTCGCTGGCTATGACCGGAAACAGCTTCGCCGTATTATCCAGCCTTCTCCATCTTTCTCCCTGTGGGCTTCGTTTCATACTGCCGGTGCCTCACTTCCCTGCATCCTTAAAATCCAGAAGCATGTCATACCAAATGGCTCCTCCGTGTACAGACCCGGAAACTCCCATGTTCCGGTATCCGAATTTTTCATAATAATGTATCAGCCGGTCCTTGCAGGTGAGAATCATTCCCTTTCTGCCCCTTCTCCCCGCTTCTTCTATGAGACGGTCCATGAGAGCAGCAGCAATTCCCCTGCCCCTCCACTTCTCTGCCACATCAAGGCCGAAAACGCTTTGATAGGCACCATCCGGATCATGAAGGTCCGGATTCTCGAACATCTCGTCGCAGATAGTATTCCCATTTGTGGCGCAGCCATTAATAAAACCGATGATCGTCCCGCCGGCAAGCTCCGCCACAAAAAAACTTTCCGGAAACCTCCCGATCCTCTGCCGGAAAGCTTCTTTTCCAGCCGCCTCCGCCGCAGGAAAACAGAGGGCTTCCACCTCTGCCACCCCGTCTAAATCTTCTTTTCTCACCATTCTGATGTTATAATCCACTGAATCCATAACTCCAGCTCCTTAATCCCTAAAATCTAAGAAAAGGCGGATCCTTCCGGTTTCCCGTCAGAAATCCTCCTCTTTCTTTTTCTATACCCGGAAATAATATCCCACGCCCCATTTGGTATGCACATATTTGGGATCGCTTGGGCTGGGCTCGATCTTCTCTCTCAGACGCCTTACATGGACATCAACAGTGCGGACATCTCCCGTATCCATGACCTTGTTGCCCCACACATAAGTAAGAAGCTGTTCCCTGCTGTAAACCTTACCCGGATTGCAGGTAAGCAGCTCCAAAAGATCAAATTCCTTCGCCGTCAAATTAATCTCTTTCTCACCGATAAAAACACGCCTGCTGTCACGGTCAAGCTTTAAGTCGCCTGCCGTCACCACATGGCTGTCATCCTGACGCTCCCGTCTGCCCTTTTTCGCATTCCGGCGCATGATGGCCTTGATCCTGGCCTTTACTTCAAGAATGTTAAAGGGTTTGGTAATATAATCGTCTGCCCCGTATTCCAGGCCCAGAATCTTATCCATATCATTGCCTTTTGCCGTCAGCATGATGATCGGCATCTCGGAGAATTCCCGGATGGCCTGGCACACCTCGTATCCGTCGAACTTCGGAAGCATGACATCCAAAAGGACCACATCATATTCCCTCTGTTTCGCCAGATTAATGGCTTCCTCCCCGTCATAGGCACAATCCACTTCCATACCGTCCTGCTCCAGACTGAATCTCATTCCCTTAACAATCAGTTTTTCATCATCAACTACTAATACACTTGCCATATCACACCTCTGCCCTCTATCTCAAACCGTTATATCATCTTTTATTTTCTGAAATGCCGCATCTTTAATACCGGATATCTTCATGATATCCTCAATCCTCTGAAATCCACCGTGGCTGTCCCGATACCGTATGATATCATCGGCCTTGGCCTCTCCGATTCCCCGAAGAGTCATCAGCTCTTCTTTGGCCGCAGTATTTAAATTCACCTTTGGCTTTTGTCCCTCGGACGGCGCTTCGGCCGGTAAGGAAAGTTCAGCGCGGGCCCTGGCCGCCTCTGCCTCTTCCTTATTAAGTACCTCGATCTTCATACCGTCGCTGACCCGCTCCGCCATATTCAAATATTCCCCAGCAGCATTTTCTGTAAAACCTCCGGCTCTCTCAATTGCCTGAAAGATCCTGCTCCCTTCTTGAAGCTCATAAACACCGGGAGAAACCACTTCCCCGCAGATATGTACATAAAAGGATGAGGAAGCCTTATCTCCTGTCTTCCCGGAATCACCATCCGGCTCTGCTTCCCCAGACGGACCGGACTGCTGAAAACCTGTCCGCCCGCCGGACCTTTCGTCTGACCCGCCTTCATCACTTGAAATTTCCCTGGAAGCAGACGGCTCAGACAGCTCGATCTCTTCTGCCCGGGTTCCGTGATTGCTTTTTAAGCCGTAGCATATGCCCGCAGCCAAAATGAACAGGGCAATGACAGCAATTCTTACTTTCTGGTATTTCATGATATCCCTCCTTACAAAAATTCTCAAAAAAGGATACCATCTTCAGCCTATGTTACTATTCTACCTAAAGAAATAGGTAAATACAAGCACTATTTCCAAATTAATTAAATATCATGATTCCAATGATCGCAACCACCGCCCCGATCAGTTTTTTCCATTCAAATCCCACTTTTTCAACTCCAAATAATCCGAACACTTCCACGGCATAAGCCACAATGATCTGGGATACCACGATGATCAAAGCTGCTTTGGCCGGCCCTAAGGTACCCATGCTCCTAACCACTGTATATGTGATAAATGCGCCGATGATACCACCGAGCAGCATGTATTTCGGCTGCACATCAAAAAGTCCTGAAATGTTGTCTTTTCCTGAAAAATACCACAGGACCAGACAGGTTATAAACGCCGTCAGCTGCACCCAGCCGGTCGCTACCCACATGCTGGTCTGTTTTGTCACTCCCGTATTAAAAACTCCCTGGATACTCATAAGTGCCCCTGATATAAGAGCTATAATAAAGCCTGTCATAACAAACAACCTCCATACTTCCAATTTTCATCATTTCATAGGTTGTGCTTTATTTATTTTTTTATACTTATTTTACATTTTGACATGACTTGACAAGCGTATGGATTTGCGATATACTCACAGCGAAAACATAGATTGTACACACGCTAGGGGAGCCTTGGGCTGAGACTGGTAAAAACCTAACCCTCACTACTTGAACCGGATAATACCGGCGTAAGGAAGCATCAGTAGTCCCCTCCTGCGCGCACAAAGGAGGATTTTTTATGTCTTTTTTTCTAACTTATTCTGCAGAAAATGAAGAATACTTATTAAAACCGGCCGGATACGGGCTGGTAATCGTTCTGCTTCTGGCAGTCCTGGCGGGTCTCCACCTGCTTGGCATGTCCGCCGGCAAATCCAAACAGCTTAAGACCCGTCAGCTGGTTTACTGTGGGGGCGCGATGGCACTGGCAATGGTAGCTTCCTTTATTAAATTTGCCACACTTCCATTCGGCGGCTCCATTACCATGTTTTCCATGCTGTTCATCTGTCTGATCGGCTATGTTTACGGCTTAAAGACCGGAATCATGACCGGTGTGGCATACGGCATCCTTCAGTTTATCACAGGCCCCTATATATACGCCCCGCTGCAGGTCCTGCTTGATTATCCTCTGGCCTTCGGCGCTTTGGGCCTTTCCGGACTTTTCTGCAACAAAAAGCATGGCCTTATTACCGGATACATTGCAGGTGTTCTGGGCCGCTATGTATGCCATGTCATCTCCGGCTATATATTTTTTGCTTCCTATGCACCGGAAGGCATGAACTCGTTTCTTTATACCATGGGATACAATGCGACTTACATTCTGCCGGAACTGATCGTAACGGTCATCATCCTGTATTTTCCTCCGGTGCTGAGGGCCATCGGGCAGATGAAACGGCAGGCGGTTAACGGATAAACAGAATCCTTTCCGTTTATTCCAGCCACTCCCTGATATCCTTTGTCTCATGATCTTCATATTTCACAATATTGCCTTCCCAGGTTCTCAGTTTTACGTAACCTGGTCCCCGGGACACAACATAATTGGGGAATATGGGCGTTTTCCCCTGCCCTTTGGGGGCATTTACGATAAATGTCGGGATCGCCATGCCGGATGTATAGCCTCTTAAGTATTCCATGATTTCCACGCCATCCTCAATTGATGTATTAAAATGAGTGGTTCCCTGTACATGCTTTGCATGAAAGATATAATAAGGCCTTACCCTGCATTTCAGCAATTCATGATTGAGCACCCGCATGACATATTTATCATTGTTGATCCCATTTAACAGCACAGCCTGATTTCCAAGAACGATTCCGGAATCCGCTAATTTGCCGCAGGCGGCTTTTGCAGCCCGGGTAATTTCCATGGGATGATTAAAATGCGTATTGATGTAGATCGGATGATATTTTTTCAGCATGGAACATAACCGGTCCGTAACCCTTTGGGGCATGGTCACCGGGGTTCTGGTGCCCAGGCGAATATAATCAACGTGCGGAATTTCTTTCAGTTGTTTTATGATCCACTCAAGCTCTTCATCGGAAAGGCATAACGCATCTCCGCCGGTAATTAAAACATCTCTTATTTCTTCATTCTCTCTTATGTAATCTATGGATTCCTGAATGATTTCACGGGACCGGTGGACATCCTCTTCTCCAATATTTCTCCTTCTCTGGCAATGCCTGCAAAACATGGCACACTCATTGGTCACATTGATGATCAGCCTGTCGGGATAACGTCTCGTAATACAGCCCGCCGGATTTGTAAATTCTTCTCCCATAGGATCTAAGTCCGTACAGGAATCCTCCAGCTCTTTATACGTGGGGATCGATAACAGCCTGATCGGATCATACCTGTCATCCGGATCAGCCAGACTTAAATAATATGGAGAGACCGCCCATCTGAATTTTTTCTCAACTTTCTGAATCTGCATTTTTTCCTTTTCACTTAGGTTCACTATTTTACTTAATGTTTCCACATCTGAAATCCTATGATTCAACTGCCATTGGTAATCATTCCAGTCCTCTTCTGCGGCATCCAGTACTTTTAATATTTTGTTCTTTCGATTTATTAACTCCTCTTCCTTTTCCAGCCCTTTGGGAATCTCATTTCTTGCCTCTAAAAAATCTTCAATCCGCCCTTTTAATTCCTTTGCCCGTTCCATTGATATTTGTCGTTTTCTGTCTTTTTCCATATAAATTCTCCTTTCATTCCTTTATTCAACTGGCCAAAAAATCAGCTCCATACCGATATTTTTGCAACGAAAAACAAAAGCTTCGGTATTTTTATCACGAAACAATCACCTATCCGGTTAAATTTAAATTATAAACTTTCCTGTGGGAGGGTTATAGAAAAGTGAAACGTTGTTTCAAATACTAAATTTTCAGATATGGGGACCAATCAAAATGTCGGATTATTGTTACAAAAACCTTCCAAGCCGCCCCGAGTAACAACTTGATTATAGCAGATAAGTTGTTACTTAGTCAACCGTGTTGATAAAAACAGAGGAAACAGTGTACGCCAGATCCATTATCACACCAGCATGTACCTGTGGAATATAATGGTATGAAAGCATTTTGGATCATAGGAACCAAGTAAAATAAAAGGAGAAATTATGATGAATCAGGAACAATCCATTACCAGTGTGGAAGAGCTTCACAAAAAGGCTGCTGAAAACAGCCGTAATTATGAAATTTATTTTCGGATGGGCGAATATTACAAAAAAAGCGGGAACTTAAAGCGTGCCTACCTCTGCTACGCCCACAGCTCCTTCCTCTGTGACAAGGAGGAGGACGCCAAGCTCATATCCGATGTTCTGACGGCATTTACAAAGGAATATGCAAAGGACATTCCAAAGGCAGCATTTATCATTCCTTCCGTACCATCCCAGGAGCAAATGGAAATAATCCTTTCTACATGCCTTGCTGCCCAGGAGGACTGCCAGACCGTTGTGGTGATTGACCGGGAAGAATCTGAGGAGGTTACAAACTGGCTGAAAGGTCAGAAAGATATCTCGTATGTATCGGGAAAAGGACTTTCCCCCGCCCTGGCATACCGGAAAGCGGCAAAACTTACAAAGAAAAATGAGGATATCCTATTCCTGGGTCAGGGATCCGTTCTTTTGAACCACGCGTTATTTCAATTGCGCATGTCCCTGTACAAAACCAATGATATCGGCGCGGTAAACGCTGTTACCAATGGCCCGGCATTGGGCCTGGTTGATTTAAAAACCCCCATTGACCGGGCCAATGTCTATGCCGCCGAGCATAACCTGCCCGGGGATGAGCATATGGATCCGGTCCTGATTCCCTCATGTCTCACCATTTTGGTGCAAAGAGACAGCTGGGCGGCCGTTAAGGGATTTGACGAGCATTTTTCCACCCAGGAAGTGTTGGAGAAAGACTTAAGCTTCCAGCTGCTGCACAAAAAGAAACTCACGTATTTATGCCATCATGCCTATGTCTATACCTTTGGGCAGCAGCAAAGCAACCAGGCCCGCTTGGCTGACTACGATTATTTCCACCAGAAATGGAATGTGCGGCTCAATTACTCTCTTTTCAGCCGGCCGGATATCCTTGCCCTGGTTACCGATCCGAAAGAAACTCCATTAAGAGCTCTTGATGTGGGATGTGCATGCGGAGCATCCTTGCTTTCCATGAAAAACAAGTATCCGTCAGCCGAGCTTCACGGCATCGAATTAGATCCCGGTTCCTGGAAAATCTCTTCCCTTCTTTTTCCTGTCACCCAGGGCAATGTGGAAGAGAATCTGGATTATCCGGAGGGATTTTTTGATTATATCATATTCGGTGATGTGTTGGAACATCTTCACCAGCCGGAATCCGTATTGGTTAACATGAAGCGCTATTTAAAACCGGGAGGCGCTATTCTGGCAAGCATCCCGAACGTAATGCATATTTCTGTTATAAGCGACTTATTAAACGGTTTTTGGACCTATCAGGAAAGCGGGATCCTTGACCGGACACATCTGCGCTTTTTTACCAAAACAGAAATTACCCGCATGTTTTCCCGGGCCGGATATGAGATCGAAGATATGGGAGTAACCAGGGTCTGGATCAGCCCGGAACAGCAGAAAATGATCGATCAGCTGTGTTCCTTTACCAAAAGCCAGCCGGATGCATTTACCACATACCAGTATCTGGTGAAAGCGCGGAAAAAATAGGATCCTGTGCCTGCAGGCAGACCTTTTGCCGCTTTATTGTATTTTCAGTTCCGAATAACTTTTCCGTTATCTGGAATAATAATACAAAAATCAAAAGCGAGGAATCCCATGAAAAATAAAGCAAATGGTCTTACTGCAGGCCGCTTAACGATGATGGCTCTGGGAACCGTGATCGGCGGTTCCTTTTTTCTGGGCTCATCGGTTGCCATACAGGCTGCCGGCCCGGGAATCATTCTTTCTTATCTGATTTGCGGTGTTATGGTTTATTTCATTCTTTTTGCGCTTTCGGAAATGACGGTATCCAATCCGGATTCCTCTTCCTTCCGGACATTTGCCGCTCAATATATAAATAGTGGCGCAGGCTTTGTTGTGGGCTGGGTCTATTGGACCGGAATGGTCATTTCCATGTCTAGCGAGGCTACCGCAGTTTCCTTACTGTTCCGGACATGGTTTCCGTCGGTCTCGATCCCGGTCCTGGGCACCGCTCTGATCATCGGGGTAACATTGTTAAATCTTTTGGGCGCAAACCGGCTAAGCAGCCTGGAAAGCATTCTGTCAGCAATCAAGATTTCAGCAATTTTCGGTTTTATTCTGTTAGGTTCCCTGATCGTTCTGGGTATCCTGCCGGGTTCCCGTCCCTTGGGAAGCAGCATATTGCGGTCGGAGGCATTTCTCCCCGGAGGCATAAAAAGCCTGGCAGGAAGCATGCTGATCGTTTTATTCACCTATGCAGGCTTTGAAATCATCGGACTGGCTGCCAGCGAAACGAAAAATAAGCAAAAAAACGTGCCGCGGGCAATCCACCTGACGGTTTTCTGGCTCGTGACACTTTATATTCTGTGCATTTCAATTCTTTTGCTGCTGGTCCCGACCGCATCCTTAAGCGAAAACGTCAGTCCTATGGTTACGGCCTTAAACCTCTACCATGTGACCTGGGCCGGCACTGCCATGACGGTTATATTAATCAGCGCAATTTTGTCCACCATGGTAGCTGCCATGTTTGGAATCGGAAGAATGCTCCGTTCTCTTGTGGATGACCGGCTTGGTCCTGCATTTTTAAAGGACAGAACCGATGTCCCCTACCGTGGGATTTTATTTTCCGGTTTGTCCATGGTGCTGTTTCTGTACATCGGATTGTTTTTTCCCCAGGTCTATCTGTTTTTGATCAGCTCCGGAGGGTTTGCATTGCTTTTCACTTATATCATGCTCATGTTTACCCATATCCGATTCCGGAAAAAGAACGGGAAGCCGGAAGGAAACTGCCGGTTGTGCGGATTTCCGTATAGTTCGCTGTTTACCATGGCCGGACTGATCATAGCCATGTTCAGTATGCCCTTTATAAAAGGTCAGACCTTAGGTTTTTTTGCAGGCATCGCTCTGGTTGCATTTTTTACGGTCTGCTATGCTATCGTAAAGGCGGCTAACAGACGGAGCATGCACCAATGGGAGCAATATCCGGCAGGAACGCCGGAGCATCGCCGTATTTTAACGGAATTTTCGGAAGAGCTCCATGATCCGGACATGAAAAAGAAATAAAGCATGGAAAACCGTACAGGCTGTGAGTTCTTTCCCACAGCCTGTACTTTATCCCTTATTCTTTCCTGCCGCCTGTACCAGGTGTTTCGCCAGCACGGCAGTTGTCACGGTACCAACGCCTCCGGGTACCGGAGTCGCCATGGAGGCAGTGCCTTCAAGAGATTCAAAATCCACATCTCCGCAAAGCTTTCCGTCCTCATCCACATTGATTCCCACATCAATGACCACGGCATCCTCTCCAACATAGGAAGCATCGATCATCTTTGCGCGCCCGGCAGCCGCAATCAGAATCTCTGCACTCCGGCAGACTTTTTTCAGTTCCTCTGTGCGGGTATGGCAAATGGTAACGGTTGCATTTTCCTTTAAAAGGAGCATGGAAAGGGGGCGCCCCACAACCAGGCTCCTTCCCACCACAGTCACTCTCTTTCCGGTCATGGGAATATCATTGGCCTTTAACACCTCCACAACTGCTTCCGCCGTACAGGGTGCAAACCCA
This sequence comes from Clostridium sp. Marseille-P2415, assembly GCF_900155545.1. Taxonomy (GTDB): domain Bacteria; phylum Bacillota; class Clostridia; order Lachnospirales; family Lachnospiraceae; genus Lacrimispora. Next base: position 384,006 of record NZ_LT732525.1, read on the forward strand.
TCCTCACCGCCTGCAAATACACGGGCAATGTTTTCCGGTGAGATCCCGTCTAAATCCTTTCCCGGATCGATCATATGCTCGATATCCTTTTCCTTTATCTGCTTTGGCAAAGGCCGGAGCAAAAGGATTCCGTCGATATCCGGATTTTCATTGATTTTAAAAAACTCTTCCTTAAATGCTTCATCGGAAATATCTTTTGGAAAGCAAAAGCTTTCGGCCTGCAAACCGAAATTTTCCATTTTCTTTAATGCACCACGCTCATAAGCCAGATCATCCGGCCGTTCTCCCACCCTTACAATGGCCAGCTTTGGCGTTTTCTCCGGCAGATTTATTAAAAGCTCTGCCACCTCTTCCCTGATTTTCGCAGACACAGCTGCTCCCTTTAAAGTTATCACGGCTTTTTTGAGCCTCCTTTTTATTCTGTCTTTAACACCGCCTCTACTTTTGCATAAATTTCATCGGACCGCTTCCTTCCGGCCTCCGCCATCTGGTCTGCCCGGAGATTAAGCTCTCCGGCTCTTTCCCTCTGCTTCATGGATTTGGTATTAATGGATACATTCATCTTTGCACCCAAAAGAGCAGACTTAAGAAACTGGACTCCTACTCCCACATCACTGACAGCCAGCCGGCTACCCTTATCTGCCAGGACAGCCATGATCTCCAGCGCTTCCAAAGCCCGTTCCATGACTGCGGCCGGTACCAGGCTGGCCGCCAGTAAATGTTTTTCCAAAACCTCTGATTTACGCCTCTTTTCTTCCTCTGTGCCGGCAGGCAGGCCATAAGCTGCTGCCAGCGGGGCAAATACGGCCGCATCTTCGTCCGCAAGTCTTAAAAATTCCTTTTTTAAGCTCTCCAGTTTTATAAGAAGCTCCTGCATCTCCTCTTCCACATCCGCGTACCGTTTTTTCCCAAGAGTCAGATGGATCACCATCTCTCCCAGAGCCACGCCCTGTGCGCCGCCAAGTGCTGCCGCTCCTCCGCCTCCCGGCGTCGGCTTCCCGGATGACAGTTCTTCCAAGAATCCGGAAACTGTAAGATCCTGTATCATAAATATTTCCTCCCTTTCCGGCTGTATGTTTTAATCATTATATCGGCCTTTTACAAAAAACACAAGGTCCTATTTCAACATATTCCAGCAAAATCCGGGACTTTTTCACTGTAAAAATCTTGTAAAGGAACCGGATCAATGGTATCATTGTCGAAAAAGATAAATCTAAGCAGTAAGTCTCTGTTTCCAATGGAAGGAGTATCCAATGAAGTATCCAATCTTAACCCTTGGCTGGTTTTTATACGAAACTCCAATTGACAATCTTGAATTTATAGGCAATGAAGAAGCCTTAAATAAGCCGATCACGGGAATCAGCGTTCTGGATAATCCGGATGGGGTCAAGTGGATCAAAAAAAATGAGATCATTCTCACAACAGGATATATTTTTTACGATGACTTTGAACTGCAGAAAAAGGTGATCGCTGATCTCCATGCCATTGACTGTACCGCATTCTGCATTAAAGTCAAACGGTTCTTTGACAAAATCCCGGAGTCCCTGATCGAAGAAGCAAAAAAATACGGGGTTCCTCTTGTCTCTATGCCCTTTTACCACGGATATTCCAACATTATCAGCATAATCAATCAAAATCTGGTTGATCAGAAAATTTCCACTCAGCAGTTCATTCTAAATGAAACCGAAAAATTTCATCAGCTTTATTTTAATAAAGAAGGAATCATGAAAATGCTGGAGCAGGTATCCCATTATACCAATTCCATTGCCATGATCGCGACGACCTCTGATTTTCCGATTTATTACTATATCCCCCCCAAAGATCAGGCGGCGTTTTCAAAAATAGACAAGCTGCAGGCCCAGCCCGTAAACGCGCTGTCTAAGCAGACCGCAGAAAAACCGTCCGGAAAGCGTAATTTTTACTTCAATGATACCCTTCTTACCTTTCAGACTTTTCTGCTTCCCGACAGCCGGCATTATCTGTGTATTGATATTACCGGTACGGATATTGATGATACCACCGGAGCCATTTTAAGACAGATCTCTTCTGTCATTGCTCTGGAGCTTTCCTCCATGCAGGTTCAAAACAGGGTTTTTTCCCAGAAAAACTATTACGATTCCTTCTTTTATATGCTTACGGATATCAGGAATAAATCCGCCGAAGAAATACGTCTGATCTGTGATTCCTACTCGTTTCCTTATCAGTTAAAAAGGATCTGTGTCTCCCTGGAATGCCAGGAAAAGGAAAGCAAACTGTTCCGCAGCCTCTATAACGCAGTAAACCATGAGCTGATGCGGCTCGATCAGAAATCCTTCTTATGCCACAATGATAACCGGATCGTTATCTTTCTATTCTATCCAAAACAGGTATCGAATGGAAAGGCGCTCTCTCTGGCAAACCAGACGGTTTCACAGCTCATGGAAGCATTAAAAGAATATCACTCCTTTTTCAGACTGGGAATCAGCCGCTGCCATACTGCCTATGCTTCGATTGCAAAAGCATATGAAGAAAGCCTGCAGACTTTGCATCTGCAGACCCCCTCCTTCCAGACCGCCCGGATCAATTCTTACACCAGGCAGTATGCGTTCCATCTTTTGATCCAGCTTTCTTCCTATGAGATAAAAAAGATTTACCGGGACACGGTCAAGGACCTTGCCACCTATGATTCGGAAAATAAAAGCGAGCTTTTCCTCACCCTTAAGACCTATTTAGAAAGCTCATTAAGTCTTACGGAAACCGCTCAGAAATTATTTATACACAGGAATACCCTGACCTCCCGGCTTGCGCTGATCAAAAAGCTTCTTTGCAGTGAAATCTCATCCATTGAGGATATTTTTTATTTATATTTGGGAATCTGCGCCTGCGAACTGCTTCGCGGTATGTAGCTTATGCATCGTCGTCGCATTCATTTCCGGTTCCCAGGGTCTGAAAATGTTCCATATTTCCATACAGATACTGGATCCGGTCATATTCCTTTTCATCATAGAAGCTGCATTCCCCCCGGCCGTAGGCCTTTGCCACCTCTAACATAAATCTCGCGGCTTCCTCACAGTCCGTAATATGGGTCGCACCGGTTGCACAGCCTGCAACGGGTGCTTCTGTTGTTATGGCGACCCCGATCACAGGTGCTTTCGTAGCAGTTGCCGGCTGTAAAATGCTGTTTAAATGATACAGCCCGTTTCCGTAAGGAGTGATATCCTGCTGGGAAAGGGCATATACATAGGGCAGTTTTCCGGTGGTTGTCTGCATTAAATCCAGAATGCTCTCGGAAACCCGCAGGATATAACCTTCCTTCACAGTAGGGGAAACAGCAAACCCTCTGGTGTTGATGATCCGGTTTCCCTTTGTTGTATCAACAGATAAAATCGCATCCAGTTCAACCGTAACCTCTTCCTGATTGACCTGTGCCATATTCACCGGAGAATCCATAAACGGTACCGGTTTGTGTTCTCTGGTGGGCGCATCCGGACAAATATGGGTGGAAATGAATACATCTCCATCCAGATAATCTCCTTTGTTCTGCATATCCAGTAATTTCGCCGCCAGAGATAATGCGACCAGGGCTCCGTCTCCATCCGAAACAAAACCGATCCGCTCCGGTCTGGCTCCCAGACCCCCAAGTCTCCCCAGCAAACCGATGGTGGGAGCATCCATGCCTTTGCTTTTTCCCTTTGCCCCCGGGATCCTTACCTTTATCATATCGGTTTTTCCCTTCGGTCCTTCCAATGCGTAAACCTCCACGCTGGCATCCGGCCGAATGCTTTTTAAATAGGTTTCAACCTGTTTTCCACTGGCATAGCTGCTGTCAAGCAGATCATGTACCTCGATCAATTGTTTCATCAACATGACGAATCCTCCAAAAATTTATTTTATTTCCATGAGATCGCAGATAGCGGCTACATAGGTTTTGGCTGCTATAACCACATCTTCTATCTGGACCGTTTCATTATAGGAATGAATGCCAACCGTATTGGATGGACCGAACTGGATCGTCGGAATTCCCAGTTTCCGGTAATCCCTGGCATCACTGGATGCCCACTGGTATGCAGGGATCACTTCTTTTCCCAGCAGTTCTTCCGCATTTTTCCGGAAAGCAAGCACAATGGGAGCCTCGTGGTCCGTGAAATTGGCATCGCTCTTATAGTGAAGCTCGTATTCCACCCCTTCCACACCGCTTACTTCCATTATGCGTTTTAAAACTTCATCGATCTCCTCTTTCCGGACTCCGATGGGAAGCCGCACATCTACGGTTGCTTCACAATAATCGGGAACCATATTATGTCTGGTTCCGCCCTTAATAAGCCCTACATTGGTGCTTACATGGTCAATGACACTTCCCAATCCCGTAATTTTGTTTTCTCTTTCCGCAAGCATCTGGGAATCCTTCAAAGGCTTTTGCTGGCGGTCCGTGAAATGTCCTTTGACTTCCGTAAGCATGGAAACATTGGAAAGGACCTTTGCTAACTTTAAGATGGCATTTTCTCCCTTAAAATTGCCGAGACTGCCGTGGGCGGATTTTCCATAGGATTTTAAAGTCAGCAGCAGCCCGCCCTTCTGCCCGATCTCAATGGTATTCATGGATGTGGGTTCTGCAACCAAACATGCATCGGCATGATCCGCATACCCGTTGGCACAAAGCCACTGTGATCCGAACTGGCCCCCGCTTTCTTCATCGGATACAATATGCAGCCGGATATTTCCCTTTAACGGAACCTGTTTCCTGGCAAACAGGGAAAGTGCAAACAGGACTCCTGCCACTCCTGCCTTCATATCCGAAGTGCCTCTGCCTAAAATCCGGGTATCCGTTATCTCTCCTGAAAAGGGATCAAAATCCCACTGCTTTAAATCCCCGGCAGGCACCACATCCACATGCCCGTTGATGATCATGGAAAATCCCATGTCATTTCCATATCCGGCCACTACGCATGGATAGTCCGGATTACAGCCCGTTTCCTTATAATCGATTCCGGCCTCCTTAAGAAACGCTTCCACATAATCGATCACATCTCTCTGGGTACCGGTAGGGTTTTCACTTTTTATCTGAATCAGCCGGGATACAAGCCTGATCAGTTCATCCTTATGATCCTCTACATACTGAAGCAGTTCTTTTTTTGTCATAGCATCCTCCTTCTGGTCATTTACTGGTTTTCATATAAGAAGCAGGCCACTTGATGCCCCTCTTCCCCGTGCTGCTTTAACCGGGGTACTTCTCTTTTGCACCGTTCCATGCACTGGGCGCACCGGCCGGCCAGAGGGCATCCCTCCCGCTCGCCAATGGGACTCGGCACCTCCCCTTTCAGCACGATCCTCTCCTTCTTTTCATCCGGACTTTCCGGGGGAATGGCGGAAAGAAGCGCTTTTGTGTAGGGGTGCAGAGGATTTTTATAAATATCTCCTCCATTGCAAAGCTCCACGAACTGCCCCAGGTACATGATCGCGATCCGGTCGCTGACATATTTGACCACACTTAAATCATGGGAAATAAATACATAAGTAAGATTGTATTTTTTCTGTAATCCTTTCAACAGATTGATGACCTGTGCCTGAATGGATACATCAAGGGCCGAAACCGGCTCATCGCAGATGACCACCTTCGGGTTAATGGAAATGGCGCGTGCCACGTTTAAGCGCTGTCTCTGTCCGCCGGAAAACTCGTGGGGATACCGGTTCATATGCTGTACATCAAGGCCTACCTGTTGAAAAAGCTCCAAAACCCTTTTTTCGAGCTCAGCCTTCCCCTTGACGGTCTTATGGACGATCATCGGCTCAGACACAGAATCTGCCGCCGTATGCCTGGGATCCAGAGAGGAATAGGGGTCCTGAAAAACCATCTGGATGTTCTTGCAAAGCTCAAGCCTCTCCCTGGCAGATAACTTTATAATGCTTTTTCCTTCAAACAGAATCTCTCCGCCGGTCGGTTTGTGCAAGCCCACCAGACACCTTCCCAGGGTAGACTTTCCGCATCCGGACTCCCCGATCACCCCAAGCACTTCCCCTTCCCGGATATCCAGGTTTAAGTCTTTTAACGCATGAAGTACGGCTTTTTTACTGCCAAGCTTCTTTCCCTTTATCTCAAAATCCTTGGACAGATTTTTAATCTGCAAGATCACTTTTTTCTCATTCATTGACCTTCCCACCTCCCCGCACAAGACCGCCGGTTTCGCACTGTCTGTGACAGGCAACGAAATGTCCCGGTTCCAGTTCCTTTAATTCCGGAACACTGCTTTTGCATAGATCCACAGCATAGGGACACCGGTTGGAAAAATTACAGGAAGTCCCCGTCAGCCTCAAATCAGGCGGTGTCCCCGGAATGGCCGACAGTTCTTCCCCGGAATCACTGCCAAGCTTTGGCATGGAATCCAGCAATCCCCACGTATATGGATGCAGCGGCTTATGATACAGTTCCCCGCACGTGGTATACTCAACCGTCTTGCCTGCATACATGACCATCACGCTGTCACACATCTGCCATACCACACCCAGATTATGGGTGATCAGGAGGACCGCAGTTCCGTTTTTATCTCTCATCTCTTTTAACAGCTCCAGAACCTGTGCCTGAACGGTCACATCAAGAGCCGTAGTGGGCTCGTCCGCAATGATCATCTTGGGATTGCTGCAGATGGACATGGCAATGATAACGCGCTGGCACATCCCGCCGGATAATTCATAAGGATAGGAATCCATCCGGCGTCTGGCATCGGGAATGCCTACTTTCTTTAAAGCCTCTTCCCCCATGCGCCAGGCTTCCTGCCTGCTTACCTTCTGATGGGTACAAATCATTTCCACCATCTGGTGTCCCACTTTAAAGACCGGCGATAAGGAAGTCATGGGGTTCTGGAAAATCATGGAAACATCTCTTCCCCGAAAGGTCAGCAGTTCTTTTTTCCCCAGCTTTAATACATCGGTACCGTCAAAGACTATGCTGCCGCTTACTATTTTTCCGGTCCCGGCCGGCAAAAGCCGGATAATGGACGAGGATGTAACGCTTTTTCCGGAACCGGATTCGCCCACAATTCCCATGATCTCCCCCCGGCTGATGCGAAAGCTCACTCCATCTACGGCTTTGCTTACGCCGCTTGCCGTATAAAAATAGGTTTTCAGATCATTCACGGTTAATAATACATCACTCACAGCAGCACCTCCTTTACTCATAGTTCTTTCTCATTTCTGCAAAGCTCTGTTTTACTTTATCCATATTATCAGATGATGACAGCAGATCCAACGCGGTAAATGCCAGGGCTTTGGCTCCTGTCAGCACAGCCTTTTTTCCGGCCTCGCTTTTACATGCCTCTTCAAATTCCCTGGTATGGCCTCGAAGCTCCGGTACTACCTGCACATAAGACTGAAGCGCCGGAAGCACGTGGGTGATATTCCCTACATCCGTACATCCGATTCCCAGCTCTTTTCTTCTCGGCATGACCGTTTCCCCAAGTTCCGTTAAATTTTTTTCCAGCAGCTTTTCAAGCTCCCGGTTATTGCGGATGTCTTCATAGGTACAGCCATCCCACTCATACTTAAATGCGGTTCCTGTCATCCGGGCAATGGACTGTCCTGCTTCCAGGAATTCCTTTAAGATCTTTTCTTTGAACTTCTTGTCAAAAGACCGCACCGTAAATTTTGCCCGGCAAAAATCCGGTATATGGATGGGTTCTCTGCCCCCATCCGTAATCACTCCCAGGATCGTCCCTCTGCCATTCCAGCAAAGCCGCTGTCCGTTTACATACTGAAACAAAAGAAGCAGGGGATCAAGTGCGCTGATCCCTTCTTCCGGCCACGTGGCTCCGTGGGCGCTCTTTCCGTGAAATTCAACGCTTAAATCGGTTTTCGAATAGGAAATATCATTAACCACCGTCTCATTGGCAGAATGAATGATCATGGCTGCATCCAAGTCCTTAAACGCACCTCTCTCCAGCATGATCACCTTTCCTCCGCCGCCCTCTTCCGCCGGAGTGCCGAAAACAGATATCTTTCCGCCCAGCCTGCCGATCACGGCACGCACTCCGGCACCTGCTCCGGCCGACATCGCCGCCATCAGATTATGGCCGCAGGAATGTCCCATGCCCGGTACCGCATCATATTCAGCAAGAAATCCGATATGGGGCCCCGGCTTTCTGCTGTCATATTCCGCATGAAACGCAGTATCCAGACCGCAGATCCCTTTTTCCGTTTCAAAGCCAAATGACTCTAAAAGTTCCCTTACGGCTTTGCTGGATTTATATTCGTTAAAATTATATTCGGGATTGTCCCAGAGGTATTTAGCCAGTCCCCAAAGCTCATCCGCTTTTTCCTCAATGGTTTGCTCCGCATCTTTTTTTATCCTGTTTAATTCCATACTTTTCCCCTACTTTTTCATTTTAGGATCCAGCACATCCCGGATCCCGTCACCCAGAAGATTAAAACCGATCACCGTGATCAGGATAAATACCCCCGATACCGCGGCAATATGAGGTGCCGTATTAAGAGAATTTCTTCCGGCGCGCAGGATGCTTCCCCAGGAAGCGGTGGGCAGTTCGATCCCAAGGCCCAGGAAGCTTAACGCAGCTTCTGAAATAATGGCACTGGCTATGTTTAAAGTAGCATACACGATCACTTCTGAGATCGTGTTGGGCAGTATATGGTGAACCAGCATACGGAAATGGGAAATTCCGATGACCCTTCCCGCATTGCAGTACTCTTCCTTTTTTACGACCAGAACCTGTCCTCTTACCACTCTGGCAAACCTGGGTATCTCCGCAATGCCGATGGCAAGAATTACATTGATGATACCGGAACCGAGAACTGTCATAAGAACAATGGAAAGCAGAATAAAAGGAAAGGCCAGAACTCCATCCATGATCCGCATCAGGACCCCATCCACGATTCCGCCCATATATCCCGCGATCAGACCTAAGATGACACCTGTGATACCGCCTACGATGGTCGCACCTGCTGCAACCAGAAGAGATACTCTTGCACCGTAGCAGATTCTGGCAAACAAATCCCTTCCGTACTCGTCGGTTCCGAATAAATGGCCTTTCTCAAAAAAAGTAAGATATGCATCAATGGGATGGATCTCATTGGGCTTTCCATCCGTGATAAACGGTGCCAGTATGGCAATTGCGATCATAAAGCAGACCGCAGCCAGTCCGATGACCGCCGTTTTGTTTCTTTTCAGTTTATTCCATGCGCTGTTTGCTTTTCGTTCTTTCCTTAATATTTCTTCATGGGACTCACGGTCTAATCCGAGCGTTTTTGCCATTTAGCTCCCTCCTTCATAACTGACATTTGGATTGATGATCATGTAGATCACATCCACAAGCATATTGATGATTACGAAGGCCAGTGCGATCACCAGAACCGCTCCCTGTATCAGGGCATAGTCTCTGTTATCGATCGCACCCACGATCAGGGTTCCCATACCCGGCCATGAAAAAATGGTTTCCGTAAGGATCGCTCCGGCAAAGCAGCCTGCCAGCTGCAGTCCCAGCACCGTGATGAGAGGCGGCAATGCACTTTTTAATGCATACTTCCAGATCACCACATACTCCTTCATTCCTCTGGCCCTCAGGGCGCGAATGGAATCGCCGTGAATGGACTCCAGAATGCTGGAACGGGCGATTCTGGAAAAGGTAGCCGTGGGAATCGTCGCAAGGCAGAAGCAGGGAAGAACCATATGGCGGATCACATCTCCGATCCCATTGGAAATACTTCCCATGCCAAGAACCGGCAGCCAGCCAAGATTTACGCTGAAAAGCAGGACGAGCATAAGACCCAGCCAGAAAATAGGCATGGAGACACCGACCAGCGCCAGTATCATAAACACATAATCAAACAGGGTGCCCTGACGGACCGCAGAGGTCACACCGATCAGAAGGCCCGCAATGAGCGCGATGAAAACCGAGGGCAATGCAATCAGCAGAGTGTTTGGGATCCGTTTTGCTATCAGGCCGAGCACCGGCTGATTGTAGGAATAGGAAACCCCGAAATCCCCTTTTAAGATATGGATCATATAATCCTTGTATTGACCCGCAAGTGACTGGTCAAGGCCCATGGTCTCCCGCATCTTTTCCACATCTTCCACAGATGCCTGAGGCCCCAGAACCGCTCTGGCCGGATCACCCGGTATCATTCTGGTCAGTATAAAGGTCAGCGTGACAACCACAAAAAGAGACGGAATGATCTGTAAACATCTGATTAATATTGTTTTTAACATATATCTCCTCTCGTGTCTTTCAAATGGGGGATATTGCAGAAGCAATATCCCTCCTTCCTTTTTGTTACTTCGATAACCATACGTTGGTGTCCGGAGTACAGATCTTGACCTTTCCGTCGGCTCTCTGTACCATGCCCTGAACATTGGAGCTTACACCCCAGTTTACATTTTCATTTGCATAAAAGATTCCGGGATACTGCTTTACGATAACAGCGAGAGCTTTCTTGTATAATTCCGCCCGCTTTTCCTGATCCGTGGTCAGTAATGCGTCGTCTAAATACTGATCCACTTCTCCGTTTGAGAAGCCCTGGCCGTTTCCAAGGGAACCGATGGCACTGGTATGGAACAGCTTGTTTAAGAAGAAATACGGATCCGGGTACCAGGTCCAGGACATTGCAAATACATCGGCTTCTCCGGATGCTCCTATTTCGCTGAAGGTTCCCCATTCACTGGTATTAATGTTTACGTTGATGTTTAAATTCTGTTTTAAATAAGCCTGGAATAAGGTTGCCATCTTTACTCTGGCTTCCGTATTGGAAATGTAGATATCCATGTCAAATCCATCCGGATATCCGGCCTCTGCCAGAAGTTTTTTGGCTCCTTCCGGATCATAGGCGGGAACTTCTGATTCAAGGCTGGAATCGTATCCCCAGGATCCCGGAGGCAGCGGCAGGCTGGCAGGTTTCGCTTCCTGATACTGATATACACCGGCGGTAAGCTCCTCTACATTGACCGCTTTTATGATCGCCTCCCTGACCCGGATATCGGCGGTAGGACCTTTTTTCTGATTGAAATAGATATAGGCAACATGAAGTCCCGGTGTTTCCATCAATTCTACGGACTGGTCGTCTCTGGCGATCTGAACTGCTTCCCCGGTTAAACTGGTTGCCACATTGATCTCTCCGGTACGAAGGGCATTGACTGCCTGGTTTCCATCGCTGATAGGCTTAAAGGTAACGCCATCCAGATAAGGAGCCGCCGCCCAGTATTTGTCGTTGCGGGTTAATTCCGCTTTCTGGTCCAGTTCAAAGGATTTCAGTGCAAACGGACCGGTCCCTACAAGATGAGTGCCAAAATCATCTCCCCAGCCCTCAACCTCTTCTTTTGGTACGATCACATTTCCTGCGTCGGTCAATGCGGTTAAGAATACGGCATTTGGCTCTGCCAGATAGCAGACCACTTCCGTATCGCTGACCACTTCGCAGTGATCCAGCATGTCCAGCCTGTCCATGGCAGAAAGCTCATGGGAACGCTCTAAGGAATATTTCACATCCTCTGCCGTCATCTTTCTTCCGTCCTGATATTTTCCCGGCTGGAAATAAACATCATCGCGGAGGGTAAAGGTATAAGCAAGGCCATCCTCGCTTACGGTCCAGGATTTGGCAAGTCCCGGCTGAATTTCAGTCAGATCCGTATTGTATTCCACAAGGGTATCACATACGGTTCCGATAATCTGGGATTCATAGGTTCCCGTATACTTTACAGGATCCAGATTCTTGGGGGAAGAAGAAAGGGAAATTGTTAAAACGCCGCCGGATACCGGTTCCCCTGCTGCTTTCTCCGCTCCCGCCGTTCCCTGGGCTGCACCGGCTGCTTCCGTCGTTTCCGCCGTTGAGGCTGAATGATCAGAGCCGCATGCACTTAGAACAGCAGAAACAGCCACGGTTAAAATTGCTGCTAAGATTCTCTTTTTCATAATGGTTCCTCTTTTCCTTTTATATTAATAAAACGACAGCTAAAGAAAGCATAGTCGCCTTTAACTATCGTCATATCCAAACTATATCAAATTTGTATGAAGCCATTCTTTATGCGTGATCCTTGAGCCATTCCATGGCCGTATTGGCATAAATTGCTGCCATTTTATGCAGGCTTTCCTCATGAAACGTAACTCTGGGGTCATGAACGCCGTAAGGATATCCTTCTTCTTCCGAACCGGTTCCGACCCAGTAAAGAACCGATGGCACAAGCTGTGAGATAACGGAAAAATCCTCTGAGCCGGTCATGCGGGGCAATTCATAACAAGTACCAGGTCCGAGAAGACCGTCAATATAACCGGTGGAGGCGGTGAGCAGATCCCCGTTATTTTCCATGGGCGGAACGCCCTCATGAAGAAATTCCACTTCTGCTTCTCCCCGGAATGCGGAGGCAGTCTGACTTGCAATCTGAATCAGACGTTCTTTTGCAAAGCTTCTGACCTTTGTATTCATGGTACGGATGGTTCCCTTTAACACTGCCGTTTCCGGAAAAATGTTAGACGCTGTTCCTGCACTAATCTGGCAGATGCTTACTACCAGCATTTCGTCGGGATGTACTTCCCGGCTGTTTAATGTCTGCAGGGCCAGATGGATATGAACTGCTATGTTAATGGGATCGATGCAGTCATGGGGTGCGGCACCGTGACCGCCTTTTCCCTTTACCGTAATGGTGAATATATCGCTGGAAGCACATGCCGTATCCCGGGAAAAGCCCACGGTTCCTGAGGTTTTATGTACCACATGGAGAGCCATTGCCGAATCCACGGAAGGATTCTCAAGAACTCCTGCCCTCACCATATCCAGGGCGCCGCCCACTCCTTCTTCACACGGCTGGAACATAAATTTCACCGTTCCTTCTAATTCGGCTTCCCTTTCTTTTAAAATGCGGGCTGCCAACAGGAGGGCACCGGTATGGATATCATGCCCGCAGGCATGCATAAAACCGTTTTCCGATGCAAAATCCAGTCCGGTTTCCTCTCTCATGGGAAGGGCATCCATATCAGCTCTCAGCAAAAATGTTTTTCCGGGTTTTCCTGCTAATGCCGTGATACCTGCAATTCCGCACCGGGCTGGCTCATATCCAAAGGATATCAGCTCTTTTTTCACAAGCTCCACTGTCTTTGGAAGTTCAAAACCGATTTCCGGATTCTTATGGATCTGGCGTCTGATCTCAATTCCATAAGACTCCAGCTCTCTTGCCCTGGATAATACATCACTCATAGCCGCGATCCTCCAAATTCATATTTATAAATATATGGTGAATATTTTAGCAAGAGTGATTTTCTTTGTAAATAACTATTTGCACATTTAATTTTACACAATTTAAGCATAATGCACATGGTTAAATCTGGATTGTGGATTATAGATCCGTTAATTCAGAAACCATACGGGCCAGCAAGGTCCTCGGAAGGATCACCGGCTTATTGGTCTCCCTTGCGAACAGCCTTTTCATTTCCTGGCTGTAACCGATGCAGTCTAAGACGATCAAATCTCCCTCTTCATCCTTAATAAGTCTGGCTGTTTCTTCCAGCTCCTCCCACGCTCCATAAGGGGAACCGGCGAAAACCCTGACCTCTTTCACGATTTCGGACCACTTTTTCCTGCTCTGTTCCAACTGCAAGGGAGACGGGGTCACCGCAATAATCGAGGAATCCGCTGTAAAAAGAGGAACGTTCCTGTCAAGAATTTCACATGGATAAATCAGGGGAACCGATGCCTTCAGCGTATCCGGGAACTTTCCCGTACAAAACATCATAATAAGGGCTGCCCCCTCCTCTTCCAGCTCATGGATCGCATTCTGAAGTCTTGGAATGATATGGCGTTCCGCAAAGGTAACGGAAGAGCCGTCATTCATTCTGGACACCAGCACATAATCCCCTTCCTCCGGTTTGAATTTCTCAATCTCCTCTGCTGTCAGGCCATCTAATCCTCCTTTCTCCAGTAATTCCGCCTTTCCATTAAAAATACTCATGATATCCGCCGTAACATCTGTCCTGGGACTCTGCCCGACCGTAATGGCACCTATCTTCATCTTTTGATCTCCCTTCGCTTATGTGTTCTATACAATTCAATGAATGAATATACAGACTTGTTGATTTTTCTAGATTTTATCAGTGTCTCTCAGATATGTCAACATGGCAATGAAAATACAAGCGTTAAAAAGTCATTTACCATATTTATAAAAATTTTATAGAAAGCTCATCAAGCTCGGAACGAAGCCTGAAATCCGTGCATTTTGCGGCAATGGGCGAAAACAGCCTCAGGGTTTCCTCTGCCCGCCTTTTCCACGTGGACGGATTTACAAATTCGATGGTACGCATATTGTGAAGCCGGTCGGACAGTGCCACCAGCGCTCCTCTGTCATCCTCACAGGAAAAAGAATGTTCAAAATCCCGGTATGCGGAAAGCACCTCCCAAATCCCCGGCCCCATCTCTTTCAAAGCCTCCCTCAGATGTTCACATTCCGGAATATCGTGGAGAAGCCCTGTGCAGACAGTACCCTCGTCAGCCCCCATATCTGCCAGTATAACAGCCACATTTAAGGAGTGGGTAATATACTCCTCCCCGGATTTTCTTTTCTTCCCTTCATGAAAAACGGCCGCCAGTTCATAGATCTCTTTTAACCGTTCCCGGTCACATTCCACTCCATTTTCTTTTAAAGTAAGGCACAGTATCTGCCATAATTCTTCGGGTGTTTTATACAGTTCCGTTGTTTTTAAATACAGTTCCATGGTTTGCCTGTCTCCTTTCACGGAAGCATCGCGGACATAGAACGCTCTCAAAAGGACCGGAGAATAGCCGAACTGAGCGCCGAAGGATTTGGTAAAGCCACTGTGAGTCTCCCAGCCGTAGTCCAGAGCCGCATCAAGAATCCGCCGTCCCCGGCAGATTTCCTTTGCGGCTGCCATAAGGCGCCTCTGTTTTACAAACTCCATAGGGGAAACCCCCAGCTTTTCCTTAAAGCATCGGGAAAAATACCCCGGAGAATACCCTGCCCGGGCGGAAAGCTGTTTTACGGTCAGCGTTTCCTGTAAATGTTCCTCAATATAAGCGGCGCTCATGGCAATCCGGTCATTCTGTTCCATTCCTTCTGCCTCCTTTTTCATTTTCCACGTGGTAATCCCATTATAACTGAAAAACCGGGACCTGGCTGTTCCAAAAATGCCTTTTTCCAGATAATAAAAAACGGAGTTTCCAAAACCGTTTTTCCGAAATCTCCGTTTTTTGCTATTTCATTCCTTTTGATGGTCCAGTACTGCTTCCAGTTTTCCGATCATCTCATCCACATGTTCTTTTTCAATGATCAGAGGCGGAACAAAACGAATGACATTCGTACCTGCACTGATCAGGATCATCTTCTGCTCCAGCAGCGCTTCCTTTACAATCGGAGCCACAGCCACAGAGAATTCCAGCCCCTGGATCAGTCCCAGCCCTCTGCGCTCGGCCACGGCCGCATACCGATCCACCAGGCCATCAAGTTTTTTCGTAAGATACTCCCCGATCTCCTTTACATGCTCCACAATCTTCCGCTCTTCAAACAGCTCCAGCACCTTAAGGGCAGCCGCTGTCACAAAGGGATTACCGCCGTAAGTGGTCCCATGATCACCCGGAACCATGGCAGTGGAAGCCTTTCCGGCTGCCAGAAAAGCTCCCACAGGCAAGCCGTTTCCCAAGGCCTTTGCCACAGTCATCACATCCGGCTTTACGCCGTATTTCTGCCAGGCGAACATGTTACCGGTCCGTCCCATTCCGCACTGGATCTCATCGAGAATCAGCAGCATATCATGATCGTCACAAAGCTTTCTTACTCCCTTTAAGAATTCCTCATCTGCCGGATAAATGCCGCCTTCTCCCTGAACAGTTTCCATGATTATGGCACAGGTCTTTTCATTTACAAGTTTCTTTACGCTGTCCAGATCATTAAAACCGGCAAACCGGATGCCCGGAACCAGCGGCTTAAACGGTTCCTGGTAATGATCATTTCCCGTTACGGAAAGAGCTCCTAAGCTCCTGCCGTGAAAGGAGTGGTTCATGGCGATTATCTCGTGGTCATGACCGCCGTCCCGATTGTAAGCGTACCTTCTGGCTATCTTTATGGCGCCTTCAATGGCTTCTGTTCCGCTGTTGGTAAAGAATACTTTATCCATCTGCGATACCTTTAAAATTTTCTCTCCCGCTTCCACAGCCGGCACATTGTAGAACAGATTTGAGGTATGGAGGAGCTTATCCACCTGTGCTTTTAAAGCCTCATTGAATTCCGGGTCGTTGTAGCCCAGTCCCATCACCGCGATTCCTGCTCCAAAATCCAGATATTCCTGTCCATCCGTATCGTAAAGGCGCACCCCGTCCCCGTGATCAAAAACCACGGGAAAACGGTTATAGATTTTATAAATCTCTGATTCTGCTTTATCAATGTATTCCTGTTTACTCAGCATGATAATACCGCTCCTCTCCCGGACTCACAATGGCCGTTCCGATTCCTTTATTGGTGAATATCTCCAAAAGGAGACAATGGGGGATTCTTCCATCCATGATATGTACCCTGGATACCCCCTGATTCATGGCATCAATGCAGTTCTGCAGCTTCGGAAGCATACCTCCGCCTAGGGTACCGCTGCTTACAAATTCCTGTGCTTCCTCAATGGACATCTCCGAGATCAGGGATTCCTTATCCTGAAAATCCCGGTATACGCCCTCAACATCCGTCAAAAAAGCCAGCTTCTCCGCCTGCATGGCCGTGGCAATGGCGCATGCCGCATCATCTGCATTGATATTATAAGTCTTAAAATCCTCATCAAAGCCAACCGGACAGATAATCGGAAGAAAATCTTTCTCAAGCAGGTCATATATGATCTGCGGATCTACCTCCGTAATATCTCCGACGAAGCCGATATCCTCTCCGTTTGAATAGCGTTTCCGGCATTTTAACATCATACCGTCTTTCCCGCTGATCCCTACGGCCTTTACGCCAAGCTCATTGACCAACTGGACCAGACTCTTATTTACCCGGTTTAACACCATCTCGGCGATCTCCATGGTGGGTTCATCGGTCACCCGGAGGCCACCTACGAATTGGGGCTCCATGCCTGACTTTTCCACCCACTTACTGATTTCTTTTCCGCCCCCATGGACAATGATGGGCTTGAAACCGACCAGCTTTAAAAGCACCACATCCTGAATGACATGCTTTTTTAACGCTTCATCCACCATGGCACTGCCGCCGTATTTTACCACAATGATCTTGCGGTTGAACCGCTGAATATAAGGAAGGGCTTCAATCAGTACCTCCGCTTTTTCCATAATGCTGTGATCCAGTTCCATATGTTTTCTCCTTCCTTATTTTCTCACTCAAGAGCGGTAATCCGCATTGATCTTTACATAATCAAAGGTTAAGTCACAGCCCCAGGCAGTCGCAGAGGCTTCTCCCATTTTGATATCCGCGGTGGCGGTAACTTCCGGCTCTGACAGGATCCTGGTGGCTTCTTCTTCGCTGTAGGTCAGTGCAACGCCGTTTTCAATAATTTTAAGCTTACCGGCCGCACTTTCAAAATACAGGTCCACTTTTTCCGGATCAAACATGGCTCCGGAATAACCCATGGCACACAGGATCCGGCCCCAATTGGCGTCATGGCCGAAAATGGCCGCCTTGGTCAGATTGGAGGTGATCACGGATTTGGAAAGGGTCACGGCCTGTTCCTTGGTTTCCGCTCCGATGATCTTCACTTCAAATAATGCGGTGCAGCCTTCCCCATCACCGGCCATTTTCTTTGCAAGCGTTTCATTTATGAAATGAAGTGCCTTTAAAAAGGCGTAATAATCATCGTTCTTTTCCGTGATCTCCGGATTCCCGGCCATTCCGTTTGCAAGAAGGAGTACGGTATCATTGGTGGAGGTGTCCCCATCTACGGAAATCATATTGTAGGTATCCTTAACGTTTTCGCTTAAGGCTTCTTGTAAAAGCTCTTTGGATATGGCCGCATCCGTGGTAACAAAGCTTAACATGGTACACATATTTGGATGGATCATGCCGGAGCCCTTGCACATGCCTCCCATAGTAATGGTCCTGCCGCCAGCCTCAAACCGGACTGCCACTTCCTTTTTCACGGTATCGGTGGTCATGATCGCCATGGCTGCCTCTGTTCCCTTCTCCCGGCTGTCACCGAGAGCGGGCGCCAGGGCTTTTACTCCTGCTGTGATCCGGTCCATGGGAAGCTGCCTGCCGATCACTCCGGTAGAAGCGACCAGAACCGAATGAACCGGGATAGAAAGGCACTTTGCAGCTGCTTCTGCTGTTTCTTTGCAGTAACGAAGCCCTTCTTCTCCGGTGCATGCATTGGCGATCCCCGCATTGACAACCACTGCCTGGGCATAAGGGGCATTTGTCACGATGTCCTTATCCCATTTCACCGGGGCGGCCCTCACGATGTTTGTGGTAAAGGTACCTGCTGCCTTACACGGTTTTTCGCTGTAAATCATGGCCATGTCTTTTCTGTCTTTGTATTTAATCCCGGCTGCTGTGGATGCAGCCTTAAATCCATTTGCCGCTGTTACTCCGCCGCTTATCTGTTCCATATCACGCTTCCTCCCCTGCACCAATGATCGTATATCCGGCCGCTTCCAGCTGCCTTAAGGCCTTTTCGTAATTCTCTTTTTTCACAAGAATGTAATCCGTATTAAATGTGGATACTGCGAATATTCCGATTCCATGATCCGCCAGTATTGTTGATATTTTCGATAAGATTCCGATCAGGGAAAAATCCAGGACTCCTTCGATCCGGAATGCTGAAAACCCGTCTTCCCGCTCTTCGGCATTTTCCGGTACGGCTGATGTTTCGCATACCAGTGACAGTTCCTCATCGGTCTTTCCCAGAAACCAGAATCCGGACTTCCCATCAAGACTTATAAGATCAGCCGGTCCGGACAGTCTGCATACGGAAAAATCCGCGGATATCCGTTTTAGATTCATTTCGTTCCTCCCATTTATTCAATAAACTTTGTGATATTGTCCTCATTTAAACTGAAATCGTAATAATTTAAGTCTTTCTGGAAGGTCCAACCCAGTCTGTGCCAGAATTTATTTCCCACGGCATTGGACTGAAAGGCGATCAGGCTTACCTTATTAATTCCTTCTTTTCTGAGCCTTTCCATGGCTTCCAGCGCCATCTTATGGCCCACTCCCCGGTTCCGGTATTCCCCGGCCACGCAGACATGGTACATGCAGCCCCGCCGCCCGTCATGGCCGCAGAGGATGGATCCGATGATTTTTCCCTTCTCTTCCGCCACCACGCTGGTGGCAGGATTTCTTTTTATAAATTTTTCCACACCTTCCCTGGAATCGTCTATGGTGCGGATTCCAAATCCTTTTATCCCTGACCAGAGCTCATAAACCTGGTCATAATCCTCCAATGTCATGGTACGAATGATCATAATATTTTCCTTTATCCAAACATTTGTAAATGTTACGGGAACATGGGAATCAGCTTAATTCCCCTGTTCTCCGGCAGTCCAAACAGGATATTCATATTTTGCACGGCCTGCCCTGCTGCACCTTTTACCAGATTATCCATAGCCCCCATCATTACCACCCGGTTGGTCCTTGGATCGATCTTGAAATTCACATCCACGAAATTGCTGCCTTCCACCCACTTGGTCTGTGGAACCACATCCTTTTCCAGAACCCGGACGAAATACTCGTTTTCATAATATTTATCATACACTGCCTTTACTTCCTCATAGGAAGCCGGTCTGGTAAGCGTCCCATAGGCGGTTATGAGGATTCCCCGGTTCATAGGCACCAGATGAGGGGTAAAGCTTATGGTGACCGTTTTCCCTGCCGCATAGGATAACTGTTCCTCGATCTCCGGCGTATGTCTGTGAACGCCTACGCCGTAAGCCTTGATGTTTTCATTGACCTCACAATAAAGGTTATCCACCTTTGCTCCTCTTCCTGCGCCTGAGGTCCCGGACTTGGCATCAATGATGATGGTACCCGGATCAATGAGGCCTTCCTTTACCAGCGGATAAATGGATAAGGTGGAACAGGTGGGATAACAGCCCGGGTTGGCGACCAGTCTTGCCTTCCCGATCTCTTCCCGGTTGATCTCCGGAAGCCCGTAAACTGCTTCCTTTATATATTGGGGTGTCTTGTGTTCTATTTTATACCATTCTTCATAGACAGCTGCATCCTTGATCCGGTAATCGGCACTTAAGTCAATGACTTTTGTCTTTGCTAAAATATCATCACTCATAAGGGAAGAAAGGAAGCCCTGGGGAGTTGCCGTAAAAATCACATCCACCTTTTCTGCCATGGCCTTCATATTATCATCCATGCAGGAATCATCCACAATCTGAAACATGTTCTGATAAATAGAAGCATATTTTTGATCCACATAACTTTTGGAGCCGTACCATGTGATCTCCACATCATCTCTCTGGAGCAAAAGCCTTGCCAGTTCCCCTCCTGCATATCCGGTAGATCCCATTATTCCTGCCTTAATCATAATCATTTCTCCTTATATTCATGCATGATTCATTTTTTATTTCTGCCATATTCCGGTATTTGATTTTATGCTTTGATTATACAGGCTTATCCGGCAAAAAGAAAGGTCTCCTGTACACTCTGGTTACTGATAGTTCATAATTATACATCCAAAATGCATATTATGCAAGTTTTTTTTATACTTTTTCATTTTACCCTTGCATTATACACTATTTTGGTGTATATTTATGAAAGTTCTTCAAAAAAAATTCATTGATAGTCGAGGAGGATCCATAAATGAAAGAGAAAGTCATATTAGCTTATTCCGGCGGGCTGGACACCACTGCCATTATCCCGTGGTTAAAGGAAAATTTTGATTATGAGGTTATCTGCTGCTGCATCGACTGCGGCCAGGGAAATGAATTAGACGGTTTGGAAGAGAGAGCCAAATTATCCGGCGCTTCCAAATTATATATTGAAGATCTGGTCGATGATTTCTGTGACAACTACATCATACCATGCGTACAGGCAAATGCCGTTTATGAGAACAAATATTTATTAGGTACATCCATGGCCCGTCCGGCCATTGCAAAAAGACTGGTTGAGATCGCAAGAAAAGAAGGCGCTACCGCCATCTGCCACGGGGCTACCGGAAAGGGAAATGACCAGATCCGTTTTGAGCTGGGCATCAAGGCTCTGGCTCCTGATTTAAAGATCATCGCTCCATGGCGTATGACTGACGTATGGACCATGCAGTCCCGGGAAGACGAGATCGAATACTGTAAGCAGCACGGGATCGACCTTCCCTTCTCCGCTGACAGCAGCTACAGCCGTGACCGGAACTTATGGCACATCAGCCATGAAGGCCTGGAGCTGGAAGATCCGGCTAATGAGCCAAACTTTGATCACCTGCTGGTATTAGGCGTTTCCCCTGAGAAAGCGCCCGACAAAGGCGAGTACGTGACCATGACCTTTGAAAAGGGTATTCCGGTCAGCGTAAACGGAGAAAAAATGAAGGTTTCCGATATCATTGTGAAATTAAACGAGCTGGGCGGCAAGCATGGCATCGGTATCGTGGATATCGTGGAGAACCGCGTCGTCGGCATGAAATCCCGGGGCGTTTATGAGACTCCCGGCGGAACCATTCTTTTAGAGGCCCACCAGCAGTTAGAAGAACTCGTCTTAGACCGTGCCGCCATGGAAGTGAAAAAGGATATGGGCAACAAGTTCGCTCAGATCGTATACGAAGGAAAATGGTTCACCCCGCTGCGCGAAGCGGTCCAGGCTTTTGTGGAATCCACCCAGAAATACGTGACCGGCGAAGTGAAGTTCAAGCTTTACAAGGGCAACATCATTAAGGCCGGGACTACCTCTCCGTATTCCTTATACAGTGAGTCCCTGGCTTCCTTTACAACAGGTGATTTATATGACCATCACGATGCGGACGGATTTATCACGCTGTTCGGCCTTCCATTAAAGGTTCGTGCTATGAAGATGCAGGAAGTGAATAAGTAAAATCAGGAAACAAAAAGGAAAGAGGCTGCTGTACTGTGGCAGCAGCCGTATCCTTTCTATAGCTGCATTCTTCTTTAAACCTTAATCCACACTTCCATTTCACCAGCCCCCCTGTTCCCCCACAGGCAATAGGGAACTGCTTTTATACTGATCTTTTCTTTCTTTCCTGTATAAGGACTGTATAAAGCTTCTTTTGATCCCCCGCCATCATTTCTTCGATATCCGGTTGTATGTATCGTGACAGCCCCGGACAGGAAATCGTCTTCATATATTTCTTTCAGTTCTGAATCTGCATCCAAAGTTATATCAAATATGTTACTGCCATTGTCTGCTTCTTCAATACAATAAACAACCGGCCCCCTTTGAATCGCAGCTTTCCCAAGGTCAGCCCTGACACTGGTATTGGCCTGCATGAGCATAGCCGTCATTTCAAGCTTTAAGGATATTTCAGAACCGTTGCGGAATTCCCGGTCCAATATCACATACCCGTCTGATAAAACAGCCTCTGCATCTTCTCCGTCGATTTTTAAAAACATCTTAGAACACCACCCGGGAATGCGTACAGCCAGCTTAAAGGAGGCCGCCTGGTCCATCTTTAATTGAAGCCTGATATCCCCCTCCCAGGGGTAATCAGTATCCAGTTTTACCTGAATCAAAGTGCCGGATACCTCAAATTCAGCCTCACTGCTTATAAACTGGTGTACAAAAACCGTATCCTCATTATAGGTATAGATATATCTGCCTAAAGACGTAATCAGCCTTGCCAGGTTCGGCGGACAGCAGGCACAGCCGAACCACTTTTGGCGGACCGCCCTGACATGGTTCCTGACCGGATTCTTTTCGCTGGCTTCCGGCCATACCTCCAGTGGATTTACATAGAAGTAATGTTTTCCATCTTTGGACATGGAAGCGATTATGATATTATAAAAAGCCCGTTCAATAACGTCCCCGTATCCATTTCTGTAATCGGTCTCCAGCATACTCTGGGCAAAATTAATGAGACCAACGGAAGCACACGTTTCAGAATATGCCGTATCATTGGGGAGATCATAAGGAAAGGTAAAGGCTTCCCCAACGGATGTGGAACCGATTCCGCCTGTTATATACATCTGTCTGTTCACAATATCTGCTCCTAAGATCCTGCAGGCTTCGTACAGCTTTTCATCCCCGCATTCTTTCGCAACCTCCGACATGCCGTTTAACATGTATACCATTCGGACCGCATGGCCAATGGCCTCCTTCTGCTCTCTTACGGGCCTGTGTGTCTGCATATAGGTACGCCTGTTTTCCGGGCTTTCCGTTTCCTTCATCGTCCAATAGGAAATTTTATTCCGCTTTTCCCACTCTTTTACAAAATAATACGGCTCCGTTCCCCTTACATCCAGAAAGTATTTGCTTAAATTCAAGTATTTTTCATTCTTTGTGGCTTTATATAACCGGACCAGCGCCAGTTCAATTTCCTGGTGTCCGTCATAGCCGTGAAGCTTATCCGGCCCGGGACCAAATACCTCATCAATGTAATCGGCAAATTTACAAACAATATCCAGCAGCTTACGTTTTCCGGTTGCCTGCGCATAAGCAACTCCGGCTTCTATAAAATGCCCTGCCGTATAAAGTTCATGGCATTCCTCCAGATTGGACCATCTTTTATATTTCTGTTCTATTGTAAAGTAAGTATTTAAATAACCGTCCTCCTGCTGTGCCAGCCCGATTAAATCAATCGCCTCATCCGCCAGCTTTTCCAACCTCTCATCCGGTGCGGTCTGAAGACTGTATGCCACTGCCTCCAGCCATTTCGCCAAATCTGTGTCCTGAAAAAAATATCCGTAAAACTTTCCTTCCTCCAGGCCGGCTGCGATTCTGAAATTTTTAATGGCATGACTTGGTTCCACATCCTGCACACGGTCATTTAATATCTCCCACTGATAAGGAATAACAACCTCTTTGACCAGACTAATGCGTGGGTTCCAGAAATGATCATTTATTTTCACTTTTCTTAATGAAACCGGATAGGATGCATTCCTGTTATTCATTTTTTTATTATTTTTAATATCAATCATTTTCACACGATTCTGCCGCAGATCAATCGATGCTTAAGCAGTCCTTTCTTTAAATTTAAATGATCATCCTTTGATAGCTCCGATCATAACGCCCTTTTCAAAATATTTCTGTATGAAAGGGTAAACGCAAAGGATCGGAACGGTTGAAACAATGATAACCGCATATTTTACCTGGTCTGCCGAACTTTGGGCATAACCCCCCATGACTCCTCCGTTTCCGCTGGCAAAAGCCTCATTCAGCAAAAGAATTCGTCTAAGTACGATCTGCAGCGGATCATAATCACTTTTATTATTAAATATCAGCGCATTGAAATAATCATTCCAATGAAATACAGCATAGTATAAAATCAATACCGCTATTACCGCTTTTGACAGGGAAATTACCACATTTATAAAATATTTAAAATGGCTGCAGCCATCTAAGACCGCTGCTTCATATAAGTCATTTGGAATGGAATTTTCAATGAAAGTCCTGGCAATGATTAAATTATATGTATTTACTAATACCATGATAATCAGTATGATTCTGCTGCCAATGAGATGAAGCGCATTGACGGTCATATAAAGAGGAACCAAACCACCGTTAAAAAACATGGTAAATACAAAGTAAAACATAATTTTATTTCTTATTTTAAATTCCTTCCTTGATAAAGCGTATGCTGCCAGCATCGTTACGGCAATGTTTAAGGCAGTTCCTATAAGGACATAGATGACCGTATTCAGATATCCCTTCCATATTCTTGCATCTTCCATGATCTGTTCATAACCGTAAAAACGAATATCCTTCGGATACCAGGTTACTGCGCCCAAATTGACCAGATCGGAATTGCTGACGGAAGCAATGATAACAAACCAGAGCGGATATGCGATAATCATTACAATGAATATACTAAACAGCACGATGATAACAGAAAACATCCGATCCGTCCTGTTTTTGCTGTGTATGTGATTCGATTTTCTGACTGTTTGATTTTCCTTCCCCATAATAATCTCCTCCTTACATCAACCCCGTTCCGGTAACACGTTTTGCAAGCTGGTTGGTAATCATTAAAAATATAAAATTGATCAGGGTATTGAAGAGTCCAACCGCCGCTCCGAAACTGAACTGGGACGATTTGATCCCGACAGAATATACATACGTTGAGATTACCTGGGAGGCTCCAAGATTTAAGCTGTTCTGCATCAGATAGATTTTATCGAATCCCACATTAAGAATATTTCCCATATTCATGATCAGAAGAATGATGACCGTAGGCAGGATTGCTGGGAAATCTATGTATAACATGGTTTGAAAACGGTTGGCGCCGTCTATCCGGCAGGCATCATAAAGCGATGTGTCAACAGAAGACAGGGCCGCGATGAAGATAATGCTGTTCCAGCCCATACTCTGCCAGATGCCGGATAAGACATACAATGGCACAAATGCTGAAGCCCGACGAACCTGCCGCCTGTAATACCTGCCGAAAAGTTATATTCACGGAAAGCGAGCTGTATCCCGTACATGGGAACATAGCAGAACACAAAAATATAAATAACAGCAGGCAGAAGCATAACCCATAACTGCCAGGTCTGCCTTATATATCTCAATCCCCCGTAATCTGTTTTGATAGAAGTCTCTGACCGTCCCTGTCTCATAGGGTATTTCCCCCTCTTTCTCATTTACTTAAATAAGCATCAAAAGCCGCCTGACGGATTTTTAAAACGTCCGTTAACCCGGCCGCATGAACACGTTCAACATAAGAATCCCAGTCCGCATCAATGTCAGATTCACCGGTCAGCCACAGGGACCAGTAATTATCAATAATATTATTTATATTTGCCTGCGCCACTGCCATGGTATTTAAATCATCCGGTGTATATTTCATGAACATCTGGGGATAAGTATCTGATTGATCCGCTTTTGCCAGGAAGTCATGATATACGTCCCTTTCTTTTAATGCATTGGTCATGTCCTGTGCCATCTCAATCTGTATATCTCTGCGGATATACATGGGTCCGTTATCTGCAAAGGTATTGGTCCACTTCCATGTACCGGCATCTGTATCAGGATCTGACGGCGGCAGTATTTTATAACTGTCTTCTCCTGTTTTTTCAATACAGCCGTCGCTTATCCCGCCGAATAAAGATTCCACACCGGCAGTTTTATCGTAAAATGCATCGATAAATTTCATGGCCGCATCTTTGTTTTTACATTTTGCACTCATACATACTCTGTTGGAAGAAATATTAAGGCCGGTATAGTCATTTCTCCAGCGGGTATCATAAGTTTTTGCATCACAGCCGATATCATAAGCCAAAGGAGCCAGGGGCTCGTATTGGGTATAAAGGGAAGCTCCGAATTTATCTGTCTCTTCCCATCCGAATACAACGCCTACTAACGCATCTTTCTGTTCATTGCCGCGGGAAAGAGATTGATAAGCGGAATAATCATTGGTAATCGCATTGGGGTTTATAAGACCTTCCGAATAAAGGTCTGCCAAATACTTCATGAACAATTTATAACGGTCATCTACCGCATAACTTTTCACAACTCCGTCTTCTGCAAAATAAGAATCCAACCCCCAGTCTGTCAGCTGGATCCCCAGCCCGCCTAACAGATTTGTCAGAGAGTAGGCACTGTTGAACCATGCATTATTTCCCCCATAGGCATTATAATCAAGAGGGATCTCGTCTGCTTTGCCGTTCCCATTGGGATCTTCGTTTTTAAATGCTTCCAATACGGTTTTTAATTCAGAAAACGTAGTTGGTTTCCTGAGTCCAAGCTTACTAAGCCATTCTTTATTAATGAACATGACCGTATTGGTTGAAGGCCATTTCCCCTGAAACTTCGGAATGCCGAAAATCTGCCCGTCCATTGCCGCAGCCAGTACTTTTGTATCCGGCTCCTCTTGAAACATGGACTGTATGTTTGGCGCATCTGCTTCAATTAAATCCGTCAGATCCTGGAATAAACCATGATAGGTTGCATAATCGGAATCAACCGTGGCATTAAATAATAAATCCGGAATGCTGCCGGATGCAAATCTGGTTGATTTTACCGTTTCCCAATCCGTATAAATCTGCTCCCATTCCACCGTTACATTGCACTGTTCCTCCAATTCCTGAACCCATTTCATATCATCAATGCTTTTTGTAAGAGGATGAGAAATATAGAGTGCCGTAAGTTTTGTCTTACCGGATGCTGTCCCGCTGCCTGCCGGACCGTCTGTACCGGAATTCATAAGATTACCGGTTTTTCTGCATCCTGAAAGGCTTCCGGCAATCATAAGAAATGCCAGGAATAATGCTGCAGATCTTCTTTTCATGATTACTGCCTCCTCATAAGGATCTTTTCTTAGAATGTTGTTTTGAACAATATAAAATGATTTTTCCATAAAGTAAATATATTTTCCCTATAAAATGTGTCAAAATGTTATATAATGACATTCTCAGCTTATAACTAGTTCCTTTTTTACACAGAATCCAACTTTTACGTCATATTGTCTGTCATTCTTTACTTATAAACCGTTTAATTGTATAATATGTATAGGTATATCTCAACAAAAGCAAAGGTATGCTCCCAAAACATATAACACATTTTCAAATGAATTTTTCAATAGTGGAAAAAAATAAGAATGGAAAAGGAATCTATGTATACTTTTGAATTGAAGATTGAACACCCATTGGAATATGTTTTGACAGGAAAATTCGAGGCCCCTTCTCCCAATTGGGTGCATGAAGATTTTCCCCTGATTGATTACGAATTGTTTATCATCACAGAAGGCACGCTTTATATATCCTATCATGGAGTCGATTATACCGTAAAAAGCGGTGAATTTCTCCTTCTACCTCCTCTTCCTCCTCCCGGAAACAGGCGAAGGGGATTCCGTCCCTCCTTCTGCTCCTTTTACTGGCTTCATTTCGCCTGCAGCCATGAAGTTAAGGTAACGGAAATACCAGAAACTCAATCCGACGGCTCCCCCTTAGCCCTTCATGAACAATCACTCTTTATTCCAAAGCAGGCGGCTCTTCCTAATTCAGAAAAGGTCCTGGTTCTAATGAGGCAGTTACAGGATGCCGTCAAGACGAATTACAGCAGAGTTATACGAAACTACATGTCAACCGTAATATTATGCGAACTGCACAGCCAGATTCATGATACCAGTCAATTGAATTTCCGCAATAAAAAAAGCCAGAAACAAATATACCATGATATTATTGACTTCGTAACGCAGAATGCCGCAAATAATTTAAAAGTGACGGATGTTGCCCATCACTTTGGATATAATGAAAAATACCTTTCCCATCTGTTTCGTACCATAGCCGGAATCCCCTTAAAACAGTTTATACTGAAGGGAAAAATGGATTTAGCTAATTTTATGCTGACTGATACCAATCATTCGATCGGAGAGATTGCCGCCTCCATCGGTTTTAGCGACAGCCATCATTTTGCCAAAGCCTATAAGAAAATCAACGGTCTGACCCCTACAGAGTACCGGAATGCATTTTCAAAACGGTTGTTGTATCATAAATAGGCAGTAAAAAAAGAACGTACACAGAATACATAAAAACAATTCTCCGGGTACGTTCTTCTTTTTTACGATTCTGCCAGCTCCATAAGCGTCTTTCCGGCGATCCGGTAAACGGTCCAGTCCTTCATTGGTTCGGCAACTACAGGCATTCCATTTTTTCCAATACCCGTCTGATGCGCGGCATCATTTTTTTCGTATAGACATAACCATCTTCCATACACCGTTCCATGCATTCAAAAGTCAAAAGCCCTGACCCGTTGGGCAGCGGCGGCTTTAACAGAAGAATTTCACCGCTGGAACGGCAATCTTTAAGCTCCCGGCTCATAATGGAAAAAGAATGGAATGCTGTTTCAATAATGGAATGATCATGAGGCATTTCATATTCTTCCCCAATGTCCACTGCCAGGACCCGGGGTTCTCCTGCAGCAATCAAAAGGTCCACCGGAAGATTGTTTGTCACACCGCCATCTACCAGCAGATAGCCATTCATTTCCCTGGGCCGGAATACGGCAGGGACTGAGGAGCTGGCCATCATAATATCACACAGAAGCCCGGTCCGCTCCCATTTCACATGCTCCTGCCTTAAGGCGGAAAGCGGGATCTCATCCCGAAACAGGTTGGTAAAGGCTACCGTATCCCCGCTGTTAATATCCACCGCCGGAATCAGCAGCCCTTTGCATTCCCCCTGTATCTCCAGTCCGTCCGTCAGCCCGCACAGGAAACGCTGAAGCCGGTTTCCCTTTATGAGCCCCTTAAGAGCCGTTTCTCTCCCCAGCAGGATCTGCGGTAAAAACAGAATAATTCCTAAAATATCCGGATCGATATAGCTTCTGCCGTGTCTTGCAAGCCATCGCACCGCTTCCCGCATTTCTCCAACTTCCATGCCTGCTGCATAAAGCCCGGCTACAATGCTTCCTGCACTGGCTCCCGCTATCCGGTCCGGAAGAAGCCCTGCCTCCTCCAGTGCCGTCAATACCCCCACATGGGCCGCCCCTCTGGTACCACCGCCTGCTAACGCCAGTCCATAATCCGCCATGTTTCATTCTCCCTGCTTCTCAGCCGCATTTCAGGAAAATGTATGCCCTTTTTTCTGCATTTATGCCTGGCCTCTATTATGCAAAAAGAACAGGGTTCAAACCGTATCCGGTTCAAAACCACTGTTCTTTTTCCATCTTTTTATTTTTAACAGGAAAATCCCCTTCTGCAGTCCTTAATTTCCTCCTGCATAATAAGCATCGATCCCGTCGGCAATCCCTTTTGCTATCTTATCCCGGTATTCATCGGCTGCCATCTTTTTATCCTCTTCGGCATTGCTCATGAATCCCATCTCCACAATGGTCACCGGAATCTTACACCAGTTGATGCCGCTCATGGAATCGGTCTCCTGTACTCCCCGGTTCTTAAATCCGGTCTGGCTGCAAATTCCATTTACAACAGCTTTGGAAAGAGCAGAGCTTTTGCTGTATAAGCTTCCATTATAAGGGTTCTTAGCCGTCTGGCACATATTAAGCGCGCCATGGATGCTGCTGTCATTTAAGGAATTGGCATGAACCCGGACAAAAATATCCGCTCCGCTGTTGTTCGCCATCTCAGCACGTTCCGCATTGCTGATATTGACATCATTGGTCTCGCGGATCATATAGACCTGATAGCCTCTGTTGATGAGCTCCTGTTTTAACTTTAAGGAAACTGCCAGGGTGAGCTGATACTCCGGAATACCGGTTGCCGTTCCCTGAGTTCCGGACGCTACCTTTGCTTTTTTCTCGGAAGCCCCCGGTCCGATGGGTTCCTTTTCCGGATTGCCTTTTGCCTGATGGCCCGCATCAATGGCGATGATCCTGCCGGACCCGTTCCCTGAAACAGCAGGAACGGTACTCTTCGTCTCCTGAACCGGCTTGTCCTTTGATACGTACTGAGTGGAGATATAGCATTCCCGGTCCTGATAGATGACCCGACTCCAGGTGCCGCCGGATCCGGTCCGTTTTAAGGAAACGCCTTTCTCTAACCTGGCCAGAACTTCTCCGTCAGCAGAAGGGGATTTTCTTACATTCACCTGAGAGCCGGTCACATATACCGTCTCATCTGCCTTTTGAAAGGCAGGAGCCGTCGAATTTGTAACGGCAGCTTCATGGGAGCTTGTCTCAGCCGGTTTTGTACCCGCTGTCTCCCCGTTTGTTTCATCCTCAACGGACACAGGAGGTGTTTCCTCACCCTCTGCCTCATTTAAGCCGCCCTGAGCTTCCTCCAGAACAGGCACCTTTACGGTTTCATACTTCCTGCCGCAGCCTGTAAGGGCAAATGCACATATGAGGGCAGCAGCCAATAAAAGCCACAAATTTTTCAAAGAATGGTACCTCCCCCGACAACATAATCTCCCTGATAAAACACCACGGCCTGTCCCGGAGTAATGGCCCTCTGGGGTTCGTCAAACCTGCATTCCACCACGCCAGCTTCCACTTCCCTTATGGTACACATGGCGCCCTTGTGGCTGTAGCGGATCTTCGCCGATACCCGCATGTCCTCTCCATGGAGTCCGTCAACTGCCATCCAGTTTAAATGACTGGCACGCAGGGTGTCGGAATAAACGTCATCTCCTTTTCCGATCACCACTTCGTTGGTGTCAGGCCGGATCTCTACCACGAAAACCGGATGGCCCATGGACAGGTTCAGACCCTTTCTCTGGCCCACCGTGTAATGGGTGATCCCCTTGTGGCGTCCGATGATCTGACCATCCAGATCCACAAAGTTTCCTTCCGGTGCCTTTCCTCCCGCACTCTCTTCTATAAAGCCTGCATAGTCATTGTCCGGTATAAAGCATATCTCCTGGCTGTCCGGCTTATGGGCAACCTTTAAGTTGATCTTATCCGCAATTTCACGGATCTGGTCTTTTGAATAGGCTCCCACCGGCATCAGGGTATGGGATAACTGGCGCTGTGTCAGATTGTATAGGGCATAGGTCTGGTCCTTGGCTGCTGTCACGGATTTCTTAAGCGCATACCTTCCACCCGGCAGCCTGTCGATCTGGGCATAATGCCCGGTGGCAATGTAATCCGCTCCGATGTCCAGACTGCGTTTTAAAAGGGATTCCCACTTGACATAACGGTTGCAGGCAATACACGGATTGGGCGTGCGCCCTCTCTGGTATTCTTCCACAAAATAATCAATGACCTGAGACTTAAACTCTTCTTTAAAATTCATAACATAATAAGGAATTCCCAGGTCCCAGGCCACCCGCCTGGCATCGTCCACGGCACTTAAGCCGCAGCAGCCTCCGTTCTCTTCCTGGGTCTTGGTATCCTCATCCTGCCATATCTGCATGGTAACGCCGATGACGTCGTAACCCTGCTCCTTTAACAGCCATGCTGCCACGGATGAATCCACGCCTCCCGACATTCCCACAACTACTTTCGCTTTACTCATAGCTTCACGTTTCCACTTTCCAGCCCATGTTTTTTGGGCATAAAGGTATACCCACAGGGTGTTTCCACTTTCCAGCCCATGCTTTTTGGGCATAAAGGTATACCCACAGGGTGTTTCCACTTTCCAGCCCATGCTTTTTGGGCATAAAGGTATACCCACAGGGTGCTTCCATTTCCTCAGCCGGGTAAGCAAAAGCCCGGCATCTTAATATTCTTCTTCCACTTCTTCCTCGCCGATATCAGACTTTGGTTTCTTTAAGCCATCAATCTCGATCCCGTTCTTATTGGCATAATCCCATAAAGCGGCGTGGATTGCTTCTTCTGCCAGTAAGGAACAGTGTACCTTAACCGGCGGTAATCCGTCAAGCGCCTCACACACAGCCTGATTGGTGACTGCCATGGCCTCCTGAACGGATTTGCCTTTCACCATCTCGGTAGCCATGCTGCTGGTTGCCACTGCCGCTCCGCAGCCAAAGGTCTTAAATTTTACATCACGGATGATCTGTTCATCATCAATATCCAGATAAATTCTCATGATATCGCCGCATTTGGCGTTTCCCACAGTTCCCATACCGCTGGGATTATCTATTTCTCCTACGTTTCTGGGGTGCTCAAAATGATCCATTACTTTTTCTGTATACATAATCTATCTTCTCCATTTCCAGGTAATATATCCGAATCATGTCCGGCCGTCTTTTGGCGGTACCTTGTTATTTTCCCTGATGCCTGATAAAATCCTCATAGAGCGGTGACATGCTGCGAAGCTTTTCCACGATTTCTTTAATGGATTCCACTACATAATCCATCTCTTCCTTCGTGTTATCTTCATCTAATGTCAGACGCAGGGAGCCATGGGCAATCTCGTGAGGAAGGCCGATGGCAAGCAGTACATGGGATGGATCTAAGGAACCTGAAGTGCAGGCAGAACCGCTGGAACCGCAGATGCCCTTCATATCCAGCATGATGAGCAAAGACTCTCCTTCAATAAACTGGAAAGCAAAGTTCACGTTATTGGACAGCCTGCTTTTGCGGTGTCCGTTAATCCTGGTATAAGGAACCTCTGCCATGACGCGCTCCATCAGATAATTACGGAGCTCGGTTTCTTTTCTGATCCTCTCATCCATATTGGATTCCGCTAGTTCTACGGCCTTGCCAAAGCCTACAATTCCCGGTACATTCTCAGTACCTGCCCGGCGTTTTCTCTCCTGTCCGCCGCCATGAATGAAGGAACGGGATTTGATCCCGGACCGGATATAGAGAAAGCCAATGCCTTTCGGGCCGTTTATCTTATGGCCGCTGGCACTCAGCATATCGATGTGGTATTCATCCACATTGATGGGCACATGGCCAAAAGCCTGAACCGCATCCGTGTGGAAAATGATTCCATGTTCCTTTGCGATCTCACCAATTTCCTTTATCGGTTCAATGGTTCCGATCTCGTTATTGGCAAACATGATTGAAATAAGGATGGTATCAGGGCGGATGGCCTTTTTCAGTTCCTCCAGCTTTACAATCCCATTTTCATCTACATTTAAATAGGTCACCTCAAAGCCATGCTTCTCCAGATACTCACAGGTGTGAAGCACAGCGTGGTGCTCGATCTTACTGGTGATGATGTGTTTTCCCTTTTCCGCATAAGCTTCCGCAGTTGCAATCAGCGCCCAGTTATCGGACTCCGAACCGCCTGCAGTAAAATAAATCTCGTTAGGCTTGGCGCCCAGAGCATTCGCAATAGTCTCTCTGGCTCCTGCAATGGCCTTCTTTGAGATATTGGAAAACTCGTATACGGATGACGGATTTCCATAGAACTCCGTAAAATAAGGCAGCATAGCTTCCACGACCGCTGGCCGGGTTTTGGTAGTCGCTGCATTGTCAAGATAAATCAGTTGCTTCATATTGTTAGTTCCGCCTTTCTGTAGTCCTAAAGTTAAAAGCTTCATCTACAATTTCTATTATACACACATTTCCTAGAATTTCAATAGGAATGATTCTCATTATGAAAGTGTCATGAAGAAGAAACGCCTTCCATATATTTATAATAATTCTCTTTTCCAGGAGATTTCATGAATGATTCCCTGAAGATCCCCCAGAAACTTTCACCAAGAAAATATGCTTTACTGACCGGAACCCTCCTGTTGACCTCAGCCGGGCTCATCACCCGGGTGCTGGGATTTTTTTACCGAATCTTTCTCTCCCGGACCATTGGTGCCGAGGGGCTGGGAGTTTTTAATCTGGTCCACCCGGTATTCGGTATCTGCTTTGGCTTATGCGCCGGTTCCATCCAGACCGCCATATCCCGGTCCGTAGCCGCTAATGTGAGAAAAGGCCGCTCTATTTTCCGAACCGGCCTTATTATTTCCGTGGCTATTTCCTTAATTCTGGCATATGGCATCATCCAGTTTAAAGATTTCCTCGCCATTAATATCCTGATGGAACCCCGCTGTGCTTCCCTTCTTACTTTTATTGCGGTGTCCGTCCCCTGTTCGGCCATTCATGCCTGCATCAATGGATATTATTATGGTATGCAGCGCCCGCACGTTCCGGCATTCGCTCAGGTCATGGAACAGACGATCCGGATCGGAGCCGTATTCCTGATCGCAGATATCATGGTAGAATCCGGCATCACAATTACCGTGCAGCTCGCAGTCATGGGACACCTGATCGGAGAAATCGCTTCTTCTCTCTATACTATTGTGTCCTATCAGTTTTTTCCGCCAAAAATGCCTGCGGATTTTACAACGGTCTCCTCCACCTTCCGTGAAACTGCCCCCGGACTTATGCATCTGGCCCTGCCTCTTATGGGAAACCGCCTGGTCTTAAATATCCTCGCAAGCGCGGAAGCCATCTTAATTCCCAGCAGACTTCAGATGTCAGGGCTATCCGGCTCAGCAGCATTTTCCGTATACGGCGTTCTGACCGGAATGGCCCTGCCCTTTATTTTGTTTCCATCCACCATATTTAATTCTCTTGCTGTCCTTTTGCTGCCAACGGTGGCAGAAGCCCAGTCAGAGGGCAATGAAGGCCGGATCGGGGCTGCCATTTCCATGTCACTTCGTTACTGTCTGTACGTGGGGATCCTGTGCATCGGCATTTTCACCTTATTTGGCAATGACCTGGGTATCAGTGTGTTTAAGGATAAAACCGCCGGTTCTTATATGACCATTTTAGCCTGGCTGTGCCCATTTCTCTATCTGGTAACTACAATGGGGAGCATTTTAAACGGTCTTGGGCGCACCTCCGTCACATTTATTCAGAATGCAATTGCTTTGGGGATCCGTTTGTGCTTTGTTTTATTTGGCATTCCAAAATTCGGGATCCTTGCCTATCTGGTAGGAACGCTGGCCAGCGAACTGCTTCTGGCTATGATGCACGTGCTTACCCTTCGGAATAAGGTTGACTTTGTATGGAATGCATGGGATATGATCGTAAAGCCGGCCGCACTTATGATATTATCAATCGGCATTTATTTTGCAGTATTCTCTGCTGCCGATCCCTTTAAGGGGCTGCCCCTCTTTGTGAATACAGCAATACATATCGGAATTTTATGTTGCTTTTACCTGATCACGCTGCTGGCTGCCCACATCCTCAGGGGTGAAAAATCTAAAAAAAATGATTATAAATAAGGAAGGTTTTAATCCCATGCCTGGAAAAGACATCGGCTGTACAGCGGATGTCTTTTTCAGTATTGCACTTTACCGTTGATTACTGCCGTTGACTGCCATTGCCGCAAGTGATGAAAAATCTTTTATTATATATTCTTTTTTATCCGTATGCTGTAAAATATTTGCTTCGCAAAAAAGTGCAAACACGTGGAGCAAATGACGATAGCTGACACCCAGATATTCTGCAACTTCTGTGTGTTTTCTATTGTAGATTTCCCCATCAGCAGATAACAGGATAAACCTGGCTAATCGGTTTACCAAAGGATAATTCTGGTTAGTGGCATAATTAGAGGTGTTGCGTAAAGCTTTTTTGCATAAAAACAGGCATAGATAGTTTAGAAATTTAATATCATTTCTTAAAAGATGATCTGTTTCTCTTATGGGCAATAAAATACATATGCATTTATCTAATGCTATTATTCCGTTGGTGAATTTTTGCGCCCTCATAAATTCCATTTCCCCAAATAAGGTAGGGGATTTTAAGAAATCTATAATGGTAATTTTACCATTTTCATGGGTTAAAAAGAGCTTGGCATTTCCGTCGATGAGAAATATTAAATCAGATAAATCATCACCTTCTCTGCATATTAATTGATTTTTTTGATACTCTTTTACTTTAGCATATGGAGTAATATCAAAGGAAAAGATATTAGTGACATATGCAGGAATAATTACGTCGGAACCTTTTGTTTTCATAGATAAATCTCTTCTTTCATACTCCATTTTTGTTACTAATACTACTATAAAATTTAACAAAATTCCATATATATATGAGAAAACTCATATTACTAACACAAAGCAAATGATATAATTTTCTTATATAGACTAGTTTATTGAAAAAAGTTATGAAATACACAATCCATCTATTTGGAATAGTACTGCAGATTGTTTGTAAAAGCGTATTTGGAATGAATATGAAAGGAAAAAAGGAATAAAATGGCTAAAATATATCATGAAATATCCCGAACATTCAATGAATATCTGCTGATCCCAAATTTGTCCACCCCCCTTTGCACACCTGATAAGATTGATTTGACAGTACCTCTTACAAGACATAGGGCAGAGGAACCGCATCTAAGACTCAATATTCCACTTGTTTCTGCTATTATGCAGGCGGTATCGGATCACAAGCTTGCTATTTCATTGGCCCGGTGCGGAGGTCTGGCATTTATATATGGAGCGCAATCAATAAATTCACAGGCCAAAATGATTAAGGAAGTCAAGAAATTTAAATCTGGTTTTGTTACATGTGATTCTTATCTGTCACCGGAACATACTTTGAATGACATACTAAAGCTTAGAGAAAAAACAGGACATTCTACGATGGCTGTTACTTCTGACGGAAATCAGGACGGTTCCTTTATAGGAATCATTACAAGCAGAGATTATAGAATAAGCAGAGATTCATTGCATAAAAAGGTTCGTGATCTTATGACACCATATGAAAAGATAGTTACAGGAAGCGATGGAATATCTCTTAATGAGGCAAATGACCTGATTTGGGCCAATAAATTAAATTGCCTTCCTATAGTAAATGAGAAACAACAGTTGGTAAATATGGTATTTCGAAAGGATTACGATGCTCATAAGGAAAATCCCCTTGAACTTCTTGATAAAAAGAAAAGCCTCCTTGTTGGAGCCGGAATTAATACTCACGATTATCAGGAACGCATTCCCGCATTGCTTAAAGCCGGTGCTGATATATTGTGCCTGGATTCTTCCGATGGCTATTCTGTTTGGCAAAAAGATGCCATATCATATGTAAAAGCAAATTATCCGGATACATTTATTGGTGCCGGGAATGTAGTGGATGCAGAGGGATTCCGTTATCTGGCAGATGCAGGGGCGGATTTTGTAAAAGTTGGCATTGGCGGCGGGTCTATTTGTATCACACGCGAACAGAAAGGGATTGGAAGAGGACAAGCTACTTCTGTATTAGAAGTAGCTGATGCCAGAAATAAATATCAGGAAGAAACAGGAATCTACGTCCCTATATGTTCCGACGGTGGAATTGTATATGATAATCATATTGCCATTGCATTGGCCATGGGCGCAGATTTTGTGATGATGGGAAGATATTTTGCAAGGTTTGATGAAAGCCCCGGGAAGAAGTTAAAAAGAGGCAATGAATATGTAAAAGAATATTGGGGAGAAGGGTCAGACCGGGCTAAGAACTGGCAGCGTTATAGCATGACAGCCAATAAAGATATTTATTTTGAAGAAGGCGTTGATAGTTATGTTCCATATGCCGGAGCATTGAAGGATAATCTATCAGTCACTCTAAGTAAGATAAGAGCTACCATGTCAAGCTGTGGGGCAGCCTCCATTGATGAATTTCAAAAAAAAGCAAGGATTACACTTGTTTCTTCAACGAGCATCAGAGAAGGCGGAGCTCATGATATTATATTAAAAGATAAAAATTATTAGAAATTCCCAACGGATAACTGGCGGCTTATGGATCGGGGAACATAAACCGTCAGTAAAGCCATGAGGTGGTTTATTCTGATTTGTTTTTATTGCACAGGGAACAGTTTGCGCAATCTGCCGGGCTGCAGTGCATTCCAGGCCGTTGGAATGGTTCTATGGTAAAACCGCAGTCATCCAGGCTGAATTTATGATTTTTAATTATTGCATCTCTGGAATCATAATCAAATTCTATTTTCAGTCCTGATACTGTGAGTACATCATCATACAGCGGATGGGGTTTTATGTATGGGGCAAATGTTTCCATGAAGCCTTCTTCTGTCTGAACATAGACAGCATTGTCACAGGTGATCAGAGACTGAATCAGGCCTTCTTCTGTGAAAGAAAGGGAATTGCTGTCTGCATTCACTCCAATCTGGTCCGGATCGTATGCAGTGATGTTACCAATGGGTGTATTTACAGTTACCGGCTCTGCCGGTTCCACGGATTTTAAATTTCCGGATTCATATAAGGACAGCCCGACCCTGGTATCGACCGTTCCCAAGGACGTTGCAACCGATATCCGTTCGCCTGGAAACAGAGTGATGCTCTTTATTTCTCCGCTCTCATAAAAACAAAGGCCGTTTATCATGGTCCGGAATTCCGAGAAGCCTAAGTCAAAGGAAATGGGAATGTTTAGCTCCCGCTCCTCCTCTTCCGTCCAGAATCCGCTTATCTGTCCGTCCAGAATAAACACCCGGTGAAGCTCTCCGGTGGGATAAAATTTCACCAGTTCCGCCGGAAGCTCTCCGATCGGAGTTATGATTTCCTGCTGCCGGTCCAGCGCCACACTGATCACCATGCCCTGCCGGTCAAACTCTACAGAAGGTTTATTCTTTCTCCTTGCGGTTTCCGTATAGGCAGGAACCAGTTCTCCCACCTCTGTCACAATCATATTTTTTTCTGAGAGCCGGACTCCGGAAAGCTCTCCCTGGGGATAGCAGGTGAAGGTATCCACTCCGCCAAATATCCCGAAAGGTGTCTGCAGCTTTTTTTCTTCTATGACCATATAGTTTTGCATATCATTTCACCTCCGCATCAGCATTGTTTTTTCGTCAAGAGCACATGCATTAAGCCATCCCTTGACTGAACCCTCTTTTCACAGGAAGCATCCCGCTCCAGCCATGGCGGCACGTGGGCGCAGATCAGATGCAGCTCCAGAAAAGGAGTATTGGAAAGAAATGGCATAAGCGCCTTTTTCGATGATATCTCCGGGCATTCCTTCTGAAGCTCCTGCAGGTTCAGCATATAAACTCCAGGGGTCCGGGTTTCTGCCGGACGGGCATTCCGGATCATTTCATCCTTCATCCTCTCTTTCTCATCGCTTTCCTCAATGTCCGTGATGACTCCGTTTAATGTTTCATCGTCTATTTTTTCTACGGAAAAAATACAGCATCCCTTCCTGTTAAATACGGAAAACGGGATTCCGGCGATTTCTTTGCATACCACTGCTTTCACCTCTTCTGCCAGATGAGCGATTTTCTCCGTTTCCTTTCTCAGTTCCTTTACGGTCAAGCCCCCAAGAGGTAAGAAAGAAGCCGTCCGGGCAATTTTCCACGTCTCATCCTGCTTTTCATAGATATCAACCATATTACACTTTACAAAGGATACGATCTCCTTTTCTCTGCTGAAAACTGCGATTCTATCCATTGCCCTCCCCCTTCCTTTCTTTTATTCATCAATCTCCACCACATTTCCATGAATCAGCTTTGCTAAGAATTCTTCCAGCTCCAGCTGTGCTTCTTCTTCCTCAATGTTCTTTTCCTCTGAAAGTAGACTTACCAGCTCTGTGACATCCGTCCCTCTCTCCAAGCTGTTCCACAGGAAAATGCAGGTCTCATTCACAGAAGGCAGACCATCTAGTGAGCCGTTCTGACTGTCTCTTTCATCAAAGATACAGAATTCGCCGCCAAGCTCCTTTAACGTAAAGCCTGGCTTCAGCTTAACATTTTTGATTTTCATTTCAGCCCCTTAACCTTTCTATATCCACTCCGCTTTTTATCAGCTCTAAATCTTCCCTGTCATAACCTGTGCTCACCATGACGGCACCGGTCGTCATCCACATGGCGATCAGTCCGCAGACCTTCTTAAGCATCAGAAGTAACAGCCAGGCGCTGGCCTCCTGCCCTGCCATGCTCTGCTTTATGCCTTCCAATAAGATCTGTTCTGCTTCCGGTCCTGCCGGGATGTTCTTTAAATCAGCTTTCCGGAAAATTCCATATTTCTGAATTGTCTGGGCATATGCTACGGCATACTCCATTCTCCGCTTTTCTTCTCTGGACTGGGCCAGCGTATTTCCGCCTGCATAGATGACCGGCGCTGTCCCGGAAAGTCCGGCGATCCGTTCCCTGAGCTTCTGTTTATCATAGTAATTGGTTTTTGGATCATCAATCCGTTTTCGGATCCCGGCAATGCGCTTTTTTATTTCAGGATTGTTCCTGCCGGTCCCAATAACAGAATATTGGCTGGTTACAGTTACTGTTTCCGCCTTCCCGAGCATATCCAGAGTGATTTCGCTGAAACCACAGGGAAACTTACCGTCAAAGACCCTGGTACCGGTCAAAACCGCCGCATCCTCCAGAATATCTTCTTTCCGGCTGCCTGCTCCAGGGGCTTTCATCCCCCACACCCGAAGCCGGTTCTGCCTGACATTGGCATTTAAAAGTGTCAGCGCTTCCCCTTCTATCTGATCCGCCAGAATGAACAGTCCTTCGTTTCCCAGCCTCTGAAGGACCGGATACAGTTCCATAAAAGAGGACAGGGGCCGGTTTGCCACCAGCACATACATCTGCTTTAATGTTCCGGCCGTTCCGACTGCAGGAGGGCCCTCAAGGCGCATGCCCCTTGTTATCTCAAGCTTTGTATCCGAATACACAGATTCCTTTACAACCAGTTCCCCCTCTTCCATCCCGCGAAGTATCAGCTCTGCAGTTTCCCGGTTATTTGTGATATCCCAAAGCTGTTCCGGCAAAGGCCGGGCGGAGGGGCCGGAGCCGGCTCTGATGGCCTCCCCGATCGAAAATGCCGCATTTTTTAATTCCCTGGCAAAGGAAACCGGGTTGGCTCCGGAAGCGTCCTTTTTTTCACAGACCGACAGCAAAAACTCCATAAACACGGCTGCTTCCCTGGTTCCGCAGCCGGTAACTGCGTTGATCTCTGCAATCGCTCCTGCTGCAAGGCGGATTCCCTGATTTAAATACAAGTCCTTTCCTTCCAGTTCCTTTGCCACCTCCATGGCTGACAGGCTGTAGGCACCATTTACCAGTATCCCGCCTTCACAGGACAGGGCACGGCATAGCTGCCGGATTCCTTCTGCCAGTTTTCTCTTTCCCTCTTCATATCTTATCTGACGTATCATCCGGAGTCCCTCCTGCCATCATGGTTCTCAATATCGCCTCTGCTCTCTTAATATCCATACTGCTCACACCCAGATCGAACTTCCGGTTGGCGCTGTGGACAAACTCATATAAATTGCAGTTTCCTGCCCTCTCACCGATCCCCAGCAATGTTCCGTCTACCAGATCCGCTCCGGCCAGAGCCATGACAATGGAATTGGCAACTGCCATGCCGAAATCGTTGTGTTCGTGAACTTCGATCCGGATCCCGGTCTGCCGGATCTCATCCACCAGTTCTCTGGCTCTTTTGGGAAAGAGGACGCCGACCGTATCCGCCAGACGTATGACTTCCACTCCATGCTGTTTCATGAGCCTGATCAGGGATAATAAAAATGCTACATCCGCCCTGGAGGCGTCCTCCATTCCTACGGTGATCGGGATGCCGTAATCCTTTGCGATCTGAATGCATTCCAGAAGTGTTTTTTCGATCCATTTCTTATTTTTACCGATTTTATGATAGATTTGTGCATAAGATACCGGAGTTC
Organism: Clostridium sp. Marseille-P2415; assembly: GCF_900155545.1. Taxonomy (GTDB): domain Bacteria; phylum Bacillota; class Clostridia; order Lachnospirales; family Lachnospiraceae; genus Lacrimispora. The sequence goes on from NZ_LT732525.1 coordinate 425,941, forward strand.
CGATGTGAATGAGATCAGGCCTCTGCCTTGCCGACTCCTCCACATCGCCCGGATTCAGCCTTGACCACACTGATATCCGGGCATGCTTTTTCCGGTTCATGATCTCACTGATATAATTGCAGCCTTCTGTTCCGGTATCATAGATGCCGGCTTCGATTTCATGGATCCCAATGCTGTCTAAGAAAAGGGCGAGCTTTATTTTATCGGAGGGAGAGAAAACGACACCCGGACACTGTTCGCCGTCACGGAGGGTCGTATCAACCATTTTGATTCGTCTTTTCATATTCATCACACTCACTCATCATTTTTATGAACTCTTCATCGGTCACTTCCCCGCCCTTTTTGATGCTGATCCGTTTCACCTGCTCCAGTAAATGTTCCACATTGCACCTGCCTTCCAGATTCAGCTGCTTTAGCTTGTAGCGGATGGAGGTTCCTCCGGAATGCTTCCCCAACACGACCTTTCGTGCCGCACCCACTAACTCCGGAGGAAAGGATTCGTAATTGGACGGCTTTTTCAGAACACCTGCCACATGGATTCCTGATTCAATATGAAAAATTTTTCTGCCGATCACTGGTGCATGGCAGGAAATACTTATGCCGGTCATATGCTCGAAAATATCTCTTAATTCCGCCAGCTTTTCAAAGCTGCAGTTGGGCTTATACCGCTCTACCACCCGCATTGCCAGAATTACCTGTTCTGTGGCCGCCTTATTTCCAATTCCCGTAAAGGTCGTCATTACCGTACCGTTATGATTGTACTGCAGATAGTCCGCAGCAATTGCAGAAGCACAGTAATAGGTGTTTTCCGGATAAAGGATGGGGGAAACCTGCATGAGTAATTTCATCCCCCGTTCATAAATATCCCGGCTTTCATATATCAGCATATCATCCAGTCCGGTCAGCCTGATTTTCTTATCCGGACCGATCCCTTCCAGGCCCTTCAGTTCCGAAACATCATTTACCTGAATATTCCGGATGCTCCGTCCTGTGCCGTCGCAAAAAGAAGAGAAAAAAAACTGGATGCCCGGATATTCGCTGCTTTCCGTCATATTGGGCAGCTCCATATAGTATTCTATCCCTTTTGGCAGATTTCCATTTAAGAGTTTATAAACCCTGGGTGACAGAACCGCTGCAGAAACGGAAAGCTCCCCCAGAAGCCTGGCAAAGCCGGAAGCCAGGGTTTCCGTCAGCGGATATTCATCCAGCATGGCCAGTGTCGCGTCAATAATCTTAATCATCCGGCGTACCCTCCTTTCGAAGTGCAGTCCTGCTAAATCATTAAATCCTTAACCGGGGTTCCTCCTTCAAAATGCTCGTCAAAGATCCGTTCCACATCACTTGCTTTCACGCCGCCGTACCAGACTCCTTCCGGGTATACGACAACCACAGGTCCCTTGTCACAGATTCCAAAGCAGCCGGTATTATTTAAGACTACTTCCCCGGATAATTCCCGGTCTTCGATCTCCTGCATGAAGGACTGGACCAAGTCCACACTTCCCTTCTGATAGCACATTCCCTTCTGGGTTCCGTTGACTCTGCAGCTTGTGCAGATAAATACATGATATTTTGGCTGTACCATTTGACCCATCCTTTCTTACATCGCTGACGCCGCTTTTTTTACTGCAGCTTCGATCATGTCATAGGTATTTACCGGCGTGATCCCCCTCTGGGTCAGTTTCCGCTTAGGTTCCATACCTATCCGCATGGCTATGACACCGTTGCATCCGTTTAAAGCAGCTATGATCCGCTCTATATTATCTTCTTTCTCCCCGCAGGATTCTTCCCCCCGGCAGTACTGCTCTACCTTTCGTTTTCCAACAAACCGGACCTCTCCATCCAGATAGTCATAGAGGTAAAACTCTCTTGCATGGCCAAAGTGTGTGTCTACGATCACACCGCTTTTTGAGGCCACTGCAAACCGGTATGTCTGATGGACCGGAGGAGTTTCCTTTTGCTCTTCCTTGAGAAACCCGTTTAACCGGATGGACTTATCATCGTCAAGGGTCCCCACCGCATCGGCACGGCAATGCTGGCAGTGATACATCTGGGGCATGATTTCCCCGCACTGTTTTCGGATCTCCTGCAGCCGTTTATTGGAAATCGGCTCTATATCCTGGAATGCGCTGCCTTCTACCGGAATCATCTGCATGATATTGGTAATGTAACACCCCATGGACTTCACGGTTTTTACAACTTCCGGGACATGCGCATCATTGATCCCTTTTACCGTAACAATATTTACCTTTACGATCACATGGCTTGCTATGAGAAGGCGGATCCCGGCAAGCTGGTTTGCTACCATAACCGCTCCGGCTGCATCTCCTTTATATTCCTTTCCCATAAAATGAATGTACTGATACATCTGTCCGCTGATATGGGGATCCACAGCATTCATGGTCACGGTCACATGAGAAACACCCAGATCCGCAAGCTCCCTTGCATACAGAGGAAGCTTTAAGCCGTTTGTGGAAAGGCAGAAGGTGACATCCGGATCATGCTTTCGGATCAGCTCAAATACCGTTTTTACACTCTCCCAGTTTTCCAGCGCTTCTCCCGGTCCTGCAATGCCGGCAACGGTTAAATTGGGCATCTTTTTCTTCACCTCTATGTACCGTTCCAGTGCTTCGTTTGGAGTCAGAATGCCGGAGGTCACACCCGGGCGGCTTTCATTGGGACAGTCAAATTTCCGGACGCAATAGCTGCACTGCACATTGCAGGCCGGGGCTACCGGCAGATGGATCCTTGCATATTGATGGGCTCCGCAGTTGTAGCACGGATGCTCCATGGTCTTTTTCCGGATCATCTCCTCTCCGTCTTCCGGCTCTGCCTGTTTCGGTTCTTCCTTTTTCCCGTCGATCAGTGTATTTTTATAATAGGTATCGTAAAGAGTATCCCGGAAGGTGGTCTCGGTGGTATCAATGAGGTCATTGGTCATTTCATCCATGTACTCCATGGAACCTTCGTATCCGAGCATTCTTAAGCGCTGGCCTCCCACATGGTCGTGAATGGGAAAGCCTCTCCGTACCAGGGGAAGCTTTAAATCCTCCGCGATCCTTCTTCCATCGGAATTGCCCACCAGAATGTTGGCTTTGTATGTCCGGATCATGGCTTCTATATCCTTAAAATCCGCCTTGTCTGCGATCCCATAAGCATCCACAAAATACAGGCTGCCAAGTTTTTCGATTTCCGGCCCGGCCAGTTCTGCCAGCTCCGGGCACGCCGCTCCGGTCGCACATACCACAGGCATAATGCCGCATTCGCACATCAGCCGCACGGTAGAGAACACCTGGTCCGGCTCCCCGAACACGGCTGCCCTTCCGGAAGCGTTATACTTATGGGAATCGATCATGGAATCCAGGTACCGCCCCCGTTCTTCTTTTAATTCCCGGGGAATCTCTTTTCCGGAAATCTCAGAAAGCGTACGGAGGAACCCGTCGGTATCCCGGATCCCCACCGGCAAAGGCAGCCTTTTAAAGGGTACTCCATAAGCATCCTCCAAAAATTTTGCCACGGAATCCTTTCGTTCAAACCCGGTTAATTCCAAAGTCAGCCTGGCTCCGCCCATTTTCCGGATATCCGCAATACCGGTCCCATGATGGGGCAGGCGGTTATACTCCTTCGCATGCACTCCATCCAGGTTCTCCGAAACATCCGGAAGCAGAACAGCTTCTATTCCAAACAGATTTAAAATCCTCTTTAAATATCTGGTATCGGCAGGACTTAAAGGCGCAGTTACCACATTCACTCTGTTGTTTTTATCCACATCCATGGTCACGGAAGATATCATTGCGTGCAGCGCCCGGAAATATCCCTCGTATTGGCTTCCTCCATATCCCGGCGATGAGCATGGTATGATGATCATGTCCCGGTACTCCGGATTCTCTTCTTTAAAAGCATCAATGATCCCCGGAACGTCTTCCCCGATGGTTTCCGCAAGACAGGTGGTCATAACACCTATCACATCCGGATGATAGAGTTCGATCAGATTTTTTAAGCCTTTTTTTAAATTTTCACTTCCGCCGTAAACAGTCCCCTGTTCGGTAAGGGAAGAGGAAGCGATATCAATCGGTTCGTTGTAATGGGTGGCCATATGCCGACGGATATACGTTGCGCACCCCTGAGAACCGTGGAGGATGGTCATGCAGTTTTTTAAACCGTAAAAAGCGGTCGCGCTGCCCATGGGCATACACATTTTGCACGGATTTATATTCATATTTACCAGAGGCTTTACCTCACTTTTCATCGTCACTCCGCCTTTCTGTCAGCTTACATATTCCCATACCGGATTATTTATGCTTCGGTTGATCTCCATTGTAAAGTTATACACGCCTTCAAAGCCTGCAAGAGGCAGTTTTCGTTCATGGTTATGGTCACAGAACGCAATCCCCAGTTTATAGGCCAATGGCCTTTCCTTCACGCCCCCTACCAGGATATCCGCTCCTTTTTCCTTCATGAACGCTTCCAGTTCCGCCGGATTGGCATCATCAAGGATCACGGTATCCTGATCCACCAGGCTTTCGATGATTTCATAATCTTCCTTTTTCCCTGTCTGGGTCCCAACGACCACGGTTTTCATTCCCATTACCGCAAATTGGCGGATCAGTGAAATGGCCTTAAATCCTCCCCCAACGTAAATGGCCGCTTTCTTACCGGCCAGATTCTTCCTGTACCGGTCCAGAAAACCGGTGAGCTTTTTCTCCTGTTCGCGGCAAAATTCGATGGCTTTCCTTCTGGCTTCCTCATCTCCCAATGCCTCTGCTACACGAACCAGAGAGGCCGCGGTATCTTCTATCCCGAAAAAGCTGACCTTCAGAAATGGGATCTCAAATTCCTCTTCCATCCGTTTTGCAAGATAGTTGCTGGAACCTGCGCACTGGACGATGTTCAAAGAAGCCTGGGGGGCCCTTATCATGTCTTCATAGCAGGTGTCACCGGTAAATCCGGTTATAACGTCGATCCCGATCTGTTTGAAGTAATTTTTAATGATCCACATTTCCCCCGCCAGGTTAAAATCCCCCAAAATATTGATGGCCTTTTTCTTCTCCATGCTTTTATGGGGGATCAGCACCTGCATGATGGCATCGCATGCCATACGGTATCCGGTTGATTTGTTTCCGGAAAATCCGGGCGACTTTACAGGAATGACAGGGATTTTATACTGTTCGGACTTGATCCTGCAAAGTGCATCTACATCGTCTCCGATCACGCCTACGATGCAGGTAGCATAAATAAAAATCATTTTGACATTCTCCTGCCTGCTCATCAGCTCATCGACTGCAGCATCCAGTTTTTTTATTCCTCCGAATATGATATCGGTTTCCTGAAGATCCGTGGAAAAGCTGTTGCGGTAAATGTCTTCTCCGCTTGTTAAAGAGCCCCGGATATCCCAGGTATAGCTGGAACAGCCGATGGGACCGTGTACAATATGATAGGCATCCGTAATGGGGTTTAAGACGACCCTTGCTCCGCAGTATACGCACGCTCTTTGGGATACGGAACCGGATACACTGTTACTGTCACAGCAGATTCCGCCTTTGGGACTATCCCAGCCGTCCTTCACCATGATGGAATTTTTTCTGGCATCCAATATATTCCTGTTACATACTACCGTTTCCATGACCATACTCCTTTCCTCTTTCCTGCCCATGTATTTTGGGCATAAAGGTATACCCACAGGGTGCTTCCTCTTTCCTGCCCACGTATTTTGGGCATAAAGGTATACCCGCAGGGTGTTTCCTCTTTCCTGCCCACGTATTTTGGGCAGGGCCCGCCCCGCTTTATCGGGCGTAAAGGTATACCCGCAGGGTGTTTCCTCTTTCCTGCCCATGCAAAAATACAGCAATAGGGAGGGGTTGCTCCCTCCCTGGCTTAAGTATTTTCCGATCTTCTACATGACTACATCAAAATCTTCGTCCGCCGCATCCCTGTCCTGCCGGTCCATCATAGCATCGACGATCTTTTCTACGTACCGGATCGCACCGGCATACCCGACCGTAGCCTGGATCGGATTGCCGTACCGGTCCAGTACCGGGAATCCCATTCGGACAATGGGGATATCTTCTGCTTTTGCGATCTGTTTTCCATAGCTGGAACCAAGAAGAACGTCTACGGGCTCATTCTTGATCAGCTGATGTAAATAAAACAGATCCGTGTCGGCTTTCACCACATATTCGCTTTCATCCACACCGTACTGATCCATCAACGCTTTTATTTCCTTCTCCCACCGCTCCTTCGGAGTTCCTGTGATGATATATTTGGGACTCATTCCGAGCTCCAGGCACAGGGCGGTGAAACCATACACAATATCCGGGTCCCCGTAAACCGCAGTTTTCTTCTTATAAACATACTGGTGAGCGTCTAACATCAAATCGACCAGTCTTCCTCTTTCATCCTCCAGCTCCTTCGGAACTTCCTTTTTGGTGAATTTCTGCAATTCCATGACGTACCGGTCTGTCAGCTTGACGCCCACCGGAACCGGTATGTTGGAGAACGGAACCTTATATTCCTTTTTCAAATATTCTGAGGGCTCCAGGCTGCAGTATGTTCCCATGGAAATCAGTTTGGCACAGTCCCCCAGTGCCTCAATGTCAGAAGCCGACGTTCCCGCATGATCGTGGAAATATTCATTCTTTCCATCCATGGGGTGATCCATGGTTCCGTCATGATCCGGAAAATAAATGAACTCTGCTCCCATAAGACCTGCGATCCGCTTTAATTCCCGGTCGTCTCCGGGATTGACCCAGCCCGGGAAGATGGCTACCTTCCCGTTGGGCTTGCCGCTTTTCTTTGTCATATACCGCATGAATCCGATCATCATGTTGGAGAATCCCTGTATGTGGGAGCCCTCATAAGAGGGAGTGCTGGCAAACAGAATGGTTTTTCCCTCCGGAATTTCCATGTCCAGAATATAGGAACCAACGTCATCCCCGATCGTCTCGGAAAGACAGGTGGTATGGATCGCCATTATATCCGGATCATACAGATCGAACACATTCTTAACGGCTGTTGTAATGTTGCTTCTCCCGCCGAATACGGAAGCCCCCTCGGTAAAGGAGCTGGTGGAAGCAAGCGCCGGTTCCTTGAAATGGCGGCTCAAAACCGTCCTGTGATAGGAACAGCAGCCCTGAGAGCCGTGGGAATGAGGCATGCATTTTTCTGCCCCCAGAGCACAGAACATGGCTCCTACCGGTTCACATGTCTTACATGGATTAATGGTCATTCGACGCTTTTCCATGACTTCTTTTGGAGTTAAATCAAGCATCAGCCGGCACCTCCTAACGTTCCTTCAAGCATGGGCACAGTTTTCCACGGCGGCTTTACCAGCACCCAGGCATTGGTATACAGACTCATGGCAACATCCCTTCCGAAGTTTACCGCCCCGCGGAATCCCGCATAGGGACCGGAATAATCGTAGGAATGCATCTGACGGGATACCACTCCGCCATGCTGAATGGCATATTTATCCTTAATACCGGAAAAGAATATATCGGGCTTATATTCATCAATGAGCTGGTCTGTTTCAAACATGTTATAGTCATCCACAACCATATAGCCTTTCTTCATATCCTTTATCATGCCATCGTAGGTATCCAGTTCCACGCCTTCTGCCCGTAATTTCTTCATTTCTTCTTCGGAATAGCGGTCTGCATACCCGTTTTCCCGTTCCACCGTAATTTCCTCGATGTTCTTTGAATCCGCGTCCGCCTTAATCTGAGGTATGATCTCCCGGCCTTCGTAATCATCCCGGTGGGCAAATTCATAGCCTGCAATGGTGGTCTCCATGCCAAAATCCCGAAGCAGCATCTGATAATGATGGGAACGGGAACCGCCGACGAAAATGCCTGCCGTCTTTCCTTTCAGCTTGGATTTGTAATACTCCATATCCTCATTGATCTCTGCAAGCTCTTCTGCAATCACTTCCTCGGTGCGCCTGGTTAACTCCGGATCATTGAAGTATTTTGCCATCATACGAAGGGACTTGCAGGTTGCTCCTACACCGATAAAATTGACCTTCAGCCAGTCAACGCCATATTTGGTTTTCATCATTTCCGCTATGTAATTGATGGACCGGTGGCACATAACCAGATTTAAGTCTGCCAGATGGGAATTTTTCACGGTTTCATAGGATCCGTCTCCGGTAAATACGGAAACTACTTCATAGCCGATCTTCTTTAAAATGCGTTCCTGTTCCCAGCCGTCGCCGCCGATGTTATACTCGCCCAGGATATTAACGCTGTATTTTCCTTTGGGAGCTTCCCCGCCTTTTCCGATCACATAGCGCATCAGTCCGTTGTTTGCAATGTGATGCCCGGCGGACTGGGATACTCCCTTATATCCCTCACAGGAATATCCGATTGCCGTAATTCCATATTTCTCCTGAACCCTCCGTGCAACAGCCTGCACATCATCGCCGATCAGGCCGATGGGGCAGGTGGAACAGATAAAGATACACTTCGGCTGAAACAGCTTCATGATCTCATCAATGCCCGCTTCCAGCTTTTTCTCTCCGCCGAATACAATATCTGCCGCCCTCATGTCCGTACAGAAGGAATAAGGAACAAAATTGGGTTCTCCCTCATAGGAAGGTCTCGCTTTGTTTCTTCTTGTGCCCCAGGAATAAAATGCGCACCCGATGGGCCCATGGGTAATGACCACAGAATCCTTCATGGGACCGATGACAACGCCCTTGCAGCCTGCATAGCAGCAGCCCCTTGCGGTTACTATACCCGGAATTGCACGGGTATTGGCCGTAATCTCATCCGGTTTCTCACCAAATTCAAGCTGCGTAATATGACTTTTTCTATTTTTAAATACTCTGGATGAATATTTATCCAGCAACAGGTCTCGTTCCTTTGCCATAGCCTTCCCCTCCTGTCAATAAGCATCCATTGTGTGTTCACCGCTTCTGACGGTATAGGCCTCATAGATCGGAAGCACAAATATCTTTCCGTCACCCGGGTTTCCTGTCTGGTTCGCTTTTATTAAAATGTCAACAACGTCTGATACCTGGCCGTCCTCTACGATCAGCGTAATGAAACGCTTCGGGATCCACCGGAATGCCTCCGTCAAATGCTCTCCTTTTGGAGACATCGGCAATTCGCCGGTTTCCATGACCAGGGATAACAGCTCCGGATCGATGCTCTTTTTCCCTCTGCCAAGCACAGGCCTGCATGTAAATGCCGGAAAGCCTCCTTCCGCCAGGGCCTTCTTCGTGGGATTGATCTTATTCACGCGAATAAATGCCATTACTTCTTTCATTTTTATCATTCCTTTCTCTGCAAAAGCCCTGGCCTAAAGTCCCTGCTTTCCGGTGCTGATGGTATAGGCATCCTCCACCGGTGAAATAAAGATCCGTCCGTCGCCGTAATTTCCGTCGCCGGTTCTCGCGGTCCTTAAAATCACTTTTACCAGATCATCCTTATCCTCATCATTGCAGAAAAACAACAGCATTTCCTTCGGAATTTCATCATAGTGGATATCTCCCACGGTGATTCCTTTTTGCTTTCCACGTCCATATACATCCATTTTGGTCACGGCCTGAAACCCTGCTTCCGCAGCCTCTTTCATCACATAATCTGCCTTTTCCGGCCGGATAATTGCTCTCACCAATAACATAACATCCTCTCCTCTCTGTCCGGTTAGTCCATAACGCCATACTGCATCAGGATTTCTTCCAGTTCATCAATCTTCATCGGATTTGGGATTACAAACATTTCATTGGAATCGACCTTCTGTGCTAACGTACGGTATTCATCCGCCTGGGGCTCTTCCGGAGAAAAGTCAATGACAGTCCTCTTTCTGATTTCCGCTCTCTGCACCGCATTATCACGGGGTACAAAGTGGATCATCTGGGTTCCGATTTTAGCGGCCACAGCTTCCACCAGATCCTGTTCCTTATCCACCTTTCTGGAGTTGCAGATCAACCCCCCCAGCCGTACTCCGCCGCTCTTTGCATATTTTGCGATCCCTTTGGAAATGTTGTTGGCAGCATAGAGGGCCATCATTTCGCCGGAACATACGATATAAATCTCCTGCGCCTTGCCTTCCCGGATGGGCATTGCGAATCCACCGCATACAACGTCTCCGAGCACGTCATAAAATACATAATCCAGATCATCGGTGTAGGCACCAAGCTGCTCCAATAAGTTAATGGAGGTAATGATTCCGCGCCCCGCACATCCGACGCCGGGCTCCGGTCCGCCTGATTCCACTCCCTTGATTCCGCCATAGCCTTCCTTCATTACGGCATCCAGCTCGATGTCATCCCCCTCGTCACGGAGGGTATCCAAAACCGTTTTCTGTGCCAGACCTCCGAGAACAAGTCTGGTGGAATCTGCCTTCGGGTCACATCCCACGATCATAATGTGTTTTCCCATTTCCGCCAGACCTGCGGTCAGGTTCTGTGTGGTTGTCGATTTACCGATACCGCCTTTTCCATAGATAGCAACCTGTCTCATAACCAATTCCTCCTTACACATGAAAGAAGAGGCGGAAAGCGGATACGGACCGTATCCTGCTATTCCACCTCTTCGTGAATAGAACATGAAAAAGTAATTAAGTTTCAGTAATTAAGTTCTTACCTGAAGTTCTGTCGACCACTTAGGTTGCTATAATGATATCTTTTTTAACTTTGGAATTCAATACAGCATAATACACAAATATATAGCTATATTTTCTGTAATTACAGTATTTTATACAAATAACATCTTATTCTCATATAATTTTGCCATTAAACTTATATTTTTTAAAGATATGAAATAACATAAAATTTTATTCATATTCTATTGACGTTATATTGTCTTAAATCCTACAACTTCCAGTATTCAAACTTCGGCAAAAGGCCTGGCAGACAGCAATTTCTCCGGCGCAATAACCAGATGAAGCACGTCCAAATTTTTGACCGAATTGACAGTCGGTAAAAATAGGCGTAATATTAATCTGTTTACCATTTATAACCATATATATGCGCTTATTGAGGAGGGACAAAAATGAATAGTTACCAATTTTTACTTAACCTTGCAATCATTCTTCTCAGCACCAAGGTTCTCGGACTTGTTACCAGGAAATTCCACATGCCGCAGGTAGTGGGTGCCCTGTTAGCCGGAGTCATCCTCGGCCCTGCCATGCTTGGCACACTGCATGAAACGGAGTTTCTCGACAAGATAGCTGAAATCGGGGTCATCGTGCTGATGTTCTGTGCAGGCCTGGAGACAGATACAAAGGAATTACGAAAGAGCGGAAAATCCGCGTTTATCATCGCTCTCATCGGCGTGATCGTTCCGCTTATCGGAGGTTTCGCCGTTTCTCAGTTTTTCAACCGGCCGGAATTGATTCCATCAGACGCTAACGGTTCCCTTTTTTTGCAGAACATGTTCATCGGAGTCATTCTGACAGCCACCTCAGTCAGCATTTCAGTGGAAACATTAAAAGAGCTCGGAAAGCTCAAGACCCATTCCGGTAACGCCATTCTGGGCGCTGCCATCATCGATGATGTTCTTGGAATCATTGCCCTGACGATCATTACAAGCGTCGCAGATCCGGGTGTGAGCCTTTTCGTTGTTCTGTTAAAAATAGCAGCATTCTTTGTTTTTTCTGTTGCAGGCGGCATCCTCATCTATAAGCTGTTCTCCAAATGGAGCAACCAGGCGGAAAGAGGGCTGCAGCGCCATGCGATCGCAGCCTTTGCTCTGTGCCTTATAATGTCCTACATTGCGGAAAAATATTTTGGCATAGCAGACATCACCGGTGCTTACATAGCAGGGGTCATCATATCCAATACCCAGAAATCCCAATTCCTGACTTCCAAATTCGATACATTATCCTACCTGTTTTTATCCCCGGTTTTCTTTGCGAGCATCGGCCTTAAAGTGGAGCTGCCTTCCATGACGGCTTCCATTGTTCTGTTCGCTGTCTGTCTGACCCTGATTGCCATCCTGACCAAGGTGGTCGGCTGCGGCCTGGGTGCAAAACTGTGCGGATATAAAAATTACCAGAGCATCCGCATCGGCGTCGGCATGATCTCCCGTGGCGAGGTAGCCCTGATCGTAGCAAGCAAGGGACAGCAGTTAGGCCTTCTGGGTTCCAATTTCTTAGGACCGGTGGTTATCGTCGTTGTCATTACTACCATCATCACTCCGATCCTGCTGAAACCGGTATTCCGCCTTGGGCCGAATGTTCCATTCAATGAGGCAAAACTGGGAGAAAATTACGAAGAGGTTTCCAAATACCGTCAGTAATATTTAAAAAGGCAGCATCAGACCTTTCTCAGGAATGATGCCGCCTTTTATTATGCCTCATGAAATACGTTTTTATCCACTGCATTGTCCTGGCAGGCAACGATCGTGGTGCAGACCGCATCGCCTGTAATGTTGACCGCGGTCCGGCTCATATCCAGAATCCGGTCGATTCCCATGATCAAAGCGATGGCCTCCACCGGCAGGCCGACGGAATGGAATACCATAGACAGGGTAATAAGGCCGACCCCCGGCACTCCGGCCGTGCCGACAGAAGCCAGGGTTGCCGTCAGAATAACGGTCATATAGTCCGCAGGAGTTAAATTCATTCCGAAAGCCTGAGCAGCGAATACCACGGCAACTCCCTGCATGATGGCCGTTCCATCCATATTGATGGTGGCACCCAGAGGAATCGTAAAAGAAGAAATCCTCTTGGATACTCCCATTTTTTTATGAAGGGTATCAATGGACATGGGAATGGTGGCATTGGATGTTGCTGTAGAAAATGCAAATCCCATAACCGGAAGAAATTTCTTTAAAAACCGGACCGGATTCAAGCCGGTAAAACCCTTTAACATTGCCATATAAGTAACCAGGCACTGAATCGCCAGGGCCGCCAGAACAGACAGCATATATTTTAACAATGGAAGAAAGGCATCATAACCGATACCGGAAAAGGTCTTGGCAATGAGGCAGAACACCCCATAAGGAGCCAGCTTCATGACCATAACTGTCATCTGCATCATCACATCGTTAAACTGGCTGAAAAAGTTCCCGACCGTTTCCACGCTCTCTCCCAGCTTTGCCAGGATCACGCCCACAAGCAGGGCAAACAGAATGATGGGAAGCATGTCCCCGCTTGCCAGAGCACCAAGCGGATTGGTGGGGATGATATTAAGCAACGTATCCGGAAGGCTTGTCTTTTCTGCAATGGACACCTCTTTGGTCTCAATGGAAGACATATTCAGGCCAATTCCCGGATCGATGAGATTTGCTACCAGTAGCGCTATGGAAATTGCGAGAGCTGTGGTGGCCAGATAAAGAACCAGCGTCTTGATACCGATTTTTCCCAGTTTCTTCGTATCTCCCATTGCCATGCTCCCGCAAACCAGGGAGCAGAATACCAGGGGTACCACCAGCATCTGCATGAGCCGCAGGAAGCCGTTTCCCACCACATAAAAGATTCCGCCGATTATCACCTCATCCCGGAGCTTTCCCGCGGGGACAAAGTAGTGAAGCAGGATTCCGGTCAGAGCGCCGGCTAAAAGCCCGATAAAGATTGCTGTGGTCAGTCCCATTTTTTTCTTATTATCCATATATTATATACTTCCTTCCTTTTTTCTTATTTGCCGCTTCCGGTCATATAGCGTTCAAGCATCACTCTCCAATCCGGCAGCAGTTGTATATCTGATATCTTAAGCATCAGGTTCTCCAGAACCGAATAAGAGGGACGCATGGCAGTCAGCTTATCCTCCCTTGCCGGAACCGGAACCACTTCCGTCTGATATCCGGAAAGCCTTACGATTTCTTTTGCAAATTCATACCGGGTACAGCTTCCCTGGCCCGTCACGTGATAAATTCCATCAGGGGCAGATTCCATCAGGCCGATCACTTTAGCCGCCAGCTCAGAAGCACCGGTCGGCACCGCAGTCTGGTCCTCTGCCGCATAAATGGTTTTCCCTTCCTCCAGCTGTTTTAATATGCGGCTTACATAGCCGCTTCCGTCACCAAATATCCAGGAGCTCCGGATAATGATATGCCGGCTGCAGAATTCCCTGACAAAATTCTCTCCCGCCAGTTTTGATTTTCCATAAATGGTCTGAGGATTTGGCGTGTCAAATTCCGTATAAGGGACATTGCCGCTGCCGTCAAATACATCATCCGTTGACATCTGAATCATTCTTGCCTTTCCCATTCTGGCCGCCACACTTAGATTGCGGGCACCCAGAGCATTGACCTTAAATGCATTTTCCTTGCTTTCCTCACAGGCGCTGACATCGGTAAGGCCCGCACAGTTTACGATATAATGGGGCCGGTTCATATGGGCAAAATCCGTGACCGCCTCGGGGTTGGTGATATCAACATCATCCACATCGGTGAGCAGAAGCTCAACCTGTGAGTGTTTTAACAGCTCCGTCATTTTCCTGCCAACTCTCCCATTGGCACCGCAGATCCATACCTTCTGCATACTGTTCATTTTCTTCCCTCCAATCAAACGTCAAAATCATAAGTTAATATTTTACCATGTTTTGAAGGAAGGAACAAGTTTTTTTCATTTCAGGCTGAGATTCATGCCTTTGCAGGAATTTAAAAGTAAAGCTTCATTTTTATCCATTATTTGATATAATTTAGTTATTAACCCGTGTTTGTGCAAGGAGGTGTTCCATGCCTGATACTATGTTTTTCAGTCTCCTGTTAAATATCGGCCTTCTGGTTCTCATCGCCACTCTGCTGACAAAAATACCGATCGTTCGCAGCATGCTTCTGTACGATAAAAATCCCCCCGGATGTATCGCAGCTCTGGCAGCCATATTCGGTCTCGTCAGCATTATCTCTACCTATACAGGGGTACGCGCACAGGGAGCCATCGTCAATACCCGTGTGATCGGCGTACTGGCAGCCGGACTGTTAGGCGGCCCTTATGTCGGCATGGGAGCCGCCTTAATCGGAGGGCTTCACCGTTACTTTTTTGATATCGGCGGCTTTACTGCCGTTTCCTGTGCCTTGTCTACCCTCATGGAAGGCCTTGCAGGCTCCATATTTTCCCGCCGTTTTAAAATGGGAAAGATAAACAGTGCCGGTATCTTTCTGATCACCGCACTTGTAGAAACGGGACAAATGGGGATCATACTTCTGATCTCCAGACCGTTTCAGGCAGCCATGCAGCTGGTGGAGGTGATCGCATTTCCCATGATCATCATGAACGCACTGGGCATGATCATCTTTTTAGGTACCTTTAACATGGTATTTATGGAAGAGGACAGCCAGTTCGCCGAGAAAATGCGTCTGGCGCTGGGAATCGTGGAGCAAAGCCTGCCCCATTTGCGTAAGGGCTTATACAGCACTGCAGATATGGAGGCTGCTGCGGAAATCATTTATCAATCCACTTCCTGTGCCGCCGTATTGATCACTGATACCAGGAAAATCCTCGCCATGAAAGCCGATGCAGGCTTATGCGCATTAAAGGGGGATTCCATTCTGGTCCCTATTCTGGAATCCCTCCGGGATTTAAAACCAACCATATTCGATTATGCAGAAAAAGACGACCCTTTTTATCCCATATTAAAAAACCATATGATCGTGGCCGCTCCCATGGTCGAGACGGACCATCCCATCGGCAGCCTGACCATGGTGGTAAAAAAACACTGGCACAATTCCCGGTCAAACTTAAATTTTGCTTCTGAGCTGGCCCGGCTTTTCTCCACCCAGCTGGAGCTTTCTTATCTGGAATACCAGAAAAAACTGCGGCGCAAGGCGGAGTTTAAGGCCTTGCAGTCTCAGGTAAACCCGCATTTTTTATATAATTCGCTCAATACCATCTCCTACATCAGCCGGGAAAATCCGGACAGAGCCAGAGAGCTTCTCCTCTCCCTTTCTTCTTACTACCGGCAGACTTTAGAAAACGACCAGTATATGCTGAACCTTCACACAGAGCTTTCTCATATTTCCAGCTATCTGGACCTTGAAAAAGCAAGGTTTGAAGAAAAGCTCCGTGTAGTGATCGACGTGGAGGATGGCATAAACTGCATGGTTCCCTCCTTCATTCTCCAGCCCCTGGTGGAAAATGCCATCCGGTACGGTGCCGATCATAAGGGAAACCGGCTGGTATCCATTCATGCCCATACCATGGACGACAAGATCGAAATAGCGGTTTCTGACAATGGAATGGGATTTCCCCGGGATATCCCTAAGCAGCTGTATGCAGGGGAGAGCTATGGAGGTGTAGGGCTGGAGAACGTACATAAGCGGTTAAAGAGCATCTACGGACAGGATAACGGACTTCATATCGAAAGCTCTGTAAATGGCTCCAGAGTCTTTTTCCTGATACCTGCGGCAGTCTCAGAATCCAGGTATGGAGAGGAGCTTGCCGCAACTGCTCATCAAAAAATAGTTTAATGGAGAGGTTATTATGAAAATTGCAGTGATCGATGACGAGCGTCCTGCCCGAAAAGAACTGATTCATCAGATTTTGTCCATTTTCCCGGACAGCCGGATCAAAGAGGCTGACAGCGGAGCTGCCGCCCTTGAGCTTCTCGAAAATCATTCCTTTGACCTGCTGTTTCTGGACATAAACTTAAATGATATGGAAGGAACTACGCTGGCTGCGGCTGTAAAGCGCATGCTTCCGGATGCCCAGATCGTTTTTGCTACGGCCTATTCCCAATATGCGGTGAAAGCATTTGAGCTGGGTGTAAATAATTATATCCTTAAGCCCTTTGATCCGGAAAGAGTGCGCCGGGTCCTTGAAAAATGCAGCAGGGATTTAACCAGGCTGCACACAGAAAAATCCCAGGCAGATAACAGGCTCCCGTCTTTTCCCTCCAACCGGATGCCCATCTGCGTGAACCGGACCATCTTCCTGCTGGACATCAGCCAGATCGTATACATTGAGACCTGCTTAAGGAGCTGCATCATACATACCGTCTCTAAGGATTACACGGAAAACCAGCTTTTGGGAGAATACGAAAAGCGGCTGGCCCCTTACGGCTTCTGCCGCATCCACAAAAGCTTTCTGGTCAATTTAAATTACATTGCGGAAATGTTTCCCTGGGCCAGCAACAGCATGGCAGTCAAGATGCAGGGCTTTGAACAAAATATCCTTCCTGTCGGAAGGGAAAAAGTCAAACACCTAAGGCAGCTCATCGGAATTTAAACGCTTCCTGCCTGTTTATGAATATCATTCTGCCGTTTGTGCAATTAGTACTTACGTTCATGCAAATATCATTTATTTTTGTGCATATTATAGTATAATCGGTAGGTAAGAATGGTTTTCATAATATTTTACAGGAGGTATGAATATGATAAGTTTCTTTGTTTGCCTGGCGCTGCTGATCATCGGCTTCTTGACCTACAGCAAGGTTACGGAAAAGGTTTTCGGTCCGGATGACAGAAAGCCCCCCGCTCTGACCATGACAGACGGAAGTGATTATGTACCAATGGGAACCCCCAGAATCTTTCTGATCCAGCTTTTGAACATTGCAGGTCTGGGGCCCATTTTCGGAGCTTTGGCAGGGGCCTGCTGGGGGNAAGATAAACAGTGCCGGTATCTTTCTGATCACCGCACTTGTAGAAACGGGACAAATGGGGATCATACTTCTGATCTCCAGACCGTTTCAGGCAGCCATGCAGCTGGTGGAGGTGATCGCATTTCCCATGATCATCATGAACGCACTGGGCATGATCATCTTTTTAGGTACCTTTAACATGGTATTTATGGAAGAGGACAGCCAGTTCGCCGAGAAAATGCGTCTGGCGCTGGGAATCGTGGAGCAAAGCCTGCCCCATTTGCGTAAGGGCTTATACAGCACTGCAGATATGGAGGCTGCTGCGGAAATCATTTATCAATCCACTTCCTGTGCCGCCGTATTGATCACTGATACCAGGAAAATCCTCGCCATGAAAGCCGATGCAGGCTTATGCGCATTAAAGGGGGATTCCATTCTGGTCCCTATTCTGGAATCCCTCCGGGATTTAAAACCAACCATATTCGATTATGCAGAAAAAGACGACCCTTTTTATCCCATATTAAAAAACCATATGATCGTGGCCGCTCCCATGGTCGAGACGGACCATCCCATCGGCAGCCTGACCATGGTGGTAAAAAAACACTGGCACAATTCCCGGTCAAACTTAAATTTTGCTTCTGAGCTGGCCCGGCTTTTCTCCACCCAGCTGGAGCTTTCTTATCTGGAATACCAGAAAAAACTGCGGCGCAAGGCGGAGTTTAAGGCCTTGCAGTCTCAGGTAAACCCGCATTTTTTATATAATTCGCTCAATACCATCTCCTACATCAGCCGGGAAAATCCGGACAGAGCCAGAGAGCTTCTCCTCTCCCTTTCTTCTTACTACCGGCAGACTTTAGAAAACGACCAGTATATGCTGAACCTTCACACAGAGCTTTCTCATATTTCCAGCTATCTGGACCTTGAAAAAGCAAGGTTTGAAGAAAAGCTCCGTGTAGTGATCGACGTGGAGGATGGCATAAACTGCATGGTTCCCTCCTTCATTCTCCAGCCCCTGGTGGAAAATGCCATCCGGTACGGTGCCGATCATAAGGGAAACCGGCTGGTATCCATTCATGCCCATACCATGGACGACAAGATCGAAATAGCGGTTTCTGACAATGGAATGGGATTTCCCCGGGATATCCCTAAGCAGCTGTATGCAGGGGAGAGCTATGGAGGTGTAGGGCTGGAGAACGTACATAAGCGGTTAAAGAGCATCTACGGACAGGATAACGGACTTCATATCGAAAGCTCTGTAAATGGCTCCAGAGTCTTTTTCCTGATACCTGCGGCAGTCTCAGAATCCAGGTATGGAGAGGAGCTTGCCGCAACTGCTCATCAAAAAATAGTTTAATGGAGAGGTTATTATGAAAATTGCAGTGATCGATGACGAGCGTCCTGCCCGAAAAGAACTGATTCATCAGATTTTGTCCATTTTCCCGGACAGCCGGATCAAAGAGGCTGACAGCGGAGCTGCCGCCCTTGAGCTTCTCGAAAATCATTCCTTTGACCTGCTGTTTCTGGACATAAACTTAAATGATATGGAAGGAACTACGCTGGCTGCGGCTGTAAAGCGCATGCTTCCGGATGCCCAGATCGTTTTTGCTACGGCCTATTCCCAATATGCGGTGAAAGCATTTGAGCTGGGTGTAAATAATTATATCCTTAAGCCCTTTGATCCGGAAAGAGTGCGCCGGGTCCTTGAAAAATGCAGCAGGGATTTAACCAGGCTGCACACAGAAAAATCCCAGGCAGATAACAGGCTCCCGTCTTTTCCCTCCAACCGGATGCCCATCTGCGTGAACCGGACCATCTTCCTGCTGGACATCAGCCAGATCGTATACATTGAGACCTGCTTAAGGAGCTGCATCATACATACCGTCTCTAAGGATTACACGGAAAACCAGCTTTTGGGAGAATACGAAAAGCGGCTGGCCCCTTACGGCTTCTGCCGCATCCACAAAAGCTTTCTGGTCAATTTAAATTACATTGCGGAAATGTTTCCCTGGGCCAGCAACAGCATGGCAGTCAAGATGCAGGGCTTTGAACAAAATATCCTTCCTGTCGGAAGGGAAAAAGTCAAACACCTAAGGCAGCTCATCGGAATTTAAACGCTTCCTGCCTGTTTATGAATATCATTCTGCCGTTTGTGCAATTAGTACTTACGTTCATGCAAATATCATTTATTTTTGTGCATATTATAGTATAATCGGTAGGTAAGAATGGTTTTCATAATATTTTACAGGAGGTATGAATATGATAAGTTTCTTTGTTTGCCTGGCGCTGCTGATCATCGGCTTCTTGACCTACAGCAAGGTTACGGAAAAGGTTTTCGGTCCGGATGACAGAAAGCCCCCCGCTCTGACCATGACAGACGGAAGTGATTATGTACCAATGGGAACCCCCAGAATCTTTCTGATCCAGCTTTTGAACATTGCAGGTCTGGGGCCCATTTTCGGAGCTTTGGCAGGGGCCTGCTGGGGGCCAAGCGTATTTCTCTGGATCACCTTAGGCACCCTTTTAGGCGGAGGCGTCCACGACTATATGGTAGGCATGATGTCCATGCGCCATAAGGGTGCCAGCGTTTCCGAGCTTACAGGGACCTATTTGGGCAATACCATGAAGCAGGTCATGCGTGTGTTCTCTGTTGTCCTGCTGGTCCTGGTGGGGGTCAGCTTCTCGACCGGCCCTGCGAATCTGCTGGCTATGCTGACTCCGGATGTGCTTGATTCCCGTTTCTGGCTTGCTGTCGTACTGATCTACTATTTTATCGCGACTTTTGTCCCTATTGACAAGGTTATCGGTAAGATTTACCCGTTTTTTGGTATCTGTCTGATCGTTATGGCGCTGGGGGTGGGAGGTTCCATTCTTTTAAAAGGTTACCATATTCCTGAAATCACCTTATCAAACCTTCATCCGTCAGGAACTCCTATTTGGCCTACCATGTTCATATCCGTTGCATGCGGCGCTATTTCCGGTTTCCATGCGACCCAGTCTCCGCTCATGGCGCGCTGCCTCACCAATGAAAAGGACGGCCGCACGGTGTTTTACGGAGCAATGGTGGCAGAAGGCGTAATCGCCCTGATCTGGGCGGCTGCAGGCGTTGCTTTCTACAACGGCACCGGCGGCCTTTTGACAGCACTTGGCAACGGGCAATCCAGCGTAGTTTATGAAATCTGCTTTAAGCTTTTAGGACCGGTGGGTGCGGTCATCGCTATGATCGGAGTGATTGCCTGCCCCATTTCTTCTGCTGATACCGCTTACAGAAGCGCCAGACTGACCCTGGCCGACTGGTTCCAAATGGATCAGAAGCCCGTAAAAAACCGGCTGATCCTTACGGTTCCGCTTCTGGCGATCGGTTCCGTACTGACTCAGTTTGATGTGCAGATCGTATGGAGGTATTTCTCCTGGAGCAACCAGACCCTGGCCATGATCGCGCTGTGGTCCGCAAGCGTGTACTTATACCGGCGGAAATGTTTTTACTGGATCACAGCTCTTCCGGCTGCCTTTATGTCAGCGGTATCCTGTACTTATATCCTGATTGCAAAAGAAGGATTCCGGCTTTCCACCGGCATTGCCTATCCGATCGGTATCCTGTTTGCGGCTGCCTGTCTCGGAATTTTTATTTATACCTGCGTTCTGGGTAAAGGGAAGAATCATTCCTCCCTCGCAGCAGAGGATAAACCTGCAGCATAATACACAAAGAGCTGCCCTGGCGGACCACGGTCCGCGGGCAGCTCTTTTTCCATATCATTTCCATCCTATGCTTTTTTGAAACCGGATGATATCTTAACAAAGCTCTAACAAACTTTTAGTTGCATCCGCAACTATTTCTGTGTTAAACTATAAGTAATCTGACAGAGCCTGCAGGCTCAGGCACAATTCTGTGCCGGTTATCATTCTTAAGAATCCCTATCATATTAGAAAACGGACAACAGGAGGTATATACTTGAATCAAAAGTTAAAAGAAAAAATCATTGAATCCCTATCATCTGTCCTGCCCGTTACATGCATCGTGCTGGTATTGTGCATAACGATTACCCCTATGCCGCTGGATCCTCTGATGCTGTTTCTGGTAGGAGCAACTCTATTAACCGTCGGAATGGGCTTTTTTACACTGGGTGTGGATATGTCCATGATGATCATCGGAGAAAAAACGGGTGCCCATCTGGCAAAATCCAGGAAATTGCCTCTGATTGTTTTTGCATGCTTTATTATTGGTTTTATCATTACCATTGCCGAACCGGATCTCCAGGTCCTGGCCGGACAGACGCCGGCCGTGCCTGATATGGTGCTCATTCTCTCCGTGGCTGCAGGCGTAGGATTATTCCTCGCACTGGCATTTTTAAGAACACTGTTTGGCTGGAGTTTGTCCCATATTCTTATGGTTTGCTATGCCATACTCTTTGTGACCGCTTTTTTTGTTCCGAAAGAATTCCTGGCTGTGGCCTTTGACTCCGGCGGCGTTACGACCGGACCGGTCACGGTACCGTTTATCATGGCTCTGGGCGTAGGACTTTCCACGATCGGCCGGGGCAAAAATTCAGACAGCGACAGCTTCGGGCTGGTGTCCCTCTGTTCTGTGGGACCGATCCTTTCCGTCATGATCCTGGGGCTGGCCTATGAGTCTTCTGCAAGCAGCTATGAGCCCATGGTGATTCCATCCATCAACAATTCCCAGGACCTCTGGCTGGCATTCCAGCATAAATTTCCTGATTATGCAAAGGAAGTCTTTCTGGCGCTCCTTCCCATTCTGCTGTTCTTTCTCATTTTTCAGTTTTTCTTTCTGAGGCTAAGGAAAAGACAGGTGATTAAAATCCTGATCGGCATGATGTACTCTTATATAGGGCTGACCCTATTCCTAACCGGAGTCAATGTTGGATTCATGCCGGCCGGCAATTACCTTGGACAGCAGCTTGCAGCCCTTCCTTACAATTGGATCATGATACCCATCGGTATGCTCATCGGTTACTTTATCGTAAAAGCGGAGCCTGCCGTACAGGTGTTAAACAAACAGGTAGAGGACATCACAGGAGGTTCCATCTCGGAAAAAACCATGATGACCGGATTATCCATTGGCATGTCCATCTCCCTCGGATTATCCATTCTAAGGGTCATGACAGGGCTTCCTCTTCTGGCTCTTCTGCTTCCCGGCTACGCACTGGCACTGGGACTGTCCTTCGTGGTCCCGCCGATATTTACGTCCATTGCATTTGATTCGGGAGGTGTGGCTTCCGGTCCCATGACAGCCACCTTTCTGCTTCCATTCGCCATGGGAGCCTGCGAAGCCCTGGGAGGAAATATTGTGACCGATGCCTTTGGAATCGTGGCCATGGTCGCCATGACCCCCCTCATCATCATTCAGCTGATCGGGGTTTCTTACAATTATAAGACAAAGAAAGCCGGCGTTCCCGCAGGCATGCCGCCGCTCGATATGGACATGGAATTTATCGAATTAGGAAAGGAGGAGGCTGATGACTTCGAATCATAAAATAAACTGGATCACCGTTATCGTAGACCGGGGAAAAGGAGAAAAAGCAGCTTCTGTCTTCAAAGAACATCATCAGGAATTGCTTCTCATCATCAGAGGCCACGGGACTGCAAGCTCCGCGGTCAAAGACTGCCTGGGACTTGATGAACCGGAAAAAGACCTGGTGATCGGCATAGCCGGGAAAACAGCTTCCGAACGCTTATTAACCGCTCTCCATGACAGACTGGAGCTCGGAAAGCCGGGATACGGCATTGTGTTTACCATCCCCCTGTCAGGAATCAGCGCCGCTGCTTCCAGGCTGCTGGAAAGCCGGACAGAAGGGGAGCCGCCCACATCTACAGATTATCTCAAGGAGGATTGCTCTATGCCAGATACGATCAGATATGAACTAATAGCTTCTGTTATCAATACGGACCTTTCAACCCCCATTATGGAGGCTGCCAGAAATGCCGGCTGTAAGGGCGGAACGCTGGTAAAAGCGAGAGAACTGGGCACGGATACTTCAAAAAAACTTTTTGGGCTGACCCTCTCCAATGAAAAGGAAATTCTGTTAATCCTGGTCCCTGAAACCGATAAACAGG
Source organism: Clostridium sp. Marseille-P2415 (assembly GCF_900155545.1). Lineage (GTDB taxonomy): Bacteria > Bacillota > Clostridia > Lachnospirales > Lachnospiraceae > Lacrimispora. Next base: position 449,474 of record NZ_LT732525.1, read on the forward strand.
CGGTACTGAAATCCATCTGCGAAACGGTATTAAAAGAAACCGGGGAACATGCCATTGCCTTCTCCCTTCCGGTAGATGAAGTAGCCGGTCTCAGCACACCTGTAAAATAAAAGGAGGAGCGGCAGCTCCCATTGACATGCCGGCTCCATGCTCTTATAATGTTCTTATTACACTTGTAAGAACAGGAGATCATAAATGAATCATCTGCCGCAAATTTCCGAAGCAGAGTATGAAGTAATGAAGATATTATGGAGCTATGCCCCCATCAGTACCAACGAAGTGACGGACAAATTGGCAAAGACCACCGACTGGAACCCCAAGACCATTCACACGCTGCTAAAGAGACTGGTCCGGAAGGGAGCCATCACCTATCAAAAGGAAGGCCGTGTTTTTGTCTATACCCCGCTTCTGGAAGAAAAAGAATACTTAAAAAAAGAAAATGACCATTTTTTAAACCGCTTCTACAATGGCAAGATTTCCGGTATGGTAACCAGCTATATCAACAGTGACCATGTGTCAAACGAGGATCTGGCAGAACTAAGAAAACTTCTTCTTAACAGGCATGAGGAGGAAAATTGATTATGCTCTTTTCACTTATGGCACGCCTTTCTCTAAACAGCATGGTCCTGACCGTTCTGCTTGCCGCACTCCTGCTGATCAGGAAAGTATTCAGGCATCATCTGACCGCAAGAACCCAATACAATCTTTGGTTTCTCTTCCTCTTTGTACTGACTGTCCCATTTCTGCCCTGTTCTTTTCTTTGTCCGGGACATGCTTATAAGCTGCTTGGGTATCTTGGCGGTTCCTTTCCGTCTAAGAATGCCGAAACCATAGCGTCAGCCTATAAAACCGCAGCCGCCACCGAAAGTCTCCTTCAGGATTTTTCAGTTTCCGTAAGCCGCATGGCCCCTCCGGTCCTTCCATCTGCCGTAATCGGCATTTGGATCGCCGGTATGGCATGGATGGCCGGTTTTACCGCTCATTCCAACCGGAAAATCAGGCAGCTGAAAAAATCCTCTCTTCTCCTTCAGAATAAACAGATACGGGACTTATATACAAAATGCATGGAAGAGTCCGGAATTAAAAAAGAGATTCCTGTCTATAGCAGTGCCTATTTAAAAGCTCCCATTGCAGTTGGGTTGTGGAAGCCCTGCATCATTGTTCCCATCCACATGCTTTCGGAGCTTTCCCAAAAGGATATCCGTTATATCCTTCTCCATGAGCTTTTGCACTGCAAACACAAAGACCTTCTGGTAAACAGGCTTATGGCTCTGGCACAGATCATTTACTGGTTCCACCCGCTCGTCTGGTTTGCCCTCAATGAAATGCGCAGCGACCGGGAGATCGCCTGTGATTCATCGGTCCTGTCCCTGCTGGATCAGGACAGCTATCTGGATTATGGAAACACGCTGATTAATTTTGCAGAAAAAATCTCCCGCTTTTCCTATTCTGCAGCCGGAATAGGCGGCTCCGGAAAGGAAATAAAAAAGCGCATCTTAAACATTGCCGGTTACCGCAGGGAATCCAGGTGGTGTAAGATAAAAAGCAGATTCCTCTTTACCGCCATTGCAGTGCTGGTACTTGGCTGTACTCCGGCGCTGTCCGCAAACGCCTATACCGGTACGGAATATGATTTTTCCGCAGAAAATGTAACAGCACTGGATTTAACCTCCTATTTCTGCGGATATAAAGGCAGTTTTGTTCTGTACGGATTAAATTCAGGGCGTTACTGCATTTATGACCGGGAAGCCGGAACAAGGAGAGTTTCCCCGGATTCCACTTACAAAATCTACAGCGCCTTAGCTGCCCTGGAAAATGGAATTATAACACCGGCCTCTTCCTCGCTTAACTGGGACGGAACCAGATACCCTTTCGAAGCCTGGAACCATGACCAGACTCTCGGCAGTGCCATGGAGCATTCGGTCAACTGGTATTTTACTTCGCTGGATGAAAAAACCGGACTTTCCGGCTTAAAACGATACCTGGACCGCATCGGTTATGGCAACAGAGACTTATCCGGCGGCCTGGGGCGTTACTGGCTCGAATCCTCCTTAAAGATTTCACCGGTGGAACAGGTGGAGCTGCTGGCCCGTTTCTGTCAGGGTAAGCTTCCGTTCCAGCCGGAAAATATAACGGCGGTAAAGAATTCCTTATTCCTTTCTTCCGCAGACGGTGCTTCCCTGTATGGAAAAACCGGAACCGGGAACGTGGAAGGAAAAAATGTAAACGGCTGGTTCATCGGCTTTGTGGAGGCAGAGGAGGAAACCTATGTGTTTGCAACCAACATTCAGGACGAGTCTTCGGCCAATGGAAGCACAGCAGGAAAAATCACATTGAATATTCTGAATGATAAAGGTATTTATACCCAATCACCGTAAAAAGGCTGCCACACCGGTTTGATTCCGCCGGTGCAGCAGCCTTCTTTTTTATTGTTTGTTTGGAATATAGGCATCCAATACGGCTTTGTCTTTTTTTACCACATATCCGCTCCCTCCCAAATTCTTCACATCCTCTACCATGCTGACGAGAAGAATGGGAGTCTCCAGCTTTGGATCCGTCGTAAAGACAGCGAACCAGCCGAGCTCCGTACCGCTTGTATCTCCTTTCGAGGCCTTGATCTCAGCCGTTCCCGTCTTGCCTGCAAGCTCAATATCATTTCTGTTTGCCCCACGTCCGGTTCCGTGTTCTGAGCTGATCACTTTGCAAAGGGCAGTCCTGATCCGCTCCGTGATTTCCGGGGAAAATGCGTCCGGCAGCCAGACTTCCGGCTTTGGTTCCGGCTTGTATTGCAGATACGGTTTCATGACATTTCCATCATTGTTAAACATGGTATAAAGCGATGCCAAGTGTATGGGATTTACCAGCATCTGGCCCTGGCCGTATCCGCTGTCAGCCAGCTGCACCTCGGTTTCGATCCGTTCTGTGTTGGAATACTGGGACTTAGCCACGGATATGTCAAAAGGAATATCCTGATTAAAGCCCAGTTTGTCCAGACCGGCCATGAAATCGTCAGAACCGATTTTTAAGGCAGCCTTTGCAAAATAAATGTTATCCGAATAAATAAACGCGTTCTCCAGTATGACAGGGCTGTAATCATGAAGGGTGGTAACATAGTAATTTCCCCAGCTTTCATCCTTTCTCCAGCTTAACCCTTCATTTCCATAATCCTCATTGGGATCAATGGCTCCGGTGGAGAGTCCGATCGCCCCGGTTATGGGCTTAAAAGAAGATCCCGGGGCAAATCTCTGACGGAACCGGTTGAACATGGGCTTTCTCTCGTCATCATTTAAAGACGCCCATTTTTCTTCCGACATCCCAAGAATAAAATCATTGTCGTCGTAAGACGGCGTGCTGACAAGGGCCAGCACCTCGCCGGTATAAGGATTCATGGCGACCGTACAGCTCTTATCATCTTTAAATGTTTGATAGATCTCGGTCTGAAGGGTGCTGTCAATGGTCAGAGTGATATCCGTTCCGTCTACCCGTGACTTTGCAGCCAGCGTTTTCTTGACCGTTCCATTGGAATCAACAATGGTGATCGTCCGCCCATTGGTTCCTTTCAGCTCTTTCTCAAACAATGATTCCATCCCGCTTCTTCCGATGACGCTGTCTGAAAGATAATCTTCTCCCGGATGCTTTTCCAGATCCTCTGCCGTCACATTCTGGACATATCCAACCAGATGGGCCCCGCTTTCCCCCATGGGGTAACCGCGGACCTCCGTATCTGTGATCAGAACTCCGGGTATGGCCAGGAGCTCATCCTGGAGTGCTTTATTTTTAACATCCTCCTCCCGGGGCTCCTCGGAATTTAAACGAAACTCATCCACTTTTTTTATGGTCTTTAACGGTACGAAGGAATCCTCTTTTACCCACTTGGCAGACAGCTTTTTCCCGATCCCTTCCGGGGATATCCCAAGAAGGCTCCCAAGGGTCTCCAGATCTCCGGCGGAATCCTCACTCATTTTTCCGGGAACCAGGCCAACGGCAGAGGCCGTCCCTTTTCCTGCAAGAAGCAGTCCGTTCCGGTCAAAGATACGTCCTCTCTGCGCTTTGTCCGTTGATACCCTCACCTTGTCGGAACGCTCCAGCTCCGGAAAAATCACGCTGTCACTCCATACCATCTTATAACCGAGTTTCTTTTCCTTCTGGAATTTCACCTGATTGTTAAAGCTTATTTCCCCTGCAGCACTTCCCAGGCTCATGCTGTAGCTGACCGTTGCTTCCCCGTCTTTTTCTTCTACCTGCCTGATTTGGGCGGTTATACCGGAAGCTTCTATTCCCTCGAAGATATTTTTGTACCTGGTGATAAAATCCTCCTCACTGATGTTTAAATGGCTCTGCTCATTTAACATCCCATACATGGCCTTATAGTCCGCCCTGGAAAGGCAGTCCACGTATTCCTGGAACAACGCATCCGGCTTTTTCTTTGATAACCCGATTTTTCCCTGGATACGGAAGAACAGGGCCGCTCCTGCCAATCCGGCGAGCAGGATAAGAAGTGTGCAAACGGTACTGAACAGAAATCTCCTTTTTCTACGTTTCATATAAACCTCCTGTTAATCTGTCCGCAGATTATTGGATACGCTGGAAGCAGTTCCGGTAAGGATATCAGCAGGATCTTCCAGCTGAAAATAATAATTAAAAATCTTTTTTCCTATCCCGACCACATTGCCGGAGCTGTAGCCGTTGGCGACCCGTACCGCTATGGCTATCTGTGGGTCTTCAAACGGTGCATATCCTATGAAAAGTCCGTGGTTTGGCCTGTTTTTGGCTTCCTCAGCCGTTCCGGTCTTACCGGCTGCATTGATTTTTAAGTCTTTTAAGGAAGCATTGGTTTTTACCAGCTCATTCATACCCTTTGCCACGTCATTCCATATATAGTCCGGAAGTGAGACGGTGCTCTGAAGCTTTGGCGTGAAGGACTGGACTGTGTTCCCATCCGCATCTGTAATCTTATAAAGAAGAGAAAGATCATAACTGCTCCCATGGTTGGCCAGAGTTGCGGTATACCGCGCGATCTGTGTAGTCGTATAGTTATGGGTTCCCTGTCCGATGGAAGAGGGTATGGCGAACTGATCTGTCACATGGGGTTCCGCCTCTCCGATTTCAATTCCCGTCTTTTTATCCAGATCCAGCAAACCGGCATATTCCTGAAGCTTACTTAATCCTTTCCCTTCCGAAAACGTCCCATCCGCTTCGGTTCCTAACCGGTATGTGATTTCGGACAGATAAACGTTGCAGGAATTTTTAAGGGCATCGGCACTGGAAAGAACCGGACCGTGTCCTGCCCGCTTCCAGCAGCGCAGAGCCGGCTCTACCTTATCAAATATGCCGGTACATACCACACTGGTATCCGTGCTTATGACCCCTTCGTTCAGTCCTGCGATTACCGTTACCGGCTTAAAGGTGGACCCCGGAGCCGTCAGCTGGCTGGTTGCACGGTTAAACAGGGGCAGGGATAAATCTGCCGCAAGCTTCTGATAATAGGCCGTATCCATCTGATTTGCCAGCCGGTTGTTATCATAGCCCGGATAGCTTACGCAGGCCAGCACCTCCCCGTCCCGGGGGCTGACCACCACCGCTGACCCTGAACAGGGATTTAATGCCAGCTGGGCAGGGGTAATCTCCAGATTTTTAATTTTTCTTCGTATGAACTGCCATGCATTCAGCTGCCCGTTTAGCAGAAGGGCATAATCCGGGTCTTCTTTTGGCAGTACCCCCTGTTCATACAGGAGTTTTTCCACATCCTCTCCGGTCAGAGAGCCTTCCTCTATCATTGCCTGAAAAATCTGTAAATCAAATTCGGGATCTTCCTTTAAATCTGCTATGATCTTCTCCTCTGCCATGCGTTCCCCATTCTCAAGTGTCACGTATTTTTCAGATGTTTCCGCCTGGCTTAAGTCGATCCAGCCATTTGCTATGCAATCGTCAAGATACTGGCGGAAGCTTTTTTCCTTCCTGTCCCAGGACCCGCTTTTTTCCGAAAGAAATTTTTCTTTCCGAACAGAATTCAGCAGATAATCGTGATAGCCTTTTAACTCACTGCTTAAGGATTCATACCCGGCACCGGAGGCATCAAAGGAATCGGACAGCTCGCGGAAAACCTGTTCTTTCTTCTGAACAAATGTTTCATAGACAGCCTTCTCCAAGTCTGTCGCATCCGTTTCCTGTAATCGCCCGGTATCGATCACATGATTCTTTAACAAGGCAAAGTACACCTCATCGGATGATATCCGGATCTGGGAGGCATCGGCTGCTTTCGGCATGTCCGCCCTTTTGCTCTCCGTCATATTGGCAAGAAGGATACCGGCAATCTGCTGTTCCAGCATCTGATAAACTGCATTCTGTAAATCCATATTAATGGTTAAGTAAACATCTTTCCCGGTCTGCGCTTCCCTGGTGATTTCCGGTTCCGATTTCGGGTTTCCCACTACGTCTGTGTAGAACTGTTCCATACCATCCTGGCCCCGGAGCCAGCCTTCCATGGATTTCTCGATTCCGCCCTTTCCTATGACAGACTGGTTCGTGTAAACAGAACCTTCCTGATTTCCCTTTTCCAGTTCTTCGGCAGAAATCGGCCCGGTATATCCTAATATGGAAGAAAGACTTTCTCCTCCGTAGTAAACACGGACGCTGCTTTCCTGGATATCTGCCCCCGGCAGGCTGCGTTTCTTTTCCAATACCGCCACCATGGTCTCCTCGGATACATCCGAGGCAACCAGATATGGCAGGTATTTTCGGTATGAATTCAGGGAAAGGCCGTAACGGATATTGGCAATCTGCAGGACCTCCTTTGGCGTAAGGGACTGAGGCAGTCCGTACTGCTCCTGTTCCTTTTCTGTGTAAGTTTCTCCGATCAGGAACTTTTTTTCGCCGCATAATTCTTTCATGAGTTCTTCCGCTGTTTTGGATTTTTCCGCTTCTGTCAAATCATCCACGGAGCTTTTTCCATAGAAATCAGCTTTAAAACGGCTGAGTTTCCACCCTTCGTCGGTAAAAGCATAGTTTCCCTGTTCATCCACGGAGATGGGCAGAACCGCATTCAGCTTATCCTCATCCCGGACCAGGCGGATCAGCTGCCAGGCAATTCCATTTAAGGATCTCTGACGTTCTTTTTTTGTCCTGTAATTCTGGGAATCCTCCAGGGTGATATCATAGGAAAGCCGGTTTGAAGCAAGTAATTTCCCATTCCTGTCATAAATATTTCCCCGGCTTCCCGCAATTCTCCGGGTCTTCATAATGGAACTCATAAACTCTTCCTGGTTCGTTGCCCCTTCTATGATCTGAAGACGGTATAAACGGAAAATGAGTGCCAGAAACAGGAATCCAAAAAAAATACACAGGATCGCCAGCCTTGGAATCCGTTCCAGCAATCGGAGACTTAAAAAATTCTTATCTTTTTGTAATTTATGATTGCGCAAAATGATTCTCCTTTAATCTTACATTTGTAATATTTGATTATACACGGATTTGATTCTGCTGTAAACTTTTTTTTGTAAAATCACAGCTGCCTGCCATGCAATGCTGCCCGTTTAGAAATAATGACAGACAAAGGGCAACGCCTTTTAACAATGGCGTCACCCTTTATCTGTCACCTATTTTATATTCTTTTCTTCCGGCACTTTATTCACATTCATCTTCTTAGATTCTGATATATATTGACTCATTCCATCTTCCATTGATCCGGGACATTGTGTTGAGGTTTTGTTTCAAAGCACTCACCTGAAATGATATCCATACCAATATGTAGCGATAATACTTGCCAGAAGCAGACGACAGAGACCATACCCAAAAAACAGACCGGTCAAAAATCTCCTGATATTAGTGCTTTCATATGTGGTCAATAATTGAATCCCACCGTCCAATATCATGGGAATTAAAAAAATTACGGCATATAAGATTGGTGGGTGATACATCCCATAGGTTATTCCTGAAATTAATATCCCCGCCAATTCGCCGGTACATCTGGCACAAATAGGGAATTGCTTTCCATGCAGAAAAAATGAACGTTCCGCCCTGCAATGGCAGCCAAAGACAACCGGCAGCCATCGGTAAAAAAAACCACTCATAACAAGTACGGGCCGCTGGATTTAATAGACCGAACTTCCGATTGCACCCATAATTCCCAGTCCAAATATCAATGCATAGAAAAGAACAACACAACAGACACTGACTAAGGCACCTATACCTGCAGCTTTTGCAGTTTTCGGCTTCGTATCTTTCCAAACCAGAAATAGAATTAACCCGACGAGTGGAATGCAGCAGCCTAAAAGCCCCCAGCCAATACCGCCATTATCAACCACTTGTGGAGCAGTTACCTGGGAAACACCGCAATGCGGACATATGGCTGCTTTGTCGTCAATTTCTTTTGCACAATTTTTACAATACATCTTTTGTATCCTCCAGTTATAAATAATAATTTTCAATTAGAAGTAAGTAGAATTCATTCTAATATAATGAAATATATCATATATCAAGAGATTATTCTAGAATATTTTGCAATATTACGAAAAAACGTCAAAATTACAATTATTTCTACGATTTCTGCGTCTAATTCTACAACATCCGGTATTATTATTTCAACTGTAGGTAATTTAAATTGATTCGCATCGGTCATTTGAAACATACCAACTATATATTGCAATACTAACATTTTTAATTTCTTCGGGTAGAGAACCTTTAATTTTAATAGAGATATTGTCTTTATGGATGTCTAATCCAGGTATCAAAACTATAAAAGCATGGACTACAATGTAAAAGTGGATATGGTATACGGTTTTCCAAAAATGATCCGCTGGGCTAATGTTACACGTATCACACAAATCAGCCTGTGCAGGGTACATTTTGAAAAATTTGGTGATGTGAAACCAGTTATTATAAAAGAAATTCATGATAAACTAAAATCCTGCGGCATAATCTAAATGTTCTCTGCATATCTTAATACTGCTTACAAAAATACGTTTGACAACTCAATTATTTTATGTTATTATGACGTTGTAAACGTGGGAGATATCCCAGTAATTTTGTAAACGTGAAGTCGCCATTTATGGCGGCTTCTTTAGTTTATAAATCTAAGTATTTAACGATATGGATTGCCTGAGTCGTAGTTCCAATACGCCCCAGGCAGCCAGTGACCGTAATGTGATATAATCCCTCTTAAGTAGACAGTACAAATATAAAAAGTACTACTACTTTGGAGGAATTATTTTATGTCCAAATCTCCTTATACAATTGAACAACGTGTTCGAGCTGCAATAGATTATCTTACTATAAATGGCATAACCAGAGCCAATTATTACTATCGTCTTAGGAGAGTTCGCCAGGCGCTTTTATACAAAAAACTGGCAAATTGGGAAAGATAGTAAAATAGTCGGGCTGCATCAAAGCCTCAAGCTCTTGAATCCATAGGCATTATGCCGAATCAAAAAATAAGCACAATTCGCCAAAACGGACTTCTTGCGCTATAATAGGATTAACGAAAGTGAGGTCTATTATGGCGGTGAAGTTTACAGAAGATCAACTGAATACATTAAATAAAACGTTCTTGATTCAGATGATTCTTAATCAGCAGGAACAGTTGGAAGCTATTGATAATAAGCTTCAGTTGGTACTGGAACAGATCCTCCTTCCAGAGCCCCATTGATCACATTGGCGATCAGCAGGGCCGAAAAAGGCTGGGGACATGCTTGATCACAAAAAAGAAGGTGGAAATCAGGAACTTGTTATACTGGCCCTTGTAAAAGCCCAGAAGAACCATGACGGAATGATTCCCATACTTTTGATAACACCGGACAAAACGGTGCTCCATCTCTTCATAATTTTCCATAATCCGCTCCCTAGGAGACATCAAGTCCCGTGTTTTCCGTCCGCTCTCCCCGGCTTTCCAGGATATCCCCATAGGGGGACCCCAGTTTTTGCAGTTCATAACAGAGAAAACCGGCCATAAGGACTGCTCCCTCAGGCTTTAAATGGGTATTGTCCTTCGGCCACATAAAATAGGCCTTTGAGGCCAGGTCCCCTAAAGCTGCCAGATATTTTTCCGTAATCGCTGTCAGATCGATAACAGGCACGCCTGCCTTTCTTCCGGTCCGCTTAACCGCCTCCGGATAAGCGCCATGGCTTCCCGGCAGGAAGACTCCGCTGTCATCAAAAAGCCTTCTTGCAATAGGAGTTATGAGGACCGGCCAGGCTCCCCTGTCCCTTGCGGCATTGATAAACCGCATGAGGTTTTCCGGAAATGTAGTATCCGGATCCGTGTGCCTCGCCGGATCGTCTTTCTCATCGTTGTGTCCGAACTGGATAAAGAGAAAATCTCCTTCCTTTATCTCCTTTTCGATCAGACCCAGGCGCCCCTCGTCAATAAAAGATTTTGTACTGCGCCCATTCTGGGCAAAGCTTTTCATTTCCACGGAATCCTTTAAGTATAATAACATTGCCTGGGAAATCCCGGTCTGGGGATAGGTGGATATCTTATTGAATTTCACTGTGCTGTCTCCAGCATAAAAGATTGCTGCCATTTACGTACACTCCATACATGGCTCCTGTAAAGCGCTTGCCTTTTACAAGGCCCTCCGAACAGATGGATGTCACATCTGTCCATTGCCACAGAAGCTTTCCGTTTAATAAAAAGGTTCTCACAAGTCCGTTTGTATCCACCCGGAATGTTACCGGGCCATGAAACCGGAATGGCTTTGTTTCTGTCCTTACATAGGTATCGTCTACATATTCGGATACAAATACCCGGTCTCTTGTCACGCCGAATTTTATGTAAGTATTCTCATCATAGTAGAGGGTCACACCTGCATCCGAGGTAAATTCCTCCAATCCCTCATCGGGAAAACTCATTTCAAATTCCACGGAAAAGCGGAAATCCGGCTGGCACTTCACAAGAAGGCTCTTACACTCCCTCTGATACAGGTCCAGCCCATCCCCCCTGATCCATAAGGTTCCATCGTCGGCTTCACGGATGATCTCCGGATCTTTTGTTCTGGGGGAAAGCCATACCTCGGCTGCCTGCCCCTCAATATTCTGTCCTGGAGTTTCCGGAAACGGCAAAGCTGCCATGTAGGATGGCCCTCTTCCCCGGTTGATGACAGGCCAGCCATCGGTTGACCAGGTCATTTCATCCAGGCAGGTTTCTCTGCCTAACATTCCCCACCGGCCGTCTAAGAAGCGGGAACACAGGTATACGATGAACCATCTTCCGTCAGGTGTCCGGACCGGCTTTCCATGGCCGCAGCACTGAATGCTTCCGATCTCATCCTTTTGCTGTAAAATGGGATTATAGGGACAGTCCTCATATGGGCCAAACAGGCTTTTTGACCTTGCCGCAGTGATCATGTGGCCTTTCCCCGTTCCTCCCTCTGCAAGAAAACAGTAATAGTATCCATCCTTTTTTATTATATGGGGCCCCTCCGGCGCATGGCCGGAATGACCGTACCATATAAGAGACGGCTCTGAGAGAATCTGCTTTCCGTCCTCTGATATCTCCATGATCCGGGCTCCCCGGTTTAAAAGCATGTACCGTTTCCCATCGTCATCGGTAAAAATAGAGGGGTCGATCCCCAGTACATTGTGGATGACCGGTGTTTCGTAAGGCCCCTCCGGATTCCCGGAACTGGTGACCATCTGGGTCTGGATAAAGGGGGCATCGTCGTTCCTTCTCAAGGTGGCGCAGATATAGAACCTTCCGTTATGATAGCTGATATCCGGAGCCCAAAAGCCCCTCCCGCCCTCCAGCTCCCCTAAGTATTCCTCCGCCCATTTCCGGTCCGTCACCGCATATCCGATGCTTTTCCAGTGGATTAGATCCCTGGAATGGGAAATGGGGATGCAGGGAAAATAGATGAAACTGGAGTTGACCATATAGTAGTCTTCCCCCACCCGAACGATGCTGGGGTCCGGATGCATTCCCCTGCGCACCGGATTCCGGTAGCATTTCTCATAGGAAAAACCGCAGGCCGACTGAAAATATTCTTCAATGAGGCCCCCACCTTCCCCTCCGGTCAAACGTCTGCGGGCCAGATCATAGGGCGTCACCATGGCCTGATTGGCCCATGTGGGATCCATACCGCATTTTTCCACCAGATATTTTATAAGCTTTAAATTATTACCTTTTACTGCGTAATGAAGCAGACCGTTTCCCTCTTCATCGCAGTCCTCCGTATTGAAGGAGTAATCGATCAGACGGATCACTGCCGCCTCATCTCCTCTTTCGGCTGCTTCAAAGGCCTGTTTCGCAGCTGCTTCTGTCTTCGATGTGTATGAAATCATATTCCCCGTACCCTTCTGAAATTACATTGTTTTTGTTTGAGCTCCAGAGACAGAGCTTTGCTCCGGTCCAGGTGGCCCTGCGCAGGGAATTGGCCCCTCCTATGGGGGTGTAGCGTATCCCATCCGCAGACCAGAAAAACCGGTAGGTCTTGTTCCGGAATACTTCCACCTTAAGATAAACCGTATCCTTCTCACAGGGGCAGGAAACCTCCCGGATCTCCTTTGCCTCTCCCTCATATTCCTTCTGTATCACGGTTCCTGAATAGAGCACAAGCTGATTGCCGGTCTCCGTCTTCATCAGCCCCATGTATGCATAAGAATGGCCGATCATGCCGATAACGGCCATATCCCCTGTCTTCTTTCCCTTAAGCTTTACCTTTGTTACCGCAGAAAAGGCCTGATGTTTCGGAATCTGGGTCATGGCGTTGGGGGCATACCATAAAAGATTTTCTCTTGCCGGGTTCGCAAGACAGGAAAGCCGGATCCCGGAATGGCCCTTCAGGGAATAGAAGGAATCCTGCGGGTTTGCCTGCCACTGCCACTGAAGGCCCAGGCGGTTCCCGCTAAAATCATCGGACTGGGCAATCCGGTACTCCGGCTGTCCTTCGGCCGGAATATCCCACTCCTTCACCGGTTCTCCGATGCCATCCCCGTTTTGCTCGCTTCCTATAAAGGGCCATCCTGCGTTAAAGCACAGTGGCTGAAGATGGGTGATCCTGCCCAGCTCGATCACATCCTGGAAATGGATGAACCAGTGCCGTCCGTCGGTCCCTGTCACCCAGCCTCCCTGGTGAGGACCGTTTACATCCGTATTCCCCTGGTGCATGACGATCCGGTATTCATATGGCCCTGTGACAGATTCTGCGCGCAGAGCGGACTGCCAGCCGTTTGCCACGCCTCCGGAAGGCATCAGAATATAATAATATCCCCGGTACTTGTAAAGCTTCGGCCCTTCCGTGGTAGGCCCCAGCTGCTTTCCGTCAAAAATAGTGACCGGCTCTCCCAAGAGCTTTGTGCACTGGGAGTCCATCTCCACCAGATCCAGCCGGTGCTTGATGCCGCTGCGGCTATTTGCGTAGGCAAATACCATGTAAGCCTTCCCATCGTCATCCCAGAAGGGACATGGATCGATCCAGCCCTTAGCCGGATGCAGGCAGTTCAAGGCAAACTCTCCATAAGGATCTGCAGACCTTGCCACAAAGATCCCCTCATCGGGCAGCGGAACAAACACGTAGAATATCCCGTCATGGAAGCGGATGGACGGAGCCCAGGTTCCGGAACCATGGGAAGGTTTGTCGTATTTTTCAAAGGGAAGAGAGCGGACACAATAGTTGATGATTTCCCAGTGGACCAGATCTCTGGAATGGAGAAGGGGAACCCCTGGAAGATAGGTAAAGGAAGAGGCCACCATATAGTAATCCTCTCCCACCCGGATGACATCCGGATCTGAATAATCTGCATACAAAATCGGATTCTGATACATTGTTATTACCCCCGTTTTGAAATTTTAGTCAAGCGGATATTCGCAGTCCGCTTCGCTATTTGATTCGGTTAAATACAGAGAAAAAGGGACAGACATTCTGCCCCTTTCCCTGCCAGGCCGCTATTCCTTTACGGCTCCGATGTTGACGCCCTGAATAAAGTATTTCTGGCAGAACGGATATATGATCATAAAGGGCAGGATTGCAACGATAACCGCAGCATTTTTCACCGTATTCTCCGTTGCGCCACCAACTGCAGTCGGCAGATCACTTCCCATTATAACAGACCTTAACTTCATTTGGAAGTTGTAAAGGTTTTCATTCGTGATATAAAGCTTATAATTGGTGTAGTCATTCCAGTAACCTACGGCATACATCAGACCGATGGCCGTAAGAGCTGCCTTGGAAAGAGGAAGGACGATCCCGAAGAATATCCTCATGGGGGAACAGCCGTCTATCTCCGCGGATTCAAACAGGCTTACCGGAATTCCTTCAAAGAAATTTCTCATCAGGACCATATTGTAGACATTGATGGCCGGAAGAAGAATTACCACAAACAGGGTATTGGTCAGATGAAGCCCCTTCATCACCAGATAGGTGGGGATCATACCGCCGTTAAATATCATCGTAAACAGCAGAAGGTTTGCAAAAAAATTTCTGCCCGGCATCTTCCACTGGATCAGGACATATGCTCCCAGAGTGGAAATGGTGAGGCCGGTAAAGGTCCCCGCCACTGTGGTAAGACAGGATACCAGAAATGGCCGGTACAGAGTCGGGTTTGTGAATACGGAAATGTATCCCTCCAAACCAAACTCCTCCGGAAGCAGCTTCATACCGTAAGCTGTTTTTAAATCCAGGGAGTCGATAAGGACTTTGTAAATGGGGATAATCATGATAAAGCTTATGAGCACGAATATCAACACCAGCACATAGTCAAATGCGGTCGCTTTCTTTTTCATTTTCTTTCTCCCCCCTATACAATTCCTCTTCCGCGGACCTTGTGGCTTGCCTTATTGCAGATCAGGACAAGGAAGCAGCCTACCAGTGAGGAGGTCAGGCCCACTGCTGTGGTATAGCCGTAGTCAGGAAGAGCGCCGGAATTGAATGTTTGTGTGTAAATATAAGTTTGAAGTACATCCGCCTTCTGAACGACCGCATCATTCTGCAGTACGAATACGGATTCAAATAAGTTCATGACCTTGGCAAGATTTAAAATCAGAACCGTGATGATGGTATTGGAAAGACCTGGCAGGGTGATGTAACGCATCTGGTTCCAGCGCCCTGCCCCGTCCATGGAGGCAGCTTCGTAAAGCTCCGGGCTGATCCCGGCAAGCGTCGCCATGAAGATGATCGTTCCCCAGCCGGTATCCTTCCAGATGTTGATGATGTAAAACATCGGCCGCCACCAGTTCTGATTACCCAGAAAATAGACTCCTTCTTTTACAATGCCGAGCTTCATTAATATGGAGTTGATCAGTCCGGCACTGGTCGGAGAGAGAATCAAGGTAAAGACGGAGGCAGTCACTACCCATGACATGAAATGGGGAAGATATACCACCGTCTGGGAAAACTTTTTGAATATCAGGGATCTGAGCTCATTGAGCATAAGAGAAAGCATAACTCCCATGAAAGTATTTAACAGAAGCTTGATCACGCTTAAGGTTATGGTATTGCCGAAAGCACTCCAGAACCCTGGCATGTTAATCATCTTCTGAAAA
The DNA here is from genome assembly GCF_900155545.1 of Clostridium sp. Marseille-P2415. Taxonomy (GTDB): domain Bacteria; phylum Bacillota; class Clostridia; order Lachnospirales; family Lachnospiraceae; genus Lacrimispora. The sequence continues at coordinate 464,946 of NZ_LT732525.1, forward strand.
TTTGCCAGGCCTACGAATACAGGGTCCTTGATGCCTTTGTAGGTATAGAAGGCAAGCCGTATCCCAAACATGGGAAGATAATGAAAGACCACTGCAAAAATAAGGACAGGAAGAAACATCATATAAAATCCTCTGTAATAATAAACCGAAACAAGCAGAGGACGTTTATTTTCGCCTGCAGCGTTTGCTGCAGGCCTTTTCTTTATTTTACTCATACTCTACCTTCCTGAACTATTTTGCAGATGCCTGTTCATTCAGGGAATCAACGATCATCTGGGACCATTTTGCCCCGTTCTCAGCCTCAAAGCGCTTATAACCTTCTTCGATGGAGGTTCCCTGGACGACAACGTCCGCAATGATGGAGTTCTTTAACGTGGTCAAATCTCCGTTGTAGGTCGCCATTACCTCAGTGGAAGGAACGATCTGGGCCTGGCGGCAGTTTTCATTGAACATGGTCTGGGATTCCCTGGCTGATTTCTCAACAGTATCTTCCCCCGGATTATTATCCCATTTCACAATGGAGAGCATGGGATCCATGTGCTGTTTTGTATACTGGGTTCCTGGAACCTCCAGGCTTTCCTTTAAATGGAACACGCCATCCCCATATGGATTATCCAGTATTGTCTCCGCCTTTGTTGACCAGTGGACATCTTCCACACCGTAGGTCCACAGAGTCTGCATATCTCCTCCATCCAGCATGGATTCGATGAGATATTTGTACACGCCCTCCGGATTCTCACAGGCAGATGTGATTGCCCATACAGGAGGAATCCTCTCGATATAAGTACCTGTTTCCTTGAGAGGTTTCAATGCTACCAGCCCGCCGTCTTTTCCGTTTTTCTCCAGATTGCTCTTTAAATTGGTTGCCCATGTACCTGCCCAGTAAGTAAATACACCAAACTTATCCTCATAAAATTTATTGCGGCAATCCTTGCTGCCGTTGGTCAGGGTTTCCTTATCGATATAGCCGGCTGCATAGGCTTCTCTCAGCCTTGTCAGGGCTTCCTTAAAATTATCCTTTGTAAATCCGTCGTACCATACGCCGTCATCTCCCTTTATAAAGGAAGGGTATGCATCCTGATAGAATTCCGGCAGATAGTTTACAAAGGGAGCCTCTGTTCCAACGATTCCAGGCGCGGAAACGCCGTAGGTGTCCCCATTGACTCCGTTCCCATCCGGGTCGCCCTCTGTAAATGCCTTCAGCATGTTCAAATACTCGTCATAGGTTTCAGGAACCTCTAATCCGCAGTTGTCCAGCCAAGCTTTCTTTACATAGGTGATACAGCCATTTCCTCTGGTAACCGGGAAGCCATATAAGTGCCCGTCAATCTTCATATTATCAATTACATCCTCACCTGTTACACGTCCGGAAGCCTTTAACTCTGAATTCTCCCAGGCATCTGTCATGTCCCACAGCGCACCCTCCTGCGCATATCCGGTATAATAGGAAGAAGACAGAATGATTGCATCGGGCCAGTTTTCAGGACCGGAAGCAAAGGTCTGGCCAACCACATCATAGTAGGCGTCATGATCCGGCTGTATAAACTCCAGATCAATTCCGGTAAGCTCCTCCCACCTTTTTTCAAAGGCATCTCTGTTGTTAATCTTGGTTGTTACCGTTCCGTCTACCAAAACGGTAATCTTTTCCGGCTTTTTGATCTCATTTTCCGCCGTTGTTTCCCCGGTAGCTGAGCCGGAACCCGTGGTTGGTGCTTCTGCAGTCTTTGAGGCGCATCCGCTTAAGATGACAGAGGCCGCCATTGTCACGGCCATTCCAGCTGCAAGCATTTTCTTAATTCTCATTTCATACCTCCCATAAGAGTTTATTTGTGGTGCGAATTTTTTTCGCATTGCCATAATAGCATCTGACCCACACGATATCAACGCACAGTTTTACATGCCATTGTTCACTTTTTTCTATAACAGAACTTTTTTCTTTTTTTTATTGTGCAATTGATATGCTTTTCCCTTTTACCGGCGCTTTCAAATGAATGATATGTCAAAATACAGGCTGTTTTTGAGTACATTTTTTACTATCAGTGTGCAGATTTTACCCGGTTATCCCAATTTGTTGATTTTGATAGTATTTCATACTATAATTTCTTCATATGAAAAAAGGAATGGTAACCATGAAAAAACAAAACAACAGCATCCCATTTAAAAATCAGCTGATGTTGTCCTACATTATGATACTGGCAATAATTCTTATTATCGGAGTGATCCTGTACTACATCTCCTGCTGTCAGGTCAAAAACGGCATCAACAAACAGAACCGGCTCACCCTCTCCTCCTCTGTCACCCAGCTTGATTACACCATGAAGCTGATGAATGCAGCGGCGAGACAGACTTCTTCCAATATCCTGTTTAATGACCTTTCCCATCTCACAGGGGATGAAGAACCCGATTTTTACCATCTGGCCTATGAGACCCAGCTGAGTTTAAAATCCATCACTCCGGTAGAGTTGCTGCTTCCGATCAGCAATTCTTTTATTTACATGAAAAATTCCAAATATGCAGTTTCCTCCACCCTGTTCTCGGATTACGATTTTTATATCCGGCATAACACAACGTATCAGATCGAACCCAAGCAGTTTACCAACGCCCTTTTAAACAGTGAGTTTTGGAACAAATTCATTCCCTTTGGACAATACCAGAGTACATCCAGGAGCTTTCTTTACATCCAGCCCCTCTCCGCCTCAGTTCTTAAAGCAGGAGCGGATTCTGTTCTGTGTTATGAATTCGACTACGATCTGATCACAGCCTATTTTTCAGACATGAACTTATACGGAGAAGGGTACCTGGTGGCTTACGACAAGAACGGCTCCCAGACGTTCCTTCTGTCCGGCGCGGGGGAAGTAAGCAGCTCCGACACCTTAAAAGAACTGGATTACAGAAACCAGACTGCCCGCTTCACCCCGAAGGGAAACCGCCAGGAAATGCTGGTGACCACGGTTTCCTCTTCCTATAATAACTGGACCTATTATCTGGTCCAGCCTGCGGATAAGGCTTATTACTCGATCCTCCCTTACCAGCGCTTTTTTACAGCCATCACCATTGCGGCCTTATGTCTGGGCGGAATCATTGCGGGAGTTTTTTCCTCCTTCGGCAGCCGCTGCCTAACCCAGCTCGCAAATGAACTGACCGTAACGGAATCCATGGCCACCTCTTTAAACCTTCTGGTGGAGAAACAGAAGCCTGTGGTCATAGAATCCTACATGAGAAGGATCATGGAGGGAAGCATCACCACCAACGATGAGATGCAGTACATCATAGGTGAGCTTTCCCTGGACCGGCCGGATACAAAATTCCATGTTCTGTACACCGAGGTATCCCCCTCCGAGGATTCCATGATCCGCTCCAATGATCTGGAGCTATGCCTCCAGAACTATGACATGCTGGTAAGGGAGGCCCTGCGCCGCTACTATCCTGACACCGGGTATATTTACAAGCCATCCGACCGGGTGTTTGCCATTTTGATTGCCTCCGGCAAGTCTGTTCCCCCCGCGCAGGTCATCAGCCGGGACAGGGAAATTTTCACCGCCCTGCACAAAGAGCTTCTGGAAAAGTATGGGATCTGGATCAGCGGCGGCTTAGGCGGCAGAAACAGCTTCATCTCCTACACATGGAAATCCTACCAGCAGGCGAAGGAAGCGAAATCCATTACAACGGTAGAAAAATATATTTTAAGCTGTGATTTCACTCAGTCCAGCGATGTCTATTACTACCCGGAAAGCCTTTCCGTCCAGTTAAGCGGATTTATTTCCATCGGAAACAAGGATCAGGTCCATGAGCTGTTCAAGCTCATCAAGAATGAAAACACCGGAAAGAGAAATCTTTCCTACACCCAGCAGCGCTGGCTGATCTCCGATGTGCGCGCTACTGTCTTCAAAAAAAGGCACAACATCATCACGGACGGTCTGGCGCCGGAAAAATTAAAGCTTTTGGACATGATCGACAAACAGTTTGAAGGAGAAATGAGCCTGGACAGCTTAAGAGCCATTGCTACCCAGCTGTGTGACGTATGCGGCTCCGAAGGAAATGAACTGATTCTTAAAATACAGGAATACATAAACAACAACTATCACGATCCGAACTTGTGCCTGACAAAAATTTCCGATGAGTTCGGGATTTCGGAGAACTATTTCAGTTATCTGTTTAAAAAAGAGGTATCGGAAAACTTTTCCACCTACTTAGAGCGGCTGCGCATGGCTAAGGCCAAGGAAATGATCCTGGAATCTGACACAAGCCTGTCCGCCCTGTACCAGTATCTTGGATATAACAATGCCGCCTCCTTCCGGCGCGTATTTAAAAAGAATTTTGGTGTATCACCAAAGGAAATGAGGGATAAAGTCAATGCAAGACAGCAGATTTAAGAATGTTTCAGAAATTACAGAAGCCCTTTGGCTCCGGCTTAAGGAAAGCGGGCTGCCCATCCACAGCTTCCTCGCAGAGCAGGGAGGCACGCTTTTGAAGGAGGCCTATGAGGCCCCATACACCGCCCTGGACTTACACCGCATGTTTTCCATTACAAAAAGCCTCTGTTCCCTTGCCGCAGGCTTCCTTTATGCAGATGGGAGACTTTCCCTGGATGACAGGATCACGGATTATTTTCCGGAATATTGTTCCGGTGGAAGGATACATCCCTGGCTGAAAGAAATGACCATATGCCATATGCTTTCCATGGAAACCTGCCACTCTGCCACCACTTACAAAGCGGATAAAAGCAAAAACTGGGTGGAAAGCTTCTTCACCACGCCCCCCTCCCACAGAAGCGGCCAGATATTCCTTTACGACACCTCTTCCAGCCATACGCTGGCCGCCCTTGTAAAAAAGCTTACAGGAAAAGGGGTTCTGGATTATCTAAGGGAGAAATGTCCGGATAAAACCGTTTTTTCCAAAGAGGCCTACATTATTTTGGATCCATTCGGCTCGGAAATGGGCGGCTCCGGCCTTATGGCCCGCCCCATGGACTTATTAAAGCTGGGCCGGTTCTGTATGGATACCCTGAAAAAGGGAACAGGGAAATTTGCAGATTATTTAAGAGAGGCAGTTTCTTTTAAAGTACCTACCATTCATTTTGGCCAGACAACAGAGGAACAGCAGGGATATGGGTATCAGTTCTGGCGCATCCGGAATGGATTTGCCATGTACGGCATGGGGGGCCAGTACGTTCTCTTCTATCCTGAACCGGATCTGGTTTTTGTGGTCACGGCGGATACACAAAATATAAAGGGCGGAAACCAGAAGATCCTGGATCTGATCCATGATGCAGTTGAAAAAATCCGGTATAATACGGAACAGATATGGAATCCGGCAGGCCCCCGGTCCTGGGATGCCTCTTACCGGCTTTACGCGAATCCAGGCGGTTTTTCCAGGCTTTCCCTCTTCTTTGGTCCGTCAGAGGGTACCCTCGCCCTTTCCGGCCCGGACTCTGCCTTCCATATTCCATTCTCTTTTCACACTCAGACAGTAAGCATTCTGGAAGGATATAAACAGAGAATAGCCGTGCAGGGAATGTGGGCCGGCTCCGATACCTTATACCTGCCGGTCCAGATTGCAGGAGAATGTGTGGGATCCATCCATTTCCTGCTCCGGCTGTCTGATGAGAAAATCACGGTGTGGATGAAAAAAATAGAAGAAACATACTTTCATGAGTTTCAGGGATTTCTGGAGGGGGTAAAGGAATAATCAAAACGCAAGGTTAAATAATATATGGATCAAATGCTTTCCTATTGCGCAGGTCTGCTTCAGCGGGCCTGTTATAATAATCAAATTCTGTAATCTCCTGGCCAAGATAACCGGTATAGCTATGCCGTTTTAAAGATTCTAAAAATTTTTTTATATTGTGTGTACCATCCCCCCAGATCAGATGTCCATATGGATTTCCATCAATAAAATGCATATGGATAATATCATCTCCAAGTTCCTCAAACCACTGGTCAATGGTTTCTCCTGCCACTCCCATTGCCGTCGTGTCAATCATTGCCTTTAGATTTGGATGATTTACTTCTTTCAACATGCGTTTAACATCCTGTACGGTCGTTGCAAGATTTGATTCCTCCGGCCGCAGGGATTCCATTGCAAGCCGTATATTTTTTGTTTTTGCATAATCGGCAAGAACCGTCAACATCTCTTTTGAACGTTTCCAGGCTTCCTCCCTGTCTTCATTCCAATATCCCCAGCCGGAATTGACTGCCATAATTTCACAGCCCAGTTCCGCTCCTGCATCCAATGCTTTTTTAAAGTATAATGCGCTTTTTTCAAACTGCTCCCTTTCCTGGGCCGCAAACTGATACTGGTAAGTACAGTTTTCCGGCGTGATTATTTTTACCTGAAGCCCTCTCTTCTCTATCAGTCTTTGCACTCTTTTACAATCCGAGTATTCAAGATAACTCAGAAAAAAATGTGGAGTTCCTGCCCATAATTCAATTGTCTTAATTCCTGCATTCACCTGTGCATCTAAAAAATACTCAAATGAATAAAACAAATAATGAATATTCATTCCTGCAATCTGTTCTCTTTTTATTAATTTCATTTTTATCTCCTTGCTTATCAAAAATATATGATTGGATCAGGAAAGTACTTTCGACAAAAAAATCCTTGTCCGCTCATGCTCGGGATGTTCAAACAGCTTCTTTGGCGGCTGGTCTTCCAGGATCATACCCTGATCCATAAACAATACCCGGTCACTGACTTCTTTTGCAAACCCCATTTCATGTGTGACCACAATCATAGTCATTCCTTCCCTGGCCAGCTGCTTCATGACATCTAATACTTCTCCGACCATTTCCGGATCCAGTGCAGAGGTTGGTTCATCAAAGAGCATCACCTCCGGATTCACAGAAAGCGCACGGGCTATGGCAACACGCTGCTTCTGCCCTCCAGATAATTTATTTGGATATGTATCTGCCTTTTTATCCAATCCCACCTGCTTTAATAACTTTTTTGCCACTTCATCCGCATATTTACGGTCCTTTTTCAACACCCGCATGGGTGCAAGAATAATATTTTGCTTTACTGTCAGATTTGGGAACAGATTAAAATGCTGAAAAACCATTCCTACCCTGGTACGATATTCATCCACATTCAGATCCGCTGCCAAAATGTTAACTCCATCCACGCTGATCAGTCCGTCATCTGGTTTTTCCAACAGGTTTATACAACGTAAGAATGTCGATTTTCCAGAACCAGAGGGTCCAATAATACAAATACATTCTCCATGATTGACTTGCACATTTACTCCATTAAGCACTTTTGCCTCACCAAATGATTTTTTTAAATTATTTACCTCAATCACTTTCCCTCAGCCTCCTTTCAAATCTGCGAAGTATCACTGTCAGCATCTTAACAAGAAGATAATAGATGATACCTGCCGCCAGCAGAGGAATAAACATCTGATAAGTTCTGGAGGAAACATAACTTGCTGCTTTTGTCAAATCTGCAATTCCAACATATCCCAGAATAGAAGTCTCCTTAATCAGCTGGATAAATTCATTCCCCATTGCCGGAAGTATATTCTTGACTGCCTGCGGCATGACTATAAACCGCATTGTGTCCCGATAGCTGAGCCCCAGCGATCTCCCTGCCTCCATCTGCCCACGGTCAACTGCCAGAATACCGCCCCGGATTACCTCAGAGACATATGCTCCACTGTTAATACCAAAGCTTACTACGGCTGCCATATACCCCAGCCGGCTATGAAATACCGCAAAATAGATGATCATCAGCTGAAGGACAGATGGTGTACCACGAATGATATCTACATAGACAGACGTAACAATTGAGCCAAATGTCTTTTTTCCTTTTCTGTCTGCACTCAAGCGCAGAACCGCTGTTATCAGGCCGATTCCAATTCCAAGAAAAACCGATAGCAGAGATACAATAATTGTAATTCCTAGTCCGTTGAGGTAATACCTCCAGCGATTCTCATTGCCAAAAATGAATTTCAATACCGGAAAAAAGCCCTTATCACTGCTGGTTCCGAGAATCTGCTGTCCGTCACCGTCTTCCCCTGTAAAATATGCGGCATACAGTTTCTCATAGGTTCCATTTTCCCTGACCTTTTCTAATCCATTGTTTATCAGCTCTTTTAATTGTGAATTCCCCTTTTCAACACAGAATACCGTATCCTCATCCGTTCCTTCTACTTCGGAGTATTTAAGTCCATCTGTCTGCTTACAGTATATTTCTGCCATAATCGTATCAATTACAACCGCATCTGCTGCATTATTTTTCAGTTCCATTATGGCACTTGACGCAGTCTTAAACCTCTTGACGAATGCATTCTCTACAACCCCATAATCACAATTTTCACCGGAGGCGATCATATCACTCATGGAACCTTCCAATACTGCAACCGTCTTTTGGTTCAGATCTGCAAACGTGGATATCTTTTGATCCTCTCTGCAGATAATGCTTTGCGAGCCGGTATAATACACATCCGTAAAATCAACACTCTGCTTTCGCTCCTCGGTTGGTCCGATTCCTGCTGCAATAATCTGGATATCACCTGCCTCCATGGAACCGATAAGCGAATCAAATGGAAGATCTCTCCAGACAAGTACCATGTCCTCTTCGGCAGCGATTGCTTCCAGCAGATCATAATCAAATCCTGTCAATTCACCATCGCTGTTTCTATACTCAAACGGTGCGTACTCTGCATTCGTTCCAACTACTATTTTCTTATTTTCTTTTTTTACTGCAGCCTGCAGTGGCATGACTGTTATCTGCCCAAAAATTGCAACAATTAAAAGAAGTACAATAAAGACTACAGATTTTTTTTTACTACGTTCCCTATTCATTGATTCTCTTAACCTTTCAAATATGCATCAAAATCCCGCCAGGTATATCACACAGATTTAATATGAGTACTGGTTTTATTCTAATTTTAAAACAAACTCTTTTTAACAGTATATTTTGTAATTCTGTCAAAAAGAGTTTCGTTTTATCTGCCTCTATTCTTCAATTTTGCTTTTCATATATTTATGAAAATCAGGATCCTTTGGAACATTCAAATCAATTCCTTTTCCTCTGGAGGTAAGCACAAATAACATTTGTAATGGCAATGCAAACTCCAAAACAGAAAAATCCTTATCATTGACAAAGCAGCCGGTCAGCCCTTTCACAGGATTAAAATTCAAAACATACTGCTTATTTCCTTGATGCTCATAATAATGATACAGCTTCTGCATTCTCTGCAATTCATATCCCCCAGATGGAAACAAGTATAAAAATTCAGTATGACGGTCTACCGCATTATACATTCCATGCATAAATTCTTCTGCCCCATAGCCCCGAACCGGAAATCTGCAGGTTTCTGAGAATTTTAAAACGGCTTCTAACAACAACGGCTTCAGATTTCCACCGGCAATGACTATTAAATTGCTGCAAATGAGCAAGCTGTTTACCTGTTTCTCACACCACTCCCTGCTCTGTATAAGCACCGGTTCCATATTATCAATGATCTTCTTTATCCGTATCTGGTACGATTCGTATTCTTCGTTTGTAAGCGTTCCTCTTTGTCTGGCAAGCTTCAGACCAAAGAGAATCAGTGTCAGAACACTTGCTGTATATCCCTTTGTCGTCGCACCAGCGTCCTCATATCCGCATTCTATATAAATATTTGCATCACCATGCCTTGTGATCTCTGTATCATATTCACCGGTAACAGAAATTGCAAATCTTCCGGATTGTCTCATCTTATCCATTGCTTCAATGACTGCCACACTCGTCCCCTGCTGTGAGATTCCAATCAATACAGCATCAGGATTGATGGCCTCCATCTCTTCCATAAAGTCCGCCGGGTATACGGTAAATACCCTTATACCCAGTATTCTCTGCAGAAAGCCGGCCGCTGATACCGCACTGTTATAGGAGGAACCGGAGCCTGTCAGATAGAGCTCTGTCATCTTCTTTCCAGCCAGAGCATCGCAGCTCTCTGAAAAAATGGATTGCTGCCGGCTCATGATATCGGATAGGATTTGCGGTGTCTGAAGAATATATTTAAATGCATCACCTTGATATATCATAGCCTTTCCTTCCTATCTCATTACTCATAGTGGGTTCCGTAACCAAATGCCCCCTCTATACCACAGACTTTTGCTGCAAACTTTGCTGCATTTGCAAGACTTTCACGAATAGCCGTTTCCTGTTCTGCCTGTTTTTTCATGCGATCCGTATAACCGATCAGAAATGAGGTAATAAGAGAATCTCCGGCACCCATAGTATCTACGACTTTTTCCAATGGTACAGCCGGCTGTTTATAAAATTCTTTTCCATCATAGAGAATGCAGCCCTTTTCCCCCCGTGATGCAGCGGCTAATTTTGCGCCATATCCATGGATCATTTTTAAGTGCTCTAATACTTCCTCATCATTACCATCAAAAGAACAGAACGCATAATCAATCTCCGGTACAATACGGCTGTAATATTCCTCTGTGGAATCATCGGAAAAATCAAAAGAAATCGGAACGCCTGCTTCTTTGATTTTATGCAGCTGTGTTTCGGTAAAACAGTAATTGCCGGAATGTACCAGATCAAACTGCTTTATATACTCCAGATCAAACCGGTCCAGAATATAAGGTGTCTCACCTCGGATTCCACCCTCATTACAGCCCAAAAAGGTACGGTCGCCATTCACCAGTGTAACCCTCGCCCAGCCATTTTCTCCTTCCAGCTGTTTGCATTTTATTGTTTCGATCTGTAATTTATTTAAAACACTGATTACATATTCTGCATTTGTATCATTTCCAAAATACCCCATATATGCAGACTTTTCTACCCCAAACATCTTTGCATATGCACATAAGTTTACACAGTTTCCTCCTGGATACATTGTCTTGATATGTTCATACTGATCTACTACATTATCACCAAAACCCAGTATTTTTACACTATGTTCTGCCATGACCTCATCCTCCTTTTAATATTCCACAACTCCCATATATCTTCTCATATCCAAGGGATGCTTTCTCTTTTCCTGTAAACCGGTACGATAAGCTACGCTCATCGCATAGAAAAGCATTGGGCAGAAATATTCGTTCACACTTTCATCAATAGCCTCTATCCCCAGCTCTTTTGCATCAATTACTTCGTACTTCTTTCCGTATTTCTTTAAGAAGGTTAATGCCCTTTCGTCCATAACTCTGGCATTTCCAGTCCCCATTAACAGGATATAGAGGTGATTCTCATCGGTACATTCGAATGGTCCGTGGAAATACTCACCGGAATGCAGATAACAGCAATCCATCCACTGCATCTCCTGCAGAGAACAAATGGAAAAGCCATATGCCTGTGAATAGGAAGCTCCCGATCCCATAATGTATAAGAATGGTTCCTCTGCATATGCTTCTGCAAAAAGCCATGTACGGTTCTTTACTTGATTCACCGCCGCACGCACAATGCCATCTGCTTTTTCCAGACCATCCCTGATTGCATCATATTTTGTATAGCACGGCTCCTGTGCTTTTAGGATCTCATTTACGATTCGTAATACGATTCCCTGCGGCCTTTCCTTTTCATTTACCTCATCGGACCATTCGTATACAATTGGATTCATTTCTTCCCCTGCACAGGCAGACTGCGGATTATGGGTCATTGTGATTACACTTGCGCCCTTTTCCATGGCAAATTTTGCCGCACTAACTGTTTCTGGTGTATTTCCGCCATGGGAACAGAGAATAACAAGCGCATTTTTATTTAAAAATTTGGATGGTGTAACTATCAGTTCTTTTGCTGTCAGCCAGTGTGCGTGCACGGTTTCTGATTCTGCATTGATAAAATAATAACCCGGATACAAGTCTACCAGTGATCCTCCGCATGCTGTAAGAAATACATCCTTGATCGTTCCTTTTTCTTTCATGATTTTTTTAATTAAATCTTCTGGTCTGTTCATATTTCCCTCTTTCTGCGCAGCTTTTGAATTATGAGAATTTGTGATTACTGCGCGAACACAAATTTCACTGATTCGCATATTTTTATATTCCTGCTGAAATAGTGCTGAATACAAGTGCTATCAATGTTAATAGCAAGAAAACCTTACCGAATGTCTTCCACCATTTTCCAAAAGAAATCTTGCATACTGCAAGTCCTGCTACTGTAGTTCCTGCAACCGGGCTGATCATATTGGTTAATTGATTTGCATATTGTAAAACAGTGACGGATGCTTCCGGATTTACTCCATGAAGATCACATAAGGAGGACATAACCGGTGTTGTCAGCGCTGCCAGCCCAGAGGAAGAAGGTACCAGGAAAGTCAGGATTGACTGTACCACATACATAACGCCTACAAACAATGCATTGTTGGTACCTGCTACTGCGTTTGCCAATGCATTCAATACGGTATCAATGATTTTTCCATCCTGTGCGATCACAAGAATTCCGCTGCAAAATCCAATCAGTATTGCTGCAAAGGCAATATCCTTTACACCGATTACAAATTCTTCAGCAATTTCCTGTTCCTTCATTCCTCCTGCTATTCCCATCAAAATCCCCATTCCAAGGAAGCACATGGATAATTCATTCATATACCAGCCAAATTTGATCAGCCCGACCACTACCATTATCATGCCTAGCACAAAGATACCAAGTACGATTTTATGTGAAAAGCTGAAATCATCATGATCTATATCCTCAACGGCAAATTCTTTCCGTTTTAGTTTGTCCTCTTCATAGGTAATGGAACTTTCCGGATTCTTTTTTACCTTCAATGCACGAACCGTAACAAATGTAATGACAACTGCCATCATGATTCCCCACTGAATCATACGGAATACCAGCTGCGGATTTCCCTGAATACCTGCGATTCCCTGTGCGATCAGTACATTAAACGGATTAATCGTGGAGGCTGCATAACCGGTTGATGCACCAAGGAAAACTACCATAAAGGTTGTGAGAGAATCGTATCCCATGGCAAACATTACCGGCATAAGCAGCAAATAAAACGGAACCAGTTCATCTGACATTCCAAAGGTTGTTCCGCCAAGACCGAACAGCACCATCAATATTGGAATAATCATAATTTCTTTATTTCCCAGCTTCCTGACAACACGCCGGATTCCGAGATTTAAGGCATTTGTCTTTGCCATAATCTGAAAAACACCGCCTATAATAAATACAAATGCTATGACTTCGACTGCGGACTGAATCCCCTTTCCAGGCGCCATTAATACCTCTGCAACCCCCTGCCTCAGGCTATTTCCATCTGCATCTGTTTTATCTACCTGCTGATAAGTACCTGCTACAGCTACACTTCTTTCTCCTGCGGCCGTAACCACCATGGCACGTTTAAACTCCCCGCTCGGCAGAATCCATGTCAATACAGTCACGAAAACAATTAATAAAAAAATCAGCGTATATGCATGCGGCATATGAAAACTACCTTTTTTCATGTTCTTTTCTTTCATGATTTCATCCTCTTTCATTATATACAGTTTTACCATCCATGATTGTCATGACTACCTTCGCTTCTTTACAATCCCCCGGGGCTGCCTTTAACAAATTCCGGTCAAATACAGCGATATCCGCAAGCTTACCTTCTTCAAGTGTTCCAAGTACTGTTTCCATACCCAGATTCCTCTGGCCTCCGATTGTCCATGCCTTGAGCAATTCACTGACCGATAGCGTATTCTCCTGCTGAAATGGCCCTTCTCCCTGCAAATACCCATAACAAGAATAATAAATAGATTCCGGTACATCGGTGATCATAAGCGGTAAATCGGTAGCTCCGCTTAAATTCATTCCTGCATCCGCCATCCTACGGCGGTTCCAGTAATTCTTTCCACGTACCTCTCCAATCGTATTCTTAATATTATTACGAATAACTTCACCAGAATCTAATGACATGATCTGGAAATACAATTCTGCGCCGGCCCCCATGCTTCCAAGCTTTTCAATATCTACTTCATCGGAAAACTCCATATCCGTCAATACATGCCGGTTCTTTAATTTCCCATTTACTTTCTGACACTTATTGAAGATTGCCGCTGCCCTCGCAACTGCGGCATCCCCCTGTGCGTGTAAGGAATAACGAAATCCTTCAGCATCTGCTGCAAGAACATCCGTTTCGATCTGATCATATGCAATTTCAATGCCGCAAGTAAAATCTTTCCCCTGGTAAGTCTGTTTTAAATCTCCGCGAAAATCTGCAATCGTTCCATCTGTCATACAGTTAAAACCACTGAACCGGATTTTATCACCGGTAAACAATTCCCGCATTCTTCCTGCATACTCCAGATTCATTCTGCTGCCAACCGGCTGTGACATAAAAAATGTTCTTAAATGCAAATCCTCAGACTCTTCCATTTCCTTCAGATAATCGGTAAATCCATAAAAATCATCAAATCCCATCTCCTTTACCGCCGTAACACCCTTTGCATTCATCATTGCCATATAATCTTTAAATTCTTTTTTAATAAAAGTCCTGTCATTCAAATATTCCCGCATAATACGGTAATATCTTTCCGGATAACATGTATCCGGCGTAAACTGATATAGCTTTTTCGCCTTTTGATTCATAATACAGGTACAACGATCTTCTGAAAAAAGAATCACCGCTTTATCCGGATATTCGCTCTCCAGCATTTTCTCTGCTTCACCGGAATCCCATCTTTCAGGTTTCCAGCCATGTCCAAACAACGCACCCTCCGGCTTTTTCTCCTGTTCATATTTTTTAAGAAGCAGACGCCCCATTTCATTATCCGATACTTCTGAGATATCTGCGCCAATATGATAAATGGCATATCCGGTAAAAAAGGTATGTGTATCTACAATTCCCGGCATAACCTGTTCTTCTTCAAACTGAAGGACCTGTTCTGCATGATCTAATACCTCCTGCTCTGGTTTTCCGAAACCTTTTTTTACAATTTTGTTATTGCGTATACACAGGTAACCTTCAAAGGTTAATTCAGCTATACCATCAAACATATTCTTTGCCACAATTACCATTGAATATTTTTGAATCATCTTCCTCCCTCCTTTAGATACGTATTGTATCATCTCATATCGTTATATTCAATATCTATTCAGAAGAAAAAAAATTTTCAGCTTATTATACATTTTATAGTTCATTTTTTGTTTGAATTGCACAAAAAAAAGACTATCCTTAGCCTGTCCTAGTAACTAAAACTGCTTTGTAGTCTTTCTTTATATATTCTGTTATTTATCTGCTAAATAGAAATCATATACCTGCTTCCCACAATCGTCTCATAGCTGATATATACAGGCTGATTTTGTTGGTCCTCAATGTAATTGCAAAGTATCATCACCGGCTCGCCCGCCAATATATTGAGATGCTCTGCTATTTTCTGAGAGGCTGTTCCTATTTCTATCGTACTTCTGCTTCTGGCCGATCCTTTAAAATGATAACTTTCCTCCAATAACTGGAACAAAGATCCATTTTCCAGCCTGTCAACCGGAAAACCGGTAAATCTTTTTGCAGGAAGATATATCTGTTCATATATCACAGGTATTCTATCTGCAGATAAGACCCGGGTTATCGCAATTAAATGTTCCCCATCCGGTAAATGCAGAAAATCCTGCTGCCACTTCTCAGGTTCCACAATATCGCTGGATAACACATGTGAGTACGGCTTTCGTTCATTCATCCGACAGGTTTCTGTAAAACTCTCATTACTCTGCTGTTCTATTTTCCGATAGATTTTAGGTGCCTCAACAAAAGTCCCCTTCCCCTGCTGCTTGACCAGGTAGCCCTGTTTACATAATTCCTCAATCGTCTTACGCACTGTGATACGGCTGACCTCGTATTGTTCTGAAAGTTCTGGTTCTGTTGGTATTTTGTCTCCCGGTTTATACTGTCCCGTACGGATTAATGACTTTAATTCCTTCATCAGCTGACGATAAAGAGGCTGATGTGAATCTTTTTCTAAGCTCATATTTTTACTCCAATTTCTTTGATATTATGATTATATCATTTCTGTTAAAATTCTTCAATGTTGTTTAAGCAGATGGCGGACCTATCATTTAATCCTGATGTTATTTTGTGATTGGAAAACAGATTACTGACCATTTCAGATGTGTACGAAGAATTATAAGGGGATGCCGCACTAAGTTAAGTAATTAGTGAGGCATCCCCTCTTTTAATGACGGAAGAAATGCTGTCATTTTTTCATGATGTCCTCACCGCGTGCCGCCATTGCAACAATGCCGGACGAAGCAAGCAGCGCGATCAGGTTTGGAAATACCATCAGGGCATTAAATAAGTCGGACAGATTCCAAACCAGCTGTACCTTGAGAAAGGAACCAAGTACAATAAACAGTACAACGATCAGGGCATATACCTTGGTTGCCTTGATTCCAAAGAGTGCCTTTACATTGACTTCACCAAAGAAATACCAGCCAATGATAGTGGAAAAGGCAAAAAACAGCAGACATACTGCAATAAAAGCGTTGCCAAACGACCCAAACGCCTGGCTGAATGCCATCTGTGCCAGAGCAGTGCCCTGCGGTGCACCCTCGACCCCCGGTTTCAGCTGGCCGGATGTCAAAATCACCAATGCGGTCAAGGTCAGTACAATAAATGTGTCAATGAAAACACCCATAATGGCCATGACTCCCTGATCCTGCGGCTTCTCGACCTTTGCGATCGCATGTGCATGCGGGGTGGAACCCATACCGGCCTCGTTGGAGAACAGACCGCGCGCCACGCCGAACCGCATCGCTTCACGCACCCCGATACCGGCGGCACCTCCAAGCACAGCCCGGGGATTGAACGCACCGACAAAGATGGATTCCAAAGCAGGAAGCAGGGACGCATGGTTTATAACCAGCACAATCAGACAGCCAACGATATAAAAGCCCGCCATGACAGGCACCAGCTTTTCCGTTAATGCTGCAATGCGCTTGACGCCTCCAAGAAAAGTAAATGCCGCAATGGCCGCAATTATGACACCGACAGCCAGGGGATCGAAGCCAAAAGCAGTGTGAAATGCCTGGCCAATAGAATTTGCCTGCACCATATTTCCGGTGAAGCCCAGCGCGAAGATGATAGCCAGAGAGAAAAATCCTGCCAGTACTTTTCCAAAAGTGCCCTGAAAGCATGCCTTGATATAGTAAATAGGACCGCCGGTGACTTCTCCATGAGCATTGACCGTCTTATATTTCTGGGCCAGCACAGCTTCTCCGTAGTTTGTTGCCATACCGAAAAATGCGGACAGCCACATCCAGAAAATCGCACCCGGGCCGCCGGAATACAATGCGGTCGCACAGCCGGCAATATTTCCGGTACCTACCTGCGCTGCGATCGCAGTTGTCAGAGCCTGAAACGATGACATACCATCTTTTCCGGCAGTTTCCCCATTGAGGCGGAAGCTGCCGAACATCCGCTTAAAGCCTTCCCCAAACTTTCGAATCTGTACAAAGCGCGTACGAAGTGTGAACAGAATTCCTGTTCCAACGAGCAGGTACAATAAAATACTGTTCCATACGATACCGCTGATTTTGTCGACGAGTTGTGTAAACTGTTCCATTTGCAAAAATCCTTTCTGTTTTTTGATAAACCGGAAGAAACACGCTCTGCGAGTTTCTCCGGTTATCGCGGCAGTCGCCAAGTGAACATGTAAACATGTTCGTTTGGCTCGTTGTTCGCGTAAATAAAAAAGCCAAACCATACTTCCATGATTTGGCTCTAAAAACAAACGAATAAAGGCACAATGGCCGCTATAAGCTTGAACTCTGTCCTTTTGCCTGAGAGATTAACGCGAATAACACGCGCCTTGCACCTTCGGCACTCAAAATTGAGATTCTCCAGAGCCACATCCATTCATAGTCCCTGCCCGATGCTCCGGGCGCCTGAGAGTGTTACTCCTTCGGCAGACAACCGTCATTTTCCTACGAACTTCACTTGTTGGAATGTAACTTTTTCGACTCAACAGTAACATATTATTTTAAGAATGTCAAGAAAAAGCACCCATCGGCGTACTGTTTCTGATTGGAATTCCTTATTTTATTTATTTCACGGCTAATCTCTTCGTTTCAGCCATAAAACTGCAAATATGGTACAGAAAACCAGATAGATAAGGCTGCTGGCAATAAATTGTCCCATGCTGCACCCCATCGGTCCTTGCGGATTGTTGGCTCTCATGCCCAAATCTAATAATGAGTAAGGGTACAAGACTCCATAGCCTTTCGAAAGTGCTGCAATTCCTCCGATTCCGCCTGTCATGGCAATCCCCACGGGTACGGCAAAGCTGCGGATCACAAGGGAAAAACAAAGCTGAACCGCACAAATGACGATCCCGCTGATAACACCGTATACCAGCCATTCAAAAAGTTCTGGGGGAACAGGCCCTGCCAGGTTAGAAAGCTTTCCGGAAATCACAAACAAAACGCCAACCCAAAACTGGGTAAAAAACACCATAACAGAAGCTGCAAGAAGCTTTGACAGGTAAATATATATAACCGGTACCGGTATCGTCATAACAGAGTTCCAGTTATGGTTTGTATGTTCCAGGCGGCATAAGTAAGAGCAGTAAACACCTATGATCGACGGAAGAAAGAAATAACAGGTGAACAGTGTATGCTGTGTCCATAGGCTATACCACCGTTCCTGAAGGATTTCGGTATTTTGAAGGTAATTGAACGTCCCCATAAATGCCGGCAGTACGGGTAAAATAAAAAATGCAAGCCAGACAGGACTGCGCTTAAGCTTCATCCTTTCCGCACGAAATGTTCTGAAAAACATGATTACATCTCCTTTCTCACAAACAGCATACGGCCTGCTATATAGATCACGGCAAACATGATACCTAACAGCATGAAACCAGTCCAGTCAATCGGAACAGAATAAAAATCAGTAACACGCGTATCCCTGTCCCAATTCATTCCAACCTGAATCAAAATTCCATAATACCCCCAGAGGAGACATTTTTGAATGCCTTTCGGGAAAAACATGCTAAAAAGTCCTGCAAAACTGCCGATCAGTCCCACGGTAAAAGGCAGCATCTGGTTTGCAAAAAGAAGAGATAACACCTGCTGCAGAACCAGGAGGGTCAAATTAATGGCTGTGGTAAAAAGCAGATGGTAAAAGAGCTTATCAACCGGCAGCACTTCCCCAAATCCCTTGACATTACCGAATATAATAATCACAATGACCTGAAAAAATCCTACCGCTATCATATGCAATGCCCCGCATATGAATTTGGCATCAAAAAGTTTTCCTGCAGGCATCACCGTATGAAGAAGCTTGAATGTATGCCCCTTATGTTCCACATCACAAAGCCTGGACGCAATGACTGCTATGATCACCGGCATCATGACCGCATTGAGCACGGGAAAGTGATACAAACACCGCTCCCAGCCTTGTGATAATTCATGGGCATCCATATTTCGAAAAGCCCAAAGCCCCCATAAGCATTGTGCACCAAGCAATGCAGCCGCTGCAAGCCATATTTTTCTTCCGCGTATTTTTTGAAATTCTATTAAAAGTTCTTTCATTACAGACTCACCGCCGTTCCTGTCAGCTCTAAAAAGATATCTTCCAGTGATTTTCTCCGTTCTTCGATGCGCACAATACCTATTTGTTCATTAAAAAGCTGAAAAATATAATTTACGAGGTCACTATCGGCAAGATCCGGCAGCATCAGGTAGTCTTCCGCTTCCTGACATGAAATTCCCTGACTCCTTAATATTTTTTCAGCGGCTTTGTTATCTAAGGTGCGCACGGCAATGCTGTTGCTGCTCCGTTCATGAAGTGCGGATAAGCAGTTCTGAAAAACAAGCTCTCCTTTGCTGATAACTCCGATATGGGTGGCCATCTGTTCTATTTCACCCAGCAGATGGCTGGAAACCATGACAGTCATTCCATATAACCCGGGCAGCGAACAGATCAGTTCACGCATTTCCTGAATTCCGGCCGGATCAAGGCCGTTCGTAGGCTCATCCAGGACCAGAAGCCTCGGATTCCCTAATAAGGCACAGGCAAGGCCAAGTCTTTGTTTCATCCCCAGAGAATACTGTCCGGCTTTTTTGTCTTTCTGATTTTCAAGACGGACAATCTTTAACACTCTGTCAATTTCATTATCCGGCAGCCCCTTCAGCGTACTGATAATTTTTAGATTTTCTCTTCCTGTCAGATGCCCGTAATAGCTGGGCGATTCGATCAGAGATCCTACCTCCTTTAATATGGCAAGCCGGTTAGAATCGTTTACCTGTCTGCCAAAGACGGTAATGATACCGCTCGTCGGTCTTGCCAGCCCTAATATCATTTTCATTGTAGTGGATTTACCTGCTCCGTTTGGCCCGAGAAAACCATACACACCTCCCTCAGGCACTGCAAGGTCCAAATCCTTAACCCGTAATGCTTCTCCATATTGCTTACAAAGAGCATTCGTCGTTATAATGTCCGTCATTTGATACTCTCCTTTTCTGTTAGATGAAACTCATCCTAACAAAGCTTCCTTACGGGAGGCTGTATGGAACCTTACATTTACCTTAAACTTGGACATTCCTGTCCATTTTCCGTTTATTTAGGCTATAATGATAATAATACGAAATGAAAGGGTTAAACAGACAAATGAACGATATTTTTGACTGCAGACTGCTTCTTGTAGACGATGAGCCGAAACTTCGAAAGATGGTAATAGACATACTGAAACAAAGCGGTTTTTATAAAATTTTCTCTGCAGGTGACTGCAGAGAGGCCCGTTGGCTTTTTGCATCGGAAAAACCGGACGGCGTCATTCTGGACGTTTCCCTGCCCGATGGTGACGGTTTTTCACTGATGCGGGAATTCCGTGCCATATCCTCTGTACCGGTATTGTTTCTTTCCGCCCGGGATGAAGACGAAAGCCGCCTGCTGGGCCTTGGGCTTGGTGCCGATGATTATATTACAAAGCCATTTCTTCCAAAAGAATTGACATTAAGGCTTCATGCTGTTTTAAACCGTACTTATTTTCCAGCCATACTGAATCAAAAAGAAAAACCGGTTTTTTATCTGGGTGAAACAAAAATAGATCTAAACAGCGGAACGGCAACCTCTCCAAATAATTCTTTTACGCTTACCGCAAAGGAATACGCCTTGCTTGAAAAACTGTATGAAAACCGGGAAAAGATCGTGACCGGGGACAGTTTATGCCTTGCGGCATGGGGGGATACGCTCTACGGCTATGAAAACACATTGATGGTGCACATTCGCCGTTTGCGCGAAAAAATCGAACCGGAACCTTCCAGTCCCCAATTTCTGATGACAGTACGGGGACTTGGCTACAAACTGCAGGGGGTGACCATTCCTTGAAAAGCATGATGAAAATTTTATCCCGCTATGTGCTGTCAGCCGCAGCTGTTGCAATCATTCTTCTGGTCATCAATTTTGCCGCCCTGGCTGCATGGATCATGCAAGCGGGCAGCAATGCCAGAAGAGACTATAGTGTTTCACAGATCGCCAATGAGCTGACCATTTCTCATGAGAGATATGTGTTTTCTGAACCCGCAGAAACGCAGATAGACAAGAATCATCAATGGGCCATGCTGCTGAACGATAACGGCGCTGTCATCTGGAACCGTAACCTTCCTTCCGATGTTCCGCTTCAGTATTCTCTCTCTGATGTAGCAGGATTTTCACGCTGGTATTTAAAAGATTACCCGGTTTACGTATGGCGGCGTACGGACGGTCTTTTTGTTTTAGGCAATCCCAAAAACAGCATGTGGAAACATAATATGGAGTTTTCACAGAAAGTAATGGAAAACTCCCAATTCTGGCTGCCTCTTTTTTTGATTCTAAATGCCGTCACCGCCATTTTGCTTGCTCTGCTTCTTGGGTACCGGCTGTTTTCCTCTCTCAGAAGGCTGTCCGGAGGTATAGAAGACATGGCACAAAAGCGTCCGGTCAAACTGCCCGCTCACGGAATCCTGGGGGATCTCGCCCTGGGGATCAATCAGGCTTCCGCTCAGCTGACCAGACAGGAAGCTGCACTTAACAAACGGGATAACGCAAGAACCACATGGATTGCAGGTATCTCTCATGATATCCGTACTCCATTGTCCCTTGCAATGGGCTATGCCAGTCAGCTGGAGGAGGACTTAAGTCTGCCTCCAGCCAGGAGGAATCAGGCAAATATCATCCGCAGGCAATGCGAGCAGATCAAAACGCTGGTAAGTGATTTGAATCTGGCTTCCAAATTAGAATACGATATGCAGCCGCTTCGAAAGGAACGCGTTGCGCTGGCCCCGCTTTTGCGCAGTGTTGTAACCGACATCTTAAACAGTGGAATTCCGGATATATATACCTTAAAAGTAATGATACAAGAAAATGCGCAGAATAGCTTTGTACATGCGGATAACGAACTGCTAAGACGGGCGGTATGTAATTTAATCAACAATAGCATCAATCATAATCCGGAAGGCTGCGATATTCAGATTGTTTTGAAAAAAAATCCGGAAGGCTGTATTTTTTCCATTACCGATAACGGAGCCGGCTTTCCTGCGGAAACGCTCGACCGTCTGAATGATCCGAAAGAGCCCATGGAGTTAAAAAACCATGGGCTGGGGCTTACCATCGTCCGTCAAATCATAATGGCTCATGATGGCAGTATTGAATTTCGCAATCTTGTGGAAGGCGGATGCCGTGTCGTTTTCTATCTTCCTACCGACAACCTGCAGCTTTCATCGTCACCGGAATAAAAC
The DNA here is from genome assembly GCF_900155545.1 of Clostridium sp. Marseille-P2415. Lineage (GTDB taxonomy): Bacteria > Bacillota > Clostridia > Lachnospirales > Lachnospiraceae > Lacrimispora. Next base: position 487,581 of record NZ_LT732525.1, read on the forward strand.
AGGCTGCCTATTTCATTCCGTTATACAGTGCATTAAGAAGCTCTCCGCCCGGGTCCTGACTCAGTTCCCAAACCATAGCACCGCCTAATTTTTTCGATTTGATATAATCGGTTTTATAGGCAATGGACTGCGGATCTTCATAGCTGATAAAGACCGTACCGTTAAACAGCCAGGGAACCATGGACTGGGAATGAAAATATCTGGTATAGCCTGTTTTATTCAAATAGTCAGCTTTAATTGCCTGATAGCTGATCGAATTGGCACCGGCAAATGTCTGGTATAAGCCATTGTTTGCCTGATTCACGGAAGAATACAAATATCCATAAAACGGGATCCCCATTACAAGCTTGTCCGCAGGAAATGAAGCATTCAGCCAGGCAGTAACAGCCTGATCCACGCTTGTTTTGTATTGGGGGGAAGTATCCGTGTTGCTATAAAGGGGTGCAAGCAGATCCGTATGGGAATCCCAATATCCATGCAGATCATAAGTCATGATATTGGCATAATCCAGATACTGGGCCAGCTTTGCCAGTTCTACATTGTTTACATAAGAATTATCGGCTCCCCCGGCGATGGTAAGAAGATAATGCCTGTTATCCTGACTTCCCCGTGCATCAAGCTTCTCTCTTATTTTCTGAAGAAGCAGCGTAAAATTTTGTTTATCCTCCGGACGCCTGCCATTCGTTGCCAGACCTCCGCTTACAGGGTACTCCCAATCAAGATCAACCCCATCAAATCCATATTTTATTATGAAATCTACGCAGCTATCCGCAAATGCCGTTCTGGAAGCATCCGTAAGTGCGGCATCAGAGAATCTGCCGGACCAGTTCCAGCCGCCGACTGAAATAAGCGTCTTTAAGTTTGGATTTGTCTGCTTCAGTGAATTCAGCTGCTTTATGTTATTGGGATCAACTTCCGGATATCCCAGTGTGAGTTTTAAATCGGAACCAATGTTGGCAAACGCATAATTAATATGAGTCAGCTTGCCCGCATCAATCTGGTTTGGCAAATAATTGTAATACGCTGCCCAGGCCGCATAATATCCGACCATTTTCGGCTGACCGGATACCGGATCAGCAGGCGTTGATGCAGATGTTGTCGTTACTGATACCGTATTGCTGTCCGGCGACACATTTCCTTTTGCATCTTTTGCCTTTACATAAAACTGATACGCCGATGCAGGGCTTAGACCATTTGCAGCATATGTAGTTGAAGTTGAGGAACCAAGATAAGTATTGTTTTTGTAAATCTGATATTCCTTTACTCCAACATTGTCTGCAGACGCCTCCCAGGAAAGGGTAACTGAGGTATCAGTGACACCGGATGCTTTCAGGTTCCCGGGAGCTGTCGGAGCGATCTTATCCGGTTTGGCAGCAAAGGCTTTCCCATTGTAGAAGCAGCTGAAGATCATAAGCATAAAAACGGAAACAGCCCATAGTGTTGTTTTCATAATACTTTTTTTCATCATGTCATCCTTTTCTTTCAATTTTTTACAAGTATAACATGATGGTTTTTCTTTGAACAGCGCGCAAAACCTGGAATAACTGTATATAATTGGCAATTCTGATCCGCTGCCTTTAAACCAATTGCTTCCATTCCGGCAAAGGATGCCGTTTACAGCTCCTATTCATTCAAGCCTGGCAGCCTTTACATTTTTTAACACGTATCGCCATATATTCTTTCCCCGGCAGCTCCACCTTAAATCTTCCCTTAACCATACCCCTGTCCTCGATTTTCATATCCCAGGTATCAATTACTTCAATTTCAAATTCACTTGTGTCATCGTAGTAAAATTCCCGAAACGACGGCCTGTTAAACCCATAGTAATATAAATAATAGTTTTTTGTTTTCCGTACCATAGAGTCCATACTTTCCGGAACAGCGCACACTTCATCCCAGGCCGATTGTAATGGCATCAGACCGTATCCCGGAGTCTCTGATAATATCTTATATAAAAATCTAAGCCTGTCGGGACTGTCTCCATGTAAAACCCCTCCATGAGACCACCACAAGATGTCATCCGGACTCATATAAGTTTCCCCATGCCCGGCGTATCCGCCCCTTAAACTGGCTTCCCAGAATCTGCGTACCAATTCCTTACCGCTTATATTTCCCCAGCCATGCTGGATATTTCCTTCATAAGCTATTTCATCAATTACTACCGGCTTCTTATACCTCTCTCTCCATTCAGTAACGAATTCAGCTGTCTTATACACATCCTGTCTCTGCATACTGCAATGCGTTACCCAGGGTCTGGTAAAATCATAAAACGGCATACAATTATGAATTGATCTTAAGTGATTGTATATATCCTTTTCACAGATAATTCCTGCATAATTTTCCCAGTCTTTTATGGTCTTTTGCGGCATAAGATCATATTCGTTGGCAAGTGACCACCATACATTCCTATACGCAGCAAATCTTGCGATGACATAGTTCCAATATAATTCGTCTTCTTCCTTACTCATAGAACTGAATCCCCAGCGGTCATAGGGATGCATGACAATTAAATCTGCTTCGATCGATAATTCTCTCAGCTGCTTGATACATTCTTCAATGTGCCGGAAATGCTCCGGGTTAAACCGGTAAAAATCCCACTGATTTCCATCGGCTTTCCCATTAAATAACTGAAAATTATCTTTTGTTAATTTTGTACTGTCGCAAGGCGTTCCTACATATGGATACGATCTCGGCTCATTTAGATTATAATCATAATGTTTGGGAAAAATGCAGAAACGAATTTTATTAAACACACTGTTCTTAAGCGTTTCTAATGTTTGTTTCTGTAATTCTTCCGATTGCAGTTCCCATACATAACAAGTCGTTCCGACGGAATAATAAGGAGTTCCGTCTTCATATGCAAAATGATATGTATTAGCCACACGGACCGGTCCATGATTATGCCCATCAGCCGGCAGTACTTCAAATGTCCCTTCATAGGTTTCTTCGGAAAAACTCCCTTTAATTACAAATGCATATTTTCCCTCAAATGAAGGCATAAAACGAACCACATATTTCCCGTCCCCATCATAAAATCCATCCACCGTTTTACATTCATGATCACCGGTAAAGGTCCCCTGTATCTTATAATCCACAAATGGATTTTTATCCGTATGTCCCATACATGTTATTTCCCACGCATCCCATTTTTCTATTTTTCTGATATATTCTGTCATGTTTAATCTCCTCTGTTATGATTTTACTGCTCCTGCCATTCCTTCTACAAAGTAACGCTGAAAAATTAAATATACAACCAATACCGAAATCACCGATAGCAGCACCCCGGCACACAGATAACCATAATCGGTTCCGTGCTCTCCAACGAATGTCATAATTCCGACCGGAACAGTCTTTTTCGCATTATCATTTATAATAACACTAGCCAGTAAATATTCGTTCCAGGTCGCCAGAAAATCCGTAATAATCAAGGTAGCCACCGCAGGCTTTGAAATCGGGAAAATAACTTTCGTAAATAACTGCCACTTATTGCATCCGTCAAGATAGGCTGCTTCATCAATATCCTTTGGTATTCCTAAAAAAAATCCCCTTAAAATCAAGATGCCATACGAAATACCAAAACCTATATATACATAAAACAATCCAAAATAAGTATTGAGTAGTCCAAGTTTACTGTAAATGACATTAATTGGAACCAAAGCAGTCTGCATCGGCAGCATCATACCAATTAAGAAAAATATAAAAATTCCGGTTTTATGTCTGATATTCAGCCTTGTTATGGCAAATGCCGCCAGCGCCTCAACAAAAATACCCAAAGGAACCTTAAGCCCTGAGACAATGAGATCATTTTTCATATAAATCAGCAAGCGCCCCTTTTCGATTGCATTTATAAAGTTATTCCATGCAATATGAGCGGGAATGCTGAACAGACCTAAGCCGCCATAGAAATCCTTTTTTGACTTTATTGCGGTCAATAACAATGTTACCATCGGTACAATCCAAATAACTGCTAAAAAAATCAGTATTAAATAGAGAGAAATTTTTTTCATTATTTTTTTTGTCTTTCCTTCCATATTAACACCTCCTTAGTCTTCTCTTGCGGTGAACAGAACATAAGGTACTATGACCACCAGCATCATAAATACCATAACACACGCAATCGTTGTACCAACTCCTACATTATTATATTGAAATGTCTGTGAATACATATAGGTTGAAAGCATTTGAGTCGCATTATTGGGTCCCCCTCCTGTCAGGCCCTGAATTACATCGAATACCTTCATAGCTGAAACAATTAATGTAGCTATTACGATTACAAAACTTTCTTTTAATAACGGAACCGTAATCAGGAAAAATTGCTTTATACCGGAAGCTCCATCAATTCTTGACGCTTCCAATACATCGGAAGGTACTGCCTGCAGGCCGGCCAAAAACAGAATCATGGGCTGACCGACAGCCTGCCATAACGCTGCAGCAAATATAGCATAAATGCTCACTTTAGGATCGGAAATCCAGCTTTGTGAAAAATCACTCCCAACTGCTTTAAAAAACTGGTTTATAAAACCAATATTGGGATTATATACCCATCTCCAAATAATAGACACAGCGATCGGAGCAATTACACAGGGGAAATAGAAAAAACCTCTGAAAAAAGTACGCCCTCTGAATTGCTTATTTAAAATGACCGCGAATCCCAATGAAACGGTCATTGTAATAAAAATGGTCAATGCAATCCAAATCAGATTATTTTTGATCGAAATCAGAAATATTGGATCTGATTGAAATAAATGAATATAATTTTGCAGCCCAAGAAACTTTTTATCTCCTATTCCGTTCCACCGAAACAAGCTGATATAAAAGGAATAAAATACCGGAACAACAATAACTGATAAGTAAATAATACCGGCAGGCAGCAAAAACAGAAATGCGCTCCTATCACTTTTATTTCTTTTTCCCATAATGATCTCCTTAAATTTAAACCCGGCAAAATATTTTACTTTAAGAAACGGACAGTATGTCGCAAAGCGTGTTTCTCATAGTTTGTTATTTATTGGCTGCCTGATAAGCATCAATCGCAGCCTGAATTTTAGCTGCTCCGTCTGCAGGCTCCATTTCACCATTTGCAATTGCATCCTGAACATTGAATAGAGCATCTGCCACTTCTGTGGGGAAAGCCTGATCCGTAATCGTGAAGGTTCCGTTGGTTTCTGCTGTTTTAAACATTTCTGCAACATTTGGCTGCCCTTCCGGCATTTTTGCATCAATTTTAGGAAGGGGAAGATTATAGTATTCTGCATATTTTTCAGCATTTTCTTCACTATAATAATAATCCATGAATTTCATGCATGCTTCTAGCTGAGCATCTGTATTCTTCGCATTAAACTGTGTCATTTCAGCAAATGCAGACAACCGGTCCGTACCGCCGGATGGGAATGCAAATGTACCATATAAATTCATATCCTGCTCAGCCTGTAAAATTTTTCCATCGTACCACTGACCTTGTATATCCATTGCCGCATTTCCTGAGAACAGAGCCATCTCCGTATCATTCGGATCTGCAGTAACAAAACCTTCCGGGAAAAAACCTTTATCACAGAATTCTTTATACTTGGTTAATGCCTGAACAACAGCATCACAATTATAGCTGGATTCGAATGTATTCATAGAATCATGGAGCTCACTTCCCGCATAATGTTCGATCAGCAATTCTACAAATCTCATGACATGCCATCCGTTTAAACCAGCTGTTGAAATGGGTGTTATGCCATTTTCTTTTAATGCTGCACAGGCATCTTCGAATTCTTCAAAGGTGGCCGGAATCTTAATTCCATATTTTTCAAAGATATCTTTTCGATAGAAAACATCCAATACATTATAGCTTGTAGGATAGCCGGACAATTGACCGCCTAACTGGCAAAGGCTTAAGACACCTGAACTGAATTTATTTTCCCAGTCATTCTTTTTTGCATATTCGGTCAAATCATAGGAAAGACCGTTTTCTGCATAAAATCCCCCCAGGCTTCCGCCCCAGTTAAACCACATATTAGGGAGCGTTCCTGAAGAAGCCGCTACCTTACAGGCATCCTTGATCCCATCCGTATCATAATAGGATACGGTAACTTTGATGTCCTTATTCGCGGCATTAAAAGCTTCTGCAATAGGATCAACCGCATTTTGTCTTGTATTCAACGCCCAAAAGGAAACTTCTGTAACCCCGTCTTTTGAGCCCCCCGATGAGCCGTCTTTCGCACTGTCTCCTACCGTTTTTGCTTCCGATTCCTTAAGTGCTGACTTGGTTTTGCAGCCGGTAAGAACCGCAGAGACCAGCATCACCGATGCCAGCAGGAATGCCATACCCTTTTTCGCTTTCATAAAATACCTCCTGTAAGATTAATGTACCAGTTAAATTTAAACAATAAATTTAACTTTCTAAATTTAATATAAACTTATTTTAACATACTCCGAACTAAATATCAATACATTTTTGTATCTTATGTATATTTATTTTTATTGTAATGTGTTTTTTTATACACATATTATATATATCAATGTTCTTTCATGGTTTTTATATAAACGCTTATATAAACAAATAAACATCAAATGCATTCTTCAGCATTTGATGTTTATTTGAAAGTATTATTTCTTAATTTTATTTATTTTACACTATTCCCTTCGATTAACAGGCAATCTGACATCACCTTAAACTTTGTCGGCATACGTTCTTTTATTTCTCTTTTCAGCAAAAGCATTGCAATATAAGGCCTGTTAACATGGTCGATTTTTATTGTTGTCAGCTTACAATCATATGTGGCATAACTGGGTACCTCGTCCACTCCGATCAGCGAAATGTCTTTCGGTATTAATATTCCTTCTGTCTTCATCGCTTTTATCGTTCCGATCGATACCTGAAAATTCTCCATAATAAATGCATCCGGCAGACGGTTTTCACGCAGATACATTTTCATTCTTTCATTTACATGATCGATCGTCCGTCCCACAGGGATGATCCTGTCCGGTTTAAACTCGAGGCCGCTATTGATCATTGCCTGTTTAAAACCAACTCTTCTTTGCTCAAAATTGTAGATATCAATATCATTGGCTAAGTAAATGATATCATTGCAATTCCTTTTTCGTAAATAATCAACCGCCAGCTTCAATGCCGCAGTATTATCAATGCATACTCTGTGATGAGAATTGTCTTCAAAGTCGTTGTCAGTTATTACCATGGGCTTATGAATGTTCTTTAACAATTCATAATCCTGCTTCTGTATTTCCGTGGCACATAAAATCACTCCTGCAACGCTGTCCATATTGCATTCATTCACTATCTGCTCCACCGGATCTTTTAATACGTTAACATAGGTGACTCCCAAAGAATACCCCATCTTCTTGGCTTCCCTGTCATATACCGCCAGAACATCTGTCCATAGATCTAATTCCGAACCATATGCCACTTTTAAATCGCGATGCATAAATATTATTTTTATCACTTGCTTTTCTTTCATCACTGAAGCTGCTTTTTCCCTGCTTCGGCTCTCCAACTGCCTTTTATAGTCAAGAATTTCCTGTCTTGTCTGTTCACTTACACCGGGTTTCCCATTTAATGCCAGGGACACAGTTGCTTTTGAAATTTGAAGCCCTCTTGCAATATCCGCCGCCTTTACTTTCATTATTGCAAATTTCCTCCTGAAAAAAACTACTTAACTATATTTTAAACTATTTGAACATTTTCGTCAACGCATTTGTTTAACAGAAGAATAAACCTGACAGAGCCGCAAGCGCAGAAAAGGAAGCCCATATGCGGACTTCCTCATTCATTTTCATTTCTTTGTTCCGGCTGCGTCACCACATGTCCAAAGCATGCCTGTTGATTTTAAGAATGGCTTCAATAAAGTAAAAGTCTCCATAAATGATCGGGTATTCATGAACCGGTTCTTTATAAGAAGCGGAACACTTTTCAAGAAAATGATCCATATCCGGCTCCCACCTGCACCTTTTTTCTGCCAGGGTCTTTAGCAGCCGGACTGCCGCAGCTTCATATCTGTCCTTCTCCTCCCCTTTTACAAAAACGGCCAGTTCCAGCAAACCGGAGGCTGCCACGGCTGCTGCCGATGAGTCCTCCCAGGTACAGGTTTCCGGCTGGCAGAAGTCAATGGGGATCAGACCGATTTCCGGTATGTGGTCAAGATAATATTCTGCGATCCGGCATGCCGTATCCAGATATTCCTGCTTTTTCGTATGCTTATAGCTGAGAGTAAAGCCATAAATTCCCCAGCCCTGCCCTCTGGTCCAGGCAGATCCTTCCACATATCCCTGGCCTTTATGGCTTTTCACAAGCCGGCCGGTTTCCGGATCAAACTCTATGATATGGGCAACGGAACCCTCCGGCCGGACAAAGCTTTTCATGGCAGTGTCCGCATGATGTACCGCTATCTGATAAAATCTCGGATCCTTTGTATGTTTAAAAGCCCGGTAAAGAAGGGGCAGGTTCATCATACAGTCAATGATGGCATAACCTCTGTGATCCTCGCTGCCTCTGTCGTTCCAGGCCCGGATAAAGCCCCCGGCCGGATTGTATCTGCCCGCCAGATTGGAAGCGGCCAGCAATGCCCGGTTGAGTGCCCCGGCAGATCCGGTGACCTCATAATCTGCAACCGCAGTGGGAAGCCACTTAAATCCATTGTCATGGTCCATATCATCATAGACCAGAAAATTGGCATCCAGCTTTTCTTCAATCCCGACCGCGTTTTGCAGCCCAATCTGATTCCCTGTTCTGTCATACAAAAACCACATGATCCCGGCAAAAAATCCATTGGTCCACCAACCGATCTTCTCCCCTGAACAGTCATCAAAAATGCCATTCACCGCCGTATAGGGGATTTTATGCTGATTGCGTTCCGCCACTTTTTCAAGTTTTGATAGGATCCGGGCTTCTGACTGCGCCGCCCAATCCTGATATTCTGCTTTCATCCCGATTCCTCCTGATATTTATAATTGCACATTGATTTTTTTCCCATTACAGTTTACCATTACCATGCCATCTTCCACTGATACCTCCGGCCTTTGCAGGTAAAGACCCTCAGCCTCTTTTGAGATATCTCCAAACACACAGTTGATAAGCAGATGGGTCCCTTTCTCCAGATGATGCTTTACAAGAGGCATCACGGTAAGGGGGTAGAGTATGTTGGTATTCGGAAAGCATTGGAGAACCTCTGCTTCGCCGCCGGTTAAGCTTATGATACCGGAAATCCCCCAGGGGAATCTGGCTGCTGCGGACTGTCCGGTCTTTTCGATCTGGCTGTCCCTGTATTTGATACCGGAGCTGTTTTCCGCCGGAATGCTGAATCCTCCGTCAGAAACGTCGATGTCCCCTTCGCATGCAATCCGGTGAATCCTCACATGCCAGGGAGAACAGGGGACGATTATGCTCTCCGCCTTTACGCCGCTTATTGGTTCATATACAGCTTTTAAATAATCGTCCTCCACCGCAAAGGCTTTGCATCCATGCATCATGGTATAACGGTTTTCTCCTCCATGAGAAAAGGCGATGGTATTGTCAAATGCCCCGTCATTTAGTTCTTGCCCCCTGGAAATGCTGAACCCGAACCGGTTGGAATAAACAAATTTTTCATACTTTTCCGATACATGTCCATGGTTTCCGGGACAATGCTGTCCTGCGGTATAAGCCATGATGCAGCCGTGTTCATCATGGGTAATAATCATATGAGGCTGCAGAAGTTTTTTCTGCTTTTGATAAGGAAATGCTTTCCTTTCCGCCTTCCAGAAATCATGATCTGCCGGAAGCGCCAGGATTAAAAATGCCTTTAAGGCCCAGTAAGGGGAACCTCCGCCGTTGTAATGCTCGCTCATGATCAGATTGGGGTAGGAATAACCGACCGTCATGATTCCGCCGTGATCGAGGATCGGTTTTTGAAACCACTCTTCCATGTGGCTTACAACTATATTTTTTATCACACCATAATCAATACCGGAAGCTCCCGAAAAGGCATACGCCCCCCAGAAGCTGCAATGAGCAAACCGGTATGTCAGGCTTCTTCCAAATGGAATGCTGCTGCCGTCATTGGCAAAAAAGTACAGATAATCCCGGGCAAATGCTTCCCCCCGGCTTTTTAAGGTTTCTGACCATTCCGGATCCATTTCCTTCATAAAAGCTGCATAAATCTGACCGTAAAAATGGAAAGCAAAGGCAATGTAGTAATCCATTTTATCCCTGCCGCCATCCACATACCAGCCGCCGGAAAGACAGGAATCCTCCACCAGCTTTTTATCCTCCCTGACTTTTTCCATGGAATAAGGCAGGTTTAAAAGCTGAAAGGCCATATTGGTAAGTATCCGGAAAAACCGCCAGTTATTCCGGGGCATTTCACAGCCATTCATCTGGTTTAGCCACCGGTACACATTGGACTTCACTGCCGGCTCCAGCCCATGCCACATGTCCTGATTTAAGGTGAACATTACGACTATGGCTGCCGCTTCCACAATCCTCTGGTCATGGTCCGCCATATCCCCCCAGTATTCTATATTCTCCGGGTCCGTACCGGAGGTAAGCCCTTTTAAAACCAGAGACCTCCACTCCTCCGCCTCTATTCTTATTCCCTCATCTTCATAAGAAGAAAGCTGGGAAAACAGCGGTCCCAGCCCCCAGAGCACTCTTGCAAAGCCTTCCATGGCAGCAACCCTGCTGCCATAGTGTACTCCTGTGTTTCCTATATTTAAAAAAGCACGGCCGGAACTGTAGTACTCTTTTAACGGCCGGATCAGCCTAATAAGGCTTCGTGCCGTATCTTCTCTTGATTCAAATTTATATGCATCCATCTCTATCCCTTGATTCCTCCTGACGTAATTCCTTCTACAAAATACTTCTGTGCAAAGAAATACAGCAGTATGGGCGGGATCATGGATACAAAGGACATGGCCAGCACCTGATTCCACGGTGTGGAAGCTCCCTGACCGTCAATGGACATCTTTAAGGCAAGGGATAAGGTATAGTTTTTTACGCTGCTGATATATACCAGATTATTGAAGTAATCGTTCCATCTCCATAGAGTCTGGAATATGACGACTGAAAAGATGGCCGGCTTCATCAGCGGAAACAGGACCTTTATAAAAACCATAAACGGGTTGCAGCCATCAATATACGCCGATTCATCCAGCTCTCTCGGGATCCCCCGCAGAAACTGGATCTGCATGAAAATGAAAAACGGATAGCAGGCAAGCAGTGCCGGCATCCAGAACGGCATATAGGTATCGACCCAGCCGAATTTGTTAAATGCAACATATCTTGGTATGATGACAACCGAATCCGGAAGCATCAGAGTCGAGATCATAAGCAGAAAGAACAGCTTTTTTCCCGGAAAACGGAATCTGGCAAAACCGTAAGCCACAATGCCGGTAGAAAGGACCGTAAGGACCACGGTAGGCACTACCAGCTTAAAGGTATTGAGATAAAAGCTGGTATAGGTAAACTGGCCGCTTCCGCGCCACCCCTTCTGAAACGGCTTTATGGAAAAATGCTCCGGAAGCAGCGTCATTTTACCGAACAGCTCCCGGTTTTCTTTAAATGTTGCAAAAAACAGCCAGACCAGGGGATATATCATGAATATTCCAATTAAGACCAGGATCACGTATGCGATTAAATTTCTGCGGTTTTTCGTTTTCATCAGTCCATTCCTCCATCGTTATAGAATACCCATGCGTCCGAAGATTTGAATACTGCCATGGTAACGGCCAGAATGGTCAGAAACAGGATCCATGAGGAGGCTGAGGCATACCCCATCTTCAAGTTCTGAAACGCATCCTCGTAGATCTTCACTCCCAGGAGATAGGTTCCGTGGTTTGGACCGCCGTTGGTAATAATAAATGCCGAGGTAAATTCCTGCAGGGCATGGATGATCTGCATCATCAGATTAAAGAATACGATAGGGGTGATCATGGGCAGGGTGATGTTCCAGAACTGCCTCCATTTTGTAGCCCCATCTACGGAAGCTGCCTCATAGAGCTCTGTGGGAACGTTTTTTAAACCTGCCAGAAATAATACCATGGAAGAACCAAACTGCCATACCACCAGAAGGCTGATGGAAACCAGTGCGATATCAGGATTTCCAAGCCAGTCCACGGAAGGGATTCCGATGAATGCCAGAGCTTTGTTGACCATACCGTCCTTCATGAACATGAACTTCCACAGAATGGATATGGCTACGCTGCCTCCCATAATGGAAGGAAGGTAATACACGGTCCGGAACAGATTGATTCCCTTCATCTTCATATTCAGTACCATGGCAATGGCTAACGCCATCACTAGCTTCATGGGAACCGACATGAGGGAATATTTTACGGTAATGAAAAAGGACTTCCAGAAATATTTATCTCTGGTAAATAAGTCTGTATAATTTTTTAATCCGACCCACTTTCCTGCCTTTAAAATCGAGAAATCCGTAAAGGAATAATACAGGGACATCAAAAGGGGATAGGCCTGAAGGAATGCGAATCCGATCACCCACGGGGCAATGAAAATAAGCCCCCATTTCCAGTTTTTCGGATATTTCCGCACGCTGCATGCTGCATTCGCTTTCTTTGAATATGAGTTTCTCATGAATTTCCTCCATCAAAAAAGGGATACCGGCCGTCACTCCGCAAAGCTCCGGCAGAATCCAGTATCCCCTGATTCAATTACTGCTTACGGCCAGTTACTTCTCTGACTTCAGTGACGAAAGCACTTCCTTGTACTGGTCTACAATTTCCTTGGCACCCTCTTCCGGCGTGATATCTCCGTAAATGACTTCCTGGATCACATCTTTTCTGATGGTTTCCAGTTCTGTATTGCCGCTTATGGTATTGATCGTATAGGAATCAGGCTGGGCCAATGCGACAGCTCTTTTCTGTGTCTGATTTAATAAGCCCTTTTCTTCCAATGTCTTTTCTGCAATATCCGTCGGGCAATAGCCTCTTTCGGTCCGAAGAATCTCGATGGCCTCCGGATCATTTTGAATGAAATCAAGGAATTTTGCGGCTTCTTCCTTGTTTTTGGAATTATCATTGATGCAGAATCCCATATTGCTGGAGAAATCCACGCCGCTGGATACCGCATTTTCCATTACCGGGATCTTCATAACATCGATCTTACTTGAGGTGGATGCTTCGTACTTGGGACAGGATCCCGTATTGTCAAGCAGCATTCCGATCTTTCCGTTGACCCACTTATTATTCTGATCCATCTGGCCTACAAAAACTGCGGCTTCTCCAAAGGGCTCCAGCGTATTGGACTCATATAAATCCAGGATGTTCTGAAGAGAGGAGGCCATCTGCTGCTCTGTGAAATTCAGTTCATACGTTTCCTGATTTACCAGGCTGTCTCCGGTCTGCTGGGCAATGTATCCGAGTGCGATCAACCGGTTCAATACGTCAATATCCGCTGTCATTAAATAGGCTTCCGGGTCCTGTTCATGTACCTTCCTGCCAAGCTCCTTTAATTCATCCCAGGTATACTGCTTTGCCATATCGACTCCGAATCTGGAGGCGAAATCCGTATTAACATACAGAACCTGTCCGCCGACCGTACACGGGAACATCACCGGCTCCCCGTTGTACATTCCTGATTTCTCGATGGTATTCTTTTTCAAGGTCGTTAAATCCACCGGAAGCTTGGATAAATCAGCGATGTAATGCTTTGCCTCCTGGACATCTGCGATCCAGTCCCTGGAAAACTGGAAAATATCCGGAGCCGTTCCGCTGGATAAGGTCGTCATCATTTTCTCATAATATCCGTCGTACCCCTGATATTCCCCTTCTATTTTTACATTGGGATGTTTTTCTTCATACAGCCCGATGGCCTTTAATGTGGCCTCGTGTCTGGAATCTCCTCCCCACCATGCAAATCTTAAAGTAACCGGTTCCCCGCTTTCAGCCGAATCTTTCCCCGTTGTGCTCTCTCCGGCTGCGTCCTCCGACTGAACGGAACTGCCGCCCCCGGTACCTTTCCCATCCCCTGTGCCTGCGGATGAGCCGCAGGCTGCCAGGGAAACCGTAACGGCTGCGGCTGTAACCAGCGATAAAACCCCTCTCCACTGCTTTTTCATGATAAATCCTCCTCGTTTCTGAAATATTTATATCCTGTATTTGTTCCTGCTTTATCTTACCATAGATTTTTTTATTTGGTACTACTCTGCCATTGGCTGTGGATATCCTGAAATTCTATCATTATTTTACGGAGCTATCATTATTTTATAGATTCCGGGGCTGCCTTGCATTCGATTTTCTTCTTTGTTATACTAAATAATCAGAAACTATGATTTTATGGGTGCAGGAATGCAGGGGGACTTTATGTATAAATTATTGGTAGTAGATGATGAGGTCAGTTCCAGGAATACACTGGCTACATGCTTTCCCTGGGCTGAACTGGGATTTGAAATATGCGGGCAGGCCGGAAACGGAAAAGAGGCATTGGATATGATGAAAGACCAGGTGGTCCATGTGGTATTTACGGATATCAGCATGCCGGTCATGGATGGGATCGGACTTGCAAAATCCATATCTGCCTTAAAGGGGGCCAGGCCACTAGTCGTATTCTTAAGCGCACACGATGATTTTAAATATGCACAGGATGCCATTAAATACGGGGTCCGCTATTATGCCCTGAAACCCTCCAGCTTCGGAGAATTAAAGGAAATCTTTGGAATGATCCGGGAAGAGCTGGACCGGAAATATCAGGTGGATTTAAGATCCCAGTCAAACGATAACGGGAATGAAACCATAAAAAAGGTGTTGGAATACTGTGCGAAAAATTACAGGGAAGGGTCACTGGCGGATTTATCCGAATCCCTTTACCTAAATCCTTCTTATTTAAGCCAGCTGATCAAGCAAAGGACAAATATGACATTTTCCGACCATATGCTTGAAATGCGCATGAAACAGGCTGCTGTTTTTTTACAGGATCCGGATGTGAAGATTTACAACATCAGCAGCATGGCAGGATACATTAACTCCAATAATTTCACCCGGGCGTTCCGGGCTTATTATGGCATGACTCCTACGGATTACCGGGCAAAGATGGGGAAATGAGATGACTATGATCAGACTGAGGAAAACATTTAAAAAGCAACGGTCCGTACGGTACAAATTCTTTCGCAAAAGCCTTTTGACCAACTGTCTTCTGCTGCTGATCCCGATCATGATGATCGGTCCGTACAGCGTTGTCCAATCTTCCCGGGACAATACGGCTGCCATAGAAAAGAGTACGTACCAGACCTTACATCAGCTGGAAAAGACCATGGACCTGCTGTATTCCCACATTGATAACGCCAATATCTTTTTTTCCTCCAATCCAAGAGTGACCATTCAGTTAAAAAAGGCATTTAATGAAAAATCTTTGTCCTTGGATTCCCTGAAAAATATCGAGAATCTGTCCCTTTATTTTCAGAATCTGATTTTTACGGACCCATATATCGAAAACATCTATGTTTATTATGACAATGCAAATGAGCGGATCTATCTCCCGCAGAAAGGAGCGATCCAGACCATCTCCTCTCCGGAGGAACAGGGCTTCATAGAAACCTATAAAAATTCCGGCGGCAGGGATTTCTGGATGGAGGTTCACCGGAAACAGACCACTTATTCTGCGGCCGGCCAAAACTCCCTGATGATCTACCAGCGGCTTTATACCCGTTCCGCCTCAATACCGGCAGGATTGATTGTCTTTGAATACGACTTAAATAAGCTCGATCAGTATTTCCAGACCCTCCTGCAGTATGACAGACAAACCATATACCTAATGGATTCCGGCAATAACATCATCTATACCAACAGCCATTCCGCCAATCCTGTCGGAGAACTGAACTCAATTTTCCCGGACCTGACAGCAAAGGAAGAACAGCATCTTTTTGACATTCAGGCAAATGGTATGAGCCACAAGGCTGCATACTTAAAATCCCCGCGGATCAACGGCCTGACTTATATTACGCTTACTCCTTCCAGCGAAATCTACAAAACTACAAGAAACCTATCCGGGACCTACATGCTGCTCACTTTCTCTGCGATCCTGTTATCCTTTATCCTTGCTTTTTACAAAACCAACCGGGAGTACCGGTATTTAAACAGCATCATAGACATTTTCAGCAATCCGGATGCCTCCAAACAGCATTTTGACCACATGCCCCAAAATGCTTCCAACCCGTTCGAATACATCATGTTAAACATCATCCGGCTGTTTCTTGAACAGAAATATTTAAAGGTCCAGGCCTCGGAACGCGATTACAAGATGCAGATATTGAAGCTGCAGGCATTGCAGCACCAGATCAATCCCCACTTCCTCCATAACACATTGAATACCATCTACTGGGAGGCCATACGCCTGACTTCATCGGAAAATCCATGCAGCACCATGGTTTCCAGCCTTTCTTCCGTCATGCGTTATTCCTTAAGCGACCCTCAGGAGAATGTAAAAATCAAGGAAGAAATCGGTTACTTAAAAACCTATCTGGACATTATGAAGACACGCTATGCGGATAAATTCGAAATCCGCTACCGCATGGATGATTCCTGTACCATCTATCCCATTAAGAAAATGATCCTTCAGCCCATTGTGGAGAATGCGATCTATCACGGGGTCAAGGAAAAAGAGGGGAAAGGGATTATCTGCGTGGGCGTCCGCCGGCTGAGGAAATCCATCCTGTTTTATATTCTGGATGATGGCGTTGGCATTACTCCTGAAAAGTTTTTGGAATTGCAGGAGCAGCTTCGCAGGAATTCCGCTGTTTCATCTGCCCATATCGGCCTGGCTAATACCAATCTCCGATTGACACTGGCTTATGGGGCGGCTTCCGGGCTGCATATAAAAAGCGTCAGAGGGAAATATACGCTGGTTTATTTTATGGTTCCGCCGGCTTTTCAATAAAGTGGATTCCGGTTCAGGGTGGGGTGCTGCATGCATGATCCTAAGATTATTGAATATAAAGATATAAAGACCAAGCTGCTTCTGATTATTTAATTAATCTATCAATAATAGGATTTCTAAGGTATAATAATTTTAACATGAAAGACAGCTTACTTTGTATTCCCCAACTGGTAGACGATTACCAAAAGCATTCAATTCATAGATGGGGTAAATCAAATGGAAAGGAGTAGAAATTATGATTATTAAAAAACGTTATGTAGAGGAAAATGAATCAGAGGCATATTTTACAGCTTACTTATTAGAAGATTCCAAAGAACTACTGCCGGGAAAGAAACGTCCGGTCGTCGTTATCGCACCGGGCGGCGGATATTTATTTACATCCGACCGGGAAGCGGAGCCGATCGCCATGAAATTTCTGTCTCTGGGATATCACGCAGTTGTTCTTAGATATACGACAGGTGATGCGGAGGGAGAAAATGCAGGTGTTGGTAAGCTTGCATTAAGAGAACTTGCCTACACGGTACGCTATTTAAGGCAGAAAGCGGATTTATGGTATATACATAAGGATAAGATTGCAGTTTGCGGATTCTCAGCAGGTGCTCACTTAGCTGCCGGCTTAGGGGTGCATTGGCATGAGAAAGAATTAGCGGATTCCGTTCATGGGGAACAGGCAGAAGAAATAAAGCCAAATGCATTATTATTGGGATACGGATTATTAGACTATCAGGTTATGACGGACAAAGCTATGACTGAGGCTGGAAATGAAGAGCTGATAGATACCTTTGCATTTATGAAAATTGCAAACCGGGCATTAACAGGAGTCAGTGAACTTACGGAAGATGTGATAAGAGAATACAGTCCCAGCTGCTGGGTTTCTGAGAAAACTCCGCCTGCCTTTTTGTGGCATACCGCAAAGGACAATTTAGTTTTTTCAGAAAATTCTTTGGCATTTGCTTCCGCATTAGCAAAGCATAAAGTGCCATATGAGCTGCATGTATTTCAGGATGGCGGACACGGCCTGGCTTTGGCAAATGAGGTAACAGCCAATTCAGAAGAACAAATCAATCCGGATTGCGGGATATGGTTTGAATTGGCAGCTAAATGGCTGAAGAAACATATACCGCTCTAATATGGTCAGGCATTAATAAATTATAAGGCTGGAGGCTGCACTAAGATTTTTTAGAAGCCGTCCAGCCTTAGCCATTGCCTGCCAATCATAAAATCCGGAATAAAACTTTATACCGCCAGGCATAATAATTCTTACATGAATTTATCAGAATCATATTCTGCTGCAATGTTAATTCGTAAATCAATCGCAGAAAAGAAAGGAGAAACCAGAAATGGAGCCAATGAATAACCCTATCCCAAACCTTGTTATAGGTACAGATACAAAGGTCCCTATTGCCAACGGGGAATATGTGACTTCCATAAACTTTGATAATGCCGCCACGACTCCTCCTTTTTTTTCCGTACTCAAAGAAATCAATGATTTTGCCCCATGGTATTCCTCCATACACAGGGGAGCGGGATTTAAATCCAAATTATCTTCCGATATTTATGATCATGCAAGCTGTGTTGTACAGGATTTTGTCCATGCAGACAAGGACAATGACGTGGTCATATTCACAAAAAATGCCAGTGAATCCATTAATCTCCTTTCGAATGTTTTATCCCAACAGACAGAAAATCAAAATGTGGTTCTCTCAACCTGGATGGAACATGCTTCGAATGATTTATCCTGGAGGGACCATTTTATAGTGGATTATATTGAAATTGACCCATGGGGACGATTATCCATAAAAGATTTGGAAAGAAAGCTGATCCAATACAGCGGAAAAGTAAAACTTGTCACTGTCACAGGAGCTTCCAATGTTACAGGTTATATCAATCCAATACATGAAATAGCAGCCATTGCACATAAATATGGCGCTAAAATCATGGTTGACGGAGCGCAGCTGGTTCCGCACGTCCTGGTGGATATGATGCCTGCAAATTCCCCCGGACATCTCGACTATCTGGCTTTTTCAGCTCATAAGATGTATGCACCTTTTGGAATCGGTGCACTGGTCTGTCCAAAAACTGATTTTGAAAAAAGCCGGCCGTTCCTGCACGGCGGCAGTACCTTCCGGCTGTATACCCATAACCAGATCGAATGGCTTTCTCCTCCGCGGAAAAATGAAGCCGGAACCCCTAATGTAATGGGGGTAGCAGCGCTATGTGCGGCCATACGTACCCTCAGTACATTAGGGATGGACAAAATATTTAATCACGAAAAAGCCTTATACGACTATGCAGCAGAACGCATGCACCGTATTCCCGGCATCCGTTTTTACAGTGACACCAGTAAAGGTGATACGATAAGTATCATTCCTTTTAACATGGATAATATTTCACATAAGTGTATGGCAATGATCCTTGCAAATGAATCAGGTATTGCTGCCAGAAGCGGTTTCTTCTGCGCACATCCTTATTGCCAGCGGCTTTTGGGCCTGTCAGAGATTGATATGGAATATTATTTTAATCATCTTAAGGCCCCGCTGCCGGGAATGGTCAGGGTTAGTTTGGGGTTGTACAATACTTTTGATGAAATAGATAAATTTATCGACACCCTTTCCCTGGTTTCGCAAAATCAGGAATATTATATTCATAAATATTCAGGCAAGGAATAAAAAGGGGGGCTGGAAGGGCCAGCCCTTAATAATTAATCGGTGACTCGTATGCATCACCCGTAAGTTGATCTTTTGGTATCAGTGTTACAGTTTACAGTCCTTAAGAATTTTCTCAATCGCCTCCCAAATTGCAAGAGATGGATTTTCTTTATAATACCGATATCCCTTATACTGATGCAGAATATAACCATTCTCATGATTTTTCTTCATAATAGCTTTTGCTCGGTTTACTGCATCGCATACATCTGACAGCTGCAATTTTCCAAGAACACGCTTAAAATTATCTTCGTGTTTATACTCATCCATACTTTCAAAATGCTCACCATAAGCTCTATTTAATGGCGCAAGATAATGCTTCCTGTGAGTAAAAGAGCCATAGCAATCTGTCTTGTGTAAAATAATCCACAAATCAAAGGTCAGGTTACTATACCCGAATCTGTAGTCAATTTGTTTCCCAAGTTCTTTTGCTTTTTTCATATTGTCCATTGTGTCTTGAAACCCCTGCACATGTACCCGCTCATCACTTTCATAATCGGACAAATGATAAATTTCTGTCTTTCCAATCACAACCAATGACTTCGCACGTTTAAGGGGATTTTTTTGTACTGGACAGTCAAAGGATACCTTAAAGGCTGCCTTTTCTGTTTTATTAATACGGTCCTGAAGCCATATCAGATACCATTGCTCTGTCTCACCTTCCACACTAAAGTAATACTTTTTCGTAGACTTTCTTAATACCATAGTCACCCCTCACTTCCATTAGAAAGCATTTCTTCAAAGATTGGTGTGAAATCAATATTTTTAATAGCACCATACTGGCTAACAAAATAATTTTTCATGTAATCTTCATGCTTTCGGACACCTTTTTCTCCCGTTGTTCCGAAGTCCGACAAAGAATATAGAATGCTGTGATGACTCTCATCATCCCGTTCCACAAATTTGATTTCGTCTCTACGGAAAAGATTGGAATTGAGGAATATCGGATTATGCGTGTTAAATACCAACTGCGCCTGATGAATATTAATATCATCATTATGAAAGACATTGATAATACTCATTAAAGCCATCGGATGAATTGATGCATCAAATTCATCAACTACCAAGGTCCCTCCGGTCTGTATGGCTCGGATAACCAAGGGAAACATATTAATAAAGCGTATCGTACCATAAGACTCAAATAATTCTGCTGCCATCGCTGCATTTTTCTTATCTTTTATGTTGTTAAAAATGGAGCAAAGCTTTGCATCTGAATCCTCTTCACTGACTACATAACCAACAGCATTAGAATTGATGCCAAATAACTTTGCCGCTTTATTGGTAGTTTTTTCCAGATAAACAGTCTGCTTCTGCGGATCTGCAAATCGTTTAATGAGCTGCATAGAATCTGCCCTATAAATAATCATAAACTGGTTTGTAAGCCAGTCTGTCATCATTTTTACAAAAGATGGGCTGAAAATAAGTTTAAAACCATTTATTAAAAAAAGTTCTTCCAAATTCAGGCTGTTTTTTGCAATCTCAGTTGCACCTTCTACATTCTGCTTCAGTGAATCTGCCATGTAAGATTGTATGCTCTTGAAGCTTCCAATTTTCAGTTCTTTGTTCCGTTTAAAAACACATTCACCATTAACCACTAAATCCTCACTTACTATCTTTCTAGGATAATCCGCATCAAGGAAACCTCCCAAATCCATACTCACATAATAATGGATAAATAGTCCATTATTCAGAAAATCAATTGAAAAATCAACTGTATCCGGTTCTTCCAGTTTATTGTTAGGAATCAATTCCAATGCACCCGAAGCCGGATTAGGCGACACCTTTTCCTCCGAATTTCGGATATTTCCACGTAACACGATGGAACGAAATACATCCATAGCACCAATAATATTTGTTTTTCCAGCTGCATTTGGTCCATATATAACGGATGAGCAAAGTCCTTTTATTGTCTTTCCCTTAACCTTCTCCTTCAGCAGACTATAATCCAATCCTGTTTGCTTAGGTGCTGCCGTTAAAGAAAATACGGTTTCATCAACAAATGATTTATAATTCTTAGTTCTAAATTCGAGAAGCATATTTATGACCTCCATTCTGCATTTTCATTGCAAAACTACATTATTATTATATGAATATTCTATTCAATAGTCAAGTAATCTATTCCCATTTTGCAATTTTTCTTCAAAATAGCATACGCCTTTCAACACTGATAAAAGAATGTTACAATTGCAACATACAGAAGAAACTGGTATAATTATTGTTTAACAATACATTTGACTTTAAGAAATTGAGCAGGTACTCGGAGAAGAGAGGTTATATGAACAGACCGGAAATAGTTTCTATATTTGAGAACTTAAGTGAAGAAACAAAGGCCGAAATCTGGCGTTTGGGAAAAATAGTGAAATATGATAAGAACACGGAATGTTTTCGTGCAAAAGATAA
This sequence comes from Clostridium sp. Marseille-P2415, assembly GCF_900155545.1. Lineage (GTDB taxonomy): Bacteria > Bacillota > Clostridia > Lachnospirales > Lachnospiraceae > Lacrimispora. Next base: position 509,553 of record NZ_LT732525.1, read on the forward strand.
AAATACCTATATATACTTTTTGTTGGAAGGAAGAGCTGCAATTTATAATCTCACAAATTGCGGAAAACAAAAAACAATATTTTACCTTGGACCGGGAGAATTGTTAAATGATTGCATTTCACCAGATGTATTCATTTCGGTGAGCTGCCATACCATGGTTCCATGTGAAGTTTTTGTCATAAGATCGGATGTATTTAATCAAATAATGGAAAAAGATTTTACTCTCACCCGGGCCGTGATCCAGGAATTGGAACGAAAAATCTGGAGAATGGGCCACCAGTTGAAAAATACAATGGGAAGTATTTATATGGAGCGGAAATTGGCTGCGAAGCTTTGGAAACTGGGACGTGATTTCGGTAAATACGATGAGAAAGGACTCTATATAGATATCCCGCTTAGTATTACAGATTTAGCAGATTTTTTAGGAGCGCCAAGGGAAACAACATCCAGAATCTGCAAATTGCTTTGCAGCTATCAATTAATTGAAATGGAGAATAAAAAAATATATCTGCTTTCCCCTGATAAGCTGTCCTATTTCTATAAGAAGGGCGATTTACCAGAAAATGAAAATTTATAGCCATTACTTTTTCATTCCGTGATGATTGTCACGGAATTTTTTTTTATTTTGTTTTATAGTTTATGTTAAATATTAGTCAATCTCAAATTTCGAAAGGAGAAAAGGATGGGTTATTGTATTCACAAGGAAGAAAAGGAAAATCTGCTTCACACGCTAACGAAGCAGTATGATTTGTATGCACCAAAGGTAATGAAGGGCGAGGGTTGTTTTTCCGATACGGACGTGATCCGTTATAGAAAAATAACCTCTCTGGACGAAATCGAATGGGAAAAGAAATCAGATTATTCCTTTAAAGAAGCATTACTTCCGATCAATGAAACTATTTTTTATTTTACAGAGGATAAGGTAACGGTTCCGGAAGAACCAAAAAAGAAAACAATTATTTTTCTTCGAAGCTGTGATCTTCATGCAGTACGGCGGTTAGATCAAATCTATTTAAGAAACGGCTCCGAAGACTTTTATTATAAGAGACGCCGTGAAAATGTAAAGTTTGCATTGATGGGCTGCGTTTCTACCTGTAAATCCGGCTTTTGTGTCAGCATGGGGACCAATCGCAGCAAAGAATATGATTTCTCATTAAAAATGAGTGATAAAGAAATTCTGATCGATTGCAGGGATAAGGAATTAGAACCGCTGTTTCAGAAATTAAGCAACCGTACGGCAGAAGTAACACCGGATTTTGTTACGGAAAATCTGGAAAAGGTAAGATTGCCTAAAAAACTGTCAAATGAAAGCTTTTCGGATGAAATATGGAAAGAATATGGAAGCCGCTGCATTGCATGCGGAAGATGCAACTTTGTCTGCCCGACCTGTACCTGCTTTGCCATGCAGGATATCTTTTATCAGGATAATCAGAAAGCAGGGGAAAGAAGAAGGGTCTGGGCCTCCTGTCAGGTGGATGGATATACGGATATGGCCGGCGGAATTTCTTTTCGAAAACAACAGTCTGACCGTATGAGATTTAAAGTGATGCACAAAATTTACGATTATGAAAAACGCTTTGGGGATCCCATGTGCGTCGGATGCGGACGTTGTGATGATGTGTGTCCGGAATATATATCTTATTCAAATTTGGTGAATCGTCTGGCAGATAAGGAGGCGGAATAAATGAAGAACGAATATCTTCCATTTTTATCAGAAATAAAAGAAGTAATTAAGCATACAGAGATCGAATACACGTTTCGCATGGTATTTTCCGGAACGGTAAAACCAGGACAATTTTTCGAAGTATCCATTCCAAAATACGGGGAGGCGCCAATTTCTGTCAGTGGAATCGGTGAGGATACCGTCGATCTTACCATACGCCGCGTTGGAAAGGTTACAAATGAAATATTTGAAAACTATGTGGGGGACTCCTTTTTTATGCGCGGTCCATATGGAAACGGATTTGATGTAAAAAATTATAAAGGGAAAGAAATCGTAGTGATAGCAGGGGGAACAGGACTTTCACCGGTAAAAGGTGTGGTCGATTATTTTGCCGGGCACTCAGAGGAAGCTGTCAGTATGACTTTGATTGCAGGCTTTAAGTCACCATCGGATGTATTGTTCAAAGCAGATTTTGAGAGGTGGAAGGAAAGGATCCGGGTAATTCAGACTGTTGACAGTGCGCCGGAAGATTACAAAGGACCCGTAGGCATGGTTACAAAATATATCCCTGATCTTCCAATTGCAGATCCTCAAAATGCTGTTTTCATTACCGTCGGACCTCCTGTTATGATTAAATTCGTTGCTGCTGAAATCCTGAAACGGGGAATCGAAGAAAAGAATATCTGGGTATCCAATGAGAGGAAGATGTGCTGCGGCATTGGAAAATGCGGACATTGTAAAATAGGCGATACTTATATATGCCTGGATGGACCTGTGTTCAATTACGTTGACGGAAAGAATTTAATTGATTAGGAGGATGGAAATGAGTCTGGATATTAATACAAAAAAATTAAAAAAGAATGCATTCCGCGTATCAAAAGTGAGAGGAATCACAGCCTCCAGAATACGGGTCCCGGGTGGTTACTTAAAAGCAGAGGTACTTGGAATGGTACAGGAAATCGCTGAAAAATATGGAAATGGAATGGTTCACCTTACGACCCGTCAGGGATTTGAAATCGAAGGCATTCATATGGAAGATATGGATGCCATTAACCGGATGCTTCAGCCGATCATTGAGATCCTGGATATTAACCAGACGGACCCCGGCACCGGTTATCCGGCATCAGGAACCAGAAATGTCAGCGCCTGCATCGGAAATAATGTCTGTCCGTTTGCAAACTATAATACCGCAGATTTCGCAAAGAGAATTGAAAAAGAAATTTTTCCAAATGATTTGCATTTTAAGATTGCATTGACCGGCTGCTCCAATGACTGCGCCAAGGCAAGAATGCATGATTTCGGCATTATTGGAATGACTTTGCCGCAGTATGATACAAGCAGATGTGTCAGCTGTCAGGCATGCATAAAGGGGTGTAAGTCCTTGTCCGTGGGGGCGCTTAAAATGGAGAATTACAAGGTCGTCCGGGATGCGGAAAAATGTATCGGATGCGGCGTATGTGTTACCAAGTGCCCGACAAGAGCATGGACCAGAAGCGAGAAAAAATATTATAAGCTTTCGATCATGGGCAGAACCGGAAAGAAAAACCCAAGACTCGGAAAAGATTTTCTCATCTGGGTGGATGAAGACAATATCGTAAAAGTGATTTTAAATACCTATAAATTTGTAAAAGAATACATCAGCCCGGATGCGCCGGCCGGAAAAGAGCACATTGGATATATCATTGACCGTGCAGGCTTTGAAGAATACAAAAAATGGGCACTTGACGGGGTAGAGCTACTGCCGGAGACCATTGTTAATGAATGTATCTACTGGGAAGGAATTCATTATGACAATAAAAAATAAAGTTCAGTCTACCTGTAATTATTGTGCATTGGACTGCAATCTGGATTTTTATGTGGAGAACAACAGAATTGTAAAGGTAGTGCCTACAAAAGGCTATCCGGTTAATGACGGGTTTTCCTGTATCAAAGGTTTGTCCCTGGATAAACAGCAGACTACGGTAAAACCAAACAGCCTTCCAAAAATAAAGCAGGAAGACGGCAGCATGAAAGAAGTATCCTGGGAAGAAGGATTTCAGTACGTAGCGGATCAGCTGAAAGAGATCCAAAAAAAATATGGAACGGAAAGTGTGGCCGGAATCAGTACGGGACAGTTGACCATGGAGGAATTTTCTATTTTCGGACATGTTATGCGGAATTATTTAAAAGCCAACGTGGATGGAAATACAAGACTTTGCATGGCAACTGCCGTTGTTGCCCACAAGCAGAGCTACGGATTTGATGCGCCGGGATTCACTTTAAAAGATCTGGAATTGTCCGATACGATCATTTTTATCGGAGCAAATCCTGTTGTTGCCCATCCTATTCTATGGGAAAGGGTAAAGCGCAATCCTCTTCCGGATAAAAAGATTCTCGTCATTGATCCCAGAAAATCGGAAACTGCAAGGAATGCAGATTACTGGTACGGCCTGAAATGGAAATCTGACCTGTCACTTATGTATACGCTGGCTCATATCCTGATTGAAAAAGATTACATAGACCACCGGTTTATCAAAGCTCATACCAATGGTTATGAGGAGTTTGCAAAATTTGTCGGGAAATATGATTTAAACTACGGCACAGCGGCAACCGGATTAACCAAAGACGAAATTTCAGAACTGGCGGAGCTGATCCACAAGGGAAAACGCGTATCTTTCTGGTGGACCATGGGCGTGAATCAGGGGTATGAAGCGGTACGTACGGCACAGGCGATCATCAATCTTGCAGCCATGACGGGTAATATCGGGAAACCGGGCACCGGAGCGAACTCCATTACCGGCCAGTGCAATGCCATGGGCTCCAGGGCTTACAGCAATACATCCTGTCTGTATGGCGGCGGTGACTTCAACAACGAAGCAAGAAGAAAAGCGGTTGCAGAAGCGATCGGATGCAGTACACAGGATTTAATTGACAAACCTACCATACCGTATGATCAGATTATCACAGGCATCAATGAAGGGAAAATCAAAGGGCTCTGGATCTTGTGTACCAATCCAAGACACAGCTGGACCAATAACGAAACCTTTGCAAGTGCAGCAAAGAAGCTGGAACTGTTTGTGGTACAGGATATTTATGAAGATATTGAAAGCGCAGAGGACTGTACGGTATTTCTCCCGGTCGTACCCGGTATCAAAAAGGCGGGAACCTATATCAACATGGAGCGCCGCATGTCTGCCATGCGGCCGGTCTTAGAACGCGGGGAAAATGAGATCAGTGATTATGAAGCAATCCTTGGAGTTGGAAAGGCATTGGGGATGGGCGGCCTGCTGAAAGGCTTTGAAACGGTGCAGGAATGTTTTAAGACCATGCAGAAATGCGCCAAAGGCATGCCCTGTGATTTTTCCGGAATTACCTGGGAAGCGCTGGAAGATTCCCATGGTGTCCAGTGGCCTTTCCGGGAAGGCGATGAATTGACGGATGACCAGAGGCGTCTTTATGAAGACGGTATATTCTGGCATCCGGACGGAAAGCTTAAATTCCACTTCGAAGAAGTGATGCAAAATCCTTTGCCAGCCACCGGAGAATTTCCCTTTATATTCAATACGGGAAGGGGAAGCGTGGGACAATGGCATACCCAGTCCAGAACCAGAGAAGTTCAGTTTATCGAAGATGTGTCCGCAAAAAGATCCTATCTATATATGAATGATGAGACTGCAAAAGAACACGGTATCAGGGAAATGGACAAGATCCGGGTATATTCTGTCAATGGACAAAATGCAGTTTTTCATGTTTTAGTTACACCAAATGTAACTCATGAGGAACTCTATGCACCAATTCACTATATCGAATGCAATAAAATAACGCCTTCCATCTATGATAAATATTCCAGAGAACCTTCTTATAAAGCAACGCCTGTACGTTTTGAAAAAGAAGACGGAGGTGAGGAAAATGTATAGAATCAGGATCGACCGCTCAAAATGCATCGGCTGCCTCACCTGCGTTACGGCCTGTGTTGTCAGCCATGAAAGCGATGATGCCAGAAACCGCGTTGTGATTGACAGTGGGATCAAAGCGGCACCCATCTTCTGCCGCCATTGTGAATTGCCGGAATGCACCTATACCTGTATGACCGGTGCCATGCATAAAAACCCTGAAACAGGCTTCGTGGAGTATGACAAGGAACAATGTGCAAGCTGCTATATGTGTATCATGGCCTGTCCTTATGGGGTATTAAAGAGCGATAAGATAAATCATAAAGAGATCATGAAATGCAACATGTGTGTACATAGAACCTCAGACGGTTCCCCAAAGCCAATGTGTGTAGAAAAATGTCCTATGCAGGCAATTACATTAGCGGAGGTGGAAAAATGAGATATGTAGTTATTGGATCTTCTGCTGCCGGAATCAATGGAATCCGTGGAATCCGTTCTGTAGATAATGAGGGGGATATTATACTGATTTCAAAGGATCAGGCGGTTTATTCCAGATGTATTCTTCATCATTATATGGAAGGAATCCGTGATTTAAAAAAATTATGCTTTGTAGAAGAAGATTTTTTTGAAAAATACAGAGTTAAGTGGGTGTCAGGGAAAGCTGTAACCGGCCTTGACAGTGCAGAGCGGAAACTGACCCTTGAGGATGGCAGTCAGATTCCTTATGATAAACTTCTGATCACATCCGGCTCCCATTCTTTCTTTCCGCCGATTCCGAACCTCAAAGAGGCAGACGGTGTCATTGGATTCCGGAATCTGGAAGACATTGAGCAGATCATGGTGCAGGCAAAGAATGCCCGCCACATTGTTGTTATGGGAGCAGGTCTGGTAGGTATTGACTGCGTGAGCGGATTGCTTCCTTTTAATAAAGAGCTGACCCTGGTGGAAATGCAGGACCATATGCTTGCAATTCAATTGGACAAAAAAGCTGCTTCTGTTTATGAAAAGGCATTTCTGGAAAAAGGGGTGAAACAGTATTATTCTGTTGGGATTAAAGAAATTGGATTGGATGAAGACAGACATGTCCGTAAAGTAATTTTAACAAATGGGGAAATCATTCCCTGCGATTTACTGGTAGTAACAGCGGGCATCCGGGCAAATGTCGGATTTCTTCTGGATTCCGGTGTGGAAACGGATCAAAGGGGATTGTTGATCGATGAAGCAGGAAAGACGAATATAGAAGGCATATACGGTGCCGGCGATGTGACGGGAAGAAATCCGATCTGGCCTGTAGCAGTAAAAGAAGGGCTGATCGCCGGAAGTAATATGGCCGGCGGCAATATGCTTATGACAGATTTCTTTGCCAGTAAGTCAACCATGAATTTCCTTGGAATTCCCACCCTGTCCCTTGGCATGAATACAAAACCGGACGAAACTTATCAGGAAATGATCCAGGAAACAGACCATGGAGAATATAAGAAAATCATTTATAAAGACGGACATATTTATGGCGCCATACTTCAGGGAGAGTTATCCTATGCCGGAGTTTTAACACAGATCATAAGAAGAAATATTGATGTTTCAAAGATAAAGAAGTCTGTCTTTAAAATCGATTATTCCGATTTTTTCCATATAAAAGACAATTACGAATTTATGTATGAAGGGGAGCAGGTATGAAAGAAGACAATATTGTAAAACGATTGGCAGGAATGCCGGTGCCCATACTGCCGACAATGGTAGGGGCAATTACCCTTGCAAATTTTATGCAGGGATTTGGATATGAATGGATATGCCATATTACCTTATGGAGTGCAGCTGCCGTATGGCTTTTTTATATGGGAAAAATCATTTTATATCCACAGGTATGCAAAAATGAATACGGAAATACAATTCCAAGGTCCTTATATGCAGGCCTTACTATGATCATGATGGGATTCGGAGCCTATGTTTTTGCTTACAGTCCCATGCTTGGAAAAGGACTCCTGCTTATTGGAATAGGAATTCATGCCTGCCATATTTTATATTTTACATACAGGAGTATGATCAGGGATTTTAATTGGGATACGTTCATGCCAAGCTGGTTTGTAACCTACAATGGTATTATGGTATCTACCGTAGTAGGCAGCAAAATAATGGAACCGCTGATCGGAAAAATGATCCTTTATTATGGCATTGGAATCTATTTTATCTTAATACCGGTTATGGTGTACCGTCTTTTGAAGAAACCGGTGAATTCCGCATACTACCACACTCAGGCAGTCGTTCTTGCACCCTGCAGTCTTTGTGTTGTAAGTTATATTAACCTTATAGAAGATAAAAATATGATTCTTCTTACTGTTCTGTATCTTTGTGTTCTGGCATCCCTAATGTTTATATTGTTAAAATTACCGAAATTTTTTAGTTTTGAGTTTTATCCGGGATATGCGGGATTGACGTTCCCGATGGCGATTGGAACGGTGGCATCCGCGAAAATGGCAGGGATATGCGCAAACATGGGTTATGAAGGTATCAGCAATATCCTCACCCAGATTACAGGGCTGCAATTTTACCTGTCTGCAATGACCATTGGTTACGTTTTATTAAAGTTTGTATCAATGCTTATAAAAGTAAAATAATGTATGAAATTCTTTGAGAAAAAAATATGAATGTAAGCGCGATTATATTAGCTGGTGGAAAAAGCAGCAGAATGAATTATCAGAATAAGGCGTTATTAAGCTTTAAAGGGAAAAATTTCATGGAAATTTTAATAAATGAATTAACAGATGTTGCAGATGAAGTACTGATTTCCCAGCAGGAATTACAACAGAAAGTGACAGAAGGCTATACCATTGTCAACGATAATTTCCCGGATTGTGGACTTTTATCCGGTATCGAGGCAGGTTTGACTTATTGTAAAAATGAGAGCCTGATCGTAGCGGCTTGTGATATGCCCATGTTGAATAAAGAGTTATTTTATATTTTGCTTCAGCACATAGAAAATTATGATGCAGTAATACCGGTTGTCAATGGGAAAACAGAGCCCCTTGCAGCTATCTATCAAAAGAAAAGTCTGAAAGAGATCAGAAGTCAGTTGCGGCAGGGCGTTTATTGCGTCAAAACTCTGTTGGAGCAATTAAATGTAAGGTACATTGACGGGAAGAAATATGGTTTTAATGCAGATAATTTTAAAAATATAAATACAACAGAGGCATATGAAACTTTTTTACAAGAGCAGGGAGAATGGATATGGAGAAAATATCATTAGATAAGGCGGTGGAACTATTACGTTCCAACTGTGAACCAATGATTGAGACAGAACGGATCAGTTTATGGAATGCCTTAGGCAGTGTACTTGCTGAGAATATCATATCTGATATGGATCAACCGCCATTTCCAAGGTCGCCTTTGGACGGATATGCAATAAAAAGTGAGGATATAACCGGAGCTTCTGGAAATCAACCGGTAAAACTGAAAGTAATTGATGAAATTATGGCAGGTCATGTAGGAAAATATCAGGTAAATAATGGCGAAGCTGTAAGAATTATGACAGGAGCACCAATTCCCCCGGGAGCAGATTGTATTATCCGCCAGGAAGATACCGATTATGGAGAGTCCGAAGTAGAAATATACAAAGAAATAAGGCAATATGATAATTACTGCTTTCAGGGAGAAGATTTCAGGAATAAGCAGATTCTTCTTAAGAAAAATTCGGTATTATCTGCCACAGAAATTGGGATCATTGCCAGCTGCGGAAAAGAAGATGTACTGGTCTACAAAAAGCCTGCAGTAGCATTAATTACTACCGGTGATGAGACAATGATGCCGGGAACTTCCTTAAAGCCGGGGAAAATTTATGACTCAAATATGTTTACATTGGGATGCAGGTTAAAAGAGTTGGGAGTTGTACCCAAATGCACGATGCATGTAGAAGATCATGCAGACAGTATGGTTTGTGCTTTGCAGAACCTTAGTGAGGATACAGATTTGATCATTACCACGGGAGGTGTCTCAGTAGGAAAAAAAGATATTATGCACGAAGTGTTCCAAAAGGCAGGTGTGGAAAAGATTTTCTGGAAGGTTTCAGTAAAACCCGGAACGCCGACCTTATGTGGAAAGTACAGGAATACGCTGATTATTTGTCTTTCCGGCAATCCTTTTGCCGCAGTAACAAATTTGGAACTGCTGGTCAAGCCGGTTCTTGCTAAAATGCTGCGAAAAAAAGAATTGGAACCAGGAAGGCTTACCATGCCGATTGATACAAATTTTGAAAAAGGAAGTAACGTTACGCGGTATTTAAGAGGATATTGCTCCAACGGAAAAGTCAGCATTCCAACAAATAAGCATTCATCCGGTATTATAAGTTCCATGACCGGCTGCAATTGCCTGATCGAAATACCTGCAGGAAATAAAGGGGTATGCAAAGGAGAAAATGTATGTGTCATTCCGCTGTAACGAAAAAAGTAATTTGCATTTGCGGAGTAAAAAATTCCGGAAAAACCACATTTATGGAACGCCTGATAAAGGAATTCACAGAGCTCGGGTTAAAGGTTGCTGCCATCAAACATGACGGACATGATTTTCAGAGTGATGTAACGGGAACAGACAGCTGCAGATACCGCGAAGCTGGCGCTTATGGAACTGCGGTATATTCCGGATATCGGCTGATGATGATAAAAGAGACAGCTGACGCACAATTAGAGGATATGATTTCTTTTTACGAGGATGCTGATATCATACTGGTTGAGGGACTGAAAAACAGCTCTTTTCCTAAAATTGAACTGGTCAGAAAAGAAATTTCTACCGTACCGGTATCCAATCCGCAAGGACGTTTTCTGATTGTTACAGATACTGAAATCCCGGATAAATATGGAGAAACCAGAAGCTTTGAGCAGATGCATGAGATCGTTCTTATGATTCAAGGAATGCTGCAGCGATAAATCCTGATTCCATTTTTCCTTAATACTGTTCAAACCAGGGTGGAGCTGCTTCTTCGGTCTCCACCCTTGTTTATATCATAATGTTGAAACCGATCAGCCAGGATCTTTTTATATTGCCTAAAATGGAAAAATCACAGGTAAATAGAATACAGTGACTGCAACAATGATAATCACTAATGGCAATCCACTCCTTAAATAATCTTTAAGCTCATACCTTCCCGGTCCCATAATCATAGCCTGGCAGGGAGCTGCCATTGGGGTAAGAATAGAAAAGATCCCGCCATGAGACTGGCCATTACCGCAGCGCGTGGGTCAATTCCAATCTTTACCGCTACCGTACTTGCCAATGGAATAAAAATAGCAACAGTAGCCAAATTAGACATAAGCTGTGTCAGCACCAGCGGAAATATTAGGAACACTAACATAATGATATATGGATTTGTAGTATTCCCCAGCATTTTTATCATAATATCAGCAACTGCTTCTCCTGCTCCTGATTTTGCCATTGCAGTAGACAGCGGCAACACCCCTGTAAATAAAAATACCGTTGGAAGATGAATGGATGAAAGGGCCTCTTTTTCATCCAGTACCCCTGTGATCACAAGCAGCACAGCACCAATGCAGGGAATGATATACATTGTTTCAAAGGATTGTCCAAATCAAACATAAAAGTTACCGAACTCACCGGAACGGTCGCAGATATCTTACCTGAAATAATATTATTATCCTGGTCATATTTTTGCTGATCTGCATGCTGCAATAAATCTTCCCTTACCTTTGGGTGATCATCCGATATAAATCTTCGATTTAACGTAGACAGTTCCGATAAATAACGTTGTTTATTTCTTCTATATTCACTGGGACGTTTCTGAAAACTTTCCAAAAATATTGCGTTAAAAGATTTTACATCAGAAAAGCCATTATCAATGGCAATATCCGCGATTGGTTTATCGGTGGTCAGCAATTCCGTAATAGCCCGCTGCATACGCACCCGGTTTAAGTATTTATAAAAATTGATACCAACCATCTTCTTAAACAGGGAGGATAGATAACTCTCATTATCCCCCGCATATTCAGCCAGCTCCTTAAGTGTCAGCTTCGTCATATGATTTTCTTCAATAATCTCTCGGAATCTCTAAGCCTTGATTTATAAGACTTTCAGATTCCTTTTTTATTAAAATCCCCCACTTTTTTTATCAAAACACTTGACAAATCCATCGAAAAATGCGGCGCTTCGCGCCCTTGTTTATAAGATATTTTTCGATTGGAGGCGATTTTTATGTTACCTGTAAATCCCGGCGGGCATTCCGCCTATCAGAACTTCGTTGTTGAAATGCTGCGTAAATACTATCCGAACCCTCATGCTATCGCTCGTTCCACTTGGGATATCATTGACCGTTTCTGGAACCTCGACCTTTCCTATAC
>NZ_LT732525.1:524611-535648 GCF_900155545.1 Clostridium sp. Marseille-P2415
ATTTTAAACCATAGCGGCAGCTATGTCTATTTCTCATGCCCATTTTTCGAAATTTCCATTACTTTTCTACTCATCTGGATAATATTTACTTATCAAAGTTCACTTTGCCAGCCCTACCGGCATAATCTCTCAAGATTCCGAGAGATTATTTCAATATAGGTTAATATTTTTTTGATCTGTGCCAGCTGCTTTTCATCTTTTTTGGTCCGGTTAACCGCTGATTGGCTGGGAGGAAATTCTTTAAGCAGATCATCTGCTTCCAAAGAATAGATTTCCCCTTCTACGCACACATCAGCCGAGCCGGCCAGAATCAGCATGATTTCATACTCTTCATGCCAGTTATAGCGGTAGCCGCCGACCGCATGGATATAGTGGCGCATATGAAGCCCCTTTTCTGGAATATCAACGGCATGATAAAATTGACCCATCATTACCTCCTTTAAAAGAAATTATACAAAGAACCGCACTGGTTTCCCCGCAATTGGGGAACTCCTGCCAGAGCATATTCCACCCCAGCAGGCGTTTTACCTTCTCCGCATATTATCGTTTCTTACTCCCCTCTCCCATATCATCAATATCAACATACCATAAACACCTCCTGCGGACCAAAATGTATAATGAGTAAATCTCATCTATATCAGAAGCTCCATGAAATTACTGTATTGTTTTTCGGAACCCAACGTTTAATTACGCTTTTTTACCAGCTCTATTGCTTCCTTCCCTGTTAAATGCTCTACCTGTATTTTAATTACACATAAGATATTCCACTCTCTTTGTATTTCTTCATCGCCTGCTTCGTCACGGCCTGGAGCATATTTGTCATTCAACAACCGCATAACCCGCCATTTTTCATTATCTTCTTCAACTTCGCCTGCTTTCCCAAATGCTATAACACTTCTAAAATATGTGGTGAATTTTTCAGGCACAATCTGTTCTTTTTCAATTACACAAAATGATACTTTATTATTTTTCCTGATCGCGTCCAATTTATGTCCGGATTTGGCACAATGAAAATAAATCACTCCATCTTCATATACATAATTAAGAGGTACCGTATATGGATAGCCCTCATCACCTATGACACCTAAAACTCCCGTAATTCCTTGATTCAGAATATCTTCAGACAGTTCTTTTGACAGTAATTGTTTTTTTCTTCTCATTTCTCTAAACATTTTATTTTCTCCTTTTGGCGATTGTATTGAATTGCATATTCTTGATTTACTTCATTATAACATAAACAAACCGCATTTATAAAGGCATTTGGAGCACTGTATATTTGCAGAAATTAAGCGATATTGGTGATTATGATTATACTATGGAACAGTTGTATGAAAATGGATATAAGGATATTGAAATAATTTAAAATGACAAGGGGAATGATTAAATGAAAAAAGATACTGAATACACACTAAAGGACATTTTTGCTGCTATTATGGAGCTTTCAGAAGATTAAAAACTCTCCTGTTGGCGCTTTTCTGATTGTGAATTAATGCTTCATATGCTATAATTGGAATGTATAATCAAAAAGAAAACGGATGCGATTTTCCGATGTTAGATGCCCTCTAGTATTACAAAAGAGAGGGTGATGCCCTTATGAGTACAGGCGAAGTTTTAACCTTATTACTCGTGGTTTTTACGGCTCTGTCTTACATAGACAATCATAATAACAAAAAGAAATAGCATCCCTACCCTGAGAAAGTAAGATGCTATTCTTTGAATTCATTTTAATTAACTGAGGGCAATCGGAAAATCAATTCCGATACACTTTCTAAGTAGATTATACAATGGAGGGCTTGAGAAATCAAGTCCTCTTTTATTATTGCTCTTAATTTACTTTCAACATTCTGTGTCAACCGTCTTGACCTCTTTTATCCCGGTAGGTATTTCCTCCATGCCCTTACTGTGTGTTTCCTTATTCATTTTTATCTACCTCCTGTGGTTTATTATTTCCTTATGAAATTATCATTTCAACTTGTACCTGCATATGCTGCTGTGACGCATTAGAATGTCCATATACCTATTTGAAGCTATGGGAGGGGGATATTTACATACATTATTTGAACGCTAAATAAGGACACTATAAACTATATTTCTATAGCCTATAATGCCCTTATTTTAAAGCTCAAATTGTTCAGTTATACAGGTCTTTTGTTTTCGTTTAATTGTACCCCTTAAAGCATGTTTTTGTACCCCATGTGTACCCCATTTTCATGATAAAACGTGCTATTTAGCGATAATTTATGATATTTTTACATCTTGCCTTTAATTAGGTAAATTAACTCTAGCCCCTATAATATAAAGGATTTTCACTCCTCCACCTCAAGCAGATAAGGCGTGATCTGGTATACATAGAAGTTCAGCCAGTTCCCATACAGCGTATTCGCCGCATTTCTCCAATTTAACACCGGCACCGTATCCGGATCGTCATTCTCATAATAATTACATGGGATCTCCGGCTCCAGCCCCTTTTCCAGGTCCCGATGGTACTCTCCATTCAACGCCATGCGGTCATATTCCGGATGCCCCTGGACAAATATCTGCTTCCCATTCCGGTTCATCACCAGAAGAATCCCGGCCTCCTCGGATTCCGCCAGAATCATAAGCTCCGGATGCTTTAAAATATCCTCTTTCCGAATCTCCGTATAACGGGAATGAGGAGCCATCACATAATCGTCCATGCTGCGCACCAGCGGCACCTTCCGGTCCAGAACCTTGTGGCGGTAAATACCGGACAGCTTACTCTCCCTCTTGTATTTCGGTATTCCGTAATGGTAGTAAAGCCCTGCCTGGGCCCCCCAGCAGATGTGAAGGGCGCTGGTTACATGGGTCTTGCTCCACTCCATAATTTTCTTTAACTCTTCCCAGTAATTGACCTCTTCGAATTCCATATTCTCCACCGGTGCCCCGGTGATGATCATCCCATCGAATTTCTTTTTCTTCACTTCGTCAAAATAAACATAAAACTTGTTTAAATGGCTGGCAGACGTATTCTTGGAAGTATGGCTCTCCAGCATCAAAAAGGTACAGTCCACCTGCAAAGGCGTATTGGATAATGCCCGGAGAAGCTGAGTTTCGGTCTCTTCCTTTACCGGCATGAGGTTGACAATTAAAATTTCCAGAGGACGGATATCCTGGCTTAATGCGCGGTCCTCATCCATCGTAAAGATGTTTTCCCTCTCCAGTATGACTTTTGCAGGTAAATCCTTTTGTACTTTAATCGGCATAAATTATTCCTCCAGCATTTTTATGAAATCCTCTTCTGAAATAATCGGCACTCCCAGTTCCTTTGCCTTTTTATTTTTAGAAGAATTCGACGTAGTATCATTGTTGATCAAATAGGTTGTCCTGGAAGTCACGGAACCGGTGGCCTTGCCGCCGTGGGCTTCAATTACCTCCTGAAGCTCCTTCCGGTTGGAATAATGGTTCACGGAACCGGTTATGACAAATACCATTCCGTCAAATATTCCGTTCCCTTCCGTCTCTGCTTCCTGCATAACGGTAACCTCGGACAGCAGGCGGTCCACCATCTCATTGTTCTTCTCCTGCTTAAAATAGGTAATCCAGGCATCTGCCAGCACCTTGCCGATGCCAGAGACTGCGATAAGCTCTTCTTCGTCTGCGCGGCGCATCTTTTCAAAATTATATTTAAATTCCCGGCAAAGCATTTTTGCATTTGCCAGACCGATTCCGGCGACTCCCAAACCGTATACAAGCCTTGGGAGTGTGGTATGAGAGGCATTTTTTATAGCCTGTATCAGATTATCATAGGACTTTTTACCAAAGCCCTCCATCTGGGTGATGGCTTCCTCATGCTCCTCCAAATGGAAGATATCCGCAAACTCCCGGATAAATCCGGCACCGATGAATTTCTCCAGGGTTGCCTCCGACAAACCGTCAATGTTTAACGCATCCCGGCTGACAAAAAGGGAAAAGCTCTTGATCCGTTTGGCCTGGCAGTCCGGGTTGGTGCAGTATAAGCTCTTTACATCATTGATCTTACGGATCTCGGTCTTTCCGTCGCAGACCGGACATTGGTCCGGTATCCGTATCTTCCCGCTTCTTGTCAGGTTATCGGCAATCTGAGGAATGATCATGTTGGCTTTATATACCGTAATCTGATCTCCTTCCCCCAGCTCAAGTGCCTCCATAATGCTTAAATTGTGGACACTGGCCCGGCTCACCGTGGTTCCCTCCAGTTCCACCGGGTCGAATATGGCTACCGGATTGATGAGTCCGGTTCTGGACGGGCTCCACTCGATATAGTTGAGCTTTGTTTCCCTGATCTCATCGGCCCATTTAAATGCAATGGCATTCCGCGGGAATTTGGCTGTCCGGCCAAGGGATTCTCCGTAAGCGATATCATCGAAAAGAAGCACCAGGCCGTCTGAGGGGATATCATAATCCTGAATGGCTTCTGCAAACTCCTCTACTGCCTCCGGCAGGGTATCCCGGGTCACCATTTTATAATCCACGACGTCAAAGCCCTGCCTTTTCAGCCACTCAAACTGCTCCTTTCTGGAGTTTTTAAAGTCAACTCCCTCTGCCGTTACAAGCGTAAATGCCTTGAAGTTCACATTCCGGCCTGCTGTGATCTGATTGTTTAACTGTCTTA
Organism: Clostridium sp. Marseille-P2415; assembly: GCF_900155545.1. Classification (GTDB taxonomy): domain Bacteria; phylum Bacillota; class Clostridia; order Lachnospirales; family Lachnospiraceae; genus Lacrimispora. The sequence goes on from NZ_LT732525.1 coordinate 529,224, forward strand.
CGGAACCACTGCACAAATTCCGGGGGTTCTTATATTTCGCAGCAGCGTCTCCGATTTCTTCATTGATCCTAAAGAAATCCGAATATTTGATCACTGCTTCCCCACGCAGGACCAGTTCTCCCTGATGGGATATATTTAATGGGATATTGGAAAATACCTTTGCATTGTTTGTGATGACCTCCCCGATTTCTCCATTGCCACGGGTTACAGCCTTTTGAAGGGTTCCGTGGTTATAGATAAGAACAACGGTCAGGCCGTCAAGCTTCCAGGAAAGGATTCCGGTCTGGCCGCCCAGCCATTCCTGTAAGCTTTCCGCACTCTTGGTTTTATCAAGGGAAAGCATGGGGCGCTCGTGAGCCTCTTTCGGGAGTTCGCTTAAGACCTGGTATCCCACGTTCTGGGTGGGGCTTTTGGAAAGAATGACTCCGGTCTCGTTTTCAAGATCCTGCAATTCATCGTAGAGCTTATCGTATTCGTAATTGCTCATGATCTCCCGGCTTTCCTGGTAGTAAGCCTTACCTGCAGCCGTAAGCACAGCAATCAGTTCTTTCATTCTGTTTATTTTAGCGTCCATCAGATTTCTCCTTTTTCTGTTCTTTATAGGAAAGATTCGTCGAGCCCTTTAAGGCTTCTTTCATCTGGTGGTATTCTCTCTTCGAAAGCTCCCGGTAAGCTCCGGGCTTTAGATCTCCCAGTTCTATATTCATGATCCGCATTCGTTTTAACATTCGTACCTCATAGCAAAACTGGCTGCACATTCGGCGGATCTGGCGGTTCAGCCCTTCCGTCAGAATGATGCGGAACGCTTTTTCTCCTGCCTTGGCCGCAAAGCATGGCCTGGTGGTCACATTCAGCTCCGGCAGGAATACTCCCTTTCTCATTTTCCGGATAAAATCATCCGTGACCGGGCGGTTTACTTTTACCAGATATTCCTTTTCATGAGCATTTCCGCTGCGCATCATCTTATTCACCAGGCCGCCCTGATTGGTCATGAGAATCAAACCTTCCGAATCCTTATCCAGACGGCCGATGGGGTAGATTCTTACCGGATAATTTACCATATCAACGATGTTGGGAGCCCGGTCTTTCTCCGACGTGGTACATACGATGCCGCGTGGTTTATGGACTGCTAGAAGGACCTGTTCCGCCTTATGGCTCTTTTCTTCTTCATCAGTTGTAATGGTCCGGCCATTTACGGTTACAGACTGTCCGGGAAGGACCTTCTGTCCGGGTGAAACAGCCTGTCCGTTTATGCGGACCTTTCCTGCCCCGATGAGTCGATCCGCCTCCCTGCGGGAGCATATCCCGGCTTCGCTTAAAAATTTATTTAGACGGATTCCTTCTGCCTCCATATTCATTCTCCCTTAACTGTATACTAGATAGAAATTATAGCATTGCCGGAGGGGTACGTCAATTTTATCTGCATATTTTGATTACTTTTCCATCCAATAACAACATTGATTTTTCCTTATTTTGGGTATACAATAAAAGAAACTATTATTATTTATTACCTAGGAGGAAAAAGCCATGCCATGGACACCAAATTTATCAGTGGGAATATCAATGATCGATGATCAGCATAAGATGTGGTTTGAAAAAGCAGAGGCACTTTTTGAAGCCGGTAAGAACAACCGTGCCAGGGAATATGTGGGAGAGCTTCTTGCTTTTCTGGATGATTACACCAAAAAGCACTTTGCAGATGAGGAAAAATATATGCTGAGTATTCACTATCCGGGATACGAAGAACAGAAAAAAGCACATGCTGCTTTTATTACACAATTAACGAAGCTGCGCAATGATTACAGCGCTTCCGGCGGAAATTTGCTGGTGATCCTGAATGCGAACCAGATGGTACTGGACTGGCTGACAAAGCATATATCAAATATGGACAAAAAGATCGGCGAGTACGCAAAGAATGCCCATTGACCTCCATATCTTACAGGACTGATACCGTTTGTTAAGAGGACTTGAACCATTATGGAATTCAAGCCCTCTTTTTGTGTGGCAGATCAGATATTCAGCTGAACTTATACTTCACTTCACAGCCGTTCGATATCCGGTTGCAGATGTTTACCACCCGTTCCATGATGGCGGAGGTTTTTCCTGTGTCCATTTCGATACTCATTTCTCTTAAGTCTTCCGAGATTCTTATGTCTTTCACCCCGTCAACCTTGGCGATTTCGCGCTCGATTTTTCTGGCCTTCAACCGGTCTGACAGGGCGTAAACATGATAACTCCTGCTCACGCTTCCCCCTCCTTTCCCATTGGGTATTCTATTGCTATTTTTGACAATTGGAGGGAAATTTAAACATCAGAGGAAGGCCCTTGCAATGGTTGAGAACAGGAAACATACGATAAATCCGGCTGCGGTGGGGACGAGCCAGGAAACAGCCGTCCATTTGAAACTCTGCGTTTCCTTTCGGATCGTTAAGCAGGTGGTGGAGCAGGGCCAGTGCATCAGGGAAAAGAGCATGGTGCTGATCGCAGTGATCCAGGTCCAGCCATTGGCTGCAAGGAGCTCTCTTAATACGGATAAATCGTTGATTTCCCTAAGGCTTCCTTCCGCCATGTAAGCCATGATGATGATAGGGACCACGATCTCATTGGCCGGAAATCCAAGGATAAATGCCAGCAGGATGACTCCGTCTAATCCCATGAGCCTGGCAAACGGGTCCAGAAAGCCGGAACAGTGGGCAAGCAGGGTTGCATCTCCTATGGTGATATTGGCCATCAGCCAGATGACGAGACCGGCCGGAGCTGCCACCGCTACGGCACGGCCTAATACAAACAGGGTGCGGTCGAATACGGAACGTACGATGACTTTACCGATTTGAGGTCTGCGGTAAGGCGGCAGTTCCAATGTAAAGGAGGAAGGAACTCCCTTTAGTATGGTTACAGATAATATCTTTGATATGAAAAACGTCATGATAATCCCCAGTACGATCACGCCTGACAGGACTGCCGCAGATAATATGGAGGAGAATACGCCTGAGGCCCCGCTGATAAAGAACATGGTGATAATGGCAATCAGAGTTGGGAATGCGCCACCACCCAAACGGCAACTTTGCTCCATACGACGAGTAAATGGCTGACAGTTCCTTACTCGCCGTCGATAAAAATATGGAGGTCTTTTCCGTCCCAGACAATTTTTTTAACCATCAGTTTGATTAAGGTTCGCTTTTCTTCCATGGACAGCGTGTTAAAATTGTTCTTGAAACTTGCTAATACCGTGGACAGCATATCCACCTGAATTTCTCTGTCGGCTATGATATTGGTATCCTTTTGCAAACGGAGTTGTTCTTCTTTTAAGGAAGACAGCTCTTTGTCAAGCTCCGTTATTCTGGTGCTCACTCGTTCAATGAAAGCTGCTCCTAAATTTCCATGTGATAGTGTGTTGACCAAATTCTCAATCTCACTGTTACATTTTTTTATTTTGTCCTCTATGATTGCAAGCGGACTTTTCTGTGTCTGTCCTTGCAAGTCATGTTTCAGCTTTTCCAACAGCTTGTAGATACCGGAATTTTCATTGGTGTACTGCATGAGGTACTCACACACTAAATCATCTGCCTGCTGACCATTGATATTTTGACAGTCGCATAAATCCAGACCACCACGAAGTTTATTGTTACAAATATAATCATATAACTCATTGTTCGCACGTTTGCCGCCACGCTGTTTTGCAAACATACGGCTTTTACATTTATCACAATAGATTAAGCCGGAAAGCAAAGAATAGTCATTGTGCATAATAGCAGGTTTTGTACCTGTTGGAATGTTATCTTTTAAGATGTTCTGAATGGCTACCCACTTTTTACCGGATACACGCCCTTTGTGTTTTCCGATTGCAACAATCCACTTGTCCATTCCCTGGCGTGGAGCGTTCTTCTTTCTGTAATCACGCTTATTATAAGCCAATAATGCATATTTACTGGTACATTCGGACTTATCAAAACAAATATCTGCATGATGTTCTGTAAAGTAGCCCCATGCGTCTTCATCAGCAATGCAATAGACCGGATTTTGAAGAATTTCTTTGATTCCCAGCAGAGAGAACATCTTTCCGGTACGGGACTGGATTCCCTGTTTAATTAAATATTTGCTTACACCTGACACACTGCGAAGCTCTAAGAATTTTTCAAAAATACAATCCACTACTTTTTGTTCTTCTGGATTGTCTTTTAACTTGCAGGCAGTTTTGATTTTACCATCAATAACGATTTCCTGTACCTTTTCAGAAGTAAATCCTGTGGGAGTAGTGCCGCCCAGCCAACGTCCGGTTCTTGCCAGCATGAGCATGTTGTCACGGACACGCTCCGCTATGGTTTCCCGTTCTAGTTGGGCGAAAACGGAAGCTATGTACATCATGGCTTTTCCCATAGGCTTTGATGTGTCAAATTCTTCTTTGATACAAATAAAAGAAATATTGTGATTGTTCAGGTCTTCAATTAGAGAAGAAAAATCGCTTACATTACGACTGATACGGTCAAGGCGGTAGCAAACAATGTACTCCGGCTTGTTCAATTTGATGTCACGGAGCATTTGCTGAAACTGCGGTCTGTCCGTGTTCTTTGCAGAGAAGCCCTCGTCCTCATAAACGGTTATCTCTGCTTTATCGGCTAGGGAAAGTTTGGTTGCAATATATTCCTTGCACATTTCAATTTGATTCTCAACACTTTCGCCCTTGCCGGTATAAACCGATTTACGGCTGTAAATAAAGATTCTCAAAGACTATTCACCGTCCTTTTTCTGGCTTACATAGTCAGATAAAACTTTAGCGCAAAGATTGGAAAAGGTTCGTTTGTCCTCCTTTGCCAGTTCATCTAACCGCTCTTTTAGTTCTTTTGAAAGAGTAATTATTACTCTTGTATTATTTTCAGAAACAGCCAACTTCATCACCTCATATATATTATATCACAGTGAATCACTTTTGTCAAAAAGTACAATAAACCTATATTTATTAATATCACCAGCAATTGTTATCGTAAATAATTGTATGAAGAAAATAAGAGTGTTATAATTTAAATAAATGACTTTTATCTTTGGAGGAACAATGAAGAAATACAAAGTAGATAGTATATCCAAATACCTTGCGCTTATAGAAAAAAATAATATTTCAGATTATATTTATAGGGGGCAAAATGAACCATACTTTTCTATTAAGGCAAGTGGATTTAGACCTTATTGGGGTGGCTGGGATTCTGATATGATTTATGATATGCCACATCTTCATACGGCTTTTTACAACAGAGTTATTGGACAACTTTCAGAAGATGAGAAAAATTATTTTCTGGCATTTTGTCAACATCATGGCATTCCAACTAATTTAGTAGATGTTAGTTATTCACCCTTAGTTGCACTTTTCTTTGCTTGTGATGGAAAAAGCGAAAGAAAATTTACGTTAAGTGAATTTATAGGTAATAAGTCGATTAAAGATTTTGAAAAAGATATATCTTCACATAGCATGTTTATTCATAATCTAAGTCAGCAACCACCAGTTCAACTGGTGGTTTGATATTAGCCCTAATAAGGGCTTTCTTACTGCTCGCCCAATAGGGCGGTGTCGCAAGCATCCTTACTGGTCCGCTAAAAAGCGGTACTTCTCATGTCTTCCTTGCGCGACTCTTCTGCTTGCTCTTTAATGTATTTCTGTACTGCTTCATCGGTTATATTACCAATGGTTTCTACATAATATCCTCGCGACCAAAACGCTTTATTCCACTTACTCTGCAATTCTGGATGTCTATCATAAATCATCAGCGTACTTTTTCCTTTCAAATAGCCCATGAAACTTGATATACTAAGCTTCGGCGGAATTGCTAAGCTTAAATGTACATGATCTACGCATACTGCTCCTGCTATTATTTCTACATTTTTATACTTGCATAGCGTACCAAGTATTTCTCGTACATCTTCTTTTATTTGTCCGTATAGTTGCTTTTTCCGATACTTTGGAATAAATACTATGTGGTACTGGCATTTCCATCTACTGTGTGATAAACTTTTATTGTCCATTGGGACTGCCTCCTATTTTTGAGTTTGGCTTGCGACACCATTCTCATTTTATCATAGGAGGCTTTTTCGTTATATCCTCACCGTTTCCACTTACACTATTCTCCCCAGCATAGCTGGGGGTTTAGTATTTTCAATTAATCAGGCTAAAAAGCCTTTTTATTCTCCATATGCTCAAATTTATATGCTAAATAAGAAACGCTTAATCAATATTACTGATTTGGTTGTAGAACTAAATGGGAAAAATTTATTTGAAGAATTGTTAACTGATGAAATAATGACAATGAAACTTTTCTCATTAATAAAAGAACATTTCAAAGCTATTGATTCTGATACATTAAATGTTTGGTTAAAAAACATCTTAGCTGAATTTGTTAGAATTAAAGAATTGCATGGTCTTGCTTCGGAATCTGACG
>NZ_LT732525.1:537482-559134 GCF_900155545.1 Clostridium sp. Marseille-P2415
AGTCAGCAACCACCAGTTCAACTGGTGGTTTGATATTAGCCCTAATAAGGGCTTTCTTACTGCTCGCCCAATAGGGCGGTGTCGCAAGCATCCTTACTGGTCCGCTAAAAAGCGGTACTTCTCATGTCTTCCTTGCGCGACTCTTCTGCTTGCTCTTTAATGTATTTCTGTACTGCTTCATCGGTTATATTACCAATGGTTTCTACATAATATCCTCGCGACCAAAACGCTTTATTCCACTTACTCTGCAATTCTGGATGTCTATCATAAATCATCAGCGTACTTTTTCCTTTCAAATAGCCCATGAAACTTGATATACTAAGCTTCGGCGGAATTGCTAAGCTTAAATGTACATGATCTACGCATACTGCTCCTGCTATTATTTCTACATTTTTATACTTGCATAGCGTACCAAGTATTTCTCGTACATCTTCTTTTATTTGTCCGTATAGTTGCTTTTTCCGATACTTTGGAATAAATACTATGTGGTACTGGCATTTCCATCTACTGTGTGATAAACTTTTATTGTCCATTGGGACTGCCTCCTATTTTTGAGTTTGGCTTGCGACACCATTCTCATTTTATCATAGGAGGCTTTTTCGTTATATCCTCACCGTTTCCACTTACACTATTCTCCCCAGCATAGCTGGGGGTTTAGTATTTTCAATTAATCAGGCTAAAAAGCCTTTTTATTCTCCATATGCTCAAATTTATATGCTAAATAAGAAACGCTTAATCAATATTACTGATTTGGTTGTAGAACTAAATGGGAAAAATTTATTTGAAGAATTGTTAACTGATGAAATAATGACAATGAAACTTTTCTCATTAATAAAAGAACATTTCAAAGCTATTGATTCTGATACATTAAATGTTTGGTTAAAAAACATCTTAGCTGAATTTGTTAGAATTAAAGAATTGCATGGTCTTGCTTCGGAATCTGACGAGCTATATTTATCAGTAAAATCAATATTAGCAGCAGAATTACGTGATATTGCTTACAAGGATATACTGGAATTTTCAGAAAAAACTTATAATGCTGAATTATATCAAAAGTTTTTCGATCACAATCCATTTGTTACCACAAAAAATGATTATAATACTATTGCTATTTTATATACTATTATATTAATGGAAATATTAGTTACCCTGAAAACTACACCATATAAAGTTAATATAAATTTAGATATCTACTTTACATACCAACCGCCACAGCTTTTTAAAAGAATCTCTAGTCAACAAAGCTTTTTTATTTATCAACCATATTTGTATACTAATGGTGTATATAATTATTGTGAATTAAATATACACTCTATTAATCCAGATATCCTTATTGAAATAGATAATTACTCAAATATTTTAAAAGAGTTATATCTTTTAGGGATTGATAACGGAACTATTTATGGTGATATTGATAACATTGCAAAATCAGTGTTAAACTCGTCTGGAAAGTTATTTAAAGCATAAAACCGAATCAAATATTTTATTATTCAGACGTTCAGCAATGAGCGTCTTTTTTCTTGCTCAAGAAACAGAAAGGAAGTGATACCATATCACAGCCAAAACAGCAGGAGCGTCCACCGCCCCATAATTATTTTTGAATACCAGTCAGATAAAAGCTGACAGGAATACCCCTTATTCTGCTTAATTGCGCCTTTACCTGTCTGAATGAGATTTGTCAAGGGTGCGAAGCACAACGCTTGCCCTTGATGAATTTCATTTAGACGGGTATTCTCCGCAAAGCAGAGTGAGGTTATGTGTCATATTAAAACATTTATTTTCAGAAAGGAAAGGTAAAAACATATGGAACTGAAATTTGTTATCCCAAACATGGAAAAGACATTCGGCAGTCTGGAATTTGCCGGAGAAAACAAAGTAGAACAGCGAAGAATCAACGGAAAAATGGCCCTGCTGTCACGCAGCTTTAACCTATACTCGGACATTCAGAGAGCAGACGATATTCTTGTGATTCTACCAGCAGAATCAGGAGAAAAGCATTTTGACTTTGAAGAGAAAGTAATGCTGCTTAACCCACGCATTACCGCAGAGGGATATAAAATCGGCACTCGTGGTTTCACAAACTATATTTTACATGCTGACGATTTGGTAAAAGCATAAGGAAAGAGAGGGATTATTCTATGAGATTAGCAAACGGAATTGTTATTGACAAAGACGCAACCTTTGGTATGTTGAAATTTTCTGCTCTCCGTCGTGAGGTTCATATTCAGAATGAGGACGGAACGGTATCAGACGAAATTAAGGAACGTACCTACGATTTGAAATCAAAAGGTCAGGGCTGCATGATTCAGGTCAGTATCCCTGCTACAGTGCCGTTAAAAGAGTTTGATTATAACGCAGAAGTGGAACTTGTAAATCCAGTGGCAGATACGGTAGCAACAGCTACATTTCAAGGTGCAAATGTAGACTGGTATATCAAAGCAAAGGATATTGTCTTGAAAGAAAGTGTTATTCCGGCTGGTAATTTACAGTCACAGAAAAAGGAAGCCTTGGCTGGGAAGTAAAAGTAAGAAGCTTATGAACAGTATGCAGATATAACAAATACAGGAAAGGCTTTCTGTCAAGAAACTGGTCGTAAAAATAATTCTTGTTCTATGACTAGAAACCCATTTATGATATAATAAATTAAGGTTATTATTTCAGTATTTTCTGCTATATGCATTGGGATTCCAGTTGAAGTAAGTATTGACCTTGTTTCATTCTTGAGTTTAGGAATAGGAGTAAGTAAATTTATGGATATTTCAAATAATGCAGGTGGTCTGGGCGTTCTTGGGGGTAGAGCCTCTTATATGACAGGAAAAACAGCATTAGTATAGAAAATACTGAATAATAATAAGCGCCCTGGGTTCGATTCCCAATCCCCCATGAAAAGGAGTATGCTAATGGCAAAGGAGAAAGAAATTGGTACTTGTGCATTGTGCCAGAAAGAAAATGTTGAATTAATGCAAAGCCATATTATACCTAAAGCAGTATATAGAAGAGCAAAGTCATTTGAGAATTCTAGGTTCCGTAGTTTTTACGAGCCAAAAGAAATTTATCAAGATGGGGAGAAGAAACCCATGCTTTGTCACGATTGTGAAGAGTTTTTCAGTAAATATGAGACAAAATTTGCAAATTTATTTTTGGATAGATATTTAAAAAATCCCTCTGACAACCTTTCAGAGATAACCGAAGATACCAATTTCTATACTTTGACAGTTGCTTGGAGAATATTATATGACGATTTGTACGTACATTATTCGTATTCAGATGACAGTGAGAGAACTTATCTTGAAGAGTATGAGCATAAGCTTAGAAGATTTCTCTATGGAAGGTATTTAATGGAAAAGCCAGAATCCAGTGTTGTACAACAAACTTATGAAATGCCTGATTTAGAGGGGAAATGTTTTGGTGAAATTATTGCAGAAATTGAAAAATATTATAAAAATAAATTACCCGAAGATATATCAGAAGTTAGAAATTATGTGTATACTTTGAGTGAATTGGGATTTAGAGACGCTGTTGTAAAATTATTTGATTATATGATTTTTGGGTACTCATTTTACACTTCAACAAGAACAAAGTATTATATCATATCTGGATATAAAGGATTGATTATTACTACAGCCTACCATAGAAAAAGGAGCATTTTGATTACAGATAATTGTGATTTAATAAAAAAAAGCGGCTTATCGGAATCAGTTGTAAAAAAAGATATTATTAATGAAATCAACTCACTAATCAACGAAATGAGAAAGAGATATCCAGAGGTACAGAATAAGTTGGATGAACACGGACTTAGACAAAAAATTGCCAAAAGATATGAAAAATAATTTAAAAAAATAATTTTTATCTCTCTCAATTCACAAAGCAGTTAATTCAACACGACGAATTATCTGCTTTTTTTATATAAGGAGGTTGTGAGTGTGAAACAGTTACTTTCTCATGGCAAGAGGATTCGCCCCACGGATAAAGATTTAGTTTTCCATGTTACCATTGCCGTCCTGCTTCTGGTCTTTCTGCTGATTGTTCTACTGTTTCATGGCAAGGCAATCATGCAGACGGACTGGAAGAACAGCTCTCTTTCACAGATAAGCAATATCAATTTCCCTTATCTGCTTATCAGCATGGGCGGGGCAGGCATAGTATGTCTGGCGTTGGCTGTGCTGTTTTATCGTTATAACCGTGATGAGGTAAAACAGCTCTATCACCGCCAAAAGCTGGCGAAGATGATTCTGGAAAACAAGTGGTATGAAGCAGAACAGGTACAGTCTGACGGATTCTTCAAAGACTTATCTTCCAGCCGTTCCAAAGAGAAAATAACCTATTTCCCTAAACTGTATTATCAGCTTCAAAACGGGCTGATTCACATTCGAGTGGAAATTACGCTGGGAAAATATCAAGACCAGCTTTTGCACTTGGAAAAGAAGCTGGAAAGTGGCTTGTACTGTGAGCTGACCGACAAGGAATTAAAGGATTCCTATGTGGAATATACCCTGCTCTATGATACCATTGCAAACCGGATTTCCATAGAAGACGTACAGGCTCAAAACGGCAGGCTCCGGTTGATGAAGAATGTATGGTGGGAATATGACAAGCTACCCCATATGCTCATTGCTGGCGGAACAGGCGGCGGTAAAACATACTTTATCCTGACACTGATTGAAGCCTTGCTCCGTACCAATGCCGTCCTTTTTATCTTAGACCCGAAGAACGCTGACCTTGCAGATTTACAAGCGGTTATGCCAAATGTCTTCTATAAAAAAGAGGATATGCTTGCCTGCATTGATTCGTTCTATGAAAAAATGACGAAGCGCAGCGAAGACATGAAGCAGATGGATAACTACAAGACAGGCGAAAACTATGCCTACTTAGGGCTTCCAGCTCATTTTCTTATCTTTGATGAATACGTTGCGTTCATGGAAATGCTGGGAACCAAAAAAACACTGCTGTTCTGAATAAGCTGAAACAAATTGTCATGTTAGGACGGCAGGCAGGCTTCTTTCTCATTTTGGCTTGTCAGCGTCCAGACGCAAAGTATTTAGGGGACGGAATCCGTGACCAGTTCAATTTTCGTGTTGCTTTGGGACGCATGTCAGAAATGGGATACGGTATGATGTTTGGAGAAACCGACAAGGACTTTTTCCTAAAGCAGATAAAAGGACGTGGTTATGTAGATACAGGAAACAGTGTCATATCAGAATTTTACACACCTCTCGTACCAAAAGGACATGACTTTTTAAAGGAAATAAAAGTTCTGATAGACAGCAGTCAGGCGGCACAGGCGGCGTGCGAAGCGAAAGCCGCTGGTGACGACTGACTAGCTGGCTGGTGTGGCGCAAGCCACGCCAACACGTAACCCCCCGTATCTAACAGGGGGGTACAAATCAACAGAAAACTAAAAATAAAAAGGCGAAAATCCTTTGTGACGTAAGGATTTTCTATAAAAATGGCGTATGTCGGCTTTGTATAAAAAGTTGACATACGTTTTTGATGGGAGGGATTTTACTGAATATTGATACATGGATACAGGATCTACGGGAAAAGCGTTCCGCTTACGGTGTTTCTCAAAGAAGACTTGCGGTAGCTGCCGGAATCACACGCCAGTATCTAAGCGATATGGAAACCGGAAAAATAGTTCCATCAAAGGAATTGCAAGCGTCGATTCTGGAAGCACTGGAACGGTTCAATCCCGATTCACCGCTGGAAATGCTCTTTGACTATGTGCGGATTCGCTTTCCTACGCTGGACGTAAAGCACATTGTTCAAGACGTTTTGAAGTTGAATCTGTCCTATATGCTCCATGAGGACTACGGTTTTTATTCTTATGCGGAGCATTATTCGCTGGGAGATATTTTTGTACTGGTATCTCCTGAACTGGAAAAAGGCGTTCTCTTGGAACTGAAAGGGCGTGGCTGCCGCCAGTTTGAAAGCTATCTGCTAGCACAAGAACGGAGCTGGTATGAATTTTTTATGGATTGTCTGGTTGAGGAAGGTGTGATGAAGCGGCTTGACCTTGCCATCAATGACAAGGCAGGCATTTTAAATATTCCAAACCTGACGGAGAAGTGTCAAAAAGAAGAATGTATCTCGGTCTTTCGCAGCTTTAAAAGTTACCGCAGCGGCGAACTGGTACGGCGTGAGGAAAAAGAATGTATGGGAAATACGCTTTATATCGGCTCTTTGCAGAGTGAAGTATACTTTTGCATTTATGAGAAGGATTATGAGCAATACAAGAAAAATGATATTCCCATAGAAGAAGCCGAAGTCAAGAACCGATTTGAAATCCGGATGAAAAATGAGCGTGCCTATCATGCCTTACGTGACTTGCTTTCTTATGACAATCCAGAACGTACCGCTTTTAAAATTATCAACCGATATGTCCGGTTTGTAGACAGGGATAATACAAAGCCCCGTTCCGATTGGCAGCTCAACGAAGAATGGGCGTGGTTTATCGGGGAGAATCGGGAAAGTATGAAGCTGACCACGAAGCCGGAGCCGTATTCATTCCAGCGTACCTTAAGCTGGCTTTCCCATCAGGTAGCACCGACTTTAAAGGTAGCCATGAAATTAGATGAACTCAATCATACGCAGGTGGTAAAGGACATTATCACTCATGCAAAGCTGACGGAACGGCACAGAACCATTTTAAAACAGCAAGCCGCTTCCGCAAAAGAACTGATAGTAAAAGAAACTGACACTGCCCTGTAATTCGGGCGAAAAAGAAAGGAGCTTTTTTATGAATTTCGGACAGAACTTATACAACTGGTTTTTAACCAATGTACAATCACTGGTACTGCTAGCAATCGTGGTCATTGGATTGTACTTAGGCTTCAAGCGTGAATTTTCCAAACTTATTGGATTTTTGGTGATTGCTTTAATCGCCGTTGGACTGGTGTTCAATGCTTCTGGTGTAAAAGATATTTTGCTGGAGCTGTTCAATAAGATTATTGGGGCGTAAAGCGTTGAAAAGTTCACCCTCGAATGATATACTCAAAATTATAAATTAAACATCAATAGGGGGGTGAATGATTGAAATTATATGAAATAAAGCCTTTACTGCAAGATATGGCTCATAATAAAGTGAAAATTGATAAGTTCAGATTTACATATAATCAGGTTGAATTTGAAGTAATCGTATTAATTGAGAAAGAACCATTTGAATTGCTTTTTGGGGTCATTGGTCATAATTATAGCTTTGTTTTAAAATTATTGAAAGGATATGAATTAGAGAGCTTGTCAGATGAAGTCTTTTTCAAACTCTGCAATATTTTAAAATTAAAGCCAAGCAAGGAGGGATTGAATTCTTATAAATTTTTGAGATATGTAGCGGAGCGGATTCCAACCCATTATAGTGGTCGTAGAACACAACCACATGAAGTAGCCAAGTATAAAAAGAAGAATATACCCGAAGCGGAGAAAATATATTTTTGTGGGTGGAAGTTTTATACAAGTGAAAACAGACAGGCAAGAAACTTTGAAAAAACACGGGAATGGCTTGGTGAAGAAGCGTATCTCTTTTGTAAGGAGCATGATATTAGCTCTTGCTGGACAGATAAAATTAGCAGAAGAAAGGACTATTATACACCACAAGATTATTTGAAAGAACATAAATAATTATATGTTAAAGCAGTTAATTCACAATGAGTTAGCTGCTTTTTTCATACCCATTTTTAGAAAGGACGTGAGGATTTCACATGGAAATGCAGGTCTATATTTCAAACCTTGGCAAATACAATGAGGGCGAATTGGTCGGCGCATGGTTCACCCCACCCATTGCCCCCGAAGACGTAAAAGAAAAAATCGGTTTGGACAGCGAATATGAGGAATATGCCATACATGATTATGAGCTGCCCTTTGACATTAACGAATATACGTTCATTGAGGACATTAACCGTTTGTGTGCTCTGGCAGAAGAACTCTCCGGCTCACCCATTGAATCTGAAATGAAAGAGATTCAGCAAGCCTTTTTTGGCAGCTTTGAAGAAATGGTAGAACACGCAGACGATATTCTCTGTTACCCCGATTGTGACGATATGGCAGACGTGGCACGCTATTTCATTGAAGAAACGGGAGCCTTAGGCGAAGTGCCTGCCAGTCTACAAAACTACATTGACTATGAAGCCTATGGGCGTGACTTGGAGTTAGATGGCAACTTTCTAGTAACAGCTCATGGCGTATTTGAGTACGCAGGATAACAACATAACGTAACTTTGAGGGCAGTTCTTTTTCTAGGGACTGCCCTTTTTCTATGCAAATTTTGAAAAGAAAGGACAGGTTTTATGAAGAAAATACGAAGCTATACCAGTATCTGGTCAGTGGAAAAAGTGCTCTATTCTATTAATGACTTTAAGCTGCCGTTTCCCATCACCTTTACCCAAATGACATGGTTTGTAGTATCCCTCTTTTTCGTGATACTCTTTGGCAATCTGCCGCCACTGTCTCTGATAGACGGAGCTTTTCTCAAATACTTTGGGATTCCACTTGCTCTGACTTGGTTCATGAGCCAGAAGACCTTTGACGGAAAGAAGCCATACGGTTTTCTAAAATCCGTCATGACCTATCTGTCACGCCCCAAAATAACCTATGCCGGAAAGCCAGTGAAGCTACAAACGAAGCGGTATACCGAAGCCATCACAGCAGTTAGGAGTGAAGTCTATGACGTATCCGATTAAATATATTGAAAACAATCTGGTCTGGAACCATGACGGGGAGTGCTTTGCCTACTATGAGTTGATTCCCTATAATTACTCGTTCCTAAGTCCAGAACAGAAATTTCAGGTACATGATTCCTTTCGTCAGCTCATTGCACAAAACCGTGATGGAAAAATCCATGCCCTGCAAATCAGCACGGAATCCAGCATACGGGCTGCACAGGAACGTTCCAAACAGGAAGTGACAGGAAGATTAAAAGAAATTGCCTATGAAAAGATTGACCAACAGACAGAAGCGTTGGTTTCCATGATTGGAGAAAATCAAGTGGACTACCGCTTTTATATTGGCTTTAAGCTGCTTCTAAATGAGCAGGAAGTTACGGTAAAAAACATCGGAAAAGACATGGCAAATACGTTTTCTGATTTTGTTCATGAGGTGAACCACAAGCTCATGGGAGATTTTGTTTCCATGAGCAATGATGAAATAGGGCGTTTCTCGAAGATGGAAAAACTGCTGGAAAATAAGATTTCCAGACGCTTCAAGATTCGCCGCTTGGATAAAGACGATTTTGGCTATCTCATGGAACATTTACACGGTCAATCCGGCACTGCCTATGAGGATTACGAATATTCGTTGCCAAAGAAAAAGCTGAAAGGAAAAACGCTGGTAAAGCGTTATGACCTGATTAAGCCTACCCGTTGCCTGATAGAAGAAAATCAGCGGTATTTGAAAATCGAGCAGGAAGATTCTACTACCTATACCGCCTATTTTACCATTAACTCCATTGTCGGGGAACTGGATTTCCCTTCTTCTGAAATCTTCTATTATCAGCAACAGCAATTTACCTTTCCTATTGATACCAGCATGAATGTGGAGATTGTAGCGAATAAAAAGGCTCTTACCACTGTCCGCAATAAGAAAAAGGAACTCAAAGACCTTGATAATCACGCATGGGAAAGTGATAAC
The DNA here is from genome assembly GCF_900155545.1 of Clostridium sp. Marseille-P2415. Taxonomy (GTDB): domain Bacteria; phylum Bacillota; class Clostridia; order Lachnospirales; family Lachnospiraceae; genus Lacrimispora. Next base: position 547,101 of record NZ_LT732525.1, read on the forward strand.
GAAACCAGCAATAACGTCATGGAAGCCTTGGATACGGTCAATGAGCTGGAAACCAATTTAGACCAGTCAAAAGAAGCCATGTATAAGCTCTCTTATGTGGTCAGGGTATCTGCTCCCGATTTGGAAGAGCTAAAACGACGCTGCAATGAGGTCAAAGACTTTTACGACGATTTAAGCGTCAAGCTGGTGCGCCCCTTTGGGGATATGCTGGGTTTACACGGAGAATTTCTTCCTGCCAGCAAGCGGTACATGAATGATTATATCCAGTATGTGACCTCTGATTTTCTGGCAGGCTTGGGCTTTGGGGCAACGCAAATGTTGGGAGAAAATGAGGGTATCTATGTTGGCTACAGTCTGGATACCGGAAGAAATGTATACTTAAAGCCTGCCCTTGCCAGTCAGGGTGTGAAAGGCTCTGTGACCAATGCCCTTGCTGCCGCTTTTGTAGGCTCGTTGGGCGGCGGTAAATCCTTTTCCAACAACATGATTGTGTACTACTGCGTACTGTTTGGCGCACAGGCAGTCATTGTAGACCCAAAGGCAGAACGTGGGAGCTGGAAAGAAACATTACCGGAGATTGCGGAAGAAATCAATATTGTCAATCTCACTAGTGAAGACAGGAACAAAGGCTTGCTTGACCCTTACGTCATTATGAAAAATCCCAAAGATTCCGAAAGCCTTGCCATTGATATTTTAACCTTTCTCACGGGGATTTCCTCCCGTGATGGCGAACGCTTCCCTGTTCTTAGAAAAGCCATACGTGCGGTAACAAACAGCGAAGAACGGGGATTATTAAAAGTCATTGAGGAATTGAGGGTGGAAAATACACCTGTCAGTACCAGCATTGCAGACCATATCGAGAGCTTTATCGACTATGATTTTGCGCAGCTTTTGTTTTCCAATGGAGAGGTCACACAGTCTATTAGTCTGGAAAAGCAGTTGAATATTATACAGGTAGCAGATTTAGTGCTTCCAGACAAGGAAACCGGATTTGAGGAATATACGACGATGGAACTGCTTTCCATTGCCATGCTCATTGTTATCAGTACCTTTGCCCTTGATTTTATCCATACTGACCGGAGCCTTTTTAAGATTGTAGACCTTGACGAAGCATGGAGCTTTTTACAGGTAGCGCAAGGGAAGACCTTATCTATGAAGCTAGTGCGTGCCGGACGTGCCATGAATGCAGGTGTTTATTTCGTTACACAAAATACCGACGATTTACTGGACGAAAAGCTGAAGAACAATTTAGGGCTGAAATTTGCGTTCCGCTCTACGGATATCAATGAGATTAAGAAGACCTTGACCTTTTTCGGTGTGGACGCAGAGGACGAAAACAACCAGAAACGCTTACGCAACTTAGAAAACGGTCAATGCCTGATTAGTGATTTATATGGTCGTGTAGGTGTAATTCAGTTTCACCCGATATTTGAAGATTTGCTTCATGCCTTTGATACCCGTCCTCCGGTCAGAAAAGAGGTGGAATGATGAATCAGCTTGTAACAGGCAGTGAAAAAAGAAAATGGAGCTGGCAGCGTACAAAAAAAGCGGTGATGACCGTATTTTTGATACTGGTAATCGCCTTTTTTCTTGTATCGGCATTGGGAACGGTGGCATATGCTGCCGGACTGGTTGACGATACGGTGAAAGGCGGAAATGAATACAGCCGATACCCGTTAGACAATTACCAGCTTGATTTCTATGTGGATAGCGGCTGGGACTGGCTTCCGTGGAACTGGCTGGACGGCATTGGAAAACAGGTCATGTACGGGCTTTATGCCATTACCAATTTTATCTGGACAATCAGCCTGTATCTATCCAATGCAACGGGCTATCTGGTGCAGGAAGCCTATTCACTGGATTTTATCTCCGATACGGCGGATTCCATTGGAAAGAACATACAGACCATTGCCGGAGTGAGTACAAGCGGACTTTCCCCCGACGGCTTTTATAGCGAATTTTTACTGATTCTTATTTTAATCGTGGGGATTTATGTTGCCTATACGGGGCTTATCAAACGAGAAACCACCAAAGCCATTCATGCGGTGATAAATTTTGTCGTGGTGTTTGTACTGTCAGCGGCATTTATCGCCTATGTACCGGACTATATCGGAAAAATCAATGATTTTTCCTCGGATATCAGCAACGCCAGCTTATCGTTAGGAACCAAAATCGTCATGCCGGATTCGGAAAGTAAGGGGAAAGACAGCGTTGACCTAATCCGTGATAGCCTGTTTTCCATACAGGTGAAACAGCCGTGGCTTTTATTACAGTTTGATAATTCGGACAGTGAAGCAATCGGGGAAGAACGGATTGACAGCCTGCTCTCTACCAGCCCTGACGCTAATAACGGTAAGGATAGAGAGGAACTTGTAAAAGAAGAAATTGAAGAGAAAGACAATACAAACCTCACCATCACAAAGACCATTAACCGCTTAGGCATGGTATTTTTTCTGTTTCTCTTTAATATCGGGATTTCAGTTTTTGTATTTCTGTTAACGGGGATTCTGATTTTCTCACAGGTGCTTTTTATTATTTATGCCATGTTCCTGCCTATTAGTTTCCTGTTAAGCATGATTCCTACCTTTGAGGGCATGTCGAAACGTGCCATTACAAAGCTGTTTAATACGATTCTCACAAGAGCAGGAATCACACTGATTATTACTACGGCGTTTAGCATTTCCACCATGCTCTATACCCTGTCTACAGGGTATCCATTCTTTCTGGTGGCATTTTTGCAGATAGTCACCTTTGCTGGAATCTATTTTAAGCTGGGGGATTTAATGAGTATGTTCTCCCTGCAAAGCGGCGATTCCCAAAGTGTAGGCAGGCAGATAATGAGAAGACCCCGTATGCTCATGCAGGCTCATATGCACCGCTTGCAACACAAGTTGGGGCGTTCCGTGGCGGCAATGGGAAAAAGCCAGAATACAGGGAAAAAGACCGAAACCAGCGCAGGTGCTTCCGCTTCCAGAGCAACGCAGGCAGACCATACCCGACCAGAAAGGGAAGCTGCCAGCAGACCGGAGCAATCCTCTTTAGAAAAACGTGCCGGAGAGATAGCAGGAAAGGTGATTGATACCAAAGACAGGATTCGGGATACCGCAGGGCAATTAAAGGAGCAGGCAAAGGATTTACCTGTCAATGCCAGATATGCCCTTTATCATGGAAGAATACAGGTGTCGGAGGGAATACAGGATTTTACTTCTGGTGTGACACAGACCAGAGCTGCCAGACAGGAAGAACGGCAGGAAAAATCCAAAAAGCGAAGAAAAACCATTGCACAGCGACGGTCAGAAATTGAACAGGCAAGGCAGCAAACAGCTTCTCATTCATTTGATTCAGGAAAGGCACCAAAAGCTGGCGGTTCGGTTCATGAAAGACCTGCTACTGCCCCAGCTGGACAATCCCGTCCGATGGCTGGCAGTCCGACACAAGTAAACAGACCTATCGCACAGCCGGAACCTGTCAGAACTACTGCCCAACGACCTGTTGTTTCTGCCAAAGGGGAGCAACAAAGACTTACCAAAGTACCCGACCATCAGACTGCCAGACCGGAACGGCAGGCAGAAAAACAGGATTCTTCTGAAAGACAGTCTGCATAAAGAGCCGTTTCTTCCAGTCAGAGGGAACGCTCCTTTCCTGTAGAACGACAAATACAATCTGGCAGCACTCCTGCTCCTGTTGAAAAACGGATATTACGACAATCCACTCAAAAGCGCAGATTTACCGTGAAACGGGAACAGAAAATAAAGGGTTCTACCATTCCTCCTACCAGCAGAAAGGAGGAACCGAAGCCATGAGAGGAAAGCATATTCTGATTGCCTTTTCAGGTGTATTCCTCTTGATATTTTCTCTTCTTTTGCTGGTAGTGATTCTTTTTTCGGAGGAAGAAGACGGAGGACATGACCTGTCATACGGGAGTGCAAATGTATCAGCGGAAGTGCTGGCACACAAGCCCAGGTTAGAAAAGTACGCCAGAGAATACAACATAGAGGATTATATCAATGTGCTGCTTGCAATCATTCAGGTAGAATCTGGCGGTATATTGGAAGACGTAATGCAATCCTCGGAATCTATGGGTTTGCCGCCAAACACGTTAAGTACAGAGGAATCTATCAAACAGGGGTGTAAGTATTTTGCTTCTTTGTTGGAATCCGCAAATGCAAAAGGCTGTGACCTAAACTCAGTTATCCAGTCCTATAACTATGGCGGCGGATTTCTTAACTATGTGGCAGGGCGTGGAAAGAAGTACACCTTTCCCCTTGCAGAGAATTTTTCTAAAGAACAGTCAAACGGGGTGAAAGTATCCTATTCCAATCCGGTGGCTGTCAAGAAAAACGGCGGCTGGCGGTACAATTATGGAAATATGTTTTATGTATTGCTGGTATCGGGATACCTAACCGTAGCACAATTTGATGATGAAACGGTACAGGCAGTTATGAACGAAGCCCTAAAATATCAAGGGTGGAGGTATGTATACGGCGGTGCTTCTCCGACTACTTCCTTTGATTGCAGCGGTCTGGTTCAGTGGTGCTACGGGAAAACGGGTATTTCCTTGCCACGAACCGCACAGGAACAATACGACGTGACCCAGCATATCCCTTTATCCGAAGCAAAAGCTGGGGATTTGGTCTTCTTTCATTCTACTTATGACGCAGGTACTTACATTACTCATATCGGGATATATCAGGGAAATAACCGTATGTACCATGCCGGTGACCCAATCGGCTATGCCGATTTAACCAGTTCTTATTGGCAGCAACATTTGGTTGGTGCAGGAAGAATCAAACATTAGAAAGGACGATATTCAGATGAATTTAAGGAAAAAGCAAGGACAGACGGAGCAGGTAAAAGAGAAAAGGCTCCGTGTTTACAAAGTAAATACCCACAAGAAAACGGTCATAGTCTTGTGGGTGCTTCTGGCAGTTAGCTTCTGTTTTGCAATCTATAAGAATTTTACCGCAATCGACGTACACACGGTTCATGAAACAAAGGTAGTCGAGGAAAAAATCATGGATACCCATAAGATAGAAAATTTTGTAGAGGATTTTGCAAAAGCCTATTATTCTTGGGAACAGACAGCGGTTTCTATTGATAACCGGAATGAAGCTATCAAGTATTACCTGACCGCAGAATTACAGGCACTCAATACTGATACAATCCGAAAGGACATTCCAGTTTCTTCTTCTGTCCGTGAGGTGCAGATTTGGTCTGTATCACAGGACGGAGAGAACCAATTTAACGCAACCTTTACGGTAGACCAGCTTATTACAGAGGGAGAAAATCAAAAAACGATACGCTCTGTTTATGAAGTGGTGGTTTATGTAGATGGCTCTGGAAATATGGTTATCACAAAGAACCCAACTATTTGCAGCGTACCTGAAAAATCTGGCTATGAGCCAAAGGCAAAAGAAAGTGACGGAACGGTAGACGCAGCAACGACCAATGAAATCAATGAGTTTTTAACAACATTTTTCAAGCTCTACCCTACTGCTACGGCAAAAGAGTTGTCCTATTATGTAAAAGACGGCGTATTAAAGCCAATCAGAAAAGAGTATGTGTTTTCAGAACTGATAAATCTGTTCTATAACAAAAGCGGCAATCAGGTCACGGTTTCTTTAGCGGTCAAGTATCTGGATAACCAGACAAAGGCAATACAAATATCACAATTTGATTTGGTGCTGGAAAAGGACGAAAACTGGAAAATCATTAACTAATATATTTTTAGATCGCAAAAAAAATTTTATACTTAACATTACTACATCATTGATGTATAATGTAGTAAGAAAGGAGGGACTGATGAATAATAAACTATCACCTACAGAATATCAATTCATGGAAATAATATGGGAACACCCAGATGGAGTTTCAAGTTTTGATATTTACAATCAGTTTTCGCAATCATTAAGTGCAAAAAGTACAATTTTATCAAGAATCGTGAAAAAGGGACATGCCAGGTGCGAACATAAAGGAAAGCAGGTGTATTATTATGCTAATTTAACAAAAAGAGATTATGAGAAATTAATAATACAAGAGGACATTAAGCAAAAGATGGGATTTAATTCTTTTCAGAAACTATTTGCAGCTTTTTGTGGAAAAAACGGTCTCACAGAAAATCAAGCAGATCAATTAAGAAAATTAATAGAAGAATTGGAGGACGATGAGTGATTTATTTGTAATACTGGTTTCTACATCTTTATGTGGAGATGTGATATTTGGACTAACCTTATTAATTAAATTTTTATTGTCAAACAAATATTCAGATTTTGTCTATATTTTAATGAAGGTTATTGGCATTTTCTTTTTACTGCCTGTATTTGCCATAAGTAAGTATGTTATCAACGACAGTAGCACTTACTACAAAGTCAATTACCAGTCGGAAGATTTTAACTATATTCAGCAGATTGACGGATTTAAAAAATTAGATCTGCTGCCAGATAGTCCATATATCAGCATTGTTGGAATAATTATTCTTATATGGTTTGTTGTATTTGTCCTTTTTTACATGGTAGGTAGTATTCAGGGAATGTTACTGATAAATAAAATCATGAAAAGAACTACGGATTGTGGAGTTAATCAACAATTACTATTGGTCGAATTAAAAGGGCAATTGAGAATCAAAAAAGATATCAAACTCTATAAGTCCGATATTGTACAAACCCCTTTCCTAACAGGAATATTCTATCCAAAGATAATTCTTCCTAACGTATCTCTATCAGATGAGGACTGGAAATTATTAATGAAGCATGAACTTACACACTATAAAAACCATGATTTATTATTTAAAAATCTGATAGAATTAATTCAGAAAATTCATTGGTTTAATCCGTTTATATTTTTGTATGCCAAGGTCTTTTTTGAATCCAGTGAGTTAGTATGTGACCAGTCAACGATTAAATCTGCTACTGCAACAGAGAGGGCAAAGTATGCAAACTTGTTAATACAATTAGCAGCAGAAACACCATCTAACAAAGCGATTGCATCTTTTTCAAACAGTGATTATAAAGTATTAGAGAGGAGAATACATAATATTATGAAAAAACAAAGTTCTAAGAAAAAATATGTTGTAGCATTAACTACAATGTTTTTACTGTTATTCTGTCCAATAGTTTCTTTTGCTTCTACCTGGGGAACCATGTATTTACAGGATAAACTGGTCACTAGTATTGAAGAAAAGAATAGTATTGAGGAAAGTGCCCCTACGCTTTTTGTGGAAATGAATGACTATTCCGCAGTAAGTACTGACTATGCATATGCAGGAAATATAGGATTAAGAGGAATCAATCAGGTTGATTATGTATTATCAGCTACCGGAGAAGCCCATTACCAGTCGATAAATTTAAATTCTGGTTCTGTAATTAAGATTTCATTGTATACTGACGAATCTTCAGATAAGTACAGAGTTGGGATCATCGACGAAAGCGGCTCGAAACGTTATGTATCATCAAACAAAGGAATGGTAAGCAAGGAGTTTAGTATAACCGAAGCGGGAGAATATACTATATATTTTCAGGGTAAAAATACTAATGGACAAAGTATTCATTTAATGGGTGCGATAAATATTGATTATTAAATTTGTAGAAATGGCTCTCGAATTTGCAAGAGTCATTTCTTTTTTTTAATCTTAATTTTAAAGAAACGCCATTGACATTACTACAAAAAGTGTTATTATTGTAGTATAAGTAAAGGCAAAAACTTTTAAACTCTATTTTATTCTCCTACCGTATCAATTCTAAAAAGGTACGCAAAGATAATGGTTTTATCAGTATCAAAACATTAAACTTTAATGCATAACACTTTTTAAGAAACCATTATCATAACAAATATTATTTTCAAGTTAAAAGAAAGAGAGGTGAACTTTATGAGAAAAAACAGAAAGTCTTACTTGTATATGCGATGTTAAACTCTAATTATTATTTAAGTGCACTTTTTAACCGACATTAGGGTAGTGTCAAGTGATTTATGAAAACCTTTAGCCAGATAAAACGGCTCAATTAGAACCTTGAAAATTGCAGATATGTAAGTTATTGGCAGTGTCCGCCACCCTTGACGGCACACAAAAGCAATGCTCTGAACGTCTCACCGATGGCGAAGAACTCAAGAACAGATAGTCTTCTCCATCTGATTCACAGCATTGTAGCATTGCTTTTATGCGCCGTCAAGGGCACGCCCCTTTCGGGGTGGCTGGTGGATATACCTCTGGCTTGGAATCTAAGAACAGATAGAGTCTTTAGCCTGCTGGTTTTGCAGATTTAAGATAGTCTGTTGGCCGAGAAAGATTAGGAGCTGCCACTTTCCGGGCATGTTCTCAGCACCTTCCAGGAAATCTACCTTGTTAAGTACCTGGTACTGATTGTGTTTATGTGGCCGCAGGAAGTTGTAGTAGGCAACCCAAAGTGAAACATTATAATTGGCTCCGTCATAGTTGTCGTAACCGCAACTTACCCGATAAAAAGCTTTAAAGGTACGGTTAAGCCGTTCCACCATCTGCTTGAATGGACGGAACTCTTTTGAGACCTCATCCTCGTTTGTAAGCCCAATGACTTGTGTGATGTTGAATTTAAAATCTTCTCCCAGTTCCTGTGCGAATTGAAGGGCAGCAAGCGGATAGGCACTGTAGCCGTCTGCAATGAAGCGGAACTTTTCGGGGAGCTTGCTAAGACCACGAAAAGCCATGCGCATAGCAAGAATACAAGGGCCAACGGAGCGGTTGTCAGACACTTGATAACCAAGAATGGAACGTGAGGCAGCATCCATGATAAACCAGATGTAGCTCTTTATGCCGCGGACTTTGATATAAGTTTCATCGGCAGTAAAGGTATTGGATTTAGGATAATCGTAGTGATCAACAAAGGGCTTGATAACGGCCGCAGCAGTTTTTGCATAGTTAGCAACCTGCTGGTGGGAGATATTTATGCCATAGAGGTCGTTAAGTGCCTGGGCAGTTTTACGCAGGGAAAGGCCTAAATTCACATACATGGTCAGGCAAAGGGACATGATATGGGCATTATGTTTGGAGAACTTTAGGAAGAAGCATTTTTAGGCAGGGAATCTAAATCCATGCGAAAGAAATCCACAGTGAATTCACGGTAAAGATAGTGGAGTTTATATTTGTTTTTCCCGTAGTCATCGTTGAGATGTTCTTGATTGACTTTGGAAAGATTGCGGAGATAAAAGGAACACTTAGGGTTGACGCATTTGTGAAGGCGGAAGAACTTACGGTCTTTTTTGGGGATAAGAGAATGACCGCAGTAAGGACAGACAAAGCGAACCGGTGAGGAAACGATTTCACCGGTAACGAAGGTTTGTCCGCAGACTTTACATTGGTATTGTCCATTGCCGCCGTTGTTGTCGTAAAGATAGTGATGAGGGGCCCCGCAAAGTGGGCAGACGGTGTCCAGGGGAATGGAGGTCCCATTCCGCCGCTGTACGGGCTTGGTTGGTTTACCATATTTCCAGAGGTAGTACTCAAGAAGGAACTGCCAGTCCTGCTTAATGAAAGGTTTGATGACAGGCAGGCGGTCAATAGTGAATTTCTGGTACTTTGGGGAGTGTGAGTCATCAAAAGCCCACTGTTTGAGAGGAACATATCTGCATAAAAGATTCAGGAGCCAGCAAATAGTTTTATATTGTTGTTGAATGATGGTAAGTAAATAGAGTATAATGTTATCCATAGCAATGAATTACCTTTCGTAATAGTTGGTTGTGGTGACTACATTATAACGAAAAAGGGAGGTCATTGCTATTTTTATTTTAATAGTAGTGTAATCCTTGAAAATATAAGGTTTTTAATAAAACATGGAGTGTCAGACTTGACACTACCGACATTAGAATGGAGGTAACTAAATGAAAAAAACATTTAAAAGAACTTCGGCGTTTTTATTAGCTTCAATGATGTGTGTTACCATGGCAGGCACAGCATTTGCTTATAGTCCGTCAGTAACCGTAGGCATATCCCCATCAGGATCTAGCCTAAAATTTAGTGCTCAGGTTAAGACTGACGCTCCTGCAAATTATGTAGACAACATTTATCTGTCAACAGAATCAATTAATGAAGATACAGGCTCAGTTCTTAGTGCATGGGATGGTTCAAAATCGGGTAAGAACAGCCTTGCGTCAGGTTACACATTAAAAAATCCTATAGCTACAGCGTATAGCAAATGGGCATATGGCGAAATTAATTACATATCTGCTGTTCCAGATGATGGATTTTCAGATACTGTTAGTACATATTATCAGAACAAACGTAGTGCCAATAAAAGCTTAATTGCAAAACGAGATAATTCGATAGCTGACAGTTTTGATATTGATTTGAGTGGTTACGAAATATTGAATCCACCAGATAAAGAATACTTTGCTAAAGGATTGTTACAAACAAGAAAACAGGCAAATGTTCAGGCTGGTGATACCGTTCCAGTTACGTATATAAATGAAGACGGATCACAGGCATATGTAATTAAACAGGATGCTTATGGCACGAATTATATGTTTGAATTTGAAAATTCTGGTGATGATTGGACTTTAATTTCCAGCGATCAGGTGAAGGGAAAAGTAATGGAGCCTACCAATCAAGCAGATGCTTTAAGTCAGAGAAATGAAGCAGAATCAGAAGTGGAAATAGATATTTCATCTTCTGAATTTCTAGGCGAATAAAGAACACGCTGTTATATTAATGTATTCATTGGCAATATTTAATTAATAAAATGATATGGATTAAGGAGATGGGCTTTAAGTCCATCTCCTTGTCATATATACAACAACAAAAAACACACATGCAGAAAAATATGATATGCCCCCTGTCAAGTAGACAAGATAAATATCTAAAATGAAGTGCTTAAAAGGGGCTGTCGCACTAGTTGATTAAAATCAGCTGGTGCCCAGCTCTTTTGAGTGCTTTTAGAGTTCATTTTTATTCTGGATTTACGAACAAAGAAAAATAGCAGACAACTACTATACCTCTGATTGTTCAGCGGCTTTTAGTTGTCTGCTATTTAAGGTTTTTTAAATTTATGCGCTTTCTTTAAGGTTAAACAGATGTGTTCCTGTACATTCTCTTTGGATCTTATGGTGCAGCTTATTCACGTTGTGAGCCATTGCAAGAAGAACGCTTTCCGCAAGTACATTGTTTTTCCCTCTGCATAGATAGCGATGGAAATTCATATCTGTTTTCACATCAGCAAATGAACCCTCAGCCTGGATGCTTCTGTTCATTCGAAGCTGACAGCCTTCATCAGAGAGAATACGTTCCAGATCTTCTGCTCGTTTTTGTTGGAACACCTTTGATACTTCAAGCCGTTTTACTCGTTCTTCAAAAGGTATCTTACTGTTGTTTCCTTTGATACATTCCCTTTTGTACGGACAATCATAGCAGTCCTCACAGGTATAGATGTTTTTTCTGATTACATAACCCGTTTTGCTTTTCCCTTGTTTCGTACCTGTTAAAACAAGTTTTTTCCCGGCTTTGCAGGTATAGCAGTCGTTTTCTGTGTTATATTCCATGTTTTCTCTGCGGCTTATATCTGTTTTATATTTTCGCGTCTTGGAAATCTCATAGTTTGCAGGCTTGATGAATGAAACCTGTTCATTTTCTTCAATATATAGGTAATTCTCCTCGCTTTCATATCCAGAGTCCGCTACGATGTTTTTATATTTGAAATTTAAATGTTCTTCCATATCTTTCAGAAATGGGATCAGTGTTGTGGTATCTGTTGGCTGTGGCCCGATCGTAAGCCATGTGATGTATTCCGAATCCACACCATGCTGAAGGTTATAGCCTGGCTTCAGCTGTCCATTCAGCATCGCATCTTCTTTCATTCGCATAAAGGTTGCATCTGGATCCGTTTTTGAATAACTATTACGACTACCGCATTGGTAGATTTTCTTTGTGTATTCTTTCAGCTTATCCAGATATTCTTCTAGTCGCTCAATTGAGCGCTGCAACTGTGTTTTACGTTTTCCGATTCCATGGACGAATTCAATTCCTTCTTCGGCTTTGATCTTATAAAGTTTTTTGCGGAGTTTCTTTACATGA
>NZ_LT732525.1:559275-576562 GCF_900155545.1 Clostridium sp. Marseille-P2415
GGGGCTGTCGCACTAGTTGATTAAAATCAGCTGGTGCCCAGCTCTTTTGAGTGCTTTTAGAGTTCATTTTTATTCTGGATTTACGAACAAAGAAAAATAGCAGACAACTACTATACCTCTGATTGTTCAGCGGCTTTTAGTTGTCTGCTATTTAAGGTTTTTTAAATTTATGCGCTTTCTTTAAGGTTAAACAGATGTGTTCCTGTACATTCTCTTTGGATCTTATGGTGCAGCTTATTCACGTTGTGAGCCATTGCAAGAAGAACGCTTTCCGCAAGTACATTGTTTTTCCCTCTGCATAGATAGCGATGGAAATTCATATCTGTTTTCACATCAGCAAATGAACCCTCAGCCTGGATGCTTCTGTTCATTCGAAGCTGACAGCCTTCATCAGAGAGAATACGTTCCAGATCTTCTGCTCGTTTTTGTTGGAACACCTTTGATACTTCAAGCCGTTTTACTCGTTCTTCAAAAGGTATCTTACTGTTGTTTCCTTTGATACATTCCCTTTTGTACGGACAATCATAGCAGTCCTCACAGGTATAGATGTTTTTTCTGATTACATAACCCGTTTTGCTTTTCCCTTGTTTCGTACCTGTTAAAACAAGTTTTTTCCCGGCTTTGCAGGTATAGCAGTCGTTTTCTGTGTTATATTCCATGTTTTCTCTGCGGCTTATATCTGTTTTATATTTTCGCGTCTTGGAAATCTCATAGTTTGCAGGCTTGATGAATGAAACCTGTTCATTTTCTTCAATATATAGGTAATTCTCCTCGCTTTCATATCCAGAGTCCGCTACGATGTTTTTATATTTGAAATTTAAATGTTCTTCCATATCTTTCAGAAATGGGATCAGTGTTGTGGTATCTGTTGGCTGTGGCCCGATCGTAAGCCATGTGATGTATTCCGAATCCACACCATGCTGAAGGTTATAGCCTGGCTTCAGCTGTCCATTCAGCATCGCATCTTCTTTCATTCGCATAAAGGTTGCATCTGGATCCGTTTTTGAATAACTATTACGACTACCGCATTGGTAGATTTTCTTTGTGTATTCTTTCAGCTTATCCAGATATTCTTCTAGTCGCTCAATTGAGCGCTGCAACTGTGTTTTACGTTTTCCGATTCCATGGACGAATTCAATTCCTTCTTCGGCTTTGATCTTATAAAGTTTTTTGCGGAGTTTCTTTACATGACACAGTTGAACTTGATTATGGTACACAACTTTAATACCGTATTCTTCTTCACATTCTTCTACAAAAGCTGCAAGTTTTTCTAACAGTTTTGCGAGATTTTTAGTCACTGATTTTTTCCAGACAAACGTGTACTTATTCGCACAGGCTTCAATCTTGGTACCGTCAATAAAGATATCCTTTCCGGAGATTTCACCAAGTTCAAACAGCAGGACAGACATTTGAGCTAACATTTTCTTTGAACAGGAAGAAAAATGGAGTGAACGGAATCTGGCAATGGTGGCATGATCCGGAGCTTTGGAATCCTCTAATAAGAACATGAAATTAATGTCACGATGACAGGCTCTTTCAATATCTCTTGCAGAATAGATGCGGTTCATGTAAGCATACAGCATAATCTTCAGCATCTGTCTTGGCGTTGCAGTATTTTTCCGAATTCGGGAATAAGTCGAATATAACTCTGAAATATCCATCTCCTCTACAACCTGACTTAGCAAACGCACAGAATCATTATCTGGGATTATACAATCGATATTTAATGGTAGTTTTAATTGATAAAAATCTTGAACCATAGTATAATCTTTTTGTAGAATTTTATTTAGTAGCATAAATATATTTTACACCAAGAGCCGGGCTTTACAAAGCCCGGCTCTTAAATTTTTGCAAGCAAAGAGGCTGCGCACTAATTACTTAGTGCGACAGCCCCTTTTCTATGCACACCATTTCTCTTTATATTTCTCAATTCGTTTGTTTTCAGGAATCGGATATTCCTTTGGCCTTTCGGAAGATAGCGCTTCGGTTCTTACCTCCAGCGGTGTTTTACAATGATATCTATCTTGAGGACGCTCTTTTCTATAAAATCTTATATAATCCTTTATTGCATATCTCAATGATTCTTCATCCATGATTTCATACATTTGGTACATCTCTGTTTAATCAGTTTGATTATATATGCAAACGTGCTATGGAAGATGAACGGAAGGACTACCAGAGATACATTTCAAGATTATCCAAACATGAAATATCGTTTTCTGATATGGGGGATTATCTCGTCAGTCAGTTTTCAAACGTAGATAACTATGCAACTGATTTTCACACTTTCACACTAAATGGCTCGACTATAGGTGTGGAAAATGATTTATTAAGTGAAGCATTAAAAAGTCTGACGGAAAAAAAACGAGAAATTATTCTGCTCTACTACTTTATGGATATGAATGATACTGAAATAGCAGAAATGCTAAAACTGAACCGATCTACGGTCTATCGTCACAGAACCAGTGGACTAGCCTTTATTAAAGAGTTTATGGAGGAGCATACGGAATGAAAACTACATATCCCATGGTCTCCTATTCTGTTATCGCAGCGGCAACAGACGGTGATACGGAGGCTATCAATCAGATTGTGAAGCATTACAGGGGTTATATCGCCAAAAGATCTCTCCGCCCGATGAAAGACGAATACGGGAATCAGCATATGGTTGTTGATGAAACTTTACGAAGCAGAATGGAAACCAGACTGATTACTAAGATTTTATCTTTTGAAATTAAATAACCATAATTCCTTTCGTGGAAGCGTGCTGATACGCTCCACGCTTCCCGAACGGTGAAGTTTGTCTTGTCATTCTGTCAAAGCATACTGCCATCAGCGTGTTTTGACAGGCTGTCAAGTCTGCTGTTCTTTGAAAATCAAATAAAAGCAATCGAATACATTTCAATAGGGAGAGAGCCGACGGACTGACACGCCATGACCCGAAAGGAGGGAAAAGAAAGAGCGATTCCTGTCAGTGTTCCGTAAGCCGCCTTTGGCAAGGCTGCCGCCATGACTTCCCTATTGTGATAATGATACTCCCGTACAGCCATAGCCCGAGCGTGAAAGAACCGTCGCAGGCAATAGGTACGGCTGCATGAGAACCATGCAGGGGTGAGATTCCCGTGAGCTTTGCCAGAGCTGTTCGATTTGCTTCATAAATAACAGCGAAGCTGCGCTTGTAAAAGAGACTGCTTCATGCATGTATAGGACATACAGATATTTTCATAACATGAAGTATCTAACTTTACATTATCAGAGGGAGGGAGTGAATGAAAAAGAATTGTATTCAAAACGTCATAATTCATGTTCCTGACGATATGGATCTTCACGCCCTCTCTGACAAAATAAATGAATTTCATATAGAAATCATAGAACGTAAACTGCATAGTTCTAACCTAACAAACCAAGAAAAAGTAGCTGTCATAGATAAAATACTGGAAAGCTTAAAATTACGGGAACAAGATGGAACAATCAAATAAGTGTTTGTAGAGCCGCCATATATGATAAGGTGGCTTTGCTTTCTTTTGTTCCCAGCTCCTAAGCGTAAAGTGTTTCACACCCATAAGCTGTGCAAGCTCCTGTTGCGATAAGCGGTTCTTTTTCCGATAGGCTTTTAACCTTTCGGCATAATTATCATAGCTGGTATCAGTTACTGGTATTACTAATTCGGCTGTTTCTTCATAGTCAGCACCAAGGAACAATTTTGTTTCCCTTTGTATGGTTGCGGAAAACGTCCGTTGCATGGAACAAAGTTATTGGTGATCATGGCGATCAGGCGTTCTCTTGGGGAATCAATAATACGGCAGCCAATGATTCCGGCCGCATTGCATCCAAAGCCCATACACATGAATGAGGAAATTTATGCTATAGTTGTTTTCTTTTCCATCGGAGCTGCTGCTCTGTAATAGATCCGGATCGTCTGGCATTTATGGCCCTTCTGCCCGTTTCCTTCCCCGCTGCCCTGACAGATCTCGATTTTTTCAATGAATTTTCCCAGCACTTCGGGTGACAGGCCCTTTTTCCGGTTAATTTCTTCCATCAGGCAGGCGAGCAGGTAAACTCCCTCAAGACCGCCTTTCTGTGAAGGATGAGGTCTTTGGACCGCTGAAAGGCCAGTTGTAATTTCTTTTTGTTCCTTTTCATAGGAGTCCATCATTTTATAAAAACGTTCCTCCCCGATTCTGCCGTTTACCCGGTCCTCATAGAGTTTGCCGATGATGCATTGAATCTCTTTTTCCCGTTTCTTAAGGGCTGACACCGCCTTTTTTTCACCGGTCGGTTCCCTCCTGCTAAATGGCTCCTTAAGCGCTTCGACGATTTCTCTCTTTTCCCCTTCTGAAAATGTAAGAAGAATGCGGAGTTCCTGTAATACGATTTCATAAAGGAGTTCATAATCCATAAAATGATTGGTGCACTCCCGGCTTCCATACAGCTTATATCTTCCGCATACCAGCTTGCGCACCCCCTCTTTTCCCCTGGCCCCTGTGGTTGACATGCTCCGTCCGCAGTCCGCACATCTGGCGAATCCGGAAAACAGATTGGAAAAACCGGTTCCCGGCGGATTTTTACGGGATATGCTCCGGTTTCGCACACGTTCAAATACCTCCTGTGATATGACCGGCTCATGCTTATCCTTCACAACAACCCACTCTTCCCTGGGCTTTTTAAGAGTTATTCCGCTTTTAAAGGATACTTTCGCAGTTTTCCCCTGAACAATATGGCCTAAGTATACGGGATTATTGAGCATTTTACAGATGGTACCTGATGTCCATTCCTTTCTCCTGGAATAATCGTCCGGGTTTAAATAAGGCCGCCGGGCGCAGCGGTATAAGGCCGGGGGAAGCACGCCTCTCTGGTTTAAGGATTTTGCAATCTGGGACGGCGCCGCTCCTTCCTCTGCCCTCTCAAATATTTCCCGGACAATGGGAGCGGTTACAGGGTCAATGAGAAGGTGGTTTTTGTCCTCCGGGTCCTTCTGGTATCCGTAGGGAGCAAAATTTCCGATAAAAGCCCCTTCCCTTATTTTTGTCTGAAAGGCACTGCGGATCTTCTTTGAAGTGTCGCGGGCATACATTTCATTTACTATATTTTTAAAGGGAGCAATGTCGCTCCATGGACCGGCAGAATCGTATCCATCGTTGATTGCTATGTAACGGACTCCCCTGGACGGGAAATAAATCTCGGTATACTGCCCTGTCATGATATAGTCCCTTCCAAGGCGCGATAAATCCTTGGTGATCACCAGATTCACCCGTTTTGCTTCAATGTCTTTTAACAGCCTCGCCCAGGCCGGGCGTTCAAAATTCGTTCCGCTGTATCCGTCGTCCACATATTCTCCGTAAATCCCATAACCGTTTTCCCCGGCGTAAGCGCGAAGCATCTTCCGCTGGGTGCTGATGCTGGCGCTTTCACCGGTTCCGTCGTCATCCTTTGACAGACGCATATAAAGGGCTGCTTTGTACTGCGCTGCCGGGCTGTCTTCACGGACTGCGGTCATGACCGGTCTCCCCCGGACTCCTGCCGCTTTTTAAGCAGCTCCAGTACCAGTTCTTTGACTGTTTTTTCTCCTGCAAAGATACGCTCCACTTTTACTGTTATATTTTTCTCTTCATAGGTTACCTGATTCAATGAATCCATCTCATGCACCTCCTGAAAAATCTTATTCAGGCAGGTTTGTACGATATACTGCGATCCATTGCATCTCTATGACAGGATGCGAATTAAAAAACTGGCCGTTATGAGAATGACAGCTCCGCCTAACCTGGTGGCCATCTGTGCAAAGGGGATCAGCCCCATTCTGCCGGCAGCGGACAGAACCGCAATATTTCCGGTTCCTCCCATACTGTTGGTACAAAGTCCGGCGGTGATGGATGCCTCTACCGGATAGAAGCCCACCAGTTTTCCCAGAAGCCCGGAACAGATGGCTACCGTCAGTATGATAACCACACAAATCAGCAGATACACCGGTGTCAGCGCCGCAGCCAGCACTTTTAAATCTAATAAGGCGATTCCGATTCCTGACAGAAGGGCATTTGTCAGATTCTTCATGACAAACTGGCTCCACTGTACAGCAGCATTTTCATATTTTTTCGGAACCATGCCCGAAATCTTGCAGATGACTACAAGGATGATCATAAAAGCATAGGCATGAATATTCGGGAAAACCTGATTGATCAATACCCCCATGGTAAAGAATGCCATGGCAAATATCAGGCCTGTGCCCATTGCTTCAACATCAAAAACCGCTTTTTGCTCATCTCCCTTTTTATCCTTATCAATGTCCATCAGTTTTCCGTTTCCATTGATGGCGGGAACCGCAGTTCCAAGCTTTGAAATCAGTGCCGCACAGATAATGGCAAGAACATTGCCGATCGCGGAGGCGGGAATCATCCGGGAGATAACCTGCGCGCTGTCAAGACCGGTCGCATTTGCATAGATGCCGGACAGGGGAATCACTCCTGCACCCATTCCGCCACTCATCATGGGCATGGCAATATAAAGGATTGTTTCACCGAAGCCGTAGCCGGTTATCATTCCCATTACTCCGGCCATTAGGATGGCACATGCCATGGAAAGGAAAGAAACCGGAAGGAATCGGATGGCAGCTTTTTTTAACAGTTCCCGATTCATTCCAAGGATACTTCCTGTAATGAGCGCCGCGATGTAGAAGTCCAGAAACCCCACCTCATTCATAAAACTCTCACAGTTTTCCGTAACGCTGACAGGCAAAAGCCCAAAGGTTGCTAACGCAGAGGACGCAAAGATACAGAACACGGCCCCGCCTCCCAGATAGGAGCGTACCAACGGAATCCTGCTGCCCAGCAGATTAAAAAGACTTCCCAATACCATCATAACTGCCAGAGCTCCCACCATATTTTTCGGCAGGATCTCCAGCTTCGCAGCAAATAAAATCAGAAAACTGATTAATGTATAGACAGGAAGAGACATACCCATGACCGTAAAGCTCTTAATACTTTTCTTTTTAGCGGCCGTCTCTTTTATAACTTGTGCATCCAGCATTCTTTTATCCTCCTGATTCATACCCCTGTTTTATTTACAGCTTTGATACGCCTTCCTCAACAGCTGCCCGGGCAACCGCCTGGGCAACATGTTCGGCCACCCGCTTATCAAAAGCACCGGGAATGATATATTCCTCTGTCAGCTCTTCCTCCGGAATGATATCCGCGATCGCATAGACAGCAGCAATTTTCATTTTTTCTGTTATATCCCTTGCCCGTGCATCAAGAGCACCGCGGAAGATCCCTGGAAACACAAGAACATTGTTGATCTGGTTCGGGAAATCCGAGCGTCCGGTGGCTACAATGCGCGCACCGCCCCGCATCGCCTCTTCCGGCATGATTTCCGGAACCGGATTTGCCATGGCAAAACAAATCGCATCCTTTGCCATAGCAGATACCATATCCGCCGTAACTACTCCAGGCGCGGACACGCCGATAAATACATCACGGCCTTTCATGGCGTCTGCCAGATTTCCATGAAGCTGTTCCCTGTTTGTTTTACCTGCCATCTCTCTCTGGGCCTGATTCATCCATTCCTCACCCGGAGCCAGAATTCCATTTTTATCTACCAGAATGACATCTTTCATACCGATTTCCATGAGCAGCTTACAGATAGAGATTCCGGCGGAACCGGCTCCATTGATTACGGCCCTGGCCTGATGGATGTCTTTTTTCACCAGCTTTAAGGCGCCTACCAGTCCGGCTGATACAACGATTGCAGTACCGTGCTGATCATCATGGAACACCGGAATGTCCAGTTCTTCCTTTAAGCGTCTCTCGATTTCAAAACAGCGGGGCGCTGAAATATCCTCCAGATTGATTCCTCCAAATGTGGGGGCAATCCGTTTTACCGTCTCGATAATTTCCTCCGTATCCTTTGTATCAAGACAAATCGGAAATGCGTCGATATCTGCAAATGTTTTGAAAAGGATGGCTTTCCCTTCCATAACCGGCATGGCCGCTTCCGGTCCGATATCCCCCAATCCCAGAACCGCTGTTCCGTCCGATACGACTGCTACCAGATTCCCTTTTGCCGTATAACGCCAGACATCTTCCCGGTTATCCCGGATTTTCCGGCATGGCTCTGCGACCCCCGGTGTATAGGCCGTACTTAAATCCTCCCTGTTTTCTACTCTGACTTTGGAAACCACTTCGATTTTTCCTCTGTTTTGTTCATGCATTTCCAGCGCAAGCTTGTTGTAATCCATAATAATTTCTCCTTTCACGTTTTAAGAATCTTCCTTCTTCCGGATTTCACTTTATCACACATTATCAATTTAAAAAGTTTTGGAAAATAAAGAAAGACTTTGGAAAGTTAAAAAAATAGAAAAACAGAACGTATGAAAAAAGGTATGGCCACTTATCTGCCATACCTTTTTGTGTTTTTAGTTCTTAATGAATCACCGGTAGTTTGATATGAAACGCTGTCACTGCCCTTTGTGCCTACTGCCCCATCGGCTGTATACCCACTTTCGGGAACGCATTGCGCAGGGCGATCCTGGCCATATCAACCTCTTCCTGGCTCTCCGGCCGGGCCAGAACCTCTTCTGCATTTTTAAGCTGCTGTTCTGCCTGTTTGATCAGGGCTTCCGGATACAGGACGGGATCAAAGGTATAGCTCTTCGCATAATCGATCAGCCTGGACAGCTCATCCGTATGTACGCCCTCATTGTTTTCATAAGGTCCTGTCATCAGGTCGATGCCGTCTACCTGATAGGTCCCCTGGGCCACCTCTATCTTTACGCTGTGCTCCCCGTTGGCCAGCCCTTCCTTCCAGCAGGAGGTCTCCCGGTCTCCGGTGCTAAGGGTTGCTGCATCGGTACTCTGTCCGTCTACGGTTACCTTAATGGATGCTGATCCGGATTTTCCAAACACATCAAATCCGGTCCCTTCCGGAACCACGAATTCCATGCTGCTTCCTGCCGGCATGGATGTATAGCTCCGGTTATAGTAGGCAAATCCCTGGCCAATGTTGTGCTTTACACTTCCATTCCAGGATATGAGAGGCGACGTATCATCCAGTTTGGAGGATGCAAAGGCAGTCTTTCCTTCAACGGGTATAACCTCCAGGTTGTCAAATCCGGTGTTCCAGAACCCGCTCATCAGGGTTATACGCCCTGTCATAACAGGACTTTCCTGGTCCGTAAAGCTTCCTGCTTCTTCTCCATCCACATACATGGTGATGGCATTTTCGTCTGCCTTCAACTGAAGCCTGTGCCAGACGGCAGTATCAAAATTTTCAAGCTTTCCGGATTTTTTGACCGTATTAAAACGGAGCAGTTCCCATTTTCCGCTGTCATAGATCTTTGCCCGGTAAGCGGCTCCGCTGGAGTGAACCACCTCGCGTACGCCCAGAACGGCAAAATTATCTCCATAGCCGTTCCCTTTTGTGTCCAGCTTCACATCGATCCCTGCCGTGTAATTGGCCCAGCGGTGGTCCCCCAGGACCGTCCATGGGATTCCTGTGGTCTGGCTGCTTTCATCGCTTCCGCTTCCCCATGGATTCCAGTTATAAGGCCGGTTATCCCCATTTATGACCTGAGTCAGGACATATCCGGTATCTTCTGATTTGCGTACCTCAAAGGCTCCTTCTAAATCCGTGGTGAATAACGGTGTTCCGCCTCTTTCCCCCACAAAGGAATCCTCATAATCAAAGGAATCCCGGTAAGGGAGCTCCAGGACCGTACGCTCCACACCGGAATCATTCTGACCGCTTGTATAGCTGGTTCCACGGTCTGTCAGACTTGTCAGTGTCAATACCGAATACGGTTTTACGGTGAGCTCAATGGTTGAGGTTCCATCTTCATTGACGGCAGGAAATGCTTTATCTGTTATCTTTTGGAACCAGTTGGCATCAAACACTTCCCCTCCATCCGGTCCCCTGGTTTCCCATACATTATAAGGTTTTCCGGCTGTTTTCAGATTTTTTAGGGTCAACCGGTACTTTCTCTCCGCTGATGTATTGTTAGCAAATACGATCGAGTAATCATCTGTTTCCGGGTCCTTTACCGCAAGGCGGGTATCGGTAGAGGTATCTGCCGTAATGTCACCGTCTCCCGTGGAACCGTCGGAATAGCATGCATCCGGAAGGTATTTCCAGTCACTGTCCGCAAACTGCATAAAATGCTGTACCATCTGAATGCCTCCGTCAGCCTCATAATAACCGGACCATGGGTCAAACGCACCGATCAGCTGTTTCGGACTGTAGGCGCTTCCTTCATAAAATGCTCCAATAGCCGGCTGGAATAAAAGCTCAGTCATATGGCTGGTGTATCCGTCCGCATTTTTATACGCATATGCAGCGATAAAACGTTCCGCCATGGCTGCAATGCTGCCGGAACCGCCGATCCCGCCCCGGCCCGGATCCACATTGGCCCGGTAACAGGCATTGATCATCGGTGCGGTGGATTCCCCATACCAGACTTCCTTGCCGTATTCCTGATTCAGTTTCGTAAGGTTTGCACTTCCCAGCCAGATCTGGTAATGGTCGGAAATAACGTCCACCAGATCTCTCAGTTCCGGATCCTTCATCAGATAATCCACGGTCGTATTCATCCCTCTGTATAAATCTGCTGCAACAATTTTGATTTCTCCGTAGTCAAAGGCTCCGATCCCATTTTCTCCGTCTTCTTTAAAGCGCTGTGCGCAGTATTTGATCCACGCGAAATCATCGGCATAATCTTTTCGCCTTTCATTTTGCCCGGGGCTTACCTCTGTAATCTTATAGCCATAGGTTTCATAAACCGCATCAATGGTCCTGCGGTACCACTGGTATCTGGCCTCATATTTGGGATTTTCATATTCTTCGTACCCGATTCCCTCCTGAGTCCATCTCGGTTCCCCCCAGCGGAGAATTTCCACGGTAATGCCGGGATTGATGGATTTCGCATCCGCCGCAAAGGAAAAACCGGCTCCCCGTTTTACATTGGGCACCTCATCCGGAGAACGCATGGTGGCCGGCTCGGTTCCGGATGAAGAGTTCACATCCGCACCCATTTCGATCTTTACATGATTTAATCCGGCACCTTCTTCCTTATCAAACAGAAGCTTCATCATCTCCCAGTACCGGTCCTCATGGAGCGCCTTATAATCCATCAGCAGCCTGGAGGTGTTATTGCAGGTAACGGAGCCAAATCCGCCAAAGGTATTTGCCTCATCAATCCGGCTTCCGTCAACGGTAACCGGGATCCTGTCCTGAGAAGGAAGTTCTTCCTCAGCTTTTAAAATGGTAAATCCGGATAATACTGCATCCTGGCCCGTACCGGCCTTCTTTTCGAAGGTCAGGATCACCTCCTGGCTGCTTTCTATGGTGAAGCTTCCCACGGCTGTATCCACACTGTTTTTTGCACCGAGGACACCCGTATCCAAAACATCCGTTCTGGTCTGCCCATCTTTATCGGTGTAAGTGACTTTCATATTGACGGATCTCTGATAATCCCCCCACCATTCCGCAAATTCACCTGCCGCGATATAGGTTCCTGCCTCCAGAGGGAGCTGATAGGATATGTTCCTGCCGGTTTTTGCATAATACCCGGTGTAGCTCTTGGTATCCTTTAAATCTGCTGCCACTCCCTTTGCGCTCACGTCAGTGTTAATAACGCTGGTATAGCCCCATGCTCCGGCCCCATAAGCCTGGTCGGGTACGGTATTTTTTAACAATGATGCATCTCCCTTTTCTTTAAAACGCTTAAAATCAGCAGATCCATCCGCAGCAGACACATTTGCATCCACCAGATACACAACATTCTTTGGTACTGCCAGAACCGCTGCAGACACCTTCTGCCCATTTTCCGCAATGGTTCCTGTTACCTTTACCGTACTGCCTGCATTATAAAAAGAACCGTTTCCGCTTATCTCCCATGTAATGTCCTTTGGCGTCTGGATGGCTGCACCTTCTTCCACGCAATTTACGCTGGCTGGAAGTTCTTCCAACGCAGATGCCTTTGACGGAATTTCACCGTCCTGAACTACATACCGGGCCCCTAAGCTGGTAAACATGCCCGTCCCCGGTAAAACGGCCGCGACCATGCCTGCACACAGCAGGATGCCAACCGATTTTCGGGCCAATTGTTTCATCCCCACTTCTTTTTCCTCCCTCAATAAAAGATTTTGTTATCCATTTTTCTTTCAACCTTATTTTACCGGCATTTTTGTAAGTTTTGAATGCAAATAATTATAATCTTCCTTTTATTTATAGTTATTTTTTACATGTTTTTTTCATTTCCCCTGGATGATATTTAATAATATGTAATATTTTTACATTTTCCTGTACTTTTTTATATTCCGGATTATTACTATTTTAAACAGCATAAAACAGGGTATCCCAAGGGCCGTTTCATACCCCTGGGATACCCTGTTTTATAAACTTTTTTTCTACTCTTCTGCTGACATTCCATATAGACAGGCTGTCTTCCGGTTGGGACTGCCTGTCCGCGATGACAGTATTCCCTTAATCTGCCGCTTCCGTCTTAGGAATGTTGGCCCCGGGTCCTTTAACCTCCGGAGCCTCTGTAGCCTCCGTAGCTTGAGGCTGTGTTTCCTGCGTGGCCTCAGGCAGGGTTTCAGCCGGTATCGCCGTAGTATTTCTCTGGATCACAGAAGATTTTCCTTTGTAGGTGCTGTTATGAAGAGGTTCTTCCTTTATCACAGCATCTCCTTTTTTATACACCCGGTAGCTCTTATAGACGCCGCCGGTTGTACCCTTGTCCATTACTTTTTCCGTTCCGTAGGGCAAAGCCGTATTTTCTTCATAAACAGGTGCCGGCGGTTCCAAATCCCGGACCTTTTCCGAACGAATCGTTACTTTCAATCCATCCTCCAGTACCGGAAGCCCTACAAGGGAAATTTTTAATTTTCTCCCTTCAAGAGCTGCACGGACTGCTATGGTATGGCCGCTGGTATTTTTGAATTTCAGGTCCGGTCCTGCATAACCGTCAAAGCTGACCATGGCATCCTGCCCCTTTTCCACATAGGAAGGCGCAAAGCTGTGGGCATTGCGCTCTGTGGTTTTAAAACCGCCTTCAATGATTGCATGATATAAGGTGGTGGACACCTGGCATACACCTCCGCCCGGTTCTTCGATCAACACCCCGTTCCGGTAAGCGCCTGCAGGCTGGTAGCCTTTTTCCCTGGTACGGTTTCCGGTCGTATTGTTGAAGGAAAATTCCTGCCCCGGCTTTAAAATAAGACCGTTGACGGATTCCACCGCAAGGCTGATATTCCGGTTCCGGTTTTTATTATCCGTTGTGGTGGTCGTAAAGGTTCCGATCACCTTATATTGTTCTTTTGCCTGAGCCTGGGTTCTTTCCGGAGGAGTCTCTGTAAACTCCGCCGCGATCTCGGCCTGGTAATTCTCCTCTTTTACCGCATCCATCAGCTGTTCCACCAGCTTCTCCTGGTTTAAAGACCGTCCGTTCTGTTCTTTGGTGTAACGGTAGGTACCGGTTTCCTTATCAAAGGATTCCAGTTCAGAGCCGGCTGCGCTTTTGTCCCAGCGCTTAGCAAGTTCGGTCACCTGCTCTGCAAACGGCTCTCTCATGGCCTCATAGTCAATTTCATACTGCTGTGTCCGGTCTGCAGGCGTTTCTCTTAACTGTTTTCGAATGGACTGAAGCTGCGGCTCCAATAAGTTGTCCATTAAGACCGCATCTGTTCCGTCACGGACCGCCAGTTCCCACTGGTACCGCTCTTCCAGCGTATCTTCTGCCTCTTTTACCGTAAGTCCTGTTAAATCTGTCTGCCCGACCCTGGCGGCTGTAAGCTTCTCATCCAGGGCGTTCATACGTTCACTGTCTTCTATTTTCGTACCGGCCTTAAGGCTTTCGGAGCCAGCCCTGCCTGCATCCTTTAAAACAAGGGAATATAGAAGCCAGGCTGATGACAGGGCTGATAAAATCAATACACCATAAGCTATGTTTCTATTTCTTCTTCTGATTTTGTTTCTTCTCGCCCTGTACTTATCCATGGTATCAGTTTCGCTCTCCTTTCATAGTCTGTTCAATGATACTGTGCATGGTATCTTCGGAAAGCTGACCGCTTGCATAGCCAAATACGTTCCCATCCCGGTCGATCATATATGTGGTCGGGAAAGAGAATATTCCGTAAGCGGTAAACAAATCCGCATTGGTATCCATCAACACCGGATACGTATATCCGTTTTCCTCGAGGAACTTTTTAATTCCCTCCTCGTCTTTTTCGTTTCCATAATTCGGAGCTGCAACTCCCAGAACGATCAGTGCATCGTCCCCTTCTGTATCATAGGTTTCATATATCTTCTGGATATCCGGCATTTCTGCCCGGCACGGGGGACACCAGGTCGCCCAGAAATTTAGAAATATGGTCTTTCCTTTATAATCAGAGAGGGAATGGGTGTTACCAAACTGGTCCTTCAGGGTAAAATCAATGGCCGGCAGCGGTTCATCGGCGTTTTCCTCTTCTGTGCTTTCTTCGGATTCCGCAGCGGTTTCCTCTTCCGCAATGGTTTCCTTCCCGCTTTCCGTATCCGAAGCCTCTTTTGTCTCTGTTACCGATGGAGCCGGAATGGCGGACAAGTATCCGGTCACCGCATTCATTTTCCCGGTAAACATCAGCGCTCCCATGAATACCATAAGAATGCCGCCGGCTTTTACCGCACTCTTTGCCACGCTGCTGTGGGTTTTAAAAAACGCCAGGACCGTTGTGGTAAAAAATCCGACTGCCAGAAACGGCAGGATAAAGCCCAGGGTATATACTCCGATCAGAGTAAAGCCCAGAGTCTTTGTAGCGGCTGATGCCGCCATAAGGAGCACACTGGCCAGTGCCGGTCCCACGCAGGGCGTCCAGGCAAAGCTGAATGTGAATCCCATGATCAGGGCAGTGAGCGGAGACATCGCCAGCGTATCAAAGGAATACGGCAGTCTTCGTTCCCTTCCCAAAACATTAGAAGCGCCGAATAATCCAAGCTGGTATAAGCCAAACAGGATCACAAGGATTCCTCCGAACCTGGCAAACAGCAGCTGGTTGGATTTAAAAAAACTGCCTAGGGCGGAAAAACCAAGCCCTAACAGGAAAAATGTAAAGCTGATCCCAATGACAAAACAAACCGTATGCAGCATGACCTTGCTGCGTTTATAATAAATCCTCCCATCTTCTCCTCTTACTCCTGTCCCTCCTGACAAATACCCGATGTAAAGGGGGATAAGCGGAAGCACGCAGGGTGAAAAAAAGCTGATCATCCCCTGCAGAAACACGGTCAAAACCGGAACGCCCACATCAATTGAAAATCCCAAACCCGGTACCTCCTTTTAACATTATGCCAAGTTTTATTCTAATTTCTACCACATTTTCTTCTAAGTTTCTGTACTATTTTTAGTTACAGTTTATAGCTGTAACTATACCATTTACAGTTAAATGTGTCAAGTATTATATAGCAATATTTAACAGGAAAAATGCATAGATTTCTTCTGTCACATGGTCAGCGCCTGCTTCCCGCACGCAGAGCACCGCTTAAAGCAGCGGTCTAAGTTAAATGCCACTCTTGGGAGATATCCAAAGTCTTCCAAAAGAGTAAACAACGGGAAAAAGATTGCCATAGGAGGAAGCATTACCGATACCACCCAGGCCAGGACCCGGTAGACTCCATGAATGAGAAGATTTGAAATAAGAGCCGGCACACCTGCCGTTTCCGCCATTCTGCTTAACCATTCTTCAAAACGGAATAACGTGGTGCTTAAAAGTTCTGACGGATAATTGGCTCCCGTTATGGTGAGCCAGAAGATTCCCAGCAAGATCAGGAACATAATGGGGAAGCCTGTAAGCCTGCTGGTAAAAAACTGGTCCAGCTTCCGGTCCCTCCGGTTGTAGGTCTGATTCTCATATACCACAACACCTCTGCATAAATATTCTGCCTTTTTTATAAAGACAGCAGCCATATCATCACTTGCTTTTTCCTGGGTGATTCCTCTGGCCTTCCACTCGCTGTGGATATCATCAAGACATGCGGCAACTTCTTCGGATTCGGCAACCGGCTGCAAGTATTTCCTTACAGCTCCAATTAAGTTCTCATTGGCGTCTAACAGTCTGGCACATAACCAACGGGGCTCTGCCTTTCCTTCGGATGCTATTTCTACTGCCGGTAATAACCTGGCTATGGCTTCTTCGATGTATTCGGGATAGCGGATAAGTATGTTTTTTTCTGTTTCCTCCTCTTTCTCATCAAAGCATTGTCTTAAGCCTATGTAAATCTGATCCAGGCCCTTTTTGCTCCTGGCTGCCGTCCCCGCTACCGGAACGCCCAGGCGCTGCTCCAATAAATCCAGCCTTATGAGGATCTTCTTCTTTTTGGCTTCATCCATAAGGTTTACGCATACCACAACATTTGGAGAGGCTTCCATGATCTGCAGCACCAGATTCAAATTTCTCTCCAGGCACGTAGCATCACAGACCACCACTACGGCATCCGGGTTCTCAAAACAGATAAAGTCCCTGGCCACTTCCTCTTCCGTGGAATGCGCCATTAAAGAATAGCAGCCCGGAATGTCCACCATAACATATCCCCGGGAACCATCGCTGCACCAGCCCTGGGCATTGGCTACGGTTTTTCCGGGCCAGTTTCCTGTCGGTTAATTTGTTTAAAGGTAAATACAATTTCATTTTATAATACAGGACTTTCCACTAACTATCAATATTAAGTTCTCAATGTACCACCTTCTTTCACAAACTCTTCACAATTCCATCAAAAATTTGTCACATTTCTCCAGTATATTAAAAACTGCAAAAAGGCAATGACCTTTTAATATAAACTTTTTTTCATACAGCCGGCAGGACCTCCCCAATCTTGCCGGCCACCTCCCTCTTAAATCTCGCTATATCCGCCGTTATCGGCTTCACTAACCTCCTCACTCAACGTTCAATCATCAGTCAAAGCTATGAGCTTGTCCATGCATGCCGGATTTATCCGGCTTTCTCTGGCTTCCATCAGCCAGTTCCCTGTTTGCCCTCTTCCTCTTTTTTCTTGAGGCTTTTCAGAGTAATTTCTACCCCCTCTTTATCCCCGATAATTCTTGCCAAGGCTTCAAATGCCTTTACCGGATCAGCAGCGTTTACTGTGGTAACAGTATCTCCCATGGTATCAACTCCTTCCTGGTTAAGTGTATGAAGCACAGTTTGTACTTGTTTCTTATAAAATAGATTGTATTATCCTCACCCCATTTAAAATGAGCTGCTGCATAATAAACGCATGAGTAAATAAATAATGAACAAAATCATTTTTTCTGTTATAATGGAAAGAAAAC
>NZ_LT732525.1:577580-943740 GCF_900155545.1 Clostridium sp. Marseille-P2415
TGCCATAGGAGGAAGCATTACCGATACCACCCAGGCCAGGACCCGGTAGACTCCATGAATGAGAAGATTTGAAATAAGAGCCGGCACACCTGCCGTTTCCGCCATTCTGCTTAACCATTCTTCAAAACGGAATAACGTGGTGCTTAAAAGTTCTGACGGATAATTGGCTCCCGTTATGGTGAGCCAGAAGATTCCCAGCAAGATCAGGAACATAATGGGGAAGCCTGTAAGCCTGCTGGTAAAAAACTGGTCCAGCTTCCGGTCCCTCCGGTTGTAGGTCTGATTCTCATATACCACAACACCTCTGCATAAATATTCTGCCTTTTTTATAAAGACAGCAGCCATATCATCACTTGCTTTTTCCTGGGTGATTCCTCTGGCCTTCCACTCGCTGTGGATATCATCAAGACATGCGGCAACTTCTTCGGATTCGGCAACCGGCTGCAAGTATTTCCTTACAGCTCCAATTAAGTTCTCATTGGCGTCTAACAGTCTGGCACATAACCAACGGGGCTCTGCCTTTCCTTCGGATGCTATTTCTACTGCCGGTAATAACCTGGCTATGGCTTCTTCGATGTATTCGGGATAGCGGATAAGTATGTTTTTTTCTGTTTCCTCCTCTTTCTCATCAAAGCATTGTCTTAAGCCTATGTAAATCTGATCCAGGCCCTTTTTGCTCCTGGCTGCCGTCCCCGCTACCGGAACGCCCAGGCGCTGCTCCAATAAATCCAGCCTTATGAGGATCTTCTTCTTTTTGGCTTCATCCATAAGGTTTACGCATACCACAACATTTGGAGAGGCTTCCATGATCTGCAGCACCAGATTCAAATTTCTCTCCAGGCACGTAGCATCACAGACCACCACTACGGCATCCGGGTTCTCAAAACAGATAAAGTCCCTGGCCACTTCCTCTTCCGTGGAATGCGCCATTAAAGAATAGCAGCCCGGAATGTCCACCATAACATATCCCCGGGAACCATCGCTGCACCAGCCCTGGGCATTGGCTACGGTTTTTCCGGGCCAGTTTCCTGTCGGTTAATTTGTTTAAAGGTAAATACAATTTCATTTTATAATACAGGACTTTCCACTAACTATCAATATTAAGTTCTCAATGTACCACCTTCTTTCACAAACTCTTCACAATTCCATCAAAAATTTGTCACATTTCTCCAGTATATTAAAAACTGCAAAAAGGCAATGACCTTTTAATATAAACTTTTTTTCATACAGCCGGCAGGACCTCCCCAATCTTGCCGGCCACCTCCCTCTTAAATCTCGCTATATCCGCCGTTATCGGCTTCACTAACCTCCTCACTCAACGTTCAATCATCAGTCAAAGCTATGAGCTTGTCCATGCATGCCGGATTTATCCGGCTTTCTCTGGCTTCCATCAGCCAGTTCCCTGTTTGCCCTCTTCCTCTTTTTTCTTGAGGCTTTTCAGAGTAATTTCTACCCCCTCTTTATCCCCGATAATTCTTGCCAAGGCTTCAAATGCCTTTACCGGATCAGCAGCGTTTACTGTGGTAACAGTATCTCCCATGGTATCAACTCCTTCCTGGTTAAGTGTATGAAGCACAGTTTGTACTTGTTTCTTATAAAATAGATTGTATTATCCTCACCCCATTTAAAATGAGCTGCTGCATAATAAACGCATGAGTAAATAAATAATGAACAAAATCATTTTTTCTGTTATAATGGAAAGAAAACAGGCGGGGTGTCAATGAAACACTTAGAAAAAATACCAGAGTTATAAATTTTAAAAAGTGATTTTAGATATGTACTTTGAAAGTATAATATATTTAACCGGGGAACCGTTGGGGCGATATGTCCAGCCGCTGGATTTTTATACGAAGGAGGCTGGTGCTTATGATTACATACTCTGATTTATTCACATTTGTAATTATGCTTTGTGCTGTTATCACTCTTGTCAGACACAAAAAATAGCGCCCCCGCTCTGGTAAAGTAAGGCGCTATTTTATAAAACACTTCACCGGCGGCTAGGCTTTATCTAGTCAACGGCTCTCTTGTTAAGTATATTATATGTCAATCTGCATTATTTGTCAAATTCAGAAATTGCTCCGCACTGGTAACACCAAATTAAGATTAAAATAGCCTATGGCTTTTTAATAAAAAACATAAGAATAAAATAAAGGGGAATTATTAAGTATGAAAAAATTAAAGTTATTGGTAACAGCAATCCTTTTCTCCGTATCAGTTTTCCTGACTGGCTGCAACAAAAATACAGACAGTGCTTCCACGACATCTGAAACGGCCAGCATTGAGAGTTCCATTGAAGAATCCAATCCGTCCAGTGAAACAAACAGTGACTTGGAGGCTGTTGGAGATGTGGGGGTAGAAAAAGGACTGTTTTATGTTGAGCTAAATATTCCAGCTAAATTTGTTGGAGAGCAAACACAGGAAGATCTCAATGAATTGTGTAAAGAAAAAGGGTATAAGTCTATCACCTTGAATGATGATGGAAGTGCTGCCTATCTATTAACAAAACAGCAGCATAAACAAATGATGAATGAAATCAAAGATAATATTAACTCATCTATAACAGAAATGATTGGTTCAGAAGATTATCCGAATTATACAAATATAACGGCTAATGAAAATTTTACTGAATTTGAGGTAACCACAAAATCCGCTGAATTGAGCATGGCAGAATCTTTTTCTGTATTAGGCTTTTATATGTACGGCGGTATGTATAATATTTTTAATGGAACGGCTGTTGACAATGTTTCTGTAAAATTTATCAATGCCGATACTGGAGAAGTAATTTCAACCACAAATTCCAAAGACATGGGCGAATGATATAAAATAGCCAATGGCTTTTTAATAAATACAAAAGAAAAAGAGGGAATGAATATGAAAGAGATATTAAAGATACTCGCAATCATTGAACTAATTGGAGGAGCAATTGCAGGTTTTTTCTTTGCTAAGTTTTACGGCGTAAATATTCTACTGAGTGGGGACTTGGAAAGAGACTGGTTATTGACAATTATTATTTTTGTTTTTATCCTGTTTTGTTCCTTCATTAGCTTTGTAATTCTAATGGCAATTTATGAGATATTAGACAATCAACACCATATCTACGAAAAACTAACTCAAATAACAGCAAAGATTGATAAGCAAGTAGAAAATGAACCTTCTCCAAATAAATGGAAATGTTCTAAATGCGGAAAATACAATATGAATTATGTCGGAACCTGTAGTTGTGGAAATACAAAGTAATTGATTATTTTAAGCAAATACCGCCCGGTGCTGCCAACGCCGGGCGGTTTCACATGGATTTTTTCGGACCGTCCTGACAAGGGGCGTATTTTTTATACCTAAAATGAGTAATATCTACTAGGAGATGATGAAATGAAAAAATCCCAGGAACCAGAGAAGCTTCTTCGTGTAGCTGTCTACGTCCGTGTTTCCTCCGACGAACAGGCAGAGCGCGGGGATTCCGTTCGCGATCAGAAAGAGCGCGGGATAAAATACATAGACGACCATAAGAATATGATCTTACAAGACATATACCTGGACGACGGCGTGTCCGGACAGAAAATAGACCGTGACGACTTTACCCGCCTTATCCATAATGTAAAAGAGGGCCTTGTTGATTTGATTATATTCACGAAATTAGATCGTTGGTTCCGCAGCTTGCGCCATTACCTCAATACCCAGGCTATCTTAGAAAAGCATAATGCCGCTTGGACTGCCATCGACCAGCCTTATTTCGATACGTCCACTCCCTACGGCAGAGCCTTCGTGGCCCAATCCATGACCTGGGCAGAGCTGGAAGCCCAGAACGACGGCATCCGTGTATCCGATGTTTTCCGGACAAAGGTGGAACACGGAGAAGTCATAACCGGTAAAGTACCTCGGGGATATAAGATCGAAAACAAGCGAATGGTATTATCCGAAGAAGCCCCGGCTATCTATGACGGTATCATGCACTTCCTTAAATATCAATCTATGAACAAGACGGTCTTATACATGAAGGACAAATACGGTATTGTTATGACATTGCAGAACTTCAGGCAATCACTCCTGAGAAACGAAAAAATCACCGGGCGCTACAGAGGGAATGAAAGTTATTGTCCACGCCTGGTATCCGATGATACTTTCAAAGAGATCCAGCGCATTCTGGATCAGAATAGCAACATCAAATCCAGCCAGAAATACTCCTATGTTTTTTCCGGTCTTCTGGTGTGTGATGAGTGCGGCTATAAAATGGGCGGCTGCCATATAAACGTACTCACGAAACGTAAAAATGGAGATACCGTCCGGTATAAATATCCAGCCTATGAGTGCAAGCAATACAGAGTATATAAAAAATGTGATAACGGTGGGGAGATCAGAGAAGTGCGTATCGAAGAATACCTTCTGAAAAATGTTCGTGAACAATTCAGTTCTTACATTGCAGACTTTGAAACCAACAGCAGACGTATGATTGATAATCGGGCAAAGAAGAACCAGATCCGTAAGAAAATCGGACGATTAAAAGATTTGTATTTGAATGAAGCCATTACATTAGAAGAATTTAAAACAGACAAAGCCAAATTTGAGAGCCAGTTAGAAGAACTGCCTGACATAGAGCAACCGGCGCAGGACCCAGGCACTTTAAAAAGTATCCTTAACACTGACTTCGAAAGTATGTATCTGCACCTTGACAACGATCAAAAGCGCCTGTTTTGGAGGTCTGTCATCAAGGAAATCCGCGTAAGTAAAAGCTCTGACCGCCATCGGGAATACACGGTAATTTTTTTATAAAACATTTACCGCTAACAACATCATCCAGTATGCTGATTCATCCCTGTAAGCTGATTAAAGACCGTACTCTTTCCCACATTGGGATTTCCCGCCAGGGCTATTACTTTATCATCTTCCTTCCGTTTTTTAATTTCCAGGCCGCAGTCCACAGACTTTATGCCCACCGAATCTCTGCTTAATCCCATACCCGCTCCTCCATCGATACGGTTAATGCCGATATTTCCTCTCCATAGCGGAGTTTTACTTCATCCTCTTTTTTGGGGTCCACGAGAACACGCCCGGATTCCTCGCTTCTGAGTGCAATCACAGCACCGCGGATTAAGTATGCCGTAGGATCCCCCAGCGGGCTTTTTCCCAGACATTCCACGACGGTCCCCTCAATGAGACCGATATCCTGCAGGCGTCTTCTCATATCATCATAGGCAGCCAGCTTCGCGATGACCGCTCTCTGCCCCCTTTTTAAATCTGCTAAACAAACGTTATCTGACATCCTTCTTACCTCCAAAATGTTTCCATATCCTAACATATGCAGATAGCAAAATTCAGGTTCCTCCCTAAACCTGTTTTATTTAAAATTTACTTTTCTGCAATCATAGAACTGTCTTGCAGAGAATAGATATAAAAATATCCATAGAAATGAAAGAGGAAATATACATGACCAAAACCGATAATTTCTATACCCTGAAAGGTTACTCTCTTTTGGAGCATACTGAAATTACTTCCTCTATGGAAGATTATCTGGAAATGATCTGCAGGCTCCATCACATCGGACACACTGTCCGCATTAAGGAGCTGGCCGAATGCCTTCATGTAAAGCCTTCTTCCGCATCGAAAATGTCCGGGAACCTAAAGAAGCAGGGCCTGGTGCGCTTTGAAAAATATGGTACAGTTTCTTTGACCCGTGACGGCCTGCAGCTGGGAGAATACTTATTATTCCGTCATGAAGTCCTTCAGCGTTTCTTCTGTTATGTCAACCAAAAGGCCGATGAACTGGAACAGGTGGAAAAGGTCGAGCATTTTATTGAACCGGAAACTGTGTATAATATTCAAAAATGGCTGGATAAATTTACATAGACAGGCTTGTGTGATTTTATAATTCGTCGTATACTATAGCATAACACGAACATTTCTAAGGAGGACAAACACATGGATAAGATTAAGATGACAACCCCCATCGTCGAAATGGATGGCGACGAGATGACCAGGATTCTCTGGCAGATGATCAAAGATAACCTTCTGTTGCCATATATCGATCTAAAGACAGAATATTATGACCTGGGCCTGGAGTACCGTGATGAGACAAATGACCAGGTAACCATCGACTCCGCCACTGCCACGAAGAAATATAAGGTTGCCGTTAAGTGCGCCACCATCACCCCCAATGCCGCCCGTGTAAAAGAATATCATTTAAAGGAGATGTGGAAGAGCCCAAACGGCACGATCCGTGCAATCTTAGATGGAACCGTATTCCGCGCTCCAATTGTTGTCAAAGGGATCGAACCATGTGTTATGAACTGGAAAAAGCCGATTACCATCGCAAGACATGCGTATGGTGATGTTTATAAGGGTTCTGAGATGAAGATACCCGGAGCCGGAAAGGTAGAGCTTGTTTATACCGCAGAGGACGGAACCGAGGTGCGGGAACCGGTTCATTCCTTTAACGGACCTGGTATCGTTCAGGGCATGCATAACTTAAACGGGTCCATTGAAAGCTTTGCAAGAAGCTGCTTTAACTACGCTCTGGATACCAGACAGGATTTATGGTTCGCCACCAAGGATACCATTTCCAAAAAGTATGACCACACCTTCAAGGACATTTTCCAGGAAATCTTTGATGCAGACTATACGGATAAATTTAAGGAAGCAGGCATTACCTATTTTTATACCCTGATTGACGATGCGGTTGCCCGTGTTATGAAATCAGAAGGCGGCTACATCTGGGCCTGCAAGAACTACGACGGCGATGTCATGAGCGATATGGTGTCATCTGCCTTTGGCTCTCTGGCCATGATGACTTCCGTTCTGGTATCTCCGGACGGAGATTATGAATATGAGGCGGCTCACGGAACCGTACAGCGCCACTACTACAAGCATTTAAAAGGGGAAGAAACCTCCACGAACTCCGTTGCGACCATCTTTGCCTGGACCGGGGCCTTAAGAAAGCGCGGGGAGCTGGACGGAAACGCTGAGCTGTCGGCTTTCGCAGACAAGCTGGAGCAGGCTACCATTGATACCATTGAGGCCGGTGAAATGACGAAGGATCTGGCGCTGATCACAACCATACCAAATCCAACGGTATTAAACAGTGAGGAATTTATCAAGGCCATTGCAAAACGGCTGTAAGGGCTGCCTGGTTTTTGATGGATCGGAAAAAGAAAGCCGCTTAAACCAGCTGCTTTCTTTTTTATTTTAAGGAGGTAACGCGATTATGGAATACAAACCCCAAAAGGTCCTGTTAAAGAACGGAATTCCCTGCATTTTAAAAAGCCCGGGCCCCAACGACGCCGCAGCTATTATCCACATTATGCAGGTCACATCAGAGGAAACCAACTACATGGCCAGATACGCGGATGAAATCAACACCCCCCTCCATCAGGAACAGCATTTTCTGTATTCCACCCTGCGGAGCAGAAAAGATTTATTGGTCTGTGCCACGGTAAACGAAAAGATCATTGCAAACGCCGGGATAAATCCCATTGCCGACCGGGAACGTTATGCACACCGGGNATGCTGATTCATCCCTGTAAGCTGATTAAAGACCGTACTCTTTCCCACATTGGGATTTCCCGCCAGGGCTATTACTTTATCATCTTCCTTCCGTTTTTTAATTTCCAGGCCGCAGTCCACAGACTTTATGCCCACCGAATCTCTGCTTAATCCCATACCCGCTCCTCCATCGATACGGTTAATGCCGATATTTCCTCTCCATAGCGGAGTTTTACTTCATCCTCTTTTTTGGGGTCCACGAGAACACGCCCGGATTCCTCGCTTCTGAGTGCAATCACAGCACCGCGGATTAAGTATGCCGTAGGATCCCCCAGCGGGCTTTTTCCCAGACATTCCACGACGGTCCCCTCAATGAGACCGATATCCTGCAGGCGTCTTCTCATATCATCATAGGCAGCCAGCTTCGCGATGACCGCTCTCTGCCCCCTTTTTAAATCTGCTAAACAAACGTTATCTGACATCCTTCTTACCTCCAAAATGTTTCCATATCCTAACATATGCAGATAGCAAAATTCAGGTTCCTCCCTAAACCTGTTTTATTTAAAATTTACTTTTCTGCAATCATAGAACTGTCTTGCAGAGAATAGATATAAAAATATCCATAGAAATGAAAGAGGAAATATACATGACCAAAACCGATAATTTCTATACCCTGAAAGGTTACTCTCTTTTGGAGCATACTGAAATTACTTCCTCTATGGAAGATTATCTGGAAATGATCTGCAGGCTCCATCACATCGGACACACTGTCCGCATTAAGGAGCTGGCCGAATGCCTTCATGTAAAGCCTTCTTCCGCATCGAAAATGTCCGGGAACCTAAAGAAGCAGGGCCTGGTGCGCTTTGAAAAATATGGTACAGTTTCTTTGACCCGTGACGGCCTGCAGCTGGGAGAATACTTATTATTCCGTCATGAAGTCCTTCAGCGTTTCTTCTGTTATGTCAACCAAAAGGCCGATGAACTGGAACAGGTGGAAAAGGTCGAGCATTTTATTGAACCGGAAACTGTGTATAATATTCAAAAATGGCTGGATAAATTTACATAGACAGGCTTGTGTGATTTTATAATTCGTCGTATACTATAGCATAACACGAACATTTCTAAGGAGGACAAACACATGGATAAGATTAAGATGACAACCCCCATCGTCGAAATGGATGGCGACGAGATGACCAGGATTCTCTGGCAGATGATCAAAGATAACCTTCTGTTGCCATATATCGATCTAAAGACAGAATATTATGACCTGGGCCTGGAGTACCGTGATGAGACAAATGACCAGGTAACCATCGACTCCGCCACTGCCACGAAGAAATATAAGGTTGCCGTTAAGTGCGCCACCATCACCCCCAATGCCGCCCGTGTAAAAGAATATCATTTAAAGGAGATGTGGAAGAGCCCAAACGGCACGATCCGTGCAATCTTAGATGGAACCGTATTCCGCGCTCCAATTGTTGTCAAAGGGATCGAACCATGTGTTATGAACTGGAAAAAGCCGATTACCATCGCAAGACATGCGTATGGTGATGTTTATAAGGGTTCTGAGATGAAGATACCCGGAGCCGGAAAGGTAGAGCTTGTTTATACCGCAGAGGACGGAACCGAGGTGCGGGAACCGGTTCATTCCTTTAACGGACCTGGTATCGTTCAGGGCATGCATAACTTAAACGGGTCCATTGAAAGCTTTGCAAGAAGCTGCTTTAACTACGCTCTGGATACCAGACAGGATTTATGGTTCGCCACCAAGGATACCATTTCCAAAAAGTATGACCACACCTTCAAGGACATTTTCCAGGAAATCTTTGATGCAGACTATACGGATAAATTTAAGGAAGCAGGCATTACCTATTTTTATACCCTGATTGACGATGCGGTTGCCCGTGTTATGAAATCAGAAGGCGGCTACATCTGGGCCTGCAAGAACTACGACGGCGATGTCATGAGCGATATGGTGTCATCTGCCTTTGGCTCTCTGGCCATGATGACTTCCGTTCTGGTATCTCCGGACGGAGATTATGAATATGAGGCGGCTCACGGAACCGTACAGCGCCACTACTACAAGCATTTAAAAGGGGAAGAAACCTCCACGAACTCCGTTGCGACCATCTTTGCCTGGACCGGGGCCTTAAGAAAGCGCGGGGAGCTGGACGGAAACGCTGAGCTGTCGGCTTTCGCAGACAAGCTGGAGCAGGCTACCATTGATACCATTGAGGCCGGTGAAATGACGAAGGATCTGGCGCTGATCACAACCATACCAAATCCAACGGTATTAAACAGTGAGGAATTTATCAAGGCCATTGCAAAACGGCTGTAAGGGCTGCCTGGTTTTTGATGGATCGGAAAAAGAAAGCCGCTTAAACCAGCTGCTTTCTTTTTTATTTTAAGGAGGTAACGCGATTATGGAATACAAACCCCAAAAGGTCCTGTTAAAGAACGGAATTCCCTGCATTTTAAAAAGCCCGGGCCCCAACGACGCCGCAGCTATTATCCACATTATGCAGGTCACATCAGAGGAAACCAACTACATGGCCAGATACGCGGATGAAATCAACACCCCCCTCCATCAGGAACAGCATTTTCTGTATTCCACCCTGCGGAGCAGAAAAGATTTATTGGTCTGTGCCACGGTAAACGAAAAGATCATTGCAAACGCCGGGATAAATCCCATTGCCGACCGGGAACGTTATGCACACCGGGCATCCTTTGGCATATCCATATGCAAAGAATACTGGGGGCTTGGAATCGGTTCCCATCTGCTTGCCGCCATCATAAGCGGAGCACGTGAAATGGGCTATGAACAGCTGGAGCTGGAAGTGGTATGCGAAAATGAACGCGGCCTGGCCCTTTACAAAAAGTACGGCTTCGAAATTTACGGTACCAGGGAACACTGCTTTAAATACCGGGACGGAAGCTATGCAGACGTACATCTGATGATGCGGAAGCTATAAAATTCTTTCCACATTTTTTTCAAAATCCCTGTTCATACCATTATCAAAATGATATAATGAGGATTGTCATATGACACATTGGTAATGGAAGGATCGCTAACATGAACTTAAGACATCTTACTATCTTTAAAACGGTGTGTGAAGAAGGCAGCATCACCGGAGCGGCCAGGACGCTGTCCATGACCCAGCCTGCTATCTCCCACGCTATCAATGAACTGGAAGAATCCGTTGGTTCTCCCCTGTTTGACCGTGTATCCCGCAGAGTCGTGATCAATGAGAATGGAAAATTTTATCTGTCAAAAGTCATCCCTCTTCTGGAATTGTACCAGGACCTGGAAAATTACTCCGGTTCCCTGCACCTCCAGGCACCCCTGCGGATCGGTTCCTGCGTAACCCTGGCCAGTTACCTGCTTCCGAAAGTGGTATCCCGTTTTACGCTTACCAATCCGGATACCCAGTTAAAGGTCACAGTAGACAATTCCCAGGAGGTTACAAACAAACTTCTGAAAAACGAACTGGACATCGGTCTTGTTGAAGGTGTCATCGCTGATGACCAGCTGGAAAAGATCCCTTTCTCATCCTATCCCATGGCTGTTATCTGCGCCCCCGGCCATCCCTTTGCAGAACGCTCTGCCCAGCCGGTCCCGTTAGACCGTCTCATAGAAGAACCGCTTCTGTTAAGAGAACAGGGCTGCACCATCCGGGATACCTTTGACTGTGCCCTCTCCTTAAGCAATTTATCTGCGGACCCCCTTTGGACCAGCACCAACTCCGATGTGATCCTGCAGGCAGTGAAAGAAAATATCGGGATCGGAGTTGTTCCCAGAATCCTTGCCGATGAATCCGTCAAACGGGGGGAAATCATTGAAATAGAAGTGAAAGACCTTGATATCAGCTGTATGAACCATGTGGTGTTCCATAAAGACAAATTCCAGACAGAGGCATTTCAGGCTTTTATCAATCTGGTTTTATTCGATTAAAGAAATCACAGCCCCAGGCTGCATATCCATACGAAAAAATCCGCTCATCTTTTCTCCGGCAGCCCGGAGCGATAAGCGGATTTCATTTTTTATTCCTTCTCAGCCAGGATCTTGTCAATGCTTACAATCTTCACACAGAGTGCAAACAATTCCATGGCTAAAATCAGATCAGATAACGGAGGATAGGATGGAGCGATACGAATGTTGCTGTCGTGAGGATCCTTGCCGTATGGGTAAGTCGCTCCGGCACCGGTCATGATCAGACCGGACTTTTTGCACCTTGCTACAATGGCCTTTGCACATCCGTCCAG
Organism: Clostridium sp. Marseille-P2415; assembly: GCF_900155545.1. Taxonomy (GTDB): domain Bacteria; phylum Bacillota; class Clostridia; order Lachnospirales; family Lachnospiraceae; genus Lacrimispora. The sequence goes on from NZ_LT732525.1 coordinate 589,314, forward strand.
GGAGTCAAAGGAAATGAAATATCCTCCCTTTGGACTGGTCCATTCGCCGATCCCAAGGCCGCCCAGCTCTCTTTCCAGAATCTCGATCACAGCCTCAAATTTCGGTCTCATGATATCTGCATGCTTTCTCATATGCTCCACCATACCATGGATATCTCCAAAGAAACGTACATGGCGCAGCTGATTCACCTTATCATGGCCAATGGTCTGGATCTTTAACTGCTTCATGATGTCCACCAGGTTGTTCTGGCTGGCAGCGATGGCTGCAATGCCGGAACCAGGGAAGCTTACCTTTGAGGTGGAAGCAAATTTATAAACCATATCCGGATTTCCGGCTCTCTTACACTCAGCAAGGATCTCAATCAGATGATCCTGGTCGTGATCGTATAAATGATGGATGGTGTAAGCATTATCCCAGTAAATGCGGAAGTCGCTTGCAGCCGGTTTTAAACGGGCGAAACGGCGGACGGTATCATCCGAATAGGAAATTCCCTGAGGATTGGAGTATTTCGGAACACACCAGATCCCTTTGATGGAATCATCGTTTGCAACCAGCTCTTCCACCATATCCATATCCGGACCGGCCGGGGTCATGGGGACATTCACCATCTCGATACCAAAGTATTCGGTTATGGAAAAATGCCTGTCGTACCCGGGGACCGGACAGAGGAATTTCACTTTATCCAGCTTGCACCAGGGAGTACTTCCCATAACACCGTGAGTCATGGAGCGGGAAACCGTATCATACATTACATTTAAGCTGGAATTGCCGTAAATGATGATATGGTCAGGTGAAACCTCCATCATATCGGCGAGAAGCTCTTTTGCTTCCTTGATCCCGTCAAGCACACCATAGTTCCGGCAGTCCGTACCGTCATCACAGGTTAAATCGTCATTGCTGCTCAATACATCCATCATCCCCATGGATATATCCAGCTGTTCGGTGCTTGGCTTTCCCCTGGACATATCAAGCTTTAAATCCTTGGCCTGAAACTCCTTGTACTGTGCGGAAAGCTGTTTTCTCAATCCCTGTAACTCTTCCTTTGTCATTTCAACATACGGCTTCATAGATCTCTTCTTCCTCCTCATATAGACTCCTTTAACCTAATAGTTCCTTAAGTATCCTGTTGACCGCTCCCGGATCGGCTTTTCCCTTCATGGACCGCATGGTCTGGCCTACCAGAAAGCCCATGGCTTTCTCCTTTCCGCCCCGGTAATCCTCCACAGACTGCGGATTGGCGGCAACAATCCCCTCAATGACCGTGCGCAGTTCCCCTTCGTCATTTACAACCTTTAATCCTTTTTCTTCTACATATTGTTCCGGATCGACATCTTCTGCAAAAATTTTCTCGAAAACTCCCTTGCCCACGGTACGGTTAATGGTACCATTATCCACTAATTCAATCAATTTTGCAAGGTTTTCCGGGGAAAATGTCATTTTTTCAGGTTCTGTTTCTGTCTCTTTTAAAAGGCGCATGGCCTCTACCATCAGCCAGTTGGCCGCTTCTTTCGGCTTTTTGCAGACAGCGGTGACCGCCTCGAAAATATCTGCCATGTGCTTGGAGCCGGTGATGATATCGGCATCGTATTCAGAAAGCCCCAGCTCTTCCTGATACCTGGCCATTTTCTCCGTCTTAAGCTCCGGCTGTCTGTCCTTTATGATTTGGATCCATTCATCGCTTATGACCACCGGAGGCAGATCCGGGTCCGGGAAATAGCGGTAATCCCTGGCATCCTCCTTGGAACGCATGGCATGGGAAGACTCTTTGTTATCATCCCACCGTCTGGTTTCCTGAATGACCTTTTTCCCTTCCTCCAGTAACTCGATCTGGCGCTTTTTCTCCCCTTCGATGGCACGTGCAATGGCCTTAAAGGAGTTTAAGTTCTTCATTTCCGTTCTGGTTCCGAATTCAGGGGCCCCGATCTCACGGACAGATAAGTTCACATCGGCTCTCATGGAGCCTTCCTGAAGCTTGCAGTCAGAGGCGCCTAAGTACTGAATGATCAGTCTCAGCTTTTCCAGATAGGCGATCACCTCATCCGCACTTCTCATGTCAGGCTCTGAAACGATTTCGATCAGCGGAACTCCGCTTCGGTTGAAATCTACCAGGGAACAGTCCTCCCATTCATCATGAATCAGTTTTCCCGCATCCTCTTCCATATGGATCTCATGGATCCCGATTTTCTTCTTTCCTGCCGACGTGCCGATCTCCACGTAACCGTCATGGCAGATGGGAAGATAAAGCTGGGAAATCTGGTAGTTTTGTGGATTGTCAGGGTAGAAATAATTCTTCCGGTCAAATTTGCAGTACTGGTTGATCCGGCAGTCTGCCGCCAGCCCCACCGCAAGAGCGTATTCCACCACCTGCTTGTTAAGGACCGGAAGGGAACCCGGCATACCGGTACAGACCGGGCATGTATGGGTATTTGGCGCTCCGCCGAATTCCGTGGAGCAGGAGCAGAAGATTTTGGTTTTGGTGGCAAGTTCCACATGAACCTCCAGACCGATGACTGTCTCATACTGTTTGCTCATTTACTTCTCCTCCCTTCCGGAAATGGCGTCTGCCGCCACTTTGGGCATCTCATAGCTTCTGCCCTGTTCAAAGGCAAAACCAGCCCGGATGATGTTATTTTCTTTAAAACAGTCCCCGATAAACTGAACTCCGATCGGCAGTCCCTTCGAATCCTTACCGCAGGGGACCGTAAGGCCCGGAAGTCCGGCAAGGTTCACTGAAATGGTATAAATATCGCCCAGGTACATCTTTAAGGGATCGCTTAAGCTCTCTCCAAGCTTTGGCGCTGTGGACGGGGAAGCCGGCCCCAGAATTACATCGTATTTTGAAAATGCCTCATCAAAAGCTTTCTTAATAAGCGCCTTTGTTCTTAAAGCCTTCAGATAATAAGCGTCATAATAACCGGAGCTTAACACAAAGGAACCAAGCATGATGCGGCGTTTTACCTCCGGCCCAAAGCCCTCGGAACGGCTCTTTTTATACATGCCGTGAAGCCCCTCGTATTCCTTCGCACGATAGCCGTATTTGACACCGTCAAATCTGGATAAGTTGGAGCTGGCCTCTGCGGATGCGATCACATAGTAGGCAGGAATCGCATATTCCACCATTCCCAGATCAAAGGTCTCCACAACGGCTCCCTTTTCCTTTAATATCTCTGCTGTTTTTAAAACAGCCTCTTTTACTTCCGGATCCAGGCCCTCTCCTAAGTAATCTGCCGGAATCCCTATCCGTAAGCCTTTCACATCCTCTTTCAAAGCTTCCGTAAAGTCACAGTCCTTCCGCTCCACAGATGTGCTGTCCTTCCCGTCATGGGAAGCGAGAACCTCCAGAACCGCAGCACAATCCGTCACATCCTTTGCAACGGGCCCGATCTGGTCTAAGGAAGAACCGTAGGCAATGAGTCCATATCTGGAAATGGTCCCGTAAGTAGGCTTTAGCCCCGTAACCCCGCAGAAGGAAGCCGGCTGTCTTATGGAACCTCCGGTATCCGAACCTAAGGCATAAAAGCATTCTGCCGCCGCAACTGCCGCACAGGAACCGCCGGAGGAACCGCCGGGAACATGCTCCGGGTTCCATGGGTTTCTCGTAACCCCGTAAGCCGATGTTTCCGTGGTGCTCCCCATGGCAAACTCATCCATGTTGGTCTTCCCGAGGATCACTGCTCCGGCCTTTTTTAAATTCTCCACTGCCTGAGCCGTATAAGCAGGAACAAAATCGGAAAGGATTTTGGAACTGCAGGTAGTCCTCATGCCCTCAATGCAGATGTTATCCTTCACCGCTGCCGGTACGCCTGCCAAAGGCCCGGTAAGCTCACCGGATTCGATCCGTTTCTGCACAGCCTCCGCCTGCTTTAGCGCTTTTTCTTCCTCTATTGTTACAAAGCTGTTAAGCACCGGCTCCATGGCCTTAATCTGGCTAAGAGCCGCTTTTACCGCTTCCACGGAGGTAACCTCTCCGCTTTTTATCTTTTTACCCAGCTGCACCGCAGTCAGGGCTAATATTTCTTTTTCTGTCATCCGGACTCCCCCTATTCCACTGTTTTCGGCACCTTAAAAGCTCCATCCTTGCTTTCCGGAGCATTCTTTAAGATGTTCTCTCTGTCATCCCCGTTTTCCACCACATCTTCACGGAAAACATTGTGTACCGGGAAAACATGGGACATGGGTTCCACTCCGTCTGTGTCCAGTTCATTTAATTTATCAATATAATCCAGCATGCGGCCCATATCTTTTTTTGCCGCTTCCTTTTCTGCTTCATCAAGCTCAAGCTTTGCCAGGATTCCTACGTATTCGATCGTTGCATCATCAATGATGTGCGCCATTTTTTCCTGCCTCCTTTCCCTATGGTTCCAGTCTCGTTACATCCCTTGGAAACAGGGTGGTCTCTCTTACGTTTGCTTCATCAAGAAGCCGCATGGTAAGACGCTCCAAACCGATTCCCAAACCTCCGTGAGGCGGCATGCCGTATTGGAATATCATTAAATAGGAAGAAATATCCTCCGGGTTCATGCCGCGGGCTTCCATTTTTTTGATAATTGTATCATAATCATGGATTCTCTGGCCACCGGTGGTGATTTCCAGTCCCTTGAACAATAAGTCAAAGCTTAAGGTAAATTTAGGGTCTGCGGGATCATCCATGGCGTAGAAGGGACGTTTCTTTGAGGGATAATGTGTGACAAATACGAAATCGCTGCCATACTCTTCCTTAAAATAACGGCCGATCAGCACTTCCTCTTCCGGCTCCAGGTCATAGGGGTTTTTGATCTTACGGCTGTATTTCTCCGCAACCAGTTCCTTCGCTTCTGCAAAGCGGACCGTTGGGATGTTGGATACATCCGGAAGCGTGATCTTTAGCATCTTAAGCTCCGCCGCATACTCTTCACAAAGAAGCCCAAAGGTATATTGAAGCACAGCTGTTTCCATTTCCATGATCTCCTCAAAGCTGTCAATGTACCCCATTTCAAAATCCATGCTGGTATATTCATTTAAATGTCTTGTAGTATTATGCTTTTCCGCACGGAAGACAGGTGCGACTTCAAAAACCCGGTCATATACGCCCACCATAGTCTGCTTATAAAACTGCGGGCTCTGCCCCAGTTCTGCCTTCTTATTAAAATAATCCAGTTTAAATACATTGGATCCACCTTCTGCACCGCGGGCTACGATCTTTGGTGTACGGATTTCCGTAAATTCCTGGGAATGAAGAAAATCCCGGAATCCTCTTACGATCCCTTCCTGGATGCGGAATTTTGCCCGCTCCATGGGATTTCTTAACGTAATGGGACGCAGAGCCAGCTTCGTCTCAAGGGAGGTGTTCAGCTTCCATTTGCTGATGGCGATGGGCAGCACTTCTGCAGGCTGTGACAGTACCTCGATACCTAAAAGGCGGAGCTCAAATCCGTGAGGAGCTCTCTCCTCTGCCGATACGACTCCGGTAACCCGGATGGCGGACTCTTCTTTTAAAAGACTTAAATCAAAATCCGTCTTTCCTTCCTCGAATACGCACTGTACCAGACCCGCCCCTTTCCGAAGGATCACAAAGGCGACCTCGCCCATATCCCGGATGGTGTGGACGCTGCCCTCCATTTTAACGGTCTTTCCTGCATAATCACCGGATCCAAGCTCTTCCATTCCGATTGTTTCTTTCTGTTTTACACCACTGATAAATTCCATATCTGCATTCTCCTTACCTAAATGTAAATGCTTTGATTCCGGTAAAGGGATTTTCTGACAACAAAACATCCCGCCCCGGAATACAGTTACATATTCCGGGACGGGATTTATATGGCTATAAGTTCCCGCGGTACCACCCGCATTGAGACAGCTGCCTCTTCTTCCATCCGCAGATATGACAGACGGATAAGCAAATGCCCCCACTCAAACATTTAACGCATGTGTACGGATAAGTCTACTCATGTCACCGTAATCCTTCAAAGAATTTCCGGCCGCTTCGGCTTACCGGCTCCGGAGTGTTCCCTTGGCAAAGTCCCACATGACGGCGCTCTCAGTCGGTGACGCCCTCTTCCTGTTGAGGTCCATAAGCCAGAGTCTCCTTCTCTGCCTTTTTCAGTATATCTTCTGAACTCCTGTAGTTCATGATTCCCCGTTCAGGCCTGTTTTATGACAGTTCATCACTTCACTACAATGAATTGCACTTATAATATCACAATCTTTTTTTTCGTGCAATATTTATTTTTCACAAATTCTCTCCCCTTCCGGAAAAAGATCTTTTAAAAAGCTCACAATGTTGACTTTTCCTGTCGAAAAGGTTACAATTAGGACCACGCTTACTAAGGGGTGACAAGAATGAGTTCCGATTATCTTCTGGTAGATGGTTACAACATCATATTCGCCTGGCCCGAGCTTAAGGAACTGGCCGGGACCAACATGGATTCAGCCAGAACCAGGCTTCAGGATGTGCTCTGCAATTACCAGGGTTATAAAAAATGCAATGTAATCCTTGTCTTTGACGGCTACAAAGTCAAGGGAAATCCCGGCACTGTGATGGAATACCACAACATCCATGTAATTTTTACCAAGGAAGCCGAAACCGCAGACCAGTATATCGAAAAGGTCTCCCAGCAGATCGGCAGGCAGTATCAGGTGCGGGTGGCCACCTCGGACAAACTGGAGCAGATAATCATCCTGGGAAAAGGCTGCACACGCCTTTCCGCCAGAGATTTAAAGAAAGAGATCGAGGAGACAAATTCCGAGATAAAAAAAGAACACCTGGAACGAATTCCCTCAAAGAAAAACCGCCTCTTCGACAATGTGGATCCGGAGCTGTTCGAATATCTGGAGAAAATCAGGCTGAATAAAAAAGATTAATGGGTGGTTATATTTTCCCCGGTAGGTTGTGAGGAAAATGGAACGCTGCCCATAAGTTTTTGGATGAAAATGAGGAAAGGCCCCTCGGATGCGGCTCATGGTTTCGGACGGGATAGGTGTTCTCTCCCTAACGCCTATCGACGTCCTGCAAAAATCGCCGCATCCGAGGGGCCTTTCCTCATTTTCCAGCCAGAATTTCAGCAGCGCTCCATTTTCCGCCTAAGGTATTGGCGAAAGCAAAAAAATTTCTTTCTGTTTTATATTTTTTACCCCAAACTGTCAGTTATTTCTGCAGCGGGGCCAGTACACAGTGGACTTTTTAGAAAACCTTGCCGGGAAAAAAGACAGAGGCGGGAGGGGCAGCGGGTTGATTTGCAGGCTGGTTAGAGTTACTTAGGCCGGAAGGGTGCAAAAAACGTGGGTGAGGAATTGGCTTCCAAGCCAATTTCTCAAGGAAACCCGGAGCGCGAATTTCTTTCAGAAATTCGGGCGTAGTTTTCCGGTCCCATGTTTTTTGTACCCTTCCGGCCTTAGTAACTCTCCTGCCGAAACCACAACCGCTGCCCCTCCCGCCTCTGTCTTTTTTCCCCCAATACCTTCCCAAAAGTCCACGTAACTCCTTCAACAAAATGAGAAATATTCTTGACATCCCCCTCTCCATACAGTAGAATAAGCAGAAGATGAGGGAGTAGTCAGCACATCCATGGGTCAAACGGAGTGCCTGCAAAGTCAACATACTGGCAGAGGAATCTGTCTGGCTTTGCTAATTTGCTTTCTGCAAAAAGATGAGACTTATCTGTGTGTTTTTCCTGCACACAGATAAGTCTTTTTGTTTGTATCGAAAATTCTATCTCCTTTTTCGACTGCATATACTTATTAAGCTTATACACAGGAGGAATATCACATGTCATTAGTCGAATTGTTCATCATTGCAGTAGGCTTATCCATGGATGCCTTTGCTGTCTCCATCTGCAAGGGCTTAAGCATGCCAAAGATGAACTGGAACAATGGGGTCGTTACAGGTCTGTACTTCGGTGGCTTTCAGTCAGGAATGCCTCTGATCGGATACCTTTTGGGGTCACAATTCAAGGAGACTATCACTTCTTTCGATCACTGGATCGCTTTTATTTTGCTGGGGATCATCGGCTTCAATATGATCAAGGAATCCTTCAGCAAAGAGGTGGAAGAATGTACGGACTGCACCATGGATCCGAAAAACATGATCATGATGGCGGTAGCAACCAGCATTGACGCCCTGGCAGTAGGAGTTACCTTTGCATTCTTACAGGTTCAGATCATACCTGCGGTATCCTTTATCGGAGCCACCACCTTTACCCTGTCTGTTCTGGGTGTAAAGGTGGGAAATGTGTTTGGTGCACGCTATAAATCAAAGGCTGAGTTCACAGGAGGCCTGATCCTGATTTTCATGGGTATAAAAATCCTGCTTCAGCACATGTTAGGAATTTGACTTTTTCCACTTCCCGGTGCTGTCCGGCAGGACAATCCTCAAAATGAGATTGTGCCGGAAACCGTCACATCGGCAGCCGCGATCTCTCCGCCTGCCGCACCGGCACTCTCCACAGCTCCTTCCGTCGAAATGCCCGCTGACAGCATGTCTGTCCCGGATATCCGGCTTCCTTCATACTCCTCTTTTAACTTCCGGTAGTGCCTGTATCCTCTGATGTATGCCTCGACCGCACTTCCTTCCATTACAAGAGAATGATCGGAACCGGTCTTTCCGGCCCGTATTCTCTTCATTTCCTGTCTTGCCTGCTCCGCCTTTTTTTCCTCTTGTTCTTTTTCCGCTCTTTTTTTCTTAAGAGCGGCCAGCTGCTCTTTGTTCAAGCGGCTGATTTTCCTATTTCCTCTTGCCAGAAGCTTCTTAAGTGAACGCAGCGCACGGCTTGCTTTTACTTTCTCCTCATCATCGCCATAAACAGCTGTCATTTGAAGATTTCCTATGCTTCTTTGAACATCTGCCATTACGGTCTGAACCTGCCCCTTTGTACGGGCGCCTGCCAACCTGGAATAATGTCTGGATACGGAAACGGCCGCTGTCTTCGATAACTGATTGGTGAGGATATTATTTTTATCTGCGGAGGTATCCGAAAATCCGGAAAAGCCCGCCAGTCTCCCCTCACCCGTTTCCGGCCTATTGCCAGCCGTCCAAAAGGCCGCACCTGACTGTCCCACATATGCGCCTGAAGCCATGCTGCTTCCTTCCTGGCAGGCAAGCTGTTTTGCAATGCCGGTAAGCACTGAGCTGCATTTGCCAAATTCCTCAGTACTGCTTCCCATACGCTCTAAAAACTTCTGGGAAATGACAAGATGGGTGCCCCTTCCCAAGCCGGCGGCCAGCCCCGGAAGTTCTCCTACACTCTCTTTCTCATCTATAACGATGTCGATGGAAGGATATTGCTCCTTTAAACAGTCGAGCGCCTTTTTAACGATATCTTTTAAGTCCATACCGGACCATTCTTCCGAGAATTCAACCCGGTCTTTCACAATCCGGCCGGATGAAAGCTCATTTAAATTCACCGCAGTTCCTTCCTCTTTCGTTCCTGCAGCCTGTACCTTTTCCCACCGGGTCTTGGGATTTCCGTTAACAGCCGAAACCTGACTCACATCGTTTCCTCCTCTCTGGATGCCTTTATATCTCATTTCGGCAAAAATCCCAAAATATAAAGTCCGGCAGAGGATAAGAAAACTCTATTTATAACTTTATCCGGCATCCACCCGGTATTTCCACCTTTTTCCCGTCAATGCTGATCCACACGCCGGCCGCTGACGGATTGTAAACCAGATCTCCGTCAATGGTAAATTTTAAGCCGGCGGCTGCCTTCATATAATCTACGATCTCGATGTTGGTCGCATACCAGATATCCTCTCTTCCGCCCAGCATGCGGCAGAATTCCTCCATTACCTCCCAGTTGTCATCTCTGGGAAATTCAAAGCTGTGTCCCCATACATACATCATATAGAGATACTGGGTTTTAAAAAGCTCAGCAAAACGCTTTCCGTTTTCCAGAAGGTTATGGTTATGATGACAGGTGGACTTCCATTTTAAGAAATCGTCTGGCATGGCAAAATCGTCGGTGTTCCCAACCACCCTGCAATATTCTATGCCCAGGCAAGGGAGCATATCCACAATTTCCTGCGTATAGGAGCCATTGGGATAGGACATTCCCCGCACCGGATAACCAACCGCCCGCTCCAGGGCCCTCCGGTCCTCTAAAACCTGCAGGGCCACCTGGGGAAGCGGGCACCGCGCAATGGTCGGGTGGAGTACCGTATGGCAGGAAACCTCATGTCCCTCATACACCGCCTTCCACTCATCCGGTTTTAACCGCATTTCATCATCCGTAAGTCCGGAATTCACATGAAAGGTGGCTTTGATGCCATTTCGGTTGAAAATATCAACCAGCCTCCGGTCCTCGGCCCGTCCGTCATCGTAGCTCATGGTGAGGACCTTGTGCCTGCCTCCCGGAAAGCAAATATAAATATTTTTAATGTTTTCCATCATAACGCCCCGTCTCCTGCTCTTGTATCATAATCTAAAACCGCGGCAAAGAATGCCAGAGCCATGCCCTGTCCCCAGCCCTGGATCCATTTTTTTGAAATATTCCGGTAGCCCTCCCGGTCCTTCATCACTGCGGTTCCGCCGGAAACATCGGTCACTCTTCCGTCAGGAGCCACATGAGACAGCACGCCGTCAATGGATTTCTCAATGTATTTGATGTGAAGCGGGTTTCCCTTTAATGTCATGGCTGCCGCGATTCCGGCGGAAGCGGAAACCTCCTCATAGGATTCCTCATCATTTAAAATGGTCCTCCAGAGACCATGCTCTGTCTGCAAAAGCTTTAATGCGGACAGCTGCTCGTTTAAGCTTCCCACGATCTCCAGATACTGGGGATAGAGATAGCATTCCGGTAATATAAGGCCAACCTTGCTCATGGTATAAGCTGCCCAGCAGTTGGCTCTTCCCCAGTAAAAGCCTGACATATGGTCCCCGGTGATGTGATTGTATCCGTGATACCACAGGCCGGTATCTTCATCCTGCAAGTACTGAATATGCCAGTAATACTGATTTAAGGCATCGCCGATCAGCTCATCGTCCTTTGTCATGACGCCCACCCTCAGCAGAAAGAATGCCGCCATAAACAAGGTGTCTGCCCAGCACTGCTCCGGAAAATCATTGGCGGCTGAAACCGTATGCTGAAGCACACGGTCGCCAAAACGCAGGGCATCCTTTCTTAAATATTCCACCTTGGACCGGATTACATCCATATACTTATCTTCTCCGGTCGCCTCATACAGGGTAATGAGGCAATGACCCATGGCGCAGGTGTTTACCGTCCACACCGGAAGCCCCAGTTCCATGAGCTCATCCACACGTTCTTTTAAGAAATCCAGATATCCTTCCTTTTTCGTTACCTCATAGGCCTCCGCAAGGCCATAATAAGCCACTCCACAGGGCCAGTCCCAGGACATGTCCATACGTTTCGTCCGCTCCAGAATGCGGTCCATGGCCTCTGATAGCCCGGCTCTGTCATACTGAATTTTACCCATAACACAATCCTTCGCCTTTCTCCGGCTCCTGCCGGTCCATTTGTTATTATTTTCCTTCTATTATAAACTTGTTCACTTCATTTGCCAATAACCCGGCATAGCAATCCGCCCCTTTTTCGGATAAATGGACTAGATCCGGCATGTAGAGCTTTCGAGCCCCGGCTTCTCCCGATTTTTTACAATACTCTTTCGTAAGACGGTACATATCCACAAAAGGAACACATTCTTTTTTCGCAAACGCTTTCATCGTCCGGCTGTACCGGGGGAGCAGCCGTGCGATTTCTCCTTTCTCTCCCTTTTCATTCTCTTTGCAGGGACATAAGCAGACCGGAGATATCAAAACCGGGAACGCTCCGGCTTTTTCAGCCGCTTCCACGTACTGTTTCAAATACAATGGAAAGCAGGAAACCGGCACATAGCGTTCTTCCTTCGCTGCGGATGCATCGTTATGACCAAACTGGATCAGGAGATAATCTCCTTCTCTTATATGTTGTTTTATATCCTCAAGACGTCCCTCCTCCAGAAATGTTCTGGAGGACCTCCCTGCCATGGCGCAGTTATCCACGATCAGATGACGGCTTTCATAACGCATTTCCTGCTCATAGGAACTGTCTTCCCTGTGATAAATCTGATAGCAGTTTCCTTCATCCAGATGTTTCAAAAGCTGTTCCCCCAGCCCCACCCTGGGCCTTTCCGCTTCTCCGGCCGTCTGGGCAATGGAATCTCCGGCCAGATAAATCACCGGCTTCCGCTTCATATAAGGGAGAACCCGGTCAAAATCCATATCTGAGGCATAGTAGAACCTGGTATAGCAGGGCTGGTTGTAGCAGTTATTCTGCCAGGCCACACCGCAGCGGTACTGGGAATCGTGCATCAGGGTAAACAGCTTATGGCCCGTGATCCCGGTATTGGTATAGATGCGGATGGCAGAGCTGTCCCCGGTCCGCAAAAGGAGCTCTTCCCGGAAATCCCCGAAGATATCAGCTGTCAGACAGGGATTTCCCTTTGTGCCGTTGTTCGTTAAGGTGTCCTCCGGTTCAAGCATGATCCCATGGGTAAAATCATTGATCACTCCTGTTGATCTTTGTTTTAGGTAGTCCGCCCCATCCGTGATCTGCGTGCTTAAATCCCCGGCCCACCGGATGGACATATTGCTTCCCAGGGTTTCCTTCTTTAAAAGCTTCCCATGGCAATCGTATGTCCCCATTCCATTGACCCAGCACTGCAGTCCTCTTACCTCCGGGACCACATCGCCGGTCATGCAGCGGCCCAAGTCGCTCTCAGCATACTCACCGAAAAGAACCTCCCCGGTCTCTCCATCCCGCAGGGCGTAGCCATAGGGAGCATGGCTGGCGCCTTCAAATACATTGAATATCTCAAGGCCCGGCCGGTCCGGGTCAATGTCCGCCACATGCATGGCATCTCCATGCCCAAGCTTTGCTTCCCTGCCATCCGGCAGCTTATCCTTTGAACTGTAAAGCAGGCTTCCATCGTGGTCAATGCAGGCGGCACCGTAGATGATCTCCATGAAGCCATCTCCATCCACATCGGAAGCCGCCACCGAATGATTCCCCTGCCCTGCCAGCTCCCCATAGACCGGATCGGTTCCGCACCCTTCATGTGGATTGTCACAGAACGGGTTCTTCATGGGCACAAAACCGCTGTCTGCAGACCATACCTTTTGAAAGCGGTTTTTAAAAAAATGATAAGCAGCTACAGCGGCTCTGGTATAATACCCCCGGCAGACCACAAGATAAGGCCGTTTTCCGTCTAAATATGCCACAGTGGACAGGAAACGGTCCACCCGGTTGCAGGGCTCAATGCGGTTCATGGCATAATCGCCCCACAAAAGACCGTCATCCACCCGTTCAAAGGGAAACGGAATGGTTTGAAGCTCTCTTCCATCTCCTCCAAACATGGTTAAGTACTCCGGCCCCCGAAAGATAAAGCCTTCAAATTCCCGCAGCTTGTTTTTCGGGCTTCTGAGCGGCGCATATTCATCCAGGAAGTAATCCACCAGCCGCTCTGCATCCCCCTCACTCAGAGGATAGGAAGCAGTCTCCGGAATCCCAAAGCACTGTTCCAGACTCTTGGGCCAATGCCCTGCTTTCACCTCCGGATGGTCCTGCCAGGAGCGGAATACTTGAGTTAAATGTCTGCGGTAATCACCAGAGCTGCACACATAAGAGTCCTCATGACTGTATCCCCTGTTTCGGTCTTTTTTTGGCATGGTAACGAAGAATTCCTCCCTTGGCGCTCCGTCTGGCCCGTAGATGGTCATCCTGGTTCCGGGAGCAGTTTTTAATGCCATTTCCGCCTTTCCGTCTCCGTTGAAATCATAGCACATAAATTGGGTGTAATGGGCGCCCGCCCGGATGTTAGGTCCCATGTCAAGCCGCCAAAGAAGAGTTCCGTCAAGCTTATAACAATCCAGGTAACAGCGGCCCGTATAACCCTTATGAGACACATCATGGGAATTGGACGGATCCCATTTGACGATGTATTCATATTCTCCGTCTCCATCCACATCCGCCACGGACATGTCATTGGCGGAATAGGTAAAAGCCTCTCCGGAAGGTGTCACGCCTGACTCCGGCTTTTGGACAGGAATGTCTAAATATTCCTTATCCCACACCTTTACAGGCGGGCAGACATCATATTCCACCCCGTTTATGGCAGGGGCTACCCCATACTCTGAGTCTGCATCCCCTTCCGCATCCAGATAGTTTGTACTGTCTCTTATTTCCGCAATTTTCTTTCCATTTCGATAGAGGATAAAATAGGCGCCGGTCAACCCGCCTTTTCCGGAACCGGTAACCTCAGTCAGAAACAGTCTCCAGCTCACAAACACCCCGTTCTTCGTCAAAACAGCGATCAGCCCTCTGTTAAGAGTTTCCAGCTGTTCCCTTTTTATATAGTGAACCGGTGTTACATACACCTCTTCGCGCTCTGTACCGCTGTCCTTTTTCACTGCACAGATCCTGATATAATGTGGAATATGAGTGGATTTTCGCAGAGTAAACCGCAGCCTGTCATCTGCTTTCACTTCCTTCATAAAGCGGAACTTCTCCGGCTTTAAATCCCGGTCGGACCAATAGATGCGGTAGGCCTCCGCTCCCTCCACCCGGTCCCAGGAAACCGTCACCTCCTGGTTTGAGATATTTTGTATCCTGATCATGTCTTCCTCCATTTCTTTTGCCTTCAACCCAAACTTCTCCTGTCGGCAAATCCTGAGCATCAGCCTTTATGCCTTGCGGAATGAGTCTTCCGGTATATTTTCTAATAATTCATCTGCTTCCTTCAGCGTTTCCGGAAGATCACTGCGGATGAATTCAAGAACTACGATAACATTGAGACACCACTGTGCCGTAAAATTCGTAGATATCCATGGGATCTCCCTCAATTTTTCCTGATTTCCCTGATTGGAAACGGGAAAAGTCCTGAATCCGTCATGGTTTCCCTGACTGATAGAAGCATGAAGTAAATGGCACCACGTTCTTGCTGCCAGTACCTCATCGCCCAGATACTCTGCTCCATAGGCTCCCATGGCTGAGGCCATAAACGGAAAGCTGAATTCCCTTTTGCCTATGATTCCATTTGACGCTTCCATCTTCTGCTGTACGGGCAGATAGTAAAACCTTCCGTAATCCGCCAGCATCCCTTTCCACTCCTCATCATCCAACAGATCGGCCAACTCCATCCATATCTCAGGGGCCCCCATGCAGATTTGGAGATGGGTGCCTCCTGTCGTCCGCTCTCCGATGTAGCGCAGATGAACATCAGCCGGATTAAATTCAAAATCAGGACCGGATATCAGCTTTAACGGTGACTTCTTAATATCTCCCATTCCGGTCACGATCTTATCTCTGTACCTTTTATCGTTGAACCGCTCCCATTCCGTCATCCAGTTTGCACATAGAGAAGACCAATCCGGGCCGCTTCTTGCATGGCTCGGATAAACCATTTTCTCCTTTTCATAGAAATCCCCCAGCGGATCCCTGTTCAAAAAAGTCATTTCATTGTCCTTCAGCTCTTCAAATATATCTTCCATTCTCCGGTCTCCGGTCAGATAATAGTAAAAACGGTGATGGGCCGCCATGGCAATTCTCGCTTCCTTACAGGGACAACCCCAGTGCCGGACATTGTGGCGGGATCCCAATCCCTTGTATTTTCCCATATGATATACGTCTACCTCGGAAGTGTGTCTCGACAGCTTCTCCGCCAGAACAAAGACATCTTCCCGTCCGGTTCTCATGAATTCATACCATAACCACAGCGTCGGAACAAGCTCCGTATTGTCCCAGGCATAGCCTCCCATATCATACCGCCACTGATGCCGCTCCCTGTCGTAGGAATGCATGAAATCACCATAATTGAACATGCCGTACCAATTCCTCTGAACTACTTCATTCCGGTAAAAGTCCACGGCCATGTCAAGCTGGTCCTCCAGCCAGTTTTCCGTCTCAGTTCCCCGTTCCGGCATGGACCAGTATCCAAAAGCCCTCCTCTTATGATAATATTCCGGCGTCCCCACATACTGGACCGGTCTTTTTACGGCTTCAGCAAAAACCTTTAAGCTCTGATCTTCCGGAATCATCTCTTCGGAAACCATAACGGAGAATTCGCTGGTACACGCGATTCCATAAGGCTCAGCGCCTTTATAATCATAGCCTTCGTAATATACCTGGTTATAGCCTCTGTTTGCATAGTGGCGGAAGTCCATGGCTTCTGCCTTAGGAGACCACAGCCATATGACAGCTTCTGCCGTATCCCCATCCAGATTCCGAAAGGTATAGCCGGACGGATACTTTTCCCAAAAATCCCGGATAGAAAATGATATGGAGCCATGCTCCGATCCGAATGCGGCTCCTCCTTCCGTCTTATTTCCATGAAGACAGTCCAGATAGCAGCAGTTCTCATCCCTGATTTTCTTTTTGATGCAGAAATGACTTACGCTGTCCTGGCACAAATCATATTCACTCCAAAACGGCATATCTTTTAAAACCGTGTCCACCGTCTCCTTATCAGCCTTCTCAAGCTCCAGCTTTTCTCCCCGAACCTGTTTTGCATAGATTTCCTGAGGAACTCCGGGCCGCCAGGTCAGAAGCTGCGCCATGCTTTCGTGGAACACACCATGGTCTCCCATGAATTTTACGTGACGGTTGTAAATATTTCCCTCTAACGGAGATTGAAAGCGGATGCCGATCCCTTTTAAAAAATCCTTTTCCTCATCTCCATCATATAAAAACGTATGTACAAAATCAATGCGGGGGCTGTCAAGCCCGATTTTCATACGGAGGATAAACGGAATCTTTTTATCTCCATCGCCGGATTCATGATGCCCGGTATATTTCACAATAACCTGTAAGGCTCCCTCTTCCTCCAGTGACAGCCCGGTGATCCTGGAATCATACTTTTTTTCAATTTTCACCGGATTGCCATTCCAAACGGAAGGTTCCTCCAAAAGCAGAACCGGCGTGGCATCCGTCAGAAACTTTATTTCATGAAAGGATATGGTATCAAACAGCCTTTTTCCGTCACAGGTGATTTTCACCTCCATACTTCCGGCCAGTATCTCCAGAAAGCCATCTTTCTTCACGACCCGGATTTTTTTCTCCGGTTGGACAGGGGTTCCGGGTACGACTTCAATCTCCTTTCCCATAAGAGCAGCATCTGCCGTATGGGCGGTCCATTTCACGGAACCATCGGGCCACCACGCCGTGATCCGGCTCTGCATGGGCACGTTTTCCTTCTTTTGGTTTTTTAACAGGTACTCCGTTTCTTTCGCGCAGCAGCCTTTCTCCCACATGCAGCCCCATATGGTATAACCGGTCAGCCTTCTGTCTCCCAAACTATGTAATATCATTCCTGTTTCCCTCCCAAAAATGCGGTCTGCTTAAAAGGCTTCAACCGTTCACTCACGCTTGAAGCCTCTCTTTTCCATTTCCTGTTTATTTATTTCGCCGTATCTTCCTGATAAAGCTTATTTACTTCCTCTACCAGCCTATCACCGCCGCGGTCCAGCCACTGTTTTGCAGCAGCTTCCAGACCTGCATCATCAATCTGTCCGCAGATATACTGAGTTCTGGCATCATCGATAATCTGCTCAATATCCGTACCGACCTCTGCGTTTACTTCCGAGTTTGCCAGATATCCAAGAGCCGGATTAAAGACTGCGAACTGTTCATTATATTCATAAGCCTCATCCTGCGCCTTCATTGGTTCTGTTTTTTCCAGTAACGGTTTTAAAGCAGTCTGGTTGGGAATATAGCAAACACTCTGGTTAAGCCCGGCTGAAGGAGAATATTGAGGTTCCATTTCCCCTTTTTTCACAACATTTCCAGCCTCATTCAAATCATAGGTAACGCCCTCTAAGCCGTAGTCAGCCAGTACAAGCATCTCATCATCGCACATTTTATCCAGGAAATGCAGACAGTTCTTTACATCTTCCTCAGTCTTTGCCCCAGCCTTTGTAATCAGATAATATCCGTTAAAACCGCTGGTCGCCAGTGTTTTATCATTGATCGGTCCTGCCATTGTCATGGAAGCATTCTTAGACGGATCGGTCACTGACTTCACGCCATTCATATCGTAATATTCCCAGATTCTTTTTGCGCCATCCATAACATCGATGAATGCACCTGCTTCCCCCTTTTTACAGCTGTCCTGAAACGTTCCGGAATCAACCGTTGCCCAGTCTTTTCTGATCAGACCGTCTTCATAGATCTTTCTCATCCATTTTAAAGCTTCCAGGTACTCTTCCGTCTGATGAACCGGAACCAGCTTCCCGTCTTTTTCCACCCATTCATTGCCGCATCCAAACCATGTCTGGATAATATCGATGGGCCCCGTATATTTGGTCATTTCCAGGCCATAGGTATCATCTTCCCCATTGCCATCCGGATCTTCGTAGGTAAATTTGTAAAGCATATTGTAAACATCCTCGACCGTCTTCGGCTTCTCGGTAATTCCTACCGCTTCCGCCCAGTCCGTGCGGTAAGAGAAGCCGTAGCGGCCGATAACCCTGGCCCGGTAGATACCAATGATTTTTCCATCCACAGTCAATGCCTTTAATACATCAGGATTTGCTTTCGACAGGTTCGGATAGCTCTCCTTATCCTGCAAAAAGGCCGTCAGATCCCAGAAGGCCCCCTTTCTGGCCGCATCCACCACATTGGCCGTTAAGTCTCCCGAAGAGGTAAGTACCATGGGCATATTGTCCTTATCCATCAAAGTAAGTCCAAGCTTTTCTTTATACGTATCATTGGATTCCCATTGCCAGTTCACATGAATGCCGGTGTGATCCTCATATCTCTTAATGACCTCATCAGATTTTTCATTCTTTAAGTCGGTACCGTGAAAGGAAGGCGCCATAAATGTAATAGTTGGCTTTCCGTCTGCGGAAGCAGCGGCCACATCCGTTTTAACGGAACCGCCCGAGCCGCCGCAGGCAGTTAAGGACCATGCCATAGCCCCCGTTAATGCTGCCGATAATGCTTTTTTCCATGTTTTTTTCATCATACACTTCTCCTTTAATAATAAATATTTATGATTGCACTCAGCCCTTAACCGAGCCTACCATGACACCCTGGGTAAAATATTTCTGGATAAATGGATATATTACTAAAATCGGGATTGTAGCTACCACAGTTGTGGCCATCTTCACCGCTTTTTCCGGAGGCATGCCAAACGGTCCCCAGTCAAATCCGCTTTCTGTTGCCACAGAAGAAGTCATGAAAATGATTCTCCTCAGCACAATCTGAATGACTTCTTTATTTTTATCGGAAATATACATCATTGCATCGAAGTAGGAATTCCAATGGGTTACCGCATAGAACAGAGAAACGCTTGCCAGTACCGGTTTGGAAAGGGGGAGAATGATCCTTACAAATATCTGTAAATCATTCGAGCCATCCATCCTGGCTGCCTCCTCCAATTCCACGGGAAGTCCCTGAAAATAATTCTTTATGATAATCATATTAAAGGGGTTGATTGCTGCCGGAAGCCACAATGCCCAAAAGGTATTTTTTAAATGAAGCACATTGGACACCAGCATGTAGCTTGGGACCATACCGCCGGAAAACAGCATCGTGATGATGACCATGTTGGTAAATAATAATCTCCCTTTGAAATATGGCCTGGAGAGCGGATAAGCCAGGGTACAGGAAAAAAACATATTGATCAATACCCCTACTAAAGTTACAATAAGGGAGTTCATCAATCCGTGTATGGCATCCCCGCTTTTAAATATGTACTGGTACGCATTCATGGATAGGGTACGGGGAAAAAGAAAGAAGGCCCGCTCTGTCAGCTCCCTTTCTGTTGCAAAGGAACCTGCTACGATGTACACAAACGGAAGCAGGGTAACCAGGGCCAACAATCCCACAAAAAGATAGATGAAAACCTGAACCAGCTGATCCCCCGGGCTTCTTTTAATTTTCATATGATTCGTCTTTGCCATTGCTTTGTTCTCCTTATCAATAGAATCCTGATTCTCCGAAAACTTTCGCCAGCCTGTTGGCTCCTAATACCATGATCATGCTGACTACCGATTTAAACATGCCGGCTGCCGTTGCCATGGAATAATTTCCGTTTACAACACCTTTCGTATAAATATAAGTGTCAAATACATCGGAAACCGACCGGTTCATGGAATTCTGCATCAGGAATATCTGCTCATAGCCTGTATTTAAGATGGTGCCGACCCTTAAGATCAGCATGATGACAATGGTCGACCGGATGGCCGGTAACGTTATATGCCACATCTTCTGCCAGCGGTTTGCGCCATCCACCTCTGCCGCTTCATAAAGCTGCACGTCAACGCCGGAAAGAGCAGCCAGGAAGATGATGGTGCCGTAACCGGTCTCCTTCCACATGCTCTGGCCCACGATCATGTGAACGAACAGCCTGGGATTGGACATGATATCCGGCGCATTTTCCCGCCCGAAAAGCTGGACCAGATTGTGGTATACCAGTCCGTCCGTGGTGCTGAAAAGCTGTGCGGTAAGTGCTGCTACAATGACCATGGATATAAAATGGGGAATATAAACCATCGTCTGTGCAACACGCTTAAAAGCCGCATTCTTTATCTCATTTAAGAGTAATGCCAGAATGATCGGTGCGGGAAAGTAAAAGATCAGGCTGGCAATGGAAATGGATAACGTATTCTTAAGAACCTGTAAAAAATCGGGACCCGTAAAAAATTTTTTAAAAATACGAAGTCCTACAAAGGGGCTCTCAAAAAACGCACCGATCATGGAATTGCCGTTATACGGGCTGAAATCCTGAAACGCCATTACCAGTCCGCCCATAGGCAGATATTTAAATACCAGCATGTAAAGCACACCCGGTATGATCATGATGTACAGCCACTTATGTACTGACAGCGCATGTTTCCAGGTGCCCGCCCTGGCTTTTGCATTGCTTTGAATCTTTTCCATATGCTCTCCTTTTCAATTTCCTTTTTCCATAATGCCAACATGAATTGGTAATTATGTCAGTTTTTTATATTTTGCGGTACCGCTTTGTGAGCATATTCTATACACAGGGGCAGGCATTTGTAAATAATCATTTTATGACCGGTTTTTCTTTGGAAAAAAGCCTCATATCCCGCATAGTTAAACGGTTTTATGAGGCTTGTGTACTAAAATAATCATTTTATTCCATCACTTCCGGTGCTCTTTGCGGAATGCCGCCGGTGTAAATCCAACATGATTTTTAAAAAAGCGGATAAAATTTTGTACATTATTATACATCAGCTTCTCCGAAATCTCGGCCACGGAATATTCTGTTGTTAAAAGCATATATTTTGCCTGTTTCAATTTCTCTTCATTTGCCATATCGGTAAATGTCACGCCCTTTTCCCGTTTCAGAATCTTACTTAAATAATTGGGATGATAGGACAGCTGATCCGCACAGTCGTTCAGGCTCATATTCCCTTTGCTGTCTTTAATAAGCGCTACCATATGTTTTACAACTTCCGATTCCTCTCCCTCCTGTCTTTTTTTTACCAGCGTTGCAATGATCGGGTGAATGATTTCTCCGCTGACGGCTGCGACGACTTTTTTCTTATCATAAATCCGGGTAACGGAATTGAGTACATTGTATTGTTCACTGTCAAACACATCGGAAAGGGGAATATCTGCGGCTGCCGGAATATTTAACATTGCAGTCAAAAGCCGGTTCCAATAAAAGTTACGTTCAATTCCCACCACGTTTTTTCTTTCCATACGGTCAATGATCAGCTCCAGAAGACATGCCGATTCCTCTTCCTTACAGCTGATGATCGCCTGGATCAGCTCATTTTCCATAATCATATCGTAAACATTTCCCACAGGGCCCCTGATTAAAAAGTCATCAAACAGAACCAGCGAGGAATTATTCATGTCCGCCTGATTGGATTTGTTATACAATGCCTCCGTACATTCACTGTATGCGCGCCGTACATGATGGAGTTTGTGGAACGGCTGGCTGATGCCTGATGCAGTGGCAAACCCATAAGTTTTTGCAATATGATCCTTCAGTCCCTTATAAAGAAGGGCCGTCCTGGAGTCCACATCCGTATCATCAGCAGCTCCTGTTATGAATATCAGCTTATCCCGATAATAAACAGGAGCAATGAATATGTCTTTTTTCAATCCCTCCGGAAGGTCTGAAAGAATTGCAGCATAATCCGGCTGGTCCGTTTTACAGTTCATGGCGATCATCCGGTAAGCCGGCCATGGGACTATTTCCGATTTTTTCAATGCATCCTCAATATTTTTCACATTCAGTTCCCCTTCAATCAAGTTGGAAACCAAAAGCTTTTTTATCTGCTGATCCTGGTCATCCACAAATTTTTCCAGCCTCCGGAGCGGTTTGGCAAATGCCACCGCAGTCAGCCGTACCGCAAACAGGATCAATGCAAATCCTGCCAATACGGCAAAAGAGGCGAAAATGAATACAATGGCATCCTTTTTTACCTCTGCCGCATTATAGCCCACCAGATAAGTCAGACCGCTTATATCCTCTGTCCGCACGCTGATATGATATTTTGTCCCATTTTCCCCCTTATAGACTCCTGAGCCCTCTCTATTGCTGTTTAAATACAGCTCGGCCATCCCTGGACCTGTTTCCATCAGCACTTTCCCCCTGCTGATGATCGCAACATCATATCCCATCGTTTTATAGGTCTGAGACATTTCCTTCAATTCGTTTTCATCGATCTTAATGGTGAGAAGCCAGGATATCCCGTCAATGCCCCGCTCTTTTTTCACAACCAGACGAAGACCGGAGGTGTCGATTGTATTGGTAGCCCGCATGCTTCCGGACATGGGAGTGACCGCCTCCGGCCGGTTCAGCCAGTAAACAGACAAAAGCATCTTCTCCTGTTCCTCCAAAAAACGCTGTGCCTCTTCCCGGTTCTTCATCTGTTCAAAACGGAACATTCCGTAATTATTAAAAACCCAGCCATAATTTACATTGATAAATTCATAATCCGCAATATATTTTGCCATGAAATAATTGCCTTCCATGATCCTCTGTGCCTGCTTTAAATTGCTGAATGTGGAAAATGGCGGCTCCTCCTGCCTCCCCATCCACCGGACTGCATCTCCGTTCGCTGCTTCGATATAATACTCTTTTAAGGAAGATAAAATATTTTCATATTCCCGGGAAACCTCATCACTATAGGAGTTTAAAGCCATCTGGTTTTTGGAGGTTTCTCCCTTAATATAAATATTGCATGATACGATCCCCATAACAATGAGCGGCAGCGTCACCAGCCCCAAAAGTCTCATAAACATCTGCTTTTCATAGGTTAATGAGCTTATAATTTTTTTAATCCGCATAATCCCCAATCCTTACTCTTTGATTTTGCTATCTTAATCTTATTTGCCTTTTCCGTCCCGCATGCTTTCAGGCATAAAAAAAGAGAGCAAAAGCTGCGCATTTTATATGAACGCAGCTTTTGTTCCATTCTATCTTCCTGTTTCAATACGGAATACGCCTACCCTCTCGTCGTATAATGCAGTTACTCCTTTGATATAAGGAATCAATGCATTCACTTCCATGACAAAGCTTCCCTCCGGTGTAACATACGGTTCTCCATCCATCAGGTTTTCTTTTCCGTTTACCAGAAGATGGGTTCTTCCTGCTTCCGCCTCCACCGTTTCATTTCCTGATACCAGTATCAGCTTTTTTTCATCTGGCAGATACGTATAGGAAAATTCATTCCCCCACTCCAGCTTAAGCCTTTCCAGGATACACAGAACTGCCCCCCAAATGCTGCCATTTTTATTGATACTCCTGACACCTCTGGTATCAGGCTCCTGCCCATTCACCAGAATTTTGCAGTATTGCCGGTCTTCCGGCACGTACTTGCAGGAATCCGCCAAAGGAATAGCAGGAAACGCCGGGGTTATTACCGGAGCTTCCTCAGAATACGCCTGGTACCACACTGCCGGGCCTTCCTCAGTCAGAGGAGACAGGTCCACAAAAGTGCTTTCCCACCGGATACACGCTTCAGGAACATCTGCCATTTTCGCACTTAACATAATCTTCCCGGGTTTCCTGGTGGAACGGATAAAAACTCTATTTATCCCGCACTCAGAATATACATAATTCTCGTGTATCACGCTGTCATCCC
Source organism: Clostridium sp. Marseille-P2415 (assembly GCF_900155545.1). Lineage (GTDB taxonomy): Bacteria > Bacillota > Clostridia > Lachnospirales > Lachnospiraceae > Lacrimispora. The sequence continues at coordinate 613,349 of NZ_LT732525.1, forward strand.
TGCCATAGCCTGCGAAGCGTCCGCTATTATATCCGCCTAAAAATACGCCTTCCCCTTCCAGAGTGAAGCCGATCCTGTCCCCGCAGAGGGGGCAGATCCTTCCATCTTTGTCTACCACCTTTACATCAACATAAGCCACGTCCGCTCCATCCGCATACATGCCTTTCGGTGATGTATGCAATTGAAGCTTTAATCCGGCAGGATCGCTGGCCGTATGGATTTCATCCTTTGCTGCCAGCCTGCCATCGTACCCATATCCATGGGCTTCAATAACTCCATGCTCCGTTACATTCACATCAGGGAATGCAAATACAAATGTATCCTGTGGCTTTTCACAGGCTCCGGCCTTTTTTCCATTTACAAAAAGCAGGATCTTTTCAGTGCTGTAGCTGCCTATGACATAAACGGTCTTATGCTTCGGATCCCTGTATTTCACTGTCCCGTTCTCTTCCCAATAACTGCCGTTAAAGCTCTTATCTATGTAACGGTAATTGATCCCGTCTTCCGGAGGATAATTCCAGTGGCCCATGATCCGTATCAGAGGTACCGGTGACTGCATCACTGAAAAAACATCAAAGCTCTGCTTTTTTATCCGCACAGGATCTACCCGCCCGCTCATACGGCCATTTTCACTAAAGGACTGGCGTCCATGCTGAGCGGAATCTGTCCAGCAAAGTGCGGCACATGCACTGTAATAGTTTTTTCCCGAAGCGCCGCCGATCCTGTCATGAAAAAATTCGCTGTAACCTTTGGCTGCAGTTAAGGCAAAATCCTCGGAAGTCAGGTCATAAAAATCCATTCCGACCTGTTTTTTCCCTCCTTTTCCGAGCCACTTATTTTTATAATCAAAATCCGGCGGTGTAAAATCATCCCATATGCGCCTGGGGGCTTCTTCTCTTGCATATTCTGTTTCCGTCACCGGACCATGTTCCGCCAGGAAGCGTGCTGCATGGCGGTTCAGCATGGTGCCCGCATACTCCGATTCCTTTACCACATCTTCTGTATTTATTGTACGGCATCCCATGAAGCGTCCGCCCTTCGGGTCCAGCTTTTCCTTTAATAAACGCATTTCTCTCATATGTTCACTGCTGATGGAATTATTTCCCGCCTCCCAGAAGAAGATAGATGGATGATTGCGAAACGAAATAATAACATCACGCATCAGTTCCACTCTCTGATCCCACTGTCTTCCGAAATTCTCTCTTTCCTTATCCCCGGCCGGCTGGGTACATACGATCCCATGACGGTCACAGGAACGGATATCGGCGGGAGAGGCAGCCACATGCATAAAGCGCAGATGATTGCTGTTGCTTTCCCGTATCCACATCGTATCCTGGTCTTTGAGCCATTCCGGAGCAATTCCGATGGCAGCCCATTCATTGGATGCCCGCTGGGCATAACCGGTCAGCCAGACAGGGACTTCATTGACCCGTATTCCGCGGTCCTTATGATAATCCACAAACCGGAATCCGGTCTCAATGACTGCGCTGTCTGCCCTGTGGCCTTCTACATATAACTGAACCTCGATCCGGTAAAGGTACGGATCCTCAATGCTCCAGAAACGGACCTCCGTCCGCGGTGACAAAGCGGAAATCACGGAAACCGACCGGGAGTCCGTCACTGTTTCCCTTACCATTTTTTCATCCTCTACCGGCATGTACTGATCTGCATCCTTATCCCATATATACGCATCTTCCGGCGTAATGGAAAGCTCCGGCCGGACCTTTCCTGCGGGGGCAATCTGCTGTTTTTCGGAAAGGAAACGAATGACTTCCGTTCCTTTTAAGTCTTTGACAGAAATATCCAGCCATGCGGTCACACGTTCCCGGCCTTCATTGCGTATCTCCGCTTCTGTCCCGATCTGAACACTTTTTTCATCAATATGGTAATCCTGCCCGTAAATATAAACTCCCTTTGTCTGCAGGTTGCTGTAGAGCGGAAGGGTCAAATAAACTTCCGGCTTAAAATGAAGTTTTACCGGCCGGGTAATCCCTCCCACGGACGGGTTAAAATCATTACAGTTCCAGAAAAATCCTACCCCCTTTTTATAGCCGGGCTCCTCACGGCCCTGGGGAAGCAGATAGGTGCCCGGTACTGCATCCGGCTTATTCGGTGTCTCAGCGATACAGAAATCAATGTTTCTTGTGGAGGTATTATCGGTAGCTACCGCAATCAGATTCGGGGCATCGTAGCGGACCCAGGGGGTGAGATCAAATCCAAAGGGCGCGACTCCTGCTTCGTAATATCCCGCCATACACCCATTGATATAAAGATAACAGGTCTGGCGCATTCCTTCAAATTCTATCAGCACTTTCTGTCCCCGGTGCTTTTCCGGTACCGGGAACCATTTCCGGTAAAAGGCCGACGTTCTTTTCTGTCCGCTTCCTGCATCCTGAATCCTGTCCCGGAATAAGTCCTTGTCATTGAACGTATGGGGAATGGTAACGGTCTGCCAGCCCTCTTCAGAATATTCTTTTTCAAAAAAGCAATGCCCGCTGCCATCACATGTTTTTTTAACCGCCTGATCCATCGGGAATGCATCTGCCAACAGGAATTTCCAGCCGTTATGAAAATAATATGTTTTTCCAGGTACGTTTTTTTCCGGTTCCATAATACTCCCTTCTTTCCGATTTCTTCTTGTTAGGGTATTATAGCTTCGGCCTCATCCTTTGTAAACAATCATTTTCTATCCATTTTTCATTGCGGCGGGTCCTTACAGATCAAGAACTTTCCTGCATTTAATACCCGGATTATCAATTTATGCCCGTTTTATTTTTCCCGTAAAGCGATGTTTATGATAATTCATATACCTTTAAATTCCTGTAATCCGCTGTCAGGGGTGCCAATTGGCGGAACCCGATTTTCCCTCTCCCCAGAACCTCCCCAAAGGTCCGGCCATCGTCAGAATATTCGAATACCGTTAATTCATTGATGGAAAAGCTGATATGGTTATGGTATTTGCGGATGGATATCCGGTAAAAACCGGAGGCATCCTCTGCACCCGGAAGCGGGTCCGCCCCCTGGGCTGCCAGATGGAAGCCGCAGCTCTTCCTTAAGTTGCAGGTATGAAAGGCTCTCTCATCCGGCTCCTTCCGCCTGAAATAGGAGACATGAAAAGCATTGATATCCCCGCTGTGGTACTGGGGATATTCCCCGGTGCGCTCCGAAAGGGACGGGTCAAATAAATCTTTTCCCTCCTTTCCGGAAGCCGCAAAGAACATGATGCAAAGCCCCTGATCTGTGACAGGCTTAAATTCCCATGTGATTTTCACATCCTCCGGGAAATCCTCAGGACACCACAGCACATAATTGGCCTTCTGCCCAAGATCATTGTCCAGTGCGTTCTTTAAGCGCATACAGCCATCCTCAAAGCTTATTCGTGCATTGCCCTCTAGAATAAAACCGTCAATGTCTTTATTTTTTGACATCGGATTATCATAGATCAATTTTTCCTCAATAAGCTTCACATAACATGTTGCATTGTTCTTCATGCTAATCCCTCCATAAAATAACCTTCATTAATATAACACAATAAAGTTATTATACAACTCCTGAAAATTATTCACAATCGCTTTTCCATACTTGAGTAGCTCCGTCGAACTGAGCTTGTGGGGGAATGATTCTTTTATGCCCAATGGGTACAGACACTCTATCTAAGCGGCCAGCTTAAGTCAAAATTGACACTACTTCGGGCGCTTTGTCCGAAACCATAGCCTGATGCCTTATTTCGCATACAACAGTATGCCTGTGATGCCTTTCACCAGCCTATAATATCAGAATTGTACCTTTTCCTTTATAGGGGCTACTGTTTCCATGATGGAAACCTTCAGTTCATTTGTTTCTGGTTTCATAGACATCTGACCCAGAAATGCCGTGTACACGACTCTTAATAATAAGAAAGAAAAATGATCTACCTTAAGCCATCACAGAAATGTGGCTACTTTCTCTAAGTACAAATATAACAATCAGAGCACCGGTTCCATGGATATTAAAAAAATGCAAAGTAGATAAATCCTTAGCGTCCTATTGACAATTCTGTTCTACTGGAGTAAAATAACATCAAAACAATTCTACTGGAGTAAAATATTTTTGTATAGGAGTTTAACAATGCAAATCAAATTATTCGATTCAGAACTAAAGATAATGGCTGTTCTATGGAAAAACGGTGACACCACTGCAAAGCAAATAGCGGAAATACTTAAGGAGCAAGTGGGTTGGAATAAAACTACGACCTACACCTTGATCAAAAGGTGTATTAATAAGGGAGCTATTGAGCGTATTGAGCCGAATTTTGTATGCCGCCCACTTGTAACCATTGAACAGGTAAGAGAACTTGAAACAACGGAACTTATTAACAAAATGTATGATGGTGCTGCCGACCAGCTTGTTGCTTCCATTTTAGGACGTCAAAACCTATCACCGGAAGAAATTGAAAGGCTAAAGCAGCTAGTCAATATTCTGGAATAAGGAGGGTGGCTATGAGCCTATTAAAAATGAGTTTTTCTACTACTATTCTTATTCTGGCCATTGTGGTAATCCGTGCGTTGCTATTGTACAAACTACCCAAAAAAACATTCCTTGTGCTGTGGGGAGTAGTGTTGTACCACTTGTTGATTCCTTTTTCTATTCCTTCAAAGTTCAGTATTTTTACTGTTGTAGATAATCTTAGAAACCAAATTTATAAAGAGGATTTGCCCCTAACTGGGACACCTATTCCCTTTAACGGTACAATAATTGCATCTACAGTATCAATTTCGCCGGATTCGGCATCTGTGAGCATATCACCCATCTTAATTTTATGGATTGTGGGTTCGTTTGTTTGTGCCCTATGTTTCATTATAACGCACCTTCGTTGCCGTAGGGAGTATAAAACTGCTTTGCCGCTTGACAACGAATTTGTGAAAGACTGGCAGCAAAAGCATCTGACCAGGCGCAGGGTAAAAATCCAGCAGTTGGATAAGATTTCCACTCCGTTGACCTATGGAATATTTCGACCAGTTGTACTTCTGCCCAAGCAAACAGATTGGACAGATGAAACGCGGTTAAACTATATCCTAATGCATGAGTTTGTGCATATCCGGCGATTTGACATACTAACAAAGCTATTGATGGCAACGGCATTATGCATACACTGGTTCAATCCTTTTGTATGGCTGATGTATATACTTGCAAACCGTGATATCGAACTGTCCTGTGATGAATCGGTTGTAAGAACGTTTGGAGTAAATATGAAATCGGCCTATGCTTTGACTTTGATTGGGCTAGAGGAAAAGAAAAGCCGTCTAACCCCACTTGTTAATAGTTTCAGCAAAAATGCGATTGAAGAAAGGATTGTATCTATTATGAAAATGAAGAAAACTTCCTTTGTAGGAATACTGTTGGCCTTAACCTTAGTTATTGGAACGACAACTGTTTTTGCTACGAGTGCATTAGCTATAAATAATGAATCCAAAGATAAATTAATTAATAATTCTCTTATGAGTCAAGCAGAAGTTATTGATAGTGAAAATCGTAATTTAATTGGAACAAGTGTCCAAGATAATTCTACGCCTTTCCAATCAGCACATACACCTAATACTACATCAAATAACATCAACAATGATGCAGACTTAAGTGTGCCTGAAAATTCCCTTGTTAATAAATTAGCTTCTCAAGATATGTTATCTCCAAGTAGTATTACAGAATTTGAAGCCACGGATAATATTACTCCTGAAATTATTATGCCCAATGGGAGTGCGGCAATCTTTTCAGAAAATGACCATCAAGGCTGGACTTGTAAAAAGGGTGATAGTCTAGTATATAAATTTGAGAAATATCCATCAGAAGTAACGGATTCTCAAACAATTATTGTTGGCTATTCTTTGGATGGCGTTTTATATCCTGGAGAAGAATTTAAAGGTTCAAGCGGAACATATCAATTAAACATCACAAAAGGAGGCGATTACTATATCTATGTCATCAGCGCAACATCTGACTATCTCGCACTAAAACAAGGTACAATTTCTATTTTGAATAATTAAATCAATAATTAATCTTATGAGGAGGTACATCATGAATAAGCTCAGAAAACTTTGTGGCTTTTTACTTTCAATTGTTATGGTTGTGACTCTTTGCATTCCAGCAAGTGCGGCGGCATCTAGTAATATCACAGGTGGAATTGATTACGTGGTTTACAATCAAAACGGTGAGATTGTTGAAGAAGGAACTATACCACCAAGTAACGCGAATTACCATTGGTCAGGTATAACTCTGGACAATGGGTGGTATACATCTTTTATGCCATCTAATTCATCTGCTAGAGGTTTTTATGTTACAGACGGAACAAAGATGAAGTTTTCTTACACATTAAATAGAAGTGCAACAATGAAATATCAATTTATCAAAACTAACTATAATGGTACTGATGATGAATATGATTGGAAAAGCGGCACTAAAACTGGAAAGAGTGCTACTGTATACGCAACTGCTGATGAGACAAAATATTATCGTGTAGGCATTACAAATGCGTCTTCAGATCGTGTAACTCTTACTTCTGTAAATTTTACATTTTAACTGAACTTAACTCTTTAATTGCCAAAATATTATAGGGAAGTACATACAATTTAAAAGTTTTTATTCAAAATAGTTTGTACCTTTATAAATATCTCCTTTCCGATGTCATAATTCTTATCGGAAAGGAGTTTTTTCATACGCTTTTCCAATAGCGTCCTATCCACTCAGGTAATCTGATTACAGCAAAATGATAGAGCATGATGCCATTCACCACGCTCTGCCATCACTTCATATTATCTAACAGCATGACACACCTCCCAGTATGGTTAAAAAACAATGTATTGTTATTAAGATTTTAACATATAAGGAATGTATTTACCAATGGCTTTTTCCTGAACCACATACTTGTACCAAAGCCCCTCAATCTTTTCTTTCCATATCTGGGTTAATATGGTAAACTATTTTCCAGAGACTACAAAGGAGGAATCATGCATGCAAATGCAATATACGAAAAATATAAATAATAAAAGCGTTCTCGGCATCATCCGGCGTTTCTGTAATTACATTGACCCACGGCTTACGGAACACGGATCCCATGTCGCTTACATCGTCTTTTGCATGCTTCGGGGAACCGGGCAGTATTCCGGACAGGAACTCCGCGATATCTGTTTTGCAGCCCAGCTCCACGATGTGGGAGCGTACAAAACAGAGGAGATTTCCAGGATGATTCAATTTGAGACCAGTGATGTCTGGGATCATTCGTTCTATGGATATCTCTTCATACGGTATTTCTCTCCTCTTAAGGAATTAGCTCCCGCAGTACTCCTGCACCATATCACCTGGAAATTTCTGGAAAATGAAAAAGAGCTCTGCCCGAAGCTAAAAGATTTGTCCCAGCTCATCCACATCGCAGACCGCATCGATGTCTCCATGTCTTTGGAAAACCGTTCCTGGGAACAGACGCTTCCATCTTTCATGGAGGGAAAGAGAACTATCTTTGCTCCGCATATCGTGGATCTTGCAGCCAAATTGGATTTTCACGGATCCATTGAAGAGGAATGGAGGAAAGATTCGGAGTATTTTGACTTCTTAACCCGTATCCCCCTTTCCGGAGAAGAAATTACAAACTATTTGAAAATGCTGGTGTTTATCATTGACTTCAGAAGCCATTATACCGTAACCCATACCATAGCCACCACCAGCATCAGCTATGAGCTGGGAAAACTGCTTTCCCTGGGTGAAGACCGTTTAAACCAGGTTCTCTGCGGCGCACTGCTTCATGATCTGGGCAAGATCGCCATTCCGGTAGATATTCTTGAATCCCCCGGAAAATTAAGCGATCAGGCTATGACGGTCATGCGGACTCACGTAAATCTGACGGAAGAAATATTCGGAGGCAGCATAGACGAAACCATTGCACGCATCGCTCTTCGCCACCATGAGAAGTTAAATGGATCCGGATATCCGGGAGGGCTTACTGCCGGTGACTTGACCACAGAAGAACGGCTTGTGGCCATTGCGGATATCATCAGCGCTCTGACCGGAACAAGAAGCTATAAGGACTCCTTCCCTACAGAACGCATCCGGTCCATACTTACCAGGATGAAAACGGATGGTCTCTTAGACCCTTCCATCGTTGGCCTGGCTGTTGAGAATCTGGAGGAGATTCTTGAAACAACCGCCGTACGCTGTCAGCCCATATTAAGCATTTACGATAAGCTGAAAACGGAATACGAAGCCCTTCTTCCATTACAGTCTTTAAGCGATAAGCTTCACTTTGCGCTTGCCCTGAAAGAGCCGGACCATGCGCTGTTGTGGCCATGACGGCTGAAAGGAAAGGATGCGCCGCATCATAACTTAACCAGCTATTTTGCAGCGCATCCTTTTCTTTATTTCGCAATAACCTTTACAAATTTTTTCTTCCCGCGCTTTACTACTACGCCCTCTCCGGATAACTGCTCTTTTGCGAAAACAGCCTTCACATCAGAAACAGCCTCTCCCTCTACGGTCACTCCTCCCTGCTCCACATTTCTTCTTGCCTCGGAACGGGTCGGAGCCAGGCCGGATTTCTGGAGTATGGTCAGGATATCAACGCTTCCGTCCGTAAAATCTGTCTCTTCCAGCTCGCAGGTCGGCATGTTGGCCGCATTGCCGCCGGTAAACAGTTCTCTGGCACTTTTCTTTACTTTTTCCGCTTCCTCCTCACCGTGCACCAGCTTGGTCAGTTCATAAGCAAGGATTTCCTTGGCCTGATTTAACTGGCTGCCTTCCCAGCTGTCCATATCGTCGATCTGCTCAATGGGAAGGAAGGTCAGCATACGCAGGCATTTTAACACATCTGCATCGGCAACGTTTCTCCAGTACTGGAAAAAGTCAAAGGGGGAAGTCTTTTCCGGGTCAAGCCATACCGCACCTGACTGGGTCTTGCCCATCTTCTTGCCTTCGGAATTTAAGAGCAGGGTAATGGTCATGGCATGGGCATCCTTCCCTAATTTCCGGCGGATCAGTTCCGTACCTCCAAGCATATTGCTCCACTGGTCATCCCCGCCGAACTGCATGTTACAGCCGTAACGCTTAAATAACTCATAGAAGTCATAGCTCTGCATGATCATGTAGTTGAATTCCAGGAAGCTCAAGCCCTTTTCCATGCGCTGCTTGTAGCATTCTGCAGTCAGCATGCGGTTAACGGAAAAATGAGGGCCGATCTCACGAAGGAAATCAATGTAATTAAGCTCCATCAGCCAGTCTGCATTGTTGACCATAAGAGCCTTTCCATCGGAAAAATCAATGAAACGGCTCATCTGCTTTTTAAAGCAGTCACAGTTATGCTGGATCATTTCCACAGTCATCATCTGACGCATGTCGCTGCGGCCGGAGGGATCTCCTACCATGCCGGTACCACCGCCGATTAAGGCAATGGGCTTATTGCCTGCCTCCTGAAGGCGCTTCATTAAGCACAGAGCCATGAAATGGCCTACGTGCAGGCTGTCTGCCGTGGGGTCGAATCCGATATAAAATACGGCTTTTCCTTCATTTACCATCTTGCTGATCTCTTCTTCATTTGTCACCTGGGCGATCAGGCCCCGGGCTTTCAGCTCTTCATAAATTGTCATCGCAATTCTCCTTTTTCATAAAAAAATAAACCCCGTCCTATCAAAAGGACGAGGCGAATGTCTCGTGTTACCACCTTAAGTTTATAAACAGCTCACGCTGCTTACCTCTTCGAGTACCTGATGCGATACTCTAGCACAATAACGGGTGCGGGAATCCGTCACAGCCTACTGGGCATCTCTGCCGTTGGGTGTGAAGCTCAAAGATGTATTCGCAATCCGTTTTCCACGCGCCTCTCATCAGCCGGCTGCTTTCTGTGTGGTCTTTCGCACTGCTACTTGTTCTTATCTGCGCTTTTACTTGTTTATGAAGTTATTGACTAGTATATGTTGGTTTGATTGATTTGTCAAGAGGGGGGTTCCTTGAAATTCCATCAAAAAATAAACTGAGGTCCGGACTCTTGACATTAAGGCTGCACGATGAAAAGGAATATGTTACCATGGTGATACGGAACAATCGTGTCACTGCAAGGGCGTTGGCCTTCCATCATACATAGATGGGAGGTGGTGCGGATGAAATATGACTTTTAGGACCTTATGGCCTTTGGTATGTTCATAATCGCATTACTTACCTTTATTTTCATTAATTGTAAGTAGCGTTTTTCTTTAAAGTCCTGGAAACAGGCATAGAAAAACCACCCTTGTATACTTTGGCCGGTATCGGGTGGAATTTCTACCTAACGGCTAACCCCTTGTAGGGGGGCGATTGTTCCTTTTGTAATTCTAATATAGCATATCTGGAGCGGCATTGCAATGGTTCTTTCAAAAAGGCCCTTCTATTTACCCTTTCATCAGGCCGGACATAATGCACATGCCCTGCCATAATATAAGAGGCTCCCAGCTTTTCTGCCATCTGTGCTTCCTACACAGAATGGACCGAAGCACCTATAACAGAAAACGATTTTACCGCTCCTTCTTGTTCCTGTAATTTCCATAGAGGTAAATGAATCTTATCCACATGGGTTACACCACTTTAGAAATTTAAAAAGCAATGCCCCCCTGAATACTGATTGAATATTCATAATAAAGCCAAAATTAATCTTTATAATCTTTCTTTCATTTTCTTTTGAGATTATATATAACTTATAACATATTTTTCCAATTTTTTCCATTTTATTTATGTGTATTCAATATATAAACCTGTTTATGTAAGAGCCACCAGAGAGAATTGTAAAAATACAAAAAAAGCAGTCCATGATTATCATAATTTCACAGGAAAGAGTATTATTTCCTGATATATGAAAAAAGTTCACAAAGAAATACACCCGTAGTGGTGTACCCCTTCGTGAACTTTCGATTCCTTATGGCTCATTTTACATCAAGTACTTATCAAACAGGAAATTTTAATTTTTTAAATAAAATTTTAAGAAATAAACTGAGGAAATAGGTATAGATTACCCTTTCATCAGTCCGGACATAACGCACATTCCCGCTGCACCCCTTTCCTTTATCTCCTTTAAGCAGCTCCCGGCAAGCTGCATCCCTCCAATGGCATAAACAGGAATGCTGACAGCGCCGCATACTTCTTCCAGAAAATCAAGTCCTCTGGGAGGCACGCCGGGTTTGCAGCCGGTTTCAAAAATATGCCCGGCAATGACATAAGCGGCTCCCAGTTCCTCTGCTCTTCGCGCCTCCTTTACCGAATGAACGGAAGTGCCTATGACAGAAAACTCCCGTCCCGGCTTTCCTTGTTCCTGCAATTTCAACAGAGGCAAATGGATCTTATCCACATGCAGCCTCTTCGCCGTATCGGAAAAAGAATGAAGGATACAGGGCACCCGAAAGGTTTCGCAAATTGGAAGCACAAGACGGGCCAGCCTTTCGTATTCTTCCTCCTCCATGTCGTTTTCCCTCAGGACCAATGCCCTGGGCCGCTGCCTGCAGACAGATTCTATTTGTTCTAAAAATGGACGGCTGCATAAATGCCGGTTGGTCACTGCTATGATTTCGTGATAAAATTCGTTCGATTCCATAAATTCCACCCCCTGTTATACATACAGATAATCACTCATGACCGGCTGCATGCCCAGCCTTAACAAATCCTTCATGACCGCGTCCACGGAACGGCCGTCTGAAATCTCAAACTGGCTGTCCCCCATTTGCTCCGTTTTATCTGCATGTCCGCCGATTCCGGTACTCACCCCTGCGGATATTTTTGTAGCTGCAATGTTTACCAGGTTATCCCGTACCCGGGCACATTCCCTGGTGGAAACCGTAATGCCTGCAAAGGGCATGAACAGGCGGTATGCCGTTACCACCTGCAAAAGCTGGGGCTCATGAACATCCATGGGATTGATTTTATCATTGTTGATGATCGGACGCAGGCGGGGGCATGAAAAGGAAATTTCCGCATGAGGATACTTTCGCTGCAGCAGGTAGGCGTGCATACCGGCCGCAAATGCATCTTTCCGGAAATCATCCAGTCCCAGAAGGGCGGCGATCCCCACTCCCCGCATTCCTCCCTTCAGGGCCCTCTCCTGGGCTGCAAAGCGGTAGGGAAAAATCCGTTTGTGCCCGGCCAGATGCAGAGTCTCATATTTCTCAGTATGGTAAGTTTCCTGAAAGACCGTTACATAATCGGCACCGCACCGGTGAAGAAAGGCATATTCATCCGAATTCATGGGATACACCTCCACCCCCACTGCCTTAAAATACTTCCGGGCAATTTTACAGGCTTCCCCTATGTATTTCACATCCGACATTTTCCTGCTTTCCCCTGTCAGGATCAGGACCTCCTTAAGCCCGCTTTTGGCAACAGCCCTCATTTCCTTCTCAATGTCTTCCTCCCCCAGCCTGGCCCGGCTGATCCGGTTATGACAATGAAAACCGCAGTAAATGCAGAAATTTTCACAGTAATTGGAAATATAAACCGGAGTAAAGAGATTCACACTGTTGCCAAAATATCTTCTGGTCTCCTTTCTCGCCATACAGGCCATCTCCTCCAGAAACGGCATTGCTGCCGGCGAAAGCAGCGCCGCAAAATCTTCCGGGGACCGGTTCTCATGGGCCAGGGCATTTTTTACATCCGCTTCGGTGTATCTGTCATAATCATAGCTTTCCATGGCCTTTATCACCCGGTCCTGTATGTCTGACTGCAAAACCTCCATATCCGGCAGATAGGTCATATGGTCGATCCGGTTTTTTTTCTGCCATTCCTTGATTTCTTCATTTAAAATACTTTCGTTGGTATAAGATTCCTTACTCATGATTTCCTCCTTACTCCCGTAAAAATCCGGTCAGGGGCGACGAAGGGCTGGCACCCTTTTCCATGACCCGGCCCATACCGGCCAGATAAGCCTTTCTGCCTGCCTCAACAGCATTTTTAAAGGCCTCCGCCATAAGCCGGACATCCCCGGCCGTGGCGATCCCCGTATTGGCCATGACCGCAGCAGCTCCCATTTCCATGGCTTCACATGCCTGGGATGGTTTTCCAATACCTGCATCCACAATAATGGGCAGGTCGATCTCATCAATGAGAATACGGATGAACTCTTTGGTGCATAAGCCTTTATTGGAGCCGATCGGAGCACCTAACGGCATGATGGATGAAGCCCCGGCATTTACCAGATCTCTGGCCGCATTTAAATCCGGATACATATAAGGCATAACGATAAATCCCTCCTTTGCCAGGATTTCCGTTGCTTTTATGGTTTCCTGATTATCCGGAAGCAGATATTTGGAATCACGGATCACTTCAATCTTTATAAAATCTCCGCTTCCTGCTTCCCTTGCCATACAGGCGATCCGTACGGCCTCCTCTGCATTTCTCGCCCCTGAAGTATTGGGGAGAAGGGTGATGCCTTTCGGTATGTAATCCAGGATATTAGCAGTTCCTCCTGCATTGGCTCTCCGGAGAGCCAGAGTGATAATCTCTGCTCCCGCCCTTTCTATGGCCGACTGGATTAAATCCAGGGAATATTTTCCCGATCCCAGGATGAACCTGGATGTAAATTCATGGCCCCCTATTACCAGCTTATCTTCTTCTAAAGAATTCATTTTGTGTCCCTCCTATTTGTTTTTATAATTCCGGCTGAAGAATCAATTGGGTTATCATATTGGCCTCATGGGCAGCACAGATCGCCACCCTGGGAGCCATCAGCCCGTTTCCGTACTCCGGCTCTGATATTCCGTCGCCGCAAAGATAAAAATTCCGGCTTATCTTCCTGGTACGGATCTCATTACTGTCCCCGTATCCTGCCATCCCTGATGCAGAGACCAGCTTTTTATCCGGGAAATGCTCCATCACACCGTTCACCAGCATGGCTTTCATTTCCGGCACATCAAACGCTTCGCAGATGATATCCTCTGATTCAAATAACCCGGGCAGGTTATGCTCTGTTACTTTTACACAATCCGCAGCAATCTGCAGATAAGGATTTATTGCCTTAAGCTCTTCCTTAAGAGCATCCGTCTTATACATTCCAATATGATGGATAAAATACTGCTGTCGGTTCAGATTACTGATATCCACTCTGTCAAAATCAATCAAATGCAGATGTCCCACACCGATACGGGCCAGGGCAAAGGCTACATTGGAGCCCAGTCCTCCCAGGCCCGCTATTGCCACTCTGGCCTGATTCAATTTCGCCTGAACCTCCGGGGAATGACGCTTTTTTAATGCTTCCTGAATTTCTGATTTGCTTAAAATTCCATGTTCCAGTTTCATGTTATCTCCCTTTTATTCTAATCTTTCTGAAAGTCCCCGGCTGCATTCCTGTAATCAGCCGCCACCTACAAAGCTGACGACCTCCAGGGTGTCGCCATCCTTTATAGTCGTTTCCGAAAGTCTGGATCTGGGAATCATACGGCCGTTATGCTCTACCGCAACCCGGTCTGCCTGATAGCCCATAAGCTCCAGCAGCTCTGAGATCAGGATCTCTTCTGACAGCTCCTGCTCCTTTCCGTTAACCATAACCATGTCTTATTCCTCCTCTCTTGTCTGGCAGGATTTTTTCAAGAAAAAAAGTTCACAAAGAAATACACCCGCGGTGGTGTACCCCTTCGTGAACTTTCATTCACTCACAATAAAAATCCTATCCGATTATACATCAAACCGGAAGAAACACGCTTTGCGGATTTCTCCGGTTATCGCAGCAGTCGCCAAGTAAACATGTTCGTTTGGCTCGTTGCCTGCGTAAAAAAAGCGGAAAATGCCCGCAGCACCTTCCGCAATAATTCCTTAAGCGTCCGTCCCTACGTTGGCATTATCCAAATCAGGTATATGAGTCGAAGTTCATAACTTCCTCTCAGCCTATTACATAAGCTCCTCTTTTGACGTATATAGTATAAAACAGAAAATCCGGTATGTCAACAGAATTTCCATATTTCACTTTAATGATAGCTGATGATGACCGTTTCTCCTGCCTTTGCCATTCCGGTACAGGGTATGAGCTCCTGGAAAGAATCCTGATTCAGAATCAAAACCGGTGTGATCATGTTGTAACCTCTGGACTTAAGCAGTTCCAGATCAACTTCCATCAGAAGGTCACCGGCATGGACCTTCTGCCCGCCGGTCACGTGAGGTTTAAATCCCTCTCCTTTGAGCTCCACGGTTTCCAGACCGATATGGATCAGGATCTGGGCTCCATCCTCCGCCACGATCGCCAGCGCATGTCCCGTATCCATCACATTGTCCACGGTTCCGTCAACCGGGCTGTAAATTTTGCCTTCCTCCGGGATAATGGCAACACCATCTCCCAGCACCTTCTGTGAAAATACCGGGTCCGGCACCTCCTCTATGGAAACCACGTTCCCGCTCTGAACGGCCAGAATCCGGCCTTCGGCTTTTTCTTTTTCTTTTCTTCCTCCAAATAACCTGCTAAACATATGAAAACTCCTCTTTAACTCTCTGCTTACTTTAATTCCGGCCAGTACTCCTTATTGACTTCAATGAAATCGTCCAAAATCTGTTTTGCAACCGCAGCGCTTGGCACGGTCTTTGAAAGGGTCAGGGCCTGCCAGAGCTTTAAATAGCTTCCCTCGGTCCACGACTCCACCACAAGGCGCTCCACTGCAAGCTGCTCCTCCATCATGCCCTTTTCAAAGGTAGGTATATCCCCCTGGCACAATGGTTCCGGACCTTCATTTCCCACCAGACAGGGCACTTCCACCATGGCAGTGGGGTCAAAATTGGAGATGGCCCCTTTGTTTTCCACAATACAAAGCATCTGCTCATGGGTATTAAAGGCAATGGCACAAGCTAAATCTACAATAAAAGAAGCATGGTTGTCAATGGAGAATTTCCCGCCTTTGGCAGTTCCTGCCTGAATAATGGCCTTAGCGGCTCCGAACACCTCTTTTTCTCTTCCCTCCATGACCTCATTGGCTCTGGTATGCTGGGGATTGGTATGTTCTACTACATAGTCCGGATAAAGGTAATATTTCAAATACGTATTCGGAAGAAAATCTGGATCCAGCTTTAATAAGTCAGCGGCTTTTTTATGAGTCAGCTGCCAGCTCTCATCCAGATGCTGAGTCTCCACCGCTTTATCGGTCAGATATCCGTTCTTAGATACATAATCCAAAAGCCGGGGCATCAGATCGGTCCCATCCTTGTCCTTCACGCCGGTCCACCAGCCAAAGTGGTTCAGTCCGAAATACTTTACCTCAAGGTCCTTCGGGTCCCTGCCCACAATATACCCCATGCGCCGCTTGGTTCCCACCGGCATGTCACAGATATTTAAGACTCTGGAATGAGGTCTTAATACACGGCAGGCCTCAGCCACAATAGAAGCCGGATTGGAGTAGTTTAACATCCAGCAGTCCGGAGAATACTTTTCCATGAAATCGATCAGCTCCAGCATCCCGCCGATACTTCTCATCCCGTAAGCAATGCCGCCGGGACCACAGGTTTCCTGTCCCACTACATGATATTTCATGGGAATCTTTTCATCCATCTCCCGCATGGCATATTTTCCGACCCGGATATGGGCCATGCAGAAATCCACATCCGTAAAGGCTTCCTTCGGGTCAGTGGTATAGGTAAATTCTACATCCGGCGCGGTTTCCTTCATGACAATTTTAAGAGCCTCTGCAATGGTCTCCTGACGCTCCCCGTCATTGTCATATAGTTTCAGCGAACGGATGGGGAACCGGTGCAGGTTGTCCATCAGCATCATGACAATACCGGGTGTATAAGTGCTTCCTCCCCCGGCGATTACGATTGAAAACTTTTTCATAATTGTTCTCCTCCTCTATCTTTCTGATTCATCAGTTATTTCCGGTGTTACCCAGTTCTTCGTCAACCGCCCTTCTCACGGCACTTATTTTTAAGCCGTATACCACTTGAACGTTATTACCTTTCCTGACCACCGCATTCGCTCCGGTATCATTTTTCAGAATCTCTTCTTTTACCAGATCCGGATTCGTAAGGATCAGGCGCAGGCGGGTATAGCAATTGTCTACCTTTTCAATGTTCCCGGCGCCGCCCAGGGCTTCAATGATCAAGGCAGCATTCACTTCGCCGCCTTCTTTTTTGTCCTTCCCGG
This sequence comes from Clostridium sp. Marseille-P2415, assembly GCF_900155545.1. Classification (GTDB taxonomy): domain Bacteria; phylum Bacillota; class Clostridia; order Lachnospirales; family Lachnospiraceae; genus Lacrimispora. The sequence continues at coordinate 630,438 of NZ_LT732525.1, forward strand.
CGGCCACCTTCTCTTTGTACTCCGCTTTTGTATGGAGCTTCATCTCCATGCCCTCTGTTTCCCGTCCCAGAGTGTTTAAATTCAACTTTGTAATAAGAACACGGAATACCAGGTAGTAGACCACAAAAAATCCAAGGCCCACCAGGATGTACATCGGCCAGCCGGTCTTCTGAATTCCCAGCGGCACATTATAAAGCAGGAAGTCAAGGAAACCGTTGGGACCGATCGACCGGACACTTAAAACGTTTAAGACGACCATACTCAGTCCGCTTAAAGCCGCATGTACGACAAAGAGGACCGGCGCTACGAACATAAAGGAAAATTCAATAGGTTCCGTTACCCCTGCAATAAAAGAAGTAAAGGCTGCAGGAATCAGGATCGCCTTTATCTTGAAGCGGTTTTCCGGCCTTGCCGTATGGTACATGGCAAGACAGGCACCGATCAGGCCGAACATCTTGGAAATACCCCTGGCATCCCAGATGACGGACTGTGACAGCACTCCAATGGAAGGGTCGGCCATTTCCGCATAGTAAATGTTTCTGGCTCCTTCGAATACCTGTCCTCCTATGGTTTCCACGCCTCCAAGGGATGTATAAAGGAATGGGGTATAGACCAGATGATGAAGACCGGTAGGAATGAGCAGGCGCTCTAAGGCACCATAAATAAAAAGCCCGAAGTTGCCGGAGCGGTTGATGAACACGCCAAGGCTTGTAATTCCTAACTGCACAAAGGGCCATACATAGGTAAGCACGACCACCAGAAGAACGGCCACAGGGATCAGTACGATGAATACGAACCTGGATCCGCCGTAAATCTGAAAGGCATTGCGAAACTCAATCTCGCAGAACCTGTTATGAACCATGGCGGCGGTGATTCCAAGAATAATTCCTAAAAATACCCCCATATCCAGGATCTGTACACCCAACACCATAGCCTGGCCCGTTCCTCTTAAGGATTCGCCCGTGAACAGGATTCCCGTCAGGGCCATGAATTTGTTCATGGCGTTAATAAATACCAAAAAGCCTAAAAGAGCTGTAAATCCGGCTTCGGATTTCTTCTTATCTGCAAGGCCTACCGCAAGCCCCACACAGAATATCAGGCCCAGATTATTTAAGATAGCGACCAGGGAACCGGAGAGGATGCTGCCAAAGCCTTTGGTCGCCGGATTATCAAGAAAGGGCAGAAGCTCCAGTAATTTTGCATTGGTAAACAGGTTCCCGACAGCGATTAAGATCCCTGCGATCGGCAGGATCAAAACCGGGATGAACATTGCTTTTGAAAAGCGCTGCAGCTGATCCATCACTTTTTCCTTCATTCTCATATCCTCCAATATCAATCATTTATTTGCTGAACTTTATCCTTCCACGTGAAATTCATATCTGTATTATATCCATGCGCTCTCCCATTGTACATACTTTGGCCCGGGATAGGAACCTGTTATTCCAGGTCGTAACATGTTTCACAGGAATGAGTCTGACTTGTCAAACGCCAGCATAGACGTACTGTCACTTCAGTGACATCTTTGCTGTAAAATAAAAAAGCCCTGTATGCCGGTAATAAATCGGCATACAGGGCCATTATTCTTCTTTTTTATCCATATTTTGAAGTACCTTGTGATATTCATAGACCAAAAGCTCCATCAGCATGAGCACATTGGGAAAAAACGTGTTAGCCATCATATTCCGGTCATCTAACTTATTACTGTCCTCAATGCGAAACTGCATATCCGTCATGGCGCTGACCCGGTTTTCGACCTCATTGGTAAAGGATACCGTAAAAACACCGTTCTCCCTGGCCGTTTTCACCCGGTCTGCCACCCAGTCCGTTTCCCCTGACCGGGAAACTACGATTAACATTTCCATGTTTTCTAAGTTGTTTTCAAAGACTCCGATGGAATCCATCCCGTTGGAATAAATGCATTTTATCCCAAGCACCAGAAGCTTTTTCGTTAAGTATTCCACCGGAATGGCGGAAAATCCGGTTGCGTATAAAAATACGTATCCGCTTCCCAGCCGGCTGATCCGGCTGGCAAATTCCCGGATATCGTCATAAGAATTGTGCTTTAAAAGAGAATTGCTGCAGAAGCTGTTCATAAACTGCAAATCCGCACTTATATTGTCCAGGACCCGGTTCACAAGAGGAAGCAGCTTGTAATACATGTCCACAAATCCGTTATACCCCAGTTTTTTCGTCAGACGCATGATGGTGGAGGTGGAGGTAAAATTCTCCTTAGCCACTCCCCGTACCCCCATTTTAAGCATGGAATCCATGTGTTCAATAATATAGCGGAGAACACTGTCCTCAACTTCTGTCAGGTTCTTTCCTACTGTCAACTTGCTTAAATCCACCATTCCTGCCATCTTTTTCCCCATTCCCATTTCCTTTTCTATATAATATAACCCATTTTATTCATTTACGCAAACGGCAAACAGAATTGTCCTATTCTTCCATAATTTCATACCGGAACCAGTCAAAATCTGCAAAATTATCCGTAATTTCATGGCCGGAGGAAGCATACATTCCCAGATAAGCTCCCACATACCCATCCGCCACCAATGTGCTCAAAATGGAACCATCCTCATTTAATGCCAGAGGAATGAATTCCCGCTCGCTGTTTCCGTAATAAAAATGATAAAAGCCTTCATTGCCTTCTATCATCAGATAGATTTTTCCGCAACCTGCTTCCACTGACCTGATCCGTTCCCGGACTCCATTTACAACCCGGTAACAGCTGACTGTTATCCGGTTGTTCTGCATCTGTTTCAAAATAAGAAAACTAAACCGTTCATTCTGGGTTATGACCAATCCGGCCTCTTCTCCGTTTTTTCCAGGTTTAAACTCCATTTTAAGGCCTGCCTGGAAATGATAATGCTGCTGGCGCCTTACAAGCATGGACGGCGTCCGGGTGTCTTCGATCATGACCGGACGCAGGTTCATCCGCAAATACCCCGGGCGCTCTGTTAACGAATAGAAAGGAGTCTGTACCGGACGCCTCATACACCAGATCATATCCAGTGTCTCCTCTTCAAAATTATCGACTCTGCTGTGAAGATGGGGCCTGTGCACCGGAAGGTCAGGCCTGCGTTCTATCAGATTAACCATTCCGTTGTGATTGTCCACCAGGGGCCAGCCGTCATAATCCCATGCCATCGGTATGATAAACACTTCTCTCCCCAAATTAAACTGCGCATTTTTGTTTCTGTCAGGCGTGCGGATCCATTTCCTCGGCTGATAGCGGTCATAGTCATCAATATGATGTTCATAAGGCCTGATTCCCAGCAAAGCCATATACCACTCACCATTCTGGGTTTCTACCAGGTCCCCGTGGCCTGTAACCGCTACGCCTAACGGATTGATCAGCCGCAGGTTCCGGTTTGTAACGACCGGATTTCTCGGACACGGTTCATACGGGCCAAAAAGATGATCGCTCCGCGAAATATTCACACAATGGTTGGTCTGGGTCCCTCCGCAGGCGGTTGTAAGATAATACCTGCCATTTATGTGATAAATATGAGGGGCCTCCATGTACAGGCTGCGGTCAATATTTCCATCGTAGATGATGCGGCGGTTTCCAATAAACTGAAATGTTACTTTGTCCAGTTCACTGAGATAGATCAGCTTATGGGACGGATATTTCTCTTTCTCAGGTACCATATTTCCGCAATACCACATTCTGCCCTTTTCATCAAAATACAGGGAAGGATCAATTCCGTCAGCGCCTTCAATGATCACTGCATCCGACCATTCCCCGGCCGGATCTTTTGCTGTAAGAATAAAATTATACCGGTATGTCCTCCCCTGAACGTCCAGTGTATTTACGATATAAAATATACCGTCATAATACCGGATCGTTGCTGCCCAGAGGCCTTCCGAGCTGTCACAGTTTCTATAATCAAGCTGACCGGGCCTGGAGACCGCATTGCCGATCTGCTCCCAATGTACCAGATCCCGGCTCTTAAAAACAGGAAGCCCCGGAAAATAACAGAAGGAGGAGGTCACCATATAATAATCTTCCCCCACTCTGCAGACCGACGGGTCCGGATATCCGCCCCGGATAACCGGATTGTAAAATATGTTGTCTTTCATAATCAAACCTCTGAAAATCACTCTTTGACCGCGCCTGCTGTCATGCCTGCGATCAGATATTTCTGCATTATTACAAATACTGCTAACGTAGGGATACTGGAAATAAGCGCCGCGCACATCAGATAATTCCACTGGATCTTATACGCATCGGCCATAGTGCTTATTGCATACGTAATTGTTTTCTTTTCATCTGCTGACATAAGAACGGATGCAAACATGTATTCATTCCAGTTCTGCAGGAATGCATATATGACTGTGGCCACCAGCCCCGGCAGAGCAATTGGCAGAATAATCTTATAAAATGTATGGAATGCACTGCTTCCGTCTACTCTTGCCGCTTCATCAAGCCCTGTTGGAATGCTTTTAAAGTATCCGTACATCATCCAGGTGCAAAACGGAATGCTGAAGGAAGCATATACAACCAGAAGACCTGTTCTCGTATTATTGAGATTTACAGAGCAGAGGATCTTATAATAAGGAATAATCTTCATGACTGCAGGAAACATCTGAGTCACCAGTAAAAAACCAAGAAGAAATGATTTTCCTTTAAAGTCATATCTGGAAAGGCTATATCCGCAAAGAGCTGCACATATCACTCCGAATACGGTGGATCCGCCAACGGATATTGTGCTATTTTTTATGTAAACTGCAATAGGATATTCCTTCCATATATTTATATAATTTTCCAGAGAGGGACCTGATGGAAACAGCCCCAGCCCTTTTGATAAGGTAATATCCGCCATGGATTTAAGTGAAGTGATCCCCATCCAGGACAATGGAAGCAAAACCCCAAGACAGCCGATGGTTAAAATCAGATATCCCAATGCGAATACGATTCTGTTCTTATTTTTCTTAGTCATCCCGTAACAACCTCCTGAACACTACGCCGATAAGGTAACATATAACAAGAATATAGACGGACTGCGCCGATGCGAATCCATATTTAAAATATGAGAATGCATTTTTATAAATTTCAATTGCAGAGACCATCGTGGAGCTTCCAGGGCCTCCGGAAGTCATCAGCCAGATCATCGTAAACTGCTTAAATACCCAGACAGTATCCAGGATCAGAATGGTTGTAAGAATGGGCTTTAACGCAGGGATCGTAATAAACCGGAACTTCTGCCAGGCATTCGCGCCATCGATCTTTGCTGCCTCATACATATCATTGGAGATCGTCTGAATGCCTGCCAATACCTGTACCATGACCAGGGGATATCCCTTCCAGATACTTACCAGGATTACACATGGAAACGCTGTTGCCGAAGTACTGAGCCAGCCTATGGGAGCAGACACCAGTTTATAGTGCAGGAGCAGTTCATTTATAATGCCGCCCTGGGTATTTAAAATCCATTTAAACAAATATGCGATCACCACATCGGGAAACAACCACGGAAGAATCAGGATTCCCCGGAAAAGTGTGCGCATTTTAATCTTCATATTCAGAATTGATGCAAAAATAAATCCGAATATAAAATGACCGGAAACGACAGTCACGGTAAAAATCAGGGTTTTCAAAAGACTATGCAGAAAGGAAGAATCTGTCAGTGCCTTTATATAATACTTCAGTCCTGTAAAACTCCATTTATTCACCAGGTTCGTGTCAAAGAAACTGATGTATATTCCGTAAAGGATCGGATATACGACCAGGAGCAGTATGGTCAGCGCTGCCGGGGCAATGAAACCATATGGCGTAAGTGCTGATTTTCGTTTATAACTGCTTACACTCTGAATTTTTTCCTTCAAAATCTTACCTCCCTCATAAAGAATGCCATGCATTACCGGGTAACACATGACATTCTTTCATACAGCAGCTAGTTGCCGTATGATTTTGCTATCTCCTCTGCTTTCGAAGCCGCTGCTTCTACCGCATCCTCAACAGATACCCCTTCCGATACAACGGACTGCCAGCATTTCCCGCAGGCATCCCTGAGTTCTGCCAGTCCTGCAAAAGCAGGGTAAATAACGGCATCATCCGATGCTTCTGTAAATCCGGAATATGCATCATCTTTTTCACATATTGCCGTCAGAGCATCTTTCACAACAGGGAGGCGGCAGGTAGCCTCGTTCCACGCCACACTATTATCCACGCTCGTCATAAATTTAAGAAAATCTGCAGCAACCTCAGGATTTTTACAAGTATTGCTGATGGCCATGCCTACACTGGAAAAGGAAGTCACAGGATCCACTCCTTCTGCCGTCGGCATGGGAAAGCTTCCCATTTTCCCCCGCATTTCAGGGTTTGCATTGTAAATACCGCCCAGAACATTTGATGCACTGAAGAACATGCAGGCTTTATCAGCAGCAAGCATGGTGTAGGCTTCCGAGTAGCCGGTCTCAATAAATCCAGGAGGTGTTACTCCCTCATTGGCTGCCATATCCACAAAAGACGCCATGGCACTCCGAAACGCATCGGTACCAAACCCGGACGTAAAACTGCCATCCTGATTGGGAGTTATAAAATCACAGCCATAGGTAAGTGCAAATGTCTGGAATCTTGACTCAGCAGAATCATTTCTTGTTCCGGCAAACGTGCAGCCATACCGGTCAGGCGTGCCATCTCCATTCAGATCTTCCGTAAGAGTTTTGGCGGCCTTGCGGAATTCGTCCCAGGTTTTAGGAATTTCAATCCCCTTCTCCTCAAAAAGATCTTTTCTATATACCATAGCCGTAACATTATTCTGCCATGGCATATATACCAGGGTTCCGTCAACCGTTGCATTCTCAACCGCAACATCCATCAGCCCGTTTAAATACTCCTCTCCTAACAGTTCCGCCATGTTGCCTACATTCATTCCCATCTCTAAGCAGTTAGCCGAGTAAGCTTCTGTCATTGTGAAAATATCAGGAAGAGTACCTGCGGTGGATTGTGTGATAAGTGTCGTATACAGATCATTCATGGAGCACTCTACGGGATTCAGCTTTACATTTGGATACATGGACATATACTCATCCATCACGTTCCTTAAATACGGGCCGCCGTCTGAATCACCCAATGATGTAATCATGACATCAAGCGTTACATCTCCTGCATTTGCAACATCATAGGTGCTGCAATAGTTTTTCCCTGCCCCATTTGCGCTTGTTTCCTGTGAGGCAGATGATGTCTGGGCTGCATCTGTTTCTACAGGATCCTGCTTTGTATCCGAACTGCCGCAGGCGCTCAGTGCCGAGCCAACCATAAATGCGGTGGCTGCAGCAAGGAACATTCCTCTTTTTTTCATAAACCCGTCCTCCTCTTGGTATAATTGTTCATTTTTATTTGCATTTTCACTTGTTTTTTGAACATTTTTATTATATAAATAAAGTAAATGTAAGTCAACTTAATCAAATTAAACTCATCTTTAGAATTTCTAACATTAGTTGTTCAACATTTACACTAAAGGAGTCGTTCAGAGAGGGATTTTATATTATGGAGACAAAACTGATTGAATATATCGTAACAATAGCAAAACATAAGAGTATATCAAGAGCCGCAGAAGAACTCTACGTCACACAGTCCGCTTTAAACCAACAGCTGTTGAAGCTGGAAAAGGAACTTGACGCTCCATTATTCTGCCGGGCAAGAAATAACTGGGAATTAACCGAAATCGGAAAACTTTATGTGGAAAATTCTGAACGCATTCTGCAGATCAAGAGAGAAACCTATGATCAGATCCAGGACATGTCCCAAAAATGGAAAGGCACCATAACCATCCGGCTTACTCCTGAGCGTGGAATTCAGATGTTCACCGCTATCTATCCGAAAATCCATGCTAAATATCCGGATACGACCTTTCAGCCCATAGAGGCAGATGTTGATTCCCAGGTCAGATTGCTGGATTCCAATGAACTTGATATCAGCTTTCAGACGATTTATGAAAGAAAATATAAGCACCTGGTATATAAAGAAATATTTAAGGAGCCATTTTATCTTTGCATACCCAAAACCCATCCTCTGGCATACAAGGAAAAACTGGCCCCTGAACACTATCCCGAAATATCCCTCACCGAATTCCGCAATGACTTATTTACGCTGGTAAAAAAATCCTCTACCATGCGCGTTGTGATAGACCGCCTGTTTGAAGAATCTGCTTTCAAACCAAAGCTTCTTTTTGAATCGACCAGCATGAGGACCATGCAGAAACTGACAGAGAACGGCCAGTGCTGCTCCATTATCCCACGCTGCTATGCCATCTCCAGCGATGGTGTATCTTATTATTCTTTAGGACAGAATGCAAGCTGGGAATTAGCGGCTGTATATACCAAAAACCACTATATTACCCTTGCTGCAAAAGACTTCATTTATATGGCTTCTGATTATTGGACCGCACATCCTTATATTGAATGATTCCTTTCCCTGCGGCTGGCATCTCTCATTTCCATTTTACACCGGTACATATTGGCATCGGCATTTAATATCACTTTATGTAAATCATCTCCCGGATGATATTCGGCAACTCCATAGGCAAAGGAAAGCGAAACTCCATGAACCATTTCGCAGTATTCCTGGGCCTCCTGCAGAACCTTCTTCATCTCATCGCCGCATAACCTGCTGCTGAGCAGGACAAATTCATCACCGCCGTACCGGTAAAGCTGCATATGCCTCAATTTCACCTTCAGAATGGCCGTCGCAGCACCGCAGATCGCAGCATCTCCGACAGAATGCCCAAACCGGTCATTCACCTTTTTCAAATGATTCAAATCAATCATTGCTACGGTACACACGGTCCGGCAATTTATTTTTTCCAGACGTTTTTCATAGGCTATCCGGCTGAAAGTACCGGTCAAAGGGTCGTATAGAATTTTCTGAGTCGTAAGCAGCAGCAAATAAAGGATAAAAGAAACCTCCGATACGCTCCATACCATAAAGCGCAGAGCCAAAAAAATCTCCATCACAACAGCCAGTCCAATGGCTCCCATGATCACCGTCAATAGGGCTGTTTCCGCCTTGCGGTTTGGCTTATCCTTTTGTTTTGCAGAACAGAAAATAAGATAAAAAAGATAGAACGCCGATACTGCAAACGGAACAATAAATAAAGGCCCCCGGGCATAGATATTTTCGCTGTTTATATGAAATACCCACCCTGACCATATACTTACCATACACAGGAAAATATTCAAAACCACCGGTAGAAAAAACAATTTCGGAAACCTCTTGGATCCTTCTGTCTCATAAATCAGCGCAAGAATCATAGGAGAAAACGGACTCATTGCGAAATTGATCCATGCCGTCACAGTCCTCAATTTCCATGCCAGCCCTTTAAGCACCACGGTACTTAAGCACTGGTCGGTCCAGGTAGTTGCAATCATTAGAAATATAACGCCGCTTTCCCAAAGGAGCAGCCGCTTTATGCGTTTTGAAAAAAGTTTGTCTGCCATGATCATTACCGTAAAAATCAGCAAAGTCACAACAGGAGTATAATAGGATTGCAGTGCATCAAAAAACATGGATTCCCCCTAAACGGTCTGATAATGTTTATTGCTGTTAAATCCCCGTTTTTTCTTTAAACAGAAAAACACAGGAGACGCTGCCAATGTATTTATGGTAGCACCTCCTGCATTTTTTTACAATTTCTTATTCTTTAATATTTTCAAAATAATATTCATTGACTTCCGTTCTATTCCAATATATCATATACTATCGGCACTAAAATTAAATTAATAACCATAGCAACCGCCAATCCTGCCATCATAAGTCTTGCCATAGGAACAAACAGCGCGTCTCCTCCAAATCCGAGCGGGATCAATCCCAGTACAGTAGTCATGGTACTCATAAGGATCGGACGGAACCTCCTTTGTCCTGCCGCACGGCATGCTTCATCCACAGTCGCACCTGCCGCCCTTTCCTCGTTGATAAATTCCACCAGCACAATCGCATTGGCAAGCACACACCCAAGAAGGCTGACAGCACCCAGCAGCGCGAAAAATGTCAAACGTTCCCCGGTTATAAACAGTCCCGCCACCCCTGACAGCACCCCAAAAGGAACGGATATAAAGATCAGCAGCGGGATTCGTATGGAATTGAACTGGAACAGCAAAATCATGAATATAATTGCTGCGGACAAAACAGCAACCCCGGCAATTGAAGTCAATACATCCATAAAATCGTGCTTCATACCTGATTTTTCCAGCGTCACTCCATCTGGAAACTTTGCAGTTTCCAACATCTTTTCCAGTTTCATCTGCAGTGTGATATCACTGTATTTTGACATATAATAACAGCCTACGGCCCGCCCACGCCGTCCGTCAATCCGTGTGATCGCACTGATTTCCGGATTCAGCTCCAATTCTGCAAACTGCTGGAGGGCATACTTATTTTGGCTGGCCGAGGATTTAATCCGGTAATTCTTCATTGAATTCTGAGCCTCTATATTGCTGTCCAGTTTAATCTCATATTCCTTGCCCTGATTACGGTAAAGGGAAACATCTCTTCCCATCAATGCAATGCTCAGTTCATTCTGCACTTCCGCTTTTGTAAGCCCAAGGCTGTTGAGCTTTTTCGTATCCATATTGACATAATAATTGTAAGTAGAAATTTCCTGTCCCGCGTCTATGTATTTTGTCCCCTCTAACTGCCGCATGAGGCCGGCCACTGTTTCCGCCGCCTGATTTAAGTCATCCAAATCCTCACTGTAAACCTTCATTTCAATAGGTTTTGATGTGAATGCGAAAATGCCCAGTTCATCCACCAGAACCGTACCGCCGCCAATCTTCGCATCCAATTCATTTTGCAGAAAATCAACCATTTCATGGGTTTCTTTAAAACGTCCGCCCTTTGATAAGTCCACTTTCACAAAAATATCTCCTATATTTTTTCCTGTTGACTTTGGCATTACGGAAAAATCATATCTGGGAATTCCGGTCCCGATTCCAGACAGATAGTATCTTGTCTCCGGCTGTTCATCCAGAACCCCCTCAATTTGGCGGATTACCGCCTCTGTTTTCTTAATATCATTTTCATCACTGCCCTTTAAGTCAATGGTTACCACATCCTTGTATGCTTTTGGGATGACCTGCATATCGATGATTGGCAGTGTCAAGGCACATACAGCCATGAAAATCAATGCAATCAGAATTGTACGCTTCTTATGCCGAAACGCTTTTTCAAACAGGCGGTCATATATCATAGCCAATTTCTGGGAGCCATCTTTTTTTACCTGAGCCGGTTTCAGAAATAAATAGGAGAAAAGCGGAGTAACCAGGAGTGATACCAGGAAAGATGCCGCCAGACAGGTGATAATCACAACCGGCAGAGTAAACGCCAGCTGACGGTACGCTCCAGACAACGCCAGCNGAATGGCCGTCGCAGCACCGCAGATCGCAGCATCTCCGACAGAATGCCCAAACCGGTCATTCACCTTTTTCAAATGATTCAAATCAATCATTGCTACGGTACACACGGTCCGGCAATTTATTTTTTCCAGACGTTTTTCATAGGCTATCCGGCTGAAAGTACCGGTCAAAGGGTCGTATAGAATTTTCTGAGTCGTAAGCAGCAGCAAATAAAGGATAAAAGAAACCTCCGATACGCTCCATACCATAAAGCGCAGAGCCAAAAAAATCTCCATCACAACAGCCAGTCCAATGGCTCCCATGATCACCGTCAATAGGGCTGTTTCCGCCTTGCGGTTTGGCTTATCCTTTTGTTTTGCAGAACAGAAAATAAGATAAAAAAGATAGAACGCCGATACTGCAAACGGAACAATAAATAAAGGCCCCCGGGCATAGATATTTTCGCTGTTTATATGAAATACCCACCCTGACCATATACTTACCATACACAGGAAAATATTCAAAACCACCGGTAGAAAAAACAATTTCGGAAACCTCTTGGATCCTTCTGTCTCATAAATCAGCGCAAGAATCATAGGAGAAAACGGACTCATTGCGAAATTGATCCATGCCGTCACAGTCCTCAATTTCCATGCCAGCCCTTTAAGCACCACGGTACTTAAGCACTGGTCGGTCCAGGTAGTTGCAATCATTAGAAATATAACGCCGCTTTCCCAAAGGAGCAGCCGCTTTATGCGTTTTGAAAAAAGTTTGTCTGCCATGATCATTACCGTAAAAATCAGCAAAGTCACAACAGGAGTATAATAGGATTGCAGTGCATCAAAAAACATGGATTCCCCCTAAACGGTCTGATAATGTTTATTGCTGTTAAATCCCCGTTTTTTCTTTAAACAGAAAAACACAGGAGACGCTGCCAATGTATTTATGGTAGCACCTCCTGCATTTTTTTACAATTTCTTATTCTTTAATATTTTCAAAATAATATTCATTGACTTCCGTTCTATTCCAATATATCATATACTATCGGCACTAAAATTAAATTAATAACCATAGCAACCGCCAATCCTGCCATCATAAGTCTTGCCATAGGAACAAACAGCGCGTCTCCTCCAAATCCGAGCGGGATCAATCCCAGTACAGTAGTCATGGTACTCATAAGGATCGGACGGAACCTCCTTTGTCCTGCCGCACGGCATGCTTCATCCACAGTCGCACCTGCCGCCCTTTCCTCGTTGATAAATTCCACCAGCACAATCGCATTGGCAAGCACACACCCAAGAAGGCTGACAGCACCCAGCAGCGCGAAAAATGTCAAACGTTCCCCGGTTATAAACAGTCCCGCCACCCCTGACAGCACCCCAAAAGGAACGGATATAAAGATCAGCAGCGGGATTCGTATGGAATTGAACTGGAACAGCAAAATCATGAATATAATTGCTGCGGACAAAACAGCAACCCCGGCAATTGAAGTCAATACATCCATAAAATCGTGCTTCATACCTGATTTTTCCAGCGTCACTCCATCTGGAAACTTTGCAGTTTCCAACATCTTTTCCAGTTTCATCTGCAGTGTGATATCACTGTATTTTGACATATAATAACAGCCTACGGCCCGCCCACGCCGTCCGTCAATCCGTGTGATCGCACTGATTTCCGGATTCAGCTCCAATTCTGCAAACTGCTGGAGGGCATACTTATTTTGGCTGGCCGAGGATTTAATCCGGTAATTCTTCATTGAATTCTGAGCCTCTATATTGCTGTCCAGTTTAATCTCATATTCCTTGCCCTGATTACGGTAAAGGGAAACATCTCTTCCCATCAATGCAATGCTCAGTTCATTCTGCACTTCCGCTTTTGTAAGCCCAAGGCTGTTGAGCTTTTTCGTATCCATATTGACATAATAATTGTAAGTAGAAATTTCCTGTCCCGCGTCTATGTATTTTGTCCCCTCTAACTGCCGCATGAGGCCGGCCACTGTTTCCGCCGCCTGATTTAAGTCATCCAAATCCTCACTGTAAACCTTCATTTCAATAGGTTTTGATGTGAATGCGAAAATGCCCAGTTCATCCACCAGAACCGTACCGCCGCCAATCTTCGCATCCAATTCATTTTGCAGAAAATCAACCATTTCATGGGTTTCTTTAAAACGTCCGCCCTTTGATAAGTCCACTTTCACAAAAATATCTCCTATATTTTTTCCTGTTGACTTTGGCATTACGGAAAAATCATATCTGGGAATTCCGGTCCCGATTCCAGACAGATAGTATCTTGTCTCCGGCTGTTCATCCAGAACCCCCTCAATTTGGCGGATTACCGCCTCTGTTTTCTTAATATCATTTTCATCACTGCCCTTTAAGTCAATGGTTACCACATCCTTGTATGCTTTTGGGATGACCTGCATATCGATGATTGGCAGTGTCAAGGCACATACAGCCATGAAAATCAATGCAATCAGAATTGTACGCTTCTTATGCCGAAACGCTTTTTCAAACAGGCGGTCATATATCATAGCCAATTTCTGGGAGCCATCTTTTTTTACCTGAGCCGGTTTCAGAAATAAATAGGAGAAAAGCGGAGTAACCAGGAGTGATACCAGGAAAGATGCCGCCAGACAGGTGATAATCACAACCGGCAGAGTAAACGCCAGCTGACGGTACGCTCCAGACAACGCCAGCAGGGAAGCAAACGCGCTGACCGTTGTCAGCATGGATATGAACACCGGAACCACCATTTCCTGCGTCCCCTCTATTGCCGCACTTACCCGGTCCTTTCCTTGGTCCAGCTTTGTCTGGATTGAGTCACTGATTACAATCGCATTATCCACAAGCATTCCCAGCACAATAATCAACGCCGCGAGAGAAACAAACTGAATCTGTGTTCCCATGATCTTCATAACGATAAAGTTAATCAGGATAGAAAGTGGGATTGCAATGGAAACAACGAGGCCATTGCGGAAATTCATCCCCAGCATGACCACAACCAGAACCAGCAGAACGGATTCCAGAAGATTCCAAAGGAAGTTGTTCACGGCATCCGATACCACATCCGGCTGGAAGTATACCTCATTCACTTGGATATTGGAAGGAGTCGAACTGTGGTACTGACCAATGCACTGGCGGATGGAATCTCCAAAATCTACTACGTTGATTCCAGAGTTAAAATACAGCGCAATCAGGTTTGCCTCCTCGCTGTTGTAAGTATAATGGGCACTGTCTTCGGGGCTCTGAATCTGAATATCCGCCACATCCGAAAGCCGGATAACCGTTCCCGCTTCTGATTGGCCAATAACAATATTTCTGATTTCATCCAGGCTCTCAAATTTTCCATTTGAGTTCACTGTCATAACGCTGTCATCTACATCAATGGTTCCCGTCGGGATAATACTATTTTGCGCCCCAATGATATTCGCTATTTCTGAGAGAGACACATCCAATGCATTCAGCCGGTCTGCATCCACATGAATCGCTGCTTCGGACTTCTGCTGGCCATAGACCTCTACCTTTCGGACGCCCTCCAAAAGCTTCAGCTGATCCTTTAGATCATCCGTCCTCTCAGCCAGTTCATCCCCCGTAAACCCGTTTCCGGTGACCGCCACAATCATGCCTGCCGTCTCCATTATATCTGTGTCAATGGACACAGACGTCACTCCGGAAGGAAGTGATGCCTTCAGTTCCTGCAGCCGGTTTCTCAAATCATCAAAGCTTTCATCCACTTCTTTCTGGCTGATATCCATGCTCAAAGACACCATAACTGCACTAACGCTGTTCATAGTGGTGGAGGTACAGGAATCAAATCCTTCCGTTTCCCGTATTACCTCCTCCAGTTTTTTTGTCACCAGTTCTTCCATATCCTCCGCTGAGGCCCCTGGATATACAACGCTGACAGAAGCCACCGGCAAAACCACTTCCGGAAAATGCTGTTTCGGTATGGACAGGTAGCTGATCATGCCGCTGATTGCTATCATTGCAACGATAATCAAGACTATAAATTTTTTCTTGATAATTATACTTACATATCCTTTTTTCATGACCTGTTTCCCTCATCTTGGCGGCTGCCTGTACCTGCGGTCTTCCCGGCTGCGGTTGACGGTGATGCGACAACGACAATATCCTGCTCTTTTACGTTTTTTACCCCATCGCTTACTACGGTCATTCCTTCCTCCAGCCCCTCTACCTGTACCATATCCTCCCGCAGTTCACACCGAATGATCTGTTTACGGGATACAAGGCCGCTTTCATCCACGACATAGACATAATCCAGGCCGTCTATATTGAAAATACTCTGTACCGGAACAAAGCATCCGTTTGTCTTCCCCGTGTTGACCTGCACATGTACCATGTCCCCGATCGCGTACTCATCTGAGTTAAAAACCACATCCACAATATAGGCCCTGGTCTTCTCGTCAGGATACTGTCCAATACTGTCAATCCGGGCATCCAGCCTCCCATCGATCTTCACCGCGCTTGTCAGGGTAACTTTGGAAATATCATCAGTCGAGACCCCTATGGAGACTACCTTCCGGCTGCTTTTCATGACGGCCACCGGATAACCGGCGGCAACCACTTCCCCCTCTTTATACGGCACTTCCATCACATAGCCGTCCGCATCCGCGTAAAGGACAGAGTCCTTTAAATTCTTTTCCGCCTGCTTTAAGTTATCCAGTGCTACTTCATAATTTCCGGCCAGCGTAACATACTGGCTTTCTTGCGCCTCCCACTCCTTGTCAGCAATATAACCGCTGCTATGCAGGGCTGCCGATGCATCCAATGCAGACTTAGCGGTATCCAATGATTTTTTTAAACCGTTGACATTTGCCCTGGCTTTATTTACATTGATTTCCAGGTCGAAAGTGTCCAGCTTCGCAAGCGGTGCGCCCGCATTCACCTCTTCACCTGCTTTTATATATACAGCTTCCAGTTTTCCTCCTGACAAAAATGAATAGTTTTTCGTTTCTTTCGCACGAATGATCCCCAGGTAATCCAGTCCGGTTTCATATTCCATAACATTGACCGATGTCGCATTTACGGTTTTCTGCTCTTTCAGCGCCGCATTTGTATCAGAGCACCCGGCAAGAAGAACCGTTATGGTAAGCATTACAATCAAATATCCTTTTCTCATATTGTTGTACCTCTCCTTTTCTGAATTCTGCCTTACTGTAAAATCATACAAAAAAGTCAAATTACATACAATGGACAATAATTTTCATTCAGTTACTTTTAGGACACTATGCGTGATATTTTTCAAAATTTATTGAATTAATGTTTTAACTCTGATAATATAAAATCAAATATTGTGATGGGCGGGGAATAGAATGGAAAAAAGAGAGGATCTGCGCACACTAAAAAGCAAACGCTTAATGAAAAACACATTTTTAGAACTGATAAAAGAAAAGGGATACCAGCATATTACGGTCATGGACATTTCCCGGCGCGCGCTTATTAATCGAAAAACATTTTATTTCCATTATGAAACCATAGAAGCCCTTTATGAAGAAATGACGAATGAGTATCTCCACCTGCTGGATTTCTCTGTACTGCTTCCAACCCTCCAGATTGATTTAAGACATTCGGATTTTTTGACAAAGGCTACCTTTGTTCTTGAGAAAATAAAAGAACAGAAAGAACCGTTTCAAATTATGATGAATGACCCAACCAACAACCGCTTTAATGAAAAGCTGAAGCACTTTCTATCTCTTTTCCTGACCGATACGATGAAATTGAACGACTACGCTGCTGCAAAAACGCTTCCTGGTCCCTTAATCCAGAACATTTACAGTTCTATTTTTTTTGAAATTATCAAATGGTGGATCGACCAGAATGATATTCCCGCAGAACGGGCTATTGCTCTAATGCTGTCCATGTTTTCAGATAATATGCTGGATGCGTTGGGTATCCGGATTATATCGTGACCCGCATGTATGACCTCTGTGATATTTTAAATCATTAAAACACAAATGAAAAACAACTCCTGCAATACTGTAGGAGTTGTTTCAGACTGCTCTGAATGTTACAATATACGTAACATTCAGGTGTTTTTATTGCTCCAGATTCCTTAAATAAATTTCTATTCTTTCTCAAAAATCTTCAATCTTCTCGCAATCTCTTCCGGTTCTGGTAGCATCTCCTTCATATCTTCTGGTAGTGAATTACTTAACTGATATGTTGCCACACCTATAGGCGCATTTGATTGCTTTAAAGCATATTCTACAAAAGTCTTGTCTTTATTCTTACAAATAATAATCCCAATAGAAGGATTCTCCTCTGGCAGCTTAACCTGTTCGTCCAGAACAGTAAGATATAATTGCATTTTCCCAGCATACTCTGCTTCAAACTCACCTATTTTAAGTTCTATTGCTATTAAACTCCGCAATCTTCTGTGAAAAAGCAATAAATCAATATATAAGTCTTTACTTCCAGCTACCAAATGATATTGATTTCCAACAAAGGCAAAATCCCCACCCATTTCTATTAAAAACGCCCGAATATGATTTACCAGTTGTATCTCCAACTCATGTTCTGAATACTCTGGTGACAGTTCCGCAAAATCAAAAGTATATTCATCTTTTACTGCCAATTTTGCCTGCACCCTCCGCTCTGGCGGTAATGTCAAATCAAAATTAGTCTGGTTGAGTAAGTATTTTTCGTATGTTTTTGCCTCAATAAAATTTGTTAAAATTCGTTTTGTCCATCCATAACGTTTTGTCATCTGAATATAAAATTCTTTCTGCAAATCTTCTTTACACTTTTCCATAATGACAATATTGTTACTCCAGCTAATTTCTCGCACCAGTGGTGCGAGTTTTTCAGACTCTCGATAACTCAAGTAAAAATTTCACATCCTCCATAGGTTTGCAGCCGAATATCCCTTTGCTCCGGGAAATTCTTTTTGTAATTCTTTTGATAAAACTTGTACAATGGATTTTCCCCACCCCTTCTCCTCTTGCTGTCTATATATTTCTTCACCAATTTCCCAATATAGATTTATTGTTTCAGCATTTATAATTTTTAGAACTTCAAATTGCTTCTTATGTATCAATCCTTTTATTTCATCAAGTAATGGCTCATATCCCATAATATCTATTTCATTCATTCTTACCTCCAAATCTCGCACCACTGGTGCGACAAATACAACAACATTATTCCTTCTTAGACTTCCTACGTAATTTCAGCTCAATTCCCTGTTCCTCTGCCACATTCTGAAACAGACCCACAACATAAGCAGCCCTTTCCTTAATCGCCCTATTCTCCAATTCCTTATTATCGTCTACCATTTCTATAATATCTTTTAATCTATAAGATTTACAGCAACGCAGAAAAAAGTTTTTCTTCTCCCATCATTTTTGTCTATTAAAATCTTTCATCTTATCATGTCACTACCACTTAAGAAATACTATATTAACTTTATCATAATTACCTTATTTTTTCTACCCTCGGCATTTGAAATAACGAAGTAAATAACGAAGTAGTTTCCTACTCCGCCCTATCAGCAATATACCAATTCACGCAATACAACTTCTTCCGCTAAACTCCGGATATTATTCATTCTTCCAACCCATAACATCTGATTTTCTGCCTTTAACTGCTCTGTCACTCCCTGCACCTTTTTCATTTGCTCAATTAGCAATTCCTCCATTTCATAACATTCCACATCAACCCCATGCAAATATTCATTCAGCTTGGATACTCCCAACTCGTCAGCAACTTCTTGTACACTCATAAAAATTTTGTTCTCCATATCGTTTCCTCCTCTTTCTTAACTAAACTATTTTGTTTAAGTTATATATGTATAATACTAAACATTTTAAGTTAAGTTAATAGGTTTTCAAAAAAATACTAACTTTTTTTGTTTAGTTATTCTTGCTATCTCAAATCACTCGTGCTATACTGTTTATAAACAAATAAGTTTAGGAGGTTTGCTATGGCAATTGGACAACGTATCAAATTCTTTCGTAACAGAAAGGGAATGACACAAAAGCAACTTGGGGAAATTCTCGGCTTTCTTGGTAAGACTTCTGACGTCCGCATGGCACAATATGAGTCAGAAACCAGAGTTCCCAAAACAGAACTGGTAAAGGAGATGGCTCACATTTTTGATGTCAGTGCACATGCCCTTACTGTACCAGATATAGATACCTATGTTGGTCTTATGCATACGCTTTTTACTTTGGAAGATATGTATGGACTGAAAATAGGAGAGATCGATGGAGAACTCTGCCTACGTCTGGATAAATCTGTTGGTACTTCATACCTTTCCATATTCGATATGTTCCTTGCTTGGCAAAAGGAAGCATCTCGGCTGGAAAGCAGAGAAATTACAAAAGACGAATATGACGAATGGCGATATAAATATCCAGAACTGGAAACTCTACAGACATCAAAGCTCATTAAAAAATCTAACAAGAAAAAATATTTTGCTCTGAGGTGATCCATGAAAATAATAAAAGAATTTTTACAAAGTGTATGGACTTTAAACACTGAACAAATCGCCATAATTTCTCTGCTAATCACACTCTTACTTTTTGTATTAGGAAAATATTATGAAAATCACATTAAGGTTTATGAAACCCGAAAAGCTGAGTATCAAAAGTTAATAGATTTCTTCCAAAAAATGTTTAGTACTACAGAAACTGATGCAGACAAACTGGCTTATGATATAACTCTAAAAAAAGATTTTTTAGATATGGGAGCCTCCCTAGCCATTTATGGATCTAAAAAGTTATACAAAACCTATTGCTTCTATCGTTGGCTTGCACTTGACGAAAATCTTCAAAAGAATCGTTGGTACTCAAAAGATATGCTAATATACTCATTAGGTGAAATGTACCAAATAATGCGCAGGGAAATAGGTTTAAATCATGAACTAATTCGTATTGATGTACCTGATATTTTAGCCTTCTATATCAATGATTTTACAAAGCCCGAATTCAAGAAAAAATTTTACATTTATCACTTTAATAAATATGCTCTTAAATCAGCTATTTTCTGGGGTAAAATAGAAGAATTTATCCCATTTGTATGGATTCAAAACTACATAATTAAGCCTCTATTCTTTCTTCTCTTTTGCATTATTCGTTTTCCTATTAAGTTAATTATTTTTACGCCTTTAAAATTCATAAAAAAACAAGTCACAGAATCTAAAAACAAGTAAAAAAACCTTACCAATTTTCAGTTATCATTTCTAAAAATCAGTAAGGTTTTTCTATGTTTATTAAAATAAATTATTCTTTGAGTTAGAGTCATATGTTGCCATATTGTTGCCAATTCCTAAACAAATTTGTTTGGAACCCCTCATAAATACTGGATTCTTTTAGGATCCAAATCACTCAAACTCATTGCCAGACCCCATTCTCATCAACCTGATATCCATCCGGCGTGACCGTATTCATCAGGCATTCTCCTGTCTGACTCAAATAATACCATTTGTCATGAACATTGATCCAGCCAACGGCCATACAGCCGTCTAAATTCATAAAATACCATTTTCCGTCCGTCAAAATCCAGTCCGTCTTCATTGCACCACTCTGGTCCATAAAGTACCAGACCCCGTTAACCTGATTCCAGCCGGTTGTCATATAACCTGTCTGACCAAAATAGTACCACATTCCATGGACCTTCACCCACTCTTCTTTCGGATAAGTCCCATCCTGTTTCTGGAAGCGCCAGCCGTTTGAATCCTTTAGCCAGTCTCCCTTTGTTTCATCGGAGCGGGTTTTTATGCCGTAGTCTCTGTCAGAATCAGAACCGCCATTGCCGGAATCCTTTCCCGGGGCCGGCTCAGGCTCAGGAGTTGGTGCCGGATTCGGATTAGGTTCCGCTCCGTTCCACTCCGCTTCCGGGCCGCTGTTGGTCCAATGGAACGGCCCGGTCCCATTTAAGGCTTTCCACCAGCGGTCCGCTGCTTCCACGCGGAATGTGTGATGCACAGCCGGATTCAGTCCTGTTACCGTACAGGAAGTGTCCTTCGTTGTATAAGCGCCGTTGACATGGTTAAAATAGTCCCCGTCCGCTGCATACACAGGCTTCCCGTCCGCATAAACGCGGTATGCGTAAATGCCTGATTCATCCTTGGGTTCTTTCCATGACAGGATTATGTCATTGCCGGCAGAAGAAACCGTTATCGCATCACTGGTCCATACCGGTGCAAGATAATCATAAGCCTTCGTCGTTTTTACCGAGGCATCCTCATACTTATAGGTCTGGTCTGAATCCGTAAATGCTTCCAGATATACTTCATTGCTGTCCTCCAGCATGCGGCCGATGGTCATGCTGATCTCATCCGCTTCCGGTTTTTCAAGCTGGTAATTATAAACCTCAGAAGCCAGCTCACCGTTTACATAGGCACGGTAACCCCGTACTCTGGAATCCGCCGCCTTTGCCGATTTGAATCTGGCGGTTCCCCAGGTATACCCGATCCCGCTGAATGTGAGCTTGCCATCCGGGGGTTCTTTTACCTCCGGGTCTTCTCCTCCGGATGTGGTCCAGTCATATTGGAGCCCCAAGACCCTGTTTCCCGGAGCATCGACCGCATATACCTTAAATACATAGGATGTATCAGGAGAAAGTCCTCCCAGTTCACAGGACGTACCTGTCACAGGCTTTGTAACATCGATCAATTCATCATTTAAATAAGTCTCTACGATATAGCCTTTTATTCCTCCGCTGCCGGCCTCCTGTTCCCCGTCTTCTGCCGCAGGCCACTTTAACTTCACCTTTCGTTCCGATCCGCCCTTTGAAGCTTCCGATGCGCTGGCAACCATCAGGACATCATCCGGCCATACCGGCTTTGCCATGGCATCACAGGAAGCGGCGGACTGGGTCGTGGTTCCCGTAAAGCTTAAGTCATTGCAGAAGTTTATGGATCCCCACGCCTTATAATCGGAGGCCGCAGCATCGTTATCATTTTTTTCGATCCCCTTCCAGTTCATGACCACGTTATGGAAGGCGGCATTGGAGACACCTGCCAGCTTTTCCGAACTTTTTGCCAGCGACGGATCAATATTTGTAAACGTAATATCCTGGAAATACAAATCGTGGTGGGTATGCCACGGCTGATACATCTTTTCATAATCCACAGATGCCGCTATTTCAAACGTATTCGTTGTAATGGTATCTGCCGTAATATGATACGCATCAATATTATGAAACTCCGCCGGCTTATCTGCCGGTTCTACTGTTACCGTCTGATTTACATCGGAATAGGAAGTGCTGAAGGTAAATACCTGTTTCGCATCCCCCACGGCGCAGTCGCGGATCAGGACATCGTATACCCCGCCGCCGTTTGCAGGGGCGCTTTTGAACCGGAACGGCATATCACTGTGGTTTAAGACATTATCCTCCACCAGCATTTCACCGATGCCCGCTCCGGTGTGGCTGCCTGCCGCAATGGCTCCGCCATGGCATTCGCGGAGAAAATTGTTAAAGGTCCAGATATTGCTTGATGGCTTCTGTTCCGTATCCAGTACGCCTTTTCCCATGCCGGTGGCAAAATTGACCGCATCATCACCCGTATCGAAAAAATTGTTAAAAACCATGGCATTTTGGGTATTGCCAAGTTCGATCCCATCCCCATTATTTGCATCGTATGTAATGTATTTTACATTATCAGAAACCACATTTTCACTGTCAAGGACTGCAATGGTGTGATTGGCAGGATTTTCCGCCGTAATGCCTTCGATATAAACCCCATTTACGCCGCGGAGTACAATCAGATTCGGCCTCGTCGCATAGGCTTCACTGTTACTTAACCCATTACTTTTCCCATTGTCAAAAGCACTCTTAGCCAAAATGCCAAAATTACTGCTTCCGGAAACCTTGCTGTTGCTTCCTGCCACCCAGTTCTTCAGCGCATATTTCTGAAGATCTGCTTTTGTCCAGTCAGGGTCACCGCTTTTTCTTTCCTGATAAGCGGGTGAATAACCGTCTCCGCTTATGGTACTTCCGGAGCCATATTTCCACCCATTGCCATAAACCGTACCTTTTCCGACAATACGGATATTTTCAAACATTCCGTTTTCATCCGCGCTGTAGGCATTGATCAAAGCCCAGGACCTGGTATCGGTGGAATAGGGATACAGCAGGTAGTTCCGGTCATAATGGTCCACATTCGGAGAACCGAAAAGAACCGCCCCTTCCTCCAGTTCCAGAGTCATGTTACTCTTTAAATACAAAGAACCTGACATATAGATTCCGGCCGGAATCACCACCTTACCTCCTTCGGTACAGGCATCAATGGCGCTCTGGATCGCTTTTGTATTCTTTTCAATAAAGGCATCTGTTTCTTCATCACAGGAGGTAATGCCTGCTTCTGCCGGCTCCGCT
Organism: Clostridium sp. Marseille-P2415; assembly: GCF_900155545.1. Taxonomy (GTDB): domain Bacteria; phylum Bacillota; class Clostridia; order Lachnospirales; family Lachnospiraceae; genus Lacrimispora. The sequence continues at coordinate 654,116 of NZ_LT732525.1, forward strand.
CCGTAATCCCGGATATCGAATACTTCCGGCGTCCCTGTGGTAGACCATGTGACGGAAGCCTTATCCCCCAGCTCTGTCCCATCCGCATCCACCGCCACAACGGAAAATGTATAATTTGTGTCCGGTGTGAGCCCGTCTGCCCGGAAGGTATGGATATCCGCCTTCACCATATCAATGTCCTGAGCATCATAATAATCGTAAAAAGCGTTCATATAGGTATTTGCCCAGTCCGCATGCTCTGCAAAGCTGCTCCTCGCATCCCCTATCTTTGCATCATCACGGTATACATAGTAATTTGCCACATCCGCATAATTCTCCGGCTTATCCCAAACCAGAGTAATGGATGTATCATCATAAGCAAGTTCAGGTACTCTTACATTTGTCACGTCGCTGCTTCCTTCCGACCTGCTGTAACGGCTTTCAGCCATCAGCGGGAGTGATGCATTGGATGCCGAGGCAATTGCAGCCGAAGGCGTGGCCGCTTTCTCCAATAACGAGACAGCCCCATAAGCCTGGGAAGCATCCGCTTCGGATTGCGTGGCTGCTGCTTCGGATGGTGTGGCTGTATTTCTGCCATTTAAATCCGAGAACAATTCTGCATATGCTATGCCCCCGCCCGATACTCCAAGCGGAAACAGCATGGCCACGGTAAGGATTACCGATAATGCCTTCCTGCACCGTTTCAATATGACATTCATTTTGCTGCCCTCCCAAATAGTAGTGTAAGCGCTTACAAAATCATTCTACAGCGAGGAAATTAATTAAGCAACTATTTTCTAACCTCTTTTCCATTTTTTGTAAATAAGCCATAAGTTCATTTGGCATTTTTATACAAGTATCCCTTTTCATGGTTTTACTTTTTGTACTTTTCCACTATATTATTTTAATTATTTTTAGTTAAGTTTTCTGTGGTTAAGTACTTACATTTTTCGACATTTTTTGTAACAAGTAAGCGCACCAACGAAAAAAGCTAAACAATCTTTAAGACAGAATCTTATTCCTTATTAAGGTTTTTCCTTTATCATGAATCTAATTCTATAAAAAGGAGGCAGATTATGATTGAAGAAATATTAAAGTACAATGATATTTTTGTAAACAGCGGTTTTTATAAACCTTTTGCTTCAAACAAATATCCCAGAAAAAGGCTCGCCATATTAACCTGTATGGATACCAGACTGGTAGAACTTCTGCCGGCTGCACTTGGAATCCATAACGGAGATGTAAAGTTAATAAAAAATGCAGGCGGTATGATTTCAGACCCTTTTGACAGCACAATCCGCAGCCTGTTGATCGCTGTTCTGGAATTCGGCGTGGAAGAAGTCATGGTCATAGGCCACACCGATTGCGGAGCAGCCGCCATATCCCCGGAAACCATCATCACCCATCTGATCCAGCGCGGCATTACAAGGGAAACCATACTCCGGCTGAAAGAGGAAGGACTGGACTTTGAATCCTGGTTCCAGGGCTTTGAAAACACGAAATCTTCTGTTCAGAATTCAGTCTCCCTGCTTAAGGACCATCCTCTTATGCCGGCCAATGTGGTGATCCGGGGCTTTGTAATGGATATTACGTGCGGCAGGCTGGACCCGGTCTCTTAATCCGTACATAGAAACAGCGCCGGAATCAGATTCCGGCGCTGTTTCTAAATTTGGATTTTATTTTAGGATTCTATTAAATAGACAGTACACCAAGTAAAAGGCCAGCCACCAGGCAAACAAGACTCACTCCCCATATCCACAGGAAACAGGTCTTAATATGGTCTTTGATCTCCACTCCCGCTAAGCCGATTCCCAGGAAGGTAGCCGGTACAACAGGGCTTATAAAGGTTGCGCAGTTGCGGCATACCACCATGGCGATTGCAATATGCGCAGGATCTACGCCAAAACTGTTTCCCACACTGATCAAAACCGGGAGAAGCCCATAGAAATAGGAATCCGTACAGAACATTAAGGTTAACGGCACGGACAATACTCCGATGATCAATGGCAGGAAGTGTCCCATGGACTGCGGTATGAATGCCGCCAGCACACTGGCCATATGGTTCATGATCTCACTGTCTTCCAATACTCCGAGGAATACACCGGCAGCAAGAATGGTGGAAGCCATCATAAGGGCAGGGCCTGCATGGGACTTAATGATCTTATTCTGCATTTTAGCGCCCGGATAGTTGACTAAAAGCGCAACGACACATCCGATCATAAACGTATAATAAGACGGTACCGGCAGGAAAATAAGACAAACAATGATAAATAATGTCAGGATCACGTTGAAGGCAAACAGCTTAGGCCTTGCCAGTTCCCCGATTTCAGCGGCAGAAGCGCTTTCTTCCAGAGCTTCGGTATCTTCCATGACAAGAGTGCTGTTGATTCCGGCCCCTCTCTTCTTTTCAACAACTCCCCAGAAAAACGCAGTAAACAGAGCAACTACGATGCCCACCAGCTGCATTGGCAAAAGCTTCATCCAAAGGACATTGGCTTCTACCTCCAATACGGAGGCCGCACGCATGGTAGGGCCGCCCCACGGAAGCAGGTTCATAACGCCCATGGAGGTGACACATATTAAAAGCAGCGTTGTCGGACGCATTCTTAATTTCTTATAAACAGGCAGCATGGCCGGAATGGTGATCAAAAATGTAGAGGCACCGCCTCCATCCAGATGGCCGATCATGGCGATAATGCAGGTCATAAATGCCACACCTACCACATTATTCCCCACTTTTTTCATCAGCGCGTTTATGATGCGGTCAAACATTCCCGCATCGGTCATAATTCCGAAAAACAGAACGGAAAATATGAACAGCGCAGCAGTAGAGTGTACCCCGGATACCCCTTTCTTTATAAAATCCCCAACTTCACTGACTGTAAAGGTTCCGGTCAGGACCAGGATCAGCGCACTTATGGTAGATACACCGATAAATGCCAGTGCCGGAACAGTAACATTTTTCAGCAGTAAAACAATGATCATGATAATGGTTGCAAATCCCAATAATGCAAGCATTGTCTCATTCATGTTTTCTTCCTCCTCAATTTTTTTATTTATGAGAACAGTATAAAAGCCCAACCTTACACCCTTCCTCCTTCTCTCTTTCATTTCTTTAAGAGAAAAATTAAAAGTTATTAAGATTAGGCTTTTCTTTTATACTCTTTCCTTGCAGTTCTTTACCGCTTTTAAAATGGCGGAATCGGAAACCGGTTTGTCGATGTATTCATCAATTATTTTCCGTTTCTTGGCCTCCAGAATTTCCCTCGTCACCCGGTCCGTCATAATGATCCGGATGATGTCCGGATATTGCCCCTGGAGGGACATGCAGAAATCCGTGCCGCTTTTCCCGGCAATATAATGCTCCGTCACAATGGTATCCACTTCCTGCTCCTTCAAAACTCTCCTGGCCTCCTCAAAGTCCATACAGGCCATCAAGGGCACATGAAGCCTGTTAAAATTCTTTTCCAGCAGTCTTAATACCTTTGGATTGTCGTCCACGACCAGAAGCCTTAAAAGGTCCCCGCTTTCCTCCTCTGTTTCCTGCTGCCCTTCCTGCTCCTTCTGTTCATTCACAGGAAGGTAAACATGAAAGACACTGCCTTCTCCCAGTCTGCTTTCGGCAAAAACATATCCTTTGTGGGAATGAACAATCTGCTCTACCAGAGAAAGGCCCAGGCCCGTTCCGGCCCCATTTTTCTTTGTCGTAAAAAACGGATCGAAAATCTGCTTTAGCACCTCTTCGCTCATGCCTTCCCCATCGTCTGCAATGTCGATCCGGATGTAATGATTCCACTCTTCCGAAACAGAAGAAAGCTTGTACTGTTTTAATTCCTCCGGCCCTACCTCGCTTCCCGTAATGGTTATATTTCCTTCCCTGTGACCGATCGCATGGATCGCGTTCACGCAAATATTTAATATGACCTGATTCATCTGGGTTTCATTTCCCAGAAAGCATTCATCGGTTAATATAATTTCCACCTTTAAATGAACATGGGCCGGACACACGGAGCTTACCATTTTTATGGCACGGCCCAGCACCTTTTCAGCGTTTATGTTTTTAAAGGCGGTCTCCATATTTTTTCTGCTTAAGGAAGAAATCTGCTGGATGATCTCTTTTGCCTTTCCGGAAGCCTCATAAATCTCCGATGCGCTGTCATAGCTTTCCGAATCCCCGGGAAGATCAAGCATCAGCAGTTCGGCATATCCCATGATCGGCGTGAGTAAGTTGTTAAACTCATGGGCAATGCCTCCGGTCATGGTCCCCATAACCTGAAGCCTCTGTTGGTGGGCAATTGTTTCTTCACTCTGATGCAGTTCCTCCAAAATTTTATTAAGCTCCCAGAGATAGGCGATTTCTTCTGTATCCTTCCTCTTCTGGACCCGCAAGTCCCCGATGTAGAATACCATTCCGAGGACCACTGCAACGATTCCGAAAAAGACCAGGCCCAGCTTAAAAAATCCTGCTGCAACCGGGATATAAATATCATTGTAATCAATGACCGCACTGACCACTAAAAAGCTGTCTCCTATGACAGCCGGGGAATAGGCGCTGATCTTTTTCACTTCCGGCACCCCCGGGTCGGTCCACCAGTAGGAATAGTACTCGGAGACCCCCGCCTCTCCTCTGTTCTGCTTTTCAATCATCTTCTGAAGGCTGGTTAAATCCTTATCCGGAAACATCTCCTGCCGGCCTGAAATTACATTGATCCCCCACTGGCTTTCCTGGGGGTGAATGAGGATGATACCTTTTGAATCCTTTATTATCACATATCCATTGGTTCCAAGGCGGATATTGGAAACCAGTGACTTGTAATAATTTTTTTCATTTATGACAACGGAAATGGAGTTACCGTCGGTAAGATTCTTCTTTAAAATCAGATACAATTCCCCATTTTCCAGTCTGCACTGCCGAAAGCTTACATCCTGGCTGATTTTCGTCACGGAATAGGTTTGTGTTACCCCATATCCATGGATGCTTTTTAACAGTTTTCCGTCTTCATTCTCCAGAATGACATCATAAACAAACCGGTTATGATAAGTGACATAATCCTGAAGCAAGCTCCAATCCTTCCTCCCGGTTTTTTTATAATTCTCTTCTTCCATGGAACACAGGGTGTTTAAGTCCGCCTGATATCCTTCAATAAAAACCTTTAAATTTTCTCCCATGGTCTGGGTCGTCAAAATCATCTGTCTCTTTTGATTGTCTATGATCGCCTCTTTATATTCCTCCCAGATGCTGAATACAAGACAACAAAAAATAAGCAGTACGGCTGCCATAGCACAAAACATGAATACCGCCGCATATTTCTTATTCTCTTTTATTTTGTTCATGAATCTGCCCCTCATTTGTCTGTTCCTCATTGACTTGTCTCCAGGTTAATATTATAATATTTTTAGACTTATTTCGATCTATTTCAACATTATTTTTAATTTGGGGGAAGCTATGTCTGATAAAGTATTAATTGTGGATGACGATCCGGCTGTTTGTAAGTTATTAGAGAAAGTTATGCACAGCAATGATTTGGAAACCACCATTGCGGACAGCGGACTTGCTGCATTGAATTATTTAAAGAACCATAACTATGATATGATCCTCATGGATGTGATGCTGGGTGATATGGAAGGCTTTGAGGTCATCAAGCGGCTCAGAAGCCAGGGCGTTCAGACTCCGGTCATGATCGTAAGCGGAAGAAACGAGGATTACGATTCTCTCTACGGCCTTTCTCTCGGCGCAGATGATTACATAACCAAGCCCTTCCGCCCCTTAGTCCTGGGAGCCAAGGTCAAGGCGCTGATCCGCCGCAACAAAAACCAGGTGCTGGACAGCTCGGATATTCTGGAATGCGGACCTTTCACCTACAATACTTCCACCATGCGGTTTTATAAAAACGGAGAAGAGATTGTTCTTTCTTCCAAAGAAAGCAGCCTGATGCTGCTGTTCTTAAAGCATACGGGCCAGGTATTTACAAAAGACATGATTTACGAGCATGTGTGGGGAAACAGCTTTGCCGTAGACGATAATGCCATCATGGTGTACATCAACCGCCTGCGCAGTAAAATCGAAGAGGACCGGCAAAAGCCGGCCCATATCGTAACAGTCAGAGGCCTGGGATACCGGTTCAACCCATAGGCCTCCGGCCTTTTTTTCTGTTTATCAGATATTCCAGTGTCGTTTGGGGCACCAGACCTTTTATCCGTTCAAAATCTTCCTTTTCATACCATTTCCGTACCACAGATGCGCTGATCGCCTCTCCTTCGGAACCCTTCCTCTCGATTTCCTTCACAGAGATTCCATACAGGGGCAGGATCTTCTTCATTTCCTCATTATAATGACCTGTTACGGCACATACCGGTTCGGTTCCCACAAAGCGCGTTGTTATCCCGAGAGCCGGAGCGATGCGCCTGCCGAAGAGCTCCAGATCCAGACGGCAGTTGGCCCTTTCTGCATGGACCTTTTCCTTCATGAAATAGGTTGGAAAGGTTGCTGCGGATATGACAAAATCAGAAGCCTGATGGACGATCGCCCGGGGAAGATCTCCGGTTCCTTCCCGGACCATGGAAAATCGTTCTTCCGCCCCAAAGCTGCTTCGGTTATCGGCAAGAACCAGCACATGGACATAGTCACAGCAGTTAAGGGCCTGTTCGATCAGATACCGGTGCCCATAAGTAAACGGATTGCAATTGGCAACAATGGAGCCGATCACCATACCCGGGGTTAAAGCCTCTGTCGGAGATTCTGAAACCAGACGGTTCACAAACTCGTCAAACCCGTTTTTCCTGTTTTCCATAAAAAGGACATCTTCGGTCATAAGAACCGTATAAAATCCCAGATCCTCAAACATTTCCCTGTTTTTCGGTTTCGTGTACATAAGAATGTGGGATCTGCCGTTCTCAAATTCATACTGGGTAAGACACGAGATAATTGACCCGGATAAGCCAAGCCCCCGTGCGCTTTTATCAACCGCAATGCATTTTAAAACATTCTGTTCCGCAGAGCCTGCGGCCAGGATCCGGTCATCCTCATCAAGCAGGCATACACTGTATTCGATCCCCTGGTCATAATCCAAGTCATTCCGGTCTAAGAAATCCTTTAACCGTTCCAGCTCTTTCCCTTTTAACGGCCTTCCTTCCAGCTTCTTAAATTCCATAAAATACTCCTTTTCACAGGTCCCTTTAACAGCTCCGCCATGAATATGGCCACAGCCAGAAGATCCGCACACCCTCCGGCACTTATATTCCTCTTTATAAAATCCGCATCCATGCGCTTCAGTTCCAGCATGCTTTCGTCCCTGTAGGCCCCTCCGGCACGTAAGAAATCCCTTGCCAGACTCTGGACCTTAAAAAGGACATCCGGATCGTGTCTTGCAAGGATGTTGGAATCATCGACCCGGCTCATGAGCATAAACAGCGTTTCCAGCTTGATCCGGTTCCAGTCCCGGCCCTCCCTGAGCCCTTTTGCCATGGCCGGAAGCGCGATCCTGCGTACGGAAGCATAGCCGCTTATGGCTTCCCCTCTGGCACCGGTGGTCCCGTATTGATGCAGGTTTTTTTCCCCGTTGCTGGTAAATTTCCGCATTTCCTCCACCTCTCTAATCAGGGTCTCCCTTACCATGGCCTGCTCCATTTCCATCAGGCGATCTGCGGTCACAGCTCCATGGGCGCGGATGCATGCCCCTGCAGCTGCGCTTAAGACTCCCATGTGAAAGATCAGCCCTTTGTGGGTATTCACCCCGGCCGTGGCCTTGTACATGGCCTTCTCCGCTGACAGGCCGGTCTTTCGGATGCTGTCAAACAGCAGTCTGGGAGCGCCCGGAAACCTCATGCCTTCCAGAGCCATGGATGCAAAATATGGCTCCAGGGCCGCCGCACTCCGCTCAAAGTCGGCAACATCCATGTCTTTATGGGCACCTGTGGAATACAGATCCACAAGCCCGGGCTTTGGGGAGGTATAGACCTCCTCAAGCATTGCCCGGTAAGCCATGTTCCCAATATGGAAAGCTGTCTTTTCCAATGTCTTTTGGGGATTCACACAAGAACTGCCATGCATCGTTTATTCTCCTGCAAATTGAAACTCTTTTATTTTACGCACCACATCCATGATAGTTCCGTCCCGGCTCTCAATGATCCCTACTACCTTATCATCAAATTGCACCTTTTCCGGCTCTCCCACGATGGAGTATGCGATATCCCTCAGCTCCTCTATGGTCTTAAACGGCAGATCCACGTCTTTCATGCACTCGATCAGATCCTGCCTTGCCGGATTGACCGCAATGCCATAATCCGTAATCACCACATCAATGGATTCGCCCGGAGTCGTGACCGTCGTGACCTCAGAGCAGACAGCCGGAATCCTTCCCTGCAGCAGCGGGGCGATCACTATGGTACATTTCGCTCCGGCCGCAGTGTCCGGATGTCCGCCCTGGGCACCGGTGATCACGCCGTCAGAACCCACGACCACATTGCAGTTAAAATTCACATCCACTTCCAATGCTGCAAGGATCACGAAATCCAGCTTATTCACAACAGCACCCTTATTAAAGGGATCGGCATATTCCCCTGCGCTGATCCGGAAATGCTTAGGATTGATGACCGATTCCACTGCATCCAGGTCGAAATCCTGGGTATCTAAAAGGGCATCGACCTGATTGTTCTCCAATAAGTCGCACATTGGCTTTGTAAGGCCTCCCACTCCAAAGCGCATGCGCACATTTCTCTCATTCATGATTTTGGCGAGAGAAACGGTAGAAGCGATGGAAGCTCCGCCTACCCCGGTCTGGTAGGAAAATCCATCCTTAAAATAAGGGGTATTCACAACAAACCGGGTACAGTAATCGGCCATCATAAGCTTGCGCATATCCGTGGTCGGCTTTGCGGCCCCGGTTGCGATCTTATCCGGATTTCCGATTTCATCTGCAACTACCACATAATCCACTTTCGTCATGGAAATATGGGCGGGGAAGTTGGGGAATGGAACCAGACAGTCAGTAACTGCCACTACCTTATCGGCATAGTCCGCATCCACCATGGAATAGGAAAGCACGCCGCAGTCCGATTTTCCGCCGATGCCCCGGCAGTTACCATAGTCATCGCAGGTGGGCGCACCGATAAATGCAATATCGATCCTCACCTCTCCGGTTTCAATAGCACGGACTCTTCCGCCGTGGGAGCGCATGACGGCCAGACCCTTTAATTTGCCTTCCGATATGGCCCTGCCGATTTTCCCCCGGACGCCTGAGGACTGGATTCCCACAATGGTTCCATCCTCGATATAATCCACCAGCTTGTCATGGGCCTTCCCAAGGGAACTTGCGCAGATGGTGATATCCTTGATCCCCATGTTATGGATCTCCTCCATCACCATATTTACCACATAGTCACCTTCCCGGAAATGATGATGAAAGCCCAGGGTCATGCCATCCCTGATCCCGCATTTCACCAGACAATCGTGAATGCTGTCCACCAGCTTGCTTCCCTCCGAATTGATCACACACTTCGTGACCGGGCCGTCTTTTTTATACTCATATCCATCAAAGTGATGAACTCCCATAAAGGGCTCTTTTCCTGTCTGCTTTAAGATTTCTTCCGGAATCTCTCTCCCTACTGCATTAATCATCTTACAAATCTCCTTTATACACGCCGGAGGCCTTGGCCAGCTCTATGGTTCTCTTAGCTCCGTCATAGAACGCAATGTCGATCATCTTTCCGTCCACGGTAAATACTCCGATACCCTTTGCCTTTTTGTCCTCAATTTCCTTAACGACCTTTTCTGCAAAGGTGATATCCTTCCGGGTCGGCGTAAAGATCTCATGGACAACCGGAATCTGGCGCGGATTGATAATGGATTTCCCGTCAAAGCCCATTAAATGAATGGTTTCCACATCCCGCCGGAAGCCTTCCATATCATCAAGGTCGGTATAAACCGTATCAAAGCACTGGACCTTTGCCGCTCTGGCCGCAATGATCATGTTCTGTCTGGCTCCCATCAGTTCAATTCCGGTTCCGGTGATATGAGTCTGAAGGTCTTTGGTATAGTCCCCGCCGGAAAGCGCGATTCCAAACAGGCGTCCGGAAGCTTCACAGACATCCAACGCCTTCATCACGCCTCTTGCGGATTCAATGGCAGCCATAATGAGGGTTCTTCCTTCCGGAATGCCGAAATCCTCTTCCGCAGCCCGGATCTCCGTTTCTACTGCTTTTACGTCCTCAGGACTTTCTGTCTTTGGAATCCGGATGGCATCACAGCCGCCTGCAACCGCACAACGGATATCTTCTTTCCAGTAGGGAGTATCCAGTCCATTGATCCGGACCACCCGCTCGCAGCCCCTGTAATCAATCTCTTTCAGTGCATGGTAAAGGGAAAATCTGGCTGCATCCTTCTGGTTCTCTGCGACCGCATCCTCTAAATCCAACATGATGGAATCCGGCTTATAAATGTACGGATCCTTAATGAGGCCCGGTTTCTGGGCATTTAAAAACATCATGGTTCTTCTGAGCCGTTTCTTATTCGGATTCATCGTTTCGTTCCGCCTCCCCAAAGAATATTTTCAAACTGGTCTGTGGAACGGGATACCGCTCCCTCTACACGCGCCTTAATGGTGCAATCCAGTGCCCCTTTATCAACAACCGTAATTTTCACATTGTCGACTCCGAGATTCTTAAGGTTCTCCATGACCACCTTCCGGATTCTGTTGCCAAACTGGTTTATTACCGCGCTTTCCAGCGCAAAATCGATTTTACCATCACCTGGCTCTACGGTCACCTGACAGTCGCTGGACTCCAATGTACCGGCCATGGCTGGTTTTTTTATCTCCATTTTGCTTAAAGCCTCCCTTTTATTTTCGTATGATTTCATTTTATAGGGAGAATCTTAACCAGGGAAAAAAGGAACCTTAAAATTTATTAAGAAAGAGACAGACTCTCATCCGCCCCCTTCTTTCAACCAGGAATCTATGATATTTTCTACACGGCAGTAAAGCTCCTCCACCGTATGGTTCCGGCTGCGGCCGCATATCTTTGCATCCTTTTCACAAATCAGGCATTTCCGCACAGAGGCGCCCAGTTCCTCCCTGCTGATCCCTCTTCCTGCCCCATCGTATACGTCAATGTCGAACAGCCTTCCCAAAGGGTGGGTTTCTTCCAGCCGGACCGTTATCTTTTTCACAAAAAGGTGGTCCAGGCTTTTCACAGCATAAAGCTTCAGATAACCCGCCTTCTCTTTTATTACGGCTTCTTCTGTCACATGCAGCCCATTACCGGAAAACAACCGGTCCAGCGCTTCTCCCCCTTCGGTAAATGCCAGCAGGATGGCGGGAGAGGTTTTCCTTGGGCCGGGAACATTCATCCCAAGGGCCACAATGGTAACTCCCTCATGCTTTTTTCGCAGTTCTTCCTGCATTCTTACTTTTTCTTCACGGAAATAAAGCATTTCTTCCAATGTTACATTTTCTTCCATTCTGCTTTTTCCCTCTTTTCTTCCTATCTGCTGTTACAGGAGGGCGGTACGATTACAAAAAATCCTCATGGCCCGGAATCATGGGGTAAGGCGCGCAGTCTTTCAAAGGTGCAGTAATGGTTCCCTTTACGCAAAAGCTGAACGCCGGGCGGCGAAAGTTATCTTTTGTTTTATTCTTTATAAGCCGGTCGTTTCTGCCCGGTTCTCCTATGTAATTCCCGTTCTGGTCATAAATTTCCTTCCCATAGAATTTTCCGAGAATCGTTCCGTCACAGGCCACCAGATAATCCCTCTGCCTGACGCCGATATAGCGTCCTCCCCAATTCCAATATTTTACCATCCTGTATACACCTTTCCTGTTTTCATTATTTATCATCATACACCATTTTTCAGGAAAAAGGAACACTTAAGCTGCAGCACATTGCTAAAATTTCATTGGGCACTGGATTTTTCCTACGTTCTGTTATATAATCAACTGCAAAAATACAGAATAACCACATGCACAGGAGGATATCATGGGATTTCAATATGTTAACAATCTGCCAAGCCCGGAAGAGATCAAGGAACGCTTTCCGCTTCCGGCAGAATTTAAAGCCCTTAAAATAAAACGAGATCAGGCCATCAGCGACGTACTCACCGGGATAAGCGATAAATTCCTTGTTATAATTGGTCCCTGTTCCGCTGACAATGAAGAGGCTGTATGTGACTATGCAAGCCGCCTTATAAAAGTGCAGGAAAAAACAAAGGACCGTTTGATCCTCATCCCCAGGATTTACACCAACAAGCCCAGGACCACGGGCGAAGGCTACAAAGGAATGCTCCACCAGCCTGACCCGGAAAAAAAGCCGGACATGCACGAAGGACTGATCGCCATCCGAAAAATGCACATGAAGGTGTTCTTGGAAACCGGATTATCCACAGCAGACGAGATGCTGTATCCGGAAAATCTTGGATATATGGATGACATTATGTCCTACATTGCCATAGGCGCCCGTTCCGTAGAAAACCAGCAGCACCGGCTGACTTCCAGTGCCTGTGATGTTGCCGTAGGCATGAAAAATCCAACCAGCGGCGACTTATCCGTTATGCTCAATTCCGTTGTGGCCGCACAGCAGGCTCATGATTTCACCTACCGTGGCTGGGAAGTGAAGAGCGATGGGAACCCGCTCGCTCATACCATCCTCCGCGGTGCGGTCAATAAGCATGGCCAGTGCAGCCCCAACTACCATTTTGAAGATCTGTTCCTGCTCCATGAGATGTACAGCCGGCGTAATTTAAAAAATCCCGCCTGCATCGTGGACTCCAACCACTCCAATTCCAATAAGAAATACAAAGAACAGATCCGTATTTCCAAAGAAGTTCTGCACAGCCGGAAGCACGCAGCCGAAGTCCGGACTCTGGTAAAGGGCCTGATGATTGAAAGCTACATCGAACCTGGCTGCCAGAAGGTAAGCGAGCACTGCTACGGGAAATCCATCACCGATCCATGTCTGGGATGGGAGGATTCCGAACGTCTTATTTATGAAATCGCTGAAAACGCATAAAAAATGCTTTTTAAACCGGAGGAAACACGCTTTGCGAGTTTCTCCGGTTATGGCTGCAGGCCCAAAAGATAATCCGTGTTCCGGGCAGTCTGCGGCGATATTAAAATTTTCCTGAATATTTTTCTTGGTTCTCCTCTATATCTATTTATAAGTACTCTGCTGCATTTTTTAGTTTTTCACTATTAATACCACTAAAACCCTCATGTAATTACAGGCATGTTCTCACCGGGGTTACTCCGGCCATCAGGAAAAGGAGGCATGGGTATGCGGACAATCGAAGTCGATATCCAGCTGCGTTGTACCCCAATTCCACTCGCACTTTTAATCAACACCGCCAATGCCTTCGACTGCGATATCTATATCGATTACGGTATAACAAAAGTAAATGTCAAGGACTACGACGAGATGAAAAAAGGGCTTAACACGCAGAATCGGAATCTACAATTTTATTTCGACGGCATTGACGAGCAGGCCGCCGAGGGACGGATCGGAATGCTGTTTCAACCGTGAGCCGTCAGAAAGGAACCTTTATGACTTATCATCCAAAAGAGAGTTGATCTCAGCAGACTGCTGATGATCAACTCTCTTTTTCCTAACCAAGGATTGCCGTAATGCCAAAATACAATAGAACCACCGCTCCCAGAACGATCCTGTAATACCCAAAGAATTTAAAATCATGCTGTCTGATATATCCCATCAAAAACTTAATGGCATAAACAGAAACAACAAAGGCGATCACCATTCCTAATACCAGATAGAAAATCTGGGGGCCGGTGAAATTCATGCCGTATTTCACAATCTTTAAGAGGCTGGCACCGAACATGACCGGAATTCCCAGGAAAAAGGAAAACTCTGCCGAAGCGGCCCGGGAGCAGCCTAAGATCATGGCGCCCAGAATGGTGGAGCCGGACCGTGACGTACCGGGAATCAGTGACAAAAGCTGGAACAGACCGATCGAAAGGGCTGTCTGATAGGAAATATCCCCTACCTTCTGCACGTCAAAATTCCGGTACTGGTTCCGGTTCTCGATGACCAGAAACAGCACGCCATAGATAATCAGGGTCGCTGCCACCACATACCCGTTCATCAGATACTTGTCAAGGATGTCATCCACCAGTAATCCAATCACAGCCGCGGGAATACAGGCCAGGACGATCTTGGACCACAATACCATGGTTGCTTTCTTCTGTGCCGGCTTTTTCCCGGTTGAAAACGGGTTCAGTTTGTCAAAATACAGTACGACCACTGCCAGGATCGCTCCCAGCTGGATTACTACCAAAAACATATTTTTAAAGTCAGACGGCTGGTTTAGATGTATGATCTCATCCACCAGGATCATATGTCCTGTGCTGCTGATGGGCAGCCATTCCGTAAAGCCTTCCACGATTCCCAGAACAACTACTTTTAAAATTTCAATTATATTCATTCCATTTCCCCTATCTCTTTAAATATTTTCAATCTGCCAGTCAATGGGTTTTAACCCGCCCGCCTCTAAAAAGGCGTTGGTCCTGCTGAAGTGCTTACAGCCAAAGAATCCCCGGTATGCGGAAAGCGGACTCGGATGGGGCGCTTCCAGGATCAGATGCTTTGGATTTGTGAGCATCCCCTTCTTATTCTGGGCCGGACGGCCCCATAAGAGGAATACCATAGGCCGGTCCTGCCCGTTAAGGATCTGAATGGCCGCATCCGTAAACTGCTCCCAGCCGATCCCCTGATGGGAATTCGCTGCATGGGCCCGCACCGTAAGAACCGTGTTAAGAAGCATGACCCCCTGATCCGACCATTTTTTCAAATACCCGTTATTCGGTATCTCACAGCCTAAATCATCCCGAAGCTCCTGATAAATATTCACAAGCGACGGCGGTATCTCCACATCAGGCTTTACGGAAAAGCACAGCCCGTGTGCCTGCCCGTAATTATGGTAGGGGTCCTGCCCCAAAATCACCACCTTTACGTTCGAAAGAGGCGTGAATTGAAATGCATTAAAGATATCATCCGGATCCGGAAAGACCTGTCTGGTTTCATATTCATGCTTCACCTTCTGATAAAGTTCCCTGTAATATGGCTTTTTAAATTCCCCGCTTAAGGGGCTCAGCCAGTCGTTATCAATTGCTCCCATTTTTTTCTCCTTTGTATATCCATGGGGAAATCCCCATCTTTAAATCNCCAATTCCAATAAGAAATACAAAGAACAGATCCGTATTTCCAAAGAAGTTCTGCACAGCCGGAAGCACGCAGCCGAAGTCCGGACTCTGGTAAAGGGCCTGATGATTGAAAGCTACATCGAACCTGGCTGCCAGAAGGTAAGCGAGCACTGCTACGGGAAATCCATCACCGATCCATGTCTGGGATGGGAGGATTCCGAACGTCTTATTTATGAAATCGCTGAAAACGCATAAAAAATGCTTTTTAAACCGGAGGAAACACGCTTTGCGAGTTTCTCCGGTTATGGCTGCAGGCCCAAAAGATAATCCGTGTTCCGGGCAGTCTGCGGCGATATTAAAATTTTCCTGAATATTTTTCTTGGTTCTCCTCTATATCTATTTATAAGTACTCTGCTGCATTTTTTAGTTTTTCACTATTAATACCACTAAAACCCTCATGTAATTACAGGCATGTTCTCACCGGGGTTACTCCGGCCATCAGGAAAAGGAGGCATGGGTATGCGGACAATCGAAGTCGATATCCAGCTGCGTTGTACCCCAATTCCACTCGCACTTTTAATCAACACCGCCAATGCCTTCGACTGCGATATCTATATCGATTACGGTATAACAAAAGTAAATGTCAAGGACTACGACGAGATGAAAAAAGGGCTTAACACGCAGAATCGGAATCTACAATTTTATTTCGACGGCATTGACGAGCAGGCCGCCGAGGGACGGATCGGAATGCTGTTTCAACCGTGAGCCGTCAGAAAGGAACCTTTATGACTTATCATCCAAAAGAGAGTTGATCTCAGCAGACTGCTGATGATCAACTCTCTTTTTCCTAACCAAGGATTGCCGTAATGCCAAAATACAATAGAACCACCGCTCCCAGAACGATCCTGTAATACCCAAAGAATTTAAAATCATGCTGTCTGATATATCCCATCAAAAACTTAATGGCATAAACAGAAACAACAAAGGCGATCACCATTCCTAATACCAGATAGAAAATCTGGGGGCCGGTGAAATTCATGCCGTATTTCACAATCTTTAAGAGGCTGGCACCGAACATGACCGGAATTCCCAGGAAAAAGGAAAACTCTGCCGAAGCGGCCCGGGAGCAGCCTAAGATCATGGCGCCCAGAATGGTGGAGCCGGACCGTGACGTACCGGGAATCAGTGACAAAAGCTGGAACAGACCGATCGAAAGGGCTGTCTGATAGGAAATATCCCCTACCTTCTGCACGTCAAAATTCCGGTACTGGTTCCGGTTCTCGATGACCAGAAACAGCACGCCATAGATAATCAGGGTCGCTGCCACCACATACCCGTTCATCAGATACTTGTCAAGGATGTCATCCACCAGTAATCCAATCACAGCCGCGGGAATACAGGCCAGGACGATCTTGGACCACAATACCATGGTTGCTTTCTTCTGTGCCGGCTTTTTCCCGGTTGAAAACGGGTTCAGTTTGTCAAAATACAGTACGACCACTGCCAGGATCGCTCCCAGCTGGATTACTACCAAAAACATATTTTTAAAGTCAGACGGCTGGTTTAGATGTATGATCTCATCCACCAGGATCATATGTCCTGTGCTGCTGATGGGCAGCCATTCCGTAAAGCCTTCCACGATTCCCAGAACAACT
Source organism: Clostridium sp. Marseille-P2415 (assembly GCF_900155545.1). Taxonomy (GTDB): domain Bacteria; phylum Bacillota; class Clostridia; order Lachnospirales; family Lachnospiraceae; genus Lacrimispora. The sequence continues at coordinate 670,893 of NZ_LT732525.1, forward strand.
ACTTTTAAAATTTCAATTATATTCATTCCATTTCCCCTATCTCTTTAAATATTTTCAATCTGCCAGTCAATGGGTTTTAACCCGCCCGCCTCTAAAAAGGCGTTGGTCCTGCTGAAGTGCTTACAGCCAAAGAATCCCCGGTATGCGGAAAGCGGACTCGGATGGGGCGCTTCCAGGATCAGATGCTTTGGATTTGTGAGCATCCCCTTCTTATTCTGGGCCGGACGGCCCCATAAGAGGAATACCATAGGCCGGTCCTGCCCGTTAAGGATCTGAATGGCCGCATCCGTAAACTGCTCCCAGCCGATCCCCTGATGGGAATTCGCTGCATGGGCCCGCACCGTAAGAACCGTGTTAAGAAGCATGACCCCCTGATCCGACCATTTTTTCAAATACCCGTTATTCGGTATCTCACAGCCTAAATCATCCCGAAGCTCCTGATAAATATTCACAAGCGACGGCGGTATCTCCACATCAGGCTTTACGGAAAAGCACAGCCCGTGTGCCTGCCCGTAATTATGGTAGGGGTCCTGCCCCAAAATCACCACCTTTACGTTCGAAAGAGGCGTGAATTGAAATGCATTAAAGATATCATCCGGATCCGGAAAGACCTGTCTGGTTTCATATTCATGCTTCACCTTCTGATAAAGTTCCCTGTAATATGGCTTTTTAAATTCCCCGCTTAAGGGGCTCAGCCAGTCGTTATCAATTGCTCCCATTTTTTTCTCCTTTGTATATCCATGGGGAAATCCCCATCTTTAAATCCTTACCGGTACTCCCATATTGCTTAAATACCGTTTTAATTCCGTAATCTCCAATTCTCTGTAATGAAACAGGGATGCCGCCAGAGCCGCATCCGCCTTTCCTTCTGTCAGGGCATGATGAAAATGCTCCATGGTTCCGGCACCTCCGGAAGCGATCACCGGAACCGAAACATGCTCCGCTATGACACGGTTCAGCCCGTTATCGTATCCGGCCTTTGTTCCGTCGCAGTCCATGCTGGTAAGCAGTATCTCCCCTGCCCCCAGGCGGTCTGCCTCCATGGCCCATTCCACCGCATCCAGTCCGGTATCAATGCGTCCGCCGTTCTTAAATACGTTCCAGCCGCTTCCATCCGGTCTCCTCCTGGCATCAATGGCAACTACCACGCACTGGCGCCCGAACTTATCCGCCGCATCGGAAATCAGCCGGGGCGTATTGATGGCAGAGGAGTTAATGGATATCTTATCCGCTCCTTCCCGCAAGAGCATCCGGAAATCGTCCACCGTACGGATCCCGCCGCCCACGGTAAACGGGATAAACACCTTTTCCGCCACCCGGCGCACCATATCCACCACCGTATTCCGGTTATCGGAGGACGCGGTTATATCAAGAAACACCAGCTCGTCGGCACCTGCCCTGTCATAGGCCGCAGCGATCTCCACCGGGTCCCCGGCATCCTTTAAATTCACAAAATTTACACCCTTTACCACCCTTCCGCCCAGTACATCCAGGCATGGGATAATTCTCTTCGTAAGCATCCGGCACCTCCTTAAGCCAGTTCAATGAAATTTCTCAATATCTTTAAGCCCGTATCACTGCTCTTCTCCGGATGGAACTGGCAGGCAAAAAGATTTCCCCGCTCCACAGAAGCGCCGAATCTGACACCATAATCCGCAGATGCGGCCACATCGGATTCCTCGCCGGCCTCTAAATAATATGAATGGACAAAATACACATATGCCCCTGATCCTATCCCTTTAAAAAGTTTTGCACCAGGCTTTATGTCCAGGCAGTTCCAGCCCATATGGGGGACTTTAAGCCCCGGCGTATCCGGGAATTTCACAATTTTCCCCGGAAGCAGGGAAAGGCCCTTAACGCCCCGGCACTCTTCACTGCTTTCAAAGAAAAGCTGAAGTCCCAGACATATCCCCAGAAAGGGCGTTCCCTGATCTGCCACCTGACGGATCACATCCACCAGTCCATATTGACGGAGCTTTTCCATGGCATCGCCAAAGGACCCGACTCCCGGCAGGATCACCTTATCCGCAGAAAGAATGGTTTCCTTCTCCCGGCTCACCACCGGCTTTTCCCCCAATGCGGTCAGAGCCTTCTCCACACTCTTCAAGTTACCAGCATCATAGTCAATGATCGCTATCACGTCCGTCACCTCTTTACGCCTTTTTTCAACATTTTAACACAGGACAGGTCAATGTACAACGCAAAATATTCCTACAAAAAGCGAAAGAATTCCACAGAATTTTCTGAAACAGAATCTGCTTTTCCCTTAATGCCTTCCGGTAACTGTGCAAATTTCCCATGTATCCGGTACATTCTGGCTTTCTTGTTCACAGTTACGGTTTTCTCAAATGGCCAGCGGATGACCGTGGGAGTCGGAAACCCTGCCCCCAGTTCCAGGATCAGCAGCTTTTTATTAAGGGTTCCGGCCAGCCAGCCGGTATATTCGTTCCACTGGGGAAGATAGCCCTCTTCAATGTAATCGTCCGCCTCTATGGTATTCCCTGTAAGAGGCGCTTTGCAATGAGGACAGATATCATCCGGAATCTCTCCCGGCTCCCAGATATCCCTGGTGCAGGATTTGGAACACTGCCTCCAGGTCACATTCCCGCAGGGAGCCGTGATCCGCCTCTGATCCAGAGAAGACTTCCGGATTTCCCCATCGGTAACAGTTGTGACAATAAAAAAATCCTTCTCCTTGATAAGTCCGTTCATCTTTTCATAAAGGCTCCTGATATCCGGTACCCCTTCTGCCCTCCATTCCTCGCCGATTCCGATCAAAAGCTTCTCACAAGCTGTTATTTCTTCTAAAATCTGTTCATTTCCAACCATTTTCATCCACCTTTTCATCAAACAATACCTGTCCATTATACATCAGGAGGTATTTTAAGAAAAGATGGAAATTCTGTTCTTGCGGCACTCCATATATTTATGCTATACTTATCCATGCATTCTAATAATGAAAAAGGAAGTCAGCAGACCATGAATAAATTTAAAAGGCTCTCTCCCTTTTGGGGAGCCTGTGCAGCTATCGCAGTCCTGGCACTGCTGTTAGTGATATATTCCCTAACAAAACCGGTCCCCATGGCAGGAACAAAAAATATTTCCATTGATATGGTATATGAAAACGGAGTCCGGGACCATTACCAGATAACCACCGAAGCACAGTATCTGCTAGAAGCTCTGAAATCCATACCGGATCTTGAAATAGACGGAACCACGTCAGAGGAATCGGGTCTCATGGTCATCACCATAAACGGCAAACGGGCGGATTACCAGAAGGACGGCGCTTACTGGGCTATTCTCTGCGACGGAGACCCCTGCAGCTACGGAGTCAGCAAGCAGGCCATCAAGGATGGGGAAAGCTACACCTTCCAGTATACGAAAGCCGTCAAAGAAAGCAGGAAATCATGAAAGACCGTCCCCGTTTAACCACCGGAGAGCTGGTGTCGGACGCACTGCTGTCGGCCCTTTTGTTTGTAAGCCAGGTCAGTCTGTCCTGGCTTTCCAATGTGGAACTGGTATCCCTGCTGCTAATTTTATACACCCTTGTATTCCGCAGACACGTATGGTTCATCCTATACGTGTTTGTTGTATTGGAAGGATTGGTCTACGGCTTCGGTCTTTGGTGGTTTTCTTACCTTTATGTATGGGCCGTTCTTCCTGCATCCATATTCCTGATCTACAAAAACAGGATTCCGGGGCCCTTTGGCATATCCCTGCTTTCCGGCATATTCGGAATGCTGTTCGGATTATTCTGCACCATCTCCTACCTAATCACCGGAGGACCCGGCGCAGCCCTCACCTGGTGGACAGCAGGGATTCCTTATGACATCGTCCACGGGATCAGCAATTTTATACTGTCCCTCATTCTGTTTCAGCCGCTGTACCGGCTGCTCACCTCATTGAAACGGGGTCAATTGAAACGATAAAGGAGTAAAACGCTTATGGAACAGGCAACTGTAAGAATCAAAAAAGGAGAAGGCCGCTCTCTGAAAGCCGGCGGCATGTGGATCTATGACAATGAAATCGATACGGTTACCGGGGATTTTGCCAATGGAGATTTGGTATCCGTAGAGGACTTTGACGGCTATTTCCTGGGTCACGGCTTCATCAATACCAATTCAAAGATAACCGTCCGCATCTTATCCCGAAAAAAAGACAGCAAAATAAATGATGACTTTATTGAAATGCGGGTCCGCAATGTCTGGGAATACCGCAAAGCCACCGTGGATACGGAGAGCTGCCGCCTCATCTTCGGAGAAGCAGACTTCCTTCCCGGCATCGTGGTGGACAAGTTCTCCGACGTACTGGTCGTAGAATCCCTGGCCCTTGGCATTGACCGCTTAAAACCCACGATCCTGGAAAAACTAAAAAAAGTCCTGGAAGAGGACGGCATTACGATACGGGGGATTTACGAACGCAGCGATGCCAAGGTCCGCCTCCAGGAAGGGCTGGAACGTTACAAAGGCTTTATCGGCGAGCCCTTTGACACGAAGGTAGAAATCATGGAAAACGGGGTCAAATACTTAGTCGACGTCCAGGATGGCCAGAAAACCGGATTTTTCCTCGACCAGAAATACAACCGTCTTGCCATTCAGCGCTTATGCAAAGACAAGCGGGTCTTAGACTGCTTCACCCACACCGGATCCTTTGCCTTAAACGCAGGAATCGCCGGAGCAAGGGAAGTTCTTGGCGTGGATGCCTCGGAGCTTGGTGTTGCCCAGGCAAGAGAAAATGCCGAGCTTAACGGCCTGTCCGGCCTGGTAACCTTCCAGTGTGCCGATGTCTTCGAACTCCTGCCGGAGTTAGAGAAAAACGGCGAAAAATTCGATGTGGTGATCCTGGATCCGCCGGCCTTCACCAAATCCAGGAACTCCGTAAAAAACGCTGTAAAAGGCTACCGTGAGATCAACCTCCGGGGCATGAAGCTGGTCAGGGACGGCGGCTATCTTGCCACCTGCTCCTGCTCCCACTTCATGACTCCCGAACTCTTTACCAAAACCATCCGGGAAGCCGCCGGAAACGTCCACAAACGCCTCCGCCAGGTAGAATACCGGACCCAGGCCGCAGACCACCCCATTTTATGGTCCGGAGAAGATACCTCTTATTATTTAAAATTCTACATCTTCCAGGTTTGCGATGAGAAATAGATAAAAACCCGCGGTTCCTTTACGCTGGCTCAGTACATGCTATTGAGCCAGCTTTTATTTTTTAGCCGAAGCTGCTGCAACGCTCTGGGAATCTGGGCAAAATGATCTTTAATAGTATTTTTATAATTAAATATTTCTAAAAAGCAAAAATCATTACAACAAATCATTATATTTTCGATATTTTATCAAAATGTAACTTGACGTTTGAAATTAAATCACATATAGTAAACTCTAGGACGGTTAGCTTCCAATTACTTTTACCAACCGCTGCCGGCCAAATTCACCATTACAGCATTTCAACGCTTTACGCGATGTTAAAAATAGAGAGGTGTGTGGAACATATATGAGAAAAATAATTAAAAAAGCAGTGGCCTTTGTAACGGCGGTTGTTTTGGCATCAACCGGCAGTTTCATGAGCAGTTCAGCAATTGCCTTAGCAGAAACAGGAAAACGGACATTTATACATCCGGGTATGCTGCATACTGATGAATCCTTTGAGGCTATGAATGAAGCAATAAACAATAAACTTTATCCTAATTACGATACATGGAATGCGCTTAAAAGCAATGGATTTTCAGCTTCAGACTGGCAGCCCAGGGAAGTTGAGACTATTATAAGGGACAACAGCGGTTCAAATTGCTCCGCTTTTTATATTGATCTGAGACGTGCATATCAAAATGCTTTAATCTGGAAGCTAAGCGGAAGTAAGGCAAACGGTGAGGCCGCATGCAGGATCCTTAACGCGTGGTCAGCAAAAACCACAAATATCACCGGCAATGCAGACCGGTATCTTGCTGCAGGAATCTACGGCTACCAGCTGGCTAATGTCGCAGAGATTATGCGTGACCATCCGGACTTTAACAAAAGTTCAATGGACACTCTGCTTCTAAATGTTTTTTATCCGAAGAACAACGAATTCTTAACAAAGCACAACGACGCTCATATTGGTAATTACTGGGCAAACTGGGATCTGTGCAATATTGCCTCCATGATTTCCATCGGTATCTTCACAGACCGGGAGGACATCTACAATCAGGCAGTGGACTACTTTAAAACCGGACTTGGAAACGGTTCCATATACAATTGTATTCCATTTGTATATGATGACGGGACTGCCCAATGGCAGGAATCAGGCAGGGATCAGGGACACACCACACTTGGCATCAGCTTATATGGCTCCATTTGCGAAATGGCCTGGAACCAGGGAGATGATCTCTACAGCCTGTCAGACAACCGTTTCTTAAAGGCCGCGGAATACGTCGCAAAGTATAATAACATGGAAGAAGTTCAATATACTCCTTATGAATGGTTAAAAGGCCAAAAGGGTAATTCAGACTGGATGAACTCCATAAGCGCCGACTCAAGAGGCTCCATTAGACCTGTTTACTCTTTGATTTATAATCATTATGTAAAAAGAATGGGACTGCCGGCTCCCAATATTGAAAAAGTGCTGAACGGAAGGCTGGAAAAGGAACAGAGCAATGGAGATGAACTTGGCTGGCAGTCCCTTACCTTTGCCAATACCGGGAAAGCTACTGAGCGAAAATATATTAAGGGAGACTTTGCAGACGGAAAATACCGGATTGTTTCAGTTTTAACAGGGAAATCACTTGTTGTTAATTCCAACGGTGAACTAGCATCTGCGGATAAAGGTACAAAGAACGAAGAGATATGGAGACTTGAAAATACCGGAGACGGAGAATACATAGTAATCAATCAGGTGACCAATAAAGCAATTCAGATTTCAAAAGATTATTATACCAAAGGCTCTGTGGCTGAAACAGGAGAAAATACCAGTGCTCTTAATCAAAAGTTTGCTTTTATAAAAAACAGCACGGGCGATTACAGGATTATATCATCTGCCAGCGACTATTCCTTATGTCTCAGTGGAGCCGGACAAACGGATAATACACCGGTGATACAGTGGAGATATCTGAGCCAAAAGGAACAACGGTGGATCTTGGAAAAAGTTCAATGATCTAACGTGGCTGAAGCTGCAAAGCCGAAAATACAGAAATAAAATATACAGATACTACAGCCGGGGAGATAATAAGAGCCGCTGGCAGAGTATCCTGGCGTTTGTGTAAAGGGCTGCCGCACTAGTGCGACAGCCTCTTTTATTTTTGGGCCGAAGCCGCTGCGCTTAAATATTCCGTGATGATATGTAATACATTTCTGTCATACTCAATTACTGCATGTTGAAATGCTATCCTCAACCTGTCCGAACTGTGTTTCAATGCTTCTTCTGCTGCTATAAGAGACGGCGCCCATCATAGTCACCAATAATACCAATTCTAACTTTTGAATTCATGATTATCCCTCCGGATCAAATGGTTAATTTATGGATAAAAATGAGAATACACGCCGCCGGCCGCCGCACCGCCGCGTAACTGGGCCATTTCACTGACCGTCACCAGCTGGTATCCAGCCTCCGTAAGCCTTGGAATGATCTCAAGAGCCGCTGACCCGCTCTGGGAATAGAGCTCGTGCATCAGCACGATATCCCCGTCCCGGACCTGGCTTAGCACCGCATTCACGGTCTTTCCGGCATTTCTCGTCTTCCAGTCCAGGGTATCAATGCTCCACATGATCATGGGAGCCTGAACATTTGCAAGAACCGTACCATTTTTTAACCCGCCCGGAAGCCTTACCAGTGTGGGCCTGACACCGCAGACAGCCTGTACCGCATCGTTACAGCGGTTGATCTGGTTCTGGATCTGCGCCCCGTTCAGTTTGGTCAGATACTTATGTTCGTAGGTATGGTTGCCGATTTCATGTCCCTCCGCGACCATGCGCTGAAGCTCCGTCTGATAAGCCGCCGCCCGGTTCCCAACTACGAAAAAAGTGGCCTTTCCGCCGTATTGAGCCAGACAATCCATGATTTGATTTCCCACCGGAGCAAAAGGGCCGTCATCAAAGGTCAGTGCCACCATGGGCCTTGCAGGATCAATCTGACGGCCCGCCGGGACCTGTTCCTGGCTTTCCTGAGAAGCTGCCTCCTGCTGCCCCTGCTCCTCCGTACTGCTCTGGCTGTCCGCGCCGGAAGACTCTTCTTCGTGTTTTCCGGTCTGCTCCGAAACATTTCCGTTCTCATCTACCCACCTGGCCACACCAGGACCCAGGTTTTCATCTATCCAGTCATTCCGTACCTCTGACCCTTCCTGGGCCGGTGCCGTTTCATCCGCCATGGAGGCGGATTGGGCGGCCGGTACAAAAGCTGTCACAAGTACTACGGCCATCAGGACGCAGCCCCATTGTAATAGTTTTTTCATGTTCCATCTCTCCTTTCCCTGATACTATTCCTTACTATACAGGAAACAGGTAAAAAATGGAAGTCCATCTCCGAACTTATTTTCGTCAAACTCACGTCTTGGGAACCAGACTTCGGATTGTATGCAGATTTTTCAAATTTCTCTCTCAATATCTTTTTGCAGAAAACATTCTTTTAATATCAGTTCACGTTTTGTTAATTTATCATCTCCACCAGTAAGCAGATTTTTATAAAATTTTTCCAGAAATTCATTGGTTTCTACAATTCCTTTTGCATATGCAGCATAGTTTGCCCGTACCAGAGCATTCCTGAAATATTGGCTGTAATCTTTAAACATCTTATTATCTGCCTGAAAGCCCATATTATTTAGATAGCATTCCATAAATACCGCTGTTGTTCTGGTGTTACCCTCCATAAAAGGATGCGCTTGCCATATAGAAGACGTAAAGGCTGCAATTCTTTTTATTATCTGTTCTTGCGTAAATCCGGAATAACTTTTATTTTTCTCAGCATTAAAATCATATTCCAAGGTATCGTCTAAAGCCGTATAATTTGTATATTTTACAGTTGCTCCATTTAGAATTGGTTCCTGCTTATAAATATTAACCTTTCTAAATTGTCCTGCATGATCGTAAATATCCTTAAAAAGCTCTCTATGAATAGCTTTTAGTGAAGCAATCTGAAGAGGATAGCCAGGGCTGTCAAGGATATGTGCAATTCTGGCAGCAACAAGATCTGCCTCCTTATTTCGATTCTTGATATCTTCTGGTGTTTCATCTTCATAACGCTTATATAATAACCCCTCCACTTCGTCATAAGACAATTCGCCTTCAATATTTGCTTCTGCCAGCTCTGAAAGGTATTGTGTCGGAGTAAGACCATCGACCCGTTGAAGGCCTTTCGCAGCATCCCAGTATGATTTTTTAACGCTCTTATCAGGGCTTTCCCCATAAACCTTATATTCACTTTCTGCCATATTCTATCCTCCTCTTGCTATTTACTTCTCTTATTTTGAATTCTTTCAAGATTTAATAATTCATTGTATCTATCAAGTGTGATCATTACAAGATCATCGTATCCGTTACTGTGTATAATCGCTTCTTCGCCTTCATTTACCCTTTGTCTAATACCTTTCATCCTGGTCTGAAGGTCACGGCTTGTGACAACAAACATATATAACCCCTTCCATATGATATACGTATTTATGTACGTATATCATACCGCTTTTATGAGGAAAAATCAAGGATTATTCTAACCTTGATTTTCCATAAATATTTTAAGCGAAAGTACTCTCTTCCCGATTTTTTTAAATTATAAATCATATCGACAATTAATTTTACGCTATGGTTTTAGAAGATTTTTTGAGACTTTATTTTACTTACAAAACGTAACAGGTCACCGGCCGCTACTGCCTTATCATGGCAAAGCAATTGTTAACCTCTTTTTATTTTTGGTTGACATTAAAAGCAGTTTATTCTATACTGCAATTAATTGTCCGGTATAAAGCTGCGCAGCTTCCCACAAAAAAATTCAAGCAAAAGGAATTAAAATCATGAAGACAACCTTAAAAACAAAAGACATGATTCTTTGTGCCATGTTCACCACTCTGACAGCCGCAGGCGCGTTTATCCGCATCCCCATTCCGGTTGTGCCCTTTACGCTGCAATTTCTCTTCACCATGCTGGCAGGCCTGCTGCTTGGCCCAAAGCTTGGCGCGATCAGCGTTCTGACTTACATACTTCTTGGACTTGCCGGGCTGCCGGTTTTTGCGGAGGGCGGCGGAATCTATTACATTTTCAAACCCAGCTTCGGTTATCTGACCGGCTTTCTGGCCGGTGCCTATGTAACCGGAAAAATCGCAGGTCAGGTCGCCAGGCCATCCTATAAACGCCTGCTTGCAGCCAACTTTACAGGACTCTTCCTGGTCTATGCCTTCGGGATGATCTACTACTGGGCAATCAGTAACTACTACCTGGGAACCGGAATCGGCCTGTGGCCGCTGTTTCTCTACTGCTTCATTCTGGCTGTGCCCGGAGACATTTTCCTGTGTATTCTTGCCGCCATTCTTGGAAAGCGCCTGATTCCAATCCTGAAAAACTATCTGTAAGAGGTGTTAAATGGATACGATTAGAAATTACCATTGAAACTGATAAAAAAATGTTACAAAAACTTGGATATAAGGCGGTAATATTAAATGAGTAAAGGAATATTTATAACAGCTACGGGAACTGATGTAGGAAAAACTTATGTGACAGCCCTTCTGGTCAGGAAATTAAGGGAATCGGGAATGAATGCAGGGTATTATAAGGCTGCTCTCAGCGGGGCAGACTCTCTGGAGGAAAGCGATGCGGGATATGTAAACCGGGTGGCTTCCATCGGGCAGAACCCGGACACCCTGATCTCCTATCTATATAAAAATGCCTATTCCCCCCATCTGGCAGCACAAGTGGAAGGAAATCCTCTGGACATGGACCGGATTCCGGCCGATTTTAACAGGGTAAAAGAAACCTATGATTACGTTGTAATGGAGGGAAGCGGAGGCATCATCTGCCCCATCCGTTATGATGAAAAGGCCCACATTTTCCTGGAGGACATCATAAAAGCCTTAAACTTAGATACTCTCCTTATCGCGGATGCCGGCCTGGGTACCATTAACGCAGTAGTCCTGACGGCAGAATATATGAAGCAGAAGGGTATAGCCATCCGCGGCATTATTCTGAACCGCTATACGGGAACCATCATTGAAAACGACAATGTGAAAATGATCGAAGAAATGACAGGAATACCGGTCATCGCACTGGTAAGGCCCGGAGATACGAACCTTCACATGGATGAACAGACATTAAAAAGGGTTTTTGAGGAGGAATCGAAATGAACTGGGCAGAAAAAGATTTGAAACTTATCTGGCATCCCTGTTCCCAGATGAAGGATTATGAGGAATTACCGCCGATTATCATTGATCACGGAAAGGGCTGCTGCCTTTATGACATCGAGGGAAAAGAATACATTGACATCGTAAGCTCCTGGTGGTGCAATCTGCTGGGGCACTGCAATCCCAGGATCAATGAATCCATCAAAGCACAGCTGGACAAGCTGGAGCATGTGATCTTCGCTAATTTCTCCCATATTCCGGCTATTACGCTCTGTGAACAGTTAATTCAGATCATCCCAAAGGGACTGACCAGATTCAATTTTTCCGATAACGGTTCGGCCGCCGTAGAATGCGCCCTGAAAATGGCCTTCCAGTACCAGTACCAAACCGGAAACCCAAAGAAAAAGCGCTTCATGTGCCTGACCGAGGGCTATCACGGAGAAACCATCGGGGCTCTTTCTGTCGGCAGCATGGACTTATATGCCAAAATTTATAAGCCAATGCTGATGGATGCCATTCATGTAGAGGCTCCGGACTGCTACCGCTGCCCTTACGGAAAATGCCGTGACACCTGTGAGGCCCAATGCCTGGAACGTGCAGGGAAAGCCTTTTTAAACTATGGAGAGGAAACCTGCGCCATCATTGTGGAACCCCTTCTTCAGGGAAGTGCGGGTATGCGTATTTATCCGCCGGTATACTTAAAAAAGCTCCGCAGCCTGTGCAGCCAATACCAGGTCCTGCTGATTGCCGATGAAATTGCCACCGGCTTCGGGCGGACCGGTAAAATGTTCGCCTGTGACCATGCGGGAATCACTCCCGATATCATGTGCATTTCCAAAGGTCTGACCGGAGGATATATGCCCATGGCCATTACCATAACAACCGACAAAATCTACGATGCTTTTTATGCGGATTATAACGAAGGCAGGGCGTTCATGCACAGCCATACCTACAGCGGCAATCCGCTGGGCTGCAGCGCAGCCCTGGCTGTACAGAAGATCCTTAAGGAGGACCGCATTCTGGAACAGGCCGCCGTCCGTTCTGCCTATCTTACTGAAAAACTGAACACAGCTCTTCTGGACCATCCTAATGTAGGCGAAATCCGGCACATCGGCCTGATTCACGCCATAGAACTGGTAACAGACAAAAAAACAAAAACAGGCTTTGACGGATCCCTGCGTTTAGGTTATCAAATCTATAAAAAAGCCCTGAAACACGGCCTGCTTTTAAGGCCTTTGGGAAACGTCCTGTATTTCAATCCACCGTTAATTATTAACGAAGAAGAAATCAATAAGGCCGTCCACCGGTGTTTCAGGGCAATTCATGAAGTTTTATAGCTTAGTCAAGCGGATATTCGCAATCCGCTTCGCTACTTACTTGATTCGGTTAAATGTGGTTTGCCACCTCAAAGGCATCCCAGATCCCATACATAATGTTGGATACTTTTTTCGCATCTCCCAGGAGATAGATTTCCGGAATATCAAATTCCAGCTGTTTATATAAGCTGTCCTCTTCCTGATAGCCGACCGCTAAGATCACGCTGTCGCAGGCGACTTCCTTTTCCTCGCCGGAAACAGTGACAGACAGCTTTCCATCCTGATGTTTCGTAACCTTGGCTCCGGTCATCACATCCACGCCTTCATAAGGAACCAGTTTTTCCAGCATGTCCTTGTTGGCGTGGCATAATGGGCCGTTCACTGCCAGAAGCTTAGGAAGAGCCTCGATCAGGGTCACCTTTTTCCCCTGTTCTGCCAGCCACAGGGCAAGTTCACAGCCAACCAGGCCTCCGCCGATCACTGCCGTTGTTTCGCCGCAGTCCTTTTCCTTTAACAGCACATCAACCGCGGTATAAACATGTTCGTCGTCTCCGAGGGAAAATACCTTTGGCTTGGAACCGGTGGCAATGATGACCGTATCATAGCCGCCTGCCAGCACGTCTTCCCTTGTCACCTCCGTATTCATATGAAGCGGGACATTTAAGATTTCCATCTGTGTCTGATACCAGTTTGCCAGAGCAATATCATCTTCCTTAAAATCCGGCGCACCTCCCGGAATCAGGTTCCCGCCCAGACGGTCCCCCTTTTCGAACAGTTCCGGCTTGTGGCCCCGGAGTGCCAGAACCCTGGCCGCCTCGCAGCCTGCCACACCTCCGCCTACGATCATGACCTTTTTGGGAGACAGAATGGGTTCATAGGACGTGACCCGCTCTCTGGCGGCCTGAGGATTGACCGCACAGTTAATCATGGAATACTCCTGGATTCTTCCCATGCAGCCTTCCTGGCAGGAAATGCACGGACGGATCTCCCTGCCTCTTTGAGACCGCAGCTTGTTTACATAATCCGGATCGGCAAGTAACGGCCGGCCAAGGCTGATGATATCGCATTCCCCCTGTTCAATGGCTTCCGACGCCATTTCAGGATTATCCATACGGCCCGCACAGAGAACCGGGACATCCACCGCTTCCTTCACCAGCTTGCAGTATGGCCGGTAAAGCCCTTTCTTCTGATACATCGGGGGATGATTCCACCACCAGGCATCGTAGGTCCCCACATCCGTATCCAGCGCATCGTAACCATATTGGACCAGAAGCCTGGCAGCTTCCAGGCCTTCCCCGATGTCACGGCCTTTTTCCTCAAATTCCTCTCCCGGAAGGGCACCTTCCCGCCAGTCCTTGATCATGCTCTTTAAGCTGAACCGGAGCGCTACCGGGAAATCCTCTCCGCAGCGGGCCTTGATCTCTTCTACCACCTCTTTTGCAAAGCGGAGACGGTTCTCCAGAGAACCGCCGTATTCATCGTTTCTCAAATTGAACATGGAAATGGCAAACTGGTCGAGTAAATATCCTTCGTGGACCGCATGGATCTCAACTCCGTCAAAGCCTCCGCGTTTGGCGTTGTGGGCTCCATCCCCAAAGGATTTTACAATGCTTTTGATCTCCTCCACGGTAAGAGGCCGGCACATCTTATCCAGCCAGCGGTGAGGGATGGCGGAAGGTGCCACAGGCGGGAATTCGCCCAGATTGGTCGGGATGGTCACCCGTCCGAATCCTGCGGACATCATTAAGAATATCTTGCTTCCATAGGCATGTACCCGCTCCGTCATCTCTTTGCTGGTGCGGACGAAATGCACGGGATTGTAGGTGGAATTGGGACAGTTTGGCATGCTGGTGACTTCCACTTTACAGTCGGAAAAGGTGACCCCTGTAATGATCAGGCCTGTCCCGCCCTTGGCCCGCTCCGTGTAATAATCAATCCCCCTCTGGTTAAAACCGCCTTCGGCATCCGCAAGACCTAAAGGTCCCATAGGGGCTAATGCAAACCGGTTCTTAATGGTCACAGAACCGATTTTTACTGGTGTGAACAGATTCTCGTATTTCATAGCGTCCTCCTTGTTATTTTCTTAACAACTCTAACAGCATTATACTTCTATTTTAGCCGGAAACGCTATCAACCAATCATTGACATCTGACAACTTATTTTTACTATGTATTTTGCTTTAAAAATTCATCAAACAGCCTGACCGCCTCATAATTTCTGTTATCCTCCCGGAAAGCCCCGTAGACATCCCATTTTAACTTTTCCCGGAACGGAAGAGCCTTTACATGATCCAGACGGAAATCCTCCAGCACAAAGCCCGGTACCACTGCCAGCCCGAATTTCTGCAGGCACAGCTTATAAAGGAAATTGGGGTCCGCGGTCTTCGCCACGATCCGGGGTTTAAAGCCTCTTATCAGGCACGCTTCGATAAAATCCTGAAACATGTGAAAATGCTCATTCATCAGAATCAGGTTTTCATCCCTTACCTTATCAAAAGAAATCTGATCCAGTCCGTAAAACGGGTGGCCTTCATAAACCAGAAGATATATCTCCCGGCTCGCCAGCTTTCTCTGACTGATTCCAGGCTCCTTCCATTCTCCCACAATAACCCCATATTCCAGCTTGGAGTCCGCCACCCGTTCCTTTACCTCCTGGTTGGGATATTCGTTCCATTCCACCCGGATGCGGCTGTTTTCCTCCGTAAACCTCTGCACCAGACGAAAAGGAAGCACGTTAAAAACCCCGCACGCACATCCGATCCGAAGGACGATCCCCCGGTTTTTCAATTGGCGGATTCCATTTTCCACCGCCTTAAACTGGCGGATCAATACTTCCGCCCTGTCATAGAGGAGACAGGCACTTTCCGTCGGCTTTACGCCCTGCCTGGTCCTCTCGAACAGTACCGTATCCAGTTCCGTTTCCAGAGCCCTGATATTCTTACTGAGCCCCTGGGGCGTGATAAATAATTTTTTAGCGGCCTGATTGATGCTGCGCTCTTCGTATACGGCCTTAAAGCTTTTTAAATCCTTTGTATTCATAAAAATATCTCCAATCTTAAGCATATCCGGACACCACCTATAAAAGTGCCCGGATGACTGCCTCCATGCTCTTTTCCTCCACTTCCATGAAAAGCCCCGGTTCCTGAATGTCCTCCAGGCAATGGGCATCGGAATTGCTTATGATCCGGCAGCCCTCCAGATAGGGATTCCTTCTCTTAAGCTCAGGAAGCCTGGTCAAATCCTTTACTTCCGCCGTGGTGAACCGGCTGCCGTCCGGCACAAAGCCCAGGTTCGAGATCAGGCTGTTGGCCGGCTTGTCGATATGGGCCGGAAACATGACTCCCCCATAAGACCGGACCAGCTCCCACAGCCCGTCAAAGGAGATATGGGCCCGGTTGATCAGAAGGTACGGCTCGGTCCCGCATACGGTATCTTCCTCATTATATATCTGCTGTTTCCCGAATATCTCTTCCTTATTGGGAAACAGCATCAGCCGCTGATAAACATATTCATCAAACTCCATGGCCTTTTTAAGCGCTGGAAAAAGACAAACCGCATGTACCTCTTCCGAGGTACAGATTTCCATTCCCGGCACGGCAAGCGCCCCGTACTTCTCTGCAAAATGCAGCACAGCCGGACAGTTTCTGCAGGAATTGTGATCCGTGACCGCAATCACATCAAGCCCTTTTAAGGCTGCCATCCCCACAATATTGGCCGGTGTCATATCGTCATCCCCGCACGGTGACAAGCAGGAATGAATGTGAAGATCATAAGTGAGATTCATCATGGTCCAGACTTTGATATACCAGAAGAGCTGCCTCGAAAACCGGCATTCCGGTTTTCAGAACCGTAATGTTCTGATCCTTTGCCTTTTTCACCGCCGCCTCATCGAGGGCACTCCCTTCCGCCATGATCACACAGGCTGCATCTGTAAGGGATGCCACTGCAAGGGTGTTCATGTTTCCCATCACCGTTACCCATGCACAGCCTTCCGGTGCCTTTCCCATGGCAATGCTTAGCAGATCACAGCAAAATGGCTTCGTGATCTGCCGCGTAAGCCCCTCACCCACATTTACCACTTCAAAAAATCCACTGTCAATCAGTTTCCCTACCGTCATTTCGGTTCCTCCCATCCTTCCTGTCAAGCTGAGTCATTTCATCGGAAATTCTCTGGATATATTTGGTCAGTACTTTAAATTTTTCATAACTTTCGCTGTCGCCCTCCACGATATCGGCGGCCAGCCTGGAAACCTCCTCCGACAGCTTATGCACATTGTCCCTTAAGAAATAAACGCAGTCCGATTCTGCCGCTTCCCCCCGGACGATATCCTCCGCCAGAGCCTTGCAGGTGGGCGCCCCGCAGGAGCCGCAGTCTAATCCCGGAAGCTTTTTTAATAGCCGTTCCACCTGATTTAGGCGCGCAAAGCTTTCCATCATGGTCTCACCCAAATGGAACACCGGCTCATACCGGACTTCATCAGTCCATTTCACCAGCTCTTCCGCCTCCACCTGCATATGACTTCTCGCTACGGGCATGTACTTGCGCAGACGTTTTAGCTTTACTTCCGCTACATAGGGGTTCTCTACCGTGAGCACGCCTCCCACACAGCCGCCGTTGCAGGCGTTCAATTCCACAAACTTCAAATTTGTGAATTTCTGGTCCTCCATATCCTCCAGGACCCGGATCACATTTTCTATGCCATCCGCAGCCAGATAATCCTCGGTAAACAGGCCGCTGGCCTCCCCGCCGCTGCGCCCCCAGCTGATCCCGATCTTCCCGGAGGTCCCGATCTCAGGCGGGTCCTCCCCCACCGCCTTCATACAGGGAAGAAGCTGCGGATATAAATCCTTAATGGCAAGTACCTTATCCACTTCACTGTGTTCCGTCCCCAGCGGAGACCGGGCATAAGTCACCTTGGAAGGACAGGGAGAAATAAATATGATCCCGATTTTTTCCCTTTCAAATCCCGTCTTTTCCATAGCCCTTCTGGCTGCAAGGATGGCAGCTACCTCCACCGGAGGATTAAGGGGCAGTAAATTCGGAATCAGGTTTGGAAACCTGACCCGTATGAGCCGCACCACAGAAGGACATGCCGTACTGATCGCCGGAAGCTTGTCCGGGTTTTCACTTAAATACTCCCTGGTCGCTTCACTTACCAGCTCTGCTGCCGCACTCACTTCAAATACATCATCAAACCCCATCATCAGAAGGGCATTTAAAACGATATTCACATCATCCAGATTGTTAAACTGGCTGTACAGGGACGGCGCCGGTAAAGCTACCGTGTATTCATACTGCTTTAAATCCTCCAGCTTGTCATAGGTCGCATGCTTTGCGTGATGGGGACATACCCTGATGCACTCCCCACAGTCAATGCAGAACTTGCTGTTGATCTGTGCCTTCCCGTTTCTTACCCGGATGGCCTGAGTCGGGCAGCGCTTGATGCAATTGATGCATCCCATGCACAGCTCTTCATCAAGCCTCACGGAATGATAAAATTTATCCACCTTCTCACCCCATTTGCCGCTAATTTGCCGCTATATATTTTGCAGCGCTTCCTGATATGGAAGGCGCTTTATAAGTACACTACCATGCGTATGGCCGTTCCCTTTCCTATTACCGTATCGATCTCCATCTCATCCGAATACTTCTTCATGTTCGGAAGCCCCATACCGGCTCCAAATCCCAGGGAACGCACTGCATCCGGGGCGGTGGAATATCCTTCCTGCATGGCTAAACCGATATCCGGTATTCCGGGCCCCACATCAGCCAGAAGCATCTCGATCCGGTCCGGTGTAATATTGACCGTGATCTCCCCGCCTTCCGCATGGATCACCATGTTTAACTCCCCCTCGTACATGGCAATGGCCGCCTTGCGGACCGCTTCCGGGCTGACCCCCATCTTTTTTAACTTGCTCTTAACATCGCTGCTGGCCTCTCCGGCCCTGGTAAAATCATCCGGAGAGATCCTGTAATGATACGTTATCATATCCGCCATCAGACCGCACCTCCACGAAGCCCTGCCTCATAGAGCATGCCGCAGGCTGAGAACATGCGGTGCCCTGTGGAAAGGATGATCAGATTCCGTTCCTCTGCCATCAGAAGCATGGCTTCATCCGGCTTCTTTCCCCTGACAAAAACAATGCAGACAATGTCTAACATTTCCGCCGTGCGAATGACCTGGGGGTTGCACAAACCGGTAAGAAGAACCGAATGGTCTTTGGAAAATGCCAGCACATCGCTCATCATGTCAGAACCGCAGGCGCTTCTGACCTCATCATCCAGGTGGCTTTCCCCTGCCAGCACCCGGGCGCCCAGTATATCCCTCACATCTCTAGCTGTCAAAATACCACTCTCCTTTCCTCTATTCACTCTATTCACACAATTCATAACATTATTGATAATTATATCATAAATACAGCATCTGGTATAGAAATATTATACGAAATGTTTGTTATTTTTTTGTCGAATTTTGATTAAAACTATAGATTTTTTCTCAATAACATGTTAAAATATCAGTACATTGCATAAGCAACATTTAAGGAGGTTATAAGATGGCTTGTAAAAAACAAGGTGTCCGGTTTAACGGGACAAAAGAGCAGGAAGCCGCGTTAAAAGAAGCGGTCTCCCTGCTCAAAGACACAAAAGGATCTCTGATGCCTATCATGCAGAAGGCACAGGAGATTTATGGTTATCTTCCAATCGAAGTCCAAACCATGATTTCTGATGAAACAGGTATACCGCTTGAGAAAATTTATGGTGTTGCAACCTTTTATGCCCAGTTTGCACTTCAGCCAAAGGGTAAATATCAGATATCTGTTTGTCTGGGAACCGCCTGCTATGTGAAGGGTTCCGGAGACATCTTCCATAAACTTGAGGAAATCCTTGGGATCACCAACGGAGAATGCACTCCGGATGGCAAGTACTCTCTTGATTCCTGCCGCTGTGTAGGTGCCTGCGGCCTTGCTCCCGTCATGATGGTGAACGGGGAAGTTTACGGAAGGCTGACGGCTGATGATGTTCCAGGCATTCTTGCCAAGTATGAATAACAAACCACGCTTATGATGACAGAGATTTCTTTAAATATACTGGATATAGCAGAAAACTCCACGCGGGCAGGGGCATCCCTGGTTACCATTACCGTTTCTGTTGATACATCCGCAGATAAGCTGACCGTCACCGTGAAAGATAATGGCTGCGGTATGACGGAAGAAGAAGTATCCCAGGTAACTGACCCGTTTTTTACCACGCGCAAGACCAGAAAGGCAGGCCTTGGCATTCCGTTTTTCAAATATGCGGCGGAAAGCACAGGGGGGAGTTTTTCCATTGAGTCAGAACCAGGCATAGGAACGGCAGTAACCGCTGTTTTCGGACTGTCACACATTGACCGCATGCCTCTCGGTGATATGAACAGCACCATCGAGACGCTGATCACCTGCCATCCGGTTACAGATTTTCTCTATATATACCGTTATGATAAAGCGTCCTTTGAGCTTGATACCAGAGATTTCCGCGAAATTTTAGGGGACATCCCCTTTGACACGCCGGAGGTATCGGCTTACATAAAGGAATTCTTAAGTGAGAACAAATTGGAAACAGATGGAGGCGCGGCCATTTAGGCCCGTTAGAATTGGAGGAATAACATGAAGACTCTTGAAGAATTAAAAGTAATTCGGGAAAAGATGCAGAGTCAGGTCAGCATGCGGGGAGAAGATCATGCGCGTACCCGCGTCCTGGTCGGCATGGCTACATGCGGAATTGCCAGCGGTGCAAGACCTGTTCTTAATAAATTGTCAACCCTGGTTCAGGAAAACCATATGACGGACCGTTTTTCCGTTACCCAGACCGGCTGTATCGGCTTATGCCAGTATGAGCCAATCGTTGAGATCCTGGAACCCGGAAGAGAAAAAGTAACTTATATCAAGATGACCCCGGAAAAGGCAGAAGAAGTTTACAAAGAGCATTTACTGGGCGGTCACATTGTTCAAAACTACACATTAGCTTCAGCTGACATCAAATAAGGAGGAAACAAGATGTATCGTTCACATGTATTAGTTTGCGGCGGCACGGGATGCACTTCCTCCGGAAGCCAGCAGATTATGGTTAAATTAAGAGATGAGTTAAAAAAACAGGGTCTGGCTGATGAAGTATCAGTGGTACAGACCGGCTGCCATGGTCTTTGTGCATTAGGCCCGATCATGATCGTTTATCCGGATGCGGCCTTCTATGCCATGGTAAAGGAAGAAGATATTCCTGAAATCGTATCCGAGCACTTATTAAAAGGACGTCCGGTGGAAAGACTGTTATATGATGAGACAGTGACTCCGGCTGGGATCAAGTCCTTAAGTGATACGGATTTCTATAAGAAACAGCACCGGATCGCTCTCCGCAACTGCGGTGTCATCAATCCGGAGGTGATTGAAGAGTACATTGGGACCGGCGGATATCAGGCACTTGGCAAAGTCCTTACCGAGATGACTCCTGACGAGGTGATCCAGGTTCTTTTAGACAGCGGATTAAGAGGACGGGGCGGCGCAGGCTTCCCAACCGGCCTTAAATGGAAGCTGGCAAAGCAGAATGATGCGGACCAGAAGTATGTCTGCTGTAATGCGGATGAAGGTGACCCGGGAGCATTCATGGACCGTTCCGTTCTGGAAGGCGATCCT
The DNA here is from genome assembly GCF_900155545.1 of Clostridium sp. Marseille-P2415. Lineage (GTDB taxonomy): Bacteria > Bacillota > Clostridia > Lachnospirales > Lachnospiraceae > Lacrimispora. Next base: position 692,168 of record NZ_LT732525.1, read on the forward strand.
CATGCACTTCTGGAGGCCATGACCATCGCAGGTTACGCCATCGGCGCTTCCCAGGGTTACATTTACGTACGTGCAGAGTACCCCATTGCCGTACAGCGTTTAAAAATCGCTATCGACCAGGCAAGAGAGATGGAGCTCTTAGGCGGCGATATTTTCGGGAGCGGCTTCTCCTTTAACATTGATCTGCGTTTGGGTGCAGGCGCATTCGTATGCGGCGAAGAAACTGCCCTCATGGTTTCCATCGAAGGCAACCGCGGTGAACCAAGGCCACGTCCTCCGTTCCCGGCACAGAAAGGTCTGTTCGGCAAGCCAACCATATTAAATAACGTTGAAACTTATGCAAATATCCCTCAGATCATCTTAAACGGCCCGGAATGGTTTGCTTCCATGGGTACTGAGAAATCCAAGGGAACCAAAGTGTTCGCTTTAGGCGGAAAGATCCACAACACAGGACTTGTGGAAGTTCCGATGGGAACGACCCTGCGTGAGATTATTGAAGAAATCGGCGGCGGCATTCCAAACGGCAAAAAATTCAAAGCGGCTCAGACCGGCGGCCCATCCGGCGGATGCATCCCGACTGAACACTATGACATTCCGATCGATTATGATAACCTGATCGCCATCGGCTCCATGATGGGATCCGGCGGTCTGATCGTTATGGATGAAACCGACTGTATGGTGGATATCGCGAAATTCTTCCTGGAATTCACCGTAGAGGAATCCTGCGGGAAATGTACGCCATGCCGGATCGGTACAAAACGCATGCTGGAAATTCTTGATAAGATCACAAAAGGGCAGGCGAAGCTGGAAGATTTAGACCGTCTGGAAGAGCTGTGCTACTACGTAAAGGCAAACTCTGCCTGCGGCCTTGGCCAGACAGCCCCAAACCCGGTTCTGTCAACCCTTAAGTTCTTCCGTGACGAATACAATGCCCACATTATTGATAAGACATGTCCGGCAGGTGTATGCAAGGCACTGCTTTCCTATCATATTGATGCGGAGAAGTGTAAGGGATGTACGCTCTGTGCCAGAAACTGTCCGGCTAACGCAATCTCCGGTTCTGTTAAGAACCCGCACGTCATTGATCCGGAAAAGTGTATCAAATGCGGCGTATGCATGGAGAAATGTAAATTTGGCGCTGTCTACAAGAAATAATGGAGGGAGATTGTATCATGGAGAATATCACAATTAAAATCAATGGCATGGACGTAAGCGCTCCGGCAGGCTCCACCATTCTGGAAGCTGCCAGGCTTGCCCATGTCGAGATACCAACTTTATGCTTTTTAAAAGACATCAATGAAATTGCCGCCTGCCGCATCTGTACCGTTGAAATTAACGGAGGCAGACTGGCCGCTTCCTGTGTATACCCCATTAATCCGGGTATGGAGGTATGGACCAATACACCGAAGCTTCGTGAATACAGAAAGAAAACGCTTCAGCTGATCCTGTCCAATCATGACCGTTCCTGCTTGTCCTGCGTACGCAGCGGAAACTGTGAATTGCAGACCCTATGCAAGGAGCTGGGGGTTGATGCGGATGATTATTATGACGGCGATAAGACACCTTCCACCCTTGACGAAAGCGCAGCCCATATGGTACGTGATAACAGCAAGTGCATCCTGTGCCGCCGCTGCTCCGCTGTCTGTGAAAGGGTTCAGGGCATTGGCGTTATCGGACCGAACGAGCGCGGTTTCGCCACCTTTATCGGCTCCGCCTTTGACATGGGCCTTGGTGAAACAAGCTGTGTATCCTGCGGACAGTGTATCGCAGTCTGCCCGACCGGTGCGCTCTATGAGAAGAGCAGCATCGATGAGGTAGCTGCCTTAATCGCAGATCCGGCCAAGCACGTGATCGTTCAGACCGCTCCTGCTGTCCGCGCAGGCCTTGGCGAAGAATTCGGCTATCCGATCGGAACCAATGTGGAAGGCAGGATGGTGGCCGCCCTCAGAAGACTTGGTTTTGACAAAGTATTTGATACCAATTTCAGTGCCGATTTAACCATTATGGAAGAGGCACACGAATTCATTGGCCGTGTACAAAACGGCGGCGTTCTTCCGATGATCACCTCCTGTTCTCCAGGATGGATCAAATACTGCGAACACTACTTCCCGGATATGACAGAGAACTTATCCTCCTGCAAATCCCCCCAGCAGATGTTCGGCGCCATCGCCAAATCCTATTATGCGGATAAGATGGGCTTAAAACCGGAGGATATCGTATCCGTCAGCGTGATGCCATGTACCGCTAAAAAATTCGAGATCGGAAGAGACGACCAGGATGCCAACGGTGTTCCGGATGTAGACTATTCCCTGACCACCAGAGAGTTAGCCAGGATGATCAAGCAGGCCGGTATCAAGTTTACAGAACTTCCGGATGAAGATTTTGATGCTCCGTTGGGACTTGGCACCGGTGCCGCTGTCATCTTCGGCACCACCGGAGGTGTCATGGAAGCAGCCTTAAGAACCGCTGTGGAAAGCCTGACCGGAGAAGAGCTTAAAAAGCCTGACTTTACCGATGTACGGGGGACAGAAGGAATTAAAGAAGCCACCTACCATGTGGGTGATATGGATGTGAACGTAGCGGTTGCTTCGGGTCTTGGAAATGCAAGAGAACTCCTTAACCGCGTAAAATCCGGAGAAGCCAATTATCACTTCATTGAGATCATGGGATGTCCCGGCGGCTGTGTAAACGGCGGCGGTCAGCCTCAGCAGCCAGGTTTCGTGCGCAATACGACCGATATCCGCGCCCTGCGTGCCAAGGTTCTTTACGATGTGGATGCTGCAAAGACCATCCGCAAGTCTCATGAGAATCCGGCTATTAAGGAATTGTATGAGACCTATCTTGGAGAGCCTGGCAGTGAAAAGGCTCATCATCTGCTGCATACAACCTATGTAAAGAGAAAAATCAACCAAATCTAACCTTTCTGAAACTCCTTCTGTTTTTTAAGCAGAGGGAGTTTTTTTCCTGCCCTATGCATGAATTACCAGAAAATCTCCATACTATGACTGGAGGTGATGAAACATGAGCCCAAAGGAATTAAATTATATCGAAGATGCTCTTGGCCATGAAAATTTTTTAAAAACTCAGTGTCAGGAAGCGGTACAGAACCTGCAGGATCCTGAATTAAAGGCTTGCGCACAGCAGCTTTTGGATAAGCACCAGCAGATTTTTGACAGCTTCTATAACTTAGTGTAAGGAGGAATCATATATGGATGACAAAAGTATTATGGAAAATCTGCTCAACACTGCCAAAGGAGCGTGTGACTTATATCTGCATGGAACCATTGAATCCCCTACCATGGACGTGCATCAGGCTTTTGATAACGCATTAAATGACAACCTGTGCATGGAGGACGATATTTTTAAAAAAATGTCCGCAAAGGGATGGTACACCACAGAGAAGGCAGAGCAGAAGAAAATCGACAAGGTAAGAAGCCAGTTTTCCGGAATGTAACAAAAAGCTATGGGAGGTTCTCAAAAAAGGACCGGCCCATAGCTTTTTATTCTTTTCCGTTCATAATAAAATTTAATGTCTGTGCATCGGCACTTCCTGCAGATCCTGATTCTTTAAGTTCTCGTGAACTTCCCTTGCGTCCGCCTGGCTGATCAGTAAGTCACGGGCTCTTTTTGCCTCGCTCTCACTCTTATGCTTGCTTGGACCGCCTACACAGCCTCCCACACATGCCATGCCTTCTATAAAGTCCGCAGGAAGCTTACCGACTTTAAGAAGCATCAGCGCCTTCTTGCACTCTGCCGCCCCATTGCACTTCATGACTTCAATATCCGTGTTTTCTCCGGATTCTTTTAAACATTCCAGGACAGCTGCGGTCACACCACCTCCATTTCCGAAACGTTTTCCAAACACAGAACCTGCCTGGTAAGTATTCTCCTCCGGCTCCAGTTCCACCCCATTTGCCACCATCATGGCATGGGCTTCTCCCAGAGTCAGGACATAATCCGCATTATCCTTAATGTTTAAATCCAGAGTCTCGCTCTTCTTGGCAATACACGGGCCGATGAAAACGCTGATGGTCTCGGGATCTTTTTCCTTTAACATTCTGGATACCGCGCACATGGGGGAAACGGTTGTGGACATATTCTCAAGCAGAGCAGGATAATGCTGTTTGATCATGTTAACAAATGCCGGACAGCAGGAAGTTGTCATCTTCTTGCCTTCCCGATAAGCTTCCGCCCATTCCGCGGCTTCTGCAGCAGCGGTCAGATCACCGCCTAAAGCCACCTCAACCATATCTGCGAAACCGATTTTCTTTAAAGCCGTTCTCCAGCTTGCCATGGTAATTTCCGGACCGTACTGGCCTTCAATCGCCGGAGCGACCATGGCAACTACCTTTTTCCCGGCTTTGATCAGGTTTATCACATCCACCAGAAATGTCTTAGAACCAATGGCTCCAAATGGGCAGCTATGGATGCAGGCTCCGCACTGGATGCACTTACTCTCATCAATGACAACAATGCTGTTTTCATCCATTGTAATCGCATCCACCGGGCAGCTCTTCTTGCATGGACGTGTTAAGTCCGCAATGGCGTTGTAAGGGCATGCCTGGGAACATTTTCCGCATTCCTTGCACTTATCCGGATCAATATGGGCACGGTCATGGCCCATGCTTATCGCTCCGAAATGGCAGGAATTCTGGCATGCCTTGCCCATACAGAGCTGGCAGTTATCCGTTACCACATAACGGGCAATGGGACAGCCTTCACAGGCTGAACTGATCACCTGAACCACGTTTGTAGTATCTTTCCCGCTCGGACAAAATCCTTCCGCAAGCCGGACTCTCTCCCGGATGATCTCCCTTTCCCTGTAAATGCAGCAGCGGAACTGGGCCTTTGGGCCTGGAATGATATTATAAGGGATCTCATTCCTCTTTTCTTCCAGTCTACCTTCCCAGGCAAGCTTCGCCACTTCATACAAAACCTGATGCTTTATGCGAAGTAATGTTGCATCATTTGTTACCATAATTTTCCTCCTCGTAACTTCCACTTGCGTGGCTGTGTGAATATCTGTCATGAATTTAATAATAAGTTACTGTAACTTTCTTTCCCATTTCTTCCACCGCGTGCTTTAACTGCTCCACAAGATTCTGCCGGATTCCTAAATCAAAGGGCAGACCGGGATTCTGATAGGCACTGTTGATGGCTTTTCCAACATATAAATTCAGCTCCGTACAATCCTCAATGATCATCTTGGCTGCCATGGAAGCGCCGTTCTGTTTATCCAGTTCCAGGAAAAAATCCTCCGTGACCGACTCATTTCTTACATAACGCCTTAAAAGCTGCAGCACCCTGTTTAAGGTCAGAACCCCTTCCGTGACCAGTTCAATGCCGTCAATATAGGCAATCGGGGGGAGGTCCGGGTCATTGTAATCCAGAGAAACGGAAAGCTTCTTACCGGTTATTCTGGAAACAATATTGGCACTTGTTCCTCCGCAGACGATCCTCTTGGCGGTATCATCTCCCAACAGAAAATCCTCCACCATGGTTTTATCATCATCCGGATTCCTGGGGGGGCCTGTCATCAAATGCACCGGCTTCTGGTCAATGATCCGCATGACCGACACAGTGGTATCGTCACCGGGACGGTACTGATAAAGCTCATCGCAGGCGCGGCTTAAGGAAGAAGCCAGACGTGCCGCGGATATGGTCAGGCGGTACTGCTTTACCGCATAGGAAGCAACGTCTTCCCACAGCCAGCCAAAGTTTAACAGCTGTCCCACCCCTGCATGAATGGTTCCGTCGCTCATGAGAATCAGCGCATCCCCTTTTTTCACCTGAAAGCGGTACTCATTGATCTTTTTATCCCGGATGATCCTGGTGTTCTGAGGTATGGGAACCAGCTCCCCGTTCCGGATAAAGATGCAGCCGGGATTATCAAATTCCACCAGATAAGCATCGCCATTGTTAAACACCTGCAGGATGCTGAAGGTTGAATAAGCCACCTGGCGCACCTGGCATACCGGAAGGGTCTCTACGATGGTTTCCACACATTCCTCCAGGGTCGCACCGTTTAGAAACATAGTTCCCAGAATCTTGGAGGTCATGGTCGCCAGAATATTCGCCTTTACCCCGCTTCCCATGCCGTCTGCAAGAATCATAATATTGGAATTTTCCGTTTGCAAAAGCTCTACCTTGTCGCCGCACAGGACTTCATTGAATTTATTCAGGCTTTTGTATGCAACGTCTACTGTAACTCCCATCACTTGACCTCGCTTTCGCTTCCCTCATCCAATAAGGATCTGCAAAGCTTTGTTAAGGTGGTCTTGGTCTCCGCCGTCGTTTCTCCCAGAAGGCCGGCAATCTCCTGGGCTACCATCATCTGCTTGTGAATGACCTTCTGCGCCAGATCAATGGTTTCCAGCTTCTTTTCGTATTCCTGCTTTGCCTGCTCTTCTTCCTTTGTGATATCGATGAAGGTAGCCAGCACCACATCTTCTTTCTCAATGTAAACAATATTCTGCAGGGTGGAAAAACGGTATTCCCCATAAGTCACCTTTTTTCCATGGATCTTCTGATGGGAATCATATACCCACTGAAAATCAGAAGGGTCGATGAATTCATATAAATACATGCTTAAAGCTTCCTGCCTGGTTTTTCCAAAGTACTTTTCCCCCACTGCGGAATACTCCAGAATTTTCATATCTTTATCCACGATCAAAACAATGTTCGGAGAAGTTTCCATTACAAGATTTGATAAGGATTCCGCTTTTTCATGCATAAACGGAATGCACATGTTAAGTTCCGCCTTTTTCTGGAAAACCGCAATGGCCTTTTCCCGGCATGTGGAATAACCGCAGGCACCGCAGTTCAATTCGTCCTCCGGCTTGGTCTTTCCGGTCTTTTTTAATATTTCCTGAACCTGGACTTCTGTTGGCATGATGTCCCTGGGGGAACGGTCCAAAAACCGTTTACGGAACGATATCCGCCTGATAACAGGCTCCACCTCTTCCCCTGGAACTGCTTCTTTTTCAATGGTTTCCTCCATATCCAGCTTCACCTTGAATCTGGATACGTTTTCATCATCCACAGTAGGCCCCTTGATACAGCCGCCGGAGCACATATTCATCTCGATGAAGCAGCCCTGAATCCCTCCCCTCAGCATGCTTTCACACAGATCCATGCAATTGCGGCAGCCATGGACATAAAATTTCCGGTAACTGTCCCGTTCCTCTTCCGTGGCAAGAACAGAATTCACAACCCCGTTTGTAACCGGGTAAAGCCGGTTGATCCTGGGGTTTATATTGGTAAACGGAATATCCTCGCAATCCTCAATGGTGATCTCTTCTTCAGAAAGCCACCTGGAAATGTCATTGAAATTGAGGACCGCATCAATATAGCCCTCATGACGGATATCTCCGGCTTCTTTTTTCTTTGCAATGCACGGGCCCAGAAATACCACCTTCACATCCGGACCCAGTTCTTCCTTTAACATCTTTCCATGGGCGATCATAGGGGATACCACAGGGGCCATATAAGGAATCAGCTGGGGATAATAGATCTCAATCAAGTCATTAACGCTGGGACAGCAGGTGGTGATGATGTTCTCCATCTCCCCTTCCTTAAGGAGCCTGGCATATTCCGCTGTTACCACAGCCGCACCTTCCGATGTCTCACGGACGTCGGCAAAGCCCAGCTTCCGGAGCGCCGCATTCACCTGACCGATGGTTTTATATTTTAACAGGCCCATATAGGATGGGGCCAGGGAAATGACCGTCCGGAGCCCATCATCAATATAGCCTTTGACCAGTTCCAGATCACTGATCAGGGTTTTGGCCGACTGGGGACATACCTGCATGCATTTTCCGCATAAAATGCATTTATCCGGCATGATTTCAGCCCGTTCGTCTTTAATCATGACCGCCTTGACTTCACAGTTACGGACACATTTATAGCAGTGCTTGCATTTGGTAGCCTTGAAATCAATGATCCCCATGATTACAGCCTCCCCATAATTTCTTTATCAAAAAACTCCTTTGTATCTTCTGGTTTTAAAGAATAGATCTGGCCATCCACGGTTACGCAGACACCATTGACACAGTTGCCGCTGCAGAAGGAACCATTCAAATCCACGTTATCTTCCAGGTGGTTCTCTTTTACAAGCGTCTGCAGCCGGGCTATGATCTCTCTGGAGCCCTTTAAATGGCATGCACTTCCGATACATATTGTTACTCTCATGAATATTCTCCCTCCAAATTTCGTACCTTGCTCTTGATTGCCCTTTTTGAACATTATCGCATGTCGTTATATTTATATCAATATAAATTTACTGATTGTCTGTATTTTTTGAAATACAGGAAATCATTACATCTGCTATCTTTTGTTCCTCTACGTCAATGAGGCCGTATGTATTCAATCTCAGCTTGGGTATGACCGGAAGGCTGGCGAATGCAAGGGTCATAAACGGGTCAATGCCCTCTCCGATTCCCAGCTCCCTGGTACGGGCCTTTAACTCTTCCAGCTTTTCATCCACCCATTCCGCCGGCTCCTCGCTCATAAGCCCGGCAATGGGAAGGGGCAGTTCTCCTAAAACCTTACCACCGGCTGCAACAGCCAGGCCTCCCCGGTTCTTTCTCACGGCGTTGCCGGCCAGGGCCATATCAATGTCATTGGTCCCCGCAATGATCAGGTTATGGGAGTCATGGGCAATGCTGGTGGCAACCGCACCGCGTTTCAGCCCATAACCGCCCAAAAAGCCCAGTCCGATATGGCCGGTACCCTGGTGGCGTTCCAGTACTGCCATTTTCACGATGTCCTGTTCCACACAGACTCCCGGTGCAAACCCTTCCTTCTCCACCCATGGCGCCAGTCGGGGCCTGGTGGTCAGCTCTCCGGGAGTCAGACAAAGCACCCGAATGCCGGCCCCCTTTTTCTCTATACGGAAGTCCTCCGGGCGAATCTCTTTTAAACGGAAGGAATCCCCGACCCGGACAGGCATTTCTGCGTTCCGCATTTCTGCCGCCCGGATTTCCGTCTTCATCACGCCGTTTTCTGCAACCAGCTTTCCGTCTTTATAAACCTGTCTGACACAAAAATCCTTTAAATCGGAAACGACCATGAAATTTGCCTTATATCCCGGCGCGATGGCTCCTACCTCAGGAAGGCCGAAATACTGGGCCGCATGGAAGGATCCCATCATGACCGCATGGATCGGATCGGCACCCAGGCTTACCGCTTTTTTTATGATATAGTCCAGATGGCCCAGCCGGATTAAATCTCCCGGATGCCTGTCATCGGTCACCAGCATACAGCGGCGGTAATATGGCTCCTCAAACAGCGGCAGTAAGGCCTCTAAATTCCTTGCTGCCGTACCTTCCCTTATCATGACCCACTGGCCCCGGCCAATCTTTTCCATGGCCTCTTCTGCATTCGAGCATTCATGATCCGAACGCACCCCTGCAGTTATATAAGCATTCAGTTCTCTGCCGGAAAGCCCGGGTGCATGGCCGTCGATCAGCAGATTCCTTTTTCTGGCTTCCTCTACCTTTTCAAGAATCTCCCGGTCGGCCCTTATGGTCCCATAGGAGTTCATAAGCTCTGCCAGTCCCAGCACCCGTTTCTCCCCATAGAGGGGTGCCAGTTTTTCTGCGGTCAGAACTGCGCCTGATTCATCCAGTCCTGTGGACGGAACACAGGAAGGAAGCATGAAATACACATCAAGGATAAGCCCGCTTGTCCGTTCCATCATGAAGCTGATTCCCTCCACTCCTGCCACATTGGCAATTTCATGGGGATCCGTAATGACTGCCTGGGTCCCATGGGGCACCACGGAGCGTTCGAACTCTTCAGGTGCCACCATGGAGCTTTCCATGTGAATGTGGCCGTCGATCAGGCCGGGACAGACCACCAGGCCCCCCAGCTCGATCTCCCTTTGTCCCTCGTAATCTCCCACTCCGACAATGCAGCCATCCTCAATGGCAATATCCCCAGTCTCCAGTTTTGCCGAAAAAACATTGACTATCCTGGCATGTTTTAATACCAGGGACGCTTTTTTCGCCCCTGACGCTGCCAGGATCCGTTCAGCCAGCATCCGGTCCATAAGAAACATCCCCCTTCTACTTTCCGGCAAGCTTTGTAATGGAAGCCGTAATCAGCTTTTTAAACAGCGGTGCGACCCGGTCTGCAGTCTCCTGCACTTCCGTATGGCTTAAAGGCTGCTCCGTTATGCCGCAGGCCATATTGGTGATACAGGAAATACCGCATACCTTCATTCCCATATGGTTTGCCGCAACCGCCTCACAGGCTGTGCTCATTCCCACTGCATCAGCTCCCAGAATGCGGCACATCCGGACCTCTGACGGGGATTCATATGCCGGACCGGAAAGCTGCATGTAAACGCCCTCTCTAAGACCGATTCCTTCTTTCCCCGCGGCATCCCGGATGATCTGCTGCAGTTCCTTACCGTAGACATCACTCATATCCGGGAATCTGGGGCCCAGTTCTTCCAAATTTGCCCCGATTAACGGAGATGGAACAAAGCTTGCGATATGATCCTTTATAAGCATGAAATCTCCTGGCTCAAAGTCCTTATTAACCCCGCCGGAGGCATTGGTCAGGAACAGTATCTTCGCCCCCATAAGTCCCATCAGTCTGGCCGGAAGCACCACATCAGTCATTGGATATCCCTCATAATAATGCACGCGGCCCTGCATGATCACCACCGGAACCTGATTTACATATCCGAAAATAAATCTGCCCTTGTGGCCGGCAACCGTTGATACAGGAAAGCCTTCAATGTCTTTATAATCAATGGCAGCGGACACTTCGATCTCCTCTGCATATTCCCCAAGGCCAGACCCAAGAACCAGGGCTACTTCCGGGACAAAATCAGTTTTCTCCCTAACGCTTTTCAAACAGTTCTGCAGCTTTTCATATACTTCATTCATATGCCTTTTTTCTCCCTTCCAATTTCTATCGGTGTTACCAGTATATCATATTTTCAGATATATCTGTATCTATATTTATCTGCATCTATATTTTGACAATTAAGGTGGAATAATGGTATACTGAAGCTGTTCGTACTAACCCAAAAGGAATACCTGACGGAGAAGGCGAGGAGAATACGTAAAGCCGGAAATCCATGCCTCTTGGCGTGGATTTTTTAGATGTACGTAAATCAATAAGAATAGTTACCTGTACGGACAGAAAGCGAGGATCATTATGAAAAAAGCATTACCAGTATTGATGGCATTAGCTGTGACAGCCGCCGTTTTAACCGGCTGCGCCAAAGGCAGTACAGAAACCACTGCAGCAAGCGCTGCAGAGACCACAGAAGCCTCTTCTGCGGCGGAAGAATCCGCTTCCGTGACAACGGCGGAAACATCAGAGGCCGAAGAAACCGCCGACTATTATACCTTAAAAATCGGCTCCTTAAAGGGACCTACTTCCATGGGGCTTGTGGAGCTGATGGACAAGTCTGAAAAAGGCAAGGCAAAAGGCTCCTATGAATTTACCATGGTAACCGCTGCCGATGAACTGCTCGGAAAAGTTGTGAGCGGAGAACTGGATGCCGCACTGGTACCGGCGAATATGGCTTCTATTATTTACAACAAAAGCAATCATGGCATAAGTGTCATTGATATCAACACTCTGGGCGTTCTCTACGGGGTGTCCGCTGACAAATCCATTAAAACCACGAAAGACTTAAAGGGAAAGACCATTTACTTAACCGGCAAGGGAACCACACCGGATTATGTGCTCCAGCATGTGCTGAAGGCCAACGGTTTAACCACCGACGATGTTACCCTGGAATATAAATCGGAGTCGGCAGAGGTTGCTGCTATTCTGAAGGAAAAGCCGGATGCTGTCGGACTTCTTCCCCAGCCATTTGCACTGGCCGCCGTTGCCCAGAATAACACCCTTAAAATGGTTCTTGACTTAACAAAGGAATGGGATGCTGCTGCGGACGAAAACAGCGGAAGCCTGGTGACCGGGGTTACCATCTGCCGCAACGATGTGCTGAACGATCACAAGGAGGCCGTCCAGACCTTTATGGCCGAGCATAAGACTTCTGCCGAATACGCCAATACCAATGCCGCCGAAGTTGCTGTTCTGGTGGCTGCTGCCGGAATCATTGAAAAAGCCCCCATTGCGGAAATGGCCATTCCTTACTGCAGCATCACCTACATTGACGGAGATAAAATGAAATCCCAGTTAAGCGGATACCTTAAAGTTCTGTTCGATATGGATCCGTCTACGGTTGGAGGAACTCTGCCAGACGATGATTTCTACTATCTGCCATAGTCACGGAAAAACCGGTACGCCCTGCGGGCATCCCTTTATGCCCAGAAAGCGGGGCAGGAAAGAGGTAATTATGAAATTAGCAGTCCGGCCTTTCAAAAAGGCCGGTATCATCATTTTCTGGCTTATGGTGTGGCAGGCAGTAAGCCTGGCCGTGCATAACAGCATTATACTGGTAGGTCCTCCGGAGGTAATCCGGGCTTTATGGACCCAGGCAGCGGTGCCGGATTTCTGGAAAACCATAGTTCTCTCTTTTGGCAAGATCAGCCTCGGATTCATCCTGGCTTTTGCAGCCGGAATCCTGGCAGGAGGTGTTTCTTACCGTTTTCCAGTTTTCAAAGACTTGCTGGAACCGCTTATGTCACTCCTGAAATCGGTTCCTGTGGCTTCCTTTGTCATTCTGGCACTTATTTGGATCGGCTCTGAAAATCTATCCATTTTTATTTCTTTTCTGGTGGTATTTCCCATGATTTACGTAAATACCATGGCGGGATTCCTAAATACCGATCCCAGGCTCCTTGAAATGGCCGAGGTCTTTCATATGCCCGCCGGGAAAAAACTTATTTACATTTACCGTCCCGCCCTTCTTCCTTACCTCATAAGCGGATGCCGGGTGGCTCTGGGCATGAGCTGGAAATCAGGCATTGCCGCAGAGGTCATCGGAGTTCCGGGCTATTCCATCGGTGAAAAATTATATATGGCAAAGATTTACTTGAGTACTGCGGATCTGTTTGCCTGGACACTGGTGATTATTGTAATCAGTGCATTCCTTGAAAAATTCGCGTTATGGCTCTTAAGCCTGGCGGACCCGGGATCGCTGAACTTAAGAGAAGGGAGGTTTCGTCCATGGAGCTAAAAGTGAATGGGCTTTCAAAAGCATTTGGAAACCTCAATGTATTAAATCAGGTAAATCTCTCCCTTCACTCAGGCCGTATCTATTGTCTCATGGGGCCTTCAGGCTCCGGAAAAACTACATTTTTCCAGATTCTGCTGGGACTTGAACAGGCAGATTCCGGTACCCTGGAAGGGCTTCATGGCATAAGAACCTCTGCCGTATTTCAGGAGGACCGGCTGTGCGAGGCATTTAGTCCGGTTGATAACATCACCATGGTATTGCCTGGCCGTTCTTCCCGGATCAGGCAATGGGCTCATGAGGAGCTTTTACGGCTGCTGCCGGAAGAATCCCTTACCCGTCCCGTATCCACTTTAAGCGGCGGCATGAAGCGCCGCGTTGCCATTGTAAGGGCCGTAGCGGTTCCTTCTGACATGGTCCTGATGGATGAACCGTTTACCGGGCTCGATGAAGATACCAAACGGAATGTAATTCAATATGTAAAAGAAAAATCAGTAAATAAACTGGTCATGATCAGCACACACCAGGAGGAAGATGCAGCGCTCCTTCACGGAACGCTCATAAAACTATAAAAGCCAGTGGGAAAAACCGGAATTGCCTGCTCCTGTTAACAATTCCGGTTTTCACCACTGGCTCACTCTATATTTTGCTTTTATTACTTCAGTTTTAAGGTATCCAGGGCCGCCTCAATCTGGCCTTCTACCGCGCTGTCCGGTGACACAATGCTTCCGGCTGCACTGATATATTTCTTTGCTGCGGCATTATAGGAACCGGATATGGAATAATAGCGGACTCCGTCCTGAGGAGTCTTATAACGGATGGCATAGCGGAAAGTCTGGCTTCCATCGCTGCCATTCTCTACATTATAACGAACAAATTCCATGTCTTCTCCACGGCTGATTAATTTCTTGTATTCTTCCATGGTATCCGGATAAACCTCTCGTGCGCTGTCAGCATCCTCGCCTTCAATATAGGTAACTTCAAGCATATCGCTGCCATTGGGAGAAGTGAAAGCTACTGCGCTCTCATCACCATCTTCTTCAATGGTCCAGCCCTGCGGAGGCGTAATCTGATATTTTCCTGATACAGATGTAAAGACACCGGAGACAAGACTCCCCGCCTCGGATGCGGTCTCCTGGGTTGGTTCGGTTGTTTCCTCTCCTTCCCCTTCGGAAGTCTCCTCACTTCCCACTGTTTCTCCTGCATTTTTTGTATCTTCCGTATTTGTCCCGGTTGTTTCTGCGGCGTTTACCTCTGTAGGAGCCCCCTGCTTTGAGCCGGATTTTGTATTATCTTTGGATCCACAGGCTGTAGCCGCCATCATGACTGCCATCGCAATGGCCGTTACTGCCAACAATTTGTTTTTTCTCATTTTAATCACTCCTCATAATCAATATCATTCCTTGTGACGATGAGGATTATATCATTATCTGTACCAAATGTATAGGGGATTAAAGGAACTGAAAGAAACACAAAGAATTCTTAATAATTTTTCCATAAAAACCCCGGTTGCTCCAGCTCCAGTAATTTTACTTTAATATCCAGTCCGCCGCCATAGCCGACCAGGCTGCCGCCGGCTCCGATTATCCGATGGCACGGAATGATGATGGGAATGGGATTACGGTTGTTCGCCATACCGACAGCCCTGAATGCTTTTGGATTATCGATCTGAACTGCAATATCTCCATAGCTTCTGGTCTCTCCATAGGGAACCGTTAACAGCGCATTCCAGACCTTTTTTTGAAACGCTGTACCTTCAGGCTTAAGGGGCAGCTCAAATACCTGTCTCCTTCCAGCCAGATATTCCTTTAATTGTCCTGCAGTTTTTTCTATCATCTCCGTATGCTTCCTTATAGCACCCTGAGGCTCTGTTTCTCCAAAATCTATGCACAAAAGTGCCTCTTCATCGCATACAACCGTAAGTGCTCCCAAATCTGTCTCAAAGGTTTCCCAGAACTTCATTCCAATGTCCCCTCTTTCTTCTTATTATATGTATCAGGCTTTGAATAATTATGAAGGAACAACCCGGTGTTGGTACAAACTATCTGTTTTTTCAATTATTCCTCATAATTCTTTTAGTTTTTTTATGAAATGTTTATGGGTTAGTCAAACTTCTGTCATATTTTCCTCGTATACTAAATATTGTAAAGGAACCCCACCCTTTTAACATTGACTTTTTATTTTTCATACTCAGCCGGCAGGAACATCATCGATGTGACTGCCGGTTCCTCCCATTTCAGGGGCTTTTTCTCAAGAGAAATTAAGTACATACGGACTACCATACGAATTTGTAATTTTTTCTAAAATATTGTTGACAAAATGGTGGCCATCATATATAATAACTCTTGCGTTGCGGAAAAGCAATCGAAAAATGAAGGGAAATACCTTCGGGGTGTGGCTCAGCTTGGCTAGAGCGCCTGGTTTGGGACCAGGAAGTCGCAGGTTCGAATCCTGTCACCCCGACTTGAGAGGAAGACTGTTTCTGTAGTTCCTGCCTTTCATGTTAATATGCGGGTGTAGTTCAATGGTAGAACACCAGCCTTCCAAGCTGGATACGTGGGTTCGATTCCCATCACCCGCTTTTGAGTCTGTAGCTCAGTTGGATAGAGCAACGGCCTTCTAAGCCGTGGGTCGGGGGTTCGAATCCCTTCAGGCTCGTTTCACATCTCAGACCAAAGGTGTGAAATTTATGGTGGGTATGGCGAAGTTGGTTATCGCGCCAGATTGTGGCTCTGGAGGCCCAGGGTTCGAATCCCTGTACTCACCTTTCCCTTTAGGGGAATTTTTTTTTATCAGGATATGTTATTGGGCTATCGCCAAGCGGTAAGGCACAGGACTTTGACTCCTGCACTCGTTGGTTCGAATCCAACTAGCCCAGTATGGGATACTAGCTCAGGTGGTAGAGCACTTGACTTTTAATCAAGTTGTCCGGGGTTCGAATCCCCGGTGTCTCATGAATGACAGAGAAAGCGGAATCTGGTGACAGAATCCGCTTTTTTTAATTTCTGTCTCCTATCTGCTTTGACTTCCTGAAAAACTTTTAGTATACCTAACTTTTTTTGTATATTCTATTTTAAAATCAATTCTTTCCTTCTTCTTTTTTAGATATAATGTAGATTGTTCTTTCCAGACTTCAATACTATAATGGTTTTATCAAAGGAAAGAGAGGTGTTATTTATGACATTCCTTGCTTATATCGTAGTTTTCTCACTGCTTGCATTGGACATCTATCCGATTATCCGCAAAGAGACCCGCGAGGTTTAATTGATCGACACGCTTAACTATAAATTCTTGACAATTCCCTCATCAAATGGTATCATCTATGTTGTGTGTCAGCGGGTATGGCGGAATTGGCAGACGCGCCAGATTTAGGTTCTGGTGGGAGACCGTGCAGGTTCAAGTCCTGTTACCCGCATTGCTTAAAGGCCCTAGTAAATACAAGAATTCCTTGTAAATACTAGGGCCTTTGTATATTAGACATTGCAGCAAATTGCTGAATAAGGAACACTTATACCTATAAATACAACATGATATCACACGAAAATGCAGTCAGAAAATGATATAATTCACTCATGAAATAGGCGGGCCCGGAATATCGGATACCGCCTGTATTAGTTTGTCAATATTCAATTAAGCCACTTTGGATTTATGCGGTTTTCAGCCGTTTTTATGTATTACAAGTATATGGCGTATTTGTTCTTATTAAATCGAACTCGTATTATAATAAGGAAAGAACTGATTATTTTCTATCTTAAATTAGTGAATTATAGAAACTAAATACCTTCCAAAATCTGCCTTTGACTTTCAGAATTTCTATATGTATCACCATTCCTTTCTTGTAAAATTTCCCATTTCTCCTTATACTGTACTTACAGGCTCCTGCCAGAGCTGAGTACGAAAGAAAGGCGAAAAATATGAGTACGATTTCTATTTCAGATATAATTCAACTGTTTGGTATTTTAATTTCTTTAATTACAGGTATCATTGCTATAGTAATTTCTGTAAAAACATTAACTCAAAATAATCAAATGATTGAGGAGTCCACGCGCCCATACCTTACAATTTACACTGGAACTACTTATTTCCAAGATACTGCATACTTCATAATTCTTAAAAATTTCGGACAAAGCGGTGCGTACATTACCAATTTTAGTTGTAATAGAAGCTTTGAAGAATATACGTGTCTTGGGAACAGCATCCCCTTTCGACATATAATCAATACTCACATTGCCCCAGGGCAGTCCTTCCGCTATAGAATAGATAGTACTAAATTGCTTGAAGATCGGGATCCATTAGTTTTTTCTATTGAATACAAGACTCAAGAAAAAAGTTATAGCGAATCTATTGTTATTAACATAGAAGCGGATCTCGATGTAGTACATTCCAGAGCTAATTCCAAGGATAAAGAACTACGCACAATTTCATTTGCCCTGCAAGATATTGCTGAAAAAATGCTATAAGATAATTTTCTTAGTATTTAACAAATCTTTGCATTCACCTAATATGAATTCATACACCTGATGGGAGTGCGCTTCTTCCGGAAGTTCACTCTCTATAGTCTTTAATACACTCTCACAGACATTATCAATTGCAGACCGTTTTAAACATACCTCATTATCAAAAGAAATAGCTGCATCAATCAGCCTCTCTCTCCTCCTCATTTTCAATGTGCTGTTAAGCGTCCTGATTTTCTTCCAGCAGACTGTCTACCGTTACGCCCAGTAGCTTTGCTACTTTTTGAATCTTCAGCTAATAAGCCAAAACAATACTTCTCAATCTGAACTAGAAAAGGCTTTAGGTTTTGGAAAAGGAACTATAACGAAATGGAAAGGAACTACCGCCCCTTCTGCCGACAAATTATTGAAAATCGCAGAATATTTCGGAGTGACAATTGATTACCTCATGACTGGGCGAACGGGTAATGATGTTGGTTCGCCATGTCCAGACTGTGGATTAATGTATGAACCTAATGATGTTGATGATGTAAAATATCACGAACGACTACACTCGTCTTGGGAAAAAGCCGTTGAAAAATATGGAAAATTATATTGTGATTATGCAGAAAGAGAAAAAATCAAAGGGAAAAACAGAACTATCAGAAGCAACATTTTGCTTCCATTAATTGAGAGGTATAATGCCGAACTTTTAGTTCTGAAATGCTTATTTTCAAGAAGTCTTCAGCGAAATCAATTTGAACTAGACCATGTAAACTTTGAAGGATATGTTGCAATGATGATGAACAATGAAAAGTACCGCAGCTACCTAGATGAAGAATTATGTCAAAAATTAATAGATGAATACGGTACCTTACCAGGAATTAGAAATGGGGAATCATATTACTACCCTGAAGAGAATACTGCTGATTTTAACAAATTAGCTTCATCCTATACTCAGCTAAATTCCAATAACAAAAAAAAGATTATTAATTATGGTAAAAGTCTTCTTAATATACAGCAAGCCGAAGAAGAACAGAAACATCTTATGCCAGATGCCGCCCACCAACGTACAGACCTTTCAAAAGACGAATTAAACAATGCAGCAAGAAATAAACATGATGACGATATCATGGACGATTCAAATTTCTAGGGGGATGAATTATTATTGAGCTATGAAGAACTATTAGAGGAAGCAGAAGTGGCCGGGCTTATCGTAAAAGAAAAGCCTCTCCTGAATAATGATAGGCGGGTCAAAGGCAAGAGAATAGCTATAAGGCAGAACAATACCTACTCTTACAAAGAAAGCTGATGTTCTGGCAGAAGAAATGGGACATTATTATACTACGGTGGGGCGAATTGTTGAACAGGACAATGTCGATAGCGTAAAGCAGGAGCGGGCTGCCCGCTTATGGGGATATAATAAAAGAATTGGCTTTATAAAAATATGAGATTAAAATAACTATTTTTCACTGAACCATGATAATATAATATACTTACCCAGGCAGCCAGTAGAGCGGCTGCGGCACCCGTCCTGAGTCTTGACAGGAGGGATGCTTATGAGTACATATGAAGAATTTATGGTTATCATAGCTGTTGCTGGATTAATCGTATCTATCCTGAATTATACACATAAGAATTAGCCGCCCTGCTCCTGACAAAGTAGACGGCTATTCTTAGTTAATTATTTCGCCAGGACGGGGAGCCTTAACCTCCCTTACTGACTGTCTTGTTAAGTATATTATATGTCAATCTGCATTATTTGTCAAATTCAAAAATCGCTCCATGCAGATAACACCAAATTAAGATTAAAACAGCTTAAGGCTTTTTAATAAAAAACAAAAGAAAAGAGGGTATGAGTATGGGAACACAAGAATCTTATTTTGACGGAGGCCTTCTTCAGTTAATTGGCTGGCATTTATTGGGAGGTTTAATCACAATGTTTACCTTAGGTATCTGTTACCCTTGGGCATGCTGCATGATTTACAATTGGGAGATTAAGCACACAGTTATTGAAGGCCGTCGCCTACGTTTTACCGGAACTGCCATACAGCTTTTTGGTAACTGGATTAAATGGTTTTTGCTTTGCGTTATAACTCTAGGCATTTATAGCTTCTGGATGAGAATTGCCTTAATGAAATGGAAAGCGAAACATACGGAATTTGTAAATTAAAAAAATAAAAAACCCCAGGAGCTGCGAACTCCCAGAGCTTTTCACATAGATTTTCTCTTACCGGGCTTCCGGAAAGATACAATCACCTTAGACAAGTGAATTATATCATTTTCGGAACGTCCTGGCAAGGGGCGTTATTTTTATATTCAAAATAGAAAGACGTCCAGGTATTTGATTACGTGGATGAAAACAAAAAGAAGCATTACAAATCTTTTACCGCACCTACCAGGAAAGAAGCTGAATTCCTGGCCTTGCAATGGCGAAATAATAAAGAAGCTGAAATATCCGATATCACGGTATATGACGCTGTGACAAGGATATTGATTCAAAGCGCGGGGTCTTATCGCCAAGCACGGTCAGAACCTACGAGGGAACACAAAGAAACTACTTTAGCGGAAAGTTTGGAGTACTGCACTTAAAGAAGCTTGACAGTACAACGGTTCAGATATGGATAAGCGGTCTAGCCAAGGACTTAAGTCCAAAAACATGCGCCCTTACATCAGATGACATTAAGGGAAACACGGTTGATGTTAATAAAAGCATGGTTCTTGGACCTGATGGACAATGGCATGTTAAGCAACCCAAGACTTATAGCAGTTATCGCCAGATTGTCTTCCCTGATTTTGTGATGTCAAAATTAAAAGGAATAGTAGGAAAGAACTGATTCTTTTTTATGATTGCGGGCCCGGAATATGTACCGTATCCCATCCATAAATGATCTGTCACACTTTCTTGTCTGCTGTCATATTATTAAAGTGCATATCTGTCAAGGTGGAACTCTGAAACCTTTTTATATCCACCACATTTCAGGGCGGAAGCTTTCATCTACTGTAGACTTCCGCCTATCCTCATTATGGCACACAACTGCCATCACCAGTTACATCTATTATTACAGCCGCTGTTCCATAAGTGATTACTCATCTCTTATGCAGCAGCTCTCCGTTAAAAAATTTTATTTCAGAAGCTTTGCCAGCTGATCCGCATCAGGAATATCATCAAGCACCTTTGCATAATGGGCGAAAGTTACCGTAAGATCCGGCAGTAAAACGAACGAAGCCGGCAGCTGCAGTTCTTCTCCCTCATACCTTCCGTGACTAAAGCCAGCCGCCATTGCTTTTTCAACTTTAAGCATGGTTGCAGGTCCGGCAATATCCTTCTCGCTGGCCGCCGGAAGAATCTCAAACTCCCGATAAAGCTCTTCTTCGGGATCACATATGATTTCAAATGGCAGCGCATCTTCACTGCCCAGTTCCTCCTTCAACAGATCCGGATCACTTTGAAGCACCACAAGCAATTTTCCGCCGGACGCCTGGATCTTTTCATAATTCCGGACGTACTGTGCAAGATCATACTGACACAGCGTGCAGCCGTAATAACGCAGGAACACCAGCGCAACCTTCTTGCCGTCTGCCGCTTCACTCATCCGGACATCCTTCCGGAACGGCGTGGAAAAGGTAAAATCAGGCATTCTGTCATTGACATAAATTTTTGCCATATATCTCTCCTTTCTTCCCATTCAGGAAATTGTCATGCGCGAAAAACGTACTGGTCCAGTCGCCTCATAGCTTCCTCAACTCTGCTGAAAGGAAGTGCCAGATTTAAACGGATCGAGCATGGTCCATGGAACATGCGTCCGTCCTGCCAGGCAACCCCCACATCCCAGCCCCTCTTTTCCAGTTCATCAATCGTCCTGCCATTTCGTTCGCACCATTCCGTACAGTCCAGGAAAAGCATATACGTGCCCTGAGGCTTGGACAGCTTCACACCTTCAAAATGCTTCGTAATGTAATCATAAGCGTAATTTACATTGCCGCTGAGAACCTCACACAGCTGATCCACCCACTCACTGCCCTCCGGCTTATAGGCGCCGATCAGCGCATGCATGCTCAACACGTTCATGTCATTGTAATGGGGCTTGCTGCTCTGGGCACGCACACGGTCACGCAGATATTTGTTATAAATGATATGGTAGGAGCCGATCAGGCCGGCCAGATTGAAGGTCTTGCTGGGCGCATACAGGGCTGCCGTACGCTTCCGGGCATCTTCACTGACAGACTGCACCGGAATATGCTTATGGCCGTTTAAAAGAATATCGGACCAGATCTCATCGGAGATGACTACACAGTCATTGGATTGATAGACCTCCATGGCCTTTTCGATCTCCCATTTTTCCCATACACGTCCGCAGGGATTATGAGGATTGCAAAAAATCGCAACATGAATATTGCGAGCTTTGATTTTGGCATCCATGTCCTCATAGTCCATGCGCCATACACCGTTTTCGTCCAGCTTGAGAGGGCTGTGAATGATTTTACGGCCATTGTTTTCCACACTCATGGTAAAGCCAATATAGGTAGGTGAGTGAAGCAGAACCGAATCACCTGGTGCGGAAAATGCGTTCAGGACAGAAATGACGCCGCCCAGAACGCCGTTTTCGTATCCAACACACTCCTTCGTCAGGCCGGTCACTCCGTTGCGTGTCTCGTGCCACCGGATGATGGAGCTGTAATACTCTTCCACCGGACTAAAATACCCGAATGCCGGATGCTTGGCCCGTTCAATAATAGCTTCCGGAATTGTCGGAACAGTAGGAAAATTCATATCGGCAACCCACATGGGTATAATATCAAATCCGGCCTTTGGAAGATCCGGTGTAAAACCAGGCATTGTCCCCAAACCGTCCACTGCAATGGCGTCTTTGCCTCTGCGGTCGATAATAGAAGTAAAATCATATTTCATCGCATTGTTCTCCTTTTTCATTATCCGGCCTTTTCGGACGGAAACCCGTCTGAAAAAGCAACATATAATTTGTATACAATCTCATTTTATCAGTCCTGATCATCTGCAAGCGCCTGGTTAATAATCATCTGTTTATTTGTTTCCAGGCTCTCTTTATTTACCGCACCTGATTTTATTCGTAACAGCGAAAAGCCCCAGCACACAGCCAGTATAACTACAGAAGCAATAATATCCATTCCCTTTAAATCTTTAAACAAATTGTAAGCTACGATCCCGGCGCAAACTGCAGACAGCACGCATATTACGTTATACAAGGGAATCGGCATGCGAAGCGTACATTTTTCCCACTGGTCCGGGTACTGTTTCGGAAGGGCGATGCAGGCCAGATTCAGGTATACGTTCATCAGCATGGAAGGAATCATTACCAGGGAAATTATGGAGTCAAGGCTGAATCCAAGCAGGATCGGCAGCACGCTGAGCAGGTAAAAGATCAGCTGGATCACCCATGGGTAACCGCTTTTTGTGGTCTTTTTAAAAACTGGAGGAAGCCATCCGTCTTCGGCTATTTTCATCAGGGGATAGCGCAGCATGGCAATCCCTCCCAACAGGCTGGTTGCAATGGTAAATACACCTCCCCCCAGGACAAACATGATATAAATGCTGATCAGATTACCCGGGATCAGCTCTACAAAACACAGGATTTTCTCACCAATTATCATGGTGTCAGCAAAAGTAAAAATTTCATTTCCAATACGTATTTTATCAAAAATGAAAACCGTCTCATTGGCTTGCTTTGTGTCAACCGTAATATAACTGCCATTCATAATCTGGATCTGGCTTTGTCAAATTTGAAAAAACAATATAATTTGTCAGAAGGAAGAAATGATATTCAGGAAGATCTGGGTACTCCAGTGGAAGAGATGCTCTCCACACTTGTGGCTCAGGCTGTAAAAAAAGTGGGAATCTCACCGCAGCGCATGTCGCGTCAGGAAAAGATAAATATTGTCCATCAGCTAAACGAGCAGGGCGTTCTGACAATGAAGGGAGCCGTTTCCGAAATTGCACAACAGCTTTTCATTTCTGAACCTACGGTTTACCGTTACTTAAAACGAAAATGACGCCCAGCGATTCAGATGGCAGAAGAAAAATCAGAATAATAGATATGTGTTACTGTACACATATTCAGGGCGGAAATCTCATCTTTTTACAGATTTCCGCCCATCTTGTCTTAATCACAGTCGCAATCATCGTCACAATCACAATCATCATCGCAATCACAATCATCATCGCAATCACAATCATGGCCGCAATCATAATCATGGCCGCAATCACAATCATGGCCGCAATCACAATCATGGTCGCAATCACAATCGTCATTATTATCAGGATCATTCTGCCAGCGGCATCGAGGATTTCTACAGCCATCTCTGAAACCAGCCCAGTAAGCTTCTTTTCTTTCCCGTTCGCACCGGTTACGATTCCGGTCACGGTCCCAATCACCGTTACGATCCCAATCACCGTCACGATTCCAATCACCGTTACGATCCCAATCACGGTCACGGTCCCAATCACCGTTACGACCCCAATCACGGTTACGGTTCCAATCACCGTTACGACCCCAATCACGGTTACAATCCCAATCACGGTTACCCCAGTTACGTCTGTTACATCCGCTATTAAAGCAACTCATACATTTCACTCCCTCTCAATCATAATTATACTATATTATATAGGACATGTAGAAAAGATGTGAAAATGAGGGAGCCTGTCCAAAATCAAAGTTGTCCGCATTCATAATATTCGTAACTTTTTCCATTTTATAATATTGGGGCTTTACAACCGTTATATAATTTTCTGGGAGGTGATAATTTGAAACATTGGAAAAAGAAATGCGAAGAAAAATTGGCAAAAGAATTTGACCAGCTGGAGGCTTCCAGCAGAGAGTTGAAAGTTCCTCCTGCGCCGCCAGGAGAATTTGAAGACATCATAGCCGAAATGGAGCGCAGAGGAATCAAACCCAGAATCAGAAAAGAATTAAAAGAAAGGAAGTAGGCGGGCCGGGTTACCGAAAACCCGCCATTTGACCCATGCTCTGAGAATTTCTCAAGAGTCGGGAGACATTCCGGATCCAGATCAAAAAAAGCTTGTCATTTTATTCTGATAATCTGCATGGAATCCACCATTGAGTTGAAAATTTTATATCAAAACACCTAACAGCTGATCAAATATTCCCTCCGCATCCACCCGGCCATATCCCCATATATTATTGGGATACGTATTTGTATCGTCACGCTGTGCTCCGCGTATTATCAGACGGTTGACCTGATTTCCGGTAACAGCAGTGTAATTGCCCTTGCTGTAAGCCCATTCCATAACCATGGCTGCGATCCCGGCCGCATGAGCTGCTGCTGCTCCGGTACCGGTGGCCGTACCATATTGGTTATCCGGAATCGCGCAGGGAAGCTGGTAACCCGGAGCCCCTACATCGGGTTTGACCTGCGCCAGCCTGGTATAGCCTCTGCTTGATTCGTTTAAGATATTGTTATTCAGCTGATTATAAGCAGTAACCGTGAGCGGGTGTACGGCGTCTCCCGGAGAGGTTATGGTCGTATCTGGATTTGCATTCAGGAAAAAGGTCTCATTGGATATCAGATTTCCAGAAGGCAGCCAGCAATGAAATGAAAATGGTTCATTGTCTTCGCTGCCGACCCGAAAATACCACATTCCCGGATCTGCATTTTGAAAACGCACTAAAATCAACTGATCCCCTGTTTCTTCTTCAAAAATTATGTTGTTAATCCAGATAACGCTCTGGCTTGATTGAAAGACGATTCTCTGACATCCGTCAAATGTGGGATAGATGATTTGCGAAGATTCCCGGGTTGGTGTGGAAATCTCTATAAAAAGCCTTGACGGTATATAAGGCCAGATTTCCATAGAAAATTGTCTGTCATAATTCCCTATCTTTAACTGGAAATCGTTAAAGTAAGGGGCCGTCTGCGTATTATTATAATAATGTCTCAAACTATTTCCTTCATTTCCGGCAGAAACTGTTACACCAATTCTGGGAAGCTGTACAAGATAATCCAGATAAACACTGGAAGCGGAACGCCCGTCATGTCCCCCCTGGCTGCTTCCGAGAGCAATGCATATTACAATAGGACGGTTCAGTCTTTGAGCCATAGATACCAAATACCGGACTCCGAGTATGATATCTGATTCCTGGTAGCATAGAGCTCCCCCCGGGACAAAAAAAAGACTCTTCAGATTATCCTTGGCCTCTTTCAGCTTTACAACTATTAAATCAGCATTTGGAACAACGCCGCTGAAGGTGGAATCCTCATTAGGCCTTCCCGCGATAATGCTTGCAATTGCAGTTCCGTGCCGGCTGATATCAACGGATGGAACAATCGCCAGAGGATCCTCTGATAACAATGCAAAATTTATAAGTTCCCTGGTGTATTCAGCTCCATAAGTAAAGCCCTGGGGAGGCGTGCCGCCCTGTATTGTCTGGTCCCATATGGCAAGGATCCGGGTCGTCTTGTCATTATGCATAAATACCGGATGCCTGTAATCAATGCCGGTATCAACAATTCCAATGATTACTCCTCTTCCAAACAGATTAAGGCCTGGGTTATTCTGAACGGCTGAAATACCGGATTTCTCAATGCTTACCATAGACTCCAGTGTATATAAATTGGGAAAGGAATGATATGCGTTTATACCTAAGTCACAGATATCCACCTCTTCTTTCAGAATATGAAGCAAAGAATGCGTTTCATTCAGAATCGTAATATTATCGCCGGTATTATAGGACGGAACCACAGCATTACTTATGATCAGGTCATAATACCTATTGTCCAGTATTTTTTCCATATTTTAGTCTCCCGCCTGTTTCTATGGAGCATTTGGTATATTTTATGCAGCAAAGCTCCCATTATGAGTATAAGAACGGCTATGGCTGAAGGATAAAATATCAAAATCCCGCATTTAATCCGTATATTGGTCTTTTAATAGGTTTAATCACTTTATATATTCATAATTACCCGGTATTTACAAGAAATTATCTATAAATACATAAAAAATTACTTATTTTACTTTACTAAAATCATTTCTTGCGTTATAATTTATGTAACTCTTCTTAGGAGTGCCGTATTTCCCCAATCCTGCGGTGCTCCATTTTTTATTTTATCTTCCATCCCAAGTCCGCTTTTTTCTTTCTTTCACAGACTCTTCACATTTCCATCAAATTCTAAACACATTTTCAAGGTATAGTAATTCCTGTAAACAGGCCAGAGAGACCTTTTATATAAACTTTTTTTCATACTCAGCCGGCAGGATTCCCCCCTGCCGGCTTCCTCCATGGTATTTCACATGAAGCAGGAACTGATACCGGGCTTCATCGATCCATTTCCATAATATTTCTCAAGCTTATCCTCAAACACTTCCTCACCGGTTTTCATTCCTCTCTGCAGCCAGCTCCATCTGCGTATCCCTCCCTTATTCGGATCATATGGCACTATAATGGATCTATTATATTCCATATGATCCGGAGCGGCTACGCATTGCTTGCCAAATCCCATGGGAGAGCTTACATTTCTTGCAGGATCCGGCAGAACCGGATTCTCAGGCAGACATCACTATTTTTTTATCTTTATGGTTTTAATTTCATAAGGCTTAAACAGAATTTCCAAGACCCCATTGCTGCTGCTTAACTGGTTTTTCTCCTCTTCCATGCAGGTGCACTCCACAAAAGAAGCTTCTCCTGTTACAGGGAAACTTATATGAGCCCTGGTCTGCTTTCCATAAGACTCATAGAAACGGATCACGATTCCATCACCTTCCTCTGAAAGCTTCACCGTATCCGCCAGCACATTTTCTTCTTCTATCTCAAGAAGGGAGCAGGCTGCCGGCCCATTTCCATGAACCACAATTCCATGCAACGGACAATTCAGATCATAAGCTTCCTGTACCACGCCTCCGGTACGGAAATCCCCTCTGTGCGGATACAGGGAATACGTAAATGCATGCTCTCCCTGATCAGCGTCCGGATTTGGGAATATGCCGGATTTCAACAGCGTCAGACGGATTACAGAATCATGGATATCATAACCGTACTTGCAGTCATTTAACAATGCCGCCCCATATCCTGCCTCGGATATATCCGCCCATTTATGAGCACATACCTCAAATCTTGCCTGGTCCCAGCTGGTATTCCTGTGAACCGGACGGCTTACATTGCCAAACTGAATGTCATAATTAGCTTCCCTGCAGAGAATATCAAGAGGAAAGGCAGCTTTTAACAGCATCTGGTGCTCCTTCCACAGGATCCTGGTCTTAAAATCAATTCTGGCGGTATGCCTATAAAAACAGATTTTCTGTTCCAGTTCGGAATCCATAAACCGGCGTCTTACCAGGATACAGCCTCTTACCGGCCCATTTTCCAAAAGCTTCATTTCCCGGACCTGGCTTACCGGCCAGACCTTTTCCTCATACGTGGAATCAATGTTCCAGGCATCAAATTCCAGAGGCCGGTCCTCAAAGACAAGAAGTTCATTGCCGGAAGCGCCCTCTTTTAACAGGTTCCTCTCTTCCCTCCTGTCATAGAGCCTGGCAATATTTCCGTTGGCATCAAATTCCACCTCATAAAATGGGGTGGTTATTTTTACCGGTTTATCTTCTGAATCCTTTTCAACCGAAACAAAGACAGCCGAATCCTCCGCAGAAGGCTCACCGGATGCTTTCTTAAATACCTTAAATCCTTTGGAGGCCACATCGTCAGCCAGACAGATGACGCCTCCGTCAGAGGTCTCCTGAGATAAAAGAGCAATTCCCTTAACCGGTTGATCCAGTTCAACGATACCGGTTCTTGCAAAGCTCAGGGAGTTCCATACAGCCAGAGCTTCTCCTTTCTCCTGCTCTTCTTCATAACCAATCGCCTTTAAAACCCGGCTGCGGCTTTTGTCTATGATTTCCTGCCCTGACTTTAATATCTGCTCATACTGGACCTCTGAGTCCTTATATACTTCCCCTATGGAAGATCCCGGAAGGATATCATGGAACTGGTTAAGCAGCAGAAGCTTCCAGTTTTCTTCCAGCGTTTTAACCGGATATTCCGCTCCTTCCGTAAGCATTAAGTCAAGAACAGAATAAAATTCCGCATCTCCGTTTAAGAATTCACAGGTTCTGTTATACTTTTTATTTTTAGCCATGGACGTATAGGTTCCCCGGTGGGACTCCAGATATAATTCACCTGACCAGACCGGAAGCCGCTTTGCATCCATCCGCTCCTCTAAAAGATGGAAAAAGTCCTTCACAAACGTCTGCCTGGTCTTGGGGCAGCTGGCCACACTATGCTCCAAACGGCGGCTCTGTTCCAGCATTTCTTCTGTCGGTCCGCCGCCTCCGTCTCCATATCCGTAGCAGGTGAGCACTTCCCTGCTCACATCTTTGTTCTGATACCTCTGCCACGTTCCCATTACCTGTCCGGCATCCTGCCTGCCGTTATAAGTAGTGCTGAAATTCCGTACGGGCTGGTCCTTTTTATGGTAATCCCTGGTTGAAATGAGATAGGTCAGAACCTCGCTTCCATCAATTCCCCTCCAGCGGAAGGTATCATAAGGGAACTGGTTGTATTCATTCCAGCCAAGCTTTGTGGTCATAAAATAATGCAGTCCTGACTGCTTCATGATCTGGGGAATGGCGGCGCTGTATCCAAATACATCCGGAAGCCAGAGGACTTCATTGACAGAGCCTCCAAGCTCCTTTTCAAAAAAACTCCTGCCATAGAGGATATGGCGGATCAGAGATTCTCCTGAGGCCAGGTTACAATCCGGCTCCAGCCACATGGCACCTTCCGTTTCCCAACGTCCCTCTTTGACCCTATTCCTGATCTCTTCAAACAATTCCGGAGCCTCTTCCTTTACAAACTCATAAAGCTGAGGCTGGCTGGACATGAATTTATATTCCGGATACCGCTCCATTAAGTTCAACACCGTACGGAAGCTTCTTACCGCCTTTTGCCTTGTCTGCTTCAAAGGCCATTTCCAGGCCACATCAATGTGGGTATGGCCGATGCTGTGCACGGTTACCGGATTTTCCGGTCTGTTTTCATAGTAGTTCTTTAAGAGCCAGGTGTCTGCCTCTCTTACGGAAGAGAAAAAATTCTCAGAAAACGGCCTGGAAAGATCCAGCCTGTTTACGGCCTCTAAAAGGATTTTATAGGTGTCGATCTGTTCCATATCCTCGTCTTCCAAAAGTTCCGCCGCCTCAAACGGTACCTTTAAATCATAATAAAGCTTAGCCACCTCTTCATGATACTTCGCAATCTCCAGATGAAAGAAATTAGTAAGACCCGGACTGTTTGAATAAGCGTAAAACGCCAGTTCAAATGCTTCGCCTCCCAGGGCGTTCCTAGTCAGAATGTGATCCTGATGGTTCATATCCATGGTACCGGAAAGCTTTCCGTTTAAGTAGACCATGACCTGGGGATTATCCGTATTCCAGATATCCGCAGCTCCCGTATTAAGTATTGCCCTTACCTGAGACCCTTTAAAATCCTCCGGCAATGTAACAGAGGTCATAAACCAGTAATGCTTATCCCCTCCCCCCCATGTCTCATCCACCCCAAAAGGCTTCCAGGACAGGCTTCTGCTGTCAAACACCTCATTAAACTCATAATTCCCCGGACTGACCTTTATACATTTTGCCGGTTCGGAGTCCGAATAGCGCAGAGGTCCCAATGCTTCCACCGCTGCTTTTAATCTGTTTCTGATAGGATTCATACGTTATTCCGCCTTTTTATAAAATTTTAAAAAGGCGGGAAACTGCGCAAAGCGGGTCTCCCACCTGAAAAACTTTTTTCAGCCCTTGATTCCTGTTGATGCGATTCCTTCTACCAGGTACTTCTGCATGGTTAAGAAAATCAGGAAAATCGGAATCAGGGATAAAGTTGCCATTGCAAACATTGCGCCCCAGTCTGAACCGGCTGTGGGGTCTGAGAACATTTTAAGTGCATAGCTGACCGGATATTTTATCGGGTCGCTTAAGTAGAGCAAAGCCGCAAGGAAATCATCCCATCTCCACATAAAGGAGAAAATGGCGCTTGTAACCAGAGACGGCTTTATGAGCGGAAGGATGATCCGGATAAATATAGAGTATACGGTACAGCCGTCCATTCTGGCAGCTTCATCCAAATCAATAGGAATTCCCTTAATAAACTGTACATTCAGGAAAATGAAAAAGCCCTGACCGAAAAACTGAGGTACAATGATGGGAAGATAGCTCCCTACCCAGCCCATCTGGTTGAATATGATGTACTGTGGGATCATGATGACCTGGAACGGAAGCATCATGGCCAACAGCATACAGCCAAACCAGAAGTTTTTGAATTTAAAATCTATCCGGGCAAATCCGTAGCCCACGATGGCGGAAGATACGACCGCTCCAAAGGTGGACAGGCCTGCGATAATAAAGGAATTTTTAAAAAATGTAGAGAAACCGTAGCCGGCGAAGCCCTGCCAGCCTGCCAGGTAGTTACCAAAGGAAAACTTATCCGGTAAAAGTTTGGCTGCGGTCCGGAATATCTCATTGGTGTTCTTAAAGGAACTCATCACCATCCATACAAGCGGATATATCATAATACATGCAAACAAAAAGGTAAACACATGATAAACCACTGTGGTG
Source organism: Clostridium sp. Marseille-P2415 (assembly GCF_900155545.1). Lineage (GTDB taxonomy): Bacteria > Bacillota > Clostridia > Lachnospirales > Lachnospiraceae > Lacrimispora. The sequence continues at coordinate 723,303 of NZ_LT732525.1, forward strand.
GCTGTTCTTCTTTCTTTATATCCTGTTTTCATATTTCATCACCCTTCTGATTCGTAATATACCCACTTTTTCTGGGTCTTGAACAGTATCAGAGTCAAAAGACCCACTACGAATACCATGAACCATGCCATGGCGCATCCGTAACCAAGCTTATTATAAGTAAAGGAATTCTGGTACATGTACACCGTATAAAAAAGTGTGCTGTCCCTTGGCTTTCCCTGGGTGATAATATAGCTTTGGGTAAATGCCATAAATCCATTGATCAGCTGATTGATCAGGTTGAAGAAAATGGTTGGTGTCAGCATTGGAATCGTAATCTTAAAGAAACGCTGAATACCGTTTGCCCCGTCCACGGTAGCTGCCTCATAAAGGCTTACCGGTATCTGCTTTAACCCGGATAAAAATATGAGCATAGAAGAACCAAACTGCCAGACCGCAAGGATGATCAGGGTCCAGATCGCGGTATCCGATCTCCCCAGCCATGCAATATCAGACGGCAGTCCAATTACCTTTAAAAGTGCATTGATCACACCGTCGCTGGCAAACATCCGCTTCCATAGTATAGCCACAGCCACGCTGGAACCAATGATGGAAGGCAGATAGTAAACAGCCCTGTAAAAACCGGATAATTTAGTGCTTTTTACAAGCAGCATAGCCACAATAAGGGCCATGATAAGCCGGAGAGGAACCGAAAACAGAACATAGTACATGGTCACTCCGAATACCTTCCAGAACTTTGGATCGGCTGTGAACATGGTCTTGTAATTTTCCAGACCTATAAAAACCGGTGACTTTAAAATATTGTATCTGGTGAATGAAAACCCTAAAGATAAAATCATGGGAACCGCCATAAAAGCCAGGAAGCCTATGATGAAGGGCAGGATAAATACATATCCTGCAACCTTCGGTGTGTTCATGACCTGGCCAAATGATTTTTTTCTTTTCGGGATCATTTGATTGTTCTTCATCTTATCCCCTCCAGACCTTATTCCTGCTATTTCGCTGCTTCTTCCAGAATCTTCTGGGATTCAGAAACGAACTGAGCAGTCGCATCGTCTGCAGTCGCATCTCCGTAACGGACTGCTTCTACAATTGTTTTTCCTAATGCTTCTACCTCACCCTTCCCGGCTGGGTCCGGAGCATCAATGGTAGTTGCAATTTCAGAAACCTGTGCAATATAATCAAAAATTTTCTGGGAAACAGCATCTGCATTTGGCTTGATTGCGTCTGCTACCTCACTGTTGATCGGTATTCCTCTTTCTGCCATGAGGATCTCATTGCATTCCACGCTGTTGACAAACCAGTCAATAAATTTAGCCGCTTCCTCTTTGTTCTGGGAAGTTTCAGCAACAGAATAGAACTGGCTTGGCTTTAAATACATAGGCTGTGTCTTGGCATCGGTCAAGGTTGGGTACATGGTAATTCCAAGCTCTCTTCCAGCTGTACTGGATATGCTGATAAACTGATTGGAGTATGCGAAATCATTCCATGTCGTTTCGTCAATGATCGGCTTTGTTTCTACAACGTCAGGATTCTTTTCTGCCAGTAAGTCTGCGGAAATGCTGAATTCTGCTTTTGCGAATTTTTCAACATTGGCGAAATGTACTTTCATGGAATCTGTGGTACCCGCATTTAATTCGTCAAAGAGATGGGAACCGTTGGCTCTTGCAACGATCTGCATCATATTAATCCAGCCGTCATAATATGTCTTTACACCTGTTTTTTCATAAATGGTCTTGGAAATGTCATATAACTCGTCAATGGTCATCTGCTCCGGAATGGTCACGCCAGCCTTCTCAACAATGGCTTTGTCATAAACCATTAATGGTGCATTGCTTCCCAGGCTGATGGCATAACACTTGCCGTCAATGGAGCCGCTTTCGATAATGCTCTCCGGAATCTTAGACGTATCAATGGCTCCGTTAGATACGAACTCAGATAAATCTGCTAACTGTCCGCTCTTCTGATACTGGTTTAAATAGGAATAGTCCATCTGAATGATATCCGGAAGATTCCCGCCGGCTGCCATTGCAGAAAGCTTATCCCAGTAACCGGACCAGTCTGTAAACTCTACCTTAATATCCACATTCGGATTCTGGCTCATGTACAGATCGACTGCTTTTTTAGTTACATCATTTCTGGTCTGGTTCCCCCACCAGCAAAGATTTAATGTTACCTTATCCCCGGTTGCTGCCGCTGTATCTCCGGCTGACTTTGTGGTTGCCGCTTCTGTTGAATTCGCTCCCGTTGTCGGTGTTTCCGTTGGCTCTGTCTTTGAGCCGCAGGCCGTTAAAGAAGCTGCTGCAAGAAGAGCTGCAAGTGTTGTTGCTAATAGTCTCTTTCTCATTGTAAAACCTCCCTTTCAAATTAAGATAACCATATTTTATGGCAAATATGCACAATGGTAAAGTTAAAATATGGCTTTTTATGGTTAAAAAAACATCTTTCTGTAATTTTAGGAGGTTTTGCAATTTTCTTTTTCGTACTTTTACTATATAATAACGAGTAAGAAGAAAGGTCGGATAAATATGAAACGAAGTGCAATCTGGTTTAACAACCTATCCTTATACAAAAAAATACTGACCATTTTCCTGCTGGCCATGGTGGCCATTTGCATTACTTTCTCTGTAAGCATTAAGATTCTGACTGTCCGCTATAACGAAGAGCTGTACCGCACCAATGCAAATTCCTTAAACCATGTGACCACATATTTAGAGTCTGAAATGCTGATGATCCAGTCCATATCAGACGGTATGATCGGTGATCAGGTCATTCAGGATAATCTGGCATTTTTAGCTGAAAATCCTTACAGCAACCGACGGTCACTGGCACGCCGCGATATTTACCAGCAGCTTTATTCCTATATTTACCGCAGCAGCTATATCAAATCCATTAACATCATTCTGGCTGACGGGACAAACATCTGTATGGGAAGTTCGGATGAAATCCTTAAATTCAATTTAAGAGAGCTGGACGGAACGCTCAGCAGCTTAAAAGGCAAAGCCACCTGGGCTTCCGGCATGGAACCGGGGGAGGATACGGTGTGTGCCAGACAGATATTAAAATTAAAATATTTAAGCCTGCGGAAACTGGCCGGCCTCTATATCACCGTGGATATGGAAGGTATGATCGAAGACGGCCTTAAAAATGCCGGGAGCCTTGCGGAAAATTCCAATTTTATCCTGATGTCCGGCCAGAAGAGGATCTATCCGGCCGCTCCATTTCACGATGAATACTGTATGGAAATCATTGCCGGCAATGAGCAGAAGGAAAACGCCTACCTCATTTCCACACTGGATGGAAAAAAGGAATTTATCATCTCCGGCCATGTCCCTTATGTGGGATGGGATTATATTTATTTCAGGGATTATGATCCGCTTTTTTACAGGATCCGGCTGGTGAGCCTGCAAATTCTGATTTTTACCACATGCATCATTTTCACCACCGCAGTTTGTGTCAGCCTGGTTTTACGCCACATCTTCCGACACCTGGATTACTTAATTGAAAAGATCCAGCGTTTCGGAAGCGGGGAATCTCCTGCCTGCAAAGTAAAATGCTATGACTATGAAAGCCGCCAGGATGAAATCGGCCAGCTTCACCGCAGCTTTGATGAGATGACTCACAGCGTCAAGGTTCTCCGGGATGAAAACTATGACAAGCAGCTTCTGGTCAGGGATTCCACCATTAAGATGCTCCAGCAGCAGATCAATCCTCATTTTTTATACAATACTCTGGACACCATTAACTGGATGGCACAAAAATACGGCGCTGACGATATTTCTGTCATGGTCCGTTCCCTTGGGAACCTGTTTCGGGCCTCCATTGCCGGTCAGAAGGACATCATTCCTCTTGCAGAAGAACTGGAGGTGCTGGATAATTACATTCGGATACAGGAAATACGTTTTAAGGACAGGCTCCACTTTGATCTGGAAACGCCGGAGAACATTGCCCATATCTTCATCCCAAAGCTCTGTATCCAGCCTCTGGTTGAAAATGCTTTGAAGCATGCCATGGAGGATACCGATGAAATGTGCACCATCCGGGTTATAATACAGGAGATGGGCAAGGATTATCAGATCAGGGTAGCCAATACCGGTTCCCGGTTTGAACCGGATCTGCTGTGGAAAATTGAACACAAAGAAATAAGGCCCCAGGGCTCCGGCGTGGGGCTGGTCAATATTAATTCCCGGCTGAAGCTGCTATACGGAGATCAATATGGCCTGAATTTTTACAATGAAAACGGAATGGCAGTTGTGATGCTGTCCATCCCCAAGGAACAGGAGGTTTGATATGCTGAGACTGATGATTGTTGATGATGAGCAGATTATAAGAGAGGCGCTTTCCCAGATGATCGACTATGAATCCATTGGCTACGAATTAATAGCTACCGCCAAAAACGGCATGGAGGCTTACGATATCATCTGCGACGATTATCCGGATGTGGTGATCACGGATATCCGAATGCCCATATTAAACGGTCTGGATCTTATTGAACGTTCCATGAAATCAGATTCCCGGATCACGTTTATTCTGCTTTCGGGCTATAACGATTTTGAATATGCCAAGCAGGCCATGAAATACGGAGTCCGGTATTATATTTTAAAACCAACGGACAAAAATGAGCTGATCGAATCCCTGGCATCCATACGGAAGGAACGCCTTCAGGAAGAGGAAAACCGGAAAATGCAGCAGCAGGATTTTTTAAGAAGCCTGCATGTTCCGCTTGAACAGAGCTTCATTATGGAGGCATTGGAGCATCAGGATTCCTTTCCATCCGTATTCCGCAAATACCAGGCTCTCCTGTCCCTGCCCAAGGACTGCTACTACGCCTGCATCTGTTCTTTTGTAGAAGAAAGCTACTTAAAAAGCTTTGCCTGCGATGTAAGAAAGGTTTTAGAGGCTTCCAAGGTTCCCCTGCAGTTTTCCATCCTTTATGTTAAAAATTCTGCAGTTCTTATTTTCCCTGCTTCCACCCTGGCGATTCAGGAGCAGATGAAAAATTCGATCATCAGCCTTCGGTATCCGGGCCAGTCCGTCACCTTTGAAGCTGAGTTTCTGCACAGGGAAGGGGCGGAAAAGCTTTTCCAGGAGGTCATTCAGAAAGTCTCCAGGTTTGAGCGGATTCTCCTCATTGGAGAGGGAGGGGATATCCATGAGATCAAGAACCACATCGCCTCCCCCTGGATGGTCAGGAGGATCGAGGACTCCATTACCTCTGCAGCGGATCCCTCACAGGCTGCGGAGCTTCTTAACTCTGTTTTCATGGAATCCATGCCTCCGGCTACCGCCAGAAATCTTGCCTTAAGTCTGTTCCTCCAGGCTGGGATGGTTTTAGAGAAACCGTCCGTGGACGCTGCCTGCGATTTTTTCCGGCGCCTCTATTCCTGCGATACGGTATCAGGCATCCGGGAACTTCTGCAGGTAGTCATGCTTCAAAAAAACACAGGTCCCGGCTGCCGCAAAACAAGCTCCAACATCGCTCTGTTAAAAACCTATATCAGAGAACATCTGGATTCTGAAAATCTTTCTTTAAAATGGCTGGCTGAGAATTATCTTTTTGTAAGCGTGGGATACTTAAGCAAGCAATTCATTAAGGAAGAGGGGATGCGTTTTTCCGATTATCTCAATAAGGAACGGATGGAGGAAGCCATCCGGCTGATGACATACTATCACAATGATAACGTAAAGCACATTGCCCGCCAGGTAGGCTTCGGCAGCAATCCCCAGTACTTCAGCCAGGTATTTAAGCGGTATACCGGCCTTCCGCCGACCGAATATATAGAAAAATTAAAAAACAAATTTGAAAAGTAAACAAAAAGGAGAAAAACATGATGTCGAATGAACAGCTGCTTGAAAAAATCCATTTGGTTGTGGAGAAACTGATGAACCTCGGAGGATGCGACTATGACAAAGATAAGACAGTCAGCCGTACCGATACCAGAAAAGGGATCATCCAAAGGGATTTTGGAATTGAAGAATGGGACTGGCCCCAGGGCGTAGGTTTATACGGCTTATATAAGCTTCAGGAGTTCTACGGAGATGACCGGTATCTTCCATTTTTTGAAAAATGGTACAGCGGCCACCAGAAGAACGGCCTTCCCTCTAAGAATATCAACACCACCGCCCCATTCCTCCCTCTGGCTTTTCTGTATGAAAAGTTTGAAAGCCCCGATGAATTTTACAGGCTTTGTACCGAACGGGCGGACTGGCTCATAAATAACCTTCCCAAAACCCGGGATGGCGGCTTCCAGCATGTGACCAGTGCCATCGGAAACCGGGATGGCGTGTCATTAAATGAAGGACAGCTCTGGGTGGATACCCTGTTCATGTCCGTCCTTTTCTTAAATAAAATAGGCTGCAAGACGGATAATCCGGTCTGGAAAAACGAGTCCATCCACCAGTTCCTGGTCCATATCAAATATCTGTATGATAAACAGACCGGTCTCTTCCATCATGGCTTCAGCTTTGAACGTATGGACAATTTTGGCGGCATCTTCTGGTGCAGAGGAAATTCCTGGTTCACCTACGGTGTCATGGAATATTTAGATACCTGCGGCGAGGACTTGAATGAGGGGATCAGGACCTACCTGACCGATACTTACAAATCCCAGGCCGCCTCCCTTCTCCGCCTTCAGGCTCCATCCGGACTCTGGTACACCGTTCTCACCGATGAAACCAGCTACGAAGAAGTTTCCGGCTCAGCCGCCATTGCCGCAGGGTTTTTAAAAGGGGTAAAGGCAGGAATCCTGGATGAATCTTATAAAGCCGCAGCCGACCGTGCCATCGAAGCCATCTGTGCCAGCGTGTCAGAGGCTGGAACCGTGCTTAACGTATCTGCGGGAACCGGGATCGGCATGGATGCAGACCATTATAAAAACATATCCATCATGCCAATGGCTTACGGACAGGCTCTTGCATTATCCGCGCTTTGCGAAGCGCTGAACAAGGAATAAGAATGTTATCCTGAACATTTTTCGGGGAAAGCAGACCGTTATTTTGCTTTCCCCACTTTTTTTCTATATTTTAACGGTGTTAAGTCCGCATGCTTTTTAAATACCCGTTCAAAATAGGTAACGCTTTCAAATCCAAGAATTTCCGATATTTCCGTGATCGAATATCCGCTGTTTGCCAAAAACTCCCGCGCCTTTCTCACTCTGGCGAGATTCCGGTATTCATTTACGGAGAACCCTGTCACTTCCCGGAAAATTCTGCTTAAATAGGATTTGCTGATGAAAAACCGCTTTGCCAGTTCCTCTAAACTCTCTCCTGTCTCACAATGAAATGTCAGATATTCTGCCACTTCATGCACCTTCCCATGCTTTGCGGTCTGCACTGTCGGAGGCATTTCCTTCAGCACGCTTTTTTTTCTGCTGCGGCAGACCATCAAAAGGATCTGGAAAAGCTTCAGCCGGACCATGATCTCATACCGCTCTTTCCGATGGCTTAACTCCTCTCCGATCCCCAATAAAAGCTCCTTCATTTCCACCCATTCCGGTTCCGTAAGCCTGGCTACCCCATAATAATCCCCAAACATCTTCTCCAGGGTATACAGTCCGGCACCCTTAAGCCAGGGCTCCAAAACCTTCCCATTCAACTGCAGGAGAATCCGGTCATGTCTCCGGCTGCCCGCCTGGCTCGTCTTATGGACCTGCTGCCGGTTTACCAAAACGACGTCTCCGGTTTTTACATAATATGTTTCTTTCTCTATGAAGTAATAACGTTCCCCATCCAGGAGAAAATAAAGCTCATAGGTATCGTGAAAATGCTTCATAGCCATAGAATATTCCTGATCCCGGACCACCTCATCAATGGTAATGCCCTCCATGCTTTCCGAAAATATTTTCTTTTCCATTTTTTCCTCCATATGAGTAGCCAAAAGTATGATTTTATTTAAATAGGCCCCAATAATATGAGAATATAATACTATAATCCATTATAATATGCAATATAGAGCCAAACCAACCGTTTCGACCCGAAATCATTGAACAGGAGGATAACCTTATGAATTATGAGAATAACAAAGTAAGTGATATTAACATCGCCTACATCGGAGGCGGCTCCAGAGGCTGGGCCTGGACCTTTATGACCGACCTCTCCATGGACGATTCCTTAAGCGGGACCATCCGCTTATACGACATCGATGAATCTGCCGCAAAAAACAATGAAATCATCGGCAGCAAACTGACAGACAGAGGGGATACCAAAGGAAAGTGGAATTATGTGACCTCCCCTTCCTTAAAGGATGCCCTGACAGGCTGTGACTTCGTAGTCATCTCCATCCTGCCGGGAACCTTTGATGAGATGAATTCCGACGTCCATCTGCCGGAAAGGCTTGGCATCTACCAGTCCGTAGGCGATACTGCCGGCCCGGGAGGAATGATCCGTGCCCTCCGCACCATCCCCATGTTTGTGACCATCGCGGAAGCGGTCAGAGAATACTCGCCGCAAGCCTGGGTCATTAACTACACAAACCCAATGTCCTTATGCGTAAAGACCCTTTACCATGTATTCCCGCAGATCAAAGCCTTCGGTTGCTGCCACGAAGTATTCGGCACCCAGAAGGTCTTAAAAGGGATCTGCCAACAAACCTTTGGCTTTGAAAACGTTGACCGCCGTGATATCCATGTAAATGTTCTCGGAATCAACCATTTTACCTGGTTTGACCAGGCTTCCTACAAGGGAATCGACTTATTCCCGGTTTACCGCAATTATATCGATGCCCATTACGAAGAAGGCTACAGCGAGCCCGACAAGAACTGGGCAAACAACACCTTTGAATGTGCTCACAGAGTTAAATTTGACCTTTTCCGCCGCTATGGACTTATCGCTGCCGCCGGTGACCGCCACCTTGCCGAATTCATGCCGGGAAGCGATTACTTAAAAGACCCGGAAACCGTAAAAGGCTGGAAATTCGGCCTTACGACCGTAGACTGGAGAAAACAGGATTTAAAAAACCGTCTGGCTAAAAGTCATCGCCTGGTAAGCGGGGAAGAAGAAATCGAGCTCAAGCCATCCGGCGAAGAGGGAATCCTTTTAATCAAGTCCTTATGCGGCCTTGAAAGAACCATCAGCAACGTCAACATTCCAAACTCCTGCTTACAGATTCCAAACCTGCCGGCAGAAGCCGTAGTCGAGACTAACGCAGTATTCAGCCGGGACAGCATCAAACCGGCCGTTGCCGGTGCCATACCGGAAAATGTCCTCGAATTAATCAAGCCACACGTTGCCAACCACGAGCGGATCCTGGAAGCCGCTCTTACCTTCGACCGTTCCCTGGTATACGAGGCATTTTTAAACGATCCTCTGGTAACAGGCCGCGGTACCGAAGAAGAGATTAAAAAACTGGCAGACGACATGATTGGTAATACAGCCGCTTATCTTCCTGACGCCTGGAAGGTTGTGACGAAATAAAAAGCTGCTCTAATAGATTCTGGCTGGAAAATGAGGGGAGCATTCCCTCATTTTCCAGCCAGGATTCTTCATTCTATTTAAAAAATTTTAGTAATATCTTGAAACCTGTTCACTACCCTATAAATTTCAAGAAAATTCATCTAAGGTCAACCAACTATCCCCGTCATTTACAGCTTCTTCCGCTTCCTGCAGCTTCATCAGTAATTTTTTCTCTACTTTCTCACGTTCATAATCCTCAATATCCATAACTACAAAACGACCCCTGCCGTTCTTAGTCAAGAAAACAGGCTCTCCTATCTGACAGTTTTTCAATACTTCGTTATAATTTCTCAAATCTGAAACTGGTAATATATTTGGCATAAAATCACGCTTCCTTTCATAATGCACCTCTTTATTTTATATTTATCAAAATGGTGCTGTAAAATTCAACGTAATATTTTACACATCAAAAGTCCACGTAACTTTAAAGAAAATTCAAAGTAAAATGTGCCTCCCCCTCCTCATCAATCTCCATAAGCATATAAGAAGGCCTCCTTCCTTCCTGACGGGGATAGGAAAGGCTGCCCGGATTCAGGATAATCATTCCGTTATGTACCTCATAAAAGGGCCTGTGTGTATGCCCGTACATAGCGATATCAATATTTCTTTCCCTTGCCTCCTGCTCCAGGCGCTCAACACCAAGGGATACATTATAATAATGTCCATGGGTCAAAAGGACCCGGTATTGCCCGATCTTCAATTCCTTCTCCCGGTCCAGGTCCGAAAAGAAATCATTATTTCCCAGAACCATATGAAGTTCACAGTCTTCCCCCGCCCAGCCGGCAATTTTTCCTTCGCTGCCTTCGGAATCTCCCAGATGGATCAGCATATCAAGGGGGGCATTTTCTGCAATGACTCTCTGTAAGTTTTCATCCTTACGGTGCGTATCACTGACAATCAGTATCTTCATCCTTCTCCCCCCTGTAAATTTCTTTAAGCTTCCGCTTCATGGCCTCCAGGGCCTTTCCCCGGTGGCTGATCTTATTCTTCTGTTCCATGGTAAGCTCAGCGCAGGTCTTACCAAATTCCGGGATATAGAGGATCGGATCATAGCCAAATCCGCCGTCTCCGGACGGACGGTCTGGCAGAATCCCCTCCATGGCTTCCTCTGTATGAAGGACCTGTCCATCCGGCAGTACTGCCGCAATATTGCAAATGAAACGGGCGCTTCTTTCCCTCCCCTTTGCATTTGCGGCCCGGTCGAGGATATTCTGGTTTTTGATTTCATAGGACGTATCCTCTCCCATGTATCTGGCGGACAGGATCCCCGGTTCTCCGTTTATGCAGTCCACCACAAGGCCGGAATCGTCCGCAAGCACGATTCCGCCGGTCTCTTTCCACACTGCCCTGGCCTTGATTTCAGCGTTTTCCCCAAATGTATTTTCATCCTCCACAATAACAGGATCTGCACCAGCCTCTTTCATGGACAGGATCTCCATTCCAAGATCCTTTAAGATCTCCCTGATCTCCCGCATCTTTCCTTCATTGCCTGTGGCAAATACAATTCTTTTATCATTCATCTGTTCTCTCCTTTTTAACCTTCTCTGCCGGACCTTTCGTGTACGCCTTCAGACACAAATTACAGTTCTGTTTTTTCTCAACCCGTTCCCAGGCCGAACCGTCGGCACTGATATAGCCTTCTCCATCCGTAATATCCACGAAAGTGCGCCCATCTCCGGCATCGTATTCAATGGCTGCCGGATGAATGGCATCCGGTGTCGTGATTTTCACAATTACCGCAAAACGCTCCCCCTGCGAAAGTTCCAGGTTTTCCGGCTGGTTCTCTAAAAGAGGAACGGTATAAAATCCCCCATAGTCAAAACTGCCCTGTGCCGCCAGGACCTTTCGATCAAAGTCTCCGCCCTTCACGATGTCCGGTTCTTCTCCCACCTGGCGTACCACATAAACCTCATAGGAGGTATGAGAACCTGTGGCATAGAAACCAACTGCCCGAAGCCGCTCGAAATCCCCGGACTCATACACATTGGAAAACCAGGCCGTTTCTTCCCCATATCCCAGCTGTCCGGCCCAGCCCCGGAGATCCGTCTGGTAGATATGGTCATAATTGTCCGTATCTTCCACGGCTGTATAAACAATGTTGTTAAGTCCAATATTGGAATCATAATAGGATACATAAAAATATCCCTGTTCCCCAAATCCGCTTCCCCAGCTGTTCATGCAGATAAACGCCCCGTCTCCATTGACCCCGGCATTGAAATTCTCTTTCGGATAATGATCATCCCAGCCAATGATTACGGAATCGTGGTTCGGCGGTTCGGAACCTATGTAACAATAGGCAAAAGCCTCTTCATTATAGGAAACAGACCGGCTGTCCTCATTGGTCATGGAGGTATAGAGGGAACTCTGAACCCCGCCGTACAAAAGGACAGCCCGTTTGATTTTCTCATAATCCTTACCAGGTATCATCTGGATTTCCTGGACGTGTTTTACTGCTTTTACTCCATCCGGCGAAATGCCATCGCCATAAGGGTCTTCCGTTTCCGTTACCGGCCCTCTCCACGACAGCAAATAAGCCATGGACATGGTATATTCCCCGCCCTCTTCCTGAGGAATGCAAAAGCCGTTGTTAAGGGACATGTGGTCCTCTGAGAAATCATAGGATTCTTTTGGAAGAAGCCTGGCTTCCAGGGCCTGCAGCGAAGCGAATGCCCAACAGGTGCCAAGGTTTCCCTGGTTCTTCACGTCAGGAACGCGGCCTTCCTTCCTCCCATCATAGGAGGCGGGAAGCTCTCCGTCTTCCGCCTCATTTGGCTGCCACTCTCCGTTAACCGGAACGGTCTTCAATCCGAAATACCAGAATCCTGCCGCGAAACAAAATGCCGCTAAGAACAGGAACAGAAACTTTTTATTCATCTTCAACCGAATCGCCCGCTTTTCTTCTGGGAGGCTTTGGCCCCATAAACTGATAGAAATAGGTTTTCATCATTCCATTATAGATCTTCCGGTTCTTATCCGCTTTCCTGCCGATATATTTCTCCGCGTCTTCAAAGGCGGTTATCATATACAGGGACCAGGCATCCAGGGCTTTGTACCGTTCTCCGATCCGGCGGTACAGCTCCGGTAAATCCTTTTTATCCTCAAGCCGCTCCCCATAAGGGGGATTTGTAATGATAAAACCATATTTTTTCGGATGGCTTAAGGCGCTCAACGGTCTTTGCTGAAAATGGATCATATGATCCACTCCGGCTGACTCCGCATTGGCTCTGGCCGCTTTCACAATATCGCCGTCAATGTCATACCCCTGTATATCCGCCTTCACATGGCTGTCCACAAGGTCACCTGCCTCATCCATGGTCTCATACCAGCACTTCCTCGGAATCAGGTTTTTCCAATCCTCAGCCAGAAAAGAACGGTTCATGCCGGGAGCCATATTCGCCGCCATCATGGCAGCTTCAATGAGAAAGGTTCCGCTTCCGCAGAATGGATCCACAAGAATCCGTTCTTTGTTCCATGGAGTCAGCAAAATAAGTGCCGCAGCAAGAGTTTCCGTAATCGGAGCCTTGCTGGTTAAAGTACGGTAACCTCTCTTATGAAGGGAATCTCCGGTCGTATCAATGCCCACGGTCACTTCATCTTTATAAAGGAAAACGCGCAGAGGATAGCTGCTTCCGTTCTCCTGGAACCATTCCACACCATAGGCCCCTTTCAGACGCTCGACCATGGCTTTCTTCATGATGGACTGGATATCAGAAGGGCTGAACAGCCTGCTTTTGATGGAAGATGCCTTTGCCACCCAGAATTTACCGTCCTGTGGAACGTAATCCTCCCAATGAATGGACCTGGTACCTTGAAAAAGTTCTTCAAAGGATTCCGCATGGAAGCTTCCCACCTTTAAAAGAACCCTCTCTGCCGTACGAAGAAAAACATTGGCACGGCAGACCGCTTCATCATCACCGATGAATGTCACCCTTCCATCTTCTACCATGGCAATATCGTAGCCCAAATCAATAATTTCTCTTTTCAATACCGCTTCCATGCCGAAATGGCAGGGAGCAATGAGTTCGAATGTCTTTTTCACCTTATTCTCCTAAGTTTATTTCTTTTACTGCATTCCCGTCAAAATCCAGAACCCGGAACACCTTTTCCTCAAGTACCGCATAGGTAGGCGGATTGCCGCCCTTTGGAATGGATACGGAACCTGGGTTTAAAATGGTGACATCCCCAAAATGCTCCGCAGTCAGGATATGAGTATGTCCATGAAGCAGGATATCTCCCTTCTGAAGCGGGGGCAGATGATCCTTATTGTAAATGTGCCCATGGGTAGCATAAATCATCAAACCATCGATGGCAAGCAGGGCATAATCCGCAAGGACGGGAAATTCCAGCACCATCTGATCTACTTCTGTGTCACAGTTTCCCCGCACACTGTAAATCCGGTCCTTATAGCCGTTTAACATGGAAATTACTTCCTTTGGAGCATATTCCTTTGGAAGATCATTTCTGGGACCATGGTAAAGAATATCGCCTAACAGGATCAGCCTGCCTGCCCCGGAACTTTTATATGCGTTTAACAGCTCCCTGCAATAATAGGCAGAACCATGGATGTCGGAAGCAATCATATATTTCATAAGTTATTTTCTCCTTCTGCAGTTAATAGGTATATTTTAAAGCCAGCGGGGTATTTCTGTCAATGACATGCCTTGATTTTCCCTACCCGCGGACCATATATTTTCCTCTGTAATACGAGATTCCATTGGCTATATTCACCACATTATATCCCTGTGGCTCTAAATTTCTGCAGACCAACATGCTTTGTCCGCCCCTTGAGCAGTAAAATATATAAAATTTATCCTTTGGTAAGCTGTTTATCCAGCTGTCCATTTCTTCATATGGCAGATTCACCGCCCCCTTAATATGACTCTTCCTGTAAGAGGCGGGGCTGCGAAGATCTATGAGCATCACATCACTGTAATTATCTATATAATAGTCGACTTCCCAAATTGGTATGGTCCTGAACATACTATCACCTGTCCTTTCTAGTAATAATATATTCCATATTTTGAGGAATGCGAAAATCTAATAAGTCCATAGCAATTTCGGCAAAAAAAAACGCAGGAAAGGACCCCTTTGTCTCTTTCCCACGCCTTTTTCTAATTTGTTTTTTCAGATCTGCTGATTAGTTGAATCTGTTCTGGTTGTTGTTACGGCTGCTGTCACGGCTGGAATCACGGCTGCTGTCGCGGCTGGAATCACGGCTGCTGTCACGGCTGGTATTGCGACTGGTACTCTGAGTTTTGTTCTGAGTGTCGTTCTGAGTTCTGTTCTGAGTGTCGTTCTGAGTCCTGTTCTGAGTGTCGTTCTGAGTTCTGTTTTGAGTTCTGTTCTGAGTGTCATTCTGAGTTGTGCTATGGAAATTTCTGGTAGAATTGTCCATATCATTATAGCTATCGTTCTTAGACATTTCAATACCTCCTGTCGGTGTTTTTTGTTACATGGTCTAGTATGGCGAGATTCCGACAGAATATACTATCATTTTTTTATTTTATTTTTTAACAAAAAAATTAAGAACCCTTCAGCCAGGCCGTCCATCTGCCTTTTACTAAATGAAAACTATGCCAGGCATTTATAAAAAATAACTTTGCATTTTTACCAAGGCTATATTATAATTAGAATGAGGAATCTCTATTCCTCATCCTTATTAATTATTTATACTCCCCTCAGAAACGGCCGGATAGCTCCCCTATCACGGCTGTTTCTCTTTGGCAGAAACATCCCAAAATTCAAAAGACCTTCGGCAATCCCATGCCGAAGGCCCTATATCCCTTTCCGAAATCCGGTTGTCCGCTATGTTATTAATCGCCAAGAACATTGACAATTTTTACAGGTGTCCGATAAGTCCACGGAGATGTCTTAATACCTGTTCTGTAAGTTGAAGAATGTACCACCTGGCCATTGCCGATGTACATTGCAACATGGTTTATGGATCTGCCGCTTCCATAAAAAATCAAATCTCCCGGGCGCATCTGATCCGCGCTTACTGCTTTCCCCTGGGAAGCCTGTCCACCTGAGGAACGGCTTATGTTAATACCGGCCGCATGCTGCATCACATATCTGGTAAATCCGGAGCAATCTACTCCTGTATGAGGATCACTGCCGCCATAAGCATAACGTCCGCCTACAAACTGCAGTGCATAATTAACAATGCTTTGTCTGAAATCGACAGCTGCATCAGCCTGGGTTTTCACTTCCAGTGCAGCCAGAGTGGCCTCATCGGTTGAGGATACGGTTGCATTACCGTCTACCGGAAGATAACCGTATGTATCATTTATCTTAACCTTAAAATATCCGCCACCCATATCTTCCACAACTTCAAAGGAAGATCCTTTGGAAGCAGTCATCAATGCTTCCTGACCTGCTTCATCTTTACTGATCGTAACACTATCTGCATTAACGGTCACCATATAGTTCCCATAACTGAGACCTGGACCTGATATTTCATCTGCTCTTACATCTGAAGGACCTGCAAGTACAATTGCGCCGCAAAAAGCCATAAGGCCTAACGTTTTCCATGTATTATTTATCATCGGGAAATCTGCTCCTATTTTTACTTTTTGATTTTCAAATGTTACGTAAATATTAAATTCATTACGGTTATTATACATTTATTTTATCTTTTCGTCAAGTATTATTTAAATCTGCACGAATTATAAAATATTTCATTCTAAAACATTGACAAATTTCACAGGCTTGCGATACATGACATTTGTTACAATTATTCCTGTCTTTTCTGTGGAGGCGTGGACGACACGGCCGTCTCCCATATACAGGGCAACATGGTTAATGGAACCATTTTTCCCATAAAATACCAGATCACCGGGACGGGCCTCTTCATAGCTTACAGTGCGTCCTTCCCCTGCCTGTGACTTCGAGCTGTGGCTTAAGTTTACGCCTGCCGCATATTTTAGCACATATCTGGTAAATCCGGAACAGTCTACTCCGGTGCTTGGATTTACCCCGCCATATACATAACGTCCGCCCACAAACTGCAGGGCATAGTCCACAACCTGCCGGCGCTGTATGACAGACTCATCCACCTTTTCCTGTGTCTTTTCGATCAGAGTCGCGGAACCGCTCTGTATGTATCCTTCTCCCTCCGGAGTCTTTATCTTTATCCAGCCATCCTTTGAGGACTCTACCACCTCATAAGTCTGACCCGCTGCGGCCTGGGACATATCCGCCCCCGCCGTCCGGGCAGTTTCCTTTACAGACACAGGTACATCCATCTTAGCATAAAGTGTCGTGCTGGTTTCTACTGCAATTTCCGCCGCTTCTGCTTCTGCCGGCATCCCCCAGCTTAAAGCTGTACAAAGCCCCAAAAGCCCCATCGCCTTCCACATTTTATTTTTCATATACGAATCTCCTGTTTTACGGTTTTCGGTCAATCCCGCAAAGATTTGACTTAAATGTTACATAATTGTTACATTTCAGAGTATACACTTTTTCCCTGTTTTTGTCAAGCAAAAAGGCAGCTACGGCGCTTCGCGCGCCATAACTGCCGTTACACTTTTGTAATATTTGTATTATATTGTTAAATATTCCAGACGTTATCGCTTCATTCCCCTTACAAACCAGATAATGAGAAATACCAGAAGCAAAGGTCCCATGAGAGGCATCAGCAGGCTGAATATCCCTGTCAGAATACTGGCTGCCAGGAAGAAAAACAGGATCAGCACCCCGATTCCCAACAGCTTCCAGTACCATTTATTCAAGTCAATATAATGCATATGGCGTCCGGAATCCCCTGACTGCTCATACACGTTCTGGCCCTGGCCGGAATGGGATTCATAATAAGTCCTTCCCGTTCCCCCGTCCTTCGCATTCTCGCTGGCCTCCATGATCGTCTTGGCGATCAGCCTTGGATCACCGATGGATGCGATCACCTCATCTTCCGCCGCGCCATTTCTCACTTCCGTGCTGATATATTCATCATAATACCTGATATTTTCCTCAATCACGTTACCGGGTACCTCACCCGACAAAGCCTCCCTTAAACGCTGTAAAAATTCCTGTCTGCTCATCTGAGCCTCCTTCAACTAAGTAAATAACTTTGATTATTGTACCATCTGACAGGGACGTCGTAAAGAAATCTTCTCTGAAAAATTTCTTAAAATTTCATAATATGACAGACTACTCTACCTTTTCCTTAATAGCGCCTTCCCGGTAAGCGGCTACCAGCTCCTTTAAGTCGCCAATCCGTTCTGCCAGTTCCACACCCTTATCCGTATCGGCCACCATGACGCGGTGCTTCATATTCTCAACAACGGAAACCCGGGGCGTGTTCTCCTTATTGGGATCAAAGGGCTTATGCTCCGCAAGGATCAGGTGATTGGAATTATAAATCAAAGTATAGCCTGCGATCCCTGTCTTGGACTGGTAAGCCTTTGATAAGCCTCCGTCTATCAGAAACAGCTTGCCTCCCGCCTTCACCGGAGATTCCCCCTCTTTGATTTTCACCGGAACATGGCCGTTAATGATATGGGACCCTTTTTTCGGAAGGCCGAACTCTTCTAAAATCTTATCGCAGTATTCTTCTTTTACACTGAGTCTGTAATAGGGATTCATGGGCTCCCTGTGGGTTTCATGATCTGCTATGAAATAATGCTCAAACGTCGTCATTTTCCCCTTTCCATAGACCGGAGACTTGGCTCCGCACCATAGATACCACATGAAATCCCTGGAATCCTCGTTCTCTTGTGAATCTTCCGGCATAAAATATGCATTTTGGACCTTCCGGTCCACATAATCCATCAGAGCCCGCCCGGAATAAGCATGATGGTCCACTACGATTTCCTCAAAGGTCCCGTCTTCCTTCATGGGAATGCAGCCATGGTAAAGCAGGTTGGAATTATAGCATTTATACATGCTGCCATGAGAATACAGAAAACGGACATGTTTATGAAGAAGCTCGTTATGCTTAAAGGAAAGCTGCAATGTATGAAGCAGCTCTTCCTCCTCTTTGCTGAGCTTAAGGGGATCTTTCGGATCAACCGTTGGGAAGGACATATCAAGCATGGGATACTCCCTGCCTTCCACAGCCACAACACCACGTTTAAAATCAATGGCTTCCAAAAGAATCCGGTGACTCATCTCATATTCCGGGTGGCGCTTTATAATCTGCCCCTCTACCTTAAACTGAATCATGGCAATGGCCTTATGCATCTTGGCCGCCAAACCAGGATCTACCGCATCATAAATATTCTCATCAAGAATCTGCGGAGTAAACCGCTCACAGGGATCCTCCCGGTAAACCCTGGCCGCGAACATGGACAAAGGCCGTAAGTTAATGCCATATCCGTCCTCCAGTACATCAAAGCTGTTATAGCTGATGGCTATCCGCAATACGTTGCAGATGCACGCCAGATTCCCGGTGGCTGCCCCCATCCAGGAAATGTCATGATTGCCCCACTGGATATCCACATCATGGAACTGAAGAAGTTCGTTCATAATAATATCCGCCCTGGGGCCACGGTCAAAAATATCACCGATAATATGCAGGCTGTCAATGGTTAAATTCTGGATCAGTTCACATAAAGCTATGACAAACTTATCTCCGACCCGGATATCAATAATGGACCTGATTATCTCACTATAGTATACACGTTTATTGTCATCATTATAATCCACATGAAGGAGCTCATCAATGATATAGGCAAACTCCGGCGGCATTTTCTTCCTCACCTTAGACCGGGTGTACTTGGAAGATACCACCTTGCATATCTGCACCAGACGGTAAATGGTCACTCTCTGCCAGTCATCGTCCGCCTTTCCGCTTATTTCCAGCTGGTTCACGACCCGCTCCGGATAGTAAATTAAGTTAGCTAATTCCACTTCCTCTTTCTCCGGTATGATGTGGCTGAATGTTTCGGTGATTTTTTCCCGGATAATACCGGAGGCACTTTTTAAAAGATGTATAAATGCCTCGTATTCGCCATGCAGGTCACTGAAAAAATACTCCGTTCCCTTTGGAAGCCCCTGAATGGCAGTCAGATTGATTATTTCACTGGAAGCAGCCTTAATCGTCGGATACTCCCTCGCTATCAGTTTCAGATAAGCCAAATCTCTCATAATACTCTCTCTCCCTCTCCATGAAGCGCAGTTGCATTTCTGTTTTAAGTTATAGTAACATAAAAAGCTGCAATTTAAAACCCTTTTTAGATAGGCGTTTTCCTTATAGGTTCGATGTTTTATGGGATTGGGTGCCCCGTCCTGATCCGGTGTAAGCGTTACCGGCTGCGCAGCTATCTCAATTTACTTTCTATTGTAATCTCCTCGCCTCTAATATATAATTAATTACAAAATGTCTACAATAGGAGGTTTCCCATGGTTACTTATTTTGCGCTGTTTTTACAGATATGTGAAATTTTTAAATTTATCGTTTATATCATGGTGTTCTTATGCTGCATCAAATATTTAAAGAAATGATATAATTCCTAATAATCTGACCTTACTATCTAACAACGTATAAGATATTATGGAGGAAAAAAATGTATAGCTTACTTGATTTAATTGCAGATTTAGTTGATTTTTTCCTTGATCTTCGGATCATAAAAAGTTTCCGGAAAAAGAAATAGCATCATTACTTTTCCAGATTGATCTGCTCCGCCGGCTCAAAATTCATCCACAACGTTTCTACCCGCAGAAGGCTATTCTGCGCCCTAACCGGAATCCGCAATCTACGTCAGTCCCTTAAATACCGCTCATACAATTCGCAGCCATTACTGTTCCATGTTTTGTTAAATTAGTAACAAATGCCCCCATAACCCCAGATAAAATAAAGGGTTGCGGGGATTTTAAATTTATAGTAACATAATTTCAGAAAACCCCGCATAAAAAAGGAGACTCAAATGGATCAATTATATGTTTTCGGAACCGGAAATGCTGCTGTTACCCGGTGCTATAATACCTGCTTTGCCATAAAAAAAGACGATGAATACTTTATGACCGATGCCGGCGGCGGCAATGGAATCCTGCGGATCCTGGACGATATGAATGTGGACATGTCCCATATCCACCACATCTTCGCAACACACGAACATACCGACCACATACTTGGAATTGTATGGATGGTCCGTTTCATTGGAACAAAAATCAAATCCGGCAAGTATGAAGGCGATCTTTTTATCTACAGCCATGCCAACCTGGTTCCTGTCATTGACACCCTCTGCCGGCTGACTCTCCAGAGCAAATTTTATGAACTCATTGGGAAACGCATTCACTTAACTGCGGTTGCCGACGGGGAAACCAGA
Source organism: Clostridium sp. Marseille-P2415 (assembly GCF_900155545.1). Taxonomy (GTDB): domain Bacteria; phylum Bacillota; class Clostridia; order Lachnospirales; family Lachnospiraceae; genus Lacrimispora. The sequence continues at coordinate 744,020 of NZ_LT732525.1, forward strand.
AGCATTCTTGGAAATGACGTGACATTTTTTGATATTCATTCCACCAAAGCCGAGCAGTACGGATTTACCGCCACCCTGGAAAGCGGAAAACGCTTGACCTTCTGCGGGGACGAGCCCTTTCATCCCGCCTGCTCCCAATACGCAATGGGCAGCAGCTGGCTGCTTCATGAAGCCTTCTGCCTCTTTCAGGAACAGGAACGCTTCCGGCCATACGAAAAGCATCACAGCACCGTAAAGGATGCCTGTGAGCTGGCACGGCATATGATGGCGGAAAATCTGGTCCTGTGGCATACAGAGGACAGCAACCTGGCCGAACGGAAGGAACTCTACAAAAAAGAAGGGCGTCCCTATTTTTCCGGAAATCTGTATGTGCCGGACGATGGGGAAATTATCAACCTCTGATTATATCGTACATAACGAAAGGATATCACGCTCGTCCCCGGAGCCGCATATGATATAACAATAGAAAAAGCAAAGGAGTTTCTCGTATGCACTGCCCAGGCAGATTTACCCCCTTTCGCGATGTGAACTGTAAAGATCTGGTCATTTTCCATGAGGCCACCAGGGATTTACGCGGCGCTACCTATAAGCCCTATCTGGTAGCCATCCAAGAAACCAGGGGAATTAATTTCCGCTTTGTTTGTAATTCAACGATCATGACCCGTCCTCCCCAGAACGCTATTACCATGGTATCCATTTATAAACCCTTTTGCAAAGATATTGAAAAAGAAAAATTCAAGGCGTTTGTAACCGATATATGCAAAATGGGCTGCTATAGGGATTGAGAGAAAAACGCAGAAAAATTGAATGAGACATCGAAAAGCATATATAAAAAATTACAAATCAAAACGTGATATGATAAATAAGCAGATGTATCCTCTTAAAACTGCATGAGGATACATCCGCTTAAATCAGAGGTTTAAAACGCCATCCGATAAATATCAACCATTTCCGCCTTCCCCAACACCCGGATTCCGGACAATGTTCTGGTACCTTTCGCGGAACATTTATCAGCCATTTCTTCCAGATCCTCTTCTTTTATACCGGCATTTAATTCCCTTAAGCTGACCGGCATACCAAGGCTTCTAAAGAATTCTTCCAATCTCCCAATCCCACCTAAGGCCGTTTTTACCGGTTCTTCAAAATTCATCTCCTGATTCAGCACCCGGACAGCCAGCTGGGCAAATCTCATAGGATCGGCTTTACACACATATCTGGCCCAGGAACAGAACAGTGCGGACAGTCCTGCTCCATGGGCAACGGACGGATACATACCGGACAGCTCATGCTCAAGCTGATGGACCTGCATCAGGTATTCCCTTCCCAGACCGGTAAGATCATTGTGGGAAAGGCTCCCCGCCCACATAAGCGTTGCACGGGCTTCATAATCTTCCGGAGCCTTGTCCGCAGCGGCTCCTGCTTCCATGACAGAGGTTAAGAGGCCCTCTGCAATTCGGTCTGTCAAAGGCGTATTCCTGGTCTTTCCGCCCAGATACCGTTCCAATGTGTGCATCATAATGTCCACGGTTCCGCATCCGGTCTGAAAATGATTCACCGTAAAGGTCAGCTCCGGATTGCAGATGGCAAACAGGGGGCGGTGGGTAGGGCTGTTAAATCCCCGCTTAAAGCCTCCGTCTTCATTGGTAATGACACAGGATAAGCTCGTTTCACTTCCGGAAGCAGACAAGGTAAGAATATTCCCATGAGGCAGGGCCTTCGCAGGAACTGCTTTCTTTAAAAAGAATTTCCATGGATCAATTTCCGGGTTCAGGGTTCCGTCAGCAATGCACTTGGCTGAATCGATGACACTTCCTCCGCCCACGGCCAGGATAAACTCCACCTTTTCCTTCCTGCAAAGCTCCATGCCTTCCTTAGCTAAGGACAGGGTGGGGTTTGGCTGCACTCCGCCAAAGAGCACGTATTCCACTCCATGCTCCTTTAAGGAATTTGTGACCAGATCAAGCAGTCCGCTTTTCTTTACGCTGCCGCCTCCATAATGAATCATGATCTTATGAAATCCATACTCTTTCACGACCGCTCCCACCTTTTTGTGGGTATCACGTCCGAACATCACCCTTGTGGGTACACAATACTCAAAATTATTCATTCTTAACCTCACTTTCCGCTGCGGGCTTCTTCATTTTCCGCACTATTTTTGTTCCTAATCAGGATTATACCACGAACGCTTCCTATTTCCAATACGGACTCTCTCCGCCTGTTTGCGTCATATTCTTAACTCTTTTTGCATATCTTATATGGGAAAGCCATTAAAGCCTGCTTTCCTTTTTCACATGTATTTCTCATGGAATGACAAGGAGAACGCTTATGAACCGATTCAAAAAAGTTATCAAACTTTCTCAGGTACCCAGACATCAACTCATCATTTACATAGAAGTTTTCATTTTAACCTTTCTGCTGGTTTCCCTCTTTTTCATATCCCCAGGCGGGAAGTTCTCCTTTCCGGTTGTAAATCAGGACGAAAATGCCAGTCCCTCAGAAGCAAAAAAATTTATTAAATGGGTGGATTTTGACGTGACTTCCAAGGCTATGCAGGAAGCATTCCGTTACGACGTAAACACCTGCCAGTCAGAAATCCATTTAAACTGGGTGGATTTGCTCGCCTATCTTGGAGCCAGGTACGGCGGAGATTTCTCTAGGTATTCCACCAAAGATTTAGATGGACTGGCAGAACAGCTGCTTTCCGGTAAGACCATGGCTGAGCTGACAGCTAAGATGAAATATTATTCTTATTACAGAGAAGCCTATGGTGCTGTGTTAGATGGCCTTGTGGGCCAGTATGAGATTGAAATTCCTTCTGATAATGCTCCCCTCTACGCCACTCCTGCCCTCCTTCCTGACGGTTCCGTGGACCCGGATAAGGTCTGGGTTAAAAAATATGGCCTAAAAGGCTTTTCTCCCATTGCAAAGGGCTTCCCTTATAATGACTTTGATGATTTTGGAGTTGCACGGTCTTATGGTTACAAACGGCAGCATCTGGGGCATGATATGATGGGGCAGACCGGAACTCCCATTATTGCAGTAGAAAGCGGTTATGTGGAAGCCATAGGCTGGAACCAGTACGGAGGATGGCGTCTGGGAATCCGCAGCTTTGACGGGAGACGGTATTATTATTACGCTCATTTAAGGCAAAATTACCCTTATCATAAATCTTTAAAACAAGGCAGTATCGTCACTGCCGGAGATGTGATCGGCTATCTGGGTCATACCGGATACAGCCGGAAAGAAAATACCAATAACATCAATCAGCCCCATCTCCATTTTGGGCTTCAGCTCATTTTTGATGAGTCCCAAAAGGAAGGGAACAATGAGATCTGGGTGAGCTGCTACGAACTTACCAAATTCCTTTCCCTGAACCGGTCCGAGACCCTTAAAAATCAGGAGACAAAGGAGTATAACCGGGTTTATGATATGAAGGATCCCGGAATTCCTGAAAACTTTGTGGCTCCGGAACCTCCTGAGAAAGAAAATTAATGCTTTTATTTAAAAACGGCATCTCCTTAATCCGCTTCGGATTATTGGGATGCCGTCTTTTTATGCGCTAGTCCTTTTCTCTTCCCCAAAAGCGGGAATGCGAAACCAAGTCTGGCTAACTATTGTTGCCTCAGAGATAATAGCCTAACGTGATAAAGCAACAACAATAAGTATTTATAAGGGTACCAATTGCTAATGCGGCTCCTCCTGATAGTCCCAAAGCTTTAATTATAAAACCAGCAGCAGTACTAGTACCACTAACACTAACAGTATTTTTTGTTCTGCAGCCTCTTTTATAGTTAGTTGGTCATTTTAACCTATATGCACTAATCTTCAATGGCTGTGGGGATACATGTATCAGGACGATTGTTTTTACATTCTTCTACTAGTGTATCTATAAGAACGTCAGTAGGCGAGCCTTCCATTTCCTTTTTTACTAGTAGAAAATCTTTTGGTAGGTCATGAACTAGATTACATACATTTGTTAAATAATCTGCATCATCCAATCTATCGGTATTATCCGAAAGTAGATAAAGTAAATTGCGATTTTCTTCAAAAATGATAATTACTATATCAATATTAAAACAATCCTTAGTTTTACTATAAACCGTCCAGCCTTCAACATTGCCTTCAAATAAGATTCTCCGTAGTGTAACCTCCATAATAAACATCTCCTTTTAAAAGAATTATATCATCGTAATCTAGCTATGTAAATAATTTATAGTAAAAAAACTACTCATTTAAGCATTGACAAGGTCCAGTTGCTGGAACAAATGAATCTTGAGTATGTTCCAAAAAATCCTCATAACCGAAATTCACATATACCAAACTTTTATATCCGTTTTCGCTTAAATAATTAAAGACTTGCGACGAACGATTCCCTGAATAGCAGAGTAAGTATATGGTCTTATTTTTCGAGTTGTGTTTAGATAAATAGGCATCAATTTCACTTGCATCTACAAAAGGCAGATTTATAGTATTTTTGATATGTGAGGCTTCATAATCCTCACGGTCCCGTAAATCAATAATAAGTTTATTCACTGCACCTTCTTCAGCTATGTTTAGTAATTCCATGGGATCAACTAATATTCTGTAATCCCTTTTAAAAACATTGCTTATTGTAATGATAAAAAATACAAATATAGTGAGAACTATAAGCAAAATGAAAATATTTTTATGGTTAAATTTTCTTCTCCATTTATCCATGTTCCTTTATCCTTTCAAATTTGAGAAATAATTAGAATTTCATTATGCCTTGTACGTTTTTTTGTGAAATAAAATATTTGTAAAGTACGAAATCATAATCACAAGTAAAACAGATACTAAAAATATAATTGTCCAATACCAAAGTGCAGATATAGTGGAATGTACACCAAGTTCATAGAACACTATATCACTCATTAAAATTCCGGAAATTTTGTTGCGGATAATACCGAAAGGTAAAAAATAGTTATCTTCGCCATGTGACGATATAAAAATGCCGATGAAAATTGCCTGTATTATAGCAATAAGTTCTCGTTTAGTATTTAAAAATAATAGTACTGAAGAAATCAAATAACCGATGCAGGCAATGAAAATAGTGCCAATAAACACAGGAATCATTAAAGCCAAATAGTTTTTAATATCTGCAATTAGCCCGCCCGCTGATAGTATTATGATAAATGATAAAATATTCACCAGGAATGCTTTGATAATTTTAAGGAAAATCCTTGTTGAAAGCAACCACTCTATATTAAAGCCAATTATAGGTTGTTTGAGAAGCAGGTCATTTGTTGTGAACTCGGTATTCAAAACTTCATATGGAATACTTATCCCACTCAAAACAATCCTTGCAATAATATATAGCAGCATATAGTTACATATTACTATATTTTCAACATTAGAACGATTTAAAAGTTGACTTTTTTGAAATGCAAAAAAAATATATATGCCAACAAACATTAGAAAAGATATGATTTGCATAATATACCTATTTCTACATTCAAACTTTAAATACCTAATCTGTGATAAAAGGACTTTGTGCAATGTTATTCACCACCTCTGTTATATTTTCCTCGCTACAATCGTATCTTGAGTCAAATAGAGAAAAAAACTCCTTTTCATGAGTTGAAATTATTATGGTTTTGTTACTTTTAAGAATTTTTTGTATAAATTTATGACTGACATCATCATCCATTCCTAATGTAGGTTCATCTAGAATAATAAACTCTTTAGTTGATAATAGAGCAAGTACTGCTACTATTTTTTGCTTTGTACCAAGGGAAAGTTTGCTTATAGGCTTCTCGAGAGGTTCAGTTATTTCTAGCAATTCAAGTGTATTCTCTATTTCTGATGTGTTATACTCGTCTAAACCAATATAATACGTTAAATTTTGAACGATTGAGAAATTTTCATATAATAGCGAATGTCCTTCAGCGTAAAAGATATTTTTTTGAACGATTCTAAATAAATGCCCATATAATAATAGTTTGAGCGGAAATTTGAAAGAATCGTTACCATAAATCATTATTCCAGAATCAGGAATACAAATTCCGGCAAGCATCCTAATAAAGGTGGTCTTTCCAGTTCCGTTCTTTCCAGTAATTACAATATGTTGTCCATCATTTATTTTCATCGATGTTGGTTTAATGATTTTGTTTTTTTTCACATTTTCTAAAATAATCATAAAAACCACCTCCTAAAAAATATTTAAGTTATATCGGTGTTAGATTTGAAATCTAACACCGATACTATTCAGCTTTAACCTGCGATAGCTTTGAGGAACAAGGTCCAAGCAGCTAAATCATCTGCTGGGCCAGCAAAGATATTAAGTGCTGCCAAAATTACAAGTATTCCAGTTCCTGCTATCAATAACCCATGAATGAAACCGCTATTATTTTGTACAGAAGGATTATATTGACTAATTCGCTCCTGCACTTTTGAATTATCCATAGCTTCTTTCATTAGCCACTCAGGAACCTTGCTTCTGTCTGAGTTCTTCTTGTCGCATACTTGGAGGTTGTCTAGACGCATACAATAGATATGCGTACTTTTCTTGTAGAAATGAACGTGGTATACGTCACCGTTAAAATGCGGTGAATCAAGGCGGATACTATATGCAGTATTTTTTCCATCGCCATAGATCCATTGATTGCTGGCAGCAGACGCAGGGATTTCTAATATGAAAACGAGCGTCAGAATAAGTAAAAGACTTGTAACTAGATTTTGGATTTTTGTACTTGTTTTTATCATATGATTACCTCCTTTACATATCGGTAGTGTTAAGGTTTCTACTACTTAAATCGGCTTACCCCAGTAAAACAATGGTTCCGGATTTCATTTACCCCGATTAGACTGTAACTTCCCTATTTCTTCCTCTGAGTGACTAGGTATTTTTGTATTTTGCTTTTCAATCCATGTCAAACCAGGATTGAAGGCTCGTTTATTTTATGTTTTAAAGGGACAGGGATTAATAAAGCATAAATATAATGGCACAAGAGGATAGAATGGGGTCACTTTTTATACACTACCTACATATTACATACTACTTTTTCCATTCATTATATGCCTACGTACTTTTTTGAACCATATAATCACCTCCTTGAATGAGGTCAGCAGCCATGAGAAAAACTCAAAAGGCGCAGTAGTAATGAATTTTACGAAAGCTGATGACTTCTCACTCCAAAATTTATAGAGACAACCAGCTAAAAAGGGTATAATTTGCCGAGAAAATACGCCAAAAGGAGCTGGTCATATCCACCAAAAGGAACTTTTACAAGACATCAGTCTGCTCACATCATAATCCAAAGCAAAGTTTTACGATAAATTATTTTTGCATTTGTATCTAATGGTGCCTGAGATCAATGCATACCAAAACCGGAAGAATGCAAAAAGGGAATTTACCAGTTATCACAGACCACCTTAGATAATGCACTTGATACATATTTAGGCGGCTTGCAATCAGATATCGAAGCTGTAAAAAATGGCATTGATTAGAAATACAATAATGGCCTCACTTCAGGAAGCGTCAATAAGATCAAGTTTACCAAGCGTAACATGTATGGTCGGAACAACTTTCAATTGCTACGAGCCAAGCCTCTTTTGAATGATTGTTTTAAAGATGTTAGGGTATTTTATTATTGGAAACATGCCTTTTGTTTAATCACCTTTTCATAATATCTCATAAATAACAAGCAACATGTTGAGCCTAAAGTAAATACTGTCTCACTTTTTATTTTATAGTCTCTCAATATTCCATCATCTCCTCCAATTAATATAGGCTGCAAACTTCATATTTAACTCATGCTTATTTAACGTTTTTTATCTCTCCCTTAATCTGATATGCAATATGTAAATATTCTGTTTTAAAGAGATCGTTCGCCTTTAATGTATACCAATATTACGCTCATTGCAATCCATGTTCCAAAATTATACACGTTAAGTGCCAAAATTTGCACATTTCCAACTAAATAAGTATTAACCTGATAAAAAAAAAATAGCGTTAGGCCATTCAGCCTAAAAAGAGCCGCTGCTCTATAGGTAAAAATTCACCTATAGAGCAGCGGCTCCCATTACTCAATATGACGACAGATGCAGGCTATAAAAGCGAGGAGACACACTGGCTCCCCCCTTCTTATACATTTGAAGAGATAACGTGTTTATCTCATTATTTCACTTTTGGCTGCTGCTGAGTGATACAGTGGATATTTCCACCTCCAAATGCAATTTCTTCGGTACGGACACCAACCACTTTACGTTCCGGGTACATTTCCTGAACCTGCCTCAGAGCCAAAGCATCGTTTTCATCCCCATATTGCGGAACGATCACGCCGCCGTTCACTACAAGGAAATTCATATAAGAGGCAATGGATATTTCCCCGTTTTCCCGCGGAAGCGTTCCCTCTACCATATCAATGGCATCTGCCCCCTGTAACAATACCGGTTTTTTCGTAAGGCAGAGCTTATGTACTTTTAATCTGCGCCCCTTTGCATCCACTGCTTCGGATAATGCCTTATAAGCAGCCTGTGCCTCTTTATAAAAAGGATTCCCTTCATCCTCCGTCCAGATACATGCAACCTCTCCAGGTCTCACATACTGGACAACATCATCAATGTGCCCATTTGTTTCATTGGGATCAATGCCCTCCTTAATCCAGATCACTTTCCGGCAATTCAGATATTCATCCAGCATATTTTCGATTTCTTCTTTTGTTAAATGAGGATTCCTTCCTTCACTTAACAGGCACATCTCCGTTGTAATGACAGTTCCCTCTCCATCAACATGGAAGGATCCGCCTTCCAGCACAAAGCCTTCCGTACGATAGGAATCGATTTCTTCCATATCACATACTTTTTGTGCTACAAGGTCATCCTGATCCCAGGGGAAGTACAGTCCGTCTACCAGACCGCCCCATGCATTAAAGGTCCAGTCACAGCCCCGGATGCCGCCTTTATCATTGATTACAAAGGTCGGTCCGCAATCCCGGATCCAGGAATCATTGCTTGTCATTTCAACTACCCGTATATCAGAAGGAAGATGCGCACGGCAGTTTTGAAACTGCACAGGAGATGCGCATACCGTGACCGGTTCAAACCGGCGAATGGCTTTTGCCACTTCGGTAAATACAACCTGAGCAGGCTTTGCACCATTTCTCCAGTTGTCCGGCCTTTCCGGCCATAACATCCATATCCGTTCCTGTTCTTCGAATTCAGCAGGCATACGGTATCCGTCCTGCTTTGGAGTTGTATTTTCAATTCTCTTTGCCATGATTCATACCTTCTCTTTCTTATTTATCTCGTTTCCTGTTAACAATTGCCTCGCCTAATATGATGAATATCACCGCACCGATCGTAATCGGAAGAACTCCTTCCAGGGTTTCTGGATCAAAGCTTAAGGGAACAGCCGTAAAAATCAGGGCAACAACGATCAGCATCATTGGAATACCTGCTAAAACCTTTAAGAAAAACGAGCTTCCGGGGACTCGAAACGGCCGCTCTGTATCCGGGTCCAGCCTTCTAAGCTTTAGAAATGCCGGAAAAACCGGCAGGTAAGAAAGCAAAAACATAACCAGGTTCAATGCGAAGAAGCACCAGAATAAGTCCTGATTGGGGATAAACGGGGCAATGATCAAAACCAGGCTGGCGACCAGTCCGTTCATGATTGCTGCACCGACAGGCATATCATTCTTTTTACTTCTTATCTTAAATATCTTTGGCATATCTCCGTTATCCGCCGCATAGGCTGCCACGTTATTGACGCCCAGGGACCAGGAAATCATATTTCCAAAAAGTGTAAGCAGAAAACCAATGGCAACAACCGTTACGATGATCCCTCTCGTACTGCCTGTCAAAAGCTGGACACTTGCGATCAGACCGGTGCTGGTGCTGATCTGGTCAGAAGGAATCGCAACACCGATTCCGAATGCCATAAAAATATAAATGGCTGCTATGACCAGGCCGCCTGCGATGATCGACTGGGGGATCTGCTTTTTGGGATTTTCCATATCACCTGCAAAGGTACAGACCACTTCAAACCCAAGGCAGTTAAACAAAATAACTGATATGTAGGATAAGCTGTTTAAATCAAAGCTCGGAAGCAATGAGGATAATGTGTATTCGTTGGCAACTCCATGAGTGACCGCCCCATAAATGCCAAGGCCTCCCAGTGTCAGCGCTATTAAAATCTTGATAACGGCCGCTCCGTTTAAGATCCAGGCACTGTCACAAACCGAATAAAAGCTGATAAAAACAATAATCCATACAAAAGTAAGCTCGATCAACAAAGACGGTAGAAATCCCATCGGACTGCCGGTCAGCAGGTTTATGACCTCGGGGAACATCAGCGCCAAAGAAGCCATCCAAAGCGGAAAATTGATCCAGTAATACCAGGACACCCTTCCTCCCCATTTTTTCCCAAAGGCTTTTGACACCCAGTCATACAATCCACCATCCCCCTCATAGGTTGTCCCCAATTCTGATGAGATCAAGCCATATGGCAGTAAAAATGTTATTAAGAGGAAAATCCACCAGAAATACTGTGAATTACCGATCGCTGCCACCGGACCTGCTGCTTCTGCCACGAATACAACGCATATTACTGTCATAATGGCATCAATTAAACGAAACTTTTTCTTTGGCGCTTCCGACATAAGTACTCCCCCTATCTGATATGTCTTTCATTCATGAATGTCTCTAACTGTTCCTTTGCCGCTGCCATCTGCAGCTCACTGGGTGCCTGTTCTCTCTGATACTGGGTAAAATAAACCAGCAGGCCTCTCATTGCGGTCAGACGGTTTCCTGCTTCCAGAAATGCGATGGAGCTTTCACTGTCAAGCACTTCATCGGTTACATCTTCCCCTCTTGTCGCCGGCAGGCAGTGCATGAATTTGCAGCCGATATTTCCAAGAGACATCAAATCCCTGTTTACCTGATAATCCTTAAATGTAGCGACCCGCTCTTCCTTAGGAGTCTCGTTTTCATACAGTCCATACCACACATCCGTATAAATGAAGTCTGCGCCCCTCACGCTTTCACGGTTATCGGTTACTTCCCAGGTACCGCCGGAAATCCTGCAGTTCTCTTCCATGATCTTTTTGTGTTCTTCTAATAACTGGTTATTCTTAGGTCCGTAATGAACGAAATGCATTCCAAGCTTTGTGGTGATAAATCCAAGAGAAGCACATACCTGGGTTCCGTCACCGACAAAAACGACCTTGCATTCTTCCAGTTTCCTGCCTCTTGGCAGATGTTCTACTATGGTACAAAGATCACCGATTTCCTGGGTCGGGTGATTGTAGTCGCTCATGCCGTTTAATACAGGTATGGTGCATGATTTGGCTAATTCCACCACTGTCTTGTGCTCAATGACCCGGGTCATGACCACATCAATCATCTGGGACAGCACTCTTCCGGTATCTCCGATGGTCTCATGACCTCCAAGCTGAATCATGCCAGGTCCTAAGTACTGGGCATGTCCGCCAAGCTGTTCCATTGCGGTTTCAAAGGAAACCCGGGTTCTTGTAGAAGATTGCTGGAAAATCATCCCCAGTGTTTTGCCTTTCATCAAAGGCGGATTATAACCTGCTCTGATGCTTTTTTTAATTGCTAAAGACAGATCGATGATGTCCAGTAACTCCTCCTTTGTAAAATCATTGGTGTCAATAAAATGTGTTATTCCGTTTGCTTTCATGGCAAATCCTCCTTGAATAATTTTTAATGAATCAGTTAAATGTAAATGCCGTGCCTGTTTTTCCATCCAGGGCATCGATCGCCTTATCCAGGGATGTGATGATCGCCCGTTTTGATGGATTGGATCTTACAAATTTCATAGCTGCCTGAACCTTGGGCAGCATGCTTCCCGGGGCAAACTGGCCTTCCTCACAATACCTGTGTGCTTCATTAAGACTAAGATGATCCAGGTTCTTCTGATCCGGTTTATTGTAATTTACCGCCACCTTTTCAACTTCCGTTAAAATCATGAGTATGTCCGCATTCACCTGTTCTGCCAAAAGCTCCGCCGCAAAATCCTTATCAATGACAGCCGCTGTTCCATGTAAGGAACCCGTGGGATTTTCAATGACAGGAACTCCTCCTCCTCCGCATGTGATCACAATGGCCTTGGGCCACAACTCCTTAACCGCTTCCATTTCTACAATCTTTTTTGGTATGGGGGACGCAACCACCCTGCGGTATCCGCGGCCGGCATCCTCTTTCATGACGTATCCTTTTTCCGCTGTCAGAACGTCGGCTTCTTCTTTTGTATAGAAAGGCCCGATTGGTTTCGTTGGATTCTGAAAGGCCGGATCATTTTCCTCTACAACCACCTGGGTTGTGATGGTGACAACCGGAAAATTCTGATTCCGCTTATTGAGTGCATACTTCAGCCCCTGCTGCAAATGATATCCGATGTACCCCTGGGACATTGCTCCGCATACATCAAACGGCATGGGGGGTGTTACATTTTTTGCAGTTTCAGATGCCAGCAGGATTCTGCCGACCTGTGGTCCGTTTCCATGTACAATGGCCATTTCATACCCGCGCTCATTCAGTTCTGCTATATACCCGCAAGTCTTATGAACGACTGCAAGCTGCGCTTCGGCGGTTGCTTCTCCTTTTCCTGACTGGAGCGCATTTCCGCCTAAAGCAAGAACTATTTTTTCTGCCACCTGTAAAACCTCCTTTTTCTTTGTTTTGCTGTGATTTGCAGATCCACTGCGTTCTCACAAGACGAAAATAGCAGTTCACAAGCCGGTTGAGAATGCAACTGAGAGTTAGATATTTATAACACTTTACACCTTAATTCACATAAACTCTTCTAAACTTTTGTGCATTATGCACTAAAAAATGAGCTTTTTCTGAAATTTAACAGTTGAAAAAACTTTTTTATTTGCTATACTGTTAATAAATTACAACCGGGTTGACAAAAGACAGGAGGCATATATGACAAAGGGCATAACATTCATTTACAATCTGATTTTAATCATGGTTTATTCCGGCATCCTTTGGATGTCGTTCTCACTTTTTTTAAATGGGAAAGAAAAAATCCTGCTGTGGACAGGCATTTTATTCGGGGCAGCTTTGACGGATGATATTGTGATTTTCATGTCAGAAATGTTTGAGAATTTTGCGGAGTATTATAATAAGATTTTTATGATCGTTCCAACCCATAAAACATTGCTTTATCTAATCATGTCCCTGGGCTATCTGACCATTTTCAAGCGATTAGTAAATAAAAAAATCACCTGGTATGATTATGGAATCTTAGCAGTTTACGTGATTTTCATGCTTTTTGTACCTGCTATGAATAACAGTGCGTGGAAGATATGGCTTTATTTCCTGCCCAGCCAGCTTTATAATGCTTATATAGGTGCGGAAGTCTTAAGGATAATAAAAAAGAACCCTGAGGAATATCAGGATCCTTTCTATAAATGGTGTAAAAGACTTTTTTATATTACAGTTATCATGAATATCTGCATTATTGCGGAAGATACCATTGTAATTTTTCATTTTGATACTTATTCAAAATATTACATCAATATGAATAACAGAAGCTTTACCTCTGATATCTTATACCTTATCCACGCAGCGTTTTCTGCCGGTTACATTATGTACTACTTAAAAATATCATTCAGGAATAACACCATAGTGTCGAACGTAACCAGCCATACCCGGGAAAGCCTGCCCTCCGATATCGAAGAAAGCATATTGTATCATTTCAGTGATGAATACCATCTGACAGCCCGGGAACGTGAGATTTTAAAAGTGCTTCTCATGGATAAGACCAATCAGGAAATAAGCGATGATTTCTATATCTCACTTGGAACCGCGAAAACCCATGTTCATAACATTTTCCAAAAGATAGGGGTTGTAAAACGTCCTCAGCTCCTTGATATCTATGAAATATACCGCAAAGAACAATTAAAAAAAGAACCGGAAAATGAAACACCGGCCCCATAAGCCTTACCCGGCCTGGGAACGGTGTGTTTTTATTTCAGCATATGAATAAATAGCCCGCTGCGCAGCTTTGGTTCGAACCAGGTGGATTTCGGAGGCATCAGCCGTCCTGCATCCGCCACGTCAAACAGTTCTTCAATGGATGTGGGATACATGGAAAATGCCACCGTCATATCCTCGGCACAACGCTTTTCCAACTCCTTAAGTCCCCGGATCCCACCGATAAAATCAATTCTCTTATCCGTTCTTGGATCTCCAATCCCCAGAACAGGGCCTAAGAGATTGTCCTGAAGAATGGATACGTCAAGGCCTTTTACCGGATCCGGTGATTTCAATGAATCCCTGGCCTTTAAACAGTACCACGTCTGATTCAGATACAATCCAAACATTCCTTTTTCCGAAGGCGCATAAGGCTCCGCTCCGACGCAGGCCACTTCAAAGAACTCCTGTATGTTATGAAGAAAATCCGTTTCCGAAAGTCCGTTTAAATCCTTTACCACACGGTTATAAGGCATAATCATCAGCTGATCATCGGGAAACAGCACGGAAAGAAAATAATTAAACGGTTCCTCTCCCGTAAATCCCTGATTTTCCCGGCGTCTTTTTAAACCTACCTTAACAGCGGAAGCAGCCCTGTGATGGCCATCCGCTATATAAGTGGCCGGAATTCCATGAAAAGCCTCTTCAATCATATGGATCATATCTGCATTATCAATCCGCCATACCTTGTGGCTGATCCCATCTTCTAAGACGAAATCATAGAGCGGCTTTGTGCCTGTTTTTAAATCCACAATTTTATTAATCGCTTCATTGGAACGGTAAGCCAGGAAAATGGGACCGGTCTGGGCGTCTGTGGTATCCACATGGCGGATCCGGTCCACTTCCTTTTCCTCCCTGGTGTTTTCGTGTTTTTTGATCACGCCGTTTATGTAATCATCAATGGAGGAGCAGGCCACAATTCCGGTCTGGCTCCGCCCGTCCATGATCAGCTTATAAATATAATAGGCTTCCAGACGGTCTTCCTCGAAAATTCCGTCCTTGATCCAGCTATTCAGCATTTCGCCGGCCTTTTCATAGACACGGTCATCATAGATGTCCACATCATCGGAAAACTGGGTTTCCGGCCTGTCTATGTTTAAAAATGACTTAGGATTGGCTGCCGTCACCTGACAGGCCTCCCTACGGTTATATACATCATAAGGAAGGGCTGCCACCAGATGGGCATACCGTTCATCCGGCCGGACGCATTGAAATGGTTTTACAATCGCCATAGTATCTCCTTTATTTAATGACTCTCACCCGGAGTACGCCTTTGATGGCGTTTAACTTCTGTATGCTCACGGCATCTGCGGCACTCTCTAAATCAAGCAGGGTATAAGCGTACTTTTCGCGGCTCTTATTGGTCATATCGGAGATGTTTACGTCTCCTGCTGCCAGCGTTCCCGTGATCTGTCCGATCATGTTCGGAATATTTAAGTGAAGCACCGCGATACGGCTGGCCGCCTTGCATATTCCCATGTCACAGGCAGGGAAGTTTACGGAGTTGCGGATGTTGCCGTTATCAATGTAATCCATGATTTCCTCTACTGCCATCCTGGCGCAGTTATCCTCGGATTCTTCCGTGGAGGCACCTAAATGGGGAATCACAATGGCTCCTTCCATATGAATGGACTTGGGATTCGGAAAATCCGTCACATATTTCTTTACCTTGCCGGATTTTAAGGCAGCCGCCATATCGTCCTCATTGACCAGGACATCTCTTGCAAAGTTCAGGACTACAACACCATCCTTCATGTTATCCAGAGCGGCTTTGTCAATCATGCCCTTTGTGGCATCCAATAACGGAACATGAAGGGTTATGTAATCGCACTCCTTGTAAATGGTATCCACAGAGGTGATATGCTTGATGTTTCTGGAAAGTCTCCATGCCGCGTTTACGGAAATAAACGGGTCATATCCATAGACCTCCATCCCAAGAGAGGAGCAGGCATTGGCCACTTCTGCTCCAATGGCGCCAAGGCCGATGACTCCCAGCTTCTTGCCCTTAATCTCACAGCCTGCAAATGCTTTCTTGGCTTTTTCCGCGGATTTTGCAATGTTTTCGTCGCCCTTGTTGGCCTTGCACCAGTCAATGCCTCCATCAATATCGCGGGAAGCCAGCATGAGTCCTGCAATGACCAGTTCCTTCACTCCATTGGCATTGGCTCCCGGCGTATTAAACACCACGATCCCCTCTCCGGCACATGCATCCAGAGGGATGTTATTGACTCCGGCACCGGCTCTTGCAATTGCTAAAAGCCCCTCCGGCAGTTCCATTTCATGCATGGAAGCGCTTCGGACCAGAACGCCTTCTGCTTCCTTTATCTCATCCGTTAGCGTGTAATCTTCTGTAAACAATGCGGTGCCATAACCGGAAATCGCATTGAGGCAATGAATCTTTTTCATGGTTTCTAATCCCCTTCCTGTATGCTTATTTCGTGTACTTCGCTTCAAAATCCTTCATAAAGGATACCAGCGCCTCCACGCCTTCGGTTGGCATGGCATTATAAATGCTGGCACGCATACCGCCTACGGTCCTGTGGCCTTTTAAGTTTTCGAATCCTGCTGCCTTGGACTCTTTTACAAACAACGCATCCAGTTCTTCCTTTCCGGTTACAAATGGAACGTTCATAAGAGAACGGTCCTTCTTTACTACCGTACCGGTAAACATCCGGCTCTGATCCAGATAATCGTAAAGGAGGGCTGCTTTCTTTTCATTGGTTTCTTTCATGGCAGAAAGGCCGCCCCGGTTCTTTAACCATTTAAACACCTTTCCGCATATGTAAATGCCATAAGCAGGCGGTGTGTTATAAAGTGAATCCGCATCGGCATGGGTCTTATAACGGAGCATGGTAGGCGTTTCCGGAAGTACGTCCTCCCGGATTAAATCTTCCCGGATGATGGTGATGACCACTCCTGCAGGCCCCACATTTTTCTGGGCGCCGGCAAAAATCAGGCCGTATTTTGAAACGTCAACAGGTTCAGATAAGAAACAGGAGGAGAGGTCAGCTACCAGTGTTTTTCCTTTTGTATTCGGCAATGTTTTGTACTTTGTGCCGTAAATCGTATTGTTTTCACAGATGTAGACATAATCCGCATTCCCGGAAATCGGTAAATCCGAAACATCCGGGATATAACTGAAGGTCTTATCAGCGCTTGATGCGACCGCATTGGCCGTACCGTAAAGCTTCGCTTCCTGATATGCCTTTTTCGCCCACTGTCCTGTGATGATGTAATCTCCCACACGGTTCTTAAATAAGTTCATCGGAACCATGGCAAACTGCTGGGAGGCACCGCCCTGCAAAAACAATACCTTATAATTGTCCGGAATACCCATTAAGTCCCGTAAATCCGCTTCTGCTTCGCCTATGATGGTCTCGAACATTTTTGACCTGTGGCTCATCTCCATTACGGACATTCCACAGCCCCTGTAATCCATCATTTCTTCCGCGGCTTCTCTTAAGACTTCTTCCGGCAGTACGGCTGGTCCTGCGGAAAAATTGTACACTCTGCTCATATCTCTTCCTCCTCATATTTGGGGATTTTCTCCCCTGAATTACTGATTGTTAAATCTTTAAATCTTCTGCGTCAAAAACATCCTGAATCGGCGCTCCCGGAGATACCATAGGAAACACCTTGTCATCACAATGGATCTGACAATCTATAACAACAGGAACGTTTCGCTCCATGGCCTCCTTAAGAACCGGCTCAAATTCTTCCTTGCTGGTTACCCGGTAAGCCTTAGCTCCCATTCCTTCTGCTACCTTTACAAAATCTACCTGGTCATTAAGTACTGTATGTGAATAACGCTTTCCATAGAACAGGGTCTGCCACTGGCGGACCATGCCCAGCACATGGTTGTTTAAAACCACCTGGATAATGGGAACGTTATAACGGACTGCCGTGGCGATCTCATTCATATTCATACGGAAACACCCGTCTCCGGCTATATTTATGACCACCTTATCCTTACAGCCAAGCTTTGCTCCGATGGACGCTCCCAGTCCGTAGCCCATGGTTCCAAGGCCTCCGGAAGTAATAAAGCTTCTTGGATATTTATACTGATAAAACTGGGCCGCCCACATCTGATGCTGCCCTACTTCCGTAGTAATGACAGCATCGCCCTGGGTCATCTCATAAATCTTTTCTATGATATAAGGTCCGGTCAGAATGCTCTTATCGTAGCGCATGGGGTACATATCCTTCATGCGGTCAATGTGTGCCCGCCATTCCTCATGGTTTATGGGATCCAGGCGGGCATTTAACTTCTTTAAGATCACCTTTACATCACCGATCACACTGGCATAGGCTTTTACATTCTTATTGATTTCTGCCGGGTCTACATCAAACTGAAGGATCTTTGCTTTCCGCGCGAACCTGGATGCATTGCCGGTCACCCGGTCGCTGAACCGGGCTCCCACTACGATCAGAAGGTCGCACTCGGTTATTCCGAAATTTGAGGTTTTGGTCCCGTGCATACCAACCATTCCGGTATACAGTTCATCGGTCCCGTTAAATGCCCCTTTTCCCATAAGGCTGTCTGCCACCGGGGCCTGGATCTTGTGAGCGAAGCAATGGAGTTCTTCCGACGCATTGGCCGTAACCGCACCGCCGCCTACAAAAATATACGGTTTTTCCGATTTCCGGATCAGCTGCAATGCTGTTTCCAAGTCCTCTGACCGGATCGTATCCTCCTGCCGTACGATTGGCTCCGGAGCCTGATATTCATACTCATAGGTGCTGGCTGTTACATCCTTTGTAATGTCTACCAGCACAGGACCCGGTCTGCCGGTCTGTGCGATTTCAAAGGCCCGGCGTATGGTGTCCGCCAGCTTTGTGATATCCTTCACAATGAAGTTGTATTTGGTAATGGGCATGGTTACACCGGTAATATCGATTTCCTGAAAGCTGTCACGTCCCAGCATGCCAACAGCCACGTTACACGTAATTGCCACCATTGGGATGGAGTCCATAAACGCGGTAGCAATACCGGTTACCAGATTAGTGGCCCCAGGCCCTGAGGTTGCCATGCAAACCCCAACTTTCCCGGTAGCCCTTGCATATCCGTCAGCCGCATGGGCCGCTCCCTGTTCGTGGGCGGGCAGGATATGATTTATCTCATCCTGATATTTATAAAGGGCATCGTATATATTCAGGATCGTGCCGCCAGGATATCCGAAAACAGTATCCACTCCCTGTTCCTTCAGGCATTCTATTACAATCTCTGCTCCTTTTAATGTCTTCATAGGCTGCTCTCCTTTATCTTTATATTTCCAGAATGGCTCCCCGGCTTGCAGGGGCTGCCATAGCCGCATAGCGGGCCAGATATCCTGAGGTCACCTGTGGCTTTCTTGGCTGCCACTTTGCCTTTCTTGCAGTCATTTCTTCGTCCGATACGTTTACGTCCAGCCGGTGGTTATCAATATCGATGGAAATGATGTCTCCCTCTTCTACCAGGGCAATGGGACCTCCCACTGCCGCCTCCGGACATGCATGCCCGATGGAAGCGCCTCTGGAAGCGCCGCTGAAACGGCCGTCTGTAATGAGCGCCACTGAAGAACCAAGCCCCATGCCTGCAATGGCGGAGGTCGGATTTAACATTTCTCTCATGCCGGGGCCTCCCTTTGGACCTTCGTAGCGGATAACGACCACATCCCCGGCCACGATCCTGCCGCCCTTGATGGCTGCAATGGCATCCTCTTCACAGTCAAATACTCTTGCCGGGCCTTCATGCTTTAACATCTCAGGTGCCACAGCAGAGCGTTTTACCACTGCAGAATCGGGAGCCAGGTTTCCTTTTAAAATGGCAATGCCGCCGGTCTGGCTGTAAGGATTTTCCACCGGCCGGATCACATCCGGATCTTTATTTACACAGTCCCTTATATTCTTTCCGACCGTTTTCCCTGTCACGGTCATACAGTCTAATTCCAGAAGCCCCAGCTTGCTGATCTCATTCATGACTGCGTAAATGCCGCCCGCTTCATTCAGATCTTCTATATAAGTAGGACCTGCCGGAGCCAGGTGGCAAAGGTTGGGAGTTTTTGCGCTGATTTCATTTGCAATCTCCAAATTTAGATCCACACCCGCCTCATGAGCGATAGCCGGAAGGTGAAGCATGCTGTTGGTACTGCATCCAAGCGCCATATCCATGGTCAGGGCATTGCGGAATGCTTTTTCTGTCATGATATCGCGGGGGCAGATATTTTCCCGGAACATTTCCATAACCGCCATTCCCGCGTGCTTTGCTAATTTAAGCCGTTCGGAATACACTGCCGGTATGGTTCCATTTCCGCGTAATCCCATACCGAGAACTTCGGTCAGACAGTTCATGCTGTTGGCCGTATACATACCGGAGCAGGAGCCGCAGGTCGGACATGCCTTTTGCTCAAATTCCTTTACATCCTCTTCCGTCATATTCCCTGCAGCATAAGCGCCGACCGCTTCAAACATGCTGGATAAGCTGGTTTTATGCCCATGCACACGTCCTGCCAACATTGGTCCGCCGCTGACGAACACTGTAGGTATATTAATACGGGCTGCTGCCATTAAAAGTCCAGGTACATTCTTATCACAGTTGGGAACCATAACCAATGCATCAAAGGCGTGGGCTCTAGCAAGACATTCAGTAGAATCCGCAACCAGGTCCCTGGTAACCAGTGAGTACTTCATGCCGATATGTCCCATGGCAATTCCATCGCAGACCGCAATGGCGGGGACCATCACCGGTGTGCCGCCTGCCATGGCGACTCCCATTTTGACGGCATCGACTATTTTGTCCAGGTTCATATGGCCCGGTACGATTTCATTATAAGAACTGACAATACCGACCAGAGGCTTCTCCATCTCTTCCTCAGTCATTCCCAGCGCGTTAAACAGGGAACGGTGAGGTGCCTGCTGCATTCCTTTTTTTACTGAATCACTCTTCATCTGCTGCACACTCCTTTTCTTTTTTCATAACTTTCTGATTATATGGAAATCCGGGAGCGGTCAAAAACGATACGTTTTCTTCCGCTTCCGGCAATTATCTTCCTATCCGCTCTGCGATAAGATCGCCCATCTCAGCCGTGGAAGCTTTTTTACAACTCTCAGACATAATATCAGCCGTCCGGTACCCTTCCGCTAACACCTTCTGCACCGCAGCTTCCACTGCATCCGCTTCCCTGTCTAAATCAAAGGAATAACGAAGCATCATGGCCCCCGAAAGAATGGTGGCTATGGGATTTGCAATATTCCTGCCCGCAATATCCGGTGCTGAACCATGGCTTGGTTCGTACATGCCAAATTTGCTTTCATTCATGCTGGCCGAAGAGAGCATTCCGATGGACCCGGTAATCATGCTGGCTTCATCGGATAAAATATCACCGAACATGTTCTCCGTCAGAATTACATCGAACTGTCCCGGATTCATGACAAGCTGCATCGCACAGTTATCAACCAGCATATGGGACAGTGCAACTTCCGGATAATCCTTTGCCACTTCTTCCACCACGCTTCTCCAAAGTCTGGAAGAATCCAGCACATTTGCTTTATCCACGCTGACCACCCGTTTCTTCCGTTTCATGGCAATATCAAAAGCTTTAACGGCAATTCTTCTGATCTCATTCTCATTATAGGTAAGAGTATCCACAGCAGTCATCACGCCATCCACTTCTTTGGTATACCGGTCCCCGAAATACAGGCCGCCCGTCAGTTCTCTCATAATGACCATATCAAAGCCTTCCCCGATGATCTCTTTCTTTAAGGGACAGGCCCCAGCCAGTTCTTTATAGAGATAAGCAGGACGGATATTGGCAAATAAATTAAGACCCTTGCGGATTGCCAGCAGCCCCGCTTCAGGTCTCAGATCCGGTGCCACATCGTACCATCTTGAATTTCCCACATTTCCGCCAACTGCTCCAAGAAGGACGGAATCACTGTTTTTTGCTGTTTCCAATGCTTCCTTCGTTAAGGGAACACCATACGTATCAATGGAAATACCGCCCATTAAAACTTCCGTATACTGAAATTCATGGCCGTATACAATTCCCACTTTATCAAGAACCTTTCTCGCTTCGCCAATGATTTCAGGCCCAATCCCGTCACCAGGGATCACTGCAATGTTGTAATTCATCTCTACTTCTCCCTCTATGTCACTGTACTATGCTAATGTATTTCTTCTCATAATAGAACATTTATCGGGATTTTTCAACTAAAATAAAATAATTTTACTGGAAAAGAATATATGAGATTGGAATTGAAACCATAAATGTAAGTTATGGAAGAGCTAAACAAGGCTTTTTCGCTAAATACAAAGCAATCGTATCGTTAAGTATTATTTTATTTCCCGCATTTATAATAGCTTCACGAACTCCGTTATAGAAGTTTGATTTATATGGTTCTTGTAATGTAATATGTTCTACCTGGGTACTGGCTAAGTATTCAATATACTCCTCCGCGGTATACACTCTTGTCCTTTTCCAATCACGGTAATTGTAATCAACAAAACCGTAATTGACAACATTATCGTAATTCAGACTGCATGTATATTTTGTTTCAACATGGAAATGTTCATCATATACTTTTTGTATTGCATCATACAATGCTCTATTCGATGTTTTTTCATCTGTAAGCGTCATAAACATCGCTAATGTTCCTCCGCTATTAAGAAGATTATACACCTTCGGAAAACAGATTTTTTCCGGTATCCACTGTATCGTTGCCGCTGAGAAAACCAAGTCGAATTTTTGATTGCCAAAGTCATGGATTTCAAAGTCGTCGTTTACTATATTGAAATTAATATAAGAACCGAATTTCTTCTTTGTAAAATCCACAAAATGTTCACCGAGTTCAATTGCTGAATAATTGCAGCCGGTTTTTAGAAAAGGCTCGGTGGCCTGCCCCGTTCCAGGGCCAATCTCAAGTACTGATTTACTTGCATCAATTTCTGCATAATTAATCACATCAGCAAAAAGTTCATCACAATAGCGTGATCTCCATTTATCAAACTTCTCTGGAATTGTATCAAATGTTTTTCGAAAATCCATACCATTCACCTCCACATAATATAAAAAATCTTATCTAAAATAGAATTTATCAGGATAACCTCATGTATAAGATCAGATAGGGATTTCCTTGTTCATCTGTATCAGACCGTTTATAAACATGAAATCCCATATGTTCGTAAAACCCTATTGCTTGTGGGTTTTGTTCATTTACACCTAATTCATTTACATTATATTTTTCTATTCCGTATTGAAGAAGTTCCTTTCCGACTCCTCTGCCCTGCTCATCTGGGGAAACAAAAAGCATTTCTAGCTTTTGTTCCTCAATTCCCATAAATGCGATGGGTTCGTCATTATTTGTTGCAATTATCAAGTGTGCAACACCATTTAAAGCATTTGGAACATATTCTGCAATCTTCTCAATTTCATCATCTGTTAAAAACATATGAGTAGCTTTTACTGACTTTTTCCAGACCTTAAACAACTTATCTATTAGTATTTTGTCTCTATTTTCTGCATTAACAATATTCATGATATACCGCCTTTGATTTTTCGATGTCTAATTTATTTTCTACTGCAAACCAAACTCAGATTTCAGATTTTCAAATCTAACTTTTTCATGCTCTGCCACATCTAATAGAGGGTTATATAAACAGTGTTGCATAACATCCGCATCGATTAATACCTCATCAAAAGAAGAATGTCTTACACCTTTCCTGCTATGGTTATAAATTGCACTGCAAATCATATCAATTTCCTTACTGTCAAAAATACATAGAGAGTTTAAAATTTCCCTTGCCATGAGAGAACCTTTATGGGCATGATCTTTTGTATCCAAGGTTGAATAGGAATAAATATCATGAAGCATACCCGCTATTGTTGCTAACTCCACATTTTCACTTCTTTTTATGGCTATCATTGCACAAGCTTGTGAAACACCATACAAATGCAAATAACCACATCTTCTTTCTGCAGGATCTGACATATTCAAAAGTACGATGTCCACATATTCTCTCACTTTTTCAATTCTATTCATGTTCAGCGCTCCTTAGCCTAATACAAATAATCTTAATAAATAGAATACTACTGATCTTACTAACTAACAATAAAAATTTTTAATATTCAACAATGCGTTAAATTATACATAAAAAACTACTAACTATATAGCTAGTAGTTTTTTATGTATAATTTAACTTTATAGGCTTCGTATTACGCTCAAAATGGGAAAATTTTTAAATATATAGCTTATTAACTTCTCCATTCATAATATAGGGTAAAAATTGCTGTATCTTATTAAAAGGCCAATTCCACCATTGTATCTGCTGTAATTTATTAATTGTTTCTTCATTAAAACGCCTTTTGACTTCTTTTGCAGGAATACCGCCAACAACTGTATATGGAGGGACATCCTTTGTTACGACTGCTCTCGTCCCTATGATTGCACCGTCACCAATATGAACGCCAGATAATATAACTGCTTCATATCCTATCCAAACATCATTACCAATTACAATATCACCTTTATTATCCCATGCTGATTTAACATGTATTTTATCTAAATCCCATTCTTCAAAGAATATTGGAAACGGATAGGTTGAAAGTGATTTAAGGGTGTGATTGGCACTGGTAAACAGGAACTTTGCACCACAGGCTATGGAACAAAACTTGCCAATAATCAATTTGTCATTATTAACAGGATAGTGATATAGTACATTATTCTTCTCAAAATGCGCAGGGTCCGAAACAAAATCATTATACATAGTATAATCGCCAACTATAATATTGGGATTTGTAATTATATCTTTTAAATATACTGTTTCAAAGTCATTGGTCCGCGGATATACTTTTTTATCTGGAATAGTCATAAAATCCTCCTGATTTTTATTCTTTACTCAACTATTCCAGTCATTACAATGCACATTTTCACTTTATCACCAGCCTTAAATTATATAAATAAGCTTCATGAATAGAGTACCACACAGCTTACTAACTATCAATATTGATTTTTCAATGCCTAACAACTTATTTAAATCCTGATTGAATCATTAATCTATTTCCCAATTATTGCTTTGCATTCCATTTTTTATATATTACATATCTATTACATTTATGTTACAATAAAATCACTTCAAAGAAAGCAAAAAAATAAGGGAGGTTATGTATCATGACTTTTGACTTTAGCTCATGTAACTTTAGTGATTTACTAGAATTGATTTCCCAGTTTTGCAAATAGTTTTTCACAACAGGTTCAGCCATAAAGGCTGAACCTGTTTTAATTTTATACCTCTGTAAATATCTCTTTTCCATCATTGTTATTATAAAATGTAAATTGTAAAATGAACTATAACTTTATCGCTTTTATTATAAAAGATAATGGAAAATACTGTAATGCTGTCACACCAAACCAACTGTCAGCCATTTTATCCCACCCAGCCTTATTATTGCTTAATATTACTGACCCCATTTGAAAAAGGCAGAAAAGGGAAAGTCATCCCTTTCGGTTCCGGTCTTAATAACTCTCCTGCCGAAACGGATAACTTACCCTTCTCTATCTTTTTTCCTTTATGTATCCCACCTAAATTCCTTTTTCCACAGTAAGGCACTTATCAATGGAAGCCTTTTCAATTTCATTAATATTGGAAGAATCTTCTGTGCGTGTGTAATAGCAGCTTGAATCGTCATTTAATGAGCCTACGAACAGGGTAAATGTCTCATCCTTGCCATTTTTCTCATAGGTATAGGAGATAACGGCAGTAGGATTATCCAGCCCGTAGCCGGCCAGCTCGCTGTCCTGTACCTTATAATTGGGACAGCTTTTCACCGTCAGGCTGCATAGGGAATCTGCCAGGACATTTAAACCGGAGTTGTCGGAGAGCTTATTGTCCGGTTTATCTGCTGAATCCCGGTACCATTCAATGGTCCCTTTCTCATCATCAAGCTTTTTTTTCACGTAATATTCCCTGTTCCCGGCTTTTGTTATGGTTATACTCTGTATATCGGTTCCTGCAATGGAAGGAAATTCTTCCAGGGCCATTAAATCGTCAAGTCCGCTGTCTGTCTCACTGTAAAGGGAAGAACTGATCAGATAAGGCATATCTTCTCCTTCAATGATAGCATAATAATTGCCGTCCTGGGTGGAATTGCCCAGCAAGATTACTGATTTCTTTCCGTCACCGGAGGTGACAGTTACCTTCCGCACCGGTTTATCCAGGCCATAAGCGCTTAAACTGTCGCCTCCATCAAGTTTCCGCAAAGCCTCCAGCTTTGATGCCGTCGATGCCAGAGAATCGATTTTCATCTGCTTTACCGGGAATATCTCATCCCCATCATATTTCCATGTACCGTCTTTTTTCGTGAAGGACAGCTCCTGGCCGTTAAAATCATAGGAAACAGCGGAAACCGATGAGAGGTCCGTCATATAAACTTTGGACTCCTCCTCTTGTTTTTTCGTTTTTTCCTGGGAGCGGTCCATATACTGTCCCACTCCCACATAAACCACACAAAGAACTGCCAGGGCTGCCACTCCGTATAAAAGGCCGTTTTTCTTTTTCATTTCTGCTCCTCCTTCTACAAACGCCGGCGTTTCAGCCAGATGACCAGCCCGGCCGCCAGTGTCACGACTGGAATAACAAAGATGAACAGGATTCCCCACATACCGCCGTGAGTCACGGTATTATACGTTACCTCCAGACTCTTTGACGGAATTGACACATTGGAAACGTCATCGAAATTGGCTGTTACCGCGTTCATGAAAAGGCGCAGGTTTGTCAAATTGGAAAAGCTGGTGTTCAGCCCCTCATCGATAAGAGAAGGTGTGCTGAGCACGGTTAAACGGGCGGATCCGGAATCCAGGGTCTTCACGGATACCGCGCCCAGGATATAGGTCCCCTTTGTCTGCTTGTCAGCCGTTACTAACATGCCGCCGTCGCTTGTCTGCATAAAGGCCGTTACTTCCACGCCTTCCGGTAAGTCTTTTTTCTGGGTCAACGCCGCGGACTGAAGCACCAGGGCCGCGCTTTTCGTATCAATACCGTTTGTTATTTCACTTCCTGCCTGGATGGACGGGAAGATGTAATATGGGTTGTTCTGGTAAAAGCTCTTAGTGTCTGCCGCCAGGCCATTTTCCAGATTCAGGCCGTAATCATTGATCAGAGCATTGAGATTGGGCCGGTCCTTATCCGAGTATCCGGCAAGTATCATCACATTACCGCCGCTGTTTAAGTACTTAGAAATCATTTCCTTTTCATCCTTTGCCAGGTCGGCAGACGGAGCATTGAGAAGCAAAAGCTCGCAGTCTTCCGGAATACCGCCCCCGGTAAGAAGATTTAAGGAAGTTACCGTTAAGCTGGATTTTTTAAGCATATCGGAAACCGTTGCTCCGAGAGCGGTTTCTCCATGCCCCTCTGTCACATAAACCGTTTTCTGTACATCACTGGTTATGTGGGAAATGGCTCCGGTAAGCTGGCCTTCTCCGTCAAATTCCGTTTCCTTGGCCTGCCCATAGTAATAGTACGACATTTCATCCATTTTGATGATATCCGCCAAAGCAATGGTTTCTGTCTTGTTTGTGGAATCACAGCTTACCAAAAGTGTGTTGTCCTCTGCCTTTAATTTCTTCACCTGATCCGGATGAAGGACGGAATCCACGGTTACTACTTTAATGTGTCCGGATAAATCCTCATACCGTTTTAAAAAGCTTGTGATCCGTTTGTCTACGGATTCCGGATTGGCCACCACATAAATCGTAACGTCTTTATCAAGCGCTGCAAGCAGATCCCGGGTGGTTCCGCCCAGTGTATAAATCTGGGTGCTGCTCATATCCCATTGCCGTACCTTTTCCGGAAGACGGCCTACTATCATGTTTAATATCACCACGGCAGCTATGACAATCACGGAAAGTATCGCCGTATAGCCGCCTTTTTTTAATTTTCTGGTCATTTCCATCCTCCTAACTCCATCTGCGTTTCTCTACGGACTGTACGGTCAAGAATATCAGCAGGAATATAATGCTGATATAATAGACCAGCCCGCCCGCGTCAAAGATGTAATGATCGGCAAAATTCTGGAATACATCCGTTACCGCGATCTTTCCCATAACGTTTGTCAGGGCGCGGTCAAAAAGGTCTTTTTTCACAAGATAGAACCCCACAATGCAAAGGATACCAGCCACCTCCAGAATGGCTGCGAGCAGATTGTGGTTTGTCACCCGGTAAATGATAAAGACAGCCAGAGTCCACAGGATCAGAAAGCCTGCCGCAGAGCCTGAGGCTGTCGTAGGAAGAAATCCTGTCAGGCTGGGCCATAAAAGCAGCAGTAAAATGATTCCAAAGGTTCCTACCGCGGCAATGATCTGGCTTTCAGTCAGGGATGAGAGGAACATCCCGATTGCAATGTAAACACATCCCAGCAGGAAAAAAGCCAGGATAGCGGCATAATCCGCTTTTAAATGAGCCGTTCCGTTCATCTTAATGATGAGAGGACAGATGCCGGAAAGCAATACCGGAACCGCAAATACGGTTATCATGGAAAAATATTTTCCCAGCACCATTTTGGTAACCGATACGGGAGAAGTAAGCAGGAGCTGGTCCGTCTTCGTCTTTCTGTCATCTGCAAAGCTTCTCATAGTCAGTACCGGAATGCCGATCATAATGATGGTCACCATGCCGGAAAGAGTATAGGAAAAGTACGGATATCCGCTCATCATGTTATAAGCCATAAAATAAATTCCTACGAACAATACCATAAAGGCAATAAATACGTATCCGGTCATGGACTGGAAGTAGGATTTTAATTCTCTTTTATAGATTGCAGCCATTATTCTTCATCCCCCTCTCCGCTTTCTTCCTCTTCCGGCAGGTCTTCGCCGGTAAGACCTGTGTCTTCATCGTTCTCTGCCCGGTCCGCGTTCTCTGTCTCTTCTTCCGCTTCTGTACCGGCTGCTTCCGCGTCGGCGGTCAGTTCAAGGAATACTTCCTCCAGCGATGCCTTTGTGGACTGCATGGAAAGAATGGGAAGCCTCTGGCCGGCAAATGCAAAGAAAATGGCTTCACGGATATCGTCTCCGTTCCCTTTCTCCTCCGTGCTGATGCGGAAAGCCACCTTTCTGATTCCTTCCTCGCCGCTCTCCCGGACCGTTACATCCACTGCCTGCACAATGGCCTCCAGGGTCTCATGTATCTGCTCCTCTGTCGCTTTCACCAAAAGCTCCATGCCGGCCGTACCGGCCATCTGCCGTTCCAGATTCTCCGGAGTATCGCTGGCTATCAGCCTGCCACGGTCAATGATCATGATGTGGTCGCATACCGCGCTGAC
Source organism: Clostridium sp. Marseille-P2415 (assembly GCF_900155545.1). Classification (GTDB taxonomy): domain Bacteria; phylum Bacillota; class Clostridia; order Lachnospirales; family Lachnospiraceae; genus Lacrimispora. The sequence goes on from NZ_LT732525.1 coordinate 773,275, forward strand.
CTCTGAAAGAATATGAGAGCTTAAAATAACCGTATGCTCCCGCCCAAGCTTTCGGATCGTATCCCGGATCTCAATGATCTGCTTCGGATCCAGGCCTACGGTCGGCTCATCCAGTATGATCACCGGAGGCAGCCCGAGGACCGCCTGTGCCAGGCCCACACGCTGTTTGTAGCCCTTGGACAGATTCCGGATCAGACGTCCTTTTACATCGGTAAGCTTTGCAAGTTCCATTGCCTCTGCAACGGACTCACTTCGTTCCTTTTTGGGGATCTTTTTTAATTCCGCTGCAAACATCAGCTGCTCTTCTACGGTCATGTCCATATAAAGCGGGGGCTGCTCCGGCAGATAGCCGATGCATTTCTTTGCTTCCTCCGCATCTTCCAGAATGTTGTGGCCGTTGATCAGTACATCGCCCTCCGTAGCACCGATGTATCCGGTCATAATGTTCATAGTGGTGGATTTCCCGGCTCCATTTGGTCCCAAAAAACCATAAATCTGGCCATCATGGATGGTAAAGCTCAAATGATCCACAGCCAGATGTCCGCCATAATCCTTTACCAGGTTCCTGACTTCAATCAACTCTTTCTCCTCCTGTTCTTCTTTTCGCATTTTTGCGTCCTTACATAGGTTAAAAGGGAATTGTGAAAATTGTGTGATATATTTTTGATTATTGTGTGATAAAAGTATGAAATATTTCGACATAAAACGCACAAAAAGCCTGGGCGGCGGCCGCTGCCCAGGCAATCCGGATCATTTAAATGATCACTTTACTGCTAACTTATTTACCTTATAGTAAAACATATACTGCTGAAGGATCCCGGCATAGCCCTGATACCGTTTAAGCGGAAATCCCTGCGGATAGTGGAGCTCTAATATCTGTTTTACATGAGTATCCACCGGAAACGCTCCAATATGGTGAAGGCCGAACAGGCAGACGCAGTCCGCTACCTTCCGCCCGATCCCGTACTGTTCCATTAACATGCTGTGGGCCCCTTCATATTCCGCCTTTTTTAAGTCCTCAAGCCACGCCTTTCCCTCCGGCCCGCTGCATTTTTCGGCAATGGCCAGAATGTATTTGTCCCGGTAACCGAGGCCCAGACCGGAAAGTCCCTCCATACCGGCCCCGGCGATCACCTCCGGCTCCGGAAACGCATGATAGCCTCTTTCCTCTTCTTTCCAGTCCCCATCGGAAGACAGAAAGAAACCGGTCGCCTTCTTTTTGACGCCGAACCGGTTACATAGTTCTTCCACGCTTCCTGTAATCCGGGTGATGTTATTGTTCTGGGAGATTAAAAAGGTCACAATCATTTCCCATAAGTCCTGATTTAAGATCCGTACGCCCCAGCCCCATTTCACGGCTTCCTTAAGGTAAGTATCTTCCGGAGATACATGCTTTTTATAGTTGCCGTAATCGGTCTGCAGGTCAAAATAACCGGCCCACCTTTCGTTAAATTCTGTTTCCTCACAGGAAAACAGAAAACCATCCGTTTCCTTGACTGCTTCCACATAATCCCCTGCTGCCGCAACCGCCCAGACTTTGTTTTTCTCATCCCTTCTCCGAATGCGGAAGCACTGGCCGGATCTGGCAATCTGCTCTAAATCCATATCATTTATCTGAATCCGGTACATATTAAGCATCTCTCCATTCTCTTATGCGCATCGTCACGATCAGTAGATTCACCTTATGGCCGGTTTTCATTTAAATGAGACAGAAATTCCCTGAGCCTTCCAATATTCCCGTCGGCAAAACAGTATCCGTCCATGCCGCACGCTCTGGCGCCCTCGATATTCATGGGAACGTCATCAATAAAAAAGCATTCCTCCGGCTTTAAATGAAACCGTTGGAATAAATGGCCGTACATTTCCTTCTGAGGTTTCATGCACTTTACCTCCGCGGAAAATAAAATCCCATCAAAATATTCAATTCCAGGAATGATCTTATAGCAATCCAAAAGACGGAGAGAGGCATTGGAGCATAAGTATATTCCATATCCTTCCTTCTTGAGCTGTACCACCAGTTCTCCCATCTCCCCGACAGGCCACATGTTGTATTCATGCCAGTGCTTCAGACAATCGGCTGCCATTTCCCTCGCATGGCCGGTATCAAGGCGCGCCTGCATTCTCTTTAAAGCGTCTTCCTCTGAGATCAGCCCCATATCGAGAAGCAGCCATTCCTGGGAATCAAACACAGCCGCACTTACTGCCTTCCGCTCTGCCTCATCCTCTATAAAATACCGGCATACCCTGTCTCCTTCATAATTTACCAGCACTCTTCCCATGTCAAATACGATATTTTTAATCATTGATTTTCTCCTGTAATAATTCATTCCTCTTTTTAAACCAGAAATAGTACGGAACCTCCGCAAGCAGCATACAGGCCCAGCCGGCGAGGCAGGCGAATGCAACGCCTTTCATTCCCATAACCGGAACCAGCAGATAGACGAATATGACCCGGACGGATATCTGGATCAGGGTCGAAATCAGGGTGATGGACATATTCCCCATCCCCCTGAAAAATCCCTGAATCCCATTGGTAAAGGCCGGCATCAGGTAGAAAAATGCCATGAGGCTTAAATATTCCACGCCGATCGCCACCATTCCCGTATCCCCTCCTGATACAAACAGCCTCATCACGGGCTCTTTCATGAGCAGAATAACGGCGCAGATGATCACCCAGTAGCCGGCCTCAACAAAAAGTCCGGTCCGGAAACCCTTCATTACCCGTTCCCTGTTTCCGGCTCCCCGGTTCTGGGCCACAAAGGTCATCATTCCGCTGGAAATGCTCTGTTCCGGAGTAAAGGCGAAGTCATCTACCCGGTTTACCGCGTTGAACGCTGCAATGGTGCTGACCCCTAAGGGATTGATCACCCCCTGGATCAAAAGCTTGCCAATGGGCTGACAGGATTGCTGCAGGGCCGTAATAGCCCCCTGCCTTAATGTAAGGCTCAAAAGCCCGCGGTCCATACGGACGTCTTTGGCCCCGAGCTTAAGAAGCGGAACCTTTTTATATATGTATATAACGCACAGAAAAGCGGAGACAGCCTCAGCAATGTCCGTAGCCAGCGCTGCTCCCAATACTCCCATATCAAATCCTGCCACAAACACCACATCCAGGAAACCGTTTAACACCGATGCCAGAGCCAGAAACCGGACCGGAGTCCTGGAATCGCCTACACTCCTTAAAGCTGAGGCTACCGCATTATAAAAAAAGGTGAAAGGCATACCCAGAAATATAATTCTTAAATATAACGTCGCATCCCCCATGATCTGGTCCGGCACATGGAGAAGCCGCATGATTCCGCCGGAAAAAAGCACCCCAAAAACCACAACAGCAAGAGAAAAATAACAGCCGAACAAGAGAGTGGTGGCCACCTCCTGTTTTAGTTTCCCGTACTTTCCGGCACCGAAGAATTCGCTCATCAGCACCGATGCCCCGATGCAGATCCCGGTGATCCCCAGGATCACAATGCTCATAACCGGATTGGCCGTACCGACTGCAGCCAGAGCATCCTCCCCCGCAAACCGTCCCACTACAATGGAATCCACCGCATTATAGGTAAGCTGGAATAAGTTTCCCAAAACCAGTGGAATGGAAAACCGTATCAGCTGGGACGGGATGTTTCCCTTTGTCATGTCCTTCATCATTTCAACCAATTCCTCCGGCAGATTAATAGCTTCTCAGCTTATCACTGCCATCATCTTTTGTATTTTCCAGGTGCTTTACTACCACATAATACCCGGTCTTATCATTGACTTTTACGTAAATCCGGTCTCCGACCTTATGCCCCATGATGGCGCTTCCAAGAGGAGACTCCGAACTGATAAGCCCCTTCATGGAGTTTCCCCTAACTGTCGTTACCAATTTGTAGGTTTCCAGTTCATCATCCTCTTCAAAATACAAGTCCACCGTATTATAGAGCCCGATTTCGTCCTCACTGGATTCATCGGATATGATCTGGGCCGTCTTAATCATCTTTTCCAGATACCGGATTCTGCTCTCGTTCTGGTTCTTGTCCTTTTTTGCAGCATGGTATTCAAAATTTTCGCTTAAATCCCCATGAGCCCTGGCCTCTTTTACCGCTTCCAGGGCCTCCTTTCGAACGACCAGTTTCCGGTGGTCGATTTCTTCCTGCATTTTTTTAATATCATTTTCCGTTAATTTATCAAACACGTTACCGCTTCCTTTTTTCTTCTTTCTGATCCACTTAACCGTTTTCCGCTCCCTGGACATTGCCTTCGGAAGTCTTCTTTTTATAAAGGGATATGAGCCGGTCCAAATAAATGGATTTTAACTGTTTGCTGGCTAAAGCCTGTTTCACCGGCGGAAGCTTTAAGACCGTTTCAAAGAGCGCTGCCATGGCCCTGTGACTGGCAAAGGCCTGATTGTCAAAGACCAGGTTCTGCAGGGTCCCCTTTTCAATGGCCTGAAGCACGAACCTGTGGGTGCTGTTGACCGGTGTGATGATCTGCTTCGGCCTTCTTTTCAGCTCAATGGCCTTAACGGCGCAGTTTCTGGCACAGACACCGCAGCCTAAGCAGATTTCCTCGTCCACTTCCGCTTTTTTCTTCCCATCCGGCCCTTCCTTCATGGATATGGCAAGTATAGGGCAGACTTTGGCACACTTTCCGCATCCCACGCAGGCTTCTTCCGCAATATGGGGAATATAATTGGTGGTGGCAACAGGCTGCATTGGGCTGAATTTTCTGGCTGCCTGAAGTGCCTCGCAGCAGCATCCGCAGCAGTTGCAGATAAATGCCGGATGCTCCCGTACATTTTCTCCGATCTGCACCAGATTGCTGGCATAAGAGCGTTCCAGTGCATCAAGAGCTTCCTCCTTGGAAATGAGCCTTGCGTAATCCCCATGCTCCGCCAGGGAACGGGCCACATTGTCAAAGGTCAGGCACACATCCCAGGGAGCATCGATCTCGCAGGGATGGCCGGCATGATACATCTTATGGCGGCAATAACACAGCCCCAGCCCAATGTACTCTGCCTCCTCCACGATATGTGTGGCCCTCTCATAATCCAGGATGTGATTGGTCTTATCATTGGCCAGGACCGGCTCCTGGACATAGACCCGTCCCAGCTTTGTTTCCGTAGCAAAGAAAAGATCCTTGATAAAGTCCTCTTCCACGTTCATGTATTGATAGTAAAGCTCGCCTAAGTATTTCTGGTCGATATCTCCTCTGGTCCTCATCAGGGCAAATTCAATAAATCCTGCCATGGGAGGCGGCATCACGAACTTCCGGACTCCGTTGTGCAAGGAGTCCACCAACAGGGCCTTCTCACAGAGATGGTCCAAAAGCCTTTCTGCTTTGTATTCCGTTGTCCCCCAGATTTTAGCAGCCTTTTTTGCAGTAAATGGCCGCACCGGAAGCAGCGAAACCCATTTGGCCTCTTTTTCCGTATACAAAACCTGCAGAATCTTATAAAGCGTCTCCGACGCAGGCGCGCCTTGTGTAAACCAGTTGATGCGGTCACTTAAATTTAAGTAAGCATCGCGTGTTGTCAGATGCCCCATATCTCATTCCTTCTTTCAGACTAATTTTTCTGCAATGACCTCAATGCGCCCCGAAGCTTTCCCAACATGGCGGTATGATTTTATGGAAAGTCCGCATTTTTCCGCCAGCGTTTCCATACCATCATCCGTTAAACATACCTCAGCCGCCTCTCCCTTCCACATGGAGGATCCCTTTTTCTCCAGATTGCGCATGGATTTTTCCAGATCTGGCCCGTCAAACCAGAGGATCCCGTCATCCGCCAGGTATTCTGCTGCCTGTGTCAGGATCATCTTCATATCCTGGGTCCGGGATATCCGGTCAATGAGCACGATCCGGTATGTTTCTTTTCCCATATCCGTCCCATGAACGGGTTCCTCTAAGGATATGGCCTTGGGGAAGTATCCGGCCTTCAATGCTTCTTTATATAATTGACTCCTTTCTTCTCCGATAAACAGCATGGTGCCTTCCGGCACAAATTCACCAATGTCAGCCAGAAGCCTTTCGCATCTTGTTTTCGTACGGCGCAGCCCCTTCTTCCCATCCAAGGGTCCGCCCTCCTCCTTTGCAAGATAATAATTTCCGCAATCCCTGCACTTCATGAAGACGCGGACCGGCTCCATCACATATCCGTCCTTCTCTCCGCCTTCCATATAGAATATTGCACTATAATGAGGAAGGCCTTTCCCCGCGCAAACCGGACACCTCTCTGTTTCTGCCGTCATCAGTTTCCGCAGTTCCTTTAAAGCAGAGCAATACCACCGGTGCAGCCGGCTCTCAAATTCCCGGTCATAAACAAACAGCCAGCTTTTTATGACTTCTGCAATCCATCTCGTTTCATGGATCACGGAACTATCCGCCTTAAGCCCCCTTAAATTCTCTTCCAGGGTGAGGAGCCCGTTTACAGCATCCTCCTTCAGCCGTTCATTCCCCTGATAGGCCATAAGGTGCTCGATTCCTTCCACAACGCTGCTGCATAAGCCTACCATTACCACCAACTGATTCATTCTGCCTGTTGCCATAACCATTTCCTTTCTTTCCATTCCAGCACTCGTTCACGCATACCCTTTTATATTAGCATTTTTAAAGGGGGAAAAGCAAGATGCAATCATTCGTAAATTTTAACCGCATCGGCTGGGAGGCCATAAACCGCTCTGGTACGTTCATCCCTTCTGGCCGTGCCGATTATTAACTCATACATTTCCTGTTCCGTTCTCATCGCATTCACCTGCCCTCCTCCAATAACAATATTTCAGCAATTCCATAAAGCAAACTCAACCTTGTTTAAAAAAGCCACTCTGCTCTTTTTTTATGCATTCCGTCAACTGGCTGAACCGGTCGATCCGGTAATCTGCATCCCTTAAAAGGAGGGTTCTCTTCTCCTGTGGTTTTTTCTCCAGAAATTCCGTAAAAACGGTTCTCATACCGGCCAGTTTTGCACCGTTTAACTCATTTGAGCCGCCGTCACCTACAAACATGCTGTCTGCCGGCATCACATTCATTTTCTCCATTGCATATTGATAGATTTTTATGTCTGGTTTCATCATTCCTACATTACATGAAAATACGGCCAAATCAAAAAATTTGCTTAAAGGAGAATCCTTCCAATATTTACAATCAATAATATCCGCATTACTGATAAGACCCATATAAATACCTTTATTTTTTATTTTATTTAAAGTTTCTAATATTTCTTCATCAATCTTCCTCATGGCATTCTTCATTCTATTTTCACGCCTGATCAAAATTTCCTGCTTCTGTACTTCCGTCAGGGAAAATGGTGTTTTTGCAGTAAGATTTTCAATGATCGCCTGCTCTGTTTTAATTATCCCCAATGCCCGTTCCTCATACAGGGAATCCTCTTCTGCATATTTCTCCCACTCAGATTGGGTGATATTTAAAATATCGTATTCATTATCCGCGGAATACTCAGGATTGATTAATGTAAAAAACAAATCAAAGAATAATGCTTTTACCATGCCGGCCTCCTGTACCTCATGACAATAATCTCCTTCCAAAATTATAACACGGACTGCTTTGTTTTGCATCCTTCAAGGCAAATCAAACGTAGGATTTCACTCATAGCTTCCCGGCTTCCATACGATGAAAATACCTCTTGACAATGGGATCTTGCAATAGTACCATATATCTAATGATATTATTTTATATCGTTTCATAGAGATTTATATCAATGAGAGGAATATGCAATGCCAAACTACTCCAAGGAAAACAGACACAATGAAATTTTAGAATCAGCAACAGAGCTATTATCTTTAAAGCCCACGGCGACCCTTCAGGAAATTGCCGATTATGCGAATATCGGAATCGCAACATTGCATCGGCATTTTGCCTCGCGGGAAGCGCTTCTGGATGAGCTTGCCATCAACGCAATCGAATTGGTAGAACATTCTCTTAAGGAAATAACATTCCCCGGGCATGATATAAAAAAATCGCTGGAAGAATTATTTAACAGGCTCATCCCCTTAGGGGATAAAATATATTTCCTGGCTTACGCTGCTTCTGTTGATGAAAACCAGGCAATCGCCGAAAGGGAAGACAGAATAAAACAGCCCCATACAAACGCCATTGATATATGGAAGGAGCAGGGACTTCTGAACAATGCCATCTCCACCAAATGGATGGTCACTGTCATATACAACTTATTGTTTGTCACATGGCAGGAAATACATTCCGGAAACATTGCCAAAAATGATGCTGCTGATTTACTCGTGACAACTGTACTGAACGGTTTCTTAAAATGATCCGCAGTTGAAACAGCTTATTATGCAAGATAGAAAGGAAGCAAGCATGGATATGAAAAATCTAAGGATCACCAACACGCTCAATGAAAAACAAAAACGCGAAGTAGCCAGGCTGTACTATCAGGCATTTCCAAAGAAATTCAGTTCCCTATGGATATTTACCAAGAATGAATCACAGGCAGTCCGTGTCCTGGCAAAAAGCCTGCGATACAAAAGCGGACTTTATGTCTTGAGTGAGGACACTGTTTTAGGTTTTATTGGACTTGAAAAAGGAAATGGTTTTTATGCTCCGTTGCGTTATTCTTCCTTTCGGGAGGCATTCAATATTTTCAGCGCGGGATGGCGTTACGCGGCCTATTGCATTTACCGTTTATTCCATGGTGATATGGGAAGCAGAACCATGCACATCGATCCGATCGTTGTTGCCAGATATACCAGGGGAATGGGCATCGGATCAGGACTCCTTAAAACAACATTTGAGTATGCGAAAAAGCTTGGAAAAAGAAAAGTCGTGTTAGAAGTTGTTGATACCAATCCAATGGCCAGGAGACTCTATGAGAGGCATGGGTTCCGGGTCGTAAAAGCAGAGCATTTATCCTTGCTGACCCGCCGCGCCGGATTTGACAAGTTATACCATATGGCTAAGGATTTATAAAATTGAAATTAATTTTCCAGGAAGCAGCAAATGAACTCCAGAGTAAATTTGCTGCTTCCTGTGTATGGAATCACGTTATATTTCTGCTGAATAAGTCCGTTTCCTCTAACAAGCTTTCAATACTGTCCAGTTCAAGCCGGTGCAACAGTTCAATGACATATGGATTTTCAGCCGGATGCTGATAGGTCGCCTTTTCCCCGTAGTCATTAACCAGTTCCGTTCCCTGCTCTACTCCTAAAATAGCTCTTGGCCCTCCGACACAGCCGCCGACGCAGCCCATACCTTCATAAAAGTTGGCTTCGATCTTTCCATCCATGATATCCTGAATCATCTTCTTGCATGCGGGCACTCCATCGGCCTGTTTGGTGCGGATCTCGGTCTTTTTCCTGGGGTTGATGGCCTTTACCGTATTCTCGACCGCTTCGCTGACTCCGCCCTTTCTGGCATAAATCCTTCCTGCTTTTGAAGAATGGTCCTTTTCACTCTCCTCCATGGCAGCGGGATCAATTCCCAGCGCATCAAATATATTCTTTACTTCCTGAAATGTAAGTACAAAATCAACCGCACCGGCCAGATCCTTTTCACGGGCTTCCGCCTTTTTTGCAAGACACGGACCAATAAATACGGTCAGAGCATCGGGGTGCAGTGCTTTTACCACTCTGGCACAGGCAACCATAGGAGAAACCGAACCCGGCACATGGGGAATAAGCTGGTGATAAACCTTGCGGATCATGCCGATCCACATGGGACAGCAGCAGCTTGTCAGCTGAAAATCATTGATATCGTTAATATTCTTATCAAACTCAAGAGCTTCCTTTAGTGTCAGGATGTCTGCGAATAAGGCAACTTCCAGCATCCCATCAAACCCGACCTCTTTTAACGCAGTCCTTAATTTACCAGGAGTAACGTCCTTTGAAAACTGGCCCAAAAACGCCGGTGCTATCATTGCATACACCAATCCCTTTGAACTTCTGATTGCTTTCAATGCCGGAATAATGTCCGTACTGGCTGTGAGTTTTTCACTCGCACATCCATCGATACACTTTTCGCAGCCCAGGCATAAATCCGGATCAACCGCTACCCCATCCTTTTCGATGCGCAATGCTCCGAAAGGACACCGCTCCAGGCATTCCTTCTCTTCCTCTTTTGAACAGTTGCATGTACCTGTGCGAATCACGATCGGATGCTTCTTTGGATTTAAAAGACAGTCCAGATGATAGGGATCATAGGAATTCGCCCCGTCTGCCGCCGAATCCGTATTGTTATCCAATACGGCTCGAACCGTACTTTCATACAATTGCTTAAATGTCTGCATAAAATACCTCCCGCATGTATGCTTTGATTTTCTGTATAACCTTGTAGTTGATATGATTTCAGCTGTTGTATTACGATTAACATTATAATACCTTTTCTGAATTCTTACTATACCATAAACGGCAAATATCATGTTTTTCCGTCTCCCATTCATTCCGTTCATTGTCGAGTTTTAACATTTGCCTTACCGCTTTGCATTTCATATAAAAAAAGATGGCAGAATCATAAGCTTTTCTGCCATCTTATTATAAAGTTTAAAATATCAATCAAAAATGTGCTTGCTGAAATAACGGTCTCCCCTGTCCGGAAAGATAACAACGATGCTGCCGGAAGAAACCGTTTCCGCCAGTTTCTTAGCAACCGCCAGTGCTGCTCCGGATGATGACCCTGCAAAAATCCCTTCATATTTCGCAATGTTTTTTACCTCTTCATAAGCTTCCGGATCACTTATTTTAATCACCTTATCAACGAGAGACATATCCATTGTATCAGCGATAAAATCATTGCCGATCCCTTCAATGTCGTAATTCGAGTGTTCGCCGCCTCCCATCGTGGAGCCGATGGGATCGGCCAGAATCCCTTTGATATCAGGATTCTGCTCTTTTAAGTATTTCACAATACCTGAAAATGTGCCTCCGCTTCCAGCACCTGCAACCACATAATCAATGTTTCCCTTCAAGTCACAATATATTTCAGGGCCGGTGGTCTCATAGTGGGCAAGGGGATTTGCCATATTTTTAAACTGCTCAAGTGTTACGGAATCCGGAATTTCAGCACGGAGCTCCTCCGCTTTTCTTGCTGCTCCAAGCATGCCTTCATCCAGCGGCGTATTTACAATTTCTGCTCCTAATGCTTTTAACAGGATCTGCTTCTCCTGAGAAAATTTTTCCGGAACAATGAAAATCAGCTTATATCCTTGATTGAGCGCCGCAAATGCAATTCCAAGCCCTGTGTTTCCTGCGGTGGCTTCAATGATCGTATATCCGGGCTTTAAGATTCCCTGTTTCCTGGCATCCTCGATCATATATTTTCCGATCCTGTCCTTTACACTTCCGGAAGGATTATAAAGCTCAAGCTTTGCATAAACCTGTAACCCGTCCGGGAAGCCTGAATGATTCAGTCTGACAATGGGGGTATTGCCAATCAGTTCTTTCATTGAGTTATACAGGCTCATAGCTTTGCCTCCCCGATTGCCGTCCGCAAATCTCTGGCAAGGTCTTTCTCATTTTCAATGCCCACGGAAAGACGGATAAGACCATCCGTAATGCCGACTTTTTCACGAATCTCCTTCGGAATGGAAGCGTGCGTCATACTGGCCGGATGGCATACAAGAGACTCTACGCCCCCCAGACTTTCGGCCAGTGCAATGAGTCTGAGCCCTTCAAAAAACCGGTTGATGTCATATCCTTCTTTCAGTTCAAATGAAATCATTGCTCCGCCATTTTTTGCCTGCTTCCTGTTGATATCATATCCCTGCGAATCCGGAAGCCCGGGATAATACACGGTCTTGACCGCTTCGTGCTTTTGAAGCAGTTCTGCAAGCTCCAGAGCGTTTTCCACATGCCGGTCCATTCTGACCCCCAGAGTTTTTATGCTTCGGATCAGAAGAAAAGTATCGAATGGCTGAAGCACTCCCCCCGTTGCATTCTGTATAAAATGGAGCTTTTCTGCAAGCTCCTTTGTCTTCACCACAACAAGGCCGGCAATGATGTCGCTATGGCCTCCGAGATACTTTGTGGCCGAATGAATCACAATGTCCGCACCAAGCTCCAATGGGCGTTGGATATAAGGTGTCATAAAGGTATTGTCCACAATAAGCAATACCCCTCTGCTTTTTGCAAGCTCAGCCACAGCCCGAATGTCCGTTATCGTCAAAAGCGGATTTGCCGGACTCTCAATCAGGACCGCTTTTACATCCGGTGTAAGAGCTTCTGAGAGTGCGGATAAGTCTGTCGTATCGGCGATCGTATACCGGAATCCGAATTTTTTGAATACCTTATCCAGGACCCGGAAGGTACCGCCGTAGACGTTGCTTGACAGAACGACCCTGTCACCGTTTTCAAAAAGGCTGAGTACCGCAGTGACCGCCGCCATACCGGAAGCAAAAGCAAAGCCTGAGACTCCGCCTTCCAATTCGGCGATCAGTGATTCCATCGCCTCTCTTGTCGGATTACCCGTTCGGGAATATTCATATCCTCTGTGTTTTCCCAATCCATCCTGCTTATAGGTTGATGTCTGGTACACCGGAGTATTCACCGCACCTGTGCGTTCATCCCCATAAATGCCGCCATGAATCAAAGCGGATTCGATATACTCATAGTTTTTCAAAATAATAAGCCTCCTTTTTGGAAATGATAATCTAGACTGCCTTACTCTCCTTCCGGCATTTCGCCCGTTCATTACATAGTAAATTTATATGTATTATATGTATTAGTATTCCGCCTGTCAATTAATAATAGAACAAAAATTGCAGTTATGGAACAGCATTTCTGTTCTATAACTGCAATTGGGGTAATTGGCGGTACTCTCTTTTTTTTAATAAATCTGCAGGCAATCATGCATCAGATAAAGTATTCGATTGTATCCGCCGGCTTTTTCTGTGTCTCTGTGTTATAAATTATGATCGCCTCTCTTGTTTCCCCGGGTCCAAGGGCATAAGGGCCTTTTCCCGTGTTGTTAAGCATTTCCCAGGGTACGCACCGGTTCATGCTGTAAGGCATGTCTGTAATCAGCTCCAGTTCTTTTTGCTTAAAAGGCTTTTTTCTGAAATAAGGATCAAACATGTAAACGCGCTGATGACCGGCTCCTGTCAGCAGTACATAATGCCAGCAGCCATACATAACGCGAACCGCCACAACCCCGTCCTGCTGCAATGCATACATAACCTTGCTGTTTTCCCCGATATACACCTCTTCCCCGGTCAGGTACTCACTATGGACAGGAAACTTTTTCATCTTGCCAAATTGGTTGAGCCAGTTGCTTAAAAACATCATAGCCATTCGTGAGGTCCCATTTTTTCCAAACTCCCCCTTCGCATTATAGGAGTCAAGACAAAAAAGCATAATATGTTTTATAATATCGGGCGGAATCTGCTCCCGTCGGAACAAATAACTCATTGCATTTAGCAATGTAGTCGGGCCGCAGTCATATTCCGTAATTTGATAATTCAGCGGGTTCTTCATGTTGTATTCACTTCCTTATCCAATAGCATTTTTACCGGATTACTTACCTCCATGACTCCAATCCACATTAAGGCTCTTCATCACATTTTTCTTAACAGCTTACACCTGTATTATTTCTTATAAGCATTATTTATATCATTCCAATTACTACTAATATCGTCTCATTCCGTTCAGTAATTCTGCAAATACAGACAAGCTTTTTATTCTTCTAAGCTTAATCCCACATAATTTACAAATCTGTTTAAGCGTTGCTTCAACGAGCACATTACTGACTCGTATTTCCTTCGGTGCGCCATATGTAAAAATAAAACCAATAATTTCCTTTGCAAGATTCACATTTGCGTCATCATCTGGTTCTATCATATCAGCCTTCAATATCATGCCGTTTAATGAATCTCCCAGAAGGCATAACCGGGGGTTAGCTGGCCGGCCATATTTTTTATCATCAACGGATACTCCCAAGTAAGCAATATCCGCTTCTAACACAAACTTGCTTTTCTTCACTTTACAAAGTTCCTGCATCAATTTTTCATCTGTCAGAACAAGATTCTGGTATTGGTACATTGTAAACGGAAGTTCTCGTTCGCAGCCAGCCCATCGCCTGGTATTCAGATCATAAGAAAAGAGATACATATTCCCATGTTCAAAATCAATTGTAAGATTATCATGAGAATAATATTCCAATGCGTCTTTCAGATATGTCAGATATCGAATCATTCTTTGCACTTCTTCCTGGTCGAAGTTATATGGATAGTAACCCGATTGATAGGACATAAAATATAACCACTGATTCTTCCCCCGATACCTATACCCCAGTTCTTTAATAATTGAACGTTGCTTTTCTGATAATTCTTCCCTGTTTCCCCAATAACAGGAAAGATTATTCTGACTGAACATAGCATATTCAACAGAAATGTTCAGCCTCTCCTGCATTGTCAACATTAAAAAATCATTCAAACCCTCATACCCTTCATATATAGAAAGTCCATAACAGTCCCCGCCTCTGCCAAGTGTACTAATAAATACTGTATCTTCCTCTTCACCTTCCTGGATTCCAATAATATCCACATCCCAGAAATTCTCCCATGGCTCTAACTCTTTGATTCTTGTTGCCAGTTCATACAGTTTCTTCCATTCATTCATTGTTGCGTCCTTCCTCATATTTCACTATCCTTTCATCTAAACGGCAGAATTTCTTCACGCTCTTCTGTTTCACTATTACCAAGTTCTTCCCATGTCAGTCCATATGGAAATCCTCCTTCTGTATATCCGGCGATAAACGCAAAAGTATTGTCTGATTCTATTGTTTTCTCCATCTCCCGTTTATCTTTTTTTCGTCTTAAATCCATATTGTTTTTTGAGCCTTTCCCATATCTCACATGAAACCGGGCAGATCCATAAAGCCTCCACCATTGATAACAAACTCCACAATCGTTCCGGCTTATTTGTATATGGATACTCTTTGCAATTTTCCGGCCTGTAATCCCCTAATAAACAGGAACCGTCTTCCTGTAAAAAATCACAAGGCTTATGCTTTGTGATGTACTGAATTTCTAAATCATCTAGTTTCAAGTATTTTTCTACGAATTCATCTTTTGATATATTCAGAATTTTCGCATCCCGGGCAATATCTGCCTCTGGAATAGAACCATGATACTCCTTACAGCATCTACGGCACTGGGAACAGTCATATGACTCAAAAATCTCTTTATGTAATTCTGCAAATTGCTCATCCAGTTTTGTTTCATCTGCATGATTCTTTAAAAAAGCACGAAATCGTAGATTTTGATTTTCTTTCTTTTTTGCATATTCTTCTACTTCTTCTGGCTTTATCATTCTTTTCTCCTATATGTGCTCAACTACGTATTTTTAAACACTTATATCGTAACACAATTTCTATACAATACTATTTTACCACAGCCAGCTGAAAAAATATACCAAAAAACCTCCCAGAACAAACGTCCTGAGAGGTCCTGAATCGATTTGAATTGTAATACGGTGTGCTGAGAATTATCTCTTTGAGAACTGTGGAGCACGACGAGCTGACTTTAAGCCGTACTTCTTTCTTTCTTTCATTCTCGGATCTCTTGTTAAGAAACCAGCCTTCTTAAGAATCGGACGGTATTCCGCATCTGCCTGAAGCAAAGCTCTTGAGATACCGTGTCTGATCGCACCGGCCTGTCCGGTGAATCCACCGCCATGAACGTTAACTAAAACGTCAAACTTATCAACAGTCTCCGTAGCAACCAGTGGCTGACGGACAACAACCTTTAATGTCTCAAGACCTAAATACTGGTCAATATCTCTCTTATTGATGGTGATCTTACCTGTACCCGGTACTAAATATACTCTAGCGATAGATTTTTTTCTTCTACCTGTTCCGTAAAATTTTGCATTAGCCATGATAACTTCCTCCTTTCAGCGCCTCTGATTAAAATTTGAACTCTAAAACTTCTGGTTTCTGAGCAGCATGGTCATGTTCCGCACCAGCATATACGTGAAGTTTCGTTATCATGCTTCTTCCTAAAGGTCCCTTTGGAAGCATACCCTTAACCGCTAATTCGATTACTTTCTCAGGCTTTTTCGCCATCATTTCTCTTAAAGTTGTTTCCTTCATACCGCCAACATATTCAGAATGGCTGTAGTAAATCTTCTGATCTAATTTTTTACCGGTTACGGAAACCTTATCTGCATTTACAACGATTACATAATCGCCGCAATCCATATGTGGTGTGTAAATCGGTTTGTTCTTACCTCTTAATACTTTAGCTACTTCTGAAGCCAAGCGTCCTAATGTATATCCTGTAGCGTCAACTACGTACCATTTTCTTTCAATTGTTGCTGGACTAGCCATAAAAGTCTTCATTGGACAACCTCCTGTAAATTATGGTGTTATTAAGCATAACTATATTATGAAAACAAGTTTTCATAATCGGATGGACGATGCCAGAAAAAGCGGCACCTTTTATGAAAAGTCAAAAAACAGCTTCTCATAAGTTGTATTACAAAATGCTCACTCCGGGGCTTTGGCTGAACATTTTCGTCTAACGTCACAGTTATACATTATATTACATTCTTCCGGGTGTGTCAACCTCTTTTTCCCATAAAAGAAAGGTTTCCCAGCCTATTTTTGCACCGCATACCACCCCTGGCTCCCATCATCGGCCTGAAAGGTATAAAATCCATAAGACTTCCCGGGTATGATACGCCCGGTCTTTTCTTCATCCCTTACATAAACAATCTGAGCACCGTTGCGCACCGCCTGATGGACCACCCGGATAAGCAGCCTTTCGAAATCTTCTTCCCGGCACCGGTGAATCTTGAGATACGCTTTTCCCTCAGAAACAATCTTATCCTGAAAGAGGGTATAGTTCCATTCCTTATTTTCCCCTTGAATCCGTTCCGGAAGCTCGGTTTCATAATCAAGGCTTATCAATGTAAGCCCCTTGGCCGCCGCCTTTGGCCCTGCTGCCTTCCGGTCCCTGGCATCCAGAATTTCTTCCACATGCGCCGGGGGGTACACCCCCATCCCCACCTTCATCAGGGTCCCTGCAATAATCCGCACCATGTTATATAAAAAACCGCTTCCTTTAATGCGGATTATAATCAAATCCCCGCTCTTTTCGATGTCCAGGCTATAAATGGTCCGCACCGTTTCTTCCGCCTGTCCACGGGCCGTACAGAAGCTTTTAAAGTCATGTTCCCCTACAAGATATGCCGCCCCCTCCCGCATCCTTTCCACATTCAAAGGAAAATAACAGAAATGGCTGTAAAGCCGCATGGTAGGCACTTCAATTTTCCGGTTCATAATTTTATATTCATAGGTTTTAACACAGTTTTGCTTTCTCGGATGATAATCCGGAGCCACTTCTCCGGATTGCAGAATCCGGATATCCTCCGGCAGTCTCTGATTCAGGGCAAAGCATATCTTATCAGCGGGCATCCGGTTCTCTGTATCAAAGACCGCCACATTTCCCTCAGAGTGAACCCCGGAATCGGTCCTGCTGGCCCCGGTTACTGTTATCGGCTCCCTCAATAAACCGGTCAGAGTTTTATTGAGAACCTCCTCGATGGTGATTCCGTTTTTCTGAATCTGCCATCCGCAGTAATTGGTACCGTCATAGGCCACAATCATTTTAACCCGTTTCATATATCCTCCTTTTTCATGGGATACGCTATCCCATCAGGCGAAGCCCTGCGATGGCAGTCAGATAACCCAGAAATACCAGATAGGTGAGCCGGTCCCGTCTTTCATACCGGAGAGGCTTCATTTTTGTTCTTCCTTCCCCGCCCCGGTAGCATCTGGCCTCCATAGCCATAGCCAGATCCGTGGCGCGGCGGAACGCGGAAATAAATAATGGAACCAGAAGGGGAATCATGTTCTTTGCCTTCCGGATCAGGTTTCCGGTTTCAAAATCAGCTCCCCTCGCCATCTGGGCCTTCATGATCTTATCGGTTTCCTCCACAAGAATCGGTATAAACCGCAGAGCAATGGACATCATCATGGATACCTCATGAACCGGTACTCCCACCTTGTTTAAAAAGCCAAGGCTCTTTTCCAGGCCATCGGTCAGCTGGTTCGGAGTCGTGGTGAGGGTCATAATAGAGGAACCAACGACCAGATAAATGAGCCTGACTCCCATAAATCCCGCCATTTTAACGCCCTCTTTCGTCATTTTCAAAAATCCAAGCCGGAAAACCGCTTCTCCCGGAGTCAGGAACAGATTAAAGCTGACGCTGATCAATAGCAGAAAAACGATGGCCTTCAACCCACGAACCATGAACTTAAAAGGAACATGGCTTAGCCGGATCGCCAAACCTAAGAAAAGGGTAGCTATCAAATACGCCCATATATCGTTTGCAATAAAAAGGGATATGATGAAAACCATAGTCCCAAACAGTTTCGTCCGCGGATCCAGCCTGTGTAAAATTGAGTCCACAGGATAGTACTGTCCCAAAGTAATATCTTTCAGCATAATTTCTCCCGACCTATTTCCCCAGAAGCCGTAAAATCTCGTCTCTGGCTTCCTCTATTGTTGTAATATTATTATCAATGGGAACGCCATGCTCCCGCAGCGTATGGATAACATAAGTAATACGGGGCGCTGCCAGGCCGATGGCTTCCAATTCCTTATAATGCTTGAACACTTCCTTTGGCGTGTCATCAAACACCTTTTCCCCCTGTTTCATGACCAGGATCCGGTCCACATAACGGGCAATGTCTTCCATGCTGTGGGAAACCAGAATGATGGTCATGTTCCTTTCCCTGTGCAGCTGTTCGATCTGATCCAAAATCTCGTCCCGTCCCTTAGGGTCTAAGCCTGCAGTGGGTTCGTCCAGGATCAGGACATCCGGCTTCATAGCCAGAACGCCTGCAATGGCAACCCGGCGCTTCTGGCCCCCGGAGAGCTCAAACGGAGACTGCTTATAAAAACTCTCATCCAGCCCTACCATGGCAAGAGCCTCTTTGGCCCTGCTTTCAACCTCTTCCCTTGAAAGCCCCTGGTTCTTAGGTCCAAAGCATACATCCGTAAATACATCGATCTCAAAGAGCTGATGCTCCGGATACTGAAATACAAGGCCCACATGGCTTCTTAATGCCCGCATATCGTATCCTTCCTCATAAATATTCTTTCCTTTGTAATAGATGGAGCCGCCAGTCGCCTTCAGCAATCCGTTTAAATGCTGGATCAGTGTCGATTTTCCGGAACCTGTATGGCCGATAAGTCCCACAAATTCGCCGTCTTCAATTTCCAGGTTCACATCCTTTAACGCATGCTGCTCAAAGGCTGTTCCCTGTCCGTAAATATAATTCAAATGCTCTACTTTAATTGCCATCATTTACTCCATCTCCCAGAGTCACTTTACCAGGAAAACGTTCTGCGAACTTTGGAAGCAGATTCTCCATCAACTCTTCCAATGTCAGTATCCCATCCGGCAAGTCTACACCGTTCTTTTGCAGTTCATAAGCCAGCTCAGTCACCTGGGGAACATCAAGGCGGTATGACTTAAGCTCTTCCACCTTCGAAAAGACTTCCTTCGGGGTGCCATCCATGACCACTTTACCGGCGTCCATAACAATGACCCGGTCCGCATCTATGACTTCTTCCATATAGTGAGTGATAAGAATCACGGTAATGCCTTCCTTCCGGTTTAATTCCCGCACGGTCTTCACAACCTCTTTCCGCCCATTCGGGTCCAGCATGGCCGTAGGTTCATCTAAAACAATGCACTGAGGCCGCATCGCCATGACACCGGCAATGGCAACCCTCTGCTTCTGTCCCCCGGAAAGCTTATTGGGGGACTTTAGCCGGTACGCTGCCATGCCGACTCCTTCCAGACTCTCGTCCACCCTTTTCCATATCTCCTCCGTAGGAACTCCCAGATTTTCGGGACCGAATCCTACATCTTCTTCCACGATATTGCCGATGATCTGATTGTCCGGGTTCTGGAAGACCATCCCCGTCCTTTTACGCACTTCCCATAAATTCTCTTCTCTGGAGGTATCCAGATCCTGTATCCATACCGTTCCCTCCGTTGGAAGCAGAATCGCATCCAGCTGTTTCGCGAAGGTAGACTTTCCGGAACCATTGTGCCCCAGGACGGCTACAAACTGCCCTGTCTCAATTTCCACACTAACCCCGTCAATGGCACGCCTTACTTCTTCAATCTTTTCTTCCTCATCTCTTCTGATATAATCAAATATCAGCTTTGACGTTTTTATTATTCCCATAGCAGACCTTTCTCTGATTATCATACATTCATATGTCACATAATTTTAGATGAATATTCCATAACAGTCAAGCATCGATACGAATCTTTTGAAATTTATCCAGCCTTCAAATGTACTTACATATTCAATTGTTTTATATTGATTAGCGTATCCATTCGGAATTATTTTGGTAATCCTTCATTATTTAGCTTCTCCTTGTTCAAAATAATTTCGTGTTTATCTTTTACATTTTCACGAACATAATAGAAAGCACAAGCCAGAAGTGTAAATGCGGCTGCTACTGCCGCAGACATTCCTATTTGAAACAAAGATGGATCCGGCTTCCTGCTTGCAAAATAAGCGTAAGGTATTCTGACAAGAAAGATAGCGCACAATCCCTGTGCCATAACAAAAGAGGTTTTTCCAAGTCCATTGTAATATCCAGTAAAGCAATATGCAATAGACAGGATAAAGCATTCAATCGCGGTTGCCTTTAAAAACTCGGAAGAAGCCTTTATAACTACAGGCTCTTTTATAAAAATGGAGGATAGCATATCTCCATGGTAAAATGATAGATATGACATGATACCTCCCAAAAGAACCGCTGTCAGCATTCCAAGCCACATAGATTTCTTTGCCCGTTCTTTCTGTCCGGCACCGGCATTCTGTGCCGCAAAAGCCGAAATTGAAGACATATAAGACATAGGTATCAGTAGGATAAACATGACGAGCCTTTCGGCAATCCCCACTCCAGCAGAAGTAATTACGCCTAAGGTATTTACAAGTCCAATTAAAATCAGATAGGACATTTCATTACACATATCTTGAAGCGCAATCGGTGAACCGAGCTTTACTAACCTTTTTGCAGTTCCTTTGTCAAAACGCATATTTTCTTTTGTAAAGGGAAACGGTAAGCCCTCTCTTTTTACCAGTACAAGAGAAAGTACCACGCTGACAGCCTGTGCTGAAACTGTGGCAAGGGCAACTCCGGCAGTTCCCATATCAAATATACGAATGAGTACAATATCTCCAATAACATTGACGATGCAGGCTATCGTAACGAACAGCAGCGGAGCTTTAGAGTTCCCCATTCCACGGAAAATACTGCTCATTGCATTATAGCCTACGATAAAAAGAATTCCTGCACCACAAATTCTAATATAATGGACCGTTTTATCCAAGGCCTCAGCTGGGGCGTGCATTAGAATAGTAATCATGGGTGCCGCAATCACCATTACAATCGTAAGGATAATACCCAGCCCAGCAAAAATCCATATGCTTGTTCCAATTACATTGGCTGCACTCTTATAATCCTTTTCTCCAAATCTCTGCCCAAGCAGGATTGTAGCTCCCATGGAAAGCCCTGTTATGGCACCTGTAACAATAAGCATGGTCTGACTGCCTGTTGCCACAGCCGAAACATCAGCGGAACCACAAAATCTGCCGACTGCCCATAAATCAACCGCGCCATAGAGTGCCTGCAAAAATAAAGCCAATAAAACAGGCATTGCAAAGCGCAGCAATGAAGGTAAAATAGGACCTTCCAGAAATGTATTATTTGTTTTTTGCATATTTCGCCTCAATTAATTTTCTCAAAATTAATGTCAGAAAGAATATTCAGCATTTCGCAGAACTTTTGAATATCCTGCCCGGAGTAACGATCTGTTATCTTTCTAATTGCCAAATCGTCCTGCTGACGATAGACCTTATATTTAGGAATAGCATTCTCATTAACAGATAAAAGATTTTGCCTGTGATCGTTTGAGTCTACCGTTTTTGTGACAAGCCCCTGTTTAATCAGTTCATTGATTTTCAGCGTAACGGCAGGCTTCGAAATATAGAGTAATTCTGCAATTTTGGATGCAGTACACTTACCGTTCATGGAAAAAATCAATTCAAGATACAGCAAGCTGTTATAAGTGATATTTTTATCGACAAATTGCTGGTTCATCAGCCTTAAATCACATAAAGCTGTACTGTAATAAAACGAGTCTAATGCTTTGCGTAATTCCATAGCTTCCTCCATTTATTTAAGATATAATAATTATTATGGCTTAACTATTTGAAATTGTCAATAGAACTTTGGGAGAAGTTACAAAATGTTACCATTCACAACATGCTCTATTTCTATCAGAACAATGATATGTATACTCATATTTTAAAAGTGAGGTGAACCGTAAGATGCTATAGGTTGAGATATGATGAAGTGTGAAGTCGAGAAATATGATTTTAAGGCTTTCGGTCAAGCAATAATAGCAGCAAGAAAACAAAAAAATGGTACAGATGCAACCATCTGTACCATCCATTTCCTATTACTGTACCCAAAGCCCGGAGCTGTCAATCTGGTAAATACCGCTAACTTTCGTATTCTCCGCCATGCTTCCGTCACTGTAGAGGTAATACCATTTTCCCGGCTGAGGCTGTATCCAGCCCGTCGCCATATCACCATCCGAATTCAGATAATACCACTTTCCGTTTACCCGCTGCCAGCCGGTTGTCATCTGGGCATCGGCGCCCATGTAATACCACTTACCGTTTAAAAACTGCCAGCCGGTAGCTGCATATCCATCATTGTTAAAATAGTACCATTTTCCACTGATCATCCACCAGCCGCCTGTAACGTAGTTGCCATCCTCACCCCGGTACTTTTTCCCATTCTGGTATTCCGCCCAGGTACCGGCGGTTTCCCCTAACTCCTGTAATACGGAATCATCCGAAGTGGTTTCTTCACCCTCTTCTAAGTAATCTTCCTCTGAAGAATCTTTCAAAATGGCTTTTACGGTATAGTAATATTTATAGCCTCCATCCATGTACTGTAAAAGATCCACAGAAGTAGATGAGGTGGTCAGGCTCTTAATCCAGATACCGCCTTCCCTGTACAGCACCACCTGATATCTGGAAGCAAAGGGAACCTTTTTCCATGAGGCCTTTGTTTTTGCCGCATCACTCCAGCCTGCCTTTTCCGGGGATTCCAGCTTTGCCACCGGGGTGTAAGAAACCTTTATAACAGTCTCTCCGTCTTCCGCTTTTACAGAAACAAGGCCGCCTCCGTATATGGTACAGTCTGTTCTGGAGTAAGTACCGGAAACACGGATGGTACCGGTTATCTTCTTCCCGGGCACCCAGTCATCCACGTCCTTCTTGCTCCACTCCGGACTTTCCTCAGAATAATTAACCGTGACAGCAGGAACCTGGATTCCTTCCGTCCAACTGCTCTTACTCCCATTATCCAGGCGGATCTTTAAGCTTCCCGAAGCCGAAGCTGTCATCCCGGTTCCCAGAGTCATGACTGCACAAAAAAGAATCAGCCACTTTCCCTTCCCCTTCATCCATATCATCCACTTCCACTTCCTTTCCTGTTATTACTTATGCCATATACCATTGGCATCTACCGGGAATCCACTGATCGTGGTGCTTACTGCTTTGGAACAATCTCCCGGATAGAAATAATACCAGTTACCGTCTACCTGTTTCCAGCCTTCCTGCATAGCACCGGTGGAATCGGCATAATACCATTTATTATTATGGTTGATCCATCCGGTCATCATGGCTCCTTCCACCCCACTGGTAGTAGAAGGATTTAAATAATACCACTTATTATTTGTTTTGTTCCAGCCGGTCACCATGTCTCCATCGTTGTTAAGATAATACCATATATTGTTTTTCTGCTGCCAGCCGTTTACCATGGTTCCGTTGGCATCAAATAAATACCACTTATTATTGATCTTCGCCCAGTTGTTTTTCTGATAGGACCCATCCGGATAGCGGTAATGCCAGGCGTTCCCGTCTCTGATCCAGCCGACTTCTCCGTTGGATCCGGGAGTCCCGTTATCCTGCCCGCTTCCATCCGAGACTTTCTCCTCCGGCAGATACACCTCATCGGACTCCGTCCAGTCACTGTTTTTGCCATACTTCTGCTCGCTATCGCTATAAGAAACCGTGCGCACCTTAAAGGTATAGGTACCTGCCTTTGTCATATAAGGATAGAAATTATAAGAGGTAGCCTTAAGCCCTTCTACCTTCTTCACTACGCTGCTTCCACGATATAGGTAAACATCATAGGCACCGGAACTGTTATCCACAGAACTCCATCTGGCGTTGCCATATCCCGAATCCCTCCAGGTGGCATCCTCAGGAGAATCATAAGTACCTTTTACAGGCTTAAACGTAAAGGTAACATACAGCGTATCCGTTCCTGACCTGTTGGAAGATACATAGGTTCCTCCCTTAATGGAAACGTTACTGGACTGATATCCGCCCTTAAAAGCATATTCATCGGAATCAGTCGCCCTTAGGGTTGCCTTCATCTTTGGTTCGGAACCAATCTTCATTTCCTTACTGTCTGATGTGATCCAGTCCAGATCCGTCACTTCGTATCTGTTGTTATTCGTATAAACATAATTACCGGTTCCTTCTGTGGTCTTGAAGGAAGTCTCTGACGGCAGGGTATCCCCTGATTCAATCTCTTCCAGCCCCACGTACAGGGTAACCGATGAAATTGTCTTTGCAGAGGCTGCTAATGCCTCAAATGGGATACTAAGTCCCAGCATGCTTACCACAGAGGTCAAAGCCACCAACCTCTTAAAATGCTTCATAAATAATACCTCCCGTTCTCTAAATTAGCGTAATCTGACAAATTAGTCATTTTATTCTATTTATTATATTATAGTCTGTGAAGTCATTAACCGTCAACTTACGATATTCTTTCTTTATTCTTGCTTTTCTTAGAAGAATACCGGAATAAGAAAGCGTCTGACTTGTCTGACTCTGGCGCTGAGGTGCTGTCACGTCAGTATTCGGAGAACTTTCCTATAAAATAAAAAATTCCCGATAGAGAGTTAACTCTTATACCGGGATAAGTCCGTAATTCAAACTGGTAAGTCCGTAATTCAAACTGGTAAGTCCGTAATTCAAACTGGTAAGTCCGCAGTGCAAGCCGGCAAATCCTGCGGATTTGCCGGCTCACGGGCATTCGCCCTATGAATAAGGGTTCGGAAAGATTTTCTTATGTGCCAGCACAACGAAAATTTTTCCGAACCCTTATTCAGCACTGCTCATTGCTTTCGTGTATGTTATACCAGTTCAAGTAACACAGCCATAGCTCCGTCACCCTTACGCTGGCCGATCTTCACGATTCGTGTGTAACCACCGTTACGGGATACATACTTTGGTGCAACTTCCTCAAACAGCTTCTTTGGCAAATCAACAGATTTTGTATTTTTCTTTCTTCCGGCAGCCTGTGCAGGAACTTCTGTTACATCGTAAAGAACCTTTAACATCTGTCTTCTGGCATGAAGTCTGGAAGGAAGGTCTTTCTTGATTTCTTTCTCAACTTCATCGTATACGGTAACTTTCTTGCCGTTAACAACTTCTTTCACTCTCTTGCCGTCTTTATCTTTACGTGCAACCTTTGCTGTGACCTTAACAGTCTCAAAGTTATCTTTTTCTTTTACCGCTAATGCAATGAGGCCTTCTGCTGCCTTGCGGATTTCCTTTGCTCTTGCCTCTGTTGTCACGATTTTGCCATTGTATAATAATGCAGTTACCTGGCTTCTGATTAATGCTTTTCTCTGACTGGAAGTTCTTCCCAGCTTTCTATATCCTGCCATTTTTATATTCCTCCATTTGTGGAACACAGATACATGCTTCTTCGGGCTTACTGTACCGGTGCTTAATCTCCATAAATCAGCTGCTTCAAGCGTACCAATTATACATTGGTATCGTCGCTTGGGTTAAGCTGTAAGCCTAACTCTTTTAACTTGGCCAGCACTTCTTCCAAAGACTTGCGGCCCAGATTGCGAACCTTCATCATGTCTTCTGAAGTCCGGTTGCACAGTTCTTCTACCGTATTGATGCCGGCTCTCTTCAGACAATTGTATGAACGGACAGAAAGCTCCAGTTCATCAATGTTCATCTCCAGGACTTTTTCCTTTTCATTATCTTCCTTTTCCACCATGACTTCAGCAGTCTTGGCGTTTTCAGATAAATCAATGAACAGGTTCAAATGTTCACTTAACACCTTTGCAGCGAGGCTGACTGCCTCATCCGGTGCCAAGGTACCGTTTGTAAATACATCTAATGTCAGCTTATCATAATCGGTAACCTGACCTACTCGGGTGTTTTCTACCGTCATGTTGACGCGCTCTACTGGTGTATAGATAGAATCAACGGCAATTACGCCAATCGGTAAATCTTCACTCTTATTCTTGTCTGCACTTACGTAGCCGCGGCCTTTTGTAATGGTAAGCTCCATATAGAACTTGCTGTCCGTGCCGCCGCTGAGCGTAGCGATAACCTGTTCCGGATTCATGACCTCAATATCGGGATCTGCCTGGATATCCGCACCTGTTACAACACCTTCGCCTTCAAACTCAATGTATGCAACTTTTGCTTCGTTGGTATCGCTGTTATTTTTAATAGATAAGCTCTTGATGTTCATAATGATCTCAGTTACATCCTCTTTTACGCCCGGAATAGAACTGAATTCATGCAAAACGCCGTCGATTTTTACCTGACTGACTGCAGCGCCCGGTAAGGAAGAAAGCATGATTCTTCTTAAGGAATTACCTAAAGTCGTGCCATAACCTCTTTCAAGCGGTTCAACTACAAATTTGCCATATTTCTTGTCTTCTGAGATTTCAGCAATCTCAATGTTTGGTTTTTCAAAATCGAACACTAATAGCCCCTCCTTTTGGGTATTTTGTATCGAGGGTCTTATACTCAAACCTTGCCCGGGAACGGAACAGCCCCGGGCGAAAGCCGGCTTCTATCAACAGACTTTCAATTATTTGGAGTACAACTCGACGATAAGCATTTCATTCACTGGAACATCAATCTCATCTCTTGTTGGTAACTCTTTTACAGTACCACGTAAATTCTCATGGTCAACATCAAGCCATGCCGGAACCATACGTCCGGCCGTTGTTTCCTGAACGTCCTTGAATCTTGCATTGGTTTTGCTTTTTTCTTTTACTTCGATCACATCACCAGCTTTAACCAGGTAAGAAGGGATGTTTACGCATTTCCCGTTTACAAGGATGCTCTTGTGGTCAACCATCTGTCTGGTCTCTCTTCTTGTTCTTCCGAATCCCATACGGAATACTACATTGTCAAGTCTTCTTTCCAGAAGGATCATCAGGTTTTCACCGACCATACCATTCATTCTGGAAGCCTTGGCATAGTAATTACGGAAAGGTTTCTCAAGAACGCCGTAGATGAATTTAGCCTTCTGCTTTTCTCTAAGCTGAATGCCGTACTCACTCATCTTTCTGTTAGCTCTTTTTAATTCTCTTTTTGATTTTTTATCTATTCCTAAATAGATCGGATCAAGACCAAGGGATCTACATCTTTTAAGAACAGGAACTCTGTCAACTGCCACTGTAATTACCTCCTAATTAAACTCTTCTACGTTTTGGTGGACGACAACCGTTATGTGGAACCGGTGTTACATCCTTAATGCTGGTTACCTCTAATCCGCATGCCTGAAGTGCACGAATAGCTGCTTCACGGCCTGAACCAGGACCTTTAACCATAACGTCTACTGATTTTAAACCATGTACAAGAGCTGCCTTAGTAGCAGTTTCTGCCGCCATCTGAGCTGCATATGGAGTAGATTTCCTTGAACCTCTAAATCCCAGACCACCAGCACTTGCCCAGGATAATGCATTACCCTGTGTATCCGTTAATGTCACGATTGTGTTATTAAAAGATGACTGGATATGTGCTTGTCCGCGTTCAACGTTTTTCTTTACGCGCTTTTTTGTCACTTTTTTAGTAGTGGACACTTTTTTAGCCATTTTAAACTAACCTACTTTCTTTTTACTTGCTCCGCCCTGGCCTCCCCGGACATAAGGAGCCGGCACAGGGTACGAATATCTGAATCCTGTTATTCCTGTTTTTAAAACATGTAACGTGATTCGCTGTGAGTTACCGGGATACTTATTTCTTCTTGTTTGCTACAGTCTTTCTCGGACCCTTACGAGTTCTTGCATTGGTCTTTGTCTTCTGACCGCGAACCGGAAGGCTCTTTCTGTGACGAATGCCGCGATAACAGCCGATTTCCTGAAGTCTCTTGATGTTCATAGCGATTTCTCTGCGTAAATCACCTTCAACCATCTGGGATTCAGTAATCACTGCTGCAATTCTCTTCACTTCGTCATCTGTTAAGTCCTTAACGCGAGTGTCAGGATTAACGCCAGCTTCTGTAAGAATGCGGTTTGAACTTGCTCTACCGATACCGTAGATATAAGTTAAGCCGATTTCAACACGTTTTTCTCTTGGTAAATCAACACCTGAAATACGAGCCATTTGTGTAGTACACCTCCATTAATTATTTTTAACCTTGTCTCTGCTTATGCTTAGGATTTTCACAGATTACTCTGATACTGCCTTTTCTCTTGATGATTTTGCACTTTTCGCAAATCGGTTTGACTGATGATCTAACCTTCACAGCAATTCTCCTTTCCGTTATGCGCCCTTCATAATAAAGGACCTCCAGGTATACCCGCAGTGTGTTTTATCGTAAAACCAGTGCTGCCCAAATGGGCATAATACACCCAGTATTTCAACAAAGTCGCTATAGCATTATAACATCCATCGTTTTAAAATGCAAGCGCTTTTTCCTATATATTTATTAACCCTTTCCCCTGGCGTGTCGCGCGCAGGAAAGGGGGAGCGTTCCGTACGGCAACGCTTTATTTGTCTCTCCAGATGATTCTTCCCTTGCTTAAATCATAAGGAGACATCTCAATGGTTACCTTATCTCCCGGTAAAATACGAATGTAGTTCATGCGAAGTTTCCCGCTGATGTGGGCTAACACCTGATGTCCATTCTCCAGTTCTACCTGGAACATGGCATTGGGAAGCTTCTCCACAACGGTTCCTTCAATTTCAATAACATCTGCTTTTGACATAAAGCTTACCTCCTAACAACCTGTTCTTCTCTTTTGAAACATCTGATGAAATGTTTGATCTCTTCATCGGTGACTTTTTTATTTTCCCGGATCTTCTCTCCGGGAGAATGTTTCTCCCATAAAAGGGCTTCCACATGCTTTTTCTTTTTCCTCTTCGGGCAGTCCAGACGTCTGTATTTTCCGTCCACCAGATATATATATTCGCCTTCCTCCCGAAATATGAAGAAATAACCGCCTTTATCGTGTCCCGCCACAGATTTTACAAATGACCCGTTTTCTATCTTCATGGGCACAACCCTAACGGACATCGGAAACCAGGCTTAAGAGCTCCGGTTCACCCTCTGTAATCAACACGGTATTTTCATAATGGGCGGAAAGACTTCCATCCTCTGTTACCACGGTCCAATCATCATCAAGCCAAACCACATCCGGTGTTCCGCCGTTGATCATGGGTTCGATGGCCAGCGTCATGCCCGGCCTCAGCTTAATTCCCCGCCTTTTCTGCGCAAAGTTCGGCACCTCAGGCTCCTCGTGGAGACGGGAACCGATTCCATGGCCCACCAGATCGCGTACGACTCCAAACCCAAATTTTTCAGCATACTTCTGGATTGCAGCGGATATATCATTCAGATGATTGCCAGATTTTGCAAATTTAATCCCTTCAAAGAAACATTGTCTTGTCACTTCTATGAGTTGTCCTGCCTCAGGAGTAATTTCTCCGATCCCATAAGTCCTTGCCGCATCGGAATGGTATCCTTTGTAAATGACGCCGGCATCCAGGCTGACTATATCGCCTTCCCTTAAAACACGCTTCCTGCTCGGGATTCCATGAACGACTTCATCGTTTACGGAAACACAAATGGAAGCCGGGTAACCGTTATAATTCAAAAAGGATGGCGTACAGCCGTAACTCCTTATGATCTCTTCTCCCAGATGGTCAATATCCCAGGTTGTCATGCCTGGCTTCAAGGCTTTTGAAAGCTCTTCGTGAGTTTTACTGAGAATCTTCCCCGCCTCTCTCATAAGTTCTATCTCTCTTGCAGATTTAATCGTAACTGACATAAACTATGCTCCTAAAATGGCAGCGATATCAGAGAACACTTTATTTAACTCCTGTGTTCCGTCAATATTCACTAACACACCGGCTTCTTTATAATAATCAATCAGAGGCTGTGTCTGGTCATGGTAGACTGACAAACGCTTCTTAACGGTCTCCGGCTTATCATCATCTCTTAAAATAAGCTTTTCGCCGCAGACATCGCATACATCCAGAATTTTGCTTGGATTGTATACAATGTGATATGTAGCTCCGCAGGAAATGCAGGCGCGGCGTCCTGACATTCTGTTAATGATATTCTCATCCGGTACATCAACATTAATAGCAAAGTCAATCTTCTGTCCCATTCCGGAAAGAGCCTTCTTAAGGCTTTCTGCCTGCGGAATGGTTCTTGGAAAACCATCCAGAACATAGCCGTTTTCGCAGTCTTTCTTCTGTATACGGTCCATCAGCATACCAATGGTCAGTTCATCCGGCACCAGCTCGCCCTGATCCATGTATTCCTTCGCCTTTCTGCCTAACTCTGTTCCTTCCTTGATATTGGAACGGAAAATATCTCCGGTAGAAATATGCGGAATCTGATATTTTTCAGCAATTTTTTTTGCCTGGGTACCTTTGCCGGCACCAGGGGCACCTAACATGATGATCTTCATCAACAGTCCCTCCCTTGCATGAAATACGTAACTTTCTTAAGGTTAAATGATAAGAAACATGCTTTACGAGTTTCTTATCATTATCGCGGCAGCCGCCACATGAACATGCAAGCATGCTCATTCGGCTCGTCGCCCGCGTAAATGCATAAATCCCAAGGAAAACACGCATAGCGTGTTTCCCTTGGTTTGTCCTCTAATCGTTTAAAAAGCCTTTATAATAACGTACAAGCATCTGAGATTCAACCGCCTTAATTGTCTCAAGTACTACACTGACGATGATGATCAGGGATGTACCTCCAAATGACAAACGGCTTACATTAAACAAGCCGGATACCATAATGGGGATGATACAGATGATCGTCAGACCGCATGCACCTATAAATACGATATAGTTCAAAATAGAATTGAGGTAATCACTGGTCGGTTTTCCCGGACGGATACCCGGAATAAAGCCGCCGGACTTCTTCATGTTATTCGCTACTTCCAGCGGATTAAAAGTAATCGATGTATAGAAGTAAGCAAACACAATAATAAGAGCCACGTAAACGATCAGACCGACAGAGTACACCGGTTTCTCCGGTTTGAACCAGCTGGAAGAATTGAGTGCCATCAAAATGTGGCCTCCAATGCCATTGTAGTTGATCTTATTGCCTAAAAACTGGGCGATCACTACCGGAAAAGACAGGATAGAGGAAGCGAAAATAACCGGAATAACGCCGGCAGTATTCACTTTTAACGGAATGTTGGTGGCTTGTCCGCCGACCATCTTCCGTCCCTGCATCTTTTTGGAGTATTGCACAGGAATTCTTCTTTCCCCATCCTGAAGGATAATGACAAATACGACAATCGCTACGATAACTGCAAAAATGATAATGGCTGCTACTGCCGCTACTGCGACCGACTTTCCAGACATAAATCTGGTATATAAGGTCGACGCATCAGACGGGAAGCTGGATATGATGTTAAATAACAGGACTATGGAAATACCATTTCCCACACCATTCTCCGTAATACGTTCCCCGATCCACATCAGAAGAGCACTGCCTGCCGTCATGGTAACGACTGCAATGATAACGCTTAATGCATTAAATTCTTTTAACAGCCCCTGGCCGCCGAATCCGATCGCCATAGCGATGGATTCGATTAAAGCCAGACCAACTGTTACATAACGGGTGTATTCCGCAATCTTTTTTCTTCCGTCTTCCCCATCTTTCTGCATCTCCTCCAGCTTTGGAATTGCAATGGTCAAAAGCTGCATGATAATGGAAGATGTGATGTATGGGGTAATGCTCAGTGCGAATACGGACATATTGGTAAAGGAACTGCCCGTCACAGCGTTAAAGAAACCGAACGCATCGTTATTCTGTTGAGTAAAAAAATCTTTAAAAAAACTTGTTTCAACTCCTGGAATCGGCAATTGAGAACCGATTCTGGTAACCACCAGCATCAGGAACGTATAGATAAGCTTCTTTCTTACGTCCTTGACCTTGAATGCATTACGGAGTGTTTTTAACATATTAGATCACCTCGCAGGTTCCACCTAAAGCCTCGATTTTGGTTTTTGCGCCTTCGCTGAAAGCATCTACCTTTATTGTAAGCTTTTTGGTTAATTCTCCATTTCCAAGGATCTTAACGCCATCACGCGGATTCTTAACGATACCGCTCTCTAATAAAGTTTCAACTGTAACAACCGTATCGTTGTCGAAACCTTCCAAAGCGCCTACATTGATACCAATAATAGTCTTAGTATTTCTATTTTTAAAGCCTCTCTTAGGAAGACGCCTGTATAAAGGCATCTGACCGCCTTCAAAACCCGGTCTGGTCGCACCGGAACGAGCCTTCTGTCCTTTATGGCCTTTTCCTGCGGTCTTGCCGTTTCCTGAACCATGTCCGCGGCCTCTTCTGAAGTTATCGCTGTGTTTGGAACCTAACGCAGGCTGTAAATTTGATAAATCCATTGCTTGCACCTCCTTACTGTTCTCTCTTAAATCTCTTCCACTTTTACTAAATGACGCACGCTGGCAATCATACCTCTTACAGCGCCATTGTCCGGCATTTCAACTGTCTTATGAAGCTTCTTTAAGCCTAACGCTAAAACGGTTGCTTTCTGCTTCGGAACTGCGCCGATCGGGGATTTCACCAATGTGATTTTTAATTTATCTGCCATCTTCTTATCCTCCTTAGCCTAAAATCTCTTCAACAGATTTGCCGCGAAGCTTTGCAACTTCCTCAGGAGTCTTTAACTGAGTTAATCCCTCGATCGTAGCTAAAACTACATTCGTCTTGTTATTGGAACCTAAGGACTTTGAATGGATATTCTTGATACCTGCAAGCTCTATAACAGCACGGGCAGGACCTCCTGCAATTACTCCGGTACCTTCGGAAGCTCTCTTAAGAAGTACGGATGAACTTCCAAAGTATCCGATCAGGTCATGAGGAATACTGTTGTTCTCATCGATCGGAACGGTAACCATATTCTTAATAGCAGCCTCTTTTCCTTTGCGGATTGCTTCCGGAACTTCACCTGCTTTACCAAGACCAGCACCTACGTGGCCGTTGCCATCGCCTACGACTACTAAAGCAGAGAATCTCATGGTACGTCCACCCTTAACGGTTTTAGATACGCGCTTGATAGCAACTACTCTGTCGTTTAATTCTAACTGACTTGCATCAATAATTGTACGTTTCACGCTGTCATTCTCCTCTCTACTAGAATTCCAGACCAGCTTCTCTGGCTGCGTCTGCTAATGCCTGAATCTTACCCTGATATATAAAACCGCCTCTGTCAAAGACAACTTCCTTAATACCTTTTTCAATAGCCCTCTTTGCAACTACGGTACCTACATATGCTGCAGCATCAACGTCGTTAGTTTTCTCTAATTCTGCCTTTACTTCTTTTTCTACTGTAGAAGCAGCGACTAAAGTCTTACCAACTGTATCGTCAATAATTTGAGCATACATATGATTATTACTTCTAAACACAGCTAAACGTGGTCTTTCTGCAGTGCCTGCAAAACGATTACGTAATCTGTTGTGCTTTTTAACGCGAATTTCGCTTCTTGACTGTTTGCTAACCATCTTTACACTCTCCTTAATTATTTCTTACCAGTCTTACCAACTTTACGTCTGATCACTTCGTCAGCATACTTGATACCCTTACCCTTATACGGCTCAGGTCTTCTCTTATCTCTGATTTCAGCAGCGTACTGGCCAACTTTTTCTTTATCGATACCTTTAATGATGATGGTGTTCTGTCCATCCATAGCAGATTCAATGCCTTCCGGATCTTCCATCTCTACCGGGTGGGAGTAACCAAGAGAAAGAACCAGCTTCTTTCCCTGCTTCTGCGCTCTGTAACCAACACCATTGATTTCCAGCTTCTTCTCATACCCTTCCGTAACACCAACGATCATGTTGTTCACTAATGTTCTGGTCAGACCATGTAAAGATTTCATTTTCTTTAAATCATTTGGTCTTGTAACGACGATATGACCATCTTCTTCTTTGATCGTCATCTCAGTCGGTAATACTCTCTCAAGAGTTCCCTTAGGACCTTTTACAGTCACTTTGTTATTTTCTGCGATTGTAACAGTTACGCCTGCCGGAATCGCGATAGGCATTCTTCCAATACGTGACATGCCGTTTACCTCCTTAAATTTTCGGAAGGAACCTTTTCGTTCCCTCTGTTTTCAGATGCTGCAGTAATTACCAAATGAATGCTAATACTTCTCCGCCAACGCCCTGTGTGCGTGCTTCCTTATCGGTAATTACGCCCTGGTTTGTGGAGATGATAGCTGTTCCTAAGCCGCCAAGTACCTTCGGTAACTCTTCCTTGTTTGCATATACACGTAAACCTGGCTTGGAGATTCTCTTAATACCTGTGATGATTTTTTCGTTTTTATCTTTTCCGTATTTTAAGGTGATCCGGATTGTCTGGAATGCACCGTCTTCTACGAGATCGTATTTTTTAATGTAACCCTCTTTCACAAGGATATCAGCAATAGCTATTTTCATCTTGGATGAAGGTACATCTACTGTATCATGTTTTGCAGTATTTGCATTACGGATTCTTGTAAGCATATCTGCGATTGGATCGCTCATTGTCATTTTGAAATTGCCTCCTTCCTTATTTTACCAGCTTGCTTTTTTAACGCCTGGGATCTGGCCCTTGTATGCTAATTCACGGAAGCAGATTCTGCAGATTCCGTATTTTCTTAAATAAGCATGTGGACGACCACAGATTCTGCAACGATTGTATTCTCTTGAGGAGAATTTTGCAGGTTTCTGCTGTTTGATCTTCATTGAAGTCTTAGCCATGGATTATTCCTCCTACTATTTTGCAAATGGCATATTGAATAATGTCAAAAGTTCACGGGCTTCTTCGTCTGTCTTAGCGGTAGTTACGAAAATAACGTCCATACCTCTTACCTTGTCAACTTTATCGTACTCAATTTCAGGGAAAATAAGCTGTTCCTTAATGCCAAGGGCATAGTTTCCTCTGCCATCAAATGCGTTAGGATTCACACCTCTGAAGTCACGTACACGAGGAAGTGCAAGGTTGATCAGACGATCCGCAAACTCATACATTCTCTCGCCGCGTAACGTTACTTTACAGCCGATCGGCATACCTTCTCTGATTTTGAAGTTAGCAACTGATTTTTTAGCCTTTGTTAAGACTGCCTTCTGTCCGGAGATGATTTCCAAATCTCTTACTGCAGAGTCTAAAATCTTGGCATTTTCCTTTGCTTCACCAATACCCATATTGATGACAATCTTATTTAACTTCGGTACTTCCATGATGTTCTTATATCCAAATTTCTTGATCATAGCGTCTACGATCTCTGTCTGGTACATCTCTTTTAATCTAGCCAATTTTTATTCCTCCTCTCCGAATTAATCAATTACTTTACCGGTTGCTTTTGCAACACGGACTTTTTTACCGTCTTTTACTTCAAAGCCAACTCTGGTCGCTTTTCCGTCGACAACAAGCATTACATTGGAGATATCAAATGCAGCTTCCTTCTGTACGATACCGCCCTGTGGGCTGCTTGGGCCTGGTTTCACATGCTTTGTGATCATGTTAACGCCTTCCACTACCACTTTGTTATTCTTCGTATCCACGTGAAGAACTTTGCCCTGTTTGTCTTTATCTTTTCCTGTGATAACCTTTACCAGGTCATCTCTTTTAATTTTATGCACAGTCCGACACCTCCTTATAATACTTCCGGAGCTAAGGAAACAATCTTCATGAACTGTTTCTCTCTTAACTCTCTGGCAACCGGTCCAAAGATACGAGTTCCTTTTGGAGTCTTGTCATCTTTGATAATTACGGCAGCATTCTCATCGAACTTGATATAAGAACCGTCTCTGCGGCGTGCGCCCTTAACGGTGCGTACGACAACGGCCTTTACAACGTCGCCTTTCTTCACAACACCGCCAGGTGTTGCGTCTTTTACGCTGGCAACGATAACATCACCAATATTAGCATATCTTCTTGTAGATCCGCCCATAACACGGATACAAAGCAATTCTTTTGCACCGGTATTGTCGGCAACCTTTAATCTGGTTTCCTGCTGAATCATGCCTGTTACTCCTTCCTGGAAATAAATTATTTCGCTCTTTCGAGAATCTCAACAAGTCTCCATCTCTTGTCTTTGGACAGCGGTCTTGTTTCCATTACTTTTACGGTATCGCCCATGTTGCAGTCATTGTTCTCATCATGAGCTTTTAATTTATACGTTCTTTTTACGATCTTGCCGTATAAAGGATGTTCTACATGGTCTTCAATCGCTACAACGATGGTCTTATCCATCTTGCTGCTCACAACCTTACCAGTACGGGTTTTTCTTAAATTTCTTTCCACGTTCGGTATTCTCCTTTCGAGTTTTGGCCGCTATGGACCCTATATATAAGTTTACACACAGTCGTGTGTGTCATGCTTTTAAAATCAATCGCAACTTAAGCTAATTTAGCCTTCTCAGTTATAACAGTCTGAATTCTGGCAATGTTCTTGCGAACATCTTTGATCCTGCTTGTGTTATCAAGCTGATTGGTCGCATTCTGAAATCTTAAGTTGAAAAGTTCTTTCTTTGCAGCTACTAATTCTTCGTTCAGTTCTGCAACTGATTTTCCTTTTAATTCTTCAACATACTTATTAATTTTCACTGTCATTCACCGCCTTCTAAATCTGCTTTAGCAGCAATTTTACATTTGCATGGCAACTTATGCATAGCAAGACGTAAAGCTTCACGTGCTGTTTCTTCAGGTACTCCAGCGATTTCGAATAATACACGGCCTGGTTTCACTACTGCTACCCAGTATTCCAGAGCGCCCTTACCGGAACCCATACGGGTTTCTGCTGGCTTTGCTGTTACAGGTTTATCCGGGAAAATCTTGATCCAGACTTTACCGCCACGCTTGATGTAACGAGTCATAGCAACACGGGCTGCCTCGATCTGGTTCGATTTGATCCAGCATGGTTCTAAAGATACTAAACCGAACTCACCGTTGCTGATTGTATTGCCTCTTAACGCTTTACCAGCCATGGAACCACGGAACTGTTTACGACGTTTTACTCTCTTAGGCATTAACATTATTTATCGCTCCCTTCCTTGTTTCCTTTAGTTGGAAGTATTTCGCCATTGTAGATCCATACCTTAACGCCAATCTTGCCAAAGGTTGTATCTGCTTCAGCGAAACCATAGTCAATATCTGCTCTCAGTGTCTGTAACGGAATGGTTCCTTCACTGTAGAACTCGGTACGAGCCATATCAGCGCCGCCAAGACGTCCTGCAACTGCAGTCTTGATCCCCTTTACGCCAGCCTTCATGGAACGGCCCATGGTGGACTTCATAGCGCGGCGGAAGGATATACGGTTCTCTAACTGCTGTGCAATGGATTCAGCTACTAACTGAGCATCTTTGTCAGGTCTCTTGATTTCTTTGATATCAACAAATAATTTTTTATCTGTAAGCTTCTGAA
Source organism: Clostridium sp. Marseille-P2415 (assembly GCF_900155545.1). Classification (GTDB taxonomy): domain Bacteria; phylum Bacillota; class Clostridia; order Lachnospirales; family Lachnospiraceae; genus Lacrimispora. The sequence goes on from NZ_LT732525.1 coordinate 811,002, forward strand.
CTTCAGCTTTTAATTTTTCAATCTCAGCTCCGCCCTTACCGATAACAACGCCTGGCTTTGCTGTGTGGATGATAACTTTCACGCGGTCAGATGCCCGTTCAATTTCGATGCCAGAAATACCGGCGCTGTATAATCTCTTTTTAAGAAACTTTCTGATTGCATAATCTTCTACTAAGTTGTCTGCGAAATCAGCTTCAGCATACCATTTTGAGTCCCAGTCTTTAATAACACCGACTCTTAAGCCGTGTGGATTAACTTTCTGTCCCATTATTTGCCTCCTTATCTTTCATTAAGCACGATGGTGATGTGGCTCATTCTCTTTTCGATCCTGTAAGCGCGGCCCTGTGCTCTCGGTTTTACTCTCTTCATTGTCGGTCCCTTGTTTGCAAAACATTCCTCTACGTAAAGCTTTGCCGGGTCCATTCCGTTGTTATTCTCAGCGTTGGCGATAGCTGATTTTAATAACTTCTCTATCAAAGTAGAAGCATATCTGGGATTGTAAGTTACAATACCAAGTGCTGTCTGAATGTCTTTGCCTCTGATGGCATCTAATACGAAGCATGCTTTCTGAACAGAAACCCTAGCATAGGATAACTTTGCTGACGGTCTGGTGTCCTTCTCGGCATTTCTTTCTCTCTTAATCTGGCTTCTATGTCCCTTAGCCATTGGTGAATCCTCCTTTCAACTTTAACGCCCTTTGGAAATCTGCAAATATATCCGAAGGGTGTTTGTCTCTATAATTACTTACGGCCTGACTTTTTCTCGTCCTTGCCATGTCCTCTGTAAGTTCTTGTAGCAACGAATTCACCCAGTTTATGTCCAACCATATCCTCTGTAACATATACCGGAACGTGCTTTCTGCCATCATGAACTGCAATTGTATGTCCAACCATCTGCGGGAAGATCGTAGAACGGCGGGACCAGGTCTTGATTACCTGCTTCTGTCCTGCTGCGTTCATAGCATCTACTTTTTTCAGTAAATGAGCATCTGCAAACGGTCCTTTTTTAAGTGAGCGAGCCATAGGTTCTAACCTCCTTCAATTATTTAACGGTCTTTCCATCTCTTCTTCTAACGATTAACTTGTTAGACTGCTTGTGTTTCTTTCTGGTCTTTAAGCCAAGCGCCGGTTTGCCCCATGGTGTACATGGACCCGGACGTCCGATACCGGTCTTGCCTTCACCACCGCCGTGAGGATGGTCATTGGGGTTCATAACAGAACCGCGTACGGTAGGACGGAAGCCCATATGGCGTTTTCTGCCGGCTTTACCGATATTGATCAGGTTATGGTCGCCATTGCCTACAACACCGATGGTTGCTCTGCATCCGATCGGAACCATTCTCATCTCACCGGAAGGTAAACGAAGCGTTGCATATTTTCCTTCCTTTGCCATTAACTGTGCTGCGTTACCGGCAGAACGAACCAACTGTCCGCCTTTTCCAGGATAAAGCTCTATGTTATGAACCTGAGCACCGACCGGAATCTGGCTTAACGGTAAGCAGTTGCCGACTTTTGCCTCTGCCATCTCACCGCTCATAACCTTCATGCCGTCTGTTAAACCAGCCGGAGCAAGGATATAAGACTTTGTACCGTCTGTATAGCAGATTAATGCGATGTTGGCAGTTCTGTTCGGATCGTACTCAATACCGATAACAGTTGCTGCAATACCATCTTTGCTGTTTCTCTTGAAGTCAATGATTCTATATTTTCTCTTAACGCCGCCTCCGCGATGTCTGACAGTGATCTTACCCTGATTATTACGGCCGGCTGTTTTATTAATGGTCTTGCTGATTAAGGATTTCTCAGGAGTGGTCTTTGTGATCTCGCTGAAATCAGAACCGGTCATGTGTCTTCTGGAAGGGGTATATGGGTTATACTTTTTGATTCCCATGATTGTTTCTCCTTTCTTCTTTACTGCCCACGCTCTTTGGGCATAAAGGTATGCCTGCTAGGCGTTTCTTCCTGATCTCCGCATTTCCCCGGACATACAAGTATCAACGCCACCTGGCGTATCTTAATTATTGTGATATAATGTTCATCACATAGGTTGGCTGATGGTTTTCCCCCACCGCCTACAGTCCTTCAAAGATTTCGATATCTTTGCTGTCAGCTGTTAACTGAACGATAGCCTTCTTTGTCTTAGCGGTCTTACCGAAGGTCATTCCTCTTCTTTTGGTCTTTCCATCTAAGTTCATGGTGTTCACACTGGCAACCTTGGTGCCTGGGAACATCTTCTCAACAGCTTCCTTGATCATAGCCTTGTTAGCTTCCGTGTGTACTATAAATGTGTACTTCCTGGACGCCATAGCGTTCATGCTCTTCTCAGTTACTACAGGCTTCTGGATTACGTCGTAATACTTTATATCTGCCATTATGCGTACACCTCCTCGATTGCTGCAACAGCAGTCTTGGTAGCAACAACTGTGTTGTACTTTAAGATATCGTATACGTTGATCGTGTTAGCAAAAGCAGTCTTAACAGCAGCGATGTTTCTTGCGCTTATTACTGCATTTGTGCTGTCATCACCAACAACAACCAGAGCCTTGGATACCTTTAAGTTATTTAATACAGTCTGGAACTTCTTTGTCTTAATTTCATCAAACTTTAATTCGTCAACAACGATGAACTTATTCTCATTTACTCTGCTGGTCAGAGCGGACTTAAGAGCAAGTCTTCTTTCCTTCTTGTTAAGTCTGATTGTATAATCTCTTGGAGTCGGAGCGAAAACAATTCCGCCGCCTGTCCACTGCGGAGATCTTGTTGAACCCTGTCTTGCATGACCGGTTCCTTTCTGCTTCCACGGTTTTCTTCCGCCGCCGGATACTTCAGCACGTGTTTTTGCTTTCTGTGTGCCCTGGCGTTTATTTGCGAGCTGGCTTACGACTGCCATGTGTACGAGATGTTCATTAACATCAACACCAAACACTGCATCGTTTAACTCTAATGTGCCAACTTCTTTACCTTCCATATTGTAAACAGATACGTTTGCCATCTGTATGATCCTCCTTTCTTATAAAAGCATTAGTTCGCTGCTTTTACTGTTTCCTTGATTGTTACTAAAGACTTCTTAGGTCCTGGTACAGCACCCCTAACCAGAATCAGGTTATTCTCGGCATCAACCTTAACGATTTCAAGATTCTGGATTGTTACCCTTTTGTTACCCATCTGGCCAGGCATCTTTTTGCCCTTGAATACCTTGCTCGGATCAGAACATGCACCGTTGGAACCTGCATGACGATGGAACTTGGAACCGTGAGCCATAGGTCCTCTGGACTGTCCGTGTCTCTTAATAGCGCCCTGGAAACCTTTACCTTTGGAGATTGCTGTTGCATCGATCTTATCGCCTGCAGCGAAGACTTCTGCTTTGATTTCATCTTTTACGGAATACTCGGAAGCATTCTCAAGCTTAAATTCTCTTACGTATCTCTTATAAGATACACCGGCCTTATCAAAATGGCCCTTAATCGGCTTGCTGATAAGTTTTTCTCTCTTATCAACGAAACCAACCTGTACTGCACTGTAACCATCGTTCTCAACTGTCTTAACCTGTGTTACTACACAAGGACCAGCCTGGAGAACCGTTACCGGAGTTAATACTCCGTTCTCATTGAAGATCTGTGTCATTCCGACTTTGGTAGCTAAAATACCCTTCTTCATGTTTTTACCTCCTGTTTGTTAATTCTACAGCGGATTGCTTTCGCAATCATCCTAGAACAGCCCAATATACATGGAACACTATGACTCCGCCCGGCGGTATCATGATTACAGCACAATCATGATCACCATTCGCCGCTCGCCGAAAGTGCAAACACTTTCTTCTCACTTTCGCTCATGGAGATGTTGATTCCTTACAGGAAAAAGTGTCGCTTCTATATTAAAACCCTTCAGGACATGCATGGAACAATTTCCATAATGGTTCTGATGAAGATTATTTATTCTTCATCTTGATATCAATGTACACACCTGCCGGCATTTCCAGTCTGGATAATGCATCAACAGTCTTCTGGCTTGGTGTAATGATATCAATGAGTCTCTTATGCGTTCTCTGCTCGAACTGCTCTCTGGAATCTTTGTATTTGTGAACCGCTCTTAAGATGGTTACCACTTCCTTCTTGGTTGGTAACGGCACCGGTCCGCTCACTTTAGATCCTGTCTTTTTTACAGTGTCGATGATTTTGCCTGCAGACTGATCAACTAACTGGTGATCATACGCTTTTAATGTGATTCTCATTACTTGACTTGCCATAAAAAAAGTCGCCTCCTTTTCGCACTTAGTAGAAGTACGACAAGCGGTGACTGTACACGTTCCCGTGTGTGTCCTTCCGGACCTCACACTGACTTTCTGTTTACAAAAACAGAATTTTAAATTGTACAGTGACTTGTCGCCAGTTTCCTAACTTGACATTCGCTCCGCGGAAAACCTGCTTTTGTAAGCAGCAACCTCACGCTTCACAGCTATCATGCCACAGCCTTTACAGGATAGCATATTTTTTTTTACTTTGCAAGCCTTTTTTTCAAAAAAATGGCGCAAAATCTGATTTTTCTCAGGTTTTACGCCACTATCGTGATTCTTCTTAATTCCAGTTTGGTTCGTAAGGTTCTCTGCCTTTGGTTGGGGCTTCATCGTCAACCTTTAACAAGTTTCCGTTGCTGCCGGTCTTATACTTTACTCCCTCGGAGTTCTTTACGGTGGTACCCTTAGCCACTTTGCCGGAGGCATTCACCACATAAGTCGTGGTCGTACTTCCTGTAGGTATGGCAATGGGTTCATACTTGGTTCCATCATCGGCGCACTGGAGTTTTCCCATATAATACAGGTAACCATCTTTTACGCCGGTATAACCGCGGCCGCTGTCACTGAAATAATAAGTCCATTCGCTGCCATCGCCCTCAGTCACCTTTATTCTTCCCTTCTGCATGGTGCTGGTCTTCTTATCACCAAAATAATATGACGTATATTCCGAGCTGCTTCCGATTGTAACTTTCTGCAGCCCGTAAACAGGATTTCCAAGATTATTGAATAAATAGGTCTTATCGTTAATTTTCGTTAAGTTCTGTGTGCTGGCCTCTCCTTCCTTGGGACCGGTTTTGGGAACTCCGGCACTGGAAAAATAAAACCACTCCACATTCTCTTCATACCCGGAAAGCTCTTCCGGCGGCTCGATCGAATACCAGCCCACTCTCAGTTTCCCGTTGCTGTCATAGTATTTATAGTTCTGGATCTCATATTCGGCATTGTCAACTCCCACATTCTTCCAGCCGGTCTGAAGAGCCCCGTCAGAATCAAAACAATAAGCGACACCGTCAATCTTATAGGTGTTGTAGTCCCCGGACATATCCTTAGGAACATACTTTTTTCCGCTTTCGTTAAAATAGTACCAGGATTTCCCATCATCACCGTCCCCGGGGGTGACACGGTCCGGATCATAGTCGCTGTCCGGTGATAAGAGTTTCTGCCACCCGGTGCGCATAGCTCCATCCGTCCCGCAATAATACGTGTTATCCAGAACCCATCCGGTCTGCATCTCACCGTTGGAATCAAAGTAATACCACTTATTGTTAATCTTAGACCAATTGTCCATAATGGCTTTTCCGCTGCTGCCGAAATAATACCATTTATATTTAGAACTTCCCGAATCCTGAAACTTCATCCATTTATCGGTTACCAAGATTCCGTTGGTATCCATATAATAGGTATTTTCTACCCAGGTATTTACCGCCATCTCACCATAGCTGTTTAAATAACGCCAAAGGTTGTCCGCACCCTTTTTCCAGGTATTGGTTAATTTATTTCCGCTTGAATCATAGTAAACCCAGGTGCTTCCCGACTGAGCCCAGCCTTCCGCCGCCCAGGCATCCACAGATGCAGCACCAAGCGCCAGCATGGCAGTGGCAGCCAGCACAATGAGACCTTTTCTTTTCATATCTTCACTCCTTACAGGGATTTCCTTTTTTGCTATAATTTATTTTAACAATTAATTTTAGATTATTCAACTGTTTTAATCTTTCAATTCTATTACGAAATTATTTCCCCGGACAGCCTTTCTCAATCGTTTCCCCCGTACTTGACGCTCCAGGCTCCATCCAGTATAATCATAGAATCATCTGATAAAACTAATATTTATGATTGACAGAAAGAAAGGGCGGCACCAAATATGTGGATTGCAGACGGCTGGAAAGATTACGAAGTAATAGATTGTTCAGAAGGAGAAAAGCTGGAGCGCTGGGGAAAATATCTCCTTGTACGTCCTGACCCACAGGTTATCTGGTCCACTCCCCGGATGGAAAAGGGGTGGAAGAAAATGAACGGCCACTATCACCGGAGCTCCAAGGGCGGCGGTGAGTGGGAATTCTTTGACTTACCCGAGCAGTGGACGATCAGTTACAGGGATCTGACCTTTCAGTTAAAGCCATTTAGTTTTAAGCATACCGGTCTTTTCCCGGAACAGGCTGCGAACTGGGATTGGTTCGGGGAAAAAATAAAACAGGCCGGGCGGCCTGTAAAGGTACTTAACCTATTCGCCTATACGGGTGGGGCTACATTAGCGGCCGCAAAAGCAGGGGCTTCTGTTACCCATGTGGATGCTTCTAAGGGAATGGTCGGCTGGGCAAAGGAAAACGCCCGCTCCTCAGGACTTGAATCCGCGTCCATCCGCTGGATCGTAGATGACTGTGTGAAATTCGTTGAACGGGAGATCAGGCGGGGGAACCATTATGATGCCGTCATCATGGACCCTCCCTCCTATGGAAGAGGACCAAAAGGTGAAATCTGGAAAATCGAGGATGCCATTCATCCGTTTGTTAAACTCTGCGCACAGCTCTTGTCCGATAAGCCTCTGTTTTTCCTGATCAATTCCTATACGACAGGGCTGGCTCCATCCGTATTGTCTTACATGATCTCCCTGGAAGTGGGACAAAAGTTCGGAGGTACCGTGCAGTCCGAAGAAGTGGGACTCCCGGTTACAAGCCGCGGCCTGGTTCTCCCCTGCGGCGCATCCGGAAGATGGTCGGCTGAACAATAAAAGCCTCTTTAACGGCCTCCGTTCAACAGGTACCACAAGGCCGGAAGAAAACGCCTTAAAAAGCGCCCAATCTGATAGCTGAAAAAAACGCATAAAACCGGCATGAAAAGAAAAAGCCCAAAAGGCACTGCCGGAACAGCCGGGAGCAGCAATGCTCCCGTTTTGTTTATCAGCCTCACCATAGCAAAGTGAATGGCATACAGAAAAAAATTCTGCTTCATCCATTCCTTTGCTTCTGTAAGATAATTCTCCGGCACAAGAAGCCATAGCCCCAATGGAGCAAGAAGCCGGTAGAATACGACGGAAGCCGCCAGCTCTCCTCTGATATTACCTGGAAAATCAAGCCCTTTTAAGAAAAAGGCAGCTATGAGAACTGCAGCACCTGCAGCGAAATGTTTAAGATCCCAGGATCTCTCCACTATTTTTTTTCCATGGACAGCCGCGAACGCTCCAAAGGTATAATAAAGAAGGGCATCCAGATTTAAAAGCGGAAGAACTTCTCCCAAATAAATGGCAGTCAATATCCCGGCCATAAACAGGCACCCGGCCTGCCAGCGTTTCACCAAAAGGAAAATGAGCGGAGCCAGAAGGATCAACAAAATCAGCTGGTTTAAATACCAGAATACATAGTTATAGGTAAAATGAAGGACTGCTTCAGCAGCCTTTAAAAAAGTAAAGGGTATTTTCCCTTTCCCAATCACGGCTGACAATAGCGGGACCCGGCTGCCTATGACATATCCGAGATAATAAAGGAAATTCCATATGATATAGGGAACCAATACGCTCCGTATTCTGGAATTCCATTTAACCCAAAGCCGTTCCAGGGTAAACCCCCGGAAGAAAAGATAGGATGAAATCAAAAAGAATCCCGGTACTGCAATCTGTGCCACCGTATCTCCCAAAAAGCGCTCCATCCAGTCTGTTTTATAAGCGGTTCTTGTGTTTCCTAAAAAAAGCACTGCATTATAGGAATGGACCCAAATTACCAGAAGACTGTACAGAAATGTAAACCATGTTATTTTATTACGAAAATCTTTTTCTTCCATAAGGGCCCTCCTTCCGGTATTTTTCTATTCTATCACAGGACGGGAAATTTTATCAAACTATTTTATTCTGGTCCGGATCGAACAAACACCCATAAGCGTACGGGCCGGAAAGAAAATAATATTTCTTTCCGGCCCGTCATCGGAGTCATAACCGCTTAACACATTTTATCCAAAACGGAAGCGGAAACCTTTTCATTATTCTTGTTGCACCGCTCGAAATACCTTCTGTAATACTCCGTATACATTAAGTCAATGAGAAATAACTGGCTGATTTCCGAAGAAGTGGACCCCCCCTGCAAGGGACCCTCATTTGCTCCGCAAAGCAGCGTCACGTCAGAAAATGAGGTCAGGGGAGATTTCACAAATCTGGTAACGCAGACGGTCACCGCACCTGCTTTTTGGGCAAGCTCTGCTACATGAATGGTATCCTTGGTAGCGCCGGAATAGGAAAAAATTACCGCAACTTCTCCTTCTCCCATCATGGAAGCAACCATAGCCTGCATATGAGAATCCTGTATACAGTATACCTTTGGTTCGATCCGTAAAAATTTATTGGCTGCCTTCATGGCTGACAGCATGCTTGCACCTACGCCAAAAAAACAAATCCGCTTTGCTTCATGAAGATAATGGATGACCTTATCGAAATGCTCCTCGTTTAACAGGGAATACGTTTCCTCTAAGGCACTCATATTGGTGTTCAGCACTTTTCTGGACAGCTCCGCAAAGGAATCCTCCAGGCGGATATCGCCTTCCAGCCTGCCCTGCCCTGTTTTCTCATCGTGGAGGCTTAATGAAAGCATCATCTTAAATTCCTGATATCCTTTTAAATCTAAAGTCTTGCAAAAACGAAAAACACTTGTATCCCCCACTTCACAGGCTTCTGCCAGATCGGTAATCGACATGAATAATACTTCTCTGTAATTTTGCAGTATGTAATCGGCTACCTTTTTTTCAGCCTTTGTAAATTGATTGTATTCCGCTCTGATCTTTGTTAAAAAGTCCCCCTGCATGATCTGATTCTCCCTTTTCATCTTTCCATATTATAAAAAAGCATGGTGGATGTTCCATCCCCATCCGCCACACCTAAGCCATTCTTACTATAAGCATAAACAAGAAATACCACTTTGTCAATTTAGAGAAATTTATTTCAGATAAATATACAATGTTATTCCCTGCTCCTGCAGCCGGACCCTGTTATAAAATATTTCGTTATTTCTCTCGGCCTTGTTATGGCCGTGCCCACTACGGCTGCCAGGACTCCGGTGGATAATGCTGCTTTTAACTGCCCGGGCGTCCAGATCCCTCCTTCTGCAATGACCGGCTTTCCGGAATCCTTTACCAGCCGTTTCATTAAGTCCAGGTTGGGAAGGCCCGAATCCCTGGTATACTCCGTATAACCGCTCAAGGTCGTCCCGATCAAATCAAAGCCAATACATGCCGCATGAATCCCTTCTTCATAGTTGGAACAGTCAGCCATAAAAAGCTGGTCCGGATATTTTGCACGCACTTCGGAAAAGAACTCATCCAGGCTCTTCCCATTGGGGCGGGTTCTTTTTGTACCGTCTGCAGCAATGATATTTACACCACACGCAACCAGGGCATCCACTTCCTCCATGGTAGAAGTAATATATACATCACTGTCCTTATATTCCCGCTTCACAATGCCGATAATGGGAATATCCACGATCTTCCTTATTTCTGTAATATCCTCCACAGAATTGGCACGGATTCCTGCTGCACCGCCTTCCATGGCCGCATAAGCCATGCGGGACATAATATAAGGACTGTGCAGTGGTTCATCCTTTAATGCCTGACAGGATACAATCAGGCCGCCTTTTAACTTGTCCGGTAATTCCTGCTTCATGACAGGCCTCCTTCTATCTTTATATAGCCTTATCATAACACATGTGAAAATGATATTTCAATGACAGCCTGCATTTCAGACTGATTTCACAATTCATGCTCAAAAAGGTGCAACAGCTCTTTTCAGCAGAATACTATAAAATTTAAAATATTTTTCACATATTTTTCAAGTCTGTTGCGTAGGGTTTATGGTATAATAGGAACAATCTGGATGATCGCTTCATATATAAGGAGAAAGAAAACATGAAAAAAACAACTCGCGCTGCCTGTCTATCCCTTGCTTTCCTACTTGCAGGACTGTCTCTTCCAGTCAGCCTGACGCCGCAGGAAGGCGGAAAGGAGACTATAACCAACGCGCTTCAATCATTTTCATCTGACAGCGGACAGGCTCTTAAGTCCCTGGCTCTTGGCCCTGGCCTTGTAAACCTATCGCCTTCGGATGAATTTTCCACCTACCAGTGGGGTTTAAAAAATGACGGAGAATTCCGCCTGGTGGAACTGCAATCAAAATTTCAGTCCGTAGACAATATTTACGACGGACGGAAGTTAAAGGCCGGCATCGGCAACTCTCAGCCAGGGCCCGGAGATTATGAATCAAAAGTAACAGAAGCAGTCACAGGCATTGACATCAACATCCAGCCTGCCTGGGATCTGTATGATAAAGCTCAGAACAAGCGCTCTGTCACCGTCGCCATCATTGATACCGGCATTGATATCAATCATCTGGAGCTTAAGAATGCCATCTGGACAAACCCCGGCGAAATCGACGGGGACGGCATTGATAACGATGGAAACGGATTTGTGGATGACATTCACGGCTGGAACTTTTTTTCCGGTAACAATCAGGTTTTCGTCGGCAGCGAGGACAGTCACGGGACCCATGCGGCAGGAACCATCGGTGCCGCCCGCGGAGCTTATGGCATTGCAGGAATTACGGATAACAATTATGTAAAAATCATGCCGTTAAAGGCGCTGGGCGGTGAAGACGGTGTCGGCTCTCCGGAGGCGGTGATTAAGGCGATCAAATATGCCGAAGCAAACGGGGCGTCCATCTGCAACTTAAGCATGGGAACCTCATCCTACAGCGAAGAACTGGCCCAGGCAATAAGAAATTCCGGCATGTTATTTGTAGTTTCCTGCGGAAACGGAGGCGTTTCCGGACTTGGATATGATACGGACACCTATCCGGTATATCCGTCCTCCCTCCCTTACGATAACGTGATTTCCGTAGCAAATCTCCTGTTTGACGGCAGCTTAAGCAAGGACTCTAATTACGGCGCGACCAGCGTCGATATCGCAGCTCCCGGCAGCTACATATTAAGCACCGTGCCAGGGAACGCCTACGGCTTTATGAGCGGTACCTCCATGGCGGCTCCTATGGTAACAGGCGTGGCTGCCATGCTCTACTCCTACCGGCAGGATATTACCCTGTCCGATGTAAAGAATATCATATTAAACTCCAGCAGGAAGTTAGACAGTCTTTCAGGGAAGATGGTAAGCGGAGGCCTTTTGGATGCATATGCCGCCCTGGCCTGGCAATAAAATAAAACATAAAAAAGATACTGTAAGAAAGGAATGACAAAAACCTTTCTGCAGTATCTTTTTAATTACTTATTATTTCTCCAATGATCTCCACCTGAAGTTAGGAATGGCATCAGACCACTTCTCAATCCCGATAATCGATTTTGCGAATTCGGTAGATTCCAGTGTATATTTCTTTTTATCAATATTACGGAATACCTCCCATATCTTACGGCGCTTTGTAGCTACGATATCATCGCCGCGGTCCATGGCACATTCCCAAAGGCCAAAGGATAAGCCGCTTCTCACTTCCAGAGGGGCATCCACCTGCCGGCTTAAAATATAAGCGTCAATATATGGGTTGCTGTCAACCAGGTAATAGGAATAGGCATAAGCTGCTGCCTGGATCTGCGCTACATTGCCCCTTGTCTGGCTCGTTGCTGTAAATCCCTGCTCTGTCAGAATGATATGGCGTACGTGTCCGGTTGGGGATTTTAAAGCATCCTGTGCCATGTAATCAGTCAAAGTCGTCAGGTTCTTGAAATTGATGACCGGTGAGTTAAAATCATTGGTAAACAGCCCGGTCTGGTCATCATCCCAGAATTCCGGCTCTGTCATGGGACAGGGATATGGGTGATAGGATAGGCCCCAGTCCATCTGCCCCTGTTCATTGGCAATGGAATTAAAGTAATCTACAATGGCTTTTCCGCCATATTTTACCTTGTTGTCAATCTCATTGTTCCAGTTATAATCCAGGGAGAAATATACCCGGTCATTGGCACTGGTACTCTTAATTGCCGTGTAGAAGACACGGAACGCGTTCTGAAAAGCCTGAACGTAGCTGGTAATATCTCTGGCTCCTACGTAATTCCACTGCTGGTTATTGATCTCATTGCCGATGATCCAGTTGGAAATCTTGCCGTGGTCCGGATTGGTACCGTTGTACCGTTCTGCCAGGAAGGAAGCTATGGCTCTGGTCTGGTCCAGGCCTTCCTGTGTTGCCACATTAAACATATAGTAAAATGCATTGGCATTTTTCTTAGTTCCAGGATAGATTAAATCCGGTGTTGCCTCGTTCCAGCCATTTAAGATAATAGCAGTTACGGTCATACCCTTCCCGGATAAGGCGCTGATGGTCTCATCATAGCTTGCGATCGCATTCTTATCAAAATGATACGTCTTTCCATCGTATTGATAGTCAATGCCCTGACCCAGGATCTGGTGAAAGGAAATATTGGTAGCAACGTGCTTAACACCTAATTCAAATGCATCGCCCAGCATATTAAGCTGGATGTTTAAGCCCTTCTTGGTCAGCGGATCATTAAACGGCTGCGCATTGGCTGCAACCATCTCAGGGTTTGTAATATAATGAGGCTTGCTGATCTCTATGTACTTCGTTCCATCCCAGACAGCCACAACAAACTTGCTGTAAAGTCTGTCCTGGGCTGTATTGCGGTTTAACGGAAACGTAAATGAAACCGTATCTCCCGGTGCTGCAGATGCTGCATAATCCGTTCTGCCATCCAGATTGGTCTGGTACGGCTGCATCTCTACCAGATAGAGAACGCCATCCGTTCCCTCCATATTGGCGCTGCCGGACACTTTAACTGTCACAGTATTCTTGTCTGAACTAATCAAACAGGACTGAATCGTAGCCTGTACTCCGGCGGCACCTACATCCGCCAATGAAACAAAGGCAGAAGCACAGCACAAAAACGCGGCGGAAAGCAGCCCGGTCACGGTCCTGCCTATATTTATTTTCTTCATCTTCGCATTCCTCCATGTAGTCATTATCAGATCCTATACAATAATAACCAATTTCCCTGATTTTTACAATAACGTTTTTATTACTTATTTGTAATAAAACCTTAAGGCGCATCCACTAATTTCCAATCCCCAGAGTAAACATCTCCTTATATTTTTTTCCGTCAAATATGTGGTTATATACCAGGTACTCATAGTCCTTTATCAATCCCCGATAAGGGCTTCCTTCCTCTTCCAATGCCTCCCAGGTGTAATAGGTTCCGGCCTTATTATAGCATCCGATCGGATGCACCACCGGAAATGTCTCTTCCATTGATAAAAGGAACTTCTGAAAAGGCGTCATCTCAAGCCTGGCTCTTTTTAACAGCTCTGAGGACAGATAAATTGCCCCCATTTTCCCTTTTTCTTCCGGCTGGGTCTCATAATTGGTCCAGATAATAAACGGAGTCTGATACCACATCAGACGGTCTTTATTGGAAACTTCACTGCTGGGCACTCCGGCAATCTCGTCAAAAAACTCATCCTCCACACTCGGCTGATGGTCCCCGAACAGAACGATCATGGTAGGCTCTGTACTCTGTTCAAAATAGGAAATCAAATATTCCAAAGCTTCATCGGACCGTTTCATCAGGGATAAATACTGATCTGCCTTGGGATATTTTCCTTTCAGATCTCCGGTCAGCCATACCTCCTGGTTGAAGTTATCATACTGGGACTCATAACCTCCGTGGTTCTGCATGGTCACATTGAAAAGAAACAGTTTATCTGTGGGATCCTCTTTGGATTCCACCTTTTCGATCAGCTTCCCATAATCTGCACGGTCGCTGACATAATCCCTCAACTGTTCTCTGTCTTCATATTCTTCTATATCGAAAAATTCATCAATGCCCATATTCCGATAGCATTCCTCCCGATTCCAGTTCTCCTTCGGATATGGATGCATGGCGACCGTTTCATAGCCCTGTGACTTTAAGGTACTCACAAGGCTGTACGTATTCGGCTTAACATTGAACTGATAAGCAATGCTGTTGGCAGGGAGAAGCGCAATGGAATCCCCTGTCAGAAATTCAAATTCAGAGTTGCTTGTCATGGAGCCAAAAACAGGAACACAGAGGCTTCCCTTCACCGTATTCTCCTTTAAGCTGTTCAAAAAAGGAAAATATTCCCGGTTCGTCTCAAATTCCCCCGCCGCCTTTAAATCAGAAAGGCTCTCATTCATGATGCAGATAATATTTACCGGCGATACCGTATTTTCCCCTTCTGCATCCACATCTCCTGCGGAGGCCGTCAGGACCTGATTCTCTTCCCGTATGGAATCATAAATCTGTTCTACCTTTGAAAGGCTGTAGCCTTCCGGCTTCTTTTTTACCGCATAACTGCAGGAAACCGCGGTTGACAGCACATAGCCGTATTCCTGGTAGGTTTCATTAACCGCCCACATATTAATTCCAAGGCCCATATATGGGATTAAATATGTATAAAACCATAAACCAAAGCTGATGACCACACCCGCACTTCCTCCGGCGAAAAACAAACGCATCTTTTTCCCCTTTACTCTTTTGGGAAATATGAGAGCAAACAGACAAATAGCCTGGACCGCCAGGCATGAAAGATACATTTCCTCCGTTAATACGAATTCATAATTTCCAGCTACACTCATCGCAGTCTGAAAAGCCAGTACATCCCAGAACATGATCGGTCTGTCTCTGAACCCTACAACCAGATATTCTGCCACGGATACAGCATACAGAAGGACAGATACAACCGGTATGGCTATCCTTGTGCTACCGCTGACAGCGAATGCCACCAGATACAGTATGTAGACCCAGCTTATGTTCAGAATGGCCTTGGACAGGGGAATAGCGGCCAGATTTCCCGTTACATATTCGAACAGGAGAAAAGAAATACAGGGAATCAGAAGCAGAATGGTGCCCGTTATAAAATTACCTGCAGTTTTACACCACTTTAATAGTCGTTGCTTTGTCACAAATAACATCCTCTTTTTCTAATACAGAATAATTTAATCGTACCATAAAGAGGCCTCGCCAGCAATAGACAATTTATAACAACATTTCCTTGGCTTTCCCCAAAAAACTCCACATTCAGCAGTAAGGAATTAGTGCTGCAAGACAAAAAGAAAGAGCCGAAGCCCCTATAAATAAAGGGTTCGGCTCTAAAATTTAATTATTTAACGATAGAAACAACTCTACCGGAACCTACTGTACGGCCGCCTTCACGGATAGCAAAACGAAGACCCTGCTCCATAGCTACCGGATGAATCAGCTCTACAGACATTTCTACGTTATCGCCAGGCATACACATCTCTGTGCCGGCTGGTAATTCGCAAACACCGGTAACGTCTGTTGTTCTGAAGTAGAACTGCGGTCTGTAGTTATTGAAGAATGGTGTATGACGACCACCTTCATCTTTTGTCAAAACGTAAACCTGAGCGGTGAACTTGTTATGGCAGGTTACAGAACCTGGCTTGCACAGACACTGTCCTCTTTCGATTTCGTTTCTCTGAACACCACGAAGTAATGCACCGATGTTATCACCAGCCTGTGCTTCGTCAAGTAACTTACGGAACATCTCGATACCGGTTACAACAACTTTACGTGTTTCTTCATGGATACCAACGATTTCAACTTCGTCAGATACGTGTAATGTACCACGCTCTACTCTACCGGTAGCAACAGTACCACGGCCTGTGATGGAGAAAACGTCCTCAACTGGCATTAAGAATGGCTTATCTGTTTCACGTACAGGATCTGGAATGTAGCTGTCAACTGCATTCATTAATTCAAGGATCTTATCGCCCCAGGAACCGCTTGGATCTTCGAGAGCCTTTAATGCAGAACCCTGGATGACAGGAGTATCATCGCCTGGGAATTCATACTCGTTTAACAGTTCACGGATTTCCATGTCTACTAATTCAAGTAATTCTGCATCATCAACCATATCGCACTTGTTCATGAATACAACGATGTAAGGAACACCTACCTGACGGGAAAGCAGGATGTGCTCTCTTGTCTGAGCCATAACACCATCGGTAGCAGCTACAACTAAGATAGCGCCGTCCATCTGAGCAGCACCAGTGATCATGTTCTTAACGTAGTCCGCATGTCCTGGGCAGTCAACGTGTGCATAGTGTCTCTTCTCTGTCTCGTACTCAACGTGGGAAGTAGAAATTGTGATACCACGCTCTCTCTCTTCCGGAGCCTTATCGATATTCTCGAAAGCTACTGCCTGTCCAGTACCTAATCTTTCGTGAAGAGTCTTTGTGATAGCAGCTGTTAAAGTAGTTTTGCCGTGGTCAACGTGACCGATGGTACCGATGTTACAATGTGGTTTGTTTCTTTCAAACTTAGCTTTAGCCATTTTATAACGTCCTCCTTAATTTATGCTCTATTGAGCTTTAATTTTTATGTTAGGCTGTTTTTTATTATATGCTATTTGTGCACTATTTTCAAGCCTATTTGATGGATTCCAGGCAGTTTTGACTGCCCGGAATTCAGTGGAACCTGTTCGAAATTATTTATCCTTTTTATCAGCAAGAACTTTTTCCTGTACACTCTTCGGAACCTGCTCATACTTTTCAAAGAACATAGAGAAGTTACCGCGCCCCTGGGTTCTGGAACGTAAGTCTGTGGAATAGCCGAACATCTCTGAAAGCGGTACATAGGCCTTAACCATCTTACCGCCGCCGATGTCTTCCATACCTTCGATACGGCCACGACGGGAGTTGATATCACCGATAACATCACCCATGTAATCCTCTGGCATGGTTACTTCTACTTTCATGATCGGTTCAAGAAGGATGGAGCCGCCCTTGTTCATCGCATCCTTAAACGCCATGGAACCGGCGATGTGGAATGCCATTTCACTGGAATCGACTTCATGGTAAGAACCATCGTATACAGTAGCTTTTACACCAACTACAGGGAATCCGCCAAGTACACCGGCCTTTGTTGCTTCCTCGATACCTTCCCCAACTGCAGGAATGTATTCCTTCGGGATCGCACCGCCGACAACGCTGGACTCAAACTTAAACAGCTCTTCGCCATTGGCATCCATGGGCTCAAAGCGAACCTTACAGTGACCGTACTGGCCACGTCCGCCAGACTGCTTCGCATACTTGCTGTCAACTTCTACAGTCTTTGTAAAGGTCTCCTTGTAAGCAACCTGAGGAGCACCTACATTAGCTTCTACATTGAACTCGCGAAGCAGACGGTCTACGATGATCTCCAGATGGAGCTCTCCCATACCGGAAATAATAACCTGGCCTGTTTCCTGGTTGGTCTTGGCACGGAAAGTAGGATCTTCTTCTGCAAGCTTTGCTAAAGCCTCGCCCATCTTGCCCTGGCCGGCTTTGGTCTTCGGCTCGATCGCGATATCAATAACCGGCTCCGGGAATTCCATGGATTCCAGAATTACCGGATGCTGTTCGTCACAGATAGTATCACCAGTCGTTGTTACTTTAAAACCAACGGCTGCAGCGATATCACCCGAATATACCTTATCCAGCTCGGATCTCTTGTTGGCATGCATCTGAAGGATACGGCCAACACGCTCTTTCTTGCCCTTCGTTGCATTCAGCACATAGGAACCGGAATTCATGATACCGGAATATACACGGAAGAACGCCAGCTTTCCAACGAATGGGTCTGTCATGATCTTGAATGCAAGAGCTGCAAACGGTTCTTCGTCGGAAGAATGCCGTTCGATCTCATTGCCGTCCATATCAACACCCTTGATAGAAGGGATATCGGTCGGAGCCGGCATATATTCAAGAATCGCATCAAGGAGTTTCTGTACGCCCTTGTTTCTGTATGCGCTTCCGCAGCATACCGGAATAGCTGTACATTCACAGGTTGCTTTTCTCAATGCTTTCTTTAATGCTTCTGTAGATGGCTCTTCCCCTTCCAGGTACACCATCATTAAGTCATCATCTAACTCACAAATCTTCTCTATCAACTCTGCGCGGTAAAGTTCTGCATCGTCCTTTAAATCCTCAGGGATATCAATGATATCGATGTCATCACCCTTGTCATCATTGTAGATATAAGCCTTCATCTCGAACAGATCGATGATTCCTTTGAATTCATCTTCTGCTCCGATCGGCAGCTGAATGCAGATCGCGTTCTTGCCCAGACGGGTCTTGATCTGCTCCACAGCGCCGTAGAAATTTGCGCCCATGATATCCATCTTGTTGATGAATGCCATACGGGGTACGTTATAGGTATCAGCCTGACGCCATACGTTTTCGGACTGTGGCTCAACACCGCCCTTTGCACAGAATACGCCTACGGCGCCATCCAGTACACGTAAGGAACGTTCAACCTCTACTGTAAAGTCAACGTGTCCTGGAGTATCAATGATGTTGATACGGTGCTCCAGAGCGCCCGGCTTTACTTTGGTGTTTTCATGCATGGTCCAGTGGCAGGTTGTAGCAGCTGAAGTAATTGTAATACCTCTTTCCTGCTCCTGCTCCATCCAGTCCATGGTAGCTGTACCTTCGTGAGTATCACCAATTTTGTAATTTACGCCAGTATAATAGAGGATACGCTCGGTCAATGTAGTTTTACCTGCATCGATGTGGGCCATAATACCAATATTTCTGGTTCTTTCCAATGGATATTCTCTTCCAGCCAAAGCTTTTTCCTCCTATTAGAATCTGTAATGAGCAAATGCCTTGTTTGCCTCAGCCATCTTGTGCAT
The DNA here is from genome assembly GCF_900155545.1 of Clostridium sp. Marseille-P2415. Lineage (GTDB taxonomy): Bacteria > Bacillota > Clostridia > Lachnospirales > Lachnospiraceae > Lacrimispora. The sequence goes on from NZ_LT732525.1 coordinate 829,935, forward strand.
ATCTTCTTTCTTCTTTACAGCAGCACCGGTGTTATTGGCAGCATCCATGATCTCATTCGCAAGTCTTTCCTCCTGAGTCTTCTCGCCTCTCTTACGAGAGTACAGAGTGATCCATCTCAGGGCTAATGCCTGTCTTCTCTCCGGTTTCACTTCGATCGGCACCTGATAGGTAGCACCACCGATACGTTTTGCCTTTACCTCAAGTACAGGCATAATGTTATTCATCGCTTCTTCGAATACTTCAACGGCTGGTTTGCCCGCCTTTTCTTCTACACGGCCGAATGCACCGTATACGATCTTCTGAGCAACTCCCCTTTTACCATCATACATAATGTTGTTGATTAACTTTGTAACAACCTTATTATTGTAAAGCGGGTCTGCTAATACGTCTCTCTTCTGAGTATGTCCTTTACGTGGCACGTTACTTCCCTCCTTAATATCGCCGTGCACCCTTTACGGTTCACAGCTATTCATTAGATCCTAGGTACTCACAAACATTGAAGTTGCGTTCGCGCTCGGTTTCTATATATATAATCCTGCAACCTACAGGTTCAATATCTAAAGTCCGGCACTGAAAATTCAAATGTGTGGTTCTAATTATTTTTTATCTTTCGGTCTCTTAGCACCGTACTTGGAACGAGCCTGTTTTCTGTTAGCTACGCCCGCAGTATCCAGGGTACCTCTAACAATGTGGTATCTGGTACCTGGTAAGTCTTTTACTCTGCCGCCGCGGATTAAAACAACGCTATGCTCCTGAAGGTTATGACCCTCACCCGGGATGTAACTTGTTACTTCGATACCGTTAGAAAGACGAACTCTGGCGATCTTTCTAAGAGCTGAGTTAGGCTTCTTAGGTGTAGCAGTCTTAACTGCCGTACAAACGCCTCTCTTCTGTGGAGCAGAAATATCAGTCGCCTTCTTCTGTAAAGAGTTGTAACCCTTCTGCAGAGCCGGTGCTGTGGATTTCTTTGCGCTTGTCTGTCTTCCCTTTCTTACTAACTGGTTAAATGTTGGCATTCCATTCACCTCCTGTGATATTGTCTGTGGTTGCTGTTATCATCAGCTTAATTTACGCACAAAAACATGACGTGTTTATGCACGCCTAATCATTATATACATATTGTATTTTTCTGTCAAGGATTTTTTTTGTTATGACCGATGCCGGCTTGAATCAGGCAATCCTTATGAAAAAACGGAGGGGGAATTTTAATGATACATTCCCGCTCCGTTTTTCCGGCTTTACGTTTCCATATTTACTTAATTTCCTTGAGTGTATCCGAGATCATTCCATCCATTTCTTTTACATACTGGTCCACAGTGAGCTTCCCTGCCAGAACCTCGATAAGCTTATCTCTTAAATCATTCTGGACTGCTCCGGTAAACTCCTGGTGCCCCCACTCTGATCCGGGCTGGGAATCCGTAGCGGCCAGTTCCTTTGAAAAGATATCAAAAAATTCTTTTCCGTACTCATAATCCAGACTCTCGTTTCCCTTTACCTGGGATAAGTAACTGTTCTCTTTGCAGTACCAGGCATTATTTTCTGCTTTTGAAATCCATTCTATAAATTCCGCAGCCTCTTTTTCCACGCCTGTATTCTGAAATGCAGCCAGATACTTGCCGCCCGGTACGGAAGAACGTCTGACTTCCTTTGGAAGGTAAGTCACTCCCCATTCAAAGTCTGTAATCTGGTCCTTGTAGTTGGCGATCATCCAGCTTCCCGATAAATGCATGGCCACCTGACCGGTCCGGAACAAATTGTTGGGATTTTCGGAGCCAAGCCAAACAGAGGCCGGAATGATTTCTTCGTCATGAAGCTCTTTAAAGAAGCTTACCGCACGTCTGGTTTCCTCCGTATCGAAATTAGACGCATTTAAATTTGCGTTTAACAAGCTGCCGCCTGCCTCATAAAGCAGTGTGGTAAAACGCTGAGGGGACTTGTCATATACAAGGCCATATTTGCAGCCGCTCTTCTCCATAACTGTTTTCATGGCAGCCTTCCATTCATCCCACGTCCAGACTTCATCCTCTGACTGGGGAACCGGCACACCGGCCTTCTCAAAAGCCGTCTTGTTATAAATCAGTCCATTTGCAGTCACATCCATGGGGGCTGCCAGGACCTTGCCGTCAAAAACAAACTTAAGCCCTTCGCCAAAGCTGTTTACAAATGCGTTCTTATCAGATACATACTGGCCTAAATCCACCAGCTGGTTCTGAAACGGCCCTAAATTGGTAAGCCTGGCCAGCGCCGGAGCTTCTTTACCGTTCAGCATATTTTTAATTTTACTCTCTAAATCCGCATAGGGAACCTCGATCAGTTCAATTTTGATATTTGGATGCTCTGTCATATATTGATCTGCCAGCTTAAGAAAGGATTCCCCCTCTTTCCCATCACTAAACCATACTACATCCAGAGTTTTCACTTCACTGTCTGCCTTTTTCCCCCCGCCGGAGCAGCCAGTGAGCGAGCCAAATGCCAATGCCCCTGCCAACACCAATGATACCGCTTTCCTCATAAATAACCTCTCCTTTTTCATTTGATACCTTATTTTATCAGTTGCCCTGTATAAAAAACCGCACATTTAAGACAGGAAATCATTCATTATTGCTCTTTTGGAACTGGGCATATTTTTTCGGCGTGATCCCTGTCAGTTTTTTAAAAACTGCGATGAAATGACTGTCGCTGTTATAGGAGAGCCTCAAAGCCACATCCGTTACAGAATGACCTTCTTTTAAAAGTGCTTTTGCTGCGATGATCTTCTGATTTGCCACATACTGCATAAGCGTAAAGCCCGTTTCCTTTTTAAAATAATGGCTCAGATAATAACGGTTCATATAAAATCTCCGGGATATCTCATCAAGATCCAGCCGTTCCTCCGCATGGGCCGCTATGTATTTTTTCAGCTGCTCGATCCTTTCCCGGTATAAAATGGGATCCTTGAATTCCTGTCTCCTCCGCTCTTCCTCCCAGCCCACGAAATGTTTGTTTTTTTCTTCTTCTATAAAAAACTGATACATCTCATTAACCGCTGTTATCAGTTCTAAAATAGACAGTTTAACCCTTACGGAAGACTCCTTACGGTTCTCAGAGTTCATATTCCGTTCAATTTTCCCAAACAGCTTCTCCACCTTTTCAAGCTTTTCTCCCGCAAGATGAAGCCTGTGGATAAATGGATCCGGCCGCTCTTCAAAGAACATAGCGAAATCATAATGAAACGCTTCCGCCATCTGTGTAAGAAGCTCCGGTTCAAACATCAGGACATAGCGGTTATGGTTTTTTCCCTCGGGACCGCTGGTCCTGTGATATTCCTTATTGTTGATGAAAAACAAATCCCCGGCTTTTACGTGGTACGTGCGGTTTCCTATTTCCATTAACGCTCCATCCGTAAGGAACAAAATGATTTCATACTGGTTGTGAAAATGGAACCCCTGCATCGCCCAGTTCTCGGAACTTCCATGAAAATAGTACAGTGAATCGAATTCTTCAAAAAAAACCCTTTCTTTCATTTCCACAACCAAACCTTTCTAATGCCAATAGGGAAGCAGGGCCTCCTGCAGTACCAAAATCATAAGTGCCTGTCCATAGGTCATGGGACAGCATGGGATCGTCTTATAAAAATCCCCGTCCATTCCAATGGGTGTTCCATAGGATACGTTTAATACAGTTCCGTCTTCTCCGATATAATCCATCAGACTTCCCATGGCTTTCCTGATAAACTCCCAGAACTCTTCTTTATTTAAGATTCCCAGCCTCACGCCTTTCATGATCCCATAAAGGAATGCAGCACTTGCAGACAATTCTATATAGGAAGAACTGTCGTTAAGGATGGTATGCCATAGTCCGCTTTCCGGATCCGCATATTGTTTGAGTGCTTTCACCTGGTTCTCATATACATTGAGGAAATAACGTTTCAGGCCTTCATCTAGAGGAATTTCCTCCAAAAGTTCCATAACGACAATGGTATACCAGCAATTCCCTCTTCCCCATAATATCCCGCCGTAATTATCATTCCGTTTAAAATTAAAGCCATGATAGAAAAGCCCTTCCTCTTTATTTAAAAGGTATTTGATATGGCTTAAAATCTGATAATTGGCTTCATCCAGATAATCCTGCCGGTTTAACAGCTTACCGGCTCTTGCGAGAAACAAAACAGCCATGAACAATGTATCAATGAGAATTTCATCATCATTGGGATCTCCGGTTATCATATGCTGAAAACAGCCGTCTCCGGTGCGTATCAGCTTCTTATCCTTCATGATCCAGTCCGCCCATTCCTGAATGAAGGTCCGGTATTCCTCTTTTCCTGTTTTCTCATAAAGATGCGTAAGGGTCAGCATGGGAGATGTGGTGTTCACATTCCGTTCCGGAATCCCTTCCCCGATCCGCTTATCATACCAGCCGGTCAGAAAATCCAGGATTTCTTCCTTCCCGCTGACTTCATAATATTTATAAAGCCCGAAGATTCCCACGCCCTGAGGCCATTCCCAGCAGTTAATGTCAATGAGGCTGATGGGATACTTTTCCTTCATCCCATTGTTTTTCAGTGTCATCATCTTCCTGGACACAAGGTTCAGTTTTTCGTCAATCACCTTTTTTTCAATCACCTTATTTCTTCTCCCTTAATAATATTTTTCCTTTTACACCTAACGGATAATCATAAACGGCTTTTCCATTTACCCTTAAGAGAAATTCTTTATCAACGAGATATTTGTCTCCTCTGTCATCAACTACCGCAGCAGCCTCTCCATTCAAGGTGATTTCTATTTTCTTAAAGGCTTCGAAAACTCCGTCAAGGGTTCCGTATTCTTCCAGGCTTCCGACTCTAACCACCCATACATTATCTCTTCCCATGCTTATGAACTCCCGGAACCGGTTCGGTCCCTCTTCCTGCATGGTCAGGCCGTTTAAAGCCTTTACTGCCAGATATGCTCCATCTTTTTCCAGTACCAGCACGCCGTTTTCTCCCTTGTAGCGGGAAAACGCACTGATCGGAATATAGGCATGAGTATAATCGATCCGTTCTCCTTCTTCCATATGGTATCTTAAAATCCCCGTATCCCGGTACTGGACTCCCAAAGGCAGCACTCCGTTGCCAGCCCAGAAATTAGGCCTGCCGCTGCCATAAGGGAAGGATTCTCCCGGATGGTTTATGAAAGCCTGGGCCATTTCATCAATGGCCGCCTGCATGATATGCTCCTGATACCCTTTTTGGAAGGGCTTAAAGCCGACTGCTGTCGATAAAAGCGCATGGCTGTTTTTATATAGATACAGGTTCACATGGCCTTCAAACCCCTGGGTATTCTGAAATATCATTTCCTGGTTTTTTTTCAGCATCGCATAGTCCCTGTATTCTTCCGGGGCCTCATAATCTCCCAATATCAAAGAAATATAGCCGATGCAGGCCCTGTTTAAATATCCTGCATTGTATGCAACATACAGCAAAGACGTGGTCCCGGCGTTATAATTGCCTTTCATTTCTTTCTCATAGGTCCGGCCGAAGCTGGTCATGACAGCTCCTTTATGGGCATTTACGGCGAGGGAATAAAAAATCATATCCAGAGCCTTCCCGGCCTTTTCGTGAAGAAGACTTCCCTTGTCCGTCAGATTATACAGGGTGCCGATTCCCAGAACATCCACCGGAATGTAAGCGTTGGAATTCCATTCCGTAATGAATTCCCGGAAAAATTCATCAAACCACTGATGGAGCAGCTCTTCTCCCCGTTCCTTTACCTGTGTCCCGGTTTTCCCGCTGTTGGTGAAAACACGGTCCGGCAGATAACTGCCTGCCAGATATTGGCAGCAATGAAACAGGAGCGCATGGTTCTCACTGAAAAACCACATGACATCATCCCCTGGCTCATCAATCCAATACCGGTAATTCAGCATGGCTTCTTCCAGGGCTTCCTTAAGCTGATCCGATATCCGGTCTCTATAGGTACGGTAAATATAAATCATGATGATAAAATGAAAGTCCGAGCAGTCTTTTCTGCTTCTCACCCCCTCCAGTTCTGAAAGAATGATGCGCTCTGCTCTCTGGTATTCCCTTTCTGCCTGGAACAACGCAGCGGCCTTATAGGTATTTTCCGGTGCAAGCCGGATGACGGTTTCCAGGGCACGGCGTTTCCGGGCCTTAAGTTCTTCCTCACGGCAGGCCAGGAATTCCTTCTGCACAAGCTGATTTCCGATTTTTCGCTTCACATGAATTCCCATATAGGATAGGGAAGCCGTAAAGTAATAATATCCGGGCGGCATCTCGTCCGTTTCAAACAATTCAAGTCCCTTTTGTCCAGGCTCCATGCAGTAATGCTTTGTCGTGACCATTTTCCAGGCTTCCTGCATTTTCTCAATAAATTCCCCCGGTGTTACGGTAACATCGAGACCGAGAGGGACTTCAAACGGATTATTGAGATTCATTTTGACCGGTTCGCTTATGTATGCTTCCTTATCAAAACTCATTCCATGAAGCATCTGCTCCATCTTTTTTAAAACAGTCTCATCCACCTCATCACCTGCGGGAAGCAACTGTCTTAAAGCCGTATGGCCCAGCCGCTTCATGCGGAAATAATAATCCGTATCCCTTTCTGCCAGATCGTCAAGACAGACTATTACCTTATTTTGCCCCTGCATAAGCGGTACGGATACCACGGTTTTCTTCACCAGATTTCTGGTGAATGGCGTGAAATCCGTAATGAGCTGATCATTGACCCACAGCGTAAGTCCTCCGCAGGTCTCCAGCTCAAAGTCCACCCTTCCTTCTTCCTGTGCCCATAATTCCACATAACCATACTGCCGCAGATAAGTTGGCTGATAATAAAATCCGGAAGCATCCACTCCGGTATTGCCAAACGGAAAATAAAGCTTCACAGGTTTTGTCTGCCCAAATACGGTAACAGAGTCCCCATTTTTCATCCCGCCAAGGTCCATGCAGAGAGGAATTTCTTCCCTTCTTTTCGATACAAACTCCTTTCTGCAGGGATTTTCATGTATGGCAAACCCCTTTTTCAGCCATTCATTCACCCGTCCGCTCAAGGTTGATCTCGTAAACTGCTGGATTTGTGTATATACTTCAGTTATTAAGAAACGGTTTACAAATCCTTCCGCAAACAGCGGATATTCCAGATATTTCATGTCTTCCCATCCTCTCAATTATTCTTTCACCCCGCCGGCCGTCATGCCGCCGATGATATATTTCTGCAATGTGATAAATACAACAATAACCGGAATCATGGAAACAACCGACATGGCAAGCAGACTGTTCCAATCCACCGAATATTCACCGGAATAGTTTGCCAGAGCCAGCTGAATAGTGTATCGCTCCCTGCTGTTGATAACCAGCTTCGGCCACAGATAATCATTCCATCTCCACATAAAGGAAAAAATACAGAGCACGGAAATGACCGGTTTCACAAGGGGAAGCATGACCCGCATCAGGATGTTTGATTCAGAAGCTCCGTCGATCCTGGCCGCCTCCATATAGGCATCCGGAATACCCATATAATACTGCCTTACGAGAAATACCGCTGTCGGTGACGCCACTGCCGGAATGATCAACCCCCACAGGCTGTTGTACAGGTTGACAGCTACAATGACCTTGAAAATCGGAATCATAATGACCTCCAGCGGTACCATTAAGGTGGCAAGCACAATGCCAAAGAGGATCTTCTCCCCTTTGAAATGATATTTTGCAAAGGCATAACCGGACATAACATTTACCACAATGGTCAAAAATGTGGCGATCAGACTGGTAAACACGGTATTGAAGAAATAAATTCCGAAATAACCTTCCTCCAGCGCTCTCTGATAATTGTCAAGGGAAGGCTTCTTGCCAAACAGGCTCGGGGGCCAGGAAAAGAGTTCCGCCGCGCTTTTAAAGGAAGAACCGATCACCCAGATAACAGGCATCAGAAACAGAAAGGTAAGAAACAATAAAAGAACCCACCGGATTCCCGACATAAAACCTCTTTTCATTTTAGTCTGCATCCTGTTCTCCTCCCTTGTTAGCCTGAAACTGTACCGCAGTGAACAGTGCCAATATCATAAACAATATCATGGTCATGGAACTGGCATACCCCATCTGATTCTTCTCAAAGCCTGTCTCCTGTATGGTCTGAACCATAAACTTCGTGGCTCCTGCCGGCCCGCCCTGGGTCAGGGCATATACCAGGGGGTATGTTTTTATGACGGTAACGGTGGAAAGAACAATGACTAACAGGCTGGTAGGCTTTAACAGCGGAAGGGTGATATAACAGAACTGATGCCAGGCCCCCGCGCCATCAATCCGCGCAGCCTCATAATAGGTTTCGGAAATCGACTTGATGCCTGAAACGAACATGACCATATAATATCCGGCCATACTCCAGGCTGTAATAAAAATCACAACCCCCATTGCATGGTCCGGATCGGTCAGCCACTTCACCGGGATCTTACCAATGGCAGTCAACAGGTAATTGATGACCCCGAAATCCTCTCCCAACAAAAATCTCCAGGTTAACCCCACAATGATGCTGGAAATCATGGTCGGCCAGTAAAACACCGCCCGGAAAAAATCACTTCCTTTGATATCTCCGGTTAAAAGTACCGCCAGCCCCAATGCCGATGCGTAAATCGCGGGAACCGTAACCGCAGTAAAAAACACGGTCCGTAAAAACGCTTCCCAAAATCCTCTGTCAGACAGAAGCTTTGCATAATTTTGGATTCCGACAAATTTCTGCGGATTCACTCCATCCCATTTTGTCAAAGAAATCCACATTCCATTTATGGCCGGAAAGAACAAAAACAACCCGAATATGACCAGGGTGGGCGCCAGCATAAGGTATGGAAATACTTTCTGCTCAAAACTTCTCATTTACTCTACCTCCTCTTTTTTAAAATTATAGCATAGAAAAATAAAGAAAAACCTTGTTTTATTATGCAAATATCACAAAATATTGCCATAAAAAAAGCCCCTGGCAGTCTAATCCTGCCAGGGGCCTTTCCATTCCTTTATTCTTCTGTATCGTTTTCGTCGATGTTTAAAACCTCTTCCGCCTCATCAAATTTATCTTCTGTCAGCAGAATCTCATCGTCATCGGAAAGCATGATTTCATCATCTTCCTCGAAAGCAGCATCCGTATTAAGCCGGATGGTGCGATAGCGCTTCATACCGGTACCGGCCGGGATCGGTTTTCCGATGATAACGTTCTCCTTCAGGCCGATCAGGTGGTCGACCTTGCCGTTAATTGCAGCTTCGGTCAGAACCTTTGTGGTCTCCTGGAAGGAAGCAGCGGATAAGAAGGAATCGGTAGCAAGAGATGCCTTGGTAATACCGAGCATGACCTGTTTTCCTTCCGCCGGCTCCTTGCCTTGCGCAAGAAGTTCTTCATTTAAATCATTATAATCAAGAACATCCATCGAGGTTCCCGGAAGCACTTCGCTGTCCCCGCTCTCCTCGATTTTGATCTTCTTAAGCATCTGTCTTACAATCATCTCAACGTGCTTGTCGTTGATTTCTACACCCTGTAAACGGTATACGCGCTGTACTTCCTGGATCATATAATCCTGAACCGCACGAACACCCTTGATCTTTAAGATATCATGGGGGTTTACGCTGCCTTCTGTCAGCTCGTCACCGGCCTCCAGCACCTGGCCATCCTGAACCTTGATTCTGGAACCATATGGGATCAGATAGGTCTTGGAATTGCCGGTCTCATTCTCGGTCACTATGATTTCACGCTTTTTCTTGGTATCCTTTATGGTTACCACTCCGCCAAACTCTGCAATGATTGCAAGACCCTTCGGTTTCCGTGCCTCAAAAAGCTCCTCGACACGGGGAAGACCCTGTGTGATATCGCCGCCGGCAACACCGCCGGTATGGAAGGTACGCATGGTCAGCTGGGTACCAGGCTCACCGATGGACTGGGCAGCAATGATACCAACTGCCTCACCTACCTGAACCGGCTGTCCGGTAGCCATATTGGCGCCGTAACATTTCGCACAGACACCCAGATGAGATTTACAGGTTAAAACGGTACGGATCTTCACAGAATCACGGCCAAGTTTCTTTAGTACGTTCATAACCGCTGCCGCACGCTTTGGTGTACACATGTGATTTGCCTTCACGATCACTTCCCCGGTGTCCGGATCCGTAATGGTTTCTGCAATAAACCGGCCTGTGAGGCGCTCCTGCAGGCTTTCAATGGTTTCCTGACCATCCGTAAATGCCTTGATTTCCATAAACGGAATATCCTTGCCTTCACAGCAGTCTATTTCACGGATAATCAGGTCCTGGGATACGTCTACCAGACGTCTGGTCAAGTAACCGGAGTCTGCAGTACGCAGTGCCGTATCGGAAAGTCCCTTCCGGGCTCCGTGAGCGGAGATGAAATACTCCAATACGTCAAGACCTTCACGGAAGTTGGACTTGATCGGAAGTTCGATGGTATGGCCGGTTGTATCGGCCATAAGTCCACGCATACCGGCCAGCTGTTTGATCTGCTTGTCAGAACCACGGGCTCCGGAATCGGCCATCATGTAGATGTTGTTGTATTTGTCAAGTCCGGTTAACAGGTCATGGGTCAGCTGATCATCAGTCGCCTTCCATGTGTCAATCACTTCTTTATAACGCTCCTCCTCCGTAATAAGACCGCGGCGGAAGTTCTTTGCAATCTGGTCAACCGTTGACTGGGCATCTGCGATCAGCTTCGGTTTGCTCTCCGGTACGGTCATGTCGGAAATGGATACGGTCATAGCGGCTCTGGTAGAATACTTATAGCCAATGGCCTTGATGTCATCCAGGGTTTCCGCTGTCTGCACAGCACCATGAACATTGATGACCTTTTCAAGGATCTGCTTTAACTGCTTCTTTCCAACATGGAAATCAACTTCCATCAGAAGTTCATTATCCGGAACGGACCGGTCTACAAAGCCAAGATCCTGAGGAACGATCTCATTGAAAATGAAGCGGCCTACGGTTGATTCTACGATTCCGGTTTTCACGGTTCCATCCGGCATCTTTTTGCTTACTCTGGCCTTAATTCTGGAATGAAGGGTAACGGCCTGGTTTTCATAGGCCAGAATGGCTTCATTCACACTCTTAAATACCATTCCTTCCCCCTTGGCTCCAGGTCTTTCCTGAGTCAGGTAATAAATACCGAGGACCATATCCTGAGACGGAACTGCCACAGGGCCGCCATCTGACGGTTTTAACAGGTTATTCGGTGATAACAGAAGGAAACGGCATTCTGCCTGGGCTTCGACGGAAAGAGGCAGATGAACAGCCATCTGATCTCCGTCGAAGTCGGCGTTAAACGCGGTACAAACCAGAGGATGGAGCTTAATCGCTTTTCCTTCTACCAGGATCGGTTCGAATGCCTGGATACCAAGCCTGTGGAGGGTAGGCGCACGGTTTAACATAACCGGATGCTCTTTAATTACATCCTCAAGTACATCCCAGACTTCGGTCTGAAGACGCTCCACCATCTTTTTCGCGTTCTTTATATTATGGGCTGTTCCGTTGGAAACCAGCTCCTTCATTACAAAAGGCTTAAATAATTCAATTGCCATTTCTTTCGGAAGACCGCACTGGTAAATCTTAAGCTCAGGTCCGACTACGATAACGGAACGGCCGGAATAGTCAACACGCTTTCCTAACAGGTTCTGACGGAAACGGCCCTGTTTTCCCTTTAACATATCGGAAAGGGATTTTAAAGCACGGTTTCCCGGTCCTGTTACCGGTCTTCCGCGTCTGCCGTTGTCAATGAGGGCATCAACTGCTTCCTGGAGCATACGCTTTTCGTTGCGGACGATGATGTCCGGAGCGCCCAGCTCCAATAAACGGGCAAGACGGTTGTTACGGTTAATGATCCTTCTGTACAGATCATTTAAGTCGGAAGTAGCGAAACGGCCGCCGTCAAGCTGTACCATAGGACGGATATCCGGAGGAATGACCGGAACCACGGTCATGATCATCCACTCCGGTAAGTTGCCGGAATTGCGGAATGCCTCAACGACTTCCAGTCTCTTGATGATTCTTGCACGCTTCTGTCCGGTTGCGTCTTTTAAGCCTTTTTTAAGCTCCTCGGAGTCCTTTAAAAGGTCAATGGACTGCAAAAGTTCCAGAATCGCTTCTGCTCCCATTCCTACGCGGAAGGAGCCATAGCCGTATTTTTCAATTTCTTCCCGGTATTCCTTTTCCGATAATACCTGTTTATACTGTAATCCGGTATTGCCGGCATCCAGCACCACATAAGATGCAAAATACAGCACCTTTTCCAGGGTTCTCGGAGAAATGTCGAGAATCAGGCCCATACGGCTGGGGATACCCTTAAAATACCAGATATGGGAAACAGGGGCAGCAAGCTGGATATGCCCCATACGTTCTCTGCGGACACTGGCCTTTGTTACTTCAACGCCGCATCGGTCACAGATAACGCCTTTATACCGGATTTTCTTGTATTTTCCACAATGGCATTCCCAGTCCTTGCTCGGTCCGAAGATTCTTTCACAGAACAGACCATCTTTTTCCGGCTTTAAGGTCCTGTAGTTGATGGTCTCAGGCTTTTTTACCTCACCGTGGGACCATTCCAGAATCTTCTCCGGAGATGCCAGACCGATCTTTATGGCATCAAAGGTCATTGGGTGGTAAGTTTCATTATTTTCAGGCATGAGCGGTTCTCCCTTCTATTATTCTTCGTCTGAATCATCAAAATCTGCGTCATCGAAATCCTCAAAAGAATCGTCGGCACCGTCTGCATCCTCTTCTTCATCGACGTTTACCAGTTCTTGATCCTGGAATTCCTGCTTCTGGTAACCGTAATCACCAAAGGATTCTTCTTCACGGTAATGTCTGTCCCCTTCGATGATGGATCTTAAATCAGTTTCTTCATAATCGGTACTCTCTGCGATCTGAACCTCTGTATTATCATCACGAAGCACTCTTACATCCAGCGCCAGTGACTGAAGCTCCTTAAGCAGTACCTTGAAGGATTCCGGAATGCCCGGCTCAGGAATATTCTCACCCTTGATGATTGCCTCGTAGGTCTTTACACGTCCTACCACATCATCGGATTTCACAGTCATGATCTCCTGCAGCGTATAGGAAGCACCATATGCCTCCAGAGCCCAAACCTCCATCTCTCCGAACCGCTGGCCGCCGAACTGGGCTTTCCCGCCAAGAGGCTGCTGGGTAACCAGAGAGTATGGTCCTGTGGAACGGGCATGGATCTTGTCATCAACCAGATGGTGCAGCTTCAGATAATGCATGTGTCCGATAGTAACCGGGCTGTCGAAATATTCACCGGTACGTCCGTCGCGGAGGCGTACTTTACCGTCTCGGTTGATCGGAACGCCCCTCCACAATTCCTTATGGTCAAGGTGTCCGCCAAGATATTCAATTACCTGAGGCTTTAATGTTTCTTTATATTTCTCCTGGAAGTCCTCCCACTCCATGTTTACGTAGTCGTTGGCTACATCCAGGGTATCCATAATATCAATTTCGTTTGCACCGTCAAATACCGGAGTTGATACGTTAAATCCAAGGGCTCTTGCAGCAAGGCTCAAATGGATCTCAAGCACCTGTCCGATGTTCATACGGGATGGCACGCCCAACGGGTTCAGCACGATATCAAGAGGACGGCCATTCGGAAGGAACGGCATATCTTCTACCGGAAGCACGCGGGAAACAACACCCTTGTTACCGTGACGTCCGGCCATCTTATCTCCGACAGAGATTTTTCTCTTCTGGGCAATGTAAATGCGGACGGTCTGGTTTACACCCGGTGAAAGCTCGTCGCCGTTTTCTCTTGTAAATACTTTCGCATCCACGATGATTCCGTAAGCACCATGGGGTACCTTTAAGGAAGTATCACGGACCTCTCTGGCCTTTTCCCCGAATATGGCACGTAAAAGCCTTTCCTCTGCAGTCAGCTCGGTCTCTCCCTTAGGAGTAACTTTTCCAACCAGAATATCACCGGCACGGACTTCCGCACCGATCCGGATGATTCCTCGCTCATCAAGGTCCTTTAAAGCATCCTCGCCCACACCGGGAACGTCACGGGTGATCTCTTCCGGCCCTAACTTGGTGTCACGGGCTTCCGCCTCATATTCCTCGATATGAACAGAGGTGTAAACATCCTCCTGAACCAGTCTCTCGCTTAGGAGGACCGCATCCTCGTAGTTATAGCCTTCCCAGGTCATGAATCCGATTAACGGGTTCTTACCGAGAGCGATCTCACCGTTCTGGGTGGACGGACCGTCTGCGATCACCTCACCCTTTTCCACATGGTCGTTCTTATATACGATAGGCTTCTGGTTATAACAGTTGGACTGGTTGCTTCTCTTGAATTTCGTCAGCCGGTAAACATCTTTTCCGCCGTCAGAATCTCTTCTTATGATGATTTCATTGGAAGCGGAACGTTCCACTACACCGGCATTCCTTGCAACAACGCAGACGCCGGAGTCCACCGCTGCTTTCGCTTCCATTCCGGTACCCACTACCGGCGCTTCCGTCGTTAACAGAGGAACTGCCTGACGCTGCATGTTGGAACCCATCAGAGCACGGTTCGCATCGTCGTTTTCAAGGAACGGAATCATGGCAGTCGCAACGGAGAATACCATCTTGGGAGAAACGTCCATCAGATCTATATTTTTTCTCTGGAATTCGGAAGTTTCCTCGCGGTAGCGTCCGGAAATATTCTTATGAATGAAATGGCCATCTTCATCCAAAGGCTCATTCGCCTGAGCAACCACAAAGTTATCTTCTTCATCGGCGGTTAAGTAAACCACTTCATCGGTAACCATCGGGTTATTGGCATCGGTTTTATCCACCAACCGGTAAGGAGCCTCTACAAATCCATACTGGTTCACTCTTGCATAAGTAGCAAGGGAGTTAATAAGACCGATGTTGGGACCTTCCGGGGTCTCAATCGGACACATACGGCCGTAATGGGTATAATGAACGTCCCGGACCTCGAATCCGGCACGGTCTCTGGAAAGACCGCCAGGTCCCAATGCGGACAGACGCCTCTTATGGGTCAGCTCAGCCAGCGGGTTGTTCTGATCCATGAACTGGGACAGCTGGGAACTTCCGAAAAATTCCTTTACCGCTGCAGTGACTGGTTTGATATTGATCAGGGACTGTGGGGTAATGCCATCCATATCCTGTGTTGTCATTCTTTCCCGGACCACTCGTTCCATTCTGGAAAGACCGATGCGGTACTGGTTTTGAAGCAGCTCGCCGACGGCACGGATTCTGCGGTTTCCCAGATGGTCGATATCATCGGAAGTACCCACTTCTTCTTCCAGATGCATATTATAATTAATAGAAGCGAGGATATCTTCCTTTGTGATGTGCTTCGGAATTAATTCGTTTATATTTCTATGAATCGCTTTCTTAAGCGCCTCTTCGCCATCATTCCCAACTTCTGCCAGAATTTTTTCGAGAGCAGGATAGAATACTAATTCTGTAACACCTGCTTCCTTCGGATCAAAGCTTACAAAGGATGACAAATCAACCATTAAGTTGGAAAGGACCTTCTGCTTATGCTCCATTCCTTCCAGCCACACAAAAGGAACAGCTGCATTCTGAATATCGGTTGCAAGCTGCTTGTCTACTGTCGTTCCAGCCTCAGCTAAGATTTCACCGGTTGTAGTATCCACTACATCCTCAGCCAGCACATGACCGGTGATGCGGTTCTTGAAATGAAGCTTTTTATTGAATTTATATCTTCCGACCTTGGCAAGATCGTATCTCCTTGGATCGAAGAACATACTATTTAATAAACTTTCAGCACTATCAACAGATAAAGGTTCACCTGGGCGGATCTTCTTATATAACTCCAATAAGCCATCCTGGTAATTATCCGATGTATCCTTACCAAAGCTGGCTAATAATTTCGGTTCTTCACCGAACAGTTCAATAATTTCTGCGTTGGTACCAAAGCCCAGCGCCCGGATCAGTACGGTTACCGGAACCTTTCTGGTTCTGTCTACACGCACGTAGAAGATGTCATTGGAATCGGTTTCATACTCCAGCCATGCACCCCGGTTTGGAATTACCGTACATGCATAAAGCTCCTTCCCTACCTTGTCGTGTTCGATACCATAATATATACCTGGGGAACGTACCAACTGGCTTACAATAACTCGTTCGGCACCGTTAATCACGAAGGAACCGGTATCTGTCATAAGCGGAAGATCACCCATGAAGATCTCATGTTCATTTATTTCATCTTTATCCTTATTGCAAAGCCTTACTTTTACCTTTAAAGGAGCCGCGTAGGTTGCATCTCTTTCTTTGCATTCTTCAATCGTATACTTGATATCGTCTTTACATAATGTAAAGTCGACAAACTCAAGACTCAGGTGTCCTGCAAAGTCTGCAATCGGAGAGATGTCTTCAAAGACTTCCTTCAATCCTTCATCAAGGAACCACTGATAGGAATTCTTCTGAATCTCAATCAGGTTTGGCATCTCAAGCACTTCTTTTTGTCTTGAGAAACTCATTCTCAGGCTCTTACCGGCCGGGACCGGACGCATTCTGCTTTTCTCCATTGACGTTTCACCCCTGTTTTCTTTCTAATCGTTTCTGTTTTGGGCATAAATGTCCCTTTAAGGCACACAAAGCCACAATAGTGCACATTCCATAATATCATAGTGCCGTCAAGGTGTCAAGCATTTTTTGCTTGTATTTCCTAATAAAATGTGTTATACTATTACAGATAGGCCCAATTTACAAAATGAACTATTGGAGGTATTCCCGGTGAGCACATTTTTAAACGTATTATTAGTGATTCTTTTCATCGTAGTTGTGGCTCTGGCAGTCCTTTATTTTCTCGGAAGAAAGCTGGAAAAGCGTCAGGTGGAACAGCAGCAGGCACTGGAAGCTGCGGCGCAGACCGTATCCATGCTGGTGATCGATAAGAAGAAGATGAAGCTAAAGGATGCAGGGCTTCCAAAGATCGTGTTTGAACAGACACCCAAGTATATGCGCCGCACAAAGCTGCCGATCGTAAAGGCAAAGGTTGGCCCAAAGGTTATGACGCTGATTGCTGACGCAAAGGTATTCGAGGTGCTTCCGGTTAAAACAGAGGCTAAGGTTGTGGTAAGCGGTATCTACATAACCGAGATTAAGAGCCTTCGGGGGAAAGCGGTGCCGCCGGCGCCAAAAAAGAAGAAATTCATGGACAGGTTCAAGAAGAGCGAAAAATAAGATATCCGGTTTCTGTATTTACGAATACATTGATACCCGTTTTTTAGAAAGTGATCTGTATCACCGAAAAAGATCTGTGCTGAATGCTGGAGCGCGAGTAAATCGCACTGCCGGCATTCTTTTTTTTGTCATAAATAGCATATTTCGTGGGATATCTCCACCTTATGACACCACGAAACGACAACATGGGCGTTCTGCCGCCATAAAGGCGCATTGATCAATACATGTTTAACAATCACCGGATTTTGTATGGCTGATTAATTCCCGGGAATTAACTCATGAAAAAGATCGGTCCCGCTTCCTTATATTAATAGGAAGAAACCCCTTTTTATTTTATCGCACATAAGAACACCTTTTATTTACTCCTGCTTTTAAATTTTTTTATTATGCTATCCAATTTCTTATTTTATTAAATCAAAATCATAATTTGTATTTTTCTTTTAATTTAACTTTAATTTCATATTAATCTTAATTTTCCCCATTAATCCACAAGAATATAATCATTATTATTATTTTAATATAAAAGTGTGAAAAAGCCACTTGACATGGCTAGTATTCATGATATATAATCAAGTCACAAGGTTGTTAGTCGTTACTAACTCAATCATAAGATAACCTTTTCCTTATAAAATTTGAAACGAAAGGAGAACTACTATGTTTAATCAAATAAAATTACCTTATGCGTATGACGCTTTTGAACCCTATATCGACGCCCTCACCATGGAGACCCATTATTCCAAGCATCATGCAGCTTACACCAAAAACTTAAACGATGCTGCACAGAAGGCCGGTCTTGCAGACAGGGAAATCACCTCCCTCCTCTCCTCACTGGACAGCATTTCCGATGAATCCCTCCGGAAGGCCATCCGTAACAACGGCGGAGGCTTCTACAATCATAATCTCTACTTTTCCACCATGAGCCCGAACGGCGGGGGACAGCCCGTTGGCAGCCTCAAAGATGCGTTGGAAAAAGCTTTCGGCAGCTTCCCCGCCTTTCAGGCTGAATTAAGCAGCCTGGCTGCCGGCCAATTTGGTTCCGGCTGGGGATGGCTGTCGGCCAACCGGGAAGGCAAATTGGTCCTTTCTGCCAGTGCCAATCAGGACAACCCGCTCATGGAAGGCGGCGGCTTTATCCCCATATTGGGCATTGACGTTTGGGAACACGCCTACTACTTAAAATATAAGAATCTCAGGGCCGATTATATTAAAGCGTTCTTCAACGTTATTGATTGGAAGGTTGTCGCCGGCAATTATGACAGCGTGGTGAACGGCTGAGTGAACGGAAATGCCGCTCCATAACTAAATTTATAGTTACGGAGCGGCATTTCCATTCTACAGTTTTTATAGGAACAGATGACCTTTCATTTTCTCATTTTATATTTTTACATGCAGCTTATTGATGCTGCTAATTCCAGTAAAGTAAAAGAATCTCCTGTCTTATTGAACCGGAAAAGGAGCCGCTGCTCCATGGCTGATTACTCAGCTATTTTACAACGGCCCCTGATTAGCAATTAGAATTATTTAATTCAATAATGAATTAGTCCTCTACAAATACAGCTTCAATTTCCTTGCTGCTGTTAACTTTATAGCAACGGTCATCACCATCTTTTGCTTTGCTCTTGCTCTTCTGAACATTTCCGGCTGTGTTAACCAGTCTGTATTCAATCTGATTACCCTTATCATCGGCATGATCTTTTGCTGCAGCTTTTACATCATAATACTCATCGTAATCATCTGCTTTTCCTTCCGGAATAGAAGAAGTTGCATCCACATCTTCCAAGAATTCTTCTGTTGTTAATAATTTAATTTCTTCATATCCTTCTGCTGATTTTACAGTCTTAACAACAGAATACTTATCATCCTTGTCAGCCTTCATCAGCATACCGCCCAGATAATACTTATCATCGTCAACGCCGAACTTACCCTGACCTTTTGTGCTGCCAGACTTGTTGAATAAGAAGGAGAAAGAATCTCCATCAATTTCTACATTCTGTTTTCCGGTCTTCATTGCGCCATCATCTTCATCACCGAAATAATATAACTTATAGTTTGCGACAGTATATAACTCCGATACATTGTCCTTAAATTCATCTTCTGTATCAAAGTGGTAATTTGCCAAATCATCATCACCCTGTACATCCTCGATATCAGTTGTGCTGTTTCCTTCAAACTTAATGGCAACCAGACCATCCTGCATTACACCATATGAATCAAAGGCGTACTTTTTGCCATTGATTGTCTTGATTTCTGAAGCAACCAGCTTACCATCTTTATCAGAATAGTACCAGTTAGACTCATCATCATTATAATCTTCAACGCTCAGATAAGAATCCGGAACAACCTGGAACCAGCCCTTTGTTACTCTGGCGCCGTCTTCTGGGCTTCCGTAATATCTGTAACCTTCCGTATATTTTTTACTTCCCTGAGTGCTGTTACTATCTGTAGCTGTTCCTGCTGATGCCACAGTCGTGCTAGGTGAAGCTTCCCAGTTAACCCACTCAGCGTTCATACGGCCATCTTCATCAAAGCTGTATTTCTTACCGTTGATGGTCTTGCCCTTTTCATCTACCATTTTCTTACCATTGGTCTTGAAATAGAAATAACGGGTCTGTTCCTCATCATCAAACAGATTGTCACTGGAAACACCACGATCAGTATCATCATAGTTGTTATCGGTAATGTCCAGATATTCCCACTGACCGGTTCTCTGCGCGCCATCGTTTTCATCGCCACAATAGTAAATACCTTCGCGCCAGTCATCATCACCGGTTACTCTTTCACCATTGTCATCAATCCAGCCATATAACATCTTTCCTTCATCATCAAAAATGTACTTCTTACCGTTGATGGACTTAAAGGAAGCATTGCTGCCTGTTGAAGAGCTCTTGTATGCCTTACCGTTAGAGCCGAAGTAGTACCAATGATTCATTGGTTCATCTTCATCATCACCGTCATAATCCTCATTTTCCATGGATACCCACTTGTTGGTTACCATAGCACCGTTCTCATCTACATAGTAGTAGTTATCATCATCCTCAACCAGATAATCGGTAGCCATTTCGCCGTCTTCGTTTAAGTAAAACCAGTTGTCTCCTGATTTTGCCCATTTCTCGGTCTCTAAATCTCCGCTCTTATTGTAGTACACCCATGTACCATTTTCTTCCTGCCAGCCTGTTGCTGCGAAAGAGGACATGGAAGCGCCTAATGCCAGCAGTGCTGCTGTGGATAATACAGCAACTAATTTGGTCTGCTTTCTCATAATTAATGCACTCTCCTTTTTTCTTTTTGAAATACTTTCTGAAATTCCTAATTGCATCACGAGGTAATTATACTTCTAATATTGGAAATTATCGAAAGCAACGGGTGTTTTTCATACATTTAATCAATATTTTTTACTATTTTTTCGAAATTTTCTTGATTTTTTTACATGATATTTATATACTTGTGTTAAACTGTTTTTGCATCATTGTACGAGGAGAGAGAAAAGATATGACAAAAGAAAATACTGTAACTGATTCAGAAGCAGAGAAAAAAAGTGCCGCCGAGCAAAGCCTTGATGATTTCCATGATTATCTGGAATTCAACAACATGTCACCCAATACCATTCATGTTTATTTATATGCAGTAAAACAATTTCTTGGATTATATCATGTGATCAGCCATGATAATCTGATGCTTTATAAATGTTATCTCATGGAACATTACAAGCCACAGACAGTCAACTTGAGAATCAGGGCCCTCAACTGTTACATGGAGTCCTTAAAGCTGTCCTCCTCTAAAATGCTGATGATACGCGTCCAGCAGAAAACATTTCTGGAAAACGTTATCAGCCAGGCAGATTACGAATATTTAAAAAAATGTCTGATACGCTCCGGAAACATGCTGTATTATTTTGTCATACGTTTTATGGCAGCCACAGGCGTCCGGGTCAGTGAACTGGTACAGATCAAGGTAGAGCATGTAAAATGCGGCTATATGGATATTTACTCCAAGGATAATAAAATAAGAAGAATCTACATACCCAGAAGCCTCCGTATTGATGCACTGAAATGGCTCCATCAGATTGACCGGGTAAGCGGATACGTATTTTTAAACCGATACGGGGATCCGATCACACCTGCCGGGATCCGGGGCCAGCTAAAAAAATTTACCGTCCTTTACGATTTGGACCCCAAGGTTGTTTACCCCCATTCCTTCCGTCACCGATTTGCTAAAAATTTCATTGAAAGTTGTGGGGATATTTCCATGCTTTCCGATATTTTAGGGCATGAAAGCATCGAAACCACAAGGATCTATCTTCACCGAAGCAGCACCGAACAAAAACAGATCGTAAATCAAATTGTGAATTGGTAGGACATTATGTTAAATGAAGAATTGCTGAATGATTTTAAAAGATTCTTGAAGAAAAAGAATTTGTCGAACAATACTATCACAGCCTATGCGGGCAGTGTCCGCCTTTTTTTCAATATGTATAAAGAAATCACGCCGGAGAACCTTCAACGTTATAAAAACTACCTGATCACCCGCTACCGGCCGACAACCATTAACCAACGGATCTATGCCATAAATCACTATTCCCGTTTTCTGGCGGAAACGAGTGGAGAGGAATTCATTTTAATAGCTTCTTACCACCTGCCTTCTGTAAAGGTCCAGCAAAAAACATTTCTGGATACGGTTATTTCAAACGAAGACTACGAGCTCTTAAAAAGTAAATTAAAGGAAGAAAAAAATTACTTCTGGTATTTTACCGTCCGCTTTCTGGCAGCAACGGGCGCCCGGGTCAGCGAACTGATCCAGATCAAGGTGGAGCATTTAAACCTGGGTTATCTGGACCTTTATTCCAAAGGCGGAAAGGTACGCCGTATCTATTTCCCCGATTCACTCTGTGAGGAGGCGCTGGACTGGTGTCATGGACGGGGCAGGCAAAGCGGTTTCCTCTTTTTAAATAAAGACGGACATCTGATTACCCCCCGTGGTATCAATTTTCAGCTGAAGCATCTGGCCAGGCGCTATGGGATAGATCCCGACACGGTTTACCCCCATTCCTTCCGCCACCGTTTTGCAAAAAACTTTTTGTCCTGCTTTAATGATATTTCTCTATTAGCCGATTTAATGGGGCATGAAAGCATTGAAACCACAAGAATTTATCTCACCCGTTCCAGCAGGGAACAGCAGCAGCTCCTTGACGAAATTATCACATGGTAGGTGCATTTTTTTACATTTTTGTTTATTTTTATCTATTTTTACGGTATAATTTCGAAAAAGGAGGATACTATACCATGATAATTTCTTTTCGTTTTAAAAACTTCCGTTCCTTTCTGGAGGAAACTTTTATCGACATGAAAGCGGTTAATTACAAGGAACACCCAAACCATTTGGTAATGGCCGGTAACAAAAGACTGATTAAGACTCTGGCTGTATATGGAGCAAATGCCAGCGGGAAAACCAATCTTTTTCTCGCTTTAGCCAGCTTTCACTCTTTTATTTTCTGGCAGCTTTTTTCACTGAAGGACATCCCCAGAAAACATTTTATGTCGATCCTGCAGTTCAGCTCTATGGATAAGATCCTTCCATTTCATACGGATGAAGAAGACCCCCAGCCCACGGAAATGGAACTTTCCTTTATTAGCGGTCAGCGGATCTATGAATACGGCTTCTCTATCTGCGGACAGAAAATTCTCACGGAACATCTGACAGTGGATAGCCATGTGGTATTCACACGGACGGCCGGTGAGCTTTCCATCGGACGCCAGTATGAAAAAGCCTTACGCCAGAGAACAGGGATCCGTCCTCACGGCAACCGGTTATTCTGTTCGGTTTTATTGTGCCTGGATATTCCCGAAATCTCAGCAATTATGGAACCTTTTGAAGCCTTTTTTTCGAAACAGATTGCTTATTATTATGATTTCCTTGAACCCTTCCAGCTTGCAGGGAATATGATCATGGATGGCAGGATATACAAAGCCCTTGAGTGCCCCGATGCGCTCAATTATGGTTTAGCACAGCTAAGAAAGCTGGGAATCCCTGCAGAAGAATTTATTGTTGACAGGGGAATCCCTAAGCTTGGATACCGTTTTAAATCCCGGGCTACCGGTGAATACCGGATACACTATATGGACCATACAAAGGTTTCTATGGGGACAATGAAATATCTTCAATTATTCATAAAGATTTATTATCTGTCCAAAAGTGGAGGTGTTCTGATCATTGATAACATATCAAATGAGTTCCATCCGACCGTGACAAAATTTCTTATAGATTCTTTTCAGCAGGAAAAAAATAAAAATATACAGCTCATTTTCACAACCTATGATATCTCGATATTAAATAACCAGCAGTTCCGCCGCGATGAAGTGGCTTTTGTGGATATCAACGAATATCAGGAATCCAGGCTCTACACCTTAGCTGACATAAAAGTCCGGTCTGATGCCAGCTTTTCCAAGGACTATCTTTTAGGTAAATACGGAGCGATCCCTCTTCTTAAAGATTGCATTTTCTAATTATTGAAAAAAGTCATACTGCCAACGGCATATGTCTTTTTTTAATTTAAAAGGTGGATATCCGCAGTAGCTTTGGAATGAATATCTAATACAATGTTGCATTCCGATACATGCTGGTAATTGATGTCAAGGGAATAGGCTACCTGTACCTTTAAGCGGTCCTCTTCCTCATCAATCCGGATATCATTGGTATTTATCCCAATCATAAGTTCTCCGAAGGGCGTGGCATAGCAGGATATGCTTTTCTTATCCTTTTCAAATGTCATATGAACGCTGGAACTGCCGCGTTTGATGATTTCCAGTCCTGACCGGCGGATCTTGACGGTGTTCTTGATCACTCCCTCCGCTCCTTCCTGAATCTCATCATACAGGATGTAGTGATTGCCGTTCTTCAGAAAATAATCTCCGGCCGTTATCATCTCTACTGCATTGTTATCATCTTCTACAATCTGCATCCCGCTGATGCTGATCAGAACATCTCTAGTCATAGTAAAAACTCCTTTAAAACTTCTCGATATTTATCTGTTTTGTCTCTTTTACCTGTCCCGGAAGAATGGATGCAGCAAAATCCGTGAACTTCTCCGCCAGGTCGCTGACATAGAAGCAGTATTTTTCTGCGCAATTGACTTCCGGTTCACATAACAGGCCTTTTTCTTCCAAAACCTGTTTTAATTCCAGAGCGGTTTCATAGGCGGGATTCACAAGAGTCACCTCCGGCCCCATCAGTCTTCCGACGGTGGAACGCAAAAGAGGATAATGGGTGCATCCAAGTACCAGTGTGTCAATATACTTGCCCTTTAATTCACTTAAATACCTGGAAGCGATTTCATCCGTAACGGAATCGTGAAGAAGACCTTCTTCCACCAGCGGTACCAGAAGAGGGCATGGTTTTCCGGTCACGTCTATGTCCGCCCTCATTTCCTTCAAAACTCTGGTGTAAACTCCGCTGCGTATGGTTCCTTCCGTTCCAATGATACCGATTTTTCCGTTTTTTGTGGACGCAACAGCGGTTTTCGCTCCGGCATGGATCACGCCGATAATGGGAACAGCCAGCTCCTTCTCCACGGCCTCAAGGGCATAGGCTGTCGCGGTATTACATGCAATTACAATTGCCTTCACATCCTGGGTCAGGAGAAACCGGATGATCTGCCTGGTAAAATGGATTACCGTACTGCAGGATTTATTGCCGTACGGCACTCTGGCCGTATCCCCGAAATATACGATCCTCTCATCCGGCATCTGCCTCATGATCTCCCTTGCTACCGTAAGACCGCCCACACCGGAATCAAATACCCCTATGGGTGAATTTCTATCTGCCATCGAACTTCTCCCCTACAGCTGGCAGCGGCCCATAGCGTGTTCCATCAGCCGGTCAACCAGCTGATCTTTATTTACTCCGGCTGCTTCCCAAAGCATGGGATACATACTGATAGCGGTAAATCCCGGCATGGTATTGATCTCATTGAATACCACGCTTCCATCTTCTTTCACAAAAAAGTCTACCCGGGCCAGACCATAACCGTCTACCGCCTGGAAAATAGCCTTAGCGTCCTCTCTCACCCGTTCCGCTGCGCCAGCCGGCAGAGACGGATTTACAACTGTTCTGGAATCAGAGTTATAATACTTGGCATCAAAATCGTAGAATTCTGCTGCCGCAAGAATTTCACCTACTCCCGAGCTTTCAACCGGTACGTTACCGCCTCCAAATACTGCGCATTCGATTTCACGGCCCACAATCATTTCCTCTACCAGTATTTTCCGGTCATGCCTTGCCGCTTCTAATAAAGCCGCGATGAGTTCCTTTTGATTATTAGCCCGGCTGACTCCCTTGGAAGATCCGGCATTGGACGGCTTTACAAAAACCGGATAGGAAAACCTGCCTTCCACCTTTTCCACGATCCCGTCCATATCTTTTAAATCATGCCGTATCACCGGTACATAGGCAGCCTGGCTGACACCTAAATCCTCTACAATGATCTTTGTATATAATTTATCCATGGAAACAGCGGAAGCCAGCACGCCACAGCCTACATAAGGGATACCGGCCAGATCCAAAAGCCCCTGGATGGTCCCATCCTCTCCAAATAAGCCATGGAGCACAGGGAATACCACATCCGCCTTTACAAGCTCCGTTTTCACTCCATCCATGAAAACAACGCATTTCATGGTTGCATCCGGGGAAATAATGGCAGAAACCGTACCGTTTCTCCATGTACCATTCTCGATCTCTGCCGCCGAATCCGTCTTAATCCAGCGGCCTTCCTCTGTGATCCCAATCAAAACTAAATCATATTTTTCTCTATTAATATGGTTAATGACATTGATGACCGACATACAGGACACAATGTGCTCCGAAGACTGGCCGCCAAATAAAACAACCGCAGTTTTTTTATCCATTCTTATCTCCTCACCAATTTCTTGATTTTACAGCGTTTATATTATAGCACATATGGTTACAATTACAAATAGATTCCAGAAAAAAGGAGGAACCCCTATGAAACGAAAACGTGATTTATTCTTATGTATTACATGCTTATTGCTTGCATTTTTATTTACTCTGTCGGAAGGAAGGCAAAAGGATGAAGCCCTGGCCGCACGCATCGCTCCGGAAATCCTGCGTTTTCACGTGCTGGCGAACAGCGACAGCACAGAAGATCAAAAGCTGAAATTAAAAGTGCGTACCCTGCTCCTCAATTCAATATATGAAAACCTGGGAGAAAGTGCATCCCTGGAAGAAACAAAAAGCTATGTTCTCTCCCACAAGAACAGCCTGGAAGAAGAGGCTGAACACTACATGAAAAAACTGGGATATGATTATCCCGCACATATGGAACTGACCAGCTACTACTTTCCTACCAAAACCTATGGCGACATGGTATTCCCCTGCGGAAACTATGAAGCCGTCCGGGTAAAAATAGGCGAAGGAAAAGGACGCAACTGGTGGTGCGTCCTTTATCCTCCGCTCTGCTTCGTAGATTCATCTTATGCAGTCGTACCCGATACATCAAAAGAAATACTCCGGGAATCCATCGATGAGTCCGATTATAAAAAAATCAGCCGGGAAAGTCCGAAAATCCATATCCGTTTAAAACTGGTTGATTTGTTTTCCAAAAAACCACAGCCTACTGTTCCGAAGTCATAATAATTCCGTCAACCGCCCACTGATAGGTATCATAAGCCTGATACAGGGTGTTATAGGCGCTCTGCTTTGCGCTTTCCGCCTGTAAAAATGCCATCTGGGCCTGCAGGTTACTGATCTTGCTTAACATGCCAAGCTGGAAGGAGCGGTCCGCNAGGTCGCTGACATAGAAGCAGTATTTTTCTGCGCAATTGACTTCCGGTTCACATAACAGGCCTTTTTCTTCCAAAACCTGTTTTAATTCCAGAGCGGTTTCATAGGCGGGATTCACAAGAGTCACCTCCGGCCCCATCAGTCTTCCGACGGTGGAACGCAAAAGAGGATAATGGGTGCATCCAAGTACCAGTGTGTCAATATACTTGCCCTTTAATTCACTTAAATACCTGGAAGCGATTTCATCCGTAACGGAATCGTGAAGAAGACCTTCTTCCACCAGCGGTACCAGAAGAGGGCATGGTTTTCCGGTCACGTCTATGTCCGCCCTCATTTCCTTCAAAACTCTGGTGTAAACTCCGCTGCGTATGGTTCCTTCCGTTCCAATGATACCGATTTTTCCGTTTTTTGTGGACGCAACAGCGGTTTTCGCTCCGGCATGGATCACGCCGATAATGGGAACAGCCAGCTCCTTCTCCACGGCCTCAAGGGCATAGGCTGTCGCGGTATTACATGCAATTACAATTGCCTTCACATCCTGGGTCAGGAGAAACCGGATGATCTGCCTGGTAAAATGGATTACCGTACTGCAGGATTTATTGCCGTACGGCACTCTGGCCGTATCCCCGAAATATACGATCCTCTCATCCGGCATCTGCCTCATGATCTCCCTTGCTACCGTAAGACCGCCCACACCGGAATCAAATACCCCTATGGGTGAATTTCTATCTGCCATCGAACTTCTCCCCTACAGCTGGCAGCGGCCCATAGCGTGTTCCATCAGCCGGTCAACCAGCTGATCTTTATTTACTCCGGCTGCTTCCCAAAGCATGGGATACATACTGATAGCGGTAAATCCCGGCATGGTATTGATCTCATTGAATACCACGCTTCCATCTTCTTTCACAAAAAAGTCTACCCGGGCCAGACCATAACCGTCTACCGCCTGGAAAATAGCCTTAGCGTCCTCTCTCACCCGTTCCGCTGCGCCAGCCGGCAGAGACGGATTTACAACTGTTCTGGAATCAGAGTTATAATACTTGGCATCAAAATCGTAGAATTCTGCTGCCGCAAGAATTTCACCTACTCCCGAGCTTTCAACCGGTACGTTACCGCCTCCAAATACTGCGCATTCGATTTCACGGCCCACAATCATTTCCTCTACCAGTATTTTCCGGTCATGCCTTGCCGCTTCTAATAAAGCCGCGATGAGTTCCTTTTGATTATTAGCCCGGCTGACTCCCTTGGAAGATCCGGCATTGGACGGCTTTACAAAAACCGGATAGGAAAACCTGCCTTCCACCTTTTCCACGATCCCGTCCATATCTTTTAAATCATGCCGTATCACCGGTACATAGGCAGCCTGGCTGACACCTAAATCCTCTACAATGATCTTTGTATATAATTTATCCATGGAAACAGCGGAAGCCAGCACGCCACAGCCTACATAAGGGATACCGGCCAGATCCAAAAGCCCCTGGATGGTCCCATCCTCTCCAAATAAGCCATGGAGCACAGGGAATACCACATCCGCCTTTACAAGCTCCGTTTTCACTCCATCCATGAAAACAACGCATTTCATGGTTGCATCCGGGGAAATAATGGCAGAAACCGTACCGTTTCTCCATGTACCATTCTCGATCTCTGCCGCCGAATCCGTCTTAATCCAGCGGCCTTCCTCTGTGATCCCAATCAAAACTAAATCATATTTTTCTCTATTAATATGGTTAATGACATTGATGACCGACATACAGGACACAATGTGCTCCGAAGACTGGCCGCCAAATAAAACAACCGCAGTTTTTTTATCCATTCTTATCTCCTCACCAATTTCTTGATTTTACAGCGTTTATATTATAGCACATATGGTTACAATTACAAATAGATTCCAGAAAAAAGGAGGAACCCCTATGAAACGAAAACGTGATTTATTCTTATGTATTACATGCTTATTGCTTGCATTTTTATTTACTCTGTCGGAAGGAAGGCAAAAGGATGAAGCCCTGGCCGCACGCATCGCTCCGGAAATCCTGCGTTTTCACGTGCTGGCGAACAGCGACAGCACAGAAGATCAAAAGCTGAAATTAAAAGTGCGTACCCTGCTCCTCAATTCAATATATGAAAACCTGGGAGAAAGTGCATCCCTGGAAGAAACAAAAAGCTATGTTCTCTCCCACAAGAACAGCCTGGAAGAAGAGGCTGAACACTACATGAAAAAACTGGGATATGATTATCCCGCACATATGGAACTGACCAGCTACTACTTTCCTACCAAAACCTATGGCGACATGGTATTCCCCTGCGGAAACTATGAAGCCGTCCGGGTAAAAATAGGCGAAGGAAAAGGACGCAACTGGTGGTGCGTCCTTTATCCTCCGCTCTGCTTCGTAGATTCATCTTATGCAGTCGTACCCGATACATCAAAAGAAATACTCCGGGAATCCATCGATGAGTCCGATTATAAAAAAATCAGCCGGGAAAGTCCGAAAATCCATATCCGTTTAAAACTGGTTGATTTGTTTTCCAAAAAACCACAGCCTACTGTTCCGAAGTCATAATAATTCCGTCAACCGCCCACTGATAGGTATCATAAGCCTGATACAGGGTGTTATAGGCGCTCTGCTTTGCGCTTTCCGCCTGTAAAAATGCCATCTGGGCCTGCAGGTTACTGATCTTGCTTAACATGCCAAGCTGGAAGGAGCGGTCCGCCTTTCCCTTTTCCAACACCGCTTTTTCGTAAGAGGTACAGGAAGCATCATATGCAGATTTTGCCTGTATCACCGCCTGATAAAGGGACTGCATGGTTACGGCAACATTCTGCTCTCCCTCGGAAACCCTGTCTTCCTTGTTCTTCATCCCGGTCGTAGTCTGATTGGATTTCCCATGACGTTCGGAGATGAGGTTATAGTTATTTCCTATGGCTTTTGCCGTGTCAGCCTCTAAATCAATGGCAGATATAGCTCCCATATCCAGTTCCGGAATCCCACCGATCGTTGGCGCTGCATCCGTAGAATACCCGGTCATAAAACACAGGGACCGCCGCAAACTGTCAATGGTATTGTTTATGTTCAGAAGAGAGGACTGGGCGGACAGTACTTCCTTATTGGCGGACAGCAAATCTGCTTCCGTTGCCATTCCAAGCTGATGGCTTAACTTCTGGGCTTCCAAAGCTGCAGAGCTGATCTCCGCTACCTTCTGAAGCGTGGCCTGGCTGGCCACAGCGCTGTTATAGCCGATCATTACCTGATTGGCATAATAAGTATAGTTTTTCGCAGCATAGGTGATATTGGAATTCACCGAGGAATTGGGACGGCTCATGTACTCTAAGGACCTTCCCATGCCTTCTGCTGAGATTTTCATTTTCTTTACCGTCCCATCCAGGATCATGTATTGCTCCATTCCTTCCGGGGTGTTTGTGGCACCTGAATCCTTTAATTCATCTGCATCATCTTTAAGGTCAGATATAGAGAGTCTCATCTCATCGTGGATGTACTGTAAATTGCCTATGGAATTATTGATAGTATCTACAGTATTTAACATACTGGGATTAAAATACCGGACCAGATCCGGCAGCTCATCAAATTCAATGGCCTGATCGTTCAGTTTGCTCCATTGCTCCTCTGTCACCCCATCCGGAATGGGTTCTTCTGCCTGACCGGGACCGACTGCCCCGTAAGATGGCATGACCGTAGCTGCAGTGAGCAAAGCTGCCAGGCAGAACGATTGAAAACATCTTCTTCTCATCTCATCAGCCTCCCGCCGAAGCCAGCCCATTTACTGCGTTATCATAAGTCTGAACTGCCTGGAACAAAGTAAGCTCAGCCGTCTTTACGGCAATGCTCTTTGTGTTATACGCATTTTTCTGCTTTTGGTAATCCAGCTGGCTCATCATGCCGACCTGATGTTTCCGCTCGGCCGTATCCATGTTTTTGCTTTCCAGATCGTATTCCGCAGCCGCCTGTTCATAGGATGCCTTGGCCTGCAGAACTGCCTGATAGCTCTTAACAAGTTCCGTGTTTATGTTCTGTTCGTTACTGGAAATCGTTCGTTTCAATGTATTCTTGGTGATGTCCGCCATTGCATTTTCCAATTTCCGTTTATTGATTTTCAAGGTGTAATTATTCTGAAGGGCGGTTTCCTTATCCGTTTCCGGGTTCATGGACGCAATGCGTTCCATATCCACGGCCGGAATATCCTTTATTTCGGGAGCATCGTTATACTTCCAGCCCAGCATAATACAGAGCTTCTGCCTTGTCTCTTCGATTGATCCACGAAGTTTTTCAATGGAGGTCTGGGTATTTTGTATGCTCTCCTGGGCTGTCAGCACGTCGGTCTGGGTTGCCATACCTGCGCTCTGCTTTGCCAGTGTGGACTGGTATACCGCCTGCTGAAGCACTAAACTGTCCTCTGCGCTTTCCAGCTCATATGTCTGCTGAAAATAGGAAATCATGGAAGACTGGGCTGTTGCCACCAGATTTGCTTCTTCCTGATCATAAGTGAGCTGGTATACAGTAAGATCCTCTACGTTTTTGTCTGCCTGCTCATCAGCCGTTGCGGCATTGACCGCATTCTGGGCGTCTGAAGCCGGATCATCTCCGCTTATAGAACTCCGGTAATCGCTGGCCGCATCCCGGTACTTTTGGGCATAATCGTCGCTGGTGATCCGGTCATCCTTTTTCTTGTCATTGATATCAAGCTGGTTTTTCTGGACCGTCACATTGTATTCATGAATCAGACCTGACAGTTCATCATACTCCATCACATTATCTTTAAGCTTCGCCCATTCCTCCGGGGTCCTGGCAAATTCCGGACTGCCGGCCCAGGCTGTGGCCGCCGGTCCGGAAACAGTGAGCACTGCCGCAAGACAGCATGCGCTGATCTGTTTCCATTTTCTCATCCTGAATCCTCCTTAATTGGGATTTTTATGCTGTAATATATGCACTCTTATCTTACCATATCTTTTTTGAAACTTAAAAACCACTTTCTTCCAGCAGGGAACCGGATATCCCAAAAGACATGGTCCCCTGTCATACTTTTAATCCGGCATTTCACTCTTATCCACCTTGCCGCTCATAAGAGAATAATATACCGGCAGCATCAGCAGAGAGAGGATCGTGGAAGCAGTCAGACCGCCAACATTGACCAACGCAAGGCCCTGCATGGTTTCACCACTGTCTCCCACCGCCATGGCCATAGGGATCATGGAGACTACCGTAGTAAGGGTGGTCATAAGAATGGGACGAAGTCTGGTCGCACCTGCTTCAATAAGGGCGGTACGTTTATCCATGGAAGAGCGGTATTGATTTACCGTATCCACATATAGGATACCCGAGTTTACTACCGTACCGATGAGCATCAGGAATCCCAAGAGCGACGGCATACTGATGGCGACACCCGCAGCCGCCAGGAATCCAAAGGAACCAATCAGACTGAACGGGATGGTGGTCATAACCATCATTGAGAATTTAGGTGATTCAAACTGGGCGGCCATAACTACGAATATCAGAAAAACGGCTATGGCGATCGCCCTTAACAGATTGCCAAATTCCTCCTGCATGGATTCATCTTCACTGTTTTTGGCTCTTGTAACAGTAGTGTCCAAATACTTGTTAACGACTTTCTGATCAATTTCCTTTATTGCTGCCGCTTTGTCTTTGTTCGTCTTGACCTCATCGGTAAAGGAACCTGTAATGGTAACTAAATATTGTTTGTTCTTTCTGCTGATTGCAGATGGGCTGTCTTCATAACCGATGTCAGCGATATCCGTAAGAGCTACGGAACCGCCTGAGCTGTTGGGAATCATGATTCCTTCTACCTTATCAAGCGTATCATAAGTATCTTCCGGATATTCTACCTGTACGTCAACATCCTCTCCTGCCACTTCCATGGTGGTCGCTTTCGTACCGCTCAGCATACTGTTTAACAGTCCGCCTACGTTGGATGGAACAACTCCTTCTGCTGCTGCTTTTATGGGATCTACCCGAACCTTGATTATTGGTGCCGCATTCTCAAGATCAGAATGTACCTTGATCAATTCCGGACGTTCCGTCAGCTCTGCCACCATCTGATCGGAAATACTTTTCAGTTCATCAAGCTGAGCGCTTTGAAGGATTACTTCAAAATCATTGCTGCTGCTCATCATGCTCATGCTGGAAGAAGACTCCACGGTAATATTACAGTCCGGAAGCTGGTTCATTTCCTTTTTCCACTTATTTACAATCTGATTGGTAGTAAGCTTTCTGTCATCCTTCAGATAGGCGGTCAAAGTTCCCTTCGTACCGCCGCTAAAGCTTAAGCCGCTGCCGCCATAGCTGACCATATAAGATTTTAAATCCCCTTCACTGGTGACGATGCCCTCCAGCTTCTGCAGGATCTTATCCGCTTCCTCTACCTTAAGACCCGGTTTCATCTCCGCACTGACGGTTATCGTTCCCTGATCAACTGCCGGCATCAGTTCAAAGCCAAGTTTTGTGGCCAGGAAAAAGGAGGCAACCAACAGCAGGACCGAAACGATCATAACCATCGCACGTCTGCGGAGCAGCTTATCGACCAGTTTACGGTAGCCGTTCTGCATGGCTCTAACGATACCGCCCATAGGAGAATTCTGTTTTTCAATCGGACGGAACCGGCTGTAACAAAGAGGAACAATGGTCATGGCGGAAAGCAGGGAGGCCAGCATACAGAACACAATGGTATAGCCCAAAGGCTTAAACAGCTGACCGGTCATACCTTCCAAAAGAGCCAGAGGGATAAATACAACACAGGTCGTAATGGTACCGCCAAGAATGGATTGTAATACGACTCCCGTACCTTCCAGCGCCGCATTCATATATTCCCGGAACCCGGTCCCTTTTTGTGAACGGAAGCAGCTTTCCAGTACAACAATGGAGTTATCCACCATCATACCTACACCAAGAACGATACTGCTCATGGTGATAACGTTCATGGAAAAGCCCATGGCGGACATTAAAATCAGGGATACCAGAATGGATACCGGAATAGAGCTTCCGACGATCAGAGACGCCTTGATATCTCCGAAGAACAGGAAAATGATGATCATGGAAATGACAACTGCCATAATCATGGTGTCCTTAACGCTGCTAAGCGCTGATGTGATCTGATCACTGGTATCATCAATAACAACAATATCCAGATTCGGATGTTCCTGCTTTAATGTATTGATCGTCCGGGTTACAGACTTTGATACATCGACCGCACTGTCCTTCTNCTTTTGGTAATCCAGCTGGCTCATCATGCCGACCTGATGTTTCCGCTCGGCCGTATCCATGTTTTTGCTTTCCAGATCGTATTCCGCAGCCGCCTGTTCATAGGATGCCTTGGCCTGCAGAACTGCCTGATAGCTCTTAACAAGTTCCGTGTTTATGTTCTGTTCGTTACTGGAAATCGTTCGTTTCAATGTATTCTTGGTGATGTCCGCCATTGCATTTTCCAATTTCCGTTTATTGATTTTCAAGGTGTAATTATTCTGAAGGGCGGTTTCCTTATCCGTTTCCGGGTTCATGGACGCAATGCGTTCCATATCCACGGCCGGAATATCCTTTATTTCGGGAGCATCGTTATACTTCCAGCCCAGCATAATACAGAGCTTCTGCCTTGTCTCTTCGATTGATCCACGAAGTTTTTCAATGGAGGTCTGGGTATTTTGTATGCTCTCCTGGGCTGTCAGCACGTCGGTCTGGGTTGCCATACCTGCGCTCTGCTTTGCCAGTGTGGACTGGTATACCGCCTGCTGAAGCACTAAACTGTCCTCTGCGCTTTCCAGCTCATATGTCTGCTGAAAATAGGAAATCATGGAAGACTGGGCTGTTGCCACCAGATTTGCTTCTTCCTGATCATAAGTGAGCTGGTATACAGTAAGATCCTCTACGTTTTTGTCTGCCTGCTCATCAGCCGTTGCGGCATTGACCGCATTCTGGGCGTCTGAAGCCGGATCATCTCCGCTTATAGAACTCCGGTAATCGCTGGCCGCATCCCGGTACTTTTGGGCATAATCGTCGCTGGTGATCCGGTCATCCTTTTTCTTGTCATTGATATCAAGCTGGTTTTTCTGGACCGTCACATTGTATTCATGAATCAGACCTGACAGTTCATCATACTCCATCACATTATCTTTAAGCTTCGCCCATTCCTCCGGGGTCCTGGCAAATTCCGGACTGCCGGCCCAGGCTGTGGCCGCCGGTCCGGAAACAGTGAGCACTGCCGCAAGACAGCATGCGCTGATCTGTTTCCATTTTCTCATCCTGAATCCTCCTTAATTGGGATTTTTATGCTGTAATATATGCACTCTTATCTTACCATATCTTTTTTGAAACTTAAAAACCACTTTCTTCCAGCAGGGAACCGGATATCCCAAAAGACATGGTCCCCTGTCATACTTTTAATCCGGCATTTCACTCTTATCCACCTTGCCGCTCATAAGAGAATAATATACCGGCAGCATCAGCAGAGAGAGGATCGTGGAAGCAGTCAGACCGCCAACATTGACCAACGCAAGGCCCTGCATGGTTTCACCACTGTCTCCCACCGCCATGGCCATAGGGATCATGGAGACTACCGTAGTAAGGGTGGTCATAAGAATGGGACGAAGTCTGGTCGCACCTGCTTCAATAAGGGCGGTACGTTTATCCATGGAAGAGCGGTATTGATTTACCGTATCCACATATAGGATACCCGAGTTTACTACCGTACCGATGAGCATCAGGAATCCCAAGAGCGACGGCATACTGATGGCGACACCCGCAGCCGCCAGGAATCCAAAGGAACCAATCAGACTGAACGGGATGGTGGTCATAACCATCATTGAGAATTTAGGTGATTCAAACTGGGCGGCCATAACTACGAATATCAGAAAAACGGCTATGGCGATCGCCCTTAACAGATTGCCAAATTCCTCCTGCATGGATTCATCTTCACTGTTTTTGGCTCTTGTAACAGTAGTGTCCAAATACTTGTTAACGACTTTCTGATCAATTTCCTTTATTGCTGCCGCTTTGTCTTTGTTCGTCTTGACCTCATCGGTAAAGGAACCTGTAATGGTAACTAAATATTGTTTGTTCTTTCTGCTGATTGCAGATGGGCTGTCTTCATAACCGATGTCAGCGATATCCGTAAGAGCTACGGAACCGCCTGAGCTGTTGGGAATCATGATTCCTTCTACCTTATCAAGCGTATCATAAGTATCTTCCGGATATTCTACCTGTACGTCAACATCCTCTCCTGCCACTTCCATGGTGGTCGCTTTCGTACCGCTCAGCATACTGTTTAACAGTCCGCCTACGTTGGATGGAACAACTCCTTCTGCTGCTGCTTTTATGGGATCTACCCGAACCTTGATTATTGGTGCCGCATTCTCAAGATCAGAATGTACCTTGATCAATTCCGGACGTTCCGTCAGCTCTGCCACCATCTGATCGGAAATACTTTTCAGTTCATCAAGCTGAGCGCTTTGAAGGATTACTTCAAAATCATTGCTGCTGCTCATCATGCTCATGCTGGAAGAAGACTCCACGGTAATATTACAGTCCGGAAGCTGGTTCATTTCCTTTTTCCACTTATTTACAATCTGATTGGTAGTAAGCTTTCTGTCATCCTTCAGATAGGCGGTCAAAGTTCCCTTCGTACCGCCGCTAAAGCTTAAGCCGCTGCCGCCATAGCTGACCATATAAGATTTTAAATCCCCTTCACTGGTGACGATGCCCTCCAGCTTCTGCAGGATCTTATCCGCTTCCTCTACCTTAAGACCCGGTTTCATCTCCGCACTGACGGTTATCGTTCCCTGATCAACTGCCGGCATCAGTTCAAAGCCAAGTTTTGTGGCCAGGAAAAAGGAGGCAACCAACAGCAGGACCGAAACGATCATAACCATCGCACGTCTGCGGAGCAGCTTATCGACCAGTTTACGGTAGCCGTTCTGCATGGCTCTAACGATACCGCCCATAGGAGAATTCTGTTTTTCAATCGGACGGAACCGGCTGTAACAAAGAGGAACAATGGTCATGGCGGAAAGCAGGGAGGCCAGCATACAGAACACAATGGTATAGCCCAAAGGCTTAAACAGCTGACCGGTCATACCTTCCAAAAGAGCCAGAGGGATAAATACAACACAGGTCGTAATGGTACCGCCAAGAATGGATTGTAATACGACTCCCGTACCTTCCAGCGCCGCATTCATATATTCCCGGAACCCGGTCCCTTTTTGTGAACGGAAGCAGCTTTCCAGTACAACAATGGAGTTATCCACCATCATACCTACACCAAGAACGATACTGCTCATGGTGATAACGTTCATGGAAAAGCCCATGGCGGACATTAAAATCAGGGATACCAGAATGGATACCGGAATAGAGCTTCCGACGATCAGAGACGCCTTGATATCTCCGAAGAACAGGAAAATGATGATCATGGAAATGACAACTGCCATAATCATGGTGTCCTTAACGCTGCTAAGCGCTGATGTGATCTGATCACTGGTATCATCAATAACAACAATATCCAGATTCGGATGTTCCTGCTTTAATGTATTGATCGTCCGGGTTACAGACTTTGATACATCGACCGCACTGTCCTTCTGCTGTTTATTAATGGATAATGTAATGGTATCTTCCCCATTGTACCGTCCAATTGCTTCCTGCTCTTTTGAGGTTTCCGAAATATCGGCAATATCCTCCATGTAGATGGTCTTTCCGTCGCCTGCCACCACCGGAACCTTTTTTAAGCTTTCAACCGTCTTCACTTCCACACCTGTACTGACGGATAAATCCCGCTTTCCCACTCCGGTATTTCCTGCCGGATAGGTAAAGTCAGCCGCCTTGATGGCCTGGCTGATGGAATTCATGGTCAGATGGTACTGGTTCATCTTTTCCGGTATCAGCCGGACGCTGATATAACCTTCCCGGCCGCCGCTGACATCTACACTGGCAACCGAAGAAATTTTCTCAAATTCCGGCACAATCTTATCATTCACATAGTTATAAAGATTCTCCTGGGATGGATCATTCACTGACAGGGTCACCGCAGGCATGTCATTCATGTTGAATTCCATAATGCTGGGTGTCTCCNGGGGTCCTGGCAAATTCCGGACTGCCGGCCCAGGCTGTGGCCGCCGGTCCGGAAACAGTGAGCACTGCCGCAAGACAGCATGCGCTGATCTGTTTCCATTTTCTCATCCTGAATCCTCCTTAATTGGGATTTTTATGCTGTAATATATGCACTCTTATCTTACCATATCTTTTTTGAAACTTAAAAACCACTTTCTTCCAGCAGGGAACCGGATATCCCAAAAGACATGGTCCCCTGTCATACTTTTAATCCGGCATTTCACTCTTATCCACCTTGCCGCTCATAAGAGAATAATATACCGGCAGCATCAGCAGAGAGAGGATCGTGGAAGCAGTCAGACCGCCAACATTGACCAACGCAAGGCCCTGCATGGTTTCACCACTGTCTCCCACCGCCATGGCCATAGGGATCATGGAGACTACCGTAGTAAGGGTGGTCATAAGAATGGGACGAAGTCTGGTCGCACCTGCTTCAATAAGGGCGGTACGTTTATCCATGGAAGAGCGGTATTGATTTACCGTATCCACATATAGGATACCCGAGTTTACTACCGTACCGATGAGCATCAGGAATCCCAAGAGCGACGGCATACTGATGGCGACACCCGCAGCCGCCAGGAATCCAAAGGAACCAATCAGACTGAACGGGATGGTGGTCATAACCATCATTGAGAATTTAGGTGATTCAAACTGGGCGGCCATAACTACGAATATCAGAAAAACGGCTATGGCGATCGCCCTTAACAGATTGCCAAATTCCTCCTGCATGGATTCATCTTCACTGTTTTTGGCTCTTGTAACAGTAGTGTCCAAATACTTGTTAACGACTTTCTGATCAATTTCCTTTATTGCTGCCGCTTTGTCTTTGTTCGTCTTGACCTCATCGGTAAAGGAACCTGTAATGGTAACTAAATATTGTTTGTTCTTTCTGCTGATTGCAGATGGGCTGTCTTCATAACCGATGTCAGCGATATCCGTAAGAGCTACGGAACCGCCTGAGCTGTTGGGAATCATGATTCCTTCTACCTTATCAAGCGTATCATAAGTATCTTCCGGATATTCTACCTGTACGTCAACATCCTCTCCTGCCACTTCCATGGTGGTCGCTTTCGTACCGCTCAGCATACTGTTTAACAGTCCGCCTACGTTGGATGGAACAACTCCTTCTGCTGCTGCTTTTATGGGATCTACCCGAACCTTGATTATTGGTGCCGCATTCTCAAGATCAGAATGTACCTTGATCAATTCCGGACGTTCCGTCAGCTCTGCCACCATCTGATCGGAAATACTTTTCAGTTCATCAAGCTGAGCGCTTTGAAGGATTACTTCAAAATCATTGCTGCTGCTCATCATGCTCATGCTGGAAGAAGACTCCACGGTAATATTACAGTCCGGAAGCTGGTTCATTTCCTTTTTCCACTTATTTACAATCTGATTGGTAGTAAGCTTTCTGTCATCCTTCAGATAGGCGGTCAAAGTTCCCTTCGTACCGCCGCTAAAGCTTAAGCCGCTGCCGCCATAGCTGACCATATAAGATTTTAAATCCCCTTCACTGGTGACGATGCCCTCCAGCTTCTGCAGGATCTTATCCGCTTCCTCTACCTTAAGACCCGGTTTCATCTCCGCACTGACGGTTATCGTTCCCTGATCAACTGCCGGCATCAGTTCAAAGCCAAGTTTTGTGGCCAGGAAAAAGGAGGCAACCAACAGCAGGACCGAAACGATCATAACCATCGCACGTCTGCGGAGCAGCTTATCGACCAGTTTACGGTAGCCGTTCTGCATGGCTCTAACGATACCGCCCATAGGAGAATTCTGTTTTTCAATCGGACGGAACCGGCTGTAACAAAGAGGAACAATGGTCATGGCGGAAAGCAGGGAGGCCAGCATACAGAACACAATGGTATAGCCCAAAGGCTTAAACAGCTGACCGGTCATACCTTCCAAAAGAGCCAGAGGGATAAATACAACACAGGTCGTAATGGTACCGCCAAGAATGGATTGTAATACGACTCCCGTACCTTCCAGCGCCGCATTCATATATTCCCGGAACCCGGTCCCTTTTTGTGAACGGAAGCAGCTTTCCAGTACAACAATGGAGTTATCCACCATCATACCTACACCAAGAACGATACTGCTCATGGTGATAACGTTCATGGAAAAGCCCATGGCGGACATTAAAATCAGGGATACCAGAATGGATACCGGAATAGAGCTTCCGACGATCAGAGACGCCTTGATATCTCCGAAGAACAGGAAAATGATGATCATGGAAATGACAACTGCCATAATCATGGTGTCCTTAACGCTGCTAAGCGCTGATGTGATCTGATCACTGGTATCATCAATAACAACAATATCCAGATTCGGATGTTCCTGCTTTAATGTATTGATCGTCCGGGTTACAGACTTTGATACATCGACCGCACTGTCCTTCTGCTGTTTATTAATGGATAATGTAATGGTATCTTCCCCATTGTACCGTCCAATTGCTTCCTGCTCTTTTGAGGTTTCCGAAATATCGGCAATATCCTCCATGTAGATGGTCTTTCCGTCGCCTGCCACCACCGGAACCTTTTTTAAGCTTTCAACCGTCTTCACTTCCACACCTGTACTGACGGATAAATCCCGCTTTCCCACTCCGGTATTTCCTGCCGGATAGGTAAAGTCAGCCGCCTTGATGGCCTGGCTGATGGAATTCATGGTCAGATGGTACTGGTTCATCTTTTCCGGTATCAGCCGGACGCTGATATAACCTTCCCGGCCGCCGCTGACATCTACACTGGCAACCGAAGAAATTTTCTCAAATTCCGGCACAATCTTATCATTCACATAGTTATAAAGATTCTCCTGGGATGGATCATTCACTGACAGGGTCACCGCAGG
Source organism: Clostridium sp. Marseille-P2415 (assembly GCF_900155545.1). Classification (GTDB taxonomy): domain Bacteria; phylum Bacillota; class Clostridia; order Lachnospirales; family Lachnospiraceae; genus Lacrimispora. The sequence goes on from NZ_LT732525.1 coordinate 870,874, forward strand.
CATGTCATTCATGTTGAATTCCATAATGCTGGGTGTCTCCACATCATCAGGCAAATCAATGTTATCCATCTTCTTCTTCAAATCAGAATACGCCTTATCCATATCCGTACCGTATTCATATTCCAGCATAACGATGGAAACATTCTCCTGAGAACTGGACTGAACATTCTTAATGCCGGAAAGAGTACCCACGGCCTCTTCTACCGGCTTGGTAACAAGATCATTTACGTCCTCCGGGTTAGCACCGGCATATACACTGTTGATTAAGAGCATCGGGAAATTCATTTCCGGGGTCAGCTCCATCTTGGAGGACAAAACAGAGGACAAACCAAATACGATCAGACACAAAACTACTAAGACGGTGGTCACGGGCCGCTTTAAAACGCCTTTTGTAATTCCCATTCTACCGCCCCCTTACTGTACAGACTCAGAAGTTTCCGCCTCGGTTCCTTCTGTTTCTGTCGTACCATCTGCTGCCTGAGTCTCTTCCCCGGCTTCAGTTGCAAGGGTAACCTTGGAGCCGTCATATAATTCACTGGTCCATGTGGTGACTACCTGATCATCAGCCGTAATTCCGTCTTTAACTTCCATATAATCATTGTCTGACAGTCCTACGGTTACTGCATTCTTTTTAAGGGTTCCGTCTAAATATGTATAAATGAACGGATTTCCGCCCTCATAATAAACACTGTCCACAGGAACAGTCAGAACGTTCTCCGCTTTCTGGGAGATAACATAAAGCTTTACCGATGTTCCGGTAGCCAGGGTATCTCCGCTCGGTATGGAAGCTTTTACTTTGAATAAACCGCTCGAGTCATCGACCATGGTACTTACTTCTGTTATGGTCGCCGTATGGTCGGTTCCATTCTTTTCCACTCTTATGCTGTCTCCTGCCTTCAGTCCGCCAACGATGCGTTCTGAAACATAAAAGGTTACCGCTTTTCCTCCTTCTCCGGATATTACACATAAGGTAGTCTGAGGGGAAACCATATCGTGTACGCTAATGCTTAAGCTTTCCACCCGGCCGGCAATCGGTGACGTCACCTGGCTGCTTTCCAACTGGAGGTTATATGCAATCTTGGCATTCTCGTACTGAAGCCTTGCCGTTTCCGTCTTATCAACAAGAGACTGATAATCTGCCTCTGCCACATCGCCTGCCGCATAAAGAACGCTATAGCGGTCCAGATTCTTCTTGGCGTCTTCGTAGGCGATCCTGGTAGTCTCAGCAGTGATCCTGGAACTCTCCACCTGTTTCGTATCAATGACACAAAGAAGCTGGCCTGCCGTAACCACATCGCCGGTCTTAACGCCGATATTGGTAACTTCTCCTGAGCCAAGAGGCGTCACATAAACAATGCTGTCCGGCTCTATGGTCCCGATTAATTCATTGCTCAACTCAATGGAACGGATCTGAGGCTTCTCTGCTGTTACGGTAGGAGGAACTTCAGCCACAAGCTCTTCCTTATTTCCTCCCAATACCTTTGGAAGGATCAGTCCTGCCAGGACAGCTGCAACTACAACTGCACCTGCAATTATGAATGTCTTTTTCTTCGTCATGATGCACTCCTTATTTGGCCACATTTTGATTCTAATTATTGTTTACAAATTCCATATTGCAGAATTTCTAATTTTTCATGGAAAATTTTCTTAATTTTTTCCATGTCCTCTGGATGATGATAATACCACCCCATGCAATGGGCCAGTTCAAAAAAAATCATTGATATCAGTTTTCCAAAGGTTTCGATGCTTTGATCCTTAAAGTCAGATTTGTCAATGGAGTTGAACATTACCTCCTGCATGGCATATTGGCCGGTACCGCTATCCTTGCACAGGCAATGGGTTATAGCAAACATTTTATCACTGTCAACAATGTTCTTAACCAGCTTTAGCACATTCTCTTCTGTATTGGATATGCTGTAATCCATAAATGCTTCGGCAGTTCTCCACAAATCTCCATTGTGTCTTTGAGCACTGCCAACCCAGCCATTCAAAAAGTGTTCCGCAGCATCCTCAAAAATATATCCCAGAACATCATACTTATCCTCAAAATAAGTATAAAAGCTTCCTCTTGATATTCCTGCAGTTTTGATTATCTTATTAATCGATGCTTTTTCAAGCGGTACACGGATAAATTCTTCCATTGCAGCTTCGCGAATTGTTTTCTTTTTTCCCGCCGGAAGATTATAAAATCGCTCCGTTGGCATTTTCCCACCTCTCTTTTCCTTCCCCCTGTGAATCAAGCTGAAACACACAAAGGTGACAACATGCCACTTATTATAATGACACGTTGTCACCTTGTCAAGAAATGTTATACTTATTTAATAATTTTTCCATTTTCGTTTATTTTTTACTGTCAAGAATTTCCTTAAGGGCTTCATCGCTGTCCTCAATCCACACATCCTCTTCCTCTTCATCAAGGCCCAGGAACTTGGCCAGGGTTTCCGGTGTGCTGCTATGATTCCATTCTTCAATATAATCATCAATGGCTTCGAATTCTATTTCACCGGCCAGATACTTCTCCTTAAACGCCATAGGCTTCCCCTCCTTAATAATCCTGTTCTTTGATATTCTTTGAAACCGTGATCTCCTGGTTATCAATATGTTCTCTCATGGCTTCCTTGGCTTCTTCAACCCTCCGCAGCCGTACTGCCTTTAAGATATTATCATGCTCTATAATAAGGACCTGACGTTTGTCCTCATCCTTAATGTATTCCAGACGGTAACGGTACATCTGTTCCCTTAAGTTATTGATCATCTGAACCAGCCTGTCGTTGCAGGTTCCTTTAAAGATCACATCGTGATAGGCTTCATCGGTTTCAGCGATTTCCATTGCATTGCCGTTTAATACAGCATTCCGGAATTCCTCCTGCTTTATTTCAAGTTCAGCCACAGCCTCCGGTGTCATGCGCTGGCAGGCCAGTTCAATGGCCAGCTCCTCTAAGGACCTACGTACCTCCAGAACATCCCTTAAGCTTTTTTCAGAGATTTTTGCTACCTCAGCACCCTTTCTCGGTATCATTAAAACAAGCCCTTCCAGTTCAAGTTTCCGGATGGCTTCCCGGATCGGGGTACGGCTGACTCCAAGGCGTTCTGCAAGCTGGATCTCCATAAGCCGCTCCCCCGGCGCCAGTTCTCCCTTTAAAATGGCCTGTCGCAAAGTGTTGAAAACCACATCCCGAAGCGGCAGATATTCATTCATGTTAACTTTTAAATCACTACCCATTGGTAACCTCCTTGGTATTATAAAAATTAGTCAGATAAACTTGTTTTACAAGGACCTTGCTCTCACCGTACCGCAGCTCTTCATAAGCGTTTTCTGCGGCTTTGGGACTGGTAAAAATACCAAACACCGTAGGGCCGCTTCCGCTCATTAAGGCGTTCACCGCTCCCAGCTCCCTTATTTTGTCCTTAATCTGTGCGATCACCGGATATTCCGGAATCGTGACCGTCTCAAGCACATTTCCCAGGCGTTCCGACACCTGATATATGTTATGGTTCCGAATGGCTTCGATCATCCCGTCAATGTCCGGATGGTCTTCCGCCCTTAACCCTACCGCATCCAGATGCTCGTATACGAACTTTGTGGATACGCTTACTCCAGGCTTTGCTATCAGCACCTGGCACTGAGGCATATCCGGAAGCGGAGTCAGAATTTCTCCGATTCCTTCGGACAGTGCGGTTCCTCTCATTACACAATAAGGAACATCCGCCCCGATCTTAACCCCCCGCTCCATCAGCTCTTCTCTTGTAAGGCCAAGCTGGAACATCTTATTGACCCCAAACAGAACGGCCGCCGCATCGCTGCTGCCGCCGGCCATTCCCGCAGAAACCGGAATGAATTTCTTAAGATGAATGCGGATTCCATGCGTGACATGAAACTCATCCATGAGCAGCCTGGCTGCCTTATAAACCAGATTATTTTCATTAACCGGCAAATAAAAAAGATTGGTCACCACTTCGATTCCCGGCGTCTCTTTTAAGTAAATGTCGATCTTATCATAAAGGCCGACGGTCTGCATGATCATTCTCACTTCATGGTATCCGTCTTCCCGTCTTCTTAAAACATCAAGCCCCAGATTAATCTTTCCATACGCTTTTAATCCCAGGTGTCTTATCATAAGCAAACATTCCTCACTTTTTGGTTTTTCGGATTGTATTTTTAAATTTTTTTGTATACAGTATTTAGTATATAACGAAATAAAAAAAAGTACAAGCGTTTTATTCTGATATGTATTTTTTGCTCTTGTTAATTTTTCATAAAAATTTTGTTAATATTTTTTCGAAAATCTATTTGACAAAAAACGTCAGTCATGTATAATGTTGATATACTGAACGAGGGCGTTCCGAAACTGGAATTGCCCTCGTTTTCTGTAAACAAAATTGAGGAGGATGTGCTGTATGAAAAAACTGGAAATTATCATCAAGCCGGAAAAGCTTGAAAACTTAAAGGCTGTCCTGGAAGGCTGCAAGGTCAACGGGCTAATGATCAGCAATGTCATGGGATATGGCAATCAGAAGGGCTACACTCAGATGTACCGCGGTACCAAGTATAATGTGAACCTGCTCCCTAAAGTTAAAGTTGAAACCGTTGTACCAAAGGAGCTGGCTGATCCAATCATTGATGCGGTAGTAGAGGAAATTAATTCCGGTAATTACGGCGACGGTAAGATTTTCGTTTACGATGTGCAGGATGCAGTGCGGATCCGAACCGGTGAACACGGCAGGGAAGCTCTGTAATTCAAAAAGGAAACAGACATTCAATTTTCATACAGAACTTAAATAAATTATCAACGGGGATAATTGCTTTTCTGAAAGCAGTTATCCCTGTTTTGTATTTATGATTCTGTAAAGATTCCATTAAAAAATATTAAGAGGAGTTATGATTATGGAAAATACAACCTTATTATTGAATATTATATGGACCATGCTGGCCGCAATTCTGGTCTATTTCATGCAGGCCGGCTTTGCCCTGGTAGAAACAGGTTTTACAAGAGCAAAAAATGCAGGAAACATATGCATGAAGAACATGATGGACTTTGTTCTCGGGTCCCTCTTCTTCTTCATCCTGGGTTTCCCGCTCATGTTTGGCAGCAATATCGCAGGCCTCTTCGGCGGTTCCGGATTTTTCAATCCTTATTCTCTGGCTGACGGGGATGGATTATTTAACGGCCTTCCAATCGCCGTATTCATGATTTTCCACACCGTATTCTGCGCGACCTCAGCTACCATCGTCTCAGGTGCCATGGCAGAACGTACGAAGTTCTCCTCTTATCTGATTTACTCAGCAGCCATCAGCGTAATTATTTATCCCATAACCGGACATTGGATCTGGGGCGGCGGCTGGTTAGCGGACATGGGATTCCATGATTTTGCAGGCTCTACCGCAGTTCATATGGTCGGCGGCATCTGCGCCTTTGTAGGTGCGAAAATTGTTGGTCCCCGTATTGGCAAATACAATGAAAACGGAACTGCAAATGCAATTCCCGGTCACAATATTCCCCTGGGTGTTCTGGGAGTATTTATCCTCTGGTTCTGCTGGTTTGGTTTCAACTGCGGTTCCACAACAGCTGCCACCACCACCATAGGTAATATTGCCATGACTACCAACCTTGCCGCTGCAGCTTCCACACTTACAACCCTGCTGTTTACCTGGGCGCGTTACGGAAAGCCCGATGTATCCATGACATTAAACGGTTCCCTGGCCGGTCTGGTGGCGATCACGGCAGGCTGTGATGTGGTGACCCCTTACGAAGCGATCATCATCGGCGTGATTGCAGGTTTTGTAGTAGTTCTTGCCATTGAATTCATCGATAAAGCCGTAAAAGTCGATGACCCGGTCGGCGCGGTTGGCGTACACGGCTGCTGCGGTCTTCTAGGTACTCTTATGACCGGCATCTTTGGAGAAGGATGCAATTTATTGACACAGTTAACGGGGATTGTTTCTGTTCTCGCCTATACGGCTGTGATGGCATTTATCATATTTACCTTACTTAAGAAAACAATAGGTTTAAGAGTATCCGATCAGGAACAGTTAGACGGTCTCGACCTGCATGAACACGGTATGACCGCTTATTCGGGATTCCGAATCGATAAATAATCCGCTTTCCCTCATATTTATATACAAACTTCCGAGAACCCCCGGCAGAACACCGCCGGGGCTATCATTTTATTAAATATCTGAAAGAAATCCTTCCATCTCTTCTTCCATCTGCTTTAAAGCTTGAGCATATTCCTTAAATTCCTTTACTGCCCGCTTCTTCTGTTCTCCTTTGTAACAAATGCGGTGTTCCATGCTGGCCCATAAATCCATGGCCATGGTGCGAAGCTGTATTTCTACCGGATAATATTCCATACCATCCGTATGATAAACCGGAACGCCAAAGACAATGTGATAGCTTCGGTATCCATTAGGCTTTGGATCGGCAATATAGTCGCTTTCCTTTATTACTACGATATCGGTCTGCTTCTTCAGCAGGCAGACGATGGCATATATATCCCTTACAAAATAGCAGATGACCCGGATCCCCGCAATATCAGTTAAATAATTTCCAGCGGAATCCGTGCTGATCTCATATCCGTTCTTTTCCAGCTTATTCTCGATGCTTTCCTTTTGTTTGATCCTGTGCTGAATATGATGAATCGGATAATTCTGATTTTTTCTTCTATAATCATTATTCAGCACATCCACTCTGACTCTGATATTTTTGAGCGCATCCTCATAGGGCTGGATAAAACAGAAATACTCTTCTTCGGTCATATTCCACCTCCCAGACGTATCCTCATCCCGAATCTTAAGTATACCTTTCTTTTGTGTCCATATAGTGTCTAAAATATGAAATACAGGGGAGACCGGAAAGTCCATGCTTTTTATTTTACAGTGGAGTTCGGAGAATTTTCCTGTAAAATAAAAAACAGCCGGACAAGGATTATTGAAACGTTCCCTGCCCGGCCGTATACAGAGCTTATTCCTGCTCGTTTTGTATCTCTTCGGCTTCTGTCTCTTCTTTAGGTCCCTCTTTTGAATGCTCGTCTCCCTTTGCCAAAAGAATACTGCTTACATCCTCTTCCTCATCCGCAAACAGCGGCCTTAACTCTTCCTCTTTCTGCTCTTCCTTCGGCATATAAATCTGAAACACCGGAGTCAGAATATAGGAATTTATAAACGCCAGCAGGGGAAAGCCAAACAGCATAAATATCATCAGCATCGGCGGAATCACAAATACGAATCCGGCCGCCACCAGAACCCCGTCGATCACGATCATTCCGATGGTGCGGAACAAATGGCGTATGGACATGAAAAATGCATTGAAAAAGGTACGCTTTACGGTATTGAAAAACCTGGCCTGAAGCGGGAAAATATAAGTAAAAACAGCTGCATAAACAATTATCATCGCAAGGAATACGGTAAGCATCACAGTCCGAAAGGTTTGTCCCCCTGTAAACAGCCTGGTGAAAAAATACATATCGACCCCGAGAACAATACCTGCCGCCAACAGGATCAGCCAGATTATGGTGGACTGCTTGAAGTTTTCTTTAAAGGATTTAAAAAAAGAACGGATGGTGTATCCATCGTCATCTCTGGCAAGCTTCAGCGTCACATAATAAACCGCTGTCGTAGACGCGCCTATGGTAAAAACCGGGATGCTGCACACCAGCCACAGGATATTTAAGATGATCAAATCTCCGAATTTACCGATAAACCGCCATACCGGATTATCATAATTAAAAAAACCAGATAACATAAGTCATTCCCCTTCTCATAATAGCATCAAAAATATTATAGCGGATTTGCCTGTAAAAAGCAAACGTTCTTCTTTATTTCATCAAAATTTTAGAATTATTTTTAGGAAAATCAGCCGCTATGTGTTATAATCAAAAAGTACCTGTAATTAAAAAAGAAAGAGGCGCGAATGATGACCCCCTACGAAGACAAAAACTTTAAGGATATCTTGCAAGAGGAACGAAGCAAGTTAAAGGACATGAGTTTTAAAAATAAGCTGTGGTACATCTGGGAATATTATAAAATTCCGATCATCAGTGTGGTGGTAGCCATAGTCCTCATCTCCTCCATCGGCTCCGCCATCTATAACAACCGGTTTGAAACGGCCATGTCCTGCATCATTTTAAACAGCCGCCCTGCCGGTGAAGCCGACTCTGTAAACGATTATTTTGAACAGGGCTTCCGCCAGTATATCGGACTTGAAGCTGATAAGGAAATTGATGTGGACTACTCCATGTCCCTGACCTTTGATGAATCGTCCATGAGCGAATTCACTTATGCGGAGCTGGCCAAAATCACCGCCATGATATCCAGCAAGGAACTGGACGTTATGATCGGAAAGCAGGATACCATCGACCACTACGGTGCCATGGGCGGCTTTACCGATTTAAAGGAGGTCCTCCCCGGCAATGTTTATGATAAGGTAAAGGATCACCTCTATATGGTGACCAATCAGGAAACCGGAGAAAGGACGGCCTGCGGCATCCTCATCGGGGAAACGGATTTCTGTGAAAAGACCGGACTCATTATGGATGAACCGGTTCTGGCCATTATGAGCAATTCCACTCATACAGACACATGCGTGGAACTGATCCGCTATGTGTTTGGTCTATAAGCCGGAACCCCAGACTCTCCGCCAGTTTTACCGAAGGACGGTTTCTCTGGTCAATCCTGGCATAAATCCGTTCAGAAACAGCGGAAGCTGCATATCGAAGTATGGCCTGGCAGGCTTCTTTTCCATATCCCTGCCGCCTGTATGGGGAAAAGATATGATATCCCAGTTCCACCGGGGTATCATTATTTTTTATAGCTTTTAAAAACTCCTGCTGCAAGGATAATTCCAGGTTGCAGATGCCGGCCTTTCCCACCAGCCTTCCGGTATGGTTATCCACAACTGCCCAGATTCCATATTCATAGAAACCGTACTGGCAGCGAATGTAGTCTTTTAAGGATTCTTCTTTTAAAAACAACCGGTCAGCCTCTCCGCCCCCGGGCTCATCCGGAATAAAGGAACAATCGCCGGGAGTAAACTCCCGGATTGTCAAACGCTGCGTTTTCGCGATCTGCCACGGCAATCCCTCTTTTCTCCTTACGACCCGTTCCAGGAATTCATCGTCTATGTCTTCCAGTGACTCCGCCACATAGCCGGCCGGCGTAAGGCACTGGTCCGTTCTCTCAGGATCCCACAAACCAATAACGGCCCTGCCTTCCGCATACGCAGAACGCAGGGCCTCGCAATCATCGGATATGGTAACCCGGAAAACGTTTCCTTCTATTATAATCTCCCGTTCCCAGGTCATCGCTTAGCAAGTTTCCGGCTCGGGATACTCTTCGTCAAAGGTTTCCACAGTCATGGAACGGATCTTCTGCTCTTTCATGGGGCGGTCATTGTAATCCGTTTTCACATCAGCAATCTTATTCACAATATCCATGCCTTCCGTGATCTTACCGAATGCAGCATAGGAACCATCCAGATGCGGTGAAGCCTTGTGCATGATGAAAAACTGGGAGCCGGCTGAATCCGGGCTCATGGCTCTTGCCATGGACAACACGCCTTCCTCATGCTTAAAAGCGTTGGAAAATCCATTCTGGCTGAACTCTCCCTTAATGGAATAGCCCGGGCCGCCCATTCCGCTTCCCTCCGGGCAGCCGCCCTGAATCATAAAACCATTGATGACCCTGTGGAAAATCAATCCGTCATAAAAACCTTTTTTTACAAGACTGATAAAATTATTTACTGTGTTTGGTGCAATTTTCGGATACAGCTCAGCTTTCATCACATCGCCGTTTTCCATTGTAATCGTTACAACCGGATTCTTCATTTTTTCTCCCTTTCCTCCTTACCGCCCATGCTTTTTGGGCAGGGCCCGCCCCGCTTTATCGGGCGTAAAGGTATACCTGTAAGGCACTTCTGCGTCAGATTTCGCATATAAATGTATTTTATCAAATACTCATGTTTTTGTCCAGCTGTTCATATTTTGTTTAAATTTTATTCAAAAACCTTTTACATAAATAACACGGTTTCTTCATGTTTCATGGATATACTTAGAATGTAAATACAAATTGCTTATAAGATTTTTTTCATAATACTCGAGCTGATAATTTATTATCAGCTCTCCTCCCTTTTTTGATAACTTTACAGGACGTATTGCTTAACTGATCTGCATCATCAGTGAGGCAATACGTCCTTCCTTTATTATTAAGTTAAAAGGGAAAGATCATGGAATTTACTTATATCATAACCAGATTTTAACTTAACATTCATGCTATAAAGTTTCCAATAAGTTTTTTAAAGCTTCGATGCCGTCTACAGGCTGCAAACAGGAACCGTTGCGGCAGACATAATATTTACTTCCGGCAGTATTTATGGGATAATCCTTTGTGTATGGAGCTGCTTTTGTCAATTCGTTTTCGTTCAATGGAGTTTTTAATACTACGTTGAAATCAGGCATGATTCTTTTCTGCAGATCCTTCAGTTCATTTAAGATAGATTCCTCAGCGGAAACACATATGATTTCAGTGGAAGGGTACAGAACGCTTTGAAGCGCAAGCAATGAAAAACAATAGTTTGCAGGGCTTCGGCGCATTTCTTTTGACAGATAAGCGATCTGTTTCTCAAGGAAATTCTGCCACTTTATTTCCCCGGTCAGATGATAGATCCTGCTCAGCACATATGCCGCCACGGAATTCCCAGATGGAAGCGCACCGTCATAAAGTTCCTTGGGGCGGCTTATAAGCTTATCCCGGTCATGGGCATACATATAAAACCCTCCATGAGGTTCATCAAAAAAAAGCTCAAGCATTTTCTCAGAGATTTTCACGAATTCTTCCAGATACTTAACATCAAAGGACGCTTCATACAATTCCAGCAGGCCAAAAGCATAAAACGCATAATCATCAAGCTGTCCATCGTGAATCGCCTGACCATCCCGGTACCGGATATAAAGCCTTCCGCTTTCGGCCGTCAGTTTGTTTTCCAGGAAGGCCTGTGCTTTTTTCGCAGCTTCCAGGTACTGACCGTCGCCCAGTATCTGATACGCTTTTGCAATTGCGGCAATCATAAGTCCATTCCAGGAGGTCAGTATCTTATCATCCGTGTGAAGGATGGTTCTTTTTAAACGGTAGCCATATAGCATTTGGCAAAGATCGTCTATTTTTTCATTGCTGATTTCAAAGGCTTCATTTCCGATCAGGTTCGGAATATTTTTTCCCTCAAAATTACCTTTTTCCGTTATACCGAACCATTTACAGAATACGTCTGCATCTTCTTTCCCAAGAACATTTACAACTTCTTTTTTATCAAAGGTATAAAATTTTCCTTCCACACCTTCACTGTCCGCATCCTGACCGCAGTAAAATCCCCCCATTTCATCAGTCAGTACGGAAAGAACATAGCGGAGGATTCCCCGGGACACCCTGGCATAAAGCCTGTCCCCTGTTATCTGATAAGCTTCCACATAAGCATAAAGCAGGAGCGCATTGTCGTAAAGCATTTTTTCAAAATGGGGAACCAGCCATTTATCATCGGTGGAATAGCGTGAAAATCCTCCTCCGATGTGATCGTATATGCCGCCCCGGTACATTTGCTTCAGGGTTTTTTCTGCCATGGAAAGGACCGTGTCATCCTTTTCAAAAACATGATGTCTGATGAGAAAGATCAGGTTATGAGCCATCGGGAATTTTGGTGCTCTGCCGAAGCCGCCCCACGTCCCGTCAAAAGATCTCTTCAGCAAATCTGCGGCTGAGTACAGCAATTCTTTTGCAGGTTCACCGCTTTCATTTGATTCGGACTGTTCTTCTCCATTTAAATACCTGGTTATTTCATCTCCTGCTTCCAGCAGCTTATGCTTTTCATGATCCCAGAGCTTCCGAATGGAAACCAGTACATCCATGAGCCCCGAAGATCCCCACCTGGAAAACTTGGGCAGATAGGTTGCGGCATAAAAAGGTTTTTGTTCCGGCGTCATAATAATCGTAAGTGGCCAGCCTCCTGAACCGGTCAGGGCCTGGCAGACAGACATATATACCGAATCAATGTCCGGTCTCTCTTCCCGGTCCACTTTTATTGCCACATAATTCTTATTCAGAAATTCAGCTACCTCTTCATCATCAAAGGACTCATGAGACATGACATGACACCAGTGACAAGTACACGTATGCAACCGCAGTTAGCTATACCCAATCGATAAAAAAACCGGCTTGTCTTCAGCCGCAGCTTTGGCAAAAGCTTCCTCCCCCCAGGGGAACCATTCCACCGGATTGTATGCATGCTGAAGCAAATAAGGAGATTTTTCATTTATTAATCGATTGGGTATTCTATCAACGTTTGACATATGGCATCACCTCCTTTATTTTTAATCATTTTACTATTATGTCCGGAAAGCTCTGATTCTATGATTCCGGTTAAATAAAAGGTAAGCCGTACAAAGCACAGCAAGGCTTAGAAGTCAGCCCCTGACTGATTCTAAGCCCTGTTTTTCAATCACGTTATTTTCCTAATAGCTCGCGTTCAATTCGTTCTCTGGCCTCCGGTGCCTGTTTTTCCATCTTCTCCGGAAAACCAAACATGGAAACGCAGGCGATATTGTCTCCTCCCGCTTTCGGAGCATTTTGACCCAGCTGCTTCCTGGCAAAATTCATTTCACGAAGAGTTTTAAAAATACCGTCAAAATCCACCTCTCCTTCTCCCATGGCCAGATGCTGATGCACCGTTACATCCGCTGCTCCTCTTTTGTTAAGCCACGGCGGATTAACAATATACCTGCAGTCCATGGTCTGGTTAAATGTATCCGCAAACAGGACATGGGGTAATTCATCTCCCGCATAGCGAAGCATGGAGGATACATCTCCTTTTCCCTTGTCATAGAAGAATCCGTGGGGAGCAGAGTACACATAACCAAGGTTCTTTGAGCGGAAAGATTTTACGAGATCGCAGGTCTCATCATTCAGCTCGCAGAAATCATAGGGATGGGACTGAATCTCCACACGCAGCCCTTCCCGCTCTATGATTGGAAGCAATTCTTCCATAGAGCGAAACCACATACCGTTGCAGATTTCCTCCTGGTTCGGATCTCCCGATAATTCTGTATTAATGACCCGGACTCCCATATCAACAGCGATCCGTATCATTCTCTTCCAGTTTTCCACGGCCATCTTCCGCTGCTCTTCCGTCGGTCCGGACCAGCGGTATACAACGATAAAGGAAGAAATCTCCACCCCTGTTTCCCGCAGCGCCTGACGGTATTCCCGCTCACATTCTTCCGAAAATAAGGGATGCTTATAAAACGGATTAATCCTGGGATGAGGAGACTGTTCTATGTATTTATATCCCCAGTCAGCCACCTGATGTACCATACGATTGATATCCATTTGCTTTGCAAGCACGTCTACGTCAAATGCTATTTTCAAAACCAACCACCTCCTGGCTTCCTTTATACTTCATTTAGAGTCCTGTTTTTTCGGCAATATACTTTCTTGCCTTGATTGCGTACTCCAGCGGATTGGCAACGGCCGGATCCTGTTCCGCTTCCACCACTACATATCCTTCATAATCCGCTTCTTCCAGGACACGGAAAATCGGTTCAAAATCCACATCTCCATCACCGGGCACCGTAAAGACTCCCTCTCTGACACCCCGTAAGAAACTCCATCTTTCTTTTGCTGATTTTTCCACCATTTTCTTTCGGATATCTTTTAAATGCACATGTCTTACACGGTCAGCATATTTTTTTAATACCCTTACCGGATCCACACCGGCAAAAGATAAGTGACCGCTGTCAAAGAGCAGGGATACGAATTCGGGATTTACTTCCTGCATAAAACGGTCAATTTCCTCTTCCGTCTGCACGACAGTCCCCATATGATGATGAAAGGTAAGGGTCATGCCCTTATCTTTTGCTGCTTTTCCCAGCTTGTTAAGGCCCTGGGCCAGCAGCTTCCACTCCTTCTCACTCATCACGTATTTGCCTTCCCATACAGGCTGGTTCAAATTGCCTTGAATGCTATAGCTTTGCTCGGACACTCCGATCACTTTTGCTCCCATTGCTTTCAAAAAATCAATTTGCCGGATAAATTCTTTTTCCGTTTCTTCAAATGGCTTTGAAATCAGAAAGGAAGAAAACCAGCAATTGCATATCCGGATCCCGCGCAAATCCAGGGCTTTTTTTAAGATGCTTACATCAGCCGGATATTTTCCGCCTATCTCCGATCCTGTAAATCCGGCAAGAGCCATTTCACTGACGCATTGCTCGAAGGTATTTTCCTTTCCCAGATCCGGCATATCATCATTGGTCCATGCAATTGGAGCAATCCCCAGTTTTACTTTATTCTTATTTAACATCCTCTTCACCTTCTTTTTCCTTTTCTCCAATATAGGATAATATCATTTGTACTGCACCATCAACTCCGGTCTTGGATACATTGATAACCAGATCATAGTTTTCCGGGTCATGCCGGTCCATTCCCGTGAACCTGTGGTAATACTCATTTCTCTGCTCATCTCTTTTTTTCAGCTCTTCCAGGCTCTGTCCCTGATAGTACTCTTTTCCTTCCTGCTTTCTGTATTCATCATCGGCATAAATAAAGAAGGAATACGTATGAGGCATATCAGATAACACGAAATTAGCACATCTCCCAAGGAACACTCCCGGACATTTCTGCGCAATGCTTAATATCAGCTGACTTTGCTTTTCAAAAATTTCCAGATCGCTGTAATCCTTGGCTGCGCCCGAAACGGAATAAGAATATGGAGAAAATGTCACCTTCTCATTCATACCGTCATAGTTAAGATACTTTTCCACCTCTTCCAGATTGGCCGTTTCCATTCCTAGCTTTTCTGCCATCAGACAAATAATCTGACGGTCATATACCCGGCAGCCCAAAGCCTTGGCAGTTTCTTCCGCAACCCTTCTTCCGCTGCTTCCATAGAGCCGGCCTATGGCGACATTAACACGGTTACTGTTTCTTAAGAAAGCTTCCTTTTCCGGTCCATTCTCAGGAACCGTTTTTCCTTCTCTTGCCACCAGCTCCCGCATCATCCTGTCATATACCTTATCCAGCTTGTAGCAGGCTGCAATAAAAAACATGATGATCCAGATTGCGATCGGAACATATAAATAAAATCCTTTAATCACAGAAACCGCTGCCACGGTTTGTTCGGCTGCAGTTGCTTTTATTCCATCAAAGGCAGCCATTGAGAGAACCGCTCCCATGATCGCTGAGGTAAGTCCGCTGCCTGCCTTCTGTCCCATGCTCATAGAAGAAAACATCAGGCCTTCTACCCGGATTCCTGTCTTCCAGTGGCCATACTCAATCGCATCACTTGGCAAAGAATACTGCACACCGTAAAAAGGCGCGATTCCAAGTCCTCTCATGATACAGGTCACCACCCCCAGGGGAATGCTCGTAATATTAAAAAGAAACAGGAACTGACCGGCAATTCCAAGCAGACAGCCCGCACAGATTAAATTTCTTTTTCCAAACCTCGGCAATGCCTTAGGCAAAAGAGCGATTCCGATAATCGTAGCTACCTTTTCAGATGCGGAAAGAGGCATCACCAGATCCACATCATTTAATACATATTGGCAGTAATAGGTCAAATCCGTACCGATAATAATCTGATATGCCGTATAGAAAATCATTAATCCCAAT
Source organism: Clostridium sp. Marseille-P2415 (assembly GCF_900155545.1). GTDB lineage: Bacteria > Bacillota > Clostridia > Lachnospirales > Lachnospiraceae > Lacrimispora. The sequence goes on from NZ_LT732525.1 coordinate 886,523, forward strand.
GCAATTAAAAAATACCGGTTCGTTACCGTCGCCTTAAATGCGGTTAAAAACGGAATATCCGACTTTTCCTTTCTTTCCTTCTTATCCGCCTGAACCCGCTCCGTACAGGTAACATACGTATTAATCAGTACAAAAACAGAGATTACCGCGTACACTGCCGTTACAAGGATCCACGCCATCTGCTTGTTTCCCGTTTTCTCAGCCACCAGATTAATAAGCGGCAGGGTAAACGCCGTAATAATCATACTCGCCGTAATAGAAAGCACCATTCTGATATTACAGATTATATCCCGCTCTCTTCTGTCCCGGCTCATCAGCGAACCCAGAGCATGAAACGGCTGACTGATCGCCGTATAGACCACTGTATTCATAATGTTATATGTAACAAAAGCATAGACCGCCTTGCCCATATCCCCTATAGCCGGCATCGTAAACAAAAGGATCGCCGCCAGCGCATAGGGAATTGCCAGGCGCAGGATCCAGATTCTGGCTTTCCCGTATTTTGAATGAGTTCTGTCAATGACAGTCCCCATCAACACATCCGAGAACCCGTCAAACACACGGGATACAAGCATGATCATTCCCACTGTGCCAACAGAAATACCGGCTACATTTGTGTAGAAATAAATCAGGAGTGTTGTTGTCATTGTATACATTAATGTCAGTGCCGGATCCCCGAAACAATACGCAAGCTTTTCCGGTACCGGAACCTGAATGAACTCATTCATATCTTTATTCTTCTGTTTGAAATTCAGAATCTCTGCTATTGTGCCCCTTATCAAAAAAAGCCTCCTTCCACCGCTCATAAAGAACGTTATACCTTCTGTTTAAAATATTCCTTCTTCTGTCACCCGAAATATTTTTTAACAAATTCCCTGGTCACCTGAGCTGCTTTTTTCACATTTTCTTCATGAGAAAGCTTATAGTACTCAGGACGGAATTCTTCAATCGTACATACGCCGTCAAAACCGATCTTCCTTAGTGCTGCTGCGATCCCCCCATGATCAACAACGCCCTCTCCCGGCCATAATCTCTTATCATCCCCGCAGGAACCTAACGGAAGGTCTTCACAGTCATTCAAGTGATATGCAAAAATTTTCTTTCCGTCAGCTTTTTCCAAATCTTCTAATCTGGAACACATTTCATGGAAATGGAATGTATCCACCGTTACTCCTACATTGTCACGGTTAACCGCTTTTACAACATCATAGGCCGTTCCGAACTGGTTGATCGAGCAATTAGGCGCACCGCAGAATTCAAGGGATATCTTCATATCCGATCCCACTTTATCTGCCAGATACTGCAGCCTGGCCACTGCCTCAGCCTTGATCTCCGGCACTGTTTTGTTTTTGACATCAAAAGACGGGACCGTGATAAGCATTTTCATTCCGATCGCCTTAGATACTTCCATGATAAAATCCACTTCATCATCGATTTCCTTTTCCCCTGCCTTATCCCTTTGATTAAAAAAGATAAGGGTGTTGTATGCCCAGGGTTTTAAGTGATGATTTTTAAACCAGCCGGAAAGCTCTTCCAGGGAATGTTCCTTTAAGTAATCCCTGATGCAGTCAAAACGGATTTCTATGTAATCAAACCCATACTTCTCACACATTTCAAGATCTGCAATGAGAGACTGACCTTTACATTCCAATGCTGTCGCTTCGTTAAATCCAATTTTCATATTTTTTTCCTCCATTTTAACATCATTGTTTTTTATTTATAAAAATCCGGTTTTTCTACTTCTGTCACAACAGGTTCTATTCCGCCTGTCTCCTGTGCCTTTACCAGCGCATCCGCTGTTACGGCTGCAAGATAACCATCCCATGCGGTAGGACCTGTAATAATCCCCTTAGAAGCGCTGTCAACCCAGTCCTGCACTTCCTCGTCGTAGGCATCTTCAAATCTTACAAAGCAATCGGTATCAATGGTGGTGGACAGCTTTGCATCCTTACGGATAACCGGATAATTCGGAACTGCCATTTGAATCGCTCCGTCTTCACACACCGCTTCACAGTTAATGTCATACCCGAACTTGCAGTTCACAAACACCTCAACATCAATGCAAACTCCTTTTTTGGTGCGCATCAGCATAATCTGCGGATCATTCAATTTGCTGTGGGAATATTTCGTCACTCTCGGCATGATAACCTGAACGGATTCATATTCATCATCTACCAGCCAGTGAAGCACATCAATTTCATGAATGGCGGTATCATGAACTGCCATGGGAGTGGTATAACCGGTTCCCACTTCCGGATTCCGGTGTGTGCAGTGCAGCATCAGCGGCTCCCCGTACTCCCCCGACTGAAGCGCTGCCTTTACCTGACGGTAACCTCTGTCATAACGTCTCATGAATCCAAGCTGGATCAGATGCTTTCCGGAAGCCTCCTCTGCCTTTACTACCTTTAAACAGTCCTCCGCCGTTGTACATAACGGCTTCTCACAAAATACTCTTTTCCCTGCCTCAATCGCCATAAGAAGGTGCTCTATATGAGCAAACCCCGGAGATACGATAAATACTGCGTCTACTTCCGGAGCGTTGATCAAATCTTTCCCCTCCTTATAAATTTTAGCTCCGCATAAAGCTGCCGCAGCTTTTGCATTTTCCCCGGATACGTCCGTAACTGCCACAACTTCCGCTCCCTGGATTTTGTTTGTTAACCTCTTAATGTGGTCGCGCCCCATTCCGCCGCATCCGATCATACCTACTCTTAACATCTGTTTTCCTCCATTTTCCTAGTTTTTGGTACTGCATTTTAGTATACGTATTATATCATTCGCGTGCACGTGAACGCAATTCGCAAAATCTCCAATTTTACTGCAATATTTTTGGTAATTATTGCCATATTTCATTTGTCATATTATGTTTTTTATTTCCATTTGCCAACTTTTCTTTGTTGTTTTAATTATTTCCATAGATTTGGATCCGGAATTCCATGCTTCCTTAACGCATTTTTTCCTGTCGCGCTTGCGTGCACTTGAACGCAAAAAAACTCTTTAAATGCAAATTCAAAGAGTTTCCGGGATCCTATATATTATATTTTGTTTTTATGACAATGTCCGTATACTGCAGTTCCTTTTCGGGCTTAATGCCTTCAAATAACAGCCTGTATAAGATCATTGTCGGTTCAAACCCCTGCGCAAAGGGATCCTGTCCTATGAGAAAGTTAATGCTCCCATTTTCAAGATAAGGAAGATTCTCCTTTACCAGGTCATTTGCCACCACTTTTATTTTCAGATTTAACTTCTTCTTCCGGAGACACTCACAAACGCCCTTCTCTCCATGCCCGGTAATATATACTCCTTTCAAATCACAATGATTCTCCAGAATTTCTTCCATGATTTTTTCTGCGACCCAGTCATCATCATAAGTATACCTTGGCTCCAGTACTTCTATTTCAGGAAATTTATCTTTCATTTCCCCTGCAAATCCCGCCAAACGGTTATTTAAAGCTTTATTGTTCTCATTCCCCGAAAGAATGCACACTTTCCCCGATTCCCCGACAATCTCCCCCAGAAGGCCGGCTGCCGCCCGTCCGCTTTGTATCGCATCCTGCCCCACAAAACAGATTCTTTTTGTATCTTCCAGATCTGCGTTAAAGGTTACAATAGGGATTCCATATTCCTGGACAAACTTGTCAATGGTCCTTCTAAGCAACTGGTCATCCGAAGGCATCAGAGCAATTGCATGAAACTCCTTTTTTCGGAGCTTCTCCATAATGTTTATCACCCTGCCCGCATCAATTCCTTTTATTTTATGGATTTCCAACGTTCCCCCAAGGCCCTCCACCTCGGTTTTGGCCACCTCAATCCCCTTTATTACCCCTTTCATAAAAGGAGTTTCAGCCGATTGCGCAATGACAGCGATCTTCAGTCCCTTTTTTGCCATAGCCATAGCTCTTCCTGCTTTGTTCGGCTGGTACCCCATCTGTCTTGCGATCTCCCGGATATTCTCCGCCACTTCCGGACGGATCCTGCCTCTGTTATTTAAAGCTCTGTCTACGGTTCCTCTCGAAACCCCTGCTTTTTCTGCAATCTGCTGTAACGTTACGGCCATTTTCACTTTCTCCTTTTCATTCCCATGTAATTCATTATACATGAAAATTTTATCCCGTGCAACGCTTCCGGTTATTCCGGAAAGGTCACCTCTTTCATTAAAAATATCAGAGCTGTAATATTGGGAATTGCCATCAGCCCATTCCAGATATCGGAAAGCTCCCATACAGTCTCCAGCTTTGCAAGACAGCCAAGGAACACGGCTCCCAGGTAAAGGAAGGTATACACCTTTCCTCTCAGAATCCGCTGCAAGAGGGAAAGGGCGTTCCGCTTCTTTAAACTCTCCGCCAGGTACACGGCCGCCTGACGACCCAGATAGTACCAGGCAATGATGGTTGCAAAGGCAAAAACCAGCATGGCGCCCGATACCACAAACTGTCCAAGAGCGCCTAAGCGCCTGGAAAAGCAGTAGGCAGTCAGAGCTGCCCCATCATAGCCGGAACCGGCCGCATCCCCTTCCGTCATGCACAGGATCACAAACGCAGTCATGGTACAGATTAAAATGGTATCGAAAAACACCTCAAACATGGCCCACATTCCCTGCTTTTCCGGTGTGGTATCCTCTGCGGCACCATGCAGAACTGCCATGCTCCCAAGTCCTGCTTCATGGGAAAACACGCCCCGGGACACGCCATATTGCAGGCTTCTGCTGATTCCGTACCCGGCTGCTCCGGAAAAGACGGATACCGGCCGGAAGGCATCCTGAAAAATGCATTGAAAAATATACGGGATCCTATCATAACAGGACATAATGACAACCATGGAGAACAGCATATAAATGCCTGCCGACAGAGGAATCAGCCGTTCGGAAACAAACGCGATCCTTCCGATTCCTCCCAGTACAACCAGAAATACGATTCCCGTTAACAGGACACCGATGGGAACAGACGGGAGGCCAAAGGTATATTCCAAAGTTTCTGCAATAGAATTGGACTGGACCATGCTCCCCATTCCAAGAGAAACCATAATACAAAAAAAGCTGTACAACATGCCAAGTCCGGGCAGCTTAAGCCCATGCTCCAAATATACCATGGGACCGCAGATCCAGGCTCCGTTTTTATCCCGGTAACGGTAGCGGATCCCGAGCATGGTCTCCGCATAGCCTGTCATCATACCGATCACGGCGGATACCCACATCCAGAATATGGCTCCCGGCCCGCCGGCTGTCAGCGCCGTGGCAACTCCGACGATATTTCCGGTCCCAATGGTGGCTGCCAGAGCCGTGCATGCGGTTTGGAATTTCGTTACTTCCCCTTTGTCTTCTTCCGCATCCTCGTGTATGCTTCCAATGGTCTGCTTCCACCAGTAAGGCAGCTTCCTGACCTGAAAAAATCCTGATTTTACCGTATAAATGATCCCGATTCCAAGAAACAGAACCAAAAGCCACGGTCCCCAAACCAATTCATGTATGCTATGTATCATAGGATCAGCTCCTGTACGCTCTCCTTAACACTTATTCGTACTGGCCGGATAGTATGAAAATTTCCAATGATTTTTATACAAAATAAAATATCCTATGGTATAATCAAATTACATGAAACTGTATCAAAAAAAATGAGAGGTGAACAATATGCCCGGTTTTACCACCCACTATCTGTTAGGAGTCAGGGTTTTTAACGATATGCCAAACAATCCTCTAAAACGTATCATCTCCAAATACCGCTGGCTTTATCAGCTCGGTCTTCAGGGCCCGGATATATTTTTTTACAACATACCCATTCTCCGCCACCGGGACTACCGGAATGTGGGGTCCTATATGCACGAAAACCACGTACATGATTTTTTTGTCTCCTGCTTAAATCACTTATCCCAGATAGAATCCAAGCAGCAGCGCGAGCAGGCCATTTCCTATATGAGCGGCTATTTCTGCCACTATATGGGAGATTCCATCTGCCATCCATATGTATACGGCAGGATTGATTACGATGTTAAAAATTCCGGAAACTATCATCACGGACTTCATGCCATGCTGGAAAACGATATTGATGCATTGCTTCTGATGAAATATAAGAAGAAAAAGCCATCCCAGTTCAATCAGGCTGCCACCATCTGTTTAAACGGTCAGGAGATGCAGTTTATCTCCGGCTTTTTGTCTGTATGCATCAATGAAGCTTATTACCCCTTAAATTACCGGAACAATTTCCGCGTAAACTCCAAGATGGTATCCCGCTCCATTCTGGCAATGCGTTTAGGCTGCCGGACCCTTGCCGATCCCTCCAGCCGCAAGAAAAACAGCATAGAATTTGTGGAATCCCTTTTTCTGCGGACGCCCTTCGCCTCGCGGAAGCTGATAACCGACATCCCCCCTGACCCGGTTTCTACCATGAACTTAAATCATGAAACCTGGTGCAATCCCTGGAACCGCCGCCTTGCATCCCAGGCCTCATTCCCGGAGCTTTTTCACCTTACCATGGGGAAATGCAGCGATGTGTTCTTCCTTCTGAACGAAGAACTCACCTCGCCGGTTCCCTTAAAAAGCCTGGATCATAACAAGCTTTTAAAAGAACTCGGCAATTATTCTTTCCACAGCGGGCTGGCGGTTGATACGGATTAGGACAGGTGGCTCTCAGGATAAAAAAGAAACATGAACGGGGATTGACTTCGCGTCAATTCCCCGGTCATGTTTCTTTTTCTCTGCACTTATGTAAAAGCCTTAGCTGGCTGATTTCACCTCTTCTGTCTGTTCCGCTTCTTCGGTTCCCTCCTCCGGCTGTGACCCATCATCTCCCTGATCCTCTGCCGTACTCTCCTTCACGACGGCTCCTTCCTTTGGAACGATCTTTTCATCGGAACCCTTGGGAATATCCATATCCACAAGCCAGTACTTTTCTTCTTTCATCGTATAGTCCGGCATTACGATCAGATGCAAATCATAATCCTTAAAAAATCCGCCATAAGAGGTATCGCTTGATTTCTCAAAGGAAAAATCCTGCATAGCAGCCTCATCATTTAAATACCGTACCGCAGCATTGGCAAATTCTACTGCTTCCTCCGGTGAGGTTCCATCTTTTACCATCAACGTCAAATCTATGGCTTTCTTCTCCGGATCCAGGCTGTAATTGACGCTTAACGCCATAGGATATTCCTCGTTGTCAACAAATTCCTCGTCCATATCATTTCCAATCTGAGTCCAGTCCAGAACAATTCCCTGCTGCGTTTCAAAAACCGGCTCTGCAGGGCCTCCTGAACTAAGGATGTGGCTTTCTGTGCAGCCAGTTAACAGCAATGCTGACATTGCACATATCACGAACACTTTGTTCTTCATCATAATTTCCTCCTTATTGAACATCTAACATTATATCGGATGGAAAGACTTTTTTGTAGTGGTTTCAGCAAAATGTCAGAAAATCTTCACATTTATTTCTTGCATTTTCTGGATATCCGTGGTATTATGTTCAATATTAATATTATACAAACATTTTTGAACACCATTAGGAGGTAACATTACATGGACCGCAATGACAAAAAGACTTTGATAAAAAAGCTGGACTGGATGACAACGCTGATTCCTTTCGTGAGCATCGTCCTCTTATGTCTTGTTTTTATTATAAACCCCGGCCAGTCTGCGGATACACTGGCTGCAATCCGGTCATTCCTGGGGGATGAGCTGGGAAGCTACTATCTTATTATCGGACTTTTTACATTTCTGTGCTCCCTTTACATAGCCTTTTCCAAATATGGTACCATCAGGCTCGGGAACTCAGAAAAACCCCAATTCTCAAATTTCAAATGGGGTACTATGATGTTCACGGCCGGCCTTGCTGCGGATATTCTTTTCTACTCTCTTTGCGAATGGATTCTTTATGCAGGAGAGTCCCACATTGCAGATATGGGAACCATGCAGGACTGGGCGTCCACTTATCCGCTGTTCCATTGGGGCCCCATTCCCTGGAGCTTTTACATGGTATTAGCCGTTGCATTTGGTTTCATGCTCCATGTTAAGAAACGTACCAAGCAGAAATATTCGGAAGCCTGCCGGCCTCTTCTTGGAAAATATGTGGATAGTCTTGGCGGAAAGTTCATTGACTTAATTGCAGTATTTGCCCTGCTGGCCGGTACTGCTACCACATTTTCTCTGGCGACTCCTCTCCTTTCCATGGCAATCAGCAAGGTAACCGGTCTGCCGGAATCCAGACTATTGACCATAGCCATCCTGGTTATTATCTGCATTGTTTATACCGTCACGGTTTATTTCGGCATGAAAGGGATTGCCAAGCTGGCAGCTTCCTGTACCTATCTGTTTTTCGGACTGCTCCTTTACGTACTGATTGGCGGCGGAGAAGCCAGATATACCATTGAAACCGGAATTACGGCGGTGGGAAACATGGCGCAGAACTTCATCGCCCTGTCCACATGGACCGATGCCCTAAGGACCTCTTCCTTTCCGCAGAACTGGACCATCTTTTACTGGGCTTATTGGATGGTATGGTGTGTAGCGACCCCTTTCTTTATCGGAACCATCAGTAAGGGACGCACCATTAAGCAGACCATACTCGGCGGATATATCTTTGGTCTTTCGGGTACCTTCACTTCCTTTATTATATTAGGAAACTACAGCCTTGCCCTGCAGACCAAGGGAGTCCTGGACGTGATGGGTATTTACGCCGCAACAGGGGACCTTTATCAGACGATTATGGCAATCCTTAATACTCTGCCATTCGCAAAGCTGGGACTGCTCCTTTTAGCAGTTACCATGGTAGCCTTTTACGCTACGTCCTTTGATGCATTAACTCTGGTAGCAGCCTCCTATTCCTATAAGGAGCTTCCTGAGGACGCAGAGCCTGATAAACACGTAAAGCTGTTCTGGGCCCTGCTGCTGATGCTCTTTCCCATTGCCCTGATTTTCTCTGAAAATTCCATGGCCAATCTGCAGACCGTATCCATCATTGCAGCATTTCCCATAGGAATTATCATTCTGCTTATTATTTTCAGCTTCTTCAAAGACGCGAAGGAATATTTGGGGCAGCAATAAATAAGAGGAAAATAAGATCGTATATATTTTTTTACAATTCATAAAAGAGGAAAATATCGCATTCGATTCGAAGTATTTACCTGAAAACTATGAGAATGCCGTAACAGATGAACGAAGGGGATATTCCATTTACCTGTTTTTTGGGCGTAACGGTGATGGCACTTTTATTTATTAACCTGAAATTCAGATATTCGGAACATACTAAAAAGGCCGGACGGAAGCTCCCTAAATCAGCTTCTGTCCGGCCTTTTTAACGAAAAACCTCTATTTCCGTACTGGAATGGCTGGGAACCCGCTTTTCTTCCGGAGGGAGTTTCTTATAATCCCCATAAATCCAGGTGAGCACCTCATGCCAGCCCCTGGGAGCCATCAGCCTGGTATCCTCAAAATCCAGGTCTATCGTCTCTTCGCACCATTCCTTTTTAAGAGTTACATAAAGATAATCCGGTTGGTAATTGCTGTAGTACCGAAGGCCGCTCCTGCCCTTCCGGTCCTTGACCGCTGCCACATGCTGCAGCTTTCTCAGCGTTTTCATCGGAATCAGTTTGCCAATATAGGCCAAAATGCTTACACATATCTTATTGGTCATACTATATTTCTTAAAATCCAGCTTATAGCGGTGCCCCATAGCCAGGCCATAGATCACCGTATGGAGAAGCAGGGTAATGGTGGAAGCTGCCTTATTCTCAGGAAGTTCATCAATGGTGAATAAATCCACCCAAAGATGGTTTAACTTCCCTTCGTAGAACCGCATCTCTTCCGAATCCTCATGGGTCCGGCTTTTTTTATAAATGATCCTGGCCGTAAAGTCATAAAAAGCCTTTCCGCCTTTCAAATCCCCGGGTTCCAGCAGCTCCATTTCCTCGGGAAGCTCCCGGCGCACTACCTTTAAAAAAGCATCATAATTGGAACGGGTAAATGCCACATCCGCATCATCGTCCCATGGGATAAAGCCCCTATGCCTTACCGCTCCCAAAAGGGTTCCTGCATCCAGAAGATATTTGATCTTGTATTTCCGGCAGATCCGGTCGATTTCCTTTAAAACAGCCAGATTAGCCTGATGCACTTCTGTTAAATCATATTGTTCCATTTTCGAAGTTTCCTCTTTCCTGCCCACGCCTTTTGGGCATAAAGGTATACCCGCAGGGTGTTTCCTCTTTCCTGCCCACGCTTCTTGGGCATAAAGGTATACCCGCAGGGTGTTTCCTCTTTCCTGCCCACGCTTTTTGGGCATAAAGGTATACCCGCAGGGTGTTCCTCTTTCCTGCCCACGCCTCTTGGGCGTAAAGGTAATCCGGCCTGTTACAGGCTTAATGCCTCTTTTATGGTCTTTGCCATATAGTCAATCATATCATCGGTCATTCCGGGATATACGCCCACCCAGAAGGTATCCTCCATGATCCGGTTGGTATTGATTAACTCTCCTGCGATCCGATAGCCTTCTCCTGATTCTCTCATCTGGTCAAAGCAGGGGTGCTTGGTCAAATTTCCCGCAAACAGCATTCTTGTCTGAACCCCTTTGGATTCCACATACTGCACGATCCGGTTCCTGTCCACGCCCTCTCTGCAGGTTATCAGGAAGCCAAACCAGCTCGGTCTGGAATTCGGACAGGCTTCCGGCAGAATCAGCTTATCGGAAGCCTCTTCCAGGGCTTTGTGGAGCCGGTCGAAATTATGCCGCCTGCGTTCCACAAAGGACGGGAATTTCTCCAGCTGGGCACAGCCTATGGCAGCCTGCATGTCGGTCGCTTTTAAATTATAACCGAAATGGGAATAAACATATTTGTGATCATAACCCAGCGGCAGTTCTCCGTACTGCCGGTCGAAACGGTGTCCGCACAGGTTATCACGCCCGGAAGGACAGACACAGTCCCTTCCCCAGTCACGGAAGGATCGGATGATTTTATTCAGCAGCGGATTATCGGTATAGACCGCTCCGCCCTCTCCCATGGTCATATGATGGGGAGGATAGAAGCTGGATGTACCGATGTCACCGATGGTGCCGGAAAAACGCTCTTCTCCATCAATGGTGTATTTTGTTCCCAGAGCATCACAGTTATCTTCCACCAGCCACAATCCATGCTTCCGGCAAAATGCCTTAACTGCAGCTAAGTCAAACGGATTCCCCAGGGTATGGGCGATCATGACCGCTTTCGTCTTTTCAGATAACGCCTTCTCCAGCATGGTCACATCAATGTTATACTGGGGAATGGTCACATCCACGAATACAGGAACTGCCCCAAACTGAATCAGAGGAGTTACCGTAGTCGGGAATCCGGCAGCCACCGTGATCACTTCATCCCCGCTCCTGATCCGGCGTTCCTTTAACAGCGGGGAAGTCAGGGTCATAAATGCCACCAGATTGGCAGATGACCCGGAATTCACAAGGGAACAGAACCGGACCTTTAAATATTCTGCCAGCTTTTTTTCAAATTCATCGGTATAGCGCCCGGAAGTAAGCCAGAACTCCAGGGAGCTGTCCACCAGGTTTACCATCTCCCGGTGATCGTATACCCGGGAAGCGTAAGGGATCCGGTCTCCCTCTTCAAATGGCTTTCTCTGATTGTGGTAAGTACTGCAATATTCTTTTACCAGCGCAAGAATCTCCTCCCGCGCCTCTTTTTCTGTCTTGTGTTCAAACATTCTATTATTCCTCTCATACTCTTTTCAACTGAAAAATTCCCTGATCTGCTGATCCATGATATCCAACATATCCGCCCCAGCCAGATAGGCTCTGGTCCACTCCACGGTCTTCCAAACCGCATCCTTCACCCCATATCTGGGAGACCATTCAAAAACACGTTTGATCTTTGAGCAGTCCAGCTTTAAAAAGCCGGCCTCATGAGGGCCTCCTTCAAATTTGTCGATCCACTTGATTCCCTGCCCCCATGCTTCGCAGAATAAGTCCGCCAGCCTGCCGGTGGTGATACAGTCTCTGTCATCCGGACCCACATTATAGTATCCCTGGAAGTTTAAATCTTCATACTGCTTCATGGCGATTGTCATATATACGGCCAGAGGTTCCAGCACATGCTGGTATGGCCTGGTAGAATGCGGATTTCTTACGATAATATCCTGCTTTGCCGATGCAGCCCGGATGCAGTCCGGGATGATCCGGTCGCCCGCAAAGTCTCCGCCGCCGATCACATTGCCTGCACGGGAAGTGGACACTGCCGCACATCCGTCGGCAAAAAAGGATTTGGCATAGCTGTGGGTCACCAGTTCGGAGCAGGACTTACTGTTGGAATAGGGATCGTAGCCGTCCAACGGGTCACACTCCCGGTACCCATACTCCCATTCTTTATTTTCATACACCTTATCGGTAGTCACGTTCAAAAAGGACTTAACAGAGGGAGTCAGGCGCACGCATTCTAAAATGTTAACCGTTCCCATCACATTGGTCTCATAGGTATAAACCGGTTCCTTATAGGATTCCCGGACAATGGGCTGAGCCGCTAAGTGAAATACGATTTCAGGTTTGACCTTAAAAAACACTTCTTTTAAATGTCCCAGGTCCCGGATGTCCCCAATTATGGAATCCATGGTATCCTCAAGTCCCGCTACACCGAACAGGCTGGGGTCCGTAGGAGGCATTAAGGAATAACCGGTCACCGATGCACCGGCACTAACGAGAATCCGGCTCAGCCAGGACCCCTTAAAACCTGTGTGCCCTGTAATAAGAACCTTCTTTCCCTTATAAAATCCGCAAAATTCATTCCATTTCACACTTGTCCAACTCATCCTGTTATTTCTCCCATATTTTCCAAGGTGCTTTGCCGGACTGCCATAAATCTTCCAGCTTCTTCATCTCCCTCTGAGTGTCCATACACTGCCAGAAACCGGAGTGGTGGAAGCTCATAAGCTGCCCCTCCGCCGCCAGCCTCTGCAGCGGCTCCTTTTCCAACACCGTAGTATCGTCTTTTAAATAAGAAAAGACTTCCGGATTCATAACCATAAAGCCTCCGTTTATCAGACTGGCATCGGTTTCATCCTTCTCCCGGAAAGAACGTACCACATCGCTTTCATCAATATCCAGAACGCCTTTTAACTGGGCAATATTCACTGTGGTCATGGTAGCGGTCTTTCCATGGCTCTGATGGAATTTTAAGAGTTCATTTAAATCCACGTCGCAGACACCGTCACCGTAAGTCAGCATAAAGGGTTCATCGCCGATATAAGGCTGGATGCGCCTGATACGTCCGCCTGTCATGGTATTTAACCCGGTATCCACCAAAGTCACTTTCCAGGGCTCAGAATAATTGTTATGTACCTCCATCTTATTATTGGCAAGATCAAAGGTTACATCCGATGTATGAAGGAAATAATCCGCAAAAAATTCCTTAACCACATACTGTTTATAACCAAGACATATAACAAAATCATGAAAGCCGTATTGGGAGTAATATTTCATAATATGCCATAAGATTGGTTTTTCGCCGATCTCAATCATTGGCTTTGGCTTCAAATGGCTTTCCTCGCTGATCCTTGTCCCAAATCCTCCGGCTAATAATACTACTTTCATTGTTTCATCCTCCTGCGTCTTTTTATTCATATTCTTTATAAGCCTTTCGGTAAAAATGCATGAGCACCTTCACAAACGGTCCCGGCCACATCTTTTTAAACATATCGGTTTCCTCTGTTACCCTGCTGTTGTCCCTGATACACGCCTTTGTGGCCGCCTCTTCATGGACCCGGTAATACAGGACCGGTTTCTCCACACAAATAAAACGCCCGGGCAGCCTGGAAAGTTTAAAAAGCGTATCCCAGTCCAGCGCAAACCGATAAGGGGAGGTAAAGAGCGGCTCCCCTAATCTTTCTTTATTATATGCGCACGCCGGACAGCAGATGGAGTTACCAAACATCAGGACGCTTTTTTTAATCCAGGATAAATGGCTTAAATGACGGAAGCGAAGGGGCAGGCGCAGAAACCGTTTTACAAACTCTACTTTTTCAAAGCCTGCCGGTCTCTCCCCTTTGACGACGGTATATCCTCCTGTAAACAGCGTCATATCCGGGTACTTTTCATAGCATTCCAGAAGTTTTTTCACATAATCCTTCCGATATAAATCATCCTGATGGGCAATGGTGACAAAACGGGCATCGGCCATATAGTAGGCAAAATTCCAGTCGTCCCGGATGCTGCTCTTTCCATGGCGTATAAATACGGGAATTCCGTATTTGTCCGCCAATTCTTCGATATAGGGGCTCGGAGTGGATGTGCATAATATAATATCCGATTCCACACTCTGTCCCTTTAAAGAGCGGATACAGGCCTCCAGATATGGCGAGTCTTTGTATGCGCAGATTGCAAATGCATGTAGTTTCATATTGGTTCCTCTAATGGTGCTTCTGATAGTCTGGGTATGATTATACCATAAAAGCTGTAAAACATTCCACCATATTCATTATTTTGAAAGAAATTATCTGCCTGGCTCCGCCGCATTGACGAACAGGGCAATTTAAGATAAGCTTAGTATTAAGTAAATTTTTTCAGACAAAGGAGATTACCTGCTATGAGCATCCGACTGATTGCCTCCGATATGGATGGCACCCTTCTAAACCCCCAGGCCAATATTTCAAAAGCCAATGCAGACGCGATCCGCAGGCTTGACCATACAAGTGTGGAATTCTTAATCTGCACCGGACGTGACTATCAAGACGCCAGAGCCATCATGGAGTCAGCCGGCATCACATGCAGCTACATCTGTTTAAGCGGAGCTGCTGTTTATGACCAGGCTGGAACACTGCTAAAAGAGATTCCCCTTTCCCGCCGGAATATCAGTGATATTGAAAGAATCTTTACGGAACAGCATGCGGATATGGACATCCTGACTTCCCATGGACGGTATACCACTGCTGCAAAAGACCAGAAAATCAAGGAACTTTATTCCTTTTTAAACGGCGGAAACGGTACTCCTGTTTTCATTACCGAAGAACTTGAGGCTGCCGCCCGGGAACGCATCAACTTCATGACATTTATTGAATCCATAAAAGACCTGCCGGAAAATGAAACGGTTTTCAAGATATGCAGCAATGGGATTTTACCTGAAAAGGTGGCTGAATTAAAGAAATTATTTTCCAATTACCCGGATCTGGCCGCGGCTTCCTCTTTTCCTACCAATATTGAACTGACCAACCATGCTGCACAGAAAGGCATTGCATTAAAAGCCTATGCGGACCGGAAAGGCATTCCCCTTGCGGATGTGATGGTCCTGGGCGACAGTGATAATGATTTATCCATGTTTACACCGGACTTTGGCTGGACGGTAGCCATGGCCAACGCCATGCCATGTATCCGCGACGCTGCTAAATACCATACGAAATCAAACGCAGAGGATGGGGTTGCGTGGGCCATAGGTCAATATGTATTTCATGAGTAAATGGGAAAGAATTCCATTATAAGAAAAATTAGCAATAAACAGATTTATTTTTATATGGCCGCAGCAAATTGTTTATTGATAATTGTAGTTCCAGAAAAAATGTGATAAAATAACAAATGATACAGGTGGATTTTTAAATTATTTTGCCGAAAATATTTTGAGGTCAGACCATACAAAACAGAAAACATACACAAAATCAGATGAAATGCGTTATTTTCATTGTTAAAATAATATATATAAATATATAAATTCGCTTTATTTACAAATTGCTGTTTTAGAGTACCAGAGAATTCTATGAATCAATGCAGGAAGGAATGGAAATATGGAAGTTGACAAAAGCGATTGGACAACGGTTCCTAAAACAAAGCGATTACCTAAGTGGAAAATGACAATAGACAAAGAAAATGAATTACTGCAAATCATCTTAAATCTCGTTCAGGATGGTATTTGTATTTTGAATTCTGATTTGGATATTCTTTATGCAAATTCTACAATGGAGTTCTGGTATAATGTAAAAAATATGGAAGGCAGCAAATGCTATGCTACCTATCATGGACGAACAGAACCGTGCGGGGATTGCCCCGTTCTCCGCGCCATGAACCGCTGTGAGCCGGCGACAGATATACACCTTCTGGAAAATATAAATGGAAGAGGATGGCATCGTACATTTTGCGTTCCAGTACTTGGTAGTAGCGGAGAGATAAGTTTGGTCGTAGAGTATATCCGGGATATTACACGTGAAAAAAAATCAAATCTTTCGATGGGACTAATGGAGGAGCAGACTCAATTACTGCAGGACCTTCTTGAGGAGAGCAAGGGAGAATCAAAGCGGCATGAGCAGGATCTGATTAATAATTTTAACAAAGCGATAGAAAGTGTTGTAAAATATTTAAATGGAATGTTAGATACGGACACAGCAACAGTTGTGCAGAAGCAATTAGAATTAGCCATACAGGGGGAAAAGTCAGAGAAACTGCCGCTGTTTGCGGAATTTAACGAAAAAGAGCTGGACATTGCCCGCTATATCAGAGATGGCTATCTTAGTAAGGAGATTGCGATCAGACTGAATTTATCAAAAAAGACTGTAGATTATTACCGTATGAATATCCGTAAAAAATTGGGACTTGGGGCGAAAAGTAACTTGAAGCAGTTCTTAAAAGATAATTTAAAAACTATTTTATAGCGGCGTACAATATAAAAATCAGTTATCAGGCATATGCGTCATACAGTAAATTGAGGTTGCTGTATGACGCGTATTTTATTTACATCAGCCAGAGAAATAAAAGTTGTTCAATACTGATGCTTATTAGTATCGGATTGGTATCTGACTGGGATTGTTAATAGCATGTTTTTTGTATAAAATAGCTATATCAAACAAATTAACAGTCTGTTTTTTGAACAAAACAGATAAGGAAAGGAGAAGCTATGGAAGAATTATTTACCCCTATGCAAATAGGAACACGCACTGCCCCTAATCGATTTGTGATTAATGCCATGGAATGCTGTGACGCATTGGATAACGGTGATCCGAGTCCGGCTACATACAAGCGTTATGAGGACTATTTTAAAGGAAAAGCTGGTATCGTAGTATTGGAGGCCATTACGCCGCAGTATGATTACATTGCCAGAAGAAACCAGCTTTCTATTAAAGAACACAACCTGCCAGCTCTGAAGAAGTTTGTTGCTCATTTAAAAGAGATTAATCCGGACACGCTGCTTCTCTTTCAGATAACACATTCTGGAGAGATTAGCAATAATGTTTATTCTCAGCGTATTCGCGTAACAGAAGAGCCGTTGCCGGGATACGAAGATTCAATACTGGTAAGAGAGAAAGAAATCGATCAGGTTATTGAAGATTATGTTATAGGCTGCCGTTACGCGTATGAAGTTGGTGCGGATGGTGTTGACATCAAGCTGTGTCATGGATACCTCGGTACTCAAATCCTTCGTCCGTATAACAAAGATGATTGGAAATATGGCGGAAAATGGGAAAACCGCCGTCAATTTGTAATTGATCTTTATGAACGCATTAAAGCGGCAATTCCGGACGAAAACTTCATTTTAGGGTCTAAGATTTCTATGTATGAAGGGTTTCCGGGCGGGGCAGGAACGTTGGGACCGGACAGTGCTTGTATGGATCTCACGGAATCCATTGATCTAATTAAGACTTTGGAGGTACACGGAGCTCATTATATTCTTCAGTCTGCCGGCTCCCCGTCACATACTCTGGATTTGGCTCATCCGGACCGCCGAACGCCGGATTATGCATATATGCATTTCTACTTCCAGAAGGTCTGCCGTGATAATTTGAAGCCGGAAACAAAAGTACTTGGTTCAGCGTATACGATTTACAGAGACGGAAAACAGCCGTTCTGTGCAGTTAAACCTGAAAAGAATACTTTACGTTTTTGGGGCAATAAAAATATCAGCGAGGGCATCGTAGACGCGGTTGCTATCGGACGTCAGTCATTTGCGGATCCTTATTTACCGGTAAAAATGCTGGAAGGCAGAGAGAAAGAGATTCATTGGTGCACATTATGCGATCACTGTGTTGAGTTTCTCATCAGGCAGCATCATGTGGGATGTGCTACCTACGATCCTCATTTCACGGATGAGTATGTAAAGATGATTAAAGAAGAAGGCAAACTTAAGGCAAAGCATACTTAAGAGCACGCTGAATTTTAGAATGCCCCGTTCATGCAGTATAACCTAAGTCATAGCTGATGGATAACAATGCGCCGGGGATTTTTTCCCGGCGCATTCATGGTTTTAGCAGGAAAGATGATAAAATTTAAGCGAAAGGATGATAAGAATGATGAATGAAACGAAAGGACGTATCGTAACACTCTGTACCTGCCAATGGGCAGATTTAGAATTTGAAGAGCTTTGCAGACTGGCAAGGAAGATGGGTTATGATGGATTGGAAATTGCACTGTGGGGGAATAGTTTTGATCTGGAACGGGCCTATAAAGATGATAAGTACATTCCGTTTATTCAGGACACTCTCTCTAAATATGATCTGGTCTGCAAAGCATTTGCAGCACATATTATCGGGCAGTGTGTCGGAGACGCTCCGGATCCGCGTTTAAATAATTTTGCACCTGCAGAATTGGCTGACCGGCCGGAGGCTATTCGCGCATGGGGAATCGAAAGCATGAAGAAAGCGGCAGCAGTGGCAAATAAAATGGGTGTGAAGGTGATTACAGGGTTTACCGGATCTCCTATCTGGAAATGGATGTATTCCTTCCCGCAGACAACGGAAGAGATGGTTGCAAAGGGATATGAAGAAATCTATCAATTATGGAAGCCGATTCTGGAAGATTTTCGTAAATACGGTGTAAAAT
Organism: Clostridium sp. Marseille-P2415; assembly: GCF_900155545.1. GTDB lineage: Bacteria > Bacillota > Clostridia > Lachnospirales > Lachnospiraceae > Lacrimispora. The sequence goes on from NZ_LT732525.1 coordinate 905,275, forward strand.
TTGCTTTGGAAGTACATCCGGCAGAAATTGCATTTGATTACTATTCTACAGTACGGCTTTTAGAAAAATTCAATGATATTCCGGAATTCGGTTTAAATTTTGATCCGAGTCACTTATTATGGCAGGGAATAACTCCGCATCTGTTCCTGAAGGATTTTATGGAAATGGACAGAGTATACCATGTTCATATGAAAGATGCAGCAATAACATTAGACGGACGTTCCGGACTGATGTGCTCTCATATCGATTTCGGAGATCTGCGGCGTGGATGGAACTTCCGTTCTTTGGGACATGGGCAAGTAAATTTTGAGGAAATCATACGGGTGCTGAATGCATATGGCTATGACGGACCGCTTTCCGTAGAATGGGAAGATTCAGGAATGGATCGTGTTGATGGCGCAACCGAAGCAGCCGCCTTTGTTCGTAAAATTGATTTTAAAAAGTCCGAAATTAAATTTGATGATGCAATTTCAAATAGTTGAAATTAACAAGGAGGTGAATCTTATATGCAAAAGATATTAAAATATGGTATGGTCGGCGGAGATTTAGATGCATTTATTGGAGGTGTTCACAGAATTGCGATCAATTTTGATGGCCGCGCGTTTCTGACTGCGGGCTGCTTCAACCCGAATCCCGATAAAAACAGAGAATGCGGAGAATTTTATCAATTGGACCATGAAAGAATTTATTCTGATTATAGAGAGATGGCTCAGAAGGAAAGCGCAAGGGAAGATGGCATCGATTTTGTGACTATTGCGACTCCTAACCGCATGCATTACGAGATTGCAAAAGAGTTTCTGAATCATGGGATCCATGTGCTGTGTGAGAAACCATTAAGTTTTGAGGTGAAAGAAGCGGAAGAGCTGAAAAATATTGCAGAAAAGAAGGGCTTATTATTTGCGGTGAACTATTCCTATTCAGGTAATAATATGGTTAAGGAAGCAAAGGAATTAGTAAAAAGTGGCGTAATTGGAAATATCATTAACGTAAATGCCGAATATTTTCAGGAATATCTGGTTGATGATGTGGGAAAAGGTGACCAGAAGATGGTAAAGCTCTCTTCCTGGAGAAAGAATCCTGATATTGCCGGAATTTCCAACTGTGTGGGAGATATTGGCTCCCATATTGAACACACGGTTTCTTATATTACAGGACTCCGGGTAAAGAAAGTGGCTGCTGTGCTGGACTATTTTGATCAACCGCTGGATTTAAACGCCAATATCCTTGTAGAACTTGAAAATGGCGCCCACGGCGTATATTGTTCCTCTCAGGTGTGTGTAGGGCATATGAATGGTCTGGTTGTGCGCATTTTCGGTACAGAGGGAGCGATTGAATGGGTACAGGAGAATCCGAATGTTTTAAGCGTGACCTTAAAAGGTCAGCCGACTCAGATTTATAACCGCGGTATGGGCTATATGTCAGAGCGCTCGGTTCAGGTAAACCGTTTACCGTCGGGTCATCCGGAAGGACTGTACGTTGCCTTTGCCAATATTTATAAAAGCTATATTTCAGCAGTTTTAAAAACAATAAATGGAGAAGAATTGTTGACGGAAGATTTAGATTTTCCGACCGTTTCAGATGGTTTGGAAGGCGTAAAATTCATTCACGCTGTTGTCGAAAGCGCGCATAAAGATTCTAATTGGATATGTTTATAAATTAAGGCATCCAGATTTAGCCACCATTTTAGTCTATCTATATTTTTTTCCACGGTTTCAAGCTGTTAGCCTTTGCTGTTTCAGCGATACTATACATATTCAAATGATAAAAAAATTTTAATAAGTTAGCACTCACGCCTTGACAGTGCTAATCATGTGTGTTATATTACATGTAGAACAAAAAATTTGAAAACGATGAATGGTTTTCGATTTTAGTTCCATAATAAAAATAAGCAACACCCCGGATTTCTCCGACAGTGTTGGCTCAAATGTCATTTGAAAGGAGATACGACTTATGATGATGCCTAGTATTTTTGGAGAAAATTTATTTGAAAACTGGATGGATTTCCCGTTTGAGAGATCTTTCTTCGGTGAGAGGAATCCTTTGTATGGAAAGAATACGAAGAATATGATGAAAACTGATGTACGGGAAACGGAAAACGGCTATGAAGTGGACATCGACCTCCCAGGATTTAAGAAAGAGGAAATAAATGCCCAACTCTCCAATGGTTATTTAACCATTTCCGCAGCTAAGGGACTTGATAAAGAAGAAAAAGATAAGGAAGGCCGCTATATCCGGCGTGAGCGCTATGCGGGCAGCATGAGCCGCAGCTTTTACGTAGGAGAAGGGGTAAAGGAGCAGGATATTCATGCGAAGTTTGATAACGGCATCCTGAAGCTGGCAATTCCGAAAAAGGATGAGAATGCGGTAGAACAGAATAACTATATTGAAATAGAAGGATAAACGGATAAAGGCCTCACCGGCCCGGCAGCATATCGGATGCGCCGGGCCGGTGAGGCCTTTCTTCTTTTCATCCCTGCAGGTAATTTATAATTCTATATATCCTTCGATAAGCTTCAGGGTCTGTTCCAGCCCCTTTACATGTGTCCTCTCCGTTCCATGGGAGGCGTGGACCCCTTGTCCGATTAAGGCTCCGCGAATGTTATGTCCGCCCCGGATGGCGGCTCCTACATCAGAACCGTAATGAGGGAAAACATCCACCGCGTAATCCAGGTTCCGCTCTCTGGCAATTGCGATCAGGCGGCTTGTCATTTCATAGTCGTAGGGACCGGAGGAGTCGTGGGCACAGATGGACACTTTCCGTTCATCTCCTGCTAAGTCATCTCCCAGGGCGCCCATGTCTACAGCAATAAATTCTTCTATGTCCTCCGGGATCCAGCTTGCACCGAATCCTACCTCTTCATAATTGCTGATTACTATTTTAAGGGTTCTTTCCGGGCGCCTGCGGGTATCGGAAAGGTCTTTGAGTACTCCCAGGAGCACAGCTACGGAGGCTTTGTCATCCAGATGGCGGGATTTGATAAAACCGCTGTCGGTATGTACAAACATGGGATCAAAGCTGATGTAATCTCCTGCGGAGATATCCAGTGCTTTTACGTCGTCGGCATTGTCCACCAGTTCATCAAGACGGACTTCCATGTTTTTGGCCTTCCGCTCTAAGGTTCTTGCGTCGTCGTAGGTATGGACGGACGGCTCTTTTGTAAGAACGGTTCCGGTGTAGGTTTTTCCGGTTCTCGTGTGTATTTTACAATACATGCCTTCTATGGTCTCCATCATGTAACCGCCTACCGGGACAAGGGTCAGCATTCCTTTGGGAGTGATGGAACGGACCATGGCCCCTAAGGTATCCACATGGGCGGATAGGCCCAGGACCTCTTTTTTCTTTCCGGGGACTTCGATGATGAGGCCGCCTTTTCGATTGTAGGTGGAGGGGTAGCCGAATTTTGAGGCTTCTTCTTCGACTGCTTTCAGGACTTCTTTGGTGTAGCCGCTGGGGCTTGGGATGTTTATGATTTTTTCCAGGATTGATAGTATGTATGATGTGGTGTTCATGGGATTTTGGATTCTTCTTTCTTTATTTGTTTGTTTTTTCTTTATTTTAGCAGATTTGGGGGGAGATGGCTAGTGAATTGGAAGAGTAGAGATAAAAAAAGATGAGTTTGATTGTGCGGCCCGCTAGTCCGCAGTGCACAAGCTCGAATCCGCTGACGCTCCTTCTCGCTCGTCGGCTGTCGCCGAATGCCCATAAAATCAAAAGAGTCCGGAAAAAAGCTTGCTTTTTTCCGGACTCTTCCGCTTTTACGGGCGCACTGCTCGTTACACTTCGAATATCAAATCCCCATAACTAGGCATTGGCCATAACTCTTTATCCACAATCATCTCCAGCTTATCTGCAGGCGCTCTAAGGGCTGCCATGGCTGGTACTACCTCATCGTGATAAGCAGTTGCCTGCTCTTTGTTCTCTCCGATTGCGGCGCTCTTATCGGTCGCATCTGTCAGAGCGGCCAGGGCTACCTTCATATCGGAAAGGTATGCGCTTACTTCTGTGAGAAGCTCTTCCTGTACACTGGTATCCGCATCAGGACATGCTGCTTTTACTTTCCCTAAGGAATCTGCCAGTACGGTCGCATATTTTACAGCTGCCGGAATGATCTGCTTTCCGGCCATGTCGATCATGGTCCTTGCTTCAATGTTAATGGCTTTGCTGTAAGCTTCATATTCAATCTCAACGCGGGATTCCAGCTCTGCCTTTGTAAATACCTTGAACGCTTCGAACATCTTCACGGAAGCATCCGTAGTCAGTGCCGGGATCGCTTCTACCATGGATTTGATGTTTGGAAGTCCTCTTCTCCCGGCTTCTTCTACCCATGCATCGGAGTAGCCGTTGCCGTTGAAAATAACTCTTCTATGTGTAGCTAATTGCTCTTTAATCATATCATGTACCGCAGTATCAAAGTCATCTGCCTTCTCCAGAATATCCGCTGCTTCTTTAAATGTCTCGGCTGCGATGGTGTTTAAAACAACATTCGGAGAAGATATGGAATCCGAGGAACCAACCATACGGAACTCGAACTTATTGCCGGTAAATGCAAATGGGGAAGTCCTGTTCCTGTCTGTTGCATCCTTAAATAAATCAGGCAGCGTCCTTACGCCTGTCTTTAACGTGCCGCCTGCCTTGGAATGGGTGGCCTCTCCGGTGCTACAAAGCTGATCTACCACATCCTCTAACTGCTCGCCGATGAATACGGAAATGATGGCTGGCGGTGCCTCGTTTGCACCAAGTCTGTGGTCGTTTCCAACATCCGCTGCGGATTCACGAAGCAGATCTGCATGTTTGTCAACCGCTTTTAAGATACAGGAAAGAACCAGTAAGAACTGGATGTTCTCATGAGGCGTCTCACCCGGGTTTAACAGATTGATTCCATCGTCAGTGGTTAAGGACCAGTTGTTGTGCTTGCCGGAACCATTCACGCCTGCAAATGGTTTTTCGTGAAGCAGACAGTTTAATCCATGACGTCCTGCCACCTTCTTTAAGGTCTCCATAACCAGCTGATTATGATCGACCGCTACGTTTGCCTGCTCGTATATCGGAGCCAGCTCATGCTGCGCAGGAGCAACTTCATTATGCTGTGTTTTTGCAGGAACACCTAACTTCCAGAGCTCTTCGTTCACTTCCTTCATGTAAGCCGCGATTCTTTCACGGATGGAGCCGAAGTAATGATCTTCCAGTTCCTGTCCCTTTGGAGGCATTGCTCCGAATAAGGTACGTCCGGCATAAATCAGGTCTTTTCTCTGCAAGTATTTTTCATGGTCAACCAGGAAATACTCCTGCTCCGGTCCTACGGAAGGAGTGACTCTCTTTGAAGTGGTATTTCCGAATAATCTTAAAATTCTTAAGGCCTGTTCATCAACGGCCTCCATGGATCTTAAGAGAGGTGTCTTTTTATCAAGCGCTTCTCCGGTATAAGAACAGAATGCGGTAGGAATGCAAAGGGTCACGCCGATGGCATCTTCTCTTAAGAACGCCGGGGAGGTGCAGTCCCATGCCGTATACCCTCTTGCTTCAAAGGTTGCTCTCAAGCCCCCGGAAGGGAAGGAAGAAGCATCCGGTTCGCCTTTTACCAGCTCTTTTCCGGAAAATTCCATGATTACCTTTCCCTCTGATGTGGGTGCGGAGATGAAGGAATCATGCTTTTCTGCAGTAATGCCGGTAAGCGGCTGGAACCAGTGGGTGTAGTGAGTTGCGCCTCTCTCAATCGCCCAGTCCTTCATTGCATGTGCAACCACGTCAGCAATGGAAGGATCCAGCTCTGCGCCATCTTCTATCGTTTTCTTTAATTTTTTGAAAACAGACTTTGGTAAACGCTCTCTCATTACGGTTTCGTTAAATACATTCTTACCAAACAGCTCGGCTACGTTTACAACTTCGCTCATAAATTTTCCATCCTCTCATATTAATTTCTACTTAATATAATTAAGTCAAATTGCCTTTTTTTAGTCTCCTCATTATCTGAATATGCGCATAAATCAGAAAAGGCGCCCTCCTGGTATTAGGAGAACGCCATCGTTCTTAATTAAAATAAACCATTTTCCTAAAAAAATCAAGTACTTTTTTGAAAAAAAAATTTATTAAGAGGTAATCCGCTTAAGCTTTTCCAACAGAACCAAATAATTCCATCTTTTCTTTGACGGTTGCCTTGATTGCCTCTGTGCCGGGTAAAAGAAGCTTACGCGGATCAAAGCCCTTGCCTTCCAAGTCCTTGCCTGCCTCAATGTACTTACGGGTGGCTTCCGCAAAGGTAAGCTGGCACTCGGTGTTTACATTGATCTTTGCAACGCCAAGGCTGATGGCCTTCTTGATCTGATCCTCCGGAATGCCTGTCCCGCCATGAAGAACGAGAGGCATGCTGCCCACCTTCTCTTTTACAGCAGCCAGGGTCTCAAAGCTTAAACCAGCCCAGTTTGCCGGATATTTTCCGTGGATATTGCCGATTCCTGCAGCCAGCATGGTCACTCCTAAATCAGCGATCTGCTTGCACTCATCCGGATCCGCACACTCACCCATGCCTACAACACCGTCTTCCTCGCCGCCGATGGAGCCAACCTCCGCCTCTAAGGAAAGTCCTTTTTCAGCGCAGACCTTTACTAATTCTGTTGTCTTTTCCACGTTCTCGGCGATCGGATAATGGGAACCATCAAACATGATGGAAGAAAATCCTGCTTCGATACACTTATAACATCCGTCATAAGAACCATGGTCCAGATGAAGTGCTACGGGAACTGTAATATTTAATTCTTCAATCATGGCTTTCACCATAGCAGCTACGGTCTTATAGCCTGTCATGTATTTGCCAGCACCTTCGGAAACACCCAGGATCACCGGGGATTTTAACTCCTGTGCTGTCTGTAAAACAGCTTTCGTCCACTCAAGGTTGTTGATGTTGAACTGTCCAACTGCGTACTTTCCGTCTCTAGCTTTTTCAAGCATCTCTTTTGCTGAAACTAACATATCACAAACCTCCATTTTGATTTTTTATCTTACATTTTTTCATTATATACTATTTTACCCCATTTGGAAAGAATAATTTTTCCAATTCGTTTATTTTATAACAAAGTTACATTTTGCTTTCATCCAGGCTTTGTACTATAATGAGTACAGGATTTAAATACATAATGGGAGAAATATTATGAAACCAAAGATGAGAGAAGGCAATTTATCATGCCCGGGTTCCGATGCTCAGGAAATACGCACACGGCAGGGGTTGCCGGATCTGTTTTCAAACAGGCAGCTGCGCCAGCTGATCTTCCCGCTGGTCATCGAACAGATTCTGGCTGTTTTCATGGGAATGGCGGATACCATCATGGTGGCTTCCTGTGGAGAAGCGGCCGTATCCGGCATATCCATCGTAGATACCATCAGCGTCCTATTGATCGGCTTGTTCGGAGCCATGGCAGCCGGAGGATCTGTGGTCGCGGCCCAGTACATCGGCCGAAAGGATGAAAGAAATGTCGCCCGGGCTTCCGGTCAGCTTTTTCTTGCCGTAGGCGGGCTTTCCCTGGGGCTTATGGCGGTGACGCTTCTTTTTAACCAGCCTCTTTTAAGGCTTATATACGGGGCGATCGACCAGGAGGTCATGTCCAATGCGAGAATTTATTTCTACCTGTCGTCCCTTTCCTATCCGTTTCTGGCATTTTATAACAGCGCGGCAGCACTTTTCAGGGCCGTTGGAAATTCCAGGGTATCCATGCAGATTTCCCTGGTTGCCAACTTAATTAATATCGCCGGAAACGCACTGCTCATCTACGTATTCCAAATGGGTGTGGCAGGTGCGGGGCTTTCCACCCTGTTCTCCAGAATTCTTTCCGCAGTGATCATACTGGTGCTTTTGCGCAGGAAAAGCCATCTCCCTGTGGAGTTCCGCCTTCGCATGGACAAAAGCATGCTTCGCCAGATTCTCTACATCGGTGTGCCGAACGGCCTGGAAAACAGCATCTTTCAGCTCGGAAAGCTTCTGCTGTCCAGCTTAACGGCCAGCTTCGGAACCGTGGCAATTGCAGCCAATGCCGTTGCCAGCACCATCTGCGGACTGGAAACCATACCGGCCAATGCCATCGGAATCGCCATGATAACCGTGGTGGGACAGTGCATCGGCGCCAGAGAGCTGGGGCAGGCCCGCAGATACATGGGAAAACTGTTAAAAACAGCATATCTATGGCTTCTGGTCTTAAACCTCGCCATTATACCGCTGTTAAACCCCATCTGCGGACTGTTCCATCTATCCGGTGAAACCAGCTCCCTGGCGGTGAAACTGATGCTTTACCACAGCATCTGCTGTATGATCATCCATCCGCTTTCCTTCTGTCTGACCAACGGCCTGCGGGCTGCCAATGATGTCCGCTTTACCATGACAGTCTCCATCTGTTCCATGTGGATCTGCCGTATCGTACTGGCTTACATATTAAGCTTATATTTCGGCCTTGGCCTGATGGGGATCTGGATCGCCATGACCATTGACTGGCTGGTGCGGGCTATTTTCTTCAGCACCCGGGTCTTAAGCGGGAAATGGTGCCGGTATGCCAACCGGAACATCAGTTAGCTTAAGAAATTTAAAACCGCTTCCTTCATCTTATCCGCATCGCATTCTGTATTGTGTCGTACCGGCGCGGTGCGGATTTCTTCTACTGCCTGCGGGATCCGGACTCCGGAAATTTCAGCCAGATGTCCGATGATCCGGAATTCGTCATCCGTCTTCTGCTCTCCCTCAATGGCTTCCAGGACACTTCTGGAGAATTTATAAGGACTTGCCGTGGAGGCGATGATGTTTTTCGTATCATCGTTTGATCCCGCTCTGTACTGTTCATACACAGCAGCTGCCACACCGGTATGCGTATCGATCAAATAGCCTGTGTCTTTAAAAATTTTTTTCATTGCGGCTCTGTTTTCTTCTTCCGACGCAAAACCGCCCTGAAAATCTTCCATAAACGTTTTCATCTCAGCGGTTACCGTATAGCTGCCTTTTTCACTCAGTTCCTTCATGAGTGCTGCATTTGCTGCTGCATCGCATCCGGTGCTTAAATAAATCAGCCGCTCTAAGTTGCTGGATATGAGGATGTCCATGGATGGAGAGCTGGTAAGGATAAAATCCCGGTTCCTGTCATAGGTCCCTGTCCGGAAGAAATCATAAAGGACCTTGTTCTCGTTGGAAGCACAGATGAGCTTCCTGATCGGAACTCCGGCCTGCTTTGCGAAATAAGCTGCCAGAATGTTGCCGAAATTACCGGTAGGCACGGTTACGTTGACCGGTTCGCCATCGGTAATTTCTCCGCCTGCAAGAAGCTTTGCATAAGCGTAAACGTAATACACCACCTGCGGAACCAGCCTTCCGATGTTGATGGAGTTGGCCGATGATAACTGGAAGCCTTTTTCATCAAGGGTGCGGGCAAATTCTTTGTCACCGAAAATCCTCTTGACCCCGGTCTGTGCATCATCAAAGTTTCCATGAATGGCAGCAACATGAGTGTTCTCCCCTTTCTGGGTCACCATCTGCAGCTCCTGGACACGGCTTACGCCATCCTTTGGATAGAATACGATGATCTCCGTCCCCTCCACATCAGCAAAGCCGGCCATGGCTGCCTTTCCTGTGTCGCCGGAGGTAGCAGTCAGGACGACAATTTTATTCTTCACCTGATTCTTTTTCGCAGCGGCAGTCATCAGATGAGGCAGAATGGAAAGCGCCATATCCTTAAACGCAATGGTGCTTCCATGGTATAATTCCAGGTAATAGGAGCCGCCGGCCTTTTTAAGAGGCGCGATCTCCTCTGTATCAAATTTGCTGTCATAGGCGCGTTCAATACAGCTTTTAAGCTCTTCTTCGGTGTAGTCCGTAAGGAACAGCTTCATAACCTCATAGGCTGTTTCCTGATATGTCATTCCTGACAGTTCTTTCATGGTTTTGTCAAGCTTTGGGATAAAGCATGGCATAAACAGGCCGCCGTCTTCTGCCAGCCCTTTTAAGATTGCCTGGGATGCCGTCACATTGGCTTCCCCGCCCCGGGTACTTTGATAGGATATTTCCATGGTATCTTATTCCTTTCCTGCTCTCTCATATTATAAATGGATCAAAAACCTTGCCAGCATTGTAGCATACTTTATTCAATGGTGCAAGGAAAAAGGGCAAAAAAGTTCTTATCCAGCGCACAAATGTGTTCACTCGAAGGACATGCAGAAGCTTACATTTTTCCCCAAAATATGGTAAAATACTTTCATTGTTATAGAAAGGATGAAACGGGTTCATGCGATACGAACATATTTTAAAAGGAACATTTTTAAGCCGCCCCAACCGCTTTATCGCCCATGTCCGGATATCCCGGGAAGGCAGAGGGGAAGAAACTGTCGTCTGTCATGTAAAAAATACGGGACGATGCCGGGAACTCCTCCTCCCCGGTGTCACGGTGCTGGTGCAGTTTCATCCGGAAGCCGCAGCGCTTGGAAGAAAAACGGAGTATTCCCTGATCAGCGTGTGGAAAGAACGGGAGAATGGTCCTCTTCTCATTAATATGGATTCCCAGGCCCCCAACCAGGTGGCTTATGAATGGCTCCTGTCTATCAGCGATAATCCACCTCTGCCGTTTCACCGGACAGAGGAAAATCAATCACGCTTAAGACCAGCCATAAGAAACTTAAGGCGGAAAGTTACCTATGACCAGTCACGGTTCGACCTGGCCTTTGAAGCGGCCTTTCCGGCCGGCAGGGACCAAAAACAGGAGAAGATTCCTGCATTCATGGAGGTAAAGGGGGTCACTCTGGAAGAAGACGGCCTTGCCATGTTCCCGGATGCGCCCACGGAACGGGGAGTCAAGCACATTATGGAACTGGTAAATGCTCATTGGGAGGGTTATGAGGCTTTCCTTTTCTTCGTCATTCAAATGAAAGGAATGAAGGCTTTTACGCCGAATAAAAAAACGCATCCGGAATTTGCGGAGGCGTTAAAGGCTGCAGACAGGGCCGGAGTCCATATTCTGGCTTATGACTGTGCTGTTACAGAGAACACCCTCTCCATAGACCAGCCGGTTCCGGTATCCTTTAATTATCAGGTGTCAGAATTTCCCGGCTGCTTATGATAATACCGCTTCTTAAAGCGCTCTCACCCGTTTTTCTTCCCATTTTCAGTTATATATTTTTTCATATATTGACAATATTTTCCTTTTTTGTTACCATATCCTTACGGCAGAATATCCATGAAACCATAGGTCCGATCTTTCTGCCGACTCAAAGAAGGTGGGAAAAAATGTATGATTAAAAGCGTAGCCGAATGGCTGGGGATATCTCCCTCAACCCTGATTATCGGGGTCTCAGTATTTATTATTTTTGTTATCGTTGTTCTTATTAAAACCTCTTTTGACGAAAAAAAGGGCGTGAACAGCCAGGAAAAACAGGATATCCGTAAACTTGTCAGTAAGATTGTCCCCAACGGGCAGGATTATATGGCAGCGTATGCCCATGGAAAGGATGTACATCGCGACAGAACCTCAACACTGGAAACCTATTACTATTATGCCATAGGATTCCGTCCGGATCAGACCGATCACCTCTGGCTGATTCCGATTGGTTTCGAAAATGGCCGGGTCACCTATATAGAGCCCATGCGGATGGATGCAGATTCTCTCTCTTACATAAGCGGCAATGAGTTTTATATGGAACTTCACCACCCTGCCACAAATCAAACCTACACGATCACCGTAGAGGCAAGCAACACAAAGCTTGGCAAAGAATGTCCGGTAAATATCCAGCAGAAGGAAGAAACGGATGCCTTCCTGACATTCGGCAAAACATTTCAGGAAACGGTTAACCGGAAATTAGGGGTGGATAAAAAAGGACGCCCTCTTAAAAATAAATAAAAGGGAGAAATTAATATAACATGAAAAAATTGTTTTCTTCCCTGAGCCGGGGCGTTATCATGCTTTTTGCGCTTGGGATTATGGGAATTTTTATGAATGCACGTTCTTTCGTTACTTCATTTCTTCCGGCAGTAAGCTTTGAGGATCTGTTGGATGGGGAAAAGGTTAAGGAGGGAAGCCACGTGGCGGGGAATGTGGTATTTTCCATGGATCCTTTTGCTTCGGAAAGCACTTATACAAAATATAAAGACGGCTCCCGCAGCGGAGACCGCAAATCAGGTAACTATTACACAATCCCCACTGCTGATGGTTATATTGCCCTTAAATCTACCCAAAAGGAGGTCTCCTCCCTCAACCAACTGGTAGATGAAACCTACATATATATAGATGGAGGGGAAGAGCCTGCAACCATGGTTCGCATAGAAGGGGAAGTTCATACCCTGGAACCTGAGCTTGTAAAATATTTTCGCGAATATTTAGTTGATATGGGCTACACAGAGGAAGAGATTGACAATATGGGGGATTTTCAAGTGATCAAGTCCATTCCCTTTCTGTATATCCGGATCATGTTTTCCCTCAGCATAGTTTGTTTGTTATTGGCTGTGGGAATTGTATTGCGCCGATGCTGTCAGCCCCCATTGCCCGTTGGAAGAGTCTCAGAATTGGATTAAAACTTCCGGCCGCCGCCACCCATAGTACGTCCTGAAGAGGTGTGGGTGGTGCTCCGGCCGCCGGAGGAAAAACCGCCTCCGCCTCCTTGACCGCTCCCCCCGTGATTCCGCGGTATGATCACATGAGTTACCGTCTTGTTGACCAGATCATCGGCCTGGTCCGAGTACCAGAACTGACAGTCGGCGCGGTAAGCCATAAGCGAATTCTTTGCCCAGCCTCTCTCTTTTTTCATGGAATACTGCCGGACTACTCCACTGCAGGAAACTCCTGCTGCAAACAGCCCCACGAGAACTGCCAAAGCCGCTTCGTACCACTTAATGCTGCGGTAGACGCTTATTTTGCCTGTTTCCTTATCATAATTATACTGCCCGCCGGGAATCCCGGCCTTATAGTATTTGGCAACACCTGTTAAAAAGCTTTGGGCGCAGGTTCCATATTCTCCGCTGCTTACCGAATCATAGGCATCATCCAGTATGGCATTCCAGCGCTTATCCGTCAGAAAACGGTTCATCTTCCCAACCGGAAGAATGTAAAGCTCCCGGTTATCCATATCAATCAGGAATAATACACCGCTGTGATCCTTTCCCACCCCGAATCCTCCGTCAATGTAGAAATCCTCGGCATATTTTCCTGCGGTCTTACCGCCGGCATCTTCTGTGGTCACAATCACCACATCCATGTTCATATCTTCTTTCATGGACTGGATCTGTGTCTCAAACCTTTTCGTTTCTTCCCCGGAAAACAGTCCCCCTTCATCAAATACCCGCTTTTCTCCGCGGCTGATCCCTGACTCCTGAGCTCCGGCAAAGGACCGCATGCCTCCCCCAAAAACTGAAAGGAACAGGAAAAGCATAGTCAGAAAGACTGCACCATTGCACAACCGTTCTATTTTTCTCATATCAGATACCCCACAATCAGCATGGCAAAAAATACCGGTAAGAATATTTCTGCAAACAGAAGCATCAGCTTATATCGGTCTACAGGCAGCTTGCCGCACACCTTTCCGGTCTGCCCGTTTACTGTAAAATAATACATTTGATCCTTTGCTTCATCATGATAGGTAAGGGTCCAGACCGGAAGAAGGGCATATTCCCATTTTTCATCCTCCAGGCGGACAGAATTATCCTGGGTCCTCACCGAGTCATAGGATGTAATGCTGTTCTTTAAGGTGTCTTCTGCGAATGAACGCACCTCAGACTCCACCTCGCTTTGAAACTCCTGTTCCCCCATGTCCCTGCGTTCTGCCAGAAAGCCGGAGAGGCAGGACATGGAAAACGGCTTCATTTTCTCTGTTTCATAAGGCAATACGCCTTCCACCAGTTCCCGGTTAGCTTTTTTTAATGCATTGCGGGGAACGAATTTTACAGGCATGGAGCCTTCCCTGCGCACCTCATAGGTCTGGGTTTCCGTAAATCTCCGGTCACCGCTTACCCACACCCTTAAGCGGTCAGCCCTTGCAGTTAAGCTTCCCTCCGCCCGGCAGCTGTAGAGCATATAGGGAAAATATACGCCGGAAATCTTCTCGATCTGATCTTCACTGTAAAAAGCCTTTGGCACGAACCGCTTCTTTTTCATCCACAGCTGAAAGATATCCACAGCCTTTTCCTTTTCAATGGCAAATGGAATCACATAATCCGGGTGGTATTCCCCGGAAAGCCTGCGGGATAAGATAACCGGATTATGGCAGTAATAGCAAAAGGTCGCTGCGGTAGTCCCATCTGTCACGATTTCAGCACCACAGCTCGGGCAGGAATAAAGAAGAGGTTCGCCGCCTTCTATCTCTTTATTTGATTCTTCCGTCCAGGCATCTTCCGCCTCTTTTTGTGTGAATTGTGATAAGCAGTATTCACAGGCATATTTCTGGCTTTCCGGATCAAATTTAAGAGGTCCGCCGCAACTTGGACATTTATAAGTTAAAGTCTCACTCATGGTTTTGGCTTTCCGCATTCGGAGCAGAATTTACCGCTGTTTACGGTTCCGCATTCACAGGTCCATGGCCCTGCCGGCCTGGGATTTCCGCACTCCGGACAAAACTTTCCTGCATTCACACTTCCGCAGCTGCAGGTCCATGTTCCTTCTGCCGGACTGCCGGCCGGACTCTGCCCTCCGGCTGCCCCGCCTCCTGCTGCCATCCCTGCCTGCGGATTCATCTGCATCTGCTGTAAATTGGCGCCGGAAGCCGCTCCAAGAAAACTGCCTCCTGCATTCATTCCCATGCCCATTCCCATAAACCCGGCCATGGAGCCATTTGCGTTGCTTCCCGCCTTTTCCATGCCTCTGGCTACCGCGCCCTGGACATAACCTTCCCGGACGCTGGGATCACTTAACATGGCACCCTGGTTCCGTAAGTGGATCAGATCCTTTGATTCCTCATCATAGGAAATGCTGGCAATTCCTACCGACTGGATTTCAATCCCTCTCCGGGCCCTCCACTGATCATCCAGCACATCAGACATATACTGTCCCAGCTCCCTTCCCTTGGAAGCCACATAGGAGATCCGGATTCCGTCGGCGGACATCTGGTTGATGGAAGACTGAAGCGCCTCTAAAAACTCAGACAGATACTGGAGGTTGATGTCATCCACATCAACTCTGGAAGCACTCTTTGGTATGGCTTCCGCATAGAACAAAAGCGGGTCCGTCACTTTCATGGAGTAGGTTCCGTGAGCCCGTAAAAATAATTCCGCATTATAAAACTGGTCAAAATAATTGATGGGATTGGGGGTACCAAACTTGATTCCCTTGATTTCCTGCAGGTTGATGAAATATACCTTTTGGGCCGTAGGCGTCTGTCCGCCGTAGCGTATGCGGTCAAAGGATTCCTTTAAAGCCTCTCCGAACTGGCCGTTAAAAAGGGAGGGCAGGGAAGAGTTCTTTACTGAAAAATACCCCGGTTCCCCCGTATAGTCGATCACCTTTCCGCCGTCAACCAAAAGCATGAACTGATTGGGATAAACATGAATGATGGAACCGTCTGATACGGTGTTGTCCGTTCCCTTTGTATTGGATCCTCTCCGGATCTTTACTCCGCCGGCAAATACAGTCTGGTCTCCCATATTTCCCGCTTCTATCACTTCAAGCCACTGGTCTGCCAGTGAGCCGCCTACAGCGGTAGTCAGCGCCTTAACAATTCCCATGTCTTTTCCTCCTCAAATGTTTTTATTTTCATTATTATACTATATGATCGTACCATTGGCTATACCGCTTCCCGCATCATGGCAATTTCTCTGGCATATCCGTCAATGTCATTGGGAGTTTCCAGATAAAACGGGAGATCCTTTAATGCCGGATGAGCCACCACACGCTTCAGGGCTTCGAATCCGATCCGGCCTTCCCCGATCCTGGCATGGCGGTCCTTATGAGCCCCCAGTGAATTTAAACTGTCATTTAAATGGATGGCCTTTAACCTTTCAAGGCCGATGATCCGGTCAAACCGGTTTAATACCCCGTCCAGGTCATTGGAAATATCATATCCGGCATCCCATACGTGACAGGTATCCAGGCAGACTCCCATGCGGCTGTTCCATTCCACCCGGTCAAGAATTTCTCTCAGTTCTTCAAATTCCCGCCCAACTTCACTGCCTTTGCCGGCCATGGTTTCCAGTAAGACCGTAGTATGCTGCTCCGGTGTCAGAATCTGATTCAGCATATCCGCAATATAGCGGATGCCTGCTTCTGCTCCCTGGCCTACATGGCTTCCCGGATGGAAGTTGTAACAGTTTCCGGGCGTATATTCCAGGCGTTCCAAATCATCCTTCATGGTGTCCCTTGCAAGGATCCGCAGGCCTTCATCGGCCGAACAGGCATTTAAGGTATAGGGAGCATGAGCCAGTATCCGGCCTATTCCATGTTCTCCTGCATATTGAAGATAACGTTCCACATCATCCGGATCAATGGCCTTCGCTTTGGTCCCTCTTGGATTTCTGGTAAAAAACTGAAATGTATTGGCATCAATCTTCACAGCCTCTTTTCCCATGGCGAAATAGCCTTTTGACGAAGACAGATGGCATCCGATCGTAAGCATAAAAGCCTCCTGTTATTTTATTTTTCTTTTCTTTTTCCCTTTTGCCGGACTAATGGCCTTTATGGCAATAAAAAGGAATACGGCGGCCAGCACAAGCTGGATAAAGATGCTTAAAACCACCCAGTTTTCCATGATAAAGCTTTCCGGATGAGGACCGAACCAGCTGTTTAAACTCTTCATCACCTGATTATCCCCAGCCTGGTCATTTATCATTACATAAAAAGTCGCCACCGGGTTTAAAAGAAGCAGATACAAAAAATCACCGGAATTCGCCTGATCCGCCATTCCGCTGGCAGATAAGGCATAGGTGCTGTTCATGTTCAGCCGGGCAATGGACAATGCAAAGACATTGACTGCATAAGTGCCTGCAGCTATCAGGACCAGTACGGCATAGCTCACAACCGTCGCAATGGTAGAACGCTTGAATACGGAAGAAAAACAGATCCCCATGCTTCCGCATAAGAGTGCCACGGCCAGATAACATAAAAGCAAAAGGAACACATCATAAAGCATCACTCCGCCGTATACAAAGGATACGGTCAGAAGAGGAAAGCTGGACATGATCATGAGAAACATGGTGGCAAAGGATGAAGTCAGCTTTCCCCAGACGATTTCCGAGGGCTTCATGGTTGTGGTAAGGAGAAGATCAAGAGTCTGACGTTCCCGCTCTCCGCTGATGCTCGCTGCTGTTAAAGCCGGCATGATGAACATAAGCATGACAAATTCCACAACCGCCACAAATGTGTATAAATTGGTAAACGAAGAATACTGAATCTCAGCTGTCAGCTTTACCCGCTCCAGGACCGAGTACATGTTGAGCAGAGCCACCAGAGCCAGAATTGCATTAAAAAGTACCAGAATCAAAGCCAGACGGAAGCTTCTGGCGCTGACCGTTGTCTCCCGTTTATAGACCGGATTCAATTTCATGTACAAGCACCGCCTTTTCTTTATCATGATCCGTAATCTGCATGAACAGGGACTCTAAGCTTCCCTGTTCCCGATAGAACCCGTGTACCATCACTTCTGCATCCACCAGCTGCTGTAAGAGAAGGGCTTCATCCTGTTCATCTCCAATAAAATTTACACGGATGTCCTCTTCCTTCACTGCAATCGTCTGGACACAGGGCTGGCTCTTTAAGATGGTCAGCGCTTTTTCCTTGTTTCCAAGTATGGAAATGATCAAAGGATTTGAGGCATTGATCCGCCGCAGGATGTCATCCATGCTTCCGCTGAGAATCATTTTTCCCTGATCAATGACTCCAATGTCCGTACACAGCTCCGACAATTCCGACAGAACATGGGAGCTTATGAAAATCGTTTTCCCCTGTTCCCGGAGTTCTTTTAAAATTTCCTTGAACTCAAACCGGGTTCTTGGGTCCAAACCGGAGGCCGGCTCATCAAGGACCAGAAGAAGGGGATCGTGGATCAGGGCTCTTGCCAGGCAGAGACGCTGTTTCATACCTCTTGATAAACTGTCCACATAAAAATTCACCTTATCCTCTAACCCGACCTGCTCCAGAAGCGTCATATACCGGGTCCTGGCCTTGAGTCCGCATGTTCCGTAGCAGGAGGCAAAAAATTCCAGATATTCATTGACTTTTAAATTGTCATATACGCCGAAAAAATCCGGTACATAGCCGATCTTAAGCTTTAATTCATTTAAGCCTCCCGACACGTCCACTCCATCAATGATCACCTGGCCGCTATCCGCATAAAGCAGCCCTGTCATGATCTTAATGGTTGTGGTCTTTCCAGCCCCGTTGGGCCCTACGAAACCATAGAGGGCCCCTTTGGGGATATGAAGATCCAGGCCGTTTAAGGCATGGAATTTTCCAAAGCTTTTCCTTAAATCCTTAATCTCTAACATCATTTATCCTTTCCCACGACCGTTAACATGGGCAGCGTCACATACCAGTTATTATCGGCCGAGCTGTCACAAACATATTTCACGGTCAGCGTATTTCCCGGCGACAGATAAGAGGAAAGCTCCCGGGCCTTATAAACCCTTTTGTCCGGATCCATGGCATCGTAGTTTCCGGTATCGTGATTGTAGAAATAGATATTTCCCTTAAAAATGGTGGTGTAGTATAGGCCCTCGCTGTTTAAGAACTCCTCAGAAGGGTCCTCAAAGGTCAGCTTTTCCACCTCCAGATCATTTCCAAGAGAATACTCCAAAGCTACCGGATCTACGCCGTAAATGGCATTTGAATCCGCATAATACTGTCCGTTTACCACCGTAGGCGTTTTCATGAGAGCCGAGCGGGAAGTCTTTCCAGCCTTCTTCGTTTTTACATCAATGGTAGAGGTAAACATGGACATGCCGTAGGTTTCGTAATTGCCTCTGGCAAGAAACTGGCTGTCCGTCTGATCTTCGCTGAAAGCCACGATCCTGGCTTCCGGATTGTAGAACGAGGAAAACTTATCTAAGTAAAAGCTTAAAATATTGGTTCTGGAAAGGGCCAGCATATATGCGGGATCCTCAATATCCGCTTTGGGATACCGGTAGCTTCCCGTCACGCGGGCGGACACCAGAAAGGAATTATTAATGGGGTAATTAATGACAGGAAGCCCATTGAGCTCCATGGTCTCCCCGGGCTTCAATTCCTCGATGACCACCATTTTCCCATACATCAGAATCCCCACCTTTTCTACCGGGAAAGGATATTCGTTGGTCACGGTACCATATACGTTTCCTTCAAACAGGGTAATGTCCCCGATCAGGCCCTTGTGGTCCGTATTGGGGGTCTTTTTCCTTAAGGAATAGTATTTGGGAGTAAAGGCTGCCACGTTCTGAACGGAAACCTTTGTCTCATTTTCATCATAAGAGATCCTTACCTTGTAATCTTCATTCCCCGTAAATTTCGGAACCGGAGCCATCTCGTAGGAATTGCTTCTGGTTATGGGAAGAAGGTCATAGGAAGGGTCCAGGGAAATGGTATAAGCCTTATTGTATGGTGTCCTCATATTGATATAGGTATATTCATCCACAGATTTTTCCGTGGTATCCATAATGGTGGCATAGGTAAAAAAGGTATCCTTAAACCTGGTACCGATCCCCATTAAATACACCACTGTGGTAAAAAGAATGGAAACCGTCACCACTGCGGTCCGGTAAAACCTCCTCCGTTCCTGTTTTTTTAAGAACAGGTAGAGACCCGGTCCTACTAACAGAATGTATCCCAGAATCACAACGATATAAAGAACCAGATTCGGCAGTTTATCTACGTTCCCGGTGTTGAGCATATTCTGTACCGACCAGTACTGACCGGAATTGCCGCTGTAAAGGTAGGAAGATAAGTTATTTAACTTGGCTTCCCCTAAAAGTGCGGTAAAAAGCTTATCCACATAGGAACGCTGTACCTGGCAGAAGGATGCAATATCCACAAAATCATAGGCAGCTACGCCCACGCTTCCTTTTCCCTTTGACACAGAGGTAAGGACCGGAAATTCATCATTGGACAGCACTCCAGTTCCCCCTTTTAAGGAAACATCGGCGCACACCAGATTCATAAAGGAATCTCCGGGGCCGTTGGTGGCGTACTCCACGCCCATATCCACGGGCTTTTCCACCGGGGCAGCATAGTCTTCCTCCAGGATATCGGACCGGAACGCATAAAGGGTATCATCCGCCCGGGCACCGGTGCCAAGAAGAAGGGTCCCTCCTCCTTTTACCCATTCCCAGATAGCGGATACCTGATCGGAGGACAGCTTTTTCGTATCATAATCCGTAATGACCAGCACATCGAGAAGATCCAGCCCGATGACATTATCCGGCATCTTCTCTGTGTCCATCTCAAAGGTTTTGATCCTGACAGAGCTGTAATTCACTCCAACTCCGTCCATATAGGTAAGCTTATCCGGCTCATCCGAAAGGATCCCCACAAACATCTCCGCGATATCTGCTGTGACATTCATCTTTAAGCGTTTGCGGATCAGTTCTTTTCCCTGGGCATCCAAAAGCTTCACATAGAGAATATCCGCCCTTCCTACGGGAATATCCAGGGATTCCTCTGCCGAAGCGTATGCCTCTAAAGAAACCGGATAGTCATATTCGTAAATGTCATAATCGGATTCCATGGCCTCAACCCGCACCGTTCCCTCAAAGGAAGAATCGGACTGGCTGTTTAATGTAAAGTTTACAGGCACGTAACGTCCGCTTTTCGCATTTCCCTCATAACCGTAGGAAACATCCATGGAAACTGCGGAGCCGGTAACCGCATAATATTCGTCTGAAAAAGAATTTCCTGCCTCTGTTCCATAAGCCCCGCCATGATCTGTCATGCCGAAAGCAGGCAGCCGGAAGCTGCCTGCTATGGTCACCGCCATGGCACAGACCAGGAATATCTGTCTGAATTTCATCCTCTGTCACCCTATCTTTCCAAAGTTCTCTTTATTGATATCAAAATCAACCTGCAGCTTTACCGTAAAAACCGTACCGGATAAATCGCTGGTCACATCAATGGTGCCGCCATGCATATCCACGATGTTCTTCGCAATGGCAAGCCCCAGCCCGGTTCCCCCCGTATTGGTGGAACGGGACTGCTCCACACGGTAAAACTTATTGAAGATAAGAGGCAGCTCTTCCGCCGGAATCACATAACCGTAATTAATCACCTGAATGGTAACCAGCTCTTCGCCTCCATGAACCTTTACCAGGATGCGCTTCCCATCGGCTCCATACTTGATGGCATTGTTAATCAGATTGTCAAACAGACGTGCTAAAAGGTTGCCATCCGCCGAGATCGTCTGGGCGGGGACATTGCTTTGAAGTTCATAAGAGAGATTCTTATCCACAAAACTGGGATAAAATTCTTCCAGAAGCTGACTTAAAAGCTTCACCACATCCACCCGGGATACATGCATGGAAATCCTTCCGTAGTTCAGCTTTGTAAATCCGAATAAGTCCTCTATCAGCTTTTCCAGCCGCTTTGTCTTCACGTATGCAATACCTATGTACTTTTTCCGGACCTCCGGGTCAAGATACGTATCCCCGGACAAAAGTTCCAGATAACCAATGATGGAAGTAAGGGGTGTCCTCAAGTCATGAGCAATATTGGTGATCAGCTCATTCTTGGTGCGTTCCGCCTCCCGTTCCTTATCCATCAGTTCCTTTAGATCACCTGCCATCTTATTTAAGCTGGCAGCCATGACGGAGAACTCATCGTCTCCTTCAATGTCAACCGTAACATTTAAATCTCCTTCGGAAATGCTCAGCATGGCATCGGAAATTCTGCCGATGTAACGCATGGACTTTTCCTGAAGGAGGAGAAAGGTAACCGTGAATATGCCGATTCCAAAAACGACATAAATCAGGATCACTACCACATCGAAGGTTGTCAGCATCTCCACAAATGCGTTGTCCTTCTGAGTATTTCTCATATAGGAGGCCACCAGGGATACATTGGTCACCAGGAATATTTCGATTAAAACCGTGACCACTGCACTGTAAAAAATATTGGCAATGACGCGGGTGTGGAAACGGCGATTGATATCATTTTTCAATTTTGTATCCTACCCCCCAAACGGTGGTGATGATCTTATTCTGTCTGGTGTCTTCCTTCATCTTGCCGCGAAGACGCCTGATATGTACCATTACTGTGTTATTCGCCTCATATACTTTTTCATTCCAAACTTTTTCAAATATCTCATCTGTGCTGAAAACTCTTCCCGGATTGGAGGCCAGAAGATAAAGAATATCAAACTCGATGGGGGTCAGCTTGATCTCTTCCCCATAAACAGTCACCTTATGGTTATCCTTGTTTACGGTCAGTCCGCGTATCGCAATTTCATTCTTAGCAGCTTCATTCACTGCACTGTTGGGATTTAACTGAGTGTAACGGCGAAGCTGGGATTTCACCCGCGCAGTCAGTTCCAATGGATTAAAGGGCTTTGTCACATAATCATCCGCCCCGGTTCCAAGTCCCAGGATTTTATCCAGATCCGTAGACTTGGCACTCAGCATAATGATAGGAATGTTGTTCGTCTCCCGTATCTTCTTGCACATCTGCAGTCCGTCCATTCCAGGCATCATAATGTCTAAAAGAACCAGGTGGATCTGGTTATTTTCCAGTATTTCCAGACCCTCTTCCGCATTATTTGCCTTGTATACTTTATATCCGTCACTGACCAGATAGATTTCCACCAGATCTGCAATCTCTTTCTCATCATCCACAACCAAAATGCTTATTGTTTCGGACATGAAAAAATACCTCCCTTGTCGTTATGTAAGCGGCTTTTCTCATTTTTTGAGAAAACCTGCATCCATTTTACCACAAGAAAGGTATCTTTGCCTTACTATTTTCTTACAAAAAAGCTATAAAACGGTAATTTTACCCCTGACTTTCTATGGGGTGAAATAACCGTTTCCCCAAAGGATCAAGCCGGCCAAGTTCGGTCTTTACGTTTAAAACGGCCTCTTCACAGAAGTACTCCTGGCTGTTGACCAGGACTTTGCCCCTTTTATCCGGTTTTTCGTAGGTTCCGTCCGATTGTAAGATGTGAGCCTTCACATTATCCTCCAGCTGGACCTTCATAACATGAAGGATCTGCTCCTTTAACCTATTATCCTCCACCGGGAACATAATCTCCACCCGTTTATCCAGATTCCTTGGCATCCAGTCCGCACTTCCCAGATAAAGCTCCGGACTCCCGTCATTTTCAAAATAAAAAATACGTGCGTGCTCCAGGAAATTTCCAATTATGGAATGCACCGTAATGTTTTCACTCAGCCCCGGCACCCCCGGTTTTAAACAGCAGATTCCCCGGACGATCAATTCTATCCGTACTCCTGCAAAAGAGGCTTCGTAGAGAGCGGCTATCACCTCTTTATCGCAGAGGGAATTCATCTTTGCCATGATATGGGCGTTTTTGCCTGCAAGAGCATTTTTTGTCTCCCTGCGGATCATCTTTAAGAATCTGGCCCTCAGCCAGATCGGCGCCATCACCAGCTTATTCCAGTGAAGGGGCTCGGAATAACCGGACAGCATGTTAAATACAGCGGTAGCGTCTTCTCCAATCCGGGGATTGCAGGTCATGAGTCCAAAATCCGTGTAGAGCTTTGCAGTAGAATCGTTGTAATTTCCGGTCCCAAGATGGACATATCGGCGGATCCCGTCTTCTTCCCTGCGCACGACCAGGGTAATCTTGCTGTGGGTCTTTAAGCCTACCAGGCCGTAGATGACATGGCAGCCGGCTTTTTCAAGTTTTTTCGCCCAGTTAATGTTGTTTTCCTCGTCGAAACGGGCCTTTAATTCCACCAGGACCGACACCTGCTTCCGGTTGTCAGCGGCCTCTGCCAGAGCAGCAATGATGGGGGAATTGCCGCTGACCCGGTAAAGGGTCTGCTTGATCGCCAGTACCTCCGGATCCTTTGCCGCTGCTTTCACAAAATTCACCACAGGATCAAAGGTCTCATAGGGGTGGTGAAGCAGGATGTCGCCTTCCCGGATATTGGAAAAGATATCATCTTCGTTCATGAGCTCGGGAACCTGCTGCGGAATATACGGAACCGCTTTTAGATGATCAAACCCTTTTATTCCGTACATCTTCATCAGAAAAGTCAGATCCAGGGGCCCTGCGATTTCAAAAATATCACCGGAGCTGATGCTCAGTTCCCGTTTCAGGATCTTTAACAGGCGTTTATCCATCTTCTCTTCCGCTTCCAGGCGAATGACCTCGCCCCATTGGCGCTTTTTCAGCTGCTTCTGGATTTCTTCCAGTAAGTCTACCGCTTCCTCTTCGTCAATGGTCAGATCCGCATTTCTCATGATGCGGAACGGATGAGCGGTTATGACATTGTAGTTTAAAAACAGGCTTTCCATATTCCGCTCTATGATCTGCTCCAGCAAAATGACCGCGCGCTCTCCTTCCTTTTTTACAGGAAGCTCCACAATTCTCGGCAGAACACTTGGAACCTGCACCATGGCAAATTCCAGATCCTCTTCCCCGCTCTTTTTCCGAAGCAGTGCCGCAATGTTTAAGGATTTGTTGCGGATGAGCGGAAACGGCCGGGAAGAATCCACAGCCATGGGAGTCAGAACCGGATATACATTCTGTTCAAAATACCGGTCTGCATAATTTCCCTCTTCCTCCGTTAAGTCTTCATGGACCGAAATCACCCGGAGGCCATTTAGTTTTAATGCGGGGAGAATGGAACGGTTATAGGTGGAGTACTGCAGCGCTACCAGCCCATGGGTCCGCTCACTGATCTTCTCAAGCTGCTCCGACGGCTTCATGCCTGCAATATCGGGCTTTGTATATTTTGCATGGACCATATCCTTTAAGGAAGCCACGCGGACCATATAGAATTCATCTAAGTTGGAAGCGGTGATGCTTAAAAATTTCAGCCGTTCAAAAAGAGGAAGGCTCTTATCCCTCGCCTCACTGAGCACCCGGTAATCGAATTCGATCCAGCTCAATTCCCGGTTAACATAATTTTCAGGATTGTAAAATTTTTCATCGGTACCTGCCATCAGGACAACCTCCTCTTCTGCTTTAATACCGGCCTGATTCCGAATATTTCTTCAAAAAAATCTGCCTTTTGTTCAAATGCCACAGCCTCCAGTGTAATATCTCCTTCGTAGGAGGTGGTTACCACAAGCTGCCCTTCTTTCACGCTCATGCGGCTGTCAGACAGCTTCTGCCTGTGGCTCCGGTCCATGGAATTGGCCAGCCTTAATATGGCGGTCAGCTTTGCCATTAAAATGGTAATATCCTCATGGGATATCTCCCCCTTTGTATTGCGGAACAGGTCTTCATTCAAGTGTATCCGGTTATAATCAAATTCCACGCCATTATACCGGACAACATTGGCAATGATCTCCCGCTCCATATGGGATAAGCCGATGATTTCCGTTGACATAATAATGTTGTAGGCCGATTCACTGGGTTTTCTCATGCTGATAAATTTACCGCAGGCATGAAGGATCGCGGCGATCTGCAGGAGCAGGCGTTCCCGTTTTCCCATGCCATGGTATTTCTTCATACTGTCAAAGACAGCAAGCACATATTTTTCCATATTAACCGTATGGGGCCCATGGCATTTGTAGCGCTTTGCCATGTTCCTGGAAGCCGCCAGAATGTCCTCGGAGAAATCATGATTAAATTTTACAGCCTTTGTCTCTTCGGCATATTCGGCAGCTATGCTGTCGCAAAGACGGATTCCGGGAATCCAGAACATCTCTGCACCCGTCAGTTCCAGGACCCGTTTAAAGATGATGACGGCCGGGATCAGAAGGGCGGCATATTCGGCATTGACCCCAAACCGGTCCTCAATCTGATCCAGCGACATCTCCCCTATTTTTTCATAATAGTCTATGAATTCCTCTGCGGTGATCTTCTCCACAGGTCTTTCCCCATGGGTTAAACGGGAAAGATAGAGGATGCTCTCCCCGATCCCGATCAGATTCTTTACTTCCCTGTCCTTTAAATACAGCTTCCGGAATGTGTCCAATTCATTGTCGACCATCTCTTCAATCAGAGCATTCTGCATCCCAGCGTTGACCTGGACATATCCCAGCATTTCCCGGATCCTTAAGACGCCAAGCATCAGATTCTGGGTGGAAATCAGGGCATCCTTATCAAACAGAGACACCTGCATGCTCCCAAAGCCGACATCCACAATGGCGGTTCCTTTTTGTATGATCTTATTAAATTCCGCATCCTTTGAGGCAATGGCTTTGTAACTGATAAAACGCTGTTCGGAATTGCTGATGATCTGGACTTCAATTCCGGTCCTCACCCGGATCTGGTCCAGTACAATCTGGTTATTCTTTGCTTCTCTTATGGCGCTGGTGGCATAAGCCCGGTAACCGGCCACCTTATAAGTCTGCATCATATCAACGAATTGTTTGATAACGCAGCACATTTCATCCACCAGCCCGTAGCTGATTTTTCCGTTTTTATAGGTATCCCTTCCAAGGGCGATGACATGGCGTACGTGGTCGACCCTTCGGATTCCGGTTTTGGCGGAAATCTCATAGATGCCAAGTTCCAGCTCGAACGATCCCACATCGATGGCAGCAAATAATTTAATTGCCATACTTGTCCTGCTACTCAAAATACGGACAAATATATCCATATCGAGATTTTTCTTGTTTCATCCTATCTGTCCTCGTTTGATATAATCGCACTGACAACATTTGATGTGATAGTCCACAAGCTTAAATTCCGACCTAGCCAGCCGTACATACTTACAACCGCTTATTTATGCGGTTTCGTAAGTTAACGCATCTCTCAAATTAAGACTTGCATTATAATCTCTATCAGCATGATACCCACATTCACAAATATATTCTCTGTCAGATAGTTTTAAGTCTTTCTTGATACAACCACATCCATGACATCGTTTACTTGATGGATACCATCTGTCTACAATTCTTAATTCAATATTATTCTGTTTACACTTATTTTCAAGCTTCACTCTGAATTCATAGAACTTTTGTTGTGCTACAGCTTTTGAAAGGTGCTTATTCTTCATCATACCTTTTACATTTAAATCTTCAATAGTTATTGAACTTGGATTTTGTTCAATTATTTCAGATATTGCTTTATTTAAATAATCAGTTCTTATATTATTAAGTCTCTGATGAAGTCTTTGTACTTTAACGACTTGCTTTGATATATTTTGTCTGGTAGCTTCTCCTTTCTTATTTTTGTTCTTCTTTAAACTCTCGTATTTCCTCGAAAGTTTTCTTTGCTCTCTTTTTTGTTTCTTTTCTAATTTTTTAACTTTACATGTTTTATTGATATTTTTCTTAGTTAATCCATTACTGCATACAGCAAAATTTTTCAGTCCCAAATCAATTCCGATTGGTTCTGATTTTTCTTTTATACATTTTGCGTCTTTAACTTCTAACGTAATTGAAACATAGTATTTGTCAGCCTGTTTTGATACATATCCACATATAACTTTAGAATTACCCGGTATGTAACCAAATTCTTTAAGTTTTACCCATTTAAAAGTTGGAATATTGATTCTATGTCTTTCAATTTTCCAATCTGTCTTATTATTTTTAGGAAAATACAATTTAACTTTTTGTTTATTTTTCTTTTTAAATTTTGGAAAACCAGACTTCCCATGAAAGAATCTTTTAAATGCAGCTTCGGCGTTACATATTGATTTTTTTCTTGCCTTTGCTCCACAATTACCGATCCACTTCCATTCATCTTGTGTTTTAACTTCATGATTCATATACTTATCAAAATCATTGGCTGACATAAATGCTTTATCTGATTTTCCTTCTTTATATAGTTCATACAGTTCTTTGTTTTTAGCTATATATGAATTGTATAAAAATCTGCATGTTCCAATAGATTGATTAATCTTGGTAATCTGTCGCTGCGTTGGTTTTATTTCTGTCCTGTAACTCTTTAGCAATATCAGAATCCTCCTCAATTTTCTATTTATACTTTCTCAATCCATGGATCCTACAGGAAAAAACATAATAAGATTCCTTTTATTTATTATAAGTATACTTTGCCACATTTATTTGTATTTTTCAATGTTTTTAATAATCTATCAATCTATCCTTAGTACCCGCTACCGGGCAATTTTCTTTATTCTTACTCTTTCCCCAGAAGGTGGGTGATAAACTGGCTGGCCGTTCTGCCTGATAAACCGCCGTGGTTTAATTCCCACACATTTGCCCTGGCATACAGTTCCTCCAGCGGCATGTTAACCTCATAACGGACTGCAAGCTCCTTTACGATATCCTGGAACTCCTTTCTATCCGGTGATCCATAATAGATGGTCACGCCAAAACGGGCTACCAGGGAAAGCTTTTCCTGGACGGTATCATTATTATGTAAATCATCATCCAGTTCTCGCTTGTCACTGAATTTCTCCCGTATGAGATGGCGGCGGTTGGAGGTTGCATAGATGAGTACATTGCCCGGCTTCTTACCCAGGCCGCCTTCGATGATCGCCTTTAAATATTTATATTCTAATTCCGAATCTTCAAAAGACAGATCATCCATATAAATTATAAATTTGTAATTCCGGTCCTTTATCAGCTCCTGGAGCTTCGAAAGAGCCTTAAACTGATGCTTATAGACCTCGATGATCCGAAGCCCCCGGTCATAATATTCATTGAGTATGGCCTTGATGCTGGAAGACTTTCCGGTTCCGCTGTCGCCAAATAAAAGGACGTTGTTGGCTGCACGCCCGCTTAAGAAGGCCTCTGTATTTTCAATCAGCTTCTGTTTTTGAAGCTGGTATCCTATGATATCGTCCAAATGAATGGGTTCTATATTGGTAATTGGAATGATCTGAGGCTCATTGCCGGCCTCTTCGATCCGGAATGCTTTGTTTAAGCCGAATTTTCCTACTCCGAACCTGCGGTAGAACTCCGTTACTTCCCATGCAAAAGTCTTTACATCTTCCGCTTGTTCCAGAGCAACAGCCAGAGCCACGATCTGATCCCTGATTCGTTTATTGTAGACCTTGCTGCCGCTGTCTGCTGCCTGATAATCGGACAGAGCAGACCATATACCCTTTCCTTCTAAATGATCCGAATTGTCCAGCACCCGGATGTCACAATCAAACAATTCCTTCATCACCCGGAAATCATGGGCTGCCAATTCATTTAAAGTTCCTTCAATGGGACCTACGATCTCACAGGAGGTGCTGTAGGCATTTTCATTATTTGACAGGCAGAATGCTAAAAAACAATGCCAGAGATTTCCCTCAAAGCCATAAGAAGCTGCCAGCTCGACCAGCTGACCGGCACAGGCATGGGAATCCGGCATTGTCTCTGTACTCTCATCTGGTTTCATACTCAAAAGCCCTGCGATCCGGTCAAAAAGTTCACGGTAATTCAAATTGCGGTATAGAATTAATTCCTGTGATTTCATAAATTCCTCCTTGTGTAAACCGGAAGAAACACGCTTAGCGTGCCTTCCTCGGTTGGGAACTGCAAACATGTTCGTTTACTCGTTGCCCGCGTAAAATTCAGGTTCGACCTGAAGATCAGGCCGAACCCGGAAAAACACTCAATAATTTCCTAAAATTCTCATATTGCTTCCCTCTTCGGATATCCCTTTTAAGGCATTCTGAATCGGCGCATCGCTTAGATTTCCCTCAATATCTACGAAAAACCGGTACTCCCAGTTTTTTCCCGGAATGGGTCTTGATTCAATCATCATCATATTGACCCCGTTATAGATAAAATTGCTCAACATATTATAAAGAGAACCGCTCTTATGAGGCAGCTCAAAGCTTATGCTTATTTTTCCCGCATCTTCCCGGTATACCGGCTCCTTTGACAGGATCATGAACCGGGTCGTATTATTCTTATTATGGTTGATACATGGTTTTAAGACTTTCAGTCCGTAAATCTTCCCTGCGATCTCACTGGCTACGGCCGCCTGGGATGGATCCCGGTCTTCAATAACCTTCTTGGCAGCTACCGCTGTGTTCTCCACGCTGATCTGTTTCCACTGCCTGTTGTCATTTAAATACTCGGAACACTGCATAAGTGCCTGGGGATGGGAAAATACAGTCCGGATATCTTTCGTTTCCGCCTCCGGAAGCCCCAGCAGTGCGTGGTTTACGGTAAGGAATGTCTCGGCTGCAATATAATTATGGTATTTTATGAGCAGATCATAATTATCCATGACCGCTCCTGCCGATGAGTTCTCAATCGGAAGCACGGCATAGTCCGCTTTTCCTTCCTCCACCTCTTTCATTGCATCCTCCCAGGATGGAACATGATACACATCTGCATCCGTTCCAAAATACTGGAGCGCCGCACCGTGGCTGTAAGCTCCCTCCACTCCCTGGTACACCACCCGTACCCGGGAAACGGGAAGGCTTTTTACCGGACGAAAACCGTGTTCAGCCGTAAATCCGTGTTCTGCCATAAGCTTATACTGAAAATGGCGGCTTATGGTCATCATCTGGGTAAACAGCTCCCAAACCGCCTGTTTCTGGAACTTGTCTTCCACCATACCTGTCACGGCTTCTATCTTCTGCTGCTCTCTTTCCCTGTCATAAACCGGCTTACCTGTCCCGATCTTAAATTCCGCTACATCGCCGCTCAGCTTCATCCGCTCTTCAAATAAAGATACAATCTCTCTGTCAATCCTGTCAAGCTGTTTTCTGATCTCCTGCAAATCTAATGTCTTCATAGGTTCCCATCATTCCTTTGCCTTATCTGTCTGTAAATCGTGGTTCTTATCCGTAAGCTTTCCCTGTGTCATCAGTTCTGCCTCCAGCATGGCCTTTATCTGTTTTTCTGCATAGGCACCCGGAAATTTCTTAAGTTCCGGTTCCAGTTCTTTGGGTATAAAGGGCTTGCCAAATTCAATGGTTACATGGGATGGCCGGATAAATGGAAAATGCTGTTCAAAAACTTCCGCAGTCCCTGTAATGGCCACCGGGATCACCGGGCAGCCGCTTTTTTCTGCAATTTTTAAACTTCCTTCCTTAAATGGAAGAAGGTCCATGGGATTTTCCTGTTTATTCCGGGTTCCTTCCGGAAAAATCCAGACGGAAACGCCCCGTTTAACCTGATCAATACCTGCCAGAATTGTCTTTAAGCCTTCCTTTAAATTCTGTCTGTCAAGAAACAGGCAATTTACATATTTCATCCAGGTGGAAAGCAGAGGCAGCTGCTCCATCTCTTTTTTCGCCACAAATCCCATAAGGCCCGGAACCGTCACATAGCCTGCAAGAATGTCAAAATAACTTCTGTGATTTCCTACATACAGAACAGCACAGTCTGCCGGGACATGCTCCCTTCCCTTTACCGTGATCTTCACGCCGGCGATCCGTAGGATCAACCGGAATATCCACCGGATCACCGCCAGGCTCTGCACATCGCGCAAATGGCGGTTCCTTCTGCCGATCAGCCATTCCAGCAGCATGACCGGTATGCTTAAAATCAAAAATATAATGACTGTTGCTGCTACAAGAATAAAACGTATCATTGGTCTAATCCTCCATTTCATCTATTATATAAAATGGAGTCTTTAATTACAATACTACCCGCCTTTCTTTTTTGTAATTTGTTCAAACAACAGTCCTGTGGCAAACCACAGCGGCGCGAAATCCAGACGGATCAGACCGTCAATGTTGGTGCTGTGTCCGGTATAATCCCATGGACACACTCCCTGCCCCCGCAAAAGTAACCCGTAAAAATATTCCGCCACAAATATGAGGACCATGTAAAGAAACCCATGGCGGATCGCCAGGTCCGACCTTCTTACCGCCAGCCCGGAACCCGGATTTACCCATTGATCGATCAGGCTGCTGATCGGGCCTAAAAGAGCTCCGCAGCCATAGATGGGAAACATTAACAGGGAGGTCTGCCCCATCAGCCGCCAATCATGGCGTAAGATGGATTCTGTGGAAGTAAATATAACCTCCAGGCACCAGCCTGTCACCCCGCATTTACAGAAATTAAGGGGCAGTTGTTTTAAGTGTTGTGATAGTGTCTTCATAACCTTCATTATGCGCCGGTTACGGAGATATTATGTTTTGCTGCAAAGAATTTATAAAAGAGGAGAAAACAGCCTGCTCCCCTGCTCCTTGATCCGGATCAGGAGGCTTCTCTCTTCATACAGCTCCGGCGTGATTTCCTTGCATACCTTTAAATCTTCCAGGAACAACGCTTCCAGCCTTCCGGTCGTTTCTTCGTCATAGATTACCGCATTCACCTCAAAATTCAGTTCAAAGCTTCGAATATCCATATTGGCAGTACCGTAGGAGCTGACCTTCCCATCGGTCATGACTCCTTTGGAATGGAGAAATCCATTTTCATAGGTATAGCATTTTGCCCCTGCAGAGAGTAAGTCCCCCACATAGGAATAAGAGGCCCAGTAAACGAAGGGATGGTCGGGTTTGCAGGGAATCATGAGTCTCACATCCACGCCGGAACGGGCCGCTACCTGCAGAGTGGACAGGACCGCATCATCCGGAACGAAATACGGAGTCTGAATGTAAATGTGATCCCGGGCTTTTGAAAACAGGCGGATATAATTATCCCGGATCTGCCGGCTCCCTGCATCCGGGCCGCTTGCAATGATCTGTATCCCCAGATGTTTTTCTTCCTTACTTATGTCAACCAACCCAAAGGATTCCAGGCACATTCCATCCTCATCCTCACAAAAATATTTCATATTCTTGAACAGATTTTCTCCCGCCGCATAATTCCAGTCCAGGGCAAAACGAATCTGAAGGCTTAAAACGGCTCCTCCCTGAAGCTTCAAATGAGTATCTCTCCAATACCCGAATTTCGGATCCCTGGAAATATATTCCCGGCCAATATTAAAGCCTCCCACATAACCCACCCGGTTATCGATGACCACGATCTTCCTGTGGTTGCGGTAATTCATGCGGAGCTGAAGCCTGCCCAGTATGGGAGGAAAAAAGATACCGACTCTTACACCGCTTTCCTTAAGCCTGTTCCATTTGGATTTCGGCATGAAACGGCCTCCCATGCCATCGCAGAGGATCCGGACCTCGACTCCTGCCTTGGCCCGTTCAATCAGGATCGGAATGATGGAATCAAACAGTTCATCGTCCTTAATAATGTAATATTGCAGATGAATGAAATGGGTTGCCTTAGAAAGCTCCATTCTTAAATCTTTAAATTTTTCTTCTCCATCTGTAAAAATCACGACGCTGTTATTAACAGTCAGCACAGCTCCCGATGTTTCCAGATTATATACGACCAGATCCTCATAATCACGGGACAGGGAAGAAACCAGGCTGATATCATTGTTTTTTAAAAACTCTTCCTGATTTTTTGCGGAATAACGCATGCGGTCTTCCACTTCCTTGACCCGGAACATCTTGCCCTTACGCATATCCTGCCCCAAAAGCAGATAAAAAAGGATCCCGAATACCGGAATAAAATACAGGGCTAAAAGCCAGGTCCAGACCGCTTTCGGATCACGCCGCTGAAAAAATACAATTATAATTGAAAGAACCAGATTAATATAAATCAGATGATCCATTAACCAGTTCCATACATCTAATGCCTGCAGCCAGATCGTCTGCATGATAAATTCCTCCCGTCTCACCGGTTATTTTTCCCGGTCATTCTTCCCGCTTATTCTACACATAACAGCACGCTTGGCACCATTTTTGCGTTCGCTTAAAGATGATGTTTCATACTCAGTAAGCATTTTACCTATATATTGCTCTTTCATTCTCCATATTTTATGGTTGCTACGTTAAATAGTATTACTTCATTTCTCATCCTTAATGCCAAAAAAGAGCCACCGCTGCAGCGACGACCCTCTTAAAATCTTTTTCTCCCCCAGGACTCATGATCTAATGTCCGCTTTATAGAAACTGATTTCTCTCTCTATCATAATGATAGTCAATTGCAGCTAATGGAAGGGTAAGATCCTCCGGCTGAATTCCAAGGCTATGGCAGCATTCTTCCAAAGAGGGATAATAATCTCTTAACTGGGTATTGATATAACTTAACAACATTGCCGGATCTTTTGGTATATTAGGCATTTCTTGATTCTCCTGTTCTGAACTCAGAATTATTTTATCATAGTTTTCTACTATTTTCAAGAAATGGCCTGTACGAATGAATGAAGAAATGCTACAATCAGTTTCAGAATCCTTCAGGAGGTAAAATCGTATGAAAAAAATACTGATGCTCGGAACAGGCGGCACCATAGCATGCAAGCGGGGCGGCAGCGGATTAAAACCTCTTCTCACCTCGGATGAGCTCTTGTCCTATGTCCCGGATGCAGTAAAATTCTGCCAGGCAGACAGCCTGCAGATATTCAATATAGACAGTACCAATATGCAGCCAAAGCATTGGCTGATCATAGCGGAGGCCATTGAAAAGCATTACGGGGACTATGACGGCTTTGTCATCTGCCACGGTACGGACACCATGGCCTATACAGCCGCTGCCCTTTCCTATCTGGTTCAGGACTCGGAAAAGCCCATTGTCATTACCGGGGCTCAAAGGCCCATTGACATGGAGAACACCGATGCCCGCACCAACTTATCAGACAGCCTGCGTTTTGCAAGTGAGGCCAGAGCCCACGGCGTTAACATTGTATTTGACGGCAAGGTCATTGCCGGCACGCGCGGCAAAAAGGAACGTACAAAAAGTTACAACGCCTTTTCCAGCATCAATTTTCCCTATATCGCAACGATCCAGGATGGACAGGTAATATTTTACCTTGATGACAAAGATTCATGCACCGGGCAGGTAAATTTCTTCCGCAAAATGAACCCTCACGTTGCGTTAATGAAATTGATCCCCTCCATGGGAGCTGATGTTCTGGATTATATGGCAGAGCATTATGATGCAGTGATTATCGAATCCTTCGGAGTCGGCGGTCTCCCTTCCTATGACTCAGGGGACTTTTACAAGGCCATTGAAAAATGGATTTCCCTTGGAAAAACCGTGGTCATGACTACCCAGGTGACCAATGAGGGCAGCAATATGTCCGTATATGAAGTGGGACATTCCATTAAAAAGGAATTTGGACTTCTGGAAGCCTATGACATGACTCTGGAAGCCACGGTGACAAAGCTGATGTGGATCCTTGGGCAGACAGACGACAGAAAAGAGATCCGGGAATTGTTTTATCGTACGGTCAACAGGGATATTTTATGGCGGGTATAAAGGTCCTTTTATTACCGGAATCCGTCAGCATAAAAGGAGGAAAGATTTCTTTCCTCCTCATTGATTTATAACCATCATTCTCATTCAAGATACGCGATCAACTGCTGCCCATCTTCTGATACATCAACCACAATGGTGTTGCCGGCCCGGACCTCATCGCCAAGAATGATCTTGGCTGCCAGAGTTTCTACATGTTTTTGCAGGTAACGTTTTAATGGACGGGCACCGTAAACAGGATCGTATCCCTGCTCCACCGCAAAGTCTTTCGCCTGGCCGGTCAGTTCGATCCTTAACTCCCGGTCAGCCATCCGTTTATTTAAATCCGCAATGAGCAGATCAATGATTCCGGCAATGTTTCCTTTATTAAGCGGCTTAAACAGAATAATTTCATCAAGCCGGTTTAGGAATTCCGGACGGAAGTGGGCTCTTAAAT
Source organism: Clostridium sp. Marseille-P2415 (assembly GCF_900155545.1). GTDB lineage: Bacteria > Bacillota > Clostridia > Lachnospirales > Lachnospiraceae > Lacrimispora. Next base: position 940,865 of record NZ_LT732525.1, read on the forward strand.
CATTCATGGCCATTGTTTCTGCTTCTTCTTTCATGTCTCCGGCTTCATCAATGCCTGCCAGCAGATACTGGGAGCCGATATTAGAGGTCATAATGATGATCGTGTTCTTAAAATCCACGGTTTTTCCGGTAGAATCTGTGATCCGTCCATCATCCAAGACCTGTAACAGTACGTTAAACACATCCGGATGCGCCTTTTCCACTTCATCAAACAATACCACGGAATATGGTTTTCTGCGGACTGCCTCAGTCAGCTGCCCTCCCTCGTCGTAGCCGACATATCCTGGCGGCGCTCCGATTAATCGTGATACGGAATGCTTTTCCATATATTCGCTCATATCAATCCGGACAATGTTATTCTCGTCATCAAACAGGCTTTCCGCAAGAGCCTTGGCAAGCTCCGTTTTCCCTACGCCGGTAGGCCCTAAAAACAGGAAGGAACCAATGGGCTTTGTGGGATCTTTGATTCCTGCCTTGGAACGGATGATAGCCTCGGTTACCTTTAAAACCGCCTCTTCCTGTCCGATAACCCTCTTATGAAGCTCTTTATCAAGATGAAGTGTCTTATTCCTTTCACTTTCCGTCAGCCTGGTGACCGGAATTCCCGTCCACTTGGATACGATCCTGGCAATTTCGTCCTCTGTTACGCTTTCATGAACCAGACTCAAATCCTGATTCTTTACCCGTTCCTCTTCTTCTGCCAGTTCTTTCTGAAGCTGGGGAAGCTTGCCGTATTGCAGTTCTGCCGCACGGTTTAAATCATACTTTTGCTGTGCATCCTGTATTTCCCGGTTCAGGCTTTCAATTTCTTCCCGCAGGGAGGACAAACGGTCCACAGAAGCCTTTTCGTTTTCCCACTGGGCCTTCTGGGAAGCGAATTGATCATGGAGTTCTGCCAGCTCTTTCTGAAGCTCTGCCAGACGGTCCTGGCTTAACCGGTCGGTCTCCTTTTTCAGTGCTGCCTCTTCGATTTCCATCTGCATAATACGCCTGGACAGCTCATCCAGTTCTGCCGGCATGGAGTCCATTTCTGTCTTAATCATGGCGCAGGCCTCATCCACCAGGTCGATCGCCTTATCCGGAAGAAAACGTTCGCTGATATAGCGGTCGGATAAGGCAGCTGCCGAAACCAGCGCGGAGTCTGTTATCTTTACGCCATGGTAAACCTCATACCGCTCCTTCAGCCCTCTTAATATGGAAATGGTATCCTCCACCGTCGGTTCATCTACCATGACTGGCTGAAAACGCCGTTCCAGAGCCTGGTCTTTTTCAATATACTGGCGGTATTCATCAAGAGTCGTTGCACCGATGCAATGGAGTTCGCCTCTGGCCAGCATGGGCTTTAACATATTGCCCGCGTCCATGGAACCTTCTGTCTTACCGGCGCCTACTATGGTATGGAGCTCATCTATGAACAGAATGATCTGCCCATCGCTTTTTTTCACTTCATCAAGTACCGCTTTTAAGCGTTCTTCAAATTCCCCCCGGTACTTGGCTCCTGCCAGCAATGCGCCCATATCAAGGGCAAACAGCTTTTTGTCTTTTAATCCCTCCGGAACATCGCCCCTGACAATACGCTGGGCAAGACCTTCTACCACTGCGGTCTTTCCTACTCCAGGCTCGCCGATCAAAACAGGATTGTTCTTCGTCTTTCTGGAAAGAATCCGGATCACATTCCGGATTTCACTGTCACGGCCAATGACAGGGTCCAGCTTTTGATCCCTGGCCCGTTCCACCATATCATATCCGTATTTGGCAAGCGTATCATAGGTAGCCTCCGGGTTATCGTTTACTACCCGCTGGTTTCCTCTGACTGTTGTAAGGGCCTTTAAAAAGTTATCCTTGGTTATTCCATAGGTCCGGAACAATTCTTTTACCGGCTTTGAAGGCTGCTTTAACATTGCCAGGAACAGGTGCTCTACCGAAACGTATTCATCCCCCATAGCCTTCGCTTCATCCTCGGCACTGATTAAAACCTTATTTAAATCATTGCTGATGTAAAGATGTCCCCCGCTTACCTTAGGCAGTTTTTCTATGGACCGGGCCGTTTCATGGAAGAATTGCTCCTTTTGTATATTCATCTTGGTAATCAGCTTTAAAATCAGGCTGTCTTCAATGGTAAGAAGGCTGTAAAGCATGTGCTCCTGCTCAATCTGCTGATTCCCATATTCATATGCAAGCTTTTCGCAGTTCTGGACGGCTTCTACAGACTTTTGCGTAAATTTATTAATGTTCATGATAGTACCCTCCTTTTTTCTTTGCTATGTACGATCATTGTTTCATTTGTTCTATGTGTAATATAACAAATACAAAGTCGTGTGTCAAGTTAAATTCATACAAAATCAGAAGGAATTTAAACGAAAATCTTACAGTTCTCTTTCACACATTGTTTTTTCTTCCGGCATCACGTATAATCGAAACAAATATTTTATAATCGTTACTTTCAGGAGGTGGCCGTTTTCATGATAAATTTTCCGCGTTGTATCCGGGCGCGCTCTGCCGCAGCAATTGCCGCCATTTTCCTGTTTCAATCCGCAGGAACCGGAAGCATCACCAGCCTGGCCCACACAAAAGATGAGTCTGTCTACTTAACCGGCATCTGGCAGCAGGACGAGAATGGCTGGCGGTTCTTCAATCAATGGAATTCTACCTCCCCTGCCGGGCAATGGGCGGAATATCAGGGCAATTCTTATTATTTTATGGATAATGGGTATATGGCTGCCGGCTGGCTTTTTCTCAGCAACCGCTGGTATTATTTTAATCCCTGCAAAGGAAAGCAGGAAGGCTCCATGGTAACCGGCTGGATCAACGATCCCTCTTATGGCGGTTGGTTTTATACAAATCAGAACGGAATCATTGTAAACGGCCGGCATAGAT
>NZ_LT732525.1:945370-1020283 GCF_900155545.1 Clostridium sp. Marseille-P2415
GTGCTCTACCGAAACGTATTCATCCCCCATAGCCTTCGCTTCATCCTCGGCACTGATTAAAACCTTATTTAAATCATTGCTGATGTAAAGATGTCCCCCGCTTACCTTAGGCAGTTTTTCTATGGACCGGGCCGTTTCATGGAAGAATTGCTCCTTTTGTATATTCATCTTGGTAATCAGCTTTAAAATCAGGCTGTCTTCAATGGTAAGAAGGCTGTAAAGCATGTGCTCCTGCTCAATCTGCTGATTCCCATATTCATATGCAAGCTTTTCGCAGTTCTGGACGGCTTCTACAGACTTTTGCGTAAATTTATTAATGTTCATGATAGTACCCTCCTTTTTTCTTTGCTATGTACGATCATTGTTTCATTTGTTCTATGTGTAATATAACAAATACAAAGTCGTGTGTCAAGTTAAATTCATACAAAATCAGAAGGAATTTAAACGAAAATCTTACAGTTCTCTTTCACACATTGTTTTTTCTTCCGGCATCACGTATAATCGAAACAAATATTTTATAATCGTTACTTTCAGGAGGTGGCCGTTTTCATGATAAATTTTCCGCGTTGTATCCGGGCGCGCTCTGCCGCAGCAATTGCCGCCATTTTCCTGTTTCAATCCGCAGGAACCGGAAGCATCACCAGCCTGGCCCACACAAAAGATGAGTCTGTCTACTTAACCGGCATCTGGCAGCAGGACGAGAATGGCTGGCGGTTCTTCAATCAATGGAATTCTACCTCCCCTGCCGGGCAATGGGCGGAATATCAGGGCAATTCTTATTATTTTATGGATAATGGGTATATGGCTGCCGGCTGGCTTTTTCTCAGCAACCGCTGGTATTATTTTAATCCCTGCAAAGGAAAGCAGGAAGGCTCCATGGTAACCGGCTGGATCAACGATCCCTCTTATGGCGGTTGGTTTTATACAAATCAGAACGGAATCATGGTAACCGGCTGGCATAAAATTGACGGTTTCTGGTACTATTTTAACCCAGATTTTAATGGAATACTCGGACTTATGGCTACAAACCGTATCATTGATGACGCATATGTGGATTTAAACGGGCGTATGAATGAACTGCGGTAAAAAAAGGCAGTGCCGTTTTAAGAAACAGACACTGCCCTTTTTTCAATTCCATGAAATCTCCATACAAATACAATTGCACGGAAAATCCAGTCAATAAACATGCCGTACCAGACACCCATCACGCCTGCGTCCATAATATGTACGAAAAAATAAGCGAATGCAATACGAAACAGCCACATGGAAAACACCGACACTGCCATCGTGAATTTTGCATCCATGGATGCTCTCAGCGCATAGGGGACCGTAAAGGCAAATGGCCATACGATCATGGCGTAACTATGTGCTACTATCATTCGGGCGGATATCCCAGCCGCCTCTCCCGACAGATTGTAGACAGAAACAAGCCGGTCTGAAAATACTACCATGACAGTACAGAGCAAAAGAAGAATTCCATAGTTAACACCGACCAAAAGCCTGGTGTACCGCTTTGCCTGTTTTTTCTCTCCTGCTCCCACACACTGACCCACAATAGTAATGAGCCCCAGACCAATGGCATTGCCTGGCAGATAAAGAAGCGTCACCAGGTTGGAAGCTACCGCATAACTGGCAATAGCCGCCGTACCCAAAGACGAGACCAGGCTCTGCAGCGCAATTTTTCCGAATTGGAACATACCGCTCTCTAATCCATTGGGAATGCCGATGGAAAGAATATTTTTTATCATTTTAAGGTTTGGCCTCAATTCCTCCAACCGGTTTATTCTGACGGTATTACCCGGATTCTGGATCAGATACAGCATCATAATTGCGGCGACCAGCCGGCTTAACAGCGTAGGATATGCCACACCGGACACTCCCATATGCAAGCCGAACACGCAGATTGCATTTCCTACAATATTAATGGAATTCATCACCAGTGATACTGCCATGGATACCTTGGAGTTCCCCATGGACCGGAATAAGGCCGCACAGGAATTATAAACTGCTATAAACGGGTAAGACAGGGCTGTGATCCGGAAATAAATTAAGGCATCATCCATTACTGCAGGCTCCACTTTACCAAAAATGGTACTTAGCAGATAACGGTTCCCCACCAGAGCTGCAAATGTAACCGCCACCGATAATACGGTGGTGACTCCAATGAGCTGGCCTGCTGCCCTGCAGGCATTCTCTGATTGCTTTTTTCCAAGATACTGGGCCGATATAACGGCGCCGCCTGTGGCCAGCGCCGCCAGGATCTGTATAATCAAAATACTGATGGAATCCACCAGAGAAACTCCGGATACAGCAGCCTCTCCAACAGCAGCTACCATCACGACATCCACCATTCCTACCAGAACGGCTAATATTTGTTCCACAATTAATGGGGCAAGCAGCTTTAGTAAATCTTTTTTCGTAAACATATCGGGTCCTCTTTATTGTCTCTCAAATGGATAACGTATTCCCCACTGCCGCCTTAACTCATCCATAACCTTCATTATGTTCAGCGTTGTCTTATGCGGCATCTGCTGACACTCGGTCCAGCCATTTCTGATTGCTTCTGCACTGGCTTCGATCTGGTACTCATATCCTGAAATCTGTTCCGGCCTGATATGGGTTTCAACCAGCTGCCGATTGGTATCATAAACCCGGATGGACTCAAAATTATTAACATTCTCAACGACAAGGAACCCTTTAGTTCCGTAAACAATCCCCTGCCTGTCGGACAGCACCCGAAGGGAACTGTTAAGTATGGCCATTTTACCCCCCGGATAACACAGGGTAATGCTGTTTTGTGCATCCACTCCTGTATCCGTTTTAATCACACTGGATTGAATATCCGAAATGTCATCGCCGAAAACAAGAGAGGCGAAGTTAAGGGTATAGACTCCTACATCCAAAAGAGCTCCTCCTGCCAGTTCAGGCTTTACTAGGCGTGGCTTTTCAGACACCAGATAGCAAAGATTCGCCGTAAGAGTCATTGGCTCCCCGATCATGCCGGATTCCAGAACGCTTTTTAGCGTTTCAGCCATAGGCATATAACGCACCCACATGGCTTCCGTGATCATAAGGTTCTTTTTCTCTGCCAGGGCAATCATCTCCTCAGCCTGAGTAAAGTTTGCGGCAAATGATTTCTCGCAAAGAACATGCTTCCCCTGTTCCAGGCACAGTTTCGCGTTGCTGTAATGCTCTGAATGAGGGGTAGCAATATAAATTAATTGAATTTCCGGATCCTTTGTAAGCTCCTCATAGGTTCCATAAGCCTTTTTTATGGAAAAACGAGCTGCAAATTCTTCTGCTTTCTCCAGACTTCTGGAAGCAGTCCCATACAGATTTACCTGTGGCATCCGTATCATCGTGTTTGCCAATAACGATGCAATTCTGCCAGTTCCCATGATCCCAATTTTTAACGGCTCCATATCTCAGACCTCCACACATTTATACCAAACATTTCTATTTATTCAGTATAACACATCAAAACAGCCTGTACAATCATTCTTTTGGAACGCCCATAACAGGTTGACAATGTAATGATCGGGTTATTCACTGACGGACTTACCGGAATGTAATAGAGGGAAGCTTCTTTCATATTATCTATAAATTCCTGTTTTTCTTTTGCATTGGAGAATTCTGTTTGATAACACTGCATCTCCTCCTCTTCCTTAAGCTGGCAGGAAAAGATGATCCCTTCCTGCCACCTCCTCTCGTAATAAATTCGAATCATTTTATGGCTTTTATAAAAATCCCTGCCACTGTAATTTTTTAAGTCAGCAAACATGGTTCCGTCCTTCATATTATGACCGAAAATAACCGTATTTTCTTTATTCAGTTCCCCTCCTTCTTCCTGGACAAACAAGCTGCCACAGGAGTTTACATTTCCCTGAAAGGTATGGTTCAAATAATAACCCGGCCGGGTACTTCTTGCTACCGGATAGTTGACAGATGTGCCCGGTATACAAAGCCAGCATATGTAATCGGGATTTAGCTTCCATAAATATGCTTCCGGTATTTCCTTATTATCATCAAATGTCTTTCCACTCTCTTCCGTCTGTAATCCCGACAAAACACGGTTAAGCTCTCTATACTCCAGTTTTCCCTCCCTGTACTCAAGAACCCGTTGAAATAGCTGCAGACTGAATCCTAAAAACCCTGCCAGCCAAAAAACAGACAGGAAGTATTTCATTGTATTACTTTTCCAACTTGTTTTTATCCCGGATTCTACCATATCTTCTCCTTTTTCGTTTCCCTCCTCTTATGGTTAAAAGAAATCCCAAAAAACAGAGAGCCATACCTGAAATCCAGAAGCCGGCAGGAGTCCTGTCTCCTGTTTTTTCTCCATGCCTTCCGGTTTCTTTTCCATATGCTGATTCCAGCCATACCGGATCAAGCTGGTTCTTCCCGTAACGAGCTGTAATCGTTCCCATTTTTTGAGGCTCTTTTGGAACATTTGATTCCGGTTTCGGCACAGGCTCTGGCTCTCCTTCTCCTGATTTATGCTTTTTTAAATCCGTCATAATGACATCCAACTGTTTTGCACCTTTTGGAACAATAAATTTTCTATCAGCTGCAGGAAGATAACCGTCCGGCGCTTTTACTTCGTGCAGGAAATACGTTCTACCGGCCTCTAAAATTCCATCTATCTCAATTATTTTATCATTTGTTTCAAAATCCTGTATGGCAATATTCCCTCCTTCATCCAAAATCCTGAGAATTGCCCCTTCCACCAGCCTTCCTTCCGAATCCACCTTGCGAATTCTTACTTTTGTGGTATTATTTCTCATTTCAACCACATCAGTGCTTCCATCTCTGCTCACAGTAAACCGAACAGCATCGGAACAGGCATATCCGGGCCTGGGCCTTTCCTCACAAAAATAATATTGTTCTCCGGCCTTTAGCTTGGCGGTAATTTGATGAGGCTGATCCGTGGAGGTCCACTTCTCAACCGGATTACCGGCTTTATCTGTTATGCTCAATTGGTTTCCAGGTAATTCGTCATGGCCTGTCATGGCTTTTTTGGACAGTATCACATGGGTTGGATCATCTTTCATAACTACAACACCCCTGTTACCGTTTAAACTGACTGTAAAGGGGATATCTTCTGCATATGCATATCCATCAGCAGGACGGATCTCATGGAGCCAGTAGTTTTCTCCCGCTGCCAGCTGGCCTTTCAGCTCCTTAAACTGATTTCCCGTCGTAAAGATTAGATCATCACCGGCTTCAAAGCCATTGCCATCCCGCAAGGCTTTTGCAGGGCTTTTATTCTCATTTAAGACTTCAAGCACACATCCGGCCAACCGGCGGGCCCCTTCTGGTTGAGATGTTTCTGTAAGGGAATGGTCCAGCTTCTCAACCAAAATCTCCGTTTTCTTATCCGTCATGGTAACACTGATGGGTTCAGGCTCTTCCGGAACCGTGAAAACAACGTTCTGGCTGCAGGCATACCCGGCTGGCGGTTCTTCTTCTATTAGCTCATAGGTTCTTCCTGCAATCAGGATCCCTTTTAAAACGACCGTTTTTCCTTCCGCAGTAAAGGATGTTATAAGATCTCCTGTTTCCTTTTCTCTGATCGAGAACCGTCCTCCTTTTAAATATTCCCCTGTTTCAGCATCCACCTTTAAAATCCCTGCCTCCGTCTTTTTATCCTGCATGATGATGGTTGACCGTATGCCGCTCTCTTCTGCTATAAAACGGATCTCTTTTTCAAAAGAGCAGCCTGCCGGCGGAAGCTCTTCCCGGAAAAGATACTCCTTTCCAGGGGTAATGAATTCCGGCGGGATTAATACCTCCTTTCCTTCTTTTTTCGTAAATTCGTAGATATTTTTCCCTGTCTCTGCATCGATAAGGCTGTAACGGCCTCCCTCCAATTCCTTCTCTGAATCTCTATCTATCTTTGAAAAATACAGGCGTACCGGACGGTCCTCCATGTCCACATTATCAACCATTCCGGAAACGTTTAGCTGGAAGCGGTATACTCCGCTTATAAGGTTATTTCCGTCACTGTAGGCTGTGGTTTCAATAAGCCGGTAGCTTCCTCCTGCCGTCAGAATTTCCCGGATCGTTTCATCATTCCGGTTGTTTTTAAATACCGCACTCCGGAAGTTTTTTGATATCTCCCCTGTTATCGTACCGCTTCCTGTCTGCCCGGTGGAGAGGGGCACGCTGTCGTAGCCATCTTTCGGTTCCTGAGTGATCTCATATTTAGTTCCGTAAGGCAGCCCGGCGAAGGTAAGATACCCGTCACCGGTAATGACAATGTTCCCCTCACCTTTGATCCGTCCTTCAGAGGAACCGCTGTATGCCTGGTATCCGGTCAAGATGTGCCCATTCCGGTCCGTAAGCCTCACATGGAACGTAAATTCATCTGACAGTTCCTTTCCTGTTCCGGTCAGCTTGCTTATGATGGTAATAGAGCCATCCTGGACAATGGGGTTCGTAAGAGAAGTACGTTTTGTTACCGCATACACTTTTGTTTCAAAATGTGCTTTTGTCTGCGTTCCCTCCTCTCCGGCCGCGACTGCCACAACATCCACTGTACCGCTTTCATGGGCCGCCACATCGGTAAGATTCCAGGTCACGACTCCGTTTAACTCCGTGCCGTAAGCCGCAGATCTTAAATATTCCAGCCCTTCACCAAGAACCGCTTTTACCCGGACATCTGCCGGATAGTCGTATGGATTGGTATAGGTAATGGTGTACTTTATGACGCTGTTCTTTTTAACTGCACTATGATCCGTTCCGATAGTTCCGGTTACCCGGGCAATAGGTATTTCTCTTGTGACCGGATTTGTAATCGTATGATCGTGATCATCCTCATTGACGGTCCAGCTTGCAAGGACGTTTCCCACTGCATCCGTCAGCTCCTGCCTGGTTTCAAGGTACGTTCTGGATGGAATGGTGTAAGATCCGTTTTCATTGAAATAGATCCGCTTTGTTTCCTTAAATGACTTTTCCGTCCTGCCATCGGAATATCCGGTATACTCAGTGATTTCATATAAATGGCCGTTTGTGATACCGTCCTCCTCTGTTACTGTCCGGCCGCTTCCCGTTCCAACAAAGGGCGGAAGCTCAGTTCCTGTGTCTAGATCTTTTAATACGGTAAATACCTTTACCGGCACCCTTCCGGTTACGGTCATAGCTTCTATGGCACCGTCAGGGTCCGCCCCTTGGGCGTCACTTGCCATTTTTATGACGTTAAAGTCGTTTGAAACATTGCGGATTCCGGTACCGGCTCTGTTTACGGTAAAGATCACCGGCTTTGAAAGAGTATATCCGGCCGGAGCTTTCAATTCTTCCACGATGTAGACCCGGTCTGCTGACAGCTTCTTTGTCAAAGTAAAGCCGTCTGAACCTGATAGAACGGTTTCAATGGCTTTCCCTTGTTTTTGATACTTTCCATCAATGACCACCGCCTCATATACGGCTATTTCTGCACCTTCCACGGCCATGCCGGTATCAAAGTTTGTCTTTCTGAAATGAATCTCTGTTGGGTCGTTTAAAACCTCATAAGCAGAAAGAACTTCTTTTCCGCTTTCCGTCCCGTCAAACCGGAACTTGCTTATCCCTCCGGAAATCCGGTATAGGTCCGGTGGGGAAATTTCTTCTATGGTATAGGTATAAGGTTTTATGGTTCCGTCTGTCTGCACCGCACCTACGGGAAGATGATTTAAGTCCGCTTTTCCATCGGAGCCGGTTGTCATGTACCAGATATCCCCGGTGTCCTGATTGGTTATTTTAAACCTGGCGTTTTCCAGCCCTTCCCCTGCGTCGGAAGCTTTCTTTTTTATTTCCAGTTTTCCAACGGTTGGAGTATTTATTATCTTATAAAACGGGACTTTTTCAGCTCCTACGGTGATTTTTACCGGATCGGCCTTTTGCATATAAGGTGGGGCTTCTAACTCTGCGATATAATAGGTACCATAAGCGGTCTTATCAATACGGTGGGGTTTTAAATCTCCCACGGCCAGTCCTTCCGGAATGTTTCCGTTAAATTTATCCTCTTCCGTATATCTTCCATCTGATCCGGAACTCCATGTTTCAATGAGGTGGGTTTCATCTTCCACAAAATTTCCGGCTTCATCTGCCCGATAAAGGGCTAGTTTAGCACCCTCTACGGCATATTCATTTGTTCCATCCGTAACTACTTTCTGGATATTGATGTATTTTTCTTCATTTTCAAAGCTTACACGCTGCACGTCCCCAGTTTCTGTTATAACGATTGCTTTTGGGTCTGCTGTTTCAAATCCAGCCGGGACCTTTTCTTCCACCAGGACATAATTACCTATCTTCTTCCCGTCTTTTTCTGAATTTAGAGGTAAATAATCAATCCGGTGCATTCCTTCTAAGGTGTCATAGCTTTTAATTCCTCCATTCTCTTTGTAATTGAACTGATATTCAAAATGAAGGGGCAGCTTTCCCTCGCTGTCAAGGGAACCATTCTGGACATTACGATAAATGGTGATCCGGATTGTTTTTCCGGCATCGGTGGTCCAGGTCTGGACTGTCCCTTCTCCTTTCTCAGTCCGCAGGCTCTCTATCCGCTCCGCCGTCCGTTCTCCAGCCTTTGTGTACCAGGTGATGGAAGTAAAATCCTCCCCCTTCTCCCGATAGGCCGCTTCAAAGTCCGTGATAAAGCCGGACTGGTTTTCTGACAAACCTAAAAAATTCTTAATGCGGTCGATAAAGCCAGCGCTTTTTTCGGTTTTTTCCGTATATTCGGTCAGATCATCGGTAGTCCATGTATCCATCATTTTTGTTTCATCGTATACCGGGATACCTCTTTCCGTTATGATGTTTCCGTTTTGGTCTGTTTTCGCTTCATAAAGAGCCAGACCGGCAGCATGGTCATTGGGCAGCTGCACCCTGTTTCCCTTACTGTTCTGATAGTATTTATAGATTTCCAGCTTGGTATGATCATTTTTTACGTTGATGGTCTGAACATAACCGGCTGCCTTTATCGTTAATTCCATGGAAGAACGGACATAACCACCTGCTGCTTCCGATTCCTCCAGGATATAGTCTCCTGCAGGGATCCCTTCAAAGTATTTCGGGGTCCCGTCTGTGATCCAGTCAGCAGTAACAGTCACCGGCGTATTATCAGTGGAGTTTTCTACCTTCCACTGTGCCGGGGTAGTCTCTGCTTTCACCAGATAATATCCTTTCGGATAATTTTCGCTGTCTGTGGTATAAATACGTTTTGCCTTATAGAGTAACAGGTGAGTTCCGGATACCTGGCTGTAACTGTAGGCTCCCTTCGGTTCTGTGACTGCACCGTGCCCCGCTTCACCGGGTAAAAGACCTTCCTGATAGTCACTGATTACATTAATCCGGTACTGATCCGGTGCATCGGTTTTTACAATTTCTATCTTGATTTTTTCATCTTCCATTCCGGCCTTCTGGACTTCCGTTGTTTCGGTAACAGTAATTCCTTCCGGAAAGCCCTTTGTGTAGCCTGATGGAGCCTTGGCCTCCTCTATAATGTAGGTTCCGGGAATGACACGTTTTAACATATCGGCCTGCCCCACCGTCAGGGTCGGCCCCTCGGGTCTATCCCCTTTAAACGGATCATTGGGATATTTCTCTCCGGTGATCCAGGTGTTTTCCATGATCCAGGCTTCACCCTGGCGGTGATAGAGTTTTTTATCGTCTGTGGTATCCTCCTTATTCCCGATCTCCCCCATGCCGGCCTTATCATTGATTTTATAGGCAGCATTGTTATACGCTGGAAGAAGGTCATCGTATTTGTATCGGACATAATCCCCGTCAATGTCATAGACCGGGTTCCCCTTTTTATAGGTTTCAACCGATCTTTGGTAATACTCCGGAAGGCCATGCCCATTCAGAACAGGATTCATGCTTTTAACCAGACTGTTCCCGTCATAAGTTCCTGTGATGTATTCCTGATCGGTATCGGCATTGAAGGAAGCGATTCTCCATGTTTTGATCTTCTCCCTGGCAATGACCGCCCCGTTCTCTGTCCGGGAAATCTTCACCGGCCATACCAGAAGTTTTTCTCCGTCTTTCGTGTACGCCATACCTGTTGTTGGATTGACATACGCATCCCTATTCCCGTCACTGTCCAAATGGTACATGACAGTTCCATAGCTTAGAGAAAAGGTTTTATCCGCTGCTGAATACTTCACCGCAGTTAAATCCCCTCCGGTCAGCTCAAAGACTGGCTGACCGGCTTTCAATACGTAGATAGATTCCTGATTTTTTACCTGTACCTTATTTCCTTCCCGGTCATAGCCGTACAGCTTCCCATCAGTTCCGGCTTCTGTTGCCTTCAGGTTTCCAAGGGAGTAAAACAGGATATCTGTATCTTCCCGGTCTATGGTTTCATAGGTCCAGGTTCCCTCTTCTGTTCCTCCTGCAAGGCTTTCTTCCGAATCCTCTTTCCGGATAAACTCTACGGTTCTTCCGGCGTAGCCTTTTAATACCTTCATGGACTGGACGTTATTGTTCCGGTCTCTGGTCACTTCCACGCCGTCATATCCATAATCTCCGCTGTCCCCATTTTCTTTGATCTCTATGGCATCATAAAGGGTCATCTGCGCCCCGGCCACGTAGCGGTTTTGATCATCAGAGGTATCCAAGGGTCTGGATATCAGGCCGTAACCGGCAAACACGCTGTCAATATATACCAGTTCCACATCTTCGCCGGCATCTTTTCTGGCCTGAAGAGATTCAATGGTTCCCTTATACCAGGCATAGCCTAAATAGGTTCCGTTCTTGTAGGCAAATTCCAGGTTTTCCGTTCCGTACTTTTTCTTTAATTCCAGTTCTGTTCCTTCCACTCTCGTATCGGTCCGGTAGGTAACGGTCTGAGCGGAATCCTTGATTTTTGATACCTCTAAGCGGATCGGAGTGTTTGCTACATAGATCCTTGCGGTATCTTCTTTAATGGTTCCATTTTTACTTTGATTCTCATAAATAGCTGCGGCAACCCTCTCATCCCGGTTTCCGTCCAGGTAATAGGTGGTCTTATCAGAATAAATCTCAAGGGCTACCGGTTTTGTTCTCACATAGCCAGCTGGTGGCTTGATCTCACATAGGACATAGGTTCCTGCTCCAAGGGGCCGCGGTGTAACAAGATATCCGGTGTTTTGATCCTGATTGGCAGTACTTGTCTCATCCTCTTCCTTTGCCTGGAGTCCGTCTCTTGTAGTGGTAAAGGCTTCAAACTGTCCGGTTTTTCTTCCTTCCTGATCGGCAAGAATCACTTGTTTCGATTCCTCACAGATCGGGGTCCCTGCCGGGACGATACCAGTCCATGTGTCCCCAATCTTACTGATCTTTTCCGCTCCCATAGCTGTCAGAAACTCCTTGGAGCCTTTGATCCGGGTGTCTGTTTCATAGAACTTTACCAGGCCATCTGTCGTCTCTCCGTCCTCTCTGGAAGCGGCATATAGGGCAAACAAAGCACCGTCATGTAAGATATTTTCTCCAGTCTCGGAATCCAGCTTTTCGATTCTCAACCGGCTTGTATAGAAGGTATTGGTAAATTTCCTATAACCATACCCTTTATAACTTGACGTACCATTTTCATTCTGTTTGGTATCAGTTACTTCATCTGTTGGCTCCGTAACGGTCCAGGGAACCAGCATAGAGGCATATTTGCCATCATAAGCAGTCTGTATCCCCTCTATGGCGGTCACATGATCCTGATAGACTTCTCCTGTTACTCCTGGAAATACGACCTGATCATAGATCTGCTTATCTTCTGATATGGAACCATAGTGGTATATTTTTTCCACGCCATTGGTTTCATAGTCGGCACCGTTAGGGGCTTTCTTTCCGGCATTGCCATCATCGGCCAGGTAATGGCTATTAGAATTCCCTCCTTCTTCCGCCGGATCAATCATGGTATTGTAGTAATCTTTTTCCGGATCATTCCTCTCCTGCGTGATGGTAAAATGTCCTTTTCCGGAAGGATCACCAGGAGCAGAACCAGAAATTGCCTGAAGGTCCAGACCATAAGGGTAAATCTCGTAATCCCCTAACCGGCTGTGTGCCCGGATCACATACGTTCGCTTGTCCTCTTCACTCTCTCCCGGCCATTCCTCATTAAATCGGATGTGGTATTTGGAAGAAAGCTGGGAAACGTTATCTGCTGCGTTATAACGATAATAGCTGGCCAGCTCCTCCGGTGTTTTGTCTGATCCGGTTTTCCCTCCCTCATAAACAGCCGGAAGTTCAATTTCCTTCGGAGCATCTGTTTTGTAGTGCTTATTGAAAAGATCTCCTAAGTCTTTGTTAAAGGACTGCTGTTCCACGACTACATAGGTTCCGTATGGGAGATATTCTGAAACTCCATAACAGTACTTCGCCTCCGCATCTTCCAGGTCGGCGCTTAGTGTCGTTGTGTCTTTGTCTTTTCCGCCCTCTGCTTCGCTGTCCCAGGGAATAGAATAGATTTCATCAAGGTCATAGCTGAAGAAGGGTTTTAAATAATTCTCTGCTTTTTTGATGGCTTCAGCCAAAGCCTTATCATAAATTTCATTCGAATACGGTTCACTTCCTACAGCACTTTTCGTTTCTCCAGCCAGATTGTTCTTTACCAGCTTTGCTACTTCATCATCCAAGTACCAGGTAATTGCAAACTGGCGGACATGATCCGAACGCTGGGAGTTACTTTCAGCTTCTGGAGAGGTGTTAATATTGTTTTTCATATCTGGATTGTTATGGATTGCAGGATACTGCTTTTCGCCTCCATCGGTTCCAAACTGGAGTTTTTTAATCCAGGCAAACGGTTTAAAGGACGTGCTGCCATTGTCTGTCCGCTCCCACTGATCTTCATTGGCCACTTTTATGGCATCAAAGAACTTTTCATAGTTGTAACGGCTGACTGATATCTCCTTTCCTTCATCATCTTTGATTGTTTGGGTCGTTTTTTCCAGGACTGCCGTATAACCGTTATTCTGTTCTGCATTAATTAGACCGTTTGAAGAACCGTAAAGCTCCGTGTTTGCAATGGCTGCTTTATTGGAATCCTTAAAGAGCGGATCTGTCTGGTGGTCTACGTTGGTATAAACCTTTTGCACCTTTTCCGGGAATGCCTCCCGGTAGGCTTTGATATCCACCGGATTTCCATTCCGGTCCTGCCAGAGAATGCTTCCATCTTCTGCCCGGTAAAGCCGCTCTAAGTTGGATTTTAAATAAGCTTTAAAGCGGAAATTCTTTATATATTTTGCGTTATTTTCTGTTCCTCCTCCATGTTCGGTATACTTATCCTTCCAACCAGCGTTTGCATAATTATTATTTTCATAGGTTCCATCGTCCTTTACCGATATATCCTTTGTAATCTTTACCTTCTGCATAATGGGCCGTCCTACCAAGGAAACCGGGATCTGTCTGGTCCCACCGTCAGAATCAATCCGGGTCCGGTCATACCGGAGCGTCACCGTTTCTATGTAACTTCCGGCACTGGCCATCTTTGGTGTAACAGAAATATTTCCATAATACTCTGCATAGTCCTGGGGAGATGTATAAGTCCCTTCCATCAGCTCCTTGTTATACTTGATGCGGTATTGTATTGTTTCCGTTCCCTCGCTTCCGGAGGCCTCTATGGCGTATCCCGTTCCGTCATAGGCTGCGGTCACCGGTGTATCAATATCCTTTAACTCATAACCCGGAGCCACCTGGATTTCTTCCTCCACCATGACCTTTTTGATGCTACCATCGTTATTCCGGATCGGTTCTCCCTGACTGTATACCCAGTAAGTCCGTTCCGGACTTTCCTTGATCGTAATTGCAGATAGATCATCCGGGAATACTGCCTGTTTCTTTGACAGCTCTCCTGCCTTTACTTTGGCAAAAGTAAGAAATCCGTTTCCGTTTTCTTTATAATCAGCTAGCTGATCCAGGGTGTATGGAATATAGATATAGCCATAAACCTCAGTTCCATTGATTTTGTAATCCAGAGATTTTTTTATATAAGTCAATTTATTTACTTCATCGTAAACACCGGAGGATACAGAATTTCCTACCCGGTAGGAGTAGCGGATCACCGCTTTTCCATCGGTTACCTCCTGCACTCGTAAGCAGTTAAAGACAGAAAGCCCGGCTTCTTCCATTCCTTCATACAGGCTCTTTGCCTGTTCCTCAAAGGTATTTCCCACTAGGGAAATCAAGATCCAGGGCGCACCCTCATCCGGATCTTTAAAGGAAGCCTTTTTCAGTGCTGCATTGGCATCTTCCATCAAATCTTCTGTGTTTTTCTTATCCTCAAAGGTAGGAATGGTATAACGGAGAGCATTATCCGGGCGGACTGAGGTGTAATCATACTCCGGATCAGAAACCTGGCTCACTACGGCGCTTTCCCCATTGGGAAGCGTTACTCTATCCCCAGCTTTTGCTTCCACGCTGGAACCATTTATGATGACTCTGGCTCCGGCTTCTTCTGCCAGGGCGGTTTCTTCTCTGGATACATACTCCGTATGGGTTCCCTTTGGATCTTCCACCACCTGGCTTTTGGTCACATAGAAGATAGCTCCCTCTGGAATGCCTTGGGCGTAGATCTGGTACCCATTGGTGGTTCCACTGCTGTTTATCATAAATGCATTGCTCTTTTTTAATTTGTCCACTTCCAGGCTCCCGGCTGAAACAGTTCCTTCTGCCGATGGATTTCCTCCGGCTTCAAATGCCTCCCGGTTGGTTAAGGCTGCATCCTTTCCATAAACAGAAAGCTCATATCCTTCCGAACGAGTCAGCTCCTTGATGTAGTACTGGGTTCCGTCCCCATTGACGATAAGCGGCCGGCCGATCCAGGCGTTTCCGTTTAATGCCTCATTGTTCTCTATGGAGTAGGAATGGCTGCTCTCTCCGGTTCCGTCCATTCCCTGGTTAGATGATAATTTTTGATATCCAGAGTCCGTTTCACTTCGGCTGTCAGTCAGGGAAATGCTGTCTCCATTGGAAGTATGGCCCTCAAACCGTTCCATGTCCGATTCTTTTCCGATAGCCTTTCCCATGGCAGAATAAAGATTGGTGGGGGCACGGTCCAAAAAGCCTCCAGGTGTCTTCTCAATGGCTCCGGTCTGATAATTAAAGGTATGTCCCGGTGCCTGGGTAATGGTTAGGAAACTGGCCTTGCCATTCCGGTCTGTAGTGGCTACGGAAACCAGGTCATCCTTTTGAAAGACAACACCGGAATGTCCATCCGGGTGAGAGATATCAGTGGCTGCAAACAGTCCGAAAACGTCTCCCTCTAAGCTTCCATCTCCCTGGGTATCACCATAAGAATCATAATTTCCTGATTCTCCCGCTTTTAGGTTTATATCTTTCTTGTTAATATGGATATCCCCCTCTACCCGATGATCATAAACGATAAAGGTCCAGTCCAATATGGATGAATTTAAGGGAGATACCCGGCTTATTTCCTTGGATTCTGGAAGAGATGAAAGTGATGATGATCCTCTTTTCCCATCGTCATCCGATAAGCGGAAAAGGGTTTTTGCCTTGTTCGCCACAAACTGAAAGCTGTTCTTGATTCCTTCAAAAAAGCCGGTAAAGGTGATTGCACCGTTGATAGCTTCTATCTGGGAAGCGGTTGCCTTTTGCTTTTTTACAGGCTTTGGAAGTTCCATAACCTGTGTCTCCGAAATGGTTTCTAATGGTTCCTCACTTACTGTTTCTGGTGGTGCCTCAGCTTCTGTCTCTGCCGGTACCTCCGCTTCTGTCTCTGCCAGTGCCTCCGCTCCTGTCTCTGCCGGGATTTCTGCTTCTGTTTCTGTCAGTGTTTCCTCTTCTGTCTCCGGTTCCGTTTTCGATTGGGTCTCGGTATTGGCTTCAGGTGGAGCCTCCGTACCATGTTCTACTGATGCTTCCTCTTCTGATTTATCGTTTGATGAAATAAATTCCTTCTGATCTAGTAACTTCACTTTATCTAATGCACCAAATCCCATAAGAAGCTGCTGTTTGGAGATTGGGGCCGTTTGCTGTACCAGGGACGAATCAGAAGATATCGAATCCACTTCCATGTCCGGTCCATCTTCCGAACTTCCGGAGTGATCCATGCCGGAAGACTGATAGCTTTTATATTCACTTGATGTTACTGTTCTCCATTCCACCGGAATATCATCCGGATGGTTTCCATGAAGGGCATAACCTGGGGCCGGAGTGGTTTCTTTAGCAGAATATTCATAGGTTAAGGAAATGAAATCCTTGTAAAACTGATCCCGGTCCTTTTCTAGGGCTTCCTTTTGCGTCCTTCCGGTTGGATCAATGGCATGGAAGAAGCCGCCTTTTTCTACTAACCGCTCACACTCCTGTACTCCGGCCAACCACTCGGCCCATTTGGTATCATGAAGCGCCTGGTTCCGCTGTTCCACCGCTTCGATATCACCCTCATTGGTTTGCTCTCCGGTTTCTTCGTCATACTCCGGTTCTGGAACTTCTTCATACTCAATCACAGGTGCCGGATGGCCAGAACAGTAGCCCTTTTCATACTTATAGCTTCTGGCATCGGAATGAGCTTTCTTATTTACTATCTTCCCCAAAGAATCCACGTAGTAAAGTTCCCCATTTTCATTGGTGATATGTTCATCTGCAGAACAGGCATCACGGTCCGGATCACTCCAGCGCTTAAACTGGGAACCAGAGGAATTCCCCTGATTAAAATGGTTGGCTTCCGAATCATTCAGTTCAGTATCTCCGCTATAATTCGTAGAAATCCGATCCTCATCACTATCCACATCATCCTCCCATGAAGCTCCTGTTAGGGAACCAAGGTTAGAAGAGTATCTTCCTGGATCATCAAGATCAAGATCTGTATCATCAAGTTGGGAATCATCAAACTTTTCTAAAATGTCCCAACGGGAACCAGCCAGTGGTTTTCCAGTTTCGGAATCAAAGTCAGAAAGAGATATATTATAATTGGCTCCAAAGGCTTCCGTATGCTTATAGCGTTTCACTCTGTTTGGTGGAGTTCCGGGACGGACATAAATTTCTAAGTCTTTGTTAAGCTTGGCGGCAAAGTAGGTCTGAGATATGTCAAAAGCATATAATGTATTCGTAAAATCTTCAGGAACCTTTGTATAAAACTTAAAAGTTGCAAGCTGGGCAGAGCCGATATCTTTTGCCAGCTCCAATCCATCTTGACCAGGATTAGCCCAGTAAAGAACTCCGATTCCCTTTCCATCAGTTGGAACTTCCCCAGATTGAGAAGAAAACACAAGACCAGCTTCGGTTGGGCCGTTATAAGTCCAGTCTCCATAAAGATCTTTAGCTGAGAATCTCTGATAATAATCTTTTACGGCTGTATTTGGATATGGGACGGTAATGGTATAGGTATCAGAGGAAAGGTCTGTTTTGGCATAATAAACGGTTTCTTCCGCATCCGAATCAAGTTCTTTTGTAATGTTTGCTGCATCCCATACTTGTCCAAACATCCACTCTGCCCAGTTCGTACATCCTTTTGCCTTGTATTCTTCTGGAATTTGAGTACTGGATAGCTGATTGTAAACGGATCGGTCCCCTACCGCATTGGGATTCATTTGTTTTACTACCACCTTATAATTATCACTATTTTGAAAAATTCCTAAATCAGTTTTAAGATCGGTACCAGTAAAAGCACAATCATCCGCTGCAATCCAGTTAATGACAGAAGCAACAATGTACTTTGCTGTTCCAGCATTGGCATCATTACAAGCTTCTATGCTGTCGTTTTTTCCCATGTAGCTGCCATACACGTTCATTAAGAAGTTAAATTTCTCTATTTCCTCATTACCGATATCTTTGGGGAATTCTTTCGGTCTATTTGTTGGAGTCCAGTATTTTTCGAAGAAAGCCTGGCTTCCTAAATGAATCATGGTATTTCTTTCATGTCCTTGTACACAGTAGATAAATGTCTTATCAAACTCATTAAAATCACCTTTACTATGCTGTTTGTTTTCCACTAGATATTGTTTGGCTCCTGCTGGAAAATTTCCTTCTTTTACAGGTTCTCCTAAGTGAAACACCTTATTTTCATACATCAATCCTGTAGGCGTATAGTTGTTATAATTGTCTACTTCATATCTATTAGCATCCCAGGAAGGTAATGATACTGCTTCAATAAGCTGTGCATAGTCTGCA
Organism: Clostridium sp. Marseille-P2415; assembly: GCF_900155545.1. Classification (GTDB taxonomy): domain Bacteria; phylum Bacillota; class Clostridia; order Lachnospirales; family Lachnospiraceae; genus Lacrimispora. The sequence goes on from NZ_LT732525.1 coordinate 963,449, forward strand.
AAGGAAACCATGGTTTCCGGAACGTATGGCAAAAATGCCATGGTTGCTAGTATTACAGCCATGACCCCAGCTGTCTTTCTCTTTAACTTAATCTTTTGCAACAGTTTTTTCATTCTTTTCTATCCTCTATTTTGCAACAAAAAAAGACCACCGATTATGAATTAACCGATAGTCTTTAATAAAAGGATTTATTAAATTTTAAAAGAATGGATTTGGTGTTCCCCAAAGCTGGGCGGCCCTTCCACAAGAGTCATAGTCATAGCCCAAAGCACCTATTGGAAAATCAGCGTAACCATACCACTTATTACCAGGGTTTGTTTTCGGATCTATAGTTTTTACCTTTCCATCAATCATGAGTTGCCCCAACTCATTGACCATGTAGCCATCCGGCGTAATGGTGTTGGTGTAAAGGTAACCATATTCATTAAAGCAGTAGGCATACTTTAAACCATCTTTCTTTCCATCTGGAGATACCATTAACCAAGACCAGTGGCTTAAATAAAGGCTACCAGTACCAGTTCCATACCAATAATTACTAATTCCATTTGCATTCTGCGATTTCTCTGAATCCTGATGCCATGATGGGCTTTCATATGGTTGAGAAATAGTGTAATCAATTGCATTCTGCTCGGACCCATAAGAGCAAACACGACCTTTTGCATCAACTATAATGCCATTACCATCTGTTTTTGAACCACCGGCAATTTCAGCATTCTTTATAAAGTTTCCATGTAAGTCTTTTAGATAATATGTGTAACTATCTTTTTTAATAGCTGTTCCAGCATTTAGGAAAAAGTTTTTATTTTCCCACTCATTAGTTGTATATCCCGCAGGAAGCTCATCTTGTGTCCAGATAATTTCCGCAAATGCCGGCGTTGCCATGGTTACAGTAAGTACTGTCGATAATATTGCCCCTATTATTTTCTTTTTCATACTTAAGTCCTCCCTTTCTATCTGAAACTGTTAACTATAAGTTATGCCCATAATAAGTTATTATTGCTTTGTTGCTTCTTCAGAACCTCATCCATTTTATTTTCCATTCTCCAACGATGCAATTGTTCCTCATATAAGTTTAACACTTCCTTCATTGTATCTGCTCTCCCACATTCAATTACTTCTATAAGATAAGATGTAGCTAAAGGATAACGATATTTTTCAGGAATCAGACTGATAACTTCAATCTTTTCTTTAATAACACTCTCTATTCTCTGTTTTAACTCATTTGATCTTGCAGCAGCGTGTTCCAAGTCCTTTTTAGCTCTCTTAATTCCCAATAATAATGCTATTGGAAAATGCAATACACCTATACCAATAAAAGATAAAAACGCTGGTTTTATAATCTCATTAAAAATTACTTTTTGGGGTTCTGGCGGCTCACTTGGATAGATATAAACAACACGACCTATCGCAAAGAATAGAACTGCCATACACATAATAATCAAAACAGGAATCCAACGTACTATAACCTGCCCTGCCTTATACGCTGGTCTTTGGAACCGTTTTACTACTTCTTCATTCTGGTGATAATAATCATTTGTAACCCACAATTCTTTACACCAATAACTGGTTTCTTTGATTTTATCCACTGTAATATTAATACTCATTCCCTTAAAATCTCATATTTGACAAATTTTCAAATTCGTGTTATTCTAAGGGTACAAAGGGTAGCCAACTCCACAGAGTGGCTTCCAAATTAATGATTTATTCTTTTAAAAATAACCATACCACTTGGTCGGCGGGGTGGTTATTTTTTTGTACCTTTGTTATTGTTATTCGCATATGTAAGGATTGAAACGATCAACGCTGCAACATTTATAATAATCATAAATTCCTCATAGGTGCTGATAACAACCACCTCCTTTCGGAGATGGAAACCACCCGGCAGATTATCTACCATGGTAATTATAACATGTTTTGGTACTTTTTACAAACTTTAATATTTCTTTATACAGTGTTCTGACCATTTTCTATCAGTTAAACATCTTCGGTTATCAATGTTCAATGGCCTTCCGGCCCGGCGGAAGCTACCGCATTGCAGTAACCACTTTCCCGCCCTGTACCCACTGGCCTTTTTCATTCACTTCATACTGTCCATCAATGACCATTCCGGTCATTAACTTTCCTCTTGTCCCATCAGAAACCGGATTAAGGTAATACCAGGCCCCCTCTACAGCGTGCCCCGCTTCACCGGGTATGTACTGCCAGCCAGTGAGCATCTGCCCCTGGGTTCCATCGGAATGGGACTTTAAGTAATAGATATTCCCATCTGCATCCGTATACCAGCCAGTCATCATAAATCCGTCCTTATCGAACCGAAACCAGGAGGCTTTTTCCTGAATTCCGGTTGCGTATGGGTTGCTGATATAAGCCCATTCGTCCGTATAAGTACGGTTTGACGCAAAGATCCATTTCCTGTTTGCAGTCTGTGTCCAGGTCCCTGTCACGACACCAGCCGGTGCTGCCGGCCCCTGGGTATTCCCTGCTGTTGTCACTCCCACAGAACGTCCACCGGTTCCACCGCCGGAAGAACCGCCACCGCCTCCTGAAGAACTTCCTGAAGTCGTATCATCCACAATTTTAAAATTAAGCTTTACTATTACCGGATCAGACATTTTTCCGTCACTTGCAGCTGCATAGATCGTCACTGTGACAGCCCCGGTATATGGGGATCTTCCCACAGATTCCTTGATCCAGCCGGCCGTGACCTCCTGTTTCTCATTTAAGACTACCGGGGTCACATTTCCATTCTGATCTACCGTAAGGATTCCGGGATCGGAGGTATGCCATAAAACACTCTTTTTCTCCTGGCTTCCCGAATAGATGGAAGCGTTAAACTTTTTACTCTCAATCCCGGTCCAGGAAAGAACCGGATTACTTCGTTTTCCGGTTTTCCTAAGCACCAGGTCAAAGCTTTCGCTCTCCCGGTCTGCTTCAATGCATTCTGCCTGGAAGGTTAATAATACCTTACAGGCAGCGGCCTTCTGGCCGTCCTTTGTCACTGCTGTGATCTCCACGCTCTTCTCAGCCCGGTACGGTGCCTTTAAAAGTGCTTCTTGGATCCATGATGCTCCATCGACCGGAGTCACATTTCCTTCCGGATCCACCGTTACCGCTTCCGGATCGGAAGAGGTCCACAGGACGCTGCGGTCATAGGGTTTGTGTTCTGCTGTATCTTCAATATCCGGAAGAACGGCTGCAGAAAGCTTCCTTGTTTCAAAGCCGGTCTTTTTGACCGTTTCGGAATGGATATTCCCTGCCTTCTGATAACCAAGGCTGTAAAAAAGTGCCGTCTTATCCAGGGTAATCCCTTCCGGTACGATCCTTGTCTGGTCATTGGTAACGAATTTTACCGTTACCTGACATGTGGCCGAAGCCTGGTTCCCAAGCCTGTCCTTTCCGTTTACAGTGATCGTAACATCCCTGCAACCGTTTCCGGAAACCTCTGCATACTCATCATTGCTCCGGATTCCATCATCAGTGGCAATGATATCCCGTATCCACTTTGCATCCCTTAAAGCTGAAACCGATACTTCCCGGTAAGCTTCCTGATCCTGGGATACTAAGGCCACCGCCGTGTCCGAACTTGTCCAGGTTACTTCGTCCTTTGAGAAGAAATCCGGGATAAAGGTTGCTGTCAAAGACTGGGGAGCTGTCACCGTCACCTTTTCAGCCGGTGCTGTCCGGTCTCCGGACAGGGTCCTTGTCACGGTAAGGTTAAGAGCCTGTTTATCAAGGACGGCTCCTTCCGTTGCCACAAAGGTATTATCTATGATCTGGAACGTTACATTGATCCGGCTGTTTGCCGTACATGGTTTTCCCTCAAAGGAAGCGGAGGGCCTGGTTTGTGCCGTCAGTACCGCAATGCCGCCGTTCTGATGCCCGGCCCCGTAAATCGTGTTCGGGATCTTATACCGGTAATTCTCATCCGCCTGTTTCTTTTCTGCATCTTCAATGATGCTTATAAAGAAGGAAGCCCCGAGGTTTACGGATAGAGTGGCAGATTTGGCCGTATAGCCGTCTGCTTCCTCGTCATCATTGGCAGCAAGACTTATGAGTTCCGGATCGTCAATACTCCATTTCACACGCCCATCCTCTACGTCGTTATTGGCATCTATAACGGCCGCGATATTCACCGGCTGCACCTGGGTTCCCTGCTCCAACGCCCCGTTTATGTAACGGGCAATGAGCTTTCCTTCCTTGTTCCTGATCTCTGTAGTCTTTACCGGATTCTTCCGGTTTCCGGTTCTGGTCTGTGTTACTGCTAAGGAATAGGCTTCAGGTTCTGCCTTGATGGACACAGCCACCTTTTTATAGACCGCTGATACGGAAATATCTTCCTGGGGCATAGTAAAAGTATAAGCATGGCTGCTGTCGGAATAGGTGGTACTCCTTTTTATCCCTTTTCCATTGGTATAGGTTGGAGTGCCTTCCATCTGATACTTTTCCGTATCCGTATTCTTCGGGGCCGTAGTGATGCTGACCGTTGTCCCGGCTGCAATGGCTCCCCGGCTCCCCTTATCAAGTGACTTTGAATACTGGGAGCTTCCCCTTACCTCCAGGGTAGCAATATCATAAAAGTTCCGTCCATTTGCTACCGTGTCGATCTGATTCACAGTCAGCAGATACCCTCTTACGGGACGGCCCAGGGAATTAGGGGCAAAATGGTCCAGATTATAATGCCCGGTAAGGCGGGGAAGGCTCTCCCCTATGTCCTCAGCCATGACATCCAGGATACCGTCCTCTAACTCTTCATAGAAATACCGGTCTGATATGGTCTTTTTGGTCCCTCCCTGAACCAAGGTATAATAAAGATCCCCGGAATGCCAGTAGCCCACATGGGCGGCATAGGTATAATCGTTATCGTCGATGATCTCCGATCCGCATACGGTGGCACTGATCTTACTCTCGGAATCCGCAAACAGGTAAGCCACATCATCCATGTAATTAAAGTTGGTTGCAGCTCCCTGTCTTGTCCCGATAAAGGTCCCCTCCCTTGCCATGGACCCAAGCTGGGAATTTCCGATGGTTCCCTCAAAGCGTGCTACCTTTAACTTTCCGGCCGCATATCTTCCGGTAATTCCGCCGATGGCTGCTGAATGATAACCGCCGATGGTCCCGCTTACATGAGTGTTATAGACGGCGGTTGCATTTTGGTATCCCACGATCCCGCCTATGTAACCGGTACCCTGGATTCTTGCTGTGGTCCCATCCCCGGTGGAAACTTCACAATCCACGATATAGGAATCCGATGCGATCCCGGCGATTCCGCCGGCATAAATCACATCTGTTCCCCCTGCGGCATCAATCATCACCTTTTCACAAATTGCATTTTCAATGACCGTACCGCTGATTTCTCCTGCAATTCCTCCGGAAACTCCGGTAGAACGTATAAAAGCGTTTTTGACGGTTACATCACGGATCTTGGAATCCGATGCGCATCCGGCTACAATCCCGGTTCGGTCATTTCCCTTGATCTCGCTGCTGTCCGGGATCATGGTCACATCCTGGATCACTGCATTGGTTATGGAACCGAAAAGTCCCACATTGTTATAACCGGCAAAGGAAGTAAGTTTTAAGTTCTTAATGGCATAGCCATTTCCGTCAAAATAACCGCTGAAGGCATTAGGAACTTCCCCTGCGCTTTCCGATGAATCCCGGTAAAAGCCTATAGGAATCCAGTCCACCCCCTGTAAGTCGATGTTACCGCCAAGGGCGAAATAACAACCGGAATAGTCACCGGCATAATCTGCCCCTTCTGCGTCCTGGACCGTCATCCCCATGGCTGCCAGCTCTGAAAGACCCATGAGCTGTTCCTTATTCTTTATGAGGAAAGGTTTTTTTGCCGTTCCCTCCCCATTGTTCCCATTTAGGAATTCAAAGCTGGTTTTTCCGGACCAGGAATCCCATATATCCCCAAGAGAACCGGAAACGGCCCTGTTGGTTTCAGCAGCCTCTTCTTTTTCGTTTTCTGTACCCGATCCCACCTTCTTATTGGCTTCCGTATCATGTTCTGCCTCCGAGGCAGTGGCTGTTTGAACTGTTTTTCCTGTGGTTTTCCCGTTTTCTGCATATACTGCCCATGACAGCGTTGCCGTCATTACCAGAACAGTACACAATGCGTATACCGTCTCCCTTATGAATCTTTTTCTCATTCTTCCTCCTTGCTTCATTGAACCAGGCCCGTTTTCTTATATTCCTTTCTCCTTTCATTATCCCTGTGGAATTGCCATTGCAGGCCTGATACCAATGCTCGTTTCCATTACATCAACCGGCCGGATATTACCGTCTGCAAGATTGACTGTATAAATCCCAGCCCCATACCGGGGACCATCTGGTCCGCTCTCTTGCGGAGTACGCAAATAATATCCCTTGGAATATGCGGAAATTTGTGATTCCTGATTGTTCGTGTCACTCCCGTTGAATTTCCAGAGGGAATCCCTGTATTTAAGTGCTTCATCCACCGACAAAATAAAAACTTTATCCTGCAGGAGCTGGAACATCCGATCCAGCCCCGTAAGGTCGTTGTCGTTTAACTGCTCATACGTTCCCTTTCCTGTTGCACCAATGTATGATTTGGTGATTCCTATATAGTTTTTACGAACAAACCGGTCATCTACAGCGTTATTACGAAGCCACTCCCGGATATTGGAATACTTATAATTATTATCAGACCCAAACGTTAACTTCTTAGATACGCCGTCAATGTCCGATCTTATAACGCTGTCACAGAGAAACAGCGCTGTCTGCGTGCTGTTATCCATGGCGTCCTCATAATCATCATCAATACAGCGGAATAAATAAATTTTCTCTCCAATGGTCCGGGCCTGTACATCACCTATGTTATAATGAATGGATTCCGGCTCTTCATCTGCCGGTTCATAACAGATGTCGCAATAACCGTCATGATCTGCATCCGTATGTCCTGTTGCCGGCAAATCATACGTTTCCTCCCTTCCACATTTTCTGCATCTGACTGTTTCATGGCCGTTTTTCATACATTCGGCATTGACTTTATCTGTAATTTCATAATCATGGCTGCAAGTATTTTCTTCACAGGTTTTTAAAAACCCCACAAGCAACACCGTATACCGTTCACCTGCTATCGTAAATTCATCCCTGACCAGCTCGGATATATTCTTAACGTCCCGGAAAGTCTGGCTTACAATCATGGCATTGGGCGTATACCCCTTTGCAATGAGATAGACTTCCTGGCGGCCTGTGCTGCCAGCCATAGAAATCAGGTTCCGCAGTCTTTCGTTGCTTTCGTCCAGTCTTTCAGTTATAATCTGTTGGCCTGACGGCTCAACTCCTGTAAGCTTAAAATCAGCCTCCATTGCAATTTCCAGCCATTTCTTAAGCTTTTCCTTTGCTTCTTCATCCGGATCAGCCTCTTCCTGCAGGCTTTCTCCTTTTTGGTACTCAATATAGTATTTCTGGACTCCATTGCCGTTCACAATGACACTCCATGGACTGGAGACAATAGAATGATAATAATACCGGTCCGTTCCTATAATTGTTTCAGGAAAATCGACCACAAGCGGCCTTCCTTCTTCTGTCCGTCCCTGCTGGGCCTTGAATATTTCTTTGTATGGCTTTCCCTGTTCGATAAAATACAGATTCCAGTCAACTTTCTTAGCCTCAGAGGGAGAAGCAGGGCATTCTTTCTCGTAATAAACGTTCAGGATCATATTGTCGCAGGACAGATCAAAACTTTCCCTCTGCCCTCCGCAAAGTTCATAGCCCACAATATCCGGCTGTGTAATAACAATTGTTTCCCCTTCAGTTCCTATGCCGTTCACTACGTGGAGTATTGTTTTATCTGAAATATCCATATAGCGTATCGTGTACGCAAACGGCTCCGCCTGGTCAGCCGACACCTCCGTACCTCCGGAGGAATCCCCAGGCTTAGGCAAATCTGGCTCGGCTTCCGATTCTTTTACTTCTGGATAAGGATTATCTGAATCATTATTTATCTTCGTACTCTCCTTATGGCTGCCTCCCCCTCCGGAACCTCCCCCGGAAATTCTTCTGTCAACCGATGCCGCCTTTCGGGATACAGCCGTCTGAATGCCTTTTCCGGGAATTTTAACGATACCAGCCTCATAAACCCAGGCCCCTGAAGCATCTACAAAGTACCCATCCGGAGTCAGCTCATTTCTGTACATTGCCCCTTCCGGATAATTGTCCCCCGGATGATCAGCCAGATAATAACAGCGCCCATCAATCCATTGCCAGCCGGTCATCATCTTGCCATTTACTCCATTAATATCCGGATTTAAAAAATACCAATATCCGCCCGTACATATCCATCCGTTTTTCATTAAGCCATTTTCATCATAGTAATACCAATCTGCTTCCACCTTCTTCCAACGTCCATTTTCCTTTGTATATCCGGCATTTACCTCCATACCTGGAAAATGGCATGTCAGGGCCATTACCATCAGAATCAGTCCGGCCAACCTCCCCTTATCAGAAATATATCTCATGCTTTAACTCCTTCCTTTTTCTTCTTACGGCAGGCTCTCCGCACCAGGGTAATGAATAAGACAATTACACCCCCTGCAAATAAAACAGATAGCGTTACCACCACACTTTTTCGTATAACCAGCCATTTTCCTTTCTTCTCTTCCGTGCCTGCAGAAAAATTCTTAAGTTCCACTGGCCGCTCTTCTGCTGGATCCCATCCATCGGTCACGGAATCAAATCCCCGGTAAACGGCCACGCATCTCACTCCATCCGCCTCCGGGAACACCATTTCTCCTCCATAAGTCACATAATAGTCAGCCACTTTCTTTTCCCCTGTAACCGCCGCATCTCTGCAAAAATTTCCATTTTCATCGAAATAAGGATCACCCTGCCAGACTGCATCGAGAACCCGATATTTTTCAGGCTCTGCTCCAATTTCCTCTAAAAGTTCCTGACCGCAGTCTTTCAGCTCCGGTTTATGGCTGTTAAACGGAATTTTCTTTGTTCCCAATTGATAGTAATCCGCACCATAGGAATGGAATACCGCGGTAAAGGTAAAATCAGAAAGCCAGCGTTCCTTTACAGCTTCCATTCGGAGAATAGGATAATCCTTTTGAAGCTGTCGGCCGGTCATCTTATCTCGTAATGTAACGGCCGCCTGCTTTGGAATCTGTCCCTCCCATTCCACTCCCTCATAGATTGCGGTACTCTCCACCGACTCCCTGCGTTCTGGTATTCTGCACGGTTCCAAATGCCAATCCTTCAGCCAATGCTGTTTTCCAGCCTGATTCACGTATTCCCCTGCCGGGGCATACCCCCTCCGTTCTTCAAACGGAATTTCCGATTCTATTATCACCTCCCCTTCCTCTTTCCCTGTTACAATAACAGGATCTGTTCCTTTCCTCTCCTCTGCCGCCACTCTGCCTTCCCCATAAAGAATTCCTTGCAAGGCGGCAAAAATCACAATAAGCAAAAGAAAAGACTTTTTTCCAGGCTGCATAGCAGACCCCCCTTTTCGAGAAAAATTGCATATATAAAGCAAATAGAATTAATAATTTACTTATTTTGTAATAGTGGAATAATTAAAAGAAATTAGAAAATTTGAAAAGCATAAATAGAATATATTAGATACAAAAAATAACGAACCAGTTATAAAACATAAAATGGGATCATTTCGAAATCACAGAACACTCTAAAATGAATTCATAAGCCGGACCTGCGAAAGAAGCTCGCATGAAAGACAAACCGAAACCTTGAATTCAGTATACCCGATTTTATAAAAATAATCAATAGCCTTTTCGAAAATATCAACTGATATAAACCACAATTTACATCTTTCCCTTCATGTAATTTTTCATCAGAAAGCTCTAAATAAGTCAAAAACCTTCCTCAATTGCAATGTCCGGGAAGGTTTTTTTAACTTAAGAAACAGTATCCTGTTCCATATTCTGAACCAGCTCAATAAAAGCCTTCATCTCCCTGCTGATCCATTTATCTTTATGATAAACGATCTGCCTCCAGGTCTGCAAATGAAAATCCTCCACTTTTAAGGCTGTAAGAGATCCTTCTTCCATGTCCCTTCGAATGGTGAACTCCGGAAGAAATGAGATTCCGGCGTTATTACGAAGCAGCTTGACGATAAATTCTGTATTGCCGATCTCCAAAAAAGGGTGTACTCTTTTTTCATCAGCAGCCAGATACTGTTCTAAAATAAACCGATAGCTGGCATCCCTTTCCGTAAGAATCATGGGCTGTGAAATAACCTGATCAATTTTAAGACCGGTTTCCCTTGCATAGGGATGATCTTTTGATGCGGCGAAAATAATGCTTTCCGGCTTTTCCATCACCTTCACCCATTTCGTATCGTACATCCGCTTATCAAGAAAATACACGACATCAATGGTATTCTGATTCATCATGGAAAGCAATGTGCTGGGAGAATCAATGACAATGCTTATATTGATCTTTGGATAAAGCTTGTGAAATTCCTGTATTAGAGGAGGAAACAGCGATGCACAGATGGACTCGATGGTCCCGATAACCAGCCTTCCGGTAAGCTCGGATGACTCCGATAAAATATTTTTTGCATGAGTAAGATCCCGAATGACATCTGCGGCATATTCATAAAATATTTCTCCTTCATGAGTCAGGGTCGTCTGTTTCCCGATCCGGTCAAACAGGTGAACATTCAATTCCTTTTCCAGCTGCTTAATCTGTACCGTAACAGCTGCCTGGGAATAGCCCAGCTTCCCCGCTGCCTTGCAAAAGCTTTTCAGATTTGCCACCTCTAAAAATGTTTTTATTTCCCGAAGCTCCATCCCGATCCCCTTTCTTCTATTGATTTAAAATTTTTAAACATTATTATAAAAACATTAAATTTTACATACATGCATTTTTATGCTACATTAAAGTTATTCAGAAATCAATACATATTGAAGAGTATTTTCCGAAAGATCAATGATACTTTAGAAAGGACTTAACATTAGTATGGAAAAGGCGAATATGAAATATCGTGCCTTTGTGCAGATATTAAAAGAAGAGCTTATTCCTGCCATGGGATGCACCGAACCGATCGCTCTGGCCTATGCTGCGGCTGTAGCCAGAAAAACGCTGGGGGAAATGCCTGATAAAGTGGCAGTAGATGTAAGCGGAAGCATTATAAAGAATGTGAAATCCGTGATCGTCCCCAACACAGGCCATTTAAAAGGCATTTCCGCTGCAGTGGCGGCGGGTATTGTGGCAGGAAACCCTGAGAAAGAGCTGGAGGTAATTGGATCGGTCACACCCGGGCAGATCATCCAGATAAAAAAATTTATGGAAGAAACGGAGGTCAGGATCGAACACATTAACAGCGGATTTACCTTTGACATTCTCGTCACCTTGTACAAAGGCTCATCTTACAGCAAAGTCCGCATTGCCAATTTTCACACCAATATCGTTCTCATTGAAAAAAACGGAAACATACTGCAGCAACGGGAGGCAGCAATGGAAGAACAGCCATTGACCGACCGGAATTTACTCAATATGGAGGATATCTGGGACTTTATCAATACGGTAGACATTTCGGATATCTGGGAAACCCTGGACCGGCAGATTAAATATAACTGGGCCATTGCAGAGGAAGGGCTTAAAAACAGCTATGGGGCCAATATCGGCAAGGTCCTTCTGGAGACGTCCGTGAATGATGTCGCTGTGAAGGCAAAGGCCATGGCGGCGGCTGGTTCGGATGCCCGTATGAATGGCTGTGAATTGCCGGTCATCATAAATTCAGGAAGCGGCAATCAGGGCATCACAGTTTCCGTACCTGTCCTTGTATATGCAAAAGAATTAAAGGTCAGCAGGGAAAAATTGTACCGGGCCCTGGCTTTGTCCAATCTGACCGCAATTCACCAGAAAACACCCATTGGCAGATTATCCGCTTATTGCGGGGCGGTTAATGCAGGAGCAGGGGCAGGAGCAGGAATTGCTTACTTATGCGGAGGGGGGTATACGGAAGTCATTCATACCGTTGTCAATGCACTTGCCATTGTATCGGGTATTGTATGCGATGGGGCAAAGGCTTCCTGTGCAGCAAAGATCGCTTCTTCCATTGATGCCGGAATATTCGGTTACAGCATGTACAGGCAGGGTCAGCAGTTTTTTGACGGCGACGGCATCGTCACCAAAGGTGTGGAGGCCACGCTGAAAAACGTTGGCAGATTGGGGAAAGAGGGAATGAAGGAGACCAACGCGGAAATCATCAAAATTATGATAGGAGAATAGGTATGAATAAAACGATCCATAAGATAACAGCCCCTGCAGCCGTTCCCTGGCCGCAGAGGCTGTATAAATATACTTATAAAGCCAGTTCCTTTTTCAGTGAATCTCTCACAGCTCCCTTACCGGCGATCTGCTCGCAGAACATCTTCTCGATCAGTTCTCCGATCCCGGCTTTATAAAGATCGACTCCAAAAATATTCTCATTGGATAAGATTTCCTTTAACTGCCCCTTATATGTTTCCGGTTTTCCAACCAGGATACCTTCCAATTTGGCAGTCAGTTCCTCAAGCATGGGATCCGGTGAAAGCTCAAATGGTTTTCCTTCATCATCCACGGCAAGCAGATATCTGCACCAGCCGGCAATGGCCAAAGGAATCGCTTTTAATTTTTTAGCATCCCCATACCTGGCCACATAGGCCTTAACGGTTTCACCATAGCGGATGCCGACCTTCTGGGATGTGTCGGTAGCAATGCGCTGCGGCGTATCAGGCATGAATGGATTCGGAATCCTTACATGAATCACTTCGTCAACAAAATCCTGCGGTGAAAGGATACCCGGGTCAGTCACTACAGGCATTCCTTCAACCGGTCCGATTTCATGGACCAGCCTGCTAAGCTCCGGATCTTTCATCTCATCTGCAATCAATGTATAGCCCAGAACACAGCCATAAACAGCCAGTGCTGTATGCAGTGGGTTTAAGCAGGTAGTTACCTTCATTCGCTCCACTTTGTTAACCGTTTCACGGTCCGTCATATACACGCCGGCTTTTTCAAGCGCCGGTCTTCCATTGGGGAACTTATCCTCTATAACCAGATACTGAGGCCCTTCTGCATTCACAAAGGGTGCAATGTATGTCTTCTTAGAGGTAATGACCGGCTCCATCGCTTCGACACCGGCCTTTTCCAGCTCCCTGCACACAGAATCTGCCGGGCGGGGCGTGATCTTATCAATCATGGACCACGGAAAAGAAATTGTTCTCTCATCTTTTAAATAATCCACGAATCCGGCTTCAACAAATCCTTTTTTATACCATTCCTCCGCAATGGCAACAATCGATTTCTGCAGCTTTTCACCATTGTGGGAACAGTTATCCATGGATACGGCAGCCAGAGGTGCTTTTCCAGCCTTATATCTTTCATTTAAGAGTGCGCATACAACTGCCATCGCTGAAACAGCTTTTTCAGGGCCATTCTCAATATCCGCCTGAATAAACGGAAAATAATTTCCTTCCGCTCCTTTTAACGCATAGCCCTTTTCCGTTATTGTGAAGGAGATCATCTGTAAACCCGGATTTACGAAAATTTCCTTCAGACGGTTCCATTCAGATGCCACAGATGACTGGGCTTTTATTGCCTCTGTCAGAGACCCGATCACTTTCTTGTCTGTGGAGCCGTCAGCATTTAAGGTAACCCCAAGAACCAGATTATCATACGGCTTGTAGATCTTATCAATCACATCAAAATCAAACGTTTCCACACAGGTGATCCCTTTTGAACTTTCACCGCAGGCGATCAGGGTATCTGCGATTCCCCCAATAAAGATACGGAAAATATTACCGGCGCCAAAATGGACCCAGACCGGCGCTTTCTTTGTTGCCTCTGCTACCTGTTCCATGTCGTATGACGGAAGGCTGATGCCGGAATCTTCCCATAATTCCTTGTCTTTTAATCCCTCTAATGTTAATTTCATAGAATCAATGCTCCTTATCTGTTCTTAGATTCTTTCTCAATGGCCTCCCATAGCCCCTGCAGATAAACTGCTCCCAGCGCCCTGTCATAAAGGCCATATCCGGGCATCGCAACCTCTTCCCAGATCATTCTTCCATGGTCCGGACGGATAACCCCGTCAAAGCCTGTGTCATACAGAGCCCTCATAATTGCATGCATGTCCATGGACCCATCAGACGAAAGATGGGCTGCCTCCTCAAAATCCCTGTCACTATTATACTTTAAGTTTCTTACATGGGCAAACGGTATTCTTCCTTTTGCAGCCCTTATGATATCACAAATATCATTTTGCGGATCAGAACCCAGGGAGCCTGTGCATAACGTAATTCCATTATATGGCTTATCCACCGCCTTCAGCAGCTTCATAATGTTCTCCTTATTACGGATAATTCTCGGCAAGCCAAAGATCGGCCAGGCCGGATCATCCGGATGAATGCCCATCTTAATGTCATATTTTTCACAAACCTCTCCAATTGCTTCTAAAAAATATACCAGGTTATGAAACAGTTTTTCGTCATCAACATCCTTATATGCCTCAAACAGATTTTTTAACCGGTCCAGCCTTTCCGGCTCCCAGCCCGGCATGACAAAACCGTTGGACATCTTCTCCATGGATTCTCTCATATGCTCCGGGTCGATTTTATCCACCACATCCTGATTATAAGCCAGCACGGCAGAACCATCCGGCCTCTTTCTTGCAAGATCAGTACGGGTCCAGTCAAAAACCGGCATAAAGTTGTAGCATACCATATGAATATCCGCTTTTCCCAGATTTTCAAGCGTAGTAATGTAATTCGCAATATGCTCTTCCCGCTTTTCTGTACCAATTTTGATATCATCAGAAATATTCACCGATTCAATTCCCATAATGGTAAGACCCGATTCCTCAACGGCCTTTTTAAGATCTTTAATTTCCTCAGCCGTCCAGACTTCTCCTGCCTGTTTCCCCATAAGAGTCGTGACTACGCCCTTCACTCCCGGGATCTGTCTGATCTTTTCGAGTGAAACACTGTCATATCCTGGTCCGTACCACCGTAATGTCATATCCATAATAAAATTCCTCCTTTAATTTTTATTAACTGCCCATGAAAAATGCCGTAGGTACCGTGATAAGCGCCGGAAAGAAAATCAGGAACAGCAATATGAAAATCTCTGCCAGTAAAAATGGCCATACTGCTTTTACAATTCTCTCCATGTTAATTTTACCAGCACTGCACGCAACATTCAATACGGTACCGACCGGAGGCGTTAATAAACCCAAAACCGTACACAATATAAAGACCACGCCAAAATAAACGATATCGATTCCGGCCTGTTTTACCGCAGGAAGCAATACCGGAGTCAGAATCATAATCGTAGGTGTTACATCCATAGAAGTACCGACCAAAAGGACAATTACACAAATGACAAGCATCAATATTACAGGATGCCCAATAAATGGTGTCAGAATTCCTGTAACAATGGAGGGAATATTTGCTACCGTCATCAGCCACGAGGATACCATTGCCGCTGCAGCTAAAAACATAATGACAGAAGAAGACCTTGCTGCAGAAACCAGGCAGTCCATCAGCATACGGATTTTTAACTCCCGGTATACAAATAATCCGATTATCAGTGCATAGACAGCCGTAATTACCCCGGCTTCTGTGGGAGTAAATTTACCGCTTCTTAATCCGATTAAAATAAAGACCGGAAGCAAAAGAGCCCAAAAACCGTCAACCAGAGATTTTAAAATCTGTTTTTTACTCTGGCGCGGTGCGGTATCAAGATTTTCCTTTTTGGCAACAACGAACCAGATCACGCACAAGGCGGAGGCCAGGTATACTGCCGGCGCAATTCCGGCCATAAACAGGCTTGTTACGGAAACACCGGCCTGGACCCCAAAAATAATCATTGGCACAGACGGCGGCATAATGGGCGATAGAATATTACCGGCTGCGATCAGTCCCGTACATTTATCCCGGTTGTACCCTGCCTTCACCATCATCGGAATTAAGATTGCACCAAGCGCTGCTGTAGACGCAACCGCCGAGCCAACCATGCTGGCAAACAGCAGGATAGCCAGAATGGAAACATATCCAAGTCCTCCTCTTACATGTCCCACGATCGCATTCGCTGCGTTTACGATCCGCTTTGTGATGCCGCCCCGGTTCATAAACTCTCCTGCAAGAATGAAAAAGGGAACCGCCATCATGGAAAAGGAATCCGCACCGGAAAACAAATTCTGGGAAAGGATCTGGGAATTGAACCCGTTCATATAAAGCATCATACAGACGCCGCTGAATAAAAGAGCAAAACAGATCGGAAGACCGATCGCGATCCCTCCTACCAGTGATGCCAGAAATATTCCTAATGTCATACTTATTTACCTCCCCGTTCATTCAGACGTTTTGCATATTCTTCATCTGACAGATTTTCCATATTCTCCATAGCCTCCGCTGCCGCTTCATCCTCCTCGGTATGAGACGCAACAATCCTTGATATCCGGTCCGGATTTTTTAAGGCATAAATAATATTGCAGATCCCTAACACCGCAATCGCAATCCCCGTCACAATCCCGCTGAAGTACAACACGGAATAAGGAATGTTTAACGCCGCTGTTCTGGCCTGGGTATTTTGCAGAACCATTTTAACTGAGCCCCGGACCAGTATGCACATAATGACCGCAATAAGTGCCTGGGAAATGATATATAACTTCATCTGCATTTTAGCGGACACCCTGGACAGCAGGGTATCAACGCTCATATGTGCATTAGAACGCATTGCACTGACCGCACCTATGTAGGTTACATATACAAATAAATATCTTGCCAGTTCCTCCGACCATGTAAGTCCGGAGTTAAAAAAAGTACGGAGTACTACATTCAAAAATACAAAAAACACCATAAGCCCGGTAAGAATACCGGTAAAAATATCGATTCCTTTAAATAACCTGTCAATCGTTCTTCCCATTGCGTTCTCCTCATTTAATATCATCAATCATATTTCTGATGTCTTCCGCCCAATCATATTTTTCATCCAGATAATCGTAAACCGGCTTAATCTTCTCCTTCATGGCAGCCCGCTCTTCTTCTGTTAAATCATGAACCTTTAATCCATGATCAGCCATGAACTGCCTGTCACTTGTAAGCTGCTCCATATAGCTGTCCCATGCATAATCAGAGGTTTCCTTTGAAACCTGTCTGAAAATCTCCCGGTCCCCGTCATCCATGCTGTCCCAAAATTCATCCCCTGCAAAAAGCTCTAAGGATGCCACAATGTGATTTGTGTTATAAATATAGTTCTGAACCTCATACCAGCCTTCATTCTTCACCGTAGAAAGGGGATTATCCTGTCCGTCTGCAACTCCCTGCTCCAGCGCCGTAAAGACCTCTCCCATATCCATGATGACTACATTGGCCCCCAGGCTCTCGGCCAGTTTTACATGAATCGGATTATTTGGCATCCTTAACTTTTGTCCTTTAAAATCGTCGAGGCTCTCCAGCTTTTTATTGGAAGAAAATGCCCTCGCGCCATTTGGGAACCATGCGGTCAGCTCAATCGGCTGATCTTTTTCAATTTCATTTTTAATGTAATCCCCCAATTCTCCCTGATAACATTTTCTTGCATGCTCAACATCCCGAAAAACAAACGGAAAATCCGGTATCGCCATTGCAGGTGTTTCCGACCACATCGGGGTCCCTACCACGCACATCTCGATGATCCCATTTCTGGTATAATCATAAGTTACCTTTTCACTGCCCAAAACTCCGGAATCATAGATCTGGATGTCATACTTTCCATTGGTCAATTCCTCAATTCTCGGCTTAAATACCTCTCTTAACGCCGTTGCCGCAGGTGTCTGGCTTGAAACACAGACAGCAATTTTTACCAGCTTCCCCTTATTCATGCTGCCATTCTGTCCCGAACATCCGGACAAGGAACAAAGCAGGACCAAAGAAGCAAAAATGCAGGATCCCCGCTTCAAAAATCGTTTCATCCTCATAATGAAACCCTCCTAATCATCATCGTTAATATTCTTACTATGTAAATTCTCTGCACAAATCGTTTCGTGCATATCTCATCTTGTATGGTAGTATATCTATAAATAATATTCAATATGTAATATTATACAATTTTAACATTCCATTTTTATGCACTTTAACCTTTTTATTAAAATTACGCAAAAGACTCTTGACTTTTTAAAGCAAATGATTCACCATACTTGTATGTAAGTTATCCGAAAATAACCAAGAAAGGATCTGTTACTATTATGAAAGCAGTACAAATTATAAAACCCGGTCAACTAAAGATCATTGATATGGAAAAGCCGCAAATTGATGATAAAAATAATGTTCTGATCAAAATGACCGCTGCAGGTATATGCGGCTCAGATGTCGGCATTTACTCCGGCACCAATGCCGCTGCAACATATCCGAGAATCATTGGCCATGAAATGGTCGGTCATGTCGAAAAGACAGCTTCAAACGTAACCGCACTTAAGCCCGGTGACCGGGTTATCATCAATCAGGTTACCAGCTGCGGACACTGTTACCCTTGCAGAATTGGGAGAGGGAATGTATGTGATGACTTAAAAGTCCGGGGGGTCCATATTGACGGCGGTTACAGAGAATATATTGCTGTGCCGGAATCTGACTGCTACGTCCTTCCTGATTCTCTTTCAGATAACGATGCCGTTATGATCGAGCCCACTACAATTGCAATTCAGTCCTGTACCAGAGCCGGACTTGGAACCGATGATATGCTGCTGATTTACGGATCAGGAGCTCTTGGAAGCACGATTCTGAAAATTGCGCGGTTAATTTGCAGCAACATATTGGTAGCCGATGTTGTTGATGAAAAACTCAAGGATGCAATGAAAAACGGTGCAAATCACACCATAAACGTATCAAGAGAAAATCTGACTGAAAAAGTAAGAGAATACACCAATGGCCATGGTTCCACGGTATCGATAGATGCTGCCTGTACAAAGGACTCCCTGATGAATCTGCTGAATGCAACTGGCAACGCAGGCCGGGTCATAACCATGGGATTTTCAACGTCCGCAGCCGAGGTCAACCAATTTTTAATCACGTCGAAGGAGCTTGATGTCAGAGGCTCCCGATTGCAGAATCGGATGTTTGGAAAAGCAATTGAATTGATAAAAGCCGGAAAACTGGATCTTTCAAATTCCGTTTCCCATACGTTTCCCCTTGACAAAGCCCAGGAAGCCTTTGACTTTGCAACCAGCCATGATCCATCTATCCGTAAAATAGTTTTAACTTTTTAATTTCTGGATAAAAACTATAGATAAACTTAACATTCGGTAGTATACTAAGTACATCATCTTGTATACTACCGAATGTTAAGTTTGTAATAAGTGAGGTTTTTATGAAATTATTAGATCGAGCACCTGCAGAAAATGCCCGGAATTTCGCTATTCGGGTTCTTTTATATAACATTATCAACTTAGAGCTTGTACCTGGCAGTATTGTCAGTGAAAACGAATTATCTTCCGGCTTAAACCTTTCGAGAACCCCTGTACGCGAGGCCCTGATCGAACTCAGTAAAACCGGACTGGTTGAAATATTGCCTCAGCGGGGAAGCTGCATCTCTAAAATAGACTATGACCTGATCGAAGAGGCCAGGTTTATGCGGCTTGTCTTAGAAAATGCGGTTTTAAAACTCGCATGTGAAGAAATAAGCCCTTTGTATCTGAAACAATTAAAGGATAATTTAAACCAGCAAAAATTCTGTCTGGAAAATGATGACTCCGGGAAGCTCTTTCAATTGGACGATAACTTCCACAAGCTGATTTTTCAATCCGTAAACAAAGCGCGGACCTTTGAAATCATCCATTCCCAAATGGTACATTTTGACCGGCTCAGGGCCCTTTCTCTTAAATCAACCAAACCGACCAAGACGGTCGAGGATCACGAGAACATTCTGTATGCGATTGAACGAAAAGACGGGGAGCTGGCAGAGATTTTAATGACAAGGCATTTAACCAGACACCGCATGGAAAAATCGGAGCTGCTGGCCCTTTATCCCGATTATTTTATCCGTTAACACACTTACATGCAAACCGGCCCTGGTAAATGGTTTACCGCTAAAAATATACTTGTATTCTTCGATCTGCTATCATATAATTATATTAGCAGATACCAACTGCTGGCAATCGTGTACGGGGTAGTTGACCTCTATTCTACATAGAATGGAGGTGTTGCTTATGAAGAATTTTGACTTTAAGGACTTGATGTCTTTTGGCATGTTCATCTTGGCACTACTGACATTCATCTTCTTGATATGTCAATAAGCTAAAAAACCTTCCCTGTACTTTGGCCAGTCAGGAAGGTTTTTCACTTTTCTATTTGGTCAACCACCCTGTGGCGATTGCCTTTATTAAGTATATTATAACAAATATTTGAAATATTACAAGTACATGAACTAATTTCGTCATCCCTATACTATTTTAGAAGCTTTTTCATTAATATATTAAGCAAAATGCTCTATATTGGGCATTTCCACTCTTTGTACCCCCGTCAAAAAATTCCAAAATACTCCAGAATTCCCTTTAATTCTCATTCATTTTTGCAAGCTTTTCGGCCTGATCCGCCGCAATAAGCGAATCCAAAAGTTCCTGAATGTCACCATTCATGATGGAATCGATCTTATAAAGGGTCAGCTTGATTCTGTGGTCCGTCACACGGCCCTGCGGAAAATTATAGGTCCGGATCTTTTCGGAACGGTCTCCCGTACCAATCTGGCTTCTTCTTTCTTCCGCTTCCGAATTCTGCCTTTTTTCCAGCTCAATGTCATACAGCTTGGAACGCAGCAAGCGGAATGCCTTTTCCTTATTCTGAAGCTGGGATTTCTCCGTCTGGCTGTAAATTACGATTCCGGTTGGAATATGGGTCAGACGAACGGCTGAGTCAGTGGTATTAACGCACTGTCCGCCGTTTCCGGAAGCACGCATGACATCAATTCTTACATCCTTATCATCAATGACAACATCCACCTCTTCCGCCTCAGGCATAACTGCTACGGTAGCCGTAGAGGTATGGATCCTTCCGCCGCTCTCGGTCTCCGGAACACGCTGCACACGGTGAACACCGCTTTCATATTTCATCTTGGAATAAGCGCCCTTGCCCGTAATCATGGCTACCACTTCCTTAAAACCGCCGATCCCATTTTCATTTACACTGATCAACTCTACTTTCCAGTGCTGACCCTCCGCATAATTCACATACATGCGGTAAAGCTCAGAAGCAAACAGTGCTGCCTCATCTCCGCCTGCCCCGGCACGGATCTCCAGGATAATGTTCTTGTCATCATTGGGATCCTTAGGCAATAAAAGGATCTTAAGCTCCTGCTCCAGCTCCTCAATCTGCTTTTTGGCATCGGATAATTCCTCCTTTGCCATTTCCCTCATTTCTTCGTCGCTCTCTTCCTCCAGAAGAGCCAGACTATCCTCTACGGTCTGCTTTGCCTTCTTATACTGCGTATAAGCCTCTACAAGCTCCGCCAAATCCGCCTGCTCCTTCATCAGCCTCCGAAAGCGGTTCTGATCCTCTGTTACGGAAGGATTGTTAAGCTCCTGCATCAATTCTTCATAATGAATTAAAATATCATCTAATCGATCAAACATCGGTAACCTCCTGAATTCAGGCGCGCTCACGCTTGCCTTCATTAATGAAATCATGCCAGGGCTGTCGCCCATACTTAAACAGAGACGGCGCATACCACACGGTCCAGTCCGGCCGCATCCTTTACCACCCGGATTTCTTTAAAGCCGGCATCCTTTAAAAGTCCGCTCACCGCCTCTCCCTGGTCATAGCCGATTTCAAAATAAACCGCCCCGCCCGGGTTTAAATAACAGCCGCATTCCAATGCCAGCCTTCTATAAAAATACAGCCCGTCTTCCTTACCATCAAGAGCCAGTATTGGTTCATAGTCCCGGACCTCCGGCTGCAGCCCCTCTATTATCTTAGTCGGAATGTAGGGAGGATTTGACACAATCACATCAAATTTTCTGCTTTTTTTCATGGAGGCAAACAAATCACTCTCTACAAGTGTGACCTTATCCACTTCCATCAGATGATTTACATTCCGTTCCGCCACCTTAAGAGCCTCCGGCGATATATCGGCCGCAGTCACATGGTCAAATCCCCCAAGCAGAGCCAGGCTTACGGCTATGCAGCCGCTGCCGGTGCATATATCCAGGACCTCCGGCTTCCTTCCCTTATAATCCTTTAAAACCAGTTCCACAAGCGTTTCCGTATCCTGCCTGGGGATCAGCACATATTCATTCACATAAAATTCCAGTCCCATGAATTCACAGCTTCCTGTGATCTGCTGAAGCGGTATCCTTTTTGACCGCTTTTCAAGCATGGAACGGTATTCCGCTACGGCTCGGAAAGCGGATTCCTCATCCAAAAGCTTCCTGTTCCTGTCAATGAGAAAATGTGTCATATCCGTATGAAACGCCTGAAAAAGCAGATATTTAGAATCAAGAGAAGCCTCCTCAATCCCTGCCCTTAAAAGCTTTTCCGTTCCTTCCTCAAATAAAAGCTGCAATGTCAGATTCATGCTTTATTCTCCGGGAAGTTCCTGTTAAGAAATGTTCTCCAGTCAAACACAGCCTCTACAGAGGCAATGCCCACTTCAATCATGGCGTCATCGGGTTCCTTGGTGGTCAGCCCCTGCATCCACATGCCCGGACGGCTTAACAAATCCACCAGCTTAGAATCACTGCGCCCGGCCAGGCGTAAGAATTCATAGGATACCCCGGCGATTACCGGAATCAGCACGATCCTGCTCAAGATCCGTAAGGGCAATGTCTTCACTCTCACCACCATGAAAAACAGAATGCTGATAATCATGACGATCAAAAGAAAGCTTGTTCCGCAGCGCTTATGCTCCTTGGAACTGCTGCGCACATTTTCCACATTCAGTTCCAGCCCGTGCTCCAGACAATTGATGCACTTGTGTTCCGCTCCATGATACATAAAGGTCCGGCGGATATCTTCCATGCGTGAAACCAGCTTGATATAGGCAATAAAGATTCCGATCCGGATAAATCCTTCAAGAATTGCCATAACCGTTTGAGATTTTATAAAACGGTGGAATATATTGGCAAGAAACATGGGGAATACCATAAAAATGCAGATAGCCATCACCACGGAAAACACCATTACAATGCTCATCAAAGCCTTTTCCGTTTTTTCCCCGAATAACCGCTCTAATAACTTTTCGAATCCGGAAGGCTCCATGTCCTCCTCGTCATCCTCAAAAAAGCTGGCAGAAAACGTCAGTGCCTTCATACCAAGGACCATAGAATCCACAAAGCTGAATATTCCCCTGATAAAAGGAAGGGAAAAGAATTTCACCTTTTCTCCCATGCTGACATAAGTATCTTTTTTTACTTCGATCGTTCCGTCCGGCTTCCGGACAGCGGTGGCATACTCATCCCCATTTTTCATCATAACGCCTTCAATCACGGCCTGACCGCCGATTCCTGAATACTTCATACGCCAAACCACCTCTCTAGTCAAGCGGATATTCGCAATCCGCTTCGCTACTTGCTCATTCCAATCTCAAAAAAGGTTGAGCTAAAGTGTTTCCACCAAACTCAACCTTTTCTCTGCTCCTGATATAATAAGGAAGTTCGATACGCCTTACGGCGCATGGAACGGCTGATTTCCTAAATTCATGCTGCGCTACGCCTGCATTCATTAAAGAAATTATGCCTCAGCCTTAACGCCATACTTACGATTGAATTTATCAATACGTCCACGTGCGGAAGCAGCTTTCTGCTGACCGGTGTAGAATGAATGGCATTTAGAACAAACTTCTACGTGGATATCTTCCTTTGTAGAACCAGTTACGAATTCATTACCGCAGTTGCAGACAACCTTTGCCTGGTAATAATTTGGATGGATTCCCTCTTTCATGATTTTCACCTCGCATACTCTGATTTCTATTAAATCGCGGTCCGCAAACCGACTTTGTCTAATAAACAGCTTGTATAGTATAACATAGAATACTTTTTAATGCAAGTATTTATTTCTATAAAAACTCGGAATTCCTAGAAGAAGCGCATTTTTTTGGAGGTCTCCACGAACTCACGATTGTTTCTGGTTCTTGAGAATAAGTCCAGTATTTTCTCCACTGCATCTTCCGGCTTCAATGTATTGGTAGCTTTGCGGACAACGTCAACCGCCTCTGCTTCTTCCCTGGTAAGCAGCAGATCATCCCTTCTGGTACCGGACTTAAGAATATCAATTGCAGGGAAAATCCTCTTCTCAGACAGCTTCCGGTCAAGAACCAGCTCCATGTTACCGGTTCCCTTAAACTCCTCATAAATGACGTCATCCATACGGCTGCCCGTATCCACAAGAGCGGTGGCCAGAACCGTTAAGCTGCCTCCCTCCCGCATGTTTCTGGCCGCTCCGAAAAAGCGCTTCGGCATATGAAGGGCTGCCGGATCCAGACCGCCGGACAGGGTACGGCCGCTCGGTGCCACAGTTAAGTTGTAGGCCCTTGCCAGACGGGTAATGCTGTCTAAGAGGATTACCACATCACGGCCATGCTCCACAAGGCGTTTGGCCCGTTCGATCACCATCTCCGACACCCTTTTATGGCGCTCGGGAAGCTCATCAAATGTTGAATAGAGGACCTCCACGTTATTTCCTACAATGGATTCCTTGATATCCGTTACTTCTTCAGGACGCTCATCGATCAAAAGAATCATCAGATGGATCTCCGGGTGATTCACTGTTATGGCCTTTGCCACCTGTTTCAGCAAGGTTGTTTTACCTGCCTTCGGCGGTGACACGATCATACCTCTCTGCCCTTTTCCAATCGGAGCCAAAAGATCCAGAACCCGCATGGCAGTGGTACTCTTTCCTCCTGATGTCTCCATATGAAGCCTTTTATCCGGGAACACAGGAGTCATATTTTCAAAATTTGGACGGCGTTCTGCCACGTTTGCAGGGTAACCGTTGATATTCTTTACATATAAAAGAGCGGCAAATTTTTCTGCTGCTGTCTTCACCCTGCGGCTGCCGTGGATGATGTCTCCTGTCTTCATATTAAAACGCCGTATCTGGGAAGGCGCCACATAGACATCATTTTCTCCCGGAAGGTAATTTTCACAGCGGATAAAACCGAAGCCATCCGGCATAACTTCCAGTATTCCATGGGCCTCTATGCCGCTGTCCAGTTCCTGCAGCTCAGGACTTGGCTGAAAATCTCCTTTGGACTCTTCCTGTACGTTTTCCTGGCGCACCTCATTCCTGGCCGGAGCCTCTGCGCTGTTTCCAGGCGCAGGACGGTAACCGGAAGGTCTCTGCTGCGATTCCGCACGGTAGGAGCGGATGACCGTCTTCCTCTGGCCCGTTCCTGTTGACAGACCCTGCTGGTCCATTACCATCTGGCCCTGCTGGCCCATACTGCTCCCATTCTGCGGCTGATGTCCCGAACCGTCCGCTTTACCTGCTTCCCGATCCGGTCCTTCCGCCTTCTCTACCGAAGCGTTCCCCGACGAAACACCTGACGCAGAAGCCTCCCCTTCCTTTTCACAAAGCAGATCTATAATTTCAGCTTTTCGCATGGAGCTGCAACCCTTGATCCCCTGGGCTTTTGCAAGCTCTTTTAATTCCGCTAACGGCAATGTCTTTAATTTTTCACGCATATTATTCTCCTTCATGATTCCTTTATAACAATTGTTTCGTAATCTTGGGAATGATTCACGATAGAATATCGCAAACAGATGGCCGGAAGCACCCTCCCGGCCCAAATCATGTTAAATCAGGTCGTACGATACGCCTATTATATACCTTTGCAGGAAAAAAGAAAAGTTATTTTTTTAGAAAGCTTAAGTGCTCTTTGATTTTGCGCTCATAACCATTCTCCGTAGGGCGGTAGAACGCCGTGCCCTCCATTCCGTCAGGAAGATACTGCTGCTTTACATAATGATTGGGATAATCATGGGCATAGAGATAGCCCTGCCCATGCCCCAGCTTCGCAGCTCCTTTGTAGTGGGCATCCTGCAGATGGACCGGAACCGGCATGGTCTTCTGATTCCGTACCGCATCCAACGCCTCAAACACCGCCACACAGGCAGCGTTGCTCTTCGGTGCTGAAGCCACATAAGTGACCGCTTCCGCCAGGATGATCTGAGCCTCCGGAAGCCCGATTCTTTCCGCCGCCTGGGCTGCCGCTACCGCTACCACAAGCGCCTGGGGATCGGCATTGCCGACATCCTCTGCGGCACAGATCATGATTCTTCTGGCAATAAACTTAATATCCTCTCCGGCATACAGCATCCTGGCAAGATAGTATACTGCCGCATCCGGATCCGATCCCCTCATGCTTTTAATAAAGGCAGATATAGTATCGTAGTGGTTGTCTCCTGCCTTATCGTATCGGACAACACGCTTTTGAATGCACTCCTGGGCTGTTTCCAGATCAATATGGATTTTACCGTCTGAAGGGTTCCGGTCCGTGGTCATAATGCCAAGTTCCACCGCATTTAAGGCAGCCCTTGCATCTCCATTGGATACATCCGCCAGGAACTCCATCGCTTCCTCGTCAATGACAGCATGATAAGAGCCCATCCCCTTGTCCCTGTCATAGACAGCGCGGCGGATCAGCTCCTTGATATCATCTTTTTCCAATGATTTTAACTCAAAAACCCGGGACCTGGAAAGAAGAGCTCCATTCACTTCAAAATAAGGATTCTCCGTGGTTGCCCCGATGAGGATGAGCGTCCCATCTTCCACAAAAGGTAGCAGGTAGTCCTGCTGCCCTTTGTTAAAGCGGTGGATCTCATCTACGAAGAGAATGGTCTTTTTACCGTACATTCCCAGGGAATCCTTAGCCTCCTTCATAATCTCTTCCATATCCTTTTTTCCCGCCACCGTAGCATTCAGCTGCTTAAAATCCGCACTGGTGGTATTGGCTATCACCCTGGCCAGTGTGGTTTTTCCAGTTCCCGGCGGTCCGTAAAAAATTACAGATCCCAGCTTGTCCGCTTTGATGGCGCGGTAGAGCAGCTTATCCTTGCCAATGATGTGCTGCTGCCCTACTACCTCGTCAAGCTTCGACGGCCGGAGCCTCGA
Source organism: Clostridium sp. Marseille-P2415 (assembly GCF_900155545.1). GTDB lineage: Bacteria > Bacillota > Clostridia > Lachnospirales > Lachnospiraceae > Lacrimispora. The sequence continues at coordinate 990,505 of NZ_LT732525.1, forward strand.
CGCAAGCGGAGATTCCTTTTCCATAGTATTTTCCCTCATATAATCAAACAAATCCATTTCCATTCTCCTGTATCCTTAAATCCTCCGGTGGATCTCCAGGCAGATCAATCCACCAAAAGCTCATCCACTGTAACAAAAGTATAGCCCTCCTTTGTTAAAGTGTCAATCACTTCAAGGGCCGCTTCCACCGAAGTAGGGTACACATCATGGAGAAGGATAATATCCCCGGGCTCCACATGCTTGACAATGTGGCGCACCACTTTTTTGGCATTCTTGGATTTCCAGTCCCGGGGATCCACATCCCAAAGCACCACCGTCATATTGGTCGTACATTCCAGCTCTTCGCTCCAGGAGCCATAAGGCGGACGCAGGTACTCGGGCCTTTTTCCGGTAATGGACTCTATCAGCTTATTATTCTCCTCGATCTGCTCGCAGGCCGTATTCACCTCTTCCTTGCTCATCTGTACATGGCTGTACCCATGATTGCCGATCAAATGGCCATCCTCCTGCATTTGCTTCACAATGGCCTCCTTGCCCTCCACATTCTCTCCAACAAGAAAAAACGTGGCATGAACGCCTCTTTTCCGAAGGCCGTCAAGGAGCCGGGGCGTATAAACAGAATGCGGACCGTCATCAAAGGTCAGTGCAATCTGCTTATCCCCGGAAAACTGCCTCCGGACCTCATCCCTTTCTTCTGCCCCCGCATCCACAGGGAGAAACAGAGTATTCTTTGCCTGCGTATAGGACTGATACATAGCTCTCAAGAAAAAAATATCCAGTATGAGAACAGCCAGAAGGCAGGCTGCTTTCCATTTTATTTTCATAATTCCATAAGTCCGGCTTTCTACCATTATTATTAAATCTATGGGCCGATACATAAAAATAAAACCGAAATTTTTCTGTTTTTTTCTATCTTATCCTCCTAATTTGCTCTATAATTATACTATATTTAAAAATTTTGAGCGAGTTATAAAATTTTAATGTAATTGATAAAATTTTAACATTCTACAAACCGGTATCCCACTCCTACCTCAGTAAGGATGAACCTCGGTTTGGTGGAGTCCTCTTCAATTTTTCTTCTGATATTAGCCATGAACACCCGGATCGACTGGTAATCATCCGTAGTATCATACCCCCAAACTTCCTTCTGAATATAGTGATGGGTCAGAACTCTGCCTGCATTCGTCACAAGCAGCTTCAGCATTTTATATTCTATGGGAGTAAGGTGGACCTCCTCCTCACCGACCGTAACCTTTCTTTTTTCAAAGTCCATTTTAAACGTTTCCAGTTCAAATGACTCCCCCGGCTTGGGCAGCCCGCTTCGATGGCGGAGAGCCACACGGATTCTTGCAAGAAGCTCTCCCGCATGAAAGGGCTTGGTAATATAGTCGTCCGCCCCCGAATCCAGAGCCTGTACCTTCTCCTGCTCCAGTCCACGGGCAGAAACAATAATCACGGGTATCTCTGATTCCTTGCGTATCTGATCCAGTACCTCCATTCCCTCCACATCCGGAAGCCCTAAGTCAAGAAGGATCAGATCCGGGTTATTTGCATAAAAATATGAAATTCCCGCCAGTCCGTCATCTGCCAGAATGCAGCCGTATCCCTTGGTTTTAAGCGTTATCCGGATAAAATTCTGTATGCTCTTGTCATCTTCAATTACAAGAATATTTACTTCATTCATCATAAATCCTCCATAGGCAATTCTATCTGAAAAGATGCCCCGCCTTTGCTGTTTTGGTACGCATGAATGCAGCCGCCATGTGCTTCCACAATAGCCTTGCAAATGGTAAGTCCAAGACCCGCTCCCCTATGCCGGTCCCCGTCCCGGTAGGCTGTGGTAAAGAAATTGTCAAAAATATGCTCCATTTTGTCTACAGGAATCCCTGCGCCGTCGTCCGAAACAGTGAAAACCATTTTTTTCCCTTTTGCCGCGGCGGATACGGTGATCTGCGTATTATCTCCGGAATGCCTTACCGCATTATCCATCAGGTTTACCAGGACCTGCGTAAACAAACTTGCATCTACCGGGATCAGAATGATTTCCGAAGGCGTTACGGTTTTTAAATTATGTTTTCCCAACCGTCTGGATATCAGGGAAACCGCTTCTGATATCAGGTCATCCACAACTTCATTTTTCTTATTGATATCCAGCCTGCCCTCCTGAATGCGGGTCATATTAAGAAGATTTTCAACCATGGAATTCAGCCACTCCGCATCCGTACAGATATCCTTCAGCATGCTTTTGGCGCTTTCCTCATCTACAAGTCCATAATTATCATAAAGGAAATTGGAATTACCAGCTATCCCTGTAAGAGGTGTCCTTAAATCATGGGAAATGCTTCGCAAAAGCGTGCTTCTCAGCCGTTCTCTCTCGATCTGGAGACTGGATTCCTCCTTTTCCTCATTTAACCTCTCCCGTTCCAGAACCAGAGTGAGCTGGGAAATGACCGTATCCACATACATTCGTTCTTCGTCCGCAAGCACTCCCCCGCTGCAGTCAAAGACAATGACCCCATAGGTCCTGCTGCTGTTGCGGATCGGCATATAGAGTTTTGTATTTTCACCAAACTGGGCTTCCCCATATCCGCATGTCATGGAATTTTTGTAGCACCATTCTGCAATGCTGTCCTCAAACTCCCTTTCCGCTTTATCCCGAAGAAGAATATCCGCTTTTTTTCCTGTCAGATTCTGAAGGCTGTTTAAGCTGTACTTCACGATAGAAGGACGTCCGGAAAGATTCAGAAAACCATTTCCAATGGTATTTAATTCAACGGTGACCCTGGCTCTGATCCTGGCAATATCCATCTGTTTCTGCAGCTTGACCGTGAGAGATGTCACAATGAAAGCTACTACAATAAATATAATCAGAGAGATTACATAGTTCGGATCATCAACCCGAAAAGTAAATCTGGGAGCGGTAAACAAATAATTAAAGGTAAATACAAATATAAACGCAGAAGAGATCCCCCAGCACATGCTGCTGGTCTCTACGCTGCAGATCACTACGCCTACCACGAAGATCAGCAAAAGGGTTTCTATCCTGACGCCAATGTGGTTCAGCACAATGGCGAACATGGTAGAAAGCAGCCAGATCATGAGAACCTTACAAGTATTCTTTAGGAACCGGACCTGTAAAACCATGCTTTTCACTTCTATATTCATATTTACAGTTTCCTCTCCTTTGCTTTCTTATGCTGAAGGAAGAATTCCCTGCCATCAGCAGCCATTCTTGTCGCCGCTATGAACACCACATAAATTTCCAATCGGCCGAGCAGCATACCTGCGCTTGCCGTCCAGTGTATCACAGGGCTTGCGTCATATGCGGTGATTCCTACGGAAAGCCCCACCGTACTTAACGCCGATGCAAATTCAAACATGGAATCCTGAACCGAATATCCAAAGCAGCAGAAAATAAAGGTTCCTATCGCAAAAATCAAAAGATAGAAAAATACAAAGGCATTGATCTGGTTCTTCTCCTTATCGGTGACATTTTCTTTTTTCCCGCCCCGGTTGATCTGTTCGGTGAATACTACGCGGTTCGGATAAATGCTTTGGGCAAGATTCCACCATATTTCCTTCAGCATAACATAAACCCGGTAAATCTTCAATCCTCCCGCAGTGGATCCTGTGCCGCCGCCTATCAGCATCAGAACGATCATAAGGAATATCATGGGAGGCGTCCAGTCCGCAAAGCTGTCCACAGTCTGAAAGCCTGCAGTTGTAAGCGCAGATACCGCCTGAAACAGGGCGATACGAAAACTTTCCGAAATCCCGCCGTACATTCCCATAAACAAAAGCACCGCCAAAACAGGGACAAAAAGAGCCAAAAGGAATATGGTCAAACGGGTTTCACAATGAAAAAATACCGCTTTAAACCTTCCCCTGATCAGAAGCAGGTGAACAAAAAAATTCGTACTTCCAAGCAGCATCAGGCTGAGAAGATAGCCTGCCAGAGTGGAACAAACGCCTGGGATCACAAAGCAGCAGGCCTGTCCTGCCTCCTCCGGATAAAAAATTAAAATAAAAAGAGGGAGCAGGGTGATCATGCCTGCAAGCATCATCACAATTCCCATATATCCTGCGATGAGCCGGCCGCCTTTCAACTCCTGCTCCGAAATTTTCCATTGTTTTACATCATAATTATTCCTGTTCATATCCTACAATTGCCTTCACAGCCTCCTGCTGGTTCTTAGGTGTTGTCATCACCACAAGACGGTCTCCCGCTATTATTTTACTTTCTCCGCCGGGAACAAATACCTCCGTATCCCGTATGATGCAGCTTATAATGGTACCTTTCGGAAGCTTTAATTCCACAATCTTCTTATCCATAGCCGGACAGTTTGATTTTACCTTCATTTCATTCACCAGCACCTGCTCATTTTCTAAGGGCACCACCTTTACAATATCCTCTAAAACAGAGGCCTGTTCAATAAAATGAGCCAGCATATAGGTCGCGCTGATTGCACGGTCCACCCCGAGAATTTCGAATATTTCCACATTCTTTGGGTTTCTTACGGTACAAACCGTCTTTTTCAAAGCGAACAGGCGCTTGGCCATCTGACATATTAAAAGATTATCCGCATCTTTATCACAAAGGGCTATCATCACATCAAAGCCCCTGACTTCGGCATCATTCATCACATATTCCTTGCTCGGATCTCCATAAATTACGGAAATCCTGTCATATACCGAGGCCAGATGTTCACAATAAGCCTTATCTTCATTCATTACGATCAGCTTATGTTTTCCCATGAGAAGAAGCCCGATCAAAAAATCTGCTTCATCTCTTCCTCCTGCTATTGCAATTTTCATGAACCCGCAGCCTCCTGATATTCCCCTTCTGTAAGACGGTCAAATTCATTGACTGATAAAACAAACGGACAGATTGCTTTCATATTAAACCCACTGATCAATTTTTCCTTATCCTTATCATTCAGTCTCAAAAAGACCTCGGGCACCTTAAAAATCCGGCTGGCAATCTGCGCTGCCAGAATATTCACATTGTCCTCATCTGTAGCGGCAATAAAAATCTGGGCCTGTTCAATGCCCACCTGCTTTAAAAGCTCTGTATCGGTCCCATCGCCTACGATCTGATGCCCGGAGAAGTCTTCCGGCAGCTTTCTAAAAGCTTCTTCCTTTAAATCAATTACTACAATTCTCGTATTGCGGCCGGACAGTCTTCCTGCTAACCCCGCACCAAACCGGCTGGCTCCGGCTATGATGATCGTTTTTGTTTTAAGAAAAAGCATATACGGTTCCTTCCCTTCTGTCTGATACCTTAAATCCATACGCCTTTAGTTTAAATGTCTCCCTTATAAAAATGATAGTAGTGATATGCATCCCCGTATAAATATTTTATAAAGGCCCCATATACTCCGATTTAAAATCACAAAAAGGGCTGCCCCTCCATTATTAAAATGGGGGGACAGCCCTCAGATCTTACTTATAAAACGCTGATTTAATTAAGCAAGGTTAACATTAACTGCCTGCAGACCACGGTTTCCTTCTGTTGTATCATAGGTTACCTTCTGGCCTTCTTCCAGAGTCTTATAACCGTCTGCAACGATGCCGGAGAAATGTACGAAAACTTCCTCGCCAGTTGCGTCATTTACGATAAAACCATATCCCTTAGCACCATTAAACCATTTTACTGTACCGTTGTTCATAACGTGTACCTCCTATAAAATAAAAAATTGTTTGATATATCGCCTGAAACAAAAAATCACATATTTTTGTAAATCATCATCCGAAAATAATGACTTACAAAAATATGTGAAATCATAACTCCATTCGATAATACACGTTCATTCTAACCTGAATATACAAAATTGTCAAGACCATTCTATTTATTTTATAATGTAAAAAAACAGGGCCCTGTTCCTGTCTAAAAGGTAGGGACCCTGTCCGAAATAACCGTAAAATAATATTACTTTAAATAATATTACTTTAAGGTAACTTTTGCGCCTTCCGCCTCTAAAGAAGTCTTGATCTGCTCAGCTTCTTCCTTGGAAGCGCCAGCCTTTAACACCTTAGGAGCGCCGTCAACTACGTCTTTTGCTTCCTTTAAGCCTAAGCCTGTAGCTTCACGAACAACCTTAATAACTTTAACCTTGTTTGGACCAACTTCTGTTAATTCTACGTCAAATTCTGTCTTCTCTTCCGCTGCTGCTGCAGGGCCTGCTGCTGCAACTACTACGCCTGCTGCTGCAGATACACCGAACTCTTCCTCACATGCCTTTACTAATTCGTTTAATTCTAATACAGATAATTCTTTGATCGCTTCGATAAATTCAGCTGTTGTTAACTTTGCCATGATAATATACCTCCGTAATTAATATGTTTATTTTTAGGAAGTTCGATTCGCCTGACGGCTCGTCGAACGGCTGATTTTCTAAATTCAGGCTGCGCTTTCGCTTGCTTTCATTAAGAAAATTATGCCTCTGCTGCTTCTCCGCCCTGAGCGTCTGCAATCTGCTTGAGTACGCGGGCAAAGTTTGTGATAGGAGACTGGATGCTTCCCAGTAACTTTCCAAGAAGAATTTCTCTGGAAGGAATGCTGGAAACCTGTTCCATACCCTTTGCATCATAGTAAACGCCCTCAACAACGCCGCCCTTAATCTCTAATGCCGGAGCTGTCTTAGCGAACTCAGCCAGGATTCTTGCCGGAGCTGTTGCATCTGTCTTGGATACAGCGATCGCTGTAGGTCCTTCCAGATTAGGGTCCAGAGCTTCAAATGCTGTACCCTTAGCTGCGAAACGGATCATGGTATTCTTATATACTTTGTAGGATACTCCAGCCTCTCTTAATCTCTTACGAAGCTCTGTATCCTCAGCCACTGTGATACCGCGGTAGTCTACGACAACTGCGGTCTCAGCGCCGTCGAGCAATTCCTTGATCTCGCTTACAACTGGCTGCTTTAATTCAACTTTTGCCATTATGGTTTACCTCCTGTTTAGTCTGAGCCGTACGGTCACCCGTAAGGCCCGCTCGTATAAACCGCAAAGAAAAACCTCTCTGCCTGACGGACAGAGAGGTCTACAATTCATTTACAGAAAATGATTCTTGTACGTTCCTCGGCAGGCGTTAACACCTTATGCCTTGCGGCACCTGCTGTCTTCGGCAGTCAATACTAGCGTAGTATAACATTATTTATAATTAATGTCAACCATAAAACAAAATCAACCCATTAACTTTGCTACATTCAGCTTTACGCCAGGTCCCATTGTGGAAGCCAGTGTAACACTCTTTAAGTAAGCACCTTTAACTGTACTTGGTTTTGCTTTGACGATTGCATCAACAAGCGTCTGGAAGTTGTCCGCTAACTGTTCTTCTGTGAAAGAAGCTTTTCCAACTGGCACGTGGATAATATTTGTTTTATCAAGTCTGTACTCAACCTTACCAGCTTTGATATCGTTGATCGCTTTTGTTACGTCCATCGTAACAGTACCGGCTTTCGGGTTTGGCATTAAGCCCTTCGGTCCCAGGACACGGCCCAGACGACCAACAACACCCATCATATCCGGAGTAGCAACAACTACATCAAAATCCAGCCAGCCTTCGTTCTGGATCTTCGGAATCAGTTCCTCAGCTCCAACGTAATCTGCGCCTGCAGCCTGTGCTTCATCAGCCTTCGGTCCCTTAGCGAAAACTAAAATACGAACAGTTTTCCCTGTACCGTGAGGAAGCACAACGGCACCACGGATCTGCTGGTCTGCGTGACGTCCGTCACAACCGGTTCTGATATGAGCTTCAATGGTTTCATTAAATTTAGCACTTGCATTCTTCTTAACTAAAGAGATTGCTACCGGTGCATCGTAGAGAACAGAACGATCTACTGTCTTTGCTGCCTCTGCGTATCTTTTTCCTCTTTTCATTCTAAATAACCTCCTAGTGGTATTGTCGGGGATTTTCCCTCCCACGTTCTAAAAACTTCGTCGACTGCGATACTGATGAGGAAGTTCGGTTCGCCTGGCGGCTCATCGAACGGCTGATTTCCCAAATTCAGGCTGTACGGTCCTTACCTTCATTAAGAAAATTATGCCTCTACCGTGATCCCCATACTTCTTGCGGTACCGGCGATCATGCTCATAGCTGACTCAACAGATGCTGCATTTAAATCCGGCATCTTCAGTTCAGCGATCTTCTGTAATTCAGCCTTGGAAATCGTAGCCACTTTTGTCTTATTCGGTACTGCAGATCCGGATTTGATCTTGCAGGCCTTCTTTAATAATACAGCAGCTGGCGGAGTTTTGGTTATGAAGCTGAAGCTTCTGTCAGCATAAACAGTGATAACAACCGGAATGATTAAATCTCCCTGATCAGCTGTTCTGGCGTTAAATTCCTTTGTAAACTGTACGATATTTACACCATGCTGTCCAAGTGCCGGACCTACAGGAGGAGCTGGTGTAGCCTTTCCTGCCGGAATCTGCAATTTGATATATCCTGTTACTTTCTTTGCCATAATTAGGCACCTCCTAAATAAATGTGGTATTGTCGGGGATTTCCCTCCCACGAGCCTATACACCGGTATAAGCCGCTTTTACTTGTTACATCCTCTTTACTTCGTTGAAGCTTAATTCCACCGGAGTCTCCCGGCCGAACATCTCAACGCTCATGGTGATGGTTTTCTTACCCTCGTTGATGGACTTGACAGCACCAACCGTATCCTTCCATGCACCGGAAGTTACCACAACGGTATCTCCCTCTTCAAAGCCAACGATGACCTCTTCGTTCTTGAATCCAAGCTTCTCCATCTCTTCTTCTGTCAGAGGAACCGGTTTTGATCCAGGACCTACAAAGCCTGTCACTCCACGGGTATTACGTACCACATACCATGTGTCGTCATTCATGACCATGTGAATCAGTACGTAGCCGGGGAACATCTTTTTATCGGCCTTTTTCTCAACGCCATTCTTAAGCTCAATGACGGATTCGAGCGGAACCGATACTTCCAGAATCTGATCCTGCAAGTTTCTGTTTTCGATTGTTTTCTCAATGTCGACTTTTACTTTGTTCTCATAACCTGAATAGGTATGGACTACATACCAATTTGCTTCTGACATAAACTCACCTTAACCCTTACGAATTATAAGATAAAACTGAGACCAAACTTGATGATCAGATCAAGAATCGCGATAATCAGTCCTAAAGCAATCGATGCTGACGTGACAGCGATCGTCTGTTTCGTTACGGTTTCCTTGTCAGGCCAAACGACTTTTGCGAACTCAGCTTTCAAGCCCTTAAAAAAGCTCTTCTTCTGAGCACCCTCGTTGTTCACTGTATCTCCCATAATCTCACATCCTTTACAAACCGATTACTTCGTTTCCTTGTGCAACGTATGGCTCTTACAGAATCTGCAGTACTTCTTGGTTTCCATTCTGTCCGGATGAGTCTTCTTATCCTTGGTCATGTTGTAGTTACGCTGTTTGCATTCAGTACATGCCAGTGTGATCTTTGTGCGCACGACTTCCACCTCCACTTAAATTTTCGTTGTTGTGTTTCAGTCCTCTTCTCTGCTGCAAGTAATTTTGAGCATAAAAAAAAGACCTAAGCTCTTCCATTCGCCCAATTACTATAACATACGGGGCAGGATTCGTCAATCTTTTTTTACAAAAACCTGTGAAATTAAGACGTTCTGACATTATAACACGGGAAACTATAAAAAGCAAGTAAAAAAGTTTCCCGTGTATAATTTTTAATATTCGATCTTCCCAAGATACCTTGCCAGGGCATCCTGCCAGGAAGGAAGGCGGCGAAAACCGTTTGCCCCCAGTTTATCCTTGTTCATGCGGCTGTTCATGGGCCGCTTTGCCTTTACAGGATACTGGTCAGCGGCCACAGGCTCCACCTTTACATTCATGCCGGTCTGGCGAAAGATCTCACAGGCAAACTCATACCAGCTGCACAGCCCCTGGTTGGTTGCATGATAACGGCCGTATTTTTCCGTCTCGATCATATCCACCAGCAGGCGGGCCAGGTCATAAGTATAGGTCGGTGAGCCGATCTGGTCGGCAACCACGGTCACCTTATCCCGGGTCTTTCCAAGATTCAGCATGGTCTTTACAAAATTCTTTCCGTTCACCCCGAACACCCAGGCAATGCGTACGATAAAATACCTGGTCAGATTTTCTTCTACCGCCAGTTCCCCCTCATATTTGGACTGACCGTAGACATTTAACGGTTCTCTTTTGTCATCCGGCTCCCAGGGACGGGTCCCCTGGCCGTTAAACACATAGTCCGTACTGATATACATCATCTTGATATCCAGTTCCCGGCATACCCTGGCTATGTTTCCCGTGCCGTCTGCGTTAACCTTCCTGCACAGCTCCTCATTGTCCTCGGCAGCATCGACCGCCGTATAGGCCGCACAGTGGATGACTGCGTCGGGAGCAGTTCTCCTAATGACCCTGTTTACGCTGTCCTCATCCGTAATATCCATTTCTTCAATGTCCACGCCCACAGCCTCGTGTCCCCGTTTTTCCAGTTCATTTACTACATCAAATCCAAGCTGGCCTTTTACGCCAGTAACAAATACTTTCATAGCTGCCTCCTTTCTTCATTAAGGAAATTATGACGGAAAATTTATAAACGGTTACCGTACATGTTGTCAAAATAATTCTGGTACTCCCCATTTATGATATGCTTCCACCAGTCCTCATTGTCCAGATACCACTGGATGGTCTGACGGATTCCGGTGTCAAAGTTATATTTCGGCTTCCAGCCAAGCTCTGTTTCCAGCTTCTTCGGATCAATGGCATAACGTCTGTCATGGCCCGGACGGTCCGTAACGAACTTGATCAGGCTCTCCGGTTTGTCTAATGCCTTAAGAATGGTCTTAACCACCTCTAAGTTGGTTCGCTCGTTGTGACCGCCTACATTGTAGACCTCTCCGACCCTTCCCTTGTGAATGATTAAGTCAATGGCCTCACAGTGGTCGGAAACATGGAGCCAGTCCCTGACATTCTCCCCAGTCCCGTATACCGGAAGCTCTTCATCTGCAAGAGCGCGGCTGATGATTAACGGGATCAGCTTCTCCGGGAAATGGTAAGGCCCATAGTTATTGGAGCATCTGGAAACGGTCACCGGAAGTCCGTACGTCCTATGATATGCCAGAACGAAAAGGTCTGCGCTGGCCTTTGAGGAAGAATAGGGGCTTGAAGTATGAAGCGGAGTTTCCTCTGTGAAGAATAATTCCGGGCGGTCCAAAGGCAGGTCGCCGTATACTTCATCCGTGGAAACCTGATGATAACGTTTGATCCCATAGGTCCGGCAGGCATCTAACAGTGTGGTGGTTCCCATAACATTGGTTCTCACAAAGGCCTCCGGATCGGTAATGGAACGGTCTACATGGCTTTCTGCCGCAAAGTTTACCACCACATCCGGCTTTTCTTTCTCGAAAAGGTCAAAAATAAAGCTTCTGTCTGCAATATCGCCTTTCACAAATTTATAATTCGGTTTCTTCTCAACAGGCTTTAATGTCTCCAGATTTCCTGCATAGGTCAGAAGATCCAGATTGAGGATCTGATAATCCGGGTACTTATTCACCATATGGTGCACAAAATTTCCGCCGATAAACCCGGCTCCTCCGGTAACAATGATTTTCATGTATTATTTCCTCCTGATTTTACTTAACCGTGTAATTTGTCAATGTATTTTCCGGCAAGGACATCCATTAGGTACTGTCCGTACTGGTTCTTTTTCAAAGGTTCAATGCTCTTCATAAGCTGATCCTTGGTAATCCAGTTGTTCAAATAAGCGATTTCCTCCAGACAGGCAATCTTTCTGTGCTGGTGTATCTCCATTGTATGGACAAAATTCGTAGCATCCACCAGGGATTCATGAGTTCCCGTATCAAGCCAGGTAAAGCCCTGGCCCAAAAGCTCCACATCAAGCTTCCCTTCTTCTAAGTAAATGCGGTTTAAATCCGTGATCTCCAGTTCTCCCCGGGCGGATGGCTTTAAATTCTTCGCATATTCCACAACCTTATTGTCATAGAAATAGAGTCCGGTCACGCAATAATTGCTCTTTGGTTCTGCCGGCTTTTCTTCAATGGAAACTGCTTTTCCGTCAGAATCAAATTCCACGATGCCAAAGCGCTCCGGATCATCTACATAATAGCCGAACACGGTAGCTCCATCCTTCTTGCTTGCTGCGTTTAAAAGACGTTTGTTGAGTCCGTGGCCCGCAAAGATATTGTCGCCAAGGATCATGGCCACACTGTCATCACCGATAAATTCCTCTCCAATGACAAATGCCTGTGCCAGGCCGTCGGGTGACGGCTGAACTGCATACGATAACCGGATGCCGAACTGGGACCCGTCTCCTAAAAGTGCCTCAAACCGCGGCGTGTCATCCGGTGTGGAAATGATCAGGATATCACGGATTCCTGCATTCATTAAAACGGACAGCGGATAATAAATCATGGGCTTGTCATAAATAGGCAGTAACTGCTTGGAAGTTACCATGGTGAGCGGGTAAAGTCTTGTGCCGGAGCCTCCGGCAAGAATAATTCCCTTCATTTTTTCTCCTCCATATCAATTCTTGATACCATCATACAGGGTGACGTAAGGTCACTGTCAAGTCTTTTTCTCTGTTTTTTTATTTTATGCAGATAAATGCCCCAGCCTGCTTTGTTATATGTAGAAACCCTTTTTTCTCCATCTTCTTTTCCAGAAATTCCCGGAATTCATCGTAGCGGTCACTTAAATATTCCTGCTGGTTGCCATGGCAGGACAGGATGTATTCCATAAGGGCGCCTGCGTCACTGACCTCTAAGTAATCCTTGAATACCTTTTTCTCCACCGAGCCAAAATGGGATTTCAGTATTTCCTCTCCGTTCTCAAGCCCGAATACATCATATAAGTTAACTTCGGAAAGGGTAATTCTGGAATCAAACTCTTTTACAAGCTGGCCGATCTCCTTCATGTGGTCCCGCCCATAGGTGCTGCAGTAGAAAACGCCATCCGGTTTCAAGATCCTTTGCACCTCTTTCAGGGCAGCATCCAGGTTCGATAAATAAAACAGCACATGATTGGCTGCCGCTATATCGCAGCTTTCCTCCTGTTTGGGAATCTGGCGGCAGTCAAATACTTCAAAGGCAAAGTGCCCCGGAACTGTTTTTAAGCGTTCCTCCACATCCCGGATCATCCCTTTTGATACGTCCGACAGGCAGATTCTTGCATCCAAAGGGAGCTTGTCCTTATTGGCATGCCACAGTTCCCCATTTCCGCAGCCCAGCTCCAGAATGCTTTTTCCGTTCAAAGGCTCCATAAGGCCATACAGCCATTGAAACCAGCCTGTGGGATTCTTTGTATATTTTTTATGGAGTCCAATGCGGATGTTTATATTCGCTGCATCCTTATACTGTTCCACAAGGGATTTCTCCATATTGGTAATATGGATTAAGTGCAGGATTTCATTCCAGTCCACCGCTTTATTCTCCGTTACCAGTTTTGACGTCTCTGTTAACGTCTGCTCCACCAGCTTTAAATGTTCCATTCTCTTCCGGATCAGATTTAACTGCAGCCGCAAGGACTCCTCCACATAATCGTTGTCATCATCGTTGATGGTAATGGAGCGGATCTCATCCAAAGAAAAGCCCAGATATTTTAAGGAAAGAATTTTCTGAAGCTTTGCAAAATCCGAGTCCGTATAAAGGCGGTAACCGCCGTCGCTCATTCCGGCCGGCTTTAACAACCCCTGCTTGTCATAATACCGGATGGTACGAATCGATACATTGGCCTTTTTTGCAAACTGGCCTGACGTATAAAAGCCTTTCCTCTGATTCATCCCGGTTCCTCCTTTTTATCTCACCTGTTTCCGTAACTATACCAACATCTGATAATTCTCAATATCCAGCATCCTTCCGAACTTCACGCCCACTTCCTTTATGGTTCCGCAGTGAACAAATCCCAACTGCTCATGAAGGCGGATGCTGGCCTCGTTTCCGCCTGTAATAACGGAAACGACCGTATGGATGTCATCCCGTTCCTTTGCAATCTCAAGTATGGCTGACGCCAGTTTCCCGGCTATTCCCCTGCGGCGGTAATCCTTATCTATGTATACGGACAGTTCCACCGTAGCCTTATAGGCCTCCTTGGGCCGGTAAGAAGACAGGCTGGCGTAGCCGACCGCTTTCCCATCCTCTTCTGCTACGATCAAAGGATGGTTCCCCACATTGTGCTCCCGAAACCAAACCAGCCGCTCGTCCATGGCTTTGGGATTTAAATCAAAGGTAGCCAGTCCATGTGCCACCTCGTAGTTATAAATGTCCAGCAGTGCCGGCATATCCTTTTCCTCTGCGGTTCTGATCATCATATTTTTTCCTCCTGGGGCTGATTGCTCTTATCTTATGTTATCATACATCAATCTATTGACCTCGTCCAATACAAATCGTCAGGAAATAAACATTCTTCACTCCTGCCTTTTTAAGAGCCCGGGTACAGGCTTCTATGGTGCTTCCTGTGGTATAAATGTCATCCACCAGGATCACCCCTTCCACCCCTTTTAAAGGCTCCCCTGCCAAAAAGGCTTCTTCCAGATTCTTAAGCCTGCCGGCCGGGTCAAGCCCCTTCTGCGGTACGGTTTTTTTATTTCTGGCCAGCATTTGCGGACATACGGGAATTTCAAGCCGCTCTCCTATGCGGCGGGCCAAAAGCTCGGCCTGGTTAAATCCCCTCTCCCTCCTTCGGGAAGGGTGGACCGGAACCGGAACAAGGACATCTGCCTCCATGCGCCGGATCTGCTTTTCATAACGGGCGCATATTGCTTCCCCATAAAAATCCAGATATTCCCGCTTGTTCTTATATTTTATTTTCGCCATGGAACTTCTGGCGATTTCATCATAATTCACCAGTGCTCTGCCATATTCAAAGGTCCGCTTATGCCGGACGCAGTCAAAACAGTATTCGATATCAGCACTTATGACTTCCTTCCCGCAGCGCTTGCAGACCGGATCTTTTACAAACGATAATTTTTTCACACATTCCGGGCAGATCAGCCTGCCCTTAGGCATGACGATCCCGTCACAGACCGGACAGCGCCTGGGAAACAACAGATCAATAAAAAAATAAGGGTTCATGTAATGATTCTCCTGGAAAGAATAGAATTGTCGGACGGGCAGGCCGAAAATAAAATTCCGTCTGCCCGGAGAATTAAAGTTCGTTGATTTCGCAGATTCGTTCCTTTAAACCGGAATACCTGCGCTGTTCCATTTCGTTGCACACCATTTCCTGAAATATCTCCGGCATTCCAACCAGACAGACACAGGCCCGGGCCCGGGTGACCGCAGTATAAATCAGGTTTCTGGTCATGAGCATTTTGGGCCCGGAAAAAACCGGGATCACCACGGCCGGGTATTCGCTTCCCTGGGACTTATGGATGGTAATGGCATAGGCAAGCTCCAGTTCCTCCAGCTGTTTAAAGCTGTAATCCACCATACGGCTTTCGTCAAATTCCACCGTCACCAGCTCGGCAAAGCTGTTGATCTCCCGGATGATGCCGATATCCCCATTGTAGATTCCCGTCCCCTTTTCCATGGGAATCCCATACCGGTTCCGGACCTCCCACTCAATGTTATAATTGTTCTTGATCTGCATGACCTTATCGCCGACCCGGTAAGTAACCCCTCCGGCTTCTTTTTCAGGCTTTCCTTCTGCCGGAGGATTCAAATACTCCTGTAAGATGGCATTGAGCCGCTCCACGCCTATGGCCCCTTTTCTCATGGGCGTCATAATCTGGATATCATAGGTATCTGCATGGACATAACCGGGAAGCTTATTCCGGACCAGCGTAATCATGGCATTGATGATCGCATTGGGATCTTCTCTCCTGATAAAGAGAAAATCATTGCTCTTTTTGCCCAGAGAAACCTGTTCTCCCGCATTTATTTTATGGGCGTTGACCACGATGTCACTCTGGGTGGCCTGGCGGAAGATCTTAGTTAACATAACTACATTAAAACAGCCGGAACCGATCATATCCCGAAGCACGTTTCCTGGTCCGACACTGGGCAGCTGATTCACATCTCCGACCAGAATGAGCCTGGTTCCCGGATTGACCGCCTTTAAAAGAGACTGCATCAGGTGGATATCCACCATGGAGGTCTCATCAATGATCACCGCATCGGCGTCCAGTGGATTTTCTTCATTCCTCTCAAAATGCATTCCTACGGAACGCTCATCTCCGGGAACACCGGACAGCTCTAAAAGCCGGTGGATGGTCCTTGCCTCATATCCGGTGGCCTCTGTCATCCGCTTGGCTGCCCGGCCGGTGGGCGCCGCCAGGAGGATCTCCATTTCCTCGCTTTCAAAAAAACGGATGATGGTGTTGATAGTTGTCGTCTTACCTGTACCAGGCCCTCCGGTGATGATGAGAAGACCGCTGTTAACCGCTTCTACAACCGCCTGGACCTGTTTTTCGTCCAGTTCGATCTGCTCTTCCTTCTGGATCTTTAAAAGATTATTCCGGATATCCTCTTCCGGCATGCGGCCTTTGATGTTCAAATCATGAAGCATTTTAGCCACATTCAATTCCATGTAATAATATTGGGAAGCATAGACGATGCGTTTTCCTGAACTTTCACGGATGACAAGGCGCTTATCCAACTGCATATCCATCAGATGCTTTTCGATGAATTGCTGCTCCACCTTAAGGAGCTCCGAAGCCTGCGCCAAAAGCTCCTCTTCCGGGAGATAGGTATGGCCGTTTCCCGCAGCCTGTAAAAGGGTATAAAGCACTCCGCATTTGATCCGGAAATCCGAATCTGTGAAAATCCCCACTCTTCTGGCAATCTCATCGGCCATTTTAAACCCCACGCCGGGAATGTCATCCGCCATCTGGTAAGGATTCTCCTTAAGTACCCCATAAAGCCTGGGGCCGTACTCCTGATAGATCTTCACCGCCAGATTCATGGAAATTCCATATTCCTGCAGGAACATCATGGCCTGGCGCATCTCTTTCTTCTCTTCCACCTGCCCGGATATGGACATGGCCAGCTTTTCGCTGATCCCCTTTATTTCGGAAAGGCGTTCCGGCTCCTCCTCCATGATGCGGAAGGTGTCGGCTTTGAAACGGCGGACGATTCTGGCCGCCAGCGCCGCTCCGATTCCTTTGATGGCCCCTGATCCCAGGTACCGTTCCATGGCCGCAGTATCCTCGGGAGCCTTGATCTCATAGCTCTCCACGGTCATCTGCTCTCCATAAACCGGATGCTCGGTCATGGCCCCTGAAACCTCGATCAGCTCTCCTTCGCTGATATAGTGGAAATTTCCAACAAGCGTATACTCTTCCCCTTCATTTACAAGGCTTAAGACCGTGTACCCATTGTCCTCGTTCCTGTATTTAATTTTCTCTACAAATCCGCAGACTGTTGCCATGGCTCCTCCCGTAAATGCAAGCGGACCGCCGCAAAACCAACCCTGCCGGAATCTTACGATACCGCCAGGGTTGTCCTTTCAGCAGTCCTGCCAACCTTCTGCAGGACTGATATCAGCCCCGCTCCTTCGGTTAAAATTCTGTTTTACTATCTCCGCCATGGGTGAATTCAATAAATTTACCCGTACCGATGGCCACAGCAGTAAGCGGGTCCTCTGCGATCATAGTCGTGATCCCTGTCTTTTCCTCGATCAGGGCATCTAATCCGCTTAAAAGGGAGCCGCCGCCGGTAAGTACGATGCCGCGGTCAAAAATATCGGCTGCCAGTTCCGGCGGAGTCCTCTCCAGCACGTTATGAACGGCATCTACGATCTGCATAGCCGGTTCTTTTAAAGCATCCAGGGTCTCGTCCGAAGTAACTACAATAGTCTTTGGCAGACCGGTAACAAGGTTGCGCCCCCGGACTTCCATGGTCAGGACCTCTGGTCTTCTGTATGCTGCACCGATGTTAATCTTGATTTCCTCGGCCGTTCTTTCACCGATCAAAAGGTTATGCTTCTTACGCATGTAACGAACAAGAGCCTCATCGAAATCATCACCGGCAACCTTAATAGAAGTGCTTACTACCGTACCTCCAAGGGAAATAACTGCAATATCAGAGGTTCCCCCGCCGATATCCACGATCATATTACCGCAGGCCTTAGCAATGTCGATTCCTGCGCCAATGGCAGCTGCGACCGGTTCCTCAATGATCGATACCTCTCTGGCTCCTGCCTGATAGGTCGCATCCTCTACTGCCTTCTTCTCAACCTCAGTGGCTCCGCTTGGGATGCAGACACTGATTCTTGGCTTTCTTAAGGTCTTTTTTCCCACCGCTTTGTTAATAAAATATTTAAGCATCTTTTCCGTAACGGTATAGTCAGAAATAACTCCCTGGCGCAGAGGTCTTACCGCCACGATATTGCCCGGCGTTCTGCCGATCATCAAACGGGCTTCCTCTCCAATGGCTTTGATTTTATTAGTGTCACGGTCAATGGCTACAACGGAAGGTTCTTTTAATACTACTCCCTTTCCCTTAATATAGACCAGTATGCTGGCTGTACCTAAATCGATTCCAATATCATTGGACATCATAATCATCATTCCTCCTGTTCCCAGAGTTTCCTTTATCTTCAAATTTATGTGTAATTCGTAAATGAAGTCGCAGTTTCTATCTTATTATATACAATAACCCCCTGTTTTTAAAGGGTTTTTTTTATTTTTATTATATTTATGTTTTTTTAATGTGTGGTACACATTTTCGTCACATTTTCTGCGTATACTAAAAATACGTTATCCGAAAGGATGACGGGCCTTTTGTTTCAAGTAACTTACTTGAAATCACAAAGCTTTTTCATACTCATACCGGACGGCTCGCGCCGTCCGGCCCCCCTAATAAGACATTTTCTACTTTTATTATACCTACCATTCCCAATAGTTACATTTTAAAATCGGGGTTCGGGCCTTTTTAAAGGTTCCGGACCCTAATTTTGTTTTTACGGCATGTCAGGATAATTTTAACGCCCATTCCCTGCAGTCCAAAACCCTGGTTGCAAGGCCCTCGTAGAAATCCGGTTCATGGCAGATCAAAAGAATGCTGCCCCTGTACTCTTTTAAGGCACGTTTTAATTCTTCCTTTGCCTCCACATCCAGATGGTTGGTCGGCTCGTCCAAAAGGAGAACATTGGTCTCCCGGTTAAGAAGTTTACATAATCTCACCTTTGCCTGCTCACCGCCGCTGAGCACCCGCACCTGGCTCTCGATATGCTTGGTGGTCAGACCGCATTTTGCCAGGGCTGACCGCACCTGATACTGAGTATAGGAAGGGAACTCCTTCCATATTTCTTCAATACAGGTTGTGGTGTTGCCGGGTACCATCTCCTGCTCGAAATAGCCGATGGAAAGGTAATCCCCAAGCTCCACATTTCCGTTAAGAGCCGGGACAAGGCCAAGTATGCTCTTTAACAGTGTGGTTTTACCGATGCCGTTCGCACCGGCAAGAACCACCTTCTCGCCGCGTTCCATACATAGATTCAATGGTCTGGACAAAGGTTCCTCATAGCCGATCACCATATCCGCAGTTTCAAAGATGCATTTTCCGGCAGTACGGGCTTCCATAAAATGAAATTCCGGCTTTGGCTTGTCCTTTGAAAGTTCGATCACTTCCATCTTATCCAGCTTTTTCTGCCTGGACATGGCCATATTCCTGGTGGAGACACGGGCCTTGTTGCGGGCAACAAAATCCTCCAGCTCCGCGATTTCCTGCTGCTGGCGTTTGTAAGCGGCCTCTAACTGGGCCCGCTTCACCGCATAAACCTCCTGAAACTTCTCATAATCACCCACATAACGGTCCAGACTCTGGTTTTCCATATGATAAATGATGTTGACCACACTGTTTAAAAATGGAATGTCATGGGAAATCAGGATAAACGCATTTTCATATTCCTGAAGATAGCGCTTCAGCCATTCGATATGCTGTACATCCAGATAGTTGGTAGGCTCGTCCAGAAGAAGAATGTCCGGTTTTTCCAACAGAAGTTTTCCCAGCAGGACTTTGGTCCTCTGACCGCCGCTTAATTCCGTTACGTCTTTGTCCAGGCCCATGTCGCTCAGCCCAAGAGCCCTTGCCACCTCTTCCACCTTTGAGTCGATGATATAGAAATCGTGAGCCATTAAAAGATCCTGAATGGTTCCCAGTTCCTCCATCATGGATGCCATGGTTTCCTCATCGGCTTCTCCCATGCTGTCACAGATTCCGTTCATCTGCTCTTCCATCTGATACAGGAACGCAAAGGCACTTTTTAACACATCCCGGATGGTCATTCCCTTTTCCAGCACCGTGTGCTGGTCCAAATATCCGGCCCGGACCCGTTTGGACCATTCCACTTTTCCCTCATCCGGCTGTAATTTTCCGGTTATGATATTCATAAATGTGGATTTGCCTTCTCCGTTGGCTCCAATCAGGCCAATGTGTTCTCCCTTTAACAGCCGGAAGGATACATCCTGAAAAATGGCACGGTCCCCAAATCCATGTGTCAGATGTTCTACGTTTAATATGCTCATTTAATAACTCCTTTATCTATGTAGTTACTTTATCTTTTTCTTCACAGCGGTTTACGGTTTGAAACAAATTTACACCGTTTTATATGAAACATCATAATTCTACATGACAGAATCAATTAAGGCAAGCAAAAAGCCCACTTTAATGTGAGCCTTTTTCATTTCTTCAGCCATTTTTTTAATAAAGCCAGCTCTCGGCCTTCTTCCTTTCTGTTCATTTGGGAAACAGTATATTTCAGGTTTTTATTGACATAATGCTCATACATCAGAAAATGGCAGACGCAAAAATAATAGAAGCAGATATTGCAAACACACATAAAATATGTTATATTGGAATTACAAAAGGAACAACCGCCCCTCTACAAGGGGTTGGCCAGTATATGAAGCAGAATTACCACCTTTTTCACTCGCCAAAGTTTACAAGGGTGGTTTTTCTATGCCTGTCTCCAGGCTTTAAAAAACGTTACTTACGGTTATTAAAAATAAAAGTAAGCAATGCGATTATGAACATACCAAAGGCCATTAAGTCCTTAAAGTCAAGATTCATCCGCACCACCTCCCATCTATGTAGGATGGAAGGCCAACGCCCTTGCAGTGACACGATTGTTCCATATCACCATGGTAACATATCCCATTTCTTTATGCAATTATTTTTTCCCTGGTTCCAGGCAAGAAACATATTCTTTCCAGTTGCAAAATTCGACAAAAACGTTTATGATAAATCCAACATGGATCAGTGAAAGAAAGGGTTATGCTTATGTACGTATACACATGGTATCAGTGGCTGCTGTTTTTTTTCATTTATTGCTTCATTGGCTGGATCATCGAATCGACTTACGTTTCCCTAAGAAGCTTTCATTTTGTCAACCGCGGTTTTCTCCGTCTCCCTCTTCTTCCCCTGTATGGAAGCGGGGCGATCATCATGCTTTGGCTTTCCCTGCCGGTAAAGGGCAATTTACTCCTGGTGTTCCTCTTCGGAATGGCAGGCGCCTCCCTTCTGGAGTACATAACCGGCTATGTTATGGAACGGCTGTTTAAAATGAAATACTGGGATTACAGCAACAATCCCTTCAACTTAAACGGGTATATCTGTCTGGGAACCTCCATCGCCTGGGGCCTTCTCACCATACTGCTTACGGAAGTTATCCACCGCCCGGTGGAATGGCTGATCCTTCGCTTGAGTGCAACGGTATGCATCGCTCTTGTCATTGTGACCGGTATCCTATTTACCGCCGATGCCATACATTCCACCAGGGAAGCCCTGGACCTTGGCCGTATACTGGAATCCATGACAAAATTAAAGGCCGAGCTGGAAGAAGTCCAGGTACAGATGGCCCTGTTAAAGGCGGAAACCGCCCAGAAGGTATCCGAACTGCGGACCGGAACCATTCAGAAAGCAGCTACCTTAAAGGACGAAACTTTAGTAAAGATATCCTCCCTGAAAGCTGAAACTGCCAGTGCCCTAAAGGAATCCGCCTTGGTGGAACGCCTTCAGTCCCTGACAGAAGCCAAAGAGAAATTAACAAACCGATTAACATTTTACCGTAAGGGGATCCTTCGCAGGAACCCTACTGCTTCCTCACGGCTGTTCGGAGAAGCTTTAAGGGAATTAAAGGAATATTCTAAAAAATACAGAAAATCCTGAAAACACCCTGCTGGTATACCTTTACGCCCGACAAAGCGGAGCGGGCCCTGCCCAAAAAACATGTTCGTTTGGCTCATTGCCCGCGTAAATAAGGAAAAGAAAGGTGTGGATTGTCCTGGGAGCCAATCCACACCTTTCTTTTATGTAACACGATCTCTTACATCATCTTATCCACCATGGCCATAACGGCTTCTCCCAGCTTCGCAGACTTCTCATCTGCATCTGCCATGGAAGTTCCCTTAATACCATAGTAGAATTTGATTTTCGGCTCTGTTCCCGATGGCCTTACGCACAGCCATGCGCCGTCGGTCAAATCATAATAAAGCACATCAGACTGGGGAAGTCCGGTAGGTACGGTTTCTCCGGTACTCATATCTTTAACCGTATCCAGTTTATAATCTCTGGCGGAAAGGACCTTATACCCGCCGACAGACAGCGGCGTTTCACCCCGCATGGTCTCCATGATGGCTTTGATCTTCTTCTGGCCTTCGATGCCCTTAAGTCCGATGGATTTTACCGCATCCTTATAATAGCCGTATTTCTCATACATGGCTATCATGGCATCCCATAAGGTCATGCCTTTAATCTTATAATAAGCCGCAGCTTCGCACAGTGCGGCCGTTGCGGAAATGGCATCCTTATCGCGGGCATAGGTTCCGATCAGGCATCCATAGCTCTCCTCCAGGCCAAACAGATACGTTCCGTGGCCGGTGGTCTCTTCCTTTAAAATCTGCTGACCGATGTATTTGAAGCCGGTCAATACCTCAATGAGTTCACAGCCATAAGCCCGGGCTGCTGCATCCACCAGATTGGTGGTAACGATGGATTTCACTACCTGGCCATCTACCGGAATCTCTCCTCTTTCCTTCTTCTGGCTCAACACATATTCACACAGAAGAGAGCCTGACATATTGCCGGTTAAAGGAATGTATTCGCCTGATTTCCCATCCTTTACATACACCCCGAGACGGTCCGCATCCGGATCCGTTGCCAAAACCAGATCCGCATCCTTTTCCTTTGCAAGCGCAAGACCCAGTTCAAACGCTTCTTCCGCTTCCGGATTGGGATAGCTGACCGTTGGGAAATCACCATCCGGCAGTTCCTGCTGCGGTACCACATATACATGGGTAAATCCGATCTCCTTTAATGCTCTTCTTGCAGGAAGATTGCCTGTACCATGGAGAGGAGTATAGACCACCTTAATACCGTCCTGCATTCGATCGATCGCGCCCTGATTCACCACCTGAGCCTTTACATGGGCAATGTATTTATCATCCACAGAGGCTCCGATAATCTCGTATTTGCCTGCTGCCTTTGCAGCCTCTGCTGTCGTTGTCTTAACCGTGGAAATATCCGTTATAGCCAAAACCTCAGCCGTTACCCCTTTGTCATGAGGCGGGGTGAACTGGGCGCCATCCTCCCAGTATACCTTGTATCCGTTATATTCCGGCGGATTATGGCTGGCTGTAATGTTAATGCCGGCAATACAGCCTAATTCTCTTACCGCAAAGGAAAGCTCCGGCGTTGGACGCAGGGATTCGAATTTATATGCCTTGATTCCGTTAGCAGCCAGCGTTAACGCAGCCTCCTCTGCAAACTCCGGTGACATATGCCTGGAGTCGTATGCGATAGCCACGCCTTTATCGGCGCCGCCCTGTTTTATAATATAATTTGCAAGCCCCTGGGTCGCTCTTCTTACCACATAGATGTTCATGCGGTTAATGCCGGCGCCGATGACGCCTCTTAAACCAGCGGTACCAAATTCCAAATCCTGATAGAAACGCTCTTTAATCTCATTTTCATCATCTGCGATCGCGCGGAGTTCTTCCTTTGTCGCCTCGTCGAAGTATGGGTTTGAAAGCCATTCTTCGTATATACTCTTGTATTCCTTCATAAGCAAAATACTCCCTTCTCTCCATTTTTGTTATGGTTATTATAAATCATAACAGGATAAAAGAAAAGCGTATTTCCATTATTTTATTTTTGACAGGAAAAGATTCCGCATAGGCTGCTGAATCTCTAAATCCTTAAGCTTTTCAATATTCCGGGCGGGAATCCACGCCTTATTTGCATTGTAATAGAAGTTGATCTGCTTCCAGTATTTCTCAGGATATAAAAACAAAAAGTATAGGCAGGTCCTATCTGCATCCGAAAGAGAGAGAACCTTTGCATAGGTCTCCAGCATGGCCATACCAAGTTTTAAATTCCAGTCATGCTTTTCCATGGCTTTCCTCATGAAATGGTATAAATCTTCCATCTGCATTCCTCTGTGCATGCGGTTAAATTCCACGATCGCCACATCATGGGAGCACATCAGAATATGATGCTGGTTCAAATCCCCGTGGCACAAATACCCCTCCCCACTCCCCCGGTCTTCACAAAATACCGTCATCCCTTTACAGGCCTCCATGGCCTGTTCAAAAAATATGTCATAATTCCCCATGACACATAGTTCAAATTCGGATTTTTTTCTTTTATTCCGGATAAAGGTCCGGGCACGGACCAGCTCCCTGTTGTGGCGTTCCATTTCTTCCGCCGGCAGCTGCACTAAAATGGACCCTAAGTTCCACTCTTCTTTGAATTCTATCCGTCGCAGAATTTTATGTAAACGGGCAATCCGTTCGATGGCGCATAGTACTTCTTTGCTGTCCTTTAAGTTGCATTCCCGGTCTGCATACCAGTCTTTTACAATCCACCGGGTTCCATCCTCGGCGCTAGAGAGGAGTTCTCCTTCTTTATTCCTGACGTAACGATCCACGTTTAAATGGCCGGTTTCTTCCATTTGTGAAAATACCTGATCCTCAAACTCCAGGCGCTTTAAGGTTCCTTTATATTCCCGAAGCAGTTTAAGCCCCTGATCCGTATCACACAGCCAGGCGCCCCGGCCGCGTTTCACATCCTGAATTTCAAGCTCATACTGCGAAAGCACCTCTGCGTATTTCTCGTTCACAACCACCCCTCCAACTCTTAGCTCATCAGCTACTTCTAGGGTATGAAGAGGTGGAAAAAAATATGCAGAATCCGTTTGAAAGTTACAGGAACCCCGTCATTGTACTCATGTTAAATTTTCTATTAATTTCATCAAATATTCCCTGTTATTGCATTCCGGCTGCTTAAGAACCACCTCAAACAGACCGTTTAGCACCTCTCCGATTTCAGGCCCAGGCTTCATTCCTGCCTCAATTAATTCCCGGCCGGTCACCACCATATCCCTTAAGCGGATGCAGTCCCCATCTCTTAAGATTTCCTCTGAATACTGTTCCACTATTTTTAACTGTTCCCTGTAGGATTCCCTGCAGAAAATCATCTGGAAGCACAAAAGGTCCTCAAAAAGCCCCAGGGGCAGACTGCTCATCACCCTGCGGATGGCCGGTTTATAGGCCGGAATTTCTGTTTTCCACAGGCTGACCAGTGTTTTTACATGATCGATTGTTTCATTATCCAGCTTCAGATCCCGCAGAATCCGAACCGCATCCTGGGGAGCTTCCATCCGCAAAAAGCCGGACCAGCGCATATGCTTTTGGGGAGGCAGAAGCCGGATCCAGCCTGTCTCCAAAAGCCGCTTTCCGGCATTCTCAAAATGCTCTGAAATATAAGGACCTATCCCGCTTTCATACACAGCCGCGATCCGCTCCGGATGGCTGGAAAGGAGAAGCTTTGTAAGCTCCACCTGGATCCGTTCCTTACTGACTAAAGCCATATTGGGAGCGATGACCGAAACCGCTTCTTTGGTCTCCCGTTCGATGTCAAAATCAAGCTGTGCAGAGAAGCGAATGGCTCTTAATATCCTTAAGGCATCCTCATTGAACCGGTCCAGGGCGTTTCCCACGCAGCGGATCATATGGCATTCTAAATCCTTTATCCCGCCAAATGCATCCACAAGCCCTTCCCGGTCGTTGTAAGCCATGGCATTGATGGTAAAATCCCGGCGTTTTAAATCCTCTGACAGGTTTCCTGTAAATTCTACGGATTTGGGATGGCGCCCATCCTCATATTCCCCGTCTATGCGGTAGGTGGTCACTTCATATCCGCCGCGGTCTATCAGTACCGTAACCGTACCATGCCGGATCCCTGTATCAACCGTCCGGTTAAAAATTTCTTTTACCTGTTCCGGCTTTGCAGAGGTAGTGATATCCCAGTCTTCCGGTGTCCGTCCCAGCAGACTGTCTCTCACGCACCCGCCCACTACATAAGCTTCAAATCCATGGGTATTCAGTTGTTCGATGATCTTCTTTGCTGCATCCGGAACCTGAATTTTTATCACGTTTCTACCTCCTGGTGTTCCTTTCCTGCCTGCTTTTATTAATAGGCCCTGCCCCAGTAAACCATTTTTGCTGCAGGCTTTCCGCAGCAGATGCATGTGTCCGCCAGCTTTTCCTGCTTAAACGGCATACAGCGGGATGTTGCTCCTGTGAGTTCCTTGATTTTATCCTCGCACTCCTGGCATCCGCACCACATGGCCTTCACAAAGCCTGGTTTTTCCTCAACGGTCTTTACAAAGGTATCCATATCCACGGCCTCATAGGTGTGTTCATCCCGATGCAAACGCGCACGCTCAAACATATCGATCTGGATGTCAGCAAGCAGCCGGCCCACTTTTTCGTTCAATTCATCCAATGATACGGTGATTTTCTCATGGGTATCCCGGCGCACTAAGACTGCCTGGTTTTCAGCAATATCTCTCGGACCGATTTCCACACGAACCGGGATTCCGCGCATCTCTGACTCGCTGAACTTCCATCCGGGGCTCTTATCGGAATCGTCAACTTTTACTTTATAATTAGAAAGAACCGTTTTTAACTCATATGCCTTTTCAAGAACGCCTTCCTTCTGCTGCTGGACCGGAACGATGATGACCTGGGTCGGAGCGATTCTGGGAGGAAGCACAAGACCGTTGTCATCACCATGGACCATGATGATGGCTCCGATCAGTCTGGTGGTCATGCCCCAGGAAGTCTGGTGAACGTACTGCAGCTTATTTTCCTTATCGGAATACTGGATATCAAACGCTTTTGCAAATCCATCTCCAAAGTTATGGCTGGTTCCTGACTGAAGAGCCTTACCATCATGCATCAGGGCTTCAATGGTATAGGTTGCCTCTGCTCCGGCAAATTTTTCCTTATCGGTCTTCTGGCCGCGGATGACAGGCATCGCCAGAACTTCTTCACAGAAATCCGCATATAAATGCAGCATCTGTTCGGTTCTTTCCTCTGCTTCCCCGGCGGTCGCATGGGCCGTATGGCCTTCCTGCCACAGGAACTCTCTGGAACGCAAAAACGGTCTGGTAGTCTTTTCCCAGCGAACGACCGAACACCACTGGTTATAAACCTTCGGAAGGTCCCGGTAAGACTGGATATCTCTGGAGTAAAAATCACAGAACAGGGTTTCTGAGGTAGGTCTGACACAGAGTCTTTCCTGTAACGGTTCCATGCCTCCATAGGTGACCCATGCAACCTCCGGTGCAAATCCCTCTACATGGTTCTTTTCCTTTTCAAGAAGGCTTTCCGGAATGAACATGGGCATATAAACATTTTCAACTCCTACTTCCTTAAACCTTCTGTCAAGTTCTTTCTGAATGTTTTCCCAGATGGCATAGCCCGCAGGCTTAATGGCCATACAGCCTTTTACACTGGAATAATCGATCAATTCCGCTTTCTTTACAACATCCGTATACCACTGGGCGAAGTCCACATCCATGGATGTGATGGCTTCTACTAATTTCTTGTCCTTTGCCATGACAATTCTCCTTCCATTAAAAAGAGCCATCCGTTCCCTGCAAAAGGGACCGAACAGCTCGGCGGTGCCACCCAATTTAGCCATAGCGAAATACCATGACTCACTTTTCGATCCGTTAACGCTGGAACAGCGCCGCAGTTTGCTGCGGGACTCCGAGGGAGGTTGGGTCATGAGCGGTATAAAGGCCTTCCAGCGTACGGCCTTCTCTCTGGAATACATCATCACTTATTAGTCCTCTTCAACGTCTTGCTTTTTAATTGATAAAAAGATCGTATGGTTGATTTTACGTTATTTGCATTTGTTTGTCAAGAGGAGGGCCTGGCTTTTTCTCTACAGAAACGCTTCCAAAGAGGCAAGAGCCGTTTCCATGACTTCATCGGGGAATTCGTAGCCTGCGGTATGAAGGTCCGGGCATGCTTCTCCTGCCCCCACACCAAAATACATCCCCCCTGCTTTCTTTAAATACCAGCCAAAATCCTCGGACCAGCGAAGGGGCGCAGAAGCTTCGATCCAGGGAATCCCTCTCTTTTTAAGCCGTCTTCTGCATACTTCTACCATATCAGGATCATTGACCGTATCCGGAAATTCATCCCGAACGGAAATCTGAAGGGCCATCTTAAGCTCCCCGGCCCTTTTTTCTGCAAAGGTACGGATGGAATCCTGAAACCGTTCCAAATCGGAAAGCCGTTCCGCCCGCAGGGTTAACGCCAGTTTTCCATCTCCAGGAGAGACCCCAAAGGATTCTTCCCCAACCTTCACTTGTATGATGGTCGCAAGCACCATGCCCTCATAACCTGGCTGTGCGGCAAATTCAGGAATGCGGCAGATCAGTTCTCCGATCAGCCAGGCAGGATTTATCCCCTGCTCCGGGTAAGCGGCATGGCACTGCCTTCCTTTTAAGGTGAGGATGATCCCCCTTGAGGCGCAGGCAAAAGTCCCTTCCCGGAGCACAACCGTACCAAGAGGATAGCCCGGTAAATTGTGAAATGCGTAGACCTCTTCAATTCCCTTTTCCGTTAAAAGTCTGCTGCACATCTCTCCTCCCTGACCGGTCTCCTCTGCCGGCTGAAATAGAAAATAGACATTCCTTCCCAGCTTCTTCCCCTCAGCAAAAAGGCAGAGACCGGCAAGCACCGCGCTGTGTCCATCGTGTCCGCAGCCATGGAATACCCTGCCGTCTTCTCCCTTAATCGCATCCATATCTGCCCGAAACGCCACGCTTTTTTCAGCCCCCTCCTCCTGGTGGACAGCGTAGAACCAGCCGTTACAGTCAACGATCCTAAAAGTTGTATGCTGCCTTAGAAAGCCTTTTAACAAATCCATGGTCCTTTCTTCACAGCCGGACTTTTCCGGACAATAATGAAGCGCTCTCCGAAGATTTTTTAACATTTCATATGTATGGTATTCAATTCCCATGTTTTTCTTCCTCCATCAGCCTCATGGTATCCCGCCGGACCTCATCCCGCAGCTTTCTTGTCACCTGAAAGCTCTCACAGATTTCATTTCCATAGGTCAGGTTTAAATCATATTCCAGGGGCAGCCAGGTCTTTGTACCGGCCTCATTATGCTGAATCAGGGTTTCAATTTTATCAAGGGCTTTGCAAAGTCTGGCCTCCTTTGTCTCACAACGGGCCATTTCCTCAAAAAGAGGGGCGACGGAAGCGTTCAGATGCTCTGGCAGCCTCTCTAAGAGAGACCGGACAGCCTCATCCTCCACCGCTTCGTCCTCCCCTGTCTTTTCAAAAGCCGGAATATCTCCGGTTAAGGCCTCTCCCCAGTCATGGATCAGGCACATCCGGATCACCTTATCCATATGAAGCTCCGGAAAATCCTTTTCCATAAGCATGGCCATGACCGCAAGACGCCAGCTGTGCTCCGCGACACTCTCCTGCCTGCCGTTTGTCGTCCAGTTGTGGCGGGGG
>NZ_LT732525.1:1021329-1055494 GCF_900155545.1 Clostridium sp. Marseille-P2415
CATCTTAAGCTCCCCGGCCCTTTTTTCTGCAAAGGTACGGATGGAATCCTGAAACCGTTCCAAATCGGAAAGCCGTTCCGCCCGCAGGGTTAACGCCAGTTTTCCATCTCCAGGAGAGACCCCAAAGGATTCTTCCCCAACCTTCACTTGTATGATGGTCGCAAGCACCATGCCCTCATAACCTGGCTGTGCGGCAAATTCAGGAATGCGGCAGATCAGTTCTCCGATCAGCCAGGCAGGATTTATCCCCTGCTCCGGGTAAGCGGCATGGCACTGCCTTCCTTTTAAGGTGAGGATGATCCCCCTTGAGGCGCAGGCAAAAGTCCCTTCCCGGAGCACAACCGTACCAAGAGGATAGCCCGGTAAATTGTGAAATGCGTAGACCTCTTCAATTCCCTTTTCCGTTAAAAGTCTGCTGCACATCTCTCCTCCCTGACCGGTCTCCTCTGCCGGCTGAAATAGAAAATAGACATTCCTTCCCAGCTTCTTCCCCTCAGCAAAAAGGCAGAGACCGGCAAGCACCGCGCTGTGTCCATCGTGTCCGCAGCCATGGAATACCCTGCCGTCTTCTCCCTTAATCGCATCCATATCTGCCCGAAACGCCACGCTTTTTTCAGCCCCCTCCTCCTGGTGGACAGCGTAGAACCAGCCGTTACAGTCAACGATCCTAAAAGTTGTATGCTGCCTTAGAAAGCCTTTTAACAAATCCATGGTCCTTTCTTCACAGCCGGACTTTTCCGGACAATAATGAAGCGCTCTCCGAAGATTTTTTAACATTTCATATGTATGGTATTCAATTCCCATGTTTTTCTTCCTCCATCAGCCTCATGGTATCCCGCCGGACCTCATCCCGCAGCTTTCTTGTCACCTGAAAGCTCTCACAGATTTCATTTCCATAGGTCAGGTTTAAATCATATTCCAGGGGCAGCCAGGTCTTTGTACCGGCCTCATTATGCTGAATCAGGGTTTCAATTTTATCAAGGGCTTTGCAAAGTCTGGCCTCCTTTGTCTCACAACGGGCCATTTCCTCAAAAAGAGGGGCGACGGAAGCGTTCAGATGCTCTGGCAGCCTCTCTAAGAGAGACCGGACAGCCTCATCCTCCACCGCTTCGTCCTCCCCTGTCTTTTCAAAAGCCGGAATATCTCCGGTTAAGGCCTCTCCCCAGTCATGGATCAGGCACATCCGGATCACCTTATCCATATGAAGCTCCGGAAAATCCTTTTCCATAAGCATGGCCATGACCGCAAGACGCCAGCTGTGCTCCGCGACACTCTCCTGCCTGCCGTTTGTCGTCCAGTTGTGGCGGGTATTGCATTTTAATTTTTCCAATATTCCTAAGAATTTAATTAACTCCTGTGGATTCAACGTACTTTTCCCCTTTCTTCCTGCTTAGCTCTTTTTCCGCCATTATAGCACGTTCCTCCGTACAGCTCCACAATATCTTCTATTATTAAAAGACCGATGGGCCCAAGAATAAATCCCAGAAGACCGAACAGCTGAAGGCCGACGTACATGGAAACAAGAGTTTCAAGCGGCGTAAGCCCCATCTTGCCGCCCATGATCTTGGCCTCCATAACCTCCCTCAAAAAGTAACAGATAATGTAAATGATGATCAGCCCGGCTCCGTAAACCCAATGTTTATTAATCAGAGAAAACAAGGCCCATGGGATTAAAACCGCTCCAGTTCCGAAAATGGGCAGCGCATCCAGAAGACCGATTCCGATTCCGAACAGTATAAAATAAGGATTGCCCATAAGAAACAAACCTGCCGAGCATACCAGCATGG
Source organism: Clostridium sp. Marseille-P2415 (assembly GCF_900155545.1). Lineage (GTDB taxonomy): Bacteria > Bacillota > Clostridia > Lachnospirales > Lachnospiraceae > Lacrimispora. Next base: position 1,023,117 of record NZ_LT732525.1, read on the forward strand.
TAAAAAGCATAATGGTACCCTGAGTCTTCAGCCATGCGCTTCCGACCGTCATCAAGCGGCTCCCCAGCATGGCATATTCGTAACAGAACATGGAATTGTCCCGCCTCTCCCGGATGTCATCCATTTCCTGAAGGGATAAAATCGTGGCGATAAAAAAAATTACGGTAATTACGATGAACTGGACGAAATATTTGACAATTGTCATGGAGTTCACCATGAGAAATGACATCGCCCTGCTTTTTATCGCGGCTTCCCCTCCTGAGAGAATATCTCTCATCACCTCTACCATATATCCATCCGGAAGCTTTAAAAACCGCTCCGCAAAAGAGCAGTTATCCATCAGCCACTGATCGACGCCTGCCAGGAACCGTGGAAGATTCTCAAGCAGAAGCCTGGCTTCCATGCACAGCTTCCTTCCCCCCACATAAAGAAGGATTCCGAAAATGACCATTAAAACGATGATTTCTATTCCACCGATCACTGCCAGAGGAATGGAAATCACCTTACCCTTCACCGTAAAACGGGATTTTTTTTCAACCCAAAGGGCCGAAGGGCGAAGGGAAAGCGCAAATACATATGAAATCAAAAAGGGAATCACAAGAGGCAGCAGATAGCGAAAACTTAAATATACTGCCCCTGTAACTCCCAATATTAATAATGTTTTCTTCAGTTTTCTGCTCGGTTTCTCCATGGACTCACCTGTTTCTGATTTGTACTTCTTTTGTACAATCACTATTATGAACTGCCATGATAGAAAATATGCGGGAATCTGCTTAGTAAAAAATTCCTGATTTATACCGGCTCCGGCCGCTCGAACATCTCAAACCATTCTCCCCTTGGTTTTACCGAATAGGTCGTCTTTTCTTTTGTAATGGGATGAAAAAACGTTAAGCGACAGGCAAATAAGGCCACATTTCCTCTGACCGGACCGCTGTTAAAACGGGGATTATATTTCCGGTCTCCCCATAAAGGGGTACCGTGTCCCGCCATCTGAACGCGGATCTGATGATGGCGGCCTGTCTCCAGCCTGATTTCCACCAGACAGTATTCTTCATCTCCCATTTTTTTGCTATCCACAACCCGAAAATGAAGCTCTGCGGGTTTTGCACCTTTTATCCCCTTTTCCACAATTTTTGAACAATTATTTTTGCTGTCCTTCCACAGATAATCCACGTATGTTCCAGAGTTTTCCACAGGTTTTCCACAAACCACAGCCTGATATATTTTTTCCATCTGATGCTCGGAAACCTGCTTGCTAAGGGACTCTGCCGCCCCTCTCGTTTTTGCGTACACCATAACTCCCCCGACTGGCTTGTCCAGCCTGTGGATAACTCCCACATATGGCTCCCCTGATTTTGGGGATATCATGTTGATATGTTTCTTTACTTCACTGACCATATCCGGTTCAAAGGATTTTGCGGACTGGGATTCCACCCCAACCGGTTTTTCCACAACCAGGATCTCTTCGTCTTCGTACAATATGTTTAGAGTCATGTTTTTCCCTTCCTGTTCCTTCTTTTCGTTTCATTTATTATATTTTATTGTGCCGTTTATGGCAAACACCTTTTAAAAATACTTTGAAATTCAAAAAAACGGTTGCATTTTTATCTGCGAAAGTGTATAGTATATAAAAAGACAGCACATAGTATTTAATACTACATTATACGTTTATCAATATTTAACAAGGAGGAGATTCCTATGCAAATAAAAATCAAGGATCCTGTCAGTGCAATTACCCATTTCATCGCCATGATACTGGCCCTTATTGCCGCCACGCCTCTGCTTATCAAGGCTTCTTCCGACGGAAAGCTTCATATGGCAGCCTTAACGGTCTTTATCATCAGCATGGTCCTGCTTTATGCAGCCAGCACCATATACCACACCCTGGATGTTTCTCCAAAAATAAATAAATTACTGAAAAAAATAGATCATATGATGATTTTCATCCTGATTGCAGGAACATACACGCCGGTCTGCCTAATCGTTCTGGGCGACCGGACCGGCTGGAGCCTGCTGGCCCTGGTCTGGGGAATTGCCATCTCAGGCATTCTCATAAAAGCCTGCTTCATCATGTGCCCAAAATGGTTTTCTTCCGGCCTGTACATTGCCATGGGCTGGGTATGTGTCCTGGCATTCAGTAAAATTATAAACGCTCTGCCTCCTGCGGCCTTTGTCTGGCTTCTGGCCGGAGGCATCATCTATACCGTGGGCGGTATTATTTACGCCTTGAAGCTTCCCCTTTTCAATGCCAGACACAAAAGCTTTGGTTCTCATGAGATTTTTCATCTTTTCGTCATGGGCGGAAGCCTTTGCCATTATATTCTGATGTATCATTTTGTTGCCTGATTCATATAAAAAACCGTCAATCCCACTTTTATGCGGCTTTGACGGTTTTTCTCATCCGGTCTCTCCGATCAGTTTTAACTTGTCCTTTCTGGAAAGCTTTTTAATGGCTGCCTCCCGGCGCATGGCATCTTCCTTTGTAGGAAATTCTTCATAGTAGGCTAAGGCCACAGGCCTGCGCGCCTTTGTGTATTTGGCGCCTTTTCCTTCATTATGGGCCTTAAGACGTTTCTCTAAATGGTTTGTCCATCCGCAGTAAAGGGTATTATCTGCACATTTTAAAATATAGGTGTAATTCATGTTTTACTCCCCGGCATCATGAGATTCATGCTATGTAAACGGTAATAACGCCTTGCAATCACGTCACTACCGTCCAGGGTAACCTGTCATCTATCTAAAGCACCAGCTGGATGCGGATTGGCGCCGTCGATGGTTGAACTATAGCTAAGCTATAGTATATTATATAACAGGACAAACTGATATGTGAATAGCAATCTTTATATTGCCCTTTTTTAAAAAAATCATTCAAGTGGACAGAGTTAAGTATGCCAGGCAAAAGGCAAGCCTTCTGCCTGGATTTTTTTAATTTATCCGCTTGAATTCAGGAAATTACGCCTATGACAGCTCTTTTACGAGAATCAGTCTGTCTCCAGGCTTTACCATTTTTTCCGTCAATCCGTTTGCAGCCATGATGGTATCAATGGTGGTATGGAATTTTTTGGCAATTTTCCAGAGAGAATCATGGGGCTGGACGATGTATCCGACGATACCGGGAAGCATTTGCAGATTATTAAGATCCATCGGTGCCTCCGATGCGCCTGTGATGATCTGCACACAGACCGGCTGCAGGGCCAGTAAATCAAGGGAGATGGTAGCTTTCACCTCAATGCTGCCTCCGCCCATCATTACCGCACTTAACTGCTCCAGGCCCGGGTTTAACTGGCAGACCGTATCCCTATTAATTCCTGGGGCCTCGATCAAAAAATGGAACGGCAGGTTTTCTACGGATGACTGGATCGGCTGGGTATCATCGGAGGTGAGATAAAGCATCTGTACTTCCAAAACACCCTCTACATGAAGTCCATCCTCTTTGACTTCTGTTTCATCAATTTTTACCGTGCCCTCACTGTGGCATATCTGAAGAATATGGTCCGCATTATCCAGATTTACCTTTTCCACGATCTTGCATTTGCTCATATTTTTCGTAAGGATCTTATCAAAGCATGCCTCTCCGGTCTGCAGCGAAAGTTCCCGGTTGGTAGAATATAAGTCACTTAACATTTCCATATTCTCTTCTTTGTAAAGCTTCATATCCAGTTCGAGAACCGCATCTGCATCCATTTCCCGCATCTCACCGTCAGAATCCGGCTTTGCCTCAATGTCTTTGTGAATCAGATGGACCATTACCGAAGGAACCATATCTTCGGTCACATCCGAAACCTCCAGTTCTCCGGAAAACGGAATATTTTCCTCAAGCCACTGGATCGGTGCACCTTCTCCTTCTCCCTGATAAATGACAAAAACCAGCAATTCCCCGTCAAGCATCATTTTACCGTCCACGGGCTTGGTGGTTACGCCTCTTAGCTTCATTTCGTTCCATAAAATGTGATCGATGTTCGGCTTGTTGCCGGATAATGTAATCGTATCCTTGATGCGGAACGTATCCTTATGGCGGAGGGCAATGGCAGCCACATCCACATTGCGGCGGAGGATTTCTACCACAGGCACGTCTACGGAAGCCGCTCCAATGTCCACTTCTACGGCAGCATCTACATCATAAAGAGTTTCTACCTTTGCCTGCAAAGTTACAATTGCTTTAACGCTCAGCTTTCTGGAATTGATGATCCCCGGATTTAAGTCTTCCAAATCCCATACCAGCTGGACATAATCCTTCTCTTCCAGACCCGGCACATTGATAGGCTCCTCAAAGTTGATGCTTCCGGAAAGAGCCTGAAGCCCCCCTTCCGCTCCGCGATAGAGTATGGTAAAATCCAGCTTGCCCCGGACCACCACCCGTTCTGTCTGGCTTTTCACTGATTCAATGGTAATTTCGCCGGAACTTAAAATAATCTGATCCACATCATCCATGCTGTCCGGGACAATGAAATCATCGTCAAGAGTGATCTGTGATGCGGCATATCCTTTCCAACGATTCATATGTATGTTTTTCTTCACCAGCTCCAACATAAAAAAGCACCTGCCTTACCTTCTTTATTCCTTTAAGAAAGTTTATGCAGGTGCATGTTTCAATATACTTTTTTTGTTGGCATTCCTGTTCTTCCGCAAAAAGTGCAGCTTCTGATGCCCCTATTCCTGCGGATTTCCTTCTTCTGGAGCACCGTTCTGAGCTTCAAGCCGGTTCTGCAGCTTTAAAATCGTTTCTTCCAGTTCCTTTACCCGCTCCTCCATCTTGCAGTAGTGGTCCATGGTAACCAGATTGCTTTCCTCTTTTGGAAGCGGTACACCGCCGATCTTAACGGGACGTGCCGGAATCCCAACCGCTGTCACATTATTCTCAAGCGGCTTTAAAAGCACTGCATTGGCCGCAATGGTACAATTATCGCCTACCTCGAAGGAACCCAGGATCTTGGCCCCGGCGCCTACGGTCACATTGTTTCCCAGGGTGGGGTGGCGTTTTCCCTTGTTTAATCCCACGCCTCCCAGGGTAACTCCCTGATAGATGGTACAGTTATCCCCAACCACAGTGGTCTCTCCGATCACCACACCGCAGCCGTGGTCAATGAGAATTCCGTGTCCCAGCTGCGCGCCGGGATGAATCTCAATCAGCGTAAAAAACCTTGCTAACTGGGAAATGAGCCTTGCAATAAAAAACATATTATGCCGGTAAAACCAGTGTGCAAAACGGTGCCAGATTAACGCATGGACCCCTTGATACAGCAAAAGCACTTCAAGCTTATTTCTGGCCGCCGGATCCCGTTCCTTTACTGCCGTCACATCAAGCCATATATCTTTTAATATCATATTACGCTTCCTCTTTTCCTCTTTCCTGCCCACGCTTTTTGGGCATAAAGGTATACCCGCAGGGTGTTTCCTCTTTCCTGCCCACGCCTTTTGGGCATAAAGGTATACCCGCAGGGTGCTTCCTCACGGCTCCTGATTGAAATAGTATATCATATGACAGCCTAAGAAAAAAGGGGGATTTACAGATTTCCGCGTGATGGAAGTAAATCCTTATTTCCCCGTCCAGAAGAAACACGCTCTGTGAGTTTGCCCGCGTAAACCGAAAAAAACAGCCGTCCTGCTCCTTGCCGACGCGCAGAACGGCTTCTTAAGTTTCGATTGTCTACTGAAATACGACCGGAAGCTCCGACATCTCAGTTTTAATGACGATGAAGGGATAAGAGGGCTCTGTTCCCACATTTTCTCCCTTTTCCGGTCCAATTAATTCTGTATCCAGGACAATCGAATTATCCGTCAGATACAGTTCATTCACAGCGATGCTATAGCCGCCGCTGGCCTGTTGTCCGTAACCAACCACTATGTAAAGATTCTTATCATCACTGTAGGTCAGCTTAAAGGGCGACTGCTGCTTCTCCGCAATAATCTGCCTGAGTTCCTGTGGAATGTCCGCATCCGCTACCACGGTATATTCCAGATCCCGTACTTTATCTCCATTATCCCCGTTTACAGTACACCCGCTCAAGGTACGAACCACGAATACCCACATGGCCAGGCCGAAAAAAATCATCCACTTTCTGCTAAACAGTCTCTTCATTGCACACTCCCCAACTTATTGTTTATTACTATTTATATGGGGAATGTGCGGATTTTATGAACAGATTCAGGATCTTCCGGCAATTTCTCCGTACATCTCCGGCCTGCGGTCCCGGAAAAGCCCCCAGTTTCTGCGTTCAGTCAAAACCTCATCCAAATCAAAGGAAGCGCATATCACGCCTTCTTCTTCCCTGCCCATGGACTTTATAAGGGCCCCGGTACTGTCCGTAATAAAGGATGAGCCATAAAATTTAAGGGATGAGCTCTGATTCCCGTTCGATTCACTTGGTCTCACTTTTTCCTCCCCCACCCGGTTTGCCGCTGCAACCGGAACGATATTGGAAGCAGCATGTCCCTGCATGCAGCGCCTCCAATGCTCCATGCTGTCGCATTCCAGTATGGGTTCGCTTCCGATGGCAGTCGGATACAAAATAAGCTCTGCCCCTTTTAAAGCAAGGCACCTTGCAGTCTCCGGAAACCACTGGTCCCAGCAGATCCCGATTCCGATTTTTCCATACCGGGTATCAAATACCTGAAAGCCGGTATCTCCCGGAGTGAAATAAAATTTCTCCTGGTAGTAATGATCATCCGGGATATGGGTTTTCCGGTATATCCCCAGATTTTTCCCGTCTGCGTCAAGGACTGCAGCCGAATTAAACATGGTATTTCCGGACTGCTCATAAAAGCTGACAGGAATTACCGCATGAAGTTCGGCCGCGATCCGGGCAAAATGCTTTACCGCATCATTCTCCTCTGCCGGTTTTGCAAACGGATAGTACTCATACCGCCTCTCCTGGCAGAAATACGGACGCTCGAACAGTTCCGGAAGCAGTATTACATTTGCCCCTTCCCCTGCTGCCTGCCTTACCAGCCTTTCTGCGTTTGCAATATTCTTATTGATGTCATCGCAGCATTTCATCTGAACCGCTGCCACTGTTACCTTTCTCATGAATTTCTCCTTCCGGTATCTGCCCTGTGATGCAGTGAATGTTGCCGCCCCCAACGATAATATCCCTCGCATATACCGGATATATCCTTCTCTCCGGGAAACATTCCCCCAATATCCGCACTGCCTCTGCATCATGGACATCACCGAATTGAGGAACGATCACCCCGCCATTAGAAATATAAAAATTCACATAGCTGGCTGCCAGACGCTCTCCGGCCTCCCGCTCATCCTCTCCGGGCTCAAAGGAAAATCCGGAAAGCTCCTCCTTTGTGATGCAGACCGGTTTTTCCGGAATCGGCAGCTTGTGGATCTTAAAATGCCTTCCCCGTGCATCCGTTTCCTTTTCCAGCAGCCTTAAATCCGCCAGAGACATTTCGTACTGAGGGTCATTTTTATCATCCGTCCAGGCCAATACCACTTCGCCCGGGCGCACAAAGGCGCAGATATTGTCCACATGCTCATCGGTCTCATCCTGATAGATTCCGTATTTCAGCCAAATGATCTTAGTGACTCCCAGGTAATTTTTAAGCTGCTCTTCGATCTGGGATTTCGTAAGTAAGGGATTTCTGCCGGCGTTTAAAAGACAGCTTTCCGTTACCAGAAGGGTACCTTCTCCATCCGAGTGAATCGAACCTCCTTCCAGTACAAAATGCTGCGCGTCATAAACCGGATACCCGAACCGTTCACAGAAACGCCCTGCAAGCAGATTGTCCTTCCTCCAGTCCTGATACAGGCCGCAGACCGTACCGCCCCAGGCGTTAAACTGCCAGTCGATTCCCCGGACCTTACGGTCCTGGTCCACGACAAAGGCAGGCCCCACATCCCTTGCCCATGCGTCATCAGATTCCATTTCCACCACTTCGATCCGTTCCGAAAGCATCTCTCTGGCATTTCCGGCAACATCCGGCTCTGCCAGCATGATCACTTGCTCACTGTCCGCAATGGCCTCTGCAATTTGGACAAATGCCTTTCTGGCTTCCTTTGCTCCAAAGGGCCAGGACCCCGGCCGTTTGGGCCAGATCATAATACAGCCCCGGTGAGGCTCAAACTCTCCCGGCATGCGGAAACCGTCTGCAGCCGGCAGACTTAATAATCTCTTCATATTACGTTCCTTTTCCTGCTTATCTGTACCGGCATGCTGTCTCACTCACAGTTTGACTAAAAATGAATGAGACAGCACACTAGGACAGCCTGTTCTTAAAATCTTCATAGCTAAACTCTTTTATCACACGGCAGTTTCCTTCTTTATCCATAATGGCAATGGAAGGAAGAGGCATACCGTTAAAGGTATTGTTCTTTACCATGGAGTAAATGGCCATATCCATGAAATACAGCTTATCCCCAGGCTTTATTTCCCTGTCAAAGGAATAGTCGCCTATCACATCTCCAGCCAGACAGGTACAGGATGACAGCCGGTAGGTAAAAGGCTTTTCGCCCGGTTCTCCGCTGTCCTTTAACGGCGGCCGGTAAGGCATTTCCAGCACATCGGGCATATGGCAGGCGGCAGAAGCATCAAGGATCAGGGTCTTAATCCCGTTTTCTACCACATCCATCACCTCTGTCACCAGATAACCGGCATTAAGAGCAACCGCTTCCCCAGGTTCCAGGTAAATATGAAGGCCATATTTTTCCTGCATCCTCTTAATGCAGGATTCCAACAGCCCGATGTCATAATCCTCTCTGGTGATATGATGTCCACCGCCCATGTTTAACCAGGATAGCCCGGATAAGTATTTGCCGAACTTCCCTTCTACCGCCTCCAGCGTGGTTTTTAAATCATCCGCATTCTGCTCGCATAAGGTATGGAAATGAATGCCGGAAAGATAAGGCAGCCATTCTTCCTTAAAATTAGCAATGGTCACGCCCAGCCTGGACCCCGGTGCACAGGGATCATAGATCCCATGGCCTTCCTGGGTGGAACACTCCGGATTGATCCGGATGCCGGCACTGATTCCCTGCAGGCAGTCTTTGTACCGCTCCAGCTGGGAAAAGGAGTTAAACACAATGTGATCGCAGATCTGAACCAGCTCATGAATGTCCTCCTCTTTATAAGCAGGAGCGAAGACGTGGTTTTCAAGCCCCATCTCCTCCCTGCCCAGTCTGGCTTCATAAAGGCCGCTGGCCGTGGTCCCATCAATATATCTGCCGATGAGCGGGTATTCCGCAAAGCAGGAAAACGCCTTCTGGGCCAGCAGAATGCTGCACCCGGTGTTTTCCCTGACCCGCTTTAAAATTTTTAAATTCTCTTCCAGCCTGTTCTCATCTATCACGTAACAGGGCGTCTTTAAGTCCCGGATCCTCATGCCCTCATCCTATCTCCAGACCGTTACCGTTTCCGGATCCTCACATACGACCCATGGAAGTCCCCATTTGTTTAAGGCTTCCATATACGGATCAGGATCAAATTCCTCAAGGTTGAATACGCCCGGCTTCTTCCACTGCCCGGTTACCACCATCATGGCGCCGATCATGGCCGGAACGCCGGTGGTATAAGAAATAGCCTGGGATTCCACCTCCTTATAGCATTCCTGATGGTCACATACGTTGTAAATGTAAATGGTCTTTTCCTTTTCATCCTTTACTCCCGTAAAAATACATCCGATATTGGTCTTTCCCACGGTCCTTGGACCAAGAGAAGCCGGATCCGGGAGCAGAGCCTTTAAAAACTGGATCGGAACGATTTCCTGTCCGTTAAACTCTATGGGAGAGGTGGAAAGCATGCCTACGTTTTCCAGACACTTCATGTGAGTTAAATAGCTCTGCCCAAAGGTCATGAAGAAACGGATCCTCTTTATGCCGGGGATATTTTTAGCCAGAGATTCGATTTCCTCATGATGAAGAAGATACATGTCCTTTTCCCCGACCTCAGGGAAATTGTATCTGGACTTTATCTCCATGGGCTCTGTCTCGACCCAGTGGCCGTCTTCCCAATAGGAACCGTTTGCAGATACTTCCCTTAAGTTGATTTCCGGGTTAAAGTTGGTTGCAAAAGGATAACCGTGATCGCCTCCGTTGCAGTCTAATATATCAATGGTATGGATCTCATCAAAATAATGCTTTAAGGCATAGGCAGAAAATACACTGGTGACCCCGGGATCAAATCCGGTTCCAAGGAGTGCCGTAATGTTTGCCTTTTCAAAGCGCTCTTTATAATCCCACTGCCAGGAATAATCGAAATACGCGGTAAATCCCAGCTCTTTACAGCGCTTTTCATAGATCGCCCTCCACTCAGGATCATCGGTATTCTCAGGCTCGAAATTGGCCGTATCAATGTAATCCACGCCCGTTGCCAGACATGCATCCATGATGGTCAGGTCCTGATAGGGAAGCGCCACATTTAAAACCGCATCCGGCTTATAATCCTTTATGAGGGCAATTACCTCCTCCACATGATCCGCATCCACTTTTGCAGTCTCTATTCTTGTTTCCGTCGTTCCGGCAAGCTTGTCTTTTAATGCATCACATTTTTCTTTGGTCCTGCTCGCAATACAGAGGTCTGTAAACACCCCGCTGTTCTGGCAGCACTTGCGGATTGCCACAGAGGCAACACCGCCACATCCGATAATCAATAATCTGCTCATTCCTTTTCCTCCTCTTCGAGTAAATCTTCCACATATTTGGGCAGCATAAAAGCGCCCGTGTGAAGATTGGTTGTATAATACCAGGTTTCTATTTTCAGTTTGTTCCAGTTTTCGGGTTTAAAATCATTAATGGGGTGGTATTTTTTTGACGCAAATCCAAACAGCCAGTACCCGGATGGGCAGGTGGGGATATGTGCCTGATAAACCCGGCTTATGGGGAAGGAACGGTACACCTTCCTGTGCATGCTCCTGCAGGCCATCTCATCCTCATCGTAAAACGGGCTTCCATGCTGATAAACCATGATGCCGTCGCTTCGGAGCGCCTTATAGCAGCTTCCGTAAAATTCCTTGGTGAACAGCCCTTCCGTATGGCCGAAGGGATCCGTGGAATCATTGATGATCAAATCATACTCTTCTTTTTTGTTCCTCAGATAACGAAGTCCGTCATCGTAATAAACACGGACTCTGGGGTCGTCAAGGCCGCATGCCACTTCCGGGAATATATCCCGGCAGACCTCTACAAACAGCTTATCCGTTTCCACCACATCTATGGATTCGATGGAGGGATACTGCAAAAGTTCCTTGGCTACCCCTCCGTCGCCTCCGCCGATGATCAGCACGTTCTTTACATTGGGGTGGACCGCCATCGGCACATGGGTCACCATTTCATCATAAATAAATTCATCCTTTTCAGAAAAAACGATATCTCCATCCAGGGCTACGAACTTCCCGAACTCCTGGGATTCGAACACGTCGATTCTCTGATACTCACTTTCACCGGAAAAAAGCTGCTTATCAATCCGCACCGAAAGCTTCACATTGGAAGTATGCAATTCCGAAAACCATATTTCCATCTCTTCCTCCATCTCTCCTTTCCTGCGGGAATCATTTCTTTAAAACCATCAGATGTTCCACTGCCGGGTCCTCGGTTCCCTGCATGGAACAGCCCTTTTCCCTGGCATAAATGATGTATTCCACAATTTCCTCCGTGATCATTTCCCCCGGTGCCAGTATTGGGATACCCGGGGGATAACACATTACAAATTCACCGCTTATTTCTCCCGCGGATTCCCGAACCGGAAGGGATACCTTCTGGGAATAAAACGCCTTCTGAGGAGATATCACCACTTTAGGCGCTATGTATTCCCCTGAAAGCATACCTGCCCGGTCTTTTTTATAAAGGCGTTCAATATCCGCCAGTGCCCCCACCAGCCGTTCAATGTCCTGGATCCGGTCACCAATGGAAATATAGGCCAGAATGTTGCAGATATCTCCGAATTCAATCTGAATGTCATATTCATCCCGGAGGAGGTCGTAAACCTCGATTCCCGCAAGGCCATTTCCCAGGGTATAAACGGAAAGCTTTGTCACATCATAGTCAAAGATACTGGTTCCATTGATGAGATCCCTCCCATATGCATAGTATCCGACCATGGAATTGATTTCCCCCCTGGCATATTCTGCCATTTCCACCACTTTGGCAAAGGATTCTTCTCCCCGCAGAGCCAGATTCCTTCTGGAGATATCAAGACTGGAAAGAAGGAGATACGATGCACTGGTTGTCTGGGTTAAGTTTATGATCTGACGCACATAATCCCCATTCACTCCCTTATTTAAGAGGAGAAGCGAGCTTTGGGTCAGGCTGCCGCCTGACTTGTGCATGGAAACAGCCGCCATGTCTGCTCCGGCTTCCATTGCGGAGACCGGAAGGCCTTTTCCAAAATAAAGATGGGTCCCATGAGCCTCATCAGCCAGTACCTTCATCCCATGGGCATGGGCCAGCCGGACGATGGACTTTATATCGGAACAAATGCCGTAATAGGTTGGATTATTAACAAATACCGCCACTGCATCCGGATTTTCCCGGATCGCTTTTTCCACCTGGCTGATCTCCATACCCAGGGAAATGCCCAGCATGCTGTTCACTTCCGGGTTTACATAAACTGGGACCGCACCGCATAAGACCAGCGCATTGATGGCACTCTTATGCACATTTCTGGGAAGTATGATCTTATCTCCCGCCTTGCAGACGGACAGGATCATGCTCTGTACCGCTGATGTGGTTCCGCCTACCATCAAAAAGGCATCTGCCGCACCAAAAGCCTCGGCTGCCAGCCGCTCCGCATCCCGGATGACCGAAACCGGATGGCATAAATTATCAAGAGGCTTCATGGAATTCACATCAAGGCCAACGCACTTTTCTCCCAAAAGCTGGGCCAGTTCCGGATTTCCCCTCCCCCTTTTATGGCCAGGCACATCAAAGGGTACCACCCGCTTTTTTCGAAACGTTTCAAGGGCTTCGTAAATCGGTGCCCTCATCTGATCTTCTTTATTCATATGGCATTCTACCTTTCCTTATCATGGGGTTGCTGCCCGCGTAAATCAAAAAGACAGGTGATCGTACATCACCTGCCTGCAATTTCATGAATATTATTTCCGGTAAGGGCATTCTGCCCGCCTTTCATTCATGACAATTATCGTTTTCGAGTCTACATAGCAAATATGTTGTCCCTGCTATTATTGATCGTTTCACAAGATGATGTGCAATCGCACTGATTATAAAGTAATCAACTTATAAAATTTGAGCTTCTAACTCAATCAATAATGTGGTTTCCCACGCTCGGCAGCTGACCCGCCTGTCCGTCTGGGCTTAACTTCTTACGAAGTGGTCAATATTTGCATGAAAACGACAATGTCTCTTCATACTGGGGTAAAGAATAACATATTTTGTAGATTCATGTCAACTGGTTTTTTGTAAAAAAATAATTTTTAATAAATGGGAACAGCCGCGGCCTGAGAACGTCTACCATTTCCCAAACAGCGGCTGTTCCTCCACTCATTTGTTTTATTAATTTTTTTTGCTGCACATCTGAAGACGATGCTGATACTTCTCCTTGGTCGCAAGACCGCCCCGGATATGGCGCTCGGATTTGTTAATGTCCAGGATCACCCTGGCCCGGGCAGCCAGGGACGGATTGATGTGCTCTAAGCGGTCCGTCACATCCTTATGTACCGTAGATTTGGATATCCCAAATTTCTTTGCTGTCTGCCTCACGGTCGCATGATAGTCTATGATGTAGTTGGCGATCGCAACCGCGCGTTCCTCAATATATTCTTTCAAGAAAATCCCCCTGCTAGGACGTTTTTACATACTTATGCAGGATGCGTGGCAAGTATGAATGGTTCCAATCTATTTTAATATCCAAGCAGAGCTTTGCTTCTTTCAAAGATTTCATTTGCCATATTAACGAATTTAACGTTTCCTTTGGATTCACATTCCGCCACATATTTATCCCAGTCACTGTCAAGATCTAACTTTCCGGTGATGAATTCCAGGGCGGAAGTGTTTACATAATCCATAAGCGGCACCTGGATCAGATTCATCTGTTCCTTCTCTTCTTCATCGGTCAGAATCGGCGGCTCGATCTTCCGTCTTTCCTTTGAATCATAAACCCTTTGATTCCACTCTTTTTCTTCATCCGTCATCCTGGAAAAACGAAGCTCATTGGATCCCCCATAGGCAAATACACCTCCGGCAAAGCCAAAATCCACGTTTAACTGCTTCGGAGCACCTGCGTGAATGCCATTGTAATAAATATCCGGTTTTAATGCAAAGGTACCGTCCGCTCCCCTGTCGTAGGTTTCGCCTTCCACGCCCCACAGGCTCAAGGTCTGGCCTTCGTCCGAATACCATAACCAGTCAATAAACCGCAGCATCTTAATGAATTCTTTTTCTCCAAGCTCCTTAAGTGCCCGCTTTGATATCATAATGCCATTTTCCAGCCGGTAGCTTTCCGGCTGCAGCTGGCCTTTAGGGCCGCCCGGCATTACCATAAAATAAAGTTCGGCCCCCTTTGCCTGAACCCTGTTTTTAGACCGGTAGTCAGCTACCTGCTGGAAATTGCAGGTCAGCACATAGGAGTCTCCCCGGAAAAACTTAGCCTTAGCCTGTTCTGAATCCTGTGTGAACGTTTCCGGATCCAGGATTTTGTCCCTGTACATTTTATTCCAGAAATTGAGGTAGTCCTTATAGTCCTCAGTCGTATTGGAAAACACAAACTCATTTTTATCAAAATCAAATACCAGGCCATTCCTCAAATTCCAGTCACCGCCGTCTTTGGAATATCCGGCCCGTATTCCATACTCAATTCCGGAAAGATTCATGGCACAGCCAAGCTGATACTGATCGGACCAGACATAATCCCCTCCGGTATATTCTTTTACCTTTTTACAGGCCTCATAAAAGTCCTCCCAGGTCCAGTTCTTTTCACCGCCCTCTACATCCACTCCGGCTGCCTCGAACACATCCTTACGGATCAGAAGGGAATACCCGCCTGCAGCCTTCTCCCACATGCCGGGCAGACGGTAATATTTGCCGTCGGAGCTTAAGGTATTGATCAGTTCTTCCTCCATGCCCCAATCCTTTACGCACTTCTGGTAATTGGGCATATACTGCACCCAGTCACTGACCGCCACTACCTGGCCGCTGTCCACAAAGGGAGCCGCATCATATATTTTGGGAATGATGTACGGTGCACTTCCCGTATTTACCAAAGCGGAAACCTTGTCATTATAATCGGTTCTTGCAACATTGGTTAAGTCAAACGTTACATTGGTTTTATCCTTTATGGCGCTCCACAGCCTCCAGTCGGCCTTATACGGATAGTTTTCATGATCTGAAAACATCATGGAATAGGCAACCGGCTCATCGGAATGGAATGTTGTCCCCTCTCCATACTGGTAATCCAGATCCTTATCTTCCACCATTTCCTTGGTTCCGGAAACCGCCTCACTTTTGGCGGAAGCATTGCATCCGGCCAAAGCTGCTGCCGCTGCAAGCCCAAACATTGCTGTCATAACCTTTTTCTTCATTTACTGCTTACCTCCTCAAACATTATTAAAACGGGATCTCACCCCTTTACTGCCCCCATTGTCATTCCCTGTACAAAATATCTCTGTACAAACGGATAGACACAGATGATCGGAACGGAAGTCACCACCATTGCTGCCGCTTTCAAGGTCGCCTGAACGCTGCTGGCCTCTGACCCGGCACCGACCTCCACATTATTGGCACCTTCCACCAGCTGCCTTACATAAAGCGCAACCGGCCATTTGTCCTTGGTGTCCAGATATAGAAATGGCCCAAACCACTCATTCCACATGCCCACAAGATAAAACAAAGCCATTGTAGCCAGAATCGGTTTGGAAAGCGGAAGAACGATCTTACAAAATATCCCGTAAACATTCATTCCGTCAATTGCCGCCGCTTCCTCCAGCTCTTCCGGAATTCCGGCAAAAAAGGATTTCATCAACAGCAGGTTAAATGTACTGACCGCCCCAGGCAGGAGCAGGGCCCACACGCTGTCACGCAATCCCAGCCACTGTGTGATCAAAATAAAATTAGGGATCATACCCCCGGTAAAATACATGGTAAATATAACAAACGGTAGGAAAAAACGGTTTAAGCGAAGCCTGGGCTTTGACAGCGGATATGCAAGCAATGATGTGCTGATCACAGAAATAGCAGTTCCTGCTATGGAATAAAAAATCGTATTGGCATAATATTTAAAAAACTCCATGTTCCGGAATATATAGCGATAGGTAGCTGTAGTAGGGTCTATCGGGAAAAATGTTACCAGGCCTGCGGCTACCGCAGTATCGCCGCTGAAGGACTGTGCCACCAGATATATAAACGGATACAGGGTAACAAAAATAACAAGGATCATAACAATGGTATTCACGATCCGAAATACCTGATATCCTTTTGACCGTTTCACTTTCATCGAATCATCTCCCCCCTTCTACCAAAGCGAAGTTTCCGTAAATTTTTTTGAAAGCTTGTTAGCCATGGTTACCAGGACCAGCCCGATCACACCTTCAAACAGCCCTACCGCCGCCGCATAGCTGAAGTTGCCTCCGGCAATACCCATACGATACACATAGGTGCCGATAATATCGGCCCGGTTCTGAGTCAACGGGTTATACAGCAGCAATATTTTCTGCATATTACCGGAAGTTACAATATTTCCGATATCCAAAATCAGAAGTGTCATAATCGTCGGAAGAATGCCCGGCAGGGTGACATAAAGAGCCTGCTTCCATTTGCCCGCCCCATCGATAGCCGCCGCTTCATATAACTCCATATTGATGTTTGTCATGGCCGTCAGATAGAGGATCGTTCCCCACCCCAGTGCCTGCCATACTCCTGACAAAATGTAAATGACATCAAAATACTTTGGCTCCGACATAAACGCGATCTTATCCATTCCCATAGACGCCAGAAGAGAATTGACCGGTCCTGACAAAGAGAGCACTTCTTTCACCATACCGCATACCACAATGAGTGAAATAAAATGCGGCAAATAGGAAACGGTCTGCACCATCTTCTTCCACCGCAGGTTACGTAACTCATTGATCAGCAGGGCGAACAAAAGGGTTGCCGGAAACCGTACTGCCAGATATCCCACGCTTAAGCGCAGGGTATTCCAAAATGCCCGCCAGAAATCAGGATCTCCGATAAACTGCTTAAAATATCGGAATCCTACAAAATAATCCCCGAAGATATTGGTCCCTCCCTTATATCTTCGGAATGCAATAACATTTCCAAATACGGGTATATACTTAAAAATCACATAATAAATAATCGGAATAACGAGAAAGGTATACAACCGCCATTCTTTTTTCACATGGTGCAGCAAAGAGGTGTTATCTCCTGCCGGTATTTGTTTTCTCGCCCTTTTTACCATGCTATCACCACTTTCTTTTTGTTCCAATTTAATAAATGATTCTGTGTTTCTCATCCTCAATCATGGACTTTCGGAAAAAATAAGAATTTATCTGATCCCTCCACTCTCTTGAATGTTCCTTCTGATGTGCAAATCTCTTCTGCACCCGTTCAAATATGTTCAGGGGAACCTTCCCTTTTAAGGAATCCCAGAGAGCGGCCATTACCTCCACGTCCAAAACCCCTTCAAAATGAGAGTCATATATATGCTGGATCACCGTCTTCCCCGTTTTCAGCTTATGCTCATAGGGAACATGATGAAAAAACAGCAGCAATTCTTCCGGACAGGTCTCCGGATTCCCATATAGGGAAGCGTTCGGTTCCCGGTACTGTAAAACATAGCCCGTGCCGCTTGAACTCCGGTCTATTCCGATACCAAGATGATCCGCCCGGTGATAGGTACCCCAGCGGTCATATTCATAGCCGTCTACGTTCGGTCCGTAATGATGGCCCGGATTTACCATCCAGCCAATCCCAAGCGGGGCGGTATACTTCTCATAGGCCGGCCAGGACATTAGAAGAATTTTTTTAATGGTCTCTTTTACATCCGTTTCATTTCCAAATGTGGAACCGGTCCATTCTTCTGCAATTTCTTCTGCCGTAAGCTCCGTCTGAAAGCTCAGCCTTCCAAAGCCGTATAAATTGGCTGCGGCAAGATCATGGCCGGTCCAGTTCTCATCATTCCCGGTATTGGCCACTGCAGCCATGCCGCAGTTATGCCTCCCCCAGGCTTTTCCGCTTACAATATCCGCGACCCGGTCCCTGCCCTGCTCTCCGCCGCACCGAAATTCCAGCACCTCTTTAAACATGGGAACCAGGTAGCATACATGCTGCTGCTGCCCTGTATATTCCTGGGTGATCTGCACCTCCAGAATCTGATTTGTATGCTCCATGCCGCCAAAAAGAGGCGAAACCGGTTCCCGCACCTGAAAATCCATTGGCCCGTTCTTAACCTGAAGCACCACATTTTCCCTGAAACTGCCATCCAGGGGTTTGAAATGATCGTAACCGCTTCTGGCACGGTCCGTTTTCCGGTCTCTCCAGTCCTGCCGGCAATCATAAACAAAACACCGCCATATGATCAGACCGCCATATGGCTCCACTGCTTCTGCCAGCATATTGGCTCCATCCGCATGAGTCCGGCCATAGGTAAAAGGGCCCGGCCGGCCTTCTGAATCCGCCTTTACCAGAAAGCCGCCGAGATTTGGAATTCTTCCATAAATATCTGACATCGCGGCCTTCCACCAGGCCCTTACCTCTTCGTTAAGCGGATCAGAGCATGATAGCCCTCCAAGTTCCATGGGAGCTGCAAAATTAAGGCTCAGATAAAGACGGATCCCGTATTCCGCAAAGATTCCTGCCATTGCCATAAGCTCTGCTCCATAGGTCTTATCAAGCAGTCTGGTGGCATTCCCTTTTACATTCACATTGTTAATAACGGCTGCATTGATTCCTACCGATGCCGCCAATCTGGCATAAGCTCTGGTTCTGTCATTCACCTGAACCTTCTGTGCCTGAAAGAAGAAGGATTCTCCGGCATATCCCCGTTCGATGGAACCATCCATATTATCCCAGTGATTCAGGATCCGTATGGGGTTTGAAGGTATTTCTGTTATATCGATCTCCTGGAAATCCCCTTCCAGCTGAAGCCGCCGGATCAGGGCAAAGCTCCCATACAACAGCCCGGAGGCCCCTTCCGATGTGAGGAATATCTGCCCCCCCATTTCCTTTAAATGGTATCCTTCCGCTCCGGTTCCACAGCCGGGGTCTATGGTAAGCACGATCCCGGCCCCGGAAGCATCCGCACGATTCTGCATCTCTACTTCCAAAATTTCCCTGGCAGCCTGTTTTAACTCCGCTGCTGCGGTTTTTGTCACCGTACTTCCATCATTTGTGTAGAACGAGCAAAAATATCTGTCCCATTTATGATCTTTTTGTTTCCTATAGGTAAGCCACGCACGTTCGAAGCCCATATCCTTCCTTTCCCCAAAGGTCATCTGATATAGAATACCTTCCGGATTTATTCCCTGTATTTCGTCGTTTTGTATTTTTTCTCCTTCTTTTTTCTTTCATTTTATAACATATTGCCTATATTGGCTTCTCTGATTTTGCGAATGATTGCTCACATATTGCGATTTGTTTCCGGCTGACATCCGAAATGAAACCAAAAGAAGTCAAAATTACTTCCAGGCAGAAACACAAATTCAACTGTTTTTGTTCCCTTAACCGGGACCAGGGAAAAGCTCTGAGGCTTCCGGATTTCTGAGTGCTGGAATTCCATCAGCTGTTCTTCTTCCCCTCCCTCATCCTCATCCATAAAACGCACAAGAATCGTATTGGTTTCATTTGGTGTAAATCCGCATATGGTAAGGCGGTCCGCACCCGTTTCGCCAAACTCCATATTCTTAAATACAATTGTTACGTTATTTCCGATGCTGCGGATTCCTTCCTCCGCAACCAGAAAGCTGTCTCCATATATCTGATCGCATTCTGTAACCGGAAGCCTTTCATAACTCCGGCTCTGTTTTGTAAAAGAAAAACCTTTTATATGTACCTTTTTTTCCAGCACAAAGCAAAGGCTTGTGACCCCCTTAAGCCTTCTGTCCAGACGGTAGGTTTCCTCCTGATATACATTCCATTGAGAAGGCTTCTGGTATACCGCATCAATGGCAAGCCTCGAATTTTCCTGCTCCGGCATCCCCTCATAGATACGGATGCGGTATGGCTCATCCGTCAGGGCAAACACAGAAATTGTAATTTTATCCGACCCATAGCTGCCGAAATCAATGTTGTGGAATCCGATCTGCGTCTCCCCGTCTCTGGCGGCTGCTACTCCATGCTCATTTCCATTTCCTACTTCGCCCCGGCTATAATCATATAAGCCTGCACTTATGAACTCATAGGGATTTAAAAAGGTCTCGCCAAGTCCTGCTGCCGAAAACTCCAATGATGACAGAATCCGTATTTTTTCTGTCCCGCACTTGGACATACACCGCAGCCGGAAACAGCCGTCGCTCTTAGCCGTCAGCAGGGCCTGGTTCCCCACCGCCTTGAGTTCAGCCAGCTTAGAGGGGATTCCGGAATCATTTACCACGCTCCAGATCAAAGCCTGATCCGAGGCATTTTCCGGACAGATCCGGGCAGTAACTGCAGCAGTCAGATTGCCGGCTGTCAGCTTTGTTCCAGGTTCGCTGACCAGCTTTATCGTGCGTACAGGAACATCCTCCTCCCATTCTTTTTTGTGTGCCTGTTCTTCCTCGTTCCCCAGGACTCCGTAGGCAAGCGGACTTGCCCCTTCCGGTTTCTCAGCCCATACAACCGGTACCGTCAGACAGGCATCTTTCATTCCCCTGGATTTCACGGATACCTTCAATTCTCCCTGCGCCGTTCCTGCTGCCGCAACCAGCAGAAGCTTTCCGCCAAACAGCCTTCTGCTGATCCCTTTATACTCGTCAGTATCCGTACTGTCCCCATTATCCAGCCCCACCAGGCGTCCGCTTCCGGATACGTTGACAAAAACCCGGTTGTTTGCATTTTCCACCGGATTTCCCATCGCATCCTTCATGGTTATGGTGACAAACAGAAGATCCTGTCCGTCTGCCTTTAAGCTCTCCCGGTCCCCGTTTAAGCATATCTTCTCCGCCTCTCCAAAGGATGCACTGATATCCTCAGCTATGATATTGCCGGACTCATCATAAGCAACCGCTTTTATAACACCTGTCTCATAGGGCAGCTGCCAGTTTCCTGTCAGGCAATCCCCGTATCGGTGATCGATCTCATAACTGCCCTGGCTCCTGCCATTGAAAAACAGTTCCACGGACGGCGCATTGGAGCAGACCCTCACATCGATCCGCTGGCCGTCATTAAAATCCCAATAAGGGAATACATGTACCATGGGCGCTTTTCTCCAGTCGGTCCATTCCGCCTGGTAGATATAATAAGAATCCTTGGGAAATCCTGCGGTGTCAACCTGGCCGAAATAAGAATTTCTCGTGTGATACGGCGTTGGCTCGCCAATATAATCGAATCCGGTCCATATAAACTGTCCGCATGAGAAATCATGATCCCGTTCTGCTATGATACAGGCCTCCGAGGATTTTGCACCCCAGCTGGTGGTGGAATTTCCAAGTGAGGAACATTGTTCATCCTCATCTGCCAGCAAAGACTGCGAGAACGGGAAATGGTAAACACCGCGGCTCTGTACTGTGGACGAAGTTTCACTTCCGTAGATGATCCAGTCAGGGTGCTCCCTGTGATGTTCCTCATAATATTTTTCCGCATAATTGTAACCGGCCAATTTCACGATATCCGCACATTTCCGGGCATTTTCCCATGGCATATAATTGGATGCAATGGTAATGCCGGCATTTCCCCGAGGATCGTGTTTTCGTACCTCATCCATCAGAAGCTTTGTCACCGCCTGCCCCCGCCCGTCTGCATGGGTATCATAGATTTCGTTTCCAATGCTCCACATGATAAGGCTTGGATGGTTCCGGTCCCTGCGTATCCAGCTTGCCACGTCCTTCTGGTACCAGTCCCGGAAGAACCTTGCATAATCATAGGGGGTTTTGGAGCGTTCCCACATATCAAAAGCCTCGGAGACGATCAGAATTCCCATCTCATCCGCCAATTCCATCACATCCTGTGCCGGCATGTTATGGCTTAAGCGGACTGCATTCACACCCATTTCTTTCAATATGGTAAATTTTCTGAGCATTGCCTGGGAATGATATGCTGCTCCCAGACAGCCCAGATCATGGTGTTCACAAACACCCTTCAGTTTTTGCTTTCGCCCGTTAAGGAGAAAGCCCTGATCCGGGTCAAACCGGAGGGTCCGGAATCCAATGGTCTGACACTCCTCCTGAAGCTTCTCTCCCTCCCGGTAAAGCTCTGCTTTCAGCACATAGCAGGCCGGATTTTCCGTATCCCATCGCTCCGGTTTCAGGATTCTGACAGTCGTTTCTAAAGTCTGTACAGCCTTTTGCGGGCTTACCGCAAGTTCCTTAAGGCACTCCTCTCCCTCCATTTCTCCGGCATTCCGGCGGGTCAGATAATAGCGCAGCTTCGCGGGACCTGCCGCCAGGATCTCCGCACGAATCGTTAAATCCCAGTCCCCATCCTCTTTCTCTTTTGTTGAAACATACAGCCCATCCGATAGGATCCGGTCACGGTGCAGCACCATCAGCCATACATTTCTGTAGATCCCCGCCCCGGAATACCAGCGACTGTTAGGGGCCTGGTAGTCCACCCGGACCATGATTTCATTTTCCCCGGTCCGCAGATACTGAGTCAGCTCCACATCAAAAGCAGAATAACCATATTTCCATTCCCCGGCCTTCCGGCCATTTACATAAACCGTGGAATCCATATAAATGCCGTCAAAGCGCAGCAGGACCACACGGTCCTGATCTGTTTGAATGAAAAAGCATTTCCGGTACCAGCCTGTACTGTCCTCATAGAGCTTTTCCCCCTGGTAAATCAACCAGTCATGGGGAAGTCCTACCGGCTGGAACGCATGGATCGATTGAATCTCCTCCAGAGAAGTGTGCAACGGCTGTTTCGTAAACGACCAACCATCCAAAAACAGATGAGTGCCCCACCCGTACCACTTTTCTTCGTTTTTTAAATGTAACCGGAACGGTGCTGCCGGAAGTCCGGAATGATTATATAAAAGCCCTTTCTCAGGTGCATTGCTCCAGCCATAGCGGAGAAACTCCGGTTCTGCAGCCTCCCTGCACCATAAGGTGATCTGCTGTTCTTCCACCTGGCCTTCAGCCGGATAATAGCGGCCGTCTGCTCCGGCCAGTTCAAAGGCTTCCAAACCAGACCCGTTTTTGACCAACAGCCCCTCATTATCTCCCGGTTCAAAGGTAAGGCATACTCGGCTGCCGTTCACTTCCCATGAGCGAAGCTCCGGCCCTTTCCACAACACCGGATCCCCATAAATCATTCCTCTGGCAGCCAGTACCATGCGCCATGCAACATCCTTCTTATTGAGAGGATGCAGATCATTGCTCTCGCCTAAATCGAGGTTGACTGTTACAGCCACATCCGGCAAAGAGGCGGCTTTAGCCTGGGCTTCCCGGATCCTGGGCCATGCATCCCCCATATCCTCAAGGTCTATGGAAAACCCCGGTAACTGGGCCACAACAAAAGGCAGCCTTTCCTGTCCCCACTGTTCCCGCCAAAACAAAATCATCCGGCGCAGAAGGTCTTCATAGGAATCCGGCCTGTCATCATTGGATTCCCCCTGGTACCATAAAACGCCCCTTATCGTGTAAGGGATGCACGGCGCCAGCATCCCGTTATAAAGCCCGGTTGGCTTTCGTGACGGAAAATCAACCGGTGGTGCCGGGCTGCTTTTGTAACCGATCCGGTATTCCCAGTTACCTTCCAGGGAAATCCGTTCTTCTTCCGTAAAAATGGCATAGGTTTTCCCAGGAGTCATCCTCCCGGCTCCATGATCACAGATCAGCCGGATGCGGATCTCATTTTCCCCGCTTTTCAGTACACCCTGGGGTATGTGGTATTTTCTGGGCGGATACTGGTATGGAGTCTCCCCAATAAAGACACCGTTCACATAGGTTTTATCGCTGTCGATCAAAGTCCCAAGCCACAGCTTTGCCGGCTTTCCTGCCATGGACTCCGGCACATCAAACCGCTTTCTAAGCCAGATGCTGCCGCAGAATCCGTCCAGCCCTGCATCTTTTAAAAATGCCGGCAGCCTGATTTCCTTCCAGGGCACTTCTGGGGCATTCCAGCCAATATCCAGCTCATCGATCCTGCCGTACCACTCATTTTGGCTGTTAATATTATTCTCCAACTGTTTTTGGACATATTCCCGGCATTGATACCTTTTCAGGGTTTCCAGTGCCCGGGGATAGGAAAGCAATGCCTCCTTCCCCATCCATGCCTCCACCGGAGAACCTCCCAGGCTCACATTCAGCAGGCCAATGGGGACGTCTCTTGCTTCCAGCAGAAACCTTCCGAAGAAATACGATACTGCGGAAAATTCACCAATGGATTCCGGTGAACAGCCGCGCCATTGGGCTTCCACATGATCAGAAAGGGGGCCCTGGAAATCATAATGCTCCATGACCTTATAAAGCCGGATACGCGGCTCCTCCGGACGTTTCATTTCCTCCGGATACCGGTCCTTTACCCGGTCCATCGGCAGTTCCATGTTGGATTGGCCTGCACAAAGAAACACCTCCCCAACATATACATCCCGTACTTCCTTTTGCTCCCCTGATTCGGATATGACGCTCAGGGAAAACGGCCCGCCCGGGCTGAGGTTTGAAAGCATCGCCTGCCACTCTCCCCCGGAATCTGCCCTGCACACAGCATCCTGGTCCTGAAAGCGCACCGTCACAACCCCGAAGGGTTCTGCCCAGCCCCATATCCTGGTTTTCCTTCCCATCTGCAGGACGCAGCCGTCACTGATTAATTCAGGCAGGCGAAACAGTCTGCCCGTTGCCGTACTTTCCTTTATGGGTTCCTTCATTTCCAACATTTTTATCCCTCCCCTGATATCCTTACATCAGCCAATGCAGCATTTCTCCAGAACAGCGCGCTGTTCCACGAATACCTCCATGCATTCCGGTGTCTTTCCTGTGAGTTCCGCGCTTCGTTTGTCCGGCTGCTGCGTTCCCACATATACGTTGTAAGCACCGGCTTCCAGTACCAGATCCCCACGTTCATCCCGAAGGGCAAACGCCTTATCCGTAAGTGTCACACTTAATTCCTTTGCCTCTCCCGGCTTCAGTTCTTCTTTCACAAATGCTTTCAACTGGGCATTGGGCGTTCCCGGGGCACAGGACTTTACATATATCTGTAAGGTCTCTGCCCCTTTCATGGAGCCCACATTCTTTAATACCGCCTTTATGATAAGAGAGCCTCCCTTTGAGATCCTGCTCTGACTGACCGAAATGCCGGATACGGAGAAATCCGTATAGGACAGACCGTAACCAAAGGGATAAAGAGCGGCCTGCTTCATATAACGGTAGGTCCTTCCTTTCATTGCATAATCCGTAAAAGCAGGCAGCTCCTCCGTGCTTCGGTAAAAGGTGACAGGAAGCTTTCCCTCCGGCGCATAGCCGCCAAACAGCACAGCAGCCAGAGCCCGGCCCCCTTCTGCGCCCGGATACCAGCCTTCGACAATGGCCGGAATATGGGCATCCGCCCAGGTGACCGCCAGGGCACTTCCGGACAGAAGTACTAAAACTACAGGCTTCCCGCTCTTATAGATTTCCTCCAGCACCTGCTGCTGCAAGCCCGGAAGTGACAGATCCGGCTTATCCCCGCTGCCATACTCATTTCCCTCATCGCCCTCTTCCCCCTCAAGGCCGGAATCCAGGCCCATGCAGGCAATGATCACATCACTGGCTTCACAAACTCCGCGAACCTCTGAAAGGCGGTCGTTCTCCTGCCCCAGGCCGCTCACCCTTGACTTAAACAAATGGCAGCCTTCCGAAACCATAATACGCACCTCATCTCCAAGATAATCCTGGATTCCTTCAGAAACGGTATAATATCTGGAAGCAGTGCCTTCATAATTTCCAATAAGTGCCTTTCGGTTGTTGCTGTTTGGTCCTATAATACCTATGGTTTTTAACCGGCTCTTATCAAGAGGCAGCATATTCCCCTCATTCTTCAATAAAACAAAAGACTTCCTGGAGGCTTTAAAGTTAAGCTCCCGGTGTTCTCCGGTATCGTTGTCTTCGTAAGTGATCCGGTTAAATGGAACAGCATCCGGTTCCTCAAACATCCCGAGTTTCAGCCTGGTCACCATCAGATTTTCAACCGCTTCATTTAACCGTTCCTCAGACACCAGCCCCTGATTCACAGCCTCGGTCAAATACAGGAACAGGCTTCCGCAGTTTAAATCGCATCCATTTTCCATTGCCAGGGCAACGGACTCCAGGGCAGAACCTGTAACTCCATGATGTTCGTGAAAATCTCTCACCGCCCAGCAGTCCGAAGTCACATGCCCTTCAAATCCCCAGGCCGTTCTCAAAATATCCTTTAACAATGTTCTGCTTCCGCAGCAGGGCTCCCCATTGGTCCGGTTATAGGCCCCCATGACCGTCTCCACGTTTCCCTCTTTCACACAGGCCTCAAAAGCCGGTAAATAGGTCTCAAACATATCCTGCTTTGTTACCGCCGCATCAAAGGAGTGACGTTCAGCCTCCGGACCTGAGTGAACTGCAAAATGCTTGGCACAGGCAGCGACCTTCAAATAATTCTCGTCATCCCCCTGCATCCCACGGATAAAACGGACTCCCATACGCGAGGTCAAATAGGGATCCTCTCCAAAGGTTTCATGACCCCTTCCCCAGCGCGGGTCCCTGAAAATATTTACATTGGGCGCCCAGAACGTAAGGCCCTTGTAAATATCCGTATCATTGAATTTCTGCTGCATATGAAATTTCGCCCTGGCCTCGGTGGAGATCACATCCGCAACTTCGAAAAGCAGATCTTCATCAAAGGTTGCCGCCAGGCCGATGGCTTGGGGAAATACGGTGGCCACTCCGGCCCTGGCTACACCGTGAAGCCCCTCATTCCACCAGTTATAGGCCTTAATCCCCAGTCTGGGAATTGCCGCTGCGCTGTGTATGGTCTGTGAAACTTTTTCTTCCAGCGTCATTTCCTCTACCAATTCTTTTGCTCTCTTCCGATATTCCTTCTGCTTTTCTTTCTTCATGAGATGTACCTTCCCTTTCCTGTCAACCGGAAACCCAGCCAATATTTGGGCCGTTTTCCTTTGATCTCATCATAGCATTCTATAAAAAAACAGGCATCTCACTTCTTGCTTCTAATGATGCAAATATTGCTTTTCTACAAGCTTCCTGATTCGTATTTTTGCTGTCTGATCTTTCTATAATCACTTGGGGAACAGTTTTTTAACATCTTAAAAGTACGGTTAAATGCGCTCATGGATGAAAAACCGGAACCCATGGCAACATCTGTAATGCTCAATTCTTTGGCATTATACAGAAGCTCCTCTGCCTTCTTAACCCGTTTGGAGTTCAGATATTCATAAAAGGTCATATTCATATACTGTTTAAAGATCCTGGTAAAGTGATATTTGGAAAACCCTCCGATCTGGGCCACTTCCTCCAATGTCAGGTTCTCCATGTAATGTTGATTGATAAAGGAGCAGGCGCTCATGACTGCTTCCAGATACTCCTGCTGTTTCATGCTATGGATCTGCCTTCCGGCCACGTTCCGGCACACTTCATTTCTCCCTAGCTCTACATAAATCTCAATAAGGGCCGCGTAGATGGAAGCTTCCCGGAACGTACTGTTTCCCTGGTATTCCTCAATGATTTTCTCAAGCTTTTCCTTCATAAATGCATGAAGGGGGCTTTTAGCTTTCTTCTTAACTAATATCACCGGGGGCATCATAAATAACAGGGTCTCCATCTCCTTTAAATTATAAAGAAGGGTCGTTTCAAACTGCAGGATATAACGTTCTCCCGTAGGAGGCGCTTTTAATGCGTGGATCACGCCGGAGTGAATCAGAATGATATCTTCCGTTTCAAGTACATAATGCTCTTCTCCGACTACGACCTCATATCCTTCCTTTATTGGCATGATCATTTCAATCCCCACATGCCAATGTTCCGGATAATCTTCAAAAACTACATTATGATGCAGGCGAAGCCCCAAAGAACATTCATAATGAATGGTTTCATGCATTCCATTTAAAATTTCTATCATAATAACCCCTCTGATTTAACTTTCTGCTGATTCAGATGTTTGAAAAAACGTCCCCTGTTATGCAATCCGATTTAAGCCTTCCATACTAGTAACCATAATGCAAATTTTCATTGACGCATCCATCAATTGCAACTATAATTTAATGTGATATTGTGTATATATTACCAATTTTTACAAAAGAAGGAATCTACTGAATAGAAAGAAGAGACTGCGTTTTAGTCTGTCGAGGTGAGAGAATTGATTTATCTTCCTATTGAGAAATTGACTGAGGGTATGGAATTGGCCCGAAACATCCCCGGATTAAACCCCATGCTCCCTTTTGCAGTAACCGGTTTCATACTGAACGAACGTATGATCTGCCGCATGAAAAAAATCGGGATACAAGGAGCTTATATACGCACAGAGCTTACGGAAGGCATTGAACCGGAAGACTTTGTAGAGCCGGAATTAAAAGCAAAAATGCTGACCAGCATACGCAATACATTTGACCAGAACCTGAAAAAAATAACCTTTCAGTCCAGTAAACTGTCTTACGAGGAAATCGCAGCAGTGGCCGAATCCGTTGTTATGAATATTTTGAGCAAGGACAAGTATCTCTTCCAGATGATTGATATCAGGGATTATGATGGTTATACCTATTCCCATAGCCTTTACGTAGGCATTTTAAGTGTCCTGCTGGGCCGTTTCATCGGACTCCCCACATCCCATTTATATGATCTGGCACTCTGCGGCCTTCTTCATGACATTGGAAAAACGGATATACCGATCGATATTACCAACAAACCGGGGCCACTGACCAACGATGAATTTGAAATCATGAAACAACATCCCAGCCTTTCCTATAAGAAACTCGGGGAACATACGATTATTTCTCAAGTGGTATTACGGGGAGTTCAGACCCATCATGAGAAATTTGACGGAAGCGGATACCCCTTCGGCCTTACCGGAGATAATATTCCTCTTTATGGACGCATCCTCGCCATCGCTGATGTATATGATGCCTTAAACTCTACCAGGCCTTACCGGAAAGCATGGTCCCCAAGACGGATTTTTGACTACCTTACCAGCTGCTCCAACACTCATTTTGACCCGGAACTGCTTACCGCTTTCCTGCAGTGCGTTACCGCATATCCCATTGGTACGATCATTCATCTCAGCGATGGAAGTACGGCTGTTGTCAAGGATAACACGCCTGGATTTGCATTGCGCCCCACGATCCGTATCATCGGCCCTGCACCAAAAGCCGGAACGGATATTGATCTGTCCTGTGAGTCGTTAAATCTCACGATCGTTGACATAGAAGACATATAATGCCTGATAAAAGCAAAAACAAGGTGGTGGACCGTTTCCATTGGCTAACGGAAACAGTCCACTTCATCCTTATTTCCTGCATCCCCCTGCAGATTCCTGATTTAAAATGTGTGCCAAAAGAGCTTTACAGCCTTCACAGACATCATCATAAGTAATGTCAAAGTCCCCGGTATACCACGGATCTGCAATGTCTCTGGGATCAGCGCCAAAATCCAGAAGCCGTCTTACCTTTCCCTCCTGATCTCCGCCCAGAATCTTAAGCATATTCGTAACATTCCGCTGTTCCATGCCAATCAGATAATCATATTTGCCATAATCCTTCCGGGTCAGCAAAACTGCATATTTCCCATCCGTGGAAATCCCTTGCTCTCTGAGTTTTTTCCTTGTTCCATAATGTACCGGATTCCCGATTTCTTCCGCGCTTGTAGCCGCTGACGCAACATAAAAGCATTCCTCTAAGTGCTTCTTTTCTATCATATCCTTCATGACGAACTCCGCCATGGGGGATCTGCATATATTTCCATGACAGACCATCAAAATCCGGGTAATATCACGCTCTCTGTTCATATCAAATCTCCCATTTCTCCTTCATAAAAGCAAGCAGCTCCTTGTGGGTCAGATGGTTCTCCATATTCAAAACCAGCATGACCTGCCTGTCCTTACCGGAATTAAAAAATTCTCTCTGCCACTGATAAAAGTGGGGGCCATCCCCCAGTACACGGAAAAAGCCCATGAGAGTTTCCGCCACCCAGGCGCTCTGCTTTACATCTGCCAGACATTCATTGCTATAAAAATCATGCCACTTACCATGTTCCCTCTCCCGCATAAAAAGGTCCGCCTTTTTAAATTGTTCGAAGGCCAGTCCTGCATGATAAAATGCCCTTTTATAATCCTCTTCAAAACCATATTTTAAGCTTTCGCATACCCGGACCGAAGCCTGACAGCAGCCGTGAAGAAGCCTTACCTGCAAAAGAAGCGAATCTTCAAATAGAAGCCTGGCCCCTACTTTAAGCTTCCCTGCTGTTTCCTCACAACGGTTTAAATACGACCCGTAAGAAACAGCTGCCGGTTTACAAAGGCTCTCAAACCAGCTCACCTGCTCCTTTAAGCTGTTACCGGAATAAGCCCATAAAAGTTCCTCTGCGCGGTGACTTCTGTCTTTCATAAACTGGGTCATAAGAATCCTGGGTACATGATTTACAAACTGCTCCCCCGCATGATCGTCTTCGTTTGGTCCGTACTTTATCGCATATCTGGAAAACTCCAGAAAACACTGCTTCACGAAAGCCAGTTGTTCATCTCCATAGTACTGCTTCACATATTGATCTGCCCAGCCGTCTTCCGCTGCCCCGTTTTTCCAGATTTGAGCCATTAAGGCCAGGTAAAACACATGGGGCTTTACATTGGAACAATTGATGATCCAATAATCATCTGCGCCATGATCCAACACCTTTTTAAGTTCCTTCTGAACAAAATCCGTAGAATTAGGAAGCATGGTTATATGATTGGCCGCCTGAAGATCATAAAAAGAGGCATGATAATATATCCCATGACGGCCTCCTGTTCCACGAACCGGAAGAGCCGGAACCCTTGGATTATGATTTCCCTGGCGCCTTGAGACCATTTTTCCAAACCCATTGTCCGCCCAAATGTGGATAACATCTTCCGGAAGCTTTAAAAAGCCCTTCTGATACAATTCCATGGTTTCCCCATATAGATTGGTACAGCACAAAGCATCCGGCACCTGTTCCTTTACCATATCATATTGAAGAGTTATCAACCGGGTGAGAAGAGCCCCTCTTGCTTCATCCGTCTGATAACGCGGGTCATTTTCCCAGAATGGACAGTCTCCCTGGCCTCGAAAACCCAGATTCCAGACCACCTGAAACTCTCTCTGAGCCAGTATCGCTTCCCGCCACAGCCCGCGAAACAGCTCTCCGTGTTCCTCATAGGAAGGTGTTAAGCCTGGATAGGCTCTGGCAAACATCTCCGCCCCAATTGGCTCTGCATGATGATGGGTAATGAAAAGTCCCATATCGGAAGCCATTTTCCTGTGCTTTACCGAATTTTTGTCTGTTCCCGGGATCACCATGTTGCCGCCACACCTCAAAAGGGCCTCAAATACCATTCTCCATGGCTCCTCCATATCTCTGTTAACACTCCATTTGTCAATGAGCACTTCATCATTTACAAACCAGCCTCTTAGCTTAATGCGGAAAGGTCCGGATATCTGATCGTATCCTTCTTCCACCGGAATGATCTCCCTTTTCTTAAAGACCTGGTCATTCCAGAACCAGAAGTCATGGACACCTAAGAACCTCCGGCTGATTTCATAAATTCCGTATACAAAACCAAGTAAGGAACCGGCAGCCAGCATCAGATTTTCTCCCCGGCGGTATAACCGGTAGCACTCATCCGCAATATCAGCTTTCTCCAGCCGGATCGTAAGCCCCGGAATATTAGAAGCCGCTAAAACCTTTCCCATATCCCTTTTTAAATTTTGAAGAGCCAGCACTACCGCACTGTTAACTTCATCAGATTCTATCCGTGTATTCCCTGTCAATCCACATCCCATAAATAATTCCTCCAGCTTTTCCTGCACAAAAAAGCCTGTACGATCCGCACAAACTCTCTTTTAATTTACCTCTTAATCCCATCTATTGCAATACCATCATTTGATTTTTAAATAAAAAAAGCGCAAACCCATACATGGATTTACGCATTAAGATTCTTTGTTGTGCATGACAGACAATTGCACATACCCTCAAAACCACACATTGCTACATATCTTCTTCATCCGTTCTTTTCCTCTTACCTAAACCAACTTGGTTAAGCCCTCGACCTATTAGTGACAGTCAGCTACACATGTTGCCATGCTTCCACCTCTGCCCTATCTACCTCGTCGTCTTCAAGGGGTCTTACTCTTGCGATGGGATATCTCATCTTGAGGGGG
>NZ_LT732526.1:0-12612 GCF_900155545.1 Clostridium sp. Marseille-P2415
TTGGATAAAATTTATCTAAATTTAATGCTGTAGTATCGTTCATAAACAGTATCTCCTATAGCATTATAGTATATCATATAAACTTTATAAGCGAAAGATACAAAACGGATATTTGCGGAAGAACCCACCGCGCCGTAATATTCAGTATGGTAATATGCTTTCAGGAGTAACCTAATATAGGTTGAAACCTTCAAGTTATGAATGGAGGTGATGCGAATGACAACATATCAGACTTTAAGTTTATTGTTTTTAGGTGGTACGTTTTTAATCGCATTGCTGACTAATGTAAAGCAATAAAACAAAAAAGACCTATCCTATTGGCGTAGGATAGGCGTACTCATAATGAATGAGTATTCGGAATAAAATTATCTATTCTTATCTATTATGAAAAGTGATGTGAAGGCTTGAAAAGAAAAAATTTGAAGCTTCCACTTTTAGGCGGTTATTCCTTTTTGAATTTTAATATATCACATTGTGGTCATTATTTCAAGGTTAAAATGCGAAATAAGGTATTGACAGTTAGAGATAGTAAATATAATAGCGAATACATTTGGAAAAATAAATGGAGCCAGACATCGGTTGTAGAACTAAAACGGAACTACAAAATTATTCAGATGTTGCAAATAGGACAAATGTACGACAAAATACGGTACAAGTTACTATAAAAACTAAGCTTTCATGATACATCAAAGTATCAAGACGTGAGTTTGAATAGTTTAGCAAAGCCCACGAACGTAGTATTTATGAGGTTTGTGAGCTCTGGTTTTATCTTATGATAATCAAATAACAATATCTTTTGAAAAATAAATGAATAATTTCACTTTGGCTTAAGTGTATATGATATAGGTGTTGCTAGAAAAATAAATTGGTATTTCACTATTTCACATTACACTCATAATAATCCCATAAATTTCAGAGTTTTTTAGTAAATGGTAGATAGGTTCTTTCCAAAGTTAGTTGAAAGGTAAACGCCCCATAGCCAGGATGACTACCGGCTGCTGACGGTTGAAATATAATTTGCGAAAAAATCTTGATACTAGGGGGCGGACAATTTCTTGGACAGCTTAAGCAGTTAATCCAAGGCTTCGCCGGGACTCCAATCCTTTCGGAGTCCCACTAGAGTCCAACTTTATGTCCGCCCCCCTATTTCATTGGGGTCCTCCTGACTGGTATTAAAAGTTCAGGGCTCAACTTTCCATTATGATATAAAATACTTATGTTTTTATAATCCACCTAAACTGATCTTGGATGTTTAGTAGATGGTTATTTGTTTTACTTATACGATTAGAGCCTACAAATTTTGTCACTTTTTAAAGTTTTTTATTCCCTCTGGTGGTTTTGGCTCATAAGACCAATACCGTGAAGCTGAATTATTTGCCTGTCTGATTGCCGTCGCTGCCATAGCGGCTAAAATCTCTAAGCACTGTTTTTTCATTTGATATTTCCTCCTTTTTATTTAATATTATTGCAAGCAACATTAATAAAGATGTTGCAAATACTGACCATGCTAAAACAAAAACAATCTTATCAAATAAAGAAACAATAGATATAATAAAAAATACTGAAATAATAATTATTAGTATTCTACTGACTTTTTTATATTTTTCTTTTTCTCTTTCATTAAATGGATGATTATCATGTTTGATAGGAGAAAATATCCAAACTACCGGAACAGATAATATCATCATTATTACACCAGCATATAACCTAAATTCTTCTAAAACAGAATTAAATACTAAGAGTGATAGATAATTAACCATCGCAGTTACGCAACACCTAGCATAGGATTTACTATGATATCCACCTGTATATGTTCTTAATAAGCAAAAACTGAAAGTAAATAAAATACTAATCGCAATGGTGTTTGTAATCAGAGCTAAACTAATTACCATAATAAAAATCAATAAATCATTCAGAATTAATTCAATTCCATATGTATAATATTTTCTTTTTTCAATTGGGATAATTTTATTAACAACTAAACATAGACTTAATTCATCTGCTATATAATAAATCATTGAATTCTCCTAAAATGTGATATGATATAATAAAGTTAATAATAAAATAATGATTTATATAAAACAAGATAATTTAACCGAATGGTGTTAATATTAATCCAAATGGTAAAATTAAATTATATTTTAATTTAGGTCTTGGCTTAGAGGTAAAATTATCTTTGCTGCAAACACATCATTATCATGTGAATATTGAAAAGTGCCGCCATATTGATTAACGGATGATTTCACAATCTTAAGTCCATAACCATGATAAATGCTATCTTTTTTATTTGTTGTAAGTATACCATCAGATTCAAACAAAATATGCTTATAAGGATTTTTTACAATCATAGTCAAATAATTTTTGTAGCAAAATATCTTCAGACCAATATATCTCTCAGATTCTGTAAGTTTTGAATTTGCCTCAATGGCATTATTTAGTATATTAGAAATAATTGAAGATATGTCAGTAGGTTTAATATTTAAATCCGGAATATTATCTACTTCGAACTGGATATTTATTCTATTTCTCTTACATAACAATATTTCATAATTTATTATAGAATCAATATAATTGTTTCCACAATGAATTACTGATTTAGTTGCTTCTAAAGTCGATGTAATGGCATTAATATATTTAACTGATTCCTCAATATGATTTTCTTTTAATAAATATGAAATGTTAGCAAGATTATTTTTAATATCATGCCTAATTTTTCTCAAGTCAGATGCTGAAGATTCTTGGAACGCAAGTTGTTGTTCTAATTCTTTATTTCTTAATTTTAAAGCATATCGATGCTGTTCTTTTTGATAAAAGAAACAAATTTCACCAAAAAGATAAATTACTATTACAGACATTATAAGAAAAAGCAATGATATCCTTACAATCTGTACAGTATAATGGGAATTTTTCTTTTGTAACGTACTGCTTATAGTCATAAAAAAATTCATTAGAACAATGAATATTACCATAATAAAATTCATTGTTATCCAATAATTAATCGATATATTTAAGTTGATTTTTTTGAATATCCGAATAAGTGAAAGCACAAGTAAAAAAGCAATGATTTTAGATAATAAAAATAAAGATAATGATTTTGAAATCAAATAATCTACATTTATTTCATATATCCAAGATAAAAGATTTCCTGCTATCATATCACTTACAAGAAATATGTAATTATTCAAAAAAACAAAAAATATTTTTATCAAATAATTATTATTAAATAACACATGAATTAGAATAAATGAAAAAATTGTAAAAGTCAAAATTCGAAGTATAGTAAGTTCAATTGGACAAATATAAACGAACAAACTATCAATTAAAATTGCAGTACTTAAAAGCAATACTTTTTTTTTACCCGTAAATTTACATATAAGAACTTTGTTTATCATCCAATAAAGAAAAGAAGATTCTAATAGAGTAAAAATAAATTCTAACATATGTTAACCTCACAAATGTTTTCAATAAACTTATCAACAACATTTTGTCTTTTTCTTCGACTCAACGGCAAAATCGTACCATTGTCAAGTCGCACCTCAATACCTCCAATTGAAAATATGTATTTTATGTTTACTATACAGGTTCTATGAATATCAACAAAATTAAAATTGATATAATGAGCAACTAATTCTGTAAATTTATAACCATGTAAGAGGTAGGTTTCTCTTTTAGTATGTAAATAACTTTTCCTATTAACACTTTCAATATATATTATATCATTCAATGGAATCTTTATAGTAATAATATCATCATCTTGTATATTTACTTCAAAAATTTGATTCTGTGGATTTTCCTCATTTACAGCATTCACGACTCGCTGAATAACCGAAAACAGATGTTCTTCCAAAAGCAACTTGGGTAAAAAATCACTCACATTAAATTGAAAAGTGTTCAAAACTTCCTGATCAAAAGAGGTTATAAATACCAGTTTAAATTGATGATCAATAAGACGAAGTTTTCTTGCAACTTCCTTTCCATTGAATGGCATATCAATATCAAGAAAAATAATATGATAATATGGATTATATTGTTCAAATTTTTCAATCAATAAATTAGCGTCTGTAAATAAATCAATTGAACTTTTGACTTTTAATGTTTCAAATATCTTCTTTGCCTCTTTTTCAACATTGTGTAGAAAATTTCTATCATCATCACAAAATGCCACGTTAAGCATTTTTATTTCACCTCCTGGTCCTATAAAGCCCTCCTACTCATCATTTGATTTACATAAATTACTAGCATATTTAATAAGTTGCTCAAAATCGAACCTTTT
Organism: Clostridium sp. Marseille-P2415; assembly: GCF_900155545.1. Lineage (GTDB taxonomy): Bacteria > Bacillota > Clostridia > Lachnospirales > Lachnospiraceae > Lacrimispora. The sequence goes on from NZ_LT732526.1 coordinate 4,274, forward strand.
CTCTTTTGGACATTCTAATATCAGTCGATTTAGATTAAGTAAAGGTGGTTTAACTCCCGTTAGAAGATAAGTTGGGTCTAAATCCATTTTTTCATAAGCAAGCAAAATTTTTTCCAAAGATATTCTTTTATTACCTCGTTCAATTTCCCCATAAAAATTCAGAGAAATATCTAATAAATCTGCTGCCTGCCGTTGAGTTATACCTAATTCCAATCTCCGCTCCTTTATTCTGTTGCCAATATCAAATAATAGCTTTGAACTCATATAAACTCCTAACATTGGTCTCTTATATTTTTTATAATATAAATATTTTACATATTTTAAAGAAGTATTTATACACCCTAAAAGTTTTCACTTGATTATAATATGACAACATATAGGGTGCATTATTAAATAAAGCATACAGTCTGATATTTAAACCCAACTCCCGCTTGAAGCCAGTGGGACATTGGTGTAAAATAGGCTGTATTTTAAGTTGTGATTATTTAGCAGACTGAATTCAGCTATTGATAGCCAAAGCAAGAGCAAATGGTTCCACCTAAACTATGATCTTTAGCCTGTGCGGGTGCACGAACTCTTTTCCACGCTCGTGTATTTTTTTGTTTTATATCTTAGCTTGTATATTTCCGTGAAAAGAAATATAATAAAATTATGGAGGTGTTATGCGTGGATTATATAACGACAAAAGAAGCAGCAAAAAATTGGGGAATCACAGATAGAATGGTAGTGTACCATTGCTCTGCCGGGCGGATTAATGGAGCTAAGAAAATGGGAAATACATGGCTTGTTCCTGCCGACGCCGAAAAACCGGCTGACGGACGATATAGGAGCAGTAAAGTAAGGGGTGATGAGAAAAAATGAGACGGATATTTTTGGTTGAGGACGATAAGGCAATCGCTAAAAACCTTATACTTTTGCTCCGCTCGGAGGGATTTACAGTCACCCACGCTCCTACGCGAGGTGAAGCTCTTGCCGAGCTTGCCGGGAATAAATTTGACTTAGCGTTGATTGATATCTCTTTGCCTGACGGAAATGGCTTTACGGTTTGTACGGAAATCAAGGAAACGCAAGATGTTCCCGTTATCTTTCTGACGGCTTTCGGCGATGAGGCGAGTGTTGTTACGGGGCTGAACATGGGCGCGGACGACTATATCACCAAGCCTTTTCGTCCGCGTGAATTGATTGCACGAATTGGAACCGCCCTGCGAAAAAGCGGACGTTCTCCATCGGCTCTTGATATCTGCGGGCTTCATGTCGATATGGCAAGCGGCGTCGTGAAAAAGGATGGCAGCGAGGTTTTTCTTTCAGCCTTAGAATATCGCTTGTTGTTGGTGTTTATTAATAACCCAAAAAGTATTATCACAAGGAGCAGGTTACTTGACGAATTGTGGGATGCTGCGGGCGAGTTTGTCAATGATAATACATTGACCGTGTACATTAAACGCCTGCGGGAGAAGATAGAGAACGACCCCGCAAGCCCGCAAATCATTCTGACCGTTCGCGGGACAGGATATAGATTGGGGGACGGGTATGCTTCGGAATAGAGAGTTTCGGCAGTTTGCCATTTTGTTCTTATTAATAGCTGTCGCCGCAGTGACGCTGGGATTTGCAATCAATACGGCAGGTGGAATCCTTACCATTACTTCTGCCGCTGCCTTTGGAACAGCGTTTTTTGCATTTACCAAAGCCCGATATAAAAGCATTGCGCAGATTTCAGATCAAATCGATCTTGTGCTCCATAACGCTGACCATCTGTATATTGGTAAATCGGATGAGGGCGAACTTTCCATTCTGCAAAGCGAGGTAATAAAAATGACGCTGCGTATTAGGGAGCAAAACGACGCACTGAAAAAAGAAAAAGAACATCTTGCTGATTCGTTGGCCGACATAGCTCACCAACTCCGCACCCCTCTCACATCCGTAAACCTTATTCTATCAATATTAGAGAATAACCCTGACGAAAATGAACGGAAAGCATTGATACGGGAAACAAAGGAATTGTTTGTACAGATGGATTGGTTGCTTACTTCCCTGTTGAAATTATCACGCTTGGACGCGGGTATTGTGGTTTTCCAAGGCGAGCAGATAGATGTGAACACTTTGATAAGCGCTGCGCTTCACCCGTTTTTGATTCCAATGGAACTGCACGATATTGGTGTGCAGATAGACGTGCCGAAAGGAATAATCATTAAGGGTGATTCCGGTTGGCTTTCGGAAGCAATTCAAAACATCCTCAAAAACTGCATGGAAAGCGCAGGCTATAACGGGAAGATTGAGATTGTTTGTGAGGACAATCCACTATTTACCGAGCTTGTCATCCACGACAGCGGCGTGGGCTTTGAAAAAGAAGATTTACCTTGCCTGTTTGACAGGTTCTATCGCGGAAAAAACGCAGGCGCGACAGGATACGGGATTGGATTGGCTCTTTGCAAGATGATTATAACACGACAGGGAGGGACGATTACCGCAAAAAATCACCCAAAGGGCGGCGCGATATTTGCCATTCGTTTCCCAAAGTGACGAATCTCTCACTTGAAAGTCACCGAGATGTAAGGTTAAAGTTCTATTATATGAGTAAAATATAAGAAAGGAGACTCACATAATGGAGTTTTTAAAAATTGAAAATTTATGCAAGGTCTACGGCAAGGGTGAAAATCAAGTTACCGCGCTTGACCATGTTTCACTTACTATCGAAAAGGGCGAGTTTACCGCAATCATCGGTTCCTCCGGCTCGGGTAAATCTACATTGCTTCACAGCATCGGCGGTGTGGATGTGCCGACAAGCGGAAAGGTGTATTTGGAAGGGCAGGATATATATGCGGGGAGCAATGAAAAACTCGCCATTTTCCGCAGGCGGCAGGTTGGACTGATTTATCAGTTTCACAATCTCATTCCGACCCTTAATGTGGTGGAAAACATCACCTTGCCTATTCTGATGGACAAACGCAAGGTCAACGAGGAGCGGCTGAATGACCTGCTCGAAATGATTGGATTAAAAGACCGCAAAACGCATTTACCCAATCAGCTTTCAGGTGGCCAGCAACAGCGTGTTTCTATAGGACGCGCTTTGATGAACGCACCGGCGGTCATGCTTGCCGACGAACCCACGGGCAGTTTGGACAGCCGAAATGGACATGAAATCATCAAGCTGCTGAAAGAAAGCAATAAAAAATATGGGCAGACATTGATCCTCGTTACCCATGACGAAAATATTGCCTTGCAAGCAGACCGAATTATCGTCATTTCAGACGGCAAAGTAGCGAGAGATGAGAGGGTGCGACCATGAATATTTTTAACAAAGTCACTCTGCAAAGCTTGAAAAAAAGCCGCACCCGAACGATTGTCACGATTATCGGAGTGGTTCTGTCCGCCGCCATGATTACGGCAGTTGCTACCTTTGCCGTGTCCCTGCAAAATTATATGATAAACGGTGCTGTTGCCAAATATGGTGATTGGCATATTGAAATTCCGGACACAAATTCCTCCTTTGTGCAGGAACAGGCAGAGAGCAGCCGAGTGGCAAATGTTGTGGCGCTACAGAACATCGGCTATGCCACACTGGAAGGCGGACAAAATCCCGCCAAGCCATATCTTTTTATTACCGGATGGAACGAGGAAGATTTGGATACTCTGCCCATCAAGCTACTTTCAGGCAGACTGCCGGAGAAAAGCAACGAGGTCGTGATACCAGCTCATATTGCGGCAAACAGCGGCGTGAAAATTTCGATGGGTGATACACTCACCCTCTTGGTCGGCAACCGCATGAGCGGCGATCATAAGCTCAGCCAGCACGATTCGTATTGTGCCGGGGAAGAAACGCTTGTACCCACGACAGAGAAAACATATACGGTTGTCGGCATCTGCCAACGACCGGCAATCGAGGAGTATGCTGCACCCGGATACACTTTAATCACAACAGAGGATACAGCCGCAGCGGACAGTCTTACCGTATTTATCACGCTGAAGAACCCATATCAGGTTCATTCTTATGCAGACAGTATATCATACAATAAAAGTTATGTTTTGAATGATGATGTACTGCGTTTTATGGGACTTTCAGGGGAAAAGATGCTTACAGTTCTTCTGTACTCGATTGGCGGCATTTTGATTGCCCTGGTTATGCTCGGCTCGGTGTTCCTGATTTATAATTCATTCAACATCTCATTGAATGAACGCACACACCAGTTTGGAATTCTCATGTCGATAGGTGCCACGGAAAAACAATTGCGCAATTCTGTGCTGTTTGAGGGGCTTTGCATCGGTACAATCGGCATTCCGATCGGCATTTTGGTCGGGATACCAAGCATCAAGCTTGTACTTTCCCTAGTGGCAAAGAATTTCGCAAATGTTATGTATGACAATGTACCGTTGACTTTGGTGGTGTCTGTTCCTGCTCTTGTTGCGGCGGCGGTTATCAGTATGATCACCATTCTGATTTCGGCCTATATTCCGGCTAAGAAGGCCACCAGTACGCCCGTGATGGAATGTATCCGCCAGACAAACGAGGTCAAGGTGGAAACCAAAGCCATAAGAACCTCAAAGCTTACAAAGTGCCTTTACGGTTTAGAAGAAATACTTGCGTTAAAAAACTTTAAGAGAAACAGGCGGCGTTACCGCAGTATTATCCTGTCGCTTACATTAAGCGTCGTATTGTTTGTGTCGGCAAGCTCTTTCGGAACCTATCTAAATCGTATTGCGGAGAATTCATCAGTGGTAAGTGAAGACTATGACATCTGTTTCGATACGCGAGAAATGAAGGAAAGCGAGTTGTTTCAGCTTTATGATGAGCTGAAAACCGCCGCAGGCGTTACCAAAAGCTCTTATCAGGCACTTTCGACCTATTCCTGTGTGCTCAATACAAGTGATTTGCCAAGTCATTTTTTGGATGAGTACGGCGAGCTCATCGGCTATGATGGGGTAAGTGAAACGGTGAAAGTGCAGTTGGATATACAGTTTGTTGAGAACAGCATCTATCAGAACCTCCTTGGAGGCCTCGGTCTGTCCGCAGAGGGATACACCGGACAGGACAAAAAAATGATTATGGCAGGAATACTGCCCGGGAGTTGGTATACGCAGGAACAGCCTATGGAATTTACGCTCCGCTCCAAGAACGGAGACCAGACGAAAACGATCCGTGCAACCTTTGTAAAAGACTACCCGGATCTGCTGCCTGCAGAGCCGGGTGAGTCGCACGGATACTCTCTTATGGTGATAGCCCCTTACGAGGTAAAGCCGCAATTTGATGCATTAGGTGCGACTATAAAGCCTACAAAGCTGGGCATGACCTTCAAATCAGAAAATCCCAGCCAGTCTACAACTGAGATGCAGACGATAATTGATGGAGCTAGCATTACCACCGACTATAATCTTTACAATGTCTATCAGATCCTGGAGCAAAACCGTAATATCACATTTATTGTTAATCTGTTCTCGGTTGTTTTTATCACAATGATTTCGCTGATCGCGGTTGCGAACGTCTTCAACACGATTTCCACCAATATCAAGCTGCGCAGACGGGAATTTGCCATGCTCCGTTCGGTAGGGATGTCCGACCGGGATTTCAATAAGATGATGTGCTTTGAATGCATTCTTTATGGAGCGCGGACGATGCTTTGGGGACTGCCCCTCTCAGGAATCCTTTCCTGTCTGATTTATAAGGGCATGATCATCGGTGGCGGAAATGTTGGTTTTGTGTTCCCATGGGGCAGTATGGCAATCAGTGTGTTTGGTGTACTCTTTATTGTATTTATTACAATGCTGTATGCTATTAGCAAGATAAAAAAAGAAAATATCGTTGACGCGCTTCGGGATGATATGACTTGATTGATTTTAGCCGGACCGCGAACGCCTATCACCGATTGCCGATGTAATGTTATTTCTAGGCGATCCATTTCCGGCCTTTATCCTATGTCTGCGTTTTGCCCATTACCATAAGCATTTGTAAATCTCATGGTTAATCCTGCTGAACATTTTTGGAAAACAAAATTGATTATTTACTCAACATGGATAGAGGGGGTGAGCCATTTAGGCTATTTGTCAATGGTTGGAGTGGGATTCGTTAGAATCCCGCTCCATAATTGCATTTAGAGCTGTTTTAATAGCCGATTCGATTGTATGCTGTAATGAATCGTAATAAGTGTGGATAGTATATAATTACAAGTTTATTTTACGGAGGTTACATGTGATAAGCGTAGGAATTGATGTATCAAAGGAGAAAAGCACAGTTTGCATCTTAAGACCATATTGTGAAATAATCAGCCTTCCATTTGAAATCAGCCATGTGGAAAAAGGCAGGTTTTATTAAAAAAAAAGAATGTTGGTGTATGCTTAAAAAGCATACACCAACACCGGCTCTTCTCAATGAATTCGCCGTCGCTTGTGGCAAAGAGACGTTTCCAAGGCTATGAAAATATACAGAAAGGTCAGCATGTTGATTCTGGCTGGATTCTTTTAGCTTAATGTTTCTATAACATTTTTATAAAGGTTGCCGTTTTGTACATCCTCCAAAGTAAATATTTTTTCTTCAAGATTTTTCTTTAAATACTCGAACGCATCAGCATATTTTGCATTGTCAACATAATAGGTTTGCAAACCATCTTTATAATCCATAGTTGAAGCATCAATATCATTATGTGATAAAATAATGAATATCTTTTCAATGCCATGCTTATATAAATGTGCTAACTGTAATTTTAAATTTTGAACATCTATAGAAGGATTTACACACATTATGGCTACATCTATATTCGCGGCAGAAAAGTAGGCATCAGCCAGTTTACCAAAGTTATATGTATTTAGGCAATTAACCTGACCTATTGCACCCCCAATATTTATAAGCCATGCATCCATGTCTTTATTAATTTCAGAAAGATACATATATTTATTAATAGAATAAACGATATTGGGAAATTTTAGTTCGTTAGGAAAATTAAAAACATTTGTACTGTAGAGTACCCCTATTGGATTGTTAGAAACTGATTCGATATTCAGTCCATCTTGTTTTAAACTATTTAACAACGATAACTGAATATCAGATTTATTTAATCCGCTGCACAAACTTGTAATAGCGATAACAGGTTTTTCTAGTACAGATAATTCAGAAGATTCATATTCACTATAGTCATACAGGTATTTATTATCGTCTATTTTCAAAAAATTACCTATACAGATTATCTGATAGCTTCTATACTTTTCTTTTATAGTTAGGGGGGCTTTTAAATCAAAATATGCAGAATTTAATATTATTATTACATTAAAATCTTTCGTTGGCTTATCATTTCTAAAACTATAAAAATCCTCTTTCTCATGATCATAATACGCTACGATATTTTCATGTATGAAATACTTATTCACGTTTTCGAGTGAATTTGATGGGAATAGAACAACGGCCACTCGGTTATTTGATAACATATCATGAATACCGCTCTCTTTTAAATTAATATTGCAACTAATATCATCCGAATTACAAAGGTTAATATTGTATTTGCGGGATAGTATTTTAAATTTATCACTTAACGGCATATTATTGAGATCGTCGCAAAGATAGCCGCATAGTCTAGCGCACGCTAAACTAGATGAACTGAAATCAAATTCAGTGTCTTTTTCTTTTATTATAAAATCTCTCATTGAAATAGAAACGGTGGTATAATTGATTGTTTTAATTTTTTCTGTTTGTTGCTGATCTACTTTTACGCATATAACGTTTTTGAAATCTGCAGGAAATGATATTGTATTCACGTGGGAGGCAGCTGATAATATCACAATATTATTTTGTGTGGCTTTTTCACATATATCATATAATTCTTGCGAATACGCAGTTAATCCTAAACTGATATTTATTATATCAACTTTTTCCTCTATTGATTTTTCTATCGCAGAAATAATATTAAATACCTGTAAATTTCCAGACTCATCCGATATATTTAAATCAAAAATTTGTATTTCATTATTTTTAGAATTTGATACTATTTCTTTGAAACAATCTGTACCGTGGTTATTTCCAGGTTCCTTATACTCTTCCATTAATGCCTCTTTAAATAAAGAAAAGTGCCTTACTTCACACCTGTTATTGATTTCATTTTTTGAAATTCCCGTATCAATCAATGCAACCTTCATTTTTATCCTCCTGTTACTACAAATAATCTCTCGGAATCTCTAAGCCTTGATTTATAAGACTTTCAGATTCCTTTTTTATTAAAATCCCCCACTTTTTTTATCAAAACACTTGACAAATCCATCGAAAAATGCGGCGCTTCGCGCCCTTGTTTATAAGATATTTTTCGATTGGAGGCGATTTTTATGTTACCTGTAAATCCCGGCGGGCATTCCGCCTATCAGAA
>NZ_LT732526.1:15342-34814 GCF_900155545.1 Clostridium sp. Marseille-P2415
ATTTTAAACCATAGCGGCAGCTATGTCTATTTCTCATGCCCATTTTTCGAAATTTCCATTACTTTTCTACTCATCTGGATAATATTTACTTATCAAAGTTCACTTTGCCAGCCCTACCGGCATAATCTCTCAAGATTCCGAGAGATTATTATATATTTGGTTGAGGACATGGCAACCAGCCATGTCTTTTTCCATCTTGTTGCCTAAGCTGTTAAAATGAGAGAGCAATGACAGTTCCTTTTTACGCCAATACAAGAATCCGCTAATTAAATCATTGAGATATTCGCCACATAATTAACCAAGCCTCTATTATTACTGACATGATCGAGGTAATAACTTAATTCACTCTCTACATCTTTTCTGGATTTCTCACAAAATTCATTATTTATATTTAGAATGTCCTTAAAGCAAATTTTGCAAAACTTAGCTGCCCAACAATATTTGCATTTTTCTAAACTTTTTAGGGTCTCACCAACAAGCCTCTCTATTTTATTTATATCTATACCGTTATAAACATCTCCAATTTCAAAGATTTTTTGGCTCTCGTCTACCTTTTCGCATACAATTATTTTACCGTCGGTAGTTACGAAGTTTTTTCTTACACCAGGAACGCAAAAACCCCCGGGTAAAATGGTATTGCTACAAGCTGGTCCACTGAATGAATTATAATATTTTTTCATACCTTTCAGCATATTTTTATAAGCAAAATCATAAGTTCTTATATTAACTTTCTCGCCTTTATTGATCTCATCACTTTTATCCCTAAAGTTCATAAAATATTCGGTAGGGAAAAGGTTTATCATGTTTACATCAGATTTCCATAAATTATCTATAGACTCAAAAAGATCATTGCTGGCACCATTATACATAACTACATTATAAGTAACATTTTCCCTGAAAAATTTAGGGTCTTTACGATAAAGTGCCTGAATATTCTGATACACCTTCTCATAACTGCCATTTCCATTACAATCAACTCTATATTTATTTTGATATTTTTGGGGTCCATCAAAGCTTATATTTATTGTTATATCGTTTTCTATTATGAAATCAGCTACTTTATCGTCAAGTAAAACTGCATTTGTTGTTATATTATAAGAAGGTTTTCTAAATGGATACTTATTACTTATGTAATCAATACATTCCTTTATAAGTTCCAGCCTAAGTAAAGGTTCCCCTCCATAAAAACTAAGATTACAGATTTCGCTTTCACATGAATTTTTCATAAGGATATCAATAGCCTTAAATGCAACATCTATAGGCATATCTTTTAGCAAATAGTTATCATCTATATATTTAGGCATATATCCACAGTATTTACATCTTAGATTACACTGCTCTGTAAGAGCTAAAGTCATATTCTTTATCTTGCTAGTAAACATATTAATTAATTCGTCTTTACTATAAGAATATTTCACATCAAACTCACATGATTTCTTTATATCCCTAAAATTGTTATTTATCAAAAAATCAGTATATTTATTATCGTCTAATATATCTTCCTCAGAGTTAATTGTAGCAAAGTTATTATTTAGTGCATCATAAATATACATATTGCTGCTTGACTTAATTATTTTAGATAAATACATTTCTTCTTACATCCTTTCTCTTTCGAGTTATTGACTATTTATACAGCCTACTACTGTAGTTATGAGTTATTTTTATTGATAGAACAATTTCTATTTTGTAGAAATTATTCTATGTAACTGTTGTCTGGCTCTCTAGTAACTGTAGATGTTAAATTAAAAGAATTGTCCAACGTAACCATCGCTATAAGCTTTACCGGGCTTGCCCTCGCAACCACAGTGACACGCCAGAGTTCTTACCGTAGAGTTATTTGCCTTGTTGATCTTCTTCAAACTAACTTTCTTATTCTTCATAATTTCCACAACCTTTCTTATAATTTATTAGTAGTAGGCCGTATAAATAGTCAATAATTCTTATCATATTTATCTCTATTCAACAGTCATAGAGTAGCTGTCCGCTTGAATTTTATATATATTATAAAATTCCTTTTTCAGTTTGATTAATTCTTCAAAGCTCCCTTCTTCTATAAGTATTCCTTTGTCTAATAAAATAATTTTATTCGCCAATTTAGTAATATACATCCTATGAGAAATGATGATTGTAGACTTAAGGCCACTTATTGTTTTAAAAGTATCGAACATTTTCACTTCTGATTTTGGATCAAGAGCTGCTGTTGGCTCATCTAAGACTAAAACCGATGCATCTGAGAATACCGCCCTAGATATAGCAATTTTTTGCCATTGTCCTCCAGAGGGCTCTATAGCGTCATTAAAAAACATTTTGCTTAAGTTTGTGTCATATCTATTTTTATAGTTTTCAATAAATTTATTTGCTCCTGTTATTTCAGCCGCTTTTTCTATATCCTTGTCGTTTTGTATCTTATCAATATTTCCAAATCCTATACAATTATGAACACTATCTGAGAACTTAACATAATCTTGAAACAAAACGCCAAAAAACGATCTTAATTCATTTATGTCATATTCTTTTAAATCGATATCATCTAGTAATACCCGTCCTTGTGTTGGATCATAAATTCTGAGCAATAGTTTGACTAATGTTGATTTTCCGCTTCCGTTTTCACCGACTAGGCATACCGTTTCCTTTGTATCAAAATTTAAATTTATATCTTTAAGTGCATAGTTATCAGAACCTGTATACTTAAAACTAACATTTTCAAAACGTATATTATGTACTGGTATTGCTTTAATTTTCAGATTTTTACTTTCTATGGTATCTGTTTCCTGCATGAATTCAAATATATAGTTAATAAACATCATGCTTTTACTATTCGATGCTATTTGATTTGACAGTCCTATTAACTTCGTAACGATTGTTACAATAGCAGTAATGAACAGATAAAACTCTGATACAGATACTGAACCCGTGATTGTATATTTTATAAGCCATACTCCGACCAAAATAGCACCTATCATTGAGATAAAACTAGTTAATATGGATACTATAATTTCTTTTGCCGCAATTTTACTGTTACCTTTCATAAAGTCATCAAATGATTCTTTTCTTCTGTTCCTAAAGTGATTATATAATCCAAAAATCCTAATCTCATTTGCATACATGGGATCGGTAATCAGCGAGAGATAATACCATATACGCCTCATCTGCATAGTTCTTTCATTAAAAAATCGAAATAGCATACCTTGAAATTTTCTTTTATAAATTATGATAGGTAAAGTAAAAATCATAATAAAAACAAAGGCGAGGAAATTAAGTCTAATAATAATAACAGCATATCCAATGAGACTTATAAGGCTTGCAACCATGCCGAATAAGCCTTCCATTAAATTCAATGGTTCTGAACCACATTTAGTCAAAGTGTTTGAATGCAAATCTAAAAAAGCGGGGTCATCTATTCTTTCTTGCTTTATGCTTTGAAATTTAACTGCAATCAAATTTTCTATATTGTGTGACAGTTTTAACCCTGATATAGCACATATTATGGTTTTTACACTTTCTGTAGCAAATGAAATCACTATAAGAGCAAGCATTGAAAATAATATAATCAATAATCTTAAATACACAACCGAGGATTCGTTTCCTATATTCTGACCTAATTCTTCTATTAATTTAGCTGTTAAATATATAGTAACTACTGGGCTAATACCTGAAATAAGCATTGATCCAATAGAAAGAAAAAATACACCTGATCCTGCTTTATAAATTTCTCTAAATATAAAACCTAATTTAAAAATATAGTCTTTTATCAAATTCATCTGCTCACCTACAATAAATAATTACGGTATAAATAGCATTAATACTTTTTGTTCTGCAGATAGAGGCCGATATCTCTATTTACAAGTATATAATCAAGCCGAAATACCGTTTTCATCTGTAACTCCCTCCCCCCGATTCAAAGCCTCCAACGCGTCATATTTGTTTACTATCGCCATTTGGATTGCATACGCCAGCGGTATTGATCACTACGACTATGGCGTTTTGAGAATCTGGCCTATTCCCTAAAGGGCTTGGAAGGAGAGATACGAATAATCATGAAATACACCAACCGGTTCTATGAGCCTGTAGCCCAAGCGCTCCATGAAATTGGTATATATGTCAGCGTTGTCAACCCCATTTTACTTTATGAATATAAAAATGTGTCGTACATCTCATATTACATTCTTGAGCCAACAGAATAGCTTAAGAAAATATATTGTTCCTTTTACTTCTTTACTATCAGCAATAATTTTATTATTTTTGATAAAAATTTCATCCGTATCTTTAATAAGGCTATTAAATTCCTCAAAAGTAAACAGATTCATTACTGACTCATATGCATCCTTATAGGTTTTACCTACTCTTCCATAGCTTTCTCTCCTTTATCTTATAATTTAGGTAAATAGTTTTATAATTTTTTATACTATTTGCTTAAATTGAAAATATCATTTCATAAAAATTTTGTAAATAGTATCTTACTGAGTGGTATTCATTTACAACCGAACGGTAGTATATTCTGAATTTTTGCCATTATTTCAATTAATTATAGTAAATAAAGGATTGAGATTCTGTTTTCTCTATTAAAATTTCTTTTTTAGATAAAGAATAAACTCATTTAGTCCATATACTTTTCTTTGTTAAGCAAATAGGATCACTTACCATTTTGCTGGTGGGATGATGAGAGGTATAAGGTGTTGATGGAGGAATTACAAAATATAGCAAGCCATTAAAATAAGGTTACTTACGATGCAGTTTATCGTTTTCCCTTTGCTAAATCCAGCTATTTGGGTTATTATAATGATAACTATATTACGAAATAAGAAGGTAATCCAATATGAGAATAAAGAAATCAAAAGTAGCCGTGATCGGCTGCGGCCTGGTAGGCTCCTCAACCGCCTTCAGCCTTGTGACTCAAGGCGTATGTGACGAAATCCTGATGATTGACATCAACGAAGAAAGAGCCCTGGGTGAGGTCCTGGATTTACGGGATACTATTAAATACTTAGACCGCAATGTAAAAGTGAGAACAGGCCGCTATTCAGACTGCGGAGATGCAGACATTATCGTTATAACTGCAGGCGCTCCGCCCCAAAAAGGCCAAACCAGACTGGATACCCTGGAAGTCAGCGCTAAAATAGTAAAAACCATCGTAGAGCCGGTAATGGCAAACGGTTTTGACGGCATCTTCATCGTTGTATCCAATCCGGTAGATATCATCGCCCATTACGTATATGAATTATCCGGTCTCCCCAAAAATCAGGTAATCGGAACAGGCAGTGCACTGGACACTTCAAGACTGCAAAATTTCATTGCGGAAATGGTAAATGTTGACCCAAGAAGTGTATATGCATATTCCATGGGAGAGCATGGGGATTCCCAGATGGTTCCGTGGTCGGCGGTCACAGTCGCCGGAAAGCCTTTCCACGATATCATTCAGGATAACAAAGAAATGCTGGGGGAAGTTGATCTGGATGAAATCGTGAAAAAAACAACAGAGGAAGGCTGGGAGATCTATAACCGGAAAGGAACGACCTATTACGGCATTGCCACTGCCTGCGTTGGAATCATTAAGGCCATTCTTTATGATGAGAACAGGATCATTCCGGTTTCCACGTTACTGGAAGGCGAATATGGAGAAACGGAAGTATTTGCGGGTGTTCCAACCATATTAAACAGGACCGGCGCTGCAGATATCCTGGAAATCCACATGTCAGGAGAGGAACGAAATAAATTCCACGCTTCGGCGGATGTGATACGTGAATATTCCAATAAGATCATGCGGCAGGATCAAGGACCTTTCATACACAGGGATCTTTAACGATTTGACAATCACAAAATTATATGATAATATATGAAAAAAATCAGAGGCAGCTATCATGATAATTCATTTTCAGTTTGTAAAACTGAATAGGGACGACGATCGGTAGCGCTTGTAGCTGTGAGAGGTCATAGGTACAAGCGCTTATCGTGTTGTGCCTATGTGGAAATATAACTGGTATACAGCCACATTGGTAAATTAGAAATTTACTTGTGTGGCTGTTTTTTTGTCCCATACGGGTAAACGGAAGGGTGGTGATCGTATGGGACATAAGGATGATGTCCTCATGGATGCTGATTTTATCTTATCTTGCAAGTAGAAAAATCAGATTCTGGAGGAAACGATAATGAAAACAATAAATGGAACAATTAAAAATCATGATGTGGAGGCCGAAGACTTAAAAAACCACATCGGGGAATCCGTAACCATCCATGGAAGCATATATAAGATCCGAAAAATGAGCCATTTTGCATTTGTACTTCTTCGGACAAAACGAAATGTAGTACAGTGCATATATAGTGAGGAATTTTCTGGCTTTTCATTGGAGGAACTACAGGAGGAAAGCTGTGTGACTGTCACCGCAAAAGTGAAGGCAGAAGAGAGATCAGCAACGGGATTTGATTTGCATATGACAGCCATTGAGATTTTGTCCATCCCGGAAGAAGCGCCGCCAGTCGTAATAAACAATAAAAAAGTAGATACTTCCATTGAAAATCTGTTAAATTACAGGCCAGTCACCTTGAGAAACGAAAGGGAACGGGCCATATTTAAACTTCAGGAAGGAATCTGCCATGGCTTCCGTAAGTTTCTGCTAAGTCAATCCTTTGTAGAAATTCATTCGCCCAAAATCGTAGCAGCAGGTGCAGAGGGCGGCGCAAACATTTTTCATCTGGATTATTTCGGGAGAGATGCCTATCTGACACAGAGTCCTCAGTTTTACAAGCAGATGATGGTAGGCGTATTGGAACGGGTATTTGAGATCGCTCCGGTTTTCCGGGCGGAAAAACATGATACATCCAGGCATTTGAACGAATATACAAGCGTGGATTTTGAAATGGGATATATCCGAAGCTTTGAAGAAATCATGCACATGGAAACCGGAATGCTGCAAGATACTTTGAATCATTTACAGGAAAATTACCGGCATGAAATAGACCTCTTAAAGGTACAACTGCCTGAAATACGGGAAATACCATCCCTGAAGTTCCTGGATGCAAAAGAAATGGTGTCAAAAGAATTTAACAGGGTAATAAAGGATTATGACGACTTTGAACCGGAAGAAGAAAAACTCCTTTCCGGACTCATTAAGAAAATGACCGGCAGCGAGTTCGTATTTGTCACCTACTATCCAAGTGAAAAAAGACCTTTCTATGCGATGGAGAGCAAAGAAAATGAGGAAGAAACGTTGAGCTTCGATCTTCTTTTCCGGGGAATGGAAATCACAACCGGCGGCCAGCGGATCCATAATTATAATGAACAGATTGGAAAGATGACGAAACGTGGAATGAACACAGAGCTTTTTGAAAGTTACCTGATGGCGCATAAATACGGCTTGCCGCCCCATGGAGGGCTTGGACTGGGATTGGAGAGGTTCACCAGCAAATTGTTAAATCAGGAAAATGTCAGGCTTTCAACGCTGTTTCCAAGAGATATTAACAGAGTTACCCCATAGGTCAGCCACATTTGGCAGAGAAATCAAGCGGGAAGATATAAACGTTTGATCAGAATAAAAAGTTTTTTCTGACTATGTTTCCTGATATTTGGAAATCCTATGTTCATAAAGCTACAGCGAGTGAAACAGATGGGAGACATAGTTCAGATGCGGAATAATAAGAAAAAAAACATATGTAAAAATAAGCAGCTCTTACGGAAAATAGAAACGTTCCATAAAAAAATAAAACCAAGAGCAGCAGTGATAAGAGATAGTATCAGGGAGTTGTTTGTAACTGTCTTATCACATAAGAAGAGGTTTCAGTATTTTGAAGGCTGGTATTTCAAGCATCAGAATGCAGATACGGTATTAGCCCTGATTCCGGGCCAGAGCGTGGATGAAAATGGTGTTAAGCATCCGTTTTTACAAATCATATGGAATGAAAATTCTTATTCGATCGATTTTAAAGAAGAAGACTACCTGGTTGACAGAAGGCAGAAGATGGTAATGCTTGGGAACAATGTCTTTTCTCTGCATGGTATGAAGCTAAACATAAAGTCAAAGGATGTTACCGTTCAGGGTATGATCTGTTATGGCTCTTTAAGCCCCATCGCTTATTCCATCATGGGACCCTTTCAGTTTGTTCCTTTTATGGAATGCAGGCATGAAATCATCAGTATGGCTCACACCTTGCGGGGAAAAGTGAAAATCAACGGGAAGGTGCTTGATTTTAACGGGGAAAAGGGATATATAGAGGGGGACAGGGGCAGATCGTTTCCCAGGGATTATCTGTGGCTGCAGTGTAACCGGTTCGGTGAAAATGCGGCGGTTATGGTTTCCGTTGCCCATATTCCTTTTATTGGACACAGCTTTCAGGGATGTATCTGTGTCATTCAGTATCAGGGCAGGGAGTACCGGTTTGCCACATATCTGGGTGCAGAGGTTGTCTTAAAAAGAGCGACCTCAGTCATATTGCGGCAGGGAAATGATTGCTTAAAAGTATTTTTAACAAATCAGAAGAGAAACGAGGATGCAAGGTTTTCCCATAAGCTGCTGGCCCCGGATAAGGGAAAAATGAGCCGCTTCATAAAGGAGGAGCATTTATTGAAGGGAAGGTTTTTATTATATGAAAAGGAAGAGCTGATATTTGATTTGACCAGCAGGTATGTAAGCTTTGAATATGTGGAGAGTTCCGGTTACTGATTTAAGATGGACCGGTTGTTTAAAGGGCGTTCAAAATTTTGCCGTAGGTACGGCATACCGAAAGGTATGTCATAAGGCGAAGTTTTGAGTGCCTTTTTCTTTTTGGAAGAAAACTGCGTATTGATGGATTGAAGGCTGTTAGCAGATTTATGTCTGAACTTTAAGAGATGAGAGGGGATCTGTTCATGCTGGAATATTCGTGTTTAAAAGCAGAAATAAAGACTTAAATGTATATTCAGTTTGATTAGTGACGACAACTTTGCCATTATAGGTTGTATGTATTTCATTGTCTTTTAAATAGCCGGTTAATCGCAGCAAGAAACAGAAAGCAAATAGAATTTTTGATATTTTCATATATACTGCTTTAATCATAAAAAGTGTATATGGTATACCAGAATAGAAAATGTATTCAGCAATAATAAAAGACTTTATAAATCATAATCAAATACTTTTTCAATGAAATATAAAAGTCAGGAAATAAGTATCAAGTTAAAACCTGTACTAAAAGATGAGAGAGAATATGTTCTTTTTTTTGCACATAAAACTTTGCAAATATGCTTGACAAGAACACTTGTCATGCATATAATGATACCAAGTAAACTTGTCAAAAAGGAGAATGGGGTCATGAATAAGGATGAAATCCTGGAACGAAGCAGAAGAGAAAAAAAAGATGAAGGCCTGGAATATGCCATGAATAAAGGCCGACGGATAGGTACAGCAGGTATGTCAGCAATGTTTATTGTACTGGTGATCTTTAATTTAATGAAAGGTATCAATAACTATGCCATATTTGCATTATTCTGGACCTATATAGGTCTGGAGAATCTGGGAAAATATACGGTTACCAGGGAAAGAAAACTGTTGGTTGGTTCAATAGCCGGAATTCTTGCAGGGTTATTGTACCTTGGTTGTTATATTCTGCATGTTATGGGGTAAGGGAATGAATGAAGAATTAATTTTAAAAAATAAGCTGAAAGAAGCCAGATCAGACCGAAAGCTATCCCAAAGCCAATTGGCAGAATTGGTTGGTGTATCCAGGAACACCATCAGTTCCATTGAGACCGGGCAGTTTAACCCTACCGCCAAATTGGCACTGGTACTATGCATTGCGCTTGATAAAAGGTTTGAAGAGTTGTTTTATTTCGATTGATATGCGCCTGATTCAATTTCCGGCATTCATAGAAAAAGCCTATAAGTACAATTTATTTATAGATTTTATGAATTGGACTTGACGGTTGATTCTTAATAGAATAAATGTATCAAAAAGAAATACGGAGGATACATGAGATGAATGCGAAACAGGAGGTTAGTGTAAGGAAGGCCGCGGATGATGCGGAGGCACTGTTCCGAGGTGGATTTTTTTGCTCGGAAGCGGTTGTGAGTTCCATCCGGTCAAATTTCGAACTGGATATACCGGAAGAAGTCATTGCCATGGCTTCCGGATTCCCGGTAGGGATCGGACGCTCCAAGTGTTTGTGCGGAGCGGTTTCCGGCGGAGTGATGGCACTTGGCATATTCTTTGGACGAACCAGGCAGGGAGATCCCAAAGTGGAAAAGAACTTAGAGGTGGCGAAGGAGCTTCATGACTGGTTTAAGGAGAACAACGGAAAGAATGCATTGTGCTGCCGGATCCTGACAAGAGAGTTTGATATGGCGGCAGGAGAGCACAAAGAGCAGTGTATTCATCTCACCGGTATGATAGCGGGAAAGGTGGCTGAGATTGTAGTACGGGAATATGGTCTCACCAATACCGATGAACTGCAGTCTTCGGAGGGATCAGATGATTAAAAGAATACCGATTCCTCTGGCAGGGCTTATGCTTGGGCTGGCAGCTCTGGGAAATCTTCTGCAGAGTTATTCCGAAATCCTCCGCCTGCTGTGCGGAGCGATGTCCGCTGTACTGGGTTTGCTGTTCTTGTGTAAATGCATCTGCCATTTTGACATGGTGAAAGAAGATATGAAGAATCCGATGATGGCAAGCGTATCGGGGACTTTCTCCATGGCAGTTATCCTGTTGGCGGCCTATGCAAAGCCTTTTATAGGTGATCCTGCAGTTTATATCTGGTATACCGGGATAACTTTTCATATTCTTCTCATATTGTATTTTACCGTTCGCTTCCTTTGGAAATTCAATATGAAGAATGTATTTGCCAGCTATTATATTGTATACGTTGGAATTGTGACCGCAAGCGTAACAGCGCCGGCCTTTGGCAGCATGCGGCTCGGAGCCGGAATTTTCTGGTTTGGTCTGGCCTGCTGCCTGATATTATTGGTTCTCGTGACGATACGCTATGTGAAGCACAAAGAAATCCCGGAACCGGCAAGACCGTTATTCTGTATTTACACTGCGCCCGTCAGCCTTTGCCTGGCGGAATATATCCAGTCTGTTGAGCCGAAATCAGTGACCATGGTTGTCGCGCTGATGGTATTGGCCGGTGCATTGTATTTAACCGTGCTGGTTAAACTGCCGGAATACCTGGTCCTGCCATTTTATCCAAGCTGCGCTGCTTTTACATTTCCGGTTGTGATCAGTGCCATAGCAATGAAGATGTCAACGGCATATCTGGTGAAAATGGGATATCCCATAGGATTTTTGCCGGTCGTTGTGCTTGTGGAAACTGTGATTGCAGTATGTATGGTGAGTTATGTATTCATCCGTTATATGCGGTTTTTATTTTGTAATAAGCAATGATTTCTATTTTTTAGGGGAAGGATGCCTTCCCTTTTTTCTATAATAGGAAATTCCTCCCAGTTTACCAGAAGATTTTGTTAAAAAAGTCGTTAAGTTTTTGAATTTTCGGTGTAGTGAAATATAGTATCCATAGAGAAAACTACAAAATATAATTATAAAATATGATGGTGGAGGTGTCGCCAGTTCGGTGTCAAATTGCCAGTAATGAGTCCTTGGAGCGTCAAAGGCTATCTTTGTATTTATAGGAATGGAATGAAATACATTTTGCCCTGTCTTAGCACCTGTATGGGGTATATTCAATTATCTGACACCTATTAAAAAAATAGTTCAATGTCGAATTATGCGAATAAACAGTTAGAATGATAATTGACTAATTGCGCAAAAAGTGAGACCATATAATCAGTGATTAAATACCTATTATAATTACTGGAATATCTTCTATAGGGAGGAGAATTTTTGTAATTACTAACAGTATCAAAATATAAAGAAAGGAAAAGTATGATTATTAATTTATAAATATATCATACAATGGTTGGAAAAATAGTAGATCAGGCTGTTTCGATTATATATTATAGATAACGCTACTATAAAAGAAATTAACTGATATTATTTATGCAAATGGCTATGAAGAATAAAATTATTATGTTTATAAAATTATTCAAATTGTTTATTTTTTATTTAATAATAAGTACTATCACATTAACCATATATGATATGATAATACATCATATACTTATTACTAATTATAATTTTATAAATGATTTACGCATAACTATACCTATAAGTTTGGTATGTAGTATCGCTCGTTTAAAAAAATAATTATTATAAACAAAAAACAGATAATATGTTACCATCAGTTTGAATTGCCGATGATGACTGAGATAAAAGCCGGAACGCTGATGTTAGGGGAACTGTCGGGAGAAGGTGAGATCGGCGGATATCAGACCTTGGTGGTAAAGAGAGATTTAAGAATATAAGATTAGGAAATGGCTATAACAATATTAATCACGTTTTTTTGCATTTGAAAGCTTAGATAGAATCAACTGTTGGAAAAAACAATGGCTGCTGCAAACCGGGAAAGTTATTCCTGTTTACAGCAGCCATTCTATGTTTTATTCGAAGATTTTTTAATATGTTCTGTCTTTTTCGTTGGACGGGTAATCGGCTGCGATATAATGGTATGGTGGCTTGTGTTGGTATTATGTATATGTATGTACGAAGCCGGTTGTAAGAAAAAATAGATATCATTGAAGCAGGAGAGGTTGACTTTACAAGAAAATTAAACAATTAAAAATTATGTATGATGGTGGCGTCCTGTCTGAGGAAGAGTATAACAGAGAAAAAGCTAAAATCATTGACAATCTATAATTTCATAAGAATTATGATAAACAGTATATAACAGTTGACAAATTATCCAAACTGTTATATACTGTTTATCGAGGAGGGATAAAATGAAATTAATCATTAATAATTCGTCCATGCAGCCAATTTATGAACAGATTGTGGAACAGATCAAGGTGATGATTATGCAGGGGCAGCTGCAGGAAGGAGAAATGCTTCCTTCAGTACGTGCCCTGGCAAAAGATTTGCGGGTCAGTGCCCTGACCGTGAAGAAGTCATATGATGCGCTGGAACAGGAGGGCTTCATCATAACCGTTCATGGAAAAGGAAGCTTTGTGGCCTGTGCGAATCAGAATCTCATGTTGGAAGAGAAGAAGAAAGAAGTGGAAACAGATTTGGAGACAGCCATTCGGAAGGGCCGAAGCTGCGGAATGAGCAATGAAGAGATAACCGAACTGTTTCATATCATTTTGGAGGATTAGTTATGTTATTGAAATTGGAAAACGTGCAGAAACATTACGGCGGATTCAGCCTGGACTGTTCTCTGGACCTGCGTCCGGGATATATTACGGGACTGATTGGCCAAAACGGTGCAGGCAAAACCACAGTATTTAAGTCGGTTTTAGGCTTGATCTCCATAGACGGAGGCAGTATTGAAGTCTTTGGAAAGGCTGTCAGATCCCTTACTCCAAAGGACCGGGAGGATATGGGAGTCGTGTTAGCTGATTCCGGGTTCAGCGCTTACTTAACCATAAAGGACATCATCCCAGTGATGCAGAGCCTGTATTCAAAATTCGATAAAGAAGGTTTTATAAAGAAATGCAGGGAATTCGATCTGCCTTTAAATAAGAGGATCAAGGACTTTTCCACCGGCATGAAAGCAAAGCTAAAAGTGATTGCAGCTATGTCACATGATGCAAAGCTGTTGATTTTTGATGAACCTACTGCCGGACTGGATGTCATAGCAAGAGATGGACTTTTGGATTATATGAGAAGCTATATGGAACAGGATGAAAGATCTTTATTGATCAGTTCCCATATTTCAAGTGATCTGGAAAACCTCTGTGATGATCTGTATCTGATAGACCACGGCAGGATGGTGTTACATGAGGAAACCGATGTCCTTCTTAGCAGCTACGGTCTGTTAAAGGTGACAGAGGAGCAATATGCAAAACTGGATAAGAGGTATATCATAAGGCATAAAAAAGAGGCTTTTGGTCACAGCTGCCTTACAGACCAAAAGCAATTCTATCTGGAAAACAGCCCCGGGATCGTGGTGGAAAAGGGAAATGTGGATGAGGTAATGACGATGATGATTCGAGGTGAACAGTTATGAAAGGGTTGTTAATAAAAGATTTCCTGCTGCTAAAGAATCAGAAGAATTTTTTCTTAGTTTTATTCCTGCTTGTAGGAATGATGTTTTTTACGAATTTTAATTCTATTTATGTGGTCAATTATATGACGCTTATGATTACCATGTTTACAATAAGTACGATCAGCTATGATGAGTTTGATAACGGATTCTTCTTTTTGTTTACCATGCCGGTCAGCAGGAAAGGGTATGTAGCGGAGAAATATTTATTCGGCCTGATTACGGGTGGAATTACCTGGTGCCTGGCTACTCTTTTAACAGCCGGGGTAATGGTTGTCAAACAAAACGCGGCTTTGGCTGATGTCTTTCCGTCCTCCTTTTTCTATTTGCTCGTGGTACTGGTGCTTTTGGCGGTGTCTTTGCCGCTTCATCTGAAATTTGGGGCTGAAAAGAGCAGAATGGCTTTCATCGGAGTGATCGGAGCTTCGTTTGTGATTGCGTTCTTTCTGGTGAAAGGAATGCGGTATTTTAATTACGATGCCGATCTGATATTAACCAATCTGCTGGCCATGGACCCGGCCGGGTTTATGGGAAAGCTGGCATTGGTCTGCATTCTGGCGTTTATTTTTTCATATCTTATATCCGTTAAGATAATGGAGAAAAAACAGTTTTGAGAACAGCCGTTTTATTTCCGTTTTTTAGAATCAGAATCCATACACCGTGCCGACCTGAAGCTGTGGAATACGGTAGTCTCGTTTCTGCAAAGCTTTTTGGAGGTCAGCTGAATGACCAGCTCCTCGATGGCAGATAAACTTGCAATCATGCCAACAGCAGCCGCTGTTACGGGCATACCCAAAAGCTTCCATAGGACCGGAAAGCAGAAAAGTGCAAATCCGGCGGCTTTGTTGGCATAGGTATGCAAAGAAGCAAACGTCCGGTACCTGATAAATCCAACGGCCCATGAAAGAATGCGGACAACGGCTATGGCTGCGGTCCACAGGAGCATCCATGGTGTGAAAGGAAGGACAGGAACCAGCATAAACAGCATAACAGCAATCAATACCGTATCTGCAGCGCTGTCTAATACAGCACCTTCTGCACTTACGGTATTTGTTTTTCTGGCAATAAATCCATCCAGGATGTCTGTGATACCGCATAAAAAGTAGAGAAAGAAAAATCCGGCTGACAGAGGCTTTTGAAAGAACAGAGCCAGACTGCCTGCGATTCTTAAGACCGTGATCGTATTTGGTAGATATTTAAACCGTGCCATCTCTGGTTTCAAATGAGTACTCCTGCCCTTCCGGATTTCTTTATTTTTTATGATGGTGATAAAACTCCTTTAATTCTGCCTTCCTCTCTTCTGGAAGCAAGGTTTTCTTTATTCCCTGGATCGCCCCTTCCAGCGCAGACAGCCTGTGAATGCAGGCGGAGGAATCTATGGACTGTATTTTCAGCCATGCCTGTTCTGCCGGCTTTTGAGCTGGAACGGTACTGCCTGGGCGTCATATGAAATTCCCGCCTGAACAGGCGGTCAAAATAGCTGGTGCTCTCAAATCCGGTGCTTTCGGCGATTTCGGTTATGGAGCGGTCCGTATGAAGAAGAAGCTGCTGTGCCTGCTGCAGCCGGTATTTATTTAAATATTCCACAGGCGAAAACGGTACAGAACACTGAAAGCAGCGGAGCGCTTCCCGTTTGCTGACTCCCACAGACATTGCAATATCATCCAAAGTGATTTTTTTTGAGAAGTTTTGCTCTATGAAGCAGGTCATGCCTTTGAAACGGGCCTGGGAAATCCGGTTGACTCCCGCATTTTCCATGGCCGCAAATTCCTGGCGGTGCATGGACAGGCTTGCCCAGACCTGGCAGACCATCGTATGGGCCTCCAGCTCCCAGATGGAGTTGGGATTTTCACATAAGTGATAAAGCCTGGAAAGGGTGAGCAGAACGTCTTTTTGCCAGGGAATTCTGCCCTTCAGCACAATATGGGAAATACCCGAATGAAGAAAGGGAAGAATGTATTTTTCATAAATAGAACTGTTATCCGGCGCGAGGAAGTCCGGTGCAAACAGGACATTGGGAATAATTGCAGTTCCGGCAGACAGAAAACGGTGTATGGCTCCGGAATTGATGAAAACGCCGTCCCCGGCTTCCAGTATGTAATTGATATTGCCGATGGAGCACTGAACGATTCCTTCTATTACGGATACCAGCTCAAATTCCCTGTGCCAATGCCAGTCTATGCATCGGTTATCGAATTTTCCCACATCCTCATAATAATATTGAAAGGGAAAGGCCGCCGAACCATGGGAGACCAGCTCCATCATGGATTCATCGGTTTGTATTTTTGTGCTTTGCATGGAGCGCTCTCCTCTCGCTGTTTGGCTCGATTGTATCATAAATTGGCGGTAATTTGCAAGAAATAGAAGAAATTATGCGGTATAATACAAAAAATGAAAAGCAGGTGATTATCAATGAATAAAGATTATACCAAAACAGTCCATGCCTGTTTTATGAGTTACATTGTGCAGGCCATTGTCAACAATTTTGTACCGCTTTTATTCCTTACGTTTCAGTCTGAGTATGGCATCTCCTTATCCAGAATTACCATGCTTGTGACGGTCAATTTTGGAATTCAGCTGTTGGTGGATCTGCTGTCCGCCGGCGTGATTGACCGGATCGGCTTCCGTGCCTCCATTATAACGGCTCATATATTATGTGCCATAGGTTTGATTTCTCTGACCATATTGCCGGGTCTGTTTCCCCATGCATGGGCCGGTCTGCTTACGGCAGTGGTGATTTATGCGACAGGGGGAGGCCTTCTGGAGGTTCTGGTCAGCCCCATTGTTGAGGCATGTCCCACGGATAATAAAGAAAAGGCCATGAGCATGCTTCATTCCTTTTATTGCTGGGGCCATGTGGGGGTCGTTCTGTTATCGACCGTATTTTTCGGGATATCCGGTCTGAAAAGCTGGAGGATACTGGCCCTTTTCTGGGCAATGATTCCCATTGCAAACATTATCATGTTTATCAAGGTGCCGATTGCCCCATTGGTGAAAGAGGAGGAAGGCCTTTCCTTCCGGGCTCTGATTGGGAAAAAAATATTCTGGGCTTTTATGGTGCTCATGGTGTGTGCCGGAGCCAGTGAACAGGCGGTCAGCCAGTGGGCCTCGGCCTTTGCGGAAGAGGGACTGGGGGTAAGCAAGACCGTGGGAGATCTGGCAGGTCCCATGCTTTTCGCCACGATGATGGGAATCTCAAGGGTAGTTTATGGAAAATACGGGGAAAAGCTTAATTTGAAAAAAATGATGATTGCCAGCGGAATCCTGTGTATCGGCTCTTATTTTCTGATCTCCCTGTCGCCCATTCCTGCATTGGGTCTGGCAGGCTGCGGGCTATGCGGCCTGTCCGTGGGAATTATGTGGCCGGGAACCTTCAGCATGGCGTCTGCTTCCATACGGGGAGGGGGCACGGCGATGTTTGCATTTCTGGCACTGGCAGGTGATTTGGGCTGTTCCAGCGGTCCGACTCTTGTGGGCCTTGTTTCCGGATATTTCGGAAGTGACTTAAAAACCGGAATACTGGCAGCGGTCCTGTTTCCGGTCATTTTGGTTTTCGGTCTGATCCGCTTATTTACGGCGGGCCGGTGTCATGTTTATACCGGTTTGAAAGAATAATGAAGAAGGGGAGGGGAACGCCGATGCGTTTCCCTCCCCTGATGTTTTCTTAATAAACGATCTCTTCATATCCCTCCGTGGAAGGAAACTGAATGGCTACCGGCTGTCCGGGATTGTTATAATCCAGATTGATGTTCATGGATATTCCCATGGTTTCTTCGTCTTCGGTCATGGTCATGTAAATCGAGATGACTTCTTTGGAGAAATATCCTTTCGGGCTGATGACAGCCTTGCCGTTGACCTGATTGATCCTGAAATCGGAGTCGGCAAGGGAAGGCCATATCTCGTTATAGAAATTTCTCAGATATTGTTCCAGACCTTCGGTCTGGCTGGAATATAAAAGAACTCTGTTTCCGTCTTCATCGGCTGCAATCTGAACATTTTCCAAGAATGCACCGAACTGTCCCGTAAGCCCTCCCAATGTAAGATTATTTGTCATGTCTCTATATCCGATTTTCATTTTAAATTTTTCATTCTCTCCCATATCCGAATAGTAACAGCCATTGTTATAGAAAGAGGTTTCCGATTTATGGATGCCCATCATATCGGTATAGGTGGAAGAGAGAAATTCCATGTTCGGCGTGTTGATGTCATGGTATTTAAGCTGCATATTCTTGGATACCGGGATCTCCAGCCCTGCATAGGACAGGTTCATAAGGATATCCGCCTTAATATCCAGGCCGGGCAGCCCGGAACTCTTTTGGTCTGCTTCCTGGTAAAGCTCCAATCCTTCCTGATTAACGGTACGGGAAGCAAAAGGATTGGCGGCCTTTTGACGGACAAGGCCCTCTTCGGACCATGCACCGGATTCATTAACGGTGTAGCCATCCGGAGTGGTGGTTCCGGTAAGAAGGTATCCGTTTTCATCAAAATAGTAGCATTCCGCCAATCCATCCCCATTGGAATCGATCCATTTCCAGGTGGAAGAGGGATAGGACTTATCTCCATCCAGCCACCACCATCCATGGGTATTCTGCTTCCAGGTTCCCGCAAAAGCGGCTGATGTCATGGATATGGACAGAAGTGATGTGATAGCAAATAATTTTAAGATTTTTTTCATGCTGCTTTCATTCCTCCTGCTCTTTGCTTTTGCCCCATAAGGTGTCAAAACGAAATGCTGCTGTTTCGTGGCCGGGTGAGGCTGCTTTTTACAATCATTATTGGTCCATTGTACCATATTCTGGTAAATACAACAACGGTTTTTGGCTCTGGGTGTTTAGCCAGGTGTCTGCAGCAATATGAGCGAGCTCCCGGGCCGTGTTCCGGTTGAATGGCATAACCCGCCTATAATACCGGTAATAAATTAAATTTGACCACAAAACCTCATATCCGCCGTTATCATATTCTTTGGCAGTGGGCAGATAGCTGTCAATGCCGTTAACATATCCGTTGAAAAAGAAAAGCGGATTATCCGTTTGCGCCTGGATATCCAGTGCGATTTCACACATGGCTTCATTTGCAATGCCGCACAGACAGCCTTCATTTAGAACAAAGTACTGTATTTCGACATTTCCTTCCTGAACGGTGATTTTTTCCCTGTGGAGCCGTTCGATCTCTGAAAGCCAGCCCGTTCCATCAATTCCTGCTTCTTTTCCTGCTTCATAGGCAATTTTCCGAGCTTTTTCCATAGAGGGGATGTCGGCCCGGAAGGTACCTTGTTCGGAAAACATGGACAACTGGAAGATAGGAACTGCCTTTATTTTTCCTAAAATCCGGTCCACCGAAAGAGAAACTGCCTGTGCCATTTTATCCAGTGCTTCCATGCTTTGCAGGTAAAATTTCTGCTTATCCTCTAAGG
>NZ_LT732526.1:35967-41688 GCF_900155545.1 Clostridium sp. Marseille-P2415
CGGCGGGCCGGTGTCATGTTTATACCGGTTTGAAAGAATAATGAAGAAGGGGAGGGGAACGCCGATGCGTTTCCCTCCCCTGATGTTTTCTTAATAAACGATCTCTTCATATCCCTCCGTGGAAGGAAACTGAATGGCTACCGGCTGTCCGGGATTGTTATAATCCAGATTGATGTTCATGGATATTCCCATGGTTTCTTCGTCTTCGGTCATGGTCATGTAAATCGAGATGACTTCTTTGGAGAAATATCCTTTCGGGCTGATGACAGCCTTGCCGTTGACCTGATTGATCCTGAAATCGGAGTCGGCAAGGGAAGGCCATATCTCGTTATAGAAATTTCTCAGATATTGTTCCAGACCTTCGGTCTGGCTGGAATATAAAAGAACTCTGTTTCCGTCTTCATCGGCTGCAATCTGAACATTTTCCAAGAATGCACCGAACTGTCCCGTAAGCCCTCCCAATGTAAGATTATTTGTCATGTCTCTATATCCGATTTTCATTTTAAATTTTTCATTCTCTCCCATATCCGAATAGTAACAGCCATTGTTATAGAAAGAGGTTTCCGATTTATGGATGCCCATCATATCGGTATAGGTGGAAGAGAGAAATTCCATGTTCGGCGTGTTGATGTCATGGTATTTAAGCTGCATATTCTTGGATACCGGGATCTCCAGCCCTGCATAGGACAGGTTCATAAGGATATCCGCCTTAATATCCAGGCCGGGCAGCCCGGAACTCTTTTGGTCTGCTTCCTGGTAAAGCTCCAATCCTTCCTGATTAACGGTACGGGAAGCAAAAGGATTGGCGGCCTTTTGACGGACAAGGCCCTCTTCGGACCATGCACCGGATTCATTAACGGTGTAGCCATCCGGAGTGGTGGTTCCGGTAAGAAGGTATCCGTTTTCATCAAAATAGTAGCATTCCGCCAATCCATCCCCATTGGAATCGATCCATTTCCAGGTGGAAGAGGGATAGGACTTATCTCCATCCAGCCACCACCATCCATGGGTATTCTGCTTCCAGGTTCCCGCAAAAGCGGCTGATGTCATGGATATGGACAGAAGTGATGTGATAGCAAATAATTTTAAGATTTTTTTCATGCTGCTTTCATTCCTCCTGCTCTTTGCTTTTGCCCCATAAGGTGTCAAAACGAAATGCTGCTGTTTCGTGGCCGGGTGAGGCTGCTTTTTACAATCATTATTGGTCCATTGTACCATATTCTGGTAAATACAACAACGGTTTTTGGCTCTGGGTGTTTAGCCAGGTGTCTGCAGCAATATGAGCGAGCTCCCGGGCCGTGTTCCGGTTGAATGGCATAACCCGCCTATAATACCGGTAATAAATTAAATTTGACCACAAAACCTCATATCCGCCGTTATCATATTCTTTGGCAGTGGGCAGATAGCTGTCAATGCCGTTAACATATCCGTTGAAAAAGAAAAGCGGATTATCCGTTTGCGCCTGGATATCCAGTGCGATTTCACACATGGCTTCATTTGCAATGCCGCACAGACAGCCTTCATTTAGAACAAAGTACTGTATTTCGACATTTCCTTCCTGAACGGTGATTTTTTCCCTGTGGAGCCGTTCGATCTCTGAAAGCCAGCCCGTTCCATCAATTCCTGCTTCTTTTCCTGCTTCATAGGCAATTTTCCGAGCTTTTTCCATAGAGGGGATGTCGGCCCGGAAGGTACCTTGTTCGGAAAACATGGACAACTGGAAGATAGGAACTGCCTTTATTTTTCCTAAAATCCGGTCCACCGAAAGAGAAACTGCCTGTGCCATTTTATCCAGTGCTTCCATGCTTTGCAGGTAAAATTTCTGCTTATCCTCTAAGGAGTATGGTTTGGCAGAAGCCTCCAATCCATGAACTTCCAGATATTCTGCATTTTTCTGCCGGAACTTAGGCCGGATATCTCCGGCAGCACCCTGTACCATAAGTACCTTACAACCCAGCTTTTGTTCAAGCAGATCCCTTGTTACGCCAAAATAATCTGACGATATATGGTAGTTATCGCTGGTCAGGACATTTGCATGCGCGGTCACCCGCAGTAATAAAAGTCTGGTTTGATCCGCGCTGTCTGCAAGCTTCAATACTCCGAGCCGTTTATCTACGGCCGTTTGATGACCCCGCCGGTTGATACCTATTTCACAATCCGTAACTCCCCATGCAGCATGCAAGGGAGACAATTCAGAAGCTGCTTTGCGTACGCAGGACAGGATCCGTGTACTGGCAAAGGTGTAGTATTTATGGTCAGTACCGGCATTCGGTGCGGAATGGGTGTGTGAAAAACAGACCATTATTTTTTGACGGGAAACACCTAATTCCTTTGCAGCAAGATCGCGCAGATGATTGGTTAAAGCAACGGTAAAGCCAATGCTGTCTATGGTGATCAGGCAGCATGCTTCGTCATCTGATTTGCAGACAAGAATCTGTGCTTTTAATTGATGAAGGATTCCTTTCGAGGTATTGTCAATGCGGGAAAAGCCCACTAATTCAACCGGCCAATCAGGCGTGATATCTGCCTCCGAGTATCCAAAGCTTGTAAAATCATTGTTTTTTTTCATGTCTCCACCTCCTTTAAAATAATACCAGAGTCTAGGAAACGCCTCAATATAAGGAACGTTACAGAAACAAAGAATACACAAAACGGGAAGGCCGTATAAACGGCCTCCCCGCGCTATTTCCGATATAAGATTTTCTTTATCGCATGAATGGAAAGAAAATAAGATTCGGCCAGATCTTCCATGGATGTACCACTGGAAAACTCCTGCCGGATTTTTAAATTCCGTTGTTTTAATTCCGTACGGAACCCGGAAAGCTCTCCCCATTTTTTATGTTGGTCTTTTTGTGCCGGGATGTATAAATAACTCCCCTGAATATATTTTTGTAATTCTTCGACCAGGTCTTTGGGAAGAATTAAAGCTGCATTGAGATATTTCATGCGGATTCACTCCTCGAATTTTAATCTTCAAGTTGCAAAGCCGGCAAATGGCAACGTCTTTTTACTCCATGCAAGCGGCGTTGTGATTCACTGGCCTTGCATGGAGTAAAACATCGTTTTGCTTTTTCTTATTGATACACATGTTCCTTACCACCTTGTATGATAGAATTCATTCTTTTCTATTATATTTACATGTTGCTGCAAAAGCAAGGGAAAAGAATGATCTTTTCTTGAGTCTGCCGCCGTGATATAATGGGAGAAGCAAAGATAAAAACACAATCCATGGCATATGCCATGCAGATCCGGTTGGTAGTCCGGACGGAAATGGAGTTAATTCATCCGTTTCCAAGTAGCCCTCCTCCTTGGTCGTCCGTTCTTTGTTTCTAACATTATAAGGAGGAACTGTTATGGACAAAGTTTCGGTTGCGTTTTTTGTATTTTTTGAGGAGCCATTTTGGATCGGAATTTTAGAGCGGATTTCAGATGGAAAGCTGTCGGTATGCAAGGTAACATTCGGTGCAGAGCCGAAAGACTGTGAAGTGTATGAATTCCTTCTTAAAAATTACGATAAGCTGCGGCTTAGTCCGGCTGTGGATGCAGCTGTAAAGGAAAGCATGAAAAATCCCAAACGGATTCAAAGGGAGGTTCACCGGCAGATCCAAAATGCCGGTATCGGCACGAAATCCCAGCAGGCATTGAAATTACAGCACGAACAGCAAAAACAGGAGCGGAAAGTATTTGCACGGGAAGTAAAGGATGCGGAGAAACAGCACCGGTTCGAGCGGAAGCAGCAAAAGAAGAAAGAGAAGCATAGGGGCAGATAATGCCCCTTTCTCTATTTGTGCAGACATGTCAATCCTTTGTTTTAGACTGATTGTATTTATATTAAGAAAAGAAATAGGAAAGGTTTACTTCTTGCGCCGTTCTCCAAAGAACGCTATAATAAAACATAAATTGACAAAAGCAGGTGAGATTTATGTATATCGCGGACTTACACATTCATTCCCACTATTCCAGGGCAACCAGTAAGGATTGCACGCCGGAATATCTGGACCTTTGGGCGGGGCGCAAGGGGATCGACATACTGGGAACCGGGGATTTCACCCATCCGAGTTGGCGGGAGGAATTAAAGGAAAAGCTGATTCCTGCAGAGGAAGGGCTTTACATATTAAAGGAAGAATACCGCATGGATAAGGACTGCAGGACAGGTCTGCAGGCTCCCCGGTTTGTGGTTTCCGGGGAAATCAGCTCTATTTATAAGAAAAACGGAAAAGTGAGAAAGGTGCACAGTGTGATCCTTCTTCCGGGCCTGGAGGAAGCGGAGCTGCTATCGGAGAAGCTGGAAACCATAGGGAACCTTCGTTCAGACGGCAGGCCCATTCTGGGACTGGACTGCCATGACCTTCTGGAAATCATGCTGGAATTATGCCCTGAAGCAATCTATATTCCCGCTCACATCTGGACGCCGCATTTTTCCCTGTTCGGGGCTTTTTCCGGTTTTGATTCCATTGAGGAATGCTTTGAGGATCTGACTCCCCATATCCATGCTCTGGAAACGGGACTTTCTTCAGACCCGCCCATGATATGGCGCTTGTCTGCCCTGGACCGCTTTCAGCTCATCTCCAATTCAGATGCCCATTCTCCGGCAAAGATGGGCCGGGAGGCGAATCTTTTGGATATCGATCTGTCCTATACCGGGCTTTCGGATGCCATTCAAAAAGGCGAGGGGTTAAAGGGAACCATCGAATTTTTCCCGGAAGAGGGAAAATACCATTATGATGGCCATAGGAAATGTAATCTTTGCCTTTCCCCGGCGGAAGCGGAACAATATTCCGGCAAGTGTCCGGTCTGCGGCCGAAAGCTGACCACGGGAGTGTCCCACCGGGTCGGACAGCTGGCAGACCGAAACGAGGGATTTATTCTTCCCGGCGGAAAGTCCTTTGAGAGTCTGGTCCCTCTTCCTGAGGTTATCGCCGCTTCTATAGGCTATACCACTGCAAGCAAAAAGGTCCGGAACCAGTATGAATCCATGTTGAGGAATCTGGGTTCTGAATTTCAGATATTGAGGGAATTAGCCCTGGAGGACATCCGAAATGAATCCGGTTATATGATTTCAGAAGGAATCAGGCGTTTAAGGGAAGGGAAAGTAGAGCGGAGTCCCGGGTATGACGGCGAATATGGAACCATTAAGCTGTTTGAGCCGGGGGAAATGGATAAACGGGGCAGATGACTGGAATCAGAAAAAGACAACGACAAGCTTATGAGTGCGTCCCTATTACATAACAGGAAGCCGGAAGGCAAGGTGAGACAGAATGAAAAAGGAAAATATCAGTTGTGTACTGGATAAATTGGATGAGATTTACGGTATGACAAAGGAGGGCTTCTTTCACCAGAAGCCATGGCAGCTTTTGGCAGCAATTATGCTTAGCGCCCAAAGCACAGACAAACAGGTGGAGGAGGTGCTTCCGCAATTATTTAAACGGTATCAGACTGCAGAGCAGATGGCGGAAGCTCCACTGGAAGAAATAGAGGATTCCATTCGTTCCATTGGGCTTTATAAGAATAAGGCGAGGAATTTGAAGAAATGCTGCAGACAGATTGTTGAAGAATATGGCGGAGAGGTACCGTCGGATATTGATGGAATTCTGGCTCTGTCCGGGGTAGGAAGAAAGACCGCCACTTTATTTCTGGCAGATGCTTATGGAATACCGGGGGTTACGGTGGATACTCACGTATTCCGCATTTCCAGACGGTTGGGCTGGGCCTCCGGGAAAA
>NZ_LT732526.1:42523-44199 GCF_900155545.1 Clostridium sp. Marseille-P2415
CCGCCACTTTATTTCTGGCAGATGCTTATGGAATACCGGGGGTTACGGTGGATACTCACGTATTCCGCATTTCCAGACGGTTGGGCTGGGCCTCCGGGAAAAATCCGGCAGAGGTGGAAATGGAGTTGCAGAAGGCGTTGCCGGAAGAACACTGGAACCGGATTAATTTTCAGCTGATCTATCATGGCAGAGCGGTTTGCACGGCAAGGAAGGCAAAGTGTGAGGAATGTGCGTTGGGGGAGTGGTGTGAGAAGAATATGGAGAGTTAATTAGAATTAACAGGAAACAAAGGAGACCGTACAGAAATTTTGTACGGTCTCACTTCACATTATACAATACACTTTACCTTTTCTACCCACGAGAATTAACTCGACTAATATATAATATATGTATTTTTAAGAAAAATCAATAAAGAAAAAAATAACAGAAAAAAAAATAATAGGCATTGCAAAAAAATAATAATTGTGTTATAAAGGTATAGTCTAATATAAAACAAATACATAATACAAGACACATTACCGAAAATAAAAATGGAAGAAAAGCTAATCACCCATTCAATGGTTGAAATTGATTGGGTGATGTCTGAAAATGCTTCTGCTTTAATCTAAAGAATATAGCATATTTACTTTAATGGATTTAAGCTTAAAGGTCAACCTTTTTAGAGAAGATTGTGCAAAAAGGAGGGGGGTGAACACTCAAGTTTTTCTTTCATTTTTTAAAATAAATAGAAATGAAAAATGAAAGGATGTTGATTATGAATCACTTTTTAAATTTAAACAACTCAAAAAACACTAATAAAAACAATGAGGTCCATGTAACTGTCAGTCTGAGTTGTCCTACAAATTTTTATGTAAACATGGAAAGATACGAGAATATTGATCAGGATACCACTGAAGAAAGAAAAATGGGATACATAAGAGTGTTCGGTGTGAAATTTGTTGCAAAGGTGCTCGAAAAAGGTAGAAAAATATTGAGATTTATATTAAAAAGTTTTATAATTAATTAAAAGTTGTGAATTGAAAATACAATATTAAAGAAGGTGTTTTAATGGTCGCTCATATCAATCCCGACAATCCTGAAAAAGAGCAGACTGTACAGGAACATTTGGAGGGAACAGCTCAAGTTGCAAAGCACTTGGGCCTCCCCCTTGGTATGGGATATCTGGCTTATATAGCAGGCTTGTATCATGATTTAGGAAAATGGCGCCAGGAATTTGAAAGCTACATAAGAACCTCTGTTTCTAAAAAGGCTGGAAAAGTGCAGGGAGGCGTCAATCACAGCTCCGCAGGGGCTATTTATATTTACCAAAGATATTATAAAGGAAGTTCTCTGGAAAAACTGACCGCCCAGTTAATTTGTGAAGCAATTCTCTCTCATCATGGAGTAAATGACTGTATGTCTGTGCAAGGAGAGGACTGCTTTCGTAAACGGGTTGAAAATCTGGAAAATCTTGATTATGAAGAAGTAGTTCAGAATCTTAAGAGCAGTACTATTTCTTTCACTGAAACAGATGAATGTTTTAAAAAGGCAGTAGAAGAGGTTAGCAATTTTCAAAAGGAGATTTCAGCCAATGACTTAAGCGGTCTTTTTACAAATGGTCTCATTGCACGAATGCTTTTGTCCATACTGATCGACGCGGACCGCCTGGATACGGCGGTTTTCTGTGGAGACAGAAG
>NZ_LT732526.1:44941-54536 GCF_900155545.1 Clostridium sp. Marseille-P2415
CCGCCACTTTATTTCTGGCAGATGCTTATGGAATACCGGGGGTTACGGTGGATACTCACGTATTCCGCATTTCCAGACGGTTGGGCTGGGCCTCCGGGAAAAATCCGGCAGAGGTGGAAATGGAGTTGCAGAAGGCGTTGCCGGAAGAACACTGGAACCGGATTAATTTTCAGCTGATCTATCATGGCAGAGCGGTTTGCACGGCAAGGAAGGCAAAGTGTGAGGAATGTGCGTTGGGGGAGTGGTGTGAGAAGAATATGGAGAGTTAATTAGAATTAACAGGAAACAAAGGAGACCGTACAGAAATTTTGTACGGTCTCACTTCACATTATACAATACACTTTACCTTTTCTACCCACGAGAATTAACTCGACTAATATATAATATATGTATTTTTAAGAAAAATCAATAAAGAAAAAAATAACAGAAAAAAAAATAATAGGCATTGCAAAAAAATAATAATTGTGTTATAAAGGTATAGTCTAATATAAAACAAATACATAATACAAGACACATTACCGAAAATAAAAATGGAAGAAAAGCTAATCACCCATTCAATGGTTGAAATTGATTGGGTGATGTCTGAAAATGCTTCTGCTTTAATCTAAAGAATATAGCATATTTACTTTAATGGATTTAAGCTTAAAGGTCAACCTTTTTAGAGAAGATTGTGCAAAAAGGAGGGGGGTGAACACTCAAGTTTTTCTTTCATTTTTTAAAATAAATAGAAATGAAAAATGAAAGGATGTTGATTATGAATCACTTTTTAAATTTAAACAACTCAAAAAACACTAATAAAAACAATGAGGTCCATGTAACTGTCAGTCTGAGTTGTCCTACAAATTTTTATGTAAACATGGAAAGATACGAGAATATTGATCAGGATACCACTGAAGAAAGAAAAATGGGATACATAAGAGTGTTCGGTGTGAAATTTGTTGCAAAGGTGCTCGAAAAAGGTAGAAAAATATTGAGATTTATATTAAAAAGTTTTATAATTAATTAAAAGTTGTGAATTGAAAAT
This sequence comes from Clostridium sp. Marseille-P2415, assembly GCF_900155545.1. Classification (GTDB taxonomy): domain Bacteria; phylum Bacillota; class Clostridia; order Lachnospirales; family Lachnospiraceae; genus Lacrimispora. Next base: position 45,966 of record NZ_LT732526.1, read on the forward strand.
ACAATATTAAAGAAGGTGTTTTAATGGTCGCTCATATCAATCCCGACAATCCTGAAAAAGAGCAGACTGTACAGGAACATTTGGAGGGAACAGCTCAAGTTGCAAAGCACTTGGGCCTCCCCCTTGGTATGGGATATCTGGCTTATATAGCAGGCTTGTATCATGATTTAGGAAAATGGCGCCAGGAATTTGAAAGCTACATAAGAACCTCTGTTTCTAAAAAGGCTGGAAAAGTGCAGGGAGGCGTCAATCACAGCTCCGCAGGGGCTATTTATATTTACCAAAGATATTATAAAGGAAGTTCTCTGGAAAAACTGACCGCCCAGTTAATTTGTGAAGCAATTCTCTCTCATCATGGAGTAAATGACTGTATGTCTGTGCAAGGAGAGGACTGCTTTCGTAAACGGGTTGAAAATCTGGAAAATCTTGATTATGAAGAAGTAGTTCAGAATCTTAAGAGCAGTACTATTTCTTTCACTGAAACAGATGAATGTTTTAAAAAGGCAGTAGAAGAGGTTAGCAATTTTCAAAAGGAGATTTCAGCCAATGACTTAAGCGGTCTTTTTACAAATGGTCTCATTGCACGAATGCTTTTGTCCATACTGATCGACGCGGACCGCCTGGATACGGCGGTTTTCTGTGGAGACAGAAGTCCGGTGGATTTAGAGACAGATGGGAAAACTTTATGGGAGATTTCCGGTTCAAACCTGGAAAGAAAGCTGGACAGCTTTCCTCTGAAGGAAGGCATCTTTGCTTTGAGAAGGAAAATTGCAGATGAGTGTCTGGAATTTGCAAACCATCCTACGGGGATCTATCGGCTGACAGTCCCGACCGGAGGTGCGAAAACCTTGAGCAGCATGAGGTATGCTGTAAATCATGCACGAAAGCTTAATAAGAAGCGGATTTTTTACATTGGTCCCTATTTAAGCATCTTGGAACAGAACAGTCAGGTATTCCGGGAAGCGCTTGGAAATGAAAAAATAATCTTGGAGCATCATTCTAATGTGATAGTGGAGGATTCTGATGAAACAGATGGTGATTGTATCGACCGGTATCGCCATTTAACTGAGAACTGGGATAGTCCGGTGGTCATTACTACCTTTGTCCAGTTCTTGAACACATTATTTTCGGGTAAGACAAGTTCGGTACGACGGTTCCACAATCTAACTGATTCCGTAATCATTATTGATGAAATACAGTCCCTTCCAATTAAAATGATACATATTTTTAATATGGCCATGAACTACCTCTGTCATGTTTGCCGCTCAACCATTGTTTTATGCTCTGCGACTCAGCCGGTATTGGATCAGGTTCGGATTTCGGTTCACATGGGAACTCCGGCTGATATAATCTCCGATGTTGACGGGCTTTATAAACAGTTGAAACGTGTTCGAGTTGAAGAAAAGAAAGGAATTCTGGATACGGACAGACTGTGTGCTTTTTTAGCAGAACTGATGAATGTTCATAAGGATATGCTGGTCATCTTAAATACAAAAAAGGCGGCAGAAACGGTTTATCGGGAAATGGAGACTTCTCTCAAAGACCGGGATATACCTGTCACTTTGATTCATTTAAGTACCAATATGTGCCCGGAACACCGCCTGTCTTTTATTAACCGTATAAAAAACAGGCCCAAAGAAGAACCGCTGTTATGCATCAGCACTTCTCTGATTGAAGCAGGGGTGGATTTATCCTTCTCCTGTGTTATCCGTTCCTTTGCGGGGCTGGACAGCATTGCCCAGGCTGCAGGCAGATGTAACCGGAACGGAGAAGAGAAGGAAGGAGTGGTATATCTGATTCATTATGAAGAGGAACGCCTGGGACGTCTGGATCAGATAAGGAAAGGGGCGGCCTGCAGCGAGGCCGTTGTGGAATTGTTCCAAAAGAATGGAGAATATTTTCAACAAGATCTTCTGTCCAGACCGGCTTTGAATGCATATTATGAGAGGTATTATTATGATTCGGAACAGCAGCGCCTGATGAATTATCCGGTAGAGAAGCTGAATACAAATCTGGTTGATTTGCTAAGCGGTAATTGGGCAGGAAAAAAGGCCTATGCAGGGAAGTATGGCAGGACGAAAATTCTGGAACTGGCATTATGTCAGGCATTTAAGACAGCCGGAGAGATTTTTGCTCCGATTGACCAGAATACCACTGGCGTTTTGGTCCCTTTTGAAGAGGGGAAAATCATTATCAATAAGCTGAACGGAGAGCTTATGAGCAAAGAGCTTATGAATTGGCTTCGGAAGGGGCAGAGATTTGCGGTCAATCTTTATCCCGATCAGTTAAAAGAACTGACCCGGGCAGGAGCCGTCACTCCTTTAAAAAATGGACAGGTTTTAGCCCTGAAAAGTGGTTTTTATGATGATCATTTGGGAGTTGTAACAGAGGGAAAGGAAGAATTTCTGGTCGTTTAGGAGGGAGAGCGTTGGAAAAAGAAAACAGTATTGAATTTAAAGTATACGGTAGAAGGGCGTTATTTTCTGACCCTTTAAACAGAAGCGGAGGAGAGAAATTTTCCTATCAGATTCCGACCTACCAGGCATTGAAGGGGATTGCGGAAAGCATCTACTGGAAGCCGACGTTTTTATGGATCATTGACAAGGTACGGGTGATGAAGCCTATTCAGACAGAATCCATAGGGATCAGACCGATTGAATACGGGGGCGGGAATACGCTGTCTTATTATACCTATTTAAGAGATGTGGAATACCATGTAAAGGCTCACTTCGAATGGAATGAGAGCCGGCCCGGCCTGGAATCGGACAGAAATGAAAATAAGCATTTTTTTATTGCAAAAAGAATGCTGGAGCGGGGCGGCCGCAGGGATATTTTTCTTGGGACCAGGGAGTGTCAGGCATATGTGGAGCCCTGCAGCTTTGATGAGGGAACGGGAGCTTATGATGAATTGGAAGAATGGTCCTTAGGTTTTATGGTTCATGGACTGACCTACCCGGATGACGCAGTGAGACAGGAAGAGAAGGGAAAGTTGACGGCACGGTTCTGGCATCCGGTTTTGAAAAAAGGGGTGGTGGAATTTATCCGGCCTGAGAATTGTGAAATCCGCAGAGAACTGCGAAACATGAAGGGTAAGGCATTCGGACAGGGAAACTTTACAGGCCTGGAAGAGTTTAGTTACTTGTTTGACGAAATGGGGGTGGAATAGGATGGGATATATGCAGGTGCTTCATGAAACTTATGATAAATCCAGGGCCTATGTGGGGCGAATGGACCAGAAGGGATGCATTCTTCTTCCTATTGCCCATTCCACGCAGAACGCCCAGCTTGAAATAGTCATCGGCATGTCCGGAGAGTGGAAAAGTGCCAGGAAAGTGGAAAAGGCGGAAGCGGTCACCATAATTCCTGTTACGGAGGACTCCGGAACCCGTTCCAGCGGAATCGCACCTCATCCTCTGTTTGATAAGCTCTGCTATATTGCAGGAGACTACGAAAAATATAGTTCAAAGAAAAAAGCAGCCGAATTTTATCAGGCTTACATGGATCAGCTTGAAGAATGGGTTCAGGCTGGCTGCCATGTGTATGTGAAAGCCATATATTCTTATGTGAAAAAGGGACAGCTGATAGAAGATTTGGTGAAAGCCGGAATTCTGATCTTGACGGAAGCTGGTATGCTTCGGGAAGATGTAAAAATCGAAGGAATTGTGCAGACCGATGCATTTGTACGTTTTCGGATACAAGATGAGAACGTTCCGGGATTGGGAGAGGTGTGGAAGGAACAAAACGTTTATGATAATTATGTAAATTATTATTTAAAAGAATTTGAGAAAAGCGGGCTTGATTATATAACCGGGCAATACCTGCCATGTTCTGAGAAACAGCCATCGAAAATCAGAAACAGTGCCGATAAGGCAAAACTGATTTCGGCCAATGACAGTTCCGGTTTTACATACCGGGGGCGTTTTACATCAAAGGAAGAAGCTGTTTGCGTAGGATATGTCCCGTCACAGGAAGCCCACAATGCTCTGCGGTGGCTGATCGAGCGGCAGGGGTACCGGAGCTATGGCATGTGTGTGGTCACTTGGAATCCGGAGGATGAGGAAGTGCCGGACTGGCTGAAAGACGATACATATGATTTGGCATATGCCGGTCAGGATATCCTGCCGCCTGATTTGGGCGAGGAGTATGCACAGAAAATAAAACTTGCTATAAGAGGACGATATTCTAAGTTTGAGGATCCGGCAAAAGAGATTGTGGTAATGGCGCTGGACGCAGCCACACCGGGGCGGCTTTCTGTTACCTATTACCAGCAGATGAGAGGATCGGACTTCCTGAACCATCTGATATACTGGCATTGTTCCTGTTGTTGGATAATGAGCTATAAAAAAGCGGAAGCATTTTGGAATAAACCCATGGCTCCGGTACCGGAGGATATTGTGAAGGCTGCCTATGGGGTGGAGCGGAATGGTCTTTTACAAGTGGATGATAAACTGATGGAGGATACGTTGAAAAGACTGATGCCCTGCATTGTTGAGGGACGAAGCCTTCCAAAAGATATCGTTAAATCAGCTTTTGAAAGTGCCTGCAGGCCCCAGGCGTTTGGAATTTATAATCGGAGAAAGATACTGGAAATCACCTGTGCACTGATCCGTAAGGAAAGTCAGGACAGGAGCAAAAATAAGAAAGGGGAATTTGATAGCATGAGCTTGGAACGCACAAATCATGACCGGGATTATCTCTATGGAAGACTGTTGGCTACAGCCCATAAGTTCGAATACGATACCTTTACGGAGGCTGAACGTGGGAGTAGGGAGACAAATGCGGAACGGTACCGCAGCAGGATGGTGATAAATCCTCATAAAACCTGGCTTATGATTGATGGAAGAATTCAGCCTTACAAAAGAAAATTGAAAATTGGTCTCCAGGTCAGATACCAAAAGGAGTTCCAGGATATTTATGATATGTTTAAGCCTGGTGATTTTACTGCTCCGGGTAAGCTGGGAGTTGGTTTTCTGATAGGATACAATTGTGAACTCAGTGAACTTTGGAATTGGAAAAATGTTTCAACAGAAGAATAGAATGGAGGATGAAAGAATGAGCGGATTTACAAACAAGATTGATTTTACGGTATTGGTAACGGCAAGGAAAGCGAATCCCAATGGTGACCCTTTAAATGGTAATCGTCCAAGAGAGGATTATGAAGGTCATGGGGAAATTTCGGATGTATGCATCAAACGGAAATTGCGGAACAGGCTTCAAGATATGGGAGAGGAAATATTTGTACAGTCCGATGAACGGTGCCGGGATGGTTATAAAAGCTTAAGTGAGAGGGCAAAGAACTGCGAAGAGCTGGCAGCCGCTTTAAAGTCAAAGGACAGTGAAGCCTATGCAAAGGCAGCCTGTGAAAAATGGATCGATGTGCGCAGCTTCGGACAGGTGTTTGCGTTTAAGGATAATAGTGTGTCCGTTGGTGTGCGGGGACCGGTGTCAATTCATCCAGGGGTGAGTATTTCTCCGGTGGAAATTATGGATTTACAGATTACAAAGAGTACGAACAGTGAACCGGGTAAGGACGGAAAGAAATCCTCGGATACCATGGGTACAAAGCATAGAGTTGAATTTGGGTTATACCGGATTAACGGAAGTATTAACCATCAGCTGGCTGAGAAAACCGGCTTTACGGATGAGGATGCCGAGAAAATCAGAGAAGCTTTCCGGACATTATTTGAAAATGATGCTTCTTCGGCCCGTCCGGATGGCAGCATGGAGGTGTGCAAGGTATACTGGTGGAGGCATAACTGCCCGATGGGTCAGTATTCGTCTGCCAAGGTTCATCGGTCTCTGGAGGTTAAGGAGAAAGAAGATTTAGTAGATAGTCCCTGCAGCTTTGAAGATTATGATGTGATTTGCCATAGCCTTGATGGGCTTGAGCCGGAAGTGTATGAAGGAATATAGGGAAGAGGATTTCCTCATGCTGTCAGGTATCCAGCATTATGCTTTTTGTGCCAGACAATGGGCTCTTATTCATATCGAACAGCAGTGGGAAGAAAATTATTTCACGGTTATGGGAAATATTATGCATGAAAATGCCCATGACAAAGATTTTGCAGAAAAACGCAAAAATGTGATTATTACCAGAGGGATGCCGGTATTTTCCCGGATTTTGGGTGTCAGAGGGGATTGTGATGTAGTGGAATTCCATCAAAGTAAGGATGGAATTCCACTGAAAAATTATGAGGGAACCTATCAGCCGGTCCCGGTGGAATACAAGAGGGGAAAACCAAAAGAGCATGATGCAGATGTGCTGCAATTATGTGCTCAGGCCATTTGCCTGGAAGAGATGCTGGTGTGCCACATACCAAAGGGATTTTTATATTATGGTGAAATCAGGCGCAGGCTGGAAGTGCTGTTTGACGAGCAGCTCCGCTGGAAAGTAATATCTTCTTTCGAAAAAATGCACCAGCTGTATGAAAAAAATCATACTCCAAAGGTAAAAATTACTAAGGCATGCAAAGCATGTTCTCTGGCAGAATATTGCCTTCCAAAGCTAAATCAAAAAATTACTGTTGCGGATTATCTGTCACGGAATTTGAAAGAGGGAGAGCTATGAGGAAACTGATGAATATATTATATGTGACTTCACCGGATGCGTATCTCTCCCTTGATGGGGAGAATATTGTGGTTCTGGTGGAGGAGAAGGAAAAAATAAGAGTTCCTCTTCATAATCTGGAAGGGATTGTAACCTTTGGGTATACCGGAGCCAGCCCTGCTTTAATGGGGCAGTGTGCGAAAAGGAATATTGCTTTAACCTTTTTAACCCAGCATGGCCGTTTTTTGGCACGAGTAGTTGGGGAGACAAGAGGAAATGTGGTATTAAGGAGAGAGCAATACCGTATTGCAGATCAACCGGAAAGGAAATTGGAAATAGCACGAAATTGTATAATAGGAAAGGTTTTTAATACAAGGAGTGTAATTAACCGGACTATCCGGGATCATGGAGAGCGCATTGAGGAAGATCGGTTTCAGTTAGTATCAAAACAGCTAAAGGAAAGTCTGCAATTGATCCGGCGGGCCTCTTCATTGGAAGAACTGCGGGGGTATGAGGGGGAGGCAGCTTCCAGATATTTTTCGGTTTTTGATGATTTGATTCTGCAGCAGAAGAACGACTTTTATTTTCATAACAGAAATAAGAGGCCGCCTCTTGACTACGTGAATGCAATGCTGTCTTTTATCTATACACTGTTGGCCCATGACGTAGCAGCAGCTTTGGAAACAGTAGGGTTGGACTCTTATGTAGGCTTTCTTCACACAGACCGTCCGGGAAGGGTTTCGCTGGCATTGGATATGATGGAGGAATTACGTACCATTTTTGCTGACCGTTTTGTAATATCACTGATTAATAAAAGAATTGTGAATGCCAATGGGTTTGAGAAACAGGAAAATGGTGCTGTCATTATGAACGATGAAACGAGAATAGAGATTTTAAGAAATTGGCAGGAGCGTAAGCAGGATAAGATCAAGCATCCGTTTTTGGAAGAGACAATTGAATGGGGGCTGGTTCCTTATGTTCAGGCTATGCTATTGGCGCGTTTTGTCAGGGGCGACATGGATGGTTACCCTCCCTTTTTATGGAAGTAGGTGAATAAATGCTTGTTTTAATTACATATGACGTGAATACAGAAAATGCCGCCGGGAAGGCTAGACTTAGAAAGGTGGCGAAACAGTGCCTAAATTACGGGCAGAGAGTACAGAATTCAGTGTTTGAATGCGTTTTGGATTATGGTAAATGCCAGGAGGTTAAGCATATTTTAGAAAAGATTATTGATAAGGATAAGGACAGTCTGAGATTTTATTATCTGGGAAATAATTATAAAACAAAAATTGAACATATTGGAGCAAAGGAAACCTTTCATGTGGAAGATCCCCTTATTGTTTGAGTCTGATAATTGAAAATACTAAACCCCCAGCTATGCTGGGGAGAATAGTGTAAGTGGAAACGGTGAGGATATAACGAAAAAGCCTCCTATGATAAAATGAGAATGGTGTCGCAAGCCAAACTCAAAAATAGGAGGCAGTCCCAATGGACAATAAAAGTTTATCACACAGTAGATGGAAATGCCAGTACCACATAGTATTTATTCCAAAGTATCGGAAAAAGCAACTATACGGACAAATAAAAGAAGATGTACGAGAAATACTTGGTACGCTATGCAAGTATAAAAATGTAGAAATAATAGCAGGAGCAGTATGCGTAGATCATGTACATTTAAGCTTAGCAATTCCGCCGAAGCTTAGTATATCAAGTTTCATGGGCTATTTGAAAGGAAAAAGTACGCTGATGATTTATGATAGACATCCAGAATTGCAGAGTAAGTGGAATAAAGCGTTTTGGTCGCGAGGATATTATGTAGAAACCATTGGTAATATAACCGATGAAGCAGTACAGAAATACATTAAAGAGCAAGCAGAAGAGTCGCGCAAGGAAGATATGAGAAGTACCGCTTTTTAGCGGACCAGTAAGGATGCTTGCGACACCGCCCTATTGGGCGAGCAGTAAGAAAGCCCTTATTAGGGCTAATATCAAACCACCAGTTGAACTGGTGGTTGCTGACT
>NZ_LT732526.1:57067-133361 GCF_900155545.1 Clostridium sp. Marseille-P2415
AGCTATGCTGGGGAGAATAGTGTAAGTGGAAACGGTGAGGATATAACGAAAAAGCCTCCTATGATAAAATGAGAATGGTGTCGCAAGCCAAACTCAAAAATAGGAGGCAGTCCCAATGGACAATAAAAGTTTATCACACAGTAGATGGAAATGCCAGTACCACATAGTATTTATTCCAAAGTATCGGAAAAAGCAACTATACGGACAAATAAAAGAAGATGTACGAGAAATACTTGGTACGCTATGCAAGTATAAAAATGTAGAAATAATAGCAGGAGCAGTATGCGTAGATCATGTACATTTAAGCTTAGCAATTCCGCCGAAGCTTAGTATATCAAGTTTCATGGGCTATTTGAAAGGAAAAAGTACGCTGATGATTTATGATAGACATCCAGAATTGCAGAGTAAGTGGAATAAAGCGTTTTGGTCGCGAGGATATTATGTAGAAACCATTGGTAATATAACCGATGAAGCAGTACAGAAATACATTAAAGAGCAAGCAGAAGAGTCGCGCAAGGAAGATATGAGAAGTACCGCTTTTTAGCGGACCAGTAAGGATGCTTGCGACACCGCCCTATTGGGCGAGCAGTAAGAAAGCCCTTATTAGGGCTAATATCAAACCACCAGTTGAACTGGTGGTTGCTGACTTAAAATTTGCTAGGTGCGAACTGGAAGTGAACATGAAAAGTCTGGGAGATTCGCACTTTATTTTATTATAAAATAGAGTTGTTTATATGTTAAGAGTTTGAATTAGTTAAAAAATAATAGTGTAATTTGTACAAAGATAACAAAAATGTATTTTGGATGATTTTAATATTGGTTATTTTTGCTGTCGAGGGTCGTGAGACCCTTGGGGATTGAAATACTTGCATCTGGGGCTCCTGTATTTGCAGAGGGGTCGAGGGTCGTGAGACCCTTGGGGATTGAAATTTTCAAATAGACCATATATTGAAGTTGTTGACTTTGTCGAGGGTCGTGAGACCCTTGGGGATTGAAATTGTGGTCACCCGGCTGAATGCAAGCACCATTTAATGTCGAGGGTCGTGAGACCCTTGGGGATTGAAATCTGTAAGGGGACAAGATATATGGCAAACGGGATAGTCGAGGGTCGTGAGACCCTTGGGGATTGAAATAGTTATCCCGGATCCATGTCCAGCCGAGCCACCTGTCGAGGGTCGTGAGACCCTTGGGGATTGAAATGATAGAATATACTGGAATCTTATCTGTAGTATAACGTCGAGGGTCGTGAGACCCTTGGGGATTGAAATCCGGAGGAATCCGTCAGGGACTACATAGCCGAGAGTCGAGGGTCGTGAGACCCTTGGGGATTGAAATGGGTTTACAATGGACGGTTCAAACGTGATTCACAGTCGAGGGTCGTGAGACCCTTGGGGATTGAAATCATCAGAATCACGTCAGGCAGAATGGCTTTTGCATGTCGAGGGTCGTGAGACCCTTGGGGATTGAAATCTTCTACTCCGCCCTCTGCTGCCTTTTCTGCAATGTCGAGGGTCGTGAGACCCTTGGGGATTGAAATGTACTATTTGGGGAATTGCTAAGTCCCCGGAGCTTGTCGAGGGTCGTGAGACCCTTGGGGATTGAAATCTGCAGCTCCTGACAGCTTTCCGGATCTCTAATGTCGAGGGTCGTGAGACCCTTGGGGATTGAAATGAATCCATGTGTGTCCGCATCATCCACAATTACAGTCGAGGGTCGTGAGACCCTTGGGGATTGAAATTTGACCGGTACAGCCTCGACGGGGTTTGTATTTGTCGAGGGTCGTGAGACCCTTGGGGATTGAAATTTGTGCTTGCCGGTGACGAGGAAGCACCACCATGTGTCGAGGGTCGTGAGACCCTTGGGGATTGAAATCAATCAGTTCTGATTTAAAACCATCATAGGTACGTCGAGGGTCGTGAGACCCTTGGGGATTGAAATAAATTCCTGGTAAACAGTAATCCAGTCTTTTAGTGTCGAGGGTCGTGAGACCCTTGGGGATTGAAATCAGTCCAGGGCCGTCCCTGCATCGTAAGGTGGGGGTCGAGGGTCGTGAGACCCTTGGGGATTGAAATTGCATCGTAAAATCCCTTTACTTTATTAAAATTTTGTCGAGGGTCGTGAGACCCTTGGGGATTGAAATCAACAAAGGGGAGGCACTTAGGACAGGGGTTTCCACGTCGAGGGTCGTGAGACCCTTGGGGATTGAAATTGGCTTAATAAGTATCCCATCTGTGCGGCTGTGAAGTCGAGGGTCGTGAGACCCTTGGGGATTGAAATTTTGCTCTGTCCTTCGTGAACATTACCCGGTGCTTGTCGAGGGTCGTGAGACCCTTGGGGATTGAAATATGCAATGGAATGACAGGAGCCGCCCCGGCATCGTGTCGAGGGTCGTGAGACCCTTGGGGATTGAAATCCGAATCATTCAACTGGAAACGGTACTTACCACTGTCGAGTGCCGCAAGACCCTTGTAGGTCAAAATCAATAGGAAAAGGAGAATATGGGAACGTACTTTTGTCTAGGGACTGTGGACTTGTATCAGCAGCTTTATATATGAAAAAAGGAAACGGATAAGTTTTAGAATGTCAACCAGTCTACTGGTGATTAACGTGAAAAAGGCGGCACCAGCAGATTATTTCATTGATGCAGGGCTGCAAGCAGCCCTGCAGGATATTGAGGTGAATATGATGTTATTCTGGTAGATCTGCAGGTATGTTTTAGATACAATGATATAAAAGTAATCTGTACCCTCCATTGAAAACGGTGCGCATTGATTGATATGAGGGTTTATCGCAATATGGATGGTAAGAAAACACTTGTACTGCAGAACATGCAGATTGAAGCTGGTGAGCTATTATTCCATTTACATACAAAAGGGCATACCTTCCATCAGGGGGACATGTCTTTTTTTCTGTCACAAAGTATGCTATGATTAACCGTAGTGATCATAGTGACTGTTCCTGTTTAAGGAACCCGGAAAGGAGATTTAAAGACCCTATGAAACTTATGTTTAAACAACGCTTTTTCTCTTGGTTTGACAGTTATGATATCTACGATGAAAACGGCACCGCCGTATACACGGTGAACGGCAAGCCCGCTTGGGGGCATAAACTGGAAATTTATGACCGCAGCGGCAATCATCTGGCCACCCTGCGTGAGCAGATACTGACTTTCCTGCCCCGGTTTGACATTCAGATCAACGGACAGACGGTTGGGACTATTACCAAGGAGTTTACGTTCTTCAAGCCCTCATTTTCCGTTGACTGCAACGACTGGCAGGTGGAAGGCAGCTTTTTGGAATGGGATTACCGTATCCTTACCCAAAATGGCATGGCCGTGGCACGGATCGAAAAGCAGCTTTTCAATTTTACCGACACCTATATCATAGATGTGGCTGATGAACAGGACGGTCTTCTGGTACTTATGGTAGTGTTAGCCATAGATGCAGTCAAATGCAATCAGGATAAGTTCTGATTAGCATCTGGTCCGCAATAAAAACTCAAAAAAACATTTGACTACAACGCAACGTCATACCCTATGATAGATTATGCAAGGAGGATGATGCCCATGAACACAAATCAAGTTGCCGGTTTGGCAGGTGTAAGTGTGAGAACGCTGCACCACTATGATGAGATAGGACTTTTGTGCCCGGACCGTAATCCGGATAACGGTTACAGGGAATACTCCGACAAAGATCTGGATCTGCTGCAGCAGATTTTGTTTTTTAAGGAGTGCGGATTTTCTCTTGCGGAAATTGGAAAGCTGCTTGGCAGCCCGGCCTATGATCGGGATAAGGCATTTGTATTGCAGAAAAAATATCTTTTACATGAAAGAAAGCGCATTGATGCCATGCTGGAGACGCTGGACAAAACGATGAAATCATGGAAAGGAGAATGTAATATGACACAAAAAGAAAAGTTCGGCGGTTTTGATATGACCCATAATCCATATGAAGAGGAAGCCCGCCGTCTTTGGGGAGATGAAGCGGTAGACAGGAGCAATGCGAAGATCCGGTCCATGTCTGCCCATGAGCAGAATGCCATTGCAAAAGGTATGGACGAATTGTTCATGGAACTGGCAAAGATCCGCAGCGAATTACCGGATTCTGATAAGGTTCAAAAAGCGATGGATAAGATGTACCATTATTTTAACAGCAACTTTGGCTGTCACTATACTCTGGAGGCCTTTGCGGGACTGGGACAAATGTACGTAAACGACAGCCGTTTCACCCGGAATATAGACAAATATGGAGATGGACTGTCAGCCTTTCTCGCCAGGGCCATGGGCATTTATGCAGAAAAACAGGTTTAAGCCTGAACATGTCAGTTTTACCGCCACCGGAGGGTAAACGATGGAAGAAGATATTTACAATTTTTTCAGATATCTCCCTGGGGTACAGTTCTTGACTTTTTTAAAAACCCGTATGAAGTAGTTGATATCATTATATCCACAGTTAAAAGCGATTTCCGTCACGGTATGAGTTGTAGAAGTCAGCTGTTCGCAGGCAGCTTCAATCCGGTATACATTTAAGTACTCCATGGGTGTCTGACCGGTAAACTCTTTAAAAAAGCGGCAGAAGTATCGGCTATTCATGTGGACACTTCCAGCCAGATCATTAAGAGTAATATCTTCAGAATAATGATCCGCAATATAAGAAAGAACAGTCTTATATTGCGTGATCTTTTTTTTATTGTGGGCAGAGATGATGGGAGGCTGGGTATAGTAGTGGCATTTAAGGATGCAGCCAAGGGCAGAAAACAGATTGCCAAGCACACATAGCTGATAGCCCTCAAACTGGCTGGCTGCAGCTTCGAAAGAAAGGCGCAGACTGTCCAGAAGATCCGGATGGCTCTCCTGTGTAAAAAGGTTTAGGAAGGTCAAATTTTTTTCTGTAAATGACCGGCAGATGGCTCTGGTGATATTGGAGTCACTGTATAATCTTTCAAAATGAAAGACAAGGCATTCATAATGGCAGTTTTCCGGGAAACCTCCATGTAGGACTCCGCTGGGAACCAGCAGCCAGTCACCGGCGTTCAGCCTGTATTCTTTATTATCAAGGAGGATCGGAAAACTTCCCTCCAGAACCCGTATGATTTCTGTTTCCTTATGCCAGTGGTAAGTCATTACATAGCGGGGATGGCGGGGGCTTACATTGTAGAAAGCGAAAGGGAAGCTAAAGGTTCCGTGCTCTCTTTTTTCCTGATATTCAATATACCGCATAGATACCTCGAAAAAGTGAATATAATACTATTACGTGTGATTATAACACGAGAATTAACAATAGAGAAGTGTTAATATTAGATAAAACAAAAAATAAAGAGAGTGAATGAAAGGAGAAAATAGTAATGAATAAAAAGAACAGGTTTGTAGGTTCCTATCCGGCAATAGGCATCCGTCCGGCCATTGACGGACGCCGTGGTTATCTGGATGTGCGCGGCGCTCTGGAAGGGCAGACTATGAATATGGCTAAGGCTGCAGCAGAGCTTTTAAGAAGCAGCCTTTATTATTCAGACGGGAATCCGGTAAAGGTGGTTGTTGCCGATACGACGATCGGCGGTGTGGCAGAAGCATCCGCCTGTGCGGATAAATTTAAAAAAGAAGGTGTGGAGATTACGCTGACCGTAACACCCTGCTGGTGTTACGGGGCGGAAACCATGGATATGGATCCGATGACTGTAAAAGGCGTATGGGGATTTAACGGTACGGAACGTCCGGGTGCGGTTTATCTGGCTTCTGTTTTGGCTACCCACGCACAGAAAGGGCTTCCGGCATTCGGCATTTACGGACATGATGTTAAAGAAGCAGATGACAGTACGATTCCTGCAGATGTCCGGGAGAAAATACTGCGTTTTGCCAGGGCGGCGGTTGCTGTAACGACCATGCGCGGTAAATCTTATCTGCAGATCGGTTCCATCTGTATGGGGATCGGCGGTTCTATCATTGATCCGGCATTTATCGAAGAATACCTGGGAATGCGGGTGGAATCCGTTGACGAGGTGGAGATCATACGCCGCATGGCAGAGGGAATTTACGATGAGAATGAATTTAACAGGGCCCTAAAATGGACAAAAGAAAAGTGTAATGTCGGTTTTGATAAAAATCCGGAAGAAGTACAGAAATCAGAAAAAGAAAAAGCGAAAGACTGGGAATTTCTTGTTAAGATGATGTGCATCATCAAGGATCTGATGAATGGAAATGAGAATCTGCCCGATGGATGTGAGGAAGAAAAGCTTGGGCACAATGCCATTGCTGCCGGTTTCCAGGGGCAGAGACAGTGGACCGATTTCTATCCGAACTGCGATTTCCCGGAAGCAATGCTCAATTCTTCCTTTGATTGGGACGGAGCGAGAGAGCCGTACATACTTGCAACGGAAAACGACGTATTAAATGGCCTTGGCATGATGTTTATGAAACTTCTGACGAATCGGGCACAGATATTTGCAGATGTTCGCACCTACTGGTCGCCGGAAGCGGTGAAGAAAGCAACGGGATATGAGCTGGAAGGCATTGCAAAAGAAGCAGGCGGCTTTATCCATCTGATTAATTCAGGTGCAGCGTGTCTGGATGCGTGCGGACAGGTAACGGATGAAAATGGTGATCCTGTTATGAAGCCATGGTATGAGATGACAGAGAAAGATCAGGATGCAGTCATGAAAACAATAACCTGGAATGCTGCTGATTTCGGATATTTCAGAGGAGGCGGTTATTCCTCCAGATTTTTGACTGATGCCCGGATGCCATGTACCATGATCCGCTTGAATCTGGTAAAGGGGTTGGGACCAATGCTCCAGATCGCTGAAGGATGGACATTGAAACTTCCGGAAGAGGTATCTGATAAGCTGTGGAAGAGAACGGATTATACATGGCCGTGTACCTGGTTTGTGCCGCGGGTAACCGGAAAAGGAGCATTCCGGACTGCCTATGATGTGATGAATAACTGGGGTGCGAACCATGGTGCGATCAGCTATGGACATTTGGGAGCAGACTTAATTACCATGTGTTCCATGCTCCGCATTCCGGTCAGCATGCATAATGTACCGGAAGAAGATATTTTCCGTCCTGCATGCTGGAATGCATATGGAATGGACAAAGAAGGACAGGATTTCAGGGCGTGCCGCCAGTACGGCCCCCTGTATAAAAATATTCGGTCAATCTGATAAAGGAGAATGTATTTGATGAAGGTATTGGCAATTGACATCGGTGCATCCGGTGGAAGGGCGATGATCGGCAGCCTCCATGGCAGAAGAATTGAAATACAGGAAATCCACCGCTTTTCCAATGATCCGGTTATGGTGGGGGATACGATGTACTGGGATATACTCAGGCTGTTTCATGAGATTAAGCAGAGTCTTATTAAGTCCAAACAATATGGAAAAGTGGACAGCATTGCGGTGGACACCTGGGGGGTGGATTTCGGGCTTCTGGACAAGAGCGGCAGTCTGTTGGAGAATCCGGTTCATTATCGGGATAAAAGAACGAAAGGAATGCTGGAAAGGAGTTTTGAGTTTCTTAATAAAGAAGAATTTTATCAGATAACAGGAAATCAGTTTATGGAGATTAATACGGCATTTCAGCTGCTTGCATTAAAGGAAAAAAGAGGAGAGGTTTTAAACAGGGCAGGTCACATGCTGCTGATTCCTGATTTGATTCATTATTTTCTTACAGGAAAAATAAAATCGGAAATGTCCATAGCATCGACGACACAGCTTTTTGATATGAATAAGAAGACATGGGCATATCCGGTGATTGAAAAGCTGGGGCTTCCTGCCGGGATATTCCCGGAACTGGTGCCCAGCGGTACTGTGGTCGGAAATCTGTCAAAAGCTATCTGCACGGAACTTGGAATGGATCCGGTCAAAGTGACGGCAGTCTGTGGGCATGATACCCAGAGCGCCCTTGCAGCGACGCCGGCGAAAGAGAAAGATTTTATCTTTTTAAGCTGCGGTACATGGTCACTGATGGGAACGGAGCTGGAACAGCCGCTTTTAAACCAGAAGGCGGAGCGGTTAAATCTCACCAACGAAGCAGGGTATGACGGAAAGATTTCTCTCATGAAAAACATGATAGGTCTCTGGCTGGTACAGGAAAGCCGGCGCCAATGGATGCGTGAAGGAAAGGAATTAAACTTTGGTGATCTGGAACAGCTGGCTGCAGAAGCAGAGCCTTTCCGTTTTTTTATCGATCCTGATGATCCGGTATTTACTCCGGCAGGAAATATGCCTGAGAGAATCAGGAATTACTGCCGCAGGACCGGACAGCAGGTGCCGGAAAGTGAAGGAGAAATTGTCCGTTGCATAAATGAAAGCCTTGCAATGAAATACCGCAGTGCCAGGGAACAGATTGAAGAGGCAGCCGGGAAGAAATATGGAACTATCTACATGACAGGAGGAGGTACCAAAAGCAGGCTTCTGTGTGCAATGACAGCCAATGCCTGCGGGTGTCTTCTATCGGCCGGACCTGCAGAAGCAACGGTGCTTGGCAATGTTGCGGTCCAACTGATTGCAAATGGTGGGATTTCCAGTGTGAAAGATGCAAGAGAGATGATCGCGCATTCATTTTTTCCGGAGCATTATATACCTGCGGAAGAAAATCATTGGAATACCGCTTATAAACGGTTTAAGGAGGTAATGATATGCTGAAAGGAATCCCCCCGGTTCTGTCGCCGGAACTGTTAAAAACATTGTGTGAAATGGGGCACAGTGACCGGCTGGTCATTGCAGACGGGAATTTCCCGTCAGAGAGCATAGGAAAGAATGCGAAGGTCATCCGGTGTGATGGTCATGGAGTTCCGGAAATACTGAAAGCGGTATTGTGTGTCTTTCCGCTGGATACTTACGTGGAACATCCGGTTACTTTGATGGAGGTTGTGGAAGGGGATCCGGTTGAAACTCCTGTCTGGGATGTCTATAAAAGCGAGATTCACGCAGCAGATGGCAGAGAGGGAAACATTGTGCAGAATATAGACCGATTTAAGTTCTATGAAGAAGCGCGTAATGCTTATTGCATCATTGTTACCTCGGAAACGGCGTTGTATGGAAATATTATGCTGCAGAAGGGGGTAGTAGTATAAGAGGAAGAGACCTTAATGCATACGGGTATTTCAGTGCAGATAAGGGTCCGGTATCAGTAATGGCAAAAGCCGGATGCAGAAAAGGAGAAAATATGGAATTAAGTGATATGAAGTTGAGAGAAGAGATCTGTGATGTATGTCACAAAATGTGGCAGCTCGGCTGGGTGGCGGCCAATGATGGCAATATCAGTGTGAAACTGGCGGATGGGACATTCTTAACAACGCCCACAGGCATCAGTAAAAGCTTTATTACACCGGAGAAGCTGGTACATATTGATGGAGAAGGTAAAATTCTGGAAGCGGAAGAAGGATACCGTCCGTCTTCTGAGATCAAAATGCATCTGCGCTGTTATAAGGAAAGAGAAGATGTGGGTGCGGTAGTGCATGCCCATCCTCCGGCAGCGACAGGATATGCCGTAGCGCACAAGGCCCTGGATGAATATTCCATGATCGAAACTGTTGTGGCATTGGGTTCTATTCCGGTAACACCTTACGGAACACCATCTACTTATGAAGTTCCGGAGGCCATTGCACCCTATCTGGGCATCCATGATGCAGTTCTTCTCATGAATCATGGGGCCCTGACAGTAGGTGCAGATCTGTTTACTGCATACTACAGAATGGAAACTCTGGAACTGTTTGCAAAGATCAGTTTGAATGCCCATCTGCTTGGGGGAGCGGTGGAAATTTCCCGGGAAAACATTGAACGTCTCATTGAGATGAGGAAGGACTACAAAGTGACAGGAAGGCATCCGGGGTATAAGAAATATAATCAGGAATGATGATTGAGAGAAGGCAGTCTTAAAAATTTCGATATGGAGGATACATATGAGGGAAAATGTGAATAAACAGACAGAAGCAGCAGTTCCGGCAGCATACCGGATTCATTTTGCAATGCTGGTGTCCTGCTTTGTCCTGTGGGGGTTACTGAACAATATGACTGACAATCTGGTGCCGGCTTTCGGAAAGATCTTCATGATGAAATCAGTCGATTCATCCTATGTTCAGGTTGCATTTTATGGGGCATATGCAGTGCTGGCAGTTCCTGCGGCGCTCCTGATCAGGAAATATTCATACAGAACAGGTGTATTGGCAGGGCTTGGATTATACATTACAGGTGCCCTCGGTTATATTCCGTCAGCAATATTGCAGAACTATAAACTGTTTCTTGTTTCCATTTTTACACTGGCAAGCGGTCTTTCTATTCTTGAGACGACCTGCAACCCATTTGTTATATCGATCGGAAGCCCACAGACCAGTGTAAGGCGTCTGAATCTGGCTCAGGCATTTAATCCTCTGGGATCATTATTGGGAATTATGATGGCAAAGTTTTTGATCCTGTCCCATTTAAATCCGGCAGGATATGAGGAAAGGCTCGATATGCTTCCCGAGCAGCTGGCCAAGGTCAGAGCGGGTGAACTGGTATGGGTATGTGTGCCATATGTAGGGCTGATCGCAGTAGCTGTAATTATATGGGTTTTCTTTTTGAAAAAGAAAAGCAGTGAAAAGGATAACAGCGGAGAACTGCATATTCTTCAAAGTGTGAAAAAGCTGTTTGAATCGCCGCGGTATTTAAGCGGTGTTGTTACACAGTTCTTCTATGTAGGCATGCAGATCGCAGTGTGGACATGGACGATCAAATATGTCATGGTGACAAAGCATGTAGATGAAGCAGAGGGGGCAGAGGTTTATCTGGCTGCCATAATTGTGTTCATCATGTGCAGGTGGCTGTGTACAGCACTGATGAAAAAGATAAAGCCGGTATGGATCATGCTGGTTATGGCGGTTATCGGAGTCATTGTAACGTTGGGAACCATCTATCTTCCGACAAATATTTCCGTGATCTGTCTGATCTGTATATCCGGCTGTATGTCGCTGATGTTCCCGACAATCTATGGGATAGCACTGGATGGCATGGGGGAAGAAGTGAAATTTGGTGCGGCAGGTCTGGTCATGGCGATCCTTGGCGGGGCAGTGATTACCCCTATTATGGGAAAAACCATCGATATGGGAACGTTTGCAAACAGCCTCCATAATTTTGCGGAGGAAGCAGCAGCAGTGAGATCTGCCTTCTGGATACCAGTGGTCTGCTTTGCGATGATTTTCCTGTATGCGCTGGTGTTTAGAAATTATGATAAAAAAGAAATTTTCAGATAACCATGATCCCCGGTATAAAGTGAATGTACCGGGGATCAATTATTTAGCACAAAATTTTCCATCTCTAATTTTGATGTCTGCCTAATAGAATATATTATTCAACCAATTCCCATTTTCCTATCCACTTGTTTGTTGTACAATTATATTGTCTTCTATATAATTTCCCATCCACGACTTTGTAACGCCATTCGATTATATCCGATTGAAGCCAAGCTGATTTCGTATGAAAAGAACTTGATGCGGAAGAGCTTGCAAATACTTGAATATTATAGATGCTCCCAAATAGGATAACACACATGATTAATACAGCAGGATATCTGAATTTTTTCTTCATTACAATTATAATTCCTTTCTTTTAAACTTTATTTTAGAGATGTTCATTTGGCTAATATAATTTTTGATCTGTGTACTGGCAGGTTAATAAGACAACTGGGGATTTCTTGCATAGTCACAACATATTTTCCTTTTATATATAAATCATAGGAATTATCTTCACGTGCAATAAAATAATCCGTTTTATTGTTAACAGTAAAAGTTCCTTCAACATTTGTTTGATCTATATGATACGATTCAAATGTATATATAAATGAAAATAATAATAAGGAAGCCGTAAAAATCAGAGGACATAATTTATATTTTATTAATTTTAACTTCTTGTTATTGCAATTGAACTTTAAAGCTGATTGAATTCGATATTCAAGCATGCTATTATGTAACGAAAACGAGAGAGTTAAAATAGAATTTTGTCTTCGGAACATGATTCGCGTTAAATTAATTAAGGTTTCCAAATAAGATAGTCTGGAATCATTTGAAAGATTCTGAATCACTTGTATATCTGCCTGCAGTTCCAAAGCTCGTATCACTTCTCTGCGAAATATCCACATAACCGGATTCCACCAGTATATTGCAGTTGCTGCTTCTATAAAATATTTAATAATCATATGGAAATTATTCAGATGTTCCAGCTCGTGCATTAGTACAAATTTCATTTCACTTTTAGATAGATTATAATATGGAAATACAATAATTGGGTTTCGGAATCCCACGATAAATGGTCCTGTATTTACATTCAATTGAATTAGCTTTGGCTTTTTAGTCAGTTGTTTAAGACTGCATAACTCTGATAATATTTGCTTGAGTTCTTCATTTTCTGTTTCTTGAACCAGGGATAATACTTGAATTAGTTTTCGATGTTTCATTGTAATAGAAGTCAGTAAAAGCAATGCAATAACGAACCAAACTACTATTAGGAGATTACCAAGCAGCAGATTATTATATATTGGATATGCTTCTATGTTCTTTAAGACTGGAAGTATATTTCTGGAAGCTAAAGTATGTGTAAATGAAAATTCATGAGGAAAGAGAGTTTTTATAAAAACTATGAGTACAATAATAAAAAGAGGAACCCCTTTTTTGTAGATTAAAAGATTTGGAACTCTTAAAAGAGGAATTAATGACATTGCTGCTAATCCACAGAATAAACAATTAGTTAATATCAGGGAAGATGACATACTATTTTCCCCCCTCATCCCTTTTGATTTTTATTGTTTTTTCTAATTCATCTAATATATCCGGACTGCTGTTTTTGACTAAATGATCCAGAAAGCTTAAAGTTGAAAAATTCAAGGTATTTACTCTCATAGACTGTAATTGTTCAGCAGCATATTGTTCGGCACTGATAATTGATTGATATTCCCGGGCTAATACGGTACCGCTATATGTTATACCGGAAATATCAATATATCCCTTTTTCAACAAACTGCGTAACATAGCCTGAACCGTATTTATACTTATACCTCCCCCTTTTTCCACAATATCTGAAGCAGTCAAAGGCTTTCCAATGCACCAGAAAACTGACATGATATCTTTTTCTCTGCCGCTCAATTTAGGTAAAAAGTTTTTCATTATAATTCTCCTGGTTTCGTGAAGTATACTAATATTTTATCAGTATAAAAATGAAGTGTCAATATTTTATATAATAAAATATAAAATAACAGTAAATGATTGTTGACATGTCTTAGAAAGTGTATTATTGTTAAGGCAGTAAAAAAATACATTATCAGTAAAAAAATACATGCCATTAGAATAATTTCGGATGTTCATAAGTCACTAAAGATGATAGGAAGTGTAAACAGTGAAAGAATGTGAGTGGAATGCCATCGCTGCAATGGACTCTAACAGAGTGATAGGAAATGGATATAAGCTGCCCTGGAATATGCCTAAAGATATGGAATGGTTTCATGCTGCTACAAAGGGGCACATATTGGTGGTTGGAAGGAAAACCTTTGAGTCTATTAAAAAAATTTATCCGGAAAACGTGTACTATATATTAACACGAAATAGAAATTACGTCGTAGATAAAGCGAATGTAAGGATCATACACCAGGTTAGCGAAATACCGCAAACTGGCATGGATGGAAAGAAAGTGTGGATTTGTGGTGGAAGTGAAATATATGCCGCTACGATTGCAAAATGCAGACATGTTTACATAACACAAATAAAAAGAGCTTATGAAGGGAATAAATATTTTCCGGCATTTGAAAGAGATTTTAATTTAGACCAGGTAATATATGAAGATGATGAAATTAGCATTATGAAGTATAAAAAGGTTGCGAGGAGGCTTTAAGCATGGATAAAGAACGAATTAAATTTGCTGTAAGAGAGTTGCTGATTGCAATAGGCGAAGATCCTGACAGGGAAGGATTAAGAGAAACACCTGAAAGAGTATCTAATATGTATGGTGAAATATTTGCAGGATTAGAAACATCTCCCCAAAGTGTCCTGAAGTTTTTCGGCGAGAGTTATAATGAAGAGATGGTAGTGGTAAAAGACATACCCTTTTATTCAATGTGTGAACACCATTTATTGCCTTTCTACGGAACCGCAAGTATATGTTACATTCCAGCGTCAGGCAAACTGTTAGGATTAAGTAAAATAGCCCGTTTAGTAGATATATGTGCAAAAAGACCACAGTTACAGGAACGGTTAGGGACAGAAATTATTGAGATATTAGAAAATGATGCACAGGCACTTGGCGCAGCAATACTAATAAAGGCTGAGCATTTGTGTATGAATATGAGAGGAATAAAAAAGCCGGGTACCAAAACGGTAACCACTTCATTTTCAGGAATTTTAAAAACGGATGATAAAGCAAGAAAAGAGGCACTACAATTGTTAACTCTTCAATCGGATTGATTATTATCAGATTCTAAAAGATTTTTGGAGGGAATAGTTATAGAACGTATAACAAATATTTTAAATAATGAAGTTTTTAAAGAAAATTTAGAAAGAAATAAGACTGCTGAAAGAGAAAGGATGTTCTGCAAGCATGATTTAAACCATTCTATAGATGTAGCAAGAATCGCATATATTCTAAACCTTGAAGATCAGTTGGATTATGACAAAGAATTAATTTATGCAGTTGCATTGCTTCACGATATAACAAAGTGGCGGCAGTATGAGGATGGGACACCTCATAACATTTCGGCAGCTGAAGTATCTGATATCATATTGGGTTCATGCGGGTTTCATGGAAAGGAAAAAGAAATGTGCAAGAATGCGATTTCTAAGCATCGTAAATTAGAAAGTGAGAATGATTCCTTTGCAGAATTAATGTATAAGGCAGATAAATTATCTCGTTTTTGCTTTTTCTGCAAAGCGAAAAATATATGTAATTGGAGCCCGGAAAAGATGAATAAAAACTTAATTTATTGAATTTAAGGAGGAGAAAAAATGTATATTGGAAACACTAAATTTGATATTGGAGAAAGAACCTATATTGTCGGTATTGTAAACTTCACTCCTGATTCTTTTTATGACGGCGGTAAATACAATACAATAGATAAAGCAATTTCTTATGCTGAAAAATTGACTAGTGAAGGTGCAGATATCATAGAAATAGGAGGAGAATCTACACGTCCAGGAGCAATTCCAGTGGAAGAGGAAGAGGAATTGTCAAGAGTGCTGCCAATTTTAAAAGAATTGAAAAAACATATTAATGTACCGATTTCTATTGACACAAGAAGAGCTTCTGTAGCAGAACGGGCTATTTGTTTAGGAGCATCTATGATAAACGATATTGGCTGTCTGAAGAAAGATGAAAATATGGCGGCATTATGCTCTAAATATAATGTAACATGCTGCATCATGCATAATAGAAACAATATGGATTATAACAATTTCATTATAGACGTTATATCTGATTTGAAAGAGAGCATAGAAATAGCGCTCAATGCAGGTATATCTCATGAGAATATTATTATAGACCCGGGAATTGGTTTTGCAAAAACAGTTTCACAAAATGTAGCCGTCATGAAAAATCTGGAAGAGTTCTCAAAATTAAAATATCCGGTTTTACTAGGGACTTCAAGAAAATCTTTTATCGGTAATATACTTAATTTACCACAAGAGGAAAGACTGGAGGGTACCCTGGCAACAACTGCATTAGCAATATCCAAACACTGTGATTTTATAAGGGTTCACGATGTAAAGGCTAATAAAAGGGTTTGCATGATAACTGATGAGATTGTGAGAGGACGCCATTAGGAGGTGGGTGTTTGGATACTATAAATATAACAGATTTAGAAATATATGCACATCATGGAGTTTTTGAAGAAGAAAAAAAGATGGGGCAGAAGTTCTTAATATCATTGCAATTGTCTTTGTGTGTGCGGAAAGCCGGTCTGAATGATCAAATAAACGCTACTGTAAATTATGCAGAAATTTGTAAATTTGTTTCTGATGCATTTACTTGTAAATCATATGATTTAATTGAAAGCTGTGCAGAAGCAATTGCGGAAGAAATCCTTCTAAAATATCAAATGGTGAGGGAGGTTATTATAGAAATAAAAAAACCCTGGGCACCCATAGGATGCATTGTGGATTATGTATCAGTGAAAATAAAAAGAGGGTGGAACACGGCATTCTTAGGACTGGGGTCCAACATGGGAAACAAGAATGAGAATATAGGTAATGCACTGGAATTGATTGAAGATTCAAAGAATGTAATTGTGAATCGATCTTCTTTTTATATAACATCTCCTGTCGGAGGTGTTGAACAAGACGATTTCCTTAATTGTTGTATTGAACTTAAAACCTTACTTACAGCTGAAGAATTATTAAAACATGTATTGACTGTTGAAAATAAATTAAAACGTATAAGAGCCATCCACTGGGGACCCAGGACAATCGATATTGATATTCTTTTATTTAATCACGATATACATGAAGACGAAGACTTAATAATTCCCCATCCCAGATTGCACGAAAGAATGTTTGTTTTGACACCTCTCTGTGAAATTAGAGCTAATTATGTACATCCAATTTTACAAAAACGATTGCAGGAAATAAAAGACAGGTTGGAGAAAGAGCAGCTGGAGGGTATTAAGCCGATGGAAGCTGTCACTGCATGGACTGAATAGAAGGAGGGCAATAAAAAGCGATTATGGATATATATAATATCTTAAATGCAAATAGCAAAAGCCCTATTATTGTAAGTTTTCCGCACAGTGGCACATATGTACCTGATTTTATAAAAAACAGTATGCGTAAATCCGTTGTACTGACCAATATGGACTGGTTCTTACCGGAATTGTTTGATTTCTTAAATGCAAAGGGGATAACACAGATTATTTCCAATGTCAGCCGATATGTAGTTGATTTAAATAGAGATTCCGGCAATTTAAATCCGGATAATTATAAACAGTCAGTTATTTATGAAACCAATACATTTGGTACTCCATTATATGAAAATTCTTTAAACAAAATGGAAATAGCGAAGCGGATCGAAACATTCTATAAGCCTTATCATGAGGAATTAAGAAGACAGTTAGAATCAAAAATATTACAATTTGAAAAGGTTTATTTGATAGATATGCATAGCTTTTTTCAGCAATATAATGAGGACATTTGCCTTGGAAATTCAGATGGAGCCACATCAGGTAAGGATACCATGGAAGTGTTAAAAAAGAATTTGCAGGCAAATGGATTTTCTACTAATACAAATTCAATTTTTAAAGGTGGAAATACAATTAAATATTATCGCAAATTATTTGGCAATGCATTTCAAGGATTGATTTTAGAAATAAATTATAGGGCATATATAGACAACAGGTATTTTGGAGAAGAGGAAGTTGTTGCTTACAATAAGGAACTATTTAAAGACTCAAAAGGCCGTTTAGAGAAAACCTTGGAAAAAACGTTTGATATTTGGACTAAAATATGAGAGGTAAATAAAGATGACTTATGATGAAGCAATAAAATTTATACATAACAAATCCTGGAAAGGAACCAAACTGGGATTAGATAGAATGATAGAACTTAATGAATTAATTGGCAATCCCCAAAAACAATTAAAATTTGTTCATATTGCAGGAACGAATGGAAAGGGCTCAACCTCCAGAATGCTTGCGAATATATTAATTGATTCTGGCTATCGTGTAGGTTTGTTTACCTCTCCATTTATATCGAAATTTAATGAATATTTTCAGGTTAACGATAGTTGTATTATGGATTCCGAATTAATTGATCTGACCGAATTTATAAAACCTTATGTGGATAAGATGAAAGAAGGTCCAACCGAGTTTGAACTGATTACAATGCTTGCAGTAGAATATTTCAAACGAAAGTACTGTGATATCGTAGTATTTGAAGTAGGAATGGGCGGAAGACTTGATTGTACGAATTTTATAGAGAATACAGAGGTGGCAGTAATAACATCAATTGGTCTGGATCATATGGAACAGCTTGGAAATACGATTTCTGAAATCGCCAAAGAAAAAGCAGGAATTATAAAAAAGAATTGCCAGGTTGTTTTGTATCAGCAAGGAGAAGAAGTTGTTCATATTGTGGAAGAAACCTGTAAAAAAGTAAATGTAGAATTATTTCTTACGGATTTTTCTAAATTAACCCTTGTGCGTTCTAATCTGGATGGTCAATTATTTCATTATAAAAACATTCAAAATATTTTTATTGAGCTTTTAGGAAGCCATCAGCTTAAAAATACAGCAGTAGCCATAGAAACAGCGTGTGTATTACAAAAACGAGGCTGGAGAATCAGTGAAGCTAATATTAAGGAAGGTTTGAAAAGAACAAAGTGGCCGGCGAGATTCGAAGTGCTGCAGCAGGATCCGGTTGTAATTTTGGACGGCGGACATAATCCACAATGTTTTCAGGCACTGAAGGAAGGACTCGTGCAATATTTTCCTGGAAAAAAAATATCATTTGTAATCGGTGTTTTCGCGGATAAAGATTATATTTCAATGATTGATATAATCGCTCCCTATGCAAAAGAATTCTTTACCATAACTCCCGATAATCCCAGAGCTTTCAATGCGGAAGATTTAACTGAATGTTTAAAAAAATATAATTTACCAATAGTAAATTGCGGGAGTCCCTTAAATGGATTAAAAAGAGCGGTTGATGGTGCACAAAAAGAAGATATTATTTGTGTAGCAGGTTCTTTTTCAATAGCAAGTGAAATACGTTCATTTTATGGACTTTAGTTTTTATGTTAAAAACTGTATAAATGCGGGGTGAAAAGTGTGAAAATAAATCTCACGAAACATCCATTCAGGGTGTTTCTGTTAGCTGTAATATTATTAATTTTTAATATTGTTACGGTGTTTGCCAATGAGGATCGTGAAGTTGTTCGAAACGGAGGTGTCGTTTCCAGTGCAAGTGAGTATTCATCGCAAATAGGAGTGGATATATTAAAAAAGGGAGGGAATGCGGTGGATGCTGCCGTGGCAGCAATCTTTGCAATTGGAGTTGTCGAGCCCAACTTAAGTTCCATTGGGGGAAGCGGCATTATGACAATTTATACAAAGGAAAATGATCAATGTATAGTCATTGAATATATGGAGACCGTTCCATTAAATATGACAGCCGGATGGTTTGATCCGGATACAGACAAAAATACTGCTAAAAATGCTGCTGTACCCGGACAGGTGTACGGAATATTAACGGCACTTGATCAGTATGGAACAATGAGCAGAGAAGAAGTAATGGCACCTGCTATTGAGCTGGCGCGAAATGGATTCAGAGCTGATAAAAGATTAGCAGATTCCATCGGCAAAAACTATGAGATATTAGTTCAAAACCCTGACTTTGCAAATGTATATTTAAATAATGGAAAGCTAATAAAAGAAGGAGATATAATAAAAAATGAATTGTTGGCTAATACATTGCAAAAAATTGCAGAACAAGGTATTGATGGTTTTTATAATGGTGAATTAGCACGCAATATTGTAAATGGATTACAGGCAGAAAACAATTTAATTACTTTAAATGACATGTCAAATTATCGTTCTATTGAACGAGAACCTATTCAGACTTCATATCATGGTTATAACATTATAGTTCCTTCTATGCCATCCAATGGGGGAGAGTGGCTGTTAGAATCTCTTAATATATTGGAAAACTATGATTTAAAATCAATGGGAGTCCATTCATCTGAATATTTATTTACTTTAAATGAGGCATTGCGGTTAGGAATGGCAGATGCATTCACTTTTCTGGGAGATCCGGCTTTTTATGATATTCCGGTAGACACTATCATATCGAAAGACTATGCAAAGAAAAGACTTGAAAATATGCCTGCAGATAAAGCTATGATTAATCCGCCCCACGGAGACTTAAAATCGAATCCCCAAAAATCAAGCAGAGAAGATAGTAAGGAAACAAGCCACATCTCCGTGATGGATCAATTTGGCAATGTAGTATCAACTACCAATACCATCGGAAATGCCTGGGGCTGTAAATATATGGCTCCTGGTCTGGGCTTTTTTTACAATAGCCATATAAGTAATTTAGAACATGATCCTCAAAAAAGTGATAGCCCGGATTATGTTATACCAGGTAAACGCGTTAGAAGCACTATTACACCAGCCATTGTTTCAAAAGACGGTGAACCAATTATGGCAATCGGTTCACCAGGCAGCAGTTCCATACCTCCGGCTATATTAACAGTATTAAATAATGTATTAATTTTTGATATGGACATTCAGCAGGCTATTGATATGCCTCGTGCATTCGTCCTGGATTTATATAACCCGATATTAACAATAGAAGGAAGCTATTTCTCATTAACGGTAAAAAATGAGTTATTAAGTTTGGGATATGAGTTTAATGATGTAAGCACGTATAATTCTGCGTTAGGAGGCATTGCGGCTGTATTTTATGATACAAAAACACAAAAATACAATGGCGGTGCAGATCCGAGAAGGAATTATAAATCAATTTCATATGAAGATGAATCAAAAGAAATTAGTGAAAATAAGGAACTACAGCCTGCAGCATAGAAAGTGAGGGAATGAAATGCGAAATAAAATAGCAGTAACAGCAATGCTGACAGCACTGCTCATTGTTTTAAAGAGTTATTTAGCAATTACAACTCCTATCATGAGAATAAGCTTTGCCTTTTTTCCTCTGGCTCTGGCAGGGATATTGTATGGTCCGTTGTGGGCGGGTATATCCGGAGGTGTAGGAGATGTAGTTGGGCTATTGCTGTATCCTGTCGCTGGCTTTCATCCAGGACTTACCCTATCGGCAATTCTATCGGGAATCGTTTATGGAGTCTTTTTACATAACAAAACCAGGCAATTATGGAGGGTAGTTTGTGTGGTTTTCATTAACAATTTTATAATAAGCTGTGGCTTGAGTACAATATGGGTTTATCAAATGACAGGTCAGGCAATACGGGCTCTTCTGCCGGTTCGATTGATTCAGAATATTCTTATGGCACCAATCATGATTCTTATGATATGGGTGCTGGGATATAAAATAATTGCATTAAGAAATAATAAAAAAATGATCAGTGGGGATGAATAGAATCGTGGGAAGTGCAAAGGAAAACCTTTTATTATGTGATGATGTTTCATTCTATTATAAGAATTCAGAACAACAGGAAAATATTTTAAATCATATCAATTTGGAGATAATTCCTGGAAGCATAATAGCTATTTTAGGACATAATGGTTCTGGTAAGTCTACACTGGCCAAACATTTTAATGGTATTTTAGTATCAAAATCCGGAGAAATATATTTTAAGGATACGAAAATCAGAGATATGCGTATAGAAATAAAAAAGCATATTGGAATGGTGTTTCAGAATCCGGACAATCAGATAGTCGCATCAACAGTTCAGGAAGATGTAGCATTTGGCTTACAAAATTTAGAAATGGCATCGGAAGAAATACGTATTCGCATTGATGAAGCACTGGAAGCAGTTTCTATGAAAGATTACATATACTGGGACACACATAAATTATCAGGCGGACAAAAGCAGCGGGTTGCAATCGCAGGTATCTTGGCTATGAAACCAGAATGTATTGTATTGGATGAGCCGACCTCTATGCTGGATCCGCAAGGCAGAAAAGAAGTAATGGATGTCATACAGCAGTTACGTAAAGAATATGGCATTACTATCGTTTTAATTACGCATTTTATGGAAGAAGCAGTAGCGTGTGACAGAGTAATAGTGATGAAAAACGGAGTGGTGTTAATGGATGACATTCCGGCAAAAGTTTTCAATAGAGTGAAAGAACTTAAAAATGCAGGCTTGAAAGTTCCGCAGTCAATCGAATTAATGCAATCATTGAGAGCGGAAGGAATTGAAGTTTCTTCCGAATGCCTTACAGAAGAACAATGTATTGATGAAATATACAGGCTTTTGGAGGAACGGTAATATGCCTATAATAAAGACAAAAAATTTAAATTTTGAATATTCATCAGGAAGTGTTTTTCATAAGACTGCAATTTCAGATATTAATATGGAAATTGAACAAGATGAATTTGTTGCATTAATTGGACATACAGGTTCTGGAAAATCAACATTAATAAAACATTTAAACGGACTGTTAAAACCTACATCCGGGAAAGTTATAATTGATGGACAAGATATTTGGTCCCATCCAAAGAATCTGCAAAAATATAGATTTATGGTAGGAATGGTTTTTCAATATCCGGAATATCAGCTATTTGGAGAAACCGTGTATAAAGATATCTCTTATGGTCCAATGAATATTGGAGTATCGGAATCAGAAATCAATGAACGAGTGATGAAATCTATTTCTATTGTTGGATTGGATAGAACAATTTTATCAAAATCGCCTTTTGAGCTGTCGGGAGGAGAAAAAAGAAGGGCAGCTATCGCTGGTGTAATTGCAATGAATCCGAAAGTTCTTATTCTGGATGAGCCTACTGCAGGTTTGGACCCACTGGGAAGGGATAAAATATTAAAGGAAATATATCGTTATCATTTAGAAAATAATGTTTCAGTAATATTGGTATCGCACAATATGGAAGAAGTTGCGAATTATGCGGATAAAATATTTGTCATGAATGATACAAAAATCGTATTAAGCGGAAATGTTCCAGAAATATATAGTCATGCAAAAAAACTAAAAGAAATAGGATTATCTATACCACAGATTATGGAGATTTGCCTGGGATTAAATGAAAAAGGAATTTCGATAGATCCGGTAACAACTTCAGTTGAAAGCGCAAAATGTCAGATAATTAATCTGTTAAAACACAGAAAAAGGGATGAACAAGAATGCTAAGAGATATTACTGTCGGTCAATATTTTCCGGGAAATTCGATCGTCCACAAAATGGATCCGAGAACCAAGATTATAGTTGGTCTTATATATATCTTTGTTTTATTTATAGCATCAAATTTTTTTTCACTGTTATTAGGTGTAATTTTTATTTTTGGCACTGTGATATTATCAGGGGTATCATTAACTTTATTAAAAAAGAGTATAGACCCTGTCATACCATTAGTAGGTATTTCGTTAATTTTTAATATTTTTTTTACAGATGGCGATGTTCTATGGAAACTTGGTATTTTAAAAATAACCGACAGAGGAGTTTGGGCGGCTGTTTTCATGTGTATTCGGCTTATTTGTTTGGTGATTGGTACATATATTTTTACTTATACAACATCTATCATGCAAATAACTCATGGATTAGAACAGCTTCTGAATCCTCTGAATAAAATAAATTTTCCTGTTCAGGAGATTGCTATGACAATGACAATAGCTTTACGGTTTATCCCTACCCTGATAGAAGAAGCAGACAAAATAATATCTGCTCAAAAATCGAGAGGAGCAGATATGGATTCAGGCAGCGTAATCAAACGGGTAAAGAGCCGCATTCCTATATTGATCCCTTTATTTATGGCATCCTTCCAACGGGCGGATGAACTTACATTAGCAATGAGCTGCCGTTGTTATGACAGTGGAAATCCACGAACTTATTTAGAAAAATTGGAGTATAAAAGATATGACTTTTTTGCTTTTTTTTGTATCGCAATAATTGGAATTTTGGTTATTTATATAGATACAAGAATACCTAAAGTTTTTTATTGATTATCAGATAAGGAGGAATAGGCATTGTTCAATTGCCTTAATTTTAGATATGACAAAGGAACCAAAAAGAATTACTTCGATTTTTTCTGAGGGCCGGGCAATTATTTTTATGGAAAATTTTAATGATTACTTAGTTTTGGGATTTTCAGATAATAGGTTAGAGATATATAATCCCGAATCTTTTCATAAAGAATATTTAGGATTTTTTGATAATAAAAATTTTGCTGGGATTCGTAAAGAAAATCAAAAATTAGTTCTATTTTTTAAAGATTATGAAATTAATATTTTATATGAAAACAATTGTTTAACCATACAGCAAAATGTAGAAAAAATAGCTGGATCTCAAAAAGACATTTTAAAGAATCAAGTTACATATTTTGAGACGAAAATAAGAAAAGATATATATATTATAGAAAATACATTTATGAGAGTCTATTTTGGAAATACATTTGATATTTATGTTAAGAGAGAAGGCGGCGAAGAAAAAGTTCTTACAGGAAATCACACAAATTGGGTAACGGATGCCTGTATAGTCAGAGACAGTCTATATACAGCCGGATATGATGGATATATTAGAAAGTGGGATTTAAAAACTGGAAATTGTGAAGATGCTTATCCATTGAAAAGAGGCTGGATATTGTCATTAACTTTTATAAAAGATAATTTCTATGTTGGTACAGAGTTTGGTGAGTTATATCTAATTCCGTACAATGAATTTAAAAATATTAAAATTAACGGCGGTGCTATATGGAATCTTTATGCATACCAGGATAAGTTATATTCTGTATCGGAGAATGGTGAGATCGTTGGATACAGCATGAATGAAAAAAAATCAAGTTACCTGAAATGTTCTGCAGGCTGGATTAATGCGATAGGAGCATTTTCCAATGAACACTTAATTGCAGTTACCAGTAGAGGAGAGATTATTAAGGTAGATCATAATTTATTAAGGTCTGAGTTATTGGAAAGATTAAAATTGTGGTTCAATAATCTGTGCATAATAAATGAAATTGTCTATGCAGTAACTGCTGAAGGCATGGTTGTTAAATTTGATCTAAATACCGGAAAATCAGAAACATTTAAAATCAGCAGTAACCAGCTGATAGATATATGTTATTTGGAATCACAGCAAAAAATAGGGATTCTAAGTGTTGAAGGAGAATTTATAATCTGGAACCATTATAAGAACTTTATAGACAAGATTATCAAATGTAACGGTTATCATTTCACATCCATGACTTTTAACCATGCAAAAGGGTATATTTATATTTCTACATTTGAGGGTGCTATTGTATTTATTAATACTAACATGGATTATGAAATAAGTTATAGAAAGATAACAGGTGGCCGTATTTGGAAAGTATCTTATTGTTCAGACAATAGTAGCGTTGCATATATTTCTACGAGTTTGGAGATTGGAATTTGTGATGAGTCAATTCAAAAAAACATAGCTAAAATATCGGTAAATGAATTGGTAACTACCTGTCTTTTGTTAAATGATTCATTATATACAGGAAATGAGAGAGGAGAGGTAAAAAGCTATCCGGTGGTTATGGAAGAAGATGAAAAAATATTAACAATGGAAAGCGGGTCAGAAGATTCTAAGGAAAATGATTTTTTTGAGAAAAATGTAATTTTATTCATAGATAACAGTATAGAATGTTCCCGGTATTATATTGAGAGAGATTGCAAGCTATTAGAAAGATATAATCTGCCATATGTTAAGCTTGATCTCTCAAATAATGAAGAAATGAAAAGTATGGTAATCAAAAGAACTGGCTGGAGCAGATTTCCGCAGATTTTACTGTGGGGAGATTTTATTGCTTCCGGAAGTGTATTGCCGGAAATGTTGGATTCAGGTACTTTAGATAATATTGTTAAAGAAAAACAGCGTATGAAAGGAGATAAAATAAAATGAAAGAAAAGTTTGGTCAAAAAATAGCGGTTTTAGGTGTGTTATTAGCACTGCAGATAATTGCAGGCAGATTTTTAACTATATCGACATTGTATTTAAAGATTGGATTTGCATTCGTTCCTCTCGCGCTGACTGCAATTCTGTATGGTCCCTTGTATGCATCAATAAATGCAGCTTTAGGAGATATAATAATTGCGATGCTTAATCCTTTTGGATATTTTCCGGGATTTACAGTATCTGCAATATTAAAAGGCGCTTTGTACGGATTATTTTTATATAATAAGCCCAAAAAGACTTGGCGCGTATTAGGGGTAGTAGCTATCGCAAATATTGCTGTTAGTATCTTTTTAAATTCATATTGGCTATATATGTTAACAGGACAAGGATACATGGCTGTATTACCAACAAGAGTATTTCAAAATGTAGTCATGATACCAATAGAAGTTTTCGTGATAAGACTGGTTGTTTATCCCATTGCTGAATTGCGGCAAAAGGCTGCAGCCAATCGGTTGGAAGAATAGTCCGGTAAACGATGCCAATCAATACCATGGTTAACAGGAAACAGGCTGCGAAACGATTTTCACAGCCTGTGCTTTTTATAAGAATAATTCAATCACAAATACAACCGCACAGGCAGTGAGGGAAACCTTAAACAGGCTTTTCTCTTTGTATGCCAGAAATACGGCCGCTGCCAGTGCGGCACCGGCGGACCATATACTTTTTGTGGCTGTGAGAATAGCAGGAAAGGTCATCACCGACAAGGTCACATACGGAACATAGTAAAGAAAAGACCGGATAAAAGGACTTTTGATTTCCCACCGGATAAACGTCAGCGGAAGGACTCGGATCAAGTAGGTGACAGCGGCCATGACAAGTATGTAGAGATAGAGCCGGTTATTCATTTGTCACCTCCCCCTCCCCCGGAACCGGGAACAGGATAGCAGCGCCTCCTGCGGTCACGACGGTCAGAGTCATTAATCTGATGCCGGATGATATGGACTGCAGGGCCGGAATCAGGGAAAAAATAAGGCTTAATGCCATAGAAACGGCGATTACCCCAGCCAGTATCCGGTTCTTTTTAGCAGGAGGAATGATGACTGCCAGAAACATGCCGTACAGGGATACGCTTAAGGCGCTTAAAACCCTTTCCGGCAGCAGGCCCTTTAAGACCGCTCCGGCAGCGGTGCCAAGCGTCCAGCCCGGAACGGCTGCCATAAGCAGGCCATAGCTGTACCATGGATTTAACGCGCCGGGTCTTAAGACGGAGACCCCGAATATTTCATCCGTCACTCCGTACCCGATCAGGAGACGGTGAAAAAAAGGGGTTGCTGTCTCCAGTTTCTGGGACAGAGAGCAGGACATGAGGCAATAACGCAGATTGATGATGAACTGGGCGGCCGCCATTTCCGTAAAAGATGCCCCTGCTGCGATGATGCCAAGACCTGCAAACTGCCCTGCGGACGTCAGATTGGTTAAGGACATTACCGTGGACTGCCATAAAGTAAGCCCTGTCCCTGCCGCCATGATACCGAAGGTGAAGGAAACGGCAAAATAACCGAGGCCGATGGGAATTCCATCCTTTAATCCGCATGTTAATTGTTCTCTGTTGTTATTCATAATGATCCTCCGTCATAGAGCGCGACCGCCTTTTATAAAACTAACAAAAATATACCATGATTCTTTACATCAGTAAAACAAATGTTTATAATGAAAAGATAAGAGAATCTAATGGTAAGGAGATGAATTGATGAACCGGTACCGGGCAGTTGTTAAGATTGTGGAAACAGGGGGATTCACCAGGGCGGCAGAGGAACTGGGATATACCCAGCCGGCCGTCAGCCAGATGGTACAGTCCTTAGAGGAAGAACTGGATACGGTTCTTTTTATCCGTTCCAAAAAGGGTGTGACGCTGACTCCTGATGGTACAGAGCTTCTGCCCTATATTAAAAACATATACCACGCCCACAGGGAGCTGATGGAAAAGCGAAGCGAAATGGAAGGAATCCAGAACGCCACCATCCGGATCGGCACCTTTGCCAGTGTATCCTGTCACTGGCTTCCGGGCTTAATAAAGGATTTTAAGGAAAAACACCCGTCGGTCAGCTTTGAACTCTATCAGGGAGACTATTCGGCCATAGAGCATCTGGTAAAGGACGGAAGCGTGGATTTTGGCCTCATTAACCCGCGGGCGGTAGCTGATCCGGAGCTTAAGACCATTCCATTAAGGAAGGACCCCATGCTGGCTGTACTGCCCCCTTCCCATCGCCTTGCGGCACAAAAGAAGATCGTATTAAAGGAGCTGGCAGCGGAACCATTTATCCTTTTAGAGGAGGGGAGCTTAAGTGAGCCTATGGAGTGCTTCCGGGAGCATGAAATCCAGCCGAACATCCAGTACATCGTTCACGATGACTATACGATTATGGCTATGATAGAAAAAGGACTGGGCGTTGGGATATTATCTGAGCTTATATTAAACCGGGTGGATTATAAGATTGCGGTGAAAGAGACAGAACCGCCTTTGGCCCGGAACATAGGAGTTACATTCAAGGATAAAAAGATCCTGCCAATAGCCAGCAGGCAATTCCTGGATTTTCTGACAGAGGTCTATAAAGAACTGCCCGGTTTGAACTGCCCCGGTGTAAACGGCAATGCCGCAATAACAGGCATAAAATAAATGGAGGATAAGGTTATGGCGCACAAGAATTTAACGACACTTTGTTATATAGAGCAGGAAGACAGTTATCTGATGCTGCACCGGATTAAGAAGAAGGGCGATATGAACCAGGATAAGTGGCTGGGAGTGGGAGGCCATTTCGAAGATGGGGAGAGCCCGGAAGAATGCCTTCTGCGGGAGGTTAAGGAAGAGACCGGCCTGTTCTTAACCTCCTATAAACTTCGGGGAGTGGTTACCTTTGTGTCCGACCGGTTTCCGGATGAATATATGTTTCTGTTTACGGCGGACGGATATGAAGGGACTATGATTGATTGTGCGGAAGGGCAGCTTTTATGGGTGGAAAAGGAAAAGACCGGGGAACTGTCCCTCTGGGAAGGGGACCGTATTTTCTTTGGGCTTTTAAAAGATAACATTCCTTTTTTCTCTTTAAAGCTTGCCTATAAGGGGGAGTGCCTGTCATACGCCTCTTTAAACGGAGCGCCGTTGGAGCTGCCCCACTCACAGGGGGCACGCAAGCCGGCGCTTAATGCTCGTCAGGGCCCTTACGGGTAGTAATCAAAAAAGATAGACGGAATTTCTTCAACCTGGCAAAAGCATAATGTAGTCACAGTATAATTATCTAAAATGGGGGAAACTAATGTGGTATTTATGGATTTTATGAATATATTAGCATTCGGATTTCTTTTTTTTACGATTATTAGACGAATACTAAATGATAGCGATAAAAAAGCACACTTCAAGAGTTTTAGGATTTTAAGTGATAAAGAAAAAGATAATTATGATAGAAAGAAAGTTAAGATTTCTGAAATATTGTTAATAATTTTTGTGTATTTTTTTATGTTATTGGTGTCATTACCAGATCAGCACTTATTACCTACAGAACAATCATTTGTATTGTGATAATAGTTATTTTATTTCTAATATTTGATCGAACCAAAATAATATGGAATTTGTTATGTAAAAAAAAGCATAGATAAATTTTAGGAAACTCAAGAAGAGCCCGAAGGATTGACTTAGCAGCCTTTCTATGCTATATTGGAAATATATTAAATGTTAGGATGTGTGTGTTTGTTAATTGTATCGAAACATGGAGCATAAAGCAGTCGAATATTGAGAACAGGAACCGGGTAAGGAAAGCCAGTAGGCTTATCCTTTGTTTTGCGTACCTGTTATGCCCATAAAGATACAAACAGACAGATTAGGGTTTAAAACCTGTGAGACGTCGATTTGTTGTCTTACAGGTTTTTTGTTGTACGAAAACCAGCCCGGCTGCCATGCTCCATGGATCTTGCGGAATCCCATTGATTGACGATAGGAACGAGGAGAATTTAATGAACCATACATTTCAGATTTTAGAATTTAATCTTATTTTGGAGAAGCTTGAAGAATTTGCCCATACAGAAGCGGCGAAGGAAAGGATACGAAACCTTACACCCTGCTTAAAGGAAAGAGAAGTGCGAAAAAGCCTTCGTGACACCACGGAAGCCAGGATCATACTTGACCGAATGGGCCTTCCGCCTGCGGTCAGCATGAGCGGCCTGTCCGTGATAATAAATACGACAAAGCAGGGCGGCTGTCTTTCCGCAGAGGAGCTGGAAAGCATGGGAGTTATGCTCACCGGAGTGAAACGGTTTAAGGACTTTTTAAACCGGTGCAAATACCTGGAGCTGGGCCTGCCCTATTATGAGCAGGACTTGAACCCGTTGGAGGACCTGGCGAGGGAAATCTATGAAAGTGTCAGAAACGGAAGGGTAGAGGATACCGCCAGTAAATATTTAAAAAACATTCGCCAGGACATGGTCAGGATGGAAGAAAAGCTGCGGACAAAAGCGGAAACCATACTCAGAGGGAATAAAAAATATTTTTCGGATTCTTATGTGACCATCCGAAACGGCAGGATCTGCCTTCCTGTGAAAAGGGATTACCGGACATCGGTTCCAGGCAGTGTTATCGACCAGTCCGCCACCGGTTCCACTCTGTTCATTGAACCGGCTGCTATTATGGGACTAAATGAGGAATTGGAACGTCTGAGGATAGAGGAAGAAAACGAGACAAGAAGAATTCTTTATACCCTGACTGCATCCGTGGAGGAGAACTTGGAGGTGCTGGAAGCAGATAAAAGCCTTCTTGAAAAACTGGATTTCCTGTTTGCCAAGGGAAGCTTAAGTGCCTCTATGGCAGGAATAGAGCCAGGTGTGAATACGGACCGGTTCATACGGATTACAGGCGGCCGCCATCCCTTTATGAATCCGGAAACCGTGGTGCCCCTTGAATTTGAACTGGGGAAGACCGGAAGGGGGATCGTCATCACAGGACCCAATACAGGAGGGAAAACCGTATCCATTAAGACGGTGGGCCTTTTCTGTCTCATGGCCCAATGCGGGCTTCATGTCCCCTGCAGGGAAGCGGACCTTTGTATGAACAATCAGGTCCTCTGTGATATTGGGGATGGGCAGAACATTACGGAAAACCTGTCCACCTTTTCCGCCCACATCACAAATGTAATGAAAATCCTTGATATGGCCGGTCCGGAGAGCCTGGTCATTATGGATGAGCTGGGTTCCGGAACGGATCCGGCGGAAGGTATGGGAATCGCCATTGCCATACTGGAAGAGCTGCGGACCAATGGCTGTCTTTTTCTGGCGACCACACATTATCCGGAGGTAAAAACCTATGCCAGAGAAGCAGAGGGAATTACCAATGCACGCATGGCTTTTGACAAGGAGACATTAAGGCCCCTTTACCGCATGGAGATCGGAGAAGCGGGAGAGAGCTGTGCCCTTTTTATCGCCAAACGGCTTGGAATGCCGGAGGAAATGATCGCAAGAGCCAGAATGTACGCTTATGGAGAAAGGGAAACCATACGGGACAATGGACCGGATTCCCTCAAAGAGAAGGATAACGGCAGAAAAGCCGGCAGCCCCAGAATTGAGAAGCAGATAAAAACGGCAGGAAATAAAAACACCATGGAAGAAAAATTTACCGTCGGAGACAGTGTTCTCGTTTACCCGGATAAGAAAAAGGGAATCGTGTGCAGGCCGGTCAATGAGAAAGGGGTATTGCAGGTTCAGATGCCGGACCGGAAAATCTGGATCAACCAGAAGCGGGTGAAGCGATTGGTAGCGGCGGCTGAACTATATCCGGAAGATTATGATTTCTCCATTATTTTTGATACGGTGGAAAACAGAAAAGCGAGACATAAAATGGAAAAAGGACATCAGGAAGATCTGGAGATCCGCATGGAATAAGTTCATTTCCCGGACCGGCGGGCCTGTCGGGAGCAGGATCCGCCGGTTCGGGCCGGAATATGTTTTATGCAGGTTCCGGATTAATGCACGGCTCTGCTATGCTGTCCTTTGGAATCTCATGTTCCAGAGGCGGGATAAAGGGCTCATCGTTAAGTTCTGCCAGTATGAGGCGGAAAATCTTCACATGGCATTGTTCATCCGCTATGATGCGGTTTAAAATGGTCTTGATCCGGTAATCGTCGATCCACTTGGCCTGGGCCTCATATTTCTTGATCGCTTCCAGTTCCCCGGCCAGTGCGTTGGAGACGATGGCTCCGATCCGGGTGGGGTAGCGGTTGCAGGCAGGAGACCAGTACCGCATGCGCCCTTTTTGACGGCTCCACAGCCTGGGATCCGTGCCCAGCATTAGGGCCAGTTCTCCAAAGGTGTTTAAATGATGCATTTCAACAATGCTTATCTTATGAAAGCACTCCGCTATGTCAAAAAAGTAACTCCGTGTAATCATGCTGTTGTAGATATAAAGACTGATTGCCGACATTTCAGAGTTATTGGAGCCGACGTTGGACAGCATGGCGGCCGCATACCGTGGGTTTTGCTCCGTAATCTCTATGGGAGGCCAGGGAGAGGGGGCGGAGAAGACAAGAGAAGATAAATCCATATGGCACCTCGTTTCAGTTATTCTATTTATATATATCCGCCAGATTATGGAGTATGACTGAAAAACACAAGAAAATGGAGGCAGAAAGGACATGAATGGAGAAAATAAATTAAAGGAAATGATCCGGGCTTTTTTGCCGTATAACGAACAGGAGGAAAGGGATAAGGGGCTGGTGCTTCATTATCTGTCCTCAGGGGATTCCATATTTTACCGGGAAAGTGCGGGAGCCCATATGTCGGCGTCGGCCTGGGTGGTAAATCAGACGCATGATAGGGTTCTTATGGCGTATCATAACATTTATGATTCCTGGGCATGGACCGG
Source organism: Clostridium sp. Marseille-P2415 (assembly GCF_900155545.1). Classification (GTDB taxonomy): domain Bacteria; phylum Bacillota; class Clostridia; order Lachnospirales; family Lachnospiraceae; genus Lacrimispora. Next base: position 89,479 of record NZ_LT732526.1, read on the forward strand.
AGGCCATGCGGACGGAGAAACGGATCTGCTTCAGGTTGCCCTCCGGGAAGCCATGGAGGAAACAGGGATTACAAAGGCGGTGCCGGTTATGGAGGACATTTTCTCCCTGGAGGTTCTGACCGTAGACGGACATGAGAAGAAAGGGGCCTATGTTTCTTCCCACCTTCATCTGAATGTGACCTACCTTTTGGAAGCGGATGACCGGCAGGTTCTTCGTAAGAAGGCGGATGAAAACAGCGCCGTGGGATGGTTCGGCCTGGATCAATGCCTGGAAGTCATAAACGAGCCGTGGATGAGAGATCGGATTTACCGGAAATTGCTCGATAAAATGCGTGATATGAAATATTAACAGAAAATTGATATTTATTTTCCAATTTGCTGTTTTATTTTTTTGGATTATGCTTTATAATAGAAGCAGCTTATCGATGAAGTTTTGCCAAATAAGACAGCGAGGTGGTAAATATGAAGATTATTTATGCGATCGTCAGCTCCGATGATGGAAACCGGGTGACCGATGTGCTGAATGAACACCAGTTCAGCGTAACAAAGCTTGCCACGACCGGTGGTTTCTTAAAAAAGGGCAACTCTACATTAATGATTGGTACCGATGACGGACAGGTAGAAGAAGTCATCACCCTGATTAAAGATACTTGTGGAAAACGCCAGAAAATTACATGCAATGTTCCGGCACCCAATATTGCTTCTGTTTCGGCCGGATATATGATGATGCCGATGACAGTCGAGCTTGGCGGAGCTACCATATTTGTAACAGATGTAGAAAGATTTGAGAAGATTTGACGGACCGACAAAGGGATTGCAGAGCAATCCCTTTTCGTAACAGGAGGAATGAACATGTCAGAAACAAAAAGAGTATTTTTAATTGTACTGGACAGCTTTGGAATCGGGGAAGCACCCGATGCGGCCAGGTTCCATGATGAGGGAAGCGATACCCTGGGCACGATCGCGAAGGCGGAGGAATACTTTACGCCGAATTTAAAAAAGCTGGGCTTATTTAATATTGATGGGGTAACGGCCGGAGAGAAAGAAAAAGAGCCTGCAGGGTCCTTTGGACGCATGACAGAACGCTCCCAGGGAAAGGACACCACCATCGGACACTGGGAAATCGCCGGAATTATTTCAGAAAAACCCCTCCCCACCTATCCGGAAGGATTTCCGGAGGAGGTTCTTGACGAATTCAAGAAACAGACCGGCCGCGGGGTCCTGTGCAACAAGCCGTATTCCGGCACAGATGTGATCCGGGATTATGGGAAACAGCATGTGGAGACCGGAGATCTGATCGTCTATACCTCTGCGGACAGTGTGTTTCAGATTGCAGCCCATGAAGAGGTGGTCCCGTTGGAGGAACTGTACCGTGATTGCCGGATCGCAAGAGAAATCTTAACAGGAAAACATGGAGTCGGCCGCGTCATTGCAAGACCGTTTGAAGGGGAATATCCGGACTATAAGAGAACGCCCCACCGCCATGATTTTTCTCTGCTTCCTCCGAATACCACGATGCTGGACTGCCTTGATAATGCTGGCTACGATACCATTGGAATCGGTAAAATCTACGATATTTTCGCAGGAAAGAGCATTGGGAAAACCACATCCATTGTTAATAATACCGATGGAATGGAAAAGACCCTGGAAGCCCAGAAGGAAGATTTTAATGGGATCTGCTTTGTGAATCTGGTGGATTTCGATATGGTTTACGGACACCGGAATGATGTGAAAGGATATGCAAAGGCAGCTACGGATTTTGATGTGCAGCTGGGACAGTTCATGGAAGTCATGAGGCCGGAGGATGTGCTGATCATCACGGCGGACCATGGCTGCGACCCGGGAACTCCAAGCACGGACCATTCCAGAGAGTATACTCCGATGCTCATTTATGGTCAGGGGATCAAGGCCGGAGTTTCCATCGGAACAAGAGAGACCTTTGCGGATATTGCGGCTACGGTATTGGATTTATTCGGTGTAAAGGGCCATATTGCAGGAAAAAGCTTTCTGAATGAAGTGGCAGGATAACAGGAGGTGTGTGTTTGAAACTGGAAGAGGCAACAAGAAACATGCTGGTGGCAGAGGCCTATGAGGCTCAGAAGATGGCCTATGTTCCTTACTCGGATTTTTGCGTTGGGGCCGCCCTGCTTGCGAAAAACGGCAAAGTATACCGGGGCTGCAACATTGAAAATGCATCGTTTACGCCTACCAACTGTGCGGAGCGGACCGCATTTTTCAAGGCGGTTTCCGAGGGGGTCAGGTCATTTGATGCCATTGCCATTGTGGGAAATAAAAGGGGAGAAAAGGGAGAAATCTGCGCTCCCTGCGGTGTATGCCGGCAGGTGATGGCAGAATTCTGCGATCCTGAGGATTTTGAGATCATTCTGGGAGCGGGAGAAGAGATTTCCGTATATACCTTAAAGGAACTGTTTCCCCTGGGATTTACAAAAAAGAATTTAACAGGCGAACTGCACAGCAGGCTGCCTGATGTGAGCGGGTAGCCAGGGCGGATTGCGGGTATCCGGCATCACAAGTAAGGGAACAAGGGAGGTTTTAGGTATATCATGAGGATGTACGATGTTATTACGAAGAAACGGAATGGGGAGGCTCTGACAGGGGAAGAGATCCGCGCCATGATTAACGGTTATGTAACGGGAGAGATTCCGGACTACCAGATGTCTGCCATGCTGATGGCTATTTATTTAAAAGGAATGAGCGATACGGAAACCGCGATTCTTACCGACGCAGTGGCTCATTCCGGCGATATGGTGGATCTTTCCCCGATTCAGGGCGTTAAAGTGGATAAGCATTCCACCGGAGGGGTCGGGGATAAGACCACCCTGGTTGTAGCTCCCATTGTGGCGGCATGCGGCGTCAAGGTCGCCAAAATGTCGGGCCGGGGGCTGGGCCATACCGGAGGAACCGTGGATAAATTGGAATCCATACCGGGCATGAGGACTACTCTGACGGAAGAGGAGTTCTTTCAGGTGGTCAATACGGCAGGGCTTTCGGTGATCGGACAGTCCGGAAATCTGGCGCCGGCTGATAAAAAGCTTTATGCCCTCCGGGATGTGACGGCCACGGTGGACAGCATTCCCCTGATCGCTGCTTCTATTATGAGTAAGAAGCTGGCGGCGGGAAATGACTGCATTCTTCTTGACGTAAAGACGGGAAGCGGCGCATTTATGAAGACCCTGGAAGATTCCATTACCCTTGCGGAAAAGATGGTGGCGATCGGCGAGCATGCGGGAAAGAAAACCATGGCTCTTATTACCAATATGGATATACCGTTAGGAAGTCTCATTGGAAACAGCCTGGAGGTCATGGAAGCGGTGGAAACCCTTCACGGAAGAGGACCCGGGGACCTGACAGAGGTCTGCTTAAGCCTGGCTGCCGGCATGCTTTCCCTGGCCGGCAAGGGCGGTATGGAGAAATGCAGGAAGCTGACAGAGCAGGCGGTTGCGGACGGAAGCGCTCTGGAACGCCTCATTGCCATGGTGGAAGCCCAGGGCGGGGATTCCTCTGTCATTAAGGATCCATCCCTTTTAGCCATGGCGCCATTCCAAAAAGAAGTAAGGGCTTTAAAGAGCGGCTATATTACCCACATGAACACGGAGCAGTGTGGAATTGCCTCCTCTCTTTTAGGAGCCGGCAGGCTTACCAAGGAGAGCCGGATTGATTATACGGCCGGCATTGCCCTTAAGAAAAAAGCGGGCCAGAAGGTGGAAGAGGGAGAGACCATTGCAGTGCTTTACACCTCAAAGGAAGAGCTGTTTCAGGCATCTGAGGAAGAATTCTTAAAGGCGGTCACCATTTGCGGGCAGAAGCCGGAACCAGAGCCTCTTATTTATGCCAGAGTCACCCGGGAGGGCGTAGAGCGTCTGGTATAAACGGGATAAAGTGATAAAAAAGAAAGGAAGAAGAAAACCAATGACAGATTTAGAAATGTTACGTTATGTAGACCACACCCAGTTAAAGGCGTTTGCCACATGGGAAGACATAGAAGAGCTGTGCAAAGAGGCAGTGGAATATAAAACTGCTTCGGTCTGCATCCCGCCCTGTTATATCAGCCGGGTCCATAAGGAGTTCCCGACCCTTAATATCTGCACTGTGGTTGGCTTCCCTCTGGGATACAGCGTGACGGAGGCCAAGGTTCTGGAAACAAAGAAAGCCATTGAGGATGGGGCCTCCGAAGTGGATATGGTGGTAAACATCAGTGACGTGAAAAACGGCGATTACGGTAAGGTGGAAAAAGAAATAGCGGAGCTTAAAAAAGCGGCCGGCCGGAATATTCTAAAGGTCATCATTGAAACCTGCTATCTGACCGGGGATGAGAAAATTGCCATGTGCAAGGCAGTGACAGCAGCAGGAGCCGATTACATCAAAACCTCCACCGGGTTCGGAACCGGAGGAGCAGCTCTTAGTGATATAGAATTATTTAAAAAGCACATCGGTCCTGATGTAAAGATAAAAGCAGCCGGCGGAGTCAGGACCCTGGAAGATTTGAGAGCTTATATTGAAGCGGGATGCAGCCGTGTGGGAGCGAGTGCAGCCGTTAAGCTGGCGGCACAAAAGAAGGAATCGATTCCCGGAAAATAAGATTTGCTTTGAGCGCTTCAAAAGGCGGCAGCTTTATAAGTGTCGGCCTTTTGGAGCGTTTTTCTTTTTTTCTTCATTCAATTTGCACAAATCATATTAAGGATCTGTCTGGCTATATTTCACGAAAATGTGTAAAAACAGAAAAAAACACTAACAAAAAGGTTTTTAAGGTGTTAGACTTAAGATATGGAAATTGAAACTTTTATGTATCAACGTGTTGGCATTCAGGCAGGAGGAATGATTATGTTTCAGGTAAATGATCTGGTAGTGTTCGGAACCCATGGGATCTGCAGGGTAGAGGTGATAGGAAGTCTGCAAATGTCTGCAGCAGATGAGGACCGCCTTTACTATACGCTGAAGCCTCTTTATGAGGCACAGCAATGCGCCGTTTACACGCCCGTGGACAATTTAAAGGCGCCCATGAGAGCTGCATCTACCAGAGAAGAGGCCGTAAAACTGATTGGCCGGATTCCTGATACCCCGGCCATGTGGGTGCCTGATGAAAGACAGCGGGAAGGAATGTATAAGGAAATCATGATGAGAAATGAGTGCATCGGCTGGCTTCAGATCATCAAAACAATTTATTTAAAGAAACAGAAGCGGCTGGCAGAAGGCAAGAAAAATACGTCAAAAGATGACTTTTATTTTAAAATGGCGGAAGACTTACTTTACGGGGAACTGGCGGCGGCTCTGGAACTGGAACAGACAGCCGTAAAGGATATGGTGATAGAGCGTATAAAGGATGAGGAAAAACAGGTGATGGAATCCGAAGGGCCTGATCCGTTCCTGCAGGAATAAATAACTCTCCGGCCCTGACCGGCAGGGTCGGAGAGGAGCATGAACGAATCAATGATAAATTTTCTTTTCTTCATAAATGGGCTCACAGGTCAGATTAACGCCCAGTTTCTTAAATATCTTAACATCCACATCGGAAAGCAGTACTGAAGTATGCGCCTCACACCCCTTTAATTTCGGAAGCTGTTCCAGCGCGATCTGGGCATTGGGATCGGTAGCTGCGCTGGCGGACAGTGCAATTAAAATCTCATCCGTATGGAGTCTGGGATTTTTGCTGCCGAGATACTTTACCTTTAATTTCTGGATCGGTTCAATGGCAGATGGAGAAATCAGGTGGATGTCATGGGGAATATTTCCCAGAACCTTTACTGCATTTAATAGGAGGGCGGCAGAAGCACCCAATAGGTTGGTGGTCTTTCCCGTAATAACGGTCTTATCGTCCAGCTTCATTGCGGCAGCCGGGGAGCCTTTCCGTTCGGCCAGTTCATTGGCTGCATTCACGACCATTCTCATATCGGTGGTGATCTTGGCCTGCTTCATAAGCAGTTCGATCTTATATACCTCATCCTTGGAACCCATATCCCTTGCAAGACGGGAAAGCGCCTGGTAATAACGCCTTATGATTTCCTGCATGGAAGCTTCCCGGCAGACTTCATCATCCACGATGCAGAAGCCGGCCATATTCACTCCCATATCGGTGGGGGATTTATAAGGGCATTCTCCGTAGATTCCTTCAAAAATTGCGCTTAAAACCGGGAAAATTTCCACATCACGGTTGTAATTGACCGTGGTCTTACCATAAGCATCCAGATGGAAGGGATCGATCATATTTACATCGTTCAAATCTGCGGTTGCAGCCTCGTAAGCTAAATTGACCGGATGCTTTAAGGGGATATTCCAGATGGGGAATGTCTCAAATTTTGCATATCCGGCCTTGATGCCCCGCTTGTTTTCGTGATAGAGCTGGGAAAGACAAGTGGCCATCTTTCCGCTTCCGGGCCCGGGAGCCGTAATGATGACAAGGGGCTTCGTGGTTTCGATATAATCATTTCTGCCATATCCCTCGTCACTGACGATGATGGGGATGTTGCTGGGATAACCGTCAATGATATAGTGGCGGTATACCCGGATTCCCATTTTTTCAAGCTTGCTCTTAAATAGATCAGCTGCCTTCTGGCCGGAGTACTGCGTGATAACAACACTGCCTACATAGAGTCCCTTATCCGTAAAGGACTGGATCAGGCGGAACACATCCACGTCATAAGTGATGCCAAGATCATGCCGGATCTTGTTCTTTTCGATATCAGCTGCGTTGATGGCAATCACGATCTCAGCCTGGTCTGCCAGCTGCATCAGCATGCGGAGCTTGCTGTCAGGCTCAAATCCGGGAAGCACTCTGGAAGCGTGATAATCGTCAAACAATTTCCCTCCGAATTCCAGATAAAGCTTGTCACCGAACTGGCCGATCCGCTCCTTGATGTGCTCTGACTGCATGGTTAAATACTTGTTGTTATCAAATCCGAATTTCATTTGTCCCTCCATGACGTGTGCGCCTTTGACGCATGCACGAACTTTTTGCCCGTAATATCCATAGATTGTAACATAAAAATGATGAAAATGCCATGGATTTTTTCGGGTCCTTTATTTACCCGAAACTCTTTACAACCGGCGTCAAACGTGTTAAAACGTTGTAGAGAGAAGGAGGAGAGAAATGTTTAAAATAGGAAGAAATGATGCGTGCTGGTGCGGCAGCGGAAAGAAATATAAAAACTGCCATCTGGCTTTTGACCGAAAAATTGAAAATTATGCGATCATGGGAGATGAAGTGCCGGAGCACTATATGATAAAAACCCCGGCACAGATCGAAGGGATCCGCCATGCCGGAGTTATTAACAACCAGATCCTTGATCTGGTGGATGAGTTCATGAAACCGGGCATCAGTACGGAGGATATCAACACACTGGTGCATGAGAATACCATCAGGCTGGGAGGCATTCCTGCGACTCTTAATTTTGAGGGATATCCCAAGAGTGTATGTACTTCGGTCAATGAGGTAGTATGCCACGGTATCCCGGACCCCAAGCGGATATTGCAGGAGGGAGACATCATCAATGTGGATACGACCACCATTGTAAACGGCTTTTATGCCGATGCATCCAGAATGTATTGCATCGGAGAGGTTTCCCCTGAGGCTTTAAAGCTTGTCCGGGTCACAAAGGAAAGTGTGGAACTGGCGCTTAAGGAAGCCCGCGCATGGGGCCACCTCGGCGATATCGGAGCAGCTATTTCCGAATATATCTATGACAATGGCTTTACGGTAGTCCGGGAAATCGGCGGACATGGCGTAGGCCTGGATATTCATGAGGAACCATGGGTCAGCCACATCGGTACAAGGGGTACGGATATGCTTCTTGTTCCGGGAATGGTATTTACCATTGAGCCCATGGTAAATGCCGGAAAGCCGGATGTGGTCCAGGACGACGAAGATGGCTGGACCATTTACACAAAAGACGGAAGCTTGTCGGCCCAGTGGGAACATACCATTTTAATTACAGAAGAGGGTCCGGAGGTGCTGGCAAGATAAATGGAGAAAAAACGTTGTTTTTGGGTGGATGAATCCTCTCTCATCTATGTGAAATACCACGATGAAGAGTGGGGAGTGCCGGTTTATGATGATAAGAAACTCTATGAAATGCTTCTTCTGGAAACATTTCAGGCCGGGCTTTCCTGGATCACCATACTGAGAAAGAGGGAGGCGTTCCGGAAAGCCTTTGATGATTTTACGGTAGAAAAGGTGGCTTCCTATGGGGAAGAAAAAATTGAGGAGCTGATGCAGAACGCTGACATCATAAGGAACCGGAAAAAGCTGGAGGCCGCGGTGAAAAATGCCCGGGTGTTTCTGGATATTCAGCAGGAGTCCGGCTCATTTTCCCGGTATTTATGGGGATTTACCAATGGTGAAATCATAAGGAACCGGGATGATTGCTTTCCGGTAAAGACGGAACTGTCCGACCGGGTTTCCGGGGACTTAAAAAAGCGGGGAATGGCCTTTGTGGGTTCCGTTACCATCTATTCCTATCTTCAGGCGGTAGGAGTAGTCAATGACCATGAGCTTTCCTGCTTTTGCCGCAGGCGCGGCCAGGAAAAATGAGTAAGAGGGGACTAAAATGGGTATAGTTGAAATCATAGAAAAATCCTCAATTGCCCCCCTTTTTGAAGGCTGGCAGGAAACCATGATCTGGTCCTGCCTGCAGGGCGTTATGGGCAGAGCTTATGCTGATAGGGAAGAAAACCCGGAGTCCGCACAGATTGTGGTGGCGGACTTTTGCTTTTTTGCAGGAACACCCAACCGGGAACTGATTAAGAACAAGCCCTCCGGCCGGGATTCTGATTTCATCATCATGGTCCCGCCCGATGAGAAATGGGCTGCTGCCATTGAAGCTGTATGGCAGTCCTCCGCAAAACGGGTGGTCCGGTATGCCATTAAAAAGGAACCGGATGGATTCGATCCGGAACGGCTTCGGGAAATAGCCGGCGGGCTTCCTGCTCCCTTTTCACTCCGCATGATTGATAAAGAAATCTATGGACAGATCATGGAGCATTCCTGGTGTGAGGATCTGTGTTCCCAGTTTGCCGGTTACGGGGACTATGAAAAACGGGGATTGGGTGTGGCTGCGCTGGTGGATGGTCAGGTGGTTTCCGGCGCGTCATCCTATACGGTTTACCGGGGCGGCATTGAAATAGAAATCGACACAAGAGCGGATTACCGCCGCAGGGGAGCTGCCCTGGCCTGCGGGGCAAGGCTGATATTGGAGTGCTTAAAAAGAGGGCTGTATCCCAGCTGGGATGCCCAGAATCCAGGGTCAGTGTCACTGGCTGAAAAGCTGGGATATCATTTGGATAAAGAGTACATGGCTTATGAAATAAGCGGCTATTAAAAATGGCTGCATCCGGAAATTTTAAATTTTATTGGAAAATTTTACAAAATGTGGTAAAATGTTAAATATTTATTACAATGAGACACCTGAAACCATAAAGGAAGTGAATGGGAGTATTATGAAAAGATGGCTTTTGGCAGTAATTGTATGCTCATTGGTGGCATCCGGATGCAGCAGATATAAAAGGATTTCCGAAGTACCGGAGACAGATCCCGCAACAGGAGAAACCGGGCAGGAAACAAATGAAAATGATCTTAAGGCTACCCTGGAGGCTTCGGCTGTACCGGAGAAAAAGCCGGTGAAGGTAAAGGGAATCTATATTTCCGGTTATATGGCCGGCTCAGAAGGGTTCCAGGCAATTTTGGACAAGATCGAAGGTACGGAGATCAATACGGTTGTCATTGATGTGAAGAATGATGATGGGCGCATAACCTTTGCCATGGATGATGCGCCTACGGTAAATGAGATCGGTGCAACGGAAAAATATATCAGGGATATAGACAGTCTGATGGCCCAGTTAAAGGCCAGAGGGCTTTATACCATTGCCCGGGTAGTTGCTTTCCGCGATCCATATCTTGCAGAGAAGAAGCCGGAGTGGAGCCTTAAAAACAAGGATGGCAGTCTGCACCGGGATAATAAGGGACTTGCCTGGGTCAATCCTTACCGGACGGAAGTATGGGACTACCTGGTGGAGGTCGGAGCCGAGGCCAAGAGGGCCGGGTTTGATGAAATCCAGTTTGACTATATCCGGTTCGCTACGGACAGCTCCATGAAACAGGTGGCTTTCGACGAAGCGGATACCAGGGGCCGTTCCAAAACCGATATCATTACGGAATTTATCGAATATGCATATGATAAGCTGTCGGCCCGGGATTTTTATGTGTCTGCCGATGTCTTTGGTACCATTATTGGAAGCAGGGTGGACGCAGAAGCGGTGGGGCAGCTCTATAATGAGATGGCATCCCACCTGGACTATATCTGCCCTATGATATACCCTTCCCATTACGGAGACGGTAATTTTGGCATCGAACATCCCGATACGGAGCCTTACCGCACCATTCGCGCGGCCCTTGAGCTGTCCGCTAAGGATCTGGAAGCTGTCAGGGAGGATGGAAAGCATCAGGCAATCGTCCGCCCCTGGCTTCAGGACTTTACGGCTTCCTATCTGGACCATTACATTCCCTATGGGGCCAAGGAAATCAGGGACCAGATTCAGGCGGTCTATGATGCTGGGTATGATGAGTGGATATTATGGAGCGCGTCAAACCGTTATACCTGGGATGGCCTTCTGACTGAGGAAGCGGCCAAAGAAGAAGCGGATAAGATTGCCCGGTCCCGGGAAGCGTCAGAAGCGCTTACAGAGGCTTCCTCTGAAACAAAAGAGCTTCAGCCGGGGACACAACCGGGGACGCAGCCGGAGACACAGCCGGAAAGCGGGAAAGAGACTGCAGAAAAGAGCCTGGAGGGAAATACCGCTGCTGTGGAAACCACGCCGGAGACGAAAAATGAGAATAAAAAGGAAACCAGGACCAAGCCGAATGTAGTGATCGTGACAACAGGAGGCTCAAGAGAATAGGAAGTGAGGGAAGCGATGGACAGAACACCCAGACCAGGAGAATTTTACAGACATTTTAAAGATAAGCTGTATCAGGTGATAACCGTTGCGGTTCACTCGGAAACCGGAGAAGAAATGGTGGTATACCAGGCTTTGTATGGAACATTCGGAACCTATGTGCGTCCTTTGTCCATGTTTACCAGCGAGGTGGATCACGGGAAATATCCGGATGTGAAGCAGAAATACCGGTTTGAGAAGGTGGATCTCATAAATGCGCAGCCTGCTGCGGAAAACACGGAGCGGAAACAGGAAGAGAAAAAAGAGGAAAATCAGGGTCCCAATAAAAATCTTCTTGCATTTCTTGACGCCAGGACGTATCATGAGAAGTTAGAGGTTCTCCGGGAGCGGAAGGATCAGTTTTCCGCGGAAGAGCTTCTGGCCATCTGCGAGATCATGGAAATCGGAAGAGCCGATTCGGAACCGGAAGAGAAATATTACGCAGTGGAACGGTTTCTGGAACTGCAGGTTAAATACGATGGAGCAAGACTGAGGTGATAAGTTTAAGTGGACCACACCGAATTTAATATAGAAGAGGAATTAAAAAAACTGCCGTCCCAGCCTGGCGTGTATATCATGCACGACAAGTGGGACGAAATCATCTATGTAGGAAAAGCGATCAGCTTAAAAAACAGGGTCAGGCAGTACTTTCAGAGCAGCAGGAACAAGACGGCAAAAATCGAACAGATGGTATCGAGAATCGCCCGGTTTGAATACATTATAACAGACTCTGAGCTGGAAGCCCTGGTATTGGAATGCAATCTGATCAAGGAACACCGCCCCCGCTATAACACCATGTTAAAGGACGATAAGACCTATCCCTATATCAAGGTGACGGTGTACGAGGATTATCCCAGAATTTTATTTTCCAGGGATATGAAAAAGGATAAAAGCAAGTATTTCGGGCCATACACAAGCGCCGGAGCGGTAAAAGATACCATAGAGCTGATTCATAAGCTTTACAGGATCCGGACCTGCAGCCGGAATCTGCCCAGGGACATCGGAAAAGAACGTCCCTGTCTGAATTACCATATCAAACAGTGCTCTGCTCCCTGCCAGGACTATATCAGCAAGGAAGAATACTGGAAATCCATTGACCAGGCTCTGGATTTTCTCGGAGGAAAATACGCTCCGGTCATTAAGCTGCTGGAAGAAAAAATGCAGGCAGCTTCGGAAGAAATGGATTATGAAAAGGCCATTGAATACCGGGATTTATTAAACAGCGTAAAGCAGATCGCACAGAAACAGAAGATCACGGACAGCGGCATGGAAGACCGGGATATCATAGCCATGGCAAAGGATGAAAAGGATGCTGTGGTTCAGGTATTTTTTGTCCGGGAGGGCCGGCTGATCGGCCGGGAACATTTCCATGTAAGCATTGCTACGGCTGAGGATAATAAACAGATACTTACCAGCTTTGTGAAACAGTTTTATGCAGGTACCCCTTTTGTACCGAGAGAGCTATGGATACAGACCGGGCTGGAGGATGAGGGCGTCATTGGAGACTGGCTTTCCACGAAACGGGGCCAGAAAGTCAGGATTGTGGTTCCACAAAAGGGGCAGAAGGAGCGTCTGGTGGAGCTGGCAGAAAAAAATGCCGCGCTGGTGCTTTCCCAGGATAAGGAGAAGATAAAGCGGGAGGAGCTTCGGACCATCGGAGCCATGAATGAAGTAGGCGGTTTGATGGGCCTTTCCGGAATAAAGCGGATTGAGGCTTATGACATTTCCAACATAAGCGGTTTTGAGTCGGTAGGCTCCATGATCGTTTATGAAAATGGAAAGCCCAGACGGAATGATTACCGGAAGTTTAAAATCAAATGGGTCAAGGGAGCCAACGATTATGCTTCCATGAACGAGGTTTTGACAAGAAGATTTTCCCATGGGCTGAAAGAAGCGGAGACCTTAAGGGAAAAGGGCGTGGATGAAGAGTTTGGCAGCTTCACCCGGTTTCCGGATCTGATCATGATGGATGGCGGGCGGGGCCAGGTTAACATTGCCCTGGAAGTTCTGAAGGAATTAAAGCTTTCCATTCCTGTCTGCGGCATGGTAAAGGATGACAACCACAGGACCAGGGGACTTTACTATAACAACGTGGAAATTCCCATTGACAGGCATTCCGAAGGGTTTAAGCTGATCACCAGAATCCAGGATGAAGCCCACCGGTTTGCCATTGAGTACCACAGGAGCTTAAGAAGCAAGGGACAGGTGAAATCCATTCTTGATGACATTCCGGATATCGGCCCCAACCGGAGAAAGGCGCTGATGCGCCAATTTAAATCCATAGAGGCCATAAAGGAAGCAGCCGAGGCGGAACTGGAACGTGCGCCGGGCATGAATGCACGGGCAGCAAAAAGCGTTTATGAATTTTTTCATCTATAGAAGCCCATGCTATTATAGCTTTTCAAAATACGAAATGTGTGTTAGTATGAAGAAAACAGAAAGAAAAAAGGAGCGTTTAGCCATGCATGGAGTAGCCATAACAGATTTGATTGAGAAGATGAATCTTCGGAACATGACGCCGGAGATTGATGCGGAAAAAGTTGTGCTTGAGCATCCGGATGTAAATCGTCCGGCTTTGCAGTTGGCCGGCTTTTTCGCCCACTTTGACAATGAACGGGTACAGATCATCGGTTACGTGGAGCAGGAATACATCAATCAGATGAATCAGGAAAGAAAGCTTGAGATGTACCATAAGCTGCTGTCCTGTCAGATCCCGTGCCTGGTATACAGCCGGAGCCAGAATCCGGATGAGGATATGCTGGCTCTCTGCAACCATTACGGGGTCCCATGCCTTGTGTCGGATAAGACCACCTCTGATCTGATGGCAGAGATCATCCGCTGGTTAAAGGTCAAGCTGGCTCCCTGCATCAGCATTCACGGAGTTCTGGTTGACGTATTCGGCGAAGGCGTACTGATCATGGGAGAAAGCGGCATCGGAAAAAGCGAGGCAGCTCTGGAACTCATTAAGAGAGGCCACCGTCTTGTGACTGATGACGTGGTGGAGATCCGCAAGGTAAGCGATGAGACCATAATCGGAAGCGCCCCGGAGATTACCAGGCATTTTATCGAATTAAGGGGCATCGGTATCATCGATGTCAAGACCCTGTTCGGTGTGGAAAGTGTTAAGGATACCCAGGCCATTGATATGGTCATCAAACTGGAGGACTGGGATAAGGATAAGGAATACGACAGGCTGGGACTTGAGGATCAGTATACGGAATTTTTGGGCAACCGGGTGGTATGCCATTCCATCCCGGTGCGCCCGGGACGTAATCTGGCCATCATTGTCGAATCGGCTGCTGTCAATTACAGACAAAAGAAGATGGGGTACAACGCGGCTCAGGAATTATATAACCGCGTCCAGGCAAACCTTTCAAGAAAACAGGATGATTGAGGTGTCTGATGACTGGATTTTATGAAAAACTTCTTGGTGCAGCCGATAAAGACCATGTAAAGATAGGGGAAGAGATGCGGAAGCATACCTCATTCCGGGTTGGCGGGCCTGCCGCCTGGTTTGTGACTCCGGGGGATGAAAAAGAGCTTGTGGAGACAATCGCTCTCTGCCGCCGGGAAGAGGTACCTTTTTTTATACTAGGCAATGGAAGCAATCTTCTGGTCGGGGATCAGGGGTTTGACGGAGTGGTTGTTTCCATGGACGGCTTTTCCGGCTGTCAGGCAGAGAAGGAGACGGGGATCATCAGGGCCGGGGCCGGTGTATCCCTGGCGCGGGCCGCACAGGAAGCATATAAGGCTTCATTAACCGGCTTTGAATTCGCAGCCGGTATACCGGGGAGCCTTGGGGGGGCTGTGGTAATGAATGCCGGTGCATATGGTTCGGAGATGAAGGAAGTTCTTCAGTCTGTCAGGGTTCTGACACCTGAGGGAGAAGGAAAGGAGATACCTGCTTCCGGGCTTTCCCTGGGATACCGGACCAGCTGCATCATTCCAAAGCAGTATGTTGTGCTGGAAGCCATGATCCGTCTGGAAACAGGAGATGAGGGCGCCATTAAAAGCCAGATGGATGAACTGGCCCGCAGGAGAAAAGAAAAACAGCCTTTGGAATATCCCAGTGCCGGAAGCACCTTCAAACGGCCCAAGGGACATTTTGCCGGAAAGCTGATAGAGGAAGCCGGCCTTCGGGGATTTTCCGTAGGCGGAGCTCAGGTTTCAGAAAAGCACTGTGGGTTTGTGATCAATAAAGATCATGCCACTGCGGCGGATATCAGAGCTTTATGTGAAGAAGTAAAAGAAAGGGTACTGGTCCATTCCGGGGTGGAGCTTGAGATGGAAGTAAAGACGCTGGGAAAGTTTTAACAGTGCAAAGGAGAACAACAAAGTGAGGCTTGTAATTGTTACGGGCATGTCGGGCGCAGGAAAGACTCAGGCGCTTAAAATGCTGGAGGACATGGGATTCTATTGCGCGGATAACCTTCCTATTCCCCTGATTGAAAAATTTGCGGAACTGACCCTGAGCAATCAGGAGGGGATCCGGAACGCAGCTTTGGGGATCGATATCCGCAGCGGGGAAGATTTATCCGTTTTAAACAGGATTTTTGATGAATGGTCAAGAAAACGGCTGCCGTTTGAGATTCTGTTCCTTGATGCCGGTGATGAAACACTGGTCAAGCGTTATAAGGAAACCAGAAGGGCCCATCCCCTTGCGGCAGGAGGAAGGATCGACAGCGGGATCCAAAAGGAGCGGGGGAAGCTGGCATTTCTGAAGGAAGAGGCAGATTACATCATCGACACCAGCAAGCTTCTTACAAAGGAGCTTAAGCAGGAGCTGGAAAAGATTTTTGTAAATCATGAATCCTACCGGAATTTATACATTACCATCCTTTCCTTTGGATTCAAATATGGGATTCCGTCGGATGCGGATCTGGTATTTGATGTCCGGTTTCTTCCGAATCCCTACTATGTAGAGGAACTGCGGCCGAAAACCGGAGAGGATAAGGCAGTGCGGGACTATGTGATGCAGCATGGTACCGCAGGCCTGTTTTTAGACAAGCTTTATGATATGCTGGAATTTCTGTTCCCCAATTATGTTCTGGAGGGGAAGAACCAACTGGTAGTTGCCATTGGATGTACGGGGGGCAAGCATCGGTCGGTTACCCTTGCCAACTCTGTTTATGACAGGTTTAAGCCCAGGGAAGAATTTGGGCTCAGGCTGGAGCATCGGGATATCGACAAGGACAATATACGGAAAAGGATGGTCTAGATATGTCATTTTCTTCCAAATTAAAAGAAGAGCTTTCCAGGCAGATAAGCCCGGCAAGGCATTGCCAGATTGCGGAAATGGCCGCAATTATCAGCCTTTGCGGGAAAATAATAATATCGGAAGAAGACCGCTATACCATTAAAATTCACACGGAAAATGTAGCTGTTGCAAGAAAGTACTTTACATTATTGAAAAAAACATTTAATATTAGTACTGATGTCTCCATTAGAAGAAATGCCTATTTAAATAAGAACCGTACTTACACGGTGACGATCCGGGAGCATGAGGAGGCGATCCGGGTTTTGCATGCTACGAAGCTTCTTAATGAAAACGGAGAAGTTGGGGAAAACTTAAGTGTAGTACAGAATGTGGTCATCCAGCAGTTCTGCTGCAGAAGAGCTTTTATCCGGGGGGCATTTTTATCTTCGGGTTCCTTAAGCGATCCTGAAAAATTCTATCATTTTGAAATCGTATGTGCAACAGAAGAAAAGGCCGAACAGCTAAAGTCCATCATTGCTACCTTTGATCTGGAAGCAAAGATCGTGAAAAGAAAGCGCTACTTCGTGGTTTATATAAAAGAAGGAAGCCAGATTGTGGACATCTTAAATGTGATGGAAGCGCCGGTCTCTTTAATGGAACTTGAGAACATCAGGATTTTAAAGGACATGCGCAATAGTGTGAACCGGCAGGTTAATTGTGAGACTGCTAACATTAATAAAACGGTATCAGCTGCGGTTAAGCAGATAGAAGATATAGAATATATCAGAGATACGATCGGTCTGGATCATCTGCCGGACAATCTAAGTGAGATTGCCAGGGAAAGACTGGAGAGGCCGGAAGCAACATTAAAAGAGCTTGGAGAAGCTCTGGACCCTCCTGTAGGGAAATCAGGAGTGAACCACCGACTTAGAAAGCTTTGCGACCTGGCAGGCCGGCTTCGCGGCACAGGCGCAGACAGCAGAATGGAATAGGTCCGTTCATAGGAATGAGGAGGATAATTATGGTAAGAAGAACAGTCACCGTTGAACTCGCATCAGGCTTAGAGGCAAGACCAGTTGCTATGCTGGTTCAGGTTGCCAGCCAGTATGAAAGCAACATCTATGTTGAAATCGAATCCAAGAGAGTGAATGCCAAGAGCATTATGGGCATGATGACTTTGGGGCTTGCAGCGGGAGAGCATATCACGATCACTGCAGATGGTACGGATGAAGAACAGGCGATTACCGATATCGAGAAATACTTAAGCAATCATGAGTAAGTCTGAAGTATAATAGAATGTTTACGAGGCGGAGACTGCCATTGGCTGACAATGGAGGCTCCGCCTCTTGTACGCCCCGGTATAGAGGACGAAACCAAATTTGGGATAAAAGGTTCCCCTTGCATGCTGATTTATGATATAATGAGCTTAAGCGAAAAAGATGTGCCCGCACATCTGGCGAGCGGCGAATGACGATCATGATTTGCAATATCATGATATAATAGAAGAAATGAGTACAGAAGGAGATAGGAGCAGATGGCATTTACACATTTACACGTCCATACGGAATACAGTCTGTTAGATGGTTCCTGTAAGATTGAGGAGCTTGCGGCCAGGGCAAAGGAGCTGGGAATGGACAGCATGGCGATCACAGACCATGGTGTGATGTATGGCGTTATTGATTTTTACAGAGCGGCCAGAGAGGTGGGAGTGAAGCCCATCATCGGGTGCGAGGTGTATGTGACATCCGGATCAAGATTTGACAGAGAAATCGCGGGCGGAGAGGACCGGTATTATCATCTGGTTCTGCTGGCAGAAAACAACCGGGGATACCAGAACCTGATGAAGATCGTCTCCAAGGGATTTGTGGATGGATTTTATTATAAACCCAGGGTGGATTATGAAATTCTTGAGGAATACCATGAGGGGATCATCGCTTTAAGTGCCTGTCTGGCGGGAGAGGTGCAGCGTTTTATCAGCCGTGGGATGTACGAGCAGGGGAAAGAGGCGGCACTTCGTTACCAGGAGATATTCGGCAAGGGGAATTTCTTCCTGGAACTTCAGGACCACGGCATACCGGCCCAGAAGACCGTTAACCAGGGACTTCTTCGTATGAGCGCCGAGACCGGGATCGAGCTGGTGGCTACCAATGATATCCATTATACTTTTGCGGAGGACGCCACGCCTCACGACATCCTGCTGTGCATCCAGACCGGAAAAAAAGTGGCCGATGAGAACCGCATGCGCTACGAGGGCGGCCAGTATTACTGCAAGTCCGAAGAGGAGATGCGTGAGCTTTTCCCCTATGCGTCAGAGGCCATTGACAACACCCATAAGATCGCTATGCGCTGCAATGTGGAGATCGAGTTCGGTGTGACCAAGCTGCCAAAATATGATGTGCCGGAAGGGTATGACTCCTGGTCTTACTTAAACAAGCTGTGTCTGGAGGGATTTGAGCACCATTACCCGGAGGATGACGGGACCTTAAGGGACAGGCTTAATTATGAGCTGGATGTCATCCATTCCATGGGATATGTGGATTATTTCCTGATCGTATGGGATTTCATTCATTATGCAAGGTCCCAGGATATCATGGTGGGACCCGGGCGGGGTTCTGCTGCGGGAAGCATTGTATCGTACTGTCTGGGAATCACTAACATTGATCCTAACCGTTATAACCTGCTGTTTGAGCGTTTTCTGAATCCGGAACGTGTTTCCATGCCCGATATTGATGTGGATTTCTGCTTTGAACGGCGGCAGGAGGTGATCGATTACGTGGTCCGGAAGTACGGCAAGGACCAGGTGGTGCAGATCGTGACCTTCGGTACTCTGGCTGCCAAAGGTGTGGTCCGCGATGTGGGGCGGGTCCTGGACATGCCCTACGCGCGCTGTGACACCATAGCAAAGATGATACCGGGGGATCCGGGAATAACTCTGGAAAAGGCCTTAAAACAGAGCCCGGACCTGCGCAATGCCTACAATGAGGACCCTGAGGTCAAATACCTCATTGATATGTCCATGCGTCTGGAAGGCCTGCCGCGTCATACTTCCATGCATGCGGCCGGTGTCGTGATCAGCCGGACCTCCGTGGATGAATACGTCCCTCTTTCCAGAGCTACCGACGGAACCATTACCACCCAGTTCACCATGACCACCCTGGAGGAGCTGGGGCTTCTGAAAATGGACTTTTTGGGGCTGCGTACCCTGACCGTCATTCAGAACGCAGTGAATGCGGTGGAGAAAAACCGGAATCTTGCCATTGATATGGACCAAATTGATTACAATGATAAGGCAGTGCTGGATTCCATCGGCACCGGAAAGGACGATGGGGTGTTCCAGCTGGAAAGTTCCGGCATGAAGAGCTTCATGAAGGAGTTAAAGCCGGAAAGCCTGGAAGATATCATAGCCGGAATTTCCCTTTACCGTCCGGGTCCCATGGATTTTATCCCCAAATATTTAAAGGGAAAGAACGACCGCAGCTCCATTACCTATGACTGCTCCCAGCTGGAGCCGATTTTAAACCCTACCCATGGCTGTATCGTGTACCAGGAGCAGGTAATGCAGATCGTAAGGGATTTGGCCGGATATACCATGGGCCGCAGCGACCTGGTCCGCAGAGCCATGTCAAAGAAAAAGACCTATGTCATGGAGAAGGAGCGCCAGAACTTTGTCTATGGAAACCTGGAAGAAGGCGTGACGGGCTGCATATCCAACGGGATTGAAGAACAGACTGCAAACCGCATTTATGACGAGATGATTGATTTCGCCAAGTATGCTTTTAATAAATCCCACGCGGCCGCTTATGCGGTAGTATCCTATCAGACAGCTTATTTAAAATATTATTACCCGCAGGAGTTTATGGCAGCTCTTTTAACCTCGGTCATGGATAATGTAACAAAGGTATCGGAATATATTTTAAGCTGCAGACAGATGGGGATTCCCATTCTCCCCCCGGACATCAACGAAGGAGAAAGCGGTTTCTCGGTTTCAGGTAAATCCATCCGGTATGGCCTCTCTGCCATTAAGAGCGTTGGAAAGTCTGTTGTAGAGCTGATCGTGGCGGAACGGGAACAAAACGGGCTGTTTCATGATATAGAGGATTTTATTGACCGGATGAGCAACAAGGAGGTCAACAAACGGACTCTGGAAAATTTCATAAAATCCGGAGCTTTGGATACCCTTCCCGGTACAAGGAAGCAGAAGCTTTTAATCGCGCCGGAGCTTTTGGAGCAGAGGAGCAAGGAGCGGAAGAATACCATGGAGGGGCAGATGACGCTGTTCGATATAGCCGGCGAAGAAGAGAAAAGCCGGTTCCAGGTAACCTTCCCTGATGTAGGAGAATTTTTAAAAGAGGATCTGCTGGCCTTTGAAAAGGAAACCCTTGGCATTTATTTAAGCGGCCACCCCATGGAAGCCTACGAAGGCACATGGAGGAATAATATTACCGCATTATCCATAGATTTTATCGTGGACGAGGAGACGCAGAAAACCAATGTGCCCGACGGCTCTCATGTGACCATCGGAGGAATGATTACGGGCAAGACGGTGAAAACTACCAGAAACAACAAAATGATGGCGTTCATCACCCTGGAAGACCTGGTAGGTTCTGTCGAGGTGATCGTATTCCCGAAGGACTATGAGAACAAAAGGGAGCTCTTTACCGAGGATTCCAAGGTATTCATACAGGGCAGAGCTTCCATCGGAGACGATCCGGTCGGAAAACTGATCTGTGAGCGGGTGATTCCGTTTTCCTCCCTTCCGAAGGAGCTTTGGCTGAAGTTTCCGGATAAGGAATGTTATCTGGAGAAAGAAAGGGAAATTTTTGATGATTTAAAGGATTCGGAGGGCAATGATTCCGTCATCATCTATCTGGAAAAGGAACGGGCCAGAAAGGTTCTGCCCGTTAACCGGAATGTAAATGCGGATCACGATCTCATTGAAATTTTGGCCAAAAAACTTGGTGAAAAAAATGTCAGGCTTGTGGAAAAAAAACTTGAAAAGATTGAGAAAATGAATTAGAATACAACATGTACGAAATGAAATACTTACAAAAACAGATATCCGTGAATCAGGAGGAAGTTACTATGGCAAAACAAGTAAAAACCATCGGCGTATTAACCAGCGGCGGTGACGCACCAGGTATGAATGCTGCGATCCGTGCTGTTGTCAGGACTGCAATCCATAAAGGATTGGAAGTAAAGGGTATCATGAGAGGATACGCTGGCCTTCTGCAGGAAGAGATCGTTGATATGACCAGCACAAGCGTGTCTGATATCATCCATCGCGGCGGAACCATTCTTTATACGGCCAGATGCCAGGAGTTTACGACTGCGGAGGGGCAGAAAAAAGGTGCTGAGATCTGCAGAAAGCATAACATTGACGGCATTGTGGTCATCGGCGGAGATGGTTCCTTCCGTGGAGCCGGGAAGCTTTCTGCACTTGGAATCAATACCATTGGACTTCCGGGAACCATTGATCTGGATATTGCCTGTACCGATTATACCATTGGCTTTGATACGGCTGTCAATACAGCGATGGAAGCCATTGATAAGGTACGTGATACATCCACCTCTCACGAACGCTGCAGCATCATTGAGGTTATGGGGCGCAATGCAGGTTACATTGCCCTTTGGTGCGGCTTTGCGAACGGTGCGGAGGATATTCTGCTTCCGGAGCGCTATGACGGCGATGAGCAGTCGCTGATCAACCGCATCATTGAGAACAGGAAGCGGGGAAAGAAGCATCATATCATCATCAATGCGGAAGGGATCGGACATTCTGCTTCCATGGCGAAGCGGATCGAAGCGGCTACCGGCATTGAGACAAGAGCCACCATACTGGGCCATATGCAGCGAGGCGGTGCGCCTACCTGCAAAGACCGTGTTTATGCGTCGATTATGGGAGCCAGGGCTGTAGAACTTCTCTGCGACGGGAAAAGCAACCGTGTGGTAGGCTACCGGCATGGAGAGTTCGTGGATTACGATATCCAGGAAGCTCTTGATATGACCAAGGACATTCCTGAGGATCAGTATCAGATCAGCAGAATGCTTGTAAGATAAGAACGGGAAAGAAAAAGCGCGTCAGCCTTGAGAATGGAATCGCTCAGGCTGCCGCGCTTTTTATGTGCTTGTTAGAAATATTCCAGCCAGGTTTTGGCCAGCGGTAACCAGCTCTGGCACTGGGGCTGTACATACCGGCCGTCAGCTCCGGAAACCTCTTTGGTAGCCAGGGATAAGCCGTGGCAGCCTGCAGGGTAAATGTGCATTTCCACGCTGACCCCATGTGCCGTCAGGGCATCAGCCAGCAGCAAACTGTTTTTCACCGGTACCGCATCGTCTGTGGAGGTGTGCCACAAAAAGGTTTTCGGTGTATGCGCGCCTACCTGGTACTCCAATGAAACCAGATGCCGCATGGCTTCATCATCAGCCCTGGTTCCTAACAGATTCTTAAAGGAGCCGGCGTGGCAGTACGGCCCTGCCGTAATGACCGGATATCCCAGAATCATGCCGTCAGGGCGTATTGCTTCCGGATCCAGCTTCAGAGGGGCGTAAAGAAATTCCCGGTTCCAGAAAGCTCCAAGGCTGCATGCCAGGTGACCTCCGGCTGAAAAGCCGGATACAATGATTCGTTCAGGGTCAACCAGCCATTCCGAAGCGTGAGAGCGGATATAGGATATGGCCATGGCCAGTTCCAGCTGGGGAAAAGGGAAACCATCCGGTGCCAGACTGTAATGGAAAACAAAGGCATGGCATCCCATAGACAGAAGCTGCGTGGCCACAGGCTCGCCCTCCCGGTCGGATAAGTGCCCATAACCGCCGCCCGGACAGATGATGACTGCAGGGCGCTTGCGGTCAGGAGCAATGGTTAACGGATCCAGGATATAAGCATGAAGGCTGGCCGGAGCAGTTAATTTTTTCTGGCCTGCCTGTTCTTCTGTAATAAAAATACGCTGTGTAAACTGTTTCATGATCTTGCCCCAATCCTTCCATATAAATCTATCAATTCTCCTCCATAACCTCTGCGATGCCATCGTATAAAGCTTTGGCAGCTTCCTCCGGGGTAATATCCCCGGCGCTTAATTTACCGAAAACCTTATAGTATAAACCGTCCGGGTTAGCCTTTAATTCGCTGTTGTCGAACTGGGGATCCTGAATGAACTTGCAATAATCCAGGACTTTTGCATTTGCTTCTTTGGTCATTTCATCGCCAATGCCTTTTTCATTAAGGTGCTTGATCGCGAAAGCCGAACATGGGATTCCGCGCTCGGTGGAGCAGATTTCTACGCCTTCCGGATCATTTAACAGGAAGTTCATCAGCATAGCTGCTTCCTTTGGGTGCTGGGTAGAAGCTTTGATCGCAAAATCCATGGAAACTTTTGTTGAGCCTCCCTGATAATCGCCGAATTTGAGGAAATCGCCAATGACAAATTCCTGGCCAGGTTTGTTAACACTTCCTTCCAAAGCAGCTTTTACCTTGGAAACGCCGGAATCCCATTCCATAATTCCTGCATACTTGCCGTCGATCCATTTGGAGTTTTTGTCAAGAGAGT
Organism: Clostridium sp. Marseille-P2415; assembly: GCF_900155545.1. Lineage (GTDB taxonomy): Bacteria > Bacillota > Clostridia > Lachnospirales > Lachnospiraceae > Lacrimispora. The sequence goes on from NZ_LT732526.1 coordinate 113,167, forward strand.
CGGCCATGTCACCATTGATGGTAGCGATGGAGGGAATCGCATGGGCTTCTTCCAGCCTGGTCATGAATTCCATACCTTCTTTGATCTCATCTTCTGTATAATTTAATTTTCCGTCAACGATCCAATCCTTTCCGTATTTGGATTCCAGATAATATACCATGAAAATGGCACGGTCATATTCACCCAGAGCCAGAGGATAGCAGTCTTCGTTAAATGCCTTGAAGGCAGCACCGGCAGCCAGAAGGGAAGCTTCGTCTGTCGGGATCTCACAGCCCACTTCCTCAAATGTGGTCTTGTTCCAGTAGAAAAGGCGGCCTGTCAGAGAAATCGGGATAGCCATCAGTTTTCCGTTCACTTCGTTTAATTTTAACTTGTCTTCCGGAAACTGGCTTAAATCAATGACATCAGAATACTGGTAAAGGTCCAGATAGGATTCTCCGCCCTTACTGTAATCAGTAACCCAGTTAGAACCGATTTGGATAACATCGGCACATTCCCCGCTTAAAATACTGAGGGACTGCTTTTCTTCCCAGCCGGTCCATGCGCCGTATTCGGTATCAACAGTAATATCAGGATACTTCTTCATAAAGGCTTTAACAGCTTTCTCTGTTGCCTCATGTCTGGAATCTCCTCCCCACCAGGAAAGGCGAAGGGTAACAGGCTCGCCTGATGTTTCCGCCCGGGAATTTTCTCCAGCTTTTGCTTCTGATTGAGCTGCGTTCTCCGGTTTAGAAGCCGTAGTGCTTTGGGAGCCGCCGCAGGCTGTTAAGGATAACCCCATAGCGGAGGATAATGCGATTGCCATAAGTCTGGCCAGCTTTTTTTTCATATTTCTTTCCTCTCTTTCTTTCCATCCCCTGTCAGGGAAATAAGGCGGCAGCATGCCGCAACAGGTAAGTACTGTGTAAGCACTTACACACCTCAATTATATTACCATAAGTATGGAAAGAATAAAGATTAAAAATGAATAAAATTGTAATAAAAAATTATATAAAATATCCAAAAATATCTTTCTGATATCAGGTTAAAATTTTAACTTTATGCATAATAATAAAAAATGGATAATAAGAGTAAGCATAGATGAAGGTATATTATACATAATAAACGAAAAGTGAGAATATAATTGCAAACCTTTGCAATAAAGCACCGGCAATGGGAAAAGGGATTTTACATGGTGGGTGACAAGGAAACAAAAGAATGATATGATAGCAGAAAAGGGGAAGCATATGGGAATTGGAGGGAATCGGTATGGCAGTTACCATAAAAGATATTGCAGCACGGGCAGGAGTTTCTTATTCTATGGTCTCCCGGGCTTTAAACGGAACCGGTGCAGTTGATCAAAAGAAAAAGGAACGGATTTTGGAGATTGCCCGCGTGATGGGGTATGTGCCGAACCAGGCTGCAGTTACTTTAAGAAAGTCCAAGTCTCATATCATCGGACTTTACTTTTCTACGATCAGCAAATCCACATCACCGTTTGTACTTCATGATGTGCTCACCGGGGTATACAGCGTCATAGGGAGTAAGTACAATATCATAGTAAAAGGAATTGACATGCATGAACCGGAGACATTGAATCCCAGCTATTTTGACGGACTTTTGATCATGTCCCAGGGAGACTGGGATGAGGATTTTCTTGAGGAAGCATGGGAAAAAGGGATTCCCATGGTGGCGATCAGCCGCCGGCTTCCTTTGGATATTCCGGTTGTGATTACCGATGAAGCCGGCGGCATGGAAAAGGCCATGGATCATCTTTTAAGGAACGGTCACCGGCGCATCGGCGTAATCGAGGGCCCCCGGAACCTGGAGGCAACCGTTTTAAGACATGAAGGCTGGTACCGGGCGGCAGAGAAATGGGGATTGGAGCCGGAGAGCCTTCCGGTGGAATATGGAAATTACCGCTATAACAGCGGCAGACTGGCAGCGGGCAGGCTGTTGGATGCCCGGAAAGATTTGACCGCTCTTTTGTGTTTTAATGATGAAATGGCTTTTGGTGCCAGGAGCGCGGCATATGAGAGAGGATTAAGGATTCCAGAGGATATTTCTTTAACAGGATTTGACAACTGGGATATTTCCGGTTATGCTGATATGAGGCTGACCACGGTGGAGCGGAATGCCACAAGGATTGCGGTGGAAGGAACCAGAATGCTCCTTACGTATATGGAGGAAGGGATAAGGCCCGGGGATGTATGGCTGGAAAACCGCCTGATCGTGCGGGAAACCGTAAGGAATATAAAGGGTACCTCTTAACAGCAGGGGTAAGACAGAGACAGGAAGCAAGGAGAGGAAAAAGCATGGATGTAATTGAAACGTATATCAATGAACTGATGGAAAAGAGCACGCCGGACCGGCCGGTATGGAACATTGAGAAGATTCTTCAGGGAGAGAAGGCCGGATGGAATTACATTGACGGCTGTATGATCAAGTCTGTTTTGGAAATGTACGCCATAACCGGGGATTTCAAATATCTGGAATTTGCTGACACATTTATCGATCACCGGGTGAGAGAGGATGGGACTATTGACGGCTATGACGTGGAAGAGCGGAACATTGATAATATCAATGCCGGAAAAACCCTGTTCGAGCTCTATGATCTGACCGGAAAGGAAAAGTACAGAAAAGCCATTGATCTGGTTTACAGCCAGATTGAGAGGATGCCGCGGACGAAAGAGGGAAACTTCTGGCATAAGAACATTTATCCGAACCAGGTATGGCTTGACGGTCTTTATATGTGCCAGCCATTTTACATGGAATATGAGACCCGGTTCAATAATAAGAAAAACTGCGGGGATATCTACAGCCAGTTTGCCAATGTGGGGAAGATTATGAAGGATACGGAAACAGGCCTTTACTACCATGCGTACGATTCCTCCAGAGAGATGTTCTGGTGTGATAAGGTGACCGGACTGTCCCAGAATTTCTGGCTGAGAGCTTTGGGCTGGTATTCCATGGCTCTTCTGGATACCATGGATAAATCGGATCAGTCAGATGCGGAAAGCTTAAAGCAGATGGAAGAAGCATTCCGCGATCTGATTGATTCCATGTTAAAATACCAGGATGAAAGCGGTATGTGGTATCAGGTGGTGAACTTAGGCGGCATGGACCGGAACTATCTGGAAACCAGCGGAAGCGCCATCTTCTCCTATGCCATTTTAAAGGGAGTTCGTCTGGGCTATCTTCCGGAAACCTACGCCCGGTATGGCAAAAAGGCCTTCCAGGGAATCTGCGATACCTATCTTCACATGGAAAAGGGCAATATGAGCCTTGGAGGAATCTGCCTGGTAGCCGGTCTTGGAGGCAAGGACAGGAGAAGCGGAACCTATGACTATTACATGTCAGAACCCATTGTAAAGGATGATGCCAAAGGGGTAGGGCCTTTCCTTCTCGCCTATACGGAAATGAGAAGGACCGGCTGGTCATATAACAAATAAGAAAACATATGGGGATTGCGGCGCCGGTTTATAGGGCTGCAATCCCCAAAACATTTTAGCTTAAGCTGTTCTGAGCATATTTCTTCGGTGAGATCCCCACTTTTTTTGTAAATGCTTTAAAAAAATTGCTGTAATCATTAAAACCGCACATGCTGTAAACTTCATTGACGCTGTAGCCGCCCGACAGGAGTGTCCGGGCCAGCTCGATGCGGCGGGAAGTTATGTAGGAATTGATGGTGGTGCCGGTGCCTTTTTTAAAAAGCCTGCAAAGGTAAGAGGTACTTAAATAAAAATGGGCCGCAATTTCCCCGATGCTTAACTGGGAGTCAATGTTGTGATGGATATAAGTAATGATATCAGCTACCTTACTGTTAAAATACTGTCTCTGTTCTTCCGATTCTGCCCCCCAAAAGGCCTCCGTGGACAGCTTTGTCATAAAAACCATGAATTCGGCGAAGGCAGAGCGTTCTTCCACATCCTGACCGAATCCTTCTTCTACAGCCAGCTTGTTAAAATAATAAGTGAAACGCCGCTGCTGTCCCTGGCTCAGAGCGATGCGGTGGGAAAATTTCTCCGGCCTGTGGGTAAAACAGTAGGTCAGATCCGTCTTCGGGGTGGAAATGCTTTCCAAATAGGATGGGTCTATAAATATGGCAAATCTTTCATGGGGGATGGAGGTATCCATCTGCAGCACCTGATGTTTTTCATATTGGTTGATCATGAATAAATTCCCCGGTTCTATCCTGTAATTTTTATCATCGATCAGAAATGTGCGCCCTCCGCTGATGGAAAAGTAAAATTCGTAGCAGCGGTGGCTGTGCATACTTAATATCCCGGATTCCTTATGGAGATGTGCAATGGAGAAGTAGTGGGAGGCCATGCAGTGGTCAATTCCGTCCGAATATGAGGTAAGTACTTTCATAAATCGTAATCTCCTTGGCTAATTTTACTAAAATCATACCATATGATGTCAGTATTTGCAATGTTTTGTGCTGTATTTGAAATGAATTATCAAGGGATAGGTGCTATAATAAAGAAAAAGCACAGTGTAAGCGCTTACGCAAATGTGTAGAATATTGTCGAAAAAGTGAAAATACTTACATAGGGCTTTTAAGAACTCAGTTATGAGGGATAAGAAAAAAGGAGAGAGAAATATGAGAAAAATCAAACAGTGGACAGCGATGGGGTTAGCGGCTGTTATGGCAATGTCTTTAAGTGCTTGCGGCGGAAGCAAAAGCGCCAGCAGTGAGACAACTTCTGCAGCAGCAGGTGAGACGACTTCTGCAGCGGCAGGTGAGACGACAAAAGCTGCAGCCACTACTTCCGGAGAGCCGGTAGAGCTTAGGTTTTCCTGGTGGGGCGGCGATTCCAGACATGCTGCGACCGAAGAAGCGATCAAAGCATTTGAAGCGAAATATCCGAACATAACGGTAACTCCCGAGTATGGCGCGTGGACCGGCTGGGAAGAGAAGCAGTCCTTAAATATTGTAGGCGGAAACGCTGCAGACGTAATGCAGATCAACTGGAACTGGATCGAATCCTACAGCCAGGGCGGAACGTCTTTTGCAAATCTGGAAGATTACTCCGATGCTCTTGACTTAACACAGTTTTCACCGGAAAGCCTTGATCTCTGCAAGGTTGATAATAAATTGATGGCTGTTCCGATTTCCTTAACAGGACGTCTGTTCTACTGGAACAAGACAGCATTTGATGAGGTTGGATGCGACATTCCTACGGACCTTGATTCTCTGTATGCGGCAGGTGAAGCGTTTAAGGCAAAGGATCCTGATATGTATCCGTTGGCACTTGGTGAATATGACCGCATGATCTTAATGGTATATTATCTGGAATCCAAGTACGGCAAGAACTGGGTCGAGGATGGCCAGGTTAATTATACGGAAGATGAAGTCAAAGACGGCATGGATTTCATCACCGGATTGGAAACAAAGCATGTCATTCCTAAACTGGCAACCATCCAGGGGGATATGGCTGATTCCCTTGACAAGAACGCAAAATGGATCGATGGAAAGTACGCAGGTATCTTTGAGTGGGATTCCTCCGCTTCTAAGTTCAAGAGCGCACTGGAAGGCAGCGTAAACAAGCCGGGTCAGGAATTCGTAGTCGGCGAGTTCGTTAAAATGGGCAATAATGACGGAGGCTTCACAAAAATTTCCATGGCATATGCAGTTGCCGGTAATTCCAAGCATCCAAAGGAAGCAGCTATGCTGATCAACTTCCTGTTAAATGAAGAGGAAGGCGTTAAGATCATCTCCACGGAGAGAGGAATTCCCTGCTCTGCAGAGGGCTTAAAGATTCTTGAGGACAACAAACTTGGCGATTCTCTGACCATCGAGGCTAACACAAAGGTTATGAACTACAGCAAATTCAGCCTGGACAGCAAGTTTGAGCACAACGACTTAAAGGCTAACCCAGACGGTGTTTACTATAAGGTATTTGGTAAATTAAGTTCAGGAGAAATTGATTCCAAGCAGGCAGCAAGCGAGCTGATTAAGGGCATTACCGAGACTCTTGAGGGCTGATAAGGAATTTAAGACAGTTTGAATAAGTGATACATATTTCATACGAGCCGCCATAGATATATGGCGGCTCCCATAAAGAAAAGGGCAGACAAAAGTCATGGAATGCAGAAATGAGACATGGAAACCATACCAGCTGACGGGAGCAATACAGATGTATGAGGCTACCGGAAAAGAGGTCTACCGGGATTTTGTAATGACCCGCTTAAACAGGCTGGAAGCCCCGGAAGGGACGGCAGAAAGTCTGCCGATACAGGATGATCCGGCTTATTTTTTTGCTTTGGATCAGACAGGAAATGAGAAATACAGACAGAAGATTGAATCACTGATCGGTCAGAATGATTGGACATTGGATTTTATGCCGTTTGTAACGGCTTACGAGACAAGGTATAAAAGAAAAGAACATTACAATGAGATTGTGGCTTTGTTTCGGGAGAAAGAGCGGTTTACAGGAAGTGACCTGGTCTCTCTCATAGAAACAATCGGTCAGATGTCAGAAGAAATCTATGAATATTACAGGGAACTAAGGGATTTGTTTAAGGCTGTACTCAAGGAGAGGATGAATGAACTCCCGGATTCTTCTGAAAACTTGGAAATCGGTTATTCCATCCTGAAGGCATGTAATATGGGCGTGCTTCAAACGGAGAAATACAGCGATTTCGGGGAACTTGTATGGAAAACTATCGCGGGGAACGATAAAGATACATGCGCGGGCTTACAGGAAATGCTCAGAGCGCAATATACAATACTTAGAAAACAGGAGGTATAAGCAGTATGAAGTCAAAGGGTATCCGTAAGGTCCTGGCAGACAATGCAGGGTTCTTTTTCATCTTACCATGGCTGGTTGGATTTATACTTTTCAAAGTTTATCCGTTCGCCTCTTCACTGTACTATAGCTTTACGAACTATGACCTGTTTAACGGCGTTTCAAAGACAGGTATCATGAACTATAATAAGATTTTCACAGATTCCGATATTACAAAAGCGTTTCTTGTTACCTTTAAATATGCAATTTTTGATGTTCCGTTAAAGCTGACGTTTGCATTGTTCATCGCATACATACTGAACTTCAAATTAAAAGGTGTTAATTTCTTCCGGACCGCATATTACATCCCGTCTATTCTGGGCGGATCCATTGCGATCGCGATCCTGTGGAGAGCCGTATTTAATACGGATGGCCTGATTAATACAGTTCTGGGCGTTTTCGGTGCGGAAAAGATCAACTGGATGGCAAGCGCGGGCGGCGCACTGACCGTTATCGTACTCTTAAGAGTATGGCAGTTCGGTTCTGCTATGGTAATTTTCCTTGCGGCCTTAAAGGGTGTTTCCGAGGATTTATACGAAGCGGCTTCCATAGACGGAGCTGGAAAGTGGACACAGTTCTTCAAAATCACCGTTCCTTTAATTACGCCGGTTATTTTCTATAACCTGATTACACAGTTATGCCAGGCGTTCCAGGAATTCAACGGGCCATTCCTTGTAACAAAGGGAGGACCAAACGGGGCGACCACTTTAATCTCCATTTTAATTTACAACAACGCGTTCTTACGTCATAAGATGGGTATGGCAAGTGCACAGGCCTGGATTCTGTTCCTCATTGTCATGACTTTTACGGCAGTAGCGTTTGTAAGCCAGAAGAAATGGGTTTACTATTCAGATGAGGACGGGAGGTAGATGACATGACGAAAGAGACTAAAAGAAAGATCAGCACAATAATCCGCTATGCATTACTGGTTTTTGTCGGCTTCATTATGGTATACCCGTTGATCTGGATGGTGGGTGCTACCTTTAAGACGAACTCGGAGATTTTTACCAGCGCGTGGTTCTGGCCCCAAAAGCCTGTAACCGACGGTTATGCCAATGCATTTGTAGATTACGGCGGAAAGATCAACCTGATCAAATCCATGCTGAATACCTATAAAATCGTTGTACCAAAGGTTATTTTCACAGTAGTATCTGCGACCCTTACCGCTTACGGTTTCGGCCGGTTTGAATTCAAGGGAAAAGGAATCCTGTTCTCTCTTATGATTTCCACCCTGTTCCTGCCCCAGGTCGTACTCAATGCACCCCAGTACATCATGTTCAATCAGTGGGGCTGGACCAATTCCTACTTACCGCTGGTGATTCCTTCCCTGTTCGCAGGTGATACCTATTTCTTATTCATGCTGGTACAGTTCTTAAGAGGTGTGCCGAAGGAACTGGAAGAAGCCGCCAAGATTGATGGCTGCAATTCCATTAAAACGTTATGGTATGTAATTGTTCCCATGTTAAAGCCATCGCTGGTATCCGTTGCACTGTTCCAGTTCATGTGGACTTCCAACGACTTTATGGGACCACTTATTTACATTTCCGATATGCCGAAGTATACAAACTCCATATACTTGCGTATGTCCATGGATGGGGATGTCGGATTCCAGTGGAACCGGATTCTGGCGATGTCCTTAATCTCCATTATTCCTTCCCTGATTGTATTCTTCTGTGCACAGGATGCTTTCATTGACGGTATCGCAGCCGGAGGCGTTAAGGGATAACTGAAAAAAACGGGCGTGGTATCCAATTGCTGCGCCCTTTTTAAATATTTAAGAAGCGGTTTTTTAACTGAATCAAGTAGCCAAGCGGATTGCGAATATCCGCTTTGACACGGGGAAAATTTAGCAGGTGAGGTTAGAATCAGAATGGAATTAAGAGTTGTTTTAAAGACGGCACGGTCCGTAACTGTGGAGACGGTAACAGAGCAGATTTATGAATTTGAAACGCCGGGAAAGATTCTGGTAAACGGGAAAGCTTTTGGAGAGACAAAACGGGTTGTATTTACTTTGTTTGACTTAAAGCCTGATATGGATTATAATATTTCTCTGGAAAGAAATGGAGAAAAGGCGGAGACCAGTTTCCATACTGACTATGAATTTGTAACATTAAATGTTAAAGATATCGGCGCAAAGGGCGATGGAGTCCAGAATGATACATCCTTTATCCAGGCGGCTGTCATGGCTTGCCCGGAGGGCGGGCGGGTACTGATTCCAAAAGGAACGTACCGGATAACCAGCCTGTTTTTAAAGAGCCATTTAAGGCTCGAGCTGGCTGAGGGAGCGGAGCTTCTGGCGGACACAGACCGGTATAATTTCCCGAGATTTCCCGGAATGATCGAGAGCTATGATGAAAAAGAGGATTACAATCTGGGTACCTGGGAGGGGAATCCCCTTCCCATGTTTGCAGGGATCATAACCGGGATCGATGTAGAGGATGTGGTGATTTATGGCCGGGGTTTGATTAACGGACAGGCTTCCTTTGAGAACTGGTGGGACAATGTCCGCCAGGTGAAGGTCGCCTTCCGCCCACGCATGGTATTTTTAGAGAGATGTAAAAATGTGGCCCTTCAGGGCTTTTCCTTAAAAAACAGCCCCACCTGGGTGCTTCATCCGTATTTCAGCCGGGATTTAAAATTCCTTAATCTGGATATTAAGAATCCGGCAGATTCTCCCAATACCGATGGTTTGGATCCGGAATCCTGTAAGGATGTGGAAATACTGGGCCTGCATTTTTCTTTGGGCGATGACTGCATTGCAATCAAATCCGGAAAAATCTACATGGGACGCAGGTATCAGACGCCCTCTGAAAACATCGTGATCCGCCAGTGCCTGATGGAAAACGGCCATGGAGCTGTTACCGTGGGAAGCGAAGTGGGGGCTGGTGTTAAGAACATCCACGTAGAACGCTGCCTGTTCCGCAATACGGACAGAGGCCTTCGGATCAAGACAAGAAGAGGCCGTGGAAAGGACTCCGTGCTTTCCGGGATTTATTTTGACCATATCCACATGGATCATGTCATGACGCCATTTGTTGTAAACAGCTTTTATTTCTGTGATCCGGATGGAAAATCCGATTATGTACAGTGCCGTGAGGCTCTTCCTGTGGATGAGCGGACTCCTGAGATCAACAGGCTGTATTTCACCAACATCAAAGCGGAAAACTGTCATGTGGCGGCTTCTTTCCTTTATGGGCTTCCGGAAAAGAAAATTGAGCGCATTGAATTCAAAAACGTTGATATTTCCTTTGCAGATAAGGCAAAAGCAGGAGCGCCTGCCATGCTGAGCGGAGTAGGGGAGTGCACGAAAAAGGGCTTTCTGATCAATAACGTGGATACTCTTATCTGTGATAATGTAAAGATTTCCGGCCAGGAAGGAGAGGCCTTTGAACTGAACAACATCAATCATTATGAAGTGAGATAAAGGAGGAGTTTATTATGCAGATCGGAATCCGGTTACACGATGCCGCGCCCGGAACCCTGGAGGAGCGGGTGAAAATTGTCCATGAGCAGGGATTTACCTGTGTTCATCTGGCCCTTACAAAGACAGTGAAAGAACATTCTGTGGAAAATTCTGCGTTAACGCCGGGCTATGCCTCATATTTACGTAAGAAGTTTGCTGATAGTGATGTAGATATTGCAGTCCTGGGCTGCTATTTGAATCTGGCCCATCCGGACCCGGAAGAAATCAAGAAGATCCAGGAGCGTTATTTCGCCCACCTGCGTTTTGCTTCTATTTTAGGCTGCAGCGTGGTCGGAACCGAGACTGGCGCACCCAATGCGGAATACCGTTATGAACCGGCCTGCCATACTGAGGAAGCGCTTCAGACCTTTATTACGAACCTGCGTCCGGTTGTGGAATGTGCGGAAAAATTCGGTGTGATTATGGCCATTGAGCCGGTATGGAGTCACATTGTATATAACTCCAAACAGGCGTTAAAGGTGATTAAAGCGATCGATTCGCCTAATTTAAGAATTATCCTGGATCCGGTAAATCTTCTGTCCGTGGAAAACAGTGTGCATTATGAAAAAGTTATTGCAGAAGCCATTGAGGATTTAGGCAGGTATACGGATGTTCTTCACATGAAGGATTTTGTGATTGAAGGGGACCGGGTCGTTTCCAGTGCTCCAGGGACCGGTGTTATGAAGTATGATATGATTCTGGATTTTGTAAAAAAGGAAAAGCCCTATATCCAGATGACCATTGAGGACAGTAAGCCGGATAATGCGGAGTGGTCAAGAAAGTTTCTTGAAAATTATAATAGGTGATAAAAAGGGAGCCCGCTTATTTTTCAAAGCGGACTCCTTTTTTAAGTATTTAATTTAAGCATTCCTTCATGACTTCATATGCGCCTTTTTCTTTAATGGCTTTTAAATATCCGGTAACTGCTTCTTCAAATCCGGCAATTTTACTTAAATCCTCACCCCAGAAATCAACATTGGTGCAGACCGCATGGGCAAGGGAAGCCGCATCGTCATCCTTGTGGTCATAGAAGAACTGAAGAATCGGCTTATCATCCTTAACGGTGTACTCATCACCTGCAGGGCGTGCCGCAACAAGGCCGTCATCCGTAAGGTTCATTCCGTTGTAGAATGCGATGTAGAAAGCAAAGGATGCTGTTATGCACTTTGGAAGAGTGCCGGTTTTTTCTACATAGCCCTTAAAGGAAGGCATAACGCGGGCTTTCCACTTGGAGGTGGAATTAAGAGAAATGGACAACAGGGCATGATCAATAAATGGGTTTTTGAAACGTTCGGTTACAGAAGCTGCAAAACTCATTAATTCTTCCTTTGGAAGAGTTAAAGTGGGGATGATCTCATCGTAAATGGTCTGATTCATGAAGCCGCAGATCACTTCATCATCCATGCAGTTGCGGACAATATCCTGTCCGGCAAGGTAAGCACCCAACACAAAGGAGGTATGGGCGCCGTTTAAAATGCGGACTTTTCTCTGCTTATAGGGCTTGTGGTCGTTACAGATCAAAACAGGAAGGCCAGCTTCTTCAAACGGAAGCTCCTTCTTTAAGCTTTCCGGCCCTTCAATCACCCAGAAGCCGAAGATTTCGCCGGTGTCGATGATGTTATCCTGATAACCCAGTTCTTCACAGATGGCAGCGGCTTCATTTCTTGGATATCCGGTAACGATACGGTCTACCAGAGTGGAGCAGAAGATGTTCTCCGCTTTGATCCAGTTAATGAACTCCCCGCCTAAGTTCCATTGTTCTGCGTATTTTAAAACGCATTTCTCCAGCTCTTTTCCGTTGTTATCGATCAGCTCGCAGGAGAGGATGACAAAGCCCTTGCCGGCTTCCTTTCCGAACTTTTCAAACCTTCTGTACAGGAACTGAGTCAGTTTTCCAGGGTAGCTGTCAGCCGGAACATCCGTAAAACGGCAGGAAGGATCGTATGTAATACCTGCTTCGGTGGTGTTGCAGGCAATGTAACGAAGGTCAGGATTGTCTGCGCAGGTTAATACGGTCTCATAATCCTTATAAGGATTTAAGCATCTGCTTACACAGGAGATCACCCGCTTTGCATTCACCTTCTTACCATTTTCGAAACCGCGGAGGAAAAGGGTATAAAGCCCATCCTGTTCGTTGATCATATCCGCAAGACCCGGTGCAATGGGCTGGCATAAAACGACCTTAGAATTGAATCCGGTTTTTTCATTCAGAACATCGATAAAATAATCCACAAATGCCCTTAAGAAGTTTCCTTCGCCGAACTGCAATACGCGTTCCGGAGCCTCCTTTAAAAGATATCCGTCAAACCCAAGCTTTTCCAGTGTTTCATAACATAACTTTTCCATTGAATTTATCTCCTTTTTTCTTCTATATGATGTGATCGGAAGCAAAATTATAAGGTCACGCCCTGTTTAAAGATAGCCATGTCGTGGAAGCCTGCTTCCTCAGATTTTACCTTTTTGCCGGAAGCTGCCTCGATTACAAAATCAAAGAATTTATTTTTAAGAGTATCCATATCCGTATCCTCTACCAGTACACCGCAGTTAAAATCGATCCAGTTGTTCTTTTTCGTGCTTAATGCGGTGTTGGTGGAAATCTTCATGGTAGGCACCGGACATGCGAACGGGGTTCCGCGGCCAGTGGTAAACAGGACGATGTGGGCACCGGAAGCGGCCAGTGCTGTGGAGGCCACTAAGTCGTTACCGGGAGCGCTTAAGAGATTTAAGCCCTTGGTACGTACCGGTTCCCCGTATTTTAATACATCCATGACCGGAGCGCTGCCGGATTTCTGGACACAGCCCAGAGATTTGTCCTCTAATGTGGAGATACCGCCCTTTTTATTGCCTGGGGAGGGATTATCGTAAATAATCTGGTTATGGCTGGTAAAATAGTTCTTGAAATCATTGATTAAGTCCACTGTTTTTTCAAAGGTTTCTTCATTCTGACAGCGGTTCATAAGGAGAGTTTCCGCACCGAACATCTCAGGAACTTCTGTAAGAATGGTGGTTCCGCCTTTGGAAACCAGCATATCGGAGAATGCTCCTACCGTAGGATTGGCTGTGATTCCGGATAAACCGTCGGAACCGCCGCATTTCATGCCGATGATGAGTTCGCTGCAACTTATGGGCTCTCTCTTGAACGTACCTGCATACTCAGCCAGCTGTCCGATGAGCTCCATGGCATCGGCCATCTCATCCTCGGACTCCTGAGCCACCAGGAATTTTACCCTGCGTTCATCGTAATCGCCGATATAGCGTTTCAGTTCCGTGATGTTGCTGTTTTCGCAGCCTAGCCCCAGGACCAGTACGCCGCCTGCGTTGGGATGGTTGATTAAATCAGCCAGAATGGTTCTGGTATATTCCTGGTCATCGCCCATCTGGGAACACCCATAGGGATGGGGGAATGCGGCAACTTCATCGATGGTACCGTCTGCGTATTTCTTTGCCATGCGTTCCAGTGCAGTGGCTATATTGTTGACACAGCCAACGGTAGGAATGATCCAGATTTCATTGCGTACGCCCACTTTTCCGTCTGGTCTGCGGAAACCGTGAAAGAAACGTTCTTCGGTCGGGGCAACTGCTGTTTCCTGTTTTTCATAAGTATAAGTCAGTAGATCCCCCAAACCTGTTTTTAAATTATGCGTGTGAATCCAGGCCCCTGTCTTAATATTTTCCTTTGCCATGCCAATGGCACAGCCGTATTTGATGACGGATGAGCCGGCAGGTATATCGGTGAGGGCAAACTTGTGGCCCTGTGGGATGTCTTCCAGGAGCGTAACGGTATTTCCGTTTATTTCTGCGGCAGTACCGGAAGCGAGCGGTTTTAATGCAACTGCAACGTTATCTCCGGAATGAATTTTGATAAAATCCTGCATAAGCTTCCTTTCCTTTCTTAGTACCAGTTTTCAATAGATCCATGCAATGTAAGTACTTACATAAAACATACACTATTTTTTGGCCTTCGTCAATAGGGAAAGGAAAAAGAAAGGTTTTTCTTTTAATTTAAGCGCAATACTGTAAGAAAGGGAAATACTTTTCCCATGGATAAAATGAGCGATAACAGTTGCTTTATAGAAAATTATCCTGTATAATGAATCGAGAAAAGTGTAAGCGCTTACGCTTCCTTTCAGGTGCAGAAAATTGATGATGTAAGAGGGACTACCAGATGAACATTTATGATATTGCAGAACTTGCAGGAGTTTCCATCGCTACCGTGTCACGGGTGGTGAACGACAGCCCCCGTGTAAGTGAGAAAACAAAACAGAAGGTCAGGGCGATCATGGAGGAGAACGGCTATACGCCCAATGTATTTGCCAGGGGCTTAGGGCTTGATTCCATGAAAACCATCGGGATTTTGTGTCCGGATGTATCAGATGCCTATATGGCCGCAGCGGTAGCCCATTTAGAAAGCCGCATGCACGAGCATGGTTACGACTGCATTTTGTGCTGCAGTGGATTTGAACAGTCCATTAAGGAAAAATATGTCAGCCTTCTGCTTGCGAAGCGGATCGATGCGCTCATTATGGTTGGTTCCACTTATGCCGGGACAGGGGAAGAGGACAATAAGATCCAATATGTCCGTGATGCGGCTAAGCAGGTTCCGGTGTTTCTGATCAATGGCTATTTGGACAATGAAAATGTATACTGCGCTTATGGAGATGATCATCAGGCAACCTACGATGTGACCAGCCAGATGATTGAGACAGGACGGCGGAGAATCCTGTTTCTCTGTGACTCTCATTCCTACAGCGCGACCCAGAAGCTGGCCGGTTATGAATCCGCTTTAAAAGACCATGGGCTTCCGGTGCTGGGAGATTTAAAGCTTTATGTAAAGAACAGGATCCATACGGTAAGGGATATCCTGCTGGAGCGCCGCGATTTAAGCTTTGACAGCGTGGTCGCCACCGATGACGGCCTTGCCGTAGGGGCGATCAAGTATGCGAATTCAAAGCTTTTAAAGATCCCGGAGGATTTGTGCATTACCGGCTTTAATAATTCTACCCTGTCGATCTGCAGCGATCCCGAGCTTTCTTCGATCGATAATAAGGTTGAGGAACTGTGCAATATCACCATTGACAATATGATGAAGATACTTCACGGAGAAGGAACGGAGGTCAACAGGAATAACCGGATCCCATGCCGGCTGATGAAGCGGTGTACCACTGATTTTTGACCTATTGTCATTTCTTTCCGTGTATGCTACAATAGAAAGCCAGTAAAATATATGGGAGTGTCCTGCGGGTATACCTTTACGCCCAATAAAGCGGGGCGGGCTCTGCCCAAAAAGCATGGGCAATAATGTGGAAACACCCTGCGGGTATACCTTTATGCCCAAAAAGCATGGGCAATAATGTGGAAACACCCTGCGGGTATACCTTTATGCCCCAAAAGCATGGGCAGTAATGTGGAAAGAGCGGTGTCAGGATAGATGGAGCATGATGGAGACAATGTGGTGCTGTGCGGCGCCAATTCCTATGAACAGAAATATTACTTTAATCAGCAATTCTCAAGTCTCCCGGAGAGCATCAAACAGGAGCTTCAGGTCATGTGTGTACTTTACACCGAAGATGTGGGCGGAATCCTTGTTCTGGAATATGATGGGGATGGAAACCTGGAATTTAAAGTGACATCGGCGGAAGGGGATTATCTGTTTGATGAGATTGGAAGCGTGTTAAAGATCAAACAATACCGGAAGGAAAAGAGGGAGCTTATGGAAGCTCTGGAAATGTATTACCGGGTGTTTTATCTTGGAGAAGAGCTGGAAGGCGGAGAAAGAGATACGTGAAGCTTAGAATTGGAAATGTGACGTTTGACAACAACCTGATACTGGCGCCGATGGCAGGGGTTACAGACCTGCCATTTCGTTTTCTCTGCAGGGAGCAGGGGTGTGGTATGGCAGTAACGGAGATGGTCAGCGCCAAAGCTGTTTTATATAAGAACAGAAATACAAAAGAACTTTTGGAAGTGGCAGATGGAGAGGGTCCGGTAAGCATTCAGCTTTTTGGTTCGGACCCGCAGATCATGGCGGATATTGCGGCCCAGGTGGAATCAGGTCCCTATGCTCTCATTGACGTGAACATGGGCTGTCCGGTGCCCAAGATTGTGAATAACGGCGAGGGCTCAGCGCTTATGAAGGATAGAAAGCTGGCGGAACGCATCCTGACGTCCATGGTGAAAGCAGTTAAAAAACCGGTGACCGTGAAATTCAGAAAGGGCTTTGCGGAGGAAGACTGCAGCGCAGTGGAATTTGCTAAAATGGCAGAAAGCTGCGGAGTGGCAGCAGTAGCCATACACGGAAGGACCAGAGAGCAGTATTATTCCGGGAAAGCGGACTGGGATATAATCCGGAAAGTAAAGGAAGCTGTTGTAATTCCGGTCATCGGCAACGGCGATGTGTTTGAACCGGCGGATGCAAAGGCAATGATGGATCAAACCGGCTGTGACGGGGTGATGATCGCCCGGGGTGCAAAGGGAAATCCGTGGATTTTTTCCAGGACCCTTCATTATCTGGAAACCGGAGAGCTTCCTCCGGGGCCGTCAGCGGCGGAGATCAGCAAGATGATAGTCCGCCACGGATATCTGCAGATGGAACACAAGGGAGAGGCGGTTGCCATGCGTGAGATGCGCAAACATATGGCATGGTATACAGCCGGACTTCCCCATTCCGCAAAGTTAAGAAATGACATCAATCAGATAGAAACAATGGACGGATTAAAACGGTTTGTGGAAGAGAGAATTGGAGCGTTTTAATTAAGGAAAAGAGTACAGAAAAGAGTGCTGTATTCTTGACATTTTCAGATGTTTACGCTATAATATCTGGAATGCGAATGAGCGAGTATGAAACCAGGAGGAATCAAAACCATGGTAGATAAGAAAAATATTTTAACCTATGAAGGTCTTAAGAAATACGAGGATGAGCTGCAGAATTTAAAGGTTGTTAAAAGGAAAGAAGTTGCCCAGAAGATCAAGGAAGCCAGGGAGCAGGGCGATTTATCCGAGAATGCTGAATATGATGCAGCAAAGGATGAGCAGAGGGACATTGAGCAGCGTATCGAAGAATTGGAAAAGCTTCTGAAAAACGCAGAGGTAGTCGTCGAGGATGAGATCGATTTAGATAAGATTAACATTGGCTGCAGGGTGAAGGTCTACGATATGGATGAAGACGAAGAAATGGAATTCAAGATTGTGGGTTCCACAGAGGCGAACAGCCTTCAGAATAAGATATCCAATGAATCCCCGGTAGGTCAGGCATTGATCGGCAAGAAGGTAGGAGATGTGGTAGACGTTGAGACGCAGTCAGGCGTGATCCAGTATAAGGTGCTGGAAATCCAGAGAGTATCTTAGGCACAGGCGAATCGAATTTCCTTAATATAGTTCACAAAGGAGTGTTAACAGGTGGCAGAACAGCAGAATCAAAACCAGAATCAGGTAATGGAAGAGGATCTTAACCATTTGCTGAAGGTTCGCCGCGAAAAGCTGGCAGAGCTTCAGGAAGCGGGAAAGGACCCGTTTAAGGTTACAAAGTACGATGTAAACGTACACAGCAGTGAGATTAAGGAACATTATGATGAGTGGGAAGGAAAGGAAGTATCCATTGCTGGACGTCTTATGTCCAAGCGTGTTATGGGGAAGGCCTCCTTTTGTAATGTACAGGATTTAAAGGGCAATATCCAGTCCTATATAGCCAGAGACAGCATCGGAGAAGAGGAATACAAAGAATTCAAGAAGCTGGATATCGGCGATATCGTAGGGATCAAAGGCACAGCATTTACGACGAAAACGGGAGAGATTTCGATTCATGGGACGAGCGTTCGCCTGCTTTCCAAGAGCCTTCAGATCCTGCCGGAGAAATTCCACGGTCTGACCAATACGGATCTTCGTTACAGACAGAGATATGTAGACCTGATCATGAACCCTGAGGTAAGGGATACTTTTGTCAAGCGTTCCCAGATCATTAAGGCGGTCCGTGACCATCTGGATGCCCAGGGCTTTATGGAGGTCGAGACTCCAATGCTGGTTGCCAATGCAGGCGGTGCGGCAGCGAGACCTTTTGAAACTCATTATAACGCCCTGGACGAGGACGTGAAGTTACGGATTTCCCTTGAGCTCTACTTAAAGAGACTGATTGTAGGCGGTCTGGAGAGGGTTTACGAAATCGGACGGGTTTTCCGTAATGAAGGTGTGGACACCCGCCATAACCCCGAGTTCACTTTAATGGAATTATACCAGGCTTATACCGATTACCACGGCATGATGGATCTGGTTGAGAATCTGTTCCGTTCTGTCGCATTAAAGGTGCTGGGAACAGCTGTTGTTACCTATGACGGTGTGGAGATCGATTTGTCCAAGCCATTTGAACGCATTACCATGGTAGATGCATTAAAGAAATATAAGGGCATTGACTTCACCACCATCCATACGGATGAGGAAGCCAGGGCTTTGGCGGATGAGTACCACATCGCTTATGAGGCACGCCATAAGAAGGGCGATATTTTAAGCATGCTTTTCGAGGAATTCGTGGAAGAGCATCTGATTCAGCCGACCTTTATTATGGATCATCCGGTCGAGATTTCTCCTCTTACCAAGAAAAAACCCGATGATCCGGATTATACGGAGCGTTTTGAGCTGTTTATTACAAAGCGAGAGATGGCCAATGCTTACTCCGAGTTAAACGATCCGCTGGATCAGATCGAGCGTTTTAAGGCTCAGGAAGCACTTCTTGCGGCAGGAGACGATGAGGCCAATTCCATGGATGATGATTTTGTAAATGCACTCATGATCGGTATGCCTCCGACCGGCGGGATCGGGATCGGGATCGACCGGTTTGTTATGCTGCTTACGGATTCTTATGCTATCAGGGATGTGCTTTTGTTTCCGACGATGAAAACGAAGGAATAAGCAATGCTCGCAAACCAGCATGATTACCGGTTTTTCAGGATTTTGGAAAAGGTATTCTACAACAAATTTACTACAAATGCGCTAAATGTGGATTTGAGAAATTGAAAATAATGAACGGAGACGAGCAGGCTGGTTACAAAAATACCAGCCTGCTCGTCTTATTTCGTTTGATTTTGGCGTGTGCAGAATTTGACATGAGTGTCGTTTTTTCTTATCTAAAAATATCGCATATGCTATGCTTCTATTTGTGAAGGAGGCGCTTTACAATGGAAATTCATGCTTTGATAAAGATGATCCGAAAGGATTTGGGACTATCCCAGAAAAAATTTGCTGAAAAGCTTCATATTAGTTTTTCTACTGTAAACCGTTGGGAAAACGGCCATGTGACGCCTAATTGAAAATACTAAACCCCCAGCTATGCTGGGGAGAATAGTGTAAGTGGAAACGGTGAGGATATAACGAAAAAGCCTCCTATGATAAAATGAGAATGGTGTCGCAAGCCAAACTCAAAAATAGGAGGCAGTCCCAATGGACAATAAAAGTTTATCACACAGTAGATGGAAATGCCAGTACCACATAGTATTTATTCCAAAGTATCGGAAAAAGCAACTATACGGACAAATAAAAGAAGATGTACGAGAAATACTTGGTACGCTATGCAAGTATAAAAATGTAGAAATAATAGCAGGAGCAGTATGCGTAGATCATGTACATTTAAGCTTAGCAATTCCGCCGAAGCTTAGTATATCAAGTTTCATGGGCTATTTGAAAGGAAAAAGTACGCTGATGATTTATGATAGACATCCAGAATTGCAGAGTAAGTGGAATAAAGCGTTTTGGTCGCGAGGATATTATGTAGAAACCATTGGTAATATAACCGATGAAGCAGTACAGAAATACATTAAAGAGCAAGCAGAAGAGTCGCGCAAGGAAGATATGAGAAGTACCGCTTTTTAGCGGACCAGTAAGGATGCTTGCGACACCGCCCTATTGGGCGAGCAGTAAGAAAGCCCTTATTAGGGCTAATATCAAACCACCAGTTGAACTGGTGGTTGCTGACT
>NZ_LT732526.1:134178-145896 GCF_900155545.1 Clostridium sp. Marseille-P2415
AGCTATGCTGGGGAGAATAGTGTAAGTGGAAACGGTGAGGATATAACGAAAAAGCCTCCTATGATAAAATGAGAATGGTGTCGCAAGCCAAACTCAAAAATAGGAGGCAGTCCCAATGGACAATAAAAGTTTATCACACAGTAGATGGAAATGCCAGTACCACATAGTATTTATTCCAAAGTATCGGAAAAAGCAACTATACGGACAAATAAAAGAAGATGTACGAGAAATACTTGGTACGCTATGCAAGTATAAAAATGTAGAAATAATAGCAGGAGCAGTATGCGTAGATCATGTACATTTAAGCTTAGCAATTCCGCCGAAGCTTAGTATATCAAGTTTCATGGGCTATTTGAAAGGAAAAAGTACGCTGATGATTTATGATAGACATCCAGAATTGCAGAGTAAGTGGAATAAAGCGTTTTGGTCGCGAGGATATTATGTAGAAACCATTGGTAATATAACCGATGAAGCAGTACAGAAATACATTAAAGAGCAAGCAGAAGAGTCGCGCAAGGAAGATATGAGAAGTACCGCTTTTTAGCGGACCAGTAAGGATGCTTGCGACACCGCCCTATTGGGCGAGCAGTAAGAAAGCCCTTATTAGGGCTAATATCAAACCACCAGTTGAACTGGTGGTTGCTGACTAGCTTGCAATAGCCACATTGATGGATTTATGTGAACAAGAACAGGTGGAAGCTGTGCTATTGCAGGAATTGAAAATACAAAAGAATCGAGAGGGATCATTGTATGGCCATCAAAAAGAGTGAAATTTACAGCCAGATATGGGCTGCATGTGATAAGCTGCGCGGCGGTGTGGAACCTGCACGTTATAAAGATTATATTCTGACAATGCTGTTTGTGAAATATGTTTCAGACCGTTTTAAAAGTAGTGATGATTAGGATATTGAAATACCAGACGGCGGCAGCTTTGATGATATTATAGCATTGAAATATAAGAAAAATAACGGTAAAGGGATCAATATGGTCATTGGAAAATTGGCTGAAGCCAATGATTTAAAGGGCATCATTGATATCGCCGATTTTAACAGTGAAGAACTTGGTACAGATAAAGAAGCGGTAGATAAGCTCTCCGACCTTGTAGAGATTTTTCATAAGCCAGAAATTGACTTTACAAACAATCGTGCGGGTGGAGATGACATTCTGGGCGATGCCTATGAATATCTGATGCGGAAGTTCACCCAAGATTCCGGTAAAAGCAAAGGACAATTCTATACGCCTGGTGAGGTATCCCGCATCATGGCAAAGGTGATTGGCATCAATAAAGCTGATTCCCCCAGCACAAGCGTATATGATCCTGCATGCGGCTCCGGTTCGCTTTTGATTCGTGCGGCAGACGAGACTCCGTGTGATATATCCATTTGGGGTCAGGAGAAAGATAATTCAACAGCTGGTCTTGCCCGGATGAATCTGTTCCTTCACAATAAAGGAGCCGGGATGGTTGTGGGCAATAAGAGTACCCTTTCTAGTCCGCAGTATAAAGATGACAATAACCCGGAATTACTGAAGACCTTTGACTTTATCGTGGTTAATCCGCCTTTCTCAGATAAATCATGGATGGTATAGCAATTCCTGATATGTATGGGCGTTATAGTGAGGCTGATTTAGGTGTCCCGCCGGAGAAAAACGGTGACTACGCCTGGCTTTTGCATGTGCTGAAATCGTTAAAATCCTCGGGAAAGGCTGCCATTATCTTGCCCCATGGGGTGCTGTTTCGGGGAAATGCAGAGGCTGATATTCGAAAAAAGATTATTGACGGGGGATATATCAAAGGCATTATTGGCCTACCTGCTAACCTTTTTTACGGAATAGGTATTCCGGCCTGTATTCTTGTGCTTGATAATGAAGATGCGGCGGAACGCAAAGGCATCTTTATGATTGATTCCAGCAAGGGTTTTGTGAAGGACGGAAATAAGAACCGTTTGCGGGAGCAGGACATCCACAAAATCGTAACTACCTTTTTGGCTATGGACGGATCTGACCCAAAGTATGCCCTCTTTGTGCTTAACGAGGAAATTAAAGTTACCAATGAATATAATCTGAACATTCCCCGCTATATCGACAACAGTGAGCCGGAGGATTTACAGGATATTAATGAACGCCTAAATGGCGGTATCCCGGCAGCAGATGTAGACAGTATGAAATCTACACGTTCCGGAGCCAAGATAAACGCATGAGTAAATAAATTGTAAACAAAATCATTTTATCTGTTACAATAGAAAGAAAACAGGTGGGATGATTATGGAACAACTCTTAAGCTGGATTGAGATAACTGAAGATAGCCGTCAGCAGACGAAGGTTAGGCACTGTTTAAAAGATAGAATCAACATAGGCAGGTTTTGGTTTATGTGGCTGTTTAGGTGTGGTAGCTTAACAATACACGATAAATTCAAAATCTGCTATATTTATTTTATATGGTGGGTGAAGAATAAAAGGAATGTTGAACAGCCATCGCGATAGCGATTTTGTTCAATTGAATTATAAAGGCTGGAAGGAGTATTCAATAATGAAGTTAAGCAGAGAAGAGAAATCATGGATATTGGTTGATTGCGGAAATTCGGCTTACTCAATGGCTGTCACCACTGCATTACTGCCGATTATGTTCGGAATGTTTGACAATGTGAAATGCAGCATGGATCTGGGATATTTTAACTCCATTGCCAGTATTCTGGTGGCGGTTTTAAGTCCGGTTTTAGGTGCCTGCGCCGATTATAAAGATAAAAAGAAACGGTTTTTTGTATTCTTTACCTGTCTGGGTGTCCTTGCAACCGCTTCGCTGGCGTTTATTCCTCCCTCCAGCGGACAATGGCAGCTTTTAATTCTTTTCTTTGTCTTATCGGCAATTGGATTTGCAGGATCCAACATTTTCTACGATGCATTTATCGTAGATGTTACCAGTGATGAGAGAATGGATAAGATTTCTTCCCTTGGTTTTGCGTTCGGCTATTTATAATATATTCGGTAAATTCTCAGCCATTATGGGTCCAACGCTGATGTCCCTTACAACAGCCATTACCGGCAATGCCAGATGGAGTATTTTGGGAATTATTCCTCTTTTTTTAATTGGATTTGTGATTTTTATGACACTTCCTAAAGAACAAAAATAAGATGAAAGATGATGGAGCTGGAAAAATGAGCAAAGGAAAAGCAAAGCATCTGGTAGTGATCTCCTATGATGCATTTTCTGAAGATAACTGGGAAAAGGCAAGTCGGCTTCCCAACCTTTCCCGGTTAATAAAAAGCGGAGCGTTCAGTACAAAATTAAAAAGCGTATATCCGACTCTTACTTATGTAGTGCATACCACTATGGTGACCGGCGTTTATCCGGACAAGCATGGAATCTATCATAATACCCCTCTCCAGCCTTTCATTGACGAAGAAGAACAGGCGTGGTTCTGGTTTAAAAAGGATATCAAGGCAACTGCTGTGTATGATGCTTTGAGAAATCATGAAATGAAATCAGCCGGAATCCTATGGCCTGTTACCGGAAAAGCCTCTATTCGCTATAATCTGCCGGAGATAAGGGCAATCGGACGTGAGAATCAATCTCTTAAGATTTTAAAAAATGGAAGTCCGTTTTTTGCATGGGGCTTGAGAAAAAATATGGAAAATTAAGAAAAGGGATTGAACAGCCTTACCTGGATGATTTTACAGCCATGTGCGGAAAAGACACCGTTCTAAGCAAAAAACCGGAACTTCTGATGATACACTTCATTGAACTGGACGATGCGAAGCATCATTATGGGACAGACAGTCCTGAGATTAACAAGGTTCTGATCCGCATGGATGAAAGAATCGGTAAGATAATCGAGGCAGTTCGGGAGGCAGGCATTTTTGAGGAAACGGTTTTTCTGGTGTTGGGAGATCATGGGCAGAAAAATGTAAGGTACAAGGTGAGGCTGAATCAATTGTTAAAAGAAGAAGGCCTTATTTATGAAGAAAAAGGGAAAATGCTTTGGAGAGCCTATATACAGTCTACAGGAGGGTCTGCCTATTTGCACTTAAAGGAAAATGACGAGGAAGCGAAGCTGCGTGTACTACAGATTCTTCTAAAAGCGGCAGAAGAGAAAAACTTAGGTATTGAGAGGATCTATACCAGAGAAGATCTGGAACATTTTCATGCGTTCCTGGTTTCGGGGTATATGCTGGAAGCAAAAACTGGTTACTGTTTTGATGACAGCCTTACCGGGCCCCTTGTGACTGACTTGGAGAAAGAGAATAGAAAGTATGCAACGTATGGGTATTCACCGGAGAAACCAGAGTATCAATGTGGCTTTGTAGTATCAGGAAATTGTATTAAGAAGGAATACCAGTTGGGAGAAATCCAGATGGTAGATATAGCCCCTACGATTGCAGCGATTCTCGGCATTGATTTCGGTCCTTGTGACGGCAGAGCGTTGGATGAGATATTCAGAATTAATAAGAAAGCGTAAAACAGTACGTTTATAATTGCTATTCCAGGAAAAAGGAGAGACATAAAAATTGCAGGGAGTATCTTTATCATGAAGATATTCCCGCTTTTTTATGTTAATTATCTTGGATAATTGATTTTAAAAAGAGAAATCTCAACTATTCAGTGCCTATATAGATTAAAGTTAATATCAAGTGACAACATAATAAGTTTGCAGTCACTCGTATAAATTGATTCATGGCGTTGCTAATAAGTCAATCATAATTATGAAAGAACTCAATTGTTCCTACAAAGGATTGATATTGTCCTTCGGCGTTTCCTTCGACTGTTCCACTGGGAGAAAATACACCGCCATTCATTGGCTTCCTAAGGGCATGCTCAAGGGATATTTTACAGAATGTTATCATATAATTATGAATGGAGGAGTAAAAAATGTTAAAAAATTCCAAAAACGCAGCCTATCTGTTCGTCCACTTCACAGGTGAGTCGGCTATAGGCGAGCAGGTTTATTTCGCAGTAAGCACAGACGGCTTGCACTGGACCGATCTGAACAATTCGAATCCCTGCCTGATTTCCAATATAGGAGAAAAGGGCGTCCGTGATATGGCTTTCTGCAAAATGCAAGACGGCAAATATATTCTTCTTGCCACAGATTTAAGAATTGCCAGTGGAAAAGGCTGGAGTGATGCACAACACAACGGAAGTACAAACCTGGTCATCTGGGAATCAACCGATTTGTTAAACTGGACCGGACCGAGGCTGGTTAACATAGCGGGTAACATCCCGAGCGCAGGCTGTGCGTGGGCACCGGAAGCGATTTATGATCCTTCTATCGATAAGTATGTTGTTTACTGGGCTACCATCGCTCCGTTAAACGGAATAACCAAAGCCAGAATCTATTATAGTACAACAACTGATTTTGTGAATTTTTCAACGCCGGCATTATATATAGACAGGGCCGGTTCACAAGGTTGTATTGACACTCAGATCCTTGAGGTGGATGGTACATATAAGTATATCCGTGCATCAGGTGACGGCNGAATTATAAAGGCTGGAAGGAGTATTCAATAATGAAGTTAAGCAGAGAAGAGAAATCATGGATATTGGTTGATTGCGGAAATTCGGCTTACTCAATGGCTGTCACCACTGCATTACTGCCGATTATGTTCGGAATGTTTGACAATGTGAAATGCAGCATGGATCTGGGATATTTTAACTCCATTGCCAGTATTCTGGTGGCGGTTTTAAGTCCGGTTTTAGGTGCCTGCGCCGATTATAAAGATAAAAAGAAACGGTTTTTTGTATTCTTTACCTGTCTGGGTGTCCTTGCAACCGCTTCGCTGGCGTTTATTCCTCCCTCCAGCGGACAATGGCAGCTTTTAATTCTTTTCTTTGTCTTATCGGCAATTGGATTTGCAGGATCCAACATTTTCTACGATGCATTTATCGTAGATGTTACCAGTGATGAGAGAATGGATAAGATTTCTTCCCTTGGTTTTGCGTTCGGCTATTTATAATATATTCGGTAAATTCTCAGCCATTATGGGTCCAACGCTGATGTCCCTTACAACAGCCATTACCGGCAATGCCAGATGGAGTATTTTGGGAATTATTCCTCTTTTTTTAATTGGATTTGTGATTTTTATGACACTTCCTAAAGAACAAAAATAAGATGAAAGATGATGGAGCTGGAAAAATGAGCAAAGGAAAAGCAAAGCATCTGGTAGTGATCTCCTATGATGCATTTTCTGAAGATAACTGGGAAAAGGCAAGTCGGCTTCCCAACCTTTCCCGGTTAATAAAAAGCGGAGCGTTCAGTACAAAATTAAAAAGCGTATATCCGACTCTTACTTATGTAGTGCATACCACTATGGTGACCGGCGTTTATCCGGACAAGCATGGAATCTATCATAATACCCCTCTCCAGCCTTTCATTGACGAAGAAGAACAGGCGTGGTTCTGGTTTAAAAAGGATATCAAGGCAACTGCTGTGTATGATGCTTTGAGAAATCATGAAATGAAATCAGCCGGAATCCTATGGCCTGTTACCGGAAAAGCCTCTATTCGCTATAATCTGCCGGAGATAAGGGCAATCGGACGTGAGAATCAATCTCTTAAGATTTTAAAAAATGGAAGTCCGTTTTTTGCATGGGGCTTGAGAAAAAATATGGAAAATTAAGAAAAGGGATTGAACAGCCTTACCTGGATGATTTTACAGCCATGTGCGGAAAAGACACCGTTCTAAGCAAAAAACCGGAACTTCTGATGATACACTTCATTGAACTGGACGATGCGAAGCATCATTATGGGACAGACAGTCCTGAGATTAACAAGGTTCTGATCCGCATGGATGAAAGAATCGGTAAGATAATCGAGGCAGTTCGGGAGGCAGGCATTTTTGAGGAAACGGTTTTTCTGGTGTTGGGAGATCATGGGCAGAAAAATGTAAGGTACAAGGTGAGGCTGAATCAATTGTTAAAAGAAGAAGGCCTTATTTATGAAGAAAAAGGGAAAATGCTTTGGAGAGCCTATATACAGTCTACAGGAGGGTCTGCCTATTTGCACTTAAAGGAAAATGACGAGGAAGCGAAGCTGCGTGTACTACAGATTCTTCTAAAAGCGGCAGAAGAGAAAAACTTAGGTATTGAGAGGATCTATACCAGAGAAGATCTGGAACATTTTCATGCGTTCCTGGTTTCGGGGTATATGCTGGAAGCAAAAACTGGTTACTGTTTTGATGACAGCCTTACCGGGCCCCTTGTGACTGACTTGGAGAAAGAGAATAGAAAGTATGCAACGTATGGGTATTCACCGGAGAAACCAGAGTATCAATGTGGCTTTGTAGTATCAGGAAATTGTATTAAGAAGGAATACCAGTTGGGAGAAATCCAGATGGTAGATATAGCCCCTACGATTGCAGCGATTCTCGGCATTGATTTCGGTCCTTGTGACGGCAGAGCGTTGGATGAGATATTCAGAATTAATAAGAAAGCGTAAAACAGTACGTTTATAATTGCTATTCCAGGAAAAAGGAGAGACATAAAAATTGCAGGGAGTATCTTTATCATGAAGATATTCCCGCTTTTTTATGTTAATTATCTTGGATAATTGATTTTAAAAAGAGAAATCTCAACTATTCAGTGCCTATATAGATTAAAGTTAATATCAAGTGACAACATAATAAGTTTGCAGTCACTCGTATAAATTGATTCATGGCGTTGCTAATAAGTCAATCATAATTATGAAAGAACTCAATTGTTCCTACAAAGGATTGATATTGTCCTTCGGCGTTTCCTTCGACTGTTCCACTGGGAGAAAATACACCGCCATTCATTGGCTTCCTAAGGGCATGCTCAAGGGATATTTTACAGAATGTTATCATATAATTATGAATGGAGGAGTAAAAAATGTTAAAAAATTCCAAAAACGCAGCCTATCTGTTCGTCCACTTCACAGGTGAGTCGGCTATAGGCGAGCAGGTTTATTTCGCAGTAAGCACAGACGGCTTGCACTGGACCGATCTGAACAATTCGAATCCCTGCCTGATTTCCAATATAGGAGAAAAGGGCGTCCGTGATATGGCTTTCTGCAAAATGCAAGACGGCAAATATATTCTTCTTGCCACAGATTTAAGAATTGCCAGTGGAAAAGGCTGGAGTGATGCACAACACAACGGAAGTACAAACCTGGTCATCTGGGAATCAACCGATTTGTTAAACTGGACCGGACCGAGGCTGGTTAACATAGCGGGTAACATCCCGAGCGCAGGCTGTGCGTGGGCACCGGAAGCGATTTATGATCCTTCTATCGATAAGTATGTTGTTTACTGGGCTACCATCGCTCCGTTAAACGGAATAACCAAAGCCAGAATCTATTATAGTACAACAACTGATTTTGTGAATTTTTCAACGCCGGCATTATATATAGACAGGGCCGGTTCACAAGGTTGTATTGACACTCAGATCCTTGAGGTGGATGGTACATATAAGTATATCCGTGCATCAGGTGACGGCCAGATCAGTTTTGAAGGAAGCAACTCAATACTTGGCACATGGACCAGGCTTGGTGACCTTCAGATTCTCGGATTGACAGGCTCCATGGTTGAAGGCCCCATACTCTACAAATTCAACAACCAGTCTAAGTGGGGGTGTATGGTTGACCAATATGCATCAGGTAAGGGGTATCTGCCTTTAACTTCCACAGATATGTGCGATATGAGCAAATTCAGCATTGTAAGTACTTCAGACTATTCAATGGGTACTGATTTGAAGAGGCATGGAGAAATAATAAACATCACAACTGCACAGTACGATGCCCTGCTGGCCAAATGGCCCAATGTTGTAACAAACAGGCTTCAGTCCTATAATTACCCGACCAGGTACGTAAGACATTATAACTTTGATGTCAGAATAGATGAAAATGTTTCACCGCTGGCGGATTCTCAGTTTAAGATAGTCCCCGGATTGGCCGGCAGCGGTGGTTACGTTTCCTTTCAGTCGGTGAATTTCCCGAATTATTATCTGAGACACTCAAATTTCGATTTTTCACTGGCTGCCAATGACGGAACCGCCCAATTTGCAGCCGATGCAACATTTATAGAAGTAGTAGGACTTGCTGATTCTGCCTGCACATCCTTCCAGTCTTATAATTTTCCGACAAGGTATATAAGACACAGCGAATTCCTTTTGAAGCTGGACCCTGTCAGTACTACTACTGACATGCAGGATGCCACCTTTAAAATTACAGATTAAGTTTATTTATTAGGGTATATAAAGCCCGATTACTGAAATCGGGCTTTACATTAATGTAAAAAAGTCAATTGGGGGGATTTAATGAAAAAAATATTAAAGATTGTAATAGTTCTTGCAGTGATTTTTCTGCTTTCATCAGTATGCTATGCTGACAATCCGGTCATTAGTAATTTATATACAGCTGATCCTGCTGTTATGGTAGATGGTAACACTGTATATCTTTATACCGGGCATGATGAAGGTTCTACAGGATACGTCATGAAGGATTGGAAATGCTATTCTTCTACGGATATGGTGAACTGGACAGACTGCGGAACACCCCTTGCAGTCAGTGCGTTCAGTTGGTCGAAGGGTGATGCCTGGGCAGGGCAGGTTATTAAAAGAAACGGAAAGTACTACTGGTATGTATGTACGGAACATAAGACAAAAGCTGGAAAGGCTATTGGTGTTGCGGTATCCAACAGTCCTGCGGGTCCATTTACAGATGCCCTCGGATATGCACTTATAACAAATGACCAGACTAAATACAACACATCAACATGGGATGATATTGATCCCACAGTTTTTATAGATGATGACGGGCAGGCGTATTTGTACTGGGGTAACAATGCCTGCTACTATGTAAAACTTAACAGCGATATGATATCATATAACGGTTCCATTCATACGATTCCTTTGACAACAGCAGCTTTCGGACCTGGTTATACAGAGGCTCCCTGGCTATACAAGCACAACGGATTGTATTACCTTGCTTATGCAGCCGGTTTCCCGGAGTGGATCGCATATTCTACAAGCACAAGCCCAACAGGACCTTGGACCTACAGGGGAATCATCCAGCCTGCTATCCCTTCCAGCAATACGATTCATCCGGCAATAATTGATTTTAAAGGAAGTTCATATCTCATTACCCATAACGGGGCATTACCTGCAGGCGGCAGCTACAAACGGTCTGTATGCATTGAGGAGTTTGCTTATAATTCAGACGGTACCATACCGAATATTTACCAGACATCCACCGGAGTAAACGGTGTAAAGAACAGGATACAGTCATATAATTTTCAGACCATGTTCTGGAGGCATTTGAATGGTGATGCAAAAATCGATCCGACCATGAATCCGGGAAATGATTCTGAATGGCAGATCGTACCCGGTCTTGCCAATTCAGCCTCAGGCTATGTATCCTTCCAGTCTGTTTCACAGCCGGGCTATTATCTGAGACATAGCAATTACGATATAGTTCTTGCTAAGAATGACGGAACCCCCTTATTCGCATCCGACGCGACCTTCAAAGAGGCAGCGGGCTTAAAGGACAGCACCTGGACATCCTTCCAGTCCTATAACTATCCTGACAGGTATATC
Source organism: Clostridium sp. Marseille-P2415 (assembly GCF_900155545.1). Classification (GTDB taxonomy): domain Bacteria; phylum Bacillota; class Clostridia; order Lachnospirales; family Lachnospiraceae; genus Lacrimispora. The sequence continues at coordinate 144,721 of NZ_LT732526.1, forward strand.
AGGCACAGCAATTATAATCTGAGAATTGACCAGATCAGCACAGATACGGATAAGCAGGACGCTACCTTCAGGATTATGAACAGTACCATTGGTTCTCCGTCCTATGTAAAGATTGCAAATCGTGCAACCGGACTGTGCATTGACGGCTATGGGTATACTGAAAACGGCTCCAATTGTAACCAGTATGCAAGCGGCACCAGCGAAAACCAGCAGTGGATTATAGAACCGGCTGGACTTTTGGGTACCAACGGAGGCTGCGTTACCATCAGAAACCGCGCTACAGGACTGTTCCTGGATGGAATGGGAAGGACTGCTTCCGGTTCTGTTTGCGGACAATATGCAGCTACATATGTTAACAATCAGTTGTGGGTAGAAGAATCAGCCGGAAGCTATGTGAAGTTTAAAAACCTTACTACAGGTTTGTATTTGGATGGCAATGGTTTAACAACAAATGGTGCAGCCTTATATGAAAATACAAGCAGCGCCGGCAACAACCAGCAGTGGTCCATAGTAGCACCGTAAAATCATTATGGCACGGAAACAGTGGTTCTTTGGTGGACGAACTGGCAAAAGGTAAGCCGATGGAGAAGGTGTTGAGAGGCATACATTTTTTGTTTCTGTACTGAAATTATTCAAAAATAAAATAAAAATAGAGCTAGGGCTTAGAACCCCTAGCTCTTTTGTCTGCAGCCTGTAGCTTGTAAACAATGTTTTACTGGCTTTTTTGCCCATCCCAGGCACTCATATGTTTCGTTGACAGATACTTGTATTTTTTGCGTATTATTTTTGCAACAGACGCCATAGGGTTGTGCGGCTGATGCCCAAGCGTTTGGCTGCGGCGGTGTGGTTGCCCTCGGTTTCCCCTACCACCCGAATAGCGATGTCCTGGCTGATCTCTGTTAGCGTACGGTTTAAATCCAGAGGAGTGGCGGCATTTTCTTTCAGGGAGGAGAAAGCACCGACGTGCCGCTCCTTACGCAGTACCTGGCGGACATTTTCGGCAGTGATGATTTGGCTGGTGCCCGTTACCATAAGTTCCCCAATTACCCGGCTGAATTGGGTGTAGTTATGGGGCCAATTGTAACGTTGCAGCAGAGACAGCGCTTCCGGATCTGCACCCAAAATCTGCCGGGGCATGTTGACGTTCATGTGGCTCAGACATAGATTCATCAGCGT
>NZ_LT732526.1:146866-151680 GCF_900155545.1 Clostridium sp. Marseille-P2415
ATCCCACAGTTTTTATAGATGATGACGGGCAGGCGTATTTGTACTGGGGTAACAATGCCTGCTACTATGTAAAACTTAACAGCGATATGATATCATATAACGGTTCCATTCATACGATTCCTTTGACAACAGCAGCTTTCGGACCTGGTTATACAGAGGCTCCCTGGCTATACAAGCACAACGGATTGTATTACCTTGCTTATGCAGCCGGTTTCCCGGAGTGGATCGCATATTCTACAAGCACAAGCCCAACAGGACCTTGGACCTACAGGGGAATCATCCAGCCTGCTATCCCTTCCAGCAATACGATTCATCCGGCAATAATTGATTTTAAAGGAAGTTCATATCTCATTACCCATAACGGGGCATTACCTGCAGGCGGCAGCTACAAACGGTCTGTATGCATTGAGGAGTTTGCTTATAATTCAGACGGTACCATACCGAATATTTACCAGACATCCACCGGAGTAAACGGTGTAAAGAACAGGATACAGTCATATAATTTTCAGACCATGTTCTGGAGGCATTTGAATGGTGATGCAAAAATCGATCCGACCATGAATCCGGGAAATGATTCTGAATGGCAGATCGTACCCGGTCTTGCCAATTCAGCCTCAGGCTATGTATCCTTCCAGTCTGTTTCACAGCCGGGCTATTATCTGAGACATAGCAATTACGATATAGTTCTTGCTAAGAATGACGGAACCCCCTTATTCGCATCCGACGCGACCTTCAAAGAGGCAGCGGGCTTAAAGGACAGCACCTGGACATCCTTCCAGTCCTATAACTATCCTGACAGGTATATCAGGCACAGCAATTATAATCTGAGAATTGACCAGATCAGCACAGATACGGATAAGCAGGACGCTACCTTCAGGATTATGAACAGTACCATTGGTTCTCCGTCCTATGTAAAGATTGCAAATCGTGCAACCGGACTGTGCATTGACGGCTATGGGTATACTGAAAACGGCTCCAATTGTAACCAGTATGCAAGCGGCACCAGCGAAAACCAGCAGTGGATTATAGAACCGGCTGGACTTTTGGGTACCAACGGAGGCTGCGTTACCATCAGAAACCGCGCTACAGGACTGTTCCTGGATGGAATGGGAAGGACTGCTTCCGGTTCTGTTTGCGGACAATATGCAGCTACATATGTTAACAATCAGTTGTGGGTAGAAGAATCAGCCGGAAGCTATGTGAAGTTTAAAAACCTTACTACAGGTTTGTATTTGGATGGCAATGGTTTAACAACAAATGGTGCAGCCTTATATGAAAATACAAGCAGCGCCGGCAACAACCAGCAGTGGTCCATAGTAGCACCGTAAAATCATTATGGCACGGAAACAGTGGTTCTTTGGTGGACGAACTGGCAAAAGGTAAGCCGATGGAGAAGGTGTTGAGAGGCATACATTTTTTGTTTCTGTACTGAAATTATTCAAAAATAAAATAAAAATAGAGCTAGGGCTTAGAACCCCTAGCTCTTTTGTCTGCAGCCTGTAGCTTGTAAACAATGTTTTACTGGCTTTTTTGCCCATCCCAGGCACTCATATGTTTCGTTGACAGATACTTGTATTTTTTGCGTATTATTTTTGCAACAGACGCCATAGGGTTGTGCGGCTGATGCCCAAGCGTTTGGCTGCGGCGGTGTGGTTGCCCTCGGTTTCCCCTACCACCCGAATAGCGATGTCCTGGCTGATCTCTGTTAGCGTACGGTTTAAATCCAGAGGAGTGGCGGCATTTTCTTTCAGGGAGGAGAAAGCACCGACGTGCCGCTCCTTACGCAGTACCTGGCGGACATTTTCGGCAGTGATGATTTGGCTGGTGCCCGTTACCATAAGTTCCCCAATTACCCGGCTGAATTGGGTGTAGTTATGGGGCCAATTGTAACGTTGCAGCAGAGACAGCGCTTCCGGATCTGCACCCAAAATCTGCCGGGGCATGTTGACGTTCATGTGGCTCAGACATAGATTCATCAGCGTGGGAATCTGATGAGAGAGCTGTCGCAACGGCGGCAGATACAAGGAAAGACAGGAAAGTTTTTCTCGAAAAAGAGCACCTACTTTAGATATATATTCGCCACTCTGGCAAACACAGGAAATCATTACCCTGTTTCGACGGCACACATCCATCTCCGTCAGCACAGCGATTAGCTGGTACTGCCGTTCCAGAGATAATATATCCACATTTGCAAAGTAAATGGTGCTGCCCTCGTCTGCCAATGGGGAGTTGTGATGCTCCATAAGAAACGCCCAGCTGCGGTCGTTCAGCAGACTGCAGTTGATGGACACTAAGGGGTTGTTCCGCAGCGGGCTCCTGATGTAAAGCATGCTGACGATAGATTCCTTACCCGTACCATCCTCGCCTGTGAAGATGACAGGGGCAGTGCTTTGGCCTATTTGGTCAATTTCCTGCTGAAAACCTTGGAGATTCCCTGCAAAGCTGAAAATGCTGTTGTAGTAAGCTGCCTCTGCCTCTGCCCGGCCGGAGAAACTGATCCCCATCTGGTTTGAGGATACCGGCAATTTTTTTTCATCGAAGAAAAAGGCGGTATATCGCAAAGCACCGCTGGCAATTTGCCGTACACGAATGGAGTAGCGCATGCCTTTCAGAGAACGGCTGATCCGCTGATCCCCCTCCTGTCCAGCTTGGGATAGTTCCTGACGCAGCAATTCCAATAATTCAGGCTTTAGATCTTCCAGCGTAGACAGAAACAGATCTCCCTGACTGTCAAAGACAATAGTCTGTCCGATCTGCCCGCGGATAAGCTCTCGAAAAAACAAGTTTTCATCCCGCAGGTATTGTTGGTTTTCACACAGCAGCAATACCTGATTAAAGGCATTTCGAATACTGTCTATCCCGGAGGTGATAAGGAAGGAATTGATTCCGAGCCGTTGGGCTGTGGTGTTAACAATCACGTCGCAGAGAATGGTATCACACTGTTTATCCTGAAGACTGCGCAGGGTCGGCTCCACCGCTTCAATAGAATCTACTGTATGGATATCAATATCGCATTCCAGCAAATTGCACAAGGGCTGCACATGGTTTCGAATATCAGCGAAGGAAATCATGGTAGTCTTTTTTTTCAGCCCGCCCGCCAGTTTGATGGCACAGAGAATATCATACATAGAAATTTCGATTTCAATAACCGGAATGGTTAGCTGCTGGCGCAACATCTGCGCCGTAGCACCACGGGATATTACCACATCGTAATCTCCGTGAAAGTTATTCCGGGCGATGATAAGACCCTGCTCCATATCACCCACATAGACTGTCAAATCAATCTGGGGATATTCTTTCGCCAGATTGAGCATCTGAATTTTCATTCCCTCGTAAGGCGCAATGCCCAAAACACGAATATAGTTTTTCATAAACACCTCAATAATACGTTTCATATTTGAACATATTATACCAAATGCACAAAAATTAAGCAACAAATTTTTCGCATGTTTCAAATATAAACGATTTATAGGCGAAAATAACTTGACGAAAGCGGTGGAATTTATATAAAATGAATATAAATTTAAACCAAAAGGGATTAACAATTTCCAAAATGTACAAAAAAAGAAATTAGCCCTTCTAAACTGTTTCAAAATGAAACAACAGGAGGTGAATGTATGGTAAAGCTTTTAATCATTGCTGATGATTTCACGGGAGCACTTGACACAGGCGTGCAGTTTGCAGCCAGGGGTGCAGCAACAATTGTGGTCACAGATTTGAACTATGATTTCCGATCAACTGAAAAAACGGTGGAAGTTTTAGTAATGGTTGCAGAAACCCGGCATCTGCAGCCACAGGAGGCCTATGAGATTGTGTACAGCACAGTGCATAGAGCATTTCAAGCCGGAATTGCTTACATTTATAAAAAGACAGACTCCGCACTGCGGGGAAATATTGGCAGTGAATTGATGGCACTGATGGACGCAACAGGTACCGGCACCATACCGTTTCTCCCTGCCTTTCCCAAACTGGGCAGGGTCACCCGGGAGGGAATTCATTATATCGACGATGTACCTGTGGCCCAGAGCGTTTTTGGCCAGGATCCATTTGAACCGATTTTGGACTCGGCTGTGGCAGATATCCTTGGGCAGCAAACAAATGTGCCGGTGCTGATACACCCACGAAAGGAAGAGCATAAGATTTCAAAACACGGAATCCAGGTATTTGATGCTGAAACAGATGCAGATTTAAAACACATCGGCAGAGAACTGGGGCTGGAGCGGCTGCGATTCTGTGCGGGATGTGCCGGGTTTGCGGCGGTGCTGGCAGATATGCTGAATTTGAAGGGGCCTGCCCCGAAAATTCCAAAGCTTGTTGATACACTGTTTATAGCTTGTGGCAGTGTCAATCCGGTAACGGTCAGCCAAATGAAGGCGGCACAGGAACACGGCTTTCCGCATGTAAATTTGAACCCTGTTCAAAAACTGGAAGGTCGCTGGGTGGATAGTAAGCCGGCGGCCGAATGTATTCGTCAATGGCTGGCACAGGCATCTGCCAAAAAACGCTTTATTCTTGATGTTAATGACCCGGAAGGGTGCGTGGATACCGATATCTACGCACGGGAACACAACTTGACAACGGAACAGCTTCGGGTGCTGATTTCTGACAATCTGGCAGCTTTGATTAAGCGAATGCTTGACGACGGTCTGAACGCTACTCTTTTGTGTACCGGCGGCGACACGCTGATGGCGTTAATGCAGGCGGTGGACGTTTCGGAGCTGACGCCAATTTGCGAAATGGCAGCCGGCGTTGTTTTAACAGAATTTATTTACAAAGAAAAAACATATCATATTATTTCGAAATCCGGTGGTTTT
>NZ_LT732526.1:153709-223491 GCF_900155545.1 Clostridium sp. Marseille-P2415
TCTGCCAAAAAACGCTTTATTCTTGATGTTAATGACCCGGAAGGGTGCGTGGATACCGATATCTACGCACGGGAACACAACTTGACAACGGAACAGCTTCGGGTGCTGATTTCTGACAATCTGGCAGCTTTGATTAAGCGAATGCTTGACGACGGTCTGAACGCTACTCTTTTGTGTACCGGCGGCGACACGCTGATGGCGTTAATGCAGGCGGTGGACGTTTCGGAGCTGACGCCAATTTGCGAAATGGCAGCCGGCGTTGTTTTAACAGAATTTATTTACAAAGAAAAAACATATCATATTATTTCGAAATCCGGTGGTTTTGGAAATCAAGATCTGCTTATAAAATTAGCAGAAAAGATTTCCTAACATAACAAAATATGAACTGGAGGTATATATTATGAATTACCCTATTCTCGCCGGTCTGACTTTAGATGGCCGTATCTACCGCAACGAAGAAATGGGTACCGTGGAATCCATGGTACCACCCGGTCCTTTCGCCACCTGTCATTCTCCTGCCATGCTGGAGCTGCCAAACGGGGACATGCTGTGCTGCTGGTTTGCGGGGACTTATGAAGGGGAAGCCGACGTACATATTGTATGTGCCCGTCTTCCAAAAGGTGCCGATCGATGGACAGAGCCGGTTTCCGTTTCCGGTGACCCCAAGCGCAGCGAGCAGAATCCATCTTTATTCTACGGCCCTGACGGTGCTGTCTGGTGTATGTACACCGCGCAGCTGGACCGCGTTGCGGGCAAAGACAACATGCAGTTCACCTCTCAGATCAGATGCCAAAAAAGCTTTGATGGCGGCCTGACCTGGGGCGGCTATGAGACCGTCTTCCCAAGAGAAGGCAGCTTCTGCCGCCAGCCGATTCAGATTCTGAAAAATGGCCGCTGGATTTTTGGCAACTGGCTGTGCACTGACTCTGAAGAAGGTCTGTCCGGTGACCCCAGCGTATTTCAGATTTCTGATGACCAGGGTAAGTCCTGGCGCATGGTAGAAATGCCGAACAGCCGAGGCCGTGTTCATCCTACCGTTGTGGAGATTGGTGACGGGCACCTTGCAGCTTTCATGCGCAGCCGTGAGGCCGACAATGTCTACCGCAGCGAATCTCTGGACTGGGGCGGAACCTGGTCAGAGCCGAAACCTACTTCTCTGCCAAACAATAACTCCTCTATAAGTGCTATCCGCACCAAAAGCGGCCGGATTGCTGTGGCATATAACCCCACGGCCACTCCATTTCCCGTTCCAGGCAAAGCTGCATGGCCGGGTCTGCGCTGCCCTGTTGCCGTGGCACTGTCCGAAGACGGCGGCCTTACTTTCCCATTAATCCGCCTGATGGAACGTGGCGAGGGATACATCGGTGAGGAGAACAAAACAAACAACAAGCAGTACGAGTACCCTTACCTGATGCAGAGCGCCGATGGCAGGCTGCATCTGACATACGCAGCGTACACCCGTAAGTGCATAAAATACGTTAGCTTCACCGAAGAAGACGTTATCGGCGCAAAGCGTGAGTACGTCGGCGTGTACAACCCCACCTCCGGCGAGGGCACAAAATAAGCAGCATCCACAAGGATGTCTTTCACTAAATGACTATCAAAGGAGCGATATCAGATGCAGACTGTATATAATTTAAAAATGCCTCATGCCGTCTACGGCGGCGAAAACTCAATAGACAACATCACCGCGATCTTAAAGAATAATCAAGTTAAGCGCGCAGCCATGTTTACCGACAAGGGAATACATGCCTCCGGTCTGTTTGGTCTGCCGGAAGCTGCAGTAAAGGCTGCGGGAGCAGACTACTATGTACTGGACGAGATTCCGCCAGAGCCGTCCTGCACAGCGGTGCAGAATATTGTTGATAGGTTCAAAGCAAGCGGTGCAGATATGATTATTGCCTGCGGCGGAGGCAGTGTTTTGGATGCGGCCAAGCTGGCCAGCGTGCTTGTAACCGATGAATACGGGGTAAAGGAACTGTTAGATGAGCCTGGGCGTGCAAAAAAGTGTGTCCCAACAATTCTGATTCCCACCACCGCCGGCACCGGTGCGGAGGTAACTCCAAATGCCATTGTCGCAGTTCCGGAAAAAGAGCTGAAAGTTGGCATAGTAAATGAAAATATGATTGCCGATTACGTGATTTTAGATGCCCGCATGATTAAAAATTTACCTAGAAAGCTTGCTGCCGCTACCGGCGTGGATGCCTTAGCACACGCCATTGAGTGCTACACCAGCAAAAAGGCTAATCCATTTTCAGATACCTTTGCATTGGAAGCGCTCGATCTGATTTTGAACAATATTATCCCTGCCTGTGATGATCCCGAGGCTATGGAAGCTAAGAACAAGATGCAGATTGCTGCATTCTATGCCGGAATTGCCATCACAGCTTCCGGTACCACAGCTGTTCACGCCCTAAGCTATCCTTTGGGTGGCAGGTATCACATTGCTCACGGCGTTTCCAATGCTATCTTACTGGCACCGGTTATGCGTTTCAATGCACCTGTCTGCCAGGACCGTTTTGCTCAGGCCTATGATCGTTGCTGCCATGACACCGAAATTATCTGCCGGACACTGAATGAAAAGGCAGAATGGATAATTGAACAGCTTGAGCGAATCGTACGTCATTTAGAAATTCCAACCAGCTTAAAGGAATTCGGCGTTCCACTTAAGGATTTGGATGGCTTAGTAGAGGCCGGTATGCAAGTGCAGCGCTTGCTGGTAAATAATATGCGTCTTGTAACTGCAGAGGATGCAAGAAATCTGTACTTAGAAATCCTATAATACAAATAGAAAAGGAGAGCGTTATTATGAAGAATGTTGAATTAAAAGGCATTATCCCACCGATTCTAACCCCTATGAATCCCGATGAATCGATCAATCTGAAGGAGCTGCGTAACCAGATTGAACGCATGCTGGAGGGCGGAGTCCATGGTCTGTTCCCATTCGGAACCAACGGCGAAGGTTACATCCTTAGTGAAAATGAAAAAATTGAGGTTCTTGAGGCTGCTATCGACCAGGTGAAACATCGTGTTCCGGTGTACGCAGGTACCGGCTGCATTTCCACGGCTGATACCATTCGAATTAGTAAGAAAGCGCAGGAGCTTGGCGCCGACGTGCTGTCCATTATCACCCCCAGCTTTGCTCTTGCTTCACAAAAAGAGCTTTACGACCATTACGTGGAAATTGCAAAGCATGTAGACATTCCGATCGTGCTGTACAACATCCCTGCACGTACAGGCAACAAATTGCTTCCTGAAACCGTTGCAAAGCTGGCTAAAGATGTAGACATCATTATGGGTGCCAAAGACTCCAGCGGTGACTGGGATAACTTACTTGCCTGCATCAACCTTACAAAGGACTTGGACAAAGACTTCCGTGTTTTGTCCGGAAACGATTCACTGATTCTGCCTTGCCTGGAGGCAGGCGGTGCAGGCGGCATCGCAGGATGTGCCAATGTATATCCTCATGTTCTGGCATCTATTTATGAACTGTTCAAGGCTGGTAAGCTGGAAGAGGCGAAAGCCGCTCAAGACTCCATCGCCTCCTTCCGTGCCGTATTTAAATATGGCAACCCTAACACGGTTGTTAAAAAGGCTGTTTCTCTGCTTGGTTATCCTGTAGGAGACTGCCGCCGTCCATTCAACTACCTATGCGACGAAGGCGCCGCCGCACTAAAACAAGTTTTGAAGGAAAATACTGACAAAGGGATGTGCTAATATGAGTATACAATTGAAACCTGTTATTGGCATTTCTATGGGTGACCCCTATGGAAATGGCCCTGAAATTACCGTTCGTGCATTGGCAGATGCGGAAATCTACAAGCGTTGTAAACCCTTAGTAGTAGGCGACGGGACTTCCATGAGTTACGCTCTGAAGGTGGCCGAGAAGGTTCACGGCATTCATCTGGAGCTGAATGTGGTTTCCACACCCGATGAAGGCAAGTACACCTATGGCACCATCGACCTGATGGATTTGAAGCTGATACCTGCAGACGAAATTCCGGACACCTCCAAACTGGATGTACCTGAGCCTTTTGGCGTGGGAGCCTGTGCCCTGGGCGGCGAGGCAGCCTTCCAGTATGTTGTAAAAGTTATTCAGCTGGCTATGGAGGGCAAGATCGATGCTACGGTTACCAATGCTCTGAGCAAGGAAGCCATAAACATGGCTGGCCATCACTACTCAGGCCATACCGAGATTTATGCTGATTACACGGGAACACCTAAGTACACCATGATGCTGGCTCACGGCGGTCTGCGGGTAGTCCACGTTTCCACTCATGTGTCTTTGCGTGAAGCTTGTGACCGTGTCAAGAAAGACCGTGTCCTGGATTGCATCCGCATTGCCAACGAAGGCTGCAAAGCACTGGGAATTAAAGAGCCTAAAATTGGCGTTGCAGGGCTGAATCCCCACTGTGGCGAGAACGGCATGTTCGGCTGGGAGGAAGTGAAAGAAATCCAGCCTGCCATCGAGGCTGCCATGGCTGAGGGCATCATTATCCCTGAAAAGAAGCCTACCCCTCCCGATACAGTGTTCTCTAAGGCACTGGGCGGATGGTATGACATCGTTGTGGCCATGTACCACGATCAAGGTCATATCCCGCTTAAGGTGAAAGGCTTTGTTTATAACCGTGAGGAAAAGCATTGGGAGGCTGTCGAAGGTGTGAACGTAACCCTGGGTCTGCCTATCATTCGTGCCAGTGTGGACCATGGCACCGGCATCGACCTTGCAGGCAGCGGCCGCTCCAGCGAGCTGAGCCTGGTCAATGCCATAGATTATGCCATCCTTATGGTTAAGGCCAGGAAAGAAGCCTGACATTGTATGGTATATATACCGTACACGCATTCACCAAGCAGTTTTCAAGCATTTCGCCAAACAGAATGCTTGAATTGATATCATGTGCCCAATTGCAAAAAAATAATCCTGTATAAAAGAGAGGAGTTCAAACAAATGACTATCCCAATGATTATTGCCCTTGCTATCACTGTAGTCATGATTATTTTAATCATGACAGAAAAACTTCCATTCGGTGCACCTCCAATTCTCGCATGTCTGCTATTGGTTCTTTTCGGCGTAGCCGATATTAAGACTGCTTTCGCTGGCTTTTCTAATTCTACCGTTGTTATGCTTGCCTCTTTCATGGCAATTATAGCAGCTCTGCAAAAGACCAGCTTTATTGCTTCTTTCAAAAAAGCAATGTACAACATGGCTGGCAAAGGCGGCTTTAAGGCCTATGTACTGTTGATTCTTGTGGTTATGCTAGGTACAAGCCTATTCGGCACAGGCTCAACTGCATATTATGTTCTTACTCTGGGGATCCTGTCCACCATACCTTTTAATGAAAAATTACCGGGATCCAAAATTATTATGACTTCCGGCTTCGCTGCCAACCATCCTCTGATTCCTGTGAACGTGGCGCTGCAATACGGCATTGTTGTTGCTGTTCTACAAGCGGCCGGAGCTGCTGTTGGTGAGGTTTCCTTAGTGAAATTCTCTGTTGTGAATTTAATACTTTCGTTAGCGTTCCTGGGATGGTGCTTAATTGCCTACAAAAAACTACCTAGCCATCCGATCGCAGAGGCAAATGAGAATGATAAGTCCCAAGGCGAAAACATTTCTGAAATGCCGAAATGGAAAGAATACACTACCTATGTAGCCTTTGCGGCGGCTGTTGTTGGAATGATTCTTCAAAGCAAAATTGGCGATGCAGGTTATGTAATTCCAGGTTTGGCTGTAACTGTGCTGCTGGCTGCCCATGTTTTGGATTTCAATGAAATTCGTAACAGCATCGGGTCTCCGATCATTTTGATGTCTGCCGGTGTTATCGGTGTTGCCGATGCTCTTGGCAATACAGGCCTGACCGCTTTAGTTGGCGGAACTGTGGCCCAAATGCTTGGCACCAGCATCAATCCTTTCCTTCTGGTTTTTGCCTTTTGTATACTGACAAGTTTACTTGCAACCCTTACAGGTTCCACCTTGGGTACTGTATACGTATTTGCACCCTTGGCTATTTCTACCTGCCTAAGCCTGGGTCTGAATCCGACTGCTGCTGCGGCTGCAATCGTGGTTTCAGGCTGGAACGGCCATTTCCTGCCTATTGACGGCATGCCGGCTATGATTATGGGCCTTGGCAACTACAAGCTGACCGAGTTCTGGAAATTCACAGTTCCGATGTACTTCATCCGTCTGCTTGCTCTGACTGCCGGAGCTTTGCTGGTGTTCCCAATGTAAGTTTAAGCATTCAATGTATCAAAAAATGTCCAATTTTATATAAAACGGATAACCTTCCGACATTTTGAGAAAGAGGTATGATTATGAATAATAAATTTGAACTGGAGCATATCGGCATCAACACCCCAAATGCTGAGGAGGCAGAAAAACTGGCTCAGCTTCTGAGCATGATGTTTAACCTGGAACCTCGTCACGGACAAAAGTCCGAATTCGGCGGCCCTTACTTCGAGTGCATGAAGGCTCCGTTCCTGGGTGTAAACGGTCATATCGCTATGCGTACACCTGATTTGACCGCTGCCGTAGAAGAATTGAAAGAAAAGGACTTCTCCTTTAACATGGATACTGCCGCATATTCCGAGGAGGGAAAACTGAAGAACGTCTATTTAGACGGCGAGTTTGGCGGCTTTGCCATCCATATTATGCAAAAGTAACGGCAAAACCAATTAAAACAAAACAGGGAAATCAACCTCCGGTTTAACTGCACTCCAAAAGTCAGGCATGTAATAAAATCAACATGTTAGACTAATGGGGGGCAGTTTTTTTATAGAGGAATACAAACTGAATTTAGCGATCAGTATTACGATCAATGCTCCAAGTACCATTTGGCTGCTGGTCAGTATTTCCACCAGAGAATGACCTCCCCCCCAATACATATGGGCAGGTAAAACCGTTGAGGCATGCATTTTATTGAAAAATGTGATATTATTATTTTATTCAATCAGTTTGAGGTAAAATAAAACGGACAGGACCATGTGTGTACCAAGGCTGTACATCATAATCGGAAAGCTGATGAAAGCAGTTGAGTCTAAGCTTTCCCAGTCCAGCTGCGGTCATACCGAGGATAACAATCCGTATATTGGCAGTAACAGAACTCTATGATGAAATAATAAATTGAAAGGCTTGATAAGGAGATTTGTTCGATATGACACAGTTTACTGAGGAAGTCCTTGTAATAATAAAGGGAATACCATATGGGAGAGTTATAAGCTACGGACAGGTTGCAAGACTTGCAGGAAATACTAGAGGTGCGAGGCAGGTAGTTCGGATACTTCATTCTATGTCTGAGAAGTACAATCTTCCATGGCATCGGATAATTAATTCAAAAGGAAAAATATCAATCACGGATAAAAGATATGCAGCTTTTCAAAGAGAGCTTCTTATATCGGAAGGAGTAGAAGTATCTGAGGACGGATACATAGATATTTCTACATATGGAATATGAGATCAATGCTGACCTGATGCCACATTCATAACGCTATTCAAAGAGCAAATGAACTTGTTATACTGATATGCTGTGGAGAAACAATTAAAATCCTTATTGACAACATATTATCAATGGGGAATAATTGTTATAATTTCAGAATGATATAGAAGTGTTAAATAAATCGAAAGTTGGAGGTAATCATAAAAAATGGTATAATGAAGAGTATGAATGGGAAATTGAGGTGATAGGATTGTTTGGAGATAAGCCGAAATGATTGACTAGAAGGAAAATAAGAATCTGAAGCGAGGGTACATATGAATGATGATTTTATAAACTTAACAACAGAAAACCTATTTGATGAGCATTTATGTTGTATTATCCGCAGCAAAAAGCCACATCGAGGCATTGACGCAAAGCGACAATGGCTTTCAGACCGGCTAAAGGAAGGTCATGTTTTTAGAAAGTTAAATGCAAAGGCTACGGTTTTTATTGAATATGCTCCGCTTGAAACTGCTTGGGTTCCCATAACCGGCGACAACTATTATTATGTGTATTGCTTATGGGCTTCCGGTAATTACAAAGGACATGGGTATGGGAAAGCGCTGATGGAGTATTGTTTGGCCGACGCCAAAGAAAAGGGTAAATCCGGCATTTGTATGCTCGGAGCAAAAAAGCAAAAAGCCTGGCTTTCTGACCAGTCATTTGCGAAAAAGTTCGGCTTTGAGGTTGTTGATACTACCGATAACGGATATGAATTACTTGCACTCTCTTTTGACGGAACAACGCCAAAGTTCGCACAAAATGCAAAAAGCCTAAATATCGAAAGCAAAGAGCTGACAATTTATTATGATATGCAATGCCCCTATGTCTGTCAAAACATCGAGATAATAAAACGGTATTGCGAAACAAATGACGTTCCTGTGTCTCTAATTCAAGTGGATACGCTGCAAAAAGCAAAGGAATTGCCTTGTGTTTTCAATAACTGGGCTGTGTTTTATAAAGGAAATTTTGAGACAGTGAATTTGCTGTTAGATGTTGAATCCCTAAAGAGAATACTCAAAAAATGAAAATACAATTTCTGCTTTTCCCCTTAATTATTGGACTGTATCATTAGCGGAAAAGAGAATTACGATTGTATAGGTAAGTTCCGGTTTATCGAACGGATTAGGACGCAAAAAGAACGGGGAGCAGCCGCCGATATGTTGGCCACCGCGCCCCGCCTTTTTGTGGGTGCTGTTTTTCTGCGTCCTGTCACGCAGTAGAAAGCTGATTTTGACTTGTGGAATTAAAGCATAGTAAAAAAATGCAAGGTTTAAGTCAGCTCATATGTGCTACAGCACGAATTTCGATCAGCTGATCAGGGAACGCCATACCCGATACACCGACGAGGGTGCCGGCTGGTCGATGGTCGCCCACATACTCCTTGAAAATTCTGATGCATTTTTCAAAATGTTCTTGTGGTTCTGTCAGAAAAATCTCCACCTCAGCGATGTTCGACCTCGTAGCACCAAATCCCGCCAGTACGCGATCGAGATTCTCTAGCGTTTGTCTGGTCTGTGCCTCGATATCGCCCTCCCCAACAAACGTGCCCTGCATATCATGGGAGAATTGACCCGAAATGTATATAGTGCCGTTAACACAGTAGCCTTGGGAGATGCCGTGTTCGCCTTCCCATGGAAGACCGTGCTTGTAGGTTTTAGTATTAGTCAATATTATCACTCCTTTACTTTAAAGTAAGCTTAGTATATACTAAGCTCAAATTAAAAAATAGTACGCACTTTATTGATAGGTACTATTCGAAAGGATATTGTAAGTATGGGTATGGCTGATTTTAATGGTAAAGTTAAAAATATTCAAGATACACCTTTTGGTTATACAATGTCAGTAATTGGTGGTAAATGGAAAATGGTTATTATATACCTTTTAGCAGAAAATCAACCAGTTCGCTTTAATGAAATGAAAAGACAAATAGGAACTATTACTTTTAAAATATTGAGTTCTCAATTAAAAGAATTGGAAGCGGACTCAAATCCCTCCTAAAGTAGAGTACAGTCTGACAGATAAAGCAGAAACTCTATTACCCGTTTTGGAAGAGTTGTGTGAGTGGGGAGCAAAAAATCGAAATAATTAAAAGTTCAGTTTCGATTGGCTGGGAATGGAGAATAGTAAAATTCACATTTCTTACCGTGAATGAATATGAGAGATATGAATCTGATTGAAGCTGAGAAGAACGACCAGGAGTTATGACTTTGCGCTGTCTTTCATTGCGACGAGCCAAAAGTCCTGCCCTATGGTGACTATATGCCGGAGGGGTCAAAGATGCCTCCGGAACTGCTGCGTAATTGGATTATGCACGCCGAGGCAAGTGGAGGGATGAAGAGTGAATAATGAACGTGTATACAAAATGAAAATCTCCGGCGTCTACCCTCTGTATATTCAAAAAGTTGAGCGTAAAGGACGCACGAAAGCGGAAGTCGATACCGTGATCCAATGGCTGACAGGCTACGATGAACAGGGATTGCAGTCTCAAATCGATAAAGATGTTAATTTTGAAACGTTCTTTGCCGAAGCCCCTCAAATCAATCCGAACGCTTCCGGAATCACCGGAATAATCTGCGGAGTTCGCGTCGAGGAAATCGAAGATTCGCTTATGCAGAAGATACGCTGGTTAGACAAGTTGGTGGACGAACTGGCAAAAGGTAAGCCGATGGAGAAGGTGTTGAGAAGCATGTAGCCGCTTTATATTGTCATAATCTGCCGCCAATAGGATACCAAAGGGGGGAAAATATCCTTTTTAATTGGCATGATGAGGAGGAAGTAAATGGAGATTTATGTGGATGCAGACGCTTGTCCGGTAGTTCGTATTGTGGAAAAAGTAGCTGAAGAAAATAAGATAAAAGTATGTCTTCTATGTGATACAAATCATGTGCTGCAGTCTGATTATAGCGAAATAAAGATTATCGGTGCAGGAGCAGATGCAGTCGATTTTGCATTGGTGAACCTTTGTAGATCTGGTGATATTGTGGTAACACAGGATTATGGTGTGGCGGCAATGGCACTGGGAAAAGATGCGTATGCGATTCATCAATCTGGAAGATGGTATACCAATGACAACATAGATCAGCTTCTCATGGAGCGACACATGGCAAAAGCCGCAAGGAGAGCAAAGTCTAAAAATCATCTGTGCGGACCCAAAAAAAGAACTAAGGAAGATGACAAGCATTTTGAAGAATCGTTCCGAAAATTAATTACCTATGCTCGTGAAAAATAGCGATCAGATTTTTGATACGGAAAGGGATAGATAAGATAAGTGTTCAACAATGAAGATAAAACCGTTGAGAGTATAATAAAGATTAATAAAGATCACCTCTTTTGGGTAAAAGGAGAAAAAAGATAGTTTGACCTCAAGATATCCTGGTTTTCAAGTAAAACAAGCTAAAAAGTTCGTTTTTGTCCCGTTTCTGGAGTTTAGAGATGACATATAGTATAAAATAAAAAAGTATGCCTCTAAGGGGCGCACTCTATCTATATGATAACTCGTCAGAAAGAAAAAGTCTATATATTTATAAAATTTTATCATATAATTTTATTGTTGCAACAAAATATAAAAGATTGATAGGAGAATAAATATGACAAAAATGAAGATAGCAAATATTCCTTATGGCCCATATATTACTGTTTTAGCCGGAGCCACAGTGAATGGAAAGCCAAACTACGTTACAATCGGTGCATATGGTGTAGTAAGCCAAAAACCTGTGCTTTATATTTCATTAAAGAATTCTCATTACACAACAAAAGGGGTAATGGAGAATGGATTTTTCAGTGTAAATATTCCTTCGTCTGAAGCGGTTGAAAAAACTGATTTTTGCGGAACTGTCTCCGGTAATAAAGTGGATAAATCTCAGGTTTTTGAATCTTTCTATGATGAAGCAGGAAATGCACCACTGATAAAAGAATGTCCTGTAAATTACCTTTGTAAGGTAATACAGACAATTCCCATATTTGATTTTACTATGTTTCTTGGAGAGATTGTTGCCGCATATGCAAATGAAGAATGCCAGGAAAACGGAAAACCGGATGCTCTAAAGGTTAAGCCGACAATATTAATGGATTCCGGGTATTTTGACATAAAGAATAGAGTCGGTTCAATATTTAAAGCTTGTAGCGGTAACAGATAAGTATTATAACCTTTTAAGAATCTTAGCCTGCCGCCAAGGAGCTGCCAGTTTCTAGCGGTATCTTTTTTGGCTATTCAAGGCACGCTGCGTGTGTCTTATTGATGTCACGGGTTAAGGAGAAAAGTGTAAGAAAACTAAGTAAATAAAGGACTTCCGTGATTTAAGACCTGGTTTCAAGCCGGGGGTTAAATCACGGATTTTTGTTTTCAGGAAACATATCCACGGAGTAAATCCGCAGGGTTAAGATCTGATAGAGAAAATCAATAAAATGGCTGGATTTGTTCAGCAGCGGAGAAGCTTCGCCAAAAAATCAATAAGTGTATAGAGTATCAGCCGAAAGAATCATAAACTATAAGCTGATATAAGCCGATAAAATAACTAGGGCTTATATGTACGCATCGATTTTAATATCAGAACATATTTAGCAGTGAACTTAAGTCCATGTGTAGAAGCCGTATCTGAAAATGGAATTCACTACAGGAGGTAAGCTGTGAATAAGAGAAAAGGCAGTATGTTTTTAGTTGTAATCATGTTGATTAATTTACTTACTTTTAATTTGTGTGGGGAAACTGTAAAGGCAGCTTCCGTATACTATGTTTCTACGGCTGGGAATGACATCACCGGAACCGGTACACTATCAAAGCCATGGAAAACCATACAAAAGGCAGCAGATACCATGACAGCCGGAGATACCTGTATCATACGAGGTGGTACATACCGGGAAACAGTAACACTTAATACTTCCGGAACTTCTGCAAATCCCATAAACTTTAAGGCTTATACAGGAGAGACCGTAACAGTATCCGGTGCCGATCCGGTTACTGACTGGGTAAATTACTCCGGATCCGTCTATTATGCAGCCATGACTGGTTCCCTTGGAACAAAAGATCAGATATTTGTTAATAAGCAAATGCAATTTGAAGCCAGGTGGCCCAATTCAGCAACACTTGATCCCTTAAATTCAACATTTGCAACCGTTGATTCCGGTTCCACCACAACCATCAATGATGAGGACTTAACTCAGGCAGCAGGATACTGGGTTGGCAAAACTGTTTGGTGTATTCCGGGAACAGGCTATAAATCCTATAAAAGTACCATCACCAGCTCAAGTGTCGGCTCCATTACCTTTGATACAATGGGTATTGCAGCGGCAGCCGGTAACAGCTATTATATTACCGGTAATTTGAAAGATCTTGACAGTGCGGGAGAATGGTATTATGACAGCAGCACCGGCAGGCTTTATTTATGGGCACCTGGTGGAGTTGATCCTAATACTCTGACAGTAGAAGCAAAGAAGCGGACTTATGCATTTGATTTAAGTTCCTGCTCTTACATAAATATTACCGGAATTAATATCTTTGCCTCCAGCATTAAAATGTCTGCTTCTAATTCCTGTAAAGTTTCTGATATGACTGCGGAATATGTCAGTCATGATTCGGATGTTACCAGCCAATACAGTACAGGGATATTTATGTCCGGTACCAATAATGAGCTTAGAAACAGTACTTTGACCTACAGTTCCGGTAATCTGGTGAGTATACAGGGAACAGGAAATAAGGTAATTAATAATCTTATTCATGAAGCAGATTATTCGGCAGCGGATATCCCGGCAATCTATCTACTGGGAGCAAACCATCTAATCAGTCATAATACGGTATATAACGCTGGGCGTAATCTGATATTTATGCCGACCCAAAACAGCCGGATACAGTATAATGATCTGTACAATGCAGGAAAGCTGACAAAAGACTGCGGAATACTCTATGAGTTTGCCTGGGATGGGCAAGGGACGGTAATTCATCATAATTACATCCATGATAATCTGGCAAAGAATTATTCCGGCACCGGTATCTATCTGGATAACGGCAGTAAGGGTTATATTGTGCATCATAATGTTGTATGGGGAAACTATACGGGGATAAGATTGAATACACCCAGCAATTTTAACCTGATTTATAACAATACCACCTGCAGTAACGGAAATGTTGGATATTGGGGAAGTAATTTTCAGTCAGATATGTACGGTGACAGAATTTTCAACAATATCTTTACTACAGTCTTTACACTGCCTGGTACTCATATAGAGGGAAATAATATTACCTCAGGAACCAATCCGTTATTTGTGAATCCTACAGCATATAATTTCAGGCTGCAGGCTGCTTCTCCGGCTGTTAATGCAGGGGCTGTAATACCTGGAATCACCAATGGTTATGTTGGTACGGCACCGGATATTGGAGCATATGAGTACGGCGGAACTGACTGGACTGCCGGGCATAATTTTTCTTCACCTCCGGACCCGGTTTTTGAGAGTGTAAACGTACTTTATGATAATAAAGTAAGGCAATCTGATTTCGAGAACGGGATAATCTCACCCTGGGCGACAACATATTCAGGTACTGCTGCAAGTGTACCGACACCAAGAAGCTGCTCTAAGAGTGTCAGACTGGGAACCGGGGAAGATGGTATCAAGCAGGTACTTACGGGGCTGAGTCCTGATACCAGCTATATATGTACCGCCTGGGTTAAGGCAGATACAGGAGAGCAGATTCAGATTGGTGTTAATGGCTTTGGAGGAACGGATGTATCTGCAACATCTGCCAGTACATCCTGGACAATGGTAAGCATTCCTTTTACAACCGGAGCAGGTGCTGCCAGTGCAACCGTGTATGCTTACAAGAAGTCCGGTACAGCATATGTTTATGTAGATGATTTTGGGGTGGTTGAACAATAGAATTTTTTAGATAGGTTTCAATCAGTTCGATAATCTCTGGCTCATCATCTGCCACGAGTATGTTATATCCGTTCATTGCAATCACTCCATTACTATAATATCTGTATTTCCTGCTTTGTCGACTTTCCGAAGTATGAAAAGCCCGTAGAAGAATACCACGGATAATAGCACGATACCGACCAGAGCATCAGCCGGGGTCGACGTAATGTATGGATGGGCTGCACCACTGGTTGTAAGTTCACGCAGTTCACCTGATATGTCAAACAGCGCGTGCAGAATAATCACAGGCCAAAGGGACTGAATCCGTAAATAGCACGCAGCAAAATAAACTCCGATAAAGAGCGCATAGAAAATCTGGGCTATTGTGGACCATAAATCCATACGTCCGATCAATAAGCCATTGATATGACCGAGTGCAAAAAATGCGCTGGAAATAATAACTGAAAAGTAAACCCCTTTCTTATTTTTTCCCCATTTATTCAGTAGCAGGTTAAGAATAAACCCCCGGCATAATATTTCCTCAAAAAAGCCGGTTGAAGTATATACCAGTATGTATAAAACAATCAGGACAGGTTTTGATGCATCAATCATAAGGTTGCCGCCAAATAGATCGGAAGCATTCAGAAAAATAAACAGTATAAGTGGCCAGACAAGCGAAAGACTTTTACGGATGTCCGGTTTACTGAAAACAGTTCTGCTGTTTATTCCGGTTAGTTTGATTAGCGGCAAGAGAAGCAGGCAGATACTTCCCTGAACGAGAATACCGCATAGATAAGACCCATATAATCCGCCGAATGGGACATCAATATTGCTGATGAGAATTGCCAATGTAGTTACTATAATGGAGAGTACAGCCGGGTAATGGGCTGCAAATGCTTTGAGTCTGCTCATAATTATCTTCCTTTGTTTTGATTCGGGATATCCTTTATATGATTGTAGGCAGACAGTGCTTTTCATTTTTAACTTTTTTCTTACAATCTGCTTAACATTTATTAAAGTCAATCCTGAACAAAGGTAATAAAGATGAAAAACGGAGAAATATGCCGTAAGGTGGGCATTTCCGACGAGCGGTACTTCGGGCAGATATTTAAGAAAAAATACAGCTTGACGCCTTATGAATACCGGAAGTCCGGCGAATGTGCCAGCAATCCTTTTCGAAAATTTATGGAAACGGTTGAGCTATGAGAAAATGGTTTCGAGGGCAGAGCTTTCAAAGCAAGCTGCTGTTTATTTTTCTGACAATGATCCTGATTCCGGTCATTTTATTATCCTTTCTGGAATTTTACTATTCCCAAAAAATGCTTACAGATAAGACAAACGATTATCTGAAAAATCTGGCCTCCGTCATTCCAGCAGTTTGACGGAAGCACAGTCTCCGCAGATTTGAAGGATTCGGTTAAATCGGCAGATTACTCCAATGAGGCGTGGACAAAGGCCCTGGATCTGTTTAAGAAAACCGTGGATGCAGGGATGTTCCAGACAGGCTTTGAAACAACGGATTATGCCACCAGCATGAATTTATTTACCAACGGACAGTCAGCCATGTATTATATGGGAAGCTGGGAAATGTCAATGGCCACCAATGAAAACATACCGGAAGAAAATGGAATTTGTGGATATGGTCAACGAGTCCACAAATATTACAGGGGTGACCTTTAATGACCTGGGAACCAATGCATATAAGACGGCCAGCGAGGATGCATCCGTAGAATTTGCAATCGGGCAGCTTACACCGGAGGATTTTTTCAATAAGCTGGCGGAGGCAATGAAATAGGTATGCATAAATTATACAGCAATAAAAAAGTAATATTTTCCCTTATGGCTCCCGGACTTATTGTTTTCGTAACAGCAATTCTGGCACCCATTATTTTAAGCGTGTACTATGGGTTTACCAATTACTCCGGAATCGGGTCAAGCTCTTCCCTGTTTTTGGCCATCGGGTTTATCTGCATCCAGCATCCTTTTGCCATACTGACAGCAATAAAGCTTGATAAGCTGCAGGGAAAGGCAGAGGGCCTGTTCCGCTGTATTTTCTTTATTCCCAATGTTATTTCCGTAGCGGTTATCGCTTACTTGTGGAAGTTCATTTATAATCCGAATTTCGGCTTGATTACAAAGATATTAAAGACATTCGGCTATGCAGGGCAGATAAATCCCTTAGGCTCCGGCAACGCGATCTGGGCAGTGCTGGTGGTGCTGATCTGGCACGGCTTTGGCTGGGGAATGTTGATTTATTACACGGGTGTCAAGAATATAGATCCTGTTATGTATGAAGCCGCCTCCATTGACGGAGCCAGCGGCAGCAGGACATTTTTCTATATTACTCTGCCGCTGATGAAGCCGGTGATCCAGGTCAATGTCACCATGGCTGTCATTTCTGCCTTAAAGCAGATGGAAACCGTGTACTTACTGACAGCAGGCGGTCCCGGCAACGAAACCCAGTTCATGGCAAGCTATCTGTATAAACAGGCCTTTCAGTCCTATAAATATGGCTATGGAAATCTGCATCCTGGAATTTACGGGACAATATTCTTCCAACTATGCGGTCCAGTTTGCGGTCATGGCCCTGTCGGCGGCACCGGCTCTGATTATCTATATTATTTTAAATAAACATATTACAAAGGGCGTTGCCCTGGGAGCTGTCAAGGGATGAGCGCGTCCAGAAAAGGGCGATTGGTTTAGTGGGTGGAAATCCCATACGGCAAGGCGTAGCGAGCCACCGTTAGCGAGTCTTGGGTGTTGTCTGGTAACAGGCAAGGCTAAGCGTAGACAGTCAGGAAACAGGGTTGCAATGCTATCGAGCTTCGAAATTTTACAAAGTCTTAAAGGCCGACGCAGTTTATCCATGCGGAAGGCAACATCATAACAAGCGTTAAGCGAGTTTGTTATGGCTTTGACGGAGTCCAAGGGCCAATCATGTTTTACAATGACTAATCAGTCAACTGGAGAGAGCCTGTGATTTCCTGCAAAGCAGATAACTGCTGCATGCAGGTATGACGTACAACGATGACAAGGAGGAAATCAAAGGAGTCACAGGCAGTCGGACACTCTCATAGTACCAAAGAAGCCAGTAATGATGGCGGAGGGAAGGGGAGTGCATAATAACACTCTTTCTGAGGGCACATTTACCGCACTCAGGGGCGGGAGGATAAATGCAAACGAAATTAGAAAGAATAGCAGACAAATCGGCTCATGAAAGCCGACCGGTATTTACATCACTGTATCACTTGCTGAATGAGGAACTATTGCTTCAATGCCATAAAGAATTAGACGGAAAGAAAGCAACAGGAGTCGATGGAATAACAAAAGAGGAATACAGCCAAAACTTAAGAGAAAACATCAGAAATCTGGTGAAAAGACTTAGGAACAAGGCATATAAGCCGAAACCGACCCTGCGGGTGTATATACCGAAAGCAAATGGAAAGAAGCGTCCACTGGGTATTGCAGTCTATGAAGATAAAATTGTGCAATTAGGACTAAAGAAGATATTGGAAGCGGTATATGAACCAAAGTTTCAGGAGAACATGTACGGATTCCGGCCGAAACGCGACTGTCATATGGCAATCAAAGAAATGTGTATCAGTATCGTGCGAAAGCGTATCAACTATGTTGTAGATGCAGATATCAAAGGTTTCTTCGACCATATGAGTCACGAATGGACAATGAAGTTCGTTGAATACTACATCAAAGACCCGAACATACTCTGGCTGATAAAGAAGTATCTGAAAGCAGGAGTGCTGGAAGAAGGGAGGTATCAGACGAATGAATGGGGATCCGCCCAAGGAAATATCATCAGTCCGATATTGGCAAATATCTACATGCACCATGTGCTGGTGTTGTGGTACAAAGCATACTTTGAGAAACGCGGAACGGGAATGAGTTTTCTGGTAGTGTATGCAGATGATTACCTGGCAGGCTTTGAACATAAGGGGGAAGCCAAACGATACTACGAAGAGATGCAGATACGGCTGTGTAAATATGGGTTGGAACTAGAGACGAGTAAAAGCAGACTTNTGCTGCATGCAGGTATGACGTACAACGATGACAAGGAGGAAATCAAAGGAGTCACAGGCAGTCGGACACTCTCATAGTACCAAAGAAGCCAGTAATGATGGCGGAGGGAAGGGGAGTGCATAATAACACTCTTTCTGAGGGCACATTTACCGCACTCAGGGGCGGGAGGATAAATGCAAACGAAATTAGAAAGAATAGCAGACAAATCGGCTCATGAAAGCCGACCGGTATTTACATCACTGTATCACTTGCTGAATGAGGAACTATTGCTTCAATGCCATAAAGAATTAGACGGAAAGAAAGCAACAGGAGTCGATGGAATAACAAAAGAGGAATACAGCCAAAACTTAAGAGAAAACATCAGAAATCTGGTGAAAAGACTTAGGAACAAGGCATATAAGCCGAAACCGACCCTGCGGGTGTATATACCGAAAGCAAATGGAAAGAAGCGTCCACTGGGTATTGCAGTCTATGAAGATAAAATTGTGCAATTAGGACTAAAGAAGATATTGGAAGCGGTATATGAACCAAAGTTTCAGGAGAACATGTACGGATTCCGGCCGAAACGCGACTGTCATATGGCAATCAAAGAAATGTGTATCAGTATCGTGCGAAAGCGTATCAACTATGTTGTAGATGCAGATATCAAAGGTTTCTTCGACCATATGAGTCACGAATGGACAATGAAGTTCGTTGAATACTACATCAAAGACCCGAACATACTCTGGCTGATAAAGAAGTATCTGAAAGCAGGAGTGCTGGAAGAAGGGAGGTATCAGACGAATGAATGGGGATCCGCCCAAGGAAATATCATCAGTCCGATATTGGCAAATATCTACATGCACCATGTGCTGGTGTTGTGGTACAAAGCATACTTTGAGAAACGCGGAACGGGAATGAGTTTTCTGGTAGTGTATGCAGATGATTACCTGGCAGGCTTTGAACATAAGGGGGAAGCCAAACGATACTACGAAGAGATGCAGATACGGCTGTGTAAATATGGGTTGGAACTAGAGACGAGTAAAAGCAGACTTGTAGAATTCGGGAGATATGCGAAAGAAAGAAGAAAGCGAAAAGGGGAGGGAAAACCCGAGACCTTTGATTTCTTGGGATTTACATTCTATTGCGGAGAAAACCAGGAGGGAAAGTTCTGTGTGATACCGAAAACCAACGGGAAACGAATGCGGACAAAACTGAAGGAGATGAAGCAGTGGCTGAAGAACAATCGAACAAAGCCATTAAAAGAGATAATGCTGATCCTTAATCGTAAGCTGGTTGGACACTACAGATACTACGGTGTGACGTATAACATACCATCGCTGATGAAGTATCACTATTACACAACGCGCCTGTTATACCGCTGGATGAATCGAAGGAGTCAGAAGAAAAGCTACAATTGGGAGGAATTTAAGCAGATGCTGGATTATTATCCGCTGGCATATCCCAAGAGGTACTACAATCTCTATGCGTAGCGGGAATCTGTAAATGTTATTATGAAGAGCCGTATGCGGGAAAGCCGCACGTACGGTTCTGGAAAGGACTTCGCATTGTGAGGTGCGATTTTACTAAACAATGACTGGACAGAGCGGAGGCCCGGTACGGTCCGTATCGCCGGTACCTGTTATACCTCCGGCCTTAATGTGACTGCGTGGGAGAATCCGGATGGTTCGGTGATCCTGGTTGTATTAAACCGTTGGGCAGATGAATCCGTCTATATGGTTCAATCGAATCAGTTCCGGCATTGTGGAAGATGATTTTTTATGAAATTCAGAAAGTTATCATAAAATTTAATCCGATTGCATAGAAACCCGCACAGAACCATTTCTATTAGAATAAACTGAACTAAGAATAAAAATACATTGCAATTCAAGCAGTTTGCGGGAGTTTATATGGATAATATCAGTTATAGCGATGAAGCAATGGCAAGTGCTGGATTACCTTATGATGATATAAACTGGTATAATATTGAAGGCCAGCCCTTTGGTCTTGCCTCCAGATTTAATGTTATTGTATTCAACGATGCAAATAACATTATAGATATTGAAGGGCCTGTGGCTATAGGCGGAAGTTTTTACAGCCCAAGGGGTTTGAGTGTTGGCTTTGCAAGAGATGGCGTTTCCAGAGAAGCCGGTTACTCACCGGATTTAGTACGCTTTTTAGTCGGCGGTAATGTATCTATGACCGGTCCTTTGGTTGTTATCGGCCATGTGGTTGTCGGCGGTGGATTCCGTGCAGCCGGGGGAAGTACCTATTTAATCGGAAAAGATGGTATGACTATACAGGAACTGGAATTTTTATATCAGGCTAATGGAGGCAGCCAATATTGGACACCAACGGATAAAGGTGATCACTTTGTGGTTCCCAGTTATGATGTACCAAGATATATACCTGCAAGCAGGATAGGTGCTGACATACCAGGATTTTTTAACGATGCAAGGGAAAGCATCGGATACTATAAAAACTGTATTGAAGCTTTAACTCCAAACGGAAGCGTAGTGGATAATAATTACGAATGGATTTTAAGGGGCAATGACCCTGTACAGAATGTATTCCTTATCGATGTAAGGCCAAATGGTTTGATCAACAAAGGAATACGTGCGGAAGTTCCACAGGGAAGTACCGTGATTGTAAGGCTGAGAACAGGCCCAAATGCCCATTTGCAATACGGTGTTTATGGGGAAAGAAGTAAGGCCAATGAGACATTGTATGTGTTTGAGGATGCATCTAATATTTATATGGAAAAGTCCTCCGATATCTGGGGAAGCATACTGGCACCGCAGGCTATGTTCCATGCACATCCTACAGGCGGCCATGTAAGCGGCAATGCCGCCTTAGGAGCTTTTGCCGTAAATGCTGCCAGCGGCTTTGAATTTCATTATTATCCCTTTGTTGGAGGAGTGATATGTCAAGCCATAGCACCGGCCCCTGTGGTTCCGGTTCCGGAAGTGCCTCAGATATTACCGGAAAGGGAGGAACAGCCTGTTGCAGTATGCCCGGAATGCCCGACGTGCCCGATACCCCCACCTTGTCCTGCACCGGAACCCTGTCCGACGTGTCCGGTACCCCCACCTTGTCCTACGCCGGAACCCTGTCCGACGTGTCCGGTACCCCCACCTTGTCCTGCGCCGGAACCCTGCCCGGTCTGCCCTACACCGGAACCTTGTCCGACGTGTCCGGAATGCCCAAAACCAGAGCCATGTCCGGAATGCCCAAAACCCAAGCCGTGTCCGGAATGTCCGAAGCCCAAGCCCTGCCCACCCTGTCCGGCACCGGAAAAGGAATATATTCCTGTTCCAATACCAATTCCTGCAGAGTGTCCGGAACCGGAACCCTGCCCTGTTTGCGAGGAATGCCTGATTAAACCCGGTATTATTATGGGCTGTATCTGGGGCTGCCGCTGCTGTAATGCCCATGAATGGGAGGTAAAATTATACAAGAGATACAATGACATCGATACTTTACTGTACTGTGTAAAGATTAAAAATTATGGCTGTTTTGAATTTGAAGTTCCTTATGAAGGCTGTTATATCTTAAAAGTAATGTCGTCCGAAAACTGCTGCAAGACATTCTGGTGCAAACCAATCATTACTTTGAATAATATTGGCGTAGCCAATTTTATGTTTGAATAATTTTATATCAATTTGCCATATATTAAATTTTATCAGGACTGCTGCAAGCGGGTTATACCTTAATTGCAGCAGTTTTTATTACATATAAAGAAAACAGTTTTCCGCTGAGTCCCCGCCAGACTTAAGCGGCCTCTTTTTTGACTGTTTAAGGCATAGAGGTGAGAGCTAAAAGATTTTATCCAATACTTATAAGAATACTCCGATCCTCTTAGGCAGGAGATGAATTGTGCGTAAGCCTAGCTCAGACTATTGTAAATAAATTCCTCTGGTGATATAATCAGTAATAAATAATAGAAAGGCTTATAACACAATGGAATTTGAAACAAATAATCATTCAGTATTCTTACTGCATTACCATTTGGTACTGGTTATAAAATATCGCAGAAAAGTAATTGATGATGCTGTGTCGGAGCGAATAAAAGAAATATTTGAGTACATTGCTCCAAACTACAATATTACAGTAGAAGAATGGAATCACGGCGTTGACCATGTTCATATTCTGTTCAAAGCACATCCAAACACAGAACTTTCAAAGTTCATCAATGCTTACAAATCTGCAAGCAGCAGACTGATAAAAAAAGAGTTTCCAGGTATTCGTAAGAAACTATGGAAAGAGTATTTTTGGAGCAGGTCATTTTGCCTGCTTACTGCCGGTGGTGTCACGAATGATATAATAAACAAATACATGGAACATCAGGGAGAAAAATAATGAATAAAAAATTTCTGTTTACAATTATCACAGTTTCGCTCCTTATTACAGGCTGCGGGAAAATTGATTCAACGAATCGTCTGCAACAAAATGAGAAGCCATCTTCAGCAGC
The DNA here is from genome assembly GCF_900155545.1 of Clostridium sp. Marseille-P2415. Taxonomy (GTDB): domain Bacteria; phylum Bacillota; class Clostridia; order Lachnospirales; family Lachnospiraceae; genus Lacrimispora. The sequence goes on from NZ_LT732526.1 coordinate 176,516, forward strand.
TTCTGCAATGAATAGTGAAACCACAAAATCTTCAGAGAACAGTACGTCCTCAACGACAACAACAGGTAATGCAATTGACTATAAGCAATATCTTAAAAAGAATTGGATTAGAGATACGGATACCAATTTTCCTGATGATGGCGGTCTGTCCATTTTAATTTCAAGGATTGAGGATGGAAAAATTCAAGGAAATATCGTTGCAGTGGGCAATGGCCCGGCTTACAATATGGATAGCGCAGAATTTGAAGGAACCGTTAATGATGATACTGCGCAGTGCCGGCTTGTGAATGATTCGAGGGGAAATGAGGGAACTGTTAAATTTTTGTTTAAACCCGATAGCGCTCTTGAGGCGACGATTATAATAACTGAAAAATCGGAAGATAGAGTGATGAGTCTTCCCGAGGGAACGTTTGAATTCACTCCGTATAATCTCAAAGATATAAAGGGCTTTGCCCTTATTGAAGATCAGACTTTTATGGTGGATTTAAATTCATGGGGGAATGTTAAATTCGTATCAGGGAAATTAACAGCAGGCAGCCATGTACCGGTAGTATTTTATTTAACCAATGAAGAGGGAGATATTCTCTATAATTTCAATGCAACTCTCCCTTATAGCGTAGATATTAAAGCTGTTTCATTTAAAGATGTAAACAAGGATGGATTGAAGGATATAATCATGATTGCTGCAGATAATTATGACGGTTCTTCTGGAGAATCTATTGCTGCCGTTTACTTGCAAGAGACTGATGGATCGTTCACAAATGATTATAAGCTGGACCAGGAAATCAATGATTCTGGAAATAATAAAGATATAAATACTGTAATGAGTTACCTTTCAAGCAGATTCTAGTCATCTTCTTGTGCCTGGTTTTTACTTAAATCAACAAGCAGTATCACAATTAAATAAATATCAAAGATAAATAAAAGGATGAAAGGATTCATTATGATTGATGAGATATTACAATATAATAAAGCTTTTGTTGAAAATAAAGGTTATGAAAAATATATTACCAGCAAATATCCCAATAAAAAGGTTGCTATAGTCACCTGTATGGATACTAGATTAATTGAATTGTTACCGGCAGCACTGGGGCTGAAAAACGGTGATGTAAAGATTATAAAAAATGCAGGCGGAATTATTTCGCATCCATTTGGAAGCGTAATGCGAAGTCTGCTAATCGGAATTTATGAATTAGATGTCCAGGAAATTCTGGTAATTGGCCATACCGATTGTGGCGCTATGCATACGGATAGTAAAAAAATGATAGAAAAAATGAAAGCCCGTGGGATAACGCAGCAGAATATTGATATGATAAAGTACTATGGTATTGACTTTGATTCATGGCTGGCTGGTTTTATGGATCTGGATATTTCTATTAATAAAACGGTAGAGCTGATACGAAAACATCCTTTAATTCCAAAGGAGATAGTGGTATATGGATTAGTAATAGATTCTGTAACGGGCGAATTAAAAAAGGTCGATTCAACTTTTCAGTAGAGCTTGCCTGTGGTAACAGTAGATCGGAGGCCGTATTTTGAATATTGAAAAAATCAAATACTTTATAGACCTTATTGAATGCAGGAATTTTACGGATACTGCACATAAAAACTTCGTATCTCAAACAACGATAAGTCAGCAGATTGCATCATTAGAAAAGGAGTTTGACATACAGCTCATTGATCGAAAAAAAATTCCGGTTGAACCAACAGAAGCCGGTTGGATTTTTTATAATGATGCCGTGATTATATGGAAACAGTACCAGCTGATGAAGGAAAAGATGAAGAATTTCATCGCACACCATACCCTTGTTTTACGTATTGAATATGCTGGTGTCATGGATATTCGCAGTCTGCTGCCTTCCATAACTAAGTTTAAGGAAATGTATCCGAACATCAGTATAGAGCTTAATAAGGTTCTGCTGAAGGATATTTCTGATTATCTGCAGAAAGGTCTTTACGATATAGCCGTTACCTTTGATTCTGAATTTGCGGGAAAGGAAGCTATAATAACCGAAACACTGGAACAGGGAAGTTATTGTGCAGTAGTCAGTGACAAACATCCTCTGTATCACTGTGACAAAATACATGTGCATGAATTGTACCGATATCCTCTGATTATGCTCGATCCATCGGTCATAGGAACCTCTTACAGCAAAATGTTACAACGCTCGGAAGAAGATGGTTATAAACCTAATATTGCCAGGACGGCAGATGATGTTGAGTCTGAGATTTTTTATATTTTGACAGAAGGGATGGTTGGATTTTTTCCTGAGCAGTACCAATTTGAAAACCACCTGGATAGGTTAAAGATTATTCCTATCGAGGATTCAAAACACCGCTATAAGATAGTAATTGCATCACTTAGAAATAATGGCAATCCGGCCGTAAAACTGTTTATGAAAACGCCGGGTATTGAAAAAGCCAATACCCCATAATATTTTTGTGTTGGAATTAGTTAAAAAAATAACATATTATAAAATCATTAAATGAATGAAGAGGTGACTTTATATGGGAAAACTATTACTGACTGGTGTAGACGGCAATCTTGGCAAACTGGCAGCCGGTTATCTGCTTGAGCTGGCAGATAAAGACCAGGTTATTTTTTGCGGTTACAATCTGCAATCTTTAAAGGAGTACGCTGATAAAGGGATTGAGACACATGTGACAAACTTTAACATGATCGATGGGCTTGAAGAAGCGTTCCGGGGTGCGGATAAACTTGCTTTGATCTCTATGCCATTCGTAGGGGAAAAACGCCGGGCGGCCCACAAAAATGTTGTTGACGCAGCAAAAAAAGCCGGAGTAAAACAAATTATTTACACGTCCCTGGTAAACGCTGCTGATGAAACCAATCCAAGTATTGAAAAAATCGACCATGCTTTCACAGAAAAATATATTGAAGAACAGGGACTCGATTATATTTTTCTGCGTAATTCACAGTATGCGGAAGCGATGATTACAAACTATTTTACCTTTGTAAAAATGGGAGGCGTCATGAAAAATTCTCAAGGCAACGGTAAAATGGCTTATATTTCCAGAAAGGACTGTGCAAAGGCTGCAGCACATGCCCTTGCCGCGGACCGTTACACAAAGAGTATATTAAATATCAATGGACCGGAGCTCATGACAATTACTGATTTTGTGAATATTGGTAACAAGGTGACGGGCAGCAACGTAAGATATGAAGAAGTTACCGACGAAGAGAACTATGCAATTTTTGATGCTATGGGCGTACCCAGGACAACGGATGGTGTTTTCCAAAAAGGATCTGAGGCGCCATTTTCTTCAGAGGGTATGGTAACATTCGCACAGGCAATTCGTTTGGGTAAAATGGCTGAATTCACAAAAGACTTTGAAAAGCTTACCGGCGAAAAAGCAATCACCGTAAATTATATGTTCGAACATATTGGTGAATTTCAAATCGGAGAGCGCCATTCTCTCGATTAGTTTGTGGAATCCTATGCTGTAATATGGGTAAATTCTGGAGGATAAGTTTGGAAAAAAATTATGAATATGTTTTATTGTCCTATGTTGAAGCTTTTGAAGGATGTGAGGCTGAAGTGGTTGCCATCGGGGACTGCAGAACCAAACAGGGGACTTTATATAATGCCGTTCATACAGGGCATGAAGCGGATTACCTTATTTAAGTTTAAATATATAACGAGCTTTCTTGACCAGAACTCTGTTACTGTGAGATAAAATAAATTTATCGAACCATAATAATATATAATTTCATTTTATTCATATTTTGTAATAAAATTAAGTAATTAAATGATTTTGGTTAAATAGGAGCAAAAACAATGCAGGAATATGATAAAAAATTAAAAGAAGAAATAGCGGAATTCAGGGAAGCCGGACATAAATTTGTGAATAAGGAAATCACTACTGCAGATTTTAAGGGAAAATCCGGAGGTATGGGGGTTTATGCACAAAGGGGCGGCGAAGCTTTTATGATTCGTTTAAGGATCCCCTGCGGTATATTATCATTTACCCATATGAAATTAATCCATAAATTTACCGTACAATACGGTTTACAACGAATTCATCTCACAACCAGGCAGGCCATCCAGCTTCATGATCTGGATATTGATTCTGTCTGCGATATCATGGAAGCTGCCATTGACCATGGTTTATATACCAGAGGAGGTGGCGGCAACTATCCCCGTAATGTTGCCCTGTCTCCCCTATCCGGCGTGGATAAAGCAGAAGCCTTTGATCCGACTCCTTATGCGCTGCAGGCGAACCGGTATGTTATGGAACGTATCACGGAATACCGTCTGCCCCGTAAGCTAAAAATAGCCTTTTCCAACAGTGAAGCGGATACTGCCAACTGTACCATTAATGATTTGGGCTTTATGGCAGTCATGAATCAGGGAAAACCGTTTTTTAAGATGTTTCTTGCAGGCGGTTTAGGCAATAATCCGGCTGTGGCTTTACCGTATGATGAGCTGATCCCCCTAAACCAGGTTCTGTACCACGTGGAAGCTGTAACCAGGATATTTGCGGCGGAAGGGGATTATCAGAATAAAGGAAAAGCGAGATTAAGGTACATACCAAAAAGAATGGGGGAAGAAGCATTTATGGAGTGTTATAAAAAGCATCTTGCCCAGGTGAAAGAATCCTTGGAACTGGATATTAATGCGGCCGCAGCCGGGATAAACGAACATGCGGATGAGATGCAGGCTTCTTATATCCATGCAGACAGTACAAATCTGATAGCCCAAAAACAAGAGGGATTATATACCGCAGTGATCCATCCCCAATGCGGGCAGCTGCCTGTAAAAGCCCTGGAGAAAATAATTACATTCCTGGTGGATAAAGAGCAGGATATACGCCTTAGTATGGAGGAAAGCCTGTTCATCCGCAACCTGTCCAGGGAGGAGGGAGAAAAACTCCTCGCCATAATGGAAGATACCAATCAGGTAACCAGGATTGGCATGAGTGTCAGCTGTGTGGGAGTACCTACCTGCCAGATAGGAATTGAAGAGAGCCAGGCTTTATTAAAAGAAATAAACAGGGAGCTGGAGGAAAATAAGATAAAGACGGATTATCTGCCAAGGGTTTCCATATCAGGGTGTTTCAATTCCTGTTCCAGGCACCAGGTAAGTGAAATTGGCTTTGCCGGCTGTAAAAAACGTATTTCTGATGCTCCGGCAGATGCCTTTGAACTTCATATAGGGGGAGCGGCAGGCAAAGATAACACCCATTTGGGAAAATGTCTGGGGGCAGTAAAAAAAGAGGATATTCCAGGTTTTATGGTGAAGCTTTCTCAGGCATTAAATGCCAAAGGAATGTATTTTATGGACTATCTGAAAGAATACCGGGAAGAGTTTGAGGAGTTGTCGAAAGCATATCTGATCTGATGGATATTCTGCCGTTGCCTTGACAAAGAATCAAAAATGGATGATAATGAATATATTCATTCACTCGTAAAATGATTTTAAGCGGAGGCAAAGATATGGCATTATCAAAAAATAAATTATCAGAGGACGGAAATGATGGTTCCCGTAAAATACGGATATCAAAAGAACCGGATGAACGCCGTCAGGAAATTGTTGTAACAGCATTAGAGCTGTTTTCTGAAAAAGGTTATGAAAATTCGACCATTCAAGATATCGCTGAAAGAATGAATGTATCCCCAGGTTTATGTTACCGGTATTTTAAATCGAAAACGGAAATTTTTGCGGCAACTTCAGAGTATTATGCAATACAAGCAGTAGAACAAATGAAAATCCCAATATCACAGGATATTCCGGCAATTGAAAAGTTGAATCTTGTCATAAACCGCATGTTTGATTTTTCGGTTAATCATCATGAATTTGAATCGAGATATAATGAGGGGTCAAGCATTAGGGCGATTCTCTTAGATGATGTAGCATATCAATGGATGTCTGTAATGATTCCGATTCTAGAACAAGGAATAAAAGAAAATACTTTTCATTGCAGCAATGCTCCCAGAACTGCTCAGTTTTTGATTTCCGGTCTGATACACACTTTCCACGAAGAAATGCCAGCGGAAAATGCGAAGGAATATATGCAATCTTTTTTTGATTTTACACAAGATATGCTGGTACGTGTTTTAGGAATTAAGGCAGATTAGAACAAATAATAAAATATATGTGAAAAAAATGTACATGAAAAGTCTTTTGACCATCATGTACATTTTTTATTGACAATCCATTGAATAAATTTATTCATTGACATTTCCGATACAAAGATTTATTATATGAGTGAATAAAATTATTCACTCATGAGGAGGTGAGTATATTTCATTGCATCAATCAGGGGAAGATTATCTGAAAACAATTTTACTGCTTCATAAGCGCTTTCATGTGGTTAGGAAAGTGGACATAGCAGAAGCTATGGGATATACAAAGCCGAGTGTAAGCCATATGATAAAGAATTTAAATCAACTTCATTATGTTGATGTTATCGGAAATAATGTATGTCTCACTGCGATTGGGCGGCAGTGTGCAAATAAGATATATGCACGGTACTGCATAATTAGGGATTTGTTAATCTATTTGGGAGTTAAACCGCTGACGGCAGAAAAAGATGCCTGCCGTATGGAACATATGATAAGCGATGAAACATTTGAAGCATTAAAAAATTATTGGAAAGGAGAACTCATAAATGGTGTCATTGCTGGCTCGGCTATTGATAAAGGATTATAAGAACACATCATTGCCTTCGGTACAAAAGGCATATGCGAAGCTTTGCAGCATTATCGGAATTTTATTAAATATTCTTTTATTTACAATTAAATTATTTTCCGGGTTTATAAGCGGATCAACGGCAATTATAACGGATGGCTTTAACAATTTAGCGGATGGAGTTACTTCCGCAGCTTCTTTTCTTGGTTTTTGCCTGGCCGGAATTGGATCTGGAGAAAATCATTTATTCGGGCACGGCCGGTATGAATGGCTGATGGGATTTCTATCTGCACTTGCAGTACTTATGATGGGCGGTACATTAGCGAAAAGTTCAATTACATCAATACGCAGCCCTAAAAACGTAGAATTCGGCTGGCTGATATTATTCTTACTTATTTGTTCTATTCTTGTGAAGCTTTATATGTATTTTTATAACAGGAATATTGCTTGTAAAATAAATTCTTCCTCCATGAAAGCGACGGCTTCTGACTGCATCAGTGATATGGCCGCAACAACTGCTATTATGATTTCACTTATTGTGCAGCACTTATCCGGCTGGAAAATTGATGGCTGGTGCGGATTGCTGGTTTCTGTTTTTATTATGCTTTCAGGACTCAAATCTATGACAGAAATTATAGAAAGGCTGCTGGGACAATCACCGGATGAAGGCTTAGTTGATAGAATTACAACTCTTATTATGCAGTATCCGGAGGTACAAGGTATCAATAGTCTGATCATTCATGATTATGGTCTTGGACATTATGTAGCTTCCATGCACATTGAGGGAGAGGAAGAAAACAGTGTCATTTTAAACGACATTGCCAATGAAATCTCTTATAAACTTTATCTGGAAATGGATTGCGACACAACAATACAAATTGATTATTTAGATACCGATTCCGTTATGTATGACTTGATATATAAAAAAGCGGGACAGGAAATTCAAAGATTCGAAGCGAATGGGAAGATAAAAAGTTTGCGAATCGTAAAATCAGGATTACATAAAAATGTGTTATTCATAGTTTCAGGGTCAAGAAAGCTGCAAAAGAAACAAGATCAAGTCAGGGAAGCGATAAATCAATCCATACTTTCAGTCAATAGCAATTACAGGGTAATCACTAAGCTAGTCATTGCAGCCTTACATTCAAAAAAGTAATACCGCAATTTCATTAATAAATATACACAAATTTTAAACTAAAGGAGATTTTTATTATGAACAAGGAAGAACGTATCATAATGCTAAGGGAAGCCCCAATTCCTCAGCTTTTATTGAAAATGGGACTGCCGACAATGATCGGCATGCTGGTGACAGGGTTTTATAATCTGATTGATGCTTACTTTGTTGGAGGACTTGGTACAAGCCAGATGGGAGCAATATCCATTGCCTTCCCTCTTGGTCAAGCAATCGTCGGTGTCGCAGTCATGTTTGGCGGTGGTGCAGCGGCGTATATATCCAGACTATTGGGAGAAAGAAAAAATAAAGAAGCAAGTCATGTAGCTTCAACAGCTCTTTATTCAAGCCTTTTTATTGGTGCTGTTGTTATCATTCTGTTAGAGTGTTTCTTGGATAATGTAATATGGGGCTTAGGTGCAACGGAAACAATTTTTCCTTATGCAAAACAATATGCCATTATCTATATAGCAAGTTCAATCTTCAATATATTTAATGTTACCATGAACAATATTGCTTCAAGTGAGGGAGCGGTTAAGGTTTCCATGTCAGCCATGCTGCTTGGTGCCGGACTGAATGTCATCTTTGCTCCTGCTTTCATTTTTGGTCTGCATATGGGGATTATAGGGGCAGGAATGGCAACGGCTGTTGCTCAAATCGTTACATCTATTATGTATTTGTTTTACATAGTAAAGAAAAAAAGCATTTTTAGCTTTTCTCTGAAAGAAATCCGCTATGAGGGTTTAATTTTCAAGGAAATTTTTAAAGTCGGAATAGGAATTCTTGTTTTTCAGCTTGCAACCAGTGTCGCTATTAGTCTAACAAATATGGCGGCGCAGCCATATGGTGACTCTGTTATTGCTGCGATGGGGATTATGACCCGTGTGATCTCTATGGGTATTTATGCGGTATTCGGTTTTGCAAAAGGTTTTCAGCCCGTTGCCGGATATAATTATGGTGCAGGACAATATGAACGGTTACAAAGTGCAACAAAGACTGCAGTAAAATGGACTAGTATTTTTTGTATTTTAATGACGCTGTTTATGATTTTATTTCCGCAGCCGGTCGTTTCTTTATTTACAACGAACGATGCATCGGTTATAGAAATCGGCTCATTTGCACTTCGTATTAATATTATTACATTCATTTTCTATGGCATGGAAGCAATTTACTGTATGCTTTTTATGGCACTTGGTAAACCGTTAGGCGGTTGGGTACTTTGCGCCGGACGTCAGGCCGTGTTCTTTATTCCTATTATTTTGATGCTGCCTAAATTTATGGGACTAAATGGAGTGATAGCAGCACAGCCGATTGCCGACATTATCACGATTATCATCATGGGAATTTTAGCAGTAAAACTGAATGGAGAAATCAGGCAATCTGCAAATGATTGAAGGAGAAATGAAAATGAAAGTTCAGCAGATTTTAAATCGAATTTATGTAAATGAAATGGATCAGGCGGTAGCATTCTATGAAAACCTGCTTGGTCAAAAATGTAATATAAGATTCGAGCACAAGCAGCTTCAGTTGGAATTAGCACAAGTGGGAAGCATTCTGATTATTGGCGGCTCGGACGAAGTACTGAAGCCGTTTAGAAACACAAAAGCAACATTTATTGTTGACTCCATAATAGAATTTAAGGATTTTCTATTAGAGAACGGTGCCACAATAATGAAAGATATAAAGGAAACTCCTACAGGAATAAATATGATTGTAAAACACTTTGACGGTACGATTGTAGAATATGAAGAACAACGAAATTAGCCTGTACTGTTACTTATACAGTTATATGACTGAACCCTCCAAACCCGTAAAGCTTGGAGGGTTACTTTATGTGTTGGTCAATAATGGCTGCGCTGCTGCGGATTTGCTGCAGCGATATTGAATCGGTTACATAAGAAATAGCTTTACTGGTTATTTCTAAAAAGAAGCCTGTCCATCTTAATCGGTAGGTTTATCTGCATACCCTGTGTAAATCCTGTGTTTCTGCATTCATCATAGCTCCTGGTATAAGAAGCATTGTGAATTTACTAATATTTTGCCGCCAAGGAACGATCAGGTCTTGACACCATCATTATTGTCGGTTCAAGGCATGGAGGATTTTTATTATCGAATGAATTGGCTCATAAAGTCATCTCATTTTTCTTGAAAATTAATATTATTAAAAAAGTAAATTGATATATTTAATTGGCAAATTAATTATTTTAATATAATGATTGATATTGTTGATTTTCCTATTGACATATTTGATCTGCGGTTGTATATTATAATCAAATAATACATCAGGATGGTGAAAACAATGAAATACAAAGCTCCGGGTAAGTGCCCCGTATGCGGTGAAAAACTTTCCATAACCAAGCTCGGCTGTCCCAAGTGTTCCACAGCCATTGAAGGAGATTTCCAGCCTTGTGAATTCTGCCGTCTTCCGGAAGAAGATCTCGAATTTGTCAAGGTATTCATAAGATGCCGCGGTAATATTAAGGATGTTGAGAAAGAACTGGGCATCTCTTATCCCACGGTCCGCGGTAAACTGGATTCGGCCATAAGAGGTCTTGGATATGAAGTATCATCAAAAGAATTGATTAAGGAAAATGAAGATAAAACAGCCGCCAGGAATGAAATTCTTGACCAATTATCAAAGGGTGAAATCTCCCCCAAAGAAGCAGCGGAACGAATTAAAAATCTATAATTAACAGGAGGGTCAGTCAATGAGCGAACAACAAAAAATATTAGAAATGATAGAAAAAGGGCAGATTACCGCTGCCGAAGGTATGGAGCTTTTGGAAGCTCTGAATGTAACGAAAGAAGCAGAAACAATTCAGGAGGTTGAAACCGTAACAACTGCAAGACGTAACTATAAGTTCCTTAAGATAAAGGTTACATCGGATAACAATTCCGTTAATGTTAACGTAAATATACCGATACGTCTGCTGACCACGATCAGTGAAATCGCTGACAAGATGACTGCTATGGTTCCTGTGGATGCCAGAAGGGAAATGGAAGCGAAAGGGATCGATATTTCCAGCATCGATTTTGCAAAGATAATCGAGGAGATCATAAACGGTACCTTGGATGACCCGAATATCGTTGATGTGGAAGCCTGGGATGAAAGCCAAAAGGCGATGGTAAAGGTGAGAGTATATGTCGATTAAGGGCTTTCGTTTCTTGTGGATCAAGCTTCAGATTGAGAACAGAAGGTTCATAAGTATTCCCCTTCCAATCCCTTTGTATATCTTTCAGGAATTATTGGACTGTTTTCTGGACTTACTGACTGTCGCGTGTTTTTTTGTACCGAAAGTGCCTGATCCGGATTCATCCTCACTAATCACCATCTATTCAGTGAAAGCACTCGTTATCATGGTCATGAAACTGCTGGATTCTTTAGCCGGGGATGAACCCTATGATCTTGTCGATGTTACAACTGACAAAGTCAAGGTATTAATTAAAATCAGGTAAAGCATGTCTATTGGAGGTAAAAATGAAGAAATTGTTCATAAAATATATATCTATCATATTAACAATATATCTGCTGTCATTCGTATTGCACACGATTTATATCGGCAGTATCCCGGCACTTCTTATCATGGGATTGGTGCTGTTAGCAGTAAACCTTATATTAAAGCCGATTCTGCTGTTGATTACATTACCGTTCAGCCTGCTGACCTTAGGATTATTCAGCTTTATTGTGAATGCCTGGACGATCATGATTGCAGATCATTTTGTAACAAACATAAGCATGGGCGGCTTTCTTAATTCACTGCTTGCCGCTTTCCTCATCGTTATCTTTCATCATCTGTTCCATGCTGCAGAAATGCGGTAAGGCAATTGTGGCAGCACTGGTCAGTGCAGGAGTCAGCGTAGTAAATGTCCATTTCATACGTCTTATTTATGGTTCTTTGGTGTATTATATAATATATGCAAGAAAAAATGATTAAAAAACAGGCGCGGGGATTTTAAATGGAATTTCACAGCTGCTGATGATACATCATCTGCAGTTAATACCGCATTGAAACAGGCACTTGTAAATTATGTATCTACGTTAGCCGCAAAATAACAGGAGAGTGGAAAATGAAAACAATCAAAATTCCATATGGCAGAAGCTTTATGGAGCTGCATGTGCCGGAGGAAAATTTAAAGGCAGTAATCCATGCGAAAACAGATACGTATATGACAGATAAAACAGAGGCGGAACTGGTCAGAGAGGTACTGGAGAATCCGATTGGTACATTAAGGCTTAAGGAGCTGGCGAAGGGAAAAAATAAGATAGTATAAGTAATTCTGGTATCTACCTTTCTGGATCATGAGCTGGTACGTAAGGCTAATATGATTCCGGCTTCTTCGCCGGATGAAGCGCTGGCTATGGCATATGAAATCATGGGGAAAGATATATCATCACGGAAGCCTGTTACAGTGCTGGATTCCGTGATTATTCGCATTTTATTAAAACATTTTCTAAAACCTTCGGAGGTCTATCGATATTGTTTACGGTACATCGTCGGAAGCACATGAAAAGCATCTTTAAATGCCTGTGTGAATTTACTCTGATTCTGATAGCCGACGAAATCAGCAATTTCCGCAATGGTAAAGCGTTTATCCACATTCCGGGTAAGTTGTTCATGAATCTCCTTGATGGTTTCAACCTGTTGGGAATAATACCGATCCAATTCTTTCTCCTCTGACAGCTCCAGCATACTTAGGAATAATAAAAGCTCCTGTACCTTCAGCTTGAAATAAGGAATACAGATTTGTTCCGGCAAACCATAGAGTACGGAAAAAATATAATCGATCCTGGTACTTGCGGGCATAGAAATTGTTTTTCCTTGCCTGCAGAATTTGTCGCACAGTTGTCTGCCGTCAATTCCGGAATCTTTCAGTATTTCCGGTGTCTGTTCTGTTAATGTTTCCAGGTTTATAGCAATGGAAATACCTTCATAAAAGCCGAGGGGAAGGTTCATTTCGGATTCCGCGCAAACATCCATCATATGAAGGGACAAATCACCGGAGCCGAGATAAATATTCGAGCCGCTTTTCATTTCCCAGCCAATCCGTCCATGTCTGCAACGGACGTATGGTAGCTTGCTGTTTAAGACGATGAGTTTGTAATTTCAAAATTCTGAATGCCAAGCGGCGGCGGTGCTATTTCGCCCTTATCAAAGGATATCACTATATTGCCGGCCTCGTTAATATAAAATTTCAAATTGTCTGCGTTTTCTTTGAGTTCTTCTGCCGTCACCGTATAGGACCAATCGGGGTTCTCTTTAACACGCTGGTTCATCTGTTTTTGAATGCTGTCTGCAATTATCTGTGAATAGTTTTCGCCCAGCACATCAGGAAGTGTGATATCCTTACCAGTCTCTAAATCAATGTTATAGAAAGTCTGATAAGTATAAGAGGTCACGGCAGAATCGATATCATTGATTGCAAATGAAAGAGTCTTTTCATTGCTGGATTTGATTTCATAGGTGATTATAATATGAAAAGGCATTATGTCAGCTTCTGTGCTGCCTGACGCCAACTGGTCATCGATGATCTGCTTTCCGCGCAGCCTGGCATTTTCTACGATCTGGTCGATTTTGTTCTGAATCTGCTCATTTACTCGTTTTTCTAACTCAGTATTTCCTGTACCCCGGATTGACGGCATTTCAACCTGAATGTCATAAGCAGTGTCGGACACCTGATATTCCCGGAAGGTAAATACACGGGCAATGTCACCCACTACGGGAATTTCATAGGCAGCTAAGGCAAATGCCTGACTCGTATTCAGCATAATGACACAGACTGCGAACACAGCGCCGGCACCAGCCAACACGGGCTTATACCATCTGTTGCGTGTGCGTCTGTTCTGCTTGGCATTGGTTTGGTTGACAGCGTTTTGGACCATATGGTTGTAGGATACAGGCGGTTGTATTGTTTCGTATACTTTCTTTGCTTGTTCTAACTTATTCAAGTTCATCACCTCCTATCGAAATTTTCAAAAGTTTAAGTGCTTTATATAAGCGTGATTTGACTGTGTTCAAATTACTTTTTGTAATGGATGCGATATCTGTAAATTTTAAATCCTCATAATATCGCAGAATTATGACTGTACGCAGTTTTGGTTCCAGCTCATATACAGCTTGAAACACCGAATAGCTTTGCAGAACATCTTTATCCTCGTAGCCGATGTTTGCAAGTATTTCGTCATTTAAAACAGGTTTTTTATTTCTTCGCGTATAATTCAGACCTTCATTAATGAGTATCCGATAGAACCACGTTTTTAAATATTCTGTATTTTTAAGCGTATTTACTTTTGCGATTGCCTTGCATATTGCTTCCTGAACGACATCTGCAGCATCGTCACTGTTTTTTGTATAGCTGTAGGCTACACGGTAGAATTTATTTTGTTCACTCAAAATATAATCCTTAAGCAATTCAAGGGTTTCCTCTGTTTTCTCTCTTTTTTGCAATATTTTGATACCTCACTTTCTACCCCCGATACCGGATGAAATTTATCCCTCTGTTTTATTAGACACAGCAGATAGAAAAAAGTTGATGCATATTATTTTTTATTTTAATTTTCAAGATGTATGCCTTGGGGGGAGGGGAGTTGAAGTGTCAAAGACACTTTCTTTGTATAATAGGAAATTCCTTGCGGATTAGCAGGGCATGGAAAACAGACGATGTTGAGTTAGAAGATATAAAACCCTTCTTCAAATTCGTCATCATCAAGGTCATCATCCTCAATAAGGAAATAATGCATGTCAAGCGCCTCCCATCTTTGAATACTCCTATTATGAAACAGATGGGATAGAAAATCAAGTAGATTTGCCGCTGGAGCGGCAGCGGTATTTTGCCAAAGCTCTTTCAAAAAGTTTAATCAGAGGGACTCGTTTGTGATTATGGTAGAGTTCTAAAAAAGCCATGTCATGCTTACATTTAGGGCATTGCAAAGGTCATACCTGAAAGATAAGAGAAAACTTGATTTTGCCATTATGCTTTTTACTTCTATTTTTTTAACTTATCAACCATTTCTATCACCTCGCGCGTGAACAAAAACGGCCGGCAGTTTTTGAATCATGCCTGTAATCCTTTTGCTTTTTCTGTCAATATCAGCTCGTCCAACAGTTTTCTTGCGTCATAAGTCATTTACGATAACGCTTTTTTTATTCTGATTCATATAATAAATATGATTTTCGGAGACATATGTTTCAAAAGCTTCCATTTCTGTTCGGGCTTTTTCCAGATTTTGCCTTATCACTTCCAGCATTAGGCAGTTAATCAGACAAAAGACAGCGGAAAAAGAGTTTACGTAGGAATAATAAGCAACGGGAATCACGAAAACGAGGTCAGCCAGTTCACTGCAAGGAAAGGTCAGGCTGTCAGTAATTGGTATGATAGAGATGCCCTTTGCGGAAAAACGTTTAATAAATTCGATAGTGGTATTGGGGTAACGGGAAAGCGCAGCCACAATTGCCGCACAGGATCCGATTGTGCTGGTGACAAGCGTGTGAGCATCGCGATTCCATTCATGAAATTGATATACTTGTCCGCGTATCTTGGAAAGAGTATATTGACAGTAGTCTGCCAGACACTGGGAGGCCTGGAAACCTGAGATAACAGAGGTTACCGCACTTGTGATTAGAAATCCATAGATGAGGTAACCTCTGTTTGATTTAAAAACTGTCCTGTAGTACATCAAGTATGGTGTTTAATATACGTTTGTCAGTGTGCGAATCCCAGGTACATCCGATTTTTAATGAGAGCGGGCAGGGAAGAAATTCAATAGGAATCTGCTGCATGCTTTCTGTTACCATTGATTCCGGAAGGAGCGATATTGCAGCACCAGCCTTGACACAGGATGCCAGATTGTCCATCATCTTGCTTTTAAATACAATTTGGAAATCAATATTTGATTTTTTCAGGCAGTATAAAGCGTGATTGTTAATAATGCAATCGTCTGAAAAGATGGCAACAGGAAAAGGATCATCTTTCGATCTATGAAAGTCTTTGTGGCAGACCCACAATAATCGTTCTTCCCAAAGTAGAATATCGTCTTCATATTGAGGTTCTAAGGCAACTATTCCAATATTCAGTTTCCGCTCTTCTATTTTTTTCCTTATTTCCCGGCTCCTGGAAAATTCAATAGTAATATGATAATTAGGCAGGCACTTCCCAAGTCTTGGATAGGAAATTTTCATGAAAGCTTCTGCATAATCCGTCGGAATGCCGATAGCGATATTGCCATCTCAGGTCTTTCCGGTCAGAGATCTGAACGCAATATTGTTTGCATTCAAGATATCCTTTGCATAAGTATAAAGAAGCTCTCCGCCCCTTGTAAGAGTTAGTGTATCTTTATTTCTTATAAAAAGAGGTGCTCCAATCTGCGTTTCCAGTTTTTTAATCTGCGTACTGACAGCTGAATGTGAACGGTAAGTAAGTTCCGCAGTGACGTTTAGTTTTCTTGTGTCAGCAGCAATTAAAAATGTATTTAGATATTCGAGATTGAAGTATTGGTCCAAGTTTTCCACTTCCTTTTTATAGTCAATTTATACAATTATTATAGCATAAGATTTAAATCTTTTGAATATAAGATTCAAATATATTCGTTTGATAATTATCAAACAAGCCAATATAATGGTTATATAATCAATATTTAAGTTTGCGCGGACGAAAATATTAATAAAATCAAAGATAAAAAGGAGATAAAAATTATGGCAGCAATACCTGAGAAAATGAAGGGCGTATATCTTACCGGTTTTGGTGGATTTGAAAAATTAGAGTATCGTGAGGACATTAATGTGCCAACACCGAAAAAAGGAGAAGTTCTTATTAAAATAGGAGCAGCAGCTGTTAATAATACAGATATTAATACCCGCATCGGATGGTATTCTAAAAACGTAAAGGCACAGACAAATGATGGCGGGAAGCAAGGTTTCAAGGATGTTGACGATGATGGCTCATGGCTTGGACAGGCTCTTGTATTCCCAAGAATCCAGGGGGCGGACGCCAGCGGAACTATCGTAGCAGTCGGCGAAGGGATAAGCAAAGACAGAATTGGCGAGCGAGTGCTGGTTCAGAGCGTACAGCCATCCTTTACAGGAGAAAACCCGTATGACTGCATTACCTGGGGATCGGAGTGTGACGGCGGATTTGCAGAGTATGCGACCGCACTTGGCTGCGAGACATTTGCAATCAATTCGGATTTGACCGATGGAGAGCTTGCTACCTTCCCCTGCTCCTACGGGACTGCCAATAACCTGGTATGGAGAACCGGAGTGAATGAGGGGGATGTGTGCTTGATTACCGGAGCGTCCGGTGGAGTCGGCTCTGCGTTGGTCCAGTTGGCTAAGATTAGGGGAGCAAAGGTTATCGGTGTATGTGACCCTGGACAGGAAGACAGGGTTCGCGGATACGGAGCGGATGAGATTATTCTTCGCGGTGAGAACTATGAGGAGAAACTTGGCGTTATGTCTGTAGATGTGATTTTGGATATGGTAGCTGGCGAGCAGTGGCCGCAGCTTCTGAAAGTCCTGAAAAAGGGCGGAAGATATGGTGTGTGCGGAGCAATCGGCGGACCGATGGTGGATTTCGATATCCGTGACTGTTATCTGAAAGACTTATCTCTCTGCGGAACAACATTCCAGTCTAAGGAATCTTTTGAAGAACTGATTGATTACATTGAAAAGGGAATGATTCAGCCGGTAGTTGCAAAAGAGTTCCCGCTGAAAGATATCGTAAAGGCGCAGGAGGCATTTTTATCCAAGAAACTGGTCGGTAAAATTGTATTGAATGTAGCTGGGGACTAACCATGGAGATATCAAAACTTTCTGCCGTCAAAAAATGGGCGATGATTGGCCTTCTCGCTTTTTTCGGGCGTGCAATTGCAAATGTCCCATATATGAGAGAAGAAGGATGTGTAACCAGATCGGACAAGGCATCCCCGGTTTGGCTGAAAGTATTCTGGGGATTTTCCATAAGCCTTCTTGCCTTTGTGCTCCTGTATTCCGGGGGACTGGAGGCTGTGCAGACTGCCAGTATTATTATGGGGCTCCCCATGTTGATATTGATTATAATTATGTGTTATTCGGCAATCGTAGGACTAAAAAAATATGGTGATGAATGCGGATTGTGAGCAGATTCACCATTACCGCACCAGTCCAGCCAGGTGATTAGTTAGTTAAGCCGGGCGGTACACTTAGGAGTAATGATTTGAGGAAGAACTTTACTTGATTCATTCGGCAGTTTGAGGGGCTGTATCTGAGCAGTATGGAGAAATGTATGATAGAAAAACATGGACTGCTAATTTAACGTAGATTTAAAACTTAAGAACCTCAATTCATATTGTTTTGAGGTTCTTTGACTTGTTTGAGGGGATGATTAAACTGTTTATTTGAGGGAGGTTAAGCTCTTACGGAAATACCATGAAGTGGTAATAAGGATCGTAACAGACCCTTCAGCAGGCATAAATATAGTTAAAATGCATCTTTATAAACGATATTCCCATACATTGACAAATGAAAAGAGAGATGATAGCATGAGTTCATAGGCTGATATAAAAAGGACTTAACATCCGTTGTAGCGGTGAAATAAAATGAATAATGAAAGGAAATGAATAATGAAAGGAATTGGATAAATGTTAGATAACACAGATAAGCATATTTTAGCTGAATTGTCTCGGAATAGCCGTATGACCATGAAAGAACTGGGAGAAAAAGTGCATTTGACAGGACAGGCGGCTTCCTCCAGAGTTAACAAATTAGAAGAAAACGGTATTATTGAGGGATATACGATTAAAGTTAATCAGGAAAAACTGGGATGTGCGATGCATGTAATGTTAAATATTTATACAAAAGACACTTACCATAAACCATACCTGTCATTCATAAGCAAACAAGAAGAATATATCATACATAATTATAAGATTAGCGGAGATGGCTGTTATCTTCTGGAATGTAAATTTCCATCTAACGAGTTGTTGGATAAATTCTTAACAAACTTAAATATGTATGTAAATTATAAACTAACCATTATTATTAATGAAACGACTAAAATCAGGCATTGCTCATAACATGGCATGCCTGATTTCAGTTGTTTCAAATATCTATAATTTTATAGTATATATTCTTCCCCATCAGATGGTATTAATATATTGGAAGAAATTTCTTTTTCATCGATGAAGTCCTTTAATTCTTTTCTTGTTAACATTCCGTGATTAACAGCCTCCATATGGCTGGCAATAATTTTTGCCTGAGGAGCAGCTTTATATACTTCATAAACATCCTTTTTGCCCATTATGATAGAGCCGCCTTCCAGGAATTGAGCATCACCTGCATTTAAGACAATTATTTCTGGTTTATGCGTATCGATTGCTTTATGGACTTCATCGCACCAGACAGTATCTCCGGCAATATATAAGGTTTTTTCACTTGGGTGGTTAAAGATAACACCGCAAACTTCGGTGTCAAGATTAGCTTCTTTAAAATAACGCTGAATGGTTTCACCTGTTCCGTGGATGCCTTTTGTTTTAGTTAATTTAATTGAACCATAGACGTTCCCTTCTCCTTGTAACACTTCTATATTTTGGAAGCCGGCATTTCTGATTTCGTCCGCTTCTTTTTCATTTTGTACAAACATTTTTATGGTTTTTGGTAATACTTCTTTGGCAGCATCATCAAAATGATCAAGATGTGTATGAGTGACGATTACAGCATCTACATCAATGATTTCATCGATGGAAACCGGCAAGCTTACCAATGGATTTGATTTATCTTGATTTGGAGTACCCGGGAAAGCCGGATAAGAACCTTTGGCAGCAAGAAACGGGTCCATTAAAAACCTCTTTCCTGCATATGTAATAATAACTGTAGCATTGCGAATTTGTTTGATGTTCATAGCAACAACTCCTTTTTTATTTTATTTCTTATATATTATATATATTAGGAGTGAGCATTGACATAGATAAAATCAAGTTCTTTATTAGTTTTACTTGAATAATGAAAGAGTTTGAAAACTATTAAGTCAAATGATAATATTGGTACAATGTCATATGAATATTGAGGAAATGAAGCTTGGATGTAAGAGGCATACACCAGGGAAGAAATGAAAAATATTTTAAATTCAATCCATTCTTTATACAAGAAATTATTGTTTTAAACTGAAGCTGAATGAACCATTTTACAATGAAGGTCTTCTTGGCGTTACGTTTACCGGCAAAGCTATTGAGAAAACAGAAATTCATGGTCATAAGGCCATTGTACCAACAGTCGGAGGACAGTGTTGGATTTATGGGTTTAGTGAATAGGTATTAGATGAAACAGATCCGTTTCCTAATGGATTTACCATTGGAGACATCTGGTAGTGATAAAAGCAGAGTGATATAAGTTACCGGGTCAGGAAGCCTCAGTGCAATTCCTGGCCCGGTGAATTTATTGTTTCACATTTTTATCTTATATCCAAGCCTGTTGTAGCCCAATAGCCATACCAGCTGTAGCCGGCTCTTCTTTCCTGCTCAATGTCTGCAAGATTATATTTTACTTTACTGTCACGACCGGCAAAGATAGGCTTGTTAGTTCCTATTTCGTAGAAACGGGCCCAGATTGCAGGGGCTGAGGGGTCCGCGGCAACTTTTGCATCAATTACTTTTTTGCCGGTGGAATCATAAATCTTGTCTACTTTGATTCCGGAAATTTTAACGTTTTTGAGCCAGGCAATTGCTGCATTGATGGAATTTTGTATTTCAGGTGTCTGATTTCTGGTCTGCAGGAATTTTACGATATTTACACTTTCCTTAGCACAGAGTGAAGGGACTTCATAAGCCCTTGCTTCTGCGGGTTTAAGAGTATTTTGATTATGCTGCTGTCCCCAAACTGTCAATGTACCGTTTACATTAACCTGGGTTTTCAGTATGCAGTCCACACCTTTTGTAACTGCACCAGTGCATTTTTTTGCAGTCCCATCATCCACCCACGAAAAATCACCGGATTTTTTTGAAATATCGTCCAAAAGAATCATGACGTTAATCATTCCATCGTCATTATATGTAATATACATATGGTATTCTTCGGATGTTGTCCCATAAATCTGCGGCCAGCCACCGTTGGGGTATTGCATTTTCAAAAGAAAGTTTATTCCATTCAGGCAAGCCTCCTTGCTTTTAGCGGTACCTTTCTCTTTATAGTCTGCCGCCAATCTTCTGATTTCGGTATAGGTTGCTTTGTTGTCAATTGTAGATTTTGCCCAATCACCGCTGGTTGTTTTGTAATCCTTTTTCCAACCGCCGTCAGAATTCTGGTTTTTAATAATATCTGATATACTTGCTGTTACACCGCTGGCATCA
Source organism: Clostridium sp. Marseille-P2415 (assembly GCF_900155545.1). Taxonomy (GTDB): domain Bacteria; phylum Bacillota; class Clostridia; order Lachnospirales; family Lachnospiraceae; genus Lacrimispora. Next base: position 197,655 of record NZ_LT732526.1, read on the forward strand.
GCAGCAAATGCTGCTATACTGGCGGAAAATACCATAATTGTTGCTAGAGTTATAGATGCAAATACTTTTACACTTTTTAATATTTTATTCATCCTTATTCCCTCACTTATTTAATATTTATAAACCTGTGTTAAAGTCTGATAGAACACCCAGAAAACCTCCTTTGCTAAGTATTGGCTTTTTCACAGAAGTTTGTAAAATGTAAATATTATATGTAAAATACATATCCATACATTGGAATAAAATTGATTTATTATTATGTATATATTTGGATAATTTAATTATGTAGCTTATAAGAAAAATATTTAAGAATAATAATGATCATTGAGAATGGACTTGGCACCGATGATTGTCTCGGGAATGGGCCCGCACCGGATCGATTATTTGAAAATGCACATGGAACAGATGCATGCGGCAATCCAGGATGGTATAAACAAGTGATAGCTGCTAATGGTGAAAGTATAACAGGACAAATATAGAACAGATAAAGTGAAAGCAAGGGCGCCGGTGCAGAGTGTCCTTGCTTTTAAATATTGGAGGTAGTCTTTGAGAAAAAATATCCGGCAGCTTATTCCTGTGACCGATGCTGCTTTCGATATTCGGTAGGAAGCATTCGGACAATGTTCTTAAATGCATTTGTAAATTTTCCCTGTGTCTCATATCCGACACTTGATGCAATGTCAGCAATGCTGTCATCGGTCGTCCGTAACAGCTTTTTTGCCTGTTTCACCCGATATTCCTTCATATAGGTGGCAATGGGAAGTCCATACACGGCCTTGAAAACAGCCTTTAAGGAGGAAGTGTTTATCAAATACTGTTTTGACAGTTCTTCAATGGTAAACCGCTGGTCCAGATGGTGGGTCAGTAAGCCATGTATCTCTTTTATCAACTCGGTCTGCTGAGAGAAATACTGGGTCAGTTCTTTTTCCCCGGCCGGGTTAATTCGGCTGAGATAGAGCAGCAGCTCCTGAACCTTCAGTTTGTAATAGGGGATGCGCAGCTGGTCAGGGAGATCGTAAAGACTTGAAAAAATGCGGTCGATTTCACTGCTCGAAGGAATGGCGGCCGGTTTTCCTTGTGTACAGAATTTTTCATAGAGCTGTCGGGCATTGAAGCTCCCTTCTTTCAGGATTTCAGGGCTGTTGTCTGCAAGTATATTAAGATCTATGGAAATGGTAATTCCTTCGTAATAGCCCAAAGGGAGCGTCATATCAGAATCGGCACAGCAATCCATGGAGTGCAAAGCCAGGTCGCCAGTACCAAGATAAACAGAAATACCGCTTTTCATGTTCCAGCCGACCCGGCCCATCCGGCAGTGAGTGATTTCCAGAACCGAATTAATAGCTTCATGGTGAAAAAGTACCTTGTCAGCCAAAAACTGATTGAATGAAACTTCAATGCCCGGATAAATCAGAAAAGCTTCAATCTTTCCTTTTCCTTCCGTTTGTGTATCAAGGTGATTTGTAAGAAGGGGAGTCTCCGCATGAGGAGAAGCGTAGCTCTCAATCTCAAATGTTCCCTTTGGCACCCCCACCAGTGCTTTTTCTATAGTAATAGAATAATCCTCTTTCATGTTATAACCTTCCTCGCAGTGTTGAATTTATAACGATGGGCAGGAGATTTTTACCAGCTTTTCAATCATGTGGTGTAAAAGCTCTGCCTGCTTTGTGCCGGAAGCTTTATAGTAAACTTCTTTCCCGTTGCGGTGGCTTACGATTAATCCGCTGGCTTTCAGCTGTTTCAGATGATGGGATACAGCAGGGCTGCTCATTTCGACCAAAGCGGATATGTTAATCACGCACTCTTCGCAGTGACATAAAAGCCAGAAAATCCGGATTCGGCTTCCGTCGCCGAGCTGTTTGAAAATGTCAGCTACCGTCTGAAATTCTTCGACTTTCGGCATGTGCTCCAGCTCATGCTCAATGCGTTGCCCGTGATTATGAGGTAATTGTGTATACGACATGGAACAACCTCCTTTTAAAGATATTTTATCATATTGCGCTTAAGAAAGAAACGGGACAGAGCGAAAAATTTCGGAATGTGCAAGCTGGAATGAATGCCTTTAGTCCAAATGGAAACGTTTTTTGTCCGAATAGAAGGATTCTTCCCGGACGTATTGACTTTCCATAAAAGCGTGTGTATGATGTAGTTGAACGATTAAACATACGTTTAATTGTTTAACATCTTGAATAAATTTTGAAAGGAGTTATTACGATGAAAAAGACTTATAAGATTGATGTGGATTGCGCAAACTGTGCAAACAAAATGGAAGAGGCTGCACAGAATACCGCTGGCGTTAAAGCCGCTTCTGTAAACTTCATGGCTCTCAAGATGAATGTGGAATTCGAGGATGGTCAGGAGGCCAAAGCTGTGATGGAGGAAGTTCGCAAGAGTTGTAAGAAGGTCGAGCCTGACTGCGAAGTCTTCATCTGAGAGGAAACCATGCAAGTTGTAGAAGCACCCCTGAATATGACCGGTGGTGCTTCTGCAGCCCCTATAAATAAAAGATTGTTTAATTGATAAATCTTTTTCCTGATAGGAACATATATAAGGAGGGAACTGTTATGAACAAAAAACAAAAATATATGCTGGTCAGGATTATTTTTGCAGCAGCCATGCTGATCGCACTGAATTTTGTACCGGCATTGGGAATTTTGAGATTTGCACTTTATCTGATTCCATATCTGGTAATCGGTTATGATATTTTAATAAAAGCGGGCAAGGGCATTAAAAACCGCCAGGTATTCGATGAAAGCTTTTTGATGGCTGTTGCCACGATCGGTGCGATTGCTCTGGCCGTTTACGAAGATGGGGATTATGTGGAAGCGATCGCAGTCATGCTGTTTTATCAGATTGGCGAATGGTTCCAAAGCTATGCCGTTGGCAAGAGCCGCAGAAACATCAGTGAACTGATGGATATTCGCCCTGATTATGCCAACGTCGAAGTAAATGGAAAACTGAAACAGGTCGATCCGGATGAAATTGGGATTGGAAGTATTATCGTGGTACAGCCGGGGGAAAAGGTTCCAATTGACGGAACGGCTGTTGCAGGCAATTCCAGCTTAAACACCAGTGCGTTAACCGGTGAAAGCCTTCCCCGTGAGGTAAAGGCCGGAGATGAAATCATCAGCGGCTGTATCAATATGACGGGAGTGTTGAAGATTCAAACGACCAAGGAATTCGGTGAATCTACTGTTTCTAAAATCCTTGATCTGGTAGAGAATGCAAGCTTACGTAAATCCAAATCGGAAGATTTCATTTCCAAATTCGCAAGAGTGTATACGCCCGCTGTCTGCTACAGTGCTCTTGCGCTGGCAATTCTGCCTCCGCTTGTTCGGATGTTTGCAATGGGACTGACCGCAGACTGGGGAGTCTGGATTTATCGTGCCTTGACCTTCCTCGTCATCAGCTGTCCCTGTGCATTGGTTATCAGTATCCCACTGAGCTTTTTTTCCGGTATCGGTGGTGCCAGCAAGGAAGGCGTCCTGGTGAAGGGCTCCAACTATCTGGAAACACTTTCACAGTCTAAATACATTGTATTTGATAAAACCGGTACGCTGACGAAGGGGGTATTTGAAGTAAACGGCATCCATCACAATGAGATAGAGGATGCAAAGCTGGTGGAATACGCAGCATTGGCGGAAAGTGCATCTTCCCATCCAATCAGCAAGAGCCTGCAGCGGGCCTACGGCAAAGAAATCGACCGTTCCAGAGTGACAGATATTCAGGAAATCAGCGGTAACGGCGTTATTGCAAAGGTTGATGGCGTTGAGGTAGCAGCCGGCAATGCCAAGCTGATGAAGCGCCTGAACGTGAAGTACATGGATTGTCATCAGGTGGGAACCATTATTCACATGGCCATCAATGGCGCATACGCCGGGCATATCGTGATCTCTGATATCGTTAAACCGCATTCCAAAGATGCAATTGCAGCACTGAAAACTGCAGGTATCGAAAAGACGGTAATGCTGACCGGTGACGCTAGTTCTGTGGCAGAGCAGGTGGCAGGCTCCCTGGGGATTGATGATGTTTACAGCGAATTGCTTCCGGCTGACAAGGTCTTAAAGGTAGAGGATCTGCTGAGGATCAAGCCGGAGAAAGCAAAGCTTGCTTTTGTCGGTGATGGTATCAACGATGCACCGGTTCTCTCCAGAGCCGATATTGGTATTGCCATGGGCGCTATGGGGTCGGATGCGGCCATTGAGGCCGCTGATGTGGTTTTGATGGATGACGATCCGATTAAAATTTCCAAGGCCATTAAAATTTCCAGAAAGTGTCTTCGAATCGTTTATCAGAACATCATATTTGCAATCGGCGTAAAGCTCATCTGCCTGATTTTGGGCGCGCTTGGCATCGCCAACATGTGGCTCGCCATTTTTGCCGATGTCGGCGTCATGATCATCGCCATACTGAATGCGATTCGTGCATTGTTCGTCAAGAATCTATAAACATAGCTTGCGGAAGGATTGCGGTTTTCATGGAATAATTTCAAAGCAAGGTGTCAAATCAATAGATTACAAATATTAGATGTACTTAGCAAAGGTGTGAGAGTGTAGACTTTTACACCTTTTTTGTAAAATTTGAAAATTTTTCGTTTTGACAGAAATAACTTATTGACAAGGTAAGAGAATTGAATAAAAAGAATGATGAAATTGAATTTGAGTATGTTCAATTAAACGAGATCTGGCTTGAAACCTGTAAAGGATGTTATGTATGTATCGAAAAAGGAGAAGAGAAGTGCCCGTTAAAGGACGACCAGTGTAATCATCACGCTGACCGGATGTGAAGTTAAGGATACCGGCAATAATAAGTAGAACAATACCAAGCCTGATAAGACATATTACAGTTATAAATTAAGCAACTCTTTTGATATGTGAATATTTATATTTATTATAAATAAAAATTTACATTTGATTCATAAAAAGCGAATTGAGAGAATATATTTTTACTAAATAGTAAAAGAGCTTGTCCAACATATAGATACATAGATGACCGCAGGATAATTTAAGGTAACAAAAGACAGCAGCCCTGCAAAAGAGAAAGGAGGCACATGTAATAAAGGGCGGATATCTTTTTAAAATATAATGAGGTTAGGAGTGATGAAAAGTTGAAGCTATACCGGAATTATAGCATTCCGTCATGTCTCTGGGGTTGAAGGAAAATCTAATTAGAAAGGAATGATACATTTTTATTCTTTCAACCTATGAAATTTATTTCACATTCTGGTATGCAGCAATACAGGCATACCGGTGCCAGGAAAGGATGAAAGTATGAATAAGAGAAAATCAGGAAAAATACTTCTTTCTGTCTTATTACTCATCATTATGAGTTTTAACACAGCATTCAATGCTTTAGCAGAAAATAACCAATCGATTCCGTTTTCTACCGCTAAGGGAGTGCAGCGGACGGAAGCAAAAAATAAGATCGAGTCTAACTTTATTGATTCCCTTTCAGATGGGGATTATGCAGAAGCAATCGTTTATTTAAAAAATCAGGTAGACAGCATGAAGGTTGCTAAGGAGGCGGAAAGCAGGCTTTATAAAGCATTCACTCCGTATCAATCGAAACTGGAGGTCAGAAAAGAGGTAATTGATGCATTAAAGGATAATGCAGAGGATACCCAGCCAAGGCTGTTAAAATATCTGACCCAGGAGGAAGATAAGGGGAGTATAGCAGAATATAAACCTTATTACATCATTAATGCAGTTTATGTAAAAGCAAGAAAAGATGTCATTGAAACTATTTCATATATGAATGAAGTAGAGAAGATATATGAGAACAAATTAGTAAAATTAGAAAAGCCATCCATTTCATCGGAAACAATTCAGGCGAATAAAGATGGTGTAGAATGGAATATCGAGAGAATCAGGGCAGATGAAGCATGGGGTCTTGGTGTGGATGGAACCGGCGTGGTTGTAGGTACCATTGATACGGGAGCAACCTGGAAACATTCGGCACTGAAGCTGAAATGGAGGGGATATAACCCGAAGAATCCCAATAATCCGAATCCCTCAGGGAACTGGTTTGACCCTGTAAACGGGAGTACCCTGCCTGTTGATGATTCAAGAGTGCCTCACGGAACCCATGTACTGGGTACCATATTGGGACAAGAACCGGATGGAAGAAATAAAGTAGGAGCAGCACCGGGAGCGACCTGGATAGCTGCAAAAGCATTTACGGCTGAAGGAGGTTACGATGATGATATATTATCTGCAGCAGAGTGGATGCTTGCACCGGGGGGAGATCCGGCAGCGGCACCGGATATTATAAACAACTCCTGGGGCGGAGGTTCGGGACTGGACGAGTGGTTCCGTCCTATGGTAACATCCTGGAAAGCTGCCGGAATCATCCCGGTATTTTCATCAGGAAATCAAACTGACGGCGCGGCACCCCGGGCTTCGGTCAGTGCCCCTGCCAATTATCCGGAAAGTTTTGCCGTAGGGGCAACGGATAAAAATAATAAAAGAGGCGATTTTTCACAAAGAGGACCTGGACCCTATAATAATCTGAAGCCGGATGTTTCAGCTCCCGGAGTAAACATTCGTTCCTCTGTACCTGGCGGATATGAGAGCGGCTGGGACGGAACAAGTATGGCGGCACCTGCTGTTACAGGCAGCATGGCTTTAATCTTATCTGCGAACAATTCTCTGAAAGTAGAAGAAGTAGAAGCATTGTTAAAGGATACCGCAGTACCCGTAGAAGATTCCGATGATTCCGGACATCCCAACAATGGCTATGGTTATGGGATTATTGATGCGTTCGAAGCCGTATCCAAAGTAGCGGGCGGTACCGGTACCATAGAAGGCAAGGTTTTAGCAAAAGGAGAAGATTCAGAGAACCCTGTTATCCTTCACGATCAGGAAACTTCCGTAATAACCGGTTTACCCGTTGATGCTGTGGTAACTGTTCTGGAAACCGGGAGAAGTGTAAGAACAAATCCTGTGGATGGTAAATTCACATTGAAACATGCTGTAAATGAAGGAGATACCACATGGACCGTAAGGGCAGAAGCTTATGGATACGATCCTGTTGAAACAAAGGTTCATCTGGAGGAAAACCAGACCATAAATAAGAACCTGGTACTGGAAGAAAAACCGAAAGGAACCATTACAGGAACCGTTTTAGACAGGTATTCAAAAGCACCGGCCGCCCATGCCGTGATCAGAATAAAAGAAGATTCCAGGATACCGGAGGTTACTGCCGATGAAAACGGATCCTTTGTCATACCGGATGTATATGAAGGTGATTATACCTTAAAGGTGATAGCCGATGGATTCGAGTCGGGAGAAGCAGGTGTTACGGTAGAAGGAAATAAAACAACAGAGCTGCAAATACCTCTTAAGAGATTCGTAGGTTATGAAGAGGAAATCGTTTATGATGACGGTACCGGTGAAAATGCACTTGTATTGAATTCAGCAGGCAGCGGCCTGGCTATAAGGGTAACTCCGGCTCAATTCGGAAAGGTAAAAGGAGCGAATGTCTTCTTCTGGGGCTCTGACTGGCCTGTTCCGGGCGGAAATACAATCGGCATTACCCTGTATGATACCGATGAGAATGGAAAACCTGTAAAGCTCAATGCCGAACCGAAGAACGTTACTGTGGAAAGAGGACAATGGAATTATATTGATTTATCCGGGTTTGAATTCTCAACGGACAGGGATTTCTTTATTGCAACCTGCCAGACTGCTGCCGGAACTTCTTCACCCGGAACCGGAATCGATGAATCCAGTACCTATGACGACAGATCTTATCTGTATTCAGGAGATACCTTTACTCCTTTAAAAGAGAAAGATACCAAGGGCGGATTAATGATAAGAGCAAGAATGGAATATTCTGCCGATACGCCGGAAATCACCAATCTGAAAGAGGTTAATTATATCAATAAGGATTCTGTTTCAGTAGAAGGAAAAGTAAAGGCAGAAGGGAAGGTCCTTCTTTATGCAAATGGTGTTAAAGTGGGAGAAGCAGACACAGAGAATAAAACCTTCCATAAGGAAATACCGTTGACTGAGGAAAAAAGTGTGATTACAGCTTCTGCAATATTAAATGAAAAAGAAACGGAACAATCACCCGGGAAGACTGTCATCTTAGATAAAACTGCACCGGAAGTAACCATTACCCAGCCAGCCGACGGATTGAAAACAAAGGAAAACGTCATAGACATTACAGGAACTGCAGCAGATACATATTTTGACAGGTTGGAAATCAACGAAGAACCTGTCCAGGTTGTAAATGGAGCCTTCCATGTTGAGAAAATCGTAAAGGAAGGAGAAAATACCTTCCAGGTAAAAGCCTATGATCTGGCGGGTAATACTACGGAGAAGACGGTCACCGTAACGGTGAAACAGGGATTGCCGGCAATCACGGATTTAAACCCAGTAGAGGATGTTACACTGACAGCCGGGGAATTGCTGACGGTAAGCTTTCGAAGCGAACCGGGCGGAAAGGGAGCGTTCCGGGTTGTCCTGCCATACAGGTTCCAAACCCAGTCAGATACCATGGCTGCAATGGAAGAAGTAGAGGAAGGCTATTATGTAGGTACATGGACAGCGCCGGAGGCTGTCATAAGCGGACTTGCCGTTGAAGCAGAATTTACGGATAATGCAGGAAATAAAGCAACTGCTGTAGCGGAAGGAAAAGTTCATATAGCAGCAAAACAAAGCATCATGGATTTAAATACTTCCAAGGACGCCAGTTTATCCTATTGATCCGATAGAAACAAAAGAGATGATTTCCAAAGGAAAATATAGTATAATCAAATAAAAAAGGGAGCGTAACGATGGAAGATTTCAATTCGAAAGAGCTTTGCCCCATTGCCCTGGATGCGGTGGTACTGGAGTGTAAGGATGTTGCCGTCCTGTCTGATTTTTATATCCGGCTTTTGGGCTGGGAGAAGCATTATGGGGAAGATGGTGAGTGGGCGGATATTATTTCACCGTCTGGCGGTGTGAAAATTGCATTCCAGAAAAATGAGGCTTATGTTCCTCCGGTATGGCCGGACGAGCCGGGAGCACAGCAGCAGATGGTTCATCTGGATTTTACGGTGAACGGCAAGGAGCAGATGGGGCTTGCTGTGCAAAAGGCTATTTCCTGCGGAGCGGTGAAAGCCAGTGTACAATATGATTCCGAAAAATGGACCACCATGCTTGATCCGGCAGGACATCCCTTCTGCTTTGTCATTTGGTAATAAGCAAAATCGTATCTGGGGAATATAACAATTCAGCCGGACAGGTATTCTAACTTGTCCGGCTTAGTCAGCTTAAAGCCATATTGCCTTAACAATTAGAAATGCTATCAGCATCCATACCGCTATGATTGGCAAGGCATAATACCACTTCTTAGGCTTTCCGGCTGTCCAAATTTCCTCAGCTTCCTTACGGCACACAACAAAGACATCTGGCGGTATCAGCCGCAAGGCGAGAGTAATCAACGCGGGTAATATAATAATATCGTCCAGATAACCGAGCACGGGAATAAAATCGGGAATCAAGTCAATGGGAGAAAGGGCATATATAACTGTCAGTCCGGCAATTATCTTAGCAATAACCGGTGTTTCTTTCTTTTTCATAGCTATAAATACTGCAGGAATGTCTGTTTTAAGCTTCTTAGCTCGCTCCTTTAGGTTCATTGTTATCCTCCAACGATCAGCATGTATGCTCCAACAACACAGAGTAAAATGGCGATATATATAACGGAATCTTTTTTATTGTTTTAAACAGTACGAGGACGATTAACACGCCTCCAATACAACGGCTAACAATATCCTTCGGCAATACAGAGAAGCCAAACGCACCCAGTGCGGCCAATGGAAGAGCAGTGGCGCAAAACAATCCTGCTGATTTCCAGTCGATTTGCTTTAAACCAAATGCCATTCTTGATATGTTTCCAATTAATTGGGCGATCGTCAGCACAGGCACAGCGGCCTCTGCACCAACACAGGCGGTTACCACTGGCAGAAGTAAGAGGGCTCCGCCGAAGCCGGCTGCACCTGAAATAAAAGCTGCAATAAAACTGGTAAGTATTAAAATAAAATATATCCACATAAAACATCTTCCTCATTGTATAGAAGGGCTGTTCTGTTTATAGATTCCTTGACTGAATTATCCATAAAAGCTCCTTTGTAATGCTCATTATATTATAGGAAGAAAGCTTTTTGATTGTCAAGCGATAATGTACCCTTTGTGGACTTGCATAAGGTGAGGCAGTTTGAAATTTTATGGCTTACCCTGTCAGATTACTAAAAAATCTATGAAATGGATTTACTTTTCATCATATACCGTCATATATTATAATATGTAATTTTAAGATAGGAGCAAAGAATTGATAAATAAATGTATAACGACCCCCCGATTTCGTCCCGGAACAAATGCAATCTCCCTCGTAAATCACCCACCTGAAATTAAACCGGGTGATTTAGTTAAAATAGTTAAGGCATGGGATGGAATTTTATGTGCTGTTCAGCTTCCGGATGGCATGATACATCGGTGGTTTGCCTCGTTTGAGCTGAGTTCCGAGAATAATTACCCAGATTGCCCTCTTGCACCGGGAATATTTGTTACAGTCATAAATACGGAAGGACATGGCAACCCTCCGCATGTTGAAGTTGGAACAGCGGTTAAAATTGTAAGATGTTTTCCAACTACATTTTTTGATGTAATACTTAGCAATGGAGAATATCATAGATGGTTGGCTGGTTTTGAATTGGCAAACCCAATATAAATACATTTTGTATTTATTTATATATATTTATGCAGTAAAACCGGGTAGATATTTTTACCCGGTTTTGTATATAATTGATTTATTTTTCTCCTGTCATGCTGCACTCATCGTAACAGATAGGGTTCCTTATTTATTATTAACCTCCATGAGATAATGGCCTGCTTTCATAAACGTTGCATTAATTCTTTGTGAAGACTATAATATAAATGAAAAATACTTCGAATAAAATGTCAGAAAATGTAAATAATACACTTATGTGGGTTTGGATAATAAAAGTATTGTGAGCTGGACAGCCTCCGGTAATTGGATCAGAATGTATAAATATACAGAAATATTAAGAATAGTGATGAATGATTTGATTGAAACCGGATGAAGAAAATAATACATAATAAAATATTAATAAATCTACAATAAGGGGATTTTTATGGATTATAGGAATTTTATTTTAGAAAGGAAAGCAATTCAGCTGAAAAACGGTAACTTAATACCGGAAATTAACTTTGATAATGCTTCTACAACACCGGTTTTTAATACAGTTATGGATAAAATTAATGATTTCATGCATATATATTGCTGCATCGATGGAGGCCAAAGCCAGAGGGAAAAAGATGCTATGCACCTTTTTGAAGAAGCAAGAACCGGTATATTAAACTTTGTAAAAGGTGATAAAAATAAGGATGTAGTCATATTTATGAAAAATGCTACAGAAGCTATCAATAAGCTTTCATACCGTTTACTGGAACCGGAAAGAAAGGATGTTGTTCTGACAACGGAAATGGAACATTATTCCAATATCCTTCCATGGAGAGAAAAATATACTGTCGATTATATCGCGGTTGATAATCAAGGCAAATTATCATTAGAAGATTTGGAAACAAAGCTTTTAAAATATAACGGTGCTGTTAAGCTGGTAACGGTTTGTGGAGTTTCAAATATAACAGGGTATATTAATCCGATATACAAGATAGCGGAAATAGCTCATAAATATAAGGCTCAGATACATGTAGATGGAGCACAGTATATACCGCATCTGCCTGTTGATATGAAACCGTCGGATTCTGCGCAGCATATTGACTATTTTACTTTTTCATCCCATAAAATGTACGCACCTTTCGGAGCAGGGATACTTATTGGCCCCAGAGCGCTGTTTGAAAAAGGAATACCGGAGTATACGGGTGACAGGGCAGTTAAATATATGTCATTTGATTCAGTTATATGGGCAGACCCCCCTCTTAAGGAAGAAGCCGGGACTCCTAATATAATCGGAGTGATAGCTCTGGCAGAAGCAATAAAAACATTAACGGAATTGGGAATGGAAAATGTACAGAAGTACGAAAGCGAACTGCTGCAGTATGCGCTGCAAAGATTAAGACAGATACAGGATTTACACTTATATATTGATTCTGCGGCTTTTGGTATCGGGATAATTCCTTTCAACTTTAAAGGTATTCCGCATTATATTCTATCAAGGATTCTTGCGGATGAAGCAGGCATTATCACCCGTAATGGTGAAATGAATGCAACTGTCTATGTCAACAAACTTCTTACCGCTTATCCTGATGCAACACAGAATTATATTGCAGGTATTACATCGCCATCTCCAGGAGTGGTACGGACAAGTTTTGCATTATATAATACAAAGGAGGAAATTGATGTTTTTATCGGTTTACTTCTAAAAATATCAAAAGATAAAAAGTTATATGTTGAAAAGTACAAAAGCAGCCAAAATTAATTTTCTAAAACTCAAACCATAAATTTATAGTAACAGGAGGATTGAATGGATGAAAACACTTGTAATTTATTACTCTTATACCGGCAACACGAAAAAAATAGCGGAGCAGACAGCGAAAAAAGAGAATGCTGATATCTGTGAGGTCGTGGAAAAGAACAGACCCGGAACTGTAAAAGCATTCACGGCCGGAAGCTTTCATGCAATGCGAGGCATGAAAAGCGAAGTGGAACCCATCACTGCCGACCTGTCTTCTTATGACAGGCTCATTGTCATGGCGCCGGTGTGGGCAGGCAATCCCGCACCTGCGATGAATAATGTATTCGACGCCCTTCCTTCCGGTAAAGAGGTGGAAGTCATCATGGTGTCCGCCAGCGGGAAAAGCAGTTGTAAAGACAGGCTGGAACAGCTGATAGGGAGCAGAGGGAGCAGGCTTTCCGGTTTTACGGATTTATCATCCAAGCAGTGAACACTATTTTCTTCTTAATATTAAGGAATAATCATATTGAAATTCCCCATTCATCAAATCCAACAGCAGAAAAACCTGGTTCTATGATTGCAGCTCTTGACTATGATAAAAAAACTCAATAGTTTACATCACTGAATTCGTATAAATTTTATAAATCTGACAGGAAATTAATAAAAAACATAAAAAATGCTACAATATAATATTGTGCTATTTTTTTATGGAAAAACAGACAAACTATCTGTGAGAGGATGACATCATGTCTGAAGGATTTCTTAAATAAGGAGGAGCTTCAATTGCTGATCTTGTTGGAAGGAATTAATTTTTATATAAATTCACCGTTTCTGCTGGGTATTTTATTGATGCTGATTGCATTGGCCTATTTTGTTCTATTAATGCTGTATTACAGGTTTAACCATTTTGGTAAGAAAGTGCATTTTCCGGTCTGTTCCCCGGGAGAAGGAGTTAATCCGGGTCCCAGTGAATGGGAGAAGCAGATGCTTGACCTGGCAGAGAGCCACAGCCGGGTCAGCTTAAACGGATACAGCTTTGTTCTTAACGATTATAATCAGGCCGCCTATAAAAAACTGAATAAAATCAGAGACACCATCTCTGCCTTGTCCACCGATATCATTTCCCTGATTCCGGCAGCGCGCTGGCTTTTTGACAATTTCCAGATGCTGTACCGGGAAATTAAAAAAGTGCGCACCTCGGGAACGAGCTATGCCGTATTGCCGATCCTGAAGGGAAAGGAATACCGCAACTTTCCCCGTATTTATGTTGTGGCTAAGAGGATGGTGGCTCTTTCCGGCGGGCACTTAAATGAAGAAAATATTTCCGTGATGTTAACGGCTTATCAGAAGAAGGTACCGCTTACGGACAAGGAAATCTGGGTTTTGCCGGAAATGCTGGGCTTTTGCCTTCTTGAGGAAATCATTGTAATTGCGGATGAAGTTCTTCATATGATTGATGTAAAGTCAAAGGCAGTAAAATTTCTCCGGAAAAAGCTGGAAGGGAAACAGGGGCCGGCCGATATATCAGCACTGCTTTGCGGAATGGAGGATAACTTAAAGCTTAACTACTCGTTCCATGCCCATGTAATATATCTGCTGAAAAATATGTCCTTTGATGAGGCCTCCATTCAAAGATACCTGGAATATCATTTTGCTTCCCTGGAAAAACAGGTGAAGACCTCAGGCATCTTCATGGAGGAAGGAAAGATTGAATCATTTCTTGAGACAAATATCCGGACTTTAATCGTCAGCCTGAGGGATATCAATGAGGTGGACGAGGAAAAATTCTTTGAGGAATATTCCTGTCTGGAGCAGATTTTGTCACAGGATCCGGCCGGAGTCTATTCAAAGATGGATTTGGAAGCCAGGGGCATATACCGTGAGGTCATCGTTAAATTATCGCTCCGTTACCGGCTGATGGAGGAAAAGATAGCGAAGGACTGTCTGGAACTGGCGATGAAAGGAAGGGAGGATCTGCATTGTTCTCATCATGTGGGAGCCTATCTTTTGGGTAAGGGTTATCCGATTCTGAAAGCAAAGGCATTAGGGAAACCGATCCCCCAAAGCATTAAGAAAAAGAGAAATGTAAAAGGTTTCCTTTATTTCCTTTCCCTGTTCCTTTTTATTCCGGTACTGAGCGCCTGCCTGCTCTATACATTCCGAACCCTTGGCGGCGTCCAGGATACCTGCCGGCTTGTAATTTCCCTGCTGGCGGCAATGCCGATGCTGATCGGTATTTCCATGGAGATTACAAATTTTATATTTACCAGAAGAATTATGGTTAAGAAGATTCCTTCCTTAAACTATCTGGAGGAAATACCGGAGGAAGCAAGAACCTTTGTGGTCATGCCGGTTATCGTCTCCTCGAAGGAACAGGGCCTGGAGTATCTGGACCGTCTTCAAAAGCATTATCTGGCAAACCGGCAGCCGAACCTTTTCTTTGCATTGCTGCTTGATTTCGACGATTCCGCGGACCAGTTCACGCCGAAGGACGAGGTGATTGAAAGCGCACTTGCCGCACGCATGAAGGAGCTCAATGAGCTCTATCCGTCGGAGCACCAGCGCTTTTCCATGTTCTTCCGCTTCCGCAAATGGAATAAGGCGGAGAACTGTTATATGGGCTGGGAGCGCAAGAGAGGAAAGCTGGAAGAGTTTAATGATCTTTTAAATGGGACAGGAAAGGAGAATACCACCTTTTCCTCCATTTATTGTGATGAAGAGCTTCTTACCACCTTCCGGTATGTGATTACTCTGGATGCGGATACAAATCTGATCCGTGATAATGCTGCGAAACTGGTCGGACTGATTGATCATCCATTAAATAAACCGATTCTGGATCCTGCAGGCCAAAAGGTGAAGGAGGGCTATGTCATCATACAGCCCTCGGTAAGAAATCACATCGTAGATAAGAGCGGCAGCAGGTTTACGAAAATCTTCGGAGGAGAATCAGGCCTTGCCCATTACGGAACCGTAATATCAGATATTTACCAGGATATTTTTGGCGAAGGTATCTATATCGGGAAGGGTATCTATGATATAAAAGCCTTTCACAAGGTGCTTCATAATAAGGTACCGGAAAACCGGATTCTCAGCCACGACCTTTTTGAGAGCTGCTATGCACGAACGGCTTTTTCCAGCACAGCCAAGATCATGGATAATTTTCCAAACAGCGTTTTATCCTTTACCAAAAGGGAACACCGATGGCTGCGCGGGGACTGGCAGCTGCTGCCCTGGCTGTTTATGAAGAAGACCCTGGACGGGAGAAGCCTATGCACATTGTCAAAATGGAAAATCTTTGACAACTTAAGACGAAGCCTGGTTCCTCTGAGTAAGACTCTGTTTGTTTTGTTTAATTTTGCATGGATGCCAAAAGCATATTACCTTTGGTTACCCTTTGTTTTCTTTCATGATATATTTAACCTGGTTATTCTGTTATTTGCAGTAATTACCCAGAAATTGATCCGGCCGAAGCTTGCCCTTGTTTATAAATGCTTCTTTAAGGAAATTGCCACGTTGTTTGAAAGAGCATTCCTGGAGTTTACAATCACTCCCTACCGTGCTTATGTGGCATCGGATGCAATTGTCAGAACCCTGTATCGGATCTTTATCAGCAAAAGAAATCTGCTCCGCTGGAACACGGCGGAAGCAGTGGATGCCTCCATTACCAACACCAGAAAAGGATATTTTCTTACCATGTGGAGCTCTCTTCTTCCGGCGTTTGCCCTTGTGGTAATTTTATTTATGGGATATCCGGCCCCTGCAGGAATGATTCTGGCAGCGATCATAATTGCTGACTGGATCTTTGCCTTTGAGATCGCATACCGGATCAGCCAGCCGGAAAAGAAGCTTCCTCTGAGGGATAAAGCACAGGACAGTGAGCTGCTTTTAGATACTGCGCGCAGAACCTGGCAGTTTTTTAAGGAGTTTTCCACGAAGGAAAATAACTGGCTCTGCCCGGATAATTACCAGATCGGGTCAGTCCCAAAAGTCAGCGAAAAAACATCGCCGACCAATATCGGTCTACAGTTTCTGGCAATTCTGTCAGCCAGGGATTTGGGGTTTGAAACTTTAAGCTCTACGGTTGAGACAACAGAAAACCTGATGGAAACGGTTCAGAAAATGCTGAAATGGGAGGGACATCTCTATAACTGGTATCATATTAAAACCCTGGAAGTGCTGGGCCCCGCCTATATATCAACCGTAGACAGCGGTAATTTCCTGGGACATTTAGTCACCCTGAAAAACGGCCTTCTGGAGCAGATCGACAAGCCGGTTTATCCGGACAACTTTCTGTCTGAACTCAGAATCGCAGTAAATAACAGCAATAAGGAAATAAAGCTGAAAACAGGCAATCCTGCAGGAAATGAGCTCAGGACCGGATATCAAAGGATAGGGGAACTGATAGAAGATATTGCGGATGTCTGGGAAGATTTAAACGAAAGAGAGCTTAGATCTCTTACAGATTACCGCTGTACCAGGCAGTTGATGAACTTAATTGACAGTATTGTAAATGAAGCCGCGGCTCTGAAGTTGAAGGAAGAGAGCTTTTCTTCTTATCCTACGCTTCGCCGCATTGCCGCGGAGGACAATAAATTTGCGAATAGCATGATCGACCGGATCCAGGCACTCAGCAATAAAATAGACTGCATTTTAGCAAATGTTAATTTTCGATTTTTATTTAACGAAAAGAGAATGCTGTTCCATATCGGATATCATGTATCCTCCCGCATGCTGGATGACGGCTGTTATGACCTGATGGCCTCGGAATCGGCACTCACAAGCTTTCTTGCGATAGCGATGGGAGAAGTGCCGTTAAAGCACTGGTACAGGCTGGGAAGACCGTTAACCATCGTAGGGGGCAATCCATGCTTCGTATCCTGGAGCGGTACGATGTTTGAGTATCTGATGCCAAATCTTGTATTCAAAGAATATGAAGGCTCTGTCTACGCACAGACCTCCAGGGCGGCGGTACTCCAGCATATGAAGTTTGCAAAGGAGTCGGAAATACCATGGGGGATATCAGAATCCCAGTATTACCGTTTTGATTTAAACTCAAATTACCAGTATAAAGCCTTCGGTGTTCCAAAGATAAGACTCCAGCCGGTCCGTAAGAATTCCCTGGTGGTCGCTCCCTATGCAACGATGCTGGCACTGGATATCGCAGAAGCGGAATGCATGAAAAATTTAAAGCGGCTGAAGGAATTAGGAGCCTTCGGCGATTACGGCTTCTACGAATCTGTTGATTTTAACGTACCGAATTCTGTGGAACTGACACCTTATTGCATTGTAAAATCCTATATGGCGCATCACCAGGGGATGAATCTGGCTGCGATTAATAATTATCTGAATGAGGGTATCCTTCGGGAGAGATTTCATTCGGAGATGATGATAAAGGCCGCAGAAGTCCTGCTGGAAGAAAAACGCCAGTCCTATTTGATTTCCATTGCCAGGCGGGGATATACAATAAAAATCGGGAAGCCCCTTTTTAAAGAAGATAGTTACAGGAACCGGCATGTCAGCAGTACAGGCATAAATCCGCCGGTTGTAAATTATCTGTCAAACAGTAAGTATTCACTGATGATAACGACCGATGGGGACGGTTTCAGTAAATATGAGGACCGGATGCTTTACCGTTTCCGGTCGGATATTTATGCGAATACAGGTAATTATATCTATATCAAGGATGTGAAGCAGGGGAAACTTTGGAGTGCCGCATATCATCCTACAAAAACGGAGCCGGAGGATTACCAGGTGGTATTCAGTCCGCACCAGGCGGAATTTAAACGCAGGGACGGGGACATCTCATCACACATGATTGTCAGCCTGGATGCGGACCATAACTTTGAGATACGCAAGGTTACATTTACCAATCACGGGAATGAAGAAAAGCAGCTGGAGGTGACCAGCTACCTGGAGGTGGTGGATGATACCCATCTGGCAGAGTTAAGCCATCCTGCGTTCAATAAGCTCTTTCTGGAAAGTGAGTATCTGGAAGAGCAGGAGCTCTTCCTTGCAAAAAGACGGCGTAAGAAGGAGGATGATAATCCTTACCTTATGCACATGATAAGAACAGGAACGAAGCTATGCAAAAAAATAGAATATGAAAATGACAGAAAACGCTTTATCGGAAGAAACAATACCCTGGAGAATCCGGATTCTGTGGTTAACAGCATCACCTTTTTCAATAATTCGGGCTTTTGTAATGATCCGATCATGAGCCTGCGGGCACAATTTATAATAGGAGCAGGTGAAACAGCCTGCATTTCTTTCATTACCGGGGTGTGCGGCAGCAAGGAGGAAGCAATAAAAATCGCCGGGGAATTGAATATAAGCTACCGGATTGATGATATCCTGGAGAAATTCCGGCTTCAAACGAACCTGGAGTTAAAGTATCTGGAGATTACCAGAACCCAGTTAAACGCCTTTCAGGATCTGATCAGCCCGATCTTCTATCCTGCTGGTATTTACCGGGGGCCGGATGAAAATATAAGACGCAACTTTATGAATCAGAGCTTCTTATGGAAATTCGGCGTATCCGGGGATAATCCCATCCTGCTCTTAATGGTTCGGTCTATCGAAGAGGAAAGAATCGTGAAGGATGTATTAAAGGCCTACGAATATCTGAGAGTCAACCGTGTCATGGTGGATCTGATCATCCTGATCGATTCCAAGCATGGTTATCTGCAGGAAGTAGATGAATTGATCAACGATATGACAAGCTCTCTTCGGATTTATGATTCCGGAAGCGGGAAGCGAAGCTTCTTTACACTGCATACGTATGAGCTGATACCGGCGGAGATTGATTTACTGTATACGACAGCACGGGTCGTATTTTCAGAGAAGACGGGGATTTATTTTACCAATGTGAGAAAAAATCAGCAGGAGCTGCTTGAGGAGTATTAAGGAGGAAGAGGCTTTGGACACAGCATATGCACCTACAAAACAGGAGAAAGAAATAGAAAATTATGAATTTTTTAACGGCTTCGGGGCATTTGCCTGTGAGGGCAGGGAATATGAAATTCTGCTGGAGGGGGATAACAGGCCTCCGGCGCCCTGGATCAATGTTATCTCAAACAATAGCTTTGGATTCCAGATTTCGGAGTCGGGCGCGGGCTTTACCTGGAGCATCAACAGCAGGGAGAATAAGCTTACGCCCTGGTCCAATGACCCCGTAAGTGACAGAGCCTCCGAAGCAATCTATGTTCTGGATGAAATAACGGGTGAGGTAATGACTCCCATGTCCCTCGGAAGATCTGACCGGGGCATTTACCGGGTAAGGCACGGTTTTGGATATAGCAGGTTTCTTCATGAAGAAGCGCTCGTTGATCAGGAGCTGACTGTTTTTACCCCTTTGGATGAGTCATTGAAGCTATGGAGCCTTAAGCTTGAAAACCATTCGGATAAAGTAAAATATTTGAGCCTGACCTATTATGTGGAATGGGTTCTGGGCACCCAGAGAGAGCATACCAATCCCTATATTCTGACCTCCTACGATAATGAACATGAATATTTATACGCAAAGAACATTTACACCATGAACTTTCAAAACAGCTGTTCCTACCTGTTTTCCAGCGAGATGATCGTCGGTTATACCGGCGACAGACAGGAGTTCCTGGGACGCAGGGGAAGCATCCGGGAACCGCGGGGAGCGGAAGTTAAGCTATCCTGCAATACGGGTGTGTGCTATGATCCCTGCGGAGCAATTCAGGTATCCGTAGCAATACAGCCCCAGGAAAGCAAGACTGTATTGTTCGGGCTCGGGCAGAGCAGTGATTTTAATGAGATAAACAAAATCAGATACAAGTACAGGGATGCCGCTGCTGCAGAAGAGGAGCTTGACAGGGTGAAAGCTTACTGGGACAGGTTATTAGGGACGGTTAAAGTGAAGACGAAGGACAGGGCGGTGGATATCCTGGTTAACGGCTGGCTGCTCTATCAGACGGTATCCTGCCGCATTCAGGCAAGGGCAGGCTTTTATCAGTGCGGAGGAGCTTATGGATACCGGGACCAGCTTCAGGATACCCTTTCGCTTCTCTTTACAGATCCGGGTTTTCTGCGCAGGCAGATTCTGATCGCCTGCAGCAGGCAGTTTGAGGAAGGGGATGTCCAGCATTGGTGGCATCCTCCGATGGGGATCGGGGTAAGAACCAGAATATCCGATGATTTACTTTGGCTGCCCTACTGCACCGCCGCTTATATCCGAAGCACCGGAGATACCGCAATCTTAAAGGAACAGGTGCCTTACATCAAAGGCCCGGTGCTTACGGAGGAACAGCAGGATGTAATGTTTACCCCGGAAATATCCGAACGTTCCGAAAGTGTTTATGAACATTGTAAAAAAGCCATAGAACGGACTGGTTTCGGAGAACACGGACTCCCTCTCATGGGGGGAGGCGACTGGAATGACGGCATGAATGAGGTAGGAATGAAGGGGAAGGGAGAGAGTGTCTGGCTGGCCTGGTTTTTGTATACTGTATTGGGAGACTTCATTCCTTTGTGCGGTCAGGAAGGGGATGCGGCCTACGGGCAGGAACTGGAGCAGAAACGGGAAACCCTGCTTCAAAGCATCGAAGAACACGCCTGGGATGGGGAGTGGTATCTTAGGGCCTTTTATGACGACGGCTCGAAGCTTGGTTCAAAGGAAAACAGCGAGTGCAAGATAGATTCCATCAGCCAGTCCTGGAGCGTAATATCTAAGGGGGCGGATGAGGAACGGGCGAAAACGGCAATGCAGTCGGCATGGCGTTATCTGGTAAGGGAGGAGGATGCCCTTTCCTTACTTTTGGCGCCTCCCTTTAATAAGACAAGTAAAAACCCGGGGTATATCAAGAATTATATTCCCGGCATCCGGGAAAACGGAGGCCAGTATACCCATGCGGCGGTTTGGCTGGCGATCGCCGCGTCGAAGCTGCACGACTATAACATGGCCGGGACTTTGTTTGCCATACTTAATCCGATTACCATTACGCAAAACAGGAAGGATGCGCTCAGGTACGAGAAGGAGCCCTATGTAATGACGGCGGATATATCCTTAAGCCCCCCCTATACCGGAAGAGGCGGCTGGAGCTGGTATACCGGTTCCGCGGGCTGGATGTATCAGGGGCTGTTGAACTGGTTTCTGGGCATTCGGAAAGAGGGGAATGAGCTGGTCATTGATCCGGCGACACCGGCAAGTTTCGGCGATTTTTCCATAGAATATAAGTATGGGAGATCCCTCTATGAAATCAGGGTCGGGAGCAGAAGTAAGGGAACCCTGACAACGGAAACGATCACTGTGGATGACAGGGTAATTCAAGGGAACAGAGTTCTGCTGGCGGATGACGGAGAAAATCACCGGATCATTGTATAGTTCCTTGTCGGCAGAATAATAGTAAAGCCACAATACTTCTTAATTAATAAAACTTCATTTTCATTTGTAAAAAAAGGTAAGGCTGTGTTTTTCAGTTATGAAGAACACAGCCTTACTGGAACATTATTTTGTCAACTGCTTATATATTTCCTTTGTATCCAGCGGATCCTCATCACTGAAAATGTAAGTATCTTCCAATGTCTTTATTACAAGAAAGGCAGAGGTCTGGGGATTTAAGCATATCTCGCAATCGCCGTAGCCTTCAACGGAAAAGGTCCCCTTTTCCAAAATATCCATACCCGTTCCAAAGATTCGGGAGGTATCCGGCAGCTCGGTAATGAGCTTTGTCTCCTGGATATCGGATATATTGACAGCATATTCTTCTTTCAGATGTTCTGCAATGACCTGATTTCCCCGGATTTCCAAATTAACCGGTGTAAATTCATCAAAGATCATATAGATACATAAAACCGGCAAATACAATAAAAACGCAAAGGTAAATGCCGTGACGGCCTTTCCTGCTTTTGTTGCCATGTTCATGGTCATTCCCATTCCAAATCTTTTATCGACCATGGTATGGCTGTCATTGGGATTGTAATAGAACATGCCGTAAATCCAGTGAGAATCATCATCGTTAAGGATCCTTTCGGATTCTGAAGAGATTTGATCCGCTGCTTTTTCTCTTAATTTTCTTATATTGGTACCCCCGCGGAAGAGGATAACTGTCAATAGAATGGAATAGGCCATTGTCAGGACCAGGAATAGGATTGTATTTTTTAAAGTTCCCTTAATAACAGCCCAGGTAATAAACGTAAAGATGGCATTGATCCAGGCTATCCAAAGAAAGCATTTCCCCCAAATGTGTTTTTTTGCCCGGTTGAAATTAGAATTCAAATCACTGTTCATGCTGATGATTTCTGATCTCTGGTTATCTGTCAGGATCCCAAGAAAAAGGCTTAAGGGTGAAAGAAAGCTGATGGAAAACAGGGTCAGTTCATTGGTAAGAAAATGCTTTGTTCCGGAAAAAAACAGGAATTCAGCCGCCAAAGGGATCAGACTGAACACAATGGGGGGAAGAAAAGGCAGTCTTTTGATGGCACGGATTTTTTCAGTTGCAGTCCTGGTATCGATGAAGACCTTTTCTTTATTTACGGTATTCCACTGCATCTCTGCCTTTAGCAGGCCTATTTTTTTATTGTATTTTATATAGAGCAGGCTGAGGGCCAGGATTGACATCATGATCCAGCCAATCCACAAGGTCAGGCTGATGGATACATAGCTGATGAATAGAAAAAGAAAAGGGAAAACTCCGAATATCAGCATATATTTTTTCAATTCTTTCTCATAGGCTTTACAAAGGGCCGCGACTTCCGGGGCATTTAAATATTCTGTGGGAAGCGTGATTCCCAGGACAATATTTTTCTTTTCCCTGACGGCAAGTTTCATTACATAATAAATAATGGGCAGAACCGGATATAAGCAGACAAATAATATAATATGAAATAACATACAGTTTAACTCCTTTACACGTTTCATAAATATAAATAATTGGGGCATACCGTACTTATGGGATCATTATGATTTCCCTGAGTATAGTTCACGGCAGATCGTTAAGAATTCACTTTCTGTAAAACCTTCCAGCTTTGCTTCGGATATGACAACTTTCAGGGCATCGGAGGTCTTTTTTGACAGAGACCGCTTCTTTTGGTAGGTATCGTTTACAATGGCGCCGCTTCGCCTGTCAGCACAAATATATCCTTCCTGTTTTAACAGCTGATAAGCTTTATTTACCGTCATGGTATTGATACCGATTTCCTGTGCCAGGGCTCTTATTGTCGGAAGCTTTTCACCCGGAGCCAGGGTTCCGTTGGATATTCCGATCACGATCTGATTTCTTAACTGCAGATAAATTGGCACGTCGCTTTGAAAATCCAGGGAAACTATCATGGGATCACTTCTCTTTGTATTACATATAGTAATACAAATAATACAAATAATACAAAAAGTCAATTCCTGTTTGCATTTCAGAATAAATTAACGGACAATTACTATTTATAAACTGTGCAGAGGTATCTGCTACATTTTATAACATAGATGCATAGTATGTATTATCAGCTTTAAAAATTATGATAAGTTGATTTATGTTTAAACATTTATCCGATTTTTCCGATATTAGAAATAAGAGGATAAAATAATTTTTTACTTTTTATGGAATGGAAGGAGTTATCTAAATGAAAATTAAAAGATTATTTCGTTTGTTCTTTGCCATGCTTTTTGTTTTTGCCATGACTTTTGCATACACAACAGCGGCATATGCAGCAGCCTCATCGAAAACAGTATCTTCATCAAAGTCAATGAGTGTTATCCTTAAAGAAGGTTCTTCCGGTGATTCCAACATTATATCTTTTAGAGTTTCCGGGCTGCCTGCAAATGCAACGGTTACTAAAATTGAAGTTAATACAGGTTCTCTTTCTTTTAAAGGGGCGGTACTGACAAATAAATTGATATTAACCAGCAGCAATAAAGCAACGGAAGCTTCCGTTGCCTGGAATGGTGCCTCCAATTCAAAACTAACATTCAAAACTCAATTTTATAATACTCCCGCAAATGGGACATATGATATCCGATTTAATGCCACCTGCCTTGGAGGATATATTGAAAGAGGAATAAAGCTGGATACAGGCACGAAAACTTACAGCCGTCCTTCAATAACGATTTATTACGAATATTAAAATTAATGGTAAGTTGAGGTCAGTTTTCGAAACCGGACTGGCCTTGACATACCTATTATTTAAAAAAATAACTGCAAAGGAGTGTTTGACAATGCGCATTGGATCTTATAATAGTATTACAGTGAACCAACAATTTTCAAAGAAGAAACCAAGCAGCGTTCCGGTTCCCGATTTTTTTGCCAAAACAGCACCCAAAATGAGTGATGTAAAATTTAATGAAGCAATTGTACAACAGGCTCAAAAAGATGCATCTACCGGAAAGTTTGGCGTTGAATGCCCCGGATTTAAAAGTCTGATGGAAAGTTATGTATCCGTAGTATCACCGGACCGAAAGGGTATTATTGATAAGGCTATGACGACCCTCAATGGCATAAATCAATCATCTGTACCCCAACCGGAAGCCATCTCTCTTTTAGATATTCTTTTGGGAAAACGAATTATGTCCGCCAGTAATGAGATTTCTTATGCTGAATTTAAGGACGGCAGCGGAGAAATCGTTGCGACATTCTCAAATGGCACATGGCACGCTATGGGAACGCCGGCAGAAGATGCCCGTACTTCTGAATTTTACGGTATATATATAGAAGCGTGGAATGCGGCAAGAGGTGAAATAACTGACCCTGCAGTTTCCGGTACATCTTCCGGGACAATTGATGTAACCACCTGATAAATGTTTCGCAGCGGCTAACAGAATGAATTCTGAGGGGATGTATAAATCAGTTAAAATCAGGCAATTATACGCTTAATACACTTATTCATCAGAGGTTATATAAAAGTATGAACGACATGAACCGCAATAAAAATGAGTTGTCATCAGAACAACGGGAAGAACTGCTAAGAGTGCTGAAAGCCCGTTTTGAGAAAAACATGAACCGCCATAAAGGTCTTGAATGGGCTAAAGTACAAACAAAGCTGGAAACCGATACTGAAAAACTGTGGTCACTCAATGAAATGGAAAGAACTGGTGGTGAACCAGATGCTGTTGGTCAGGATATAAAAACGGGCGAATACATTTTTTGTGATTGTTCGGCGGAAAGTCCGAAAGGCCGCAGAAGTGTTTGTTACGACCGTGAAGCGCTGGAGTCAAGGAAAGAACATAAGCCGGATCATAACGCTGTTGATATGGCTGCTGCCATGGGCATTGAGTTTTTAACGGAAGAACAATACCGGGAGCTGCAGAAACTTGGAAGTTTCGATGTAAAAACATCGAGCTGGGTGAAAACACCTACGAATATTAGAAAACTCGGCGGGGCCCTTTTTTGCGACCGCCGCTACGACACTGTCTTTGTGTACCACAATGGAGCAGAATCCTACTATGCTGCCAGGGGG
>NZ_LT732526.1:225572-335533 GCF_900155545.1 Clostridium sp. Marseille-P2415
CTCGGCGGGGCCCTTTTTTGCGACCGCCGCTACGACACTGTCTTTGTGTACCACAATGGAGCAGAATCCTACTATGCTGCCAGGGGGTTCCGGGGCTCGCTAAGGGTCTGAATATTGTACGGATAATCAGTTACCAAGGGGAATACCATAATTCAAAGTGTATTTTATTCACCCCGACCGTAACGATTAAATTGGAATTTAACTATTTAATTTTATATTTTTGAAAAGCTTTCTCAGCATCAGTATGAACATCCTTAAAAATAGGATCAGCCAAATAACGAATGTTGCGACTGCAATATACTGTGATACAAAATATGAAAGAACAGCACCTGCTGCCATAATTATTGACCATAACAGCATTGAATTTCTCCGTACAAACGCGGAATTTATACATTTGATTAACAGTACCGCTCCAGGTGCTGAGAGCGGCGTGCAGCCAGATTTCATTTTGCAGCAACGATAGATTCAACATAAGCAAGCATTTCATTTTTCGACTGTATCGTATGAGTACGGTCAATAATCTGCTGTTGTGCCTGCGCAGGTAAGGCAAAAAAATAATCCATTGCATTATATTGTTCCAGTGCTAAACCAAGCCCTACCGGTAATTCTGCCCCATTCGTATATTTTTTCATTATAAACCTCTTTATAAAATATGATTTTTTTCCGTCATTTGTTTTTCTTGTTCTTCAATCATTTTTTTAACCATATAACCATATTGGTAAGACGTCATCTCGCTATAATCATTGTTTTTCACAGGTAAGCCAGTTTCATTAGCGATTTCATACTTAAACTGATTAAGAGCTGCCTTTGCTTCCGGAATAATATTTTTTTTTGGCATATAACCCCCCAATTGATTTTATAAGATATCTTATATTATTTTGTTTTTTCTTAAAAATATTCAGAAGCAGTGAAAATAAGTCCTTTGTAATTGTGGAAGCATAAGATGAATAGAAGGACAAAGTGCGTATAAAAATGACCTTTACTATACATCAGGAAGATACTATAATTCAGTATAGGGCTCTTTTATGGAATTGAATCAGTTAAGATAAACCACAAGCTGATGGAGCTGATTAGAACCACATTGTCAGAAAAAGAAATTGGGGCCGATGGATTTATATCATGCTGCTGCGGCCGGAAGAAACAGACGGAGGAAGTTATGGAAGAGTATGGAAACCAGGAAAAATCATATATGAAAGTAATCAACTATATTAAAATGCAGATCCGCCATGGAGAATTAAGCATAGGCGGAAAGCTTCCGGCAGAACGGGAGTTATCGGAAATACTGGGAATCAGCCGTAATTCTGTCAGGGAGGCGATCCGTACATTGGATAATATGGGGATCATTTCAAGCCAGCATGGAGCAGGTAATTTTCTGACCGGTAAATTCGAAAATAATCTGGTGGAATCCCTGTCCATGCTGTTTTTGCTTAATCAAATTGATTACAACCAGATCAGCCAGCTTCGCAGAGCCTTGGAAATGGAAGCATTGATGCTGGCTATAGACAACATCACCGACGAGGAGATTCAGATATTGATCCATACCGTATCCCAATTAGAAACAGAAACCGAAGCCAATAATGTTGTTTTGGATAAAAAATTGCACTATCATATTGCCCTGGCATCAAAAAATACACTGATCGTCAGTATCCTTCAGGCGCTCTCCGAAGTAGTTGACAAGTTTATTGTTGATCTGAGAAGAGAGATACTGAGTCAGGAGGATAGCAGGAAGGTATTGATGGAAGCGCATAATGGAATGATTCAGAGCTTAATTACCAGGGATAAGAAGCTGGCTTATGAATCGATTAATAAACATTTTGGAGTAATTGACGAAGAACTAAAAGAGAAGGAATTGAAAATGTGATAAGCAAACGAAAATGAGTGAAAACATACAAAGTGCTCGTTAAAAAAATGACGTCTATTGACACATGCGATAAACCGACTTATAATGAAACTGCAAAGTGGTACTACCAATTTAAAAGAGGTAGTAAGGATAAGGCTGCGAAAACAAGTTTTTTGCAGCAATATATTTCGCCAAAGTGGTACTACCAGTTTAATGAAATATTACTTTGAAAGTTTATCCTGAACAAGGAAGAAAGGGAGTCATGACATGAATATTTTAGTATGCATGAAACAGGTACCGGACAGCAATCAGGTGGAAGTGGATCCGGTCACAGGAGTATTAAAGAGAAATGGTGTGGAATCCAAGATGAATCCGTACGATTTATATGCTCTTGAAACGGCACTGAGAATCAGAGAAAAATGCGGAGGAAGCATCACTGCCCTGACCATGGGTCCGGGTCAGGCAGCAGGAATCATCCGGGAAGCCTTTGCCATGGGAGCGGATCATGGAGTATTGATATCCGACCGGAAATTCGGGGGAGCGGATGTCCTTGCAACCAGCTATACCCTTTCACAGGGAATTAAAAAATCCGGGAATTTTGATCTGATCCTTTGCGGAAAACAGACTACGGATGGCGATACCGCCCAGGTAGGACCGGAATTGGCAGAATGGCTCCACGTCCCCAGTTTGTCCAATATTTCTAAAATCGCAGAAATAAAATCCCATTCTCTGGTAGTGGAAATGGATATGACACATGATATCGAGGTAGCAGAGATTAAGTACCCCTGCCTGCTGGCAGTGGATAAGGATATATTTATTCCAAGACTTCCTTCCTACGTTAAAAAACAGGAGACCAAAGACAGGGAAATCAAAGTCATAACCCTGGAGGATATGGAAGACAGGGAAGAAAAGCATTATGGCTTAAACGGCTCCCCGACGCAGGTACAGCGGATATTCCCGCCTCAGGTGAACAGGCACAGGGAAACCTGGAGCGGAGATGGAAAAGAACTGACGGATCAGCTGTTTCATAAATTGAAAGAATTGAAATTCGTCTGAGGAGGAAGAAAAAATGGGTAAATTAGTCATCAATCAGGAAAAGGTAGGTAATATAAAAGAGCTTATAAACATATGCCCTTTCGGAGCATTGGAGGAAAAAGATAATCTTCTTCAAATCAACGCTGCCTGCAAAATGTGTAAACTGTGTGTGAAAAAAGGACCGAAAGGGGCCGTGGAATACATAGAGGAAGCGGTAGAATCCGTGGATAAGGATCAGTGGAAGGGAATTGCCGTATACGTGGACCACATTGACGGTGTGATTCACCCGGTTACCTTTGAACTGATCGGAAAGGCAAGAGAACTGGCGGATAAAATCGGTCACCCGGTATATGCCATCATGATGGGATATCATATTAAATCCCAGTGTGAGGAACTGCTTCATTACGATGTGGATAAAGTATTTGCTTATGATAAGGAAGAACTGGAACGTTTTAAAATGGAGCCCTATACAAAAGCCTTTGAGGATTTTGTCGGGAACAGAAAGCCCTGCGCTGTTTTGTTTGGGGCCACTCCGGTTGGCAGACAATTAGCTCCCAGGCTGGCAGCCAGATTAAAGACCGGACTTACGGCGGATTGTACCATTCTGGATATCAATGAAAATACGAACCTGGTGCAGATAAGACCTGCCTTTGGGGGAAATATCATGGCACAGATCTTAACGCCCAATCACAGGCCGCAGATGGCGACAGTCCGCTATAAGGTAATGGATGCTCCGGAGAGAAGCGGGGCGGTTCACGGAGAAATCGTTCCTTGTGACATTGATTCAGAGAAATTAAGCAGCCGGGTATCTGTACTTGATATTATTCCAAAAGAAAAAGAACAGTTTATTGAAGCAGCAGAAGTTCTCATAGTAGCAGGAAGAGGCGTGAAAAAAGCAGAAGATTTAGGCATGCTTAAAGAGCTGGCGGATTTATTAGGCGGACAGCTTGCCTGCACCAGGCCGGTGATGGAGGCCGGATGGCTGGAAGCCAAATGCCAGGTAGGCTTAAGCGGCCGGACCGTAAGGCCTAAATTGATCATTACCTGCGGGGTATCCGGTTCTGTCCAGTTTACAGCCGGC
This sequence comes from Clostridium sp. Marseille-P2415, assembly GCF_900155545.1. GTDB lineage: Bacteria > Bacillota > Clostridia > Lachnospirales > Lachnospiraceae > Lacrimispora. Next base: position 229,529 of record NZ_LT732526.1, read on the forward strand.
ATGAATCATTCCGACCAGATCATTGCCATAAACAAAGATGAAAATGCGCCCATATTCAAAACGGCCCATTATTGTCTGGTAGGTGACTTATATGAAATCATACCGGATTTGATCAGCCGGATCAAAGAAGGAAAAGATAGAAATTAATAAGATTAACTGGTGGGCCAAGGCGCGCAGATAGGAGTTATTATGGATTATAAAAAAATGGATACAGAAGATATAAATTATATAGGCAGTATCATTAAGGACAAAGACCGGATTCTTTGCGGAGAGAAAATAAATGAAGAATACAGCCACGATGAGTTAAGTGATACGGTCAGTTTTCCCGATGTGGTGGTGAAGGTAAAAACCACAGAAGAAGTTTCTGCGATCATGAAATATGCATATGAGAATACCATACCGGTGACTCCGAGAGGAGCCGGAACAGGTCTTGTCGGGGCTTCCGTAGCCATGGAACATGGCATTATGCTGGATACCGGCCTGATGAACCGCTTTCTGGAGCTTGATGAGGATAATCTGACCATAACCGTAGAGCCAGGAGTGCTTTTGATGGAACTGGCGGCATATGTAGAGGAAAGAGGCTTATTCTATCCTCCGGATCCGGGGGAAAAATCTGCGACCATAGGAGGTAATATCAGTACCAATGCCGGAGGAATGAGGGCCGTAAAATACGGCGTTACCAGAGACTATGTAAGAGGTCTGGAAGTCGTACTGCCTGATGGCAAAGTCGTGGAATTTGGCGGAAAGGTAGTGAAAAACAGTACGGGATATGCCATGAAGGATTTAATGGTAGGTTCCGAAGGGACGCTGGGAATCATAACGAAAGCAACTCTTAAAATACTTCCCCTGCCGAAAAAAGCAATCAGCCTTTTGATTCCGTTTCCGACTCTGGAAAAGGCGATCGGTACCGTACCCCGGATCATTAAGTCCAGAGCCATACCCACAGCCATAGAATTTATGCAGAGGGAAGTCATTATTGATGCGGAAAAATACCTGGGCAAAAAATTCCCCGATAACAGTGCGGACGCATACCTGCTGCTTAAGTTTGACGGAAATTCCACGGAAGAGATTGAACAGGATTATGAAAGTGTGGCCCGTATTTGTCTGGAACAGGGAGCGGTTGATATTTTAATTTCCGATACCAATGAGAGAGAAGAATCCATCTGGAAGGCACGGGGGGCGTTCTTAGAGGCGATCAAAGGGTCCACCTCCTTTATGGATGAAGTGGATGTGGTGGTTCCGAGAAGCTCTGTGAATGAAATGGTGGAATATATCCACGGGCTGCATAAGGAAGTGGATATCCGGATCAAAAGCTTTGGTCATGCAGGGGATGGCAATCTTCACGCTTACATTTTAAAGGATGATCTAAGCGAAGCGGAATGGGAAGAAAAACTGAAAGCTGCCATGGATAAGATTTATGGAAAAGCCAGAGAATTAAGCGGCCAGGTATCCGGGGAACACGGCATTGGATATGCAAAGAAATCCTATCTCATGGAGGCCATGGATCCTGCTGCGGTTGAAATTATGAGAGGAATCAAAAAGGCCTTTGATCCTAAAAATATATTAAATCCCCACAAGGTATGCCAGTTGTAAACAAAAAGGAGGAAATCCCCAAAGTCTTAAGGACTTGAGGGATTTCCTCCTTTTCCTCCATTCAGCGCTGTTCTGTCTTTCGTAAAAGCAGAGCACCGAGCGCCATGACAACAAAAAATACAATCAGATAAGCAGCCACAGCCATTCCGTGGGCAAACAAGGCGGCAATGATCATAAATATGCAGCCTGCAAGGGATATGCAGGGCATGAGGATCCGGTTAAAAAATTTAAGCTCTTTCCTTTTTACCATGAACATAATAAAAATAGGAATATACAGGGCATATATGGTGATAATGGGCAATTCCGAGGAATCAAAACTGAAGAATCCGAACCAGTTGGTGGTTAAGTTTGCCCCGTAAAAATAAAATAACCAGATGCCGCAGAGAAACAACCCCAGAATTGCGGAATTAACGGGCATATTGGTCGTCGGATCCACCTGGCTGAAAACCTGGGGTTTAGGACCAAGACCTCTTGCTGCAATGGAATAAATTCCCCGGGTACAGCCGAGCATCAGTCCGTTTAAGGTTCCCAGGCATGAAATAATGACAAATACAAACAACAGCGAGCCGCCCGCCGAGGTGAAAATCGTTTGGAATGCCAGCTTGGCACCGGTTTCGCCGCCAGCCATCATCACTTCATTTTTAATCGTTCCGGCTAAACCGATGTAATACAGGATATAAACGGACATGGTAATAAACGTTCCCGCGATCAAAGCCAAAGGAAGATTTTTCTTTGCATTTTTTAATTCTGCATTAATGCAGGTTGCAATAATCCAGCCTTCATAAGCAAAGGATGCTGCGACAACAGCCGTAAATAATCCGTTGGAGGTGCTTTGAGACACGTAATGTGTGAAATTGTATGCGGTCATTCCGTTCCTTAGCCCGTGAAATGTTCCCACGGCTGCCATTAAAAAAAGCGGCACCAGTTTGATGACCGTAGTACTTACCTGGAATTTTCCGGCCAGAACCGGAGATAAGGCATTCATTGTAAAGCTTGAAACCAGGTAAAGACAGGCAATGGTCATGCATTCCCCGCCTGTAATGGAAAAACCGAGGATCACGCAGGTATAACGGGCGGAAACCCATGCCAGTACCGATGTAATTGTCGGATAATAAATGAATGACATAAACCAGCCGACATAATAGGCATACTTTTTCCCCATCGCGGCTTCTGCGTAATCCACTACACCATTAACATATTGATATTTGGTAGCCATAACAGAAAACGTATAAGCGCAGGAGATCATAATAATACCGCCGATCACCCATGCCAGGATGCCCTGCTTTAAGTTGCCGCCGGTTGCGGTGAGGATCTTTTCTGCCTTAAAAAAAACACCGCTGCCGATGACGATGCCTACAACCATGGCAATGGCTGTAAAAAGTCCATATTTTTTTTCTAGCTTCGGTTCCATAATTTAACCATTCCTGTTTTAACAGGATTCCTTTGTTTTTTTTATTCTCTCAACATCCATGAAAATAACATCTTATTATTTTATCATAAAATTTGATTTAATTCACTAAAATTTTTATTTCAGCGGACAATAAGGATGAGCGGATCTTTGAGACAGTCTCTCTGTGAAGGCATTATATTATTGTATATAATTATGAAAATGATATGCAAGCTGGTTGGCAGCCGCCTTGCCGGTATATAATGCGCCCTGCATCCAGGCATGTTTTGTGGATACGTGTTCGCCTGCAAAGTAGATCCGTTGGTTAAATTCCGGCTTCAGCATCTCATAGGCAAATAATTTTTTCTGGCCTGGGAGTGCCAGAGCAAAAGCGCCCCGGTTATTCGGTTGATTATTCCATACGACTGTCTTATGGTCTTCCACAATGGAATTTAAAAATCCCACCGGCAATCCGTGGACTGCCTCCACATTCTCCCTGACCAGTTCATATCGGAGTGTTTCTTCCATGTTTCCCACCCGCGTTGCGTTTAAATGATAATTATAGGAAGCTGCCAGTACCCCGGGTTCATCCGGCGAACAGGCGGAAGCATCGGGACAAAGGATATGATCTCCCGGATAGAAGATATATTGAATGGGAAGGTCTGTCTGTGAAAATCCTCCAACCATTCGCCCGTAATTGGTATCTTGCTCCCAAAAACGATTATTACACAGAAAAAGAGTTTTTTGTGAATCGGAATAATTAAACTCTAAAATTGCCTGCATCTTAAGGTTGCTGAAATATGGTTTGATCTCAATTTCCCTCAGAGTGGAGTAGGGAATTGCACATACGACATAATCAAAAATATCGGTAGTTTTCCTGAAATCTCTCATATCATGATATTTTAGAATTATTTTATTGCCGTATTGTGACTGATAAATACCGGTAACAGTCTGACCGGGATTATAGGTAACAGTGCCCAGCTGGGAGATTGGAATATTTTGATACTGGGGCGGATTATCCGCGAGAAAGGATTGGATAAAAGCATATGGAAGATTTATAATTCCGCCGTTGATTGTATAGATATTGCGGTAATCCAGGGTGTATTCCTCATGGGTGATTTCATCATAACTGATATTCAGCAAAGAACCGGTACCGGAATCGATACCTGAGATCAAACTGATTGCCCCCTGACTGAATCCCAGATTTTCCAGGGTCTGCCGGATGGAGTAGTTTGTAAGAGTAAGGTATTCCGGGGAATATTCCGGTAAAATTTGTATTAGTTCTGACCGGACATCAGGTGGAAGCTGCTTCATCAGGTATAGAAAGGCATAATCATTCAGTTCTGTCCAGGGGGTACTTCTCTCCTGGGGGGTCAATTCGTATAAGGGATAGAGTAACTGCTCGATCGAATCGGAGGTTCTCAGACGGGTATTATGTACATATATAAAATTGTTGCGCCTTGTCACTGATAAAGGGCGGGTGTTTAAGCCAAATAAATTGATATAGTGCCAGGTGGTTTCATGGGTTGCCGGAATTCTATGAGCACCGAATTCATTGTAATATTTGCCTTTCTGATCAAAGTAATAGGTATAAACTCTTCCCCCGATTCTGTCTTCATTGGCCTCCAGAACTGTAATATCTGCTCCCAGCTTACGAAGTTCAAATGCAGCGGATAAACCGGCCAGGCCTCCTCCGATGACGCCGATCTTCAATCCCTGCAGTTCTCCCGGGGCTGCGTAATTTGTAATATCCAAAGGAGGACTTAGTAAATTAACAATATATTCATAATCTTCCGGCCGGCCTTCCGTTTCCAATAAATTTCTGGTCATTTCATGCCGCTGTTCATCCGTAGGATTCATTACTTGATTTAATGGAGCATCCATTCATGATACCTCGTGATATTATTACGGTAGTAATATATTGAAAAGTTTCTCAAAATATAACAAAGCAGCAGCCTGAGGCAGAACTTTTCAGAGTTATGACCCGTTTGGTTCTGTCACATCCCTGGAGACAGGCTAATTTTAAAAATTCAGACATAGCCCTTGTAATATATCTTGATTTATTGTAATAAAAACTGATATTTCTGGTAACGGCGTTGAAGTCCAATTTATAGTAGCACAAGCGTGAATCCTTGGGCACCTGTTTAATGAGCGTATCAGAAATAAAGGTAATACCCATTCCATAGCAGGCTACATGATAAGCGGTAACCTGCTGATCCAGTTCGAGAATAATGTTTGGAATAATATTGGCATTTTTTAAAAGCTGTTTTTCCAAAGATTTCGTATTAGCTTCTGCAATTTTTACGTTAACAAGAGGATATTTTTTAATAAACGCTGTAATGAAAGGAGGCAGAATATAAGAAGTAAATAAATTACTTCCGCCTATGACCAGGTTTCCGGTACGCAATGCAGCAAGGTCGTTTAATTCGTTTTCGAACTCATTTTCCATGTCGAAAATTCGTTCTGCTTCATAAATATATTCTTTCCCTTGAAAATTCAGGCATATGATTTGATCGATGCGACCCAGAATTTGGATGGATATGCGTTTGTTTCAGGAGTAGTAAAAGCGGTTGATTTTATTCGTTTCTGCGTATACACTAAGAACTATATACGTGTTATGGAGGAATGAAAAGTGGAACAATGTATTCTTTTAGTAGATGATGAAACCGGCATTTTAGATATGCTGGAAATTATTTTAAAAAAAGAAGGATTTCAGAATATTAAAAAAGCGCAGTCCGGTAAGGAGGCACTGCAAATGATCCGGGACTTTGCCCCCCAACTCATTGTAATGGATATCATGCTTCCGGATATCAGCGGGCTGGAACTCTGTATGGAGCTGCGTAAAGAAACGGATGTGCCGGTGCTCTTTTTAACCGCCAAGACTTCGGATTGCGACAAATTAACGGGCTTTGCCATGGGAGGGGACGATTATATTACAAAACCTTTCAATCCGTTGGAGGTCGTTGCACGGATCAGTGTTCAGCTTAGGCACCGGAGAATGCACTCACAAACGGATAGTGGAAATATTTTAGAATTTGAAGATTTCAGCATAAATAAGGATTCCTGCGAAGTGAGCAGGAATAAAAAAGCTTTGGAGCTCACAGCTCTGGAGTTTTCCCTTCTTCTATATTTTGCAGAACATCCTAATCGGATATTTACAACCGCACAGTTGTATGAAAATGTATGGGGACAAATGAATCTGGGCGATGAGAAGACGGTTGTTATGCATATTTCTAAAATCCGTAAAAAAATTGAACCGGAGGCGAATAAATCAAAATATATCCATAACATTCGGGGATTGGGTTATAAGTTTGTTCCTCATAAAAAAGGAGGCGCCTAAGATGAAAGTTCCTCTGAAAACGGTCATAAAAGTTCTTTCCCTTATGATCATCCCACTGGTGGTTTATCTGCTGAGTTACAGTGTACTTACTCTGTTATTTATATTGATGCAAAATGCCTTTCCTGTCCTGAAAACGGTGGAATGGGAGACATTCCGCCACACAGCCACAATACTTTCAGGAGTAATTGTCGCGTATCTGTTTTTTCTGTTCATTTTAAAGCCTGTTTTTTATATTATCCGCTGGATTCAATTGCTGGCGCAGGGAATCCTTCGCGAGCCTGCTGTGCGTGATCATGGCAGGAATTTCTTTTTTCATAAATGTTCCCGGTTCTTATATAAGGAACTTTTGATGCAAATGCAGATTCTGACTGACAAATTGAAGCAAAATGAAGCAGACCGAAGAGCTCTGGAGAAAAAACGCCGGGTATGGCTTGCCGGAATCACCCATGATTTGAAAACACCGCTTTCCTATATCCAAGGCTATGCTTCCATGATTTCTGCTGGGCAATATGGCTGGTCGAACAGTGAATTCATGGAGTTCGGCAACAAAATTGAGGAAAAATCCAGGCACATAAAAAATCTTATCGATGATTTGAATATTTCTTTTCAATCAGAAGACGGAAAGATCGCTGTTCAAAAAACGAAAACGGAAATGGTTGAATTTCTGCGGAATGCCGTACTGGATATTGCAAATTCTCCTCGTTGCGCCGAGCATATTTTTTCTTTTGATTCCAATATAGAAACATTCTTTCTGGAAGTAGACACGGTTCTGGTGCAGAGGGCATTACAAAATATTCTCATCAATGCGGTTGTACACAATCCGCCTGAGACAGAGGTGGCAGTATCGGTTCAAAGGAAGCAGGATACATTTTTTATACAAGTTTCAGATAATGGAAGCGGGATGGATGAGGAAACCCAGAGAAATCTCTTTGAAAGTTATTACCGGGGAACGCCGACCGATCATCCGGTTGAGGGTTCCGGTCTTGGCATGGCGATTGCCAAACAATTTGTTGAATTACATGGCGGTTCCATCCATTTGGAAAGCCTGGCGGGGCAAGGAACTTCTATTTTCCTGGAATTGCCCATTCAATAATACGATTTTACTAATCTTTTACTTTCGTTTACCTGAAAATAAGATTCATGATTTATACTCCTGTTATCTAACAGAATACAGGAGGATTTGTTATGTCTGAATATATAATTGAAACAAACGGGCTGACACGCTGTTTTGGCAGGCATGTTTCGGTAGATCACATGGATTTACGAGTTCCGGAGGGTAAAATTTACGGCTTTTTGGGTGCCAATGGTGCTGGTAAAACGACAACCATTCGTATGCTGCTCAGTCTGATTCGTGCAGATGAGGGGGCTATTCAGATCATGGGACGCTCGCTGCAGCGTGATCGTGAAGGGATTTTGCGGAATGTCGGTTCCCTCGTGGAAGGGCCGTCTTACTATGGGCATTTATCTGCGTATAAAAACCTTAACATTATTTGCAAGCTTATGGATCTGCCTGAGAGAAGCATCCATGACGTCCTTGACATTGTCCGGCTGACTCCCTATGCCAAGCAAACCGTTAAGGGGTATTCCCTCGGAATGAAGCAGCGTTTGGGGATTGCGCAGGCACTGATCCGCAAACCAAAGCTTTTGATTCTGGATGAACCGATCAATGGCCTTGATCCGGCCGGAATTCAGGAAATCCGCAGCTTAATGCTGTCGCTCTGCCACGAACAGGGAATCACCATTTTTTTATCCAGCCATATTTTAAGCGAGATTCAGTCTATTTCTGATGAAATTGGCATTGTTCAAAAAGGCAGGCTTATATTTCAGGATAGCATCAGGGAGCTGGAAAAGAAAAGCGGTGCAAAGCTTTATGTCCGGACAGAAGATACCCAGGAGGCATGCCGTGCGCTTGCTTCTGCCGGGGCAGATGTGGTTCTGCAAGAAAATGAATTACGTATATCTCTGACGGAACAGATGGATCAGGCAAAAGTTTTCCATATCCTCCAACCCTTTTCCATAAAGAAAATGCGGGAATCTGTTCCTTCTTTGGAAGATATTTTTTTAAGCCTGACCGGAAAGGATGGGAGCTTATGATAAAACGGTTATTCGCTGTGGAATGCCGGAAGGCGCGGAAGATATGCTATGCGGTTCCGGTCATCAGCTCTGTTATTCTGATTTTATTCACCTGCCTGGAGTGGTATTTATACTTTCGCCAGGGGAAGACAGGCGTTTACGCAGGACTGAATGTCATTTATATGTTCCTTTCCTTTACGATGCTGCTTACGATTACTCTGCTGTGCAGCATGGTGTCCGAAACCGAGCATCAGGCGCAGGGGCTCAAGCTTCTTTTTACCACCCCGGTGAGCCGTACCGCTTTTTACTACACCAAAGCAGCCTGGGTAGTTGTTTTGATGCTCGGCTGCAGTGCATTGATCTTAGGCGGATTTTGTACGGTATGGCTTTTATATTCTGATGAAATATTGCCGTTTGCATTTTTGGCAAAGCAAATTTTCGGGTGCCTGGCGGCATCATTTCCGATGCTTTCCATTCAGCTGTTTCTGTCTCTTTCCTTTTCCAACCAGACGCTTCCTCTGGCATTGGGCATGACCGGCGCAGTTTCCAGTCTTTTTCTGCCGAGAATTACGCAAAAAGTTCTGTATATCCTGCCCTGGTCCTATCCTTCCATGGCAAGTCCGTTCATTAAGGGATATACAACGTGGATTATGCTGGGGACAGGACTCGGTTTCTTTCTGCTCATGGCAGGCGCTATGCGGTTTCGCACTTTGGAGATAAAATAGGAGGATAGGATATGTGTAAATTGTTTTTTTCAGAATGCAGAAAAATGAAATGGCCGCTTATTTTTCTACTGATTTTATTAGAGGCGGTTGGGACATGGCTTCTTGCGGCGGGCAGCGTAAAATCTTTGGCGTACTATTTTACGCCGAATTGGCTGACACTCTATTTTCAAGCGGTGTCTTTTCATGGCATGTTCTTCCTGCCGCTTTACACCGGGATTTTTGCGGCTTTTCTATGCTTTTATGAACACAAAAACGGAGCATGGAAGCAGCTGCTTACATTTCCCTATCCGCGCTGGAAAATCTTTTTGTCCAAATTCTCAGCGTTGATTGCTTTAGTCGCGTTCATGCAGCTGATTTTTTTCGCAGGCTATCTCATTACGGGCAGGATTGCCGGTGTAGAAGACACCATTCCGTGGAAACCGGTTTTGCAGGGCATTTGGGGTGGCTGGCTGGCGTGCTTTCCTCTTGCCATGCTGCAGATCGGGCTGGCTTCCCGCTTCAAATCCTTTGGAATGGCCCTGCTGTTCAGTGTTTCTGCGGTGATTCCCAATATTGTCCTGAGTGGGCTTCCTGCTTCCCTGGGCGCGTGGCTCCCATTTATTCCCCCGTATTATGCCATGTTTCCGCAGGGATTAGATCTTTCTCCCAGACTGGAACCCGTATCGTTTGGATTGATTCTTGGAGTTGATTTTCTCATCTATCTTGCAATCGGCCTACGGTCTTTTATCCGTAAAGACTGGATGTAACTAAGGAATAACAGCCTGGCAGCCAACAGAAGTTTCGTGCCAGACTGGCTCTTTTCCGCATATTTACCGTACATCTCCTGCCTCCTGAAAGGGTGTGATCCTCACATAATCTACATACATATAATCCGTTGCAAAATTCGGATTTCCGCACCAGTTATTGGGAAACCATGCCCCCACCCAGAATTTGCCCGCATGAAAAGGCACCGTAGTTGTAATACTGCTTGTCAAAATGCCGTCACGGTAAAAATCTACCCTTTTTGGGTTGGTATGCCAGTCAAAACGGTAAATATGCCATTTCCCGTCATCCTGTACGGTGGGGGTTTTCATAAGCTTTGATGTTCTGTATTCGTCACTTTCAATATCATCAATCCAGACCGTATTGAGCACATTGGAAAAATCTACGGTAGTTCCCGGCATTTCAATATCAATTTCATGATTTATTTCGCCATCGTTATAATAGGTCCACATGGCGGATAATGCCCCCATTTCCGGCAGAACTTTCATCCTTACTTCATAGCTGCCGGAAGCATAGCTGTTGATCGTTTTCAGACATCCGCCGGTTCTCTTCCCATCTGCGCGTAAAGAGCCGTCACTGTTGATTCCCCTTATGGGTCCCTCATATCGATCGCCATTTCCCTGGATTATAAGCATACCGTTATTGACGGATATATTATCAGGAAGCACTCCGCCGTTTACATTTTCTCCGCCCCACTGCTGGTAAGCGATCTCCCATTTGGAAGTGTCTACGGAAGTGCCGGTAAAATCATCAAATAATTCATCGCCTAAAACAGAAGCGGTTTTGGCGCTTACCCCGGTACATTTAGCTGTTTCTCCGGATGAAGTAACTGCAGATACTTGATAGGAATGTGCCGTGCCCGGGGCCAGTCCGGTATCTGTAAAAGCATTAACAGAACCCGTATAGATCAATTGGCCATCCCTATACAGTTTATAAGTTTCTGTTCCGGCGAGTTCATTCCAGCTAAGCCCGATATAGGTTGAGTTTACCGTGACTGCTGCCAGTCCGGTCGGTGATGGCTGGCCTGTGCCCTTACCTTCAAGTTTTAAGGCATCCAGATATGCATATCCTGAGCCGGAATTTTTATATGTAAATACCTGAACTTTTACCGTACCTTTAACCGGGGTGAAGGTAATTGCTTTTTGCGTATAGGAGGTTGTGTTATACGACAGCTGGAATTTTCCGCCGGCAAGCTTCCTGCCATTGCTGTCCATACAATCAATGCCAAGATATGCTGCTTCGCCTGTAACGCTCACTCTGCCGAAACCGGAAAGCGTGTAGTAATTTTCTGATGAAATTCCGGTAATCAGCTGGCCCAGCCCTCCCTTGCCGGTGCCGATACATAACGCTTTGCCTGTACTGTCCGCTCCGGGAGTCACAATTTTAGTAGCTGTTGATTCCCCCAATTCATACCAGCTGCTCTTTGCTGATTCAAACCCGGGATTGGATATAAGATTTGCCGCTGCCGAAGCTTCAAGAGATCCGGAATTCATGGTCTGGGACGGATATCCATTGAATAATGCCATAAATAGAACCATGGAAATGAAAATGCCTGTTGCTTTTTTTAATTTAATACCCCTCATCTTAATACTCCTTTTTATCTGCTTATAGTAGTTGTCCGTATTATTTTTATGGTATAAGGATGAAAAACGGTGTTATTTAAATATCGGCAAAATTCATGATTGTTTTAAATTTATGAAAGAATTTCTTTTTCCTTTTTATGATAAAATTCCATTCAGTGGATGATTACAGGTACTTTTCCATTTATGTTAATATTTAACAAGGAATCTGACGAATAAGGAACCATTGCCAAACGCATTCTGAATTTTAAACAGGGGCGGTGTGGAAAACGTTGATTTACAACTTGCAGGCATAAGATCGCCGGATAAAGGAGGAAATTCCGGGTTTTATCAAATAAATGGAATCCGGATGCTTAGGAAGAGGTATGAAAAAACTATTGTTTGGTATATCCGGTTTACCGTTATTCGATGGTATAAAACGTTATAATTATGTAACGGGCATTCATTATCTGAAATCTATAGGGCTTGATGCCATGGAACTGCTTTTTGTCCGGAATGTCAATGTAACGGATAACAATAAGGAGGCCATATTCGAGGCAAAGCAGAAGGAAAGCTTTTATCTTTCAGCCCATGCATCACATTATATAAATCTAAATGCCGATGATATCACGAAACAGGATCAATCAGTCAAAAGGATAATTGCTGCTGCAGAAGGGTTGATAAAGGTCAAAGGAAAGAGTTTGATATTTCATCCAGGTTTTTACTTAAATGACTCTAAAGAGGAAGCTTATGCAACCATTAAGAGCAATCTGATGAAGCTTCCTGATTGTGGGGTGGATTACAGGCTTGAGACGACTGGAAAGGGATCGCAGTTCGGAACGCTGGAGGAATTGGTTTCGCTATGTAAAGAACTTTCTCTGTGCAAGCTTTGTATTGATTTCTCACACATTCACGCGAGATCAAACGGTGGTCTTAGAAGCTATGATGATTTCGCCGGTATTCTAAAGTATGTTCTTGACAATCTGGGCAGAACCGCCATAGAAGATCTGCATATTCACATGGGGGGAATAAAATACACTCTGAAAGGGGAAAGAAGTCATGCTCCATTAATGGAAAGCGACTTCAACTACAGAGAATGTCTAAGGGCTATAAAGGATTTTGGTGTACGGGGGTGTATAATTGCTGAAGGGCCTCTTTTGGAGAGGGATGCTTTGCTTCTAAAGGAAACCTATGAAAAATTATAATGATATATAAGCTTTGGAAGGCTGTAAGCTATTGAGTCAAAGCGATATCTGTGATAAAATTTCAGGGAAGAGCAAAGATTGAATCCCCATAGGAGGAAAAAATACATGTCCAAAATGGTAGTATATCATGGCAGCTATACAATCGTAAAAGATCCATATGTAAAATCCGGACATTACACCAAAGATTTTGGAAATGGATTTTATTGTACCATTATGAAAGAACAGGCAGAGAGATGGGCTAAGCGCTATAATACGCCAATGGTGAATATTTATGAGGTAAAAATAGATGATTCACTTAGAATACTGGAATTTAAAGAAATGACAGAAAAGTGGCTTGACTTTATTATTGATTGTAGACATGGAAAAGAGCATAATTATGATATCGTTATAGGAGCGATGGCAAATGATCAGATCTATAATTATATAGCAGATTACATGGAGGGTATCATTACTAGAGAACAGTTTTGGATTATGGCAAAGTTTAAATATCCGACACATCAGATCAATTTCTGTACAAAAGAGGCGATAAACTGTTTAAAATATCGTGACTGTCAGGAGGTAATAAGGTGATAGGGAGAGAAGAGAAGAAGGATAATGATTTATTTTTTACATGTAGTTTCATTGACTATGTAGCAAGAAAAACAAAAAATAAAAGGAATATTGTTGTACAGAAACTTGGTAAAGATAGGATAGAAAAGATATATGACTTAGCAGATATTTATCATAGCTATAATATAGAACAGGTTGCTGCAGAGTTTATAGAAGAAGCGGAAATACCTATAGGTACTTTTGATAATGTGAAAGAATGTAACTATGCGATTCCTACACATTGGGATATTGGAAAAGTATATAAGCGGCTGATAATAGGCGTTGCCGCTGCAAAAAACATTGATATTATCGAAGCATTGTTTGAAGTATATGATTCCTTTATTTGTGAATTACTGGATGATTATAATGGTAGTTTTTATTATGAAAATCCTCAATTTATACTAGAAACTTATTTATCAGGTAAGTTAGAAGATTAAGTTTAATGAAGTAAATCCAAAATATTTATTTTACTACGTGACAAGCGAGGTTGGATAAAATCGGTTAGATGCTTATACAGCCAAAGATATAAGAAAAGTTCTTACACCGCTAACACCGAAACAATTACAAGATCAATTCATCATCTTCGTCCACCCAATCGGCAAATGTCAATTTGTTTACCGGAGTATTCGCTTAAATGACCGTCTGTATAAAATTCGAAATATCAGTGAGGTGAATTTATATGTTAAAAAAAGCCTTGAAATCTGCGATAGGAGTAAGTATAGGAGTAACGATTGGCAGCGTTGTTTTGCCCCGGGTACTATTTTCCGAGCTTTATAACAATACATATCCGCCTATATTAAAACAGATACTGCTATATTTTATAATTTCCTATATTATTTGCTTTCTTGTTGCTCTGTTGGTCGAATGGATAAAAGCAAAGGTATTAAACGCCGATAATCGTTGATAAGATTGTCGGCGTTTAATACCTTTGTTGACTGCAAGGGTGTGCTAATGATTTCCTGTTAATTTAATTGCCGGCGTTGGTGGCTCAGACATGCCATTACCAAGGAAAAAGCTGGTATGGGGAGGCTGATTGTATGCAACATTTTGCCAGGCGACACCCAGGCGGTATACCGGATCATGCATGAGGGTATAAATACGCCGGGTGGTGACGTCAGTCGTTGTATAAATACGCAGATAACGATTGTCGGATGTTCTGAAAACAACCTCTTCTCTCCAGTCACCAAAGAGGTCGGCCTGTAAACATGGGGTTGCCTTGGTCCCGTTATTGGAAGCGCAGCCGTCGGCACTGAGCAAGGTTTTGCCGCCATACTTGGTAATGGTTGTTCCGTCTAATAATTCTCTGAGTTCATCCCCGTCCCACCAGATGGCGAAATTCACCTGAGAGGGGGCGGTGCCTATATTTTGCCCGGTACTGCTGTATAAGGGGGACCCGGAAGCCCATACTTCCTCTCCGGGATAGCTGGCTGTTATATCAGCAGAGCAGGCTCTGCCTATATCGCTTGAAGCGTTGAATTTAAATAGTACACTGCCTGTTTTCGCGTCACGCATAGCAGCCCCGACTCCGCCGTTACTTTTCGTGGACTCAAAGCAGCTCCAGATTTCCAAACCGGGACGATTCGGGTTTAAGTCTCCTAAATGCATGGCGTCACCGTGTTGTAAGCCGGTTGTATATAACCCTTTTCCGTTGTTGTCTATGGTACAGGCTCCATATACAATTTCATCCATGCCGTCACCATCTACATCAGCAACACTGAGATTGTGGTTTCCCTGTCCCGCGTAACCGGAGTTACCACTGCTGTTACTGTCGAAAGTCCAGCGTTTTGTGAGTTTGGAACCGTTCCAGTCATATGCTGTAAGAACTGCTCTTGTGTAATATCCGCGGCACATGACCAGACTTGGATGCACTCCGTCCAGATAAGCAATGCATGCAAGAAAACGGTCTACACGGTTCCCATAGGAATCTCCCCAATCTGATACCTTTCCTCTGCCCGGTTCATAATTCGCCGTATAGAGCGCTTTTCCGGTAAGCCCTTCAAATATAGTTAAATACTCTGGCCCTGACAATATATATCCGGAAGAATTTCTGTAATCTGCACTGGGGTTTCCAATGACGGTACCAAGACCGTCTTTGCTTCCATCCGCTGTTTTACAGGCAACCTCGGCTTTTCCGTCGCCGTCTAAATCATATACCATAAACTGAGTATAGTGAGCGCCTGCCCGTATATTTTTGCCTAAGTCGATTCTCCAAAGGCGGGTTCCGTTCATTTTATAAGCATCCAGGTATACGTTGCCGGTGTATCCGCTTTGAGAATTGTCTTTCGCATTCGAGGGATCCCATTTCAATATAATTTCATATTGTCCATCCCCATCTAAATCTCCTACGCTGCAATCATTCGCATTGTAGGTATAAGAAACTCCATCCGGTGTCGTACCTCCCGACGGTATCTGCAGAGGAATTTGCAGATAATTGCTGTTCCATACACGGACAGCAGATGATTTTTTCTGTTCTGCACCATTGACTACAGCGCTTACTTCATAAGAGGAACTGGTGTTTCCTGCCGTATCTAGGTAATTACTGGCTCCGGTAACAGTTGCTATTTTCGTTGATCCACGATAAAGGTTATAAGAAACGCCCGAGTTTTCAGTCCCTAAAACTCTCCAGCTGATAAAAACACCATTATTTACTTTAACGGCTGTTACACCGCGGTCTAAGTATTCCATCTGCCTTGTCGGGGCTGCTGTTGCCATTCCCTGCGGAAGGTTCAATACAAAAACAATTGCAAAAATTAAAGTAATGAGAATTGATTTTTTAAACATCTCCTTACCTCCTTATTTTTATTTGGTTTTTGAAAAGCTTCCTTTCACGATTATTTTATTCACGTAATCAATATAATGATCTCTTGTAAAACATGCATGATGAAATTTGCACTCTTTTGTCAAAAAATGTGAACGGATAAAAATCATTCCTCCAAAGAGTCCGTTTCCTTTTTACGATATTCAATTGCAGTCATTCCTGTGATACTTTTAAATAACTTGGAAAAATATGCTATATCATAGTAGCCTACATTTTGTGCAATTATATTTACATGAAGATTTGTTGTTTTTAATAATTTTTTTGCCTCTTCCATTCGAATATGAATGAGCAATTGCAATGGGGTTTGTCCGTATTTTAATTTTGTACAGCGTATCATATATGCGGGATGAAAAGAAAATTTGTGTGCCAATTCCGTCAAATTAAAAGGTTCCGCATAGGAAAGCTTTAAAAAACTGTAGATTTCCTCAGCAAGATCTTTCTCATGAGGCTTTTCACCGGATTCACAAATGTGAGCTATTATTTTCATAAAGAGAATCTGGTAATCAATTTGTGAAGAGGCTGAATTGTAGAATAGTTTTTGCTGATTGTATTTATCAATCTTAACTTGGGATATCTGATCCAAATATTCCTCAATATCTCTGTTATATTTGGGATTTACCGTTCCATATTGCGGGATGGAGATATAAAATTTGTCCTTTTGATAATATTTATTTTTATTCATCTTAGCCGGTAAATAATGAGCCGGCTTCTCGGAGAATGTAAAATCACCGGTGGAATAAAAATGGATCCAGGAAAAGACAGTATCTTCATTACAGTGACGATAACCTGCATGGGTTCTGTCAGGCGCTAAAATCAAAAATTGTCCCTTGTTCACATCAAAGTGTTTTCCGTCTTCCTCCATATACATAGTCCCGCTGCGAACATAAATCAAATCAAACGTGTTATGAATGACACGCCGCTCATGTTTGTCGCCTTTGCGAAAAATGGATATACCGCCAACGATTAAATGGGGCATAGGCGGGCTGATAAAATTTATAAACATTGTGCTATCCTCCAAATGAATCATGAAGTTTATTGTATTATTTTATCACTATTTCATAATTTATACAAGAAAAAATGCATTTTATTATATAAATTTAGCTAAAATCATCATATAATAAGTTTGTTTTCTTGATTATAAGATTTTGATTCCCCAATTATAATGACCTTGTACAAGCAGGTCAAATGTAAGGACGGTCAGGAAGGAGGAAACCGATTCCATGACCTGCCGGAGAATTTCATCGAAAAAAACGATTGGGAGGGTTATTTATGGGTTCATCTGATTCAAAAATAAAAAAGGTATTAAAAAACTATCAATTTTCATTTATTTTATTATCAGGCGTAGTAGCTGGCGCTCTTATTGGATTCATATTCGGCGAAAAGGCGTCCGTGTTACAGCCATTTGCAGATGTGTTTCTCAATTTGGTGTTTTGTCTTATCGTTCCTGTTGTATTTGTATCAATTGCTAATTCAATTGCAAATATGGGGAATTTAAAAAAGCTGGGCAAAGTTTTAGGTATCTTTTTTGCTGTAATTGTTATTGGCGGTCTTATCACATCCTTGCTGGCTGTGAGCGCTGTTACCATTTTTAATCCGGCGAAAGGCGTAGCCGTTGAGTTTACGGAAGAAATTGACCCGGGAAATACTTCGCTGAATTTTGTTAATATGTTTACAACGTCTGATTTTGTAAATTTATTATCGATTAAAAACATGATGGCATTAATTATTTTTGCGATTCTGTTTGGGATTGCGGTGGCAAGCATAGGTAAAAAAGGAGATCCGGTGGTAAACTTATTTACCAGTTTAAGCGAAGCGCTTGGCAAAATGGTCTCTATCGTTATGTTATATGCTCCGGTGGGCATTGCCTGCTATTTTGCTACTCTCATTGGCAAAATGGGCAGTCAGATTATTGGTTCTGTAGCCCGTATGTCCATTATTTATGCAGTATTCTGCAGCTTGTTTTTTATTGCCTTTGGCATTATAGTTCCTTTTCTCAGCGGTGGGAGAGAGGCTGTCCGGCGCTATTGGACGCATATCTGGTTACCGGCAACGACTGCGGCAGGTGCATGCAGCAGTACAGCATGTATTCCGGTCAATCTTTTAGCAGCTAAAAAAATGGGGATTTCAGATGAAATCAGCAGTTTAGTAATTCCGTTAGGTGCCAGTATGCATAAAAATGGTGTTGTTTCCGTTCAAATTGTTAAAATAGCTTTTTTATTTGGCGTTTTTAACATGGTTATGGGACCGGAGGATATTGTAAAGGCAGTTATTGTTGCACTTCTTAGCGGAATTATAGTTGGAACCATTCCCAGCGGCGGATTTATTGGTGAAATATTTATCTGTACTGCATTTGGTTTTCCAACATCTGTAATTCCGGTTATTGTAATTATGGGAACAATTACAGATCCTTTCTGCACCATGAATAATGTAACCGGGGATACAGCCATGGCAATGCTGATTACGCGGATTGTAGAAGGAAAGAACTGGATCATAAAAAAAGCAGAAAGCATTGCAGAACATGAATGAAACCGGAGGTATTGACATGACACCCGATGAGATTATTTTACAAGATCTTGAAGAAATATATATAGGAAACTTAAATACAGTAGATGCAGATTTAGCATTACCGTGCAGGGGAAGACTCGGATCTGATTTTTGCTGGCAGTCAAAGGAAACACTCTTTTTAAGTCATGATGGGAAAGTAACGCGGCCTTCCTATGGAGTTGGAAACCGGATCGTTCCGCTTATTGTTACCGCTCATTATAAAAATGCGTGCGCGCAGAAGGAATATAAAGTGACGGTATTGAAACAGCCCCGTGATACCGCGTTTACGGAAATTTTACCGGTAAACATACAAGCTGAAATGGGAGGTCCGGTAACCTTACCTCCTGTTGTAATTGCAACGGAAGACACAGGGGGCCGGGTTACGCTTCCTGTGGTCTGGGAAGTGTTTGAAATGCCATCCGATCCTTGCGTCATCCATATTACAGGCATCATAGAAAAAATTGATTTAAGAGCAGAAGCGATTATAGAGTTTCAGGCAGATATTGAGGCAGAACAAGAAAGCGTTCCTGAGGTTAAGGCGGCTTTTTTCCCAACAGGGTCTGTAAACTTAAAAGACGGCACTCTGTTTTATGAAGCTCAGGAGCACATGATTCAATATCTGCTTCAAACGGATGATGATCAGATGTTATATAATTTTCGGGCTGCAGCTGGTTTGGATACAAAGAAAGCTCAGCCCATGACCGGCTGGGATGCGCCTGAATGCAGCTTAAAAGGACATACGACCGGACATTACTTATCGGCTCTTGCATTAGGCTTGAATGCAGCCCACAATCCGGATTTAAGCAGGAAAACGGATTATATGATCCAGTCACTGGAAGAATGTCAGGAGGCCCTTGAAAAACGCGGCTGTCATTCCGGATTTCTGAGTGCTTACTCCGAGGAACAGTTTGATTTATTAGAAAAATATACAACATATCCAACGATATGGGCCCCTTATTATACCTTAGATAAAATCATGTCAGGACTATTGGACTGTTATTTGATTGGGAATAATCAAAAAGCCCTTAAAATAGTTACTAAAATGGGGGATTGGGTCTTTGAACGGTTATCGAAGCTCTCCCAAAAACAGTTAAATAAAATGTGGTCTTTGTACATTGCCGGAGAATTTGGCGGGATGATTTCGGTAATGGTTCATCTGTATCATGTGACCCAAAATGAAAAGTACAGAAAAGCAGCATACTTTTTTGGCAATGAAAGGCTGTTTTATCCCATGCAGGAAAATATCGATACATTAAAGGACATGCATGCAAACCAGCATATACCTCAGATCATTGGTGCTCTGGAATTATTTAAGGCCGGGGGCTCCGAAAGATATTTCCGCATTGCAGAAAATTTTTGGAATATGGTTACAGCTTCCCATGCTTATAATATTGGCGGTGTCGGGGAAACCGAGATGTTTCATGAACCTGGCAGGGCAGCTGAATATATCACGGATAAGACGGCAGAAAGCTGTGCCAGCTATAATATGTTAAGGCTTACTTCCATGCTGTTTGAATGGTGCCCCTCCGGTTCTCTGATGGATTATTATGAATTGGTTTTATACAATCACATCATGGCATCCGGCAGCCACACAGATGATGGCGGGACCACCTATTTTATGCCATTACGGCCGGCGGGGCAAAAGGAATACAATACCGATGAGAATACCTGCTGCCATGGTACGGGATTGGAAAGCCGCTTTCGCTACATTCAGGATATCTATTCCTATCATGAGAAAGAGCTGTATGTAAATCTGTATATCGCCTCTGTCCTGGATACAGGCGATATGAAGTTAGAGCAGAACTGGTCTGTTAAGAATCCGGGTTACTCATCATTGGTTATAAAAACTGCAGGGGAACGAACATTATGTTTACGGGTACCTGCCTGGACCAAAGACGATTTTACAGTCAAAGTCTGTGGGCAAGAACAGAAAAAAGATCCTTTTACCGATGGATACATACGTATCTCCCGGGATTGGAGTATCGGAGACACCATTGAAGTATATATGCCATATCGTTTTCGGATCATACCGGAACCCGGCCGTACGGACCTCGTAAGTATTGCCTGCGGACCATTTATTTTAGCGGCATTATCGGAAAGTGAAGATTATTTGCTGTGTCCCGATGATATTGAAAGCCTGAACAGCGGCATGAAGACACAGGATTCCCCCTTGCATTTTAATTGGAATGGGATATGCTATATGCCAATTGCAGAGGTTAATAAGGAAAAATATCATGTTTATTTCCGGCGTAAATAAAACTGTCTCATAAGCAAAAAATGGAGCCCCAAAACGAATTTTGGAGCTCTGTTTTTTGCTTTTTATAGATAATACCGGATATTCAAGCCGGAACGGATCAATGAATAATTATTGACATCAGTGGGATAATAAACCAAAAAGTAATTTTCGAAGCAGTGTAAAATCATGAGGAAACCAGAAAGAAGATGGAATAATGGAAGTGAAAGAGAAGATTGTACATGACAAAGGCTTAGATCACACGCTTGGTTTAATGGGAGAAGGCTATCTTTTTATCAAAAATAGAATGGATTTTTATAAATGCAACATATTTGAAACACATATAATGGGAGAAAAAGCAATTTGCATCAGCGGAGAAGAGGCTTGTAAGCTTTTTTACGATGAAGAGTTATTTCAGCGAAAAGGTGCAATGCCGATGAGGGTACAAAAAACCTTGTTAGGAGTCAATGCAATTCAGGGAATGGATCAGAACGCACATATTCAGCGGAAACTCTTTTTCATGTCGTTAATGACGGAAGCCCATCAAAAGAAGTTCGCGGAGATTTTCCTAAAAGAAATGGAAGCTTCTGTTACTAAATGGGAGAGTATGAATGAAATTGTCCTTTTTCATGAAGCTAAGAATATTTTATGCAAGGCAGTATGTTTTTGGACCGGAGTTCCCTTGCCGGAATCTGAGGTGGAAAATCGGGCAGATGATCTTAGTTCAATGATTGATGGATTTGGCGGAGTAGGGCCCCGATACTGGAAAGGAAAGTCGGCACGAAACAGAACCGAGGAATGGATAAGAGGAATTATAGAGGATGTGAGGAACGGAAAGCTGATAGTAAATGAGGATTCAGCGCTTTATTTGATGGCCTTTCACAGGGAACCGGATGGCATTCAGATGGATTTGCAAATGGCGGCAATAGAGCTGATAAACATAATAAGGCCAATTGTCGCGATTTCAACATATATTACCTTTACGGCTTTGGCATTATATGAACATCCTGAGTGCAGAGAAGAACTGATGCGCGGCGATAATAATTATTCTGAAATGTTTGTACAGGAAGTCCGCCGATACTATCCGTTTACCCCTTTCATCGGAGCAAGAGTGCGGAAAGACTTTGTCTGGAATGAGTATGAGTTTAAAACAGGAGTACTTGTATTGCTGGATGTTTACGGGATGAATCATGATTCTAAAATATGGAATGATCCTGGTGAATTTAAGCCGGAGCGTTTTCAGGAACAAAAAGACAGAACCTTTAGCTTTATCCCGCAAGGCGGCGGTGACCCCGGAAAGGGACACCGCTGTCCTGGTGAAGGCATTACAATTGAAATAATGAAAGCAAGCTTAAATTTTCTTATTAACAATGTTGATTTTGAAGTTCCGGAACAGGACTTGAGCTACAGTCTTTCCAGAATTCCCACTTTGCCTGAAAGCGGGTTTATTATGAAAAACATGAAAAAGAAATTTTAAGGGATAGACTCCGCAGAACGGTCATACTATTTTATGAGCATAGCATAACTGCGAATAAAAAGGGGCGGATCATCGGATTGGACAATTATGATTCAGATAACAGGATGTGGAATGAGAATGAAATATATGATTATGTAGCGGATACCTTGAAAGCCTTTGCGGATGCCATAATACCCAGGTCACCGGGATTAGCGGAGCTATACGGCAGGGTACAGTATTACGGTGCGCTGGATTTGTATACGGCTGAGTACCTTATTATGTCACTTGACAGTTTAGCGGTGCCTTCGGCAATACCGGCAGCGGAAATATTAAATATGGCAGCGGAACAGTTCCGTGGTCCATTTTCTTCTGACGGGAAATTCTTTTTAAACCTGACACCGGCCGAACGGTTTCAGGTGATCGGTCTGCTGCTTCAGCCGGAGGTCATCGCTTATTTCCCGGCGCTTAAGCAGATGGGCCCGGAATATGTTATTTCTGTCATCTCTTCTTTAAATAGATTGATCATGATGGGGTATTATTCGGAATGGCCGGGATACGGTTCGACACGCCTGGCCCCTCCTGAACAGCGTATATTGGAGCATTACCCGGTCAGTTG
This sequence comes from Clostridium sp. Marseille-P2415, assembly GCF_900155545.1. Classification (GTDB taxonomy): domain Bacteria; phylum Bacillota; class Clostridia; order Lachnospirales; family Lachnospiraceae; genus Lacrimispora. The sequence continues at coordinate 252,428 of NZ_LT732526.1, forward strand.
GGAGCAAATCGGATATCCGGGTCCTTCTCTGGGGTATCGTGTTGCTAAGTCCTACAGCTATACATGAAAGCAGGCAAATGATTGCTGGAATGGAGGAATGTATGAATAACGAATATGATGCAGATGTTATCGTAATAGGCGCGGGCGGAGGCGGTGCCGTTGCTGCAAAAGAACTTGGTGAAAAAGGAGTAAAGGTGCTGTTAATTGAGGCCGGACCCTGGTACGGCAATAAAAAATGGCCGGAGCCAAACACAGAGGCCGGTGCGGGAAGCAGTTCCAGCTATGATGATCTTGACATTAACCTGTTAAAGAAAAGCTTTACGGATCTGGAAGATGATATGAATGACGGCATATCCGGCAAATTCCGCTGGGGCTCTGCCGACAGAAGCGTAAGTCCCTGGCAGAGAATCAATGTGCAGGGAGGTTTTGTCTGGCAGAGTGCAGGGGTAGGCGGAACCACGCTTCTATATTTTGCAAATTCGCCGCGTGCTTATCCAAAAGCCTTTGAAAAGGAATGGCCGATCACTTACGAAGATATGATTCCATATTATGAAAAAGTGGAGAATACACTGCCTGTGCATTCGGCAACAGGGACAGCAAAGGAAGATTTATTTTACTATGGTGCAAAAAAAATGGGGTGGCAATACATAGATGCCAAAGATATGACCGAACCGGGGTACCGCCCCCAGCCAAATGCTATTTTACGCATAAATCCGCTTCTTAATGACCCGGACTTTGACATAAACAACAACCGGTCCGTTGGCTGCACCTTAAGGGGACATTGTGTGAATGGCTGCCATATCGGGCCGAGTGTGGACGGAGTAGCAAAACGGTCTGCTCTGGTAAGCTATGTACCTCTTGCGCTCAGCACCGGAAATGTGGAAGTCAGGCCAAACACCTTTGTTACAAAAATTAATGCAGCAGAGGATGAGGAAGAAGGACTGCATGCAGCCGGCGTCTCCTGCAGGAACACATGGACAGGCGAAACCAGCGAATTAAAGGCAAAGGTCATTGTTATGGCCGGAGGTGCCATTGAGACCCCCAGGCTTTGGTTAAATTCCGGCCTGCCGGAAAATGAATGGATCGGAAAAGGTCTGACGACTCACGTTATCGATTGTGTATCCGGTATTTTTGAGGAAGAGGATTTGATGAATGTTTTAGGAATGTCTGATGTAAAGCCCTATGTGGGCCAGAATTCCGCCGCCAGATTTGATTATCCGGGACTTGGGGCATTTGAACCCTTTGGAACAAGTCCCGGTGTCTATTCGACCATGATATACGGAACCAGCCAGAAGGGATATTATTTTCAAAATCAGCCAGGAGAGGAAGAGCCCTGGGACAGGGAAGGTATTGTTGCCGGAGAATTGCTGAAAGAATTTATGAGAAACTATAAAAGAACATTAAGCATCGTTATATTTTCAGATGATGATGTAAATCAAGAAAACGGTGTCACTCTGGATCCGTCGTTAAGGGATGAGAATGGGTATATTCCGGTTATTACATACCGAATGAGTGAAGCAGATACCGCAAGGAGAGATCAATTAGCCAGGATTGCCTGCGGAATATTAAGAAATGCAGGAGCAAAAACCATTACCCGTGCAAATTGGCCGCCGGATGTCTGTGCTCATATTATGAGTACAATGCGCATGGGATATGTGACGGATACAAATTGTGAAGCGTACCAGGTCAAACGGTTATTTATTGCGGATAACAGTGTTCTGAGCAATGGGCTGGGAGGTCCGAATCCGACACTCACCACGCAGGCGCTGGCAACGCGTACGGCGGAGAAAATAGTGGAAAAGTATTTTATGGCCTGAGCTGTTTCCTTTTCCGGAAGTACAGTGGTGTACGCCCTGTTATTTCCTTGAACACCCTTTCAAAATGAGTGATGCTGCCATACCCGGTTTTTGCGGCAATGAGATAGACTTTTAAGTCCGTTTCTTCTAACAGTGCAATTGCTTCTTTGATCCGGACGCTGTTTACATACTCCACAAAATTAAAACCGGTTACTTCTTTGAAAGCACGGCTCAGATAATAGGGACTGACATAAAATTTATCTGCCACATATGGCAATGTCAGTTCATTTTTGTAATGCGCGTTGATGTAACGAACCACTTCGGATATCCGTTCGTGCATCGGATTTAAATACTCAAGCGGTTTGCTGTCATGCTCCTCCATAAATCTGGAGCAGTAAATCAATAGCTGCATGATCAGTGTCTGAATGACTGTTTCATAAATGGATTTTTTTTCTTTTGCTTCTTCAACAATCCGCTGCAGTAAGTCTTCTACATACATTTTATTCTGCAGGGGAAACGAGATCACAACATAGTCATTTTGAAACTGCGGATGCAGCGTTTCAAAAAATCCCCCTTTTGAGGCAGAGAGAAATTCTTCTTTGAAATTGAGGATGATTTTTTCGTGCTGCGGCTGATTTCCGTTGGCGGTCCGGTGCAGGACATTCGGGTGCAGGATCATCAAATCCCCCGCTTTCAGTACAACAGTTCTGTCCTTGATAAAAAACAGCCTCTCTCCCTCCAATAGATAATACACTTCGTATGAGCTGTGAAAATGATTGTTGGGCATAATATGATTTCGCTGTTTTTTCTTTGAAACTGCAAAAATATCCTCCATATTGTTGAATACAAAGTTACTCCTCTCCATCCTTCTCCTTTCTGAAAATGCCTTAACTGCTTGTTTTTTTGTTCCTGCTCCTATTATAAATAAAATCCGGGAAAAAGGATAGCAAAAATTAAGAAGAAATCCGGCATTTTGGCAAAAATTGTACATATTGATGCGTTATTATTAAAGAAAGAAATTATATTTTATGATGAAGGAGAGGTACAATGAATACGGAAAATAACAAAACCCCGCTTCAGTGGGGCGAACTCGCATGCGACACTTTAATGGCAAAATTTCAGGCGAAGGATCTGCCGCCTGCCGGACGGTTCCACTATCATCAGGGAGTGTTCCTGCTGGGTATGGAGAAATGTTATGATCAGAATGGGGAAGAAAAGTACTTTCAGTACAGAAAGGACTGGGTGGACAGCATCTGCAATGAAAAGGGTGAGATCAGCTGTTATGATCCGACCCAGCTTGACGACATACAGCCAGGCATCCTGCTTTTTCAATTGTATGAAAAAACCGGAGATGAGCGGTATAAAAAAGCACTGTTCACTTTGGTTCCATTAATCAAAAACTGGAAGACCAATCAAAAAGGCGGATTTTGGCATAAGGAAGTTCATCCGAACCAAATGTGGCTGGATGGACTTTTTATGGGAGGCCCCATTGCCGTTAAGTTTGGAAAAACGTTCCATGAGCCACTTTATTTTGATCTGATTGCCCGCCAGGCCCTTCTGATGGATCAATATACCAAAGACGGAAAAACCGGTCTTCTTTATCATGGCTGGGATGAAAGCAAAGAAGCAGAATGGGCCGATCCGGTTACAGGCCGGTCCCAGGAATTCTGGGGGCGCGCGGTTGGGTGGGTTCCGGTGGCTCTGCTTGAGATTTTTGATGATTTACCGGAGGATCACGAAAAGAAGCCGGAGCTGGTACAGATGCTTTGTAACATCATGAAGTCTCTGATTCCTTTTCAGGATGAAAGGACCGGGTTGTGGTATGAGGTGCTGGATAAAGGAGATGACCCGAAAAACTGGCTGGAAACTTCCTGTACCTGCCTCTTTGTCTATGCAATTGCAAAGGCGGTGCGGATGGGATACCTTCATGCGGTTTACTTAAAATATGCATGGAAAGGCTATAACGGTGTCATCAGCCGTTTGAAGCTGGATGAAAAGGGAGGAATTATAATTGATGGAGTCTGCATCGGAACTGGAATCGGAGACTATGAACATTATTTAAACCGTCCAACTTCTGTAAACGATTTACACGGTGCCGGCGCATTTATTCTGATGTGTGCAGAAATGAATCTTGCTGAAGAAATTTAAGTAGAGACCAGACCGGATTTGCTGACTAATCCGGTCTGGTCTGCTGTAGTTATGAATAATAAAATTGTTATTATTCTGATATTGGTGTAGAATAAATGTAGCAGGATCCGATTGTTTCATAAATCCTAAGGAGGCTAATATTTTGGAGAAAGAACAATTTTCAAATCGGCGGCCCGGAATCATTGGAGAAGAAAAATTCAGGCAATATGCGGTATTAATTCCCATGATCGACAGTTCGGATATTACTTATCTATTATTTGAAAAGAGATCCGATAAATTGAGACGCCAGCCTGGAGAAATCTGCTTTCCCGGCGGAAAACTTGAAGCAGGGGAATCCTTACAGGCGTGTGCGGTCCGTGAAACAATCGAAGAATTAAGGGTCCTCCGGCAGCAAATTGAGGTGACTGGCCCCGGAGATATTTATATATCGCCGTTTAATTTAATGATCCATCCATTTATCGGTATAATAAAAGATTATCAGGATACCTTTAGTACTGATGAAGTAGATGAAATCATAAAAGTGCCGTTGGACTTCTTTCGGAATCATCAGCCAGAGAAATTTGAGAGTAAACTGATAACCGAGCCGCCTGAGGATTTTCCCTACGAGTGGATTCCGGGCGGCATAAAATATCCATGGGCAAAAGGCACTTACGACATTTTGTTTTACCAATATGAGAACTGGATCATATGGGGGATGACAGCGCAGATCGTAAAGTCAGCGGTAAACTTAATTGATCAGTATCATTTAAAGTAAATGTGATGTATTTCATTCAAACAGATATTTTTAAAGAGAGGTGATTCCGATGAAAAAAGAAATTTATCTGGCAGGCGGATGCTTTTGGGGAACAGAAAAGTACCTGGAAAACATTCCGGGCGTCCTGTCTACGGAGGTTGGATATGCCAATGGCAATACGGAGAATCCGACTTACAAAGAGGTTTGTTACAATAATACCGGACATGCGGAAACGGTAAAGGTGGAATATGATGATGCCGTAATAGGTCTGCCATATATATTACAGCTTTATTATGATGTGATTAATCCGGTAAGCGTCAATCGTCAGGGGGGAGATGTTGGTTCCCAGTACAGAACCGGAATCTATTTTACGGACGGCAGGGATGAAGCAGTTATTCGTGATTCCATAAACGAGCTGCAGAAAAAATACAAAGAAAAAATCGCAATCGAAGAAAAGCCTCTTGATAATTATTACAAAGCGGAGGAATATCATCAGAAATACCTGGACAAAAATCCCGGCGGATACTGCCATATTGGGGCTGATAAGTTTGAAAAGGCCAGGAAGGCAGTGGATATAAGCAGAAAGTACGGGAAAAAATCACTGGATGAACTGAAAAACAGCTTAACAGAAACCCAGTTTGAGGTAACACAAAACAGCGCGACAGAGCCCCCGTTTAGAAATGAGTATTACAATGAATTTAAAGAAGGAATTTATGTGGATATTACGACAGGCGAACCGCTTTTTCTGTCAACGGATAAATTTGAGTCCGGATGCGGCTGGCCAAGCTTTTCGAAACCGATCGACCAGGCATTGATCGCAAATGTTGCCGATAGAAGCCATGGTCTGCAGCGGACGGAGGTGAGAAGCAGGAATGGTGATGCACATCTGGGGCACGTATTTGAAGATGGCCCGGAGGATAGAGGAGGATTGCGGTATTGCATTAATAGTGCTTCCCTAAAATTTATTCCCAGAGAAAAGATGGAACAGGAAGGATATGGTGATTATCTTAAGTTACTGTAAACGGCGGGAATGAACTGCCTGGTTTCATCGTATAATTTAAATAAAACTGAATATAATGTAGTAAAAAAAATTCTTGGTGAAGTTAATGTTTCAAGATAAAAATCGTAGAGGAATTCTCTCTTGTAACCAAGTCGATCCCTTAACAGAACGGTATATAAATCCTGAGGATATTTATATCGTCAAAGGCTATCGTATTGAAGCATTTATTAATAATATAGATTCTCCAATTGGAATGGTTTTTAATGAAGATGGAAATATTTTGATTGCTGATTCCGGTTTAGCTACTGGAAATCCCAGAGTGCTGCAGCTGGTTGACGGTCAATTTGAAACGATTGCGGAAGGTTTTGTTGTTCCTATATCGGGTATTAATTATTTAAACGGCGTAATCTATGTGTCTCATAGAGGTTATGTTACAAAAATATACAGAGATGGTACAAGACAGAATATCATTATGGGGCTGCCCAGTAATGGTGATAATTATAATAGTCCGGTTACCTTTTCACCTGATAATAAATTGTATTTTGGGCAGGGAACTGTCACCAATAGCGGCGTTGTCGGGAATGATAACAAGTGGGTGACAGTTTCTCCATTGTTATGTGATTATTCCGGTGATTATATCATGCTTTATGGACAAAACTTCGCGACCAATAATATTCTGGCAGAGGCTTTGCCCAATGATATTGCAATGACGGGCGCCTTTTCTCCTTACGGCATACCCAATATTGAATATGAAATCAGAAAGAGATATATTAAAGCTTCCGGCAGCATACTAAGGGCAAATCTCGATGGTTCAAATCTCGAACAAGTAGCCTGGGGATTCCGAAATCCTTCGTACTTAAAATTTGATGTAAGCGGTCAGCTGTATGCAGCCAATAATGGCTATAATCCAATCGGGAGCAGGCCGATTGAAAATGCGACAGACGATTTTTATTATATTACACCTAATTTATGGTATGGATGGCCGGATTATTCCGGAGGGGAAGCGGTAAACTCCCCCCGGTTCACCCCAAGAGGCGGGGTCCAGCCTACGCTTCTTCTAAAAAATCAACCGAATGTTCCGCCAAGACCTTATGTTACATTTCCTCCGAATTCAACGATAAGAGGGTTTGATTTTAATTATAATGTGGAATTTGGCCCCTATGGGGATGTGTATATCGCGGAATATGGCAGCATCATTCATACCCAGATCGGTGATTCGGTTTCCTATGCCAGTGCAGGGCATAGAATATCTAAAATTGATATGAGATCCAGAACGATCAGTACGTTTGCAATTAATACAACCGGCTTTCCGGCCTCTTTATCAAATGGAGGAGGGTTTGAGAGACCGTCACATCTTATATTTGGGCCTGATGGAGCAATGTATATTGTGGATACCGGGTTAAATGTCATGGGAAATTCAGATGCCTTTATACCTAATACCGGAGTAATATGGAGAATATTCAGAACTGATTCATAAAACCAGTTGAAATCTATTGACAATCCCTGCCCCTTGTGCTATTATTGCATGAAATAGTGAAAAAGCAATGAAGAGAAATAGTACATATACAGGAAATTTCAGAGAGAAGATGGATGGTGCGAATCTTCATTTTAGTATATCGAAGCAGTCTCGGAGCTTTGAACCGAACGATGATTTACCTGATCCGGAGCGGTAGATGGTTTAGTAGGCTTCAACGTATTCCCACGTTACAGGGACACGATATGATGGTATCGTAGAGAGTGCAGAGATTTCTCTGAATTTAGGTGGTAACACGGATTGTACATTCGCCCTAAACGTTTCGACGTTTAGGGCTTTTTTGTTACTTTCACTTTTTAAATCATACAGAAAGAGGGTACATAATTATGAGAAATTTTGAAAAGTCAAGTAAGCTTAATAATGTTTGCTATGATATCAGAGGGCCGGTCATGGACGAGGCCAATCGAATGATCGGTCAGGGCATTGATATTTTAAAATTAAACATCGGGAATCCCGCACCATTTGGTTTTCGGGCACCGGAAGAGCTTTTAAAACAGATGAATGAAAATTTATCGGATACAGAGGGGTATTCAGACTCCAAAGGTCTGCCGTCTGCCAGAATGGCGGTCGTAAAGTATTGCAGGAAAAAAGGGATCGAACATGTTTCGGCGGACGATGTGTATACGGGAAATGGCGTAAGTGAGCTGATTACATTATCCATGCAGGGGCTTTTAAATTATGGGGATGAAATCCTGGTCCCTTCTCCGGATTATCCTTTATGGACAGCATCGGTGACTCTTGCAGGCGGTACCGCCGTACATTATGTTTGCGATGAGGGTGCGGAATGGTATCCGGACATCCATGATATAAAGAGCAAAATTACGGACAGGACAAAAGGAATTGTCATCATCAATCCCAATAACCCTACCGGTACCTTATACCCCAAAGCTATACTGGAGGAAATTGTGGAGCTTTCCCGTCAAAACGGACTCATTATTTTTGCCGATGAAATTTATGACAGACTTGTGTTAGACGGTTTGGAGCATGTTTCAATCGCCTCCCTCGCACCGGATTTATTAACAATTACATTCAATGGTCTGTCAAAATCGCATTTGATCGCAGGATACCGCTGCGGCTGGATGAGCCTCTGCGGTGATAAATCCTTTGCAAAGGGTTATGTGGAAGGAATCAATCTGCTTTCCTCTATGAGACTTTGCTCCAATGTTCCCGCCCAGTCGGTGATCGGTATGGCATTGGAGATGGAAGAGGAAACCAGGAAGCTGCTGATCCCAGGCGGAAGGATATACGACCAAAGAGAATATATTTATCAGGCGTTAAATGAAATACCGGGAATTTCAGTGATAAAACCCAAAGCAGCTTTTTACATGTTCCCTAAAATTGATGTTGACAGATTTCACATATACGATGACGAAAAATTTGTCCTGGACTTTTTAAAGGATAAGAAGATCCTGTTGACTCATGGCGGCGGTTTCCACTGGGAAAAACCGGATCATTTCAGAGTTGTCTATCTGCCGGAGCTGGATCAGCTAAAAACGGCATGTGATAAGCTGGCGGATTTCATGTCATACTACAGGCAAATGTAAAGAGCAGATTCCAGAAAGAAAGGAGTGTTTCCATGTTGAAACAAATTGAAAACAGAAGAAGTATCCGGAAATATTTAGAAAAACAAGTGGAAGAAGAAAAGCTGTTCCATATTTTAGAAAGTGCTAGATTGGCGCCTTCCGGAAGCAATACCCAGCCATGGCATTTTATTATCGTGAAATCGGAAGAAACCAGAAGGAAGTTATCCCTTGCTGATCATGATCAAAAATGGATGATGACGGCTCCGGTGTTCATCGTGTGCGTAGCAGATATTCGCTGCCGTGTTGATAAAGACGCGGATATTTGTCTGGATGAGAACAGTCCGGAACCAGAGCTGAAACAAATTATAAGAGATACGGCCATTGCCATAGAACATATGCTGCTGGAAGCGGAATATCTGGGTTTATCCACCTGTTGGACCGCCTGGTACGATCAAAAGGATATCAGGCCGGTTTTAAACATACCGGAAGATAAATACGTATGCGGCATCGTTACATTAGGGTACGGAAATGAAGCTCCCAAGCAGCGGCCAAGAAAAAATCCGGAGGAAATCGTCAGATACGAAAAATGGCAGTAATATTGGCATAAGTCCATGGGACATGCTACTTAAGGATCCCCAGTCTGAGTTTCCATACAAGGATCCGGATTACCGAAGCGTCGATCCGTTCTTCTTTTAGAGTCCCGTTATTCAGGGCATTTAAGACCGCAGGAATCTGTGTATCAAAGTCAGTAGCAACCAGTAAATCGTTTCCGGCAGTAATGGCAAGGACGGCAGAATCAACATCCGGGGTTTCATTCTTAATGGCATCCATGCTAAGGTCATCGGTCATAATGACTCCTTCAAAGTGAAAAGATTCCCTTAAAATTTCATGAACAGCGGGGGAAAGAGAGGCCGGATATTTCTCATCCATGGAAGTTACAATATTATGGGATACCAGTACACTGTCAGCACCGGCTTCCATACCGGCCCGGAAGGGAAGGAAATCACTCCGGACAAACTGGTCATAATCTCTGTTATCCGTAGCAGCTCCCGTATGGGTATCCGCATTGCTGCCATAGCCTGGGAAATGTTTCAGCGTGCTGCCGATCCGCTCCTTTTTCATTTCTTCAATGACTGTTCTGACGTAATCAGCCGTAGCCCCGGCCTCCCGGCCAAAGGACCGGCGGTAGATAAAATCATTGGGATCGGTAGAGACATCACAGACCGGAGCCAGGTTCACATTGATGCCAAGTCCAAGCAGGAGGGCAGCCTTTTCCCTGGTATCGGCCTGAATGGCTTCAAAGCCGCCCTGCTTATACAGATCCTGGGGGGACTTAAATGGTTCATTTCGGAAGGCTGTATATTTGCTGACGCGGCACACTGTTCCGCCTTCCTCATCCACTCCAATGAGCAGGGGGATGGGAGAGGAAATCTGGTAGCTTTTGATGAGCTCCCGGATGCTGGTTTTTGTCTCATCCTTAAAATCATCCCCGAACAGGATATAACCGCCCGGATGATAATTCTTAATATCCTCGATGGCGCTGTTCTTACGCAGGCGGACAAAAAACATCTGGCCAACTTTTTCCTCCGGAGTCATGCCGGAGAGCAGCTCTCTGGCTCTGGCCTTATAGGAATCACCGCCCGAGGCAGAATCCGTCTGTCCGGCGGTTTCGATAGCGGAGGTCTCTGCAGAAGAGGGTTCTGTTATGGTTTCTGCGGGATTTGGAGCAGCGGCTGCACCGGTTCCGTTGGCAGTCTGTCCGGAGTCCTCCGTGATCCGGTTATCTGATTGATTAGAATCCGGAAAGGACTTCGTGCAGCCTGTCAAAAGGAGCGGCACAAGGAAAAGTATAAATAGATAGTTGTATGATTTCATGAAATTCCTCTCTGACCGATCTGATGCTGGAAGCAATCTGTTTTTGTTTCATTATATAGTTTCAGGAAGCAATGGTCAAGGGAATCAATTCCGGCCTGTCAGAGTTAAATAATTTTTCAGTTCCCGGTTCCAGGAAGCATATTGTTCTTCTTTGCGGCGGTCTTTCAGATCCGTGTGTTCGGTCAGGCAGGTTCCTATATAGTCCGATACTTTTCTGGCTCCAAAGTAGTTCAAATGGTCCCCCTCATCCCGGGAATCTTTTGCCCAGTCGATATTCAGGGCATCAATATTTAAATTCAGGTCAATATAAGTCAGCTGATGTTCTTTCGCAAAGGAAGCGGCAGCATTATGCTTGGAATAGGTCCAGCACTTTGGTGAGGGAGCACTGTAAAGGATCAATTGAATGTGTTTCTCCCCGCAGAGTTCCGCGATCTTATTGAGATAGAATAAAGGCTGTTCTCCGATTTGGCAGATATCATCTGTTTTATTTACATAAGGCCCGCTTTTGTATGGCTTAACAATGGCACTGTATTCATATCCTTTATAAACAGTTACCGGTCCCTGCTTTGCTTTCCGGCCCAGATTTTTTAACATATAAAAGTGAAAATATTTCCAGCTGTTATGGTATTTATAGATAGGAAAGATTTTTTTTGCTGCTTCATCGGCAGTAGTCTCAAGGGCATTGATGTATTTGAAATCCCGGTAAAATGCATTGGTTTCCAATAATACTACCTTTGGCGATTGATTTTGCAGCAGCCGTTCAAGCAGATAATAAGTGTCCTGCAGCCGTTGCCCCGGAACGCCGCAGTTATAGCCCGCATAGCCGTAAGCTTGATAGATTTCCAGGGGAGATATGCTGACACTGCATTCACTGTCCCCGATTGCTATGTAATCAATGGTGTCTTTTGGCTCATTTAAGATGCCGTTTGCCTTTTTATAAAAGCCGTTTTCCATGCTGTTATATGGAAGAAGCAGATAGGATCCTGCGTACAATAAAAGGAAAAGGCCTGCTAAAAATAATGTTGTTTTTATAAGATTTCCGGTTCGCATCCATTCACCTCTTAAAATCCGGCATAAATCAATTTTGCCGGTAAATATCCATCCCCATAAGCGCCCAGAATAATGACTGTCAGAATGGCAGCATAAAGAAAGCCCCAGCGGGCAAACAGATTCCAGCCGGAAATTTTCCCGCGTATGGAGATCCCTTTTTCGTGTATCACTCCGACCGCATATACCACAAGGAAGCCAAACAGCACGGCAGTAAAATCCTGCAGGGACAGACCCAGCTTTAATAAGGATCCGTCTGTGGCCGCAGACCAGCTGAATCCGGTAAAAATGGACCGGAACATGAGCAGACCGCTTTTTAAGCTGTCCGCTCTGAAAAATAATTCTCCGGTAAATATGATCGGAAGCATTTTCAAGGTCTGAAAGCCGCGGTACAGGGTGTTTCGACGGTCAATCTTCAGCAAGTCCGTTATCTTCTGAACCAGCGGTTCGGACAGATTGCCAAGCATGATCAAGACAAAGTAATACATGCCGAAGAAAATATAATTCCACCCGGTTCCGTGCCATAATCCGTTGCAGATCCATACCCCAAACAAAGCGATGGAAGAGGCAAGAACCTGTCCCATATGTTTCCCGAATTTCGCTCTTGAACTCTTCCCCAGTTTCTTAGCAAACCGGGTCAGGGAAATGGGATAAAAGACATAATCCTTCAGCCAGGTGCCAAGCGTGATATGCCAGCGTCTCCAGAATTCCGAGGCGGTTTTGGAGAAAAAGGGCTGGCGGAAGTTTTCGGGAATGATTATCCCGAACATCTCACCGGTACCGATCGTCATATCGATGCAGCCTGAAAAATCAGCATACAGCTGGAAGGTATACAAAACAGCAGCCACAAGGATGGGAATCCCGCTATATTGGCCGGGATTGCCAAAAACCGTTTCTGCAAGCATGTTCAGACGGTCAGCGATAACGAGCTTTTTAAATAATCCCCATAGCATTCTCTGTATTCCGAAGGTAACATTTTTATATTCCAGGGGCCTTCCCTGATGCAGAACCGCCGCCGTCTGGGAATACCGGCAGATCGGCCCTTCCATGATCGCCGGGAAAAATGACAGGTATAAGGCCAGCCTGCCTAAATGGTCATCTGCCTCTATTTTCTCATAATAGACATCGATCAGGTACGAGACGGCCTGCAGGGTATAAAAGGATATGCCGATCGGTAAGGCAAATTTCATTTCCGGCAATAGCTTTGGGAAAGATGCCGCTTTTAATAGCAGATTCATATTTTCGCAAAAGAAACCGGAGTATTTTAGAAGCAGTAAAATACCAAGCTGCAATCCGATCCCAAACCATAATATCCTGCGCTGCTTCTTTGAACAGGCTGATTTCAGTGCCTTTTTGTCATCCCAGTCCGGTTCCTTTAACCCATAGTCTTTTTTACAGGAAGAAAGCCAAAGTCCTGTGTGATGAATGGAAAGGGTAGAAAAAAGTAAGTATACCAGGAGCTTTCCGCTTATGGAGAGGAAAAAAACATAACTGGCAAGCAGCAGTACTTTATAACGGTGACGCATGGGCGCAAGCTGATATGCCAGAAGTACGGCCGGCAAAAAGATAAAAAGGTACAATATTGAATCGTAAGCCATCTTTTTAGTCCTCTTGCAATCGATTGATCATACTCCATATGGCTTTTGCAGAATTGAAGTTAACAGGTACCATGTCCATGGGAGTGATTTCGATGCAAAAAGCATCTTCTAACTCCGGTATGAGAGATAGTATGGAAAATGAATCCAGAAGACCTCCGTCAATCAGCCTGGTCTCTGTTTCATAATCAATGCTCGGGTTAATTTCCTTTAAGATATTTAATAATTGCTCCATATTTATAATCTCCTTTATCATTTCTTATGCCTGAAAGTAATTTAAGACATCCGTCTGCAGATTGGGTCTGGCTATACGGAATTTATCATGCTCTGAATACAATAGTACTTTTGGCAATTCGCGGCTTAAAAATAAGGACATGCCTTCTGTGACCGAATAAGCGCCTGCCTTTTGAAAGATCAGTTTATCCCCCGGTTTAAGGCCGGTAAAAGGGTATTGCTTCACCAGGACATCATTTACCGTGCATAAAGAGCCGCAGACCGTCCATTCCTTTGTTTCTCCGTCACGGGAATTGAAATGAAGGATGGGAGGCTTTTTCATAGCCAGCATCTGCCCATAATAGTTTAAATGGTGAATGCCGCCGTCAACGATGCAATAGGGCTGACCGTCATTTATCTTCATATCTGCCACGCTCGTGACATATGAGCCGCAGGAAGCGGCGATGAACCTTCCCATTTCCAATGTGATCTTCCCTCCGAATGTAAGCTGTTTTAAGAGCGCTGCAAGGGTATTCAGCATAAAATCCTCCTCATTTTTATAGCCGGATGAATCAGGCGGATCTTCCGCCTTATCCTCTTTAAAATAACACACAGGAAGGCCGGGGCCATACTCGATTTTCTTAACAGTAAAATCATATTGATTTTTTAAATCAGAACAAAGCTGATCCAGCATATTCAGTTCTTTTTCCAGTTTTGCTGCGGATTTTTTCTGTGTGCCTGAAAAGAACTGAATGCCTTCCAGGCTTATGAAATCATAAGGACTTTTCTCCGCAATCTGACGTATCGATGTCTCATCCATGCCAAATTGATTTCCCGATGTCAGCCGCAGGAGTACCCGGACAGGCAGGCGGTGTTTTTGGGCATAACCTTTAATATGCTGCCATTGGGAGAGAGATTCAATGGTATAGATGATCTGATTTCCGTACCGGTCAAGGGCATATTCCATATCTTTCGGATTTTTATGTACACCGGACATGACGATCTTATTCATATTTATATGGGCTCTCTCACAGATATGGAATTCTCCGGGAGAGCAGACTTCAAAAGAATCAGCCAATTCCTCCAGTTCTTTGATTACAAAGGGATTGGCTTTCATGGCATAGCATAATTCCACGTCCCTGCCAAGAGCTGTTCTGATCTTACGGATCTGCCGGGCCAGGATATCCGTATCAAAAATATAGAAGGGAGTCTGGTACTGACTGATTGCATCAGCAAATTTTTTTTCGTTCCAGATTGTTTTCATCCGCGCATCTCCAATAGTTTTTTTCTGTCGATCTTTCCGTTTGCAGTCAGAGGTAATTCAGGCAGGGGAAAGAATGCGGACGGAATCATATAGGAAGGCAATGACTCCTTCATCCTGCCTGCAATTTGTTTCCCCTCCATACTTCCCACATAAAACGCAGTGATCCTGTTTTTCGCTGTATCAAAAACGCAGCATGCTCTTTGGATGTCCGGATAGCTGTTCAGGGTGAGTTCAATTTCTTCCAGTTCAATGCGGTGTCCCATATGCTTGATCTGAAAGTCCTTCCGGCCTGCAAAACACAGCTCTCCCTTCTCATTGTAAAAGGCAAGATCACCGGTCCGGTAAACCGTCTCAAGGTAATGCGTGTTCAGCGGATTTTGCACAAAAGCCTGTCTGGTTTGTTCCGGGTTGTTGTAATACCCCAAAGCCAAGGCTGTGCCGGATACACAAATTTCGCCAATCGTTTCTTTCTCTGTAACCAGTTTGTCCTCCTGGTTCAACAGGAAGACTTTTTCATTGGGAAACGCTTTTCCGATGGGCAGCATTTCATCCGGATCCAATTCCCGGCCGATGCGGTAATAGGTGCAGTTGCAGGTGATTTCCGTCGGGCCGTATAAATTCACGTACTCTGCATGGGGGAGGTACGACTGCCAGAGCTTTAAATGCTTGATTGGCATTGCCTCACCGCTGAATAATATTTTGTTTACTGCGGAAGGCACTTTATAAGTGAGCCCCTTTAACTGCGTTACCATGCATAGTGCGGAAACCGCCCATATCAAGGTTGTTACCCTGTATTCACAGATGTAGTCGAGCAGCTGCGTGGGGATGGAAAAAAGCCTTTTGGGTATGATGACCATGGCTGCCCCTGTTTTAAGGGCTGCATAAATATCCTTTACGGATACATCAAAATCAAAGGGGGCCTGATTTCCGATGATGTCGTCCTCAGTAATATGAAACATGGAAGGAAAGTACTCCATAAAATCAATGACAGAACGGTGGCTGACTAAAACCCCTTTTGGTACGCCGGTGGAACCCGAAGTAAAATTGCAGTATAAAGGATCGATATCCTGAGACAAGTTACGGATAAGCCGTAATGTTTCTTCTGATATACCGCTTTTCACAATGTCATAATAGGAAAGCACTCTCCCGGTAAATCCAATGTCCGGCAGCGCGGTTTTTAAATCGCCAGGCGTAATGATGCAGTCTGTATCTGCAATGTTTAATATCTGCCGGATCCGGTCTGCCGGCTGATCCGGGTTTATTAAGATATAAAAGCATCCGGCGTAAACAATTCCCATGAATGCAGTCAATGCCTCTACGCTTTTATCCATAAAGACAGCCACCGGACGGCCGGGAGATACTGAGGAAGCAAGAAAACTGCCGATTCGCTTGGCATTTGACAGCAGGTCTTTATAAGAACAGCTTTTTTCCGGGTCTGTCACGGCTGTTTTATCCGGAAATTTTCGGGCGGAATGTTCTAAATATTCCAAAACATTTCTCATGGCTTTTCCTCCTCTCTGATTGGTTTTGTCGGAAACGTTATGCGGGCTTCAAAATGGGTCTGGTTTTTTGAGATTTCAAAGGTACCGTTCATCTGTTCCACTATTTTCCGGCAGGTCTTTAATCCGATATTGGTGCGATCCAGGAATACGCTGTCTTTCCGGATCGCATTGGAAATGCGGATGGTCAAATCATTGCCTTCCATATATCCGGTAACAATGACCGGCCCGTTTAAGCTGGCATATTTACTCACATTGGAAAATAAATTGTCGAACAGCCTTTTTAAATATTGTATATCAGCCGTTATGATACAGGACTGCGCTGCAAATTCTGTTTTTACATCAAAACCCAGATTGCTCAAATCAAAAACATGTTCGCTGATCAGCTGCTGGAGTAGGATTTTTGCATCAAATGTTTCCATCTGCATCAATATCTTTTCCTTGCCGAATACAAGAAAATACTGGAATAATTCGTCGGATAGATCCTTTAATTGAATGGACTTTTCTTTGCAGCTTTTCATGTATTTATCAAACTGTTCCTCCGAATAACAGCTCTTTGAATCCAGAATTTCCAGATAGCCGATGAGCGAGGTCAGCGGGGTACGGATATCATGGGATATGGAAGTGATCAGTTCGCTGTTTGCTTCCCATGCTTCCTTTTCGCTTTTATATCTTGCGATAATGGAATTTCTCATGTTATCCGCGTTCTTTGCAAGCAAAGAAATCTCATCGTTTCCTTTATGGAAAATCGGCTGCTCCAAATCCCCTTTTTCGATTAAGGATACTTCTTTTGATAAGAGGACGATCCGGGCTATGATCCGGCGGTTATAGAGGATCAGGATCGCAAACAGGAACAGGAAAAGGATTCCCCATGATATATACAATACCAGGTTATACCATTTTATATCCGAAGAATCGATGATGGATACGGAATAGGTCCCATCGCTGAATGCGACATCGCGGATGGATTGTTCATTGGTTTCCATGATGGTTCCTGCGGTTTCATAAGAAGCGTACTCATCATTCCAGTAACCGGATTCATAAACGATTTCGTTTCCGTCATATATGGTCAGATAAATATACTTATGGTATTTTACCCATTTTGAGATGGACCTTACATTTTTAACGGATATGTGATTTTTATGGATATATTTTTCAAACGAATTCTGATAAGTGCTTAATCTTTTTAATACGGCATCTTCATTCAGGTGATTTCTTGTGACCAGATAATCCCCCAGATTTAGTGCGATAAGGTACATGCCAAAGCTGATCACCGCTCCGAATATCAATACAAATATTTGTTTATACCGTAAAGATGATATCCATTTATGCTTCATCGATCTGATAGCCCTTTCCCCAGACGGTGCGAATGATTGCAGGGTTATTGAAATCCAGTTCCAGTTTTTTTCGAAGCTTTAAAATGTGGACCATAATCGTATTGGTAGAAGAGGGAAGAAACTTATCGTTCCATACGCCTTCGTAAATTGCCTGTGCATCTTTTGCCTTTCCCCGATTCTTAACCAGATACATCAAAATCTGGAATTCTGTGTCGGTAAGATCGATTTTTTGATTTTCGCGGGTAACCGAATGGCTTGCAGCATCGATCAAAATATCCTGCAGACGTATTTCCGAACTGTTTGAGGCGGATTCTGTTTTCCCTTTGTAGACAACATATCTTCTTAAAAGAGACCGGACCTTCATGAGAAGTTCGGCCTGTGAAAATGGTTTTACCAGGTAGTCATCGCCGCCATTTTCATATGCCGCTGTTTTATCATTTTCTTTTGACCTGGCAGTCAAAAAAAGGACGGGAGCAGAAGACCTTTTACGGATTTCCGCGCAGGCACCGATACCGGATAATTCAGGCATCATGATATCTAAAATGATCAGGTCGATGTCAGGATTTTCTGCGACCGCCAGAACCGCCTCTTTTCCGTTTGCCGCCTCCAATACGAAGTAGCCTTTCCGCTCCAGCTGAATGCGAAGGACTTCCCGGATATCGGCGTCATCATCCACCACCAGTATCTGCTGTACTGTACTCATGAATCCGGCAACCTCCTTTTGTTATTATTTTAATATGAAAAATTATAACATTTATCGATGGAATAACAATTAAATTTCGGGGAATTAAGAATTATTAAGAAATGGTATGGGGATCCCTTTTTGTTTTATTAATACTTTTTAAACAATTCAGAAGCAAATCATTAACATAAGGGTGATAGGATAAATCCGCTTTATAAAACGACAGGGAATGTAAAAAATAGATTTTGCGAAGCTGGGAGGTGTTGCAACTGTAAAAGCTGTATGTTATAAGCGGAGGAATCGAAGGATTTAGAAATTGTAAGGATTTATGTTCTAAGGAGTGAAAATATGAGAAAGAAAATTTTATTATTAGGGATAATTGCAGTTTTCGTGATTGTGGTGATTATTATTCGGATTAACGGGGGAAAGAAGGCCGTGGAGGGGGATGCGATCCCCGTAGTGGAAACCGCTAATCCGGAAGTCGGAACGATAGAGCTGTATACCAGTCTGGTTGGTACCGTGGAGCCGGAAACGGTTGCCAGGATTTATCCGGAGACAGCGGGAACGGTGACCCAGGTTCTTGTGAAAGCCGGAGATATGGTGAATGAGGGACAGCTTCTATGTGTCATTGATACAAAAAAAGTGGAGAGTTCAAAAAGCTCCATGGATAATGCAGAGGTTACATACAAAGAGGCCCGGGATACCCTGGGGCGGATGGCGGTTCTGTTTCAGAGCGGAGACATCGCAGAGCAGGAATATCAGGGCTATGTAAATTCGGCGAAAAAGGCCGAGATCGCTTATAAACAGGCGAAGGAGGAATATGACAACCAGCTTTCTTACAGCAATATCGTGTCTCCGATCGGCGGTAAAATAGAAAGCTGCGGTATCGAAGTTTTTGACAAGGTATCTGTGAGCGATCAGATCTGTGTTGTTTCCGGAGAAGGGAATAAGGTGATAACCACAGGCCTGACGGAGACATTGAAGCATCAGGTAAAGTCCGGAGATACGGTGAAGGCGGAGAAGGGCGGAGAGGTTCTGGAAGGGATCATTTCTGAAATGAGTGAAATGGTGGATGAACAGACCGGGCTCTATAAGATCAAGATACAGTTAAAAGGGGCAACAGACTTATCTACCGGGACGAATGTCAAGCTGTCGGTCTGTTCCGAGCGGGCGGAGCAGGTGGTTACGGTTCCCGTGGATTCCGTCTATTACGAGAACAGCAAGCCCTATGTGTTCACTTATGACCAGGGAATTGTACATAAAATTTTTATTGAAGCAGGAATTTATGATTTAGACCGGATGGAGGTAAAGGAAGGAATCACGGAGGATATGTCAGTCATTACCACCTGGAGTCCGGAGCTTTATGAAGGAGCAAAGGTATTGGAGATGAGCGCGGAAGGGGAAACAAAAGGAGAATCTGAAGTATGAAAAATTTAACCAGAATCGTTTTAAAACGGCCCATTACAATTATCATGTGCCTTTTGTGTCTGGTTGTTTTTGGTGTTTCTTCTGTGAAAAACTCCAGGCAGGAGCTGACTCCGGAGATGAACATGCCAATGCTGATGGTCGTGACGGCGTATCCCGGGGCACAGCCGAAAGATGTGGATGAACTGATCAGTAAAAAAATCGAAAACGCGGTCGGTTCCTTGAGCGGAATTAAAAAGGTGGCCTCCAAATCCTCGGAAAACCGTTCCACAGTTACACTGCAATATGAGTACGGGACCGATCTGGATAAGGCGTATGATGATTTAAAGAAAAAAATCGATGTTGTGGCATCGGATCTGCCGGAGGATTCCAATGCACCTGTTGTGATGGAGCTGGATACCGGTTCCACTGCCGATTTTACATTAACGGTCAGCAAGAACGGGATGGAGAATCAGTATGGCTATGTAAAACATGAGATTGTTCCGGAACTTGAGAAGCTGTCCGATGTGGCAGAGGTATCGATTGCAGGCGGCAGCGATGACTATATCAAGGTAGAATTGATTCCGGAGCGGCTGGAGCAGTATAAGCTTTCCATGTCATCCATTGCCAATGATATTGCCGGGGCGGATGTAAAGATGCCGGGAGGGACCATTGGTGTAGGCAGAAAAATGGCTGCCATTTCTTCACGGCTGGGTTTTGATACGGAGGAATCCTTAAAGGAAATTCCGCTGACTGTTCCAGGCAACAATATCGTTTATCTGGGGGATGTAGCGGCTATTTATACAACAAGAGAAAAGGAAGGAAGTATCGCCCATTATAATGGAGAGGATACGGTCTCTCTTTCCATCAGCAAACAGCAGAGTTCCACTGCGGCAGAGCTTTCGAAGGAAGTAAGGAAAGCGGTTCAGTCAATGGAAGCGGCGGATCCGGATTTAAGTGTGCATATTGTCAATGACAGCTCGGAAGATATCCTGGCTTCCTTATTATCCATCGCCGAAACGATTCTTCTCGGCATGGTGATTTCCATGGTGGTCATCTGGTTGTTTTTTGGCGATTTAAAGGCTTCCCTGATCGTTGGGAGCTCCATACCGGTTTCGATCCTGACGGCACTTATTTTAATGAAGTTCATGGATTTCTCTTTGAATATGCTGACACTGGCAGCCCTGTCCATGGGAGTCGGGATGATGGTGGATAATTCCATTGTTGTGATGGAAAGCTGTTTCCGGGTGACGGATCAGGGAAAAGGGGAGTTCATCGATTATTTTCACGATGCATTGGAAGGAACGGGAATCGTGGGGGCCTCGGTTTTGGGATCTACATTGACTACCTGTGTGGTATTCCTTCCGTTGGCTTTCTTAAACGGTATGGCAGGACAGATGTTTATGCCCTTGGGATTTACCATCGTGTTCTGTATGGGAGCTTCCCTGATATCTGCAATAACGGTCGTACCTCTGTGTTACCTTTTGTATAAGCCGGTGGAAAATACCCGGGCACCTTTATCCACACCGATTCAAAAGCTTCAGGACATATACAGAGGTGTTATGAGGCACATCCTTCCCAAAAAGAAAACAGTTATGGGAATTTCGGTCCTTCTTCTTGTGGTATCCTTCCTTATGGCAGGCCAGCTGAATGTCAGCCTGATTACCGCAGATGACCAGGGGCAGATCGCCGTCAAGGTGGAAATGGTTCCGGGTCTTAAGGCAAAGGAAGCGGATGAGGTGCTGAGAAAAGTAGAAGCCGCCTTTTCCGATTATGACGAAATGGATTCCTATATCACAAGCTATGGGGGAAGCGGAGTCAGTGCAGGCAGTTCGGCTTCAATCATTGTGTATCTGGACGAGGACAGAAAAATACCTACAAAGAAGGCTGTGGATATTTTTAAAGAGAAATTAAGCAATGTAACGGACTGCAAGATCACTGTGGAAGAAAATTCCTATGCCAACATGGGCAGCTCCACCGACAGCTATGAGCTGATTTTAAGAAGTGCCGATTATGACCGGCTGAAAGAGGCTTCGGAACAGATCACATCGGAATTGATGAACAGAACGGAGCTGACCCGCGTCCATTCTTCCCTTGAAAACTCGGCTCCTGTTGTTGAAGTGACTGTGGATCCGGTGAAGGCGAAGGCGGAAGGCATCAGCCCTTCTTCCATCGGACACAGCGTGTACCAGGCCATCAATGGCGTGACTGCGACGACTTTAGAGGTGGATGGCGATGATGTGGATGTGAAAGTCCGGTATGCGGAAGGTGAATACCAGGCTGTGGATCAGATCCGGAATATGACCCTGAACCTTTCAAACGGAGGCTTTGTGGCCTTAAATGATGTGGCAGAATTGAGCTTTCAGGACAGTCCGGCCACCATCACGAGAGAAGATAAGCAGTATATTGTAACTATAACGGGAGATTACACATCATCAGCGGATAAAAATACGAAAAAGACCATTAATAATGAAATTGTAGCACCGAAATTAAATGCGCAGGTCAGCTTAGGCACCAGTTCTATGGATGAAACTACGACGGAAGAGCTTTCTTCACTTCTTTCGGCGATCATTCTGGCAGTTTTTCTTGTATTTGTAGTGATGGCCGCCCAGTTTGAGTCACCAAGGTTCTCTTTCATGGTCATGACTACGATTCCTTTCAGCCTGATCGGGGCCTTTGGTCTGATGTTCTTTGCAGGCTGTGATCTGAGTATGGTTGTAATGCTGGGATTTTTGATGCTCATTGGTACGGTTGTAAACAGCGGGATTCTTTATGTAGATACGGTAAACCAGTATAAAGAAGAAATGAGCCCGGAGGAAGCCATGATCGAGGCAGGAGCCACCAGGCTCCGTCCGATCCTTATGACAACCCTGACTACGGTGCTGTCCATGATCCCGATGGCGCTTGCACTGGGCCATTCAGGAGAAATGATGCAGGGACTTGCCATTGTCAATATCGGCGGCCTGACCGCGTCAACGGTTTTAAGCCTTCTGATGCTTCCGGTATATTACGGCCTTATGAGTAAAAAGGGAGAGAAAGTGAAAAAGAAGCGAAGGAAAAATAAAGAATAAGATGGTAAGACTATAGGCAACCGTCCTCCTCTGGAGGCGGTTGTCTATTTCCTTTTTTGCCTGAAGGACCGGATTTTGCTGTAAAATGTATCGGTTATATGGTATATTGAGATAATAATGTTATTTCAAAGTCATTTAAATCTAAGGATTCATGGAAAGGAGAAGCTGATATATATGAGCCGGCAATTCGACAAGCAAGTGAAACAGATAAAAAGAGAGGAACATAAATTGCTTAACAAAAAGGAAAATCCATTATTGAAAGCTTCCATAGAGCCTGTTGCGGATAAAATTCAAAGTTATATTCCCGGCAAACTGAAAACAGCCCTGGAGACGGCATTCTATAAAGGTTTCCGGCTGGTCTTTGAAAAAGGAAATATTTATATAGAGAAAACTTATGATAAAGATAAGATACAGTTGGAATATGATTTAAATAATTATGCCATCGGCAAAAGAAGCGATAAAAAGTACAGGAAGCGTTTGGACCAGTATTCCAGGCAGTCCCAGATAGTTAATTCTTCTATTTCCGTGATAGAAGGGGGAGTTTTGGGAGCATTTGGAATCGGCTTACCCGATATTCCTCTTTTTTTATCTTTAGTCATGAAATCTGTTTACGAAATTGCTTTAAGCTATGGGTATCATTATGAAACAGAGGAAGAAAAAGCATATATCCTGCTTTTGATCTGTACAGCCATGACGAAACAGGAGCGGCAGAAAGAATTTTATCAAAAACTTGAAAGCTTAGGCGATAGCATCGATCATAATATTATTCCGGAAATTAATTTGGAAGAGCATATAAAAACCACAGCGGGTATTCTGTCGGAGTCATTATTAACCGCAAAATTCATACAGGGGATCCCGTTGGTAGGAGCAGTGGGCGGCATTGTAAATTATAACATCATCCGTAAAATAAGCAGGTTTGCCGGTGTGAAATATAAAAAGAGATATTACATGAATAAACAAAGGATATGAAATTTAAACAGGCCGGCTTAACATAAGCCGGCCTGATGCTGTTAACCTATTTCCCTATCCTCTCAAGTTTTTGCCTCAGTAAAGAGCCTGCAGAATAAACCCCTGTAAACACAATAAAAATTTCCAGTCTTCCGAGGATCATTCCAAACATTTCCACAATCAGCGTGGCATTACCGGTAGCAGGTGAGGTAAGACCAATAGACAGTCCTACGGTACCAAGCGCAGACGCAAATTCAAACATAGCTTCAGTCAGCGAACAGTCTGCGGTTATTGTGAGCAGCAATGTACCTATTATATAAAGACAAAAATAAGTTGCTATAAAACCGGCTGTATCCATAGCCAGTGCGGAATCGATTGTTGTTTTTCCCTGTGCTCTGAAATAATATGGCGATTCTACGCTTCTTGGTGACGAAAGGCGTTTGCGTATATTCTGTATGGTGGTGCGAAGCATGAGGTAAACGCGGGTCAGCTTGATCCCGCCGGCCGTTGACCCTATCCCGCCTCCGATCAGCATGGTCAGGATCAGCATGCTGATTGCAAGCGGCGGCCAGGTGGTATAGCTCATGCTGGAGTAGCCTGTGGTTGAAAGGGCGGATGAAACATCGAACAAAGCCCTGCGGAATCCTTCCCCAATGCTCATATTCAGGCCGCTCATAAGCGAAAACGCCGCAATTGGCACAGTGACCAGAAGCACAAGGAACATGAACCGGACTTCGCTGACTCTGATAACCTGCCGCCACTTCCTTCTTGTTAAAAGCAGCAGTACGGCAAAGTTTGTTGTACCTATGAGCATTTGGATGATTGTAATGATTTCTATAGGAAAGCTGTTATATTCCCCGATGCTGTTCAGCCTGGTTGAAAAACCGCCGGTAGATAATGAGCACATCGTATGGTTTACTGCGTCAAACAAATTCATTCCCGCAATCACATAAGCTGCCGTGCCGATAATCAAAAAACCGTTATACATCAGACAGATCGTCTGAGCTGTCTTTTTTAAATTAGGCATGAGTTTATCGGGATGACCCTCGGCGTTATACAGATTCATGGATTGCTTATCCTGCACAAGCATGACCATCATCGTCACAAAGCCCAAACCGCCGCAAAATTGCATAAAGCTCCGGTGAAACAGAAAGATATGCGGAGTAACCGTCACATCTATGACGGAAAGGCCGGTAGTCGTCCAGCCGCTGACAGCTTCGAACAGCGCCTGAACGAATGTGAGCTGTCCGCTTAGTACGAATGGGATGGCACCAACCAGAACGCCCCACCCCCATGCGAACAGGACAGTCAGGCTGCTGCGCTGCATGGAGGAACGCCATTCAAACGTCGAGTCATCCCTTTTTCTGAATAAACATACAATACTGCCCAATATTATGGAGCCAAGTGAAGGAATAATAAATGAAACGGTATAAACCGCGTCCTGAGGATAGAATGGTACGATCACCAGGGGTACAGCTACCAGAATGCCGATCAGCAGCATGAGTTTTCCTATATTACTACGATTTGAAAATTTACGAGTCAATGTCATCACCGTCCTGTCAATTCCTGAATGGCTGCCATTTCCTGCTGGTCGGAGGATATAAGGACAAGCATGTCACCCGCCAGAATACGGGTGTCGCCTCTTGGCACCATGGCCGTATCACCGCGTAGAATACAACCGACAACAACTTCCTTTGGAAGGTTGATTTCCCATAGTTTTTTCCCTAAAACCGGGGAAGTACCGGGAATAGGAACCTCAGCAATATTGACACGTCCTTCCCCGATAGGAACTAAGGTCGTAATTTTATCTACAAAGGCCTGCTGTTCAATAATGCCGGTGATAGCGGTGATCGCACAGACAACACTGTCTATTCCCATTTTATGAAAGAAATCCGTTTTCTTCGGGTCTGTTAAAAGGGCTACGGTTTTTGCCACGTGGAATTTCTTTTTACATAATTCGCAGATAACCAGATTATCCTCATCTTTTGCGGTCATTGCGATCGCTATATTCACATCGCCGGCACTTGCGTCTTCCAGGACAAACGGTCTTGTCCCGTCTCCGTTAATGACGGTAAGCTTATCGATTTCAGCCAGCTTTAAACAATCCTCATATGAATCATTTATTACAGTCACATGGTAACCTTTTTTAATGAGAGAGGTTGCAAGGGATTTTGCTTTGCTTCTCCCTCCAACCAGCAGTACCTTCGTTTTCATTGCTTTTCCTCCTGTACCATATCATTTGATATACCTGTTTTGGATAGAATTTTATCTATTTCTTTTACGGATAAAATTGCCGGACATATGGTGTCTATACCAAATTCACGATAAACATACTCTCTGTCCGGGTCATAAAGTCTGGCGATTACACGCTCAATATGGAACATTTCGCGGGCAATCTGCGCCACCATAATGTTAGCGTTATCATTATTCGTAACGGCTATAACTGCACTTGCATCGCTGATCTGCGCTTCCTGCAGCACATCAAAGTCCGTGGCATCGCCAATAATGGAAAGTCCTCCAAAGGATGGGGACAGCTTTCGGAAGGCTTCCTTATTTTTGTCGATGATCAGGACGTCTTCTCCGCCATCGGATAGTGTGTTCGCAAGGTTAGCCCCCAATCTGCCACAACCAATGATGATTGTGTAGTTTCCTTTCTCTTGTCTGTCTGTTAATAGTTTCATCTTCAATCCCTCCTGACCGCACGGCCGATCCCTTGTGAGCCATATTCGTCTTTATATTTCGTGTAATTATCTGTTTTTTCTTCCGCCTGGCAATCACTTTCGTCATATGCACACTTTCCGTTTGAAAAAAATGTACCATAGCATTCAAGATTCTGCCGAGCAGGTATATAAGTGGGGTCAAGCGACCAGGCTGCACGAAAATGCTTCATGGCTGCAGGGTGATCTCCCTTTTTTTCAAACAGTATTCCAACCAGATTATGAGGTTCCGGTGCGTGAGGATATTTACTCATGGCACTGTAGATTATGTTTTCACATGTTTCATAATCCTGAATACGGATAAGTTCTCTGACAGAATTGCAGAGTTCGTTTAAACCTTCTTTATTCCCACATATTTCTTTACTCTTCATTGATCTTACCTCCTTATCGTTCTTAGCATGTTTATTGTATCAAGAGACCTGTGAGTATTGTGTGAGATACGGCTGATTCCTGTGAGAATGCTGTGAGAATGTAATGGATTTTCCGGGATTTTATTATATAAATAAATGAAAATATGAAATTTAATTTTTATAATCAAAAATAAAGCTTTAAAAATGAAATGATATGTGTTATGATTAGTAAATGAAATCATTAGGGCCATAGCTCTTGATTTTTAATCAGTCATAAAAAGGAGGAATACAGGATGAAAGTAGGATTTATTGGACTTGGGATCATGGGAAAGCCTATGTGTAAAAATCTCATAAAGGCAGGACATGAACTGGTAGTGTTTGATTTTAACGAAGAGGCAGTTGCAGAGCTTGCAGCAATGGGAGCCAGGGGAGTAAAAAGCGGTGCACAAATGGCAGAAGAGTGCGATACTATTATTACGATGGTGCCGAATTCTCCTCATGTACGTTCGGCCTGTTTAGGAGAAAACGGAATTGCAGAGACAGCAAAGGCGGGAACGGTTATCATTGATATGAGTTCCATTGATCCCATGGAATCCAAAGCAATTGGGGCGGAACTTGCACAAAAGGGAATTGAATTAATGGATGCGCCTGTTTCCGGAGGAGAGCCAAAGGCAATTGACGGAACGCTGTCCGTGATGGCCGGCGGTAAAAAGGAAACGTTTGACCGATACTATGATCTGCTGATGTCGATGTCCGCTTCGGTTGTGTATGTAGGTGAGCTTGGCTCCGGTAATGTTGCGAAGCTGGCGAACCAGATTATTGTTGCACTGAATATAGCGGCTGTTTCGGAAGCTCTTACCCTTGCTAAGAAGGCAGGAACGGATCCGGAACTGGTATATCAGGCAATTCGGGGGGGACTGGCAGGTTCTACCGTACTGGATGCAAAAGCTCCGATGATGCTGGAACATAATTTTAAGCCGGGATTTCGCATTGAACTCCATATTAAGGATTTAACCAACGCGTTGAATGCTTCTCACTCTGTAAATGCATCTTTGCCGTTAACTGCACAGATCATGGAGATTATGCAGAGCTTAAAGGCAGATGGCTGTGAGAAAGAAGACCACAGTGCAATTGTTAAGTATTATGAAAAAGTATCGGAAGTATCGGTAGAGCGATAGGAACAAAATAATATAAAAAATAAAGGCATTGCAAAATCCACTGGATTTTTTTCCCGGAATTTTGCAATGCCTTTTATAGAATTCTTCTATTACACGGATGCTGTATTTTTGATGTAAATGCGGGTTATTTTACCCCTGAGCAGGCATCTTCAGCATGTACCTGGTTTAACAGTTCTTCCTCTGACTTATAACGGCGTACATTTTCCCGCAGGATGTCCAGACAGCGCCCGGCACGGTGAGGTACCTGCGGAGTGACATGGGGAGTGATATAAACATCACGCCGTTTCCATAGAGGGCTGTCGGCAGGGAGCGGCTCCTGTTCGAATACATCCAGACCGGCACAGGCGATCAGCTTTTCATCCAGTGCCCGGATTAAATCTTCCGTGCACACGATGCCTCCACGTGCCATATTCACCAGAATTGCTCCGGGCTTCATTTTCTGAAAGGCCTGATAGTTCATCATGTGGTGAGTCTGATCAGACAACTGAATGCACAGGATAACAAAATCCGACTGCTCCAACAGCGGGCCGACCGTATCCCCCTTTGTGGAAACCAGCTGTTTGCGGATATAGTCAAACCCCTCAATATAATTACGGTCATAGGTAATCAGATCCATACCAAAGGCATGCAGCCGTTCCGCTAACATTTGACCATTATGTCCCATTCCTATAATACCTGCAGTACGGCCAAACAATCCCCTCCAGGTCTCCTGGCCGGGTACGCCCCAGCTGCAGGCTTCCTGTGCTTTCAGTAATTCCCATGTGTGGTAGCAGGCATTCAGCATAAAGTAGACACAATGTTCAGCCAAAACTGGTGAAGAACGTCCGGCAGACCCACTTAGCAGGATACCGTGTTCAAATACTTCCGGACGCGCTGAGCGGTTAAGACCTGCATGATCACAGTGAATCCATTGCAGATGATTATCACCTAAAAAGCGGTCATCCAGGTCTCCGGCTAATACAGCCACATCTGCGTCCTTTACTTCCCGCAATATAGCCTCTGTATCGTGCTTGTTAACATGCACAAATTCGGAGCCGGTAAAAATTTCCCGCAATGCAAGCAAATCTTCAGGTACATAATCAACGGTTGCCAGAACTTTTTTGATTTCTCTCATACGAATCTCCTTATTGTTTTACGGTTGTCTGATTTGGTGCAGCGCAGACTTTTCTATGTATGCACGAATCTGTTTTAAAAGGCTGATAACTGCAATCAAATCATAAATACATTATCATAACTTAGATGCATTTGCAATATCATATTACGAAATTACTTTTTAATTATCAAAAACTACATTTAATAATGAAAAAGTTTGTTGCTTACTGGTCACAATGAATCATAAATTCATGAAATCAACTGTTAAAAATAAGTAAATGTGATATTCGATCTCGCTGAATACAAATAAATTAAAATGTTTTAATAATAATAACAAACGTATTTAGAAAAATATATATGCAAATTGCACATATATCTTTTTGTTTTATGTAATATATGACGGTTGATTTTTGTTGAAAAATGAAATAAACTATTCATGAATTAAAACGTATTAATAAAAATGTGAATTAATTAAAAATAATACATAAAAGGAGGGGGCATTTTCCTATATATACTAGTTTACACGGTAGTTAAAACGTTTTAATATTTGGGTTAAAATAAAAGAGGAGGCATCGTATTATGAGGAAAAAAGTATATCAAAGAGCAGCAGCATTTTTCATGGCGGCGGCTGTGGTCATTGCTACTGCTGGCTGCGGCGGAGGGAATAACGCTAATAAAGGCACGGAAGCCGGTCAATCGTCCGGTAACACGGAAGCCGGAACAAAAGCAGGAACGAAAACAGGGGACCATGATAAGACAAAACTGGTGGTCGGAAGTGCCGAGGAACCATCCTGCTTCTATCCGACTCATTCATCCCTGTCTCCTAATATGAAGGATGTTCCGATTCTTGCAAATGTTTACGAGACACTGGTTAAACTGATGCCGGATGGATCCCGGGAGCCTCTGCTGGCAGAATCTTGGGAAGTTTCTGAAGATGGCAAAGACTATACCATGCATTTGAGAAAAAATGTCACATTCCATAACGGTAATGAATTTAATGCGGAAGATGTGAAATACACCCTGGATACAGAAGCGCCTTTATCGGGCGGACAGTCCATGCTCGTTAATTATGAAAGTACGGAAATTATTGATGATCATACCGTTGTGATTCATTTATCAGATCCTTATGGAGCGTTTTTAAATGGTCTTGCATCAAGATGGGCATTGATTGTTGATAAAGAGACTGCTGAGGAAATCGGTGAAGAGGCATATAATGAATCGCCCATAGGAACAGGGCCTTATAAGCTGGTTAACCGCGTAGCAGGAGACCACATGGAATTGGAGGCTTATGACGGGTATTGGGGAGGCGTTCCTTCTATTACAAGTGTTACTTATAAAATATTGAGCGATCCAAACAGTCAGATCCTTGCACTTGAGAATGGCGAGATCGATGCGCTTTTAGATGCCAGTCTTTCCCCTCTTTTAAAATTAAGCCCGGACAGCGGAATTACATATAAAACGACTAATGCCGCAAATATTCAGGCATTATCTCTTGACTGCAGCAACGGTCCTGCCAAGGATCTTAATTTCCGTAAGGCTCTGCAGTGCGGAATCAACAAGGATGATATCGTCCAGGCGATCTATTCCGGTCAGGCCAGCACAGCAGATAGTTATGTAGCACCTGAGTTTTCTGGTCATCCGGATGAAGGAACTTATCCAAATGTAACATATGATCCGGAAAAAGCAAAGAAATATCTGGAAGAATCCAATTATAACGGAGAAGAATTTAAGCTTCTTACAGTTGCCGGTACAAAAAATGAAGTAGCTGCTCAGGTCGTACAGGGGCAATTGACGGAATTGGGGATTAATTGCAGCTTGAATGCAGTGGATTCTCCCACTTACTTTAATGTATATATGGAAGGTGACGGGTCAGGATTTGACGGTGCGCTCCGTGCAGGTGCAGTATCCAGTCTGGATGCAGACTGCTTATACCGTATGTTTTCTACGGAAGTGGCAGCTTCAGGAGGCCGTTACAATGCAGGGATTTCCTCTCCTGAACTTGATGAATTGTTATTGGCAGGCCGTACGGAGCCAGACGAAACGAAGCGAAAAGAAATTTATGGGAAAATATTAACCGTGATTTCGGATAATGCATTACAGGTTCCGTTGTACTATGATTTAAGTATTGTGGCTTATAATTCAGATTTAAACGGTGTTGTGCCCAGACCGTTAACCGGGCTGTATTTTTATAATGAATGGAGCTGGAATTAATCCATAGTGCCTAAGTGATATTTCACGGAAGGGGGGATTTAAGTTGCATACCCCCCTTCAATTTTTGACAGGGAAAGGTTTTAACAATGGGAAAATATATTTTAAAACGTATTTTGCTGCTGATACCGGTAGTCATTGGCATTACATTTTTTATTTTTTTGATTATGAGCTTAGCACCGGGTGATCCTGCAACCCTGATCCTGGGGATAGATGCAAGTCCGGAGCAGCTGGAAGCAAAGCGTATCGAATTGGGACTCCGGGATCCCATTATTATCCGTTATATCCATTATATGATCAATGTGCTGCATGGCGATTTCGGAGACTCCTGGTATAATCACTACAATGTTTTAACTGAATTTCTTACACGCCTTCCCAATACCATGAAACTTGGGATGCTTGCAATGCTTTTGTCTTCTCTGGTCGGGATACCGCTCGGTATTTTAACGGCGGTACGGCAGAACGGTTTTGTTGATTATACGGCATTAGCAGCTGCGATGGTTTTTTCATCCATGCCGATTTTCTGGTTTGGTTTAATGGCTCAAATGTATATTGCATTGAAATGGAAGCTTTTACCGGCTACCGGAGCCGAATCTTTTAAATATTTCATTTTGCCGGCTATTACGTTGGCTGCCGGACAGCTGGCAGGCCAGGTGCGCGGGACCAGAACCGCAATGCTTGATGTAATTAAACAGGACTATGTGAGAACAGCGCGTTCCAAAGGCGCATCAGAAAAACGTGTTATTTTTAAACATGTTGTAAGAAACGGTATGCTTCCGGTTGTTACGCACCTGGGAGTAAGTTTTGCAACATTAATAGGCGGAACTACCGTAACGGAATCTGTATTCGCAGTTCCAGGAGTATCAACGCTCCTGATCAATGCGGTAAAAATCCGTGATGTACCCGTGGTGATGGGGATCATATTGATCATTGCCTGCTTTGTAGGCATCGTGAATCTGCTGGTTGATTTGCTGTACGCTTATATTGATCCGCGGGTGAAGCTGGGATACTAGATGGAGAAGGTGACTTTATGAGTAAAAATAATAAAATGAGGAAGAACGGAAGCCAGTGGGGACTTATATGGTTCCGTTTTTCCAAGAATAAACTTGCTATGTTCGGGTTGGTTATGTTGTGCATTTTGACGGTATCTTGTCTTTCCTCATCCCTGTACATCGATTATAAACGGGTATACCAGCAGAATATCATAAATGCTTTTACAAGTCCCGGGTCCGGGCATTGGTTTGGCACGGATCAATTTGGCAGGGATTTATTTGCCCGGATTATGTATGGAGGCCGGATCTCTTTGTTAGCCGGTTTGGTGGTTGTTGCGATCGCATTGACGATAGGTTTGGTGCTGGGCGGTTTTTCCGGATATTTCGGCGGTAAGGTAGATATTATTTTAATGCGTATCTGTGATATTTTTATGGCAGTTCCCAGACTGCTTCTGGCAATGGCTGTGGTTTCTGCATTGGGGCAGGGAACATTTAAAATGCTGATTGCTCTTTCCATCGCCCAGTTTCCCGGCCTTGCCCGGACAGTCCGGGCGTCGATTATGACGATCCGGAATCAGGAGTTTGTGGAAGCGGCCAAGTGCTACGGCAGCAATCCTGTACGCATTATATTTAAGCATGTGATTCCAAATGGGATCGGACCTGTGATCGTAAATGCTACTTTAAGCTTGGGAGGAACCATCCTTACCATAGCTTCTCTGGGCTTTCTGGGGATCGGTGTCGCATCTCCGACGCCTGAATGGGGAACCATTTTGTCGGAAAACCGTACCAATATCCGATATTATCCATATTTGGGTATGATACCGGGTATCTTTATCATTATTTCCGTCATGTGTTTAAACTTTGTTGGAGATGGTCTTCGTGATGCCATTGATCCAAGATCAAAGACTTGAGAAGGAGTAAGTACTGATGAACGACATTTTACTAAATATAACGGATCTGCATGCTCAGTATAATACGGATGATGGAGTGGTCTGCGCTCTGAATGGCGTTGATATCAGCCTCAGACGGGGGGAAGTCATGGGAATCGTGGGAGAGACCGGAGCAGGCAAATCCACTCTTGCACTCAGTATTCTTAAATTACTTCCGGACAAGGTCGGACAGATCACCAAAGGCAGTATCACCTATGATGGGATTGATATTTTAAAAGCAGGGAAAAAAAAGATGCATCAGCTGCGCGGGGCAAAGATGTCCATGATTTTTCAGGACCCCATGAGCAGCTTGAATCCCATTATTACAGTGGGCGATCAGATTAAAGAAGTTTTAGATCTCCATTTTCCGGATATGCACTCCGGAGAAAAGGAAAAGCGTGTGGACCAGATGCTGGAATTGGTAGGAATACAAAAAAGCAGAAAAAATGATTACCCTCATCAATTCAGCGGCGGAATGAAGCAGCGTATTGGAATTGCCATGTCCCTGATCGCAGAGCCTGAGCTGCTCCTTGCGGATGAACCGACAACAGCCCTGGATGTAACCATACAGGCGCAGATATTGAAGCTGATGCAGGAGTTAAAAGAACAGTTTAATTCCGCTATGATCATGATTACCCATGATCTGGGAGTGGTAGCGGAATTCTGCGAGACTGTGGCTGTGGTTTACGCGGGAGAAATCATTGAACAGGGGACTGTGGAGGAACTGTTTTCCAAGGAGAAAAACCATCCCTATACGGTTGGATTATTCAACAGTATACCTGACCTCACATCGGATGCGGTACGCCTGGTGCCCATACCGGGCTTCATGGCAGACCCTATGGACTTACCAAAAGGCTGCAAGTTTGCACAGCGCTGTGAGCATTGTGAGAATGCCTGCAAAGAGAAGAAACCGGATCTGTATGGCACCGGCTCTCACAAAATCCGCTGTTTCCGATATAAAGGGGAGGAGGTCTAGAAGATGGCAGCATTGATAGAAACAAAGAACTTAAAGAAGTATTTTGATACACCGAGAGGATTGCTCCATGCAGTTGATGATGTTTCCATTCAAATTAATGAAGGAGAGACACTGGGAGTTGTAGGAGAATCCGGCTGCGGAAAATCAACTCTTGGCAGAACCATTCTCCGGCTTCTGGAGGCAACAGACGGTGAAATCTGCTATAGGGGTGAAAATATACTTAGTTATGATAAACGCCGTATGAAGGCCATCCGTAACCATATGCAGATGATTTTTCAGGATCCGTTTACATCCTTAAATCCGAGGCTTTCTGTTGGAGACATTATAGCTGATCCCATGAGAGTTATGAAGACTGGTCATAATAAACAGGAAATGCGCAGGAAAATCTATGAAACGATGGAACTGTGCGGACTGCCGGAGCGGTATTATAATACATATCCCCATGAATTGGATGGGGGAAGAAGACAGAGGGTGGGGCTGGCCCGTGCATTGGCTTTAAATCCGGATTTTATTGTCTGCGATGAACCGGTTTCTGCTCTTGATGTGTCCATTCAGGCACAGATCTTAAATTTGCTCATGGATTTGCAGGAACAGAGAAAACTGGCTTATATGTTCATAACCCATGATTTGTGCGTGGTACGGCATATCAGCAATTATATTGCAGTTATGTATCTGGGGCAGGTTGTTGAGTATGCACCAAAGAATGAGCTGTTTACCCATCAGCTTCATCCGTATACCAAAGCTCTGCTGTCTGCAATTCCGACTACCGATATATCAAGAAGAAACCGGGAACGTCATCTGCTGGAAGGTGAGGTTGGAAATCCGATCAATCCGGAGCCGGGGTGCCGTTTTGCTTCCAGATGTAAGTATGTTTGTGAAAAGTGTAAGGAACCGCAGGAACTGAAGGATTGCGGCGGGGGACATTACGTTCGGTGTGTATTAGCGCATAACAGTTAAAGAGATAAGAGAGGACGACAACATGGGACATTGGTGGAATGAAGAGCCGTGGCGGCTGATACAGACAAATATGCGTCAGATTGATATGGAGGATATTGATTCAGAACGTTACGTCAGCAAATTAAAGGAATTTGGTGCGACAGTAGCCATGATTAATACCGGAGGAATCATGGCCAGTTACAGGACGGGGATAGAAGATCATACCGTCAGCGAATACCTTGCAGGAGATTCCTTAAAACAGATAATGGAAGCGTGCAAAAAAGAAGGCATCCGGGTCATCGCCCGGATGGATTTTTCAAAAGTGAGGAGAGAGGTTTATGAAAAGCACCCGGACTGGGCCTATCGGACTCAGGCTGGGGAGATTGTGGACTTTAACGGTGATGTACATATGTGTATCTGCGGGGGATTCCAACAGGAAAAATCTTTTGAAATTATGAAGGAAGCCGCTGAGACATTGCCGATTGACGGTGTATTTATCAACATGGGCGGATTCCAGGAAAAAGATTATAGTTACCGTCATTACGGGTTATGCCATTGCGATAATTGTAAAAGAAAATTCAAAGAGCAATTTGGCCTGGAGCTTCCGGAAAGTGAATCTATGGATGATGTTGTATTTCGTAAATACAAATTATTCCAGAAAAGGGTGATTTCAGATTATAAAAACCGAATGAAGGATATGCTGCGTAGCATAAATCCTGAAATTGCAATCGACGGTGTGGATTTTGCAAGGATTGAATCCAATACAGAATATAAGCGGGTAGGACCTCAGTGGCAGTATGGTTCCTCATCCACAGTCCGCGGTGTGCAGTCGTTAAGACCGGGATACATCTGCAGCAATGCAGCAGTCGATTTTATTGGATATTTTTACCGCCATGTTGCTGTGAGCCCGGCTATGCAGTCTTTGCGGATGTGGCAGGATGTGGCAAACTTTGGTGTGCTGGACTATTATATGATCGGAAGGCTGGATAATCATAAAGACAGATCCGGCTTTGAGAAGGTAAAAAAAGCGTTTGCCTATATGGCTGCTCATGAAGAAGATTACAGAGGTATGGCTTTAAAGGCAGATGCGCTCCTGATCCGTCAAGGCGGATATCACGTGACAGGAGAAAGCTGCGGCTGGGTTCGTGCGTTTACGGAAAGTCATATTATGCTGGAAGAGACGGAGCCGGAATTTGTAAAGGCGGAAACAGATTTATCACATTACAAAGCGATTATCGTCGCAGATATTCATACAATACCAGAGGAAACAGCTCAGAAACTGGATGATTATGTAAATAAGGGCGGCTGCCTGATTATAACCGGAGAGACTGGAAAATATGATGAAAATGGAAACGAACGGACAAATATGCCATTTGAAAGTATCGGGGCAAACAGGGTCCTTTATCATCGGAATGATATGGTATCAGCTATGTTTGAGCTGCAAAAGAGCGATAAGCTGCTGCTGCCATCCTTTACGGATATAGATGTTATTTATTTTGGAGATGATTACTTATTTGCAGAGTATAAGGATCAGGTAGAAACGTATTTACATCTGATCCCGCCGCATCCCTATGGACCGCCGGAACGCTGCTATTATACAAAGGTTACGGATCTGCCGGGATTTACGGTTCATCGTTATGGAGAAGGCAAGGCAGTGCAGATTCCCTGGAAACCGGGTCTTGTATACGCCAGAGATGGTTATCAGAATACTTTCTTATTCATGAAAGACGTGTTAGGGTCTGTTGCCGGGCTGAATTGTGTGGAGGATGAGCCATTTTCCCCAATGGTAGAGGTAACACTCGGCTGGGAAAAAGATAAGAAATATGCAATGGTGCATCTCGTGAATGGAACAGGACACTTTGGAACCTCTTTCTTTGAACCGGTTGCAGTAAACGGTATCAAATTAAAACTTCCGATGGACAGGTGTCCGTCAAAAGTCTGCCAGCTTGTGAAAGGGGAGGAAGTTCCCTTCCGGTGGAATGAGGGTAATTTATATGTGACAGTGGATACTCTGGAAGAGATGGAATGCATTAAAATTATGTTTGAAAGGTAATATGGAACAGCCCCATATCAACTTCCCCGGCTTAGATGTGATGAGCCGGGGAAGTTTGTTAAACAGTACTAATATTTAAGGTGGCATAAAAAGGGAAGGGAATGGGTATAAAAATGAAATTATTATTTGCACCAGATTCATTTAAAGGGTCCTTATCCTCAGAGGAGATCATTCGCCTGCTTACGGAGGCGGCCCAAAAAACGTTTCCCGGCTGTGAGTGCGGCGGTGTGCCGGTAGCGGATGGAGGAGAAGGAACGGTTCCTGCTGTCGTATCGGCTACCGGAGGCAGCGTTAGAAAGGTAAAAGTTCATGGACCTCTGATGGAGGAAGCGGCATTCATCCTGCTGTTTCAGAAGCAGAATTTACAGTTATGTGTGATGTAACCAATCCTTTAACAGGCCCGGAAGGAGCAACTTTTACATTTGGCGGACAGAAAGGAGTAAGTCCTGAAATCCGGAAGAGAATGGAAGCAGATATGGAAAAATATGCGGTTTTACTATCCGGAATTGCCGGAACAGACATAAACAGCATACCAGGAACAGGCGCAGCAGGCGGTTTGGGAGCGGCTTTAAAGGTTTTTCTGCATGCAAATATGAAATCTGGCATTGAAACTGTTTTGGACTTCATTGAATTTGATAAAAGACTGGAAGGAGTTGATCTGGTTGTTACAGGAGAAGGGCGGCTCGATTGGCAGTCTGCTTTCGGCAAAGTGCCGAGCGGAATCGGGCAGCGCTGTAAAAAGCATGGGATCCCTGCTATCGCCATTGCAGGTGGTATGGGAAATGGGGCTGAAAGGATCTTTGAGTTTGGAATTGAAAGTATTATGCCTGCAATTAATCGGGCAATGGAAATTGACGAAGCAATGGAAAGAGCTGAAGAACTATTAAAAGGAGCAGCAGAACGGGCATTCCGCATGATATTAGTTGGTATGCAATTGAAATAGGAATATTATGGAAGCCGTATTTGACATTAAAATAAAAAATAAGTATAATCTTATTGACCATTTGTCGATATGTATTGTAAATTTTATAATCAGTAGGGGGTGATCGCGATCAGTGACATTCGTGATGTTGCAAGGATGGCAAATGTTTCTATAGGTACAGTGTCAAATGCGTTTAAACGGCCGGAAAAAGTGGCTCCTGAAACATGTAAGCGGATTTTAACCATAGCCAGTCAGCTGAATTATTTTCCAAATCAGCTGGCCAGTGCTTTAGTAACATCTCAGACACATCTGCTGGGACTTATGGTTTCGTACTTAAATGCAGGTCACCGGGGAATCGCAGTCAATGAATTTGTCAGAATAGCCGCAAAGCATGGCTATATGGTTATTATGGCATCTACGGATATGAATGTGGAAGAGGAAACGGATGTGATCAGCCGTTTTATCCGTTACCGGGTAGACGGAGCGGTGGTTTATTCAGATTTTATTGAAGGACGTACGGAACACATTAAAATACTGGAAGAGAATGGGATACCCTGTGTTGCTGTCAAACGTTTTGATGAGAGCTATGAGAACATATCGGTAAGTGCGGATCATGCATTTCAGGATATTGCGGAACAGCTTAGGAGGTATAATCATCTTCATATCGGTGCAGTTACATCTGATTTAACAATGAATGACGGCACGCCGAATATCAGAACACGCCGTTTGGATACCTTCCGTAAAAAGTTAGAAGAGGTAGGTCTTGCTTTAGAAGAACAGGATATTGCAGTTGTCCATGATGATACGATGGAGGCAGGAGGAAAGGTTGTTGATGACTGGCTTTCTTCCGGGCGGCAGCTGCCAACTGCATTTTTATGTATGTATGATTATTTGGCAGTGGGGATGATTGACCGCTTCCAGAAACGGGGATACCGTATTCCAGAGGATGTCTCTGTCATTGGATATGGAAACTATGATGCCGGGCTTTGCTGTTATCCTAAATTGGCTTCTGTTGACATCAGGGAAACGGACATTCTAATGACAGCATATGATATGATTACAGAAAGGATCAAAGATCCGGCACTTCCCTTGAGGAATATAGAGGTTGACCATAAATTTATTCTTCGAGGTTCGCTGGGAGCAGCACCGGCTTATAATAATATTGTATGATAACTTCCCTGGCTCAAAAGTACTGAGCCGGGGAGTTTTTTTGCTTAATGTGCTGTCAAATAAAATTTTATAATTGGGTAATGAACCGCAGCAGTAATCAACAGCCAGTGCCTTTTAGATTTGGAGGAGTCTAAAAGGCACTGGTTATTTTGTTATGCTGCTTTAACATTTCATAAATATTTCTCTGACAAACCATTAGTATCTGTTAAGTATAATTATGAAAAAATAAGCAAACTACTTTAGTAATACAGGTTTGTATTTAAAGAAAGGAGAGTTTCATATGGAAGAAAACAATGAGTAAGATGCAAAACCATTTCAGGCGGCGATTATTATGGGCGGTCCGCGGTCAGTGATGCCATACTATAGTTCCATTCATGAAATCCATGACAGGCAGAAGGTATGCGAAATTGAGACAGAGGCCGGCAGGATGGCATTAGTCCAGATGGTAAAGCTACGTTTTGTTTTCAGTACCAAGTTATAAATAATAAAATACAAATTAATAAAATTCTAACAAAATATAAACATTTTTAAATATTAGTTGACTACAATATAGATATTAAATTCATTTTAGAATGATCGTGGTAGATAGAATTATCAATTACAAATTAAATTGTATTATTTGAAGGAGAGCAGATTATGAAAGTACAAGGAAAAATTATCGTAGTAACTGGTGGAGGAAATGGAGTAGGCAGAGAGTTAGTATTACAGCTTCTTAGAAAAGGAGCTGATGTAGTTGCAGTTGATATTAATGAAGAAGCTTTAAAAGAGACAGTTAAGAAATCCGGAAACAATAAAAGATTATTTACTTATGTAACAGATATTTCAAAAAAACCGGATGTTTTTGCATTTGCACAGAAAGTAGCGGAAGAACATGGAAAAGTAGATGGAATTATCAACAATGCAGGTATTATTCAGCCCTTTATAAATCTAAATGAACTTGAAATGGATCGCATTGAGAGGGTAATGAATATTAATTTCTATGGAACTCTTTATATGGTAAAGGCATTTTTACCATACCTGTTGAAGAGACCTGAAGCACATATTGTTAATGTCTCAAGTATGGGAGGTTTCTTACCGGTACCCGGGCAAAGTATTTATGGGGCATCGAAAGCGGCGGTTAAACTGCTTACAGAGGGTCTTTCCTCTGAATTAACAGATACTAATGTAAAGGTTTCCGTTGTAATCCCTGGTGGAATTGCAACAGATATAAAAAAGAATTCTGATATTAAATATAATGTATCCGCTGAAAGCAGTAAATCCAAGATGGTATTAACACCTGCCAAAGCGGCAGAATTAATCATTCATACAATGGAAAAAAAGAAGTTACGTAGTTATATTGGCAAAGACTGTAAGGTTTTGAATACTTTTTACAAAATCAGTCCCCGTTTAGCAATGAATTTAATTAATAAAGTTATGAAGTCGAATGAACATTAAATTGGAGGAAGTATAATTTCCAACCATATAATCTATTAAAGATAGCGGGAGATGAAGCAATGAAAAATGTATGTGTTATAACTGGTGGCGGCAGTGGAATGGGATTAGCTACTGCCAAATTAATGGGAAAGGAACATTATATTATTATATGTGGGAGAAGTGTAAAAAAATTAGAGGGAGCAGTACAGGAGTTAAAGGAAGATGGCATTGAGGCAGAAGCGTTTGCTTGTGATGTGTCTGACTATAAAAGTGTAGAAGAGCTGGCAATTCATGCAAAAAAAATGGGAAAGGTTACAGCAGTAATACATGCAGCAGGAATGTCTCCTCATATGGGAGATGCAAAGACGATAATGGAAGTGAATGCTTTGGGAACAATTCATATTAATAATTCATTTTATAAAGTAATGGAAGAGGGATCTTGTATTATAGATGTGTCTTCTATGTCAGCTTATTTGATACCAAAAATAATTATGCCCGTAGGATTATATAAGTATAGTCTTAAGGATCCGGAACTATTTGTAAAAAAAGTTTTAAAAAGAGTGAATATGTTTCCTAAAAAAGAAAGGTCTGGAGTGTCCTATGGAATATCCAAACATTTTGTCATCTGGTTTGCTAAACAGGATGCTGCAAGATTTGGGCAAAAGGGTATCAGGGTAGTTTCAGTTTCTCCGGGAAATTTTGAAACCCCCATGGGAGAATTAGAAAAAGAAGAAGCGGATTTATATACAAAATTTTGTGCAATCAAACGTTTTGGCCGAGTGGAGGAAATTGCAAGTTTATTTGCTTATTGTGCAAGCCCTGATGCCGGTTATTTAACAGGGGTTGATATATTGTGCGATGGCGGACTTGTGGCATCCGGGGTTAATCCACTTATGAGAAACAAATAATCGAAGCTGGTAATAAAATTAAAGTCTATACGGAAACAAGGAGGGATTAAACTCTGATATACATTCTGGTTGTAGAAGATGATAAAGATTTGAATCAGACAGTTTGCAGGCATTTGAATAGCCATCATTATCAGGTCATTGGATGCCTGAATCCTTCAGAGGCATA
The DNA here is from genome assembly GCF_900155545.1 of Clostridium sp. Marseille-P2415. GTDB lineage: Bacteria > Bacillota > Clostridia > Lachnospirales > Lachnospiraceae > Lacrimispora. The sequence goes on from NZ_LT732526.1 coordinate 294,107, forward strand.
TGATCGCTTATATGCAGAGCATTTTGACTTGATTATCTCGGATATCATGATGCCAGGGATTGATGGATTTGAACTCGCAGAAACCGTACGGCAGCAAGATCAAGATATTCCTATTCTTTTTATGACAGCACGGGACGATTTTACAGCAAAGAAAAGAGGCTATCATTTGGGCATAGATGATTATCTGGTTAAGCCCATTGATTTGAACGAACTGATTCTGCACATTGAGGCACTGCTGCGGCGGGCCAATATTGCGGCGGCGAAAAAGCTGCAAATTGGAAACCTGTTACTGGATGAAGATGATGTCAGTGCGTCAGTGGATGGCGAAGATGTACCTCTTACTCTAAGGGAATTTCAGATTCTCTTTAAGATGTTGTCATACCCCAAGCGAACCTTTACCCGAAGCCAACTGCTGGACGAATTTACCAGTATAGAAAATGAAAGCGGCTTACGGACGGTAGATGTATATATTACAAACCTGCGTTCAAAGTTTGCCCACTGTGACTCATTTAAAATCGTTACCGTGCGTGGACTTGGCTATAAGGCGGTGATTCAATGAAAAAGGATCCTCGTATCAACGCAAACAGTATGGGATTCAGAAAATATTTTACTCTCTACTGCTCAATCGTTCTCCTTTGCGGCAGCCATACCGCGATTCATTTTATGCAGCAGCAGAATAAAGAAATGGAAACAATTTATGTGGTGCTTTCCATGCTTACCTATATTTTTTTTCTTAGCCTTCTGCTGATGTTTCTGTTTGCCTTTTACCGCAAGAATTTCTTTCTGCATCCGATTAACCTGTTAAATGACGCTGCCCGCAAGGTGGCGCAGGGAGATTTTTCGGTGCGGATCCCTCCCCAGGGAAGGGACGGGAAAAAGGATGAATTTGAAGTATTGTTCGAAGACTTTAATGCTATGACAGCAGAACTTGCGAGCACGGAAGTGCTTAAAAAAGACTTCATATCCAATGTATCCCATGAGCTGAAAACGCCCCTTTCTGTTATCCAGAATTATTCCACTATTCTGCAGAGCGAAAAGCTGTCGGAAGCAGAAAGGCAGGAGTACGCCCAAAGAATTGGAGAAGCGGCAAAACGGCTCACTGTGCTTGTAACAAACATCCTGCAAATCAGTCGGTTGGAAAACCAAAAAATCCCCATACAGACAAAGACTTTCAACTTAAGTGAACAGCTCTGCCGCTGCGCGCTCGAGTTTGAACAGCTATGGGATGAAAAAGACATTTCGCTGGATACTGAGATGGATCAGAATATTCTTATAAATAGTGATGAGGAATTATTAAGCATCGTGTGGAACAACCTTCTTTCCAACGCCTTGAAATTTACTGAACAGGGCGGGAATGTCCGCATAACGGCGAAAGCAGAAAATGGTCAGGCGGTTGTCACGGTGAAAGACACCGGCTGTGGAATTGACGCCGGTTCAATACGCCATATATTTGAAAAATTTTATCAGGCGGATACATCGCATGCCATGCAGGGGAATGGATTGGGACTGGCTATGGTACAACAAATCGTCACCATGCTTGGAGGTAAGATAGCTGTTGACAGCACACCAGGCGTTGGCTCGGCCTTTACGGTTTGTTTGAGTCTTTGACATATAGCTGATAATATTCCCCCTTCTGTGCGATAAGCTGTTCATTGGTTCCCCGTTCGATGGAAAGCAGCTGCCACTGTCCCTGGGAAAGGCTGGATTCAGCCGGCGAGACGATAACCCTGGCTGAGATGACCGGACCCGGTGTAATCCAGCATATCTGGATCACCGTTACTGACCGGACCAGTGACAGTAACCGATATGTCTTAAGAGATCTGGTGTTACGTATGTACTGGGATGGGGAGGAAACTCCTTCCGTGGAGAGCCCCTTAGGAGACTTTTTCTGCTGCGGTTTTGGTGTTTCTTATCCTGTCAATTCGATTCCTGTTGCCGTAAATCCCACCAGAGGCTTTAACAGCTATTTCCCGATGCCATTTGGAATGAAAGCAAAGATTACCATTGAGAACCAGAATGATGAAGACATTCCGGCTTTTTTCTATCAGGTCGATTATTGCCTGTATGAGGAACTTCCGTCAAATACCGGTTATTTCCATGCACAGTGGAGAAGGCAGCGTTTTACGGAAAAAGGTTTGGATTATATGATTTTAGATGGGGTAAAGGGGAAAGGACAGTATGTGGGAACCTATATGGCACTGACTACTTTGGAACGTTACTGGTACGGAGAAGGGGAAGTGAAGTTCTATCTGGATGGAGACGTGAAATATCCTACGATCTGCGGAACAGGAACGGAAGATTATTTTGGCGGTGCATGGAGTTTTGCAACCCAGGAAAACGGCAGAACCGTTGAAAGTACCTATTGTACTCCTTATATGGGATATCCTTATTATTCCCATCATGATACATTGCTTCATAACGATTACCATAATGATGATCAGATGCCGCAGAGAAGCTTCTACCGCTGGCATGTAATGGACCCGGTTATATTCGAAGAAGACTTAAAGGTTACAATTCAGCAGATCGGGGTCTGTCACGGGGGATTATTTGAAAGGCAGGATGATGTGGCTACCGTGGCGTACTGGTACCAGGCAGAGCCTCACAATCCTTTCGGCCCCTTTATGGAACGCAAAGAACGCTGGCCAAGATGACCAGCGTTTTAAGGTATCAGCCGGTCCGGATAAACGGGGATGAACATGAAAAATCATGGGGATGAAATCAGAAAGGGTCCGATGTTTCTCTTGAAATCAGAACCGGAGGAATAACTTTATGAATTACCGTCTCCAAGGGTATGGGTTTTCTTTTCTTTCTCTCATTCATCTGGGCAACAAGAAGCTCCATGGCAGCATTGGCTATTTTATCGATCTGCTGGCCTACTGTGCTGGTTGGTATGACTGCTTCCCCGGATATGGGAGAATTATCAAATCCTATAATGCGGTAATCATCGGGCAGGGAGCCGTGTTTCCGGATCAAGCTGTTGACCATCATATTCGCATAAGTATCATTCGCAAGAAAAACCCCCTTTTTTTTGCCGCTATAGTTTTGATCCAGATATTCAGCAATCTCTCTGATGCAATTTAAATTATCCCGATAGGTATCTCCCAGGTCTTTCAGTAACAGTTCATGAGGTAATTGATGCTCCCTGCATATGTCAAGAAACCCTTTGATGCGTCCGTAGGCAGGAATTTCAGGGGGGACGTCTACATTAACATGAATTAATATGTCACAGTTATTTTTATATAAAAGACTGGCTGCCTGAACTCCCCCCATATAATTGTCGGTGTTTACACTGCATGTATATTTATCTTCACGTTCAATTGTTACGATCGGAATGTTATAAGAGGCCAGTTCTTTTGATGAAATGGTGTGGCTTAAAACGATCATTCCTTCAATTTTATAAGCTAAAAGCTCCTGGATATATTGGTGCTCAATGTCTCCATTAGAGCTTCCTGTAAAAACAAGAAATTTGTAGCCATATGTTTTATAAGTAGACAAAATCTGGTTTAGCATTTCAGAGTAATAGTGGAGATATAGATTGGGAATAATAATTCCAACAAATTCTGTTTTGCCGCTGGCCAGGATCTTTGCAACTTTATTTTCCTTATAATCCAGATCAATCAGTGCTTTTGCGATGATTTCCTGATTTTCTAATGTCAGGGAATCGGGATTATTAAAGTAGCGGGAGATAGTAGTTTTGGAAAAGTTCGTATATTTTGCAATATCTTCAAAGGTAATATTCTTTTTTTTCATAGATTCATCTCCAGTCCTTGCTAAATTCAATAATATATTAAATCATAGCAAAAAATCATAGAAAAAGCAATTGCGAAAGTTATCGGTTATGTAACCGGTTTTGTGGAAATTGTACAAAAAATAGATTGTAAAAACATGAATATCCTCTAAAAAATATTTTAGAGATTGACGTTTCATGGAGTCCGGCTTACAATATAGACATAAAGTAACCGGTTACTTTACCGGTTACTGGAAAGATACAACGAGAAAGGGGAAAAAATGGGAGTAAAATCAAGTTATACCAAGCCTTTAAAAATGAAAAGGTCCATGAAACAGAAAGTACGCTATATAGAGAAAAACTGGCAGTTATATGTAATTTTTCTGTTACCGGCCCTTGCGCTTACCATTATTTTTAAATACATTCCTATGGGAGGAGTGCTGATTGCATTTGAAGATTTTAATGTAATTGCCGGAGTTCTGGGGAGTCCATGGGTCGGACTGGAGTATTTTAAGCGGTTTTTATCCTCTCCTGATTTTATGAAGTATTTGATGAATACATTGAAGCTGAGTGCATATGGGCTTTTGTGGGGATTCCCGGTTCCCATACTTCTTGCCCTGTTATTGAACAGAATCCGTAAAGACGGAATAAAAAAGAAAATACAGCTGCTGATCTACGCACCTAATTTCATCTCTGTCATTGTTCTCTGTGGTATGGTACGCATGTTTTTATCTCCAATTGGACCGATCAATCAGGTACTCGGTACGAATACTAACTGGATGACCATGCCGGAAGCATTTCGGACAATTTACATAGCCAGCGGAATCTGGCAGGGAGCAGGGTGGGCTTCCATCATGTATACGGCAGCGCTTTCAAATGCCAGCAAGGATCTGGAGGAGGCGGCCCTGGTAGATGGTGCAAATATTCTTCAGCAGATATGGTATGTAGAACTTCCTGCGATCAAAAACATTATAGTTATCCAATTTATTTTGCAGGCAGGTAATATTATGAGTATTGGATTTGAAAAAGCATATGCATTACAGACAGATATGAATCTCCCTGCTTCTGAAATATTATCTACCTATGTATATCGAATTGGTCTTTTAAATGGTGATTATGGATATTCAACGGCTGTAGGACTATTTAATTCTGCTGTTAATGTAGTACTGCTGCTATTGGTTAACGGCGTTGTGAAGCGGCTGAATGACGGTGAAGGATTATAAGATGGGAGAGAAATATATGAACAATCTAAGAAAAACACGGCTCAGAACATCAGATAGACTTCTTTTAGGCAGTGGATATATACTGCTTGGCCTATTTGCGGCTGCAATTTTTATACCACTCGCATATGTAGTGACCGCATCATTTATGGATCCTAACGTACTAAATAATCAAGGACTTAGTTTTCGGCTTCGTGACTGGACGTTAGATGCATATAGGCGGGTATTGGAAAATGGAATGATTTGGCGGGGGTTTGTAAATTCCCTGTTATATTCCTGTGCATTTACCGTAATATCTGTTTTTATTACATTACTGGCGGCCTATCCGATGTCAAAAAAGGAATTAGTGGGAAGAGGCTTTATCAATACCATATTCATTATTACCATGTTCTTTAACGGCGGGCTGATTCCGGCTTTTATTCTGATTAATCAGCTCCATATGGTAAATACCATATGGGCGGTTCTTCTTCCAAATGCATTTAACGTATGGAATATGATTCTTGCAAGAACCTATTACCAGTCAATTCCTAAAGAATTGAGAGAGGCTTCTCAGCTTGACGGAGCCGGCGAAATACAGCATTTCTTTAAAATCATGATGCCGTTGTGTAAACCGATTATCGCAGTTTTGGCGTTGTGGTCATTTGTAGGAATGTGGAACAGTTATTTCGACGCAATGATTTACTTGAATGATGCAAAGCTGCAGCCGTTACAGCTTGTCCTTCGTTCTATACTGGTTCAAAATACACCGCAGCCGGGCATGATTGCCGATATTCAAAGTACGGCTGAGATGGCAAAGATAGCGGAGCTGCTTAAATATGCGACCATCGTAGTTTCCAGTTTGCCGCTGTTGATCATGTATCCATTCTTCCAGAAATATTTTGACAGTGGAGTGATGGTAGGTTCGATAAAAGGATAAGCGCGTCCAGAAAAGGGCGATTGGTTTAGTGGGTGGAAATCCCATACGGCAAGGCGTAGCGAGCCACCGTTAGCGAGTCTTGGGTGTTGTCTGGTAACAGGCAAGGCTAAGCGTAGACAGTCAGGAAACAGGGTTGCAATGCTATCGAGCTTCGAAATTTTACAAAGTCTTAAAGGCCGACGCAGTTTATCCATGCGGAAGGCAACATCATAACAAGCGTTAAGCGAGTTTGTTATGGCTTTGACGGAGTCCAAGGGCCAATCATGTTTTACAATGACTAATCAGTCAACTGGAGAGAGCCTGTGATTTCCTGCAAAGCAGATAACTGCTGCATGCAGGTATGACGTACAACGATGACAAGGAGGAAATCAAAGGAGTCACAGGCAGTCGGACACTCTCATAGTACCAAAGAAGCCAGTAATGATGGCGGAGGGAAGGGGAGTGCATAATAACACTCTTTCTGAGGGCACATTTACCGCACTCAGGGGCGGGAGGATAAATGCAAACGAAATTAGAAAGAATAGCAGACAAATCGGCTCATGAAAGCCGACCGGTATTTACATCACTGTATCACTTGCTGAATGAGGAACTATTGCTTCAATGCCATAAAGAATTAGACGGAAAGAAAGCAACAGGAGTCGATGGAATAACAAAAGAGGAATACAGCCAAAACTTAAGAGAAAACATCAGAAATCTGGTGAAAAGACTTAGGAACAAGGCATATAAGCCGAAACCGACCCTGCGGGTGTATATACCGAAAGCAAATGGAAAGAAGCGTCCACTGGGTATTGCAGTCTATGAAGATAAAATTGTGCAATTAGGACTAAAGAAGATATTGGAAGCGGTATATGAACCAAAGTTTCAGGAGAACATGTACGGATTCCGGCCGAAACGCGACTGTCATATGGCAATCAAAGAAATGTGTATCAGTATCGTGCGAAAGCGTATCAACTATGTTGTAGATGCAGATATCAAAGGTTTCTTCGACCATATGAGTCACGAATGGACAATGAAGTTCGTTGAATACTACATCAAAGACCCGAACATACTCTGGCTGATAAAGAAGTATCTGAAAGCAGGAGTGCTGGAAGAAGGGAGGTATCAGACGAATGAATGGGGATCCGCCCAAGGAAATATCATCAGTCCGATATTGGCAAATATCTACATGCACCATGTGCTGGTGTTGTGGTACAAAGCATACTTTGAGAAACGCGGAACGGGAATGAGTTTTCTGGTAGTGTATGCAGATGATTACCTGGCAGGCTTTGAACATAAGGGGGAAGCCAAACGATACTACGAAGAGATGCAGATACGGCTGTGTAAATATGGGTTGGAACTAGAGACGAGTAAAAGCAGACTTGTAGAATTCGGGAGATATGCGAAAGAAAGAAGAAAGCGAAAAGGGGAGGGAAAACCCGAGACCTTTGATTTCTTGGGATTTACATTCTATTGCGGAGAAAACCAGGAGGGAAAGTTCTGTGTGATACCGAAAACCAACGGGAAACGAATGCGGACAAAACTGAAGGAGATGAAACAGTGGCTGAAGAACAATCGAACAAAGCCATTAAAAGAGATAATGCTGATCCTTAATCGTAAGCTGGTTGGACACTACAGATACTACGGTGTGACGTATAACATACCATCGCTGATGAAGTATCACTATTACACAACGCGCCTGTTATACCGCTGGATGAATCGAAGGAGTCAGAAGAAAAGCTACAATTGGGAGGAATTTAAGCAGATGCTGGATTATTATCCGCTGGCATATCCCAAGAGGTATTACAATCTCTATGCGTAGCGGGAATCTGTAAATGTTATTATGAAGAGCCGTATGCGGGAAAGCCGCACGTACGGTTCTGGAAAGGACTTCGCANGGAAAGAAAGCAACAGGAGTCGATGGAATAACAAAAGAGGAATACAGCCAAAACTTAAGAGAAAACATCAGAAATCTGGTGAAAAGACTTAGGAACAAGGCATATAAGCCGAAACCGACCCTGCGGGTGTATATACCGAAAGCAAATGGAAAGAAGCGTCCACTGGGTATTGCAGTCTATGAAGATAAAATTGTGCAATTAGGACTAAAGAAGATATTGGAAGCGGTATATGAACCAAAGTTTCAGGAGAACATGTACGGATTCCGGCCGAAACGCGACTGTCATATGGCAATCAAAGAAATGTGTATCAGTATCGTGCGAAAGCGTATCAACTATGTTGTAGATGCAGATATCAAAGGTTTCTTCGACCATATGAGTCACGAATGGACAATGAAGTTCGTTGAATACTACATCAAAGACCCGAACATACTCTGGCTGATAAAGAAGTATCTGAAAGCAGGAGTGCTGGAAGAAGGGAGGTATCAGACGAATGAATGGGGATCCGCCCAAGGAAATATCATCAGTCCGATATTGGCAAATATCTACATGCACCATGTGCTGGTGTTGTGGTACAAAGCATACTTTGAGAAACGCGGAACGGGAATGAGTTTTCTGGTAGTGTATGCAGATGATTACCTGGCAGGCTTTGAACATAAGGGGGAAGCCAAACGATACTACGAAGAGATGCAGATACGGCTGTGTAAATATGGGTTGGAACTAGAGACGAGTAAAAGCAGACTTGTAGAATTCGGGAGATATGCGAAAGAAAGAAGAAAGCGAAAAGGGGAGGGAAAACCCGAGACCTTTGATTTCTTGGGATTTACATTCTATTGCGGAGAAAACCAGGAGGGAAAGTTCTGTGTGATACCGAAAACCAACGGGAAACGAATGCGGACAAAACTGAAGGAGATGAAGCAGTGGCTGAAGAACAATCGAACAAAGCCATTAAAAGAGATAATGCTGATCCTTAATCGTAAGCTGGTTGGACACTACAGATACTACGGTGTGACGTATAACATACCATCGCTGATGAAGTATCACTATTACACAACGCGCCTGTTATACCGCTGGATGAATCGAAGGAGTCAGAAGAAAAGCTACAATTGGGAGGAATTTAAGCAGATGCTGGATTATTATCCGCTGGCATATCCCAAGAGGTATTACAATCTCTATGCGTAGCGGGAATCTGTAAATGTTATTATGAAGAGCCGTATGCGGGAAAGCCGCACGTACGGTTCTGGAAAGGACTTCGCATTGTGAGGTGCGATTTTACTAAACGGAGGATAAGAAAATGAATCATTTATCAGGAATGTTTAAAGATTTAACAAAGGTAAAACATGCAAGGAGCGCAAGGCTTTCCAGCTGGGACCACAGTGGACGTAATCAGGATTACTGGGAAATTCCCGCAGGAGAGAGCATCACTCTGGGGGAGATCGAAGGCCCGGCCTGCATCACCCATATCTGGATGACCTCATCCTGCCGTAAGGTAAAGGAACCAGGACTCCTGGACCCTGAGATGCAGGCGAAAGCGGCCCCTGTTATGGAAATCCATCCGGCCCTGGGGGTCATATGGGATGCGTATGATCCCTTTTATTACAGAAAGGCGCTGATCAAGATTACCTGGGACGATCAGGATACGCCCAGTGTGCTTGCACCATTGGGAGACTTCTTCTGTATCGGCAACAGTTATCCGGGAAATTTTACCTCCCTGCCGTTTAATGTATCCTTAAAGCCGGAAGAAGCTGGAAAATATGGCGCACCCTGTTCCGTTTCCTGTTATTTCCCCATGCCGTTTAATAAGAAGGCGAAGATTGAGATTGTCAATGAAAATGAGCTTCCGTTTATTTTATATTATTATATAGATTATGAGATGTATAAAGAGCCCATGGCTGAGGATACCGCTTATTTCCATGCGTTATGGCACAGGGAAAGTCCATGTGACGGATGGGGACCTGATCTGCAGACCAATTCTCCGGAAGTCAATTCCGTTTCCAACTTAGATGGTGAGGGAAACTATGTGGTGCTGGAAGCAGAGGGGGCGGGCCATTACGTGGGCTGTAATTTAAGCGTGAAGCATTACCAGGGAAGCTGGTGGGGCGAAGGCGACGATATGTTCTTTATTGATGGGGAGGAGATGCCAAGCATCAACGGTACCGGAACCGAGGATTATTTCAACCACGCCTGGGGAATGCAGCGGAACAATGCGCCATTCTTTGGTACCATCCTTCATGAAGGGGACAATACGGAAGGAATCCATACTGCTTACCGTTTCCATATCACTGATCCGGTGCGGTTTGAAAAGAGCATTAAAGTATCGATTGAACACGGGCACGCTAACCACTTATCGGATGATTGGAGCACGACGGCATACTGGTATCAGACCATGCCCACCCGGAAACCCCTTACCATACTTCCGGTGGAGAATAGAATCCCGGTTACGGCCTCCATTCCGGAAATAGAGCAGCCGGCGGTGAAGTTAAATGACGAGATGAAGGCTGCCAGGGAGGCCTATGAAAAACGCTGGGAGGAATACGCTCCGAAGCGGGAAGAACAGTTCAGGATAAAAGAAAGCAAGTGCAGAAAGGACTCTGCAGAAAATACGGAGTTTGCAAAGAAATTGCGGGATGGTTACCGCTGATAGAGAAGGAGCAAAAATGTCAAAGACACTTCACCTTGAAAATATTAAAAAAGCCCAGAAAGAAATAGACTCTAAAAAAGTTCTTATGAAGAATGCCGTCATGCGTCAGAGATATCATTTCATGGCGGAAGAGGGCTGGTTAAACGACCCTAACGGCCTGATTTTTTTCCGCGGCAAATACCACTTCTTTTACCAGCATAATCCCTATAATTCTTTTTGGGGTGCCATGCACTGGGGGCATGCCGTAAGTGATGATTTGCTTAACTGGGAATATCTGCCTATAGCGCTGGCTCCGAGCGAAGCCTATGATGATCATAAAGAGGGCGGCTGCTTTTCAGGCAGCGCCATTGAGCATGATGGCAAACTGTTCGTGATTTATACGGGGACCACAAATTATGGAGATGGATTTGTCCAGACTCAGTGCGTGGCATACAGTGAGGATGGAATTCATTTTGAGAAATACGAAAAAAATCCGGTAATTACCGCTCCTGAAGGCTATGAACCGGCTAATTTCCGCGATCCAAAGGTATGGAAGCATGACGGAATGTTCTATCTCGTGTGCGGAGCCAAGAAGGATAATCTGGCAAAGGCAATGCTGTATCGCTCTCAAAATTTGCTGGAGTGGGAGTATGTCAATGTAATGGCGGAAAGCAGGGGCGAGCTTGGCTATATGTTTGAATGCCCTGATTTCTTTCAGATAGGAGATAAATATGTACTGATGTTCTCTCCCATGGGACTTCATGAACGTACCTGTGTGTACCTGGTGGGAGATATGGACTATAATACCGGAAAATTCTACCATACCACCATGGGAGAAATTGACTGGGGCTTTGATTATTATGCCCCGCAGTCGTTTCTTGATGCGAAAGGACGCCGCCTGATCGTGGGCTGGGCCAACGCTTGGGACTGGATGCCGTTTTGGAAGGACTGGGGCCCCACATATAAGGAAAATTGGTGCGGTTCCTTTGCCATTCCCAGAGAGGTGCGCCTGATGCCGGACAACACGCTGCAGTTCATTCCGGTGGAAGAGCTTAAAAGCCTTCGGACGGATGAAAGAATCCGTTATGACGTGGAGGTAGAAAGTGAACCGGTGGATATATCGGCTGGCGACGGAGTGGCTTATGAAAGCCGTCTTGTGCTGGATTTGGAGAGGACGACGGCAGAAAAGGTTGTGCTGGAGCTTCGAAGCGACGGGGATTTAAAGAGTGTGGTGTGCCTGGATTTAAAACATGGACAGATGACATTTGACAGGAACCATAGCGACGGCTGGAGCCGTGGACAGACGAAAAGCCCCTTAAAGCTTATGGATAAAAAGACGCTTGATATTCACATCTTCTCAGATCAGAGCTCGATTGAGGTGTTTAGCAGCCAGTATCAGACAAATCATTCCTGCAATGTATTTGCTTCTGATGCCCAGAACATAAACACGGTCAGAGCCTTGGGAGGAAGGGCGTATTTTTCCAGTATCGTTTCCTATGGTCTGGAGCGGGTTATCCGATGAATGAGGAGGCTTATATACAAGGAGGGAAGACATGAAAGAGCAGTATGATGTGATAGCGCTTGGCGAGCTGTTGATTGATTTTACGGAAAATGGCCAGAGCGGGCAGGGAAACCAGCTCTTTGAAGCAAACCCGGGAGGTGCTCCCTGCAATGTGCTGTCCATGCTTAATAAACTGGGTTACAGGACGGCGTTCATCGGCAAGGTGGGAAAGGATTTCTTTGGGTTAAAATTGAAGGATACGCTGGAGCAGCAGGGTATTGATGCAAGAAACTTAATTTTGGATCCGGAGGTGCATACCACCCTTGCCATGGTGCATACGCTAGAGGATGGAGACCGGGAATTTTCCTTTTACCGCAATCCGGGAGCGGACATGATGCTGAAACGGGAGGAAATCCAGCCGGACATTTTAAAGAATACGCGGATTTTCCATTTTGGGACTTTGTCCATGACACATGAAGATGTGAGGGATGCTACGAAATACGCAGTTGGGATGGCCGCCCGATACGGAGCTATGATATCCTTTGATCCTAATTTACGGCCCCCCTTATGGAATTCCATGGATGAGGCCAGAGAGCAGGTCAATTATGGCCTGTCAAAATGCCAGATTTTAAAAATTTCAGATAATGAAATTCAATGGCTGACGGGAGAAGAGGATTACGACCGGGGAGTGGAAAAAATCAGAAGCCAGTACGATATCCCTCTTATTTTAGTGTCCATGGGGAAATGCGGAAGCAGAGCCTACTATGAGGATATGATTGTGGAGGCTGCGCCGTATCTGATGCCGGAAACCATAGAGACGACAGGAGCGGGTGATACCTTTTGTGCGTGCGTTCTGCATTATGTGCTGCTTCACGGTCTGGGCGGTCTGACGAAATCCAATATTGCGGAGATGCTAAACTTCGCTAATGGGGCCGCAGCAATTGTAACGACAAGAAAGGGCGCCTTAAAGGTCATGCCGGAACGGGCGGAAATTGAGAAACTGATTTCAGAACGTATAATAAGTTAAAACTGCATTGGGATCCATCAGAGCCCTGTTATGATAGGATTTGAATATCATAACAGGGCTCTTTCGGTTCTTCAAAATACCATTATTTACATGGCGTTATTATGTCAGGGTGGTGCTTTTTCTAATTAGTGTTGCAGGCACAACACTTTCATTCGGCATATAGGAGCCTAAAGACTCTATAGCTATCTGGGCCATCAAAGAAATATTCTGATCAATGGATGTAATTGGATAGACTGCATAATCAGATACTGGTGAATTATCGTATCCGATAATTTCAATCTCATGAGGTATGCTTACCCCTTTCTTTATACACTCCCTCTCCAGAAGGTTAGCAATGTCATCGTTTGAACAAAATACTCCTGTTTTTTTTCCTCTATATTTTTCCAATATTCTGTTTAATAAGTTAAGCATGGCTTTCGATGCCTTTTCCGAATATGGATCAGTCAGATCTTCATCAATATAAATTTCTTTTGGTTTGTTCTTAACAGCTAACTCAAACCCGATAATCCTTTTAAATGACGGCCAATCCTCGTGATAGCCATTATTTATATGAATAAATACTTCACAGCCGTCTCGTATAAACTGTTCTCCTGCCAACTTGCCGCCGATAAAGTTATCATTATTAATCTGCCTGAAATTACCTCCGGGACGTTCGATGGAAACCACAGGAATGCCCAATTGTTCTATCTCTTCTCCATCGAGTGTATGGCTTAACAAAATGATCCCTTTCACCCTGTATGATTTTAACTTATCAATTAATTGAAGTTCTTCTTCTTTGGAATCATGAGAGGTATATACGATAAAGCTATAATCCTTCTGTTTTCCTAAGTTTATAAGCTGATTCAGTAATTCAGTATAGAAACTGAGATGTAAATGAGGAAAAATTACTCCTACCAGATTGGACTTCCCGGTTACTAATATGCGGGCTACACTGTCCTGACTGTAATTCAGTTCTTTTATGGCAGTCTGAATCTTATTTTTTGTTTTGAGGGATAGTAACTCAGGTTTATTAAAATAGCGGGAAACAGTAGTTAGGGATACGCCGCTTTTATCTGCAATGTCTTTTATTTTTGTTTTGTTCATACATATAACTCCATTATTTATTATTTATATTAATAATAGCACAAATTGATGAATTTTCAATAGATAATGAAAATAATTTCAATACAAGGTAAACCGAAAAATGTTTTTAGCTCCAAATATAAAGCAATTCGCGCTTGTAAAATGGTTCACCATACACAAACAAACACGCAATCATGTGTACCTCACTGAATTTTTTGAAAAAAAGTTATGAAAACGATTGACATTAATAATTTCAAAGAGTAATATGAATACATAAAAATAAAAACGTGAGGAGAGGGGAATTATGTGTGTATTGGGGACCTGAAATTGCCTGAATTACCATCGGTAGAGGCAAGACTGTTTGGGAGATGACCGGAACCTGGATTAGGAGATGGGTAAATAATTTATTGAGGAGGATAAGAATGAAGAAGAAAATTCTTAGTATTATGCTTGTAGCAGCAATGATGGGAACAATGGTAGCCGGATGTGGCTCAAAAGAAGGCAAAAAGGAGCCGGGAGGTGATAAGAACAGTATTACAGTTCTGGTAGAAAGCGGTTCACCTGCAGAGGCACTGGCGAAAAAAACGGCAGCATCCTTTGAAGAAGAGACTGGATGCAAGGTTATTATTGATGCGGTTGCTTATACCGGAATGTATGACAAGTTATCTACAGAGATTAAGGCGAAGCAGGCTTCCCATGATGTGGCGACTATGGATGTGGTATGGCTGACGGCATTTGCAGATGCGATTGAAGCAATCAATGATGCAGACACAAGTGATTTCCTTCCAACTTTACAGGACAGCGGGACAGTTAATGGAAATCTGCTTGGATATCCAATGTGGGTAAACGCAAAGGTGCTGATTTACAGAAAAGACCTTATTCCTGAAGATAAAGTGCCGACTACCTGGAAAGAATACCAGGCTCTTGCACAAGAATTGACAACAAATGATATGTATGGAACAACCGTCTTTGGAAGTGGCTCTGATGCCGTTTGCTCTTTCCTTGATTTTGCATGTCAGGCAGGCGCAGATGGTCTTGTTTATGACAAAGACGGAAATGTAAATATTACAGACCAGGCTTATATAGATGCATTGAACTTTATGGTTGAAAATGCAAATGCTGACTATACACCGGCTGATTCATTATCAACAGCATCTACAGAATCTCAGGAATTATTTACAAATGGAAAAGTTGCAATGCAGCTTAACTGGAGTCACCAGTATCCTGCAGCAGTTGCGGCTTTAGGAGCAGATAAAGTAGGATGCGCACCTATGATCGGAGGAAGCGTCGGTATTGGAGCAACCACAGGCCCATGGTATGAATGTGTAATGAAAAACTCTAAGAATAAAGAAATGGCACTTAAATATACAAAATTTATGTATGATCACAATGCTGACTACATGGATCTGACTCTTAAGATTGCAGGAAGAACTTCTGTATATGAAGATGCTGGAAAAGTGGAAGGAAATGAGCATACAACAGCAGTTCTTGATACATTAGCAGCTCCTCAGTCACAGCCCAGACCAATGGTGAGCACATGGTCACAGGTTGAAGAAGTACTTACAGGTGTTGTTGAATCTGCCTTAGGCGGAGCTGATGTGAAATCGACTTTGGAATCAGCAAAAACTAAAATTGAATCCATTGGCAAATAGTTAATCAGATTGTTTTGAAACAGATGATGTGATTGAACAGAGGGGGTTCCGAAAGGTTATAAAAACAGGAGGAATCCCCTTCTATTTAAAAAAAAGGTGGTAAACAGATTGAAGTTAATTTCAAGAAAAACATTATTATTATTCTTTCTGCCTGGTGCAATATTTATGGGTGCCTTTCTGATATATCCTATTTTCACAATGGTATTTGATAGCTTTAATAAAGTTGGTCTTTCAGGAGACAGGACATTTATCGGATTGTCTAATTATATCAAGGCTTTTACAGCCGGTGGTTTTTTAAAACAGTTAAAGAACACACTTGTTTATATTATAGTGGCAGTTGGTGTTGAAACAGCAGTTGGCTTATTATTCGCTCTGTTTTTTGAATTGAATTATAAGGGGAGTAAAATCATCCGTTCATTGATGATGGCACCTTTAATGATAGCACCGTTGGTTGCAGGCCTTACATGGAAACTGATGATGAGCTCAAGCTTTGGTATTGTTAATGAACTTCTTACCAGAGTGGGAATTCTTTCAAGCAGCAGTGATATTTTGTGGCTGGCAGATTCAAGATGGTCATTGCTTGCATGTTGTATTGCAGATATCTGGTTAACAACACCATTTATGATGCTGATGATGCTGGCAGGGCTTCAAGGCTTAGACAACAGCATGATTGAAGCAGCAAGAATCGATGGAGCAAGTTTGTTACAAGAGATTTGTTATATAAAATTTCCGGTTATTAAACCAGTCTTATTAACTGCATTATCTGTGAGAATTATAGATGCAGCCAGAACATTTGATATAATCTGGGCGATGACAGAGGGCGGTCCGGACAGTTCTTCGGAAACAATCAGTATTATTATTTACAAAACGCTGACAAGATACAACGATACAGGATATGCGAGTGCAATGGCTGTCGTATTTATTGCCGTATTGGTAATCTTTACTTTGGTGTTTATGCAGAGCTTATGGAATCCGAAGAAAAAAGCCTGACTTGGCAACTGGTCTGATAAGGAGGCAAAAAAGTGAATAAAAATAAAAAAGCCGGAAAAAAGATAGGAATTATTTTTTCGATTGTTCTTACGATATGCTGGCTGTTTCCGTACATCTATGTTATTTGCTGTGCATTTAAGCCGGGAGCAGAAGTAATAGCAGTTCCGCCTGCTTTTTTCCCGAAAACGTTTTCCGTAGAGAATTTTGTCGGGCTGTTTGAGAGAATGGATACAGTAAGTTACCTGATGAACAGTTTGATTACAGCGCTGGGCAGTACGATTATTGCATTGGTGCTTGGTTCTCTGGCGGCATATGCAATTCAGAGATCAGGAGCAAAGCTATCTGTATTATTGGTTATTTTAGTCCTTTGTTTGAAGATGATTCCGACATCAAGTATTGTTGTTCCGATTTATGAGTTGATCTGTAATATTGGATTATACGATACCAGGATTGCATTGATTATTGTTTATGCGGCTATCAACATGCCGTTTGTAATATGGACGATGCTCAGTTTCTATGAGGGGATACCGACTACATTGGATGAAGCGGCATATGTGGATGGGGCAACAAGCTTTCAGACATTTAAAAAAATAATCTTACCGATATGTAAGCCCGGTCTTGCAACGGCATTTATATTTACCCTGTTCTTAGCCTGGAATGATTTCCTTGTTTCCCTGCTGCTTACAAGTACAAGAGCGAAAACATTTACGGTAGGATTGGCAGGATTTTTGTCAGCATACAATTTGGATCTGGGACCTATGTGTGCAGGAGCATTTTTGTTTAGCTTCCCAGTAATGATTATATCACTTGCAGCTCAGAGATATATTGTACAAGGTATGACTGCCGGGGCTGTAAAGGGGTAGTAACGATGGAGGAATCTTATGTCTAAAGAATTAATGCAACAGAATATTGAAAAGGCTCAGTGTGAGATAGATTGCAAAAAAAACATTGTAAAAAATGGAAGGATGCGTCAGCATTATCATTTTATGCCGCAGACCGGATGGCTGAATGACCCCAATGGATTAATTTATTTCAGAGGAAAATATCACTTTTTTTTCCAGCACAATCCATATAGCGCGTTCTGGGACAGCATGCATTGGGGACATGCGGTCAGCGATGACATGCTGCACTGGGAGTATCTGCCATTGGCGTTGGTTCCAAGTGAAACATATGATAATCATCAGCGCGGCGGATGTTTTTCGGGAAGTGCAGTCGAACACGATGGCAAGCTGTTTCTGATGTTTACGGGAACAACCAATGAAGGAAAAGGATTTGAGCAGACACAGTGCATTGCATATAGTGAAGATGGGATTCATTTTGAAAAATACGAAGGAAATCCGGTACTGACCGCACCAGAAGGCATCCCGGCTGATCAGTTCCGGGATCCGAAGGTATGGAAGCACGGGGATACTTATTATATGGTATGTGGTGCAAGCCGTGATAATAGAGCGCAGGCGTTGCTTTACCGGTCGAAGGATATGTTCCATTGGACATTTTTCAATGTGCTGGCTGAGAGCCGTGGAGAATGGGGCCATATGTGGGAATGTCCGGACTTTTATCCCATGGGTGATAAATATGTCCTGACGTTTTCGCCGATGGGTGCGGGTGAACATACCTCTGTGTATCTGGTTGGTGATTTCGATTATGAGACAGGTAAGTTTAACTATTATATAAGTGGTGAGATTGACTGGGGCTTTGATTATTATGCACCGCAGTCCTTCCTGGCACCGGACGGAAGGAGAATCATCGTCGGTTGGGCCAATGAATGGGAATGGATGCCGTTATGGAAGGACTGGGGACCGACTTACAAGGAAGGCTGGTGCGGTTCTTTTAATATTCCGAGAGAAGTGCGTATGATGGAAGACGGCACATTGCAGTTTCTTCCGATAGCAGAGGTGGAAACTATGCGGGAATATTCGAAACAGAAAGATGTGCTTGTGGTGACGGAAAAGGAGACAGAGCTGGCAGCCGGAGACGGCGTATGCTTTGAACTGAAGTTTAAGATAGATCTTGAAAAGACAGATGCTGATAAGCTGGAAATAGATCTGCGCTGTGGCGAGGGCAGGAAGACAGTATGTTTGTTTGACTTCAAGAAGGCAGAAATGAGTGTAAATAGAAATGAAGCGGACGGATGGAGTAAGGGTATTTCAAGAAGTGTGATGTATCTAAAAGGAAAAATGGAACTGGATGTGCATATTTTATCTGACCGGAGTTCTGTTGAAATCTTTACGAACCAATATCAGAATAACCATTCCAACAACATATTTGCCGGAGTTGCGCAGAATCAGTTGAAGATTCGTGCATGTGGAGGTAGTGTGATTATCAGGGATATTGAGATGTATGGATTGAAAGAATGATATTGAATTGACAGGAGGAGGGTCATATGATACATAAGGAGTATGACGTAACTGCTTTGGGAGAACTTCTGATTGATTTTACAGAAAATGGAATCAGCAGTCAGGGCAACGTATTATTAGAAGCTAATCCGGGCGGTGCCCCGTGTAATGTATTGGCGATGCTTGGAAAACTTGGTAAAAAAACAGCGTTTATCGGAAAGGTCGGGCAGGATCAGTTTGGCGATATGCTGAGGAAAACGATAATATCTGTTGGAATCAATTCAGAGGGATTGGTGACAGATAAAGAGGTACACACAACGCTTGCGTTCGTACATACTTCTCCGGATGGTGACAGAGCATTTTCTTTTTACCGTAATCCGGGAGCAGATATGATGCTGAGAAAGGAAGAAGTTTTTTCTGACAAGATTCGGGCTTCCAGAATATTTCACTTTGGAACTCTGTCCTTTACCCATGAGGGGGTCAGAGAAGCTTCCGAATATGCCATTCAATGTGCGAAAGAGGCGGGAATACTGATTTCCTTTGATCCGAATCTGCGGGAACCGTTGTGGGAGGACTTGGAGAATGCGAGAAAAGCCATCGAGTATGGTATGGAATGTTGTGATATCCTGAAAATAGCAGATAATGAACTGACCTTTATGACAGGAGAAACAGATTATGATAAAGGGGCACTTCTTCTTCAGGGGAAATATCAAATTCCGCTTGTATGCGTAACTCTTGGAAAAAATGGAAGCAGAGCGTATTATAAAGGTATGGTGGTTACAGCGAAATCTTTTATACAGGAAAATACTATAGAGACAACAGGAGCAGGTGATACATTTACCGGGTGTATGCTGAATACAGTCCTGGAGAAGGGATTAGATCAGCTTACTGAAGCAGATATCAGGCAGATGCTTCAATTCGCCAACGCTGGGGCGTCCCTAATCACGACGAAGCGGGGAGCTTTGAGAGTAATGCCGGAAAAAGAAGAGATAGAATCATTATTATTAAATTTAACGATATAACAGTATAAATTTTTATAGTGTCAATCTTATAGGAGGATTCATTAATGTCAGATAAAAATTACTATGATATAACAGAATGGAATGTTGGTAATCCTTATGAGGATATTGGGGAGGTAATCAATAGTATCATTGCGGATATTAAAAGCAGGCAGACGGACTCTGATATGAATGAAGGAGGAAAACCAGGCGCAGTTATCTATATCCCAGCAGGTGATTATCATCTTGTCACTCAAGTAGTTATAGACATCAGCTATCTAAAAATTGTCGGTTCTGGACATGGCTTTACATCTTCAAGCATTCGTTTTAATACTCCGGAGAGCGAATGGGCAGATTGGCACGAAGTTTGGCCGGGAGGAAGCCGCATACTTGTAGATATTTCTCCGGAGGCTGACGATAAAGAATATGCAGGAGCTGCGTTTTATGTTAAGAGGAGTGGGGATCCACGAATAAGTTCGGTGGAGTTTGCAGATTTTTGTATTGATGGTTTACACTTTTTGGACGATGGTTCAGGAAAAACAGATCCGGAAAATACATATACTAACGGGAAAACAGGTATTTATATTGCAAGTGCTCAAGACTCATTCCGGATTACAGGCATGGGGATCGTGTATTTAGAGCATGGAATTACTATTTATAATGCAGATGCACTGGCTATACATGATAATTTCATAGCTGAATGCGGCAACTGTATAGAATTGCGGGGGTCGGGACAAGCTTCAAAAATAACTGATAACTTGATAGGAGCCGGTTATAAAGGATATTCAATTTATGCTCAAAACTTTGGTGGACTTTTGATTACGGCAAACAATATTTTTCCACGAGGTGCAAGCAGTGTCCATTTTGCCGGCGTGGTACGTTCCACTATTACAAGTAACAGGTTCCATTCATTTTATCCGGGAATGCTGGTATTCCAGGAAAACTGTTCGGAAAATTTAGTTTCGTCTAATCATTTTTTACGTGACCATGAACCCTGGCCTCCTATGCAGGCATACGACAATGGTTTAGATGATTTGTATGGCCTCCTGTATATTAGCGGTAATAATAATTCTGTAATTGCTAACCACATTTCGGAAACTATAGATACTCAGTATATCATGCCGTCTGATGCAACACCTGTAATAATACATGTTGTTTCGGGTAATGGAAATTATATTTCTGATAATCATATTGTTGCAACTACCGAAGCATCGGAGGCGCAAGCCGTGGAAACTGGCTCTTGTTTCTCTGCGCAAGTGGGAGCTTTACTGACTACCGATAAATTGGAGACGCTTGCCGTGACAACAGTACTGGTAGAAAGAGAATCACTTCAAAATACGATTCTTGACTCAGGAAGTGACGTACAGGTTGTTATGGACAAGACTGTAAATGCATTCAGAGCTACTCCAACACCAGGAATATAGAAGCAGTAATTGATCCGGAGGATACAGCGAAGTTTGGCATACAGTTAAAGTCGAACGGGAAAAAGGATATGGTGATTTTAAACCGGCGATATGTTAAGATGTCAGGTTTTCCCGATAAGCGGAAGGTGACATCCCAAGCTTCCTTTTAAAGCTTGTGCTGAAATAATACTGGTTTGCATACCCGCATTTTACGCTGATCTCTTTTAAAGAGAGACCGGAATTTTCAAGGTACTGGCAGGCAGCGTCGATGCGGGCCGAGGTGATGGAATCGCTTATATTCACCCCGGTCTTTTTCTTAAACAGGGCGCTTAAGTAAGCGGGGCTTACGTTGACGTATCTGGCGATGTCGTGAAGGCATAAGTCACTGTCTTCATAGTTTTCCCCGATATAGGAAAGGACTGAGCTGCACAGCGACTCATGGTATGCCTTTAAGGAAGTGTCCAGCTTTTGGCAGGCCATTGTGCAGATCCTGTAAAGCCAGGAGAAGAACTGGCCGCTGGTCGTGAAAGTATCCAGGCTGCTGTACGCTCTGACGATGCTGCTTTCTAAGTCGCCGGCATCGATATTCAGCTCGTAAAGAAATTTTAAGATTCTTCCAAGCAGAGAATAGATGCGGATAAAGATCAGGTTCTTTGTCTGGTATTTCAATAGCAGGTCAGCAGAGAATTCCTTGATCCACTGCTCAAGGGCCGGGTAGTCCTTTTGGCAGATGAGCCGGATCAACTCATCTTCCCGGATATCGGAAAACGGCTCCAGGGACAAATTCCGGCCCAGGGCTTCCCTGGCGTCAAAAACATTTTTCTGAGGAAAGAAAAAACGGTATTCCAGGGCATGGACGGCGCTCTCATGGGAGAAGTGGATGTTCCATAAATCAGAAACCACGTTACCGATACCAATGTTTAACAGGATATCCGTGTTCTGGTATTCTTCTGCGACAAAGGATACGATCTTGTGAACAGACTGGAGAAAATGATCCGGATTTGAACTGTCCTGGCATAGAATCAGAGTCAGGCCGTTAAAGTCTTTTAGCAGATAATGGAGATCGAAGATGTGGCAATACCGGTTAAGTGAGTCCTGGACATTATAAAGCAGGATTTCATACTGGGCGACGCCCATATCAGCTTTCAGCTCAGAGGCATTTTCAATGCCTAATAAAACCACGGTAAAGAATTTATAGTCCAGGTCGAGATTTAAGTATTCCATATAAGAAGCCAGGTGGTAAGCGGCCTCCGTTCCGGAATAATGGATCAGGTCACGAAAGAACTTTTCTTTCATAAGAGGCCGGCTCTGGTTTAAAAGCTCCATATTCTTTTGTTCCTGGCTGATGAGGGCGCAGGCGCCCTGGATTTTTTCCGTCAGATAGGAATAGTCGATGGGCTTTTCGATATAATCGTAGACACCGATTCGGATGGCACGCCTTGCATAGTCAAACCGGTCATAAGCGCTGATTAAGATGACCTTTACGAGGGGATTGAAACCGATAGCCAGCTTGCACATGGAGATCCCGTCTAAATCCGGCATTTCAATGTCTGAGATGATCACATCTACAGGCTCTTCCTTCATGGCATCAACAGCGGATTTTCCATTGTATCTGATGTGGACCACTTCGGCATCCAGAGCTTTCCAGTCAATGTTCTTTTCGATTCCTTCTGCGGATAAGCAGTTGTCATCCACAATCATGATTTTCTTCATTCCAGTTCTCCTTCTATTTGAGCAAATGTGATCGTGATACGGGTACCCCGGTAAGGCTGGCTGTCAATTTCGATATGGCCGCAGCCATACAGCTCACTGGAAATGCGGGCATTGACGTTCAGAATGCCGAAATGTTTTTTATAATTTACGGTTTTGTTCTTTAAATCCTTCTTAAGCTCATGAAGCTTGTCTCCTGGTATCCCTGCACCGTTATCTTCGATCCGGATGATAACCGTATCGTCTCCATAGACGGCTTGGATGCGGATGAATAAATTGGGCGTCTGATCGGAAATTCCATGGAGGATGCTGTTTTCCAGGAAGGGTTGGAGCGTGAATTTGCAGATCAGAAAATTTTCGATCCCCTCCTCTAAGTCGATTTCCCAGTAAAGCCCGGTGCTGTGGCAGAGTTTTTCCATATTTAAGTAGAGTGTGGCTATCTCAATTTCATCCCGGATGGCGATCCGTTCGCCGGATTTGCTTAAGGTAAGACGGTAAAAGCGAGTCAGATCCGTGATCATCTGGCTGGCGGTATCCAGCTTTCCCAAGGACTGGCATGTCTTTATAGAACCCAGGATATTGTAGAGAAAGTGAGGGTTGATCTGGGACTGGAGCAGCTGGTATTTCAACCGTTCTTCCGTCAGGGAAAGATTTAAGATGGAACGGACATTCTGGTGGATTGCGGTCTGCATCTGTTCAAAGGTCAGGCCCAGGTGGTCGATCTCGTCATAGAGGTCCTGATCCTCAGGCCGGGGAAAGGCCGGGCGCTTTGCTGCCTGGAAATCCGCACTGAGCCGGAAGCCCTCCATGGCCTTTGACAGCAGGCTGATCCGTTTTGAAAGGTTTTTGGAGATAAACAGGATGATCAGCACGGTTAGCGGCATGGACAGCAGTAAGGTCATCAGGATCGTGCGCAAAAGGCCCGCGATTCCGCCGGCGATATAGGATTGCGGGATCACAGTGACCTGATGCCAGCCATTTTCTAAAGGCAGGACATAATAGTAAGAATCGTTTTTTTCAAAATAAGAGTTACCGGTATGAGTGAGCGTAAAAACCTCGCCGGCATCAAAATGCTGCCCTTCCATCCCCTTTTGGGAGCCTGCCGCCAGTTTCCCGTCCGGGGTGAGCAGGAAGCTGGTGATTTCTGTGTTTGAAAAGGAAGTGGTAAGCATGTCAGAAAATTCTTGTGTACTCATCATGACGAAATAAGCATATTCCAATTCATTGGAGCCCTGGTTGTTCATGGACCGGCAGCAGATGACCGTGCCGGAAGCTGTTTCTTCAGGGGCTAAGACAAAGGGAAGAGCTACTTTAGGACGGTAGAGCCAAAGGGACGAGGAACCAAGCCTGGCCAGTTCCTTTGCGGACAGGCCATAGTCTAAAATATCACTGACCGGATAAAAGAACAGCCCTTCCCTGCTTCCAAACTGTCCGTCCTTTAAGAAAATGCAGATATGATAAAGGTTGAAGGTTGATTTATAAAGGGAGATATTATTGCGCACAGCAGTAAGTTCTTCCAGATAGGCGGAGAGATCCTGTCCGGAGGATTTTTCCAGTGTGTACATATTATACTGGATGGTATCAGCTACATTTTCCGCCTGGCGGATGCGGTTGTTTAACTGGACATGGAGCTGGTCGGCGGCCAGAATGGCAGAATCCACAATCTTATCCCGTGCAATCGAATAAGAGACAATGTAGGAGACACAACTGATAACGCTTAAAGGGATGAAGGTACATAGCAGGAAGGCAAGGAGCAGCTTGGCCTGAAAATGGGATAATACAATCCGCATCTGTTTCATAACTTTTTTCATAGATATTTCTCCTCATATCAAATTCCGGAAACCTGGACTGATCTTCATTATAAAGAAATCACAAGAACAATTCAATAGAACAAAAAATTATATAAACGAATCAAAATAAATTGTATTTTTGTGTAAGGCAGTATCTGGTATCCTAAAGCTGTCGATGAGGGTAAGTTACAAAAAAGAAGGAGGATTTTATTATGAGGAAGAAACAGTTAGTAAGCCTGGTACTCACGGTATCCATGGTATGGGGGCTCCTGTCCGGCTGCGGAGGCGGTTTCAGTGGAGGAACGGAAGCTTCCGGCAGTCCCAAGGGCGGAAAAACAGAGGCAGCAGGCAATGCGGCCGGGGATAAGAAGTCTGGGGAATACGATCTGACTCTCTACACCATCAACACGACAGACGCGGATTTTCCAAACTGGCTGGCCAATGTGGAAGCAGCCACAGGGCTTAAGATCAACGCTATCGCTGCTCCCACAGATTCGGATACGAGGCAGCAGAAGATTACGACCATCCTTTCCACCGGCGATGCCAGCGTGGATATCCTGGAAATAAACGATGAGATGAGTGCATCTTTTAAGAATTCCGGGTGGCTTGAGGGGTTAAATGATACGGTTATGACCGAAGACATCCGGGATGAGTTCCCACAGGGGTATGTAGAAGACATGATCACCGATAAGAACGGACAGATCATCGGCGTACCCGGTTATTCCGGTTATCTGGCCTTCTGGGTGAATCAGGAGATCATGGATAAGGCTGGAATCACCGCTCTGGATACGAAAGAGGATTTCATGGCCTACATGAAGGCGGCGTCCGGTAACGGCACATACGGCTACGGCGGTTCCTGGGAGAAGACGTATGTTTTTAACGAGATCGCCCAGTTCGTCAACATGTTCGGCGGAGATTACCTGGACTGGACCAATCCGGCCAATAAGGAGGCCATCCAGTTCATGAAGGATATGGTAAAGGATGGATATACTCCGGTCGACCAGATTGCGGATAAATACGAGCAGATGAATCCGAAATTCAACGATGGCAAATATGGCTGCCTGTTTATGTGGGGCCTTGGAACCGATTATGAAAAGGCCGGCATGCTGGGCCCGGATAAGCTCCACATGGCTATGGTGCCGAAGTTTTCCGATCAGCGATATATTTTTACCGACTCCTGGAGCTATGTGCTAAATAAGTCTTCAAAGAATAAGGACGCAGCCGTCAAATTCCTTCAGTATATGGCCGGTGAAGAAGGGATGAAGGCATCCTATGAAGCTTTTGACCGGTATCCGGCAAGAAAAGATGTGGCAGAAAAGGTTGTTCCGGATACGGATGCGGCGAAAGAGATGTATTCCAGATACGCCGGAGAATGTGAGGTAAAAGGGCGTCCCATGCTTCCGCAGACCATGGAATTCATCTCGGCTATGGGAACCATCTTTCAGTCCTGCATGAAGGATGAGATCACAGTGGATGAATTCTGCAAAAAAGCTCAGGAATATGTTGAAACGTACAATAAGTAAGCGGTACAGCGTGTTTTTTGCGCGGCATGTTTTAGAAACAGTGAAAGGAGGCAGTCTTCATGACTTCCAGGAAATCTCATCAGTGTATCGCCTGGGTGCTGATACTTCCGGTACTCGCTATCCGCGGATTCACTACCATCTACCCGATTATAAGAACATTTGTCAACAGTTTTTTTGATATCCGTGTGTTGAGAGGAGTCAATGAATTTACAGGATTTAGAAATTATTTTAATATATTCAAAGATGAAAAAGTCATTACGACCCTGCAATTTACGGTGATGTTCGTCCTCATCTCCATGGTCCTTCACGTCATACTCGGCGTGGCGCTGGCCATGATTCTGAATATGAATTTTAAGGGCCGCCGTTTTTTGCGGACCATCGTCCTGATACCCTGGGCGATGCCTGCCGTTGTAATTGGCATGGCTGCCAAATGGGCCTTTAACAACGATTACGGCCTGGTCAACGATTTTATCCGCTGGTTTGTGCCGGGCTTCCGGATGAACTGGCTCATCAATACGGAGACAGCCAGGGCCGCGGTCATTGCCATGGACTTATGGAAGGATCTGCCGTTCTTTGGGATTCTGGTCTTATCGGGGCTGCAATTCATCTCCGGCGATATCTATGAAGCGTCCAGGGTGGACGGTGCAAGCGGGGTCCAGTCCTTTTTATACATCACGCTTCCTCTTATTATGAAGAATGTGCTGACGCTTTGCATTCCCTTTACCCTATGGAGGCTGACGACCTTTGATCTGGTCTATTCCATGACTTCAGGCGGACCGGGAGAAGATACGTCTCTGATCGCATACCGGATTACCATGGAAGCATTTACCAACTTAAACGTCGGATACGCGTCAGCGCTGGCCGTCCTGCTTTTCCTCGTTATGGCGGCATTCAGCTTTATGAACTTAAAGTTTATGAAACGGTATGAGGACTAGGAGGGGAAGGATATGAAAATGGATTCTGATACAAAATATAAGGTATACAGGGGGGGAGTGGCTGCAGGCAGATGGGGTCTGTTCGCAATCGTGGCATTTTTGATCCTGTTCCCGGTATACTGGATCTTCATCTCCTCCATAACTCCGCCGGGAGAACTGTTCAAGACGCCCATTGATTATCTGCCGGATCATCCGACCCTGGACAGCTATCGGTTTCTGATTGATAATGTAGGGCTTCTCTCCAAGATTGGCAATACGGTCATAATCGTTGGAGCTACTCTGGTGATCGGGACGCTGTTCTGTGCGATGGGCGCTTATGCTTTTGCCCGGTTCCATTCCAGAGGAATCAGCCTGGCTTTCGCATTTATCGTTGCTACCATGCTGATTCCGGAGGTGGTTACAGCCAGGCCTCTGTATGAGTTCATGCAGAAGGTACGCTTATTTGATACGTATCAGGGATTGATCCTGCTGTATGTAAGCTCCATCATCCCATTCACGGTCCTGATACTTAAGAATTTTGTGGGAGAGATACCCGTATCCTTAGAAGAGGCTGCTTCCATAGACGGCGCAAGCTTCCTGCAGAGACTGTTTTACGTAGTGCTCCCGCTGATGAAGCCTGCCATAGTAACGGTATGTATCATTAATTTTATTACCTGCTTAAACAATTTCTTTACACCGCTGTATTATTCCAACGGGATTCAGGTGCTGAGCGTTGCGATCGTACAGCTTCCGCTGCGGGATAACATGTATGGAGTGCCGTGGGATCTGGTCAGCGCTATGGGGTGGATCATCCTGCTTCCAATCATTCTTTTCGTAGCTGTCTTTGAAAAACAGATTATGGATGGAATTATGGCAGGCGGCGTAAAGGCGTGAGACCAGCCGGGTCAGAAAGGAGAATACCATGATACAATCATTTTTCGGGGGCTTTGGTATGCTTCCGTTAGCTAAGTATGGGAGGAGCCGCGCAATCAATGCGGAAAATCCTTATGGAGAAAAAGGAAGGGGCGGTATGACTGCCAGCCCCTTAGGACCTTCCAGGAAAGGGTCTCCCTGCATCCGGGGGCTTGCACCGGGAAGTGTGACGACCCTGGCCGAGATGGAAGGGCCCGGTATAATCCAGCATATCTGGATTACGGTTACAGACCGGACAGAACTGGATTATTATGTGCTGCGGGACCTGGTACTTCGCATGTACTGGGATGGAGAGAAAACTCCCTCGGTCGAAACCCCTTTGGGAGACTTCTTTTGCTGCGGGTTTGCCAGAGGCTGTCCGGTCAATTCCCTGCCGGTCATAGTCAATCCTACCAGAGGCATGAACTGCTATTTTCCCATGCCCTTTCGTAAAAAGGCGGCGATCACCATCGAAAATCAGCATGGGGCAGAGGTACCGGCCTTCTTTTATCAGGTGGATTATTGCCTGGTGGATGAGCTGCCGGAGGATGCCCTGTACTTCCACGCTCAATGGAGAAGGGAACGCCTGACCCGGAAGCAGAAGGATTATACCATTCTTGACAACGTAAAGGGAAAAGGGCATTATGTAGGTACGTATATGGCATTGACGGCATTGGAGCGTTACTGGTGGGGCGAGGGAGAAGTGAAGTTTTACCTGGATGGAGATGAGGAATACCCTACCATCTGCGGAACCGGGACCGAAGATTATTTTGGCGGAGCGTGGAGCTATGCGTCCCAGGCAGATGGAAAAACGGTAGAAAATACGTATTGTACACCATTTATGGGGTATCCTTATTATTCCAGCCATGACAGGGATGTACACAATCATTATCATAATGATGATACGATGCCGCAGAGGGGATTTTACCGGTGGCACATCATGGACCCGGTATTGTTTGAAGAAGATCTTCGGGTAACCGTTCAGCAGATCGGAACCTGTCATAAGGGAAATTTTGAGCGGCAGGATGACGTGGCAAGCGTTGCTTACTGGTATCAGACCTTACCTCACCAGCCGTTTCCGGCGCTGATGAAGAAAGAAGACCGGTGGCCCAGATAATCAGGATTTGTGGTTTTACAGAAATGAAGGCGGGGAGAGGTTATGAAATCTCAGAATTGTGGAAAACAGCATCAGTACCACTTTATTATGCTTTTTATGGCTGCCATTCTGGCAGCCTGTTTCTGCGCAGCCTGTGGGTGGGTAAAACCGGAAAAGAATCCAGGGGAGATACAGTCTGCAAACGGCGGGGCGGGAACGGATGATTATGCAGATGAAATTACCATCATGCATGTGGATGCTGGAAAAAAGGAGTTTGAAGCGTTCATTTCAGAGGCAGAAAAGACGTTAAATATGCGGATCCATGTGGTGGAATGCCCTATAAATGCAGATTCCAGGCATGCCAGGATTTCTTCCCTGCTGGCATCGGGGGATACATCGGTGGATGTAATCAGCGTAAATGACGAGATGATCAGCGAGTTCAAGCATGCCGGTTATCTGGAACCGCTTCAGGACGATGTGATGAATGAAGAAACCGCCTCTCATTTTCCGCAGGATTATTTAAAGGAGATGGCAATGGAGGGTGATCAGATATATTCGGTCCCCTATATGATGGATATTTTGATGTTGTGGATCAATGATGCTTATCTGAAGGAAGCAGGAATTCCGGATGTGAGTACACCGGAACGCTTTAAACGGTTTTTGGCCTGGGATTATGGAGAAGGACGTTATGCCTATGGCGGAGCATGGGAAAAGACGTATGTTTATAATGAAATCGGGGAATTCATCAATCTGTTCGGTGGGGATTATTATGACTGGAGCAGCCCGAAAACCAGGGAAGCCATGAAATTTTTAAAGGGCTGTGTGGAACAGGGCTATTCGCCAATGGATCAGCTTTTAGATCAGTATGAGCAGCTGGAACAGAAATTTATTGATGGGAAATATGGACTTGTATTTCTATATGGCGGAGCCATGAATACCTTTGTAGATGCAGGTGTTTATGGAAAAGAGATCCACTTATCCCAATTGCCTGATTTCGGCGGCCATACCACGTATATTGCGACGTGGCAATATGTACTGAATAAGGCTTCCCTGCATAAGGAAGGGGCTCGGAAATTCATGGCGTATGCAGCGGGCCGGGAGGGCAGTAAAAGCTATGCAAATAAGATGAACCGGCTGCCTGCAAGGGAGGATGTCATCTGGGATGAGGATTTCGATATTACAGGCTATGAGGAGATGCGGAATTATCTGAAAACAACCAGCCTTCAGGCCAGGCCAATGCCGGAAAATTCGATGGAGTATATCACGGATGTAGGAATCCTGTTTCAGAGATATGCAGCCGGGGAAATGGATCTGGATGAGTTCTGTAAAATGATGCAGGAGCTGGTGGATGAGAATATGAATTAATTGGGAATCAGATGCCTTGCTTTCGCTGTTGCCATGGCGGAAGTGAGGAACAATGATTTTCAAGTCAAATAAAAGAATCCTTGACTATTTTTATGGAATCATATAGAATTTGATTTGAAAATGTTTAGGAGGATTGTCGTTTGGAACAGACAAGAGTAGGAGTAAAATCGAATCACTCAGCAGGGAAAATGCTTACAATATTAGAATATATGGCTGAGCAGTCCGAACCTGTCAGATTACTGGATATATCTAAGGCTTTAAACATTAATGTAAGTACATTGCTGCGTTTCCTTACGGCTTTGGTTGAAAAAGGATATGCAAAACAGGAAGAAGAAACATCACGTTATTATCTGACTTATAAAATATGCGTATTAGGACATCAGGTGTGTTCGCGTTTTGATCTGCGGAATTTTGTACATCCGTATATGAAAGAGATCGCCGCCTTATGCGGGGAACTGGTATGTCTGGCAGTTGAGCAGGATGGCCAGATTGTATACATTGAAACCATCGAAGGCAGAAGAAATATGCTTCATACCATGAAACGCATTGGTAAAATTGCACCGATGCATTGTACAGGCATCGGCAAACTGTTCCTTTTGGATTATAGCGAAGAAAAATTGGATAGTCTGATCCGGGAGAAAGGGCTTACAAAGTATACAGAAAAAACTCTGACTACCAAAACAAAATTATTGAAAGAATTAAATACGATCAGAAAAAGAGGGTATGCTTTTGATGACGAAGAATGTGAAGTGGGAAATAGCTGTGTGGCATTTCCGTTATATAATTCGGCAGGCAAAATGATAGCCGGGATTAGTGTGAGCGGACCAGTCAACCCTCTTTGTGTAGAAAATATTCGTTCCAATATTGAACGTATTCAGGATATTATAAAAGAGATTAACAATACTTTAACAGGAATTATTTAGAGTGATGAGCTAAGTCCCGGGCATTGCTGCAGGTATTCCGTAGACTTCAGAGTCCAGGCCGGATAGCTTGTATGTATCCGGCTTAAACTTTGTGAAGTAAGGAACGAATATATCCCCGATTCATAATAAAATTGACTTTTAAAGAAATCTCAGGCACAGATACGCTCAATATCTTTCCCGTTAAGGGATTCTCTTTCCAGCAGTTCTTCTGCGATTCGGCCAAGCTTGTCGAGGTTGGTTTTCAACAGATCCCTGGTATTATCGTATAATTGATTCATCAGATTGCGGCATTTGTTTATTAACTCTTCGTCATGGCGGGATTCCAGGACATCCATGCTGAACANTAAGGGAAATTTTGAGCGGCAGGATGACGTGGCAAGCGTTGCTTACTGGTATCAGACCTTACCTCACCAGCCGTTTCCGGCGCTGATGAAGAAAGAAGACCGGTGGCCCAGATAATCAGGATTTGTGGTTTTACAGAAATGAAGGCGGGGAGAGGTTATGAAATCTCAGAATTGTGGAAAACAGCATCAGTACCACTTTATTATGCTTTTTATGGCTGCCATTCTGGCAGCCTGTTTCTGCGCAGCCTGTGGGTGGGTAAAACCGGAAAAGAATCCAGGGGAGATACAGTCTGCAAACGGCGGGGCGGGAACGGATGATTATGCAGATGAAATTACCATCATGCATGTGGATGCTGGAAAAAAGGAGTTTGAAGCGTTCATTTCAGAGGCAGAAAAGACGTTAAATATGCGGATCCATGTGGTGGAATGCCCTATAAATGCAGATTCCAGGCATGCCAGGATTTCTTCCCTGCTGGCATCGGGGGATACATCGGTGGATGTAATCAGCGTAAATGACGAGATGATCAGCGAGTTCAAGCATGCCGGTTATCTGGAACCGCTTCAGGACGATGTGATGAATGAAGAAACCGCCTCTCATTTTCCGCAGGATTATTTAAAGGAGATGGCAATGGAGGGTGATCAGATATATTCGGTCCCCTATATGATGGATATTTTGATGTTGTGGATCAATGATGCTTATCTGAAGGAAGCAGGAATTCCGGATGTGAGTACACCGGAACGCTTTAAACGGTTTTTGGCCTGGGATTATGGAGAAGGACGTTATGCCTATGGCGGAGCATGGGAAAAGACGTATGTTTATAATGAAATCGGGGAATTCATCAATCTGTTCGGTGGGGATTATTATGACTGGAGCAGCCCGAAAACCAGGGAAGCCATGAAATTTTTAAAGGGCTGTGTGGAACAGGGCTATTCGCCAATGGATCAGCTTTTAGATCAGTATGAGCAGCTGGAACAGAAATTTATTGATGGGAAATATGGACTTGTATTTCTATATGGCGGAGCCATGAATACCTTTGTAGATGCAGGTGTTTATGGAAAAGAGATCCACTTATCCCAATTGCCTGATTTCGGCGGCCATACCACGTATATTGCGACGTGGCAATATGTACTGAATAAGGCTTCCCTGCATAAGGAAGGGGCTCGGAAATTCATGGCGTATGCAGCGGGCCGGGAGGGCAGTAAAAGCTATGCAAATAAGATGAACCGGCTGCCTGCAAGGGAGGATGTCATCTGGGATGAGGATTTCGATATTACAGGCTATGAGGAGATGCGGAATTATCTGAAAACAACCAGCCTTCAGGCCAGGCCAATGCCGGAAAATTCGATGGAGTATATCACGGATGTAGGAATCCTGTTTCAGAGATATGCAGCCGGGGAAATGGATCTGGATGAGTTCTGTAAAATGATGCAGGAGCTGGTGGATGAGAATATGAATTAATTGGGAATCAGATGCCTTGCTTTCGCTGTTGCCATGGCGGAAGTGAGGAACAATGATTTTCAAGTCAAATAAAAGAATCCTTGACTATTTTTATGGAATCATATAGAATTTGATTTGAAAATGTTTAGGAGGATTGTCGTTTGGAACAGACAAGAGTAGGAGTAAAATCGAATCACTCAGCAGGGAAAATGCTTACAATATTAGAATATATGGCTGAGCAGTCCGAACCTGTCAGATTACTGGATATATCTAAGGCTTTAAACATTAATGTAAGTACATTGCTGCGTTTCCTTACGGCTTTGGTTGAAAAAGGATATGCAAAACAGGAAGAAGAAACATCACGTTATTATCTGACTTATAAAATATGCGTATTAGGACATCAGGTGTGTTCGCGTTTTGATCTGCGGAATTTTGTACATCCGTATATGAAAGAGATCGCCGCCTTATGCGGGGAACTGGTATGTCTGGCAGTTGAGCAGGATGGCCAGATTGTATACATTGAAACCATCGAAGGCAGAAGAAATATGCTTCATACCATGAAACGCATTGGTAAAATTGCACCGATGCATTGTACAGGCATCGGCAAACTGTTCCTTTTGGATTATAGCGAAGAAAAATTGGATAGTCTGATCCGGGAGAAAGGGCTTACAAAGTATACAGAAAAAACTCTGACTACCAAAACAAAATTATTGAAAGAATTAAATACGATCAGAAAAAGAGGGTATGCTTTTGATGACGAAGAATGTGAAGTGGGAAATAGCTGTGTGGCATTTCCGTTATATAATTCGGCAGGCAAAATGATAGCCGGGATTAGTGTGAGCGGACCAGTCAACCCTCTTTGTGTAGAAAATATTCGTTCCAATATTGAACGTATTCAGGATATTATAAAAGAGATTAACAATACTTTAACAGGAATTATTTAGAGTGATGAGCTAAGTCCCGGGCATTGCTGCAGGTATTCCGTAGACTTCAGAGTCCAGGCCGGATAGCTTGTATGTATCCGGCTTAAACTTTGTGAAGTAAGGAACGAATATATCCCCGATTCATAATAAAATTGACTTTTAAAGAAATCTCAGGCACAGATACGCTCAATATCTTTCCCGTTAAGGGATTCTCTTTCCAGCAGTTCTTCTGCGATTCGGCCAAGCTTGTCGAGGTTGGTTTTCAACAGATCCCTGGTATTATCGTATAATTGATTCATCAGATTGCGGCATTTGTTTATTAACTCTTCGTCATGGCGGGATTCCAGGACATCCATGCTGAACATTCCCATCTCCGGATCCATACCAAATTTATTGATATAATCCACGATTAAGGAAGAAGCTTTCTGGATATCATTGCCTGCTCCGGTAGTGATTTCATTTTCGCCAAAGATCAGTTCCTCTGCCGCTCTGCCGGCCAGCAGAACCTGAATATTGGCGGATATCTGTCTCTGGGTCTGGAACATGGTATCCTTTGGAATGCTTAAATTAAAACCTCCGGCCCCCCGTACACTTGGTATGATCGTCACTTTGGAAATGTAATGTTCCGGCAGCAGCAAGGAAGTTACAAGGGCGTGGCCGGCTTCGTGGTATGCGGTTATTTTTCTTTCCTGAGGGGTTATATAGCTGCGGTCTGTTTTTGGTGCGCCTGCAATCACAGTATAAAATGCCTGATCGATATGTATCTGGCGGATTAATTGACTGTTTTCATTTGCAGCAGAAATCGCAGCTTCATTTAAAAGATTTTCAAGCATGGCGCCGCTGAAATATACGGTGGATTTCGAAAGTGCTTCCAGATCCACCTCCTCGGATAAAGGTTTGTTCTTTCCATGTAAAGTTAAGATTTTTTTTCTGGAATTAACATCAGGAAGACCTATCTCAATCTGTCTGTCGAACCGGCCCGGACGTAAAAGTGCTTCATCCAGCGTATCCAGTCTGTTGGTAGCGCCGATTACCACAATCCCTGTATTCTCATGAAATCCGGACATTTCGGTAAGAAGAGCGTTTAAAGTCTGATCGCGTTCGTCATTGCTGGCAGAAGCATTTCTTGCTCTTTTCTTGCCTATGGCATCAATTTCATCAATAAAAATGACGGCCTTTTTACTTTTCTTTGCTTTATTGAATAAATTCCGGATCCGGCTTGCCCCCACACCGACGTACATCTGTTCAAAATCAGAACCGCTCATGGCGAAAAAAGGTACATTCGCTTCTCCGGCAATGGCTCTGGCCATAAGCGTTTTACCCGTACCGGGCGGGCCATATAAAAGCAGGCCCTTAGGCATTCTTGCGCCTATTTCAGAGTATTTCTCCGGTTCTTTCATAAAATCGATCATCTCCTTAACCATGGATTTGGCTTCCGTATTGCCGGCCACCTGATCAAGAGTAATGAAAGAGTCCTGGTTTTGTTTTTTACTGGCATCGGAAATCATGGTGTAATTGCCTCCGCGTCGAACGAACCATATGATTCCAACTGCAATTCCTGCTATCAATAAAATGCGAAGCCCGTTTGATACCGCGTCATTCTGGCCATAAACCACTTTAATATCATGAATTAATAAAAATTCGATAAAATCTTCCGTTTTTGGATTTGGAACTTTATAGTAATTGTCTGGATCGGATTTGATTTCTGCTTGAAAAGCGTTGCTGTTTTCGGAGAATATTACCGTATTAACCTGATTTTTTTCCACTGCATCCAGAAAAGAAGGGTAGGACATCCCGGGAACGGGTTTTTTTGTAACATAAAATCCGGTTAGCCCGATACTAAGCAGGATCAGAAACGACAGAATAATCAAATAGATTCGTTTCATAAAATACCTCCCATATCATTTAAATTCAAAATTGCTGTATTCATTGTACCTCTTTTATTGTATGTCTTTCCATGTACAATTTCTGGCAGGAATGGAATATGCAGAAAATCAGTTTATCAGCAGCTTATTTCCTTTTTCACAGATTTCATAAATCTCATCGTATTTTTGCTCGATTAACGGCTTAAGCTTATCCGTTCTTTTCCTCACGATAGCGTGATAGACGAAGTAGGGGAGCACCCAGCCGGTAAATCCTGGGATTGCCAGCAGGATACATAATGGTATAAGGGGAGGGTCGTTGGTAACTGCAAAGACAGAGCCTGCTATAAATGCTGTTCCAAGTATGCCGGTGTTTATAGCCAGCATGGCTGCATTCGAAGTGATTGATTTTTCCATTGCATCGATTTCGTTCATACAGGCTTCAAAATGGCGCTGAAGACGTGTCAGCTCCGTTTTGTTAAGTATTTTGCGATCCCGCTTTAACTTAAATGTTACTTTCCCCATGGCATTGGATGGCTGTATGTTTTCGTCCGGAAGCCAGCCAAAATTCATGTAGCCATCCAGATACATGGATGCCCGTTCATTGCTGGAGATTACCTCCTTATATTCATATCCGATAAAATTACTGCCTCCCCTTGTGATCTCGCTCATTTAACCCCCTCCTTGTGTTTTTCCTGTTTATTTGTGAAATGTCTGTAAATCATTCATTCGTATGTATGGCTTTGGATATGACGGGGATGCGGACCGTAAATACAGTTCCTTCCCCCAATTCGCTGGTGACTGTAATGGTGCCGTTTATTAGCTGCAGGATCCGCAATACAAGTGCAAGTCCCAGCCCATTCCCTTCGGTGGAATGGGAAGTATCTCCCTGATAAAACTTTTCAAAAATGTGCTTCATGGATTCTTCACTCATTCCGCATCCGGTATCGGATACAGAGATAATCACCTCATCCTGTATGGAGCGCTGCCGTAAAGTGACGGTTCCGCCTGGCTTGGTAAATTTGATTGCATTGGAGATTAAGTTGTTCCACACCATATCCAATAGGCTAAAGTCAGCCTGAATGATGGCACGTTCCTCAATATCCGCCACAAAATTGATTTCTTTTTTCGTCCATAAATCCTCAAAACGCAGGGCGCATTCGCACAGTTGGGAGCATAGATCATATGGCTCGGATACCGGCTGCAGATTTTGTTTTTCCAGCTTGTTGAGCTTTAAGAGGTTGGTGATCAGATCCGTCAGGCGTAAGGAGGATTCCAGTATCGTATTAATATAATGCTCTCTTTGGGAGGAGGTCAGTTTTTCATTTTTAAGTGCCTGTGCATAATTCTGGATGATGGCCAATGGCGTTTTGATCTCGTGGGATACATTGGAAAAGAAATCAGTTTTTAAAGTCTCTATGCTTCCCAGTTCTTCGACCATGGTATTAAAATCCATAAAAATAGCATCCAGATAGTCCATCTTGTCCGGCAGGTGCCTCGGCGGTACATAGACGGAAAAATCGCCTTCCGCCACCTTTCGTGTGGCTTTGGCAAACTCTTCCATTGGTTTCTGATAGTGGCGGTTGAACTGAAACCGGGTGAACAGGGTGAATGCGGAAGCAATGAATATCCAGTAGACATGGAATGCTACTACTATATACCCCGTAAGAAGCTTATCATAATCCAGATAATTCCGAAGAATCAGCATTTGGCTGGTAGTCAGCCCCCAAAGCGCGATGAAAGAGATTATAAAGCTGGACAGAGGAAACACTTTCGCCTTTACTCTTGGATCAGAGGATTTCTGTTTTTTGGTCATAGCAGCACCGCCTTGTATCCAAGCCCCCGGACGGTCACAATTTGAAAACCGTCACATGTGGAAAGCTTATCCCTCAGCTTCGTTACATAGACATCTACAGCCCGAAGGCTGGTTTCGCTGTCGACTCCCCAGAATTCGTCCATGAGCTGGGCACGGGTAAATGTTTTTTTCGGATAGGAGAGGAGCTTATACAGAATATTAAATTCCCGAAGGGTAAGGAGGACCTCCTCATCGTTAATTGCCACGGTCATTGCATCTGCATCCATGAAGAGGTTCCCTACCGTCATTTTCCGTTCTTCCATAATATTGGTGCGCCGCAGCAGGGCGCCTACCCGCATGACAAGCTCATCCATATTGATGGGCTTGACCATATAATCATCAATGCCGATCTGAAAGCCCCTTTGCTTCGAGATGATGTCATCCTTAGCTGACATAAATAAAATTGGGATGGTCCTGTTTAGCTGGCGCACTGTTTTGGCGAATTCAAACCCGTCGATTTCCGGCATCATGATATCTGAAACGATGAGATCGTATAGATTGTTATACATTAAATTATACGCCTCGTGGGGATTTGAGCATCCTTTGGCCTTGTACCCGCTGTCATTTAAATATGCACATACAATTTGATTCAGCTTTGCATCGTCCTCGACTACTAGAATATGTATCATGCTGTTTCCTCCTGGATCGTTTTACTATGGAAGCATTCAGTTATTTTATTTGCAGCATCTTATTGAATGAGACTTAATGATATTAATATCATACCAGATTGAATGCAATAGTAAAATAGGATCCTTTTTTAATTGCATATTACTTTTTTTATATTTCGTTTTTGTTGCTGAATTGTTTAAGAATTGTTAATGAGAAAATAGATAAGACCGGTGCCGGCTTCTATTTAGCGGAAATAGAAGCTTAGGTCCGGTGTTAAGCAATGGAGGAAGAATTATCGATTTGAGTGCAGTCAAAGCGGATATTCGCAATTCGCTTCGCTGCTTGCTCACAGTGTGCCCGCTTCACCGGGCATAACCTTATTACCAATTCGTGGTATTTCCGCAGGAGCTTTTACTCCTACGGAAACAAGCGGGTCCATACCTGCGCTTTAAGAAACGAAGCATTGTCCCAGGCCTACTGTGCCGAAGTCATAATAATTCCGTCAACCGCCCACTGATAGGTATCATAAGCCTGATACAGGGTGTTATAGGCGCTCTGCTTTGCGCTTTCCGCCTGTAAAAATGCCATCTGGGCCTGCAGATTACTGATCTTGCTTAACATGCCAAGCTGGAAGGACCGGTCCGCCTTTCCCTTTTCCAATACCGCTTTTTCGTAAGAGGTGCAGGAAGCATCATATGCGGATTTTGCCTGTATCACCGCCTGATAAAGGGACTGCATGGTTACGGCAACATTCTGCTCTCCATCGGAAACCCTGGCCTCTTTGTTCTTCATCCCGGTCGTGGTCTGATTGGATTTCCCATGACGTTCGGAGATGAGGTTATAGTTATTTCCTATGGCTTTTGCCGTGTCAGCCTCTAAATCAATGGCAGATATGGCTCCCATATCCAGTTCCGGAATCCCGCCGATCGTTAGCGCTGCATCCGTAGAATAACCGGTCATAAAACACAGGGACCGCCGCAAACTGTCAATGGTATTGCTTATGTTCAGAAGAGAGGACTGGGCGGACAGCACTTCCTTATTGGCGGACAGCAAATCTGCTTCCGTCGCCATTCCAAGCTGATGGCTTAACTTCTTGGCTTCCAAAGCCGCGGAACTGATCTCCGCCACTTTCTGTAGCATAGACCGGTTGGCTACGGCGCTGTTATAGCCGATCATTACCTGATTGGCATAATAAGTATAGTTTTTCGCGACTTGGTTGATATTGGAATTTACCGAGGAATTGGGACGGCTCATATACTCTAAGGACCTTCCCATGCCTTCCGCCGAGGTTTTCATTCCCTTTACCATCCCTTCCAGGGTCATGTATTGCTCCATTCCTTCCGGGGTGCTTGTGGCACCTGAATCCTTTAATTGATCTGCATCATCTTTAAGGTCAGAGATGTAGCTTCTCATCTCATCGTGGATGTACTGTAAATTGCCTATGGAATTATTGATGGTATCTACAGTATTTAACATACTGGGATTAAAATACCGGACCAGATCCGGCAACTCATCAAATTCAATGGCCTGATCGTTCAGTTTGCTCCATTGCTCCTCTGTTACCCCATCAGGAATGGGTTCTTCTGCCTGACCGGGACCGACTGCCCCGTAAGATGGCATGACCGCAGCTGCAGTGAGCAAAGCTGCCAGGCAGAACGATTGAAAACATCTTCTTCTCATCTCATCAGCCTCCCGCCGAAGCCAGCCCATTTACTGCGTTATCATAAGTCTGAACTGCCTGGAACAAAGTAAGCTCAGCCGTCTTTACGGCAATGCTCTTTGTGTTATACGCATTTTTCTGCTTTTGGTAATCCAGCTGGCTCATCATGCCGACCTGATGTTTCCGCTCGGCCGTATCCATGTTTTTGCTTTCCAGATCGTATTCCGCAGCCGCCTGTTCATAGGATGCCTTGGCCTGCAGAACTGCCTGATAGCTCTTAACAAGTTCCGTGTTTATGTTCTGTTCGTTACTGGAAATCGTTCGTTTCAATGTATTCTTGGTGATGTCCGCCATTGCATTTTCCAATTTCCGTTTATTGATTTTCAAGGTGTAATTATTCTGAAGGGCGGTTTCCTTATCCGTTTCCGGGTTCATGGACGCAATGCGTTCCATATCCACGGCCGGAATATCCTTTATTTCGGGAGCATCGTTATACTTCCAGCCCAGCATAATACAGAGCTTCTGCCTTGTCTCTTCGATTGATCCACGAAGTTTTTCAATGGAGGTCTGGGTATTTTGTATGCTCTCCTGGGCTGTCAGCACGTCGGTCTGGGTTGCCATACCTGCGCTCTGCTTTGCCAGTGTGGACTGGTATACCGCCTGCTGAAGCACTAAACTGTCCTCTGCGCTTTCCAGCTCATATGTCTGCTGAAAATAGGAAATCATGGAAGACTGGGCTGTTGCCACCAGATTTGCTTCTTCCTGATCATAAGTGAGCTGGTATACAGTAAGATCCTCTACGTTTTTGTCTGCCTGCTCATCAGCCGTTGCGGCATTGACCGCATTCTGGGCGTCTGAAGCCGGATCATCTCCACTTATAGAACTCCGGTAATCGCTGGCCGCATCCCGGTACTTTTGGGCATAATCGTCGCTGGTGATCCGGTCATCCTTTTTCTTGTCATTGATATCAAGCTGGTTTTTCTGGACCGTCACATTGTATTCATGAATCAGACCTGACAGTTCATCATACTCCATCACATTATCTTTAAGCTTCGCCCATTCCTCCGGGGTCCTGGCAAATTCCGGACTGCCGGCCCAGGCTGTGGCCGCCGGTCCGGAAACAGTGAGCACTGCCGCAAGACAGCATGCGCTGATCTGTTTCCATTTTCTCATCCTGAAT
>NZ_LT732526.1:338716-390676 GCF_900155545.1 Clostridium sp. Marseille-P2415
GCCAGGCAGAACGATTGAAAACATCTTCTTCTCATCTCATCAGCCTCCCGCCGAAGCCAGCCCATTTACTGCGTTATCATAAGTCTGAACTGCCTGGAACAAAGTAAGCTCAGCCGTCTTTACGGCAATGCTCTTTGTGTTATACGCATTTTTCTGGTTTTGGTAATCCAGCTGGCTCATCATGCCGATCTGATGTTTCCGCTCGGCCGTATCCATATTTTTGCTTTCCAGATCGTATTCCGCAGTTGCCTGTTCATAGGATGCCTTGGCCTGCAGAACTGCCTGGTAGCTCTTAACAAGTTCCTTGTTTATGTTCTGTTCGTTACTGGAAATTGTTCGTTTCAATGTATTCTTGGTGATATCTGCCGCTGCATTTTCCAATTTCCGTTTATTGATTTTCAAGGTGTAATTATTCTGAAGGGCGGTTTCCTTATCCGTTTCCGGGTTCATGGACGCGATACGGTCCATATCCACGGCCGGAATATCCTTTATTTCAGGAGCATCGTTATACTTCCAACCCAGCATAATGCAGAGCTTCTGCCTTGTCTCTTCGATTGACCCACGAAGCTTTTCAATGGAAGTCTGGCTATTTTGTATGCTCTCCTGGGCTGTCAGCACGTCGGCCTGGGTCGCCATACCCGCGCTCTGCTTTGCCAATGTGGACTGGTATACCGCCTGCTGAAGCACTAAACTGTCCTCTGCGCTTTCCAGCTCATATGTCTGCTGGAAATAGGAAATTATGGAAGACTGGGCTGTTGCCACCAGATTTGCTTCTTCCTGATCATAAGTGAGCTGGTATACAGTAAGATCCTCTACGTTTTTGTCTGCCTGCTCATCAGCCGTTGCGGCACTGACCGCATTCTGGGCGTCTGAAGCCGGATCATCTCCACTTATAGAACTCCGGTAATCGCTGGCCGCATCCCGGTACTTTTGGGCATAATCGTCGCTGGTGATCCGGTCATCCTTTTTCTTGTCATTGATATCAAGCTGGTTTTTCTGGACCGTCACATTGTATTC
The DNA here is from genome assembly GCF_900155545.1 of Clostridium sp. Marseille-P2415. Lineage (GTDB taxonomy): Bacteria > Bacillota > Clostridia > Lachnospirales > Lachnospiraceae > Lacrimispora. Next base: position 339,734 of record NZ_LT732526.1, read on the forward strand.
ATGAATCAGACCTGACAGTTCATCATACTCCATCACATTATCTTTAAGCTTCGCCCATTCCTCCTGGGTCCTGGCAAATTCCGGACTGCCGGCCCAGGCTGTGGCCGCCGGTCCGGAAACAGTGAGCACTGCCGCAAGACAGCATGCGCTGATCTGTTTCCATTTTCTCATCCTGAATTCTCCTTTATTGGGATTTTTATTGTAATCACAAAACAATTTTATTATAGCGTGACCCAATGAATTGATTCTAGCGCTATTATGTTTAAATTATATTTATAAATTGTTACAAAAATATTATTATAAAACTTAAGAAGTGTTTACAGAAAATAAGACGGCACAGAGAAAATGAATTCTCTGTACCGTAACAAATCTTATCCTTTATTTTTCATGTGGAAATCAAAGAACAACAGGCTTTTATTTCCTATTTCCTTGCGGAATATGCCATGCCCATGTAGGCATCGCCGGAGCGCAGCTCGTCAAGCATCTGGTTGATCCGCTTCTGCCGTGTTTCCGGACGTTTGGCCTGGTTGATCCAGCCGATATAGTCATTTCGCTGGTAAGGCGGGCGGGCTTCGTACTGCTCCGTCAGTCCTTCGCGCTGTAGCTCTGTCATTACATCATCCGGCATGGGATAACGCGGACGCAGCACCTTTTCGGTTTTCTTACCCGCTTTTTTCTCTTCTATAAGCGCTTCCTGCTCCGCTATCCGAAACCGGACCATTCTGCCGATGAGATCAAGGGGCAATGGTTTCTCATAGGGAAACTGGACCGTGCCCTTTGAGCAGCGGTAATCAGCAAGTTCTTTTTGAAAGGCTTCGATGGCACTTGGCGCCGGGTGAAATCCAATATGCTTCTTCTCAGCCGAAAAATGCACCAGATTTCCATGATAGGCAAATGTAGCCATTCCCCAGCTTATTTTCTCAGTTGCTTCCGGTGCAGCTTTTGCAATGGCGCTGCGCAGCTTTCGCAGAACCGGCTGTATTTCAGGATTGCAGCCGGCAATGTATTCATCAATGGTGGTTGGGACTTCCTGTGGCATAACGTACCTCCTGTTTCTGTTTTTAATCTTTGCATTTTGTAAAGCTCATTTTTATTTTACCACAAAAAGCTTGATTCAATAGAAAAATTAGTAAGAGAGAAATTATTTGGATAATACACCATTGGTGTAAAAGCTGAGGGAACCTTTCAAAGGCCGGGCATACACAAGAAAGTGCTTGCACCGGCCCTGTGCCGCTCACGCATTTGTGAGCCATATGGATTTATTCGGTAGGAGCCATGAGAATTCTTCCGGATCCTCTGTATACATTGACCAGTCCTTCCCCGGAAACAGCAGAACCTATCAAAGACTTGGAGGAGCGTTCTACCGTAAACTTCAGAGAGTTTGACCAGGCGATGGCCATGCTTCCGTCTATCTTTACTTCATCATCTTTTAATTCAAATTCGATCAATTCGTCTCTTGGCACAGGACTTTCCAATATGGCGAGGCCGTTTCCCGTTAAGCAAAGATTAAAAAATCCCTCTTTTCCGGCTACTGCAGAGGATAATGTCGTGCGGGCTACTATATTCTGCTTAATGGAAGAGTCGCAGGCGAGAAAGAGTCCGTCCTCCAGAACCATGCTTCCCCATTCGGAAATATCCTCGAGCAATATATGCTTAAAGGTAGGTTCCAGCATAATCAGGCCGTTTCCCTTATACACCGGTTTAGCGGCAGATTCTTTTGTGACCTTGGAAGCCAGTGCTTTTCCAAGCAGATCTCCGACTCCCTTAATTCCGGAGGTCATTGATACAGACCCGGATGTCCATTGCATTGCACCCGCCTGAAGCGTGAATGAATTTCCGTTTAGTTCGATTAATACCTGCCTTTTCCGGACATTCATTTTTGCTGCATAATAAGCCGCTATGGCAGAGGAAGCATTGACGCTTAAGTCTTTTTGATGTTCAAAAACTTTTACGCAGCCGCGTTCGGCAATTTTCAGCATATTGCCATTGTCATAAAGATTTTTAAATGTAACCATATCAGATCTCCTTATCAATTGTCTATTAAAAACTCCAATATAGATATCGTCATGGGGCCTGAATTATTAATGGTACTTTTTGAATTCCATATCAGACCGGCATCTGTATTCTGCAAAGCAGCTTCGCGGTATTTTCAGAAATTTCTGTACATATTCAGCACCGGCCTTATGTAGGACTCATAGTATATGGGGAGAAAATTTCTTGGAGATGACACAATGAATTATTATGAATCCGGCAGTTATCGTCCTTATTCCCATGGACAGATTCAGCCGTATATGATTCCGGCTGCTGAGCCTGTGTCATATCAACAGACAATGGATGCAGACATATACACATATCCGCAGAATCTTCAGGATGCCCTGGACCTGATCCGGGAGGCAGTTACAGGTGAATCCGAGGACAGGATGTTTTATACCTGGCTGATCTCGCAGGCGCCTTCGGATGAAGACATAGAGATTATTTCCGGTATCCGTGACAATGAAATCCGGCATTATGCATTGTTTCGGCAGATCTACTATGATCTGACCGGCGTGATACTGCCGCAGTCAGGAGAAGAGGAGTTTAACCAGCCCGTATCCTATTTCGAAGGCCTGGCTCAGGCCCTGATGGGCGAACAGAACGCCGTACAAAAATACCGTAAAATCTTTTATGCCATGCAATCGCGCATTCATATGAATATGATGATCGAAATCATTACAGATGAAATCCGGCACGGAATTCTTTATAACTATCTTTACTCTAAAAATGGTATCGGAAGCCTGATGCAGCCTTACAACTATTGAATAGCAGTGCACATAAAGCAGCCGGATTATGAATCCGGCTGTATCGTATCATTTACTTTATATTCTGTAAGCTGTAACAGAGGTTCCAATTTTTGGTTGACCATGATATGAAAGCAATTGGGCAGATGATCCTGGTGTGCCCGGTGTATTGATACACATTCTATGCATTTTCCGTGAAATTTGCACGCTTTTTTGCAGGAACAATGGTCTTGCGTTCTTAGCACATTGCGCAGCTCATCAACAAACTCATCCTGAATTTTTAATCCTTCCGCCCGGTTCCCACGGCGGAACGCTTTCATCGCCTTTTTTTCCTTAGGGTTTCCATCAATTGTCATCTCAAAATTCCTTTCCTTTTTTATCAGCGGCAGCTAAGAGTAAATATAATTGACTCTTATTAATCTCCGGTGATATGATAATATCATCATTTATATGATAGAAATATATAAATATTGGCTGTTTTATATAATAATATTAACATACAGGGGTTAATAATGAAAAATTCAAATTGGTATGTGCATTCCGTGAACCCTTTACAGGATACCGGTTTTCCGTTTTTAACTTTAAANTGGGTCCTGGCAAATTCCGGACTGCCGGCCCAGGCTGTGGCCGCCGGTCCGGAAACAGTGAGCACTGCCGCAAGACAGCATGCGCTGATCTGTTTCCATTTTCTCATCCTGAATTCTCCTTTATTGGGATTTTTATTGTAATCACAAAACAATTTTATTATAGCGTGACCCAATGAATTGATTCTAGCGCTATTATGTTTAAATTATATTTATAAATTGTTACAAAAATATTATTATAAAACTTAAGAAGTGTTTACAGAAAATAAGACGGCACAGAGAAAATGAATTCTCTGTACCGTAACAAATCTTATCCTTTATTTTTCATGTGGAAATCAAAGAACAACAGGCTTTTATTTCCTATTTCCTTGCGGAATATGCCATGCCCATGTAGGCATCGCCGGAGCGCAGCTCGTCAAGCATCTGGTTGATCCGCTTCTGCCGTGTTTCCGGACGTTTGGCCTGGTTGATCCAGCCGATATAGTCATTTCGCTGGTAAGGCGGGCGGGCTTCGTACTGCTCCGTCAGTCCTTCGCGCTGTAGCTCTGTCATTACATCATCCGGCATGGGATAACGCGGACGCAGCACCTTTTCGGTTTTCTTACCCGCTTTTTTCTCTTCTATAAGCGCTTCCTGCTCCGCTATCCGAAACCGGACCATTCTGCCGATGAGATCAAGGGGCAATGGTTTCTCATAGGGAAACTGGACCGTGCCCTTTGAGCAGCGGTAATCAGCAAGTTCTTTTTGAAAGGCTTCGATGGCACTTGGCGCCGGGTGAAATCCAATATGCTTCTTCTCAGCCGAAAAATGCACCAGATTTCCATGATAGGCAAATGTAGCCATTCCCCAGCTTATTTTCTCAGTTGCTTCCGGTGCAGCTTTTGCAATGGCGCTGCGCAGCTTTCGCAGAACCGGCTGTATTTCAGGATTGCAGCCGGCAATGTATTCATCAATGGTGGTTGGGACTTCCTGTGGCATAACGTACCTCCTGTTTCTGTTTTTAATCTTTGCATTTTGTAAAGCTCATTTTTATTTTACCACAAAAAGCTTGATTCAATAGAAAAATTAGTAAGAGAGAAATTATTTGGATAATACACCATTGGTGTAAAAGCTGAGGGAACCTTTCAAAGGCCGGGCATACACAAGAAAGTGCTTGCACCGGCCCTGTGCCGCTCACGCATTTGTGAGCCATATGGATTTATTCGGTAGGAGCCATGAGAATTCTTCCGGATCCTCTGTATACATTGACCAGTCCTTCCCCGGAAACAGCAGAACCTATCAAAGACTTGGAGGAGCGTTCTACCGTAAACTTCAGAGAGTTTGACCAGGCGATGGCCATGCTTCCGTCTATCTTTACTTCATCATCTTTTAATTCAAATTCGATCAATTCGTCTCTTGGCACAGGACTTTCCAATATGGCGAGGCCGTTTCCCGTTAAGCAAAGATTAAAAAATCCCTCTTTTCCGGCTACTGCAGAGGATAATGTCGTGCGGGCTACTATATTCTGCTTAATGGAAGAGTCGCAGGCGAGAAAGAGTCCGTCCTCCAGAACCATGCTTCCCCATTCGGAAATATCCTCGAGCAATATATGCTTAAAGGTAGGTTCCAGCATAATCAGGCCGTTTCCCTTATACACCGGTTTAGCGGCAGATTCTTTTGTGACCTTGGAAGCCAGTGCTTTTCCAAGCAGATCTCCGACTCCCTTAATTCCGGAGGTCATTGATACAGACCCGGATGTCCATTGCATTGCACCCGCCTGAAGCGTGAATGAATTTCCGTTTAGTTCGATTAATACCTGCCTTTTCCGGACATTCATTTTTGCTGCATAATAAGCCGCTATGGCAGAGGAAGCATTGACGCTTAAGTCTTTTTGATGTTCAAAAACTTTTACGCAGCCGCGTTCGGCAATTTTCAGCATATTGCCATTGTCATAAAGATTTTTAAATGTAACCATATCAGATCTCCTTATCAATTGTCTATTAAAAACTCCAATATAGATATCGTCATGGGGCCTGAATTATTAATGGTACTTTTTGAATTCCATATCAGACCGGCATCTGTATTCTGCAAAGCAGCTTCGCGGTATTTTCAGAAATTTCTGTACATATTCAGCACCGGCCTTATGTAGGACTCATAGTATATGGGGAGAAAATTTCTTGGAGATGACACAATGAATTATTATGAATCCGGCAGTTATCGTCCTTATTCCCATGGACAGATTCAGCCGTATATGATTCCGGCTGCTGAGCCTGTGTCATATCAACAGACAATGGATGCAGACATATACACATATCCGCAGAATCTTCAGGATGCCCTGGACCTGATCCGGGAGGCAGTTACAGGTGAATCCGAGGACAGGATGTTTTATACCTGGCTGATCTCGCAGGCGCCTTCGGATGAAGACATAGAGATTATTTCCGGTATCCGTGACAATGAAATCCGGCATTATGCATTGTTTCGGCAGATCTACTATGATCTGACCGGCGTGATACTGCCGCAGTCAGGAGAAGAGGAGTTTAACCAGCCCGTATCCTATTTCGAAGGCCTGGCTCAGGCCCTGATGGGCGAACAGAACGCCGTACAAAAATACCGTAAAATCTTTTATGCCATGCAATCGCGCATTCATATGAATATGATGATCGAAATCATTACAGATGAAATCCGGCACGGAATTCTTTATAACTATCTTTACTCTAAAAATGGTATCGGAAGCCTGATGCAGCCTTACAACTATTGAATAGCAGTGCACATAAAGCAGCCGGATTATGAATCCGGCTGTATCGTATCATTTACTTTATATTCTGTAAGCTGTAACAGAGGTTCCAATTTTTGGTTGACCATGATATGAAAGCAATTGGGCAGATGATCCTGGTGTGCCCGGTGTATTGATACACATTCTATGCATTTTCCGTGAAATTTGCACGCTTTTTTGCAGGAACAATGGTCTTGCGTTCTTAGCACATTGCGCAGCTCATCAACAAACTCATCCTGAATTTTTAATCCTTCCGCCCGGTTCCCACGGCGGAACGCTTTCATCGCCTTTTTTTCCTTAGGGTTTCCATCAATTGTCATCTCAAAATTCCTTTCCTTTTTTATCAGCGGCAGCTAAGAGTAAATATAATTGACTCTTATTAATCTCCGGTGATATGATAATATCATCATTTATATGATAGAAATATATAAATATTGGCTGTTTTATATAATAATATTAACATACAGGGGTTAATAATGAAAAATTCAAATTGGTATGTGCATTCCGTGAACCCTTTACAGGATACCGGTTTTCCGTTTTTAACTTTAAAAATAGAAAATACAGAGTGTTTTCCACCGAATTTTGGGTTTAAAAAGATGCACTGGCATGAAGATATACAATTTATTTTTATTCTGAAGGGAAAAGCCCGTTTTCAAACGACCGGCAGCTCAATGGATTTAAATGAGGGAGAGGCTGTCTTCATAAATAAAGGGGTTTTGCACAAGACAGAACCTCAAATGGGCTGCCATTACAGGAGTTTTATTTTTCCGGAGTCTTTTCTTACCTTTTATCCGGGAAGCTTTATGGCGAAAAACAATGTACTGCCCATTACAAATAATGCCGCTCTCCCCATGATTGTCTTCAAGCCTTCAAAACAATGGCAAAAGCAGATTATAAGCTTACTGAGCCAGTTGGATCAATTGGCAGAAAAAAGGGAGAACGTGGAATTTTATGAGTATACGGTTCTTGTAAAATTAGTGAGCATCTGGTTAAAGATCATTGCTAACATAAAGGTGCCGTGCACGGATCTGCCAAAATCGGATTTTTCCAGGCAGGAACGAATGCGTAGTTTTCTTTCTTTTTTGGAGCACAATTTTGACCGGAGCTTGTCCTTAGAGGATATAGCAGGGAGTGCCCATGTCAGCAAAACAGAGTGCATCCGCTGCTTTAAGAGTATTTTGCAGACAACGCCCTACGAATATCTGATGAAATTGAGGCTTACAAAAAGTATAGAGCTGTTAAAAAACACGGATGATACTGTGACCCAAATAGCTTATATGACTGGTTTTAACAGTACAAGTCATTATATTAAATATTTTAAGGAGGAGATGAAAATGACTCCGTTAAAATACCGGAAAGCTTAAGGGCGTCCATTCAATTCATGATCTGCAAAAATATTTACACCTGGGGAAAGCATTATGGTATGATACATGTATTAGGTCAGGCAGGCGATTAGAAAGGTGGAAAAATCATGGTCATATCGGAAAGCAAAAACCAAAATCACAGCGAGGAAAGCATGAAAAAAGGCGTAGGGTTAATCAATGAGATAAACCGGTGCATGCCGGTTCCCGGAGAGGCGGCAATCTGGTGGCTGGGCCAGATGGGCTTTGCAGTAAAGCTGGGAGATAAAACGCTTTATCTGGATGCTTTCTTATCCGGGCAGCCGGACAGGAAGGTCCCTCCCTTGCTAAAGCCCGAGGAAGTGACAAATGCGGACTATTTCTTTGGCAGTCATGACCATAAGGACCATATCGACAGGGAAATCTGGCATCAGCTGTCAGTCAGTTCTCCAAATGCAAAATTCATAGTTCCCAGGCTGCTGGTCCATTCTCTTTCCCACGATCTTAACATTAAGGAGGACCGGTTCATCGGACTTGATGATGGAATGACGCTTCAGCTGACAGATCATATCAGAATATCAGGGATTGCTGCCGCCCATGAATTCCTTGACAGGGATCCGGCTACGGGCGCATACCCATATCTGGGCTGCGTGATAGAAGGAAACGGCTGCCTCCTGTACCATTCCGGTGACACCTGTATTTATGAAGGTCTGTACGGCAAGCTTAAGAAATTCGGGGAAATTGATGTAATGTTCCTTCCCATCAATGGACGGGACGCCAGGAGATACAGGGAAAATATCATTGGGAATATGACATATCAGGAAGCAGTAGATATGGCCGGTACTTTAAAGCCCGGCCTTGTCATTCCGGCGCACTATGAGATGTTTGATAAAAACAAGGAAGACCCGGCGCTTTTTGCGGATTACATTACGGCCAAATATCCTGGCATATGCTATTGGATCGGCGGGCATGGGGAAAGGATCCTTCATAAGCGCTGAGCCGTTTAAAAATTGAATATCCGGAATTGGGAAGAAAATCACCGGGAGCCTTTGTTATAATATCAGCAGGGAGGTGAAAGCTTGTACTTTGAATATGGCAGTAAGGAAACGGAGTATTTGAAAAAGAAAGACAAGCTGCTTGGTGCGGCGATCGACCGGATCGGACATATTGAACGGGCCGTGGACTGCAGCCTGTTTTCATCGGTGGTCCATCATATCATCGGACAGCAGATTTCCACCAGCGCTCAGGGGCTTTCTGCTTTGAAAGGGATCGGTGTATGGACGGCTGAAATGATCATGACATTCTGCATGCAGCGCCCGGATGTTGTAAGCTTTGGGGATCTTGCCATTCACAGGGGAATGCGCATGCTGTACCATCACAGAAGCATTGACCGGAAAAAGTTTGAGAAATACGCGAAAAGGTATTCCCCCTATGGCACGGTGGCCAGTTTATACCTCTGGGCCATTGCCGGAGGCGCGGTTCCGGAAATGAGGGATTATGCACCCAAAAAGAAAAAGGAGACAGAAATGGGATGACGGAAGAGGAAATGTGGAGGGAGGTAATCGAAAACGATGAATCCTATGACGGCATCTTTTTCTATGCAGTAAAATCCACAGGAATCTATTGCCGTCCTTCCTGCAGATCAAAGAGGCCGAAACAGGAAAATATATGTTTTTTTGAAACTGCAAAAGAAGCAAGGGATGCCGGCTTTTGCCCATGCAAGCGGTGCAGAAGCGATCTTTTCGATTACCAGCCTATGAAGGAAATTGCAGAAAAAGCAAAGCAGCTGCTGGAGCAGTCGTTTCATAAGAGACTGGAACTGGACCGGAAGTTAAAAGACATGGGAATTTCCCTGCGCCGCATGGCTGAAATATTTAAAGAGGAATACGGGATCACTTTGTTTGAGTATGTGGGGCGCCTGCGTTTGGCAGAAGCGAAACGGCTTCTGTCGGATACGGATGACGGGATCATTGATGTTGCATATTCTGCAGGATTTAATGGAGTGTCTTCCTTTTACCGCTTTTTTAAGAACCGGACAGGCATGTCACCTGCCAGATACAGGAAGGAGCATCGTATATGAAACGGTACGGATTTTATGATTTTAAATTTGGAATTCTGAAAATTGGATATACCGATACGGCAATCGTATTTTTGAAGAAAGTGGATGAAATCGATGCCCAAAATGAACGTTCCGCGCTTTCGGATCTGGCTTATGACCAGGTATGCCGGTATCTGAAAGGAGAGCGAAGGTCCTTTGATTTCCCATACGAACTGGAGGGTACGGATTTTCAGAAAAAGGTCTGGGGCGCTCTCTGCCGGATTCCTTATGGAGAAACACGTACATACAAACAGATCGCAGAGGCTGTGGGAAATCCAAAGGCCGGCCGGGCTGTTGGCATGGCCAATAACAAAAACCCTGTTACCATCGCTGTTCCGTGCCATCGGGTGGTCGGGACGGACGGCAGCCTGATTGGCTATGCAGGCGGCCTGGAAATGAAAAAGACCCTGCTTGCGCTTGAAAAAGGACTTTGAAGTTTATAATTTTGTATGTAAAAATATACAAAAAAGTTGAAATAAATGTAGCATTTGCTGGATTATTGAATATATTTATTATAGTGAAATAGGAAAGGAAATGCGTATATGGCTATTAAAATATTTATCGATCAAGGTCACAACCCCAGCGGATTTTTTAACAGTGGTGCGGAAGCCAATGGCCTTTTTGAATCGGAGATAAATTTCCAGGTGGGACTGTATTTACAGAATCTGTTAAATAATGATCCCAGGTTTGAGGCCCGTGTGTCAAGGCCGGAACCTGACACCGTATTGGGAACAAATAATACCACCAGTCTGGCAGCAAGAGTTGGGATGGCCAATGATTGGCCGGCCGATTATTTTATCAGCATTCACTGCAACTTAAATCCGAATCCTGCAATCAATGGGACAGAGGTATATATTTATCAATTTTTTACACAAGCTCAATGGCTGGCGGAGCAGATCATGACCGGAGTGACCCAGATGGTGGGAACGAGAAATAATGGGATCAGAGAAAACCCGTCTTTGTATGTTTTGAGAAATGCGGATATGCCGGCTAATCTTATTGAAATGGGATATTTGAGCAATCTGTCGGATGCCGAGAAATTACGTGATGACCAGTACGGATTTGCTTATGGCATTTATCTGGGGTTCATGAGATATTTTGGTTTTGCATAATATTTTCTGGAAATTTAAGGCATTTAATGCTATGATAATGTCACATAATTATAAAGGCCAAGTATAAAAATATTATACTAGAGGAAAATATAGAGTGAGACAATAAGGAGGACATTATCATGAATCATTTGATCGTTTTTGCGCATCCAAATCCAAACAGTTTTGGAAAAGGAATCGTTGATGCGGCAGTAAAAGCTTCAGAAGAAAAAGGAGCAAACGTTGAGGTCAGGGATCTGTACGCGATGGGCTTTGATCCAATTCTCAAACCGTCGGATTTTGAAGCCTTTCAAAGCGGAAAAATTCCGGAAGATATCCTGACAGAACAGAAATATATTAAATGGGCCGATGTTATTACCTTTATTCATCCGATCTGGTGGTCTGCACAGCCTGGCATAATGAAGGGGTATGTTGACCGGGTATTCTCCAATGGATTTGCCTATGAATATGTCGATGGCGCAGCCCATGGCCTTCTTTCCGGAAAGAAAGGGATGGTTTTTGCGACAAGCGGTTCGCCGAACGAAGCTTATGAAGCAAACGGCATGCATCATTCCATGAAGCAGATCACAGATCAGGGAATTTTTCATTTCTGCGGTGTGGAAGAAGTAAAGCATACCTTCTACGGAGCAGTTCCCTATGTGACAGAGGAAACCCGTAAAGATTATCTGAAGGAAGTTGCCGAAATCGTAAAAGGCATTCTGTAATACTTAAATTCATAAAATAAGGAGTTTTTGTAAAATGAACGGAAGCGTTGATATTACAATGGCTCCTTTTTTATTTTACAGGAAAGCTCTCACTCCGTGCAGGATGCGCATGACGCTTAAGGGGAAGATGTCAAAAAACTTCTTCTTGTCCTTCCATTAAAAATTTTGTATAATCATAAACAGATATATGAAAGTTCATAAAAACTGTTTAAAGAATGGATGGAGAAAATGAAAGTAAGTGTACGGAAAATCAGTGAAGTGACGGGCTTTTCACCGGCAACCGTGTCCAATGCATTAAACCGTAAAAAAGGAGTGAATAAAGAAACTGCGGAAAAGATTTTTGAAGCAGCCGAAAAACTTGGATATCATTCCGGGGAGAAGATTACCAAAATTAAATTTGTCATGTTCAGAAGGAATGGCCTGATCATTGATGACAGTGCTTTTCACCCTGCTGTGATCGAAGGGGTGGAGAAGCAGGCAAAGGAAATGGGGTATGAGACGGTGTTCACTTATGTGGATATCAGCGATCCGGAAAGCTGCAGTCAGATCAAAGGCATTACGGAAGACACCAGTGCGGCGGTGGTACTTCTTGGGACTGAGATGCTGGAAGAGGATTTTAAACTGTTCGCAGATGCAAAATGCCACATCATACTTCTCGACGGCTGGAGCGATATCTTCTTTTTCGATGCGGTTTTAATCAGCAATACCGATGCGGCCTGCCGGGCCATGGAATACCTTGTTGAAAAAGGACACAGGAGGATCGGATATATCGGCGGTGATTTCAGGATCCAGGCTTTTAAATACAGGGAGATCGGATACAGGAGGGTTATGGAAAAATACCGTCTGCCTGTAGAGGACAAATATCAGGTTCTGGTGGGGACGAAGATCGAGACTGCTTATGAGAAGATGAAAGAGTATCTGGAACATAACAACGAATTGCCGACAGCTTTTTTTTCGGACAATGATATTATAGCAATCGGTGCAATGCGGGCTCTTCAGGAAAAAGGCTACCGGATTCCGGAAGACGTTTCTGTTGTCGGGTTTGATGATTTAAATTTCGGTCTGGTTTCCAATCCGCCTCTGACCACAGTTCATGTATACAAAAGGGAGATGGGGGAAATTGCGGTTCGGGAGCTGGCAGAGGCTATGCAGAATAAGAATAAAATGAAATGTAAAATACAGGTCTGTACGGAGTTTATCGAGCGCGGGAGCGTGAGGGATGTGGTTCAATAGAAAATGAAAGATTTGTAAACCGGCTGTTTTGGGATGAACAGCCGGTTTTTTGTATGCACCGGGAAATGTTTAGTAAAAAATTATATGCATTATTTATGCCTGGATAACAATAAGGAGGACGAATGAGGGAGAAATAAGTGGAATTAGGAAGAAAATAAACGATATATAGATAATTTCGGGTGAAAATCAAAAAAAATATTGAAATATTTATATAAACGTTTATAATGAAATCAGGAATAAAACATGGAATGCTTTTGGGAAGGGAGAGGGCGATGAAAATAAGTTCAAACGAGGGACGGGCTGCTAAGATCCGGTTTGTTACCTTCCGGAAAAATGGGCTGATCATTGATGAGAATCCTTTCTTTGCGGAACTGATCCAGGGGGTGGAAATGCAGGCCAGGGAATATGGGTATGAGACCACCTTTATCTATCTGAATTATGAATCTCAGGAGTTTTATGGCCAGCTTGCCGGTGTACTGGAGGATGTGTCATCTTTTCTGGTTCTTCTGGGGACGGAGATGATGGAAGAAGATTTTTTGTTATTTCAGGGTTTTAAAGGGGATATGGTTTTGGTGGACTGCTGGAGCGATACGGTCACTTTTGACGCGGTATTGATAAATAATACGGATTCTGCATATCATGCGGTCCGTTATCTGATCGACAGGGGCCATAAGGTCATCGGCTATCTGAGAGGCTGTTACAGGATCAAGGCATTTGAATACAGGGAATATGGCTATTGCAGGGCGCTTAAGGAAGCGGGGTTAAAGGAACATCCGGAATATGAGATTACCCTCGGGACTCAGCTAAAGACAGCTTATGAGGGGATGATGGAATATCTGGAAAGCCATGAAAAAGAGCTTCCGGATGGGTTTTTTGCGGACAATGATCTGATTGCCATGGGAGCGATCCGGGCATTGCAGGAAAAGGGATATAAGATACCGGAAGATGTGTCCGTTGTTGGGTTTGACGATGTGAAATTTGGAGTGGTATCAAATCCGGGGCTGACTACGGTGCATGTGTTCAAGGAAGAAATGGCCAGAATGGCAGTCCGCAGAGTATTGGATAAGGCTAGGCATCCGGCCGGCGGGATCATGACAAAGATACAGGTAGAAACCAGGTTTGAGGAAAGAGAAAGCGTAGCAGATAAAAACAGGATAAGCCATGACCTTTTACAAACAGAGCTATATAAACATTCATATGAAAAAAATAATAATGGTTGAAAGACTGGGACTGGAAATTAACAGAAACGATGTAAAATATCCAGCGGGATCAGAAAGAAATATATACATAATGCACAAAAAAATAGCTTTATAAATGGAAATAATCAACAAAGTGTTATTTTGTTTTGAAAAACTATTGAAAATGTTTATACAAATATTTATAATAAAAACAGAACAAATGAAGTAAATGTTTAGATGACTAAAAGGAGGAATCACCAATGGCAGCAATCAAATTAGGATTTGCACCGACAAGAAGAAGCATATTCAGCGCTCCCGATGCCATTAAGTACAGGGGACTGACGGCCAGACGGCTTAAAGAGCTGGGCATTGACTTTGTGGATATAACCGATATCAACGAGGAAGGACTTCTGTATGACGATAAGGATGTTGAAAAAATCGCGGCTAAATTTAAGGCAGAGGGTGTGGATGGACTCATGCTTCCTCACTGCAATTTCGGTACGGAATATGTGTGTGCAAGGCTTGCCAAGGAGTTGGGGATTCCGGTCCTGTTATGGGGACCGTTAGATGAGCGGCCGGAACCGGATGGGGTGAGGCTGAGGGATACACAGTGCGGCCTCTTTGCTACCGGGAAGGTTTTAAGAAGATTTAAAGTTCCATTTACATATCTGACCAACTGCAGGCTGAGTGACCCTGTATTTGAGCGGGGCGTAAGGGATTTCATGGCAGTATGCAATGTGGTAAAAACCTTCCGGAAGACCCGCATTCTCCAGATCGCCCCCAGACCGTTTGATTTCTGGACTACCATGTGCAATGAAGGCGAACTGCTGGAGCGGTTCAATATCCAGCTGTCTCCCATTCCCATGACAGAACTGACAGAAGAAGTTAAGGCTGTGAAGGCAGAGGGCGGGAAACTGAAGGAAATGGTTTCCTATATCTGCGAAAATATGGAGGTCCTTATAAAGGATAATGAAGTAGAGAATGTTGCAGCTCTTGCAGTGGCGGTCAAGAACCTGGTAAACAAATATGGATGCAATGCGGCGGCCATTCAGTGCTGGAATGCGCTGCAGACCGAGCTGGGCGTCATGCCGTGCGCAGCCAATGCGATCTTGAATGATGAGGGGATCCCGGTTGTCTGTGAAACGGATATCCACGGAGCCGTTACGGCGCTGCTGGTAGAAGCCGCAGGCATGGATGAGACAAGAAGCTTCTTTGCGGACTGGACCATCCGCCACCCTGACATTCCAAACGGCGAATTATTACAGCATTGCGGGCCGTGGCCCATCTCAGTTGCCAGAGAAAAAGCAAAGCTTACTTATCCGCTGGCATTTGACCATCCGGGCAGCCTCACTGCAGAAGCAAAACACGGCGAGGTGACCCTGTGCAGGTTTGACGGGGACAACGGGGAATATTCGCTTTTGCTTGGAAAGGCAAAGGGCGTGGACGGCCCGGCCTGTATGGGCACTTATCTTTGGGTCGAGGTCGAGAACATCAAGCGCCTGGAGGCAAAGATCGTGGAGGGCCCATATATCCATCATTGCGTAGGAATCCACAAAGATGTGGTTCCGGTGCTCTATGAGGCATGCAAATACATTGGTGTAAAACCTGATTTTTATGATCCGATCGAAGAGGAGGTAAAAGCATATCTGCGCGGGGAGTGATGCTTAAGGCTGTTGTAAACAGGGGATTAAAAAAGGTGAAAGGAAGATAATGTGATGAATTTAAAAGTACTGGCTTATGAACTCAGGCAGGATACCATTGACGTCATCCGTGCAGGAAAGACCGGGCATATAGGCGGAGATATGAGCGTGATGGAGATACTGGTGGAGCTGTATTTTAAACAGATGAATATCAGCCCGGAAAATATGGATGAGAAAGACCGGGACTTATTTGTACTCAGTAAGGGGCATTCCGTAGAAGCCTATTATTCCGTTCTTGCGGCAAAAGGATTTTTTCCAAAAGAGCAGCTCTTAAAAGAATACAGCCGGTTTGGTTCCCGCTTTATCGGACATCCGAATAACAAGCTTCCGGGAGTGGAGATGAATTCCGGTTCTTTAGGACACGGGCTTCCGGTCTGCGTGGGTATGGCGAAGGCAGGCAAGATGGATAACAGAAGCTACCGGGTATATACCGTTATGGGAGACGGGGAGCTGGCAGAGGGCTCTGTATGGGAAGGCGCCATGGCGGCCAGCCATTACAGGCTGGATAACTTATGTGCGGTGGTAGACAGAAACCGCCTTCAGATTTCAGGAAATACAGAGGACGTAATGGCTCACGACGATCTGCATGAGCGGTTTAAAAGCTTTGGCTGGCATGTGATCGATGTAAAAGACGGAAATCACATAGATGAACTGGATGTGGCATTTGAGGAGGCGAAAGCAGTGAAAGGAAAGCCGACCGTACTCATTGCCAATACCATAAAGGGCAAGGGGTCTCCAGTCATGGAGAACAAGGCGGGCTGGCATCACAAGGTACCGACGGATGAAGAATATGCACAGATCATGGCGGATTTAAAAGCGGCAAAGGAGGCATTGGGGTAATGGAAAAGATTGCAAATAAGCAGATCATTTGCGAAACGCTGATGGTGGCTGCTAAAACGGATAAAAATGTTGTGGTAATGTGCAGTGATTCCAGGGGAAGCGCTTCCCTGACGGCCTTTGCAGACACCTATCCGGAACAATTCGTGGAAACGGGAATCGCGGAACAGAATCTGGTGAGCATTGCCGCAGGTCTGGCAAAATGCGGAAAGAAAGTATATGCCGCATCTCCGGCCTGTTTCTTATCAGCAAGAAGCTACGAGCAGTGCAAGATTGACGTGGCATATTCCAATACCAACGTAAAGCTCATTGGAATCAGCGGCGGTATCAGCTATGGGGCTCTGGGAATGAGCCACCACTCTTTGCAGGATATAGCGGCCATGAGCGCCATTCCCAATATGAGGGTATACCTTCCCAGTGACCATCTCCAGACAGAAAAGCTTATAAAAGCACTTTTAGAGGACGAAAAGCCGGCGTATGTGCGGGTAGGACGAAATGCTGTTGAACCGGTATACGAGGAAGGAAATGTGCCGTTTGAAATGGATCAGGCAACCGTTGTCCAGGAAGGAAATGATGTGGCCGTCATTGCCTGCGGGGAAATGACAGGGCCTGCAAAGGCTGCGGCCCGGCTTCTGAAGGAAGATGGAATAAGCGCCTGCGTGATCGACATGTATTGTGTAAAACCTCTGGATGAGGCGGCAATTATCACAGCAGCAGAAAAAGTAAGGGCAGTGGTAACGGTTGAGGAGCATTCTCCATTTGGCGGTCTGGGTTCCATGGTGGCGCAGGTAGTTGGGGCAAACTGTCCGAGGAAAGTGGTTTCCATGTCGCTTCCGGATGAACCTGTGATTACCGGAACCTCCGGGGAAGTGTTTGATTATTACGGACTGAATGCGGAAGGAATCGCACAAAAAGTAAAAGAGGTTTTAAAGTAGCAGGATAAATAAAACAGAAAAATGATAATGGGGGAATCGAGAATGCCGGAGAGATATATCATCAGCATTGACCAAAGCACTCAGGGCACCAAGGCACTTCTGTTCGATGGCGGAGGGGCACTGTTAAAACGGACGGATCTGGCTCACCGCCAGATCATTGATGACAGGGGCTGGGTGTCCCATGATCCCGTGGAAATTTACCGGAATACGGTCCTGGCTGTGAAAGCTCTAATAGAAGAGTCGGGAATTGATAAAGAAAAGGTGGCTGGGATCGGAATCAGCAACCAGAGGGAGACTTCCCTTGCGTGGGACCGGTTAACAGGAGAACCGGCGGCGGATGCCATTGTGTGGCAGTGTTCCAGGGCGGCCGGAATCTGCGAACGGATTGAACGGCAGGGCTTTGGGGAAATGATACGCCAAAGAACAGGATTAAAGCTTTCTCCCTATTTCCCGGCTTCTAAAATAGCCTGGCTTCTGGAAGAAGTGGAAGGCGTTAAGGAAAAGGCAGAGCGTCATGAGCTCTGTTACGGGACTATGGATGCCTGGCTGGTATATAAGCTGACAAATGGACGTTCTTATAAGACGGATTTTTCCAATGCCTCCAGAACACAGCTTTTCAATATTTTTAAACTCAAATGGGATGAAGAAATCTGCGGCATATTCGGGATTGATCCCCTTGATCTTCCGGAGGTCTGCGATTCAGACAGTTATTTTGGAGAAACGGATTTTGAAGGATTGTTTTCCGGACCGGTTCCGATCCATGCTGTGCTGGGGGATTCCCACGGCGCCCTGTTCGGTCAGGGCTGCTTAAAAAAGGGGATGATGAAATCCACTTACGGAACCGGCTCCTCGATTATGATGAATATCGGAGAGACGCCGGTCTTAAGTAAGCATGGAGTGGTGACTTCCCTTGCGTGGATGATGAATGGAACGGTAAGCTACGTACTGGAAGGGAACATCAATTACACGGGTGCGGTCATTACCTGGCTGAAGGATGAGGTGCATATGATCTCATCACCCGGGGAAACCGAAGCCCTTTGCCGGGAAGCGGACCAGACTGACAGCTTATATTTCGTGCCTGCGTTCACCGGTTTGGGTGCGCCCTATTGGGACAGCCGCGCAAAAGGCTCTCTGACAGGGATTACAAGGACAACAGGAAGGGCTGAGATCGTCAGGGCAGGCGTGGAATGCATTGCATACCAGATTGCGGATATTGTAAATGCAATGGGGAGAGATACAGGGTTACAGGCAGAGGAAATCCGGGTGGACGGAGGACCTGCAAAAAACAGATATTTAATGCAATTCCAGAGCGATATCTTAAATGCCAGGGTCATGGTACCTGAAGCAGAGGAATTGTCTGGGATCGGGGTTGCTTATGCGGCAGGGCTTGCGCTTCATATTTATGAAGAAGACATTTTTAACAGGCTGGACAGAAGGGTGTATGAACCCGGGTTTACAGAGTGCCGCAGGAAGCAGAAATATGATGGATGGAAAGAGGCAGTGAATTCTGTCTTATCCAGATAAATGAAATATTTCAATTAGAGGAGGAAGTTAGGATGAAGGTATTTAAAAAATTTTTATCAGTATTGGCGGTAACAGCAATGACCGGTGCAATGATTGCGGGGTGCAGCACAAAACCGGCGGCGGAAACAACTGCGAAAGAGGAAACAGCAAAAGAGACAACAAAAGAGGCAGCAGCAAAAGAGGAAACGGCAAAGGAAGAAGGCAATTCGGAAACTGCGTTAAAGGGCGGCGGCTCCAATATCATGTATATCATTACCCCTTCCGTTTCCAATCCGGCATTCAAGGCGGAGGCAGATACGGCGGCAGCAAAGGCTAAGGAACTGGGCTATGAAATAAAGACAGCCTCCCACGATGATGATCCCACCAAACAGGCAGAGCTGTTCGACAGTGCGATCGCAGATAAGGCAGCAGCCATCATCTGTGATAATGCAGGTGCGGATGCCACCATTGAAGCGGTCAAGAAGGCACGGGAGGCAGGAATCCCCACGTTTTTGATTGACCGTGAGATCAACGAAGAAGGAGCTGCCATCGCGCAGATCGTGGCCAACAATTACCAGGGAGCAAAAGCCATTGCTGAGAAATGGGTGGAAGCCATGGGAGAAAAGGGAAATTATGCCGAGCTTCTGGGAAAGGAATCCGATACCAACGCAGGCGTACGCTCCAGCGCATTCCATGAAGTGATCGACCAGTATCCGGACCTTGTTATGGTGGCACAGCAGACAGCAAACTGGGAAAAGACAGAGGCATTTGAGAAGGTGGAATCCATTCTGCAGGCAAACCCGGATTTAAACGGTATCATCTGCGGAAACGACACCATGCTGGAAGGGGCGGTAGCAGCCTGTGAGGCTCATGGTTTAAACATACCGGTCATCGGCGTGGACGGATCGGATGAAGTGGCGGCTCTCATTGCTTCCGGAAAAGCCACAGGTACGGCACTGCAGCAGTTTGCCAAAATCGCTGAGACCGCGGTAGTCCAGGCAGACAAGTATTTAAAAGAAGGGACCACAGGAGAAGATGAAAAACAGCTGATCGATTGTGTCGCAATTACAAAGGACAATGTTGATAAGCTGAAAGGATTTATTTATTCGGAATAACGCGCTTATGGAAGAGTGAAGGAGGCCCTTATGAAAAGACGTATGTCAGTATTTTGTCTGATACTGGTAATTGCAGCATCCCTTCCGGCGCTTACAGGCTGTGTAAAAGTGGTAAAGATCGGAGAAGAGGGGAAATACACGGGGAATGCGGAATTCAATGCAGGCGATGATGTGGCACAGATATGGGAATCCGGTGCAATGCCGGAATTAAATGAAAAAGCAGTGGAGTTAAAGGATTTCCTGACAGAGGCAGGAGGTAATTTGGCGTCATTGGCTGACAAATACGGAAAGTACTCCATGGGGACATCCGGGGAAATTAACTATGTGGTAAAGGGAACCGGCACGGTTACAGAGGTCAATACGGAGTCAAGGGCCGGATATGTGAAGGTGAGCCTTGACGGCTATGAAGGTCCGGAGACCGTGAAGCTTCAGATCGGGCCGGTGTATAAAGGATCCTCCGTCCGTGATTCCCTGGATTTCATCAAATTCGGCGACTATAAGAATCAGCAGGACTGGGCGGCAATATCCCAGAACATTAATAAGCTGATTGACGAAACTGTGGTACAGCCTGCGGACCCGGCTTCCTTACAGGAGAAGAGCATATCATTTACAGGTGCATTTACCGTAAACGGAAATGAAGAACTGCTGATCACGCCGGTCGTGCTTAAGGTGCAGTAGGATAGGAGGCAAGGTATGGCTGACGAATACCAATGCAGGGATGATGTATTTTTGCACGCAGAAAAGATCAGTAAGATTTATCCCGGTACCATAGCCTTAGATGGCGTTTCCTTTGATTTGTTAAAAGGGAAGGTAAACGTGCTGATCGGGGAAAATGGTGCAGGCAAGTCCACATTAATGAGGATGATCGCCGGAATTGAGCAGCCCAGCGAGGGCAAAATGTACATTGGGGATCATGAAGTGTGTTTTAAGGACACAACGGAAGCGAGAAAACATGGAATCGGCATCATTCACCAGGAATTAAGCCTGTTTCCCAATCTTAATGTATACCAGAATATTTTCATGGGCCGCGAGAAAATAAAGGGCGGGGTTATCCTGGATAATAAGATCCATATGGAACGGGCAAAAAAGGTGCTGGAAAAGCTGGAGCATCCCGTTGATTTAAATACACCGGTGGGAGAACTGCGGGTGGGACAGCAGCAGATCATAGAAATCGCCCGCAACCTTGTGGCGGATGATTTAAAGGTGCTGATCATGGATGAGCCCACATCCTCCTTAAGCCGGCAGGAGGTCTCCGTTCTGTTTAAAATCATGAGAGAGCTTACGGCAGAGGGAATCTCGATCGTTTACATATCCCACAGGCTGGAAGAAATCATGCAGATAGGAGATCACATCACCATACTCCGGGATGGAAAATATGTGGCCAATGCAGAGGTGAAGGACATCGATGTTCCGTGGATCGTGCATCAGATGACCGGAGGGGAAAAATCTTACCCCAAGCGGGACCGTACCGTAGACTGGAAGCAGACACAGACCGTGCTGGAGGTAAAAAACCTGTGCCTTCCCAAGCCGGGCGGCGGTTTTCTGGTGGATCATGTAAGCTTTGAGCTTAAAAAGGGAGAAGTTCTGGGAATCTATGGGCTTATGGGATCCGGGCGGACGGAAGTTTTTGAATGCCTTATGGGTTTGCAGCCGGAGCACACGGGAGAGGTTTATCTGGAGGGAAACAGGCTTGACATTAAGTCCATTGACCAGCAGATCGACAGAGGGTTTGCGCTGATACCGGAGGGCCGGCAGGAGCAGGGCCTGGTGCAGACTCTGGATATAGAGAAAAACTGCTCGCTGTCGGCATTAAAACGCTATACGATCGGACCGTTTTTAAACAGCAGGCTGGAAAACATTAAGGTGGACCAGCAGATCAACGATATTCATATTAAAGCAGCAGACAAGAAACTGCCAATTTTATCCTTATCAGGCGGCAATCAGCAGAAGGTCGTCATCGGTAAGGCAATTCTGACGGAGCCAAAGATCCTGTTAATGGATGAGCCAAGCCGGGGCATTGACATCGGCGCCAAGACCGAAGTATTTGAGATCATAAACAAATATGCGGAAGAAGGGCTTTCCATCATAGTGATATCTTCGGAGCTTCAGGAAATCATGGCGATTGCCGACCGGGTCATGGTGCTCTCAAACGGCAGAAAGACCGGAGAGTTCTCTGGCGATGAAATACAGGAAGACTTATTGGTACTGACCTCGTATAAGGGACATCATCAGGATTAAGTTTGAAAAGGAGATAAAATTATGGCAGGAAATGGTAAAACGATGTCAAATAACAAATTGGCCATGACCCTTTTAAAGGGGAGGACCTTTATTGTACTAATCATATTGCTGGTTTTCTTCAGCATCAGGGCTGATAATTTCTTAAGCCCCGGTACCTTGATGATTGTGGCAAAACACGTTGCCTTATACGGCATCCTGGCGATCGGTATGACCTATGTCATCATAACCAGCGGCATTGACTTATCCGTGGGTTCCATTGCTGGCCTGGCAGGCATGATCGCAGGGGGGCTGATCGAAGAGGGCCTGACTCTTAAGATGTTTGGTGTGACCATGTATTTTAATGTCCCGCTGATCGTCCTGGTTACGGTGCTTCTGGGTACGGTCATGGGCATGGTCAATGGTATCGTGATCACAAAATGCAAGGTGGCTCCGTTTATTACAACGCTTGGTACCATGTATATATGCCGGGGACTGGCCAATATCCGTTCCGACGGCAAGACATTTTCCAAACTGTCCGGTCATGCAGGCCTTGGCAATACCGGTTTTGAATTCTTCGGACGCACCCTGGGAAATACAGGAATTCCTGTGGGCGTTATCATCCTCGCTATCCTTGCAGTGATCGCAGGCGTAATACTGAAGAAGACACCCTTTGGCTGGCATGTCCTTTCCATCGGCGGCAATGAGAAAGCCTCCAGGCTGTCAGGGATAAAGGTTGACAGGGTGAAGATCTGGGTATATGCATTTTCCGGCTTCTGTGCGGCAGTGGTAGGAATCATCGCGACCTCCCAGCTGGTATCTGCGACACCAAAGACAGGCGAGTCATGGGAGATGAATGCCATTGCGGCATCGGTGCTTGGCGGAACCTCCATGGCCGGCGGTGTGGGAACGATCGGCGGAACGATTGTGGGGGCATTTGTAATCGGCGTGATCAACGACGGCATGACCATGTGCGGTGTCACGGAATTCTGGCAGAAAATCATCAGAGGGCTTGTTATCATACTGGCGGTCATCATTGACCAGTTCCAGAGAAAGCTGCAGGCTAAGATGGCTCTGCAGGCCCGCAACGAGAATAAATAATGTGGAAGGCGCAGTCCGGGGCTCCGGAGTGCGTCTTTGCTTTTTCCTGGAAAGCCTGATGTTGATGAGAAGGCGTATTGTGTGTATAATATATAGAAGAAAAGAATCGATCAATCATACAAAGGCGGTGATAAAATATGACATTGTTTTCCAATCAGGTATTAAGCCGGTTTACCGAACTTGATTATGAGGTCTATAATTTCATCTTGAAAAACAGCGGCAAGATTCCCTATATGACCATAAGAGAGGTTGCAGGGGAGGCCCATGTCTCCACGACCACCATAACCCGATTCTGCAGGAAGGTAAACTGCAGCGGATTTTCTGAGTTTAAGGTCCGGTTTAAGCTGGAAAAAGAGCACGAAAATACACGGAAAAAGGAGTTCGATTTCAGTTCCATCCAGGATTTTTTTCAAAGGGTCAATACGGAAACATTTCAAAAGCAGCTGGAGACCATAGCGGAAATTATGGCAAAAAAGAAACAGATCATCTTTCTCGGCACAGGAAATTCCGGGATCATTGCTGAGTATGCCAGCCGGTACTTCTGCAATATCGGTATTTTTTCCACGGGGATCAGCAATCCCATGTTTCCGATCAATCTTGAATTTCCCGGGGAAAGCATCCTGATTGTTCTTTCCGTTGAGGGAGAAACGAATATACTGATAGAAAATTCGGCAATTTCAAAGCAGAAAAACAGCACGGTCGTGTCCATCACCAACAGCAAAAACAGTACATTGGCCAGGATATCCGATTATAATATTTCCTATTATATCCAACGGGAACTGGCGGCGGACAAGGAGATGAGGGTGGACATCACCTCCCAGATACCGGCAGTTTATATTGTGGAGGCATTGGCAAGGTTAACGGTGCAGAGAAAGCAGGGATGAAACACCCTGTTTTTTTTATGAAACAAATGCCTAAACAGTATGGTTTGTGACCAAATGAGCCGGCCTTATTTCAAATAAATCTGTTTTGGAGTATGCTTTAGCTATCGACATGAAAAAGGAGGAAGACTTATGAAAGGGAATTTAAAGATTGTAACCATTGGTGGCGGTTCCAGCTATACGCCGGAATTAATAGAAGGCTTCATCAAAAGAAAGGATCAGCTGCCGGTCCGTGAGATCTGGCTGGTTGATATTGAGGAAGGAAAAGAGAAGCTCGAGATCGTGGGAAATCTGGCAAAACGTATGGTAAAGGCAGCCGGCCTTGACTGGGAAATTCATCTGACCCTGGACCGGAGAACCGCCTTAAAGGATGCGGATTTTGTATCTACCCAGTTTCGTGTGGGGCTTTTGGATGCCCGCATCAAGGATGAACGGATCCCTCTGTCCCACGGGATTCTGGGCCAGGAGACCAACGGTGCAGGAGGGATGTTAAAGGCATTCCGTACCATCCCGGTAATCCTTGATATTGTAGAAGATATGAAGGAACTTTGCCCCAATGCATGGCTGGTGAACTTTACGAACCCATCCGGTATGGTGACAGAGGCAGTGATGCGTTACGGAAAATGGGATAAGGTGGTCGGATTGTGCAATGTTCCCATTATGTGCAGAAAAATTGCGGCAGGAGCCCTGCAGGAGAAGGAAGAGGACCTGTTTTTCCGCTTTGGAGGACTGAATCATTTCCACTGGCACCGGGTATGGAACAGGCAAGGGGAAGAAAAGACCGGAGAGGTAATTGAAAAAGCATATACCTCGGCAGAGGGACTTAAAAAGGCAATGCAGGGAATCAAGAGCTCCGGCGTCCAGAATATTCCCAATATCTCCTTCCTGGCAGGACAAATCAGGAATCTTGGGATCATTCCGTGTATGTATCACCGGTATTATTATATTACCGACGATATGCTGAAGGAAGAGCTGGAAGCCTATGAAAAGGGAGAAACCAGGGCGGAACTGGTAAAACGCACGGAAGCGGAACTGTTTGAGCTCTATAAGGACCCGGATCTAAAGGTGAAGCCGGTTCAGCTGGAAAAACGGGGAGGCGCGTTCTATTCTGACGCAGCCTGTGAACTGATCGCCTCCATTTTTAATGATAAGAAAAGCCATATGGTAGTAAGTACAAGAAACAACGGCGCGGTCTCAGACCTGCCGGATGATGTGGTCGTAGAAGTGAGCAGCATCATTACCGCTCACGGGCCGGTTCCCATATCCTGGGGAAGCTTTGAGCCTTCCAGCAGAGGCTTACTGCAGTTAATGAAGGATATGGAGCTGACGACCATAAAGGCAGCAGTGACCGGCGACTATGATACCGCTCTCCAGGCCTTTACCTTAAATCCTCTGGTCCCAAGCGGCAAAATAGCAGGGAAGCTTCTGGATGAGCTTCTGGTGGCCCATAAAAAGCATCTGCCCCGGTTTCAGGAGAAAATTGAGGCTCTGGAAGCCAATGGATAAAACTTGACATCATAAGCGGAAAAGTGCTATACTTTTTATCGCAGTAAAAGACAGTTCATTTGTACCATCCTGTCTCTAAATAAAACTAGGGCTGATTTTAAATATGATAGGGTAAGAGGAAAGGCAGAGGATCTCTCTGTTTCTCTTGCGGATGAATATATAAAATAGGCATAGTGATATGCCTATTTTTTTGTCCGGTTATTTCAATATCCTGAAAAATTAATCATATTGGCCCTTTGATCATGAAAGGATGTAAAGGCTTATGTATTATTTAAAAACAGAGCAAAGCTTTGATTCGGCTCATTTTCTGGCGGATTATGAAGGCAAATGCAGGAATATCCATGGTCACAGATGGCGCGTGGCAGTGGAAGTGATGAGTTTGACTCTGCAGGAAGAAAAACAGTTAAACGGCATGGTTGTGGACTTTACGCAGTTAAAAAGGGATTTGAAAGAAGAAACCGATCTATTTGATCATGCATTGATCCTTGAGAAGGGGTCCTTAAAGGCGCTCACCCTTGCGGCATTAAAAGAAGAGGGATTCCGTATGGCTGAGGTGGATTTTCGCCCGACTGCCGAACGGTTCTCCAAATATTTTTATGACCGGATGACCCGCAGGGGATATGGGGTGAAATCTGCGGCTGTTTATGAAACTCCGTCCAATTGCGCTTCTTATGAGGAGGAAACCGATGACACGGTATAAGGTTGTGGAAAAGTTTGTAAGCATCAACGGCGAAGGCGTTCTGGCAGGGCAGCTGGCTGTTTTCATACGCTTTAAAGGGTGCAATCTTTCCTGCTCCTACTGTGATACCGCCTGGGCGAATGAAAAGCAGGCAGACTTTGTTTTCATGACCGGACTTCAGATCTACCGGTATATAAAAGAAACCGGTATAAAAAATGTAACATTAACAGGCGGTGAACCCCTGCTGCAGCCGGATATCCGGGACCTTCTCAGTATGCTTTCCGGGGATAAGGATCTGCATATCGAAATCGAAACAAATGGCAGCATCGGTTTGTCGGATTTTATAAACTTTAAGAATCCTCCTTCTTTTACGATGGACTATAAGCTTCCGGGCAGCTTCATGGAATCAGAGATGCTCATTTCGAATCTGAAACTGCTGACTAAAAAAGATACCGTAAAATTTGTGGCAGGCAGTACCGAAGATTTAAACCGCGCAAAAGAAATCATGACAGCCCATGAGCTGACGAAGAAATGCCATGTCCATATCAGCACCGTATTCGGAAAACTCGGTTTAAAAGAAGTGGTGGAGTATATGAAGCAGAATGGGATGAATGATGTGACCCTGCAGCTGCAGATGCACAAAATCATCTGGGGCCCCGGGGAAACGGGGGTCTGATCCATTGGGGAAAGGTGAGGTGGCCGAAAATGGCAATTGATACGGAAGCGATCAAAAAGCATGTAAAAGGCATACTTGCGGCATTGGGCGATGATCCGGAACGGGAGGGATTAAAAGATACTCCTGCGCGTGTGGCACGCATGTATGAAGAGGTATTTGAGGGCATGAACTATACCAATCATGAAATTGCCCGTATGTTTCAGAAAACATTTAAAGAGAATCCGGAGATGGAACAGGGCAGGAACGATATGGTCATTATGCGGGATATCGAAGTGTTCAGCTATTGCGAACATCATCTGGCACTGATGTATGATATGAAGGTTACCGTGGCTTACATACCAAACGGCAGGGTGATCGGGCTCAGTAAGATCGCAAGAATCGCGGATATGGTCTCAAAGCGGCTGCAGCTTCAGGAGCGGATCGGCTCTGATATTTGTGAAATCATGCAGGAAATAACCGGTTCCGGAGATGTTGCGGTCCTGATCGAAGGAAGTCACGGCTGTATGGGGAGCAGGGGGATTAAGAAGCCATCGGCCAGAACCCATACCTCCACATTGCGGGGCCGTTTTCAAACGGATGCCGCATTGCAGATGCGTTTGAAATTATAAAATGGAATGGAGAAGAAAAATGAAAGCATTGGTATTATTAAGCGGCGGAGTTGACAGTACGACCTGTCTTGGGCTGGCGGTCCGTCAATATGGCAGGGAAAATGTGTCCGCACTGGCTGTTTCCTATGGACAGAAACATACAAAGGAATTAGATGCAGCGAAAAAAATAGCGGCTTATTACCAGGTGGAGTTTCTGTGCCTGGATTTGGCAAAAATATTTGAGCAGAGTGACTGTTCCCTTTTGCAGCATTCGGATCAGGAGATTCCAAAGGAAGCCTATGGAAAGCAGCTGAAAACCAGCGGAGGGAAACCGGTGCCGACCTATGTCCCGTTTCGCAACGGGCTGTTCTTATCGGCCGCAGCGAGCATTGCCTTATCAAAAGGCTGCAGCCTGATTTATTATGGTGCTCACAGTGATGATGCGGCGGGAAATGCGTATCCGGACTGCAGCAGCGCCTTTCAGGAAGCCATGAACCAGGCAATAACCATAGGAAGCGGTAACCAGCTGCAGATCCGGGCTCCTTTTGTTTTATGGACCAAGGCGAAGGTGGTTGAAAAAGGATTGGAGCTGAAGGTTCCATATGAATTGACCTGGAGCTGTTATGAAGGTGGAGAGAAGCCATGCGGAAAATGCGGCACCTGCATTGACCGCGCAGCAGCCTTTGAGATAAACGGCATAAGCGATCCGGCAATGGAATAGTGGAGGGAGAATAATTATGACAGGAAGAAATGCAGAAGAAAGAAAAGAGCTCACGCTTCTGGGAAGCCGGGGAACAAAATATGAAATGGATTATAATCCGGGCATATTGGAAACCTTTCCCAATAAGCATCCGGAAAATGATTATTTTGTCAAATTTAACTGCCCCGAATTTACCAGCCTTTGTCCCATTACCGGACAGCCGGATTTTGCTACCATTACAATTTCCTATGTGCCCGGTGAAAAAATGGTAGAAAGCAAATCCCTGAAGCTTTATTTATTCAGCTTCCGCAATCACGGGGATTTTCACGAGGACTGCATCAATATCATCATGAAAGACTTAATTTCCCTGATGGATCCCAAATACATTGAGGTGTGGGGGAAATTTACTCCCCGCGGCGGAATATCCATTGATCCCTACTGCAATTACGGCCGGGCGGATACCAGATGGGAAGAGACCGCATGGAACCGGCTGGCCGGTCATGACTTATATCCGGAAAAGGTGGATAACAGATAGCCTTCTTCACGAGTGGGACAAAACAAAGTCCCGTTTTAGCATCAGCAGTCTTTTGATCTGATTTAAAATATAAAACAGGATCGCCCTGGCCTCAAATTCCTCCCGGTCAGAAGGAAGCTCGTGGCCCTTTAAATCCTGAAACAAAAGGTCCAATTCCTGTAAGAGCCCTTCCACCGTATTGTTTCTGTGATAACCGCGTTCAATCCCTTCCAACAGTTCCGCTACCTGCTTTGCCTGTCTGGGCAGGCAGGTAATGCTTTTGATGTTTTCATAAATTTCCTTCAGTACTATGCTTTGCTGCTGCCGCATCTGGATATAATCAACTTCATAGGTGTCTTTTTTCCAGAGTGCATTGTTATAATTATTCCACGCGCATGCTTTTGCCAGCTTCAGGCTTTCCTGCAGCTGGTCCAGGCATTCCGGACCGTATTTGCTTTTATCCTCTTCTAAAAGCCAGTGGGACATGCGGTTCAGGACTCCCTTAATCTGATGATCCACATCATCCGCCAGTTTTTGAAACACGTTTCCCCTTTTGCGCAGGTGCATATTGACCAGGACGCCTACCGTAGTGCCGATCAGGAACAGAGCGATCTCGTTCATCATCAGAGAGGCGGACATGGACTTCTCTGACAGAAAATGGGTGATCAAAACGGAGTCCATGGCAATTGCTTCTCCCCAGTCCGCATACAGGCACAGAAGGGCAAAGAGCAGAAGATATCCTGCAAAAGCAATGAGGGTAAAGCCCAGAAGGCGAAATACACCTGCGGCCAGTATCAAAGCCCATACAAATGCCAGTGTCCTGTTTCTGGCACTTTTGATGGTTTCCCTCTTTGTGTTCTGAATGCTGAGCACCGTAATGATGCCGGCTGTAGCAGAATATTTTAAACCGATCTCGGCTGCAGCCGTAATTGCAAATACTGCTGCAAGGGCAATCTTAATACTTTTTATCACTTTTTCTTTGTCCATGTGATCTCACCTCTTGTATGCAATCGGATAACAAGGTCTTGAGTTGATGATAAGGCGGTTTGTGTTCCCAGTATATCATATTTTTAAGGACATCACATCAAAAACTTTGCTGTTCGTATGATTGGGCGGGAGAAAATAGATATTGCCATTTCACATACAAATTAGTATAATTCTTTTTATGGTACAGAAACGGTTATGTTTAAAAAAAGGAGTCATATGGATAACAACGATATATTAATAAGATTCAGATATGCAGTGGATATAAAGGATTCGGATATGGTCGGGATATTCAAACTGGGCGGAATCACAGTAACGAAAGAAGAACTTCAAAAGATCCTGTTAAAGCCGCAGGCCGGTCAGGGGCTTTCCGGTGAGGATAAGCCTGTCAATGAAAACAGAAGGATATGTGATAATTTTATGCTGGAATCCTTTCTGAATGGTTTCATTATTTTTAAACGTGGAAAACAGGAGCCAAAACCAGGGGAACCGGAGAAGCCCTTGTATATGATCAGAGATAATAAATCGGTCAATAATGTCTTCCTGAAAAAAGTAAAAATTGCGCTGTCTCTTACGGGAGACGACATGCTCGCTATATTTAAGGCCGCCGGATTAAATCTGTCAAACGGTGAATTAAGTGCAGTATTGCGAAGAGAAGGGCAGCGGAATTATAAAGAATGCCAGGATCGGTATGTCAGAAATTTCTTAAAAGGTCTGGCAATCAGATATAGAAAATAAGAATGAAAAACAGCCGGTTTGGCTTTAAGCCCCTGTATGTCTGCAGCCGGAGCGATACAGGGTATTGCTTATTATTTTTTTTGTGTTATAATATAATTGATTGTTAAAACAATGATTTTTAAAAGAATAGATGTATTCTTTCGGGATTGTATTTAATATTCGTTAACAATTGAATGATCTACAAGTAAAGAACCGTCTTTTAAAGAAGGGCTTTTGGTATTGTGTTAAGGCACAGATATGAAAAGCCCTTCTTTTTTTTGAAAGGAGAGGAAATATGAAGTTAGAAGGAATGGCAGTAAGCCATATGAAGTTCGGAGAGGGTACCGTAAAGGAATTAGGGGAAAAATATATTACCATATTGTTTCCGCAGGGAGAAAAAAAGTTTTTATATCCAAATTCCTTTGTGAAATTTCTGACCCTCAAGGACAAAAATATGCAAACAGAAATGGATAAAATGCTGGAACACATCATACAGGAGGAAGAAAGCAGAAGAGCAGATGAAATCAGTGAACAGGAACGCCTGGAGGAGATACACAGCTTGAAAGTCCGTCCGGATTCACAGGCGGCCTTTGGATTTGTCGAAAATGACAGGCAAAGCGTTTTTTCTTCATGGTCGGTATATGCAGGCTCCTACCAGAGCGGAAGCTCGAAAGGAAAACCCAAGCTTCCGGTGAGGCTCAAGTTAAATTCAGCCTGCCTCCTTACGGAATGTCCAAAGGGAACCGCAGAAAAGAGACGGCGTATCATAGGTGCTTTTATGCTGAAGGATAATTTTGAAAGTTCAGCCTGCAGGGATGGAATGATCCGGAGCCATGAAAAATACAGGATCTGTCTGGAAGGCAAAGAGACCCTGTACTATTGGGATTATTTTTCCGAAGATTCGGAAATTTCAAAGTGGGGAAATGTGGAATTAAAATATTTTTCCAATATAACCATGCAGCAGATTTTAAATGATATGAAAAATATAATCAGCGATAAAGAGCGCCGGCAGGAAGCAGAAGAATTTTATCAATACTTTTGTTTCATAAACAAATTAACCGTGGTGCCATTTTAAATACCGGTGCAATGGCTTGTAAAATGGAAAAAATCTGCTATACTGTTTTTATGAATGGCTGTTTAGGGAGGGATATCATGAATGAATTGTTTTCAATAGGAGAAGTTTCAAAATTGTTTCATATAGACGTCCGCCTGCTTCGCCACTATGATAAGATTTCCCTTCTAAAGCCGGAATTCCAGGATGAAAAAAACGGGTACCGGTATTATTCCACCCGGCAGTTTGAGTGTCTGAACACAATCCGTTATCTCCGTTCCTTAAATGTGCCCCTTCCTAAAATCCGGGATTTCTTTGAAAACCGTGATGATAAGAAGATGCTTGAAATTCTGAAAGAGCAGAAAAGGCAGGTCGAAGAAGAATGGGAGTACTTAGATCGGATAGAAAGAAAAATTCAGAGCAGGATCGTGCAGATCGAGGATGCTTATCAAACGGAATATGGCAGAATTGCAGAACGCCGGCTGGATGATAGAATGATTGCCATTTTAAAGAAAGAAATTTCCGTTGCTGACGATCTGGAGCCTCCGATTCGTGAATTAGAGCGAAGCAATGGACTAAACTCAGTCATGTTTCTGGGGAAAGTCGGGGTATCGATTTCAAGTGAGAATCTGAAGAAGGGTAATTTTGATAAATTTTCTGCAATTTTTGTGATCATGGAACCAGAGGACGACAGCACGGACTGTGCCATGTGCCTGACCGGAGGCAGTTATCTCACCATGCGCTTTCACGGAACACATAAGGATGCAAAACCTGCCTATAATAACCTGTTTCGATATATGGAACAAAAGGGGTATGAGCTTGCCGGAGATTCCATTGAGTTTGCTTTGATTGATTATGGACTCACCAGCGATACTTCCAGGTTTACGACTGAAATACAAATTCCATACAAAAAATATTGACCCTCTAACTATTGGAGGGTTTATATTTTGGGGGAAGGAGGAATTATTATGATAGGAACGGTTGTAAATACTGCTGCCATTCTGGCAGGCAGCGTAATTGGAAGCTGTGTTAAGAAAGGGATAGGAGAAAAATATCAGGATGCATTATACCATGCAATGGGACTTGCTGCCTGCGGCCTGGGCATCAATGCAATGGTTCAGAATATGCCTGAGAGCAGTTTCCCTGTATTGTTTATCATCAGTCTTGCAGCAGGCAGCCTCATGGGCACCATGCTTAATCTGGTAGAACGGTTTGAAATGGTCACAGCCCGTTTCTCAAAAGGAAATCTGGGGCAGGGGCTGTCCTCTGCAATACTGTTATTCTGTATTGGAACCCTGTCAATTCTGGGTCCCATGGAAAGCGCGCTTCATGGCGACAATACTTACCTGTTTACAAATGCAACGCTGGACTTCGTTACTTCATTAGTCCTGGCATCTGCCTATGGGATTGGGATTGTCTTATCTGCAGTTGTTTTATTCTTGTGGCAGGGAAGCATCTATCTTCTTTCCGGGTACTTATCTGCTTTTTTGACGGCTGAATTACTGACTGAGATATCCATTGTAGGCGGCTTTCTGATTTTCAGTTCCGGTCTTTCCATTCTGAAAATCAAGGATTGCAGGACGTTAAATATGCTGCCATCTTTATTTGTACCGATTTTGTGGTTTTTAATAAAATCGATATTACATTCCTTTTAATTTCAGTTTATTTACCAGGTCAACATAGAACTCACAAACATCAAAGCCTTCAATGTTTTTGCGGGTCAGGTCGATGACATCGCCATGGGAAATGCCCTGTTTGCTTTTGGGTTTGAGTACGCCAAGAAAGCTGCCCCACGCCATGGAGTTTATGGAAACAAGTCCAGAGGGTATCGGAAGAGGATTTAAATGCCTTTCTGGATCATAATAAGGGCCGGTCGGGGGAAGAACAGGTTGTTGCATTCTCCTCCCAGGATATGCGCCCCCATTTTACAAAAAGAACAGTTAATGTTTCAACGGTTGTGGAAATGGAGCAGATCCATAAAGACCAGTATATGCGGATATCCAACACGCTGATTGCCATTATGAATGGCAAAGACCCTTCGATGCAGAATTCAACCATAAATATGAAATATTACGAAAAGGATGGGAAATTGAAGATATTGCTTTGGGGTGAGCTTGATTTTATGGAAGAGATGTTAGGTACCATTTCCATGCTCGATGACACAGGATATGAAAACAAACAGTAATAGATATGAAAACACAGATCAAGGGTATTCTTTAAGGAGAATGATAAGCATGGATGTAAAAATAATAATAAGAAACAGCATACCGGTTGCATGGATACAAAGTGAGTATCCATTGATCAAGGATGTCCCATCAGCTCTTGATTTGATTGCAACGGTAAAATATGAAACGGGCAGTGACTGTATGGTACTTTATAAGGCGGCCATAACAGAAGATTTTTTTAAATTAAGTACTTGTCTTGCCGGAGAAATCCTTCAAAAATTTATAAACTATGGCATAAAAATTGCCATCGTCGGTGATTTTTCCGGTTATACCGGTAAGCCGTTCAAAGATTTTATGTATGAATGTAATCACGGAAAGGATTTTTTCTTTGTTGGTACCGTGGATGAAGGCATTGAGAAGCTGTCATCAGTGAGCTGAATCAGTTGGGATATCCCGATGATAACCCATTAGGAGAAGACCCCATTAGGAGAAGAAGTTGACAAGCCGGCGAAAGAAGTGTATGTTATCGGTAATAAAAAATATCTGACTTAAGGAGAAAAGACGATGGAAAAAAGAATATCAGGAAAGACGGGCTTGTTAGGACTGATTGGCTCACCGGTAGGACATTCCGGATCGCCGGCTATGTATAATTACAGCTTTGAGAAGCTGGGACTGGATTACGCATATCTTGCTTTTGATATTAAGGTTGATGAAGTTGTAAAGGCAGTCGATGCCATGAAAACCTTTCATATGAGAGGCTGTAATGTAACAATGCCATGCAAGAACGAAGCTGCGAAATACATGGATGAGTTGTCGCCGGCTGCCCGTATCATCGGTGCGGTTAATACCATTGTAAATGAAGATGGAAGATTGATCGGCCACATTACAGATGGACAGGGCTTTGTAGATAATCTCCGTGATCATGGAGTTGAAATCGCAGGTAAGAAAATCACTGTCTGCGGCGGCGGCGGGGCTGCTACCGCAATCCAGGTGCAGTGTGCGTTAGAGGGAGCAAAGGAAGTCTCCATTTTCAATATCAAAGATGCATTCTTTGAGAGGACCATCCAAACTGCAGAAAAAATCAGGCAGGAAATGCCGGAATGCGTGGTGAATGTATTCGATATTGCAGATATGGAGAAGATGAGGGAAGAAATTGCTTCCAGCGATATTTTTGCCAATGCGACAATCGTAGGTATGAAGCCAATGGATGACGAAAGCGTTGTCAAGGACGTTACCATGTTCCATCCGGGCCTGGTTGTTGTGGATGCTGTTTATAATCCAAAGGAAACCAGGATGTTAAAAGAGGCAAAAGGGGCCGGATGTACCTGCATAGACGGACAGGGAATGCTTGTGTGGCAGGGAGCTGCCGCATTCAAGCTTTATACAGGCCGGGAAATGCCGGTAGAAGAAGTGAAAGAGTTATTCTTCCGTTAACAGAAAGAGAGATACATCTTGGGATACAGGTTTTTCCGGGGACACATATAATAGTCATAAACGAAAATAAAAAAAAGAAAACATAAATAATACTTGTGAAAACAATGTTAAAATAGTAAGATAATAGAAGAGAAAATTATGGGAAGGAAAGGAAGACTGTATTGATAAACAAGAGGATGGAATTTATACTGCAGGAATTGGAAGAAAAAAGCAGCATAAGAGTAGCGGATGTCAGCAAACAGCTGGAATGTTCGGAAGTAACCATCCGCAATGATATCCAGAAGCTGGAAGAGATGGGATTATTAAACCGTATCCACGGCGGCGCGACAAAAGCAGGAGCCCAGGTAGTGGTATTGTACAATGCGGAAACCGTATATAAAAATGCCGATAAGAAGCAGAGAATTGCGGAAAAAGCTTATGAATATATCGAAGATAACGATACCATTATTTTGGATGATGCTTCAACAAGCTATTATCTTGCACGTATCATAAAGGAGAATCCTTCCAAGCACTTGCTTGTAATTACTAATTCGCTGGTGGCAGCAGGAGAACTGTCAGATGCCAGGCATGTGAATTTATTTTTACTGGGAGGACAGGTTGGCGGAAAGCTGTCTTCGACAATGGGAGATGCGACCATTGGTAATCTGGAGGAATGCCATGCGGATAAGGCATTTATCAGCGCCCATGGAATCAATTTTGATGTAGGGATCACGTCGATCGGGTCCCCGCAGATGCAGGTGAAGAAAGCAATCCTAAAAGCCTCAAAAGAAGTATATCTTTTGGTGGACAGCAGTAAATTCGGGGGCGGTTATGTACTTGTGGTAAGCCCTCTGTCCGAAATAACCAGAATCATTACAGATAATGAAATAAAAAAAGAATATCTTGAAATGGCCCATCGGGATCATGTGGCGATTGATATCGTTTAAGATAAGGCAGCTGTTGAGAAATCGGCAGCTGCCGTTTTTTATTTACGCGGGCAACGAGCCAAACGACCCCGAACTTTTGTAAGCCTGCATCGTATTTCGGATCAGTTTGTTAAAGGCATGGGCTTCCCAGGCACTTCTTCCGGTAAACAATCCGTCAATGGAAGGCTTTCTGATAAGCTCGCCGGCGTTTCCGGGGTTGACGCTTCCGCCGTATAAAACGGGGATATCCCTGGCGGCCTCTCCAAACAACTCTATCAGGCATTTTTTGATTGCCAGGTGCTTTTCCTCCGCATATTCTGCCGAAGCCGGAATTCCGTTTGCCCCAATGGCCCAGACGGGTTCGTAAGCGATCCAGATGTTTGAAAGTCCGGCAACCGGGATATCATGAAGGCCGATTTTTAATTGGGTACGGAGCACTTCAACGCTGATACCGTAATCTTTCTCTTCCAGAGTCTCGCCAATGCAAAGAAGAGCGGTCATATTATGCTCCAGGGCGCATTTGACTTTCTGATTCTCTATGGGGTCCGTCTCGCCGAATACGTGACGCCTTTCCGAATGTCCGATCATAATCAGATTGATATCCATTTCTTTTAACATCAAGGGTGAAATCTCGCCCGTAAACTGCCCGTTTTCTTTCCAGCACATATTTTGAGCTCCCAGAGTAATGTACTGTTTATCAATGCTGGAAGCAGCACTGCTTAAGGAGGTGTAGGAAGGTATGACGAATAATTCCATTTCCTCCCGGCTGATTTCTTCTGTAAGGCTTTGCAAAAGCCGTACGTATTCCGTTGTTTCTCTGATGTTTTTATACATTTTTAAATTGGTACCGAAAAATAATTTTTTCTTCATGAATGATTTTCCTTTCTGGAATGAATCTTAAAATGAGGCAGCAGATTAATTATGAGAATAGTGTAAAACAAAATAGTATATTTTTCAAGATAAAAAGAAATAAAAAAGAATAAATAATAAGATAAAAGAAATTAAACGAAAATAAATAGCTTGTATAAAATGCACTAAAACGGTCGGATAAAAACAGTAATAATGACAAAAAAATATATTTGTATTGAAAAACATAGAAAATAGTTGTAATATATACATAAACACGAAAATGAAACATAAATAAAGCAAACAAGAAAAAAGAAAAAAGAAGTTAAAACAAAACAAAAAATGAGAGGAAAGTAAAATGATTGATGTAAAGTTTAAACCGGTTACCGCAATAACCATGGGAGATCCGGCGGGCATAGGACCGGAGACAGTTGCCGCAGCCATGCTGGCACCGGAAATTCATGAGTGCTGCAAACCATTCGTCATTGGCAGCATCGATATCCTGAAGCGGGCAGCCAAAATATTAAATAAGGAATTAAGCTATCATAAGATTACAGATCCTTCGGAAGCGAACTATGAAATGGGATGCGTTGATGTGCTTGAGACCGGAAGCTATGATACGGATTCCGTTGTCTGGGGAGAAGTACAGGCGCTGGCCGGACAGATGAGCATTGACTGGATCATGAAATCCATTGAGCTGGGCATGGCAGGCCGGGTGGATGCGGTTTCTACCGCACCCATACATAAGGGTGCGATCAAGCTGATTGGTATCAAAGAACCGGGGCATACAGAAATCTATCAGAACGTGACAAAATCCCCCTATGCATTGACCATGTTTTCCTGTCATAAGCTGCGGGTCTTCTTTGTAAGCAGGCATATGTCCCTTTTGGATGCATGCAGATATGCTACGAAGGAGAGAGTATTGGAATATGTCATCAACATTGATAAAGAACTAAAAAAGGTTGGAATTGAAAGACCGCGTATTGCGGTAGCTGCATTAAATCCCCATGGCGGTGATAACGGATTATTCGGGACAGAAGAGATCGATCATTTGATTCCGGCTGTTAAGGCGGCACAGAATATGGGAATAGATGCTATCGGTCCCTGTCCTGCGGATTCCGTATTCCATATCGGAAAATCCGGATGCTATGATGGGATTTTATCGTTATATCATGACCAGGGACACATCGCATGTAAGACCCTGGATTTTGAAAAGTCCGTTACATTGACCTTTGGACTTCCTTTTATCCGAAGTTCCGTAGACCATGGGACCGCGTTTGATATTGCAGGCAAGGGAATCGCAGGAGCAGTCAGCCTGATTGAGTCCACCAGAGTCGTTTCAGAATATGCAGCGCTCATGCACCGCAAGAAAAGTGACAGGTAATGAAGCCGGAGAATGGAGGAGACGGTATGCCGCTTATTGGAGCAGTAGCTGACGATTTAACAGGAGCCACCACCACCGGTGTGCTGCTTGCCAGGTCGAAAGCAAGAACAGCAGTGTTTTTTAACGAAGAAGCCGCAGAACATGCGCAGCAGGCGGAACAGCTGGACGCGATATTAGTGAGCAGCAACAGCAGGGCCCTGCCTGCAGACGAAGCCTATGAAAAAGTGCGATCAGCAACTCTGGCACTGCAGAGAATGGGGGTAAAGTATTTTTCCAAGCGGATCGATACAACGCTTCGAGGGGGAGTTGGGGTTGAAATCGATGCGATGATGGATTGTATGGAGGAAGATGCGGTTGCGGTTGTTGTACCGGCCATGCCCCAGTCCAGACGGATCCTGGTAGGCGGTTTTTCCGTCATTGACGGAATGGCACTGATACGTACGCCGGTAGCCCAGGATGTGCGGACACCGGTATATGAAAACTACATCCCGCGCCTGTTGGAAAAGCAGACAAGACGGTGCGTGGGGCTTATTACATTGGATACGGTATTGCAGGGGGCCGAGGCAATAAAGGATAGGCTTACTAAGGTCAGATCAGAAGGGAAACAGGTAATTGTAGTGGACGGGGTCACGCTTGATGATGTGGAGGCGGCCGCAAAAGCCTGTGTGGAGCTGGAGTGGAATGTGGTAGCCGTTGATCCCGGTGCGTTTACGGCGAAGCTGGCATTTTGCAGGAACCTCATAAAAAGAGAGGAACCCAATATTCCGGATGGCAGCGGAGAAGGATTAAACAAGACCGTATTAATCGCGGCAGGCAGTGCAACCCCTGTGACCAAACGCCAGATGGAGGTATTGTGTGAGGATCAAAGGGTGATACGAATCCCTGTTGAGCCGGTACCGCTTATTAATGGGAGCGACGAAGCTTTGGCAGAAGTGGGAAAAGCAGTCCGCTCCGCACTTCAATGCTTAAAGGAAGAGACTCTGCCCAGAGCCATTCTTATTGAAACAGCACTGCACGGAGAGTTGTTAAACTTATCGGAAGAGGATGCCAAAAGACAGTATTCCGGTGGCATGTGCGCAAACAGAATCAATGCAGGGCTTGGGATGATTGTATCAAAAATACTGGAAGCAGCAGGAAGAGATAAGATAGCCGGACTCTATACAACAGGCGGTGATACCATGGTGAATGTCTGTTATCAGCTGGGTGTTGAATGCATTGAAGTTCTGGACTACGTGATTGCACAGACGGATGTCGGCCGGCTGTCGGGAAATTATGACGGATTGCCGATTGTAGGCAAGGGAGGGCTTACCGGTACGGACCGCACCGCAATCGATATTGTGGACCGTCTGTTTTTAGAAGCAACAAGAACTTAAAGGAGGATAAGGAAATGAAAGTGGCAATTGGATGTGATGAAGCAGCTTATTGTTTGAAATCGGAAGTCATGAAGCATCTTAATGATATCGGTGTGGAATATGAAGATTTTGGCGCCGGACCGGGAGAAGTGGTTCTTTATCCGGATGTGGCAGTAAAGGTTGCGGAGGCAGTTGCAAGAGGTGATTTTGAACGGGGGATATTGGTCTGCGGAACAGGAATCGGAATGGCGATCACTGCAAATAAGGTTCCGGGTATCCGTGCCGCGGTGTGCCATGATCCGTTCTCAGCAGAACGGTCCAGAAAAAGCAACGATGCGCAGATCATGTGTATGGGGGAACGGGTCATCGGGGCAGAGCTTGCAAAATGTCTGGTTGATATCTGGTTAAAATGCGATTTTTCAGGAGGTGGTTCCGCGCCAAAGGTAGATAAGATCATGGAATATGAAAGAGAGTATCTGGAGAAGGAAAGAAGTAATTAATCAAATGTATGGGAGGTATTTACGGTGAAGGATGCAAATAATGCAGAGAAACAGGGGACAGATCTGGATTTACTGAATAAGATGAAAAAGCTGCCTGGTGGTCTGGTTATCATACCATTGGTAATGGCTGTTTTAATTGCAACATTTTTTCCGCAGGCATTTCAGATCGGAGGATATGTAACGGCTTTGTTCTATCAGGGGAACGCTGCCATGATGGGGTTGTTCCTGATCGTTTGCGGATCATCCATTAATATCAGGCAGGTTGGAATGCCCCTTTATAAAGGCATCACCCTGACTGGGATCAAATTTATTTTTGGTGTTGTGATCGGATTGCTGGTGGGAAAATTATGCGGTGTGAACGGTTTCCTGGGAATCGCTCCCTTTGTATGGATCGCTGCCATTACAAACTCAAACGGATCCTTATATATTTCGTTATCCTCACAGTTTGGCAATGCGACGGACACAGGCGCGATTTCCGTACTATCCTTAAATGACGGACCGTTCTTTACCCTGATCGCATTGGGGGCAACAGGACTTGCTTCGATTCCGATCAACAGCCTGGTCGCAACCATAATCCCCATATTGATCGGTTTTATCTGGGGAAATATCGACAAAGAGTTCCGCAGGGTGTGTGCCACCGCACAGCCGATCATCACATTCTTTATGACCATTTCAATCGGAGCGAAAACGGATATGAAAACAATCATAACAGCCGGCGCTTCCGGAATCATACTTGGCCTTATATCTGCGGCTACTGCAGTGGTGTTCTTTTTATTGTTTAATCTTCTTCTTCCAAAGAAGGAGAGAAACGCTATGGGAGCGGCAATCGGTACCACAGCCTTAAATTCCGCCATGACACCGGCTGCCGTTGCCGAGGCAGATCCAACCATGGCCCAGTACACAGAAATGGCAACCGCTCAATGTGCCACAGCTTCCATCATAACCTTGTTCCTGTGTCCGTTTATTGTGGCCTTTTTTGACAACATGATGAGAAAGAGGAAAGCAGGAATCTATTCTCCGGAAGGCTGGGCGGCTGCTAAAGCGAAATAAAATCATAAGGGGGCAGGTTTTAAGTCTTAAGCAGGCGGATTGGAGGTATCTATGAAAATTAACGTCAGAATGAAAAGTGAGTTTCTCTATGATTTATTGTTGTTCCATACTTATTCAAAATTTTCAGGCTTTCTGATAAATGTACTTGGTCTTTCCGTCATGATCACAGGCGGGATCCTGCTTGGCATGGATAAAATAGAAGTCCCCCAGGCAGTCATGTATGCAGCTGCAGGTATGCTGTTTTTATCTTATACACCCTTTACCCTAAAGATGAGAGCCAGGAAAATGATGATGGCTCCCTGCTATCAGCAGGAAATCTCCTATGTATTCCATGAACAAGGGATCTCGGAACGGATTCTGGAACGTGAGAACAGCTATTCCTGGAGTCAGGTTGAAAAAGCCATTTCAACTCCAAAGGACATTGCCTTTTATGTCGGCAAAGAGGAAGCGCTCATATTACCGAAGGAAAGCTTTGGAGAATTCTTTATACCGGTAATGAAGCTGATTGCAGAAAATGTGACAAGAGATAAAATTTATATCAGATAGGAGTTTTTATGAAGAATCTTTTGATAGCCCAGTCCGGAGGGCCTACGGCAGCGATCAATGCAAGCCTGGCGGGAGTCATGGAAGCCGCACTCATTAGTGCTGGGGTGGATGGCATTTATGGTGCGGTCAATGGAATCCAGGGGGTGTTTGAAGAGAAAATCATTGACTTAAAAGAAGCAGTAAAGAGCGCCATGGATATTGAACTGCTTTGCCAGACCCCTTCCTCTGCTCTGGGGTCCTGCCGTTTCATCCTGAAACCCTGGAAGGAACAGGAAGGACAGTATGAGGAATTTATCCGCATCATGAGGAAATACAGCATCTCCTATTTTATTTATATCGGGGGAAATGATTCCATGGATACGGTTTATAAGCTTTCCGAATACTGCAGGGAAAAACAGATCGAAGATATCATGGTTGCAGGAGTGCCGAAAACCATTGATAATGATCTTGCAGAAACGGACCATTGTCCGGGGTTTGGTTCGGCGGCGAAATATATCGCAACTACGTTTGCAGAACTGGAGAGGGATATATCCGTTTATCCTGTACCGGCTATTACCATTGTGGAGGTCATGGGAAGAAATGCCGGCTGGCTCACTGCGGCATCGGCTCTATCCAGGATAAACGGCGGAGCAGGGCCGGAATTGATTTATTTGTGTGAACATGTTTTCAGCAAGGAGAAATTTCTTTCCGATGTAAAAGAAGCCATGGAACGGAAAAAAGCACTTCTGATCGCGGTCAGCGAAGGACTGAAGGACCGAAACGGCAAGTATATATCGGAAGAAGCACAATCGGATATGGCGGATGCCTTTGGCCACAAATATATTTCCGGAACAGGCAGGATACTGGAATCGCTTATCCGTGAAAAAATCGGGTGCAAAGTAAGGTCAGTTGAATTGAACTTAATGCAGCGCTGCGCTGCCCATGTCGCCAGCGATACGGATTTAAAGGAAGCCAGAATGCTTGGCGGGAAAGCTCTGCAGTGTGCGGTGGAGGGAAAAAACGGAGTAATGGCGTCCATCCGGAGGCTGGGTTCCAGCCCTTATGCCGTGGAGTATACATCGGTTCCGGTGGGCCGCGTAGCCAACCGCGAAAAAAAGGTTCCGGCTGAAATGATACATGAAAATGGTCATGATATTACTGATGAAATGATGCAATATCTGCTCCCTCTGATACAGGGGGAAGCGAATGTCATGTATGTGAATGGAATTCCTTCCCATATCATCATCTGAAAAGAGAGAAGCCAGGTTGCTGATGGCACTTTTCCGGTTGAAAATAAAAAGAAAATGTGTCAAAATAAATGAGGAACGGTCGGAATACCGCTCCTCATTTCTGCTTATGATATGATATAATTAAGCATGTCCGTATAAATAAGAAATGATATCGAACAATTATCTGCTCGAATCAATAGAATAAAGGAAAGGAATCAGTGATTATGAACCAGAAGGAAAGAATGCTTGCAGGACTGCCTTACAAAGCCTGGCTGGATGGACTCAGTGAAGAGAGAATGGAGAATAAGCTTAAGATTTATGAGTATAATTCGCTGCGCCCGGATGAAGAAGAAAAAAAGGATGGATTAATTCGGCGTATTCTTGGAAAAGTAGGAGAGAATGTCCACATTGAAGCGCCGTTTCGTTGTGATTATGGAACGAATATCGAGGTTGGAAACAACTTTTTTGCCAATTACAATTGTACGATCCTTGATGTCGGCAAGGTGGTGATCGGTGATAATGTGATGTTCGCACCCAATGTTTCAATTTATACCGCTGGCCACCCGGTTCATCCGGATTCCAGGAATTCGGGGTATGAATACGGGATCGCAGTTATCATAGGGGACAATGTGTGGATCGGAGGCAATGTCATCATTAATCCCGGGGTTACCATAGGAAACAATGTGGTGATCGGCGCGGGCAGTGTTGTGACCAGGGATATACCGGATAATATGATTGCTGTGGGAAGCCCTTGCAGGGTAATCCGGGAGATCGTGGAGGAGGACCGGAAATATTATTATAAGGATAGAGAATTTGATGTACAGGACTATCGGTAATGCAGGAAAAGGAAAAGGCAGGCCTGCCTTTTCCTTCTGATATGCCGGTATATGTTTCATGTATTATCCGAATATAACGGGAAATGGTTAAAACGTTTTCCCCAGTCTTTCTGCGGTCTCAAGCGCGGAAGTGTTTCTGATATCACTTCTTGCATTAACGCCGGGTACGGCCAGGATCCCTCTGTCAGTCCATTTTTGATAAGCGGCTATGCTTTTATAGGTAGCGGTTATGCCATCAAAATCAGCGGTATCTCCTGTTTCTCCGCATGTAAGAAGCATACACTCTTTGATTTTTATGTACTGGTTATCCGAGCATAAAACGGTCATGCGGTTCAATGAGCTCAAGCGATGTATCGGTACCATTTCATTTAAGACGCTGAGTACCACGCTGAAGGAAATGGAAGCGGACCAGCTGATCATCCGGACGGAATATCCTCAGATTCCGCCAAAAGTGGAATACTGTTTATCCGAGAGAGGAAAGTCGCTAATACCTGTTCTGGATATGATGTGCGTCTGGGGCAGTGAGAACAGGATCTAGGCGGCATCTGCTTTTTTAAAATGATTTTCTTCGCACATAATAAAATTTTACCAAAAGCGTATACTAATGACAGGACAGATGCACAAGCGGAAGAAAATTAATTTAAGGAGGCGG
Organism: Clostridium sp. Marseille-P2415; assembly: GCF_900155545.1. Classification (GTDB taxonomy): domain Bacteria; phylum Bacillota; class Clostridia; order Lachnospirales; family Lachnospiraceae; genus Lacrimispora. The sequence goes on from NZ_LT732526.1 coordinate 384,087, forward strand.
CAATGATGAAAAAGTTGTTTGATTATGCAAACATATATGTTCAAAGGTGTGAGTTAAAGGATTTCGCACTTTTAAAGATATGCCTGTGTGCAGTAGGGATCATGATAGGATTATCAATTCCTGAGAAAAAGAGGAAATGGCCTCTTGCAGCAGCGGGTGTTGTTTTTGTATTCAGCTATATACTGCTTATGGCGGAATTTATAAAGATTGCAGTGGATGAAAAAATGGGAAGCTGATTGTAATTGGCGCGAGGCTGGTTATATCCGTATGCTTGATGAAGCAAAGATACGGATATAACCAGTTTTTTTATTGCTGTTAATAATAAATCTGCCGGTGACCGTCAATGCTCTCCTGCAGGGAGCGTTTCAAATAACTGACCGCTCCGGAAAAGTCCCGTTCTTCAATATGGGTACAAAGTTCATTTGTATTTTCATACAGTGCAGGAACTCCGTATAATGCGCAAAAGCGCAGCCACAGGGTACAGGTCAGTGATTTAAAAGAACGAAAGATTAACGGCAGCAGGGAATTGCCGGAAAACAGCGCAAGATGATGATGAAATGAAAATGCCTGATCTACGGCGTATTCCGGGTGATTGATACGGCCGATTTCTTCGGTGAAGGCGCGAAGCTGTGCGATTTCCTGATCCGTGATGCGCGCCGCAAAAAGTTCGATGGCCAGCGTATCCAGAGCAATACGGAGCTCTAAAATGGAACGGACTTCCTCTCGCCGCAAGATGCCGCCATTATAATTAACGATTGATAAAAAGGTGTCAATGGTACCATCCTTCCGGTAATCGGCTACAAAAATACCTAAGCGTGGACGGATCACGAGAAAACCCTTGCCGGCCAGTTCTGCGATTCCGGCGTTGACCACCGAGCGGCTGACCTGCATGGATGAGGCAAGTTCCCTCTCGGGAGGAAGTCTGGTGCCCACCGGCAGGCGGCCGGAGAGAATGTAAGACTCCAGTTCTTTTATAAAAAGTTCTTTCAATGTAGGTGCGCTAAGCTTTCTGAATTCCATCATAAATGATCCCCCGCTGCTATTTTATTGTCACTGGTATGACCAATGACCACAACCATTATTTTACAGTTATCCTATACAAAAAGCAAGGGCTAAATCTGTTGAATATCCTGATTTTAGAACAATATATCAAATCGTCTTTGACATTCAAATTAAGAAAGCGTTAAAATATAAACAAATATTTTACTTTTGGTATGACCAGAAGAAGTCGCCAAAGGTTTACATGATGGAGGTATGAAAATGTTTGTATTTCATTATGGTGAGGGAGCTTCCCTCAGTTCTTCGCTGCTTGCATGGCTTTGTGTTTTTGCTGCGTTATTCCTTTTCAATGAGGTGTCCCGCCGTTATAAGGTCATGGGGGTCCTTTTTTTTGTTGTGATGCCGGTTGTTTTATCGGCCCTTTGGTTCACGGTTTTGAGAAAGAGAACCTATACCGACTGGTTCCACCTTGCCAAGGTCTATTCTGCAACAGCGGGCTGCATCGGCTTTTGGCTGATCCGCTATTTTGTGAGAAAACGCAGGGATGGAACGGTCTGGCGTCTTGCCGACAGCCGCATTGCACTGTGTTTCCCGCCTTTGATACTGGCTGTTAACATCCTGGAGGCTGTTACCCGGGATATACAAGTGGGAATTACCTGTCAATTGATGTCACAGGAGGTGACCGCTGACGTGCCGGTTCTTCTGATGGGAGGTCCCTGGAATTTTATGAATGCGGCTGCAGGACTGCTTAATATCGTCACCATAACCGGGTGGTCCGGCATCTGTCTCCGTAAGGTTACGAAAAAAGACGGCAGCCGGGATATGCTCTGGCCGGATATGCTGTGGTTCTGGATTGCAGCTTACGATCTGTGGAATTTTGCTTACACCTATAACTGCCTGCCCCATCATGCGTGGTATTGCGGCCTTGCCCTGCTGCTGGCACCCACCGTCTGCTCATTTACCATTGGAAAAGGGGCATGGCTGCAGCACCGGGCGCATACGCTGGCATTGTGGTGCATGTTTGCCCAGACGTTTCCGATGTTTCAGGATACCGGACGCTTCCGGGTCGATTCCACCTATAATCCAGGGATTTATTTTGCAGTCAGCCTGACCGCATTGCTGTTCAATGCCGGCGTTACAATTTATATGGTTTACAAAGCACGAAAGAGTCACCGGAACCCTTATACCCAGGAACTCTATATTGATTTAAAAGCCTATCATACCGTAAAAATTCTGGCAGAAGAATCAGCAGCGGCAAGATAACAGAAAGGAGGAGAAACGGGCATGAATGACTTACGAATACTGGAGATCAAAAAGAGCGTGTACGCAGATAATGACCGTGAGGCAGATAAACTGCGGTGTGAGCTGAAAGAGCAGGGCGTATTTCTGCTTAACTTAATGTCCTCTCCCGGAGCGGGGAAGACAACAACTCTGCGGGGGACCCTGGAACGGTTGAAACATGAGTTTTCCATCGGAGTTATGGAAGCGGACATTGATTCTGATGTAGATGCGCGTGCCATAGAAGAGACCGGTGTAAAGGTCATACAGCTGCACACCGGCGGTATGTGTCATCTGGATGCAGGCATGACGAGGCAGGGGCTTACAGGCCTTGGCACAGTTGGGCTTGACCTCGCTATTCTGGAAAATGTGGGAAACCTTGTCTGCCCGGCTGAGTTTGATACCGGAGCGGTGAAAAACGCCATGATTTTGTCAGTGCCGGAGGGGGACGACAAACCGCTTAAATATCCGCTCATGTTCAGCGTCTGCCAGGTGGTCCTGATCAATAAAATTGATGTGCTGCCTTATTTTGATTTCAATCTTAAAGCAGTACGTGAACGGATCAGGGAGCGGAACCCAGGTGCAAAAGTGATCCCGATTTCCGCCCGTACCGGAGAAGGAATGGACGAATGGGCCGGCTGGCTGCGCGATGAGGTAAGGAGGTTCCTTTGAATATGGCTGAAAAAACAATAAAACCTTCCACCGTGGACAGAAATGAAAAATACATCGGGAATCCTAAAATTCTTGCTTTGGCAAATCACATTGGACGAAAGAAACCGGGGGCGAAAGACGCTTATGATTACAATGCACCCGAATACCGGATCCTGGAGCCGGTAGTTACCGATTCCATGGCTGATATCTGCATGGCCATGGCCATTCGCGAGAAGGTAACTGCCGAAACGGTTGCGGGACGCTTAAAGAAACCGGCAGAGGAATGCCACCGGCTCCTTCTGGAGCTTGCGGATATTGGCGTGTGCTTTGTCAATACCATAGAAGGAAAGGATACCTTCTGGTATGATACCTGGGTACCGGGCATTATGGAGATGATGACAAATCACCCCACCAATCCCATCAGGTATCCGCAGATCCCAGAGGCATTTGAAGCCTACGGCCGCATCCGCGGCGGAAAGACCGCAGGAATGACACCGGTGGGAATCGGCCTCATGCGGGTGATCCCTATTGAAAAAGCCATAAGCGGCGAGAGCCGCCGGGCTTCCTATGAAGAGTTATCAAAGCATATTGATGAGCATGACATTTTTTCCGTGTCCAACTGTTCCTGCCGTACGGTGCGGGAGATCATGGGAGAGGGCTGCGGACATTTAAAGGAGGATATGTGCATCCAGATGGGGCATGCAGCCGAATATTACATACGGACCGGGCGGGGAAGAAAGGTGGAAAAAGAAGAAGTCTGCCAGATCCTGCACCGGGCAGAGGAAAACGGCCTGATGCATGAGATACCGAACCTGGACGGAGACGGCAGGACTCACGCCATCTGCAACTGCTGCGGATGCGGCTGTCTTTCCATGCGGACCGCACAGATGTTTCTGAATGCCGATATGGTCCGGTCAAACTATATCTCACAGATTGACCGGGAAAAATGTGTGGCCTGCGGACAATGTGTGGAAAACTGCCCGGTCAATGCACTTGTGCTCGGCCAGAAGATCTGTTCAACAAAGCCGGTGATAAACAGGATCGTACGTGAGGAAACACCCCGGAATACGGAATGGACGCCGGAGCGCTGGAATACAGAGTACCGCACCAACCGGAAAAATGTTGTTGATACCGGCACTTCTCCCTGTAAAACCCAATGCCCTGCGCACATTGCAGTACAGGGATACATAAAGCTTGCCGCCCAGGGACGGTATACCGAAGCACTGGAACTGATTAAAAAGGAAAACCCGTTCCCTGCTGTCTGCGGAAGCATCTGTAACCGCCGGTGTGAATCGGCCTGTACCCGGGGAGACATTGATGAACCCGTAGCAATTGATGAGATTAAAAAATTTATCGCTTATCAGGACTTAAATGAAGCCCGTTGTTTTGTTCCGGAAAAACGCCACAGCTATGGCCGGCCCATAGCTGTGGTCGGAGCAGGTCCGGCCGGCCTTTCCTGTGCCTATTTTCTTGCAGTGGATGGATATAAGGTGACCGTGTTTGAAAAGGAAAAGGAGCCAGGCGGGATGCTGATGATGGGAATCCCGTCCTTCCGTTTGGGAAAAGACGTGGTTCATGCAGAAATCAATGTACTCCGCAAGCTGGGCGTGGAATTCAAAACAGGCGTGGAAGTGGGAAGGGATATTACCATCGGGCAGCTGCGCAGACAGGGATTTGAGGCTTTTTACCTGGCAATCGGCGCTCAGGAAGGCCGCGGTCTTGGGATAGAAGGCGAAGAAGCCGGGGGGGTATATTCCGGCATTGATTTTATCCGCCGTATAAACCGTCTGGAAGATGTGAAGCTGTTTGGGAAGGCCATTGTGATCGGCGGCGGAAACGTGGCAATAGATGTTGCGCGCACGGCTGCCCGTGCGGAGGCTGAAAACGTGGAGCTTTACTGTCTTGAGAGCCCGGAGGAAATGCCGGCCTCACATGATGAACTGGAGGAGGCAAAGGAAGAAAACATAGGGATTCATAATGGCTGGGGCCCGGTCCGGATTATTGCGGAAAACGGACGGGTTACGGGGGTTGAGTTCCGGCGCTGTGTATCGGTGTTTGATAAAAACGGCCGTTTTACGCCTGTGTTCGATGATCGTGATACTATGATAGCGGAAGCTGACTGGGTATTGCTTTCCGTCGGTCAGACCATAAGCTGGGGCAATCTGCTTAAAGGCACAGGGATTGTCTGCAATCCTGACGGTACCATAAAGGCCGACCCCTTTACTTACCAGACTGATGAGCCGGATATCTTTGCCGGCGGAGACGCGTTTACCGGCCCCGGATTTGCCATTGATGCGATTGCGGCGGGTAAGCAGGGAGCGGTTTCCATCCACCGGTTTGTACAGCCGGGCCAGAGCCTCGTCATTGGACGGGACCGCCGTGAATATAAGTCCCTGGATAAAGATTCCCTTGTATTGGAGACCTATGACCGCATGCCCCGTCAGAAGGTCAGACAAAAGGCAAATCCTCACAGCTTCTCCGATGAACGCGGTACCTTTACCGAAGAGCAGGTACAAAAAGAGACGGAACGCTGCCTGGGCTGCGGGGCCGCAGTGGTGGATGAATTCCTGTGCGTAGGCTGCGGCCAGTGTACCACCAAGTGTAAATTTGATGCAATCTCACTGATACGCCGATATGACGGGGAAGGCGTATCCCTGCTGGATATGAAAAAAGCGGTTTTGCCCCATGTGGTAAAACGCAGAGCGAAAATAACCATGAAAAAAATTCGTAAGGCAATGAGCAGACAGGAGGCGTTCCATGCATGAGTTGGGTATTATCGCTGAGGTAGTGCGCGTGGTAGAGAATATCGCCCGCGAGCAGCAGCTGACAAAGGTGGAAACGCTGGTGCTGCAGATCGGCGAGCTGGCTTCGGTGGTACCTTATTATGTGGAGCAGTGTTATCCCGCCGCTGTTTACGGCACGCTGCTGGAAAACACCCGTCTGGAGATTGAAATCATTCCGGGAAATGGACGATGCTGCCAATGCGGTAAAGTATTCCATGTCCTGGAGAACTTACATAAATGCCCTGTTTGCGGGAGTACTTCCTGGGAATTGCTTGGCGGACGGGAGTTTATGATTAAAGAAATTGTGGCCTGTTAATGGAGTGCAGAAAAGCCGGTGTAAGGAGTTGATTTTTATCAAACTTTTATGCTGGCTTTTTTACTACCGGAAAATAGCGTAAGATAGCGGTAAAAAAAGATTGACAAGAAAAATATTGAGGTGTAATATAAAACCAATATATCGATACGATATATATATGATCGATATAAAATAGACAAAGGAGGCAATTATGCTAGAATTCATAATTCTTGGATTCCTCATGAACGGTGAAAAAAGCGGATATGACTTAAAGCAATGGATGACTTATTCAACATCCTATTTCTTTGATGCGAGCTTTGGAAGTATCTATCCGGCGCTAAAGAGGCTGGAGAGTAAGCGCCTGGTTCTGTTTCATGAATCTGTTGAGGGGAGTAAGTATAAGAAGGTATACCGGATCACCGAGAGCGGAAAAGAAGCTTTTTTGAATTGGGTTGCGGAACCGGTCCTTTTCGAAAAGTCAAGACAAGACCATTTGGTAAAGATTTTCTTTTATGAATTTTTGCCCAAAGAAAATGCAATTGCCAATTTAAAAGCTCTTGTTAAAATGATTGAACCCGTTGTAA
>NZ_LT732526.1:392510-394900 GCF_900155545.1 Clostridium sp. Marseille-P2415
TCTGTAACCGCCGGTGTGAATCGGCCTGTACCCGGGGAGACATTGATGAACCCGTAGCAATTGATGAGATTAAAAAATTTATCGCTTATCAGGACTTAAATGAAGCCCGTTGTTTTGTTCCGGAAAAACGCCACAGCTATGGCCGGCCCATAGCTGTGGTCGGAGCAGGTCCGGCCGGCCTTTCCTGTGCCTATTTTCTTGCAGTGGATGGATATAAGGTGACCGTGTTTGAAAAGGAAAAGGAGCCAGGCGGGATGCTGATGATGGGAATCCCGTCCTTCCGTTTGGGAAAAGACGTGGTTCATGCAGAAATCAATGTACTCCGCAAGCTGGGCGTGGAATTCAAAACAGGCGTGGAAGTGGGAAGGGATATTACCATCGGGCAGCTGCGCAGACAGGGATTTGAGGCTTTTTACCTGGCAATCGGCGCTCAGGAAGGCCGCGGTCTTGGGATAGAAGGCGAAGAAGCCGGGGGGGTATATTCCGGCATTGATTTTATCCGCCGTATAAACCGTCTGGAAGATGTGAAGCTGTTTGGGAAGGCCATTGTGATCGGCGGCGGAAACGTGGCAATAGATGTTGCGCGCACGGCTGCCCGTGCGGAGGCTGAAAACGTGGAGCTTTACTGTCTTGAGAGCCCGGAGGAAATGCCGGCCTCACATGATGAACTGGAGGAGGCAAAGGAAGAAAACATAGGGATTCATAATGGCTGGGGCCCGGTCCGGATTATTGCGGAAAACGGACGGGTTACGGGGGTTGAGTTCCGGCGCTGTGTATCGGTGTTTGATAAAAACGGCCGTTTTACGCCTGTGTTCGATGATCGTGATACTATGATAGCGGAAGCTGACTGGGTATTGCTTTCCGTCGGTCAGACCATAAGCTGGGGCAATCTGCTTAAAGGCACAGGGATTGTCTGCAATCCTGACGGTACCATAAAGGCCGACCCCTTTACTTACCAGACTGATGAGCCGGATATCTTTGCCGGCGGAGACGCGTTTACCGGCCCCGGATTTGCCATTGATGCGATTGCGGCGGGTAAGCAGGGAGCGGTTTCCATCCACCGGTTTGTACAGCCGGGCCAGAGCCTCGTCATTGGACGGGACCGCCGTGAATATAAGTCCCTGGATAAAGATTCCCTTGTATTGGAGACCTATGACCGCATGCCCCGTCAGAAGGTCAGACAAAAGGCAAATCCTCACAGCTTCTCCGATGAACGCGGTACCTTTACCGAAGAGCAGGTACAAAAAGAGACGGAACGCTGCCTGGGCTGCGGGGCCGCAGTGGTGGATGAATTCCTGTGCGTAGGCTGCGGCCAGTGTACCACCAAGTGTAAATTTGATGCAATCTCACTGATACGCCGATATGACGGGGAAGGCGTATCCCTGCTGGATATGAAAAAAGCGGTTTTGCCCCATGTGGTAAAACGCAGAGCGAAAATAACCATGAAAAAAATTCGTAAGGCAATGAGCAGACAGGAGGCGTTCCATGCATGAGTTGGGTATTATCGCTGAGGTAGTGCGCGTGGTAGAGAATATCGCCCGCGAGCAGCAGCTGACAAAGGTGGAAACGCTGGTGCTGCAGATCGGCGAGCTGGCTTCGGTGGTACCTTATTATGTGGAGCAGTGTTATCCCGCCGCTGTTTACGGCACGCTGCTGGAAAACACCCGTCTGGAGATTGAAATCATTCCGGGAAATGGACGATGCTGCCAATGCGGTAAAGTATTCCATGTCCTGGAGAACTTACATAAATGCCCTGTTTGCGGGAGTACTTCCTGGGAATTGCTTGGCGGACGGGAGTTTATGATTAAAGAAATTGTGGCCTGTTAATGGAGTGCAGAAAAGCCGGTGTAAGGAGTTGATTTTTATCAAACTTTTATGCTGGCTTTTTTACTACCGGAAAATAGCGTAAGATAGCGGTAAAAAAAGATTGACAAGAAAAATATTGAGGTGTAATATAAAACCAATATATCGATACGATATATATATGATCGATATAAAATAGACAAAGGAGGCAATTATGCTAGAATTCATAATTCTTGGATTCCTCATGAACGGTGAAAAAAGCGGATATGACTTAAAGCAATGGATGACTTATTCAACATCCTATTTCTTTGATGCGAGCTTTGGAAGTATCTATCCGGCGCTAAAGAGGCTGGAGAGTAAGCGCCTGGTTCTGTTTCATGAATCTGTTGAGGGGAGTAAGTATAAGAAGGTATACCGGATCACCGAGAGCGGAAAAGAAGCTTTTTTGAATTGGGTTGCGGAACCGGTCCTTTTCGAAAAGTCAAGACAAGACCATTTGGTAAAGATTTTCTTTTATGAATTTTTGCCCAAAGAAAATGCAATTGCCAATTTAAAAGCTCTTGTTAAAATGATTGAACCCGTTGTAA
>NZ_LT732526.1:395041-412332 GCF_900155545.1 Clostridium sp. Marseille-P2415
TCTGTAACCGCCGGTGTGAATCGGCCTGTACCCGGGGAGACATTGATGAACCCGTAGCAATTGATGAGATTAAAAAATTTATCGCTTATCAGGACTTAAATGAAGCCCGTTGTTTTGTTCCGGAAAAACGCCACAGCTATGGCCGGCCCATAGCTGTGGTCGGAGCAGGTCCGGCCGGCCTTTCCTGTGCCTATTTTCTTGCAGTGGATGGATATAAGGTGACCGTGTTTGAAAAGGAAAAGGAGCCAGGCGGGATGCTGATGATGGGAATCCCGTCCTTCCGTTTGGGAAAAGACGTGGTTCATGCAGAAATCAATGTACTCCGCAAGCTGGGCGTGGAATTCAAAACAGGCGTGGAAGTGGGAAGGGATATTACCATCGGGCAGCTGCGCAGACAGGGATTTGAGGCTTTTTACCTGGCAATCGGCGCTCAGGAAGGCCGCGGTCTTGGGATAGAAGGCGAAGAAGCCGGGGGGGTATATTCCGGCATTGATTTTATCCGCCGTATAAACCGTCTGGAAGATGTGAAGCTGTTTGGGAAGGCCATTGTGATCGGCGGCGGAAACGTGGCAATAGATGTTGCGCGCACGGCTGCCCGTGCGGAGGCTGAAAACGTGGAGCTTTACTGTCTTGAGAGCCCGGAGGAAATGCCGGCCTCACATGATGAACTGGAGGAGGCAAAGGAAGAAAACATAGGGATTCATAATGGCTGGGGCCCGGTCCGGATTATTGCGGAAAACGGACGGGTTACGGGGGTTGAGTTCCGGCGCTGTGTATCGGTGTTTGATAAAAACGGCCGTTTTACGCCTGTGTTCGATGATCGTGATACTATGATAGCGGAAGCTGACTGGGTATTGCTTTCCGTCGGTCAGACCATAAGCTGGGGCAATCTGCTTAAAGGCACAGGGATTGTCTGCAATCCTGACGGTACCATAAAGGCCGACCCCTTTACTTACCAGACTGATGAGCCGGATATCTTTGCCGGCGGAGACGCGTTTACCGGCCCCGGATTTGCCATTGATGCGATTGCGGCGGGTAAGCAGGGAGCGGTTTCCATCCACCGGTTTGTACAGCCGGGCCAGAGCCTCGTCATTGGACGGGACCGCCGTGAATATAAGTCCCTGGATAAAGATTCCCTTGTATTGGAGACCTATGACCGCATGCCCCGTCAGAAGGTCAGACAAAAGGCAAATCCTCACAGCTTCTCCGATGAACGCGGTACCTTTACCGAAGAGCAGGTACAAAAAGAGACGGAACGCTGCCTGGGCTGCGGGGCCGCAGTGGTGGATGAATTCCTGTGCGTAGGCTGCGGCCAGTGTACCACCAAGTGTAAATTTGATGCAATCTCACTGATACGCCGATATGACGGGGAAGGCGTATCCCTGCTGGATATGAAAAAAGCGGTTTTGCCCCATGTGGTAAAACGCAGAGCGAAAATAACCATGAAAAAAATTCGTAAGGCAATGAGCAGACAGGAGGCGTTCCATGCATGAGTTGGGTATTATCGCTGAGGTAGTGCGCGTGGTAGAGAATATCGCCCGCGAGCAGCAGCTGACAAAGGTGGAAACGCTGGTGCTGCAGATCGGCGAGCTGGCTTCGGTGGTACCTTATTATGTGGAGCAGTGTTATCCCGCCGCTGTTTACGGCACGCTGCTGGAAAACACCCGTCTGGAGATTGAAATCATTCCGGGAAATGGACGATGCTGCCAATGCGGTAAAGTATTCCATGTCCTGGAGAACTTACATAAATGCCCTGTTTGCGGGAGTACTTCCTGGGAATTGCTTGGCGGACGGGAGTTTATGATTAAAGAAATTGTGGCCTGTTAATGGAGTGCAGAAAAGCCGGTGTAAGGAGTTGATTTTTATCAAACTTTTATGCTGGCTTTTTTACTACCGGAAAATAGCGTAAGATAGCGGTAAAAAAAGATTGACAAGAAAAATATTGAGGTGTAATATAAAACCAATATATCGATACGATATATATATGATCGATATAAAATAGACAAAGGAGGCAATTATGCTAGAATTCATAATTCTTGGATTCCTCATGAACGGTGAAAAAAGCGGATATGACTTAAAGCAATGGATGACTTATTCAACATCCTATTTCTTTGATGCGAGCTTTGGAAGTATCTATCCGGCGCTAAAGAGGCTGGAGAGTAAGCGCCTGGTTCTGTTTCATGAATCTGTTGAGGGGAGTAAGTATAAGAAGGTATACCGGATCACCGAGAGCGGAAAAGAAGCTTTTTTGAATTGGGTTGCGGAACCGGTCCTTTTCGAAAAGTCAAGACAAGACCATTTGGTAAAGATTTTCTTTTATGAATTTTTGCCCAAAGAAAATGCAATTGCCAATTTAAAAGCTCTTGTTAAAATGATTGAACCCGTTGTAAGGGATTTGATCAGCCAAAGGGAGGACGCAGCGGAGAAATATGACAAAGACCGGTATTTTTACCGGTATGCAACGATGGCTTATGGAATTGATTATTATAATTTTGTGCTGAAATGGTGCGGGGATTTGATCACAGAGCTTGAAACGAATCCCGAAGCAGGCCGGAGTGAACGCTTTCAGGCCAAATAAGGAAGGGGAATTTAATATGAAAACATTAACGATCATGGGAAGCCCGAATAAGAAAGGAAAGACGGATGCAGCGCTTGAATTCTTTGAGAATAACATGCTTGCAAAGGGAAATGATGTAGAAAGAGTTAATATAACGGATTATAAAATGAACGGTTGTGTCGGATGCTACACATGCATGAGAAAAAAGGATGAATCCGGCTGCATTCAAAAAGATGACGCACTGTCCATTTTTGAAAAAATGGAAGCTGCAGACGCCATTGTGATAGCTTCTCCGCTTTATTCGTTTGATTTGACCGCACAATTAAAGCCATTTGTGGATCGGTGCTTCAGCCTCTCAAATACCCCTGTCTTAAACGGGAAACGCATGGCGCTTCTCATTACATGCGCAGGCCCGGCCGAGAAAAACGCCGATCTCGTACAGGAATTTTTCCGAAGGGCTTTTGACGGCGGGAATGGAGGTATGTTCCATACGGAACTAGCCGGAAGATATGTAGTACCATATAGCAATGCTCCGGATTTTACGGAACGGGCCCAAAAGACCGCAGACAGAATGGCTGACGAGATCAGACAGGAAGGTTTGATAAAATGAGACAAAAAATACGCAAAGGGCTTCTTACATACTCAGCAATTTTATTTCCATTATTGTTTTTCTTTTTGTCCCCCTTTATCATCGTGATGTCTGCATTACATGGCATCATAAATGGAAGCGCCGTTATTTTTGGGCTTTTATTATTATTTTCCGTGTTCGGCAGCCGCCTTTTCTGCGGCTGGCTGTGTCCGGGAGGTGCGTTGCAGGAGCAGGTTTCAAATATCAACAGCAGGCCATGGAACAGCCGGTGGAGAAATGCTTCGAAGTATATTATTTGGATTGTCTGGCTTACCTTTATTATTTTTCTGTGGTGCCGCCGTTTTCCGCTTAAAGTGAATTTTTTTTATATGTCAGAGGTTAATCTGTTTATTGTAATTATTTATTTTATTGTTGCTACGTTAATTTACGCATGTGCTCTTTTAACCGGCAAAAGAGGCATGTGCCACAGTATCTGCTGGATGGCGCCGTTCATGGTGCTTGGTGAAAAAATTGCGGATTTCCTACATATACCAAGATTTCGCCTGACAGCAGACGGTAACGCCTGTATTTCCTGTAAAAAGTGCAATAAACAATGCCCGATGAGCCTGGATGTACACGGCATGGTAAAGTCCGGTCAAATGGATTCCACGGAATGCATTTCCTGTCTGGAATGTGTGGATTGCTGTCCCAAAGGGGCTATTGCATGCGGGATTAAAAGAACAAATTCAAGTGGCTGAGCGGATTGCGAATATCCGCTTTGACTTTACAAGAATCTTTAGATGTATTATTATTTATATGCGCAAAGGATTAAAATTCACAAAATGTGAGTTATTTCGCATAAAGAAAATAAGACTTTTAAGGAGAGCGATGAATTTCTGTCTGTCGCGGGATGATATAATAAATGAAGACATTGAGCAGAGAATTTTATAATAGAGATTCCATAATCGTTGCAAAAGAACTTCTGGGGAAGATTCTCGTCCATGAAGCAGGCGGGAAAAAAGTCAGCGCTAAAATTGTAGAAACAGAAGCATATATGGGGATCGGTGATAAAGCTGCGCATTCCTATGGAGGAAGGCGGACACCGAGAGTTGAAGTCATGTATGGAGGCCCGGGCTTTTCCTATGTATTTATGATTTATGGCATGTATGATTGCTTTAATATCGTTACCCGGGAAGAAGGAATCCCGCAAGCCGTTTTGATACGGGCTGTTGAGCCAATGGGAGAAGTCGGTTTCATGGCTGAAAACAGGTATAAAAAGCCATACGGTCAGTTGAGCAGAAGCCAGATTACCGGGTTGACGAATGGGCCCGGAAAATTATGCAGGGCACTTTTGATTGACCGGTCGCTGAATGGAGAAGATTTGTGCGGCAATAAGCTATATCTTTTAGAAGGTCAAAAGGAAGACTTCCCCATAGTATCAACGAAACGGATAGGGGTTGATTATGCCGGGGAAGCAAGGGATTATCCATGGCGGTTTTATATAGAAGGCAACAGATATGTGTCTGTGAAATAATAACAACGTATGGAGTAATAATGAAAGAATTCTTAAAAGACCATTTAAAGGAATGCAGCCATATCCCCCTGTTTTTCGGAATCAGCAGCAAGGATCTGCTCCCTATGCTTCAATGTCTGGGAAGCTATATTAAAACATACAAAAAAGGGGAATTCATTCTTTTAACAGAAGAAGCTGTCAAATGCGTAGGCGTTATTCTGGAAGGCTCCGTAAAGATGATAAAAGAAGACTTATGGGGCAATAAAACCATACTGGCAGTCATGGAAAAAGAGGAACTGTTCGGCGAGACATTTACCTGCGGCAGTACCATAGCTGCGACCGTGACATTTGTGGCGGGAAAGGAAGCAAAGGTATTATATCTGCCGTTTGAGCGTGTCATGCATTCCTGCAGCAGGTCCTGCGTATACCATCACAGGCTGATCGAAAACATGGTGACCCTGATCGCCAATAAAAATGTGCAGCTTATGGAGAAGCTTGAGATCATCACCAAGAAAACCCTGCGGGAAAAAATAAGCTGCTTTTTATCCATTCAGGCACAGAGAAATAACAGCAGGTATTTTACCACATCAATGGGAAGAGTGGAGCTTTCGGAATATCTATGTGCAGACCGAAGTGCACTGACCAGGGAATTGAATCTGATGAAATCCGAAGGACTCATTGATTTTGATAAGAATACCTTTAAGATCTTAAAAGAATTTCCGGATTAAATTACCGGGAATTGCATAAAAAGCGATCCGCATATGTTGCAGGAGCAACCCATGCGGATCGCTTTTTTGTGTATATTTTACCTGTACTGTATTTTTAGTGAATAGAAAGAGGTGAAAAGCATGGGGGATGAATCAACGGGCTATGGGTGCCGGGCGGGCGAATGGATGCAGGGCACCGGGCGGGAAAGAACACACCGGCTGTATGTAATGAGCGCGTATGAGACGAGTGCAGCAGATTTTTTTGAGAAATTAAAGGAATATAACGCAGACCTGGTACTGGATATACGGCGGAAGAATGAATCTCAGCTGTGCGGATTTACCAAAAAGCTGGATTTGGAGTATTTTGTAAACAAGATTGTTCATGCACAATACATTCATGACCTTAATTTTGCTCCTACACAAGTACTGCTGGATCAATATGTAAAGCACTGGATTGGCTGGGAACAATACAAAGAGGGGTATGAAGCCTTAATGGAAGAGCGCAATATAGTACCTTATTTTATGTCCCGGTATGGGGCGTATCCGAGTGTCTGTATTTTGGGAACGGATACAAAAAAGAGAAAGTCACACAGCCAGATACTCTATTCGCTGCTTAGAATGGAATTAAATGAAAATTGAAATAAAAAGTTTCAATGTGTTGTAATAACAACAGACATAATCCTTTGGCAATGATATCCTCTAATGGAAGAGGAAACAGCTTTTGTACAGGAGGGACCGGTATGAGACTTCACTTTTTACAGCATGTTTCATTTGAAAACCCAGGAGCGATCCTGCTATGGGCCGAAGAGAACCGATTTACGGTTACAAGCACTCAGTTGTACCTTGGCCAAAGGCTTCCGCAGCCGGAAGAATTTGACTGGCTTGTAGTAATGGGCGGGCCGATGAATATTTATGAGGAAGGCAGGTATCCATGGCTTTCGGAGGAAAAGGAGCTGATCAGGGAATCCATTTCATGCAATAAGATGGTATTGGGATTCTGTCTGGGGGCGCAGCTGATTGCAGATGTTCTGGGAGGAAGGGTGGCAAAAAACCCGGTAAAGGAAATTGGCTGGCATACCGTAACCTTTACAAAAGAAGCAGAGAAGATCCGGGCGTTCAAACGGTTTCCAAAGGAACTGACCGTTTTTCAGTGGCATGGAGATACATTTTCGGACCTGCCTGAGGAAGTTACGCTGCTGGCGGAAAGTGAGGCCTGTCTTCATCAGGCATTTTGTTATAAAAGCCGGGTATTCGGATTTCAGTTTCATTTGGAAAACACAGGGAGGATCCTTAAAAATCTGATAAAAAACTGTGAAGACGAAATCCAGCCGGGGCCTTATGTTCAGACAAAAGAAGAGATGCTTTCCCATCCGGAATACATAGAGAAAAGCAATGAGTGGATGTTCCTCTTTCTTACAAATCTCTACCAGGCCGGTAAATAAGCACGAGCACCAATACGGATTGGTGTTATGCATAAAATTTTTTACAATAGGAGGTAACAGAATATGAGCATGTTTTGCTATCAGTGTCAGGAAACGGCAAAAAACACAGGATGTACCGTTAAGGGTGTCTGTGGCAAGAATGAGGAGGTTGCAAAGCTTCAGGACCTGCTTGTTTATGCAGCAAAGGGGATTTCCGAAATTGTTGTGAAGACAAAAACAAACGCTGCAAAAATCAGTGAGATTAACCACGAGGTATTAACAAGTCTCTTTATCACGATCACAAATGCGAACTTTGATGCGGATGCAATTGAGAAGCAGATCGTGAAAGTCCTTAAATTAAGAGATCAGCTTGCAAAGGATGCAGGCTATCATGGGAACCATGATGCCGCAGTATTTACCGTGGGCAACAGAGAGTCCATGCTTTTAAAGGCTTCCCAGGCCGGAGTCCTTGCTACGGAAAATGAAGATGTCCGTTCCTTAAGAGAACTGATCATTTACGGAATCAAGGGTATGGCTGCGTACACAGAACATGCACTCAATATCGGAAAAGAGGATGCATCCATTTACTCTTTCATGTATGAAGGATTGGCTGCGACTCTTGATGACAGCCTTACCGCTGATGATCTGGTGGCCCTGACCTTAAAAACCGGGGAATACGGTGTGAAGGCCATGGCGCTTCTCGATGAAGCCAATACTTCCCGATACGGGAATCCGGAGATCACCTCCGTTAATATCGGCGTCAGAAAGAATCCGGCCATTCTTATTTCCGGTCATGATCTGACCGATATGGAACAGCTTCTGGAACAGACAAAGGGGACCGGAGTAGATGTTTATACGCATGGCGAGATGCTTCCTGCCCACTATTATCCTGCGTTTAAGAAATATGATCATTTTGTAGGAAACTACGGAAACGCCTGGTGGAAGCAGGTCGGTGAGTTTGAATCCTTCCATGGCCCCATTCTCTTTACCACAAACTGCATCGTTCCGCCAAAAACTCCGGAAGTTGCGGACAGGATCTTTACGACAGGTGCAGCAGGCTTCCCGGGCTGCCTTCATATTACAGCTGACGAAAATGGTAAGAAAGATTTTTCTGCCATTATTGAAATGGCAAAGAGTCTCCCGGCTCCGGATGAGATTGAAACAGGCAGCATTGTAGGCGGTTTTGCCCATAACCAGGTACTGGCACTTGCCGATAAGGTGGTGGATGCCGTGAAATCCGGTGCGATTAAGAAGTTTTTCGTTATGGCAGGCTGTGACGGCAGGATGAAATCCAGGGAGTACTACACGGAATTTGCAAAGCAGCTTCCGAAGGACACCGTCATTCTCACGGCAGGCTGTGCAAAATACAGATATAACAAACTGGAACTTGGCGATATCGGCGGCATTCCGAGAGTCCTGGATGCAGGACAGTGCAATGACTCCTATTCACTGGCAGTGATCGCGCTGAAGCTGAAAGAAGTATTTGGTCTTGATGATGTCAACAAGCTGCCGATTGCTTACAACATTGCATGGTATGAGCAGAAAGCGGTCATCGTGCTTCTTGCACTGCTTTACTTAGGGGTGAAGAATATTCATCTGGGACCCACATTACCAGGATTCTTATCTCCAAATGTTGCTAAGGTTCTTGTGGATACATTCGGGATCGCGGGCATTGGCACCGTTGAAGATGATATTGAGTTATTCATGAATGCATAATATTTAACCTTATCAAGCAAGTAGCGAAGCGGATTGCGGATATCCGCTTTGACATTATTATTTATAAGTCCATCAGAAGTGTTGCAGCGGCAACGTATCTGATGGACTTTTTTTGCTATCATGAAATCGCAAGGTGCTGGCTTGCAGATATAACAAAATATTTCTTGAATAAATGGAGGAAAAAATGAAAAAAGTAAACGTAGATTATGAAAAAATGTATTACGGTTTTCCGGTCATTCTTGTAAGCTATTATGATAAGACCGGCACTCCCAATGTAACGACCATATCCTCGTCCTATACGTTGAAGGACATGGTGGCATTGGGGTTTAGCAGCAAAGGTCATGCTATCGGCCAGATAAAAGAAATGTCTGATTTTGTTATCAATATAGCAGACAGCAGACTGGTAGAGGCCGTGGACTTTTGCGGAAAAAATTCCGGGGCTGTGTGTAAGAAATTTGAAAGCCTGAATCTGACTCCCGTACCGTCAGCGGCCGTCAATGCTCCGGTCATAGAGGAGTGTCCGGTTTCCATAGAATGTACGCTGACTGACGTCATAGAAAGTGAAAATTACAAAGGGATCACCAATGTTTTGGCACGCATCAAAGGAAGGCTCGTAGCCGAAACTTATTTAGACGCCAATGGAAGATTGAACGTGTCTGAATTTGATGATATCCTTTACATTGGGGACGGCGTCAACCGTGGATACAGGTATATGAAAAAGGAAAGTAATTAAGAGTCCGCTTGCGTTAATTAGAATATATGGAAAATGTTGTAATGACAACGGACAAACGGAAATGGGAATGATATCCTTAAAATGTAAACAATCAAAATAATAGAGAAATTTCAGGATAATTTGTAAGAATATTACCAACACTAAATATGCATTTTGGGTCAAGGCATCAGTATCATGTGCTATGAATGAGGAGGTTATCAGACGTTAAGAGCCGCCTGATTCATAACGCATAATTTATAAAAGAAAGGAGTTATTGGTATGAAGGCAGTAGTTGATAGAGAGGGCTGCATTGAATGCGGGTTATGTGCAGCTACTTGTCCGGAGGTATTCCGCATGGGAGAGGATGGGCCTGCAGAAGTATATGTTGACGATGTACCGGAAGAAGTTGAACAGACAGCAGTAGAAGCACAGGAAGGCTGTCCGGTCTCGGTAATTACAGTAGAATAGTCAATGAAAGCGCCTCTTTCTGAATGGAATATTTAATCAGACAGAGGTGCTGTTGTTTAAGGGGTAAATTTTCTATTTGATGATAAGGAGGAAGTTTATGAGCGAATATATCAACAATCGTGAGATGAGGCAGAATACTATAAAAAAGATTATCAAACAGCTGCATGAAGGCAAAACGGTGGAAGACGTAAAACAGCAGTTTGAAGATGCCTTTCAGGATGTTTCGGCTACTGAGATATCCATGGCGGAAGCCGCCCTGATTGCAGATGGTCTTCCGGTGGAGGAAGTCCAAAGGCTTTGTGATGTTCATGCCGCAGTCTTTAAAGGTTCCATTGAGGAGATCCATCAGCCGGCCGATCCGGCTTTCATACCTGGCCATCCATTGAATGTATTAGTAAAAGAAAATAAAAAAATCACTCATATCATGGAAAAGGAGATCCGGCCATATTTATCTTTGGCAAAAATGGATGAAAAAAAGGAATTCTTAAGGCTGATTGAGGGAGTAAGCAAATTAAAGGATCTGTCCGTACACTATCAGAAAAAAGAAAACCTGCTGTTTCCCTACATGGAGAAATATGGAATCACTGCACCTCCGAAAGTGATGTGGGGAGTGGATGATGAAATCAGAAACCAGTTGAAAAATGTGATGGAAATGCTTGACAGGAGAGCAGAAAAGAATGAAATTCTGATACAAAAAACCGAAGAATTATTAGATAAAATTACAGAAATGATATTTAAGGAAGAGAATATCATGGTTCCCATGCTTTTGGAGCAGTTAACACAGGAAGAATGGAAAACAATTGCCGATGAAAGTCCGGAAATAGGATTTATCATCGACCATGTACCGGTGTGGAATCCTGCTGCAGCACAGGAAGAGAGGAAGGGGACGGTAAAAGAGGCGGGGCAGGAGAGCGGCCTCATAAAACTGCCTTCCGGAGAATTTAAGGTGGAAGAATTGACTGCCATGTTAAATACACTTCCCTTTGATATTACCTTTGTGGACAAGGACGATGAGGTGAAGTATTTTTCAGAAGGGAAGGAACGGGCATTCCCGAGAACGAAAGCCATTATCGGCAGAAATGTTTCCAACTGTCATCCCCCGGCAAGCGTTCATATCGTTGAAAAAATTGTTGACGATTTTAAGACCGGCAGGAAAGACCACGAAGATTTCTGGATAAAAATGGCTGGGAAATATATTTTGATCCGATATTATGCGGTGAGAGATGATAAGGGGGAATATCTTGGAGTTCTGGAAGTAACACAGGATATCAAACCGATACAGGAAATTACCGGTGAGAAGAGATTGTTATCGGAACAGAAAAATGAATTGGAATGAATAAATCGGCCAGAAGTATGCTTACACTGGCCGATTTCTTTGATCCATCAGAATTTGATGACTTTAGGCTCACCTGTGAAAGAGCAAATGGTAGCAGTTGCATTTTTAAGATATAATACTTCAAAGATGCCATCGTCAACGGAATACATATTGCTGAGAGAAGCCTTGTTATCTTCCAGCATTGCTTCGCGGGCTTCACGCCTGCCGTCATGAACGGCTTCTGCCTCAAGTCTGATCCATGTGCCTTTATTCATACCGGAGATTTCAATTTTTGGATTTTTCTTCATCTGGTCGTAGACTTTTTTCTGATTATTGGTTGTTATGTAGAGCTTTCCTTCAAATTCGCATACGGCTCCAAACGGACGGACATGCGGCTGGTCCCCCTCATTGGTTGCTAAATAAAAAGTACCACATGCTTTTAAGTAATCCAATACTTCTTTCATATTACTGCTCCTTTCGATGGTTCGTATTATATTTTGTTTGCAAGACTATTATATATCATGGATTATATTTGTAAACTACGATATTTTGAGATACCTAGTATCGATCTGGATACTTTATGGCAAAGTATTGCTTTACAATTTATGCCTGATATAGGTATAATGTAAAAAATATATTGGAACATTATGATAAAACAAAAAATGGAGAGATGTTATGAGAGAACTGAATGAGGTATGGGAAGATTTGAATCGTTGTGATGCGGCTGTATTGGAGCTTCTGATGCAGCGTCTTGGTTACATAGCTGAAATCATAGAATATAAAAAAGAGCATGGACTGCCTGTTTTCCAGCCGGAACAGGAGAAGGTCCGGTATGAAAATTTAATTGCCGCAATTGGTGATCATGCCTATAGCAATGAATTATTAAGGATTTTTAAACAAATCGAAGAGGAAAGTAAATGCGTCCGGAGCAAAAGCCTGTTTCATTATAACATCGCTTTCATCGGGTTTATGGGTTCCGGTAAAAGTACGGTTTCCAAGTATTTAAAGGATATGCTTGCCATGAAGGAAGTTGATGTGGATTCCATGATCGTGCAGGAGCAGAAGATGCTTATTAAGGATATATTCGAAAAATACGGAGAAGAATATTTCCGGAATTGCGAAAGCAATGCGATCATCAGCCTGCAAAGCTGCAGACAGACCATTATCTCCTGCGGCGGCGGTGCGGTAATACGGGAAGAAAATGTAAGAAATTTAAAAAAGAGCAGCCGCATTGTGCTGCTGACTGCCAGCCCGGAAACCACATTGGAGCGAGTGAAGGAAAGTGACGAGCGTCCCATTTTAAATGGAAATATGAATGTTGAATTCATAAAAGAGCTTATGGCAAAACGTGCCGGCTATTATCAAAAAGCGGCAGATGTGATCGTTGAAACAGATCATAAAAGCGTAAGGCAGATCTGTGAAGAACTGATTGCATCCCTTATACAATTTGAAAAGAAAGCAAAACAGTAAAAATACAGGGCGTTGTCAAACGAATGGGCCATCCCAGTCGTTTGTGCAACGCCCTGTGTTTATCAATATTTTCCGAAGTCGTCTTCAAGAATCATGGGAGCCGGGGACTGGTCAAAAATTTCATCATTTGCCTGTTTATTATCCTGAAGCTTGAATTTTCCGACCTCCTGTTTCAGCGTCTGTGCCTGTGCATCCAGTTCTTCACTGGAAGCAGAACTTTCTTCCGCAGTAGCCGCATTTGTCTGAACTACGGTCGATACCTGGGACAAGCCCTGGTTGATTTGTTCAATGGCCTGTACCTGCTGGAAGGAAGCAGCAGCAATTTCCTGTATGGTCTGTTCTACAATTCCTGCCTTATCCGCCACATCACGAAGGATCGCTGCGGTTTCATCTGCCAGCTTTTCTCCGTCTGAAACGGCACTGACGGAATGCTCGATCAAATCCGCGGTCTGTTTGGCGGCCTCTGCGGACTTTGCCGCAAGATTGCGCACTTCATCGGCTACGACTGCAAAGCCTTTTCCGGCTTCCCCCGCCCGGGCAGATTCAACCGCAGCATTAAGCGCAAGGATGTTTGTCTGGAAGGCGATATCCTCAATAACCTTTGTAATGCTGGATATCTTTTCAGAAGCAGCCCCGATTTCCTTCATGGAAGCATCTAACTTCTGCATTTGTTCATTGCCTTCATTCATACCGGTACTGGCCAGCCTTACATAATCCGTGGCTTTCTGTACATTGGAAGCATTCTGTTCTGCCTGGCTTGCTACGCTTGTTACGGAAGCATTAAGCTCTTCCACGGTAGCTGCCTGTTCGGTCGCACCTGTTGCAAGGGACTGGGAGGCGCTTGATATCTGTTTTGCACCGCCTGCTACCTGTTCAGAGGACTCTCTGATGTTTATGAATACGGAGTTCAGATTATTGATAATCCTGTTGAGCGATTCTTTAAGCTGGATAAAATCGCCCCTGTAATCCTGACTTGTTGCAACCGTACAGTCACCCTGTTCCAGGCTTGACAGGATGAATGAAATTTCCTGGATGTAATTATTTAAAGTGACCACCGTATTTGTAAAGGATTTTGACAATGTCTCAAGCTCGTTCCCCGTAGCCACCTGCGGCACCTCGGAATGTAAGTCCCCATCTACGAGAGCTTCGATCCGTTTCACCAGGCTTACAACCGGTGTCACGATGGGATTGGCGATCCGGAAAGCAATAATAACGGAAATCAGTACAAATAGTATGGTCATACCGGCAGTAACAGCGATGGAGGCATAGAAACTTGACATCATCTCTGACTGATTCGCAACGATACCGATAGACCAGCCGTCTGTGTCCGGAATAGGAGCATAGACGTTAGTCAATTGGCTGCCCTTTAAATTGACCGTCTTCATCCCGGATTTTCCGGCAATCATCTCCTCAACCACTCCGGCTGCTCCCGCCAGGCTTTTGTCTGTTTTTGCCATTTCTATGTAGTTGACCTGGTTATTAACGGTTTCTCTGTTTTTATGTGCAATGATCTTTCCTTCTTTATCAACAACGAACCCGTATCCGGACTTGCCGATAGAAACATTATCAATCATCTGACTGAAGGTATCCGAATCCAGGGCGGCTGACAGAATGCCGTCATACTGGCCATTGTCAATCTTTGTTGCGATAACCAGCACGGGTATTCCCAATACGTCACTGACTAATGTGGATGAAATATAAGTATTACCTTCCATCGCCTGTTTAAAGTATTCACGCTGGCTCATATCGGAACCGTTGGCAGCTTTGCCGTTTACATCTGCAGTGGTGAGGGAGATAAAACCATTTTCCTGGGCCAATTGCTCCATTAGTTCTTTCTTTTGTGCTTCTGTTTTGCCTGGATCTGTGATGGAAGTGTATTTAGCGATTGCTTCGATCCTGGTCCGGTAAACTGTAATTGCATTTTCAACCGACTGGTTATAGGCTATGGCACATTCCTGTAAGCGGTTTTCCGTATTATTTTTCGCGTCGCGGTAAAACAGTATTGCGCTGACCAGTCCGCAAAGAACGGTTATGGAGACAGACAAACCGATGATTCCTAATAATAGGGTCTTTTTAATGGATTTATTATGTCTCATGTGTGCTGCAATGCTTGTACCGCTTTTTTCACCTTTTTTTTGTGTGTGTTTCTCCTCAGTCATTGTGATTTCCTCCGATTTATCTTTTGTAATAACTTTACAGTCATGCCCCGCCGCTTGACAGTGATCATAAATGAATTAAGTCGGCGGCCTGCTGTCATTCTGCCCCATGTGACCTCCCCCCCCCTTTTTGCTGCCTTTTTAACCCGGTGAATTACAGAAACTTATTTTTATTGCTGCAACCACAGGAAGGTTTGTCCTTCTCTTCCCGATAAAACTGAATATTTTGGATGTTATCCAATATGAAATATTATTATCGGGACATTCGAGCTAATCGCTGCACATTTGATGCTGAACTATCATATTTCTGTATAATTCGACAATTTTAATTATATATCAAGCTCATATTATTTGTCAAATATCATCTAAAAATAATACGGTAGTACTAAAAGTTGTAACCGGCAGGAGTTTTTTGTCCGGATATCCGGTTCCCTTAAAAAAATAAAAAAATAATTGAAAAAATTTTTTATCTACACAATTTTTACAAATCGTCCTGCTATTCTTGGGTTCAGAAATAGAAAAGGAGGATGCGAGATGGGATCTGGTGTGAAAACTAAAAAATTGCGGATCGGCGGAATGACCTGTATCAGCTGCCAGAATAAGATCGAGAAGAAACTGCGCAATACGGCCGGCATCGAAAAGGCAGAGGTGAGTTACAGCGCAGGAACCGCCACTGTTACCTATGATACGGATATTATTTCATATAAGAGCATTGTCGGAGTGATTGAAAGTCTGGATTACAAAGTATTAACGGAAAGGGAACGGCAGAAACCGGATTCCAGCCGCGCCATCGGTATTCTGCTGATCATTGTTTCGCTGTATATGCTGATACAGCAGTTTGGGCTCTTGAATTTACTGGCGCCCAGCCAGTTGGCAGATTCTAAAATGAGCTATGGAATGTTATTTATAATCGGATTGGTTACGTCCGTCCACTGCGTGGCAATGTGCGGCGGAATCAATCTTTCCCAGTGCATACCGAGGGGGGAGGAAGCGGACGGGGAGAAGAGCCGTTTTTCTGCGCTGCGCCCAACCTTTCTTTATAATCTTGGACGTGTTATTTCTTACACGGCAGTGGGCTTTCTGGTAGGTGCGCTGGGTTCGGTGATCACTTTTTCCAATACCCTTCAGGGAGTGCTTAAGCTGGTTGCCGGTGTATTCATGGTTATAATGGGAATAAATATGCTGGGGATTTTTCCATGGCTTCGCAGGTTTAGTCCCAGAATGCCCAGGGTCTTTGCCAGAAAGGTCGATAAGGAAAAATCAAAAAGCAAAAGTCCGCTTATCGTGGGCTTATTAAATGGTCTGATGCCATGCGGTCCTTTGCAGGCGATGCAGATTTATGCCCTGTCTACCGGAAATCCGCTTTCCGGAGCGTTATCCATGTTCCTGTTCAGCCTTGGGACCGTGCCGCTCATGTTCGGCCTGGGAGCGCTGTCCTCGGTGCTTGGGAAAAAGTTCGCTGGCAAGGTCATGACGGTGGGCGCAGTGCTTGTGGTCGTACTTGGAATGTCCATGTTTTCCCAGGGAGTAAGCCTGGCCGGGATTCAGGCTCCGGACATTTTCCCCGGTGCAGACAGTGCCGGAGGCGGGAAGCAGGAAAACAAGGATGACATTAAGATAGAAGACGGCGTACAGATCGTAAGCAGCACGCTTGCTCCGGGCAGGTATCCGAATATTAATGTTAAGGCAGGTATCCCGGTGAAGTGGATCATCGATGCCCCCCAGGGCAGCATCAACGGCTGCAATAACCGGATGATCATCCGGGAATATAACATTGAGCATTCCTTCAAAACAGGCGAGAATGTCATTGAATTTACACCTGAAAAAACAGGGAAAGTGACCTATA
This sequence comes from Clostridium sp. Marseille-P2415, assembly GCF_900155545.1. GTDB lineage: Bacteria > Bacillota > Clostridia > Lachnospirales > Lachnospiraceae > Lacrimispora. Next base: position 411,491 of record NZ_LT732526.1, read on the forward strand.
GCTGCTGGATGGGCATGATCCGCGGCAACATTTACGTAACGGAAGCCGGCGCTCCGGAGAGCGCCACAAATTCCGATGCGGACGGCATATTAAAAGAATACGCTCCGGAGTCGCCGGTGCCGGCAGGCTATGTGATCCCCGTGGATGACGTGGCCATTGCAGAGGATGCCGAAGATGATTATGGGAACAGCATTCAGAAGATTACCATGGAGCTTACGGATGACGGCTTTAAGCCGGCTGCTGCAGTCATAAAATCCGGTGTGGATGTCCAGTGGAATATCATTGACAATACTTCTGAATCCAATTATGATACCTGGCTTCTTGTTCCGGATTTTGCAACCCAGCTTCCCCTTGAAAAGGGAGAAAATCCCCTTTATTTTACCCCTGCGGGCAGCTTTGACTTTTCTACCGGGGATAACAAATTTTATGGATATATAAAGGTTGTGGATGACCTGGGGAACATGGATTTAAATGCGGTCAGGGAAGAAATCCGCAATTTTAAAACGCTGATCTGGCCGGATGAAACATTTCAGGGGGCAGGCGGTTCCTGCTGCCAGTAAACACAAAAAACTTTAGGGGCGGCAGCGGGTAATGCAGCCGTATCAGGATAGAAAGGAGCACATGGATATGGGATTATTATTAAGTCACTGGCATTGTATCCTGCCGGTTTTCATCATTGTAATAGCAATGTTTTTCATGCGGGAAAAACCCAAAAAGGATAATAAGGATAAATAAAATCCACTGACAGGAGGTTTATTGAAATGGTACAGAAATTAAAGCTGGTTTTCAAAAAGAAAAAAAGGGGAGTTCCTGCCGCAATAACGGCAGCAGCGGCGGTGATG
>NZ_LT732526.1:413350-431573 GCF_900155545.1 Clostridium sp. Marseille-P2415
CCTGCCGCAATAACGGCAGCAGCGGCGGTGATGATCGCTGCCGCCGCTCTGACCGCCTGCAGCCCAGGGGCAAAAAAAGGAGAAGCAGAAACTGTGGCTGCATCGGAACAAAGCCGGAGCCAGGGCGGAGAACAGGGAGAGGATCTTGTTATCCCGGTAAAAGAGATTTCAAGTACGGCCAGGTTTTATCCGGTTGAGGTAGACGGTACAAAAATGGAAGTCGTTGCGGTTCAGTCACCCGACGGGACCATACGTACGGCATTTAATACCTGCCAGGTCTGCTATGATTCAGGCAGAGGATATTATAAACAGGAAGGCGATGCCCTGGTATGCCAGAACTGCGGGAACCGTTTCCCCATGAGCCGGGTGGAAGTGGAGGCCGGCGGCTGCAATCCCTGGCCGGTTTTTGACAAAAATAAGACCGTGACAGACGAATCCATCACGATCTCTTATGATTTCCTCAAAGAATCCAAACAGATATTTGCCAACTGGAAAACTTCATATTGATGAACGTCATGTAGGAAATTTCATGGAGCAGCTTACGGTAAGACCATTCTGGGTTAAGTAGTCTGCTCCCCACTTATACATGGCTTCCAGTATGGGCCGGATGCTGGCTCCCAGCTCAGACAGCGTATATTCTACCTTAGGCGGCACCACCGGGTACACGGTACGGATGATTAAATTGTCTTCCTCCAGCTCCCTTAACTGCTGCGTGAGCATTTTGGGGGTAGCCTGGGGAATGAGCTTCCGGAGTTCTCCAAACCGCAGTGTGTGGTTGATTAAGTGCCAAAGAATGAGGGCTTTGTATTTTCCTCCGATCATATCCAGAGTGGTATCTACCGGGCAGTTTTGATTTGTGCAGTTGCAATCCATCAGGGATGTCCTCCTTTAGTATCATTTTAGGTACTATGTCACAAAAAAGTGCATACTTGTAAATTTCGGGATTACTGCCATAATAATAACATGAGTGCTCGAAAACTTCAAGAGCAATCAAATAACAGTGAGGTGAAACATATATGGAAAGTCAAATTTTAAATATACGTGGAATGACCTGTGCGGCCTGTGCCCAGAGAATAGAAAAAACCGTACGGAAGCTCTCGGGTATCAGCCAGGCGAACGTGAATCTGGCAAGTGAAAAGCTGTTCGTGGAATACGACAGTGACAGCCTTAAGCTTGCCGCCATTAAGGAAGCGGTGGCAAAGATCGGATACGAGGTAGTGGAAAAATCCGAAAACGCCAATGTGGCCATTCCGATCGGAGGGATGACCTGCGCGGCCTGTGCCCAGCGTGTGGAGAAAGCCATCGGCAGGTTGGAAGGAGTGGCAAGCGCATCGGTCAATTTTGCGACTGAGAAGGCCACGGTTACCTATGACCCCCAGCAGGTCCGGCTGTCGGTTATCCGCGGAGCCATTGAGAAGGCCGGCTACAAGGCTTTGGAGGTCAACAAATCGGATGCAGCGGAAGAGGACCGCATCCGCAAGCAGAGGGAGATCAAAACCCTTTGGACGAAATTCATCGTTTCCGCCGTGTTTTCCGTACCCCTTCTCTATATCGCCATGGTGCCTATGATCAAGATCGTACGGCTGCCTTTCCCGGCAGGAATCGATCCCATGCAGTATCCGCTGATTTATGCGCTGGCAGAGCTGCTTTTAGTTGCTCCGGTCATAGGAGTGGGGTATAAGTTTTATACCGTCGGTTTTAAAGCGCTGATCCAGCGTAGCCCGAACATGGATTCGCTGATAGCCGTCGGTACTACGGCTGCTGTCTTATACAGCATTTACAATGTGTTCGAAATCGCAAATGGAAGCTTCCAGGCAGTGGAATCCCTCTATTTTGAAACTGCAGGTGTCATCATTACCCTGATCCTGCTGGGAAAATCCCTGGAGGCTGTTTCAAAGGGCAGAACCAGCGAGGCGATAAAGAAGCTTATGGGCCTGGCGCCCAAAACGGCCATTATACTGGAGGATGGGGTGGAAAAGGAAATACCCATTGACGAGGTGGAGATCGGCGATATCATTCTGGTAAAGCCCGGCGATAAAATTCCCGTGGATGGTTCGGTTCTGGGCGGTCATACGGCAATTGATGAATCAATGCTGACCGGGGAGAGCATGCCGGTGGATAAAAAAGAAGGTGACCAGGTTTACGCTGCGTCCTTAAATACAACAGGTACCATTCAGTTTAAAGCCGAAAAGATCGGCAGTGACACGGCACTGGCTCAGATCATCAAGCTGGTGGAGGACGCCCAGGGGTCCAAAGCCCCTATCGCCCAGATGGCAGATATTGTTTCCGGTTATTTTGTTCCGGTGGTCTGCGTGATCGCATTGCTTTCCGGTATCGCATGGTATCTTGGGACCGGAGGCGACTTAAAATTTGCCCTTACCATATTTATCTCGGTACTGGTCATTGCCTGTCCCTGTGCCCTTGGTCTTGCCACGCCTACCGCCATCATGGTAGGAACAGGTAAGGGTGCGGAAAACGGCATTCTGATCAAAGGCGGTGAGGCTCTGGAGACCGCTCATAAAATCAATACCATCGTATTTGACAAGACAGGTACCATTACCGAAGGAAAGCCTACGGTGACGGATGTACTTCCCGTAGAAGGTCTTTCCGGAGAACAGCTGTTACAGCTGACCGCTTCTGCGGAAAAAGGTTCCGAGCACCCGCTGGGTCAGGCGATTGTTCACGGCGCGGAAGATGCAGGGCTTGCATTAGCCGCAGCAGAGCAGTTTGAATCCCTGACCGGACGCGGGATCGAAGCAAAAATTAACGGTGAGGATATCCTTGCCGGCAACCGGAAGCTGATGGCTGAACGGGAAATTTCCTTAAAGGGAATGGAAGAAGTTTCAGACCGGCTGGCGGAAGAGGGAAAAACGCCCATGTATGTGGCGGTTAACGGCAAACTGGCCGGTATTGTGGCGGTTGCGGATGTAGTGAAGGAATCCAGCCGGGCTGCCATTGAAAGCCTGCACCGGATGGGCATTGAAGTAGCCATGATAACCGGTGACAACAAAAAGACTGCCGCCGCCATTGCAAAGCAGGTCGGCATTGACAGAGTCCTGTCAGAGGTACTTCCTCAGGATAAGTCCGATGAAGTAAAGAAGCTCCAGACCGGAGGCCGCAAGGTAGCCATGGTTGGTGACGGGATCAATGATGCGCCCGCTCTGGCCCAGGCGGACATCGGTATTGCCATTGGTTCCGGCACGGACGTTGCCATGGAATCGGCTGACATTGTCCTGATGCGGTCCGACTTGATGGATGTGCCGACGGCGATCAATTTAAGCAAACAGACCATACGGAACATCAAACAGAATCTTTTCTGGGCATTCGGTTACAATGTAATCGGGATCCCCATTGCGGCCGGACTTTTGCACCTGCTCTTTAACGGGCCGCTTCTTAACCCCATATTTGCAGCGGCTGCCATGAGCTTAAGTTCGGTTTCCGTACTGACCAATGCTCTTCGGCTTAAGAGATTCAAACCAACTACAAGATAGAGGTGAAATGGATGAAAAAGAATGTTAAAATAATTGCGGCGGCCGGTGCGGCTGTTGTAGTGGTGGCGGCAATCCTGGCGGTGGTGAAAAGTTCCGTAGGAGGAAACCTTGATGTGGTTGGCAAAGAGTCCGTCACATCGTTTGAAAAGGTTTTAAAAGTAATTCCTGATCAAGTGACAGCGGATGAAATGAATGGAGGCTGGTCACTAACCGCACCCGATGGAAGCGTACGCTTTATCTGGAGTCAGGATTACAGCAGCAGTCCTCTTCACGATGTAATGCTGGAGCTTGATGCAAAGCCCTTCCTTGATGCAGGGCTTGATACAAGTAAGCTTCCGGAAAACTACGCGGCTTATGATGATATGCTGATGGTGGGAAGCAAGCTTGGGAATGACAAGCTCACCTATCAGGGCGGGCCCACAGCCCTGACTGCCTATGAGCAGATCGTAAGCAAATACCGCAGCTCCATCAATTATCACACAGCCCTTGACCACTACGGAGTAAAGCTGGGCGACGGCAACATGTTTGAGTGGGCGAAAAATATGGATACCAACACCGTAACAAAGGAAAATCAGGATAAGGACATCGTTTTTGTTTTAAATCCCGAGCCGCTCATTGCAGCAGGTGTTGATCCGGAAAAAGTGGAAGGCTGGGCATACGCCCAGGTTCCGGTAGAGGAAAATGGGAAGAATATAAATGTTTATAAGTTTTTAAAACCCTTTAACCTACAGTAATATCGCTTACCGGCAGGAAGACAGGCATGAGTAAAGCGAGCATCAGAGGAAGCGCTTTTCGCTTCCGAATCAAATATCATATTGGAGGTAACTCAGATGGCAAAGACAGTAATAAACGTAGATGGTATGGCCTGTGAACATTGTGTCAAAGCAATTACAAAGGCGGTAGGAGCGGTACCCGGCGTATCCGGGGTATCGGTTGATCTGGAAGCAAAAACCGTAACAGTAGAACATGACCCCGACAAGGCGCCCCTCGATAAGATCAAATCTGAAATCGAGGATCAGGGCTACGATGTAGTTGGGTAAAGAGGACGGGAACCGCAGTCGGGCGGTTCCCGCCTTTCGCGCTTTATTTAACCGAATCAAGCAAGTGGCGAAGCGGATTGCGAATATCCGCTTGACAAAGATCGAGGTGCTACGATGTTGAAAAGCAGCAAAAATGTACTTGTGGTGGACGATGAACCGAAAATACTGGAGGTAGTCTGCCTGCTTTTGGAGAGCAGGGGATTTCATGCTTTTTCTGCCGAAAACGGCAGGAAGGCTCTGGAGATATTTGACTCAGAGAATATTTCCCTTGTCATACTGGACCTTATGATGCCGGATATTTCCGGAGAAGAGGTGTGCATGAGCATCCGCAAAAAATCCCGGGTCCCCATCATCATGCTGACTGCCAAGGTAGATGAAAGCGATATCGTCGGGGGTCTGGGCCTTGGGGCGGATGATTATGTCATAAAGCCCTTTGGCTTAAAAGAGCTGTACGCCCGGGTTGAGGCCGTGCTTCGCCGTACGGAAAGCGATCTGGTACCGCTTGCGAAGCGGAATTCATGGAGGGACGGGGATCTGGTGGTTGACTTTGAAAAAAATGAAGTACGGAAAAAAGGGGTTGGTTTGACCCTGACTCCCAGCGAACTGAAGATCCTGTCCGTGCTCATCAAATACCCGGGGAAAGTCTTTACCCGGGAAGAATTGATCGAGGCTGCGCTGGACAAGGACTTTGCCGGATACGACAGGGCCATTGACAGTCACATCAAGAATATCAGGAAAAAGCTTGAGGATGACCCCAGGAACCCGGTATATGTGCTGACGATCCCGGGGCTGGGATATAAATTCGGAGGGTGATGGGAGATGAAGAGCTTAAGAAAGCAGCTGTCGCTGTCCATACTGTTAACGCTTCTGGTCACCATTGGGCTGATCGGCCTGCTTTCCAACTGGTTTATAAACCGGGAATTTGAGAAGTATATTACCGGGCTGGGACAGGAACGAAGAGAGAACATCGTGGACGATTTGAGCAAGCAGTATGACGGATTCAAGCGTAACTGGCGGCTGGATTATGTGCATGCGATCGGCATGAATTCCCTGTACGACGGGTATATCCTGAAGCTTTACGATGCAGGCGGAAACATGGTGTGGGATGCGGAAAACCATGATATGAGCCTTTGCGGCCAGATCATGAATGAGATTTCGGCCCGCATGGAAGAGAGAGGCGCTGCCGGAGGCTTTGTGGACAATACCTATGATATCAGTCAGAACGGGAAAAAGGTAGGTTCGGTTTCCATCAAATATTACGGCCCGTTTTTTATGAATGAGGCTGATTTTAATTTTATCAATGTCATGAACACGGTCCTGCTGGTGATCGGTATTTTCTCCAGTGCCTGCTCGGTTTTAGTCGGCTGTCTGCTGGCAAAGAGAATATCCCGTCCTGTCACAAAGACCGCCTATATCGCGAAGCAGATATCAAAAGGCAATTATAACATAAAGTTTGAGCCCGGGACAAGGATACGGGAACTGGATGACCTTGCAACCTCAATCAACCATCTGTCCGATGCATTAAATGAGCAGGAAAATCTGCGCAAGCGGATGACCGCAGATGTGGCTCATGAACTGCGGACGCCTCTGACCGCATTAGGGTCCCACTTAGAGGCCATGATCGAGGGCTTATGGGAGGCAACGCCGGAACGGCTTAAAAGCTGTCATGAAGAGGTAAAACGCCTGGGAACGCTGGTTGCGGATTTAGAGCAGCTTGCAAAAATAGAAGGTGAAAATCTGATCTTAAATAAATCCCGGATCAATTTGCTGGATACGGTCCGTATCGTGTCGGATACGATGAATGGGGAGATCAGCAAAAAAGGCTTATCCCTGTCCGTGGAAGGAGAGCCGGTCTTTGTGGAAGCGGATAAAAACAGGATCAGTCAGGTCGTCGCCAATCTGCTTTCCAATTCCATTAAATATACGCCGGAGGGTGGAATCGTGCAGATCCGGGTTTCCGAAACAAGTGATTTCGGTATGATCAGGATAAGGGACACTGGAATCGGAATTCCTGAAAAAGAACTTCCATTAGTCTTTGAACGCTTTTACCGGACCGACAAATCCAGAAACCGGAAATCCGGCGGCGCGGGCATTGGACTGGCAATTGTAAAATCCATTGTTACGGCTCACGGGGGGACTGTGACAGCTGAAAGCGAAGAAGAAAAGGGAAGCTGTTTTACGGTAAGTATACCAAAATAGAAGAAAAGAAGTGCGGTATGGCTATTTCCCAATCTGGTCATTCAGCCATAAAAGCCCATTCCGGTAACGTTTATCTGCAAAGGAATGGTGTCCCCCATCATCCTGAGTGACCCTTACTTTCCCCGGAAGTCTTGCGGTCAGGAGCCGTCCTGTTTTTTCTCCATATTCGGCTGCTTTCTCCATTGAGCCTGACTTCCCTTTCCCTTCCTGAGTTCCATAATGCAGGTAGACGGACTTTAGGTCTTCGCTGATGGAACTGCCCTCCAGATAGGAGTACCAGCCGTCATACCAAAAGGAACTGCAGATTCCGGCAACATGACACCAGCAATTCTGTATCGTCAGCGCATATACACTGATCAGGCCTCCGAGAGAGTAGCCCAGCAAAGACACATTCTTCCTATCTGTTTTATAGTTTTCGGACAGCCAGGGGAGAAGGCCGGTTTCAAGAGATTTAAGATATTCATTTCCCCTTCCTTTAAAATCAGGAAAACGGGGAGACATTGCGCTGGCCGGCCATGGGGTATATTCAGAAAGCCGGTCCAAAGGGCATATCATCACCAGTATGAATTCTCTGCCCGTTCCTCTTGCCCAGAGCTCCTCCAGTTCTTCCAGCAGGGGAGTGATTGCCTTAAGGGCCTGATCTCCATCCTGTACCAGGATTGTGGGATACGCTCTGTTTTCATTCTTTTTCCATGATGGCGGCAGATATAAGTAAATATTATGATTTTTCCACTGGGTTTCTATAATAGGATGTTTTCCTTCTTTGTATTCTAAAATCATGATTTCTTTCTTTCCTTTCCATTTCCGCTTTTCATTTTACTTGGAGCAATTCCCATATGTTTTTTAAATAACCTGCTGAAATAAAATTCATCTTTATAGCCTACCGCTGCCGCTGCCTGCCTGACACGGAAGCCGTTCTCATTTAAAAGTCCGGCCGCTGTTTCAAGGCGGTATTCAATGAGATAATCAATGGGGCGGATTCCCATGACTTTATGAAACAGGTAAGAAAAGTGTTCCGGCTTTTTATGAAAATGATCCGCAATATCTGCAAGAGTCAGAGGCTCGGCATAATGACTCCGGATAAACAAAGCGGCTTCATTGATAAAGTTCAGTTCCTCTGCCTTATGCTTGCTGATCTCCGAACAAAACAGCGCATCAAAGAGCTGCTGGGTCATAAAATTCATGCGGAACCGGGAACGTATGTCATGGCAGTGTGAGAGCTTTAACAGATCCTCTAAACAGCCCATTACCTCCTCCTTATTCATGATATCCAACTCATAGGCAGAGTGCATAAAGTCCGTTCTTTTACTTTTGTGATCGCATGGATCATAATACAGATTGATATGACAGAAGGGTTCCGGCCCTTCTGGGAAAAAGGTAAGCCTTTTTCCGGGGCAGCCGTGAATCACCTTGCCCGGCACTGCTGTAAAGACCCTGGAGTCAAAAGAAATGCGGGCTTTTCCGCTGACTGGGAAGATAAAGGCGGCCCGCGTGGTTTCATAAGATGCAGGGACCTGTCCCGGCAGCTTTGTAAAAGAGGCAGCTTTTAGAATCGTCAATGGAAATCTGGCATATTCTTCTGCTAACTGGGTACGGAAATCAGACATTTAAGACCTCCCTTCTTTCATTTATCCATATTCTAATTATTATAGCGGCAGTATTTGGGGAAGTCAACGCAAGTGATATTTGTGATATTTTTTATCGTTTAAAATTCAATAATTGTCCATGTGTTTGAAGAATTATCTATTCCTATTCTGTGTAAGAGTCCGTATAATTATCTGTGGTTAGTTATAACTAATAAGATGGAAGGAGGACTTTTTCTTTGAGTCATTATATTTCTGAAGCCTGCATAGAGAATCAGAAGAGCAGAAAAGCCTTTGGGCTGATGCTTGCAGGAATGGTATTTGTGCTCCTTTTGTCCGCCGTATTGTCCATGTCATTTGGTTCTATGAAGATTGCGCCGTCTCATACCTATGCCATTCTTCTGGAAAAGCTCTTTGGCATACAGTCAGACCCATCTCTGACCGGACGTCTTTCGGAAGTAAATATTATATGGGAGATCCGTTTTCCCCGGGTGATTCTTGGAGCAGCGGTGGGAGCAGGGCTGTCTCTTTGCGGCATGTCCATGCAGGCGGCGGTTCAGAATCCTTTGGCAGAACCATATATCCTCGGAATCTCTTCCGGCGCATCTTTGGGTGCCACCTTTTCCATCATGCTTGGCATGGGCACCTTAAGCTGGTTTTCCATGAACGCCAGTTCTTTCTGGGGATTTGCCGGTGCCTTAGGAGCGGCTTTCTGCGTGTTAATGCTGGCTTCCATGGGAAGTAAGATGACAAGCTCCAAGCTGGTGCTGTCGGGAACTGTGGTAAATGCCCTTTGCAACGCCCTCAGCAATTTCATCATTTTCATGGCAGGAGATGCCCAGGGAATGCAGAGTGTGAAATTCTGGACCATGGGATCGCTTGCAGGAGCAAAGTGGGAGAACATCTTTTTTCCGGCAGCCCTGACTGGGGTCTGTTTTGCAGGATTTCTCTTTCAGTACAGAACGTTAAATGCCCTGCTTCTTGGAGATGAGGCTGCGGTAACTCTGGGGATACCTGTGGCGAGGTACCGAAGGCTGTATATGGCAGCTTCTTCCCTTTTAACCGGAGTATTAGTTGCTTATTGCGGCATCATTGGCTTTGTCGGACTTATCATTCCTCACATAACGAGAGCAGTGACAGGAGCAGACCACAGAAGGCTGACACCTCTGTGTACCGTAGGCGGTGCTGTTTTTATGATCTGGGCCGATACCTTTGCAAGAATCGCCGTACACAATTCAGAACTTCCCATCGGAATCGTAACTGCGCTCATTGGCGCGCCGTTCTTTGTGTATATTCTGATACGCAAAAGCTATACCTTCCGGGAAGGGTAAGGAGGATGAGACAATGGAACTGAAAGTAGAAGACTTAAGGGTGAATATAGGAAATTCCGAGATTGTAAAGGGAGTATCCTTAAATGGAAGCAGTCATCAGTTTATCGGCCTTTTAGGTCCTAACGGAAGCGGAAAATCCACACTTTTAAAAGCAGTTTACCGGGTCCTTAAGCCAAAAGGGGGAGCGGTGCTGATGAACGGGAAGGATGTATCCCTGATACCGGAAAAGGAGAGGGCCAGGGTTATGGCTGTGGTATCCCAGTTCAATCAGGTGAGCTTTGAATTCACGGTTGAAGATATTGTTATGATGGGACGGACTCCTCATAAAAAGAGGCTGGAACGGGAGACGGCGGAGGATTACCGGATCGTTTCCGGGGCCCTTAAAAAGGTGGGAATGGAAGCGTATTCAAAACGCAGATTTTCCACGTTGTCCGGCGGAGAAAAGCAAAGGATCATACTGGCAAGAGCCCTGGCACAGGAGCCGGAGATTCTCATTCTTGATGAGCCGACCAATCATCTGGATATTAAATACCAGCTACAGGTTCTGTCCATTGTGAAGCAGCTGGATATTTGTGTTTTGGCAGCCCTTCATGACCTTTCCCTGGCAGCCATGTTCTGCGATGAGATATATATGTTAAAAAACGGCTGCATTATGGGAAAGGGAAAACCGGAAGAAGTAATTACGCCGGAAATGATACGGGATATTTATGATGTCCGTGCATCGGTGGTCACGGATACAAAAACCGGACAGCTTTCCATCCGGTATCAGATTTAATCATTTGCAATAAAAATAAGGAGTAAAAATGAAAAAGAGAATGAATGTTTTAAAGACAATGGCGGCAGTTTGTGCAGTTGCAGCAGTAACAGCCGGCTGTGCCGCAGATCATGCCAAAACAGAGACCGCACGCAATACCCGGGAGACAGCCGGATCTCCTTTTACATACTTCGCCTATGATGCAGACGGAACCGGTCATGAGCAGACCGTTGAGAAAGCGCCTCAGAAGGTAATTACAAACAACCAGACAAGTACAGAACTCTTGTTAAAGCTTGGACTTGGTGACCGTATTATCGCTACTGTTTTAAAGGACAACCCCACCACCGATGAGTTAGCTGCCGCTTATGATGCCATTCCAATACTGGCAGATAAACGGGATATTTCCAAGGAGAAGGTAGTGGGCATGGAGCCGGACATTGTTGTGGGAAGAGTAAAATCCTTTACCCCTGAGACTCTTGGCTCTGTCAGTGATTTAAATGACATGGGAATTGCCGCCTATACCCAGGAGGCCACCCGTATGGACCAGGATGTGACCATGGAATCCATTCTTGATGACATCAGAAACATCGGTAAGATCTTTGAGAAGGAGGATCAGGCCGAAGAGATGGCTAAGGAGCTCACCTCCCGCCTTACGGAAACCGAAGATCGCTTAAGGTCCCTGGAGGGAGAGCCTTTAAAGGTTCTTCTTATGGTTAATTATCAGGATGGGACCTTTGGCGGTTACGGTAATAATGCTTCTCTTCAAAAGGATCTGTTAAGGCGCCTTCATGCAGTGAATGTACTGGAAAAAGGCGGCAGCGCTCTTTCCGCAGAGAATTTAATCTCCATGGACCCGGATGTGATCGTTTATGTCAAGGGAACCCATAACGAAGAAAATGACCGGAATGCAATGGAGGCCATGCTTTCCAACGAAGTAATCCAGAGTGTAAAGGCCATTCAGAACCAGAAGATTATAACCGTTGAGTACAACGAACTGATGGGAGGAGGATACCGGACCTTTGACTGTATGGAGACACTGGCAGATTTCCTGTATCCGGAAACTGCAAAGTAATGATCTAACGGCTTAAAAACAGCAGGCGGCGCCAGGATTTGATGCGAATCCCGGCGCCGCCTTCTTTTTTGATCCTGTCATTCATGAAAGTCTTCTTTTAAGGTAAAACGGTTTTTCTTATAGGTCAAAATCCCTTCTGCCTGTAATTTGCTCAGCTCGTTGGACAGGGCGCTGCGGTCAATGGACAGATAATCCGCCAGCTGCTGCCTGTTAAATGGAATATCAAAGGTGGAAGCATTGCTTTTTAAGGATTCGGCAGAGAGATAAGAAAGCAGTTTTTCCCGGATGGTCTTTTTGGACATGTGCTGCATTTTTTTCGTCAGAGTTAAATTTCTTCTTGCAATGGAAGATAAGAAGTTCTGGATCAGGCGTGTATGGAACGTGCACGCAGAGGTGCATACGGTCAGTATTTTATTGAAATCCAAAAACAGCACATCACATTCCGAGTCAGAAATTACACTCATTTCAATGGGGAGGGAGGAGAGGCAGGCATAAGTCTCAGCAAACAGAGTACCAGGCATGACTTCGGATATAATGGTCCGTCTGCCCCAGAAATCTTCCTGAATGATGAGGGCGGTCCCGGAAAGCACCATTCCCACCGAATGGATGTAATCCCCGCTTCTGATAATAAATTCCTCTTTTTTAAAATGCTTCTGCCGCGCCGAGAGACATTTGAGCATTGCGTTTATTTCGTCCGGACGGACCCCTGAAAACAAACTGGATTTTTTTAATACAGGCAAATATTCTTCCATTTGCTTCCCCCTTTCAAATTATTTTAAAAATGTTGTAATAACAACTGAAATGATGTAATTATTATATTATAATCTCCATAGAAAGGCAAGAAAAAAATAAGGAGGAGCCAAATGTCAGAGAAATTAATCAAAAATATAAAGCATGAGGAAATCATAGTGTTATCCGAATTGGTAAGCGTCCAGGAAGGTCAGATCGTCAGCAAGACACTTGCACAAAATGAGGCACTTAGCATTACCTTGTTTGCATTTGATAAAGGCGAAGAAATCAGCACCCATGATTCCAATGGAGATGCCATGGTATCTGTTTTAGAAGGAACCGGTAAATTCACGGTCGACGGAAAAGAGTATCTTCTGAGTGCAGGCCAGACTCTGGTGATGCCGGCGAAAAAGCCCCATGCGGTTTATGCAGTGGAAAGCTTCAAGATGTCATTGACCGTAGTTTTTTAAATAAATTTATATAAAATAGGAGAGAATAGAGATGGATCATAAGATGTTTTGTTTTCAGTGTGAGCAGACAGCAGGCTGCAGCGGCTGTACAGGCAATGCAGGAGTATGCGGCAAATCAGCCAGCACCGCAAATTTACAGGATGAACTGACCGGCGCACTCATTGGCCTGGCAAAGGCATGCGGCAATAATCCCCGTTTGGAGAATACGACAAGAATTATCGTGGAAGGATTGTTTACCACCATCACAAATGTAAACTTTAATGATGAAGTTTTAGCAGAAATGATTGCAAGGGTCCGGAAAGAGAAAGAAAAAATCGTACCGGACTGCGGCAGCTGTCTGTCTGTTTGCGGAAACACATCTGATTTTGACATGAAGGAAATCTGGGAGGCAGATGAAGATATCCGTTCCTTAAAGTCTTTGATTTTATTCGGATTGCGCGGTGTTGCAGCATATGCCTACCATGCCATGGTCCTTGGACAGGAAGATGAGGCGGTCAATGACTTTTTCTATAAGGCTCTGTCAGTCATAAGCTATGATCTGTCCATGGAGCAGCTGTTACCGGTTGTACTTGAAGTAGGAGAGGTAAATTTGAAATGCATGGAATTGCTGGATAAAGCAAATACGACCGCATTCGGAACTCCGAAACCGGCCAGCGTGCCCCTTACCATTGAAAAAGGTCCGTTTATTGTAATCACCGGACATGATCTTTATGATTTAAAACAGCTCCTTGAGCAGACAAAGGATAAAGGCATAAATATTTACACCCACGGAGAGATGCTTCCGGCCCATGGCTATCCGGAACTGAAAAAGTATCCGCATTTAAAGGGAAATTTCGGAACCGCCTGGCAGAATCAGCAGAAAGAGTTTGATTCCATTCCTGCGCCGGTCCTGTTTACAACAAACTGCCTGATGCCTGTAAAAGCAAGCTATGCGGACCGTGTATTTACCACGGAAGTGGTTTCCTATCCGGAAATGGTCCACATTGGAGATGAAAAAGACTTTACACCGGTTATTGAAAAAGCGCTGGAGCTTGGCGGATACCGGGAAGACCATGAAATGACGGGAATCAATGGCGGTAAGGAAGTCATGACAGGATTCTCCCATGGAACAGTACTTGGAGTTGCGGACCAGGTCATTGATGCCGTGAAGCAGGGAGCGATCAGCCACTTCTTCTTAGTAGGCGGCTGTGACGGCGCCAAGACAGGAAGAAATTATTATACTGAATTTGTAAAGCAGTCCCCGAAGGATTCCATCATCTTAACACTGGCCTGCGGAAAGTACCGTTTTAACGACCTTGATCTTGGAACCATCGGAGGGCTTCCGAGAATCATGGATATGGGACAGTGCAATGATGCGTTCAGCGCGATCAAGGTAGCGGTGGCACTGGCAGAAGCCTTTGGATGCGGGGTCAATGAGCTCCCGTTATCCATGGTATTGTCCTGGTATGAGCAGAAGGCGGTCTGCATTCTCCTTACCCTGTTACATCTTGGAATCAAGAATATTTACCTTGGACCATCCTTACCTGCATTCTTATCACCGAATGTATTAACATTCCTCGTTGAAAACTACGGAATATCACCAATCAGCACACCCGAAGAAGATTTAAAGAAAATTCTCGGATAATAAACAGGAGGCGTTTGATATGATAACAAAAGAAATGAATATTGGAGAAATTTTAAGAAGCAACCCAAATGCGGCAGAAATTTTAATGGGCTGCGGCATGCACTGTCTGGGATGTCCGTCATCCCAGATGGAATCCTTAGAGGATGCATGTATGGTTCACGGACTTGATACAGACGCAGTGCTGGACAAGCTGAATCATTAAGGAAAAGAGGTGCAGGATGAGTGCCTTTTTGGGACCAATACACACTTGGTTATACAACAAAATAAAATTTCAGGATGCAATGGTTGACGCGATCTTAGACCTTGCAGAAGAAAAAGGTTACGCCGAAGAGCTTAGAAGTAAGGTTGACAGCAGATATGGAGTGCTCGGAAACGGAAATTTAGAAGACATGATCGATACGGGCAATATCCATGGCTGGCTGCAGGAAAAAGTGAGTCTGGTGGAAAACAGAATGGCTTATGTGGTGGCAACACTGCTGGAACCGGATTCCGGAAGGCTGTCTGATATCCTGGCTGCTATCTGCGAATTCGGAAAGAAAAATTCCCCGGATAAAGAGATCACGGTCCGCAAAGCCTATGAGTATCTGGAAAACACACTGTTAAACGGTATGCCATGCGACAGGGTGAATGAACTGGTTGAAGAAGCAGAAGACAAACTGGTATGGAGACAGACGCAGGATATCCACGGTGCTTATTGGGCGATGATCCATGGGGACGTAAAACATTATTATGACTTAAGAGAGTCCCTGATAAAAGGAATGTTTAAAGATTCCGGGATAGAATTTCATCAGACCGGGGATCAGGTATATGAATTAAGGAGACGCTTATGTATGGAATAGACATCTTAATGAAGGAGCATGAGAACATTCTGTCTTTCACCGGCTTATTAAGAAGCATTTGTTCCGGCATTCTGGAGGGGAAGCCGGTGGAGACTTCCCTGCTGAGGGAGTGCGTTGACTTCGCAAGGAATTATGCGGATAAGCATCATCATGGAAAGGAAGAAAAGGTCCTGTTCCGGATCATGCTGGAAAATATGGGTCCTGTTGCGGAAAAGCTCATAAGGAACGGCATGCTTGTGGAACATGATCTGGGAAGATTGTATGTTTCCGAGCTGGAAAAAGCCATAGAGGAATATGAGAAAAATCCGGGAACAGAGCCGAAACTGGATATTATCTCCAATGCAGTGGGCTACGGTGCGTTATTAAAGCGCCATATTGAAAAAGAAGATGAGGTTGCTTATACGTTTGCAGCCCGCGCATTGTCGGAGGATCAGTTAAAAGCCGTGGATGATGAGACAGAATCATTTGAAAAGCAGGCAGAGGATGAGGGCGTACAGGATAAGTACGAATCATGGATCAGACAGAAGATAAAGTAACAGCAGACAGGACGGTTTGTAAAAACAAACCGTCCTGTCTGTTTTTTTGAGACTGATTTGAAGTCAGCGGAAACGGGAGTATCCTAAAGTTTGTGTAAACCTTCAAACTGATGTGAAATAAAATTAATCAGTTTGGAGGTTTATTTTAAAGGTTAATGTGCAAATATTGGCACTTAACATGTATAATATTGGCACTTTGGTTGAAAATAAAATAATTTATTTTATACTAAAAGTAATATAACAAGTAGTTTCTCTAAGCCCCTTTTACATTCCTACATATCTTTGCGATATAGGACTATGATAGCAGAATATGAATCTTATTGTTCTGTATTATTAGTCTTTATTTTTATA
Source organism: Clostridium sp. Marseille-P2415 (assembly GCF_900155545.1). Lineage (GTDB taxonomy): Bacteria > Bacillota > Clostridia > Lachnospirales > Lachnospiraceae > Lacrimispora. The sequence goes on from NZ_LT732526.1 coordinate 429,370, forward strand.
AGGAGGAGGTGAGACTTTTGTTACCGGTAGATTATTTGTTTGGTTTTAATAAACAAAACCATCATATTGATTAGGAGGTAATTGAATGTTTAAAAAATTAAAAATGAGTGTTGTTTCAGTTCTATTGAGTGTACTTGTTATTGGTACGGCAGAGCCGGTAAAGGCAGCTGACGGATCCAGCTATCAGACACAAATGAGAGGTCTTTCAGCTTCTGAACTGACTGCTGATATGGGAGCTGGCTGGAATCTGGGGAATTCACTGGAGTCCGAGAATAACGAAACTTACTGGGGAAACCCACAAACCACAAAGGCAATGATTGATAAGATTGCCGCAAAGGGGTTTAAAACCTTACGTATTCCGGTAAGATGGGATGATAATTATACAGATTCTTCTTCCTATACAATTAAATCTGACTATATGGACAGAGTCGAAGAAGTTGTAAATTATGGTCTTGCTGACGGAATGTACGTTATTATCAATGTTCACCATAATGATCTGCAGACTATGGTTTCCACAGACAGTAATGTACAGAAGCGTGTTAAAAATGAATTATCGGCTATATGGAAACAGGTTGGAAAACGTTTTAAAAATTACGGTGACAAGCTTATTTTTGAAACCATCAATGAACCTAGAGCCGGAGAGGATTGGAATGGAAATACTTCTTACTATGATTGTGTCAATAAGTATAACGAGGCCAGCCGTGCCGCTATCCGTGCAACAGGAGGGAATAATGGCTCAAGGCTGATCATGATGCCTGCTTACTGTGCTTCCCCTGACACACCTAAAATAAATGGCTGGAAAAATCTTGGAAACGATCCTATGATTGCTGTTTCCATTCATGCTTATCTGCCATTTGATTTTGCCTTTGAAGGAGGCGGACATTCAAATTGGACAGATTCAGACTATCAATCCCTTGACTCTGTTTTTAATCAGCTGGATTCTGCTTTTATCAGCAAGGGAATTCCTGTTGTTATTGGAGAATTTGGAGCAACGAATAAAGGAAATACCGCTGATCGTGAGAAGTATGCTGAAATATACGCAACCTTTGCTAAGAAGTATGATATACCTTGTATTTGGTGGGATAACAATTGCTTTGGATACGGTGCAGAGAATTTTGGTATTTTTGACCGCAGCTCATTATCATTTACCTATGAAGGAATTGCTGATGCTTTGGTAAATGTATACTAAGGCAGTTCGGAATAATAAAGAGAATTACGTTTCACTTTTCCGGGGGAAATAAGGAGGTGATCGCAAATAGTGAAGAGTCAAAACCATAGCGGTAAAAAAAAGTTAGTGCTGAAAGCTTTAACCAGCTGTTTTGTAATTATACTGTTTGCCCTTTATTTTTTACATATTCTTAGTATACCGGCCTTTATTGCTTTGATTGCTATAGTTTTGGTATTGTTTTGGGTAATAATTTCTTGATTACGGAAGGAGTGGGAGATGGCTTTTCTTTCACTCCTTTCACTTACTGCAATTTGTTAGACGTTTACGAAACTCCGTGTCCCGCATAAATGCGGGATATTTTTTTTATTACAAATAAATGGTTGGTCGGCATATCAACCTGGAATGAGAGACACTTATTGCTCCTATAATCCGGAAAAAAGAAAAGGCAATAAATATCATTTGCCCAAATACACATTTCGAAGTATAATAAAGTGTATTTTTATTCCTATTAAACAGATAGAAAAATTAAGAAAGAGGTTGAATCAATTGTTGAACCAGTTTTCAAGGACCCAGTTATTATTGGGGGAAGATGCCATGGATAAATTGATGGGGGCGAAAGTTGCTGTTTTTGGTATCGGCGGTGTCGGCGGATATACGGTGGAAGCCTTGGTGAGAAGCGGGGTCCGTTCCTTTGTACTTGTTGATGATGACAAGGTTTGTCTTACCAATTTAAACAGGCAGATCATAGCGACCAGAAAAACGGTAGGCAAATATAAGGTTGAAGTAATGAAGGACAGAATATTGGAAATCAACCCGGATGCTCAAGTGGAAATGCACCGGTGCTTCTATTTACCGGAAAACGCGGCTGATTTTGATTTTAAGAATTATGATTATGTGGTGGATGCGGTAGATACTGTCACCGCAAAGCTTGAACTGATCATGCGCGCAAAAGAAGCGGGTGTGCCGGTCATCAGCTGTATGGGCGCCGGCAATAAACTGGATCCTACGAAATTTGAAGTGGCGGATATTTATAAAA
>NZ_LT732526.1:433203-449066 GCF_900155545.1 Clostridium sp. Marseille-P2415
GAATGAGAGACACTTATTGCTCCTATAATCCGGAAAAAAGAAAAGGCAATAAATATCATTTGCCCAAATACACATTTCGAAGTATAATAAAGTGTATTTTTATTCCTATTAAACAGATAGAAAAATTAAGAAAGAGGTTGAATCAATTGTTGAACCAGTTTTCAAGGACCCAGTTATTATTGGGGGAAGATGCCATGGATAAATTGATGGGGGCGAAAGTTGCTGTTTTTGGTATCGGCGGTGTCGGCGGATATACGGTGGAAGCCTTGGTGAGAAGCGGGGTCCGTTCCTTTGTACTTGTTGATGATGACAAGGTTTGTCTTACCAATTTAAACAGGCAGATCATAGCGACCAGAAAAACGGTAGGCAAATATAAGGTTGAAGTAATGAAGGACAGAATATTGGAAATCAACCCGGATGCTCAAGTGGAAATGCACCGGTGCTTCTATTTACCGGAAAACGCGGCTGATTTTGATTTTAAGAATTATGATTATGTGGTGGATGCGGTAGATACTGTCACCGCAAAGCTTGAACTGATCATGCGCGCAAAAGAAGCGGGTGTGCCGGTCATCAGCTGTATGGGCGCCGGCAATAAACTGGATCCTACGAAATTTGAAGTGGCGGATATTTATAAAACCACCATGTGCCCGCTTGCAAAAGTCATGCGGAGAGAGTTAAAGAAAAGAGGAGTAAAGAAGCTTAAGGTTGTTTACTCCACGGAAAAGCCTACAAGGCCGTTAGAGGATATGTCCATCAGCTGCAGGACAAACTGTATCTGTCCGCCGGGAGCCAGGCATAAGTGCACGGAACGAAGGGATATTCCCGGAAGCGTGGCTTTTGTTCCTTCCGTGGCAGGACTGATCATAGCAGGGGAAGTGATCAAGGACCTGGCACATAAGGAATAAACGGAAATGGACGGATTAGGAGGTAAGAATATGTTTGATGACAGTATGGCTCATGAGCTGGATCTATCATTGGAACAAATGAAGCAAATGAGCCCGGAGGAATATATGCTTGTAGACGTCAGAGATCAGACGGCATACAATCATGGATTTATACCGGGAGCCATTCACATAGAAAAAGAAGCATTGTTAAACGGGGCCGTTTCCCTTCCGAAGGATAAGAAGATCATATTGTATTGCTTAAAAGGGGTCATCAGCGGGGACGCGGCAAAGCAACTGGCGGAAAAGGGGTATGAAGCATATAATCTTCGCGGCGGCTATGGCGAATGGCTGCTTCGTGCCATGGAGAAGGAGGACAGCGGAAACGAACGCCTGGAGGAGATCGAAAAGAGCATCCGCAAGAAATTCCATAAGGAGCTGTTCAGCAGGTTTGCCAAAGCCATCAATGAATATGAGCTGGTAAAGGAAAACGATAAGATCGCCGTATGCATTTCAGGGGGAAAGGATTCCATGCTGATGGCTAAGCTGTTTCAGGAGCTGAGACGGCACAATAAATTTCCTTTTGAGCTGGTATTCCTTGTGATGGACCCGGGGTATAATGAAACCAACCGTCAGGTCATCGAAAACAATGCAAAGCTTTTAAACATTCCGGTCACTGTGTTTGAAACCCAGATCTTTGATGCGGTCTATGATGTGGAAAAATCCCCCTGCTACCTGTGCGCCAGAATGAGGCGGGGATACTTATACAACAAGGCCAAAGAGCTGGGCTGTAATAAGATCGCGCTTGGACATCACTACGACGATGTCATTGAAACCATACTCATGGGAATGATGTACGGGGCGCAGATACAGACCATGATGCCAAAGCTGCACAGCACCAATTTCGAAGGGATGGAGCTCATCCGCCCCATGTATCTGATCCGGGAAGATGACATCAAGAGCTGGAGAGATTACAACGGCCTGCATTTTATCCAGTGCGCCTGCCGGTTTACCGATACCTGTACAACCTGCAGGACCGACGGCAGCACCGGTTCAAAAAGGGTGGAAATAAAAGACCTGATCAAACAGTTAAAAGAAATCAATCCATATATTGAGAGCAATATTTTTAAAAGTGTGGAGAATGTCAACTTAAATACCATAATCGCGTATAAGGAAAATGGAACCGTACATCATTTCCTTGACCGGTATGACGCAGACATATAATAAATTTCTTATATAATTGGCTTTTTTGATCTATTTGGTTTTAAATAATGCTTGAAAAACATACTAACCTTGTGGTAAATTATGAATATGGAGGTTATGTCTTATGAAAATTTCAACAAAAGGTCGCTATGCGATCCGACTTATGATAGATCTGGCTGAACATAATAACGGAGAGTACATCACCCTGATGGATATCGCGGAAAGACAGGAAATATCGGAAAAATACTTAGAATCCATTGTCTCTGTGTTAAGCAAGAGTAATCTGCTCATATCCCTGAGAGGAAAAGGCGGCGGATATAAATTGGCGAAAGATCCGGAGTGTTATACCGTAGGCAGCATATTAAGGCTGACGGAAGGCTCCCTTGCCCCGGTTTCCTGCCTGGAAGGGGAGATTAATAACTGCAACAGAGCCTCTCATTGTCAGACCTTACAGATGTGGGAAGGCTTAAATAAGCTGGTGAATGATTACTTTGACGGGATCACCATTGCCGATCTGGTTAAGGAAAGTGATTATACAGACAATTATATCATTTAGATTCGTTCCATCATTGGGGTGGGATTCTCCGGAATCCCGCCCTATTTCTATGATCCGGTCTATTTAATTCTCATGAATAAAAATGACTGCGGACAAAAGCTAGAGGACCGGCTGCCCAATTTTCAATGCGGTATTGCGGTAGTGGTCAATTGCAAGGGCAATGAATGTGCGCGCCGCCTGGGTCAGGTAATGCTCTTTTTTATAGGTGGCGCAGAGCTCCCAGCGGGGGCGCTGAGGCAGGTAGAAGTATGCCACATCTTCCTGTTCCTGTGCATAGTTGAACGTAAGGAGGGAGCATGCCATATTGTTCTTTACCAGATTGCACATGGTCAGGTTACTCGCTGTCTCAAACAGCAGCTTCGGCATGAAACCGGATTCTTCAAACAGCGGGTCGATGACGGAACGCATCGTAGAATTCTTGAACATCAGGACAAAGTATTCATCTTTGAAATCCCTCAAATCAGCAACTGCAAATGGTGTGCCCGGCGGGGTTGCATTTCGTGCAAGCGGATGGCGGCGCGGAACGGCCAGGAGAATATCCTCGTAATAGATATGGATATACTCGTCACCGGTCTTATCCGCTTCGTTAAGCGTGACAAAGCCTAAATCTAAATATCCTTTGGAAATCAGGGACTGCTGCCTGCGCACGCTAATCTCCTGCGGCTCTATGGTGATGTGGGGGAACCGTTGGTGGAATTCAGGATAAACGCTCATCAGCATGTTGATACCGCGCTCCGGCGTGAGCCCTATGGAAAGACTGCCCGCTTTATTGTCCGCGATGTCATTTAAAATATCGTAAGCCTCTTTTTTTAAATGTAAAATCTGCCGTCCATAATCCACATACACCTTGCCGGCCTCCGTTAAGCGCAGGTTGTTCTTGCACCGGTGGAACAGCGGGGTGCCAAGCTCCGCCTCCAGTTTCAGGAGCTGCTGATTCATTCCTGACTGGGAAATAAACATTTTTTCCGCAGCTTTCGTGATGCTGCATTCGTCTGCAATCTGAACGATATATTCTATCTGTCTTAAATCCATGAAAATCCCCTCCCGGAAAGATATTGTGAAATAAGTTTTACTTAGTTAATAACTAATAACAAGTAATTTTACTTATTTATAGATATTTTATACAATAAAGTTGAGAAAAGGGCAAGTGAAATATAAAAAATTGCCATGAAAATGAAAGGAGGACTTAGTCATGTCACCAAAGATTACAAAGATGGAGGTATGGCCTGTGGCGGGCGCTGATTGTATGGAGTTGAATTTGAGCGGTGCACATGCTCCGTACTTTACCAGAAATGTGGTTGTCCTGTATGCGGATAACGGGGAGACAGGCGTGGGCGAAGTTCCGGGAGGTGAAAAAATCACAAAAGCCCTGGAGGAATGCATACCGATTGTGGAGGGCACACAGGTTGCTGAGTACAAGAGCACGCTTCTGAAAGTAAAGAAATATCTGGATTCCAGAGGGGAAGAGGACGTGCGTGGCAACCAGACATTCGATTTGCGCACAGGTGTCCATGTGGTAACTGCGATTGAGGCTCCGTGTCTGGATTTGCTGGGTAAGTATTTAGATGTTCCGGTCTGTGAGCTGCTGGGCGAGGGGCAGCAGAGGGACAAGGTGAGAATGCTTGGATATCTGTTCTTTGTCGGGGACAGAAATAAGACGGATCTGCCTTATCTGTCCGAGCCGGATACAGACTGCGAGTGGTACCGGATCCGGCATGAGGAAGCGTTGACTGCAGAAAAAATCGTGGCACTTGCAAGGGCGGCCAGCGGGAAATACGGTTTTCAGGATTTCAAGCTGAAAGGGGGCGTGCTTCCGGGCAACGAGGAAATGGATGTGATCCGCGCTCTGAAAAAAGAATTTCCCAATGCGCGGATTGATTTAGACCCCAACGGCGGTTGGCTGTTAAAAGAGGCGGTTGAATATGTGAAAGGGATGGAAGGCATCCTGACCTACTGCGAGGACCCGTGCGGGGCAGAGGGCGTATACTCCGGCAGGGAGATTATGAGTGAGTTCCGCAGACGCACAGGTTTCCCGACAGCGACAAATATGATTGCTACCGATTGGAGAGAAGTCGGGCACTCCTTAGAATCCCAGGCGGTTGACATTATTCTGGCAGACCCGCATTTCTGGACCATGAGCGGTTCTGTGCGCGTGGCCCAGATGTGCCATGATTTTGGCTATACCTGGGGCAGCCATTCCAACAACCATTTTGACATCTCCCTTGCCATGTTCACCCATGTGGGCGCGGCGGTTCCGGGCAGGTACAATGCGATGGATACCCACTGGATCTGGCAGGAGGGCCTGGAGCGGCTGACAAAAGAGCCCTTGCAGATTGAGGATGGCTGCGTGGCAGTTCCCAGGAAGCCGGGACTTGGTATTGAGGTTGATTTAGAGCAGGTAAAAAAGGCACATGAGGTTTATTTAAAACATTGCCTTGGAGCGAGAAACGATGCGATGGCGATGCAGTATCTGATTCCGGGTTGGAAGTTTGATCCGAAGAAGCCATGCATGGTGCGGTAACAGGGTATAAATTTGGGGAGGGAAAATTCAGATGTCACATGAAGCACAGATGCTCCTGGGACTGTTCCTGGGAATTGCGGTTATGATTATTCTGGTTATGAAGACCAGAACCCATACATTTATTGCACTGCTTTTGGCGGCGCTGATTGCGGGACTGATCGGGGAAATGGCTCCGTCGGAGGCAATTGATGCCATTCAGGACGGCTTTGGAAACACGCTGAAGAGCACCGGCATCATCATCGGCCTCGGCGTAATGATGGGCGGTATTCTGGAGAAAACGGGAGCTGCGGAGCGGCTTGCCTATACATTTATCAAGCTGATAGGAAAAGGAAAAGAGGAATGGGCGCTGGGAGTCACCGGCTGGATTGTGTCGATTCCGGTGTTTGCCGATTCAGCGGTAGTTATCTTTGCACCGCTGTGTAAAGCGCTTTCCAGAGTGACCGGCAAATCAGTTATCGGGCTTGCCCTTGCCATGGCATGCGGCTTACAGTGCACTCACGCCATGGTTCCGCCCACTCCGGGCCCGCTGACGGCGGCAGGCATGATGGGAGTGGATGTGGGACAGATGATTATAGTCGGCGCTGCGTTGTCCATTCCGATTTTCATTGCTTCCATCCTTTATTCCAAGTGGATTGGAAGAAAGATTTACCAGATTCCGATGACAGACGGAACCTATGACCGGAAAGAGTTTAAAAAAGAGTATATTAAGACGATGGAAGAGCTGGATACCATAATGGGGGAAAAGGAACTTCCGGGGCTGTGGAATTCTTTATCACCCATTATTGTACCGTTGGCCTTAATTCTTTGCAAGACGGCGCTGAGCCTGACTTCCATTGAAAGTGGAGGATTCTACGAAGCAGTTAATCTTTTGGGCTCGCCAATCGTGGCGCTGGCAATCGGAACGACCCTTGCCGTATACGGGCTTGGGGCGAAGATGGACCAGAAACAGATTATCGGCATCATGAACGGCAGCATCAAGGATACAGGCATTATCATGTTGATTACCGGTGCCGGCGGAGCACTGGGGAATGTGGTAAAGGTGAGCGGTATTGGTGACGTACTCGGCTCCATGGTAGTGAGCTGGCCGATTCCTGCAATTCTGATTCCGGTTATTATTGCAGCACTGATGCGGATTGCCCTTGGCTCCGCAACCGTGGCGATTACCACGGCGGCATCCTTAACGGCTCCGCTGATTCCGGTACTCGGTTTAAATCCGGTGCTCCTGGCACAGGCGAGCTGCATCGGTGCGATTGCATTCGGCTATTTTAATGACAGCGGATTCTGGGTGTTCAACGGAATGTTCGGACTTACGGAGATGAAAGACCAGTTGAAGTGTAAGACGGCGGTATCCATGGTCATGGCAGGCGTCGGAGTGGTGGAGCTGCTGATTATAAACCTGTTTATCTGACGGATACATAAAACGGACGGCGGAGTTTTCTGTGGAAGGCGCCGCCGTTTGTTTTTCCGCACGACAGTGCGATAGTGGTATGGAAAGGAGCATCGGTATGGAGAAAATTATTTTAGACAGTGCGATTAAGTTTGGTGCGGGGCGCTACCGTCAGGACAAGGGGATTTTAGAGGTGTGCGGGGAGGAAATACGCAGGTTTGGAAAAAAAGCATATGTGATTGCGGGCTCCAGGGCATTTGCCGCGGTGAAAGAACGCCTGTTGCCCGGATTTGAACGGGCGGGGCTGGATTATGTGGTGGAGATTTATGAGGGTGCCTGCAGCTATGAGGCGGCAGTAGAACATGCAGAAAAATGCCTGGCGGCAGGGTGTGATGAGGTGGTCGGCATCGGCGGCGGGAAAATCATGGATTTTTCCAAGGCGGTTGCGGAGACGGCGCGTCTGGGAACGGTGAATATCCCTACCTCGATTTCCACCTGTGCAGCATTTACCACTATGAGCGTTATGTACACGCCGGAGGGGGCAAAGAAAAACTGCTGGCGGTTTGAGCATGAGATAGATGCGGTGCTGGTGGATATGGAGGTTATCGCACAGTGCCCGATTCGCTATGCGGCTGCGGGGATTCTGGATGCAATGGCGAAGCGAATTGAAATTCAGAACGGGAAACCGGTTATGCGGCTGGAGGAAAACAAGTTCGACTTGTTTACAGCATTTAAGATGGCGGAATATACCTATGAAGTACTGGAGCAATATGGACCGCAGGCAATAGAGGATATCCGTAACGGAAAGCTGACAAAGACGGTGGAGGATGTGACCTTTATCAATATTGCGGTAACAGGCGTGATTGCCAATATCACGAAGAGCTTCAGCCAGTCGGCACTGGGGCATATGATGTACGATGGGGTGCGGACTTATTTTACAAAAGAGGCGGCCGCTGCACTTCACGGGGAGATTGTGGCTGTGGGACTTTTTTCCCAGCTTTATTACAATCAGCTCAGCCATGAGAAAGACCGGCTGAAAGAGTTTATGCGCGGGATGGATATGCCGCTGACGCTTAAGGAGCTGGGCGTGGAAGAGAATGGGAAGAATTTAAAGGTCCTTGAGGATTATCTGATAGATTCGCCCTATGTGGAGCATACGCCGGAGAGCCTGGAGAGGCTGCATAAGGCTATGGGGCAGATGTGTTAGAGGAACATAGCGGTGCAGGCAGCCCAACAGATTGAGCCTCTCTGGACCGTTTAAGCAATTCCCAGTTATTCCCACTGGAAAATTGGAAACAAGCGTGTTACCATATATTTGTAACATAAACGTAACACAATTGTAACAATTTAAAAGGAGGCAAATTAATTGAGAAAACTAACAGCACTTGGAATGATTACACTTACTTTAACAAGCATGATACCGTTAACGGCAAATGCAGCGGTGACCAGATCCTACGGCCAATGTAATACCGGGAGAAAAGTTGTAACAATTAATGGGAACTGTAATTTAGAAGATTTAAAATCGAAATTACAGCAATTGGGAATTGATGGAAATTGTGTGAATTGGTCAAAGCTTACGAATGGAACGAATACCGGTAAACCGGATAAGGGTGAAAACACCGGTACCAATACGAATACAAACACAAATACCAACAACGGTTCGAATACCAACAACGGCACGAATACCGACAAAGATACGGATGCCAACAGCGGCTCAAACACAAATACAAACACGGATAACGGCTCAAAGGATGACACCGGCAATAAATCCTATACCCAGCAGGTGGTAGATCTTGTAAATGCAGAAAGAGCAAAAGAGGGACTTGCACCTCTTACCATTGATCCAATGGTAGAGAAGGCAGCTACGGTAAGAGCTAACGAAATACAGTCTAATTTTGATCACGTACGTCCTGACGGCAGCTCATTTTCAAGTGCATTAAAGGAACAGGGTGTGAATTACCGCGGTGCAGGCGAAAACATTGCATGGGGACAAAGAACTCCCCAGGAAGTGGTGAATGCATGGATGAACAGCCCGGGACACAGAGCGAATATCATGAATAAGAGCTATACACATATCGGAGTAGGTAATACTCAAAACAGTTCCGGTACACAGTACTGGGTACAATTATTTACATATTAATGGTATTATCGCCTTGTAAATCGAGATATTATAAAGGTTTATAGGGGGCTTATTAATAAAAAAGAAGATAGGTGACAGCCATTTGACAACCCTTTTCTAAGATGTTGTCAAATGGCTGCCGCCTTTTCGAATATATCCACGCTTTTAGAAGCCATAGTATCAGCAGCGTGGGTGTATATTTGAAGCGTTGAGGAAATATCGGAGTGACCAATGCGGACTTGCACATCTTTTATATCGGCTCCGTTTTCTCTTACGCATACCATATCTATTCTTTTATCATTAAGATCAGTAGAATAACCTTTGGGAGCAATTCGATAAATCGTGTTACCTTTCTCGTCTTTCTCAGGCTTTAAACAATATTCAGTGTAGTATTTCCCATATAGTGAGCGACTCTTCTCTTGGAAAGCCTTTGCGAATTGCAGTGCTTCTTAGAGACTGTCTCCTAATTTTATGATACAATAAGATTTTTCGGTTTTTGCAGTATTCAAATACCAAGCTACGGTGGTGTGATAGGCCGGGGAAATTTATTTAATTTTCCCTCCTGCTCGATTATATTAAACACGTATAAACACGCATAAAACGCTTGACGCACGTGCTGATACGTGCTATAATAAGAGCATGATAAGGAAAGGAGATAAAGCAAATGCCAATGACGCCGAAACAGATGATAAAGCTGCTTAAGCAGAATGGTTTTCAGGAAGTACGGCAAGTTGGTTCTCATATTACTTTAGAGAATCCGGTTACCGGAAAGATGACCACTGTTCCTTATCACTGCAAAGACCTAAAAAAAGGTACAGAGCAGGCAATACTTAAACAGGCGGGGCTAAAATAGCCCCTGCCTCTTTTGAATAGAGGAGGTTATTATGGACGAACGTATGTTTTATCCAGCGATTTTTCAACCAGAAGAAGAGGGCGGATTCAGCATTATATTTCCTGATGTGAAGGGCTGTATAACGCAAGGTGAAGATATGAATGATGGTTATGAAATGGCATTTGACGCCTTGGGTAACATGCTGTCTTATCTGGAGGAATCCGGTAAAGAAATTCCAAATCCTTCGGAACCACAGAAAATCCACTTAGATGAAGGTCAATTTTTAGTTGTGATTGAATTTAATATGCTGGAGTATAAGAAAAAGAATGATTCAAGAGCAGTAAAGAAGACGTTGACTATTCCATCATGGTTAAATGAAGTGGCAATTCGACAGAATATTAATTTTTCACAAGTATTACAGGAAGCTTTAATGGCAAGAGTGAAACAGTAATTTTAAAATGGAGATGCAAGCTGTTATAGGTTTGCATCTCATTTCTTTACCCTAGAGGCGGTCAACCCCGTAGAGGAATGCAGCAAGCAGGGATTGGAAATCTTTGACCGGGCCGGCCCTATAGGTGTAAGCATTAGTCTGTTTTGATAATTACATACTAATTAATTAAATGCTTGGAATAATCCAAATCCAGTTGTAAGATATTGCAATAGATTTGGATTATTTTTTGTTTACCGTTTTATAAACTCAATCAAATGAATGATTTCCGGATTCAAGTATTTGTTCTGATGATAGATGATATGATATTCCCGCTTAAATTCAATTCCTTTTATCTGTAAGGGGACCAGCTTCCCGCTTTTGAAGTAGTCCGTCAGCATGCGTTCAGGAAGGATGGAAATCCCCAGACCGGCGATGACTGCATTGATGATGGCAGTGGTGCTGGTGCTTTCCAGTATGGGCTTTAATAGAAAATCCTGAAGCATCAGGGTGGATTCTGCAAGCTCTCTGGTTCCGCTGTTTCTCTCCCGCAGAAGGAAATGTTCTTCTTTTATATCATCCAGGGCCACCGTTTTTTTCGATGCCAGCGGATGGAAAGGACTGCAGATCAAGACCAGCTTATCCTTTGTGAAAGGCTCAGCCATGAGTTTATCCGAGTGAATACAGCCTTCGATCAGTGCCAGGTCCAGATTGTTTTCCAAAACCATCTTTTCAATGATATCTGAGCTGTCAATTTTAATATAAGGCATGGGGACATGGAAGGTATCCATGTATTCTTTTATGTATCCCGGCATCAGGCAGGTGCCGATGCTTATGCTGGAACCGATCCGCAGAGGGGTGGCTCGTTCCTGCTTTTTGAAATCTTTGTCCATTTCCAGATAGAGAGCCGTTATGTGGGAGGCAAATTCGTATAGATGGTGAGCCGCGTTTGTTTTCTGTATGCCCCGTCCCATTCGCTCGAACAGCCGGACCGAATAGTGGTTTTCCAGTTCCTTGATGGCAGCGCTGACGGCAGGCTGGCTTAGATTTAACTTTCTGGCAGCAGCGGTAATGCTCTCTTCCTTGTATACCGTAACAAAAATAATTAACGTTTTTATGGACATAGAAACCTCCTTACATAGTGCATATTAACCTACTGGAAAAATATGATATATAAATAAAAAAATATATGTTACAGGTAATATATAAATAAATTCTACCATATAAAATATAAAAACACAATAACCTACTTTACAAATATGTATATAGGTATTAAAATGCCAGGTATCATAACAATCATGTGGAGGTAAGCAAGATGAAAAAGAGAAATTGGAAAAGGATTGTCCCTGCGCTGCTGGCTGTTGGAATGTCGTTTTCTATGGCGGCCTGTGGAAAGGCTCCGGAAAAAAGCGCAGACGCCGGCATAACGATAACCAATGTTTCCTATGATCCGACACGGGAATTTTACACAGCTTACAATGAGTTATTTAAAAAATACTATAAAGCTGCATATGGCACCGATGTAAACGTGGTCCAGTCTCATGGCGGTTCAGGCGGGCAGGCCCGTTCCGTGATCGAAGGCTCCCAGGCAGATGTGGTGACACTGGCACTGGCCCATGATATTACCTTAATTGAAAAGGCAGGCTTAATTGATGCAGGCTGGATCAATGAATTAAAAGGAAATTCCTCTCCATATACTTCAACCATCGTGTTCCTCGTAAGAAAAGGAAATGAAAAAAATATAAAGGACTGGCCGGATCTGCTGAAGCCCGGTGTGGAGGTCATTACACCGGACCCAAAGAGCAGCGGCGGTGCCTGCTGGAATTTCCTTGCAGCATGGCAGTATGCAAAGACCGCTTTTAACGGCGATGAGGATCAAATGAAGAAATTCGCCGGGGATCTCTACAAAAATGTCAGCGTGATGGATTCCGGTGCCAGGGGGGCCACGACGACCTTTGTGGAGAATGGTCAGGGAGATGTGCTGATCGCCTGGGAGAATGAAGCGGTCACAACCGTAGAGGAGTATCCGGATGATTACGAAATCATTACTCCCAGCATCAGCATTCTGGCCGAACCAAGCGTGGCGATCGTGGATGAAAATGCCAATAAAAACGGGACCCGGGAGGCAGCAAAGGCATATCTGGAATATTTGTATACGGATGAGGCCCAGAAACTGATCGGAGAATATGGTTACAGACCGTCCAACAAGGAAATTCTGCAGCAATATTCGGATAAATTCGACTTGAATGTAGAGCTCTGCACTATTGATGATTTTGGCGGCTGGGATGCGGCATACGATACATTCTTTGTTGACGGCGGAATCTTTGATGAAATTTACGGGAACTAGAAAAGTTCATCCTCCCGGCACTTTTTACCGGTAGGATGAATTCGTTTTAAGAGTATTTAAATGGAGGACACATGGAAGGGTTAAGAATAAAAAAGCATGTCAGGAATCACAGAGTCATACCGGGATATGGGTTAACCATGGGAATTACAATCATGATGCTGTCCCTTATCCTGTTAATACCCCTCATATCCGTTCTGGTATATTCATTTCAGTTGACACCCGGTGAATTTTGGAACCTGATTATAAAGGATAATGTGGTGAATGCATTTCAGACCAGTATCCTGTGTTCCGGGATCGCTGCTTTCGTGAATTGTATCTTTGGAATGATCCTGGCCTGGGTTCTGGTAAGATACGAGTTTCCGGGGAAACGGATTTTAGATGGTCTCATCGAGCTTCCTTTTGCCCTTCCGACCGCAGTTGCCGGCATTACGTTATCGAAGATGTATTCCAGTACAGGGGTTATGGGCCGTTTTTTTGCCCAGTTTGGAATTAAGGTTTCTTACACAAAATCAGGGCTTACCATTGCCCTTATCTTTATCGGCATTCCCTTTGTAGTAAGAGCGATTCAGCCGATCCTCGAAAAGCTGGATCCCCAGTATGAAGAGGCTGCCTGCATTCTGGGAGCCGGCAGGGCTGCTACTTTCCGGAAGGTCATATTACCGGAACTGCGGCCTGCCCTGTTGACCGGATTTGGTCTGGCCTTTGCGAGAGGGATCGGGGAATACGGCAGTGTCATTTACATATCCGGAAATAATGCAAAAGACAAGACTCAGGTGGTTTCCTACGTGATCATGCAGAAGTTAAACTATGTGGATTATCCCAGTGCGACCGCCATAGCCCTGGTCATGCTGGTTATATCTTTTATTATTTTACTATTTATAAATGTGATCCAGGTGCACCAGTCGAAACGTACAAATAATATTTAGGAGGTGCGGTATGAAGAAGAATCCTGACAACGGAAAAGAGAACCGGGGAACAAAGGCGGTACTGATCGCAATCAGTGTTTTATTCCTGTTTTTCATGCTGGTACTGCCGCTCATATCGGTCATCGTCAATTCCTTAAGTGAAGGAATCCGGTTTTACTTTAAGGCCTTAAGGACGGAATCCGTGATTTCTGCCCTGAAAGTAACCTTGCTTGCAACGGTCATTGCTGTTCTGGTCAATACATTCTTTGGCATCATTGCGGCATGGCTTTTAACCAAGTTCTCCTTTCGGGGAAAACATATATTAGCGACTGTGATCGACATCCCCTTCTCCATTTCTCCGGTCATTGCCGGGCTGGCGTTCCTGATGACATTCGGCAGGCTGGGCTGGGCAGGCGGGTATATAAACAGACTGAATGAGGCATTGGGAACCAATATCCAGATCGTGTTTGCGGTTCCGGGAGTGGTGCTGGCAACGATTTTTGTAACATTCCCGTTTGTATCCAGAGAGATCATTCCGGTGTTAAATGCTCAGGGCAAGGATGAAGAGGAAGCCGCTGCTTTAATGGGGGCGGACGGGTTTACCATATTCCGTAAAATAACGTTTCCCCATATCAAATGGGCATTGCTGTATGGAATCATCCTGTGTACGGCAAGAGCTCTGGGGGAGTTCGGGGCGGTCAATGCGCTATCAAAGACGCGGGGCGTGACCTTTACATTGCCCCTGGAGATCGATGCGCTTTATTTATCTAATTCCGCGGATTCCATTACGGCGGCATTTGCGGTTTCTTCCATACTGGTTATCATGGCCGTTGTTGTACTGATCGTAAGGAACATCGTTGAATATAAGGCAAAAAAGAAATCAGAATAGGAGGAGCGCCATGTACGTAGAAATGAAAGATATTGATAAGTCATATGGGGATTTTAAAGCTTCCGACCATGTGAATTTTGGAATAGAAAAAGGAAAACTGGTTGCGCTTCTGGGACCGAGCGGAAGCGGAAAAACCACCATATTGCGGATGATCGCCGGATTTGAAACTCCAAATGCCGGAGACATTATCATTGACGGCAGACGGGTCAATGACATTCCGGCTTCCAAACGGGGGATCGGATTTGTATTCCAGAATTATGCGCTGTTCCGCTATATGACGGTTTTCCAGAACATTGCTTTCGGGCTGGAGCTCAAAAAAATGCCCAAAAAGCAGGTTCGGGAACGGGTCATGGAGTTGATTGAACTGACGGGATTAAAAGGAATGGAAAAGCGGTATCCCAACCAATTATCCGGCGGACAGAGGCAGAGGGTCGCATTCGCCAGAGCCCTTGCGCCCAGTCCCAGCCTGCTTCTGCTTGATGAGCCTTTTGCTGCGATTGATGCAAAGGTCCGCTTAGAGCTTCGCAGCTGGCTGAAGGATATGATACATAAAGTCGGGATCACAAGCATCTTTGTAACCCATGACCAGGATGAGGCGGTTGAGGTCGCTGATGAAATAATCGTCACCAACAAAGGACGGATCGAACAGACCGGCATGCCCCTTGAAATCTACAAGACGCCGGAAACGCCGTTCGTTGCCGAATTCATCGGCCAGTCCGCCAGAGTGGAGGAATATTATAAGCTTCGGGGATTTGAAAAAGGAGATTACAAAGGGGCAATCATCCGGCCGGAATTCGTGGAGGCTTTTAAGAGCGATAATGTAAAATTCAAGGATGTGATCCGATATTCCGAAGAAGGGACCATTGAAGATATCTCGTTCCGGGGAAATTGCCTGGAAGTAAAATTAAACGTGGGAGGCATCCTGCTTACGACACACCGGTCTCTGGAGCGGAGGTCCATAGAGATCGGTGAAAAGATGTGCGTGATCGTTTACAGGCTCTATGCCTATGACGGGGAACGGGCCTATCTTTTGGAAAATTCGGAACTGAATGGAAAGGAAGTCGTAACTTTTTAAAGGAATAACATATTAACCTATTGACAAACTATGTTGATACGGATAAAATAACAATTAATATCCAGTTAACATTGTTTGAAAGCAAGGTAGATGATATGAGTGTAAAGTTAAAACATGAGATTGTAGCTGCGGATGTACTGATCATAGGCGGCGGTACGGCAGGCTGTTATGCGGCTCTGACCCTTAGCAGGCATTCCGGTTTAAAGGTGGTCATAGCCGAGAAGGCCAACATAAAGAGGAGCGGTTGTCTTGCGGCAGGAGTGAATGCCATCAATGCCTACATTGTGGAAGGAAGGACCCCCGGGGATTATGTGGACTATGCAGCAAGGGATGCGGGCGGGATCGTAAGGAAGGATCTGCTTTTGACGGCAGCCGAACGGTTCAACGAAGTGACGGCTGAGATGGAAAAGCTGGGACTGGTGATCTTAAAAGACGAACAGGGAAAGTATGTGGCAAGAGGAAACAGGAACATTAAGATCAATGGAGAAAACTTCAAGCCCATATTGGCAAAAGCGGTTCAGAACGCAGAGAATGTAGAAGTTTTAAATAATGTAAATATAACGGATCTGCTCGTTCACGACAACCGGGTGGAAGGTGCGGTAGGCTTTCATATAACGGAGCAAAGGGCGTTTGAGATCAGGGCAAATGCGGTCATCGTTTCTACCGGCGGTGCGGCAGGGCTCTATAAACCGAACAATCCGGGATTTTCCCGCCCTAAGAT
>NZ_LT732526.1:450112-633163 GCF_900155545.1 Clostridium sp. Marseille-P2415
TTTTCCCGCCATAAGATGTGGTATCCGCCCTTTAATACGGGTGCAGGTTATGCTATGGGAATCCGGGCCGGAGCGGAGATGACCTCTTTTGAAATGCGTTTTATCGCACTCCGGTGCAAGGATACGATCGCTCCCACGGGAACCATCGCCCAGGGCGTACAGGCGAAGCAGATCAATTCTCATGGAGAAGTTTACGAAGACCGATACGGAATTACCACAAGTGAACGGGTCTATGGGACCGTAAAAGAGAATCAGAAGGGAAACGGCCCCTGCTATCTGCAGACCAGCTGCATCAGCAAAGAAAAAGATGAGGAACTTTTAAAGGCATATTTAAATATGGCGCCGAGCCAGACCTTAAAGTGGATAGAAAGCGGAAAAAATCCCAGCGAACAGGATGTGGAGATCGCGGGAACAGAACCGTATATCGTAGGCGGGCACACGGCCAGCGGTTACTGGGTGAATACGAAACGGGAAACCACCGTTCACGGTCTGTATGCGGCAGGAGATGTGGCAGGCGGCTGCCCCCAGAAATATGTGACCGGTGCTCTTGCAGAGGGGGAAATAGCGGCAGATGATATTATAAACAGAAACATAAAACATGTCACATCGGATGCCTGCATCCGGTATGCAAAGGAAAAAATAGATGAGTATGAGACGGTATTAAATCATTCCCGGGAGGTATTTACAGCAGAAGCACTGGAAGAGGCAATGCAGAAGGTGATGGATGAATATGCCGGCGGGATATCAGTGGGCTATCAGTTTAATGAGAAACAGTTAAAACTGGCAGACGGGAAAATCGGCCAGCTGATAAAGCTTGCGGATCATATGAGCGCCGGCGATATGCATGAGCTGATGTTCGTATATGAACTTAAGGAACGGCTTCTGGTATGCAGATCCGTAATCGCCCACTTGCTCCACAGGAAAGAAACCAGGTGGCATTCCTTTAATGAGAACCTTGATTATCCGGAGACAGATAAAAAGTATTTTGGATATGTAAACTCAAAGCTTGTAGATGGAAAGATCCGGATGAGTTTCAGAGATATCGTTAAGGAGGCAGAGTATGAGCATCAGGATTAACGAAAACAAATGCGTAGGCTGTTTGAAATGCATATCGGTATGTCCCGGAAGTCTGATCAAAGAAAGGGATGGCAAGGCATTTATCAAATACCCCAAGGACTGCTGGGGCTGCGTTTCCTGCGTGAAGGAATGCCGGGTATGCGCCATTGACTTTTATTTAGGGGCTGACATCGGAGGTAACGGCAGTAAGATGAATGTTTCCTATGAAGGAGATATTCTCCACTGGAATATTACAAAAAGCGACGGTACGGTCAAGGTTATTGATGTGAACCGAAAAAATTCAAATAAGTATTAGGAGAGAGAATATTATGAGTGAATTGTCCCATCTTGATGAACTGGAAGCAGAAGCGATCTACATCATACGTGAGGTCGTAGCGCAATGTGAAAAGCCGGTTATGCTGTATTCTATAGGGAAAGACAGTTCGGTCATGCTTCACCTTGCCTTAAAAGCATTTTACCCGGAAAAGCCGCCTTTTCCCTTCCTGCACGTGAACACGACCTGGAAATTCAAAGAAATGATCGAGTTCCGGGATAAAACAGCAAAGGAGCTTGGCATTGAACTGATCGAATACATAAACGAAGACGGAGTGGCGCGGGGGATCAATCCCTTTGATCACGGCTCTGCCTATACCGACATCATGAAGACCCAGGCATTAAAGCAGGCTTTAAATAAATACGGTTTTACGGCCGCATTTGGAGGCGGAAGAAGGGATGAAGAGAAGAGCCGGGCCAAGGAACGGATCTTTTCCTTCCGCAATGCCTCCCATGCCTGGGACCCGAAAAACCAGAGGCCGGAAATGTGGAAGCTTTACAATACGGAGATTTATAAAGGGGAGAGCATCCGGGTATTCCCGATTTCCAACTGGACGGAAAAAGATATCTGG
This sequence comes from Clostridium sp. Marseille-P2415, assembly GCF_900155545.1. Taxonomy (GTDB): domain Bacteria; phylum Bacillota; class Clostridia; order Lachnospirales; family Lachnospiraceae; genus Lacrimispora. Next base: position 452,074 of record NZ_LT732526.1, read on the forward strand.
CAGTATATCAGGCAGGAGAACATTCCCATCGTTCCGTTATACTTTGCAGCGGAGCGCCCGGTTGTTTACCGTGACAATGACATCATTATGGTAGATGACGGGCGCATGAGGCTGAAGCCGGGAGAGGTTCCTGAAATGAAAAAGGTCCGCTTCCGGACCCTGGGCTGTTATCCTCTGTCCGGAGGTGTCTTATCCGATGCAGAGACCCTGGATGAGATCATTGAAGAAACGTTAAGTTCGGTTGAATCAGAGAGAACGAGCCGGGTCATTGACAAAGACGGCGGTGCGGCCAGTATGGAAAAGAGAAAGAGAGAAGGGTATTTCTAATGAATGGATTGCTTAAATTTATTACGTGCGGCAGTGTGGATGACGGAAAGTCCACTTTGATCGGTCATATTCTGTACGACTCCAAACTTTTATACGCGGATCAGGAAAAAGCGCTGATTCTTGACAGCAAGGTAGGGTCCCGCGGCGGGGAGATCGATTACTCCCTTTTATTAGACGGCCTTATGGCAGAACGGGAGCAGGGGATCACCATAGACGTTGCCTACCGCTATTTTACAACCGACCGCCGGAGCTTTATTGTGGCGGATACGCCGGGACATGAAGAATATACGAGAAATATGGCGGTAGGAGCTTCCTTTGCCCAGTTAGCCATTATCCTGGTTGATGCAAAGCAGGGGGTACTGGTTCAGACAAAGCGCCACTCCAGAATCTGTTCCTTAATGGGGATCAGCCATTTCGTTTTTGCAGTCAATAAAATGGATCTGGTTGATTACAGCGAAGAACGGTTTCTGGAAATCGAGAAGGACATTCTTGCTCTGGCAGAAGAATTGTCTCTTAAGAATATTAAAATCATTCCGGTCAGCGCAACGGAAGGAGATAATGTAACGAAAAAGTCGGAAAACATCACCTGGTACAAGGGCGAAGCGCTTCTTTCCTATCTGGAACAGGCAGATGTTTCCGAGACAAATGCCGGCACCGGTTTTTATATGCCCATACAAAGGGTATGCCGTCCCAGCCATGAATTCCGCGGATTCCAGGGGCAGGCCGAGTCCGGAAAGGTAACCGTCGGACAGAAACTGGTCACGCTCCCAAGCAATGAAACCGCAACGGTGAAGAGCATCCTTGTGGGCGATAAGAATTCAGAAGAAGCGGTGGCAGGCCAGGCAGTCACCATCCAGCTTGACCGGGAAGTGGATGTAAGCCGCGGCTGCGTGCTTTCCGGCACCGGACGCCTGCCGGTCGGAAAGAGTATAAGAACGACACTCCTCTGGATGGATGACGAACCTTTGCAGGTGGGAAATGAATATCTTGTGAAGCTGGGAACCAAGATGATACCGGCTGTGGTAAAGAATGTCGCATATAAGATTGATGTGAATACCGGAAGGCATTTAACCGCCGGAAGTGTCACAAAAAATGAGATCATTTCCTGTGACATGGTATTTTCGGAGAAAATCGTAGTCGATGAATTTAAGAGGAATAAAACCCTTGGAGAATTGATCCTCATTGACCGTGTCAGCCATATGACTTCTGCATGCGGCGTTGTGGAGCGTGTAGAAGACGAAGAAGAAAGGCCTTATTTTGAAAAAGATGGGATCAGGGCGGGAGGATATATTTTCGAGGAGTTCTATTTTAACCTGGAGAATGCATTCCTGTCCAGACAAAAGACAAAAGAGACTACCTACCATGCAGGTGACCGTGTGCCGACGGAAGGAGACAGCTTCAAATATCCGGATTACTTTGATGTGATATCCATTGAGGATTCCGCGGCGGTCCTGATCCGCAACCGGGAAATTCAGGATATCATAAGCCTTGATGCTTATGAGTACAGCGGTCTGCCCATCCTTGATGAGAGAGGATTCGCTTTGAGGATCGGGACAAAAGCGGATTTTAATGATTTCTTAAATGAATTCAAGCTCCTGGAAAAAGAAAATAAAATAGCGTTCCATAACAAATGGTCAAAGTTCGAGACGTACCGCAGAATCGTTTGCAATGAAAACTTCTGGATGATATAATGAAACCAGGTGTTTCAATTGCCCGATAAAGGGAAGCCTGAAAGAATGGAGGACTAAGATGACAAGAGAAGAAGCGTGGAATCTGCTGACGGAATATAACCGGGATGAATTTCATCTGGAACACGCACAGATTGTGGAGCAGACCATGAGATATTTTGCCAGAAAGCTTGGTTATGGAGATGAAGAGGATTTCTGGGGCATAGTAGGGCTTTTGCATGATCTGGATTTTGAGCAGTTTCCGGATATGCATTGCATCAAAGAACAGGAGATCATGAGAGAACGGGGAGTGGATGAAAGAATCATTCACGCAGCAGCAAGCCATGGTTTTGCCATCACCGTTGACATAGAACCGGAACATGAGATGGAAAAGGTCCTGTATGCGGTTGACGAGCTGACCGGCCTGATCGGGGCCGCAGTCATCATGAGACCTTCTAAGAGCGTACAGGATCTGGAGCTAAAATCCGTTAAGAAAAAATATAAAACGAAAGGATTTGCTGCCGGCTGCTCAAGGGAAGTGATTCAAAGAGGTGCGGATATGCTGGGCTGGACATTGGATGACCTGATAGAACAGACCATTGAGGCGCTTAAAACATTCCGGGATTAGCTGATCCCGGAATGTTTTTTAGCAGGTGGTACGTTCTTACAGGATACTTGACAGGCGCTTGATGCAATCATTATAATGTTTCTCAAAGAGCGGTGAGAGCCAGTGCATTCCTTTTGATGGCGGAATTAAACTTGAATTTTAATCCGGCGGCATTTATCCGGCAGGGATATCCGGACAAACGCTTCCGGCTGATTAAAATAATATAAAAGAAGATGGGAGATGTTATAATGAGTACTAAGAATATTGGTATTATTGTGGGAAGCCTGCGGAGAGGTTCGTATTGCCGGGCTGTAGCAAAGGCGGCGGCTTCCCTGGCACCTGCGGAGCTTTCCATGCGTTTTATAGAAATCGGCGATTTACAGATGTTCAATCAGGATTTTGACGATGATGGCAATACGCCTGAATCCTGGGTTAAGTTCCGCAGCGAAATTAAGACGTTGGATGGGTTTCTGTTTGTTACTCCCGAATACAACCGTTCCGTACCGGCTGTACTGAAGAATGCATTAGATATCGGTTCCAGACCCTACGGCAGCAATGCCTGGGATGGGAAAGCGGGCGGCATCATCAGCGTCACTCCCGGAAGTCTTGGAGCCTTTGGTGCAAATCAACAACTGCGCCAGCCTATGATGTTCTTAAATATTTTACTGCTGCAGCAGCCGGAAGCCTATATCAGCAATGTAGCTTCCCTGTTGAATGAGAGCGGAGAACTGACAGATGAGAAGACGCTTGGTTACTTAAAAAAATTCATGGAGGCATTCTCCAATTGGGTAAGCACGGTTTCCGGCTCCTGATGGTTTACACGCTCCGCCATTTGAAATCCTGTCAGGAGGAATTATAATGAAGAAACGAAAAATAATAAAGCAGATTCGGGGACAGAGAGCCGTAGATGGCGCCGGAGTCCGGATGGTCCGGGTGCTTGGATACGATGATGTGGAAGATTTTGATCCGTTTTTGATGCTGGATTCGTTTGACTCAACGGATCCTGCGGACTATGTGGCAGGGTTTCCGATGCATCCTCACAGAGGAATTGAAACGGTCACCTATCTGATTTCCGGACGGATCGATCATGAAGACAGTCTTGGCAGCAAGGGCACCATCCATTCCGGGGAATGCCAGTGGATGACGGCAGGAAGCGGCATTTTGCATCAGGAGATGCCAAAAGAATCCGGGCGCATGCTGGGCCTTCAGCTTTGGCTGAACCTGCCGAAAGAGGAAAAGATGTCGGCACCCAATTATCTGGCTATTACAAAGGACATGGTGGCATGGACCCAAAACGGCAATGCGCAGGTCGGGGTGCTGTCGGGACGTTTTGGCTATGCAGAAGGGATAACGCCGAAGCATATACCGGTGAGCATATATGACGTCATTCTTCCGAAAGGGGAAGAGATTACGATTCCTACGCCGGCGGACGAAAGTGTCTTTATCTTCCTGATTGAGGGAGATGGAGTAATGGAAGACCGGACAATTCCTGCAAAAACGGCCGTCCTGTTTGGGGAAGGTGATTCCATTACCGTATCCGCACCGCAGGAATCGGATCTTCGGTTTGTTTTCTTTTCAGGAAAGGCTCTGCATGAGCCTATCGCATGGGGAGGACCCATTGTGATGAACACTCAGGATGAATTATCTCTTGCCTTTGAAGAACTAAGCAAAGGAACATTCATTAAGCATAAATAAGTGAATCAGGGATTGAAAGCCATGCCGGTGCGGCTGGCCGGAATAAGCAGCATAAAATACCGCAGTTCCCTTTGTTCGGGACTGCGGGAAGGCTGCTTTTTCATTCTTTTATCTGTGTACAAAAGCAATAACTCATATTTTCTTAAATTCATTTCAACAATCAGCTTTTCAGGCATATTCCAATTATTTTTCTATATTCCCATAGAGATTCCCAATAAAGCACGGAAATAAGTTCCTCACCTTTATAGAGTACTGGATGGATAGTGCTGGTGGTCTGCAAAAGAGTATGAACCATGAAAAAAGGCAACATAACCATTGCAGCCTGCTGCCGGGAAAAGTAATTGCACATTAAAATGGGATATGTTACCATAGTGACATGAAACAATCGTGTCACTGCAAGGGCGTTGGCCTTCCATCATTACATAGATGGGAGGTGATGTGGATGAAGTACGACTTTAAAGACTTTATGGCTTTTGGTACATTCATTTTAGCATTGCTTACCTTTATTTTTTATAATTGTAAGCAGCCTTTTTCTATAAAGTCTTAGAAATGGGCATAGAAAAACCACCCTTGTAAACTTTGGCGAGTGAAAAGGATGGAGTTTCTATTCTGAGTATTTGGCCAACCCCTTGTATTGGGGCGGTTGTTTCTTTAATATTATTCTAATACATATTTACTGTATTTGCAAGTGAAAGTGATGTCATTTTAGTAACACTATGATACTAAAATGATACTACTATTTTTAGCAAGGACAGCAAGACAAGCGATCGTCCTTATTTTTTCAACGGAATTACAAATAAATTCAATGCTTTCACGATGGACAATCGGAAATTTTAATGGAATATTTTGCCAATAAAAAGCAACATAATAGGTATTTTGTTGCTTTTGGATGTACAACTTACTTGATAATAGCATTTTCGCGAAAGCAAGTCAACAATTACGGCGTTTTTTGTCTAAACATCGGGATAGAACGAATATATTGTCGGGATAGATACTATAATTGCACAATGGAATACAGCTCGTCCTTTTGATCCTGGTTGATTCCGATATAACGTAATGTTACAGAAGAAGAGCCATGATTAAAGGTATCCATGATGAGCCCGATGTTGTATTTGGATATCTTATAAGTCCAATAACCCCATGTTTTTCTAAGCGTATGGGTACCAATGTTTTCGATGCCCAATGCATCTCCTGCTTCCTTTAATTTTTTGTACACATGAATTCGTCCCAGGTATCCCCCCTTTTGACTAAAAAACAGATAATCTCCATATGTCAGCCTCTGTTCTTTCACATAACTGTTCAGGCACTTTCGAAGGGTATCATTTAGCTTGATGCGCTTTTCTTTGGCTGTTTTTTGTTCCCGCACAGTTAAGTGCTCCCGAAATACGCCTTTATCCGTGTAAATATCAGAAACCCGGAGCGGCAGCAGGTCGCTGATTCGAAGGCCGGTGTTGATACCGAACTTAAAGATCAGGCCATATTTGGGGTGAATGCCGTTTAAATAATGATATAATTGCTTGATTTTTGCCTTATTGCGGATTGGTTCAACGGTCATAGCTTTGCTCTCCTATAAAAGAAACTTTTTGTAATTATAATATACAAAAAGTTTCGACAAAAATACATATAAATTTTTTGATTTTCTAAAAAAAGCAAAAAAATATCTTATAAGATAAGGAACAAAAAAATATAAAAAAGCAACAAAATACCTAATTTGTTGCTTTTGATATGCCGAATGGCTTCGGACTGGAATGCAGAGTAGAAAGAACTGCATCTGCAATGAATGGTGCTCTGTGAATTTAATCATATTGGAGGAAATGAAAATGAATGATGGGAAAATAGTACGCCCGGAAAAGCAGCTAAAAGAACTGAAAAACAGACTGGCAGGTCAGACATCAATTAAGAAAAAACTTCTGACCGGTATTATCGGTTTGGCAGTTACCATAACGGTATTCTGCGGAATCGCAAATGCCATTATCTTATACAAAGATGCCAGAAATAATATGAATACCCGCCTGATTGAGAATAGAAACGCATATTGTTCTTCCGTTGAAAATGCCATTGAAATATTCCGGACCAGGGTAGAAGCAATCGCTCAAAATACAGCTATCACAGATACGGGCAGATCCCAGGAGGAAAGAAAAAAGATTTTATCCCAGCTTGCCGAACAAAACGGGTTTGCAGATCTGGCTGTGACCGATTCGAGCGGAAAGTCAACCAGCGGAGCAGATGTCAGTGAGCGGGAGTACTTTAAACAATCCATGTCAGGAAGTACCTACATATCCTCTACCTTAGTAAGCTCCGTTACCGGAAACACCATTTTGATTGTTTCTGCACCGGTTAATAACGGAGGATACAGCGGAATTGTTTATGCAACATTGGACAGCGATACATTCAGCGCGATGATTGATGCTGTAGAGATAGGAAAATCCGGATATGGCTTTATCGTAGATAAAGATGGTAAATTCATTGCCCATCGGGACCGGACAAACGTCATGGATCAGGTGAATTACATTGAGAAGGCCAAAGAGGACCGTTCTTACTCCCATTTGGCGGATCTGATCCAGAATATGATTTCAGGGACCACCGGTATGAAGACCATAGAATTCAAGGGGGAACAGCAGGTTGTCAGCTATATGGGCATTCCGGATACAGACGGCTGGTCCATCGGAGTCACGGCCAAAACTTCCGAAATGCTTAATAGTCTTTACGTATCCATTGGCATTACCTCAGTGATGGCTGTACTGTTTGTTCTTTTTTCCATTTTCATTGCGTTTCGGATTTCCGGGCCGATCGTAAATCCTATCGTTGCTCTGGTACGCAGGATCGAGGCCCTTGCAGAAGGCGACCTGCATTCTGAGGTGCCGCAGGTACAGTCTGAGGATGAGATCGGCAAGTTGTCTAAATCCTTTACAAGCACGGTAAATACGTTAAATGACTATATCCGGGAAATTTCATTTATTCTGAACAGTCTGGAACAGGGGAATTGTACGGTTGAAACCAGGCAGAATTATACCGGTGACTTTATTCAGATCAGGGATTCTTTAAATAAGATCATTCTTAATTTAAACGCGGTATTTACCAATATCCGGGGAGCGTCCAATCAGGTCGCCAGCGGTGCAGACCAGGTTTCCAGCGCTTCCCAGGCCCTGGCTTCCGGTGCTGCAGAGCAGGCATCAACGGTAGAGGAACTCAATGCTTCCATCGCCGGTGTGGCACAGCAGGCGGAGCAGAATGTCAGCAATGTCCGGAAAGCCACCGAGCATGTTGCGCAGGCGGACTCCGGAATAAAGGAAAGCAACGAGCGCATGCAGAACTTAAATGCTGCCATGGGAGAAATCAGTGAGTCTTCAGAAAAAATATCTTACATAACAAAAGTTATTGAAGATATCGCATTTCAAACCAATATTCTTGCTCTCAATGCCGCCATTGAAGCTGCCCGTGCCGGAAGTGTGGGAAAAGGTTTTGCGGTGGTTGCCGATGAGGTGCGCAATCTGGCTGCCAAATCTGCCGAAGCTGCAAAACAGACAGCCGAGTTGATCGAACACTCGGTGGAAACGGTTCTGAAAGGAGAGAGGCTTGCGGATGAAACCGCACAGATTCTCATGGAGGTGGCTGAAAGAGCAAGACTTGCGGATCAGTCCATAAAGAAGATTGATGAAGCTTCCTCTGATCAGGCGCAGTCCATTGAACAGATCAACCAGGGGTTATTTCAGGNGTGAAAAGGATGGAGTTTCTATTCTGAGTATTTGGCCAACCCCTTGTATTGGGGCGGTTGTTTCTTTAATATTATTCTAATACATATTTACTGTATTTGCAAGTGAAAGTGATGTCATTTTAGTAACACTATGATACTAAAATGATACTACTATTTTTAGCAAGGACAGCAAGACAAGCGATCGTCCTTATTTTTTCAACGGAATTACAAATAAATTCAATGCTTTCACGATGGACAATCGGAAATTTTAATGGAATATTTTGCCAATAAAAAGCAACATAATAGGTATTTTGTTGCTTTTGGATGTACAACTTACTTGATAATAGCATTTTCGCGAAAGCAAGTCAACAATTACGGCGTTTTTTGTCTAAACATCGGGATAGAACGAATATATTGTCGGGATAGATACTATAATTGCACAATGGAATACAGCTCGTCCTTTTGATCCTGGTTGATTCCGATATAACGTAATGTTACAGAAGAAGAGCCATGATTAAAGGTATCCATGATGAGCCCGATGTTGTATTTGGATATCTTATAAGTCCAATAACCCCATGTTTTTCTAAGCGTATGGGTACCAATGTTTTCGATGCCCAATGCATCTCCTGCTTCCTTTAATTTTTTGTACACATGAATTCGTCCCAGGTATCCCCCCTTTTGACTAAAAAACAGATAATCTCCATATGTCAGCCTCTGTTCTTTCACATAACTGTTCAGGCACTTTCGAAGGGTATCATTTAGCTTGATGCGCTTTTCTTTGGCTGTTTTTTGTTCCCGCACAGTTAAGTGCTCCCGAAATACGCCTTTATCCGTGTAAATATCAGAAACCCGGAGCGGCAGCAGGTCGCTGATTCGAAGGCCGGTGTTGATACCGAACTTAAAGATCAGGCCATATTTGGGGTGAATGCCGTTTAAATAATGATATAATTGCTTGATTTTTGCCTTATTGCGGATTGGTTCAACGGTCATAGCTTTGCTCTCCTATAAAAGAAACTTTTTGTAATTATAATATACAAAAAGTTTCGACAAAAATACATATAAATTTTTTGATTTTCTAAAAAAAGCAAAAAAATATCTTATAAGATAAGGAACAAAAAAATATAAAAAAGCAACAAAATACCTAATTTGTTGCTTTTGATATGCCGAATGGCTTCGGACTGGAATGCAGAGTAGAAAGAACTGCATCTGCAATGAATGGTGCTCTGTGAATTTAATCATATTGGAGGAAATGAAAATGAATGATGGGAAAATAGTACGCCCGGAAAAGCAGCTAAAAGAACTGAAAAACAGACTGGCAGGTCAGACATCAATTAAGAAAAAACTTCTGACCGGTATTATCGGTTTGGCAGTTACCATAACGGTATTCTGCGGAATCGCAAATGCCATTATCTTATACAAAGATGCCAGAAATAATATGAATACCCGCCTGATTGAGAATAGAAACGCATATTGTTCTTCCGTTGAAAATGCCATTGAAATATTCCGGACCAGGGTAGAAGCAATCGCTCAAAATACAGCTATCACAGATACGGGCAGATCCCAGGAGGAAAGAAAAAAGATTTTATCCCAGCTTGCCGAACAAAACGGGTTTGCAGATCTGGCTGTGACCGATTCGAGCGGAAAGTCAACCAGCGGAGCAGATGTCAGTGAGCGGGAGTACTTTAAACAATCCATGTCAGGAAGTACCTACATATCCTCTACCTTAGTAAGCTCCGTTACCGGAAACACCATTTTGATTGTTTCTGCACCGGTTAATAACGGAGGATACAGCGGAATTGTTTATGCAACATTGGACAGCGATACATTCAGCGCGATGATTGATGCTGTAGAGATAGGAAAATCCGGATATGGCTTTATCGTAGATAAAGATGGTAAATTCATTGCCCATCGGGACCGGACAAACGTCATGGATCAGGTGAATTACATTGAGAAGGCCAAAGAGGACCGTTCTTACTCCCATTTGGCGGATCTGATCCAGAATATGATTTCAGGGACCACCGGTATGAAGACCATAGAATTCAAGGGGGAACAGCAGGTTGTCAGCTATATGGGCATTCCGGATACAGACGGCTGGTCCATCGGAGTCACGGCCAAAACTTCCGAAATGCTTAATAGTCTTTACGTATCCATTGGCATTACCTCAGTGATGGCTGTACTGTTTGTTCTTTTTTCCATTTTCATTGCGTTTCGGATTTCCGGGCCGATCGTAAATCCTATCGTTGCTCTGGTACGCAGGATCGAGGCCCTTGCAGAAGGCGACCTGCATTCTGAGGTGCCGCAGGTACAGTCTGAGGATGAGATCGGCAAGTTGTCTAAATCCTTTACAAGCACGGTAAATACGTTAAATGACTATATCCGGGAAATTTCATTTATTCTGAACAGTCTGGAACAGGGGAATTGTACGGTTGAAACCAGGCAGAATTATACCGGTGACTTTATTCAGATCAGGGATTCTTTAAATAAGATCATTCTTAATTTAAACGCGGTATTTACCAATATCCGGGGAGCGTCCAATCAGGTCGCCAGCGGTGCAGACCAGGTTTCCAGCGCTTCCCAGGCCCTGGCTTCCGGTGCTGCAGAGCAGGCATCAACGGTAGAGGAACTCAATGCTTCCATCGCCGGTGTGGCACAGCAGGCGGAGCAGAATGTCAGCAATGTCCGGAAAGCCACCGAGCATGTTGCGCAGGCGGACTCCGGAATAAAGGAAAGCAACGAGCGCATGCAGAACTTAAATGCTGCCATGGGAGAAATCAGTGAGTCTTCAGAAAAAATATCTTACATAACAAAAGTTATTGAAGATATCGCATTTCAAACCAATATTCTTGCTCTCAATGCCGCCATTGAAGCTGCCCGTGCCGGAAGTGTGGGAAAAGGTTTTGCGGTGGTTGCCGATGAGGTGCGCAATCTGGCTGCCAAATCTGCCGAAGCTGCAAAACAGACAGCCGAGTTGATCGAACACTCGGTGGAAACGGTTCTGAAAGGAGAGAGGCTTGCGGATGAAACCGCACAGATTCTCATGGAGGTGGCTGAAAGAGCAAGACTTGCGGATCAGTCCATAAAGAAGATTGATGAAGCTTCCTCTGATCAGGCGCAGTCCATTGAACAGATCAACCAGGGGTTATTTCAGGNAGATTCCCAATAAAGCACGGAAATAAGTTCCTCACCTTTATAGAGTACTGGATGGATAGTGCTGGTGGTCTGCAAAAGAGTATGAACCATGAAAAAAGGCAACATAACCATTGCAGCCTGCTGCCGGGAAAAGTAATTGCACATTAAAATGGGATATGTTACCATAGTGACATGAAACAATCGTGTCACTGCAAGGGCGTTGGCCTTCCATCATTACATAGATGGGAGGTGATGTGGATGAAGTACGACTTTAAAGACTTTATGGCTTTTGGTACATTCATTTTAGCATTGCTTACCTTTATTTTTTATAATTGTAAGCAGCCTTTTTCTATAAAGTCTTAGAAATGGGCATAGAAAAACCACCCTTGTAAACTTTGGCGAGTGAAAAGGATGGAGTTTCTATTCTGAGTATTTGGCCAACCCCTTGTATTGGGGCGGTTGTTTCTTTAATATTATTCTAATACATATTTACTGTATTTGCAAGTGAAAGTGATGTCATTTTAGTAACACTATGATACTAAAATGATACTACTATTTTTAGCAAGGACAGCAAGACAAGCGATCGTCCTTATTTTTTCAACGGAATTACAAATAAATTCAATGCTTTCACGATGGACAATCGGAAATTTTAATGGAATATTTTGCCAATAAAAAGCAACATAATAGGTATTTTGTTGCTTTTGGATGTACAACTTACTTGATAATAGCATTTTCGCGAAAGCAAGTCAACAATTACGGCGTTTTTTGTCTAAACATCGGGATAGAACGAATATATTGTCGGGATAGATACTATAATTGCACAATGGAATACAGCTCGTCCTTTTGATCCTGGTTGATTCCGATATAACGTAATGTTACAGAAGAAGAGCCATGATTAAAGGTATCCATGATGAGCCCGATGTTGTATTTGGATATCTTATAAGTCCAATAACCCCATGTTTTTCTAAGCGTATGGGTACCAATGTTTTCGATGCCCAATGCATCTCCTGCTTCCTTTAATTTTTTGTACACATGAATTCGTCCCAGGTATCCCCCCTTTTGACTAAAAAACAGATAATCTCCATATGTCAGCCTCTGTTCTTTCACATAACTGTTCAGGCACTTTCGAAGGGTATCATTTAGCTTGATGCGCTTTTCTTTGGCTGTTTTTTGTTCCCGCACAGTTAAGTGCTCCCGAAATACGCCTTTATCCGTGTAAATATCAGAAACCCGGAGCGGCAGCAGGTCGCTGATTCGAAGGCCGGTGTTGATACCGAACTTAAAGATCAGGCCATATTTGGGGTGAATGCCGTTTAAATAATGATATAATTGCTTGATTTTTGCCTTATTGCGGATTGGTTCAACGGTCATAGCTTTGCTCTCCTATAAAAGAAACTTTTTGTAATTATAATATACAAAAAGTTTCGACAAAAATACATATAAATTTTTTGATTTTCTAAAAAAAGCAAAAAAATATCTTATAAGATAAGGAACAAAAAAATATAAAAAAGCAACAAAATACCTAATTTGTTGCTTTTGATATGCCGAATGGCTTCGGACTGGAATGCAGAGTAGAAAGAACTGCATCTGCAATGAATGGTGCTCTGTGAATTTAATCATATTGGAGGAAATGAAAATGAATGATGGGAAAATAGTACGCCCGGAAAAGCAGCTAAAAGAACTGAAAAACAGACTGGCAGGTCAGACATCAATTAAGAAAAAACTTCTGACCGGTATTATCGGTTTGGCAGTTACCATAACGGTATTCTGCGGAATCGCAAATGCCATTATCTTATACAAAGATGCCAGAAATAATATGAATACCCGCCTGATTGAGAATAGAAACGCATATTGTTCTTCCGTTGAAAATGCCATTGAAATATTCCGGACCAGGGTAGAAGCAATCGCTCAAAATACAGCTATCACAGATACGGGCAGATCCCAGGAGGAAAGAAAAAAGATTTTATCCCAGCTTGCCGAACAAAACGGGTTTGCAGATCTGGCTGTGACCGATTCGAGCGGAAAGTCAACCAGCGGAGCAGATGTCAGTGAGCGGGAGTACTTTAAACAATCCATGTCAGGAAGTACCTACATATCCTCTACCTTAGTAAGCTCCGTTACCGGAAACACCATTTTGATTGTTTCTGCACCGGTTAATAACGGAGGATACAGCGGAATTGTTTATGCAACATTGGACAGCGATACATTCAGCGCGATGATTGATGCTGTAGAGATAGGAAAATCCGGATATGGCTTTATCGTAGATAAAGATGGTAAATTCATTGCCCATCGGGACCGGACAAACGTCATGGATCAGGTGAATTACATTGAGAAGGCCAAAGAGGACCGTTCTTACTCCCATTTGGCGGATCTGATCCAGAATATGATTTCAGGGACCACCGGTATGAAGACCATAGAATTCAAGGGGGAACAGCAGGTTGTCAGCTATATGGGCATTCCGGATACAGACGGCTGGTCCATCGGAGTCACGGCCAAAACTTCCGAAATGCTTAATAGTCTTTACGTATCCATTGGCATTACCTCAGTGATGGCTGTACTGTTTGTTCTTTTTTCCATTTTCATTGCGTTTCGGATTTCCGGGCCGATCGTAAATCCTATCGTTGCTCTGGTACGCAGGATCGAGGCCCTTGCAGAAGGCGACCTGCATTCTGAGGTGCCGCAGGTACAGTCTGAGGATGAGATCGGCAAGTTGTCTAAATCCTTTACAAGCACGGTAAATACGTTAAATGACTATATCCGGGAAATTTCATTTATTCTGAACAGTCTGGAACAGGGGAATTGTACGGTTGAAACCAGGCAGAATTATACCGGTGACTTTATTCAGATCAGGGATTCTTTAAATAAGATCATTCTTAATTTAAACGCGGTATTTACCAATATCCGGGGAGCGTCCAATCAGGTCGCCAGCGGTGCAGACCAGGTTTCCAGCGCTTCCCAGGCCCTGGCTTCCGGTGCTGCAGAGCAGGCATCAACGGTAGAGGAACTCAATGCTTCCATCGCCGGTGTGGCACAGCAGGCGGAGCAGAATGTCAGCAATGTCCGGAAAGCCACCGAGCATGTTGCGCAGGCGGACTCCGGAATAAAGGAAAGCAACGAGCGCATGCAGAACTTAAATGCTGCCATGGGAGAAATCAGTGAGTCTTCAGAAAAAATATCTTACATAACAAAAGTTATTGAAGATATCGCATTTCAAACCAATATTCTTGCTCTCAATGCCGCCATTGAAGCTGCCCGTGCCGGAAGTGTGGGAAAAGGTTTTGCGGTGGTTGCCGATGAGGTGCGCAATCTGGCTGCCAAATCTGCCGAAGCTGCAAAACAGACAGCCGAGTTGATCGAACACTCGGTGGAAACGGTTCTGAAAGGAGAGAGGCTTGCGGATGAAACCGCACAGATTCTCATGGAGGTGGCTGAAAGAGCAAGACTTGCGGATCAGTCCATAAAGAAGATTGATGAAGCTTCCTCTGATCAGGCGCAGTCCATTGAACAGATCAACCAGGGGTTATTTCAGGTATCGGCGGTGGTACAGACCAATGCCGCCACAGCAGAAGAAAGCTCTGCCTCCAGTGAGGAGCTTGCCGCCCAGGCTCAGGCACTGCAGCAGGAAGTTAATAAGTTTAAGCTGAAGGAGGAGACTGCTGTACCCGGTCCGGAGGACAATTACGAATCCTTTGCCTCTCATGCAGTTTCCGGCGAATCAGGAAAATATTAAGTTAAATAAGGGATTCCCGTAAAAGCGTAAAGGCCATACATGAAATTGAAGCAGCCTCTTCCGGGCAGGCGAATGCCATCGAAGAGATCAATCAGGGCCTGGCACAGGCCCTGCAGCATGAGGCCGGAAAATTCAGGCTGCAAAATGAAAAAGATTTATATTAAGGAAAGGATCATGATAAATTTTCAGGTTGAACTCTGCTCAAGAAATAGTTATACTTAAGCAATGCGAGGTCAGCCCCATAATATATGGATTGAGCCGTGCAGGACGTTGGAGGATACATTGCCAATGTCCTGCTTTTTAGCAAATCATGCATGATTGCCTGTTTCCATAATTTATGCTATAATAATTATGGTATAATAATGACTCGTAGAATCAGAAACTAAAGTACGATAGTTTATGATACTATAATTCAAAAGATACTGTGTTTGAATTTCCATATACTTAAGAGAAATGCCTGTGACGAAATATTCAATCCCCGGGATTTTTCGAAATTACAATTTTGAGGAGGCACAAGAAACATGAAATATTTAAAAAACAAGCTTTTACTTTTTATCTCCCTGCTGCTGATTTTTACAGTTATATTCTTAACGGCCATTACTTCGGTTCTTTATTACCGAAGTTCCATGGATGAGGCCAAAAAGAATTCGTCTTATCTGGCGGCGGCATATGAACAGGGAATCGATTCGGTGTTAAATATTTACCGCAGGGAATTAAAGGTAACTGCATCAAAGAGTTTCCTGACGGATGGGAAAACATCGGGTTCCGAACAAAAGCGTCTGCTGGAAGAGGAAGCGGAAGCTTCAGGGTTTCATTACATAACAGTGGCGGATGCACAGGGAACCAATGATAAGGGCGACAATATCGCAGATCAGGACTTTTTTAAGGAAGCTCAAAAAGGAGCGGTTTATATCTCGGATCCGTTTTTAAATGAAGAACAGGAACTGACTTTTTACATAGCAGCTCCGATCGCTGACACCGGAAAGGTCCTGTATGGATCTCTTCCATATGAAGCCATCAGCGCTGAACTGACAAAAATCAAGATCGGTGAGAGCGGATATGCATTTGTTATTAACAAGAATGGTATTACTGTCATTCATCCGAGCGAAGACAATGTATCCAATCCAAAAAATTATTTTGAACTGGCAAAACAGGATCCATCCTATGCTCCTACGGCTAAGATTTTCAAGGAAATGATTTCCGGTAAAACCGGGACAGGCTTCAGCTATTACAACGGTCAGCGCCGTCTGGTGGGATATGTTCCCTTAAACGGACCGGAAGGCTGGTCGGTTGCCGTAACCACGCCTTTGACGCAGATAGAGGGAAATCTGCGCTATACGCTGATGATGTGTGTGATCGCAGGGCTCGTCCTGCTTTTATCAGCCATTGCTGTCACCCGTGTATTCTCTCAAAGGATTACCAAACCGATTGTCGGCGCAACACAAAGGATCGAACGGCTGGCCCGGGGAGATCTTGAGGAGGACATTGAGCCGGTAAAGGGAAAAGACGAAAGTGCACGGCTTATTATAGCTCTGCAAAACACGATCCATGGACTTAAGTCCTATATCGTGGATATTTCAAATGTACTGAGCGCCGTGGCCGCCAGAGATTTAACAATAAAAAGCTCCGTACAGTATCAGGGCGATTTTGTTCCGATTCAGACAGCCCTGGAACAGATCCTGAATTCCCTAAACAGTACCCTGTGGAATATCGTACAGGCGACGGACCAGGTACGTGCAAGCTCCGCACAGGTTGCGCTCGGCGGACAGAATCTGGCTGAGAATTCGGCGGAACAGGCGGCTACCACAGAGAGCCTGACCCATTCTCTGGAAGTGGTATCTCATCACATTCAGGACAACGCAGAGCACTCCCTTTCCATGAAGAAAATGACGGAATCAGCTCTTTTGGAAACCCGGCATGGAGATGAGGAAATGCAGAGACTTCAGCAGTCCATGGCGAGCATTGACACTTCCTCCAAACAGATTCAGAGCATCATCCACATTATTGATGATATTGCTTTCCAGACCAATATTCTGGCATTAAATGCAGCGGTAGAGGCGGCTCGTGCCGGTGAGGCAGGAAAAGGCTTTTCCGTTGTAGCGGATGAAGTCCGGGAGCTGGCTTCTAAAAGTGCGGATGCTGCGAAGCAGACCACGGACCTGATCCACAGCACCATTCAGTCCGTAGCACAGGGAAAGCAGAATACGGAGCAGACTGCCGGTGCGTTTAAAAAGATCGTAGAACAGACCAATTCCATTAATACGCTGGTTTCAAAGATATCCGAATCGTTGAAGAGCCAGGCGAATAGCGTTTCCGAACTGGAAGACGGGATGCAGAAGATTTCCATGGTCACCCAGGCGAACTCGGCCACAGCGGAAGAAAGTGCGGCAACCAGCGAAGAACTTTTAAGCCAGATGCAGGCGTTAAAAGAAATGGTTATGGAGTTCCATTTAACAGAGTCAGTCTAAAGAACGGTATGGAAGTATCTGGATAAGGGAAAACTTTATAAAAAAACGATTGACAAATAAGTAATGCAACAGTATAGTAAACATATATGTTTAGTATGAATAAGGGAAGGAGAGAAGGATATGAAAACGGGCTGCATGCGGGACATGGATCATAGGATGAATTGTTGTAGCTGTAGATGTTTTATCAGAAGAGATATAGTTTGTCTGCGAGCGCGTTTGGGTATCTGATTTCCGGTTTTTATCTTGTAACACAGAGAAAATAAATGGAAGGAAGCAGGTATGTGCGTATGCCTGCTTTCTTTTGCTTTTATGATACAAAAAGGGAGGAAGGTTAACAGATGTTTCAGATAAGAGAGAAAACGGAGGGAGAGAAGAGCCATGGATTTTGAGTTTATCCGTTCCTATGTGCCGCTGTATGCAGAGGCGGCGGGTATGACGCTTCGGATATCCTTTCTGGGGATTCTGCTTGCCGCAGCCATCGGTCTTTTGTGCAGCCTGGTTAAGGTTTTTAAAATACCGGTGCTTAAGAATTTTGTAAATGGCTACATAGAGGTGTCCAGAAATACACCTCTTTTGATCCAGCTGTTCTTTTTATATTTTGGCCTTCCTAAAATAGGGCTTGTTTTAAGCTCTGAAAGCTGTGCTGTGACCGGGCTGGCTTTTTTAGGAGGAAGCTACATGGCGGAAGCATTCCGCACGGGAATCGATCAGGTACCGGCCATCCAGTCGGAATCAGGTCTCAGCCTGGGGCTTACAAAGGGGCAGGTATTCCGGTATATCATACTCCCGCAGGCGGTTGCCACATCGGTCCCGGTATTTTGTGCCAACATCATATTTCTTGTTAAGGAAACATCGGTGTTCAGTGCGGTAGCTCTGGCTGATTTGATGTTTGTGGCAAAGGATCTGATCGGAATTTACTATAAAACAGATGAGGCTCTTTTTATGCTTGTAATAGCCTATCTTATTATTTTACTTCCGATATCCTTACTCTGTACCTGGATAGAAAGGAGGGTCCGCTATGCAGAATTTGGGAATTCGGATACTGTTCGAGGGAAATAATTTCCTCCGGCTGTGCGCCGGGCTGTGGGTATCCCTCCGGATTGCGGTCCTGTCCATGGTTTTATCCGCCGGGCTTGGAATACTCCTCGGCATGGTGATGACCAGCAGGAAAAAAACGGTCCGGTTTTTCTGCCGTCTCTATCTGGAGACAGTCCGGATCATGCCGCAGCTGGTATTGTTGTTTCTCGTTTATTTCGGGGCGGCAAAGCATTTGAATGTCAATCTTTCCGGAGGAACCGCCGCGGTCATTGTATTTACCTTTTGGGGAACGGCGGAGATGGGGGATCTGGTGCGAAGTGCACTGGAATCCATACCCGCTCATCAGTATCAGAGCGGTTTCGGACTGGGGATGACAAGGCTTAAAGTCTACCGGTATATTATCATTCCACAGACCGTCCGAAGGCTGCTCCCGTCGGTCATGAACCTTTTGACGAGAATGATCAAGACCACATCCCTTGTTGTTTTGATCGGTGTGATCGAAGTGGTTAAGGTCGGGAAACAGATCATTGATGCATCCAGGTATACCGTTCCTGACGCGGCACTTTGGGTGTACGGGGTGATTTTCATCCTGTACTTTGCAATCTGTTACCCGTTTTCCAGGGCCGCTGCCCTGTTGGATAAAAAATTAAAGGATTGAGAAAAATGAGACAGGAAGAGATTTTAAAGACAGAGAATCTTAGGAAGTCCTATGAAAACGGCCAGCCGGTTTTAAAGGATATTTCCTTTACACTGAAAAAAGGAGAGGTCGTGGTGGTGGTAGGGCCTTCCGGCTGCGGGAAGAGCACCTTTCTGCGATGTCTCAACATGCTGGAGCCCATTGACTCCGGGACGGTTCAGTTTAAGGACCGGATCATTGACAGGAGCAAACGGGATGTCCATGAAATAAGACAGAAGATCGGCATGGTATTCCAGAGCTATGATCTGTTCCCCCATAAGACCATTCTGGGGAATATCCTGTTAGCTCCCTTAAAAGTACAGAAACGGGATAAGAAAGAAGCGGAAAAGGAAGCAGAACAGCTTCTGACCCGGGTGGGACTTCTGGATAAAAAGGATTCTTACCCCAGGCAGCTGTCCGGGGGACAAAAGCAAAGGGTGGCCATTGTACGGGCGCTTATCATGCATCCGGAAATTCTTTTATTAGATGAAATCACGGCAGCCCTGGACCCGGAGATGGTACGGGAGGTTTTACAGGTAGTGCTGGAGCTGGCAAAAGACGGAATGACCATGGTCATCGTTACCCATGAAATGGAATTTGCCAAAGCAGTGGCGGACCGCGTCCTGTTCATGGACCAGGGCGTAGTTGTGGAAGAGGGCCGGCCGGAAGAGTTTTTCAATTCTCCCCGGACAGACCGGGCGAAACAGTTTTTAAATACGTTTCATTATGAGGCGTTATAAAATAAAAATGAAATGGAGGATATCATTATGAAAAAAAGATTATTGGGTGCATTATTAGGCATTGCCATGGCAACAGGTCTTTTGGCAGGCTGCGGCCAGGCCGGGGATAACGGAGGAAGCACAGGAGGGGCCGCTGCCAAGGCAAGAACCCTGTCTGAGATCAAGGAAGCCGGAACCATCAAGATCGGCGTGTTCAGTGACAAAAATCCATTTGGATATGTAGATTCCAACGGAAAGATCCAGGGCTATGATGTTTATTTTGCAAAGCGTCTGGCTAAGGACTTATTCGGAAGCGAGGATAAGGTTGAATTCGTATACGTAGACGCTGCCAGCCGCGTGGAATATTTAAAGTCCGCAAAAGTGGATGTGATCCTGGCTAATTTCACTGTTACAGACGAGAGGAAGGAACAGGTGGATTTTGCACTTCCTTATATGAAGGTCGCTCTGGGCGTCGTATCTCCGGATGCCAGTCTGATCTCCGATGTGGGGGATTTAAAGGATGGGACTCTGATCGTGGTAAAGGGAACCACAGCAGAAACCTATTTTTCCGAAAATCATCCGGAAATCAAGCTGTTAAAGTTTGATGAATATCAGGAAGCCTATGATGCGCTGCTGGATGGAAGAGGGGATGCGTTCTCTACCGATAACACAGAGGTACTTGCATGGGCGCTTCAAAACAAGGGCTTTACGGTAGGAATCGAATCCATCGGAAATCTGGACACCATCGCTCCGGCCGTGCAGAAAGGAAACAAAGAGCTTCAGGATTGGATTAACAGTGAGATCGAGACCCTTGGCAAGGAGCAGTTCTTCCATAAGGATTTTGAGGAAACCTTAAAGCCGGTCTATGGAGACCAGATCGATCCGGAAAATCTGGTTGTGGAAGGCGGCCAGGTTTAAGGGACAGGGATTTGAGAATAAATATCACCAGGCAGTTAAAAAGGCTTAATGAGAAAAATAGCCGGCAGGGCGTCTTGACGTCCTGCTTTTTTCATCCCATAATAACATCGTTATATAACGGTGTTACAGGAAGGGAGAAGAAATGAGTGCTCAGGTAAATGACACACGTCTGGCCATTCTGGAGGCGGGCAGGAAAGAATTTCTGGAATATGGCTATGAAGGGGCTTCCTTAAGAAGGATCGCCAGGGAGGCCTCTGTGACAACAGGAGCCATTTATGGGTATTTTCCGGGTAAGGAGGCGCTGTTTGATGCATTGACCGGGGAGGCGGCGGATGGGCTTTTGGAAAGGTACAGACAGATTCATGATGAATTTGCCGGACTTTCTCCCGGCCAGCAGGCGGATTCCCTGGAGAGCATCACCGATGAATCCGTTCCGTGGATGATCAACTACATTTATGACCGTTTTGACGGATTCAAGCTGTTATTTTGTAAGAGCAGCGCGGGGATATGTGACAGCTATTTCAGCCGGCTGGCTCAGATAGAAGAGAAATCCAGCTGGGATTTTATTAGAGCCATGAAGGAATTGGGGCATGAGGTGCCGGATATGGACAGCACATTGATCCACATCCTGTCCCGCTCCTTTTTTCAGCAGATTCTGGAGTTTGTGGCCCATGACGTTCCGAGAGAAAAGGCACTTTCCTATGCGCTGGTGCTGGGGAGGTTTCAGCATGCCGGGTGGAAGAAAATCATGGGGCTTTGATGCTAAATTGGCAAGCTGTTATATTGCCTGGTGAGAAAAGCTTTCAGGGTATGGGTACGTATGAGAGAAAGGAAATGGTAATAATGGATGGCGTTGTGATGAGAAACAGGATTTATAATCCGAATAAAATGGATTGTCCGGTCAGCAGCATGTTTAACAATTTATATGGAGCCGATTCGTTTCAGAGCGAGCAGCAAATTCCAGAGGGGATCGGAAAGGGATATGGAAAAAGATATATTCTGGGCCCATTCATGGAGATATTTATTTCAGATACAACCTTTTATGAGAATTTGACCATACGGGAGGAGATACATGTTTCTCCCCATTATGGTCTGGCTTTTTGCCTGAAAGATCCGCTCCACTGGAGGATGGATGACAGCAGGAAAGAGTACTTGATCGGCTGTGAGGAGAGTTACATATTCAATGGATTATCCGGAAACACTTCCTGCACTTATTATGCAGATAAGCGTTTTTTCGGTATCAGCCTCCTGTATAATCCGGAAGTGATCGGTGACCTGATCGCTTGTATGGGCAATAAAACTGTGGCACAGAAATGCAACGAAAATATGTTTTATGTGAAAAAGCTTTCTCCCAATATCCGTTTGATCCTGAATGAGATGATTTGCTGCCAATACTGCGGGGATGTTAAGAAAATCTACCTGGAGGGAAAAGCGCTGGAGCTACTTGCAGTGTACCTGGATGAACTTGTATTTGAAAATGGGAGGTCCGATACCCTTCTAAAGCTTTCGCCGGCTGACATGGAGGCCCTTTATCATGCCCGTAGGATTTTGGATGAAAACATTGTATTGGCTCCGACGATCGGGCAGCTTTCAAGGCTCACCTGCCTTAATGAATATAAGCTGAAAGCCGGATTCAGGAAAGTGTTTGGCATGCCTGTGCACAGCTATATTATCGACAAGCGGCTGGAACTGGCACGGTTTCTTATGGCGGAGCAGAGGCTGGGGGTGACGGAAACAGCCTTGCTGGTCGGATACAGCAATACAAATTATTTTACTGAAAAATTTAAATCCAAATATGGCATCAAGCCTTCCGAATACAGAAAATTACAGAAACCAGGCTTTGCACGAAATCCTTTTTGAGTGAATATTAGTCCTTTTTGGAACATGTGCCTGGATCAAATATAAGGTATAATGGCAGTTGTTGGTTAGTCTTATCTAACTGTATTGCTTTTAGTGAGAGCTGTTATAAAAAACAGCCGTATTATAGAAAGAAAGGTGGTTCGTTATGAAACAAAAAAATTCTATGGTCCCTGAGCCCAAAACCGGCATGGCCAGGTTGATGGAGCTTGCGGCTACCAAAAAGCCTCTTATGGCCGCTTCGGTGATCTTATCTGCGCTGGCATCTGTTGCCTCGTTTATTCCTCATATCGCAATATACTTTGTCGTGAGGGAAATCATGGGAGCGTTCCCTGATTTTGGAAATCTTGATCTTCAAAAAACAGTTGGGTTCGGCTGGCTGGCCTTTGGGGGCATCCTGCTCAATGTATTGTTGTACTTTGCTGCTTTAATGTGTTCGCACCTGGCTGCTTTTGGTACGCTGTACGAGCTGAAAGTAAACTTTGCATCCCATCTTGCAGAAGTACCGCTGGGATTTCATATGCTGGCCGGCAGCGGTAAGCTGCGCAAGATTATGGATGAAAACATCGAGAAGATTGAAGGATTCATCGCCCACCAGCTGCCGGATATGGTGGCTTCTTTTGTGGCGCCGGTGATCATGTTCATCATTCTTCTGTCTGTAGACTGGCGTTTTGGGCTTGCAGCAGCAGCCGGCATTGTTATAGCCTTTGTAATTCAGGTAAAAGCCTATGGCAATGACGGAGCGAAAACCATGATGGAGAAGTACCAGAGTGCCCTGGAGGATATGAACAACGCTTCCGTGGAATATATCAGGGGGATCACCGTTGTCAAAGCCTTTGGACAGACGGTCTATTCCTTCCGCAGGATGCACGGTGCCATTAAGGATTACACCAAAATGGTAATCCCCTATACCCTGAGCTGGGAAAATTATATGTCGGCCTTTCATACGGTCATCAATAACATTTACCTGTTTCTGATTCCGGTGGGAATCCTGATCGGGATCAATACGTCTGATTACGTTGACTTTGCCGCCACATTTATTTTTTACCTCATTTTTGTCCCCTCCATTGCAACCATTCTGATGAAGATCATGTATGTTTCTAACAGCGGAATGCAGATCATAGGAGGAGTGGAGCGCATGGATGAGATTCTGCATACCCCATCGCTTCTTAAGCCTCAGAGTCCGAAAGAAACCTCCGGGCATGAGATTGTATGTCAAAACGTATTTTTCTCGTATGCCGGTCAGGAGACCCAGGCTCTTTCGGACATTTCTTTCCGGGCGGAGGAAAATCAGATTACTGCCATCGTCGGCCCTTCGGGCGGAGGTAAAAGTACCATTGCTCATCTGATTCCGCGCTTTTTTGATGTAACGGAGGGAGCGATCCGGATCGGAGGCGTTGACGTGCGCGATATGAAAAGCGAGTATCTGATGAAAAAGGTCAGCTTTGTATTCCAGGATGTGTTTCTCTTTAAGCAAAGCATTCTGGAGAATATCCGGCTCGGGAATCCCAGCGCTGCCGATGAGCAGGTGATCGCTGCAGCCAGGGCGGCACAGTGCCATGAATTTATTGAGAAGCTGCCGGACAAATATCATACGGTCATAGGTACAAAAGGGATTCATCTTTCCGGCGGAGAGCAGCAGCGCATTGCTATAGCCAGAGCCATTGTAAAAAACGCCCCCATTGTGCTTCTGGATGAGGCTACTGCATTTTCTGATCCGGAGAACGAACATCTGATTCAGCAGGCATTTCAAAAGCTGATGCAGGGGAAAACGGTAATTATGATTGCACACCGTCTGTCAACCATCCGAAGTGCGGATAAAATCATAGTAGTAGACAAGGGCCGTCTCATTGAGCAGGGAAGCCATAATGAATTGCTGGAGAAAAAAGGAAAATATTTTGATATGTGGAATACATATACGAAAGCACTTGACTGGAAGATGGACCGAAAGGGGGTAAAAGAACATGCATAATTGGAAGAAAGCGTTGATGCTTACCGATAAAGGCTATTCGGATTTAAAGAAGGCCATTGCTGCCTGTACCGTTACAAATCTGGCACTTATGCTGCCCTTTGCAGTGACCATACAGGTTTTTGCCGAGCTGTTAAAGCCGCTGATGGCACAGGAAATCTCCTGGATGAGGATATGGTTTCTGTTTGGATGCGGCGCTGCTGCGGCTGTACTGGTGTTTCTGGCCAGCAAAAATGATTATAAAAAAACCTATGTTACCTCTTATCTGGAAGCAGAGAATTCTAGAATCAGCGTTGCCGAGCGAATCCGGAAGCTGCCCATGAATTTCTTCAACTCAAAGGACTTATCAGAGCTGACTACAAATATTATGGCTGACTGTTCGACGACGGAGCATGTTCTAAGCCACCTCCTCCCGCAGCTGGGTGCCAATGCCATTTCCGTTACCATTATCTGCGTCATGATGGCTGTTTTTGACTGGAGACTGGCGCTTGCTGTGTTTATTACCGTACCTGTTGCTTTCCTTGTTATTTTAGGAAGTAAAAAAATCCAGGCCCATTTCAGTGAGAAACAGGTGGAGGCGAAACTAAAAGCGTCTGACCAGGTGCAGGAGTATCTGGATGGAATCAAGGTCATTAAGGCCTGCGGGCTGGATGGTTCGAAGTTCTCGGCATTGGATGATGCCCTGCGCCTGATGAAGAAAATGGCAATCAAAATGGAAGTAGTCACAGGGGCTTTTGTCGTCGGGGCCCAGATGATTTTACAGGCTGGTGTCGGGCTCACCGTTTTTGTCGGGACCTATCTGCTGACGGGAGGCAAAATTGAGCTGATCCCATTGCTGATGTTTTTTGTCATAGTTGTCAGGATTTATGGGCCGATTCTTGTCGAATTCACCCTTTTGCCGGAATTGTTTTATCATAGGATTGCCACGAAGCGGATGCGCACGCTTATGACGGTTCCGGTTATGGAAGGCGATGCGCAAAAGCCGCTGACACACTGGGATATTAACTTCGAAAATGTCTCTTTTGGTTATAATGCGGAAAGTCCCCGGGAGGATATGGTAATCAAAAATTTTACGGTATCCATTCCTTCGGATGCCATCACAGCGCTGGTAGGGCCCTCTGGCTGCGGGAAAAGCACTATCTCACGGCTGATCGCCCGGTTCTGGGATGTAAACGAAGGCAGTGTAAAGATCGGGGGAATTGATGTGAAAACCCTTGATCCGGAGCACCTGATGAGCTATATGTCCTTTGTTTTTCAGGATGTCGTGCTGTTTCATGATACGGTCTACAATAACATCCGTATCGGAAACATGGAAGCCACGAAAGAGCAGGTCATAGAAGCGGCGAAAGCAGCCTGCTGTGACGGTTTTATAAACGCCTTACCGGATGGATACCAGACAATGCTTGGTGAAAACGGAAGTACGCTTTCGGGAGGGGAACGGCAGCGGATATCCATTGCCCGCGCACTTTTAAAAAATGCGCCTGTCGTACTCTTAGATGAAGCAACCGCTTCACTTGACCCTGAGAACGAGGCACTCATTCAGCAGGCTGTTTCTAAACTGATTGAAGGCAAAACAGTAATTGTCATCGCCCATCGCTTAAGAACCGTGGCAGGGGCGGATAAAATTATTGTACTCAATGAGGGCAGGCTGGTTGAGGAAGGCACACATGATGAACTGATGAAAAACAGGGGGCTGTATGAAAGGCTGTACCGCATTCAGCAGGAGAGTCTGGGGTGGAGTGTATAGGCGGAATCTGTTGTAAATCATTGGAATTTATGGTATACTGAACCTGCAATTAAAAAGGGGTCATAAGTAAAAGGAGGTTAGTCATATGAAGTTTTTGAAATGTAATCATTGCGGTAACATTGTGGCGGTCGTAGAGGAAAAAGGCGGCACGATTACATGCTGCGGTGACGAAATGCAGGAATTAATCGCCAACACAACAGATGCGGCAACGGAAAAGCATGTCCCTGTAATCGAAATGGATGGACAGAGTGTGATAGTTACGGTAGGTTCTGTTGAGCATCCCATGCTTCCTGAGCATTTCATCGGCTGGATCGCATTGGAGACCAGACAGGGGAACCAGAGAAAGATATTAAACCCGGGTGATAAGCCGGTTGCTGAATTCGCACTGTGCGATGGCGATGAAGTGGTTGCTGCATACGAATATTGTAATCTCCACGGATTATGGAAAGCGGACAAATAAAGAGAAGAAGAGTGGAAAAGCTCACAGGCCTGACGGTCCGTGAGCTTTTTTTGTGCGGGCAGCGAGCCAAACGAACATGTTTCCGATTCTTGACTTCTGCCCTGATTTGTTCTAGTATTAGAACTGGCAGTTTTACTTAAAGACAGGAGAAAACCGTAGAATGAATAAGAAAGAAACGAATGAAATAAAGAAACTTTTTACTCCGGCCAATTGTGCTATCAGCCGCATCTGCGGCTGTTATGTGGACGCGGAAAAGAACAAAAGAACGGAGATTAAGGAGGCATTTTTATCCCTTCCGGAGGAGGAAGCTTTTAAGTATTTTACCATTTTTAAGAGTGCCTTATCCGGAACAATAGGAAAGAATATGATCAATATGGAATTTCCCTTACATACGGAAGCCGAAGACGGAACCCAGAATTTTCTGCTTAAGCTCAGGGACAGCCAGCTAAAGGATGAAGCCCTGATTGAGGAATTCTATGATAAGGTGATCGCCAGTTACGATTATGGTGAGAATTTTTACATTATTTTGATCCATTGTGCCTATGATATTCCCGCAAAGTCCTCGGATGGTCTTGAAATGTTTGATGCCTCCGATTTTGTTTATGAATTCATCCAGTGCACCATTTGTCCGGTGAAGCTGTCAAAAGCAGGCCTTTGTTACAATTCGGAGGCGAATGTGATTGAAAACCGCAGCAGGGACTGGATTGTGGAAGCTCCGGATACCGGCTTTTTATTTCCGGCCTTTACCGACCGCAATACCGACATCCACAGCCTTTTATACTATACCAAAAACCCGGAGCAGATGCCGGAGCGCCTGATCGACGAACTATTGGGCTGTGTGATGCCCATGTCCGCCAAGAGCCAGAAGGAGACGTTCCAGGCCATTGTGGAGGAAACCCTGGGAGATAACTGCGATTTTGAGACGGTTAAGAGCCTCCACGAGAATATAAATGAGATTCTTGAAGAGACAAAGGATGAACCTGCTCCCTTTACCCTGGACAAGTATCAGATGAAAAGGCTTTTGGAGAACAATGGAGCCAGCCAGGAAAAGCTGGAGGAGTTTGAACAGCGTTACGGAAAGAACGAAGAAGGGCCCGGGCCTGCCTTCATCGCTTCCAATGTGGTCAATGCCAAAAGCTTTGAGATTAAGACAACGGATGTGAGTATCAAGGTGGCCCCTGATAAAACCTATCTGGTGGAAAACCGGATGATCGACGGCCGGCCATGTATTGTGATCGGCATCAGCGAACATGTGGAAATCAACGGGATCACGGTAAGGCCCATTGCGGCAGAACGGACAACGGAGCCGGAGGAATAGGCTCACCGGCTTTTTAAGGGACGGACCAGGCTTTTAAAAAGGCTCTGAACACAAAGGACTACGGTCTGATCAAAGAGAAAGGCCGCCGCGGCTGACAGAACCAGAACCAGGAGGAAGGATAGCATGGTGCTGCCGGCCATTCCAGGAGCGAGCCCGGTGATATCAAGCCGCTCCCTGACATAATAAAGCACGTACCAGTGAACCAGCAGGATGGAATAACTGTACCGGATCAGGAAATTCATCAGGATCCCTGGCTTTGGAAGACGGTTTTCCAGGGAACGCAGCAGAAGAAAGAGCGAGCCTGCTATAAGAATCATGGCAGGGGCGCCTTCCGCCAGCAGTATGGCTTTGTAATCGGAACGGAATGCGGTGCAGAGGACCGTAAACACACCGGATGCCAGCCCAAGTCCCCACCAGGCTTTCCTGTGTTCCATGGAAATGGGATGGGCGAAGTAATAGCCAAGCAAAAATACCCCTTCCCACGGGCTGATCATGAGCTCAAGGTTTAAGGGCAGGCCCATAACCGGCAGATAAACGGCCAGACAACGGAAGAGCAGAATCAGGACCGCCAGTCCCTGAAGCATGGAGCCGGTCAGGTGCTTAAAAAGAATGCTAAAAAACGGAGCCAGGACAGAAAGGGACAAAATGACATAAATTACCCATAGGTGGGGTGCCCAGTCAATGGGTCCTGCCGCCATATCCCTTAAGGCTTTCCAGATTCCGGCAATGAAACCGGAATTGAAATATTGGCAGGAAAGCAGGATATAAATGCAGTAATAACAAAAGAAGGGAAGCGCCACCTTTAGGAATCTTTTATAATAAAAGGACACGAAGCCCTCTGTTTGTCCGCTCAGGATCAGAGCACCGCTGTTCATGATGAACAGCGTGTTGCAGACCTGCATAATAGAGGAAAGGGACTGTACCGCCACCCAGGTTACACCTCCGGCAGAAAGGCCGGCGGCAGAAAAATCCATGCAGTGGACCAGGATAACAAAAAGGGTTGCAAGAAGACGTATGTAATCCAGGTAGAGAATCCTGCTTTTTCCAACAGGATTTCCCAAAAACAGGTGTTTTAAGTAGTCTCTGCCGTGGAGCTGCCGCCTGATATGGAGGCAGCAGGAAACGGCGATAAAAGCCAGTATTGTCAGCTGTAATTTTCCCATGCTTTCTATCCCTTTCCGGTCCGTTTTTGAAGTCCCCATCATTATATCACAGGAAGGCCGTCATAACAAACCCAAACGCTTTACGCGGTCCGTGGAAAATTCCGTGGTCAATCTTTTGAGGCTATGGTATACTTAAGGAAACACCCTGGGGGTATACCTAGTGCCCAAAGAACATGGGCAGGAAAAAGGAAAACACAGAGAGGAAATGACAGTGGCAGACAGAACATTTGGCTGGGTACAGGAGGCCTATACCCTGGGAAATTTAAAAAATGTAGTATCCGTGTTTGTGCCGGATTCAGAGATCAACCGGATCCTGCGCATGGATAAGATTCCCAGACTCATATCGGAAAAAGACGGAAGAGATGAGTTTATTCGGGAATTAAGCGGCAGGGAGATCTCCATCCCCTATACCCATTTGAAGGGAAAGGGGACACCTGCCGGATATACAAGGAGCAATGCCCCCTGTTCCGGGATTATCCAGGCAGTCCTGCCGGGACAGCGAAAGGAATACCAAAGTGACTGGCCCGCAGATTCCTTTCTGCGGTGGGCGGTCAGCATCGGTTTTCTTCATTACGACCGGAAAGAGGATGTCTGTTCCCTGTCCGTACTGGGGCGCCGGTATGCGGATGCGCCCGCAGACAGCGAAGAGGAGGTTTTCGTATTAAAGACGGCATTCCTTTCCTATCCGCCCGTATGCAGAGTGCTGTCCCTGCTGGGAGAAGAAGGGCATTTGACAAAGTTTGAGATCGGGGCCAGGCTAGGTTTCATCGGCGAGGCCGGCTTCACTTCCATTCCCCAGTACATGATCCTGCAGGGGCTGTTGGAAGCGGAAACCCGGGAAGAAAAGACAAAGCTTCTTCAGGATACGGAAGGTACCAGTGATAAATACGTCCGGACCATTTGCAGCTGGCTCATACAGATGGGCTGGGTCAACAAGGTGCCAAAGGAGGTAACCGCTCATATAGGCTGTCAGACCTTTACCGGAACAATTCCCCAGTCCTATCAGCTGACGTTAAAGGGAAGGACCGTATTAAAGCACGTTACCGGTGTTTCAAAATTCCCCAGGATTCCCAAACGGGTGATGTGGGATATGCTGGCTACCAAGGTGGCGGACCGGGAATATCTGCGCAACCGCAGGACCTATATCATAAAATATTTAGAGGGGGCCTACCGTTCCGCTTTGCAGGTAAAGGAATATTTAAAAGGTGTGGGTATGGAAGAGGAGGCGGAGACCATTCTCGATGACATCCGAAGCCTTGAAAATATTGGCCTTCATGTGAAAAAAGCCGGAAGCACTTATCGGATCATGGATGAAATAACCGGCCTTTTACTGCCTGCCGTAAACCATGGACCGGCGCCGGTGAAATCGGAAGTGTCTGTATGCAAGGATTATTTAAGATCCCGTTTGACCCACGTGGACCATAAGTATCTGCTCCTTTTGGATCTGGGGTACGACGGCACTTCGGACCGGGATTATGAGATACAGACTGCCGGGCTTTTGACAGATG
The DNA here is from genome assembly GCF_900155545.1 of Clostridium sp. Marseille-P2415. Lineage (GTDB taxonomy): Bacteria > Bacillota > Clostridia > Lachnospirales > Lachnospiraceae > Lacrimispora. The sequence goes on from NZ_LT732526.1 coordinate 482,764, forward strand.
AGCTGGATTTTAAGGGAGCCAGGCTTGGCGATACCAGAAAGCCGGATGTCTGCGTATACTATGGGGAAGACGGACTGATTCTTGATAATAAGGCTTATGGAAAGGGGTATTCCCTTCCGATCAAGCAGGCTGACGAGATGTACCGCTACATAGAGGAAAATAAGGAACGCAATGAGATGCTAAATCCTAACAAATGGTGGGAGATCTTTGACAGGCGTGTGGTGCGCTATCATTTTGCTTTTGTTTCAGGAGCCTTTACAGGCGGATTTAAGGAGAGGCTTAATAATATCCGGATGCGTTCGGGAATCTGCGGAGCCGCAGTCAATTCCATGAACCTTCTTTTGATGGCGGAAGAACTGAAGTCCGGAAGACTGGGCTACAAAGAATGTTTTGCACTTTTTGACTGCAATGACGAGATTGTATTGTAATGTTTTTAGAAACATGGAGGTTTGATGATATGGTGCTGGGTGACTACCTTCCTTTCTGGAATAAGCTGACGGAAAGACAGAGAATGCTTCTGAAAGAAAAAGCCAGGGAAGCAAGGTTTGAAAAGGGCATGCTGGTCCACGGCGGGGCTGATGGCTGCAGCGGGCTTTTGCTTGTGACCGCAGGGCAGCTCAGGGTTTATATGATATCGGATGAGGGACGGGAGCTGACACTTTACCGTTTGTTTGAGCGGGATATCTGTCTGTTTTCCGGTCCCTGTATGGTTAAAAACATTGAGTTTGATGTGACGGTGGAAGCAGAGCAGGATTCCGCAGTCTGCATGATACCGCCGGAGGTTTACAGGAAGCTGATGGATCAGTCCGCAGAAGTCTCCAATTTTACCAATGAGCTGATGGCTTCCCGTTTTTCCGACGTCATGTGGCTGATGGATCAGGTATTAAACAAGAAAATGGATGGCCGTCTGGCTGCCTTTCTTTTGGAGGAGGGGAGGCTTAACGGTTCCAAAGAGCTTTCCATCACCCACGAACAGATCGCCCATCACCTGGGTACGGCCAGGGAAGTAGTGACCCGGCTCCTCAGGCTGTTCCAGGCGGATCATCTGGTAAAGGTCACAAGGGGAAGTGTGGAACTGCTTGATGAAAAGGGCCTGGAACTGCTGGCAGCAGGCAGCTTAAGATAGGATTTTTTGTATTATTTGGGAAACATTTGAAATTCGCTTGCATTCTTTTCTTTTCACCGTTATATTATAGAAAGTTTATAAAAAATTTATAATATGCGAAGGATCAGGAGAGATGAGAGATACCGTACCCCAATTTTTTTTAACGATAAAACATTATACAAGGGAGCAGTTTATAAAGGATTTTATTTCCGGAATTATCGTGGCAATCATTGCTCTGCCCCTTTCGATCGCTCTTGCCCTGGCTTCCGGTGTTACCCCGGAGCAGGGCCTTTATACGGCCATTGTCGCGGGCTTTGTGATTTCTTTTTTAGGCGGCAGTAAGGTACAGATTGCAGGGCCTACGGCAGCATTTGCATCCATTGTAGCCGGTATCGTCTTAAAAAACGGGCTTGACGGTCTGGCTGCGGCAACCATCATGGCCGGGATCATTCTGGTTATCATGGGATTTTTACGGCTGGGAAGCCTGATCCGTTTTATTCCGTATACCATTACAACCGGCTTTACCACCGGTATTGCGGTGACTATTTTTATCGGACAGATAAAAGATTTCCTCGGGCTTACTTTTTTAAAGGCACCGGTGGAGACCATGGAAAAGCTGGAGCAGGTGATCCGCTGCATCGGAACGTTTAATCCCATGGCATTGGCAACAGGAATGACCGCTCTTGCCGTACTCATAATATGGCCAAGGTATTTTAAGAAGGTGCCTCCCTCTTTGATTGCAGTCATTCTTACTGCTGTTTTGGTAAAGGCATTGGAGCTTCCGGTCCATACCATCGGGGATCTGTATCCCATTTCCCCCAGCCTTCCGGCTTTTCATATTCCGGAGCTGTCCTTTGCTGTAATGCAGAAGGCTATGCCGGATGCAGTGACCATTGCGGTGTTAGCTGCCATTGAATCCTTGTTGTCCTGCGTCGTGGCTGACGGCATGGTGGGTGGCAGACACAATTCCAACATGGAGCTGATCGCCCAGGGGGTGGGAAATACCTGCTCCGCTTTATTTGGAGGAATCCCGGCTACAGGCGCCATAGCGCGGACCGCCGCTAATATCAAAAACGGAGGAAGGACTCCGGTAGCAGGAATGGTTCATGCAGTTCTTCTGCTGCTGATCCTGATATTCCTCATGCCCTATGCGGCTCTTATCCCGATGCCGTCCATTGCAGCGATTCTGTTTATGGTCGCTTATAATATGAGCGAGTGGAGGGAGTTTGTTTCCATTGTAAAGACATCTCCCAAAAGCGACTGGTCCGTGCTATTGGTCACCTTTATCCTGACTGTGGTATTTGATCTTGTTGCGGCCATCGGCGTTGGACTGGTGTTTGCCTCTCTGCTGTTCATGAAGCGAATGGCGGATGTGGCGGATGTAAACGGCTGGAGGTATTTAGAGGACGGAAAAGAGGAGAATGATGGGGACCGCATTGACTTAAAGCCTGTTCCGGGACATGTGGCCGTATTTGAAATCAATGGCCCAATGTTCTTCGGAGCCGCCGATAAGATATCCAAGGTGGTTCTGGAAGAGGGAAAGAGAGTGCTGATACTTCGTATGCGGAGCGTTCCGGCCATGGATGCAACTGCCTTAAAAAGCTTAAAAAAGCTTTACCATAGTTTAAAACGAAAGAACGTCATACTGGTATTATCCCATGTAAACGAACAGCCTATGACAATGATGGAAAGGGCGGGATTTGTGGATGCCGTGGGAAGAGAGAATATTGCAGGATGCATTGATGAAGCTTTAATGCGCGCTTCCGGTTTATAAAAATACCGATAGACAGGAAAACAGGCCATAAGGGACCGGAGGAAAGGGAATGCTCCGGTCCCTTATGGCTTTTCTATTTCATATTTGCCATCTTGTTTAATTCACCTGTTAAGGCCAATACTTCCTCTACGCTGGCTGTTGTTTCCTCTATTCCCGATGCCTGAGTTTCTGTATTTTTCATTGTGGAATCCGATATCTGTAGGGTTATGCTTAATGATTTCTGTATGTCATCGGTAAGTTTAACGATTTGCATTGCGGTATCCTTCGAATTTTGCGAGAGCTTTTGAATTTCAGTTGCCACAACCGCAAAGCCTTTTCCTGCCTCACCTGCCCGGGCTGCTTCGATCGAAGCATTTAAGCCTAATAATTTTGTCTGATCCGCAATACTTTTAATTGAATTAAGAATTACATTAATCTGCTCTGATATTTGTTTTACATTTAAGATTTCTTTATTCAGTTCATTCTGATTTTCATTCACTGTTATAGAAGATGCAGCCAGCTCTTCCATTGTAGCTTCAATGATCGAGAAGCGGTCTACCAGATCCCTGCTCATAGATTTTAGTTTATATTTATGATAACCAACCTGTGAAAGGGCATTTGCTACAATAAACAGCACTTCCGCTGCAGCATTGATATTTTTTTCTGTGATAATATTAATTTCATGAACAGCTTCTACATATTTTTCTTCATTGACTCCGATTTCTTTAGCTGTACGCCGGAATTCATCCTCATTTGGTTGTTTGTTCAGAATCTGACCGCCGAGTATTGTTCCAATTAATTCACCTTCGACCAGGATCGGTGCTGCAAAATCAATAAGACCTGCGTGGCATTTGTAAACATAAGGTTTTCCGGTTCTTGCCGCTGTTTCGCCCCCTCTTTTGTGTGATACAGCACATCTGTCATTACCGGTTTTCGTGGAATGTGTATACTGAGCGCAGAATTTTGTGTAGGAACTTGGATTTGTGACTGGATTTCCATCCCTGTCTACGGCAACACTTGCAAGATTCATACTCTGTGCAAAATTATCCAAGAATCTTTGCAGCAGACTGATGTCAATTACATCCGGAAGATTGATTTCTGAAATCATCTTATCTTGAATTTCATTCGTATTATTCTGCAATACCTTGCCCTCCTGTAAATGATAAAATTATCAATAATTTCCTTGAAAAAATTGTATCATATATGTGGTATTTTGTATATAAAAATACAAATATACTGATATCCCCCGTAATATGTCAGTTATTAAGAAAGTATTTTGTAGAATCATGCCGCAATCATATCGGCAAAATCATAATCACTTTTTTGCAGCAATGGGCCATGGGCAATGGGCCAGGACAGAATGAGCGGACAAGTTGTTAAAAAAATATTATAAAAATATAAAAAAAGATATTGACATCTAAAAAAGATGATATTATAATCAATACATATAAAACCTATAAAAATAATAGGGTTTACAAAGAAAGGATGTCATTCATATGAAAAACACGATGTTTTCTAACAGGGATAATGATTCTGCAAATTTTGAAAAGATGAATTGTTGTTGTAAAACTGTGTGCATGTGTATGAATACAGCTTATTTTTGTATGTATTAGAATACCTGAATCCGTAGCAGAAGGAGTTTCGCAGGTACTATAATAGTACCTGTTTTTTTTATAAACGGAAATAAATGATAAAATCCATCAATAACGCCATTGGATCAATCCATACGGACAGGAAGATGCACGAAATACATAATGAGTACCTTAGCAGCGATTCCCAAGTGAGAGAAGGTGATTCATATATCCTATTCAAATGCTTCTTATCCTGAAAATGAATACATCAGGCTGATTCATGAAATGGCCGGTAACGTAAAGTATGGTTCCATAACCATTACGATTCAGGATGGAAAAATAGTGCAGATCGAAAAAATAGAGAAAATCAGATTAAAGGACTGACTGGACAACCGGAGGTTCTGATAAGCAGCAATGCATATCAGGCGAAGGTTGTCTTTTTTAATATCCTTATTTAAGAAAGCGAGATTGAGATGGCAAATACATATCAAAACCTGCAAAAGTCACACCCGTGCTTTGGAGGAAATAAAAACAACGTGGGCCGGATCCATCTTCCGGTGAGTCCGGGCTGCAATATTTCCTGCAAGTTCTGCGACAGAAAGATCAATGATGATGAAGAAAGGCCCGGAGTAACCTCTAAGGTGCTCACTCCCTTGCAGGCATTGGAGGTGCTTGACAAAGCCCTTGCCCTTTGCCCGGAAATTACGGTAGCAGGCATTGCAGGGCCGGGCGATACCCTGGCCACGGATTATGCACTGGAAACCTTCCGGCTGGTAAAGGAGCATCATCCGGAACTGATCAAATGCATGAGCACCAACGGGCTCCTTCTCTATGAAAGGGCGGATGAGATCATTGAAATCGGAGTGGAATCCGTAACCGTTACGGTAAATGCGGTGGACCCTGAAATTGAAGCGAAGCTTAACCGGTGGATCGTGTATCATGGGAATGTTTACGAAGGAGCCCGGGCGGCTGAAATCCTGATAGAAAACCAGTTAAAGGGCATTAAAAGAATTGCGGATGCAGGGATCACGGTTAAGGTAAATACCGTGCTGGTACCAAATATAAACGGAGAGCACATCGAGGATATTGCAAAGGCCGTAAAAGAGGCGGGCGCAAGCATATACAACATCATCCCGTTAATCCCCCAGTCGGATCTTTCCGATGAAACAGCCCCGGTGTGCCGCGAGATCGACGAGGCCAGGACTGCGGCAGGAAAGTACATCGATGTTTTCCGGCATTGCCAGCACTGCCGTGCGGATGCAGTTGGAATGCTAGGGGGAAAGGATTTCGGAGATATGATATACCAGAGAAGGATCGCAGGAAGCGATACCTTCTCCCATGGATAAAGAAAAAAGGATGTAAAACGGCATGATTTATAAAATTGCAATTGCATCATCAGACGGAAAAGTAGTCAATCAGCATTTCGGCAGAGCCGGGGTTTTTTATATTGTCAACGCTGACAGCGGGGATATGACCTTCATATATGAGGAAAGCCGCAAAACAGCCCCTGTGTGCAGCGGACAGGAGCATGATGACGCACAGTTAAAAGCGCTGGCAGCCATGCTTAGAGATTGTGATTATGTCTTAGTCAGCCGGATCGGATATGGCGCGCGGGCCGCCTTGGAGCGGGATCACACAGAGGCGTTCGAATTGCCGGGGTATATTGAGGATTCCATTCGGAGACTTCTTTCTTACGTAGAGGTCCGGAATTTATTGAATGAAACATAGAAAGGATACATGACCATGAGCGAAACATATTCAGGAATCAGGGAAAGCCGGCCAAACCGCTATAATGATCTGGGTTCCACCGGCAGCCGGGCAGAGGCGGATTTTAAGAAAGGCTGTTTAAAGAAGGCGGACCGGAGCTTTGCACAAGGACTGCAGTGCCAGCAGATCAACAGTATGGCAGCCTTAATGTCCCTGGAGGATTCTGTATTCATTGCCCATTCCCCTCAGGGCTGTGTGGGCTGTACCTCTCTGGCAGCAGACCAGTACCGGGTAGGGCAGGCGCACCGGGGGGTGAAGCACATTAAGAATCCGAGAATCATCGTGTCAAACCTGGATCAGAACAATGTGATCTTCGGAGGGGAAAATAAGCTTAGAAAAGCCGTTGAAGATGCGGTATCAAGGTACCAACCCAAGCTCATCTTTGTATTTGCCTCCTGTGCCTCCGGTATCATCGGAGACGACATTGACGCCATTGTAAAGGATCTGCAGGAAAATATGGATGCACTCATTATTCCGGTCCACTGCGAAGGCTTCAAATCGAAAATCTGTGCTTCCGGTTTTGATGCGGCTTTTATTTCAATCAACAAATACATATTGAAAAAGCAGAAGCTTGAAAAGAAAGAAGGCCTGGTTAACTTATTTGCACCGGTTTCCATAAGCTATGCCGACCAGAAAGAAATGGAGCGGATGCTGTCCCTGCTGGGACTTTCCGTAAACTATATTCCTTTTTACAGTTCGCTGGAAAAAATAAAGCAGATCCCGGCAGCCCAGGCCTCGACTTCAATCTGTAAAGTGTTCGCAGATGAATTCATGAAAACGCTGTATGAGGATTATGACATTCCCTATTCCCATACGGTTATGCCCATCGGGGTGCGCAATACGGATATATGGTTCCGGGGAATCGCGGAGATTGCGGGAAAAGAAAAAGAAGCGGAAGAAATCATTCGGAGAGAGCATGAAAGGATCCTTCCTCTGGTCGGATCCATTAAGAACCGGCTGAAGGGGAAACGGGTATTTATCTGCGGCGGAACCGGCCGTTCCTTTGCAGCCGCTGCGCTGATCGATGATTTCGGAATGGAGCTGGCAGGGCTTGAGACACCGACCTATGATGAAGACGCGCAAGCGGATATCGAGCATCTCAATACGATCCACCCAAATTATGTCATTGACATTGCAAACATGCAGCCCTTTGAACAGGTGAATCTGGTGAAAAAGCTGAAACCGGACGTATTCATCGGAGTTCCGGAATGGGCGGCAAAGCTGGGGATACCGACTACCCATGTGCTGGATATGAAACGGCCTACCATGGGATATGACGGACTTTTGTTTCTCGGGAATAAAATTGTCGACCAGCTTGAGAATCCCGGTTTTAATGTGAAGCTGTCGCAGCATATCAGACTGCCTTACAGGGACAGCTGGTACGAAGAAGATGCATTTAAATATATAACCGGAGGTGAATGAGATGTCGGAAGTAATTGAAAATCCAAGAGGAGGCTGTGTTCTTGCCGGCATTAATTCCGTGCTGGGGGCCATTGAGCGGGTATGCCCGATCTATCACGGAGGTCCTGGCTGCTGTATGCAGTCGACCGCATCCGACCAGGGACAGTCAGGCAATAAAAATTCCAGCTTTGTAAGCAGTGTTTCCATTCCTTCCAGTAACATGCTGGAACGGGAAGTGGTATTCGGCGGAACGAAAAAGCTTCAATCAACCATTCAGGGGGCTATCGATATCATTGATGCGGACGCATACTTTGTCCTTACAGGATGTACGGCAGGAATCATTGGAGATGACATAGGAAGCATCACGGAGGAATTCAAAGAAAAAGGGCATCCGGTCTACCCCATTGATACACCTGGATTTGCCGGAGACAGCAATCTCGGGTATGAGGTGGTCTGGAACACCATGATCGACCAGGTGGTGGAAGAAGGGGTTCCAAAAGACGAACGGCTTGTGAATGTATTTGGGATCATTCCCTACCACGACCCGTTTTGGAGCGGTAATCTGGAAGAAATCGCAAGGTTATTAAAAAAGCTTGGTTTAAAGGTGAATACCTTTTTTACGGAACATCAGGGCATCGAAACCATCCGGAAATCCTCCGGTGCCGCCTTAAACATTATCATTCATCCATGGATATTCAAAGGACCTGCCGGGAAGTTTTTAGAAAAGTTCGGGGTTCCCTCCATTCGTTATCCCGGTCTTCCCATCGGTGCCAGTGATACAAAACGGTTTATTCTTGAGGCAGCCGGGGCGTTGAAGCTGGATATAGAAGAAGAGGAGGATTATGTATATCACTATCTGGCACAGGCCATCGGCACATTAAGCTGGAAGAAGTTTGCCGTGGTTGCGGATGCGTCAAGCGCCGTGGGGATCACCCGGTATCTTGCAAATGATTACAGCTTTACTCCTGTGCTTGTGATAATATCGGAGCTGGTCTTCCGCCAGGAAGACAAAGACAGGATCTTAGGGGAGCTTACCGATCTGGAATATGCAAGGCCGCCCAGGGTGGTATTTAACGCAGACCAGTATGAAATAAATAAAGCTCTTTTGGAAGAGGAAGATGTTACCCTTATCATAGGCAGCAGCAATGAAGAGGAAATCAGCTCCTTAAAAGAGGTACAGTGCATCGTTGCGGCATTTCCGATCAAAGACCGGCTGATTTTTAACAGAACCTATGCCGGATACAGAGGAAGCCTGACTTTGATAGAAGACTTATACGATAATTTATAATGAGAATCAGAAAGAGAGGATTTTAGCAATGGGACAGATCAGACAGATTGCCATTTATGGGAAAGGAGGAATCGGAAAATCCACCACCACCCAGAACCTGACAGCAGGGTTGGTGGAGCTGGGAAAAAAGGTCATGGTTGTGGGGTGTGATCCAAAAGCGGATTCGACCAGGCTGCTTCTGGGCGGCCTGGCTCAAAAGACGGTTCTTGATACCTTGAGGGAAGAGGGCGACGGCGTAAAGCTGGAACGCATCATGAAGGAAGGATATAAAGGAACCCGGTGTGTGGAATCAGGGGGACCTGAGCCGGGAGTTGGCTGCGCGGGCAGAGGAATTATCACTTCCATCGGACTGCTTGAAAACCTGGGCGCTTATACCGATGATCTGGATTATGTATTTTATGACGTATTGGGAGACGTAGTCTGCGGGGGATTTGCCATGCCGATCCGGGAAGGAAAGGCCAAAGAGATCTACATTGTGGCAAGTGGAGAGATGATGGCACTGTATGCGGCAAACAACATTGCAAAAGGGATCAAACGGTATGCAAAGGCCGGCGGAGTAAGGCTTGGCGGAATTATCTGCAACAGCAGAAATGTAGACAGGGAGCTGGATCTGCTTCGTGCGTTTTCAAAAGAACTTAATACCAAGCTTCTCTATTTCGTTCCGAGAGATAACATTGTGCAGCATGCGGAGATCAACCGCAAAACAGTCATCGAATATAAACCGGATTCCAATCAGGCGGGGGAATACCGTAATCTTGCCCGGGCCGTGATCGAAAATACGGATTTTACCATTCCCACCCCAATGGACCAGGAACGGCTGGAGGAGATCCTTTTGGAATTCGGACTTATGAACATCAAAGACGATTATAAGATTTAAGGCATGGGAATGCCGGAACAAGGAGGTTAAACATGGCGATTCATTTATCAAGTTCGAATCTGGCGACCAGAGAGAACCGGTTAGGTTCCATTACGGGATACGTTGGAGATTTGCATGATCTTGCATTACAGAGCAGGTGCGGAACTCTAAAAGGCTGCGGACGCTGTTTTTCCCAGTCGAGTTCCTGCCTTTCGGGATGTGCTCTCAGCCAGCTTGGCGGGATCCGGGATGTGGCGGTCATTCATCACGGTCCTTCCGGATGCTCAGCGACTGCAAGCTCTCAGTACATTGTTACCAATCAGGTCGCGGCAAAAAGAGGGGTAGAAAATCATTCCGTTTATATTGGCACGGACATGAATGAGAATGATACCATTTTCGGCTCTGCGGATGCGCTGGCAGATATCATTCTTGAAGTCAACCGGAGGTATCAGCCAAAGGCCATATTTGTCAGCAGCTCCTGTGCAACAGGGATCATCGGCGAGGATATAGACAGCGTTGTGGATGAAGTAAAAGACCAGATCCCGGTGCCTGTCATTGCCGTACACTGCGAGGGCTTTAAATCCCGCATCTGGGCAACCGGATTTGATATATCCGACCACGCGGTTTTAAGCGGAATTGTAAAGCCGCCGAAGCAGAAGAGGAACACCATCAATTTTAAAAACTTCTATGAAAGCGCCAGAGGTGAGATCATTGAAATATTTAAAAATTTTGATCTGGATCCGATTTTTTTATATGCCAACGCCACCGTAGAAGAACTGGAACGCCTGTCGGAATCCGTTGCCACAACGTGTATCTGCGGGACCCTGGGAAATTATCTTGGAAACGGCCTGGAGGAGCAATACGGCGTGCCTTATATCCGGACCATCAATCCGCTGGGGATCACCGGATTTGAGACCTGGCTCCGTGAGATCGGAAGGGTGGCAGGAAAACTGCCCCAGGTAGAGAATTACATAGAAGAACAAAGAAAGATCTATATCCCCCGGATCGAAGAGGTCAAAAAGGAGCTAAAGGGACTTAAGGCGGTTCTGGGTATGGGGCCCGGATACACCTTTGAAGTGACCAGGGTATTAAATGAATTGGGGATCGAAGTGGTTTGGGCTCTTGCCTGGCATTATGATAAGAAATATGAAAACGGCGACGTGCCGCCTGCCATGAGCTATCTTCTTGATAACGGCATTAATTTTGAAACCAGTGTATCAGACCAGCAGAATTTTGAGGTAATGAATATCTTAAACAAGTACCGGCCGGACTTATATCTTTCCAGGCATCCGGGCTCCACGGTATGGGCCATCAAGCAGGGAACGCCTGCGGTATTTGTGGCTGATGAATATATGATATTCGGTTACAGGCACACCCTGGAATTCGCTCATACGGTTTTAGATACCATAAGAAACAGAAGCTTTGGGCAGAATCTGGCAAAAAGGGTGAAACTTCCGTATACAGACTGGTGGTATAAACAGGATGTGGGAAGCTTCTTAGAGGAGGCAATCATCTGATGGCGAAAATATTAGATAAACAAAGATATAAATGTGCAATGAGTGCCATGCAGACCGTTCAGGCAATCGAACGGGCCATCCCCGTACTCCATTCCGGGCCGGGATGTGCCCAGAAACTGTCTAATTCCTCCGGAAGCTCCGGCTATTTTTCTCCCAACATCTATCCGTGTACCAGCATCAATGAAAAGGATGTTGTTTTCGGCGGAGCACAGAAGCTTGAGTCTACCATCAAACATTCCCTGGAAGTCATTGACGCCGATTTATATGTGGTTTTGACCGGCTGCATCCCGGAGATTGTGGGCGACAATACCGGGGAAGTGGTAGAGGGGTTCCGGGATGCAAAAAAACCGGTGATCTATGCATCAACCGCAGGCTTTAAGGGCAATAACTACAAAGGCCACGAGCAGGTGGTGGATGCGATCATTGACCAGCTTTTGGAGAAATCAGATATCCGGGTGAAAAATCTGGTCAATATATGGGCTGATGTGCCTTATCAGGATGAATTCTGGCTCGGGAATTTAAGGGAGCTTGAAAAGCTGGTCACAGAGCTGGGGCTTACGCCAAACACCATATTCGGATATAAAAGAGGATTAAGTAACGTAAAGAGGATACCGACAGCCGAATTCAATCTTCTGGTATCCCCCTGGGTCGGGCTTAACAATATGAAGAAAATGGAGCAGAAGCTTGGGATCCCTTATCTTCACTATCCGACCCTTCCCATCGGTGCCTTTGAAACCAGTAAATTCCTTCGGGAAGTGGGCGGATTTGCCGGAGTACCAAAGGAGAAAATTGAAAAGCTCATTGCTGAGAAGGAAGCCTATTACTACTATTATATCGAGCGCTATGCGGATCTGTTCCTGGAGACCAGAGTCATGTCAAAGCAGTTTACGGTAGTGTCCGATGCCCAGTATGCCCTCGGCATTACCAAGTTTCTGGTCAATGATCTGGGCTTGTTTCCCGCAAAGCAGTTTGTGGTGGATGATACGCCGAGAGAATTCCGGGATGCGGTCCGGTCCTGTTTTAAAGAACTGAATTTTGGGATAGAAGCAGAGGTGAGCTTTGAGACCGATGGCTATAAGATCCACAATGAGATCAGAGCCCATGATTATCACGGATACCCGCTGATCCTCGGAGGCTATTGGGAAAAAGAGGCGGCAAAGCAGACCGATGCCCATTTCCTTAATGTATCCTGGCCGGTGAATGAAAGGCTGGTCATGAACAGCTATTATGCAGGATATGACGGAGGCCTTAAACTGATCGAAGATATCTATTCGGTCGCCAAAACAAGATTTAATTAACAGATCCGTTTTAAGGAAGGGAGTATCATGTCATATAAAATTGCAGTTGCATCTTCTGACCGGATAAACATTGATGGGAATTTTGGAGCGGCCCATGAATTTCTGGTCTATGAAGTGGCGGAGAGCGGGAAGTATGTTTTTTTAGAAATAAGAAAAACCCCGGAAGAAGTAAAAGAGCCTTCCGCATGTAAGGACGGGTGTGCAGGAAGCGGCTGCGGCGGTTTAAAGGGAAATCATCCCAATGTGGAGGCCATAGCAGACTGCCGGTGCGTGATCTGTAAAAAAATCGGTTTCCACATTCAAAAACAGCTTGAGAAAAAAGCGATCAGTGCCTTTGATGTGGAAGGGGAAATGGAAGATGCATTGCAGAAAATCACATTGTATTTCCACCGGGTGGATCACCACCAGACACTTAGAAGAATCTCAAATGAAACGTTGAAATGAAAGGCTGGGAGAAAATTATGAAAAAATCGGCAAAAAAGTTAGCTTTGGCAGCAGTTCTGGCAGCACTGGGAGCAGCAATGCTGTCCGGATGCGGAAAAAAGACAGCGGCAGCAGACAGCGGCGTTACAAAAGTGGTAGTAGGAACCGGTAACGCCTATGAGCCCTATTGCTTCCTGGATGAAAAAGGAAATCTTGCCGGGTATGAATACGAGGTTTTAAAAGCAGTGGATGAACTGCTTCCCCAGTATGAATTTGAATATCATACCTCTGATTTTGCCAATGTACTGATTTCCCTCGATGCAGGTAAGATTGATATTGCAGCGCACCAGTATGAATGGAACGAGGAGAGAGGGGAAAAGTATCTGTTTGGAAAAGAACCGTATACCACCTATGTGACCTATCTCGCCGTAGCAAGCGGCCGGACGGATATTCAGTCTCTTAATGACTTACAGGGGCGGAAAGTAAAGAGCTCCGCCGGATCAAATTCCGTTTATATCCTGGAAAATTACAATAAGGAACATCCGGATAACCCCATCAATATTGATTATGTGAACAATTCGACCGATGAAGAAACCATTACCGGAATCTTAAACGGAGTCTGGGATGCAACCATCCTGACAAAGCGGGATACGGAAAAACTGAATAAAAACTACGGAGACGGCGGGGAAGTCATAAAGGTGACGGGAGAACCGGTCCAGTCTTCTTCCACGTTTTTTGTCTTTGCAAAAGGAAATACCGAATTGCAGGAGGCAGTGGACGGAGCGGTAAAACAATTAAAAGAAAGCGGAAAGCTTGCACAGATATCCACGGATATAATCGGCGGAGATTATACGGAAAGTGAGTAATTGGTATGGATAAACTGTTTGGCTGGGAGCGGTTTTTTGAAAATATCCCTAAAATTCTTCCATATTTATCAGTGACCTTTTCGATTGTGGTTTATGCTACCGGATTCGGAGTGCTTCTTGCCATTTTGATCGTTCTGGTACAGATCAAAAAAATTCCGGTACTGTATCCGTTTTTTAAGGTGTATGTCTCATTTATGAGAGGTACACCGATGCTGGTACAGTTGATGCTCATTTATTACGGCATACCGGCCCTGATTGATCCTGTTTTCGGCACCAATATAAACCGTGGCTGGAGTACGGTGACTTTTGCTTATATCACCTTTATTCTCAATCAGGGAGCATTTCTTTCGGCCATATTCTACAGTGCGGTCACATCGATCCCCTATGGGCAGACAGNGTGCCTTATCAGGATGAATTCTGGCTCGGGAATTTAAGGGAGCTTGAAAAGCTGGTCACAGAGCTGGGGCTTACGCCAAACACCATATTCGGATATAAAAGAGGATTAAGTAACGTAAAGAGGATACCGACAGCCGAATTCAATCTTCTGGTATCCCCCTGGGTCGGGCTTAACAATATGAAGAAAATGGAGCAGAAGCTTGGGATCCCTTATCTTCACTATCCGACCCTTCCCATCGGTGCCTTTGAAACCAGTAAATTCCTTCGGGAAGTGGGCGGATTTGCCGGAGTACCAAAGGAGAAAATTGAAAAGCTCATTGCTGAGAAGGAAGCCTATTACTACTATTATATCGAGCGCTATGCGGATCTGTTCCTGGAGACCAGAGTCATGTCAAAGCAGTTTACGGTAGTGTCCGATGCCCAGTATGCCCTCGGCATTACCAAGTTTCTGGTCAATGATCTGGGCTTGTTTCCCGCAAAGCAGTTTGTGGTGGATGATACGCCGAGAGAATTCCGGGATGCGGTCCGGTCCTGTTTTAAAGAACTGAATTTTGGGATAGAAGCAGAGGTGAGCTTTGAGACCGATGGCTATAAGATCCACAATGAGATCAGAGCCCATGATTATCACGGATACCCGCTGATCCTCGGAGGCTATTGGGAAAAAGAGGCGGCAAAGCAGACCGATGCCCATTTCCTTAATGTATCCTGGCCGGTGAATGAAAGGCTGGTCATGAACAGCTATTATGCAGGATATGACGGAGGCCTTAAACTGATCGAAGATATCTATTCGGTCGCCAAAACAAGATTTAATTAACAGATCCGTTTTAAGGAAGGGAGTATCATGTCATATAAAATTGCAGTTGCATCTTCTGACCGGATAAACATTGATGGGAATTTTGGAGCGGCCCATGAATTTCTGGTCTATGAAGTGGCGGAGAGCGGGAAGTATGTTTTTTTAGAAATAAGAAAAACCCCGGAAGAAGTAAAAGAGCCTTCCGCATGTAAGGACGGGTGTGCAGGAAGCGGCTGCGGCGGTTTAAAGGGAAATCATCCCAATGTGGAGGCCATAGCAGACTGCCGGTGCGTGATCTGTAAAAAAATCGGTTTCCACATTCAAAAACAGCTTGAGAAAAAAGCGATCAGTGCCTTTGATGTGGAAGGGGAAATGGAAGATGCATTGCAGAAAATCACATTGTATTTCCACCGGGTGGATCACCACCAGACACTTAGAAGAATCTCAAATGAAACGTTGAAATGAAAGGCTGGGAGAAAATTATGAAAAAATCGGCAAAAAAGTTAGCTTTGGCAGCAGTTCTGGCAGCACTGGGAGCAGCAATGCTGTCCGGATGCGGAAAAAAGACAGCGGCAGCAGACAGCGGCGTTACAAAAGTGGTAGTAGGAACCGGTAACGCCTATGAGCCCTATTGCTTCCTGGATGAAAAAGGAAATCTTGCCGGGTATGAATACGAGGTTTTAAAAGCAGTGGATGAACTGCTTCCCCAGTATGAATTTGAATATCATACCTCTGATTTTGCCAATGTACTGATTTCCCTCGATGCAGGTAAGATTGATATTGCAGCGCACCAGTATGAATGGAACGAGGAGAGAGGGGAAAAGTATCTGTTTGGAAAAGAACCGTATACCACCTATGTGACCTATCTCGCCGTAGCAAGCGGCCGGACGGATATTCAGTCTCTTAATGACTTACAGGGGCGGAAAGTAAAGAGCTCCGCCGGATCAAATTCCGTTTATATCCTGGAAAATTACAATAAGGAACATCCGGATAACCCCATCAATATTGATTATGTGAACAATTCGACCGATGAAGAAACCATTACCGGAATCTTAAACGGAGTCTGGGATGCAACCATCCTGACAAAGCGGGATACGGAAAAACTGAATAAAAACTACGGAGACGGCGGGGAAGTCATAAAGGTGACGGGAGAACCGGTCCAGTCTTCTTCCACGTTTTTTGTCTTTGCAAAAGGAAATACCGAATTGCAGGAGGCAGTGGACGGAGCGGTAAAACAATTAAAAGAAAGCGGAAAGCTTGCACAGATATCCACGGATATAATCGGCGGAGATTATACGGAAAGTGAGTAATTGGTATGGATAAACTGTTTGGCTGGGAGCGGTTTTTTGAAAATATCCCTAAAATTCTTCCATATTTATCAGTGACCTTTTCGATTGTGGTTTATGCTACCGGATTCGGAGTGCTTCTTGCCATTTTGATCGTTCTGGTACAGATCAAAAAAATTCCGGTACTGTATCCGTTTTTTAAGGTGTATGTCTCATTTATGAGAGGTACACCGATGCTGGTACAGTTGATGCTCATTTATTACGGCATACCGGCCCTGATTGATCCTGTTTTCGGCACCAATATAAACCGTGGCTGGAGTACGGTGACTTTTGCTTATATCACCTTTATTCTCAATCAGGGAGCATTTCTTTCGGCCATATTCTACAGTGCGGTCACATCGATCCCCTATGGGCAGACAGAGGCGGGCTTAAGCGTGGGACTTACCGGGTTTCAGACCTTTCGAAGAATCATTTTGCCCCAGATGGTAAGAACTGCCCTGCCGCCCTTTGGCTCTGATCTGGTCGGACTATTTCAGAATTCCTCTCTTGTATTTCTCATCGGAGTTACCGATATCATGGGGAGAGCCAAATCCATCGGTTCAGCTACAAAACATGTATTGGAAGCCTATGTGTTTGTGGTAATCGTTTATATCGTTATCAGTTTGACGATCCGGCTTCTTTTTTATTACCTGAATATAAAACTGGAGTATGGAAGAGAACGGATAGCGGCCGGAAAAGAGGAAGAAGAATGAATTTCAACGCAGCTCATTTTTATGAAAGCTTCATCTACGGAATTAAGTATTTTCCAAATACCCTGAGGCTCGTATTTATTCCATTGGCCATAGGTCTGGTCTTGGGAACGGGGGCCGCACTGGCCCGGGTCTACAAAGTGCCTGTTCTCCATAAGCTTCTTGGGATTTTTGTTACCATATATCAGGGCGTCCCCATTGTGGTGGCTTTGATGATATACAACTTGATTTTCATGCTCAAATTCAATGATCTGGCAGATTTATTACATATACGGAAGAATGTCGCGGATGTGGATAATATCTGGGTGGGAATTTTTGCACTCAGCCTTGCCTCGGTATGTTCCATATCAGAGGCCATCCGGGGAGCGCTGCTGTCCATTGACAAAGGGCAGGATGAAGCCGGGTATTCGGTAGGGCTTACGAAAATCCAGACCATAAGGAGAATCATTATTCCGCAGATGGTTCCGGTGGCGATCCCCATGCTGATCAATAATGTGGTCGGCCTGATCAAGGCATCATCCGTAGTCATGGCGATCGGTATCGTTGAAATTGTGGCAGGAGCGACTATTCCAAGCTCCAGGACTTATTCATTTTTCGAAGGGTACGTGGCGGCTGCAATCCTATACTGGGGATTTACAGTTGTGATCGAATATCTGGCAAACGTTCTGAAGCAGCATACCGGTAAATTCAGGAGGAATCGATATGATTGAGGTGAAACATGTAAAAAAGGCATTTGGAAAGCTGCAGGTTCTTAAGGATGTTTCCGTGGAGGTGGAGGACGGCCAGGTGGTTGTCATCCTTGGGCCCAGCGGATCAGGAAAAACAACATTGCTCCGGTGCATTAATTTCCTGGAGAACGCTGACAGCGGCCAGCTTACCATCGGGGATACCCATGTGGACCTAAAAAGGGCGACCAAAAAGCAGATCCTGCAGATCAGAAGAAAAACAGCATTTGTTTTTCAGAATTATAATCTTTTTGCTAACAAAACGGCATTGGAAAATGTTATGGAAGGGCTTGTTACGGCAAGGCATATTCCCAAAGAGGAAGCGGGAAAAAGTGCGAAGGAAGCGCTCGACTGGGTGGGGTTATCGGATAAATATCATTTTTATCCTTCCCAGCTTTCCGGCGGGCAGCAGCAGCGGATCGGCATTGCCAGAGCCTTTGTCTTAAATCCGGAAGTGATCTTATTTGATGAACCGACTTCTGCACTGGACCCGGAACTGGTAGGGGAAACCCTTGATATCATAAAGAAGGTGGCAGGGAAAGGAATCACGATGATCGTGGTGACGCATGAAATGTCCTTTGCCCAGGATGTGGCGGATAAAGTGATCTTTATGGATGGCGGTGTTGTTGTGGAAGAGGGAAAACCGGAAGAGATTTTTTCAAATCCGAAAGAAGAGAGAACCAGACAATTTTTATCAAGGATTATTTCCCTGGAGCCCAACTATTCCATATAGCCATATGCCATCATGCAGACAGAATCATAATAAAAACGGTCATTTTATTTATGCTGGTAAAATGGCCGTTTTATAATAGACGTAACCCTGCCGGGCAGGCAAAGCGTGCGATTCGGCAGCCCTATTGGCTGACCAGCTGATCCAGGGTTTTAAACTGGTATCCCATCTCTTCCCATTTGGTCAGCAGTTCATCGAGAATCTGGGCATTGGTGCTGGAGGTGCTGTGTAAGAGTACAATGGCCCCGGGATGGATCCTTCCAAGCAGTTTTTTGAAGGCTTCTTCTTTTGAAGGCTGCTTATCCTGATACCAGTCAACATAGGCAAGGCTCCAGAAAAAGGTTTTGTACCCCATGTCTTTTGCCATCTGTAAATTGGTCTCGCTGTATTTTCCCTGCGGCGGGCGGTAGTATTTTTTCATGGGCTGTCCGGTGGTCTTTTCAAAAAGAGTTTCCAGGTCTCCCAGCTCTTTCTCAAATGCTTCCTTTGAAGAAATCTTAGACATATCCGGATGGTGATAGGTGTGATTGCCTACGGTATGGCCTTCATCAACCATTCGCTTGACCAGTTCCGGAGCCGTTTCTATGTAATTTCCAACGACAAAAAAGGTTGCCGGAGCATTGTGTTTTTTTAATGCATCCAGGATTGCTGCCGTATTCCCATTTTCGTATCCGGCATCAAAGGTCAGATAAAGAACTTTATCCGGGGTTTTTTCCGCGTAATAGGCATTAAACTGTTTTAAATAGTCCATGGTTGCATTGGCAACCGGCGGCTGTCCTTCCTGCTGAAAGCTTAACCCCCAGTTTCCATCCGCCGCAGTTTCCACTGCTTTGTGATATTCTACCAGCATGGCACCGAGATGGCCGGCCAGAAAAGCACAGAGAAAGAGCAGGAATACCATAGCTGCCTGTTTTCCTGTTTCGGGAGCAACCGAAAGCTTTCTGATTTTTTCTGAAATTTTCAATTTTTGCAAAAATTTCATATTTAAGCTCCATATAATTACATTTGGTTTAATATATGAAACTTCTGTCTGTCCTTATTCAAAAATGTTACCGGAGATAGATTGTTAAAAAAGAAAAGGGCTTCCCAGGGGGCGGCATCGTGTTTATGCCGCAGCCCTGAAGAACCCTTTTCATATATTCTTATTCCGGAAAAACGGATTGGTTCATGATTCTTCAATAACCGTACCTGCTTTTCCTTCCAGGCTTGCTTCTGCCTTTTCCAGAGAGGTGATGATGGCTTTTCTGCCCTTGCCCTGCCGGAGAAAATCCACGGATGCTTCAATTTTTGGAAGCATGGAAGCGAATTCAAACTGGCCTTCCTGAATATAGGTACCCGCTTCTTCCAGATTCATATGGCTGATGGGGCGCTCATCCGGTGACCCGTAGTTTAATGTAACATTGTCAACACTGGTAAGGATCATGAGCACGTCGGCGTCGATTTCCTTTGCCAGAAGCCCGGCGGCCCGGTCCTTTTCGATGACTGCGCCGGCACCCTTTAAGTGGTATCCCTGTTCCATGACCGGAATGCCGCCTCCGCCGCAGGCGATAACGATCTGGTCTGCATCCATAACTGCCTTAATGATATCGATTTCCACTATGGATACAGGCTTTGGAGAAGCCACGACTCTGCGAAAGCCCATGCCAGGCACTTCTTCCACATAGTTCCCCTTTTCCTCCTCCTCTTTTGCCTCTTCCGCTGACATAAAGCGCCCGATGGGCTTTATGGGAGTGTAGAAAGCCTCGTCATAAGGGTTTACCATCATCTGGGTCAGGATGGTGGCCACAGATTTATAAATGCCGCGCTTTACCAGCTCTGCGCGGATGCCGTTTTGCAGATCATAACCAATATAACCCTGGCTCATGGCAGAACATACGGACATGGGAGCAGAAGTATAGCCGTCATGCAGTTTTCCGAATTCATTCATAGCTGTATGGATCATGCCGGCCTGCGGTGCATTGCTGTGTGTGACAGCCACCTGCCAGCCGGCTTCAATAAAATCTGCGATTACTTTGGCTGTCCCGGCAGCTGCTTTTTTCTGTTCCGGAAGATTCGTTCCCAAAGCATTATGCCCCAAAGCCATAACAATACGTTTTTTTGCCATATCAGTTCCCTCTCAGTTCGATGTAGTTTATTCAAAAAGTATAAAGATATTATATTATCAGGCAATAAAAAAAGCAACTGCTTTTCAGGACTTGCAAAATATCGGAAAGATTGTAAATATTATTTAGAAAGAATTTAAAAAAATTTGGTGGATATCCTAAAATCAGGTGGTATAATGTTTAAGAAGAAACAGAAAATGAAAGGACCCCGTGTTTATGATATCAATAATTTTGCATCTGATTCTTCCGATGTTTTTTTATACCACAATAACAACAATCCTGTTTCTGTGTTTGAACTTAGGTGCCCTGGAAGCCACTGCCATGTCTGCATTACTCGTTTCTCCGGTTCTTTATTATTTTTACTTCAGGGATCAGGAAGACCGTGGTGTCACTCCGGCGGTAAGCTTAAAGCTTCATGGCTGTCTGGCTTATATTCTGGTATTTGGCGCAGCTCTTTGTGTGTTTGGAAATGTTATTGTTAAAGCGTTTGGGCTGGCTGAAATGTCCGCATCCTATGAGGAGGCGGCGAAGTTCCTGTATTCGCCTCCTTTTCCTGTTCAGCTTCTGGCTTCGGGTCTTATGATCCCCATTGCAGAAGAGCTGATTTTCAGAGGGATGGTTTTTGCTTCGCTCCGCGACAGGCTGCCTTTTCTGCCGTCTGCATTCTTATCTGCGCTGCTGTTCGGGCTCTTTCATGGGAATCTTCCCCAGGGAGTCTACGCTTTTCTGATCGGAATGGCCGTTGCCTGGCTATATGAGGTCTGCAGGACTTTACTGGCTCCATACCTGTTTCATGTATCAGCCAATTTACTGTCGCTTTGTGTGGTAAATACAGCGTTTCCCGGCTCTTTGTTCAATTCGGAAAACAGGACGGTCATGGCTGTCATGGCGGCCGCCTCTGCGGCGGTGTCCGCTGTTTGTGCAATCCGGATTTATTGGAAAATTAACTTAAAGGAGGATATTGTGTGAAGCTCTTATCTGTAGCAATACCATGTTATAATTCTGAAGCCTATATGAGGCATTGCATTGATACTCTGCTGGCAGGAGGGGATGAGGTTGAGATCCTCATTGTGGATGACGGATCTGTAAAAGACCGTACGGCGGAGATCGCGGATGAATACGAAAGAAATTATCCGGGAATCTGCCGGGCCATCCATCAGGAAAACGGTGGTCATGGGGAGGCAGTTAACACAGGCTTAAGAAATGCCAAAGGAATTTATTTTAAGGTGGTGGATAGCGATGACTGGGTGGATGAGTCTGCTTACAGGGAGATCCTTGACACTCTGAGACGGTTTGTATATGGAGAAAAGACCCTGGATATGCTTGTCAGCAATTTTGTTTATGAAAAGCAGGGCGTAAAACGGAAAAAGGTCATGAATTACCGGATGGCCCTTCCGGAAAAGGAGCTGTTTGACTGGGATGACGTAAAGGTATTCATGCTGGGACAGTATATCCTCATGCACTCTGTCATTTACCGGACAGAGCTTTTGAAGCAGTGCGGGCTGGAACTCCCCAAACACACCTTTTATGTGGATAATATTTTTGTTTACCAGCCATTGCCCCACGTGAAAACCATGTACTACTTAAATGTGAACTTTTACCGGTATTTTATCGGAAGAGAGGACCAGTCTGTAAACGAAGCGGTTATGATCGGCCGCATTGACCAGCAGATCAGGGTGACAAAATTAATGCTTGGCTACTATGATGTGACAAAGATCAAACAGCGTAAGCTCCGCCGTTATATGATCCGGTATCTGGAGATCATGATGACCATTTCATCCATTCTTGCAATCAAGTCAGGAACGGATGAAAACATGGAGAAGAAAAAGGAGCTGTGGCAGCATCTTCGCAGGCAGAATCTAAAGCTGTACCTAAGGCTCAGATGGGGCTTTATGGGTCAGGGGGTGAATCTTCCGGGCGAGGGCGGACGCCAGTTCCCGATCGCAATTTATAAGATGACCCAGAAGTTTTTCGGATTCAACTGAATTTAAGATTTCCATGGAAAAGATTAAGAATCCCCTGGCGTCTGTCCGGACGCCAGGGGATTCTGTCATCAGCTGATGGCTTTTTCGGAAACCTTTTTCCTGCTGGGCACGTAGGTATCAGAATATACAAACTGGTACATAATATAGGCCATAACCAGAGAACCTAAGCCGTCAAATGCTGAATGCTGTTTTAAGAAAACAGTGGCCAGGCTGATGGAAAGCATTAGCAGGAAAGAGCCGGTCTGCAGCAGCCTGTATTTTTTTAAGCGTTTGCTGTGGCTGACGGCAATGTGTACACACATGGAGTTATAAACATGGATGCTCGGGAATACATTGGTACAAGTGTCGGTGGAATAAAGAAAAGCAACAATCGCCGAGCAGATATTCTTATCCGGGTCAATGACGGGCCGGAAATCCGTGCCATTGGGAAATACGGTACAGATCACCAGGCTGATGGTCATGCCTGTAAACAGCATGGTACACAGCTTATAATAGTCTTTTACATTGGCAAAGAAAAAATACCCGATGGCAGCTGTTACATAGGCAAACCATAAAAGATATGGAATAATAAAATATTCATTAAAAGGAATATAGTCATCTATGGCAACATGCATGATGTGGTAGTGATTCGTCACCGTTTTTTCCAGGTAGATAAACCATGGAATGTAGATAAAGGCATAACTGAGGATCCAGACATGTCTGTACCTGTGAAACAGATTTTTCATATGAGTCACCCTTCTCCGTTCTGTTGGTTAGGATAATATTTATCAACTTTGGAGGATTATATCACACTCGTTTTGTCAGTACAATAGTATTTCAAAAATGTTAATATTTTATTCAGAGAAGATTAACCCAAAAGTTTTTAGCCGAAAGGCCGGATGATGCCGCAGGCGATCTTAGCACCGGAGCCTCCGGAGGGCTGTGTAGTGAAATTGTCTACCCGGCGGTGGACAACAACGGATCTGCCCATAATATCTTCAATTTTAAAGCTTTTATCATAAAAGGCCATCCAGGCATAACCCTGATTGCTCATCAGGGGGAGCAAGTCGCCAGCATGGTGTGGATGGGGACGGAGGTCAGGGTTGTAGTGTTCCCCGGTGTTTGCAAAATTGTGGCTGCAGTCACCGTTTTCATGGATATGGAACGCATAGAAGTCGGTGGATCCCACAACATTTATGTTTGGAAGGTTGAAAAATTCTGCTTCAATGACGACTCCGCCATAGGCTGTCGGATAGAATTTTACCAGTCCGCTGATTTCAGGGAAGGCCGCTCCGCCGGTTACCCAGGCCATGGCCTGAGGAATCTGATTGTTTATGAGGTACTTAAAATTCATTCCGGGAGTAACTTGTTGGTTTTGCATGGGCTGATGCCTCCTTATTTCTATAATATATGGTATATGCATGGAGGCGCATCCCTTAACACCTTTTTCCCCGGAGGACCGTGGAAATTATAATCTTTTTATAAAACAGTTGATAGCCGGTCAATCTTTGTGTATAGTATAAAGGCAGACTTTTATACGAAAGGAATGGACTATGTTACAAAATTACTTGATTGTGTTCCTGGTTTCCATGGTTCCACTCATAGAACTTCGCGGAGCAATTCCGTATTCCACGGTTATGGGACTCCCGCTTTTGCAGTCCTATATCGTTGCGATTATCGGAAATATGCTTCCGGTACCGATCATTTATCTTTTTGCGAGAAAAGTTCTCGAATGGGGAGCGGACAAGCCGGTGATTGGCGGCTTTTTCACCTGGTGCCTGGAAAAAGGGAAGCGCGGCGGTGAAAAACTGCAGGCGAAAGCCGGACGGGGATTATTTATAGCGCTTTTGTTATTCGTGGGAATTCCCCTTCCGGGAACCGGTGCCTGGACAGGTACTCTGGCAGCCAGCCTGCTTGACATTGATTTTAAATCCAGTATTTTGGCCGTAATGGGAGGCGTCCTTCTGGCAGGAATTATTATGGGACTTGCCAGTGTAGGAGTTCTGGGGGCGCTTCAGTCCATGGTATTCTAAGATTCTGGTAGGAAGAAGGGCAGAATGGAACGAAAGAATGAAGAGGGGTTGACGGAAAAGGAGTTTCTTGCGCAGTATCGCCCAGGGGACTATGAGCGTCCGTCGGTGACGGTTGACATGCTGATTTTTGCAGTAGATCAGGAAGAGGCGGAAGCGGAGCTTCTGCTTATCAGACGGAAAAACCACCCTTGCATCGGCCAGTGGGCCATTCCCGGAGGTTTTGTCAATCTTCCCGAATCGCTGGAAGAGGCAGCGGCAAGGGAACTTGAGGAAGAGACCGGGTTAAAAGATATCTGTATGGAGCAGCTTTACACATGGGGGAATGTAAAGAGAGATCCTAGAACCAGAGTTATTTCAGTTTCTTATATGGCTGCAGTTCCTAAGAATCAGCTGATACCAAAGGCTGGAGATGATGCTTCGGAAGCCTGCTGGTTCCAGGTGAAGAAAAAGAAGCTTTCCGACCTGGAAAACGGAGCGACCTATGCACTTACGATCGAGAATGAAGAGGAACATATTTTTATGAGTTATCGGATCACCGAGACCTATGAACGTCAGGGAATGATGTGGAAAAAGGAAACGGAGACAGATCTTTTGCCTGCTATCGATATGCTGGAGCAGGAGAAGCTGGCGTTTGACCACGCCGAGATCCTGAATGCAGCAATGGACAGACTGGAAGAAATGGAAAAAGAATACAGCGAACAGATTTTTTAGCCGGAAACGTACTGCCGAAAGGGTGGTACGTTTTTTTTTGAAAAATGTTCGTAAGAAAATTTTAATCGGAAAATTATGGATTTTGTGTTATACTGTTGGAAGAAATTTTACATGAAAGCAGAAAAGCACAGGAGATAAAGGATATGACAAAGAAATTATGCAGGCTATGGAGCGCGGCAATCAGTTTTAGTATTCTTGCAGCAATACCTTCCTATGGAAATGTTCCCGTAGTGCAGCCATTCCCGGAAACAGCAGGCAGGACTGAGAGCACAAGCGGGCCTTCGGGAGGAACGTCGGAAAATGCCGGACCGGGAACAACAGCCGCAGCAGTTCAGAACGGCGCCGGTAATCAGACAACTGCTTCTGCAAACGCAGCGCAGCCGGAGATCCAGTCAGAGGGTGCGGTCCTTTTGGACGCAGCCACCGGGACCATGCTGTATTCAAAAAACGGGGAGACAAAATATTATCCTGCCAGCATAACAAAGCTTATGACAGCCCTTCTTGTTGCAGAAAAATGCAGCATGTCTGATACCGTGACTTTTTCTAAAAGTGCCACAACAAACCTGGAGTCAGGGGCTGTGACCCTGGGGCTGGTGGAAGGGGATAAGCTGACTGTGGAACAGAGCCTGTATGGTCTGATGTTAAAATCGGCCAATGAGGTCGCCAACGGTCTGGCAGAGCACGTTTCCGGGAGCGTAAGCGCTTTTTCCGCCCTGATGAATGCCCGTGCAAAGGAACTGGGATGCACCAATACGAACTTTGTCAACCCCAATGGCTTAAATAACGCCAGCCATTATACGACGCCTCATGACATGGCGCTCATTGCCAGGGCGGCATTTCAAAATGATACGGTGAGAAAGGTGGCTTCCACTTTGACCTATCAGATACCGGCCACTAAGAATGCTTCGGCCAGAACTGTTTCCATGGGACACAAGATGCTTTATTCCGGTGATTCCAGATACTATCCCGGAGTGATCGGAGGCAAGACCGGCTATACTTCTTTGGCAGGCAACACATTAGTCACCTGTGCGGAAAAGAACGGAGTCCGTCTGATTGCGGTTGTTATGAAGAGTAAATCCACTCATTATGCGGATACAAAAGCCCTTCTGGATTTTGGATTTGCATTAAAGGCAGCGGGTGGGACGGGCACACAGGCCTCTTCTTCCACCGGATGGGTGCAGACCGGATCAAAATGGTATTACATAAAACAGGATAAAACAAAAGCCTGCAATGAATGGCAGAAAGTAAACGGAGTTTCCTACTGGTTTGACTCAGATTCCTCCATGGCTGCGGGCTGGAGGGAATTGACCGGCGGTTCCTGGTACTATTTCCGCTCCAATGGGGCTATGGCCATGAATCTTTGGGTGGAAAGCAGCGGGAAATGGTATTATTTAGGTGCGGACGGGACTATGCTTAAGAATACCACCACGCCGGATGGTTACAGGCTGGATTCCTCCGGCGCCTGGATCCGGTAAACGGCCGGATCCTCTGAAGGAGCAGCTTTATCCTGATCTTTCTTCGGGTCATCCGGTTCGGTCATGCCGGTCGCTTCGCTGATATCAGCCCGGTATTCCATGACCTCCTCTACGCTGCAATTCAGGATCTTACAGAGCATATCAATGGTATGGGTAGAAACAAAGTTATTTTTCTTAAGCCGTCCGATCTGCCCGGCGCTGACCTTGCAGTACTTGATCAGATGATACTGGCTGACTTTTTTCTTTTTCATGGTTTCCCATAGTCTGTCATAAATGATCATATTTTGTCACCTCTAACCATTATTAAACCGTGATTATCCAGTATTGCATATTATCCATAATTGGTTTATATTATGAGTAAGGAGGATTACATTAATGAGAAAACATATTTTTAATGGAGTTTTTTATCTGATCTGCTTTTGCATTCTCAGCAGATCCATTTACCGCCTGGCCTTTACCGTGCCGCCTTCTCCCGGAACCCCGGGGTATCAGGAGTATTACTACGGCACCATAGTCATGAGTGTCGGCATTGGGCTCATGGTGATCGTGCCGAATCTGATCATTGAATATTTGGCCGGCAAGTGGACTGCATAGGCTTGACGCGGACGGGCTCCTCATTGTATGATGAAAAGACAGAAAGAGAAAGAATGATGGAAGATGAGGTAGAATCAGATGTGGTTTGCTGCCGGAGCCCTTTGCGCCATTGCAGGCGCAGGTTTATTGCTGCGTTCTGAATATGAAAAAGAACAGCTTTCTGTGGAGAGAACCGTTGTGGAAAGCGCTAAGATCGGAAAGGACTGCACCCTGGTGTTCCTTTCCGATCTCCATAATCACCGGTTTGGAGAGGATAACAGAAGACTGTTGGATGCTGTGGATAAGATAAGTCCTGATCTGGTGCTGATCGGCGGTGACATGATGATCAGCAAAGGAGGAGCGGATACCAGTGTTTCCTTAGCGCTTTTACAGCAGCTTGCGAAACGCTTTCCGGTATTTTATGGCAATGGCAATCATGAAAACCGGATGCGCCGGGAGACTTCTGTTTATGGGGACCAGTATGAATCTTATGTTTGCAGTCTGAAAAGTCTTGGGATCAAGGTTCTTGGAAACCGGACGGAACTGTTCCGGGGGGATATTGCAGTTACGGGCATTGATTTGGAACCGGGCTGTTACCGGAAATTTCGTCCGGACGATTTAAATGTAGAAGAGATTGAAAAAAAAGTGGGGAAAGCGTCTCTGGAACGGTTTCAGATTCTGCTTTGCCATTCCCCGCTCTATTTTTATGCGTGCAGGAATTGGGGAGCGGATTTAACTCTTTCCGGCCATTTCCATGGGGGAACCATAAGGATCCCCGGTCTGGGAGGTGTTATGACACCCCAATACCAGTTTTTTCTTCCCTGGTGCGCTGGTAAGTTTGAGGAAAATGGAAAGTATATGATCGTGAGCAGAGGCCTTGGAACCCATTCCATTAACATCCGTTTGAATAACAAACCCCAACTGGTGGTAGTGGATTTAAAAAGGAAAGCATGATTTTGGGGCTGCCATATATTTACAGATGAAGCAGGATTTGATATACTAATCAATAGCGTGTTTTAATCTGCTTTGGAGGAATTTATGGGAATCTCTTATAAACTGGATAATTTCGAGGGTCCGCTGGACCTGCTGCTTCATTTGATTGATAAGAATAAAGTGAATATCTATGACATTCCCATTGTGACAATTACGGAGCAGTATTTAGACTATGTAAATCACATGGAAACAGAAGATTTAAATATAGTCAGCGAGTTTCTGGTCATGGCTGCAACCCTCATTGACATAAAGGCGCGGATGCTTTTACCCAAGGAGGTCAATGAGGAAGGAGAAGAAGAGGATCCCAGGGCGGAACTGGTGGCCAGGCTTTTGGAATACAAATATTTTAAATATATGTCTCTGGAGCTTAAGGACCGGGAAGTGGGGGCAGACCGTTTGTTTTATAAAGTGCCCACGGTCCCGCCGGAAGTGGCCAGATATGAGCCGCCGGTCGACTTGGACAAGCTTCTTGACGGGCTTACGCTGGCAAAGCTTCAGGAGATATTCCGGCTGGTCACAAAGCGTACAGAGGACCGGGTGGACCCCATCCGAAGCCGTTTTGGAAACATCAGGAAGGAATCCGTAAGCCTGGAGGACAAGATCAATTCGGTCATGGATTATGCCAGAAAACACCGGAAGTTTTCTTTCCGCAGGATGTTTCATCAGCAGTCAGACCGGGTCGAAGTCGTCGTGACATTTTTGGCGCTTCTGGAGCTCATGAAGATCGGCAAGATCAGGCTGAGCCAGGAGCATTTGTTTGATGATATGCTCATCGAGACCCTGGAGCCGGAAGGGGAAGAAGGGGAACTGAATCTGCCGGATTTAGAAGACAATGCAGAGGGATTGAACGGAGAGGAAGAGAAATCAGATGGATAAGGAAACGCTGGCGGCAGACGGGCCGAAGAAGATCACAAAAGAAGAAAAAATATGGGAAGCCGTGATTGAAGCTGTTCTTTTTACCATGGGAAATTCCGTTGAACTCAGCCGGCTGGCCGCCGCAATCGGTCAGGATGAGAGTACGGCCAGGGAGATAGTCCTCCGTTTGATGAAGCGTTATGATACGGGAAAAAGAGGTATGCAGATTATTGCGCTGGAGAACAGTTACCAGATGTGTACCAGATCCGAATATTATGAGAACTTAATCCGTGTGGCATCCGCACCGAAAAAGCAGGTGCTTACGGATGTGGTTCTGGAAACCCTGTCCATCATAGCTTATAAGCAGCCTGTAACAAAGCTTGAGATAGAGAAGATACGGGGGGTCAAATCCGATCACGCCGTTAATAAGCTGGTGGAATATAACCTGGTATATGAGGTCGGCCGTCTTGATGCGCCGGGCCGTCCGGCTCTCTTTGCTACGACGGAGGAATTTTTAAGAAGATTCGGCATTGGCTCCACCCAGAACCTTCCGGCAGCGGATCCGGTGGTTGCTGCTGAGATACGCATGGAAGTGGAAGAGGAGCTTTCCGAAAGCGGTGATCTGATATCAGAAGAAGATAAAAAAGACGGGAACATTCAGGAGGAAATATCGTGACAAAAACAATAAGAATTAAATATTTTACAGATAAAATCGATCGCTTGCGCTGCATAGACGGAAAGTCCGACTGGATCGATCTGCGTGCGGCAGAAGAAATCCGGATGAATGCCGGTGATTTTAAGTTGATCCCTCTGGGAATCGCCATGGAACTTCCGGCCGGTTATGAAGCCCATGTGGTTCCGAGAAGCAGCACGTTTAAAAATTATGGCGTGATCCAGACCAACAGCATGGGAGTCATTGATGAAACCTATTGCGGGGACAATGACCAGTGGTTTTTCCCTGCTTATGCGCTTCGGGATACGGTGATCCATGTCAATGACCGGATCTGCCAGTTCCGCATTATGGAGCATCAGCCTTCCTTGTGCTTTGAGGAGGTTGGAATTCTGGGACACGAGGACCGGGGCGGCCATGGAAGTACGGGAAAACAATAGCCAATGGCGAATCGAATTTCCTAAAAAGGAGATAATAGCATGAGAAGAAAGACCGGATATGGAGCTGCCGTTCTGGGGCTGGCTATCATACTTGCCATGTCCTCAGGCTGCGGAAAAAAGGAAAATAAATATTCTTACCGGACTGCCGGGATCAAAGCCTTAAATGCAGGCAATTATGACGCTGCCATCGAAGCGTTTGACCAGGCCGTCAATTCTTCCAAAGGGCTGGTGGGAAAGTTTGACGTGGATGTTTTAAAATACCGGGCAGAGGCCGAGTATTTATCCGGGGACTATCAATCTGCCGTCAATACGTATGATATTCTCATTCAAGTAGACGGGGAACGTGCCGAATATTTAAATATGCGTGCTGTTTCCAAAGCCGGAGCCGGAGATTCAAACGGAGCTTTGGAAGACTATAAGCGGAGTGCTTCCCTTGATCCGGATAAACAGGCGCCGGGCCGGACCAAGGCTTTGCTGGCGGCCGGAGCCGCCATGGAGAAGACGGGAACTGCCTCAGAGGCCATGACCCTTTACGAAGCCGCGCTGAAAGAAGGGGAGCAGAGTGCCGAGCTCTTCAACCGGATGGGCTTATGCAGGATGGCCGAAGAGGATTGGGATGGAGCGATCGGGTATTTTAAAAAGGGACTTACCGCGGAGGACGGCTCAAAGGTTCCGGAGCTTTTGTTTAACCAGGCGGTTGCCCAGGAATACAAAGGTGATTTTAAAACAGCCCTGGATCTGATGCAGCAATATGTCACGGCCCACGGTTCCGATGAGGAAGCGGAGCGGGAGATCACATTTTTAAAGACAAGATAGGAAGAATCAATGGCAGAGCTAATTGAGTTAAAGGAAATAGAAGAACGGGTGATCCTGGCGGCGGTCAGCACCGGAGAGGGAGATGACGCGTCAGCATCTCTCGACGAACTGGAAGAGCTGGTAAAGACAGCAGGAGCAGTTGCGGTGGATAAGATGATACAGAACCGGGAGAGGATTCACCCGGGGACTTATCTGGGAAAGGGCAAGATACAGGAGATAAAGGACCGCCTCCGGGAACTTGACGCCACCGGAGTCGTATGTGATGATGAACTGTCTCCGGCTCAGATGCGGAATCTGGAAGAGGCCCTGGATATTAAGGTGATGGACCGCACCATGGTGATCCTGGACATTTTTGCTTCCAGAGCTACCACCAGAGAAGGGAAGATCCAGGTGGAGCTGGCCCAGTTAAGATACCGGTCAGCCCGCCTTGTAGGACTTCGCAGTTCCTTATCCCGTCTGGGAGGCGGAATCGGCACCCGAGGTCCGGGTGAGAAAAAGCTGGAGATGGACCGCCGCCTGATCCATGACAGGATCGGAATGTTAAAGGCTGAATTAGAAGATGTGAAACGGCACAGGGAGGTAGCCAGGCAGCAGCGGGATAAGAACCACGTGCCGGTTGCAGCGATCGTGGGCTATACCAATGCCGGAAAATCCACCCTGTTAAACAGGCTGACGGATGCGGGGATCCTGGCAGAGGATAAGCTGTTTGCCACCCTGGATCCCACTACCAGAAATTTAAGCCTTCCTGGAGGGCAGCAGATCCTCTTAACCGATACGGTGGGCTTTATCAGAAAGCTGCCCCATCATTTGATCGAAGCATTTAAAAGCACCCTGGAGGAAGCAAAGTACAGCGATATCATCCTTCATGTGGTGGACTGTTCCAACCCGCAGATGGATATGCAGATGTATGTGGTATATGAGACCTTAAGGGAGCTTAAGGTCCGTGATAAAGTAATGGTTACGGTGTTTAATAAGATCGATGCCGCAGAGTCCGGCGTTGTCCTTAAGGATGTTTCTTCGGACCATCAGGTAAGGATATCTGCAAAGACCGGGGAAGGGCTTTTAGAACTCCTTAATCTCTTAGAGACCATTCTTCGGAATCAGAAAGTATATCTGGAAAAGGTTTATCCTTATAAGGAAGCAGGGAAAATCCAGCTGATCCGTAAATACGGCCAGCTGTTAAAGGAAGAATACCAGGAAGATGGAATTTTGGTAAATGCCTATGTGCCATCGGAACTGTTCGCCGGTCTGGCGGGCAATGCCGATGTTTTTGACGAATAAGAAATAAAGACACAATATGTGGATTTGGTGTTAAAAAACTAAACTACATATTGTGTTTTTGTTTTCCTTCTGCTATAATACCAATGTATTCCAAAATAATGAGTCATGTAGGGTTCGTAACGGAAAGGAGTTTGGTTTTGATGATCCAAGTAGTAAAGAGAGATGGGGAAAATGCTGAATTCAGCCTGAATAAGATCACGGAAGCGATTAAAAAAGCATTTAAAGCCACCCGGAAAGAGTATAACAATGAGATACTGGAATTGTTATCCCTTCGTGTAACTGCTGATTTTCAGGAGAAAATGTCAGGCGGACAGGTTACAGTGGAGCAGATTCAGGACAGCGTGGAGCACGTACTGGAGCAGGCAGGTTATACCGATGTAGCAAAGGCTTACATTTTATATAGAAAACAGAGGGAAAAGATACGGAACATGAAGAATACCATCCTGGATTATAAGGATGTGGTGAACAGCTATGTGAAGGTGGAAGACTGGCGTGTGAAGGAGAATTCTACGGTCACATATTCCGTCGGGGGACTGATATTAAGCAATTCCGGCGCTGTTACGGCCAATTACTGGCTGTCTGAAATTTACGACCAGGAGATTGCGGGAGCTCACCGGAATGCGGATATCCACATTCACGATTTGTCCATGCTGACCGGATACTGCGCAGGCTGGTCCTTAAAGCAGCTTCTCCTTGAGGGGCTTGGCGGCATACCGGGAAAGATCACCTCTTCTCCTGCAAAGCATTTATCCGTTCTCTGCAACCAGATGGTCAATTTCCTTGGGATCATGCAGAATGAATGGGCAGGGGCTCAGGCGTTTTCTTCCTTCGATACTTATCTGGCTCCCTTTGTAAAGGCGGATGATTTATCCTACCGGGAAGTGAAAAAATGCATCGAATCCTTTATTTTCGGTGTAAATACGCCCAGCCGCTGGGGAACCCAGGCTCCATTTTCCAATATCACTCTGGACTGGACCGTTCCTGCCGACATGGCGGAGCTTAACGCGGTTGTAGGCGGGAAAGAGATGGATTTTAAGTATAAGGACTGCAAAAAAGAGATGGACATGATCAATAAGGCCTTCATTGAGACCATGATTGAAGGGGATGCCAATGGGCGCGGCTTCCAGTATCCCATACCCACTTATTCCATCACAAAGGATTTTGACTGGTCCGATACGGAGAACAACCGGCTGCTTTTTGAGATGACTTCCAAATACGGAACTCCTTATTTCTCCAACTATATCAACAGTGATATGGAACCAAGCGACGTAAGAAGCATGTGCTGCCGTTTAAGACTGGACCTCCGGGAACTCAGGAGAAAGACCGGCGGATTCTTCGGCTCCGGAGAGAGCACCGGTTCCGTCGGGGTTGTGACCATTAACATGCCAAGGATCGCTTACCTTTCCAGGGATGAAGCTGATTTCTACAAGCGCCTTGATCATATGATGGACATTTCGGCCAGGTCTTTAAAGACCAAACGGGAAGTCATAACAAAGCTTTTAGACCAGGGACTCTACCCCTATACAAAGCGTTACCTGGGAAGCTTTGAAAACCATTTCTCCACCATTGGATTGATCGGTATGAATGAGGTGGGCTTAAACGCAAAGTGGCTGGAAGAGGATTTAACAAGCATCAAGACCCAGCAGTTTACAAAGGATGTGCTGAATCACATGCGGGAAAGGCTTTCGGATTATCAGGAAATGTACGGAGACCTTTATAACCTTGAGGCAACCCCTGCGGAATCCACCACATACCGTCTGGCAAAGCATGACAGGGAGCGTTATCCGGACATAAGAACGGCCGGCAAAGAGGGGGATACCCCCTATTATACCAACAGCTCCCATCTTCCTGTTGATTACACGGCAGATGTTTTTGATGCTCTGGACATACAGGATGAGCTGCAGACGCTTTATACCTCCGGAACGGTATTCCATGCATTTCTGGGGGAAAAGCTTCCGGACTGGGAAGCTGCTTCCAAGCTGGTACGGACCATTGCGGAAAATTTCAAGCTGCCTTACTATACGTTATCACCTACCTATTCCATCTGTTCGGAGCACGGATATCTTTCAGGGGAACATAAGGTATGCCCTGTCTGCGGGAAAAATGCCGAGGTATACAGCCGAATCACCGGTTATTACCGTCCGGTGCAGAACTGGAACGAGGGAAAGACCCAGGAATATAAAAACCGTACAACCTATAATATTTCCCGCTCTGTGCTGAAAAAGACGGATGAGGGCACAAATAGGGAAAAAGAACCGGAGAAAAAAGCGGAGATTCCGGCAGGAGCTTATTTATTTACCACCAAAACCTGTCCAAACTGCCGGATGGCAAAACAGTTTTTGCAAAACATGGATTACGAAGTGGTCGATGCCGAGGAGAATGCAGAGCTGGCGGCAAAGCTCGGCATTATGCAGGCTCCCACTCTGGTCGTTGTCAAGGATGGCCTGATTCAGAAGATCACCAATGCTTCTGACATCAGGAAATTTGCGGAAAGCACCAGCTGTTAAAAGATCGCTGACAGACAGCGGCTCAGCATAAGATATGGTAGTCAGGTAAAAGATTCTGTGCTATAATGGTACGGAATCTTTTATCGTTTCAAACAGAAAGGGGCATGATGGATGGAATATGAGAATACCTGGGTCTTGTTTGAGGAGGCAAATGGGGTAGCCCGAAAGACCATTGAGGCGGAGCATCATTATATCAGCCTGCAGATACAATCCCATGGGGAAGCGTGTTTTCTTCTTGTGATTGAAGCGGGGATAGAAGCTGTTTCTGTGGAGCTGAAATCACGGACTCTTGAGGAGGCTTTGAAAGAGGCCGATGGCTTTTCCAGGGATTATTTCAGGGATAAGGCCCGTCTGTTTGAGGAGATAGCGGATAGAATCTGACAGATGAGGAGTTTAGAAAGATGGGCAGAGAAAAATTTTCGTCCCGTTTGGGATTTATCCTGATTTCAGCGGGATGTGCGATTGGCCTTGGTAATGTCTGGCGTTTCCCTTATGTTGCGGGCCAGTATGGAGGAGCAGCGTTTGTTTTGATCTATGCAGTATTTCTGCTTATCCTGGGGCTGCCGATCGTGGTGATGGAATTTGCGGTAGGCCGTGCCAGCCAGAAGAGCATTGCATTGTCCTATGATGAGTTGGAACCAAAAGGCAGTAAGTGGCATTACGCCAAATACCTGGGCATGGCAGGAAATTATATCCTGATGATGTTCTATACCACGGTTGCCGGCTGGATGGTCTTATATTTTTTCAAGATGGCAAAAGGGGATTTTGTGAGTCTTAATGCGGAAGGCGTAGCTGAGGAGTTCAGCAATATGCTGGCTGATCCGCTGACCATGGGGATTTTTATGATCATTGTGGTGGTGGGATGCTTTTCCATATGCGCCAAAGGCCTTCAGGGAGGCGTTGAAAAGATCACAAAGGTGATGATGATATGCCTTTTGGCCTTAATGGTGATACTGGCCGTTCATTCGGTGCTCATGGAGAACAGTGCGGCAGGGCTGGAATTTTACTTAAAGCCTGATTTCGGCAAGATTAAAGAAGCAGGGTTAGGCGAAGTCATCTTCGTTGCTATGGGACAGGCTTTCTTTACTTTAAGCATTGGAATCGGTTCCCTTGCTATTTTCGGAAGCTATATCGGTAAGGATCACAGGCTGACCGGTGAAGCCATCAGTGTGACGATCCTGGACACGCTTGTAGCTTTCATGGCTGGACTCATTATTTTTCCTGCCTGCTTTGCATTTCAGATTGAACCGGGACAGGGACCCAGGCTGGTTTTTGTAACATTGCCCAATGTGTTCAACAATATGGCGGGCGGAAGGCTTTTAGGAAGCCTGTTTTTCCTTTTCATGTCATTTGCGGCTGTTTCCACCGTAATCGCTGTTTTCCAGAATATTGTGTCTTTTGCCACGGATTTAACAGGATGCAGCATAAAGAAAGCGGTTGTGCTGAATGCGGCAGCCATTATCCTTTTATCCTTGCCCTGCGTGCTTGGATTTAATGTGTGGAGCGGTTTTATGCCCTTCGGTGAGGGCAGCAATGTGCTGGATCTGGAAGATTTCATTATCAGCAACAACCTGCTTCCCCTGGGAAGCCTGGTTTACCTGGCCTTCTGTACCACCAGATACGGCTGGGGATTTGAGGGCTTCATGAAAGAGGCCAACGAAGGAAAGGGAATCAAATTTCCGGTCTGGGTAAGATCTTACGTAACTTATGTCCTTCCGGTCATAGTTTTAGTGATCTTTATTCAGGGCTATGCGGCGAAATTCTTTTAAAATGCTGAAAAATCCCCTATGGTATGCAATTCTAATATTGCCATGCCATAGGGGATTTTTACGTGTCCGCGTTCTATATACTGTAATGATTGGTATTGCTGTCCAGCCTTTTCTGTTCTTCCACCAGATCTGCAAGGGTAATGCTATCGACTACATCGGAGATGGCGTTATCCAGCTTTTTCCATACCATGAGGGTGGCACAAATGTCAGCGCGGCTGCAATGGTTGACTTCATCCTCCATACACGACACGGGGACCAGGCTGCCTTCCGCAAGACGCAGTATCATGCCGACGGTATACTCCGAGGGGGCTTTTGTAAGAAAATAGCCGCCCTGGGCACCCCTTCTGCTTTTGACATATCCGGCCCTGCTCAAAATGGTGACAATCTGTTCCAGATATTTATCGGATATCTCCTGCCGTTCTGCCACCTGATTGATTTTTGTGCATTCGCCCGGATGAAGCGCAAATTCAAGCATCATACGAAGGGCATAGCGTCCCTTGGTAGAAAATTTCATAGCTGTAAATCTCCTTCCTAATTATTCTTATCTGTTTAGTAGGATATAAAGATATTTTACACGAATTTGACGGAAAAGTAAACCATTAATTATCCGGCTTCCCAATTTCCGAAAAAGGATGTATACTAATACTCATTGGGGAGATTGGAAAAAGGTGGGAGGATCATTTGTGAAGAAAAAACAAAGGATAAATCAGGTAATCATGACCGAGGGCGTAATATGGAAACAGCTCCTTGCTTTTTCCATGCCTCTTCTGGTCGGAAACTTGTTTCAACAGCTCTATAATACGGTAGATTCCGTGGTGGTAGGTAATTTTATCGGAAGCGAAGCCCTGGCCGCCGTAGGGTCAAGCAATTCCCTGATTAATCTGATCATTGGAATGTTCATGGGAATCAGCACAGGAGCCGGAGTCATCATCTCCCAGTACTACGGGGGAAAGGATGAGGAAAAGCTTCACTGGGCGGTACACACATCCATGGCCTTAAGTCTGGCCGGAGGACTGATCCTGATTATTGCAGGGGTGCTTCTCTCGCCTCTGATTTTAACGTGGATGGGAACGCCGGAAGCGGTCATGCCCAATTCCGTTGCTTATTTAAGAATATTTTTCTGCGGTTCTCTTTTTAATCTGGTATACAATATGGGAGCAGGTGTTTTAAGAGCGGTGGGGGATTCTAAGAGGCCCCTTTATTATCTGTGCGTTTCTTCTGTGGTTAACATTGTACTGGATCTGGCTTTCGTCGTGTTTTTCGGTATGGGGACAGCAGGTGTGGGATACGCAACCGTCATCGCTCAGGCGGTATCTTCCGTTTTGATCGTCCGGGCCCTTGTAAGAACCGATGACATCTACCGGCTGGTTCTAAGTAAAATCAGGATCGATAAACGGATGATGGTACGTATATTAAAGCTTGGTATCCCAAGCGGCATCCAGCAGTCCATCATATCCCTTTCGAACGTCATTGTCCAGGCGAATGTCAACAGCTATGGCTATGCCGCTATGGCGGGCTTCGGCGCATATAGCAAGATCGACGGCTTTGCAATGCTGCCATTACAGAGCTTTTGCATGGCGGCGACCACATTTACAGGACAGAATATCGGCGCGAAAAAGGCAAGGCGTATAAAACAGGGGGTGTTTCAGGGCATAGTCATAAGTCTTGTTTATACGGCCCTCATTTCAGTGATCCTGTACTTTAATGCGGAGCGGATCCTGCGGATATTTTCGCCGGATGAAGGAGTCATTGACTATGGTTATGCGACCATGCTCATCTTGCTGCCGTTCTACTGGACCATATCCATTCACCAGATTTTAATGGGCAGCATACGGGGAAGCGGGCGGACCATGGTTTCCATGTTGATCGGTGTGGGAAATATGTGCATTCTGCGCATGATTTATATTAATTTTCTGGTACCATATTTCCCCAGTTATGAGGCGGTAATGTGGTGTTATCCTATAACATGGATCACAACCATGCTGATGGACTGTTTTTACAGCTTAAAAGCGAAATGGATACCAAAGGGTATGAATGAATAGATAGGAGATAAAAACGATGAAACATGGATATATCCGGGTTGCCGCGGCGACCCCTGACGTAAAAGTAGCAGATCCGGAATTTAACAGGAAACGGATCTGTGAACTGATAAAAGACGGAATTGAGAAAAATGCGAAGATCATGGTATTTCCGGAACTCTGCCTGACTTCCTATACCTGCGGCGATTTATTCGGGCAGGATGCTTTGCTTCGGAAGGCAAAAGAGGAGTTAAAAGAGATTTTAAAGGCTACAAAGGGCCATGATCTTCTGGCCTTTGTCGGTATGCCCTGGGAGCGCAGCGGGAAGCTTTATAATACGGCGGCAGCTGTCCAGAATGGAAAAATCCTTGGAATTGTGCCAAAGACCAATCTGCCCAATTATTCGGAATTTTATGAGCTGCGTTATTTTGAACCGGGAAATGAGCTGCCGGTGATGGTGAAATGGGAGGATGAACTGGTTCCCATGGGTACCAACATTCTTTTCGCATGCGAGGACGACCCGAAGCTTGTTGTGGCGGCAGAAATCTGTGAGGATGCATGGGTCCCGAATCCGCCGTCCATACGCCACGCAACCGCAGGTGCGACCGTTATCGTTAACTGCTCTGCCAGCGATGAGACGACGGGGAAAGATATTTACCGCAGAAGCCTGATTATCGGGCATTCCGCCAGCCTGGTATGCGGTTATATCTACGCCAACGCAGGAGAGGGAGAATCCAGCCAGGATCTGGTATTCGGCGGCCAGAATCTGATTTCGGAGGACGGGACCCTTCTTACGGAGTCAAAGCGTTTTGAAAATGAGACGATTTATGGCGATATGGATTTAGAACGGCTGAATCATGAGCGGAGAAGGATGACGACGTTTCCTCCGGTAAATACGGATAAACATGCAGTGGTGACCTTCCGCATGAAACAGGCAGATCTGGAATTAAAGCGTTTTATTGACCCCAGGCCGTTTGTTCCGGATAATGAGAAAGAGAGGAACAGAAGGTGTGAAGAAATTCTTTCCATTCAGGCCATGGGATTAAAAAAGAGGCTGGCCCATACCGGCTGCAAGCATGTGGTTGTGGGGATATCCGGCGGCCTTGACTCCACTTTGGCCCTTCTTGTGACAGTCCGTGCCTTTGATATGCTGGGCATCCCAAGAGGTCAGATCCACGCAGTGACCATGCCCTGTTTTGGAACTACGGACCGGACGTACCAGAACGCCTGCCTTTTAACCGGAAAGCTTGGAGTTCAACTGACGGAGGTGAATATCGAGGAGGCCGTAAGGATTCATTTCCGGGATATCGGGCAGAGCGCTGATGTCCATGATGTGACTTATGAAAATTCACAGGCCAGAGAGAGGACTCAGATCCTTATGGATATGGCAAACCGTCTGAATGGACTGGTAGTCGGAACGGGGGATATGTCCGAACTGGCTCTGGGCTGGGCCACCTATAACGGGGATCATATGTCCATGTACGGGGTAAATGCCTCCGTACCAAAGACTCTGGTCCGCCATCTGGTCCGCTATTATGCGGATACCTGCGGGGATGAAGCGTTAAGAGATGTGCTTCTGGATATTCTTGACACACCCGTCAGCCCGGAACTGCTGCCGCCTCAGGACGGAAAGATCGCCCAGAAGACTGAGGATCTGGTGGGCCCCTATGAGCTTCACGACT
Organism: Clostridium sp. Marseille-P2415; assembly: GCF_900155545.1. Lineage (GTDB taxonomy): Bacteria > Bacillota > Clostridia > Lachnospirales > Lachnospiraceae > Lacrimispora. The sequence goes on from NZ_LT732526.1 coordinate 523,177, forward strand.
TTTTCCTGTATCAGATATTAAGGTTTGGTTACAGGCCCCAAAAGGTTTACCGCATGGCTTCCTATGCGTTTGAAGGGCGTTATGAGAAGGAGGCCATATTAAAATGGCTGAAGGTTTTCTACCGCAGATTTTTCAGCCAGCAGTTTAAGCGTTCCTGTATGCCTGACGGGCCTAAGGTGGGTTCTGTGGCGGTATCCCCAAGAGGTGATCTGCGCATGCCAAGCGACGCGGTGAGCCGTCTTTGGCTGGAAGAACTGGAGAACTTGTAAAGAGAGGTACATTATGATAACCAGCAGTGCCAATGCAAAAGTAAAGCAGGTGATGAACCTGTCAAAGAAGGCCAAAGCGAGAAAGCTGAGCGGCCTCTTTGTGGCGGAGGGCCTTCGGATGTTTAAGGAGATCCCGGGGGATAAGATCCACAGTGTCTTTGTATCAGAAAGCTTTATAAAGGATGAGGCGCACAAAAAGCTTTTGTCGGGGAAAGAATATGAGACTGTGGCAGATGATGTGTTTAAGACCATATCAGATACCCAGACGCCCCAGGGGATCTTAGCGCTGGTCAGACAGTACGCCTATACGGAGAAGGATCTGCTTCATGCTCCGGGTGCTGCCTTTCTCATGATCCTGGAAAATATCCAGGACCCCGGAAATCTGGGGACGATTTTAAGGGCAGGAGAAGGCGCCGGAATCACGGGGGTGCTCATGAATGAGACCACAGCAGATATATATAACCCCAAGGTCATCCGTTCCACCATGGGCTCCATCTGCCGTGTCCCCTTTGTGTATACCGGCGATCTGCAGGCAGCTTTAAGGGTGTTAAAGGCCGGAGGTGTCAGGCTTTATGCAGCACATTTAAATGGCAGGAATAATTATGAAAAAGAGGATTATACTGTTGATACAGGGTTTTTAATTGGAAACGAAGCAAATGGTCTGACAGAAGAAACGGCAGCTATGGCAGATGTCTGTGTTAAGATCCCGATGAAAGGGAAAGTAGAATCTTTGAATGCTGCAGTCGCAGCTTCTGTACTGATGTTTGAGACGGCAAGGCAGCGGCGCAGGTAACCGTCAGAAAATTGTAAGGCTTTTCATCAGGAAGAAATATTGAGAAATACTGGAAAATATAGTATGATAGTCTTAACGGATCGATTTGCCGGGCAGCTTTGCCTACACTGACAGGGAAGGGGAATGATAGGATGGCAGCAATCTATTGGCTCATTGCATTTGTAGTGCTTCTGGGAATTGAAGCAGCTACCATGGCTCTGACAACCGTCTGGTTCGCCGGAGGAGCGCTGGTTGCATTTGTGCTGGCTTTGTTTGGGATCAATATCCAGGTGCAGCTTGCAGCATTTGTGATCGTATCCTTTATACTTTTATTTTTTACCAGGCCTTTTGCCTTAAAATATGTAAACCAAAACACGGTTAAGACCAATTCAGAAAGCCTGATTGGAAAATACGCCAAAGTTACGGTTGAAATCAATAACACAGAGGGGAAAGGTGCAGCGGTCTTAAACGGCCAGGAATGGACGGCAAGAGCGCTGGAAGATGGAAGGATATACCCCGCAGGCACCATGGTGGAAGTAAAGGAAATAAGAGGCGTAAAACTAATTGTAAGTAAGAAACAGGAGGAATCATAGTATGGGATTATTTGGATTTACAGCGGTTATTATCATATTAGTCATTATTCTGGCATTATTGGCATCCTGCGTCAAGATCGTCCCTCAGGCCCAGGCTCTGGTTGTAGAGCGTCTTGGCGCTTTCCTGGAGACATGGTCGGTGGGCGTTCATATTAAAATGCCGATTCTGGACCGGGTGGCCAGGAGGGTTAACTTAAAGGAACAGGTAGCGGATTTCCCGCCCCAGCCGGTTATCACCAAGGATAATGTTACCATGAGAATCGATACGGTGGTGTTTTTCCAGATTACAGATCCGAAGCTTTATGCTTACGGCGTTGATAATCCCATGATGGCAATTGAAAATCTGACGGCAACGACCCTTCGTAACATTATCGGCGATCTGGAACTGGATCAGACATTGACCTCCAGAGAGACCATCAATGCAAAGATGAGGGAAATCCTTGATATTGCCACAGACCCCTGGGGTATCAAGGTTACCCGTGTGGAAGTTAAGAATATCATGCCTCCGGCAGCCATTCAGGATGCCATGGAGAAACAGATGAAGGCAGAGCGTGAACGCCGTGAAGCCATTTTAAGAGCAGAAGGCGAGAAGAAATCGACCGTTCTTGTGGCAGAAGGTAAGAAGGAATCCGCCATTCTGGATGCGGAGGCTGAAAAACAGGCTGCTATCCTTCGTGCGGAGGCAGAGAAGGAAAAAAGGATCCGTGAGGCAGAAGGCCAGGCTGAGGCCATCTTAAAGATCCAGCAGGCAAATGCGGATGGAATCCGCATGATTAAAGATGCGGGCGCTGACCAGTCAGTTTTAGTTCTTAAGAGTCTGGAGGCGTTTAAGGCAGCTGCTGACGGCAAGGCAACCAAGATCATCATTCCTTCTGAGATTCAGGGGCTGGCTGGGCTGGTATCTTCCATTACGGAGATTCCAAAGAATCCGGAAGTTTAATTTCCCTAAGTTATTAAAATACCGCAGCAGGGGGCAGATGCCCTCTTGCTGCGGTTTTCGCTTGGGTGTTTTAAGGAGGGCTTATGGAACTGAAATTGGACTTAAGCAGGGAGTATGGGCTTGTCCTGGAAGGCGGAGGAGCCAAGGGCGCTTATCAGATCGGTGCATGGAAGGCTTTGCGGGAAGCCGGAGTAAAAATCAAAGGAGTGGCCGGTGCTTCTGTAGGTTCCTTAAATGGAGCGCTTATTTGCATGGATGATTTGGAGCGGGCGGAAGAGATCTGGAAGAATATTGAATATTCCCAGGTCATGGCGGTGAGCGATGATACCATAAAGGCTCTGAAAAGGAAGGACTTTAAATCGCTGAATCTGCAGGAACTGGTAAACAGCGGACTGCAGCTCGTAAAAGGGGGCTTTGACATCACTCCTTTAAAAAATCTCATCGCAGAAGTGGTGGGGGATGAGGAGAAGATCAGAAATTCGGACAGGGAACTCTATACCGTGACTTATTCGGTATCAGACCGGAAAGAACTGGCGGTGGATGTAAGGAGCGGGGAAACGGGGACCGTCAAGGACATGCTGTTGGCCAGCGCTTATTTTATGGCGTTTAAGAATGAAAAGCTGGGCGGAAAACGGTATATGGATGGCGGAGGTTTTAACAATGTTCCCATTGATGTGCTCATTGACCATGGATATGAAGATATCATTGTGATCCGCATTTATGGCTGGGGATTCGATAAGGAACGGGTGATAAAGGTTCCGAATGGGATCCGTGTTTATCACATCGCTCCCAGACAGGATTTGGGCGGAATTCTGGAATTTGATAAAAAACAGGCCAGAAAAAACATGACTTTGGGATATTATGATGCCAAAAGGTTCTTATATGGCCTTTCCGGGCGTATCTATTATATTGATGCCCCAAATACAGAACCTTATTATTTCGATAAGATGATGTCGGAATTGGAGCTTTTAAAAATATGCATGAAGGATACGCTGAATGAAGAGGGGATGGAGGCTTTGACAGGCTACCGTTCCTTTACGGAAAAAATATTCCCCAGGCTGGCAGAAGAATTCCGGTTAAAAGAAGATTGGGACTACAAGGATATGTATCTGGGGTTATTGGAGGATCTGGCTAAACGCCTGAAAGTCAAACGCTTTCAGATCTACACGGTGGAACAGCTTTTGGGGGAGATCAGGAAGAAGCTTCAATCACTTGACAGTGTGATTCCGTTATAGTAAGGTTATAATAATCAAAAAAGTATTGCATGATTATGCATAATATACTATAATCATGTATAAAAATACATTAGAAAAAAACGGAGGAAGCTATATGAACCTAAAAGGCAGAAATTTTATTACGTTGAAGGACTACACACCGGAGGAAATCGGATACCTGCTGGACTTAGCTGCTGACTTGAAGGCCAGGAAAAAACAGGGGATTACCGGAAATTCCTTAAAGGGAAAAAACATTGCGCTCATTTTTGAAAAACCATCCACCCGCACCAGATGTTCCTTTGTGGTAGCTGCCGTAGACGAAGGCGCTCATCCGGAATATTTGGGAAAAGACGATATACAGCTGGGACACAAGGAAAGCGTGGAAGATACGGCCAGGGTTTTGGGAAGAATTTTTGACGGGATCGAATTTCGCGGCTTTCAGCATAAAACCGTGGAAGATCTGGCAAAATATGCCGGTGTTCCGGTCTGGAACGGACTGACGGATGAATATCACCCGACCCAGATCCTGGCAGACTTACTGACCATGAAAGAACATTTCGGATACTTAAAGGGACTCCGGTTTGTATACACCGGGGATGGCCGGAACAACATGGCCAACAGCCTGATGATCGGTATGAGCAAAATGGGGGTCCATTTTACCATACTGGCCCCTGAGAGCCTGTGGCCAAAGAAGGATCTGGTGGATTTATGCCAGGGCTATGCAAAGATGAGCGGCAGCACCATCACTCTGACAGAGGATACGGATGCAGTAAAGGATGCGGACGCCATTTATACCGATGTATGGTGCTCCATGGGAGAAGAGGACAAGGCTGCAGAGCGTATTGCTCTCTTAAAGCCGTTTCAGGTAAACAAGGAACTGATGAAAAAAACCGGAAAGGATACCACCATATTTATGCACTGCCTGCCGGCTGTCAAGGGAAATGAAGTGACAGAGGAAGTTTTTGAATCCGGCGTATCGGTGGTATTTGACGAAGCAGAAAACAGAATGCACACCATCAAGGCGGTGATGGTTGCTACATTAGGAGAGTAAGAATGTATATACAGGAACGAGGGAGGAACTTAAGAAATGCCTCCATGATGGTGGACCTGGTTCACATTGTGGTGGGGGTCCTGATTGTGGTACTGGCCGTTATTTCATTTTTAAACCCGGAAGATCATATGCTTTTATTTCCGGCGGTCTTTTTTCTGGCCGGAGCACTCAATCTGATCAACGGGATTTATAAAATAAGGCTCAGCGGCCGGGAAAAGAAAAAGAAAGCGGCAGGCATGGCTGTTCTTTTGTTTGGGGTCCTTCTTTTCGCCCTTGCGGGAATCAGCGCGGTCAGCATCTGGTGGGGGTGATGACATTGAAATCAGAGATTTTGAAACTGTTGAGAGAAAGCGGCAGCTTTTTGTCCGGACAGGAATTGTGTGAGCGTTTCGGAGTTTCCAGGACTGCGGTCTGGAAAGTCATGCGCCAGCTTGAAGAGGAAGGATATCAAATTGCTGCGGTTCGAAATAAAGGGTATCATTTAATCGATTCCTGTGATATAATGACGAAAACAGAGATAGAAAGCTGCACGGCCGGAGGATTCGGCCGGGAGGTGGAATACCACGAGACCATTGATTCCACAAATATCAGGGCAAAACGCCTGGCAGAAGAAGGCGCTGCTGCCGGAACTTTAGTCGTGTCCGACTGCCAGAATGCAGGACGCGGCAGGAGAGGACGGGTCTGGGTGTCCCCTTCCGGTAAGAATATTTTTATGAGCCTCATTTTAAGGCCGGACATCCTTCCCGCTTCAGCTTCCATGCTGACTCTGGTGGCGGCCCTTGCGGTACATGACGGCATAAAGAAGGCCGCCGGACTGGATACAGCCATTAAGTGGCCCAATGACATCGTATCAAATGGGAAAAAGATGTGCGGGATTCTGACGGAAATGAGTGCCGAACTGGAAGGGATCCACTATGTGGTGGTTGGGATGGGAATCAACGTCAATATGGAAGAATTTCCGGAAGAAGTAAAACAGGCGGCAACCTCTCTGCTTCTCGAAACAGGGAAAAAAGTAAGAAGAAGCCGGCTTATAGCGGCCGTTATGGAGGCTTTTGAGCATTATTATGAAGAATTTATCAGCCAGGGTGATTTATCCGGGCTGATAAGTGTCTATAATAAGCATATGGCCAATGCAGGAAAGGAAGTCCGGATTCTGGATACGTCAGGTGAATATACAGGCAGGGCGTTGGGAATCAATGAGAAGGGAGAGCTTCTTGTTGAAATGAGTTCGGGAGAGGTAAAACATGTGATTTCCGGAGAAGTATCTGTCCGTGGGATCTATGGATATGTGTAAGGGGAAAAGAGACTTTTCCCCGTCCTTTCATTTATGAGGCGGAAGGCGCGCCGCCGGAGGGAACGATGAACCAATCACTTTATGATAAGTTACAGGTTTTAGAGCCCCGGGAAAAAGAGATGGGGACCATGGAGCGTTTAAAAGCCATGGAACGCCCGCTGCTTTCCTGGTACCGGGAACACGCCCGGGCTCTTCCCTGGAGGGAAAGACCCGAACCATACCGGGTATGGATTTCTGAAATCATGCTTCAGCAGACAAGAGTCGAGGCTGTGAAACCGTATTTTGAACGTTTTATGGAGGCACTTCCGGGAATTCCGGATCTGGCTGGCATACAGGAGGACCGGCTTTTAAAGCTTTGGGAGGGACTGGGCTATTACAGCAGGGCTAAAAATCTAAAGAAAGCGGCAGAGCTTCTTGTAGAGCAGTACGGCGGAGCGCTGCCGGCATCCTACGGGGAGCTTAAAAAGCTTCCCGGGATCGGGTCTTATACCGCAGGCGCCATTGCTTCCATAGCCTTTGGGATTCCGGTTCCTGCGGTTGACGGCAATGTGCTTCGGGTGATATCCAGGGTCACCGGAAGCCGGGAAGACATTTTAAAGCAATCGGTCAGGCGGGACATGGAAGAAAAGCTGAAGGCAGTCATGCCGGCAGATGCAGCCGGTTCCTATAACCAGGGACTGATTGAAATCGGAGCCATGGTCTGTGTTCCCAACGGAGCTCCCTTATGCGGAAGGTGTCCGTTGGCTTCGGTATGCCTGGCAAGGATCAAAGGCCTTACCGGTGTGATTCCGGTAAAAACGCCCCCAAAAGCCAGAAGGTTGGAGGATAAAACCGTAATGCTCCTGTGGTTTCACGGGCGGGTCGCCATCCGGAAGCGGGACGATACGGGGCTCCTGGCTTCTCTTTATGAATTCCCAAATCTGGATGGGCATTTGGACGGAAAGACCATTCTTACACATTTGGGAGTGAAGGAAGCAGGAATCACTCCTCTTCCTGCAGCAAAGCATGTGTTCAGCCATGTGGAATGGCATATGACAGGATTTCGGATCGAGCTTAAGGAAGAACCGGCTGGAGACTTTTTATGGGTCACTCCGGAAGATATGAAAAAAACTTACTCCCTGCCAGGCGCATTCAAAGCGTATACAAAGTTGATTAGGTGATTATAATGAAAAAGATGCTTTTTATATTTAATCCGCGTTCCGGGAAGGCGCAGATCAGGAATAAGCTAATGGATATTCTGGATATTTTTACGAAAGCAGGCTATGAACTGCTGGTTCATGTAACACAGCGGCCTGGTGATGCGATGAAAGCGGCTGCTTTCTATGGAAGCAGTGTGGACCTGGTTGTGTGCAGCGGCGGGGACGGCACATTGAATGAAACCATAAGCGGCCTCATGAAGCTGGAAGATTTTCCCAATCTGGGGTACATTCCGTCCGGTTCCACCAATGACTTTGCATCCAGTTTGAAAATTTCCAAGAATATGATAACAGCTGCAGAAGCTGCGGTTTCCGGTACTCCGTTCCCCATTGACATCGGCTGCTTCTGCGGGGACAGGCACTTTGTATATATTGCAGCGTTCGGCGCATTTACTGAGGTTTCCTATCTGACCCCTCAGGATAAGAAGAACGTTCTTGGACATCAGGCATATATGTTAGAGGGCATGAAAAGCCTGGCTTCCATAAAGTCCTATTGCATACGGGTAGAGTGTGAGGAGATCACCTTGGAAGGAGAGTTTATCTTTGGAATGGTCACCAATACCATAAGTGTGGGAGGTTTTAAAGGTCTGGTGACCCAGGATGTGGCTCTAGATGACGGCGAGTTCGAAGTGCTGTTAATCCGGACACCCAAGACCCCTTTGGATTTAACCAACATCATTAATTATATGTTTCTGAAGGAAGAACCCAATGAATACGTCCATAAGTTTCGGACAAGGTCTTTGAAAATCCTCCCGGAAGAGCCTGTAGACTGGGTACTTGATGGAGAGTTTGGCGGGACCAGAAGGGAAGTTCAAATCATCAATTTAAAGAAGCGGATCCGGATTATGAGAAGACCACCGAAAAAGCGATAAATCTGCTTTTTTCAGCAGAAATATGTTGAAATATGGATTCCGGTAGTATATAATGAAAAGTTGTGTGGGCTTTATGTATACTTCTTAGCGAAAGGACGTTATTAAGTGGAAAAAGAGAATTTTTTAGAGAAGCTGGGGAAACTTGTCGAGCTTGCCAAAACAAAGCATAACGCTTTGGACGTAACGGAGATTAATAACTTCTTTATGGGGGAAGAGCTGACAACAGAGCAGATGGATCAGATTTATACTTACCTGGAGAATCGCGGCGTGGACGTGATCCCGGTCATTGACGATTCCGTTTTAACTGATGATACGCTCATGTCAGACGACCTGCTTTTGGATGATGATATTGATGATACCTTTATAAAGGATGTAGATGAGGAAGATATTGATCTTGACGCCATTGATTTATTGGAAGGAATCGGTACGGAAGATCCTGTCCGCATGTATTTAAAGGAAATTGGCACGGTACCACTTTTGAACGCAGAGGAAGAGCTGCGCCTTGCTAAGAGGAAGGCGGATGGCGATGATGATGCCAAGGAGCGGTTGATTGAAGCCAATTTACGCCTTGTGGTCAGCATTGCAAAGCGTTATACAGGCCGCGGCATGAGTTTCCTTGATCTGGTTCAGGAAGGCAATTTAGGCCTTATTAAAGGTGTTGAAAAATTCGATTATACCAAAGGTTATAAATTAAGTACATATGCTACTTGGTGGATACGCCAGTCTGTGACCCGAGCCCTTGCAGACCAGGCAAGAACGATCCGTGTGCCTGTGCATATGGTCGAGACAATTAATAAAATGTCCAAGATGCAGAGAAAGCTGACTCTTGAGCTTGGATATGAGCCGTCTGTGACAGAACTGGCAGAAGCTCTTGACATGTCCGAGGACAAGGTTATGGAAATCATGCAGATCGCCAGAGAGCCTGCATCCTTAGAAACACCGATTGGGGAAGAGGATGACTCCAATCTGGGGGATTTCGTGGCTGACAACAATGTGGTCACACCGGAAGGAAATGTGGAATCCGTCATGTTAAGAGAGCATATTGACGCCCTCCTTGGAGATTTAAAAGAGAGAGAGCGCCAGGTTATCGTGCTCCGGTTCGGACTGGAGGACGGCCATCCGCGCACATTGGAAGAAGTGGGGAAAGAGTTTAATGTTACCCGCGAGCGCATCAGACAGATCGAAGCAAAGGCACTTAGAAAGCTGAGAAATCCGGTTCGCAGCAAGCGGATCCGGGATTTCCTATAAAAACAGGAGGCGTGGCAAATATATTCCACGTCCTTTTGTGATTCATAAAAACAGCAGGGAAGGAGACACCATGAACCGGAGAAATTACCAGAAGGAATTGGAGGAAGTCATCACAGAACTTAAGGAACAGGAAAAAGTTCCCAGGCTGCTTTTGCATAGCTGCTGTGCGCCGTGCAGCAGTTATGTACTGGAATATCTGTCCCGCTATTTTAAAATAACCGTGTATTTTTATAATCCCAATATTTATCCGCCTGAGGAGTATGGAAAACGCGTAAAAGAGCAGGAACGGCTCATAGCAGGCATGAAATTCCTTCATCCGGTCACTATGGAGACCGGGGCCTATGAGCCGGATGAATTTTACCGGATCGTAAAAGGACTTGAAAAGGAGCCGGAAGGCGGCGAACGGTGTTTTAAATGCTACGAACTGCGCCTTTCAGAGGCGGCAAAGGTTGCCCAGGCCGGCCGCTTCGACTATTTTACCACAACCCTGTCCATAAGTCCCTTAAAGAATGCCGATAAGCTCATTGAGATCGGTGAGAAGCTGGCAAGGGAGTACCGCGTTTCTTATCTGCCTTCTGATTTTAAGAAGAAAAATGGGTATAAAAGATCTGCAGAGCTGTCTGCAGAATACGGTCTTTACCGGCAGGATTACTGTGGCTGCGTATTTTCCCAAAGAGAAAAGCCGGTAATATCCGAGGTTTCTTAAGCACAGCTTTGCAATGGAAAATATATCATAGACATACCGGGTTTGTCTTGACATGAATTGGGAATTGTAATAAAATTAACGATGAGGAGTATATCTAAAATTTTTGAGGATAAAGGAGAAAACGTTATGTTATCAAAGACACTGACTGTAGTAAATCCATCCGGACTTCACTTAAGACCAGCAGGAGTTCTGTCTCAGACAGCTATGAAATTTAAATCCGATATTATCATTGAGTACGGAGATAAGAGGATTGTAGCGAAAAGCGTATTAAACGTTATGGCGGCCGGTATCAAGTGCGGCGCTAAGATTAACTTGATTTGTGAAGGCGAAGATGAAGCAGCAGCGATGAAGACCATGGCAGAAGCAGTTGAGAGCGGTCTTGGAGAGATGTAATCCATATCTGTTAATTTTATAAAAGGATATCGCATAGAGCCCTGGGAAGATGATTCCCGGGGCTTTTTCTGTGAATGTGCAGTCACAGGATCTGGCCTTAAAAACGGATAGAAACCTTATGAAAAAAATACAGACTTAACTATCGAAAGCATATGCTTAAAAAAATTAGAAATTTGTGCCATTATCCTTAGGAAAGCCAATAATTGTGTATTAATCATAAAAAATATCAATTGGAGGAGATATATTTCTGAAACTATATTTGTATAGATCATAATTGTCGAATTATCTGAAAATACCAAAATAAAACACATTTACAAAGCGCGAAAAATGTAGTATTATCAACTAAAATTTACTGTTGTGCTTTAATACCCCAAAGCAGAGGAGACAGTCAGGAAAGGAAGAGATTATGGATACGAGTTTACAATCCCTCAACAAAAAAGTAACTCCGGGGCTCTATGATTCCCGCTTTGAGCATGACAACTGCGGGATCGGTGCGGTTGCCAATATGAAAGGCATAAAAAACCATAAAACGGTAGAGCAGGCGCTCCATATCGTAGAAAATCTGGAGCACCGTGCGGGAAAAGATGCGGAAGGAAAGACGGGGGATGGTGTGGGTATCATGCTTCAGATCTCTCATCGTTTTTTTAAGAAAGTGACGAAACCTCTCGGCCTTGAGATCGGCGAGGAGAGGGAATATGGAGTCGGCATGTTTTTCTTCCCCCAGGATGAGCTTGCCAGAAACCAGGCTAAGAAGATGTTTGAGATCATTGTTCAGAAGGAAGGCCTTGAATTCTTAGGCTGGAGAGATGTACCCATTCATCCGGAACTGATCGGGGAAAGGGCCGTAGACTGTATGCCCTACATAGCACAGGGATTTGTAAAAAAGCCTGCAGATACCGGGAAGGGCCTGGAATTCGACCGAAAGCTTTATGTTTCCAGGCGTGTTTTTGAGCAGAGCAACGACAATACCTATGTGGTCTCCTTAAGCAGCAGGACCATTGTCTATAAGGGCATGTTTTTGGTGAAGGAGCTGAGAAAGTTTTTCCCGGATCTTCAGGATAAGGATTATGAATCCGCTATTGCAGTGGTTCATTCCCGTTTCAGCACCAATACTAACCCCAGCTGGATGAGAGCCCATCCCAACCGTCTCATTGTACATAACGGCGAGATCAACACCATTCGCGGAAATGTAGATAAGATGATGGCCAGAGAAGAGAATATGGAATCCGAGTATTTCCGGTATGATATGCATAAGGTCCTTCCGATTATCAACCAGGAAGGTTCGGACTCTGCCATGCTTGATAATGCTCTGGAATTTATGACGATGAGCGGAATGGACCTTCCGCTGGCCGTTATGGTGACCATTCCTGCACCATGGGAGCATGATAAATCCATGCCTCAGGAGATTAAGGACTTCTACCGGTACTATGCGACCATGATGGAACCATGGGATGGCCCGGCTTCTATCGTATTCAGTGACGGTGACCTGGTTGGCGCTGTTCTGGACCGCAACGGTCTTCGTCCTTCCAGATATTACATTACGGATGATGATCAGATGATCCTGGCTTCTGAGGTAGGTGCCATTGATATTGAGCAGAACCATGTGGTGAGAAAAGAGCGCCTTCGTCCGGGTAAGATGCTTCTAATTGATACGGTTAAGGGCTGCCTGATCAGCGATGAGGAACTGAAGGAATATTATGCGGCCCGCCAGCCTTACGGAGAATGGCTGGATTCTAATTTAATTGAACTGAAAGAGCTGCCGATCCCCAATAAGGGGGTTCCTGCCATGAGTAAGGATGAAAGGGCGAAGCTGCAGAAGACTTATGGATATACCTATGAGGAATACAAGACCATGATTCTTCCCATGGCATTAAACGGTGCGGAAGCAGTTTCAGCCATGGGGGCAGACAGTCCCCTGGCGGTGCTGAGCAAAAAACACCAGCCTCTGTTCAACTATTTCAAACAGCTGTTTGCCCAGGTCACCAATCCTCCGATTGACTCCATCCGTGAGGAGATCGTTACCTCTACCACTGTTTATGTGGGCGAGGAAGGGAACATCCTTGAGGAGGAAGCGGAAAACTGCAAGATATTAAAGGTCAATAATCCGATTCTCACCTGTACGGACTTATTAAAGATTAAAAATATGAAGAAGCCTGGCTTTAAGGTAGAAGTGATTCCCATTACTTATTATAAGAACACATCCCTGGAAAAAGCCATTGACAGGCTGTTTCTGGAGGCAGACCGGGCGCACCGGGATGGGGCGAATATCATCATCCTTTCCGACCGGGATATTGATGAAAACCATGTGCCCATCCCATCCCTGCTGGCCGTATCTGCTCTTCAGCAGCATCTGGTCAAGACAAAGAAGAGGACCTCTGTGGCGCTCATACTGGAAAGCGGAGAACCAAGAGAAGTACATCACTTTGCTACCCTGCTGGGATACGGAGCCTGTGCCATCAATCCGTACCTCGCGCAGGAGTCCATCCATTCCCTCATTGAGAGCGGAATGTTAGATAAAGATTATTATGCAGCCGTAGAGGATTATAACGCAGCAGTTCTTCATGGCATTGTGAAGATCGCTTCCAAGATGGGAATTTCAACCATACAGTCCTACCAGGGGGCCCAGATTTTTGAGGCGATCGGTATTTCAAAGAAGGTGGTTGACAAGTATTTTACGGATACGGTAAGCAGAGTGGGAGGAATCACCCTGGATGATATTGCCAATGACGTGGATGTCCTTCACTCAGCCGCTTTTGATCCCCTTGGCCTTGACGTGGATTTAACGCTGGACAGCGCGGGAAGCCATAAGGAGAGGGCGGGACAGGAGGAGCATTTATACAATCCTCTTACGATCCACCTCCTTCAGGAAGCAGCCAGAACCGGAAGCTACGAGATCTTTAAGGAGTACACCCATGCCCTGACGGAAGAGGGGCAGACGGTCAATTTAAGAAGCCTTTTGGATTTTGATTATTCCAAATCAAAGGAAATTCCGGTGGATGAGGTGGAAAGCGAAGAATCCATCGTCAAACGCTTTAAGACGGGAGCCATGTCCTACGGTTCCATTTCCCAGGAAGCGCATGAAACCCTGGCGGTCGCCATGAACCGGATTCACGGTAAATCCAACAGCGGAGAGGGCGGTGAAAGCCTGGAACGTCTGAACGTGGGAGCAGATGGCATAAACCGCTGTTCTGCCATCAAGCAGGTAGCTTCCGGGCGCTTCGGCGTAACCTCTAAGTATCTGGTAAGTGCCATAGAGATCCAGATCAAAATGGCACAGGGCGCGAAACCGGGAGAAGGCGGCCAGCTTCCGGGCCAGAAGGTATATCCATGGGTCGCTAAAACCAGGCATTCAACCACCGGCGTGGGCCTCATTTCCCCGCCGCCTCACCATGATATTTACTCCATTGAGGATCTGGCCCAGCTGATTTATGACTTGAAAAATTCCAATACCAATGCCAGGATTTCTGTGAAACTGGTTTCAGAGGCGGGCGTAGGTACGGTTGCTGCAGGTGTTGCAAAGGCCGGCGCGCAGGTAATCCTCATTTCCTCCTTTGACGGCGGAACCGGTGCGGCGCCAAGAAATTCCATTTATAATGCAGGCCTTCCATGGGAGCTTGGTGTGGCGGAAGCCCATCAGACCCTGATTATGAATGGGCTGCGTGACAAGGTGATCCTGGAGACGGACGGGAAGCTGATGACAGGACGTGATGTTGCCATTGCATGTATGCTGGGAGCGGAAGAATTTGGTTTTGCCACGGCGCCTCTTGTAACATTAGGCTGTGTGATGATGAGGGTCTGCAACCTGGATACCTGTCCGGTCGGCATTGCCACCCAGAATCCGGAGCTGCGGAAACGTTATAAAGGAAAACCGGAATATGTGATCAACTTCATGTATTTCATTGCAAAAGAACTCCGGGAATACATGGCAAAGCTTGGAATCCGTTCGGTAGATGAGCTTGTGGGAAGGACCGATCTGTTAAAGAAGAAAGACAATATTTCCTCGGAACGGGCAGGAAAGGTTGACTTTACCGCGATCCTGGGGAATCCATATGCAGGCCGGAAGCTTGCAGGCTACAGCCAAAAGCAGGTATATGATTTTGAACTGGATAAAACCATAGATGAAAAGATTATCCTTAAGAAATTAAAGCAGGCTCTGCAGGGAGGCCAGAAAAAGAGCCTTCAGATAGATGTTTCCAATACCGACCGCGCTCTGGGTACCATTTTTGGCTCGGAAATCACCAGGCTATATCCGGATGGGCTTCCGGAGGACACCTTTACCATCAATTGTACGGGCAGCGGCGGACAGAGCTTTGGAGCCTTTATTCCCAGGGGCCTTACCCTGGAACTGATAGGGGACAGCAATGATTACTTCGGAAAGGGGCTTTCCGGCGGCAAGCTGGTGGTTTATCCGCCTCAGGGGATCAAGTTTAAGGCTGAGGATAACATCGTGATCGGAAATGTGGCCTTATACGGTGCCACCAGCGGTAAGGCGTTCATATGCGGGATAGCCGGCGAACGCTTCTGTGTCCGGAATTCCGGTGCGACCGCTGTTGTAGAAGGCGTGGGAGACCATGGCTGTGAATACATGACAGGCGGACGCGTGGTGGTACTGGGGCCTACGGGCAAGAACTTTGCGGCCGGAATGAGCGGCGGTATCGCTTATGTGCTGGATGAAAAGAGAGATTTTTATAAGAGACTCAATAAGGAAATGGTTTCTTTTGAAGAAGTTACAAATAAATATGATGTTCTTGAGTTAAAAGAAATGATCAAGGAACATGTGGCTTACACCAATTCCGCAAAAGGAAAAGAGATCCTCGATAACTTTGGAGAATATCTGCCTAAATTTAAGAAAATCATGCCTCATGATTACAGGCGCATGATGAATACCATCGTCCAGATGGAGGAAAAGGGCTTAAGCAGTGAACAGGCACAAATCGAAGCATTTTATGCCAATACAAAAAAGTAAGGAGGAGCAGACAATGGGAAAGCCAACAGGATTTTTAGAATATAGCAGAAAAACAGGAAAAACGGTAGACCCCAGGGCTCGTATAAAAAATTATAACGAGTTCCATCTGCCTCTTTCCGAAAAAGAACAAAAATGCCAGGGCGCGCGCTGCATGGATTGCGGCGTCCCCTTCTGCCAGTCCGGTGTGGTCTTAAAGGGCATGGTTTCCGGCTGCCCCCTTAACAATCTGATCCCGGAATGGAATGAGCTTGTATATACGGGGACATGGCACCAGGCCTATAACAGACTGAAAAAGACCAACAGCTTCCCGGAATTCACCGCCAGGGTATGCCCGGCCCCCTGTGAAGCTGCATGTACCTGCGGTCTTAACGGAGATCCGGTCGCAATCAAAGAAAATGAGTATGCCATCATTGAACGTGCTTATGAAAGCGGCATAGCAGGCCCCACCCCGCCAAAGATCCGTACCGGTAAAAAGGCAGCCGTCATCGGTTCCGGCCCTGCAGGGCTGGCGGCAGCAGACCAGTTAAACAAAAGAGGGCACAGCGTTACCGTATTCGAAAGAGAGGACCGGGTGGGCGGCCTCCTGATGTATGGAATCCCTAACATGAAGCTGGAAAAGCATGTCATTGACCGGAAAGTGGAGATCATGAAGCAGGAAGGCGTGACATTCATAACAGGCGCAGACGTAGGAAAAAACCAGAAAGCCAAAGATTTATTAAAGGATTATGACCGGGTCATCCTGGCCTGCGGAGCTTCAAACCCCAGGGATCTAAAAGTCCCCGGAAGAGATGCCGAGGGAATCTATTTTGCAGTAGATTTCTTAAAGTCCACCACAAAGAGCCTGTTAAATTCCAATCTGCAGGATCATAGCTATATATCGGCAAAAGGCAGGCATGTCATCGTAATCGGCGGCGGGGACACCGGAAATGACTGCGTGGGAACGGCGATCCGTCATGGCTGTGCCTCCGTCCTGCAGCTTGAAATGATGCCAAAGCTGCCCGAAAAGCGGACCCCGGACAACAGCTGGCCCGAATGGCCAAGAGTATTAAAAACAGACTACGGCCAGGAAGAATCCATTGCTGTATTCGGCCAGGACCCGAGGTTGTATCAGACCACGGTAAAAGAGTTCATCAAGGATAAGTCCGGCAAAGTCGTAAAAGCCATCCTGATGGGCCTGGAATCTAAGAAGGATGAAAAGACCGGCCGCATGAGCATGGAACCCGTAGCCGGAAGTGAGAAAGAAGTTCCTGCTGATATCGTTCTAATTGCAGCCGGATTCTTAGGAGCACAGAATTATGTTGCGGATGCCTTTGGAGTAAAATTAAATGGCAGAAGCAATGTAGAAACCGAAAACGGAAAATACAGGACAAATGTAGATAAGGTATTTGTGGCCGGAGACATGCATAGAGGCCAATCCCTGGTAGTATGGGCCATAAGAGAAGGCCGTGAAGTAGCCAAAGAAGTAGATGTGAGTTTAATGGGGTATTCAAACCTGGCATAGCTACAAGCAGTGCGCCAATAAAAGCGGAAATATCCGGAAGAAAGCAAGCTTTCTTCCGGATATTTTTGATTATGCTGGCATACGGCGCCAGCCGTCCAGCGAGAAGGAGCGCAGCGGATTCGAGCTGGAGCACTGCTTCATCCTAACGGGCCGCACAATCAAACTTTTTCCCTCCCCTATGCAAATTTTGGAAGTCAACAGGTACAATTTTGGCACATGACTTGAAAAGCTGGTCAGAAACTGTAAAATAAATATATAATTCAGTATATTCCTGAATCCGGGGCATCAACAAATCAACAGGTCGCTGTTATTGTCAGTAACGGCAAGAGGATACAATGGGGGGAAAGAGAAGTGGAAGTCAGCATGGCTGGGAAAAGAAATGTATATTTTACGATTGCAGTAATTGGTATTTTTGTCTGGTTTGAAGGCTGGACTTTATTTTTCACCGGCTTGTCAAAAATCATAATCAAGGCGGTGCTGCCACTTCCATTTTTTAGCGGCAGTACAGTTGACCTGTTCATTCAGGCGGTCATTGAATATGGAGAAACAGTCATATTGCTGCTGGTCCTATCCCAATGCATGCTGGAAAAAGGGGAAAGAAGGGCCCGATATAAGAAATCCCTCTATCTATATTCTGCCCTGGGAGTGTTCCCGGAAAGATATCTGATTCTTCTGTTAAATTATATCATGTTCAGCTATGGCGCGTCCGTGCTGGAGATCATAGTGGGAACGGCAGCAGCGAAACTGTTATACATTTTTTCCATAATGGTATTCGTATGCCGGCTTACCGTAAACAGAGGAGAACAAGCATTTCATAAAGGAATACCGGACCAGAAATATTTTATCATTGCGGCAGCTGTAACGGTCTGCATAGCGGTATTGTGCTCGGCAAAGGAATGGCAGGATTATCAAAGAATCATGAATGGATGGGTAGAAATGGGATCCTATGGCATGTTTGATCTGGTGACCGCGGCGCGGCCGCATTATTCCGTGATCAATCAATGGATCCTTCCTTATCTGACCAGGATATGTGCAGTGCTGTATCTTATGCCGGTGAAAAAGGAAATAGAAAAGGAAGTGCCGGAAGAGTGCTTTGTTAAATGGCAGTAGTCCTCAGGATTGATTTTGAAAGAAGGCCGGCACCTTTATGCGCCGGCCGGTATCTCCTGATTTTTAAACGTGATCACCATTTGAAAATACTCTATACATTAAAGCGGAACAGGACAACATCGCCGTCCTTAACCACATATTCCTTACCTTCCACCCGGACCAGACCTTTTTCCTTAGCAGCGCTGTAGCTTTTACAATCCAGAAGATCCTGGTAATTCACGACTTCCGCACGGATAAAACCGCGCTCAAAATCGGAGTGGATCTTTCCGGCTGCCTGAGGTGCCTTGGTTCCTTCCTTGATTGTCCATGCTCTTGTCTCGGTGGGGCCGGCAGTTAAGTAACTGATGAGTCCGAGTAAATGGTAGCTTGCTGCGATCAGTTTTTCAAGGCCGGATTCCGTAAGGCCTAAATCCTCCAGGAACATCTTTTTTTCGTCTTCTTCCAGTTCTGCGATCTCCTGTTCGATCTGGGCACAGATCACGAAAACCTCACTGTTATTCTCTTTGGCAAATTCCCGGACCTTTTCCACATAATCATTGGAAGCTCCGTCATCGGCTAAGTCATTCTCGTTCACATTTGCAGCGAAGATGACAGGTTTAAACGTGAGAAGGTTCAGCGTGGAAATGAAATCCCTTTCTTCTTCATCCTGGGTCTCCATGCTTCTTGCCAGATTTCCGTTCTCTAAGTGGGACTTGATTCTCTTTAAGATCTCCAGTTCTTTTGCCAGGGATTTATCGTTCATGGCTCCCTTGGTGGTCTTTGCGATGCGGCGGTCCAGGATTTCCAAATCGGAAAAAATCAGTTCCAGATCAATGGTTTCAATATCGCGCAGCGGATCCACACTTCCCTCCACATGGATTACATTGGTATCCTCAAAGCAGCGCACCACATGAACGATGGCATCTACTTCACGGATGTTGGAAAGAAACTGGTTGCCCAGACCTTCTCCCTTGGAAGCCCCTTTTACGAGCCCTGCAATATCGACAAATTCGATCACGGCAGGGGTGATTTTTGCGGAATCATAAAGAGCGGCCAGCTGCCCTAAGCGTACATCCGGAACGGGAACAACTCCTACGTTGGGATCAATGGTACAGAATGGGTAGTTGGCAGACTCTGCCCCGGCCTTCGTGAGAGAATTAAACAGAGTGCTTTTACCTACGTTCGGCAATCCGACAATACCTAATTTCATAGCAATTACCTTCCTAATATTGTTTATATTCATGGTTGATTTTTATCTACAACTAATATAGAATATCATATTATCCGCAAAAATAAAAGAGAAAAACGCAAGAATCAACCCCTTTGTCGAATTATAGACGAATATGTCGGGCGAATCTGTTTGATTTTTGTGTTTTCACGGGGTAAAATAAAGAAAACATCGAAAGGAGAAGACGAATGGCAAATACGGCAGATATTAGTTTTGTGCATTTGGGAATTACGATTAACCATCTGCAGAACAGTATCTCGATATTTGGATTCCGCATTGCATTCTACGGTATTATCATAGGGATTGGAATATTGGCAGGCCTGTGGGTTGCGGCAAGTGATGCAAAGCGCCGGGGACAAGATCCGGATATTTATCTGGACTTTGCCCTGTATGCAATCATATTTTCTATTATAGGTGCCCGAATCTATTATGTGGTATTTGATTGGGACAATTATAAAGACGACCTGCTTCAAATTTTGAATCTCAGGGCAGGGGGACTGGCAATCTATGGAGGTGTCATAGGTGCTGTCATAACCCTTATCGTTTACGCCAGGGTGAAGAAACTTTCCTTCTTTTCCTTGGCTGACACCGGATGCCTTGGCTTGATAACCGGACAAATTATAGGAAGATGGGGAAACTTCTTTAATTGCGAAGCGTTTGGCGGATATACCGACGGCCTGTTTGCTATGAGAATCAGAAGAGCGCTGGTTAATGAGAATATGATATCTAGGGAGCTTTTAAATCATCTGATCGTAAAAGACGGGGTTGAATATATACAGGTGCATCCTACCTTCTTATACGAATCAGTCTGGAATCTCTGCGTTCTGATATTTATGCTTTGGTACCGAAAACGCAAGAGATTTGATGGAGAGATGCTTCTTATCTACCTGCTTGGCTACGGTTTGGGACGAGTATGGATAGAAGGAATCCGTACGGACCAGCTAATATTCTTTGGTACTGGCATTCCGGTGTCTCAGGCACTGTCATTAATTCTGGTAGCGATATCAACTCTTGTGCTCTTCTGCAAACACAGACAGATACGAAAAAAGAGCAAAGGAGAAGTATGATATGATGATGTCAAAAGAAGAGTTAATACGTGATATTGAAGAAGCGAGGGAAAGATTAAATATAAGCATTGAACACGATGATGAAGACGTTATTTATCACAGAAGCATAGAGCTGGATAAATTAATTGAACAATATATTGCAGCAGGCTATTAAGCGGAAAAGATCGTTATACATTTTGTGTGAGCTTAAGAAGAACACGGGAAGAGATATTCCTCCCGTGTTTTTTTCTGCCCTCATATATTTTTTTTGCCCTTTTATAGAAAATAGTGGGAAATAACAGCCTTTCTCTTTGATGCAGCTAAATTAAATTGAAATTTCTTCGAAAATCTCCTTGCTATTTCCCAATAAATGTACTAGAATGAAACTACAAGTGGAGGAAAGTGGTACAAAGTGGTAGAAAATGGTGGGAAAGTGGTTTGACCCCTACCAGTGTACAAGCAGGTGATTGGTATGTTCATGGGCGAATACAATCATACAGTCGATGCGAAGGGACGTCTCATTGTCCCATCAAAATTCAGAGAGCAGCTTGGAGAGGAATTCGTCGTGACGAAGGGCTTAGACGGCTGTTTATTTGTGTATGATAATCGTGAGTGGACTGCCCTGGAAGAAAAATTAAAAAGCCTGCCGCTGACTAACACCAATGCCAGAAAGTTTTCGAGATTCTTTCTGGCCGGCGCCACCTCCTGTGAAGTGGACAAGCAGGGAAGAATCCTGCTTCCGGCAGTATTAAGAGAGCATGCAGGGATTGAAAAGGATGCAGTGCTTGTAGGAGTAGGAAGCCGTATCGAAATCTGGAGTAAGGATGCATGGACAGCAGCCAATACCTATGAAGATATGGAAGAAATTGCGGAAGCTATGGAAGGACTTGGTATATGATGTTTGAACACAAGTCAGTGCTGCTTTATGAGACCATTGACAGCCTGAATGTAAAGCCGGACGGGATTTATGTGGACGGAACACTGGGAGGAGGCGGACACGCTCTGGAAGTGTGTAAGCGTCTCGGAGAATACGGAAGATTAATCGGAATTGATCAGGATGCGGATGCCATATCGGCAGCCGGTTCGCGGCTGAAGGATTATGAAGATAAGACAACAGTCGTAAGGAGCAATTACGAAAACATACAGATGGTACTAAAAGATTTGGGGATTGAAAGGGTGGACGGAATTTACTTAGACCTGGGGGTATCCTCTTACCAGCTTGACATGCCGGAAAGAGGATTTACCTACAGGGAGGATGACGCGCCCCTCGATATGCGGATGGATCAGCGGAATGAACAGACTGCAGCCGATATCATCAATACCTACAGCGAATTTGATTTATACCGGATCATACGGGATTATGGAGAGGACAAGTTCGCGAAGAATATCGCAAAGCATATTGTAAAAGCCAGAGAAGCAAAGCCCATTGAGACAACAGGAGAATTAACGGAAATCATTAAGGAAGCCATCCCGGCAAAAGTAAGAGCAGTGGGAGGACACCCGTCGAAACGGACATTTCAGGCGATACGGATCGAACTGAATAAGGAACTTGAAGTTCTCAATAAGTCCATTGATACGATGATTGATCTGTTAAATCCGGGTGGACGTCTTTCCATTATTACGTTCCATTCCCTGGAAGACAGAATCGTCAAGACAAGGTTTCGGATCAATGAGAATCCATGTACCTGTCCGCCGGACTTTCCGGTTTGTGTCTGTGGGAAGGTAAGCAAGGGAAAGGTTATTACAAGAAAGCCCATTGTGCCTACAGAGGAAGAAATCGAAGAAAACAAACGTTCAAAGAGTTCAAAACTTCGGGTTTTTGAACGAATTTAAAGAAGGAGGAAAAGAGAGTGGCTGCAAGAAAGAATGTGCGTTCCTATCAGAATACTGCTTACGTGCAGGGAAACACTGTTCGTAAAGTCATGCCGGCCCGCATGCCGGTTCATACCCCGGATGAAGTCCGCCGTCCGTCCGTAAACCATCGGGTCAGGCGTAATCGTGAAAAAGCTTTGCAGATGGATCTGCCCTATGTTATCATGCTGACCATTGCTGCAGTCTGTACTCTCTGCCTGTGCGTGAACTATCTGCATCTGCAGTCTTCTATTACAGCCAATATTCATGGTATTGAGACTTTGGAAACGCAGCTTGAAAATTTAAAAACTGAAAATGATGCATTGGAAATGAACATTAATACTTCCGTCGATTTAGATCATGTGTATAAAGTAGCCACTGAGGAACTTGGTATGGTCTATGCAAATAAAGATCAGATCCTTCACTATGATAAGACGGAAAGTGAGTATGTAAGACAGAATGAGGACATCCCGAAACATTAACAAAAACAGGAATAACAAGAGTAAGGTATTTCCCCGTTATATGCAGGAGAAGCTGGCGATTACTGTTCTGGTAATTACGCTGGCTTTGTTTGCATTAGTTATGGTCCTTTATAATCTGATGACAAGTAAAAAGGAAGATTACAACCAGATCGTTCTATCCCAGCAGGAATATGACAGCCGTGTGATTCCCTTTAAGCGCGGCGACATTCTGGACCGTAACGGAACTTATCTGGCAACCAGTGAAAAGGTTTACAACCTGATCCTGGATCCCAAGCAGATCATGTCGGATTCGGAGGCATATCTGGAGCCCACGGTCACGGCCCTGACAGAATGTTTCGGGTATGACCGGACTGAGATCATGAACCTGATACAGGAAAAGAAGGATAAGCAGTACATACGCTATGCAAAGCAGCTCACCTATAATGATAAAGAGAATTATGAGAAATACAAGGCCGGAAAAACAGAGGAACTTAAGAAAGAGAGGCAGGCCATTAAGGGCATCTGGTTTGAGGATGAGTATAAAAGGGTATATCCCTATAATTCCCTGGGCTGTAACATGATTGGCTTTGCTAACGGTGACGGAATGGCTGGAACCGGCGGAATGGAACAGTATTATAATACGACCCTTATGGGAACCAACGGCAGGGAATACGGATACTTAAACGACGATTCCAATTTAGAGCGCGTGATTAAACCTGCCACCAACGGCAATACGGTGGTTTCTACCATGGACGCCAATGTGCAGAAAATTGTGGAAAAATACATCAATGAGTGGGAACAGCAGACGGGGAGCAAGCGGGTAGGCGTGCTTGTTATGGACCCGAATAACGGTGAGGTCCTGGCAATGGCAAATGATAAGGCCTTTGACTTAAACAATCCCCGTGATTTGAGGCCGGAGTATACCGATGAAGTGCTGCGGGAACTTGGAATCCAGGAAGCGATCGATGATTACAAGAGAAAGAATAAAGATGCGGCGCCTTTAACAGCGGAAAATGTTTCCGGGCATTATACCAATGAAGAAATCATGTCCTTCGGAACCCAGGTGGCATGGAACCAGACCTGGCGAAATTTCTGCATCAGCGATGGATTTGAACCGGGATCAACGGAAAAGATATTTACCGTTTCCGCAGCACTGGAAGAGGGTGCGATCACAGGGAATGAAACGTATGAGTGCAATAAATTCCTGGAGGTCGGAGGGCATAAAATCAACTGCGTCAGCCGGTACGGACATGGCCTGCTAACGGTGGAGCAGGGACTGATGAAATCCTGTAATGTGGTCATGATGCGGATCGCCCAGCAGATCGGAAAGGAGAAATTCTATAAATACCAGCAGATTTTCGGATTTGGTTCCAAGACGGGAATCGATCTTCCGGGGGAAGCGGATAACAAGACCCTGATCTATACTGCAGATACGGCAGGCCCTACGGATCTGGCAACCAACTCCTTTGGACAGAACTTCAGCACCACCATGATCCAGATGGCTGCCGCATATTGTTCCGTGATAAACGGAGGCTCTTATTATGAGCCTCATGTAGTAAAACAGATTCTCAATGAGCAGGGTGCGGTAATCAAAAAAGTGGATCCGGTCCTTGTAAGAGAGACGGTATCAGAATCTACCACCAAATTTATTAACGAGGCACTGTTCAAAACCGTTAATGCAGAAGGAGGTACCGGAGGCGCCGCTAAAGTTGCGGGATATAAAATCGCCGGAAAGACCGGTACAGCGGAAAAAATCCCCCGTGATAAAACCAATTACGTGGTTTCATTCCTGGGCTATGCGCCGTCGGACAATCCTCAGGTTCTGGTTTATGTGGTGGTTGATGAGCCTCATGTGGAGGATCAGCCCCACAGCACTTATGCCAGCGGGATTTTCCAGAAGATCATGACAGAACTTCTTCCTTATTTAAATATATTCCCTGATACGGATGTTGAACCCACGCTTCCTTCAGGAGAAGAGGCAAAGCTTCCGGAACAGGAAGGGATCACCAGTGAAACACAGGCAGCTTCCGAGGGTGAGACGGCTGCAGAGGAATCCGGTACAGCAGAGACAACAGGAGCCGTTCCTACCATGGAAAATGGCCAGCAGGTTCCGGAAGAGTACTTAAATCCTTCCGAGGAATTCATTGACAGGCCGGAAGGCGGGGAAGGTTCCAACCTCCCGGCCGCACTTCCGGGGCAAAGCGGACAGGACGGACAAACGGCGGAAGAAACGAAAGCCCAGTAAAGGGTGTTCCCTCAAAGGACTCATAAAAAGTTCGCAATTTCATATACTGTAACAATGAAGATGGTGGAGCAGTGTATGAATTCGAATAAAACACATCACAGAGAGAAAATAGCCATCCTGTTTTTCCTGTTATTTCTTGCCATGACAGGACTTATGGGACGGCTTATTTTTCTAATGATCTTCCGTTCCGAACATTACAGCGCCATGGCAGAGGACCTGCATGAGCGGGAGAGGACCATCAAAGCAGCCAGAGGAAATATCATTGATGCCAATGGAACTGTCATCGCCACCAACCGGACGGTCTGCACCATATCGGTCATACACAATCAGGTCAAGAAACCGGATGAGGTCGTGGCGGTCCTTTCTAAAGAACTGGGGCTTAGCGAAGAGGAAGTGCGTAAGAAGGTAAAAAAATACAGTTCAAGGGAAATTATTAAAACCAATGTAGACAAGGCTCTGGGCGACCAGATCCGGTCCTATCACTTAGCAGGTGTAAAGGTGGATGAAGATTATAAGCGCTACTATCCGTACGATACCCTTGCTTCTACGGTTTTGGGGTTTACAGGAGGGGATAACCAGGGAATCATAGGATTGGAAGTAAAGTACGAGGATTATCTAAAAGGGCTGAACGGAAAAATTCTGACCATGTCAGATGCAGCCGGCATTGAAATCGAAAATGCAGCGGAGGACAGAATCGAGCCTGTGGCAGGGCAGGATCTGTACATCAGCCTGGATGTGAATATCCAAAGATATTGTGAACAGGGCGCCTATCAGGTCATGGAGAAAAAAGGAGCCAAAAGAGTGTCGATCATAATCATGAATCCTCAGAATGGGGAAATCATGGCAATGGTGAACGCGCCGGAATTTAATTTAAACGATCCGTTTACACTAAATACCGGTTCAGAGGTTCCTGCTTCCGCAAAAGAAAAACAGGACCTGTTAAACCAGATGTGGAGAAATCACTGCATCAACGATACCTATGAGCCGGGGTCCACCTTTAAAATCATAACCGCTGCCGCAGGGCTGGAAGCCGGAGTCGTAAAACTTGACGACCATTTCTCCTGTCCGGGCTTCCGGGTTGTGGAGGACCGGAAGATCAGGTGCCACAAGGTAGGCGGCCATGGCTCGGAAACATTCCTTCAGGGAATGATGAATTCCTGCAACCCGGTTTTGATTGATGTAGGACAGCGGCTGGGTGTGGATAATTATTATAAATATTTTGAACAGTTTGGCTTAAAGGGAAAGACCGGTATCGACCTTCCGGGGGAAGCGTCCACCATCATGCATAAAAAAGAAGATATGGGTCTTGTGGAACTGGCAACGGTTTCCTTTGGCCAGTCCTTTCAGATTACTCCTATGCAGCTGATCACCACAGCTTCTTCTATCATAAACGGCGGAAACCGAATCACACCTCATTTTGGGGTGAAGTCAGTGAGCGCGGATGGGGAAGCGGTCCATACTTTTACTTATCCGGTAAAGGAAGGGATTCTTTCCCCTGAGACCAGTGAAACCATGCGTTATATCCTGGAGCAGGTCGTATCGGAAGGAAGTGGAAAAAGGGCGAAACTTGACGGATACCGGATAGGCGGAAAAACAGCTACATCCGAAAAACTGCCCCGGAGCTTAAAAAAGTATATCTCATCTTTTATAGGATTTGCACCGGCTGATAATCCCCAGGTTATTGCCCTTATTACCATTGATGAACCCCAGGGGATTTACTATGGCGGAACCATTGCAGCACCGGTAATTGCTGACATTTTTAAGAATATTCTCCCTTACTTGGGAATCGAACCAACCGAGGAAAAAACTGCATCTGCGATTCGAATCTATGGTTGATTATTCAGGCAAAAAGACGTATACTACTTACTGTGGCATAATTTCCTTAGAATAATATACCAATACATAAAATATTGAGGTGTGACATGATTAACGAAACGATTCTGGCAATCATCATAGCATTTGCTATCAGCGCCATGCTGTGTCCCATTGTAATACCATTTCTTCACAGGTTGAAATTTGGCCAGGAGGTCCGTAAGGAAGGGCCGGAGAGCCATTTGAAAAAACAGGGAACCCCGACTATGGGAGGGCTCATCATATTAACCAGCATTATCATTACGTCGCTTTTCTATGTGAGGGAATATCCGAAGATCATACCCGTGCTTTTCGTAACGGTAGGATTTGGTATTGTTGGATTTCTTGATGACTATATCAAGATCGTGATGAAGCGTTCCGAAGGGCTCACTCCTGTTCAGAAGATGGCGGGACAGTTAGTCATCACAGGCATCTTTTCCTATTATCTGCTTCATTCAAAGGATGTAGGAACGGAGATGCTGGTTCCCTTTACCGGAGGTTTTGCCAATGGACTGTATATGAATCTGGGAATATTATTCGTACCGGCGGTATTTTTTATCGTAATAGGGACTGACAACGGCGTAAATTTCACCGATGGCTTAGATGGGCTTTGCACCAGCGTGACCATTCTGGTGGCAACATTTTTGACCGTAGTAGCCATTGGAGAGAATACCGGCATCAGTCCCATTACCGGTGCGGTTGTGGGAAGCCTTTTGGGATTCCTGCTGTTCAATGTCTATCCTGCGAGAGTGTTCATGGGGGATACCGGTTCCCTTGGCCTCGGAGGATTTGTAGCTTCCAGCGCCTTTATGATGCAGCTCCCTGTTTTTATTGCCATAATCGGATTCATTTATTTGATTGAAGTATTATCAGTCATCATTCAGGTGACATATTTTAAAAGAACAGGCGGGAAGAGATTTTTTAAGATGGCCCCCATCCACCACCATTTTGAACTTTGCGGCTGGTCGGAAACACGGGTGGTGGCCATATTCGCAATTGTGACAGCAGTTCTTTGCCTGCTTGCATACCTTGGATTATAGGAGAGAAATCATATGAGTCAGAAAATATTAGTTGCCGGCAGCGGAAAAAGTGGTATCGCCGCCTCCGGGATGATCCTTAAGACGGGCGATGAAGTGATTCTTTATGACAGCAATGACGCCCTGAATCGGGACGCGCTGTTAGGCCAGTTTGAAGGAGAAGGAAGGGTTACCGTTTTGCTGGGGGAGCTTAAGAAAGAGGACATTATGGACGTAAGCCTGTGCGTCATCAGTCCCGGGATTTCTTTGGATGCCCCTTTTGTTTCTGTTTTAAAAGAAGCGGAGATTCCCGTCTGGAGTGAGATCCAGCTGGCCTATCATCACGCAAAGGGAAAGCTGGCTGCGATCACAGGAACCAACGGTAAGACAACCACTACGGCCCTTACCGGGGAGATTATGAAGGCATACTATGATCAGGTCTTCGTGGTGGGGAATATTGGGATTCCATATACGGAAGAGGCGTTAAAGACCGGGGAAGATTCCGTGACCGTAGCAGAGATCAGCAGCTTCCAGCTGGAGACGATTACGGATTTTAAACCGGATGTCAGCGCCATTTTAAATATAACGCCGGATCACTTAAACCGTCATAAAACCATGGAATGTTACATAGAAGTGAAGGAAAGCATTACATCGAACCAGAATTCACTGGATTCCTGTATTTTAAATTATGATGATTCTGTTTTGCGGGAGTTTGGTAAAAATATGAAGCCCAGGGCCGTTTATTTCAGCAGCCGCCAGACGCTGGACGAGGGCTACTGCATGGATGGGGATAAGATTATCCGGAATCATGACGGCGAACGGACTGAGATCGTGAATGTCCATGATTTACAGCTCCTTGGCCGCCATAACCATGAAAATGTAATGGCTGCTGCCGCCGTATCGGTTGAGATGGGGGTCCCGATGGAGGTGATCCGGAAGGTGATCTGTGAGTTCAAGGCAGTGGAGCATCGGATCGAGTTCGTCACGGAAAAGGCCGGAGTGAAGTATTATAATGATTCCAAGGGTACCAATCCCGATGCAGCGATCCAGGCGGTGAAAGCCATGCCGGGTCCTACGCTGCTCATTGCAGGCGGCTACGATAAGAACTCCGAATACGATGAATGGATCGAATCCTTTGACGGAAAGGTGAAATACATGGTTCTCCTGGGGCAGACCAGAGAGAAGATTGCTGAGTGTGCAGTCAGACATGGGTTTACCAATGTGATGTATGCGGAAGATATGCAGGAGGCGGTAAGAGTCTGCGCTTCCTATGCCAACAAAGGGGATTATGTGCTCTTATCTCCGGCCTGTGCCAGCTGGGGGATGTTTACGTGCTATGAAGAGCGCGGCCGGATATTCAAGGAGTGTGTCCATAATCTGTAAAGATTTTCCGGCATTGGAATATGGATGGCGAGGAGGAATGATATGGCGGAAAAAAGGCCGGTGAAGAAAAAGAATAGACCACGCCGTTTTTATGATTACAGTCTTCTGTTTACCGTAATTTTCCTGACTGTTTTCGGACTGGTC
The DNA here is from genome assembly GCF_900155545.1 of Clostridium sp. Marseille-P2415. GTDB lineage: Bacteria > Bacillota > Clostridia > Lachnospirales > Lachnospiraceae > Lacrimispora. The sequence goes on from NZ_LT732526.1 coordinate 552,506, forward strand.
ATGATATACAGTTCCAGTTCCTATGCAGCTCAGTTTAATTATAATAAGGATGCCTCTTACTTTATGATGAAACAGGCTAAGATTGCTATCTTAGGCTTTGTAATTATGATTATCATATCGAAAATGGATTATCGCTGGTATTCCCGGTTTGCCGTATTCGCCTATGTACTTTCCTATGTACTTATGATAACCGTATCCCTTATTGGGAAAGAGGTGAACGGTAAAAAAAGATGGCTTCCTTTGGGCCCCCTGTCCTTTCAGCCCACGGAGTTTGTCAAGATTGCCCTGATTGTCTTGCTGGCTGCCCTGATTGTCCAGATGGGAAAGAACATCAATACGAAAAATGGTGTGGCCCTTATTATTGTGCTGACCCTTCCCATTGCCGGGATTGTAGCGGCCAACAACTTAAGTTCCGGTATTATCATTGTGGGAATTGCTTTTGTCATGCTGTTCATAGCCTGTAAGAAAAAATGGCCGTTTTTTGCCTGCGGCTTTGCAGGAGTGGGTCTGTTAGCTTTTGCCGGGCCCATAGCTACTGTTTTGGAGAAGCTCAATATCCTCCATGATTATCAGTTGAGCCGTATTCTGGTATGGATGGAACCGGAGGCTTATCCGTCCACCGGAGGCTATCAGGTACTGCAGGGGCTTTATGCCATAGGGTCCGGAGGTCTGGTAGGCAGAGGGCTGGGAGAAAGCATTCAGAAGATGGGGTTTGTTCCGGAGGCACAAAACGACATGATCTTTTCCATTATCTGTGAAGAGCTTGGGCTGTTTGGGGCGGTTTCTGTCATTCTGATATTTCTTTTCATGATCTACCGCTTCATGCTCATTGCGGATAATGCGCCGGATTTGTTTGGAGCCTTGCTGGTTGTGGGCGTTATGGGGCATATCGCCATACAGGTTATCTTAAACATAGCGGTTGTAACCAACACCATACCAAATACCGGAATTACCTTACCTTTTATCAGTTACGGAGGAACATCGGTCCTCTTTCTGATGGTGGAAATGGGCATGGTTTTGAGTGTTTCTAACCAGATACGGCTGGAAAAATAATGGGATATGAAACCATTCTCTCACTTTTGACATAGGATAGTATATAAGAAGCCATGGGAGGTACCGGATTGTCAGTCATACAGGTCCAGGGGTTACGATCCTTAAAAGGTGAGATAAAAATTCAGGGTTCTAAGAATGCTGTTCTGCCTATGATGGCAGCAGCGGTTCTCCATAAAGGTACAACAGTGATTCATAACGTCCCCAGGATACAGGATGTGTTCTGTATGCTGGGGATACTTGAGCGTATTGGCTGTATTTGCTGCCTTGACAGCAACTCTTTAACGATCGACGCGGCAACTCTAACTCAGACGGAGATCCCGGAAGAATATATAAAAAGCATGAGATCTTCCATCATGCTGTCCGGCCCGCTGTTAGGGAGGTTCGGGAATGCGGTTACCAGCTTCCCCGGGGGCTGCTCCATAGGGCAGCGGCCAATCGATCTGCATCTGTCGGCCTTCCGGACTCTTGGGGCTGTGATCGAGGAGAAGGGTGATAAGCTTTTGGCGTCCGCAAAGCTGTTGATGGGCGCCGATATTTATTTTCCTTTTCCCAGCGTGGGAGCTACGGAAAATGCTTTGCTGGCCGCTGTTTATGCGGATGGTGTAACTGTGATTCATGGAGCGGCAAAGGAACCGGAGATCACTACGCTGTGTGAATTTTTAAACAACATGGGTGCCAAAATACATGGAGCCGGGACCTCCAGACTGGAGGTTACGGGCGTAAAGGAACTTCATGATTCTGAATTTACTGTAACAGGCGATCGGATTGTTGCAGGAACTTACTTAACAGCTGTGATGGCGGCAGAGGGAAGTATCATAATGGAGGGAATCCGGCCGGGGCATTTAACGGCTGCCCTTTCTCTTGCGGAAAAAATGGGAGCGGAGTTAAAGCAATATGAAAACCGGCTGGAGGTGTCCATGAGAGGGCGTCCCGATGGTGCAGACGTTGTGACAGAGCCTTATCCTGGTTTTCCTACAGACTTACAGTCACAGGTAATGGCAGTCATGGCATCGGCCCGTGGGACCAGCCGGATAGAAGAAACCATCTTCGAAGGGCGTTTTGGAACCGCAAAAGAGTTGCAGAAGCTTGCGGCAGATATTATAATAGAGGGAAAGCGGGCTGTCATTCATGGACTGCATCCTTTAAAGGGAGGTTCTGTAACCGCAACCGATTTACGGGGCGGTGCGGCCCTTGTCGTTGCGGGGCTGGCATGTGAGGGCGTCACTAAGATTTATGAATGCCATCATATTGAACGCGGATATGAAGACATATGCCGGGATTTAAGCAGCCTTGGCGCGGCAATCAGAGGGATGGAATGAAAGACTTAAAAAAAAGCAGAAGAAAGATAAAATTTGGAATCGCGGCAGCGGTGATCTTGCTTGTGACCGTCATTTTTCTGTCGCTGCAGATCAAAGAGATTACGGTGACCGGCAATAAGAAGTACACATCAGAGCAGATCGTTGACCTTCTGTTTAAAGGCGGTTGGGACCGGAATGCGGTTTTCTGCCTCTTTAAGGACCGTTTCAGGGAGCATGAGCAGATTCCTTTTGTAGAAGATTACAAGATCGTATTCTTGAGCCCGGTAAAGGTGGAAGTGATCGTATATGAGAAATCGGTAGTCGGTTATGTCTCCTATATGGGCAGCTACTTATATTTTGATAAAGACGGAATCATCGTGGAAAGCTCCAGCGGAAAACTTTCCGGAATTCCATGGATCACGGGGCTGAAGTTCGGGCATATCGCCCTGCACCAGCCCCTCCCGGTGGAAAACAGCAGGATTTTTGATGAAATTCTTACCTTGACCCAGCTGTTATCCACTCATGAAATTCCGGTCGACCAGATCCAGTACGATTCCCATGGGTATGCGACTCTGTTTATGGGAGATATCAAAGTGTTTCTAGGAAGCAATGACCAGATGAACGGTAAAATTTCAGAACTGAAGGACCAGCTGCCTGTTTTAGGAGGACTGTCGGGCACACTGTATCTGGATACTTATGATGAAGCGGAAACGGCAACTTCCTACCGGTTTGTGAAGGATAAATGAATTTACATTATTTGCTTGGAATTTTGTTCAAAAAATGGTTGATATTTTTGTGAAAATCAAATATTATATTAATTAGGTCTATACAGTAAGCTGTTTATGGTTAAAGGAGGATATAATCTTGTTAGAGATTAAGATAAATGAGGCGGACAGTGCCGCAAGGATTCTGGTGATCGGTGTAGGCGGTGCCGGAAACAATGCGGTTAATCGAATGATAGATGAGAATATAGCTGGTGTGGAATTTCTTGGAATTAATACGGACAAGCAGGCATTGCAGTTCTGCAAGGCGCCGACTGCCATGCAGATCGGAGAGAAATTAACCAAAGGTCTTGGTGCAGGCGCGAAGCCTGAGATGGGCGAAAAGGCAGCGGAAGAGAATGCGGACGAGCTGGCTCAGGCCATGAAGGGTGCCGATATGGTATTCGTTACCTGCGGCATGGGAGGCGGTACAGGTACCGGAGCAGCTCCTGTTGTGGCCAAGATCGCAAAGGATATGGGAATTCTTACCGTCGGCGTTGTGACAAAGCCCTTCCGTTTTGAAGCAAGGACCCGTATGACCAATGCGATTGCAGGGATTGAGCGTTTGAAAGAAAGCGTTGATACCTTAATTGTGATACCCAATGACCGTTTGCTGGAAATCGTGGACAGGCGCACGACCATGCCGGATGCGTTAAAGAAGGCGGATGAAGTCCTTCAGCAGGCCGTACAGGGTATTACGGATTTAATTAACGTTCCGGGACTCATTAACCTGGATTTTGCGGATGTTCAGACAGTTATGACGGATAAGGGCATCGCTCACATCGGTATTGGCAGAGCGAAAGGTGATGAAAAGGCTCTGGAAGCTGTGAAGCAGGCAGTATCCAGTCCGCTGCTCGAGACTACCATTGAGGGTGCTTCCCATGTCATCATTAACATTTCCGGCGATATCAGCCTGATTGAGGCCAATGAGGCTGCCAGCTATGTTCAGGAGATGGCAGGAGATGATGCCAACATTATCTTTGGTGCCATGTACGATGAGAATGCCCAGGATGAAGCGAGCATTACCGTGATTGCTACCGGGCTGGACATGCAGGCCGAGACTCCTGTATCCAAGGTCATGACAAATTTTTCCAATCCTAACTATAAACAGCCAAAAACAGCGGCTGCAGCTCAGAACCAGACCGTGAATCAGGAAGCAGCAGCTACGGCAGCAACACCTGGATACAATCAGAACTATAATCCGAATTATGGAAATGCAAACTATTCCAATCCAGCTTATAATAATAATCCGAATACCAATAACCAGAATTATGGAAACCCGAATTACGGAGCAGGCGGCTATACAAAGCCAAATTATGCGGGTCAGAATAACGCGCAGGGTGCTTCTCAGGGATCGGGACAGCCATACCGCCCTACTGTAAATAAAGAAGTGCAGATCAATATTCCGGATTTTTTGAGAAATAAGAGATAAAATATAACAGGATACATAATGAGGCAGGTTCCTATGAACCTGCCTGTTTTTGAAAGGAGTGGCAGGATGTCTAAGAATGAACAGGATTGGGAGCTGTCCGATGATTACTACTTAAGCAGGGAAAATGAAAAGAAGCTGTCTCTGGAAGATTTTATTACTGAGTCTGATTTGGAACCGGATAGTCCGGATCCATCCGATGAATTGTTAAAGAAGACGATCGCAGATGTACATCAGGTACTTACTTTGGCACAGGAAGGAAATAGCATTGCCCGGATTGTTTCCATTACCGGCCTTGAAGAGAAATATGTTTATGAAATCCAGGTTTGCGCCCAGGGGTTCCGGGAGGATGATGAAATAGCCGTAGCTCATCTGGTGCTGGGATAAGAGGGGGAAACTACGATGATGAAAAAGATTTGTACGGTTTGTGAGCTTCCGGTTAATGAGGTGAATTACTGTACCCGGTGTAAGCGGCTGGTCCGCCGGCCTGTCATGTGGGAGGTCGATTATTATTTAAATGAGAGACACACGGCTTTTGAAGAAACTGTCATGCCCTCCAGCCATAGATCGCCCCAGCCTTCCATCCCCCGGGAAAAAAGAGGACGGAAGGGTTTCTTTGCGACTATGGCAGGTATCCTTGCTGCGATTATTTTTACTAATTTGATGCCAAAGGTCTTTGACCAGGCCGGACGGATCCTGAATGGGTATGACAGCTATGAAACCGCTGTTCCATACGATGATTCCGGTTATGCGGAGTTTGAGGAAGAGGAAGTGAGAGCCGCCGGAGAACGCTGTACCGGTTATGACCATTTTCCGGCTGACGGGAAGCAGATCGCGGATTCCATGTGGCAGTTTCTAAACGGATCGGACTATGGATATCAGGTGGAATTGGGAGATGCTTATTCCGATAATTATGAATTCCAAGAAGAGGAAGGCCCCATCACCTATTATGAGACCATAGCAGGTTTCTCTTTAGAGGACGAGATAACAGGCCGGCTGGAGCCTGATGATGAGAATTACATATTCCAGTATATTGATATCAATTATGATACAGCTACCGGAGAGCTTCACGATTATGTCTCGACTCTGAAGGATCCGGAGGCTTCCCTTGCGTATTTAGAACAATTTCTGAAGCTTACAGAAGCATCAGCCGGAATTTCCCCGGAAGAAAGCAGCGTTCCGGACATCATGGAGCAGGCCAGAGCGGGGATCACACAGGAAAACGGAGCGTTTATACTGGAGGGGCTGTTCTATATCAACTTCTATCAGGTAGATGAAGAAATGAGGATCTATGTTACCTACAACAATCCTCAGGAGACGGAAAATCAGGAAACATGAGCAATTTATGAAAAATGGAACGGTTTTTTATTGACAAATTTCGTCAAATCTGATATAATCACATCAATCGTAAAAGGGAGTAGCTTCCAGCCGGCCGGTTGGATAAGATTGCGTCAGAACGATAAAGCGATTTATCCGCATACTTATGAAATGTGCAAGACTTTTATCAGTACCGTTTGTGGTATTGATAGGAGTCTTTTTTTTCTTTTACGAGAGCATAGAATAGAGGATAAGAATAGAAAGGTGGAACGTTATGGAAACAGTTGATCCAAATAGGAAAGAGAGATGGAAAAAAGTCAGGGGGCTTATGAAAAAATCAGGGATTGCAGCTGCTTTGCTGGTGGCGGTTCCTGTTATCGGCTTTGGTTCTGTCTATAATATTCAGGAGCAGGAGCAGGCAGTCCTGACCACACTGGGAAGTGCAAGAGCGGTTGCAGAGCCGGGTCTTCATTTTAAGGTACCTTTTATACAGAAGGTCAGTAAGGTCAATACAACCATTCAGGGATTTGCTATCGGATATGACCCGAATGATAATGAAAGCAAGGAAGAGGATTCTCTGATGATCACCCAAGATTATAACTTTGTTAATGTGGACTTTTTCGTGGAATATAAGGTTGCAGACCCGGTTAAGGCGGTTTATGCGTCAGAAGACCCTTTGCTGATCCTGCAGAACATTACAAAAAGCTGCATCCGTACGGTAATTGGAAGCTATGACGTGGACTCTGTACTAACTACAGGGAAGAACGAAATTCAGTCCAAGATAAAGCAGATGATAGTGGAAAAGCTTGATCAGCACGATGTAGGGCTGACCGTCATGAATGTGACCATCCAGGATTCAGAGCCGCCGACAACGGAAGTCATGGAAGCGTTTAAAGCAGTGGAAACGGCAAAACAGGGAAAAGAAACTGCCATCAACAATGCCAATAAATACCGAAACGAAAAGCTTCCGGAAGCCACGGCCCAGACGGATAAGATCCTGCAGGATGCAGAATCCGCAAAGGCACAGAGGATCAATGAGGCCAATGCCGAAGTGGCGAAATTTAAGGCCATGTATAACGAATATATAAAAAATCCGGAAGTGACCAGAAAACGTATGTTTTATGAAACCATGGAGGATGTGCTTCCAAAGATGAAGGTTATCATTGATGGAACCGATAAGACCAGCACCATCCTTCCTCTTGACAGTTTTGTAAGCGGGAATGCAGGGGCAGGAAATGACTCTGAAAGTGAGAAGCCGGCAGAAACGGGCAGTGCGGGAAAGGAGAACCAGTAAATGAAAAAAAATTGGAAAAAGGCAGCCGGAACTATTGCAGTACTGGCGGTTATTATAGTATTATTAGGTTCAGTTGTAGTGACAAATGAAAATGAATATAAATTAATCCGTCAGTTTGGACGTGTGGAGCGGGTGATCGGTACGGCCGGAGTTTCTTTAAAGGTCCCGTTTATCCAGACTGCGGATACCCTGCCAAAGCAGATCCTGGTTTACGATCTGGCGGCTTCGGATGTGATCACAATGGATAAGAAGACCATGTTAAGCGACAGCTATGTTTTATGGCGCATTGAGGATCCTTTGAAATTTGCCCAGTCCCTTAACTCCTCCATTGCCAATGCAGAGGGGAGAATTGACACGGTGGTTTATAATTCCGTGAAGAATATCATCAGCAGCATGAATCAGAATGATGTGATCAGCAGCCGGGATGAGGAGCTTTCCCAGTCCATCATGGACAATGTGGGCGATAATATGGATCAGTATGGTATAAGGCTTCTGGCAGTGGAGACAAAGCGTCTGGACCTTCCGGCGGATAATAAAGCTGCGGTTTATGAGCGCATGATTTCTGAGAGGGATAAAATAGCCGCTACATTTACGGCGGAAGGGCAGGCAGAAGCCCAGAAGATACGAAATACCACAGACCGGGAAATAGCCATCAGCATTTCCGATGCCCAGGCCCAGGCTGCCTCCATAACTGCAGAAGGGGAGGCGGAATACATGAGGATCCTGGCAGAGGCATACAATGACCCGCAGAGGACAGACTTTTACGCTTTTGTCCGTTCTCTTGAAGCAGCCAGGACTTCCCTGGCCGGAGACAATAATACGCTTATTCTTCCGGGCAATTCACCCTTAGCCCAGATATTCACGGGACAGTAAACAGTTGCGGGAAGCAGTTTTTTGTGTTAAAGTGGTAACTGATAAAAGAAGGGAAAGATAGGAGATAGGCAGCATGAAAATAAAAGACATACTGAGTCAGGGAAAGCCAACGTTATCCTTTGAAGTATTTCCACCGAAAACAGAGGATAAATATGAATCCGTGGAACGGGCAGCAGCAGAGATTGCAAAGCTGAAACCGGCTTTCATGAGCGTTACGTACGGGGCAGGCGGAGGAACCAGCCGTTATACCGTGGATATAGCCTCCACCTTACATCATAATTACCATGTGACGGCCCTGGCTCATCTGACCTGTGTGTCTTCCACCAAGGAAAAGGTCCGTCAGGTCCTTGGTGAGTTAAAGGCAGAGGGGATTGAAAATGTACTGGCGCTCCGGGGAGATATCCCTGCGGATGCCCCGGCCGAAAGGGAGTACCATTATGCCTCGGAACTGATCAGGGAGATCAAGGAAGCGGGAGATTTCTGCATCGGTGCAGCCTGCTATCCGGAAGGCCATGTGGAGTCTGCGAGCAAGACCGTTGATATGGATTATCTGAAGCAGAAGGTGGAAGCAGGCTGTGATTTTGTCACCACCCAGATGTTTTTTGATAATAATATATTATACAATTATTTATACCGCATCCGGGAGAAAGGAATCACAGTTCCGGTCGTTGCGGGAATCATGCCTGTGACCAACGTAAAGCAGATAATCCGAAGCTGTCAGCTTTCGGGAACCTATCTGCCGGCCCGGTTCAAGGCCATTGTAGACAGGTTCGGGGATAATCCGGCGGCAATGAAGCAGGCGGGGATTGCCTACGCCACGGAGCAGATCATTGACCTTATCGCCAACGGAGTGGAGGCTATCCATGTTTATTCCATGAATAAGCCGGATGTGGCGTTAAAAATCAAGGAGAACCTTTCTGAGATACTGTGATGAATGAAAAAAGGGTTCGGCTCCGTGAAAAGGGCTGGGCCCAATTTTAACGGAATCAAGCAGCGAAGCGGATTGCGAATATCCGCTTGACAACCATTTGATACGGAGGGATGGAAATGGAGATCAGCCGCAGGGAAATCCGGAGATATCTGGGATATGGGATAAATGAAGGGGATGAAACGGTAAATGCCCTGATCGAGGAATGCTTAAGGGAGCTTACGGCTGCGGCATCTCCCAAAAGCATAAGCCGGGCATACCCGTTAAAGCTTCTTCCGGAAGACGGGATTGATTTCACCGTATTTCAGGCGAAAAGCAGGAATTTAAGCCGGAATTTAAAGGATTGCGGTCAGGTGATCCTATTTGCCGCAACTCTGGGAACCGGGGTGGATGTGCTGCTGCATAAATACACAAAGCTTCAAATGAGCAAGGCTGTTACCATGCAGGCAGCAGCAGCAGCCATGATTGAGGAATATTGTGATGAAGAAAACCGGATATTAAAACAGGAATATGAAGCCAGGGGGCTTTATTTAAGGCCAAGATTCAGCCCGGGCTACGGGGACTTTCCTCTAGAATGCCAGAGAGACATAACGGCAGTCTTGGAAACGCCGAAGAGGATCGGTGTGATGCTGACAGACAGCCTTCTGATGACGCCGTCCAAATCCGTTACCGCGGTGATGGGGGTAAGCGGGAAGCCTTACCGCTGCGAAGTAAAAGGGTGCGAGGAATGTGCAAAAACAGACTGTGCTTACCGGAGAAATTAAGAGTAACAGAAACAAAGGGAGGATCGTATGACAGCAATTTTAGAAGAGATAAAGAAGAGGATCGTATTTTTTGACGGCGGAACGGGAAGCCTTCTGCAGNATCCAGACTGCGGATACCCTGCCAAAGCAGATCCTGGTTTACGATCTGGCGGCTTCGGATGTGATCACAATGGATAAGAAGACCATGTTAAGCGACAGCTATGTTTTATGGCGCATTGAGGATCCTTTGAAATTTGCCCAGTCCCTTAACTCCTCCATTGCCAATGCAGAGGGGAGAATTGACACGGTGGTTTATAATTCCGTGAAGAATATCATCAGCAGCATGAATCAGAATGATGTGATCAGCAGCCGGGATGAGGAGCTTTCCCAGTCCATCATGGACAATGTGGGCGATAATATGGATCAGTATGGTATAAGGCTTCTGGCAGTGGAGACAAAGCGTCTGGACCTTCCGGCGGATAATAAAGCTGCGGTTTATGAGCGCATGATTTCTGAGAGGGATAAAATAGCCGCTACATTTACGGCGGAAGGGCAGGCAGAAGCCCAGAAGATACGAAATACCACAGACCGGGAAATAGCCATCAGCATTTCCGATGCCCAGGCCCAGGCTGCCTCCATAACTGCAGAAGGGGAGGCGGAATACATGAGGATCCTGGCAGAGGCATACAATGACCCGCAGAGGACAGACTTTTACGCTTTTGTCCGTTCTCTTGAAGCAGCCAGGACTTCCCTGGCCGGAGACAATAATACGCTTATTCTTCCGGGCAATTCACCCTTAGCCCAGATATTCACGGGACAGTAAACAGTTGCGGGAAGCAGTTTTTTGTGTTAAAGTGGTAACTGATAAAAGAAGGGAAAGATAGGAGATAGGCAGCATGAAAATAAAAGACATACTGAGTCAGGGAAAGCCAACGTTATCCTTTGAAGTATTTCCACCGAAAACAGAGGATAAATATGAATCCGTGGAACGGGCAGCAGCAGAGATTGCAAAGCTGAAACCGGCTTTCATGAGCGTTACGTACGGGGCAGGCGGAGGAACCAGCCGTTATACCGTGGATATAGCCTCCACCTTACATCATAATTACCATGTGACGGCCCTGGCTCATCTGACCTGTGTGTCTTCCACCAAGGAAAAGGTCCGTCAGGTCCTTGGTGAGTTAAAGGCAGAGGGGATTGAAAATGTACTGGCGCTCCGGGGAGATATCCCTGCGGATGCCCCGGCCGAAAGGGAGTACCATTATGCCTCGGAACTGATCAGGGAGATCAAGGAAGCGGGAGATTTCTGCATCGGTGCAGCCTGCTATCCGGAAGGCCATGTGGAGTCTGCGAGCAAGACCGTTGATATGGATTATCTGAAGCAGAAGGTGGAAGCAGGCTGTGATTTTGTCACCACCCAGATGTTTTTTGATAATAATATATTATACAATTATTTATACCGCATCCGGGAGAAAGGAATCACAGTTCCGGTCGTTGCGGGAATCATGCCTGTGACCAACGTAAAGCAGATAATCCGAAGCTGTCAGCTTTCGGGAACCTATCTGCCGGCCCGGTTCAAGGCCATTGTAGACAGGTTCGGGGATAATCCGGCGGCAATGAAGCAGGCGGGGATTGCCTACGCCACGGAGCAGATCATTGACCTTATCGCCAACGGAGTGGAGGCTATCCATGTTTATTCCATGAATAAGCCGGATGTGGCGTTAAAAATCAAGGAGAACCTTTCTGAGATACTGTGATGAATGAAAAAAGGGTTCGGCTCCGTGAAAAGGGCTGGGCCCAATTTTAACGGAATCAAGCAGCGAAGCGGATTGCGAATATCCGCTTGACAACCATTTGATACGGAGGGATGGAAATGGAGATCAGCCGCAGGGAAATCCGGAGATATCTGGGATATGGGATAAATGAAGGGGATGAAACGGTAAATGCCCTGATCGAGGAATGCTTAAGGGAGCTTACGGCTGCGGCATCTCCCAAAAGCATAAGCCGGGCATACCCGTTAAAGCTTCTTCCGGAAGACGGGATTGATTTCACCGTATTTCAGGCGAAAAGCAGGAATTTAAGCCGGAATTTAAAGGATTGCGGTCAGGTGATCCTATTTGCCGCAACTCTGGGAACCGGGGTGGATGTGCTGCTGCATAAATACACAAAGCTTCAAATGAGCAAGGCTGTTACCATGCAGGCAGCAGCAGCAGCCATGATTGAGGAATATTGTGATGAAGAAAACCGGATATTAAAACAGGAATATGAAGCCAGGGGGCTTTATTTAAGGCCAAGATTCAGCCCGGGCTACGGGGACTTTCCTCTAGAATGCCAGAGAGACATAACGGCAGTCTTGGAAACGCCGAAGAGGATCGGTGTGATGCTGACAGACAGCCTTCTGATGACGCCGTCCAAATCCGTTACCGCGGTGATGGGGGTAAGCGGGAAGCCTTACCGCTGCGAAGTAAAAGGGTGCGAGGAATGTGCAAAAACAGACTGTGCTTACCGGAGAAATTAAGAGTAACAGAAACAAAGGGAGGATCGTATGACAGCAATTTTAGAAGAGATAAAGAAGAGGATCGTATTTTTTGACGGCGGAACGGGAAGCCTTCTGCAGGCCAATGGCTTAAAGCCGGGAGAACTGCCGGAAACGTGGAATGTAAAATACCCGGAAAAGATCGTAAAGCTTCATCGTGATTATCTGGAAGCAGGTGCGGATATCATAAAGACCAATACCTTTGGTGCCAACGGCTTAAAGTACCATAAGGGTGCGGAATTTGATTTAGATGAGGTGGTATGTGCAGCGGTAAGAAACGCCAGAAAAGCGGTAGAGACGGCCTCTTATCCGGCAGGGAAGGAGAAGGGATATATTGCCCTTGATTTAGGTCCGACAGGGAAGCTTTTAAAGCCCCTTGGAGATCTGGATTTTGAGGACGCTTATCAGTTATTTTCCCGGGTGGTAAAGACCGGAGAACGGGAAGGGGCGGATCTGATATTAATTGAGACCATGAGCGACAGCCATGAGGCCAAGGCTGCTGTGCTGGCAGCGAAGGAAAACTCCGGCCTGCCGGTATTCGTGACCATGATCTTTGACGAAAAGGGAAAGCTTTTAACCGGAGGAAACGTGGAATCCACGGTTGCACTTTTAGAAGGCCTGGGCGTTGACGCGCTGGGGATCAATTGCGGCCTGGGGCCGGTGCAGATGAAGGGGATCCTGTCGGACATCATGAAGGTGGTTTCCATACCGGTTATAGTAAATCCCAATGCAGGTCTTCCGAGAAGCGAAGGCGGAAAGACGGTTTATAATATCGATGCCGATGAATTTGCGGCTGTTATGAAGGAAATCGTGGAGATGGGTGCCTGCGTGGTGGGCGGCTGCTGCGGAACCACGCCGGAGCACATTAAAAAGACCGTTGCTCTCTGCAGAGATTTTCCGGCCAGACTGCCGGATAAAAAGAACCGGACCGTAATTTCCTCTTATGCTCAGGCAGTGGTGATTGACCGGGACCCTATTATCATAGGGGAAAGGATCAATCCCACAGGAAAATCTAAGTTTAAACAGGCGCTCCGGGACCACAATCTGGAATATATTCTCCGTGAGGGGGTAGCCCAGCAGGACAATGGAGCTCATGTTCTGGATGTAAATGTGGGGCTGCCGGAGATCGACGAGCCTGCCATGATGGAAGAGGTGGTGAAAGAGCTTCAGAGCGTTATAGACCTGCCTCTTCAGATCGATACATCCAACATAGAGGCCATGGAGCGGGCAATGAGGATATACAACGGAAAGCCTCTTATTAATTCCGTAAATGGAAAAAAAGAGGTGATGGAGGCCGTTTTTCCTCTGGTAAAACAGTATGGAGGCGTAGTGGTGGCCCTGGTTCTTGATGAGGATGGCATTCCTGAAACAGCAGACGGACGGATCGCCGTGGCGGAAAAAATATACGGAAAGGCGGCTGAATACGGGATCCCGAAGAATGACATCCTGATCGATGCCCTTTGCATGACCGTAAGCTCCGACAGCAAAGGGGCTCTGACTACGCTGGAGACTCTAAGAAGGGTGCGGGATGAGCTGGGAGGCAGGACCATACTGGGAGTCTCCAATATTTCCTTCGGACTTCCCCAGAGGGAAATTGTCAATGCCACTTTCTTTGCAATGGCGCTGCAGAGCGGATTGAACGCTGCCATCATCAATCCCAATTCTGAGGCCATGATGCGTTCCTATTACAGTTACCGGGCTCTTGCGGATTTAGATCCCCGGTGCAGCGATTACATTGCGGTTTACAGCGGCAATGTTGCAACCCTGGGAGAAACGGTAAAGCCGGGGAATGACTCCGGCCCGGGAAATGGCTCCGGCGGTGATATTACGCTGGCGGAAAGCATTGCAAAGGGTCTTAAGGACCGGGCTTATGCCGCAGTGACGGAGCTGCTCAAGGAGAAGGAGCCGTTAACCATTATAAATGAAGAGATGATTCCGGCCCTGGACCGGGTGGGAAAAGGGTTTGAAAAGGGAACGGTATTCCTTCCCCAGCTGCTCATGAGTGCAGAGGCAGCCAAAGCGGCTTTTGAAGTCATAAAGGAGCAAATGGCAAAAAACGGTACCGTAGAGGAGAAAAAGGGAACAGTTATCCTGGCTACGGTGAAAGGTGATATTCATGATATCGGAAAGAACATTGTCAAGGTTCTTTTGGAAAATTACAGCTATGATGTGATTGACCTGGGAAAGGATGTGCCGCCGGAGACGATTGTGGAAACCGCCGTAAGGGATCAGGTGAGGCTGGTGGGTCTAAGCGCTCTCATGACCACTACGGTCCCGAGCATGGAAGAGACGATCCGGCAGCTCCGTGCTTCAGCCCCTCATGTAAAGGTGATGGTGGGCGGAGCGGTTCTTACCGAAGATTATGCAAATACCATCGGCGCAGACCGGTACTGCCGCGACGCCATGGCTTCCGTGAATTATGCCGAAGGAATATTTAAAGGAAAATAAGGTGCCAAAATAAGGTGCCGGATTGACAAATTTAGAATGAATGGTACAATTAAACTTGATAATACTTCTGGAGGTACAAACATGGGAAAGATAATATTAACGGGAGACCGCCCCACCGGAAAGCTTCATATCGGCCATTACGCCGGTTCTCTAAAGCGCAGGGTGGAGCTGCAGAATTCCGGCGAGTTTGACGAAATTTTTATTATGATCGCGGATGCCCAGGCACTTACGGACAATGCGGATAATCCGGAAAAAGTTCGTCAGAATATCATAGAAGTTGCGCTGGACTACCTTTCCTGCGGGCTGGACCCGAAGAAATGTACCCTGTTCATCCAGTCACAGATTCCGGAACTGACGGAGCTGTCCTTTTACTATATGAATCTGGTAACCGTATCCAGGCTGCAGCGGAATCCTACGGTAAAATCCGAGATTGCCATGAGAAATTTTGAGACGAGCATTCCGGTAGGCTTCTTTACCTATCCCATC
Source organism: Clostridium sp. Marseille-P2415 (assembly GCF_900155545.1). Taxonomy (GTDB): domain Bacteria; phylum Bacillota; class Clostridia; order Lachnospirales; family Lachnospiraceae; genus Lacrimispora. The sequence goes on from NZ_LT732526.1 coordinate 567,669, forward strand.
AGCCAGGCGGCTGACATTACGGCATTTAAGGCCACCACAGTGCCCGTAGGAGAGGACCAGGAGCCTATGATCGAGCAGACCAGGGAGATCGTTCGTAAATTTAATTCTGTTTACGGAGAAGCTCTGGTGGAGCCGGACATTCTGCTTCCTGACAACAAGGCATGCTTAAGGCTTCCCGGAACCGACGGCAAGGCGAAGATGAGCAAATCCTTGGGGAATTGCATTTATTTGTCCGATTCGGAAGAGGATGTGAAGAAGAAGGTCATGAGCATGTATACAGATCCCAACCACATTCAGGTATCAGATCCGGGAGAAGTGGAAGGAAATACGGTATTTACCTATCTTGACGCTTTTTGCAGGGATGAAGACTTTGAACAATATCTTCCGGATTATAAGAACCTTGATGAACTGAAAGACCACTACAGACGGGGCGGTCTGGGTGATGTCAAGGTGAAGCGGTTCTTAAACAGCGTTCTTCAGGCAGAGCTGGAGCCGATCCGCAGAAAAAGAAAAGAATATGAAGCCAATATCCCTCACGTATACCAGATATTAAAAGAGGGAAGCGAAAAGGCTGAGGCTGTTGCCGCCCGGACCTTAAAGGATGTGAAAGAGGCTATGAAGATCAATTATTTTGATGATCTGGAGCTCATAGAGGAGCAGGCAAGGAAATACAAAGGACGGGAATAGAGGCGGATATGAAGATTGTATCGATCACCGAAATTTTAGAATGTAATAAATTCTTAAATGACAGGGGACTTAAGTTCCGGATCCATTTAAGAGATGCATGCGGAAAGCAATCCTGTTGGATCGAGTCCTGCGATGCCGAGAACAATGAGGAACAGTACGAAAAGCTGTATGAGGCTCTGGAAGAATTTTTTAACAGGCTTCGGCTTAAGCTGGAGTACGGAGAAGATAAAACGGACTTCTGGCTGGGGTAAATTCCGGAGACAGGGATGCCGGAGAAGATGCGGGAAAAAGGTTCCTCAGCATTTCTCCGGCATTTTTTCTTAAATAGGATCATTTATCGGCATAAAAAAGCAAAAGATATAAAACAATAATTATTATCGGTATTATTTCTTGAATTTTCTGACTGGATATGCTATGATTTATATGTGAATTAGGAAAGACTAACTCATAAAAATTATAGAAATAAGCCATATTAATTTGGTACACCTATCAGGAAAGGAGATAGATGGTATGTCATTTATTGGAAAAGAAATTGGTGATTTTAAGGTACAGAGTTTTATAAACGGTGAATTTAAAGAAGTGGTTAAGGCGGATGTTCTGGGAAAATGGTCGGTGTTCTTTTTCTATCCGGCGGATTTTACCTTTGTCTGTCCCACAGAGCTTGAAGACCTGGCAGATAAATATGAGGAATTTAAGAAAATCGGATGTGAGATTTACAGCGTATCCTGTGACAGCCATTTTGTTCACAAGGCATGGCATGATGCTTCCAAAACGATCCGGGAGATAAAGTATCCGATGCTGGCCGACCCAACAGGGGCTCTTGCCAGGGATTTTGATGTAATGACAGAATCCACAGGGATGGCGGAGAGGGGATCCTTTATCGTGAATACTGAAGGCAGGATCGTAGCTTATGAAGTAATTGCCGGAAATGTGGGACGAAATGCGGATGAATTATTCCGAAGAGTTCAGGCTTCCCAGTTCGTGGCGGAGCATGGCGATGAGGTCTGCCCGGCCAGATGGAAACCAGGTGACAAAACCTTAAAGCCAAGCCTGGATCTGGTAGGACTTCTGTAAAGGCGGGATACTATGTATGAACTGTATGATCCTCAATGATGAAAAAGTAGAATTTGGAAAGAAGTCCGTAGAGGAGTTTCCTTCCATTCTGGAAAACATTTAAGAGTAAAGGAGAAAAGATGATGAATTATCTGGAAATTGAAAAAGTGATAGGAAGGGAAATTATTGATTCCAGAGGAAATCCTACCGTGGAAGCCGAGGTACATCTGGCTGACGGTACCATAGCCAGAGGAGCGGCGCCCAGCGGGGCTTCTACCGGCGAATTTGAGGCTCTGGAGCTTCGGGATGGGGATAAGGCCCGTTTTGGAGGAAAAGGTGTTTTAAACGCGGTTCATAACATTAACACGGTGATTCATTATGCGCTGGTCGGGATGGATGTTTCCGATATTTACGCCATTGACAAGGCTATGATTTCCGCAGATGGGACAAACGACAAATCCAGGCTGGGAGCCAATGCCATTCTCGCCGTATCCATTGCCTGCGCAAGGGCGGCGGCTGTCAGCATGGGAGTTCCGCTGTACCGTTTCTTAGGGGGGATATCCGGAAACCGTCTCCCGGTTCCTATGATGAATATCCTAAACGGCGGTGCTCACGCAGCCAATACGGTAGACGTACAGGAATTCATGATCATGCCTGCAGGAGCCCAGGATTTTAAAGAAGGGCTCCGCTGGTGTACGGAAGTGTTCCATGGCCTGGCAGCTCTGTTAAAGTCCAAAGGTCTGGCTACCTCCGTTGGCGATGAGGGCGGTTTTGCTCCGGACTTAGAGAGCGACGAAGCAGCCATCGAACTGATTCTTGAAGCCATCAGAAAGGCTGGATATGAGCCCGGACGTGATTTTGTCCTGGCAATGGATGCTGCTTCCAGCGAATGGAAGGGCGAGAATAAGGGAGAGTATGTCCTTCCCAAATGCGGAAAGCACTTTACCTCCGAGGAACTCATTGAGCACTGGAAACAGCTGTGTGAGAAGTATCCCATTTACTCTATCGAGGATGCTCTTGATGAAGAGGACTGGGAAGGCTGGAAGAAGCTTACAAAGGAGCTGGGCAGCAAGGTCCAGCTGGTTGGGGATGATTTATTCGTTACCAATACGGAGCGTCTGAAGAAAGGAATCCAGGAGGGATGCGGCAATTCCATCCTGATAAAGCTCAATCAGATCGGTTCCGTATCGGAGACACTGGAAGCGATCAAGATGGCCCACAGTGCAGGTTACACGGCCATTGCTTCCCACCGGTCCGGGGAAACGGAAGATACCACCATTGCTGATCTGGCAGTCGCTCTTAATACGTGTCAGATTAAGACAGGCGCACCCAGCAGAAGCGAACGTGTAGCGAAATACAACCAGCTGCTCCGGATTGAAGAAGAACTGGGAGAACATGCAGTTTATCCGGGAATGGAAGCGTTCCATATCCGGCGGTCATAAAGGATCGGGCACAGAGTCCGGCAGGTTTTAAATTTGAAACCTGCCGGGCCTTTTTCCATTCAATTGGAAAAGGAATTGATGAAAGAAGGAAAAAATGGTATGCTATATATCATAAGAAATTCGTAGGGAGAAGTTTCATGGAGCTTAGGGAATTAAGAGAAGGCGAACTAAATAGAGAGCTTTTTAAGGATTTTGACCGTTTCCAGGAAGTAAAGGAGTGCTGGAGGAAGGAAAACGGAGCCTGGGTGGTAAAGGAGAATCCATTTACGGAACAGTGGAAGGACGAAGATTATGAGGTATTGGTGAAATGCCTGAAAAATACCATCCGAACGGGAGGAGTTGTCTTCGGCTGTTTTCTTAACGGAAAATTAAAAGGATTTACCTCTGTGGAGGGAACCCCATTCGGAAAAGAGAACCAATATCTTGATCTTTCAAGCCTCCATGTGTCACGGGACTTAAGAGGGCAGAAAGCAGGCAGCAGGCTTTTTAAGCTTGCGGCAGAGTGGGCCGGGAAGCACGGCGCTAGGAAGCTTTATATTTCTTCCCATTCCTCCGTAGAAACACAGGCGTTTTATAAGGCAATGGGCTGTGCGGAGGCCCGGGAATACGATAAAGAGCATGTGGACAGAGAACCTTGCGACTGCCAGCTGGAATATGTGCTGGAATAATGCAATGCTCCCTGGCAGTGCATATACAGAAAAAGATAGAAAAAAGTGGGAATATACAAGGCTCTCCTTCAATACAATGAACAATGGCGTGACATTTCCAAAGGCCGCTTCCGGCGGAGAATTAATGTATTTGAAAGAGAGATGAAAAAAAAGATGGCAGAAATAGAACGTATCAGATGCGGGAATGTGAACAGCTACCTGATCAAGGATCATGGAAGAGCCATTCTTGTGGATACGGGAAGGAACGGGTTTGAAGAAAAAATACTGGCCCAATGCCGGAAAACAAGCGTGGAACTGATTGTACTCACCCATGGCCACATGGAGCATGTGCAGAATACGGCCTATCTTAAGAAAGCATTGGGGGTTCCCGTAGCGTTACATAGGGCGGACTTAAAGCTTATTAAGGACAATTTTATTGAGCCCCTGCAATATCAGGGCTTGCTGGGAATGGTGATTGCGGAGGTCTCGGTCAAAAGCTTTGAAGCGGACCGGATCCCGGAATTTACTCCGGAAATCTTTTTGAGGGAAGGAGACTGGCTGAAGGATTATGGGATAAATGCCAGAGTCATGGAGCTTCCGGGACATACCAGAGGGTCGGTCGGACTTGATATAGATGAGAAGGATGTCATGGTAGGAGATGCACTGATGAATATGTTCTATCCCGGGTTATCGATGATTTATTGTGACCGGGAAGAGATGATAAAAAGTGCGGAGAAGATCAGCGCCCTTGGCGCAAGAAAGGTATATTTCGGTCACGGAAGTCCGGTGGAAAACCGGGCGTGGAATAGGACAGGAATCTAAAAAAGGTCTAAGGCGGTATGGTAACGATTTATCTGGCGCAGTATGAAGCAGCGCATGGAAAGAAGAAACGGGAATTGGAGCATCAGCTCGGGAAAAAGCTTCTTTTAAAGGGCTTGGAGGAATTATACGGAATCATTCCGGAATTTCAGGATCAGCTTGTGATTTTGGAGGGAGAGCATGGAAAACCATATCTTGGGGAGTACCCTCAGATTCACTATAACATCAGCCATACGGATGGCATGGTGGCCTGCGGAATAGGAGACAGGCAGTTGGGGATCGATGTGGAACGGATACGGCCTTTCCACGGTCCCATACTTAAAAAGGTTTTTTCCGGTGCGGAAAGACGCCGCATGGAAGAAATACGGCCGGAAGAGCATTCCGAATACTTCTTCCGGATATGGACGCTAAAGGAAAGCTACGTAAAAGCGGCAGGCTGCGGCATTACCATACCTCTGACCGATATTTCTTTTGAATGGAAGGAAGATGGTACCCTGCTATGCTCTGTTCCGGGTGTGTCTTTTCAACAGAAAATCCTTAAGGGCGGATATGTCCTTTCCATATGTACATTTGGGGATGACGAAATCAATTTTGAGCCGGGCTCTGTTTCTTCCATTTAAACCGGAAACCTTGTGACCGGGGTTTGCTTTCGGAAATCATAAGCCCTGCAAGAGTCAGCATGATTCCACAGGCGGACCGGAGGCTTATTCGTTCGTTTAGAATCAGCATGGATGCGATGACCGTGATGACCGGAACTGCATAGATATAGACGCTGGTTTTTACGGAACCCAGCTCTTTTACAGCATAATTCCAGGTTGCAAAGCAGAGGGCGGAGGCGCCCAGACCCAGAAACAGGATATTAAATAAGTTCTTTGTGTCAGTGAAGCGGGAAAAGCCGAGACGGAAGGGGAAAATTGCCAGTACAGGAATCATGAACAGGAGGCCGTAGAAGAAAATGCGCCTTGTGGTTTCAATGGTTCCATGGCCATATTCCCCTATTTTTTTTGTGATCACGGAGTAAGCAGCCCAGGTGACGGCGGCAGCCAGTGCCAGGAAGTCTCCTTTTGGGTTAATTTTCACGCCGGACTCCATTTGGAAGCTCATAAGGCCGATGCCGATGATAGCCGCCATAAATCCTGCCAGAAAGCGGGGACCCGGTTTTTCCCCCTTTAAAAACAGCCAGTAAAACAGCGCGGTAAAAAATGGGGCTACGGCTATGATCACACTGACATTGGCGGCAAGCGTATAAGTGAGAGCAAAATTTTCCATGAGAAAATATAAAGTTACACCGCACATTCCGGCAGCTGCGAAAAGGCCTTCCTGTCCCCTGCTTTTTGTCCGTAAAAGGCGGGGACGAGCCAGCCAAAGGGCGGCATAGCCGATGAGAAAACGGAAAAACAGGATTTCAAGCGGGGTGAAAGCCTCAAGAAGAACTTTGGTAGAGATAAAGGTAGTTCCCCATACGAATATGGAAAACCCGGCGGCCATGTGCCCGTATAAATGGTTCTGATTGTTCATGATTGTTTACTCCTATAAATAAATTTATGCTGCATTATGGCAGGTACGGCGGTTTTACGGGGGTTACCGGAACCGGCACACCTGACAGGTGATTTGAGTTTAGCACAGATTATAAGAAATGTCTTGTAAGATGTTGCTTATTTGGAAAAATGGATGTATTGTAAAAATAATTATTATGAAATCATAAAAAAATGGGAAAAATCATATAAGTCATAAAAACAGATTGGAGGAGAAGCCATGAAAAACGTTACTGATAACTTTATAATTTCTTTCCTTCAAAGGTTTAACGATTATCCTTTTGATGTAAAGCTTCGCGGAAAGACTCATCATATCGGTAAAGGAAATCCCACATTTATTGTGAATCTGAAAGAGGATATCGAAGGCAGGGAATTATTAACCAGCACCTCCCTGGCACTGGGAGAAGCCTATATGAAAGGAAATCTGGATATTGAGGGAGATTTATTTCATGCACTGGACCATTTCCTGGGACAGATGGAGAAATTCTCAACGGACCAGAACAAGCTTAAGAAGCTGATCTTTTCTTCCCAGTCCAGAAAAAATCAGGAGAAGGAGGTCACATCCCATTACGATATCGGCAATGATTTCTACAGCCTTTGGCTTGATGATACCATGAGCTATTCCTGCGGTTATTTTAAAACGGAAACCGATACCCTGTACGACGCCCAGTGCAACAAGGTAGAACGGATCCTGAAAAAGCTGTATCTGAAAAAGGACATGACCCTTCTTGACATTGGCTGCGGCTGGGGATACTTACTGATCCGGGCTGCCAGGGAATATGGTGTGAAAGGTCTTGGAATTACCTTGAGCAGGGAACAGAAGAAAAAATTTGAAGAAAAAATTGAGGAAGAGGGCCTTACGGGAAGGGTATCGGTGGAATTAATGGACTACCGGGATTTAGAAAAATGCGGCAGGACCTTTGACCGCGTTGTCAGCGTTGGCATGCTGGAGCATGTGGGAAGGGAGCATTATGAGCTGTTTGTAAAAAACATAGAGGCAGTGTTAAATCCAGGCGGTTTATTGCTTCTTCATTATATCAGCGCATTAAAGGAACATCCCGGCGATCCATGGATGAAAAAATATATTTTCCCGGGGGGAATGATCCCAAGCCTCAGAGAAATGATCCATATTTTAAGCGACCATCAGTTCTATACGCTCGATGTAGAAAGCCTCCGCCGTCATTATTACAAGACCCTTCGCCTTTGGGATCAGAATTTTAACGACCACCGGACGGAAATTGAGGAGAAAATGGGTACAGAGTTTACCAGAATGTGGGACCTTTATCTGAGTGCCTGTGCGGCTACCTTCCACAATGGGATCATTGACCTGCACCAGCTTCTGATTTCCAAAGGAGTGAACAATGATCTTCCGCTCACAAGGTGGTATTAACCGAATGAGAACCCAAAACTCTGAGCCAATCCCCCTTTGAGCCGGGAGAGGATACGGGACAGCTCTGGAAAATCTGGGATTATAAGACCTTGGGTTATAAGGGTTGCCGGATTTTAGAAAGCGTGATATGATTCCATAGGATAAAACTGACGGGATGTGGAAAGGGATCTTGTGGAACAACATGAACAAACGAAAGAAAAACGGACTTCTGATCCTCATTTATACAATCATGATTCTCTTATGCTTCGGCATTGTCATGGTGGTGGATGAGCTGCATTCTCCCCCCCGTGACGGACAGGAAACGGCCGGTAAGCTTCCGGAGGAAGAGCCCGGCGGCAGGGATGAGGACGGAGAGCCGGATGAAGAAGAGCATTTAAATCCTGAGACAGAGCCGTCGGAGGGGAATGTGGAATCGGAAAATCATAAAAATATTTACGGAAAGCCGCCGAAAAGCATCCCGGTAAAGGAACAGACGGAAGCATATAAGCCGCCTGTCATCGTAATTGCATCGGATGTCCATTATTTTTCTCCGGAGCTGACGGATTATGGCGAAGCCTTTGAAACCATGTTAATGCGTGACGATGGGAAGCTGGTGAATTACATTCCGCAGCTTATGGATGCGTTTACGGCTGAAATGGAAGAGCTTAAGCCTTCCGCAGTGATCTTAAGCGGAGATCTGACTTTAAACGGGGAAAAGGCGGGGCATGTAGCGCTGGCTCAAAAGCTTAAGGTCATAGAGGAAAAGGGAGTTAAGGTATTGGTCATACCCGGCAACCATGATATCAATAATTATTTTTCTGCCTCCTATTTCGGTGACGGAAAAAAACCGGCGGACATCGTGGATCCGGAGGGATTCTATGATATTTACCGCCAATTCGGTTATGATCAGGCAAGGAGCCGGGATGAGGATTCCTTAAGCTATGTTTATGAGCTGGATCAGAAAAACTGGCTCCTCATGCTTGATTCCGCCCAGTATGAACCTCTTAACAAAGTGGGAGGGCGGATCAGGGAGGAAACTCTGGTCTGGATGGAAAAGCAGCTGGAAGAGGCCAGAGAGCAGGGGATAACCGTAATACCCATTGCTCATCATAATCTGTTGAAAGAAAGTATCTTATATCCAACTGACTGCACCCTGGAAAACAGCCGGAATGTCATTGAACTTCTGGAGTCCTACCGGGTTCCACTCTACATAAGCGGCCATCTGCATTTGCAGAGGACCAAAAAGTATAAGCCGGAACCAGGAGAAAGCGATGATGTCTACCATATCAGTGAAGTGGTGGCGGACTCCTTTGCGATCCCTCCCTGTCAGTACGGCGTCCTGGAATGGACGGATGATGGCAGGCTGGTCTATACGACCAAAGAGACCGATGTGGAGAACTGGGCAGAAAAACAGGGGGTTTCCGATGAAAATCTCCTTCATTTCAAGGAATATGGGCCGAAATTCCTCACAGAGGTAATCAGCAGCCAGGTTTATGACCGGATCAGTAACCTGCCTGAGGAACAGATGCAGATGATGGCAGGTCTTTACGGGGATATAAACAAGGCCTACTGCGCAGGAATTCCCATTGATGCAAAGGAAATACGGTCCGGCGAGGCTTTCCGCCTTTGGCAGAGGAATCTGCCTGACAGCAAAATGTTTGCTGAAATTGATGAGATTTTAAGGGATACGGGGCATGATCACAATTCCTGGGAGTATGAACTGGAAGAAAAACGGAGTGAAGACAGCGATGAGTATGACGGCAAAGAACAGCCTTAGGAGAGGCTGTATCCTGACTCTGTTTGGGGGGATCTTATGGGGGGCATCCGGGACCTGCGGACAGTACCTTTTACAGGTAAAAGGACTTACCTCGGACTGGCTGGTTCCCATCCGGCTTTTAACAGCCGGGCTTCTTTTGCTCGTTGTATGCTATTTTAAGGAAGGAAAACAGATTTTTGCTCTTTGGAGGGTTCCGAAAGACGGGCGGGATATTCTGATTTTTGGCATGGTTGGTATGTCCATGTGCCAGTATACATATTTTACGGCCATTGGCCATTCCAATGCAGGAACCGCTACCGTGCTTCAGTACATAGGGCCGGTCCTCATTATGCTGTATGTATCCCTCCGGACCGGGAAGATGCCGGAAAAAAGCGAGCTTGCCGCAGTGGCACTGGCTCTTTTTGGAACATATCTTCTGGCCACACACGGGAACATGAACAGCCTGGCTATTTCCAGCCGTGCCCTTTTCTGGGGACTTTGTTCGGCGGCGGCCCTGGCCGTTTATACCGTGCAGCCCGGCCGTCTTCTTGACAAGTACGGCTCCATGGCCGTAACTGCCTGGGGAATGTTCATCGGAGGGGTCCTTCTGTGCCTGATACGGAAACCCTGGAATATCAAGGCAGATGTGGATGGCGTGGTGATCTGCGGTATGGCGGTTATCATTCTGGCCGGTACCATCATCGCTTTTACCAGTTATATGGAGGGAGTCAAATGTGTGGGGCCTGAAAAGGGAAGTCTGTTTGCGGCGATAGAGCCTGTATCAGCAACGGTTTTTTCCGTATTATTCATGAAGGCCGGCTTCGGCCCCATGGATTTACTGGGATTTGTCTGCATTATTTCCACGATTTTTCTGTTGGCCCTTGGAAAAAGCAGGTAGCTCCTCTTTACACTATATTTCACATCATGATATAATTGTGAAATAATATTACATGAAATTCGAGGAAGGTTGTTTATGCAGGAAAGTATCAACGTGTCCGGTGTTCTCTGCTCATCTTATGATTCGTTTTTTGAAGCGGAAAAAAAGATTGCAGATTATATACTGGCACATAAGAGTGAAATCATTGATATGACGGTGGCGGAACTGGCTCTGGCAAGCGGTACAAGCGATGCAACCGTGTCCAGATTCTGCAGGAGGTGCGGCTTTAACGGCTTTCATCATTTAAAAATCAATCTGGCGAAAGAGGTGGCGGAAGAGCAGGGGAATTCCATTGAAGTGTCCAATGATATCAGCCGTGATAACATTGCTCAGTCTCTTCAGAATATTCTGGCCAATAAGGTGGCGGAATTGACCCAGACCATATCCATGATGGACCCGGATGAGTTAAGCCGGATTTTGAACGTGATTGAACATGCCAGAACGGTGCAGCTTGTGGCTGTTGGGAACACCATACCGGTTGCCCTGGATGGTTCCTTTAAATTCAATCAGCTTGGAATACCGGCTGTATCAGGGACTATCTGGGAAACGCAGATGGCCTATACCTGTAATTTAAGGGAAGAGGATGCAATCATCATCATTTCCAATTCAGGTTTTTCCAAACGCCTCATGACTCTTGCGGCTGTGGCAAAGGAAAACCACACCCCAATCATAGCGGTAACGAACAATGTCTCCTCACCGCTTGGACAGGCCTGTGATTATCACATTACCACGGCTACCAGAGAAAAGCTGCTTTTGGGAGAGTTCTGTTTTTCCAGAGTGACAGCTACAACTGTGATTGAAATATTATATTTGTTTTTATCTGTCAGCATAAAGGATTCCCATGACCATATCAGGCGCCATGAGATTGCGATTTCTGATGATAAAAAATAAAGCCTCATTTATGACGGCTTTAAACAAGCCCAGGAAGGCTCCCGGGTACGGCATGTTTGCATATACATTGCCGTACCGGGAGCTTTTTTATTATCCGATGAAAAACAAAAAGCAGGAGGGAACATACTCCGGCCTGTTTTCGGGAACACTGATAATTGTGCAAACTGCTGAAACAGTGCAAGAAATAATATTTCTTGAAGAAACATATTGACGAAATAAAGCAATCGTATTATATTATAAGCGAGGGAAGAAATAAAATTTTATAGATAAAAGGAAAGGTGACATATGATTTACACCGTAACATTTAATCCGGCTTTGGATTATGTCGTAAAGGTAGATCACTTCACGCTGGGAACGGTCAATCGGACTGAGCGGGAAAGCATCTATTGTGGGGGAAAAGGACTAAACGTATCTGCGGTTTTAGCGGCTTTGGGATACGGGAATATTGCACTGGGTTTTGTGGCAGGATTTACCGGGCAGGAGATTGAACGGGGAGTTAAAAGCCTGGGCTTTCAGTCGGATTTTATCCGGGTGGAAAAAGGCATGTCCAGAATCAATGTGAAGCTTAAATCCCGGGAAGAGACAGAGATCAACGGCATGGGGCCTGAAATCACCGGGGAAGATGTGAAACGCCTTTTTGAGAAGCTGGACTGTTTAAAAAAAGAGGATGTGCTGGTTTTATCCGGAAGCATTCCGAAATCCATTGACGATGACATCTATGAGCGGATCATGAAGCAGTTAGACGGAAGGGGAGTCCGTATCGTGGTGGATGCGACGAAAGACCTGCTTATCAATGTACTTCCTTATCATCCATTCCTGATTAAACCGAATAATCATGAATTGGGTGAGATGTTTGGCGTAACGCTCCGCGGGGAGGAAGAGATTATTGATTATGGGAAGCGCCTGCAGGACAAAGGAGCCGGAAACGTGCTGGTCTCCATGGCAGGAGACGGAGCCATTCTCATCACCGAGGAGTCGAAGGTATACCGGATGGGAGTTCCGAAAGGAACGGTCAAGAATTCCGTTGGTGCCGGAGATTCCATGGTAGCCGGTTTTATAGCCGGTTTCCTGGAAAACGGAAGCTATGAGCATGCCCTGCGCCTTGGAAGTGCCGCTGGAAGCGCCAGCGCTTTTTCCGAAGGGCTTGCCGGTAAGGAAGATATTCTGAAACTGTATGAAGAATTATCAATGGAGGGGTTTTAATGAAGATTACAGAATTGTTAAAAAAGGAAAGCGTAGAACTGGGCGTGAAGGTTTCTGATAAGGAAGCCGCCATTGACCGGCTGGTGGGCTTAATGGATGCAGGCGGTAGGCTGAACGACAAGGCAGGATACAAAGAAGGCATTCTTTCGAGGGAAGCGCTGGGTAGCACGGCTGTGGGTGACGGGATTGCGATCCCCCATGCTAAGACAGCGGCGGTGAAGGAACCGGGCCTTGCCGCCATCGTGGTACCGGAAGGGGTGGATTACGAAGCCTTTGACGGTTCCCCCGCCCATTTGATATTCATGATCGCTGCGCCGGAGGGGGAAGCGGATGTTCATCTGGAGGCATTGTCCAGGCTTTCTACCTTGCTCATGGATCCTGATTTTAAAGATGATTTGATAAAAGCCGGTTCAAAGGAAGAATTTTTACGGCTTATCGATGACAAGGAATCCGAACGGTACCAAAAGAAGCCTGCAGAAAAAACTTCGGATGCTCCAAAGGCTACAAATGGATACCGTGTTTTGGCTGTTACGGCCTGTCCGACCGGAATTGCCCACACCTTTATGGCAGCCGAGAACTTGGAAAAGCTGGGGAAGAAAATGGGAATTCCGGTCAAAGCGGAAACCAACGGGGCGGAAGGGGTAGGCAATGCCCTGACAAAGGCTGAGNTGGCGAAAGAGGTGGCGGAAGAGCAGGGGAATTCCATTGAAGTGTCCAATGATATCAGCCGTGATAACATTGCTCAGTCTCTTCAGAATATTCTGGCCAATAAGGTGGCGGAATTGACCCAGACCATATCCATGATGGACCCGGATGAGTTAAGCCGGATTTTGAACGTGATTGAACATGCCAGAACGGTGCAGCTTGTGGCTGTTGGGAACACCATACCGGTTGCCCTGGATGGTTCCTTTAAATTCAATCAGCTTGGAATACCGGCTGTATCAGGGACTATCTGGGAAACGCAGATGGCCTATACCTGTAATTTAAGGGAAGAGGATGCAATCATCATCATTTCCAATTCAGGTTTTTCCAAACGCCTCATGACTCTTGCGGCTGTGGCAAAGGAAAACCACACCCCAATCATAGCGGTAACGAACAATGTCTCCTCACCGCTTGGACAGGCCTGTGATTATCACATTACCACGGCTACCAGAGAAAAGCTGCTTTTGGGAGAGTTCTGTTTTTCCAGAGTGACAGCTACAACTGTGATTGAAATATTATATTTGTTTTTATCTGTCAGCATAAAGGATTCCCATGACCATATCAGGCGCCATGAGATTGCGATTTCTGATGATAAAAAATAAAGCCTCATTTATGACGGCTTTAAACAAGCCCAGGAAGGCTCCCGGGTACGGCATGTTTGCATATACATTGCCGTACCGGGAGCTTTTTTATTATCCGATGAAAAACAAAAAGCAGGAGGGAACATACTCCGGCCTGTTTTCGGGAACACTGATAATTGTGCAAACTGCTGAAACAGTGCAAGAAATAATATTTCTTGAAGAAACATATTGACGAAATAAAGCAATCGTATTATATTATAAGCGAGGGAAGAAATAAAATTTTATAGATAAAAGGAAAGGTGACATATGATTTACACCGTAACATTTAATCCGGCTTTGGATTATGTCGTAAAGGTAGATCACTTCACGCTGGGAACGGTCAATCGGACTGAGCGGGAAAGCATCTATTGTGGGGGAAAAGGACTAAACGTATCTGCGGTTTTAGCGGCTTTGGGATACGGGAATATTGCACTGGGTTTTGTGGCAGGATTTACCGGGCAGGAGATTGAACGGGGAGTTAAAAGCCTGGGCTTTCAGTCGGATTTTATCCGGGTGGAAAAAGGCATGTCCAGAATCAATGTGAAGCTTAAATCCCGGGAAGAGACAGAGATCAACGGCATGGGGCCTGAAATCACCGGGGAAGATGTGAAACGCCTTTTTGAGAAGCTGGACTGTTTAAAAAAAGAGGATGTGCTGGTTTTATCCGGAAGCATTCCGAAATCCATTGACGATGACATCTATGAGCGGATCATGAAGCAGTTAGACGGAAGGGGAGTCCGTATCGTGGTGGATGCGACGAAAGACCTGCTTATCAATGTACTTCCTTATCATCCATTCCTGATTAAACCGAATAATCATGAATTGGGTGAGATGTTTGGCGTAACGCTCCGCGGGGAGGAAGAGATTATTGATTATGGGAAGCGCCTGCAGGACAAAGGAGCCGGAAACGTGCTGGTCTCCATGGCAGGAGACGGAGCCATTCTCATCACCGAGGAGTCGAAGGTATACCGGATGGGAGTTCCGAAAGGAACGGTCAAGAATTCCGTTGGTGCCGGAGATTCCATGGTAGCCGGTTTTATAGCCGGTTTCCTGGAAAACGGAAGCTATGAGCATGCCCTGCGCCTTGGAAGTGCCGCTGGAAGCGCCAGCGCTTTTTCCGAAGGGCTTGCCGGTAAGGAAGATATTCTGAAACTGTATGAAGAATTATCAATGGAGGGGTTTTAATGAAGATTACAGAATTGTTAAAAAAGGAAAGCGTAGAACTGGGCGTGAAGGTTTCTGATAAGGAAGCCGCCATTGACCGGCTGGTGGGCTTAATGGATGCAGGCGGTAGGCTGAACGACAAGGCAGGATACAAAGAAGGCATTCTTTCGAGGGAAGCGCTGGGTAGCACGGCTGTGGGTGACGGGATTGCGATCCCCCATGCTAAGACAGCGGCGGTGAAGGAACCGGGCCTTGCCGCCATCGTGGTACCGGAAGGGGTGGATTACGAAGCCTTTGACGGTTCCCCCGCCCATTTGATATTCATGATCGCTGCGCCGGAGGGGGAAGCGGATGTTCATCTGGAGGCATTGTCCAGGCTTTCTACCTTGCTCATGGATCCTGATTTTAAAGATGATTTGATAAAAGCCGGTTCAAAGGAAGAATTTTTACGGCTTATCGATGACAAGGAATCCGAACGGTACCAAAAGAAGCCTGCAGAAAAAACTTCGGATGCTCCAAAGGCTACAAATGGATACCGTGTTTTGGCTGTTACGGCCTGTCCGACCGGAATTGCCCACACCTTTATGGCAGCCGAGAACTTGGAAAAGCTGGGGAAGAAAATGGGAATTCCGGTCAAAGCGGAAACCAACGGGGCGGAAGGGGTAGGCAATGCCCTGACAAAGGCTGAGATCGCCTCAGCGGACGGGATCGTCATAGCAGCCGATAAAAACGTGGATATGGCCCGCTTTGATGGGAAACGTGTGGTCATGGCTACTGTTTCGGAAGGAATCCAAAAGGGAGAAGAGCTGATTAAACGGGCGGTGAGCGGGGAAACACCTGTTTACCACCATTCGGGAGCTGTTTCCCAGGGAGAGGGCAATGAGCAGGAAGGAATCGGTCATTCCGTTTATAAGCATCTGATGAATGGCGTATCCCACATGCTTCCTTTTGTAATCGGCGGAGGAATCCTCATAGCTCTGGCTTTCTTATTTGATGATTATTCCATAGACCCTTCTAATTTTGGTAAAAACACCCCCCTTGCCGCATATTTAAAGACCATTGGGGAGCAGGCCTTCGGCATGATGCTTCCGGTTCTGGCCGGATACATTGCCATGAGCATTGCCGACCGTCCGGGTCTGGCGGTAGGGTTTGTGGGCGGACTTGTAGCTAAAATGGGCGCTACATTTGCAAATCCGGCAGGCGGAAATGTGAACTCCGGTTTTCTGGGCGCTCTGTTAGCCGGCTTCATCGGCGGATACATTGTGCTGATGCTTAAGAGGGCATTCAGAAGGCTTCCAAAATCCTTGGAAGGAATCAAGCCTGTCCTCCTCTATCCGCTGATCGGTATTTTACTGGTATCCGTGGTGACAACCTTCATCAATCCGTTTGTAGGTGCGATCAATGATGGACTCACAAGCCTGTTAAACGGAATGGGCGGCACCAGCAAGATCATTCTCGGTGTCGTTGTGGGAGGCATGATGTCCGTGGATATGGGCGGCCCTGTGAACAAGGCGGCTTATGTGTTCGGCACGGCCCAGCTGGCAGAAGGTAATTTTGATATTATGGCGGCTGTCATGGCAGGGGGCATGGTTCCTCCGATCGCCATTGCTCTTTGCACCACATTTTTTAAGAAGAAATTTACAGATAAAGAGCGTCAGTCCGGTCTGGTTAACTATATCATGGGACTGTCCTTTATTTCAGAGGGAGCTATCCCATTTGCAGCAGCAGACCCGATCCGTGTGATTCCTTCCTGCATGATAGGCTCTGCAGTGGCGGGCGGACTTTCCATGGCATTTGGCTGTACCCTTCGGGCGCCTCACGGAGGGATATTCGTTCTTCCTACTATTGGAAATCCGTTTGGATACCTGTTAGCCATTATCATTGGTTCTGCTGTGGGCTGCGTTGTATTGGCCGCACTGAAAAAGAATATACAGGCAGAATAATATATTTAAGCGCCACGGCCCGCAGGCTGTGGCGCTTTGCTGTTGACAGGAAAAAGAGCTTTACGAACCCCTGTCCATTCGGTATACTTATTAAAATGGATGAAAGATTGGAGGAGTAAGAATTGGATATTGTAATCAGACCTTACGAAGATAAGGATCTTCCGGAAATGACCGCCTTATGGAATCAGATTGTTTTAGAGGGAAATGCATTTCCCCAGGAAACCTGTCTTGACAGCATGACCGGGCAGTCATTTTTTGCAGAACAAAGTTTTGCTGCCGTAGCAGAGGATACGGCAGCAAAGAAGCTGTGCGGTCTTTATATTCTGCATCCCAACAATGTGGGAAGATGCGGGCACATATGCAATGCCAGCTATGCGGTAAGCGCAGAGTGCAGGGGTCACCATATCGGAGAGCGTCTGGTTAATCATTGTCTGACTCAGGGTAAGAAGCTTGGCTTTCGGATCCTGCAGTTCAATGCGGTCGTTGCCACCAATACTTCGGCCAGGCGCCTGTACGAGCGGCTGGGCTTTCAGCAGCTTGGGGTGATTCCAGGGGGATTTTTAATGAAGGATGGCCATTACGAAGACATCTGCCCCTATTATCATCTGCTTTAACAGCGGGCGCTTATTGGGTGAAATCCCGCATCTCATTGATTTCCTGCTCCTGAACGGTTATGATGTTCTGGGCCAGGGTGCGGATTTCTTCATAATCTGTGTATTCCAGTATGGATTTTGCCATTTCCACTGCCATTTGATGATGTTTTATCATGCCGTCTGCAAAAGCGTGGCCGAGGCTGGAAGCATTGGATTTATCCATTTTTTGGCCGCGGTTTAAAAAGCCGTGGTAGTCTTCCAGATAGGCACTTTCCTTATCCTCATTGTTGTGGCCTTCCGAGCCATATTTATCTGCCAGATCCTGCATTCTGGTAATTTCCGCCTGCTGGGCCGGGATGATATGTTCTGCCATGCCTTTCAGCTTGTCATCGCTGCTGCCGTAAGAGAGATAGGCTTCTGACATCAAAATGGCGGATTCATGATGAAGGACCATTCCATTTAAGAAATCAATGGAGGCATTTCCTGATTTCGGAATGTTTTTCATTGCCTGCATCATATCCGTCATGATTTCATCCTGCCTGGACAGATAACGGTTGACATTGTCTTCGGCTGAAACGTTGTCTAAGTTGCGGTTTACCTCCACTGACGGATTTGCCCCTGGGGTAACGGAAACGGTAGAAACAGCCCCCTGGACGCTTTCGGATGGGATTTTGGACTGGTTGGATTTTCGGATTTTGATCCAGTTAACCGAAGTAAAGGTGGCGACCAGCAGGACGGTAAATGCCAGAATAAAGCCAATGGCCCAATATCTCAAATTTTTTTTCATAACATTCTCCCATTTCTTTTGATATTCGGACATCATTAGTATGGGCAGAAATAAGGCCCTTATTCAAAAAGGCAGGAGAGCTGGATTTTTAAGATATTATGATTTATAATGAAAGGGCAAGAAAGAGGGAAGGAGAGAGATATGTATAAGTGTTGTATATTTGATCTGGATGGAACCATTATCAATACCATTCATTCCCTGGCCTATTCCATCAGTCAGACCATGGAGCATTTCGGATATAAGCCGGTTGATGAGGCCCACACCAAGCAGTTTGTCGGGGATGGATTTAAAAAGCTGGTAGAAAGGGCTCTTATTTATTCCGGGGATGAAAAGCTGGTTCATTACGGGGAAGCACTGGCCGTTTATGAGGAAATATTTAAGAAAAACTGTCTTTACCAGGTGGAGCCTTACGATGGAATGCGGCCGTTTTTAAAATTCTTAAAAGAAAAGGAAATAAAAATAGGAGTGTTGACCAACAAAGGGCATGAACAGGCAGTTGAATGCGTGGAGGCCGTTTATGGAACGGGCTTTTTTGACCTGATCACAGGGGAAGGGAACGGAGTGAAATGCAAGCCGGACCCTTCAGGTGCTTTGATGACAGCGGAGAGTTTTCATGCGAAGCCTTCGGAGTGCCTTTATTTTGGAGATACCAATACCGATATGCGGACCGGTATCAACGCCGGTATGGACACGGCTGCCGTTACATGGGGATTTCGTGACCGGGATGAGTTAGAGGCGTTTCATCCCAGGTACATCATCGATCATCCGGATGAGATCAAACATGTTTTTGAATAAAATTTTAAAAAAAAGGAAAATTAAGGAGAGATAAGAGTGAGTATCTCTTCTTTTTTTATTTGTTGATAAAACGGAGGAACCATGGCTAAATACTTTAAATGGGGCTTGATCCTGATTGCGGCCGTCTGGGCGGCCCTTATAGGGACTATGCTGGGATATGCCTGGAATATCATGCATTTGCCGCAAAAGCTTCCCCAAGCGGAAATGCCTCAGATTCAAAATACGAATATTAGTATAGAAACCCAGGAAAAAATGGAGGGATACTGGACACTGGCCGTGTTCGGCGTGGATTCCAGGGAAGGAAACTTAGGGAAAGGGACCAGATCGGATATGCAGATGATCCTCAATGTAAATCTGGGTACCGGGGAAATACGAATGGTCTCTGTCTACCGTGACACGTATTTAAAGATAGACCAGAAGGGCCGGTATGATAAGATCAACGAGGCATATTTCAATGGCGGGCCAAAACAGGCGATTGAGGCATTGACGGAAAATCTGGATTTAAGCATAGACGATTATGCCTCATTCAGCTGGAAGGCAGTAGCGGATGCCATCAATATTCTGGGAGGAATCGATGTGGATATCAGTCATGAGGAGTTTCGGGTCATCAATGGTTTCATTACGGAAACCGTGGAAGCTACCGGTGTGGGATCCCATCATTTAAAAAAGGAAGGGCCCAACCATCTGGACGGCGTCCAGGCAGTCGCTTACGCAAGGCTTCGGAAAATGGATACGGATTTCAAGCGGACGGAACGGCAGAGGGAGGTTGCAGATCTGGCGCTTGAAAAGGCCAGAAAAGCGGATTTGTCCACCTTAAACCGGGTGGTCACTGCCGTGCTTCCCCAGATATCCACCAGCATTGGCATGAAAGATATGCTTCCATTGATGAAAAATGCAAAACGGTTTCATTTAACTGAGACCGAAGGCTTTCCATCGAAACTAAAGGACGTAAAAATCGGGAAAAAAGATTGTGTCATTCCAGTGACATTGGAGGAAAACGTAAAAAGGCTTCACCAGTTTTTATTTGATGATGAGGTCTACGAGCCTTCCGGGCTGGTAAAAGAAACCAGCAGGCAGATTCAGCAGAAGGTAAAAAAATAAGAGAAAAGAGCCAGGAAGCCTGTAAAGGGCAGCAGAAGGTTTTGCTTCTGATGTTTTTTACAGGTTTTTCTTGTTTAAATGCAAAATCGAACCTTTTCCTATTGCACAAAGTGTGCTATACTATGCGAATGGAATCAGATAGGAGATTGAAAATGAATACAAAAGCCTGAATACAAAACAGGAATATGGTATCATAAGAAAAGAGGAGAGACAGTAAGAGGATCATGGAAGAGAAACAATTGAAACGTGCCAGACGGCACGTGAGCCAGACACAGTTTATTGCATATGGATTTTTTTGCCTGATTATGACGGGAGCGCTTCTTTTGATGCTTCCCATCTCCAGCAGGGATGGGCAGTCTGAGAATTTTTTAAACTGCCTGTTTACCGCGACCAGTGCTTCCTGTGTGACCGGGTTGGTAGTCAGGGATACCTGGTCCCAGTGGTCCTTATTCGGACAGCTGGTGATTCTGACAATGATACAGATCGGAGGTCTTGGGTTTATCACGGTAGGAGTGTTCATCTCCATTGTCCTGCGGCGAAAGATAGGACTGAAGGAGAGAGGGCTTTTACAGGAAAGCGTGAATACCCTGCAGATCGGCGGTGTGGTGAGGCTGGCAAAAAGGATTATAAAAGGAACCTGTATCTTTGAAGGGACCGGAGCTGTTCTTCTGGCAATCCGTTTCATCCCGCAGTATGGGTTCTGGAAGGGTTTGTTTTACGGTATTTTCCACGCCATTTCCGCGTTCTGCAATGCCGGATTTGATTTAATGGGAAATCAGAAGCCCTACAGCTCTTTTGTAGCCTATTATGATGACTGGCTGGTGAATCTGGTCATAATGTCCTTGATCATCATTGGAGGCATCGGTTTTATCGTGTGGGATGATTTGTACCGGAATAAGCTGCATTTCAGAAAATACATGCTTCATACCAAAATCGTTCTGGTGAGTACCGTGACCCTGGTTTTTGGGGGAGGGTTCCTTTTCTATCTGCTGGAACGAAACAACCTCCTGGTGGGAATGAATGTGAGCGGGCAGATATTGACATCCCTGTTCAGCTCTGTGACGGCCAGGACAGCCGGTTTTAATACCACCGATACGGCGGCACTGACCGATGGAAGCAAGCTGCTTACCATAATCCTCATGTTCATCGGAGGGAGCCCCGGGTCAACAGCTGGCGGAATTAAGACGACCACATTGTTTGTCCTCCTTATGTGCGTGTATTCCAATATCAAGCAGACTTATGGAGTCAACATCTTCGGAAGGCGCCTGGAAGAGGAGGCCATTAAGCGTGCAGGTACCATTTTAACGATCAACCTGTTCCTTGCGCTTACTGCTTCCCTTGTCATTATGGCAATTCAGCCTCTGGGATTTTCGGACATACTGTTTGAAACGGCATCTGCCATCGGAACAGTAGGAATGACCACAGGCATTACCAGAGATCTTTATTCCGTATCACGGGTGATTATTATTATCCTGATGTACAGCGGAAGAATCGGAAGCTTATCGTTTGCCCTGGCATTTGTTCAAAGCCAGCGCAAGGTTCATATAGAACAACCGGTAGAAGCAATTAATGTAGGTTAGATAAAAAGGAGTAAAACCATGAAATCAATTTTAATTATTGGACTCGGCCGGTTTGGCCATCATCTTTGCCTTAATATGGCAAGACTCGGCAATGATGTCATGATCGTGGATCAGAAGGAGGAATGCCTGGAGGATCTGCTTCCTTATGTTACCAGTGCAAAGATTGGAGATTGTACCAATGAAACCGTTTTAAGAAGTCTGGGGATTGCCAATTTCGATTTATGCTTTGTCTGTATCGGGACAAATTTTCAGAGCAGTCTTGAAATTACCAGTCTGGTTAAGGAACTGGGAGGCAGGCGTGTGATCAGTAAGGCAAACCGTGATATACATGCAAAGTTCCTGCTGCGCAATGGTGCCGATGAGGTGATTTATCCGGACCGGGATATCGCTGAGAAGCTGGCGGGCCGTTACAGTGCCGATCATGTTTTTGACTACATTGAGCTGACGCCGGAATATTCTATTTATGAGATCCCTCCGCTTCCGGAATGGGTACACAAGTCGATTAAGGAAGTGGATATCCGGAACCGGTATCATATCAGCGTCCTGGGAATCAAAAGGGAGGGCAGAGCACAGCTTATGCCGCCTGCGGATTATGTGATCCAGTCCCAGGAGCATTTGATGGTCATTGGAAAAAAAGAGCATATTGAACATATATTAAAAGAGCTTAAGTAGATAAGAAAGCTTGGGGATTGTTATGTTTACATGGTTAACGGCCAATGGTCCGACGATTGTTATTGCCCTGATTCTCCTGGTCCTGGTGTATTTTGCGGCCAGAAAGGTTTTAAAAAATAAAGGAGGCTGCAACTGCGGGCATTGCGGAGGCGGCTGCGGTCATTGCGCCCTTGGGAATAAAAAAGAGAAAGATAAACCGGTATGAAACGGGAGAAAGCAGCGGCTTTGGGAAGCCGCTGCTTTCCTTTTCTGATTTTCTTTTTATTTTAAGTCCAGTTTTAAGTCGCCCAATTTTATCCAGCCCATTTTCCTGAGTATTTCCCCGAATAGAAAGGTGAGCAGAGCAGGAAGCAGGAAGCAGACGAACAAAATTCCAAGCCACATGGAACTGCCGCCCCCCATTGCTGTATAAACGCCGATGGGGCCAACCAGCCCGCAGGTACCCATACCGGAGCCGGCAGGGATGTTTTTTAACTGGAATACCATGGTGGCAATGGGACCGGTTATCATGGAAGTCAAGGTGGGGGCTATCCAGATTTTTGGGTTTTTCACAATGTTCCCCATTTGCAGCATGCTGGTACCCAGGCCCTGGGCCATGAGACCGCCCACCCCGTTTTCACGGAAGGAAAGGACGGCGAAGCCGATCATCTGTGCACAACAGCCTGCTGTTGCCGCCCCGCCCGCCAGACCGTCAAGGGACAAGGCAATGCAGATGGCCGCACTGCTGATGGGCAAGGTGAGGGCGATGCCGATCAGGGCTGATACCAGAATTCCCATGAATAGCGGCTGCAGTTCGGTGGCTGTTTTTACAAGGGTACCGAACCAATCCATGAAGCCGGCTACCCCGGGCCCTACAAACTGGGCGATGAGGACCCCGGAAATGATGGTCACGCCGGGAGTGACCAGTATGTCCAGCCGGGTTTCCTTTGAAACGATTTTACCGAGTTCTGTGGCAATGACTGTTGCGGCAAGAGCCCCGACAGGACCGCCCAGGGAATTACCGGCAATTCCAACGGTTGCAGCGGAAAACAGGACCAGAGCAGGAGCGTGGAGCGCATAAGCGATCGCAACGCCAAGGGCGGCTCCGGTGGCGCTTTTTGCATAATCCGCAATGACATTAAAAATGTTAAGATTGAATTGCTTGCCCAGTGTACCGAAAATGGTTCCGATCAAAAGAGACGCAAAAAGGCCAAATGCCATAGCACCCAATGCGTCAATGAGATAGGTCTGGACGGTAATTGTGACGTTTTTCCTCTTGAGGAATTCTTTTACGCCGCTTTTTTCCATGGTAGAAATCTCCTTTAAATTATTTGGTGCACACATTTGACCTTTGTCAAAGCAGTTGCCATGTATTTTATCACATTATTGTTAAATTTCAAGCTTTTTAAACATGTTTTTAAAAAATTGATAATTTTTAAACAATATGTATCATAAAACCACCTGGCCTCTGCTTGACTTTATTTTAAGTTTGTGACACAATAAGTAGTTGTAGTTTCATGTAAAACTCTGGAAAGAAAAGAGGTAAGTATTGATATGACGAAGATTGATATTATCTCCGGCTTCCTTGGAGCTGGAAAAACAACCTTTATTAAGAAGTTACTGCAGGAAGCCATTGCCGGAGAGCAGGTTGTCCTGATTGAGAATGAATTTGGTGAGATTGGGATTGACGGAGGGTTTTTAAAGGATGCCGGTATCGAAATACGGGAAATGAATTCCGGTTGTATTTGCTGCTCTCTGGTTGGTGATTTCGGAAAATCACTGGAAGAGGTTCTGACAAAATACCATCCGGACCGTGTCATCATTGAGCCATCCGGAGTGGGCAAATTGTCTGATGTTATGAAGGCCGTTATTGATGTGGCTTCTGAGCTGGAAGTGACCTTAAACAGCGCAGTCACCATTGTGGATGCCCAGAAATGCAAAATGTACCGGAAGAATTTCGGAGAGTTTTTCAATAATCAGATCGAGAACGCAGGAACGGTTGTATTGAGCCGTACCGATATCGCCCCGGCTGACAAGGTAGATCAGGCGGTTCTAATCGTGCGGGAGTTGAATCCCAGGGCTTCTGTTGTAACGACTCCGTGTGAGGAGCTGAGCGGAAAGCAGCTTCTTGAGATCATCGGGAAGCCGGATACCATGGCAGAGGAGCTGATGAATGAGGTAAAAGAGCACCATCATCACCATGACCATGAGGAAGGGGAAGCATGCAGCTGCGGCCATGAGCACCATCACCATGATCATGAGGAAGGGGAAGGCTGCGGCTGCGGCCATGAGCACCATCACCATGATCATGAGGAAGGGGAAGGCTGCGGCTGCGGCCATGACCACCATCATCATGATCATGATGGGGAATGCGGCTGCGGTCATGACCATGACCACCATGATGCGGATGAGGTATTCAACAGCTGGGGCCTTGAGAACGTACCGGCCGTGGCCAAAGAAGAGCTGGATAAGATTCTTGATGAGCTGGCCTATGGAGATGGTTTTGGAGATGTTCTCCGTGCAAAGGGCATGATCCCGGGTGAGGAAAAAGGCACATGGCTTTACTTTGACTTAGTTCCGGAACAGTACGAAATCCGTGACGGAGCGCCTGAATATACCGGTAAGGTATGCGTGATCGGAGCGAACTTAAAAGAAGAGGAGCTTAAAAAGGCCTTTGGAAGGTAAGCAGAATGGAGGGAACCCCTGACAGGGATGCCTATATGCCCTGAGAAAAAGGGCAGGAAAGAGGAAATCATGAGTAACACGGATACAATGCAAGACGAATTTATGCCGGTGTTCCTTATCAATGGATTTTTGGAATCAGGAAAGACCCAGTTCCTTCAGTTCACCATGGAGCAGGATTATTTTAAGTCTGATGGGAAATCTCTGTTGATCGTCTGTGAGGACGGAGAAACCGAATATGATATGGAACTGTTAAAGCGTAACCGGACAGCAGGCGTGTTTATTGAAAGCATAGAGGAACTGAATCTGGACAGGCTTTTGGAACTGGAACTGCTCTATAATCCGGAGCGGGTTCTGATCGAGTGGAACGGCATGTGGAACTTGGATGAGCTGAAGCTTCCCGATGACTGGAAGATTTATCAGCAGATCACCCTGATCGATATGTCCACCTTTGATCTCTATGCGGCCAATATGAAACCGCTTCTTTATTCCATGGTGCGCAATTCAGAGATGATTATCTGCAACCGCTGTGACGGAATTGATGATTTATCCGGCTACCGCCGAACCCTTAAGGCAATGTGCCCCCGTGGTGAGATTGTATTCGAGGATTCCGAGGGAGAAATCAATGAGATCTCCGATGAAGATCTGCCTTATGACATAAGTGCCGATGTGGTAACCATATCACCGGAGGCTTATGGGATCTGGTACATTGACTGCATGGAAAGAAGGGAACGTTATGAAGGAAAAATCGTAGAATTTACAGCTATGGTTTTAAAAACTCCTGATTTTCCCCAAAATTACTTTGTGCCGGGACGCATGGCCATGACCTGTTGTGAAGACGATATGACGTTCCTGGGCTTTGTTACGAAAGCCCGGGAAGCCAGGGACCTTGAAACCAGGCAGTGGGTCCGTGTCAGGGCTAAAATCGCATATGAGTTCTGGAAGGATTATGAAGGAGAAGGGCCTGTGCTGTATGCAGAATCGGTCGTGCCCGCACAGCCGGTGAAAGAGATTGTGCAGTTTTAACGGCAGGAATAGCAGCTTGCGAAATAAAATAGTATTTATGGCATAAAAAATGAGCTTTGAAAATGGCTTTTAAGACCATTCAAGGCTCATTTTTTATACACTGTTTTTCGTAGAGATGCTCTTTTAATTACATGGGAGGCACCGGCGTCGGCCGTGCCGGATCAAATACATCAGGAACGTTAAACAGATCACTTAAGCTGTCAGGGTAATAATACATCCGGTAGCCATCCAAGTTCCGGCGGGCCTGCCGGAAGTGGTCAGGTCCCAATTGCATCCAGGTGGTTTTGCTGGCGTCTACGTTACAGAAATAGCGGAAACCGAGAGCTTTTAAGTATGTAAAACGTTCGTTATCTTCGGCGTAGGGAGTCCAGCTGCCGATATCACTTCCAAAGGGGAAGAGGATAATATCGGTGGGGCCGATTAAGGACTCTACGTTTCGTTTCCACTTGTCCGAATCGATCTTAAAATGTTCCATGGAAATCTGTCCCATATTCCGATGGCCCCAGCTGTGGGAGGCCAGTTCCCAGCCATGGTCTTTTAAAGACTGGGCCACCTTTGCAGCCTGTTCCCGGTCTGCTTCATAGTTGGGATTGGTGTCTTTATAGGACTCGTCCGTCCGGTATCCAAGGATTCCGTTATAACCGGTAAGTGCCAGGATTCCGCGGGCTCCTTTATAAGAGAAGCCGGGATGGGTCTTTATGAAATTCTCAAGAATCGGCACCAGATCATAGTCTCCGACAGAAACACTTCCATCATCCATCTGCATTTCACAGGTGGGGTAACCGTCTTCTCCGATAATGATACGGGTGGCAAATCCATCCCCTTTCATATATTCGTAATAGCATACATCATCCTGTGACAGGACAAAGGCTTTCTTGCCTTCTGGAAGCATGATATCCCCATATACAAATTTGGGGTTGCCGTTTTCATCTGTAGTCTCATATGCAAGGTCATGGATTCTCACCAGAACGTATCCCCGGTCATACATGGACTGCATGATTTTAAGAAATTCCGATTTTGTAGTCATCATCTGGTTGTAGCCGGCCTGCTTGGAGTCCCCGTCAAAAGCCTTTGACGTATCCATGATAAGGGAATGGAAAAAGATATGGGTGACATCCTGAGGATTGATCCGGACCAGGGAACCTTTGGCAGCCTCGTAACTGGCTATGGCAGATGTCACTTCTTCTTTTGCGGCATAACGGGAATCGGATTTGAGCAGTTTAATCGCCCCTTCGTAATCGTATTGAACAGCAAGTGCTTCTGCCTGAGAGAGGAGGGATAACAGATTTTGTTCTTCCGTTGGTTTCCCTGTTGCAGCTTCTCCGTTTGAGGGGGTCTGCGCTTCGCTCTCTGAGGAAATCCCTGCGACAGAAGAGTCAGCGGGCAACAGCCTGTGTTTGAGCTTTTTGTTGATTGCAATGCCGCATAAAGCCAAAACGGCAGTAATGAAAATTCCAAGAAGGACAATAACGGTAATCTGCAGCGTGCGGTTTCGGCCTCTGCCAAAATTCCGTTTGCGGAAATGTTGATTCATAACGTAACCTCATAATTCTGTAATATTGGGGTGGTACCGAAAGGATATCAACCCTCCCCGTACGAGTATAGCATACTTTCCGGGAAGATGAAATCAAAAGGCAGTAAATTTTTTTCTAAAAAATGGCATATGTTTAAGAAACAATCCCATACAATGGTACAAAGGAATTTTTCAGGGGATCGTGTAAAACCATGAAGAGAGTTACGGCAATTGTTTTAAGCTGCTTTTTGCTGTTTTTCTGTTTATGCCGGCCGGCGGCAGGGCAGGTGCCGGATATAGCGGTAGCCTCGGACATGATTATCCAGGCAGAAGAGGCTAAGGAAGCGAATACGGAAGGCGGTCCGGCTTTGCAGTCTCCCAGCGCCGTTTTAATGGAAGCATCAACCGGACAGATTATCTACGAAAAGGATGCGGATGTGAAGCGGAGTCCGGCGAGCATCACCAAAATCATGACGCTTATTCTGATCTTTGATGCTCTGGACTCCGGTAAGATCAAGCTTACGGATGAGGTTGTGACCAGCGCCCATGCAAAATCCATGGGAGGCTCCCAGGTATTTTTGGAGGAGGGGGAAGTCCAGACGGTGGAAACCCTGATCAAGTGTATTGTCATAGCATCAGGGAATGACGCCTCCGTAACCATGGCAGAATACATAGCAGGTACGGAAGAGGAATTCGTAAAAATGA
Organism: Clostridium sp. Marseille-P2415; assembly: GCF_900155545.1. Lineage (GTDB taxonomy): Bacteria > Bacillota > Clostridia > Lachnospirales > Lachnospiraceae > Lacrimispora. Next base: position 595,870 of record NZ_LT732526.1, read on the forward strand.
TGAATGAGCGGGCGGCCGGGCTTGGGATGACCAACACTCATTTTGAGGATTGCTGCGGCCTTACTGATTCCCAGACTCATGTAACAACTGCCAGGGATATCGCACTCATGTCAAGAGAGCTGATCAATAAGTATCCTCAGATTCATAATTATTCCACCATATGGATGGAAAATATCACCCATGTGACAAAGCAGGGGACCAAGGAATTCGGCCTTTCCAATACCAACAAGCTGTTAAAAATGGCTACTAATTTTAATGTAACCGGATTAAAGACGGGTTCTACCTCTCTGGCAAAATATTGTCTCTCCGCTACTGCGGAAAAGGATGGGGTCCGTCTCATCGCCTCCATTATGGCAGCTCCTGACTATAAAGTCCGGTTTGCCGATGCGCAGACCCTGCTGAATTATGGGTATGCCAATTGCAAGCTGTATGAAGATAAGGAAATGCTTCCTCTCCCTGATATGGTAGTGGATAACGGAGTGGTGGATAAAGTTCCTCTAAAATATGGCGGTTCATTTTCCTACTTAAGCCTTAAGGGGGAGGATTTTACAGCCATTGAAAAGAAGCTGGAACTGGTACCCTCCATTCCCGCGCCGGTAGAAGAGGGGCAGACGGCAGGAACTTTGATTTATACCCTGGGAGGTGAAAAAATCGGAGAGGTGCCCGTATTGACGGCGGGAGCGGTCCGGGAAGCAAAATTTGCTGATTATTTTAAGCGCTTGTGGAAGGCGTTTAACCTGTAATATATCCAAAGGATCTGGCATGGACGATCGTGCCAGATCCTTTTTGTTTACAGGAAAATTCTCCGAGCTCCCCGATAAAATAAAAAAGCAATTCATGCGGGAGGTTCATGACGTTTAAGAGGAAGAAGCCACGGAAGAGGCAGCGCGGCAGCACTGGAGTCAGACAAGTCAGACCCTTTCTTATAGAAAGGTTTTGATGTACTTTAAAAAAATATAATAGGTGTTGACAACTAATATTATATAACATATAATATATATTATACGAGGTATAATATAAAGCAAAAAATAATATTATATATTTGTACATCATAAAGAGAAAGGGAGGTGGGCGGTCGTGGAGAGAAAACGTTTGTACCGGTCCGTGAAGAACAAGGTTATCTGCGGTGTGTGCGGTGGAATCGGAGAGTACCTTCAGGTAGATCCTGTCATGATCAGACTTATATGGGTTCTCCTGATGCTGCTCCAGCCATGGCGTCATTTATTCCATTTGTTCCTCGGCTTTTCCCTGATGGGAGGCAGCCTGATTCTTTATATCATCGCGGCGGTAATTATTCCCAAGGTGCCGAAGGATGAGAGCAGGTAGCGGATTTTTTAAGATTCGAAGATAGGAGTGGGCATATGGTTTTTAACACAGGAGCAGCACTATTGGACGCCATTGTCCTGGCGGTTGTGTCAAGGGATCAGGAAGGTACCTATGGATATAAGATCACACAGGATGTGAGGAACGTCATTGAGATCTCAGAATCAACCCTGTATCCGGTACTCCGCAGGCTGCAGAAGGAAGAGTGCCTGGAGGTCTATGATCTGGCATTTGACGGAAGAAACCGAAGATATTATAAAATTACGGAAAAGGGACGGGTTCAATTGAATCTCTATAAAGGCGAATGGGAAGGCTATTCGCAGAAGATATCCCGGATTTTTGAGGAGGCACATATATGAACAGGGATGAGTTTATGAGAGAGCTGGAATATCTGCTGTCGGATATTCCCGATGAAGAAAAGGTGGAAGCCATCGGATATTACAGGGATTATCTGGAGGAAGCAGGGCCGGAAAAGGAAGAAGAAGTCATCAGAGAATTTGGGAGTCCGGAACGCATTGCTTCCATTATCCGTTCGGATATATCCGGCAATTTAGCGGATGGAGGAGAGTTCACGGAAAGCGGTTATCAGGATGAACGGTTTAAAGATCCCAATTTTCAGATGGCAAAGCGGTATGATCTCCCGGAAGCCTCGGATTATAAAAGGGAGTATGAGAGGGAGTCCGGTAAGGGCCGCGCAAAAAAAGGCAGTCCCGCGGATTCCAACCGGATCGTAAAAACCGTTTTATGGATTTTACTAATTATTGCGGCGTCACCCATACTTTTTGGAATAGGCGGCGGCATGATGGGACTGGTAAGCGGTCTTCTTGGCTGCCTTCTGGCGGCGGTCATCGTGGTCGGTGCGGGAACAGCCGCTCTCCTTGTGGCCGGAGTTGCCATGGTTCTGGCCGGAATTGTTTCCATGGTTATCCACCCCCTAAGTGGGATATTGCTTTTGGGACTGGGGATACTGATTCTTGGTCTCGGCCTTCTTGCACTGGCTGTCAGCGGCGCTTTTTACGGAAAATTCCTGCCTTTTCTGTTCCGGAGCTGCGTGAACGCCATTAGCGGATTATTTCATGGAAGGAGGGGCCGTTCATGAAAAAGTTTATAAAAATATGTTTGATAGCCGGAGGTATCTGCGTTCTCATAGGCGGAGGTATCGCGTTCACAGCAGCGGCCTTAGGCGGGGATTTGCTGGATGTTGTACCCCAAAGGGCCGTCCAGTGGAGGAAGGAAATCCCGGGAATAACTCTTGACGGTTTCTGGGAGGATCTCGATGATTATTATGGCCGGGAATACACGGATATAGCGGAGGAAGGACAGGAAATTTATTCCTCTTCCGAAGTAAAGAAACTGGATGTGGCCGCACGTGCAGGAAGCGTGGTCTTTGTAGAGGATCCGGCTGGTGACAGGATCAGGGTGTTCTGTAACAGGGATGAAACTCATTGGAGCCGGTTTGAAGAGAATGAGAAACTGGAACTGCAGGTATACCCTGGCCGGAAAGGAAGCGGAGACGATTCCGGACTGCTGTTTACCATTCATGTACCTAAGGATTACCATTTTTCCAGCGTGAGTTTGAAGCTGGCCCATTCCAATGGGTCTTCAGACCAGGAGGAGCCGGCTCCGGTTCTCATGGCCCAGTCTCTGTCTGCTGATGAAATGAACCTGGAAACAAAGGCAGGCACCATAAAGATCAGTCAGGGCAATGCAGGAGATCTTAACATTGTAAGTGATGTGGGTGCTGTGGATTTTTCCGGAACCACTTCCGGTAATATTGATGCGGTATGCAGGGTCGGTGCCATTCGAATGGAGCTGGCTGGAAAAAAAGAAGATTACAATTATGATATCCAGTGCAGGCTGGGAGCGGTAAAGATAGGCGAAGAAAGCAGCGCAGCCTTAAAAAGCAAGGACACAATGGATAACGGAGCCGGCAAAAACATGGATTTGGAATGTGAAACAGGTGCGATCCAGGTGGATTTTATGAATGAATTATAATACAATGACTACAGTTACATGTCAGAGGGAAGAAAGGAGACATACAAATGGAAGGCAATCAGAAAAGATTATACCGTTCCGATACGGACAAAATGCTTTGCGGGGTATGTGGAGGGATCGCAGAATATTTTGATGTGGATACTACCATCATCCGCCTGTTATGGGCGGTGTTAGGCTGTTCAGGCGCAGGCATCGTGGCATATTTTATAGCGGCTGTCATTATTCCAAGGAGATAAGCGGATCTCAATGCTTGGATTCTGAAAAAGAGGCAGGCCATAGCGGATGAACCGTTCCGCTGTGTCCTGCCTTTTCCCTGTAAAATACCGGAAAAAAATTACGTTTAATTCTTCTGGCAGCGGGCATACTCTCTTTAGATTTGTGAAAGGAGATGCAAATATATGTCAAAAGGAAAGAAAAATGAACCATTTGATCCTCATAATATGAAGCCGGAGGAAATACTTAAATTCGAAATCGCTACGGAGCTTGGTCTTGGCGACAAAGTGGTAAATGGAGGCTGGCGCAGCCTGACCGCAAAGGAAAGCGGACGGATTGGGGGCCTGATTACGAAAAGAAAAAGAGAACTGAAAAAAGACGCTCTTGTGAAAGAAGAGGAAGCATAGGGAAACATTTCCTTGCGCCATAAGCAAAAATCTTTTATAATGTACATCGAAGAGGAAAAAATATGGAAAAACACGAATTAAGAAGCGGATTCACCACGGGAACCTGCGCCGCTGTTGCTGCCAAGGCAGCAGCAGCCATGCTGCTTACCGGAAGTGAACTGGAACATATGGAGCTTATGACGCCAAAAGGAAGGTTTGCCGATTTATCCCTTTTCCATGTCGCCTTAAACCGGGAAAAAGCGGTCTGTGCGGTTAAAAAAGATGCCGGAGATGATCCGGATGTAACGGATCAGGCCCTGGTATTTGCCTCCGTGGAATATTTTAATGGAAAAGAGGATGAGCCGGTAAAAAGATGTTATTGTTGGAACGGGGAAGAAGCGGACGGCGTAAGTCCGCTTTTTTTGGCTGCCGGAGAAGGGATTGGACTGGTGACAAGGCCAGGACTTTCCTGTCCCGTGGGTATGCCGGCCATTAATCCGGTCCCCCGCAGCATGATATTCCATGGCGTGGAGGAAGCGAGAAGGAAAGCCGGTTTTGAGGGTTCCTTAAAAATATGCATCTGGATGCCGGAGGGAAGAAACCTGGCGGAGAAGACCTTTAATCCAAAGCTTGGGATCAAAGGGGGCCTTTCGGTTCTAGGAACCACCGGGATTGTGAACCCCATGAGCGAAGCGGCTCTTACGGCTACCATACGTCTGGAACTGCATATGAAAGCGGTGGCAGGCATCAGACGGGTCATTCTGACTCCGGGAAATTATGGGGAGGCATTCATAAAGGAAGCTCTTGGCCTATTCATGGAAGAAGGAGTCACCTGCAGCAATTTCATCGGGGATGCCTTAGAGATGGCGGGAGAAGAGGGCTTCGGCCAGATCCTGCTTACAGGGCATATCGGGAAGCTTATCAAGGTCGCGGGAGGTGTATCCAATACCCATTCCAAATATGGGGACCGCCGTATGGAAATTTTGTGGGACTGTACCGCTGCCTCATTGGAAGGGAAAAGCTTTAAAAGAAGCAGCATTGGGATGGAATTGAAAAATAAGATCCTTCTGGCAAATACCATGGAGGAAGCCGCTGGGATTTTAAAGGATTACGGAATACTGGAGCCTGTAATGGAAGAGGCAGTAAACAGAATACAGAAATTTGCCTCCCTTTGGGCAGGCGGGATAAAGGTGGAAGTGGTGACATTTTCCACCGTTTACGGGATACTGGGAATGAGCCGGGAAGCACAGGCACTCATTGGGCTGTTCGCCGGGATGACCGGAGATACGGATAAACAGGAGGATAAAGTATGGCTGGAACCATGTATGGGATCGGAGTAGGGCCGGGAGATCCGGAGCTGATGACCTTAAAAGCGGCAAAGAGGATCCGGGAATTAAACATCATCGCTATTCCGCATAAAGAGAAGGAATTATGTACTGCATATCAGATCGCCAGGCAGGCGGTACCGGAAATAGAGGAAAAGGAATGCATTTATCTGCCCATGCCCATGACAAAGGATAAAAAGGTGCTGGAGGAAAGCCATGACCTGGCGGCCAGGGCCGTGATGGAACATCTGGACAGGGGAGAAGACGTGGGATTTATAACGCTGGGGGATGTAAGCATTTATTCAACCTGCAGTTATCTGCTGGACAGGCTCTGGAAGGAGGGGTATGCCACCCGCCTGGAATGCGGAATTCCTTCCTTTTGCGCCGCTGCGGCCAGATTGGGGGTTCCGCTGGTATCGGGGGCAGAGGAGCTTCACATCATCCCTGCTTCCTATCAGGTAAAGGATGCTTTAAAGCTTTCCGGTGTAAAGGTGCTCATGAAAGCGGGCAGACAGATGGAAGCGGTAAAGGAAGAAATCAGAAAATGCAGGTCCAGCGCCGTCATGGTGGAGAACTGCGGGATGCAGTCGGAACGGATCTATCATTCCCTGGATGAAATCCCGGAAGACGCAGGCTATTATTCATTGTTGATTGTGAGGTAAAAATGGTACATATAGTGGGAGCAGGTCCGGGAGCACCGGACTTAATCACGGTAAGAGGAAAGGAATTGCTGCTGCGGGCAGATGTGATCATTTATGCAGGTTCTCTGGTAAATCCGGTTCTGTTAGAAGGGAGAAAGGAAGGCTGCCAGGTTTATGACAGCGCGGAAATGACCCTGGAGGAAGTGATCGCTGTGATGGAGAAAGCGGAAAAAGAAGGAAAGACGACGGTACGGCTCCATACCGGGGACCCCTGTATCTATGGCGCAATAAGGGAGCAGATGGACGAGCTGGACGCAAGGGGGATTTCTTATGATGTCTGCCCGGGGGTCAGCTCCTTTTGCGGTGCGGCATCGGCACTTAAGATGGAATATACCCTTCCCCGGGTATCCCAGAGTGTGGTCATTACCCGTATGGCAGGCAGGACGCCGGTGCCGGAGCGGGAATCCATCGCTTCCTTTGCAGCCCATGGCACCACCATGGTGATTTTCTTAAGCACAGGGATGTTAGATGCTTTGGCAGAAGAACTGATAAAGGGCGGTTATGCTCCGGATACGCCAGCTGCCATCGTTTACAAGGCCACCTGGGATGAAGAGAAGACCGTGATCTGTACGGTGGAAAGCTTAAGCGAAGGTGCAAAACGGGAGAGTATAAGGAAAACGGCTCTGATTCTTGTGGGCAATGCAGTGGCTCAGAACGCCTATGAGCGTTCCAGGCTTTATGATCCGGCCTTTACCACGGAATTCCGGAAGGGGACGGACGGGAAATGATGAAGCTTTCTATCGTATGCTTTACGGAGGCCGGAGCCGGGCTCTGCGTAAGGCTCATGAAAGGACTTTCCATGGCCGGAGACCAGTGTGAAGGCTTTGGGCCCAAAAAGCTTCTGGAATCCGGCTCAGACGGGGAATCCCTGGTTCCTCTCAAGACATCGTTAACGGAATGGACAAAAGAGCAGTTTTTGAAGAAAGACGGGATTGTGTTCATAGGGGCTGCGGGCATAGCGGTCCGGGCCGTTGCTCCTTTTTTAAAGAGCAAAGCAGTGGATCCGGCCGTGGTGGTCCTGGATGATATGGGCCGTTTCTCCATTTCCCTTTTATCCGGCCATCTGGGCGGAGCCAATGAGCTGGCGGAGCGGGCGGCAGGAATTGCGGGCGGACAGGCGGTCATCACGACTGCCACAGACAACCATGGTGGATTTGCAGTTGACTTGTTTGCCAAAAAACAGGGACTTGCCATCACCGGGCTTAGCAGGGTAAAAGAGGTTTCCGCTGCGGTCCTTAGGGGAGAAACCATTGGATTTTACAGTGATTTTCCGGTAGAAGGGAAACTTCCCCCGGGGCTTGTCTCCGGGGAGGCATGCCGGCTGAACCTTTGGATAACCGTAAAGAACAAGCCGGAAGAGGCTGTTTTAAAGGATTCCTTTAAGCTGGTTCCAAAGCTTCTCATCCTGGGAATCGGATGCAGGAAAGGGATTCCGGCAGAAGAGATAGAAAAGGCTGTAAATCGGATTTTTGGGGAGTGGAATTTATCCCTGGAAGGCCTGATTGCATGTGCCAGCATTGATTTAAAAAAAGAAGAAGCAGGGATCTGTGAATATGCGGCCGGAAAAGGGATCCGGTTTTACACCTATCCGGCCCGGACGCTTGCCGAAACGGAAGGGGAGTTTTCCGCTTCTTCTTTTGTAAAGCAGGTAACAGGAGTTGACAATGTTTGTGAGCGGTCAGCCCTTGCCTGTGCTGAGAAACTGGGAGGCGGAAGGCTTCTGGTAAAAAAACAGGCATCGGGCGGCGTAACGGTAGCCGTGGCTGTCCTGGATTGGAAGGTAAAATTATGAACAGAACAGGAAAACTTTACGTGGTGGGAATCGGCCCGGGATCCTACGAGGATATGACCATAAGAGCGGTAAAGGCATTGGAAGAGAGCCAGGTCATTGTAGGATATACGGTTTATGCAGATCTTGTGCGGAAACATTTCCCGGATAAGGAGTTTATGACAACTCCCATGCGCAGGGAACAGGAACGCTGCCGGCTGGCCATTGATGAGGCAAAAAAGGGAAAAACCGTTTCCATGGTATGCAGCGGGGACTCCGGCGTTTACGGCATGAGCGGTCTGATTCTTCAAATGGCGCGATGGGACCCGGAACTGGAAATCGTAATCATCCCCGGAGTGACGGCGGCGTTAAGCGGCGGAGCGCTTCTGGGCGCTCCCCTTGGACATGATTTTGCGGTAATCAGCTTAAGTGATCTGCTCACTCCCATGGATTTGATTGAAAAGAGGCTCAGGACTTCAGCCCAGGCAGACATGATCATTTGTCTTTACAATCCTTCCAGCAAAAAGAGGGCGGATTATTTAAAACGTGCCTGTGAAACCGTCATGGAATACAAAAGTCCGGAAACCGTGTGCGGCCTTGTAAGGAATATCGGCAGGGAAGAGGAAGAAATGGAGGTCATGACCCTGGAAAAATTAAGGGATGCCCAGGCAGATATGTTTACGACCATCTTTATCGGGAATTCCATGACAAAAGAAATAAATGGAAGAATGGTAACACCAAGAGGATATAAACATGTGTAGGGTTCTTATTTTCGGGGGTACCACGGAGGGCAGGATTCTGGCTGAATACTGCCATGAAAATGGGATAAACGCATGGGTCAGTGTGGCTACCGGATATGGGAAAATGGTTCTGCCGGAGAGCCGGTATCTGCATATACAGGAATCCCCCATGAATTCCGGCGAGATGGAACAGTTTATGGGACGTATGGGCATTGATCTTGTATTTGACGCTACCCATCCTTATGCAGCAGCGGTGAGTCAAAACATCCTCACGGCCTGTGAACGGACCGGAGCGAAGCGCATGAGGGTGGTCCGGGAGGAATGTGCTGCAAAAGAGGAGGAGAGCATTGTATGGGCCGGTTCGGTGGAGGAAGCGGTCCTTTCCTTAAGCAAAAGGCAGGGGAATGTTCTTGTAACCACGGGAAGCAAGGAACTTTCGCTCTTTATGGCCCTGGATTCCTGGGAGGACCGGGTTTTTGCAAGAGTGCTGCCGACCGTATCTGTGATTTCTGCCTGTGAGCAGATGGGGATAAAGGGAAAACATTTGATCGGCATGCAGGGACCTTTTTCTGTGGAAATGAACAAGGCCATGATAAAGCAGTATGATATACGGTATCTTGTGACAAAAGAAGCCGGCAATGCCGGAGGTTTCCCGGAAAAAATAAGAGCTGCAGCGGAATGCGGCATAACAGCGGTTGTTGTTGGACGCCCGGTAAAAGAAGAAGGAATCACGGTACAGGAAGCAAAAAATATATTGGGTCCAAAGCCTGGCATCCCGCCGGAAAGGAAGAGCGTTTCGCTGATCGGAATCGGAATGGGCGGGCCGGACCAGATGACCGGAAAGGCGTTAAAAGCATTGCAGGCCTGCGATGTGGTGTTTGGTGCAGAGAGGATGCTTCTTAGCATTTCCCATGCAATACCAAATGCCGTTCAGAAACCGTTTTATTTAAGCAGGGATATCCTGCCCTGGCTGGAGGAGCATAAGGAGTGCCGCCGGATCGGAATCCTTTATTCCGGTGATACGGGTTTTTACAGCGGTGCCGGAAAGATGGCGGAAGCGTTAAATAAAGAGCCATACTGCCGAAAGTATTGTACCGAAGTTTTTCCCGGGGTATCTTCCGTTTCTTATTTGTGTTCCAGATTGAAAACGGGCTGGGAAGACGTGCGGCTTGTGAGCCTTCACGGAAGGGATTGGGATATTCTTGAAGAATTAAGGGGCAGTCCCAGGGTTTTTGCGTTGTTAGACGGAACCAATACGGTAAAAAGCCTTTGCCGTCTTCTTAAGGAACAGGGATTTGCTGAAATCAGGCTTTCTGTGGGGGAACGGCTTTCCTATCCGGATGAACGGATCACCGTTGGAACGCCGGAAGCTTTGGAGCAGCAGGAATTTGACCGCCTGTCAGCGGTATTGATTGAGAGGTAATGCATGAGAGATGAACAGTTTATCCGCGGAGATGTACCCATGACCAAAAGTGAGGTCCGGGCTGTTTCCATATCAAAACTGGAACTAAAGCCGGATTCCGTTCTCTATGATGTGGGGGCCGGGACCGGATCCGTATCCATCGAAGCTTCCCGTTTCCTTACCGGGGGACGGGTCTATGCCATTGAAAGAAAGGCGGAGGCAATAAGCCTTATAAGAGCCAATAAGGATAAGTTCCGTGCCGATTGCCTGGAAATCGTGGAAGGAGCGGCACCGGAGGCCATGACCGGGCTCGAAGCGCCTACCCATGTATTTATCGGGGGGACTTCCGGCTCCATGGAAGCAGTGCTTGCTCTTGTGTTGCAAAAGAATCCCAAGGCACGGATCGTTATGAATGTCATAGCTCTGGAATCCCTTGGAGCTGTTTTAACCTGGCTTAAAAAGCATTCCGTTACGGCAGAAATCGTGCAGGTGCAGGTTTCAAAAGGCAGGCTGGCAGGGGACTGTCATTTGATGCTGGGACAGAATCCGGTTTATGTTGTTTCATTCGGAGGGGAAGGAGGAACCGTATTTGAATAATGCATATCCCAGGCTGATGCTTGCAGCCCCGAAAAGCGGCAGCGGGAAGACTATGATGACCTGCGGGCTTTTAAATGCGTTTCTGGGCAGGAAGATATCCTGCCGGTCTTTTAAATGCGGCCCGGATTATATAGACCCCATGTTTCATAAATATGTTCTTGGCATAGACGGCGGAAATCTGGATACTTTTTTTCTGGAAAAAGAGAGGGTGAAGGAACAGTTTGTAAATCAGGCAGACGGGGCCGGGATTTCCGTCATAGAAGGCGTCATGGGGTATTATGACGGGGTCGGGGGAGACAGTACCCGGGCCAGCTCCTATGAGGTGGCATGTACGGTGGAGGCGCCGGCCGTACTGGTCCTGGACTGCAAAGGAGCCGGTTTATCACTGGCTGCCTTGATGAAGGGGTTCCTGGAATACAGAGAGGACAGCCATATTTGCGGCGTAATCTTAAACAGGACCTCAGAAGTCATGGCAGAGCGGTTAAGGCCTGCCATGGAAGCGCTGGGAATCCGTGTGTACGGATATCTGCCGGAATGTGAGGAAGGCCGCCTGGACAGCCGGCATCTTGGCCTGGTGCTTCCGGAGGAATTAAAAGGATTCAAGGAACAGCTAGACAAGCTGGCCGCTAAGATGGAAAACACAATTGACATCAAAGGACTCATGGAACTGGCTGGGAATGCCGGACCGCTGACCTGTTATTGCGGCGGCAGCGGTCCGGAGGCATTTAAAGCAGCCGCCCGGAGCCGGGTGCCCATAGGGATCGCAAGAGACGAAGCATTCTGTTTTTATTATCAGGAGAATTTAAAGCTTATGAAAGATATGGGTGCAAAGCTGATCCCGTTCAGCCCGGTTCACGATAAAAGGCTGCCGGAAGGAATCTGCGGACTTTTGTTTGGCGGGGGATATCCGGAGCTATACGGACAGGAGCTATCGGAAAATGAATCCATGCTCAGGGATATCCGAAACGCATCAGACCGTTCTATGCCCATACTGGCCGAATGCGGAGGTTTCCTGTACCTTCATGATGAACTGGAGACAAAAGAACATAAAATTTATCCTATGGCAGGGATCATCCACGGAAGGGCTTATCCCACAGAACGCCTTTTAAGGTTTGGCTACATCGAGGCTTTTTCCAGGGAAGATGCCGCGTTTTTGAAAAAAGGAGAGTCCATCCGCGGGCATGAATTCCATTACTGGGACAGTACCAATAACGGAACCCGGATGGAAGCACGGAAGCCCGGAGGACGGAAAAGCTGGGACTGTGTTCATGCAGAAGGGAATCTTCTGGCAGGATTTCCTCATTTTTATTACCCGTCAAATCCTGTTTTGCCAGGACGGTTCGTAGAAGCCTGTGAACGGTTTAAGAAAGCGGAATGTAAGGAGGCTATGGAAAAATGAACGATGAGCTTCATACATATCTGTCCCGGATCCGGCCGCTTCATGAGAAAGCGATGGAAATGGCCCGCCTGCGGTGGAGTCATGTAGCAAAACCCCTTAACAGCCTGGGTATCCTGGAAGATGATATTGTAAAGATCGCGGGCATAAGCGGAACCTCAAACGTGGATATCGGAAGGCGGGCTCTCCTCATACTGTGCGGGGATAACGGGATCGTGGAGGAAGGAGTCACCCAGACCGGCCAGGAGGTAACAGCCGTTGTGACAGAGAATATGACGGAAGGAAACAGCAGTGTCTGCATCATGGCAGACCGGGCCGGAGTGGATGTTTTTCCGGTGGATATTGGAGTTTCCAGAGATTTAAGGTCCGGTTCCCGTCATCCTCTGATTCGCAGAAAAATCGCTTACGGCACAAAAAATTTCCGGAAAGAGCCTGCCATGACGCGGGCTGAAGCGGTTAAGTCCATGGAAACCGGCATCCGTCTGGTTGAGGAACTGGCACAAAAAGGCTATCATCTCATTGCCACCGGAGAAATGGGGATCGGGAATACGACTACCAGCAGTGCCGTTTCTTCCATGCTTCTTAAGAGAGATCCGGAGGAATTGACCGGAAGGGGAGCAGGATTAAATGAGGAAGGTTTAAGGAAAAAGCTTGAAGTCATAAAAGAGGCCATAGAAACATACGGACCCGGGTGCCGGGATGTGACAGACATTCTGGCCAGTGTGGGCGGATTTGATATAGCCGGACTGGCCGGTGTGTTTTTGGGCGGTGCCATCTGCCGGATTCCTGTGCTGATCGATGGATTTATTTCCGCTGCCGCAGCTCTTGCCGCAGAGCGGATTTATCCGGGATGCCGGGATTATATGCTGGCTTCCCATGTATCTGCAGAGCCTGCCGGGCGGCGGCTTCTTGATGAACTGGGGCTGGCACCGCTCATACAGGCCCATATGTGCCTGGGAGAGGGAACCGGAGCGGTGGCAGCGGTCCCGCTTTTGGATATGGCAGCCGATGTTTATACGAAAATGAGTTCCTTTGAAGACATTCATATTGAAGAATATAAGCCAATGGAGGGCGTGTAATGGTTACGCTGATTATCGGAGGAAGCGGAAGCGGAAAGTCGGAGTATGCCGAAAGCCTGATCCAGGAGCTGGGGGAGGGAAGGCGGATATACATCGCCACCATGAAGCCCTGGGATGAAGAATGCAGGAAACGGATCGAACGCCACCGGCAGATGAGGGCCAGGAAACATTTTGAAACCGTGGAGCGTTATCGGAATTTAAAAGACGTTGATCTGGGAAAATCCGGGAAGCCCATGGCAGTTCTTCTGGAATGCATGTCAAATCTGGTATCCAATGAACTTTTCGGCCTTGGGGAAACAGGAGAAGCCCCTCCCCTGGGAGAAGACCGGGCAGTGGAAGCGGTATTGGAGGGAATCCGGCATGTGAAGGAGCAGTCAGAGGAATTTATCATTGTGACCAATGAGGTTTTCTCGGATGGAGACGGCTACAGCGAAAAAACCAATGCCTACCGAAAGGTTCTGGGAGAAATCAATCAAAAAACAGCCGGACTGGCGGATACGGTCGTGGAGGTAGTTGCCGGGATCCCGGTTATAGTAAAAAAAGGAATGAATTGAAAAAAATCCTCAATTATGTTATTATTATAACATAGTAGCATCCTGACACCAAAAACAAAGTTTGAGGTAGAAGGTTCGGCATTTAAGGGATAGTCTGTTTTGCCGCGCCTTTCCGGCGCGGTCTTTTTCATTGTACGGCTGTCCGTATGAAACGAAAACGGAGGAATAACGATGGAAACGAGAATTGCAGTGATCGGTATCGTTGTGGAAGAGGAAGAATCGGTGGAATTACTGAATGAGATCCTTCATGAATACCGGCAGTACATCATTGGCCGCATGGGGATCCCATATCCAAAGAGAGGGGTCAGCATCATCAGCATTGCAGTGGATGCGCCTCAGAGCATGATATCCGCCCTGACCGGTAAGATCGGTAAATTAAAGGGAATCAGTTCCAAGACAGCTTACCAGGGAGTGAAGGCGTGACAAAACAGTTTTAAGAGGCCCGGCCTCATAAAATAAAATACTGACGGAGAAGCAGATGCTGACCCAAAAGAAAGGAAAAAACATGATGTATGATCCAAAATCGCTGAAAGCGGAGGAATTTATTTCCCATGAGGAAATTCTGGAAACTCTTGATTATGCGGAAAAAAACAAAGGCAATGCGGAACTCATCGACCGGATCATTGCCAAAGCGAGGCTCTTAAAGGGCCTGACTCACCGGGAGGCCTCTGTGCTTCTGGCCTGTGAGATCCCGGAAAAAATACAGGAGATCTATGATCTGGCAGAACAGATCAAGAAAGATTTCTACGGCAGCCGCATCGTGATCTTTGCCCCTCTTTATCTTTCCAACTATTGCGTGAACGGCTGTACCTATTGCCCGTACCATTTGAAAAACAAACACATCGCCAGAAAGAAGCTGACCCAGGAGGAGGTTGCAGAAGAAGTCATTGCCCTTCAGGACATGGGCCATAAGCGGCTGGCGATCGAAGCGGGAGAGGACTCCGTAAACAATCCGATCGAATATATCCTCGACTGCATCAATACCATTTATTCCATCAAGCATAAGAACGGTGCCATCCGCCGGGTCAACGTGAACATTGCGGCAACCACGGTAGAGAATTACCGGAAGCTTAAGGAGGCAGGGATCGGAACTTATATTCTGTTTCAGGAAACCTACCATAAGGAAAGCTATGAAAAGCTTCACCCCACAGGACCCAAGCATGATTATGCATACCATACTGAGGCCATGGACCGGGCGATGGAAGGCGGTGTCGATGATGTTGGCCTGGGCGTGCTGTTTGGCCTGGAGATGTATAAATATGAATTTGCAGGGCTGTTGATGCACGCGGAGCATTTGGAGGCGGTCCATGGAGTGGGCCCCCATACCATCAGCGTTCCCCGCATCAAAAGTGCCGATGACATTGATCCGGACGCATTTGACAATGGAATCGATGATGAAGTATTTGCAAAGCTTTGCGCCTTGATCCGGATTTCGGTTCCTTATACCGGAATGATTGTTTCCACAAGGGAAAGCCAGAAGGTGAGAGAAAAGGTGATCCGCCTGGGGGTATCCCAGATCAGCGGCGCTTCCAGGACGAGCGTGGGCGGCTATCAGGAGGAAATCCGTCCTACCGATACGGAGCAGTTTGACGTTTCCGACCAGCGCTCTTTGGATGAAGTGGTTCACTGGCTGATGGATATGGGGTATATTCCGTCGTTCTGCACCGCATGCTACCGGGAAGGGCGTACCGGTGACCGCTTCATGAGCCTGTGCAAAAGCGGCCAGATCCAAAACTGCTGTCAGCCTAATGCCCTCATGACGTTAAAAGAATATTTAATGGATTATGCTTCCGGGGAGACGGCGGAAATCGGTGAGGCGCTCATAGCGGCGGAACTGAATCACATTCCAAAAGAGAAGGTGCGGATGATCTGCGAAGACCATTTACAGAAGATTGAAGAAGGAATAAGGGATTTCCGTTTCTGATACACCAGACTGATAATGATAAGAGGTGACAAGCATGGGACTGAATGAAACACCATCCTCCGAGCGGGTGCATATCGGCTTTTTCGGCCGCCGCAATGCAGGAAAATCAAGCGTTGTTAACGCAGTAACAGGACAGGAACTGTCCGTTGTATCCGAAGTAAAAGGCACGACCACAGATCCGGTCTATAAATCCATGGAACTGCTCCCCATGGGTCCGGTGGTCATCATCGATACTCCCGGGTTTGACGATGAAGGAACCCTGGGAGAAATGCGGGTAAGAAAAACAAAGCAGATTTTAAACCGGGCGGACTGTGCCGTTCTGGTGGTTGACGGAACCATTGGAAAAACGGAGGCAGATGAAGAACTGATCCGTTTGTTTGAGGAAAAGAAGATTCCTTACGTGGTTGCCTATAATAAATGTGACTTAACCGGTAAACAGCTCTTTCCGGACGGGCTTTCCGTCAGTGCGGAAGAAGGCCTGTTTATCCATGAATTAAAGGAGCGGATCGGAGGACTTGTAAATACCGGAGATATGAAAATGAGGATCGTGGGAGATTTACTGGATCCCTATGATCTGGTGGTTTTAGTGATCCCCATTGATAAGGCAGCGCCGAAGGGCCGTCTTATCCTGCCGCAGCAGCAGGTAATGCGGGATATCCTAGAGGCAGGAGGAATATCGGCCGCAGTGCGCGATACGGAATTAAAGGGGACCCTGGAAAAACTGGGAAAGAAGCCGGCCCTTGTCATAACGGACAGCCAGGCTTTTGAGCAGGTCAACAAAGATACGCCCGAAGATATTCTCCTTACTTCCTTTTCGATCCTGATGGCCAGGTATAAGGGCTTTCTGGAGGACGCCGTAAAAGGGGTGGCCGCCCTTGCGGAATTAAAGGATGGGGACAGGATACTCATTTCCGAAGGCTGTAGTCATCACAGACAGTGCGATGATATTGGAACCGTAAAGCTTCCACGCTGGCTGCGGGAATTTACGGGGAAGGAGCTTTTGATTGAAACCTCATCCGGGCGGGAGTTTCCGGAAGATTTATCAGTCTACCGGCTGATCATCCATTGCGGCGGATGCATGTTAAATGAGAGGGAGATGGAGTACCGGAGAAAATGTGCTGCTGACGCAAATGTTCCGTTTACGAATTATGGTACTGCCATCGCTCATATGAAAGGAATTTTAAAGAGGAGCTTAAAGATATTTCCCCATCTGGAAGAGAAGCTTTTATAACCGGTCTGGTGTTAAAAAAGTATAAAAAAATATTTTGATATGTTAAAAAATGGAAATAAAGGTTGACTAACGGAAAGGCTTGTGCTACTGTAATGTTAATCAGATATAGGGGAGTAGTCAGCATACTGTAATGGAATAGGGTTTCTTTTACAGAAATGCAGTTAAATCAACATCGTGGACAGAAATGTTCTGGTTTAATTTGAAAAGACAAGACCTGTATCCTAATTTTAGGATACAGGTCTTGTCTTTTTAAGGTTAAGATCGGGTGGAACTGCATAGATTGCCGGCGATTCTGTCTATACTAAAAGTGCACAAGAACGAAGGGAGATTTACAATGGACTTTTTGCTTTCAGGTATTGCTTCTATTACCATTCCCCAATTGATCATGTACCTCGTAGGTATCTTATTGATCTATCTTGCCATTAAAAAGGGCTATGAACCGTCGCTTCTTCTTCCGATGGGATTTGGCGCGATTCTGGTTAATCTGCCCTTATCCGGTGTTATTGATCAGACACTTCCTGGTATCGGGAATACCCATGGCATCATTCAGTGGCTGTTTGAATCAGGAATTGAAGCCTCCGAGGCGCTGCCGCTGCTCTTATTTATCGGTATCGGAGCCATGATTGATTTTGGCCCTCTTTTATCCAATCCCATTATGATGTTATTCGGTGCTGCAGCACAGTTTGGTATCTTCTTTACCATTTCCGTTGCCGTTTTGCTGGGCTTCGGCCTTTCCGATGCCGCTTCCATCGGCATCATCGGTGCGGCTGACGGACCGACCTCCATCCTGGTGTCGCAGATCCTTAAATCAAATTACATCGGCCCCATTGCCGTAGCAGCATATTCCTATATGGCACTGGTTCCGCTGGTACAGCCGCTGGCGATCAGGATGGTTACCACCAGAAAAGAACGTCTTATCAGAATGCCTTATAATCCGGTGTCCGTATCGAAAAGAATTAAGATTATATTTCCCATTGCAGTAACAATCATTGCCGGCTTTGTCGCACCCCAGTCCGTTTCATTGGTTGGCTTTTTAATGTTTGGCAACCTGCTTAGGGAATGCGGCGTTCTGAACAGTTTATCGGATGCGGCACAAAACATACTTGCCAACCTGGTTACTCTGCTGCTTGGTATCACCGTTTCCTTCAGTATGAGAGCGGAAGCTTTTGTGACCTGGCAGACCCTGCTTATCCTTGGTCTTGGCCTCATTGCATTCGTATTTGACACCATAGGCGGCGTTCTGTTTGCAAAATTCATTAACCTGTTCCGCAAGAATAAGATCAATCCCATGATCGGAGCGGCCGGTATTTCCGCTTTTCCCATGTCGGCCCGGGTGGTACAGAAGATGGCGATTAAGGAAGACCCTACAAACCATCTGCTGATGCATGCCATTGGTGCCAACGTTTCCGGCCAGATTGCTTCCGTGTTAGCAGGCGGCATTATCTTAAACCTCCTGACGACCTTATTATGAATCCCTGCTGCATTTTGAAAGGAGCCAGCTATGTTCGATAAATTTCTGATTACACTTGATATTATGTGGAAAGGTATGGTCAGTATTTTTGTGGTTATCATAATCATCACCTTACTAATCATGCTGTTCCAATGGTTTGAAAGAAACTTCCTGGATCGGAAGGATAATTGAGACCATACGTTCCATGCTTCATGGTCAGACTTTAAGGAGCTGTTGCAAAACCAACGGATCGTTGGGCAATGGCTCTTTTTCTATAAAAAAACAGAATCAGGTGTTTTGAATGGCAATGACATTTTCCAGTTTCTGTGATATTATTATTTTAAATGCCGGGACTTAAAGTATGTTTATACATCAAAAGGAGGAAGACTTGTGAAAAATCCGGAGATTGATCAATCAGAACTTTCGGGAGTTACGCAGATGATATTGAATCTTCTGGGCAGCTTTATTATTNGGGAAGGAGCTTTTGATTGAAACCTCATCCGGGCGGGAGTTTCCGGAAGATTTATCAGTCTACCGGCTGATCATCCATTGCGGCGGATGCATGTTAAATGAGAGGGAGATGGAGTACCGGAGAAAATGTGCTGCTGACGCAAATGTTCCGTTTACGAATTATGGTACTGCCATCGCTCATATGAAAGGAATTTTAAAGAGGAGCTTAAAGATATTTCCCCATCTGGAAGAGAAGCTTTTATAACCGGTCTGGTGTTAAAAAAGTATAAAAAAATATTTTGATATGTTAAAAAATGGAAATAAAGGTTGACTAACGGAAAGGCTTGTGCTACTGTAATGTTAATCAGATATAGGGGAGTAGTCAGCATACTGTAATGGAATAGGGTTTCTTTTACAGAAATGCAGTTAAATCAACATCGTGGACAGAAATGTTCTGGTTTAATTTGAAAAGACAAGACCTGTATCCTAATTTTAGGATACAGGTCTTGTCTTTTTAAGGTTAAGATCGGGTGGAACTGCATAGATTGCCGGCGATTCTGTCTATACTAAAAGTGCACAAGAACGAAGGGAGATTTACAATGGACTTTTTGCTTTCAGGTATTGCTTCTATTACCATTCCCCAATTGATCATGTACCTCGTAGGTATCTTATTGATCTATCTTGCCATTAAAAAGGGCTATGAACCGTCGCTTCTTCTTCCGATGGGATTTGGCGCGATTCTGGTTAATCTGCCCTTATCCGGTGTTATTGATCAGACACTTCCTGGTATCGGGAATACCCATGGCATCATTCAGTGGCTGTTTGAATCAGGAATTGAAGCCTCCGAGGCGCTGCCGCTGCTCTTATTTATCGGTATCGGAGCCATGATTGATTTTGGCCCTCTTTTATCCAATCCCATTATGATGTTATTCGGTGCTGCAGCACAGTTTGGTATCTTCTTTACCATTTCCGTTGCCGTTTTGCTGGGCTTCGGCCTTTCCGATGCCGCTTCCATCGGCATCATCGGTGCGGCTGACGGACCGACCTCCATCCTGGTGTCGCAGATCCTTAAATCAAATTACATCGGCCCCATTGCCGTAGCAGCATATTCCTATATGGCACTGGTTCCGCTGGTACAGCCGCTGGCGATCAGGATGGTTACCACCAGAAAAGAACGTCTTATCAGAATGCCTTATAATCCGGTGTCCGTATCGAAAAGAATTAAGATTATATTTCCCATTGCAGTAACAATCATTGCCGGCTTTGTCGCACCCCAGTCCGTTTCATTGGTTGGCTTTTTAATGTTTGGCAACCTGCTTAGGGAATGCGGCGTTCTGAACAGTTTATCGGATGCGGCACAAAACATACTTGCCAACCTGGTTACTCTGCTGCTTGGTATCACCGTTTCCTTCAGTATGAGAGCGGAAGCTTTTGTGACCTGGCAGACCCTGCTTATCCTTGGTCTTGGCCTCATTGCATTCGTATTTGACACCATAGGCGGCGTTCTGTTTGCAAAATTCATTAACCTGTTCCGCAAGAATAAGATCAATCCCATGATCGGAGCGGCCGGTATTTCCGCTTTTCCCATGTCGGCCCGGGTGGTACAGAAGATGGCGATTAAGGAAGACCCTACAAACCATCTGCTGATGCATGCCATTGGTGCCAACGTTTCCGGCCAGATTGCTTCCGTGTTAGCAGGCGGCATTATCTTAAACCTCCTGACGACCTTATTATGAATCCCTGCTGCATTTTGAAAGGAGCCAGCTATGTTCGATAAATTTCTGATTACACTTGATATTATGTGGAAAGGTATGGTCAGTATTTTTGTGGTTATCATAATCATCACCTTACTAATCATGCTGTTCCAATGGTTTGAAAGAAACTTCCTGGATCGGAAGGATAATTGAGACCATACGTTCCATGCTTCATGGTCAGACTTTAAGGAGCTGTTGCAAAACCAACGGATCGTTGGGCAATGGCTCTTTTTCTATAAAAAAACAGAATCAGGTGTTTTGAATGGCAATGACATTTTCCAGTTTCTGTGATATTATTATTTTAAATGCCGGGACTTAAAGTATGTTTATACATCAAAAGGAGGAAGACTTGTGAAAAATCCGGAGATTGATCAATCAGAACTTTCGGGAGTTACGCAGATGATATTGAATCTTCTGGGCAGCTTTATTATTGCTTTTTCCATGTATTCCCGCATACCTATACCTCAGGTGGAGTGGACAAAGGAACGGCTGAGATACGCTATGTGTTTTTTCCCGTTAATCGGAGCCGTAATCGGTCTGCTTGTAATGGGCGCCTATTCGGTCTGCAGTTCTTTGGATTTCCTGCATTTCAGGCAGATCCTTCCGGTAATCCTTCCCATCGTGATTACAGGCGGGATTCACATGGACGGTTTTTTGGATGTGATTGACGCGAAGTCTTCCCATGCGGACAGGGAAAGGAAGCTTGAGATATTAAAAGATCCCCATACCGGCGCTTTTGCCATCATCGGCTGCGGTGTCTATCTCCTTCTTTATCTGGCTGCGTTTCGGGAGCTTGAACCGCATATGATACCGGCTTATTGTATGATATTCATCATGACCAGGGCATTAAGCGGACTGGCTGTTGTTACGTTTCCGATGGCAAAGACGAGCGGACTTGCAGCGTCGTTTTCCGGTGCTGCCCGGAAGCGGACCGTTGGTATTGTGATGGCTGGTTATGCAGCCGGGGCAGAGCTGGGGGTCTGGTATTTGGGAGGGCCGGTTGCTGCAGCGGCAGCCTTTTTTGTGTCGTTATTTGTTTATGGATATTATTATACCATGGCAAAACGGGAATTTGGCGGAATTACCGGAGATCTGGCCGGATATTTCCTTCAAATCTGTGAGCTGGCACTGGTGGCCGGACTGGCTGTGGTCTCCCATTGGGTATAATCATTATAGGATAAAGGGGGCAGGATATGATACTGATCATTGGCGGAGCGTGGCAGGGGAAGCTGGCATTTGCCATGGAACTGGCGGAACGTCATTACAATATAACCGCAGACAGCGGAAATGCAGCATATCGAGTGGCGGAAGGCGGGATAGACAGTTATGAAGCTGCCGTGGACTGTCAGATCATCCACGGGTTCCACGAGTATATAAGACGGCTTCTGAAAGAAGGAAAAAGCGTGGAGGCGTTTCTGGATACCATAGAACAACAAAATCCGGATGCCATCATTATTTCCGATGAACTGGGATGCGGCATCGTGCCGGCGGACCGGTCAGACCGGGAATGGAGGGAAGCGGCCGGAAGGGCCTCTGTAAGGCTTGCCCGGACTTCAAAACAGGTTTACCGTCTGGTGTGCGGAATTGCCACGCAGATTAAATAGACGAAAGTTAGGATTGGAGCAATGATACGACTACATTTATTAGCAGTGCTTACAGGCTGCTTTCTGGATATGTGTTTGGGAGATCCGCACTGGATTTGGCATCCGGTCTGCGGGATCGGTTCCCTTATAAGCCGGCTGGAGAAATGGCTTAGAAAGCGGTTCCCTCAGGGGAAAGAGGGGGAACTGGCAGCCGGTACATGGCTGGTAGTAATTGTGCTTTTCACCACGGGAGCCATATCTGCAGCAGTATTTGCCGGAGCCTGTTTTCTTTCTCCCTATGCAGGCTTTTTCGTAGAAAGCATGATGTGCTGCCAGATGATGGCATGGCGGTCTCTCCGGACCGAAAGCATGAAGGTTTACAAGGCATTCAATATGAATGATGTGGAAGAGGCCAGAAAGGCTGTTTCCATGATTGTGGGACGGGATACAAAAACCCTGACCGGCACGGGAATTACAAAAGCAGCGGTAGAAACCGTAGCGGAAAACACCTCGGATGGAATCATAGCTCCCCTGCTTGCCATGACGCTTTTCGGCGGCCCGGGAGTTTTTCTTTATAAAGCAGTCAATACTATGGATTCTATGGTGGGATATAAAAATGACCGGTACTTATGGTTTGGCCGGGCAGCCGCCAGGCTCGATGATATCTGCAATTTCATTCCGGCCAGATTATCGGCGGTGTTCATGATAGGAGCAGGATATGTGTGCCAGTTTTTTTATGGATTAAGGGGAAAAAAAGAAAACCCGTACAATGGGAGAAATGGTATCAAAATATTTAAAAGAGACCGTTTTAAACATAAAAGCCCCAATTCCGCCCAGACCGAAGCGGTCTGTGCCGGAGTTCTTCAAATTGAACTGGCGGGAAACGCCTTTTATTTTGGAAAATTATATGAAAAACCGACCATTGGAGATGCCATCAGGCCGGTGGAGCATGAGGATATCCGCAGGGCTAATTGCCTGATGACTGTTACATATCTGCTGGCCCTGGTTCCGGTTCTTATCCTGTTTATTATCGTGAGCCTGTAAACAGGCTCATCCGGCTCGTTATTTGCGTAAATAAAATTTTATCTGGGAGAAAAAATATGGAATATCAGCATGGCGGGGATATTTATACCAACTGCGTAACAATGGACTATTCAGCCAATATAAACCCTCTGGGGCTTCCACAGGGAGTACGGGAGGCCCTTTATAAAGCAGTGGACAGCTGTTCCTGTTATCCGGACAGCCGGTCCGCGCATCTTAGACAGGAACTGGGAAAGTTCCATAACGTTTCCGCGGAACATATCATATGCGGAAACGGAGCAGCAGACTTGATTTTTCAGGTTGTGCAGGCGGTTAAACCGGAAAATGCCCTTTTAATTGCCCCTTCTTTTCTGGAATATGAACAGGCTCTTTGGGCAGCCTCCTGTAATGTCACGTATTTTGACTTAAAAGAGGAAGAGGGCTTCCGGCTGCCAGAAAAGGAACTCATGGACTGGATGGAGAAGAGCGGGACTGTTTTCCAGATGGTTTTTTTATGTAATCCCAATAATCCCACCGGCTTTGCCATAGAGAGAGACAACATGTCAGGGTTTCTTGATTTTTGCAGGGACAGAGGGATTTTTTGCGTGGTGGACGAATGCTTCAATGAGTTTTTACAGGAACCGGAGCGTTATTCGGTCCTTAATGTGATTCAAGACGGAACGCATGAAAATGTCTTCCTCTTAAAAGCATTTACCAAAATATATGCAATGGCAGGGCTGAGGCTTGGCTATGGCATATGCTGCAGCCAGCAGGTGCTAAACCGGATGAATCTCATACGCCAGCCCTGGAGTGTCTCCTCCCTTGCCCAGGCGGCCGGAGCAGCAGCGCTTAAGGAAACCGGTTATGTGGAACGAACAAGAAAGTTCATTGCCTGTGAACGGGAGTTTTTTAAAAAGAATCTGTCCGGGCTTGGTTTTGAACTGTTTGATTCCATGGCGAATTATATTTTTTTCCGGGATACAAGGCCGGAAGCCCTTACAAAAGAGAAACTGCTGTACAGACAGTTACTCGACCGGAAAGTCCTGATACGCTCCTGTGCCAATTACCGGGGGCTTGACGGCACATATTACCGCATCTGCGTAAAGCAGCGGGAAGAAAATTTAAAATTTCTTTCCATATTAGAATCCATAGTAGCAGAAGGGAAGTAACGAAATGGCAAAGACGATCATGATACAGGGAACCATGTCAAATGCGGGAAAAAGCCTGATTGCGGCCGGATTGTGCCGTATTTTTAAGCAGGATGGCTACCGGGTGGCTCCTTTTAAATCCCAGAACATGGCCCTTAATTCCTATATCACAGAAGAAGGACTGGAAATGGGGCGGGCCCAGGTGGTGCAGGCAGAGGCGGCAGGCGTAAAGCCGGATTCGGCCATGAACCCGATCCTGTTAAAGCCGACTAATGACTCCGGCTCCCAGGTGATTGTAAACGGCGTGTCCATCGGCAATATGCCTGCAAAGGAGTATTTTGCGTACAAAAAGAAGCTGATACCGGAGATCAAAGCAGCTTTTGGGAAGCTTTCAAACGAGTATGATATCATTGTAATAGAGGGGGCCGGAAGTCCGGCGGAGATCAATTTAAAGCAGGATGATATTGTAAATATGGGGATGGCAAAGATGGCGGATGCGCCGGTCCTTCTGGTGGGAGACATTGACCGGGGAGGCGTGTTTGCGCAGTTATATGGAACCGTGATGCTGTTAGAGCCGGAAGAGAGGGCCTTAATCGGCGGCCTGATCGTCAATAAATTCCGCGGGGACAAGGGCCTTCTGGATCCGGGGCTTCAAATGATCGAGGACAGGCTCGGCATACCGGTCGCAGGCGTGGTTCCCTATATGGATGTGGATCTGGAAGATGAGGACAGCCTTTCTGACCACCTGGCAGGCAGCAGGAAAACAGAGCGTACGGCAGTGGAGATTGCAGTGATCCGTTTGCCGAGAATATCCAATTTTACGGATTTTCAAGTATTTTCCACCATGCAGGAAGTTCACCTGCGCTATGTGGACCGTGTGTCTGAACTGGGAAATCCTGATATGATCATTCTGCCCGGAAGCAAAAATACCGTCGGGGACTTGCTTTGGATGCGCCAAAATGGTCTGGAGGCGGCAGTTTCTAAGCTGGAAGCGGATAAAATCCCTGTTTTTGGCGTCTGCGGCGGTTTCCAGATGCTGGGAGAAAGCCTTTTTGATCCGGACGGTGTGGAATCGGAGGCAGCAGCTTCTCCTGTGAGGGGTATGGGACTTCTGCCTGTCCGCACTGTTTTCGGAAAAGAAAAAACCAGAACAAGGGTTGCAGGGGCCTGTACAGGCGTGGAAGGTATTTTTGAGGAGCTTTCCGGCATGGAAGTGGAAGGCTATGAAATCCATATGGGTGAAACAACGCGTTCCGTACCTCCCCTGGCCTATGTAATGGAAAGCCAGTCCGGTTCCCACCTGGCCAAAATGGATGGCTGCCAGAAGGGAAATGTATATGGCACTTACATTCATGGCTTTTTTGATAAGGAAGGGGTTGCCGAAACAATAGTAAAAGCCCTCATTAAAAAGAAGGGGCTTTCCATTGAACTGAATGAAAGCCTTCCTTATCAGGAATACAAAGAAGAGCAGTATGACCGGTTGGCAATGCTCTTAAGAGAAAGCCTTGACATGGAGCGGATCTATGGGATAATGGGCATAAAGGGGGAAACGGAAAGCCGGCGTTAGCCGAAGAAAAACATGGAGGAACAGATGAAACTTTACGAACTGGAGCGGGTACTCCCCGAAGAAATAGAAAAGAGAAGCTTTGAGCTGATAACGATGGAACTTGGAGAAAAAACTCTTGACCCGGAAAATGAACTGGTGATCAAACGGGTGATCCATACCACCGCGGATTTTGATTATGCGGAAAACCTGGTCTTTTCCCCTCATGCAGTGAAAAAAGGGCTTGAAGCGTTAAAAGAGGGGATCCGGATCATAACGGATACCAATATGGGGAAAGCAGGCATTAATAAAGGTGCTTTAAACCGGCTTCGGTGCAGTGTGGACTGCTTTATGGCAGATGAAGATGTGGCGGAATATGCAAAGCTTAACCGGACCACACGGGCGTGCGCCAGCATGGATAAGGCTGCCGGTCTTTCGGAAGACTGTATCATTGCAGTGGGGAATGCACCGACTGCCCTGGTACGCCTTTATGAGCTGATAAAAGAAGGGAAGATCCGGCCCAGGCTGATCATCGGAGTTCCGGTCGGTTTTGTCAATGTGGTCCAGTCCAAGGAGATGATCATGTCCCTGTCCGATGTCCCGTTTATTGTGGCAAAGGGGAGAAAGGGCGGCAGCAATGTGGCGGCAGCAATCGTAAATGCCCTGCTTTATCAAATACAGTAACGCAAACAGTTTCTTGGTTTACCCGAAGGGGATTTCTTAAAAGGGGAATGAACAGCATGGATTTATACAGCATAATTTTAGTGGACGATGAAGAGGAAGTGCGCAAGAGCATCATCAAGAAAATCGAATGGCAGGCAGCCGGATTCCGCGTAGTGGGGGATGCGGAAAACGGGGAGGATGCCATGGAAAAAATCGAGGTGCTGGAACCGGATGTGGTTTTGACGGATATCCGGATGCCTTACATGGATGGCCTGGCTTTGGCGGAAAAGGTCCGTCAGCGGTATCCGTCCATGAAGGTGGTGATTTTTTCCGGGTACGATGATTTTGAATATGCCCAGAGAGCGATCAAGCTGAATGTGACCGAGTACATTTTAAAGCCCGTTAATGTGGAGGAACTAACTTCCATATTAAAAAGGATAAAGGCGAATCTGGATCAGGAGATAGACGAGAAAAGGAACTTGAGCCGCCTTCGGGAGAATTACCGGAAAAGCCTTCCTATTATACGGGAGCAGTTTTTCAATGACCTGGTTCACAAAAATCTTCCAAAGGAACTGGTGGAACAGAAATTTAAGGAATATGACGTGCCCGTGATGGGGGCCAGAAAATGGATCATCGCGGCCATTGATGTGGAAAAGGGGGATGTCAGGGAAAATCTTTCCCTTCACAATGAGGAAGAACTGATTCCTATTTCCGTTATGCAGATCGTGAGGGAAAAGCTGGAGGGGTATTGCCGTTTTGCCCTTTTCCAGTCCGCTTCTGAGGCCGGCATGGTGGTGATTGTAGCTCTTGATGAGGATAACTCCACAACAGGGCTCATTGACGTGCTGGGAGATATCTGCAAAGAGACCAGGCGTATCCTGGAGGTGCCGGTTACCATCGGGATCGGCCACAGCTGCGGGGAATTGTCCGGTATCCGGGAAGCTTACCAGTCAGCCATTGACGCGCTGGGATATAAAGCCATAGCCGGCAGGGGGAGCACCATATATATCAACGACATGGAGCCGGTGGGAGTCGGGAAGCTGGAGTTTGACAGTGTGATGGAGGCTGACCTGATTTCAGCCATTAAATTCGGCCCTGACGAAAAGATCAAGACAGCGGTATCCAGAATCATTGATAAGATGGAATCTGCAAAAGTCCATTACCGCCAGCAGCAGGTCTATATGTTTGGGGTTTTAAACAGCGTCATTCAGATGATCCAGCAGTATGACCTGGCGCTGGAAGATATCATGGGCGGCGAGCTGGAGTATATGGAAGTTTTCGGCAAGCTTCAAAAGAAAGAGGAATTTGGCCAGTGGCTGTTTAAAATAGCGGAAAAAATGAACCAGGCCATCAATCAGGAACGTGATATTACCACACGCCAGGTGATCCAGGAAGCAAAGCAGTATATCATGGACCACTACCAGGACCCGGACTTATCCGTGGAGATGATATGCCGCCATTTGCACATGAGCCCCGCCTATTTTTCCACCATGTTTAAGAAGGAAACAGGACAGGCATATATCGCTTATTTAACGGACCTCCGGCTGAATAAAGCAGTGGAGCTGCTCAATAAAACCGATGACAAGACTTATGTGATCGCAGCAAAGGTCGGATATCAGGAACAAAACTATTTCAGCTATGTATTCAAGAAGAAGTTCGGCGTATCGCCGACTAAATTCCGTGGAGCCAGGTAATGGAAAAAAAGAATATCAGCATTCGTTATACCATTTTTGTATATTTTACCGTGACCGCTCTGGCAGCCAGCCTTCTGATCACCTTTTCCTTATACCAGCGCCTCTCCACCCAGGTTGGGGAAATGGTACAGGAGGAAAACCAGAGCCTCATTAATCAGGTTGCCAGGTCGGTGGAATCCTATCTCCGTACGGTCATGAAGCTGTCGGATTCCCTGTATTACGGAGCCGTTAAAAACGCGGACCTTTCTTCGGAGTCCATCAACAATGAAATCACTCTTCTATATGACAACAATAAGGACAGTGTAGACAACATCGCTCTCTTTTCCCAGTCCGGCAGCATGGTGGAGGCGGTCCCTGCCGCAAGGCTGAAAAACAGCCTTGATGTAACCCGGGAAGAGTGGTTTTTAAATGCCCTGGAAAAGACGGAAAACCAGCATTTTTCCTATCCCCATGTCCAGTATGTCTTCGAGAACAATGAGAACCAGTACCGGTGGGTGGTTTCCTTATCAAGGGCTGTGGAGCTGACGGAGGGAACCTCCACCACTCAGGGCGTTCTTCTGGTGGATTTAAGCTATTCCAGCCTGGAGCACCTTTTTGATGGGGTGACGACCGGGAAGGGTGGTTATGTTTATCTGATCAGCAATGACGGGGAGATCTTATACCATCCCAAGATCCAGCTGATCGATTCCGGACGGATGCAGGAGAACAACAAGATAGCGGCAGGGTACAAGGATGGGAACCACCGGGAAGAATTTCAGGGCAAGACACGGATCATTACGGTAAAATCCATTGGCTATACCGGGTGGAAGGTCGTTGGGGTAACTCCCAAAAATGTGGTTTCCTTAAACTCCATCAAGACCAGGCTTTTTATTGTGTTTCTGATAACCCTGATCCTGTTCATTCTGGCTCTTATCAACTCTTATATCTCATCCCGCATCACGAACCCGATCAAGGAGCTGGAAAAATCCGTGGGCATTCTGGAAGAAGGGGATTTAGAAACTCCTGTTTCCATCGGAGGCTCCTATGAAATCCAGCATCTTGGGAATTCCATTAAAAATATGGCAAAACAGATCCGCGTTCTTATGGATGATATCGTGGCGGAGCACGAAGCCAAGAGAAAACAGGAATTTGACACCCTTCAATCGCAGATCAACCCCCATTTTCTTTACAATACACTGGA
Organism: Clostridium sp. Marseille-P2415; assembly: GCF_900155545.1. GTDB lineage: Bacteria > Bacillota > Clostridia > Lachnospirales > Lachnospiraceae > Lacrimispora. Next base: position 624,989 of record NZ_LT732526.1, read on the forward strand.
TATCATCGTATGGATGATCGAAAACGAGCAGAAGGCGGAGGCGGTAAAAGTAGTGACCGCTCTGGCCCGGTTTTTCCGGATCAGTTTGAGCAAAGGAAAAAGCATCATTACAGTCCGAGATGAATTGGAGCATGTCCGGAATTATCTGATGATCCAGCATATGCGCTTTAAAAATAAATTCTCCTATCAGATTGATGCGGCGGAGGAATGTATGGAACTTACATGCTTAAAGCTGGTGCTTCAGCCTCTAGTGGAGAATGCGATCTATCATGGGATGGAATTCATGGATGGAGAGGGGGAAATTGCCATAAATGTCTGGAGAACGGGGGAGGCTCTGTATTTGACCGTGAAGGATAACGGCCTTGGCATGACGGAGGAGCAGGTGTCCGGCCTGTTTTCGGAACAGGCTCATACCACCTCGAAAAAGGGGTCAGGGATCGGCGTAAAGAATGTGAATGAAAGGATCAAGCTGTATTTTGGAGAAAAGTACGGCCTGACCATTGATTCGGAGCCGGATGAAGGGACGGCCATCACCATCCATCTTCCGGCGGTTTCCTATAGCACTATGATAGAAAAGGAAACACCCTGCGGGTATACCTCTATGCCCAAAGAGCATGGGCAATAAAAAGGAAATACCCTGCGGGTATACCTCTATGCCCAAGAAGCATGGGCAATAAAAAGGAAAAGATCATGACAAAACAAGAAAAATTATTATGGACTCTGATGGCGGGAGTACTTGTAGTCCTGTTTCTTTTGTCTTCCACGGATTTGATCATCAAGGAGAAGAAAACAGAAATATATCCGGTATCCGTCATCATCAGCGACACCTCTGATGATTATTACGTCAATTTCAGAAAGGGAGTAGATAAAGCTGCGGAGGAATATAATGTAGATGTCAGCTTTATTACCCTCTACGAGAAGGGGGATGCCGGTCAGCAGATGGAGCTGGTCAAACGGGAGATCGATGACGGAGCATCCGCAGTGGTTTTGATCCCTGTCAAACCGGTAGAATGTGCAAAAAAAATGGAGGATATGATTTTAAACAGCCCTGCCGTCATTATGGGGAATTTATTCCCAAATGACCGGGTTCAAAGCGGAATCGCTCCGGATTATCAGGAGGAAGGGAGAAAGCTTGGCCAGGCAATTGCAGCGGAGAATCCCTCCGGCCTGCCTGTATGGATATTTACGGAAGGGCTTGAGTATGGGTACAACAGGGAGGTTTATGACGGGCTTGCAGAAGCGCTTGCAGAGGCCGGATTTTCCATGAAGCTTTACGAGAAAAAGGCGGATGATGTCTTCCGGCAGGCCATTGAGGCTGCGGTGTATCCGGGAAGCGGGAAGGCGGTCATTGCGGCCATTGATGTGAAAAGCCTTGATGAAGCAGCCGATATCATAGCGGGAAGCCCGGTATACGGCAATTATATCACAGGGCTTTACGGAATTGGCAGTACTACAAAGCTGTTAACGGAACTGGATACGGGGATCATAAAAGGGCTGGTAGTAAGTGACCAGTTTGACGCAGGATATATGAGTATAGTAAAGGCAGTGGAAGCCGTTCACAAGGGGTTGGAGCGGGAGCAGATTGTTTTGGATTCACATTATATCAGGAAGGCCGGTCTGCGGGAAAGCCGATTTGAAAAAATCTTATATCCGATTGATTGAGATGGGGGATGGGAACATGAAGAAACGATACTGTATGCTGGCAGCGGCAATGATATTGCTGCTTGTCTTTGGGGGAGTGTTTTATCAGAGCAGGAAAGAAGGGGGCTGGCAGGAAAAGAAATCCATACGCATCGGTGTGACCTTATACCGGGGCGACGACTCCTTTATTAATACACTCCGGGGAAACATTGAGGAGCAGGCAAAGGAATATGAAAAAGAGACCGGGATTAAAGTGGTTATGGAAATCGTGGATGCAAAGGGAAACCAGAATACCCAGAACAGCCAGGTAGACCGCTTCATATCTCTGGGCTATGACGCAATTTGTGTGAATATCGTGGACCGTTCGGTGGCATCCAATATTATAGGAAAGGCGATGGATGCCGGCCTGCCTGTGGTATTTTTTAACCGGGAGCCGGTAGAGGAGGACATGCGGCGCTGGGAAAAGCTTTACTACGTGGGGGAAAATGCGAAGGAGTCTGCAACTCTTCAGGGAAATATCCTGGTGGAAGCCTATCAAAAAGATCCGTCCTCTCTTGATTTAAACGGGGATGGAAAAGTCGGCTATGTTCTCCTGGAGGGAGAGAACAGTCATCAGGATTCCCTTATCCGGACCGAATGGTCCATCCAGACCTTAAAGGATGGCGGGGTACCGCTTGAAAAAATCACAGGAGGAATCGCCAATTGGGACAGAAGCCAGGCGTCTGCCTGGATGGAGCAGTGGCTGACGGAATACCCGGATCAGGTGGAGGTGGTAATCTGCAACAATGATGACATGGCTTTAGGTGCTGCGGATGCTTTAGAACGGAAAGGGGATACCAGGCCGGTTAAGATTGTGGGGATTGACGGGACGCCTCAGGGGCTTGAAGGGCTGCGTACGGGGAAGCTCTTCGGAACGGTCCAGTGCGACAGCGTGGAATATGCCAATGTGATTTTTAAAATTGCAGCTGCAGAGGCTCTTGGTCAAAATGTACAGGAAACGATAAAACTGAACCGGGATAAGTACTATGAATGCGGTCAGAAGGCTCTGACCGCCCGGTAATCCGGTTTGACATTGTGCATAATAGGTAAAATTATCGAAAAAATTTGATGGTAACATGGGAAATCTAAAAAAATCGATACATATCCCAAGAATATTATATGGAAAACTGCACAAAAGAAAGTTATAATGTGCATGTCGATGAGGTAAAAGCACCAATCGATAAAAAATATAATGATAAGGGAGGATTTATCATGAGATTATTGAAGAAGGCATTAGCAGTAGGCCTTGCGTCAGCAATGGTATTTTCTATGGCCGGCTGTGGTTCCGGTTCAAAGGGGACAACGGCAGCACCGTCAGAATCGACTACGGCGGCAGAGACGAAAAAGGAAGATTCCAGCGCAGCAGAAACTACCGCTGAAGCAGCGAAGGAAGCTGTCGGGGGAGATCTAGCTGACAAAAAGGTCGGTATCTCCATTTACAAATTCGATGATAACTTTATGACACTTTACCGGACAGAGCTTCAGCGTTATTTAACCGAAGATCTGGGCTTTAAGAAAGAAAATGTTGTAATTCAGGATGGGAAGGGTGACCAGGCTGAGCAGACAAACCAGATACAGAACTTCATTACTCAGAAATACGATGTATTGATTTTAAATCTTGTGCAGGCTTCTTCTGCTCCGGAAATCACAGATATGTGCAAAGAGGCAGGGATTCCGGTTGTATACATCAACCGTGAGCCGGATACGGAAGAAGAGCAGAGATGGAAGGATGAAAAGATAAACGCTACTTATGTAGGCTGTGACGCAAGGCAGTCCGGTACCTATCAGGGCGAAGAAATCCTTGAAACCTCCAATAAGGGTGATATTAACGGTGACGGCGTGGTTACCTACATCATGATCCAGGGCGATCCGGAGAACGTAGATGCCCAGTACAGAACAGAGTTCTCTGTAAAGGCTCTTACTGAATCAGGCATGCAGGTAAAAGAACTGTTAAAGCAGCGTGGTGACTGGGATCAGGCAAAGGCCCAGCAGATCGCTCAGGATGCTTTGACACAGTATGGCGACCAGATCGAAGTGATCTTCTGTAACAACGATGCCATGGCACTTGGTGCTTTGCAGGCAATCGAGGCAGCAGGACGCACTGTAAACAAAGATATCTACTTAGTAGGTGTTGATGCGTTAACAGAGGCTGTTCAGAATGTTATTGATGATAAACAGACAGGTACTGTATTCAACGATCACTTCTCACAGGCTCAGAAAGCAAGCGATATGGCTGTTAAGTTCCTGAAAGGTGAATCAGTTGATAATGTAAACATGGTAGACTATATTAAAGTTACCAAGGATAATGCTCAGGAAATTCTTGATAAATTAAAATAATTTCCAGCAGCCGGTTGAAAGCGGGTGTGTCGGTAAGGCACACCCGATTTTTAAAAGTTTCCGAAATAATCAATTGAAATACCTACAGGTATCCCTTTACGCCCGATAAAACGGGGCGGGCCCTGCCCAGAAAACATGGGCAATAAATAGGAAACACCTTACAGGTATCCCTTTACGCCCAGAAAACATGGGCAATAAATAGGAAACACCTTACAGGTATCCCTTTACGCCCAGAAAACATGGGCAATAAATAGGAAACACCTTACAGGTATCCCTTTATGCCCAGAAAACATGGGCAATAAATAGGAAAGGAGAAACGGGATGGCGGAGCAATACAGACTGGAAATGGTTGGGGTCAGCAAATCCTTCCCTGGCGTCAAAGCGCTTGATAAAATCAACTTAAAAGTACGTCCCGGTACCGTTCACGCTCTGATGGGCGAGAACGGAGCAGGCAAATCGACCCTTATGAAATGTCTTTTCGGCATTTATAAAATGGATGAGGGAGAGGTTTTTATTGACGGGCAGAAGATTAATATTGTAAACCCGGACGACGCCCTTCACAAAGGGCTCGCCATGGTGCATCAGGAGCTGCAGCCGGTACCGGCGCGTTCGATTGCGGAAAATATGTACCTGGGAAGATATCCCTTAATAAAAATCGGTCCCCTTAAAATAGTCGACCATAAAACCATGAATACGGAAGCGGAAAAATGGTTAAAAGATGTAAGAATGAATTTCAACCCCAAGGCAAAGCTTGGGACCCTATCAATAGGACAAATGCAGTCAGTTGAGATCGCAAAGGCGGTGAGCCAGAATGCAAAGCTGGTTATTCTGGATGAGCCGACCTCATCACTGACTGATAATGAGGTAGAAGCGCTGTTCCGTATTATCAGGGATTTGAAATCCCGCGGTGTTTCTATGATATATATCAGCCATAAGATGGCAGAGATCCGGCAGATTGCCGATGATATTACAATTATGCGTGACGGAACATACGTAGGCTCCTGGGAAGTAAAGGACATCTCCGATGATGAAATCGTGAAGCAGATGGTAGGCCGGGAGCTGAGCAATGTCTATCCGTCGAATGATGATTACCGGACGGATGAAACTGTTTTAAAGGTAAGCCATTTGAGCAGCATTCATGAACGTTCCTTCCAGGATTGCTCCTTTGAGCTTAAGAGAGGGGAAATACTGGGATTCGGCGGCCTGGTAGGCGCCCAGAGAACAGAGCTTATGGAAGCGGTATTCGGAATGCGTCACATTTCAAGCGGGGAAATCGAGGTACTTGGCAGGAAGGCTGTCATCAAACGGCCCCAGGATGCCATCAATGACTCTGTGGGGATGATAACAGAGGACAGACGCGGGACCGGCATTTTCGGCTGCTTAAGCATTGCGGATAATACTGCAATTGCCTCTTACCGGAATTATACAAAGATTGGGACCATTAACGGCAGAAAAGTAGGGGAAGTGGTGAAGGACAGCATCGCGAAGCTGAGCATCAAGACACCCAGTGACAGAACTCTTATTCAGTCCCTGTCAGGCGGAAACCAGCAGAAGGTGATCATCGCCAGATGGCTGGCCAATAACCCGGATATTCTTATTATGGATGAACCGACCAGAGGGATTGATGTCGGTGCAAAATTTGAGATTTACCAGATCATGATTGACCTTGTTAAGCAGGGAAAATCGATTATCATGATTTCTTCCGAAATGCCGGAATTAATCGGCATGTCAAACCGGATCATCGTCATGTGCAACGGACGTATTACCGGAGAGGTAGAGGATGAAGAGGCAACCCAGGAAAAGATCATGGCATTTGCCACGAAATTCGATTTAAACGATAAAGCAACGGAAAATTCTACACAGGAGGTTAAGTCATGACAGCTAAGAAGATTAATATAAAGGATTTTCTTATTAATAATGGAATCATCGTTGTTCTCATCTTGCTGGCTATCTTTACGGTAATTAAGCAGCCGTCATTTGGGACACCTGATAACTTTAAAAACATCGCTTTAAACGTAGCACCGCGTTTTATCATCGCCTGCGGCATATCCGGATGTCTGATTACAAGAGGTACGGACCTTTCTGCAGGACGTATGGTAGGCCTTTCTGCCTGTATTGCCGGTACTCTGCTTCAGAAACCGGGTTACAGCGGCAAATTCTTTCCGAATCTTCCTGATTTCGGAATCTGGTGGGTATTCGTTGTACTGTTGATCTGTATCGGTATCTGCACAATTTTCGGATTAATCAATGGTATGGTTATTTCCTACCTTAAGGTTCCTGCCTTCATCGGAACTTTGGGCATGCAGTTGATCGTTTACGGCGTCTGCCTGGTCTATACCAATGCGACACCAATCGGCGGTTACCGCCCGGCTTACACGGAAGTAGCAAAGGGCAGGCTTTTCGGGGTGGTTCCGTACTTGTTCTTAATCGCTTTGGCAATCGGCCTTGTGATATGGTTTGTTTACAACAAAACACCACACGGCAAATATATGTATGCCATCGGCGGAAACGAACAGGCAGCAGAAGTTTCCGGCGTCAATACAAATAAAACGAAAATCATCATCTACGTGACAGCAGCAGCCCTTTACGCATTGGGCGGTTTCCTGGTTGGTGCAAAATCCGGCGGTTCCTCGGTTAACATGGGTATGGGCTGGGAACTGGAAGCCATAGCGGCATGCACCATCGGCGGTGTCTCCGTAAACGGCGGTATCGGTAAAGTATCAGGCGTTCTGATCGGTGTTCTGGTATTCGAGATTTTAAAGACCTGCTTACAGTATCTGGGCGTTGATACCAACTATCAGTATATTGCACAGGGTATCGTTATCGTGGTAGCGATTGCTTTGGATATCAGAAAGTATATTGCAAAGAAATAGTTTCTAAAAAAACGTCGTGCAGTATTCTGCCGGGGTTAAAATAGGAATCGGAGCGAAGGCAGTGAAATCTTATGGAATATTCAGCCTTCGCTTCGATTCTTTTTCTGTTATATTGTCAAAAGTGTTATAATGCCAGTAACCTCTTCGGACTCCTGCGGCTTGGCTCTCTATTAAGACGGCTACGGCAGCTGACTCAGCCTGCTGTTCTGATATTCTCCCGAAAATGTCACGTCTTCACCGAACCAGGAAGGAGGAATGAAGCTTTCCGCCTCAGCTTTGTCGGGAAATTCCACCTCAGCTAACATAAGGCCTTCAAACCGTCCCTCAAAGATATCCAGTTCAATGATCAGATGATCCGAGCCTTCTGCGGGAATCAGATACCGCTTTTTGGTCAGGATGTGGCCGTCGGCCTTTCGGATCAGGTGTTCATAGGAATCTGCGGTCAGGGGAAGATTGTATTCCTCACGGATCAAAAGGCCCTTTGATTTATAAGTGAGGTAAAATGCTTCATCCTCCCTGCGGATGCGGACTACGGGATCGGTTGAGAGATAACCCTGTTCTATGAAGTGATGAGGGTAGGAAGTGTAACAGGCCGGCGGCCGGGATATCAAATATTTACGTTCTATTTCCATGGATAAATCCTCCTGTTTCAGTGTCTTGCACTGCCAAATGCTGTTAGTATACCACATGGGTACAAAAAATAGAAGATGGTGGCAAAAAGCAGGAAAACGTGGTAATATGAAAAATACAGTAAAATACAGGAGAATAAGAATATGAAACGGTTAAATAGACGGATTTTCACACTTTTTTTCCTATTGGGGGCAGTATGCCTGATCCAGGGCTGCGCTCCTTTGAGTCAGGAAAAAGGAGGCAGCGAAGGTTCGGCATCAGAAGCGGGAACGGAAGAAAGCGTCGAGGAAAAAGGGCCAAAAATCGGGGTGAGCATCTATCGCTATGATGATACATTTATGAAACTCTATCGATCCGAGTTAAAACAATACCTGGAAGAAACCTATCATGCGGAAGTGATCATGCGCAATGCCGGCGGAGACCAGGAAGAGCAGAACCGGCAGGTCAGACAGTTTCTTTCGGAGGGGTGTGACGGGATCATTGTGAATCCTGTTGAAGTTTTAGCAGCGGGCGGGCTTGCCGATGCCTGCAGCCAGGCAGGGGTTCCTCTGGTCTTTATTAACCGTGAGCCTCCGGAGGCGGAACGGAAGCGGTGGCAGGAGAACCACATGGCAGTGTCCTGTATTGGAACAGATTCCAGACAGGCGGGAACGTA
>NZ_LT732526.1:636345-717568 GCF_900155545.1 Clostridium sp. Marseille-P2415
CCTTTCTGCAGGACGTATGGTAGGCCTTTCTGCCTGTATTGCCGGTACTCTGCTTCAGAAACCGGGTTACAGCGGCAAATTCTTTCCGAATCTTCCTGATTTCGGAATCTGGTGGGTATTCGTTGTACTGTTGATCTGTATCGGTATCTGCACAATTTTCGGATTAATCAATGGTATGGTTATTTCCTACCTTAAGGTTCCTGCCTTCATCGGAACTTTGGGCATGCAGTTGATCGTTTACGGCGTCTGCCTGGTCTATACCAATGCGACACCAATCGGCGGTTACCGCCCGGCTTACACGGAAGTAGCAAAGGGCAGGCTTTTCGGGGTGGTTCCGTACTTGTTCTTAATCGCTTTGGCAATCGGCCTTGTGATATGGTTTGTTTACAACAAAACACCACACGGCAAATATATGTATGCCATCGGCGGAAACGAACAGGCAGCAGAAGTTTCCGGCGTCAATACAAATAAAACGAAAATCATCATCTACGTGACAGCAGCAGCCCTTTACGCATTGGGCGGTTTCCTGGTTGGTGCAAAATCCGGCGGTTCCTCGGTTAACATGGGTATGGGCTGGGAACTGGAAGCCATAGCGGCATGCACCATCGGCGGTGTCTCCGTAAACGGCGGTATCGGTAAAGTATCAGGCGTTCTGATCGGTGTTCTGGTATTCGAGATTTTAAAGACCTGCTTACAGTATCTGGGCGTTGATACCAACTATCAGTATATTGCACAGGGTATCGTTATCGTGGTAGCGATTGCTTTGGATATCAGAAAGTATATTGCAAAGAAATAGTTTCTAAAAAAACGTCGTGCAGTATTCTGCCGGGGTTAAAATAGGAATCGGAGCGAAGGCAGTGAAATCTTATGGAATATTCAGCCTTCGCTTCGATTCTTTTTCTGTTATATTGTCAAAAGTGTTATAATGCCAGTAACCTCTTCGGACTCCTGCGGCTTGGCTCTCTATTAAGACGGCTACGGCAGCTGACTCAGCCTGCTGTTCTGATATTCTCCCGAAAATGTCACGTCTTCACCGAACCAGGAAGGAGGAATGAAGCTTTCCGCCTCAGCTTTGTCGGGAAATTCCACCTCAGCTAACATAAGGCCTTCAAACCGTCCCTCAAAGATATCCAGTTCAATGATCAGATGATCCGAGCCTTCTGCGGGAATCAGATACCGCTTTTTGGTCAGGATGTGGCCGTCGGCCTTTCGGATCAGGTGTTCATAGGAATCTGCGGTCAGGGGAAGATTGTATTCCTCACGGATCAAAAGGCCCTTTGATTTATAAGTGAGGTAAAATGCTTCATCCTCCCTGCGGATGCGGACTACGGGATCGGTTGAGAGATAACCCTGTTCTATGAAGTGATGAGGGTAGGAAGTGTAACAGGCCGGCGGCCGGGATATCAAATATTTACGTTCTATTTCCATGGATAAATCCTCCTGTTTCAGTGTCTTGCACTGCCAAATGCTGTTAGTATACCACATGGGTACAAAAAATAGAAGATGGTGGCAAAAAGCAGGAAAACGTGGTAATATGAAAAATACAGTAAAATACAGGAGAATAAGAATATGAAACGGTTAAATAGACGGATTTTCACACTTTTTTTCCTATTGGGGGCAGTATGCCTGATCCAGGGCTGCGCTCCTTTGAGTCAGGAAAAAGGAGGCAGCGAAGGTTCGGCATCAGAAGCGGGAACGGAAGAAAGCGTCGAGGAAAAAGGGCCAAAAATCGGGGTGAGCATCTATCGCTATGATGATACATTTATGAAACTCTATCGATCCGAGTTAAAACAATACCTGGAAGAAACCTATCATGCGGAAGTGATCATGCGCAATGCCGGCGGAGACCAGGAAGAGCAGAACCGGCAGGTCAGACAGTTTCTTTCGGAGGGGTGTGACGGGATCATTGTGAATCCTGTTGAAGTTTTAGCAGCGGGCGGGCTTGCCGATGCCTGCAGCCAGGCAGGGGTTCCTCTGGTCTTTATTAACCGTGAGCCTCCGGAGGCGGAACGGAAGCGGTGGCAGGAGAACCACATGGCAGTGTCCTGTATTGGAACAGATTCCAGACAGGCGGGAACGTATCAGGGAGAAATCATCCTGGAAACTCCAAAAAAGGGGGATTTAAACGGAGATGGAGTGGTATCCTATGTTATGCTTATGGGGGAAGAAGGCAATGAAGACAGCCGTTACCGGACGGAATATTCCATTAAGGCCCTGGAAGACGGGGGCATGAAGACAGAAGAACTTTTTTCCGGAAATGGGGATTGGAATATGGATAACGGGAAGAAACTTGTAGAAGCGGCTCTTGCCGCCTATGGCAGCCGGATAGAAGTCATTTTCTGCAACAACGATGCCATGGCAAACGGCGCTTTGGAAGCTGTGGAAGAGTCGGGCCGTATGCCGGGAAAAGATATCTGCCTGGTGGGCGTAGATGCGCTTCAGGAAACGGTGGAGTATATAAAAGAAGGAAAAATCACCGGGACTGTTTTAAATGACCATGAGGGACAATCCCGGACTGCCGCCGATACTTTAATAGAAATGATCGGAGGAGAAGAGGCGGACACAAGGTATCTGGTGGATTATATTAAGATCACTATGACCAGCACATTTCATAATTTAAAAGGAGACGATTAAAATGGCAAAGGTGTATGCATTTTTAGCTGACGGATCAGAGGAAGTGGAGTTATTGGCTGTTGTGGATGTTTTGATAAGAGGCGGCCAGGATGTAAAGCTTGTTTCCGTAACCGGAAAAAAAGATGTGATAAGCGCACATCGGGTGAAAATTCAGGCGGATTTTGATTTTTCAGAAGTGGACTGTAAGGATGCGGATGTTCTGTTTCTCCCGGGCGGAATGCCGGGGACCAGAAATTTAGGATTACATAAAGGGCTGGTAAATGCCTTAAAAGAAGCTCACGCAGAGAATAAAAGAATAGCGGCAATTTGTGCGGCACCAAGTATTTTAGGAAGTCTTGGCATTCTGGAAGGAAAAAAAGCGACCTGTTTTCCGGGCTTTGAACCGGAGTTAAAGGGAGCACAGTATACGAGGCAGGGGGTCGTTACGGATGGCAATGTAACGACAGCCAGGGGGCTTGGCTATGCCCTGGATATGGGAATTGAGCTTTTAAGGCTCCTGACGGATGAGAGCCATGCCCGCCAGATTAAGGAGGCAATTCAGTACGATCAGATTCCTATGTAACAGGGCAGGGATTGCCGGAAAAGGATCATCCGTCCGCTGGATCCTTATATCGGAAAGAAGATGCAGGAGTTTTCAGGAAAAACCTGATTTTATCGTAAATAATACTGGAATTTACAGGACGAGTATGTTATAATGCTAAATTGAAGTGTAACGCCCTGTCGGTATGGCGGTTCACATATATTTCAAGGAGGAACCCTTTAATGAGTTTACAAGTAGAAAAATTAGAAAAAAACATGGCAAAGTTAACGGTAGAAGTGCCGGCTGAAGAGTTTGATAAGGCTCTTACTGCAGCTTATAATAAGAATAAGGGCAGATTCAATATCCCTGGTTTCAGAAAAGGAAAAGCTCCTCAGGCCATGGTTGAGAAGATGTATGGAGCAGGCATCTTATATGAGGATGCGGTTAACGAAGCTCTTGATGCGACATATGGAGATGCAGTGGGAGAAAGCGGACTGGATATTGTTTCCAGACCTGAAATTGACATTGTACAGGTTGAAAAAGGGAAGACTCTGATCTATACGGCTACCGTTGCCGTCAAGCCGGAAGTGACCTTAGGTGAGTATAAGGGCATTGAAGTAACCAAGGCATCCGCTGAGGTTACGGATGAGGACATCGAAGCAGAATTAAAGAGAGTTCAGGAACAGAATTCCAGACTGATCACTGTGGAAGACAGAACCGTGGAAGACGGCGACCAGACGGTCATTGATTTCGAAGGCTTTGTAGATGGAAAGACATTTGACGGAGGCAAGGGCGAGGATTATCCGCTTGCCATCGGTTCCCATTCTTTTATCGATACATTTGAAGAACAGCTGATCGGCAAGAACATCGGTGAAGAGTGTGAGGTGAACGTAACATTCCCCAATGAGTATCATGCAACGGAACTGGCAGGAAAGCCGGCCGTATTTAAAGTAAAGGTAAAGGAAATCAAGAGAAAAGAGCTTCCGGAGTTAAACGATGAGTTTGCAGGCGAGGTTTCTGAATTTGAAACGTTAGAAGAATACAAGAAAGACATCAAAGAGAAGGTTGCATTAAGAAAAGAGAAGGCAGCTGCAACAGAAAATGAAGACCATGTGGTAGAAAAGGTTGTTGAGAACGCTGCCATGGAGATTCCTGAGCCGATGATTGACAGCCAGGTGAACAACATGGTGAATGACTATGCAAGAAGAATGCAGGGCCAGGGGCTGTCCCTTGACCAGTATATGAAGTTTACCGGGATGACCATTGAAACTTTAAAGGAACAGATGAAGCCGCAGGCAATCAAGAGAATCCAGACCAGACTGGTGCTGGAGGCTGTTGCAAAGGCTGAGAACATCACCGTTTCCGATGAGGCGGTAGAAAAAGAGATCGCCGGCATGGCAGAGTCTTACAAGATGGAAGCTTCTCAGGTTAAGGAATACCTTGGGGAGAACGGCATTGAGCAGATGAAGGAAGATCTGGCGGTTCAGGAAGCAGTAGATTTTCTGGTTGCTGAGGCAAAATTAGTTTAAGAAGTTTAACCCGAATAGATTCCTGGCATCTCGTCCGGAGTCTATTCGGTTTTGAGTAAGAAAGAAAAGACAGGAGGAAGACAGATGAGCTTAGTACCTTATGTCATTGAATCAACCAGTAAGGGCGAACGTTCTTACGATATTTATTCCAGGCTTCTTAAGGAGAGGATCATATTCCTCGGGGAAGAAGTGTCAGATGTGTCAGCCAGCATTATTGTGGCTCAGCTGTTGTTTTTAGAGGCAGAGGATCCCAATAAGGACATCAATCTCTATATTAACAGCCCGGGCGGGTCCGTCACTGCAGGCATGGCGATTTATGATACCATGAACTATATCAAATGTGATGTTTCGACTGTCTGCATGGGCATGGCAGCAAGCATGGGAGCCTTTTTGTTAGCCGGCGGAACAAAGGGGAAGAGGTTTGCTCTTCCCAATTCGGAAGTCATGATCCATCAGCCTTCCGGCGGAGCAAAAGGCCAGGCGACTGAAATCAGGATCGTAGCTGAGAACATTCTGAAGATAAAGAAGCGTTTAAATGAGATTCTGGCCGCAAAAACAGGCCAGCCGTATGAGGTAATCGAACGCGATACCGAACGTGACAATTATATGAATGCGGAAGAAGCAAAAGAATATGGCTTGATTGACGATATTCTCTACAGCCATGACCGTTAAGAATTGGAATTCTAATGCCCAAATGGCATGGCGATTAACAGGAAAGGATGAGGTGTGTATATGCCGGTCAGAACAGACGACAAGATCCGATGCTCTTTTTGCGGGAAAACCCAGGACCAGGTAAAGAAATTGATTGCCGGTTCCAATAATGTCTACATCTGTGATGAATGCATTGATTTGTGCGCGGAGATATTAGAGGAAGAATTCGACAGCCATGAGGAAGAAGGACCTGATTTCAGCGATATCAACCTGATGAAGCCGAAGGAAATCAAGTCATTTCTGGACGATTATGTCATCGGTCAGGATAATGCAAAAAAAGTATTGTCCGTAGCAGTCTATAACCACTATAAGAGAATCACTTCCAGAAAGAAAATGGATGTGGATGTGCAGAAGAGCAATATTCTGATGTTGGGGCCTACCGGTTCCGGTAAAACTTATCTTGCGCAGACTTTGGCGAAGGTGCTGAATGTTCCGTTTGCCATTGCAGATGCTACCGCCCTTACAGAAGCCGGCTATGTAGGTGAGGATGTGGAGAACATCCTTTTAAAACTGATTCAGGCCGCTGATTATGATATCAGCCGGGCTGAATATGGAATTATCTATATTGATGAGATCGATAAGATCACAAAAAAGTCGGAAAATGTGTCCATCACCAGAGATGTTTCCGGTGAAGGAGTCCAGCAGGCTCTCTTAAAGATTCTGGAAGGCACGGTTGCAAGTGTTCCTCCTCAAGGGGGAAGAAAGCATCCGCACCAGGAGCTTCTTCAGATCAATACCACCAATATCCTGTTCATCTGCGGCGGCGCTTTTGACGGACTGGAAAAAATTATTGAACGCCGTTTGAGCGCAGGCTCCATCGGTTTTAATGCGGAAATCGTAGATAAGAATAAAACGGATATTGATGACCTTCTGAAAAAAACGCTTCCCCAGGATCTGGTGAAATTCGGCTTGATTCCGGAGTTTATCGGCCGTGTACCGATTACCGTGTCATTGGAACTCTTAGACAGGGACACTTTAGTTAAGATCATGACAGAACCAAAGAATGCCCTGATCAAACAGTATCAGAAGCTGTTTGAACTCGACGATGTAAAACTTGAACTGACCAGAGAAGCTGTGGAACGGATCGCGGAGCTGGCAGTAGAAAGAAAGACTGGCGCCAGAGGCTTACGTTCCATTATGGAAAGCGTAATGATGGATCTGATGTACGAGATCCCGTCCGACAACAGCATTGGAATCTGTAAGATTACCAAAGAGGTTGTAGATAAGATGGGCGAGCCGGAATTAGTCTATCGGGATACGGCAGTTCCCAGAAAATCACTGGCTCAGAAGCTAAGAAAAGATAAGACAGGCGAGATCGCATAGGTCCCTGCATGAGTCGGGAAGGTGTTACAGCGAAAAAATCTGCTGGAACACCTTTTTGAATGCAAAGGAGAGAACATAATGGTGGATAAGACAATCACAATGCCAGTTATCGCCCTGCGCGGCATGACTGTTCTTCCCAAAATGATGTTACATTTTGATATCAGCCGCACGAAATCCGTTGCGGCTGTGGAGAAAGCAATGGTAGGAGATCAGATGGTATGTCTGGTTACCCAAAGAAATCCTGAGGAGGCTGACCCTGGAATTGATGATTTGTTTCAGGTGGGAACCGTGGCTCTCATCAAGCAGCTGGTAAAGCTGCCGAATAACGTGATACGCGTCATGGTGGAAGGCCTGGAGCGTGTGGAGCTTTTAGCACTGGACAGCGAGGAGCTTGTCCTGATCGGGGAAATCGGGAAGATCCTGGAACAGGACGATACCATCGATTATATTACCGGACAGGCTATGATACAGATCATACAGGAGAAGCTGGAAGAATACGGGAAAGAGAATCAAAGGATCGGAAAGGAAGTGCTTCCCAATCTTCTGGTGCTTACGGATTTAGGAGAGCTGTTAGACCAGATTGCAGTCCAGCTTTCCTGGGATTACCGGGTACGCCAGCAGATTTTGGAAAGTACCCTGTTGGAAGAAAGATATGCATTGGTAATGAGGCATCTGGTGACAGAGATTGAGGTCACAAAAGTAAAACGGGAACTGCAGTCCCATGTAAAGGACCGGATCGACAAAAATCAGAAGGATTATATCTTAAGGGAACAGTTAAAGGTAATACGGGAAGAGCTTGGAGAGGATAATCCTCTTTCTGATGCGGACGAGTACACCAAGAGGTTAAAAGCATTAAAAGCGGACAAGGAAACCAAGGATAAGATCCAGAAGGAGATTGAACGCTTTAAAGCCATGCCGGGAGGAAGCCAGGAAGCCAATGTGGTCCGCATGTATCTGGAGACGGTTTTGGAGCTTCCCTGGAAGAAGCTGTCTAAGGATAACAACAGCATCACCCATGCCGAGGAAATACTTAATGAGGATCACTATGGACTTGAGAAGGTAAAGGAACGGATCCTGGAATATCTGGCAGTCCGGGTGCTCACAAAAAAAGGATCCAGCCCCATTATATGTCTGGTAGGACCTCCGGGAACCGGAAAGACCTCCATTGCCCGGTCCGTAGCAAAAGCTTTAAACAAGGAATATGTGAGGATCAGCCTGGGAGGGATCCGGGATGAAGCTGAGATCAGGGGACACCGGAAAACCTATGTAGGTGCCATGCCGGGCCGGATCGTGGAAGCTATAAGGCAGGCCGGAGTCAGCAATCCCTTAATGCTTCTTGACGAGATCGACAAGGTCAGCAGTGATTATAAGGGAGACACCTCTTCCGCCCTGCTGGAGGTTTTGGACAGTGAACAGAATGTGAAATTCCGGGATCATTACGTGGAGCTTCCCATTGATTTATCCAACGTATTGTTCCTTACAACGGCCAATACGACCACGACCATACCGGGGCCGCTTTTGGACCGCATGGAAATCATTGAAGTTAACAGCTATACGGAGAATGAAAAATTTCATATTGCAAAGAATTATTTAGTGAGAAAGCAGCGGGAGAAGAATGGGCTTAAGCCGGAGCAGGTATCCATATCGGACAAGGCTCTTGAAAAGATCATCCATCATTATACCAGGGAAGCCGGAGTGAGAAATTTAGAGCGGCGGATCGGGGCTGTTTTCCGAAAGGCAGCGAGAGAATTTCTGGAAGACGGGAAACGGGCCATCAAGATCACGGAAAACAACCTGGAGAAATATCTGGGCAGGGAAAAAGTGACCTTTGAGGATGTGAATGAGGAGGATCAGGTGGGGATCGTCAGAGGCCTTGCCTGGACCAGTGTCGGCGGAAATACGCTTCAAATCGAAGTCAATGTCATGCCAGGCAAAGGAACCCTTCAGATGACCGGACAGATGGGGGATGTGATGAAGGAATCTGCCCAGACCGCTTTGAGTTATGTTAAGTCGGTCTGCCCGGAGTATAAGGTAAAGGATGACTATTTTGAGAAGCATGATATCCATCTTCACATCCCGGAAGGAGCGGTTCCAAAGGATGGCCCGTCCGCGGGAATCACCATGGCAACGGCTATGCTCTCAGCTGTCACAAACTGTAAGGTAAACGCAAAGGTAGCCATGACCGGAGAAATCACCCTTCGCGGCCGTGTGCTTCCGATCGGAGGCTTAAAGGAAAAAATACTGGCTGCCCGTATGGCTCATGTGGAGAAAGTCCTGGTTCCGGATAAGAACCGCCCGGATATTGGGGAGCTGTCCAAAGAAATAACCAAAGGGCTTGAAATTATCTATGTAAAGAGTATGCCGGAGGTATTAAAAGAAGCTTTCGTTCGTGTATAGAAAGGAAACCATATGATTATTAAAACAGTGGAATTGGAGACCGTATGCGGTATAACCAGCAAGCTTCCGGAGAATACCAGGCCGGAGTTCGCATTTACCGGCAAGTCTAATGTGGGGAAATCCTCTCTGATCAATGCTCTGATGAACCGCAAATCCTTTGCCAGGATCTCGTCCCAGCCGGGGAAAACTCAGACCATTAATTTTTATAACATCAACGATGCTTTATACTATGTGGATCTTCCGGGCTACGGTTATGCCAAGGTATCCCAGGAAGTGAAGGCAAAATGGGGGAAGATGATTGAAAATTACCTTCATAAGTCTCCCATGCTTCGATGTGTGTTCCTGTTGATTGATATCCGCCATGAGCCTTCCGAAAATGACAAGACCATGTACGACTGGATCGTGTACAATGGTTACCAGCCTGTGATCATTGCCACCAAGCTTGATAAAATCAAGAGGAGCCAGGTACAGAAGGCCGTAAAGACCCTTCGGACCGGGCTTGGGATCGGAAGTGACGTGACCGTCATTCCCTTTTCTGCAGAGACCAAGCAGGGCAGAGAAGAAATATGGGATATGATTTTAGAAACTGTAAATAGTCTTGACAAGGAGTAAAAATCTTTTTATAATGAACCTATTTATTACATAGAGTTCATTCTGGGAAGAAGAGGAGAAAATAGTTATGAAAAAGACAATAAAGAAGATCGTGTCAGCTCTTTTGGCGGCTACCCTGGCAGCGGCGGCCCTTACCGCCTGCGGAAGCGGCAATACCACAACAGAAACGACTGCGGCAGCCGGTAAGGAAGCGGCCGGGAAAAAGGTGCTGAAGGTTGCCATGGAATGCAGTTATGCACCGTATAACTGGACACAGCCAACGGATGCAAACGGAGCCGTTCCTATTTCCGGAAGCTCTGACTTCGCTTATGGCTATGACGTGATGATGGCTAAGAAAATAGCAGATGAGCTGGGCTATGATCTGGAAATCGTAAAGCTGGATTGGGATTCCCTTGTTCCTGCGGTCCAGTCCGGAAAGGTCGACTGTGTCATTGCAGGGCAGTCCATTACCGCAGAGCGTCTGCAGTCCGTGGATTTTACAGATCCTTATTATTATGCCACCATTGTAGCCCTGGTGAAAGCCGGAGGCAAATATGAGAACGCCGGGAGCGTTGCAGACCTTGCGGGAGCAACCTGTACTTCTCAGTTAAATACCATCTGGTATGACAACTGCCTGCCTCAGGTTCCGGACGCAGACATTCAGCCGGCGCAGGAATCCGCGCCAGCCATGCTGGTAGCTTTAAGCTCCGGCAGATGTGACCTGGTTGTAACGGACAAGCCAACCGGCCAGGCGGCCCTAATTGCATATCCTGATTTCAAACTGCTTGATTTTACCGGAACCGATGGCGCGTTTGAAGTCTCTGATGAAGACATCAACATCGGCATTTCTTTAAAGAAGGGCAACACCGAATTAAAGGATGCCATCAATGGAGTACTTTCCAAAATGAGCAAGGATGACTTTAATAAGACGATGGAAGAGGCGATTTCCGTACAGCCGTTGTCAAAGTAATCCGATATAGAAAATAGAATCAGGGCTTGCAGGCACGGGACAAGGACGTTCTTATTTCCGTGCCGCTTGTTCTGTTTTAGTGAAGCTGTGAAAGGGAGAAGGTTGTATATGTCTTTGCCATCAGATTTTTTTGGTAGAATTGTATTTATCCTGCAAAAATACGGTCCGTCCTTTTTAAATGGGGCGGGAAAGACCATGGCGATTGCCATTGTAGGTACGTTTATCGGATGCATCATCGGTTTTGCTGTGGGAATCATACAGACGATTCCTGCATCGAAAAATGACAATCCGGTTAAGCATTATTTGTTGAAATTAGTCAAGCTCATCTTAAATATCTATGTAGAGGTATTCCGCGGAACGCCGATGATGGTCCAGGCCATGTTTATATTCTACGGTTCTTCCGCCCTGTTTGGGATTAATATGTCCATTGTTTTTGCTGCTTATTTTATTGTATCCATTAATACCGGGGCTTATATGGCAGAGACGGTAAGGGGCGGAATCCTTTCCGTTGATCCGGGTCAGACTGAGGGAGCCAAGGCAATCGGCATGACCCATTTCCAGACCATGGTTCAGGTCATTATGCCGCAGGCACTGCGTAATATTATGCCGCAGATCGGCAACAATCTGATCATCAACATTAAGGATACCTGTGTGCTTTCCGTCATTGGCGTGGTGGAATTATTCTATGCGACAAAAGGCGTTGCAGGCGCGTATTATACTTATTTTGAGGCATTTACCATTACCATGATCATTTATTTTCTCCTGACCTTCACCTGTTCCAGAATTCTGCGTTACTGGGAGAAGAAGATGGACGGTCCTGACAGCTACGATCTGGCCACCACGGATACACTGGCTTATACCAGCGGCATGGTGAAATTTCCGGATCCGAAAGAGAAGGAGGAGAAATAAATGGCAGGCGGGAAAGTTTTAGAAATTCATCATTTAAGTAAAACCTTTGGAACCAATGTGGTGCTGCGGGATATTGATTTTTCCGTCAATGCAGGCGATGTGACATGTATCATCGGCGCTTCCGGATCCGGAAAGTCGACGCTGCTGAGATGCATCAATCTGCTGGAAACGCCCACTACCGGTGAGATTTTATACCATGATGTGGATATTACGGACCGGAAAATGAATGCTCCGTCCTACCGTACCAAGGTAGGCATGGTGTTCCAGAGCTTTAATTTGTTTAATAACATGACCGTATTGGAAAACTGTCTGGTCGGCCAGGTAAAAGTTCTTAAAAAAGACAAGGAAGAGGCCAGAAGGAAGGCAATGATGTATTTGGAGAAGGTAGGCATGGCTCCTTATATCAATGCAAAGCCAAGACAGCTTTCCGGCGGGCAGAAGCAGAGAGTGGCCATAGCCAGAGCTCTGGCTATGGAGCCGGAGATTCTGCTGTTTGACGAGCCTACATCCGCTCTGGATCCCCAGATGGTGGGTGAGGTATTGGCTGTCATGAGAACCCTGGCCAAAGAGGGCCTTACCATGATCATTGTAACCCATGAGATGGCTTTTGCCAGAGATGTGTCCAATCATGTGGTCTACATGGCGGGCGGAGTCATCGAAGAAGAGGGGGCTCCGGCCGATATATTCGGGAATCCAAAGAAAAACTCTACAAAAGAATTCTTAAACCGGTTCATGCAGGGATAAGAAAAAGCTGATTCAGGATATTCGACTGAATCAGCTTTTTTTCATTGATCTTTGGATAATGGTTCCGGATGCAGGATTTCCATATCGACCGGTGTTATCTTGACAGGAACCGGTTTGACCGGTTCTGGTTTGGCAGGTTCCGCAGAAGTGTTGTCATGAAACGGTTTCGTGAAGAGCTTTCGTATTTTGATCCGGATAAAGGTCTTTGCTACTTTAATAAAAAGTACGAGAATAAAAATTGGCAGGATAATGGTTAACATCAGCCTTACCTTTAAACAGAACTTTTTTTTCTTTAGCTGCTTCAGTTCGAACTGATATTGTTCGTTGATTTCCCGAAGCAATGATTTTTTAGCCTGAATTTTATTCATAATAAATTCCCTTCTTTTTTGCTGTCAGCTGAAACCTTAAGAACCACTCATCAGTGATTTCATGGCAAATGCATAGATTTCCTGGCTTTTTGATTTCCAATGGTCGCACATGATTTCTGCCTGATCCTTGTCCGGAACGGAAAGTTCCAGGTTTATCAGGCAGTTTTTTCCTTCCCGTACCTCACAGTGGACGACGTAGTCCTGGCTGGTGGATTTATAGAAATCAGCGGTAACTCCAACTTCATTGCGGAGCCGGAACTTATTCTCTTTTAAATATTCATCCATATCATGAATGATGGCCGGTGAAATTTTGTTACCGAAAAAAGAAAGGGTTTCCTCCCCTTCCCGGGTAATCTCGTAACGGCTGCTGTTATGATTGGTTTCCACATGGAGAAGTCTGGCCTCCAGCAGTTCATTCAGTGCCTGATTCAGCGTGAAATAAGTGGTATATTCATGTTCCAGAAAAAAGTTTGACAATTGTGCGCTTGTCAGTGGAAAATTTACCTGCTTAAGCATATATAAAATCATCAGTTTGTACAGGGTCATGGGTTCCGACAGCATATTTACCTCCAAGTGGCGCACTTGCCGCGCCGTAAATTCAGGGATGGGTGAAAGGATGGGAAAGTCCCGTCTTTCATTTTTCTATTGCCGGATCAGGTCCCTGACCGCACGGCTTACAACCTCCGCTACACGGGGATCAAATGCCTCCGGCAGGATATTGTCTTCGCTTAACCCGGAAGGCGGCACAAGACCGGCGATGGCAGCGGCGGCGGTAAGCTTCATCTCTTCTGTAATGGCGGAGGCTCTTCCTTCCAAAGCCCCTTTAAAGATGCCGGGGAACACTAAAACATTGTTGACCTGGTTTGGAAAATCGGACCTTCCGGTTCCGATCACTCTGGCACCCGCCGCTTTCGCAAGATCAGGCATGATTTCCGGAACGGGGTTAGCCATGGCGAACAGAATGGCGCCGGAATTCATGGAAGCGACCATTTCTTCGGAAACGATACCCGGAGCGGATACCCCCACGAAGATATCGGCTCCCTTCATGGCATCGGCCAAAGATCCCTGTTTTCCTTCCGGATTGGTCACATCCATCATCTTTTCCTGCATCCAGTTTAAGCCTTCCATGCCCTTTGCCAGAATACCGGCGCGGTCACACATGGTAATATGGGGAAAACCGTAGGTCAGAAGAAGCTTTGTAATGGCGATTCCGGCGGAGCCTGCACCGTTTACCACCACGCGGCATTCTTCTTTTTTCTTTCCGGTCACCTTTAAGGCGTTGATGATGCCTGCAAGAACTATAATGGCCGTACCGTGCTGGTCATCATGGAATACCGGAATGTCTAGGAGTTTCTTTAACCGTTCTTCGATTTCAAAGCAGCGGGGAGCGGAGATGTCCTCTAAATTGATCCCGCCGAAAGCAGGCGCGATATTTACCACTGTTTTGATGATCTCTTCCGTGTCCTGAGTGTCCAGGCAGATCGGGATGGCATTGATCCCTCCGAATTCTTTAAAAAGCACCGCTTTTCCTTCCATAACGGGCATAGCTGCCAGCGGGCCGATGTTACCAAGGCCAAGCACCGCGCTTCCGTCGGAAACCACGGCTATGGTATTGGATTTGATTGTGTATTGGTAGGCAGACTCCGGATCCTGGGCGATAACCTTGCAGGGTTCCGCTACGCCGGGGGTGTAGGCAAGTGCCAGATCTTCCCTGCTATTGACCTTTGCCTTGGAAATGATTTCCAGTTTCCCATTCCATTCTTTGTGCAGCAGTAAAGCTTTCTCATTGGTCGTCATAATCAGTTTGTCCTTTTTTCAACAGTTTTTATTTTATCATACCAATTTTAGGGTTTTAAATCAATAGAAAATATGATAGAATATAGAGTAATTGAATTCAAATAAGATAATAAGACAAGGAAATTAAGATACAGGTGGTACTATGAGAGAACGAATCAACAGGCTGGCAAAGGGCATCATTGATTCAGAGATTCCAAAGATTAAGGTAACCCCATCCGGAATTGACGATGTGGTGCGCTCCGGTGGAGCCACGAGGCGGGAACTTGTCGTTACCAGTGAGAATAATCTGCACATAAAAGGACTTGCATATTCCTCAAACTTCCGCGTCCGGCTCATGAACGGAGCGTTTGGTGGTACATATAACCATCTGGTCTATGAGATAAACGGCAGTTTCCTGGAAGATGGGGATGTGATTAAGGGATCTTTTTATCTGGTTACCAATGGCGGCGAGAGAGAAGTCCCTTATTCTTTTCGTGTAGAACTGAGTACGTCGGGAAAAGCGCTTAGTGATTTAAAGACAGCAGAGGATTTTGCAGATACTGCAAAAAAAGATATGGACACGGCTCTTCGTTTATTTGAGTACCGCGATTTTGTTACGGCCCCGTTTATGAAGGACCTTCATGTAAGGGCAGTCTATGACGGGCTGAAAGGAAGGCCTGACAGAAGAAAGGAACTGGAAGAGTTTCTGACCGCTTTAAAGGTTAAGAAGCCGGTTCAGTTATCGGCAGAAACCGAAGAGCGCAGATTTGGAGAACTGGAGGACGCTGTGAAGGACTGCGTGATCTTAAAGCGCAGCGGCTGGGGCTATGTGAACCTGGAAGTAACGGTGGACTGTGATTTTATAGAGCTGCCGAAAAAAAGCATCGGGGAGCAGGATTTTGATGGTGAGGAATGCAGGGTGCCCTTTCTGGTCCACCCTGTGCGGATGCATCAGGGAGAGAATTTTGGAAGAATTCTTATAACCGGAATGGAAGAACGTTTTATCATCCCGGTTATGGCGGTCAGCAACCCCGGAGGAGGGATATCGGCGGAGGACGCCTTTACAAAGGAGGCTTTCGGCCGTTTTTTAAGACTTCGCCTGGAGGAAGAGGCGGGACAGAAGGATTCCAATACTCTTTATGGAGAGATGGGAAAAGCTCTGGACGAGATCGAACTGATGAAGGGAGAGAAAAGTCTTTTTAAGCTGTTCCGCGCTGAGATATGTCTTGGGGAGGGCAAGCCTTCAAAAGCAGCATTGCTTCTTGATGAGTGCAGGGATGAAATCCTGAATGAGCGGCAGGAAAAAAGAGAGCTTTACTGTTATTATCAGTATTTGCGCATAAAAGTGCAGCCGGACGAGTATCAGAAGGAATCCCTGATCCGTCTCATGAAAAAGTATCTGGAAGAAGACCCGCGGCTCTCCTGGCTTTTTTTATTGCTCGTAAGGCTGGATCATAAGCTTTTTGAGAATCTGCCTGTTTTGTTTTCCCTGTTGAAGCGGCAGTTTGACATGGGAGTTAGAAGCCCTTTTTTCTATGTCTGGGGCTGCAGGGTATTAAACCGTGCACCGGAACTTATAAGAACGGTGGGGCCCCTGGAAATACAGATTCTTTACCACTGTGCAGGAAAAGGGCTGGTGGAGAGAAAGCTGGCCATTGCCGTATCNCTTTCGCAAGATCAGGCATGATTTCCGGAACGGGGTTAGCCATGGCGAACAGAATGGCGCCGGAATTCATGGAAGCGACCATTTCTTCGGAAACGATACCCGGAGCGGATACCCCCACGAAGATATCGGCTCCCTTCATGGCATCGGCCAAAGATCCCTGTTTTCCTTCCGGATTGGTCACATCCATCATCTTTTCCTGCATCCAGTTTAAGCCTTCCATGCCCTTTGCCAGAATACCGGCGCGGTCACACATGGTAATATGGGGAAAACCGTAGGTCAGAAGAAGCTTTGTAATGGCGATTCCGGCGGAGCCTGCACCGTTTACCACCACGCGGCATTCTTCTTTTTTCTTTCCGGTCACCTTTAAGGCGTTGATGATGCCTGCAAGAACTATAATGGCCGTACCGTGCTGGTCATCATGGAATACCGGAATGTCTAGGAGTTTCTTTAACCGTTCTTCGATTTCAAAGCAGCGGGGAGCGGAGATGTCCTCTAAATTGATCCCGCCGAAAGCAGGCGCGATATTTACCACTGTTTTGATGATCTCTTCCGTGTCCTGAGTGTCCAGGCAGATCGGGATGGCATTGATCCCTCCGAATTCTTTAAAAAGCACCGCTTTTCCTTCCATAACGGGCATAGCTGCCAGCGGGCCGATGTTACCAAGGCCAAGCACCGCGCTTCCGTCGGAAACCACGGCTATGGTATTGGATTTGATTGTGTATTGGTAGGCAGACTCCGGATCCTGGGCGATAACCTTGCAGGGTTCCGCTACGCCGGGGGTGTAGGCAAGTGCCAGATCTTCCCTGCTATTGACCTTTGCCTTGGAAATGATTTCCAGTTTCCCATTCCATTCTTTGTGCAGCAGTAAAGCTTTCTCATTGGTCGTCATAATCAGTTTGTCCTTTTTTCAACAGTTTTTATTTTATCATACCAATTTTAGGGTTTTAAATCAATAGAAAATATGATAGAATATAGAGTAATTGAATTCAAATAAGATAATAAGACAAGGAAATTAAGATACAGGTGGTACTATGAGAGAACGAATCAACAGGCTGGCAAAGGGCATCATTGATTCAGAGATTCCAAAGATTAAGGTAACCCCATCCGGAATTGACGATGTGGTGCGCTCCGGTGGAGCCACGAGGCGGGAACTTGTCGTTACCAGTGAGAATAATCTGCACATAAAAGGACTTGCATATTCCTCAAACTTCCGCGTCCGGCTCATGAACGGAGCGTTTGGTGGTACATATAACCATCTGGTCTATGAGATAAACGGCAGTTTCCTGGAAGATGGGGATGTGATTAAGGGATCTTTTTATCTGGTTACCAATGGCGGCGAGAGAGAAGTCCCTTATTCTTTTCGTGTAGAACTGAGTACGTCGGGAAAAGCGCTTAGTGATTTAAAGACAGCAGAGGATTTTGCAGATACTGCAAAAAAAGATATGGACACGGCTCTTCGTTTATTTGAGTACCGCGATTTTGTTACGGCCCCGTTTATGAAGGACCTTCATGTAAGGGCAGTCTATGACGGGCTGAAAGGAAGGCCTGACAGAAGAAAGGAACTGGAAGAGTTTCTGACCGCTTTAAAGGTTAAGAAGCCGGTTCAGTTATCGGCAGAAACCGAAGAGCGCAGATTTGGAGAACTGGAGGACGCTGTGAAGGACTGCGTGATCTTAAAGCGCAGCGGCTGGGGCTATGTGAACCTGGAAGTAACGGTGGACTGTGATTTTATAGAGCTGCCGAAAAAAAGCATCGGGGAGCAGGATTTTGATGGTGAGGAATGCAGGGTGCCCTTTCTGGTCCACCCTGTGCGGATGCATCAGGGAGAGAATTTTGGAAGAATTCTTATAACCGGAATGGAAGAACGTTTTATCATCCCGGTTATGGCGGTCAGCAACCCCGGAGGAGGGATATCGGCGGAGGACGCCTTTACAAAGGAGGCTTTCGGCCGTTTTTTAAGACTTCGCCTGGAGGAAGAGGCGGGACAGAAGGATTCCAATACTCTTTATGGAGAGATGGGAAAAGCTCTGGACGAGATCGAACTGATGAAGGGAGAGAAAAGTCTTTTTAAGCTGTTCCGCGCTGAGATATGTCTTGGGGAGGGCAAGCCTTCAAAAGCAGCATTGCTTCTTGATGAGTGCAGGGATGAAATCCTGAATGAGCGGCAGGAAAAAAGAGAGCTTTACTGTTATTATCAGTATTTGCGCATAAAAGTGCAGCCGGACGAGTATCAGAAGGAATCCCTGATCCGTCTCATGAAAAAGTATCTGGAAGAAGACCCGCGGCTCTCCTGGCTTTTTTTATTGCTCGTAAGGCTGGATCATAAGCTTTTTGAGAATCTGCCTGTTTTGTTTTCCCTGTTGAAGCGGCAGTTTGACATGGGAGTTAGAAGCCCTTTTTTCTATGTCTGGGGCTGCAGGGTATTAAACCGTGCACCGGAACTTATAAGAACGGTGGGGCCCCTGGAAATACAGATTCTTTACCACTGTGCAGGAAAAGGGCTGGTGGAGAGAAAGCTGGCCATTGCCGTATCAAAGCTTACCCTGACTGCAAAACATTTTAACCGCCTTCATTACCGGATGCTGGTAAGGCTTTATAAAGAATTTCCCGAAAAGGAAGTGCTGGAGGCAATCTGTGCCCTGCTGATCAAAGGGGAATGCCGGATGGCGGAAGCCTTTGCCTGGTATGAAAAGGGCATAAAGGCCGGAATCAGTCTGACAAGGCTGTATGAATATTATCTGTATGCGCTGCCTAAGAATTACTGTTATCTGCTGCCAAAGGAAGTGCTCCTTTATTTTTCCTATGGGGGAAACGAACTGGACTTACATAGCAGGACCGTCCTTTATAAAAACGTTCTGGTATATCTGGAACCTTCGGACCCTCTCTATCAGGCTTATGAACGGACCATTGAGAAGTTTGCAACAGAGCAGCTGTTTGAATCGCGGATCAACAGCCGGCTGGCAGCGATTTATGAACGCATGATCTTAAAGGATGTCATTGACCTTCCGATGGCAAAGGTGCTGCCATCCATTCTCCGGTCTTACCGGGTGGAATGCAGCAACAAAAAGATGAAGTACGTCATTGTCTGTTATGAGGAAATGACAGAGGAGGATGCCTTCCTTCTTGAAAATGGGGTCGCTTATGTGCCGTTATTTTCTGAACACAGCATATTGCTCTTTCAGGATTCCTTCGGAAACCGGTATGCCAATATTCCGTATAATAAGGAACCGGTCATGGACCGGGCGGAACTGGAAAAACGCTGCTTTGAACTGTATCCGGAACATCCCATGCTCCGCCTTCGGGCCTGTCAGAAGGTTTTGGACCAGGGAAGCGCTGATATCGAAGAGATCAGAATTTTAGAAAACACCCTGGAAGATCCGAAGCTGCGTCCGCTTTACAAACAGCTCCTGCTTTCCAGAATCATTGAATTTTATCAGAAAGAGACGTTTAAAAGAGAAGAAGGCGGGGAAGGAGCCGGATATCTGCTCAAACTGGATAAGAAAGTCCTTTCCAGATCCGAGCGGATTGGCGTCTGCAATACCCTCATCCATAACGATTACATGGAAGAGGCCTTTGAAATGATCCGGGAATTTGGAAGTGAGGGGATTCCGGCCGAAAGACTGTTTAAAATGTGTACGAAGATGATCCTTCGGAATCTCTTTGATGAAGACCCCCTTCTTTTGCATCTGTCCTACCGGGTTTTCAAAGAAGGGAAAAGTGACAGCGTCATCCTGGATTACCTATGCGAGCATTTTAACGGGCTGACGGACCAGATGTACCGCGTGCTTAAGCGGGGAGTTTCCGAGCATGTGGAGACTTATGATCTGGAAGAACGGCTGACGGCCCAGATGATGTTTTCCGGCTGCAGTTCAAAGCTGGATAAGGTATTTCATCTGTACCGAAGCCGTAAGGAGCCCGGTGACAATATCGTAAAGGCGTATTTTACCATTAAATGTACAGAATACTTTATGAAGGATAAGGAACCGGAGGATAAGGTTTTTGCTTATCTGGAAGGAGTGGTGCAGGCTGCTTCCTTAAAAGGCCGTCTTCCTACTATTTACCTTCTGGCCATTACAAAGTATTATGCACAGCTTTCTGCCCTTGATGAAGACCAGCAGGTGCTGTGCAGCAATACGGTGGCCTTCCTTCTGGAGGAGGGATTCGTGTTCCCCTATTTTAAAGTTCTTGCCAGGTATGCCCCAGTGCCGGAAGATATCATGGATAAAGCCATGGTACAATACTGCGGGGACCGTGATTCCAAAATTGACCTTCAGATCCGGATTCTCCCGGATGAGGAGGAATTCCACAGCGAGGACATTCCGCGCATGTATCAGGGAGTTTTCGTTAAGCAGAAAATATTATTTGAAGGCGAGATCATGGAATACCGGATCCGTGAGCTGATCGATGAAAAATGGGTACTTAAGAAGGAAGGCAGCATAAGCTGCGACACCGGGGGAGCCCCGAAGGATTCGGACAGCAGGTTTGCCTGTTTAAATGAAATGAGCCTTTCCTTAAGCTTAAAGGATGAAACCGGGCTCAAAAAACGGATGCAGGAGTACTTAAAAAAGAATGCTGCTGCGGAAGAGTTATTTCCACTGATGTAAGATAAGGGGGCTGTCGATGGACGGACTGATAATAGGGCTTGATTTATGTGATGCCTATACCCGCATTTGCTGCCATGACAGGGAAAAAACATGGTGCATTCCTACGGTCATCTGCAGGAAAAAGGATGAAGATGCCTGGTATGTAGGGGAAGAGGCTTATGCCTATACCCTTGTGGGTGAGGGAATCATTGTGGACAAGCTGATAAAAATGGTTAGGAAAGAAGGAACTGCGACCTTAAGCGGAACCAAATACGAAGGCCTTGAACTTTTAAAAATGTTCTTAAAGAAAATATTAAAATTTCCAATGGAAGAGTTTTTCTGCGAAGAGGTGAAGCAGCTGGTGATCACCTTACAGAGGGTGGATGGAAGGCTGATGGATGCGCTCATGTACTGCGCGGATTATCTGGGGATTCGCAGAGAACGTGTTCACATCGTCAGTCATACGGAGAGCTTTGTATATTACGTTCTCAGTCAGAAGACAGAAGTCTGGAGCAATCAGGTATGTGTATTCGATCTGTCCGAGGACTCCTTTCATTATCATGAACTCAAGGTGCAGAGAGGCTTAAGAAAGATGGTCGTGGTTGCAGAGGATGAGGACTTAGAGGAGAGCTTTAACCTGGATATACTGGATACGCCATCCGGAGGCAGGCTGGCGGATAAAATCTTAAGTTCCTGTGCGGACCGGCTTCTGCAGAAGAAATTGTTTTCCTCTGTATTCCTCACCGGAAAAGGCTTTGAACGGCATGACTGGGCGGCTGATTCCATGAAGGTGCTCTGTTCCCGCCGGAAGGTCTATATGGAGCCGGAGCTGTTTGCCAGAGGTGCTGCCTTTAAGGGGATGGATTACCTTCAGGAAAAGACATCCTATCCCTTCACCTGCATCTGCGAAGGAAGGCTTCATTCCACCATTTCCATGCAGGTGATACATAAAGAACGGGAGAGCCAGCTGGTGGTGGCCGCTGCCGGAGACAACTGGTATGAATCCAGGAGCAGCGTGGATCTGATCGTTGATAATCAGGATTATGTGGAATTTATGGTAACTCCCATGGATCCAAAGCAGAAACGGCTGGTAAAGATCACCCTGGAGGGATTTCCTGACCGGCCGGAAAAAACCACCCGTGTGGGAATCAGCGTTGGATTTTTGGATGAAAAAACCATGGCAGTGGTACTTAAGGACAAAGGCTTTGGAGAATTGTTCCCGGCCACGGATGCTGTGGTAAGACAAGAGGTCATGTTATGAGTCTGATTCTTTGCCGGCCGGAGCCGGTTCATCATCCCTTTTATTTTGAAGGCCTGGGGGTACGCCTGTATTCTTCCCAGGAGCTTTGCTATGTGATTTATAACAATCCGCTTCTGGTCATGGATGGATTTGTGGATCAGAATCTGATTGAATTTATCCGTGACGATCTGGATATGGCTTTTCTTGCTTCCAAGCTGGATAAATGGCAGCAGAGCGGTGAGGAGCCGGATGAACTCCTGGCCATCATTCTTCATGAATGCGATTACTATCATGCTGCAGAAGTCAGCCGGTTCCGGCAGAAGTTAATTTCTTACAGGAAAATGCCTGCAGCTGAATTTTTAAAGGCAAAAGCGGATTACCTCTTTTCCATAAAACAGTACGGAAAGGCTGTGGCGGAATATCAGAGGATCATTGATCTTCCAAAGGCAGATCGCGGGGATGATGTCTTTCTTGCTAAAATTTATAACAATCTTGGTGCCTCTTACGCCAGATTGTTTATGACCGATAAAGCTTATCAGGCATATCAGAAATCCTTTGATCTGGTGAAAAACGGGGAAGTTTTAAAAAGAATATGCCATCTTGCCCAGTGGAATCCGGCTATGGTGGTAAACGAACGGTTTCAGTCCTTAATCACAGAGGAGTTAAAACAGGAATGCAAAAGCGAAAGGGAAAAAGCAGAGGAGCTGGCGGTCGGAGCGGACAGCCTCAAAGAGCTCGAAAACCTGTTTCAAAAGGACCCGATCAAGCGCATCCATGGAGCCGGAGAGCTTGTTCAGAAGTGGAAACAGGAGTACCGGAATATTATGTCTTGACAAATTGATAAAAAAACACTATCATTACAAAGTATAAGAAAACACCCTGCGGGTATACCTCTATGCCCAAAGAGCATGGGCGGGAATAAGGAAAAGGTAGAGAAGAAGAGGAGTACGCTCACAACCCTGAAAGAGAAAACCGTCCACCGGCTGAAAGGCGGTTAAGGAAGTATGTGCGGAAGGTAGCTTCGGAACCGGAAGGCTGAAATGACGGATATACAGTAAGCTTTCACGCGCGGCTGCGTTAAAGGCTGAGAGATATATGGCAGGAACTGCCATATGAAAAAAGGTGGTACCGCGTTGATTCGCCCTTTGCATCCCAGGGATGCAGAGGGCTTTTCTTTTTTTATGCAACAAACAGAATGCAAAAGGAGAAGATTATGAAAGAGTTAGAAAAAACCTATAACCCGGCAGGGATTGAAGACAAGCTTTACCAGAAATGGCTGGATAAGAAGTATTTCCATGCAGAACCGAACAGGGATAAAAAGCCTTTTACCATTGTAATGCCGCCGCCCAATATTACAGGACAGCTTCACATGGGCCATGCTTTGGATAACACCATGCAGGATATTTTGATCCGCTATAAGAGGATGCAGGGCTATGAGGCTCTGTGGCAGCCGGGAACAGACCATGCGGCCATTGCGACGGAAGTTAAGGTCATTGAAAGCCTTAAAAAGCAGGGGATCGACAAGGCGGATTTAGGCAGGGAAGGATTCCTGGAGAAATGCTGGGACTGGAGAAAAGAGTATGGCGGACGGATCATCAATCAGCTTCATAAGATGGGGTCATCTGCCGACTGGGACAGAGAGCGCTTTACCATGGATGAGGGCTGTTCCGCGGCTGTACAGGAAGTTTTTATCCGGCTCTATGAAAAAGGTTATATTTACAAGGGTTCCCGTATAATAAACTGGTGTCCGGTATGCCAGACTTCCATTTCCGATGCAGAAGTAGAGCATGAGGACCAGAACGGCTTCTTCTGGCATATCAATTATCCCATTGCAGGAGAAGAAGGCAGGTTTGTGGAGATTGCCACGACCAGACCGGAAACTCTCCTTGGGGATACAGCGGTGGCAGTCAATCCGGAAGATGAGCGATATCAGGGCCTGATCGGCAAGATGTTAAAGCTTCCGCTTACGGACCGTGAGATACCGGTTGTGGCGGATTCCTATGTGGACAAAGAGTTCGGTACCGGCTGTGTGAAGATCACACCGGCCCACGACCCCAACGACTTTGAGGTAGGAAAGAGGCATGATCTGCCTGAAATCAACATCATGAATGACGATGCGACCATCAACCTTCCCGGCAGCAAATACCATGGCATGGAGCGTTATGAGGCCAGAAAGGCCATGGTGAAGGATCTTGAGGAGCTGGGCCTTCTGGTGAAGGTGGTTCCCCATACCCATGCAGTAGGGACCCATGACCGCTGTAAAACAACGGTAGAACCCATGGTAAAGCAGCAGTGGTTTGTCAGGATGGAAGAGATGGCAAAGCCGGCGGTTGAGGCGTTAAAGACAGGGAAGCTTAAATTCGTTCCGGAGAGATTTGATAAAATTTACCTTCATTGGCTGGAGAATATCCGCGACTGGTGTGTTTCCAGGCAGTTATGGTGGGGACACCGCATTCCGGCTTACTACTGTGACCGGTGCGGGGAGATCATAGTGGCGAAAGAGGCTCCGGCCGTATGTCCCAAATGCGGAGGAACCTGTTTTGTTCAGGATGAAGATACGCTTGACACCTGGTTTTCCTCTGCCCTCTGGCCTTTCTCCACGCTCGGCTGGCCAAAGGAAACGGAGGATTTAAAATACTTTTACCCAACCGATGTACTTGTTACAGGCTATGATATTATTTTCTTCTGGGTGATCCGTATGGTGTTTTCCGGAATCGAGCAGACGGGTGAGCTTCCATTCCATACGGTGCTGATTCATGGGCTGGTCCGGGATTCCGAAGGACGTAAAATGAGCAAATCCTTAGGTAACGGCATTGATCCCCTGGAGGTCATTGATAAATACGGAGCCGATGCCCTGCGCATGACCCTGATCACCGGAAACGCACCTGGCAATGATATGCGTTTTTACTGGGAGCGCGTGGAAGCCAGCAGAAACTTTGCCAATAAAGTATGGAACGCTTCCCGCTTCATTATGATGAATATAGAGAAGGCGCCCGAAGCAAAGGCAGAGCTTTCAGAACTTACCATTGCGGACAAATGGATTCTGTCCAAGGTGAACACCCTTGCAAAGGATGTTACGGAGAATCTGGATAAATATGAACTGGGAATTGCCCTTCAGAAGGTTTATGACTTTATCTGGGAGGAATTCTGTGACTGGTATATTGAAATGGTGAAGCCAAGGTTGTGGGATGATCAGGATACGACCAAGGCAGCGGCCGTCTGGACGCTGAAAACCGTGCTGATCAGCTCTTTAAAGCTTCTCCATCCTTACATGCCGTTCCTCACTGAGGAAATTTTCTGCAATCTTCAGGAAGAAGAGGAGTCCATTATGATTTCCAGCTGGCCGGAGTACCGGGAGGCATGGAATTTCGAAACCGAGGAGCATGCGGTTGAGACCATCAAGGAAGCTGTAAGAGGGATCCGGAACGTACGTACTTCCATGAACGTTCCGCCGAGCAGGAAGGCAAAGGTTTATGTTGTTTCTGAGAATCAGGAGATTCTTGATATCTTCGAACACAGCAAGGTATTCTTTGCCACTCTGGGTTATGCCGGCGAAGTATATTTACAAAAGGATAAGAGCGGCATAGCAGACGATGCGGTATCAGCGGTGATTCCTCAGGCGGTTATCTATATGCCGTTTGCGGAACTGGTGGATATTGAAAAAGAAGTTGAACGGCTTAGGAAAGAAGAAGAACGTTTAAGTAAGGAGCTGGCTCGCGTTAACGGCATGTTAAGCAATGAAAAGTTCGTAAACAAGGCTCCGGCGGCCAAAATCCAAGAGGAAAAGGCAAAGCTTGAGAAATATGCTCAGATGATGGATCAGGTGAAGGAGAGGCTTTCCCAGCTTTCTTAAAAGCCATCATGAAAAATCGACAAAATAAAATGGAATGTGAAAAACAGTCGAACATGGCAGAATATGCCATGGCCGGCTGTTTTTTATTGTGGCTGCGCCTGTTACAGGAAGGTGTCAGGAAACTTTCTTTCTTTTGTCCATTTGTCAGGAAGAGAGAGGATGTGGACAAAAGGGGAACATACGGTCTGTAAGAATGTGTCGGTAAATGCCACAGCCGGATGGAAAAAGACGATGAAAAATTGGAATCATCCCCATGGTTTTGACAAATTCTGAAAGACTTACTGGCTATAATGTTCGTACAGGGCGGGAGGTGAAAGCAGCAACGGAAATAAACCTGTACATAGACGTGTTGTTCTTAGTTAATTTTACCATGGATTTCCTGGTATTATCCATCGTAAGGCGGGGGATGAAGTACCGTCTTATAAGATGGAGAATGATTTTAGGGGCTATGATGGGGGCGGCGTGGGCCGTGTTTGCTGCCGCCTTTCCATTTTTGCCCTTGTGGCTTGAGATGGTAATTACCTATCTGGCGGTGAGCACCCTGATGGTAATGACGGCCTTCGACGTAAAAAGACCAAAGGAAATAGGGAAAGCAGTAGGGGCTCTTTATCTGGCTGCAGTGGTGGTGGCCGGGATAATGGATGCCCTATATCAACATACGAAGGCCGGTTATTATATAGAACAGATTCTTAAGGGAAATGGTCAGGAAGCCATACCCTTTTACCGGTTGATTTTTCTTGCAGCGGGCACTTACTTCGGAATCCGCTATATTCTGTGGCGGATTCCCGGCATATTAAAGGGAAAGAGCAATTTTTATGAGGTCACCATGCACTACAGGGGAAAGGAAAAAAAGGTGACGGCTCTGCTTGATACGGGGAACCGGCTGTATGAACCGGTAAGCCGCCGTCCCGTCCATGTTGTGACCTATGAGGCTGTCCGGGAGCTCTGCGAAAGTGTGACAGCGGTCGTCTACATTCCCTTTGGCAGTGTTGGGAAAAGTGACGGCATGATGCCCGGAATCTTTTTAGACGAGATGGAGGTACGTCAAGGGGAAGATGTGAAAGTAATTGAAAAGCCTCTGGTAGCTGTCTGCAAAAAGGCATTATCCAAAAACGGAGAATACCAGATGCTGCTGCATGAAGAGTGAATGATTGATGTAAAGGAGAGAGTATCGACATGATTATAAAAGTTTCAGTACCAAACCGTTTTCAGTTTAAGGCAATTCCAACATTCAAAACGCTGATGATGCCGTCTCAGGGGGAAATCCATTACATCGGGGGAGCGGATATCCTGCCTCCGCCTTTAGACAATGAGAAGGAGGCGCAGATCATTGCTCTCCTGGGCGGAGATGAGGATCAAAAGGCAAAATCAGAGTTAATCGAGCACAATCTGCGTCTTGTGGTCTACATAGCGAAAAAGTTCGATAATACCAGTGTGGGTGTTGAGGATTTGATCTCCATAGGGACCATCGGACTTATTAAAGCCATCAATACCTTTAATCCGAAGAAAAATATCAAGCTGGCCACCTATGCATCCCGCTGCATTGAAAACGAAATACTCATGTACCTGCGCCGGAATAATAAAACAAAGATGGAGGTTTCCATTGATGAGCCTTTGAATGTGGATTGGGATGGCAATGAGCTCCTTTTATCAGATATTCTTGGAACGGATGAAGATGTCATTTACAAGGACTTGGAAACCGAGGTGGAACGGAATCTGCTCAATACCGCCATCAGCCGTTTAAGTCCGAGAGAGCGGAAGATCGTGGAGCTTCGGTTTGGGCTTACGGATGAGGAAGGGGAAGAAATGACCCAGAAGGAAGTAGCGGACTTACTGGGGATATCCCAGTCCTATATATCCAGGTTGGAAAAGAAGATTATGAAGAGGCTTAAGAAAGAAATCGTACGGTTTGAATAAGGGTCTGATGGTATGTAAGATAAGCCTGCCTTTTTGTCTGGAAAGGTGGGCTTATGCTCTTATAAGGAAGTTCGATTCGCCGGATGGCTCATCGAACGGCTTATTTTCTAAATTCAGGCGGCGCTTTTCGCTTGCCTTCATTAAGAAAATAATGCCTAAGAAAGGTAATTCTTCATGGTCTTTAACGCATTTTTTTCCAGGCGGCTTACCTGTGCCTGACTGATATGGATTTCTTCCGCCACCTCGGTCTGGGTTTTCCCTTCAAAAAAGCGCATATCAATAATATGACGCTCCCGCTCCGGAAGACGTCTCATTGCCTCGTTTAAGGAGATATCCTCCACCCAGTTTTCCTCCAGGTTTTTTTTGTCGCTGATCTGGTCCATGACAAAAAGAGGATCACCTCCATCGGAATAAACCGGTTCATAAAGGCTGACCGGACTTTGTATGGCATCCAGGGCATAGGTGATGTCTTCCTTGCTGACCCCGATTTCCTCCGCAATTTCCATAAGGGTTGGTTCTTTTAAATTTTTTTTCATTAAGTTTTCTTTGGCATAAATGGCCTTATAAGCGGTATCACGCAGGGAACGGCTGACGCGGATGGAATTGTTATCCCGAAGATAGCGCCGTACTTCACCCAGGATCATGGGCACCGCATAGGTGGAGAACCGGACATTCTGCGTAATATCAAAATTGTCAATGGCTTTGATTAAACCGATGCAGCCAATCTGAAATAAGTCGTCCACGTTTTCGTTGCTGCCGGAAAAACGCTGTATGACACTGAGAACCAGTCTTAAGTTTCCCTTGATGTAATCTTCTCTGGCTTTCTTATCCCCGTCAAGAATCCGTTTGAACAGGACTTCCTTCTCCTCATTGCTCAGAAGAGGCAGTTTGGAAGTATTGACGCCACAAATCTCTACTTTGTATCCAGACATATCTTTCCCTCCGCATCATTTTTTATTGCTCATAAGGAAATGATGTACTCAATCGAGGGCTTTTATACGATGGCTGAATCAAATTTTATTTCCAGTTTTTGGGGCGTTTTTAATCTTGTCTATTTTTTTCATACAATATCAGCAATCCCTTTAACAACAGTGCATCGTCATAATGAATTGTGTGACGGCAAAGCGAAATGACAGAAGAAGCCAGTCCTCCGGTTGCCACCAGGCTTGCAGAACTTCCCAGTTCTTTTTCGATGCGGTCGATGACACCGTCTATCATGGCGGCGTTGCCGTAAAGGATTCCGTTTCTCATGCAGTCAATGGTATTTTTCCCGATTATTTTCGTCGGCTTGTTCAAACCGATATAGGGCAGCTGCGCGGCCCGGCTGCTTAAGGAATCCAGGGATACTCTTAAGCCCGGAAAAATAATGCCTCCGGTGTAGTTCCCTGCACGGTCAATGACGGACATGGTGGTGGCGGTTCCCATATCAATGACGATAATAGGGGCCGGATAATCCTTTAAGGCAGCGACTGCATCTACAATCAAATCGCTGCCAACGGTCTTTGGGTTATCCATTTTGATGTTCAGTCCGGTTTTCATCCCAGAACCGACCAGCATGGGAACCTTTCCTATTATTTTTTTAACAGCAGAGAGAATCACATCGGTGAGAGGAGGAACGACGGAAGATACGATTGCTCCTTCGATGGAAGAGATGGGCAGGCTGTGGATTTCCATAATATCTTTTATATTAACCGCATATTCCAATTCTGTTTTTCCGTGATTGGTGGTTACGCGCTCTACAAAATACGTTCTGGTATGATCGATGCCTCCTATGACAATATTGCTGTTTCCCAAATCAATGGCTAAAATCATAGAGGGAACTCCTTTCCAACTTTTTTTTCTTATGCTATACTGTAGAGTATCATATTTTAAGTCAAAAAACAACGGGAGGCGCTTATGCTGAAAGGAAAAAATATCGTTTTAGGAGTAACAGGAAGCATCGCGGCCTATAAAATAGCCGGACTTGCCAGCATGCTGGTGAAAAAGGGCTGTAAGGTACATGTCCTGATGACGCAGAATGCCACAAATTTTATCAATCCCATTACCTTTGAGTCATTAACGGGCACCAAATGCCTGGTCGATACCTTTGACCGGAATTTCCAGTTTAACGTGGAACATGTGTCACTAGCAAAGCTGGCGGATGTTGTGATGATCGCACCGGCAAGCGCCAATGTGGTTGCAAAGCTGGCTCACGGTCTGGCGGATGACATGCTGACCACCACGGTTCTGGCCTGCAGATGCAAAAAGATCATAGCTCCGGCCATGAATACCAACATGTATGAAAACCCCATCGTACAGGATAATTTAAAGATCTGTGAATCCTATGGAATGGAAGTGATAAAGCCGGCCGTGGGGTATCTTGCCTGCGGAGATACCGGAGCCGGTAAGATGCCGGAACCGGAGGTCTTATTTGATTACATTGAAAAAGAAGCAGGCTATGAAAAGGACTTAATTGGGAAAAAGGTCCTGGTTACGGCCGGGCCTACCAGAGAAGCCATAGATCCGGTACGGTTTATCACCAATTATTCCACTGGAAAAATGGGCTATGCGGTAGCCAAAGCAGCATCCTTAAGGGGAGCTGATGTGACACTTGTGACCGGCAGGACCGATACCCCAAAGCCCAGGTTTGTGCGGCTCATAGAGGTTGACAGCGCCAGGGAGATGTTTGACGCGGTCACAGCGGTATCGGAAAATCAGGATGCCATCATCAAGGCAGCGGCTGTGGCGGATTACAGGCCAAAGCATGTGGGAACGGAAAAAACAAAGAAAAAAGACGGAGATATGGTTATAGAACTGGAACGGACGGACGATATCTTAAAATGGCTGGGAGAACATAGGAGAGAGGGACAATTTCTCTGCGGTTTTTCCATGGAAACCCAGAACATGCTGGAAAACTCAAGGGCCAAGCTTGAAAAAAAGAATATTGACATGATCGTGGCCAATAATTTAAAAGTAGCCGGAGCCGGGTTTGGAACGGATACCAATGTGGTGACCATCATAACCAGGGAAAAGGAACTGCCGTTGGATAAGATGAGCAAGGAAGAAGTGGCGGACCGTCTTCTGAATGAAATCTTTTCCCTTCAGAATGATCCGGCAGAGTGAATCTTGACTTATGGTAGGAATCATACTACAATAGACAAGTTGAGACGTAAAATTGGAGGAACTATTTTTGTGAATATAGCGGAAGAAATTAAAAAGAGAAGAACATTTGCCATTATTTCCCATCCGGATGCCG
This sequence comes from Clostridium sp. Marseille-P2415, assembly GCF_900155545.1. Taxonomy (GTDB): domain Bacteria; phylum Bacillota; class Clostridia; order Lachnospirales; family Lachnospiraceae; genus Lacrimispora. Next base: position 667,312 of record NZ_LT732526.1, read on the forward strand.
GAAAGACGACGTTAACAGAGAAGTTTCTTCTTTATGGAGGCGCAATCAACTTAGCGGGCTCCGTAAAAGGCAGAAAGACTGCCAGGCATGCCGTTTCTGACTGGATGGAGATCGAGAAGGAGAGAGGAATTTCCGTCACCTCCTCTGTTTTGCAGTTTAACTATGACGGATTCTGCATCAACATTCTGGACACGCCCGGACATCAGGATTTCTCGGAGGATACCTACCGGACCCTGATGGCGGCCGATTCGGCAGTCATGGTCATTGACGGCTCAAAAGGTGTGGAGGCCCAGACCATCAAGCTGTTTAAGGTCTGCGTGATGCGCCATATTCCGATCTTTACCTTTGTTAATAAGATGGACCGTGAAGCGAGAGATCCATTTGAGCTGATGGGTGAAATCGAGGACGTCCTTGGGATCCGGACCTGTCCGGTCAACTGGCCCATAGGCTGCGGAAGGGAATTCAAAGGGGTTTATGACCGTTTCAAGGAAACCATAACCACATTCCGGGCGGCTATGAACGGACAGAAGGAAGTGGAATCCACAGAAGTCCGGCTGGGAGATTCCCAGGTGGATGGGATGATCGGAGAGGATTACCACCGTCAGCTTATGGAAGATATCGAACTGCTTGACGGCGCCAGTGACGAGCTGGATATGGAACGGGTCAGCAAAGGCGATCTTTCTCCTGTATTTTTTGGTTCCGCGCTGACCAACTTCGGAGTCGAGACATTTTTACAGCATTTTCTTCAGATGACAACATCCCCGCTTCCAAGGCTGACGACAACAGGAGTTGTTGATCCCTTTGATGAGGGTTTTTCCGCTTTTGTATTTAAGATTCAGGCCAATATGAATAAGGCCCACCGGGACCGCATTGCATTTATGCGGATCGTCTCCGGTAAATTTGACGCAGGCATGGAAGTGAACCATGTACAGGGCAGTAAAAAGCTTCGTCTATCCCAGCCTCAGCAGCTTATGGCCCAGGATAGAAAGATCGTGGAGGAGGCTTATGCAGGTGATATCATCGGAGTGTTTGATCCGGGTATTTTCTCAATAGGAGATACGCTCTGCAAATCCAATGAGAAGTTCGAATTTGAGGGAATCCCAACCTTTGCACCGGAGCATTTCGCAAGAGTACGCCAGATGGATACGATGAAGAGGAAGCAGTTCATCAAAGGTGTAAACCAGATTGCCCAGGAAGGTGCCATTCAGATTTTCCAGGAATTTAATACCGGAATGGAAGAAATCATTGTCGGAGTCGTCGGAGAACTGCAGTTTGAGGTATTGACCTACCGTCTGGAAAATGAGTACAATGTAGAGGTAAAGCTTGAAAAGCTTCCATATGAATATATCCGCTGGATCGAGAATAAAGATGAAATTGATGTGACAAAGATTCAGGGAACATCCGATATGAAGCGCATCAAAGATTTAAAGGACAACCCACTTCTTTTATTTGTCAACAGCTGGAGCGTTGGCATGGTATTGGAACGTAATCCGGGACTGAAGCTTTCTGAGTTCGGCCACAATTAGGCGTCAGGGAGCCGGAAACGGTGAAATAGAAAAATATAAGGAGGCAGCAGACAATGAGCAGGATTGATGAAGTAAGAGCGGCGATGGTAGAGGCCATGAAGGCAAAAGACAAGCAGAGGAAAGATGCCTTATCCATGCTTCTTGCAGCACTTAAGAACTTTGAAATTGATAAAAAGGACCATACCCCGATTACGGAGGATGAGGCCAATGCGGTCGTAAAAAAGGAAATCAAACAGACCCAGGAGACTTATGATCTGGCACCTGCAGACCGGGAGGATATCCGGGGAGAAGCAGCACTGCGCATTGCGGTATATAAGGAATTTGCTCCGGAGGATATGGGCGTGGAGCAGATTAAGGAAGTTATCCTTTCTGTTCTTGCGGAACTGGGGATTGAGGCTCCGACTGCAGCAGACAAGGGAAGGATCATGAAGGTTCTGATGCCGAAGGTAAAAGGCAAGGCAGACGGCAAGGCAGTGAATGATACGCTGGCAGCTATGATGAAATAAAAATAGAAAAAGGGGTGTGGATTATGTATAAGAAAGAGATAGAAGCGTATATCGAGTCCCATAAGCAGGAAATGATAGAGGACATCTGTACTCTGTGCCGGATCAACAGCGAGAAGATGCCTTATAGAGAAGGGATGCCCTATGGACCGGGAGCGTTTGAGGCGCTGAATGAAGCTTTGTCCATGGCGGAATCCTATGGTTTTTCCATTACCAATTATGATAATTACGTAGGAACTGCAGATTTAAATGTTAAAGAACACCAGCTTGATATTCTGGCCCACTTAGACGTTGTTCCGGCCGGGGAAGGCTGGAAGGAAACGGAGCCTTTTGAGCCTGTGGTAAAGGGAGATAAATTATTCGGCCGCGGTACAGCCGATGATAAGGGACCGGCTGTTGCAGCTCTTTATGCCATGAGAGCGGTAAAAGAGCTGAATATTCCCCTTAAGAAAAATGTCCGGTTGATTTTGGGAACCGATGAAGAGTGCGGAAGCTCTGATATCGCTCATTATTATGCCATTGAAAAGGAAGCACCCATGACCTTTTCCCCTGACGGGGCATTTCCGGTGGTGAATACGGAAAAAGGAGGCTTAAACGGCCATTTTACTGCGGAATGGACTCCCTCCGGCAAGCTTCCAAGGCTGGTCAGCATAAATGCAGGCATTAAGGTAAATGTTGTACCCGGTAAGGCCAATGCGGTGGTTGCCGGCGTTGATGAGGAATCTCTTTCTAAGGCTGCGGCGGAATGTGAGAAAAAGACAGGAATCCGTTTTGAACCGGAATGGGGAGAAGGAACTGTCTCCATTACGGCAATCGGGGAAAGTGCCCATGCTTCCATACCCGGAGAAGGGAATAATGCCCTGACAGGACTTCTTGTATACCTGACAGAACTTCCTCTGGCAGAGTGTGAGCAGATGACCATGATCCGCCGCCTGCTGGAGCTGATTCCTCATGGTGATACCTCCGGAAAGGCTCTGGGAATCGCCATGGGCGATGAGATCTCCGGCGATCTGACCCTGGCGTTCAGCTTATTGAAGGTGACGGATTCCGGTCTGGAGGGTACGTTTGACAGCCGGTGTCCTATTTGCGCAACGGAAGAGAATGTCCTGGAAGTTGTGAGAAAGAACATGGCAGAAAAGGGATTCACCCTACACAATGATTCCATGAGACCGCCTCATCATGTGGATGGAAATTCGGAATTTGTAAAGACCCTGCTTCGTGCTTATGAGGATTATACCGGCCGCAAGGGAGCGTGCGTATCCATGGGCGGCGGTACCTATGTTCACGAATTAAAGAACGGCGTTGCTTTCGGAGCCGCCATGCCGGAGACCGATAACCGTATGCACGGTGCGGATGAATATGCCGTCATTGAGGAACTGGTTGTAAGCGCAAAGATATTTGCACAGGTGATCGTGGACCTTTGCTCTTAAATTGAAAGATTTTCAGCTTCATTTATAAAATAAGTATTGACAAAAACGGGAACAAAGCGTAAAATACGCCTCATAAGTAATTCCTAGTTTATCTATAGGAATCAGTAGAAGGAGCAGCTGCCATGAACCAATGGAAAGCCATGCAGATGAATATGAATCGGATGAACGGCATGTGTCGGATGATGTGTCGTATATCAGAGCGCGTAAATAACCGATAATGGATCTTCATTTGTATGGATTGTGATTGAGTTCGCTGGTGGCAGCGAAATGCGGAGTTTTTCAGGTCGCAGGTCTGTGCAGGGCTTGCGGCCTTTTTGTACCTGAAAGAAAGGAAATGGACATATGCAGTCAGCAGAACCTATTATCCAGCTGGTCGGACTCGGGAAAGAGTTCCATACGGCAAACGGCCCGATCAAGGCGTTAGATGATATTAACCTGTCCATCGAGCAGGGAGAAATATTTGGAATTATCGGTTTGAGCGGGGCCGGAAAAAGCACTTTGGTCCGTTGTATCAATTATTTGGAGATCCCTACTTCGGGAGATGTGCTTTTTGAAAACAAAAGCCTTTCTTCCATGAGACCCGGGGAACAGAGATTGGCCAGACGATCCATGGGCATGATATTTCAGCAGTTTAACTTACTGGCCCAGAGGAACGTTCTTCAGAATGTCTGCTTCCCTCTGGAAATTGCAAATGTTCCAAAGAAGGGAGCGGTAAAGAGAGCCATGGAGCTTTTGGAGATGGTTGGCCTTAAGGACCGGGCCAAAGCATATCCATCCCAGTTGTCGGGAGGACAGAAGCAGAGAGTTGCCATAGCAAGAGCCCTGGCAACGAATCCCAAGATTCTTCTCTGTGATGAGGCTACAAGTGCCTTAGACCCCAACACCACAAAGTCCATTCTTGGACTTCTTAAGGAAATCAACAGATCCATGGGCGTTACCGTGGTAGTCATCACTCATGAGATGGCAGTCATTGAAGCTATCTGTGACCGGGTAGCGATCATCGACCAGAGCCATATCGCTGAGGCCGGAAGCGTGACAGAGATATTTTCTGAGCCCAAATCCAGGATTGGCCGCCAGCTTATATTAGGGGATGCGGCAGAACAGGCTATCCGGTTCGGGAACTCCAGAAGGGTGAGGATTTCTTTTGATGGACGCTCCTCTTTTGAGCCGGTGCTTGCCAACATGATCCTGGCCTGTAAGGTTCCGGTGAATATCATACATGCGGAGACAAGAGACATAAGCGGCACCGCTATGGGGCAGATGGTCATACAGCTTCCTGAAGATGAAGTGGACCAGACCCGGGTGCTTAATTATTTAAAAACAGCAAAGATAACACATGAGGAGGTGAAGGATTATGACCTTTGATGCAGCGGCCTTGGGAATGCTTAAGACAGGAATATGGGAAACCCTGTTCATGACATTTACCTCATCCTTTTTTGCATACCTCATCGGAATTCCGTTAGGCATTATCCTCATAGTCATGGATAAAGACGGCATCTATCCGGTTCCCTGGTTCCAAAGGGTTCTTGGACTTATTATTAACCTGCTTCGTTCGGTGCCTTTCATCATTTTGCTTATTATGGTAATGCCGATTACGAAGAAAATCGTGGGGACTACTTTGGGAGCAAAGGCTGTGATCCCCCCTCTGGTAATTGCTTCCGCACCCTATGTGGCAAGAGTCGTAGAGTCATCCTTTAAGGAAGTGGATGCAGGGGTGATAGAAGCGGCAAAATCCATGGGTGCTTCCACCTTTCAAATCATATGGAAGGTTCTTCTCCCGGAGGCAAAGCCTTCTCTTTTGGTAGGTGCGGCCCTTTCTGTTACCACCATACTGGCTTATTCCGCCATGTCGGGCTTTGTAGGAGGAGGCGGACTGGGAGATATTGCGATCAAATACGGATATTATCGCTATCAGACGGAGATGATGTTTGTAACGGTAGCGATCCTTGTTATCATTGTCCAGATCATTCAGGAAGCCGGCATGAAATTATCCAGAGTGAGCGATAAAAGAATCAACTAGTAACAGCCTAAGGCGTTACCATATAAAATTATAAGGAGGAAAAAATTATGAAAAAATCACTTTATGTACTTACGGCAGCTTTGCTTGCGGCAGGTGCGTTGACAGCATGCTCAGGAGGCAAAGAAACACCTGCGACAACAGCAGCGGAAACACAGGCTGCGACGGCCGAGGGGACAAAAGCGGAGGAAACAACGGCAGCAGCAGGCGAATTGGAGAAGATTGTTGTCGGTGCTACCCCGGCTCCTCATGCGGAAATTTTAAACGCCGCTAAGGAGATTCTGAAGGAACAGGGCTATGATCTGGTAGTCAAAGAATATACGGATTATGTACAGCCGAACCTGGCGCTGGAATCTGGTGATCTGGATGCGAACTATTTCCAGCACAAGCCATATCTGGATCAGTTCAATGAAGAAAAAGGAACCAATCTTGTAAGTGCGGCAGCCATTCATTATGAACCATTCGGCATTTACGCAGGAAAGACAGATTCTCTTGACAAGCTTGCCGACGGGGCACAGATTGCAGTTCCCAATGACGTTTCCAATGAAGCGAGAGCGCTTCTTTTACTGGCAGACAACGGCCTGATCGAATTGAAAGAAGGCGTAGAGCTGGAAGCGACCAAAAATGATATTGTAAAGAATGACAGGAATTTTAAAATTGTTGAAGTAGAAGCTGCCCAGCTTCCCCGTTCCTTAGGCGACGTGGATATTGCGGTCATTAACGGAAACTATGCTATTGAAGCAGGCTTAAAGGTATCCGATGCTCTGGCGGTAGAGGATGCACAGTCTGCCGCAGCAACCAAGTACAGCAATATCGTTGCGGTACGCTCCGGGGAAGAGACCAGCGAGAAAACAAAGGCTCTGGTTCAGGCTCTGTCAAGTGACACGGTGAAGAAATTCATCGAAGATACCTATGACGGCGCTGTAGTTCCTTCGTTCTGATTAAGGGCTTATTTTCAGTGATTGCCGGAAAGCCGTTGCTAAAGCACATTGCGTTGCTTTTGCAGCGGTTTTTCAGCGTTTCAGGATTTATGACAGAAAATCTTAATTTTACAGATGGTGGAAAATATTGTATAATCGCTATATTATGACAAAAAAGGGAGATGATACTGAATGGATCAGGATGATCATAAGGATTACAGCGGTCCTTCCACTGATTTAGATAACGAGGTCCGGCCGGACTCCTTAAGTCCTGTGGAAGGGTCTGAGCATGGTTCCTTACAGGAAAAAAGGGATTGGAATTACAATACCGTTTATCAGCAGCCTAAGAAGTCTCCCCAGAGCAATATGGCACTTGCTTCTCTGATCATGGGAATTATTGGGATCGTCACAGCCTGCTGTTGCTATGGGGGATTGATTTTCGGAAGCCTGGGAATTTTATTTGCGTTGCTTTCAAGGACAGAGGACAGGTTTGAAGGGTATGCAAAGGCAGGTCTTATCACATCATCTGTCGCTTTGGTGATGGTTGTTTTGGTGGCCATTGCTTTTGGGGTTTTCATTATGGTTGAAGGTCTGCAGTCAGGAGGTGTATTTTGATGAAGACTCCGTCATCGGAACTGAAACGGCGTGCCAAACAAACATTAAAGGGCAGATATGGCTTATGCATTGGTACAATGTTTATTGTGTATGCTGTTGTGTTTACCATTGTGCTGATTTATTTCGGAGCTGTATTTTCTCTGGAACTTGCAAAAGCTTCTTTTTTTACAAGTGGAAATGGAAAAGCAACATTTATAATCTTCCGTGGAGCGGCTTTTTTCGCATACGTGGTGATGCTCTCTCTGGTCGGTCTTTTGACGCCGGGAATCAGCAGGATTTATTTAAATTTATGTACGGGCCAGCCGGCCCGGGTCTCAGACCTGCTTTATGCGTTCCAGAATAAGCCTCATAAGTTTTTAGGGTTTTATTTTATGACCATTTTGATTAGGATCGTCTGGGGAATTCCTTATTTCGTGGTTTTTGCTGTTTCCATCATTACTGACTTCATACCGGTCATGACCGTGCTGACGGTGCTTATGTATCTGCTGTGGCTTTTCGGTGCCTTATTTACCATGCTGTTCCTGTCCCAGTCCATGTTCATTCTTATTGAATCGCCGGATAAGAAGGTTTTTGCAAGCTTTCGGAAAAGCGCGGATATGATGAAGGACTATAAGGGAAGTCTTTTCTATCTTTACTTGAGCTTTTTTGGAATCATTGTGCTGGGATATTGCTCTTTCGGCATCGGTTTTCTTTGGATTTCGCCTTATGTCCAGTGTACATTAACCGAGTTTTATCTGGATTTAAAAGCCCGTTATGAGCCAAAGTCCTATGACAGATATGAGGACCGTTCGTTTGAAACAATGCGGAATCCGGAAAATCAATGATTGAAACGTGTCACACGGTTTGTATGCGCATAGAATACACTAAGGAGGATAGGAGGTGTATCTATGCGCATTTCTGAATAGATACTAAGATGATATCAGTAATTGACATGCTAAATCTTGGGGTATATTTTAAGGTGGAATTCGGGGATCTCTTTTTTAGTTCCACGTTTTTCTTTAGAGTATTCGATTTTTTCCAAAACCTCCTTCAATAAAATATTTTGTTCTTCTGGGGTTAAATTGTTATAATTATCAAGTAAAAATTCTACCTTTGGAATTAATGATTGTCTTCTTGTCTTAAATTCTTCCTGGCTTTTTTTCTGTTCAAGTAAGTCGTTAAGAGCATTCTGTGATAGGTTTAATTCATATTTTATCTTTTCTGCCCGATCTTTGAGTGTATCTGCATCATAAATCCCTTTCTCAAACGCTTCATATGCCTTGTCTAACCATTTTTGGCATTTATCTATACAAGATATAGTCTCTTTTATCTTGGCTTGTGTAACAGCCGTTCCTATGACTGTAAGTTGAGAGGTAGAAATTGATATGCGATAATCGGCAAGCCATTCTTTTAAAGCTATTAGCAGCTTTTCCATCACATCTTCAGCAGCAGCTCCGGGCATATCACATTTCTTACATAGAAATAACTCTTGTTTAATCCTTCCACTAATAGGACGTCGAATCATTGTATATCCGCATTGCCGGCATTTAAGTAACCCGGCAAGAGGATTTTTGATTGTGCCATTCAGCCAAATTGGAGCCTTGGAACGGGAATTAAAAACTTTTTGCGCCAGATCAAAGATTTCTTTATCGATGATCGGTTCATGTAAAGCGGGAAAGTAATCACAATCTTTATTGACTGGTGTAGAATTTTTGACATTTCCATTTACCATAATCTTTACGATCTTACGTTTACCAGCCGGTATTTCGCCAATATAAGTATGATTAAGCAATATGTCACGTATTACGTTATGAGCCCATGTTTCGCTAAACCGCGGCTTTATGCGCAGTTTATCGAGGGCTTTACCAATAGCTGTAGCGCTAATAGGTTTATTATTGGTTTCCGGGGTTCCTATAGTATACATAGCGTAAATCAAACGAACTATTTCAGCTTCTTCGGGGACTATTTTAAGACTATAGCCTTTTTGATCTTTGAGTTTATAACGTTCATATCCATATGGAGCTTTTCCCCATGGCCATTTTCCTTCTTTTGCTGTATTATATTTTCCGTCTCGCAGTCGCCGGCAAATTGTTTTATATTCGCGCCGGCTCATGAAGAGGCCGAATTCAGCATACTCTTCATCAAATTCATTATTGGGATCGAAGGTTTTCATAGGAGTGATTATTTTTGTATTACCGTATTTAAAAGTCTCCATAATGAGTCCCTGATCCCTGGTATCTCCACGGGCTAAACGTTCCAGTTCTACGACCAGAATACCATCTGGCCGGTTGTTTTCGATATCGGTAAGCAAACGCATCATTTCCGGCCTTGCAGCAATAGTTTCGCCAGATACAACTTCACGATAAATTTTGGAAATATTTATTCCCAAGTGCTCGGCGAGTTCCTTTAAACGGTTCTCATGTCTAGCCAGGGTTTCACCTTCTCCATGTGCCTCCGCTTCTACATCTTCACGTGACTTGCGTAAATACATATAATATTTTCCATTGGGGTCTAGTGCCAATTATATCATCTCCTTGTTAAATGTACGTAAAACAGGGCATAAAAATAACACCCATTGACCGGGTGCACCAAGAACGCGTTTTTTTCTATTCTTTTCCCCTCACTTACCATAATGTTATTGAGCGTATAGCGTAAGCAAGGTTAGTGCAAACGCGCGAATGAACGTGTCAACTAAAAAGGGAAGATTAGAAACAAGTACAAACCGTATTACATAGTATCAATTAGAGGATCTTTTAAGAGGTGCTATATGAAAGTAAAGGAATACAAGTTCGACAATTGTACAATTGAAATTCATGATGATTACCTTGTCGATGAAACTAGGAAGAAGGAAATACTTGAAAATGCTGGGAAAATTGTATCTCGAGCATTGGAAAGACAACTCATGGATAACCAGATAGGAACCGCCTGATATGGCGGACATGCTGGACAAGCTACCTTTCGATTATTACTTGTTTCGTGTTCCTTACTATGGTTAAATTACAACTTATAAAAGTTGAATATATAAGGACGTAATATAATTGAATATTGACTCTTTATTGGTTTGAATATATAAAAGTTTATATAAGGCGGTGAAAATGTGGGAGCAACACCAGAATACACTAAGAAGGCAATACAGAATTACAATAATAAATTTGACAGAATAGCGGTAAACTTACCCAAAGGTAGTAAAGAACGGATTAGAGAAATTACGGGTAAAAGTTGTAATTCTTATATATCCGAATTGGTTATAGATGACCTGGAGAGATTAGAAAGAGAGGGGAATAACAATGAGCAATAGAGAAAGAGCGATAGAGCTATTGAACCAAGTCCCGGAGTATAAAATGGGCTATGTGCTGGCATATATCCAGGGCATAACAGCAGATGAAGAAGCGGACGATATTTTCTGTGAAAAAATGTATCAAAATTATCTAAACGATCATGATCCGGAAAAGGATAAAACATACAGTCTTGGAGAATGTAAAGAAGAATGGGGGATTGGTGGTAATTGTCATTGACGCTGGGAACAGAGGAGAAATTTATAAAGATTATTAATACTTAAGGGCTGGCAGTTGATTTTTTAAATGAATCCCCCATGTATTTATTACTTACATAGGGGATGTCATCTACCATTATGTCAGAAAATTGTTTCGTAAAGTAAGAGATAGGCTGTTTCTTTTAGCGGATTAGCTGTAGTTTCTATAACACGATAAGTTGCGCTGGGCTCTAAATTTGTAAAAGATGAATTTATACTCGTTGAACCTATAGTAGTCCTAGAATCTATAGTAGTCCATCTACCATTGACATATTTTTGTAAGGTTATTGTACTGGTATAATCATTAGTAGCTGGGGTGGCAAAAAGAATAGCAAAACTATAAGATAGACAGTCTGAATATAATACAAAGGATGGAGTTATATTTAAAGACCGACTATTAATATTTTGCGCCTTTTCATATATGGTTCTTTGCGTAGAAGTAGAAGCAGAAGCAGAAATAGATAGTACTAGAACTAATATTGCACATAATAAAATTGAAAATATTCTTCTTTTTTTCAACACAATCGCCTCCTTATTAATTATGTAATAGATGCCGCTGTTTAATTATATATTAACCGGAAAACTGTATGGAGCGATTCAGCCGGTACAGGATCCCCGTTTCGCTCATGATGTTTTCATAAGACTCCTGACGCTTCTCCATAAAAAACATACAGCCGTTTGTTCCCATTTGCTCTGGGCATGTAGGAACTCAATTGCCTTAAACATATACCATTGTTTGAGGTGTAACAATAAATTTATATCCGATAAGTATTCTCGGTTCCCAAACAAAGTAATTGCTATGTCTTATTTTACCAAATATTTCCCAATTCTGCTTCACATAATAAGCCATATCAGGGACAACAAACCTATCGAGATTTCCAATTTGTTCCATTCCATAACCTGATGGTTCTTTAATATATTTGAAAAAACCAATCCAGTAAGCACCATTTCCATCTGCTGTCATATCTAAGGTTGTCATTACAGAACCATTTGGAATAGTTGAATCATTTGTCAGGTCGTAATACTGTGATGGAACATAAGTATCATAGTCATTCCCCAGAGGAACATATCCAAAGTTAAAGCTTAATCCCGGATCTCTCCATCCTGTGTCACCATTTTTAAAGGCCGGACCAAAATAAAGAGTATATGGATAATCACTGTAACCTGTATTCGGCTGAACAGCTAAATAGTATGTACCTGTCTGATTAATATTGATATAAAATTCCTCAGCAGTATTTCCAGCCTGAAAATTATAATATGCACCAGTTAAATCACTGTTAAACAGTGCCATATCATAATCGCAGCCAGAGGGAATATTCATAAGTACGAATGAATATGGCTCAGAAGTATCTAATATTTCAAGCTTATACCAATCTACATCTCCTTCATGGATCGTTGCAGTAATCTTTTGCCCCATAAGACCACCCGTTGCTGTTGCTATGGAATTATTAGGTTCATATTTATCTCCACTTGAAGCCAATGCCATTGCCTCGTCAGCATTAAATTCCATGTTAAACTTTCCCTTTAAAGTATCTACTGATACAAAGTCACTGCAATCCGCAACGTTTTCAGTTCCAGTCAAATTTTTAAATAAAATGGAATCTGCATCTTCATTTACAATATTAATAACATTTCCACCTTCTGTACATTCTGCTGCAAATACAGGCATTGAAAAAATCATAGTCCCTACTAAAGCTAAACATAAAATTTTTCTAAGTTTCATAGCATATTTCTCCTTTCTACATTTGGGTGTTACGTTTTAGTTTCTTGGGTTGATAAATCCCATACACGGTGGTGGCCAGCCGGAATAAATTACATTTGACTCGACCTCTGCTACTTTAGTAATTACTTGAAGTACACTCTTTTTTATTTGATTTTATCCATACCTCTCCCTCCTTTCCGCGACTTTTTGAAATAATTATAAAAAAGTATCTAAAGCAAGTCCTCTTATGGTATATAATGGGAATCTATTTATCAAAGACACAATGTTGTAATCTGCTGCGGGGTACTTCCGCACATTGCATGTGCTTTACACCTGCAGCTTGTACATCTTCATATCTTACGGAATTAGGCAAAATGCTGTATAAAATACTTAAATAAACATGTACTTTTAAAATAATAGTAGTACTACAAAATGTAAAAATCAATACAAGTGCTAAAATTATACATGTTAAGTGCCAAAATTTGCATTTGATTAGTATAAAATAATGGATTTTTACTGATATCACTTTAGTATTATTGATCTCAAGCAAAAAGAAGTAATAAACATCTGCGACTGCAGGCGCCTTGGCTACGTTGGTGATGTGGACTTTGACATGGAAACCGGATGCCTTCTGGCAATCATTGTGCCCGGACCCGGGTGCTTCTGCGGATTTCTGGTCAGAGAGAGGGAATATGTGATCCCCTTCTGTGACATACGTCAGGTAGGACCGGATATCATTCTGGTGAATGTGGATTTGGATAAAGCAACGGAAAAATGCGGAATATAGTAGTGGATGGGGTTGCGAATCTGCGGATTGTAAGTTATGATATACATAATGAAATTACAGTCCGTAAGACAGGAGGATCAGAGGCGTGAAATGTCCATTTTGCAACGAAGCAGATACAAAGGTCATTGATTCCAGGCCGGCAGATGACAACAGCTCCATCAGACGCCGCAGACAGTGTGAGAAGTGCGGAAAGCGTTTTACTACTTATGAGAAGCTGGAGACCATGCCACTCATGGTAATTAAAAAAGATAATTCCAGAGAGGTTTATGACCGTTCCAAGATAGAATCAGGAATTCTTCATTCCTGCCATAAGCGGCCGGTATCATCCCAGCAGATCGACTCTATGGTAGATGAGATAGAAACTCAGGTTTTTAACCGTGAGGAGAGGGAAGTGGAAAGTACCGTGATCGGAGAGCTTGTCATGAAAAAACTGCAGGAAGTGGATGAGGTGGCCTATGTCCGCTTTGCTTCCGTATACCGGGAATTTAAAGATGTGAATACGTTTATGGAAGAAATAGGAAAATTATTAAAGAAGTAGGAGATCTATGTTTGAGACATTTTATCCGGATGAAGATGTGGTTTCCACGTATGAGATACCCTTTGAGAAATTGCATGATAATGGAATCAGGGGCGTGATTTTTGATATAGACAATACTTTAGTTCCCCACGGCGCGCCTGCGGATGCAAGGGCAAAGAGACTGTTTTTGCGATTAAGGAAGCTTGGTATGGAAACCTGCCTTCTTTCCAACAACAAAGAGCCGAGGGTAGCTTCCTTTGCCCGGGCTGTTGGCAGTTCCCATTATATTTATAAGGGGAATAAGCCCGGAATAAAAGGCTACCGGAGGGCCATGGAATTAATGGGAACGGCTGCCGGGCAGACGGTTTTTGTGGGGGATCAGCTCTTTACGGATGTTTTTGGAGCCAAGCGGGCGGGAATCCACAACATCCTCGTAAGGCCGATCCATCCGAAGGAGGAAATCCAAATCGTATTTAAGCGGTTTCTGGAAGCGGTCGTGTTATATTTTTATCACAGGGATAAGAAAAACAAAAGTGATAAGCTTGGAAACCGGGAGTAACTTCAAGCGGGTAAAAGGCAGCTTTAAGGGTATAATATGGCTGAGAAGATCCGGACAAGCTGATTTAACCGGAAATAATGGAATGGAAACTGCATATTCGGAAATATACAGGAAATTACAAAGGAAATCCGTGATTCACGAACGGAAAGAGAGGCGGGAGTAAGGATATGAAAATTCTTGTGCTGAACGGACCAAATCTGAATTTTTTGGGAATCCGTGAAAAAGGAATCTATGGAACAGAGGATTACAGCTCTCTGGTTGAAATGCTGAAAGAAAAAGCGCAGCGGGAAGGACATGAGCTGGAGGTCTGTCAAAGCAATTATGAAGGCGGACTCATAGATAAGATTCAGGAAGCTTATCACGACGGAACGGAAGGGATCATCATTAATCCCGGGGCTTTTACCCATTACAGCTATGCCCTAAGGGATGCTTTGAGCTCCGTTGAAATACCGAAAATTGAAGTCCACATATCCAATGTCCATAAAAGGGAGGAATTCCGCCATGTGTCGGTGACTGCACCTGTTTGTACCGGACAGGTGGTTGGTCTGGGGCTGAAGGGCTATGCTCTGGCGATGGACTTTCTGACAGGCAGGTAGTCCTTTGGGATCAAAGAAAAAGGAGTTATTTGCAAAAAACTGTTGAAAATGCATTTATTATAGTATAGAATATAAAAGGTTAAGAAGAGAAATTCAAGGAGGAATATCATTTATGATATCAGCGGGTGATTTTAGAAACGGTATCACATTGGAGATCGATGGTACTGTATATCAGATTATGGAGTTCCAGCATGTAAAACCTGGAAAGGGTGCCGCGTTCGTAAGAACTAAGATTAAAGATGTGGTAAACGGCGGCGTTGTAGAGCGCACATTCCGCCCGACAGAAAAGTTCCCACAGGCAAGAATCGACAGAGTAGACATGCAGTATCTGTATGCCGATGGAGATCTTCATAACTTTATGGATACGAATACCTACGAGCAGATGGCTTTGAGCCCGGAGGTGATCGGCGATGCATTAAAGTTTGTAAAAGAGAATGAATCAGTTAAGGTTTGCTCTTACAACGGCAAGGTATATTCCGTGGAACCACCGTTATTTGTGGAGCTCGTGATCACAGATACGGAGCCTGGATTCAAGGGTGATACCGCTCAGGGCGCTACCAAGCCGGCTACCGTTGAGACCGGTGCAGTGGTATATGTTCCTTTATTCGTTGAACAGGGTGATAAGATTAAGATTGATACACGTACAGGTGAATACCTGTCCAGAGTTTAACCGAATCAAGTAAGTCCCCCGCTTCAAATACGAAAAGCATTAAGTGGTGGGTGGGGACTTGCTTGTGTCAGGTGGAGTATAAGCTCCACCTGACAAGCAGCGATAGCTGCTATTCGGTTATGCCCGATGGAGCGGGGCACGCTGTGAGCAAGTAGCGAAGCGGATTGCGAATATCCGTTTGACTCAGGAAGGAAAAGGACCGGGCTGCCCGGTCTTTTTTGCTATTATAAAGAAAAGAAGGGAGAGTCGGAGCAATGATGGAACAGCTGTCTATGTTTGACCAGATACAGGCGGGCGCCGGCCCGTTAGCCAGCAGGCTGCGGCCTAAAAATATGAATGAGTTCGTTGGCCAGAAACACCTTTTAGGCGAGGGCCGGGTCTTAAAGCAGATGATTGACCAGGACCGCATCTGCTCCATGATATTCTGGGGGCCGCCGGGGGTGGGGAAGACGACTCTGGCCAGGATCATCGCAGGCCGGACAAAAGCTTCCTTTGTTGATTTCAGCGCTGTAACCAGCGGAATCCGGGAAATTAAAGAAGTCATGGCACAGGCGGAGAGAGACCGCCGCACGGGTCTTAACACCCTGGTATTTGTGGACGAGATACACCGTTTTAACAAAGCGCAGCAGGATGCATTTCTCCCCTATGTAGAAAAAGGAAGCATTATCCTCATTGGCGCCACGACTGAGAATCCTTCTTTTGAGATTAATGCCGCATTGCTTTCCAGATGCAAGGTATTCGTCCTTCAGGCCCTCTCTTCGGAGGATTTGGTGGAACTGCTGCACCATGCCCTGGAAAGCCCGGATGGATTGGGAGACCAGAAAATCGGTATAGAAGAGGACAGTTTAAAGGCCATTGCCCAGTTCGCAAACGGCGATGCCAGAACTGCTCTTAATACGCTGGAAATGGCGGTTCTAAACGGTGAGATAAGCGCAAAGGAAACAACGGTAACAAAAGCGGTGCTGGAGCAGTGCTTAAGCCGGAAATCTTTGTTGTATGATAAAAACGGAGAGGAACATTATAATCTCATATCGGCTCTTCACAAATCCATGCGGAACAGCGATCCGGATGCCGCCCTTTACTGGCTGGCCCGGATGCTGGAAGCGGGGGAGGATCCTCTTTATGTAGCCAGGCGGCTGATCCGGTTTGCCAGCGAGGATATCGGAATGGCAGACAGCCAGGCGCTTACTGTGGCTGTGTCCGCTTATCAGGCCAGTCATTTTAACGGGATGCCGGAATGCAATGTGAATCTGGCTCATACAGTCATTTATTTATCCATGGCTCCCAAATCCAATTCAGCTTACCGTGCTTATGAGATGTGTAAAGAGGATGCGCTTCATACCCTGGCGGAGCCGGTGCCTCTTGTGATCCGGAATGCGCCTACCGGTCTTATGAAGGAGCTTCATTACGGCGAAGGTTATCAGTATGCCCACGGGACAGAAGATAAGATTGCCGCAATGCAGTGTCTGCCGGACTCTCTAAAGGACAGGGAATATTATAAGCCCACAGAGGAAGGTCAGGAGGACAGGGCTTATAAGCGCCTGAAAGAAATAAAAGAATGGCGGAGAGACCATAAAAAATTTGATTTTTAACATTACTTGTAATATAATTAGTATTTAGCTTAGAAATATCTGGAATAGAAAAAGGAGACCAGGAACCGATGAAGAAGATTCTTGATTTGATTACGGCAGAGATGAAAGCAGCATTTGCGGTCTGCGGGTACGACGAAGCCTATGCAAAGGTAACCTTATCCAACCGCCCGGATCTTTGCGAGTATCAGTGCAACGGGGCTATGGCGGCAGCCAAGGCTTATAAAAAGAAACCCTTTGATATTGCGTCGGAAGTGGTGGAGAAGCTTTCCGGCAGCCATATATTTGCTGCGGTAAATGCCGTGATGCCGGGCTTTATCAATTTAAAGCTGGGCGCAGATTATCTGGCGGAATATTTGAACGGCATGGCTGACGGGGAGCAGTGCGGATGTGAAAAGACCGGGAACCCCATTACGATCATCGTGGATTACGGCGGAGCCAATGTAGCGAAACCGCTGCATGTAGGGCATCTCCGTTCTGCAATTATCGGCGAGAGCATCAAAAGAATGGGCCGTTTTCTGGGCCATCGGGTGACCGGAGACGTTCATCTGGGAGACTGGGGCCTTCAGATGGGGTTAATCATTGAAGAACTGAAGGACAGAAAGCCGGATCTGGCTTATTTTGATGAGTCCTATGAAGGGGAGTATCCGGAGGAAGCGCCTTTTACCATCAGTGAATTGGAGGAGATCTATCCGGCAGCCAGTTCAAAAGCCAAAGCAGATGAGGCATTCAGTGTAAGGGCTCACGAGGCTACCTTAAAGCTCCAGAACGGCTACCGGCCTTACCGGGCGGTCTGGCAGCATATCATTAAAGTTTCAGTCGCTGATTTAAAAAAGAATTATGAAAATCTGAACATTTCCTTTGATTTGTGGAAAGGGGAAAGCGATGCGGAAGCCTATATCCCGGGCCTGATTCAAGAGCTGGAGGACAAAGGCCTTGCATATGAGAGCCAGGGGGCACTTGTTGTGGATATTTCAGAAGAAAGTGATTCCAAGGAACTTCCTCCATGCATTGTAAGAAAATCAGATGGCGCTGCACTTTACTCTACCTCTGATCTGGGGACCATTATTGAGAGGGAAAAGGATTTAAAACCGGACTGGTATATTTACATCACGGATAAACGCCAGGAACTGCACTTCATTCAGGTATTCCGTGTGGCGAAAAAGGCGGGCATTGTCCCGCAGGACAAGAAGATGTCCCATCTCTGTTTTGGCACCATGAACGGAAAAGACGGAAAGCCCTTTAAGACAAGGGAAGGCGGAGTCATGCGTCTGGAAACCCTGATTTCGGATATCAGCCAGGCAGCCTATGAAAAAATCATGGAGAACCGGACCGTTTCCGAGGATGAAGCAAGAGCGACTTCCAGGATCGTGGGTATGGCGGCCTTAAAGTATGGCGATCTGTCCAATCAGGCTTCTAAGGATTATGTATTCGATATGGACCGTTTTGTATCCTTTGAGGGAAATACCGGCCCTTATATCCTTTATACCATTGTACGCATCAAGTCCATTCTGGCAAAATACCAGAGCCTTGAAGACAAAGATCAGGAAAAGGAGCAGATTCTTTCCGCCGCATCCGATGCAGAAAAAGACCTGATGCTGCAGCTTTCCAGATACAATGAAATCATGGAGACGAGCTTTGCTGAGCTTGCGCCACATAAAATCTGCCAGTATATTTATGAGCTGGCCAATGCATTCAACCGGTTCTATCATGATACAAAGATTATAACCGAACAGGATAAAAAACAGCGGGCATCCTGGATCCGTTTGATCAGTCTTGTCAAGGATGTGCTGAACTGCTGCATTCATGTACTGGGAATTGAGGCACCGGAACGAATGTAAATGGTGAACGGATGTGAGGAGTTATGAGAATATCACATATGACGACAAATGCCTTTTGGAAAGGTGAATCAGGCGTCAGAGCCCTGGTGGAGGATCAGGGAATAGAATATCGGGCAAGTCTGCATATCAAGGGTAGTCAGGTTTTTGACTACTCTTGTTCCTGTGCTCAGGGGAATTCTTACCGGGGCATGTGCCCTCACTGCAGAGCTTTGTATGAGGTCTATAAGGAACAGGGAGCGGATAACCAGGGCAGGCCGGTCACCACTTCCCAGCAGGCCAGAGCCATGATCCGGGAATACACCAACCGTGAGGTGGCCCGCATCATGAGCGAGGGAGAAGAGGAAAAGATCAGGCTTTCGGTTTCCATGCTGGTCAGCCGCCGGGAAGTGAAGCTGGAATTTAAGCTGGGAAGGGACCGGCTCTATATGGTCAAGGACCTGGCAGCTTTTGCAAAGGCGGTGGAAAACGGTACCTATGTAGAATACGGAAAAAATCTGGCATTCCATCATAACCTTTCCGTGTTTGTAAAGGAAAGCAGGCCGCTTCTGGAATATATCTTAGAGATCGTGAATGCTTACTGCGAGCATCATGAGCAGTTCCAGAAAAGCTCCTTTTCCACCCGCCCTGTTTTACGGTTCCTGAATTTAAGCCGTGCAAGCCGGGACCGTTTTTTTCAGATCATGAAGGGAACGGTCCTGGAACTGGAGGATTACAGGGGACAGAAGCGGCAGCTGGAGATTGTGGACCGCAATCCGGCTCTAAGAGTTACCATAAAACGTCAGGGGCGGGAGGGCGTGCTGATATCCATTGACAGGGATCTTCTTTCCTTTGAAGGGGAACACCACCTTTACCTGGCGGATATGAAATATCTGTACTGCTGTGACCAGTCCTGCAGCGAAACGCTTGGGGTATTCCTGCAGCAGATGATGGAAGGGTATGGCACCGCTTATGAAACGGAAATCAATGACAAGGATATGCCTCTTTTCTATGAGCGGGTGCTAAAAAGGATAGCGGCTTATTGCAGCATTGATTCCGGGGAACTGGATTTGGAGATATTTAAACCCGACGAATTAAAAGCCAGGTTTGATTTTGATTCGGACGGTCCGGAAGGGCTGGTTTTAAAGCCCACCCTGTCCTATGGAGATTATTCTTTCCAGCCTGTGGAAGATGAGCGGCTGCCCCGTACCGTGTGCAGGGATGTACCGGGAGAGTTCCGCATCAGCCAGCTCATAACCCGTTATTTTAAGTATAAGGAATATGAATCCGAGTATCCTGCCATACGCAACGATGAAGAAGCGGTTTATCGTCTGTTAACGGAAGGCATGAACGAATTCATGGCTTTGGGCGAGGTATATTTTTCGGAATCCTTTAAAAAGCTGAAGGTTCTTCCGCCTCCGAAAGTCTCCATAGGAGTCCGCAGCGCGGGAAACTGGCTGGAGCTTCAAGTGGATACCGACGGGCTGTCCGGAGCTGAGCTTGCCAGGCTTTTGGCGGAATACAGCCAGAAAAAGAAATATTACCGTTTAAAAAACGGAGAATTTATAAGTCTTGATGATAACGGGCTGATGACGGTTGCAAAGCTTGTAGATGGTCTTTCCGTTGACCGTTCAGATGTCCGGAACAAGTCGTTTTGCCTTCCGAAATACAGGGCGCTCTATCTGGATGGCCTCCTGAAGGAGGGGAATGGCATTACGCTTTACCGGGACCGGCTCTATAAGGCGTTGGTCCGGGGGATGAAGTCGGTGGAAGACAGCGACTTTGAGATCCCGGAAGCTCTCCGCCATGTGCTGAGAGGGTATCAAAAGACGGGTTACCGGTGGCTGCGGACTCTTGACAGCTATGGCTTTGGGGGAATCCTCGCGGATGATATGGGCCTTGGGAAAACCATTCAGGTGATCGCCCTGCTTCTTGACGAGGCGGGGAAAATGGAACATACCACCTCCCTCATTGTCTGCCCTGCTTCTCTTGTGTATAACTGGGAAAATGAGTTTCACACCTTTGCGCCAAATCTTAAGGTTCTGACGGTCGCCGGTACGGCATCGGAACGTGAGGCACTGTTAAAGCATACGGATGAAGAAGATGTACTGATTACCTCCTATGATCTGTTAAAGCGGGATATCGACCTTTATGAAGACAAATCTTTCCGTTTTCAGATCATTGATGAAGCCCAGTATATTAAAAACGCATCCACACAAAGTGCTAAGGCAGTAAAGGGTATTGCCGCAGGCTGCAGGTTTGCATTAACCGGAACTCCTATCGAAAACCGCCTGTCTGAGCTGTGGAGTATCTTTGATTTTCTGATGCCGGGATTCTTGTTTTCGTACAAGAAGTTTAAAAAGGAGTATGAGCTTCCCATTGTCCGGGATCAGGAGCGGTCTGTATTAGAAGGCCTTCACCGCCTGATCGGCCCTTTTATTCTGCGGCGCCTTAAGAAAGATGTGTTAAAAGAACTTCCGGATAAGCTGGAAACTGTTATTTATTCCGCTTTTGATAAGGAACAGAAGGAGCTGTATGCGGCCAATGCGTTTCGCTTGAAGGAGGAGCTGGAAAGTCTGGAAGGCGGGACGGGAAGAGATAATATCCAGATACTTGCCGGGCTTACCAGGCTCCGGCAGATATGCTGCGATCCTCATTTGTGCTATGAGAATTATAATGGGGAGTCGGCAAAGCTGGAAACCTGTATCGACCTGGTGAGGAACGGGGTGGAAGGAGGACATAAGATTCTGCTCTTTTCCCAATTCACCTCCATGCTGGAGATCATCGAGAAAAGGCTCAAAAAGGAAGCATTCCCCTACTATATGCTGACCGGATCCACGCCGAAGGAGGAACGGCTTCACATGGTGAATTCCTTTAAAGCTGACGATGTCCCCCTGTTCCTGATTTCCTTAAAGGCAGGCGGAACAGGACTTAACTTAACAGCGGCCGATCTGGTCATTCACTATGATCCGTGGTGGAATGTAGCAGCTCAGAATCAAGCCACGGACCGGGCTCACAGAATCGGACAGGAGAAACAGGTGTCCGTATTTAAGCTGATCACAAAAGGTACCATTGAGGAAAATATTTTAAGGCTGCAGGAGTCCAAGAAGGATTTGGCGGAGCAGATCATAACAGAGGGAACGATTTCCTTAAGCAATCTGACCCGGGAGGATTTAATCGGGCTCCTGGATGAAAGAAAGGATGGATGAGTGATGAAAGTATTACTGTTAAACGGAAGCCCTCATGAGAAGGGCTGTACCAATCGGGCGCTGCTTGAGGTGGCAAAAGCATTGGATGGGGAAGGCATTGAGGCTGAGACCGTCCATATCGGAAACCAGGCGATCCATGGCTGCATCGCTTGCGGAAAGTGCGCCCAGACCGGCAGATGTGTATTTAAAGGCGATCCGGTGAATGCGGTATTGGATCAAATGGATCAGGTGGATGGGCTGGTTGTCGGTTCACCGGTTTACTATGCCTCGGCCAATGGCTCGCTTTTCTCCTTTTTAGACCGTCTGTTTTATGCGGGAAGGGATTTTGCCTTTAAGCCGGCCGCGGCGGTTGCTTCTGCACGCCGGGCAGGAACCACGGCGACTCTTGACGCCTTAAACAAATATTTTACCATCGCCCAGATGCCTGTAGTCTCTTCCAGATATTGGAATATGGTTCATGGAAGAACCCCGGAAGAAGTGGAACAGGATTTGGAAGGACTCCAGACCATGAGAACCCTTGGAAAAAATATGGCATGGCTTTTAAAATGTCTGGAAGCCGGGAAAGCCGCAGGAATCAGCCTTCCGGCGCAGGAAGAGAAGACCTGGACAAATTTTATCCGGTAAAAGATGCAAAAATTCCCTTTACTTTTTCTCTGGGTAGTGTATAATGAAAAAGGCACTATATGTAGTGTTTATAAAATCACAGATACAAAATATAGAAGAGGTTAAGGTGACAGGGATGATAAAGGTTCAAAAGCGTGACGGCAGAATTGTTGAGTATAACAGAGAGAAGATCATTACGGCTATCCGAAAGGCCAATGCAGAGGTGGAAGCCTATGAGCAGGCCGGCGAGGACATGATTGATGCAATCCTGGATTATGTGGAGGGCCACGGGTCCGACGTGATTAACGTGGAGACCATCCAGGATATGATAGAGAGCAGTCTGGTGAATAAGAATAAATACACCCTTTCCAAGAAGTACATGATTTACCGCTACCAGAGGGCGCTGCTCCGTAAGGCCAATACAACGGATGAGTCCATCCTTAAGCTGATCAAGAACGAGAATAAGGAGCTGGCAGAGGAAAATTCCAATAAGAATACCATTCTGGCTTCCACCCAGAGGGATTATATTGCAGGAGAGGTGTCCAGAGATTTAACCAAGCGGATGCTGCTTCCGGAGCGGCTCACCCTTGCCCATGAGCAGGGAGCCATTCATTTCCATGATGCGGATTACTTCGTACAGCCGATTTTTAACTGCTGTCTGATTAACATTGGGGATATGCTGGACAATGGCACGGTGATGAACGAAAAGATGATTGAGAGCCCGAAAAGCTTTCAGGTAGCATGCACCGTCATGACCCAGATTATCGCAGCCGTTGCCAGCAACCAGTACGGCGGACAATCCGTGGATATCCGCCATCTGGGCAAATATTTAAGAAGAAGCAATGACAAATTCCATAAACAGATCCGTGAGGAATTCGGAGATATGGTAACGGACGAGATGGTGGAAAAGATGGCCGGTATCCGCCTTCGGGATGAACTGAAATCCGGTGTCCAGACCATACAGTATCAGATTAACACCCTGATGACAACCAATGGGCAGGCTCCGTTTGTCACCCTGTTTTTATGCCTTGACGATCACGATGAGTACATCAATGAAAATGCCATGATCGTAGAGGAAATCCTCCGTCAAAGGCTTGAGGGAATTAAGAACGAGGCCGGTGTTTATGTCACTCCGGCGTTTCCGAAGCTGATTTATGTGTTAGATGAAAATAACTGCTTAAAGGGCGGGAAATATGATTATATCACCAAGCTGGCGGTAAAATGTTCCTCCAAGCGCATGTATCCGGATTACATTTCCGCCAAGAAGATGAGGGAGAACTACGAAGGCAATGTGTTCAGCTGTATGGGCTGCCGAAGCTTCCTGTCCACATGGAAGGATGAAAACGGAAATTATAAATTCGAGGGAAGGTTCAATCAGGGCGTGGTAAGCATTAACCTGCCCCAGATCGGCATTCTGGCAAAGGGAGACGAGGAAACGTTCTGGAAGCTTTTGGATGAGCGCCTGAACCTGTGCTATGAGGCACTTATGTGCAGGCATAAATCCCTGGAGGGCACTCTTTCTGATGTGAGCCCCATCCATTGGCAGTACGGAGCCATTGCAAGGCTTAAGAAGGGGGAGAAGATCGATCCGCTGCTCCACAATGGCTATTCTACCATTTCACTGGGATACATTGGCCTTTATGAGACCACAAAGCTTATGAAGGGAATGAGCCACACGGCTCCGGAAGGAGAAGAATTCGCCCTTCGCGTGATGAACCGTATGCGGGAGGCCGTTGATAAGTGGAAAGAGCAGACCGGCCTTGGCTTTGGCTTATACGGAACACCGGCAGAATCCCTTTGCTACCGTTTTGCCAAAATTGACCGGGAGCGTTTCGGAATAATCCCGGATGTGACGGATAAGGGGTATTACACCAACTCCTACCATGTAGATGTGCGGGAGCATATCGATGCATTCAGCAAGTTCACCTTTGAGAGCCAGTTCCAGAAGATATCTTCCGGCGGGGCTATTTCCTATGTGGAAGTGCCTAATATGAAGAACAATCTGGAGGCGATGGAGGAAGTGGTGAAATTCATTTACGACAACATCCAGTATGCAGAGTTTAACACAAAATCGGACTATTGCCAGGCATGCGGCTTTGACGGCGAGATCATCATCAACGACGACATGGAATGGGAATGTCCTCAGTGCCACAACAAAGACAAGAGCAAGATGAATGTAACCAGAAGAACCTGCGGCTATCTGGGAGAGAATTTCTGGAACACCGGAAAGACAAAAGAGATCAAATCCAGGGTTCTTCACCTGTAGGAGGCTGTAACATGAATTATGCTGCCATAAAGCCTACGGATGTTGCCAACGGTCCCGGTGTCCGCGTGTCACTGTTTGTCAGCGGGTGCACCCATTATTGTAAGGGCTGCTTTAATTCGGAGGCCTGGGATTTTCATTATGGGCAGGAATACAGGCCGGAAACCACAAAAAAGATACTGGAGTATCTGGATCATACCTACATTGCCGGCTTAAGTCTTTTAGGCGGAGAACCCATGCACCCGGAAAACCAGAAGGGAATCCTGCCCCTGGTGGAATTGGTAAAGGAACGTTTCCCGGAAAAGACAATCTGGTGTTACACCGGTTATGATTTTGAGAAGGATATTATGGGGGATATGGCAGGGAGTCTTGCGGAGACGATGAGGATTTTAGCGTGTCTGGATGTTCTGGTAGACGGAAAGTTTGAAATTGAAAAAAAAGACTTGAAGCTGCGGTTTAAGGGCTCCTCCAACCAGAGAATCATCAGGGTGCCGGAGTCTCTGGCTTTGGGGAAGATCGTATTGTGGGAATAAACTTGATTCAGAAATCAAGATAAAGAAGGATATGAGAAGGGGAATGATATGCCATCGGTTTCCTTACTCATATCCTTCTTAAATTCATATTGGCTATCAGGAATGCTGGACAGTCTCAAGGTATTTCTGCATGAAAGAAAAGGTGATGTCATATTGTCTGCATATCCTGTGGATTTCCACAAGTCCGATGATAAGGGCGAAAATCCCGGTAGCAATGTTGCTGACTGCCATGACTATCCCCACGCTGGTGCTCCCTAAATCTGTGAAATTCTGTAAATACCACAGCACAGGCACCCGGAACACAAAAACCCTGCAAAAGTTAATGGTCAGCGTGATTTTTGTTCTGCCAAACCCGTAAAGCAGCGCCAGAACCGCTGCATTGATGCCCAGGGGAATAGCCCCATAGGCTTCATAACGGTAGATAGAGGCGATCATCCTGCCGAATTCCCCGTCATTTCCGGCGAACAGGGCGCTGACCTGGTCTAAGAAAAACAGGGAGAAGGACATAAGCGTGGCTCCCAGTATGATGTTGATGAGCAGAATACAGCCAAATGCCTTTAAGGCCCGCTTTGGTTTGCCGGCTCCTACGCTCTGGCTGATGATCGCGGACCCGCCTTCCTGGAATCCGTTCTGGGGCATGGTGGTGATTCCGCCAATGTTATTGGATATGCCCAAAGCACCCACGGTCAGAGCACTGTAAATGGTACTCATGGAGTTGATGATAACCTTGCCGAAAGAAAAAGCTATTTTTTCAATGATCACCGGTATGGATAGAAAAATCATGGGCTTTGTGACGGCTGGTTTTAAACTGATGCTATGGAACGAGAATCCAAATGCATTATCCTTCTGGTTTAAATTCACCACGGCAGCGGCCAGTAAGAAGGATTGGGAAACAATGGTTGCTGCAGAAATCATGTTGATTCCGGCTCCCAGTACATATACGAAAAGAGCCGTTAAGGACAGCTTGATGGCAATGACGCCCATATTTAAATGAAGGATTCTCCTGGAGTTACCCCGTGCCCGTTCAATCGCTATGTATACGTTGTTAAAAAAGCTGATGACCATTCCAATGAGCTCCAGACGGAAATACTGGGTTCCTTCTGCGATAAAGCTTTCCGGAGTCCTGGCAAAACGGAGAAACTGGGGTGCTGCCGGTATGAGCAGAAGCAGGATGGCGGTTCCCAGGATCCCGCACATGGCAAATAAGCTGCTTACCCGTTTCTTTACCAGCTCATAATCACCGGCACCGTAGGCCTCGCTGATTTTCAAACTGGAACCGATGGCAAGACCTCCTCCCAGAGCGGAAAGCATTAAATTGATCTGGGAAAGATAAGCGACCGCTGAGACGGAGCTGGCGCTGATGTGGGCTGCCATCATGGAATCGAATATCTTAAAAAGCTGGTTCAGGCTCTGGTACAGGGCCAGAGGCGTTCCGACGTAGAGTACGACCTTCCACATATTGTCATTTAAGGCAAAATTGCGGAATTTTTCATCCTTGGCGGACAGATTTGCTTTGAGTGACATGTTTTTTCTCCTTTTGTACAATGGAATCTTGTGCATAAATAAGCATAAAGCAAAGAAGAAATAAAATCTACGAATAATATGTTGGATTTCACCCTTATTACAGAAAATTTGCTCTCTATTTTTAAATTTCAGGTTTTAACCGAATCAAGTAAGTAGCGATGCGGATTGCGAATATCCGCTTGACGTAGTGTGAAATTGTGATATAGTAACCCTTTGAAAGGCTGGTGATACCAAATGATTCAGAAAAAAAAACATGGACAGATGTCAGAAGCGGTATCGACCGGAATCATTCTGACACTCTCCGGGGGGTTACAGGATGCATATACCTATTATTTCCGGGGCAAAGTCTTCGCTAACGCACAGACCGGTAATATTATTATCTTAAGCAGCAATGTAATGGACGGTAACTGGCAGGGGGCATTTCATTACATCCTTCCAATTCTGGCTTTTGCATCGGGAATTTACGTATCTGAAATAATACGCGGAATTTTTAAAGAACTTAATCTGCTGCATTGGAGACAGATTGTGGTGATGATTGAGATTCTGCTGCTTTTATTGGTGGGTTTTCTTCCGCAGTCCTTCAATATGGCGGCAAATGCCCTGGTATCCTTTGTCTGTGCCATGCAGGTGGAAGCATTCCGCAAGATGAAGGGAAGCGCTTTTGCCAGCACCATGTGCATCGGGAATTTAAGGTCTGCCACGGAGATGCTGTACCGTCACCGGCACACAAAGGAGAGAGGCAGTCTGGAAAAATGCCTCCGTTACTATGGAGTCATTGCCATATTTGCCATTGGAGCCGGTGCGGGAAGCTTTCTGATCCCGTATTTCGCAGAAAAGACCATCTGGTTTTCCTGTGCACTTTTGATTGCCGCCTTCTGTATGATGTTTATCCGGGAGGAGTCGGAATCTGAACGAAATTGAAAGAAAATGTTACACAGGCTGAAAGATTGTATTTTCTGTATAAAAAGATTGCTCTCTTTCGTGGATTGTGCCCATAGGAAATCGGCATCTGTTCATTTATAATGCAAGCTGTAACCGGGAAATGAGATTAAAAAAAAGGAGGCACTTCAATATGGAATATCGAAAATTTGAGCATACATTTGTAGTACGGCTGGATCCGGGAGATGAGATCCTTACCAGTCTGATAAAGCTATGCAGGGATGAAAAGATCGGACTTGCTTCCGTTACAGGACTTGGCGCCGTAGGAACGGTCCAGCTGGGTGTCTTTGATACGGAAAAAAAGCAGTATTACAGCCGGGAATATAAGGGACTTTATGAGATTGCCTCTTTAATGGGCAGCATCACAAAAAAGGAAGGGGATCCATACCTCCATCTTCATATGGTAATTGGAAATCCCCAAACAGGAGAATGCCACGGCGGACATTTGGGCCGGGCCGTCATCAGCGCTACGGGAGAACTGGTGCTGACGGAAATTCCGGGAGCGGTCGGGCGCAGGGAAGATGAAGCAATCGGATTAAATCTGTTTCAGTTTGATGCGGAAGCTTAAGCCTTCCAGTATTTCCTGGCAAGTTCTATAAAATACTGGGCCGCATGGGTCAGATAACTGCCTTTCCGGTAGGTGGCAACCACATCCCAGGACGGATGGGATTGTATGGAAAAACATGCAATTCCTTCGTATCCTTTCCGTAAATAATAATAAGGAATCAGGCCGCAGCACAGGTTTGCCTGGATCATCGTTAAAATGGTACTGGTGCTGGCGGTCTCGAACAAAACATTTGGTTCAAATCCCGCCTCCTCAAAGATCCCATCCACCAGCTGCCGAATGGTAGATTCCTTATACATGAGGACAAACGGTTCATAGGCAAAGGAGGCAATATCCAGTATTGGAAACGGACCGGATTCCATTGCAGTTGAAAATTCGCTGAGAGGGTGCTTTTTCGGTATGGCAAGGTAGATTTCTTCTGTAGCGATAGGAATGTATTCATCCGAAGTTCGCTGGTTGTCACAAAGCGTCAGAAAGCCGATATCCAAGTCGCCCCGGGCAATCATAGCCTGCTGTTTTTTTACACTCAGCTCATTGGGAGTCACGATGATTTCCGGAAATTCCCTGTGAAATTCCGGATAAACGGCAGAAAACATAGCAATTCCCCTTCCTGTGGTGAAGCCAACGGAAAGGCGGCCCTTTTTATCGGAGACCATATCGTTAATGATACGATAGGTCTCTTGTTTTGTCTGCAGCATTTTCCGGGCGTTTTCCAGATAGACCTTTCCGGCTTCGGTAGGACGCCAGTCCGTGCGGGACCGGTGAAAAAGCTGAGTGCCCAGCTCCTTTTCCAGGCGCAGAAGCTGCTGGTTTAAAGCAGGCTGAGTAATAAAGAGCTTTTCCGCGGCCCGTGTAATGTTATTTTCTTCCGCAATTTTTAAGATATATTCAATCTGTTTCGTATCCAACTCTTGTACCTCTCTTTTCAAAACGTCCCATATAGTATAAGACTGTTTCTACAAAAATACAATAATGATTCTAACAAAAATTTATAGATATCTAAAATCTATTAATTTTACAAATAGTAAACTTGCCTATATAATGAAAGCAATCAAAAGGAAATAGTAAAGAAAGGAAAGAATTCGAATGAATGTCATAAATGGAGGAACTGTTTCAGGGTTGTTAAAGGACATCGCGATTCCAAGGATGTTTCATGCGAGGCAGCAGTTTCCGAGAGAAGTAATTAAGCCGGAGGATATTCCGGCGGCTGTTAGGAAAGAGCTGGAGAAACCCTGTTTTTCTTCTCTGATTAAGCCGGATATGAGGATTGCCATAACCGCAGGAAGCCGGGGAATCCGAAATGTGGATATCATCACCAGGGCGATCGTGGATTTTGTTAAATCCAGAGGTGCAAGGCCTTTTATCGTTCCTGCCATGGGAAGCCATGGCGGTGCAACGGCCGAAGGCCAGCTGGAAGTGCTGGCAAGCTATCACATCACTCCGGAAACCATGGGCTGCCCCATACGTTCTTCCATGGATGTGGCAGAGCTTGGCTATTCCGAACGGGGAAGGAGGGTGGTTCTGGACCGGAATGCCTATGAAGCAGACGGCATCATTATCTCATGCCGCTTAAAACCCCACAACGCATTCCGTGGTTCTTACGAAAGCGGACCCTGTAAAATGATGACGGTAGGGCTGGGAAAACAGGTTGGTGCATCGGCCGTGCACAGCGACGGCATGGATGTGATTGCACAGAACATCCCTTCCATGGCAAAAGTCGTGCTGGAGAAAGCAAACATCCTGTTTGCGATTCCATGCATAGAAAATGCATACGATGAAACCTGTAAAATAGAAGCCATACTGGCAAAGGATATCCTTTCCAGAGAACCGGAGCTTTTAAAATACGCATTCTCCAACATGCCTAAGCTGATTGTCGGAGAGACCGATGTGCTGGTAGTCGATGAAATCGGAAAGAATTACAGCGGTACCGGAGTGGATCCCAATATTACAGGAACATTTTCCACACCCTATGCAACGGGTGGGATCAAAGTGCAGAGAACCTGCTTTTTGAATTTAAGCGAAGCCTCCCATGGCAATGCGCTGGGCTGCGGTCTGGCGAGCGCCATCACAAAAAAAATATTCGATGAGATGGATGTGGAAAAAATGTATCCCAACTGCATTACAAGCACAGTACTGGCATCTGCCAGAATCCCCTGCGTGGTTGCTACCGATAAGGAGGCCATACAGATATGCATCCGTACCTGTAATAAAATCGAGCCGGAGCGTATCCGGATCGTCAGGATCTCAAATAGTCTTCATATTGATGCCATTTTACTGTCAGAAGCCTATTATGCAGATGTAAAGGCCGGCAGATATGAAGGGCTGGAGGCCGTGGACGAACCCCGGGAACTGGAATTTGACGAGGCAGGGAATGTATTGACGCCTGTCAGAATATAGGGAGTGAATGATAATCATGAATACACCATTGTATGTAAAAATGAAAGAACAGGATAATGTAGCGATCGCAGTCAATGAAATAAAGGCTGGTACAGAGGTCATGGATGGAGTGACCGTGCATCAGAATATTCCGCAGGCCCATAAAATTGCCCTCTGTGACATTCCGGAAGGCGGAGAAATCGTCCGTTATGGGGTAATTCTCGGCTATGCCATAAATCCAATTGCCAAAGGTGACTGGATCAATGAGCATATGCTGGAGCTGCCTGCACCGCCGGATGTTGACAATATGGAGTTTGCCACCAATCTGGTAACAGATCTGCCGGAACCTCCCATCACGACCTGGGAGGGGTACGTAAATCCAAACGGCGGTCCGGCAGGGACCCGCAACCTTTTGGGAATCAGCACCACGGTTCAATGTGTAACCGGCGTGTTAAATGTAGCAGTTGAAAAAATGAAGCGGGAGCTGCTTTCCAAATATCCTAACGTTGACGATATCGTACCCATTAACCATGCGTATGGCTGCGGCGTTGCCATAAACGCACCCGAGGCGAAGGTGCCCATCCGCGCACTGCGCAATTTATCCAAGCATCCAAACTTCGGAGGACAGATGATGGTAGTCGGGCTCGGATGCGAGAAATTTACCGTTGACATGCTCTGCGACGCAGCAGACATCACGGAAGAAAATGTCATCATCCTACAGGAGAAAAAGGGCTTTGACGATATGATTGACTCCTTAATGGAAATGGCCGAAAAAAAGCTGAAAATCTTAAATGAGAGAAAACGGGAGACCCTTCCCCTGTCGGATTTATTGATCGGCATGCAATGCGGAGGCAGCGACGCCCTTTCCGGTGTGACTGCAAATCCATCTGCCGGTTATGCCGCCGATATGCTGGTAAAAGGAGGTGCGACGGTCCTGTTTTCCGAGGTTACAGAAGTGCGGGACGGCGTATACTTACTGGCTCAGCGCTGCGTGAACGAAGAGGTAGGAAAGAAGCTGGCAGAGGAGATGAAGTGGTACGATCACTATTTAAAAGAAGGTGAGGTGGACCGGAGTGCCAATCCGACTCCGGGAAACAAAAAAGGCGGACTTGCAAATATTGTGGAGAAGGCCATGGGTTCGATTGCCAAATCCGGTACCTCCCCGATTGTGGAAGTGTTGTCCCCGGCTGAGAAACCGACCCAAAAAGGGCTTATTTATGCAGCTACCCCGGCAAGTGATATAGTCTGCGGCCCATGTCAGCTGGCAAGCGGAATCGGCCTGCAGGTATTTATGACCGGCCGGGGAACTCCGTATGGACTGGCGATCGCCCCGGTGATCAAAGTATGTTCCAGAAGTGATATGAAAGCCCAATGGATGGATCTGATTGATGTAGACGCAGGCCCCATTGCAACCGGTGAGGCAACCATAGAACAGATCGGTACCCTGTTATTTAGGGAAATCATTGATGTTGCAAGCGGCCGCAAGCAGACTTATGCGGAAAAATATAAATTACACAACGACTTATGTATTTTTAATCCTGCTCCAATCACCTGATAAAAGAGTTTTTATACAATTCCTTTGGCTATGACATGTTCACAAAAGCACCGCCTTATGGTAAAATAGGTTATAAATATGAAAGGACAGGGGCGGAACATGGCTGCATATCCAAACAAAAGCGAAAAAACAAAATACCGTCTGGCTGACTCCGTAAAAGACTGTATGAAAACGAAGCCCGTAGATAAGATTACGGTACAGAACATCGTGGACGGATGTGGAATGACCAGACAGACCTTTTACCGGAATTTTAAGGATAAATATGATTTGATCAACTGGTATTTTGACAAGCTGGTGCTGGAATCCTTTGCCCAGATCGGGGTGGACAAGACCGTATGCCAGAGCCTGAGTGAAAAGTTTGAATTCATCAAAAAGGAAAAGGTCTTTTTTACAGAGGCTTTCCGTTCCGACGATTATAATTCTTTAAAAGAGCATGATTTTGAACTGATCATGGGATTCTACACGGAGCTGATCATCCGGAAGCGGCAGGAGCCGCTTTCTGAGGAGATCCGGTTCCTTTTGGAAATGTATTGCCGGGGATCTGTTTATATGACCGTGAAATGGGTCCTTTCCGGCATGAGGCAGACGCCGGGGGAGATGGCCGTCAGCCTTGTGGAAGCCATGCCTCCCAAGCTGGCAGCCGTATTTTCAGAGGCAAGACTGGTTTAAAATACGGCAGAAATGCACATAATGAAAGTTACAGTTTACGTTTGTTGTAACATTTGTTACAAAATACGGAGATTGTAACTTTATTTTTTGTGCACATGTCGTTAAAATAATAACAGATAGAACATGTCTTCCCTGAGAAGAAAAAGAAAAGGAGAGATTCCCATGGCAAACAGAATCGTTTTAAATGAAACCTCTTATCATGGCGCAGGTGCGGTAAATGAGATTCCAGGCGAGGTAAAAAAGAGAGGGTTTCAGAAAGCATTTGTAGCATCCGATCCCGATTTGATTCAATTCAATGTGACTTCCAAAGTGACAAAGATCCTGGAAGAGAACGGAATGGATTACGAGATCTATTCTGATATTAAACCGAACCCAACCATAGAAAACGTCCGGACCGGAGTGGAAGCATTTAAGAAATCCGGTGCTGATTATATCATTGCCATAGGCGGAGGTTCTTCCATAGATACCGCCAAGGCCATTGGCATCATCGTTACGAATCCGGAATTTGCAGATGTGAGGAGCCTGGAGGGAGTTGCGCCTACCGGAAAACCGAGCGTCCCCATCATCGCCGTTCCCACCACTGCCGGTACGGCGGCAGAAGTTACCATTAACTACGTAATCACCGATGTAGAGAAAAAACGCAAATTTGTCTGCGTAGATCCTCACGATATTCCAGTGGTTGCAATCGTAGATCCGGATATGATGTCCAGCATGCCAAAAGGCCTGACTGCTGCTACCGGTATGGATGCGTTGACCCATGCCATCGAAGGCTATATTACGAAAGGTGCAAATACCATTACGGATATGTTTAACTTAAAGGCAGTTGAATTAATTGCCGGGAGTTTAAGAGGTGCAGTCGAAAATACAGCCGAAGGCCGCGAAGGAATGGCTTTGGGCCAATATATCACCGGCATGGGATTTTCTAACTGCGGTCTTGGAATCGTGCATTCCATGGCTCATGCGCTGGGCGCTGTTTATGATACACCTCACGGCGTGGGAAATGCCATTCTGCTTCCCACGGTCATGGAATTCAATGCCGATGCCACAGGGGAAAAGTACCGCGATATTGCAAAGGCCATGGGCGTGGACCATACTGAGAAGATGACCCGGGAAGAATACCGCAAAGCAGCCGTTGATGCCGTTAAAAAGCTTTCTTCCGATGTTGGCATACCGGCCGATTTAAAACAGATTGTAAAAGAAGAGGATATTCAGTTTCTGGCTGAATCCGCAGCAGCAGATGCCTGCGCTCCGGGGAATCCCAAGGAAGCTAGCCTGGAAGATATCATCAGACTTTATAAATCACTCATGTAAACATAAAAAAATCCTTCGGATGCTCGGTCCGGAGGATTTTTTATGCCCTGATTTATATGGAAAAACTGCCGCAGACGGAGTCCATGAGGGAAAAACTGGATGCAAAATCAGAAAGATGGTGTTATGATAAGACAGGTAAGGAGGCAGCAAAGATATGGCAGATACAAAAAATGATTTTTCAAAGGGAAATGTAGTGGAAAACATATTGAAGCTGGCCGTTCCCATGACACTGGCCCAGCTCATCAATGTACTTTATAATATCATAGACAGGATTTACATAGGCAGAATACCGGAGCACGCCACACTGGCCTTAACAGGTCTGGGGCTGTGTCTTCCCATTATTTCCATAGTCATTGCTTTTGCCAA
The DNA here is from genome assembly GCF_900155545.1 of Clostridium sp. Marseille-P2415. Classification (GTDB taxonomy): domain Bacteria; phylum Bacillota; class Clostridia; order Lachnospirales; family Lachnospiraceae; genus Lacrimispora. The sequence goes on from NZ_LT732526.1 coordinate 701,984, forward strand.
TTTATTTGGCATGGGCGGTGCGCCCTTATGCTCCATTGAGAGGGGGCGCGGAAATTTGAAGGAAGCCGAAAAGATCATGGGCAACTCCTTTGTCCTTTTGGTGATATTCGGCCTGGTGCTCACAGCCTTAGGGCTTATTTTTAAGAAACCCATGCTGTATCTGTTCGGTGCCAGTGATAAGACCTATCCTTTTGCAGAGCAGTACATCAGCATTTACCTGCTGGGCAGTATCTTTGTCATGGTCGGTCTGGGGATGAACAGTTTTATCAATTCCCAGGGCTTTGGTACCATTGGTATGATGACGGTTCTTTTAGGAGCGGTTGCCAATATTATATTAGATCCCGTATTCATTTTCGTTTTTGACATGGGTGTGAAAGGGGCGGCATTTGCAACCATATTGTCCCAGTTCCTCTCCGCTCTGTGGATTGTTAAGTTCCTGACCGGTAAGAAAACCATTTTAAAGCTCAGGACCTCCTGCTTTCCTTTAACGAAGCAAAGGGCAAAGGATATTACTGCCCTGGGAATGTCAGGCTTCACCATGTCAATCACCAACAGTTCGGTTCAGGTTATGTATAATGCTTCCCTTCAGAATTATGGAGGCGATTTGTATGTTGGCATTATGACCGTCATTAATTCGGTCAGGGAAGTGATTTCCATGCCTGTAAGCGGCATTACAAACGGCTCTCAGCCGGTTATGGGTTTTAACTACGGGGCAGGGGAATATGGCCGGGTAAAACGGGCGATTGTTTTTACCTCGGCCGTTTCCATTATATATACCACTGTCATGTGGGGGCTGGTCCACGGTTTTCCGGAGTTTTTTATCCGGATTTTCAATCAGGATGCAGAGCTTTTAAAAGCAGGGGTTCCGGCCATGCGGATTTATTATTTCGGCTTCTTTTTCATGTCGCTGCAGTTCGCAGGCCAGTCGGTGTTCGTAGCCTTGGGAAAAGCCAGGAGAGCGGTGTTCTTTTCCATATTCCGGAAGGTGGTAATCGTAATACCGTTAATCCTTATCCTTCCCCGCATTTTCGGAAACGGAACAGCCGGAGTCCTGATGGCGGAGCCCGTATCCAACCTGCTTGGAGGCGGAGCCTGCTTTCTCACCATGCTGGTTACCGTATGGCCGGAGCTTAGCGGCAAAAAGAAAAAAACCAGAGGTGCAGAAGTATGAAAATCATAACCAGGAATTATATTACAAATATCCTGTCAAGGGACAACAGGCCCTGTGACAGGATTAAGGCTGGAGAAACGGTAGCCTTTGAGACTTATGACTGCTTCACCAATCAGTTTCTGCCTGAGGATGCAACGTTTGAAAATGTGGTGAGAAAGCCGGGAAATCCGGCTACAGGTCCTCTCTATATTGAAGATGCGATGCCGGGAGACATGTTAAAGATCGATATTCTGGATATCGAAATGGGGCCGGCAGGCATTGTTATGCTTGGGCCGGACAGCGGGAGCGAAAAGGAGGAATTTCCGAAAAAAGTCTTAAAGAGGGTGCCGGTAAAGGGAGGGTTTGCCTTCTACAATGAAAAGGTTCCAATACCGGTAAAGCCAATGATCGGCGTCATCGGAGTTGCTCCGGCGGGGGAGGGGGTATCTACCATCACCCCCATGGATCATGGCGGAAATATGGACTGCACCCAGATTAAAAAAGGAGCAACCCTCTATCTGCCTGTATTTGTGGAAGGAGCACTCCTGTCCATGGGAGATTTTCATGCGGTCATGGGCGATGGCGAGGTGGAGGACTGCGGTCTGGAAATAGAAGGACGGGCCACCATCCGGGTCAATGTAGTTCGGAATAAAAACTGCGTTCCTTATCCCATGATTGAGACAGAGGACAAGCTTATCACCATTGCGTCCCGGGAACATGTAGAAGAGGCGTGGCGGGCGGCTGCCAGACAGATGTATGATTTCATGAAGGGGAAGATCGGCATGGATTATGAGGATGCCGGTATGCTTTTGACCATGACCGGAGATCTTGTCATCTGTCAGACAGTGAACCCCATGAAAACAGTGAGAATGGAACTACCGCGCCATATAACCCAGAGTTATGGTTTTAATTCCATATCGGTAGAGTAAAACAGGCCAAAATTTCTTGACAGCCGGCGGTTTTTGGAACATAATGATAAGCAATTATAAAAACTGACAGATATGCCGGTATGGGAAAGGGAGAGTAAAATGCAGACGATCAGAATTGAGAAAACAACTTGTCCGAAGGAAAAACCAGGCAAAGACAACCCATTGACATTTGGAACCATATTCACGGATCATATGTTTGAGGTGGACTATGAAGAGGGAAAGGGCTGGTACGACCCAAGAATCGTGCCTTACCACAAGCTGGAGCTGGAGCCGTCTTCCATGGTTTTCCATTACGGTCAGGAGATGTTCGAGGGCTTAAAGGCATATAAGACAGAGGATGGCAGGATCCTGCTATTCCGCCCGGATAAGAATATTGAGCGTGCCAACAGGAGCAACAGCCGGCTTTGCATCCCGGAAATTCCGGAAGACTTATTTTTAGAGGCATTAAAAACAGTTGTAAGCGTGGATCAGGACTGGATTCCGACAAAACCGGGAACCTCCCTTTATATCAGGCCTTTTGTTATTGCTACGGATCCGTTTTTGGGTGTCAGGCCATCCCATACCTATAAATTCATGATTATTTTATCTCCGGTAGGGGCTTATTATGCCAGCGGCCTTGATCCGGTTAAAATCTGGATCGAAGATGAATATGTGAGAGCCGTAAAGGGCGGCATCGGGGAAGCGAAGACCGGAGGAAATTATGTTGCTTCCCTGGCCTCCCAGGTAAAGGCTCATGAGGAGGGCTATTCCCAGGTGTTATGGCTTGACGGCGTTCACCGTAAATACATTGAAGAAGTAGGTGCCATGAACATCTTCTTTAAGATAAACGGCGTGGTCATCACTCCTGCGTTAAACGGCAGCATTCTCCCGGGCGTTACCAGAGATTCTGTGATTTCATTGTGCAGGGAATGGGGCATTCCGGTGGAGGAACGGAAAATTTCAGTAGACGAAATCGTTGCGGCAGCGGCATCCGGAGCCATGGAGGAGTGCTTCGGTACCGGAACGGCGGCTGTTGTCTCTCCGGTTGGGGAACTTCGTTTTGAAGAAGAGAGAATGTCCATTGGCGGCGGCAGGATCGGCGAATTGACTCAGAAATTTTATGATACCATTACCGGCATTCAGCTTGGCCGGACAGAGGGGCCAAAGGGCTGGAGCGTAGAAGTAAAATAATACCGTATGAATTTATCCGGCGGAGCTGAGAAAAGCGCCGCCGGAAGCTTTTTAGAAAAGACAGACAGAAAAAAGGGAGTCAGGTATGGCAGCGGTTCTTACGAAAGCAGTTGCATTTGTAGCAATGATAATTATGGGATACCTGCTTAAACGGGCAGGTTTTTTTCAAGCAAAGGATTTTTATCTGGTTTCCAGGATCGTAATCAAGATTACCCTTCCGGCGGCCATTGTATCTAATTTCAGCAAGATTACCATGGATTATTCCCTGCTTGCCATGTGTGCGGTCGGCCTTTTGTGCAACTTTGTGACGATCGTAGCCGGTTATCTGATGAATGCTTCCGGATCAAGAGAAGCGAAGGCATTTGCAATGCTCAACATGTCCGGGTATAACGTCGGAAACTTTACCATGCCCTTTGTACAGAGCTTTTTAAGTCCGGTTGGATTTGCTGCAACCAGCCTGTTTGATGCCGGGAATTCGGTTATGTGTACCGGAATGACCTATACCCTGGCCAGTATGGTGATCGGAGGGGAAGAAAAGCCCTCCTTAAAGAAAATGGCACGGAAGCTGTTTTCTTCGGTCCCCTTTGATACCTATGTCATCATGACCGTTTTGAGCATATTAAACTGGAAGCTGCCGGCCATTTTAATCAGTTTCGCGGATACGGCAGGAGGAGCCAATGCGTTCCTTGCCCTTCTTATGCTTGGGATCGGCTTTGAGTTCCGTATGGAAAAGGAAAAAATGAACCGGATTCTTAAAATATTAGGGACGCGGTATGGGATCGCCTTGATCATGGCTGTGGGATTTTACTTTCTGGCTCCCTTTGAGCTGGAGGTACGCCGGACACTGGCTATCGTTTCCCTGGGTCCTGTGGCATCGGTGGCACCGGCCTTTACGGGAGCCTTAAACGGCGATATCGAGATGGCCAGCGCCATTAATTCCCTTTCCATTGTCATCAGCATCGCAGCGATCACGGCTGCTCTTATCTTTCTCTTATAAGATTTTTTTTCACGGCACTTGACAAACAGTATAACCATGCTATAATTTAAAAATGTAAAGCAATATAGAAAAAGCATTGACAAGACCAGTATCATATCAGGAAAGTTCAGAGAGAGGCACATTTGGTGAAAGTGCTTTACCGGAATGTTATGAGAAAACCAGCTTGGAGCGTCCCTTAATGGGGAACGGTGATTCCGTTATCATCAGAATAAGTGGTTTGAACGTTTTTTGTTCACTCAAGCAAGGGTGGAACCGCGATTAATATAGTTGAATCGTCCCTTTCTGTATGGAAACATACGGAAAGGGGCTTTTTTTATTCAAAGAAATAGAATATATCACAATAATTTGTAAAGGAGATTGAAGCAAAATGAAGATTACGTTAAAAGACGGCTCAGTCAAAGAGTATGAAAATGCAATTTCAGTGATTGATATCGCTTCCGATATAAGCGAAGGCCTGGCAAGAAATGCCTGTGCAGGCGAAGTAAATGGAAAGGTCACAGATTTGAGAACCGTCATAGATACGGACTGTAATTTAAGCATTCTGACCGTCAGTGATCCGGCAGGACTTTCCGCTTACCGCCATACGGCCAGCCACATCCTGGCACAGGCTGTAAAAAGACTGTACCCGGAAGCAAAGCTTGCCATCGGGCCATCCATTGAAAATGGCTTTTACTATGATTTCGATATTCCTTCCTTTTCAAGAGAAGATTTGGATAAAATCGAAGCCGAGATGAAGAAAATCATTAAGGAAGGCGAAAAGATCGAACGCTTTACACTTCCAAGAGAAGAAGCGGTTAAGTTCATGGAAGAAAAAGGAGAACCATATAAGGTAGAGCTCATCCGGGACCTTCCGGAAGGAGAGGAGATTTCCTTCTACCGTCAGGGAGATTTTACGGATCTCTGCGCAGGGCCTCACCTTATGAGCACAAAGCCGGTCAAGGCATTTAAGCTTATTTCTTCCTCAGGTGCTTATTGGAGAGGCAGCGAGAAAAATGCCATGCTGACCAGGGTTTATGGAACCGCTTTTGCCAAGAAGGAAGAATTAAATGAATATCTGGAATATCTGGCAAACATCAAGAACCGTGACCATAACAAGCTGGGCCGTGATTTGGAGCTTTTTGCAACGGTTGATGTCATAGGACAGGGACTTCCTCTGCTGATGCCAAAGGGTGCCAAGATCGTCCAGACCTTGCAGAGATGGATTGAGGATGAGGAAGAGAAGCGCGGATATATGAGAACGAAAACTCCTCTCATGGCAAAAAAAGAGCTTTATATCATTTCCGATCACTGGGATCATTACAAAGAGGGAATGTTTGTGCTGGGAGATGAAGAGAAGGATGATGAGGTATTTGCCCTCCGCCCAATGACCTGTCCATTCCAGTACTATGTTTATAAGCAGAGCCAGAAATCCTATCGTGACCTGCCATGCAGATACGGCGAGACTTCTACGCTGTTTCGAAATGAGGATTCCGGCGAGATGCACGGCTTGACCCGTGTGCGTCAGTTCACCATTTCTGAGGGCCATTTAATCGTTCGCCCGGACCAGATTGAAGAAGAGTTTAAGGGCTGCGTGGATCTGGCTAAATACTGTCTGACTACGCTTGGCCTGGAAGGGGATGTGACCTACCGGATGTCCAAATGGGATCCCAACAATGCCGATCACTATTTGGGAACACCGGAAATGTGGGATGAAGTAGAAGACATGATGCGTAAGATCCTTGATCACATCGGCATCCAATATACGGAAGCTGCCGGAGAAGCGGCATTCTACGGACCAAAGCTGGATATCCAGGCGAAGAACGTATATGGCAAGGAAGATACGATGATCACCATTCAGCTGGATATGTTCTTAGCCGAACGTTTTGACATGAGCTTCGTGGATAAGGATGGAACAAAGAAACGCCCTTACATCATTCACAGAACCTCCATGGGCTGCTATGAGAGAACGCTGGCATGGCTGATTGAAAAATACGAGGGCGCTTTCCCGACCTGGTTATGTCCGGAGCAGGTACGCGTGCTTCCGATTTCTGAGAAATACCATGAGTATGCCGGAAAAGTTGCGGCTCAATTAAAGGAAAACGGCATTCAGGCAACGGTTGATGAACGTGCGGAAAAGATTGGCTATAAGATCCGTGAGGCACGTCTTTCAAAGCTTCCTTATATGCTGGTTGTGGGCCAGAAGGAAGAAGAGGATGGAGTAGTATCTGTCCGCAGCCGTTTTAACGGCGATGAAGGCCAGCGGGCGCTTGCAGATTTCATTGATGATATCTGCCGTGAGATCCGCGCAAAAGAAATCAAAAAAGTAAATGTGGCGGAAGAAGCAAAATAAATATCATCCGACAGAGAAATGCGGAAGGGAGTATTCGTGAGAATATTTTCCTTCCGTTTTGCGCATACTACCTCCTGAAAGATCATCTTAAAAAGAGTGCCAGGAGGAAACAGGCCATGACGAAATTAGACTGTAATGTTACAAGTTGTCTCCATAATTCTGATAATTACTGCTGTAAAGCCGCCATCATTGTAGAGGGACCGCAGGCAAAGGATAGCTATGAGACCTGCTGCGGAAGCTTTGACGAGAATAAGGACGGTTCTTTCCATAACCTGTTCAAAACTCCGGAAAACCGGCTGGAAGTGGATTGCGAAGCAGTGAATTGTGTTTACAATGAAGAACGCCACTGTTCGGCAGAACATATCGGGATTGCAGGAGACGGCGCCAGAGAAGCAGAACATACGGAGTGCGCAACATTTAAAAACAGATAAAATTGCTGTAAGTATAAGATGCGTCAGGAAAAAATCTCCTGACGCGTTTTTTAATTGTGGAGCTATCGTTATAAGATCATGACAAAGGTTCCTGCTGTGATCAGAAATATTCCTATGAGTTTTTTAATGGTCACCTGTTCATGGAGGATAAGAAAAGCGAGAAGAACGGTCAGGACAATGCTCAATTTGTCCACAGGGACTACCTTGGAAGCTTCTCCCATTTGCAGCGCTTTATAATAGCAGATCCAGGAGGCGCCGGTAGCAATACCGGACAGAATAAGAAAAAGCCAGCTCTTTTTGCTGATTTCAGAAATTCCGTTTTGAGCGCCTGTAAGAAAGACGATCAGCCAGGCCATTAATACTACGACAACCGTTCGGATAGCAGTGGCCAGATTGGAATTAACTCCTTCAATCCCCATTTTGGCCAAAATGGAGGTGAGTGCGGCAAAAATGGAGGAAAGAAGTGCGAAAACAAACCACATAAAAATGTCTCCTATCTTTATTTTATAATTTCCTGATATAATTGTAGCGCTGTTATCGGCAGGTTGCAAGAGAATGCGGATAAATAATGCTGCCCTAAAAAATATGTTGACAGATGGAAAAATATATAGTATTATAATCAGAGTTGTGAAAACAACAGACAGGAAAGTAGGTATCCGCCTCACCATGGCACGAGCAAGTGACCCTGGTTCATAGCCTTTGGTACATAGGTGTACTGTGTAGAGACTTTGGTGGTGGATAGCGTTTGTCTATCTACTTTTTTTATGCCTATGGGCAGCAATGTGGATTCCGGCCAACACACACTATATGATGGAGGTGCACGACAATTAGCGATTTAATGATTAATGAACAGATCAGAGATAAGGAAGTTCTGTTGATTGGTGAAAACGGAGAAAAATTGGGAATTATGTCTACCAGAGATGCTTTGCAGCTTGCAAAGGAAGCAGAACTCGACCTGGTAAAAATTGCTCCGACTGCAAAACCACCGGTTTGTAAGATTATCGATTACGGTAAATATCGTTATGAACTGGCGAGAAAAGAAAAAGAAGCTAAAAAGAAACAGAAGGTAATCGAAGTGAAGGAAGTTCGCTTATCTCCTAACATTGACACAAATGATTTAAATACAAAGATGAGCGCCGCAAGGAAGTTCCTCGAAAAAGGAGATAAAGTAAAGGTAACCTTACGTTTCAGAGGTCGTGAGATGGCGCATATGTCAAAGTCAAAGTATATTCTGGATGATTTCGCTGAGAAGTTAGCCGATATCGCAGCCATTGACAAGCCGTCCAAGGTGGAAGGAAGAAGCATGGTTATGTTTTTAACTGCAAAACGCTAATAGAACATTATCAAGGAGGAAAATACAATGCCTAAATTAAAAACAAGCAAAGCAGCTGCAAAACGTTTCAAAGTTACAGGAACAGGAAAGCTTGTAAGAAATAAAGCTTACAAATCTCACATCTTAACTAAGAAATCAACTAAGAGAAAAAGAAATCTTAGAAAAGATATCGTTACGGATGCAACCAACGCAAAAGTAATGAAGAAGATTTTACCATATTTATAGGATCTTAAGTTAAGAAGGAGGAAAAACCGATGGCAAGAATTAAAGGCGGTATGAACGCTAAGAAAAAACATAACAGAGTGTTAAAGATGGCTAAAGGCTACAGAGGCGCTCGTTCCAAACAGTATAGAGTAGCAAAGCAGTCAGTCATGAGAGCATTAACAAGCTCCTATGCAGGCAGAAAAGAAAGAAAGAGACAGTTCAGACAGTTATGGATCGCCCGTATCAATGCTGCAGCCCGTATCAATGGCATATCCTACAGCGTATTTATGCATGGCTTAAAGTTAGCCGGAGTTGATTTAAACAGAAAAGTTCTGGCTGATATGGCAGTAAATGATGCAGAAGGCTTTGCAAAGTTAGCAGAACTGGCTAAATCCAAAGTGGCATAATCGTATATTCGAACCCCGAGAACCTCGTGTCTACGGGGTTTTTTGATGTCCGCAGATACGGAAAAATGAGTAGATTTTGATTCGTAATATACGAACAATATACGTATAATATACTCACGATATACAAGCATATTTATAACTTGGCAGGAATTTTATTAATTTCCGTAAGAAGAGTAAAAATACCAAAGTCAGATGGAGCTTTCTTAAAAAAATAACATACAGATCTACAGCTAGAAATAATTTCCATATCGGGTTATAATAATTATGAAATAATAAAAAGGAAGGGCGTAATCAGATATGATTGGTACAATTATTATTACAGCAATAATTTTTCTTCTTGGTGGAGTGGCAGCAGTTTTTTGTATTAGAATGATAATCATTACAAGTACACAGAGAAGAAATGATAAGCGTGCAGGAATAGTTAGATTTTATTCTATCGTTCATATTAGGGGATTGAATGCTCCTGTAAATTGTAATAGCATGGTTTATTTAAGTCCGGAACACTTGTCAATTACTTGTGGAGGTCAAGAATTTTTAATTAGATTAAATCAAATCACGAATGCAGAACATCAAGTTGATTTAGATGAAGATCAATATTTAACAAATAGAAACGGACAATTGGTCGCTAAGACCGGCAGGACTGCATCATGCTATGCAATCATATCTTATGAAAGTACTTATGGTGGATTATCAGCAATTATTTTAAGAGATAAGTATGCGAACAGAATAGAATGCTTAAAATTAATAAATAAAATAAAGCCCCATATTGATGCTCAAATAAGGCAGGTTCAATTGTAAATTTACATATTTAACTTTTTGTTTTTTTACCTGTTTACTTGACAGAGAGCGGTTCAAATACGGGACTTCCCAAATGGCAGTGTACATCGGCATTCCCATTATTCACCCCTCGTCTATCCGTCCCATATAATAAAATATAATTCGGAAAAAGAGGTGCTGAATATGAGTTGTTTTTGGGGTTGCAGTAATAATTGCAGATGCAATTGGAATAATAACTGCAATAATAATCGAAATAATAATTGTAACAATAATCGTAACAATAGCAGAAATTGCAATAATAATGACTGCGAAGAGGAAAGAAGAAAAGCTTACCGGGCTGGTTTCAGAGATGGGTGTAGAAATCCCCGCTGCCGCAGGCGTAATGATGATCGTGGTTGTAATTAAGGAATGCAGAAAAGGTAATAGGATACTTTACAGGCGGGCATTTGATATTCAGGGCCCGCCTTTTTAAGTTAAAAGAGATATTGAGTGCCAATACTCATATTTATGTAGTTTGGTTATAGATTAAGGCGTGTAGCCTCTGCCTGATTCGGCCAGGATGCTGCTGTTCAAATGATCGTAAGCGGTAACGGTTAATTGATGTCTGGCATTACCGGGAGAGGTTATAGTGGTATCCGGAGTTGAATGAATGAAAAAGGTCTCGTTGGAAATAAGGTTTCCCGAAGGCAGCCAGGAATGAAAAGAAAAGGGCTCCTTTTCGGGATTTTCAACCCTCAGATACCAGATTCCCGGTTTGGAGAAGAAATATCAACGGTAAGCTTTGCCGGAGCGTAGTCTGCGTTTAATGCGGCGTTGATCTGTTCTCTGCTGTATTCGGAGCCGAATGTAAAATCCCCGGGAGGCTCGCCGCCCTGTTCTGTCTGATCCCATATGGAAAGAATATGGGATGTCCCATCACGATTCTTAAATGCCGGATGCTGATAATCAATGCCGGTGTCAATGACAGCCACCAGAACGCCTTGCCCAAACAAAGCTAAATAAGGATTTCGCTGAGCCGTGCTGATACCGGATTTTTCCAGGCTGACGGAAGAGGTGAGCGTATATAAGGTAGGAAAACTGTTATATGAAAACCGGCCTAAATCACAGGGATTGATACTGTCGCTGACGATGGGGACATGGAGCAAAGAGTGCCTTCTGTTTAAATAGGTGATATTATCTCCTGTGTCATACGACGGAGCCAGGGTATTGCTGATGATTAAATCATAATAGTTATTGTCCAGTATTTTTTTCATTTTAGCTTCCCTGCCTGTTTTATGGTAGAGTATATGATAAATCTTATGCGGTGGATTTCATATTATGAGGGGGAGGACAGCTTTATTCACCTCTTGTCTATATGCCCCATATAATAAAGTATATTTGGATAAAAGTGGTGTAAGATATGAGCTGCTTTTTGGGATTTCGCTGCAATGATTTCAGATGCAATTGGAATAATAATTGCGGATGAAATGGTAATGATGATAACTGCGGATGTGATTAAGACAAAACGGGCGGAAAACCTACAGGAGATGGAGGTTTCCGCCCTGGAATGTGGGTGCCGTAACAGGCGCCAAAGTACCACCTTGACAGGTATGTACATTTCATAATATGACTTCAGACAGGAAAATATGATAAAAGTGCAAAAAAAATTTTAATGATAAACCGGGTATTTTAAACATTTGCAAGCATGTATGATTTCAGGCAACAAAAAACTCCCCGAGTAGGACTTGAACCTACGACCCAACGGTTAACAGCCGTTTGCTCTACCGACTGAGCTATCGAGGAATACATGACTTATTATACCCGAAAAGTAAAATATGTCAATAGTAAAATGAAATAATTAAAAAAAGAAAAGTGCGGGAGATGGGACTTGAACCCACACAGGTCTGCACCTACAAGATCCTTAGTCTTGCCTGTCTGCCAATTCCAGCACTCCCGCACAACGAATGTTATCTTAGCACCTTTGGATGAAATTGTCAATATTTTTTGAAAAATATACACAAAAAAATAATTTGAAAAATTTAGAGAAATGTTGTTGACAGATAGGAGCTTGTATACTATAATAGCTATTGTCGTTGCGAGAGACAATGACAAAATGCAGAAGTGGCGGAATTGGCAGACGCGCACGGTTCAGGTCCGTGTGGTAGCAATACCTTGAGGGTTCAAGTCCCTTCTTCTGCATGAAGCTATACAAGCAGTCATGGCTGTATGGTTTTAATTCATATGACTGCGGGAGTGCTGGAATTGGCAGACAGGCAAGACTAAGGATCTTGTGGGTGTATGCTCGTGTGGGTTCAAGTCCCATCTCCCGCATTATTTTTTAGAATCCTCGATGAAGATGGGGATTTTTTTATTTTCCAGGAAAGTTCTCCGGACTCCCCTGGAAAATAAAAAGCGCGACCTGCAGGATGCACATGACGCTTAAGAGGAAGATGTCACTGATGTGACCGCGCGTCAGCGCCAGAGTCTGACAAGTCAGACTCTTTCTTCTGATGTTAATTGGCAGGTTTTAAGAAAGTTTAAAAAAAGAAAAAAAGTACTTGATTATTTGTCTAAAGTATAGTATTATAATTGTACGAATTGATTCGTCAATTTATACAATTAAAAAAGCAGAAGTGGCGGAATTGGCAGACGCGCACGGTTCAGGTCCGTGTGGTAGCAATACCTTGAGGGTTCAAGTCCCTTCTTCTGCATGATGATGATTGGAAATGTCCTGCGGATAACACTGCAGGACATTTTTACATAACTGTCATGAATCCGTCATGCTCATACCAGGTTCATAAACCGCATATTGGTTGCGGCCGTGTTTCTTTGCCTGATAAAGTGCAATATCGGCTTTTTCATATAATTCCTCAAAAGCAGTTCCATCCTCCGGGTAAGCTGCCGTTCCCAGGCTGCCGGAGATATGGGCTTCCGGTTCCAGAGCACTGCCTATGAGGCTGCATAAATTTTCCAGACGTGCGTATAAATCCATGCTGTAAGCCACGTCTTTTAATAATATGATAAATTCGTCACCTCCCAGCCGCCCGAAGATGTCATCACGCCTTAAAGCGGATTTAAGCCTTGAGGCGGCACGGTGGAGTGCCTTATCTCCGAACTGATGACCGTAATTATCATTCAGCTGTTTGAATCGGTCAATATCCAGCATAATGAGAATATGATGGCCCTGGCTGTTTTTTAATGTGTGGCGTATTGCACGTATGGCAGTTGCTCTGTTTAGCAGTCCGGTCAGGGAATCCTGTTCGGAAAGTTCCTGAAGATTCAAAGCCTCCCGCTTGGATTCATCAATATCCTTAATGAGGATAAAGGCCTTGATGGTATCGGTATAGGGATCGGAAACAATCTGCACCAGGCCGAGTCCCCAGTAGACGCTGCCGTCCGGCCTTAAACGCCGGTGCTCCAGCCGTAAGGAGCGGTTTCCCCGATAGTAGTGGTAGAGCAATTGGTTTTTATTGAAAAATTTTAGATACATCTCCCGGTCTTCTTCAAAAATGTGGTGTTCTGCAATGTAGCTCATGATGTCGGAAAAGGAATTCACCGCATATTCCGGCATGGTCTGGGTCATTTCCCCGATGATTTCTTCAAACAAGTCAAATTTCAAATTATATTCATAATAGCCGATGCAGTCTTTTTTCTGTTCGCGCATGTACTCCATCCACCTTTGATAGGCCAGCTCTTTTTCATACTGGTCCGTAATATCCTGGTAGGATATGATCCCCCTGAGAGGCTTCTGATCTTCAGTACACACCAGAGAGTAATGAGTGGAGAACCAGCAGTAATCTCCTGAGCCTGTTTTTAGGCGTGTGATGCATTTTCCCTCAGGGACACCCTGCTCCATGGCCTGGTAAAAATTCAGAAAATCGACAACGCTTTCCCTGTGTACGATGCCGTTTTCAATGAGAAATTCGGGGGAGAGCGGCAGAGTATAGGGGAAGGGGAAGGTTCTGGAAAATTCAGGCGAGGGGGAAAGGGTTCTGGAAGGGATGTCGTAGATGCTTACAAGGCAGCCGGAATGCTGGCTGGCCAGCCGGTATTGTTCTTCCCGGATCCGTAAGTTTTCCTGACAGTTTTTCATACATGTGATATCGGAGACCGCACAGTACAATGTTTCCTCCTCAGGGATATAATTCAGTTGTATGGAGCACCAGATGCAATTTTTTTGCATATTTGCTTTGAATTCCAATTCAAAGCTGTCCGCCCGGTCTGCCAGATGGCTGCGTATTTCTGTTGACAGCCCCGGATATTCTGGTCCATATACCATGTCCTTAAGAGAAGCAGGCACCTGGAACCGTGTTTTTATAGCCTGATTGGAATAAAGAATGGTAAAGCTTTCATCGATTTTAAGCTTCAGTATGCCGCAGGGAATGCGATCTAAAAAAGATTCTTGGTTCATTGTTCACTTTCTCCCATAAGTGCTTATGAAAATAGAAATAGGCCTTATTATGAATATATGAAGCATGCTGTCAAAAAATGCGTAAAAAGAAATAAATATAGTAAACATTTGTAAAATAGATGGATATTAGCGGATGCGGATATTTGATTGAAGCATTGAGGGGGAAGAGAGGTTCAGAGATTTTAGCGTAAATAAAAGCGGCACAGCAAGATAAGAAACTGGGCTGCGCCGCTTTGGCAGGTTTGGCGGAACAGGATCATTTCCGGTACAGATACACAGGTCTGCCGCTTTCCATCTTTCTTTGAAGCTCGCCATGGATCAGTGGCAGGGCATATTCCAGGAAATCTGCGGTTACATCAGTGCCATTGCTGCAGATCCATTCGGGCGGGAACAGCTTTTCCTGATTGCATACTTTGTTGACATCAACAGTGATACACTCCATGGCATAAGGGGAATTTCCTGTGCGGTGAAAGGCGATCATCATTCCGCTGATGCCATTCAGAGCGGCCTTTACCCCTTCCTGACCTGCCTGTACGGATTCTTCTATGTCGGTTGCAGAAGCCAGCATGCCGCTGCAGCGCTGGTTTACATTCAGCTCAATGGAACGGACCTTTACGCCGAAGCGGCTGCGCACAAAGTTCTCCAGCATTTTTCCGCTTCCGGTCAGCATTTTATGACCAAAGGTGTCCAAACGGACTTCATCCGCGTATTCGCATATGAATTTGCCCCGGGCATCAGAGAGTCCTTCTGAAATACAGATAATAACAGAATTATTTTTGTTAAGGGCAGCCTTTACATCCAATGCGAATTGTTCAAAATCAAAATCTGTTTCAGGAAGGTAGATAAGCACGGGATTATCGCCCTCAAACTTTCTGGCCAGCGCACTGGCAGCGGTGAGCCAGCCTGCATGACGGCCCATCAGTTCCACGATGGTGACGGACTTTTGCTGGTAGACAGAAGAGTCCAGAACGATTTCACGGACAGTATCAGCGACGTATTTTGCAGCACTGCCGTATCCGGGGGTATGATCCGTAAGAATCAAGTCATTGTCAATGGTTTTGGGAACTCCAATGAAACGGATGCTGCTTTCGTGATGGGCGGCGTAGCGGGAAAGCTTGCTTACCGTATCCATGGAATCATTACCGCCAATGTAAAAGAAATATCCAATCTCCATGGCCCGGAATTTTTCAAACAGAGCCGGGTAAAAAGGAGAAGATAGATCGTCGGGAAGTTTGTAGCGGCAGGAGCCTAAATAGGCGGCAGGTGTTAATTTCAGAAGTTCCAGTTCATCTTCCGTCAAATCACCCGTTAAATCCATATAATTGCTGGACATGAAGCCTTCTATGCCATGAATCATGCCGTAAACCCGGCCGATTTCTTCGTGAGCCATTCCTTCTTTAATGACGCCGTAAAGGCTTGCATTGATCACGGCGGTTGGTCCGCCGGACTGTCCTACGATTGCATTTTT
>NZ_LT732526.1:718348-769448 GCF_900155545.1 Clostridium sp. Marseille-P2415
CTTCTTCAAAAATGTGGTGTTCTGCAATGTAGCTCATGATGTCGGAAAAGGAATTCACCGCATATTCCGGCATGGTCTGGGTCATTTCCCCGATGATTTCTTCAAACAAGTCAAATTTCAAATTATATTCATAATAGCCGATGCAGTCTTTTTTCTGTTCGCGCATGTACTCCATCCACCTTTGATAGGCCAGCTCTTTTTCATACTGGTCCGTAATATCCTGGTAGGATATGATCCCCCTGAGAGGCTTCTGATCTTCAGTACACACCAGAGAGTAATGAGTGGAGAACCAGCAGTAATCTCCTGAGCCTGTTTTTAGGCGTGTGATGCATTTTCCCTCAGGGACACCCTGCTCCATGGCCTGGTAAAAATTCAGAAAATCGACAACGCTTTCCCTGTGTACGATGCCGTTTTCAATGAGAAATTCGGGGGAGAGCGGCAGAGTATAGGGGAAGGGGAAGGTTCTGGAAAATTCAGGCGAGGGGGAAAGGGTTCTGGAAGGGATGTCGTAGATGCTTACAAGGCAGCCGGAATGCTGGCTGGCCAGCCGGTATTGTTCTTCCCGGATCCGTAAGTTTTCCTGACAGTTTTTCATACATGTGATATCGGAGACCGCACAGTACAATGTTTCCTCCTCAGGGATATAATTCAGTTGTATGGAGCACCAGATGCAATTTTTTTGCATATTTGCTTTGAATTCCAATTCAAAGCTGTCCGCCCGGTCTGCCAGATGGCTGCGTATTTCTGTTGACAGCCCCGGATATTCTGGTCCATATACCATGTCCTTAAGAGAAGCAGGCACCTGGAACCGTGTTTTTATAGCCTGATTGGAATAAAGAATGGTAAAGCTTTCATCGATTTTAAGCTTCAGTATGCCGCAGGGAATGCGATCTAAAAAAGATTCTTGGTTCATTGTTCACTTTCTCCCATAAGTGCTTATGAAAATAGAAATAGGCCTTATTATGAATATATGAAGCATGCTGTCAAAAAATGCGTAAAAAGAAATAAATATAGTAAACATTTGTAAAATAGATGGATATTAGCGGATGCGGATATTTGATTGAAGCATTGAGGGGGAAGAGAGGTTCAGAGATTTTAGCGTAAATAAAAGCGGCACAGCAAGATAAGAAACTGGGCTGCGCCGCTTTGGCAGGTTTGGCGGAACAGGATCATTTCCGGTACAGATACACAGGTCTGCCGCTTTCCATCTTTCTTTGAAGCTCGCCATGGATCAGTGGCAGGGCATATTCCAGGAAATCTGCGGTTACATCAGTGCCATTGCTGCAGATCCATTCGGGCGGGAACAGCTTTTCCTGATTGCATACTTTGTTGACATCAACAGTGATACACTCCATGGCATAAGGGGAATTTCCTGTGCGGTGAAAGGCGATCATCATTCCGCTGATGCCATTCAGAGCGGCCTTTACCCCTTCCTGACCTGCCTGTACGGATTCTTCTATGTCGGTTGCAGAAGCCAGCATGCCGCTGCAGCGCTGGTTTACATTCAGCTCAATGGAACGGACCTTTACGCCGAAGCGGCTGCGCACAAAGTTCTCCAGCATTTTTCCGCTTCCGGTCAGCATTTTATGACCAAAGGTGTCCAAACGGACTTCATCCGCGTATTCGCATATGAATTTGCCCCGGGCATCAGAGAGTCCTTCTGAAATACAGATAATAACAGAATTATTTTTGTTAAGGGCAGCCTTTACATCCAATGCGAATTGTTCAAAATCAAAATCTGTTTCAGGAAGGTAGATAAGCACGGGATTATCGCCCTCAAACTTTCTGGCCAGCGCACTGGCAGCGGTGAGCCAGCCTGCATGACGGCCCATCAGTTCCACGATGGTGACGGACTTTTGCTGGTAGACAGAAGAGTCCAGAACGATTTCACGGACAGTATCAGCGACGTATTTTGCAGCACTGCCGTATCCGGGGGTATGATCCGTAAGAATCAAGTCATTGTCAATGGTTTTGGGAACTCCAATGAAACGGATGCTGCTTTCGTGATGGGCGGCGTAGCGGGAAAGCTTGCTTACCGTATCCATGGAATCATTACCGCCAATGTAAAAGAAATATCCAATCTCCATGGCCCGGAATTTTTCAAACAGAGCCGGGTAAAAAGGAGAAGATAGATCGTCGGGAAGTTTGTAGCGGCAGGAGCCTAAATAGGCGGCAGGTGTTAATTTCAGAAGTTCCAGTTCATCTTCCGTCAAATCACCCGTTAAATCCATATAATTGCTGGACATGAAGCCTTCTATGCCATGAATCATGCCGTAAACCCGGCCGATTTCTTCGTGAGCCATTCCTTCTTTAATGACGCCGTAAAGGCTTGCATTGATCACGGCGGTTGGTCCGCCGGACTGTCCTACGATTGCATTTTTCTTCATGTATGGTATCCTCCAAATTTACGTATGCCTGTGGCACTTTTCCTATTCTATAATAGAACGGGTTTCTTTGCAACGGTCATTCCCTAAAATTCGACATTATATGGCAAATGAATCATGAATAACCGGATAAGCTCTATGGGATTCGGAAGGATGGAAAATGAAGGATGTTATGAAAATCTTAGAATCGTTTGGCCTTTAAAAAGGGAGGAGCCGGTGAAATACGGATTTCACCGGCGAGTTATGAAAAAAAGTCTTTTATTTAAACAAGTTTTGGAGTTGTTCTTGTTTATGTCTTTATTATAGGAGAAAGATATGAAAAAAGTTTGTAGAAGTTGTAAATAAATTTTGTACGTCTTGTGAAGAAACTGTGAAGTATAAACATTAGTTTTTTATCAATAAACCAATTAAACGGAGCTGTAGTAATTTTTCCAAATACCATATAATATAATTTTAGTATCACCAAAGAAAGGAGGTATTTTTATAATTTGTTACTATTGTATAAATTTTAGAAAGGCGATTATAACTATGAAAAAAATGAAATCCATAATTTTAGTAATGCTGGTTTTATCAATTATTTTGCTTCCTGCGATCAATGCAAATGCCGCAGTAAAGGAAACTCAAGTACAAACAAAAGCGTCTAGCGGTTCTGATTATGAACTTGAGGAACGTAAAATAAGGGGCGGAGGTACGATAATTTGGGACAATTCTGATGAAGGATATTATTTACGCAGAGGTTCCAATATAACTTTTCAAGTAAATGCTGAACAGGACTCTGATGTAGTGCTGGAAGTTTATAGGAAAGAATCTAAAGGAGTATATACTCAAGTTGACGAATATACGGTCAGCATCAATGAAGGCGGTTCGACAGGCGTTTTTTTTGATATATTAAAATCTGGTCGGTACGCATTTGGTGTAAGAAATTTAAATTCAACTTACGGAAGGTTTTCGGGTTGGATACTTTTAAATGATTAATCTTAAAATAAGGCCGGTAGGGTAACCCTATTGGCCCCTCTTATGTGCTGTCCACCATGTTCTTTGCTGTGCCACTATGCTATCCCTAAAATTTGTGAAAGCTAATAGATGAATCACAAATATTAGGGATCAAGATAAACGCATGAGTAAATAAATTGTGAACAAAATCACTTTATCTGTTGCAAGGGTTGAAGTCAAGTTTTTTGTGTTACACATTAATTTAAGAGCCTTTTTTATAGGCTCTATTCTTCGAATTCGCTAGATTGGCTCTTTATATTGCATCCAACATTTTCGATACAAGATTTAATTGAATTTTCGTCGGTTGATTGATTGTATCCGACTTCAATTGAACCTCTTGCTACATCAATATTGACCATAGAAATTCCTTCTATTTTATCTAATGCATTTTTTAGCTGAGTTTTAATTTCCGAATTCTGTATGCCTGATATATTATAATGAATTTTGTTCATAAGATAACTCCTTTACAGTTTAAATTATATTTTTTGGACATTTAAAGCACATAAGCCTTTATCATCTTTTTTAACGTCAAAGTTGACAGGCTCGCCCTCGTGTAAATCTTTTTTATGAGTTTTTTTCTTAACTTGTGAATGATGTACGAAAACAACCCGTCCTTCGTTGGTTGAGATAAAGCCGTAGCCTGCTTGCCTGTTTATCGGCTGAATGTGAGATACTTTAATGATATATAGAGTCTAAGGTTCTTTATCTTTCGAATTATCAGCCTTTAATCCGAATACGGCTCGAGCGCTTTCTGCTTGTGGATTATGCTTAATATGTTTTGAATGAAAAGTACCATCATCTTTTTTATGATTACTTGTACTTTTTTTTGAATTATTTTTGCTCATAGTTAGTCTCCTTTTATTATAAAACTATTTTTTAGTATGCCATTCATATAAAAATTTCATTCTATGGTTGGTTTCCAGTTTAAGCCAGGAAATTTAAGAAGCATCTTGAGAACCTCCCAGTGTATTATCCTCAAATGTTTGAAGCCAGAAAGATTAAGTGGTCGGCTCATTGTCTGGAGCGGATGCAGGAACGGGATATAAGACGGGAAGATGTTAAAATTGCATTATGCATGGCGAATTGCTGGCTCTTTTTATGAATAACACATTAATCGTAATTTTTTCACCATTCTTACAAAAAAATGTAATGCGGCCGGTCTTCGCCGAATAGCCGGTATCTCAGCCAATCATCAAGAATGATTCCGAGCGCGCTGATCCAGAACCAGAGCAGGGAAAACTGTGGACAAATCTGGCCCAGGACATTGCCCGGAAGATTACTGTAATCCCAGACATCCCAGCCAAGCCATATATTTACCACACAACCGGTAATAAACTCAAAGTATGTAATGATAGCCATGCCAATAAGCATCTGCTTCCAGAGCGGTGTGCACCAGGGGATCAATTCATTAATCAGTCCTATGCATACAAAGCATACACCGCCTAAAATAAACATGGTCCAATGAGACCATCCCCGGAACAGAATTTCCAACAGGTTATACAAAACTCCTCCGACCCCAAATAAAAATACATATTTAGCTGACTTTTTCATGGACCTTGCCCCGCGTTACGGTTACTTTCTGTATAAGATATGCTTTATGTATATCTGATTCATAATTTTCTTGCACATTCTTTAGCCGAACACAACGATCTTTTGATAATTTTTGCATTTTGACCGTTAATTTTTTCATATATTTGAACTTCTGATATTTCTTTACCATATAATATATTACTATATCAAAAAATGAACAGGAGTGTCATATGGATATTAATGAATTTGCTATCCTCTATCCGGAATTATATTCGATGATAGTTGAAGATGTCAGTTACGCAGTCGATATGAACCAGATCACAGGGGAAGAATCACTTCGTGACTGGGACAATTTGGTTGATAGCCTTGTGAAAAAATATGAACAGGCAGAAAATATGGATGAGAATATGGCCCAGCAGTTTCCTGGCGGTTTTGGCGACAGAGATGATAGAGACCGCCGCCGTCGCCGCCGCCGCCGTTTTCGTGACCATGATCTGAGAGATCTCTTTAGAATTATATTTTTAAGAAGATTGTTTGACAGAGATCGTTACTAATAAAAAATTATTAAAATCAATATATTAAAAGATATCTTTTTCTTTATATTGCGTATAATAATTTTATACAGTTTTGCTATAAAACAACCTTCTAAAAGCATTCCCATAATCCCCGCAAATAATATGGTAATATGGTATTGGTTGAAAATGTATCAACATGCGCCTGGTTTTTGCTGGGCGCATTTTTTCCCGATTTTTGTAAGTCCTTCGGAATTTATTTTATTTACCTGTGGTTTATGGCTGTCAACAGTGGATTAAAGAGCATGCGGAAATGTTCTTTGTTGTGACATTTCCGGCACAGAATGTTAAAATATTATCAATATGAAGCTGATTATAGTTCTGGAGCTGAAAGCTGGAACTGGTGACTGATTTGCAGTATTAATTGCATATTTTCGCCAATGGCAATGCATCATATAAAAGACAGGGATATTTCGATCATCTGGTTATGTATGCAACCAATGAGATGCGGAATGTGAAAATGAAATATTGAGAGGACTGGTGCTTATGGAAAAGAAAAAAGGGATCATAGCCGAGTTTAAAGAATTTGTTTTACGTGGAAATGTGGTGGATTTGGCTGTTGGCGTTATTATCGGCGCAGCATTTCAAGGCATTGTTAATTCGCTGGTAAGGGATGTCATCTCCCCATTGATTGGAGTCATTACCGGAGGCGTTGATTTTTCAAATAAGTTCGTGCTGCTGTACAAAGCTCCCCAAGGTACAGATGTCTCAACGCTGCAGGCGGCACAGGCTCTCGGCCCGGTATTTGCGTATGGTTCGTTTATCACAGCTGTCATCAATTTTTTAATAATGGCCGTTGTTATTTTCCTGATGATAAAGGCAATTAATTCGCTGCGCGGCAAGAAGCAGAAAGCGGTACCGGAATCCCAGAAAGAAAAGGAATGCCAATTTTGTTTTAAACGTATCAATGTGAACGCCACTCGCTGTCCATATTGTACAAGCCGGTTGGATGCGCAGAAAAAAACAGCACAATAAGGAAGCGCCAATATCCAAAGACCTTTCTGTTTTAATCGTTTACTGCAGCGGCACAAAGGTAAACCCATAAGGAGGGGATCCCTTCTGCTGAGTCTGGTCCCATATACGAAGGGTATGGGGCGTTATGATTCCGGTGATCACTCAATGCCCCAGAGTTACCGATATGTGCGCTGCATGACAGGCAATTGGGGCTGCACCCTCCTTCATCCGGTTTTGGAAATAATAAGAGCTCTGCTGCATAAAATATATTATATGTGCATTAGTAATAGACAGGGAGGCCTATTCATGCAAAAAATATTGGATGAAAATTATTATGATATTATCATCAGTAACGTTATGATTCCAACATATAATACCGGAGATAATATAACGAATATGGATTTGAGGCATTCTCTGGCACATATCCCTGTTGATTCTTTTGATCCCTGTGCCTTAGGAACGTTTCCTTATAATGCTTTTCCATCTGTATTGACGCTTAGCTCTACCGTCAGCCTTGAAAAATCCGGAATCGGAACGGTGCAGAGGAATCCTTATCTGGCCCTGTTTGGACGCGGGGTCATTGTTGCGATTATTGATACCGGAATTGATTATCAGCATGAGGCATTCCTCTATAACGACGGAACGACCCGTATTCTGTCCTTATGGGATCAGACCCAGCAGGAAGGCCAGCCGCCGGAAGGATTTACATATGGTACTGAATATACCAGAGAACATATTAATGTTGCGCTGAAATCGGAAAATCCTTTGTCCATTGTTCCTTCCGTTGACACCAATGGACACGGAACAGCGATCGCAAGTGTGGCCGCAGGAAAACCCAATTTGGAGCAGGACTTTAGCGGCGTTGTTCCGGAAGCCGATCTGTTAATCGTAAAATTAAAGCCGGCAAAGAATAATCTGAAGAGGATCTTTTTTGTTCCGGAAAACATTGAATGCTATCAGGAATCCGATTTAATTATCGGGCTGAGTTATGTGACAACAGTTGCTCAAAGGCTGAACCGCCCCATTGCCATATGTATAGCAATGGGAACAAACCAGTCAAGCCATGACGGACGCGGTGCGACCAGTTACATCACAAACTATCTTGCCCAGCTGCCCCAGACCGGAATTACAATTACTACCGGAAATGAAGCAAACAAGCGCAGACATTATTTTAACAGTACCAGTGCAGAGCCTTTTTTCAACGATATTGAATTCAGGGTAGGAGATAATGATAAGCAGTTTGCTGTCGAGCTGTGGCCATTTGCCCCTGCGAGGCTTTCTATAGAGGTAACTGCACCAAACAGGGAGACCACCGGGCAGGTTTTTCCGTCGCTTGGCGAGTGCAGAAGATTTCCATTCGTATTTAATGAAAGCGTGGTCTGGGTTAACAACTATATTTTCGAGGAAGAAACCGGAGATCAGCTCGTTTTAATCCGTTTTCAGGATACTATTCCCGGAATCTGGACGATGCGGGTTCAGAATCTTGATAATGAACCTTTTTCTTTTCATACATGGCTGCCGTCCGGGGATTTAATATCAGAAGAAACCTTTTTTTTAAATCCGAATCCGGATACCACCATAACTTCTCCGGGAAACGCAACAAACCCTCTGACAGTTACTGCTTATAATCAGTTCAATGACAGTATCCTGCCGGAATCCGGAAGAGGCTATACAAGGACCGGCGGTATTAAACCGGATATTGCCGCGCCGGGGTATCAGCTTACCTGCGCAGTTCCCGGAGGCCAATACGGTTCAATAACCGGTAGCGGATGCGCGGCAGCCCAGGCGGCCGGTGTCATTGCCATGGTTTTTGAATGGGCTGTCCCCAGGGGGAATTACACCACAATTACCGGGAATGATGTCAACCGTCTGCTCATACGCGGTGCGCAGCGCAACCCGGCCAACGTGTATCCCAATAATATATGGGGTTACGGTCAGATTGAGATAAACATGCTGTTTGAACGGCTTACGTATATTTAAGGCGGCAAATAATTCCTTATCATCTGCATAAAAATTCTGTATTCGGCATATATTGGTAAAAGCGGGACATACCGTAATCATTTCCAGGCAGAAAAGGAGAAGTTAAAGTGGCAAGAGGAGTCAGAAAAACAAACAGGGAAAAGCTGGAGGAAAAGCTTGCAGAAGTGAGGGCATCCATTGCGCAATATAAGGAATGTTTGAAAACTCTGGAAATCCAGGAGAAGGATCTGATAGAGGAACTGGAACAGGAAGATTTAAAAGAACTGTCAAACCTGTTAAAGGAATGCAGCATGTCGGCTGAAGATGTAAAGCAGATGGTGCTGGAATACAGCAGCGCAGAGCGTGGGGCCTGATTCGGTCTGTTTCCCCTGACCTGATTTATTTAAAAGGGCTTAATGAAAAATTGGAAAAATATTATGGGAGAACGGTATAAAAATAAAATATTTTTTGAATCATGTGTATAAAATATGTGGTTTGGGCCATAATAGGATTATACCAAAGATAAGTGAATACTTATCCTCCCCTTTTTAATACCCTGACTGTTACAAAGGCGTAACAGCCAGGGTATTTTTTTGTTCTTTGGCAAGCCTGATTTCTAAATATCAAAAGGGACTTAAGCAGGAGAACGCACAAAGGTGCTTGAAAAGTATTTCGAGAACTGGTATACTCTGTTTTAAAACGCCGGATATCTGAGGCTGTTCTTCATAAAGGTGGAAAACAGGATGAATGAGAAAAAAGCTGGAAAGCTGCATCGAATGTGGCTGTCTGTTTCCTTGCAGGAAAAGGTGAAGTACATTGCTGTATGTGCGGCGGCGGTAGTCATATTGTCTATCGCCGCCAATTTTCTTGTGGCCGGATTCGGGATGAGAGGCTTTAGTTCCGTACTTAGAGGCAATGCACAAAGCCTGGCTTACTGGTCTGCCATGGAAGGAGAAAAAAATGCGTTTTCTGCTTTCGTGAGGGAGGGAACGGATATAAGCCGTGAGGCATATGAAAAGGCCTGCGCGGAGACAGAGAAAGCCATACGGGAGCTGCCCTATGATTACAAAAAGACAGGTCCGGAGCAATACGCCAAGGTGTGGTCCATCCGCAACATGTACGAAAATTATTCCAGGTACCGGGATGGGTTTCTTTTATTGCCGAAGGATGATGAAAATTATACGGATCAGCTTTATACCATTTACCGTGTACAGGGATATCTTACTACCTATGCCGGACAGCTGGAGCAGATGACGATCAAAATGGGGAATGAAAAATATGAATCGCATCGGTATATTCTGGTAATTGTACCGGTTGCAAGTATGATATGGGGAGCAGCCGCACTCTGTCTGGTGAGTCTGCTTAACCGTTCCGTTAACAGAAGCATTATACGCCCTGTGGTGGAGCTGGCGGAGGATTCTGTCCGGATAGGGGAAAATGATTTCTCAGGGAAAGATGTCAGCGCGGAAGGCGGGGATGAAATAGCGCGCCTGGTGCAGGCGTTTTCCAGAATGAAGGCATCAACCCGGGGGTATATTAACGCTTTAACGGAAAAACATGAGATGGAAAAGCAATTGGATGAAGTACGGCTTCAGATGTTAAAGAACCAGATCAATCCCCATTTCCTTTTTAATACACTGAACATGATTGCCAGTACGGCTCAGATTGAGGATGCAAAAGCCACGGAAAAAATGATTACGGCCTTAAGCAGTCTGTTCCGGTACAATTTAAAATCCACGGACTCTGTTATGCCTTTGGAACGGGAATTAAAAGTCGTTCAGGATTATATGTATCTCCAGCAGATGCGTTTTGGACAGAGGCTCCGCTGCAGTACGGACTGCCGCCAGGATACGATGGATGTTCTGGTTCCGTCCTTTTGCCTGCAGCCCTTGGTTGAAAATGCCGTGATTCACGGCCTTTCCTCCAGAAGCAGGGGCGGAAAAATCCATATCCGTTCCTGGCTTAAGGAAAAAAGGCTCTGGATATCGGTTGCCGATACGGGCGATGGAATGGACCGGCAGAAGCTGGAAGAAATCCGCAGCTCCTTAAGGCTTGGGGACGAAAAGAAAACAGGAATCGGTGTAGGAAATATTTACCGGAGAGTCCATGGGATGTACGAGGATGGTGAGGTATTTATTTACAGCCGCCCGGAATGCGGTACCGTAGTCCAGCTGGCATTTACACCGGAATAATGGAACTTTCATACACAAGGAGGCAGAACATGTATCGCATATTGCTGGCAGATGATGAGCAGATTGAACGTATGGCCCTGGCAAGAAGGCTGGTCAGGCACTTTGGAGACAGTATCATACTCAGCGAGGCTGTGAATGGTGCGGAAGCCCTGGAGGTATTTGAGCGTGAGAGGAGCCAGATCGTAATTTTGGATATTGCGATGCCGGAGTTAAACGGAGTGGAGGCGGCAGAGCAGATCCGCAGGCTGGATCCTGATTGTGTAATCATTTTTCTTACGGCATATGATGAATTTTCTTATGCAAAAAGAGCCATTGTTATCCGTGCGCTGGATTATCTTTTAAAGCCCTGCGAGGAAGAAGAACTGCTTGCGGTAATGGAAGAAGCCATGCGTTTGGCAGATTGCCATGGAAGCGGACAGGGGCAAAGTATGGCTGGCAGCAGGATGCCGGAGGGCAATCCGGATCATGATCCGGAAGAGCAGATGGAGGGGGATGCCAGGAGAGAGGTAGCCGAAACCATTCGGGAATATATAAGGAACAACTATATGAAAGAAATCTCCATGCAGGATGCGGCGAGGCTTCTGCACTATTCCGATGCATATTTCTGCAAGCTGTTTAAACAGTGCTTTGACCAGAATTTCACCACCTACTTAACCAAGGTACGGGTTAACGAGGCCCGGAAACTCCTCATGAATAAGAACACCAGCGTTAAAGACGTGAGCATACAGGTAGGGTATTTTGATTCCAATTATTTTGCAAAGGTCTTTAAACGAATTACCGGTATGCTGCCATCGGAATACAGGGACAGTCAATCTGCACAAAAATAGTATTTGTTTTTTGTGCAGATGTGCGAAAGCGTTTGCAGGAATGACAAAATATTCTTCCTGGATGACAAACATTTACGGTACAAAATCAAGCTTCAGGTTATATAATTAAGAAAGTGTTAAGGAAGGCGCCAAACCTTAATGTCTATCTGGATTATAAAGCCCTGGGGCTTATTTTTTTGTCACGATGGGCATGAATGGAACAGGAAGAAAGGAAAGGAAGAGTATGAGGAAATTCATAAAAAAACTGGCAGTAGGCTTGTTGGCAGCTGCCGTAGCGGCAGGCCTTGCAGGCTGCGGCTCTGCGGCCTCGGGAAAACGGATCATCCGCATTTCCCATGCACAGTCGGAGACCCATCCGGAGCATTTGGGGCTTCTTGCATTTAAACAATATGTAGAGGAACGTCTGGGAGATAAGTATGAGGTACAGATATTTCCCAATGAAATCCTTGGATCAGCTCAGAAGGCGATCGAGCTGACACAGACAGGGGCAATTGATTTTGTTGTGGCCGGTACGGCCAATTTAGAGACATTTGCAGGTGTTTATGAAATATTCAGCATGCCCTATCTGTTTGATTCGGAAGCTGTGTACAAGTCCGTTATGCAGGATACGGATTACATGCAGAAGATCTATTCGTCTACCGATGAAGCCGGGTTCCGGGTGGTAACCTGGTATAACGCGGGAACAAGAAATTTCTATGCAAAGACTCCGATCCGTACACCGGATGATTTAAAGGGAAAGAAAATCAGGGTCCAGCAGAGTCCGGCCAGCGTTTCCATGGTCAATGCATTTGGTGCGGCCGCCGCTCCCATGGGATTTGGCGAAGTATACACTGCGATCCAGCAGGGAGTGATTGACGGGGCGGAAAATAATGAGCTTGCTTTAACCAATAACAAACACGGCGAAGTTGCAAAATACTATACTTACAATAAACATCAGATGGTACCGGATATGCTGGTAGCCAACTTAAAGTTTTTAAACAGCTTAAGTCCGGAAGAATACCAGATTTTCGAGGAGGCGGCTGAGCTTTCGACCCAGGTGGAAATGGCTGAATGGGATAAGAGCATCGAGGAAGCCAAAAGGACTGCCACAGAGGATATGGGAGTAGAATTCATTGATGTGGATATAGAACCGTTCAAGCAGAAGGTTCTGCCTCTTCATGAGAAGATGCTAAAAGAAAATCCCAAGATCGCAGATCTTTATAATCACATTCAGGAAGAGAATGAGAAAGCAAAGGGAGGAGAGTAATATGACGGCGATGCATAAAGTGAAAGACGCGATCATGAAGTTTTTAGGCAGTGTCATCATTTTTCTGTTTGCAGCAATGACACTGATCGGTACCTACCAGATCGTTACAAGGTATTTTTTCAACAGGCCCAGCACCATTTCAGAGGAGCTTTTGACTTATTCTTTCACATGGATGTCCCTGCTGGCATCCGCTTATGTGTTCGGGAAAAAAGATCATATGAGGATCGGGTTCCTGGCGGACAAGATCACCGGTTCCGTAAAAAAATACTTAGAGTTTTCCATTGAGCTTCTGGCGTTCGTATTTGCAGGTGTTGTCATGGTTTACGGCGGAAGCTCCATTACAAAGCTGACCATGATTCAGACAACTGCATCCTTACGGATCCCAATGGGATATGTTTATGTGATTGTACCTGTAACAGGTGTCTTGATTATGGTATTCAGCATTATGAATGCGGTTGACATGCTGCATAAGGATTTTAGTAAGAGAGAGGAGGAAAAAGTATGAGTATATCCATGATGTGCGGATTGATTATTTTTGTGCTTCTGGTGGTCATGCTGCTTGCAGGCGTACCTGTGGCCGTCGCTCTTGCGGTATCATCCATATGCGCGATCCTGCCGATTTTGAACACAGGGGCAGCAGTGCTTACAGGTGCCCAGAGAATCTTTTCCGGTATTTCAGTGTTCAGTCTTCTTGCCATACCGTTCTTTATCCTGGCAGGAAATATTATGAATAAGGGCGGCATCGCAATCCGCCTGATTAATTTTGCAAAGCTGTTCACCGGCCGGATTCCGGGGGCCCTTGCACATACCAATGCAGTTGCCAATATGCTTTTCGGAGCAATCTCCGGATCCGGAACCGCAGCGGCTTCTGCCATGGGTTCCATTATCGGGCCCATTGAGGAAGAGGAAGGCTATGACAGGGATTTTTCCGCTGCAGCCAATATTGCAACAGCGCCCACCGGACTTTTGATCCCGCCGAGCAACGTTATGATCACCTTTTCCCTTGTCAGCGGCGGAACTTCCGTGGCAGCCCTGTTTATGGCAGGCTATATTCCGGGTATCCTCTGGGGCCTGGCATGTATGGTCGTTATTTATTTCCTGGCAAAGAAAAAGGGATATCAAAGTACCAAACGTTTTACCGGCAGCGAAAAATTAAAGGTCTTTTTACAGGCGATTCCCTGCCTTCTTATGATCGTAATTGTAATTGGAGGAATTATCTGCGGTATCTTTACGGCAACGGAAGGAAGTGTTGTATCCGTTGTATACAGCTTGGTTTTATCCCTGTTTTTCTATAAATCCCTTAAGCTGTCCGAATTGCCGAAGCTGTTTCTGGAAAGTGCACAGATGACCGGTATCATTATTTTTCTGATCGGCGTGTCCAGCATTATGAGCTGGGTAATGGCATTTACCGGCATCCCAAGTGCGGTATCCGACGCAATGCTTGGTATCAGCAGTAATAAATATGTGATCCTGTTTATCATTAACATCCTGTTGCTTCTTGTTGGTACGTTTATGGACATGACGCCTGCCTGCCTGATCTTTACGCCGATTTTCCTGCCGATTTGTAAGACACTTGGCATGAACACCATACATTTTGGTGTTATGATGATCTTTAACCTGTGCATTGGAACCATTACGCCTCCTGTAGGTACGACTCTGTTTGTCGGGGTCAAGGTCGGACAGACCAGGATCGAAAATGTGATCAAACCGCTGTTCCTGTATTTCGGAGCCATATTCATCGTACTGCTTCTGGTATCCTACGTACCGTTTCTGTCCTTATGGCTGCCGGGACTGTTAGGATATGTATAAATAAAGTGAAACCGGGCCCGACCGTCCCGCCAGTGATCCGTCGGCATAGAATTCTAAAAACATAAAAAACATTTTGCAAAATCCATAAAGATGTTATATACTGTTTGATGGGGTATTACCAGAAATAACAGATAAAAGGATGGTTTGAACATGACTATTTTAGAAAATTGGAGAAATCTGGCGTATGGCGATGGGCTGGATGATAAAGGAAAAGAAGAATTATGGTCTGAATATTTCAAGGTGGAAAAGGGAATTTATGAGCATATTCTTTCCAGGCCGGAGGAAGTGGTTGAGGGTACGGTTGAAGAGCTGGCTAAGAGATATGGCACAGATGTCCAGACCATGACCGGATTTTTAGATGGAATCAATGAGAGCTTAAAAGGATATGAGAATCCGATAGAAACCATGGACGAACAGACCGTGGTAAAATTGGAAGTCGACCCGGAAAAACTTTATTATAATATGGTAGAGGCCAAGGCAGAATGGCTGTTTAACCTTCCGCAGTGGGATGAGCTGCTGACAGAAGAGAAGAGAAAAGAGCTCTATAAGAAGCAGAAGGCTTCCGGAACTGTTGTTAAGGGAGCTAAGATTGGAAGAAATGATCCATGTCCGTGCGGCAGCGGTAAGAAGTATAAAAAGTGCTGCGGGCGCAATCTGTAATCAGACCATACGCTGCTCCGGCAGCAGGACAAAGAGACCGGAAAAGCAGGTACCTCTTAAGGAGTTACCTGCTTTGTTTTTAAGGAAGGAGAATCATGAATGGAGGCGTATACCAGTTTTGCGGAGGTTTATGATCTGTTTATGGACAACATACCATATGAAGACTGGTGCGGATATGTAACCGGTCTTTTAAGGGAATATGGAATCGGGGAAGGACTAATTCTGGATCTGGGCTGCGGAACCGGGAGCCTGACCGGGCTTTTGGCGGACCGGGGGTATGATATGATCGGAGTGGATAACTCCGGGGACATGCTGCAGATAGCCATGGAAAAGCGGGCGGAGTCAGGAAAGGACATTCTCTATCTCTTGCAGGATATGAGGGAGTTTGAGCTTTACGGTACGGTCCGGGCGGTCATAAGCATCTGCGATTGTATGAACTACATCCTGGAATATGAGGATATGGTAAAAGTGTTCCGTCTGGTCAACAATTATCTGGACCCTAAGGGCATTTTCATATTTGACTTAAATACGGTTTACAAATATGAAGCTCTTTTGGGGGATTCCACCATTGCGGAAGACCGTGAGGAATGCAGCTTTATCTGGGATAATTATTATGATAAGAAAACCGGGATCAATGAATACGGCCTTTCCCTGTTTATCAGGGAGGAGGATGGCCTGTACCGGAAATATACGGAAAGCCATTACCAGAAGGCTTATTCCCTTGATGAGGTAAGGAAGGCTATAAAAGAGGCTGGCATGGAATTTGTGGCAGCTTATGATGCTTTTACCAGAGAATACGTAAAGGATAACAGTGAAAGAATATATGTGATAGCGAGAGAGCATGGAAAGGAGCAATGATATGGCTGATTATATTGTAAGGGCTACTGCAGGAGACCATCAGATCCGCGCTTTTGCGGCGACTGCCAGAGAGCTGGTGGAGCAGGCGAGAAAGGCCCATAATACAAGCCCTGTTGCGACGGCTGCCTTAGGCAGGCTTTTGACAGCCGGGTGCATGATGGGAGTTATGATGAAGGGGGAAGATGATCTGCTGACCCTGAAAATTCAGGGAAGCGGTCCAATAGAAGGACTTACGGTAACAGCAGATTCAAAGGGAAATGTAAAGGGTTACGCCTACAATCCCGGAGTCATGCTTCCGCCGAATCAGGCCGGAAAGCTGGATGTGGGCGGCGCGGTAGGCGAAGGCGTTTTAAGCGTGATTAAGGACATCGGTATGAAAGAGCCTTATGTGGGCCAGACCATATTAGTAGGCGGAGAGATTGCTGAGGATCTGACTTACTATTATGCAAACTCAGAGCAGACGCCTTCTTCCGTGGCACTGGGCGTTTTGATGAATAAGGATAATACGGTCAAACAGGCAGGGGGCTTTATCATTCAGCTTTTACCGGGGGCTTCCGAAGAAATGATTGACAAGCTGGAGAAGAAGCTGGGAGAAATCACCTCGGTCACGGCTCTTCTGGACCAGGGGAATACTCCTGAGTTGATTCTTGAGCATATACTTGGAGATTTCGGCCTGGAAATGATGGAGCAGGTGCCGGCCCGTTTTTATTGCAACTGCGATAAGGCCAGGGTGGAAAAAGCCTTGATCAGTATTGGGAGGAAAGAACTTCAGGAAATGATTGACGAAGGAAAGAGCATCGAGGTTAACTGCCATTTCTGTAATAAGAATTATGAGTTTACGGTGGAAGATTTAAAAGAACTGTATGAGAAAGCGTAGGGCAGGCGCTGTCACATCAGTGACATCTTCCTCTTAAGCGTCATGTGCATCCTGCAGGTCGTGCTTTTTATTTTACAGGGGAGTTTGGAGAACTTTCCTGTAAATCAAAAAGAGCCATCCAACCGGATGGCTCTAATCGTAATCATGTGAAACAATATAACTTCTTCCTGTATATTGAAAAAAGGTACACTGATGAGTCAATGATTATATTTTGGTAACGTTTGTAGCCTGTGGTCCTTTTGCTCCGTCTACTACGTCGAATTCTACGGCAGCGCCTTCGTCTAAGGACTTGAAGCCCTCCATATTAAGACCTGAGTAGTGTACAAATACATCGTTACCCTGTTCGTCGGAAATGAATCCGTAACCCTTTTGGTTGTTAAACCACTTAACTGTACCTTTCATTATGATACCTCCAAAACGAATAAAAAATTGTACTGTTACAGGATATCTGTAACTTCCCTAAGAATAGCATAAAAAGGGTAAGGTGTCAAACATTTTCCGCCTTAAAAAACAAGAAATCTCAAAAACTAATTTAAATGAAAAATAAGTGGCGAAATTGGCAAAAATTATGGTAGAATGGGGAAAGATTTCTCAAAAGGACAGGAAGGGAAAGACAATGAAATTTAAAAATCTGTGGGGACATTTTTGTACGATAAATATACATAAGATCCGGGTCATGAAAAACTGTTTTCGTGTGGGTCTTTTTAAACAAGGTCTGCTTCATGATTTGTCAAAATACAGTCTGGAAGAGTTTATACCGGGTGTTCTCTATTATCAGGGAATCAGAAGCCCAAACGCTGCGGAAAGAGAGGATAAGGGCTTTTCCGGAGCATGGCTTCATCATAAGGGCCGCAACAAGCATCACTATGAATACTGGATCGATTTTACTACAGATATGTCACAGGGACTGGTGGGTCATAAGATGCCGTTAAACTACGTCATTGAGATGATGATGGACCGGATCGCAGCCTCTAAAACTTATAAGGGGAAGGATTACACGGATGCATCCCCTTGGGAATACTATATGCATGCCAGTTCCTACATGGTAATTGCACCGGAGACAAGAGCGTTGTTAGAGAAGCTTCTTTTGATGTTAAAGGATGAGGGGGAAGAAAGGACTTTTGCCTATATCCGGCATTTGTTAAAAAAGGGGGATTATGAATAAGAGAAAAGAAGATATGAGGTATGCTGCAAAAGGAAAGAGAAAAAATGAACGCAGCCATGTCATAACTTCTTTTTTCTATCTGCAGTATATCATAAATAGCGGAATAAAACTACGAAAAATCCGCTTAAAACAGACGGTTTTACAGAAAAATTGCGCACTTTAGCGCATGAATGGATTATCAGGCGGGAGCGGAAGTAAAGGATGGAATTTGTAATCAGCAGGACAAAGCGTTCTTATGAGTTTAATATGGCAAAAAGCCACTGGCATCCGAACTATGAATTGTTTTATCTGGTGTCAGGGCAATGCAGGATATTCATCAACCATACCTTGTATTATATTGAGCCAGGGGACATGATCGTGATCGCTCCTGGAGAAATTCACCGGACCACCTACCATTCCAGTCCGGTGAATGAACGGATAACATTAAGCTTTGACAGGGAATACTTAGATCCTATGACAGAGCTTTGCGGCAGTCAGATGATTGATTACCTGTTCCGCAATTCCAAAATCAGGATCCCCCATGGGAGGCGCGCCTATGCGGAAGAACTGATCCGGAAAATGGAATATGAGGCAACCGGCCAGGATGGTTATTCCCGGATCATGATGCAAAGTTATTTATACGAATTGCTGGTTTTTTTATCAAGATGCCAGGAGGTGAAAACGGAACCGGTGAAGCTGGAGGTGGCAGAGGAGGCGGTCGAGGAAGCGGCGGCATACATCTACCACCATTATGCATCCCAGATCACTCTGGAAGAAGTGGCGGAACGGACCCATATGAGTCCCGCTTATTTTTCCCGGAAGTTTAAGGCCGTTACGGGGTTCGGATATAAGGAATACTTAACCAACATACGAATCAGGGAGGCTTCCGGCCTTTTGCTTAACACCTCCAAATCCATTACAGAGATAGCTGTGGAATGCGGATTCGGAGATGGAAATTACTTTGGCGATGCCTTTAAAAAAATCAAGGGCGTGCCCCCGAGAGTTTTCCGGAAAATGCAGGGGATCGTTTAACTCAGCATCCAATAAAGCTTATTTGCACAGGGTATGGAGCAGATGGCGGATATAAAGGCGGGTATTTTCCTCGGCCTCAAAGAAGTGGGGTTCATAGGAAACATAGCTGGTCTTATCCTTGAATTCCCTATGCAGACAAGGGGTCCATAAGGTGGAAAATTGAGGAAGATAGCAGCCGGTCCTGCGGGTATAGCAGTTTTTGGCCGTGGCCTTTACCTTTGCTTCCTTGTCCACATATTCCGCCACGCTTTTGTGAATGGCCTTGTCCTCATAAACCAGGTAATAATAATTTTTATAATCCGGATAAAAATACTTTAATTCTCCCTCATATAAGTCAATGGTAACGGCCAGATATTCTTCTTCTGCCTCTAAGGAAACCATGGAATTGGATTTTGAGAACCCAACCGGAACGGAAAAGCCATTTTTGCAGGTGAGCCGCAAGATGGGCTGCTCCCGGTTAAAAATATCCGTTTGGCTTAAAAGC
Organism: Clostridium sp. Marseille-P2415; assembly: GCF_900155545.1. Classification (GTDB taxonomy): domain Bacteria; phylum Bacillota; class Clostridia; order Lachnospirales; family Lachnospiraceae; genus Lacrimispora. The sequence goes on from NZ_LT732526.1 coordinate 737,870, forward strand.
TCCTGGTGGTCCAGCCAAAAATCATGCTCCAGAAAATCCGGATAATTTAAAATAGGGAGTATGAGGGGCATGCCTTTTAAATCATCTTCATTATGTAGGATCAGAAGGTTAAACAAATATTGATCATGGGAAATTAAATAGTCTTTATAGACTTCAATCAGCTGGCCGCCGGAATAAAGGTCCTTCCGCTCCACCTTTAAGAATTCCTCGATGGCTTTCTGCTTCATGCTGGAAAGGCCGAGAAGACCCCGGTAAGGGCGTATTTTTTTGTAGATGTCCAGACTTTCCACCCGGGAAAAATCATAGGACAAACGGTGTGCATGACAGCGTTTTAAAAGATATGGGATATCAAATCCATCCCCGTTAAAGTGTATGACCCTGGTAAAATCCTTCAGGAACTCAAAAAAAGTCTTAAGTAATTCTCCCTCCGAATCCAGGGTATCGGCGAACCACTGGACCAGGTTCCAGCAGCCGTTCCGGTAATAAACGCATCCAATCAGATAAAGGGTGGAATACTCCCCTGAAAATCCTGTGGTCTCGATATCAAAGAACAGGAGCTTCTCCCGCTGCCCGATCCGGTCAAGCGGATAGGTTTCGTGAAATGCAATGGTTTTCTGTAGGGTAATCATGAATAATTTCGTCCTTTCTTTCCCCAACATTATAACGGATAACGGCCGGTTCGTCAACGGGAACAGAATATTTGTTCGACTATCCGCTTGCATAACAACAGGCAGTATGCTATGATAAATGCAATAGGCAGGATGTCCTTGTATAACAGTCAAAAGGAGAGAGACGGAGTGATTTCTTTCGTGAAAGGGCCATTGGCCGAAATCTTTGAAGATACGGTTGTAATAGAAAGCGGGAACCTGGGATTCGAAGTGCATGTTCCTGTGTCGGTGCTTCAAAAGCTGCCGGGTATCGGCATGGAAACAAAACTCTATACATATTTTCAGGTAAGAGAGGATGCCATGTGTCTGTACGGTTTCTTAAACCGTCAGGATTTACAGATGTTTAAGCAGCTCATAAGCGTGAACGGGATCGGTCCCAAGGGAGCCTTGGGAGTTCTTTCCGCATTGGAACCGGATGACTTGAGAATGGCCATTGTTTCAGGAGATTCCAGGGCTATTTCAAAGGCGCCGGGGATCGGGGCCAAGACAGCCCAGAGGATCATACTGGATTTAAAGGATAAAATTGACATGGCAGACGTCCTTCCTCCCCGGTTTGTATCAGAAGGGGACGGCGGGAAGCCTCTTTCCGACGGCGTTGCAGGGGAAGCTGTCGATGCGCTGACCGCTCTGGGCTATTCCGCCTCCGAAGCCGGCCGCGCAGTGCGCCAGGTGGAGATGACAGAGTCCATGACAGTGGAAGATGTGCTTAAGGCATCCTTAAAGCATCTGGCATTTATATAGAAATAACGGGTAAAGACAGAGATGGAACGTAGAATCATAACCACGGAGATAACAGAAGAAGATAAGAGGATCGAGCCCGGTCTAAGACCTATGAGTCTTAATGAGTATATCGGGCAGGAGAAGATCCGGGCCAATTTGAAAGTATATATTGATGCTGCCAGGGCCAGGGGAGAATCCCTGGACCACGTTTTATTTTATGGGCCTCCCGGCCTTGGAAAGACCACCCTGTCCGGGATCATTGCCAATGAGATGGGGGTCAACATGAAGGTCACGTCAGGACCTGCCATAGAAAAACCCGGAGAGATGGCGGCGATTTTAAATAATCTCCAGGAAGGCGATGTGCTGTTTGTGGACGAGATCCACCGCTTAAACCGTCAGGTAGAAGAGGTCCTTTATCCGGCTATGGAGGATTTTGCCATTGATATCATGCTGGGAAAGGATTCGGGAGCCAGGTCCATAAGGCTGGACCTTCCTAAATTTACACTGGTGGGCGCCACTACCAGGGCTGGTCTTTTGACCGCTCCTTTAAGGGACCGGTTCGGCGTGGTGCAGAAGCTGGAGTTTTATACGCCGGAAGAACTAAAGATCATTGTCTGCCGCTCTGCCAGGGTCTTAAATGTGGAGATCGAGGAAGAGGGAGCCGCAGAAATCGCCAAACGCTCCAGGGGAACTCCGCGTCTGGCAAACCGTTTATTAAAGAGGGTCCGGGATTTTGCCCAGGTGAAGTATGACGGCACGATCACAAAGGAAGTGGCGGATTTCGCGCTGGATATCCTTGATGTGGATAAGTTTGGCTTAGACTACAATGACCGGGCAATTTTAACCACCATGATCGAAAAGTTTTCCGGCGGTCCGGTGGGGTTAGACACTTTGGCCGCAGCCCTGGGTGAGGATGCCGGGACCCTGGAAGATGTTTATGAACCATACCTTCTTATGAACGGCTTTTTAAACCGCACTTCCAGAGGCCGTGTGGCTACGGAACGGGCCTATGAACATCTTGGGATAGACATGGAACCATGAGCTGCCTGGATTTTAGAACTTTCCTATCTGTATAAAGTATGGTATAGTAAAGTAAGAGCAAATGATAACAGGGAGAAAACAACATGGATTCCAAACACAGTACAGAAGTTTTAATAGATGGTAAGATTTATACTTTGGCTGGAAGTGAAGAGGAAGGTTACATCCAGCGCCTGGCCAGCTATATCAATGAGATGGTATTGACTTTAAAACGTCAGGAAGGATTTACAAAACAGAGCGCGGAATACCAGAATGTCATGATAGAACTGAATATGGCGGATGATTTTTTTAAAGCCAGAGAACAGATTGCCATATTGGAGCAGCAAAAGGCGGAGATGGAAAAGGAAACCTACAGCTTAAAGCATGAGCTTGTGGCCACCCAGATGAAGCTTGAGGCGGCAAAGATGGAGGCGGAAGGAAAGAAGTCTGTGGGATCCGATCGGAAGGAATAAATCAGGAGGGGGTGGTTCATGGCATGGCTGTGACATCCTCTCTTTCATCAATAAGGGAAAGCAGGAGGTACATGTGAAGAAAGCAGTTGAAATTCTTGCTCCGGCAGGATCGTTTGAAAGTATGAAGGCAGCGGTTGCAGCAGGCGCTGACGCGGTCTATATTGGCGGAAGCCGGTTTGGAGCGAGGGCTTTTGCGGATAATCCTGACGAGGACAGGCTGCTGGAGGCCATTGATTACGTTCATCTTCATGGACGCAGGCTGTATCTGACCGTCAATACTTTGATGAAGGAACAGGAGATGAAGGAACTTTATGATTATCTTGTTCCATATTATAAGCGGGGACTGGATGCAGTCATCGTGCAGGACATGGGAGTTTTGGCATTCATTCGAAGGCATTTTCCCAAGCTGCCCATTCATGCAAGCACCCAGATGACCATTACCGGAGCTTATGGTGCCGGACTTTTAAGGGAACTGGGAGCGGAGCGGGTGGTTACGGCGAGAGAATTGTCTTTAAAGGAGATCCGGCGGATTCGGGACACGGTGGATGTGGAAATCGAAAGCTTTGTTCACGGTGCATTGTGCTATTGCTATTCCGGACAGTGTTTATTCAGCAGCCTTATCGGCGGACGCAGCGGAAACCGGGGAAGATGTGCCCAGACCTGCCGTCTGCCCTACGAGGTGAAGCAGGATGGCCAGGCCCTTGGGAAAAAAGACGAACGCTACTGTCTGAGCCTGAAAGATCTCTGTACGCTGGATCTCATACCGGATATGATGGAAGCCGGTATTGATTCCATGAAAATCGAAGGAAGGATGAAAAGTCCCAGATATACGGCCGGAGTGGTGAGCATTTACCGGAAGTATGTGGATCTTTATTTGAATCGGGGAAGAGAGGGATACCGGGTTTTAGAACAGGACCGGAAAATCCTCCTTGATCTGTTTGACCGGGGCGGTCAGACAGACGGATATTATAAGCGCCATAATGGGCGTGACATGGTGGTATGGAAGGAAAAGCCTGCCTTTCGGGAAGGCAACCAGCCGCTGTTTGACTACCTTGATCAGAATTTTGTGGAAAAGCAGGTTCAGGAGCCGTTGACGGGACATGCATTCCTTTTAGAGGGGCAGCAGGCATGTTTTACGCTGAAAGGCTGCGGCCATTGTGTCACTGTTACCGGTGAGACCGTGCAAACGGCACAAAATCAGCCTTTGACAGAAGAAAAGGTGAAAAAACAGCTGGACAAGACAGGGAATACTCCTTTTTACTTCGAACATCTGGAGATCGATGTGAAGGGAAGGATATTCCTTCCGGTTCAGGCTCTTAATGATTTACGCCGGCGGAGTCTGGAGGCCCTGGAAAAGGCGGTGCTGGAAGATTATATCAGGTGTGGACAAGAGGAAGGGGAAAATACGGATGACGGGGAGGTTTTCAGCCGCGGAGAGGCTTCTGACAGAAGGAAGCTTGCGGTTTCCCTCGAACGGCCGGATTGTTTTGAGGCTGCGGTGGGCGGGCCGGATGTGAAGCGGATTTATATAGATGCGGCAGAATTTGCCCCGGAATTGTGGAAGGCTTCTGTGGAGGCGTGTCACAAAGATAACAAGGAGTGCATGCTCACCATGCCTCATATATTCCGGACAGAGGCAGAGCTATTTTTTAACAAATATTTAAATGAACTGGAAGCTGCCGGATTTGATGGCTTTTTGATCCGTTCCCTGGAAGAACCCGGTTATTTAAAAGAAAAGGGAATAAAGGGCCGTTTGATTTTTGATTATGGCATGTATGGAATGAATCATCAGGCACAGGAACAGCTTCTTGAGCTGGGAGCGGATGAACTTACGTGGCCGGTGGAATTAAACAGCCGGGAATTGGGAAAACTTAGAGTTCCGGGGGAACTTCTGGTATATGGCCGTTTACCCATGATGGTAACCGCCCAGTGCCTTCATCAGGGAACAGGGCAGTGCGACAGGATCCCGGCCGTTTTGACGTTAAAAGATCGGATGGGAAAAGAGTTTCCTGTGAAGAACCACTGCACATTCTGCTATAATACCATCTATAATTCGGCTCCGGTATCCCTGCTTGGGTTCCGGGAGGCGGTAAACGGACTGTCTCCTTCTGCCTTACGGCTTCAGTTCACCACAGAGAACAAAGCCCAGACAGAAGCGGTTATTCGAAGCTTTGCGGATGGATTGCTTTATGGCCGGAATGCGGAGCTGCCGTTCAAAGAATTTACAAGAGGTCATTTCAAACGAGGCGTAGAGTAGGTGGTATATGATTAATCTGATTATTGATGTTTCAAGGTATCTGATGATACTGTTGATTGCATTGTACACGTATTTAAATTTCCGCTTTTTTTCATTCCGCGATGAACTTAAGCAGAAGAAGATCTGCGGACGTCAGAATCTGGCCATGTTCCTCATACATCTTCTGGCTTATTTGATCATCTGGCTGGAGACAGAGGATGAGCGGATGCTGGCCTTTTATCTGGCCCAGGCAGTGTTTTTTTTCTGCTATTTGTTCCTTTACCGGCTGTTCTACCGCAATGTATCCAGGCTGCTGGTCAACAATATGTGCATGCTCCTTTCCATAGGATTTATTATGCTTACCAGGCTTTCTTTTGAACGGGCCATGAAGCAGTTTATAATCGTAGCTGCCGCTGCTCTGGTTACATGGGTGATTCCCTTTGTCATTGACCGGGTATGGCAGCTTAGCAAAATACCCTGGGTATATGGAATCGGAGGGCTGTTCCTTCTCGGAATCGTATGCATAGCCGGAACCAGCAGCTATGGAGCCCAGCTTTCCATTGGTTTAGGCGGCTATTCCTTTCAGCCATCGGAATTCGTTAAGATCAGCTTTGTTTTTTTTATTGCCACCATGTTTTACCGGTCCACCAGCTTTAAAACGGTGTTAGCTGTTACCGCAGCCGCGGCACTTCACGTACTCATCCTGGTGTTATCCAAAGATCTTGGAAGTGCCCTTATTTTCTTTGTCACATATACATTTATGCTGTTTGTGGCTACGGGAAAATGGCTCTATCTCATGGCCGGGGCCGGTGGTGGGACACTTGCAGCCATGCTGGCTTTTCAATTGTTTGGGCACGTACAGACCAGAGTGGCGGCCTGGTTAAATCCCTGGTCTGATATTGCAGGGAAAGGATACCAGATCACCCAGTCCCTGTTTGCTATTGGAACCGGTGGCTGGTTTGGCATGGGACTGTACCGGGGGATGCCAAGAAAGATCCCGGTGGTAGAAAAGGATTTTATCTTTTCCGCGGTATCAGAGGAGCTGGGAGGAATCTTTGCCCTGTGCTTACTTCTTATCTGCCTGGGCTGCTTTTTGCAGTTCATGATGATCGCAAGCCGGATGCAGGCGGTCTTTTACAAGCTGATTGCATTTGGCTTGGGAACGATCTATATCTTTCAGGTTTTTTTGACCGTAGGAGGTGTGACGAAATTCATCCCTTCTACAGGAGTAACACTTCCTCTTGTCAGTTATGGAGGAAGTTCGATCTTAAGCACCTTTATCATCTTTGGGATAATCCAGGGACTTTATATACTCAAACGCAATGAAGAGGAAGAAGACGAATATGAAGGCTAATCAGAATCCAAAAGCAAACCGCCATATCCTGTTGCTTACTTATGGGGTCGTAGTTCTTTTTGTAGGGCTTGCGGCATATTTTGGCTACTTTCTTACGGTAAAAAGTGAAAACGTGATCAACAATTCCTATAATGCCAGGCTTGACAGCTTTGCCGACCGCGTGGTGCGGGGAGAAATCCGCAGCAGCGACGGCCGGGTGCTGGCAAGCACAGAGGTGGACAGGGATGGGAATGAAACCAGGGTTTATCCTTATGATTCGCTGTTTGCACATGTGGTAGGATATTCTACCAACGGCAAGACCGGTCTGGAAGCTCTTTCCAATTTTTATTTACTTACAAGTCATGTAAATCTTGTGGAGCAGGTAGTAAATGAACTTTCAACCGTAAAGAATCAGGGCGATAATGTAGTATCCACCCTTGATGTGGACCTTCAGAAGACGGCTTATGACGCCCTGGGAAAACGAAACGGAGCGGTTGTTGTGATGGAGCCGGATACCGGCAAGATCCTTGCCATGGTATCGAAACCGGATTACAATCCCAATACTCTGAATGCGGACTGGAACAGCCTTGTGGCTGCGGAAAATACATCGGGGCAGTTATTAAACCGTGCGACACAGGGGCTTTATCCTCCGGGTTCGACCTTTAAGATGGTGACAGCTCTGGAATATATGAGAGAGAATCCAGAAAATTACAAAGATTATACGTTTGACTGCGATGGGGTTTATGAAAATGGGGATTACGCCATCAAATGCTATCACGAGACCGCCCATGGGCACCAGAACCTGGAGCAGGCGTTTGCAAATTCCTGCAACGGAGCATTTGCGAATCTTGGCCTGCAGCTGGATTTAAACGGCTTAAAAAATACGGCTGACCAGCTGTTATTTAATTCGGAGCTGGCTCTGCCCATTGCCTATAGCAAGAGCTCCTATACGATGGGAGGCGGCGCGGATACCTGGCAGATCCTTCAGACCTCCATCGGTCAGGGGCAGACCCAGATCACTCCTATCCATAATGCCATGATCACCGCTGCCATTGCCAATGGCGGAACCCTCATGAAGCCTTACCTCATTGACCATGTGGAAAACGCAGGGGGGGATGTCATTAAGAAATTTATGCCTCAATCCAATGGCAATTTGATGACTGCAGCGGAATCTTCTAATTTAACGGAATTTATGCGGGATGTTGTGACGGAAGGAACTGGTTCCGCTTTGAGGACGGATGCCTATACCGTAGCGGGTAAGACCGGTTCTGCGGAATTTGACAAAAACAAAGAGACCCATGCCTGGTTTGTCGGCTTTGCGCCTGCAGAGCAGCCCAAGGTAGTGGTCAGCGTGATCGTGGAGGAAGGCGGCTCAGGCGGCCAGGCCGCAGCTCCTGTTGCCAGAGCTGTTTTTGACCGGTATTTTTCCAAATGATAAAAAAACAGGATATTTGCTTTCATCATTACGCTCTTGCATATGTACCTAAAAAGAGGTATACTAGAGCCAGTCTGTGAGACACACCAAAACCGGAATTCCCGATGGAAGGAACGGTTTCACTCTGGAGGATTTGCAATGATAGAAGCAACGAGTTGTGGCGGTGTGGTTATTTTTCGAGGTAAAATTCTGGTTTTATATAAGAATTACAAAAACAAGTATGAAGGTTGGGTTTTGCCAAAGGGAACAGTAGAAGCGGGTGAAGAGTATAAAGAGACAGCGCTCCGGGAAGTTAAGGAAGAGACAGGGGTCAGTGCGTCCATTATCAAGTACATTGGTAAGAGCCAGTACTCTTTTAATACGCCCCAGGATATGGTGGAAAAGGATGTACACTGGTATCTAATGATGGCCGACAGCTATTACAGTAAACCACAACGGGAAGAATATTTTATTGATTCGGGATATTATAAGTTTCATGAAGCATATCATCTTCTGAAGTTTTCCAATGAAAAGCAGATATTAGAAAAAGCATATAATGAATATCTGGACTTGAAGAAGAGCAATTTATGGGGCAATAAGAAGTATTTCTGAAAGGGAGGCCTGGGAGATATGCCCCGGTCATTTGAGCAGAAGAGCCGGAAAAGTAACGGTAGGATAACTTTCCCGGCTCTTTTCGCATATGCTGTGGAAGGAATATTTTTGTTCCTTTTTCCTACATAGTTTTATGTCATTTGAGGAAAATTATATCTTAAAACTTCATGAATATGCTATGAATTACCGGTAATTCAGGTTATAATAAATCTGGAAATCGGATCAGAAATACTGGAGGGGATAATTATGCTAAAATATTGCAGCGGAGATATTTTTACTTCTGATGCGGATATCATCTGTCATCAGGTAAACTGTCAGGGTGTCTTTGGACGTGGGATGGCCGGACAGATTAAGAAGATGTTTCCGGAGGTGGAAAAGACCTATAAGATCATAACAAAACAGTGGCAGGAGCAGTCCGGTGGGAAGACGTCGGAATTATTGGGGCGTGTTTCTGCCCAACCGGTGCAAAAAGACGGCCGATGGTTTTTGATTGCAAATCTGTATGGACAGGATGATTATGGAAAAAATGGCGTCTATACCGATTATAAGGCCCTGGAACAGGCCGTTCAGGAGATCCGTGATTTTGTTGATGTGCGGAATAAGCAGGAACAGGTAGCTTTTCCATATGATATCGGATGCGGCAGGGCCGGAGGGGATTGGGAAACCGTAAAGGCGATCATAGAGAGAGTTTTTGAAGGCTACGAAGGAGAAGTTCAGATTTGGAAGGATGATGCCGGGAAGTAAGGCATGAATTGGAAATTGGACGATTGATCCGTATCATGATACAGCACAATTTATCCGGGAGGAATGAATATGGCAAAAGTAAGCACTTTAAGCCGCAGCATCAATGCGTTTTATGTGGAATGGAGCGCTCTCAATCATTATTTATCATCCTATGAATGCGAGCGGAATGGAGTTTCCTATATCGGCTTTGCGGACCCGCGCGTCCAAAAGCTGTGGAAGAGTCTGTCTACCCAGGAGCGGCGGGAGATTATGAAGCGTTTAGGTGCGAAAAATGAAACAGAATTGCAGAATTATTTTACCTGATTCTGCAGAGGATTCGGAAAGAGTGGAGAATACATGTCTGAAAGAAAGTTTGTAGTTATTGATGGCTCTTCCATGCTGTCAACCTGTTATTATGCGGTTTTGCCCAGAGAAATCATGTTTGCAAAGACAGAGGAGGAAAAACAGAAGCACTATGATAAAATCCTTCATGCAAAAGACGGTACCTACACCAATGCCATATTCGGTATGCTTAAAATGGTGGTTTCTCTGATGAAGAAGCAGCAGCCGGATCACATTGCCTTTGTGTTTGATAAAACCAGAGATACCTTCCGAAGAGAATTGTATGCGGATTACAAAGGAACCCGCGGAGTAACGCCGGAGCCGCTTATCAGTCAGTTTATATTGATGGAAGAGATCCTTAAGGAGGCAGGGTTTCAAGTGCTCTTAAGTGAACAGTATGAAGCTGATGACTATGCCGGAAGTCTGGTTATGAGGTTTCGGAAAGAGATTCCCATGATTCTGCTGACAAAGGACCATGACTATCTCCAGCTGGTAAACGATGAATACAATGTCCGGGCCTGGATGATTCAGACCCGGCAGGAAAAAGCGGACGAACTCTATAAGAAGTATTACTCTTTTTACGGTTTTAAAAAGGAGGACATCAATCTTCCGGAAAAGGTATTTGAATATACTTCGGATACAGTGCTGTATGAGGAAGGCGTCAGGCCGGAGCAGATTGCAGATTTAAAGGGAATTCAGGGCGATCCTTCGGATAATATACCCGGAGTAAAGGGCGTGAGCAGTGCGGCGCCTCCTCTTCTTCGGGAATATGGTACAGTGGAAGAGATATACCGTTCCATTCACGAAGCAGAAGCCGATAAGAAGGCCTTAAAGGAGCTGCAGGATTTCTGGAAAAACGAGTTGGGGATCAGCCGTTCGCCCTATAAGGCATTGACAAAAACCAGTGAAGAGGAATTGTGCGGAGAAAAAGCAGCCATGCTTTCTAAGAATCTGGCGACTATGAAAACCGATATCCCCATTGATATGAAACTGGATGATTTTTCAGCAGAAACCTATAAAGAAGAAAAGGTAAGGGAATGGCTGAATAAACTGGATATAAAGGAAGCCTCCATTTTTGGCTCTGGAAAATAGCAGGAGTATTTATGAAAAGTATTTTTTCCTGGTGTTTGGGGACACTCATACAGAGTGTCCCTGACTTTTGATAAAGGAGAAACAGATTATGAGTAAGTCTTACGAAACACTATCAGCTTTACTGGAAAAGACCATGGCGCTTCATACATCCCTCATTCTTTTTGAATGGGACAATGAAACTCTTGCGCCGGAAGATGCCGGTTCTTATACTTCAAGGGTGATCGGCATTTTGTCAGAGGAATATTACAGTGCTATGACAGGAGATGAAATGGGAGAGGCCGTTGCCGCCTGTGAGAGGGATAAGAGTCTGTCAGCCGTGGAACAGGCCGTTGTCCGGGAAGCAAAGGAAGCAAGAGAAGAACTGGTGTGCATCCCGGCAAAGGAATACCGGGAAAACGCCCAGCTGATAGCTGAATCCGCCAGAATCTGGACTAAGGCAAGAAAGGATGGGGATTTTGATGAGTTTATTCCTACCCTTGAAAAAGTGGTCGATTTTAAGAAAAAGTTTGCTTCTTACCGCAGGAAAGAAGGGCAGAAGCTTTATGATATTATGCTGGATGAGAATGAAAAGAGTTTTAATACAGAACTTTTGGATGAGTTTTTCAACCAGCTTAAAGAAGAAATCGTACCGCTGTTAAGAGAAATCACGGACCGCGGAAAAGAAATTGATAATTCCTTCTTAAGAGGCGGTTACCCGGAAGAAAAGCAGAGGGAATTAGCAAGGTATTTAGCCGAATATATAGGCTTTGACTTCAAGAAAGGCGTGTTATCGGAAAGTGCCCATCCTTTTACCACCAATCTTCATAATCACGATGTCAGGATCACCACCAGCTATCGTGAGAGAATGGACGCCTCCATATTCTCGGTTATCCATGAGGCAGGCCATGGCGTCTATGAATTGGGTATTGCAGACGATATTACCCAGACACCGGTCGGACAGGGAGCATCTATGGGGATGCACGAGTCCCAGTCCCGTTTTTTTGAAAATATCATTGGCCGCAGCCCGGCTTTCTGGGTACCTCTCTATGAAAAACTGCAGGAGATATTTCCGGAAAAGCTTGGGGAGATTTCCAGAGAACAGTTTGTGGAGGCGGTCAATAAGGTAGAGCCCAGCCTGATAAGAACAGAGGCCGATGAACTCACCTACAGCCTTCATATTCTGATCCGCTATGAGATGGAGAAGCTGATTGTGGAGGAAGAAACGGACTTAAAGAAGCTTCCTGAAATCTGGGCGGATAAATACGAAGAATATTTGGGAGTACGTCCGGAAAACCCTGCGGAAGGTGTGCTTCAGGACATCCACTGGTCTCAGGGGCTATTCGGATATTTTCCATCCTATGCGCTGGGGAATGCTTTCGGAGCGCAGCTTTATTACCACATGAAGAAGGAAATGGATATCGAAGATCTTCTTAAAAACGGAAAAATTGAAGTGATAAGAGAGTTTTTACGGGAAAATGTCCACAAATTCGGAAAGCTGAAAACCAGCCGCCAGATATTAAAGGATGTTACCGGCGAGGACTTTACTCCGGATTATTTCATCCAATATCTGACGGAAAAGTACCGCAAGCTTTATGAACTGTCATAAAGTGCAGACGGAACATCCCCTGAAATATGGAAAATAATTGACAGAGAAGTCCGTCAGGGCTAAAATCAAAAAAGGTATCTGTTTCAGAACAAATGTATCAGAAAAGAGGATGAATATGGAGAATATCAGAAAAAGCGCACTGGAACTGATTGGCAATACCCCGCTGGTGGAGTTGCGCAAATACGGGAAGAAGCATCAGGTATCTGCTGCGATTATCGCAAAGCTGGAATATTTTAATCCGGCGGGAAGTGTAAAAGACAGGGCGGCACTTTATATGATTCAGGATGCTGAAAAAGACGGCACTTTAAAGCCTGGCGCCACCATAATAGAGCCGACCTCAGGGAATACCGGTATCGGCATTGCCAGCATTGCAGCCATGAAGGGATATCGTGCGATCCTTACCATGCCGGAGACCATGAGCGTGGAAAGACGGAATCTTTTAAAAGCATATGGAGCAGAGATCGTGCTGACGGAAGGAACCAAAGGCATGAAAGGTGCCATTGCAAAGGCAGAAGAACTCCAAAAAGAAATTTCCGGTTCCATTATTTTAGGCCAGTTTGATAATCCTTCTAATTCCCAGGCCCACCGTGAAACGACCGGGCCGGAAATCTGGAGAGACACAGATGGCAATATTGATGTTTTCATAGCCGGTATCGGAACCGGCGGAACCATTACCGGAGCAGGAGAATATTTAAAGGAGAAAAATCCTGATATAAAAGTGATAGCAGTGGAACCGGCAGGTTCTCCGATTCTTTCCGGAGGAAAGCCCGGACCTCATGGGATCCAGGGTATCGGAGCCGGGTTTGTTCCTTCTATTCTTAATACGGATATTTACGATGAGATAATTGCAGTAGAAAATGGGGCTGCCTATGAAACTGGAAAGGAAATTGCCCAGGAAGAGGGAATTTTGGTAGGAATCTCGTCGTCTGCCGCTGTCTGGGCAGCTAAGGAAGTTGCAAAGAGAGCGGAATATGCAGGAAAAAGGATTGTCGTACTGCTTCCTGATACAGGGGACCGGTATTTATCCACTCCACTGTTTTCTTAATGATATCATCACCCGTATGCAAAAGCCAGAGGTGCAGAAAAAAGCGGCACTCTGGCTTTTTTATACGTGTACATGATTATTCCCCTCTCCTGAATAGTGATCGTTGATTTCGGCTCCTAAAAAGAGGATGCAGATACAGGTATACAGCCAGAGCATTAACAGCACAATGGCTGTAAGGCTCCCATACATTACCGAAAAATTGCTGAAATTAGTGAAATAAATGGAAAAAGCAAAGGAAAAGCCAATCCAGCCCAATGTTGAAAAAACGGCACCTGGCAGCTGCTTTAGAAATTGCTGCTTCTTTTCCGGCACATAGGTATAGAGGACAGCAAAGCAAAACGTCAATATGAAAATGAGCATGGTGCGAAATGTTAGAACATGCTGGGTGATCCCGGCCAGAACCGGAAAATTATGGTTTAAAAAGCTTTGAATGGAACTGCCCAGGACCAGCAATACCAGCGTCAGTATGCAGATAACCATAAACACGATGGTGTAGCCGGCACATATAATGCGTGTCATAAAATAATTACGCTTTTTCTCCTGGCCGTATACCCGGTTTAACCCCCGCTCAATGCTCAGCATACCGCGGGATGCAGACCAGACTGCGGCGGCTGCGCTTATGGAAAGAACGGCTGCCGGTGTATTGTTATAGAGGTCGTCAATGACCGTTACGATGATGCTGTTTATCTCCAAGGTACTGGGGATTACTGTGGTCATAAGCTGAAGCAGGTTGGCTTTTGTAATGGCCGGTACGAACTGGATTAAGGCAAGTAAAACCATGATAAACGGGAAGGCCGCAATAATGATGAAAAATGTGGCCTGTGCTGCATATACGGTCATTTCATCCCTGGTATATTTGCTGTATATTTGCCTGCAGCGCAATAGCAATCGAATCATAATATCCCCTTTTCCTTCTTCTTATCATTAGCATATTATCATGGGACAGAAAAAATATCAAGGGATTCCCCATATGATTGCGTCAGGAATGAACCAATGGATAGAATTGACAAATCTTTATATAAAACTTAAAATAAATGAAATGAATTTTAATGAATATATCAAAAGATCATTTTAATGCACGGTGAGGAAAGGAATTGAAAAGCATGGAGTATATTCCTGCAAAGACCATAGTGACGAAAACAAAGGGGTCCGGGTGGTTCGGCATTGATTATAATATGAATATTTATAAAGGATGCTGCCATGGCTGTATTTACTGCGACAGCCGGTCCGACTGCTACCGTATTGATCATTTTGATACGGTACGTGCAAAGGAGGATGCTCTGCGGGTTATCCGGGACGATTTAAGGCGTAAGGTGAAAACCGGCGTTGTAGGAACCGGTGCCATGAGTGATCCCTATAACCCTTTTGAAAAGGAACTGGAACTTACAAGACATGCGTTGGAGCTTATTGATGCATTTGGATTTGGGGCGGCAGTGGCTACAAAAAGTACTCTTCTTAAACGGGATGTGGATGTCCTGAAAGGAATCATGGAGCATTCTCCGGTTCTGTGCAAAGTGACCGTGACTACAACGGATGACAATCTTGCAAAAAAAATTGAACCATCTGTATCACGGCCGTCGGAACGGCTTGAATTGATAGAGACTCTGAGCAGAAACGGAATTTTTACCGGTATTTTGTTAATGCCGGTTCTTCCTTTTCTGGAGGATCATGAAAATAATATTCTTTCTATTGTAAAAGCTGCGCATGAGACAGGGGCCAGATTCATTTACCCGGCTTTTGGCATGACTCTTCGGAATAATCAGCGGGAATGGTATTTTGACCGGCTCCGGGAGCTGTTTCCGGAACAGGATCTGGTGTCAGAGTACATCAGACGGTATGGAAACAGCTATGAATGTACAAGCCCGGCGGCGAGGAAGCTGTGGCAGGTTTTTTCCGGAGAATGCCAGCGTTACGGCATACTTTACCGAATGAATGACATCATCCATGCGTACAAAAAGTGTTATGAGGTAACGCAGTTAAGCTTTTTTGATTAGACGGAAGATAATGTTGCCTGAAACAGGCAACAAGTTCTTCCTCCGGCAGCATGATCTGCTTTCTTAAAGGCGGCCCTTATTTTGTAATTTATACTTGTAATAATATACCAAAATGGTATAATATTACAATATATTATTCTAAAATAATATTTATTATTCTAAAGCGGAGGAATTTTAGGATGAAAAAACTCCTGAAGTATCTGAAAAACTATAAACTGGAAAGCGTTTTAGGCCCGTTGTTCAAGCTTTTAGAAGCCAGCTTTGAACTTTTGGTTCCCCTTGTTATGGCTCAGGTCATTGACGTGGGGATCAGGTCCCAAAACGCTCCCTATATTCTTAAAATGGGCGGCTGTCTGGTATTGCTTGGCATCATAGGCCTGGTTTGCTCCATAACTGCCCAGTATTTTGCGGCAAAAGCAGCAACAGGCTTCGGTACTTCTCTTAGAAATGATTTGTTTGCCCATATCAACAGGCTCTCTTACCGGGAAATCGATGTCTTTGGAACGGCAACGCTGATAACCCGTATGACCAGCGATGCCAATCAGGTTCAGTCAGGCGTTAATTTATTTTTACGCCTGTTTCTTCGTTCCCCGTTTATCGTTTTTGGAGCCATGATAATGGCATTTACCATTAACGTCAGGGCAGCAATGGTATTTGTTGTGGCCATCCCTATTCTTTCCGCAGTGGTATTCGGTATTATGCTGATCAGCATGCCTTTCTATAAAAAGGTACAGAAACAGTTGGATAAAGTCCTTTTAGCTGCCAGGGAAAATCTGGGAGGTGTCCGCGTCATCCGGGCCTTTAACCGCCAGGAGGATGAGATACGCCGGTTTGATGAGGAGAATGGCCGTCTGGTGAGGTTTCAGGTATTCGTAGGTAAGATCTCTGCGTTGATGAATCCTCTTACTTACGTTATTATTAACCTGGGTATTATTGTTCTGATCCGGACAGGAGCCGGACAAGTGCAAAACGGGATGATCACCCAGGGAGAAGTGGTTGCTCTTGTAAATTACATGTCCCAGATTTTAGTGGAACTGGTAAAGCTGGCAAACTTGATTATAACCATTTCAAAGGCGCTTGCTTGTGCCAACCGGATTAAATTCGTGTTTGAGCAGGAGCCTGGAATTGTGGAAACTGCCCGTACGGCTGTAAAAGAAGAGGCCGGGGCGCCAAAAGTGGAATTTGACCATATGTATTTTACCTATGAAGGAGCCAAGGCTGCTGCTTTAAGCGATATCTCCTTTCGAGCTATGAAAGGAGAGACCGTCGGCATTATCGGAGGCACCGGTTCCGGCAAATCCACACTTGTAAATCTGATTCCCCGGTTTTACGATGTGACAGATGGCGGACTAAGGGTAGGAGGCAGTGATGTAAGAGAATATCCGCTGGGGCAGCTTAGAGAAATGGTCGGCATGGTCCCGCAAAAGGCAGTGCTTTTTAAAGGAACCCTTCGTGAAAATATGCAGTGGGGCAAAAAAAATGCCACGGACGAGGAAATTTACCGGGCTCTTGACATTGCCCAGGCAGGGGATTTTGTACAGGAGAAAGGAGAAGGCCTGGAATTCATGATTCAGGCCGGAGGTAAGAATCTCTCAGGAGGACAGCGCCAGAGGCTTACCATTGCAAGGGCTTTGGTAAAAAGCCCGCAGATTCTTATAATGGATGACAGTGCTTCTGCTCTGGATTTCGCAACGGATGCCAGGCTGCGGAAGGCAATTAAGGAAGGCACCAGAGACATGACCGTATTTATCGTGTCACAGAGAGCCTCCACGATTAAAAATGCAGACCTGATTGTGGTACTTGATGATGGACAGATGGCAGGCTGCGGGACCCACAAAGAGCTTTTGACCTCCTGTGAGGTTTATCGGGAGATCTGCCTGTCGCAGTTGTCAGAAAAGGAGGCGCAGTAGTATGGACGTAAAAAAGCATAGATCCACCATGAAACGGATTCTTACCTGCATCGGCCGGTATAAATGGGGAGTTTGGGCTTCTTTGGCATGTGCCTTTATTACGGTGTTGCTGACTTTATACGTTCCGATCCTCATAGGCCGGGCCATTGACTGCATCCTGGGAGCAGGAGAGGTCGATTTTAGCAGAATGTGGGGGATTTTGATACAAATCGGGGTCATCATTGCCTTTACATCGGCTGCACAATGGCTCATGAGCCATATCAACAACCTGATAACTTACCGGGTGGTGAAGGATATCAGAACTCAGGCATTTAACAAGCTGGAGATACTTCCGCTTAAATACATTGATTCCCATGCCCATGGGGATATCATCAGCAGGATCATCGCGGATATTGACCAGTTTTCCGACGGACTTTTAATGGGATTCACCCAGCTTTTTACCGGAGTGCTTACCATATTGGGGACCTTACTTTTTATGTTTTTTATCAATCCGGCCATAGCTATTGTGGTAGTACTGGTGACACCCGTATCCTTATTTGTGGCCAGTTTCATTGCAAGAAGAACCTACCGTATGTTTCAGATGCAGTCTCAGGCAAGGGGAGAACTGACTTCCCTTGTGGAAGAGATGCTGGGAAACCAGAAGGTGGTGCAGGCCTTTGGCCACGAAGCGGATGCTTTGGAAAAATTTGAAAACATCAATGAAGATCTCCGCGTCTGGGGCTTAAGAGCTACGTTTTTTTCATCCATAACCAATCCGGCCACACGTTTTGTAAACAGCCTGGTTTATGCAAGTGTTGGAATTGCGGGAGCGTTTGCTGCTATGAAGGGACTTTTATCCGTAGGCCAGCTTTCCAGTTTCTTAAGTTATGCCAATCAATATACAAAACCATTTAATGAAATATCAGGAGTCATCACAGAGCTTCAGAATGCACTGGCCTCTGCAGCCCGGGTATTTGAACTGATCGATGAAGAGCCGCAGATCCCGGATGATCCAGACGCCAGGGTGCTGGAGCATGCAAAAGGAGAGGTGCTTCTGGACCACGTGGACTTTTCCTATAATCCGGAAGTGCCGTTGATTGAAGATATGAATCTTAAGGTAGAACCGGGCCGGCGTATTGCCATAGTAGGCCCTACCGGCTGCGGTAAGAGTACGGTAATCAATCTGCTGATGCGTTTTTATGATGTGAATTCCGGTTCGATCCGGGTTGACGGGACGGATGTACGCCATATTACCAGACAGAGCTTGAGAACCGGCTACGGTATGGTGTTACAGGAAACCTGGCTGAAGTCAGGAACCATCCGGGAAAACATTGCTTACGGAAAGCCTGATGCTGCTGAGGAAGAGATTATACTGGCAGCAAAGGAAGCCCATGCCCACAGTTTCATTAAGCGCATGCCGGAGGGATATGATACGGTCATATCAGAAGACGGGGGAAATCTGTCCCAGGGCCAGAAGCAGCTTCTGTGCATTGCCAGAGTCATGCTTTGCCTGCCTCCTATGCTGATTCTTGACGAAGCGACTTCATCCATTGATACCAGAACTGAGATACGGATACAGAAGGCTTTTGCCAAGATGATGGAGGGACGTACCAGCTTTATCGTAGCACACCGGCTTTCCACAATTAAGGAGGCAGATGTGATCCTGGTAATGCGGGATGGCCATATAATCGAGCAGGGAACCCATGAAAGCCTTCTTTCAAAGAATGGATTTTATGCGCAGCTGTATAATAGTCAGTTTGCAGTTTAAATGCAGATTAAAAAGTTTACTATATGGCACCAGAGTAATATGCACAAATTTTTTTTCTGGTGCTTTTTCTTTTTCATTCTTATGAAAAGCTTTATGGGGCCCGATATTCAAAAGAGAAGAACTTTACAAAAGGCGGTAGAAATATGTTTGAAATTGCTATTTGTGATGATAGCGCTGAGGATCGGATACAATTAATTGAGCAGATTTGGAAAAATATTGAAGATCATGATAAAATCAGGATACATGAATATGAGTCCGGCGCGTGTTTGCTGACAGCGTTGAAAAAAATCAGATTTTCCATTATTTTTCTGGATGTTCAGATGAAGGGTATGGATGGAGAAGAGACAGCACTCAAGTTACGCGAGTTTGATAACAATGTAATTCTGGTGTTTTATACCGGATTTGCAGAACCATCTCCACGCAGCTTTGAAGTCCAGCCATACCGGTATATCATGAAAAACATGCCGGATCAGGTGATGGGCAGGTACATACAGGATTCCCTGAATAAAATGATTGAGTTTGGTCAGGCACCTCTTCTTACGGCTAACATGAATAGAGAAAAGCTGTTTCTAAAGGCTGATGATATTGTCTATATTGAGAAATATAAGAAAAGCACAAGAGTTTATATTTCAGAAAATGTTATGTGCATTTATGGAGTAGAGAATGATGATAAAGGAGAAACTCCGGTTATACGAATTCCGGACAAACTGGAGAATATATATGAAAAATTAAAATGTTATGGTTTTGGCTATCCTCATGACAGCTATATCATAAACTTCAAATACCTTATTTATTGTACCAGTAAAATTTTAAAATTAAAAGATGTAGGTAACACATTTCAAATTGCACGAAGCAAGGCAACGGAATTTAATAAATTAAAAGAAGAATTTATGTTATCCAAATACAGGAAAGGCGATTATGATGGGAAATGAGTTATTTACAGTGAGCCGTCTGTTTTTTTGCGGGATTGATGTTTATATGCTTTATCGCTTTTTTAAAGCTATATTTCAGGAAAAGTGGAAAGGGAAAAAGCGTGTTTTATCCAGTCTGATCATAACACTTATAATATTTTTTGAAAATAGTATTGGAAGCATGCCGCTGAATTTCGTGACTGTGCCATTAGTCTTTTATATATATGTAATACTTTCATTCAATATTTCTTTCAGTAACGGAATAGCATATACTATTATTTATTTTGCTATATTTGCTGGTGGCAAGGAAGTGTCATTTGAACTCTTATATCGTTTACTTTCGGGTATTTTACCCTTTTACATACCGCCATGGTTTACTTCCGGAGGGATATATTTTCTGTTGATCGAGTATCTGGCAGGCTTCTTATTTCTTTTATATATAGAAAAGTTTATTAAAAAGTTAAAAATCAGTAATAATAACAATTTTTCCTGGTATTTGCTTATCGTTCCTGCCGTATCCTTAATGATTTCAAGCAGTTTTTTATATATAGATTTTCCGGATTCCATTATCATGCAAATATTTATGTGTGGCGGTGCTTTCCTGCTTTTTTTCGCGAATGCCGCTATCTTTGTTATTTTGGAAAGATATACGGAAGTAATGAATAAAGTAAAGTACGCAGAGCTTTATACAGTGAAACGGGATATGGAAAATGAGCATTTTCAAAATATATTAAAGATCAATGAACGCTATCAATGTTATATCCATGACATCAATGCTTATTTTAACAGCTTCCGGGTATTGGCGTTAAATGATGAAAATAAAAAAATAGTTGAAATCATAGATGAACTCAGTGGAAAAATCCAGAGGGAAACAAGTAATGTTATATATAGCGGAAACCCTGTACTAAATGCGATCCTGACGGAGCGCGTATCAAAAGCCAAGGAAAAGGGGATTAAATTATCGCTCTTTATTGAAAAATTTTTAAAGATTGACTTTATATCTGATGCGGATATGATTTCTATGCTTGGTAATATTTTGGATAATGCTCTTGAAGCGGCAGCAAAATGCAGCCCGGAGGAGCGGAGGGTGGATGTAAAGCTGTTTATGGGAAACAACTATTTTTTGATATTCCATATAGAAAACAGTTATGCTGTTGCAGTTAAGAAAGAAGGCTCACGTCTGCTTTCAACAAAAGCAGATTCCCGGCATCATGGTTTGGGTATTGGAATTGTAATGACCCTTGCGGAGAAATATGGCGGGACTTTAAATTTGGAAGAGAAGGATGATATGTTTGTTACAACACTCACCATTTCTACTTGTTCCGGAGCGGAAAATGCAAATTTTGGAACTCAACGTGTATAATTTTGGCACTTGGGTTGAAATTTGTCTTACTTGGGTTTATGATAAAAAGAAAAAAGGAGTGGTTTTGTTATGAAAAAGTGGGTAGATGTTTTAAAGGAAAAGGTTTCTATTGTAAATGTGATGAACTTATGTGCACTGGCAGTTGCAGTTTATACTATTAACGTTGCCTGCTTGTGGGCACATCATCAGCCGGAGGTGCCGGAAGAAGCAAAAGCTCTTAGGAAATTTTAATGATTCAGCGGCTTTCGGAAAACATAGTCAGCTGGCAGATTAAAAAAAATATTCTGACCGGCGAACAGCGCGCATTATACCAATATGCTTATGAGGTCATGATAAATCAGATTGTAAATATATTGATCGCTCTCTTAATAGCGGTTATAATGCGTGCCCCTATGCAAGTTTTAATATTCCTTGCCAGCTATATCCCTTTGAGGTCCTATTGCGGCGGATATCATGCAAGGACGAATGGTGGCTGCACGGTCGTGTCCGCTTTTCTGATTTATGCGGTATGTCTGTTAGAAAAAATAATAACAGGAGATTTCGTCCTTATTTTTCTGCCTGTTTGTCTTATAATATCAGGGGGATTGATTTTTTGGCTTGCCCCGGTTCCTGATAAGAATAAACCATTAGATGAGGAAGAAACGATTCGGTATCGCATAAAAAGCAGACGAATCTGGCTGATAGAGTCCGTAATAGGGATGTTTCTTTGGTGTATCAGAGCAAGGGCTGGGGTTGTTATTGCCATCAGCCATATCCTATTGTCTCTTATGTTAATATATGGAATGTTGAAAAATCATAGGGAATGAGAATTGATAGTTATAATAATTGTACTTGAAACAAGGCTGCAGAAGATATTCTGGCAGCCTTGTTTTTTAAAAAAAATAATAAGATTTTAATGAAGGGATGCAAATTTTGGAACCTAACGTGTATAATTTTGGCACTTGTGTTGAAATTATCTTTAAAATATGTAGAATGTATCTATAAGCAATAGATTGAATGCGTGAAAGGAAGGCTCAAAGTGCGGACGAAAAGACAGAATGAAAGTTATTATCAATACAGAGCAAGCTGTTGTATTCGTAGAGATGACGGATCGGAAGAAGTGAAAAATTATGAACTGGATACAGATATCATGTATGGTGACCTGCATTTTTGGAATAAATTTTATTATATGAGACAAAGCCAAAATATGTTGTATGCCTTAGCGGCGCGTGACACTGGGGTTGTGAAATGTAAGATTTTAAAGGAAGAATTGATTCTTATACCGAGGTTTACATATAAATCAGATAAAATGCATCGGAGATGTGGAATAGGGATTAGAAAATTACTGCTGATTATAGAAATGGTCTTACTAATTTTCCTCAATATGACCAGGCCTACCATGGCTGCAGAAAAAGAATGTGGTTTTATGCAAATAATGGAGAGTTGATCGCAGTTGGATCATCATTATTTTGGCATGACTGATGTAGTGTGACCATTAACATGCTGACAATTTATCCAATTGAAGATAGATTATTAATGGCTATGCTTAACTGTCCGTTCCAGAAGCGGATGGATTGGATCAATTGTTTGTCTCAATTTAGGAAAAGCATAGTGATATACGGTAAGGAGAAAAAAATTAAGTACGGTTCTTGATGCAGCATGTACCAAGAATCTCAATTATGGGAAATATGTGGGAAATATATTGGAAATAAAAGAATGCTGAGTCCAAATATCACTGCCGGGTGGAGAGGATAAGGCTTTCCATAATCCAGTATGGTTCCCATTTTCTTCTGTTTTTTCTTCCCAGACGGGCTGGCTGGTATGGTATGCAGGATAAAGGGGACAGAATCCGGTTGTTGTTTAAGAAAGGTTTTGAAAATTAGGAATTCAGCGAAAAGAATTGATAGGGGGAGAAAATGAGTTTTATCGATATTATGTTGGGAGGCGCGCTGATTATTGAGAGCGTGCTTTTAATTATAATCATTTGTTTTTATAAAAAGGTAAAAGAAAGGTTACGGATAGAGAAAATTAAGAGGGCTGAAGATAAGAAGTATATTGACATATTTATTGAACACTTGGAGAAACGAGCCGAAACTTATGAAATACTCCTGGAATTTAAGCGTATTTTAGAAGAAACGTTAAAAGATGACCAGAAAGGAAAACCGGTCAATGCAGGGCCTGTATCCGCTGTTTAAAATTCCCCCCTGCTGCAGCGGACCGAAAATTGCCGCTGTAGCGGGGGGCTTTTTGTTTCTTAATTAGGACTGCAGCCGGTTGATCATAGTAAGTATTAATAATAAATCGCTTTCCGGAAGCGTTTTAAGCTTATCCATCGCATCTCTGATCAATGGCGGATTAGGATTGTCATTATCAAAGAAATCTTTCGGTGTCACATCAAGGTATTCACAGATTGCCAGGAATTCAGCCATGGAAGGAAGACTTCGGCCACTGGAAATGCTCTGTACATAACTTCTGCTGTGCCCCAGTTCGATGCTCATTTTATGTTCAGCGACTCCTTTTTTTATGCGTAATTCTGTGATTCTTTTATTTATATAGTCTTGCTCCATTGTTTTCACCTCACCTACTATATTGTATGATAAGAAAATAGGTATAATACACGATTAAAATATGTAAAATTATGATATTGCATAATCTGAATACGGATAGTATAATAAAAAACAGTTAATATTATGCATTTGCTGAGTAGAGGAAAGGAGTATGCATACATATAAAAATAACCGGAAAAGAAAAAGAGCTCCTTCTTTATTTGGCTGAAGTCACCACAACATCATTTCCATAAAGGAGAAACTTTTACGTTCAGTTTATATGCACATCAATCAGAATGCAATAGTAAAATAAAAGGATTTACAATATTTTTAAGTATTTTAAAAGCAAATTACATGAGAAAGGGATGTCAAAGCCTTTTTGTGTAACAAGTAATTGTTGGACCTGGAATAAAAGGCGCAATGCGCATAGTACAAAAGAGTATTGAAAACCAAAGTACGGGAGAGAAACAGTATGAAGAAAAAGATTGGGATCAAAAGCATCGGAATTAAGATGCTGCTTGGAATTTTGCCTGTGGTAGTACTGGCATTGGCATTTCTGACAAGGCTCAGCGAAACTACCGGCCGGGATTTAATTGAGGAACAGAGCAATTCCAATATGCAGTCAGAACTCAAAGCAAACGTTAACAGCATCAATGATTACTTAAATGTGGTGGAGACGACGGCAATGAATATTGCGTACATGGTTGGATCTTCCTATCAGACAACAGAGATCGATACCTATGGAGCTGCCATAAAGAACATTATATCGGACAATGATTTGATCCTGGGAAGCGGAATCTGGTTTGAGCCCAATGTATATGACAGCCAGGAGAAATATATGGGGCCCTACTGGTACAAAGAAGACGGTAAGATAGAATTAACGTATGACTACAGCGAAGCCAGCTATGACTACTTTAATCAGGATTATTATAAGATGGCAGCCAGCGGGACCGGGGAAGCGGTTATTACGGACCCTTATTACGATTCAACCCTTGATACCATGATGGCATCCTGTACAGCCCCTATTTACGACGGTAACAATAAATTTATCGGAGCCGTGACCGTGGATATGCAGCTAAGTGATATCGATACCCTGATACAGTCCATAAAGGTCGGCAAGAATGGAACAGCCATGCTGACCAACGGGAAAGGTGTGTATCTCTGCGAAACGGATAAAGATAAGGTTACCAATGCGGTAAATATCACACAGGACGAAAACGGATCCCTGGCAGCGGCAGCCGCAGTTATGGTATCCAGCGATAAAGGAAAGGTTTCCTACGAAGAAGGAGAGGAGACCTATAACCTGTATTATGATACGGTTCCTGGGGTTGGCTGGATTATTATGATCAAGATGCCCCAGTCAGAGTTGGAGGAGCCGATTGTGGCGCTCAATGCACAGCTGGTGAAGCTGAGTGCAATTGCATTGATTTGCTGCATTGCTGCTGTTTTGCTCCAGGTAGGCAGCATTACATCAGGTTTAAAACGGGTGAAAAAGTTTGCCGGTTCCCTGGCGGACGGAGATTTTACCATTCAGCCGCTTAAATCCAGACGTAAAGATGAGCTGGGCCAGATGAGCAGTTCCTTAAACAATATGTTTAAAAGCAATAAACAGGTAATTGAACGGATATCCGGGCATGCAGGAGGAATTAATGACGCAAGTGTACGCCTGAATACGGTATCCAGTGATCTGCTTCAGCAGTTTCACGAAATCAAGACCTATATGGCGGATGTGGATAAGGCCATGATGTCCTCCAGTGCCGCTACCGAAGAGGTAAATGCTTCCATGGCTGAGGTGAATACATCGGTAGGCGTTCTGGCCGAGGAGACAGGAAAGAGCAGCAGAATGGCGGGCGAGATCATGGAACGCGCCAAAGTAATTGAAAAGAACAGCCGCGAAGCTTATGAAAATGCCATTGGAATATCCCGGGAACGGGAACAGGATCTGCAGATGGCAGTGGAGAATGCAAAGGTAGTGGAAAAAATCGGGGACATGGCCAGGATCATTTCCAACACAGCCTCCCAGATCAATCTGTTATCCTTAAATGCCTCCATTGAAGCTGTCAGAGCAGGGGAGCAGGGAAAAGGGTTCGCGGTTGTAGCCAGGGAAATCGGCAAGCTTGCAAAGGATACTTCTGAGACAGTAAAAGAAATTGAAGGAACCATAGATGAAGTCCAGAAGGCTTTTGGCATGATGATGAGCGGATCGGAATCCATGCTGAATTTCTTGAAGGACACGGTCACACCCGATTACAACAATTTTGCAGATGTAGGGCAGCAGTATGGCCGTGATGCGGTTTCCATTGAAGAAATATCCAATGAGGTGGCAGAGATGGCAGGAAATATCAGCCAGGTTATGCAGGAGGTTCGGGATGCGATTCAGAATGTCTCCGAATCCGTGCAGACTACGGCAGGTAACAGCAGCATGGTACTGACTACCGTAGAAAAGGCTTATGTTGTGGTACAGGATATGTCGAAAATGTCTGAAAGGCAGGAGCATATTGCAGAAGAGCTCAATACGGTTGTTTCCGGTTTTAAATTAAAATAAGTCCGGGGCCTCCAGCCGGTACCCGACCTTCCGGACGACTGCAATATGGACACTGGATTCTAATCGCAGCAGCTTTTTGCGCAGAAAAGAAATATATGCTTCAACATTATTTTCATTAATACCGCATTCGTGTCCCCAGATTTTTAAAAGAAGGGTTTCTTTTGAAAGATACCGGCTGTTATTGGCCATGAGAATCTGCATCAGATCCAGCTCTTTTGCACTTAATGAGACCGCATTGGATTTGCAGCGCAATTCGCACATGGAAGGGGTCAGCTTTAAATCCGCAAAATTCAGGGAAACAGAGACGGTCTTGCCCTGCCTGCGCAGGATTGCACGAAGGCAGGCAAGCAGCTCTGAATTTTCAAAGGGCTTGGTCAGGTAATAGTCTGCTCCTGCGTCAGGAATCTGTACGTGTTCTGATAATTCTGACCTTGCTCTCAGCATAAGGACCGGAGTTTCAACATGTTGTATCCGAAGCCTGGAAAGGACTTTATATCCGTCCAGTCCCGGAAGCATGATATCCAGGATAATGGCATCATAAATACCGCTCACAGCGAACTGTAATCCTTCTTTCCCATCCATGGATACATCTGCATTGTATCCGGCATAAGTAATGATATCGGCCAGAATCATGGCGAGTCTTGCTTCATCCTCAATTATTAATATCCGCATGGTATCAATCCTTTATTTTAAAAGTAACGGAGAGAAATCCGGGTTTCCTCTGATGCGTTTGAGTATATCGCACATTTCTTAAAAAAAACTGAAAAATTATAGGAAGATTTGATGTAAGTTTTTATGGCTGCAGTGCTGCGGAACGATGGAAATATGGAGATGGAAAAGATTGAAAAAGTAAAGAGAATATAGTATAATCATAATCATATCCATATGGCTGAGAGAGGAGGCAGAGGGAACTGCCTTGAGCGCATAGTACCTGGCAGATTATGAGAATATGTCCACATTGTGGGAATCAGATTCCTGATGAAAACAACAACATATATTGTCCTTATTGCAATCACATAGCGGACGAAGAAGTACTGCTTCGCATGAGAATTGAGAAAAAATTACATAAGCCGGAAGAGGAGCCGGGAAAACCGGTTAAGATTATAAAAGATAAAGAGCAGCCGGCAAAGCTTAAGAGCCGGCATAAGGACGGTGACGATGAAACACTGGGGGTATCGGATGACAGGAATCCTTATCTATCCGTGATTACAAGCGTTGCTGTTATTCTGGCTGCAATTGCAGCAGCCTATTTCCTTATAAAATAATGCCTGCCAAAAATAATCCTTGACATTTTGGGTTTCTGTTATTACAATGGTAGCTAATGTTACAATGAAAAACGTGAAATGCAATGAAGGTGTCAGTAGATCCTTATTTTCTTCCAGAGAGAAGGGGCCACCGGCTGTAAGCCCTTTTAAGTTCAATTAAGAGATCGAATTTCCCACCGAAGCAGCGTGATTGAAACCGGTGATACAGCTATGGCTGTCAGCCTGGCGTGTAAATCATGACGTCCATACACGTTACGTATGCCGAGTGCCTGTGTGATACACAGGAATTAGGGTGGTACCGCGAATATAGCTTCGTCCCTTTTTGGGGCGGGGCTTTTTTAATACATTAAAAATGCGTTTTACCCTGAAAGCGGTTTAACAACATTTAAATATGAAAAGAAGGAGAGCATGATGAAAGACCAATTAGAGAAAATCAAACAAGAAGCATTAAAGCAGATTGAAGCTTCGGATGCGTTGGAAAAACTGAATGACATCAAAGTTGCTTATCTTGGAAAAAAAGGGGAGCTGACCAGTGTATTAAAGAGTATGAAGGACGTTGCTCCTGAAGACAGGCCAAAGGTCGGCCAGATGGTTAACGATGCCCGTACCCTGATTGAGGGGAAATTAGAGGAAGCTATGGCTTCCCTGATGAGAAAAGCCAGAGAAGAGCAGATGAAGAAAGAAGTGATCGATGTAACACTTCCGGCCAGACGAAATAAGGTGGGGCACACCCATCCCAATACAATTGCCTTAGAAGAGGTCGAGAGGATCTTCATAGGCATGGGATATGAAGTCATCGAGGGACCGGAGGTGGAATACGATTCCTATAACTTTGAGAAGCTGAATATTCCGAAAAACCATCCGGCAAGAGACGAACAGGATACCTTCTATATCAGCGATAACATCGTTTTAAGAAGCCAGACGTCCCCGGTCCAGGTCCGCACCATGGAACAGGGAAAGCTGCCCATCCGAATGCTGGCTCCGGGCCGCGTATTCCGTTCCGATGAGGTGGATGCGACCCATTCTCCTTCTTTCCACCAGTTTGAGGGCCTGGTCATTGACAAGAACATTACATTTGCCGATTTAAAGGGAACCATGGCTGAGTTTGCAAGAGAGCTGTTCGGCGCGGAAACAAAAGTAAAATTCCGTCCCCACCATTTCCCGTTTACAGAGCCAAGCGCTGAGATGGATGTTACCTGCTTTAAATGCGGCGGAAAAGGCTGCCGTTTCTGTAAAGGATCGGGCTGGATTGAAATTCTCGGCTGCGGCATGGTCCATCCCAATGTACTCACCATGAGCGGAATTGATCCCAATGAATATTCCGGTTTTGCATTTGGCGTTGGATTAGAGCGGATCGCTTTGCTAAAATATGAGATTGATGATATGAGATTACTATATGAGAACGACATCAGATTTTTAAAGCAGTTCTAGGACAGAAAGGGAGAGAAATCAATGAATACACCATTATCATGGATTAAAGCATATGTTCCGGATTTAGATGTGACACCGCAGGAATACACCGATGCCATGACTCTTACCGGAACAAAGGTAGAAGGTTATGAATGCCTGGATAAAAACCTGGAGAAAATCGTGGTCGGACACATCTTAACCATTGAGCGCCATCCGGATGCGGATAAATTGATCGTTTGCCAGGTCGATGTAGGAACAGAAACGGTTCAGATCGTTACCGGTGCGTCCAATGTAAAGGCCGGAGATAAGGTTCCGGTGGTATTGGACGGAGGAAAGGTGGCAGGAGGCCATGACGGCGGCCCGCTTCCGGAAGAGGGAATCAGGATTAAGAAGGGGAAGCTGAGAGGAGTCGAATCCTGCGGTATGATGTGTTCCATAGAAGAACTTGGCTGTTCCGCTGAAATGTACCCGGATGCTCCGGAGAGCGGAATTTACATTCTGCCTGCAGATGCAAAAACAGGCTCTGATGCCATTGAAATTCTGGGCCTTCATGATTCCGTATTTGAATATGAAATCACATCAAACCGTGTGGACTGCTACAGTGTGATCGGGATTGCAAGAGAAGCAGCGGCAACCTTTCAAAAGCCCTTTATACCACCGGTCGTAACAGCTACAGGCAACAGTGAGGATATTCATGATTATTTAAAAGTAACCGTAGAGAACAGCCGTCTCTGCCCCCGCTATTGTGCGAGGATGGTAAAAAACATTAAGCTTGCTCCCTCACCGGTCTGGATGCAGAGACGCCTTGCTGCTTGCGGGATACGTCCTATTAATAACATCGTGGATATCACGAATTATATAATGGAAGAGTATGGCCAGCCTATGCATGCGTTTGATTATGACCTGCTTGCGGATCATGAAATCATCGTAAAATGCGCTAAGGACGGTGACACATTCCAGACTCTGGACGGACAGAAGAGAAAGCTTGACAGCACGGTCCTGATGATCAACGATGGAGATAAGGCAGTGGGGATTGCCGGCATTATGGGCGGAGAGAATTCCAAAATCACCGATGACGTAAAGACCATGGTGTTTGAGTGTGCCTGCTTTGACGGAACCAACATCCGTCTCTCATCAAAGAAGGCAGGGTTAAGGACCGATGCTTCCGGTAAATATGAAAAGGGACTTGATCCCAACAATGCCGAAGAGGCTGTAAACCGTGCCTGCCAGCTGATCGAAGAACTGGGAGCCGGAGAAGTGGTCGGCGGTATGATTGATATTTATCCGGAGAAAAGGGACGGAAAAAGAATCCCGTTTGAGCCGGAAAAGATGAATCGCCTTCTGGGAACGGATATAGCTCCGGAAACCATGCTTGGGTATTTTAAAAGGCTGGATCTGGGATACGATGAGGCAGCCGGTGAAATCCTCATTCCGACTTTCCGCCAGGATTTAAACTGTATGGCCGATATGGCAGAGGAAGCTGCCCGGTTCTTTGGCTATGATAAGATTCCGGTATCCCTGCCGACCGGCGAGGCGACAACCGGAAAGCTGTCTTATAAATTAAGAGTGGAGGAACTGGCAAGAGAAGTTGCGGAATTCTGCGGTTTTTCCCAGGGAATGACGTATTCCTTTGAAAGCCCCAAGGTATTTGACAGGCTTCTCCTTCCAAAGGACAGTCCGCTCCGTGTGACCGTAAATATTATGAATCCCCTTGGAGAGGATTTCAGCATTATGAGGACCTCACCGCTCCATGGAATGCTTTACTCATTATCCACCAACTATAACCGCCGCAATAAAAACGTCCGTCTTTATGAACTGGCCAACATCTATCTTCCCAAGGCGCTTCCGCTTACAGAGCTTCCGGACGAAAGAATGCAGTTTACCCTGGGGATGTACGGGGATGGCGATTTCTTTGACATGAAGGGCGTTATGGAAGAATTTTTCGATCAGGCGGGAATGCACAAAAAGCCTCATTACGATCCAAAAGGCGGGAAAACCTTCCTTCATCCGGGAAGACAGGCGGATATTGTGTATGACGGCGTGACCATCGGCTATTTGGGCGAGGTACACCCGGATGTGGCTGATAATTATAAAATCGGGGATCGTGCCTATGTAGCTGTGATCGATATGCCATCTTTGATCCCGTTTACAAGCTTTGACCGCAAATATACCGGAATTGCCAAGTATCCGGCTGTTACCAGAGACATCAGCATGGTGGTTCCGAAGGATATACTGGTTGGACAGATCGAAGAAGTCATTGAGCAGCGTGGAGGAAAGATGCTGGAAAGTTATCAGCTTTTCGATATCTATGAGGGGGCGCAGGTTTTAGCCGGCTGCAAGTCGGTGGCATATTCCATTACCTTCCGTGCGGGCGATCATACTCTGGAGGATCAGGAAGTTCTTGCTGTGATGAAGAAGATCCTGAATGGATTACAGGGACTGGGAATTGAGCTCAGGGCTTAAAATATAGTTTTTTGGTAATAAGGAAGATGTCAGGATTTGCAGGGAATGCATCCTGACATCTTTTTCATCTCCGCCTGCATGGTTTTGGTAAATTCCGTCAATCCTTACGATAGGAATGAGTGAAAAGACAGGGAGGCAAAATCATGTTTGGCGGACTGGATATCATAGAGGTAACAGGAAGAATCG
>NZ_LT732526.1:772307-852495 GCF_900155545.1 Clostridium sp. Marseille-P2415
ACTGGCCAACATCTATCTTCCCAAGGCGCTTCCGCTTACAGAGCTTCCGGACGAAAGAATGCAGTTTACCCTGGGGATGTACGGGGATGGCGATTTCTTTGACATGAAGGGCGTTATGGAAGAATTTTTCGATCAGGCGGGAATGCACAAAAAGCCTCATTACGATCCAAAAGGCGGGAAAACCTTCCTTCATCCGGGAAGACAGGCGGATATTGTGTATGACGGCGTGACCATCGGCTATTTGGGCGAGGTACACCCGGATGTGGCTGATAATTATAAAATCGGGGATCGTGCCTATGTAGCTGTGATCGATATGCCATCTTTGATCCCGTTTACAAGCTTTGACCGCAAATATACCGGAATTGCCAAGTATCCGGCTGTTACCAGAGACATCAGCATGGTGGTTCCGAAGGATATACTGGTTGGACAGATCGAAGAAGTCATTGAGCAGCGTGGAGGAAAGATGCTGGAAAGTTATCAGCTTTTCGATATCTATGAGGGGGCGCAGGTTTTAGCCGGCTGCAAGTCGGTGGCATATTCCATTACCTTCCGTGCGGGCGATCATACTCTGGAGGATCAGGAAGTTCTTGCTGTGATGAAGAAGATCCTGAATGGATTACAGGGACTGGGAATTGAGCTCAGGGCTTAAAATATAGTTTTTTGGTAATAAGGAAGATGTCAGGATTTGCAGGGAATGCATCCTGACATCTTTTTCATCTCCGCCTGCATGGTTTTGGTAAATTCCGTCAATCCTTACGATAGGAATGAGTGAAAAGACAGGGAGGCAAAATCATGTTTGGCGGACTGGATATCATAGAGGTAACAGGAAGAATCGTTCTGGATTCCTGGTCGAATCCGGCGGTCGAGGCTGAGACAGTTTTGGAAAATGGCGCACACGGAAGGGCGCTGGTTTCATTGGGGAATGCCGGAAAGGCAAAACAAGAGGCAGAGCTTGTGAGTGACTGGCTGTCGGAAGCCATATTGTTTGAGGACGCATCGAATCAGGAACGCATTGACAGGCTGCTTTTGCAGGCGGCAGAGGATAAAACAATGGAAGGCAAGAGCGGAAGATATGGGGTCTTAGCCATATCCATGGCTGTTGCAAGGGCGGCAGGTGCCGGACTAGGGCTTCCTCTTTACCGCTATCTGGGTGGAACCTCGGCGCCGGTAATGCCGGTTCCCATGATGAGCATGATAAGCGGAGGAGATGCCGAAAAGGGTATTGATCTGCTTGAACTTATGATTGTCCCGCAGGGAGCGGAAACTTATTCGGAAGGATTACGCATGGGGGTGGAAATTTACCAGACTTTAAAAAGACTTCTGGCTTTGAGCGGCTACAATACTTCCACCGGGGAAGGTGGAGGCTTTATGCCGGATATGAAAAGCACCGAAGAAGCGCTGCGTTATTTGATGGATGCCTTTCGGTTAAGCGGTTATAAGCCTGGGACGGATGTTCTGGTGGCTGTCAATGCCGGTGCGGAACGGTTATATGAAAAAGATGAGGGAGTTTACCGTTTTTCAAAGGAAAGCAAAAAAGGCGGAATTCCCATAAACCGGGGTCAAAAGGATATGATTGCCTATTATCTGAGGCTGGCGGATGGATTTCCTGTCTGTACGGTCATGGATGGGCTGTGGAAGGAGGACTTAGAAGGAAGAAGCCAGATGATGCGGATGCTGGAGCATCGTGTTTTAATGGTGTCCGATGACTTTTTTGCTGCCAATGGAACCGTTATTAAGATGGAACAGGCCGGAACTGTTACCGGGGCACTGAAAATGGTGGAGAAAGCCCGGAAAGCGGGTCATAAGGTGATCATTTCTAACAGTTATGGAGAAACGGAAGAGCCCTTCCTTGCCGATATGGCGGCTGCAATTCATGCCGATTATATTAGGAGCGGTGCTCCCTGCAGAGGAGAATGTACGGCCAAATATAATGAACTTCTCCGCATAGAAGAATTTTATCATAAATGCAGATAGAATGCCGATCCTATGAAAAAATCCTATGAAAAAATATAAAAATATATTGTATTTGCTTAGAAATTATGGTATGATAACCGGTGTTTGACTATAGGAGGTGGAAACATGATCAGGATTATATTATCAATCATATTTGTTATCATATGTATTGCTTTATCAGCAATTATCCTGTTACAGGAAGGAAAGAGTCAGGGCTTAGGTTCGATCGGTGGTATGGCAGATACTTACTGGGGCAGAAACAAGGGCCGTTCCATGGAAGGGAAACTGGAGAAATTTACAAAGTACGGAGCAGTCCTGTTTTTTATTCTTGCGTTAGTACTGAATCTGAATATACTGTAAAGATTAAACACTCTTGTGGTATGGTAACAAGGGTGTTTTTTTCGCATTATGGGAAAACTTTGTAATACCTTATGGTAAAGTGAAGATAATAGAGAAAGAATGAAAAAGAAAGACAATAAGAGAGGGAAACAATGACAGAAGAACAGTTAATGCAACGGAAAGCCATGCTTCTAAAGCTGTTTGAAGACCCAGCCTATGTACCGATGAAATTGAAGGAGCTGGCCATTCTCTTTGATATTCCCAAAGAACAGAGAGAGGATTTAAAAGAGGTATTGGATGCTCTTTTGGCAGAAGGAAAGATTGGCGTATCACAAAAGGGCAAGTATGGAAAGCCGGATATCGGTTCCATTGCCGGAGTGTTTTCGGGCCATCCCAAGGGCTTTGGCTTTGTAACGGTAGAAGGGCTGGAACAGGACATCTTTATTCCGGAGGAGAAAACAGGCAGCGCTCTTCATGGAGATACGGTGCTTATATCGGCGGAAACGAAACCTGGCAATGGCAAACGGGCAGAAGGCCAGGTGATCAGGGTGTTAGAACACACCAATGGGCAGATCATAGGTTATTATCAGAAAAATAAGAGCTTTGGCTTTGTGATTCCGGATAACCAGAAGATTTCAAAGGATATTTTTGTGCCTCAGGGCAAGGATATGGGCGCCATGACAGGCCACAAGGTGATTGTGAAGGTGACGGATTTTGGCGGACCGGGACGGAAACCGGAAGGGATTATTACGGAAATTCTTGGACATGTCAATGATCCGGGCACGGATATTCTTTCGATTGTAAGGGCTTATGGGCTTCCTGAGGAATTTCCGGACAGCGTGATGAAGCAGGTGACAGCAGTGCCGGATGAGATTACGGGTAAAGATATGCAGGGACGTCTGGATTTAAGAAATTTACAGACCGTTACCATTGACGGGGAAGATGCAAAGGATCTTGACGATGCCATCACCATATCAAAGAAAGGCAATGTGTATACTCTTGGAGTTCATATTGCGGATGTGACCAATTATGTGACAGAATACAGTCCTCTTGATGAAGAGGCATTAAAACGGGGAACCAGTGTATATCTTGTGGACCGTGTGATCCCCATGCTGCCCCATAAACTGTCAAACGGGATCTGTTCTTTGAACCAGGGAGAAGACAGGCTTGCTCTCAGTTGTATCATGGATATTGATGAGACCGGAGATGTCATTGGCCACAGGATCGCAGAAACTGTGATCAATGTGGACAGGAGAATGACCTATACAGCAGTGAATGCAGTTGTAACAGACCGTGATGAAGCGGTGATGAAAGAATATGAAGCATTTGTTCCCATGTTTTTACAGATGAAAGAACTGGCAGATATTCTTAGGGAAAAAAGAAAGAAAAGAGGGTCCATTGATTTCGATTTCCCAGAGACAAAAGTCATTCTTGATGAACGGGGAAAACCTTTGGAAATCAGACCATATGACCGCAATGCCGCAACGAAAATCATTGAAGATTTTATGCTGATGGCAAATGAAACAGTGGCGGAAGATTACTTCTGGCAGGAAATCCCGTTCCTTTACCGGACCCATGATAACCCGGATCCGGAAAAAATGAAGAGCTTAGCTACCCTGATCAACAATTTCGGTTACTCCATCCGGTTCCATAACGGAGAAGTTTACCCAAAAGAAGTCCAGAAGCTGCTTGCCAATGCAGAGGATACACCGGAAGAAGCGTTAATCAGCCGTCTGGCTCTCCGTTCCATGAAGCAGGCAAAATATACCGTGACCAATACCGGACACTTTGGTCTGGCCGCCAAATATTATACCCACTTCACTTCTCCTATTCGAAGATATCCGGATTTACAGATTCACCGGATCATTAAGGAGAATTTAAGGGCCGGATTAAGTGATAAGAGAATCAGCCATTATGATAAGATCTTAGGCCAGGTGTCTGTTCAGGCTTCCACTACGGAGAGAAGAGCGGATGAGGCAGAAAGAGAAACAATTAAACTTAAAAAATGCGAATATATGTCGAGATATATTGGAGAAGAGTTTGATGGAGTAATCTCCGGAGTGACAAACTGGGGACTTTATGTGGAACTTCCCAATACGGTAGAAGGTCTGGTTCATGTCAACCAGCTCCAGGACGATTATTATCATTTTGATGAAGAGCATTATGAACTGGTGGGAGAGATGACGAGAAAGACTTACAAGCTGGGACAGCCCATTCGGGTCATGGTGGCCAGTACGGATAAGCTTTTGCGTACCATCGACTTTATTCCGGCTAAAGAGTTTCAGTAATTATCAGTTTTGAACTATCTATATTCTTTTGATCGAACACATGGGATTTGGTCTTGTTTTGTACAGGATTAAATCCCTGATTCTTTCATCCATATGCTCCTTTGAAATAAAATCCAAACTCTTTTTTATTCCTTCGATACCTTTGAAATGTTAAAACTAAGTGATACTTATAAAAGATTCACTGGTACATATACGAATAAAATTAACTCCAGAAGGGAGATTTTCTATGGCAATCGTCGTAAAAAAGTTAGTAAAGAATGCATATTTCTTATATAAGATGGAATTGGTTGCCGGAAGGAACGGGATGAATAACCTGGTTCAATGGGTCCATATCATTGAGGATGATGCGGTCAGCCCCTTTCTGCATGGTTATGAACTGGTATTTACAGCGGGAATTTTAAACAAATCCGATCATTGGCTTTTGGATTTTGCAAAAAAGCTGAATATGTCAGGGGTCAGTGCATTTGTAGTTAATTTAGGACCTCATACAAAAGAAATTCCCAAAGAAGTAGCAGAGTACTGTGATGAAGTCAATATGCCATTGTTTACCATACCGTGGGAGACCCGAATGGTCGACATGACCAGGGATTTCTGCCGCCGGATCATGGTAAATGACAATGTAGAAAACAGTATGGCGACTACGATCAAGAATATTATATTTAACATTGGAGATTTGGAATCCCAGATATTACAGATGGAGCGCAACGGTTATAAAAGAAGCGACACATTTTGCTTTATCAGTCTTCTGGCTGAAAGAAATGAAAGTGCAGCTTTTGAAGAATTTATGGATCGGCTTACCATATATGCAGAAAAAACAGCAAGAAAAATCCACGAATTATTTATCTCCTTTACGTATAAAGAAAATCTTGTATTTGTATTGGTCGATTACTCGGATGAAGAAATAGAAAGCTTTGTAAAAGACTTTTTAGAGCATGTGAAAAAAGAGAAAAATGAATCACTGGTTCATCTGGGAATCAGCTCCAATCAGCCAGGAATCTATAATCAGGAGCAGAATTTTGAGAGATCCATATCGGCCATGGAAATGGCGGAAAAGCAAAAGGAAATGGTACTTTTTTATGACCGTTTAAGTGTTTATAAAATTTTATATTCGGTCAAAGAACGATCCGTATTGAGGAGTTTTTACAATGATACCATTGGTTTGTTGGAAAAGTATGACAGAGAAAACAAAACAGATTTGATCTCTTTGCTAAGAACTTATTTAGAAAATAACGGAAGCCTTCAGCTGGTATCGGAGAAAATGTATATTCACCGAAACACAGTGACAAATCAATTAAAGAAAATTGAAACAATAACCGGATTCAATCCTATGGAGTTAGAAGATAAGGTAAAATTATATCTGGGCTTCTATATTCAGGATATTATTTGAAACCAAGGCATAATGCCCTGTTTATGCACAAAAACGGCTTCTGGGAAGCTGTTTCATAAGACGGTAATTGTGCAACTGCACAATTATCTTTGTTCACTTGCTGGTTGCAATCCCTGTTTGACTGTGCTTATAATACTACCATGTCAAAGACAGAAGGAAATACGCGCAAGATCAGTGCCGTATTTCACTTAGTAAAATAATGAATGCAGCGACGATGCTTACATAGCCATCGGTCCGCTGCTTTTTTTGTAGGAGGAAAAGAACATGTTGGGTGAAGAGATTAGAGGTACATTAAAGGAATATAACTTACAATCCTGGAGCAAGCAGAAAAACATAAATCCAATTCCAGTAGAAAAGGCAGACGGAATTTACTTTTGGGATTACGAAGGCACCCGGTATAGTGATATGTCCTCTCAGCTTGTGAATATGAATCTTGGTTTCGGAAATCAGTCCATCAGCCAGGCAATTAAGGATCAGGTAGATCAGTTTTGTTTTGTAGGACCCTCCTACGGTGCAGAGTCTAGAGCAGTTCTTGCAAAAAAAATTATTGATTTAATGCCTGATACCATGGGAAAAGTATTCTTTACCAATGCAGGGGCAGAATCCAATGAGAATGCCGTAAAAATTGCGAGAATGTTTACCGGAAAGAATAAAATCTTCAGCCGGTACAGAAGTTATCATGGTTCTTCCTTTGGCGCCGGTAACTTAACCGGAGAGCCAAGAAGATACACATTGGAGCCGGGAGTTCCTGGTTTTGTGAAATTTTTTGATCCCTATGTTTACAGAGAAGCCATTGATTTTGAGTCAGAGGAGGCGGCTTCCAGCTATTACTTAACAAAGTTAGAAGAGCAGATTCAGTATGAAGGACCAAACAGCATCGCAGCCATTGTGATGGAGACGATTACAGGATCAAATGGAATCCTGATTCCGCCAAGAGGATATATGCCCGGGGTTCGAGCCCTTTGCGATAAGTATGGAATTTTAATGATATGCGATGAAGTCATGACCGGCTGGTGCCGTACCGGCAAAATGTTTGCATTTGAACATTTTGATATTAAACCGGACATTGTAACCTTTGCCAAGGGAGTTACCTGCGGTTATGTTCCTCTTGGCGGAGTGGCGGTCAGCAAAGAGATTGCCGCATACTTTGACGATAACCTATTATCCTGCGGACTTACATACAGCGGCCACCCCTTATCCTGTGCAGCAGGTATTGCATGTGTCAATTATTATGAAGAAGCAGATATCTTAGGCAATGTAAATAAGGTCGGCCAGGTTTTAGGTGAAAAGCTGGAAGAAATGAAAAAGACCCATGCATGTGTGGGAGATGTCCGCTACATCGGTTTATTTTCAGCCGTTGAACTTGTGAAAAGCAAAGAGACAAAGGAAGCTTTGGTACCATACGGGAAAGACCCGGAAGGCATTATGGGAAAAATAGCAGGACTTTTAAAAGAGCGGAAGTTTATGACTTATACCCATGAAAATATGATATTAGTTGCACCTCCGCTGATTATTACAAAGGAGCAGCTGGAAGAAGAGCTGGCCAAAATGGATGAAGTACTTACGATTGTAGACCGGGAGTTTTTATAATTGATAAAGAAAAAGAGGTGAACTATGGCAGCTCAATTTACGTTACCGGGACGAACAATATTAGGAGCAAATGCATTAGAGAGCAGTGAAAATGCAATAAAGGGCTTAGGCAAAAAAGCGTTTATCGTAACAGGAAAAATAGTAACAAAAATGGGAACAGTCTCTATGCTTACCGGTTATCTTGACAGGTGGAAAATCGATTATAAAATATTTAATGATATAACAGGCGAGCCGACGGATGATATGGTTCTTGCAGGTGTAAAGGCCTATCAGGATTCCGGATGTGATTTTCTGATTGGAATCGGAGGAGGAAGTCCGTTGGATAGTGCCAAAGCAATCGGAGCTATGACCACGCTAAAAGGAAATATCGCAGATTATATGGGCGTTGAGATCAAAGGCAAGTTTCCGCCTCTGGTGCTCATACCTACAACTGCCGGAACCGGCTCAGAGACAACAAAGTTTACGGTGATAACGGATACGGAAAAAGGGGTAAAGATGCTTTTAAAAGGTGATGACTTACTTCCTGAGATAGCCATCATTGATCCGGAGTTTACGGTGACAGCGCCAAAAAGCATCACCGCTGCAACCGGGATGGATGCTTTAACTCATGCAGTGGAGTCTTATGTCTCAAGAAAGGCAAATGCCCTGACAGATCTTTATGCATTATCTGCAATCAAACGTATCTTTCAATATTTGCCTCTTGCCTATGAGGATGGAACAGATAAAAAAGCAAGGGAAGAGATGTCCATTGCCGCATTTGAAGCAGGTGTCTGTATCAATAATGCATCGGTAACCATTGTCCATGGAATGAGCCGGCCCATCGGAGCATTGTTTCATGTTCCCCATGGTATTTCAAACGCTATGCTAATTACGGAGTGTTTGTCTTATGTGGCCGACGGCTGTTACGGCAGATTTGCTGATATGGCTAAAGCAATCGGAGCAGCAACGGAAGTAACCGATGAAAAAGAAGCCAGTGAAGCATTTTTTAAAGCTTTAAAGAAGCTTTGCAGCCAATGTGAAATTCCAACGCTGAAAGAATATGGAATCCGGAAGGAAGACTTTGAAGCAGTTTCCGATAAGATGGCCGGTGATGCCATGGCGAGCGGAAGTCCCTCTAACACAAGAAAAGAGATTTCCAAAGAAGATTTATTAAAAATATATAGTAGATTGTTTTAAATCATGAAACTTCCTACGAACAGAACGAAACTTACAAGGGTGTAAGGCGAAAGCTTTACACCCTTGTTTGCAGAACAGGAGGATTTAAATGGTGAATATAGAGATCATAGATGAAGAATTTAAAGAAAGAGACGCATCACTTCCAAGAGAAACGGAAATTAAAATTGAAAATTTAAGTGTCAAATTCCCTGACAAAAACGGTGGAGAACCAATTGCAGCACTATCCAATGTTAATTTGGAAATTAAGCAGGGGGAATTTATTTCTCTTCTTGGACCTTCCGGATGCGGAAAAACGACCTTACTTCGAACCATTGCCGATTTACAGGAAAAGACATCAGGAAATATTTCCGTTCGGGGCTTATCACCAAGAGAGATCCGCCTGCAAAAAAAATATGGGATCGTGTTCCAGTCACCGGTGCTTTATGAATGGAGAACGGTTCGAAGAAATGTATGTATGCCGATGGAGTTACTCGGTATGCAAAAGAAAGACCGGACGGCAAGAGTAACAAAAATGCTTGAATTGGTGGGACTTATGGAGTTCGGAGAAAAATATCCTCATGAGTTAAGCGGAGGGATGCAGCAAAGGGTCAATATCGCAAGAGCCCTGGCGATCCGGCCGGAAATCCTTTTAATGGATGAACCGTTTTCCGCTCTGGATGAATTTACAAAGGAAAAGCTTCATGAGGATCTTTTGCGTATTTGGCAGAAGACCAATAAGACTATACTATTTGTTACCCATAACATTCAGGAAGCCGTTTATCTGTCTGACCGGGTGGTAGTGCTTTCTCCTCATCCGGGCCGGGTATCAGCCATTGTAGACATTGATCTTCCAAGGCCCAGACCAATAGAAATGAAGGAAACCCAGGAATTTAATGCTTTGGTATCCAAGGTAAGAAACAGCTTTGAGGGGGTATGAGTATGATTCAAATCAAAAAGATACTTTCTTCCAAGTATATGGTAACGCTTGTGTGGGTGATCGGTCTCGTTATCCTATGGGAGATAGGGGCAACCGTAATAGAAGGAACCAAGCGTTCTCCGGAGAATGTACTGCCTCATCTGTATCAGATCCTGGGATCTGTGGTTGAAACCAATAAAGTAAATGGAACCCAGACCGCGTTTCAGATTGTATTAAGCAATGCGGGAATTACGTTTCTTCGGGCAGGAATCGGCTTTGTAATAGGAGCGGGAGTTGGATTTTTACTTGCGCTGCTGATGAATTTGTTTTTACCGGTTGAGAAGATATTGTTTCCATACCTGATGATGATACAGATGATTCCTATTCTTGGTATGGCGCCAATTGTTCTTGCCATCACAAAAGACATTAATAAAAGCCGGATTATCATTGCTGCAATATTGACCTTTTATCCGGTTGCCACCAATACACTGGCCGGATTTAAATCCGTTTCAAAAGAAAAACATGAACTGATGTATTCCCTTGCAGCAAGTAAATTCGAGATTTACCGGAAATTATTGATTCCGTCTTCCCTGCCGTATTTTTTTACCGGCTTAAAGATATCGGCACCCATGGCAATCACAGCAGCAATCCTTGTTGACACCTTGCAGGGAGGAGCAGGACTGGGAACCGCACTTTCCCAATCATTAAAGCATGCCACTACCATTTATATC
This sequence comes from Clostridium sp. Marseille-P2415, assembly GCF_900155545.1. Classification (GTDB taxonomy): domain Bacteria; phylum Bacillota; class Clostridia; order Lachnospirales; family Lachnospiraceae; genus Lacrimispora. The sequence continues at coordinate 782,667 of NZ_LT732526.1, forward strand.
TTTTGGCAGATTGTATTTTTAAGCGCTATTATTGGTATTCTGAGTTTTTATCTTATGGTTTTATTGGAGCAGACCATATCACCATATAAGAAAAAGAAGAAAAAGTAAAAGGAGAGGACATGAAGAAAAAAAGATATTTCAAATGGGATAAACAGTCTGCCGCAACGGTACTTTATCCGGTGTTATTTGGTATCCTTTTGCTGATTCTATGGCAGACACAGCTTTTGCATAAGTTGATCGGAGCAGATACATTTGCACTTCCTCTTCCAGGGAGAATCCTTAGGATCATTATGGATAATGGGCCGGCAATTATAAAAAATGTAAAGGCAACCGTAATTGTAGCAACCGGAGGACTTCTTTGCGGCTCTGTATTTGGATACTTACTGGGAGTCATTGCAACGGTCTTTCCGAAATGGGGTGCCGGCGGCTTAAGCATTGCATCAGCTGTCAGTGCAGTACCAATTATTGCAATTGCCCCGATCTTAAATAATTTAACAAAGGATTTCAGTGACGATGCCAATGTAAGAAGCATGCTGGCAAAGACCATTGTAGTCACCATAACCTGTACGGTATCCATGAGCATCAATGCTTACAGAGGTTTAAACGAATTAAAGCCATTTTCATTGGATTTGATGAAAAGCTATGCGGCGAGTAAATCAACAGTCTTTTTAAAACTGAGGATCCCAAACAGTGTACCATACATATTTGTTGCCTTAAGAGTCAGTGTACCTGCCAGCATCATCAGTGCCTTAGTCAGTGAATATTTTGCTGAATTCATCATTGGGGTAGGCAGACAGATCCGGGAAAATATCGTGCTTGCCCAGTATGCAACTGCCTGGGCGTACATTGTAGTAGCTTGTTTCATCGGGATCATTATGTATGGAATATTGCTTGCAGCAGAAGGTACCTTGCTGAAGGGAAGAAAATAGGAAAGAAATAACATTCATTTTGAGGAGGAATTATTTATGAAAAAACGAACAGGAAATTTAACCGCAGCAGCATTAACTCTTGCACTTACAACGGCAGCATTATCAGGCTGCGGAAGTTCACCAGAGAAAGAAGCAGCTCAGACAACGGCAGCAGCAGAGAGTACAACAGCCAAAGAGACAGGCACGAAAGAACCTGAGAGTACAGGAAAATATTATTCTGCCAGTGCCGGCGCAGAAGATATCGTAGTGGACGCTGCAAGCAAAGGAAAGGTCGGCAACTGGGGCCTTGGCAATGAGTACGAGGTTCAGGCTCTTTTGACCAAATATGGTCAGAGCACCGATTTCTTAAGTCAGGCATTTGACATGGACGGCTTTGATGATGATTCCATTCTGCTGGCTTCTGCCATGACCTATAACGAGCTTGGTCTTGTAAAGAACACATACAAAGGCGGATATTCTTATGGGGATTCGGTAAAATACATCGATATGAATGATGAAGGAGTAGCAATGCTTGAGGATAATATTTTTACGACAAAGGAATTTGCAGAGGCAAATCCCAACACAGTAAAAGCATTTGTCCGCGCATCCATGAAAGGCTGGGAGTATGCCTGTGCGAATCCGGAGGAAGCCGCTGAAATCGTATTCAATGCCGGTTCTTCCGTATCCAGCGAGCATCAGGCTTACATGGCAGAAGAAGTGAAGAAATTAGTGGAAACAGATACAAAAGGGAATAAAGTAGTTGATCTTGGAAAACTGGATGATGAAGCGCTGCAGCAGACCCTTGATTTAGCTAAAGAATACATCAAATTAGACGACAGTGCTGCAGCGGAAAAATTACAGACGTTAACCTTGGATGATTTCCGTGATGCATCTTACTGGACCGATGCAATGAGTGACGTAGAACTGGGCACACCGGAAAAAACAGATGTATCCATTCAGTTAAAATGGCTGCCTCAGGCGCAGTTTATGGGTTATTATGTGGCAGCAGCAAAAGGCTATTATAAAGATGCCGGCTTAAATGTAACCATTACACCAGGCGGCGGAGATATCGGTGAAACAACAGCAGTAAACTCCGGGCAGGTAGATTTTGGTGTGACCTGGGATGCAAACCTGATTGCAGCAAATGCAGGCGGCATGAATTTGATTGCCGTATCACAGGTATACCAGAGATCCGGCTTAGTACTTGTATATAAGGTAAACGAATAAAGCACCGTTAAGGAAATGAAAAGCCATAAGACCAGATACCAGCAAGAATCGTGGGTGCGATATGCACCCACATGTCTGTTAAGGAGGAAGAGCGATGGATTTATTAATTAAGAATGGAACGATTGTTTCGGAAAAAGAAACATTTATGGGCGATATTGCAGTAAAAGACGGAAAAATCGTTTGCATTGGAATGAATTTATCGGTTGATGCAAAAGAAGTTGTTGATGCCGCTGGAAAACTTGTTTTACCTGGAGCGATTGATGTACATACCCACTTAGCAATGCCTTTTGGCGGAACGGTTTCCGCAGACGGCTATTTATCAGGAACAAGAGCGGCAGCATGCGGCGGTGTGACCACCGTATTTGATTATCCGATTCAAAGAAAAGGAAAAGGAATCGTGGAAACGGTTCAGGAAAGAAAGGATATGTGCGACCCGGAAGCCTGTGTGGATTATGCATTTCACTGCTGTATCACGGATCTAAACGAAGGTGCCATTTTAGACGAATTTGAAGCAGCCGTGGATTATGGCATAACCAGTTTTAAATGTTTCCTTGTTTATAAAAAAGAAGGCATGATGGTGGATGACGGTACCCTGGTCCGAATACTCAAAAAAGCGAAAGAAGCAGGAGCCATCACAAATATTCATGCTGAAAACCCCGATGTCATTGATTTGAATATTGAGCAGTTTAAGTCAGAGGGAAAAACATCTGCATGGTACCACTATTTGAGCCGGCCGGAATATGTGGAGGCTGAAGCAGACAAACGGGCAGTGCATTGGGCAAAATCAGTAGATGCACCTCTTTATATCGTACATATGGCTGATAAGGAAGGTCTGGAAGCAGCAGTCGCTGCCAAGAGAGATGGCTATCCTGTTTATATTGAAACCTGTCCTCAGTATCTGGAATTTACCTGTGATGTTTATAAAAGAGAAGATGGCAGGAACTTTGTCTGCTCTCCGCCTATGAAGGATCAGGAAAGTCAGGATGCGCTCTGGAAAGCGGTTATGGATGGAAGCATTGATACGGTGGCAACCGACCACTGTCCGTTCCAAAGCTATGAAAAAGACTGGGGAAAAGACGACTTTACAAAGATTCCCAACGGTTGTGCGGGAATAGAGAATCTATATCCTTATATGCTATCCAAAGCCAATGAAGGGAGAATAAGCTTCAACCGTGCGGTAGAACTTTGTGCAGCCAAACCGGCCAAGATTTTCGGATGCAGCCAGAAGGGTTCTTTGACGGTTGGAAAAGATGCGGATATCGTGATCTATGACAGGAATAAAGATTTAACCATTTCCGTCGATAATATGCATTCCGATTATGATCACACCATATGGGAAGGAATTAAGGTACAAGGCTATCCGGTACAAACTTATGTGAGAGGGACATTAGTATATGATAATGGGGAATTTGTAGGAACTCCGGGGTATGGAACCTTTGTAAAGCGAGAACCTCAAAAATATGGTTTGGAGTGATAAAATGAATAAATTATTATACAAAGAAGCTTCCCTTTTAGAGGAAGCTGGCGGTTGTCTTTTATGCAATGAGGCACCCTGCACCAAAGCATGTCCTTATGAACTGGGAATAGACAAAATAATACGGTGCTATCGTTTTGAAAATAAGGCTGGCGCCATCAATCGCCTTCCGGAAAATTTTCCCTGTCAGAACTGCACAGATAAGCCGTGCTTATCAGCCTGCTTAAAAGGAAAAATTAATACACCGGTCCCTATACCTGATATGTTTGAAAAACTTTCTTCCTATATTAAGCCGGAGATGGAAGAAGTGGATTTATCCATAGATTTTTGCGGGATTCCATGTGAAAATCCTTTTTTCCTGTCTTCTTCCGTAGTGGGAAGCAATTACGAGATGGTAGCAAAAGCCTTTGACATGGGCTGGGCAGGGGTTGCCTTTAAAACCATTGGAGTCTTTGTTCCCCAGGAGGTATCCCCCAGATTTGATGCTCTGAAAAAGGAAGCACTTCCTTTTGTCGGCTTTAAAAATATAGAACAGATTTCAGATCATACCTTAGAGGAAAATCTGGCGTTTATCAGGGATTTGAAAAGAGATTATCCGACCAAGATATTTGTTGCTTCCATTATGGGCCAGACTGAAGAAGAGTGGACTTATCTTGCAAAAGTTGTAACCGAAGCAGGTGCGGATATCATCGAGTGTAATTTTTCCTGTCCTCATATGGCAGCCAATGGATTAGGCTCTGATGTGGGCCAGAATCCGGAACTGGTTGCAGCTTATTCAAAAGCAGTGAGAAAAGGAACGCATCTTCCTGTTTTGGCAAAAATGACACCTAATATAGGAAATATGGAAATACCGGCACTTGCGGCAATGCAGGCAGGAGCGGATGGAATTGCAGCCATTAATACAATAAAGAGCATTATGAACGTGGATACAGATACTTTTGTATCCGGACCTTTTGTGGAAGGCAAAACCAGTGTGGGAGGTTATTCCGGGAAGGCAGTGAAACCCATTGCTCTACGGTTTATCCATGCAATGAAAACCCATCCCGAACTGTCTCATGCGCCCGTCAGTGGAATGGGCGGAATTGAAACCTGGAGAGATGCATTTGAGTTTATGGCGCTTGGCTGTGAAAACATTCAGGTTACAACGTCAGTCATGCAATATGGGTACCGGGTTATTGATGATATGATAGAAGGAATGAAATATTATTTAAGTTCCCATGGCTATAAAAGTGTAAAAGAAATTGTTGGGAAAGCACTGGTTCATACCATACCGGCAGATGAACTGGAACGAGATTCCATCAGTTACCCCAAATTTGACAGAAATAAATGTGTGGGATGCGGAAGATGCTACTTATCCTGCTATGACGGAGGACATCAGGCATTAAAGCAGGATGAAAACACAAAGAAACCGGTTATGGACGGAAAAAAATGTGTAGGGTGCCATCTTTGCGCATTGGTATGCCCGGTAGGCGCAATATCGGCAGGCACCAGGGTGAAAAAGAAGAGAGTATAGTAAAGGGTCAGGTATGAGGCCAGCGAATCGTTATGAAATATGATTTTGTATACGTGGTACATAAAAGGAGGTAAGTAGCATGATTGAATGCGATTATGAAAGAATGGAAGATAAGATTAAAACCTTTAGCCGGTTTGGCGATACGGGAAAGGGGGGGATCACAAGATTTTCCTTATCGGAAGAAGCCATTGCCGCAAGAAAAGAATTCATAAAGCGTATGGAGGCAATTGGGGCCTCTATTGCGACAGACGATATGGCAAATATATATGCAACCATTGCCGGAACAGAAGATTTACCTGCCATTTTTTCAGGTTCCCATATGGATTCCGTACGGCAGGGAGGAAATTACGATGGAATTTTAGGTGTCTTAACCGCAATGGAAGTGGCGGAAACCATTGTAAAAGAAAAAATACCTCACAGGCATCCGATTACGGTTATCGTATGGACCAACGAAGAAGGCGCAAGATTTGAGCCGGCGATGATGTCTTCCGGTGTTATCTGCGGAAAATTTGACAAAGAGACTATGCTTGCTTCGCAGGCAAAAGACATTCCGGGGTATACCTTTGGAGAAGCTTTGGAAAAAAGCGGTTTTAAAGGAAAGGAAGAAAATCGGCTGGATCCTACTAAAACAAAGGCCTTAGTGGAACTTCATATCGAACAGGGACCTGTACTGGAGGCAGAAGGGATTGATATTGGAGTGGTAGAAGGCGTTTGCGGTATGATTAATTATGAATTCACTTTTACCGGGCAGGCAGGCCACGCAGGAACAACACCCATGAAATACCGTAAGGATGCTCTTTATGCAGCGGTGAAAACCATTCAATATCTCCATGATGAGCTGGACCAGCTGGATAGCAAATTAGTTTATACCACAGGTAAGATTTCTGCCCATCCAAACATTCATACCATTATCCCCGATGAAGTAAAGATTACCCTGGATGCCAGACATCAGGATCCGGAAGTGATCAAGCAGGTACTTGCAGTTATTAAAAAAATTCCAGGCGTTGTGGAGCAATGCAAGGTGAGCTATGAGGAAGCATGGTCACGTAAGACCGTAAGCTTTACTTCCGAACTGGTTGATTATGTGGAAAAAAGTGCACAGGAATGCGGTTATTCCAATCGGAGAATATACAGCGGTCCGGGCCATGACGCGCAGTTTGCGATAGATCTGGTTCCGGCTACCATGATATTTGTACCCAGCGTAGGAGGACATAGTCATTGTGAAATTGAATACACTCCCGTGGAAAACTGCTTAAAAGGAGCAAATGTACTTTTAAAAACAATTTTACACATTGATAAGCAGTAAACAATGATAGGACTCATAAAGCAGAACGGGGGGTGAGGATAAAACTGAGGAAACAAAAGTCAGAGATTGTGAATTGTCTTACATGCAACATTTTCATTTATAACTAATTTGTAAACAGTGGCTCTATGGATTTTATTGTCAATTAGCCACTGTTTTTTTAAACCTTTTTTAATAACTTTCAGAATTTTTCAAAATTTATAATTCCGTTTTCTCTGTAACTGGCCGAAGTATTACCACTAGATTTTCCAAACCCAAAGCAATTGTGTTTTAGGCCTTTACTTGAAATAAACAATGTAGTATCATAATTTAAATATGATAGTGGGAGGTTTGATATTTTGGGAGAAAGAATTAAATTGATTGCAAATAATAAAAAAGCATATCATGATTATTTTATTGATGAAAAATACGAAGCGGGCATAGAACTGGCAGGAACGGAAGTGAAATCCATCCGCATGGGAAAGTGCAGTGTGAAGGAATCCTTTGTAAGGATTGACAAAGGAGAGGTTTTTGTCTATGGCATGAACATCAGCCCCTATGAAAAAGGAAATATCTTTAATAAAGACCCATTAAGGGTCAGAAAGCTTTTGCTCCACAGGACTGAGATCGGAAAGCTGGATGCAAAGATCGCCCAAAAAGGGTATACTCTCGTTCCGCTTCAAGTATATTTTAAAGGCAGCCTGGTAAAGGTGGAGATCGGTCTTGCCCGGGGAAAGAAACTCTATGATAAAAGGGACGATATCGCTAAGAAGGATCAGAAAAGAGAATTAGAAAGAGACTTTAAGGTGAGAAATCTTTAGCTGAGAGTGACTTTAAACCTCCATTACAATCTGTACAGAAGGCTGTTTTGATGTTAAAATAGCCTTAGAATAATGTTGGGAGGAGAAGTGGATGGCGCTATATGATTATGTAGGGGCATTAAGGCGGGGCCGTAAACAATATCAGGCTTCCGTTTCAAAAGGGGAATATCCGTATCTGCCGGTTCTTGATGAGATCTTATCTTATACGGATATTGTTTCAGAGGTGAATCTGGGAATTATGGATATTCCGCTGGAAAAGGTGGTGGGTACCAAGACGGAGGGGCGTACCAGCGCCTTTGCCAACAATTTTATGCCGCTTTTGTCGGAAAAGTCGGAGTTTGGGGCGAAATGGGCCTATCTGTATGACCACCAGATAGAAGAGGGAATCCACGATCCGATCGTAGCCTATGAATTTATGAACCAGTATTACGTACAGGAAGGCAATAAAAGGGTCAGTGTCTTAAAGTATGTGGAAGCTTTCAGCATTGCGGCATCTGTCACACGCCTGATTCCCAAACGGACCGACGATTTAAATAACAGGCTTTACTATGAATTCCTGGATTTTTATCAGGTATCCTTTAACTGTGATGTCTGGTTCAGCAAGGAAGGAAGCTATGATAAGCTGTTAAAGGTAATGAATAAGAATCCGGACGAGGCCTGGAGCGAGGATGACAGGATTATTTTCAAATCCGCCTATGACCGTTTTTCCAAGGCATTCCATGCTTTTGGCGGCGATGATTATGATATGACATGTTCGGATGCCTTTCTCATTTATGTGGAGCTGTTTGGATATAAAGTGGTGAAGGACCGGATCGAGGGGCAGATAAAAAAAGATCTGGTAAAGATAAAGGATGAGCTCCTTCTGGCCTCCAGAGGCAATAAGATCGCCCTGGTTGAACAGCCGGAAGAGGTGGAAGATGCTTTGGACAGCAGCCCCCTTAAGCTCATCAACTGGCTGCGCCCGTTCCAGTCCATCGAGCCGCAGATGTTAAAGATCGCATTTATCCATGCCAAGACAGCAGCGACTTCAAGCTGGACCTATGGCCATGAGCTGGGACGGATGTATCTGGAACAGGCATTTGATAAAAATCTGCAGACCAAGGCGTTTTTTAACGCGGATTCAGAGCCTGAAACAGCTAAGGCCATTGACCAGGCAATTGCTGCCGGATGCAATGTCATATTTACTACGGCTTCCCAGATGATAAATCGAAGCGTCAAGACTGCGATTGAGCATCCGGAAGTGAAAATATTCAATTGCTCGGTCAATATGTCCTATTCATCCATCTGTACCTATTATGGAAGGATGTATGAGTCGAAATTTCTTATGGGAGCGCTGGCGGCTTCCATGGCCCGGGATGATAAGCTTGGATACATTGCAGATTATCCCATTTATGGAAACATTGCCAACATCAACGCATTTGCTCTGGGAGCCAGAATGATAAACCCATATGCAAAGGTATATTTAGAATGGTCGAGGATAAAGGGAAGGGATGCACACATGGAACTTGAGAAAGAGGGAATCTCTTTTATTTCAGGGGATGATATGATAACTCCCCAAGCTCCGACCAGAGAATATGGCCTTTACCAGAAATCGGCTGATGGAACCCTTAAAAATCTGGCGACACCCATCTGGCATTGGGGAAAATTTTATGAAAGAATCGTCAACATTACCTGCCATGGGGCTTCCGACAGAAAGGAACTGAAGGGAAAACAGGCAATCAACTACTGGTGGGGAATGTCTGCGGATGTGATTGACGTCATTTGTTCTCAAAGTCTTCCTCATGGCACCAACAGGCTGATCACGTTTCTTAAGAATTCCATCCGGGCAGGCAGCTTCCAGCCTTTTGTGGGAACCATTTATTCCCAGGATGGCCGGATTCAGTGCGAGGAAGAGATGAGCCTCACTCCCGAGGAAATTACTACCATGAATTGGCTGACGGATAATGTGATGGGACAGATTCCTGCATTTGACGAGCTTACGGAAGAAGCGAAGTCTCTGGTACGTCTTCAGGGACAGACGATATACGAGACCACGGATATGGAGGAGCAGTAGCGTGAAGATTCTGGTACTGTCTGATCATGAGTCAAAAACACTCTATGAATATTATACGCCGGAGAAGCTAAGGGACATTGACTTAATTATTTCCTGTGGGGACTTAAGGGCCAATTATCTCACTTTTTTTGCCACATGTTCCCACGCTCCGGTATTTTATGTCAGGGGAAATCATGACGGCCATTATAAAAACTGTCCGCCGGAAGGCTGCACCTGCATTGAGGATGATATTGTAACTTACAGGGGGATCCGGATCCTGGGGCTGGGCGGTTCCATGGAATACATTCCGGGTTCGCCCAATCAATACACGGAGCGGAGGATGGAGCAGAGAATCCGGCGCCTGTGGTGGAAGCTTAAGAAAAAAAAGGGATTTGATATCCTGGTCACCCACGCTCCGGCGTATAAGCTAAATGATCTGCCGGATCTCCCTCATCAGGGGTTTTTCTGCTTTAAGGATCTGATGGACAAGTATTCTCCAAAATATTTTTTCCACGGACATGTCCATGCCAATTATGGAAATGGGTTTAAAAGGGAGGATCATTACGGATGTACAACCGTTATTAATGCGTATGAATATTATATTATTGATTATCCGGGAAGTCTGTAACAAATTAAATAGGCGGTTACATACTATATAACAGAAGCCCGATCGGTAAAGCCTCAAAAAGAGTATTGACAATCCGGCTCTATTTTTGTAAGATGTAGAGACACTCTTTGCACTGCATATTAATCTACAGTACAAACTGAGCAGGCGATAGCGATTTTGAGCTATAGGGCCGGGTTGCCAAGTGCGACAACGGATGATTTCATTGCATCTGTGGGACAGTAGTTTACTTGTATTGTTCCACAGGTGCATTTTTGTTTTAAAATATTAAAAATGCACGGTTGGGGACATATCGCAAGTGCCATAGGGCTATCTTATTCAATTGGAGGTAACTGTTATGGAACGATTTTTAAAAAGGAAAAAGGAAAGAGACGCAATAGGCATTGCCATGCATGTATCAACCGTCAGCATTGTAATCAATCTGTTTCTTTCCGCATTTAAGCTGGCAGCCGGTATCCTGGGGCATTCGGGAGCTATGATTTCCGATGCGGTTCATTCGGCATCCGATGTATTCAGCACTTTTATCGTAATCATCGGAGTTCGCATTGCCGGTAAATCGTCAGATAAGGAGCACCCTTACGGACATGACCGGATGGAGTGTGTGGCTTCCATTATACTGGCAGTGACGCTTATGGCCACCGGAATTGCGATCGGCATAAGCGGAGTCCGTAAGATTACTGCCGGAAATGAAGAAGAAGTTGTGATACCGGGACTGCTTGCATTGTTTGCTGCGGTTTTATCCATTGTGGTAAAGGAATGGATGTACTGGTATACAAGAGCGGCTGCCAGGAAAATAAGTTCCGGGGCAGTCATGGCGGATGCCTGGCACCACCGCTCGGATGCGCTGTCATCCGTAGGAGCCATGATCGGAATTGCCGGAGCCAGGCTTGGTTTTCCGGTTCTTGATCCGGCTGCCAGCGTGGTAATCTGTTTCTTTATTGAAAAGGCAGCAATTGATGTATTCCGGGATGCCATGGATAAGATGGTGGATAAATCCTGCGATGATGATACGGTCCGGAAGATGCGGGAATCTGCTATGGCGGTGATGGGAGTGAAGCGGATCGATGATATCAGGACCAGGATGTTCGGAGCGAAAGTGTACGTGGACATTGAAATTGCGGCTGAGGGCAAGCTGGAGCTTGTGGAGTCCCATAAAATTGCTGAAAATGTACATCTTTCCATTGAGGAACATTTTCCGGATGTAAAGCACTGCATGGTACATGTGAATCCTCTGGTTGAAGCAGAAGAAAATGAATGAAACCATTAAAAATTTACTGGAACGGAGAAGCGTGCGCAGTTATACCTCGAAACAGGTGGCAAAAGAAGTACTACATACCATTCTGGAGGCAGGTACCTTTGCACCGTCAGGGATGAACCGCCAGCCGGTGGTCATGGCAGCGGTACAAAACCCGGAAATCCGCGACAGGCTGTCTAAGCTGAATGCTTCGGTCACAGGAACTGACAATGATCCTTTTTACGGTGCCCCTACGGTGATCGTGGTACTTGCGGACCGGACGTCAGCAACGTATGTTTATGACGGTTCCGTGGCAATGGCAAATCTGATGAATGCGGCCCACGCTGTCGGAGTTGATTCCTGCTGGGTTCACAGGGCCAGAGAAGTATTTGAGAGTGAGGAAGGAAAGCAGCTTTTAAAAGAATGGGGAATCCAGGGAGATTATGAAGGAATTGGCCACTGCATTCTTGGATATGGAGCAGATGAGTACCCTCAGGCTAAGCCGAGAAAAGAGCATGCAATTGTTTACGTGGAATAATGCAGGAAGCGAAAAAGGGCTGCGTACGTAAAATACGCGGCTCTTCTTTTTAACCTGTGTATTTCGGTATAACTTCAAATTATAATACACATTCCTATTATTTAGTTGACAAATAGAAGTTAGATTGCTATCATTTAAATTATTATACAAAAAGGCAGGGATATGGATGGAAAGAATCGTATTATCATTGTTAGTTGATAACACCTCCGGCGTTTTGAGCCGTGTGGCCGGTCTGTTCAGCCGCCGCGGCTATAATATTGAAAGTCTTACGGTCGGCGTGACTGCGGATGAGAGATATTCCAGAATGACAGTGGTGTCCATCGGCGATCAGGAGATTTTAGACCAGATTGAAAAGCAGCTCAGGAAGCTTGAGGATGTAAGGGATATCAAAGAATTAAAGCCAGGACGTTCGGTTTACAGAGAACTCATTCTGGTCAAGGTCCGGGCCAACTCCAGTGAACGCCAGGCTGTCAGCGCCATAGCGGATATTTTCAGAGCCACCGTTGTAGATGTGGGCAAAGATTCCTTGACCGTCATGCTGACAGGTGACCAGTCAAAGCTTGATGCACTTATTAACCTGCTTGAGGATTACGAGATATTAGAGCTTGCAAGAACCGGCCTTACCGGACTTTCCAGAGGCTCCGATGACATCCGTTATCTGCCGTAGGCAGTCTCAACTTATTAGCTAGGGGTATTGCCAAAGGCGGACAGTGAGCCGTCGGCATGGTTCCTTTAACAAAATATATCATGAGTCAGTATATGAGGAGGAAATAAAAAGATGGCAAAAATTTACTATCAGGAAGATTGCAATTTATCCTTATTGGAAGGTAAGACCATTGCGGTCATTGGATACGGCAGCCAGGGACATGCCCATGCGCTGAATTTAAAGGAGTCAGGCTGCAATGTGATTGTGGGACTTTATGAGGGCAGTAAGTCCTGGGCAAAGGCTGAGGCGCAGGGATTAGCCGTTTATACGGCAGCAGAGGCAGCAAAGAAAGCGGATATTATCATGATCCTGATCAACGATGAGAAGCAGGCTGCCATGTATAAAGAATCCGTAGAACCAAACTTAAAAGACGGCGATATGCTGATGTTTGCCCATGGCTTTGCAATCCATTTTGGACAGATTATTCCTCCAAAGAACGTTGATGTTACCATGATCGCACCAAAGGCACCCGGCCATACGGTTCGAAACGAATATCTGGTAGGCAGAGGAACCCCCTGTCTGGTTGCAGTACATCAGGATTATACAGGCAAGGCAAAGGACAAGGCACTCGCTTATGCTCTGGCCCTGGGCGGGGCAAGAGCAGGCGTTTTGGAGACAACCTTTAAGGTTGAGACTGAGACCGATCTTTTCGGTGAGCAGGCCGTATTATGCGGCGGTGTATGTGCACTTATGAAAGCCGGCTTTGAAACTCTGGTGGAAGCAGGATATGCTCCGGAGAATGCTTACTTTGAATGCATCCATGAGATGAAGCTGATCGTAGACCTGATTTTCGAAAGCGGCTTCGCAGGCATGAGATATTCTATTTCCAACACGGCAGAATACGGTGATTACATCACAGGACCAAAGATCATTACGGAAGAGACCAAGAAGGCAATGAAGAAAGTTCTTACAGATATTCAGGATGGCACCTTTGCAAAGGACTGGCTGTTGGAAAATCAGGTAGGCGGCACCCACTTCAATGCCATGAGGAAGAAAGAAGCTTCTCACGAATTAGAGAAGGTAGGTGCTGAACTCCGCAAGCTCTACAGCTGGAACGACGGCGGAAAATTGATTGATAACTAGGGGCTGCATTGCATAGCTACGAGCAGTGCGTCTATAAAAGCGGAAGAGTCCGGAAAAAAGCTTGCCTTTTTCCGGACTCTTTTGATTTTATAGACATACGGCGACAGCCGTCAAGCGAGAAGGAGCGAAGCGGATTCGAGCTTGATCACTGCGGCCTGGCGGGTTGCACAATCAAACTTTCATTCTTTAATCCCTGCCTCTCCATCTCATAACTTCAAAAAAATTCTCCATAGCCGCAGACACTCCCCCCGGATTATAAGCAAACCCGACCGTTCTCCTCTTAATCGCGGTTTCTATAGGAATCTCGATCAAATCCCCGCGGTCCAGCTCCTCCTGCACAAACTCTTTTATCACACACCCGATGCCCAGCCCGATCTTGGCAAACTCAATCAAAAGATCCATCGTGGTGACCTCTAACAACTGATTCGGCACGATCTGCCTTTCATTCAAATATTCATCAATATACTTCCTTGTCATATTATTCTTATCCAAAAGGAGTATATTCCCCGTCTGAAAGAGGTCCGCATCCCGTCCTTCCCTCAGATACAGATTATCCAGATAGGATTTTGTAGCCACAAATGTATCCTGGATGTTCATAATCGGCTGAAACAAAAGCGGACGGCGGTTTGACGGTTCCGCGATCACCCCCAGATCGATCTGCTGCTGTTCCAGCATGCTGACCGTATGGGAAGTGGACTGGCTTTCAATCGTAATCTTAATATGAGGATATTTCTCAATGAACCCCTTCAAATAAGGGAGCAGGATATACTTACAAAGAGTATTGCTGACACCGATTCTCAAATGGCCGATATGAAAATCCTTGATCCGTTTCAGCTCCTGCTCTCCGCGGCCTAATGCCTCAAAAGCAGCCTTTGCATGATTATATAGAAGCTTTCCCTCTTCCGTGAGCTGTACTCCCCTTGAATTTCTCGTAAATAAAGCGACCTCCAGGCTGTCCTCCAGCTTACTGATGGATTTGCTGATAGCCGGTTGGCTGATGTACAGTTCTTTCGCAGCCTTCGATATATTTCCGGCTTTTGCGACTTCATAAAATATCTTATATTGGGAAAGATTTTGTTCCATATTAAGATTTCCTTTCCTTGTTAATCGCCCACGCCCTATGGGCATAAAGGGATACCCGGAGGGTGCCTTATTTCATAACTTACTATTATATTAAATATTCATATTATGTATTTCTATTATATCAATAAGTATGTTAGAATGTAAAGCAGGAAAATGACAGAGGTTCATTTATAATTAACAGGAGGATGCAGACTATGGGAATGACAATGACCCAGAAGATTTTGGCAGACCATGCAGGGCTTTCCGAGGTAAAGGCCGGACAGCTTATCGAAGCGGATCTGGATCTGGTATTGGGAAATGATATCACCTCACCGGTTGCCATTAAAGAAATGGAGAAATTTAATAAGGAAACGATCTTTCATAAAGATAAGATTGCCCTGGTCATGGACCATTTTATTCCAAATAAAGACATTAAATCTGCGGAAAACTGCAAATGCTGCCGTGATTTTGCCTGCAGGCATGAGATCACCAATTATTTCGACGTAGGACAGATGGGAATTGAACATGCCCTGCTTCCGGAAAAAGGTCTTGTCGTTGCAGGAGATGCGGTCATAGGAGCAGATTCCCATACGTGCACCTATGGCGCTTTGGGCGCTTTTTCCACCGGTGTTGGAAGCACGGATATGGCGGCAGGCATGGTAACCGGGAAAGCCTGGTTCAAGGTTCCGCCGGCAATAAAGTTCGAACTGGTTGGGAAACCATCCAAATGGGTCAGCGGCAAGGACGTTATTTTACATATCATAGGTATGATCGGCGTTGACGGCGCCTTGTATAAGTCCATGGAGTTTACCGGAGACGGGATCCGGAATTTATCCATGGATGACCGGTTTACCATCTGCAATATGGCCATAGAGGCCGGTGGAAAGAACGGTATTTTCCCTGTGGATGATCTGGCCATCCAGTACATGAAGGACCATTCAAAACGTGATTACAGGATTTATGAGGCGGACGCAGATGCAGAATATGAGGAAATTTACACCATCGATCTATCCAAATTAGAGCCGACGGTGGCATTCCCCCACCTTCCCGAGAATACCAGGACCATTGGTGCCTTCGGTGAAATCAAGGTTGACCAGTCCGTGATCGGTTCCTGTACCAACGGAAGGCTTGATGACATGCGCATAGCAGCAGCTGTCATGAAAGGACGGAAAGTGGCGAAACAGGTACGCTGCATTGTGATCCCTGCTACACAGGAAATCTATTTACAGTCTATGAAGGAAGGGCTTTTAGAAATTTTTATCGAGGTTGGAGCTGTGGTCAGTACACCAACCTGCGGTCCGTGCCTGGGCGGCTACATGGGGATTCTGGCGGCAGGAGAGCGCTGTATCTCTACTACAAACCGCAACTTTGTGGGGCGTATGGGCCATGTAGAATCAGAGGTATATCTGGCAAGTCCTGCAGTGGCGGCAGCAAGCGCCATAACCGGTCGGATATCTTCGCCCGGTGAACTGGGATTATAGGAGGTTGTAAAAGATGAAGGCATGTGGATCTGTTTTTAAATATGGCGATAATGTAGATACCGATGTGATCATACCGGCAAGGTATTTGAATATTACGGATGGAAATGAGCTGGCAAAGCACTGCATGGAGGACATTGACAGGGCTTTTGTAAATAAAGTGAAGAAGGGAGACATCATCGTGGCCAATAAAAATTTTGGCTGTGGGTCTTCCAGGGAGCATGCTCCGTTAGTAATCAAATGCGCCGGAGTAAGTTGTGTCATTGCTGAGACATTTGCAAGGATTTTCTACCGGAACGCAATCAATATCGGCCTTCCTATTATAGAATGCCCGGAGGCAGCAAAGGCGATTCAGGCAGGAGATGAGGTATCGGTAGATTTTGACAGCGGCATCATCACCGATAAAACGACAGGGGAATCCTTTGAGGGGCAGGCGTTTCCTCCTTTTATGCAGGAAATTATATCGGCAGGAGGATTGTTTCCTTATATAAATAAGAAAAAATAACTGTTATTTCCATGGAAAACGAGTCCGTAATTGTCAGATATTGTATCTGGCATTTGCGGACTTTTGTTTTTGAACGTTGTCAATCCAACTGATACGTATTATAATTAGAAAAAAATTCAAGGAGTTGATTTATATGGTAAAGACAAATGCAATGCGCATACTTGATAAGGCAAAAATTGAATATGACACCAGGGAATACGAGGTGGATGAGCAGGACCTTTCCGGCAGTCATGCGGCGGACATGATGGGAGTGGACCACGGCAGTGTTTTTAAAACTCTTGTATTAAAAGGGGAAAAGACCGGATACTTAGTCTGCTGTATACCGGTGGACGGAGAACTGGATTTAAAAAAGGTGGCGAAGGCTGCAGGTGATAAAAAGGTGGAAATGATTCCTATGAAGGAGCTGCAGGGTGTCACGGGATACATCAGAGGAGGATGTTCCCCCATCGGCATGAAAAAACATTTTCCTACTTTTGTCGAAGAATCGGCTCATCTTTATCCAAAAATCGCCATCAGCGGCGGATTAAGAGGCCTGCAGATCATCATCTCTCCACAGTCTCTGGTTGGCTTTATAGGTGGAGAATTTGCTTCGCTGATGCAATAATGGTTTACATAAAACAAAAAATATAGGGACGGGCCGTTTCTGAGAAGTTGAATAGTTAACAGAAATGTAACATTATTGTAAAATCTTAATAGAAAGATAATACAAAAATAGTCTATAAAACCTTGGAAAAACAGTGCATTAAGCACAAAGGAAGGAAAGGGGATGAAAATTAAGAAGTTAAAATATCACAAAAATGTTAAATGACCATTGACTTTTTTGACGGGCTTCTTCTATAATTACGAGCGTCACCCGGAAACGGTTGTGGAATGTGTTCACAGCCCAGGCAAGTGAGATTAGAGAAAGAGGAGTATGTATGCTTAAATTACGCTCTATCCTTCGACAGATTTGTCAATTCTTCAGAGGGATGACCGTGAAGGTCACAAAGCGGATGTACCGTTCTTCCGCAGTATTTATGGCGGGAGCGGCAGTCATTACTGTTGTGGCATTTACATCAGCAGGATTCGGAAGCGGCGGAAGAAATGCGCTGACAGCATTTGCGGAAACGCCGGCAAAGGAAGACGCTGCGGATGAGGATGCAGTTGAAGAAGAGGAAACGGATACACAAGCAAAAGTACAATTGAAACTTACCGAAGCCAAGATGCAGGCACAGCAGTTAGCCGGCAATCTTCTGGAAAAAGAGGTTATACAGAAACAGGAGCTGGAAAAAGAATCCGAAGCCCAGGTCCAACGCATCAATAACCAGATCGCGATGGAGGAAGAAGCGAAAAGGCAGGCTGAGGAAGCAGCAAAGAAGGCAGAAGAAGAGGCAAGGAAGGCCGAGGAAGAGAAGGCAGTTCATGCCATGTCGGTGTCACAGGACGATTATCAGGTCTTACTGAAGATCGTGCAGGCGGAAGCAGGCATCTGTGACGAAAAGGGAAAAATCCTTGTGGCTAATGTGATTTTAAACCGGGTAAAAAGCGGCGAATTTCCCAATTCGGTAAGAGGTGTTGTCTATTCCCCTTCCCAGTTTTCACCCGTGTCGAACGGCAGTATCAATTCCGTAAACGTGACCGATGATACGAAAGCATGCGTTGACCGGGCGCTGGCAGGAGAGGATTATTCCGACGGAGCACTGTACTTTATGTACCGGGGAGGCTCCAGGAGGGGAGCCGTAAGCTGGTTCGATTCCCATTTGACCTACTTGTTTCAACATGGTAACCATGAATTTTTTAAATAAAAACATTGTTTCATATTCTGCTTTAGGTGTATACTATATTTAACAGTCATGTGCCCTTGTGGTCTGCTGTGAAAATATACGATACATAAAAGGAGAGTAAGATTATGATTTTTGACTCAGCGAAAAACCTTGATTTTTACAAAAGCCTTGGAGTGGAAGGAAGATACGCTAAGGCAGTGGATTTCCTTAAGAACACCGATCTAAAGAACCTGGCGCCGGGGAAATATGAGATTGACGGCAAGAATGTTTTTGCCAACGTAACAGAATATACGACGATTCCGTGGGAGGAAGCCAAGTACGAAGCCCACCATAATTATACAGATATCCAATATATGATATCCGGTTCTGAAACCATGACTTATGCACGGGTGGATGAGCTGGCAGAAAAAGTACCTTATAACGAAGAAAAAGATGTTGTATTTTACGACAATGAGAATCCTGGCTTAAAAGTAGTTGTAAAGGCCGGAGAATATATGATTTTTAATCCTTGGGATGGACATAAACCAAAGGCAGCTGCCGGAGAACCGGCTCCGATTAAGAAAGTGATTGTTAAAATCAAAGAAGACTAATAAAAAACGGGAATCAATCCTTTGAATTAAGGACTTGTTCCCGTTTTGTTTTTATGGCTGCCAGCCGTCTGATCCTGACAGGACAGCTTCTTTTGTAAATCTTTTCAGATCAGCTTCTTTCAGGCGGTGGATCCAATCCGGCCGTTTTTCCATTCCAGCACCGGGACCGAAGCTGCCGTACTCGGCATAGAAGGTATGTTCGTGGGCCGCTTCCTTGTTCCAGTCATGCCAGCCCTCTTTGCAGATATGATCATCCATGTAGCAGTTTAGGAGCACGGTTTTCGCATATTCTCTCCATGGGCGCCCTAAGTAAGCGTTGTTTGCGGGACAGTTGCTTTCAAAACGGCAGTTTGCCATGACATAGCCGTACTCCTGTCCTTCCGGAGTGGAGGCAGCGGTTACGTAGCTGCTGATCTCTTTTCCCGTGTATTTGGAAAAGAAGGTGCAGCCTTCAAAATAAGCTGTGGCGCTGCCGAAAATAAAGTCAATGTCTCCCTCCAGATAACAGTTTTTATAATAGTGACGGCCGTTTAACCGGGGGGCATGCTGCTTTGGCCCGATAAAACCGTTGGGTTCGATTTCCTTTGGAGGAAGAGGGCCGGTAAAAAGGGTATCCTGGTTTCCGAGGAAACGGCAGTTTTCAAAAAATAACCGGTCCCCATCGGCATAGAGAGCCAGAGCCTGTCCTACATCGGTCCCTTTTCCTGCGCTGTTCTCAAATGTAAGATTTCTGGCGGTGAAATCGTGGGTATCGATCAGGCAGGAATAGGTGCGGAAGGTCCCCCGCTTAGTGCCATCCTCCATAGTCATGCGGGCATAAAGGCCATAGGAGAGAATGGTACTTTCTGCATCTTCTCCAATAAAGGTCACGTGAGGAACTGTTACGGTGATCTGCTCTTCATAAAACCCCTTGTGTATATAGAGGATATGTTCCGAAGATTGATCCGTTGGAAGGGAGCAAAGTGCCTCCCCAATGCTTTTGAAATCGCCTGTGCCATCTTTTGAAATGTGAATCATATTTAACCTTCTTTCCATACATTGTATACATAATGCATAACATATACTAAATATATACATTTTTTTAGAAATTTGCAATAGAAATTATTGACTTTTTATTAACAAAATGAGATAATAAGAACAAATTTGGATTTTTTATAAGGAGGAATTTTATATGTCAACAAAAGCTTATTACCCGATTCATGAAATTGGAAAAGGCAAACCTGGTTTTGCAACGACACGATCAATCATTGAGGCACCGTTTTATGGAAATAATGTAATTAAAGTTAATACGCTTAGAGAGGCATATGAATTAGCTAAAAGTTCACCTGGAACTGTGGTTACAGATATGCCTGTTTACAGGGGAGAGGAATTTGGTCTTGCGAAAGATGCCAAAGTTCTTTTGTTCAACGATGGAGCGATTACCGGACGTTACGCTACTGCAAGAAGAATTGCAGGAGAGCCTGGAGTGAATTGCGGCGCTCTTGATAAAGTCGTTATGGACGCGGTTTATGAAACCCGTTGGAAAACAATGTACCATGCAGAAGTGTTTGTAGGACTTGATCCTGAATTCATGGTAAAAGCTCATCTTCTTATCCCGGAAGGCGAGGAGAATATTCTGTACAACTGGATGTTGAATTTTCAGTATATGTCTGACGAATATGTTAAAATGTATCGGGCTTCCAAACCGGTAGGGGAAGGAAAAGAACCTGATATCTATATTTTCTCTGATCCGCAGTGGAACGGTTCTGACCGTCCTGGTGTTGATTTGTCTTGTTTAAGTGATCCAAAATGCTTGTGCTATTTTAATACAGAACAGAACTGTGCGGCTATCTTAGGTATGAGATACTTTGGAGAGCACAAAAAGGGTACCCTTACTATGGCCTGGGCACTTGCCAACCGGAACGGATATGCTTCCTGCCATGGCGGCCAGAAGGAATACAGCTTAGCGGATGGTTCTAAATATGTTGCATCTGTATTCGGATTATCCGGATCAGGAAAATCGACCATTACCCATGCAAAGCATGGCGGAAAATATGGTGTTACGGTTCTTCATGATGATGCATTTATCATTAATACGGATACCTGTTCATCGGTAGCATTAGAGCCTACCTATTTTGATAAAACACAGGATTATCCAACCGGATGTGAAGATAACAAATATCTGTTAACTGCTCAGAACTGTTCCTGCACATTTGATGAAGAAGGAAAGATCCAGCTGGTAACAGAAGATATCAGAAATGGGAATGGACGAGCTATCAAATCCAAATTATGGTCACCGAACCGTGTGGATAAGATTGATGAGCCGGTTAACGCTATTTTCTGGATTATGAAAGATCCTACCATTCCGCCGGTGGTAAAACTGAAAGGAGCTTCCTTAGCTTCTGTTATGGGTGCTACACTTGCAACAAAGAGATCGACGGCTGAAAGACTTGCTCCGGGAGCTGATCCGAATGCATTGGTCGTTGTACCATATGCGAATCCGTTTCGGACATACCCATTGGCAAATGACTATGAGAAATTTAAAAAATTAGTGGAAGAGAAGAACGTAGACTGCTATATCATCAACACCGGTGATTTTATGGGCAAGAAGGTTCAGCCGAAGGATACGTTAGGAATCTTAGAAGCAATTGTGGATAAGAAAGCTGATTTCAAACAGTGGGGACCATTTTCCGATATCGAAATCTTCGAATGGGAAGGATTTGTTCCGGACTTAAAAGATGCTTCTTATGTAGAGCAGTTAAGAGCCCGTATGAAGGATAGAGTTAACTTTGTTTCCAATACTGCTACTGTAAAAGACGGTTATGATAAGCTTCCGGATGACGCTTTAGCAGCAATTCAGAAAGTTGTCGATGAACTGAAATAATAAAATTCCATAGAGGCGAAAAAGGAATTTCCTTTTTCGTCTCTGTTTTTAACCCATAAAGGAGGAAAAATGGAAAAAGAATATTTGCTGTTTGACTTAGACGGGACGCTTACCGATCCCAAAGAGGGAATTACCAAATCCGTTCAGTATGCTCTTCGTGCATTTGGGATTCAAGTGGAGGATTTGGATGAGCTTTGCTGTTTTATCGGACCGCCTTTAAAAGGCAGTTTTATGGAATATTTCGGTTTTAGCGAGGAGGATGCAAGGAAGGCGATTGACATCTACCGGGAATACTTTTCAAGCAGGGGTTTATATGAAAATAAGGCTTATGAAGGAGTCAAAGAAGTTTTACAGTCGCTTCTGAATGCTGGGAAAAAGTTATATGTTGCTTCCTCCAAACCGGAAGTATTCGTCAAAAAAATTCTTAACTATTTTGGCCTGGATTCCTGCTTCGAGTTTATGGGCGGCGCGGATTTGGAAGAAATCCGGGTGCAAAAGGCTGATGTGATCCGTTATGTGCTGGAGCAAAACAAAATTACCGATTTAAATAAAGTTGTGATGATCGGAGACAGAAAGCACGATATTTTGGGAGCAAAGGAGATTGGAATTGCCTCAGTTGGGGTATTGTATGGGTATGGAAGCAGACAGGAATTAGAAGATGCCGGAGCGGATGTAATCGCTGAAACGATTTTTGATTTGCAGAATCTTTTATAGTGTGCTATACTAGGTCTCTAACAGGGGACAGTCCTTTTGATACGGTAAGTGAACCATGGAACACGAACGGAAGGAGGATTATTATGATTGAACTGGGAAAAGAGAAAAGACAGATCATCAGACAAATGTGCAGCGCCGCAAGCGGGGTATTGCCGCGGGGAGCTGCAGAAGGGCGAATGGGCAGGGTTTGGGTTCCGGAGCTCTCTAATCCTTCCTTTTGTCTGATTCTTCTTGGAGATTTTGCATATTTGTTCGGCATATGTCCGAAGGGTGAGCAGGCCATGGAACTGAAGGAACAGCTTTATAAGCAGTGCAGACAAGGCTTTATCACGCCTTCCGATGTGCGTTGGGAAGAATGGCTGGAGGACACTTTTGCAGGTGAGTGCAGACGTTTGTCCCGTTATGCCATGCGAAAGGACCGGAACCATTTTTCTGAGACTGTTTTAATGGACTATGTTAAGACTCTTCCTTCCGGGATGCGGATCCTTAAGATGGATAAGAGATTATACCATATCGCTATGAAGGAGGAATGGAGCAGGGATTTTTGCTCGAATTTTGAAACTCCGGAAGATTTTTTAAGAGATGGGCTGGGGTTTGCTGCGTTAGACGGGCGTCATCTTGTTTCCGGCTGTTCGGCTTACGGAATCAGCCAGGGTATGATTCAGATGAAGGTTGCCACCAGGAAGGAATATAAACGTCAGGGCCTGGCTTTAGCCTGCAGTGCCAGGTTTATTCTGTCCTGTCTGGAACAGGGGATTTATCCGATCTGGGATGCGGATAACCTTCCTTCCGCCGGCCTTGCGGAAAAGCTGGGATACATTTTTGAGAAGGAATACCAGGTGTACAAGCTTCGGAATATGGAAAACAGGCTGATGAGAGCGTAATGGGAATCAGGAGGAATACGGGAGATGAAAAAGGTGGAAATCGGATTTTGGGGGATTGAATCCATCCTGGAATTTGTCACAATTGCCAGTAAATGCAAAGAAAAAATGAATTTGTCCTGTGGAGACAGTTTGGTAAATGCAAAATCACTGCTGTCCGTACTTTCTTTGGCAAGTGTGGAAGGCGTGGAATTGATTATCCAGGAAGACTCCTGTGATTCACTTTTAAGGCGCCTGGAATTGTACGTGGAACATGGGAGGCTGATTGGCAGTAAAAAAATCGTTATGTAATCCGGCTTTTCAAAATACAAAACTGACAGGAAAAGGAACTTGAAAAATAATATGAAGTGGTGTATACTAAAAACCATAAAAGCTATGGGAATGTAATTCCTGAAATGTACGACACTCTTACCTTTTTTGAACCTACATTATGACATAAGGGATTCCGATATTTTCAGGTGGATGTCAAGCCTCCGTTGCAGTGGAAGGCAGAAACCTGAGTGAGGTTGCCCACCTAGCAAAGCTAGGCGTCAATAAGTAAGAACCGGCATTTTGGGGTTACAAAAGAAAAAAGCAGCGAGCAATCGCTGCTTTAACTTTATGTAAAAGTATGGTAGAGTATAGGATAGACGGTGGACAATATCTTAATAACATAGGAGAATTTTATGAAAGAAACAAAATTTCGGAATTATATCTGCTGGGGGGTCACAGCACTTACTGTCATAGTTTTGAGCATTACCTTTACCTTTTTCTTATCCAGGTTCCAGGCTGTAAAAGAAACGATGGATTTAGTTGCACAAATTCTGATGCCGGTCATTTACGGAGCTGTCCTTGCATATCTTTTACTGCCGGTTTATAACAGGTCCCGAAGCCTTACCGCCCGCTGGCTTTCTGCCGTATGGAAGAATGGGGGCGCAGTTAAGTCAACCTCCAGAGCCCTGGCCACTGTGGTAAGCCTTATCTTTTTGTTTGTGATCGTGGTCGGGCTTTTTTGGATGATCATTCCTCAGATCTATACCAGCATCATGGGGCTTCAGGAAACACTGGGCGGGAATCTCAACAATCTGGCTTTTTGGCTTCAAAATATGTTTGAAGATAACCCGTCTGTGGAGCGGGCGGTCATTCCCATGTACGATCAGCTGACAAGCCAGCTGCAGAACTGGCTGACCTCTGATCTGGTTCCCAACATGTCCACGCTGATCGGCGGCCTTTCCAGTGGATTGCTGAGCGTGGTTCTGGTTCTTAAGAATATTCTTATCGGCATTATAGTAATGGTATATCTCCTTAACATAAAGGAGACCCTTTCCGCACAGGGGAAGAAAATTATTTACAGCTTGTTTCCTTTGAAAGCGGCAAATCAGGCCATTGAAGAGATTCGCTTTCTTCACCGGGTATTTGGCGGATTCATTACGGGCAAGCTTCTGGATTCGCTTATTATCGGAATCCTGTGCTTCGTTCTCCTGAATGCGATGAATATGCCATATGCCCTGTTAGTGAGTGTGATTGTGGGAGTTACCAATGTAATTCCGTTTTTCGGCCCATTTATTGGAGCTATCCCCAGCGCATTCCTGATTTTGTTAGTCAGTCCGATGAAGTGCCTGTATTTCCTGATATTTATTCTATTACTCCAGCAGTTTGACGGAAATATTCTTGGTCCGAAAATTTTGGGGCAGTCCACAGGGCTTCCCAGCTTTTGGGTGCTGTTTTCCATTTTGCTTTTTGGCGGATTGTTTGGCTTTGTGGGAATGATCATAGCGGTGCCGACCTTTGCAGTTATCTACAGTGTTATTTCAAGGCTGGTAAACCGTTCCCTGATGAAAAAGGAGCTTTCTATTGAAACGGCTGACTATTTAAATCTGGAACGGATTGATGAAAACAAAAAACATATATGAGATAAGAGGAGCGCATGAATAGAAAGACATTTATCGGATTTGTTGTCGGTATTCCTCTTTTGGTTTTGATTCTCATTGTTATTATTCTGGTAAGCGAACCGGAACCGGAAGGAATATCAAGAGGCGGCGCATATAAGTCGGCCGCTCTCCTTCTTACTGACAGAGAAAGCTGTGAAAAAATGCTGACTGATCAGAAACAGGAGTATTTCCCGGAAAAAGAGCAGAATAAATGGTATGTGAAATACATGAATTATCTGTATGCGGGCGGGTATCTGGGTTTGAAAGAAATACCGGCGTCGGCTGAGACAGCGGAGGGGTTTTTAACTTATAAAGAAGCAGAAAACCTTGCAGAAGCTCTGGTTCCCGGGGCAGGAAAGAGCATTCATGTAGGAAAGAAAAAGCAGAATAAGCAGATTCCGGCTGACCAATGGTGGGATGTATATGAGGAACTGAGAGAAGCGCTGGATGGGGAAGGGCAGATCAAGGAGCTCGACGTTCTGCTCTACGGCACTCCCACCAATGTGAAAACCGCATCGGCCTGGACTGCTTATACCGGTGAGGGAAATTTCCAATTTGAAGGCATAAGCCTGGATTCTTACATAGACTGGGAATTAAAAATCCTGGTAAAGGGCAGTGAAATCATTGCTCTAAAAGAAGCGGTTACGGACTCCGTGACCTATAAGAATGTTTGGCTGACTGCAGGGGAGGGTGAGACATTCCACGTATACTTAGGGTCGGTGGAACGGACTTTTCCGCTGGAAGCCTCTTTGGGGCAGCCGGAGGAGTTCGGCGGCAATCTGGCCGATATCAGTTTAAAGAGGGGAAGTCTTCAGAAGATTACCATGAAGAAAAAGAAAATATCGGGTAAGGTTCTGGCGGTAAAGGAAGATTCCATTGAGATCGAGGGGTATGGCAGTCTGAAACTGGATAAGGACTTTAGGGTCTACCGGTTGTACGGCCAGTTTGAAGAGCGTGCCATAACGGATATTCTGGTCGGATACGATATCCAGGACTTTGTCGTGGCACACGGAAGGATATGCGCGGCCTTATTAGTGAGAGAATTTGATGCAAAGAGCATTCGGGTCCTTTTAATGAATACTAATTTTCAATCGATTTTCCACCCCTCGGTAACGTTATCTGCCGAAAGCGGTCTGCTATTGTCCTATGGAGATGAGCAGGTTCAGGTTCCGCCCAAGGCCGAGGTGATCATAGATCCCTCTGACGAAAGGCTGAAGGCTGGACGGATTGTAGCGGCGCCATTGGAAAAAGGGGATTCTATATCCGTTGCTTCCATAAAAAGATCCAACGGTACACCGGCCTATGACGGGACGATTGAGATACGAAAAGAATCCGATGGCCTGCTTTTGGTCAATGAGCTGTATCTGGAGGATTACTTAACAAAAGTAGTGCCAAGCGAAATGCCTGACAGCTACGAAAAAGAAGCCTTAAAAGCCCAGGCTGTCTGTGCAAGGACTTATGCTTACCGTCAGATTCAGAGTAATACCTACAGTAAATACGGGGCCCATGTGGATGACAGCACCAGGTTTCAGGTTTATAACAATCTGGAGGCCGCGGCGAAGACGGAAGAAGCCGTTCGGGAAACCTATGGAAAGCTGCTGTTTTACAATGAAAAGCCAATTGAAGCCTTTTATTTTTCAACTTCCTGCGGGCATACCACTGATGGCAGCATTTGGGGAAGCGACCCGGCCCAGTATCCTTATCTGGATGGGTGTCTGCTTCAGGGCGACAGAGGGGTCTTGAACCTGTCTACCAATTCGGATTTTGAAGAATTCATAAAGAATAAGAATTATCCCTCTTATGATTCGTCTTTCCCCATGTACCGGTGGGAAACCACGGTGACCAACCGCCAGCTGGAGGAGGAGATCACCGAAGTTGGTTCTATCTTGAATATTACGGTAACGGAACGCGGCGTAGGAGGAATCGTAAAAAAACTGAGGATCGAGGGTTCCGATGGAATTATGACGATCAATGGCGAAGGACAGGTGAGGGCCAAACTGGGAAATAAATATATGACGTTAACAAAACAGGATGGTACTCTGATGAAGGACTTTGACTCTCTTCCCAGCGCTTATATTGCGATTGAAAACCAGGGCGTTAATGACAGCAACATAACAACCTTTCACATCTATGGGGGAGGCTTTGGACATGGAGTTGGCATGAGCCAGAACGGAGCCCAGGCCATGGCAAAGGAAGGGAAGAGTTACGAGGATATCCTGAAATTTTTCTATCATGGGGCCGAGGTGCACGAAGCCGAACACAGCGAGGAATGAGAACGGGGGCTTTTGCGTAGGATGGTAGAAAAACACAGGAATATCATATGCAAGATCAAAAACTGGAGAACCTGCTCAATCTTGCCCTCAGCACGCCCCCTGAAGAGCGGGAAAAATCAATAAATTTAAACGTGGGCTTTAATCCTGATGAGGAATCCTGGGATGTGATCGTGAAACATTCCGGAGACATAAGCGGACTTTCCCAGGTGGGAATCCGGGTGGAGCAGATGGTAAACGAGTACGCCATTCTGAGGGTCCCGGAATCGTATATTGATACGTTAAGCAGTTTGCCGCAAATTGAATTTGTAGAAAAACCAAAGAGGCTGTTTTTTGCCATTAATCAGGCAAAGTCGGCCTCTTGTGTCAATCTGGTCCAGCAGGGAGCCAGCATCCTGACCGGCAGAGGGGTTTTAGTGGCCATTATTGATTCCGGAATTGACTATTATCATGATGATTTCCGCAATGCGGACGGAACTACAAGGATTTTGGCGCTGTGGGACCAGACTCTGGACCGGGTGTTTACAAAAGAAGAGATCGATGAAGCTTTAAGGACCGGAAGCAGAGCGGAGGCAAGGGCTCTGGTTCCTACCGAGGATGTCAGCGGACATGGTACGGCGGTTGCTTCTATAGCAGCCGGGAACGGCAGGGAAAACAGGGGGCAATACAGGGGAGTCGCATTCGAAAGTCCGCTTATAGTGGTAAAGCTTGGAATTCCTCAGGAAGCAGGATTTCCCAGAACTACGGAGCTTATGCGTGCGGTTAATTTTGCAGTACAGGAAGCAGTGGACCTGCAAATGCCGGTTGCCATCAATTTGAGCTTTGGAAATACCTATGGTTCTCACGATGGAACCAGTCTTTTAGAGACATTTCTTGATGATATTTCTAATTATGGAAAGAGCGTGATCGTGGTAGGAACGGGCAATGAAGGCGTGGGAGGCGGCCATAATTCGGGAACCTTAAGCATGTCAAATCCACAGGAAATTGAGCTCAGCGTAGGGGGGTATCAGACCGGTTTCAGTGTCCAGCTTTGGAAGTCCTACGCAGATTTATTTGACATCAGCATCATTACACCGCCCGGTGAAGTAATCGGACCCATAAGCAGCAGGCTGGGGCCCCAGACCATAACATACAGAAATACCCGGATCCTGCTTTACTACGGAAAGCCGGGACCCTACAGCGTAGCCCAGGAGATTTATATGGATTTTCTTCCGGCCGATACTTATGTGGATAGCGGAGTCTGGAGGTTCCGCCTCACTCCTAGGCAGATTGTGGAGGGAAATTATGATTTTTGGCTTCCGTCATCGGTGGTACTGAACCAGTCGACCCGGTTTTTAAGGCCTACGCCGGAGACCACCCTGACCATACCTTCTACGGCAAACAAGGTAATATCAGTTGGAGCTTATGATGATACCTATCAGTCCTATGCGGATTTTTCCGGGAGAGGATTTACAAGAAGAACCAATCTGGTAAAGCCGGATCTGGCAGCCCCTGGTGTGGGGATCATCGCAGCAAGGGCAGGAGGCGGCTATGAATCGGTCACAGGCACTTCTTTTGCGACCCCGCTTGTTACCGGGAGCGCCGCTCTTTTAATGCAATGGGGAATTGTGGACGGAAGAGATCCGTTCCTGTTCGGGGAAAAGGTAAAAGCCTATCTGATCCGGGGAGCAAGGCATCTTCCGGGGATCACCCAGTATCCAAATCCGGAACTCGGGTACGGTGCGCTGTGTGTAAGCGACAGTCTTCCTGTATAGCAGCGGAAAAGCCATTGGAAATTTGACCAAAATGATTTATAATGGAATCAGTACTTTTCAGGAGGTATGAAATGGACATCAGGCATGAACTGGTCATTCCCAATGACGACCTGCCTTTTCGTATGTTTATATTTGAAGGCAGGGAAGGTAATTATAAGGTTACGAAGCACTGGCATCATTCGGTTGAGATATTTCTGGTTCAGGAGGGTGTGATTGATTTTTATATCAATAACAGCCACTTATCCCTTGCCAGGCAGGATTTTGTGCTGGTAAATTCCAATGAAGTCCATTCCATTGAATGCCCTGATCCCAATATCACCATAGTCCTCCAGATCCCTGGAGAAACCTTTGATGATTATATGGGAGAAGAAGGCTATGTGAATTTTGAAAAAAAAGATGAGGTGCAGAATAAACGGCTGACGGATCTGGTGACCTCCATGTTTTCTGTTTACGAGAAACAGGAATATGGCTATAGTCTGATGGTAAAAAGCCGGTTTTATGAACTTTTATATCTTTTGGTCACGGAATTTAAGACAGGAACCATGGATAAGGAGGTCCTTCGCCAGAAAAAGCAGCTTGATAAGCTCTCCGGAGTCACTCAGTATATGAGGGAAAATTATGACCAGGAACTGAAGCTTGACGAGGTCGCCGGCCGCTTTGGCTTCAGTCCCACCTATTTATCCAGGATTTTCCAGAAGTATGCGCAGGTCAATTACCGTACGTATCTGATTGACCTGCGTGTTAAGTATGCGGTCCGGGAGCTGATCAGTACCGGTCATGAAATAGGAGAGATAGCCATGAACCACGGATTTCCGGACAGCAGGGCTTTTTCCAAAGCCTTTAAAAAGCGGTACGGCTGTCTCCCCAGCGAGTACCGGAAAAATTTGGGTGCAGGTCCGTGACAGGTATTGCAAATATTTTAATATAGGGTATTATAATTACTGAAAATATGATATAATGTACCATAACTTTGTGCGAAGGATGTGATTGTATGAATATCAGGGAATCCACGGAACAATGGGAGGAAGCATATTTGAGTCCTCATGCAGCCTTTAGCAGGGACAGCAGGGGAAGAGAGCGGGAAGAAGATCCTTGTGATATCCGGACTGCCTATCAGAGGGACCGGGACCGGATTATTCACTGTAAGGCGTTTCGAAGGCTGAAACATAAAACACAGGTCTTTCTGGCCCCGGAAGGGGATCATTACAGGACCAGACTGACCCACACCCTGGAGGTGTCTCAGATTGCCAGAACCATAGCCAAGTCTCTGCGTATGAATGAGGATCTGACTGAGGCCATTGCGCTGGGCCATGACCTGGGCCATACACCCTTCGGCCATTCGGGGGAAGCGGTTTTAAATAAAATCTGTTCCGAAGGATTCGCCCATTACAGGCAGAGCGTCCGGGTGGTGGAGGTTCTGGAAAAGGACGGCATGGGTTTAAATCTTACATGGGAGGTCCGGGATGGAATCTTAAATCACCGTACCAGCGGCCATCCTTCCACCCTGGAAGGCAGTATCGTCCGTCTGTCGGATAAGATCGCCTATATCAATCATGACATTGACGATGCCATCAGGGCCAGGATGTTTGTGGAGGAGGATTTACCCGGGTGTTATACGGATATTCTGGGACACAGTGTCCGGGAACGGCTCAATAACCTGATCCATGATATCATCCGCAATAGCTATGGGAAACAGGACATCATCATGTCGCCTGATATGGAGGAAGCCATGCAGGGACTGCGCACCTGGATGTTTGATCATGTATACAAAAGCGATATTCCAAAAGCAGAGGAAGGAAAAGCACAGCATCTGATCGTTATGCTGTTTCACTATTATATGGATCAGCCGGACAGGCTTCCGGATGAATACCGGTCCCTGATGAAGGAACGGAAGGAAAGCAAGGAACGGGCAGTCTGCGATTACATTGCAGGAATGAGCGACAGCTATGCCATTGATAAATTTGAACAGCTTTTTGTTCCCAAAGCGTGGAAAGCAATTTAATAAATAATTTGGAGGAAGGAGGGGGAAAGCTCCATGCGTTATTCGGAAGAAGTAATTGAAGAGGTCCGGATGAAGAATGATATCGTGGATGTGATTTCGGGATACTTAAAGCTGCAGAAAAAGGGAAGCAATTACTTTGGCCTGTGCCCTTTTCACAATGAAAAGTCACCTTCTTTTTCCGTATCCCCTGCCAAACAGATGTATTACTGCTTTGGCTGCGGCGTGGGCGGCAACGTGATAACGTTTGTTATGGAATATGAAAACTATTCCTTCTCCGAGGCGTTAAAGGTTCTGGCTGACCGGTCGGGCGTGAAGCTTCCTGCGGCAGAATACAGCAAAGAGGCCAGGGAGCAGGAAGATCTTAGGTCCGCTCTTTTGGAGATCAATAAGCTGGCGGCCGGTTATTTTTACTATCAGCTTAAAAATGCCCAGGGAGAGGCCGGCTACCGTTATTTAAGGGACAGACAGTTAAGCGATGAGACCATAGTCCGTTTCGGGCTGGGATATTCCAATAAGACCAGCGATGACCTTTACCGGTACTTAAGGGGCAAGGGATATGATGATGGTATCTTAAAGCATACCGGGCTTGTGACCATTGAGGAGAGGGGCGCCCATGACAAGTTCTGGAACCGGGTCATGTTTCCCATTATGGATGTGAACAACCGGGTCATTGGCTTTGGGGGCCGGGTCATGGGGGCCGGGGAACCCAAATATTTAAATTCACCGGAGACAAAGCTTTTTGATAAAAGCAGGAACCTATATGGCCTTAATTACGCCAGGCTGTCCCGGGAAAAGTACATATTGATTTGTGAGGGCTATATGGATGTGATCGCAATGCATCAGGCCGGATTCACCAATGCGGTGGCTTCCCTGGGCACGGCATTTACGACCCAGCATGCCCAGCTTTTAAAGCGGTATACGGATAAAGTGGTTCTCACCTATGACAGCGACGGCGCGGGTGTTAAGGCTGCACTCCGTGCCATTCCCATTTTGAAAGAAGTGGGCATGTCCATACGGGTGCTGAATATGCAGCCTTATAAAGATCCGGATGAATTCATAAAAAACCTTGGAGCAGAAGCGTTCCGGCAGCGGATCGAAGAGGCCCGTAACAGCTTTTTGTTTGAAATCGATGTACTGAAAAAGGGCTTTAAGATGGATGACCCGGAGCAGAAAACAGAATTTTACAACCAGGTGGCAAGAAAGCTTCTGGAATTTCCAGAGGCTTTGGAACGGGATAATTATCTGGAGGCGGTATCCCGGGAATATTTCATCAACTATGAAGACTTAAAGCGTCTGGTCAATCGTCTGGGCGCTTCTCTGGGGCCTGTCCTCTCTGCATCCCGGGGAGAAGAAGAGGGGAGCATAAAAGGCCAGCGGAAAAAGGAAAAGGAAGACGGCGTGAAACAGTCTCAGAGACTGCTTCTTACCTGGCTGATTGAGAACCCCATACTGTTTGATAAAATTGAAGGAGTGGTCACTCCGGATGATTTTATAGAAGAGCTGTATCAAAAGGTGGCACGGATGGTTTTTGACGGACACGCTGCCGGAACGTTGAATCCGGCCGAGATTTTAAATCATTTTATTAATGATGAAGATCAATACCGGGCAGTCGCAGGTCTTTTTCATGCGAGCTTAAAAGAGTCCCTAGATAATGAAGAACAGAAAAAGGCGTTTTCGGAAACGATTTTGAAGGTGAAAAAAAACAGTCTGGATTATGCCAGCCGTCATGCAGCAGGGATAGAAGAACTGCAAAGAATTATAAAGGAACAGGCTGCGCTAAAGGATTTGCATATTTCGCTGGATTAGGGTGTACACTATAGGCAGGCTGTGGAAGGATGGAAGAACATGGACGAGAATGTGAAGAAGACAGCAGATAAGATGGTGGGATCAAAAAGGACAGAAGAGGAACGGGCGGCAGAGCTTAAGGCAGCGGAGTCAGCGGCCGCATTTGAGGAAAAGTTAAGCCAGCTCCTCCTTCTGGCAAGAAAGAAGCGTAACGTTCTGGAAAATCAGGAGATTCTGGATTTCTTCGCGGGAGAGAATTTAGACTCGGATAAGCTGGACCAGATTTTCGATTTCCTGGAAAGCAACAAGGTAGACGTGCTTTCCATCGGCGGCGAGGATCTGGACCTGGATGAAGACCTGTTCATGGAAGATGACATCGAGGAAGAGGAAGAAATTGATATGGAAAATATCGATTTATCCGTTCCGGAAGGCATCAGTGTGGAGGACCCGGTCCGAATGTATTTAAAGGAGATCGGAAAGGTCCCCCTTCTTTCCAGTGAAGATGAAATTGAGCTTGCAAAAAAGATCGAATTGGGTGATGAGGACGCAAAGCAGAGGCTGACAGAAGCCAACCTGCGTCTTGTAGTCAGCATTGCCAAGCGTTATGTGGGGCGGGGCATGCAGTTTTTGGACCTGATCCAGGAAGGGAACCTGGGGCTTATTAAGGCTGTTGAAAAGTTTGATTACCGGAAAGGATATAAGTTCAGCACTTATGCCACATGGTGGATCAGGCAGGCCATTACGCGGGCGATTGCCGATCAGGCCCGGACCATACGCATCCCGGTTCACATGGTGGAGACCATCAACCGCCTGGTACGCGTATCCAGACAGCTTTTGCAGGAACTGGGACGTGAACCGGTGCCGGAAGAAATAGCGGCGCGGGCGGATATGCAGGTTGACCGGGTGAGGGAAATCATGAAGGTATCTCAGGAGCCTGTATCCTTAGAGACCCCGATCGGGGAAGAAGAGGACAGCCACTTAGGAGATTTTATCCAGGACGAGCAGGTGGCAGTTCCGGCCGATGCTGCTACGTTTACCATGCTGCATGAGCAGCTGATGGAGGTCCTGGATACGCTGACGGAACGGGAACAGAAGGTTTTAAAGCTTCGGTTCGGCCTTGATGACGGGCGGCCCAGGACACTGGAAGAGGTTGGAAAAGAATTTAATGTTACAAGAGAACGGATTCGGCAGATCGAAGCGAAAGCATTGCGTAAACTGCGCCATCCCAGCAGAAGCAAGAAGCTTAAGGATTATCTGGATGATTAACGGTACAAGACGGAGTTTAAGATGAAGTTATCAAGGCGTTTGGACACGATCGCTTCCTTTGTGCCAGAAGGAAGCAGAATTGCTGATATAGGAACCGATCATGGATACATTCCGATCCATCTGGTTCAGGAAGGAAAAGTAAAACATGCCATTGCCATGGATGTGAGGAAGGGCCCCCTTGAACGGGCCCGGGCCCATATCCGTGAGACTGGCCTGGAAGGCAGCATTGAAGTCCGTTTAAGCGACGGACTTTTAAAATTAGAGAAAAACGAAGCGGACTGTGTGGTCATAGCAGGCATGGGCGGAGAACTGATGATACATATCCTGGAGGAGGGCCATAAACTGTGGGAAAGCATTTCCTCCTGGGTTTTATCTCCCCATTCGGAGCTCCATAAGGTGCGTAAGTTCCTGGAGGAACAGGAATTTTTCATTGAGCGGGAGACTATGATAAAAGAGGAAGGGAAATACTATACTGTCATGGGTGTTACAAGAAAGGCAGGAAACACCATGACCTATGGCCGTGAAATATTATACCGTTATGGAAAGCGGTTACTGGAATCCAATGATCCGGTATTATTGGAGTATCTGACAAAAGAAGAGGAGCAGCTAAAGAGGATCCTTGACGAACTTTCAAAGAGTGAAACCCAAGGGGCCGGAAGAAGAATCGAAGAACTGAAACAGGAACTGGCCTGGAATAAGGAGGCACAAGATGAAATGCGATGAACTGACAGAAATACTGGAACGGCTGGCACCGCCGGGATGTGCCTGCGATTGGGATAATGTAGGGCTTTTGGCGGGCAGGAGTGATAAAGAGGTAAAAAAAGTTTTCATTGCGTTGGATGCTACCGATGAAGTGGTAGAGGAAGCTGTTACATGGGGAGGAGACCTGCTGCTTACCCACCATCCCCTTATTTTTAAACCATTAAAGAAAATCAATGATAAGGATTTCATCGCGCGCCGGATCATGACGCTGATTCGTCACGACATTTCCTATTACGCCATGCATACGAACTTTGATGCTGCACCGGACTGTATGGCTGATGCAGCGGCTAAAAAGCTTGGTCTTACAAATCTGGGTGTATTGGAGCAGGAAGGCATCATGCACCGGGAAGTGAAAGGCGGGCAGGAGGAAATGCCTTATGGAATCGGGAAAACCGGGTATCTGAAAGAGGAGATGACGGTAAAGGAGGTGGCCGGACTTGTAAAAGAACGGTTTAAGCTTCCGTTTCTGACGCTTTATGGGGAGAATGCTCCCGGAGAAGCAGTGAAGTTTATCGGAATAAGCCCGGGAGCAGGCGGAAGTATGATAAAACCGGCTCTGAAAGCCGGCGTTAAAGTTCTTGTGACCGGGGATATCGGACATCACAATGGAATTGACGCGGCTGCAAACCACATGGCTGTCATCGACGCAGGCCATTACGGCCTGGAGTACTTGTTCCTGGATTTTATGGAAGAATACTTAAATAAAGAGGCCGGGGAGAGCTTGGAGATCCGCAAGGCAGAAGTGGTATTTCCTGAAACATTGATATAAGGAGGAAGAGAATGGCATTTGTAACAATAGACGGAGTGACAAAGGAATATCCTGTTGGTACTACCTATCAGGAAATTGCAAAGGAGTATCAGCAGCAGTATGAAAATGATATTCTGCTGGTCAGTATAAATGGAAAGCTAAGGGAGCTCCATAAGAAAGTTCAATTTGACTGCAATCTTCATTTCTTTACAGGGAAAGACCAGCCTGGAATCCAGACCTATCACAGAAGCGCTATTTTTCTCATGATGAAGGCTTTTTATGATGTGGCAGGAATAGAAAATATTGAAAAAGTTACCGTGGACTTTACTCTTGGAAAAGGCTATTACATCGAACCGCATGGGGAGATTAAGCTTACAGAGGACTTGATCCGCCGGGTGAAGGCCCGCATGCAGGAATATGTGAGCCAGAAAATCCCCATCATGAAGCGGAGCGTGAACACGGATGATGCCATTGAGCTGTTTCACAGACACCGCATGTATGACAAGGAGAGGCTGTTCCGCTATCGCCGGGTTTCCCGTGTCAACATCTACAGCATTGGCGGTTTTGAAGATTATTATTATGGATATATGGTGCAGAATACCGGATACATCAAGTATTTTGACTTGTTTTTATATGATGAAGGCTTCATGTTCATGCTTCCCCGGAAAGAAAACCCAAAGGAAGTGCCTGTTTTTGAAGCCGGGAAGAAGCAGAAGCTGTTCCGTGTGTTAAAGGAGAGCGTAAAATGGGGAGAGCGCTTAAACGTGTCCCATGTCGGTGCTCTTAACGAAGAAATTGCAGCGGGTAATATCAATGAACTGATCTTGATCCAGGAGGCGCTTCAGGAAAAGAAGATTGCAGAAATCGCCGAAAAGATCGGCGCTGACCGAAGTAAAAAATTCGTAATGATTGCCGGTCCGTCCTCTTCCGGGAAAACTACCTTTTCCCACCGTCTGTCCGTACAGTTGAAGGCACAGGGAATGATTCCTCATCCCATTGCGGTGGATGATTATTTTGTAAACCGGGTGGACAGTCCGAGAAATCCGGATGGCAGCTACAATTACGAATTGCTGGAATGTCTGGATATCCAGCAGTTTAATAAAGATATGACCGCTCTCCTGTCCGGTGAAACCGTTGAAATGCCGCGTTATCAATTCAAGACGGGAGTCAGGGAATACAGAGGGGATTATTTGAAATTAGGAAAGGATGATATCCTGGTCATTGAGGGGATCCATTGCCTGAATGACAAGCTGTCTTACTCCCTTCCGAAGGAATGTAAATTCCGTGTGTATGTAAGTGCTTTGACTCAGTTAAATATTGATGAACACAACCGGATTCCAACCACGGATTGCCGCCTGATCCGCCGGATGGTCCGGGATGCCAGAACAAGAGGGGCATCGGCTCAGGATACCATTCGCATGTGGCCCGCGGTGAGACAGGGAGAAGAAGAGCATATCTTTCCGTTCCAGGAATCTGCGGATATGATGTTTAATTCTGCTACGGTTTATGAACTGGCTGTGCTGAAGCAATATGCGGAACCGCTGTTATTCGGCATTCCCCGGGAATCTCCGGAATACATGGAGGCAAAGCGGCTGCTAAAATTCCTGGATTATTTTCTGGGTGTCAACAGTGAGGATATTCCACGCAATTCCATTGTCCGGGAATTCATTGGAGGCAGCTGTTTTAAGGTTTAAGAGCTAAAAAATAAGCTCAAGAAAATTAAGATTGACGAATTTGAGATTATAGTGTATAATTATGTCGTTATATAGTGTGTTACTGATTGATCAGGCATTAACTATGCATAAATATTTTGGAATGTTTATGCTGGTTAGTGCTTTTTTGTGTGCCCGGGAACCTAAAAAGCCTCATGATAAGCATTTCAAAATCAAGGATGCTCGAAATGAAAAAGCTTGAAAGGAGACTTGTTTATGAAGGACAAGATTTTTGGAGTATTACAAAGAGTTGGCAGATCATTTATGTTACCAATAGCAATTCTGCCGGTTGCTGGCCTGCTGTTGGGGATAGGCGGTTCTTTTACGAACCAGACAATGTTAGAGGCCTATGGACTTACAACGGTCATGGGCGAAGGAACCGTACCGAATGCATTGTTACAGATTATGAACAGTGCAGGTAATATTGTATTTTCGAATTTACCAATTATTTTTGCAATTGGTGTTGCAATCGGCATGGCAGAAAAAGAGAAGGAAGTCGCGGCTTTGGCTGCGGCAATCGCATTTTTTATTATGCATGCTTCTATCAGCTCATTGATCAGTATTCATGATAACGGGCAGGGCCTTTTATCAGGGGCTACAACTTCCGTATGCGGTATTACATCATTACAGATGGGTGTTTTTGGAGGTATTATTGTAGGCTTGGGAGTAGCAGCACTTCATAATAAATTCTATAAGATACAGCTTCCGCAGGTGCTGTCATTTTTTGGGGGAACCCGATTTGTACCTATTATTTCCGGGTTGGTATATGTTTTTGTAGGTATTCTCATGTATTATGTCTGGCCGGTTGTTCAAACGGGAATATATGGAGTAGGAAATGTTGTTTTAAACAGTGGTTACGCAGGAACATGGGTTTATGGCTTTATGGAAAGGCTTCTGATCCCATTTGGTCTTCATCATGTATTTTACCTGCCATTCTGGCAGACCAGTATCGGCGGAAGGTTAGAGGTTTCTGGTAAAGTAATCGAAGGCGCCCAGAATATTTTCTTTGCACAGCTTACAGATCCAACCGTAAAACATTTTGCAGTTTCGGCCACACGTTTTATGTCAGGAAAATTTCCGCTTATGATTTTCGGCCTTCCGGGAGCAGCATTTGCAATGTATCGCACTGCAAAACCTGAAAACAGAAAGGCTGTTGGCGGATTATTATTGTCAGCAGCACTTACATCAATGCTCACAGGTATTACGGAGCCGCTTGAATTTACGTTCTTATTTGTTGCTCCGGTACTCTATGGAATTCACTGCGTTTTGGCAGGAGCAGCCTATATGATCATGCATATGTGCGGTGTTGGTGTAGGCATGACATTTTCCGGCGGATTTATTGATATGTTCTTATTTGGGATTCTTCAGGGAAATGCAAAAACCAGTTGGATATGGATTGTAATAGTAGGGATTGTATATTTCATATTTTATTATTTTATATTCTCATTCTTAATTAAGAAACTGGATTTAAAGACACCGGGCCGTGATAAGCAGGAAGAAATAAAACTGTATACAAGAGCTGATGTAAATGCACAAAAAAACGGCAGCAAGAAAAGTTCGGAAGATGTTGTTTCCGCAGGTATCTTAAAAGGCCTTGGAGGAAAGAAGAATATTTCTTCTGTGGATTGTTGTGCGACAAGACTTCGCTGCACGGTAATGGATGGAAAACTTGTTGACGATGATGTGTTAAAAGCAACAGGTGCAAGAGGAGTAGTGCGCAAAGGAAATGGAGTACAGATTATATACGGTCCGAGGGTGACGATTATCAAGTCAAATTTTGAGGACTATTTAGAGACTGCACCAGAAGATGTTGACTTTGATGATACAGTGAAATATGATTCATCAGAAGGTGTGAAATCCGAAGAAGAAAAAAAGGTGATTGATTCCGTAATCATTTCCAGTCCGTTTACAGGGGTGTCTGCAGATATTACCACAGCGCCGGATGAAGGATTTGCAGGAAAAATGATGGGGGACGGTGCTGTAGTTACACCAACGGAAGAAATGGTCACTGCACCGGAAGATGGAGAGGTTTGTTTCGTATTTGATACAAAACATGCCATTGGTTATCAAACGGACCGTGGTATTACAATGATTATACATGTTGGAATAGATACGGTTAAACTTAATGGAAAAGGGTTTCAGGTTTTTGTGGAAAACGGGCAGAAGGTCAAGAAAGGGGATAAGCTCCTTAAAATTGATTTAGAGTACTTGAAAACAGCAGCGCCGTCGATCTGTTCTCCTGTCATCTGCACAGAACTCCAGGATAATCAGAAGATAAGACTTATTGCAAACGGTGAGGTGAAAGCAGGAGAACCATTATTTGCAGTGGATACTTTTGAATAAGTATTTGTGAAATACCAATTGTAAATGTCTATTCTTTAAGTTTTATTCATGATAAAATGGAAATACAATTCATATAGAGAGGATGGCGTTTACGAAATGTACCGCATAAGCAAGATATTAAATCATAACAGTGTAATAGCAATTGATATGAATGATAATAGAGAATATATTTTATTGGGAAAAGGAATTGGATTTGGGAAAAAGGTATCAGAACGTTTTGAAGCAGCGAAGGATTGCTCTATTTACTCTTTACAGGAAAAGTCAGAACGGGGAACGAACCGGGAGCTGGTAAAGAACGTTGCACCGGAATACTTTGAATATGCGAATACAATTTTAGATGAGGCAGAGAAAAAGTTTGGAAAACTTGATCGGAGCATCCTGTTTCCAATGGCTGACCATATAGCTTTTGCGGTACAGAGAATCCAAAATGGGGAGCAGATTTATAATCCGCTCACAGAAGATATAAAGGCATTATTCCATTGCGAATTTAAGGTAGCATTGGTTTTACGGGATATTTTAAAAAGTGAAAAGAACATTTATATTGATGACGATGAGATCGGATATGTTTCCCTGCATATTCATGCAGCGAAGGAAGATATTCACACCTCAATATCTATGAAAATGGCTGAGGCAGTAAGAAGATGTGTCAGTATCATAGAAAATGAAAAAAAATGCAGGATCGATGTTATGTCCCTGTCTTATAACAGGCTTATGAACCATGTAAAATATATGGTTGCCAGAATCGTAAAGGACGAAGAATTAAAATTGAATATCAATGACTATATGGAATTTAAATTTCCTGAGTCCTTTACGATAGCAACCACAATCTGTGATGAGTTAAGTATCGCATTAAAAATGGATATAAAAGAAGTAGAAATAGGTTATCTGGCAATGCACATTGAACGTATCATATTGAATGAAGAATTGGAATAGAATGATGAAGAGCTTTGTATATGTTATTAAAGATGAAAATGGAATCCATGCCAGACCGGCAGGATTATTGGTTAAAGAAGCAAAAAAGTATGACAGTAAAATAATGATTAAAGGGAACGGTAAATCAACGGATGCAACAGAACTTATGGAAATAATGGCTATGGATATAAAATGCAATGATACCGTAGAGGTCGAAGTGACTGGTGCTGATGAAGCTTTCGTATGTGCAAAGATGGAACGTTTTTTTGAGACAGAACTCTGATTTGAATGACCAAAGAACAGTAATTCAGGAAATTACAATGTCCTTTACAAATGTAAAGATTTATGTTAAACTGATATGGTTTTGAGTAAGACAAATGGCCGCAGCTGCAAAGCCGAAAGGCTGCAGGTGAGGAAAGTCCGGGCTTCACAGGGCAGGATGCCAGATAACGTCTGGCGGAGGTGACTCCAGGGAAAGTGCAACAGAAATATACCGCCGCATTTTGCGGTAAGGGTGGAATGGTGGTGTAAGAGACTACCGCCCTTCTGGTAACAGGAGGGGGCCATGTAAACCCCATCCGAAGCAAGACCGAACAGGG
This sequence comes from Clostridium sp. Marseille-P2415, assembly GCF_900155545.1. Lineage (GTDB taxonomy): Bacteria > Bacillota > Clostridia > Lachnospirales > Lachnospiraceae > Lacrimispora. The sequence goes on from NZ_LT732526.1 coordinate 824,029, forward strand.
AGCACAAGGCGGCCCGTCTGCTCCCGGGTAGGTCGCTGGAGCCTGCCGGTGACGGCAGGCCTAGATAGATGGCCATTCAACGACATAACCCGGCTTATCGTCTTGCTCAAAACTTATAAAAATTGTTATGATCCCGATTAAAACAAGCTAATATGCTGTTAAAACAGATTATTTTGACCAAAAGCATTCCGTTTGAAATAAAAATGCCCCAGACTTATACAGCAGATGAAAAGGCTGCAGAGGTTAGAGCATCTATGGCTATGGAAAATATGCCATTAACTGAGGCTGATATACAGTTATTAAGAGTATATCAGGCAGCATCGGATAAGGAGAGTATCAGAAATCAGTTGTTAACTGAATATGCGGAGGTCTGAATGAGTGATAAAATATCAATGACTTTTGGCGTATTTTTAACCGTACCACAACAAAAATCAGAAATCGGGCTTTGCCGTCTCTAGGCAGACAGCGTAAGCCCGATTTCTGATTTTTGGGTTATTTCGTATATTTTTCTTCACAGTACCTGCAGCGGTAGGTTTCCTTCTCTTCATCGGCCAGGTAGAATACATGGGGCAGTCCCTGTTCGATGGAGGTGATGCAGCGGGGGTTTTTACAATGGATTACATTGGTGATCTTTTTTGGAAGGCTTAATGCTTTCTTTTCCACGATCAGATTATCCCGTATGATATTGACGGTTATGTTATGATCAATATATCCCAGGATGTCTAAGTCAATGTGATCCAGCCCGCCTTCGATTTTTATGATATCCTTTTTCCCCATCTTATTGCTTCTGGCATTCTTTATGATGGCTACCTGGCAATCCAGCCTGTCCAGGCCTAAATTATAGTAAATCTCCAGGCTTTTGCCTGCTTCTATGTGGTCTAATACGATTCCTTCTTTTAATCCGCTGATATTTAACATGATTTTTCTACCTCCAGTAATGTCATGATAAGAGCCATGCGCACGTAAACGCCGTACTGCGCCTGTTTGAAGTAAGCAGCTCTGGGATCGTCGTCAACTTCCACAGAGATTTCATTGACTCTGGGAAGGGGATGAAGAACGTACATATCATCTTTTGCCAGCTTCATTTTCTTTTTATCCAGAATGTAGCAGTCCTTTAAACGGATATAATCTTCCTCATTGAAGAAACGCTCCTTCTGGACGCGCGTCATGTAAAGGATATCAAGAGACGGCATAGCATCATCAAGACTGTCCATTTCAACAAATTCAATGTTGTTGGCCCTTAAAACATCTTCCCGGATGTATTCAGGTACCCGTAGTTCTGGGGGAGAAATTAAGATAAATCTGATGTTTTCGTAACGTACCAGAGCGTTGATCAGAGAATGTACCGTACGGCCAAATTTTAAGTCGCCGCAGAGACCAATGGTTAAATCATTTAAACGGCCTTTTAAAGAACGGATAGAAAGTAAATCGGTCAGCGTCTGGGTCGGATGCTGGTGCCCGCCGTCCCCGGCATTGATCACCGGTATGCCGGAATGATTGGCAGCTACCAGTGGAGCGCCTTCTTTCGGATGTCTCATGGCACAGATATCTGCGTAACAGGAGATGACCCGAATGGTATCAGCAACACTTTCCCCTTTCGCGGCAGAACTGGAATCAGCAGAAGAAAAGCCCAGTACACTGCCGCCCAGATTCAACATGGCAGCTTCGAAACTCAAACGGGTTCTTGTACTTGGCTCATAAAATAATGTCGCTAATTTTTTTCCATCGCATACATGGGAATATTTTGGAAGATTTTCTTCAATGTCTTTCGCCAGATCTAAGAGTTGTCCTGTTTCTTCCATACTAAAGTCTAACGGGTTAAGTAAATGTCTCATAAGAATCTCCTTTATCCACTAAGTTATGGTTTCAAATTCTATCCCATTATATAGTATTCATTGGAATATTTCCACACTTTTTTTCAATTTATGATATAATCTCTGCGTATGGTTTTATTTTCCAGGGAACCGGTAATTTTTTCCTGTAAGGAATATTTAATAAAGTGTAAGAAAATAAAGAATGACCGATTCAAATATCTTGTTGTATAATGTGTATACAAAATAAATTAAGGGGGGTATCTGCTTTGACGGAAGGTAAGACACCTATGATTCAGGTTAAGAATCTATATAAGGTGTATAAAGTGGGAAATACCAAGGTCTATGCGTTAAACGGTGTGGATTTTACCATATACAAAGGGGAATTTTGTGCGATAGTGGGACCCTCCGGTTCCGGTAAATCCACCCTTTTAAATATGATGGCGGGCCTTGAAAAACCGTCAAAGGGAGAGATCGTCATTGCCGGAAAGCATATTGAGAAGCTTTCGGAAAACCAGCTGGTTTCATTCCGAAGAAAGCATGTGGGTTTTATTTTCCAGTCCTATAATCTTTTAAAGACCATGAATGCAGTGGAGAACGTTGCACTGCCTATGTCATTCCGTGGGGTGCCAAGGAAAATAAGGAATGAAAAGGCAAAGGAATACGTAAAGCTTGTTGGGCTTGAGAAACAGATGAAGCATATGGCCAATGAAATGTCGGGAGGACAGCAGCAGAGAGTCGGCATTGCCAGAGCGCTTGCGGTAGATCCTCAGATAATTTTTGCGGATGAGCCCACGGGAAATCTGGATTCAAAGACCACAAAGGAGATTCTGGGCCTGATGCAGAGAATCGTGAAGGAGCAGAACCAGACGCTGGTCATGGTTACCCATGATAATTACATCGCGAAGTTCGCAGACAGGCAATTCCACATTGTGGATGGAAAGATATTTAAGATTGAGGAGCAGCATCATGAGGATACGAAGGAGGACATCGGATATGAAGAGGGGTAGGAAAGGAATTCTGTGGCTGCTTGCGGCCCTCATGATCGTTGCGGCCATGCCGTCTGCATCGTTTGCGCAGTATGACTTAAGTAAGAATACCTACATAGATGTTAAGAAGACTCCGTCTGGCAAGACCGGGGAAAATGTTACCATTAATATGGTTTTTACCAATGATACAAGCAATGATTTAAACGGTGTTGCAGTCATGTTTGACCGTTCTGTGGCAGAGGAAGAGTATGAGGCCACAGAAGACGATGATGGTGATGAAGAGACAAGGTACACCGGAGATGTATTCCCTTTTGAGATTACTACCAGTACGTTTGATGCGAAAATACTGGGAACGGTAAAGAGCGGAAGCTCTAAGAATTTTTCTTTGACAGCGAGAGTGCGCAGAGACATATCGGAGGGCTATTACATGGTTCCCCTGGAGGTGAAAACCGGAGGGTCCCATGCCAGTTATGAAAAGGTTAATATCTGGATCACAAAGTCTTCCACCACCACGGAATCCGGCGATACGGAGGGAACGATCCAATTTGAGCTGGGGGAAAACCAGAATACGCCCTCCGGAACATTTCCGGAAGTGATGAACTTCAATATGAATGTCCGCAATTCTTCCAATATAACGGCCTTTGACGTAGACATCCGGATGAAGCTGGATCAGGACAGCACCAAATTTCCGTTTGATATAAGCGATGGAAACTATACCCGGCATTATGACAGGATCGGCGGGGGTGAGTCGATTGAAGTCCCCTACAGCATGACGATCCGCAAGGATGTTTACAGCGGATACTATCCGATTACCTTTACCATTGAATACCGGGACAGCACAGAGGGGGATATCCAGAAATCAGAAGAGATTTTCTATGTAAAGGTACAGAATAAGGATAAAGAAGAAGAGACCGGGGAGTTTAATGCCAACGACAGAACAAAGGCCAGAATCATTGTCGATGGTTTCGAAACAAATCCGGAGACGGTTTATGCAGGAGATGAATTTGAACTGCTCCTTCACATGAAGAACGCCTCCGAGGATGTTGCGGCCAGCAATATCCTCTTTAATCTGGAATCAGAGAAGGTTACGGACAGTGCAGTGTTTACCATAGATGCCGGTTCTTCCTCCATTGTTGTTAATTCCCTTGGAGCAGGCCAGACAACGGATGTGAAGGTGAAGCTTCGGGCCGGGGCCTGGGTGGATCAGAGGACTTATGCCATAACCATCAATGAAAAGTACGACAGTCCGGAGTTTAAAAATGCCGAAGAAAAAGTGACGGTGAACATTCCGGTAAAACAAATGGCCCGTTTGAATACGGGAACCGTTGATGTTATGCCGGATACGATTTCCGTAGGTTCCGAGACAAATGTGATGTTCCCCATTAATAATACGGGAAAAGTACTTCTTTATAATGTAATGGTGGCTTTTGTCGGGGATTCGATCCAGCAGACCAACAGTTATGTAGGAAATATTAAACCGGGAGAATCCGGGAATGTAGATGCTATGATCACCGGAGCAGCCCCCACCATGGATGAGGGAAAGATCAAGATTCTCATTACCTATGAGGATGAAAATGGAGTGGCCAGCGACCCCATTGAGAAGGAGATAACTCTGACGGTAACGGAGCAGGCGGACCAGAATTTGGGAATGGATGATTCCGGGGATTTTCCCGCGGACACAGAGCCGGCAGGGGTTTCTAAATACGGGAAAATCATCATTCCTTCGGTGATTGCTGTTTTGGCTGCCGGAACCATAGGTACTGTTATTATTCTGAAAAGGCGCAGAAAGAAAAAGAAAGCGGCAGAAGAGGAAATAGACAATGAGATTTAGCGATTTGCTTTCCATGAGTGTGAATAACTTAAGACGCAGGAAGCTAAGGACATTTTTAACGGTTCTGGGAGTTTTGATCGGTACGGCTTCCATTGTTGTCATGGTGTCTTTGGGGATCGGCTTTAATGAACTTACCATGGAACAGATCGCATCTTATGGAAGCCTGACAGAGATCTCGGTTTATTCGAACGCCATGATGGGAGGGAATGAGAGCAGTAAGGAGCCTGAATACATGACGGATGATGTGATTGCACAGTTTGAACAGATCGATCACGTTACTGCAGTCTCTCCCTTGCTGGAGGCGAATGTTCTTATGACTCAGGGAGCTTATCAGGCGAATGTGAGCCTTGTCGGCGTTACTCAGGATTATATGAATAATATTACATTAAAGGAAGGCCATCTTCCGGATCCGGGGAAAAAGGAACTTCAAATGGTTATCGGAAATATGGTCGCCAGGCGTTTCAGTAATCCGAAAAGCAATAACTCCGGTTATTATGAAGATGCTTCCAGCATACCAGACATCGATTTTATGAATAGACCTCTGTTTGTGATCTTTGATACGGATGCTTATTATCAGGCTCAGAGTGGCAGCACTACAGGGGGCAGCACTACAGGGGGCGGTACCACAGAGGGCGGAACCCCCGTTAAACCGCCGAAAAAGTATCTTCTGCCAACCGTTGGTCTGGTGGAAGGCGGAGCCGAGGACTGGAACAACTATAGTTATAATGTTTATGTGGATCTGGAGGCGCTTAAAACCCAGTTAAAACAAATTTTCAAAAAAAAGCCGATTCCCAATCAGCCAACCAATAAAAAAGGAAAACCCTACAGCTATTTTATTTATGATCAGGCAGTTGTGGAGGTGGATGACATGGCCAATGTGACATCTGTGCAGAAGGCCATTACGGATATGGGGTACCAGGCTAACAGCAATATGGAATGGCTGGAGCAGTCCCAGAAGCAGGCGAAGATGGTTCAGGCCCTTTTGGGCGGAATCGGAGCTGTTTCCCTGTTTGTAGCGGCGATCGGGATTGCCAATACCATGATGATGTCCATTTATGAGAGAACAAAGGAAATCGGGATCCTGAAGGTTTTGGGATGCGATATGAAGAATATTAGGAACATGTTCCTTTTGGAGTCCGGTTTTATCGGCTTTTTAGGGGGAATAACCGGAATTCTTTTCAGCTATGCGGTATCGCTCCTCATAAACAAGTTTCTTGCCGGCCATTTTATGACAGATATGCCGGGGGATTTATCCCGGATTCCGCTGTGGCTTTCCCTGACGGCCGTTGGGTTCGCTGTTTTTGTGGGCATGGCTGCAGGATTTTTCCCCGCTTTACGGGCCATGAAGCTGAGTCCGCTGGCTGCGATACGGAACGAATAGCAGGTTCGGAAAAATTACTTGCATTTCCGGCGGGAATATTATATGATGATAGACAAGGTACGTGCGACTGGCGGATCAGTGGAGTTACACCACGGGGAGCACGATACAAACAAGAAGCCGACCGCCTGGGCACCGCTATGGGATGCCCAGGCGGTTTTTTGCGTTTTTATTGAGAAGGGAGGACCAGATCTGATGAATTTGATTTCTTTAAAAAACGATTTAAAGAAAAATTCGTATCCGGGAAGAGGCATTGTCATGGGCAGAACACCGGATGGAACAAAGGCAGTAGCCGCTTACTTTATCATGGGAAGAAGTGAGAACAGCCGTAACCGGGTATTTGTGGAGGAGGGGGAGGGGATCCGCACCCAGGCATTTGACCCTTTAAAGCTTACAGACCCCAGTCTGATTATTTACTCCCCGGTCCGGGTCATGGGCAATAAGACCATAGTGACCAACGGGGACCAGACTGATACCATTTATGAAGGCATGGATATACAGTTGACCTTTGAACAGTCTTTAAGGTGCAGGGAATTTGAGCCGGACAGTCCGAATTATACTCCCCGAATTTCCGGAATCATTCACATGGAGGGAGGGCGTTTTAATTACGCCATGTCCATTCTAAAGAGCAATCATGGGAATCCTGATTCCTGCAACCGCTATACCTTTGCCTACGAGAATCCGGCGGCAGGGGAAGCTCATTTTATTCATACCTATATGCATGACGGAAATCCCCTGCCAAGCTTTGAGGGGGAACCGAAGCTTGTAGAAACTCTTGACGATATAGATGAATTCACTGCTTTGATCTGGGAAAGCTTAAACAAAGAGAATAAGGTATCACTCTTTGTAAGGTATATTGATACGGAATCAGAGACTTATGAGACCCGTATTGTGAATAAGAACAAATAACAGGAGCGCAGAAGATGAATGAATTAGAATTAAAATACGGCTGTAACCCAAATCAGAAACCGTCAAGGATCTTCATGCCGGAGGGAAAGAAGCTTCCGATTGAGGTCTTAAGCGGCCGGCCAGGCTACATCAATTTTTTGGATGCATTTAACGGCTGGCAGCTGGTAAAGGAATTAAAGGAAGCAACCGGTCTGCCTGCAGCGGCTTCTTTTAAGCATGTATCGCCCGCAGGCGCTGCGGTGGGTCTGCCCCTTGACCCGGTCCTTGCAAAGATTTACTGGGTAGACGACATGAAAGAGCTTTCTCCGCTGGCCTGCGCCTATGTAAGGGCAAGAGGGGCGGACCGCATGTCATCCTTTGGAGATTTCATTTCTCTGTCCGATATCTGCGATGCGGATACCGCAAAGATCATCAAGCGGGAAGTGTCTGACGGCGTGATTGCACCGGGATATGAGCCGGAGGCTTTAAAGATTTTAAAATCCAAGAAAAACGGCAATTATAATGTAATCCGGATAGACCCGGACTATATACCGGAACCGCTTGAGAGAAAGCAGGTTTATGGAATCGTATTCGAGCAGGGAAGAAATGATTTAAGGATTGATGAGGGACTTTTAAGGGATGTGGTAACGGATAATCAGGAAATCCCGGAATCCGCAAAGATTGACCTGATTATTTCCCTTATTACTTTAAAATACACCCAGTCCAATTCCGTCTGTTTCACAAAAGGCGGACAGGCTATTGGGATCGGGGCCGGCCAGCAGTCCCGCGTTCACTGTACCAGGCTGGCGGGCAGCAAGGCGGACAACTGGTTCCTACGTCAGGCGCCAAAGGTTCTGGAACTTCCTTTCGTAGACAGCATCCGCCGTGCAGACCGCGACAATGCCATTGATGTCTACATTGGGGAGGAATATATGGATGTATTGGCAGACGGCAGATGGGAGAACATTTTTAAGGTGAAGCCAACCGTATTCACACGGGAAGAGAAGCGGGCGTGGCTGGACAAGATGACGGAAGTTTCATTGGGCTCGGATGCATTCTTCCCCTTTGGAGATAACATTGACCGGGCTTATAAGAGCGGGGTGAAATATGTGGCCCAGCCAGGAGGCTCGGTCCGCGATGATCAGGTGATTGAAACCTGCAATAAATATGGTATGGCGATGGCATTTACCGGGATTCGCCTGTTCCATCACTAAACGATCCATTTGTGGTCCGGATAAGCGGTCAGGAGAATGTCCTGGTATCTTATCCGGCCTTTTTTATGGAACAATCATCAAACAGGAAAATAAGTACCAGCCAATATTTTTTGTAAAAGCACTTTAAACAGAAGGCTGGCATAAAATGAGAGTAAGTAAGTTTAAGGTGGCTTTCTTTGAAAACTTTTCCCAAACCGTTAACTGCGCGAGAGGAGCGAGAGTGTCTGGAACGATACCAGAAAGGGGATCAGGAGGCGAGAGCCACACTCATCGAGCGGAATATGCGCCTGGTGGCGCATGTGGCAAAAAAATATCAGAATACGGATTATGATATGGAGGACCTTCTTTCTGTGGGGACCATCGGACTGATTAAGGCCGTCAACACCTTCCACCCGGACAGAGGTTCAAGACTAGCCACTTATGCGGCGAAATGTGTGGAGAATGAAATCCTATCACAGCGGCTCTGATTTGATGCAAGGGATCCTTCCTTTGTTATAATAAGATTAAGATAATCAAATATTTTACCATGAAAGGATGATTTTATGAACAAGAATTTATTTTCACCGGCCCCTCCCATGGGCTGGAATAGCTATGATTATTATGATACGACCGTAAATGAGGATCGGATTAAAGCGAATGCGGATTACATGGCCGCTCATTTAAGGAAGTTTGGCTGGGAATATATTGTTGTTGATATTGAATGGTATTCCCATGATTCCGGGACGCAGCGCGGCAAACATCAATACATACCTTTCTGGCGTGTGGAAATGGATGAATATTCACGGCTGCTTCCTTATCCGGACCGGTTCCCGTCCTCAGCCAATGGGCGGGGCTTTGGGCCGCTTGCTGATTATGTGCATGGATTGGGCCTGAAATTTGGGATCCATATCATGCGCGGGATACCAAGGATTGCAGCTCATACCCATACAAAAATACTTGGAACAGAGAGGACGGCTAATGAAATTGCAAGTCCGTATTCCATTTGTTTGTGGAATCCGGATATGTACGGTGTAATCCCGGAGGAGGAAGGCTCTCAGGATTATTACAATTCCATTATAAGCCTATATGCTGAGTGGGGGATAGACTTTATTAAATGCGATGATATCTGCCGTATGGATGCGCCGTCTGCGAAAAAAGAAATCAGGATGCTCCATGAAGCAATTGAACAGTGCAAACGTCCGATGGTCTTAAGTCTTTCTCCGGGACCGGCGCGCATCGAAGAGGCATGGCACTATGAAAAATATGCTGATATGTGGCGGATCACCAATGATTTCTGGGATGACTGGAAGCTGCTTCGCAATATGTTTGAACGTTGTGAGCTCTGGCAGAATCATGTGAGCTCAGGAAACTATCCGGACTGTGATATGCTCCCGGTCGGGATGCTTGGGAAAGGATTTAACGATGAGCATCTGACCCGTTTGACGCATGACGAACAGATTACCATGATGACGCTCTGGTGCATATTCCGTTCCCCGCTGATGATTGGCGGAGAGCTGACACTCCTTGATGATTGGACAATAAAGCTGCTGACTAATCCGGAAGTGCTCAGCCTTCTTACAACTTCAGAAAATGCCAGACAGCTTGAACGCGATTCGGTCCGTTGCATATGGTACAGTGAACATGCTGCAGAAAATATCCGGTATCTTGCAATATTCAATCTTTCCGACGAAGAGAGAATTATTCCGGTCGTACCAAAGCTTATGGATCTCGAAAGCTTTGCAGGCCTTAAGTTTACCGAGCTGTGGACCGGGAATACATTTGTTTGTAAAACCAAAGAGATGTGCCCGGTTCTGCCGGAGCATGGAGCAAAACTCTATCGTGTCATATCTGATGTAACGTATATTTCGCAATAAAGCTCATATATATTACAAATGTTATTTACAGAAAGGAGAAACCGTATGATGAAATTGGTTGCTGTCGGCAACCGGTTTATGAAGGATGACGGTATAGCAATTGCAGTGGCTGAAAGCTTGGAAAACCGGCTGAGTCATCTGGGGCTTCGGATCCTCATCGGTGAAACGGACTGCCAAAGCAGCTACTATTTATTAAACAAGGATGATTTTGTTTTTATACTGGATGCACTTTACATGGGGGCAGAGCCGGGAAGCGTTCATGTATTAAACCTTGAGGAGGTGATGTCACAACCTTCCGATTCTTTTATGCAGCATGATATGAGCATGATTGAACTCATGAAACTTTATGGGGATCATTTGAGGGGCTATATGATTGGCATTGAGGTAGCTGAAATCGGTTTCGGCGATGAGCTTAGTCCGGTTTTAAGAGACAAACTGCCGCAAATTTGCCTGGAAATTGAAAATTCAATCAAAAAAATCATATTGGAGGAAAAAGCTTATGCATGATACCTTTTTAAACCAGAATTTATATGAATCAATTAATCATTTATGCAAAGAGAATGCTATCGCGAAAATCCTGAATTTGACAATTACGGTGCATACCGACAGCCATATAAGCGAAGAGAGCATTCGGGAACATTTTGCTGACAGGAAAAGCGGGCACATCGGCGATTGGACAAACATTTTAGTTCAAAAACGGGAAATAGAACCGCTCACCGCGGCCATAGATCAAATAGAAGGTGAAAAGCTTTCATGAGGGAACGGCTGAGCTATCTGATACAGATCTTCGGGCTTGTACAGGGGGTAGGCATGAGGCCCTTTCTATATAAAACTGCAAAATCCCTGGAGCTTACCGGAGTTGTTAAAAATAAGGGCGCTTCGGTATTCATAGCGGTTTCAGGCGAAAAATGCAGGCTGGATCGTTTTTTATTTGAATTGACCCATGACCCGCCGCCTAACGCAAGGATTGATGAAATTAAAAAAACATCCCGCGCTGAAGTGGATTTTAAGGATTTTCGGATTTTAAACAGTTCAGAGGATAAAGCACGGCAGGGTCTGATTCTTCCTGACCTGGCTGTTTGCGATGAATGCCGGAAGGATATTAAAAACAGCAGGGACAGACGGTTTCGATATGCATTTACCAATTGTACCCATTGCGGACCCAGGTATTCCATCCTTAAGGATCTGCCCTATGACAGGGCCAATACATCCATGGATTCCTTTTCCATGTGTCCGGAATGCAGAGAGGAATACAAAAATCCGGAGAGCTGGAGATTCCATGCGCAGCCTGACTGCTGCCCGGCCTGCGGTCCGGAGTATTCCCTGCGAAACAGAAACGGCGTGCAGATCGAGTGTGAAGATCCCATTGAGAAAACAAAGCAGCTTCTAAAAGAAGGAGCGATAGTCGCTGTGAAAGGGATCGGAGGGTACCATCTTGTTTGCAATGCACAGGACGAAGATGCAATTTTAAAATTAAGAAACAGAAAAAACAGACCGCACCGGCCTTTTGCTGTTATGGCTTCAGAAATGGAAGCTGTAAAGGATATCTGCACGTTGAGCATTCTCGAAGAAGAGACGGTTGCAAACAACAAACGTCCCATCGTGCTGCTGAATAAAACCGGTTCTTCCGTATTGCCGGAAATGATTGCGCCTGGCCTTAAGCGTTATGGGGTCATGCTGCCTTATTCCCCGCTTCATTATTTCCTATTTGATGATGATATGAAATATCTCGTTATGACCAGCGGAAATGTAAGCGGAATGCCGATTTGTTATAAGGATAAGGCTGCAGTGGAACATTTAAACCGGGTGGCTGATTATTTTCTTGTCCATAACCGTGAGATCATGACGCCTGTTGATGATTCGGTCGTGAAGGTGATCGACGATGATGTGCTGGTGAGCCGCTGCGGAAGAGGGTATTCTCCGATGGCGCTGCCTTTAAACACATCATTGGAGCTTCTGGCTCTGGGGGGTGACCAAAAAGCAGCGGTTTGTCTGATACATAAAAAAACGGCACATGTAAGCCAGTATCTGGGAGATCTTAAGTTTCTTGATGCCTGCAATGAGTATGGAAAAGTGATAGACCGGTTATCCCGGCTTTTGAACGCACAGCCGCAATTTGCCGTCCATGATCTACATCCAGGTTATATTTCGACCCGCTATGCAAAAAAGTTTGGAAAAGAGCTGATTTCCGTACAGCATCATCATGCGCACATGGCCGGCTGTATGGCGGAATGTGGATTAACGGGTGATGCAATCGGTATCATTTTTGACGGTACGGGTATGGGAACGGACGGAACGGTTTGGGGCGGAGAATTTCTTATTGGCAGCCGGGCAGGATTTCAAAGAGCAGGACATTTGGAGTATGTTATCCTTCAGGGTGCTGATTCTGTGATAAAAGAACCATGGAAATGTGCAGTCTCCTATCTTTCTGCAATTAATGAAGATGCAGCTCCGTTTTTACCTGATATACAAAGCGTTCCATTAGAAATCGTAAAAAAGGCGTTACAGAATAAAGTAAATTGTTACGAATCATCGAGCATGGGCCGGCTGTTTGACTGCGTTGCCGCTCTTGTGCTATGCCGTACCCACATTTCATATGAAGCACAGGCAGCCATGGAGCTTGAGAGCATCCTGGATGAAAAAGTAACGGATTATTACAATTATTCCATCTATGAAAGTGACGGTGCGCTAATATTAGGGTATAAAAGCATCCTGACAGGTGTATTACTGGATTTAAAGAATCATGAACCTGCTTCCGTTATTTCTGCTAAATTTCATAATACGGTTTGCAAAGCAGCCGTATCCTGTGCAATCCGGTTAAGGGAAAGGTATAAGATCAATCAGGCTGTTTTAAGCGGAGGGGTATTTGAAAATACTTATCTGATGAAAAACATAGGATTGGGGCTTAAAAAGTCAGGCTTTCACATATATTTTAACAAACAAACGCCGTTAAATGACGGAGGCCTGGCTTTCGGTCAAGCATCTGCGGCGGCATCAATCTTAGAGGAGGGTGATTATGTGTCTTGCTGTACCTGCAAAAATAACATCGGTCCAGGGTAATTATGCTTATGCTGAAACAATGGGCATTCGTCAAAAAATTAATATCCAGCTGATAGAAGAACCTATGCCGGACGAACATGTCTTAATACATGCAGGCTTTGCAATTGAAAAGATCGATGTAAATGAATATACATTTCTCAATGACACGCTGCATGAGATGGTAAAAGATAATGAAGATGAGTCAGATTGATAAAATAATCCGGATTATGGAAGTTTGCGGCACCCACACACAGTCCATAGCCAGATCAGGAATCCGTTCTGTGCTTCCGGAGCACATTAAGCTGTTGTCTGGTCCTGGCTGCCCTGTATGTGTTACAAATGAGTCCTATATTGATGCGGCAATTGAATTGCTTTCCCGTGATGATATCATACTTGCCACCTTTGGCGATATGTTAAAAGTGAAAGGTACCGGCTCGAATCTTGCTGATAAGAAAGCCAATCATAATATTGTAACGGTCTATTCCCCGGAAGATGCCATAACGCTGGCTTTAAAAAGACGGGATAAAGCAATTGTATTTTTAGCAGTCGGATTTGAAACAACAGCACCTGTTATTGCGGCAACGGTTAAAAATGTATATGAAAACGGCCCTGATAATCTGTTCTTTCTAACGGCTCTGAAACGGATGGAGCCTGTGCTTCGCCGGATCCTTACGGATGACAGAAAAAGAATAGACGGACTCATTTGTCCCGGGCATGTGGCAGCTGTTTTGGGTTCAGAGGCGTTCCGGTTTGTTACGGATGAATTTCATGTGCCGGCAGTTGTTTGCGGTTTTGAAGCAGATGATGTCAAAGCCGGTATTTATCATCTTTTAGACCAGATAGAAAAGAAGATACCACTTGCTTTTTCCAATTTATATGAACGCTGTGTCAGTACTGCCGGAAACCCATTGGCACAAAACTATATGAGCGAGGTTTATCAAGTTGAGGATGGATGCTGGAGAGGGATCGGGCAGGTTTCGGACTCTGCATTGGGTTTGCGGGGAAAATATAAAAAGCTTGATGTAAAAAACAAGTTCGGCCTGACTGAAAAAGCATGTTTCGGGCCGTCCGCCTGCCGGTGCAGTGAGATCATACTGGGCATAAAAGCTCCTTATGAATGCATACAGTTTGGAGTGAACTGTACACCTGAAAATCCATTAGGGCCTTGCATGATTTCTTCCGAAGGAGCGTGTTCGGCTCATTACAGATATGGGAGGTTAACGGTTGGAAAATAAGATCAGATTATACCATGGTGACGGCGGTGTTAAAACAAGTGAGCTGATCAATGAGGTGTTCTTAAAGCACTACGGGAACAGCAAAGGCTTCCTGTTAAGCGATTCCTTTGTTTTTACTGCAGATCCGTCAAAACTGGCCTATACCACAGACAGCTTTGTGGTCAGACCTCTGTTCTTTCGCGGCGGGGATATCGGCAAACTGGCTATTTGCGGCACCATCAATGACCTGGCAACTGCCGGAGCAAGGCCCTTATATATAAGTGCGGGTTTTATTATTGAGGAAGGATTTGATATTGCAAGCCTGTGCCGCATTGCAGAGTCAATGGGGGAAGAGTGCCGAAGAAACGGTGTGAAAATCGTTACCGGAGACACGAAGGTGGTTGAAAGAGGGAGTGCAGACGGATTATTTATCAATACATCAGGTCTGGGTATTGTATCGAAAAACTATTCCCCCTGCGGGATTGAACCCGGTGATGAAATCATCATAACCGGGACGGTCGGGGAACATGGAACTGCCATATTGCTGGACCGGTATGATCTTGCCATTGAAACAGACAGGATCAGTGATTGCTGTGCGCTGAATTATCTGATCGATGGCTTGGAAACGGAGCTTTCATATATTAAGCTGATGAGAGATCCGACCAGAGGGGGGCTGGCAACCATTCTGAATGAAATCGTAACCAATGCCGGCTATAATGCGGAGCTGTATGAAAATCAAATACCGATCAATGATCAGGTGAAAGCCATCAATGAAATCCTGGGAATTGATCCCTTGTATCTTGCAAGTGAGGGAAGAATGGTTCTCGTAGTAAAAAAAGGCTCTGGTCACAGGATCCTTGAAGCCTTAAAGAACCTGGCCGGATGCAGGGATGCCGGGCTGATCGGTCATTTTACCGAAGATAAGGAAGAAGTTGTCTATCTGCAGACCAGTATTGGAGGAAAAAGGCTGATTCCGGCGTTAGAGGGACAGACAATACCAAGGATCTGCTGATCGAACATAGCAGTATGATTATAATTCTATTTTGGGAGGTTTTCAATGGAGCTGAATTTGTTTTTGGATTTTATTGGTAACTGCGTGAAGGAGATCAACCGTGATGTAGAAAAGCTTCACTCGGACCAATACGATAATAGCAATATATTAGATCATCTGAGCAGTGAAGTGATCATGCTGGAAAATCACATTCAATATTTCAGTCAGTTAAATCAAATGCCGCTTGAAGACGGCGGTCCAAGATATTTTACCTTGGAGGAACTGGCCTTATATAACGGAAAGAATGGTTCTCCTGCATATGTTGCGGTCAATGGAGTTGTTTATGATGTTACAAATAACGCCGTTTGGCAAGGAGGTCCTCACTTTGGCCTTAATGCCGGCAACGATCTGACCAATGAATTTGCAGGATGCCATCCGGGAGCGCTGGTCTTAAGCGTTCTGCCTGTAGTGGGTTATTTATATTAAAGAAAAGTTGGTGATTCATTTGGATTCAGTTCATTTTAGTTGTCCGTATCAGGAGATCCGGCTAAAAACAACCGCAAGCCTTGTGGAACGGGTGAAACATGAAATTTCTGATCATGTACTTCAAAAACGAAAACTTGTCTGGCTTGAATTAAACGGATGCACCGGTAATACAATTTCGCTTCTGGACGGTGATGATCCGGATTTTCAGTATCTTATTACTCAAATGGCAGATCTCATGTTCAGTAACAGCCTGATCGTTTCCCAGGGAGCAGAAGCGATGGATCAATTATTCCGTGTAATTGGCAGCGATTACATACTTGCGGTTGAAGGAGCGGTATCCTTAAAGGATAACGGGGCCTACCACATCATCGGCACTTATAATGGCAAAAACGTAACGGGGCTGGAGGCTGCCAGAAGTCTGGGAGAAAATGCAGCACATGTGATTGCTGTCGGTGCATGTGCTGCTCACGGCGGCGTATCGGCCGCAAGACCCAATCCGACGGAATGTGTGGGCGTGCAGGATGTTTTACAAAGAAAAGTAATCAAACTGCCGGGGTGTCCATGTCATCCGGATTGGTTTTTGGGAACCCTTGCTTACCTGATCCTATATGGAGAGCCGCCTCTTGATGCCATGGACCGTCCTTTGATGTTTTATGCAACTACCATCCATGACAGGTGTCCAAGAAGGTCTTATTTTGACAATGGTATCTTTGCGGAAAAGCTGGGAGAAGAAACCTGCATGTTTCTATTGGGCTGCCGCGGACCGGTTACCCAGATTGATTGTCCCATCCGTCATTGGAACGGGCGTGTTAACTGGCCGATCGGGGCTGATTCTGTCTGCATCGGGTGTGCACAATTCGGTTTTCCTGATGCCATGGAACCGTTTATCACTTACGGCAGTATGAGAGAGGAGTAAGCATGCCGGAAAAAATAACAATAAATCCTCTTACCCGCATCAATGGGTTTATGGAAATAGAAGCTGATGTTGAAAATCAGATTGTGACGGATGCAAAAACAAAAGGCCTGATGTTCCGGGGATTTGAGAAAATGCTGGTTGGCAGAAGCCCTTTTGATGCCGTCTATTTTACCCAGCGCATTTGCGGAATCTGTTCGACCGCACATTCCATGGCATCTACACTTGCCTTAGAGAGTGCTATGGGCTTTGTTCCTTCTGAGCAGGGAAGATATTTAAGAGATATCATTCATGCATGTGAGTTTTTTCAAAATCATTTAAGACATCTTTATCAATATACGCTCCCTGATTTTGTGAAGTTACCGGAAAATTATCCATTGTTTAAGACGGATCACAATGATTACAGGCTTCCAAAGGATTTAAACGACAAAATGGTAAACCATTATTTTGAGTCCCTTGAGTTCAGCCGCAGCGCTCATCAGATGTTAGCCATACTCGGTGGGAAAGCTCCGCATAATCACGGGATTTTTATCGGCGGAATCACCTCAACGGCCACTGCGGATAAAATAATCGCGATCAAATCGATCCTTTCTGATATTGGGCGGTTTATAGATGAAAAAATGATTCCCGATGTATATACGATCGGAGAATATTATCCTGAGTATTATCATATCGGCAGGGGCTATGGAAATTTATTAAGCTATGGATGCTTTGATCATTACAGGGATTTGGGAACATTATATGTTGATCCCCTTGTTTATTCCGATAATCAGATAACCCCTTTTAATCCCGGTCTGATTACCCAGGACAGCGAATATGCCTGGTTTGATGAGAATAATGAACCGGATATTCACAAACAGCAGGCATATTCATGGATAAAAGCTCCCAGGTATCAGGATGTTCCCTTTGAAGTAGGCCCGCTGGCAAGGCAATGGCTTTGCGGCGATTACAGAAACGGGATATCTGCTATGGACCGGACCATAGCGAGAGTACTGGAAGCCAGGAAAATTGTAACAATTATGAATACGCTCATAGATAATCTAATTCCGGGATTATCCGTTCAGCAGGAATATACGGTTCCGGTACAGTCAATGGGGAGAGGGCTGATTGATACCACAAGGGGAGCGCTTGGTCATTGGATCTATATTGAAGACAGTAAAATAGCCTTTTATCAGGTCATTACCCCGTCTGCATGGAACTTATCGACACAAACCGGAAACAGGAAGGGAACTGCAGAGCAGGCTTTGATAGGATCACCTGTCAATCGTTTGGATGCACCTGTAGAAATTGGCAGGATCGTACGGTCCTATGATCCCTGTGTGTCCTGCGCCACCCATGTATTCTCCGGAGGAAAGCATTTAAAAACCATTCGGGTTGTATGAACTTTCGCATTTATCAGGCAGATTCCATGAGGTTATGTTCTCGTTTAAGGATTTACATAGCCTCTTCTTTATTGCCTGATACCCGTCCTTTCATGGAGATGAGATGCACTGTTTATTGATATTCCGTGCAGATTGCTTTCATAAGAGCCTGCTTTTGCCATGTGGGACAGGAAAGCTGCTGTACATATAGAAGAACAGCCTGATTGTGTATGATAGCAGCCCTTTTTCCCAATTCATTTTTATCTGCTTCCGTTTCCGGGTAATGTACAATCATATTCATTGCGGATGCCTCTGGTCATACGGTTTCTATAATGTATGACGTTTTGCATGTCCTGTATGTTTGCGGATAAGGCAATCGTGACTCATCAGCGTTTTTCATTGGTAAGGAGGAATATTGCGTGGAAATCAGGAAAGAACAGTTCGCAATCTACTCAAGAAAGTCGAAGTTTACCGGCAAAGGGGAAAGTATTGGTAACCAGATCGAGCTCTGCAGGCAATATATATCGGCACATTATGGGGAAAGCTTTGCTGACAGTGCCTGCATCTATGAGGATGAAGGCTTTTCCGGGGGGAATTTGGAAAGGCCAAAGTTCAAGATCATGATGCAGCAGGCAAAAAAGAAGAAATTTACGGCCATCGTCTGTTACCGCCTTGACAGAATAAGCCGTAATATCGGTGATTTTGCAAATCTCATTGAAGAGCTGAATGAACTGAACATTTCTTTTATCTCAATAAAAGAACAATTTGATACCTCTTCCCCTATGGGGCGGGCCATGATGTACATTGCCTCTGTTTTTTCTCAGCTGGAGAGAGAGACCATAGCGGAGCGCATCCGCGATAACATGCTTGAGCTCTCCAAAAGCGGAAGATGGCTGGGGGGAAATACTCCTACAGGCTATCTTTCGGAAAGCGTGTCCTCCGTGACCATAGAGGGAAAGGTGAAAAAAGCTTATAAGCTGCAGTTGATTCCGGAGGAAGCAAAGCTGGTTCAATTGATCTACAGGAAATTTTTAGAGACCGGCTCTCTGACCCAGACTGAGACATATTTGATTCAGAATGGATACAAAACGAAATACAACCGCCTGTTCAGCCGTTTTGCCATAAAGGGAATACTGACCAACCCGGTTTATATGATAGCAGATCGGGAGGCTTATGATTATCTCCGGGAAAAAAAGGTGGATTTATCTGCACAGAAGGAGGACTTTGACAGCAGCAGCGGAGTGATTGCATACAACCGTACGCTTCAGAAGCCCGGGAAAGCACATGAATTGAAAAATATGGAAGAGTGGATCGTAGCGGTGGGAAAGCATGAGGGCATGATTCCCGGCTCCATGTGGGTCAGCGTCCAGCGGCTGCTGGAGCAGAATAAGTCAAAAAATTACCGGAAGCCCCGCAGCAATGTAGCCCTGATGTCCGGAATCCTGTTTTGTGCAAACTGCGGTGATTATATGCGTCCCAAATTGTCCGGAAGGTACAATGGACAGGGAGAGCAGATCTATTCGTATCTGTGTAACATGAAGGAAAAAAGCCGCATGAAGTGCTGCGCAATGAAAAATGCAAATGGAAACAAGCTGGATAAAATGGTGATAGAGGAAATCAAAAAAATATCAGAGGATGAGATTGAATTCCAAAAACAGCTTAACCAGAGTAAAAAGCTGTTAGATGAGACCCGTCAGGAATCTGAAATGGATATATCACGCTTAAAGGAAGAGTTTGAAAACATGGAGGCGGAAATAGCCGGGTTGGTATCTTCACTTGGAAAAGCCGGGGGAACGGCGGCAGAGGAGTATATTGTAAAGCAGATCGGTGAACTGCATAAAAAGAAAGAAGGAATGGAACAGCGGATAAAGGAATTAGAAGAGGCCGTCAGAAACGAGGGGCTTTCCGGTCTTGAATTTCAGCTTTTAAAGCAGACCCTTTCTTCGTTTCGGGATACCTTTGATATCATGGACGTGAAACAGAAGCGGGCGGCAATCCGTACTTTTGTAAAAAAGGCCGTATGGGATGGAGAGAATATCCATCTGTATTTGTTCGGTTCGGAAGAACCAAAGCCGTTATGAGACTCTAGCAAATGAAATCCTAATGCTTCTTCGTGCAAATAAAAAATATTCCAAAGAAGTATCTTTGTTTGAACCCATCGGCGTAGACAAGGATGGTGAGACCGTAAGCCTTGTAGATGTCATTGAAATGGAAAATAAAGAGACTCTGGAAACCATAATTTTAAAACAGGATATCAAAGAACTGTATGAGGCTTTTGACAGTTGCCTTAAGGACAATGAGAAAACCATAATCGGCATGCGGTATGGCCTGCATGGCGGGAAGGAGTATACGCAGCGGGAAATTGCTGATTTAATGGGGATATCCAGATCCTACGTATCCAGGCTGGAAAAGAAAGCGCTGGAGCGCCTTCGGGCGGAATTAAAAAAAAATGGTGCATAACAGGAATCTATTTATAAAAAGTATATAAAGAATGCATAAATTTTTCATTGACTTTTTAAAAAAAAGCTGATATAGTTTAAATAAAGTTAATAATATGTGGATTGTTACTGGAAAGCAGGCAAAACCAATTTTGATTAAGAAAATAGAATTTTATTTTCATGATCAAAGTTGGTTTTTTTATTTACGCGGGCAACGAGCCAAACGAACATGTTTGCGTTTTCCAGCCGGGGAATGCACGCTAAGCGTATATTCCCCGGCTGGAAAACGCAAACATGTTCACTTGGCGACTGCCGCGATAACCGGAGAAACTCGCAGAGCGTGTTTCCTCCGGTTACAGGGTGAGGCTTATGAAAATCGATAAAATTATCAATAATAATATTATAAGCGCGCTGGAGCCGGATGGAAAAGAAGTCGTTGTCATGGGCAGAGGAATCGGGTTTGGTGCAAAACCGGGAAAAGAGATTCCGGAGAATAAGATCGAAAAGGTGTTCCGCTTAGACAGCCAGAACAGTGTGGATAAGTTTAAGGAGCTGCTTGTGAATCTTCCGCTTGAGCATATCCAGGTCTCAACGGAAATCATTAATTATGCGAAAAGTGTTTTGAACAGGTGCCTTAATCAAAATATATACATAACACTGACGGATCATATTAATTTTGCCATTCACCGGTTTAAGCAAAAAATGGTCTTTACAAATCCTCTTCTGAATGAGATAAAGACCTTTTACAAAGAGGAGTACTTAGTCGGCGAATACGCAGTGGCCCTGATTGAGCGGAAAATCGGTATCACGCTTCCTGTGGATGAGGCAGGATTCATAGCACTGCATATCGTAAATGCGGAATTCAATACCGCGATGCGGGACACCATCGACATTACGAATCTGATCCAGAACGTAGTGAGAATTGTGAAGGAGTATTTTACGATGGAACCGGATGAAACCTCTTTGAATTATCAGCGGTTTGTGACCCATTTGAGGTTCCTTGCGCAGAGAATTGTTGCAGGAGAGCTGTTAAACAGCGGAAATGCTGAATTTAACCATCTAATATCCGAGATGTACCCGGATGAATACGGATGCAGTTTAAAAATCAAAGATTACATACTTGAAACATACCATCATCATGTGACAGAAGAGGAGACCGCGTATCTGGCGGTCCACATCAAAAGGATGAGGCTTTAAAAGAAAGGAGAACAAATGAATATGTTTGATTCATGGAAAAAAATTTTCGAAGGGGGAGATAAAAAAGAGAGAGAGAAGATTCTGGCACCGGTAGAAGGAACGGCAGTTCCGCTGAGTGAAGTCAGTGACCCTGCCTTTAGTCAGGAAATCCTGGGAAAAGGCGTTGCCATAGTTCCTGCAAAAGGAAGAATTGTGGCACCGGCCGACGGTGTACTGACGGTCATGTTTGAGACAAAGCATGCAGTCAGCGTTACAACCAATGGAGGAGCAGAGATCATCGTCCATGTGGGACTGGACACGGTTAACCTAAAGGGAGAGCATTACACTTCCTATAAAAAGCAGGGGGACCGGGTAAAGGCAGGGGAGCTTCTTCTGGAATTTGACATGGCGGCCATTAAAGAAGCCGGTTATGACGTGATTACGCCGGTCATAATCTGCAATACACCGAATTATCCGGAAATGGTGTGCCATACAGGGATGCAGGTAAAGGAACTTGAACCAATCATTGAACTGTAGGTGTTTAAATGAGGGAGTATTTGTATGAAGTAAAAGACCCCATGGGGCTTCATGCCAGGCCGGCTTCTCTGATTTTTATGGAAGCGAGGAAATATTCATGCAGCATTGAAGCACATTGGGAGTCAGACAAAGCGGATTGTAAAAGCCTTCTGTCGTTAATGGGTCTTGGCGTAATGGGAGGCGGAATGGTTCTGTTCCGGTTTGAGGGAGAGGACGAAGATGCGGCCATAACCGCAGTCAGAACCGTTTTGGAAGGTTTGTGATCTGAGCCTGCGTTTTGCAGGAATGGATAAAAATGTCCGGGAGGACAAAAAGAAAGGGGTTTCTTTATTATGATGAAGTATTTGCAAAAACTAGGTAAATCACTGATGCTGCCGGTAGCATGTTTGCCTGCAGCGGGGATTCTGATGGGAATCGGCTACTGGATCGACCCGACAGGCTGGGGGGCCAACAGCGCCATTGCTGCATTCTTGATTAAGGCAGGCGGGGCCATCATTGACAACATGGCAATCCTGTTTGCCATCGGTGTAGGCGTGGGCATGGCAGATGACCACGAAGGTACCTCAGCCCTGGCAGCTCTTGTTTCCTGGCTGATGATTCAGACGATTCTTTCTCCTGCTGTGGTAGCCATGTTAAAAGGCATTGATGTCAGCGAAGTAAATACTGCTTTCGAAAAGATCAACAATCAGTTTATCGGTATCGTATCCGGCATCATCGGTTCCGCCTGCTATAACAGATTCAAAAATACCAAGCTTCCGGATGCCCTGGCATTCTTCAGCGGAAAGCGTTCGGTGGCCATTGTAACAGCTCTGGTTTCCCTGGTTGCATGTTTGGTTTTATTCTTCATATGGCCGGTGGTATATTCCGCATTGGTTGTATTTGGCAAAGGCATCTTAGGTTTAGGCGCTGTAGGAGCAGGTATTTACGGCTTCTTCAACCGGCTGCTGATTCCGCTCGGCCTTCACCATGCTCTGAACTCGGTATTCTGGTTTGACATCGCCGGAGTAAATGACCTCGGTAATTTCTTGAGAGGTACCGGCGTCCTGGGCCAGACAGGCCAGTACATGACAGGTTTCTTCCCGGTTATGATGTTCGGACTTCCGGCAGCGGCTCTTGCCATGTACCATACCGCAAAGCCGGGCAAGAAGAAAAATGCATACGGCTTATTACTGGCAGCAGCAGTATGTTCTTTTTTCACAGGTGTAACGGAGCCGCTGGAATTCGCTTTCATGTTCCTTGCACCAGGTCTGTACTTAATCCATGCAATTTTAACCGGTATTTCCTTAACCGTCTGCGCCATGCTTCCCGTACGTGCAGGCTTTCAATTCAGTGCCGGCTTTGTTGACTGGTTTTTAAGCTTTAAGGCTCCAATGGCCGTAAATCCGCTTTTTATCATCCCGATAGGCCTTATTTATGGGGTTATTTATTACTTCGTATTCCGTCTGGCAATCTTAAAGTTTAACTTCAAGACTCCCGGGCGTGAGGATGATGATCTGGATGAGTCCACGGTCACCCTTGCCAATAATGACTATACCCAGGTTGCTTCTATTATTTTAGAAGGGATTGGCGGAAAAGACAACATTACCAGCATTGATAACTGTATTACAAGATTAAGACTGGAAATTAAGGATTATACCCTGGTGGATGAAAAGAAGATCAAATCAGCGGGCGTAGCCGGTGTGATCAGGCCAGGTAAGACCAGTGTCCAGGTAATCGTGGGGACCCAAGTACAGTTTGTAGCAGATGAATTCAAGAATCTGTGCAGATAAACATATGACAGAAAAGCAGGGGCGCATAACCGTCCCTGCTTTTCTGTGCATGAAATTCTTTCATATCTAAAATAAGGTTGAACCCTATTTTTAAATTTGGTACAATAAAGGGAAATATCAAGCAAAGGATAAGGAAAGCCATGAAAGAAAATAAAAATGAAGTAAAGGAAGAAGCATTTGACTTAAAAAGAGAAATTTTTGAATGGATCAAGATCATAGTAACGGCTGCCGCTATTGCATTTTGCATAAATACCTTTATTATTGCTAACAGCAGGGTGCCTTCGGGATCCATGGAAAAAACGATCATGACAGGAGACCGGGTGATTGGTTCCAGACTTGCTTACCGGTTCGGAGAGGATCCGGACCGGGGAGATATTGTGATTTTTGATCATAAAACAGGTCCGGGGAGAGAAGAAACACGTCTCGTAAAGCGCATTGTGGGACTGCCCGGAGAAACGGTGGACATAAGGAATGACAACATCTACATTAACGGCTCGGAAACTCCCCTTGAAGAACCCTATCTGCCGGAAGCCATGGAAACCCAGGATTATCATTTTGAAGTACCGGAAGGAAGCTATCTGATGCTTGGCGATAACAGGAATAATTCTGCGGATGCCAGATACTGGCCGGATCCATACGTGCCAAAAGACAAGATACTGGCGAAAGTTCTGATCCGGTATTATCCCGGAATTAAAAAAATCAAATAGCAAAGAAAGAGTTCCCAATGGGAGATGGTTGAATATATTAAAATAAAAAGGTAAGTTCGATGGGATATGCGTGATATATTCATTCTGGTGCTGGCGCTTTGTACTGACACCTTTGTGGCCAGCATTGCCTACGGGGCAAACCGGCTGCGTATTTCGTGGGGAAAGGTCATTGCTGTCAACGGAATCTGCAGCGGCTGTCTGGGAGCGGCTCTGGTTTTCGGGAGCATGATTAACGGATTGGTGCCGGCCGGTTTTGCGAAAGGAACGGCGTTTTTCTGCCTGTTTCTTTTGGGAGTGGTAAAGCTTTTGGACTATACCATAAAAAAATACATCAACAGTCATGTGAATGTTCATAAGGATCTGACATTATCGATTTCCGGCCTGAGCATCATCATAAACATTTACGGAAATCCTCTGGCTGCAGACTGGGATCATTCCAAATCCTTATCCTGGAAGGAGACCGTCATGTTTTCCCTTGCCATGTCCATAGACAGCCTGCTGGCCGGGACCTTATCCGGATTTTTGCTGATGCCTCCGGGACTTACGGCCCTGGTCGCTTTGCTTGTGGGCATTGCCGTCATGTATATCGGCCTGTTTCTGGGACATAAGCTGGCCGCATTAAAAGGCTGGGATTTGTCGTGGGTCAGCGGGATTTTATTTTTGGTCCTGGCATTTGGCAAATTGTGATTTGCGGATTTAAAAATGGGGTTCCGCCCGGCATAAGGGTTGAACCCCATTTTTAAATGCGGTATAATCGTCAGCAAGATTTAAATAGCCCATAACTATATGAAATTGGAGAAAATGGAGGCAAATACGACCGTACAAAGCCCGGAAGTGGCAATGGCAAGACTGCTCATGGCTCCTTCGATTTCTCCCATTTCCATAGCTTTTGTGGTTCCCACAGCGTGGGAGGAAGAACCTATGGCAATGCCTATAGCAACAGGATCGGTAATTTTAAATACCCTGCATACGGTTTCTGCAATTATACTCCCAAGGATTCCGGTAATAATGATACTGGCCACGGTGATGGTGACAAAACCCTTCATCTCTTCTGAAATTCCCATGGCGATAGCCGTAGTAATGGATTTGGGCAGAAACGTAACGTATTGCTGATGGTTCAGATTAAAGATCAGAGCCAGGAGCAGTACGGTCACCATCGTGGTGAGAACGCCTGTCAGGGTTCCGGCCAGAATGGCTTTGGAATGCTTCTTAAGCAGCTCCAGCTGGCGGTAGAGCGGAACCGCCAGGCAAACGGTAGCCGGGGTCAGAAGATAGCTGATATATTTGGCGCTGCCGTTATAAGCCTCATAATCAATTTGAAATGCGGATAAAAAAGCCATGACCGCCAAAATGGATATTAAAAGCGGATTGAATATGGCAAGCCTGAACCGTTTCTTTATACGGACTCCCAGCTCATAACCCAGAATGCTGATCACTGCACCAAAAAACAAAAAATCACTGATTGTACTGCTCATCTTTATGTGCCTTTCTTTCTTTGTCGGTTTTGATAAGAAACTGAGTTACTTTTCCGGTGATCACCATGACAATAACCGTGGAAAGTAAAGTGATAACCAGGAAAGGAACGAGAATGGGTTTCAGCGTTCCCCAGGAATCCAGCAGCCCCACGGCTGCCGGAATGAACATCAGAGGCATGATATCGATAAGAAATGTGCTTACCTCTTCCACCGCTTCCAGGGGAATGAGTTTTGTTCTTAAGCCCATTAACATGAGGATCAGGCCATAAATACTGGCGGGTACGGGAAGGGGAACAAATAAATGTATGATTTCTCCTACCAGGGATATGAAAAGAATGATACTGAATTGTCTGATGTATTTCATGGCATAGCCTCCTGCGATTCCTGTTGAATTTTCAACTATGGTTTATCCTAAACTGAAATTTGCGGCTTGTCAAATGTTTTTAATGACATAACATATTTTTTAATTGGAAATTTCGTGGATAAAAGGTATAATTATTCATATTAAATGAAAAGGAGTTAAGGATGATGATGGCTGAACTGGAGTTTGGCATTTTATATTTTTTACAAACGCTGCATACCCCCTGGCTGGATGGGCTTATGAAGGGGATAACCAGCCTGGGAGACCATGGAATTTTCTGGATTATTACCGGTACTGTTTTGTTATTGTTTCAAAATACAAGGCGGATCGGCCTGTGCGTCATGTTATCCCTGGCGGCAGGTCTTTTAATCGGAAATGGGCTGCTTAAGAATCTGGTTGCCAGAGACAGGCCTTGTTGGATTGATAACAGCGTTCTTCTTTTGGTTAAGAACCCCAGAGATTATTCCTTTCCGTCCGGGCATACGCTGGCCTCCTTTGAAGGAGCGGTCAGTATCTGGCTTTATAACCGGAAATGGGGTTCCGCTTTTTTAATCCTGGCAGCACTCATTGCATTCTCCAGAATGTATTTATTTGTTCATTTCCCTACTGATGTGCTTGGAGGAATGGTTCTGGGGAGTTTCATCGCCTTTTTCGTTCACCGCATGGTGGAGAAAGAAAACGTGTCCTGAAAAAAGTACTTGCTTTCCGCCGGATCTGTGTTATACTGGTGGCGTTACAAAATACAATATTATAAGTCGCAGAGTAGACTTGTGTGCGTTAAGTGCCGGCTGAACAGGGAGTTGTCAGCCGGACGAAAAGATTTTCTTGCGGTACACGAGTCGCATCCCGCTGCATCAGAAGATAGGTATATTATCTCCGGTTGTAGTTTGAGGTCTGCAAAGGAGGTATTTTTTTATGAAAAAATTCGTCACTTTGTTCACCGATTCTTACAGAGAGCTGAAGTCTGTGAGGACCATCACCACTGCCGCCATGTTTGCTGCCATAGCGATTATTCTTGGCATGTTTTCCATTAATGCGGGTAACTATATCAGGATCAGCTTTTCTTCCATCCCCAATGGAATGGTAGCATATTTATTTGGACCGGTAGTGGGCAGCCTTTTTTCCGGAAGCCTTGATGTGCTTAAGTATCTCTTAAAACCGGCCGGAGCCTTTTTTCCGGGATTAACCCTGGTGACCATGCTGGCAGGTCTTATGTATGGCTGTATGTACTATAGGAAGCCTGTTACCTTAAGAAGGATTCTGGTTGCCAAGTTCCTTGTCATGCTGATCTGCAATGTAGTGCTCAACACCCTGTGCCTGTCCATCCTGTATGGAAAAGGCTTCATGGTTCTCCTTCCGGCCAGAGCGCTTAAGAATCTGGTCATGTGGCCCGTTGATTCCATGATTTTTTATATCATGGCAAAAGCTATGGATTCGATGGGAGTCTTTCAGGCCATCCGGAGTGCGAAAACGGCGGGAACAAGATAAAGGAGAAAGGCTTGTGGTGTTTCAAATTGCACCACAGGCCTTTTTGAATGGAATCAGGAAATTATTGCTGTTCCAGATAGAGAAGAGCGGTTTTTCGGATGGCTTCCATGCGGTTTCGGGTTTCCGGATCGGTGTATGGGATTTTGTCCACCAGCTTGTTTATATAATCATGTTCCCGGACATATCTGCGGCTGATGGGAAAATTCAAATCAAAAATATAGGCGAGATAAGAAACCCACATATCCATATGAGTCTCACGCTCAGAATACCGGATAGGAGTGTGGCTAAGAAAGCAATGGAAGGTGCGGTCGGAAACCGGTTCTGCTCCGAGTTGGGCCGGAGATACGTCAAGCATGGTATGGATAGAATCCTGTTCCTTGACACGGAAGTTATCCAGCTTATCCGCATCCCGGATGATTTTAGAATGCAGCAGCTCTTTGCCGGTTAAGGATTCCTCCATCTGATAGAGGCTGTGGTTCCGGATCGCAGCATAAATGATCGGATCGAAGCTGCGCTCCGGAATGAATTGTTCAATGAGGCGGTTTTCG
>NZ_LT732526.1:852501-943520 GCF_900155545.1 Clostridium sp. Marseille-P2415
GGCTTTGGAATGCTTCTTAAGCAGCTCCAGCTGGCGGTAGAGCGGAACCGCCAGGCAAACGGTAGCCGGGGTCAGAAGATAGCTGATATATTTGGCGCTGCCGTTATAAGCCTCATAATCAATTTGAAATGCGGATAAAAAAGCCATGACCGCCAAAATGGATATTAAAAGCGGATTGAATATGGCAAGCCTGAACCGTTTCTTTATACGGACTCCCAGCTCATAACCCAGAATGCTGATCACTGCACCAAAAAACAAAAAATCACTGATTGTACTGCTCATCTTTATGTGCCTTTCTTTCTTTGTCGGTTTTGATAAGAAACTGAGTTACTTTTCCGGTGATCACCATGACAATAACCGTGGAAAGTAAAGTGATAACCAGGAAAGGAACGAGAATGGGTTTCAGCGTTCCCCAGGAATCCAGCAGCCCCACGGCTGCCGGAATGAACATCAGAGGCATGATATCGATAAGAAATGTGCTTACCTCTTCCACCGCTTCCAGGGGAATGAGTTTTGTTCTTAAGCCCATTAACATGAGGATCAGGCCATAAATACTGGCGGGTACGGGAAGGGGAACAAATAAATGTATGATTTCTCCTACCAGGGATATGAAAAGAATGATACTGAATTGTCTGATGTATTTCATGGCATAGCCTCCTGCGATTCCTGTTGAATTTTCAACTATGGTTTATCCTAAACTGAAATTTGCGGCTTGTCAAATGTTTTTAATGACATAACATATTTTTTAATTGGAAATTTCGTGGATAAAAGGTATAATTATTCATATTAAATGAAAAGGAGTTAAGGATGATGATGGCTGAACTGGAGTTTGGCATTTTATATTTTTTACAAACGCTGCATACCCCCTGGCTGGATGGGCTTATGAAGGGGATAACCAGCCTGGGAGACCATGGAATTTTCTGGATTATTACCGGTACTGTTTTGTTATTGTTTCAAAATACAAGGCGGATCGGCCTGTGCGTCATGTTATCCCTGGCGGCAGGTCTTTTAATCGGAAATGGGCTGCTTAAGAATCTGGTTGCCAGAGACAGGCCTTGTTGGATTGATAACAGCGTTCTTCTTTTGGTTAAGAACCCCAGAGATTATTCCTTTCCGTCCGGGCATACGCTGGCCTCCTTTGAAGGAGCGGTCAGTATCTGGCTTTATAACCGGAAATGGGGTTCCGCTTTTTTAATCCTGGCAGCACTCATTGCATTCTCCAGAATGTATTTATTTGTTCATTTCCCTACTGATGTGCTTGGAGGAATGGTTCTGGGGAGTTTCATCGCCTTTTTCGTTCACCGCATGGTGGAGAAAGAAAACGTGTCCTGAAAAAAGTACTTGCTTTCCGCCGGATCTGTGTTATACTGGTGGCGTTACAAAATACAATATTATAAGTCGCAGAGTAGACTTGTGTGCGTTAAGTGCCGGCTGAACAGGGAGTTGTCAGCCGGACGAAAAGATTTTCTTGCGGTACACGAGTCGCATCCCGCTGCATCAGAAGATAGGTATATTATCTCCGGTTGTAGTTTGAGGTCTGCAAAGGAGGTATTTTTTTATGAAAAAATTCGTCACTTTGTTCACCGATTCTTACAGAGAGCTGAAGTCTGTGAGGACCATCACCACTGCCGCCATGTTTGCTGCCATAGCGATTATTCTTGGCATGTTTTCCATTAATGCGGGTAACTATATCAGGATCAGCTTTTCTTCCATCCCCAATGGAATGGTAGCATATTTATTTGGACCGGTAGTGGGCAGCCTTTTTTCCGGAAGCCTTGATGTGCTTAAGTATCTCTTAAAACCGGCCGGAGCCTTTTTTCCGGGATTAACCCTGGTGACCATGCTGGCAGGTCTTATGTATGGCTGTATGTACTATAGGAAGCCTGTTACCTTAAGAAGGATTCTGGTTGCCAAGTTCCTTGTCATGCTGATCTGCAATGTAGTGCTCAACACCCTGTGCCTGTCCATCCTGTATGGAAAAGGCTTCATGGTTCTCCTTCCGGCCAGAGCGCTTAAGAATCTGGTCATGTGGCCCGTTGATTCCATGATTTTTTATATCATGGCAAAAGCTATGGATTCGATGGGAGTCTTTCAGGCCATCCGGAGTGCGAAAACGGCGGGAACAAGATAAAGGAGAAAGGCTTGTGGTGTTTCAAATTGCACCACAGGCCTTTTTGAATGGAATCAGGAAATTATTGCTGTTCCAGATAGAGAAGAGCGGTTTTTCGGATGGCTTCCATGCGGTTTCGGGTTTCCGGATCGGTGTATGGGATTTTGTCCACCAGCTTGTTTATATAATCATGTTCCCGGACATATCTGCGGCTGATGGGAAAATTCAAATCAAAAATATAGGCGAGATAAGAAACCCACATATCCATATGAGTCTCACGCTCAGAATACCGGATAGGAGTGTGGCTAAGAAAGCAATGGAAGGTGCGGTCGGAAACCGGTTCTGCTCCGAGTTGGGCCGGAGATACGTCAAGCATGGTATGGATAGAATCCTGTTCCTTGACACGGAAGTTATCCAGCTTATCCGCATCCCGGATGATTTTAGAATGCAGCAGCTCTTTGCCGGTTAAGGATTCCTCCATCTGATAGAGGCTGTGGTTCCGGATCGCAGCATAAATGATCGGATCGAAGCTGCGCTCCGGAATGAATTGTTCAATGAGGCGGTTTTCGAAAAGTATTTTAAGGCTCAGCTCGGCATGGGAAATGATCGAATCGTCAAAGCTGTGATATGATTTTAATTGTTCAAACCTCCCGATATCATGAAGCAGGGCAATGTGGCAGGCCAGGGACGTATCTTCCCGGGAAAGATTCAACCCTTCTGCAATATATCCGGCAGCCTTAACGACACCGTAGGTATGCACAATTTTCAGCCGGATTTTATCGTCCGTTGCATCATAATGCTTCAAATAGCGTGCAAATATTTTTTTAGCTTGTGTAAAATCCATAGACAGAAACCTTCTTTCATACTATAATCTTAAGTGTTTGCATTATACTACAGAAAGAGATCCATGACAATCAAATGCTGTCTTCTATATTTTAGATTATAATTCATTAGGAGGAATGAGCCATGAGTGATGTTAATTGTACTCATAATTGTAATACTTGCGGGGAAAGCTGCAGCAGCAGACAGGAGGAGCAGACAAGTTTTTTAGAACCCCTTAACCCTGCCAGCACAGTGAAAAAGGTAATCGGCGTTGTAAGCGGGAAGGGCGGTGTTGGAAAATCACTGGTAACTGCCATGATGGCAGTGCGCATGAAAGCCAAGGGATATAAAACAGCCATTCTGGATGCGGATATTACCGGTCCGTCCATTCCCAAGGCATTCGGCCTTACGGATGCAGGGGTAGGCATGACACCGAACGGTCTTATGATTCCGGCTACGACTGCAACAGGAATTGAAGTAATGTCGGCAAATCTGATCTTAGACCACGAAACCGATCCGGTGATCTGGAGAGGCCCGGTGATCGCCGGGGCTGTAAAACAGTTCTGGCAGGAGGCCCTCTGGGAGGACATAGACTACATGTTTGTAGACATGCCTCCGGGAACCGGCGATGTGCCATTGACCGTATTCCAGTCCCTTCCGCCGGACGGAATTATCATTGTAACATCCCCTCAGGAACTGGTTTCCATGATTGTTGCGAAAGCAGTAAATATGGCGAAGAAAATGAATATACCGATTCTTGGCCTGGTTGAAAATATGAGTTATTTATCCTGCCCGGACTGTGGGAAAAAGATTTCCGTATTTGGAGAAAGCCACATTGATGAAGTCGCAAAAACCAGTGATCTTACTGTATTAGCTAAGATTCCCATTGATCCGAAAATTGCCGGAGCAGTGGATGCGGGTACGGTTGAATATTTAGAAGCACCATGGCTTGATGCAGCCGTTTTGTCAGTCGAGACGGCGTAAGTTACTTGAAATTTTTGAGGTATAAGTATGAATATTAGCATGAATCCCAATAGCGAATTGAACCAGTCCATTGTGAATGTACCCAATCTGGTCCAGGTTCCGGACCCGCTTATGAAGCAGGCCTACCAATTCCAGGAATCCATGATGATGTACACCTGTGCTATCCGGGAGATCAAGACAAAACTGGAGGTCTTAAATGACGAACTGTCTGTGAGAAACTCCAGGAACCCCATTGAGATGGTGAAATCCAGGGTGAAAAAGCCCATAAGCATTGTCGAAAAGCTGCAGCGCAGAGGGCTTCCGGTTTCTTTGGAATCCATGATGGAAAATTTGGATGATGTGGCAGGAATCCGCGTCATCTGCTCATTCCTTGACGATATTTACGCGGTGGCAGAGATGCTGACCCGTCAGGATGATGTACATATTATCGCCATTAAAGATTATATCCGGCATCCCAAAAACAATGGTTACCGCAGCTACCATATGATCGTAGAGATTCCTGTGTTTTTCTCTGACCGGAAAAAGTGGATGCGGGTAGAAGTACAGATCCGGACCATTGCCATGGATTTCTGGGCCAGCCTGGATCATCAGCTGAAATACAAAAAAGAAGTGGAAGAGTATTCTGAGGAGATCAGTGATGAACTCAGGGAATGCGCCGATGTGATCGCACAGACCGATGAACGGATGCTGAAGATCAGAAAGAAGATTGAGGACCAGGGGATTACGGTTACGAAATAAGTGCAGGAAGGAAAATCTGGGGAGGGGCAATTTGTTATGTGAATGTGATTACATAACAAATCGCCCCTCCCTTTTTGTGCGCTACTCATGGCTTACTCGGATAGCGGCAAACTGATTGTAAAGATGGTTCCTGTTTCGGAACTGCTGGAAACCCCGATCTTTCCTTTGTGCTGTTCCAGAATGGTTTTTGCGATGGAAAGTCCCAGGCCGTAGCCGCCTTCCTTGCGGACTCTTGACTTATCCGTCCGGTAAAACCGTTCGAAAATATGTTTCTGCTCCTCCAAAGGTATGGGCTCACCGGTATTTTGGATGGTTAAGACAACGTGATGAGCAGATTTCTTTAGACGGACGGAAACGGCTCCGTTTTTTCCTGCGTATTTGCATGCATTATCCAAAAGGATGGTGATTACCTGCTTTAACTGGGCTTCACAGCCCTCCAGTGTGATTCCGGGTTCAATATCATTTTCCAGATTCACCTTATTTTCAAATGCTACGGATTCAAAAAGCAGGACTCCATTGAGTACGATGTCACTGAAATTCAGGGGCGCCTTCGTTATCTGGGCTGCCTCGACGGTTCCTGCATCGGAGCGGGCCAGGAACAGGAGTTCTTCCACCAGCTGTTTCATGCGGGCTGCTTCTTCCTTTGTATTATCCAGCCACTTCTCCTGATCTTTGATGGTGCATTCCTTGTGGGAGGAAAGAATCTGCAAATTGGCCAGGATTACGGTAAGCGGCGTCTTTAATTCATGGGATGCATCGGCAATAAACTGATTTTGCTGTTTCCATGCGGTTTCCACAGGCTTAAGGGCCAGACGGGAAAGATACAGGCTTAAAATCAGAAAGAGAATGACTGATACAAAAAGGATCAGCAGGCAGTTGATCAGAAGGGCTTTTAAATTATTCCATTCATAGCCTTGGTCTGCGAATGCAATTTTTGTCCCTTCCATGGTATCCATCTTAAGGTAGCGGAGAGAATAATCCTTGAGAACCCCCTTGTGGGAGCTGTCTGCCTCTGTAAGCTGTATCAGGGTAGAAGCCAGCTCTTTGGTGACGGTGATGTTGTTTTCCCAGATATTATTTATGGAATGATCACGGTTTAAGGTCACTACAAAAACAGGGGTAAAAGGCGTTAGGTCTTCTTTTGGCCTTCTCCCGAATTCCACTTTGTCAGGAGGCCGGTTAAACCGGTTGTGGTCGATGGCCTGCAGGAGGACCATTTCTGCCTGACGCTCGATGCGTTTTATATTGGTGTAGTAGAAGATGCCAAGCACTGCGGTGAGGATGCTGATTACAAAAGTCATGTTTATTAAAATAAACTTTCCTCTTAATTTTTTAATCATTCCGTTTCCTCCAGGCGGTACCCGACCTTGCGGATGGTTCCGATTTCTACCCGTGAACCTACAAAGGTCAGCTTTTTGCGAAGGAATGATATATAGGCCTCCACATTATTATCCTCTGCGTCAGAGTCATTGCCCCATACCTTGGATATCAGGGTATCCTTGGAGATGATCTTTCCGGAATTGCTCATGAGGATTTTCAGCACTTCAAATTCCTTGTATCCCAGATGAATGGATTTGGAACCGCAGCATAAATCATTGGCCGACAGGTTCAGGATTAAATCCCCAAATCTCATTTCCTCTACGATCACTTCCCCCTGGCGGCGGGAGATGGCTCGGATGCGGGCCAGAAGCTCTTCCGGTATAAACGGTTTTGTCATGTAGTCATCAGCCCCTTTATCAAGGCCTGTTACCTTGTCACGGATATCATCCCGTGCAGTCAGCATGAGAACCGGAGTTTTTATGTGGGCCTCTCTCAGTTTCCGCACTACATGAAAGCCATTTTCTCCGGGGAGCATCACATCCAGGACGATAACATCGTATTCACCGGACAGGCCGCAATACAGGCCGTCGGTTCCGTTATATACAATATCGGCCTGATAATGCTGTTCCTTCATGATCTGTCCCAATGCTTCGGCCAATCTTATTTCATCTTCTACTATCAGTACCTTCATGATTCCGTTCTCCTTTATTTTTATGATGAACCTGTTGATAACTATTATAAATTGAGATGGTGCTTTAGGCAATCTTACATTTATTGTAATTGTAAAGGTTTAAGCTTAAAATATGCTGAAATGGTATTTTAACGCACTTTGAGGGAGTTATGAGGCTCCTAAAAATGGATTTTCAGGCTATTTTCAGGTAATAATGGTAGAATATGCCGGAAACTGGGGATTGGAGGGGACGCTTTCAGACTAATTTCAGCTTCCTGTCACAGAACGGACATAGGAACATGTTAAAATAGGCTGCAGATTTGAATGATGAGAGGAGAAACCTGGATGGACGGACGAAGAATGGCGGCTTCCCTGGCTGTTGTATTGGCTGCGACGGCAGCCAGCCCTATGATAACGGAAGCATCAGCTAATATTGATTTAAGGAAAAAGGTAATCGGAGTTTCGGGTATCATGAGTACTACGAATTTGGATATGACGGTGACACGGGGGGAATT
This sequence comes from Clostridium sp. Marseille-P2415, assembly GCF_900155545.1. Classification (GTDB taxonomy): domain Bacteria; phylum Bacillota; class Clostridia; order Lachnospirales; family Lachnospiraceae; genus Lacrimispora. The sequence goes on from NZ_LT732526.1 coordinate 859,661, forward strand.
TGCCAGCATGCTGGTGAATGCTTCCTCCTACCGGAGTACGGTAAGCGGGACCAGCAGCACATCCGTTTTTGCTGATGTGCCCAGAAACCATGAATATGCGGCTCAGATCCGGATCGCAGCGGAACAGGGTTGGATGAACGGTTATCTGGGAGGAAATTTTAAACCGGATGAATACATAACGCTTCAGGATGCAGTGAAAGGTGTTCTGGGCCTGCTTGGATATGAAAATTCCGATTTTACGGGAGACCAGTCAGGTTCCAGGCTTTCCAAATACCATTTCCTGGAGTTGGATGAGAACCTGAATAAAGAAGCCCTGGAAGTTTTAAAGAAGGAGGATTGCATAAACCTCTTTTATAACCTGTTAAAGACGGACACCAAGTCAGGAACCATGTTTGGAAAGAGCCTGGACTGCGAATTGACAGAGGATGGAGAGATCAATCCGTTTACAATGGTTGATAACAGCTTAAAGGGGCCGAAGGTTGTAAGAAGCAAGAACAGGCTCGATTCCTATCTTCCCTTTAAACTCAGTGCAGCCAATGTTTATCTTGACGGAGAGGCGGTTTCCAACTCCAGCGAGGCAATTACCGTCGCATTTGACAGTGCGGACGGTGTGCTGGTATATTACCACAGCCTTTCCAAGACCGTATGGCTTTACACCGTTGGAAATGAGAACGAAAGCGGCCGTTCTGCTGTCTTTGGGGAGATCAGCAACGTCGTTTATAATTCTACCGATCTGATGACGCCAAGCGCCATTATTCTGGATGATGGCAATACCTATGAGCTTACCAGCACTGAGATGCAGTTTGCATTTTCTTCCTATGGAGATTTGCGGGTTGGTGATACGGTGAACCTGGTTTATACGATGTCAACCGACAGTGAGGGAAATGAAACACGGACAGTCATTGATTATATAGAAGATTAGCAGGAGAGGCCGGAATGAAGAAAATCATCCAGAAATTGTTTTCAAAAGAAAAAAAGAAAGTCTTAATCATTCTGATCATAATCCTTGTGGCTCTGGCCGGGGTTACAGCAGCAGTAAGCTTAAAAAAATCCAGGGAAACTTCCGCAGAGGCAAAAAGTGTACGGACAGCCAAGGCAACGAAACGGGATATCACGTCTGAGCTTTCTTCCTCAGGAACCATTTCCCCAAAGGATACCTATGACATAACCTCCCTGGTAGAAGGTGAAGTCACTGCGGCGGATTTCGAAGAGGGGGATGAGGTAGAACAGGGCCAGGTCCTTTACCGGATTGATACCTCCTCCATGGAATCGGAGATGACATCAGTAAATAATTCCTTGACAAGAGCCCAGGAAAGTTACGAAATCGCGTTGGAGGATTATAACACTGCTTTAAGCGATTATAGTGGGAATACGTACAAATCCACAGAAAACGGCTACATAAAATCCCTTTCCATAAAGGAAGGGGATAAAATCAGCAGCAGTACGGAAATTGCCGCTGTCTACGATGATAAAACCATGAAGATCAAGGTTCCTTTCCTCTCAGGTGAGGCAGCCCAGATGGCAGCCGGAAATGCAGCGGTTTTAACTCTTACCGATACGGGGGAACAGATTCAGGGCGTGGTTTCCTCCATCAGCAATATGGATGTGACCCTTACCGGCGGGCGTATCGTCCGTTATGTCACCATTGAAGTGACCAATCCGGGCGGCCTTACCACAGAAGCCGCTGCCACAGCAATGGTCGGGGATTTTGTCTGCAGCATGGAGGCAACGTTTGAACCCAAGCTTGAAACGACTATGAAAGCAGACTTATCCTCCAGCGTGGAGGTCGGAACCCTTTTAGTGCATGAGGGAGACTATGTAACAAAAGGAACTCCGGTTTTCACCATGGAAAGCAAGTCCGCAGAAAAGCTGATACGTACCTATAAGGAAACACTGGAAAAAGCCGAAGAGACTCTGGAATCAGCCAAAAGCAAGCTGGAAAGCACCCGGGATACCTACGACAACTATACCATTACGGCCCCCATTTCCGGAAGAGTCATAACTAAGACTGTAAAAGCAGGGGATAAGATCACCAAAAGCTCCAGCGGAAGCACAACGCTGGCGGTCATATACGATATGTCCAATTATACTTTTGAAATGTCTGTGGATGAGTTGGATGTAAAATCCGTTGAAGTAGGGCAGAACGTGGTCGTTACTGCAGATGCGGTGACCGAAAAGACTTTTTCCGGTACAGTTACCAATGTGAGCATGCAAAGCTCAACATCGAACGGAGTTACCAATTACCCGGTAACAGTTACGTTAAATGACGGAATGGATGAGCTGCTTCCGGGCATGAATGTAGATGGAGTGATCATTCTGGATGAGGCAAAGGATGTACTGTCCGTACCGGCCGATGCACTGATGCGCGGAAATCAGGTTTATGTGAAGGATGAAACGGTAAAAGAGGCACAGGGAAATATTCCTGCAGGCTTCCGTGCTGTTGAAGTTACCACAGGGTTAATCAGTGATGATTATGTGGAAATCACCGGCGGACTTGAAGAAAATCAGGAAGTTTATGTTGCACAATCCACGGTAAGTACGACACAGGATACCATGATGCCAGGCGGTATGGGCGGCATGGGCGGAATGGGCGGCGGTCCAGGTGGAGGAAGATCCGGAGGCGGCGGTAATGCCGGCGGAAGGTCCGGAGGCGGCGGTAATGGCAGCGGAAGGTCCGGAGGCGGCGGGTAATGGCGGCGGTCCCAGGTCTTAACGGCAGCAGGAGGTTATAAAACGTGGAAGAACCCTTGATTGAATTAAAAGAAATCTATAAAGTATACCGGCTGGGAGATGAGGAAGTCCGCGCAAGCGACGGTGTGTCTCTTACCATTTGCCGCGGGGAGTTTGTGGCCATAGTGGGAAAGTCAGGAAGCGGAAAGTCCACGCTCATGAATATCATAGGAGCACTGGATGTCCCTACCTCAGGGGAGTATCTGCTGGGCGGTGAGGATGTAGGAGGCATGTCTGATAACCAGCTGGCTCAGATACGGAATAAGATGATCGGCTTCATATTCCAGCAATACAATCTGCTGCCGAAATTAAATCTTCTGGAAAATGTGGAGCTGCCTCTCCTGTATGCCGGGATAGGCACCAATGAACGGAAAGAACGGGCTCTGGCTTCTCTGGAGCGGGTAGGTCTGGCGGAAAAGTGGCGGAATCTGCCCAATCAGCTTTCCGGCGGCCAGCAGCAGAGGGTTTCCATAGCCAGAGCTCTGGCAGGGGATCCCTCCCTGATTCTGGCCGATGAACCCACAGGAGCTCTGGATTCCAAAACCAGCCGTGAAGTTTTAAATTTCTTAAAAAAGCTAAATGATGAAGGCAATACCATAGTTATGATTACCCACGACAGCGCCATAGCGCTGGAGGCCAGACGTGTGGTCCGGGTACATGATGGCAAGATTAATTTCGATGGAGACGTAAATGAATATTCTGCAATCCTTTAAAATGGCTCTTAAGAGCATCTGGGGCAATAAGATGCGTTCTTTTCTTACCATGCTTGGAATCATTATAGGCGTGGCATCGGTCATCATTCTGGTAAGCCTTGTGAATGGGCAGATGTCCTATATGACAGAAAGCTTTGCCAGCATGGGAACGAACCAGATCAATGTGAATGTATCCAATCTTTCCTCCAGGTCCGTTTCCGTGGATGAGATGTATCAGTTTTATGAGGAGCATAAGGAACTTTTTTCCCAGATGACTCCCAATGTTTCGCTGTCCTCTACCATAAAAAACGGAACAGAATCCCTGACGGATACCACCGTGACCGGCGTAAGTGAAGAATACTTGGAAATGAAGGACCAGACACTGGAGACCGGCCGTTTCCTCCAGTACTCTGACATTCTTTCCAGACAAAAGGTATGTGTTGTGGGCTATTATGTGGCCTGGGATTTATACGGAAGCGTGGAAAAGGCCATTGACCAGACGATTAAAATAAACGGATACGCATTCCGGATTGTAGGTGTGATCTCCAGGCAGGATGAGGATGAGCTGGAGGCCGGCGGTACGGATGATGTACTTTATCTTCCCTACAGCTGTGCAGCCAAGATGGGCAATGACGCCAATATCAGCAGCTATGTTTTAGCGACCTCTGATATGGAACACACAACAGAAGCCAAAGAAGCCATTCAAACATTTTTATATGAGATTTTCAAAGATGATGACTTATACCGTGTTACTGCCATGAGCGAGATGCTGGATTCCTTAAATTCCATGATTTCCATGATGTCCATGCTGCTGGGCGGGATTGCCGGGATATCTCTTCTGGTAGCAGGCGTGGGTGTTATGAACATTATGCTGGTATCTGTAACGGAACGTACCAGAGAGATCGGAATCCGGAAAGCCCTTGGGGCAAAAAAGCGTAACATCATGCAGCAGTTTGTAATTGAAGCAGCCGTTACCAGTTCGCTTGGGGGCGTTTTGGGTATCGTGATCGGTTCCGCAGCCACTGCGGTCATTGGAACTGCGATGGGAATGAATGCGTCGCCCACCCCAAGTGCAGTGATCGTTTCTTTCAGCGTGTCGGTGGGGATCGGCCTGCTCTTTGGTTATATGCCGGCCAGCCGCGCTGCCAATTTAAACCCGATCGATGCCCTGCGCAGCGAGTAAGAATCGAATATTTTCTTGCAAATGTATCATATTGGTGATACTATTTGCATAGTTACGAAAGGAGTAGCTCATTGCGGGTTGCTCCTTTTGTGCAGGCAAAATCTGACGGATCGTGAGAAAGGACAGCAAGACATGAAGGTTGTAGATATGCACTGTGATACCATTGCGGAGTTGTTTTACAGAAAAGAAGAAGGAAAGGAATATTCCATATTAAAAAATGACTGCCACATTGATCTGGAGCGTATGAGGAAAGGAGATTACTGCCTGCAGAACTTTGCACTGTTTACCAATTTAAGCAGGCATGAGCACCCGTTTGAGCATTGTATGAAGCTGGCAGACCTATTCTATACGGAGCTTGGGAAATACAAAGATATGATAGGCGTCGTAACCTGTTATGATGACATCGAAAGGAACCGGAAGGAAGGGAAGATGTCTGCCATGCTTACCATTGAGGAGGGCGGTGTCTGCCAGGGAGAGCTTGCATTCCTGAGAAATTTTTACCGTCTCGGGGTCCGTATGATGACACTGACCTGGAATTACAAAAATGAACTGGGTCATCCAAACCGGATCTGGGAAGAAGGCGGGGAAGCATTCTTTGAACCGGAGAAAGAACACGGGCTCACGGAGAAGGGGATAGAATTTGTACGGGAAATGGAAAAAATGGGCATGATCATTGATGTGTCCCATTTGTCGGATGCAGGAATTGCAGACGTGTTCCGCCATACAAAAAAACCTTTTGTAGCAAGCCATTCCAACGCCAGAACCATTGCCTCAAACCCGCGGAACTTAACCGATGAGATGATAAGAATGCTCTCGGAACGGGGCGGAGTAGCCGGAATCAATTATTGTGCCGATTTTCTTCACGACTGGAAAAAGGGGGAGGGAGCCTTAAGCCGGATCCAGGATATGGTTTCCCATATAAAACATATGAAGCAGGTAGGTGGGATCAGTTGTATCGGACTGGGATCTGATTTTGACGGCATCGGCGGAGACCTGGAGATGAAGTCTCCTGCAGATTTACCGGTTTTAGAGGCTGCCATGGGGAAAGCAGGTTTTACGGATAGCGAGATAGAAGCTGTTTTCTATGGAAATGTCCTCCGGGTTTACAAAGAAATTTTACATTAAAACAAATTTTACATAGAATTTACATTCATGTGCATGATACTTTACATAGATTTGATATAGTACTTACATAACATGTCATAGTGTGATAAATCAGGAGGAAGTTATGTCAATTGAGGATGTACAAATGCTATTTAAATTCATTGGAGGGCTTGGAATGTTCCTCTATGGAATGAATGCCATGGCCGACGGGCTTCAAAAGTCAGCGGGCCATAAGATGCAGCAGCTTTTAGGAGCTCTGACCAGCAACCGGCTTATGGGTGTTCTTTTAGGAACCGGAATAACGGCAATCATCCAGAGCAGCTCTGCCACCACAGTTATGGTAGTGGGCTTTGTAAATGCCGGGATCATTAACCTCGGGCAGGCGGTAGGCATTATCATGGGTGCCAACATCGGAACCACCGTTACCAGCTGGATCGTTTCCATGAGCGAGTGGGGCGAGATGTTAAAACCGGAGTTTTTTGCTCCTGCACTGGTGGGCGTGGGAGCGCTTTTCAGCCTTTTTTCCAAAAGCGGGAAGAAAAAACAGATAGGTGAAATTCTGGTCGGTTTTGGTGTGCTGTTTATCGGCCTTAATTTTATGTCTGCATCCATCACTCCCTATCGGAACGCGCCTATTTTTGGACAGGCCTTTTCTGTACTGGGAAGGAATCCTCTTTTGGGTATTCTGGCAGGTCTGGTGGTGACCGGCATCATTCAGAGCTCTTCTGCATCCGTAGGAATCTTGCAGACTTTGGCGCTTAATGGAATTGTGAACTGGAAGTCAGCAATTTTCATTACACTGGGACAGAATATCGGCACCTGTGTGACCGCTTTGCTCTCCAGCGTGGGAGCCAACAAGACTGCAAAACGGGCCGCTGTCATTCATCTTCTTTTTAATGTGATCGGCGCTGTTATTTTTGGATGCATTATGTTTGTCGTGTTTCAGCTTAACCCGGTTTTTGCATCTTCTCAGATCAGCAGTGTGGAAATATCCATATTCCATACCATATTTAATGTAAGCAACACCATTCTTTTATTCCCGTTTGCCGGATTTTTAGTAAAGGCCTCCGGGATATTTGTGCGGGAGGATAAGAAGGAAAAGCAATTGGATCCCGATGGAGAAATGAAAAGGCATCTGGATGAAAGGATTTTAGAGACCCCATCCTTTGCCATTGAAAATGTAAACCATGAAGTGGTGAACATGGGGCGTGCGGCTTTGGAAAACTTTGATCTTGCAGCGGGTGCCCTTCTTGGCAATGACAGGGCAGAGGTTAAGCAGGTGGAACAAATGGAGCAGAAAATCGATGATTACGAAAAGATACTCACAGACTATTTAATAAAGATCAACAACCAGTCCTTAAATGAGGAGCAGCATCTTCTTGTAAAAAATCTCTTCTATACCGTCAGTGATTTTGAACGGGTCAGCGACCACTGTGAAAACTTATCCGAGCTGGCAGCGGAAAAAGCGGACCGGAACATCATATTTTCAAAGGAAGCGGAGAATGAGATGAAGGAAATGCTTAAGGCGGTCCGTTCATCTTTGGAGCATGCCATAAAGGCCAGGGCATCCTCTGACATGTCCGAGGTCCGCGCCGTTGTCCAAAGCGAGGAAAATGTGGACAACCTGGAAGAGGAGTTAAGGGAACGCCATATTGAACGATTGTCAGCCCAAACCTGTAAGCCGGAAAACGGAGTTATTTTTTTAGATGCCTTGAGCAATCTGGAACGTATTTCAGACCATGCCCATAATATTGCCGGTTATGTAAGGGATGAAATGTAATAGAAACTGACTCAATTTTATCTGTAACGGAAGGGAGAACATATGGAACGAATCTATGTAATTGAAGACGATGACAACATCAGGGATTTAATAAAAATCGCCCTGGAAGGTTTTGGTTATGAAGTATCCGCCTTTGAGATGGCGGAGGATTCCTTAAAGCATATTGAATCGGATAAACCCGCCCTGGCGGTGTTTGATTTAATGCTTCCCGGCATGGATGGGCTGACAGCCATTCGGAGGATTCGGAAAAATGAGTCTTTAAAAGATATTCCTATCCTTGTTCTGACCGCAAAGGACAGAGAGTTTGATAAGGTGGCCGGCTTAGACGGCGGGGCTGATGACTATATGACGAAGCCGTTTGGTGTGATGGAGCTGGCTGCCAGAATCAGAAGCCTTTTACGGCGCAGCACCAGAGGGCAGGCCTCGGAAGACGAGCTGGAGCAATACTGCTTAAGTTTAAACAAAAAAACCAGAGAGGTTTTTTGCGATGGAACGAAAGTGGAACTGACCCTGAAAGAGTTTGAATTATTACAATATTTAATGGAAAATCATAATAAGGTTGTAACCAGAGACGAATTGTTAAACCACATCTGGGGTTATGATTACGATGGGGAGACCAGGACTCTGGACATGCATATCCGTACCCTCCGGCAAAAGCTGGGGGAGAATGGCGGTTCCTGCATTAAGACAGTCCGTGGTGTGGGATACCGTTTTATTAAGACGGAAGAGTAGAAGACAGTCCGGCTGTATCGGCCTGCAGAGCGGAGGAACGTATGCGCAGAGTGATTTTTGCAAAGTTTATCCAGATAATTCTGGTAGTGCTGGTACTCAGCAGTTCCATTTTTTATATTGCGTCCAGCAGTGCGCTGCTTAAAAATTCAAGAAAGGATATGCTGTACACCTTAAGAGCTATGGACAAGATTCTGGACTATTCCGGCGATCTTACCGGTGAGGTGGAAAAGCTTGAGCAGCCCCTGAATGAAAATCATAGCCGTTTTACCATGATACGTATGGATGGAAGCGTTGCGGCCGATACTGGAGATGTACCGGCCTCTTCCCTGGATAATCATTTGAACCGGGAAGAAGTAAAGGAGGCCCTGGCAGAGGGCGTAGGCACTTCCAGGCGCTACTCCGAAACGCTTAAGGAAAATATGCTTTATGTGGCGGTCCGTTCCAAGTATTCGGACTACATTCTGCGCATGGCAATTCCCTATACCGGCATGAAAGAATATTTAATGCTGTTACTGCCGGCGGTATGGTTAAGTTTTCTTGTGGCTATTATGTACTCTGCTTTTTCTGCTGACAGCTTTGCAGAGTCCATTACAAAGCCGTTAAAGGAAATTTCCCAGGAGATGTTAAAAGTAAACGGGGATTATACAGACCTGTCCTTTGAAACCTACCAGTATCCGGAGATTAACATCATAGCGGAAACGACTACGGAAATGTCCAGGAATGTAAAGGAATATTTGAACCAGATCGAGCTTGAAAAACAGATCCGCCAGGAATTTTTCAGCAACGCTTCCCATGAACTGAAAACTCCGATTACCTCCGTGCAGGGGTATGCAGAGCTTTTGGAAAGCGGAATCATTCAGGATGAGGGGCAAAAAAAGGATTTCGTAAAACGCATTAAAAAGGAAGCCGCCAATATGAATAACCTGATTAATGACATTCTCATGATCTCCCGGCTGGAAACAAAGGAAGCAGAGGTGGTAAAAAGTGATGTGCGCCTGTCTATCCTGTTAGATGATATCATTGAATCCATAAAACCGCTGGCAGCTTCCCATGAAGTCATGATCCATATGGACTGCAAGCCGCTTTGCATTTATGCCAACGGACAGCAGATGAAGGAGCTTTTCGGAAATCTGATAAGCAATGCGGTGAAATACAACAAACCAGGCGGTCAGGTATGGGTCAAGGTGACGGAAGAGGACCGGAATGTGATAATCCAGGTGAAGGATAATGGTATGGGGATTCCGAAAGAAGCTCTGGGCCGTATTTTTGAGCGCTTTTACCGGGTGGATAAAGGACGCAGCAAGAAACAGGGCGGAACCGGGCTGGGGCTTTCCATAGTCAAGCACATTGTGAATTTTTACCACGGTACCATTACCGTCCGTTCAGAGCTTGATGCAGGGACAGAGTTTACCGTAAAGATTCCAATTCAGGGAAAAGTATGTTAAACTGAAGTCATTATATGACAGGAGGTGTGCAGGTATGGGTAATTTTGTTTTGACCTGCTGTTCTACAGCGGATATGAAGAAGGAATATTTTGAGGAGCGCCGGATTCCCTATGTGTGTTTTCATTATACGGTGGATGGCGTTACCTATCCGGATGATCTGGGGCAGAGCATTCCTTTTGATGAGTTTTATGACCGGATTGCTAAGGGGGCAGCACCTGTGACTTCCCAGGTCAATGTGGAAGAATATTGCGATTTTTTCGAACCTTTTTTAAAGGAAGGCAGGGATATTTTACACCTCACACTTTCCTCCGGCATTTCCGGAACTTATAATTCTGCCTGCGTGGCCAGAGAAGAAATGCTTTCCCGGTACCCGGAAAGGACCATTGCCGTTGTCGATACCCTGGGTGCTTCTTCCGGATATGGACTTTTAACCGATGCTGTGGCAGACTTACGGGATAAGGGCGTTTCCCTTGAGGAGGCCAGGGAGTGGGCGGAAAACAACAAGCTTTTTGTGCACCACTGGTTTTTCTCGACCGATTTAACCAGCTTTAAACGGGGCGGCAGGATCTCGGCCACATCCGCTATGCTGGGAACGGTGCTCAATATCTGCCCACTTATGAACATAGATCATAACGGACATTTAATCCCGCGTCAGAAGATCCGCACGAAAAAAAAGGCCATCCAGGAGATCGTGAAAATGATGGAACTCCATGCGGCCGGCGGAAGGGATTACAGCGGAAAATGTTTTCTCTCTTATTCTGCCTGTGAAGAGGATGCAAAAGAAGTGGCCGCCCTTATAGAGGAGCACTTTCCCAGGCTTTCCGGAAAAGTGCTCTTAAACAGCATCGGCTCGGTGATCGGCTCCCATACCGGGCCCGGCACCGTAGCCCTGTTTTTCTTTGGAGATAAAAGGGCGGATTAAATGATTATTCTCCGATAATGCGGGCAATCATCCGGTTGGGCAGACACACGATGCTTTCCCCTGTCTGATCCACCCAGCCTTGATGTACGCAGATCTTATCCGGACATGTGGCTTCTGAAACCTGTACCTTTCCGTCTTTTATGATCACGTGGTTGGTACCTCCATGATAACCTTCCACCAGGATATCCGCATCCTGGTTTAAATCCAGCGTATTCACCACCTCCCCGTTAACCGATATTTCCACCTGCCTGGCAGGTTTTGAAAAGAGGATGCGGTTAACGAGGAGCAGGACACAGGATATCAATAAAATTATAACAATCAGTAAAACTTCTTTTTTGTGTTTTTTTATTTCCATTTCGTTTATCCTTCTATATTATTTTCTTTTATAATTCTTATGGACCCCTTTTGAAACAGGATTCTAGTCAAGCGGATATTCGCAATCCGCTTCGCTGCTTGCTCACAGCGTGCCCCGCTCCACCGGGCATAACCGAATAGCAGCTATCGCTGCTTGTCAGGTGGAGTTTGTACTCCACCTGACTGGGGCAAGTCCCCAACCGCCATTAATGCTTTTCGCATTTGAAGTGGGAAACTTACTTGATTCGGTTAAATTATAGCACATAATACCGATTCTTTCCAAATATAATAAAAATTTTATAAAATGATTGATGTAAGTGCTTTCAATATGTTAAAATAAAATCAATCTTTATAAAAGCAGGAGGAAGCTATGAAAAAAGGTAACGCAAATGCGAAAAGGAATGGTTATATAGGGCTGGGGGCTATGATTTTACTGGCGGGCGCTACTATATTTGGTTCTGATCCCCTTTATAAGGCGATTGATAACAGCGTAAGACCGGCGGTTTATATCCCCGGAACTTATACAGGAACTGCCCGGGGCTATGGCGGAACCGTCACGGCAGAAGTGACAGTGACGGCAAAATCCATTGAATCCATCGAGGTAAAGGGAGAAAAGGAAACCCTTTTGGATCTGGTTGTACCGGGACTTACTGATACAATTATAGCAAAACAGTCTACAGAGGTTGATGCCGTTTCCGGTGCAACCCTAAGCAGTACAGCGATCAAAGAGGCTGTGGATCAGGCACTTGCCCAGGCAAGGGGGGAAGCCGCAGAGACAGAACCGGAAACACAGGAAGAGGCTGCAGAAACGGCTGCTTCCCAGTGGAAGGATGGAACTTACACCTATGAATCTCCGGAGTTTGATAAGAACGGCTTCAAAGACCAGATCGAGATGACAATTAAAGATAACGCCATCACAAGCCTTACCTGGGACTGCGTAAAGGAAGACGGATCCAAAAAGAGCCAATTATCCATGGACGGCCAGTATGTGATGACCGAGAACGGACCAAAGTGGCATGAGCAGGCTGAGGCAGTCGTAAAGTACGTGCTGGATAACCAGTCCGTAGAAGGGCTTGCCAATGCGGATGGATATACAGATGCCATATCATCCGTCAGCATCAATCTGAATGGATTTGTAAACGGAGTGAAGGATTGTCTCAGTCAGGCATCCGGAGGAACAGCTGAAAGAACTTCCTTAAAAGACGGAACCTATAGCTATGAGTCACCGGAATTCGATAAGAACGGATTTAAAGATCAAGTTGAAATGACGGTTAAGGATAACACCATCACAAGCCTTACCTGGGACTGCATAAAGGAAGACGGAACAAAAAAGAGCCAGCTGTCCATGGACGGCCAGTATGTGATGACCGAGAACGGGCCCAAATGGCATGAGCAGGCCGAGGCAGTCGTAAAATACGTGCTGGATAACCAGTCTGTGGAAGGCCTTGTCAATGCGGACGGCTATACGGATGCAATATCATCCGTCAGCATTAATTTATCCGGATTTGTAAATGGTGTAAAGGATTGCTTGAGCCAGGCAGCACAGAAGTAAATCCAGTATCTAAATCCCGGAGAACGGTTTTGCCGAAAGCAGGACCGTTCCCCGGGATTTTCTTTTTACATAAGCGCCGGAATGTGATAATATGAAGGCTGAATGAAAGAGTAAAGGAGAACATTATGAAGAAAAAATATTCGGCATACATGGCAGCGTTATATGGGATGCTCATTGCACTGGCGTTTGTTCTCAGCTTTGTAGAAACCCTGATCCCTGTCTCTCTGGGAATTCCCGGAATAAAGCTGGGGCTTGCCAATCTGGTGACGGTAGTAGGGCTCTACACGATCGGAATAAGCGGCACGGTTGTGATTTCACTTCTTCGGATCGTTCTGGTGGGACTGACCTTCGGAAACCTGTTCAGTATGCTCTACAGCCTTGGCGGCTGGGGCTTAAGCCTCCTTCTGATGGTCCTGTGCAGGAAGAAAAACTGGTTTGGCACATCCGGGATCAGTATTTTAGGCGGTGTAGGCCATAACATCGGCCAGATTTGCGTGGCGGCTTTTGTGGTCAGGCAGGCAGGAGTATTTTTTTATCTTCCCATGCTTCTCCTGGCGGGTACGGGCGCCGGACTTGTAATCGGTATTTTAGGCAGCATGATTATAAGCCGCATCAGCAGTTTTATAAAAAAATTGCAATAAAAACAAAATATATTATATTGTTTTGCAAACCTGCGAAAGGTATAATGGGATAGATAAAAGGTGAAAAAGAAACCAGGAGGGACAGCACAATGATTTATGAGGCAATTAAGAAGCTGGTGCAGTACGGGCTTGACACAGGTTTGATCGGAGAACCGGACCGCTTTTATGCAGTTAACCAGATTCTTGACGTGATGAAAATGGACGAGTATGAAGAACCGGGAGGGGATTTTGGTGAAATCAACCTGGAGGCTGTTCTGGAAGAACTGCTGGATCATGCGTATGAGACAGGCGTGATAGAGGAAAACAGCGTTACATACCGGGATTTGTTTGATACAAAGCTGATGAATTGCCTGATGCCCAGACCAAGTGAAGTAGAGAGGCATTTCTGGGGGCTGTATCATCATCAGTCACCTCAGGCTGCAACCGGGTATTATTATAAGCTGAGCCAGGATTCTGACTATATCCGCCGTTACCGGATAAAAAAAGATATGAGGTGGGTGACCGCCACAAAATACGGAGATCTGGATATCACGGTAAACCTTTCCAAACCGGAAAAGGATCCAAGGGCCATTGCTGCGGCCAAGCTGGTGAAACAGAGCGGCTATCCCAAATGCCAGCTTTGCATGGAGAATGAAGGCTATGCAGGAAGAGCCGGTCATCCGGCCAGGAATAATCACAGGATCATCCGGCTGAGCATCAACAACAGCCAGTGGGGGTTCCAGTATTCACCCTATGTATATTACAATGAACACTGCATTGTTTTTAACGGACAGCATATTCCGATGAAGATAGAAAGAGAAACTTTTGTAAAACTGTTCGATTTTGTAAAACTGTTCCCTCACTATTTTCTTGGCTCCAATGCAGATCTTCCGATCGTGGGAGGCTCCATCCTTTCCCATGATCATTTTCAAGGCGGCAATTATGTCTTTGCCATGGCAAAAGCGCCCATGGAGACTCATTTCCGGATCAAAGGTTTTGATGGTGTGGAAGCCGGAATTGTCAGATGGCCCATGTCTGTTTTGCGCATTCGAAGCCGGAATCCGGAGGAGTTGATCTCTCTTGGAACAAAAGTACTTGACGCGTGGAGGACCTATACGGATAAGGAAGCCTTTATTTTTGCGGAAACAGACGGAGTGCCGCATAATACCATTACGCCGATTGCCAGAATGCGGGATGGTATATACGAGCTGGATCTGGTGCTGCGGAACAACATTACCACAGAGGAGTTTCCTCTCGGCGTTTACCATCCCCATCAGGAGCTTCACCACATTAAGAAGGAGAATATCGGTTTAATTGAAGTCATGGGACTTGCAGTTCTGCCCTCCAGACTGAAATCGGAATTAAATCTGCTGGCTGATTTCATTACGGAGGGCAAAAATGTAAGAGAGAATGAAGCCATAGAAAAGCATGCCGGCTGGGTGGAAACGTTCCTTCCAAAGTATGAGACGGTAACAAAAGAAAATGTAGAGGATATTTTAAAGAAAGAAGTCGGTCTGGTATTCCAGCGGGTGTTGGAGGATGCCGGTGTTTATAAATGTGACGAAGCCGGACGAAAGGGCTTTTGGCGTTTCTTGAGCAGTGTAGGTTTTACCGCGGATTCACAATAGAAAGACTGTGAGAATATCAGATAGATTGATGTTTGTAATTGCTGCCCCTTTGAGTTATATTCTAGTTGGAGTGAAAGGAAATCCTTCGCTCACTTAAAAACGTACAGAACCGGACTGAAAGAGCCGGAGGGGGACAAATAAAAGGACATGAAGCAGTTAGAAAACAAAACACTGAGAACGCTTACGGAGTATGGACTGATTACGTTCAGCATCTGGATTATGGTAGTGGGAGTCTATTTTTTCAAATTCCCCAATAATTTTGCATTCGGAGGTGTTACAGGGTTTGCAACGGTTGTCAGTGCATTAACCCATTGGTCAGCCAGTGACTTCACAACAATTGTGAACATGATTCTGTTAGGGTTTGGTTTTCTGTTTCTGGGACGGGGCTTTGGCATAAAGACTGTCTATGCCAGCGTCCTGATGTCTGTTTCGCTTTACTTTTTGGAACGGGTGTTTCCTATGACGAGGCCCTTGACCACAGAACCGCTTTTGGAACTGATTTTTGCCATACTATTGCCAAGCGTGGGATCAGCCATCCTTTTTAACGTCGGGGCTTCCAGCGGAGGAACCGATATTATTGCCATGATACTGAAGCGGTACACCAGTTTTAATATCGGGACTGTGCTATTGCTGGTGGATGTGACGGGAGTTATTCTGGCCTATATCGTATTCGGACCGGAGACCGGATTATTCTCCTCACTGGGATTGATGGCCAAATCCCTGGTGATTGACGATGTGATTGAGAACCTCAATTTATGCAAGTGCTTCAGCATCATCTGTGATGATCCGGCGCCGATTTGCGATTATATCATCCACGGACTAAACCGGAGTGCTACGGTTTATGAGGCACAGGGGGCTTTCAGCCATCATAAAAAGACAATTATTTTAACAACGATGAAACGCTCTCAGGCGCTTAAGCTTAAAAATTATATACGAACTGTGGAGCCGACGGCATTTATACTGATTTCCAATTCCAGTGAGATCATTGGCAAAGGATTTCTTGCCAGTTAAATGGATGAAAACCGGAGAATTTCGATTCTCCGGTTTTTTGCTGAAAAAAACAGGAAATATTCTTCGAAAATAGTTCATATTTAACAAAAATATACTTTAACGCTTTAAAAACACATAAATTTAAAGTAATAAAATTGACGGGTGGAATTTTTTGTAGTATGATACGAATTAAGTTCGAAACAGGACGAGATTTTGAAAGGAAGAGGAGAGAAGATTATGAAGAAGTCAGCAAAAGTATTATCACTGGTTCTTGCCGGTGCCATGATGCTGTCCTTAACAGCATGCGGCAGCAAATCAGCAGACGGGACAACAGCGGCAGATGCGGCCTCATCAGCAGATACCGCAGCTGCGGCGGAAAAAACAGGCGGAGCAGAATCCTCTGCAGAAAAGACAGCGGATGGAAAGCAGTTTAAAATCGGCGTTCTCCAGCTTGTGCAGCATGCGGCTCTGGATGCGGCAAATAAAGGATTTATCAAAGCGCTTGACGATGCAGGGCTGAACTATTCGGTTGACCAGCAGAATGCTTCCGGGGACCAGCCTACCTGCCAGACCATAGCCAGCAAGCTTGTAAATGACGGGGATGATTTGATTCTCGCCATTGCGACCCCCGCAGCCCAGGCGGTAGCAGGTGCGACAAGCGATATTCCCGTCCTGATCACGGCGGTTACTGACCCTGCGTCATCGGATCTGGTTGAAAGCAACGAGACTCCCGGCGGAAATGTGAGCGGTACCTCTGACTTAACACCTGTAAAAGAGCAGATTTCATTGTTAAAGCATGTTCTTCCGGAGGCAAAAACAGTGGGGATCCTTTACTGCTCAGCAGAATCCAACTCTGAAATCCAGGCCAAGATGGCAAGGGAAGCAATTGAGGCGGAAGGCATGACTGCAGTTGATTATACGGTGTCGAATTCCAATGAGATCCAGACGGTTGTTACTTCTATGGTAGGCAAGGTGAATGCTATCTATGCACCGACCGATAATACCATTGCGGCAGGTATGGCGACCGTTGCCATGGTAGCCAATGAAAACGGTCTTCCTACAATCTGCGGGGAAGAGGGCATGGTAAAGGCCGGCGGTCTGGCCACTTATGGAATTGACTATTATGAACTGGGGTATTTAACCGGACAGCAGGCTGTGAAGATCCTGACAGAGGGCGGGGATATTTCCAAGATGCCGATTGAATATCTTCCGGCAGAAAAGTGCAAGCTGACGGTAAACGAGGAAACGGCAAAGGCACTCGGTATTGACGTATCCGGCCTGAAATAGACAGTTTTAAAAAGGAATGACCGGCAGGCGGAACCCATTTAACTGGCCCGCCTGCTTATCAATAGATGCTTTACATAAAAGATGGAGCCGTCATTTTTTATGTAAGGCATTTATACCTGTGTTAAGAGAAAATACGTGGAGGAATGATTGATGAATGGTTTACTTGTATCCCTTCAGGATGCGGTTGTTCAGGGCGTTTTATGGGGGATTATGGTGCTTGGTGTTTATATTACCTATAAACTTCTGGATATTGCGGATTTAACGGTAGATGGAAGCTTTGCTCTGGGTGGCTGTGTATGCGCAGTCATGATATTAAACTTTCATATGGATCCCTGGGTTGCACTGGCGGCTGCGGCAGCGGCAGGAATGGCGGCAGGAGCTGTGACTGGATTGTTACATACAATCTTTGAAATACCGGCGATTCTGGCCGGAATTCTGACACAGATCGGGCTGTGGTCCGTCAATCTCCGCATCATGGGAGGAAAGAGCAATATGCCTCTTTTGAAAACGGATACGATCATGTCAAAATTCATAGATATGACCGGACTTAGCAAACCGGCTGCAGCTCTGGCCATCGGGATCGGTATGGCTGTTATTATGATCGTCTTTCTTTACTGGTTTTTTGGAACGGAGGTCGGCAGTGCCATGCGGGCCACCGGGAATAATGAGGCCATGATCCGTGCCCAGGGTGTCAATACCAACTGGACCAAGCTTCTGGCCCTTACCATCAGCAACGGGCTCGTAGGAATTTCCGGAGGGCTGGTTTGCCAGAGTCAGAAATATGCGGATATCGGTATGGGAACCGGAGCCATAGTCATCGGTCTTGCAGCCATTGTGATCGGATCTGTATTAATGGGAAAACTGCGGTCCTTTGGAAGCAGGCTGACTTCTGCGGCAGTGGGTTCCGTAATTTATTTTGTGATCCGCGCTTTGGTTCTGAGAATGGGTATGGATGCCAATGATATGAAGCTGTTATCAGCTGTAATCGTAGCCGTAGCGCTTTGCGTGCCTGTTATGGTGAGCAAGTGGCGCCTTAAAAAATCCTATACAGAGGGAGGAGAATGATCATGCTGGACATTAAGAATGTCAGAAAGACTTTTAACAAGAATACCATCAATGAAAAGAAAGCATTGAATGGCATTGGCCTCCATCTGAACGAAGGTGATTTTGTAACGGTAATCGGAGGAAACGGAGCGGGAAAATCCACGATGTTAAATATGATCGCCGGGGTTTACCCCATTGACTCCGGTAAGATTGAGATTGACGGAATCAACATTTCGAGAGCTCCGGAGTATAAGCGGGCCAAGTACATTGGAAGGGTGTTCCAGGATCCGATGATGGGAACTGCCGCAGGAATGGAAATTCAGGAAAATATGGCGCTGGCTTACCGCCGGGGACAGGGGAGGGGCCTTGCCTGGGGCATCAAAGCCAGTGAAAAGGAATTTTATCATAATGCATTGGAAAAACTGGGGCTGGGCCTTCAGGACCGGATGACCAATAAGGTCGGACTTCTTTCCGGAGGGCAGAGACAGGCCCTTACCCTGTTGATGGCGACACTAAAGAAGCCGAAGCTGCTTCTTCTCGATGAGCATACCGCAGCGCTTGACCCAAAGACCGCAAAAAAGGTTTTGGAAATCACCCAGGAGATTGTGAAAGAGCAGAATCTCACCACGCTGATGATCACGCACAACATGAAGGATGCGATTCAGATCGGAAACCGCCTCGTCATGATGCATGAAGGACGGATTATTTATGATGTGTCAGGAGAGGAAAAAAAGAAGCTGGAGGTAGAAGATCTTCTTAAAAAGTTTGAAGAGGCCAGCGGTGAGGAATTTGCGAACGACAGAATGATACTGGCAAAGTAGCCTTTAAATAACACGGAGCTGGAAACCATTGGATGAGGGTTTCAAGCCCCGTGTTTTTGTATGTTTCCTGTTTCCGATGCTTGTATGGACCTTGCACCTTCCTTAGCTTTTAAACAGATTTTTAATGCTTGTAACATAATCTTAATAATTTTTTGCAGTACAAATATCGCAAAACATGACAAATTATGCTATACTATTGCAGATAGGCTCATAGTCTGAATCGGCTTTCCGGTAGAATACATGTAGATGGAGAGAAAATACAGGATGGAAAATAATAACGAAAAAAAAGATTACGTAATCCGTTTGGATAAGGCACGAAAAAAACGTAACCAGAATGATTATAAGAAACTTTTTGTATTTGGAGGTGGGGCGGTTCTTTTGGCGGCTGTAGTTACAGCAGCCGGTATGGCGGTGATGAAGCATACATCTGCAGATCCTGCCCTGGCCACAAAATCAGAAGCGCTTGCTGTTAAGTCTGAGAATTCGGCGGAAGCGGGCACAGAATCCGAGGCTCAGGCAGCAGAGGAGGCAGAGGCAAAAGAGAATGTCATAAACTCCTATAAAAATTTGGGCATCGTCCAGGTATCCGGATATTTAAACATGAGAAAAGCACCGGGAACAGAGGAAGATGTGATAGGAAAACTGCAGGGAGACAGCGCCTGTGAGATTTTGGAAAAGACGGATTCCGGCTGGTATAAGATATCTTCCGGCGGGATTGAGGGGTACATAAATTCCGAATATGTCCTGACCGGGGATGATGCGAAAAAAAAGGCGGAAGAGCTGGTTAAACTGAGAGCAATCGTTCAGACCGATAACCTGAATATCAGAAAGGAAGCTTCTACCGGCTCCGATGTGGTAGGACAGGCTTTGGCGAATGAACGGTATGAGGTAGTCGGCCAGTCAGATGGCTGGGTACAGATTCCAACCGGTTATTTATCGACGGAATATGTAAAGCTGGAATATGCGCTGAATGAAGCAAGAAAACTGGATCTAAAGGCCATGGTCTTTAATTTCTATAAAAACATCGGAATTTCCGATGTGGATAATTATTTAAATGTCAGGGAAGAGCCCAATGAAAACGGTAAGATCATAGCAAAGATGCCCAGCAAGGCGGCTGGGGATATCCTGGAGACCACAGAAGACGGATGGTATAAGATCCAGTCCGGCAACATCACCGGCTATGTGAAATCGGATTATATCCTGACCGGACAGCCGGCAAAGGATGAGGCCCTGCAGGTGGCTGAGCTCATGGCAATTGTTAATACGGATATGCTGAATGCCAGAACAGATCCATCCACAGACGCGAAGATATGGACACAGATATCCAATAACGAACGCTATCCTGTGCTGAAACAGATCGATGGCTGGGTTCAGATTGAATTGGAAGAAAACAGCAGTGCCTATGTTTCCACGGACTATGTAGATGTACGGTATGCCCTTCCGGAGGCGATCAAATTCTCTCCGCTGGAGGAAAAGGCCAATGCGCAGGCATCTTTAAGAACTCAGATTGTAAATTACGCCCTGCAGTTTTTGGGGAATCCTTATGTATGGGGCGGGACCAGCCTTACCAAGGGCGCCGACTGTTCCGGATTTACCATGTCTGTTTACTCTCACTTCGGCATCGGACTTCCGCATTATTCCGGTTCTCAGGCCGGTATGGGCAAGGCGGTGAAATCCGGTGAGATGAGGCCGGGAGATTTGATTTACTATGCCAACAGCGGAGGGAAAATCAATCACGTTGCCATGTATATTGGTAACGGTCAGATCGTTCATGCGGCCAGCAGGCGAAGCGGCATTAAGATTTCTACGTGGAATTACCGGACTCCGGTAAAAATCCGCAATATGATCGGAGATTAACCAGCTGCTCCCGGAAAGATATTCTGAAAAATAGTATACAAAAAATGAGCCTTGATTGGTCTTAAAAGCCATTTTCAAAGCTCATTTTTTATGCTGTAAATAATTACTGCTGTTCGTTTCTGTTTCTGTTATAGTTGATCAGACATCCGGCCTTTACGATTTCGCGTTCTTCCGGGGTCATATCAGCAATGTGCAGTTCTATCTTGTGAATCGGATTCCCTTCTGCATTTTTAATAACATAAGCAGGAATATGCTCCATATCCCCGTCAAGGGCTGTACGGATACCAGGAACGTAAATGTAATCGCCCACTTCAAAATCCGGTTCGTCCTCCAGAAGGAAAGGAAGCATTCCCCAGTTCATCACATTGGAACGGTAACGCTTGGTTGCATACTCTTTGGCAATATTGGCAAGACCGCCTAACACCCTCTGGCAGCTGGCTGCCTGTTCGCGGGCAGATCCATCTCCGGGCTTTACCGCGTATATCATGCTTCCGATTTCGGTTTCTCCCGCCTTAAGCTCCGGCTGGTCCAGGTAGACGCGGAGGGCTTTCATTGCGGATTCCAGCTCAGGATCAGACGTTAATGGACAGGTTCCCGTTTTTCTTATCTGCTCCAGATCATTTACCTTCTTCGAACGGCCTACGTATTCCGGGTCACGGCGGGATAATGTGAATTCCGCCAGGCCAAGGGGATTGGACCGGTAGGATGAGGTTTCTCCGGAAGGAATCAGTTCATCGGTCGTAGTAACCGGGTCCATGATTTTGGAGCATACCTTTAAAATGATATTTTCTGCCAGGGCACTCATAGCCGGCCAGTCCTTGATATTGGGCCCGTAAATCAGCCGGGCATCCGGCTGGGCCTTTTCAAATCCCTGATATACCCGTCTTTCATAGGAAGATGGGTCGAATTCATATGCAGGAACATTGTAATCATCGGCATAGCCTTCCGCAGAGGTCAGATATCCGCCATTTGCTGCAGTAGCGGCAATGGAGCGGGCATCCATGAGTGCAACGCAGGAAATCTGGCCGTTACCTGGCTTGGAGCCTTCCCGGTTGGGGAAGTTTCTTGTGGTGTGACGGATGCTCAAGGCATTATTGGAAGGTGTATCTCCTGCACCGAAGCAGGGGCCGCAGAAAGCCGTGCGTACGGTTGCTCCGGCTGCCATCAGCTCGGTAATTGCGCCCTTCTTGACCAGATCCATGTACACCGGCTGGGAAGAAGGATATACGGATAAATTGAATATGTCATTTCCGCAGTTTTTACCGGTCAGGATGTGGGCGGCCATCATCACGTTGGAGTAGTTGCCTCCTGCACAGCCTGCGATCACTCCCTGCTGAACCATCAGTTTTCCATCTGTGATCTTATCGGTCAGGGACAGAGCTGCATTGGAATTTCCGGTAATGCGTTCTGCTTCTTTTTCCACAGTCCGGAGAATATCGCCTAAATTTGAATTCAGCTCGTCTATCTCATAGGTGTTGCTCGGATGGAAGGGAAGTGCGATCATGGGCTTAATGGTGCTGAGATCTACATATACAACCCCGTCGTAGTAGGCTACATCGGCAGGATTTAATTCCCTGTAGGCGTCCATGCGTCCATGAAGGTTTAAATACGCCTTTGTATCCTCATCGGTTCTCCAGACAGAGGAAAGGCAGGTGGTTTCCGTTGTCATGACATCCACGCCGTTCCGGTAATCGGTATCCATGGATGCCACTCCAGGTCCAACGAACTCCATGATCTTATTTTTCACGTAGCCGCTCTTAAATACTTCTCCGATGATAGCCAGGGCCACATCATGAGGGCCTACGGCAGGAGAGGGCTTTCCTGTGAGGTAGATAGCCACAACACCCGGATAGGCCACATCATAGGTATCGCAAAGGAGCTGCTTTACCAGTTCCCCTCCGCCTTCCCCGATTGCCATAGTGCCCAGAGCACCATAGCGGGTGTGGCTGTCAGAGCCAAGGATCATTCGGCCGCAGCCGGCCATCATCTCACGCATGTATTGGTGAATGACCGCAATGTGGGGAGGTACATAGATTCCGCCGTATTTTTTTGCGGCGGAAAGCCCGAACACGTGGTCATCCTCATTGATCGTACCGCCAACGGCGCATAGGGAATTATGGCAGTTGGTCATAACGTATGGAATCGGAAATTTCTTAAGCCCTGAGGCCCGGGCAGTCTGGATAATCCCTACAAATGTAATGTCATGGGAGGCCATGGAGTCAAAACGTAGTTTCAAATGGTCCATATCTTCCAAAGTGTTGTGCTCTTTCAGAATGGAATAGGCGATTGTACCTTTTTTGGCTTCATCCCTTTTAACAGCGTTTCCTGTCAGGGCAGTTACTTTTAAAGCTTCCTGTTCCGGGACCAGTTCGGTTCCGTGAACAAGATAAGCACCACCGTCATACAATTTTACCATATGCTATCTTTCCTCTCTTTTTTTGTAGGGAATGGTTTCACCTACGTATTTTGTTGCCGGCCGCATGATTCTTCCATCATACAGCTTGTTTTCGATATTGTGTGCCAGCCAGCCGGACATGCGCGCGCAAACGAATAAAGGCGTATACATGTCTTCTGGTATCTGTAACATATTATAAGCGAAGCCGCTGTAGAAGTCCACATTGTTTGACAGGGTTTTTCCGTTTCCGGCCAGGCAAGCTTTGGCAACCTTTTCAAATTTTGTCAGAAATTCATATTCATCTTCCCTGTTTTTCTGTTTTGCAAGCTTTTCACAGCAGATTTTCAATAGGTCCGCGCGCGGATCGGAAACAGTATAAACGGCATGGCCAAGTCCGTATACAAGACCGGAATTGTCATAGAAATCCTTATTAAGGATTTTCTGGATAACCCCTTTCATCTGGGCTTCCGTCGCCTTTACACCGATTTCTTTATCAATGGCCCTTATCATCTCGCTGCAGTGAATGTTGGCACCGCCATGCTTTGGTCCCTTTAAGGAACCGATGGATGCGGAGATGGATGAATAAATGTCGGTTCCGGTGGAAGAAATTACAACATTGGTAAAGGTGGAGTTGTTGCCACCGCCGTGATCCGCATGGATCATCAGCATGACATCCAGTAAATCCGCCTCCTGCTCCGTAAAGGAGCCATCCCGGCGCAGCATATAAAGAATATTTTCTGCCATGGAATACTCGGGTTTTGGATAATGAATGATAAGGCTTTCCCGGTCATAATAATGGATCTTGCTCTGGTATGCATAAACCGCAAGGGAAGGAAGCTTTGCCAGGATGTTGATTCCTTTTAATAATGTCTGGTAGGGGTCAACGTTATCCGGATCTTCATCGTAGTCGTACAGAGCCAGAATGCTTTGCTGCAGGCTGTTCATCAAATTGCGGGAAGGCGTGCGAAGCATATTCTTCTCCAGAAATTCATCGGGAAGGTGGTAGTGCTGGCGGAGAGTGGCTGCAAACTCTCTTAATTCCTTTTTGGAAGGAAGATAGCCAAAGAGAAGCAAAAATGAGGTCTCTTCAAAGCCGTATCGTTCATTTCCCTTTCCATTCACAAGGTCGCTGATTTCAATTCCGCGGTAGTAGAGCTTGCCGGGGACATTGACCTTTTTCCCATCTTCGATTTCATAACCTACAACATCGGATACGCGGGTTAAGCCCACCCTGACGCCTGTACCATCCTCGTTCCGGAGACCTTTTTTTACATTGTATTCTTTGAATAAGTTGTTTGGAATATCCGTACAATTAGAGGATTTACCAAATGTTTGTGCGATGAAAAAATTGTTCATGCGATGATCTCTCCTTTTTTCCAGATTAAGCCACAGCCATAGGAACCGGCAGCCATTGATACAAAAGCAGCGCAAATGGATTTCTCCGGCGCTGCCTTCGTTGGCAATAGAATGTGACTTGTTTTGTGTTGTTTGGTAGTTTAACATGGAAAAGTATCTAAGTCAATAACTTGTTATAATAACAACTAAAATATTGTGATAATAGAATCATATGCCTGATTTCCTTAAAAGTATACCAAAAGCAGTTTTAAGATTTTCAGGCATATTTTAACCGATTTCTCCACATTATAAGGAAACTACCAAATTTATTGCAAATAGGAGGTTTCTTAAGTTGAGAGATTATCAATATAATAAGAACAGGCAGGATGAAGAGCAGGAAGACAGGCAGAATGAGCCTTCCAATGAAATACGCCAGGAAAACCTTGATGAAAAAAAGACGGAAAAGGACATTGAGCAGAAAGAGGATGAAAAACTGGAGGAATATGGTCAGATGACCCTGGATGATAATGCGCACAAGCGGAAAATCCATCTTCTCTCCATTATAGGAGAGGTAGAAGGCCATGAAAATCTGTCCAGCAACAGCAAGGCTACAAAATATGACCATATTCTTCCGAAGCTTGCAGAAATTGAGGATGATGATTCCGTTGAAGGGCTTTTGGTCCTCTTAAATACTTCCGGCGGCGATGTGGATGCCGGGCTGGCCATTGCGGAAATGATTGCTTCATTAAGCATTCCTACGGTTTCCCTTGTTCTTGGAGGAAGTCATTCCATTGGTGTTCCCTTAGCGGTGTGCACTGACTATTCCTTTATAGTGCCCACAGGGACCATGATGGTACATCCGGTGCGAATGACGGGTATGGTGATCGGCGCCTCCCAGACCTATGAGTATTTTGAAATGATCCAGGACCGGATTTTAAGCTTTGTTTCCAACCATGCAAAAATTGCTTACGACCAATTAAAGCGTCTGATGCTAAATACGGAAATGCTCACCAGAGACTTGGGAACCGTGCTGGTAGGCGAGGAGACCGTAAAGGAAGGTTTGATCGATGAGGTAGGCGGAATCAAGGATGCTTTAAGAAAATTATATGAACTGATGGAAACTGCTTCTCGTTAATCATTGCATTTCTCCCGATTTTTTTGTATACTGTTACCAATGGATAAAAGGGGGAAGGATTGTGCCTGAGACAACGAAGAAAAAGACAACAGCTAAAAAAGGGACAAAAGGAAAAAACGGGAGAACGAGAAGCACAAGCACCAGAAGGAATGTAGTTCTGCCAGAACCGGAATTTATCCACTCAGAAGTAGTTATTATTATGTCATTTGCAGCCGCAGCCATTCTGTTTTTGAGCAATTTTCATTTGTGCGGCATGGTTGGAGATTTTCTGCGCGGTGTGCAGCTTGGCATATTTGGAGGAGTCGGATATATTGCACCTGTTTTATTGTTCGCAGGTACTGCGTTCTATGTCTCCAACCGGGGAAATCCGAGAGCAGCTTTTAAACTGGCGTCCTTTATTCTGGCGCTGGTTTCTTTGTGCGGATTTCTGCAGCTCCTCTTTGGGGCAAAGGCCGGAGAAGGAGCAAGTCTGATCGATATTTATCTGGAAGCTTCTGTAAGCGGAAAAGGAGGCGGTCTTTTAGGCGGCCTTTTAGCCGAGGGGCTTGCATCCATTATCGGTGTTGTGGGCGCTTATCTTGTGATTGGAGTCCTGCTTATTATTTCCGCGGTCTGCATTACGGAAAAGTCCTTTGTAAATGTGGTAAAAAAGGGAAGCGGAAAAGCCTATCAGCATGCCAGGGAGAATATGGACATGCACTTAGAAATTCATGCGGAACGGCAGGAAGTACGAAGGAAGCTTCGGGAAGAGCAAAAGCTTCGGGGAGTCAATCTGGAAGCTACAAAACTGGCAGCAGTCCGGGAAGAGGATGATCCGGAGCCGGAAGAAGCGGATTTTGAAGCAGACATAGCCGGGGACCTGGCAGAAGATATTGACAGTCAGGTAAAACAATTATCTGCTGTTACCTCAGTGGAGGGGCAGGAACCCAATCCGGCCGACATTTTCTGCGGAAGCATTTCGCCTGTCCCGGAGGAAGATGAGGATTCCGTACCTTTTGATCCGGATGTGGAACCGGTACCCTTTCCAGAGGCTTCCGGGGAATCTTCTATTTATATGAAGAAAGAAACAAGGACCTTAAAAGAAATGGAAATTGTAGAGGATGACTTATATCCTCCGGATGAGGGGAGGAGCGGAAGGAATGACTTCGGTACCTTTTCTGTTCCGGAGGAATCGAAGCAGGTGGTCACCGCTTCCGGCAAGGTCATAGAAACCGACACCGAGGCATTGCAGAAAAAGCTGGAAAAGAAGCGGGAAGAGGCAGCCAGGGAAGACGGTCTGAGTGTTACCCAGGAAATAAACCAAAAACAGGAGGCAGTGAAAAAGAAATATGAATATCCTCCTCTTACGCTGCTAAAGAAAGGGAAGGCAGCGGTTTTTTCTGACCGTGAATATAAGGATACCGCCATCAAGCTGCAGCGGACTCTTCAGAATTTCGGTGTTGGCGTTACGGTAACCAACATAAGCTGCGGCCCTTCTGTGACAAGGTATGAACTCCATCCGGAGCAGGGCGTAAAGGTCAGCAAAATTGTAAGTCTGGCAGATGATATAAAGCTAAGTCTGGCAGCTGCGGATATCCGCATCGAGGCTCCCATACCGGGAAAACCTGCGGTGGGGATCGAGGTTCCGAACAAAGAAAACAATGTGGTCTATCTGCGTGATATCCTGGAAGCGGACAGCTTTCAAAAACACCCCTCCAGGATCGCTTTTGCGGTTGGAAAGGATATTGGAGGGCAGGTGGTTGTTACGGACATTGCAAAGATGCCTCACCTCTTAATAGCCGGAGCCACAGGATCCGGTAAATCCGTCTGCATCAATACCCTGATCATGAGCATCATTTTCAAGGCTGATCCGGAGGCTGTGAAGCTGATTATGGTGGATCCCAAGGTGGTGGAATTAAGCGTTTATAATGGAATTCCCCATTTGCTGCTCCCGGTAGTCACGGATCCGAAAAAAGCTTCCGGAGCCTTAAACTGGGCGGTAGCTGAGATGGCGGACCGCTATAATAAGTTTGCCCAGTACAATGTCAGGGAAATTAAGGGATACAACGCAAAGGTGGAAAGCTTAAAGGACATTGAGGATGAGAACAAACCGGAAAAGATGCCTCAGATCGTCATCATCATTGACGAGCTTGCAGATCTGATGATGGTAGCTCCCGGAGAAGTGGAGGATTCCATCTGCCGTCTGGCCCAGCTTGCCAGGGCCGCGGGCATTCATCTTGTTATTGCCACACAGCGTCCATCGGTCAACGTTATCACCGGACTGATCAAAGCCAATGTTCCGTCCCGGGTCGCTTTTTCGGTTTCTTCCGGCGTGGATTCCAGAACCATCATTGACATGAACGGTGCGGAAAAGCTTCTTGGAAAAGGGGATATGTTATTTTATCCCGCCGGTTATCCAAAGCCAATGCGTGTGCAGGGGGCCTTTGTAACGGATACCGAGGTTTCCAGGGTAGTGGAATTTTTAACAGAACAGGGGATGACAGCGGAATATAACCCGGAGGTAGAAAGCCTGATCGCCCAGGCGCCTGCAGCCGGAGAGATGAAAGGCGGCGGAAACGACAGGGATGAGTATTTTATACAGGCCGGAAAGTTTATCATCGAAAAGGACAAAGCCTCCATCGGCATGCTGCAGCGGATGTTTAAAATAGGCTTTAACCGGGCTGCCCGGATTATGGATCAGCTGGCAGAGGCCGGTGTGGTAGGCGAAGAGGAAGGGACCAAACCGCGTAAGGTACTGATGAGCATGGAAGAATTTGAGGAAATGCTGGAGCAGGGGTTATAAATGAAACTGTGTCTTTTACATAGAAGGAGGATGATACAGATGAAAACAGATATAGAAATCGCACAAGAGGCAAAGATGTTACCCATTAAGGACGTGGCCGCTTCCTATGGGATCGGCGAGGATGAGTTAGAGCTTTATGGGAAATACAAGGCAAAACTGACCGACGGGCTTTTATCCAAGGTGAAGGACAGGCCGGATGGCAAACTGGTCCTGGTGACAGCCATTAACCCGACTCCTGCGGGAGAAGGAAAGACAACGACTACGGTAGGTCTTGGCGAGGCATTTGGCCGGTTGGGGAAAAAGGCCATGATCGCGCTTAGGGAGCCCTCCCTTGGCCCCTGCTTTGGTATCAAAGGGGGAGCCGCAGGCGGCGGATATGCCCAGGTGGTTCCAATGGAAGACTTAAATCTTCATTTTACAGGGGATTTCCACGCCATTACCTCTGCCAACAATTTGCTTGCCGCTTTGCTGGATAACCATATCCACCAGGGCAATGCTTTGGAGATCGACACCCGTCAGATTATTTGGAAGCGCTGCCTTGATATGAATGACCGGGCTCTTAGAAACATTGTGGTTGGTCTTGGCTCGAAAGCAGAAGGATTTGTGAGAGAGGATCACTTTGTCATTACGGTTGCATCGGAAATCATGGCAATCCTTTGCCTTGCAAATGATATGAATGATTTAAAAGAGCGGCTGGGAAAGATTATTGTGGCATATAATTATGCTGGAGAACCTGTAACTGCCTCTCAGCTGAATGCAGTGGGGGCTATGGCTGCCTTATTAAAGGATGCCTTAAAACCAAACCTGATACAGACTCTGGAACATACCGGCGCCATTGTTCATGGAGGCCCGTTCGCAAACATAGCCCATGGCTGCAATAGTGTACGTGCTACAAAGACAGCTTTAAAGCTGGCAGATATTGTTGTGACAGAGGCTGGTTTCGGTGCCGATTTAGGTGCGGAAAAATTTCTGGATATCAAGTGCCGGATGGCAGGATTAAAGCCCGATGCCATCGTTCTGGTTGCAACGGTCCGGGCTCTTAAATACAATGGCGGAGTGCCAAAAGACCACTTAAAGGAAGAAAACTTAGAGGCGCTTGAAAAAGGCATCGTAAATCTGGAAAAGCACATAGAAAACATGAAGAAATACGGCGTTCCGGTTATTGTTACATTAAATTCCTTTATTACAGATACAGAAGCGGAATACCAGTTCGTGAAAAGGTTCTGTGAGGAAAGAGGATGTGAATTCGCTTTATCCGAAGTATGGGAAAAGGGAGGCGAGGGCGGAATCAGCCTGGCCGGGAAAGTCCTTTCTGTTCTGGAACAGAATGAAAGCAATTTTACTCCCCTCTATCCGGATGAAATGGGACTGGAAGATAAGATTGCCACGGTGGCAAAGGAAATCTACGGTGCGGATGGCGTATCCTATGCACCGGCCGCTTTAAAGGCCATTAAAAAGTTTGAGGACATGGGCTTTGGACATCTGCCTGTTTGCATGGCAAAAACACAATACTCCTTATCCGATGACCAGAATAAGCTCGGAAGGCCAAAAGACTTTGAAATTACCGTGCGGGATGCCTACGTATCCGCAGGTGCGGGCTTTGTGGTTATTTTGACGGGAGCCATCATGACCATGCCCGGACTTCCGAAGAAGCCGGCTGCAGATAATATTGACGTAAAGGAAGATGGAGTAATCACCGGATTATTCTGACTTGGAGGTTTCTATGAAATTAAAAGAATGGCTTAAGGACTTAACGTATGAGGTGCTTAAGGGCAGCCTTGACGTGGAAGTGGAGGATGTCATTTATGACTCCAGAAAGGCAAAGGAAGGCGTTGTTTTCATATGCACGAAAGGCACGAGAGTCGATTCCCATGAATTTATTCCGGAGGTGGTAAACGCCGGGGTCAAAGTCCTTGTTGTAGAGCGGGAATGTCCGGTTCCGGATGGCGTAACAGCCATTCTCGTACATAATGCCAGAGAAGCGCTGGCTGTTTTATCGGCTGCCAGGTTTCACCATCCCGCAAGGAAGATGGTGACCATAGGCGTGACCGGAACAAAGGGAAAGACGACTACCACCCATATGATCAAGACGATTCTGGAAGCCTGCGGAAAAAAAGTGGGAATGATCGGAACTACAGGTATTGTCATTGATCAGGCTGTAACTCCTACCATGAATACAACTCCGGAATCCTACCAGCTTCACGAAGCCTTCAGCCATATGGTGGAAGCCGGCTGTGAATATGTGGTAATGGAAGTTTCATCCCAGGCTTTTAAGATGCACCGGGTGGATGGAATCTGCTTTGATTACGGTTTGTTTACCAATATTTCTCCTGACCACATCGGCCCGGATGAGCACGAAGATTTTGAAGAATATCTTTTTTATAAATCACAGATCTTCCGCTGCTGCAAGGTAGGGCTCATGAACGGTGATGATGAGCACTGGGATGAGGTGGTAAAGGATGCTTCCTGCAGGCTTTATTCCTTCTCCATTGAAAAAGAAGGCACGGATTTTAAGGCGGAAGATATCCGCTATGTAGCCCGGCCGGATTTTGTCGGACTGGAATTTGATGTAAAAGGTATCTATGAGCTTTCGGTCCGTGTCAATATTCCGGGACGCTTTAACGTTACCAATGCGCTTGCCGCCGTGAGTCTCTTAAGCTTTTTGGGACTGCCGAAGGACAGGATCTGCCATGGCCTGGAGCATTTAAGCGTAAATGGACGCATGGAAATCGTATATACCTCTGAAGCTTGTACGGTGATCGTGGATTATGCCCATAATGCGGTCAGCATGGAGAGCCTGCTCACAACCCTTAAGGATTACCGGCCCAAGCGTCTGGTCTGCGTCTTTGGCTGCGGCGGAAACCGTTCGAAGGACCGGCGCATATCCATGGGAGACAGCGCAGGGCGGCTCGCGGATTTTACGATCATAACTGCGGATAATTCCAGATTCGAAAAGACGGAAGATATCATTGCAGACATTCGCGGAAGCCTTGAAAAGACCGGAGGAAAATTCATAGAGATCCCGGACCGCAGGGAGGCGATCCGTTACAGTATTACCCATGCCCAGCAGGGTGATATGATTGCCATTATTGGAAAAGGGCATGAGGATTACCAGGAAATAAACGGAGTCCGGCACCATTTCTCCGACCGGGAAGAGGTCCTTAAAGTGGTGGAGAGTATAAATCGATAGAAAATACATGCGAGTGTAGAAAGCTGGCAGTAAAAGATAAAACAAAATGCCGGAAGCCGGAAGGAAATGTGGCTTTCGGCATTTGTACGGTAGATGGAAGGAATGTGCGCCGGAGGCGTACATGGAACGGAGGAAGCAATGGAAGATATGACGGTAAAGGAAATCCTTTTCGCTACGGGAGGAAGGCTTCTTTGCGGAAGTGAGAATACAGCTCTGGAACACATAAGCATTGATTCCAGAAATATGAAAGGAAATGATCTGTTCGTGCCTATAGTTGGGGAAAAGGTGGATGCGCACCGCTTTATCGGGCAGGCTTTTGACAATGGGGCAGCAGCAGCTTTGACAAGCGAACATGACTCCATGGACTCGCCGAATCCATGGATACGTGTGGAGGATACAAAAAAAGCCCTTCAGGCTGTGGGAAGCTATTACAGGGACCGGCTTAAGCTTCCTTTGGTGGGGATTACGGGCAGCGTGGGAAAGACCACGACAAGGGAGATGGCAGCATGCGCCCTGTCTGCCCGCTTTGAAGTCTATAAGACACCGGGAAACCATAACAGTCAGGTCGGCGTTCCCATTACCATATCGGAAATATCCGGGGAGGATGAAATCGGAGTCATTGAGCTGGGAATGAGTGAGCCGGGGGAACTGACCGTCATTGCCAGGATCGCGAAAATTCAGATGGCTGTCATTACCAACATCGGAGTGACCCATATCGAACAGCTTGGATCCAGGGAAAACATTTACAAAGAAAAGCTGACCATTCAGGACGGGCTCATGGAAGGCGGAATTCTCTTTTTAAATGGGGATGACGAATTTTTAAAGAATACCAGGGCAAAAGAAGGATGCCGGACCATCTATTATGGTACGGGTGAAAATTGCGATTACCGTGCCTTGGATGTTCATCTGGAAGATGGCTTCCCGGCATTTACGGCGGTTCATGGACAGCAGAGGGTGCCGCTGCGTCTGGCGGTAATGGGCAGTCATAATGTCTTAAACGCAATGGTATCCCTGGCCATAGCGTCAGAATGCAAAATTCCAATGGAAGAAGCAGCTAAATGCCTTCAGGAATTTACGGGTTTTAAAAACCGCCAGCAGATTTACCGTACGGGCGGTATGACCGTGATCGATGATACTTATAATGCCAGCCCGGTATCCATGAAGGCGGGGCTTGAAGTTCTGGGTTCCATCACAAAGGCAGAAAGGCGGATTGCCGTACTGGCTGATATGAAAGAACTTGGAGAGAGATCTCCGGAATTCCATTATGAAATCGGAGAATATATTGCAGAGCACCCGGTTGATGAGGTGGTGACTCTTGGAGAACTGGCAGGAGAAATCGCCAGAGCGGTGAAGGAAAAAGCCCCTGGTATCCTGGTTAGGGAATTTATGGAACAGGGCCCTCTTGTGGCTTACTTAAAAACGGAATTAAAAGAAGGAGACTGTGTGCTTTTTAAGGGCTCCAACAGCATGAAACTTGGCAGGGTGGCCGAGGAGTTTTACCAGCTCTGATGACACCCTTCGGGTATACCTTTATGCAAAAAAACATGGGCGGGAAGGAGGAAACACCCTTCGGGTATACCTTTATGCCCAAAAAGCGTGGGCGGGAAAGAGGAAACTATGGCAGAACGATTTGCACGGATTATCATTGACATTTCCCATGAAAAAGTTGACAGAACCTTTGATTACCGGATTCCTTCCGGGCTGCTTGACAAAGTTGCTGTTGGATCTCTGGTTACGATCCCTTTTGGAAAAGGGAATTCCATTAGGAAAGGATATGTGGTCGGCATTACCGCCCATGCAGATTATGATCCGGATAAAATTAAGAATATAGCAGGGATCGTAACGGATGGCGTGACGGCGGAGTCCCTGCTTATTTCACTGGCATGGTGGCTGAAGGAGCAGTACGGCTCTACCATGAACCAGGCGTTAAAGACAGTGCTTCCGGTAAGGCAGAAGGTGAAACCAAAGGAGAAAAAGGTACTCCGCTGCCTTCTGGGGCAGGAAGCGCTTACAAACGCCCTAGCCGAGGCGGAGAAAAAGAACTATAAAGCCAGGATACGCCTCTTTCAGGCATTTTTAGAAGCCCCTGCCATTCCATATGAGATCGCGGTAAACCAGATGAACTTATCTGCTTCTACCTTAAAGCCCATGATTGAAAAAAATTATGTAATTCTTGAATCCGAGGAAGTTTACAGAGACCCAATTAAAGTTGAAACAAAAGAGAGAAACAAGGTGCTTTTAAACCCGGAACAGCAGGCCATTGTAGACAGTTTCTGCCGGGATTATGGGGAACAGATCAGAAGGACTTATCTGATTCACGGCATCACCGGCAGCGGTAAGACGGAAGTTTATATGGAACTGATCCAAAAAGTCATAGAAGACGGAAAACAGGTCATTGTTCTCATCCCGGAAATTGCTCTGACCTATCAGACTGTTATGAGATTTTACGGAAGATTCGGAAACCGGGTGTCCATCATGAATTCCCGTTTGTCGGCAGGGGAACGTTATGATCAGTTTGAACGGGCCAGAAATGGAGATGTGGATATTATGATCGGTCCGCGCTCGGCTTTATTCACTCCCTTTTCCAGACTTGGCCTGATTCTGATAGACGAAGAACACGAGGGAGCTTATAAAAGCGAGGTAGTTCCAAGGTATCATGCCAGAGATGTGGCCGTTAAAAGGGCGGCTATGCAGGGCGCATCCCTGGTCTTGGGCTCGGCGACTCCGTCACTGGAAGCGTATACCAGAGCCCTTCGGGGAGATTACCAGCTTTTTCATCTTAGGTCACGGGCAAAGAAAGACAGCTCTCTTGCTGCTGTTTCTGTGGTGGATCTAAGGCAGGAATTAAAAGAAGGAAATAAGTCCATCTTCAGCCGGAAGCTAAAAATGCTGATCGAGGACCGTCTTGAAAAACGGGAGCAGATCATGCTGTTCATGAACCGGAGAGGCTATGCGAACTTTGTATCCTGCCGCTCCTGTGGGGAGGCTATCCGCTGTCCCCACTGCGATGTGACCCTGACCCTTCACAACAACAGCCGCCTGGTGTGCCATTATTGCGGTCATTCCATACCGGTGCCGGAACGCTGTCCTTCCTGCGGGTCTCCTTACATTGCAAATTTTGGAGCGGGAACCCAGAAGATTGAACAGATGACAAAAAAGATGTTCCCTGCTGCCAGAATCCTGCGCATGGATCTTGATACCACCTCAAAAAAAGGCGGACACGAAGAGATCCTGTCTGCTTTTTCCGAGGGAGAGGCGGACATCCTCATCGGAACCCAGATGATTGTGAAGGGGCATGATTTTCCGGATGTGACCCTGGTAGGTGTCCTGGCGGCGGACTTGTCTTTAAACACCCCGGACTACCGTTCGGCAGAACGGACGTTCCAGCTTTTAACCCAGGCAGCCGGAAGAGCCGGACGGGATTTTCGGCATGGAGATGTGATCATTCAGACCTATAACCCGGAACATTACAGCATTGTAACGGCTGCAAACCAGGATTATGAGGCGTTTTACCAGCAGGAGATGGCATACCGGCGCCTCATGAAATATCCCCCTGCAAGCGGCCTTCTGACGGTTCAGTTTTCTTCCCGGCAGGAAAGCTGTCTGACGGACACTGNGGGTTTTAAAAACCGCCAGCAGATTTACCGTACGGGCGGTATGACCGTGATCGATGATACTTATAATGCCAGCCCGGTATCCATGAAGGCGGGGCTTGAAGTTCTGGGTTCCATCACAAAGGCAGAAAGGCGGATTGCCGTACTGGCTGATATGAAAGAACTTGGAGAGAGATCTCCGGAATTCCATTATGAAATCGGAGAATATATTGCAGAGCACCCGGTTGATGAGGTGGTGACTCTTGGAGAACTGGCAGGAGAAATCGCCAGAGCGGTGAAGGAAAAAGCCCCTGGTATCCTGGTTAGGGAATTTATGGAACAGGGCCCTCTTGTGGCTTACTTAAAAACGGAATTAAAAGAAGGAGACTGTGTGCTTTTTAAGGGCTCCAACAGCATGAAACTTGGCAGGGTGGCCGAGGAGTTTTACCAGCTCTGATGACACCCTTCGGGTATACCTTTATGCAAAAAAACATGGGCGGGAAGGAGGAAACACCCTTCGGGTATACCTTTATGCCCAAAAAGCGTGGGCGGGAAAGAGGAAACTATGGCAGAACGATTTGCACGGATTATCATTGACATTTCCCATGAAAAAGTTGACAGAACCTTTGATTACCGGATTCCTTCCGGGCTGCTTGACAAAGTTGCTGTTGGATCTCTGGTTACGATCCCTTTTGGAAAAGGGAATTCCATTAGGAAAGGATATGTGGTCGGCATTACCGCCCATGCAGATTATGATCCGGATAAAATTAAGAATATAGCAGGGATCGTAACGGATGGCGTGACGGCGGAGTCCCTGCTTATTTCACTGGCATGGTGGCTGAAGGAGCAGTACGGCTCTACCATGAACCAGGCGTTAAAGACAGTGCTTCCGGTAAGGCAGAAGGTGAAACCAAAGGAGAAAAAGGTACTCCGCTGCCTTCTGGGGCAGGAAGCGCTTACAAACGCCCTAGCCGAGGCGGAGAAAAAGAACTATAAAGCCAGGATACGCCTCTTTCAGGCATTTTTAGAAGCCCCTGCCATTCCATATGAGATCGCGGTAAACCAGATGAACTTATCTGCTTCTACCTTAAAGCCCATGATTGAAAAAAATTATGTAATTCTTGAATCCGAGGAAGTTTACAGAGACCCAATTAAAGTTGAAACAAAAGAGAGAAACAAGGTGCTTTTAAACCCGGAACAGCAGGCCATTGTAGACAGTTTCTGCCGGGATTATGGGGAACAGATCAGAAGGACTTATCTGATTCACGGCATCACCGGCAGCGGTAAGACGGAAGTTTATATGGAACTGATCCAAAAAGTCATAGAAGACGGAAAACAGGTCATTGTTCTCATCCCGGAAATTGCTCTGACCTATCAGACTGTTATGAGATTTTACGGAAGATTCGGAAACCGGGTGTCCATCATGAATTCCCGTTTGTCGGCAGGGGAACGTTATGATCAGTTTGAACGGGCCAGAAATGGAGATGTGGATATTATGATCGGTCCGCGCTCGGCTTTATTCACTCCCTTTTCCAGACTTGGCCTGATTCTGATAGACGAAGAACACGAGGGAGCTTATAAAAGCGAGGTAGTTCCAAGGTATCATGCCAGAGATGTGGCCGTTAAAAGGGCGGCTATGCAGGGCGCATCCCTGGTCTTGGGCTCGGCGACTCCGTCACTGGAAGCGTATACCAGAGCCCTTCGGGGAGATTACCAGCTTTTTCATCTTAGGTCACGGGCAAAGAAAGACAGCTCTCTTGCTGCTGTTTCTGTGGTGGATCTAAGGCAGGAATTAAAAGAAGGAAATAAGTCCATCTTCAGCCGGAAGCTAAAAATGCTGATCGAGGACCGTCTTGAAAAACGGGAGCAGATCATGCTGTTCATGAACCGGAGAGGCTATGCGAACTTTGTATCCTGCCGCTCCTGTGGGGAGGCTATCCGCTGTCCCCACTGCGATGTGACCCTGACCCTTCACAACAACAGCCGCCTGGTGTGCCATTATTGCGGTCATTCCATACCGGTGCCGGAACGCTGTCCTTCCTGCGGGTCTCCTTACATTGCAAATTTTGGAGCGGGAACCCAGAAGATTGAACAGATGACAAAAAAGATGTTCCCTGCTGCCAGAATCCTGCGCATGGATCTTGATACCACCTCAAAAAAAGGCGGACACGAAGAGATCCTGTCTGCTTTTTCCGAGGGAGAGGCGGACATCCTCATCGGAACCCAGATGATTGTGAAGGGGCATGATTTTCCGGATGTGACCCTGGTAGGTGTCCTGGCGGCGGACTTGTCTTTAAACACCCCGGACTACCGTTCGGCAGAACGGACGTTCCAGCTTTTAACCCAGGCAGCCGGAAGAGCCGGACGGGATTTTCGGCATGGAGATGTGATCATTCAGACCTATAACCCGGAACATTACAGCATTGTAACGGCTGCAAACCAGGATTATGAGGCGTTTTACCAGCAGGAGATGGCATACCGGCGCCTCATGAAATATCCCCCTGCAAGCGGCCTTCTGACGGTTCAGTTTTCTTCCCGGCAGGAAAGCTGTCTGACGGACACTGCGGCGGCAGTAACCAGGTATATCGGCCCCATGGCGGAACGGGAAATGGTGCAGACCATTGGCCCGGTGGAAGCCTCGGTTTACAAAATTAATGATATCTATAGAAAAATTTTATACTTGAAACAGGAAAACTATGATATACTAATAAAAATCAGGAATCATATCGATGGTTTTTCAGAAAGCCATCCGGAGCTGTTTGAGCAGGTTATGATACAATACGATTTTTCATAAATGAGAGGATAAAAGATAAATGGCAATTAGAAAGATCAGAACCATCGGAGATGAAATTTTAAGAAAGCACTGCAAACCTGTAAAGGAAATTACCCCCAGGATCACCGAATTGATTGCGGATATGTTTGAAACCATGTACGATTCCAACGGAGTTGGGCTTGCGGCTCCTCAGGTGGGGATTTTAAAGCAGATTGTTATAATAGACGTGGAAGATGGCAACCGGTATGTTCTCATTAATCCGGAAATCGTGGAGACAAGCGGAAGCCAGACCGGTCCCGAGGGCTGCTTAAGTGTGCCCGGAAAATCCGGAACAGTTACAAGACCCAATTATGTAAAAGTAAAGGCCTTTGATGCAGAGATGAAGCCATTTGAATTAGAAGGGGAAGAACTGTTAGCGCGGGC
The DNA here is from genome assembly GCF_900155545.1 of Clostridium sp. Marseille-P2415. GTDB lineage: Bacteria > Bacillota > Clostridia > Lachnospirales > Lachnospiraceae > Lacrimispora. The sequence goes on from NZ_LT732526.1 coordinate 898,028, forward strand.
CATCTGCCATGAATGTGACCATTTAAACGGTGATTTATATGTGGACAAGGTGGAAGGCGAACTGGAGGATGTCACCTTGGAAGAGGAAGAATCGGAGGTAGAAGAGTAATTATGCGAATTATATTTATGGGAACGCCTGATTTTTCCGTTCCCGCTCTTGAGGCTTTGGTGGGAGCCGGGCATGAAGTCATTGCAGTCGTGACTCAGCCGGATAAACCCAAGGGAAGAGGGAAGGAAGTCCAGATGACTCCGGTAAAGGAAAAGGCATTGGAATACCAAATTCCCGTTTACCAGCCGGTTAAGGCCAGAGATCCGGAGTTTGTTAAAATTCTTACGGATATGGAACCGGAAGCAATCGTGGTGGCTGCTTTTGGGCAGCTTCTGCCAAAGAGCATTCTCGATATCCCCCGTTACGGCTGTTTGAATATCCACGCTTCCCTGCTTCCGAAATACCGCGGCGCGTCCCCGATCCAGTATGCAGTCATAAACGGGGAAAAAGAGAGCGGAATTACGACTATGATGATGGCGGAGACCCTGGATACCGGGGATATGCTGGACCAGGAAGCTGTTATTCTAGATGAGAAGGAGACCGGAGGCAGTCTACATGATAAGCTGAGCGAAATCGGAGGCAGGCTTATTTTAAAAACCTTAAAAAAAATGGAAGAAGGAACCGCAGTCAGGACTCCCCAGGATGATTCAAATACCTGCTATGTAGGGATGATAAAAAAATCCATGGGAGATATCGACTGGTCCATGGATGCGGAATCCATTGAGCGCCTGATCCGGGGCTTAAATCCATGGCCCAGCGCTTATACGGGATGGAATGGAAAGGTGATGAAGCTCTGGGAAGCAAAGGTGGTGGAGAAAGAGTATGAAGGAGTGTATGGCCAGGTGGTGGAAGTTGGCCGGGACTGCATGATTGTAAAGACGGGAAAAGGCGGCTTATCCATCCGCGAGTTGCAGCTGCAGGGAAAAAAGCGCATGGATATCGGAGCATTTCTGCGCGGATATCAGGTTTCAGAAGGAACTGTTTTGAAACAACTTGAGCAAAAATGAAATACCCTGCGGGTATACCTTTATGCCCAAGAAACGTGGGCAGTAATAATGAAAGGAGCATCTGATTATGTTTTATGGCGGTATGATGGGATATTATCTGGATCCTACCTGGATTCTGGTCATTATCGGGGCAGTCTTGTCCATGACGGCATCTGCCAGAGTAAGCAGTACATTCAACAAATATTCAAAGGTGAGAAGCATGTCAGGGATGACAGGAGCAGAAGCGGCAAAGCGCCTGTTGAATTCACAGGGGATTTATGATGTACAGGTAAGGCCCGTAAGCGGGCGGCTCACGGACCACTATGATCCTAAGACCAAGACGGTCAATCTGTCTGATTCTGTTTACGGATCCACATCGGTTGCGGCAATCGGTGTAGCTGCCCATGAATGCGGCCATGCCATGCAGGATCATACGGGATATGTTCCGTTAAGACTTCGGGGAGCCATTGTTCCTGCAGCCAATATCGGTTCCCAGGCGGCTCTGCCCCTCATCATTCTGGGCGTTATCATAGGCGGGATCGGTTCTCCCCTGGTCAACATAGGGCTGATCCTGTTTTCCCTGGCTGTTCTTTTCCAGCTGGTGACTCTGCCTGTGGAATTCAATGCCTCCAGCCGGGCGGTCACATTACTGGGACAGGTGGGGATTTTAGGCGATCAGGAATTAGGGCATACCAGAAAAGTATTAGGTGCAGCGGCGCTTACTTATGTGGCCGCTTTGGCAGCAACTGTGCTTCAGCTTTTAAGACTGGTGATTTTATTTGGAGGAAGAAGGGATAATGACTAAAGAGACAGACAGCAGGGAAAGCCATGCAGGCATACCTTTACGCCCAGAAAACGCGGGCAGGAATAGGGAAATTATACTGGACATCCTGCTGGAAATACTGGAGCGGGGCGGCTACAGCCATATGATCCTGCGTCAGGCCTTAAATAAGTACCAGTATCTGGATAAATCGGAGCGGGCTTTCATTTCCAGGACCGTAGATGGAACAGTAGAATACTTACTCCAGATCGATTATGTCATTGATTCCTTTTCTAACATCAAGGTCAGTAAGATGAAACCCGTCATCCGTACCATTCTGCGCATGTCGGTTTATCAGCTTCTTTATATGGACCGTGTTCCTGATTCGGCGGTGTGCAATGAAGCCGTGAAGCTTGCTGTAAAACGGAAGTTTGCCGGATTAAAGGGCTTTGTTAACGGAGTGCTGCGAAACATTTCCAGAAACAGGGAGGAATTGTGCTGGCCTGATGATTCCATTCGTTATTCCATGCCTTCCTGGATTGTATCCATGTGGGAGGAAACCTATGGCAGGGAAACGGCCGGGATTATGATGGAAGCTTTTTTAAAGAACAGCAGAACTACGGTCCGCTGTAATTTTGCAAAGGCTTCGAAAGAAGAAATTCTCCGGAGCTTAAAAATGCAGGGAGCAGAAGTGTCGGAATCCGGTATTTCGGAAGGAATTCTTTACCTGGAACGGTTTGATCATCTGGAAGGCCTGGAAGCGTTCCGCAAGGGATATATCCAGGTGCAGGATTTAAGTTCCAGTTTTGTGGGTGAAATTGCAGATCCGCAAAAAGGGGATTTTTGCATTGATGTCTGCGGCGCCCCGGGAGGAAAGAGCCTCCACATTGCGGATAAGCTTCATGGGACCGGTATGGTGGAAGTCCGGGACTTAAGTTATCAGAAGATCAGCATGGTACAGGAAAATATTGAACGGTGCGGTTTTAAAAATATCCGTGCAAAGGTACAGGATGCTTTGGTTTCGGATCCGGATTCCTTTGAAAAAGCGGATATTGTAATCGCTGACCTGCCCTGCTCCGGTCTGGGTATCATAGGACGAAAACCTGATATCAAATACCGCATGACAATGAATGATCTGGAAGCTCTGGCTTCGCTCCAGAGGGAGATTCTTTCGGTTGTACAGGCTTATGTGAAGCCGGGTGGAAAACTGGTTTTCAGTACATGTACCATAGACAGGAAGGAAAATGAAGATAATGTACGGTGGTTCCTGGAGCATTTTCCGTTTGATTTCATAGATCTGGAAGGAAAACTGGGAGAAAAACTGAATTCAGCCACCATGAGGCAGGGATATTTACAGCTTTTGCCAGGGATCCATCCATGTGATGGATTCTTCATTGCGGCATTTCGAAAAAGGTAGCGTCCTGCAGGCATACCTTTCCGTCCGAAAGCGGGGCGGGCCCTGCCAAAAAACGTGGGCAGAACAGAGGGAAATAGAATGGAAAAAACAGATATAAAATCTCTTGATCTGGAGAGACTGACATCGTATATGGTGTCCATTGGTGAAAAGCCATTCCGCGCAAAACAGCTCTACGAGTGGATGCACCGGAAGCTGGCGGCTGATTTTGATGAGATGACCAATCTTCCCAAATCTCTGAAAGAAAAATTGCTGCAGTCAGCAGCATTTGTTTCCCTTACTGTTGTAGAGGAAAAGATATCGAAAATAGACGGAACGAGAAAATACTTATTCGGCCTTTCGGATGGGAATATCATTGAGAGCGTTCTGATGAGATATAAGCACGGGAATTCGGTATGCATTTCATCCCAGGTGGGCTGCCGTATGGGCTGCCGGTTCTGCGCCTCAACCCTTGACGGGCTGGAACGGAATTTGAGGCCGTCAGAGATGCTGGATCAGATTTACCGGATCCAGAAAATAACTGGAGAACGGGTTTCCAATGTGGTGGTTATGGGGTCCGGGGAGCCTTTGGACAATTATGATAATCTGGTTTCGTTCATCCGTCTTCTTACCGATGAAAACGGACTGAATATCAGCCAGCGTAACGTAACCGTATCCACCTGCGGCATTGTTCCGGAAATTTTAAGACTTGCGGAGGAAAATCTTCAGATCACTCTGGCCTTATCCCTGCATGCACCAGATGATGAGGTTCGTAAGACCCTGATGCCTGTAGCCAACCGTTACCCATTAAAGGATGTGCTGCATGCCTGTCAGACTTATTTTGAAAAAACCGGACGGCGGCTTACATTCGAGTACAGCCTTGTAAGCGGCGTCAATGACAACCTGAATGAAGCGGCGGCACTTGCGGCTCTGTTAAAGAACCAGCATGGACATGTCAATCTGATTCCGGTAAACCCAATCAAAGAACGGAATTACGTGCAGTCAGACCGGAAAGCCATAGAAGCTTTTAAAAATCTTCTTGAAAAAAACGGAATAAATGTTACTATAAGAAGAGAAATGGGCCGGGATATCAACGGAGCATGTGGACAGCTGAGAAAGAGCTTTTTAAGTCAGGAATAAAGAGGGAAGTGAGAATGAAACGATGAAGGCTTGCGCTATGACAGATACTGGAAGAGTCCGAACGGCCAATCAGGATTACGTCTATGCCTCAACAGAGTCTGTGGGCGTACTGCCCAATCTTTTTTTAGTCGCAGACGGGATGGGCGGCCATCAGGCCGGGGATTACGCTTCCAGATATATTGCCGAAAATCTGGTGGCCTATTTAAAACAGGCAAAGCCGTCCCAGATTATTCCGCTTCTTCGGGAAGGAATACAGAAGGTTAACGGTATGCTGTATCAGGAATCCTTAGAAAAGGCAGAATTAAACGGCATGGGAACAACACTGGTAACGGCAGTTGTTGAGGACTCCACCATGTATGTTGCCAATGTAGGAGACAGCCGGCTGTATCTGGTAAGGAATCAGTTAAAACAGATTACAAAAGATCATTCCTTCGTAGAAGAGCTGGTTTCTTTGGGCCAGCTGGAACGGGGGAGCCGGGATTACTGTGAAAAAAAGAATATCATTACAAGAGCGGTTGGTACAGAGGATAAGCTGGAGATTGATTTTTTTGAAGTCAGCCTGGAGCCGGGGGATTATGTACTCATGTGTTCCGATGGACTCAGCAATATGCTTGAGGACGCTGAGATGGAAGAAATTATCTGCTCAGAACTGGAATTGCCGGAAAAGGCAGAAAAATTAATTACAGTAGCCAATGACAATGGAGGAAAAGACAATATTGCTGTTGTTTTAATTGATCCGCAGATTGGCAGGGAGGTAAGCTTATGATCTTAAGACCGGGGACATTTTTACAGGACAGGTATGAAATACTGGAGCAGATCGGTTCCGGCGGTATGTCAGATGTGTATAAGGCCCTGTGCCATAAATTAAACCGCCCCGTTGCCATAAAGGTATTAAAGGAAGAATTCAGTTCGGACAGTGGATTTGTCAGTAAGTTCAAAATGGAGGCCCAGTCGGCTGCCTGCCTTTCCCACCCGAACATTGTGAATATCTACGATGTTGTGGATGAGGGAGATCTCCATTACATTGTTATGGAGCTGATCGAAGGAATTACGTTAAAAAACTATATATCCAAAAAGGGCTGCCTGGAGGTGAAGGAAGCCATCGGGGCTGCGATTTCCGTTGCTCAGGGAATTGCAGCCGCTCATGAGCAGGGAATCATACACCGGGATATCAAGCCTCAGAACATTATTATTGCGAGAGACGGAAAGTTGAAGGTGGCGGATTTCGGGATCGCGCGGGCTGCCTCATCCCAGACACTGAACGCCACTGCCGTAGGCTCCGTACACTACATATCGCCAGAACAGGCAAGAGGCGGTTACAGCGATGTCAGAAGCGATATTTATTCCCTGGGCATCACCATGTATGAGATGGTGGCCGGCCGGGTCCCGTTTCAGGGGGACAATACGGTAACAGTTGCCCTGGCTCATTTGGAAGACCCCATAACACCGCCCAGCTTCTATAATGAGAGCATTCCCGTAGGACTTGAAAATATCATTTTAAAATGCACCGAGAAGAAACCGGAGTACCGTTATGGAAGCATGCATGAGGTCATAACGGATTTGCGAAAGGCGCTTGTTAATCCGGACGGGGATTTTGTTCAGTACAATTCCCAGGTGGATGACTCCCAGACTGTGGTCATCGGGAAGCCCGAGCTGGAACAGATCCGTTCCGGCCGCAAGGTACAGGCAGATCCATCTGTGAACCGGAACGGGATCCGAAAACAGGAACAGCGGCCGGAAAGAAACGGCAATGCACCTGCAGGCGGCAGCAGAACCAGAAGGCAGGAGTCAGAAGATGATATCAATCCCAGGATTGAAAAATTGTTGACCGCTGCAGGCGTTGTCGTTGCCATCATTATTGTGATTGTACTTATTATTGTATTTTCCAAGGTGAGCGGTCTGTTCCGTTCCGGTTCCTCTAAGGAATCAGAATCAGCCTTAGAGACTTCTGCGGAAGAAACCTTAAGCGATAAGAAGGTGAAGATGCCGGATGTGCTGGGACTGGCGGCTGATATTGCAGAACAGAAGTTAAAGGACAGCGGCGGTCTGTATATGAAAACAAGCGACTACGTGTATGACGATACGGTCGATGAAGGGGATGTGGTATCCCAAAAGCCATCGGAAGGTACGGTGGTTGACAAGTATTCAGCCGTTTATGTCGTGATAAGCAAAGGACCGGAACATGCCACCATTGATTTGACCCAGCTCGGTCTGGAAAAAATGGATGCCGCATCCGCAAAGACAGCTCTGGAGGACAAAGGCCTGGTAGTCAATGTGGAGCAGAAGAACAGTGATACGGTGACGGCCGGATACGTGATCAGTTTCAGTCCGAGTGAAGCGAAAGAAGGTGAGACGGTGACACTGGTCTCAAGCAGCGGGCCTGTCCTGGTGAATCCGGTTACCGTACCGGACATTTCCGGTCAGACCCAGGAGGTTGCCATTGAAATGCTGGCTGACGTAGGACTTGTCCAGGGTACGGTCACAGAAGCAACTTCTGAGACCGTAGCCATGGGCAGCGTCATCAGCCAGTCTGTAACAGCAGGCAGCCAGGTAGAATCAGGGACAGCTGTTAATTATGTGATCAGCAGCGGAACTGCCCAGCAGGCCAAATACAAATATCTGGCTTCCATTGACAAATCCTATTCCCTGCAGAACATCATCGGACCTGGTTCAGGCAGCACCCAGCTTACCTTAAAGATACAGTTAAGGCAATGGGTGAATGGAAAGGATGAGGTCAGGGAGCTCATGGGTCCTGTCACTATGACAGGTGACCAGCTGCTGCCGGTATCGTTTAAAAATATAGAAGGCGCTTACGGTGTTACAAACGGTACAGTTGAAATCGTAAATGTAGAGACAGGCGATGTGATTAATTCCTATTCCATCACATTTATCCCGGTCCCCCAATCTTAAGGAATGGTATATGACAGGTAAAATTTTGAAAGGAATCGCAGGATTTTATTATGTGCACGGCACGGACGAAAATTTATATGAATGCAAGGCGAAAGGCATTTTCCGCAATAAAAATGTAAAGCCTCTGGTTGGAGATGATGTGGAAATTTCTGTTCTGGATAAACTGGAAATGAAAGGAAACATTGATCAGATCCTGCCCAGAAAAAATGCCTTGATCCGTCCGGCCGTGGCCAATGTGGATCAGGCTCTGGTGCTTTTTTCCATTACTCATCCGGAGCCGAATTTAAATCTGCTGGACCGTTTTCTGGTCATGATGGAAGTCCAGGAGGTTCCTGTAAGTATCTGTTTTAACAAGATTGATTTAACAGGCGATGAAAAAAGACAAGCTCTCCGGGATATCTACGGGGCGGCGGGATATCCCGTATATTTTACCAGTACCTATGATAACCGGGGGATCGATGGGATCCGGACGCTGGTCCTTGGAAAAACTACGGTTCTGGCAGGACCATCCGGAGTTGGAAAGTCATCTCTCACCAATCTTCTTTACCCCCAGGCTGAGATGGAGACTGCAAATATCAGTGAGAAAATCCAAAGAGGAAAGCATACCACCAGGCATTCCGAGCTTTTTGGCATCGGACGGGACACGTACATGATGGATACGCCGGGATTCAGTTCCATGTACATGGAGGATATGGAGTGTATCCGTCTGAAGGACTATTTTCCGGAATTTGAACCTTATGAAGAAAACTGCAGATTTTTGGGCTGTGTTCATATTGGGGAAACCGTCTGCGGCGTAAAGAATGCAGTGGAAGAAGGAAAAATCAGTCATAGCCGATATGAGAACTACCGGCTTTTATACCAGGAACTAAAAGAAAAAAGGAGATACTAATATGCTAAAACTTGCCCCTTCTATATTAGCGGCGGACTTTAAAAATCTGGGACAGCAGGTGTCGGATGCAGCGGCGGCAGGCGCTCATTATATCCATCTGGATGTGATGGATGGGGCTTTTGTTCCCAGCATTTCATTTGGAATGCCTGTGATCGGCAGCCTGCGCAGCTGCACTGACCGGGTATTCGATGTTCATATGATGGTAGAGGAACCAGGGAGATATGTGAATGACTTAAAGGAAGCGGGAGCAGATCTCATCTGCGTACATGCCGAGGCGTGTACCCATTTGGACCGCACCGTTAACCAGATTAAGGAAGCGGGGTTAAAGACCGGGGTGGCACTTAATCCGGCAACTCCCCTGTCTGTTCTTGACTGCATTCTGGGAGAAGTGGATATGGTCTTAATCATGACCGTAAACCCAGGCTTTGGCGGACAGAAATTCATCCCATACACCCTGGATAAGGTGAGGGCGTTAAGAAGCATGTGCAGGGAACGGGGCCTTCAAACTGACATTCAGGTTGACGGAGGAGTGACCTGCGATAACGTGAGAGAGCTGATTGAAGCAGGCGCTAACGTATTTGTGGCCGGTTCAGCCGTATTCAAAGGGGATGCGGCAGCCAATACAAAGGCATTTTTAAAAATATTTGAGGAATATGAAGGGTGAAGAAAGAAATTACAGGTTTGATTGTTACCGGAGGCACCATGAACTATGGATTTGCCGGCAGATTTTTGGAGAACAGGACATTTGATAAAGTGATTGCTGTGGATGGCGGGCTTGCCTCTCTCCATAAGCTTCATTTAAAGCCGGATGCGATTGTGGGAGACTTTGATACGGTGGATCCGGAAGTCTTAGCGGAATATAAAAGCTGCCCGGATGAGATTACATGGGAGATCCACAGACCGGAAAAGGATGAAACCGATACCGAGCTGGCCCTGGATACCGCCATAAAGCTTGGCTGTACAAAATTGATTCTGCTGGGCGCCACAGGGGGGAGGATGGACCATTTCATTGGCAATATCCATCTTCTTTATGCCTGCCTGAAAAAAGGTGTGGAGGCTGCCATTGCAGACGAAAAAAACTGGATCACGGTACTGGATCGGGGACGGACGTTTGCTGCAGAGGAGGTAAAGGGAAAATACATCTCCTTTCTTCCCTTGAGCGGGGAAGTAAAGGGGATCACTTTGACCGGTTTTAAATACCCTCTCCATAAAAAGGATATTGATATAGGAACCAGCCTCTGTATCAGCAATGAACTGACGGGCGAAAAAGGCACAATCGACTTTGATTCCGGAACGCTTATCTGTGTGGAATCCCACGATTAAACTGGTATGGTTTAATATATCGAAACTGGATATTTATATCACTCCACTTGCGTGCTAAGATTAGGAACAATCATAGCATTAAGGGAGGAATTACCAATGAGTAAAATGAATCAACGAATCTATAGGCTTTCACTGACCGGGCTGTTTGCAGCCATGTCCTATGTGGTATTCACGTTTCTGCAGTTTAAGATCACGCTTCCGGGCGGAGATGCCACGTCCATTCATCTCGGGAATGCCGTCTGTGTTTTGGGAGCTCTTCTGCTGGGAGGACTTTATGGTGGATTAGGCGGAGCGATCGGCATGACCATCGGGGATCTCTTTGACCCGGTTTATGTGGTTTATGCACCAAAAACTTTTCTGTTAAAATTGTGCATCGGCCTTATAACCGGATTGCTGGCCCATAGGATCGGCAGGATCAATGAATCAACCGACCAGAAGCACATACTTACCTGGACTATAATAGCGGCAGTCGGCGGCTTGCTGTTCAATGTAATTTTTGATCCTCTGGTAGGTTATTATTATAAGCTGCTCATTTTGGGAAAACCGGCGGCTGAGCTGGCACTCGCATGGAATATTGCATCCACTTCCATCAATGCCGTGACTTCAGCCATTGTTTCCGTGATCATTTATTTACCGCTTCGAAATGCTTTGGTCAGGTCGGGATTATTCGCAAAAATTTGTTAGGAAGTACCCTTCGGGGATACCTTTATGCCCAAAAAGCATGGGCGGAAAAGAGGAAATTTTTATGGCATCTGGGAAGCAACAGAAAAAAATTGCAGTCATTAATGATCTGTCGGGGTATGGCCGCTGTTCTTTGACAGTGGCTATTCCCATCCTCTCCGCCCTGAAGGTCCAGTGCTGTCCGGTTCCGACCTCGATTCTTTCCAATCATACCGGATTTCCAAGTTATTTTTTTGATGACTATACGGATAAAATGCCTCTTTACATTGAACAGTGGAAAAAGCTGAAACTGGCGTTTGACGGGATATACAGCGGTTTTTTGGGATCAGAGGAACAGATTACGATCGTCATTGATATGATAAAAGAGTTTCGTACACCGGTAACAAAGGTAATCATTGATCCCATTATGGGTGATCACGGAAAAGCTTATCAGACGTATACGCCAAAGATGTGCAGCCGTATGAAAGAACTGGTTGGTTTTGGGGATATTGTAACACCAAACCTGACGGAAGCCTGTATTCTGACCGGAAGGGAATACCGGACCGGCGGCTGGAAGCGTTCCGAGCTTCTAAAAATGGCAGAGGAAATAAGGAATATGGGGCCGGAAGCAGTGGTGATCACAGGAGTAAAAGAGGGCAGCTATGTAACCAACGTAGTGGCAGATAAGAGCGGGCCGGCCGGCTTTCTGCGTTCCCTTCATGTGGGGTGTGAGCGGCCCGGAACCGGGGATGTGTTTGCTTCCATCATCGCAGCACAAACCGTAAAAGGGGTTCCCTTAAGGGAGGCGGTAAAAAAAGCGGGCTATTTTGTCAAGAACTGTATTAAAAAATCAGACGAATTAAATATTCCGGTAAATAACGGAGTGTGCTTTGAAGAGATCCTTCATTTGCTCATTCATTGATCAGAATAGGACAAGATACAGGAATTTTTAGGAAAAGGGCTTTTCTTTGCCCTTTTTTTGTAGTATAATCAACGGCAGATTATTATGCGGGATTATTTCCGCGGAGAATATTGAGGAGAAACCAGGAGGAATACCATGTTAGATTTAAAGTTTGTAAGAGAAAATCCTGAGATTGTAAAGGAAAATATTAAAAACAAGTTTCAGGATAGCAAGCTGCCTTTGGTCGATGAAGTCATTGAACTGGATGAGCAGAACCGCGCGGCAAAGCAGGAAGGGGATGTCTTGAGAGCTGAGCGCAACAAACTTTCCAAACTGATTGGCGCCTTGATGGGACAGGGGAAGAAGGAAGAAGCGGAGGAGATGAAGAAGAAAGTAACCGATGCTTCTGAACATCTGGCCCAGCTGGAAGAAAAGGAACGTGACCTGGAAGAAAGAATCAAAAAGATCATGATGACCATTCCGAATATCATTGATCCGAGCGTACCAATCGGAAAAGATGACAGTGAGAATGTAGAAGTGCAGCGTTATGGCGAGCCGGTGGTCCCTGACTTCGAGGTGCCTTACCATACAGAAATCATGGAAAGCTTTGATGGAATTGACCTTGACAGCGCAAGAAAAGTGGCCGGCAACGGTTTTTATTATCTGATGGGCGATATTGCAAGGCTTCATTCTTCCGTCATTTCTTATGCAAGGGATTTTATGATCGTCCGCGGATTCACTTATTGCGTTCCGCCGTTCATGATCCGCAGTGAAGTAGTGACCGGTGTTATGAGCTTTGCTGAGATGGATGCCATGATGTATAAGATCGAAGGGGAAGATTTATATCTGATCGGTACCAGTGAGCATTCCATGATCGGAAAGTTTATTGATACCATCCTTCCGGAAGAAGCACTTCCGAAGACCCTGACCAGCTACTCTCCATGCTTCCGCAAGGAGAAAGGCGCTCACGGCCTGGAGGAACGCGGCGTATACCGCATCCACCAGTTTGAAAAGCAGGAAATGATCGTTGTCTGCAGACCGGAAGAAAGCATGGACTGGTATGAGAAATTATGGCAGAATACCGTTGATCTGTTCCGTTCCCTGGATATCCCGGTAAGAACCCTGGAATGCTGTTCCGGAGATTTGGCTGACTTGAAGGTAAAGTCTGTTGATGTGGAAGCGTGGTCTCCGAGACAGAAGAAGTATTTTGAGGTTGGAAGCTGTTCCAATTTAGGCGATGCTCAGGCAAGAAGACTGAAGATCCGTGTTTCGGCAGAGGATGGCAGAAAATATTTTGCCCATACTTTAAATAATACCGTAGTCGCACCGCCAAGAATGCTGATCGCTTTCCTGGAAAATAACTTACAGGCAGACGGAGCGGTAAAAATTCCCGAAGTTTTACAGCCATATATGGGTGGTATGAAAGCACTTGTTCCGAAGAAATAATGGATTTAATCAGGGTCCGGCTCTTTTTGAAGGGCAGGGCCCTTCTTTTAATAGGGGCGGATGCGGTTCTTTTGACATTTCGGCCGGAAAATGTACGGTTGTGGTTGACAAGTGGAATCATAAGTATGTTATGATAGATATGGCAGAAGGCAGATATTAGCCGAAAAAAGGTAACTTATTTGGTAAAAAAGGAAAAGGAGTGACGGAAAGCATGATAGCATTTAATCATTTTAATTTCAACGTACTTGATCTGGAAAGAAGCTTAAAGTTTTATAAGGATGCCCTGGGGCTTGTACCTGTAAGGGAAAAGGCAGCGGCGGATGGCTCCTTCAAACTGGTGTTTTTGGGAGACGGTAAAAGTGATTTCACTCTGGAGCTCACTTATTTGACAGAACGGAAAGAAGCCTATAATCTGGGGGAATGCGAATTCCATTTGGCGTTTCAAACAGATGAATATGAGGAATACTATAAAAAACATAAAGAGATGGGCGTCATATGCTTTGAGAATCCGGGTATGGGCATTTATTTCATCAGTGATCCGGACGGCTACTGGATCGAAATCGTTCCGGCCAAATAAGGAGAAGGTCTGTGTATATTGAAGTCAATGGAATCACGTTATTCTATGAGATGTCAGGAAGCGGCCCGGCTGTCATTCTCGTCCATGGGAACGGAGAGGATCACGGGATTTTCAATGAAACTGCAGAACTGCTGAGAAAAGACTATACCGTTTACGCTCTGGATTCCAGAGATCATGGAAAGAGCTCCAGAGTGGAGACATTGGGTTATGATGAAATGGCGGAAGACGTAGCGGGATTTGTGAAGGCATTAAAGCTGGAAAAACCGTTTTACTGCGGATTCAGCGACGGCGGAATCATCGGAATCCTTGCTGCAAGCAGATATCCGGATCTTTTTTCGAAGCTGGTGCTTTGCGGAGCCAATGCCTTTCCTCAGGGGCTAAAGGCCTTTTGGCTTATATTTTTCTCTCTGATCGAGAGGTTTCGCCATGACCCGAAGATCCGCATGATGCTTGAGGAACCGCAGATTACCGGAACGCAGCTGGAGAAGATCTGTATTCCTACTCTGGTGCTTGCGGGGGAAAGGGACATGGTCCGGGAATCCCATACCCGTTATCTTGCCTCAAAAATAAAAAACAGCTGTCTCCGGATTCTTCCGGGCGAGGGGCATGGCAGTTATATTGTCCACAGCAGAAAGCTTTATCACTTCATGAAAAGGTTTCTTTTAAAACCGCTGCCGCAGGATCATGACTGACAGCCGGTAAGAAAATGTGAGTGTAAAGAAAAAATACTTGACACCTTATGAAATATATTGTATAATATCACAGGTGATGATATGGAAAAGATTGCAAGGCAGGGATTATTATATGATTTCTATGGCGCTCTCTTAACGGAACACCAAAGGCATATCTATGAAGACGTAGTATTTTATGATCTGTCTTTGAGCGAGATTGCAGAAGAACAGGGAATCAGCCGCCAGGGGGTTCATGACCTGATAAAGCGGTGCAATAAGATCCTGGAGGATTATGAAGAAAAGCTTCATTTGGTGGAAAAGTTTGAACAGACGAAAAAGCTGGCCAGAGAGATCCAGAGTTTGACAAAAGAATTTGCTGTTACGAAGAACATGAATCTGATCCATCGCATCGAAGAGATATCGGGCGAAATCATCGAGCTGGAAGCTCATTAGGAGGGCGTTAGATGGCTTTTGAGAGCTTATCCGATAAATTACAGAACGTATTTAAGAACTTGAGAGGCAAAGGGCGTTTGTCCGAAGCCGATGTAAAAACAGCTCTTAAAGAAGTCAAGATGGCTTTGCTGGAAGCCGATGTAAGCTTTAAGGTTGTAAAACAGTTTATCAGTGCTGTGCAGGAGCGGGCGATCGGACAGGATGTTCAAAACAGTCTGACTCCGGGACAGATGGTAATAAAGATTGTAAATGAAGAGCTGGTAAAGCTGATGGGCTCTGAAATGACTGAGATTCAGTTAAAGCCTGCCAGCGATATGACCATCATTTTGATGGCAGGTCTCCAGGGTGCCGGTAAGACCACCACCACTGCCAAGATCGCCGGAAAATTAAAGGCAAAGGGCAGAAAACCGCTCCTCGTTGCCTGTGACATCTATCGTCCGGCTGCCATTAAGCAGCTGCAGATTAATGGAGAGAAGCAGGGAGTTCCGGTATTTTCCATGGGGGAAAATCACAAGCCGGCGGATATTGCAAAGGCTGCTGTCGGCTATGCAGCAAAGAATGACCAGAATGTGGTGATTCTGGATACGGCAGGCCGTCTTCACATTGATGAGGACATGATGAACGAGCTGATTGAGATCAAAGAGGCCGTAGAGGTTCATCAGACCATTCTGGTAGTTGATGCCATGACAGGACAGGATGCTGTCAATGTGGCAGGAATGTTCAACGATAAGATTGGAATTGACGGTGTCATCATTACCAAGCTGGATGGGGATACCAGGGGCGGCGCGGCGCTTTCCATCCGTGCGGTGACCGGGAAGCCGGTTCTTTATGTGGGTATGGGCGAGAAGCTTTCGGATCTGGAACAGTTCTATCCGGACCGTATGGCATCCAGAATACTCGGTATGGGTGATATCCTTTCCCTTATTGAAAAGGCAGAAACCCAGGTAGATGAAGAAAAGGCCAAAGAGTTATCCCAGAAGCTGCGTAAAGCGGAATTTGATTACAATGACTTCCTGGAACAGATGAGTCAGGTTAAGAAAATGGGCGGTATGGCAAGTATCATGAGCATGATGCCCGGCATGGGACAGTTTAAGGATGCGGATATTGATGAAAAGGCTATGGACCGGGTGGAAGCGATCATTCTTTCCATGACCAATAAAGAGCGGACGAATCCGGAGCTTATGAAGAATGCTTCCAGGAAACAGCGCGTGGCAAAAGGTGCCGGTGTGGATATCGGTGAAGTCAACCGCATTGTTAAGCAGTTTGAGCAGATGAAGAAGATGATGAAACAGCTTCCGGGCATGATAGGCGGCGGCAAGCGCCATGGCGGATTGTTTGGCAAGCTGAAATTACCGTTTTAATCATTCAAACCATGATGTTAGCAAGGCAGATTTCTGCGTTCGCTATAAATTAGTTTCAGAATCCAAGATTTAAGGAGGTGAATTTCACAATGGCAGTAAAAATGAGATTAAAAAGAATGGGTCAGAAGAAGGCTCCTTTCTATAGAATTGTAGTTGCAGATTCCAGATCTCCAAGAGATGGTAGATTCATCGAAGAAGTTGGTTACTATGATCCTACCACAGAACCAAGCGTAATCAAGTTTGATGAGGAGAACGCTAAAAAGTGGTTAGCAACAGGTGCTCAGCCAACAGAAGTCGTAAGCAAGCTTTTAAAGATCGCCGGTATCCAGTAGTGAGAGGTGAAGCATATGAAGGAATTAGTAGAAGTAATTGCAAGAGCACTGGTTGATAATCCGGATCAGGTTGCTGTTACTGAGACCATAAAAGACGATGAGATTATCCTCGAACTTACGGTAGCGCCTTCCGATATGGGTAAGGTAATCGGCAAACAGGGCAGGATTGCAAAAGCTATCCGCTCTGTTGTAAAAGCAGCAGCTTCCAAAGAAGACAAAAAGGTTACTGTAGAAATCCAGTAGCTTAAAAGACCGCCGGCCTGTCGGGAAGACGGTCTTTTTTGGCATGATTGACTTTACTGTTGGAGGTCCATGCGTAAATGTCCAGAAATAAGCCGGATAGCAATATCCGGTTTCTTTTGTATGATATGGAGAGATAGATGGAGAATTTGTTAAGAGTCGGCGTGATTTCTTCCACCCATGGGGTTCGCGGAGAAGTAAAGGTTTATCCTACGACTGATGATATAAACCGTTTCAAAGATTTAAAAAAAGTAATTCTTGATACCGGACGGGAGCATCTGGAGCTGGAAATCCAGGGTGTAAAATTTTTTAAAAATATGGCAATCCTTAAGTTTAAAGGATATGACTCCATAAACGAGATTGAAAAATACAAGGGGAAAGACTTACTGGTCACCAGAGACCAGGCCGTAGAACTTGGGCCGGATGAAAATTTTATTGTTGATTTAATCGGGCTTCGTGTGGTCACCGAGGACGGAAGGCAATTCGGAACCTTAACGGATGTGATTAAGACAGGCGCAAATGATGTCTATGAGGTGAAAACGGCGGAAGGGAAGGAAGTCCTGTTTCCGGCAATCAGAGAATGTGTTTTAAGCGTGGATCTGGATGAAGGAACTGTCACGGTCCGCATTATGGATGGGCTTCTGGATTAAAATAGAGGAGTGGAAATAAGAAATGAATTATCATATATTGACGTTATTTCCGGAGATGGTCCAAAACGGCTTAAATACCAGCATAATCGGAAGAGCGGCAGAAAAAGGCCTGCTCTCCATCGAAGCCATTGATATCCGGGAATATTCCACGGACAAGCACCGCCATGTGGATGATTATCCCTATGGCGGCGGAGCAGGGATGGTCATGCAGCCCATGCCGGTCTGCGATGCTTATGATGCCTTGTGTGAGAGAATCGGGAAGAAGCCCCGTGTGATCTATATGACTCCCCAGGGAAGGGTTTTTAATCAGAAGATCGCGGAGGAGCTGGCGAAGGAAGAAGACCTGGTTTTTTTATGCGGACATTATGAAGGAATTGATGAGAGAGCTTTGGAGCTGGTTGCCACGGATTATCTTTCCATCGGCGACTATGTGCTGACGGGAGGCGAGCTTCCGGCCATGGTTATGATCGACTGCATTTCCAGATTGATCCCGGGAGTCTTAAACAACGATACCTCTGCTGAGTTTGAATCCTTCCATGATAACCTTCTGGAATACCCTCAGTATACAAGACCGGAAGAATATAGGGGGCTTAGGGTTCCGGAAGTCCTTTTATCCGGACATCATAAAAATATTGATGCCTGGAGGCGGGAGCAATCCATCAAACGGACCCTGGAACGAAGACCTGATCTTTTAAGGGATGCGGTCCTGACAAAAAAAGAAGCGGAATATTTAAGAAAACTTGAAAATGAGCTGGAAAATCGGGAATAATAAAGCAAGAAAGGACTTGCATTCTAAGTCCCTTTATGTTAAAATACAAAATGTTGTGATGAAAAGGCGATGGTCCTCTGTTACGGATTTCAGTATGAAGTATTAAGAACATCAAATAAAATCAAGGAGGTTCACACAATGAACGAAATTATTAAGAATATCGAAGCAGCACAGTTAAAGCAGTCCGTACCGGAGTTCCACGTTGGTGATACCGTTAAGGTATACAACAAGATCAAAGAGGGAACCCGTGAAAGAATTCAGATTTTCGAAGGAACTGTCATCAAGAGACAGAATGGCGGCGCAAGAGAAACATTTACCGTAAGAAAGAATTCTAACGGGATCGGCGTTGAGAAAACCTGGCCATTGCATTCCCCTTCCGTAGATAACATCGAAGTTGTCAGAAAGGGTAAAGTAAGAAGAGCAAAACTGAATTACTTAAGAGACAGAGTAGGCAAAGCTGCTAAGGTTAAAGAATTGGTTAGATAATTCCGGAACAGTTGAGGGGGACAATGAAAATTGTCCCTTTCTTTAGTAGGTGGGGTGTTTGAAAACATGGATTTTTATCATAGTGAAGACAATAATAAACTCCGCCATGTCGTCAACTGGGTTGTTGACATTGTTGTAGTAATTGCATTTGCATGGTTCCTGGTCTATGCTTATGGAACACAGATTGTGGTAGCGGGTCATTCCATGATCCCTCTTCTTGCATCGGATGATGTGGTTTTGATGGACCGGCTGGTTTATGATTTTGGCCGTCCGGGCCGGTTTGATGTGGTAGTATTTCAGAGAGAAGACCAGAAAATGAATGTAAAGCGTGTCATCGGTCTGCCGGGAGAAACCGTGCAGATAAAAAACGATGAAATCTATATTGATGGCGAGAAGTTAAAAGAGCCGGCTGGCATAGGCCGGGTTTCTCTGGCCGGACTTGCGGAAAAGCCCATAAAGCTGGGGGAAGATGAATATTTTCTGTTGGGTGACAACAGAGACAGCAGCGAAGACAGCCGTTTCTCCAATATCGGAAACGTAAGCGGCAGTCAGATCCAGGGAAAAGTATGGCTCCGGATGCTGCCTTTTGTGAAGATGGAATTAATTCGTTCGAAATAGAGGAATGTTATGAATATACAATGGTATCCAGGTCATATGACCAAAGCCAAAAGGGCTATGAAGGAAGATATCAAATTAATTGATTTGATAATAGAACTGGTGGACGCGAGAGTTCCCTTAAGCAGCCGGAATCCTGATATCGATGAATTGGGAGCAGGGAAGGCGCGCATGGTTCTGCTTAATAAATCCGATCTTGCGGATGAACGTTATAATAATGCCTGGGCAGCCTATTTTGAATCGCAGGGCTGTCATGTTGTTAAGGTGAACTCCAGGAGCGGCGCGGGACTGAAACAGATAGGCGGCGTTGTTCAGGAGGCATGTAAGGAGAAGATTGAACGTGACCGCAGAAGAGGGATTTTAAACCGTCCGGTGCGGGCCATGGTGGTGGGAATCCCTAACGTGGGGAAGTCTACCTTTATTAATTCGTTTGCCGGAAAAGCATGTGCGAAAACAGGGAATAAACCGGGGGTGACGAAGGGAAATCAATGGATCCGGCTGAATAAGAACCTGGAGCTTCTTGATACTCCAGGAATTCTGTGGCCCAGGTTTGAGGATCAGCAGGTGGGAATCCGCCTGGCACTCATTGGTTCCATCAATGATGATATATTAAATAAGGATGAGCTGGCGATGGAACTCATCCGGTTCCTGAAAAAAGAATATCCGCAGGTACTTTCTGAGAGATATGAAATAAATACAGAGGATGAGCTGGAGGCATTAAAGCAGGTGGCGCGGGCCAGAGGATGCCTTGCAAAGGGCGGAGAACTGGATCTGACCAAGGCTTCCAATATATTTATTGATGAATTCCGGAGCGGAAAACTGGGGCGCCTGACGCTGGAGTTTCCCTTACAATAGTCAGTATTTCAACATGAGAGCCGGCTCTTTTTAATAAGGGCCGGCCCTGTTTTTTTACCTTATCAATTAGCGAAGCGGATTGGGAATATCCGCTTTGACGAATGGAATTGGAGCGGGAAAAAATGAGAAAATTAACAGAAGAAAAGCTTCGGTCAGAGCGGGAACGGCTGGAGAAAATGAAGGAATTTGAATACCGGTATGAGAAACATGTTCTGGTCTGCGGGATTGATGAGGCCGGGCGGGGACCGTTAGCAGGACCGGTTGTAGCAGGCGCGGTGATCCTGCCAAGGGATTGTGAGATCCTTTTTTTGAATGATTCAAAAAAACTGTCGGAGAAAAGGCGGGAAGAATTATTTGTTGAAATTCAGGAAAAGGCAGAAGCTTTTGCTGTCGGAGTGATTGGAGCAGAACGGATTGATGAAATAAATATTTTGCAGGCTACCTATGAGGCTATGCGGCAGGCTATAGGCAAATTGGGCTTGGAACCGGAGGTGCTTTTAAACGATGCGGTTACGATTCCTCAAGTTACGACTCCTCAGATTCCTATCATTAAGGGGGATGCTAAGAGCGTGTCCATAGCAGCAGCCAGTATTATGGCAAAAGTTACCAGGGATCATATGATGGAAGAGTACGGTAAACTGTTTCCGGAATATGGCTTTGCAAAACATAAAGGGTATGGAACGGCTGCCCATATTGGTGCTTTGAAGGAACTTGGACCTTGTCCGATTCACAGGCGCAGCTTTATTAAGAATTTTGTGGTTACCGGATGATGAAAAATGCGGGTTCCGTAATGAATTTTACGGGACCTGTCCGGTTATATTGGGGAATGGGAGGATTGGTTTTGAGGAATCATAGAGAGATCGGGAATCAGTTTGAGGATGTGGCAGCCGCATATTTGGAGGATGTGGGGTATGTGATACTGGAACGGAATTACCGGGACCGGTTGGGGGAAATCGATATCGTTGCGAAGGATGGGAGAGACTTTGTTTTTGTTGAGGTAAAGTACCGGATGAATTTGGAAAAAGGGGATCCGGCTGAGGCAGTGCATGTTCAGAAGCAGAGGAAGATAAGGAATGTGGCCCGGGGGTATTTGTACCGGCATCATCTGGGGGAGGATGTTCCCTGCAGGTTTGATGTGGTGGCGATATTAGGGCAGGAAATCCGGCTCATTAAGGATGCATTTTAACCTTATGAAGGAAGTAGCGAATCGGATTGGGAATATCCGCTTTGACTTAGGAGGTGTGATGGATGGAAGATATATGGAAGCGTAAGGGTAAGGAGAAGGTATTGGATTATAAGGTGGTGGAGCATGTACCTTATCTGTCCTTTCCGATTTTGGAGGAAACCGGGGTGGTGAAGCAGGGGTTTTCCACGAAAATGGGGGGAGTCAGCCAGGGGAAGTTTGCTACTATGAATTTTACATTTACTAGGGGAGATAATCCGGATCATGTGATGGAGAATTACAGGAGGATGGGAGAAGCTTTAGGGGTTGATGTGGAAAAAATGGTTTTGTCTTATCAGACTCATACGACCAATGTACGGGTGGTGACGGAAGAGGATGCAGGGAAAGGGGTTGTTAAGGAGCGGGATTATAAGGATGTGGATGGGTTGATTACGGATGTTCCCGGTATTACTTTGGTGACGTTTTATGCGGATTGTGTGCCGCTTTATTTCCTGGATCCGGTTCATAAGGCGGTTGGGCTCAGCCATTCGGGGTGGAGAGGGACTGTTAAGCGTATGGGGGCTGTTACCGTGAGGAAAATGGAGGAGGAGTATGGGGGCAGGGCGGAGGATATGATCGCTTGTATTGGGCCTAGTATTTGTAAGGAGTGCTATGAGGTGGGGAGTGACGTTGCTGAGGAGTTTATGAGAGGGTTTGACCGGAGGTATTGGGGGGAGATATTGGGACGGAAGGGGAATGGGAAATATTTGCTGGATCTTTGGAGGGCCAATGAGATCGTGCTGCTGGAGGCAGGGGTGAGAAGGGAGAATATTCAGGTTACGGATATTTGTACCCATTGCAATCCGGATTATCTGTTTTCTCATCGGACTTCGGGGAATGAGAGAGGGAATCTGGCGGGGTTTTTGGGGGTGAAATGAATTAAATGAATTAAAGGATTTAAAAGATTTAAAGTTTGATTGTGCATCCCGTGAGGGAGCAGTGCTCCAGCTCGAATCCGCTGCGCTCCTTCTCGCTGGACGGCTGTCGCCGTATGCCCATAAAAGCAAAAGAGCCAGGAAAAAAACAAGCTTTTTTCCTGGCTCTTCCGCTTTTATGGGCGCACTGCTTGTAGCTATGCCATGTATTTCTTTAAAAGCTTCTGTATTTTTTCTGTTGATGAAAGTGCGGTGCTGATGGATACGTCGTGATTTAATGAATTGACAATGGCTGCTATGTATTTACTGATATCGGCTTCTACATACCATTCCCGTTCCAGTAATTCTTTCGGACGGTAATTTAAATTTGTTGTAACAACGCGGTCAATGTAACCCCGGCTGTAATATTCGTCAAACTTGTCCAGACCGCTGGTGAACAGGCCGAAGGTGCAGCAGACAATGACCTTATCAGCTTTGCGCTCTTTTAGTTCTTTCGCGGTATCTAACATGCTTTCGCCGGAGGATATCATGTCGTCTACGATCAGTACGGTTTTGCCTTCTACGGAGGAACCTAAGAATTCATGGTCTACAATGGGGTTGCGTCCGTCTACGACTTTGGAATAGTCGCGTCTCTTATAGAACATACCCATATCGACGCTTAAGTTGTTTGCCAGATATACTGCCCGGTCCATGGCACCTTCATCCGGGCTGATGACCATTAGATGCTCTTTGTCGATCTTTAAGTCCGAATACTGCCTTAATACGGCTTTTATAAACTGGTAGGTCGGCATAAAGTTGTCAAATCCGTTTAACGGGATGGCGTTCTGAACGCGTGGGTCGTGGGCATCGAAGGTGATGATGTTGCTGACTCCCATATGAACCAGCTCTTCCAAAGCCATAGCGCAGTCCAGGGATTCCCGTTTGGTTCTTTTGTGCTGGCGGCTTTCATATAAAAACGGCATAATGACGCTCACCCTGTGGGCAGTCGCGCAGCATGCGCCGAGTATTCTTTTTAAATCCTGAAAATGGTCGTCCGGGGACATGTGGTTGGTATAACCATTGACCGTATAGGATATGCTGTAATTGGTGACATCCACCATCACGAAGATGTCCGTACCCCGAACAGACTCCTTGATGATGCCTTTTGCTTCTCCGCTTCCAAAACGCGGGCAATCGCATTTAAGAAGATAAGAATCGATATCGTATCCGCGGTAGTGAAGATCGGCTTCCCGGCGCTTCAGTTCCTCGATATCATTTCTGCGGAAACCGACAATATGGTCATTTACCATCCTGGCCAGTTCCCGGCAGCTTTCCAGCGCTGCGATCTTTAAGGGAGCAACAGGTAGCTGGTCGTTGAATACATAATCATTTGCCATGACAAAGATTCCTCCATAATAAATGAACAGCCAGCCGTAAGACTGCCTGCTTTATAATCTTACATCTTTTTATACCATTGATTGTCAGAATGCGTCAATAGCCTTTTCCATATTTCAGTGAAAAAAACAAAAAAGGCTTCCTTTACAAAGAGAAACAATCTTGTTATGATATATAGGATAGATTCAGAAAGGTAAAATAGAAATGAGCAAAAGAGGACATATCATAAAAGAAGTCGATCCCGGTTCTATCGCCTCCCAGCTGGAACTGGAGCCCGGGGATGCGGTCCTGTCCATAGACGGCCATGAACTGGAAGACATTTTTGATTATGAATATTATAGGAACAGTGAATCCATTCTCATGTTGGTGAAAAAGAAAAACGGGGAAGAATGGGAACTGGAAATAGAAAACCAATACGAAGATCTGGGAATTACGTTTGAGAACGGCCTGATGAGTGAATACCGCTCATGCCGGAACCAATGCATCTTTTGCTTCATTGACCAGATGCCGCCTGGAATGAGGGAAACCCTCTATTTTAAGGATGATGATTCCAGGCTTTCCTTTTTACAGGGAAACTACGTGACCTTGACCAATATGAGCGATCATGATATGGAGCGCATTATCAAATTCAAACTGGCGCCGATCAACATATCGGTCCATACCACCAATCCTGCCTTACGGTGTAAGATGCTTCATAACCGGTTTGCGGGCGAGGCTCTTGATAAGATCCGGATACTTTACGAGGCAAAAGTCCCTATGAACGGGCAGATTGTATTGTGCAAGGGTGTTAATGACGGAGCGGAGCTGGAACGGACCATAAGAGATTTATCCGGGTACCTTCCTTATATGGAGAGTGTTTCTGTAGTCCCTGTGGGGATATCCAAATACCGGGATGGCCTGTATCCTATGCAGCCGGTCACGAAAAAAGATGCAAAAGCGGTTTTGGACATCGTGGAGCGCTGGCAGAAAAAACTGTATGAAACACATGGCTGCCATTTTATCCACGCCAGTGATGAATTTTATATTATGGCCGGATTGCCCCTGCCGGAAGAAAGCCGTTATGACGGGTATATCCAGCTGGAAAACGGAGTTGGGATGCTCAGGCTTCTGGAGGAGGAGATCCGGGCTGCTTTAAAAGATATGGAAGGTGATGGCAGAACCGGGGAAATTTCCATTGCAACCGGCAGGCTTGCAGCCCCTTTCATTGAAAAGCATGCCAGGCTGATTCAGGAAAAATTTCCGGGACGGGTCATCCATATTTATCCGATTACCAATGTTTTCTTCGGCGAGCAGATTACCGTGGCCGGTTTGATTACCGGACAGGATCTGATCGGGCAGCTGAAAGGACAGATCCTGGGGGACAGGCTCCTGCTTCCGGAATGCATGTTCCGAAGCGGAGAAGAGGTGTTTCTTGATGACTTGTCCCGTCAGGATGTACAAAAGGCTTTACAAGTACAGGTAGATATTGTAAAATCAAGCGGTCAGGATTTTGTACAGGCAGTTTTAGGGCCGGTAGAAGAAAATGAGGCTTCTTATGAAGGATATGAATTAAAGGAGATATAAATATGAGTAAACCAGTAGTTGCCATCGTAGGCCGCCCCAATGTGGGGAAGTCTACGCTGTTTAATGTTTTGGCCGGCGATACCATTTCTATTGTAAAGGATACGCCCGGCGTCACCAGGGACCGGATCTATGCCGACTGTACCTGGCTGGACATGAATTTTACGCTGATCGACACGGGCGGTATTGAACCTGACAGCAGTGATATCATTCTCTCTCAGATGCGGGAGCAGGCGGAAATTGCCATCGCCACAGCAGATGTCATCATTTTTATCGTAGATGTACGCCAGGGGCTTGTGGATGCGGATTCCAAGGTTGCGGACATGCTGCGGAAATCCCAGAAGCCTGTGGTGCTTGCGGTCAATAAGGTCGACAGCTTCCAGAAGTTCGGAAACGATGTGTATGAGTTTTACAATCTGGGAATCGGGGATCCGGTCCCGGTATCCGCAGCCTCCAGGCTTGGGCTTGGGGAACTTCTTGATGAAGTGGCGAAATATTTCGATACCGCACAGATGGAAGAAGAAACGGATGACCGGCCGAGGATTGCCATTGTAGGCAAACCAAATGTTGGAAAATCTTCTATTATAAACCAGCTTTTGGGCGAAAACCGTGTCATAGTTTCAGACATTGCAGGTACCACCAGGGATGCAGTGGATACGGAAATCGTTTACAATGATACGGAATATGTATTCATTGATACAGCAGGACTCAGACGGAAAAGCAAGATCAAAGAGGAACTGGAACGCTACAGCATTATCCGCACCGTTACGGCGGTTGAACGGGCAGATGTTGTTGTGGTGGTTATCGATGCAGAGGAAGGCGTGACCGAACAGGATGCCAAAATAGCAGGGATTGCCCATGAACGGGGAAAAGGCATCATCGTGGCGGTAAACAAATGGGATGCCATTGAAAAGAATGATAAGACCATTTATGAATATACGAATAAGATCAAAAATACGTTATCCTTTATGCCTTATGCGGAATTCGCGTTTATTTCCGCAAAAACCGGTTTGAGGATGAATAAGCTCTTTGAACTGATTGATATGGTCCGGGAAAACCAGACCCTGCGGGTAGCTACCGGAGTGTTAAACGAGATCATAACAGAAGCCGTGGCCCTAAAGCAGCCGCCGTCTGACAAAGGCAGACGGTTAAGGCTTTATTACATCACTCAGGTTGCAGTAAAGCCGCCGACCTTTGTAATCTTTATAAATGATAAAGAACTGACACACTTTTCTTATACAAGATATATTGAAAATAAGATTCGGGATGCATTCGGCTTCCGGGGAACATCGCTTAAGTTTATATACAGAGAACGAAGCGGAAAGGAACAGTAATATGGAGAGGATTATCTGTCTGTTAGCCGGTTATTTGTGTGGACTGATACAGTCCGGTTATATTTATGGGAAGGCGCATAAAATCGATATCCGCAATCACGGAAGCGGCAATTCCGGCACGACCAACGCCTTAAGGGTGATGGGGGCGAAGGCCGGAGCAATTGTTTTTTTGGGTGATTTTTTAAAGTCACTCCTGCCATGCCTGATCGTCCGGATTTTGTTCCGGGAGCAGCCGGAGTACGTTTATCTTCTGGTTTTGTATACGGGATTTGGTGTTATCTTGGGCCACAATTACCCTTTCTACCTTAATTTTAAAGGCGGTAAGGGCATTGCGGCCACTGCCGGGTTAATCGTGGCTGCGGATTTAAGAATGACCCTTTTGTGCCTGATTGCATTTGTATTGATCGTGGCCATTACAAGATATGTGTCTTTGGGATCTTTGGTGGTTGCAGTAATTTTCTTTGTCTGGCTGTTCCTGTTTGGAAGATTGGGGACATACGGTCTGGACCGGAGCCTGCTGCCGGAATTTTACATAATGGCAGCGCTCATAAGCGGTCAGGCATTCTGGCGGCACCGTGCAAATATTGGAAGGCTTGTCCGCGGCAGAGAGAATAAAATTTCCATTCATTCAGGAAAAAAATAAATTGAGGTGAAGCAAATGGCAAAAATTGGAATAGTCGGATCAGGAAGCTGGGGTATTGCTTTGGCCTCTCTTCTATATAATAATGGACATGAGGTGATAGTCTGGTCGGCTCTTCCGGAAGAGATCTCGGAGATGAGAACGACCCACAGGCATCAAACTCTTCCGGATCTGGTGCTTCCGGAGGAAATGGTCTTTACGGAAGATCTTGAGGAAGCCATGACAGGACGGGACCTTCTGGTGACTGCAGTCCCTTCCGTATATGTGCGTTCAACCGCAAAAAAGATGAGTCCCTTCTGCCGTTATGGTCAGGTGGTCGTCAATGTGGCCAAGGGAATTGAAGAGTCGACTCTGATGACCCTTTCCGAAATATTGGAAGAGGAGCTTCCAATGGCAGATGTGGCAGTATTATCCGGACCCAGCCATGCGGAAGAAGTAAGCAAAGGGCTTCCTACTACCTGCGTTGCAGGTGCCCGTACCAGAAAGACAGCCGAATACATCCAGGGAATCTTTATGCATGAGATTTTCCGGGTCTATACAAGCCCGGATATCCAGGGGATCGAACTGGGAGGTTCCTTAAAGAATGTCATTGCCCTTGCTGCCGGAATCGCAGATGGATTGGGTTACGGAGATAACACAAAGGCAGCCCTGATTACAAGAGGGATTGCTGAAATATCCAGATTGGGTACCGCTATGGGCGGGAAATTCCAGACCTTCTGCGGGCTGTCGGGAATCGGGGATCTGATCGTGACCTGTGCCAGTATACACAGCCGGAACCGCAGAGCAGGAATTTTAATTGGCCAGGGAAAAACCATGGAGGAAGCTACAAAGGAAGTCAGAATGGTGGTGGAAGGTGTTTATTCCGCCAAGGCCGCACTTGCACTGGCGGAAAAGTATGGGGTCTCCATGCCGATCGTAGAACAGGTGAATGCAGTTTTATTTAAGTCCAAACCCGCATCCGAAGCGGTAAAGGACTTAATGCTGCGGGATAAGACCATTGAAAGTTCCGATCTGCCATGGGATAAGTAAAGAATTGGATTGATTTTTTTATTATTGAAACAAAATCAGTTGACATTTTTTAAAAGCCATTTTATTATAAAGACTATGTATGCATCAATGAAGTTCGATTGTGTATATGAAAATGTTTCATGAGGAGGAACGGATTATGAAAAAATCTATGAAGAAGTTACTGAGCCTTGGCATGGCAATCGCTTTGGCAGCATCTTTAACTGCCTGCGGCGGAAGCAAGACTTCGGAGCCCACCACGGCAGCCGGTGCTGAGAGCAAAGCAGCATCAGGAGATACTACAGAAGCAGCAAAGGCTTCCGGAGAAGGCTCCTTTAAGATCGGCGGCATCGGACCGATTACCGGCAGCACAGCCATTTATGGACAGGCTGTTATGCGCGGTGCTGAACTGGCAATTAACGAGATCAACGCAAACGGCGGCATCGGCGGAGCGCAGATCGAATATAATTTCCAGGATGATGAAAATGATACGGAAAAAGCAGTAAATGCGTACAACACCTTAAAGGACTGGGGTATGCAGATGTTAGTTGGTACGGTTACTTCCGCTCCATGTATCGCAGTTGGTGCTGAGTCCAGTAACGACAATATGTTCCAGCTCACTCCATCCGGTTCTGCAGTGGACTGCGCAAAGTTTGATAACCAGTTCCGCGTATGCTTCTCCGATCCGAATCAGGGAGCAGCTTCCGCACAGTACATCGGTGAGAACAAACTGGCTACCAAAGTTGCCATTATTTATGACAGCTCTGATGTTTATTCATCCGGTATTCACGATAAGTTCATCTCTGAAGCAGCAAATCAGGGAATTGAAGTGGTTTCCGATGAAGCATTTACCGCTGATAATAACACAAACTTCTCTGTACAGCTTCAGAAGGCACAGGATTCAGCTGCTGAGCTTGTGTTCCTTCCAATCTACTATTCTCAGGCAGCTCTGATCCTTGCACAGGCAAAGCAGATGGGATATGAGCCTCAGTTCTTTGGCTGCGATGGTTTGGATGGACTTCTGACTGTGGAAAATTTCGATACCTCCTTAGCTGAAAATGTAATGCTTCTGACCCCGTTCGCTGCAGATGCTCAGGATGAACTGACACAGAAATTTGTTGCCGCATTCAAGGAGAAATACGGTGAGACACCAAACCAGTTTGCTGCTGATGCTTACGATGCAGTTTATGCCATCAAGGCAGCTGCTGAAAAGGCCGGCATCACACCGGATATGGATGCTTCAGCCATTTGTGATGCTTTGAAGACTTCTATGACAGAGATCACCTTGAACGGTTTAACCGGTGAAAACATGAAATGGTCAGCAGACGGAGAGCCGGACAAGGCTCCTAAGGCTGTTAAGATTGTAAACGGTGTTTACACAGCTATGTAATTACTGAATTATAATTCATTTGGTATATGGCCCAACGGAGGGTCGTCCAAGGGACGACCCTCTTCTTTGGTATAATCAGCTTCATAAAGGCAGGAGAAGCTTTATTTTAGCGGATCAGCCGTTCGGTGAGCGGGTGCGAACCGAACTTCCTTAAAAAAAACGAATGAGGTGCGTTGGTATGATGAGTTTCATATCCTATTTTATTAATGGTTTAAGCCTGGGCAGTGTTTATGCAATCATTGCTTTGGGATATACCATGGTATATGGCATTGCCAAGATGCTTAACTTTGCTCATGGCGATGTGATCATGATTGGAGGATACGTGGTGTTCACAGTAGTCAGCACAATGGGCTTAGGACCGGTCGCTGGCATACTCCTTGCGGTTATCTTATGTACTGTATTAGGCGTGGTCATTGAGGGCGTCGCTTACCGCCCTTTGCGCATGGCAAGCCCTCTTGCAGTTCTGATTACGGCAATCGGTGTGAGCTACCTGCTTCAAAACATCGCACTGCTTGTTTTTGGTTCCAATCCGAAATCCTTTACTTCTGTTGTAACAGTACCGGCTCTTAAGCTGGCAGAAGGAAAACTCACAATTTCCGGTGAGACCATTGTTACAATTATCAGCTGTGTCATCATTATGATCGGCCTGACTGCGTTTATCAGAAAGACAAGAGCAGGACAGGCTATGCTTGCCGTATCGGAAGATAAGGGAGCTGCCCAGTTAATGGGAATCAATGTGGATGGCACCATTGCACTTACTTTTGCCATCGGATCCGCTCTGGCTGCTATTGCCGGCGCGCTTCTTTGTTCCGCGTATCCGACTCTTACCCCCTATACCGGTTCCATGCCAGGTATCAAGGCATTCGTAGCTGCTGTATTTGGCGGGATCGGCTCCATTCCGGGAGCGTTTATCGGCGGACTTTTACTGGGCGTGATTGAAAATCTCAGCAAGGCTTATATTTCATCCCAGCTCTCTGATGCCATTGTATTTGCAGTCCTCATTGTTGTTCTTCTTGTAAAGCCTACCGGAATTTTAGGCAAGAAGATTAACGAGAAAGTATAGGTGGACGACATGGGAAATAATATGAAGACAAAATTCCGTCTGAATAAGACATTAAGAAGCAACATGATAACCTATGGTATCGTAGCTGCTGCCTTTATTATAGTACAGCTGCTGGTAAATACAGGGCAGGTAAGCAGCCTGATGAAGGGCCTTCTGGTCCCGCTTTGTATTTATACCATCATGGCAGTATCCTTAAATTTAACCGTAGGAATTCTTGGGGAATTGAGCCTGGGCCATGCAGGATTCATGTGCGTTGGCGCATTTTCCAGCTCCCTGTTTTCCATATGCATGCTGGAGGCGGTTCCGAGCGCAGGAATCCGGTTCTTTTTCGCCATTTTAATCGGTGCGGCTTCGGCAGCATTAGCCGGTATTGTTGTTGGAATTCCGGTTTTAAGGCTTCGTGGGGATTATCTGGCCATTGTAACCCTGGCTTTTGGTGAAATCATCAAAAACGTGGTAAACGTTATTTACGTTGGGAAGGACTCCGGCGGACTTCACTTTTCCATGAAAAATGCTATGGCCCTTAATATGGAAAAGGAGGGAAAAGTCATTTTAAACGGAGCTCAGGGTATTACGGGGACTCCGAAGAACTCCACCTTTATGATAGGTGTGGTCCTGATTTTGATTACTCTGTTTATCGTGCTGAATTTAATCAACTCCAGGTCCGGGCGTGCCATCATGTCTGTCCGTGACAACCGTATCGCAGCGGAATCCATTGGGATCAACATTACAAAATACAAGCTGATGGCTTTTACCATTTCCGCTTCCTTAGCAGGCGTTGCCGGAGTATTGTACTCCCATAACCTTTCTTCCCTTACAG
This sequence comes from Clostridium sp. Marseille-P2415, assembly GCF_900155545.1. Lineage (GTDB taxonomy): Bacteria > Bacillota > Clostridia > Lachnospirales > Lachnospiraceae > Lacrimispora. The sequence continues at coordinate 928,777 of NZ_LT732526.1, forward strand.
CGACCCAGAAGAACTTTGGATATAACCAGTCCATCATGATTCTTGTATTTGTGGTTCTTGGGGGTATCGGAAACATCCGCGGTTCTATGATAGCAGCGGTTATTTTAACTTTGCTTCCGGAGCTTTTAAGAAGCTTAAATACCTACCGTATGCTGATTTACGCCATCATTCTGATCGTTATGATGATTTTTAACTGGAGCCCTAAATTAATAGATTTCAGGAAACGCCATTCTCTGAAACGGTATTTCCATAAGAACAAGGAAGAGAAGGGGGTTTCATAACCATGGCATTACTGGAAATCAAAAATCTTGGTATTTCATTTGGCGGTTTACGCGCCGTGGATAATTTCAGCATTACCATTGAAAAAGGGCAGCTTTATGGTCTCATCGGGCCAAACGGAGCCGGTAAAACCACGATTTTTAACCTTTTAACCGGTGTATACAAACCAAATGCAGGTACCATTTTTTTGGATGGAGTAAATATAACAGGCAAAAAAACAGTGGATATCAACAGGGCAGGAATTGCAAGAACCTTTCAGAATATCCGTTTGTTTAAGGAGCTGACTGTACTTGATAATGTAAAGACCGGACTCCATAATGGCTATCCCTATTCGACTGTGACCGGAATTCTCCGCCTTCCAAAGTTCTTTAAAGTGGAAAAGGAGATGAATGAAAAAGCCGCAGAGCTTTTAAAAGTGTTTGACCTGGATAAGGAAAAGAATACGCTTGCATCCAATCTGCCTTATGGAAAACAGAGAAAACTGGAGATTGCCCGTGCCCTTGCCACAGGACCCAAGCTTTTGCTCCTTGATGAGCCGGCGGCAGGTATGAATCCCAATGAAACCACGGAGCTTATGGATACCATACGCTTTGTACGGGATAATTTTGATATGACCATTCTGTTAATTGAGCACGATATGAAGCTTGTCTCCGGCATCTGTGAACGGCTGACCGTATTGAATTTCGGTCAGGTGCTTACCCAGGGAAAAACGGCGGATGTGCTGAATGATCCGGAAGTCATCAAGGCATATCTGGGAGAATAAGGAGGCTTAAGACATGGCAATACTTGAAGTGAAAAATCTGGAAGTATATTATGGCGTTATCAAGGCGCTTAAGGATATTTCCTTTGAAGTGAAGGAAGGAGAGATCGTTGCCTTAATCGGCGCCAACGGTGCCGGAAAGACCACGACCCTTCATACCATAACCGGTCTTTTGAAGGCAGCCTCCGGCAGCATACAGTTTGACGGCCATGATATCACGAAGATACGGGGCGATAAAGTTGTAGGCATGGGAATGGCCCATGTACCGGAAGGACGGCGTGTTTTTGCAGCCTTAAGCGTTTATGAGAATTTAAAGCTTGGCGCTTACACAAGACGGGATAAAAATGAGATAGAAGAAACCCTGCAGATGATCTACAAACGCTTCCCCAGGCTTTTGGAGAGGAAGAATCAGCCTGCCGGAACCTTAAGCGGTGGGGAACAGCAGATGTTAGCCATGGGGCGGGCGCTTATGAGCCATCCCAAGGTGATCGTACTGGATGAGCCATCCATGGGACTTTCTCCCATTTACGTAAATGAGATCTTTGATATCATTCAGGAGATCAATAAGTCAGGAACCACGGTTTTACTGGTTGAACAGAATGCGAAAAAAGCGCTGTCCATTGCCAACCGTGCTTATGTTCTTGAAACCGGGGCCATTGTTTTAAGCGGTGATGCCCGTGAACTGATGAATAATGACTCCGTAAAGAAGGCATATTTAAGTGAATAACAATACGGATTTTTTATAGGTGTTGGAATAGGAATCCCCGCAATCTCCGGTATTTAAGCAGGCGTATACAGGAGATTGCGGGGATTCTTGCTCCGTTGATGAGAATATACCTCTGGAGCCGGTTGCCGGCTGTTTTTTTACGGGAAATCCATAAGAAACAGCATAGAAAAGAAAAGGGAATAATCTTTTCTCCCCTGCATATAGTGTAACAGCACAGAAGGGGGAATCTTTATGGACAATTATAACGTATACAATGATATCAAAGCCCGAACCAACGGAGAGATCTACATCGGAGTGGTGGGACCGGTAAGAACAGGAAAATCGACTTTTATCAAGCGTTTTATGGAATTAATGGTTTTGCCGGGCATGGAGGATGAACACCAGAAAACTCAGACAAGGGACGAACTGCCCCAGAGTGCGGCAGGAAAAACCATCATGACTACAGAGCCGAAATTCATCCCAAAGGAAGCCGCAATCATCCGACTTGGAGACGAAATTGAGGCGAAGGTCCGTTTGATTGACTGTGTAGGCTTTATGGTGGAAGGTGCAGCCGGCCATATTGAAAACGATGAGGAACGGCTGGTGAAAACGCCCTGGTTCGATTACGAGATTCCTTTTACCAAAGCAGCAGAAATCGGGACCAGAAAGGTCATTAACGACCATTCCACCATCGGTGTGGTCATTACCACGGACGGTTCCATTGGGGAGCTGAAACGTCCGAATTACATAGCTGCAGAAGAGCGAACGGTACAGGAACTGAAGAATCTGGGGAAACCGTTTATTATCCTGTTAAATTCTGCAAAACCATATTCCGACGAGGTAAGTGCCCTTTCTAAGGATATGAGTGATAAATACGGGGTTACGGTCATGCCCATTAACTGTGAGCAGTTAAAAAAGGATGATGTCAACAATATCCTGGAACGGGTATTAAAGGAATTCCCTGTGACGGAAATGGATTTCTACATTCCAAAGTGGCTTGAGATCCTTCCTGCCACCCACTGGCTGAAGGCCCAGGTAATCCAGGCTGCAAAGGAAATGGTGAAAAAGGTCTCCCACATGAAGGACATAACCGCAGATCTGTTTGACGGGGCAACAGAAAGCGTCCGCTCCGTTAAAGTCCAGAACATGAATATGGCGGACGGCAGCGTCGCCGTTGCCATGGATGTGGATGACAGCTATTATTATCAGATTTTAAGCGATTACGTTGGCCTTCCGATTGAAGGGGAGTACCAGTTAATGCAGACTTTAAGCGAACTGGCAAAAATGCGGGCAGAATACGAAAAGGTCAACCAGGCTATGACCCAGGTCCGTTTGAAAGGCTATGGCGTCGTGACACCGGAGCGTTCCGAAATTATGCTAGACGAACCGGAGGTCATTAAGCACGGAAATAAATACGGCGTAAAGATGCGGGCGGAAGCTCCTTCCATTAATTTGATCAAGGCTCATATCCAGACTGAAATCGCCCCGATCGTTGGAAGCGAGCAGCAGGCGGAAGATCTGATCGCCTATATCAAGGAAAACGCAAGAGACAGCGAAGAAGGCATATGGAATACCAATATTTTTGGAAAATCCATTGAACAGATTGTGGAAGACGGCATTCAGACCAAGGTCTCCCAGCTTACGGAAGATTGTCAAATGAAGCTTCAGGACACCCTCCAAAAAATTATTAACGATAGTAATGGCGGTATGATTTGCATTATTATCTAAATGAATGGTATAATAGACAAAACAGGTACAAAAGGAGGGCTTTTATGAAATTGATGTTCATTGGCGCAGCCCACGAGGTTACCGGAAGCTGTCATTATCTGGAAGCTGCCGGCTTTAAAGTCCTTGTGGACTGCGGTATGGAGCAGGGGATCGATAAATTTGAAAATGTGGATTTGCCGGTCAGCTTTGCGGAAATTGATTATGTTCTTCTGACCCATGCACATATCGACCATGCAGGGATGCTTCCTTTTATCTATGCAAGAGGCTTCCGGGGACAGGTAATTTCAACCGAAGCGACCGCTGACCTTTGCGGCATTATGCTGAAGGACAGCGCCCACATTCAGGAATCTGAAACGGAATGGAAGAACCGGAAGGCCAGACGTGCCGGTATGCCGGAAGAAGAACCCCTGTATGGAATCAATGATGCCATGGGCGTATTAGAGCTTTTTCATTCCTGTAATTATGAGGAAAAGGTGGAACTGGAAGATGGCTTTACGATCCGTTTCGTAGATGTAGGGCACCTTCTCGGTTCCGCCTCTATTGAGGTTTGGATCACAGAAGGAGGAAGCTCGAAAAAAATCGTCTTTTCCGGTGATATCGGTAATAAGAATAAACCGTTGATCCGGGATCCGCAATACATAAAAGATGCGGATTATGTGGTTATGGAGTGCACCTATGGAGACCGCCTGCATGGCATGATTCCGGACCATGTTTCAGTACTTGCCGATATGGTCCAGAGAACGCTGGACAGAGGCGGTAATGTGGTGATACCGGCTTTTGCAGTGGGCAGGACCCAGGAGCTTCTCTACATGTTCCGGCGTATTAAGGCAGAAAAACGGATTAACGGACACGAAGGGTTTGAAGTTTATGTCGACAGCCCTCTGGCAGTTGAGGCAACTCATGTATTTAAAGATAATCTGGCAGACTGTTACGATGAAGAAACCAGGAAACTGGTAATGCAGGGCGTTAACCCCATTTCATTTCCCGGCCTGAAGCTGTCAGTAACCAGCGAAGAATCCAAAAACATCAATTTTAATTCAAAACCGAAAGTAATTATCTCAGCGGCCGGCATGTGCGATGCAGGCCGTATCCGGCATCACTTAAAACATAATTTATGGCGGCCGGAATGCACCGTTGTTTTTACGGGCTACCAGTCCATAGGGACGCTGGGAAGAAGCCTGATCGAGGGCTTGGGTGAGGTAAGGCTGTTTGGCGAAACCATTCAGGTGGAAGCCCATATTGAACAGATGGACGGGATGAGTTCCCACGCGGATATGGAAGGACTGATTACCTGGTTGAACGCATTTGAAAAAAAGCCCCGGCAGGTGTTTCTGGTTCACGGAGATGATCAGGTCTGCAAATCCTTTGAGCAGCTTCTGGAGGACGAATATGGATATAAAGTAAAAGCCCCCTATTCCGGCTCCGTCTATGACCTTTCTCTTGGAAGGTGGCTGAATGAAGCAGAAGGGATTGTGATCACCAAAATACCGGAAAGCCCCAAAAAGCCTGCGGGCGTTTATGGAAGGCTTTTTGCTGCAGGCGAAAGGCTCCTGCAGGTTATCCGCCATAACCAGGGCGGCGCCAATAAAGATCTTGCCAAGTTTGCGGATCAGATTAATTCTTTATGTGATAAATGGGATAGATAAGGAGAACAGCAGAAAGTGACTAAGGTACTATTATTTACCGACGGAGCTGCAAGAGGGAACCCTGACGGGCCGGGAGGCTACGGTGCGGTTCTGCAGTTTACGGATTCCAAAGGGCAGCTCCATGAAAAAACCATGTCAGCGGGATATGAAAAGACCACAAACAACCGCATGGAGCTCATGGCGGCCATCGCAGGTCTTGAGGCACTTACCAGGCCCTGTCAGGTGGAGCTTTATTCCGATTCCAAATACGTGACGGATGCATTTAACCAGCACTGGATCGACAATTGGATCAAAAACAACTGGAGGAGGGGCAAAAGCGGCCCTGTAAAGAACATTGATCTGTGGGAAAGGCTGTTAAGTGCCATGGAACCCCATCGGGTAACCTTTCACTGGGTGAAGGGACATGCCGGCCATCCACAGAATGAACGGTGCGATATGCTGGCAACCAGTGCAGCGGATGGAGATGATCTGCTCATAGATGAAGGGATATAAAATGGCAGACAAAATTGCCAAAAACTTACATATCTCTTACAATGTCTTACTAAATGCGAATTCCTATTTTCTTTCTTTTTTATTTGTGATATGTTATTTCCATTAAATCAGGTTAGGATGATCGTTCATGAATAAAAACAGAGGAATTTGGATTGTTATCGGGAGCATTCTGGTCATCGGAATTCTGGTTACCTTTGCTACCGCCAGTTTTGTTAAAAGCAAGGAAAACGTTCCGGATTCTGCCCAAAATTCCGGGCTGTCAAACGCTGAAGTCCTGGATGCGCCTGAGGAAGCGAATGGCTATGGCGAGGCGCCGGAATTGTTTTCTGCGGATCTTGCAGCTCCGAAGGAGGCGCCGGAAGCAGAAGGAAAGGTGAAATCCGGGAAAGCAGATCCGGCCGCTACAGAGAGTGAGGCCAGCAGTACGGAAAACAGGCCGCTGGCGGCAGATTCAGGAGCGGAGATGAAAAGTGCTGCAAATTCCGCCCCGGCGTCTGGTGATCCCGAGACGGCTTTAAAGAGTTCCGAAGAGTCCGCTGTGACCGAACCGGTCATTACCCCCATCAGTCCGGATACCAGGTACAGGCTTTCCAATGCTGCCGATCCCACCGAAGGGGCCGCTTATTACCAGAAGCATTTGGCAGATTTAGATACACAGATTAAAAAAATGCGGGAAGAGTCCGGGGACTCCAATACCTATTCTATGAAGGCCTTGGCGGATAAAGAACTTAAGCTGTGGAACCGGGAGCAGAACATGATTTACACCGCCGTTTCAGAGAGCCTTGATGACGAAGCCCGTAAGGAACTGGAGCTCTCTCAGCAGGCATGGATAAAAAGCAGGGATGCAAAGGCGGAAGAAGCCGCAAAAAAATACAGCGGCGGAAGCCTTGAGGGACTTGAGTATACCGCTTCACTGGCTGAATCCACAAGAGCACGGGCTTACGATCTGTTAGCGGAGTATACGGAGGTTTTCTCTTCGGGGGAAGGGCAGTAAAAGTACGGTTTTTGCCGTACTTTTTCAGTTTGAATGAAAAAATTTCCATTGTAACATCTTGATAAATAAAATTCCTTATGATAGGATAGTAAAATGAGTAATATTATATGAACTTTCGGGAGGTAAAAATATGACAGCAGTTTTTGCAAGTTTTCTGGGGACCGCAATAAAGTTCCTGTTTTTCCTGGTTGTTGCCTGGGGCGGAATTGTATGCGGCAAGAAATACAGAGATCACAAGGATGCAGGCAGAGCCGGTGAAGTGACGAAAGAGACAAAATAGCAAACGGAGGACAGTAACGTGAAGAACTACGGTGTGAATGAACTGAGGAGAATGTTCCTTGAATTTTTTGAGAGTAAGGGACATCTGGCTATGAAAAGCTTCTCCCTGGTTCCGCATAATGATAACAGCTTGTTGTTGATCAATTCCGGTATGGCTCCCCTTAAGCCATATTTTACAGGCCAGGAGATTCCGCCGAAAAGAAGAGTGACCACCTGCCAGAAGTGTATCCGGACAGGAGATATTGAGAACGTAGGCAAGACAGCACGCCACGGTACCTTCTTTGAGATGCTCGGGAATTTTTCCTTTGGGGATTATTTTAAGAATGAAGCCATTCACTGGTCATGGGAATTTTTGACCGAGGTGATCGGACTGGATCCGGACAGGCTGTATCCATCCGTATATCTGGAAGATGATGAGGCCTTCGGCATCTGGAATAAGGAAATCGGCATTGCTCCGGAGCGTATTTTCCGTTTTGGAAAGGAAGATAATTTCTGGGAGCACGGCGCAGGTCCATGCGGACCCTGTTCTGAGATTTACTATGACCGCGGAGAAAAGTACGGCTGCGGCAAGCCGGGCTGTACCGTTGGCTGCGAATGCGACCGCTATATGGAAGTATGGAATAACGTATTCACACAGTTCGAGAACGACGGCCATGGCAGCTATGAAGAATTAAAGCAGAAAAATATTGATACCGGCATGGGATTAGAGCGTCTGGCCGTAGTGGTTCAGGATGTGGATTCCATCTTTGATGTGGATACCATAAAAGCTCTTTTAAACCGCGTTGCAGAGCTGGCCCATACGGAATATAAAAAGAACTCCGATGTAGATGTTTCCCTTCGCCTGATCACAGACCATGTCCGTTCCTGTACCTTTATGATATCAGACGGCATTATGCCGTCAAATGAGGGACGTGGCTATGTCCTTCGCCGACTCTTAAGAAGGGCTGCCCGCCATGGAAGGCTTCTTGGCATTGAAGGCAAGTTCCTGGCTGAGCTTTCTAAAACCGTCATTGAGCTGTCAAGGGATGGGTATCCGGAACTGGAAGAAAAGAAAGCCATGATCTTAAAGGTTCTGGCCCAGGAAGAAGACAAGTTCAATAAAACCATTGACCAGGGCCTTTCTATTTTAAATGATCTGGAAGAGGAAATGGTGAAAAAGAAGGAAACCATTCTTTCCGGTGAGAATGCATTTAAATTATATGATACCTATGGGTTCCCTCTTGATCTGACTCTCGAGATTCTGGAAGAGAAGAATTTCAGTGTGGATGAAGAAGGCTTTCAGGCTGCCATGCAGAAGCAGCGGGAAACCGCAAGAAATGCCAGAAAGACAACCAATTACATGGGTGCGGATGTGACTGTCTATCAGTCCATTGATCCGGCTATTACAACGGAATTCGTGGGCTATGATAAGCTGACTTATGATTCCAGAATTACTGCCCTTACCACAGAGACTGATCTGGTTGAGGCGCTGACTGACGGAGAGAACGGAACTATCATAACGGAACAGACGGTCTTTTACGGCACCATGGGCGGCCAGCAGGGAGACATTGGTTATATCGTAAGCGATAAGGGTGAATTCAAAGTAGAAGATACCATCCATCTGCAGGGAGGAAAAATCGGCCATGTGGGAAAGATGGTTAAGGGAATGCTGCAGACCGGAGATACGGTCACATTAAAGGTATGTGAGAATACCCGTCAGAATACAGGGAAAAACCACAGTGCAACCCACCTTCTTCAGAAAGCCTTAAGAACGGTGCTTGGCAGTCATGTGGAGCAGGCCGGTTCCTTTGTAGACGGAGACAGGCTGCGTTTCGACTTTACCCATTTTTCAGCATTGACGGCTGATGAGATTACCCAGGTGGAAAATCTTGTTAATGAGAAAATAAAGGAATCTCTTCCTGTAAAAACGGAAATCATGTCCTTAGAGGAAGCAAAAAAATCCGGTGCTATGGCACTGTTTGGTGAAAAGTACGGGAATACCGTCCGTGTTGTAACCATGGGGGATTTCTCCACGGAACTCTGCGGAGGTACTCATATCTCCAATACCGGAGTGATAGGCTCCTTCAAGATTCTGTCCGAGACAGGTATTGCAGCCGGAGTCCGCAGAATAGAAGCTTTAACCGGAGACGGTCTGATGCATTACTATCAGGAGACGGAAAAGCAGCTTCATGAAGCGGCAAGAGCGGCTAAGACAGTTCCTTCTTCCTTAACGTCAAAGATTGAGTCCCTTTTGGAGGAGATTAAAGCGCTGCATTCTGAGAATGAGAAGTTAAAGAGCAAACTGGCCAATGATTCTCTCGGCGATGTAATGGACCAGGTGAAAGAAGTAAATGGTGTCAAGGTCCTTACTGCAAAGGTTAAGGATGTTGATATGAACGGACTTCGCAATCTGGGCGACCAGCTGAAGGATAAATTAGGGGATGGTGTGATCGTAATTGCCTCCATCCAGGAGGGAAAAGTGAACCTGATGGCTGCCGTTACGGACGAAGCCCAGAAGAAGGGAGCTCACGCAGGAAACTTGATCAAAGCAATTGCTTCCCTTGTCGGAGGAGGCGGCGGCGGACGCCCGAATATGGCTTCAGCCGGCGGTAAAAACCCGGCCGGTGTTGATGCATGCCTTCTGAAAGTTACGGAAGTTGTAGCGGAGCAATTAAAATAATGAGCCGGTCAGTTAAGAAAAATAATGAAAGTTTTTCTTGACGTATGGCAAAATTATGCTATAATCATATCAGTGCTATAAAATACCCAAACAGTTGTATTATGCACAAGTACACAACTGGAGGGAGGTTAGGTGTGAGCTATGTCAAATGTTATCGTTAAAGACAACGAGAGCTTAGATAGCGCTTTACGCAGATTCAAAAGAAACTGTGCAAAAGCAGGTATCCAGCAGGAAATTCGTAAGAGAGAACATTACGAAAAGCCAAGCGTAAGACGTAAGAAAAAGTCTGAAGCTGCAAGAAAACGTAAATATAACTAATTGTTAAAGATGGATCCCTGGTCCTGCTCCGGCATGACCAGGGGTTTTTTCGGCTTTTTAAGGCAGTAGAATTTTCCAAATCTTAATTGCATATAGTATAAAGGAATAGAAAGGGAAAGGCAGAAAAGATATGTTGGAGGAATCAAAAACAAAAGCAGCTTCCGCCTTAAAACTCCCGAAAGATGTGGTTCTCGGAGAGGTGCTTGTATCTTTTCTGGGACGCCATAGCGTTGTAATAGAAAATTACCGGAGCATTATTCTGTACACAGACAGTTCGATCAAGCTTCAGGCAAAAAACTGCCGGGTGACCATCGGCGGAAGCCGCCTGATGATCGAGTATTACACCAATGAAGAGATGAAAATCAACGGTTATATTAAATCCCTGGAATTTGAATGAAAAGGGAAGCTGGAGGTGTAATAAAGTGCTTGCATGGCTGAATCATCATTTATTCGGTTATCTTTTCGTAGAAATGACCGGTTTTTCGCCGGAACGTTTTTTTAATATGTGCAGCGTTCATGAAATAGAATTGTGGAAGGTCATAAATACAGGCCATTCTTACCGCTTTTTCATGTCTGTGCAGGGCTTCCGTAAAATAAAGCCTCTTGTCCGTAAATCGAAGGTCAGACTTAGGATTTTGAAAAAGTTTGGACTTCCTTTTTTTTTATATCGGAACAAGAGACGAAAACTGTATGCTGCAGGGGTCGTAAGCTTTTTTTTAATTCTTTATTCCCTTTCTCTTTTTATTTGGGACATTGAATTTGATGGGAACCGGATGTATACATACGAAACGCTTCTCAAATACTGTGAATCAGAAGAAATTCGTTATGGCATGAGAAAATCAAAGATTGACTGCGATGTCTTAGAAGAGTCTCTTCGTACGGAATTTCCGGAAATCACCTGGGTATCGGCGAGGGTATCGGGAACGCGCCTTTTGGTTAAGATAAAAGAAAATGAAGTGTTGTCGGAGATACCTGCAAAGGATGAATCTCCCTGTGATATCGTAGCGGAAAAAGACGGGGTGATCACTTCCATGATTGTGCGCAGCGGTGTGCCGAATGCAGCCGTAGGGGATCAGGTGGAGAAAGGACAGGTGCTGGTCAGCGGTACATTACCCATCATCGGCGACAGCGAAGAGCTGGTCAATACCCATTACGTCCGGTCCGATGCAGATATCATAGCCAGGACCGAGTATCATTTTACAAGGCAGATGCCGCTTTACCGGAAAATCGATGTGGAAACCGGAAAGGTGAGAAAAGGACAATACTTAAAGGCTTTTCGGTATTCCTTCCTGCTCATGCGCCCAAGGCCGGAAGGAACTTCATGGAAACTCACCATGGAAGAGGAGCAGCTTCATTTATTCCAGAATTTTTACCTGCCTGTTTATATCGGGAGAATAACGGGAAAAGAATATGTTTCCTATGAACGCCCTTATACAGAAGAAGAGAAAAAACAGTTAGCCGAAACGATGAACCAAGGCTTCAAAAAAAAATTATTGGAAAAAGGGGTACAAATTCTGGAAAATCATGTTAAAATACTAGATAATGAATCTTTATGCCAAATTGCCATAGATTTCGTGGCCGAGGAGCCTGTGGGCAGGCCGGAAGCGCTAGAGATACAAAGAACAGAGGAACCGGAGGAGACGAACAATTTAAATGAGCGTAATTGAGACAATCATAGATATCCCAGTTGAACACGAAAAGAACGTATGCGGGCAGTTTGACAGCTACTTGAAGAAGATAGAACGAACCCTGCATGTTACCATGATCGGACGGGATGGCGCCCTTAAGATCATAGGACCGGAACAGATGGTCCAGAAAGCAAAAAGCGTATTCAATAACCTGATTGAACTTTCCAGACGGGGAAATGCCATTACAGAACAAAATGTGGATTATGCCCTTTCTCTGTCATTTTCAAATAGCGACAGTCAGATTTTAGAAATCGATAAGGATATTATCTGCAGAACCATTAACGGAAAACCGGTGAAACCAAAGACTCTTGGCCAAAAGCAGTATGTGGATCAGATCCGGAAGAGGATGATCGTATTCGGCATCGGGCCCGCCGGAACCGGTAAGACTTATCTGGCCATGGCTATGGCGATCCAGGCATTTAAAAACGGAGAAGTGAACCGGATCATCCTGACGAGGCCGGCCATAGAGGCAGGAGAGAAACTGGGTTTCCTGCCCGGAGATCTGCAAAGTAAAATTGATCCGTATTTAAGACCTTTATACGATGCGCTCTATCAGATCATGGGAGCGGAGAGCTATCTTCACAATGCGGAAAAGGGATTGATCGAGGTGGCTCCTCTGGCCTATATGAGGGGCCGGACTCTGGATAATGCCTATATCATTCTGGATGAAGCCCAGAATACAACTCCTGCCCAGATGAAGATGTTCCTTACGAGAATCGGCTTCGGGTCAAAGGTTATCATTACCGGTGACCAGACACAGAAGGATCTGCCTTCCGGAGCCGTATCCGGACTGGACATGGCCATACGGGTATTAAAGAGAGTTGACGACATCAGCTTCTGTTACTTAACGAGCAGCGACGTGGTCCGTCATCCTCTGGTGCAGAAAATTGTACAAGCCTACGATGATTATGAGTCGAAAAAAAAGACCGGCGAGCGGAAGACAAAAACCATCGGTGGCAGAAAGGCGCGCAATGACGATTAATATTGAATATGAGGCGGAAAAAAAGCTGGATATCCCATATGAGGATATTATAACAAGCGTGGTGGAAGAATCTCTGGTCTATGAGGACTGTCCTTATGAGTCGGAGGTCAACGTGCTGCTTACGGATGATGATTCGATCCGGCAGATCAATAAGGAATACCGGAATATTGACAGCCCCACGGATGTTCTGTCCTTCCCCATGATCAACTATGAAAAGCCCTCGGATTTTGACCGTTTGGAAGAGATGGCAAATGATTCTTTTAATCCGGAAACAGGGGAGCTTTTGCTTGGAGATATCGTTATATCAGTAGATAAGGTGGAGGAACAGGCGGAAAAATATGGGCATTCTCAAACAAGAGAACTGGCGTTTCTGGCAGCTCACAGTATGCTCCATCTGTGCGGCTATGATCACATGGAAGACGGGGAACGTGTGATCATGGAGAAGAAGCAGGAAGAAATCTTAAGCCGGGGGGGATACATGAGATGATAAAAAAGGTATGGTTTTGGTTCGTTGGTATCATGCTGTCTGCCGTATTTTTATTTGGATGCGGCAAAAAATACGAAGAAGCGTCGGTAATAGAACGGCTGGCGGGAGCCACGGAGCCTTCGGAGACAAAAGAGATCAGGATTTACAGCAGTACAGATGCGGACGATGCTCCGGATGAAAATTCCGGTGATTACTATACCTTTGAAGAGCGCACCGAAAAAGACGGAAAGATACGCAGCTTCCTGACCGGGGAAATGGTGGATGCTGCCATCGGAAACCGGAGGCCGGTTGCGGTTATGATGAGCAATGATAAAGCAGCGCTTCCCCAATACGGAATCAACCGGGCCGGAGTGGTCTATGAGGCACCGGTCGAAGGGGGAATGAACCGCTATATGGCGATTATAGAGGATTACGATGATCTGGACCGGATAGGCTCTGTCCGGAGCTGCCGTACTTATTATACATATTTTGCCCGTGAGTTTGATGCGGTCTATGCCCATTTCGGGCAGAGCACCTTTGCTAAGCCTTATCTGTCGAATGTAGACCATATCAACGGGCTGGAGGCCATAGGCGATCTGGCATATTTTCGTTCCAAGGACCGGAAATCCCCTCATAACGCTTACACGAGCGGGGACCGCTTAAAGCAGTCAATCCTTAAACTGGGCTTTTCAAAGGACTACGATCCTTCTTACCGCGGACACTACCGTTTTGCAAGGACAGGCCATGAGGTGAACTTAAAGGGAGCTTCCGGTGTTAAGGATGCCTATAAAGTCTATCCGGGTTATGTGCTCAACAAGCCCTGGTTTGAGTATCATGAGGATGACGGCCTTTATTACCGGTACCAGTATGGGGAGCCCCATAAGGGAGATGAAGGGCAGATCAAAGTAAAAAATATTATCCTGCAGTACTGTCCCACAGCCCATTATGCCACCACAGAATATTTAAATATCAACGTGCAGGATGATTCATATGGCTGTTACGTCACGGAAGGCCGGGCCATTCCCATAAAATGGACCAAGGAAGGGGAATTCGGCCCAACACATTATTACGACATGGAGAATAATGAGATTATCCTGAACCAGGGGAAAACCTGGGTTTGCATTATTTCCGCACAGGATTCTCCCAATGTAGAATTTTATGGAAAACACTAGGTCAAGCAGAAAATCAACAAAAAAGGGTGCCTCAAATTTTCTCATTCAAGGTACCATTCTTGCGGCTGCAGGCATTATCGTCCGTGTGATCGGAATGTTTTACCGCATTCCGCTGGCGGATATTTTAGGGGATGAAGGAAACGGTTATTATAGTTCCGCGTTTTCCATCTACTCCATTCTGTTGATTGTATCATCCTACAGCCTGCCGACGGCTGTATCCAAGATGATAGCAACCAGGCTGGCAAGAAAAGAATACCGCAATTCCGTCCGGGTATTAAAGGTTTCCCTGTTTTATGGAACAGCCGTTGGCGGCATTGGCGCAGCTGTACTCTGGTTTGGAGCCGATTTATTTGCAAACCAGTTTTTAAAGATGCCTTATACCAGCTATGCACTGAAAACACTGGCACCCACCATTTGGGTGATTGCTTATCTTGGGGTATTCCGCGGTTATTTCCAGGGGCTCGGAACCATGCTTCCTACCGCCATATCCCAGATTTTTGAACAAATCGTCAATGCGGTCATCAGCATTTATGCTGCTTCCAGGCTTTTTGAGGCGGGGCTTCATTCCCATCTGG
>NZ_LT732526.1:944986-979674 GCF_900155545.1 Clostridium sp. Marseille-P2415
CCTACCGCCATATCCCAGATTTTTGAACAAATCGTCAATGCGGTCATCAGCATTTATGCTGCTTCCAGGCTTTTTGAGGCGGGGCTTCATTCCAATCTGGTTTATGGATCAACGGAATATTCCTTTGCTTTTGGTGCGGCGGGCGGAACCATAGGAACCGGGGCAGGCGCATTGGCTGCCTTGTTATTTCTCATGTTTATTTTACTCAATTACCGCCCGGTCATGAAAAGACAGGCAAGAAGAGACAGGAGCAGGCGCAGGGAATCCTATGGAGAGCTGTCCGGCGTTCTGGTAATAACGGTCCTTCCCATTGTTTTAAGCAGTGTGGCTTATAATATCAGTACTGTGCTTGATAACAGCATTTACGGAAACGGTATGGCCTCTCTGGGCATGGGAGCATCTGAGATCGCTTCCAACTGGGGCGTTTATTCCGGGAAGTACCACCTGCTTTTCAACATTCCGGTGGCAATAGCAAATTCTCTGTCTTCCGCCCTGATTCCTTCTCTGTCAAGAGCAGTCGCAGAACGGAATAAAGGACAGGTAACAAGTAAAATTTCCCTTGTAATACGGTTTTCCATGATCATTGCCATACCTGCCACTGTGGGTCTGACCGTGCTGGCAGGCCCCATCTGCAATCTGTTATTCAGCCGGAATAACAACTCAGAGCTAATAAAGATGATGATGTATGGTTCCGTAGCTGTGGTATTCTTCTCCCTTTCTACGGTTACCAATGCAGTGCTTCAGGGTATCAACCGCATGCAGACTCCTCTTAAGAATGCGGTCATTTCCCTCATCATCCATGTGGGAATCCTGTTTGCCATGCTCTTTGGATTTAAGATGGGAATTTACAGTGTCGTGTACTCAAATATCCTGTTCGCACTTACCATGTGCCTGCTAAACGGGGCTGCGATCAGCCGGTTTTTAAACTACAGGCAGGAAATGAAAAAGACATTTATTCTGCCCACTCTTGCCTCCGGGATTATGGGAGCGGCTGCTTACGGTGCCTATTTCCTGGTGCACTTAACCTTAAAGCGCAACTTGCTTGGTGTTCTGGCGGCCATGGCAGTAGCGGTAGCCGTCTATGGAATTCTCCTCTTAAAACTGCACTGTGTGGATGAATTGGAGCTTTTAAGCGTACCTGGAGGGAAGAAACTGGTGCGCATTGCAAGAAAATTCCATCTATTGTGATTAAAATGGAAGAAGAAAGCAGATACTATACTTACTTGAAGGAGGTATCATCTCATGAAGAAGTATATGTTCTGCTTTCTTTTGTTCGTAGCGGCATCCGCCATCTGCCTGGGAATAGGCTTTGCCATTACAAAGGACAGCGTGAGGCCTGAGGAGGCCCTGCCGGGGGCGACCATAGAAACAGAAACGGTGACAGAAGCGCAGATTGTTATAAATCAGGAAGAGGTCGAGCCCGTAAATACAAAAGGGAAAGAAAAATATTATCTTGTCTCAGAGGACGGATACTTGCTCGTCCTCTACCAGGATAAGACCACCATCTGCCTCTATACCCATATGCCGGTGACTGATTTTCCGGAAGAAGAACGCGGAAAATTAATGGATGGCATCTGGTTTTCTTCCATGATCGAGGTATTTAATTACCTGGAATCCTATACAAGTTAAAGTAATACTTGAAAAAAAGAGGCAAACTGGATACAATAGGTCTGTCTGAATATACAGGAGGAAGCTATGAAACGACAGGTAATTATCGTAGGAGGGGGAGCTTCCGGTCTGGCGGCAGGAATCCAGGCGGCCAGATCGGGAGCTTCTGTTACTATTTTAGAACATACGGCCAGACCGGGGAAAAAGCTTCTTTCCACCGGAAACGGCAAATGCAACCTGACCAATCTGGTGACTCCAAAAGGTGCATACCGGGGAGGTCAGCCTGAATTCATTAAAAAAGTCATCAATAACGTTTCTGTCGGTCAGACCCTGGATTTCTTCCGGGGCCTTGGCATTGTACTTACGGACCGGAGCGGGTATGTCTATCCGAACTCCGGACAGGCCGCCACGGTTGTGGAAGCGCTTCTCTTTGAACTGGACCATCTGGGCGTTTCCATTGTCTGTGACTGCCAGGTGGAAGAAGTGAGGAAGGATTTAACCCTAATGACTTCAAAAGGGAAGATGAAGGCAGATTCGGTAATCCTGGCGGCGGGTTCCATGGCTGCACCGAAAACAGGTTCTGACGGAAGCGGTTATAAGCTGGCAGCAGCCCTGGGCCATCATATCATAAAACCGCTCCCCGCTCTTGTACAGCTGAAATGCAGGGAAAAATGGTACAAGCAGGCTGCAGGAGTGAGGACAGATGCCTGGGTGAAGCTTAACATAGACGGAAAAACAGTGGCAAAGGACCGGGGAGAACTTCAATTTACCGATTACGGGCTTTCCGGGATCCCGGTTTTCCAGATCAGCCGGTTTGCGGCCGCAGGCATTGAGGCGGGGAAGGCTGTGACTGCGGAACTGGATTTATTCCCTTCCATGGACTTTACAGCTGCAGAAGATTTTCTTTTTGAAAGAGTCAGACGCTTTGGCTACCGGCCGGCAGAGGAGTTTCTAAATGGCGTTCTGAATCATAAACTGGCCCGGGTTCTCTTAGGGGAAACCGGAATCGCAAAAATAAGCAGCACCAGAGATATCACACCAGCCCAGGTGAAAAAGCTTTGTTCTGCCATGAAGGGGTTAAAGACCGTGATAACCGCCACCAATTCCTTTGACCAGGCCCAGGTGTGCAGCGGCGGGGTTGACACCGGAGAGGTGGATCCCTGTACCATGGAATCAGAATTTATAGATCGGCTTTACCTGGCCGGAGAAATCCTTGATGTGGACGGCATCTGCGGAGGCTATAACCTGCAGTGGGCCTGGTCCAGCGGGATACTGGCAGGTACTTATGCAGGAAGAGGAAAACAATGATCAGAATCAATCAATTAAAGCTGCCGGTGGATCACACCGAAGAAGCCTTATGGGCAAAGGCAGCAAAAACATTAAAAATTCCGGTGAAGGAAATACGATCCGTCACAATAATGAAACAGTCTGTGGATGCCCGGAAAAAGGAGGACATTCATTTCACTTACTGCGTCGACGTAGAAACCGCAAGAGAAGAATCTGTTATACATAAAGCGAAGAATGGGAACGTTACGATTGCAGAGAAAAAAGAATACCAGTTTCCGAAACCGGGAACCGAAAAAATGTCTCACCGCCCGGTCATCATCGGTGCCGGTCCGGCCGGCCTTTTCTGCGGTATCATGCTTGCGAGGAATGGATACTGTCCTCTTCTTCTGGAACGGGGAGAGCCGGTGGAGAAGCGCAGGGAAGCCGTGGACCAATTCTGGATGGGCGGAATGTTAAAGCCGGACAGCANTTAAGAATGCGGTCATTTCCCTCATCATCCATGTGGGAATCCTGTTTGCCATGCTCTTTGGATTTAAGATGGGAATTTACAGTGTCGTGTACTCAAATATCCTGTTCGCACTTACCATGTGCCTGCTAAACGGGGCTGCGATCAGCCGGTTTTTAAACTACAGGCAGGAAATGAAAAAGACATTTATTCTGCCCACTCTTGCCTCCGGGATTATGGGAGCGGCTGCTTACGGTGCCTATTTCCTGGTGCACTTAACCTTAAAGCGCAACTTGCTTGGTGTTCTGGCGGCCATGGCAGTAGCGGTAGCCGTCTATGGAATTCTCCTCTTAAAACTGCACTGTGTGGATGAATTGGAGCTTTTAAGCGTACCTGGAGGGAAGAAACTGGTGCGCATTGCAAGAAAATTCCATCTATTGTGATTAAAATGGAAGAAGAAAGCAGATACTATACTTACTTGAAGGAGGTATCATCTCATGAAGAAGTATATGTTCTGCTTTCTTTTGTTCGTAGCGGCATCCGCCATCTGCCTGGGAATAGGCTTTGCCATTACAAAGGACAGCGTGAGGCCTGAGGAGGCCCTGCCGGGGGCGACCATAGAAACAGAAACGGTGACAGAAGCGCAGATTGTTATAAATCAGGAAGAGGTCGAGCCCGTAAATACAAAAGGGAAAGAAAAATATTATCTTGTCTCAGAGGACGGATACTTGCTCGTCCTCTACCAGGATAAGACCACCATCTGCCTCTATACCCATATGCCGGTGACTGATTTTCCGGAAGAAGAACGCGGAAAATTAATGGATGGCATCTGGTTTTCTTCCATGATCGAGGTATTTAATTACCTGGAATCCTATACAAGTTAAAGTAATACTTGAAAAAAAGAGGCAAACTGGATACAATAGGTCTGTCTGAATATACAGGAGGAAGCTATGAAACGACAGGTAATTATCGTAGGAGGGGGAGCTTCCGGTCTGGCGGCAGGAATCCAGGCGGCCAGATCGGGAGCTTCTGTTACTATTTTAGAACATACGGCCAGACCGGGGAAAAAGCTTCTTTCCACCGGAAACGGCAAATGCAACCTGACCAATCTGGTGACTCCAAAAGGTGCATACCGGGGAGGTCAGCCTGAATTCATTAAAAAAGTCATCAATAACGTTTCTGTCGGTCAGACCCTGGATTTCTTCCGGGGCCTTGGCATTGTACTTACGGACCGGAGCGGGTATGTCTATCCGAACTCCGGACAGGCCGCCACGGTTGTGGAAGCGCTTCTCTTTGAACTGGACCATCTGGGCGTTTCCATTGTCTGTGACTGCCAGGTGGAAGAAGTGAGGAAGGATTTAACCCTAATGACTTCAAAAGGGAAGATGAAGGCAGATTCGGTAATCCTGGCGGCGGGTTCCATGGCTGCACCGAAAACAGGTTCTGACGGAAGCGGTTATAAGCTGGCAGCAGCCCTGGGCCATCATATCATAAAACCGCTCCCCGCTCTTGTACAGCTGAAATGCAGGGAAAAATGGTACAAGCAGGCTGCAGGAGTGAGGACAGATGCCTGGGTGAAGCTTAACATAGACGGAAAAACAGTGGCAAAGGACCGGGGAGAACTTCAATTTACCGATTACGGGCTTTCCGGGATCCCGGTTTTCCAGATCAGCCGGTTTGCGGCCGCAGGCATTGAGGCGGGGAAGGCTGTGACTGCGGAACTGGATTTATTCCCTTCCATGGACTTTACAGCTGCAGAAGATTTTCTTTTTGAAAGAGTCAGACGCTTTGGCTACCGGCCGGCAGAGGAGTTTCTAAATGGCGTTCTGAATCATAAACTGGCCCGGGTTCTCTTAGGGGAAACCGGAATCGCAAAAATAAGCAGCACCAGAGATATCACACCAGCCCAGGTGAAAAAGCTTTGTTCTGCCATGAAGGGGTTAAAGACCGTGATAACCGCCACCAATTCCTTTGACCAGGCCCAGGTGTGCAGCGGCGGGGTTGACACCGGAGAGGTGGATCCCTGTACCATGGAATCAGAATTTATAGATCGGCTTTACCTGGCCGGAGAAATCCTTGATGTGGACGGCATCTGCGGAGGCTATAACCTGCAGTGGGCCTGGTCCAGCGGGATACTGGCAGGTACTTATGCAGGAAGAGGAAAACAATGATCAGAATCAATCAATTAAAGCTGCCGGTGGATCACACCGAAGAAGCCTTATGGGCAAAGGCAGCAAAAACATTAAAAATTCCGGTGAAGGAAATACGATCCGTCACAATAATGAAACAGTCTGTGGATGCCCGGAAAAAGGAGGACATTCATTTCACTTACTGCGTCGACGTAGAAACCGCAAGAGAAGAATCTGTTATACATAAAGCGAAGAATGGGAACGTTACGATTGCAGAGAAAAAAGAATACCAGTTTCCGAAACCGGGAACCGAAAAAATGTCTCACCGCCCGGTCATCATCGGTGCCGGTCCGGCCGGCCTTTTCTGCGGTATCATGCTTGCGAGGAATGGATACTGTCCTCTTCTTCTGGAACGGGGAGAGCCGGTGGAGAAGCGCAGGGAAGCCGTGGACCAATTCTGGATGGGCGGAATGTTAAAGCCGGACAGCAATGTGCAGTTCGGGGAGGGCGGAGCAGGAACCTTTTCCGACGGGAAGTTAAATACCCTTGTAAAAGACCCGCTTATGAGAAACAGGAAGGTGCTGGAACTCTTTGTGGAATTCGGCGCGGATCCGTCCATTCTCTATGTCAATAAGCCCCATATTGGAACCAATGTTTTAAGCGGTATTGTGAAAAAAATGAGAGAGGAGATCATACGCCTTGGCGGGGAGGTCCGCTTTCACAGCCATGTAACAGATTTTATGATAAAAGACGGCATGCTTTGCGGGGTTATCGTTGAAGAGAAGGAGCAGATACCGGCAGACATTCTGGTCCTTGCAATCGGCCACAGCGCCAGGGATACCTTTGAGATTCTTAATAAACGGGGCGTTCCCATGGAAGCAAAGGCTTTTGCCTTAGGCTTAAGGATCCAGCATCCCCAGGAATGCATAAACCGCTCCCAGTATGGAATACCGGATCATCCCATACTGGGGGCAGCGGATTATAAACTGACTCATCAGTGCACAAACGGAAGAGGAATATATACCTTCTGCATGTGTCCCGGCGGTTACGTTGTCAACGCTTCCTCAGAGGAAGGGCGGCTGGCGGTTAATGGAATGAGTTATCACAAACGGGATGGAAGAAATGCCAACAGCGCTCTGATCGTTACGGTAACGCCGGAAGATTTTGGCGGGGCCGGCCCTCTTTCCGGCATTGCTTATCAGAGAAGACTGGAAGAAGCGGCCTTTTTGTCAAACAACGGAAAAATCCCGGTCCAGCTCTACGGAGATTTTAAGGTAAATCAGCCGACCAGGGCTTTTGGAGAAGTGGAACCGGCTTTTAAGGGCCAGTACGGTTTCGCTAATTTAAGAGAGATACTTCCTGGATATCTGACGGAATCCCTCATTGAGGGGATCGAGGTCTTTGAGCGCCGGATTCATGGTTTTTCCAGGCCGGATGCCATTTTAGCCGGTGTGGAAAGCCGTACTTCGTCACCGGTCCGCATACCAAGGAATGAAGCTTTTGAAAGCAGCCTGAAAGGAATATACCCTTGCGGAGAAGGAGCCGGATACGCCGGAGGAATTACTTCTGCTGCCATGGATGGCCTGAAAGTGGCGGAGGCCATAGCTTCCAGATATGAAAGACTTCCATTATAAATTGACGGATCCTAAAAAATGATGTAAGATATGAGACAAAAAGAATTCCAGAAAGCAGATGAAAAAGAGCATGAACGTCGAGGCACGAGAGAAACTAAAGGATAAAAAGAGAATTGTTATCAAGATTGGCTCCTCATCCTTAACCCATACCTATACCGGTGATTTAAATCTGATGAAGATCGAGAGACTGGTGCGGGTGATCAGCGATTTAAAGGGCGAAGGGAAAGAGGTGGTACTGGTATCTTCCGGCGCAATCGCGGCAGGACGCCAGGCCCTGGGGCACCATACCCGGCCGGTGACCATATCGGAAAAGCAGGCGTTTGCCGCCGTAGGCCAGGCCAGGCTTATGATGGTATACCAGAAACTTTTTGCAGAATATAATCAAATAGCCGCACAGGTGCTTTTAACCAAAAATACCATGGTTAATGACAGCAGCCGTTACAACGCCCAGAATACATTTGATGAGCTTTTAAAGCTCGGGACCATCCCCATTGTCAATGAAAATGATACCGTATCCACGTCCGAAATTCCTCTGGTCGATAATTTCGGAGACAATGACAGGCTTTCCGCCATTGTAGCGGCGTTGATCGGGGCAGATCTTCTGATTCTGTTATCGGATATTGACGGCCTTTATTCCGATGATCCCAGACAGAATCCCAAAGCTGAGTTCGTCGGATTGGTGAAAGAAATTACACCGGGGCTTCTTGAAATGGGGAAATCCACTTCCGGAAGCGATGTCGGTACCGGAGGGATGGCCGCCAAACTGGCTGCAGCCCGGATTGCTACGGACAGCGGCTCTGACATGGTCATTGCCAACGGGGATCATGTAGAGGTCATTTGTCAGATTGTGGCAGGCGAGGAAAAGGGAACCCTGTTCCTGGCCCATCCAAATCATGATTTTGACCTGATGGACTATATCAATCACGAGTATTAAGGAGAACTTATGAACCAGGAAAAGATTGACCGAATCAATACACTTTATCATAAATCAAAATCCGTGGGGCTTACGGAAGAAGAAAAAGCAGAGCAGCAGGCCTTACGCAGAGAGTATATTTTGGCTATCCGGAACAGCTTAAGAGGTAATTTAAATAACATATCAATTCAGGAAAAAGACGGCACTATAACGGACTTGGGTAAAAAATATGGAAAAGTCGGAGAAGAATGAAATCAGGAAATGGGTAAAGGAACAACGGAAAGCCTTAGATGCGGCTGCAGCGACAAGGTGGAATGAAGCCATCTGTGAGCAGCTTTTAAACTTAGAGGAAATCCGCCGGGCCTTTTGTGTCTATTGCTATGCGTCCCTTCATCATGAGGCAGGTACCTGGAAGCTTATAGAATCTCTTTTAAAACAGGGGAAATATATAGCTGTTCCAAAAGTTGCAGGAAGGGAACTGGAGTTTTATGCCATTTTCGGGAAAACAGATCTGGAAGAAGGGGTTATGGGAATTATGGAACCAAAGCCATCCTGTTTAAAAATCCATGACCTGAAAGCCCCTGTTATTGTTCCGGGCATTGCATTTGATAAAACAGGGAACCGGATCGGGTACGGAGGCGGTTACTACGACCGTTTTTTTGAACGGGAACCGCATCATCTCCGCATTGCCATTGCCTATGGCTTTCAGATGTTCGACCGGGTTCCTGCAGAATCTCACGATATATGCATGGATCGGATCATCACTCCTTAGGGAAACATCTTGCATTAAGAAAGGATTGGAGGACTCTTTTATGACGATTACAGAGATTGGAAAGAAAGCAAAAGAAACAGCCGGAATCATAGGAATCCTGGGGTCTGCAAAAAAAAATGAGGGATTAAAGGCAGCAGCAGCAGCCCTGTTAGAAGGAGAGGTGGAAATCCTCACCGCAAATCAGGATGATGTAATCAAAGCTACCGCCTCCGGTATGAGTGCCGGATTAATCGACCGCCTGGAACTGACTCCGGCAAGAATTGAAGCTATGGCGGATGGCCTTTTATCAGTGGCTGCTTTGGATGATCCTGTAGGAGAGGTGCTTTCCATGAAGGTCCGCCCCAACGGAATTACCATCGGACAGAAACGGGTCCCTTTGGGAGTTGTGGGCATCATATACGAAGCCAGACCCAATGTGACGGCAGACGCCTTTGGGCTTTGCTTTAAATCCGGGAACGCAGTTATTTTAAAAGGCGGGAGCGATGCATTGGAATCCAATATGGCCATAGTAAAATGGCTCCGGACCGGACTAAAGAACGCCGGCCTGCCGGAAGATGCCCTCCAGCTCATCACCGATACGGACCGGGAAGTGACGAAGGATTTCATGCGCCAGCGTGATTATGTGGATGTTTTAATTCCAAGAGGAGGCGCCGGATTAATAAAAACCGTGGTGGAAAACAGTACCATTCCGGTCATTGAAACAGGTACCGGAAACTGTCACATTTTTGTGGACGAATCCGCTGATTTTGAGATGGCATTAAATATCATATTCAATGCGAAAACCCAGAGGATCGGAGTGTGCAATGCCTGTGAATCCCTGGTAATCCACCGGAAAATTGCCCTTAAGTTCCTGCCTCTTTTAAAAGAAAGGCTTTCTCTTAAATCCGTTGAAATCCGTGCTGATGAGGATGCCTGTGCCATGGAAGATGGATTTATCCCTGCAACAGAAGAAGATTGGGGACGTGAATATCTGGATTATATTTTGTCCTTAAAGCTTGTGGATTCTGTGAAGGAGGCCATATCCCATATCAACCGTTACAGTACCGGGCACTCCGAAGCCATTATTACTTCGGATTACTCCAATGCCCGGAAATTTTTAAATGAGATCAATTCAGCTGCCGTTTACGTCAATGCTTCCACACGGTTTACCGATGGGTATGAGTTTGGCTTTGGCGCTGAAATCGGTATCAGCACCCAGAAGCTTCATGCGAGAGGTCCAATGGGACTCAAGGAACTGACAACGACCAAATATATCATTTACGGTGACGGACAGGTGCGCCCATAGCCTGACGTTTTGCAGCGTATATTTTAAAAATCCATGATAAGATCCAACCGCAATATTAGCAATATTTTAGCGTCAGATTTCCATTATTTGTGGTAAACTGGAAAAGAATTCAAGCTAAATTATATTACTGGTTGCGAAGGAGATTATTATGGATTTTTCACTTATCATTGGCATCTTTATTGGGATAGGAGCTCTTTTGGCGGGTTTTGTGCTGGAAAAGGGCGTCATTCAGTCTCTGTTTTTGTTAAGCCCTTTCATCATCGTGGCAGGAGGGACTGTCGGCGCAGTCATCGCTTCTTATTCTTTGAATGATATAGCCATGGCTATGCGGGCTATGATGAAAAGCTTTAAGCATCCCCACTCCGCCAGTATGGAAAAAATGATCGCCAAGATATCGATGATAGCGACCCGTTACAGGAGCGATGGAGTGACTTGCCTGGAAGAAATAAGCAGGGATCCGGAACTGGATCAGGAAGAATATCTTCTTCTCAAGGAAGGTCTGGTGCTGATACAGGAATTAAAATCTCCGGAATCGATCCAGTATACCCTGGAATCCGATATCAGAGCTTACGTCCAGCAAAAAAGCATTGAAGCCAGCGTATTTGATGCTGCAGCCGGATTTTCTCCTACCATGGGGGTTATCGGTACCGTTATGGGACTGATTATGGTACTTGCCTCCGGCTTTGATGATCCGTCGGAACTTGCAGGCTCCATAGGTACCGCGTTCGTGGCGACCCTTTACGGTGTTTCTTTCGCCAATCTCGTTTACCTACCCATAGCCAACAAATTAAAAACACAGTTAAAAAGAAAGCATATTCAGAAAGAAATGATTGTGGATGGCGTATGCATGATTGCCAGGGGCAATACCTCCCGAAATATTGAAAATGAGCTCGCCCTTTACTTCCAGGCCTTTTCGGATGGGGGAAAACGATACAAACAGGGAATTGAGAATTAAATTAAGGAGGTACGAAGGATGCGCAGAAGAGGTATGGAAACAGAAGGCGATAAAGAGAATTCAGAGCGGTGGCTTCTTACCTATTCGGATATGATCACTCTGCTCTTAGCCTTGTTTATCATCATGTATGGCATGAGTTCTGTGGATGCAATGAAAGTAAAGGAAATGTCCCAGGGACTGGAACAGGTCTTAAATCATACCGGTTCGGCGGCAAGTACCAATGCAGGAGGCAGTGCTTCCGTTTCGGCCAATAACCTTGACAAGGTATACCAGGCTTTGAAAACTTATATCTCTGATCATGATCTGGATCAGATGATCGATTTATCCTCCACCGGATCAAGCGTCACCATACACTTAAAAGATGCCATGCTGTTCCGGCCGGATACGGCGATCCTGATTCCGGAAAGCAAACCGGTCATACAGGAAATCAGCAACAGCCTTGAAGAGATATACGGTGACATCAATCATATTACAATCACAGGCAATACGGCGGATTTAGGCCATTATGATGCGGCTAATGAAGCGGATTCCTGGCAATTATCCGTAGACAGGGCAGTGGCAGTGCTGAATCAGATGACCTCAATGGGGCTGGAACCGGATAAGATGTCTATTGAGGGAAATTCTCACTATAATCCGATCGCATCAAATGATACGGAAAATGGAAGGGCAAAAAACCGCAGAGTGGAGATCACCATTACCGGAAGCGCCAATTAACGGCAGCTGCTGCGGAGCCTGGATAAAACTTGAAGCTTATTATTTGACAATTCTACATATTTATGATAAGCTACGAACAGATTAGATGGGAAGGGGTGAAAGGATGAAGTAATAATTCTTGCTTAAGTAACTGCATGATGAAAAAGAGAACGGCGACAACCGTTTTTTTAATCATGCCTGTTTTGCAAGAATATTATTTCATTCTCATGCCTTTTTTTGTGCCATTCATATGTCATAGATAAAGCAGACAACTGCCCACATGGGGCCTTGATGCAGCGCGGCTGTGAGAAAAAAGATTCTTGCAGTCGTTTTTTGTGTGCAGGAACCAGGTTTCCTGCCTGAATGGAGGAATTTCTATGTCATTAATACAGGTTACAGATTTATCATTCACTTATGAAGGAAGCTGCGATCCGGTGTTTGAACACGTTTCTTTCCAGATCGATACAGACTGGAGACTGGGATTTACAGGAAGGAACGGAAGAGGGAAAACTACGTTTTTAAATCTTCTGATGAACCGATTTGAATATTCCGGAAGCATCGTTTCGAGCGTGGCATTCGACTATTTTCCATTTCCTGTACCGGATCAGGAGAGGGACACTCAGGAAATTCTTGATTCTCTCCTTGGGGATTATTTATTCTGGGAGCTGAAAAGGGAGCTGACCAAGCTTCAGGTTTCGGAAGATGTGCTGTACCGCCCCTTTTCCACTCTATCAAGTGGAGAGCGGACCAAGGTCCTTTTGGCTGCCTTATTTTTGAGAGAAGGCCGCTTTCTGCTGATTGATGAGCCTACCAATCATTTGGACCGGGAAGCCAGAGAGCTGGTAAGCCAGTATTTAAACAGCAAAAAAGGGTTTATCCTGGTATCCCATGACCGGAAATTCTTAGATGCTTCCGTGGACCACATCCTGTCCATCAATAAAACCAATATCGAGGTGCAGAAGGGGAATTTCACCTCCTGGTATGAGAACAAGCTAAGGCTGGATCAATACGAACGGTCCGAAAATGAACGTTTAAAAAAGGATATCCGTCATTTGGAGGCGGCTGCACGGCAATCCGGGGAATGGGCTGATCGGGTGGAGTCAACCAAAATCGGAAGAAAATCCATGATTCACGAAAAATCCATTGATACCCGCGCTTATGTCGGTGAAAAGTCCAGACGGATGCAGATGCGCAGAAAGAATCTGGAGCTTAGACAGGAACGCGCCATTGGGGATAAGACTGGATTGCTTAAGAACGTAGAAGAAGCAGAAAATTTGAAGCTTTATCCGTTAAAGCATCATGCGGTAAGGATTCTCTCATTAAAAGATGTTGTTCCATGCTATGACAGTCCGGTCTGCGAACCGGTGAGCTTCACCCTGGAACAGGGACAGAGAATATCCCTGCAGGGGAAAAACGGATGCGGCAAATCCAGCATACTGAAACTGATCATCGGCGGGGAACTTTCGAAAACCAATATTTCCTATGAAGGAAGTATGGAAATGGCCGGCGGACTTAAAATATCCTATGTATCTCAGGATACTTCATTTTTAAAGGGCAGCCTGACCGAATATGCCAGAATAAGCGGAGTGGAGGATTCCCTGTTTAAGACGCTTTTACGTAAGCTGGATTTTTCCAGGGAACAGTTTGAAAAACCAATGGAATCCTACAGCGAAGGACAGAAGAAAAAAGTTCTCATTGCCCGCAGTCTCTGTGAGCAGGCCCATCTCTATGTATGGGATGAACCCCTTAATTTTATTGATGTATATTCCAGAATCCAGATTGAGGATCTGATTCTTAAATTCCAGCCTGCCATGCTGCTTGTGGAGCATGATGAAACATTTACCGACCATGTTGGGACCCATATGGTGCACATAAAACAAAAAATATGATCCTCCGTCAAACGGGCACAGCCGGGATAGTGTAAGAGGGTATCCCCCAAATTGTCATGGTTTGGGAAATACCCTCTTTTATCTAATAAGCTCATTTCCTAAGTAATTTTATTAGGGCGTGCTCCACAAAGTGGAACGTTCAGTCCGGCACAAGCAGTTTTCAGACGCACCCTGGCATTATGATGATTAAATTATGAGAATTAAATTTAGAGTTTGTCAAATATCAGCGCCCAACATATACCTACTTAATTATAGATACTGTACCATTCAGACTTACAGGAGCTTCATATGTTTTTAAATCATATGAAAAATCTTCGTTTTGTTCTAGAACATAATATTCAACAAGGCCATCTACATGGACATATACATCTTTTCCATTGGAAGCAATATCTGCGCCAATGCTGTCTTCTGTCCATTTAAAACCATAGGGGAAGCCATAAACAAGTGCATATGGATCAACGCTGGTAATATGTTCCTCATCTCCTTCGCCGGAAGTAGTATAGCTTAACCTCAATTCCATTTTACCTTTAACCGTACCAATATCTTCTTTTGCAACTACTACATGTCCAATGTTAGCTGCTTCCTCAATACTCTCGGTCTTAATATCACCGGAAATATTGTTTAGATACTGAACTGCTTCTTCAGTTGAGTTAAATACAGCTGGTTTTACGTCAGCCGGAATTGGCGTATTCTCTGAAGCCAATGCTGTTCCAGGAAAAATAGTTGCAGCTAATAATACAAGGCCTAATAAACTTCGCATTTCTTTTTTCATGAGTTTTCCTCCTTTTTCTTTCCCTAAATTAATTTTCTTTAATTTTTTATCACCTCTATCTAATGCGTAAAATTGTTAGAAAACTTAGCGTTATTATGCTCATATAATAGCACATAAAAACCATAATGCAACCCAAGTTCCAAAATTATACACGTTGAGTGCCAAATTCTGCATTTTGTCGGTTTTAATATACAATCGAATCATGTGTGCCTTTGATTTTTCCGCCAAGTTGACATTTTCAAGCGTTTCATGTAAAATGCTTTTGACAAAGCGTTAGAAAAAACCGAATTGAACGAAAGGAATTTAAGATGTATAATGACATTGATAAAATAGATTTAACTGCAGAACCGCCGGTAACCGAACCGGAGAGACAATTTTATTTCATGGCAAAAGTCCGGCAGTATGTGAAGCAGAAAAGTGCAGAATTTGGACATACCCTGACCTTTTTTACACAGACCTTCGGCTGTCAGATGAATTCCAGGGATTCCGAAAAGCTTCAAGGCATTTTAGAAGCGATCGGGTTTGCGGAGGCGGATTCGGAAGAGGCGGACTTTGTCCTTTATAATACCTGTACGGTCAGAGAGAATGCCAACCAGAGAGTCTACGGACGTCTGGGCTATTTAAACAGCTTGAAAAAGAAAAATCCCCATATGATGATCGCCCTTTGCGGATGCATGATGCAGGAAGAAGAAGTGGTGGCAAAGATTAAGAAAAGCTACCGCTTTGTAGATATTATATTTGGTACTCACAACATTTTTAAACTTGCAGAACTCATGGATGAACGCCTGGAAGAGAAGAAGATGGTTGTTGACATCTGGCAGGGAACAGACCGCATCGTGGAAGACCTCCCTGCGGAGCGAAAATACCCGTTCAAATCCGGCGTTAATATTATGTTCGGCTGCAACAACTTCTGTAGCTACTGTATCGTACCTTACGTACGGGGCAGGGAACGAAGCCGCAGTCCGAAAGACATTCTCGAAGAGATCAAACGGCTTGCGGACGATGGAGTGGTAGAGATCATGCTTCTGGGGCAAAATGTAAATTCTTATGGAAAGACCCTTGAAACTCCCATAACCTTTGCCCGGCTTCTTGCCCAGGCTGACGAGGTGGAAGGTTTGGAGCGGATCCGGTTCATGACCTCTCATCCAAAGGATTTGTCCGACGAACTGATCGAAGTCATGAAAAATTCAAAAAAAGTATGCCGCCACCTTCACCTGCCGCTTCAGTCCGGCAGCAGCCGGATTTTAAAAGCCATGAACCGGAAGTATACAAAGGAACAGTATCTGGAGCTTGTGGAGAAAATCCGGACAGCCATGCCGGATATCTCCCTGACTACGGATATTATCGTGGGTTTCCCGGGTGAGACGGAAGAGGACTTTCAAGAAACCCTTGATGTGGTGAGAAGGGTGCGTTTTGACAGTGCCTTTACCTTCATTTATTCCAAGCGCACCGGAACCCCGGCTGCAAAAATGGAAGAACAGGTTCCGGAGGATGCGGTGAAGGACCGTTTTGACCGTCTGCTGGCCGAAGTCCAGCAGATTTCCGCCGAAAGCTGCGGACGGGATGTGCATACCGTACAGAAAGTACTGGCAGAAGAAATAAACGATCATTCAAAAGGCCTTTTAACCGGACGCATGAGCAATAATACTACCGTACATTTTAAAGGGGATTCTTCTCTTATCGGAAAAATCGTGGATGTGTATCTGGAGGAATCCAAAGGATTTTATTACATGGGAACTTTGGCATGATCATAAATTTAACCGAATCAAGTAAGTCCCCCACTTCAAATGCGAAAAGCATTAAGTGTTAGGTGGGGACTTGCTTGTGTCAGGTGGAGTACAAGCTCCACCTGACAAGCAGCGATAGCTGCTATTCGGTTATGAGCAAGTAGCGAAGCGGATTGCGAATATCCAACACAGAAGAAAAGAGGAATTAAAAGAGCATGGCTGGATTATCACCTATGATGTCCCACTATATGGAAACCAAAAAGGAGTACCCGGGCTGTATCCTGTTTTACAGGCTGGGAGACTTTTATGAAATGTTCTTTGAAGATGCGGTTACCGTCTCCAAAGAGCTGGAAATCACTTTAACAGGAAAAGAATGCGGACTGGAGGAACGGGCGCCTATGTGCGGCGTTCCTTACCATGCCGTTGATACCTATTTAAACCGCCTTGTCCAGAAAGGCTACAAGGTCGCCATTGCCGAGCAGATGGAGGATCCCAGGCTTGCAAAGGGACTGGTAAAGAGAGAAGTCATCCGCGTGGTAACGCCCGGAACCATAACAAGCGCCCAGGCTCTTGATGAAACCAAAAATAATTATCTTATGGGGATCGTATACATCGGAGAAACATTCGGAATTGCGGTTGCTGATATCAGTACCGGTGATTTTCTTGTGACAGAGGTGGAATCCGAACGGGAGCTTACGGATGAGATCAACAAATTCACCCCTTCTGAGATTATCTGCAATGAAGCATTTTACGTTTCAGGAGTGGATATTGAGGAAATCAGAAACCGCTGCCAAACAGTTATTTCATCTCTGGATCATCATTTCTTTTCCGATGAAGTCTGCCGGAAAATTCTAAAAGAGCATTTCAAGGTAGGCGCACTCACCGGGCTGGGGTTAGAAGATTATGACACCGGGGTCATAGCCGCCGGGGCCGTTATGGAGTATATGTACGAGACCCAGAAAAGCAGCCTCTCCCATATAACCACCATTACCCCTTATTCCACCGGACAGTATATGATCATTGATACTTCTACCAGACGGAATCTGGAGCTTTTGGAGACCTTAAGGGAAAAGCAGAAAAGAGGAAGCCTTCTATGGGTTCTGGACCGGACGAAAACAGCCATGGGTGCCAGAATGCTGCGTACCTACATTGAACAGCCTTTGATCCATAAGTCAGAGATTCTGAAACGCCAGAATGCCATTGAAGAGCTTAATATGAATTTTATATCAAGGGAAGAAATCTGTGAATATTTAAACCCGATTTATGATCTGGAACGTCTGATCGGACGTATCAGTTACAAAACAGCCAATCCAAGGGATCTGATCGCATTTAAGAACTCCCTGGAAATGCTTCCGTTCATCAAGGACCTTTTAAAGGAATTTACCAGTGATTTGTTAAAGGAATTATGGGAAGAGCTGGACCCGTTGGAAGATGTAAAGGATCTGATTGACCGGGCAATTATTGACGATCCGCCCGTAACCATACGGGATGGCGGGATCATAAAGGATGGCTTTCATAAAGAAGCAGATAAGCTGCGGGGTGCCAAAACAGAAGGCAAAAACTGGCTGGCCGACCTGGAGACAAAGGAAAAGGAAAAAACCGGCATTAAGAATCTGAAGGTAAAATTCAATAAGGTGTTCGGCTATTATTTTGAAGTCACCAATTCCTTTAAGGATCTTGTTCCTGATTACTTTATAAGAAAGCAGACCCTTGCCAATGCGGAACGCTATACCACCAATGAGTTAAAAGAGCTGGAGGATGTCATACTGGGAGCTGAGGACAAGCTGTTTTCCCTGGAATACAGCTTATTCTGCGAGGTCCGGGATGCGGTGGCTGACGAAGTTTTAAGAATTCAGAGATCTGCCAGGGCGATTGCAGGGATCGATGTTCTGGCCTCCCTGTCGGCCGTTGCCACAAGAAATAACTATATTAAGCCCCATATCAATGAAAAGGGATTGATTGATATTAAAAACGGACGCCATCCGGTGGTGGAAAAGATGATGCGGGATGATCTGTTTGTTTCTAATGATACATATTTAGATAATGGAAAAAACAGAGTTTCCATTATTACCGGACCTAACATGGCAGGAAAATCCACCTATATGCGGCAGACTGCTCTGATCGTTTTAATGGCCCAGATCGGGAGCTTTGTTCCGGCGGAAGAGGCAAACATAGGGATATGTGACCGCATTTTCACCAGAGTGGGGGCTTCCGATGACTTAGCTTCCGGCCAGAGCACGTTCATGGTTGAGATGACGGAAGTGGCCAATATTCTTCGGAACGCCACAAAAAACAGCCTGATTGTGTTAGATGAAATCGGCCGGGGCACCAGCACCTTTGACGGTTTAAGCATTGCCTGGGCCGTAGTGGAACACATCAGCAATCCGAAAATTCTGGGGGCAAAAACTCTGTTTGCGACCCACTATCATGAACTGACCGAGTTGGAAGGAACCATGAGCGGAGTGAATAATTACTGTATCGCAGTAAAAGAACAGGGCGATGACATTGTTTTCTTAAGAAAAATCGTAAAAGGCGGAGCAGATAAGAGCTATGGTGTACAGGTGGCAAAGCTGGCCGGCGTGCCGGATACTGTCATTGCCAGGGCGAAAGAGCTGCTGGCGGAATTAAGCGATGCGGACATCACAGCCAGGGCAAGGGAAATCGCTGAGATCAATTCCAATATTACCCAGAGAAAGGCTGTCCCCAAACCGGACGAGGTGGATTTGCAGCAGATGTCTCTGTTTGATACCGTAAAGGATGATGATATCATCAAGGAATTGGGCGATCTGGAGCTGGGCAACATGACTCCCATTGACGCGCTCAATACTTTATACCGTCTGCAGACAAAGCTGAAGAACCGCTGGCAGTAGGAAAACACCATGCGGGCATACCTTTACGCCTGATAAAGCGTGGCCGGCTCTGCCCGGAAAGCGTGGAGGGCAAGTAGAAAGGAGCATATACCATGCCGAACATAACCGTACTGGATCAAAATACCATCAACAAAATAGCGGCAGGAGAAGTCATAGAACGTCCGGCCTCTGTTGTAAAGGAACTATTGGAAAACGCCATTGATGCCGGTGCTACCGCAGTTACCGTAGAGATCAAAGAGGGCGGAACCGCCTTTATCCGGTTGACTGACAATGGCTGCGGGATCCCAAAGGATGAAGTTCCTCTGGCTTTTCTGCGCCATTCCACAAGCAAGATCAAATCCGTAGAGGATTTATTTACCGTCTCCTCTCTGGGATTCCGGGGGGAAGCCCTTGCAAGCATTGCTGCGGTCTCCCAGGTGGAGCTCATTACCAAAACCAGTATAGGGCTTACCGGAACCAGATATCAGATCGACGGAGGCGAAGAACGGTCCCTGGAAGAGATCGGTGCTCCGGAAGGGACTACCTTTATTGCCAGAAATTTATTTTACAACACTCCGGCCAGAAAGAAGTTTTTAAAAACTCCCATGACAGAAGGTGCCCATGTTGCGGAGCTGGTAGAAAAGCTGGCCTTATCTCATCCGGAAGTATCCATCCGCTTTATCCAGAACAATCAGAATAAGCTCCATACCTCCGGGAATCACAATTTAAAGGATATTGTATACACGGTATTCGGGCGGGAAATCGCATCAAACCTTCTGGAGGTTTCCGTAAAAAAACCGGACGTTTCCATACAGGGCTATATCGGAAAGCCGGTTATCGCCAGAGGAAACCGGAATTATGAGAATTATTTCATTAACGGCCGGTACATTAAAAGCAGCATCATTTTCCGTGCGATTGAAGAAGCCTACAAACCGTTTATGATGCAGCATAAATATCCGTTTACCATGCTTCATTTTTCCATTGAACCGGAACTTTTGGATGTCAATGTCCACCCAACCAAGATGGAGCTTCGTTTCCGGGATGGAGAAATGGTCTATCATATGGTATACCAGGCGGTTTCCAATGCTCTTGCCCATAAAGAACTGATCCCGGAAGTGGAACTGGAGAAAAAGGCGGAGGAAAAACAGGGCTTTACGGTGAAAAAACAGGAGCCTGCGCCGGAGCCGTTTGAGAAACGCCGGATTATGGCCATGCAGCAGGCTTCCGATCCGTTTCCCAAAAGACTGATACCGCCTCAACCCCAGCCTTCGCTTGTAAAGGAAGCGGATGAGCTTCTGGAAAACTGGTTAAAACCGCAGGCTGCAGTTCCCGCCGGACAGGAAGCGAACCCGCCCGGGGAGATCGCAGCCCGGCAGGCAGAGCCGGTTTTAAAAGAGACACCAATGATTCCCCCAAAAAAGGAAGAAAAACCGGAACAAATGGATTTATTTGACGGAAAGCTTTTAGAGCCGAAAGCCCGGTCCATGCACAAGCTCATCGGACAGCTCTTCGACACTTACTGGCTGGTGGAATTTAACGAGCAGCTTTACATCATTGACCAGCATGCTGCCCATGAAAAGGTTTTATATGAGAAAACCATGGCAACACTTAAGAGCAGGGAATACACTTCCCAGCTGGTAAGTCCCCCCATCATTCTGACTCTGAACCTGAATGAAGAAGTTCTTTTAAACCGGCATTTAAAATATTTTACGGATATCGGATTTGAGATAGAGCCCTTTGGCGGAAGGGAATATGCAGTCAGAGGGGTTCCTGCTAACTTATTTTCCATTGCAAAAAAGGAACTTCTGATAGAAATGATCGATGGTTTGTCCGAGGAGGGATCTTCCCACAATCCGGATATCATTTATGAGCGGGTTGCCTCTATGTCCTGTAAGGCGGCGGTAAAGGGCGGGCACCGTTTATCTGCGGCGGAAGCCAATGAACTCATTGACCAGCTTCTGAATCTGGAAAATCCATATGCCTGCCCCCATGGAAGGCCGACCATCATTTCCATGAGCAAATATGAATTGGAGAAGAAATTTAAGAGGATCGTATGATGAAACCACTGATTATTTTAACCGGACCGACAGCGGTGGGAAAAACAGCGCTTTCGATCCGTCTTGCAAAGGCGGTCGGAGGGGAAATTATAAGTGCTGATTCCATGCAGGTCTACCGCCATATGGACATCGGTTCCGCAAAGATTAAAAGAGAAGAGATGGAGGGCGTTCCCCATTATCTTATCGACGTTCTTGATCCGGATGAAGCGTTTAATGTGACTGTTTTTCAAAAAATGGCGAAGGAAGCCGTGGAAGAGATTTATTCCCACGGCCATATTCCCATTGTAGCGGGCGGAACCGGTTTTTATATCCAGGCCCTTCTCTATGACATCGATTTTTCGGAGAACGGAGAGGATACCTCGATCCGGGAACAATTAGAAAAACTGGGAGAGGAGAAGGGGGCAGAATTCCTTCATGACCTGCTTCGGGACATTGATCCGGAATCAGCGGAGGAGATTCATGCAAACAACCGGAAGCGTGTGATCCGTGCTATTGAATATTACCGGCAGACCGGGGAACGGATATCGGAGCATAACAAGCGGGAAAAGCAGAAAGAATCCCCTTACGATTTCCTCTATTATGTAATAAATACAGACCGGGCCTGCCTGTATGAGCGGATCGGCCGGCGGGTGGACCGGATGCTGGAACAGGGGCTTGTCGAAGAGGTGAAACGGTTAAAAGACATGGGCTGCACCAGAAACATGGTTTCTATGCAGGGCCTTGGTTATAAGGAAATCCTGGATTATTTACAGGGAACATATACGCTTAAAGAGGCCCTTTCTATATTAAAACGGGATACCAGGCATTTTGCCAAGCGCCAGATCACATGGTTTAAACGGGAGCGGGATGTAAGGTGGCTTAATCTTCCTGATTTTGACAACGACATAGAAAAGGTGCTGGAAAAAATTTTAAAGGATATCAATGAGATGTACGGATTGGAGACAAGATAAATCATGGAAATGGAAGCAATGTATGAAAATCTCGGAATCAGCCGGAAGGTGCTGGATTTCGGGAAAGAAATTGAAGGGACATTAAAGGAGCGTTTTAAAGAAATTGACGGGACATCGGAATACAATCAGATGAAAGTCATAAAAGCCATGCAGGATAACAAGGTCAGTGACATCCATTTTGCAGCGACAACTGGTTATGGCTACAATGACC
Source organism: Clostridium sp. Marseille-P2415 (assembly GCF_900155545.1). GTDB lineage: Bacteria > Bacillota > Clostridia > Lachnospirales > Lachnospiraceae > Lacrimispora. Next base: position 967,163 of record NZ_LT732526.1, read on the forward strand.
TGGGCCGAGACACCTTAGAGGCTGTCTATGCCAGTGTATTTCATACGGAAAGCGCTCTTGTCAGGCCCAATTTAATCAGCGGAACCCACGCCCTTGCCATTGCCCTTTCCGGAAATCTCCGCCCGGGAGATGAACTTCTGTCACCGGCCGGAAAACCCTATGATACCTTAGAGGAAGTCATCGGCATCCGGGACAGTACCGGTTCCTTAAAAGAATATGGGGTCCTATACCGGCAGGTGGACCTCCTTCCGGATGGAACCTTTGATTACAAATCCATTGAAAAGGCAGTAAACGGGAAAACAAAACTGGTCACCATCCAGCGCTCCAAGGGCTACGACACCCGCCCCACTTTTTCAGTTTCCCAAATTGGTGAGCTGATTGCCTTTGTGAAAAAATTGAAGCCGGATGTGATCTGTATGGTGGATAATTGTTACGGTGAATTCGTGGAAAGCATTGAGCCATCCGATGTGGGAGCAGATATGACAGTCGGATCCCTCATTAAGAATCCCGGAGGCGGTCTTGCACCCATCGGCGGATACATTGCAGGCAGGGCAGACTGCATCGACCGGGCCTCCTACCGTTTGACCGCACCGGGCCTGGGGAAAGAAGTGGGAGCCAGCCTTGGCCTTAACCAGTCCTTCTACCAGGGATTGTTCTTATCCCCGACCGTAGTAGCGGGAGCCTTAAAGGGGGCTGTTTTTGCAGCCAATGTTTATGAAAAGCTTGGCTTTCCGGTGGTACCTGACGGCTCGGAATCCCGTCACGATATCATCCAGGCCGTTACATTCGGAAATCCGGAGGGTGTCATCGCATTCTGTCAGGGGATTCAGGCGGCTGCGCCCGTAGACAGCTTTGTCACTCCGGAACCATGGGATATGCCTGGCTACGACGCACCTGTTATCATGGCAGCCGGTGCCTTTGTCCAGGGTTCATCCATTGAGTTAAGTGCCGACGGCCCCATAAAACCTCCTTATGCGGTTTATTTTCAGGGAGGGCTTACCTGGTATCACGCAAAGCTGGGGATTTTAATGTCTGTGCAGAAGCTTTTGGAAGCCGGTTTGATTCAATTGTAAAAAAAGGTATACACAGCTGGAAATCTATGTTAGAATGATTTGATAGGTATGGACATTCCTGCCATAAAACCAAAAGAGGTAGCAGAGCAGATGAAGTACAAAAACTGCTGGGTACTGCTTCTTCTTATGCTTGCCGGTGTCGTTCTGGGAGGCTTTGTCGGAGATCTGGCCCGGGGGATATCCTGGCTGTCCTGGCTGAATGTTGGGCAGTCCTTTGGATTCGATTCCCCGCTTGTGGTCAATTTCGGCATTCTGGTCATTACCTTCGGCATCAATATTAAAATAACCATGGCTGGCATAATAGGAGTGGCGGCAGCCCTTATCACGTATCGGTTCATTTAATTCTACATATGTCCATTCCTTTCGTACCTGGAGAGTAACGGTCAGGAGGCATATGGAACGTATAACAATGAAAGACATCCCGGTGGATGAACGGCCCTATGAAAAATGTTTGAAGGATGGGCCGGAAGGCTTAAGCGATGCGGAGCTTTTATCCATTATTATCCGCACCGGTTCCAGGGAGGATAACTCCCTGGCGCTGGCACAAAAGATACTGGCCTTAAACTATCCGAAAAAGGGTATTTTAGGGCTTTTGCATCTTTCCATGCCGGAACTCATGCAGGTCAAGGGGATTGGAAGGGTCAAAGGAGCACAGCTTTTGTGCATCGGAGAGCTGTCCAGACGAATCTGGAAAAGGTCAGCCCTTTCGGAAGCAGCAGCTTACCATAAACCTCTTGACATTGTGAATTACTTTGTGGAGGATATGCGCCACAGGGAACAGGAGCTGGTTTTTATCATGCTCTTAAATACAAAAGGAGCCCTGATAAGGGACGTAATGATCTCTCAGGGAACGGTGAATACTTCCGTGGTTTCTCCCAGGGAGATTTTCATTGAAGCTATTAAGTACCATGCCGTAAGCCTGGTACTGGTCCATAATCATCCGAGCGGAGATCCGTCTCCCAGCAGGGAAGATTTAAGTCTTACCCGCAGGGTTAAGGAGGCCGGCGAATTAATCGGCATCCAGTTGTTGGACCACATTATTATAGGAGATAATTCCTATATCAGTTTAAAGGAACGGGGAATCTTATAGATGGAATCAAAGCGCAGCAAATATATTCTTATTGCTTTAACAGTATTTTGTGTCCTGCTCATTGGGTTAACCTCCATCCGGGATGAATGGCTGACGCCGCTTCGGACCGGTGTCGGTTATTTGCTGATTCCGGTGCAGTCCGGAGTCAATGCCGTGGGCTCGTCTATTTATGATGAGATCATTGACTATACAAAATTGCGGGATGCATTGAAAGAAAATAAAGAGATGAAGGATATCATCACCCAGCTGACAGAGGAGAATACCAGGCTGCAGGAGGAAGAGTTCGAATTAGAACGGCTTCGCCAGCTTTACGGCCTGGATCAGGAATACGGACAGTACAGCAAGGTTGGGGCAAGAGTCATTGCCAAAGACTCCAGCAACTGGTTCCAGATATTCCGCATTGATAAGGGATCAAAGGATGGAATTGCCGTGGATATGAATGTTGTGGCCGGAGGCGGCCTGGTAGGCATCGTTACGGATGTGGGAGCCAATTATGCAACCGTACGTTCCATTATCGATGATTCCAGCCGGGTCAGCGGTATGGCCATGCAGTCCGGAGACGGCTGCATTGTCGCCGGAGATTTAACCCTGTTTAAAGAAGGAAGGCTCCGGATCACCAAGGTATTAAAGGAAGGCGATTTAAAAGATGGAGATAAGATCGTAACCTCCAATATCAGTTCCGTATTTCTTCCCGGCATCCTGGTGGGCTATGCCTCTGACATTACCAATGATACCAACAACGTTACCAAGTCAGGATATTTAATTCCTGTAGCAGAATTTGACAGCCTGCAGGAGGTTCTGGTGATCACAGAACTCAAATCTGATATGATGAAAGAAGATGCTTCTGCCGATCCGGATGGAACTGTGCCGTCAGAGGAGACATCCGCCGGTACAGAAACTGCAGAAAACGTTTCCCAATAGCGTAAAGGAGTAACATGAGACGGATTTTTTTCAATGTGCTGCTGATTATTCTGGCATTTACCATTCAAAACTGCATATTTCCGTTGCTGCCATTTCTGTCGGCCGCTCCGAATCTGCTCTTAATCCTTACGTTTTCCTTTGGATTCATGCATGGAAAGGAAGCAGGAATGTATTATGGGCTCCTGTCCGGCCTGCTTATGGATTTGTTTTACAGCGGACCCTTTGGCTTTTATACGCTGATTTTCGTCTGGGTCGGTTATACCAATGGTATCTGTACGAAATATTACTATGAGGATTACATTACACTGCCCTTAATATTAAGCGTATTGAACGAGCTGGCTTATAATCTGTATATTTATGTATTCCGGTTCCTGATTCGTCAAAAAGTCAGAATTGGGTACTATTTTATCAACCTGATGCTTCCGGAAATCATCTTTACCGTTGTGACGACCCTGCTTCTTTATCGGGTATTTCTGATTTTGAACCGTCATCTGGAAGAGATAGGAAAAAGAGGTGATTCGACCATTGTTTAGGGATTTGTTTGACATTATAAGAGAATTTTTAAAAAAAGCGGTCTCATCAAGAATTTTTATACTTGGAATCATTTGTTTTGCCATGTATGCAGGGTTAATAAACAAGCTTTTCAACATGCAGATCGTCAATGGGCAGGAGGCCCTTAATGAATATTTACAGCTGACCGAGCAGACCATTACAACTGCCGGAACAAGAGGAAATATCTATGACCGCAACGGCAAAGTCCTGGCTTATAACAAACTGGCTTATTCGGTAACCGTACAGGATACCGGCGTTTATAAGGATTCTGCCGCTAAAAATAACATGTACTTAAATCTGGTACGGATTCTTGAAAAGCATGGGGAAACGGTACAGGGGAAATTTGAGGTAGCCATTGATCCCAATGGCGATATGGTTTATACTTCTTCCTCTGAGGCCTCCCGAAAACGCTTTCTCCGGGATTATTATGGTTTAAAGAAAGTAGAGCAGTTAGATGATGAAAAAGGCGAATATCCATCTAATATAAGCGCCAGGGAGTTATTTGAGAAGGCCTGCAAGAGCAACGGCCTGACGGAGTTTGAAGACAAGGGAGGAAACGTTGTTACCCTGACAGATCAGGAGGCTTTGGATATCATCAATATCAAATATGCCCTGCGCCTTATGTCGTACCGCAAATACGAGGCAACGACGGTAGCTACCCAGGTATCCGATGAAACCGTTGCAGACATTCTGGAGCACATCGGAGACATGCAGGGGGTGAATGTGGAGGAAACCACCATCCGTGCCTACAATGACAGCATTCCGTTCGCTCCGGTCATCGGCTATACCGGTAAGGTCCCGGAAGACCAGTTAGAGGACTTACAGAAGCAGAAGGACGATTATGATATCAATGACATCGTAGGACGGACAGGCATTGAGTATACCATGGAACATGAGCTTCAGGGAACTAAAGGAAAAAAGACCATATACAAGGACAGCGTAGGCCGGATCCGTGAAACGAAAGATGAGACCGATGCATCTGCCGGAGATGATGTATACCTGACTCTGAATGCAGATCTTCAGAAGGGGATTTACCATTTGATTGAACAATCTCTGGCCGGAGTTCTCATAAAGACCATTGTAAACGGGGATTATCAGGCCAGCAGCACGACCGATGGCTCTAATATGAAAATTCCTGTTAAGGATGCCTATTATCAGCTGATCAATAATAACGTTCTTTCTTTAAAGGAAATGGAAGAAGAGGACGCTTCTGAAACCGAAAAGAACATATACCGTAAATATGTATCCTCCCAGGAGCAGATTTTCACAAATCTCCGAAATGAACTGATGAGCCCTCATGCTACGGCCATGAAGGATCTGCCCGAGGACAGGAAGGCCTATATGTTTTACATTTATACCTACCTTGCCGGTCCTACAGTGGGAATTATCAAGGAAGACGCTATTGATACCGCCAGCAAGGAATACCAGGCATGGAAAGCGGATGAAATCAGTTTAAGAGACTATTTATACTATGGAATTGCAAACGGCTGGGTAGACACCACCAAACTGGAAACCGGATCCAAATATTCCAACGCGGATGATACGTTTGAAGAACTTATCAATTATGTTTTGGAAAAGCTTGCGGATGACAGGAATTTTACAAAGAAAATATACCGTTATCTCATTAATGATGACATCATAACGGGGCAGGAACTGTGCCTGGCCTTATACGATCAGGGAGTTTTAAAAGACAACGGACAGGATGCAGCAGAGCTGCGGGCGACCGGTGATGCATACACCTTCCTGTTAAAAAAGCTTTCCACCCTGGAGATCACTCCTGCACAGCTGGCATTATCGCCCTGTAATGCAGGTGTAGTTGTTACAGATGATAAAACAGGAGAGGTGCTGGCCCTGGTATCTTATCCGGGATATGACAACAACCGGATCGGCGACGGCTCCTATTTCAGCCAGCTGCAGGCGGATTTATCCCTGCCTTTATACAATAATGCAACCCAGACAAGAAAGGCGCCGGGTTCCACCTTTAAGCCCATTACCGCAGTGGCGGCTCTGGAAGAGCATGCCATCACTACGGATGAAACCATTAATTGTACCGGTATCTATACGGATGTAGAGCCGCCTATTAAATGCTGGATTTATTCCGGCCAGCACGGTCCGCTGAATATAGTGGGAGGAATTGAAAATTCCTGTAACTTTTTCTTTGCAGATTTAGGGCACCGTTTGTCAATGGATGCCAATGGAGTGTATTCTCCTGACTTAGGTCTTGAAGTTTTACGGAAATACGCAGCCATGTTCGGGCTGGATCACAAGTCCGGAGTGGAAATAGCTGAATTGGATCCTCAGATTTCCAAAGAGGCGCCGGAACGTTCTGCCATGGGACAGGGAAGCCATGCTTATACCAATGTCCAGCTTTCCAGGTATGTGGCGGCCATCGCAAACCGGGGAACCGTATTTGAACTCAGTTTATTGGATAAAACAACGGATTCTGAAGGTAATCTGATACAAGATTATACCCCTAAGATTTCTTCTCATATTGACGCGGCGGACTCAACGTGGGATACTGTACAACAGGGAATGAGAGAAGTGATTGCGAATGGTTCGACAAAGAAGCTGTTTTCTGATCTTGAAGTGGAAATTGCCGGAAAGACGGGTACCGCCCAGGAAGCCCGCAACAAACCGAACCATGCATTCTTCATTTCTTATGCGCCATATGACAATCCGGAAATCTGTGTTACCGTGAATATTCCGTATGGCTATTCATCGTCCAATGCCGCCAATATTGCGAAGAACGTCTATAAGTATTATTATGGCTATATAGACTTAGAATCCATTGTAAATGCTGGTGCCCTGGATGCAGCGAAGGTCAACATTCGCGATTAACTAGGATAAGAGGTGATATGATGCATAATACCGTAGTGATTAAAAGCAACAAAGCAGGTATGACTGTCATCCTGGACCCGGATATCCCCTTCCCTCAGCTTCTTTCTGATATAGGGAAAAAATTCGGGGATAATGCAAAATTCTGGGGATCCGTACAAATGACCCTGACCCTGGAGGGAAGGAAATTGACTGGAGAAGAGGAGTTCGCAGTGATCAATCAGATTACGGAAAATTCCAATGTGGAAATCATCTGTCTTGTTGATAAGGATGTAAACCGGATCGAACGCTGTGAAAAAGCACTGAACGAGAAACTGATGGAGTTGTCCTGCCAAACGGGACAGTTCTTCAAAGGAAATCTACAAAGCGGAGAGACTTTGGAATCCGAGGCCAGTATTGTCATCATCGGCGATGTGTGTAAAGGAGCAAAGGTTTTAGCAAAGGGCAATGTAATCGTCCTTGGCAAACTGTCCGGAACGGTGTGTGCAGGCGTGGCAGGCAATCGGGGGGCTCTCATCACGGCCCTGGACATGGCTCCCGTCCAGCTGCGCATCGCAGATTGTACCTCAGGCCTCGATGGGCGCGGCAAGCGCCTGGGACGCGGTCCCATGAAAGCCTATCTGGAAAATAACAAGGTCATAATAAAACCAATGAAAAAAAGTGTGGAAATATTCCGAAAATTAAGGTAAAATAGAATAAGGTATGAAAAGCAGGAGGATATGGTATGAGCGAGATCATCGTAATCACTTCTGGAAAAGGCGGGGTAGGCAAGACAACAACCTCTGCCAATGTTGGTACCGGACTGGCAATTCTGGGTAAAAAAGTAGTCCTGATCGATACGGATATCGGACTTCGGAACCTGGATGTTGTCATGGGTCTGGAAAACCGCATTGTCTACAATTTAGTGGACGTGGTAGAGGGAAACTGCCGTATGAAGCAAGCCCTGATAAAAGACAAAAGATACCCAAACCTGTTTTTACTTCCCTCAGCACAGACCAGGGACAAGACTGCAGTCACTCCCGGTCAGATGGTAAAGCTGGTTGATGATCTGAGGGGAGAGTTTGATTATATCCTGCTGGATTGTCCGGCAGGGATCGAACAGGGCTTTCAGAACGCCATTGCAGGCGCCGACAGAGCCATTGTAGTCACCACACCTGAGGTTTCTGCGATCCGGGATGCAGACCGCATCATTGGACTTTTAGAGGCCGCCGATATGGGGACCATTGAATTAGTTGTCAACCGGATCCGGGCGGATATGGTGAAAAGGGGAGATATGATGTCTCTGGATGACGTTATGGACATCCTTGCCGTTGATATTATCGGTGCTGTGCCGGATGACGAGGACATCGTCATTTCCACAAACCAGGGGGAACCGCTTGTTGGCATGGGGGCCCCGGCTGGACAGGCCTATATGGATATCTGCAGGCGGATTATCGGGGAAAGCATTCCGATTCATAACCCTGCTGTACGTGAAGGCCTATTTTTCAGACTCTCACATCTCCTGAAGAGAGCATAGGAGGGTGTGGTATGAGCCTATTTCCTGTATTCCGCAAGAAGAATTCAGGAGAAATTGCAAGAAATCGTCTGAAACTTTTGCTGGTTGCGGACAAGGCTGACTGTTCTCCTGAGATCATGCAGATGATAAAAGACGATATGGTCCGTGTAGTTTCAAGATACATGGATATTGATTCCGACAGAATAGAGATACAGATGAAGAAGCTGAAGCAGCCGGATTGTGAACGTTATACACCGGTGCTTTATGCGAACATCCCTATTCGCGATATACCTGACAAGGGGATATACTGACTATGTTTTCTGACTATAATTTTAAATACTACAATTACCGGTTAGTTTTGTACATGCTGTCGCTGTCTGTTATTGGGATTCTTGTGGTGGCAAGCGCCTCCAACCAGGATTCCGGCACAGTGACAAAACAGATTATCGGCGTAATGGTCGGATTTGCCCTGGCCATAGGGCTTTCCATCATAGACTATCATAAAATCATTAAGCTTTATGCTTTGGATTATGCAGGCTGCATCCTTTTGCTGGGTGCTGTTCTGGTCATGGGCCATACGGCGGGAGGGGCCACCAGGTGGATCAACCTTCCCGGCATTGGACGGATACAGCCGTCTGAATTCGTAAAAATTGGATTAATCGTGTTCTTTTCCTGGTATTGGAACAAATACCAGGAAAAGATGAACATGCCGGTCATGGTAGGGTTGGCCGCTTTGCTTGCGGCCATTCCCATCGGCCTTATTTTTGCTGAACCGAATTTATCTACCAGCCTGGTGGTTTCCATCATCATCCTGTGCATGGTATTTTCCGCCGGCATCAGTTACCAGTGGATCGGAGGCGTCCTCGCAATAGCGGTGCCTGCAGGTGCGCTTTTCATATTCCTGCTCACCAGGGGATTGATCCCGTTTATCCATGATTATCAGGCACGGCGTATCCTGGCGTGGATTTATCCTCATGCAGAGCAGTATGCTGAAAATCTGTACCAGCAAAAAAATTCCATTATGGCAATCAGTTCCGGACAGCTTCAAGGGAAGGGACTTTTTAATACAACCATAGCATCGGTCAAAGACGGGAACTTCTTATCGGCCGGGGAAACCGACTTCATTTTTGCAATTATCGGCGAGGAGATGGGATTTCGAGGCAGTGTTATCGTCATTCTCCTTATTGGCCTGGTTGTGTTTGAATGTCTTTATCTGGCTTCCAAAGCCAAAGATATGTCCGGCAGGCTGATTTGTACCGGCATGGCAGCCCTGATCGGTTTCCAGGCCTTTGCCAATATCGCCGTGGCTACACAGATATTTCCCAATACAGGCCTTCCGCTTCCGTTTATCAGCTCGGGAGTCAGTTCCCTCATCAGTATTTTCATGGGCATGGGGCTGGTGCTGAATGTTGGATTGCAACGCAAAATCGGTAATTAAAAGGAGGTATATCGTTATGAATATAGGATTAGTTGCACACGATTCAAAGAAAAAATTAATGCAGAACTTCTGCATTGCGTACAGAGGGATTTTAAGTAAACATATGTTATATGCCACAGGGACGACCGGACGTCTGATCGAAGAGGTCACAAACTTAAATGTACACAAGTACCTGGCCGGTCATTTAGGCGGAGAGCAGCAGTTAGGATCCCAGATTGAACACAATGAGGTCGACCTGGTCATCTTTTTGAGAGATCCGCTTACACCTAAGTCTCATGAACCTGACATCGTAAACATCATGAGAACCTGTGACATGCACAACATTCCTCTTGCAACCAATCTGGCCACCGCAGAGCTTTTGATCAAATCCCTGGAACGCGGCGACTTGGAATGGCGTGAAATGTACAAATAAGGGGTAAATTCAGTGAAGAAAAGAGTTTTTGTAAAAACAGGGTGTATCCTCTTATGCGCTGTGTTGCTAACAGGCTGCGCCGGTCTGCACAAACTTGACAATCCCTATGAATTTTCTGAGAGAACCGCCCTTTACCAGTCCAGTGCAGTGGCTGGTAAATCGGAACCCTTTGCTCATGATCTCTGCATCGTTTCAGATGACACTTCTTCTCAGGATGAAGCGGTTACTGCGGAAGCTGCCGCAGTTTTTAACCTGACAGATAAAACAGTCCTGTTTGCAAAGAATCCATTTGAGCGGTTGTATCCTGCCAGTATCACAAAGACTATGACAGCCCTTGTGGCTTTGAAATATGGTAATCTGGACGATGAGATTACGGTTACTCAGGATGCTGTTATTACAGAATCCGGTGCCACGCTGTGCGGAATCAAGCCAGGGGATAAAATTACGCTGGAACAGCTTCTGTATGGTCTTATGCTCCCTTCCGGTAACGATGCCGGAGCCGCGATTGCAGTTCATATGGCCGGAGGTGTGGACCAGTTTTCCCGGATGATGAATGAAGAGGCTTTAAAGATCGGAGCCACTGGCACCCACTTTGTCAATCCTCATGGACTGAGTAACGAAGACCATTATACCACTGCTTATGACTTATACTTAATCTTTCAGGAAGCTTTAAAGTATCCGGAATTCCGGAAGATCATCGGCACGAAAGAATACACGGCCACCTATCAGGATAAGGCAGGCAATCCGGTGAATGCTACCTGGAAGGGGACGAACTGGTACATGACGGGCGAACGCCAGATGCCGGATGGACTTAGCGTTCTGGGCGGAAAAACAGGGACCACTCTGGCAGCCGGAAGCTGTCTGATCATGGGAAGTTCAGATTCCTCTGACCGGGAATATGTTACTGTGGTCTTAAAAGCGCCAAACCGTGCAGGGCTCTACGATAACATGACAAATATCTTGAATAAAATTGTAGAATAGTCATTGCGTTTCTTATAGATTTGTACTATAATTATATTAATCCGAATAGACTTTTTATACAAATTATATAACGCAAGGAGGAGATTGCTATGGTGCAGATAATAGCAGGAAAAAAGGGTAAGGGGAAAACAAAGCATCTGTTGGATAGAGCTAATTCCGCCGTAAAAGAATCCAGAGGCTCTATCGTATATTTGGACAAAAGTTCTAAGCATATGTACGAATTAAGCAACAAGATCCGCCTCATTAATGTTAATGAGTATCCGATTACATCCAGCGAAGGATTTATTGGTTTTATCTGTGGTATCATATCTCAGGATCATGACTTGGAAATGATGTTCTTTGACAGCTTTTTAAAGCTGGCCTGCCTGGAAGGTGAGGACATATCTGAGACCATTGCAACTTTAGAAAAAATCGGTGAAAAGTATCACGTGACCTTCGTTCTCAGCGTGTCCATAGATGCGGAGAATATGCCTGAGAATGCCAAGGCGAATGTGGCTGTTTCATTATAATCATACATAGAAAAAGGGGCTGTCGCACTAGTTGATTAAAATCAGCTGGTGCCCAGCTCTTTTGAGTGCTTTTAGAGTTCATTTTTATTCTGGATTTACGAACAAAGAAAAATAGCAGACAACTACTATACCTCTGATTGTTCAGCGGCTTTTAGTTGTCTGCTATTTAAGGTTTTTTAAATTTATGCGCTTTCTTTAAGGTTAAACAGATGTGTTCCTGTACATTCTCTTTGGATCTTATGGTGCAGCTTATTCACGTTGTGAGCCATTGCAAGAAGAACGCTTTCCGCAAGTACATTGTTTTTCCCTCTGCATAGATAGCGATGGAAATTCATATCTGTTTTCACATCAGCAAATGAACCCTCAGCCTGGATGCTTCTGTTCATTCGAAGCTGACAGCCTTCATCAGAGAGAATACGTTCCAGATCTTCTGCTCGTTTTTGTTGGAACACCTTTGATACTTCAAGCCGTTTTACTCGTTCTTCAAAAGGTATCTTACTGTTGTTTCCTTTGATACATTCCCTTTTGTACGGACAATCATAGCAGTCCTCACAGGTATAGATGTTTTTTCTGATTACATAACCCGTTTTGCTTTTCCCTTGTTTCGTACCTGTTAAAACAAGTTTTTTCCCGGCTTTGCAGGTATAGCAGTCGTTTTCTGTGTTATATTCCATGTTTTCTCTGCGGCTTATATCTGTTTTATATTTTCGCGTCTTGGAAATCTCATAGTTTGCAGGCTTGATGAATGAAACCTGTTCATTTTCTTCAATATATAGGTAATTCTCCTCGCTTTCATATCCAGAGTCCGCTACGATGTTTTTATATTTGAAATTTAAATGTTCTTCCATATCTTTCAGAAATGGGATCAGTGTTGTGGTATCTGTTGGCTGTGGCCCGATCGTAAGCCATGTGATGTATTCCGAATCCACACCATGCTGAAGGTTATAGCCTGGCTTCAGCTGTCCATTCAGCATCGCATCTTCTTTCATTCGCATAAAGGTTGCATCTGGATCCGTTTTTGAATAACTATTACGACTACCGCATTGGTAGATTTTCTTTGTGTATTCTTTCAGCTTATCCAGATATTCTTCTAGTCGCTCAATTGAGCGCTGCAACTGTGTTTTACGTTTTCCGATTCCATGGACGAATTCAATTCCTTCTTCGGCTTTGATCTTATAAAGTTTTTTGCGGAGTTTCTTTACATGA
>NZ_LT732526.1:981412-1124985 GCF_900155545.1 Clostridium sp. Marseille-P2415
GGGGCTGTCGCACTAGTTGATTAAAATCAGCTGGTGCCCAGCTCTTTTGAGTGCTTTTAGAGTTCATTTTTATTCTGGATTTACGAACAAAGAAAAATAGCAGACAACTACTATACCTCTGATTGTTCAGCGGCTTTTAGTTGTCTGCTATTTAAGGTTTTTTAAATTTATGCGCTTTCTTTAAGGTTAAACAGATGTGTTCCTGTACATTCTCTTTGGATCTTATGGTGCAGCTTATTCACGTTGTGAGCCATTGCAAGAAGAACGCTTTCCGCAAGTACATTGTTTTTCCCTCTGCATAGATAGCGATGGAAATTCATATCTGTTTTCACATCAGCAAATGAACCCTCAGCCTGGATGCTTCTGTTCATTCGAAGCTGACAGCCTTCATCAGAGAGAATACGTTCCAGATCTTCTGCTCGTTTTTGTTGGAACACCTTTGATACTTCAAGCCGTTTTACTCGTTCTTCAAAAGGTATCTTACTGTTGTTTCCTTTGATACATTCCCTTTTGTACGGACAATCATAGCAGTCCTCACAGGTATAGATGTTTTTTCTGATTACATAACCCGTTTTGCTTTTCCCTTGTTTCGTACCTGTTAAAACAAGTTTTTTCCCGGCTTTGCAGGTATAGCAGTCGTTTTCTGTGTTATATTCCATGTTTTCTCTGCGGCTTATATCTGTTTTATATTTTCGCGTCTTGGAAATCTCATAGTTTGCAGGCTTGATGAATGAAACCTGTTCATTTTCTTCAATATATAGGTAATTCTCCTCGCTTTCATATCCAGAGTCCGCTACGATGTTTTTATATTTGAAATTTAAATGTTCTTCCATATCTTTCAGAAATGGGATCAGTGTTGTGGTATCTGTTGGCTGTGGCCCGATCGTAAGCCATGTGATGTATTCCGAATCCACACCATGCTGAAGGTTATAGCCTGGCTTCAGCTGTCCATTCAGCATCGCATCTTCTTTCATTCGCATAAAGGTTGCATCTGGATCCGTTTTTGAATAACTATTACGACTACCGCATTGGTAGATTTTCTTTGTGTATTCTTTCAGCTTATCCAGATATTCTTCTAGTCGCTCAATTGAGCGCTGCAACTGTGTTTTACGTTTTCCGATTCCATGGACGAATTCAATTCCTTCTTCGGCTTTGATCTTATAAAGTTTTTTGCGGAGTTTCTTTACATGATGCAGTTGAACTTGATTATGGTACACAACTTTAATACCGTATTCTTCTTCACATTCTTCTACAAAAGCTGCAAGTTTTTCTAACAGTTTTGCGAGATTTTTAGTCACTGATTTTTTCCAGACAAACGTGTACTTATTCGCACAGGCTTCAATCTTGGTACCGTCAATAAAGATATCCTTTCCGGAGATTTCACCAAGTTCAAACAGCAGGACAGACATTTGAGCTAACATTTTCTTTGAACAGGAAGAAAAATGGAGTGAACGGAATCTGGCAATGGTGGCATGATCCGGAGCTTTGGAATCCTCTAATAAGAACATGAAATTAATGTCACGATGACAGGCTCTTTCAATATCTCTTGCAGAATAGATGCGGTTCATGTAAGCATACAGCATAATCTTCAGCATCTGTCTTGGCGTTGCAGTATTTTTCCGAATTCGGGAATAAGTCGAATATAACTCTGAAATATCCATCTCCTCTACAACCTGACTTAGCAAACGCACAGAATCATTATCTGGGATTATACAATCGATATTTAATGGTAGTTTTAATTGATAAAAATCTTGAACCATAGTATAATCTTTTTGTAGAATTTTATTTAGTAGCATAAATATATTTTACACCAAGAGCCGGGCTTTACAAAGCCCGGCTCTTAAATTTTTGCAAGCAAAGAGGCTGCGCACTAATTACTTAGTGCGACAGCCCCTTTATTTACGTGGGCAACGAGCCAAACGAACATGTTTACATGTTCACTTGGCGGCTGCCGCGATAACCGGAAGAAACTCGCAGAGCGTGTTTCTTCCGGTTTTGCTTGAATTTTTTGGCATTTCCTTTTATAATAGCTAGAAAGGAAAGGAGGCGTCAGGTTGGCAAAACAAAAGGTACAGCAGCCGTTAAAACGGGCTGCCCACCCAAAAAAGAGCAAAAAGATCATCCGGTACCGGCGGCCTCTGAATATTAATGTTGGCATGATTATCTTTGCGCTGATCTTTGTTTATATGGTGTTCAGTGTATCCGTATATATCCGCAGGGATAAAGTACAGTTTTATGAGGTGCAGGAGGGCAGCATTGTTGACAACAAGGATTACACAGGAATAATCCTTCGTCAGGAGGAAGTAAAGAATGCAGACCGTTCCGGCTATGTCAATTACTATGTAAGGGAAGGCAAGCGGGCTTCCATTGGCACCCGGGTCTATTCCATAGACGAAACAGGAAGCATCACTTCTTTTCTGGCAGAAAATTCAGAGGAAAATATCACATTGACTCCGGAGAATCTTTCGGAACTAAAAAAACAGCTGACCGCATTCAGCCTTACTTATGACAATAACCAGTTTCGGACTGTTTATGATACCAAATATGCCTTAGAGGCTGAGGTTATGGAATACATGAATTTTAACGCCTTGGACAATCTTGGGGGTCTGATGGATCAGGCCGGCGTAAATTTTGAACAGGTAACAGCGGATCAGGCCGGCATTGTCTCCTATGGAGTGGATTCCTATGAGGGACTGCAGCCGTCGGCAATTTCAGAAGCCGTGTTTGACCGCAGTAAATATACGAAGACCATAACAAAATCTGGAAAACTGATTGAAAAGGGCGCACCTGTCTATAAGGTCATCACTTCTGATCTGTGGTCCCTGGTGTTTCCCATCACAGAAGGAGATGGGAAGGCTTATGGAGATCAATCCAGCCTTACCGTGGAATTTTCCGGTTTAAATTTAAGAGCTACCGGCAGCTTCTCCGTATTTACCGGAACAGACGGAAAGACGTTTGGAAAATTGGATTTTGACAAATACATGGTCCAGTTTGCTTCTGAGCGTTATGTTGATTTTGAAATTGTTTCTGACCGTACGGAGGGATTAAAGATTCCTGTGACATCCGTGACAAAAAAGGATTTTTATCTGGTGCCTGTGGATTACATGACTCAGGGCGGTGACAGTACGACAACAGGCTTCAATAAAGAGGTATATTCGGAATCCGGAACCTCCGTTGTTTTTGTTCCGACAGAGATTTATTATTCCGAGGGAGATAATTATTATGTTGAAATGGGGGCAGAGGATGGATTTAAAGCCGGGGATTATATCATAAAACCCAACTCTGCGGAACGTTATCAAATCGGGGCAAGCGCTTCCCTTCAGGGAGTGTATAACATAAACAAGGGATATGCTGTTTTTAAACAGATTGATGTGCTGGCGTCCAATGATGAATACTATACGGTAAAAAAGAATATGACCTACGGCCTGGCTGTATACGACCATATCGTCCTGAATGCAGCGTCGGTCAATGAAGGGGAATTAATTTATAAATAAGAGGTGATTGACTTGGTAAGGGAAAATCTGGAGGAAGTAAACAATCGGATTTTAGCCGCCTGCAGGAGGGCCGGAAGGAATCCGCAGGAAGTAACTTTGGTAGCGGTCAGCAAGACAAAGCCGGCTGCCATGATAACAGAGGCATATACTGCTGGAATCCGGGATTTTGGCGAGAATAAGGTACAGGAACTTTGTGAGAAACAGAAGGCTCTTCCGGATGATATCCGGTGGCACATGATCGGTCATCTGCAGCGCAATAAGGTAAAGCAGGTCATTGGTAAGGCAGTGTTGATCCACAGTGTGGACTCCGTCCGCCTGGCAGAACAGATCGAGGAGGAAGCAGCCAAAAGAAATCTGAATGTGGACATCCTCCTGGAGGTTAATGTAGCAGAAGAAGAAAGCAAATTTGGATTCAAGCTGGATGAGACAGAACGTGCGATCCGCGAAATCGCCAGGTTTCCACATGTTAGGATAAAAGGCCTTATGACTATTGCACCTTTTGTAGAAAATTCTGAAGAAAATCGCCCCATTTTTAAAAAATTAAAGAAATTTTATGTTGACATGCAATGCAAAAACATTGATAATGTTAATATGATAATGCTCTCAATGGGTATGACCGGAGACTATGAAATTGCAATAGAAGAAGGTGCTACTCTGGTGAGGGTCGGTACCGGAATTTTCGGTACAAGATATTATAAAAACACTTAATGCATGCAGGCGCAGCAAAGCAGGGCCTGCCCCGTATGGATCGGGCATGAATTTAGTGAGAATATATGCCTGGATACGCAGCGAGGTCTTTTCGTGCTTCGTGTCCATGGTATAAGATTGGAGAGAATGAAGTATGAGCATTTTAGGCAAACTGATGGATAGCATGCGCTTGAATGATACAGATGAAGATGACGATTACTATTTGGATGATGATTATGATGATGGGAATGTTAAACCTGCAAAGCGGCCCCTTTTTTCCAAGAAAACAGAGGAGGATTACTACGATGAAGAAGAGGAGTATGAACAGAAGCCTCGTTTCCTGTCCCGTTCTCCCAAGGTAGTTCCCATGAAACAGTCGCGTACGATGGAAGTATCCATGGTAAAACCCACCTCCATTGAAGATGCAAAGGAGATTTGCGATCACATGCTGGCTGGGAAGGCCGTTGTCCTTAATATGGAGGGGATCCATACGGAAGTGGCCCAGCGGATCATTGATTTTACTTCGGGTGCTACATACTCCATGAACGGTAATTTGCAGAAGATATCAAACTACATATTCATAGCCACGCCGGAATCGGTAGAATTGTCCGGTGATTTTCAGGACTTATTAAATAGCGGAAGCTTGGATATGGGCGGGATGAATTTACGCCTTTAGCAGATTTTCCCATAAAGGAATAATGGATTTTTTGATTGGTACAAGCAGACAATTTTCCATATCCCAGACTTCTCCAATGCATTGCAGTACAGGAGGCTGAAAGGAAGGTTGTTTGCTTTCTTCCATAATAGAGGAAAATAAATGATACGATGGAGGAGGGCATCATGGGAGATAGAATTCCGGTACACAGGAATGGTACCTTTATTTATGACATTGTTATGGAATCAACGTTTCAAGGACTGACAGCGGAGTTCAAAAAACTGGAATCAGACGGGCGGAAGGTCTGCATTGTCACGGATTCAAACGTGGCACCTCTTTATCTTGATGAAGTGGAAAAACTCGTTTCTTCCTGCTGCAAAAAGACGGAACATTTTATCTTTCCTGCCGGGGAAGAAAATAAAAATCTGGATACGGTCCGGGATTTATACGAAACATTGATCTTAAAGCAGTTTGACCGCCACGATTTCCTTCTGGCCTTGGGAGGAGGAGTTGTTGGAGATTTGTGCGGTTTTGCAGCCGCCACCTATCTGCGCGGAATTTCCTTTATCCAGGTACCTACCACCCTGCTGTCCCAGGTTGATTCCAGCATTGGCGGAAAAACCGGTGTTGATTTTGATGCCTACAAAAATATGGTAGGGGCTTTCCATATGCCAAAGCTGGTTTATACGAATATTGCAGCTTTAAAAACTCTGTCAGAGGAACAGTTTTCTTCCGGTATGGGAGAGGTTATCAAGCATGGATTGATAAGGGACTCCTCTTATTATAAGTGGCTCATGGAGCACGCTTATGAGATCCGGAACAGAGATTTGTCTGTTCTGGGAGAAATGGTGCGCATAAGCAACCAGATCAAGCGTGATGTGGTAGAAAAGGATCCTACGGAGCAGGGAGAACGTGCTCTTTTAAATTTGGGTCATACCCTGGGACATGCCATAGAAAAGCTTTCCAATTTTGGCCTGCTGCACGGTCACTGCGTAGGGCTTGGCTGCATTGGGGCTATGGCGATCTCCGTAAAAAGGGGAATGATAGAGGAAGGAGAGCTTCCACGGCTTTTAGCGGTTATGAAGCAGTTTGGGATGCCTGTTATGGTGAAGGGACTTACTGCCAAGGATATTATAAAAACGACGAAAAGCGATAAAAAGATGGATTCCGGTACGATCCGGTTTATCCTGTTAGAACAGATTGGGAAAGCCTGTGTTGACAAGAAGGTCACGGAAGATGAGATGGTTTTAGGGCTTTGCCATATTTTAGCATAAGGAGATTTTCATGAATCAGAAAACAAAATTAACCCTTGGGATTATCATCGGCTTTTTTCTTGCCATAGTTTTGGATCAGTGGACCAAGCTTCTGGCAGTAAAGCATCTCATGAATCAGCCTCCCTACGCAATCTGGGCTGGGGTATTTGAGTTATTTTATTCCGAGAACCGCGGTGCGGCCTTTGGAATGCTTCAGGGAAAACTGGTATTTTTCCTGCTGGTTGCGCTTGTAGTTCTATCCGGAGCGGTTTATGCGGTAATTCGCATGCCTGCAAACAGAAAATATCTGCCTCTGCACCTGATAGCCATGTTTTTGTCCGCCGGAGCGGTAGGAAATATGATTGACCGCTTTACCCGCGGCTATGTCGTGGATTTTTTGTATTTTAAGCTGATCGATTTTCCGATTTTCAATGTGGCTGACTGTTATGTTACAGTTTCCATGTTCCTTTTCATGCTTCTGTTCCTGTTTTATTATAAGGAAGAGGATTTATCCTGCCTTTCCCTCCCTAAAAAGGAGGAACCGGGTTGAAACAACAGTTTGTAGTGTCGGCAGAAGAAGCCGGAGTACGCATTGACCGGTATTTATCCGAACGGTGCGGAGAAATTTCCCGTTCTTATCTTCAGAAGCTTATGAAGGAGCAGATGGTATTGGTAGACGATAATCCGGTAAAAAGCAATTATAAGGTAAATGCCGGAGACCGGATCGAGCTTTCCATACCGGAAGCAACCGAGCCTGAAATTGTACCGGAGGAAATGGTTTTGGACATTTTATATGAGGACAAGGATATTATCCTCATCAATAAACCAAAAGGGATGGTCGTTCATCCGGCCGCCGGTCATTACAGCGGAACTCTGGTCAACGGACTCATGGCTCACTGCCGTGATGATTTGTCAGGGATTAACGGTATCATGCGTCCGGGAATCGTTCACAGAATCGATATGGATACCACCGGGGTACTCATTGTATGCAAGAATGACATGTCCCACAATTCTATTGCACAACAGCTTAAAGAACATACCATCACCCGGAAGTACTATGCGGTCGTTCATGGTATACTGAAAGAAGACGAAGGTACCATTCATGCCCCTATCGGCCGGCACCCAATAGACCGCAAAAAGATGAGCATCAACGAAAAGAACGGAAGAGAGGCCATCACCCATTACCGGGTTCTGGAACGTTTCCGGCAGTTCACCTATGTGGAATGCCAGCTTGAGACGGGGCGTACCCACCAGATCCGCGTCCATATGGCAAGCATCGGACATCCTCTTTTGGGGGATGCTGTCTATGGCCCTGCCAAGTGTCCGTTCCGGCTGGAGGGGCAGACGCTTCACGCCGGTGTGCTGGGGATCATTCATCCCAGAAGCGGAAAATATATGGAGTTTACAGCACCGCTTCCGGAATATTTTGAAGATTTATTAAGAAAATTACGTACCACTTAGGTGATATCCTGAGTGGTCTTTTATTTGAAGAAATTGTTAAATTTAAATAAAAATGTGGATTTTTCTGAAATTTCAGTGTATAATGTAACTATAAGATATCTGGAAGGAGTGATCGATATGAGCGGAAATTTAGTAATTGCAATAGGAAGGCAATGCGGAAGTTCTGGAAAGATCATCGGACAAAAGTTAGCAGAAGAATTAGGCATTAAGTGCTATGATAAAGAATTGCTGGCACTGGCTGCTAAAAACAGCGGGTTATGTGAAGAACTGTTTCAGACCCATGATGAAAAGCCGACCAACAGCTTTTTGTATTCCCTGGTGATGGACACCTATTCTATGGGCTTTACCACCTCCGGTTATATGGATATGCCGATTAATCACAAGATATTTCTGGCACAGTTTGATACCATCAAGCAGCTTGCAGATGAGGAATCCTGCGTGATTGTGGGAAGGTGTGCCGACTATGCACTTGCTGACTATCCAAACCTTGTATCCGTGTTTATTACGGCCAGTGACGATGACAGGATTCATTCCTTAAAAGAACTCTATCATATTGACGATGCAAAAGCCAAAGACCTTATGATCAAGACAGATAAAAAGCGTTCCGGCTATTATAATTATTATTCCAATAAGAAATGGGGAGATGTAAGCAGCTACGATTTATGCATTAACCGAAGTGCGGTAGGCGTGGAGGGAGCAGTTAAGATGATCCGCAGTTTTACTGACGCGAAGATGGAGTGGAGTAAGGGGAGCCATTGATGGATGATTTTGAAAAAAGCATGCGTGTTCTCAAGGAGCTGTTTGGACGGGATTATCAGTTCACCCTGGCCACGTCAGAAAATAATATACCTTCTCTCCGGGTTGTGGATACTTATTTTGATGACGGTAATTTTTATATGGTGACTTACGGCGATTCCCGGAAAGTCAGAGAGATCGAAAGCAATGAGCATGTGGCTCTTTGTAAGAATCTTTATCGTTTTCAAGGCATTGCTCACAAGATCGGACATCCACTGAGACCGGAAAATAAAGAAATCAGGGAAAAGCTGATCAAAGCCTTTGAATCCTGGTATTTTAAACATAATGATGAGAATTCCGAAAAAATGTGTTATGTCAAGATTGACCTGGTAAATGGATTCTTTTATAAAGACGGAACTGGCTATCAGGTGGATTTTGCAGAAGAGAAAGCAAGGTTATTTCCTTTTGAAACCGATATTATTTTCATAGAATAAGAAAACGTATTCCACACTTCTCCCCCCTATCCCCTCGTTCTAGAGGTGGAATTTAGGGGGGATTTTTTGCTGAAATGGCTCTCAATGAAGCCCCTTACTTTCGGAGAAAAACTGGATAAACCCGTTTTGTGGGATGGAACAGATACGGACGATGTTATTTTGAAACATATAAAAAACCCTACAGAACCTTAAGCTGCAAGGACTGTAGGGACGGTCGAAATTGACCAAAGTGTTTAGATTTAACGAACACTAATTTTTTTGCCACGCTTGATGGTGCCATTACTATTCCATTCTGTGTATACGTATGGGCTGCCGTCAGTAGTTCCATTTTCAGTAAAGTTATAAGTGACACCATTGTAGGTATATGGACCAGTTACCATTTTCAGGGAATTAGAGTCAAAATAGTAGACATTGCCATTGATTTTCATAATTCCTCCCTGAAGGTCGCCTGTGTCAGATGCGTAATACCAGGTATTGTCCCTTTGAATCCACCCGGTACGCATAAGTTGGTCATCACCAAAGAAGAACCAATGATTTTTGTAATTGACCCAGTTGTTCGTACAGTAATCGCCAGATCCCCATTGGTACTTTACTCCCTGAGAAGTACTCACAAATCCTGCAGCATATGATGACATAGCACTGCCTATGGTTAAAGCCATAGATAATGCTGTAACTGCAAAAACACTTTTTCTCATAGATATTCATCTCCTTATAATTGCTGATATGACTAGAGTATATACCTTGGAGCTGTTCCGGGTCAACAAAGTTTATATATTCGTAAAGATAAGTAAATTATTTGTAAATACATGACATTAAAAATTTATAATATTAAGAAAACTGTAAATCCTAATAGTCATTACATTTTTCCCGTATACTGAGCGGTACGTACATGCGGAGTGAGAGGCCGGCCAGCCAATCGGTGGCTGGCCTCCTATCCGGCAGACCTGCTGTCAGCCAATCAGATCACTCCACCGTTACAGACTTAGCCAGATTCCTGGGCTGATCCACATCCAGATTCTTCCCCACGGAAGCATAATAAGCAATGAGCTGCAGCACGACCGCGATCGGGAATACCGTAAAACGGTCACCGACTTCCGGAATGCTGATCCGGACGTCTGCCACGCCGTCTAAAGCCCCGGCATTTTCCTTTGTCAGTAAAATCACAAATGCACCTCTTGCTTTCACTTCCCTGATATTTGAAATGGTTTTTGAATAAACCTTCTCCTGTGTTGCAATGGCGATGACAGGAACCTGATCCGTGATCAGGGCAATGGTACCGTGTTTTAATTCCCCCGCGGCATAGGCTTCCGCATGAATATAGGAAATCTCTTTTAATTTCAAAGCCCCTTCCAAAGAAAAGGCGTAATCCAGGCCGCGTCCGATGAAAAAGGCATCCGGCTTGTTGATCAAATGTGTGACCAAAGCCTTCACAGAATCTTTTTGTTCAATCATGGCTTCCATAGCAGGAATGGCATCAAGCAGTTTCTTCATGAAATCTTTCGCATCATCCCGGCTGTAATTTCCCCGGACCAGGGCCATCCGGCAGCATACCATGTAAAGAGCAGCCAGCTGGACGGAGTAGGCTTTGGTGCTGGCAACAGCGATTTCCGGGCCTGCGTGGGTATAAAGAACATAATCGCTTTCCCTTGCAATGGTGGAACCCTTAACGTTGACCACTGACAGGGTGGCAGCTCCGTAGTTTTTCGCCAGCCGCAAAGCTGCCAGGGTGTCAATGGTTTCTCCTGACTGGGATATGATGATGACTAGGGTCTTATCATCAATGAGCGGTTCCTCATAGCGGAATTCGGAAGCAATGGAAACCGTGACCGGGATCCTTATAAGGGGTTCCATAAGAGCCCTGGCCACCATACCGGCATGCATGGCTGTACCGCAGGCTACGATATGAACCTGGCCGCAGTGTTCCAGCACCGCATCCGGAATCTGGTCATCAGTAAAATCCGGAAGACCTTTCACCAGACGCGGAAGTATGGTGTTTTTAAGCGCTTCCGGCTGTTCATGGATTTCCTTCAGCATAAAATGCGGAAATCCGTTTTTCATGGCTGCATCCATGTTCCAGTTTACTTCCATTAACTCCGGGGCGGTCTCCTGTTGGTGAAGGTCATACAGATGGACCTTATAGGAGGTAAGCTTCACGATATGATCCTCCGGAACCACAAAATACCGTCTGGTAAAAGGGATGAGGGCCGTTAAGTCCGAAGCCACAAAAGAACCGGAGCGGGTATAAGCCGCCACCAGAGGGCTGACATTTCGGATTGCGTAGATCTCTCCGGGATGATCTTCAAACATCATACAGAAGCTGTAAGAGCCCTCTAAATAAGCAACTAACTTCGCGATCGCTTCCACCGGGTCCCCCTGATAAATACTTTCTAAAACCCATGCCGCGACCTCGCTGTCGGTTTCAGAGCGAAGTTTTCCTTCCAGATGAAAATCCTTGGTCAGCTGATGATAATTTTCTATAATGCCGTTATGGACCAGTGTGACCCGTCCTGCCTGGTGGGGATGGGTGTTCTGAGTCGTTACGCCTCCGTGGGTTGCCCATCTGGTGTGCCCCAGACCGCAATGGGATACCTCGGTGATTTCTTTGCATCCTTCTTTTAAATTAGAGACCTTTCCTGTGTGCCTGACCAGGCGGATATGGGAGTTTTCCATACACAGAGCAACGCCTGCGCTGTCATAGCCCCGGTATTCCAGCTGGGATAATCCATCAAGCAATATTTTCTTAGAGTCCAAAGGTCCGGTATATCCAATAATTCCACACATATTTCACAATCTCCTTAAATTTTCATTTTATGTCTGCACCCGTTCTTAAAAATGGCAAACAAAAAACACGCTGTCTGGCATCAAATTTTAAAAACGGCAGCTTTTCTTTCTCATCATTTTCTGTTGTATGTCTCCGGTTCCAACGCGTTTGTTTTGCAGTTACCCGCATATTTCGCGCAGGATACACGCCCGGAGGGGCATGGAAGGGCATCCGCCGAAAATTCGATAACCCTTCACCTCGTTAACCTTTGATACCATTTTTCCAGGGAAAAATGTTCACGATCGTATCAACAGGTGCATGGCGCTTAGCTTTGCTATTATAATTTATGCCTCCTTCATAAATTTAGTTTATTATAGCTCCTGTTTGTTTGTGCGTCAATACCATGATTTACATCCATTTTACGAAAAGTTCCTTTTTCATTTTACATCCATTCCTTAAAATGAACTTAGGATATGCGGAAAGGAACAGGAACCTATGGCAAGCTTGTCTTTCGTGAATGTATGCAAAACCTACAAAAACGGCCAGACCGTTGTAAAAGATTTTAATCTTGACATCAAAGACCGGGAGTTTTTGATCCTGGTAGGCCCATCCGGATGCGGGAAGTCCACCACACTGCGCATGATAGCAGGGCTGGAAGACATTTCTTCCGGCGAGTTATGGATAGACGGACAGCTTATGAATATGACAAGTCCGCAGAGCAGGGATTTATCCATGGTATTTCAGTCTTATGCTCTTTATCCTCATCTGTCGGTCTACCAGAACATGGCTTTCGGCTTAAAAGTACATAAGATCCAGAAGGAAGAAATAGACCGGAGAGTCGGTTGTGCAGCGGAAATTCTTCATATCAGCCATCTGCTTGACCGGAAGCCTTATGCGTTATCAGGAGGGCAGAAGCAGAGAGTTGCCATTGGAAGCGTCATTGTCCGTCAGCCGAAAGCCTATCTGATGGATGAACCTTTGTCCAATCTGGATGCAAAGCTGCGGACCCAGATGCGTGTTGAGCTTGCCAAAATCCACAGGGAACTGGGAGCGACCATCATTTACGTCACCCATGACCAGGTAGAAGCAATGACACTTGGTACGAGGATCGTGGTCATGGACAGCGGGGTAATTCAGCAGGCTGCGGCTCCAAATGATCTCTATCAGAATCCCGTCAATAAGTTTGTGGCAGGCTTTATCGGTTCTCCGCCCATGAACTTCATACCTGTCTGGGTAGAACGGAAAGAGGAGCGGATCTGTCTGGAATTTAGTAAAAACAGGCTCTTTGTCAATGGCGTATGCGCAAACCGTCTGGTGGAGGGCGGTTATGTGGGAAGGCGTGTTTACCTGGGGATACGGCCGGAAGATTTCCGGGAAGCGGGACCGCAGGAACAGAAGCTTCTTATAAATGTGGATATGAAAGAGGTATTGGGGGCTGAAATATTTCTTCATGGCCGGATCGGAAGAGCAGAGGTGTGTGTACGGTTAAAACCCAATGTTAAGGCAGAAAGCGGTGAGAGTATACCGGTTTATGCGGATATGGACCGGATTAAACTGTTCGATATGGATACGGAACAAAATATTTTATATGTTTAAGGAGCATTCTTATGAACATAAAAGCAATTGTGAAGAAAGCAGGGCCTTATGTCTACATTGTCCCCGCTATGGCAATATTTTCGGTATTCCTGTTTTTCCCGTTTTTCAAAACCATATATTTAAGTCTCTATAAAACAAATAAGATGGGACAGGCCAAGGTTTTTGCAGGCCTTATGAACTATACGGACCTTTTGAAGTCCCCGTCCTTTTTTAACAGTCTGATGGTGACCGCAGTATTTGTCCTTATTGTAGTGTCTGTAAGCATGCTTTTGGGACTCGTTGCTGCTGTTCTCTGCAGCAAAACTTTTCCGGGAATCCGGATCTTCAGTACTGCTTACGCTCTTCCGATGGCCATTGCTTCCAGCTCTGCGGCCATGATATTTAAAATCATGCTTCATCCTTCCATTGGAATCGTGAATAAGGTCCTGGGATTAAATATCAACTGGATCAGTGATCCCAAATATGCACTGGTCTGTGTCGCCCTGTTAACCGCCTGGTTAAACAGCGGAATCAATTTTCTTTATTTCAGCGCCGGGCTCAGCAACATTGATGAAACCATTTATGAAAGGGCTTCTGTGGATGGAGCAAATGCCGTTCAGAAATTTTTCCGCCTGACACTTCCGGGCTTAAGCCCTATCATGTTTTACACCCTGGTAGTCAATATCATTCAGGCATTCCAGTCCTTTGGCCAGGTTAAGGTTTTAACTCTGGGCGGACCCGGGGAATCTACAAATTTGATCGTATACTCCATTTACCGGGATGCTTTTTTTAATTACCGTTTCGGAAGCGCAGCCGCCCAATCCGTACTGTTATTTATCATTATCATGATTCTGACCTTATGCATGTTCCGAATGGAAAAGAAGGGGGTAAGCTATTGATGGAATCCATGATCACCGCTGCAGCCAGGGATATGAACCGGGATGAGCTGGAAAAACTGAAACAGTCCGCCAATCAGAAAGCCATTTTTCGAAGAAGGGCGGGGAAGTTTTTACTGGTGATTATAAATCTGGCCATGTCCGTTTTTATTCTGCTTCCGCTTTTGTATGCGGCCAGCATTGCATTCATGCCCTCCAGTGAGCTGTTCACAACAGAGATGAACTTAATACCCGGGAATCCGACCCTTGAGAATTTCCGTCAGGCAATGGTTAAAATCCCCCTGGACCGGTTCATCGTCAATTCCTTTTTCGTGGCTGGCTGTATCACTTTTGGGCAGATCATATCCTGTTCCCTGGCGGCATTTTCTTTCTCCTTTTTGAATTTTAAGGGAAAGAATCTTCTGTTTATGGTTGTCATGGCCACCATGATGATTCCGGGAGAAGCCACCATAATCTCAAATTATTTAACCGTAAGCGGTTTCAAGTGGCTTGACAGCTATAAGGTATTAATCATCCCTTATCTTACCTCAGCCATGGGTATTTTTCTCTTCCGGCAGTTTTATAAATCTTTTCCTATTTCCTTGTATGAATCGGCAAAGATTGACGGCTGTTCCAACTTAAGATTTATTTATGGCATCCTGATCCCTCTTACCAAATCCGCAATCGGAGCCATGGCGGTTTACACCTTTATTAATGCCTGGAACATGTATATGTGGCCTCTGCTTGTTACCGGCTCCGACCGCATGAGAACGGTTCAGATCGGAATCGGCATGTTAGACAGCGTGGACTCCCAGTCCATCTCCATGATGATCGCGGGCGTTGTCATGATCATCATCCCATCCATCTCTGTTTTCATCGCCGGACAGAGACAGTTGATCCGGGGAATGTTCTCAGGAGCAGTCAAAGGCTGACCTGAACCGAACTTCTTTATAAAAAATAAAATTTGGAGGAAAGAAAATGAGAAAAAGAGCACTTGCCATGAGTATGGCGGTCATAATGGCAGCAGGAGTGCTGTCCGGCTGCGCCAGCCAGACGGGGACAGAAACCGGTAAAGCGGGTTCGCCAGCCGAAGAAACACAGACAACTGCAGCCCAGCCAGCTGAAACTGCCGGCAGCCCGGAGGGTACCACCATAACCTTCTGGCATTCCATGGGAGGCGTTAACGGAGAAGCTATCGATACACTTGTAGATAAATTTAATAAGGAAAACACTTCCGGAATTACCGTAGAAGCCCAGTACCAGGGCAGCTATGACGATGCCATCAACAAGCTGAAAAGTGCTAAAATCGGCAGCATGGGCGCCGATCTGGTACAGATTTATGACATCGGCACCCGTTTCATGATCGATTCCGGCTGGGTCATTCCCATGCAGGAGCTGATTGATGCGGATAGCTGGGATTTAAGCCAGGTTGAGCCAAATATTGCAGCTTACTACACCGTAAATGGTACTTTGTATTCCATGCCTTTTAATTCTTCTACACCGATCCTTTACTATAACAAGGACATTTTCGATAAGGCAGGCATTACGGAAATTCCTGACAGCCTTCCGGGGATCGGAGAGATCGGCGATGACCTTATAAATAAAGGCGGAGCGGGAGAAGTGATTTCTCTGGGAATTTATGGCTGGTTCTTTGAACAGTTCGCCTGCAAGCAGCAGGCACAGTATGTTGATAACGGGAATGGAAGAGAATCGGCTGCAACGGCTGTGGATTTTGATAAAAGCGGAGCCGGTGTAAAGACTTTAACAGCTTGGAAGGAATTATCGGATAAAGGATATGCCCCCAATGTCGGGAGGGGCGGCGATGCGGGCCTTGCTGATTTCAGTGCGGGCAAAGCAGCCATGACTCTGGGGTCAACTGCTTCCTTAAAGCAGATATTAAATGATGTGAACGGTAAATTTGAAGTGGGAACCGCATATTTTCCAAAAGTAAGCGATGATGATAAGGGCGGCGTTTCCATTGGCGGAGGTTCCCTGTGGGCATTAAACAATGAGGATCCGGCAAAGCAGCAGGCTGTATGGGAATTTGTAAAATTCCTGGTTTCCCCGGAAAGTCAGGCCTACTGGAATTCCCAGACCGGTTATTTTCCTGTTACGGCTGCCGCTCACGATGAAACCGTATTCAAAGACAATATTGCGAAATACCCTCAGTTCAAAACAGCCATTGACCAGCTTCATGACTCTGCACCTGAGTCTGCAGGAGCACTTTTAAGCGTATTCCCTGAGGCAAGACAGATTGTAGAGACAGAGATTGAAAATATGATAAACAACAACGGAACCCCGGAAGATGCAGTTGCCAGGATGGCAGAAAGCATCAATAAGTCCATTGAAGATTATAATCTGATTAACAATTAGAGGAAGTTCAGAAAGGGGGCTTGGGCCATCTGGCCCCAAGCCTTAACACATGATGGAATACCTTGCAGAGCAGGAGATTGGAGCCATTATTACCAATTATCCTGATATTGCAAAAGAAATTATAGATAAGAAAGGAAGATCATATGATACGATTAGTCGCATCTGACATGGATGGAACTCTTTTAAACCGGTGCGGAAAGATATCCCACTTAAATATTGCCGCTATTGAGGCCCTGAAGCGGAAAAACATCGATTTTGTAGTCTGTACGGGCAGAAGCTTTGCAGATGCTTCCGCTCCCTTAAAGGAAGCCGGAATTTCCTGTGACATCATCTGCATGAACGGAGCTGCCGTTTTTGACAGCAGCGGAAGCCGGCTGCGAAAACAGCCGCTGTTAAACAGCCAGGTAAAACGCATTCTCAGCATTTGCCGTCCGTTTTCGGTTCTTTATGATTTTATGACAGAAGACGGAAGCTATACCACCTCCAGCCTGGAAGACTTCCGGAAAAGTTTTGAAGATAAGATTTTTCTCCCTATGGTTTCTGAAGAACATACCTTTGAGACCATTGCAGAGCGGTTTCATTTTACTTCGGAGGAAGCGCTTCTTGGCTCCTCACCGGATATCTATAAGATGTCTGTTGTTCATGAAAACCCGGAAGTCTTAAAACAGCTTCGTTTTTTACTGGAAAAAGAGGAAGGGCTTTCCGTTGCTTCATCGGCTTCCTCCAATCTGGAACTGACTCATATGAGGGCACAAAAGGGATCTGCCCTTTTGGAATATGCGGTAAACGCTAAAATCCGTCCAAGGGAAATACTTGCCATAGGTGACAGTGAAAACGATCTTTCCATGCTTGGCCTCCCTCTGGGATATACCATTGCCATGGGAAATGCTTCGGAAGTGATCAAGCGCAGTGCACGCCTCATAACCAGAAGCAATGATGAGGATGGAGTTGCTGTTGCCATAGAAGCCCTGATCCTTTCTGATGCAGCCGCAGCCAATTGATTCTTTCACCAATCTTAATAAACTATTAATTCTTTTTCTCTGTATTTTGGCCCCGGATTGTGCTATAGTTCTATTCTAGAAAATATTACAGGAACGATAGCAGATGAAGTTAAAAAGAACGGTCAGAGTACAGATATTAGCTGCCATGCTTATGGCTCTTTTGGGTGCGTGTCTCTGCGCATATTCCCAATCTTACCTTTCATCCTACGATAAACTTAAGATCATGCCGGCAGTAAAAACCATTTCCTCCGCAGAAGCCAAAGCAGAGGAGCTCCCTGAGGAAACGGCGGAAGCAGAAGAAACGCCGGCCCCCTTTGTTCCTTCTCTTACCGCATTCAATCTTGCATTTCTTTATGGAGAAGGGGACAGCCAGGAAAAAAGCCTGGGAGCAGAGGCAGCAGAAGCCCTTTCCCTAAAGGATTCGGATTGGCTGGCTTCTATTTACCAGCTGGCAAATGAGAGCCCTGAAAGGGTTGCTTTAAGCCTTGGAATGCCCGCAGGCTCATTCAAAGGGCTTTCCTTTAACAAGATCGATATCACCTTTTATGATGAAAAGGGAAAGCAGATTTCCCCACAGTCCAATATTCAGGAAATCATGGCTATGGCCAATACATATTTTTATTATACCGCACCGGAAGACTACGATGCTTTTTTAAGTTACGCTGACAAGCTGTGGGAAAGCTCTCACAGCTTCCAATATTCCATCAGCGATGTCTACGGCTGCGGCGGTTCCTTAGAAGAGGATCCGGCCGGTGCCCAACCGGAACAGCCGGCCACACCGGCACAGGCAGAAAAGACGGAGGTTCCGGAAGCGTCTGCCGCTTTGGAGTCCTCCGCAGACAATGCCGATGCTGCCGGTGAAGCTCAAAAAGACGAAGGTACAGAAGCTGCGAAGGAAATTGGCCCCGGCATTGCACTTAGGGAAGCTGCGGCAGCAGAATCTGAAACCGAAGCTCCGGCAGAAACAGAAGCTTCTTTGCCTTCCGTCTGTCCCGGACACGTGGATCTTCATGTGAAAGCGGTGATCGCCGGGCTGTCGGATCCGAAGAAAGGCTTATTTGCCCTTGATGCCATTGGGAATGAAACGAAGGAAACAGGCAGCTGGCAGGGCTGGACGGAAGAAAACAAAACCTATGCTTCCAATCTGGCAAAACAGGACTGGTCAGAACTTTACGGCTTAACCCTTTCCCCTTCGTTTATTACGAGCCCTCTTTCTTATGATGAAATTGACAGTTATATGAGCCGCCTTCCTGAAAATATTTCAGAAGACCGGAGAAAACTGATCTATTATGCGTTATCCTCCGTAGGCAGAGTTCCCTATTACTGGGGCGGAAAACCGGCATCTGCGGGCTATGAGAAAAACCATTTCGGGTCCCTGGTATCACCGGATGAAAAGGGCCGTTCCATGAAGGGCTTAGACTGCTCCGGCTGGATCAGCTGGGTATACTGGTCCGCTCTCAATAAACGCTTATCCTGTGAGAGTACGGGAGGACTGGTTTCCTGCGGATCCGCTACCCAGAGAGACGGCTTACAGCCAGGTGATATCATCATAAAAACGGGAGAGGAAGCACATGTGGTTATGTTTCTCTGCTGGGAGAGCAGCGGAAATATGACAGTGATACACGAGTCCAGCGCATTGGCCAATAATGTTACGATTTCGACAATGGATGCGAACTGGCCATATTACAGAAAGCTGATTGACTGATAAAATTAAGAGAAAAGCAAGAAATCACGGTCCGGTTTCTGATAGAATAGATAGGATCTGCCAAAGAAAATATTGGAAAGGATTGATTATTCGGTCATGGATTATGAGGATGAATTAGACCGCATGCGGGCCCGCAAAAGGCGGGAAGGGAGTAGTAAAGCGCGGAGCGCGGACAGAAAGCATCCGGCAGAAAAAAAGCACCCGGAGCAGACGGTGAGAGGGGACAGGACCTATTATAGTGCAGGTGACGGAAGGAATCCGCGTGTCCGTTATAACGGGCCGCAAAGCGGCGCAAAACATAAGGCGGATAAAAAACGGAAGCACAAACACAAGCAGCGCGTGATACTTACAGAGCTTACAATTTTGGCTCTGGTACTGTTGGCAGGTTTTTTTCTGTTTAAACAGCGCACCCACCAGAAAGGATATTGGACCATTGCAGTTTTTGGCGTAGATTCCAGAGACGGGAATCTGGAAAAGGGAACCCTGTCCGATGTGGAAATGATCTGCAACATCGATAAGGCTACCGGCGAGATAAAACTGGTATCGGTTTTCAGGGATACATATTTAAAGATTAACAGTGAAGGAACCTATCACAAGATTAACGAGGCATATTTTAAAGGCGGTCATAAACAGGCACTTGATGCATTAAATGAGAATCTGGATCTTAGCATTGACGATTATGCCACATTTAACTGGAAGGCCGTTGCTGATGTCATAAATATTTTAGGCGGGATTGATTTGGAAATTACGGATTCAGAATTCGCCTATATCAACGGTTTTATCACTGAAACCGTTAAATCCACCGGAATCGGCTCCTATCAGTTGAAAAGCGCAGGGATGAACCATTTAGATGGGGTACAAGCTGTAGCCTATGCCAGGCTTCGTCTCATGGATACGGATTTTAACCGGACAGAACGCCAGCGCAAGGTGGTGAATCTCGCTATGGAGAAAGCGAAAAAGGCTGATTTTGCTACACTTAGCACTTTGGTTTCTACCGTATTTCCACAGATATCCACCAGCATCGGCATGAATGATGTTCTATCCATAGCAAAAGGAATCAGCAAATACCACATAGGAGAAACGGCCGGTTTTCCATTTTCACGTACTACGATGAAGATCGGCAGAATGGATTGTGTCATCGCCACCACATTAGAGAGCAATGTCAGCCAGCTCCATCAGTTCCTTTATAATCAGGCTGATTACTCTCCGTCTTCAGCTGTAAAGAAGATCAGCGGCAAGATTTCTCAGGAAAGCGGCATCACAGAGCCCGGAAAGAATGCTTCCACCGGCGGAAGTTCAGGCAGCAAGAAAAAGGAAACTTCTTCTGCTCCAAAAGAGACTCCACCCGTACAAACAGAGCATTCTGCTGAGGCAGATGCAGAAGAAACGACTGCAGAAACCATGAGAGAGGTGGTTCCGGAGACAACCGAACAGGAGAGTACGGAAGCTCCTACCAATGATGATGGAAGTCTGGTTGGACCAGGTGCCAATATGGAAGAGACAAAAGAAACACAGGAAGAAAAAGATAAGAAAAAGGGAAAAGATAAAGAAAAGGAAACAAAACCGGAAAAGGAAGTTAAAGAAAGTCGGGAAAGTCGGGAAAGTCCGGAAGAACAGACCGGGACGGAAACCGGCGGAGAAATTGGTCCGGGCGTACAATAACATACGGTATCAATGCATTTGAGAAAGCATTTGAAGTTAAAGGGGAAAGGCTTTACTGAAAACGGCGGCAGCTCTTAATAATTAATATATTGGTTTTATCCGCTTTGAGATAATTTCATCTTAAAGCGGATAATATAAAGGGGAAGAGAGCGGAAGGGACCAGGGAAAAGCGCCTTGCGTATTTCCTTTTATGTTGTCGAAAAAGATCATATTGACATTTATTTATATCAGATGTATAGTATAAACATCATTTAAATTAACATTGTAAATTTTCAAAGTCATAGGAACCTATGACTTTCTGTATGCATACTATATGAGTAAATGCGCATATACACATATTAAGCATCAGAAGTAAATAACATGTAGATTAAAACGTATAGGAGGACAACATGATACAAATATTTAAAGCATTATCTGAAGAAAGCCGGCTCAGAATATTATCATTGCTGGTTAATAGTGAGGAGTTATGCGTTTGTGAAGTGGAAGAGATTCTGGGGATGACACAATCCAATGCATCCAGACATCTCGCCGTACTGAAAAACTGTGGTATTTTAATCAGTTACAAAAAAGCACAATGGGCTTACTACAAATTAAATGATATCTTTATTTCCGAAAATGCTGAACTATGGGAATACTTGAAGAATCGCTTACAGAAACTCAATACATTCTGTAAAGACTGTGAAAAATTAGGAGAATGTAAAAGTAAAGATTTATGTTCATGTAGAAGCAAGGAGGCAAGTAATGAATAAAGAAAAGCTTCAGGGCATTGGCTTTTTTCAAAAATATTTAACCATATGGGTAGCCCTATGCATGGCGTCAGGAGTGATGATAGGGAAATATTTGCCGGGAATTCCTGAATATTTAAGCAAATTTGAATATGCCGAGGTGTCTATTCCGGTTGCAATCTTAATTTGGCTTATGATTTATCCTATGATGATGAAAGTTGACTTTAAAAGTATCCGGGACGTAGGGAAAAATCCGAAAGGCCTGTTTGTGACCTGGATTACAAATTGGTTCATTAAGCCCTTTACGATGTATGGGATCGCTTCTCTGTTTTTCTATGTGATCTTTCGAAATTTTATTTTACCTGACCTTGCTAAAGAATATCTTGCAGGAGCTGTGTTGCTTGGAGCGGCTCCATGTACTGCTATGGTTTTTGTATGGAGTCATCTGACAAAGGGCAATCCAGCCTATACCGTTGTTCAGGTAGCAACCAATGATTTGATCATACTAGCAGCTTTTGTTCCAATAGTTAAGTTTTTATTGGGAATATCCAATGTATCCGTACCTTGGGATACTTTAATTCTTTCAGTCGTATTATTTGTTGTAATTCCCCTGATGGGTGGAATTTTAACCCGGGTCACGGTAGTTAAGCGTAAAGGATTATCCTATTTTGAGAATATCTTTGTTAAAAAATTTGATCATGTAACGGTGATTGGCCTGCTGTTAACGCTTGTTTTATTATTTTCCTTCCAGGGAGACGTGATTTTATCCAATCCATTCCATATTGTATTAATTGCGGTCCCCCTTATCATTCAAACATTTCTTATTTTCTTCATTGCATATGGAGCAAGTAAGGTGTTAAAGCTTCCCCATGATGTGGCAGCACCAGCTGGAATGATCGGTGCATCAAACTTCTTCGAACTTGCAGTTGCAGTGGCCGTCTCATTGTTTGGAACCACATCCCCGGCTGCATTAGCCACTGTAGTCGGCGTATTGGTGGAAGTTCCGGTCATGTTATTGCTTGTAAAGATTGCAAATAATTCCAGAAGCTGGTTTCAGGAAGTAAAATAAATATGTGATTTTTTAAAAATTATAATAAAGGAGATTTTAGTATGAAAACTATGGAAATCTACGAACCTGCAATGTGTTGCTCAACAGGGCTCTGTGGAGTTGGAGTGGATCCGGAGCTTCTAAGAATATCTACTGTCCTTAATACGTTAAAGAAAAGTGGAATAAAAGTAGAACGGTATAATCTTTCAAATGCTCCCGGTGCTTTTGTTAATAACAAAGCCGTCAATGATTTCATTAACCAAAAGGGGGCAGAAGGTCTTCCTGTAACCACAGTTGACGGAGCTGTTATTATAGAAGGCAGATATCCAACAAATGAAGAGTTCATTTCCTTATTGGAACTTCAAGAAGACATTTTAGGAACAAAAAATACCGGACAAAAGAAAGGCGGATGCTGCTGTTCAGGTGGAAATTACTGCTAACCTTAAGGAAAAAGGGAATGAACCCTCACAATATCAGTTCTTCAAAAGAGGTTTATAATGAATACATTTGATCCATCCAATATTCTTTTTACAAAATATCTGTTTTATACCGGAAAAGGCGGTGTTGGAAAAACCTCCATTGCCTGTGCAACTGCGGTTAATTTGGCAGATGCGGGAAAGAAAGTTCTGTTAATTAGTACAGATCCGGCATCTAATCTGCAAGATGTATTTTCTACAGAATTGACCAATAAAGGGGTTACTATTGAGGGAGTTCCAGGCCTCACGGTTGCTAACCTGGATCCGGTCCGGGCAGCTGCGGAATACCGGGAGAGTGTGATCGCTCCATACCGCGGCAAATTGCCGGAGTCAGTATTAACCAGTATGGAAGAGCAGCTTTCCGGTTCCTGTACCGTAGAGATTGCCGCCTTCAATGAGTTTTCAAACTTTATTACTGATGATAGTACCTTAAGGGAGTATGATAATATTATTTTTGACACGGCTCCAACCGGTCATACCCTTCGTATGCTGCAGCTCCCATCGGCTTGGAGTAATTTTATCAGCGAAAGTACACACGGGGCCTCCTGCCTGGGACAGTTATCTGGCTTAGATGATAAAAAAGAAGTTTACAAAAAAACAGTAGAAATATTAGCAAATGGAAATTTAACAACATTAATATTAGTTTCCAGACCGGAATCTGCTCCCTTAAAGGAAGCAGCACGAGCCTCAAAAGAATTATCAGATATCGGTGTGAACAATCAAATCCTGGTAATCAATGGTGTTCTTCCAGGATACGATGATGATGTATCAAAGGCATTCTATCATAAGCAGCAGAAAGCTTTGATCAACATTCCAAAGCACTTAAAATCTCTTACAGCTTATCAGGTACCACTTCGGGCATATAATATTACAGGTCTGGATCATGTCAGGACGTTATTAACAAAAGATAATTTCATACCGCGTACAGAGCGTTTATTGACTCCGGAAACCCCAAAATTAAATGACGTTATTGATGATCTGTATAACAGTGGTAAAAAAGTTATTTTTACAATGGGAAAGGGCGGTGTTGGTAAAACAACCATTGCAGCTTCCATTGCAATGGGTCTTAACAAAAGAGGAAGAAAGGTCCATTTGGCCACAACGGACCCGGCTGCGCACTTAAAATTTGTCATGGATGAAAACACAAACATTGCTATGAGTCATATTGATGAGCAGGAAGAACTGAAACGCTATCAGGAAGAAGTACTTACTAAAGCAAGAAAAACCTTGAGCGAAGATGATATTGCTTATATAGAAGAAGATCTGCGTTCTCCTTGTACCCAAGAAATTGCGGTATTCCGCGCGTTTGCTGAGATTGTAGAAAAAGCCGACAATGAAGTGGTTGTGATTGATACCGCACCAACAGGTCATACACTGCTTTTGCTGGACTCTACACAGAGCTATCATAAAGAAGTAAAAAGAACCCAGGGGGATATCCCGGAATCAGTGAAAAAACTGCTTCCAAGGCTGCGCAGCGATGAAACTGAAGTGATTATCGTTACACTTGCAGAAACCACACCTGTCTATGAAGCCTTGCGGCTGGAAGAGGATTTGAAGAGAGCCGGCATAGCAACAAAATGGTGGGTGATCAATTCTTCTTTATATCAGACACGTACCACAAATGC
This sequence comes from Clostridium sp. Marseille-P2415, assembly GCF_900155545.1. Lineage (GTDB taxonomy): Bacteria > Bacillota > Clostridia > Lachnospirales > Lachnospiraceae > Lacrimispora. The sequence goes on from NZ_LT732526.1 coordinate 1,006,018, forward strand.
CTTATTATCTGCAAAAGCGAGCAACGAAATTGAATGGATCAATAAAACAGACTTACATTCAAAGGGTAAGTTTGCTCTAATCGCTTGGAGTGCCGATGAAGTAAAAGGCGATAAATTACTTTTAATATAAGGAGGTGCACCAATGAAAAAGGTTGCCTTTATCTGTGTTCACAATTCCTGTAGAAGCCAAATTGCAGAAGCATTGGGAAAGCATTTTGCAAGTGATACATTTGAAAGTTATTCTGCAGGAACGGAGACGAAACCTGGAATCAACCAGGAGGCTGTGCGATTGGTTAAGGAGTTGTATGGAATTGATATGGAAAAAAATCAACGTTCTAAAATGTTAGAGGAGATTCCACCAGTTGATATTGTTATTACGATGGGATGCAATGTAAATTGTCCATATCTGCCGTGTAAATATAGAGAAGATTGGGGATTAGATGATCCTACTGGAAAATCAGACTATGATTTTATTAAAGTGATTCATACAATAGAACGTAAAGTTATTGAATTGAAGAATAAAATAAATACCTTATAATAGAAAACGTCTGAGAAAGCATTTGAAGCAGAATATAAGGCAAGGCTGAAAACAGCGATAACTCTTAATATTTAATATAATGGTCTTATCAGCTTTAAGATAATTGTTATCTTAAAGCTGATAAAAGTGATGAAGGCAGTAAGAATCAAAATGACAGAGGAACGAGTCTTTTATAAGACCGTATAAAAGAACATGAATTAAATATAAAAAAATGAGCGACAAAATAATAAGGTTTAATATGCTTTGCGCTATAATTTGAATAATTAATCCCATCTCAATATTTGTAATATATGCCATTTTATGATATGATGTATTTATAAAAAACAGAAACGGGGGAAGTAGTATATGGGTACAGAAGTTATAAGCAGGAAGCTGGGACTTTTGGCAAAGAAAGTTAAAAGGATTGCTTTGTTTATTGCTGCAATTTTGATAATTGGGTCTATGGAGACAAGTTATCCTGGTTGTATTATAATTGCACAGGCGCATTCGGGGCGTACAGATTCTCAAGGCGGACATCATGATTATAAAAATAAAAGTGGTTTGGGCAGTTATCATTATCATCATGGTTATCCAGCCCATTTACATCCAAACGGAGTATGCCCTTATGAAAATGGTTATGGGGAATCTTCTTCTAAGCAGACCTCTAGTTCAACATCGGAAAAGAAAGAAGAGTCACCTTTAAATGTTCAGGATTATAAGCTGGTATTTGACTCAACCTTCTATTATAATAATAATTCAGATCTGCAGACTGCGGTGGGAAATGATGAACAAAAACTGCTAGAACATTTTGTTTTCTATGGTATGGCAGAAGGGCGTAAAGGATGCAGTAATTTTGACGTAATGATATATAAAGACAATAACATGGACTTAGTGGCAACATATGGGGATGATTTAAAAAAATATTATGAGCATTTTATGGATTGTGGATATAACGAAAATCGAATACATAATTAAGATGTAAAAAATAACTAGATCATTACTCTTTATGAACGAAACTCAGGAAGTTCAAAATACTTAATCTGGAAGAACTGAAAAAGATTTTGAAAAGACATGATTACTATTATTATAGCCTTAGATAGATTGATACAATTATTGAATGGTGTGATATGAGGGCACATAGGGAGATTAGCTAATGATCTTCGGAACTTTAAACTGAATGAGCCGAATATTCTGAATGCTTAAATGCAAAGCCGGGGTTATCAAAAGTAAAATTTATAAGACAGACAAGGCAGTAGTAAAACTTTTTTTGATTATATTCGGGATTGACACAAAGTTCCAGAAGTGCTAAAAACCGAAAAATTTGCGGAAAAACTCTGGAAGTTTAGGATTCATTGTAAACAAAGGGCTGAGAGGGCTTAGTCGCTAATATTAGAAAAACGACAAAACTATAAAGCAATAAAATAAAATGGTATAGTTTTGTCGCTTTTATTTTAACAATATGATAAATGACTGAGTTGGAAGAAAGAGAAAAGTGACAAAACAAAGAAGCTAATTATCCAGTTTCACTGCTGGTACTATAGTGAACTCAATGCCTTTGTTAATAATGGTGATGCTATATATAAGGATTTGATATTATTGCCCAGCATCGTATGTTGCCAAGTCCCCTGTACTAATTTTTTCTGGGCTTTTTCACTTTTGCTAATCAGTGAAGCTATTGGTGCGAACGCTTTTTCCAAGTCTTCTTTCGTATATTTATCTGTTATATATTGCCCAGTTAATTCTTTTCTTATTAGCAATGAGGTAATATTAAGCGCTTTAATCCTGTTCTTTTGCAACGTGTACTGTGAAGTGCCTTGTGCAAATTTTCCTTGTGCTTTCTCGCTTCGGTCAATCATTGAATCTATAGCCCGGAGCGCCTCCTCCATATCTTTCTTTGTGAAATCATCCATTAACTCAAACCTCCATAGTTCTTTCTTAATGTTTTGAATAAATTATACACTACTCCCAAACCCAAAACAACGACAATCTATCAAACTATTATCGCAGATAAACCGAGCATCGGGACGACAATTGTCGAAGCTTTGTATGCAAATGACAGAAAAAGGATGCATTAAGAGGAACGGCCTCATTGTTTCTTGATGTATGGGCCATCTGGTAAGCCTTGCAGACGTGGGCAACTACAACGAGAAGCCCTTATTGTAATTGAAGAAGGGTGATTCCAGGCCAAACTTCTTTTAAATCATTAAACGTGCATTTGATGGGAGAGTGGCATATAAGTAATTTAATTTTATATTTAGATGGATATTTAGTTTTCCAGTATATAGCAGGGATACTTATATTTAAGTATCTAAGATTGATGTTATGGTTCGAAACAGAAGTTAAGAGTAGCAGCTGATTGGAAGTCGGTAAGCCAGCGCTCTTACTGCAGCTACCGGCAACACAAATGTGATAGCATATCCAATGTTATGCTTATTTATGATCCATTTTCAAATTATTAAATGACTTTGGATAATCGGTTTGTGTATCTGCAATATGATAAATAAAAATTTTATCATTCTGTAGTTCTACCCGGTAGATTACAACGAATCTCCCTGAATAAAGCTCTTTGTAGCCTAATTTTCTTAAAAGATCATCTTTTGCTGGTACACCAGAGTAAGGATAATCTGTCAGGCGAACGATACTCCCTCTGATCTGCTCATATACTTTATATGCACTTTCTACGCCGAAGGTCAGAGCATAATAATCCGTGATATTATCTAGATCTGCCAACGCAGCATCTAAATATTCAATTCTCATAGCGTTTTTTAAACCTTTCGTCTACTTCATCCTGGCTGTGTGTCTTGCCGCCGGCCAAGCGCGCATTTTCGGCCGCTAGCACCCGGCTTCTCATTAACAAAAGTTCTTCCCTCTTTTCAAAGGCCTCGATGCTCATAAAGACCCCATCTCCATTCCCATTAAGCGTAATATAAATAGGCTCACCCGAAATTTTTGCCAATTCGGAAACTTCCGAATATTTGTTTCTCAAGTCGGCTGATGATTTAATGTTCATATACGATCCCTCCTGATTCATAATATTTGTATAATTATATCCATATTATACACTAGAATATGTAAGGTCGCAAGACCTCTGGTTGTTTTTTAACAGATTTGTTGCCCATAACGTAAAAGTATACTTTTGTAGCCGGGAAATCGTGAAGAGCTGGCAAAGAAATCCGGAAAGGTCAAGAGAGTAGTCGATTAATGCTGTAGCGTAGCTGGGAGCCAGAGGAATCTAAACTGACCTGTAGCTCCAAGGAGAAAAGCGGGAATTCTGACAATCCTGCAGCCCTGCCAGTGAATCTGGAATGAGGACCCAGAAGAGCGTCCGGAGAGTGGTAGGGCGCAGCCGTCGTGAGTTTTTATAAACTGGAAGTAATAATCGGATTATTACATTGTTGTCCGTATTGTATGGAATGCGCAGAAAAATACATCATTTTTTATAATATCATTGGACTAGGATAATGCCAATATGGTATACTAAATGAATAGTAATAGTATCTAATGGAAAAATGACAAAACAGAAACAGTTTTTTGGGTTATATGTTAATATATAGGTATGTTCAACTATTCGCGAAAGTCTAGTTTAACGAATAGTTGAACCAGACTTTCGCGAAAGAGGTTTCTCTATAGTTAATCAGGCAATTTACCGAGATGCATCTACCTACCATTAACTAGGGAGTTTATCATGAAGCTTTAATGTTATAACTGCCTTACCTGTTAGGATTCGTATCCCCATAATAAGGCTGTTTAATTGAAACCATGCTATTATCTGATTTACAAACGTCGTTGGCCGTTTTTATATGTTTCACCACTTACATATGTAAATCGCATTGAATTGACTGTTGTAAGTCTTATTTGTCATTTCAAAAGATTTCATTGGTTTTAAATGGAGTAAAGTCCCCACCCCGAATCATAATAAAAATATACCAAGAAATGAGGTTGAACTATGAGCGCTCCTCTCTCCTATCATCAACAAAAAGACATTGAAAATGTAAGGCACCTGCGCCAGCTAGTGAAAGAGCTTCCCGGCTTTTGTGGGGATTTTTTCCGGGGCATTGAACCGCGTACATCTTCCCGGACCAGGATTGCCTATGCATATGATCTTAGAGTGTTTTTTGAATTTCTTCTTAAGGAAAACCCTGTGATCCGCAAGCTTGATATACAGGATATTACATTGGATCATCTGGATGCTCTCCGTGTTGTGGATATTGAAGAATATATGGAATATTTAAAATACCGCTTTAATGATAAAAATCAGGAAGTAACAAACAAGGAGCGGGGAATCATGCGGAAAATTTCCTCACTTAAGAGCTTTTATAACTATTATTACCGGAATGAACGGCTTCTAAACAATCCCGCTGCGCTTGTACAGCTTCCGAAACTTCATGAAAAAGATATTATACGTTTGGATATAGATGAAGTTGCTCTTTTGCTTGACGAAGTAGAAAGCGGTGAGGCTCTGACTGAGAAACAAAAAGCTTACCATGAAAAGACAAAAGTCCGTGACCTGGCCCTTTTGACGCTTATGCTGGGGACCGGAATCCGCGTATCGGAATGTGTCGGATTGGATTTAGATGATATTGATTTTAAAAATGGCGGGATTCGTATTCATAGAAAAGGCGGAAAAGAAGTTACGGTATACTTTGGTTCTGAGGTAGAGAATGCTCTTCTCGATTATTTGGAAGAACGGAATCTGGTTATTGCCCAGGAAGGACATGAAAAGGCTCTTTTCCTCTCCCTTCAAAAAAAACGAATTGCAGTCCGCAGCGTTGAAAATCTGGTTAAAAAGTATTCCAAGCTGGTGACCCCTTTAAAAAAGATCACTCCTCATAAACTTCGGAGCACGTATGGAACAAGCTTGTATAAAGAAACAGGTGATATCTATCTGGTCGCAGATGTTTTAGGCCACTCCGATGTAAACACAACAAAAAAGCATTATGCTGCTCTGGAGGATGAACGCCGCAGAAGCGCCAGAAATAAAGTGAAATTACGAGAATTTTAAGCATATATAAGTGAACAGGAATTGTGAATTAGTTTCACATCCAATATAATAACAATAAATTTATGTCTTAAACAGGTGGATACTCCCCTCTCTATTAAGTTTGACAAGAATCGTAGCGATTACCGGCAATATCAATAACCCTAAGATTCCCATTAGTTGGGCACCGATAAACATCAATATTAGCGTCACGATGGGGTGTAATCCAATCTGTTGGCCTATAATTTTAGGTTCTAATATCTGTCTGATTACTGTTATAAAGATATACAGAACCAGCATTCCCAAACCGGTCTTCGTATCTCCCATAGAAAAAGCTATGATAGACCAAGGCAAAAGAACCGCTCCTGTACCTAGTATGGGCATAATATCAATGATTGCCACTATACCGCCCAGGAGAAATGGTGTTGGTATACTTAAAAGTTTGAAACCGAGAGATAATTCCAAAAAAGTTATGGAAATAATTAATGCATAGGCTTTTATAAACTTGCCGAGTGAACCAATAATATTATCTTTTATTTTTATTATGACATCCCTCTGTTCAGATCTGAACTGATGTATGAGAAAATTACTTATCTTATAATAGTCAATTGTAAAGAAAAATGAAGAAACAATCGTGAAAATAACCTTTATCAATAACGTTGGAACTTGACTGGCCAAACCTGTAACCATACCGACTACTTTGGTAGAAATATTAGAAAGATAGGTAAAAATGGACTGTCCAATGTTATTAATGAAATCATCCATATAAATTTTAATACTTGGGAATCTATCGAACATATTGTCCGTCATCATCTGGAACACCGGCTGAAGTGTCTCTTTATATAAAGACGGAAGACTGTTAAACAAAGTACTGATAAAATGGAAAAATTTAGCACCAATTAAGCTAATGATTAATCCGACCAGACTGTAGAATGAAATTAAAACAACAATAGAGATAATTGTTCTTTTTATGTGGGTTTTCTCCTCTAACAAATCTATGACATTACGGAATGCCATGGCAACAACGATACCAATAACAAATGGCATTAATAACGGGAAAACATATTTAATTCCTGCATATACCATAATCAGCAAAATAAATCCAAATATACAATGGATAATAAAAGCCTTCTGCTTTTCTAAACTCATAATCACTAACCTTTCCAGCTCAATGAAATCAATTACCTGCGATTGATTCTGCGTTTCAAATATAAAAATATAATTGAAGTTTATCGGTTATATAGGCCTGGATCCATTTTCAGCGCAATCCATGGTAGTATTATAACGCTTATCCCGTTTATGTCAAGCAATACCTCTCTTCTGCCGCCTATTTTCACTAAAAAGTAACAGATTTATAACAAGAGTATCAGGAATATGGTTTTGTTAATTTTTCCGAACCCAAATCCAAATATATCTTTGCGTTCGGAGTACATCAATTATCTTAATGTGTTTTTGTCAATCCATTCATTTCACATTTTACAGATAATTATTTTGATCAAGCGTATTATCGAAGGGTATGCATATAGTCTTCCGCTTGCTCCCAATTTACAACAAATGAGGTTCCCTTGTGGCAAAAAACGGAACAGGAAGGATTCGCAGTATCCCCGTCGGGATTATATTGATAATACGCTATAACTTCATTTTCATTATGACATATATCATAATGAGAAAATTCCATGGAAAGACCGCCCTTTCCTCCAGACATCACCATCAGTTCTTCTCCATAATTCATGAAAGAAGCTACAGGGACCTCTCCCATTATAACAGTTTTCCCGCTTCCATCCGGAACCGGCGCAACAAACCGGCCAGAATACTTAGCAATATCGTTTAGCACTCTTCCTGTTAAGGAATCCGGAACTGAGATGGTAAAACTGTAAAATGGCTCTAAAAGCAAATTTCTGGCCTTCATAAGGCCCTGGCGGATTGCACGATAAACCGCCTCCCGGAAATCACCGCCTTCCGTATGCTTAATATGAGAAATTCCATCAACCAGGACAACCTTAACATCCGTCAGTTCAGAACCGGTTAAAACTCCTTTATGAACAGCTTCAATAACATGATTGCGTATCAAATTCTGGAAGTTAATTCCCAGTCTGTCCACATGGCACCGGCTCTCAAATGAGATCCCATCTCCTCTCTTGCCAGGCTCTATTCTTAAAGCGACTTCAGCATAATGACGAAGGGGTTCAAAATGCCCATATCCCATAACAGGTTCGGCTACTGTCTCCTTATATACAACCTCCGGTTGTCCAAAGGAAACAGATATCTGGAACCTGTTCCAGATGGCCTGTTTCAGAACCTCAAGCTGAATCTTACCCATAATATTCATTTTTAACTGCCGCAGGGGCTCTTCCCATACTACACTTAACGCAGGATCTTCTTCCTCCAGAATATGGAGTATCTGTAGTACCGTCCTGTCCGGAATCTCCGGTGAATATAAAACTTTGGCCTGAAGGGCCGGATGAAGCGTTGGAACCACCGCATCATGGATTTCTCCAAGTCCCTGCCCTGCTTTGGTATTCCTAAGCCCGGTGACAGCCACCACATCTCCTGCAGAAGCCTCTTGAACGGTGGCAAAACGTTCCCCTTGAAAGATCCTTATCTGACGAACTTTCTCAACCTCTGACAAAGAATCACGGACGTGCAGAACACCGCTTAATATTTTTAAATAAGTCATGCGTTCCCGTTGCCCATCATAACGAATCTTAAATACTCTCCCGCTAAAAGGAGCAGATACAGGATAAGAAGCTTCAGTCATGCTATAAAAGGCTCGCATAAACTTTTCCACTCCTTCTCCAGTCAAAGAACAGCCGCCGAAACAGGGGAATAACCGACGATTTTTAATTTGAGAAATAATCGCCGGTTTCAGATCCTCAAAGGTAATGGTTCCCTCCAGCCACTTGTCCAGCAATTCTTCATTCCATTCAGATACAATATCAATTAACTCATCTGTAATAGTATCCTCATTTCCATTCTCAAGGTAAATGCCTTGAAAATCCAGGATATCCTTCGAAAAGCGTTCCTGAACCTCAGATAAGATCCTTTCATAAGAAGCTGAAACGATGTCCAGCTTATTGATAAATAAAAAGGCAGGAATCTTATAACGGTCCAGTAATTTCCAAATGGTTTCGGTATGGCCCTGTATTCCATCGGCTCCGTTGATGACCAGAATTGCATAGTCCATCACTTCCAGGGTCCTTTCCATCTCAGCAGAAAAATCGGTATGGCCCGGGGTGTCTACCAGATAATACGTATGGTCACCATGTGTAAAACTGGCCATATCAGAATATATGGTGATCCCTCTGGCTCTTTCGATGTCATCGTGGTCCATACATGCATTTTTTGAATCTACGCGGCCCAGTGTCCTGATTACATGCTCTTTGTACAATATTTGTTCTGAAAAAGTGGTTTTTCCGGCATCTACGTGGGCGAGAATTCCAAATGTTATCTTCATATTGTAATTAATCCTTTAACTATAAGAATAATTCTGAGATCAATAAAGCTCTCAAAAGCAATTTATATTACTACTATTCTAAGTTATTGTCTGCATAAAATCAATGGATTTTAGAGCGGCAATGATTTGGGTTTCCTTGCCCGGTTCTTATTAATCAGAATCTGTTACGAAATACATGACAGTTAAATACTGCCCGCTGTGAATGGTATCTTCCTTTAACCCGTTCATATTCTTTAATTCTTTCACATACTGGGCTGTGGTCATCCCGCTGTTCTCCCCATACCTTCCGGCAATACTCCATAAGCTGTCGCCTTTTTGTATCTCAATGCTGGTATAATACTTATCGATCGCCTGTGTCTCCACCTCTCCGGCCAGTGCATTCATTAACGAATTGCCAAAAAAATGGGAACCCAGCAAAACAACCAGTGATAATGTAATCAATTGCTTTATCATACGTATACCTCCTGAAAAAAATCCGCACAAGAACATATGTTCCTTTTACGCCTTAATCATATCACTGCGAACATATGTTTGTCAATTCATTTTGCTTTTTTCGAACAAAAGTTTGCATTTTTTTCGAACATATGTTACTATAGGTTTAATGAAAAAAGGATTGAGGAGGCTGTGTCATGGCGCAAGAAAAAATCACACCCAAACAGCAGGAAATTTTAGAATATATAAAAGAGACGATATTAAAGAAGGGTTATCCTCCGGCAGTCAGGGAAATCTGCGAAGCCGTTCATTTAAAATCCACCTCTTCCGTGCACTCCCATCTGGAAACGCTTGAGGAGAAGGGATATATAAGAAGAGATCCTACCAAGCCGCGGACCATTGAAATTATTGATGACTGCTTTAATCTGACGCGCCGGGAGGTTGTGAATGTCCCGGTCTTAGGAACCGTAGCGGCCGGTCAGCCTCTTTATGCAGAAGAAAACATTGAGAACTATTATCCGATCCCATCGGATCTGCTCCCGAATGCGGAAACCTTTATGTTAAAAGTGAGGGGGAACAGCATGATCAATGCGGGTATTCTTGAAGGAGATCAGATCATCGTTGAGCACTGCCCGACCGCACATAATGGAGAGATCGTTGTTGCGTTAGTCGATGATTCGGCAACGGTAAAGCGGTTTTTTAAAGAAAACGGCCATTACCGCCTTCAGCCGGAAAACGATTCCATGGATCCGATCATCGTAGACCATGTAGAAATTTTAGGGAAGGTAATCGGTCTGTTCCGTCTGGGAATCCATTAATATTTTGCAATCAGAACTATATTACCGGGCGATGGTTTACATAATTATTTTATGTAAACCATCGCCCGGTAAAAAAAAGAGTCTGATTTGTCAGACTCTAGCGCTGACGCGCTGTCACATCAGTGACATCTTCCTCTAAAATAAAAAAACGGCTCACAGGTTCTGTTAAGCCGCTTTCTACTCTTTTCGAATTTCTCTATTTATAAAGCTTCTAATTCTTCAGCTGCAATTGTTTTTCCATCTCTCCAGATTCTTTCCAGATCATAGAACAAACGGTTTTCACGGTCAAACACATGGATGATGATATCGCCGTAATCCATGAGGATCCAATTGGCGGACTGATAACCTTCCACCTGTTTGCAGACAAAACCCTTTTTACCGAGTTCTTCTTCTACATTATCGACCATGGCCTGAACCTGATTCGTATTCGTGCCGCTGGCAATGATAAAATAATCTGCCATTACCGACACTTTTCGAATATCAATGATGCTGATATCCTCACCCTTCTTATCAGATAAAGCCGCATAAGCGGTTTTCACCATTTCAACTGACTGATTCATCTTTGCTCTCCCTTCTTTTCATTGTGAATCTGTTTATAATAAACATATGCCTGGTTTGACATGGAATCTACAAAACTTCCTTTTCCTTTCAGATAATCCAGGGTATCTTTGAGAATCCGGTATACGCAATCCTCCAAATTTACAAACGCCAGAGAACGTACAAGAGGCAAATCAGCCGCCTTGCCGCGCCGGGGTTCGATGTAATCGGCAGTAAAAACGATTTTTTCCAGAAGAGACATCTCCGGTTTACCGGTGGTATGCCAGCGGATGGCGTTTATCACTTCTTCGTCCTTAATACCATATTTATGCTCAGCCAGCCATGCTCCATATTTCGCGTGAAGCACCACCGGGGCCCTGAGTTCATCGTCAGTTAACAAAATATCCTGTTTCCGGCATTTTTTTATAATTTCATCATCTCCATAATGCTTGGCACAGTCATGGAGCAAACCGGCCAGTTCCGCCTTATCCAGGTCGTACTCATACCGCATTGCCAAAGCGGTACAAATAAATGATACGCTGATCGTATGTTCAAATCTGGAAGGGGTTAATATCCCCCTCAGCTCATTTCGCAAATCCAATATTACATCGTTCATGTTTCCATCTCCTGATATAAGCCATGGGCACTGATGTATGTCATAACTTCCTGCGGTACAAAATCCGCAATGGACTGGCCCTTAGCAACCATCTGACGTAAATCTGCAGAAGAAATGTCCATTTCCTTGCAGTGCAGCATTTGGATATCCGCTCCATATTTGGCAGACAGATAAGCGATCTGATGGTCCATAGAGCGGTCCGCGTCCTCATATTCCCGTCGGGCTGCCAGTATCACGGCCTGTGACAATACCTGATCCGGTTCATACCAGCTTTCGATTTCATACAGCGAATCCGCTCCGATGATGAAATAAAAGGTATGCTCAGGATATGCCTCGCGGAGTAACTTTAACGTTTGGGCCGTATACGTATTCCCGTTTCGTCTGATTTCAAAATCTGAACACACAAATCCCGCTTGGCCCTTCATGGCAAGTTCTGTCATGGCAAGCCGAATGGCTGGCTCTGTTACATGATGGTACTTTTTATGAGGTGGATGCCCGGAAGGCATATACCAGATTTCATCCAAACCATATTCGTTATATGCCTGTTTGCCAAGCATCAAATGTCCATTGTGGATCGGGTCAAACGTTCCGCCCATAATACCTATTTTACCCATACTTTTCGACTCCCTGACCCAAAAATGAAGCAGGATTACCGGGGAAGTACAATTTTCCTCTTAGTTTCCTCTTTTGCCTGCTTATAAAGGACTATTCGCCTTCCAATTACCTGAACGATCTCAGAATGAGTACGTTCAGACAGTACGGCAGCTATGCTGTTTCCGTCATCCAGACAATTCTTCAATACTGTAATCTTTATTAATTCCCTGGCTTCCAGCGCCTCTGCAATGGCTGTGGTAATTTCCGGAGTCAGGCTGGATTTACCAATCTGGAAGATCGGATCTATATTCATCGCCAATCCTTTTAAATAGGATCTCTGCTTGCTTGTCATAATATTCTCCTTGCTTTATTTGTAATAGTCGAATTCAAGACCATACATGCGGACCGTATCCCCTTCTTCAATTCCCGCCTGTTCCAGTTCTTCTAAAATCCCATTTTCTTTTAAGAATTTCTGGAAGAAGCTAAAGCCTTTTTCAGATTCTAAATTTGTATAGCCCAGCATTTTTTCGATACGCGGTCCTTCTACTACATAAGCTCCATTTTCCGTTACTTCAACCGTATAAGGAAGCATTGCATCGGACTGATTCTTGATATCAAATTCTTTTTCAAAGATGATCGGACTTAGATTAATGGTCTGAAGCAGATCATGGATGGCATATAACAGTTCTTTTACTCCCTGGCCGCTTACCGCAGAAATGGGGTAGACTTTCACACCCTGGGGTTCAAATTCCGCCTTCAGCTTTTCAACAGGGTTCTCACTGTCATCATAAATGGCATCTGTCTTATTGGCTGCAATAATCTGAGGACGTTTTAACAGTTCCGGATTATAGGCACCCAGTTCCTTATTGATCGCATAAATATCTGCGATCGGGTCCCTGCCCTCTGTAGAAGCAGCATCCACTACATGAACCAGGACTCTGGTACGCTCAATATGACGAAGGAAATCGTGTCCTAATCCGATTCCCTCGGAGGCTCCCTCGATCAGTCCCGGAATATCTGCCATAACAAAGCCCTTTCCCCCAGCCACATCCACAACACCCAAATAAGGGTTTAACGTTGTAAAGTGATAATTGGCGATCTTGGGCCTTGCATTGCTGACTCTTGAAAGGAGCGTAGATTTCCCCACATTAGGAAACCCTACCAATCCTACATCCGCAATGACTTTCAGTTCAAGCTGTACCCAAAGCTCCTGGGAAGGTTGTCCGGGCTGGGCATATTTCGGTGCCTGCATGGTAGGGGTAGCATAATGCATATTCCCCTGTCCGCCCCTGCCGCCCTTTAATATAACTTCCCGGCGGTTTTCACCAGACATATCGGCTATGATTTTTCCCGATTCAAAGTCCTTGATTACCGTGCCTTCCGGAACCTTGATCACTAAATCCTCACCGTCTTTTCCATGGCAGCGCCGTTTTCCGCCGGGCTCACCATCTTTGGCGGTATATTTGTGAATGTGCCGAAAGTCGCTTAATGTATTAAGGCCTTCGTCCACTTCAAATATAATGTCACCGCCGCGGCCGCCGTCACCACCGTCAGGACCGCCGCATGGAACATAAAGTTCCCTCCGGAAGCTGACATGGCCATCGCCGCCTTTTCCGGATCTAATAAATATTTTTGCTCTGTCGGCAAACATTCATTCACCTGTTCCCTTTCTTTTCTTTTTTCAATTGGGTTTTATATCGGCGCACTTAAAAAGCTTTATCATGGCACCGCGTTCCTTACTTAAGATTCATTCTTACCAGAAGGATGAATATGATACAGGGAATCACAAATGATTACCTGTATCGTAAAAAACGGCTCCATACGTTGAGGTATGAAGCCGGTCCAATTATTCGTTGATTACTTTTGGATAAACAGAAACCTGCTTTTTGTCTCTGCCTTTTCTCTCAAATTTTACAACGCCATCCACTAAAGCGAATAATGTATCATCACCGCCGCGGCCTACGTTGATGCCTGGATGAATATGAGTTCCACGCTGTCTGTAAAGAATATTGCCAGCTAATACGAACTGACCATCAGCTCTCTTGGCACCTAATCTCTTAGACTCGGAATCTCTGCCGTTCTTAGTAGAACCAACACCCTTTTTATGAGCGAAAAATTGAAGGTTCATCTTTAACATTGCTTACACCTCCTTAAATCGAATTTTAATATATGGCTCTCCATATTCTTCCTCAATATTCTGTAATCCGAATATATAAGAGTTCATAAGGAGCTGTGATTCTGAAGTCATATCTGAAGTGAACCGGAACTGAAAAGCACCTGTCTTTTCTTCCTCTTCCACTTCAAAGGAATCGTCTGTAAATTGTTCCACACTGTTGGACATATTGAATGTAAGCGCCGATACTGCAGCACAGACAAGTTCCTGTCCTTCCTGAGGATCATCCGCCAAGCCTGCATGTCCCAGCATCCGGATTCCGGTATAATGATGTTCCGAATCTACAAATACGGTTACTCTTATCATAATTAAGCATTGATCTTTTCGATCTTAACCTGAGTATAAGCCTGTCTGTGACCATTTTTCTTATGGTATCCAGATTTTCTCTTATACTTGTAAACAATAACCTTCTTAGCTCTGCCTTCCTTAACAACTGTACCTGTTACGGTAGCACCTGCTACGGTTGGACAGCCAACTGCTAATTCACCATTGTTTACAACAAGTACCTGGTCAAATGTGACAGCCTCGCCAGCGTCAACACCAAGCTTTTCCACTTTAATGATATCGCCTTCCGCTACTTTGTACTGCTTACCACCTGTTGCAATAATCGCGTACATATGGCACCTCCTATTATCATTACTCGCCAACTATGGTGCTCCGTAAAAACGGAAACTTATAGACCTCATTGTGCGGCATACTGTATTAATATAGCATTCCTTAACTGTTATGTCAATATTTTTGTCTAAAATAATCTGCTTTTTGTGTTTATACCCAAGCTTTCGCTTGTTTTTCTTACTGCCGCTTAGTATAATAGAGAACGCGTGATAAAACAAGGGGGTATACCAATGAAAACAGATAAACGCAATCACATTTTTGTCCGCTGCTGCTACGGATATGCAGTCAGTGGAATGGCCGTTCTGGTCATCGGAGCCATATTGCCGTCTATCATTGAGGAAGCCGGCATCAGTTTCCTGGCTGCAGGCGGTCTTCTTTCCGTTATGGCCGTGGGGAATCTTTCCGCCAGTTTCTTCTTTCCAATGATAGTTCCTCTCATGGGAAGAAAAAAAGCGATTTTTATGATTACACTTTTTGCACCTGTCTGCCTGCTGATACTAAGCTTTTTGCCTGCCCTTCCGGTCATGTATGGCGTCATGCTGGTCTATGGCCTGGTCCGGGGCTGTATTACGATTTTAAATAATGCTGCCGTAAATGACATTTATGAAGACGGAGCCGCCGGGAAACTGAACATACTCCATTGCAGCTTTGCGATTGGTGCATTTCTTGCGCCGTTTATGACAGCTGTGCTAATGAAACTCGGATTCGGCTGGAGAGTGATCCTTTATCTCATTCTTTTCCTGACAGCTACCTCTGCGGTTTCCTACGGGACTATGGATTATACCCTGCTCAATGAAAAGTCAAAGAATATCAGAGCAAATAAAAAAATCAATGGCTCTTCCGGTATCCGCGGTTTTCTCAAATCTTTTCCGTTTTACTGCATTGCTTTTATCCTGTTTTTTTACCTGGGAGTTGAGAACTGTATCAATGGATGGTTTGTGACCTATCTTCAGAATACGGGCGTCATGAGCCCGGCATACGCAACAACACTGGTATCTTTTACCTGGCTGGTAATTATGGCAGGGCGCCTGCTTTGCGCTGCACTGTCAAAAAAGCTGGAACGGAGCACCATTATTTTAATAAACGCCTTAGGAAGTGCGGCCTGTTTTTTTCTGCTGATCACTACAAAAAGCCTTCCGCTGGTAACCGCTGCTCTTTTGGGATTCGGTTTTTTCCTGTCAGGGATATATCCAACCTGCATTGCCAACGCCGGTCCATTAATCCAGGGCTCTACCCTTGGAATGTCTCTGATAACTGCCATATCTGCCATGGGCGGAATCATTACGCCTCAGCTGGTTGGCGGTGCGGCTGACCACATCGGAATCGTGGCAGCAGTCAGCATTTTGATTATTAACGTGGTATTTGTGATTATCCTGGCGGCAATTAACTTCAGAAACTGGCATAGATCGCTGCGTTAATTATTTTTCCACGTAGATGGTGCGAAAAGCAATAACATTGGAAATACTTCCAGACGCCCTGCCAGCATGTCGAACATCATGACATATTTGGATAAAGGCGAAAAATGGGAGAAGTTCCGGGCTGGGCCGGCTTCCGCGAGTCCCGGCCCTATATTATTAAATGTAGCTGCAACGGCAGTGAAATTTGTGGTGAAATCAAAGTTATCCAGGCTGACGATCAGAACTGAACTTATAAAAATCACAATGTATGCACCAAGAAACGTATTGATGGACCGGAGTACAGTGTGTTCCACCGGTTTTCCTTCCAGCTTCAGAACCTTTACACTTCTCGGATGAATCAATGATTCCAGTTCTTTTTTTACGGCCTTAATAAGGATTACAACTCGTGATACCTTTAAACCGCCTCCTGTACTTCCTGCGCATGCACCGATAAACATGAGAAGCACCAGGATCCATTTTGAAAATTCCGGCCACAAGTCAAAGTCCACGGTAGAATAGCCGGTTGTAGTAATAATAGAAGCCACCTGGAATGCCGCATGGTGGAAGGCAGAAAACAGGCTGTCAAAGCCACCGCGGATATTTACAGTGATAAGCAGGATGGCTGCACCAATGATTCCAATATAGGCTCTGGCCTCCTCATTCCGCAACGCCTCTTTGGGATGGCGGGTCAGGAACAGGTAATAAACATTAAAATTCACGCCAAACAAAATCATGAAAACTGTAACGATGCCCTGCAGATAATAACTGTTATAAAAAGCCATGCTGTTATTCTTAATGCCAAATCCGCCGGTACCGGCCGTACCGAAGCTGATTGCCAGAGAATCAAACAGGGACATCCCTCCTGTTAGAAGAAGGATAATTTCCAGCACCGTCATGAACAGGTAAATTCCATAAAGTATCTTGGCGGTCGTCCGCACCCTGGGAACCAGCTTGCCTACAGAAGGTCCCGGGCTCTCCGCCTTCATGATGTACATATTATAACCGCCGGCAAGGGGAAGGATGGACAGGATAAATACCAGAACCCCCATACCACCGATCCAGTGAGTAAAGCTTCTCCACATCAGCATACATTTCGAAAGGGATTCCACATCGGTTAATATGCTGGCTCCGGTCGTTGTAAAGCCGGAAATAACCTCAAACATGGCATCTTCAAATCTGGGAATCTCCCCGCTTAAATAAAAGGGCAATGCCCCGAAAAAGCTTAAGATGATCCAGCTTAAGGATACGGAAACAAAGCCTTCCTTGGCAAAGAAAACCATGTTCTCCGGTTTTTTATGTGTACAAAGAAAACCGATCGCCCCGCAGGCGGCCAGAACAGCCAGAAACCAGAAGCCGCTGGTTTCCTTATAAATCAAAGCAACGATACATGGAAGCAGCATAAAGGCGGCCTCAATGTTTAAAATCCATCCCAATAGATAGACTATAACTTTTTTATTCATAACCTTTTCGCCTTTTCCTACCTTAATATATCCTTTAAGTCATTGAGTCCGGTCACTGTGGTAACAACGATTACCCGGTCTCCCTCTTCCAGAGTGTCTTTTCCGCGCGGACTGATAAAACGTCCCTTGCGGATGATGTAGGCCACAAGAAGGTTATTTTTAAGTTCCAGCTTTTCCAGCGGGATTCCGACAATACAGGGCTCATTTACCACACGGAATTCCAGTGCCTCCGCCCGGTCTGCCACGATCTTATAAAGAGTTTCTACATTGCTTCCCATAGAATTCTGCATGGCGCGGACGTATTGAAGGATGGTTTCGGCCGTAATCAGCTTCGGATAAATCATACTGCCTAAGTTCATGGAATTTATAATATTTTCAAAAGCAATCCGGTTTACCTTTGTGATCAGCTTTGCCCTGGACTGGCTGGCTGCATAAAGGGAAAGCATGATATTTTCCTCATCAAAGCCTGTTAAAGAAGCAAAAGCATCTGTCTGGCCGATTCCCTCCTGGAGCAGCAGTTCCTGGTTGGAAGCATCCCCATGGATCACCATGGCTCTGGGCAGCAGCTCGCTCAGTTCATTGCAGCGCTCCATATTCTGCTCAAGGATCTTTACCTTTATCTTGCTGTTTTCCAGAAGCCTTGCCACGTAGTATGTAATTTTACCGCCCCCCACCAGCATGGCTGTTTTTACTGTATTGTTATCAATTCCCACATGTTTAAAGAATTCGTTGGATTCCAAAGGGGATGCAATAAAGGAAATCTTATCTCCTGCCATCATAACGGAATCTCCGCCCGGAATGATAACTTCATTTCCGTGTTCAATGGCACAGATCAGGACATTGCAGTTTAGCTTTGTCAGGACTTCGCGCACCATCATATTATGGAGGACGGAATGATCCGGTACAATGAACTTCAAAATCTCGATCCTTCCCTTTGCAAAGGTATCGATTTTAATTGCGGAAGGGAAACGCAGTAATCTTGATATTTCCATAGCAGCGGCCATTTCCGGGTTTATGGCCATGGAAAGCCCAAGTTCTTCCCTGATATAACTGATTTCAGAATTATACTCCGGATTTCGGATTCTTGCAATGGTATGGCAGTTTCCGGCTTTTTTCGCGATCAGGCAGCAAAGCATATTAAGCTCATCTGAGTTGGTCGTAGCAATCAGGAGGTCTGTCTCCTGAATTCCCGCTTCTGTCTGCACCTTATAAACGGCTCCATTTCCAACTACGCCCATTACGTCAATTCTCTCTGTAATGGAATTTATGACACCTGCGTTCTTATCAATGAGCATAATATCATGGTGTTCGTTGTTTAACTGTTCTGCCAGGGTTGTTCCCACTTTCCCACAACCCACTATAATGATTTTCATGGTGAAACCTTCTCCTTCATCTGCGATGCCTGTTCATAAAGGGGCTTTCGTATTTTTTTTCTGGTGACTTCCACCAGATTCAATTTTGTAATTTCAACAACAGTTGTTTTGACCGGATCTCCGGAGAGGATTTCTTCCAGCCGTTCCACCAGAATCCGCCTGTCTTCTTCTGTTTCCATATCAATAAAATCTATAATAATGATGCCGGATAAATTCCTGAGCCGTAACTGATGTCCGATCTCCCCGGCAGCCTCCAGGTTTACTTTCATAATGGTATCACGAAGCGCCTTTTTTCCGGAATATTTTCCAGTATTCACATCAATGACAGCCAGGGCTTCCGTAGGCTCAATAACCAGATACCCTCCCGATTTCAGCCAGACCCGTTTGCCCAAAGCCTCTTCCATGGTTTTTTCGATCCGGTAAAGCTTTCCCAGGGGAAGCAGTTCATCTTCATACCATGTAAGAAGCTCTGAGTCTTCCGGCTGGTACCGGGTTAAATACGCTCTTATGGCTTCGTAGATATCCGGCTCATCGGTTATCACAGCCTCTAAGGAAGATTTAAGACTGTCCCTTAAACCGGTTAAGTAGGAGGGCGCGGAACTGTAAAGAAGGCTGTAACACGTTCTGTGCTTCGCACTGTCCAGAATCTTTTTAAGCGAGTCCTTTAACAGCTCAAGCTCAAGCTCAAGTTCTTCCATGGTCCCATTGGGGGCATTGGTTCGGACAATCATGCCGAAGCCGTCTTCCTTTACCGACTCCAGATAGGACTTCATCTCACGTTTCCAGTCCTGGTCCGTAATTTTAGAGGAAAAACCGATCTGTTTTTTTCCGGTGGTCAGTACGAAATATCGGCCCGTAATGTTTAAGTTACCGGTCAGGACCGGAGCTTTTGTCTTTACGGCCTCCCTCTCCACCTGAACCACGATTTCGTCTCCCTGGCGAAGTTTTCCGTCATAGGGCCGGTCATCAGCATAATGGATGCCGGCATCATTAAGACTTAAATATCCCGTCTGCCCATTGCCTATATCTACAAAAGCTGCGTTGATATTTTTAACGATATTGCTTACTTTTCCTATATAAATATTACCTAAAACGGAATGGTTCTGCTCCGGTTCAATATCGATCTGAACCGTTTCTTTTCCCGACTGAAGCAGGGTAATGACCGAACCGTTCCATCTTGTTATGATCAGCTTATTCAATGGATTCTCCTATAAGCCCCAAAGGCACAAGAATTTTATTCTCCTCATCTCCGGCATTGCCGTAGACCTCTTCTCTCTGGATATGGAAAGCAAATTCCGGACAGGTCTGGCCTTTCCACTGGTAATAGGTTTCCATCATCAGTTCCGGCTTTAAATTATCCGCGCTTCCGGCAGATACCTTCATAAAAATAGTCCCGTCATTTGCTGAAAGCTCATAAATAGAAGCTTTTATATCTACCTCTTTTTCGCCTTTTTTCGTTTTTTTGGTTATTAAGATATGGTCCTGGCCTGCAAATTCAGAAAGGCCCTTAAGAAATTCTTCCATATCATCCGGCTGTTTTCCTTCCCGGAAGGTCAGGGTATAGTCTGCAGCCGCAACCAAAGACATGGCATTTTTGGCCCGGTCATCAAGCATATGGCATTCAATGATCCGGATTCCGTCCACCATTACCTCATTTAACTGATCCGTCATGGTCTTACAATCCGTTATGGACTTCACTTCAATGTCCATATATTCTCCATTGCTTGTAAGTCCCACACCCAGCGGTGCTGCAAAGGACATGATCTGATGAGGACTGAAGCCTTCGCTGTATTTGATATCAATATCAGCCCTTCTCATGGCCTTCTGGAAATAACGCATCACATCCAGATGGCCGATGAATTTGACCGGGCCATGTTTGGAAAATTTAATTCTTACCTTCATAGCAGACCCCTCCTTTGAAACTCATGGCCCCACAGCCAGTACACTGCTGACGGCAATTTGGAGTAACTTTTTCGCTGATGGCGTTCTGCCACTCTCTCTTTAAAAATTCCTTTGAAACGCCTGCATCGATAAAATCCCAGGGGAATACTTCCTCTAAGTCTCTTTCTCTGGTCGTATAGAAATCCGCATCAAGGCCGCAGGTTTCAAAAGCCTTCATCCAGATATCATTTTTAAAATGTTCGGACCAGGAATCGTAAATGGCACCGTTTTTATAAGCTTCTTCAATCAGAGCCGATGTTCTTCTGTCTCCGCGGGCCAGAACACCTTCCAGAACCGTTAAATCGGCTTCGTGATAATTATATTTTAAGCTCTTCTGATTCAGCATCTTCCGGAACTTATCCTTAACAATATAGGCTCTCTCCAAAAACTCTTCCTTTGTACACATCCTGGCCCACTGGAATGGGGTAAAGGGCTTTGGAACAAAGAAGGAGGAGCTTGCTACCACCTGAACCTTTCCGTTTCTCTGGTCCTTTGGAATCTCATAGTAGACTTCTGCCACTTTTTCCGACAGCTCTGCGATCCCTTCCATATCCTCCACCGTCTCGGTGGGCAGGCCCAGCATGAAGTAAAGCTTGACCCGGTTCCAGCCGCCGTGAAAGGCTTCCATGGCTCCTTTTAAGATAATTTCTTCCGTCAGGCCTTTGTTAATAACATCACGAAGCCTTTGGGAACCTGCCTCCGGTGCAAAGGTCAAGCTGCTTTTCCGGATATCCTGGACTTTGCTCATGACATCAAGGGAAAAAGCATCAATTCGAAGGGAAGGAAGGGAAATGTTGACACCCTTATCCTTAAATTCATCGATGAGGAAATTTACGATTCCCTCCAAACGGCTGTAATCGCTGGAGCTTAAGGAACTTAAGGAAATTTCCTCATGCCCGGTGCTTTTTAACAGCTTGCTGGCATATTCCTTTAAATATTCCAGGCTGTGTTCTCTTAAAGGACGGTAAACGTTCCCGGCCTGGCAGAACCGGCAGCCGCGGATGCAGCCTCTCATGATCTCCAGCACTACCCGGTCCTGGGTCACTTTGATAAACGGGACCACTGGCTTTTCAATGTAATAAGCATCATCCATGCTGACAACCAGCTGCTTTGTTATTTTTTCCTTTGCATGAGGATTGTTGGGCTTCATGCTCCCGATGGTGCCATCTTCTTTATAGTCCACATCGTAAAAGGCCGGAATATAGATTCCATCGATTTCCGCCGCCATCTCAAGGAAATCCATGCGGCTTCCGCCGTTTTTCTTGTTCTCCTTGTAACGGTCCATCAGTTCAAAATAAACGGTTTCCCCTTCTCCGATATAGAACATATCAAAGAACCGGGCCAGCGGCTCAGGATTGTAGGCACACGGACCGCCGCCGATTATGATCGGGTCGGATTCTGTCCGGTCAGCCGCATGAAGCGGTATCTGGCCCAGATCAAGGACCTGCAAAATATTAGTATAGCACATTTCATACTGAAGCGTGATTCCAATAAAATCAAATTCCTTAATGGGATCCTGTGACTCCAGAGCGAAAAGCGGAATGTGCTGTTCCCTCATGATTTGATCTAAGTCCGTCCATGGGGAGAAGATACGCTCGCAGTAAATGTCATCTCTGCGGTTAAACATATCGTATAGAATCTGCATACCCAGATGGGACATTCCGATTTCATAAACGTCCGGGAAGCACATGGCAAAGCGGATGTCCACAGCAGACGGATCTTTGACTGCCATGTTTACTTCATTTCCGATATACCGGGCCGGTTTCTCAATTCTTAACAAAATTTCATCTGATAAAGCTAATTTTCTCATATTAAATCCTTTTTACGATGTGCGGTCTGCACATTTTTTAATAGGTACATTGTTTTGGGCGATTCCGATAAAAGAAGGAAATACAATCTTTATTTTCTGATTTTTAGAAATTGCAATAACTATATTTTTCCCATGGTAAATATCGTCTAACAACATATTGCATAATTATAAGATACTTTTTGGGATTAAGCAACACTATTTGGCAAAATAGGCGCAATATAGGAATCAGGTATGAAACAGAAAAAGAGACTGAACACTGCTGATTTTAATCAGCCGGCGCGGCAGCCCCTCTTTCCTGTCAATTCTCCTTTGTCATTTACAATCATGAAAGCACGTTTATCCAACCCTGCTAACTGTTCTGCTTTTTTACGCGTTTCTTCCCGTCTTGCTTTCTTTCTCCTCCTACAAATTCAGGGTTTGTTTAGTAAAATCGCACCTCACAATGCGAAGTCCTTTCCAGAACCGTACGTGCGGCTTTCCCGCATACGGCTCTTCATAATAACATTTACAGATTCCCGCTACGCATAGAGATTGTAGTACCTCTTGGGATATGCCAGCGGATAATAATCCAGCATCTGCTTAAATTCCTCCCAATTGTAGCTTTTCTTCTGACTCCTTCGATTCATCCAGCGGTATAACAGGCGCGTTGTGTAATAGTGATACTTCATCAGCGATGGTATGTTATACGTCACACCGTAGTATCTGTAGTGTCCAACCAGCTTACGATTAAGGATCAGCATTATCTCTTTTAATGGCTTTGTTCGATTGTTCTTCAGCCACTGCTTCATCTCCTTCAGTTTTGTCCGCATTCGTTTCCCGTTGGTTTTCGGTATCACACAGAACTTTCCCTCCTGGTTTTCTCCGCAATAGAATGTAAATCCCAAGAAATCAAAGGTCTCGGGTTTTCCCTCCCCTTTTCGCTTTCTTCTTTCTTTCGCATATCTCCCGAATTCTACAAGTCTGCTTTTACTCGTCTCTAGTTCCAACCCATATTTACACAGCCGTATCTGCATCTCTTCGTAGTATCGTTTGGCTTCCCCCTTATGTTCAAAGCCTGCCAGGTAATCATCTGCATACACTACCAGAAAACTCATTCCCGTTCCGCGTTTCTCAAAGTATGCTTTGTACCACAACACCAGCACATGGTGCATGTAGATATTTGCCAATATCGGACTGATGATATTTCCTTGGGCGGATCCCCATTCATTCGTCTGATACCTCCCTTCTTCCAGCACTCCTGCTTTCAGATACTTCTTTATCAGCCAGAGTATGTTCGGGTCTTTGATGTAGTATTCAACGAACTTCATTGTCCATTCGTGACTCATATGGTCGAAGAAACCTTTGATATCTGCATCTACAACATAGTTGATACGCTTTCGCACGATACTGATACACATTTCTTTGATTGCCATATGACAGTCGCGTTTCGGCCGGAATCCGTACATGTTCTCCTGAAACTTTGGTTCATATACCGCTTCCAATATCTTCTTTAGTCCTAATTGCACAATTTTATCTTCATAGACTGCAATACCCAGTGGACGCTTCTTTCCATTTGCTTTCGGTATATACACCCGCAGGGTCGGTTTCGGCTTATATGCCTTGTTCCTAAGTCTTTTCACCAGATTTCTGATGTTTTCTCTTAAGTTTTGGCTGTATTCCTCTTTTGTTATTCCATCGACTCCTGTTGCTTTCTTTCCGTCTAATTCTTTATGGCATTGAAGCAATAGTTCCTCATTCAGCAAGTGATACAGTGATGTAAATACCGGTCGGCTTTCATGAGCCGATTTGTCTGCTATTCTTTCTAATTTCGTTTGCATTTATCCTCCCGCCCCTGAGTGCGGTAAATGTGCCCTCAGAAAGAGTGTTATTATGCACTCCCCTTCCCTCCGCCATCATTACTGGCTTCTTTGGTACTATGAGAGTGTCCGACTGCCTGTGACTCCTTTGATTTCCTCCTTGTCATCGTTGTACGTCATACCTGCATGCAGCAGTTATCTGCTTTGCAGGAAATCACAGGCTCTCTCCAGTTGACTGATTAGTCATTGTAAAACATGATTGGCCCTTGGACTCCGTCAAAGCCATAACAAACTCGCTTAACGCTTGTTATGATGTTGCCTTCCGCATGGATAAACTGCGTCGGCCTTTAAGACTTTGTAAAATTTCGAAGCTCGATAGCATTGCAACCCTGTTTCCTGACTGTCTACGCTTAGCCTTGCCTGTTACCAGACAACACCCAAGACTCGCTAACGGTGGCTCGCTACGCCTTGCCGTATGGGATTTCCACCCACTAAACCAATCGCCCTTTTCTGGACGCGCNTTCAAAGCCTGCCAGGTAATCATCTGCATACACTACCAGAAAACTCATTCCCGTTCCGCGTTTCTCAAAGTATGCTTTGTACCACAACACCAGCACATGGTGCATGTAGATATTTGCCAATATCGGACTGATGATATTTCCTTGGGCGGATCCCCATTCATTCGTCTGATACCTCCCTTCTTCCAGCACTCCTGCTTTCAGATACTTCTTTATCAGCCAGAGTATGTTCGGGTCTTTGATGTAGTATTCAACGAACTTCATTGTCCATTCGTGACTCATATGGTCGAAGAAACCTTTGATATCTGCATCTACAACATAGTTGATACGCTTTCGCACGATACTGATACACATTTCTTTGATTGCCATATGACAGTCGCGTTTCGGCCGGAATCCGTACATGTTCTCCTGAAACTTTGGTTCATATACCGCTTCCAATATCTTCTTTAGTCCTAATTGCACAATTTTATCTTCATAGACTGCAATACCCAGTGGACGCTTCTTTCCATTTGCTTTCGGTATATACACCCGCAGGGTCGGTTTCGGCTTATATGCCTTGTTCCTAAGTCTTTTCACCAGATTTCTGATGTTTTCTCTTAAGTTTTGGCTGTATTCCTCTTTTGTTATTCCATCGACTCCTGTTGCTTTCTTTCCGTCTAATTCTTTATGGCATTGAAGCAATAGTTCCTCATTCAGCAAGTGATACAGTGATGTAAATACCGGTCGGCTTTCATGAGCCGATTTGTCTGCTATTCTTTCTAATTTCGTTTGCATTTATCCTCCCGCCCCTGAGTGCGGTAAATGTGCCCTCAGAAAGAGTGTTATTATGCACTCCCCTTCCCTCCGCCATCATTACTGGCTTCTTTGGTACTATGAGAGTGTCCGACTGCCTGTGACTCCTTTGATTTCCTCCTTGTCATCGTTGTACGTCATACCTGCATGCAGCAGTTATCTGCTTTGCAGGAAATCACAGGCTCTCTCCAGTTGACTGATTAGTCATTGTAAAACATGATTGGCCCTTGGACTCCGTCAAAGCCATAACAAACTCGCTTAACGCTTGTTATGATGTTGCCTTCCGCATGGATAAACTGCGTCGGCCTTTAAGACTTTGTAAAATTTCGAAGCTCGATAGCATTGCAACCCTGTTTCCTGACTGTCTACGCTTAGCCTTGCCTGTTACCAGACAACACCCAAGACTCGCTAACGGTGGCTCGCTACGCCTTGCCGTATGGGATTTCCACCCACTAAACCAATCGCCCTTTTCTGGACGCGCTCATCCCTTCACAGCCCCGGTTGTCAATCCATCTACAATCTGGTTGCTGAAAATACTGTACACTGCTATGGTAGGTGCAATTGCTATGATTATGGCCGCAAACATCTGCACATAATTTGTCGCATAAGGACCAACAAAATAGGTCAGAGTAACCGGTAATGTCTTTTTCATTGAATCTGAAATAAATACCATTGCTAAAAGAAGTTCATTCCAGTTACCTACAAAAGTCATAATGCCTGCCACGAACATTCCAACTCTGGATAGAGGTAAAGCTATTTTTGCAAAACAACCATAAATAGAACAACCATCGATACAGGCGGCTTCAAACATTTCATTTGGCATACTCTTAAAAAATCCTGCCAGCAAAAAGATTGTCATCGGAAGCGAAAATGTGATGTAAGGAATGACCAGACCGATCAAATGATTGGTTAGCTGCCATTTTGAAAAACGTACGAAAAGAGGAATCAATACACAATGGACCGGCACCATCATCCCGATCAGGAAATATTGCATGGCAAACGGTAAGAACCTCCATCTCATCCTGGCAATAGCAAAGGCCGCCATGGAACCGATCAATAAACTGATAACCAGCGCACTTCCACAGACAATCATGGAATTCAAGGTCGCTAGCCCCAGTTTTCCATTTGTCCACGCAAATATATAGTTTCCAAGCTGCAGTATTTTGGGGATCGAAAACGGTGATGTTAATACTTCCCGGTTTGTTTTTAACGAAACACTGAGCATCCAAAGCAATGGGAACAGATATATAAAAGCCAGAATGGTAAGCGCGATATAGAGGAATATACTGACAGCGGTTATGGGTTTTCTTTGTCTTTCCATTTTATTTGTTTTCATCACTCCACCTCCTAAGTCTCATAAGTTTCTGCTTTTATGAATTTATTAATAAGAAGCGTTACAATTAAGCATAAAATGAGCAATATAATAGAGATTGCACTGGCATATCCATACTTATAGTACTTAAATCCCTGCGTATATAAGTGTGATGCCAATACTTCTGTTATATGGTTCGGACCGCCCTGTGTCATATTGTAAATCAAGTCAAAGAATTTTAAAGAACCAATGCAATTTAACGAAAGCGTAGTAACTAACATTGGCTTGATCAAGGGCATGGTAATATAACGGAAAGACTGTGCTTTTGATGCTCCGTCAATATAGGAAGCTTCAGAGATATCTTTTGATATACCGCTGATCTGTGCCATATAAAGCATCATTGTCTGTCCGACATATTGCCAAAGTGCTACAAATCCAATTACCCACATGGGCAGGGAAATAAAACCGCCGGTAGAAAACAGCCAGTTCGGCCCTTTTATTCCGAAATAGCTTAGAAGCTGGTTAATTCCTATTTTGGGATTGAATAAAAATGCCCATAACAGACCCAGCGCAGCTGAGGATAATACACAAGGAAGATAATAAATATTTTTGAATAAATTTCTGCCTATTTTTATGTTTGTTAATAAAACTGCAAGCAACAGTCCAAGGAACTGCTGTGTTATTGCAGAAAAAAGCATGAAGAATATGGAGTTTTTCAGAGCAATCTTCATCGTATTATCATTTATAAATAAATTTATGTAATTTTTAAACCCGACAAATTCTGGTTTCGTAAGTCCTGAGTAGTCACATAATGAATAATAGATAACCTGAATAATCGGAATAAATAAAATCAGTGTAAACAAAAGGAATGCCGGTGCAATAAAAATCACAGCCGCTTTTTTATCTTCCAATAGCTTATTCATATTGTCCTCCTTGCAGATAATGGAAAGCATGTTTTTTCATAACGAAGGTATACGAATGCCTGATTACATCGTATACCTCCAAAAATTCTATAAATTATTTATTCCGTACATTTTTTTCATAAAAATCCTGCACTTTTTGGAATGCTTCTTCAGCGGTAGCATTTCCAAGAAAGATATCTACCATAGCATCATCAAAAACATCCCCTGCCTCTACGCTTGCCAGTGATTCATTATAGAATCCCAGTGTACCTGTTACATTTTTCATAATATCGCTGATGTAAGAAAACTGTTTTGGCGCTTTATTGTAATCAATTTCTACATTTGTTACAGGAATTTTACCTGCTGTTTCTGCGGTATATTTCTGAGAGGTTTCATCGGTGAACATTTTCATTAATGCAATAGAAGCTTCCGGATGCTTTGTGGTTGCGCTCATGACCAGATTGTCTGTTTTTACGATCATGCGGTTGGGATCTGCTGCTCCGTTGATTCCCGGGAATTGGAATACACCGCATTTGTCTTCAAATTCCGGATTGTTCCCATTGATCTGAGCGATTGCCCATGAGCCTTGCACAAGCATTGCAGCATCTCCATTATAGAAGTTTGCAGTGGACTGGTCATTGGAATCCCCGGCGGCAGTATCCTGGAAGTACTGGGAAAGCTCTTTTAACTTGTTTCCGGCATCAAGGAAGCTCTCGCTCGTCCAGTCAAGTGTTCCTGCATTTGCGCCGGTTAAATTATCCGGGCCGCCTTCTCTGTCACAAAGATATCCGGCAATCATGGACAAGCACCATGGAGTGCCGGCGGAACAGGAAATCGGTGTATAGCCTGCATCTTTTATTTTCTTACATACATCAATCAATTCATCATAGGTCTTTGGCACTTCTGCGCCGGCCTTTTCGAAGATTTCGGTATTGTAAAATACACAGGCGGCTGCAAAGTTAGTCGGAACTGCCATAATCTTTCCATCATAGGTGATTCTTTCAAAAATTCCATCAGTGAATGTCTGATACCAGCCGGATTCCTGATTCTGTAAAATATCTGTTAAGTCTGCTGCCACACCGGAATCTACATACTGAGTCAGGTTTGGACCCGGGTTGCATATGAATACGTCCGGTGTTTGGCCAGCCGCTATCAGCGCATTTAATTTTGTATCATATTCTTCCAGATTTGTTGTGACCACGTTGCAATAATATTTTCCCTTATACTGTTCATTAAAACGATCAATTACTTTTTTATAGCCTTTGCTGACCAAATCTTCTGTCGCTTCCAAGTCATCCCAAAACATCCATGTAATTTGTTCTTCATCCCCGGTTGCTTTGACCGTTTCTGCAGAACTCTCTGCAGAGCTTCCTGACGAGCTTTCTGCAGAGCCCGTATCAGTTGATACGCCGCACCCGGAGAGCAGCCCCATTATAAGCCCGGCTGTTAAAAAAACTGAAATGAATCCCTTTTTCATACCTTTCCTCCTCAATTTATATTCGCGTTTATTTGATACTTTTACTTTAGCAGAAACCTATCATGATTTCTTTAAAATTATTGCCTCTGTGTTGTTAATTATTGCTATTATTCATTTTTCATTTTTATAAGTTTTTTTATGTTATACACAAAATATGTTTAATTATTCTTGCGTTTTTATAATTTTTAATCATTAAGATTTACAAAAATAATACTTTTATATTTAATATTGAAATTTTAATGCATATATTTTATAATATTTTTTAAATGATAAAGCAATTTTTTGAAGCAATATTTTTCGCAAAGGGGCCATTTAAATGATAGAAAATCTAAAAGGAATCCACGAAACGGTTAACTATAAAGAATATACCAATATACGCCTTTATGATAACACAGAGGCAGAAGACTATCCCTCACACTGGCATACTCCTCTTGAAATTATTATGCCTCTTACAAATACATACTCCGTTTTGTATAACTCACATGCTTTTGAACTGAAACCGGGTGAAATCATCTTAATTTGTCCGGGAGTGATCCACTCTCTAAAGGCACCTAAGGCGGGAAGACGGATTATTTTTCAGGCAGAACTTCCAATGTTTCATGAAATGAAAGAATTAGAGTCTATCCTGTTCCTGTTGAATCCAACCTTTATTATCACTCCTGAAACCTTCCCTGCAATACATGATAAACTCTATCACTGCATGCTTGAAATAATGGAGGAATACAAAAAAGATTTACCGCTTACCGAAACTAAGATATACTCAATGCTTTTAGAAATGTTTGCATTAATCGGCCGCAATCATACCGAAAATGTGCACTTATTGGATGCTGCAAACATCCGGCAAAAGAAATATACGGAAAAGTTTATTTTTATATGCAATTATATCAGCAGCCACTGCACGGAAGAACTGACCTTAGAAGAAGTGGCTTCTTTGGCTGGTTTCAGTAAATATCATTTTACCCGCCTGTTCAAACAATTTACGAATGTATCCTTTTACAAATATGTAAATAAAAAACGGATTGCCATTGCCGAAACATTGCTGATTAATCCTCAGCTTTCCATTACAGAAGTTGCTCTGCGTTCCGGTTTTTCCAGCCAATCCGCTTTTATTCGCATGTTTAAAATAATAAAATCCTGTACTCCGACTGAGTTCCGTCAGATGTACACTCAAAGTTAATCATTATATAGCGGCTTTACTGGATAGCAAAACTAAAAAAGGAATTCATAGATCGAAGTAAAAAAGCATTCAAAAAGAGCTGGACACCAGCTGATTTTAATCAACTGGTGCGACAGCCCCATAAAAAAGTATTACAGATGATTATATATAAAAGTACATTATCCAGCTTTCATGGAATCCAAGATACATTCAATTATCTGGCTAAATATTTTTCCGCCTTTTTATATGCGTTAGCATAACGATAATGATTCTCTTCTATCCTATTATCGGCTTCTTTTACTAATTCTTCATATTTTTTACCAGTTTTTAATTTTCCTTTTCTTGCACCTTGTATTCCTTTTTGAGAAGCCTGACTCAAAATAAGTTTTGCCATATTCATCTCCTTCTTTCTCTACACTCTTATTATTATATGAATCTCACGATATAAATGCAAGTAATTTGTATTTACGCGGGCAACGAGCCAAATACAAGCTGGCTTGCATCTGGCGACTGCCGCGATAACTTAGAAACTCGCAAAGCGTGTTTCTAAGTTAGTGTTTCCGAATCAGGATTGCTTCACACATGCTATATTTTCCAGCTTCTAACTTAATTGTACCAATTTTTTCAAGTTTACTCAATGCCGTCTTTACATCTTTTTTATTAATTTCGATATTAATTTCCTCCGTCTTAACTGTTTCAATGTAATCAATAATTTCTTCGCACGTTGCACTACGCAATCTATATAAGCTAAATAAAACTACTGCCTCATTTTCATTAAGCTTGACCTCCATGTCAGAGATAAGAAATACAATTGCCTTTAATAATGTCAATACCAGCCATATTCCTTTCGCATCGAGTAATGACTTAAATGAAAATATTGAATTAAATGCAAATTTTAAATTAATTCTTATATTACTAGGTTTTACACTCACTGCGGATGACATATCTTTGGAATCTAATATTGCCACTGAAGCTGTTGGTGGTTCTGGTTCTAATAATTCCATACTTCCACGAATCAAACTATTAACCGTTACCATATCTAACTCATGCTCTTTTACAAATGATTTAAGCATATTTTCAATTGCCGTATACTCTGGCGCAATGTAACTTGACATTTATATTTCCTCCTAATATATCTGTTCAAGATTATTCGTGTACATTCTATATGGATTCATCTTTACCTTTACAGAATAAACAATATTCGGATCATTATCATAATCTCTATATTCAATTCTTTCCAAATCATGCCGTAATATCCACGGTTCGGCTTCCCAGGTTGCACTGGTCGCATCAATAATGATTTTACCTGATGTCAGATGATTTTTATAGTTTTCTATTCCAGATAAATCGATACACCATACAAACTTTGGTAATGAAAGATTAATTACAGCATCTTTTAGTTCCTGAGTCATCGTTTCGGATTCTGCGGCATTACGCTTTAATGAATTAGAAGATGCAATGTATATTCTGCATACATTTATTTCTTCCCAATTCATTACTTTCGCCTTAATCCATGTTAGCATACGTGCATATACTTCACTATATACTAATTGCATCTGGTTGTATAAAGGTACAACTGCATAATATAGCTCATTAATTCCATATTCTACATCACTTTCCTTATTTGGTAAACCTACTGGAACCTCCATATAAGGAAAATATCGATCATCCATTACATAAATTGAACTTATCAGCCTTGTATGAGGTATGACTTTTACCTCTTTATCTGCTAGTTGTTCTATCATTTCCGTATTCTCTAATATGCTATAATTGATTTTGCCATGTCCAATGATGGATATTGCATGTTCTAATGGTGATAAAAAACCTACCATCGGGAGTCCTGATTCAATATACGACATTATTTCATCAATAAATTGGTAATCAATTCGTTTTTCTCCTCCCACTATTAAGGGACTGAAACCATACTCTTTGAAGATATCAGAAATTTGAACTGGATTCAATCCTAAGGAAGGTGTTTTCCTTCCCCAATCATTTTTTATTTTTTCTACGATGCTTCCTATTGTTGTATCCGCATAATTCTTATATTTGTTTCCAAAATATCGGATTACGGTCCATGTAGCTGTGTGCGCACAGACTGAAATATCAGTTTGCTGGCGCTGCCAGGGAAAGCATTTAATATCAAAATTTTGTCCTGAAATATGGGCTTCATATTTTTCAAGCATTAAATATGCTTCTTTATCCAGTAACAAATGGGGATCAATATAAGTTTTTCCAAGCTTTGTCCCACTAACAGTCGGACGTAATGTGATATAACCATAATAATTATCAGCCTTTTCCAAGTGTAGTCTACAACAGCATTTTTCATATTTTTTAAATTTCTGTGAATAATGTTCGTAATATGTACTTAAATAATCGCTATCATAATATGGATATTCTATCGTGATGGTATCACACTTCAAACCCACATAATTTCTTAAACGCTCTATTACATCATTATCTATTAAATATGTAGGGATTTCCCTTTTTAGTACTTCATCATAATCTCTCTCACTTTTAATAGTAATAACTGTAAATTTAATCACTTTTGATCTCCTGACAAACATGTTATAGTTTTATTGTATTTCATATTTTATTAATTTTCAACATATTTATTTTATGGTACTATTTTCTGAATTGCATACACAGATTGAAACAGATAAAAAAATCGGAGAGATTGCGAATCTCTCCGGTTTCAATAAAATCAGCTACTATAATCGGGTATTTTTTACTTTCCGGCCTTTGCAGCCAGAAGCTGCTTCGTCATCTCCGGTACTATTTTCTTCCAATCTCCAACAATACCGTAATCAGCGACCTCAAAAATGGGAGCGCTCTCATCCTTATTGATTGCAATAATCAGATCAGACTCTTCCATGCCTGCCACATGCTGAATCGCCCCGGAAATTCCAATCGCAATATATACATTGGGGCGAACCGTCCTGCCGGTCTGGCCGACCTGCATATCCTTCGGCTTCCAGCCCGCATCCACAACGGCTCGTGAGCAGCTGACCTCACCTCCGAGTGCGCCGGCCAATTCTTCCAGAACACGGAAGTTTTCCGGGCATCCCATGCCGCGTCCGCCTGACACGAGGATATTGGCATCCATGATATCCACTGTTTCATTTACAGATTTGACAACATCCAGGATCTCTACATAATTCCGGTTCTGTGTAAAGCCCGGATTAAACGCTTCAACCGAAGCCTTTGCCCCGTCTATTCTTTCGATCGCACGCATCACGCCCGGACGGACCGTAGCCATCTGAGGACGGTGGTTCGGGCAGGCGATGGTAGCTATGGTATTGCCGCCAAAAGCCGGTCGTGTCATCAGAAGCTGATTATGCTTCTGCTCCCTGCCAGAGATCGGATTCAGCGGGAAATCCCCGATTTCCAGTTTCGTACAATCAGCCGTAAGCCCTGTAGCAACTCTGGCGGACACCCGCGGCCCCAAGTCCCTTCCAATGGCAGTTGCTCCTATCAAAACAATTTCCGGCTTATAGTTCCTGATCACGGAAGCAAGAGCATGGGCATAGGGCTCCGTCCTGTAATCTTTCAGCTCCGGATCATCCACCACAATGACCTTTTGTGCTCCATATGCAGCCAGTTCATCAGCCAGTCCCTTAACGCCGGATCCAATAAGCACTGCTGTTACATCAGTATTTAAATCCTCTGCAAGATCTTTTGCTTTCCCAAGTAATTCGAAAGCAATGCAGTTTAATTGATTGTCCGCCTGCTGCGCAAAAATATATACGCCTCTATATTCTTCTAACCCCATTCTGTTCACCACCTTTCTTTTCAATTAAATGATATGCCTTTCAGTTAATTTTCCCATAATATATGCGACGGATTCCTGTGGATCTAAGTTCACCACTTCTCCTTTTCCTTTTCTCACTTTATCGGAAGCCTTGGCAATCTGGGTAGGAGAACCTTTTAATCCAATGTTACTGTCAGACACATCTTTTAGATCCTGTCTTCCCCATACCGTGATGTCCGCATCATAAGCATCAAATATCCCGCCGGGAGTCATGTAACGGGGCTTATTTAATTCTGAGAGTGCTGTGATGAGGCAGGGCATCTTTGCCTTGAGAACGTGGTATCTGTCCTCAAACTGCCGCTCGACAATAACGCTGTCACCTTCCATTTGGATTTTCTGGGCATAGGAGATGACCGGAATATTCAAATGCTCGGAAATCTGAGGCCCGACCTGGGCCGTATCTCCATCAATGGCCTGACGTCCTGTAATGATCAAATCATATTCCAGGTTTCTGATCGCACCGGCCAATGTTGAGGAGGTGGCCCATGTATCGGCTCCTCCCAATACCCTGTCGGTTATTAAAATCCCTTTATCCGCCCCCATGGCCAATGCCTCGCGCAAGACTTCATCCGCTTTAGGAAGCCCCATGGTGATCGCTGTTACTTCTGCCCCGTATTGTTCTTTTAATCTTAAGGCTGCCTCAAGTCCTGCTTTATCATCCGGATTCATGATCGCTGACATTGCACCTCGGTCCAGAGTACCATCCGGATTGAATTTTACCCCGGTTTTTGTATCAGGTACCTGTTTTATACAAACAACAATTTTCATGACAAGTCCTCCTATTTCAAAATATCCCCGGAAATAACCATACGCTGAACTTCCGAGGTCCCTTCGTAGATTTCCGTAATCTTAGCATCACGCATCATGCGCTCCACACCATAATCCCTGATATATCCGTAACCGCCATGAAGCTGGACAGCCTCTGTCGTCACATCCATAGCAGCTTCAGTGGCGTATAATTTCGCCATAGCCGCCTCTACGCTGTATATCTTCTGGGTAGCCTTTGCCATGGCCGCCTTATATACAAGCATCTTTGCTGCTTCAACCTTTGTTGCCATATCAGCCAACTGAAACTGAGTATTCTGGAACTGGCCGATGGTACGGCCAAACTGTTTTCTTTCCTTAACATATTTTACAGCGGATTCAAGCGCTCCTTCCGCAAGCCCCAGGGCCTGGGCGGCAATACCGATGCGTCCGCCGTCCAGGGTATGCATGGCAATATTAAAACCTTTTCCCTGCAATCCCAATAGGTTTTCTTTCGGAATGCGGCAGTCAGTAAAAATCAATTCGTAGGTTGAGGAACCACGGATACCCATTTTCTTTTCTTTTGTTCCAAAATAAAAGCCAGGTGTGCCCTTTTCCACGATAAAAGAAGAAATTTCCTTCAGTTTTTTCCCCCGCTTTTCAATTATACCGGTCACAGCAATGATGATGTAAACATCTGCCTCTTTTCCATTGGTGATAAAACATTTGGAACCATTTAACACCCACTGATCCCCATCTAAAACTGCTTTTGTCTGCTGTCCCTGAGCGTCGGTTCCAGCCCCTGGTTCCGTCAGTCCGAAAGCACCAAGCTTTCTTCCGGAAGCAAGATCGGGAACGTATTTCTGTTTCTGTGCATCCGTACCATATGTAAGAATCGGATCAATACACAGGGATGTATGGGCGGATACAATAACAGAAGTGGTTGCGCATACCCTGGCAAGCTCCTCCACACACATTACGTATGTAAGAGGATCGCAGCCCTGACCTCCATATTCCTTCGGAACCGGGATACCCAGCATGCCATACTTTGCCAGTTTTTCTACCGTTGATCCCGGAAATTCCTCTGTCTCGTCAACTTCCTGTGCCAATGGCTTTACTTCATTTTCGGCAAAGCTCCTGTACAGGGATTGTGCGAGAAGATGTTTTTTTGATAAACTAAAGTCCATGTTCTGCTCCTCCATTTTCTAATTGCATTATCCAGCCTGATTCAGTTTTTTTGAAGGAGGCTGGATAATTTCAGTTATTTTCTATAATCGTAAAAACCCATACCGGTTTTTTGGCCCAATTTGCCGCCGCGTACCATTTTTCTTAACAGCGGATGAGGGCGGTACTTTGGGTCTCCGGTTTCTGCCTGAAGCACTTCCATGATGGCAAGCACCACATCAAGGCCGATCAAGTCGCCTAAGGCCAGCGGTCCCATTGGATGATTCGCCCCCAGTTTCATCGCATTATCAATGCCTTGAGCGCTGGCAATCCCATCTGCATAGATACCAATTCCCTCATTGATCATGGGGATGAGAATCCTGTTTACTACAAATCCGGCTGCTTCTTCTACCTGTACCGGAACCTTACCGATCTCCTCCGCTATTTTCTTGATGATGTCAACCGTCTCCGCCGGGGTATTTAAGCCTGCTGTCACCTCCACCAGCTTCATGACCGGTGCAGGATTGAAAAAGTGCATACCTGCAACCGGCCGGTCAAGCCCGGCACCGATTTCCGTGATCGAGAGCGATGAGGTATTTGTTGCAAACAAACAGTCCTTTTTACAAATGTCCTGAAGTTCCTTAAAAGTCTGTTTTTTGATGGCCAGATTCTCTACAGCCGCTTCCACAACCAGATCACAGTCCGTACAAATATCCTTTACGCCTGTTGTAATCCTTGACAGAGCCGCATCTGCCGCTTCCTGTGTCATCTTGCCTTTGGCAATCCTCTTTTCAAAACCACGGGCAATCTTTTTCTTTCCATTTGAAGCGAATTCTTCGTTAATATCGCATAAGCACACTTCATATTCTTCTACCTGGGCAAATGCCTGGGCAATTCCTGAACCCATAGTTCCGGCACCAATAATGCCAACCTTCATGATGTAGTCCTCCTTAAACTTTTATATGTATCCGGGCCAACCGCTCCGTGTTCTTATTTATTAATGAAATTTTTTTCTTTTCTCTTTTCAAGAAATGAGCTCATCCCTTCTTTCTGGTCATGGGTTTCAAAGCAGGCACCAAACAGCTTTTCTTCTATCACGATTGCCTGGTCCATGTTCATCTGAAGGCCGTCATTCATTGCCTTCTTGCAATTTCTCACTGCAATCGGCCCATTTTTTGCAATTTCCTCTGCCATCTTCCTGGCCGCTCCCAGAAGTTCCTCCTGCGGATATACGGCATTTACAAGGCCGATCCTGTAAGCTTCTTCTGCCTTTATATTTCTTGCAGTATAAATCATCTGTTTTGCCATACCCACTCCGATGATCCTCTCCAGCCTCTGAGTTCCGCCAAAGCCGGGAGTAATGCCCAGCCCAGCCTCAGGCTGACCGAATACCGCGTTGTCGGAACAGATGCGAATATCGCAGCTTAAGGATATTTCGCAGCCGCCTCCAAGAGCATATCCATTGACTGCCGCTATGACCGGAACCGGAAATGTTTCCAGTCTGCGGAATACTTCATTTCCTTTTTTTCCGAGCGCTTCTCCTTCCTCCCTGGTCAGAGTACTCATCTCGGCGATGTCCGCACCGGCCACAAAAGATTTATCTCCGGCCCCTGTAATAATCAAAGCTCTGACCGTATCTAGATCAACGCTGTTAAGGGCCATATCAAGTTCTTCCAAAACCTGTTTGTTTAACGCGTTCAACGCTTTGGGACGGTTGATCGTAATGATTCCCACCTGTCCTTCCGCCTCATACATAATAAACTCCATACTTTTAACACCTCAATTTTACTTTTCCTGATGATAGTTCCCCTGCATAGATTCTTGATTTATCAGTCACGTTCAACAATCGTCGCGCATCCCATGCCGCCGCCGATACAAAGGGTTGCCAGCCCCTTTTTCGCATCGCGTTTTTCCATTTCATGCAAAAGGGTAACAAGAATACGGCAGCCTGACGCACCTACCGGATGTCCAAGGGCGATTGCGCCTCCATTCACATTTACTTTTGACATATCAAATTTAAGTTCACGGGCTACCGCCAGGGACTGGGCTGCAAATGCCTCATTCGCCTCAATCAGATCGAAGTCCTTAATGTCCATTCCGGTCTTATCCATAACCTTCCTGGTGGCGGCCACCGGGCCTATGCCCATGATTTCCGGAGCCACTCCGGCAAGAGCACCTGCTACCCATGTTGCCATCGGCTTAACTCCAAGCTCTTTTGCCTTTTCTTCACTCATCACCACGATAGCTGCCGCGCCATCATTGATACTGGATGCGTTTGCTGCTGTTACCATGCCGTCCTGTTTAAATGCCGGGCGCAGTTTTGCGATTCCTTCCTCTGTGGTTCCCGGACGCAGGCCTTCATCCGTATCAAATACGATTGTTTCTTTTTTCTTCTTGATTTCCACCGGAACGATTTCATCTTTGAACCGGCCGGATTCCGAAGCCGCGCATGCTTTCTGCTGGCTGGAAGCGGCGAACCTGTCAAGTTCTTCCCTTTTAAGCCCCCATTTTTCACCTACATTTTCAGCTGTTATTCCCATATGGTAATCATGAAAGGCATCCCATAATGCATCATTTACCATGCTGTCAATAATTTGTCCATTGTTCATACGGTAACCGAAACGCGCATTTTTTAAAAGATACGGAGCAAAAGACATATTTTCCGTACCTCCTGCAACTACAATGTCCGCTTCCCCGCACATAATCAACTGAGCTGCCAAATTAACGCAATTTAAACCGGAACCACATACAACATTAACGGTAACTGCCGGAGTCTCAACCGGAATCCCTGCTTTCAGGGAAGCCTGACGGGCAACGTTCTGTCCCAAACCAGCCTGGATGACACATCCCATATATACATGATCAACCTGCTCCGGCTTAACGCCTGCCCTCTTCAAGGCCTCCCTGATGACGATTGCTCCCAGTTCCTGGGGCGGAACCGTACTTAAAGCTCCTCCCATGCTTCCGATCGCAGTACGGCAAGCGCCTGCTAAAACAATTTTTTTTGCCATTTGTAATCCTCCTCTTAAATTAGATATATTAAAATGTTCTTACAATTACCATAACCATAACCTGTTCTCCCGTTACTGCTGCTGCACTTTACCTTCCAGCATATACTGCAGCTGTTTTGCAGCCGAACTTAAAGGGCTTCGGTTATCGCTGACTATACAGATGTACCGTTCTGGTATCCGTTCGTACAGCTTTATCTCTACGATTTCACCTTCCTCAAGCGCCGGCTGGGCCAGCTCTTCGGGAACAAATCCGATCCCTAAGTTTTTCGCGATTACCGGAAGAACCATATCAATTGCAGCCACCTCAATGGCCGGCTGCATCGTCAAACCACAAGAATGGTAAAATTCCTGAAAAAAGGCAAAGGTGGTTGTAGTGCTGGACATGGTAATCAGCGGAAGCTTCGCAAGCTCCGAAAGATACATGGTCCCGGTGCCGTATTCCGCATACCTGCTTCCTCCCACCAATATGCTGTTAAAGGGTTTCACTTTAACAGCCTTTAATGTCAGATTACAGTCAAACGGCGTTGTGATAATGGCCAGATCAATCTTGCCGGCTTTCAGTTCGTTCAACGTCTGCGGTGTATTATAATTAAAAATGTTCAGCTTGACCTGTGGAAACCGTTCCTGAAACCGGTTCAGTACTGTTAACAGATAGGTGTGCATGGCCATCTGCGTAGCTCCCACGTTAATACACTCATGCTGTTCTCCCAGGCTCTCTCTTAACGCTTCTTCCCCTTGAATCAGTTTTTTGCAGGCAGGAGCAACATAACTGTAAAGCAGTTCTCCCTCAGTAGTCAGAGTAACGCCTTTTCTTGACCGTATAAACAGCTTGCAGCCCAATGCGTTTTCAAGATTATGCATGTAACATGTAATAGATGGCTGGCTTGTTAAAAGGGCGTTTGCAGCCCTTGTGAAATTTTGATACTTTGCTACATAATAGAAAATTTTATAATATTCATAATTAGCAGTCATACCAATTGCTTCCTTCTCCCATATTTTTTGCCTGTCTGCTATTCCTGATTGACAAGCTTTCTACTGATAGACTATTTCAAAAGAAGGTTCATTATGAATAACCACGATGAGAAAGTATGCCGCTTAAATATCGCTCCAATCCGTTTTTCTACACCTTCCGATATTTTTCAGCAAACCGTTTTTCAAATTCTTCCGCAAGGACGTCCTTAAACTCAGGGGCTGCGATTCGGATGAGCTGGCGGGCTCTGTCTCTCAGCGTATGCCCTTTCATCCTGGCAATTCCGTATTCCGTCACGATATAGTCCACATCATTTCTGCATGTCGTTACGGTTGCACCCTGGGTCAAAAACGGCACGATCTTTGAAACGGTTCCTTTCCTGGCCGTCGAGGGAAAGGCGAGGATGGAACGCCCTCCTTTTGAAAAGGAAGCTCCGCGGATAAAGTCCACCTGTCCGCCGACCCCGGAAAACTGTTTCAGTCCCATGGCTTCCGAACATGCCTCTCCCATTAAATTCACTTCCACAGATGAATTAATGGATACCAGATTGTCATTGCGGCCAATTACCACAGGGTTATTGACATAATCTACAGGAGCCATATAAATGCACGGGTTATCATCTGCGAAATCATATAACCGCCTGCTTCCCATGAGGAATGACACTACCATCTTATCCCGGTTAAAATTCTTCGCCCTGCAGTTGATCACGCCTTTCTCGTATAAATCAACAACACCGTCCGATATCATTTCAGAATGGATCCCCAAATCCTTTTTGTTGCCCAGGAATTTCAAAACCGCATCCGGAATCGCACCGATTCCCAGCTGCAGGCAATCTCCATCCTTTACTAAAAACGCAATATGTTCGCCGATGGCCATCTCCACATCCCCGATTTCAGGAATCGGCAGTTCCGGCACAGACGTGTCATCTTCTACGATCACATCAATATTACTGATATGTATAAAGCTGTCTCCCAGCGTCCGGGGCATATTGGTGTTCAATACCGCAATTACCTTTACCCCATCTATCTCTGCTGCAGGTTTTGTATAATCGCAGGATACGCCGAAGCTGCAGTAACCGTGCTCATCCGGCAGGGATAAGGTAGCCAGAAGTACATTAGGCTTTAACGAGTAACGGAACAGATCCGGAATCTGATAAAAAAAGCAAGGTGTAAAATCTCCCCGTCCGCTGTTTACACATTCCCTGGTTCTGACGCCTACAAATAAGCTGTTTTCTCTGAAATGTTTTTCCATTCCCGGCTGGGCGTAAAGAGAGTGCCCCATATCTACCTGCTGGTTAATTTCAATATCTTTCAGACCGGCCTTTACAGCATAATCTACCATTGCATCCACCAATTTTACAGGTTCCCCTGCCGCATGGCCGATTACCACCCTGTCGCCGGATTTTATGATTTTCACTGCTTCTTCCATGGTTTTAAGCTTTGATATGTACAGTTCTTTCCAATCCATACTTGCACACCTCCCTGGCAAAAATTACGACTTATTTAATGGTGAAAATTTTAACATTCTTTCTGCTTTTTATTTTAACTCCATTTATTATTAATGAAAAATACTAATTATTTATCATGAACGATAGGATTTTCATATGACATTTGACATATTTTTGCTTTTAATTCCGTTTTAGAACCGTCATTTTCAATAAAATTCTTTTTGAATACAAAAATTCCGGCCATTTAGTTAAAAAAATAGCAATCTTTAGACTTGTCAGGTTCCAAAGATTGCGTCTACGCATCCTGCCCAGAGGGCTTTTTTATCTCAAAGGACGTAATTTTCCATAAAAAAAACCGTCAGAATTAAACTGACGGTCCATTTTATATAAAATATTTTTTATTGGTCACAGGAATTTTTATAGGCTTCCAAATTTTCGCACATTTTCATTAACACCTTGCGAAAGATTGCTATTTCATCTTCTGCAATATCACAACATGCAAGATCCTCAAATCTTTCAAAAACTTTTCTTATTTTCACAGCCTCAGTTAATCCTTTTTCCGTGAGACAGATCTGAAAGGAACGTCTGCTGTCAGGATTATTTTCCCTTGTGAGCAGTCCCATATCCTCTAATTTATCAATATTCCTTGACATGGTGGCTGTATCAAAATGACAATTATCTGCAATTTCTTTTTGCGTGATATGATCTTTCTGCAAAAG
The DNA here is from genome assembly GCF_900155545.1 of Clostridium sp. Marseille-P2415. Classification (GTDB taxonomy): domain Bacteria; phylum Bacillota; class Clostridia; order Lachnospirales; family Lachnospiraceae; genus Lacrimispora. The sequence goes on from NZ_LT732526.1 coordinate 1,048,549, forward strand.
ATAGTATAAAATCCTGGCCTGACCCTGCCCTGGCGTTAATCCAATATTTGACAGAAGCGGAGAAATAATCTGTTTTCTTGCCTTTTCTTCACGAATCAACAGTTCTCTTATATTTTGGCGTAACATATACCTCACCTCTTTTCTTTTATCCATTATTCCAGTTCAAACAGGCCTGTATGCAGCTGATAATACTTCCCCTTTTCCTGAAGCAATTCATCATGGCTGCCCCGTTCAATGATCTCACCTTTTTCAAGAACCAGAATCGCGTTGGAGTTCCTGACGGTTGAGAGCCTATGGGCAATAACGAATACAGTCCGGTCTTTCATCAGTGCATCCATGCCTTTTTCAATCAGTTTTTCAGTCCGGGTGTCAATGGAACTGGTAGCTTCGTCCATAACCAGGACAGGAGGCTGGGATATGGCAGCTCTGGCTATGGCAATCAGCTGCCGCTGGCCCTGTGATAAATTGCTGCCGTCGCTTTCCAATAAAGTATCGTATCCATTGGGAAGACGCCTTATAAAGGAATCCGCATTTGCGATCTTTGCAGCAGCCAACACATCTTCATCAGAAGCATTAAGCCGGCCATACCGGATATTATCCGCAATGCTTCCGGTAAACAGGTGCGTTTCCTGAATGACTAAGGAAATTGAACGCCTTAAGTCATCCTTTTTTATATTTTTGATATCAATTCCATCGTAGGTGATTGTTCCACCATTTAATTCATAGAATCGGTTGACCAGATTGATGATCGTCGTTTTACCGGCACCGGTGGATCCGACAAATGCTATTTTCTGGCCGGGCTTTGCATACAGGCTAATGCCATTTAATATGGTGTTTCCCTTTGTATATCCGAACACCACATCATGGAAACGGACATCTCCTTTGAGCGGAACCAGATGATACCCATGATCCTGGTCAGGCACTTTCCAGGCAAAAAGACCGGTATAGGCATCCGTTTCCTTAAGGCTGCCATCTTCCTCCCGGGCTGCTTTGCATAAGGTAACGGTTCCTTCATCCGATTCCGGCTCTACTTCCATCATATCAAAAATTTTTTCTGCACTGGCAAGTGCTACCATAAGAAAATTAATCTGCATGGTAAACTGATTCATTGGCATGGCGCTTTGCCTGACATAAACCAGATAAGATGCCAGTGTTCCCAGATTAATAAGTCCTGATAGCGCAAATAATCCCCCGATACAGGCAGAAACGGCATAATTAATGTAAGAAAGGGAAACGATCGTTGGGATGGTAATGCCGGTAAAGGTAGTTGCCATCGTGGAGGATTCCCTCAGTTTTTCAGTCAGCTCACAAAATTTCCGTAAATCCTGCTTCTCATGCCGAAAGATCTTTTCGACCTTCTGTCCTTCCACCATTTCTTCAACAAATCCATTTATATTGCCGAGATTTTTCTGCTGTTCTGTAAAATATTTTTTGCTCAGTCTCCCATTGTGCCGGATATATATTAACATGATCAGGAGAAAAAATACAACAATCAGAGAAAGCCGGAAGTCCAGCAGAATTAACATGATAACCGTTCCTGCCGATGTAATAAAGCTTTGGATCAATAATGTGAAGCTGTTGTTGAGCGCTTCTGAGATCGTATCCACATCGTTTGTAAAATGGCTCATTAAATCTCCATGGGTGTGGGCATCAAAATATTTCAGAGGAAGCTTTTGGGTATGGCGAAACAAGTCAATACGGATATCGCTGACCACCTGCTGGGAAATGTGGACCATCATCCGGTTATAGCACAGACAGGACAGAGCTCCTGCCAGATAGATCAGTCCCATCAGAAAAATCATCCGGATCAGTCCGGAAATATCTCCAGGCAAAATATATTTATTCATAACAGGCTTAAGCAAATAGGTTCCCATAATTCCGGAAAGTGCACTGATGCATACTAGAATTGCGATCAATAATATTGAGAATTTGTAATGTCCTATGTATTTTAAAAGATGCACAAGGGTTTTTCTTGTATTTTTGGGTTTTGCATGTCCGGTATTTTTCATAAAGCCTGGCTGACTCCTTTCTGCTGAGAATAATAAATATCCTGGTAAATTTCATTATTGGCCAATAATTGCTCATGAGTTCCGATGGCATTTATCTTTCCATCATCAAGGATGATAATCTGGTCCGCATGCATGATAGAGGAGATCCTTTGACTGATGATGATTTTTGTCATGTCCGGAAGCGTTTTTTCCAGACCTTCTCTTATTTTTGCCTCTGTCGCAGTGTCAAGGGCGCTGGTGGAGTCGTCCAAAATAAGGATCTTAGGAGCCTTCAGGATTGCTCTTGCTATGCACAGCCGCTGCTTCTGACCTCCTGAAACATTGACGCCGCCCTGCCCCAGCTCCGTATCGTAGCCATGATCCAGCCGGTCAATAAATTCATTTACGCAGGCAATGCTGCAGGCTCTTTCTATTTCTTCATCCGTGGCATCCTCATTTCCCCAGTAAAGATTTTCTTTTACCGTACCGGAAAAAAGGGTATTTTTTTGAAGTACCATGGCAATGGAATCTCTTAAATGATCCTGTGTATATTCGTAGATCGGATGGTCATCGATATAAATATTTCCCGATGTCACATCATAAAGTCTTGGGATCAGCTGTACCAGTGTACTTTTGGCAGCACCTGTCTGGCCAATGATGCCAATGGTCTGACCGGAACTGATTTGAAAGGAAATATCGGAAAGTACATATTCTTTGGCGCTGTCCTTGTATTTAAAAGATACGTTTTCAAAACGGATATTTCCGTTAGTAATATAAATATCCTTTGCACGGTCATCATTGATGATGGGTTTCTCCTCGAGAACCTCTGAAATTCTCCTCCATGATGTTAAGGAACGGGTAAACAAAAGAAAAACATTGGAAAACATCATAAGGGAATTCAGCACCTGCAGCACATAACTTAAGAAGCTGGTCAGAGCACCGACTTTCATATTGCCCAACATAACAAGATTTCCGCCGAACCACAAAATACTCAATATGGTCCCATACATAACAAACTGCAAAGCAGGCATATTTAAGGCTGCCAGAGCGAAGGATTTTTCAGAGGAACTCTGCAGGTTCGCGTTTCCCTCTTTGAACTTATTTAATTCATGATCTCCCCGAACGTAAGCCTTCACCAGACGGATCGCTATCAGATTTTCCTGTATGATCCGGTTTACAAGATCAATGGCTCCCTGCATTTTGGCATATAACGGCCTTACATTTTTGATAATGGTAAATAAAATCATAGCCAGTATTGGCGCTGCAATGAAAAATATCACAGCCAGTTCGGCATTTAGCTTAAAAGAAACGATCATAGCTGTCATCATCATGACAGGCGAGCGGAAACCAGGGCGCATTCCGCTTACTATGGAATTCTGAATTGTGGTAATATCGCTTGTGAGCCTGGTTACCAGAGAAGGAGTGCTGAAACGATCCGTGTTTGCGAAAGAATACGTCTGCATTTTCTGAAACTCGGCGATCCGGATCTGTGCACCAACGCCATTACCAAAGATTGCGATATACCGGGCACATGCATGTCCAAGACCAAGAGAAATGATAGCAAAGATCACCATTTGGCAGCCTTTTAGCAGGATATAATTCTTATCGCCGTTGGCAACACCAACATCTATGATATCAGCCATGATCATTGGAATTATTAATTCAAATATGGTTTCTGCTTCAATGCAGATAACTGCCAGAATGAATTCTTTTTTATATTTTTTGGTATAATGCAATAAGTTTTTCATGTTAGGCTCCCCATGTCAGTTATTAAAGCAATAATTGCAAATGCAACTATTGCATATACAACAATTATATTCCAATTCCTGAAATTGTCAATAGAAGGTATGAGTATTTGTCCAGGAATCAAAGAAAAGGACTTCCTTGATAAGATTAAAAAACGCCTTACCCGAAATGTAAAATTTACGGATAAGGCGTTTTTCAGCTTTTTATTATTTTTAAAGAGACCCGGAAAGGCTGACGCTGCTTTGCCCTCTTCTGCCTGAGCCATGAATCAGCAGTAGCTCAGTACCGTTTCAAAGGCAACTTCATACCCCATGGACAGGGAAGCCTTTTCCACGTACTCTTCCCTTGTATGTGCGCCATCTCCGTAATAGGTACCGTAGCAGACGCTGGGAATCCCCATGGACAGAGGGATATTGCAGTCAGTGGAGCCGGGACGTCTGACCGTTTTTTTTCCTGTCACACGCTCCAGCAGCTCTTCTGCCCTGCAAAGAAGCGCTTCTCTCCTGCTGTTTTCTTCCGCGGAAAGGTTCTCACAGGGTCTTATCCCTGTCACTTCCACGGTCACGCCCTCCTTATTAAAGATTTCCTCAAATTTCTTAGCCATGAACTCCAGGCCCTTTCTGCTGTCGGAACGGAATTCGCAGAGCATACTGGCATTCTGCGCAATGGTATTAACAGAGGTTCCGCCTTCGATGGTTCCCACGTTGTAAGTCGTCTTTCCTTCCTTAGGCACCTGAATCTGATAAATCTCCTCCACCAGATCCGCCAGCTTTTGAATGGCGTTGGCATTGCCGAAGCTGCCATAGGAATGCCCTCCTTCCGTATTCACAGTCACCTTGAACCGGCTGGAGCCCACAGCCCGGTCCACGACTCCGTCTAACCCGCCGTCCAGGCTGTAAAACGCTCTGATTTTCCCCTTGTAGGTCTCACATATCTTTCGGCTTCCCTTTAAATTGCCCAGGCCTTCCTCGCCGGAGTTGCAGACAAATACCAATCCCGCATCCTTTGGCCGGATCTGCTTCTGTGTCAGATATCTGGCAGTCAGCAGGATATTTACCAGGTTTGCCGTATCATCCCCGATGCCCGGGCAGCATAACCTTCCGTCCTCTTCCTTAAAAGGCAGAGGGGCGGTATCCGGGAATACGACATCCATATGTGCCATAAATATGACCACCGGCCTGTCATCCGTCACACAGTAGGGGTATACCACATTCAGCGCTTCATCGGTATATACCCCCTCAGCTCCCGCAGCTTCCAGCCAGTTTTTACAGAACTCCATCCGCTTCTCTTCCTGGTTCGAGGGTGACGGAATCCGGGCAATGGTCTTTAACAGCTCATATGCCTCTTTTTCGTGTTCTTTGATATACTGCTTTACTTCCTGTGATATCATTGCTTATCCTCCTGAAGCCAAATCAATAAAACCGATCTTTATTGTCCTTCTGTAAATTTTTCTACGATCTTGAGAAGGAGTTCCACTACCTTTTCCATGGATTGAACCGGTATGAACTCAAATTTCCCATGAAAATTATAGCCGCCTGTACACAGGTTCGGACAGGGAAGGCCCTCATAGGATAAACGGGCTCCGTCGGTACCTCCGCGGATCGGAGTAACCAGAGGCTCTACCCCAATTTCTTCCATGGCTGCCTTTGCTATGTCGATCAGGTACATATGGGGCTCTATTTTTTCCTTCATATTATAGTAACTGTCCTTTAAGATCAGCTCCACGGTACCGGTCGGATAACGGTCATTTAAATACTCAGCTGCCCGCTCCATAAATGCCTTTTTTGCTTCAAATTTTTCCCTGCTGTGGTCACGGATTATATATTCCAGACGGGCCTCTTCCACCGTTCCGCTCATCAAATCCAGATGGTAAAATCCCTCATATCCTTCCGTATACATGGGGTTCTCAGCAACAGGCAGCATGTTATGAAATTCCATTGCCATGAGCAGTGCGTTTCTCATTCTCCCTTTGGAAGACCCCGGATGGATGCTGGAGCCGTGAACAATGACCCTGGCTGATGCCGCATTGAAATTCTCATATTCCAGTTCGCCTAAGCCGCCGCCGTCAACCGTGTAAGCCACATCGGCGCCAAACCCCTTTACATCAAAGAAATCGGCACCCCGGCCGACCTCTTCATCCGGTGTGAAACCAATGCGGACCGTTCCATGGGGAATCTCCGGATGTGCCAGGAGAAATTCTGCCATAGTCATGATTTCAGCCACTCCGGCTTTGTCATCCGCTCCCAGAAGAGTGGTTCCGTCGGTGGTAATGATATTCTGTCCCTTATATTTTAAAAGATCAGGAAAATCGCTGACTTTCATGGTCAAACCGGTTTCCTGATTCATCAGGATATCACCGCCGTCATAATTTCTTACGATTTTTGGTTTTACATCCGCTCCGGAATAGGCAGGTGAAGTATCCATATGAGTAATAAAACCCAGAACCGGAACCTTTTTTTCCATGGTAGCAGGTATGGTAGCATAAACGTAGCTGTGTTCGTCAATTCTTACATCTACGGCCTTCATTGCCTGCAGTTCATTGGCCAGTTCCTTTGCCAGTACCCGCTGCTTTTCCGTACTGGGAACAGCCTCCACCCCATCCCTGGACTGCGTGTCAAAGGATATATACTTTAAAAAATGATTTAAAACTTCTGACATGATAGGATCGCCTCTTTTTCTATTTTTCTTTTTATCAATTCGACATTCTCAAAATTTCCTTAATGGCGCTTGCGCTGGACCAGACAGACAGGCCATAACCGATAGCAAGATCAAGAAAAAAGCCCCTCCACAAATCCATATCGGACATCAGCCCGCCAAAATTCAGGAAAACATAAGCCAGGGTTTCAAAGCTTGCTTCATATTGGAAATATGCCCGCACCATGGAAACTGCATAATCCAGGAAATTGGCACCCAGTATCATTCCGGCTGCAATCATGAGACAAATAACAGCTCCCTTTTTATCCAATGACCTCCCAAGCTTCTGATAACCGCTTAAGGCAAGCTTCAGCATGACAAATCCGGCAATTCCGGCAATAAATCCGATTTGGCCGATCAGAACCCACAGCCCTACTCCTACAAGGGATCCGAACAGTGCTCCGATGATTCCAAGAAACATATTCCCCTGTTTCTTATCCAGAGCCGCGGACATTTGAAAGAGCGCTTCCATGTCCGCATTCGCCAGGCCCGTCTGATATTCTGCGGCCGGTGGATTTTCCGGCAGTTCTTCTTTTTTAACCGCAATTTTCTTCTTGACCTGATTGACAAATTCCTGAAATGCTTCCTGATTTTTGTGTCCGGCACCCTTTACCAGCGCCAGAGTATGGTACTTTTGGTCCCTGGTTTCCGCCATAAGACGTTTTCTTGTGCCGGTAACCGTATCGTAGACCCGCTCAATGTCCCCATACGGAATGATTTCAAATCCTTCTGCATTGGTAACGATATAATCATTTGTCAAATATAGCCGTTCTTTCTCATAAGCAGCCGTAGTGACCTGCATAAGCTGCCTGTCCAGTGCAAGAAGATTTTCTTCCGGCCAGGCTTTCAGCGTAGCACGGCCTCTTTTTAACTTTTGACTTTTCAGATTCCATGCAAGAAGCAGGGTTGCGATCGACACCAGCATGAAAGTAAATGAAAAAAACAAATAAACATGATCTGCGACCGGATATCCCGGCTTTCTGGTCGTATCCAGATAGTATTCTCCAAAATAGTCCGAAAAATTATCCTCTGTTACAAGCTCCTCGCCCCACATGTCGTTGTAGCTTTCTATTGCGTATTCCCGGATATCATCCTCAATGGGAGCCGACATGCCATAAAACATCACAGGCTCAGGCGTTTCATCGGATTCATCATACAGGTATGACTGAACTTTTAAACATTCTTCGGAAAGTTCTCCATGTACCTGTACAATGTAAGGCAGCAATTCCTCATCATAAGCAAAATAATAATGATTGGTTTCCTTAAAATCGGAGGCAAATTCACGTGTCATCATCTTTGCCTTTAAACTGCTGTAAATGTCCTCCCCATTGTACACGTTAAACTTTTCCGGCATCCCATCAGGTTTTGTATTTCCTATAAACATCAGGCCCAGACCTGCTAAAAAGAAGGAAATTGCAATGCCGTACAGCAAGATGACCGGTATTACCCAGCGGTATAGCTGTGTCATACGTTTCATTTTACTGGACATCTGTTCTCTCATATTCATAGCCTCCCATAATCTCAATTTTTTCATTATACCATAGAGCAGTCACACTGTCTATGGTTGTATACAAACAAAAAACGCAGGGAAATTCTGTTCACTTCCCAGCGTTTTTGTCGGGCTAACGGTTGGCCAGCTCCCTGGTTATGTCTTCCCAGGTCACTCCCTTATGTGCCATCAGCACCATCATATGATAGAGGAAATCTGAGATTTCGTATTTCACTTCCTCAGGATTGGGATTTTTCGCTGCTATAATGATTTCCGTAGCCTCTTCTCCCAGCTTCTTTAATATCTTATCCATTCCCTTATCGAACAGGTAATTGGTGTAGGAGCCCTCTTTCGGGTTTGCCTTCCTGTCCAGTATTACCTGAAATACTTCTTCAAACACCTTAAGGGGATTGGTTTCCTGATATTCTTTCTTCACCAGATTCTGATAAAAACAGCTTCTTGCCCCTGTATGGCAGGCGGCCCCGATCTGGTTCACCTTTGCAAGCAGCGTGTCATTGTCGCAATCCAGGGAAAGGGATTTTACATACTGATAATGGCCGGAGGTCTCTCCTTTTAACCAAAGGCTCTTCCGGCTCCTGCTGTAATAGGTCATACGGCCGGTTCTCAAGGTTTCATGAAAAGCCTCTTCATTCATATAGGCCAGCATCAGCACCTCTCCGGTCCGGTAATCCTGTACAATGACCGGGATCAGCCCGTCGGAATTATGTTTAAACCGGTCAAAGCTTACCGGGCTTTCAAAGGTGTCGACTCCAATTCCCCGGGCTTTCAAATCCTGTTTTAAATCCATACAGCCGGACTCCCCGTCAAAAACCCCGATAAAACCGGCTGCATTATCCTTTTGAAGCACCAGTGACGGCAGAGAGGCGTCTGTGCCGGTGCCTGTAATCAAAAAGATCTCCTCACAGGCAGAAACCGCCCTGAGTTTTTCCTCTGTAATTTCAGTATCTCCCAAAATCATTATGGAAGCACCGAGCTGGGCATACTCCTTTGTCCGTTCCAGATATGAGCAGTCCGGAAGATAAGCATAAATCTTATCATCGCCGAACCGGTCCGCTGCCTCTTTCATCAGATCCACATTTTCATCCAGACTTACATCAAGAAAAGCTGCCTTTGCTCCTGCATACAGATATTTCTTCATATCTTCCAGCCGCTTTACTCTCCCTCCTGCAATTACCGGAGCATCAGAAAGTCTTGCAATTTCTTTTATAAGGCCGATTGTCCGTTCATGTTCGTCATCCGACTCCGATAAATCGTATATAAAAAGTTCATCGGCTCCGCTGTCACCATAAAAGCAAGCCAATTCCAAAAGACTTTTTTCATAACAAACCTTAAAATCATCAAGTCTTAAGGCATTGCCCTCCCGAATTCCAAAACCTGCAATTATTTTTTTACATTCCATCATTATTTCCTCCCCTGATGGTCCTGTTTTTCAAAGGCATCTATGGCTTCTTTTAAATCAATCCGTTTTTCATACAGAGCCTTCCCAATGATCGCACCATGAACGCCTGACTCATAAAGCTGTCTTAAATCTTCCATGGAAGACATACCGCCTGAGGCGATAATATCCATCCCGGTATCCTCTGTCAGTTTCTTCGTATAGGCTACATTAGGTCCTGTCAGCATCCCGTCTCTGGATATATCGGTGTAAACGATATGGCGGATACCGTAAGCCTTCATACGGCTGCAAAGCTCTGATGCGGTTATCCCGCTGATCTTTTCCCAGCCTTCTACCGCTACCATGCCGTCCTTTGCATCCACGCCTGCCACAATCCGTTCCTGCCCGAACTTTTTCACCATATCCCGGATAAATTCCGGATTCTCTGCTGCCTTCGTTCCAATGATCACCCTGGAAATCCCCAGGGAAAGCATGGATTCTATCGCGGCTTCGCTTCGGATGCCTCCTCCGATCTCAATCGGTATGGAAACCGCGGCCGCAATTTTTTTTATCACATCCTCATTCACAGAACGCCCGGCCAGGGCGCCGTCTAAGTCCACCAGATGGAGGAATGTGGCTCCCTGGGACTGCCAGAAGGCGGCTACCTCTTCCGGTGCATCGGAATATACGGTGATTTCTTTAAATTCACCCTGTTTCAACCGGACGCACTGCCCGTTTTTTAAATCAATTGCCGGATAAAGCTGCATACGGATTCTCCTTTACAATGTTCCCTTGGCAGACAGGACTCCGGTTATTCTGGGGTCGGTTAATGCCGCCTCATCCAAAGCCTTTGCAAAGGCTTTGAACATTCCCTCGATGATATGGTGATTATTTTCCCCTGCCAGCTTCCTGATATGCAGATTCATTTCCGATGCATAGGAAACAGCATAGAAAAATTCCTTTGCCATCTCTGTCTCAAAATCTCCTACCCGTTCGGCTGTAAGCGGCACATCATAAGCCAAATACGGCCTGCCGGATAAGTCGATGGCACAGAGGACCAGAGTTTCATCCATAGGAAGTATCATGCTGCCATACCGTTTTATGGATTTCTTATCTCCAAGTGCCTGCCTGATGGCTGACCCAAGAACAATGCCGGTATCTTCGATGGTATGGTGGGTATCTACCTCCAGATCCCCCTTTACCATAAGATTTAAGTCAAAAAAGCCATGACGGGCAAAGCTGTTCAGCATGTGATCAAAAAAACCGATTCCTGTGTCGATCTCAGCCTTTCCGCTGCCATCAAGGTCAAGCTTTATCCGGATATCCGTCTCCCGGGTTACCCGCGAAATGTCTGCACTTCGTCCCATGTTCCGTTCTTCTCCCTTTTCCTTTAAGATTCCTGCCCTTCAAACCGTACTTTCACAGAATTTGCATGGGCGGTCAGATGCTCAGCCTCAGCAAACGCTTCTATATCCTTATGGACCTCTTCCAGGGCCTCTCTGGAATAATAAATGATGCTGGACTTTTTAACATAGTCATCGACGCTTAGTGCCGAGAAAAATTTAGCTGTCCCATTGGTGGGAAGCACATGGTTTGGTCCGGCAAAGTAATCCCCCAACGGCTCGGAACTGTACTCTCCGATAAAAATGGCCCCTGCGTTGTGAATTTTCGTCATATCCTCAAACGGATTTCTTGTAACGATCTCCAGATGCTCCGGAGCGATCTCATTGACTGTGGCAATGGCCTCTTTCATCGTATCAGCCACCAGAATGTATCCGTAATGATCGAGAGATTTCCGGATGATCTCAGCGCGTGACAGCTCCTTTGTAAAGTTTTCTGCTTCCTTAGACACTTTTTCTGCCAGTTCCATACTGGTTGTTACCAAAATAGCGGAAGCCAGTTCATCGTGCTCTGCCTGAGATAATAAATCCGCCGCTACAAAACGCGGATTGGCGCTCTCATCCGCAAGGACCAGGATCTCACTGGGGCCTGCAATGCTGTCTATGCTCACATGTCCGTAAACCGCCTTTTTGGCCAGGGCCACAAAAATATTGCCAGGTCCTACAATTTTGCTGACCCGGGGGATGGATTCCGTTCCAAATGCCAGTGCTGCCACCGCCTGCGCTCCGCCTACCCTGTAAACCTCGGTGACACCTGCCAGATGTGCTGCCGTTAAGGTAACCGGGTCCACTTTTCCATCCTTCCCCGGAGGAGTCACCATGGCAATGCGGCCCACGCCTGCCACTTCTGCCGGAATGATATTCATCAGGACCGAAGACGGGTAAGCCGCTTTCCCTCCCGGAACATAGACGCCCACGCTTTCCAAAGGGGTTACCTTCTGTCCCAGAATGGTTCCATCCGCCTTACTGTCAAACCAGCTGTACTGTCTCTGCTTCTCGTGAAACTGACGGATGTTTTTCATGGACTTTTTCATCACTTCCAGAAGCTTCGGGTCCACTTCCTTCATGGCTTCTTTCATTTCCTCATCTGTCACCCGTACATTTGAAGCATTGATGTCCGCCCGGTCAAATTCCTTCGTATAAGCAAAGACAGCTTCATCCCGGTCCCGCTTTACCGTTTCCACGATCTTCTCTACCGTATCGGCATAGGTGTCATAATTGTTCGGATCTCTTTTTAACAGATCGGCAAGTATATTCTGTCTGGATGCTTCGTCTAGTTTTATAATCCTCATTGGTTTTCCTCCTGCAGCAAGGTACGGAGATCACGGATCAGCTTTGTGATCCTGTCATTCTCCCGTTTCATGCTTACCTGATTGACCACCATGCGGGCGGAAAGGGGAGAAATTTCCTCCAATACGGTAAGCCCGTTTTCCCTCAGTGTGGTTCCCGTTTCCACAATGTCCACGATGACCTCGGAGAGCCCTACGATGGGTGCCAGCTCTATGGAACCGTTCAGCTTGATGATTTCCACGGTCTGATGCTTTTTATTGTAAAAATAGTCCTTCGCAATGGCCGGATACTTGGTGGCCACACGGATTCTTTCATGGTGCTTTAAAAGTTCGCCGGCTGACTGGGGACCGCAGACGCACATACGGCAGTTTCCGATTCCCAGATTCATGACCTCATACAGCTTTCTTCCTTCTTCCAGAATGGTGTCCTTACCGACTATGCCAAGATCGGCGGCACCGTATTCCACATAAGTGGGTACATCACTGGCTTTTGCAAGAAAGAAGCGCATCCCCAGCTCCTCATTGGTGAAGATCAGCTTTCGGGAATCCTTATCCTTCATTTCTTCGCAGGTGATTCCGATTTTTTCAAACATTTCAAGTGACTGTTTCGCCAGGCGCCCTTTTGCCAGGGCAAATGTCAAATATCTCATACGTTCCCCCGATTATTTTAAATATTCCGACAGCGGTATTTCATCCGTGCGGCCCAAAACAAGATTCATGACTTTTACGGAAAATCCGCTGTTATCCAGATACAGCAGATTATTTAAATCCCTGCGGGCGGCATAAGCCTGATAGGCCTCAAGGGAACGTTCCTGCCTTTTTAACTGAAGCTGGACGGCCATGCCGGCGTTCCGGAAATGGTCTGCAAGGCGGATGGCATTCTCCCTGGACTCCTGCTCATAAAGGATCATGGTGTTTACCAGGTCAACTTCTGTCTCGATTTTCTGTCTGGAAAGGGCAAGCAAAAGTTCATCTACGGATATTCCGAAGCCCACGGCAGGGGAATCCTTTCCGAACTGTTCCAACAGCCTGTCATATCTGCCTCCGTTGACAATATAATCCCCGGTCCCATAGGTGTAAGCTTTAAAAATAATACCGGTATAATACTGATACTGGCTTAACATGCCCAGGTCATAGGAGACGTAATCCGAAAGGCCATAATGCTCCAGAATCCGGCTCACCTCTTCCAGGCGTTCAATGGCCTTTAAGGCCCTGGGGTTGGCAGTCAGTTCTTTTGCTGCCTGAATCTGATCCAGAGAACCGAAAAGTTCCGGAAGCTTTAAAAATACCTGCTTCAGCTCTTCTTTCATTGGCTGAAGCCTGACCAGTTCTTCCACGCCGAAATAATTCTTGTTTTCGATAAGCTCCCTTAAGGCCTCTTCCATTTCCCCATCCATGCCGGCGTCTTCCAAAAGTCCTTTGAAAAAATCCACTTCGCCTAATTCCACCTGGAACTCGGTAAGGCCTGCTGCTTTCAAAGCCCGGATTACCATGGCCAGGATCTCCCCATCCGCATCTGCCGAATCATCGCCGATTAACTCTGCCCCGGTCTGGCTGGATTCCTTCAGCCTGCCCTGATAGCTGGAGTTATTGATGAACGTTCTTTCAATATAGCAGAGACGGATGGGCATATCCTCATCCAGAAAATATTTGGCCGCACACCTGGCAATGGCAGGCGTTTCATCCGGACGGAGCACCAGCGTGTGGTTATCCCGGTCAAAAAACTTAAACATCTCCCTCGCTTTGACGCTGCCCCGGGATTCGTTGAAGATATCAAAAAATTCAAAGGTGGGAGTTTCAATGTCCTGATACCCGCACAGATGAAAGACCTTTAACATTTTTTCCTGTACCGCAGCCTTTCTCGTGCATTCTATTCCATAGATATCCCGGACCCCGTCCGGCGTATGTAACAGTTTGTTTGCCATAACACCCTCCGTCCTGTAACTGGTTTTCCCATGAAAGCCGCCTTAGAGAAAGCAGCCAAGAAAATCTTTTTCACAGTTTACTGTTTTTTGCCACTTTCTTGTAGTAAAGTGATAATTCAATAACGTGTAGTTAATTATAGGGGACAAATCCGTAATTGTCAATCTCTTCGATCCAAATCTTTTTGAATCATTTCCAGATAGTGGACAAAAATGTCCCTGCAGCTTCGGATCCGCCAGGTTTTATCCACTTCCTCATAAGTAAAGCTTTTCCGCCCTCCATCTTCCATCCTTTTTAAGAACTGTTTCATCCGGTCAAAGGGCAGATAATAGATTTCATTTTTCAGAGTATAGGACAGGATGATAAAGGCAATGCCTCCCTGGCTTTCAAACTCTTCCATAAAAGCGATCTGATGTGGATGGATGTTCTGTAACGGAAAGGTGCCTGCTGCACATTCCTTTGCGTCAAAGCATACCGGAATTCCCTGGACAGCGCCAATATAATCCACCGTACTTTTCTGGTCAAAATAAGCCAGGGTAATGTGGCGGCTTTCCTTATCAATGGAAATGGGGGTGATTGGTGTGGGAATCTTCTGGATCAAAGCCAGCCCTTTTTCCCGATAGCTTTCATTGCTGCGGTTAATCAGTTCCTCCAGGGTGGAACCTCTTAATCCTCTTGTATTCCAGGTTCCCATGGCGCCTCCTGTTTCCAGTCGCTGCAGATTTTTGTAAATGTTTTCGGCAAAGGTGCGTGGAACGTATTGCCTGATAAATACGTAAGCGGTTCCGGCAGTTCCGGGAATATCACCTGATAGGAATGAAGGAGCTGGGAATGAATGCAATAGAGCCTCTTCGCTTCCTCATTGGTTTTCCTGTCTCCATACTTAAAATCGCCTACGATCGGGTGGCCGATGGAAGAAAGATGGGCCCGGATCTGATGGGAGCGCCCTGTGATCAGCGTAACCTTTAAAAGGGTATAACCTTCATAAACGTGTATGGGCTCATACTCTGTCATAATGGGTACGCTGCCCGGCACCTCCAGCTTGTGGACCGTTACCTTGTTGGATGCTTCATCCTTTGTTAAAAATCCCGTGATCACCTGTTTTTCTGCAATCCGGCCCTTTACCACGCACTGATAGTATTTATGAATGCTCCGGTCCTTAAAGACAGCGGACATAAGCTGAAGCGCCGGGAGGGACTTTCCGCATACCACCAGGCCGCTGGTATTGCGGTCCAGACGGTTGCATACCGAGGGGCGGAAGCTCCTTAACTGGTCCTTAGATAACTGGCCGCTTGAAATCAGGTAATCGATCATGTATTCCACCAGAGATTCATCCGATTCCTTTGCTTTCTGAGACAGCATCCCGGCCGGTTTGTTCACCAGGAGAATGTGTTCGTCCTCATAAATGATATTTAAAGAAATTTTTTTTACATCGGGGATCCTGATTTCGGAAAATTTCCCAATGGTCTCATCCGAAAGAAAAAGCCGGATCTCATCCCCTTCCGCCAGTTTTTCCGAACCATCACACTTTTTTCCATTTAAGGTGATGTTCTTCTTTCTCATCATCTTATAAAGAAAGCTCTTCCCTGCCAGATTTAAATATTTGGCCAGCAGCTTATCCAAACGCTGCCCTGATTCATTTTTCGATACGATCAAAGACTGCATAATCCGTCCTTTCTGTCCTGCCGCTTTACATTGACAGGCTTTTTAACAGCGTAACCGTATATTCCACGCTGCCGTCATCTTCATACTCCGCTTCCGGTTTTAAGCTGTTAAGACGGTTAAAAAACGCCTTTTCATCCAGAATCAGCTTTACATTGGGCTCCAGCTTATGGCCTGAAAACATATCTTTGAAAAAACGTTCTGCTTTGGCTGTGTCAATTTTTCCTGCGGTACAATAGGCATACACGCCTGTAGGATGGACCGCGATCACATCCATAGGCATGAGCGCATCCTTGGAGGTAATGATCAGATCATAGAGGATCCGGCATTTTCCTTCATAAGCGGCCGCTTTCTTAAAAAGTTCCGGCCGCGGGGTTTTGTACCGCCAGGCTGCCAAAAGCGGAGAAGCCGCATTGGCAGCCGGAAGTACGGAAAGGATCGCCATAACGGTCAGAATATTCTTCCAGGACGTGCTGTCCACAAAAGCCCGGAGCGTTAACTGGGCGAGTATGAGGGCTGCTCCGATGCAGACCTTCCCGAGTTCCATTTTCTTATGGTAATTACGGTAACCGTACTGTCCCTTCCTGTATCGTTTCACTTTCGTATTCCTCTTCCCTTTGTCTTCTTTTTTAAGTGGTCTTCATGAGCCCCCTCATGAGGCGTAAAACCATGCTGTGAGGCATTAGTTTGCACAAAAGCCGCAATGACTTCATGGTGATCCCATATACGGAAACCGGCCGCCCCATCATGCTGTCCCGAAGAGCCAGACGGACTACTTTCTTCGGGTCAGCCATCACGACCTTTTTATAAAGCGGGATCCGGCCTGTCGTTTCAGCCACATCAAAAAATTCTGTCCTTACAGGGCCGGGACAGACCGCCGTAACAAGGATTCCTCTGGGCTTTAGCTCTTCGTTGAGCGCCCGGCTGTAGCTTAGTACAAAGGATTTGGTGGCTGCATAGATGGCAAACTTCGGCTGTGGCAGAAAAGAAGCCGCAGACGAAAACTGAATGATACGGCTGTTTTCTGTCATATAGGGAAGCACCATGTGAGTCACGGCACAAAGGGCTTTGCAGTTTAAATCCAGCATGCCTGCCTCGTCTTCCATGCTTACCGAACCTACCGTACCGATTTTTCCATAGCCTGCTGCATTGATCAGCCACTTAACCTCGGGCTTTTCTTCAAACAGGGTATCCTGTAAGCGCATGAGCTTACGTTCATCGGTCAAATCAATTGCAAAGGGCCTGAGCTTTACCGGTACAAGGGGGGATAGTTCTTCCATGCGTTCCTTCCTTCTGGCAATCGCCCATATTTCTCCGATTCCATTAAAACGGTCGGCAATCTGCATGATAAATTCTCTTCCCATGCCGGAAGATGCACCAGTTACAATCGCAATCTTCATATTGATCCCTTCTTTTCATAAAATTTTGATTTTTATTTTTTTACTGCTTTTTTGTGAACATTCCGGATCGTCTTTTTTTTGCGCTCACGCTGTTTTCCTGCAGTTTGCACATCGGTTCTTGCTCCTGCTTTCGGACGGATCAGGCATTTCTTATCATACCCGATCAAATCGGTCCGTCCGGCCAGTTTCAGGGCCTCCAGTACCAGGTCGTAGTTTTTCGGATTCCGGTACTGGATAAGCGCCCTCTGCATGGCCTTTTCATGAGGATTGTCAGGTATATACACTTTTTCCATGGTGCGCGGATCGTATCCGGTATAATACATACAGGTGGATATGGTAGAAGGGGTTGGATAAAAATCCTGTACCTGTTCCGGCATGTATCCCAGATCCCGCAGATATTCCGCAAGCTCAATGGCTTCGGAAAGCCCGGAGCCCGGATGAGAGGACATTAAATAGGGGACCAGATACTGCTTCATGCCAAGCTGCCCGTTCATTTCGTTATATTCCTTTACAAACCGGCGGTAGACTTGATTCTGAGGTTTTCCCATTTTCGAAAGGACTTTATCCGACACATGCTCCGGAGCAACCTTTAACTGACCGCTGACGTGGTACTGGCAAAGTTCCTTCAAAAATTTTTTTGATGGGTCTGCCAGCACATAATCAAACCGGATTCCGGAACGGATAAATACTTTTTTTACCTTTGGAAGGCTTTTTAGTTTTCTCAGCAGTTCGATATAGTCCGTATGATCCGCATTTAAATTCTTGCATGGTTCCGGGAACAGGCACTGGCGGTTCGGGCAGGCCCCTTTGGTTATCTGCTTTTGGCAGGCCGGGGAACGGAAATCTGCCGTGGGTCCGCCTACATCATGGATATATCCCTTAAAATCCGGCTCTTCCGTTAAAATCCTGGCTTCTTCCAGCAGGGAATCATGGCTTCTGGCCTGTATGATCCTGCCCTGATGGAACGTAAGCGCACAGAAGCTGCAGGCACCAAAGCAGCCCCGGTTGCTGATCAGACTGAATTTGATCTCCCGGATAGCGGGCACTCCGCCAAGCTCCTCATAGGAAGGATGGTAATTCCGCATATAGGAAAGTGCATAAACCGCATCCATTTCCTCCATGGAAAGCGGTTTCGCCGGAGGATTCTGAACTACGAACAGATTGTCCTTATATGGTTCCACCAGGCGTTTTCCGATAAAGGGATCCGTATTGCCGTACTGGATATAATAGCTTTTTGCATATTCCAGCTTATCCGCCTTCATGCTGTCAAAAGAGGGAAGCGTCAGGGCATTATACACAGATTCCAGACTGTCTGTCTTATAAACGGTACCGTCAATAAAGGTAATATCCTGAATGGCAATGCCGCTGTTTAATGCATCTGCAATTTCCACAATGGATTTTTCTCCCATCCCGTAGGATATGAGATCCGCCTGGGAATCGATCAGGATGGAGTGCTTTAGCCGGTCCGACCAGTAATCATAATGGGCCAGCCGCCTTAAGCTGGCCTCAATGCCGCCGATGATGACAGGCGCTTTTTTGTATACGGACCGGATCAGGTTGCAGTAGACCGTAGTTGCATAGTCGGGACGTTTGCCCATTACTCCGCCCGGCGTATAGGAATCCTGCTGTCTTCGCTTTTTCGAAACAGAATAGTGGTTAACCATGGAATCCATGTTCCCGCCGGTAACCAAAAACCCCAGGCGCGGCTCTCCCAATATCTGAATGCTCTTCGGATCCTTCCAGTCGGGCTGGGATATGATTCCCACCTTATATCCATGGGCCTCCAAAAGCCTGCTGATGATGGCGTGTCCGAAGGAGGGGTGGTCTACATAGGCATCTCCGATGATGTAGACAAAGTCACATTGCTTCCATCCCCTGATATTCATATCCGACCGGCTGATGGGAAGATAATCGTGCATCATGCTTCTGCTCCATTTCTGTTTAATATCTGATGATAGTCGTAGATAAAGTAGTCAGCTAACCGTCTTTTTTCCTCTTCCATTTCTCTGGAAAATTCATCGTCAACGGCACAGACCGTCATTCCTGCCCGCTTCCCTGCCAGGATGCCGGCAGGAACATCCTCGAATACCAGACAATGAGCCGGAGATACGGACAGCTCCCCTGCCACCTTTAAATAAATATCCGGCGCAGGTTTCCCAGCGGTTACTTCACATGCGGTTGCCACTACCTGAAAATATTGACCGATTTTCAGGGAATCAATCACCGCATCCACCATCTGCCTGCCATTGCTGGTGGCAATTCCGGCCCGGATCCCTTTCGAAGCAATGTACGCAAGGAATTCACCCGCTCCCGGCTTTAAGGGAACTTCATTCCGGTATTTTTCAATGGACATTTCCGTCCAGACGGACTTGATTTCATCAAGGGATTCCTTTAGCTTGAACCGTTCCTTAAAATAAAATGCAGTTTCCGAAAAACTCATCCCTTCAATTTCCTTCTGCAGATCCTCCGGGCATGCAAGTCCTCTGCTGCCTAAAAATTCTATATCAATGGATTTCCACATCCACATGGAATCAACCAGCGTTCCATCCAGATCAAAAATCACAGCCTTCCTCTCATCTAACATCTTCTGTTTCTTCCTTTCAACGGCTTTTGAGCTTCTGGATTTCTGCCTCATTAAGGGGACGGTACTCTCCAGGCTTTAACGCCTCATCTAATGTAAGGCTGCCCATAGACAACCTCTTTAAGTATACCACATGACACCCGAGGGTTTCAAACATCCGCTTTACCTGATGGAATTTTCCTTCCCGAATGGTAAGGCGGATTTCAGAAGGTTCCCCGCCCTTTCCGGGTTCCAACACTTCTAAACGGGCCGGAAGGACCGGTGTCCCATCCGAAAGCACAAGGCCGTCTTCCATGCGCTCCTTCGCATCATCCGGTATCTCTCCTTCCACCCGTGCAAAATAAACCTTATCCACATGCTTTTTCGGAGACAGAAGCTGATGAGCCAGATCTCCGTCATTGGTGATAAGAAGAAGGCCTTCCGTATCAATATCCAGCCGCCCCACCGGAAAAAGATCATCCCGTTTCCGGTCCGTTATGAGACCGACCACCGTTTCATGCAGGGAATCCTGGGTGGCAGAAACCACGCCGCGGGGCTTATTTAACATGTAATATTCATATTCCGCATAGGAAACTAAGCGCCCATCCACGGAAACCTTATTTTGCTCCGGGTCGATTTTGCGGTCCGTTTTTTTTTCCGGAATCCCATCTACGGCAATCCTGCCTTTTCTGGCCATTTCTTTGATCTGGCTCCGGGTTCCATTGCCCATATCCGCCAGGTATTTATCCAGCCTGATTTCTTTCATCACTGCCACCGCCATCCCGGATAGTATTTGTTTTTTAAGGAATATCCGGTTCCCTTGGCAAAGCCCAGAGGGAATCCGTCCACACAGACCAGGCACCAGCCCTTTACCGGCCCCTCCTCTTCCTTTAAGGAAATGGTTTCTCCTTTTAAATAACGGATCACCCTCTCATCCTGCTTTTCCCAGGAAATGGACTGTTTAAATTGCTCCGGCTTTAAGGCCATGGCAAATGCCTGTCCCGGCTCAAAGCGCCCTTTCTTCAATTCCCCCAGCAAAAGACCGGTCCTTAAATAGCGCAGACCTCCGGCTTTTTCCGGAAAGTGCTCCGGCATATAGTAAACGGCATCGTTCTTCACACGGATGCGGGAACGTTCCAGGGGCTTTAAGACCATGGAAAGAAAACCGGAAAGTTCTTCGGGAAGAGCAGGCTCTTTTTTCGTCTCCTTGCTGATAATGGTTTTCCCTGCAGCCGAATCCTTCTTTTTTAAAAGTGCCATAAAATGCCCCTCTCCCTTTATCTTATGGGGAAAGAGACGCAGGCAGCCGGTAAGGCCGATTCCGTCACTGGCTCCTTCAAAAAGAGGAAGTCTCACTAACTCCATTTCCTCATGCTGTTCCAAGACCCAGCGAATGATCTCTTCATCCTCGCAAACAGAAAAGGTACAGGTGGAATACAAAAGGAGTCCGCCTGGAACCAGCATGTCTGCCGCCTGGCAGACAATTTCCTTCTGTATTGCAGCATAATACTCCGGTCCATGCTTTTCATAGCTTTTTACCATATCTGCATCCTTGCGGAACATTCCTTCTCCGGAGCAGGGCGCATCAACCAGGATCTTATCGAAAAATTCCCCAAACGTTTCCTTTAGCTTCCCCGGTTCCTCGCTGGTGACACAAATATTTTCAATTCCCCACAGCTCCAGATTTTTAAGAAGGGCCTTTGCCCTGGAATTGCTGATATCATTGGCTGCCAACAGCCCTTTCCCCTTAAGCTTTATACCAAGCTCTGTACTTTTGCCTCCCGGAGCCGCACATAGATCAAGGACTCTGTCCCCCGGAGTGACAGGGAGTAAATTTGCCGGCGTCATGGCACTTGGTTCCTGCAGATAATAAAGCCCCGCATAATAATAGGGATCTTTGGCCGGCCGGTCTTCTCCTTCATAATAAAATCCATTGTAGATCCAGGGAACAGGCTTAAGCTTAAAAGCAGTTATTCCCATAAATTCTTCCGGGGTAATTTTAAGAGTATTCACGCGCAGTCCATAGAGCCGTTCCTCCTCAAAGCTCTTTAAGTATGCCTGATAATCCTCTTCCCCTAACAAATCCCTCATTCTGTTTAAAAATTCTTCCGAAATCTTGATTTCCTTCACGTTTTCGCTCCTGTTTTGTATCTATGTAAGCAATCTTAATATACTAATAAGAATATTTCAACCGGTATTTCTCCAGATATTTTAGGACCCAGTACGGATTCACGCTCATTTCTTTGTTATGATCGGTCCTCAAATAAATTCCTACATGGAGGTGGACATCAAAGTTTCCGGTAGTCCCCTCTACCTTACTGTATCCGGTATCCCCCATGAATCCCAAAAGTTCTCCGGCTTTTACCTCGTCTCCTTCCTTCCACTGCCTGCTGTAGCCGTAAAGATGGGCATAATACAGGTACGCACCTTTCGGTGCACGGATTCCGATGCGCCAGCCTCCCTTTTCCAGCCAGCCTATTTTTTCCACCTTTCCATCGCTCATGCTTACAACCGGATAATATCCCCTTGGCATTGACTTTCCCATGATGTCACATCCTTCGTGCCCCCGTTCCCCGCCATAGGTGCGGGTTTCCATCCAGCCGTTCTGAAAATTCACATCCGGAGAATCCTGATTGACATTTACGGGGACCGGAAAAAACTTCAAGTCATTTAGAATGGTCTCATATGCCTGTTTGAGTTTCCGGTACTCTTCCGGCTTCACCTTCATGAGCCGGGCGGTATTATGATCCCCGTCTGTAACTTTGGTCAGATCATACTGGTGTTCCACCATCAGAGAGGTCAGCGCTTCGTAATCGATGGAATCCCACTCCGCCACCATTTTACCAAGCTTTAAGCTTCTGAAATCATCACTTTCCCAGGTATAGGCATCTAACTGGTAAAAAGTAGGATTGTTATACAGATAATCGATCATGGTCACATGGAAAACAGAAAGGATAAGAATGAAAAAAAGAATCACCATCATATCAATCATGCCCTTTCATATAATTGTATAAAATAATCTATTCAGGTGCATATGAAAAAATCCTTTTTCCGCCTGCTTTCCGTAGCCGCACTGGTTCTGCTGCTCTTCTATCCGTCCACAGCCTCCGCAGGGGCCAGAAACGGGCTGATCCTCTGGGGCTCTGTGGTGGTTCCCACCCTGCTTCCCTTTATGATATGCTCCAACATCATTGTATCCCTGAATGCAATCCATATCCTTATTTTTCCGGTCAGGCGGCTTCTCCACCGGTTTTTCTGCCTCTCTGATGCCGGGAGCTATACCCTTATTTCCGGCCTTCTTTGCGGTTATCCCATGGGGGCCAGGAACTGCAGCGATTTCATGGATCAAAAACGGATATCCGAAAAAGAGGGGAGGTATCTTCTGGCCATCTGCAATCACCCCAGCCCCATGTTCCTGTTAGGCTATGCTGCTTCCAGACTTCCTTCATCGGTACCGGTCTGGCTCCTTCTGACTTCCATTTATCTGCCCATACTCCCTATTTCCTGGGCAGCACGGAAATATTACGGCATAAAAGAGCCTGCCCGTTCCCTTCCCGTTACCAGGGAGTCTTACCAGTCCTTTGACGACAGCCTGATGGACTCCTGCGAAGTTATGGTAAAAATCGGAGGGTATATCATGCTCTTTTCCATTCTGGCTCTGTACATAACAAGGCTCCCCATAAACGCTCCGGAGCAAAAAGCCGTTCTCTTAGGCTTTGTAGAAATCACCACCGGAATCAAGGCCATATCAGAGGCATTTCCCGGCATCTTAAGCGGATTATGGATCGGAACCGTTACTGCTTTCGGCGGTTTGTCCGGCATCTTTCAAACAAAGAGTGTCATAAAAAATGCCGGATTATCCATCCGGCACTATGTAGCTTGGAAAGCCGTTCACAGCCTCCTTACCATCATCCTTTTTATTCTGCTGTCCCGCTGCCCTCTGCTTCTGCCGGCGGCATAACCGCTCCGGTCAGTTCCTGACGGTTGGAGGATACGATATCATAGCTTGACTGCATGGAGGTCATAAAAGCGTCAAAGCGGCCCTGAGCGCCTTCCATGGAGTGGCTGATAATCGTCTGCAGGCTTTTTAACATGTCATCGGTATACTGAACGGAGCTCTGCCGGATCCCATTAGCATCAGCTACCGCTTTTTCTACAATCTGCTGCGCCTGCTGATTGGCCTGTTCGATGATATCATTGGCCTGGGCATATGCTTTCTGCATGATCTCATGTTCATTGACCAGCTCATTTGTCTGGGCATTGGCCTGGGCCAGAATAGAATCCGCCTGCTGGCGGGCCTCACTCATAATGGCATCCCGGTTGCTGATGATCTTCTGGTACTGTTTGATCTCATCCGGAATCCTCAGGCGCAGTTCCACCAAAAGTTCTTCCAATTCATCCCGGTTTACCACGATCTTGCTGTTTGAAAGAGGCTGGTATTTACAGCTGTCAATATATTCTTCAATTTCGCCGATTAACTGTTCAATCCTACTCATCATAATACGAACACTCCTTACTCTTATTTCATTCTATCTTCCATCTTCTTCATCACACGTTCTGCAATGCCGGCAGGCACAAACGCGTTTATCTCTCCGCCGTAGGCAGCAATCTCCTTCACAATGCTGGAACTCAAGTAAGAATATTTTAAATTCGTCGTCAAAAACACAGTGTCCACTTCCGGGGCTATGACCCGGTTTGTCTGTGCGATCTGCAATTCATATTCAAAATCTGTTACAGCGCGAAGCCCGCGAATGACCGCATCCGCCTGATTGGCTCGTACAAAATCCACCAAAAGCCCTTCAAACGCTTTCACTTCCACGTTTTGAAAATCTCTGGTAATGCTCTTTAACATATTAACACGTTCTTCTACAGAAAACAACGGCGTTTTTGAATTATTATTTAAAACTCCTATGATCAAATGGTCTGACATCCTGGCGGAACGCTCGATGATATCCAGATGACCAAAAGTTACCGGATCAAAGCTTCCCGGGTACACTGCTTTTCTCATACTGTCTCTTCCTTTTCCTTCGGTTTTTTCTTTGTTACAAATACATGTTTATTGGTCTTATAATTCTTTTCCCGAATCATCCGGTACCCCATGGATTCCAGGTAGTCAAAGGAGGTTTCCAGAGCCGCCTCAATAATAATGGCAGTATCTTCCGCGGTCAGCCGGGAATGAATCAGATATTGCAAAACCTGTTTTTCCCATTCGTTATGATATGGAGGGTCCATAAACACAAAATCAAATACATATCCTTTGCCCTCCAGCCGGCGGAGTCCTGTCATAACATCGCAGTTCATCACAATGGCGTCTTCTTCCAATCTGGTGGCTTTTAAATTCTCACGGATGCATTCTGCCGCTTTCGGATTCTGTTCAATCATGACTGCCAGTCTGGCTCCGCGGCTTAATGCTTCGATTCCAATGGCTCCGCTTCCGGAAAAAAGGTCCAAAAAGCAGCAGCCCTGCATGTCCCCATGAATCATATTAAAAAGCGTTTCCTTAATTCTATCTGTCGTGGGCCTGGTATCCTGCCCTTCTATGGTCTTTAAAACAAGCCTTCTGGCTTTCCCTGCTATTACTCTCATGATAAATCCTCACTTTATTTTTCCAGATCATTATAGTATGAATCAGCACGGAGCGCAACCCATTCCGAAAAGAAAGGAGCCATAGCCCCGCAACTGATAATCAGTTACAAAGCTACAGCTCCTCTTTTCTTTTTTTCTTTTTTTGTTTTACAGATTATTTACCTGCCATCTGTCTTTCCTGGGCTTCGATCATTTTCTTAACCATATAACCGCCTACGGAACCATTCTGAGCGGAAGTTAAGTTACCGTTATAACCATTCGTTAACGGAACACCAATTTCGTTGGCAACTTCCATTTTGAAACGATCCAGTGCTTCTTTTGCTTCTGGTACATTTGTAGTGTTAGATCTTCCTGACATAATGTTATGCCTCCTTTTCATCTATTCACCATGCATTTGTTGAAATAATTCATGGTGTGTTTTGTGCTACACTCCTATTATGGCTGTATCAGAATGAAATACACTAGAAGGTTTTTCGTAAAATGTCATATTTTAGTAATATTTTTAGCCTTTATAATCGTTCTTATACAGGCGCTGTTTTCGCTGATAAAAACAGCAAAAAAGCCCTGTCAGCCGGTCTCCAGGATCTTCTCTATATTGGTCTTTACAAGCTGGAAAGCCACCTCATTCATGCCGCTGTTGATGATAACATCTGCCAGTGATTTCGTAGGTTCCACATATAAATAATGCATGGGCTTGACGGTAGTGAGATACTGCTCCACAACGCCCTCAATGTCTCTGCCCCGCTCCTTTACATCCCGGATCACACGGCGGAGTATCCGCTCATCCGCATCAGCCTCCACAAAAATCTTAATATCAAACATATTTCTCAAACGCGCATCCGCAAAAACCAGGATTCCTTCAACCAGGATGACCTTTTTCGGCTCCACCTTCACCACCATCTGGGAACGGTTATGCCTGGCGTAATCATAAACAGGACATTCAATTTCTTTCCCTTCCCTCAGCATGCGAAGCTGATCTAACAAAAGCTCTGTTTCAAAAGCCTCCGGATGGTCGTAATTCATCTTTTTCCGTTCTTCAAAAGGAATCCCATTTTGTTTTTTATAATAATTATCATGATAGAGAACTGCAATATTGTCACAAAACGCATCCTTTAGCCGGTTGGTAAAGGTTGACTTTCCGGATCCGGTTCCACCGGCAATCCCTATTAAAACACACTTCATCCCTTGCATTCCTCCTCATTTCCTAAATGTAAAACAACACGCACCGATCCATAATCATATGATTAATGTATTGCCGTCACTTTATCGTTCAGCACCCGGTAATTTTCAATTGGGTTATTGGTACAGGTAACCGTTTTCAATTCTGTCAGGTTTGCAAGGGGCTTTAAATCCGTCACATAGTTTTCACTGATATTAAGGCTTTCAAGCAAAGGAAGCGATGAGGCAAAAGCAATCCCTGTTAAGGTATTATCCGCCAAACTAAGCTTCTTAAGACCTGGAAAATTCGTCAGGAAGCCGGTATTTTCATCCAGAGAAACTTTGTCATAATCCACATAATAGATCCCGCCGCTTCCGCTGATCTGTACGTTGGTATAGAGCTTCATCCCATCCATTTCCAGAATTTTAAGGGATTCATTTGGTTTTATTTTTGCAAAATTTATCTCACATTCCACACCGTTTAAATACAATTCCTGCAAAGCAGGGATCCCAAAGAGGCCGGATATATCTTCATAAGTAGACATCCCGTTTACATTTAAGTATTCCAGAGACGGAATGCTGTTTATAAAGCTTAAGCCGGGGAAATCTCCGGAAAGCCGGAAGCAGCTTAACCGTTTTAAGCCTGTAAGTCCCGAAAACACATCGTTATTGTTGATTTTACAGCCTTCCAGTAAAAGGCTCTCAAGAGACTTCATATTCTGCAGGAACCCCATATCTTTAGCCCCGGATATCGATAGGCTGGTAAGCCCGGTAAGGCCGGAAAGATCGGGCTGGGGACAGTTATAAGGGATATCTAAAGAAAGTCCGGTAAGACCGGAAAGGCCCGCAATACCGCTTAAATCCTTTATTTCATCGCAATCGTCAATGGTCAGGGAGGTAAGGCCCGTGGCTGCCAGATCATTCACCTCAAGCACCTGGGCATCTGTCAGGGAAAATGCTTTTAAATTCGGCAGGTTGGATAAAAATCCGATATCGCGGACTGCTTCCGATTCCACAGAAAGCTCCTCCAGCCATGGCATGACAGACAATACGGTAAAATCAGTGACATCATCACAGTTCATCAGATTTAAGCTCTTTAAGCTCTTCATATTAACAAGGTCCTTGATATCCGATAAATTAGAGCCTTCCAAAGTCAGGCTTTCCAGGTTCTGAAATCCGTTCAAACCGCTTAAGTCTTCCAGCCCTGCCACAAAATTGATTTCCTTTAAGCCTGCCGCATCAACCGATAGTTCCGCAATATCTGATGGTGAATTTGCGAAACAGGAAAGACCTTCCAGAGAGAGGCCTTTTAGTGATTCTACAGGCAGGTATCCCGCTACATTTAACTTTTTTAAGCCGGTAAACCGGGAAAGCTGTTCATATTCATTTCCACTTCCGTCTCTGGGAAAAGACAGCCACACAAGTTCTGCATGAGCATCTTCATAAGGGTTCTCAAAGCTGTATCCAAGCTGGAGCTCATCGGATTCGTATTTTAATTCCAGCCACTTAAATCTGGAAAGCTCTTCTTCACTCAGTTCTGTTGCAGGCCTGCCGAAAGCTGTTTCCGCCATGGAAGCCAGAGCTCCTGTTAACGGAACGCCGGATTCCTCTGTGCTGCTTTCCACTGTCAAACTATTCCTGCCTGCCATGGCAGCCGCTTCTTTCTCCGCCTTATTATTCTGATACTGGTACAGGGCACCTCTTAAGCCAAATGTAATTATAAAAAAGAGAGCACAGGCTGCAAAGATTGCAATTCTTTTGCCATTCCCTCCTGTCTCGCCTTCAAGAATAACTGATCCCCGGGAGGCATTCTGATTCTTTTGATTTTCCATGCTTAAATGAACATTCTGATTTCCGTCTTTCTCTATCACATACCGGGTATTGCAATATTCGCAAACCGCTATATGTGGGTTCTCCTCACTGATTTTCAGCGTTCCATTACAGGACGTACACTTTAATTCCGTTATTTTCATCCTACATTCCCTTTAATTTTGTCTCTTAAATGCACATATTCCATATTTTAACAGAATCAAAAGCTTTATTCAATTCTTTTCCTGTACTTTATCTGAAAACCGGAAGAAACACGCTCTGCGAGTTTCTACGGTTATTGCGGCAGTCGCCAAATGAACATGTTTACATGTTCGCTTGGCTCGTTGCCCGCATAAATAAAAACAAAGGTTCAACCCCTTAAGAAAAGAGTTGAACCCATTGGACCGTTTATTCGAACACAGCCGTTTCCTCATATACAACGGTTTTTGGTTTTATGGCATTATAATAATTAGCATAGGTAACCATCATATAGGGATATACGTAGATATTAGCCAGAAAACAGGTAACCAGTACCAGAAGCTGCCATAGGATAAAAGAAAGTTCCAGAACAAAGAACTCCCATTTATGGCCGACCATCATTTCCCTGCTTTCACAGATGCACTGCATCACGCCCTTATCCGGGTTCTCAACCAGAACAAAAATCGCCTGAGAGTAACGGTAAGCGGCTATAATGCCCGGAATAAGAAAAAGCAAGGACCACAATATGGTAAACAATGCGATCATAATGGACAGTCCCAATGCTTTCAGCAAATACTTTGTGCTTGCAAACAGGTCCCCATATGACATGGTGCTATCCCGGTTGGCAACCTTTAAACAGTAAGACTGATATCCAAACATTTTCCATAAATGTAATAAAATTGAATTTTATTACAGATTCAGTCTATCATAGCTTTTATCCAGATACTCCTGCAGTTTATTACGAAGCTCCCGGTGTTCCTCTTTTTCCAGTTCCGGATCTTCGTGAAACAGCCGTTTTACTTCCTCTGATACTGTTTTTAACAGGTTTGCATCTGTAAAAATATCCCCCAGCTTAAATTCCAGATCCCCGCTCTGCCGGATCCCGAAAATATCCCCTGGGCCCCGAAGCTTTAAATCCTCTGAGGCAATCAAAAAGCCGTCATTGGAATGATTTAGTATATCCAACCGCTCTTTGGTTCCTTCCTGGTCAGAGCCATTGACCATAATGCAATAAGACTGGTATTTTCCACGCCCTACACGTCCCCTGAGCTGGTGAAGCTGCGCCAGTCCAAACCGCTCCGCATTCTCGATCATCATTACCGTTGCATTGGGTACATTCACTCCCACTTCGATTACCGTAGTCGATACCAAAACCTTGATCTCCCCGCCGGCAAACCGCTCCATGATCCCGTTTTTTTCCCTGGGCTTCATTTTTCCGTGAAGATATTCGATAGAAATGCCCGGCAGAGCATCCCGCAGGGTTTTTGTATAATCAACTACATTTTCTGCATCGATCATCTCACTGGCTTCCACCATAGGGCATATGACGTAGGCCTGACGGCCGTCAGCGACTTCTCTTCGTATAAAATCATAAGCCTTACCCCGGTAGCCGGTATCTACAACGCAGTTTTTTATAGGCAGGCGGTTTGCAGGCAGCTCATCAATAACAGAAATGTCCAGATCCCCGTAAATAATAATGGCCAGGGTCCGGGGGATAGGTGTGGCACTCATAACCAGCACATGGGGCTCTTCCCCTTTTTTTCCAAACATCTCCCGTTGGCTGACTCCGAACCGGTGCTGTTCATCGGTAATCACCAAAGCCAGATTGTTATATACAACCTTCTCCTGAATCAGTGCATGGGTTCCGACGATGATATCCGCTTCGTGAGATGCAATTTTCTCGTAGGCAATCTTTTTTTCCTTTGCTGTCATGGAGCCCGTAACAAGTATGGGCTTTTTATCAATCTTATGCTCCGCAAACAGCTCTGACATGGATTCAAAATGCTGTTTTGCCAGCACTTCCGTTGGTACCATTAAAGCTCCCTGATATCCGTTGTAAGCTGCCTGTAAGAGGGTCAGAATGGCGATGATGGTCTTACCCGAACCAACATCCCCCTGGATCAGACGGTTCATTACCCGGCCTTCTGTCAGATCACCGTATACTTCTGAAAGAACATTCTGCTGGGCTTTTGTAAGAGAGTAAGGAAGGCTTTCCTTTAACGCCTCCACCACCGGGGACAGATGCAGGGAATAAGAACTTGTTTTTTCTCCTCTCTGCTCCTTTAACCGCCGGACCGCCATGAGAAAGAGAAAAAACTCATCAAAAACCAGCCGCTTTCTGGCAAATAAAAGCTCTTTCCTGTCTGTCGGAAAATGAATATGTTCAATTGCAAAATTATATTCCGCCAATTCATGCTTTTTGCGCAAGTCTGCAGGCATGTAATCCCGTATCATCCGGCGCAGGCTTAAAGCCTGTTTTTCTGCTCTGACAATGGTCTTGTTGCTGAGCCCCTTGGTCTGGCCATAAACCGGCTGCATGGAATGAACCACCTGTTCATAGGCTTCCGCCGTAAATACCTCCGGCTGTTCCATTGTAAGGCGGCCGCTTTTCTTCACCACACGGCCCCGTAAAACAGCCCGCATCCCGGCTTTTAAGGTAGCATGAAGATAAGGCATGTTATACCAGGTCAGCTTAAGGGTCCCTGTCATATCCTTCAGGGTCGTTGTTATGACCTGGATGTGGCTGTAACGTTTGATATCCGGAGTCTTATAAAGCATCCCGGCCACCGTCATGACCGTATCCGGTTTCAGCTCTCCGATAAGCGAAGGTTCTTCATAAGTATCATACGCTCTTGGATAGTATTCCAGAAGATCATCTACGGTGAAAACTCCCATCTTTTGAAATAATTTTCCCGTTTTTTCTCCAATTCCCTTTAAAGAATCAATGGATTCCCGGTTCATCCTTTCGTTCACCTCCTGTCTTTCCTGCTTTACGGTAAAAAAACCGGACAGACGGGACCTTCGTCTGCCCGGGATAAAAAAGCTGCCGGCTCTTCTTTATTCTACGGATAACAGATAATAATAAATTGGCTGGCCGCCGGCGTGAAGCTCTACTTCGCAGTCAGAAAACAGCTCTTCTGCTTTCCCTTTTAATTCTTCTGCATCCGCTTCCCTTACATCTTTTCCATAATATATGGTCACCAACTCCGACTCTTCTTCCACCATGGACTTTAAGGCTTCCAGCACTGTGGTTCCAAGGTCTTTTCCGACAGCCAGAATCCCTTTGTCCCCAAGTGCCATGATATCACCTTCCCGGATCGCGGTATCATCGATCGTGGTATTGCGGACCGCATAGGTAACCTGTCCTGTCTTAACACGAGCCATCTCTTCTGTCATGATTTTTTCATTATCTTCCGGAGACAGATCCGGTGCAAAATTTATGATGGCAGTGATTCCCTGGGGTATGGTCCTTGAAGGGATAACGATCACCTTTTTGTGCTCCACCAGGCTCTTTGCCTGCTGGGCTGCCAGGATGATATTCTTATTGTTCGGCAGGATGTAAATGGTATCGGCATTTACCCGGTCAATGGCGTTTAACATGTCTTCCGTGCTTGGGTTCATGGTCTGACCGCCCTGAATCAGATAATCTGCACCGATCCCCCGGAAAATCTCATCAAGGCCATCTCCTGCAGATACGGAAATAAAGCCATATGGTTTTCTCGGCTCCGCCTTCTTTTCTTCCTCCGCCTTTTGCTGTGCCGCCAGTTTTTCCGATTCCTTAATTAATTTTTCCTGATGCTCTTCCCGCATATTATCGATCTTCATCCGGGATAAGGAGCCATAGGTCAGAGCTTTCTGGATCGCAAGGCCCGGATCGTTGGTATGGACATGTACTTTCACCATATCATCGTCTGAAACAACGACAATCGAATCACCGATCGATTCCAGATACCCCTTGAATTCGTGCTCTTCCTTTTCGTCATAATGTTTTTCCAGATTAATGATGAATTCGGTGCAATAACCGAATTTAATATTAAAATCATCCTTTTTTGCCGTATAAACTCCCGAAATGGCTTCGGTTCTTTTTACGCCAAGGGCGGATAAGTCAACCTCCTTGCCCGAGAGGCAGTCAAAGGCCCCCTTCATTACCTGCATGAGTCCCTGACCTCCGGAATCAACCACTCCGGCCTGTTTTAATACCGGAAGCATTTCCGGTGTCTGGCTTAATACATAGTCACCGTATTCAATCACTTTCTGACAAAACTCAAGCACATCCTCTGTCTCAGTAACCAGTTCCGCGGCCTTTTCAGCCATACCTTTGGCAACGGTAAGAATGGTTCCTTCTTTTGGTTTCATAACAGCTTTGTATGCGGTTTCGGTAGCTCTGACGAAGGAATTAGCCAAAATAGTGGCAGTCACCTGGTCGGCAGCCGCGATCTCCCTGGTGAATCCGCGGAACAACTGGGATAAGATAACACCGGAGTTACCTCTGGCACCTCTTAAAGAGCCGGAAGAAATTGCCTTGGCCAGAGCTTCCATAGTAGGATTTTCAATGGCAGCCACTTCCTTTGCTGCTGACATAATCGTCATCGTCATGTTTGTTCCGGTATCTCCATCCGGTACCGGAAACACATTCAGTTCATTGATCCATTCTTTTTTTGCTTCCAGTCCTTTTGCACCTGCCAGAAATGCCTTCTGGAGCATTTCTGCGTCTATATACTTCATACCCACAGGTAGTTTCCTCCTTAATCAATCACTCTTACGCCTTCGACAAAGATGTTAATTTTATCTACCGCCATACCGGTGAATTCTTCTACTTTGTATTTTACATTTTCAATCAGGTTATCAGCCACCGCGGAAATGCTGATTCCGTATGCAACGATAACATGGAAATCAATGGTGATATGGTTGTCCTGTATGTTTACATTAATTCCGTGAGTCAGGCCTTCCCGTTTTAAAAGCTTTACGAGTCCGTCTTTCATGCTGACAGCCGCCATGCCGACAATACCAAAGCATTCTACTGCCGTAGTTCCGGCATACATGGCGATAACATCAGGGCTTACCTGGATTTCGCCCAGTTTATTATTGATATAACCCTTCATAGTCTCTACCTCCGTTCTTTCTGTCTGGTTTAATTATACATGATTTTTCCAAAAAAAGAAACAAATTTTTATTTTTCACTTGCAAATCATAGCGTTTTCTGTTATCATACATTTGTTGTGGATTTTTCAACCATAAAAAATCCAAGTAGCTTTTAAGGAGGTGCAATCATGGCAAAATGTGCAATTTGTGAAAAAGCTGCTCACTTTGGCAACGCAGTGAGCCATTCCCATAGAAGATCCAATAAGATATGGAAAGCAAATGTGAAGTCCGTTAAAGTAAAAGTTAACGGCGGCGCTAAGAAGATGTACGTATGTACTTCCTGCTTAAGATCCGGATTAGTTGAAAGAGCTTAATCGAAGGAAACTCCTGGCTGATGTCAGTCAGGAGTATTTTTTTATTTTTTTCACAGGGCCCGGCCTTTTTTCAAAGGCGGGCCCTGTTTATGATTAATAGCAATGCTCTTTTAGCAGCAGAACAGGTTATATCCCAGTACCAGACATCCAATTATAAACAGAATCGTAACGATAGTCGCCGGGATAAAAAGCAGGATTGCCATACCTGCTCCGAAACAGAACAGCATCAGTCCGCATACTCTTCTCATATCATCCCTCAATCCATTCAGGCTATATGACATCCTATGCGGCTTATCCCTTTCTTATTCTTCTGCTTTTTTATTATCTTCTGCGGCCGCCATCTCTTCTGCCACCTTTAAGGCTTCCGGAGAAACCTCTTTTGCTCCGCCGGCAAATTTATTGACAAAATCCGGAACCATGTCCAAAATCTTTGTTACAGCATCCTGCTGTTTGATGTTAACCAGCTTTGTCACTCCGTTCTGGATGATCAAAACTGCACTGGGACTCATCTTTGCGTGCATACCGCCGGCACCATTTTGTTTTGCATTTTCTGCAAAGGAACCGGCTGCCATACCGCAGGTTACATCCACCAAAGGCAAAATAATCGTATCATCCACCTTTACCGCATCTCCTACTACCGTTTTTGTCGCCACAAAAGCATCCATTCCCTTAAATAGCGCCTCAACCGTAGATGTAAAATAATTCTCTGCCACTTTAAACAATTCCTCCTTTATCGAAGCCATCTCTTTAACAGAAGCCTGAAATTTTTATCCAGTAACATCCGGATTCCAATGAGAAGAACAGTTCCCAACCGAACCCTTCCCCGGAAAGTTCCTTCTGCCGTAAATACGTTCCGGTCGAATACCGGATACAGATTCAGATGCTTATGGCACAGCGGATAAATCACGCTTGCATACGTCAGCACCTGTCCGGTCAAATAAGGGTCATCAAAACCAAATGTAATATTTCCTTTTCCCCGGCGGGGAAGGATATGCCGAATCAGTTTTTTGGCCTGCTTAAAAAACAGTTTTACTGTTTTCTGATTATCCTTATCGGAAACCCAGGCACATAGTTCTGTTTTTTTCTCTTTCACCGCTTTTAGTGTATCATAAATCCTATGGAAAAAAAACTTAAGTTTTGATAAAACCCTGAGGACTTTCCTCTTAAGCCTGGAAAGCCAGAGACAAAGTCCCGGCTTCTTTCCATGTTTCGTCTCTTCCTTTGGCGGTGGAAGCTGGCCTTTGGGTTTCTCACGGATTTCTTCTTTCACTTCCCTTAGAGCTTCCGGTTCCCTTATCTCCATGGTCTGAACCATGATATCTTTTGCCTCTTCGAGCTCTGCCTCCAGTTTCTTAGGCTTTAAAATACGAAATCCGAAAAGGCGGACCGCCATGGTTAAATCTTTTTCGTATGAGACCGTTACGGTAAGGATATGTAACAGCCAGGAAAATCTGGCATGCCCCTTTACCTTCCCGTAATAAGACCCTTCCGCCCGATACCGGACCGGTACCAGAAGGACCAAAAGAAACACCGACAGAATAAGACCTAAAACGATGAGTACGAAAAGCCCTAAGATTTTTAATAGTAACAAAATTATATGAAGCATGAACACCTCACACCTTACCGGCCTCTTCCCCTATAAAAGAAGGCAGGTCGAAGCCTCCAGTTTTCCGGTACATATCATTTACAATACGCCCGGCTACCTCCAGCGCTTCCCAGTAATCAGACGCAATGCCCATAATGAGAAATGCCTCTTCCCGGTAAAAGGGCAGTACCAGTGCTGTCCACGGGTAGATATCAAGTATATTATTCCCATTAGAAGCAGGTGTAATCACATAAACACCTGGTTGTGGCTTTAACCTGCGAATTCCCTGAATGATCCGGTAACGTTTCTTTTTTGCTTTTTCCCCTACATACAGATGATCAAACCAGCTTATTTTCATAATCCATCAGCTCTTCCAGCAATTCCTTGCAAGTTTCCTTTTCCGCTTCGTCCAGACAGCTTTCCAGACTTCCTCTGATGTATGCCTGTATTTCGTCAATGGAGTTAAAGTAGACGGGGATATCGGATAAAACCTTAGCCATAATCGCCCGGACCACTGGCTTGGAAGCACCGGAGAACACCTCTTCCAGTTCTTTAAAATATATCCCAGCCGCTTCCTCTAAACAGGAACGGTCAACAACCGTCTCTTCTCCGGTGATCACAGTTTCTGTTTCATCGCTCCGTTTTTTCAATTCCGCAAAGCTGCTGCCTGATAAAAGCCTGTCAATGTTGACCGCTTTTATAAAATCCGGGTCAGCCTTTAATGCATCGCTCTCCTCCGGAAGTTCCGTCTTTAAATAGCGCTCATAGTATGCTTCCTGTCTTCCCTCTAACCGGGTGAGCTTATCAAAAAATTCTTCGTTTTCAGGAGAATAATCCTCTTTATCAAACTTTTCAATAATCTCCGTCACCAGGGAGCAGTAAAACGCTTCTTCCTTCCCGTCAATAACTGCTTCCGGCCGGGCAAACGTAAGGACACAAAAATCATTGATGATTTCCTGCAGCATCAAATAAAGCCCGGATTCATCCATAAGGCCCTCACTGGCAAGGATAAGCCTGTCGGATGCCTCTTCATAGCCTTCTTTGGTCATACTGTGGTAATCGGTATGCCGGAACTGTTCCAATGTTTCATAAAAATCCTTATGTCCCTCATCCATGCCTGCCGGTAATTTTGCCATGGATTCGGTACGCAGGGTATACAGCATATCCTTTAAGTTTTCCTTAGGAGAACCGATGTAAACCGAAAGTCCTTCCATAATAAGACAAAAAAATTTCTGCTTCGTCAAGCGGACCGGAAGCTGACTGATTATCTGTTTGATCCTTTCATTCATAACAGCCGCTTCTTCGGCATCCGCTAAAAATTCCATCAGCCGCCTTGTAAAGTTTTCATCATCAAGCCCTGTTTCCGGCAATGTCTTAAATTTCCGTTCCAGCCTGTTTATGACATATTCATAAATCTGAAAGCAGTCGGTGTAGGATGTCAGGACTTCCACTTCATGAGTGATGTCCTTTCTAAGGTCCAGCAGCCCCTCTTCCACATCATTTCCGGAAAAGTGATTCTTAAGCAGATGATTAAGCCGCCGGCAGTAAGCGGTAATCCGCTCTGAAACCACAGTCTCCTCTGATATGGTTTCAAATAAAGTATAATAATTCAGCGTCAGCCTGACATAAGAGTATTGGTACGCTGCAGTCATCTGTTTTTTCAGTAAACGGGTTTCCAATTTTCTCTCCTCCCGGAATATATCATGAATGGTAATTGGCAAGGATGGAACGGCGCAGTAAATCCAATGCCTTTACAACGGACTGTTCCCTGATCTTTTCCCGATTTCCTTTAAAATGGTATTCCTCCACCTTAACCTTATCCTTCATATAGCAGGAAATATAAACAAGCCCTACCGGCTTTTCGCCGTCTGAATCAGGTCCTGCAATTCCGGTTACGGCGATGCAGACATCCGCATCGGTGGCAAAAACGCCTCCGGTGGCCATTTCCTTGGCGGTCTGCTCGCTGACCGCACCGTATTTTTTCAAGGTGCTTTTGCTTACATCGAGAAGCTTTCTTTTCGCTTTGTTGGAATAGGTAATAAAACCTTCCCGGAACACTTCGGATGCCCCCGGGACATTTACCAGCCGTCCGGCAATCAGACCACCGGTACAGGATTCTGCAGTCGTTACGGTCAAATCATATTTTTTAAGAAGACGGACAACTGTCATTTCAAGGGTTTCCTCTTCTTTCGTGGTATAAACATCGTTTCCGAAACGGTTTTTAATCTCTTTTACCACAGGCTTTAACAGACTCTTGGCCTCTTCCTCGCTTGATGCCTTGGCTGTAACTCTTAAATGGACCTCAGCCGTCTTTGCATAAGTGGCAATGGTTGGATTGGACTGTCCATCGATCAGGTCAAGAAGCTTGTCCTCCACCTGGCTCTCTCCGTGACCGCAGATCTTTATCATTTGGGAACGGATCACTTCCGGCTGAAGCTTCTGAAGGTAGGGGAATACCTGGTCACGGAAAAGAGGTTTTAATTCATTTGGCGGTCCGGGCAGTAATATCGCAGCTTTCCCGTCTTTTTCCATGATCAGTCCCGGAGCGGTACCGTTGTCATTTTCAAGAACAATTGCCCCAAGGGGAACAAGAGCCTGTTTCCAGTTATTGTCCGGAATCTCTTTGTATATGCTGTTCTTAAAATACTTTTTTATCCGCTCTTTTGTATGGGCATCTTCTTCCAAAGAAAATCCCATGACCTCAGCACAGACCTCTTTTGTCAAATCATCCTCCGTAGGTCCCAGGCCTCCGGTCAAAATAACAACATCCGATCGGTTTAAGGCATTTGTTAATACCTCCGAAAGGCGTTCCCTGTTATCTCCTACTGTAACCTGATGATACATGGAGAGTCCCAAAAGAGCACACTTCTCCGCCAGATACTGGGTATTGGTATTCACGATATTACCAAGAAGAAGCTCTGTTCCAACCGAAATCAGTTCAACTACCATAATCACATACTCCCTTCCATAAGAACACGATAATTCTTTGCTATATAATCAATCAGCGAAACCACAGTAAGTACGGCAGCGATCCAGATAAATACTGCCGTAACAGGCGACAAAGCCGGAATATTCAAGATTAAGAGAACCGACATGATCATCTGTGATGCTGTTTTGAATTTTCCCCAATAGCTTGCCGCGATCACAACGCCATTGTCGGAAGCTACCAGGCGAAATCCGCTGATAATGAATTCACGGCTTATGATCACGATGACGATCCAGGCCGGTAGCTGGCCCAAAGCCGTAAAACAAATCAGTCCCGCACACACTAACAGCTTATCCGCCAGCGGATCCATAAACTTGCCGAAATTGGTCACCAGGCCATATTTTCTTGCGATCTTTCCATCTAACATATCCGTAAAGCTGGCGATAATGAACACAACAGCAGCAATGTAACGGTATGCTGCATTCGAGCCACCGTCAAGCAGCAGAAACAGAACAAAAAACGGAATCATGATAACCCTTAAAATCGTAAGTTTATTCGGTAAATTCATTTTCCAACTCTCCTATCAAATCATATTCCATGGCACCCGTCACACGGACCCTGGCAAAATCACCTGACATCAGTTCTTCTCCGGTCTGAACAAAAATCATTCCATCCACACCCGGACCATCCATATAGGTTCGGCCTACATAAGCGCTTTCATCAGCCACTTTTCCTTCAATCATTACTTCCAGTATCTTTCCGGTCATGGACTGGGAATGGTCATAAGATATTTCCTGCTGAAGCTCCATAATGGCATCACGGCGTTCCACCTTGACCTCTTCCGGAACCTGATCCGGAAATTCTGCGGCCGGCGTATCCTCCTCAGCAGAATATGCGAATACTCCAAGGCGTTCAAACTCCATCTCATCAACAAATTCCATCAGTTCTTCGTGATCCTTCTCCGTTTCCCCCGGGAATCCGGAAATCAAAGTGGTGCGCAGGGCCATATCCGGGATTTCTCTCCGGAGCCTTTCCACGATCTCCCGAAGCTGGGCCTTTGTGGTCCTCCGTCCCATGCGTTTTAAGATGCGGTCACTGGCATGCTGAATCGGCAGATCCAGGTAATGGCATATCTTCTCCTCTTCTTTTATGGTTTCAATCAGCTCGTCCGTAATTTCCTCCGGATAACAGTACTGGATCCGGATCCACTGAATTCCGGGTATGCGGCACAGTTTTTTAAGAAGCTCAGGCAGAGCCTTTTTCCCATATAGATCCACACCGTAAAGAGTTGTTTCCTGTGCTACCAGAATGAGTTCTTTTACCCCTTTCTCCGCCAGCCCTTCCGCTTCCTTAATCAGACGCTCCATAGGAATGCTGCGGTAATTGCCGCGCAGGGTCGGTATGATACAGTAGGTACAATGCTTGTCACACCCTTCTGCAATCTTTAAAAAGGCATAATGACCTCCTGTTGTAAGTACACGGTCTGTTTTTAACTCCGGGAGCCCGTCCAGCTCGTGAAAGCACTGTACATGCTCTTTGCCCCCCAGAGCCTCACTTAAAACGCGGGAGATCTCGTCATAGGTCGATGTCCCTAAAATCCCATCCACTTCGGGGATCTCGTCAATGATCTCCTGTTTGTACCGCTGAGCCAGGCAGCCTGTTACAATCAGTGCCTTACAATTGCCGTCTTCCTTCCTCCGGGCCATTTCCAGAATGGTATTCACGCTCTCCTCTTTGGCATCACCGATAAAACAGCACGTATTGATCACAATGACATCCGCCTCATATTCATCATCAGTAAAAGTATATCCGTCTTTATTCAGAAGGCCCAGCATCATCTCCGTATCAACAAGATTTTTATCGCAGCCCAGTGAAATACATAATAACTTCATGTTCTAACTCCTGTCATTCTTTTTTGCAAGTAAAGGAAAGGCCATCTCTGCCAAAAGGGAGACGGCCTTCTTCCTAATTATCGTCTTCTTCTGTAGCGTCCGCTTCGCTCAAAATCTTCACTTTGCCTTCATACAATTCCTCTACGGCAACAGAAAGCGGTTTCTTGCCTGCTCCCGGTATCTCAGGCTCTGAGCCGCCGATGATCTGTCTCGCTCTTTTTGATGCGGCGATTACGATGGAATAACGGCTCTGCACTACCGGAGCCTCTCCCGGCTCTACCTCGCTGTTTACTACATTGATCAAATCTGAATAAGATGGATGTAACATCATTCTTTCCCCTTTCTAAATGGAATCTATATATTCTTTAATTCTTCCCGGATCTGGGATAAAAATGCCATATTATTGGAAGCCCGGTTATGCTGGACTGAAATCATACGGTGCATTTCTTCTACACAGGTATCAATCTCATCGTTGATAAGGATATAGTCGTAGGCTTCCATACCTTCCGCTTCCTCAGCTGCCCTGCGGAGTCTGGCGTTTATTACATCCATACTTTCCGTACCCCGGCCGATGAGACGGCGTTTTAACTCCGACCCATTGGGCGGCATTACAAAGACTAAAATCGCCTCCGGAAAACACTTCTTCACCTTAAGCGCCCCCTGAATCTCAATTTCCAGGATGACATCCTTGCCCGTTTTCATCTGGTTTAAAACATATTCCTTAGGCGTTCCATAATAATGGTTGACGTACTGGGCATATTCAATCAATTCATCTTTCTCTATCATACTCTGAAACCGTTCTTCTGTCACGAAGAAATATTCCCTGCCATCTGCTTCACCCTCCCTGGGTTTTCTGGTAGTGGCTGAAATGGACAGTGCGTAATTATCATACCGTTTCAGAAGTTCCTTCATTATAGTTCCCTTGCCAGCTCCTGAAAAGCCGGATACAACTACCAACATGCCGTGTTCATTCATGTTTTTGCTTTTCTCCCTACTCAATATTCTGGATTTGTTCCCGAACCTTTTCGATCTCGGTTTTTAATGCGATGGCTTTGTCGGAAATCTCCAGGTCATTGGCCTTGGAAAGAATGGTATTCGCTTCCCGGTTCATCTCCTGAGCGATGAAATCAAGTTTTCTTCCCACACTTCCTCCTGCTTCCAGCTCTGTCCGGGTATTCTCAATGTGGCTTCTTAACCGCACGGTCTCCTCATCCACACAAATTTTGTCTGCAAAAATCGTAACTTCTGTGGCAATTCTGCCTTCATCAATGGAAGCACTTGCCAATAATTCCTTTACCTTGTCCTCCAGCTTGGCCCGGTATTCTGAAAGGATCTTCGGAGACCGCTCTTCTATAAATTCCAAAAGCCCGGTCATATATTTAAGCTTTCCAAGGAGATCGTTCTTTAAATTCTCTCCTTCTGTCACTCGGGTTTCCACAAACCGTTTTGCGGCTTCCTCAATGGTATCCGAGAGGAGCTTCCACATCTGCTCTTCATCCTCCGGTACCTCATCCATGGTGATAACTTCCGGGCATTTCGCTAAGGCTGATACATTGATGTCGTTATGAATCCCGAACTGTTCCTCCATCTTGGCGAAATAATCCATGTATTCAGCAGCCAGCGCGCTGTTATACTTTAAACACAATTTATTCTCCGTGTAATCCTCATAGCTGATGAATACATCAACCTTTCCGCGCTGGATATAATTTTTTAACAGATTCCTGATCCCTGCTTCAAAGAAATTAAACTTTTTCGGCATCTTTATGCTCAAATCCAAATATCTGTGATTTACAGCTTTCATCTCGACGGAAATCTTATACTCATCCGTGACGGTTTCGTACCTGCCGAAACCTGTCATGCTCTTAATCATTGCATATGCCTCTCTTTCGCCATAGATATTATCCATTATAAGTCATAATAAAAAACAAGTCAATTGGTTTTAAATTTTACAGAACAGCGTTTCTGTGCTATACTGTTTCTATTATATAGACCATTTACCGGAGGAATCAAACAATGGCATTAGACGGAATTGTTATGGCAAATCTCGCAGCAGAAATGAAAAACCGGTTGGAAGGCGGTAAAATCGCAAAGATCGCCCAGCCGGAAAAGGATGAACTGCTGTTTACCATTAAAAATCAAAAAAACACCTGGAGGCTCTTAATTTCGGCCAGCGCCAGCCTCCCCCTGATTTATTTTACAGAAGCAAACAAACAAAGTCCCATGACTGCTCCGAATTTCTGTATGCTCTTAAGAAAGCACATTGGAAACGGACGCATTATTCGGGTGAGCCAGCCTGGCCTGGAGCGGATCCTGTGCATGGAAGTAGAACACTTAGATGAATTAGGTGACAGGCAGACAAAAAAATTAATCATTGAAATCATGGGAAAACACAGCAACATCATCTTCTGCAATGAAGAGGACCTGATTATAGACAGCATCAAACACATTTCCGCTCAGGTCAGTTCCGTTCGCGAGGTTCTTCCAGGCAGGACCTATTTTATTCCGCAGACCATGGATAAAAAGGACCCTTTAAATATCACTCAGGAAGAATTCATTGATGTGATCGGTCATACTGCAGCTCCCGTACAAAAAGCGCTGTATATGAAGCTGACCGGTTTAAGCCCTGTTATGGGCCACGAACTCTGCCATCTGGCTTCCATTGACGGCGATTACTCTGCCAATGAAATGAGCGAGTTGGAGCTGGTCCATTTGTATCGCATGTTTACTTTATTGATGGATGACGTAAAACAGGGACATTTCTCCCCAAATATTGTATATAGGAAGGAAGAACCTGTGGAATTCTCTGCTCTTCCCCTGACCTGCTACGAAGGGGAGGGTTATGAGGCGGAGCACTTTGATTCCATTAGCTCTCTTTTAGAAAGCTATTATGCATCGAAGAATACCATCACCAGAATCCGTCAGAAATCTATGGACTTACGAAAAATCGTACAGACCGCATTGGAACGGAATTATAAAAAGTATGATTTGCAGACAAAACAGCTTAAGGATACGGAGAAACGGGACAAGTATAAGATTTACGGGGAACTTTTAAATACCTATGGATATGAAATAACGGTCGGGGAAAAACAGTTTACCTGCCTGAATTATTATACCAATGAGGAAATCACCATTCCTCTGGATGACCAGTTATCCGCTAAGGAAAATGCCCAGAAATATTTTGATAAGTACAATA
This sequence comes from Clostridium sp. Marseille-P2415, assembly GCF_900155545.1. Classification (GTDB taxonomy): domain Bacteria; phylum Bacillota; class Clostridia; order Lachnospirales; family Lachnospiraceae; genus Lacrimispora. The sequence goes on from NZ_LT732526.1 coordinate 1,091,680, forward strand.
AGCTGAAACGTACCTTTGAGGCTTTGGCAGAACAAATTACGGAAACCAGGCAGGAAATCGACCATTTGGAATCTGTCAGCGCCGCTCTGGACATTGCCTTAATGGAGGAGGATCTGGTGCAGATCAAAGAAGAGCTGATGGAATACGGCTACATCAAGCACCGCCGTGCCGGCGACAAGAAGCCCAAAATCACAAGTAAGCCCTTCCACTACCTTTCTTCAGACGGCTTCCATATCTATGTGGGAAAGAATAATTACCAGAATGAAGAACTGACCTTTAAAGTTGCAAGCGGCAATGACTGGTGGTTCCATGCAAAAGGAATCCCAGGTTCCCATGTGATCGTAAAGGCAGAAGGTAAGGAGCTTCCGGACCGGGTATTTGAAGAAGCCGGGGCCCTGGCAGCCTACTATTCCAAAGGCCGGGAAAATGACAAGGTTGAAGTGGATTATGTTCAAAAAAAGCAGATCAAAAAGGTAACCGGAGCAGCACCTGGTTTTGTTATATACCACACCAATTATTCCATGGTCGCAGAACCTCAGGTACTTTTGGAAGAATGTTAGAAGATATTAAGAAAATTCTGGCTTTTATAGTACAAAAAGCAGGTATAGGGGAGAAAACCGTTTTCTTCCCAGTACCTGCTTTAAATATTCCGGATCAAATTTTTTGAATCTGAATTCGTTTATACCTCACTAATTTCTAAAACGGTTTTCCTTTCCGGTATTACCGTTATCACTTCTATGAAATATTCTTCTGGAATGATCTTTCTCTTTCTGCGCTTTGATATGATACTCTTTAGCGCAGAAGCATCTGCCATTTTCTCTTCCAGTTTTAGAATTTTTCGAAACAAATTCTCTCTCATTCGCATTATCCCCTAATCTATCGGATATAACCAACTGCCTTTTGAAATCATTCAAAAGGCAGCAATTTTTTGACCTTATGACCATTGAAAGAAACAAATAAACTTCTAAAAAGGAAAAAATACTATAAATATACAATATTCATTAATTGAAATTATATTTATTCAAAAAGAAGTTCCCCCTAGTTTCTTTCATGACTAATAGCGCTTTTTCTTTTTCAACGATCGTATAACTATCGTGTTACTCATACCGGATTTGTTTATCAGTATTTACAGGAATACGACTGTAAAATACCTTTTAATAACTTTTGCTTATTATGTATCAAATGATTTAAATAGATTTAACCTTTCATTTCCTTGTTACCGTCTTCAAATTTTTTTAATACTTCTTTTGGTATCTCTCTTTCATACATCGTTGCAGGGATACTTCTTCCAATTGAATTAATAGAAACCTTCACCAATGCCTTCTGTAATCCTTCTACAATTTTTCCCTTCATAACTTCATTCTCCTTTCGCAGCTGTATTATTTTCAGGAAGTAATGTTAGAACTTCCAAAGTAACCGGATATACTAGTAATTCCCGCAAACTCTCATTCATATATGCAATTACCATTATTAATGTTAATATCACTAAAGACACAAATTTCTTTTTTAATTTTGATGAATATGTAAAGTGACTTATATTTTTACTTCTAGGTGCACGATAAGCTACAACAATTGCGCAAATAACATAAAGCAAAATCAAAAAAGGTACCTTGATTTTTATAAACACGCTTCCAACTAGTGATAATCCCCAAACCAATATCATCCCTAAGCTGCATCCAATATTCGTCCTTGCATGTATTCCTCCTGCTTGTAGACGCAACAAGCAAAAAGAAAATAATATAATAAAGGTCTCCCAACCTTTTCCTAAAAATGCTCCTAACATTTGAAGAAAGAATAACTTTATTATATTATCTAAAATTAATTCAAAACCATATTGGATTGCTATATTATCTTCATCGCTTCTTGGATTAATTTTATTCAACAAACCACAAAGAATGGCTGAAAACTTTGTTATAACCATCTTATCACCACCAGACAATGTCATTTTACCACAAATATTGAATTAGATATGTTTTCGCAATTTTCGTTGTATTTTTCTTCCTAAACGTTAATTGCCCGTTATTTTAGTACAATTTTACTTTACTTTTTCCCATAGGAATTGTAGAATATTAGTACCTACAAAAAGAGGTGCCAGAATATGACTTACTTTATATATTCACTAACAGGAAGCCTATGCAGTTACTTTTCTTGTGTCAATCTGCTGCCATATAAGTTTTCCGCAGTAAAAAGATGCCTCCTGTTTTTTTATATTTTTATTACAGTTTACTTTTTTAATAAAACTTTTGGGCAGACAAGTACTTTTTTGACCTATGGAGGAATTCTGCTCTTTACTTTTTATTTCTCAAAATATGATTTTTTCAGCCTATCCTGCAATCTTTTTGGATATTTGTATGCGGTTACTCTTAATTATGTAATCATGTGGCTAACTGGTTCTTTATTAAAAATGAATATGGTAGAACTATTATCCCACAGTGAACTGACAATAGCTTTTTCCTGTATTTATTGTTTGTTTTGCGGGTCTACAACCAAGTTATTAGGTTGGTTTCTGCACATGAAATTAAATCTTTCCCAATATCTGGCCAACCGCCACCTTGTGAAAACTATTTTTATTGACCTGTTTCTCCTGGTGTTCTTTTATATTTTTAATTTTTCCTATGGGGAACGTCTCGGCTACAATTACGGTGTCATTGCATTAAACGGAATTATATTCCTATTACTATTTGCAATTACAGTTTTCCTCATGTACTCTATCTATAAGATCACTGTGGCAGAACAGGCTTATAAACACCGCATGGCTCAATTTGAAAACCTTCGGCTCTATACGGACAGACTGGAAGAATCCTATGGAGTTATGCGTAAATTCAAACACGACTACATAAATATCCTTAGCACATTATCCGGATATATAAACGAAAAAGACATGGAAGGTTTAAAGGAATATTACGGTGACAGAATCCTTCCTATCAGCCATGCATTTACGGAATCAGATACCAAACTGGGAGCGCTTTCCAATATTAAGAATACAGCTTTGAAAAGCCTGCTCTCCTCCAAATTTATATATACGATGGAAATAGGAATTCAAGCGGAAATAGAGCTGACCGAGCCAATCGACAAATTGTTCATAGATTCTCTGGACCTCTCGCGAATTATCGGTATATTTTTAGACAATGCCATAGAAGCTGCTATGGAAACAGCAGAAAGAGAATTACGTTTCTGTATGTTTTATAAAGAGAATGATCTTTATCTTATCATTCGGAATACCGCCCTTCCTCCAGCTCATGCCATAACTGATCTTAATAATCAAGGCGTTTCAACGAAAGGCGAAAACCGGGGTGTCGGACTGTTCAATGTAGTTATGATCTTAAAAAATTATGAAAATGCCATTTGGAATACAACATACGAAGAACCTTATTTCACCCAGGAACTAATCCTAATGCATAATGGTTCATGAGGAGTACAAAATGATCCACATATACCTTTGCGAAGATGATAAAAAACAATTAAAACGATGGAAAGACATCATAGAAAAATATTTATTAATGAACTCGACAGAATCCCGGCTGTATTGTTCTGTCTCAAAGCCGGAGGAACTGCTTTCCATGCGGAGGCGCTCCAACATTACCGGGCTGTATTTTCTCGACATTGATTTGCATGCAGAGAAAAACGGCATTGAACTGGCCCAGGAAATACGCAAATATGATCCCCGGGGATATATTGTTTTCGTAACTACCCACAGTGAAATGGCTGTTCTCACCTTCCGCTATAAGGTGGAAGCCATGGATTTTATTGTAAAAGATAAACCGGAAACTTTGCCGGAGCAGATTTGTGCCTGTATTCAAAACGCAGAAAGCAATTACAGAGTACAGCTGGACTCTTCCAATCGTCTCTTATCCGTAAAAGTTGACAGAGCTTCGCTGGTTCTGGATCAAAATGACATTGTGGCCATTACCACCGGTGACGATTATCACAAGATTACCATTCATACAAAAACCGGAATCCGGCAATTGGCCGGCTCGTTAAAAGAACTGTACGCAACCCTGAATTCCACTTTCTGCCAATGCAACCGTTCTACCATTGTTAATCTGAAACATGTGATAAAGTATTCCAGAGAAGAAGCTCTGCTCACCATGGATAATAAAGAAACCTTTTCTGTATCCGTTCGCATGATGGGAAAAGTGCAAAAGGCCTTAAACCAGCTTTGATTGATCCATATAGAAAAAGCCAGGCAGAATAAACCTGGCTTTCCCTAATGTTATTCCCCATAAGTACCTTTTGATTTTACCAGCTTGGGCCGGTATCCCTGCGCTGTCAGAGCCGCCATAATGGAGTTCTTATGCTCTGTTCCAAAGGCCTCCAGCGTAATGCGGAGTTCCACCGCCGTATTCCGGTTGATGCTGATAAACTGGTTGTGTTCCAAGCGGATCACATTGCCCTGTTCCTTTGCGAGCAGCGCAGATACTTTTGCAAGCTCTCCCGGCTTATCCGGAAGCAGAACCGATACCGTGAAGATACGGTCTCTCTGGATCAGGCCAAGCTGAACGATGGAAGCCATGGTGATCACATCCATGTTCCCTCCGCTTAAAATGGAAACGATCTTTTTGTTATCCACGTTCATATGCTTTAAAGCTGCAACAGTCAGAAGTCCTGAATTTTCCACGATCATCTTATGGTTTTCTACCATATCCAGGAATGCCACGATCAGCTCAGAGTCTTCAATGGCAATGATTTCATCCACATTCTCCTGGATATAGGGGAAGAGCTTGTCGCCCGGACATTTAACGGCTGTACCGTCTGCAATGGTGTTGACATTTGGAAGAGAAACGACCTTTCCCTGGCGTAAGGATTCCTGCATACAGTTAGCGCCGGCCGGCTCCACTCCAATGACCTTGATCTTTGGATTCAGCATCTTTGCAAGCGTTGAAACTCCGGTGCACAGTCCGCCGCCGCCGATCGGAACCAGAATATAATCAACGGTAGGAAGCTCCTTAATAATCTCCATGGCAATGGTTCCCTGCCCGGCGGCCACATCTAAGTCATTAAAAGGATGAACAAAAGTCAGCCCCCTTTCTTCCGTAAGCTTATAAGCATAATTGCATGCCTCATCAAAAACATCGCCTTCCAGAATGACCTCCGCCCCATAGCCTTTGGTACGGTTCACCTTCATGAGCGGTGTTGTTGTAGGCATGACAATCGTTGCGGGAATGCCGGCCAGTTTTGCCGCATAAGCAACGCCCTGGGCGTGATTGCCTGCGGAAGCGGTAATAAGTCCTTTGGCTTTTTCCTCCTCCGACAGAGTGCTGATCTTGTAATAAGCACCCCGCACCTTGTAAGCACCGGTATACTGCATGTTTTCCGGTTTAAAATATACCTTATTGCCGGTCCGGGCGGAAAAATACTCACTGTATACAAGTTTTGTTTCCAGGGTAACCTTGCTAACGATCTCTGATGCTTCTTCAAACTTTTCCAATGTCAACATACTTTACGCCTCTTCTTTCTCTTCTACGTGAAACAATGCGTTTACAAACTCCTCTGCATTGAATTTCTGCAAGTCATCTATTTTCTCCCCAACCCCAATATATTTTACGGGAATCCCCAGCTCAGACTGGATCGCGACCGCGATTCCGCCTTTCGCGGTGCCGTCGAGCTTCGTAAGGATAATTCCGGTAATATCTGCGACTTCCATAAACTGTTTTGCCTGTACAAGGGCATTCTGTCCTGTGGTCCCGTCTAACACCACCAGCGTTTCCCGGTAAGCCTCCGGATATTCCTTATCAATGATCCGGTTGATTTTCTTAAGCTCTTCCATCAGATTCTTCTTATTATGCAGACGTCCTGCCGTATCACAGATCAAAATATCCGCATGTCTTGACTTAGCCGCAACCACCGCATCAAATACAACGGCTGCAGGATCAGAGCCTTCCTGCTGGGCTATGATATCCACTCCGGCTCTTCTGGCCCACTCCGTCAGCTGCTCAATGGCTGCCGCACGGAATGTATCTGCCGCCGCAACGATCACCTTTTTTCCGTCATCCTTCATCTGGCCGGCCAGCTTACCAACTGAGGTTGTTTTGCCTACTCCGTTTACACCGATGACCAGAAGAACGGACTGCCGGTTCTCAAATTCGTATGCATTTTCCCCCAAATCCATCTGCTCCATAATACTGTCCATGAGAAGCTGTTTGCATTCCGATGGATCCTTGATGTTTTTTTCCTTTACTTTCTTTCTTAAATCTTCCACGACCAACATTGTGGTCTGGATTCCCAAATCACCCATAATCAGGGTTTCTTCGATCTCTTCATAAAAATCATCGTCAATGGCCGAAAAGCCGCTGAAAATGGAATCCACGCCCGCGATGATGTTATCCCTTGTCTTTTGCAGTCCAGCTACCAGCTTTCCGAAGAATCCCATTTTTTCACCCATAGTCGGCCTCCTTAACTTTCTAAGTCTTCTTCAATCAGATTAACAGATACAAGCGTTGAAACGCCCTTTTCCTGCATGGTGATACCGTACAGGCGGTCCGCAGCTACCATCGTACCACGTCTGTGTGTAATGACAATGAACTGCGTATATTTTGTCAGCTTATGCAGATATTTAGCAAAGCGGTCTACGTTGGAATCATCAAGAGCCGCCTCAATTTCGTCAAGGAGACAGAATGGAGATGGCTTTAGGTTCTGGATTGCGAATAACAGTGCAATGGCTGTTAACGCCTTTTCCCCGCCGGAAAGCTGCATCATGTTCTGAAGCTTTTTACCGGGAGGCTGGGATATGATCTGGATTCCTGCCTCCAGGATATCCTCATCCTCCACCAGCTCCAGGGTTCCCCGCCCGCCGCCGAAAAGTTCTTTGAATACCTTGTCAAATTCCACCCGTATTTCCCTGAATTTTTCTTCGAACTGCTTCCTCATGCCGGTATCCAGTTCATCGATGATCTTTAATAAGGTTCCCTCTGCAGTCACCAGATCATCATGCTGGGTCTTCATGAATTCATAGCGTTCCGATACCTCTTTGTAATCCTCAATGGCATTGACATTGACATTGCCAAGCTTTCGGATATCCTCCTTTAAAGATGCTGCCATGCGCTTTAAATCAGGCAGTGACGTCCACGCTTCGTTTCTTAAAGCCTCTGCCGTGGAAAAGGTCAGTTCATATTCATTCCACATGTAATTGACGTGGCCTTCCATCCTCTCATCCAGTTTTTCCTTCTGACTCTGCAGCCGGAACAATTCTTTATCCAAAAGGCTGATTCGTTCCGTAAGTTCCTCCCTCTTTCGGAACATTTCCTTCTGTTCCCTGGATTTTTCTTCCTTCCGGGCGACCTTTTCATTTACAATCTGTTCCAGTTCTTCCGCGCGGACCTTTGCTTCCCCTATCTGACTCTTTAAAGCATCAATTTCCTTTTGCTTTTCTTCGATGATCAGGCTGGAACCATTGGTTCCGTTTGAAAGGCCTGCAAGCTCCTCTTCCAGACGGTGGATTTCTTCCTTCACACGCCGGATGTTTTCCTGTTCAAAGTCATCCTTTTGCTTTAAGCCTGAAGCTTCCAGCTGTACTGCAGATAAATTTCTGGAATACTGCTCTCTGTCTTCTCTGGCCTTTTCCAGCCGGATATTTAAGGCTTCTAAGTGCCCGCCGGTTTCCTGGTTCTGTTTTTCCAGCTTTTCCACAGCGGAAAGAAGTTCCTGCTGGCTGGCGCCGATCTCCCGTATCTGTTCCTCAAGCTGGCCGTTTTCCCGGTCCAGGTCTCCATAAGATTCCCTGATTTCCGCCTTTTTATCTTCGATCCGGTGTAGATTTATTTTAACCGTATTTTGTTTCAAATAAAGCTGCTGTATCTCTGCACGGATCCGTTCCAATTCCTCCCTGCTTTCTGCAAGGAGTCCCTCGTTCATGGCCAGTTCCTTTTCTATGCGCTCTACATCGGTCAGGGCCTTTTCACAGACTTCTTCCAGCTCTTCTATTTCCCGCTTACGCCCTAACAGATTGCTGGTATTCTTAAAAGCACCGCCGGTCATAGAACCGCCTGCGCTGAGCAGTTCTCCTTCCAGAGTTACGATCCGCAGGGAATACTGGAATTTTTTTGCCAGAGCAATGGCATGGTCAATGGTATCCACCACTACCACCCGGCCCAACAGATAGTTCATCAGGCCTTCGTACTGCTTATCCGCTTCTACCAGGGAATTTGCAAGTCCAAGAACGCCCGGTTCGGACAATGCTTTTTCCTGATTGAAGAAATTCTTATTTCCAATGCTGGTAAGCGGCAGGAAAGTGGCTCGTCCATACCGGTTTTTCTTTAAATACTCAATCAGCTGTTTGGCTGTCTGCTCAGAATCGGTCACAATGTTCTGAATGCTTCCGCCAAGAGCAGTCTCAATGGCAATCTCGTATTTTTTAGGCACTGCGATCAGATCAGCCACAACGCCGTGGATGCCCCGGACCCGGTCCCTGACCTCCATTACCCGGCGGATGCTGCCGCCATAGCCTTCATACCGTTCCGCGATGTTTTTAAGAGATTCCAGTTTTGTATAGCTGGTGTGATATTCCTGCTGCATGTCATTTAAGTTCTTGTTCAGCCTCCGGACCTCACCTTCCAGTTCCTCTGTCCTGCCTTCGCTTATGGCCTGTGCATCCTTTTGTTCTGAAATTCCGTTTTCGGTTTCATCGGCTTCCTTCTGAAGAAGAGCCAGCTGTTCGTCCTGCTCCGACTCATCACTCTTGAATTTCAAAAGCTTCTGGCATACCTCGGAACGGCGCACATTCACCTGTTCCAGCATGGTTTCATACCGCTGCTGTTTTGCAGTAAAAGAGGCTTTTTCATTGAGAATATCAATGATACTGCCTTTGCCCTCTTCGAGCTGCTGCTCCAGCAGATGTATCCGCTCATCCTCTGCAGCCAGAACCCCTTCCGCTTCCTTTAATTTATCTGCTGCGGATCTCACCTGGCCGGCAATCTTTGACCGTTCTTCTTCATAGGATGCAGCCTGGGCATTTTTTGCCTCAATTTCGGTATGTACGGCACGGACACGTCCTGCAATGTGCTCCGCGTTCATCTGTTCCGTATTGATCTGTTCCTTCAATACGTTGATGCGGCCTTCCAGATTTCCTATTTCCATGTGGGACTGGTTTTTTTCATTCCGGGCTTCATTGATCCCCTCATCCAGTTCGGATAAAAAGGTATCCAGAGCGTCATACTCTTCCCGGATTCCTTCTGATATCTTCTTAGCTTCTTCCAAATCCCGGGAAACGATGTTTTCCTTTTCTCCGGTCTCTTTCATCTGGACCCGCAGGACTTCCGTTTCCATCAAAAACTGGTTGACATCGTATTTTTTCAGTTCTTCTTTTAAACGGAGGTATTCCTTTGCCGCTTCAGACTGCCTGGCAAGCGGTCCTACCTGCTTTTCCAGTTCTGAGAGAATGTCATTTACACGGACCAGATTCTGTTTTTCATCCTCCAGCTTCTTCTGGGAAATGGCCTTGCGCCGTTTAAACTTCACAATACCGGCGGCCTCATCAAACAGCTCCCGGCGTTCCTCCGGCTTCCCGCTTAAGATTTTATCAATCTGGCCCTGACCGATGATGGAATAACCTTCTTTGCCGATTCCCGTATCATAGAACAATTCATAAATATCCTTCAAACGGCAGGCACTGCCATTGATCATGTACTCGCTTTCACCGGAACGGTAAACTCTCCTGGAGACCGTCACCTGGTCATAATCGATGGACAGGTGATGATCTGAATTATCAAGCGTGATGGCAACATAGGCAAAGCCCTGGGGCTTGCGCAGTTCCGTTCCGGAAAAAATCACATCCTGCATGCTGGAGCTTCGAAGCTGCTTTACCTTCTGCTCCCCCAGTACCCAGCGCACCGCATCGGCAACATTGCTTTTACCGCTGCCATTTGGGCCTACGATGCCCGTAATTCCGTTGTGGAATTCAAATACGATCTTATTGGCAAATGATTTAAAACCCTGTATTTCAATACTTTTTAAATACATATTCCACGCTGACAGGCCTTAAAAACCTGCCCTTTCTTTATTATTGTCCATGCTTTTTGGACATAAAGGTATGCCCGTAGGGTGTTTCTTTATTATTGTCCATGCTTTTTGGACATAAAGGTATGCCCATAGGGTGTTTCTTTATTATTGTCCATGCTTTTTGGACATAAAGGTATGCCCGTAAGGTGTTTCCATATTATTGAGGCTAAGGATCCCATGGTAAGCAGCCACCTGTTCCGCTGCCTTTTTCGTTCTTCCGGTCCCCTTGCCGATGGGCTTTTCGCCAATCAGAACCTGGGCCTCAAATACCTTATTATGATCCGGCCCCTCTTCCCGTAAAAGCTCATAGCTTAACGGTTCCTCCGTCTGGCTCTGCACAATCTCCTGCAAGATAGTCTTGCTATCATAAAAGAGCTGTTTATGTTCCAGATCATTCATGATGAAACGAAGGATAAACTCTTTTGCATTAGCAAAACCACCATCCAGATAAATGGCCCCGATCAGCGCTTCCATAGCATCAGATACAATTGACGCACGTCCCCTGCCGCCGGTTGCTTCTTCGCCCTTACCAAGCAGTAAATATTCCCCGAGCCTGATATCCTCTGCACAATAAGCAAGAGTCGGTTCACAGACAATGCTGGCGCGTATCTTTGTTAAATCCCCCTCCGGTTTTTCCGGATATTTTTGGTACAAACAGTCGCTGGAAACCACCTCCAGCACAGAATCACCCAAAAATTCAAGCCGTTCGTTGCATTCCAGCTTATTTAAGCGGTGTTCATTGGCATAGGAGCTGTGGGTCATGGCCTGTATCATAAGATGCCTGTCCGAAAACCGGTAACCGATCCGCTCCTCCAGTTCTTTTAAATTCCTGCTCATCATACACCTCTTTCTCCATTATGAAAGAAGGTGCTGCGGACAGACAAAAAAGCCTCCGGCAGCACCCACATCTATTAATTTAAAGCGTTCTTGATCTGTTCTACTGCGTCGCTGACACTCACGATGTTTTCTGCCACTTCCGTTGGAATCTCAATATCAAATTCCTCCTCAATGCCCATGATGATCTGGAACACATCAAGGGAGTCGGCGCCAAGGTCATCCACAAATGTGGAGTTCATGGTCACCTCCTCCGGCTCAATATTTAACACCTCTGCAATAATGCCCTGTAACTTCTCAAATTCCATTTTTTTCTTCCTCTCTCCTATTCTTGATTTTCTTCATTTTTCATTTTAAGACTTTCTCTTATCTTATCATTAATTCCCTGTTCTTTGAAGGCTACGCACTGAATTATGGAGTTTTTCACTTCTGCCGCCTTTGAATTCCCATGAGTTTTTACCACCAGACCATTAAGCCCCAGTAACGGTGCTCCGCCGTACTGAGATGCATCAAATGATTTTAAGGTCTCTTTTAAAGCAGGCTTTACAAGCAGAGCTCCGATCTTGCTCCTTAAACTTCCCATCATACCGCTTTTTACTTTGTTTATCAAAGTTGCGCCCACTCCCTCATAAAGCTTTAGGATCACATTGCCCACAAATGCCTCACAAACAATGACATCTGCACCGCCATGCGGAATCTCCCTGGCCTCAATGCTTCCGGTAAAATGGATATCCTTACATTCCTTTAACAGTGGAAAGGTTTCTTTCACAAGCGCATTTCCCTTTTCTTCCTCTGCGCCGATATTGACGATGGCCACTCTTGGATTCTTAACGCCCAGTACATGCTCCATGTAAAGGGAGCCCATCATGGCAAATTGTACTAAATGGGATGGTCTTGCATCCACATTGGCTCCACAGTCAATCAGCAGGGAAACGCCTTTTTCTGTCGGAATAAGCGGGGCCAGCGGTGGCCTTTCCACTCCCTTTATCCGTCCGACAATCACCTGTCCGCCAACCAGTATGGCTCCTGAGCTGCCGGCCGATACAAACGCATCCGCTTCCTTTTGTTTTACCAGATTCATTCCCACAACGATGGAAGAATCCTTCTTCTTTCGTATGGCGTTAACCGGGGGTTCTTCCGTTTCGATTACCTCTGCCGCATTCACAATCCGTATCTGGTCCTTATTATACGCATGTTTTGCAAGTTCTTCCGATACGATTTGTTCCTGCCCTACTAAGAGAACCTGGATCTCTTTATTCGCGTTTACTGCCGCTACGGCACCGGCCACCATTTCCGTTGGTGCATAGTCACCGCCCATGGCATCTACAGCTACTTTTATCATCATGATTCTCCTTTCAAGTACCGCCTAAGATAATCTATTACATAATATACTAAATATTATTCTATAAATCAATAATAAATTGAGAAAATTAAAGCTGATGAACGGAACCGCAATCCGCCTGGTTTTTCTCCACCTTTTTCATAATGTAACGGTATGAGATTCCCGTAAAAACCGCGGCACTGAACCATGCTGCCGGATCGCAGGCACAAGCCAGCGGATAGCTTAAAAGCCGGATTGCAAGAGCAGCCGTTACCAGTCTGGCGGCAAGTTCTACCACCCCGCCCATCATCGGAAGAAACCCATATCCGCACCCCTGCATGGTATTTCTGAATATAAAAATCGTTCCAAGAGGGATATAAAATATAGCGCACAAATAAATAAAAGTTTTCGCCCAGGGGAGCATTACCGCTATATCCACATCACCGGAAAAGAACAGCTTTAATGCATAAGGAAGCCCCAGGCAGACAATTATGGTACATAACAGCGCATAGATAACCTCAGTTCCCAGTGCAAGCCTGACGCCCTGACGGATTCTTTTAATATCTCCCTTACCAAAGTTCTGGCCGGAGTATGTTGCCATCGTCTGTCCCATTGCCATCATCCCCTGGATCACCATGCTCTGAAACTTATTGGTTGCCGTATAGGCGGCCACTGCCGTGGAGCCGAATAAGTTGACTGCAGACTGCATGATTATGGTTCCTGACGCTGTAATTCCAAACTGAAGCGCCATGGGAATCCCCACCGAAAGCTGATGTCTTGAATCAGCCTCACTTAACCGCCAGTGATTTCTTTCGGGAGTCAGAACCGGCACCTTCTTACAGATGTATGCGATGCAGAGGAGCGCGGATATTCCCTGAGATAAATTGGTCGCCCATGCTGCTCCTGCTACTCCCATTCCAAGATTAATAATAAATATAAGATCCAGAATTACGTTCAGGCAGGCGGAAAATATCAGAAATAAAAGCGGTATCCGGCTGTTCCCAACAGATCGCAGGTAAGAGGAAAAAAGGTTATAAAATACATTTGCCACAATTCCCATACAAATGATGGATATATAAGTATAGGCATCCTCTAAAATATTCTCAGGCGTATTCATAAGCATAAGAAGCGGTCTCATAAAAGAAAGGCTGACAGCTGTCATAATTATTATAACAAAAGCCGACAATATGATACCATTTGCCACGGACCGCTTTGCTCCGTTTGTATCTCCTGCTCCAAAACGCTGGCTGGTGAGAACGGTAAATCCCGTACTCATACCCTGGGAAAAACCAATGACCAAAAACATGATGGTTCCGGTAGAGCCAACCGCTGCCAGCGCATCCGGTCCCACAAAACGGCCTACAATGATGGTATCAGCCATATTATAAAGCTGCTGGAAGATATTTCCGATCAATAGGGGAAGCGTGAATTTCAAAATGATTGGAAGCGGATTGCCTCTTGTCATATCGGTTTCCATAATTCTCATCCTTTTCTCATATATTCTGCCAGCCTTTTCCAGGTGGCGCAAACGTTATTTTACCATGTTAATGGTCCGTTGTCACCGTTCTTTTAAAAAAATAATCCGCTGGGGGTTATTCATAAACTGCAGCCATAACCGCGCCATAATCTCCAATCCTATCGCCCAGCCTTGCCGGCTCTATTTTACACACAGTCCTTGAATGCTCAAGCGCCTCCCTGCGGATCTCTTCCCACATGGTATTTTCCATAAACTCATGACTTCTGGCATAAATGCTGCCGATTACGATCATTTCCGGATTCAGAATATCAATAAGCAGAGCCAGTCCTCTTCCCAAATACCGTCCTGACTCCATCAGCAGCTCCCTTGCATCTTCGTAACCTGCTTTTGCTGCTTCTGCCACATCTTTTGCTGTCGCGGGCTTTTGCTGTGACCTTTGAAAGGAAGCTGTTCTCCCCTCCGAAGCCAGCTTTTCTGCTTTTTTAACCGCCATCTGCCGAATTCCGCCGCCGCTGCAAAAGCCTTCCAGGCTGCCAGCCTTTCCATAACCTACCGGCCCTTCCCTTTCCATCCGGATATGTCCGATTTCTCCTGCCAGACCGCATGCCCCGGTATATAGACGGCCGTTCAGGATAAGCCCCGCGCCAAGTCCGGTTCCGAATGTAAGAAATACCATATGGCGGCAGCCCTTTCCGGCCCCGTATTTCCACTCGGCCAGAGCACAGGAGTCAGCGTCATTTAACATTCTTGCAGGCATGTGAAGTTTCTCTGACAGATAGGATACAACAGGAACCTCATCCCAGCCGGGGAGATTAGGCGGTGAGCAGATGACTGTACGGTCCGGGCTCAGCGGTCCCCCGCATGAGATACCGATGCGGCAGTCAGAACGGTCTGCCCCATAAGTATCCAGCATTTCCCCGGCCAGTCCGCATAAGGTGTCAAGTACTTCTTTCCAATCCGGTAATGTCTGAATCTCAATTCTATTTTTCCACACAATATTTTTACTTTTTTCATTTTCCAGGCGGCAAAGCAATACCGCACACTTTGTGCCGCCAATGTCGAAACCTAATACATACATAGCGATGTCCCAACCTCTTTCTTTTCGTACAGAATGATTGCAACAGAGGCAGGAACCTCCACACCGGTCCCTGCCCCTTAAATATAATATGATTTTCTAAAATATTCAATTATTTCAAAGTATCTTTTGTAATAACGGATACTCCGGTATCAACATTCTCAGAGCCGGTATCCTTTCCTTCCAGGGATTGAACCGCAGTTTTCAGTCCTTCATACCCCATGACATCCGGATTCTGAGCCATGGTTGCCAGCAGATAGCCTTCCTTGATCAGCTGCAGGATCATGTCGGATTTGTCAAAACCAACACCGATCACTGTCTCACCGGTTTCCTGAATGGCATTGCCGGTGCCAACGGTAGAGCCTTCATTTGCTCCGAAAATGCCGACACAGCCCTGAGTGATATAATTCGCCGCGATATCCTTAGACTTTGCCGCATCTCCTTCTCCGTACTGGGTCTCCAGGATTTCAAAAGCGGTTCCTTCAAATGCAGAACGGAAGCCTTCCTCCCTGGCTACGGTAGAGGCTGTTGCTGCATTTACGTTTACAATGCCGATTTTCCCCGATTCGATTCCTTTTGCCTTTAACGCTTTAACCATCTCTTCGCCTGCAGTCTTACCGGCAGCTTTATTATCCGTTGCCAGGGTCTGGACGGCCGGCAGAGATGCGGCAGAGTCCACGTATACCACCTTTACCCCTGCATCAATGGCCTCCTGCAGGGATGCTGTTACTGCATCCGGTCCGTTGGCTGCCAGCAATATAGCCTGAGCTCCGCCTGCTACTGCGTTGTTGATGCACTCAATCTGCTTTGCATCATCCTTCACATCAGGAGCCAGCCATTTGTATTCTACATTTCCCAGCTCCTTCACTGCTTTCTGGGCACCCGCATCCACGTTTACCCAATGCTGATCCATCTGATCCATGGTAATCAGGTAAATTTTGTATGACTCCCCTGCAGAAGCTGCTGCAGCCTCTGTTTTTGCCTCTGTCTTCGCCTCTGCTGCTGCCGTTGCCGTAGCATCCTTTTGCCCGCTGCTGCAGCCTGCACACATGGAAGCAGCCATTGCCAGGGAAAGCACAGCTGCCTGTAGTTTTCGTTTCATAAACTTTTTCCTCCTTTAATTATATAGTTTTAACTCCTCTATATTAAAGCCATTGGCCCCAATATCTTTCTTAATTTTCTATCCTGCTTTTCTTTACGAACCTTCCGCTTCTGACAATAATGTCAATCAGCACGGATATGACGACAATGGTCCCGATCACAATATTGCGGATTGCCACCGGCGCGCCTGCAAACTGCAGGCCATTCTGAAGGACGCCCCAGATAGAAGCGCCGATCACTGTACCGATTAAGATTCCCTGGCCTCCCAGTGTTGACACTCCTCCGATAACAGAAGCAGCTACCGCGTACATTTCGTATGCATTTCCTGCATCCATGGTGCCCATGCCGCTGGTTGCACAGATCACAAGCCCTACGATGCAGGAACAAAAAGCGCTGACCAGATAAGCCTTGGTCGTGGTTGCAACAATGTTGACTCCGGAAAGCTTAGAGGCTTCCATATTGCTGCCAATGGCATAGATATGGCGCCCGGTTCTTGTCTTGCTGAGAAGGAAATGAAATACCAGCCACAAAACAATGGAAATGATCACAGTATTGTACACTCCCGCAATCTTCCCATAATAAAAGAAATCACGAAACCCTCTGGCCCCATCGCCGATCGCATCGGTATTGTAGTTGTTATTGACGATTTGTGCGATGCCTCTTGCAATTGTCATGGTACCCAGGGTGGCAATAAAGGGAGGCAGCTTGCATTTTGCTACCAGAAGCCCATTGACCGCACCTACGATCAGACAGCAGATCAAAGTCAAAAGCACCGCTGTCCATGGACTCATGCCTTTTGTCATCATGGTTGCGGATATCATACAGCTCATGCCGACTACCGATCCGATTGACAGATCAATGTTACCGGTTATGAGCACATAAGACTGGCCAATGCCGATCAGCAGGATGGGCGCGATCTGACGCAGAAGGTTTGCAACATTTTTTCCGGAAAAGAATGTTGGATTGATGATGCCGAATACAGCGCACATCACGACCAGTCCAATGCCCACGGTGATCACCTGCCCCATCCCCCGGATGGCAAACAGCCTTCTGGACCAACTTTGTTTTTTACTATTCATGTTTTCCCCTGCCCTTCTCTTAGCTGATCTTACTTTCAAACTGCGTCGCATATTTGAGAATCTTATCCTGTGTTGCATCGGCTGCCATTAATTCACCTGTGATCTTCCCATCGCACATGACAAGAATCCGGTCGCTGATCCCAAGAATCTCCGGCATCTCCGACGATACAAACAGAACACCAATTCCTCTCTGCTTCAGTTCATTCATCAGGTTATAAATCTCAACCTTTGCCGCTACGTCGATCCCTCTGGTCGGTTCATCGAATATGACCACCCGCGAATTTCTGGCCAGCCATTTGCCAACGACCACCTTCTGCTGGTTGCCGCCGGATAAGCTTCCTGCATCTACCTCGGGGCCAGGCAGCTTGATTTTCAAAGAAACCACCGATTTCCCCGTCATCTCATTCTCTTTCTTCCTGTTTACAACCCCCAGGTGTCCGCACAATATATCCAGATTCGGAAGGGAAATATTATCCCGAACGCTTAAGTTTATGCAGAGTCCGTCCCTTTTTCTGTCTTCCGGCGCTAATACAATGCCTGCTTTTATGGAATCTTCCACCTTATGAATGCTTATTTCTTTTCCATCCAGAAAAATCTGTCCTGATTCCTTTTTATCCGCCCCGAAAACAGCTCTGGTTGTCTCCGTCCGCCCAGCTCCCATTAAACCGGCAATGCCGACGATTTCACCTTCATATAATTCCAGATTAATGTCACGAACCATATGCCCTGCATTTAAATGCCGGACTTCCATGATCTTCCTGCCCTTCGGACAGGATACCCGCGGAAACTTTTGTTTTATTTCACGTCCGACCATATGGGTGATGATCTCTTCCAGCCGGTCCTGTGCAAAATCCATTGAGGTAATGAACCTGCCGTCTCTCATGATCGTGACCCGGTCAACGATGTGTTTTAATTCCTCCAGCCGGTGGGATATGTACACAATGCCGCAGCCTTCCGATTTAAGCTTTCGGATCATGGAAAATAAATCATTGATTTCTTTTGATGTCAATGCCGATGTAGGTTCATCCATAATCAGTATTCTGGCATTTACGGAGAGTGCCTTTGCTATCTCAACCATCTGCTGCTTTGATACGGCCAGACTGCCTACCAGTGACCCAGGATCCAGTTCCATGTTCATACGGCCCAGAATCCCGGCTGCCGCCTTGTTCATTTCTTTATCAGAAAGAAACATTCCTTTCGTCCATTCCCGTCCCAGAAAAATGTTCTCAGCCACCGTTAAGTGCTGGCACATGTTAAGCTCCTGATGGATGATGGCAATTCCCAGTTCCTTTGCTTTCTGGGGTGTCATCTCCCGGATACCGGAACCAAAAACCTCTATGGTTCCTCCATCTCTCGGATAGACACCGCTTAATATTTTCATCAATGTGGATTTTCCTGCTCCATTTTCCCCTAACAGCGCCATGACTTCTCCTGATTTTAAATAAAACGAAACCTCATCCAGTGCTTTTACACCAGGAAATGACTTTGTAATATTCCGCATCTGCACAATGTTTTCCTGCATAGCTCTCACCCTCATATTTCTCTCATTTTTACCGCCGTATGTTTCTGCTATCAGTATAGCACCGGGAAACTCGGGAAAGTAGGGGAGGATCTTCCGTTTCAGGGGGGCAATCTTTGGTAATGAAAAACAGGCAGCTTCACCTGCCTGTTTTATTTCCGGTCACCAGCCGGCTTTATAGAATTCTTCTTTCGCATATTCCGCTGCCACCTTTCCGCCCTGCAGCACCATCATTCGATCCGATACATCCATATTGTCAGCATAATTACTGGTTAGAATCAGTACGGAGATTCCGCTGTTTTTCAATTCCTGAATCAGATCCAGCACATAACGCCTGCAGTACATATCTCCTTTCGCCAGCGGCTGAACGCATACGGCCACCTTCGGATGCAGCAGATGGATCCGGTAATATGCCAGTCCGTATTTTTCCTGCAGGTTCAGACCGTCCAGCTTTTGGGCATCAATGCAGGGGCCCACTTTGGGAAAATATTCATTCCGCACGCTTCGGATATAACTGCGCTTTAACTTCCCGAAACAGACCTTCCGGTCCAGAAGAAAGGTCAGATTCTCCATATAACTCATATCCCGAAACAGGAAGGTTTCTGCCGGATCATCCGGAATGACTGCCACCCCTTCTTTAAAAAAGTCTGCCGGCGCCTCTCCTTCAAAAACCTTTCCTTCTATATGAATTTTACCTCCGTCGGTTCCCCGGTTCCCGGAAAGGACCTGTACCAGAGGCTCCAACGTCTGATTATCATTGTCCAGTATCATCAGGCACTCTCCCTTTCTCAAGGAAAAGCTGACGGTACCTTTACCATACAGATGTACGGCTTCCAGCTTTAAGACCGCCTCTTCCTGTGGTTCCCGGATCCGGCTTCCGGACAAATCAAAGGAAATCGTATAGGGATCCAGCACTGTTTCCAGCATTTCCTCCTTCTCAAATACCTTCCATATCATTCCCTGATGGAACAGAGCTGCCCGGTCCGCAATCTGGAATACCTCCTGATGATGGTTTCCCATATATAGAAACCCGATTCCCCGGCTTTTTAGTTCCCGTATCATGTCCTGGAATTGTTTTAACTCCATCTGGCTTAAAAAGTTGCTGATCCGGTCCAGGACAATTAACCGGCAGCCGGTCAGAATGGCTTTTAAAAGCTCCGTAACACAGCGCTCAAACGCGCTCAAAGAGGAGACCCGCCGTTTTGGATCAATGGGAAGTCCGATTTCTGCCATGAGCCGTTCCGTCTGATTGTCCAGAACTCTGCTGTTTATGATATACTTTTTAAACCCCTTACGCATTACAAACAGGTTATCGGATACGGACAGGCTGTCTATGAGCCTTCCCCGCTCTTCAATTACATAAACCCGGTTGTCAGATAAGTCGGAGTAAGAATAATGATTTACCCGTTTTCCCTCATAATAGACTCCTCCAAAGCTTATGGGAATATTATGGCAGATGAGATTCCTTAACTGTGTGCAGCCTTTTGCATCGGAAATAATCAGTCCCATAATTTCTCCCTGGAGAATATAGAAATTTAAATTATCCAGATAACGCTCCCCGTTTTCTTCCAGAGTAATGTTGCTAAGCCGAAGAATTTCCTTTCTCAATCCCATTCCCCCTCTGTCAGTCCCTTACCAATGGAAGGGATATCTCCACATCCGTCCCGGCCTCTACCTGGCTGTATACATAGATCCCATATTCTTCTCCGAACAAAAGCTTAATCCTGTTGTTGACATTTTGAATGGCAATGCCGCCTTTCCGATCTGTGTCCGGATTTACATCGTCTAATGACAGGCTTTTAAGCTTCTCATTCAGCTTTCTGACCTTTTCCCCATCCATGCCAAGCCCGTCATCGGATACCTTGATGATCAGGCGGGAATCGGTCACCGATATTTTAATAATCAGATGCCCTTTTCCGATCTTCCGTTCGATCCCATGATAAATGGAATTTTCCACAACCGGCTGCAGGGTCAGCTTTGGTAAGCGGTATTGCAGAATCTCCATTTCATCCAGTTCATCCCCAATGGCATACTGAATGCTTAACTGCAGTTTTTTGCCGAAACGGAATTGCTGGATATAATAATAATTTTCAATATTTGCGAGTTCATCCTCCAGTGTTACCAGATGGTCCACATTCGATATGGTATAGCGGAAAAAGGTAGCAAGCGCCTCCGTCATTTCTGCAATGCTGCCAACTCCCAGGGTCAGTGCCTCGCTTCGGATCCCTTCCAGGGTATTATACAGGAAATGAGGATTGATCTGGTTCTGAAGTGCCATATATTCCGCCTGCTTTTTTGATACATTGATCAGTTCCCTGGTCCCAAGCATCTCCCGAAACCTCTGGTTTACCTGTTCCGACTCCAGGCAGTACGGATAGCGTATTTTAAATAGATCGTGAATGACACAGCCGGAGGCAAACTGGCGCTCCACCCGTTTTGTTTCCTGCATTGGCTTATAAATGCCGTAATAACCGGCATAGTAAAACAGGAGCAGAAAAGCCGCGGCCATCATCAAAAGCCACATCCGCTCCGGGCGTCCAATGCTCAAATACAGGGAATATCCAAGCAAAAGCATCAGCACCGCAGTTAATCCGGCCAGCAGAAGAAACACTCTGACGGACAGGAACTTAAGTTTATCCTTCATCATGTACTCCCCCCGCATCACGAATACAGTTTCCGGTATTCATTTGGCTTTAATCCGGAATATCTGGTAAAGCCCTTGGTAAAATACTTTACATCGCTGTACCCCACTTCTCCGCATACCGATGCCACACTCAGATTCGTTTCTTTTAACAGATTTTTCGCCTGTTCCATCCGGACCTCAGACAAAAATTCCAGAAAATTCTTTCCTGTTTCCTTTTTAAACAGGGAGCTGAAATACGTGGGATTGAATCCGGCCACTTCACTGACGTCTTCCAGAGTAATGGCTTCCTTGTAATGATCTTTGATGTATTTCTTCGCAATCCGGATCGGACGGTTATCCTCCTGCATTTTTCCGGCTACTGCCTTATCGTAGGAGGCGGCGATTTCTTTCATGAGATAGCGCAGAACCTCTTTCGCGGACGCACAAAATTCTACTCCCTGGTTAAACCGTTCAATGAAACTCTGTTCAATGGAAATTTTATGATTTTTCATAAAAAAGAGGTATAGGTTGCAGACCTCCCGGCACATCTGCAGGATTTCATGCCCGGTCACATCCGGCTGCTCCAAAAGCTCGGAATTCAGCTTCATCAGGCAATCATCTACCTGTTTACGGTCCAGGCTTTCCAGTGCAGCATTCATGTTCTGGTTGAACTGGGTAAACCACTCGCTTGATGCCAGGTTGCAGGAGCTTCGAAGCTCCCCCTCCAGAAGCTTTCCGTTCCCCGCAACCAGCCGCTGTTCCACCAGATACCGGGCAGACTTAAGCGACAGGCGAAGCTTACTTAAATCGCATACCGGTGTTCCAAAACCGATCGTCACTCGCAGGCCTTTCAGAATGGATTCCAGTACAGCAAGCTCATTTAAGATAATTTTGCACTGTCTTCGGATGACTTTCTTTTTTTCTTCTTCATAATTCAGAAATATGTAGATGTGACTGTTTTCCACATACAATTCCCAGTCATACACCTGGCCTTTCAGCATCTGTTCTGTGATCTGAGTTGTCTTTTCTGTCAGAAATTCCAGATTTTTCTCATCAGGCATGAAAATTCCATCAAATTTCACACAAATAATCTGGAAGCATCCGGGCTTCAGCTGATAATAATACTGCTTACTGATCTCTTCTAAGCCCCAACAGTCCTGTTCCCTCCATTCCCGGTACAGAACATTGGAAAACCAGGTGGTGCGCAGCCGCTCTGCATCGCTTTTTCTTGCAAGCCGGACCCGTTCCTCATAGGTCAGCTGTTCATTTCTTTCATGATATCTTCCTTTGATCTTTTGGAGAGTCTCCATCAGCTCCTGTTTTTTTATCGGTTTCAGCAAATAATCGCTGACCCCGTATTTAATCGCTGTTTGGGCATATTCGAAATGACGGTAACCGCTGATGATCACAAACTCCACATTCAAATTCAGTTCCCGTGTTTTCTTAACCAGTTCCAACCCGTCATAGCCCGGCATCCGGATATCGGTGATCACCACATCCGGAGAAAGCGCTTCTATCATTTCAAGCGCCTGGGTCCCGTTCTCTGCTACCCCGGCAAGCCCCATCCCCAGTGCCTGCCAGTCGATCAGCTTTTCAATCAGCTGACAGATTTTTTCTTCATCATCCGCTATCAGTACTTTCAACATGATCCTCCCCCTGTCATCCCTCTGTTCTGATGCCATTATATCATGTCCGGCTTGCTTCCGTTCAATATGCACAGCCTGAGACCAGTACTACGTTGGTATATCCCGTAAATTCCCCTGTCAGGATGATCGCCTTGGCCCCCTCAGTGATCTTTTTTAATTCCTTATGGGGTACATACTCCACCGGAATGCCCTTCGGCAGAAGAGTCAACGCCTTTTCATGAAGTCCGGGACTTACTAAAAGAGCTTCTTCTGCAAATATGGCTTTTTCCGTTACAATATACTTTTCTATTTCTTCCAGCACTTCCAGATAAGAGGGACTTCCCGGCTTCCAGCCTAAATCCACCCGTTCCACTCCCTTCGGAATGGGAAGTCCGGCATCCCCTATCACCAGCATATCCATATGCCTGAGCTCTGCCATAACCCTTGCTAACTGAGGGTGTAAAATTCCTGTTTTTAACATGACTCTTCCTCCTCCTGCTTTCTGATGAATGAATCAATTTCTTCCCGGTCAGGCATGGCCGGGGTTGTTCCGATTCTCTGTACTGAAATAGCTGCTACTGCATTGGCAAAGGCTGCGGCCTCCCATAAGTCCTTTCCCTCTGCCAGGGCGGCCACCAGACCGCCGTTAAACGCATCCCCCGCACCGGTCGTATCAACTGCATTGACCCGGTAAGCAGGCAGGAGACCCCTTTTCTCAGGAGTTGCAAGGTAAACTCCTTTTCCGCCCATGGTAATCAGTACATTTTTGACCCCTTTTTCAAAAAAGCAGTCCGCAGCTCTCCCGGCGTTTTTTTCCCCATCTACCGGTATCCCGGTTAATATCCCGGCTTCCACCTCATTGGGCGTGAGCAGATCCACCCTGCTTAAAATGCCGTCACTGACCGGCTGCACAGGGGCCGTATTTAAAATGATCTTTACGCCCTTCTCATATGCAATATCAATCACTTTTTCTACGGAAGAAATATTGGTTTCCAACTGAGTCAACAGATAATCCGATTGATCCAGCAGGTCTGAAATGGATTCCACTTCCTCGTCTGAAATCGTACCACATGCACCCAGAATGACAACAATTTCGTTCTGGCTGGTGTTTTCATCTACCATGATCAGCGCACTGCCTGTTTCCGTCTTACGGGTATGGAATATCCGTCCGGCATCCATTCCCAGCTTCTTCATGGTATTTAACGCCACATCTGCGAATGCATCCTCTCCGAGCTTCGTTACCATGGTCACATCAGCTCCCGCTTTATGGGCGGCCACCCCCTGGTTGAACCCCTTGCCCCCGGGACCCATTTTAAAAACACTTCCCTTAACGGTTTCACCCGGAACCGGAAGATGGGGGCATCTTCCCATCAGATCCACTACAAAGCTTCCAAAAACTGTTACCTTTTTCCCCATGACCCTTTTCCTTTCCTTTTAATCCGTAATAAGTAACCGGTTACTTATTACGGATTAAAATAGGCTGCTAACCTGCATCCTATTTTATTGTTTCTGATCCGCGAAGCACCACCTGATACGGAACAAAGATTTTTCTGCCGGAGCTTTTGCTCTCCTTATGGGACAGTTTATCCATCAGCATTGCCATTGCTTCATATCCCTGCTTCTTTGCATCCCGCTCAATGGCAGAAAGCCTGTAGTCAATGATCTTAAGGGATTCTATCTGGTCAAATCCTACCATTGAGATATCCCTGCCGATCTTCAGCTTCTGTTCCGTGAGATACTTAAGCACTCCCAGACTGGTCTGGTTATTGGAGGCAAAAATCGCGGTCGGCGGGTCCGGAAGCTCCAGCAATTCTTTTGTCCGCTCATATGCCTTGATGATCTTAAAATCTCCGGATACAATATACTCTTCCTTAAGCTCAATCCCATAATCCCTTAGGGCTGCCTTATACCCTTTTAACCGGTCCTTACCCGGCATAGAGGTACTGGGACCTGTAATGACCGCGATCTTACGGTGACCGGAATGGATCAACGCTTCCACTCCTTTATAAGCAGCGGCATCATTCTCTATAAAAACCCCATCCAGATTGGAATTTTTGATATCACGGTCAACCAGAACTACCGGAATCCCCTTGTTTTCAAATTGTATCAGTTTATCCCGAGTCGCCATATCAAGTTCAGAAATGGGGGTTATCAGTAAACCGGAAAGTCTTTGGCTTTCTGCCACCTGAAGGCACTGATGCTCTCTTTCCTGCATTTCACCCGTATCGAACAAAACAATGCTGTACTGGTTATTGGCTGCCATCTCTCCCATTCCGCTTATAATGCCGGAAAAAAATTCATTGGCTATATCCGGAACAATGACCCCGATGCTGGAAGAGTCACGGATGCTCAGGCTTCTTGCTATGGCGTTCGGTACGAAATCCGCTTCTTCAATCGCTGCTAAAACTTTCTGCTTCGTTTCATCTTTCACGTATCCGGAATCATTAATCACCCTGGACACGGTTGCAGAGGAAACTCCCGCCTTTTTGGCAATATCCCGTATATTCATGACAAATCTCCTTTATGTAACCGGTTACATGTATGATATTAACATATTATGCAGCCAATGTAAAGTTATTTTGTTATTTTTTACAATATTTTGCGAAGCGTACCATAAAAAACAGAAAATACTGCCAGGAAGCAAAGAAATGCCTGGCAGTACATCATTAAGATTTATTCGGAGATTTATGCTCCTCCTCTTGTGTAAATTTTATTATGTGATTTATGAGAATGCTTTCAGCAGCTCCTCATAGCTTTTTGCTGTCTGCAGCTTTTCCAGGGTCCCGTTATTCCCAAGCTTTCCGGCCAGTTCGGAAATCAGGCGAAGATGATCCTTCGCTCCTTCACTGTCTGACGGAACTGCAAATAAAAAGAACAAATACGATGGTTCTCCGTCATAGGATTCCCATTCTATCATATGTTCCGTTCTTCCCACGGCAATGCCCACTTTACCGACTGAATCGGATTTTCCATGGGGAATGGCAACGTGATTGCCAATCCCCGTGATGCCTTCACACTCTCTTAAGTAAACATCCTTTAAATATCCTTCCAGATTATCAATATAGCCCGCCTCTTTAAGAAGTCCGGCCAAATGCCTTAATACCTCGTCTTTATTCGTCACTTTCATATTCAGATCAATGACTCTTTGATCCAGAATCTCTTTTACAGCCATAGGCTCACTCCTTATCGAATAAAATATTGATATATTTCCAATGCAGAATTCAGGTTTTTCATGATTTCCATATTTTCCTCCTTTTCCGTCAGCAGTAAAAAATCTTTATAGAACTGTTTCGTCCTTCTGATCTCATAATTAGAAGTCATCTTTACTGCCAGTAAAAAAACCACATCTACCAGATCGCCGGACCATTCCATGGGCTGGTCTAAGACAGCCACCGCAATCCTGGATTCGTTAACCTCCATCATATTTCCGTGAGGGATTGCAATTCCATGTCCAATGCCGGTAGCAGTTGCCTTTTCACGGTCGTATACACTTTCCAGATATTTAGAAGTGACATCCCCCTTCTCCTCCAGCCTCTTTACCATCTGCTTAAGCAGATCATCCTTATTTGCCGCACATGGCTGAAAGAAAATCAGATCCACATCAAACAGCTGATGACATAAATTATGAAAACGGAAGGTAGGGGATGGGATGTTTTTTCTCATCTCTTTTACCTTTTTCCTGACATTTTCCACATTATCTTCTGACATCCTGTCCCCGATCATAACAATCCTGGGATCAGCCTTGTTTAAAGGAACAGAGCTGATGATCAGGTCCACATCCGGGTACTGGGAAATCTTAAAATCGTGATTGCTTACCGCCTTTATGTCTGCAATTTCCGGTATGCTGTATTTTATCATTTCCATGATCAGCTGACTGGAAGCAAGCCCCTGCTGGCTGACCATAAGAGCCATAAGCGGCTGGTCTTTTTTCATACGGATAAGCGAAGCCTGTATATAAAGGGCAATCCCTGCCAGTTCATCCTCAGTGACCTGGACTCCATAATACTCTTCAAACAGATTGCTGGTCGACCAGGTCGCCAGAAATGTCTGTTTATACTCACTTTTCACATACTTGCTGATGCTTTCCGACGTGGTAGTGGAATATTTCATCCGGAAAATCGCAGACCGCATATGGATTAACAGGCTCTCATACAGCGTCTTATCGGATGATATATCCACATCCAGAACGGAATCTATGGTCTCAATAACAAGTTTTACAAAATGGTTCAAATCTTTATCGTACTGCCTGGTATATTCCTCATCCCCTAAACAGGAAAAGCCTTCAATCTTTCTTGCCGATAATAACAGCACGGACAGCAGTCTCACATCATCCGGAAGGATTTTTATCCGGTATTCCGCCCCGATCCTCTGATATATGGATTCTGCAAACGAATATTCGTTGTAATGCTGGACCTCATCTTCTTCTCCCTGACCGAACCTGTTTTTCCCCCCGGTAAAGCTTCTGGACAGGGATAAGCAGGTCATGATCCAGACCATATTAAACGAGATATCCGCCAGCTCGATTCTCCATGCATTTTCCGCATCTACGATAATTTTCCGGATACGGTAAACATCAACTCCCGGTGCATAGGTACCGAGAAGCGCTTCCATAATTTCCGGCATCATATAAAGAATATAGTCTTTAATAGCTATCCGGTAGTTGTATTCATCGCCGGCAATGCAGATTCCTTTATTCCGGACAGATGTTATCTGCAGATTGCGTTTTTCAAACCAGGGGGAAACTTTCTTAAGCATATTGGCAACCGTCGGCGGACTTAAATAAAGACTTTCCGCAAGCTTCTGCATGGTAATGATCTCTCCCGGCTTCAGTTTTAAAAGTTTACCGGTAAGCTGACGGTTCCGGTTATCCATAGCAGCGGAGAAATCCGTGTCGTTTGAATCGCAGACCTTTTCTTTTATGGCTTCCAGCTGCCCCTTGGAACAATCCAGCCAGATTCCTGTTCCCTGTTTCTTTTTTATACTCCCTAAATCACTGTTTTCCATCCAGTCGTTTAACTGATTGATTTTGGTTCTTAATGTCTTCTCAGATAATCCCACACTATCTGCAAGCTGTACTATGGTATATGTCCTTCCGGAAAGAAGGCATTTGAGTATCCGGTTGTAATATAATGAGTTCTTATCCTGCTTCAAATTACCACCTCAATCTTTTAAAAGGGCGGCAGTGGTCAAGCCGTTGCACTGCCGCGGTAACCGGAGAAACCCGCAAAGCGGGTTTCTCCCGGTTTCGTCGTATCATTCATATCCAACCTGTCTGGCTTCTCCGTAATAAAATTGTCCGCTGGAACCGATAATCTTCATATAATCTTTTACAAACTGCTTAATCCCCGCCTCAGCAGCCATACATAAATGCATGTAATCCAGATTCGGATCCTGTTTAAGCGCTTCCAGCATGGCTTTTTTCCCTGCATCAAAAGCATCGGTACATACATTGATCTTATTGATCCCTCCGGCAACAGCCTTCTTTAAGTTTTCTTCTCCTGAACCGGAACCCCCGTGAAGGACCAATGGCATTTTCAGGGTTTCCTTTAACTGATGAAGGCGCTCAAAATCCAGTTTCGGTATTTTCCCTTTCGGATATGCACCGTGAGCCGTACCAACCGCAACAGCCAGAGCGTCCACATTGGTTCTTTCCACAAAGTCCAGGGCCTGGTTTGGATCTGTATATAAATCCACATCCGTATCATCGGAATTTACAGCCTGTCCCACATGGCCTAATTCTCCCTCTACCGAGCATCCCATACCATGAGCCAGGGCGCTTATAATGGCTGTCCGTTTTACATTTTCCTCGTATGGAAGGGAGGAACCGTCAAACATAACATTGGTGAACCCCCGGTTAATGCAATCAGCAATCACATAAAAGTCCGCCCCATGGTCCAGATTAAGCGCTACCGGAACGTGAACTCTGGAAGCCAGTTCCCTGATTACCGGAAGCATTTCCTCCGCATGGGCATGATTTTTCATCTGTCCGGGCCCAAACTGTATGATAATTGGGGACTGTTCTTCCTCTGCAGCCATAATCCCCGCCCGGGCCATTTCGATGTTGATGCTGTTCATTGCCATAACACCATAATATTTTTTATTTGCATCGTCAAGAATTGCCTTCATAGATACCAGCATAATTTCTGTCCTTTCTTTGCGGATACTTTAAGATTATTGGATCTGAATATCCAGATCAATATCCAAGTCCTCTTCTTTCCCCCCGGTTCCTTCCTGATCCGGTCTCTTGATTCCTGCATAAATAACGCCTGTCACGACCGATCCGATTACAAGAGCAATCAGGAACCACAACGGATTTTTCATCATCGGCACGACGAAGATACCTCCATGACCTGCCACTGACTCACATCCCATACCTACTGCAATGGCCCCTGCGACCGCAGAACCGATCATGCAGCTTGGAATGACCCTTACCGGATCTGCCGCTGCAAATGGAAGTACGCCTTCTGTAATAAAGCAAAGCCCCATAGGAAATGCTGTTTTTGCAGTTTCCAGTTCAACCTTGGTGAATTTATTTTTTCTCATTAAGGTAGCAATAAAAATACCGATTGGAGGCGTCATTCCTCCGATGATCTTAGCGGCCATAGGTCCATAGATTCCATCTGTTCCCAATGCATTTGCTGCCATGGAAGCCGTTTTATTTACCGGCCCGCCTAAATCAAATCCCATGCAGGCACCGATGACTCCGCCGATAACAGCTTTAGCCCCGCCGTTTAAGGAGATGATCCATTGCTGGAATACGTTCATGATGAAAGACAATGGTATGGAGAATACACACAGGAAAATCATTCCGCATATAAACGTGGAAAGGACCGGTATGAACATGACCGGCATCAGGCCTTCACACCACTTCGGCATTTTCCAGGTTTTCATCCAGTTCACAAATGCCCCGATGATAAATGCCATGAGCAGTCCGCCAAGGAAACCCGCTTTCGACTGAGCCGAACAATAGCCAATTACAATGCCCGGGACGATACCGGGACGTCCGGCTATGGAATAGGCCACACCTGCAGTCATAACTGCTACGGCAAAATCCATTGCAATGGAACCCAGTTTATTAACTCCCCACCAGAATCCAATCCAGGTAAAAGGATTTAAATTGGAAAATGGTGTAGCCCCCGCTTCCACTGCACTTCCAATGTCATATCCGCCGAATCCCTTTGCCAGTGCCGATAAAATACCGCCGCATACAACGATTGGGATCATGTAGGATATGCCTGTCATAACATGCTTTTTAATTTCAAATTTCTGTTTTGCCATTTGTTTACCCCCTTCGGATAAGGTTGATTCTCCTTTTATTACTTTCCAAGCTTCTCGTGAATTTTTGAAATCACGCCTTTTGGAGATTTCATAATCATACTGATTGGAATGTCGACAACTGCCTTACCTGCAAAACGTTCTTTATTGACCCGTATATCTGCGGCAATCAATATTACATCCGCATCTTTGATTTCTTCCGGCATCAGCTCATTTTCCACACCGATCGATCCCTGTGTTTCTACCTTAATGAAATCCCCCATTTCCTTCGCGGCATTTTCCAGCTTTTCTTTTGCAATGTACGTATGCGCAATGCCTGCTGTGCATGCTGTGATTGCCAGAATCTTCATACCATTACCTCCTTCTCTTTAAGTTATCTAGAGTTTAACACATTCCATTTCATTACGGTAAATTTAAAATGGCATATTAAAACGGTAATTTTTAAGCAGAATATTAAGAAAGTAAAAATGATTAAATATCCAATGATTTTGAATATAAAAAAGCAGACATGATTAGCGTCTGCTTTTTTTCTGCTGTTATTCTACTATTCCACCTTGGATTTAAAACTTCCCTTTTCTATACCGCTATTTCTTGTGATTCCGAAATGCCTTCAAAACCGTCATAACTGGACTGGTCAGATTGATAGTATTTGGCTCTTTAAATATGTCCACTTCTCTCCTATAATATAGTTCACTTACATTTATCAAATTAAAAACAGGAGGAAGACTACATGAACAAGAGATATGACTTAAATAAGAATCTGGCGCAGATGTTAAAAGGCGGTGTTATCATGGATGTGACAACGCCGGAACAGGCAAAAATCGCGGAACAAGCCGGGGCCTGTGCAGTCATGGCACTTGAACGCATCCCGGCTGATATACGGGCAGCCGGAGGAGTGTCAAGAATGAGTGACCCCAGAATGATAAAAGAGATCCAGGAAGCCGTAAGCATACCGATTATGGCCAAGGTACGAATCGGACATTTTGTGGAGGCGCAGATCTTACAGGCGATTGAGATTGATTATATCGACGAAAGTGAAGTTCTTACTCCTGCTGATCATGTTTTTCACATCGACAAAACCAAATTTGACGTTCCGTTCGTTTGCGGGGCAAAGGACCTGGGCGAAGCTCTGCGCAGAATCGCGGAAGGGGCTTCGATGATCCGGACAAAAGGCGAACCAGGTACAGGTGACATCGTGCAGGCCGTAAGCCATATGCGTCTGATCAATCAGCAGATCAGGAACATCCGGAACACGCGGGAGGATGAGCTTTTCCATGCTGCAAAAGAAATGCAGGTTCCATATGACCTTGTGCATTATGTTTTTGAAAACGGAAAGCTCCCTGTAGTCAATTTTGCAGCCGGCGGTGTTGCAACGCCCGCAGATGCTGCTTTGATGATGCAGTTAGGGGCAGAAGGGGTTTTTGTTGGCTCCGGTATTTTCAAATCAGGAAATCCTGCGAAACGGGCAAAAGCAATCGTACAGGCCGTCACAAATTTTAATGACCCGAAACTTCTGGCGGAGCTCTCGAAAGACCTTGGAGAACCTATGGTTGGCATAAACGAACAGGAAATACAGCTGTTAATGGCGGAGCGCGGCATATGAAGATCGGAGTTGTAGCTCTTCAGGGCGGGTTTGCTGAACATATTTCTGCTTTGAATGCACTGGGGATTTCCAATATTGAAATAAGGAAGAGCGAGGACTTGACCGATGACCTGGATGGGCTGATCCTTCCTGGCGGCGAAAGCACGGTTATCGGAAAACTCCTGCATGAAACAGCGCTTTTTCAGCCAATCAAAGCCAGGATTGATGGCGGTATGCCTGTATGGGGAACGTGTGCCGGCATGATTTTACTGGCTGATAAAATCTCTAACGAATCATATTCCTATTTTAAGAGCATTGATATCACCGTCAAAAGAAACGCTTTTGGACGGCAGCTGGGCAGTTTCAAAATAATTGAAAGTTTTAAAGGCATTGGCGATATTCCGATGACATTCATTCGAGCTCCAATTATTGAAACAATTGGTTCCAACGTTCGGCCGCTTGCTTCTGTCAATGGGCAAATGGTCGCTGCTGAGAATGATCATGTATTAGTAACTGCATTTCACCCGGAACTGACGGATGATTTACATGTTCTTGAATATTTTCTTCATAAAATAAAGAGGACCTGCTGATTGCTTTTTGCAATGCGAGTTTTGCTTATTAGTCTCCTTTATCGGTGCAATTCTGTCCCAAATCCTGTCGTACGATATTTTGGGATTTGGGACAGATATTATGCATTTACGCTTTGAGGTTACACCTTATGGTTCTACTCCCCATTTCAGGCTGTCAGAAATGTATCCTGTAATTTTTGTCCAGTCTGCATAGCTGCTGCCCGAATCTGAAAAAGAATAATCCCCTGTCTGTGTGTAATTGCTCCAATCAGTTTTTGAAAATCTTACCGGCACTTCAATGGACTGACCTGCTTTCAGTTCACCGGCTCCAGCTGTAAATCCGATTTCCAGGTAATAATCTGCTCCTGTCTTGGCTTTCGGCATTTTCACAAAGGTGCCGGTTACATGATCGCTGCCGACCGTAGACCAGTCACACCAGAAATTTTGTTCTTTTTCTCCGTCTATCGTGTAATAGTATCTAAGTTTCAAATCAGAAAGATTAATACTGATTTCTCCGGTGTTGTAAAGCTTGAATTTCGGCATGACTTCATTTACTTGGGCTGATGTATTTCCATTGAACATCTGTACCTTGATGTCCCCGGCTGCAATTGAAGTATCTGTCACAGTCAGAACAAGTACCGGGTCAATACCGGCGCTAAAATCAAATACCACATTGTGAGTTCCCGTATCCAATGCTGAAAGAAAATCCTTTAACAATGTTACGGTATCGCCGTTCAGAGTATAATCCACACCTTCAGTTAAATATTTATTTCCCTCTTTAATCCCTGTAAAGGTATTTCCGTTTAGGGAAAGAGTTACTGTAATGTCTTTCTGGCTGCCGGCCTTTCTGTCAAAAGCTGCCGATGTTGGGTCGATCGCAGAACTGCTTACCGGTTCTCCGCCATCTCCAAACAGAATGGAGTATACACCGTTAGCAATGGCAACATCACACTCTGCCCAGAAGCGGTGATATTTAAATTCCGGAGCAGTTCCATTATTATAAGCGTCCTGAAGCTTCTGGAAATCAGGATCATCTTTATATTTAGAACGGATATCTAAAAATTTAATTCCCGTTTTAATCGCGTCTCCGTTTGGCATGGTACCTGTCCAGCCAGCCGGTACATAGACCTCCTGTTCAAAGAAACGTTTGTAGTCATCTCTCTTTTCCGGAGCGGAAAGGCCTTTGTCATCTCTGTATAAGTTCCACATACGGTCTAATAATTCTTTGGCAAG
>NZ_LT732526.1:1127015-1358036 GCF_900155545.1 Clostridium sp. Marseille-P2415
CCTCTGACTCATACACGCTCCATGCCAGCATGGCAGTCGAATAAGCCATCGGGAGATTAAACTTTACATGGTCTCCTGCATCATACCAGCCGCCGGTTAAATCAAGCCCTGCGTCTGAACCATCCGAAAGCCCGGAATCTCCTCTCCAGTTGTTCCGGATATCGTCAGGCAGAGCCCCGGAACGTTGGAACTCATAAAACATAATTGCTTTTTGCAATGCTTCTCCGTAATTATAATTTGTCTCTGCCTTCGCCGGCCGGGAATAAAATCCGGCCGTAAACAGACATACTGCAAGCAGGACGCTCGTTATTTTACGCATATTCAAACCTCCTTATCTATAATACCCTTTCCCCAGTCCTCATTGATAATTCTGTCCCAAACCCGATATTTTTGGATTTGGGACAGATACTATACTTTTGCGTTTTCAGGTTACACCTTACGGTTCCACTCCCCATTTCAGGCTGTCAGAAATATATCCTGTAATTTTTGTCCAGTCTGCATAACTGCTGCCCGAATCTGAATAGGAATAATCCTCGGTCTGTGTGTAATTGCTCCAATCAGTTTTTGAAAATCTTGCCTGAACTTCAATGGACTGGCCTGCTTTCAGTTCACCGGCTCCAGCCGTAAATCCGATTTCCAGGTAATGATCTGCTCCTGTCTTCGCTTTCGGCATTTTTACAAAGGTGCCGGTTACATTATTGCTGCCGATCGTAGACCAGTCACACCAGAAGTTTTGATCTTTTTCTCCATCTACCGTGTAATAGTATCTAAGCTTCAAATCGGAAAGAGAAATACTGGTATCCCCGGTGTTGTAAATCTTGAATCTCGGCATGATTCCATTAATCTGAGCTGACGTATTCCCATTGAACATCTGTACTTTGATATCCCCTGCTGCAATGGAAGTATCTGATACAGTCAGGACAAGTACCGGGTCAATACCGGCACTTAAATCAAATACCACATTGTAAGTTCCCGTATTCAATGCAGAAAGAGAATCCTTTAACAATGTCACGCTATCGCCGTCCAAGGTATAATCCACGCCTTTTGTCAAAGTTTTACCGCCAAGCTTGATCCCTGTAAGAGTATGTCCCGCCGTTTTTAATTCAGCCGTAACATCTGTCTGTTTCTCCGGATTTTTATCAAATGCGGCGGCGGCAGGAGTGACAGAACCGCTTGGTGTGGTATCGCTGATGGTTACCGTCAGGACAGGGTCAACCCCCTTGCTGAAATCGAAGGTAAGCTTTAATTCCCCTGTTTCTTTTTTTGCCAGATAAGCTTTCGACAATACGACCGTATTACCGGTTAAGGTATAATCCACGCCTTCCGTTAAATTTTTACTTCCCTCTTTTATTCCTGTAAAGGTATTTCCGTTAGGGGAAAGGGTTACAGTGATATCCTTCTGTTTATCATCCTTTCTGTCAAAGGCTGCCGATGTCAGATCGATCGCAGAGCTGCTTACCGGTTCTCCGCCTTCTCCAAACAGCATGGAGTATACACCGTTAGCTAAAGCAATATCACACTCTGCCCAGAAGCGGTGGTAATTAAATTCCGGAGCGGTTCCGTTATTATAAGCGTCCTGAACCTTCTGGAAATCAGGATCATCTTTATATTTAGAACGGATATCAAAAAATTTGATTCCCTCTTTAATCGGGTCTCCGTTTGGCATGGTACCTGTCCAGCCAGCCGGTACATAGACCTCCTGTTCAAAGAAACGTTTGTAGTCATCTCTCTTTTCCGGAGCGGAAAGGCCTTTGTCATCTCTGTATAAGTTCCACATACGGTCTAATAATTCTTTGGCAAGTACTCTGGCTTCATCATCACCGGAAGCTTTACTGTAGTACAGCAAGGTGTTGGCAAGAGAGCCTGTTATACCAAGGTCAGTCCCATAGCTGCTCACCTTTACATGCAGATTCGGATTGCCGGTATAGGTTCCTGTCCATGTATCAGGCTGGCCTGACCAGGCTAAATTGTCAGGGATTGCAAACGTTCCGTCATCATTCAGTTTTACTACTGTTTTAACCCAGCTCACCCATTTGTCCAGTATATCTTTTGCCCTGGAATCCTTTGTTTTATAATAATATTCCGCTACACGCTGCATCGACCATGCCTGGAAACCAAACCATCTATTGCTTCCCGGATCAGCATATACAGGATGTTCCTGATAACCCATGCCATAAAAAGTTGCGGTTCCTGACGGCCAGCTTTCATAACGGCCGTTATTGGAATTGCTGACACCGCCTGCGATCGCACCTTCTGCAGACTGCAGCCACTGATAGAATTCCAACTGCCTGTCCAGGCTCTTTCCCCAATCTTTTGCACCATTCTGGGAAAGCGGTTTGAATTCGTCGTCTTGTGATAATATCCAGGCTGCCATAGGGTTCTGGTAACCAAAATGGCTGTGGCTGCAGCTGATTTTCCAGGCCCAGTTAGCGTTTACACCTCCGCCCCATGCATAATACCAGGAAAGCAGATAATGAGCAGCATCATAACCCTTACCGGCAGTAGAGGATGAGCCAATTTTGCGGAAATATTTATCAAACATGGCATATCTTAAATAGTCACCCATTTTAATTGCTTTCCCATCATAAGTGTCAAGGTCTATATTATATTCACCGGCCCACTGGTCTGCCCAGTAAGTTGCCTGTACTGCACGAGCATCCGCATCCGGCGCATTGGTATACTTAAACTGTTTTGCA
This sequence comes from Clostridium sp. Marseille-P2415, assembly GCF_900155545.1. GTDB lineage: Bacteria > Bacillota > Clostridia > Lachnospirales > Lachnospiraceae > Lacrimispora. The sequence goes on from NZ_LT732526.1 coordinate 1,129,712, forward strand.
TAATTACTGTCTCCGGTAAACAGATCAAGGTATCCGTTTCTGCCGCCGAATTTCATGTCCTCCCAACAGGGCTGTGGGATTGTTTCCCAGGTAGATTCCTGTCTTCCTCTCTGGAATGTATTGATATAGGACGGGGTAGACACGCCATCCCCCCGTTTGCCAAAACCGTACCAGTTATCTACATCCAGCAGCCAATGCATTCCGTAAATAGTAGAAGTTCCGTAGGCGGACACCAATTCATTATGGATTGGATCTGCCCCTACCGCTGCGCCAAAATCCAATTGCGCAGGATAAAGACTCGGCAGCTCCCATTCAGGTGCGTAGGTTGCCGGTTTGCCGGCACTATACTGAGCCATGCTGCTGTTCGGCTGGTCTTGTTCCGTTGGAATCATATAAGTTTCCGTAATGTCCCAGGCTTTTTTAAATCCGGAGAAATCACCGGTAAATTTACCATACATGGCTTCAAGCCACATATAATAGCTCAAGGCTTCACTGGTAGTAACATGACCGTAATCCGGCGCTTCTACCATCAGAGTTTCTATGGAATGATAAGGGATTCCCTGGGAACTGAAATATCCGTTTTCAGGATCATGGATTTCCTTCCATAGTTCCATGAATCTTTCCTGATAGGTGTCTGTACTCTCTTTGGAAGCTCCTGCAGGTATTTGGGAAGCAGCTTTCCTTCCTTTTTTACAGTCTTTAAAATAACTGCATTTTAATAATTCTTTGCGCATCGTATTTACAACCTCCCTCACTTTACTGTTTTATTAACCAGGTTCTTAAAATACTACATTGTAATAATCCATTCCTTGCTTTGGTATAAAAATCCTTAGTTCACTTGAAACAGATTATTAAATTTTTATACACACCAATGGAATCGCCTCCTCTTCCATCTTTATGTTTTAATATATGCAAGAAATTTCTATTATGGTAAAATCCCACTTACAACGGTGACATTTGAGCTTCTGTCAATGGGCAAATTGCCGCAATAAAGAAAACCTGCTGACAAATCTTAAACCATATAGAAAAAGCCGATTCAGGCAAAACCCGAATCGACCTTCTCTATTTATTATCCTTGATAATGACTGCCGTTTACCCCTTTTACTTATTTACGCGGGATACCAGCCAAACGCAAGATATTATGGTTCTGTCCCCCACTGCAGGCTTCCAGCCAGATAACCGGTTACTTTATCCCAGTCGGTAAAATTGCTCCCTGTTCCCTGATAGGAATAATCATCTGTCTGAATGTAGTTAGTCCAGTCTGACTTAGAAAATCTGGCCTGCACTTCCACGGATTCCCCGGCAGAGAGAGTACCTGCCCCATCCTTAAAACCAATTTCCAGATAATGATCGGCACCGGTCTTACCCTCTTCCATTTTCACAAAGGTACCGGTTACATTGGCTGTCCCTGCGGAGGACCAGTCACACCAGAAATTCTGTTCTTTTTCCCCGTCAATCGTGTAATAATATCTTAATTTCACATCAGAGAGGTTGATGCTTTCAGTTCCCGTATTATACAGCTTGATCCTTGGTGCAATGCCATTGATGGTTTCGGAAGTATTCGCATTATACGCCTGGACCTTGATATCTCCTGTTACTGCAGCAGAACTGTCAATTATGGTGACCGTAAACACAGGATCATTGCCTCCGCTGAAATCAAAGGTCAATCCTGATTTTCCAACAGATTGGCCGGCTAAGTAGGAACTTAAAATGGTCACCGTATTACCGGATATTACATAATCGGTTCCTTCCGCCAGTTTCGCACTGCCATTTCGGATAGCTGTTAAAGTATATCCGTTTAATTCTAACGTTACGGCAATATCTTCCTGCTTATCCGGATGCTTATCAAATTGGGCCTCAGTTTTGGAAATAGAAGCGCTTGGCGTAGAATCCCCTACTGTGATTGCCAGTGTCCTGTCAATTCCTGCATTAAAATCAAAAGTCAGCTTCGCTGTTCCTGCCACAAATCCTGACAGATAGGAAGAAGCAATCGTTACAGTATCTCCGTCAACGGTATAATCGGTTCCTTTCACCAGTGAAGCAGTACCGTTTTTTATATTGTTAAGCGTATTTCCATTATAATTAACTGCCACTGACACATCTTTTGGATCGTATTTGTCAAAAGCTGCGGTTACCGGACTGATGGAAGAACTGCTTTGGGAACTTCCAGGCTCATCTCCGAATACCTTTACCCCTGCGTCATATACCGGAATATAGGTTGTCTTAACAACATTTCCGGAGGTTACACCGTTTAATCCGGTATAAGAATAATCATTTGAATTATCCCAGAACGCAGTATTCTGCGGTCCGGTGATGCGGAACTGGATTTCTTTTTTGTATGCCGACTGTCCTCCCGGATATATCTTGGTTCCGGTAAAATCAACGTTCACATAGTAAATATTATTTGCCTCATCCCAAGGTAAAAGCTGGGATACGTCTGCTCCCTGATTATAATTGGTAGTTATTTTTAAATCCTTTGCCGTATAGCCTGCATTTACAGCTTCTGTTATATCTACAAAGTATTTAAAAGATAACTGGTCTCCCATTCTTGCAGGCCAGCCGGAACAATTATTTAACAATGCCTTGATTTCTATAAAATTACTGCCTGAGGCGTTAATTCCTGCTTCTGCATAGAATTCGTCGTTAGTCACCTCTTCCATGGCAGTAAACTTAGGAATGGGGTCTCCGCCGTAATTTCCATACATTTTTGCAAGCACTCCGACAAAACCTGCATTATAGTCACAGGCAACCTCATTATTGGTATAGTTATTTACATCATCCGTATAACTGTCATCCCTGCCCGGTCCTCCTACCAAAGCCCCATAAATGGTATGTCTGTGGTATGCGGGCATGGTCATGCTGTCCGCCCAGGAACTGTGTGCTGTCCTGTGATGAGGTCTTTTCGGAGAATCTTTTCCAAAACCAACCACAAAACTGCGGCCACTGCTTCCAAGAGCATAATCTGCCTGCTGTTTTGCAAATGCACTGTAGGTTTCCGCCTTTTCCGCACTGCAGCTCGACCAGTCTGCATAAACACTGGCTAAGAAGGCTGTGGTGGTAGAATATCTTAAAGCCCCCCAGGAATCCAGCCAGGCAAGACCTTTTGGCGTATAGGAAATACGGCTGCCGTTATATCCGGTAGTCCAGTAATCCAGATGCATTTCCGTACTGGTTTTGTATACTTCTTTTCCGGTTATTTTTGCAAGAAGAAGGGCAGCGCCGTAGTGTACATCATCCCAACATTGGGCCCATTTATAGGAAATGGTGGAGGATTGAGGTTCTGTACCCCAGTTAGGTACATAGGATTCTGCTTTGTCTAAATAAGCGGAATCCTTTGTGGCCAGATACAGCCATACGCCGGCCCATGACAGTTCATCATAAAAACCGCTGCTTAAGGAGTAAAAACCGTTTGCTGCGGTATAACCGCTGTCACTCTTTGTTGTGTCCGCAAATGAAAAGAGCTCTTTCGCATGCTGAATGCAGGTTGCGGCATAGTCAGGATCACGATCAGCAAAAATGACACCTGCTGCTGCCAGAGCAGCCGCTGCTTCTGCAGACACAGCGGAACCGGGACTGTTTAAATCCACTTTATACGATGGCCGTTCCATCTGCATCACTTCTGCCGGCCCCCACCAGGAATGATCCGTACCGCCATTCCCTACCTGATAATAAAAAACATTTGCGGAAGGGTGGCATTTTATAAGGTAATCCGTTACCCATTTGATATCCTTTAACAAATACTCTAACTGTCCGCTTTCCTTCAAGGCATCCTCTGACTCATACACGCTCCATGCCAGCATGGCAGTCGAATAAGCCATCGGGAGATTAAACTTTACATGGTCTCCTGCATCATACCAGCCGCCGGTTAAATCAAGCCCTGCGTCTGAACCATCCGAAAGCCCGGAATCTCCTCTCCAGTTGTTCCGGATATCGTCAGGCAGAGCCCCGGAACGTTGGAACTCATAAAACATAATTGCTTTTTGCAATGCTTCTCCGTAATTATAATTTGTCTCTGCCTTCGCCGGCCGGGAATAAAATCCGGCCGTAAACAGACATACTGCAAGCAGGACGCTCGTTATTTTACGCATATTCAAACCTCCTTATCTATAATACCCTTTCCCCAGTCCTCATTGATAATTCTGTCCCAAACCCGATATTTTTGGATTTGGGACAGATACTATACTTTTGCGTTTTCAGGTTACACCTTACGGTTCCACTCCCCATTTCAGGCTGTCAGAAATATATCCTGTAATTTTTGTCCAGTCTGCATAACTGCTGCCCGAATCTGAATAGGAATAATCCTCGGTCTGTGTGTAATTGCTCCAATCAGTTTTTGAAAATCTTGCCTGAACTTCAATGGACTGGCCTGCTTTCAGTTCACCGGCTCCAGCCGTAAATCCGATTTCCAGGTAATGATCTGCTCCTGTCTTCGCTTTCGGCATTTTTACAAAGGTGCCGGTTACATTATTGCTGCCGATCGTAGACCAGTCACACCAGAAGTTTTGATCTTTTTCTCCATCTACCGTGTAATAGTATCTAAGCTTCAAATCGGAAAGAGAAATACTGGTATCCCCGGTGTTGTAAATCTTGAATCTCGGCATGATTCCATTAATCTGAGCTGACGTATTCCCATTGAACATCTGTACTTTGATATCCCCTGCTGCAATGGAAGTATCTGATACAGTCAGGACAAGTACCGGGTCAATACCGGCACTTAAATCAAATACCACATTGTAAGTTCCCGTATTCAATGCAGAAAGAGAATCCTTTAACAATGTCACGCTATCGCCGTCCAAGGTATAATCCACGCCTTTTGTCAAAGTTTTACCGCCAAGCTTGATCCCTGTAAGAGTATGTCCCGCCGTTTTTAATTCAGCCGTAACATCTGTCTGTTTCTCCGGATTTTTATCAAATGCGGCGGCGGCAGGAGTGACAGAACCGCTTGGTGTGGTATCGCTGATGGTTACCGTCAGGACAGGGTCAACCCCCTTGCTGAAATCGAAGGTAAGCTTTAATTCCCCTGTTTCTTTTTTTGCCAGATAAGCTTTCGACAATACGACCGTATTACCGGTTAAGGTATAATCCACGCCTTCCGTTAAATTTTTACTTCCCTCTTTTATTCCTGTAAAGGTATTTCCGTTAGGGGAAAGGGTTACAGTGATATCCTTCTGTTTATCATCCTTTCTGTCAAAGGCTGCCGATGTCAGATCGATCGCAGAGCTGCTTACCGGTTCTCCGCCTTCTCCAAACAGCATGGAGTATACACCGTTAGCTAAAGCAATATCACACTCTGCCCAGAAGCGGTGGTAATTAAATTCCGGAGCGGTTCCGTTATTATAAGCGTCCTGAACCTTCTGGAAATCAGGATCATCTTTATATTTAGAACGGATATCAAAAAATTTGATTCCCTCTTTAATCGGATCTCCGTTTGGCATGGTACCTGTCCAGCCAGCCGGTACATAGACCTCCTGTTCAAAGAAACGTTTGTAGTCATCTCTCTTTTCCGGAGCGGAAAGGCCTTTGTCATCTCTGTATAAGTTCCACATACGGTCTAATAATTCCTTGGCAAGCACTCTGGATTCATCATCACCGGAAGCTTTACTGTAATACAGCAGGGTGTTGGCAAGAGAGCCAGTTATACCAAGGTCAGTGCCATAGCTGCTTATCGTTACATGAAGGTCCGGATTGCCTGTATAGGTACCTGTCCAGGTATCAGGCTGGCCTGACCAGTCTATATCGTCAGGGATTGCAAACGTTCCGTCATCATTCAGCTTGACAACTGTCTTAACCCAGCTCACCCATTTATCCAGTATGTCTTTTGCCCTGGAATCCTTTGTTTTATAATAATATTCTGCTACACGCTGCATCGACCATGCCTGGAAACCAAACCAGGTATTGCTTCCCGGATCAGCGTATACAGGGTTTTCCTGATACCCCATACCATAAAAGGTTGCGGTACCTGACGGCCAGCTTTCATAACGGCCGTTATTGGAATTGCTGACACCTCCCGCAATCGCGCCTTCTGAAGACTGCAGCCACTGATAGAATTCCAACTGCCTGTCCAGGCTCTTTCCCCAATCACTTGCACCATTCCGGGAAAGCGGTTTAAATTCGTCATCTTGTGATAATACCCAGGCTGCCATAGGGTTCTGGTAACCAAAATGGCTGTGGCTGCAGCCGATTTTCCAGGCCCAGTTTGCGTTTGTGCCGCCGCCCCATGCATAATACCAGGAAAGCAGATAATGAGCCGCGTCATAACCTGTACCGACAGTAGATGGCGAGCCAATTTTATGGAAATATTTATCAAACATGGAATACCTTAAATAGTCACCCATTTTGCCGGCTTTCCCAGTATAGGTTCCAAGGTCCACCCCATATTCATCGGCCCACTGGTCTGCCCAGTATGTAGCCTGTACCGCACGTGCATCCGCATCCGGCGCATCGGTATACTTAAATTGTTCTGCATAATTACTGTCTCCGGTAAACAGATCAAGGTATCCGTTATTACCGCCGGATTTCATGTCATCCCAACATGGCTGTGGTATTGTTTCCCAGGTAGATTCCTCCCTTCCTCTCTGGAATGTATTGATATAGGATGGGGTAGACACGCCATCTCCCCGGCTGCCAAAACCGTACCAGTTATCTACATCCAGCAGCCAATGCATTCCGTACATAGTAGAAGTGCCGTAGGCGGACACCAATTCATTGTGGATCGGATCTGTTCCTGTCGCTGCACCGAAATCCAATTGTGCCGGATAAAGACTCGGCAGTTCCCATTCAGGTGCATAGGTTGCCGGTTTGCTGGCATTGTACTGAGACATGCTGCTGTTCGGCTGGTCTTTTTCCGTTGGAATCATATAAGTTTCCGCAATATCCCAGGCTTCTTCAAATCCGGAGAAATCACCGGTAAACTTGCCATACATAGCCTCAAGCCACATATAATAACTCATCGCTTCACTGGTGGTCACATGACCGTAATCCGGTGCTTCCACCATCAGAGTTTCTATGGAATGATAAGGGATTCCCTGCGGACTGAAATATCCGTTTTCAGGATCATGAAGTTCCTCCCATAGTTCCATGAATCTTTTCTGATAGGGGTCTGTACTCTCTTCTGAAGCTGCTGCAGGTTTTTCGGAAGCTTCTGCTGACATTACAGGCATAAATGATGTTGATAGCATCCCAAGTATAAGCATTGCTGTAATGGTAATTCTTGAGGCTTTCTTCATCCTGCCTATGATACCAATAACTTCTATTCCTTTTTGCCAGTTTTTAAAATTACTGTATTTTAATAACTCTTTGCGCATCATATTACAACCTCCCTCTTAATTTGGCAGTGTCAAGCTTGTTATCCACTTATGTACCTTTCTCTTTATTACTCTTCATGAATCGTAAATTTGCTAGCTGTTTTAGCATATACTCCGTTTTTACAAATTTCAACCCAAGTGCCAAAATTATACACGTTAGGTACCAAAATTTGCTGTCGCCGGAATATCTCCATTACGGTAACTTCCCGCTTACAACGGTACCATTTGAGATTATTATGACCCCGTCTTCGTTTCCATTGGAATAGTCATTTTCCTGGTTATAATCAGACCAGTCCGCATTCGCAATCCGGAACTGGCACACCAATGTTTGTCCCGGCGCCAGGGAATTCTTAAGACCGGCCAGGGAAATCTCCAAATAAGTATCGGCGTTTTCTACTGCAGGATCAAGGCTTACAAATTTCCCGGTAATACTGCCAGTAACTGTCTCATACCATGGTGCGGCATTAAAAGACATCCCTGCATCATCACAATAGAATACCTGTTTTACATCCGCTTCTTTTGTATAGTAATAACGGATTTTAACCGTACTTAAATCAACGCTTTTATCCCCCGTATTACTAAGGGTAAACTTCTTCGCGATCGTATTCCCGGCTGCATTCCCGCTTCCTTCCATCACAAGAGCCAAATCCCCGGCTCCGGTACTGGCTGCCGGCAGCTTGACTTTTATTTTGACCGGAAGGCCCTGCTTTACATCACCATTCGCCAAGGTCGCCCGGGCAGTCAGCGTCACCTCCATAATTCCGTCCGGCAGATCTGTTTTATCTGCCGGCGCCGTATATACCGCATTGCAGATATCCCCGTCTGCCTCTCCTATCTTATCGCCGTCTGCAAATATTTCGATCTTAGCAATATCGCTNCTTGGCAAGCACTCTGGATTCATCATCACCGGAAGCTTTACTGTAATACAGCAGGGTGTTGGCAAGAGAGCCAGTTATACCAAGGTCAGTGCCATAGCTGCTTATCGTTACATGAAGGTCCGGATTGCCTGTATAGGTACCTGTCCAGGTATCAGGCTGGCCTGACCAGTCTATATCGTCAGGGATTGCAAACGTTCCGTCATCATTCAGCTTGACAACTGTCTTAACCCAGCTCACCCATTTATCCAGTATGTCTTTTGCCCTGGAATCCTTTGTTTTATAATAATATTCTGCTACACGCTGCATCGACCATGCCTGGAAACCAAACCAGGTATTGCTTCCCGGATCAGCGTATACAGGGTTTTCCTGATACCCCATACCATAAAAGGTTGCGGTACCTGACGGCCAGCTTTCATAACGGCCGTTATTGGAATTGCTGACACCTCCCGCAATCGCGCCTTCTGAAGACTGCAGCCACTGATAGAATTCCAACTGCCTGTCCAGGCTCTTTCCCCAATCACTTGCACCATTCCGGGAAAGCGGTTTAAATTCGTCATCTTGTGATAATACCCAGGCTGCCATAGGGTTCTGGTAACCAAAATGGCTGTGGCTGCAGCCGATTTTCCAGGCCCAGTTTGCGTTTGTGCCGCCGCCCCATGCATAATACCAGGAAAGCAGATAATGAGCCGCGTCATAACCTGTACCGACAGTAGATGGCGAGCCAATTTTATGGAAATATTTATCAAACATGGAATACCTTAAATAGTCACCCATTTTGCCGGCTTTCCCAGTATAGGTTCCAAGGTCCACCCCATATTCATCGGCCCACTGGTCTGCCCAGTATGTAGCCTGTACCGCACGTGCATCCGCATCCGGCGCATCGGTATACTTAAATTGTTCTGCATAATTACTGTCTCCGGTAAACAGATCAAGGTATCCGTTATTACCGCCGGATTTCATGTCATCCCAACATGGCTGTGGTATTGTTTCCCAGGTAGATTCCTCCCTTCCTCTCTGGAATGTATTGATATAGGATGGGGTAGACACGCCATCTCCCCGGCTGCCAAAACCGTACCAGTTATCTACATCCAGCAGCCAATGCATTCCGTACATAGTAGAAGTGCCGTAGGCGGACACCAATTCATTGTGGATCGGATCTGTTCCTGTCGCTGCACCGAAATCCAATTGTGCCGGATAAAGACTCGGCAGTTCCCATTCAGGTGCATAGGTTGCCGGTTTGCTGGCATTGTACTGAGACATGCTGCTGTTCGGCTGGTCTTTTTCCGTTGGAATCATATAAGTTTCCGCAATATCCCAGGCTTCTTCAAATCCGGAGAAATCACCGGTAAACTTGCCATACATAGCCTCAAGCCACATATAATAACTCATCGCTTCACTGGTGGTCACATGACCGTAATCCGGTGCTTCCACCATCAGAGTTTCTATGGAATGATAAGGGATTCCCTGCGGACTGAAATATCCGTTTTCAGGATCATGAAGTTCCTCCCATAGTTCCATGAATCTTTTCTGATAGGGGTCTGTACTCTCTTCTGAAGCTGCTGCAGGTTTTTCGGAAGCTTCTGCTGACATTACAGGCATAAATGATGTTGATAGCATCCCAAGTATAAGCATTGCTGTAATGGTAATTCTTGAGGCTTTCTTCATCCTGCCTATGATACCAATAACTTCTATTCCTTTTTGCCAGTTTTTAAAATTACTGTATTTTAATAACTCTTTGCGCATCATATTACAACCTCCCTCTTAATTTGGCAGTGTCAAGCTTGTTATCCACTTATGTACCTTTCTCTTTATTACTCTTCATGAATCGTAAATTTGCTAGCTGTTTTAGCATATACTCCGTTTTTACAAATTTCAACCCAAGTGCCAAAATTATACACGTTAGGTACCAAAATTTGCTGTCGCCGGAATATCTCCATTACGGTAACTTCCCGCTTACAACGGTACCATTTGAGATTATTATGACCCCGTCTTCGTTTCCATTGGAATAGTCATTTTCCTGGTTATAATCAGACCAGTCCGCATTCGCAATCCGGAACTGGCACACCAATGTTTGTCCCGGCGCCAGGGAATTCTTAAGACCGGCCAGGGAAATCTCCAAATAAGTATCGGCGTTTTCTACTGCAGGATCAAGGCTTACAAATTTCCCGGTAATACTGCCAGTAACTGTCTCATACCATGGTGCGGCATTAAAAGACATCCCTGCATCATCACAATAGAATACCTGTTTTACATCCGCTTCTTTTGTATAGTAATAACGGATTTTAACCGTACTTAAATCAACGCTTTTATCCCCCGTATTACTAAGGGTAAACTTCTTCGCGATCGTATTCCCGGCTGCATTCCCGCTTCCTTCCATCACAAGAGCCAAATCCCCGGCTCCGGTACTGGCTGCCGGCAGCTTGACTTTTATTTTGACCGGAAGGCCCTGCTTTACATCACCATTCGCCAAGGTCGCCCGGGCAGTCAGCGTCACCTCCATAATTCCGTCCGGCAGATCTGTTTTATCTGCCGGCGCCGTATATACCGCATTGCAGATATCCCCGTCTGCCTCTCCTATCTTATCGCCGTCTGCAAATATTTCGATCTTAGCAATATCGCTGCTTACTCCGGTACTTTCTGCCGTAACATTCAGGGAAGTATCTCCGGCCGTCGTATCCAATAATTTTCCCTCAAGGGGTTCTGTGATCGCTACTACGGCATCCTCTGCCTTCATAAACAGGATGGTTAACGCCGCCTTGCTGCTTGATCCGCTGGCTCCCGTTGTTGACACCGCTTTCGCTGTTAATGCGATTTCCCTGCTGAAAGTATTACCGGTTGTATCCGTCGGAGCATAGCTGCATGTGTAAGGTGCGGCATCATCTTCTCCAATTTTAACATCGTCCGCATAAAACTCAACTTTTGCTATTTCACCTGTATTGGACTCTGCCGTGGCAGTTACCTCAACCGGGGTCTGATCTTTCGTGTAATCGATTACCGTTCCGTCTGCAGGCGCAGTAATATGTACTTCCACTTTCTCACTTACGCCGGGTTCCTGTCCATAAACTAACTCATCACCCAGATAGAGAGGAATATAACCCGCCAATCCAAAATCTTTGGTCAATTCCTGTCTGCTCCAATCATTGGAAGGATCCCAATTCACTTTATAAGAGCTATCCTGTGCGGGCACTAAACCGATTTGAATTTCTCTGCTTCCATGGAAGGAGATACCGGTCCAGTCCAGGTCCACATAGTAAATCCCTTTTTCTTCGTCCCATGCATACGGTCCGCTTAATTTAACACCTGTCCCATCCTGTGTGAGAGCCTGGTCATAAAAAACCGGGACACTTAAATCACTGATGGATTGGCCTTTCGCAATCATTTCTGAGATATCAAAGAAATATCTTGCCTTTAACTTGTCGGTTCTCACCGGCGGGCAGCTGGTATCATTCGTGATCTTTATGGTCAGCTGCGTTCTCTCAGAATTTTCCTGCTCAATCTTTGCTTCAACATAATACGGTGTTTCATCTGTCTGATATACAGGTACGGCCGGGTCCGGTTCCTGCCCTTCCCCATAGATGGAATAAAGCGCTGCCAGAGCTCCCACAAATCCGGCGTTGTAATCAATTGCCACTTCATTATAGACATAATCGGTAACCTCATCGACATGCTTATCTTCTGTGTCAGGACCGCCGACCAATGCCCCCCACAGTACATGCTTCTCTGTTGCCGGATCCAGCATGCTATTGGTAAGAGAGCCATGGGCTGCCCTGTGGTGAGGATTCTTTGCCGAATTATCCGCATAACCCACTTCATAACACCGGTTCATCGGGTTGTCTCCCAGGAGATAATCCATCTGTCCCTTACACCATTCTACAAATTCCTGATTCGGCTTATATTTATTATATACCAGGGCACAGAGCTGCGCTGCCGCATTATATCTTGCTGAACCCCAGGTATTAAGTACACGGAATCCGCCCGGAGTAGCAGCTAAGAAATTCGTATCATTGGGTTCTTCATGGGCCGCTCCGGACCAGTACTCAAGATTCCATCTGAAAAAATACCAGTGCTCAGGATCATTGGTAATCGGAGCGAGTTTCGCAAATACTCCTCCCCAGACTGTATCCCAGGAATGCACCCATATATTCTGCCAGGTGCTGTCTGTAGTACTGATGATTCGCTGCATATAACCGGTATATTTCCCGTTAGAATCAACTGATACGATATCATTGATGTAGGAAGCATCTCCGGTTGCAATATTTAACCATACGGCAGCCCAGGACATCTCATCCTCATCGTAACTGGAATTATAGAAGCCGCCGGAAAATCCCAGGCCTCTGTTCGCCTTTGCAAATTCATATAATGCCTTTGCCGTATCCAGACAGGTATCCGCATAATCGGGGTCCGAATCTTTAAAGTTTAAATAATTAACCGCCAGGGAAGCCGCCGCACCGGCACATTGATCGCTCGCCGGCGTTTCTGAAGTGGCAAACCATGCAGGTCTTGCGGTTGTCTGCAATTCCGGGGATCCCCAATAGGTATGATCCGTTGTTCCGTCTCCCACCTGATATGCAAAAGCAACTACTTTGCCAGACTCATCCCGGAAGGTACACCGGATAAAATAATCATTAAACCACCTCAATATATCTTCAATATGTTCCTGTGCCCCGATTTTCACATAGGAATCCCTGAATTCATAATAGCCCCAGCCTAAAGTGGAACCGGAGTAGCTTTGGGGCAGGCCAAATTTCACGTGATCCCCTGCATCGTGGAAGCCTCCTTTTAAATCAACGCATCCATCTCCGTCCGGATCCAGTGCCTCCTTATTCTCTGCAATGAAATCAGCCGATAAATTCGTTCCTTTTCCGTCCGAATCCACTGGCGTCAAAGGAATATGCTGGTCTTCCAGGTGGCAGTCGCCGCGCCAGGAAAGTGCGCCGTCATTCACACCCGGGCCACATTTATTCGCGTCATAGAAATACATGGATAATTGAAACGCTTTTGCATAATTGTAAGTTCCCTCAGCCGATATTTCGTCTGTTAAAACCGTATCCGCTTGTGCCGTTGTTACAGCTCCCATATTCATGACCAGGGATAAAGCAAGCAGACTTACCATACTCTTTCTGAACATTTTTATTCTCATAGAATCCTCCTTTTCTCCTGCTCCCGGAAACTTTCAAAAGTATTATTCATTCCCGTAATATTCTCCCAGAGTGATCCCGTTCGCACCGAGAGATATCTGGTGGTCGAGCCCTATAAATTTACCGTCCGACTGCCATAACGCAGGTTTTAACAATGCATATTTTTCTTCATCCCAGGTGCTCCAATCATATCCCAATAAGCCCCCGGTATCGCCGGAATTTGGATTGATACACCAGAAAGTATGATTGATGCGGTTATCCACAATATAATCTCTTAACAGGGTCATCCATTTCTGGTTCTTTCCTCCGTCCATATATCCTCCCCATTCACCAATAAAAAGCGGTGCGATTTTCTGATCGCCAATATAGGCCCATGTATCGTACCAATAATCATCTAACAGGGTCTGGGTCGTGAAATCTTTATCAAACCAGGTCTGATTATAAACACTGGGACCATAATCATGGGGTGAATATACGATTTGGCTGTTTTGGGAACCTAAATCGATTGGATAATCCTTTACTCCTCTTAAATTACCGCCCCACCATGCACCATACCACGGAGACGAGTCAGCGGACGCCCCCCAGATATCCGGTGTATCATAGGTATAGCCCTTTTCTGTTTTCGGATACTGTTCCACGCCTTCAATCATGATCAACAGGTTGGGATTTGCTTCAAGTATTGCTTTCGAACATTTTTCGGCCGCATATTTCCAGTTATTTTCGTCGGTTGTATTGTCCCATTTTGCCATATTGGCAGGTGCGGTATCCGTATAGCCTCTTTTTCCATGGGGCTCATTTTTTAAATCAATTGCCAGGATGGTATCGTCATTTTTGTACTTATCAGCCAGCCATGCCAAAGTATCCACCCACTTATCTGTGGTGATCCCGCCGGCCGTTTTTGTATCCAGCCCATACCATAATTCATAATTATGCCCTGAATTGTTGGCATCCGGACTATGTACATCCACCATTACCTTAATCCCCAGTTCTTTGCAATATCCCATGATGATATCGAATATTTCCATGCTGTTTTTCGTGCTGTTGGTTTCTGCGTCATAAAAATCAGGATTGCATACATAATACGGCGGATTGTTAACAGCTGTTACACTTGATACCTCATTCGGATTTCCGGTCATCCAGCTATACAATAATTCCGTGGAAACCGGGATTCTCAAAAATCCGATGCCCCTGTCTGCGATCTCTGTTAACATATCATGAATATCATACCATGCACCATGCAATACATTTTCACTGCAATTAAAACCAAACCAGTTCGCTCCGGTCAGCCAGACCTCATGATTATTCCTGTCATAAATCCTGTTGCCTTCACAATGCAGCCAGTCATCATGATTCGTATCAGCAGCCATCGCCGCTTGTCCGTTATTAAAACATAATGGTGCGGCAATGCTTGCAGAAATAACAAAAAATGAAATAATCCTTTTCATCCGCTTCATTCTACTCATCTCCTTTTTTTAATAATTAATTTCTCCCTCATAGCATCTGATGTCTGGTACCTTCCCTTTATAGAATCCTCAATGTATATTTGCTAGCTTTTTCAGCATATACTCCGTTCTGACAATTTTCAACCCAAGTGCCAAAATTATACATATTAAGCGCCAAAATTTGCACTTTATTCTCAAAAAGAAGACAGATAAGTTTTAACATGTCTTGTTTCGATATTTTATTCTGATTATTACATATGTCGACAATTCTTTTCTGTCTGTTGCATACTGTGATGAAGTAATTGCAAATTTTTGCACTTAACGTGTATAATTTTGGCACTTGGGTTGAAATTTATCGGAATGGGATATATGCTGAAAGTGCTAGCAGCTATACTATCCATTAAGATTCTAAAGAAGGATGGTACCTTTCTCAAATGTTTATGACGGCTATTCAACAAGCAAAATATCACTTAATTCTTTGCTTACTTTATCAAGGGGGTGATTCCATTGGTAAGCATTCGATTATGCAGCGTTCGTTAAAATAGTCAAAAAATTATATTAGGAGAATTACATATGAAAAATAAGGGGATTAAAAAAGCAATAACTCCGTTGTTAATATTTTCCTGTATAGGTTTATTCCAATATCCTGCAACAATAAATGCAGCGGTTCAGACCCAGGCATACGAATGGAAAAATGTTAAGATTAACGGCGGAGGCTATGTAGATAACATTATATTCAATCCGGGGGAGAAAGATCTGATCTATGCCCGTACGGACATGGGCGGCGCTTACCGTTATGATACGGCCAACCAGTCCTGGGACCCCTTAACGGATTGGATTGGCTGGGATGACTGGAACAATCTGGGCTGTGAAAGTCTTGCGGTCGATCCTGTGGAAACCAACCGGGTGTATATTGCGGCCGGCACCTACACAAATGACTGGACAAGTGATAATGGGTATATCCTGCGTTCCGAGGATTACGGAGAAACCTGGGAACAAACAGAGCTGCCTTTTAAAAACGGGGCAAATATGTTAGGCCGCTCTATGGGCGAAAGGCTGATCGTCGATCCAAACAGCAATAATGTCCTTTATTTTGGCGCCCGCAGCGGAAAAGGACTATGGAAAAGCGTAGATTACGGAGAGACCTGGAATCAGGTAAGCAGCCTTACCCATGTTGGGAATTATGCACCTATTGAAGATGATTCCACCACCTATGACAATACACTTACCGGAGTTGTATGGGTTACACCGGATCCTTCATCCAGTACAAAGGGAACCCCCTGCCAGACTGTCTATATCGGCGTTGCCAATAAAAAAGGGGAAGATATGGTATACAGGACCCTGGATGGCGGTGCCACCTGGTCAGCGGTAGAAGGCCAGCCCCATAATATCGTAGTTCCGGATCCCGAAAAAAATCCGGCAAAAACCACAGGACTATTTCCCCATCACGGTGTTCTTGCCTCCAACGGAATTTTATATATTCCCTATAGCGACGGCACAGGTCCCTATGACGGACATAAAGGGGAAATATGGAAATATGATACAAAATCGGAGGTCTGGACAGACATCACTCCAATCCCTACCTCAAGCGGCGATAACTATTTTGGTTTCGGCGGATTGGCGGTGGATGCAAACAATCCGGATACCTTAATCGTATCCACGCTGAATTCCTGGTGGCCTGATGCCAACTTTTTCAGAAGCACGGACGGAGGGAATACCTGGGTACGCTTTTGGGACTGGAACGGATATCCCAGCAGAACCCTTCGCTATTCCCTGGATATATCAGAATCCCCGTGGCTGACCTTCGGAAAATATGAAAATCCGCCGGAACCGGTTGTTAAGCTCGGCTGGATGATTGGAAATATATCCATCGACCCATTTAATTCTGACAGAATGATGTATGGCACAGGTGCTACGGTTTACGGTACAAATAACCTTACGGATATCGATACGGGCGGTACCGTTAAATTATCCGTTGTTGCAAAAGGAATCGAACAGACAGCGGCTCAGACGCTCGTGAGCCCCGCCACCGGTACGGCCCATTTGATCAGCGGCATGTACGATCTGGGAGGCTTTGTACATAATGATCTGGATAAAGTGCCTTCCATGATGATGCTGACCCCCTTCCTTGCCAACACTTCCATTGATTATGCAGAGCTAAGTCCTACCCGCTTTGTACGTGTGGGGAAAGTCGATACCGGCAGCGGATCAAGAATCGGGCTCTCCTACGATACCGGGAATAACTGGTTTTCCCTTAACAATCCCTGGCAGTCCGGCGATTCGGATACCACAGAAGGCGGTAATGTCGCAATGTCTGCGGACGGCAACAGCATTGTCTGGGCGCCAAAAGGAAAACCGGTATATTATTCTACCAATACGGGTTCCTCCTTTAGTCAGAGCAGCGGAATCCCTGCCGGTGCCATGGTAGCTTCAGACAGAGTGAATTCAGATAAATTTTACGGATTTTACAACGGTAAGTTTTATGTAAGTACAGATAAAGGGGCTACTTTTACAGCTAAAGTTACAACCGGACTTCCTGATTCCGCTATGATAAAAGCAATGCCAGGTGTGGAAGGTGACGTATGGCTTGCCGGTGCTTCAGGGAAAAGCGGTTTATTCCATACCACAAATTCCGGTGAAAGTTTTGTAAAAATAACAGGGGTTGAGGAAGCCTCTACCATAGGCTTTGGGAAAGCCGCACCGGGACAGACCTATATGGCGCTCTATACTTCCGCATTCATAGACGGAATCCGTGGAATCTTCCGTTCCGATGACGGGGGAGCGAATTGGATCCGGATTAATGATAATGACCATCAGTATGGTATGACCAATGCCTGTATTACAGGAGATCCAAGGATATACGGACGTGTTTATCTTGCTACCAACGGCAGGGGAATCCTTTATGCGGACATAAAGGAAGATTTGCCAGACAGCTCTTCCATTGCCCCTGTTACGGCATCCTTTGATAAAAATACGAAACAGCAGGAAGACATTGCAGTTTCACTGGAACTGAACGGCAATACGTTTCATTCCATTACCCAAAATGGGGTTACATTAAACAAGGATACCGATTATACGATAAATGATGCCACGGTTACCATAAAAAAGGATTATCTTTCCCGGCAGCCCGCAGGATCCTTAGCCCTGGACTTTAATTTCAGTGCCGGAGCAAGCCGGACACTCACGATTACGGTAACGGATACTACAGGTACTCAAAATTCCGTAATAACACCTGATACTGCTGAATTTGATAAAAATTCAGATAACAGCAAGGACATCCGTGTGAGCATGAAACCCAATGGAAATTCCCTTTTAGCAATCAAAAACGGCAGTTACACACTGACTGAGGGAACGGACTATTCCGTCACGGATCAAACCATTGTAATCAAAAAGGAATACCTGTCACAGCAAAGCATTGGAACCGCTTCCCTGACCTTTGATTTCAGTGCCGGAACAGATCCTGTAATGACGATCCTCATTAAAAACAGCACTGTGATCGAAGAAGGGAATTTAAAAGTGGAATTTATCGGTCCCACTGCCGCACAAACGAATACCATTGCCGGCAAATACCGCCTGACCAATACAGGAGATTCCGCTATTCCGCTATCAGATTTAAAGCTCCGTTATTATTATACGGCAGACAGTTCCCAGCCGCAGAATTTCTTCTGTGATTGGTCACATGCCGGAAGCCAGAACATAGCCGGAAGCTTTCATGCCCTGGATCCTGCCCTAGAGACAGCAGATACTTATTTAGAAATCGGCTTCTTAAGCGAAGCCGGGTCACTTGCCCCGGGACAGAGTATTGAATTGCATACCAGGGTTTCAAAATCCGACTGGTCCAACTATATAATGATAAATGATTATTCCTACACCCCAGCCGCTTCTTATGAAGTCTGGGATAAAATTACAGCCTACCAAAATGATACTCTTATATTTGGTATAGAACCTCAATAATATAGAACCATTATCCATAAGGGGGTAAATTATTTATGAAAAAATTCCTACGAAGAGCAACTGTCTTTGCATTAACACTGTCCACTGCGTTAACGCCGGTAAGCGTAGCTGCAGCAGGGCAAGCAAATGGGACATTGATGCAAAATCCTGTTGATGCTGACGCGGAAAATGAGACGGAAAATTATCAATATCATTTTGAGGCTGAAGACGCTGTAATGTCAGGGGATGTTAAAATGGCCGCCACAAGGGCGGGGTACAGCGGAACCGGCTATGCCACCGGTTTTACACAAAAAGACGGTAATTCCTGGTCCTTCAAGGCAGAGATTCCCAAATCAGGACACTATACCTTTACTGTGCGGACGGCTTCGGACAGCTACAAAGAAAATTATCTTACTATCAACGGCAAGCAGGCTGGAATTATTTACAGCGACGGTGACGGAGCCTGGCACGATACGAAGATCGAGAGCGTCTGGCTGGAGGCGGGAACAGCTACAATCTCCATAGGGGAATATTGGGGCTGGTTTGATCTGGACTCTATTACAATTGAGGAAGGTTCCGGTGTCGATGATTCCGTATATTCCTCCGCGACATCCGATCTGGTGAATCCCAATGCGAACAAAAGGACTGTGGACATCATGAAATACTTAAAAAGTATCTATGGACAAAAAACTCTGTCCGGCCAGTCCTGTACACTGAATAAAAGTACGGAGATTGAAGCAATTCACGACTTAACCGGAAAATACCCGGCAATTCGCATGCTGGATTTCATCTTCTGTGACCCTGCCAGTGATTATCAGTCCTCTGAGGAAGTAAATATTGCGAAGGAATGGGACAAAATGGGCGGACTTACCACGTTCCAATGGCATTGGCATGCACCGAAGGGAGGCGCATCCTTCTATACAAAGGATACTACTTTCGACTTGTCAAAGGCAGTGACGGATCTGGATATCAGCCAAAAGTCCTTAGAAGAAATCAAAGCCTTATACCAGGCGGGAACAATTTCTGAGGAATGCTATCTGATCGTTCGTGATATTGATGTGATATCCGGGTATCTGGATCAGTTGCAGAAGGAAGACGTGACAGTGCTTTGGAGACCGCTCCATGAAGCCAGCGGCGGATGGTTCTGGTGGGGTGCTGCAGGTGCGGATGCATATCAATGGCTTTATAAATTAATGTTTGAACGCCAGACCTATTACCATAAGTTAAACAATCTGATCTGGGTATGGAACGGCCAGGATCAGGACTGGTATCCGGGAGATGAATACTGTGACATAGCAGGAACCGATATTTATGCCGAAAAGCATTCCTATAGCGCTCTTCCGGATCAATTTATGAAAACCGTCAATTATTCCGGCGGTACCAAGATGACGGCCTTAAGCGAAAACGGAGTCATGATGGATCCGGACCTGATGGAGCGGGATAATACCCATTGGCTGTATTTTGCAGTCTGGTATGGGGACTATATCATAGATTCCACGGGAAAGGTAGGAAATACCTATACGGAAAGTACCATGGTAAATAAGATCTATAACAGCGACTCCGTGATCACGTTGGATGAACTTCCTGAATTTACAGACAGTGATCCGGGCGATACGCCGACCCCGGATCCAGATGAACCTGATGAACCTAATGACCCCGTGGATGTTACGCTTAAACTGAGTAATACCGGTAATGGCCAGGCCTCCACCAACACGATTACCAATTCCTTCCAGATTTACAATGCCGGCGGAGAAGATCTTGATTTATCAAAGCTGGTGCTGCGTTATTATTATACAAAGGAGGGAATTGCACCGGAGAGCTTCTACTGTGACAATGCGGCGCTTCGGGCCGACAAGGATCCCTGGTATGTTCCCTATACCGGACAGGTTACGGGAGAGTATGTATCATTTGATAAAGAAGAAGCCGGGGCCGGCAGATACTTAGAGATTAAGTTCAATACGACCGATAAATTTATGAAGGGTGCAACCCTGAACATCGATACAAGAACGGCAAAAACGGATTGGAGCTTATATGACCAATCAGATGATTACTCCTATCAAAAAGACGGTAACATTACCATTTACTATGACGGACAACTCATTCTTGGTACGGAGCCGTAACGCATCACGGGGCTGTCTTCGGAAGCTGTTATCAATTCATGGCAGATATTCAGTCTTAATCTAAACACATAAACAGATACAACAATAGAAAGTACACTTCGTGTACTTTCTATTGTCATGAATGAGAGTCTTTTAGTTAAGGCTTTTCTTTAAAAATCGATGGTCCACACATGAAAAAAGCTGTTATCTCATCAATAGATAACAGCTTTTCAGTGACCATTTTAAATCGATATGTGTTATTATCGAAAGTGCCACGACTTAAAATAATTATCAGATAGATAAAACCTTTGTTTTACAAGTTATCTAAAATATTTTATTTCAGTCTGCAAGCAAAAAATTAGTCTTCAACCTTCACAATTTCTTTCTTGTTATAAGAACCGCAAGCCTTGCATACTCTGTGAGGCATCATAAGTGCGCCGCACTTGCTGCATTTCACTAAGTTTGGAGCGCTCATCTTCCAGTTTGCTCTACGTTTATCTCTTCTTGCCTTAGAAGATTTGTTCTTTGGACAGATAGACATGGTTACACCTCCTTAAACTGTTTAAAAATATCCTGGATGACTGCCATTCTAGGGTCTGCAGACCTAATATCGCAGTCACAAGTCTCATGATTGAGATTTGTTCCACATCTATTACAAATCCCCTTGCAGTCTTCACTGCAGAGAACCTTCATAGGCAGGTTCAGTATGAGTTCATCACAAACCAACTGGTCTACATCCAGATTATAACCGTTAACATATGGTTGTTCTTCGAGATCATTGATACGCCCTTCTTCCGTTTCGCTTAAATCAATCGTCCGGATGATATCAAATCCCAAATCAATACGCACCGGATCAAGGCAGCGGTCACATGGAATGATCAGAGCAAGCTTTGCTTTCCCTTCCACTTCCAGCTTTTTGTCTCCCAGATTCATAATCCGCAGCACGACTGGTTCGGCATCCGCCACTTCATAATCACCGTTCGGCCCGTGGTAGACTTTCATCTCTATATCGGGTGTATAAGTTTTCTCTTTCCCCTCCAGGGTAAACAACTCGGTTAAATTAATAAGCATATTAGTCTCCTAATACGCACCTATGTTATTATACATAGGGGCACACTATTTGTCAACAAAATATTTCCATATTTCATTTTACATACAATTATCATGTGTCATTGTGTCTCAGATTATACCAGAGCTTTTGTCTCTCTTGCAATGGCAAGCTCTTCATCGGTAGGAATGACGCATACCTTAACTCCGGACTCCGGTGAAGAAATCATGACACGCTTTCCTCTCAGACTGTTGGCTTCTGCATCGATGGAAACCCCAAGGTAACCTAAGTATTCACAAATTGCACCTCTGATCGGCTTATCATTCTCACCGACACCTGCAGTAAAGGCGATGGCATCAACACCGTTCATTGCTGCGGTATAAGCGCCAATGTATTTTGCAACCCGGTAAATAAATGCCTGAATTGCAATATCTGCCTGATGGTTTCCTTCTGCCTGAGCCTTCTGTACATCACGGAAATCGCTGGAAATGCCGCCGGACATACCGAGAATACCAGACTTCTTATTTAAAATGTCTAATACTTCATTTACATCCTTGCCTTCCTTATTACAGATAGTCTGAACCACAGCCGGATCAATATCACCGCTTCTGGTTCCCATTATAAGGCCTTCCAATGGAGTAAGCCCCATGCTGGTATCTACACATTTTCCGCCGATGGAAGCAGAAATGCTGGCTCCATTGCCTAAATGGCATACGATAACTTTCCCCTTATTCGGATCCAGTCCGCAGAACTTCAAAGCTTCTTTGGATACATAGCTGTGGCTTGTTCCATGGAAGCCGTAACGGCGGATGCTGTATTTCTCATAATATTCAGGCGGAATCGCATATAATGCTGCTTTTTCGGGCATACCCATACCGAAAGCGGTATCAAATACGGCAACATTCGGTACTCCTGGCATTGCATCCTCACATGCCTCAATGCCCATTAAGTTTGCCGGATTATGAAGAGGCCCTAAATCGAAGCAGTCGCGGATAACCTTTTTCACATCTTCATTCACTACGATGGAATCGCTGTAAATCGTTCCGGCGTGGAGAACTCGGTGACCTACTGCGGAGATTTCACTGGTATCCTTGAGCACGCCGTATTCAGGCTCAACCAATGCATCCATAACCAACTTGATAGCAACTGTGTGATTCGGCATATCCTTTTCTACTACCTTTTCGCCTTTTCCCTCTGCCTTATGAGTCAGCTTGGAACCATTAATACCAATTCTTTCACATAAACCCTTTGCTAAAACTCCCTCATTTTCCATATCGATCAGCTGATATTTTAAGGAAGAGCTTCCGCAGTTGATAACTAAAATTTTCATATAAGATTTATTCTCCTTCGATTATTTTACGATTTCTCCGTATTGTTCTCTTCCGCAGCCTGCTGCGTTTGATTCATCTGTATCAATGTGCATAGCCAAAGCATAGGTGTCGCTTACACGTACCACTACATCTCCGAATACAAGGCTTCTGCCGTCTGTATCGACTTTAACAGAAACGATTTCCCCGTTCGTGACGCCAAGCTTTTCTGCATCAGCAGGAGTCGCATGGATATGGCGCTTTGCAGCAATCACACCCTCTGAAATTTCAATTTCACCAGCCGGTCCTATGATCTTGCACGCACCGCTGCCGGCGATATCACCGGATTCTCTGACCGGTGCAGCAATTCCAACGGAACGGGCATCAGTCAGGGAAAGCTCTACCTGAGTTGCTTTCCGAACCGGTCCCAAAATGGAAACTCCCTTTAATTCGCTCTTGGAACCTACAACGGTTACTCTTTCTTCACAGGCAAACTGACCGGGCTGGGATAAATTTTTTTTATTTGTTAGTTCATAACCCTCTCCAAATAAAATCTCAAGATGTTTCTGAGATAAATGTACATGACGAGCCGATGTTTCAACGATAAAATTCATACTTATCTATTCTCCTGTTCTTGTTCATCAATGTTTTTATTGATTCTCACTCTATTCTATGAGCATTCGTTAAAATTTTCAAGTCTTGTGACAAAATAATTTGCATTTTTTGCGGAACAATAGCATAATAGAGTATAAAAAGAGAAAAAAGGATATTTTTTATGGCGAAAAACAAAAAATCAAATGCCGTCGGCATCATAGCTGAATACAATCCATTCCACAATGGACATGCCTATCATATCAGGAAAGCAAAGGAACTGGCACAGGCCGACTACTGCATCGTTGCCATGAGCGGGGATTTTGTACAAAGAGGAGCCCCTGCGGTCTATGATAAATATACCAGGACAGCTATGGCTTTGTCATGCGGAGCCGACCTTGTATTAGAACTTCCTTCTGTCTTCGCAACCAGCAGTGCAGAGGATTTTGCTGCCTGCGGAATCGCCCTTTTAGACGGTCTGGGAGTAACGGGATCCGTCTGCTTTGGGAGTGAATGCGGAGAGGTGGAAAAACTTTCCGGTATTGCTTCTATTTTAGCCATGGAACCCCCTGTTTATACGGAGCAGTTACGTAAGGAGTTGAAAAAAGGCGCTACCTTTCCGGAGGCAAGAAATCATGCGCTGATTGCCTGCGGCATATTAAAAGAAGAAGATGCCTCTGTCCTGGCATCTCCAAACAACATCCTTGGCATTGAATATTTAAAGGCAATTTACAGACAAAAAAGCGCTATGACTCCTGTCACCATATCCCGGAAAGGAAGCGGCTATCACGATACAATCCTGACACCAGGCACTTACAGCTCTGCTACCGGTATCCGAAAGGCTCTGAAGGAAAACCCGGAAGCCCGGAAGCTTGCAGATTCTCCCCTGACCCAGGTCCCGGATCCCGTTCGGCAGATGATGGAACAGGGATACCCTGTGTTTCCTGACGATTTCAGCACCTTTTTAAACACATCACTGCTTCGCCTTTCCTATGAAGAAATTCCCTATCAGAGATATGCCGATGTTTCAGAGGAACTTGCCGCCAGGCTCCTTAAGCAGCTGCCGGATTTCCTTCCCTTTGAGGAAAAGATTAACAGCTTAAAGACCCGGCAGTATACTTATACACGAATCAGCAGAGCTCTGCTTCATATCACTTTGGGAATCACTTCCGATAAAATCATGTCAGGCCGGAAAGCCGGTTACGCCCCTTATGCCCGGGTTTTAGGCTTCCGGAAAGCCTCGGCGGAACTTATGGGACAAATAAAAAAGAGAGGGAGCATCCCTCTTATAACAAAAACAGCCGATGCAGAATTTATCCTTAAGGGAGCATCCTGGTCCATGCTCCGGCAGGATTTTTACTGTTCCCACATTTATCAGACCATTGTACAGGATAAATATCAGATTAAAATGAAAAATGAATTCACCCATTCCGTCGTCATCCTATGACGACGGCTGGGTGAATTCCCTGATCCTGTCTTTATATAGAAGGAAGCGGGATTTGGGAACTACGATTCCCTGTTCCCACATTTCAAGAAGCCCATCAAATGTGACAAGCTTTGCATCCACTACCTCATCCGGCTGAAGAATGATATCTTTTATGGAAATCTTCTGTCTGGTAATATAAGTGTCTACAAACCGCTCTTTCTGACGAATGGAATGAATCAGGAGGAGTTCATCTTTTTCCGCCCGGATTCCTACCTCTTCCGCAAGCTCCCTGCAAGCTCCATCCACGCTTGTTTCTCCCGCAAGAACCGAACCTCCGGTACATTCCCACATAAGCCCATAGGGTTTATCCGGATGCCGTCTGGTTAACAGCACCTCCTGCCTCTCATTTACAGTCCATACATCGGCAATAAGGTGATATTCCCCCGCACCAAGCGGGACTCCGCGTACATGCTTTCTTCCGGTGGCCACTCGGTTTTCATCATAAATATCCCAAAGCTCCATAAGCCGATCCTCCTGCCATATATGTCAGACAATATGGTTAAAAGTTGCTTCCATTCCAGCCCCAGTGATCCACTTCTTCATATTTTACATAGATTTTATCCTGAGCGATTCCGAGAACCTCTTTATAGATCTTGCAGATTTCAGCAGTCAGCCGGTCATAATCCCGGTCTGAGGCATGCCCAAAAATTTTCACCTCTACAAAAGCCATTTTCGTATTATTCTTCCCTTTGAAATACAGAGAATAATTATCTTCAAAGCCAACCATCAGCCAGCTTTCTGACTTTCCGGGGATCAGGCTGATGGCAGTCCCAAGTTTTATTTTTAACATTTCTTTTTCTTCTTCTGATAACGCAACATTTACTTTAGAGTTGATAAAAGGCATGACAATCTCCTCCTTAAAATATTTTCTTTATCATAACACATATGCTTAAAAATTACCATCTTCTTTATATGGGAAGGTTTATCCTGCAGGATCATCTTTTTCCAGCAGAAGTGTGGCAAGTGTCTGTTTCCCATGAAAGAAATCCAGAATTTCTCCGATCTCCCTGCGGTTATCCTTCTTTCCGCCCTGCTTGACTGCCCGAATCAAAATATTCTTAGGCGTGTGCTCCATATCGATGAATTCAAGAATCTGGGTACGGTATCCCTGGTTTTCCAGAATTTCAGCCCTGATGGCATCGGTATAAAGGGCGGCCATCCGCTCCTTAATCAGTCCGTATTGTAATACAGGAGCCATAAGATCATTTTCTATCTGCTTGTTCAGCTCATGCTGGCAGCAGGGAACCGACAAAATGACGGCAGCCCCCCACCGGACCGCCTTAGCCAGGGCATAATCCGTAGCAGTATCACAGGCATGAAGAGTTACAACCATATCTACATGATCCACTCCCTCATAGGAAGCAATATCTCCATGATAAAAATTCAATTTATCATATCCATACTGCTCTTTTAGGCGGTTGCAGTTATCGATTACCGTCTGCTTTAAATCCAGACCGATGACCCGGATCGAATAACCCTTCAGCTCATGAAGATAATAATACATGGCAAAAGTCAGATAGGATTTCCCGCAGCCAAAATCAATGATCACATTTTCTCTGTTCTTATCAAGTCTGGGAAGAATATCCTCTATAAATTCCAGAAAGCGGTTGATCTGCCGGAACTTATCATACCGCGATTTTACAATGTTCCCATCCCCGGTCATAACTCCAAGATCCACCAGAAAAGGGACCGGCCTGCCTTCTTTTAAGATATAACGTTTCTGTCTGTTATGGCCGGCAGCAGGAGGAACTGCTGCAATCTTTGGCTGCTGCCGTTTCACCTTGATGCTGGGGACACCCTTTTTGCTCATCAGAATCCTTATCTGGCCCTTCCGGGATTCCAGTTCCAGCTGGTGCAGCCTTCCATCCAGCAGATCTGCTATATAGAGGGCACATTCCCCGGCGGAAAAATTCCTGTGGAAGGCCTGGTTTCCCACCAGTTCTTCCGCCTGGAAAATCAAATCTCCCCGCAGCAAAAGCGGGCGCACCTTTACTTTGGAAACGCCCTGCTTATCGGCCGGATTGCTGATTACGATCCGAAGAAGATTTTCATCCAGAAATTCTCCTGTAATCTGAATTAAATTTTCCCTTTCCTTTTGTTCCATTGAACCAAACAATTCCTTTCTGCTTTCAGTTTTCTGCATCTGTCCAGCTCGCCCGCAAAAGCTCCGGATAAGGTTCCAGATGTGCATAGTCATTAAAGCGTTCCACGGAAAAACGCATTGTTTTTTCATTCCATCGCACTTCCGTAATGCTGCAGTTCTCAAGTGAATTCCCAAGAAGGCGGTAATCTTTTGGCTCCATATGAAGAAATGCTGCAGTGATCGCGCGGATGACCCCGCCATGGGTCACCACAGCTACATTTTTACAGCCGCTTCCGGCTATTTCTTCAAAGACAGGCATGGCCCGCTTTATGACATCCGCAGCACATTCTCCTCCGGGATAGGGCAGGTCCTTAACCATTCTTTCCTGTTCCTTCTTGAAATCAGCGAACTTCCCTGCAATATCCTCATCTGTCATGCCCTCCATATCCCCAAAGGAAATCTCTTTCAGCTCCTTTTTTATGATATGCTTTGCATTCCAGCAGCCATTTGCCTCCCGTGCGGTCTCCACAGCCCGGATCAGGTGACTGGAGTAAACAGCATCAATATTCATAAAGGCCAGCCGCCCGCCAACCAGAGCCGATTGACGGCGGCCTTCTTCGGATAAGCCCACATCTACATTGCATAGCCTGCTGCTCTGCCGTCCATGGCGGATCAGATAAATATTCATCCTTTGTATCCTCCGCAGTTCATTTTTACCATATGCCGGCATTTTAATTCTTAAAGCTGTGAATCGGTGCCGGAATCCGTCCGCCTCTGGTCACAAATTTCTCACAGGAGTACCGGTTGACCGGCATAACAGGGGCATAACCCAGAAGTCCTCCGAATTCCACGGTTTCTCCAACAGATTTTCCGATAACCGGGATGATGCGGACAGCAGTTGTCTTCTGGTTCACCATACCGATCGCCGATTCGTCCGCAATAATGCCTGCAATCGTTGTAGCCGGCGTATCTCCCGGAATGGCAATCATATCAAGTCCAACGGAGCAAACACAGGTCATGGCCTCCAGCTTTTCTAAATTAAGGGCGCCCATGGCTACTGCATCGATCATTCCCTGGTCTTCGCTTACCGGTATAAATGCGCCGCTTAAACCGCCCACATAGGAGGAGGCCATGACTCCGCCCTTTTTCACCTGGTCATTTAACATGGCAAGGGCTGCAGTCGTGCCCGGAGCCCCTACCCGCTCCAGACCGATTTCTTCCAGAATCTCGGCCACACTGTCACCAATGGCCGGCGTGGGTGCCAGGGATAAGTCTATGATTCCGAATGGAACATCTAACCGCTTTGATGCCTCCTGGGCAACCAGCTGTCCCACGCGGGTAATCTTAAACGCTGTTTTCTTAATGGTTTCACAGAGGACTTCAAAATCTTTTCCGCGGGCGGCCTCAATGGCAGTCTTTACAACTCCCGGACCGCTGACTCCTACGTTAATGATAACATCGGCTTCCGTAACACCGTGGAAAGCACCGGCCATAAAAGGGTTATCATCCGGCGCATTGCAGAATACCACCAGCTTTGCACAGCCAAGGGAATCCCTGTCCTTTGTAGCCTTTGCAGTCTCTAAGACAATTTCACCCATAAGGGCCACTGCATCCATGTTGATACCGGTTTTGGTGGAACCGACATTGACGGAACTGCATACCCGGTCTGTACAGGCAAGCGCTTCCGGGATGGAACGGATCAGATTTTTATCCGCAGCGGTCATGCCCTTGCTTACCAAAGCAGAGTAACCGCCGATAAAATTCACGCCCACTTCCTTGGCCGCACGGTCAAGAGTTTCTGCAATGGTTACGAAATCTTCCGGCTTTTTACAGGCCGCACCGCCGACCAAAGCGATGGGAGTAACGGAAATCCTCTTATTTACAATGGGAATGCCAAAATCTTTTTCAATTTCTTTTCCAACCGCTACCAGATTTTTGGCAACGGTTGTGATCTTATGGTAGATTTTTTCATTCACTGCTTTTAAATCACTGTCACAGCAGTCCAGGAGGCTGATACCCATGGTAATGGTGCGTACGTCCAGCAGTTCCTGTTCAATCATCTTATTTGTTTCGTTCACTTCAAACATATTCAACATATCGGGAACCCATCCTTTTCTTTAGCCTTGCTGTCGTCACTAGATCCGGTGCATTTTGGTGAAAATTTCCTCACGCTGGCATTTTACCTTAACGCCGATCTCATCACCGATCTGCTCCAGTTCATCGGCCAGTTCCCCGAAAGGCTTTGCTGCATCATCGATGTCCACAATCATCATCATATTAAAAAATCCCTGCACAATGGTCTGGGAAATATCCAATATGTTCACCCGGTTGTCTGCCAGGTAAGTGCAAATCTTTGCGATGATCCCTACGGTATCTTTTCCAACTACTGTAATAATCGTTTTGTTCATAATGCCTCTCCTCTTTTATATCGTGATAATTTCCGACATCTGATCCCTTTTTGCAACCGCTATGGAAAAATCTGATGCCTTAAATGGATTATCTCCCTCAGTGATCTCAAGCTTTACGGTCTCATAAGCAAGTTCTTCGTAATTATTTTCCTTGCTTAAATGCCCCAGCAGAATCTTCTTTAAATTTTCGTGGAGAATACAGCATAAAAGACGTCCCGCATTCTCATTGGAAAGATGACCGTGGTCTCCCAGTATCCGGCGTTTCAGATAATAGGGATATGGTCCTGCCTGCAGCATATTCACATCATGATTGGACTCTAAAAGCACTGCATCAAGGCCCTGAAGATGTTCAATAATATACTGGTCATAATGCCCCATATCAGTGGCGACTGCAACAGATTTGCAGCCATGCTGGATCCGGTAAGCCACCGGGTTTGCCGCATCGTGATCAATGGAAAACGGTTTTACTTCCAGATCTCCCACGGAAAAATCCACATCCGGCCTGATGGCACAAAACAGTTCCTTTGGATATTCTCCGAGGGATTTCTGCTTCGATACCTCTTCCAGTGTTTCCCTGGTTCCATAAATAGGAACACCATACCTCCTGGCCAGGACTCCCAGCCCTTTTGTATGGTCGGAGTGCTCGTGAGTGATAACGATCCCGGTTAATTCACTCCCCTTCACTCCGATTTCATTCAGCCCCTGCTCGATCCGTTTGTTGCTGATCCCGGCATCTACCAGGATATGGGTGGTATCGGAGCCCACATAAATGCAGTTTCCGCTGCTCCCGCTTGCAATACTTACCAGTCTCATATTTCTTCTTATCCCCTGCTTTTCAATATTTCCGCCAGCTGTCCCTTTACCTCTTCTATAGAACCGTTATTTTCAATCACCCTGTCACATCGGGCTAAAAACTCTGATTCTGAGGCCTGGCTCGCTATCATGCGTTCTGAACGTTCTCTTGTATATCCCCTGTTTTCTGCCAAACGGCGGATCCGGTTCTGCTCTGATGCACGAACATACCACATTTCATCATAGCTGCTATCCGCCTTCTCACCCATAATTGCAAATTCTACCACAATAAGCCCGGCTTGGGAAGCAGAAATTTTATCCCGTATTGTTTTCCATACCATCGGATGGATCATTCCGTTCACTGTTTTCCTGGTATTCTCATCCTGAAAGATGCGTCCCGACAGAAGCTGGCGGTCAATGGTTCCATCGGGTTTTAAGATGCTGTCTCCCAAAGCTTTTATGACCGCAAGATACCCATCTCTTCCGGGTTCCATCAGCTCGTGGGCTACATCATCCGCCTTAATTACTTCTGCGCCATATTCTTCTTCCAAGATATGAAGAACCAGGCTTTTTCCGGCCCCGACACCTCCGGTCAGTCCAATTACTCTCATACTGTCTCCATTCCCTTATTTTGCATCAAACCAGGAGCCGCCCACATTGGCCTCCACCTCCAGGGATACTTCTAAGTCCGCCGCATGCTTCATCTCTTCCACCAGCAGTTTCTTAACCTGGTCCAGCTCGTCACGGTACGCTTCAATCAGAAGTTCATCGTGAACCTGAAGAACGATTCTGGATTTCAGCCCCTGATTTCTCAAGGCCCGGTCCACCCGGATCATGGCGATCTTCATAATATCCGCCGCGGTTCCCTGGATCGGGGAATTCATGGCGACCCGTTCACCAAAAGAACGCTGCATGAAGTTTGAAGACTTAAGCTCCGGAACAGGACGGCGTCTGCCAAACATGCTGACCGCATAGCCCTGTTCCTTTGCCCTGGCCACCAGCCCGTCTAAAAATGCCTTCACTCCCGGATACGTCTCAAAGTATTTATTGATGTATTCCGCAGCCTCTTTTCTGGTGATGCTTAAGCCCTCACTTAAACCAAAGGAACTGATGCCATATACAATGCCGAAATTTACCGCCTTTGCATTTCTTCTCTGGAGCGGCGTCACTTGATCAAGAGGTACATGGAATACTTCTGAGGCGGTAATGGCGTGGATGTCCTCTGCCTGCCTGTAAGCGTTTATGAGCCGCTGGTCCCCTGACATATGGGCAAGTACCCGGAGTTCGATCTGGGAATAATCCGCATCAACGAACATACAGCCCTCTTTGGGCACAAAAACCTTCCGGATCTCCCGGCCCAGTTCCATGCGGACCGGAATATTCTGCAGATTTGGTTCTGTACTGCTGATCCTTCCGGTGGCAGTTATTGTCTGGTTAAAGGTTCCATGAATCCGTTCATCGGGACCAATATAGGCTGCCAGCCCATCGGCATAGGTGGAATTCAGCTTCGTAAGCTGTCTGTAATCCAGGATCAGCTCTACAACAGGATAATCCGGTGCCAGCTTCTCCAGCACATCCGCGGCCGTAGAATAACCGGTCTTTGTTTTTTTCCCCCCGGGAAGCTTCAAATGGTCAAAGAGCACCTCACCCAGCTGTTTGGGGGAGTTGATATTAAACGTTTCCCCTGTTTCCTTATATATTTTCTGTTCCACTTCAGTAATCCGGACCTTTAAACGATCTCCATATTCCTTTAGCCGTTCCCGTTCCACCCGGATTCCCGTTTCTTCCATATAATGCAGACTGTAGATCAATGGCATCTCGATCCCATAAAATAATTGATCCATTTCAGTCTTTTTTAATTCTTCCCGAAGCCTGTCCCCGCATTTCCATGCAACATAGGACATATAGCAGATGCAGGAAGCGGCTTTATCCCTGTTTTCCGCCAGCGCATGCTTAAAAGAACTTTTTCCGATCAGATCTGTTTTGGAGGGAACGGACAACTTAAGATAATCTTCCGCCAGATCATTGTATTCATAAGAATCCTTCATCGGGTTTAGCAAATACCCGGCGACCCCTGCATCGAATACCGGGCTTTCCGGTGAGGTCTTTAAATAAGCCAGCTGGTTCTTTAAATGAAGGACTGTCACCTGTCCTGCCCTTTTGCAGATTTCCTCCGCCTTTCCGGCCAAATAATCCGGAGTTAAAAATCCCTGTGGAATGAAACAATAGCATTCCGTTTCGCTCACGCAAAGAGACAAAGCCGATACAGACTTATCCTCAATCACAAGCTGGAGCCCCAGGCTGCAGCCTTCCCCGCATTTGGAGAATATGGCTTCAGCTTCCAAAAAATCACTAACTGTACGGAAGCCTGCCTCTAAGGAAGATTCCTCTTCCTCTTTCGCTTCCCCGGAAACCAATGGTACCGCATCCATATCAGAAGCCTTTGCAAGACGGCCTTCCACTGCGGATTTTACGTAATCCAGATGGATATCACAGTCTTCTTTAAGAGCAACAGGCTTTTCCTCCGGCATCTCCTCCTCCCGGCGGACAGAAAGAGCCTCTCTGATGTGCGGAGGCTCCACCTCATTGATATGATTATAGAGGTTTTCAATGCTCTGGTACTGCCTGATCAGGCGGCAGGCAGTTTTTTCACCAATCCCCCCGCTCCCGGACAGAGAAAGAACTTCTTTTAAGTCCCTGGGCTCCAGGCCGAATTCCTCCCGGATGCTTTCTGCAGAATAGGACGTAAACTGAAATGCCTCTTCCACAACAGCCGGAATCCGGACGGTCACATGTTCTCCCACCGCCTGTAAAAGCCTTTTATCTTCTGTAAGAATTACAACTTCCGCTTCGTCCTCCCGGCATTGTTTTGCCAATGATGCAAGGACATCGGCAGAACCATATCCTTCTGCAATAAGAACCGGAATATCCATGGAAGCCAGCATCTCCTCCATGACCCCCACCTGTTTTGAAAGCTCTTGCAGTACCAGCCTGTTATGTTCCTTCCAGAAGCTTTCCCTCTCAGAATTAAGAGCCACGGCCAGATAGTCCGCCTCCCCCATCTTAAGGGCCTGAATAATCAGATTCCGGATTCCGTAAGCACCATTGGCAGGAAGTCCGTAAAATGCTCCCTTTAACATGCTGCTTCCATCTATTAATACTGTTTTTTTTCTGTTCATATACTCTCCCATCATAGTAACCCCCACTGCAGCCATATCCGGCATTGCAGCAGGATAGTAATAATCAGTGCCATTACGCTTAAGGTGGACACTGCATACCTGGCAATTTTAATAAGCCTTACCGCCTGAAGTCTTTGTCCGGATTGCTCCACCGCAGCCTCCAGAGCTCCCTTGATATTATAATTACCCGTTTCGGAGTCCAGCTGCCTGATGCCTACATCCACAGTAAAATAAATTTCCAGTTCCTCCCGGCAATCCGGGCAGGCTTCCATGTGTTCCAGAAATTCCTGGAGTTCTTCATCCGTCAGTTCATCCTTGATGTATGGCATGACCAGACTTTCCGCTTCCTTACATGTCATAGTCCAGACACCTCCTTAACGATATCTTTTTTCTATCATACAATATATTTCACCTATTTTCAATTTAATAATCGCAAAAAACACTTGCCAAATGGAAAATCCTGTGTTAGAATAATGAACGTTGCAGACAAAAGCCGATGTGGCGGAATTGGCAGACGCACTGCACTCAAAATGCAGCGGACAACATCCGTGCCGGTTCGAGTCCGGCCATCGGCATTTGAAAAAGCAGCTCTGAACTATTTGTTTAGAGCTGTTTTCTGTTATACAGATATGGATTTCATTCTTTTTTGCATACTTCTATGCTTCTTCAAGAACCCCACCCATTTATTTCGTAATTAAGCTTTCTTTCCAGGTTACCGTTAATGCATTGTTACAGGTCAAGTAAGTGACATGATCGCATAAAATACTTTATTTATTGGAAAGAACAAATGATATAATTTACCTGATGCGCATTATAATTATAAAGGAGGGGTGGAATTAATTATGACTTTGGGGAAAGTTTATATAAATTTTTTTACAAAACAAAATGTCAGACGGCAGCTGATTACTATTTTTATCTGCGCCATCATGATTCCCGTCTTTTTCGTTGGCGGCCTGATATATTTCTTCTCAAACAAACAGATGGTACAAAGCTACAAGTATTTGGCTGAATCAGACGCCATACGGGTGCGTTCCATTCTATTGACCACTACTTTACCTCTTTACGATATTTATGAATCACTGGCAGATGACAAGGATTTAAACCAGTTACTCACTACGGACTATAAAGCAGATGAAGAGGTCCTGGCCGCATGCAGCCAATACACCCGTTTTAAACAGCTTCTTGCTGCCAATGCCTGCCTTTCCGGCATTCGTCTCTATACCCGGCCCGATATGCTGCGCTCTTTCTCAGATAAGCAATTTTTCTTTCCTATTGATGAAGAAGTCCGCTCTCAGGAATGGTATCTCAAAGCTGTTTCCAATTCAGGGAACTTCTGGAAAAGCAGCCTTCAAAAAAATCAAATTGGCAATTCCTATTGGGAGCTCGCCTATTACTGCCATATTCCTCTGCCCCAAACGGGTTCCTATGCCATATTGGTCATGACCATATCCAATGATCATCTTAGAAGCCTGATCAAGGACGGCAGTTCTCATGTTTATATTTCCGTAAATGAAGATCCCGTTTTTTACAGTACACTGCGGCATTATGAGGGAAATCGGTTTCCTGCAGACTTAGACTATAACGCCTCCTATTACAGCCGGACAGGAAAATTTATGGTAGAAGGTTCTTCTGCCATCGCTTCTGTGATGAGTTTAAAACCCTACCGTACCGATGACAGGATATATATCCTTTCTGCCAATCGGAACGCAATGCCCTACATACACCGGACACAACTGTCGTTCCTGCTGATTTTACTGTTTGCCCTACTGATACCGGGATTGATTTTTGTTTTATTTACCGGGTACTTCAGCGCCAGAATCCAAACTTTGCGCTTGGCCATGCATAAGGTCAGCAATAACAATTATGAGATTGTAGATTCTGTTTTGGGGGATGATGAATTATCTGCTGCATTTTCCGACTTAAAGACTATGGTAAAAAAAATAAAGACAGCAGAAGGCGAGATCTATGCAGCACAGATTAAGGAGCAGAATTTCTCAAACCAGCAGCAGCAGATGGAATTAAAGCTGTTGGTGAATCAGATCAATCCCCACTTTCTTTATAATACTTTGGAAACGATTCGAATGAAGGCATTTTCTGACGGTAATAGAGAGGTGGCCACCGCCATCAAGCTCTTGGGCAAATCTATGCGCTATGTTTTGGATAATACGAAAACAAGTTCCACCACATTGGATAAGGAAATTGATTATATTACCACCTATTTATCCATACAGCTCCTTCGATTTGAATCCAGGCTGTATTATACCCTGAACATTGATGATACCATTAACCCGGCCAGTTATCAGATTCTGCCGCTGTTGTTACAGCCTATTGTAGAAAATTCCATATCCCATGGCATTGAAACAACCGGAAAGAAGGGACACATTATTATTCGTATCAGAAAATCTCCGGAAGACTTACTGATTTCGGATATTTATGATAACGGGGCAGGAATGTCACACGAAACGCTCCGCAAGGTAATTGCCGGTTTAAGCGCCCCGCCAATAGACAGGGAACATGGAATCGGCCTGTATAACATCAACAGCCGCATTAAACTGTTTTACGGACCGGAATATGGGCTAACTGTTAAGAGCAAAGAAAATTACGGAACACTGGTCACACTCAAAATTCCATTATATAATTTATCGGAGGAAGATCTATGAATGTATTAATCGCTGATGATGAAAGAATTGTATTAAACGGTTTAAAATATATCATCGATTGGAATCAGTTTGGATTTACCATATGTGATACGGCAATGGACGGTACCGAAACTCTGGACAAAATCCTGGCATTAAATCCTGATCTGGTTTTATTGGACATTCGAATGCCAAAGATGACGGGAATCGAAGTGATACAAAAGGCTGTCTCTCATGGCTTTACCGGTAAATTCATATTACTAAGCGGCATTTCTGATTTTAAACTGGCGCAGACAGCTATGCGCTACGGTGTGAATTTTTATCTGACAAAACCAATTGATGAAGATGAACTGGCAAAAGCCGTTCATTCCATTGCAGACCTTATTTTAAAAGAAACAAAAAAACAATCTTCTTATGAACAATACCGTTCAAAGGCCAGACAGGAAATACTGAAGGATATTCTTTTAAACACCTGCGATTATCACTCTTTGGATTCAGATGATCTGCATTTGAATGCAAATGTATATCAGGTAGCAGCCTATGAAAATTATAATCAGGAATATTTCCACTCCATATGGAACTTTGCCGATTTGATCCGGGTAACGAACCAGGATAATCATTCATTTGATATTATTGAACTGAAGCAGCAAAAGATTATTTTATTAAAAGGGGATCATGCCATATCAAAATTTACGAATATGCGGAATCATTATCAGGCCGGGCCTCAAAAAGGCTCTCCCCTTGATTCTGTTTTTCTTGCATACGGACAAAAGACAGCGCGAATACGGGACATCCATTATTCTTATGAAGATGTATGTAAATTAACCAAACGGCGCTTTTTCTGCCGGGAAAACCAGCACATCATCGGTTATGAAGAATTGATTTCAGAAGAGGATCTTTTAACTGAAATTCCCGGGAATATGGCACAGGACTATGCAGTTCAATTTTCGAATTACATCCAGTCCAATAATCAGACTTTAATTACAGCCCTTTTAAAACAGCTTACCATGGAATTGAATCATACAAAATCAGAAATTCCTGCAATCAAGCATGTACTCATCGATATTTATATTTTGGTTAAACAAAAAATTATGCAGGTATACCGGAATGCAGATATCCCTTTTATAGCAAATGCTTCCGTGATCGACTTACTTGACAGAAAATACTATCTATATGAAATTATTTCATTTTTAGCAGAGCAATTTGATTTGTGGATGCATAGTGTCGGATATTCCTCAGGTGAAAATGTAATGGACGAAATTCTTTATTACATACAAAACAATTACCACGAAAACATGAAACTGGAATCCATCGCTCCTTTATTTGGCTACACCAGCTCTTATCTTGGAAAAATTTTCAGCAAAAAATTAGGAATGAACTTTAATACTTATGTGGATCAAATTCGAATCAGGGAATCTAAAAAGCTGCTGGAACAAAAAAATTTAAAGGTCTATGCCATTGCAGAGAAGGTGGGCTATAAGAATGTAGACTATTTCCACAAAAAATTCAAAAAATATGTAGGAATCAGTCCTGCCGAATACCGGAAATCGATTACTCAATCTTCTTCAAAAGAAGAATAAGTTCCTTTCATCCAGATAATCATTTCTCTGCTCCAGCTCCATGCCTCTTTAGAAAAAGCCAGGCCGCATCCATGTCCGCCCCCCGGATAAATACAAAGCTTGCATTCCACACCTTTTTCCTTTAATGTTTCACTCATAAGCTTTGCATTGCTTACGGGTACACAATCATCATCCTCACAAGCCCATACAAAGGTCTTCGGAAAAGAGGAAGAAATCAAATTTTCTACGGAAAGGCTCATTCGCAGACTCTCATTGGCGCCGGTCAATGCCCGAAAGCTGCCTTCATGGGGTTCTTTACAAAAACTGATTACAGGATAGCAAAGACAAACCTTATCCGGCCTTGCCCTTATCTTTTCATACTTCTTTGACCGGTCAGGGTCTTCCTTTGCTATCTCTTCTTCCACCAGTTCTGCTATTTTTTCATGAAGAGCCGCTTCCGACGCGCAAAGATGACCTCCGGCAGAGGCTCCTAGTACCATAATATCATTGGGGTCAATGGCGTACTGCTCTGCATTCCCGCGTAAGTACTGTATGGCTAACGCCAGATCCATCTGGGGCTTCGGATACCGGTCAGGGGCAACGCGGTATCGAAGAATAAAAGCCCGGTATCCTTGCGCTTCCATATAATTTAATATGGGATTCCCCTCTCCGCTGAAACACACCTCTTCATATCCGCCCCCAGGACAAATAATCACTGCCGGTTTCTTTTTTTTATCTGTCTGCACCGGCACCAGTAAGAATACCTGATTTTTATCCCCTTTTTCCTCATCTTCCAATGTCCATTGGCCTTGTTCTGATTTCCACAGAGGAATACATGCCCTTGTGCGGTTCTCCGTAAAATCCAAAATCACATTGGCTGCATCCAAAAGCTGGTCTGCCACAATAGGAAAGGGTTCTTCCCAGGGTGTCTTTCCGAAATGTTCTGACAAGGCCAAAGGCTCCATTACCATTTCTTTTGGATACAGATCCAAAAGGTATTCTGAATAAAATATTTTTAAATATTTCTGCATATCAGGATAACTTAAAATATCATTTAATGAATTATATTTTGTAAATCTCATTTCAATTCCCCCTGGTATAACTGTCAATTAATCTGTACCTTAATAACCACAGGCAAGTCGCTTTTCACCGAATATGTTACAATATGCAGGCCTTCCCTGTCTTTTTTGTAAAACGGTTTTTCTTCAAATCCTAATACACTTACTTCTTTTATCAATCCATGAAATTCCGGCACATTCTGGTCCTTTGAATCTGCCAGGGAACGTATGGTTACGTTTCCATCCTCAGGGTAATTCATAACAAAAGCATAGATGCTGTCTCCCGCTGCTGTAAAGCGGATATCCTCCTTCGTATAGGCCGCTTCTTTTTGGTCCGTAAACTGGCCTTCCTCCTCTTTCGTATTCCCTTCTCCTGATTTTCTCCATGGCCTGCTTCCATAAACCGCCTCAGCATTCCGGTGCATCCATGCTCCGATTTCTCTTAAAATCGTTTGATCCTTCTCTGGGATGGAGCCATCTGACTTTGGTCCTACATTTAAAAGCATATTGCCGTTTTTGCTTATAATATCCACAAAGCTCCGGATAATCTGGCGGCTGGTCTTATACTCTAATGTATCGGTATAACACCATGAATTGTTGGCTATTGCGGTATCGGTCTGCCACAAATAAGGCTTTGCTTCTGACATCTTTCCTCTTTCAACCTCCACGATCCCGCTTCCAAACATCATTGCATCATGCTTATAGCAAATGGCCACCTCTTTTCCCCATTCTTTTCCCCTGTTATAATAATATGCCGCCAATTTTTTCAACGGTTCTTTAAAAGCTTCATGCTGAATCCACCAATCGAAATACAAAAGTGCAGGCTTATAACGGTCAATGATCTCACAGGTACGGAGCAGCCAATCCTCAAGGTACTCTTCCGTAGGATAAGGTTCACACTGCAGGTCCTGATTATCCGGCTCCGGCATAGCAGGCCAGTAAAAATCGTCTTTTTTTAATGGTTCTTTGATATCACTGTCAAATTCCTTTCCATGCCCCATAAAAAACCAATGCTCTGCCCGATGGGAAGAGGTACAAAAAACCATCCCCTTATCTTCTACCGCCTTCTTTAATTCACCAAGCAAATCTCTCCCAGGTCCCATATCAAAGGCATTGAATTTAGAGATTTCACTTTTATACATCTGAAATCCGTCATGATGCTCCGCTACCGGAAAAACATAATTTGCCCCCGCCTCCCGAAACAGTTCCGCCCATTCGGCCGGATGAAATTCCTTTGCTGTAAACATGGGAATAAAATCTTTATAACCAAACTTTTTTTGCTCTCCATAGGTTTTTCTGTGATATTCCCACTCTTCTTTCCCCTGTATATACATGTTTCTGGGATACCATTCATTGGCATGAGCCGGCACACTATAAAGCCCCCAATGGATGAATATTCCAAATTTTGCTTTGGCAAACCAGCCGGGAGGGCGCATGCCTGTAAGAGAACTCCAGTCTGCATGGAATGGTCCCCGTTCAATAACCCGCTGTATTTCTTTTTTATACGCCTGTTCTCTTTCCTGATCCATTCTTTCTTATTCCTTTCGCTGGTTCTGTGAAGGATACGCCTCAGCAGATGCCACTCTTGCATCATTCTGATCTCTGGCACTCTTTTTGTCTACTTTCAATACTTCATCATATCCAAGTCCATTTGCAGTTGTCTGCATCGTATTTAACAGGGAGGTAAATTCATCATCATCTTTCGCAAATATCATTTTCCATGAGTTCTCAACAATCGTTGCTTTACATTGCCCGCGTATGGTAGTGATATTGGAATCTTCTTCCGG
The DNA here is from genome assembly GCF_900155545.1 of Clostridium sp. Marseille-P2415. Taxonomy (GTDB): domain Bacteria; phylum Bacillota; class Clostridia; order Lachnospirales; family Lachnospiraceae; genus Lacrimispora. Next base: position 1,170,440 of record NZ_LT732526.1, read on the forward strand.
TGTTGCATAGCTGGAGCCCGGCGCCACAATAATCAGGTTATTTTTCCGTAAATAATTCATCGCAGTGTCTGCGTTATTATGAGCACTCCAGTCTTCACTCAGAGGAGTAACATTATTTGCAATCGTTGTTTCCCATACCTGCCAATCATACGGCTCTCCAATACCAGGGTCAATATCTCCTAAATTTACCGGTTTGAAATTTAATGCAGAAACTCCATCCTTCCAATTTCCTCCGCCGTATTCTTCCGGCACATCTACTTCATTAGAAGGAAGTGCCGATTTTCCGTATTCCGTTAATGCTGCTTTGCCATCTTCTCCCTTTTCCCAGGTTAAGCCCTGAATACCTGCTGCCCCGTTTGCCTGAGCATTTAATTCGATGCCTTCCGGCGAGTACAGCCAGTCAATAAAGTCTGCCAGTCTTTCCGGATCTTTCGCATTGCTTCCAATCGCAATGACCCTTTTGGAATCTCCCTCCGGGCAATTGCCATAGGAAAATATATTCATATCGTCAATGGTTGCCAGCATATATCCTTTTCCTGCTGCTTTATTTTCCTGCGTATTAAACTTATTTTGCGCCAACCATGGCCATGGACAATATAGGACTTCGCCCTTGGTATATTTATTTTGCAGGGTATCATAATTTTGTGTTGTAGAATCCGGGTCTACTAATCCCCTTTGATTTGCTTTATATAAGAATTTTAATACATTTGTGTAAATGGAATCCGAATCAATAATGCTGGAATAATCTGAACCATCTGCTTTTGCCAGAACAAAACCGACTTCATCATATCCATACATACAGCAAAACTGTTTGGCATTATTCATCATATTATCATCCCAATCTTTAAATAATGAGATGGCATAAATTTTATCATTTCCTTCCTTCTCTCTGGCAAGCTTTTGCATATCCTCCAATACATCCAGAAAATCATCTAAGGCAGCCATTTCCGGATATCCCAGTTCTCCATAATAATCCCATCGGATATATGGTCCGAATGTGGGCTCTAAGCCTTCACTCGGCTCTGTAGCCGCCTGGTCTGATATGGAATTAGGAAAAGCCCAGATACCTTCCTGACTAAGATCCTCATTCAATTTTTCTATGGCAGAACCATAATTTTTCATAATATCTTTATTCTTCATCAGATCGGTGCAATCCATCACAAGCCCGGAAGTTACCAAATCGTTTAATTTTCCATTGGAATTATCAAGAATGATCAATTCTCCTAAATCACCGGCTGCGGAGCGGGTCTGGTAAAGAGTTTCCCCGCCGCCCGCAACATTTCTTGCAATGATGTTTAATTCCATATTGAATTTATCCTTTACTATCTTTGCAAACCATCCGCTTTGAATCCCCTGATAGTTCGCCAGCTCATCAAATACATCCACCGTAATAAAATCCTTATATTTACGGTTGCCGGAATCACTTAATGCAGTTGTCGTGCCCTGCTTTGTTTTGCCGCACCCCATTAAAACAGACATAAGCAATGTCATACATAAAAGTGCGCTCATAATCTTTTTCTTCATATTCTCTCCTCCATTTATCAGCCTTTTACGGATCCGATCATAATTCCCTTGACAAAAAATCTTTGGAACATCGGATAAATGAATAAAATCGGCAGTACTACAATAACAGATACCGTCATACGGATTGAAGTTCCCGTCTGCTGCGTTGCAACGACAGAGGAACCAAGTGCTGCTCCCTGACTGTTTTTTACCATGGACGCCAACGAGTTTGCCTGATTAATATAGGTATAAAGCAGATATTGAAGGGAATACAGTTTCTGGTCAGTAATATAAATTAAGGTATCCTGATAGCTGTTCCACTGGTTAACTGCTGAAAAAATAGCGACAGTCGCTAAAATCGGAGTACAGGCAGGCAAAACAATTTTATAGAAAACCTTAAAAATTCCTGCACCGTCAATTTCCGCCGCTTCCTGCAATGCCTTGGGCAAAGATTCTACATAGGTTTTTACGAGAATTATATAAAAAGGCTGTACAATTGTCGGTATTACATAAACCCAGAAGGTATTAGTCAAATACAGGTTTTTCATTGTGATGAATAGCGGAATTAATCCCGCATTAAAGTACATGGTGATTACTACAAAACGGTACCAGAACTTTCTTTTCCACATTCTTTCCTGCGTGAACATAAAGCCCAGAAAAGCAGAACCAATTACAGTTAATGCCGTGCCGATTATCATCTTTGCAAACGAAACCAATGCGGCAGTACCAAGGCCTTTTAACTCGATCAGTTTTTTGTAGTTTTCCAGATGGATTCCTCTTGGTATCAAATTGATCTTTCCGCCGGCACTTAAATCATTTGCACTGATCGTATTAATAACCAGGTAAAAAAAAGGATAAATACATACAATTGTAAAAACTCCAAACAGAAGATAATTAATAAAATGAAAGACCACATCGCTGCCATTTTGTCTTTTTCTTTTATGTTTTAAATTTTTCATCCCATACACCTTCCTAAATGATAGACTCTCCACGAACCTGTTTCGATACAATATTTACGATGGTAAGTAATGCCACGCTTACAATACTCTTTAACATGCTGATCGCTGTTGCCAAAGAATAGCTGCTGCCTGTCATACCAATATTATATACATATAGGTCCAGCACCTGGATATGCTCCTTATTAAAGGAATTTTGAAATACATAGTACTGGTCTATCCCATTATTTAAAAAATTAGCAACACTTAACATTAACATAATAAAAAAGGTGGGCAAAAGGGAAGGCAATGTAATATTCCTCATAAGCTGAAAACGATTCGCTCCGTCAATGCTGGCCGCTTCATACTGCTCCTGATCGATACCGGCGATCGAGGCCAGATAAACAATGGAGCCCCATCCCAGATTTTTCCAGATATTCCACATCATCATCCATAAATAGGTATGGGAATCACTGTCCAGAAATTTAACCGGCTCTGAAATAATTCCCCAATTTTTCAAAATGTTATTGACCATACCGCTGGAAGAAAAAAGACTGAATGCGACTGAATAAATAAGAACCCAACTGATAAAATTGGGAAGCGTGGTAAATGTCTGTACGAAAGTTTTAAACCATTTGCACTTCATTTCATTTAAAAAAACAGCAAATCCCACCGGTAAAAAGGATGTAAGAATCCCCAGCAGACTCATGGCAAATGTGTTCTTCATTACTAAAAAAAGCTGAGCAACCTGAGTTTTATTCGTAAAGAGCATCTGAAACCATTGAAGCCCCACAAATTCACATTGTGATAAGCTCCTTGGCGGTTTATAGTCAAAGAATGAATAAATCCAGCCATGTAAAGGAAAATAGGAGAATAAAAAAATCAAAATTAAAAAGGGTAAAATCCAGAGAAAATAGCCAAAACCACGCCAGTCATTTTTTTTCTTAGAAGATGACCGCGGTATAACAGCTTTTATATTTTTCACTTTAAGGAACCTTCTTTGCTGCAATTGCTCTTTCTTTCGATTTATACTACCATTTATATCTGGCAATAAATACCGGAAAATTATGATTTTTTTCCAGATGAAATTAGATATTCTATATTCTTTTTATAAAATCTCTAATTTTTCATGGATGTTAGTGCTCTTTTTTCTGGTAGTCTTTTTATTTTACAGGGGAGCTCGGAAAACTTTCCTGTAAAATAAAAAAATAACGAGGATATTCCAAGCCTCGTCATTTCATTTCAACAGTAATTAACGGTTGCCTTATTAATTTTTGCAGTTATCTTTTGAAGCAGCAGTAAAAATGCCGCAGCGTAAATTCCGTAACCTAACAGGCTTCCTGTCTTATAAAAATGAAAGACCGTCAGTAATACGCAGCCTATATTCACCAGAATAAGAATGTGCCTTGATTTTTTTCTGTAATACAGGGTTTCCTTCTCATCCAATTTTTTATTATCATTGTCTACGGGACTCATGAAAAAAATGACTCCATCCGATAAAGCCAGTGCTCCCCACCACATGTATTGGTTGATTACGGCTTTCGACACGAAAAGAATAATAAAAACATAAAAGCAGGAAAACAGATAGCACCCGGTTCTTGTCTTTGCATGATAGCCCCCGGCACTTCGTCTTAGCGGTATCAGCACACACCCTATGACGATCAGCTCAGGCAGCATCCCCAAACAGGCAGCAATTCCAAAATATGATATGCAATGAATCAGTTTTAAAACCAGGCACTCCATACCAAATGTATATATTTCTGTCTCCTCTTCCGGGATAATATTATAAAGTACAAGCTTCTCTATCATATGCTCTTTCCAGCTTATCATTCTGATCATTTGGATTTTTTTACTCCTCGCATTTTTGATATGATTTTCGATGCAATATTCTTTTCATTATTTATATTAACGACTGATCCATAAAATGAATCCGGTAATTTCAGGCCGCGGCAGATGCACTTACAAAACAGCGCCTGCCGGGGCCATTTTCCGAAACTACCGGCTTTCATGGTTTGCTCCTATACTTCGATCATCTTTAAATCCGGTGATACCGTAAGCTTGGCCTCTGTTGCATTTTGAACGTCTTCGGCCGACAGGCCGGGTGCAATTTCCTTCAGCACCAGCCCCTTGTCCGGGACAACATCGATGACAGCCATATTGGTTACAATGGTTTTGGCCACATTTATGGCCGTCAGCGGCAGCCTGCACTTTTTCAGTATTTTAGGGGAACCGTCTTTGCTCACATGCTCCATGGCTAAAATCACCTTCTTGGCTCCGACAACCAAATCCATGGCTCCCCCCATGCCCGGTACCTTTTTGCCCGGAATCATCCAGTTTGCCACGTTGCCTTCCTCGTCAACTTCAAGGGCACCCAAAACGGTAATATCCACGTGTCCTCCGCGGATGATGCAAAATGAAAATGAACTGTCAAAAAAACTGGCTCCCTTCATTGTGGAAACGTAATTTCCTCCTGCATCAATGCAATCCAGGCTTTCCTCTTCCTGCGCCGGCTTCGGACCTACGCCAAGAATTCCATTTTCAGCCTGCAGCGTAATCTGAACATGATCCGGCACGTAGTTTGCAACCATTGTAGGCAATCCAATTCCAAGATTTACAACATCACCGTCTTTCAGCTCCTTTGCAATCCTTTTTGCAATAAATTCTCTATTATTCATACATCATCCCACCTTTACTATCGCATTTACAAAAATTCCGGGAACGTTTACATGATTGGGATCGATTTCCCCTGTATGTACGTATTCTTCCACCTCTGCTACTACATAGTCTGCAGCTGTTGCCATAACAATATTAAAGTTACGGGAAGATCCGTTGATGATGAGATTTCCTGCTTCATCGGCCTTTTGTGCCTTAATAAAAGCTACATTTGCTTTTAGCGGCAGTTCAAGCAAATAATCCTTCCCGTCAATATCGATCTTTCTCTTTCCCTCTTCGACAACGGTACCGATGCCTACCGGCGTTATAACACCGCCAAGGCCGGCGCCGCCTGCACGAATTTTTTCCGCAAGAGTGCCCTGAGGAAAAAGCTGTACCTTAGCTTCTCCGGTCATAAGGAGCCTTCCCGTTTCCGGATTGGAGCCAATATAGGAAGCAAAGATCTGTTTTACTCTTCCGCTTTTCACCAATTGATAAATGGATAACTCCGGTGTACCTGTATCATTGGAAACAATGGCCAGGTTGCCGGCAGAATTTGTTTTTACGAGAGCTGATACCAGATTTTCCGGATGCCCTCCGGCCAGAAAACCGCCGACCATAAGCATGTCTCCGTCTTTTACCTTGCTGACTGCTTCCTCAGCCGTCATTAATTTACTGTTCATGCCATAAGCCTCCTTTCCTTTAATTCAGATAATCATGCAATACTCTTGCATACGGTAATGTTAAATCCGCAATATAATGCTTCCCTCCGATGCAGGCTTTTACGGGTAAATCCGCTACAGGAGCATTGACATGAGGGATCAGGCTCAATCTGGCAGGTCCGGACCAGGCGCCCTTTACTACAATGTCCTCCAGATTATAGGCTGTTAACTGTGCAATTTTCAGGCTGCCGTCAACATCAGGAATTAATTTTAAATTAACCTGGGTCCTGGCTATGGCTCCGGCAACTGCCTTATCATCAAGAACGTTGTATTTGAAAGGCATCGTACCCATGGCCACCAGAATATCATTATAGTGCAGAGTACCGGTTAATGTTTCAGTTTCTTTTACCTCCAGACTGGGATGTCCCCATTTTTTAGGAAATCCCCAGATTTCACGTCCGCCAAGAATGGCGGGACCGTTATTTAAATACATCTGGGCAGTAAAATTGCAGGGTTCCCCATCAAAAGTGCAGGGAATCACGATACCGCTTTCTTCATAGCTTCCAAACCCGGACGAATCGGGCATTTTAATCCATTCATATAAAACAGTATTGCTTCCATCCGGTTTCAGGGGCTCCGGGACAGCTTGTCTGATCAAAGCCGGATCGGATTCATAGCATATCGTAAAAAATTCTCTATTGATAAAACGGCAGGGCGGACGGCCATAGCTTGGACTGGCCGCAGGCATGGAATACAGGGAAAGAATCTCTTCTTGATTCATATACATGCTCCTTTCTATGTAAAATTATTTAAGTTCTTAATCCACTGCATTTTCTACCAGCATTGCGATTCCCATCCCGCCTCCGATGCATAAAGCTGCTATACCGTAATGTGAGTTTCTCCGTATCATCTCATTCACCAATGTTACCAGTATCCTGGCTCCGCTTGCACCTACAGGATGTCCGATAGCAATTGCTCCGCCATTGACATTCACCTTTCCCATATCAACCCCAAGTTCCCTGGTTACTGCCAGGGCTTGTGAGGCGAAAGCTTCATTTAATTCAAAAAGATCAATTTTATCTATGGATAAATCCAGTTTCTTAAGAAGCGATTTCACCGCTTTTACCGGGCCGATCCCCATATAGGCCGGATCAACACCAACAAGAGAATAACCCTTTATGTAAGCTGACGGCTTTAAATCATACTCTTTGCATTTATCTTCAGAAGCTACTAACATAGCCGCCGCACCATCGCTTATAGGCGAAGCGTTTCCGGCAGTAACTGTACCGTCTGTTTTAAATACCGTCCTCAAACCGGATAATTTTTCCTTTGTAGTATCCGCTCTGACATGCTCGTCATCAGAAAAAATAATTTCTTCCTTTTTCTTTTTAACCGTTACAGGAACAATCTGACTGTCAAAAGCCTTCCTGTTTTTTGCTTCTGCTGCCTTCCTATGACTTTCATATGCAAATTCATCCTGCATAGGCCTTGAAATTCCATATTTATCAGCAACATTTTCTGCAGTAATACCCATATGATAATTTTTTAAAGCACACGTAAGACCATCAGTGACCAAGCTGTCAATTATTTCACCATTGCCAAGCCGGTAGCCGTTTCTTGCGTTCCTTAAAAGATAAGGGGCATTTGACATGCTTTCCATGCCTCCGGCTAAAATTACGTTATCCTGTTCTGCCAGAATTGAATCATAGGCTAAAGCAACCGTATGAAGTCCTGATCCGCAGACAGTGTTTATTGTTGATGCAGGTATATCAAACGGTATTCCTGCCTTTGATGCAGCCTGTCTGGCGGGGTTCTGGCCTATGCCTGCCTGAAGGACATTTCCCAAATAAATCTTATCAATAAAAGAACTTTCCAAATTACTTTGCTTAAGACAAGCTTTCATGACTGTTGATGCCATTTCAGGGGCACTTACAGTGGACAGGGTTCCGTTAAAGGAACCGACAGCTGTTCTTAAGGGACTAATCAAAGCTACCTTTTTCATTTCATTCATTCCTTTCATTTGGATTTTGCATCAGCTGCCAGGACAATCATTGATTGAGTTGACAGCTGATGATTGTTAGCTACATCTATGTAAACCTGAATGGAAAAATCAGGCAGCATAATCAAATTGCTCATGATTGCCAATTTGAAACGCTTCTACATATTTGTGAACAAGTTTAAAATTATGTTCTTTCGTACTTAGAATTTTCTTAATTTCAATACATCTTTAGGTAATTTAGGCTGGTAGCCAATAAAGAAACAGGAGGAATTTGCTTCTTTTACAGCTGACTTTAAAATTGCTTTTGATACCAGTTCCAATGATAACGTTTTTAATTCTTTTTTCATAATGGTTTTTCCTTTCTTGTTATTATTTTTTTGATATTTCTTGTTTACAGCCGCATTTTCTCACTCTTTTGTTTCATTTTCAATACTACACGAATAACTTACAGTTTTTTTGTATATCTTACAGAAAAAAGGAGCCTGCTTTGCAGGCTCCCGGGATAAAAATGGTGGTTTTAATTTTAAATTATTGATTAAAGATGATCTTACAGCTGAATTTCATGGCTTCTTCCTCTAAGACCATACAGCCATTGTACTTCTTAATAATGTTTTCCACGTTCAGCAAACCAATTCCATGGTTTTTGCCTTTCCTTGATACCGGTTTGTCATGATTCCATTTTTCAATTGGCATGGAACTATTGCTGATATTTACAACGATAAAATCATTATATCTGTCCAGTTTCATTTCAATATATTTATTTTGGGAAACCATATCACACGCTTCTATCGCGTTATCCAGCAAATTTCCGAATACGGTAGTTACTTCAATCGGTTCCATAAAGCTGAGGTCAACACTCCCTACTTCCAGGCCAAACCGGATGTTATGAAAGTTGGCAATTTTCTTTTTATCATTCAATAAAACATTTAAAATCGGATTATTTGTATATTCTTCCAAAGCCAGCGGCAGCAGCATCTCACTTATTTCCTGCGTATATGTTATTGCAATTTCTTCCTCTTTTGCCTGATACATATTTTCGATCATTTTTATATGTTTGTTAACATCATGCAGAATTTTGACGGATTCATTATACTTTTCTTCCTGCTCCGCATAGTATTCATATTGCAGCAATGACTGCTGCTCTAAAAGCCTTAATTTTACCTTCAGCTGATTATACTTTTCCGCAAACCTGGCAAAGTACAGGAAATATAAATCCGCAAATAACATAAATGCCATATTGATCAGTAAGAGGATAAATTCCGTATTACTCGTGATCTTGGAAATAACAGAGATAATGACAGCTAAATCGGCAATGCTGAACAAAATTATAATTACTTCAACCAGAAATTGTGGTTTCGTAAGCGTTAAGTCATCCCGCCACAGCTTTGAAATGACTAAATAATAAAAAATCAGCACAAATAATTTAGAAAACGTTATCTCCATGCTCTCCATCATAATCGCCTGAATATTATGTATCCCTAATTTCCATAAAATAAATTCCAGTGTAAATACGCCGACTGTTTCACATACTGTCAGTATCGAAATCAATACCGGAACTTCTAAAACCCGGTAAATATTTTTAATATTCGTATTCTCATACAATGCATAATTTACAATGCCAAACAGTATAATCCAGCTTGCAAAATTAATGACAGGCTGCTGTATCACATTAATGCAGACAATAACCAGGTATAGTCCTGTTTTTACCAGGAAATACAGCCATCGATTCGCATATATTCTTTCATTTTTTTCTTCTATAAATTGAAATAATATGAGACTGTTAATCAGACATGAAATAACGGTACCGAATATAAAAAAAATATAATCTTCCATTTTTTCTCCTATATACTGCTTTGTATAAATTTATTTAATTTTTTTCTGAAATCAGCTGATTTTTTTTGTGAAACCGGAAGCTTTTCATTATTATCAAGAAAAACCTCATAACCTTTTATTTTTTTAACATGCATTAAGTTTACCAGAAAACATTGATGGCAGGTTTCAAAATTGTGTTCTTTCATCTTTGCTGCCAAATACTTCATTTTATCAACAAAGAAATATTCTTCATTTTCCAATTTTATTTTTATTTTTCTATTAAAATATTCAAAATAATAAATATCTTTTACTTCAAAGCTCTTAATTTTATTTTCTATTTTCCCTTCCTTTGTTATTTCTATGGTCTCAAATTTTACGATTTCTATTTTCTCATTTTCTTCTTTTATGTATCGAATCACTTCATCAAGCTGCTGCTCTGCCTTGCTTTTTGTAACAGGCTTATCTAAATAAGCAAATGCATGAACATTATTCACTGCCTGTATACAATATTGCTTATAATTGGTCGTATATACTATTTTGGAATTTCTGTTTATTTCACGCAGTCTTTTACCTGTTTGAATACCATTTATGCCTTCCATGGCGATATCAAGAAATATTAAATCAAGTTTATCATGAAATTCCAGTAATTCTTCTCCTGACTTAAAGATATATATTCGAAATGGAATAAATTTGGTATTCATATAGTTCTTAACAATAGTTTCAATTCTTGCAGAATCTTTTTTGTTATTATCACAAATAGCAATATTAAGCATCTATGTCCTCCTCAAGATAATTATTATGACACTTTTATTTTAAGGCTGCCGTTTTTATAAATCAACCTAAATTTCCTCAAATTTTCATACACGCAATCCGCATAAATTTGATAGAGGCTTTCTATTTCCGTCGTCCATACCAGCAGAAAATGAAGGGATACCACATGAAAGCTACCGTTATTATATATGTTAACAGCATCATAAAAATACCTGTTTATAATGAAGACAATACAATCAAAACATTGTTATTTTTTAAGTAAATGGATGCCTCCCGCTGATGTTTAAAAAAACTACTTTATTGCTTTTTGTTCCGATTTTACCAGTCATTTTTTGCTGTTCTCTGTTACAGGAAAATCAGAATGGAGATATCGGCAGTTCAAAAAATATCCATGCAAATCTTCCGTATTTATGGTATACTATTAATAAAATTTTACAAAAGAAAAAGGAGGGTGATCCTACGAAACGCAACACACTTATTTTCGTCTTTTCCATGGGCTGTGTTCTGGCTTTAAGCGGATGCGGGCATAAGAATTATGTCAAAATCGATTTGTCAAGCACCCACACCACAGCAGCTCAGGAATCCATGCCGGCTGCCACCGAAAGCACCGAGCCTGTCAAAATCCAGGTTTCAGAAGACCAGGATAAACAGGATAGGACCGGTGCGGATACCGCAGCTTCCGGCGTAACCGCTGCCATACACACCTATCAGGAGGGCAATGTTTCCATTCAATACCCGGCCATTTCCAATTTAGGGGATCAGGCGCTCGAGGAGAAGATCAATAACCTGTTAAAGAGCAACGCACTTGAGATTCAAAAGGCTTATTTGGGTAATGCTCAAAAGGGCAGCCTTACCATTGAGTCTAAAGTGATTTCCGCTGACCGGAAACGGACAACCGTGGTCTATACCGGATTGTTTTCCGCAGATGGGGCAGCTTATCCCACCAATATCTTTGTTACCAATACCGTTGATATGTCTCAGGCAAAAGACATCAGGCTGACGGATTATGTGGATCCTTCTGCACTGGCCGGATACATTCTGTCTGAGGACTGTAAACTTTATGATGCTTCCCCTGAGCTTACTGAAGCATTCATGGCCATGCGGTCGGATACCGGTCCGGAAGCATATGCCAAAATGTTCCAGCAGGCCGATTTCCCGGTCCGGACAAAATCCAAGAATGGCACTTCTGTTTTCCCGGAATCCTTTAGTTACGAGGACGGGGGCACTATTATTGTTTCCATCCCCGTGCCTCACGCTTTGGGCGATTTTGTACTGGTAAAATATACTCCGGAGACAAAATAGGAAAAATAGTTGCCATTTACCCCTTTCTTTGATAAAATAGGACGGAAAATAAAAAGAAATGGGGTAGAAAAATGAGTAACAACGCAAAACTGTCAACCCGAGATTATCTGCTCAGCATCCAGCATTTGTTCGCTATGTTCGGCGCTACCGTGCTGGTACCCTTACTGACAGGTCTCAATCCATCGCTCGCACTATTTTCTGCAGGCGTTGGCACCTTAATATTCCACTGCTGTACTAAATTTAAGGTCCCCGTGTTTCTCGGTTCCTCCTTCGCTTTTCTGGCCGCCGTCACCGCAGTCATCCGGCCGGAAGGAACCGTGATCCCGGAGAACGTACCTTTCGTACAGGGTGGAATTATTTTTGCCGGTCTGGTCTATCTTGTTTTCGCTCTGATCGCCTATAGCATCGGCGCGGACAAAATTAAAAAGATATTTCCTCCGGTCGTTACAGGCCCTGTCATTGTGGTCATCGGTATTAATCTTGCAAGTACCGCAATCAATGATGCCACCGGTAACTTAAGCCTTGCCGATGGAATAACTCCAGCCATTGCGTTAAACTTAGGAATAGCCATCTTTACCCTGTTTGTAGTAATTCTCTGCTCCATCTTTGCTCACGGTTTTTTCAAGCTGGTTCCGATCCTTATCGGAATTGCAGCAGGTTATTTGCTGTGCATAATTTTAGGGGCAGCAGGTATTTTTCACATGGATTATTCTGCTATCGCCTCCGCATCATGGATCAATATTCCGTTTATAACCAAAGATTTAAACGGAGTAACGTTCATGTCAGTGCCGAAATTCAGCCTTGGAGCAATCCTCTCCATTGCTCCCATCGCCTGCGTTACCTTTATGGAGCACATTGGAGATATAACGACCAATGGTACCGTTGTCGGGAAAGACTTTTTAAAGGATCCGGGACTTCACCGAACTCTTATGGGAGATGGTCTGGCAACCCTGCTGGCCGGTATGATCGGCGGTCCTGCAAACACTACTTATTCTGAAAACACCGGCGTTCTTGCAACCACAAAGAATTACAACCCAAAACTTTTACGGGTAACGGCAGCATTCGCCATTCTCCTGGGCCTGTTCGGTAAAATGGGAGCCATTCTCCAGACCATTCCCGGTCCGGTTAAGGGCGGAGTTGAAATCATGCTATTTGGTATGATCGCTGCGGTCGGTATCCGTTCCCTGGCAGAATCCAATCTGGATTTCACACATAGCAGGAATTTGACCATCGTTGGACTTATTCTGGTATTTGGCCTTGGGTTTGCTCAGCTTGGAGGGCTTAATATCGAAGTTGGTTCTATTACACTAAACATTTCAGGTCTTTTCATCGCGGTTGTGATCGGCGTCTTTATGAACCTCATTTTACCTGAAACACCTGATACAGCAAGAGATTAAAGAAAGGATTAATAATACTATGGATTTTTCAATGGACAATGTAACCATTTTTACCCACCCACTCATTCAGCATAAGATTTCTATCTTGCGGGATAAGAAGACCGGAACCAACGAGTTCCGTGCACTCATCGAAGAAATTGCGATGCTCATGGGATTCGAAGCTTTAAGGGATCTGCCCTTACAGGATGTGGAGGTGGAAACTCCAATTGAGACCTGTATGACTCCTATGATTGCCGGCAAAAAAATGGCCGTTGTTCCAATACTTCGTGCAGGTCTTGGCATGGTAAACGGTATTCTGGCTTTGGTCCCCTCTGCAAAGGTCGGCCACATCGGACTGTACCGGGATGAAGTAACGCATGAGCCTCATGAATATTACTGTAAGCTGCCCAGCCCCATCGAGCAGAGAACCATTGTTGTGACAGATCCCATGCTGGCAACTGGCGGTTCTGCGGTTGCAGCGGTTGACTTCATTAAACAGTATGGCGGGAAACACATCAAATTCATGTCCATCATTGCTGCTCCGGAAGGCTTAAAGAGACTTCACGAGACTCATCCGGACATTCAGATCTATGTGGGACATCTGGACCGCCAGTTAAATGAAAATGCCTACATCTGCCCGGGCCTGGGAGATGCTGGGGATCGGATTTTCGGAACCAAATGAAAAAAGGGGCTGTTGCAAAATAGTCACTCTGAAAAATAATATACAAAAAATGAGCCTTGACTGGTTTTAAACCATTTTCAAAGCTCATTTTTTATGCCGTAAATACTATTTCATTTTGCAAGCTGCTATTACAGTTTTATTATGCAACAGCCTCTCCTTTATTCCTCAGTCACGCTTTTCTCAATGATTTCACCCTGGTTCTTATAGATCGAGTTGGCCTCCACACAGCCTCTGACACTGGAAAGAGGATAAATGCTGGATTTTGGGCCAATTACTGTTCCCGGATTCAATACGGCACCGCAGCCGATTTCTGCAAAATCTCCCACAATGGCACCAAATTTTTTCAGACCGGTCTCAATATTCCCGTCTTCTGCATGAACCGTAATCAGAGATTTGTCTGATTTTACGTTGGAAGCCAGAGAAGAAGCACCCATATGGGATTTATAGCCTAAGATGGAATCTCCTACATAGTTATAATGCGGAACCTGGACTCCGTCAAAAAGAATGGAATTTTTAATTTCTGAGGAGTTTCCTACTACAGCAAATTCTCCAATGATCGCATTGCCTCTGATAAATGCGCAATGGCGGATCTGGGCACCCTTACAAATGATGACATTCTCACCCATACAGGCTGTTGGCGGAAGATTAACGGATTTATGGATCCATACCGCTTTTCCCACATGAACATACTCATCTTTGGGAAGGCGTTCTCCCAGGGAAACAATGAACTCGCTGATTTTAGGAAGAATCTCCCACGGATAGGTGGTCTGTTCAAATAATAATTTCGCTATGGTATGGTTGGTATCAAATAAATCCTGGTTTGTCATATCTTCTTTTTTCATGCAATCAATCTCCTATTTTTGTTTTTTATAATTAGCTGCCGCGGCATCAAATACGCTACGCAGGTCGTAGTGATTATTCAGCCTTAACACACCTGCAGTGCGTCCGGCAACAAAATATTCCAATTTCTGCATATATTCTTCCGGGGTTATGCTTCCCTCTGCTACATAAGTCAGCCCTTTTTCCCAGCTCGCTGTCAGTTCCGGATTCAGAAGCTGTTTGATGGATGTATTGACCACATCAAAAATCATCTCTCCCAAAAGTGTTGGAATGATTACCTGGGTCTTCGTATTTAACGAAAGGTATCCAATGTGGAACAGCTTTTTTAAGATCTCAGCCCGCGTGGCACTGGTTCCGATGCCGCTGCCCTTAATCTGGGCCCGCAGCTCTTCATCCTCAATGAGCTGTCCGGCATTCTCCATAGCCAAAATCATGGAACCTGAGGTATACCGCTTAGGCGGAGAGGTCTCGCCTTCTTTAATGGCCAATTTCTTAAGCGGAATCCGCATACCTTTTTTTAAAGTGCCAAGCATGGCGATGAATGCAGGATTATCCATGTTATTCTGAGGTGCTTCCGAATCATTCTCATGTCCGGTGAGGCGGGATGCGCTGTCCGGCGCCCCATCCTCTGATGGCGTTTCACTGTTTTTTTCCTCCTGCTTCTTCTTTCCGCCCGACACATCAGCAACCTTTAAATATCCCTCTTCCAGCATAACCCGGAAATTGGCATAAAAATGCTCTTTTCCCGGCACCTGATGAGACGGGACGGTCTCGGAAGCGGGGCACGCTGTGTCAGCCGCAAGTTCCAGGGCATATTTCTGATAAACAGCCGGGGGATAAAAAATACTCAAAAACCTTCTGGTTATAACCTCATAAACCTTAGCCGTAAGCCCAGACAGGCCTCTTAATGCTCCCAGCCCCTGGCCGGTCGGTATGATGGCATAGTGGTCGGTGATCTGCTTGTCATTCACATATCTTGTCTTCTCAATGGTCCGGTAGGTGCCCATCTCCATGGCCTCGGCTGCCGCTGCCGCCACAGGCTCAAAGCCCTTAAGCCCTCCGATGTTCTTATGAATTTCTTTCGCCACCGCTGTGGAAAGGACTCTGGCATCGGTTCTGGGGTAGGTGACCATCTTCTTTTCATAAAGCTCCTGAACCAGCTTTAAGGTCTCATCAGGACTGATCTTAAACATCCTGGAACAATCATTCTGAAGTTCAGCCAGATTGTAAAGCAAGGGGGGATTCTTTGTTTCCTTTTTCTTTTCTATGGAAACTACGGTTCCCTCCATAGGATCCATGGCAGAAAGAATATCAATAAGCTCCTCCGCATGTTTCCTCTCTTTGAAACCATTCTCCTTATAAAGGAACGGGGATTCAAAATACCGGGAACCGGCCGCACTCCTCCACTCCGCATCAAAATCCATATCCGACTGCGGGGTGCACTCTGTATCCTGTCCGGAAAAGGTACCAATCACCCGGAAAAAAGGAGTTTTCACAAACTCCCGGATCTCCCGTTCTCTCCGTACCACCATACCCATGACACAGGTCATGACACGGCCTACGGATATTACCGTATTCTTCCCGCTCTTTAAGTAATTGGAAATGTGCTGTCCATATCTAAGTGTAAGCAAACGGGAAAAATTAATACCCATCAGATAATCTTCTTTGGCCCTTAAATAGGCGGATGCCGAAAGATTATCGTATTCGGATTCATCTTTGGCCTCACGGATTCCTCTTAATATCTCTTCTTCTGTCTGGGAATCGATCCATACCCGCTTCTGGCATTTGCCCTGAACCCCTGCCATTTGTGCAACCAGGCGGTATATGTACTCTCCTTCCCGCCCGGAGTCCGTGCAGACATAGATGGTATCCACATCAGGACGGTTTAACAAACCGCTTACGGTCTTAAATTGCTTTTCCGCGCTGGGAATCACTTCATACTTAAACTCTTTCGGAAGAAACGGAAGGGTGGAAAGGCTCCACCGCTTGTATTTAGGGTCGTACATTTCCGGATAACTCATGGTGACCAGATGACCGACACACCAGGTTATGATCACCTGATCCGCTTCTATGTATCCATCCCTTCGCCTTCCGCCTGCCTTCAGGGCATTGGCAAATTCCTGGGCCACGCTTGGTTTTTCTGCAATGTATAACGATTTCGACATATATCTCCCTACTGCTTCGTGATAGTAACCGTACTATTATATCATTAAAACTCATGAATAGCAATTCTTTCTGACACCCCACGCCAAAAGACCCGCTAAAATCCATTATAACATTGAAAAAATGGAATATCAATGGTACAATGGTAAACAATTTATTTACAGTTTTATTACATGTATGCAAAGGAGTGTTGAACGGATGTCTGTACAAAAGGTAAAAGAATATCTAAAAAACTTCGGAAGGGACGGCCAGGTCCGGGAATTCCCGGTATCCAGCGCAACGGTAGAATTGGCTGCAAAAGCACTTGATGTGGAACCTGCCCGCATTGCGAAAACCCTTTCCTTTCATGGAAATGGAGCAAATGGCTGCATTCTGGTGGTTACGGCAGGCGATACAAAAATCGATAATGCAAAATTTAAAAAGAAGTTTGGGTTCAAGGCAAAGATGCTGGGTGCCAATGAAGTATCGGTGCTTACCGGACATGAAATCGGGGGAGTATGCCCATTCGCCAATCCGGAACACGCTGCAACCTTTTTAGACATTTCCCTGCAAAGATTTCAAACTGTTTTCCCCGCTGCCGGAAGCTCAAACTCTGCTATTGAGCTGACCTGCCAGGAACTTATGATGCTTTCCCAAGCCGTAGAATGGATCGATGTCTGTAAGACTGCAGAGTCCTTTCATAACGACAGGCCCCTTCTCGCCAAATGATTATGTTTAACCGGTCTTCCTCTTATATTCTGAAAGAATGACGGAAGCAAACATCAGAATGCAGCCTGCAATCAGTTTCGGAGTCACCGGTTCTCCCAGAAACAGAACGGAGAACAGCAGGCCGAATACAGATTCAAAAGACAAAATGATAGAAGACGTATTGGGACTTAAATGCTTCTGACCTACGTTCTGAAAGAGGTAACAGAGCATGGTACTGAATATCCCTAAGTATAATAAACCCGCTAATATAGATTGATCCATCACACCAAAATCCAAAATGCCTTCCAACGGCAAAGCCACAGCCCAGCTTAACAATGCAGCCACAGCCATCTGGATCACAGTCAGGCTGACCGGATCATGGTCTGCTGTATATCGGTCTATGAAAACGATATGGAACGCAAAGAAAAAACCGCATATAAGGGTCAGCAAATCACCGATATTTACTGACAGATCCCCCTCTAAGGATATAAGAGCAAGCCCGAAAACTGCAATCAACGCAGCTGCCATATTATTCACGGAGGGTTTTTTCTTATTAAAAAACCAATGAAGAAACGGTACCAGAATCACGTATAACGTAGTGATAAACGCATTCTTGCTGGCTGTGGTATATTTCAGTCCATAGGTCTGGAAAAAATAGCTGATAAATAAAAACACACCCAAAAGCCCGCCGCATATCAAATCCGACTGATGTATACCCCTGACCCGTCTCCAGAATACGGCCACCATTGCAATGGAAGCAATGGTAAATCGCAGGGCCAGCAGATAAGCAGGGGAAATCACAGCTACCGAATTCTTCATCACAACAAAGGCGCTGCCCCATATAACAGTCGTCACGACCAGTCCAAGTGCGGACAATGCCTTGATTCCTTTTCCGTCCGGTTTATTCATATGTACACTCACGATGTCCTTTCACATAGGAGCAGGGGCGCAGTATCCCTGCGTCCCTGATTTTATCCCTTTTCCCTTATTTCACATTGGAAAACTTATAAATCGTTGTTGTCTTATATTCTTCTCCGGCCTTTAAGACAGGAGACGGAAATTCAGGCATGTTCACTGAATTCGGATAATACTGGGTTTCAAAGCAATAGCAGCAGCGTTTTTCATAAACCGTTCCTCCCTTGCCTGCCGTATCATTTTTCAGGAAGTTTGCAGTATAAAACTGCATTCCCGGTAGGTCTGTGTAAACCTCCATCCGGATCCCTGTCTTATCCGATTCGGCCGCGGCACACAGGGCGACTTCTCCCGACTGATGGTTGAGTACCCAGTTATGGTCATATCCTCCTCCAAAAATCAGTGCCTCATACTCTTCATCAATATCCTGGTCAATGGGCTTCATGGCTGTGAAATCCATGGGGGTTCCTTTAACAGAAGTGAGCTCTCCCGTAGGAATCGAACCTTCATCCGCTCTTGTAAAATAATCTGCGTCAATCCATACCCTTTGCTTCATGGCACAGCCGCCATCCTGGCCATCCAGATTAAAATAGCTGTGATTGGTAAAGTTCGCCACGGTATCTGCATCACAGATCATGTGGTAGGAAAGCTTCAGGCTGTTATCCGGCGTCAGGGTATAGGTCACGGTAATGTTTGCATTTCCCGGGAATCCCTGATCTCCATCCGGTGAAAAGAGAGAGAAACTGACACTGGTCCCCAGACCGTCCTCTTCTGCCTGGCTGTCCCAAAGACGGCTATGGTAAAGATCCGGTCCGCTGTGCAGGTTATTTGGGCCATTATTGGCTTCCAGCCTGTATTCTTTTCCATTCAGGGAGAATTTCGCACCTGCAATGCGGTTGGCACTCCGTCCAATGGGAGCGCCAAAGTGAGGCGGGTTTATAAGATATTTTGATGCACAGTCATATCCCAATACCACATCCGTCTGTTTTCCCTCCCTGTCCGGCACATTCATGGTGACCCACACTGCGCCTAAATTGGTAAAAGAAGCGGATGCTCCGTTCTCATTAACCAGTGTATACAGATACACTTCTCTGCCATCGGGCATGTTTCCCCAAAGTTCTTTCTTGTATGCCATTTTGCTTCCTCCATTTACCTTTTTACTGAAAGCTCCCCCTTTAACAAGGAGAGGGAGCTTTATTACCCGTTCATTCTTTAGCTTTGATATATCCCTGGGCAGTCAAAAGTTCTGCTGAGAGAACTGCACCGCCGGCCGCGCCACGGACCGTGTTGTGGGACAAGCCCACAAATTTATAATCATAAACCGTATCTTCTCTAAGGCGCCCTACTGAAATTCCCATGCCTTTTTCAAAATCCACATCAAGAGATACCTGAGGACGATTATCCTCCTCCAGATACTGAATGAACTGCTTCGGAGCGCTGGGAAGGCTCAATTCCTGGGGAAGACCCTTAAAGCTTACCAGGCGGTCAATTAATTCCTCCTTGGTCGGTTTTTTACGGAATTTAACAAATACAGCTGCCGTATGGCCATTTAATACAGGAACGCGGATGCACTGGCATGTAATGACCGGTTCATTTGTTTTAACGATTTCTCCGTTTTCAATCTTACCCCAGAGACGAAGCGGTTCCTGCTCGCTCTTTTCTTCTTCTCCCCCTATATACGGAATGATGTTGCCTTCCATCTCAGGCCAGTCCGTAAAGGTCTTGCCGGCTCCGGAAATCGCCTGATAAGTCGTAGCTACCACTTCATATGGTTCAAATTCCTTCCAGGCGGTCAGCACGGGAGCATAGCTCTGAATGGAACAGTTAGGCTTCACCGCAATAAATCCGCGCTCTGTTCCCAGGCGCTTTCTCTGGTCCTTAATGATCTCAAAATGCTCCGGATTAATCTCCGGCACCACCATAGGAACATCAGGTGTCCATCTATGAGCACTGTTATTGGACACGACCGGTGTTCCGGTCTTAGCATAGGCTTCCTCAATCGCTTTGATTTCCTCTTTTGTCATGTCCACAGCGCTGAAAACAAAATCAACGCCGGCAGCGACCTCATCCACTTCATTTACATTCATAACAGTCAGCCGTTTTACCGCCTCCGGCATTGGTGTGGTCATTTTCCAGCGGCCTCCAACTGCCTCCTCATAAGTTTTTCCTGCAGAACGGGGGCTTGCTGCCACGATCACTACCTCATACCATGGATGGTTCTCCAGCAGGGAAATGAATCTCTGCCCTACCATGCCGGTCGCTCCTAAAACGCCAACTCTCAACTTCTTTTCCATCGCTCTCTCCTCATTTCTTTTCATTTTGTAATACTATCATACGCTAAATTCCTAACTATCCTATAACAAAGTGAAAAAAAAATCAATATTTATTCGTGAGAAAAATACATTTGTACGTGTTACAAGGACATTTTGCTAAAATGTATGTTGTAGTAAAGCACTAAAGACGAACCTTGCTGCCTTTTCCATCACGTTTTCCAATTTTCAGCCGGTTTAAGTGAACTTCTTTTTCCTTATAACGGATCACCGGATCCTCCCCCAAAAGGTGTACTGCCTCCAGCTCTTCCCCCTGGGCCAGTTTTATGCCGCGGACGCCTCTGGCATTCTTTTTCATCTCCGAAATTTCTTCTGTCTGAAAGCGTAAGAATACGCCTGCCGATGTCTGCAGCACCACATCGGTCTGCCCGTTTACCATCTGAACACTGATGACCGAATCCTCATCCTGCAGCTTTGTGGCTGCCACGGTTCTGTTATTGGTTTCAAATTCTTCTCCCGGCACCAGCTTCACAAGAGCCTGCTTTGTGGCGAACAGGAATTTACGTCCTTTGAGGCCTTCCGAATGGCACAAGTATACGATCTCTTCCCTGGTCCCGTCAAACTTGCTGAGATTATCAATGGGCGTCCCTTTATCCCGCAGCCTGCCGCTTGGAATATCCAGAACTTTTACCTGGTGTAAGTTTCCTGTATTGGTAAAGATGCATATTTTATCCGTATTCAAACAGTTTACCACATAAGGATTCTCTGTTTCAATGGTTTCTTTATTTCTATCATAGGAAGCCTTATCAAGCACCTTGCAGTAGCCGAAACGGTCCATGATAAAGGTGACCTCGGAAACGGCAACAGCCGCCTCATCATAAACGGCTTCCTTTCCATCCTCGATCAAGGTCCTCCTTGGGGTTGCATATTCGGCCTTGATGTCAGCCAGGTCCTTTTTAATAACCGCATCCATGTTTTTACGGCTGGAGAGGATTTTCTCGTACTGGGCGATCTTTGCCAACGTTTCCTTAAACTCCTTTTCCAGCTGGAGAATTTCCAGGCCGATCAGCTTATAAAGACGCATCTCCAGGATAGCACTGGCCTGCTTCTCTGTAAAGTGCAGCTTTTTAGCATCCTCCTCAAATCCCCTGACCCGGAATTTAATGTTAGTAATATCCCCGGTCATCAGGCAGTTTTTGGCGTCTTTTAAGTTTTTGGACCCCCTAAGTACCGCGATGATCAAATCAATGATGTCGCAGGCTTTGATGAGGCCTTCCTTGATTTCTTTCTTTTCCAGCTCTTTTTCCAGAAGGGCCTGATATTTCCTGGTTGCATTTTTATACTGGAAGTCCAGGTAATTTTTAAGGATTCCCTTTAAATTCAGGGTCTCCGGGCGTCCGTCGGCAATTGCCAGCATGTTGACTCCGTAGGTATCTTCCAGTTTTGTTTTCTTATAAAGAATATTGCGGATCTTTTCCACATCTGCATCCTTACGCAGCTCCAGAACAATCCGGATCCCATCCTTATTGGACTGGTTGGAAATATCCACTACATCCGTAAGCTTCTTGCTTTCCACCAGATCAGCCACATCCACCAGGAACTTATTAATGCCTGCTCCGATCATGGTATATGGGATCTCGGTGATCACCAGCTTATCCTTATCTGCCTTCCGTTTTCCAAGCTCAACTTCCATTCTGCCGCGGAGCTTGATTTTACCCGCGCCGGTTTCATAGATTGCCGGCAGGTCACTTTTATTGGCTATGATACCGCCTGTGGGAAAATCCGGACCCGGCAGATACTCCATCAGTTCCGGGATGGAAATATCCGGATCGTCAATATATGCCTGGACTGCTTCAATCACCTCACCCAGGTTATGTGCCGGAATGCTGGTGCTCATGCCGACTGCAATGCCTTCCGCCCCGTTGATCAACAGGTTCGGCACCCGCACAGGCAGGACTTCCGGCTCTTTTTCCGTCTCGTCATAATTGGGGATAAAATCGACCGTTTTATCCAAGTCCCTTAAATAGACTTCCTCTGCGAATTTTTCCAGTCTTGCTTCCGTATAACGCATGGCTGCCGCCCCATCCCCCTCGATGGAACCAAAGTTTCCATGACCGTTAACAAGAGGCATTCCCTTTTTAAATATCTGGGACATAACAACCAGAGTTTCATAAATGGAGCTGTCGCCATGGGGATGGTATTTACCCATGGTATCACCCACGATACGCGCCGATTTCCGGTGGGGCTTATCGTGGTTTAAATGAAGCTCACTCATGTCATATAATACACGCCGCTGCACCGGCTTTAAACCGTCTCTTGCATCCGGGATCGCTCTGGCAGTGATAACGCTCATGGAATAATTCATGTAGCTCTTCTGCATCTCCTCGGAAAACTCAGTTTTAATGATTTTTTCTGCCATGTTTCCTCTCCTTACGCGTCAATCTCAGCTTCATCCGCATGCTCATAGATAAACTGTCTTCTGGGAAGCACGTCGCTGCCCATGAGCATTTCCGTTATTTCCGAAGCCATGCGGGCATCCTCGATCTCCACCTGCTTTAGTACCCGCCGCTCGGGATCGAGGGTGGTCTCCCAGAGCTGTTCGGCATCCATTTCACCAAGTCCCTTATAACGCTGCAGGGTGAAATCTCCGGTATGGGTCCTGCGGTACCGCTCCAGTTCCTTTTCATCATAGAGATACTGTTCCTCCCCGCGCTTGGGAATTACCTTGAACAAAGGCGGCATGGCAATAAATACGTGGCCGTCATAGATCAGTTCCGGCATAAAACGGTATAAAAAGGTGAGAAGAAGGGTATCGATATGGCTTCCGTCCACATCGGCATCCGTCATGAGAATGATTTTATCATAACGCAGCTTCGTAATGTCAAAATCATTGCCATACCCTTCGGAAAAGCCGCAGCCAAAGGCGTTGATCATGGTCTTGATTTCCGCATTGGCCAGAACCTTGTCCATAGAAGCCTTCTCCACATTCAATATCTTTCCACGGATGGGCAGAATGGCCTGGTACTGCCTGTTGCGGGCAGTTTTGGCAGACCCCCCGGCGGAGTCTCCTTCTACGATAAAAATCTCACATTTTTCAGAATCACGGCTTTCGCAGTTCGCCAATTTTCCGTTGCTGTCAAAAGAAAACCTGGATTTGGAAAGCATATTGGTCTTAGCCTTCTCTTCTGCCTTACGGATTTTGGCAGACTTTTCTGCGCAGCCGATCACCGCCTTCAATACTTCCAAATTTCGGTCAAAATACCGCTGCAGCTCATCACCTGTTACGGTAAATACCGCCTTCGTTGCATCGGCACTGGCAAGCTTGGTCTTGGTCTGTCCTTCAAAAATAGGATCCGGGTGTTTTACTGCCACAACGGCTGTCAGCCCGTTTCTCGTATCCGCACCGGTAAAGTTGGTATCCTTTTCTTTTAAGATCCCCAGCTCTCTTGCATAACTGTTGATCATCTGAGTGAAACGGGTCTTAAACCCGGCCAGGTGGGTTCCCCCTTCCTGGGTAAAAATATTGTTGCAGAATCCCAATATATTCTCCTCAAAGGTATCCACAAACTGAAGAGCCACTTCCACTTCCACCTTGTCTACAATGCCTTTAATGTAGACGGGATCGTGAACCGCTTCCTTACCGGCGTTTAATTCCCTTACATAGGCTGTGATCCCATCCGGCTCATGATAAACGACGGTTTCTTCTTCCCCCTGCCGTTTATTTATATAGGTGATCCGAAGCTCCGGATTCAAATATGCAGTTTCATGAAGGCGGCTTTTCAGCCATTCCGCTTTAAAACGGATTTTCTCAAAAATCTCACAGTCAGGAAGGAAGTTGATCTCTGTTCCGGTCTCCTTTGTTTTTCCTGACGTAGGAAGCAGGCCATCCACCAGTTCTACCGTTGGTATGCCCCGCTCGTACGCATCATAATGAATCAGACCGTTCTTATGTATTTTGATTTTCATATGGGCCGACAGAGCATTCACGACCGAGGAACCAACTCCATGAAGACCGCCGCTGGTTTTGTAGGCATCATTATCAAATTTACCGCCTGCATGAAGCGTAGACAAAACCACACGCTCTGCAGATACGCCCTTTTTATGCATCTCCACCGGAATTCCGCGCCCGGCATCCTTTACGGTACAGGATCCATCCGATTCCAGGGTGACCCATATCTGATTGCAGCAGCCAGCCAAATGCTCGTCCACCGCATTATCTACAATTTCATAAATCAAATGATTCAGTCCCTTTGTCCCAACACTGCCTATATACATGCCCGGACGTTTTCGTACCGCCTCAAGGCCTTCCAATACGGTAATACTGTCCGCATTATACTGTGTTTTCGCCATGTTACTCCTCCACATCTAGTATTGTCATTTTCCATTATACAATGCTTTTTCCATTTTTGGCAAGTTGCTAACATTTTTTTTGCCAAATTTTATAAAAAGCTATTGAATTTTTCTAATATCCTGTGCTATAATATAACACGTGTCAAATAACATTAAGCAGATATAGTTCATTGGTAGAATATCAGCTTCCCAAGCTGAGGAGGCGGGTTCGATTCCCGTTATCTGCTTTATCTATTTTCTCAAAAGCGGATTGTCCTGCATACGACAATCCGCTTTTTAAATTTTTCCCGGCTATGATCTCACCCGGAACCCACTTTCTTCTACAGTCGGAATAAGCTCTGCCTGGAAATCGTCAATCACAATGAAACGGTCCTGTCTTAAATGTTCGAACAGGAGGTTCATCGCCTCTTCCGGCCCCTGCAGCTCCATCTCCACCCGGCCATCGTCCAAATTTCTCACCCAGCCGGTAAGTCCAAACCCCCGGGCAAGATACTGGGTCCGGAAGCGGAATCCAACTCCCTGGACCCGGCCGCTTACATAAATATGTTTTCGGATTTCTTCCGATCTCTCCATTCGTACCTCCTACTCCCCGGCCATATTAATGATATGGGATATAACAATTCTTTCCCTTTTTATGTCTCTGCTCTTCTGAAAGAACATAGTGTCAAGCTTTACTACATCAATCGGCATATTTTTTAATTTTACCCCTAGAATGCTTCATTCATTATAGCTTTTTATGGCAATTTTTGCAATCATTACGTAATTTTAGTTTTTTTTCATGAAAGGGTTGATTTTTTACTGCTTAGCTGTTATACTATCAAAGGTTCGGCCGTAATGCTGAAAAAACATGAATTGCTTCCGTAGCGCAGTTGGTAGCGCAACGCATTCGTAATGCGTGGGTCGGGGGTTCGAGTCCCCCCGGGAGCTGATCAAAAAAGCCTTGATTATTCAAGGTTTTTTCTTTTTTTATATATAATTTTTATCTTTCATAAAAGCTTGTTTTTTTCTCAATCCCACTGTTTTCCCACTATCTTAATTTTCCCACTTAAAATGCTCCTGGCCCTTGTGCTCCATCATTATCTGATTTGTATAATGCACATTCCAACGGATGCCCTGCCCTAGGTTCAAAATAGAAATCACAGAGTTCTCCAGTTTCCCAATGTGGTAACACTTGCCAGTTGGTGACCGCATATCCATCTGGATTAAAATAGTATCTATGGCCGTTAATAATCTGCCAGCATGATTTATGATAAGCTGTACTGCTAAAAGCATACTACCAACTATTTGAATCATGATTCCAGCCAATTTCATATTCTTGTTTTATTTTTATAGCTACCTCCTTTTTAAACTGATCCCATGCATCAGCATGATCTACAAACCATTTGGGACATACTTTTTTAGTTACGTCATAATGGCGGATTAATCCTCCATGTTCCGGGTCAAGCCCCCAACGCTTACAAAGGTCTACACAAAGCTCAACATAGGACTTATACGTCTCATCTGTAAATTTGCCGTCTGCCTTTGGGTGGCAGGCTTCAATGGATATGGTATAGCTGTTTGCACTATTGGTGCACCATGAGATTTCATCTTCCGGAATCAACTGTATGACTTCGGCACCTTGAAGTCCCTCAGCGCCGAGGGAAGTCATTGATAATACCTGCACGTCTACGCCTGTGTCGTCCATGTTGGCTATCCGTTTTTCCCCGAGATCGCCCGACATCTCAACGATTTTTGAAAACTGACCAGCCATCGGGTGCCCGTTTGCAGGATTTGCCACCATCGCATATTCTTTCCCGATACCTTGAAGAAATGCTGGTGTCAAATAATGCTCTTCCACCGCAATGATCCGTAACTGTTCCTTACTAGATTCTAATTTTTCCATTTTATACCTCCGTACGGTTAAATTTCATAGTATTTACACTTTGTGCCTTACATATTTTAAATGATGATTGTGTATATGATCTCATAATCAATAACACTTTGTTAGCAGTAAACATATACAATAAACTTAATTTAACTATTATCTACCACGTTTTCGCTTGTCAGGGCAAAGGTACATGCCAATCAACCTAAGGTACTGTAGCGCCCCCAGAACGAAATTATAGGCTTTCTTTAACATTAGAATGTCCCGTGATCTGGCTCATTTGCGAATTTGTTTCGGTTATTTCATTCAGCCTCCTCATATAACCGGTGTGGAAAGTGAAAAGTTTTTATTATGGCGCCTTAGCATTTGGGTAAAAATTTTCAAGGAGAAGAGCCCTCCTCGAATCGTTGGTACAGTTTACCAAGCAACGTTTGAAGTTGATCCAGTTCTTCCTGCGTGAACCAGGAAAGCAGTTCCTCAATGTGGGCAAAACACTGAGAATAGATCTGGTCTGCAAAGTCCAGCGTGGCGGGGGCGAGCGTAATGGCTGCTTTGCGTCTATCGGTCGGATGTTCCTCACGACGAATGAGTCCTGAACGTTCCAGCCCGGCCAGTAAACCGGTAATGTTCCCCGGCGTGACCTTGAGAACCTCTGCCAGTTCAGATGGCGTGAGTTGACCAGTTCCCTTAAGCAGGGTAATTACAGCCATCCAGGCATTTTTCGACCATTTTGGTATTTCCGAAGGAGATCTTGATATTTTGCCTGAATTCTTAAAGAATGAGCGCACTTTACTTCATTCGGTACCTCACATTATTTGATAACTGCCGGAACTGTCATTATGCTCATATAAACAATGCTTTATCATTTTAATCCCATATTACAAAACAAAACGGATGACCAGCAGGATCAATCATAGTAACCCATTCTTCCCTACCATATTGCTCATCAGTAATTTTAGCACCTAATTCAATGGCATTTTCCGTTGCTTCTTTTAGTTCGTCCTTATCGGCCACTGCAAAATCCAAATGTGCCATCATCTGCTGCTGTCCCGGTTGCGAAGGCCATATTGGAGGAATATAATCTTCATCATATTGAAAAGCTATTCCCACTTCCCCTTGATTTGATTGAATCCTAACAAAAGTCTCTTCTGCAAATACCACCGGCCAGTGTAAAAGACCAGTATAAAAAGATTGTAATTGCGGTATGTCGCTGCATTCCAAAATTACCGTCTTAAATTTTACGTCCATAAATACCTCCTGTTTTTTTCTAACATATTACATTTATCAGGACAACAGTATGTCACGTTTCCGCTAAATAATGATTTAGGTAAGGAGAAAATTATGTACGCTGATATCGAATCTACATTTACACTCCGTATTATTTACAAAATCAAATGCAGGCTTATTTTACCATGCATTCAGATGAATCTTTTCTTCAATATTGCAGTTTACCTGCTCAGGCAGCATCGTATTATCTTCCGGGTAACCGATTGCCAGATAACAAGGAAACATATACTCATTGGGCAGTTCTAAACTCTGAACAATATGTTCCGATTCATCGCCCGATGGAATTCGGACCGCACAGCCACACGCCATTCCCACAAGCCATTTAACGTTCCGGTTCATACTGCGAACTTTTTGCATTTTTTGCCTGATACATTTTCTCGTCCGCACGACGGATAAGTTCCTCAGCAGTCATTGGAATATCCTTCATGGTTTCAATGCCGAAAGAAATAGAAAGATGGGAAGCTTTCATAAGTTGATCGGCCGATATATTCTCAACATCCCTTTGTATACGTTCTGCGATTACACGTGCCTGATCTTCCTCTGTATTTTTTAAGTATAGAAGAAACTCGTCTCCGCCATACCTGGCTGCCCAGGCATTCTCAAAGCGAATATTTCGGGAGATAGCTTCACCGACAGCCTTAATTGCCAGATCCCCTGATTCATGCCCATAAAGGTCATTGATTGATTTAAAGTTGTCCATATCAAAGAAGCAAACCGATAACGGCATATGCATTAATGTAGCTTCAATAATATCAGCAGGCAAGCGTTCCGCTATAAAACGCCGGTTATAAAGGGAAGTAAGGGGGTCTTTCACAATTATATCATTGAGTTCCTGAACAAAGCGGGACAGCATTTCCCCCTTATTATAGTCGCCGGAACCAATGAGCATTGTGTCGGTAGCATTTTTTAGTAATTCAAGCACAGCCGGACGGCTTGAATTCCCAATGGGAATTGCTGTGACAAGAAGAACTGTATCTTCGCTTTTCTCCATTTTTACAAAACTTCTGTCTTCCTGATAGGATCTGATGGAAATACAGTTTTCACAGATCCTGCTGTTTCCCCAATAATCATAACAAACATCTTTTGTTCCTTCCAGAGAGGAACCCCGATATTCGAGCACCCTTTTATGCAGCGGATCAATTAACCGTACTGCATCATACATTTTATTAAAAAAATCCAATTTGTCTTTTATCTCATCCAGCGAAATGTTATTCATTTTCACCCCACAATTAGAACCCTGATTTAATAAAAACTTATAATTCCTTTATATAATGAATCATTGGTAATATCGTTTCCCTGTCCGTAAAATCAACCATTTTTCCATAGGTCGCAAGCATTTCCCTATCCTCATCCGTCAGAGAGTTCATATCCTTTTTTGCTGTCATCTTATGAACCATGGCCATCATTGCCTTATGAGGCAGACTAAGCATGGAATAATCCATTGCACCGCGTAAATGGAATATTTTTATTTTTTCCTGCATGCTTGAGGAAAGCACCTTATTCAGGCTCTGCTTTATATGCTCCACATTTGCGGCGTCTTTCGGGTCTGCCAATCCGCATGTAAAAAGTATCAGGTTTTTGTCCCTAAGCTTCCGGAAATTTTTTGTTAATATATCAATTCCGCTAACACCGCCGGCGTATAAACCGCCGCCGTAAATAATTGTGTCATATGGTTCCAGATCATCTATTTTTATGGCTTTGCGTTCAAACAGATCACATGATAATTCTTCCGAGATCCACTCTGCATATCTCCTGGTTGCCCCATATCTTGACTGAAACACAACGGCAATTTTATTCATTCCGGACTTCCTCCCATTATTTTTTACATGAATATACAAAAAAGTCTTAGAATCTGCATTCTAAAACTGCTTCCCTTAACACAAAAACCCTCAGGTATAACCTGAAGGTTTTCATTATGACCTATCCGAGAATCGAACTCGGGTTTCCGCCGTGAGAGGGCGGCGTCTTGACCGCTTGACCAATAGGCCATATACCAATATGTTATTTCATAGAGAATCGAGGCGACAAGATTCGAACTTGCGACCTCTGCGTCCCGAACGCAGCGCTCTACCAAACTGAGCCACGCCTCGATTACGTTAGGTAGTATAATATAAATCCAGACGTATGTCAACCTTATTTTCAAAATTTTTTTATTTTTATTAAATACTGGAAAAATTACAGTAAAATTCTGTTACTCTTCGGCTGAAAAAAGCTGCAAAACCATGGGCTTCACAGCTTTTTCCTTTCCTAACCCAAATCAAAAAGCGACAGCTGATTGGATTCCGGCAGTTCTCCAAGCAGGTTTAAATCCCCCATCAAATCGCAAACGGTCTTGCTGACCTTGGTACGGTTTCTGAAATCTTCCCTGGACAGGAATTTCCCGTCTTTCACCGCATCCACAATGGCATCAGCCGCCTTTTCACCCAGGCCGTCAATGCTGCTTAAAGACGGCATCAGCTTTCCGTCTATGATCTGGAAATGCCTTGCCTTTGCCCGGTAAATATCTATGGGCATAAAATCGTATCCTCTGGCATACATCTCCTGTACGATTCTCATATCGCGGAGAGTATCCTGCTCCTTCTTGGAAAGGGTATCGATCCTTTTCTTATAATCTGCCAGATAATGTTCCAGCTTATCCCTTCCCTGGCACATCAGCTCATAGCTGAAGCCGCTTGCACGAATGCTGAAAAACGCGGCATAGTAAGCCAGGGGATAAAATACCTTACAATAAGCAATACGCCAGGCCATCATAACATAGGCTGCCGCATGGGCTTTCGGGAACATGTACTTGATTTTTTTGCAGGACCAGATATACCAGTCCGGCACACCGTGAGCAGACATCTCCTCTTCCCACTCCGGTTTTAATCCTTTTCCCTTACGGACACTCTCCATGATGGAAAACGAAAGTCCTTCTTCGATCCCCATTGATATCAAATAGATCATGATGTCATCACGGGTGCAGATCGCGGTCTGAATGGTGGCCTTTCCTTCCTGGATCAGGGTTTGGGCATTCCCCAGCCATACATCCGTTCCATGGGCAAGACCGGCGATCCGCACCAGGTCGGAAAAGTACTTGGGCTGCGTATCAATTAACATCTGCATGGCGAAATCCGTACCGAATTCCGGAACACCGAGAGCGCCTAATTTGCATCCTCCGATATCCTCCGGCATGATCCCAAGCGCCGAAGTATCCTGGAACAGGGACATGACCTCTTTGCTGTCCAGTGGAATATCCTTAACCGGGTCAAATCCAATCAGATCCTGAAGCATACGGATCATGGTCGGATCATCGTGTCCCAGAATATCAAGCTTTAATAAGTTGTGGTCAATGGAATGGTAATCAAAATGGGTCGTTACCGTCATGGTGGTCATATCGTTAGCCGGACGCTGGACCGGGGTAAAGGAATAGATCTCTTCTCCATGAGGAAGTACGATAATTCCGCCGGGATGCTGCCCGGTAGTTCTCCGGACCCCTACACAGCCCTGCACGATCCGGTTGATCTCACAATTTCGTTTTCTCACCCCATGCTCTTCGTAATAATTTTTTACATAGCCGAAGGCAGTCTTATCTGCCAGCGTACCGATGGTTCCTGCCCGGAAGGTCTGTCCTTTGCCGAATATGACCTCTGTATAATCATGGGCCTTGCTCTGGTACTCACCGGAAAAGTTTAAGTCAATATCCGGCTCCTTGTCTCCCTTAAATCCCAGGAAAGTCTCAAACGGAATATCAAACCCGTCTTTCTCCAACGGATGACCGCATACCGGGCAGACCTTATCCGGCATGTCACAGCCCGCCATTCCGGAGAACTTTTTCACTTCTTCCGAGTCAAAATCGTAATAATGGCATGCCTTACAGTAATAATGCGGGCTTAGAGAGTTTACCTCCGTAATCCCGGACATGTAGGCAACAAACGAGGATCCGACAGAACCACGGGAGCCTACCAGATAACCGTCCTCATTGGATTTCCACACCAGCTTCTGGGCAATGATGTACATAACCGCAAACCCGTTGGAAATGATCGAGTTAAGCTCTCTTTCCAACCGCTCCGTAACAATGGCCGGAAGCTCTTCTCCATAGATGGCGTGAGCCCTGTCATAGCATATTTTCCTTA
The DNA here is from genome assembly GCF_900155545.1 of Clostridium sp. Marseille-P2415. GTDB lineage: Bacteria > Bacillota > Clostridia > Lachnospirales > Lachnospiraceae > Lacrimispora. Next base: position 1,202,619 of record NZ_LT732526.1, read on the forward strand.
AATCTTCATCGGAATTCTCTATGACAGGAGGGCACTTGTCCGGCCGTACCGGAGAGATTCTTTCGCACATGTCAGCAATTTTTCTGGTGTTTTTTATGACAACCTCTTCTGCCTTATTAGGCCCCAGATACTCAAATTCCTTTAACATCTCCTCTGTGGTACGCAGATATAGCGGAGCCTGGTCATCGGAATCCTTAAAGCCCTGACCTGCCATGATGATTCTCCGGTATACTTCATCCTCCGGGTCCAGAAAATGAACATCGCAGGTAGCGCAGACCGGTTTTCCAAACTGCTCTCCCAGGGACACGATTTTCTTATTGATCTCCACAAGATCCTGTTCCGTCTTTACCACACTCTTTTCGTCTCTCAGCATAAATGCATTGTTGCCCAGAGGCTGAATTTCCAGATAATCATAAAAATGCACTAACTTTGCAATCTCCGCATCGGAAACGCCACGGAGCAGAGCCTGATACAATTCTCCCGCTTCACAGGCAGAGCCTATAATCAGGCCTTCCCGGTTCTGTTCCAGCACGCTTTTGGGAATTCTGGGCCTTCTGGCATAAAAATCAATATGGGAATACGAGATCAGACGATAGAGGTTCACTCTTCCCACATCATTGGCAGCCAGGATAATCACATGATAGGTAGGAAGCTTCTTGATCATGTCTGCGGACATGGTGCTTAAACCGTTAAGCTCATCAAGGGTTTCCACTCCCCGCTCCCGGAGCATTTTCACAAAAGCCACAAATATTTCGGCCGTACAGCCGGCATCGTCAACGGCCCTGTGGTGATTTTCAAGGGAAATCTTAAGAGCCTTTGCCACCGTATCCAGCTTATACCGGTTCAGGCTGGGAAGGAGATGCCTTGCCAGGGCCACGGTATCAATAACAGTGGGGGCAAAGGCCAGACCAAGCTGTGCAGCATTATATGCAATAAATCCCACGTCAAACGATGCATTGTGTGCTACCAGTACGGCATCGCCGCAAAACTCCAGAAACTGGGGAAGTATCTCATTGATCTTTGGATAAGGAAGAACCATGTTGTCATTGATGCCGGTAAGCTGCTCGATTTCAAAGGGAATCGGCACATCCGGATTCACAAAGGTGCTGAACTTATCTGTAATAACTCCGTTCTGAACCTTTACCGCTCCGATTTCAATGATTCTGTTTCTGGAAGAACTAAATCCGGTGGTTTCAATATCAAATACCACATAGGTATCGGATAATCCCTGGTTTTTGGAATTCTCCACAAGCTGCTTTAAATCATCCACCAGATATCCCTCGACTCCGTAAATCAGCTTAAAGGTATCATCCTTGTCCAAAGCATGGTTTGCATCCGGAAATGCCTGAACACACCCGTGATCCGTTATGGCAATGGCCGGCATTCCCCATTTCTTTGCGCGCTTCACAATGTCCTTAACCTCAGAAACGCCATCCATATCACTCATTTTCGTATGGCAGTGAAGTTCCACCCTCTTTTCCAGGCTGTTGTCGGTTCTTTTCCCGGTAAAATCCTCTGATTTCTTAATGCCGACGATTGATCCCAGGGTGAGCTCCCCATCGAACTTATCTATGGTGGTAACACCCTTGATCCGTATAAAAGTCCCCTGCACGACCGCGGCTTTTAAATCGTCAAGCTGTTCCTCTCTGGCAAACATTTTTACTGTAATGGTATCCGTAAAGTCCGTCACGTCAAAAATAATGATGGTCTTTCCGCTTCTTAGCTCTCTGCTGTCTACGGTTAAAATCTTACCGCGGATTACCACTTCACCAATTTCACCGTCAATTTTTTCTATTTCAATGGTTTCCCCATCAAAATCCCGGCCGTATAATACATCCGGGTTATCCGAGCGCCGCGCATGAAAACCGCCGCCTTTTTTAAAGTCCTTCCATTCCTTTTTCCCGGAATCAGAATCCCCGGTTTTGCCGCCTTCCTTTTTTCCTCCCATTCGAAGGGCAGGAGCAGGAGCCTGAGAATCCGGAACAAAAGGCGCATCAGCTATATATCTTGCAGCCAGAGCCTCCGGGGAGGCGCCGTCAGCCATGGAAGGAAGAGCGTAGTCTCCATCGTTTCCGGCATTTTTCTCATTTGATCCGCCGTGGCTCATTGCACCGAATGCGGTCCGCCTTACGATTTCTTCCACCTCCCGCTGCATTTGAAGCTCCTTCTGCTTTGCCAGGACATTTTCCTTAGGCGGAACATACTCATACTGGACCTCTACCGGCAGGCCGCACCGTTCATGGAAAATCTTCTCCAGAACCCGTTTCAGCTCCCCTGCCTTTTCATGGGTAACGATGGTATCCTCTACTTTCATTTTAAGAAGGTCCGGTTCCGGGAACTGGTATTCCGCTTTGCGGAACATATTGTATTCAATGATGCTGTAATTCTTCAGTTCCATTAACAGGCTTTCCCGGTATGCCTTTAATAGCTTCTGCGGGGTATACTGCCCGGATAAACGGTACCGTTCAATGACTTTTACCGTAAGCTGTTTGGATGGAAAAAGCTGATCCTTAATCCCCTTTTCCAGACCGTAAATATTTTGCTTATGAATCAGTCTGGGGCTGATAATATAAACGCGAATAGAGCTTCTATCCCTGTTGGAAGCAACCTTCTCCACTTCCACCAGATTTAAAAGCTCCCGCAATTCGTCTGTGATATGTAAGTTTGGAAAAACCTCCAAAAATTTTTTCGCCATTCTATCACCTGTTACATCTTCATGAGTTCTTCCTGCAGAGCATGAAGCAGCTGGTCCTCCGGAACCTTACGTATAACTTCACCTTTTTTAATAAGAAGGCCTTCTCCGATTCCTCCGGCGATTCCTAAATCCGCCTCTCTGGCTTCACCCGGACCGTTAACCACACAGCCCATCACCGCTACCTTAATGTCCAGGTGGTCAAAGCGTGAAACCATTTCTTCCACCTGGTTTGCCAGGGAAATAAGGTCAATTCTGGTCCTGCCGCAGGTCGGGCAGGAAACCACCTCCACGCCGCCCTTTCTTAAGCCCAGCGTCTTTAAAATGAGCCTCGCGGCCTTCACTTCTTCCAACGGATCTCCGGTCAAGGAGACACGGATGGTATCCCCGATCCCTTCATGGAGAATGATTCCCAATCCTACCGAAGACTTAATCGTTCCGGAAGAAAGGGTACCTGCCTCCGTAATCCCGACATGAAGCGGATAATCTGACTGCCTGGCAATCAGTTCATGAGCCCTGATGCACATGAGTACATCCGAGGATTTAATGCTGATGACAAGATTTTCATATCCCAGTTCTTCAATCATCCGGACTTTATCCAGAGCGCTTTCTACAATTCCCTCTGCAGTGACCCCTCCATATTTTTCGATGAGGTTCTTTTCAAGAGAACCGCTGTTTACCCCAACCCGGATAGGAATGTCATGTTCCCTGGCCTTCTCCACAACCGCACGGACACGGTCGGAAGACCCTATGTTCCCCGGATTGATGCGGATCTTATCCGCTCCGGACTGGATGGCAGCTATGGCAAGCCGATAGTCAAAGTGAATATCAGCCACCAAAGGAATGGCGATCTGCTCTTTGATCTTTTTCAAGGCTCCTGCCGCTTCCATGTCCGGAACGGCAACCCGGATAATATCACAGCCAGCCTTTGTCAAAGTCTTGATCTGGTTTACAGTAGCCTCTACATCCTGTGTCTTCGTATTGCACATGGACTGGATCAGGACCGGATTTCCTCCGCCGATGATCCGGTCCCCGATACGAACTGCTCTTGTATGCTCTCTGTTCATAGATTCCTCCATTCTGTACGCGCGTTCTGTTTTTCCAAACTGCCTGCATGTTCGTTTGGCTCATTGCCCGCGTAAATTACGGCTTGCTTACGTAAACCTGCTGATATCGTTAAATACCACAAAAATCATAAGGGCCATGAGAGCCGCCATACTGATCATGTTCACCAGACCCTCCTTCTCCGGGTCCATGCGCTTGCCCCTGATCGCTTCAATAATCAGAAACAAAAGCCGGCCTCCATCAAGCGCGGGAATGGGAAGCAGATTCATAACGCCTAAGTTTGCACTCAATAGAATGCACATGCTGATCACATTCATAAGCGCCGCCATAACGCTGACCGTCAGCCCGGCCTTTACCGAATCATCTATCATGACTACAATTCCTACCGGACCGCTTAAATCATTTACGCTTGCCTTTCCGGTAAAGAGCATTCCAAGGCTTTTAACCGTCAGCTTGACATCGTATTTCATTTCCATATATCCGTACTTCATCAGTTCTCCAAAGGACGTAACCCGCATATTCTGCGGCGCTATGGTAATACCGATTAAATACTTTCTACTTTCCTCCGAATATTGAGGAGTGACGGATGCCGACTGGATCTCACGGATCCCCGTATCCGGATTAACTCTGGAAAACTCCACCAGACTCATCTTTTCTTCTGGCCTTAAGAGTTTATAAAGAATATATTCCCGATACATGGATACGTTCTCTCCATTAATTTTTAAGAGTTTGTCTCCAGGACGGATACCGGCCTCATAGGCAGGTGAGTTTTCCGTTACTTCCTTTATATACGTAGTATCATAGCCGCTCATCCCTACCAGGATCATGGCAAGGAAAAAGGCCAGAATAAAATTAAATATGGGACCTGCCGCTATCACCGACATTCGGGCCGGAATGGATTTATTCTGGAACGCCCGTTCATCCGGATTCTCTTCATCTTCTCCCAGCATCATACAGGAACCGCCTAAGGGCAGCACCTTAATGGAATAGGTTGTTTCACCCTTTTTAAAGCGAAACAGCCTCGGCCCCATGCCGATGGAAAACTCCACCACCGCAATCCCATTCATTTTTGCAAATAAAAAATGTCCCAATTCATGAATTAAAACAATCAGTCCAAATACCAGAACTGCTAAGATAATACTGGACAATCTACCACCTGCTTTCTATATATTCGTAAGCTGCAGCCTCTGCTTCAAGAATCTCCTCTACCGTCGGATTCTCCTTTACAGTATGCCCGTTCATAGCCCCCTCTATCATATCTGTAATGGCAAGATATGAAATTTCTCTGTTTAAAAATTTGGCAACTGCCCGCTCATTGGCAGCATTGAAAACCGTAGGAAGCGTTCCTCCGGTCTTTCCTGCACGATAAGCCAGAAGAAGCCCCGGAAAATTAACCATATCCGGTTTCTCAAAGTTAATATGTCCAATGGTCCAGAAGTCAAGCCGTTCTCCCGGAAGAAATCTTCGTTCCGGATAATACAGCGCATACTGGATCGGAAGCTTCATATCCGGCGTTCCCAGTTGGGCCATCACCGCACCGTCTTCAAATTCCACCATGGAATGAATGACGCTCTTTGGCTGAACCACCACTTTAACCTGATCCATCTCTACGCCAAAGAGCCATTTCGCTTCCATAACTTCGAGACCCTTGTTGACCATGGTGGAGGAATCAATGGTTATTTTCTTCCCCATAGACCAGTTTGGATGGTTCAAAGCTTCCTCCACTTGTACAGACTCCAGCTCGCTTCTTGTTTTTCCGCGGAAAGGACCGCCGGAGGCTGTTAAAAGTATTTTATGGATTTTATTTTTATTTTCCCCGTTCAGGCATTGGAAAATGGCGCTATGTTCACTGTCCACAGGAAGAATCTTTACTCCTCTTTCCTTTGCCAGAGGCATGATAATATGTCCGGCCGTGACAAGAGTTTCCTTATTTGCCAGGGCAATGTCTTTCCCTGCTTCCATGGCTGCAATCGTAGGCTGTATCCCGATCATACCTACAAGAGCCGTTACCACGATTTCTGCAGAGATTTCCGTAGCTGCCTCAATAAGCCCTTCCATTCCGGATACGATATGTACTGGTAAATCCTGAACAGAGACCGCCAGTTCTTTCGCCTTATCTTCCCTCCACACACATGCCACCTTAGGATGGAACTGCCTGATCTGTGCCTCCAGCAGGCGGATATTGCTGCCTGCCGCCAGGGCGGTAACCTCAATATCCTTCTGAGTTTCAACCACCTCCAGGGTCTGCGTTCCGATGGATCCCGTTGAACCCAGGATTGCTATTTTCTTCATCTTATGCTGATAACTCCTTTTCTTTTCCAAAATTCCAGACATGGATATCCTTTAACGCAAAAATGTCACCGCAAAATAAATGGCCGGTGCCGTAAAGAGCATGCTGTCAAACCGGTCCAGAATTCCGCCATGTCCCGGAATCAGTTTCCCATAATCCTTTATCTGATGATCGCGTTTAATGGCAGATGCAGCTAAATCTCCAACCTGAGAAATCACCGCCGCAATGGCACAGGCTAATGCACAGGCTGTCTGTGGATCACGGATATCCGTCATGGACGTACCGAAAACGGTTCCATAGAGAAGTCCAAGCAAGGCCGCTCCTGCCACTCCGCCAATCGCTCCTTCTATGGACTTTTTGGGGCTCAGCACAGGAGCCAGCCTATGTCTCCCAATTATCATCCCGACACAGTAAGCGCAGGTATCACAGCCCCAGGAGCTTAAAAACACCAGCCATACCAGATATTTTCCATCTGCCATGGAACGGACCTGATACAGATAAGACAGCATGACCGCTACATAGAATACTCCAAAAAATGCTGCTGTCACCTCATCCATCCGGTATTTCGGGAAGGTGAATACATAAATGCTCATGAGGATCATCAAAAATGCAATGGACAAAAGCAGCATGAACTGCTCTCCGCGGAACCACAGCAGGCCGTAATATGCCAAAACCGTTAAATACCCCATAAACCCCAACGCTTTTTTCTGTATCTTCATCACACGGTACAACTCAAACAAACCAACCATGGATATGGAAACGGTTGTGGCAAAAAGCAGGATTCCGCCGCTTCCCACCGTAACAAGAGCAATCAAAATAAGAATGATTCCGCTTATAAGTCTGGTTGTGAACATCGCGCTTCCTCCCTCCGGATCACTTCACTCCCCCAAATCTTCGTTCCCTGCTATTGTACGCCGCAATAGCCTTTTTCAATTCATCCATATTAAAATCAGGCCAATAGCAGTCCGTAACATAGAGTTCNTAAATATGGGACCTGCCGCTATCACCGACATTCGGGCCGGAATGGATTTATTCTGGAACGCCCGTTCATCCGGATTCTCTTCATCTTCTCCCAGCATCATACAGGAACCGCCTAAGGGCAGCACCTTAATGGAATAGGTTGTTTCACCCTTTTTAAAGCGAAACAGCCTCGGCCCCATGCCGATGGAAAACTCCACCACCGCAATCCCATTCATTTTTGCAAATAAAAAATGTCCCAATTCATGAATTAAAACAATCAGTCCAAATACCAGAACTGCTAAGATAATACTGGACAATCTACCACCTGCTTTCTATATATTCGTAAGCTGCAGCCTCTGCTTCAAGAATCTCCTCTACCGTCGGATTCTCCTTTACAGTATGCCCGTTCATAGCCCCCTCTATCATATCTGTAATGGCAAGATATGAAATTTCTCTGTTTAAAAATTTGGCAACTGCCCGCTCATTGGCAGCATTGAAAACCGTAGGAAGCGTTCCTCCGGTCTTTCCTGCACGATAAGCCAGAAGAAGCCCCGGAAAATTAACCATATCCGGTTTCTCAAAGTTAATATGTCCAATGGTCCAGAAGTCAAGCCGTTCTCCCGGAAGAAATCTTCGTTCCGGATAATACAGCGCATACTGGATCGGAAGCTTCATATCCGGCGTTCCCAGTTGGGCCATCACCGCACCGTCTTCAAATTCCACCATGGAATGAATGACGCTCTTTGGCTGAACCACCACTTTAACCTGATCCATCTCTACGCCAAAGAGCCATTTCGCTTCCATAACTTCGAGACCCTTGTTGACCATGGTGGAGGAATCAATGGTTATTTTCTTCCCCATAGACCAGTTTGGATGGTTCAAAGCTTCCTCCACTTGTACAGACTCCAGCTCGCTTCTTGTTTTTCCGCGGAAAGGACCGCCGGAGGCTGTTAAAAGTATTTTATGGATTTTATTTTTATTTTCCCCGTTCAGGCATTGGAAAATGGCGCTATGTTCACTGTCCACAGGAAGAATCTTTACTCCTCTTTCCTTTGCCAGAGGCATGATAATATGTCCGGCCGTGACAAGAGTTTCCTTATTTGCCAGGGCAATGTCTTTCCCTGCTTCCATGGCTGCAATCGTAGGCTGTATCCCGATCATACCTACAAGAGCCGTTACCACGATTTCTGCAGAGATTTCCGTAGCTGCCTCAATAAGCCCTTCCATTCCGGATACGATATGTACTGGTAAATCCTGAACAGAGACCGCCAGTTCTTTCGCCTTATCTTCCCTCCACACACATGCCACCTTAGGATGGAACTGCCTGATCTGTGCCTCCAGCAGGCGGATATTGCTGCCTGCCGCCAGGGCGGTAACCTCAATATCCTTCTGAGTTTCAACCACCTCCAGGGTCTGCGTTCCGATGGATCCCGTTGAACCCAGGATTGCTATTTTCTTCATCTTATGCTGATAACTCCTTTTCTTTTCCAAAATTCCAGACATGGATATCCTTTAACGCAAAAATGTCACCGCAAAATAAATGGCCGGTGCCGTAAAGAGCATGCTGTCAAACCGGTCCAGAATTCCGCCATGTCCCGGAATCAGTTTCCCATAATCCTTTATCTGATGATCGCGTTTAATGGCAGATGCAGCTAAATCTCCAACCTGAGAAATCACCGCCGCAATGGCACAGGCTAATGCACAGGCTGTCTGTGGATCACGGATATCCGTCATGGACGTACCGAAAACGGTTCCATAGAGAAGTCCAAGCAAGGCCGCTCCTGCCACTCCGCCAATCGCTCCTTCTATGGACTTTTTGGGGCTCAGCACAGGAGCCAGCCTATGTCTCCCAATTATCATCCCGACACAGTAAGCGCAGGTATCACAGCCCCAGGAGCTTAAAAACACCAGCCATACCAGATATTTTCCATCTGCCATGGAACGGACCTGATACAGATAAGACAGCATGACCGCTACATAGAATACTCCAAAAAATGCTGCTGTCACCTCATCCATCCGGTATTTCGGGAAGGTGAATACATAAATGCTCATGAGGATCATCAAAAATGCAATGGACAAAAGCAGCATGAACTGCTCTCCGCGGAACCACAGCAGGCCGTAATATGCCAAAACCGTTAAATACCCCATAAACCCCAACGCTTTTTTCTGTATCTTCATCACACGGTACAACTCAAACAAACCAACCATGGATATGGAAACGGTTGTGGCAAAAAGCAGGATTCCGCCGCTTCCCACCGTAACAAGAGCAATCAAAATAAGAATGATTCCGCTTATAAGTCTGGTTGTGAACATCGCGCTTCCTCCCTCCGGATCACTTCACTCCCCCAAATCTTCGTTCCCTGCTATTGTACGCCGCAATAGCCTTTTTCAATTCATCCATATTAAAATCAGGCCAATAGCAGTCCGTAACATAGAGTTCTGTATAAGCCAGCTGCCATAACAGATAGTTGGAAAGGCGCAGTTCTCCGCTGGTGCGGATTAAAAGGTCCGGATCCGGAATTCCTTCCGTATCCAGATAAGAAGCAAAAACTTCCTCCGTCATATGTTCCGGTATAATCTTTTTGTCTATCACATCCTTCATGATCTTTCTCGTGGCGCGTACAATTTCATCGCGGCTGCCGTAATTTATTGCAATCACAAAGGTCATGCCGGTATTGCTTTTTGTCTGCTCCACCAGTTTACTGATTCCTTCTATAATATCCTGGTCAAAACGTTCCCGCTCCCCGATCATCTTCACGCGCACATTATTGGCATTGGCAACCTTCAAAAGTCTCACCAAATAAACGCGGAACAACTGCATTAATGCTCCCACCTCTTCTATGGTACGCTTCCAGTTTTCCGTAGAAAAGCCATAAACAGTCAGATACTTAATTCCAAGATCTGCCGCGTCCTTCACCGTTTTTTCCACGGTCACACAGCCTTCTTTATGGCCCATGCTCCGGGGAAGTCCTCGTTTTTTTGCCCATCTTCCATTGCCATCCAGTATAATGGCCACATGCTCCGGGATTATCAGATTTTCAGTACTTTTTTCCATATAATACGGCTCCTTTAAAAACACAAAACAGGACAGGCAAAACGCCTGCCCCCTATTCAAGATTTTTACACAGTAAGAAGATCCTTTGACTTTTCTTCAATCGCTTTTTCTACCTGAGCGATCATCTTGTCTGTTAATTTCTGAATCTTATCCTCAGCCTCTGCCTGCTCATCCTCAGAAATTTCCTCTGCCTTTAACTGTTTTTTGAAGGAGTCATTGGCATCCCTGCGAATGTTGCGGATGGCCACCTTAGCAGCCTCTCCTTTTTTCTTAACATCCTTTACCAGCTCTTTTCTGCGCTCCTCGGTAAGTTCCGGGAAAACGAGACGGATCACATTGCCGTCATTTGTCGGGTTGATTCCCAGTTCAGAGCCAAGAATCGCCTTTTCAATGGCCTTTAACAGACTTTTCTCCCATGGCTGGATCACAATCATACGGGCCTCTGGAATGGAAACATTGCCCACCTGCTGGATCGGAGTCGGGGTTCCATAATAATCCACCCTGATTTTATCCAGTACATGCGGGTTGGCACGTCCTGCGCGGATGGTCATATACTCGTTCTCCAGTGTTTTTAATGTCTTGTTCATCTTGTCTTCGTAAACCTGTAAACTCTCCTGCATATCGTCCTCCTGATTTTACGCGGTCACTATGGTACCGTTTATTTTTCCCTGCATTGCATTGGCAATACCATCTTTTTCATTCAAACTGAATACCGCAAGCGGCATCTTATTTTCCATACACATGATGGAAGCGGTCAAATCAATGACACCAAGCTGTTTGTCGATCACTTCCTGAATGGAAATCTTATCGTACTTTACAGCATCCGGATTAATCTTCGGGTCGCTGTCATACACACCGTCAATGGCTTTTGCCAGTAAAATACAGTCCGCATCCATCTCAATGGCACGCAGTGCAATTCCCGTATCGGTTGAAAAATAAGGATGACCCGTACCTCCGGCAAAAAAAACGACCTTGCCTTCTGCAAAATATTGATTTGCCCTGTCCTTGGAAAAAAGCTCTGTCATGGAACCGCACTCGAACGGAGTCAGTATCCTGGTATCCATCCCCGCATTACGGAAAATTTCCGAAACATAGATGCAGTTCATAACAGTGGCAAGCATGCCGATCTGATCCGCCTTGGGACGGTCAATTGCATTGCTGGTCCTGCCTCTCCAGAAGTTTCCTCCGCCAATGACGATTCCCAACTGAACACCTGCCTGAACGGATATCTTAACCTGCCGTGCAACCTCTTTAACAGTAGCTTCCTCAAAGCCTGTCTTATTGGAACCGGCAAGAGCCTCGCCGCTGAGTTTTAATAATACACGTCTTGGATTCATAACCTTACTCTCCTGTACTTTTGTATTGTCTTAACCGATTATAGCATACTTTTGGATGGTTGGAAAGAGGAAGTTTGCAGACAACTGCAGGGTTAAAAATACCCAGGATAATAATTTCCCGGGTATTTTTATAAAATATTCTATTATTACTGTTCCATAGTTGCAAACTGGAAGTACCAGTATCCCCGCGGGCTATACCATATTCCCTTTAACTTTGTATCCTGCAAATAGTATTCATTGCTATATACAAGGGGTGCCATTGCAGCATCCTCTAAAAGCATATTCTCCGCCTCATGCAGCTTTTCATAATGTACGTTTATATCTGCTGTCAGGTTGGCCTCATCCAACAACTTGTCATATTCCGGATTATTGTATTTACCATCGTTGTTACCGCTGGTAGATTTTAAAAGGTTCAGCAGATTCGATGGATCATCGTAGTCAAATCCCCAACTGTTGCGTGCGATCTGATAATCTCCGGCACGGCGGGTCGCTGAAAAGGTGGACCATTCTACGATCTTAATATCCAAATTTACCCCCAGTGTTTCCTTCCAGCAGCTCTGCAAATACTCTGCAATAGGTTTGTTATAACCGGCTTCATTGGTCATATATTCGATGGTTGGGAATCCTTTTCCATCCGGATAACCTGCTTTTGCGAGAAGTTCTTTTGCTTTTTCAACATCAGCATCGTGGTTCTTAACATCAAAGAAATCACCGCCATTGTTTACACGTGTCACATCTTCAAAGTATGAACCATCTTTTGCATCAGAAATGCCAGGCCCGACAAAGTTGGTTGCAGGAGAAGCAATTCCGTCCATGACAGTTTCTGCAACATAGTCCCGGTCAATTGCAAGGCTCAATGCTTTCCGTACATCCGGGTTATTAAACGGCTCCTTCTCTAGTTGGAAACTGATATAGGCGGTAGCCTGTTTTGGATCAAGATGGAAATCCTCTTGATCTCTCAGCCTTGGAATCTCTGCGGTAGGAACATCCTTACACAAGGAAATCTCACCCGCCTGATAAGCACTGTAAGCTGCGTTAGAATCTTCCATTAAAACAAACTTCAGAGTATTGACGGTAACCTTATCTGCATTCCAGTAGTTTTCATTTTTAGCAAATGTAATATGAGAACCCGGTACCCATTCAATCATCTTAAAAGGGCCATTGCTCACATAGGTTTCAGGCTTTAAAGTCCACTGTTCGCCATTTGCTTCAATCACTTCCTTTTTTACAGGAACCATGGAAGTATGGGTAGCCAGCTTAGGGAAATATACGCATGGAGCCGATAACTCAACTACAAAGGTTTTATCATCCGGTGCAGAAACGCCAAGGGCATCAATGTTTCCTTCTGAAGCCTCTTGATATCCCTTTACATTGCCAAGCATATCTACCGCATAGGGAGCAGCCGTATCCGGATCAGCAAGTCTCTTCCATGCATAGGCGAAATCATGAGCAGTTAACGGTGTCCCATCGCTCCATTTTAAACCCTCACGAAGATGAAACGTATAGGTGCAGCCATCTTCAGATACATCATAGGATTCAGCCTGGCCCCCTACAATCTTATTTTCTGAATCAACGATTAACAATGTTTCAAATGCTTCCATGATCATATTTCCGGCATCAGCAGTGCTGTTTAATGACGGGTCAATTGTCTCCGGATCCGGGCCAATTTGTACGGCCAGATCCAGTCCTGCAGAAGTTCCTTTTGCCGGTGCAGCAGTTTCTCCGCTAACTGCCGCATCGGCCGTTGAATCAGCGGCTGCCTTAGTACCTGTAGCATTGTTACTGCCACAAGCGGAAAGAATCATACCGGAAGCCATAACAGCAGTCAATACAAGTGACACCTTTTTCATAGATATTCCTCCTCTTTTCATAGATACAACAAAACTTCAATCAGTTACTTTACTAATCTACCTTTTAATATATCAGAATATGAAAGAATTAACAACAAAATATTATCCTTTTATGGATATTATTTAAAATGAGGGGAATGCTGTATGCAGTATGAATCATCGCGTTTTCATGTCAGGTGTAATGTTTCTCTTCTTTTAAACGAAAAATCCAGCCAGATTATCTTTTGAGATATTCCAGCCGGATTATTGGCGTTATAAAAAATATATTACAGAGTATAAAAAAGGAGATACTGTAAATGAACTCACGTTCGTTTTGCAGCATCTCCTTGTTCCCTTATTAATCCATAGTAGCGTACTGGAAGAACCAGTATCCATATGGAGAGTGCCATGTTCCCTTTAACTTCGGATCCTGTAACCAGAAGTCATTGTAATAGGCAAGCGGAGCAATAGCAGCATCCTCAAGAATCATATTTTCTGCTTCATGCAGTTTTGCATAATGATCAGCAACATCAGCTGTTGAGTTTGCTTCTTTGAGCAGCTTGTCCAGCTCAGGATTATTATACTTAGCATTGTTGTTACCGCTGGTGGATATCATTAAATTCAGCATATTAGAAGGGTCATCATAATCATATACCCAGCCATCACGTGCAAGCTGATAATCTCCGGCACGGCGGGTAGGTGTGAAGGTCGCCCACTCAACAATCTTAATGTCCATGTTAATTCCAAGTGTTTCTTTCCAGCAGCTCTGCAGATATTCAGCTACCGGCTTGTGATAGCCCGCATCATTAATCATGTATTCGATGGTTGGGAATCCCTGGCCATCCGGATAACCGGCTTTTGCAAGAAGTTCTTTTGCTTTTGCAACATCAGCATCATGATTGGCTATATCAAAAAAGTCACCGCCGTTGTTCTTACGTGTCACTTCTTCGAAGGAGGATCCTTCTTCCGCATCAGAAATACCAGGTCCGACAAAGTTTGTTGCCGGTGAATAAGTTCCCTGCATAACAGTATTGGCAACATAATCACGGTCAATTGCAAGACTTAATGCTTTCCGAACATCCGGATTATTAAACGGTTCTTTCTCATTCTGGAAGTCTACATAGTAAGTGCTCATAATAGGCTCAACATGGAAATCTTCTTTTCCCTTGAGATTTGGAATTTCTTCTGTCGGCGGCTCTTTAATCATAGAAACTTCACCGGCCTGATATGCATTGTACGCTGCATTGGGATCTTCCATCAAAACAAATTTCAAAGTATTTAAAGTCACTTTATCCGCATTCCAGTAGTTTTCATTCTTTGTAAATGTAATGTGAGAACCCGGTACCCATTCTACCATTTTTAACGGACCGTTAGAAATATAAGTCTCAGGTTTCAAGGTCCACTGATCACCATTTGCTTCAATCGTACCCTTCTGTACCGGAACCATAGTCGCATGTGTAATCAGCTTTGCAAAATATACACATGGAACAGATAACTCTACTACAAAGGTCTTGTCATCAGGAGCGGAAACACCAAGAGCATCTAAGTTTCCGGCTGCAGCTTCTTCATAGCCCTTCACATAGCCCAGCATGTCCGCTGCATAAGGAGCAGCCGTATTAGGATCTGCCAGCCTCTTCCATGAATATACAAAATCATCAGCGGTTAATGGGGATCCGTCGCTCCACTTTAAGCCGTCACGAAGGTGGAAGGTATAGGTAAGTCCGTCCTCCGATACGTCATAAGACTCTGCCTGACCAGGTGCGATTTTATTTTCTGAATCCACAATCATCAAAGTTTCATACGCATGAAGAACCATATTAGCACCGTCAACTGCGGTATTTAAAGCAGGATCAATTGTCTCCGTATCCGGACCAATTCGAACCGCAAGATCAAGCCCGTTTGAAGTTCCTTCCCCCGGAGCAGCTGTTTCCCCGTTTGCTGCAGCGGAAGTCGCACCGGCACCTGCTGACGGGTTGGCTGATTTATTGCCGCCGCAAGCGGAAAGAATCATGCCGGTCGCCATGACAGCAGCCAATACAAGTGACATTTTTTTCATATATATTCCTCCTATAAAAATTATTTTCTATCAACACAATAACACTTTAAACAGCTACTGCGCCAATTTATTTTTTAGCATAACATAAAAGCAGTGAAATAGCAATGGTAATTTAGTTCACCTTGTCCAGGTGATGGCATGCCGCATAGTGACCGGAAGACACCTCTTTCCATTCCGGTTCCTGCTCCGCGCAAAGCTCATCCGCATAGGGGCAGCGTGTACGGAAACGGCAACCGGATGGCGGATTTACCGGGCTCGGAACATCTCCCTCCAGGACAATTCTCTTCGATTTACGGCTGGTCTCCGGATCTGCAATCGGGATCGCGGAAATCAGACTCTTCGTGTACGGATGAACGCTGTGGAAGGTCAGTTCATAGCTGTCCGCAAGTTCTACCAGTTTCCCCAGGTACATAACACCGATCCGGTTGGAAATATGCTTTACAATCGAAAGATCATGGGCGATAAATAAATAGGTAAGGCCCAGTTCTTCCTGAAGCTGTTCAAACATATTGACAACCTGTGCCTGAATGGAAACATCCAGAGCGGATACCGGCTCATCACAAACAATAAATTGCGGATTCACAGCCAAAGCCCGAGCAATACCTACACGCTGACGCTGTCCCCCGGAAAATTCATGAGGATAACGGTTCGCATGCTCTGAGTTAAGTCCCACGGTAGACAGCACGGAAATGATCCTTTCCTGACGGTCCTTTTTACCGGAAGCCAGATGATGGATATCAATCGCCTCGCCCACAATGTCTCCTACAGTCATTCTTGGGTCCAGGCTTGCATACGGATCCTGAAATACAATCTGCATTTTCTGGCGGTAAGGAAGCATATTTGCTTTGGTAATATCTTCTCCGTCAAAGAAAATCTTTCCGGAAGTAGGCTCATAAAGGCGGAGCAGAGTACGGCCTGTGGTCGTCTTTCCGCAGCCGGATTCTCCTACCAGGCCCAGAGTCTCTCCCTTCCTGATTCCGAAAGACACGTTATCAACCGCCTTTACAACCTTTTTCTCAAACAGCTTACCACCGGCAACAGGGAAATACTGCTGTAAATTCTTCACTTCTACAAGATTTTTATTTTCCATCATGCATCTCCCTTCTGTGCCTGTCCTTTATCAAGCGGACATTCGCAATCCGCTTCCGCTGCCTGCACATGAACGCCGGACGCTGCGCTGCGTTCAAATTCCTGTTTCTGCAGCAGCCAGCAGGCACTGTAATGAATATCGGATATATCGGTGTATGGCGGCATTTCGCGCAGACAAATCTTCATGCAGGCCCTGCATCTGGGCGCAAAAGGGCAGCCTTTAGGCGGATTCAGCATATCAACAGGGCTTCCTTCAATCGGAACCAGCTTGCTGTGCTCTTTTTCCGTAAGCTTTGGAATGCTTCGGATCAGACCCTTGGTATATTCATGACTCGGACTGTAGAAAATATCATCCGTATCGCCATATTCGACAACTTTTCCAGCATACATAACTGCAATGCGGTCGCACATGTTGGCAACAACACCCAGGTCATGGGTGATCATAATGATTGCCATGCCAAGCTTCTCTTTTAAATCCATCATCAGTTCCAGAATCTGTGCCTGAATGGTAACATCCAGAGCCGTTGTAGGCTCATCCGCAATCAGAAGCTTGGGTTCACAAGCGAGGGCAATGGCGATCATGACACGCTGACGCATACCTCCGGACAGTTCATGAGGATACTGTTTTAAACGTTTCTCCGGCTCATTGATTCCAACCAGAGTAAGAAGCTCTTTTGCTCTCTCCTTCGCCTGATGTTTATTTTTGTTCGTATGAAGCATGATCACTTCACAAATCTGGTTTCCTATGGTATAAACCGGATTCAGACTTGTCATTGGATCCTGAAATATAATAGAAATCTCGTTACCGCGGATCTTCCTCATATCCTTTTCCGTCATCTGCTCAACCTGATGTCCGTTAAACTGAAGGGAACCGCCGATCAAACGGCCCGGATAAGCCGTAAGGCCCATAAGGCTGTACGCAGTAACAGACTTACCGGATCCTGATTCACCGACGATACCCAAAACCTCACCTTCCCGAAGATGAAGGGATACGTTATTCAAAGCCTTAACTTCCCCTGCCGGTGTAAAGAAAGAAAGACGTTCATTCTCAATATTAACCAAATATTCACTCATCAAATCTCTCCTCCTTTAATCTTTCAGTTTCGGGTCAAATGCGTCACGAAGACCATCCCCCAGCAGGTTGAAGCTTAAAATAATGACCGAAATCGCAAGAGCCGGGGCAAACAAACGGTGGGGATAACTCTGCAGACCATTTAAGGCAGCGCTTGCAAGGCTTCCCAAAGAAGGCATGGGCGCAGCAACGCCAAGGCCCAGGAAGCTTAAAAAGCTCTCTGTAAAAATGGAGGACGGAATCTGCAGCGTAGTCGTAACGATCAGAGTACCGATACAATTGGTGAGAAGGTGCTTCTTAATAATATGTCCGCTGGAAGCGCCAAGGGCTCTGGCTGCCGTTACATATTCCTGCTCCTTTAAAATTAAAATCTGGCTTCGAACAATACGCGCCATACCTACCCAGTAAAGCAGAGCGAACACAACAAAAATACTGATCAGGTTCACACCGATAACCTGGATCCACTGAAAGCCAGGCCTTTGAGCCAGGGCCTTTAAAGGCTGGTCAAAAGCGACCGACAGCAAAACAATGATCAGGATATCCGGTACCGTATAAATCATATCGACAATGCGCATCATGATCATGTCGACCCAGCCGCCGAAGAAACCTGCTATGGAACCATAAAGCGATCCGATCAGCAGGATAATACAGGAAGCTACCAGACCTACTGTCAGGGATACACGGCTTCCCATCATGACGCGGACCGCATAATCACGGCCAAGATTATCCGTTCCCAGAATATGAGGATATACGCTCTCTCCTGCTTCTATGGCCTTCAATTCTTTTTCAGAATACTGCATCGGAGCAAGGTTTTCACTTCCCCGGATCTGCTGCTCGTACCGGTATGGATAAAACTGAGGAACAATAAATGACAAGACAAATACAACAAGGATTACAACAAGGCTGACCATAGCAATCTTGTTCTTCTTAAGACGCCTGATCCCATCCTTCCAAAATCCGACGCTCTTCCGCATGACTGTAAGGCTTTCTTTTTCTGCATCACTTGCCGGGAGAAAGTCTTCCACATTAAGCTGCAATGATAATTTATTCTTTGGCATCCTCTTTCTCCTTTCTCTTACTTCAGATTAATACGTGGGTCGATGAATTTATAGGCTACGTCAACCACCACATTCATGATAACCATTAAAGTAGCAAGGAAAATCGTTGTACCCATAATAAGAGGATAATCACGTCCTGTAATCGAACCGATGAACTCCGAGCCCAACCCCGGAATTGTAAATATCTTCTCAACTATAAAGCTTCCTGTTACGGTATAGGCCAAAAGCGGTCCTAAATATGTAACAACCGGAAGAATGGCATTGCGCAGTGCATGCTTAAAGATGCTGACCATCTGGGAAAGCCCCTTGGCACGGGCAGTTCTCATATAATCCTGTCCCATAACATCCAGCATGGAGGAACGCATCAGACGGGCAATATAGGAGGATGGATATAATGCCAGCGCAATCACAGGCATGATATAATTTTTCCAGGATGCCAGTCCATAAGTAGGCAGAAGTCCCAGCTTTAAACTTAAAACATACATTAGAATCGTGCATACCACAAAGCTCGGCACCGCGATCCCGCATGTACTGAATATGATAATGATATTATCAACAATGGTTCCCCGCTTAAACGCTGCAATACTGCCCAAAGGAACACCTACTATAACAGCCATCAAAATCGCAATCCCGCCGATTTTGGCTGATACCGGGAATTTGGCCGCAATGATCATGTTTACGGTCCGGCCACGTTGTTTTACGCTTAATCCCAAATTTCCATGAAGCAAATCCTTCATATAGGTTGAATACTGTTCGCCCAGCGGCTTATCCAGTCCATACTTTTCATTCAGGGCCGCCTGGGCCTGTGGACTGACGGCCTTCTCCGACATGAAGGGGCCGCCCGGCACCATATTCATGACAAAGAAAGTAATCGTTGCAACAGCAAAGATGGTTATAATCGCCATAGCGATACGCTTTATAATATATTTAGCCACTTTCATCAACTCCTTTGGTCTAGTGGTGTCCGTCCAATATGGAAACATTTGTCAATGGTAAACGGACACTGTCTGAATAGAAAAATCCCATGGATACCCATGGGATTCCCCCCTCAGAATCCTGTTACAAGATTACTGCATCTGTTTTGCAACTTCTTCTGCAAAGTTCTCTTCCTTCTTCTCAAGACCTTCACCAGTCTCAAAGCGGACAAACTTCTTCACATCTACCTTACCGCCAACTTCTTTGGAAACCTGCTCTAAATATTTGCCAACCGTTAAATCGCCATCTTTTACATAAGCCTGATCCACAAGACAGAATTCTTTTAACTCTTTGTTTAAGCGTCCGACAATCATTTTCTCAAGAATGTTGTCCGGCTTGTCCGGGTTCTCATTCTTAGCCTGAACCTTTAAGATTTCCATCTCATGATCAATGAATTCCTGCGGGATTTCATCTCTCTTTACATACTTTGGTGTTAAAGCAGCGATCTGCATGGCAACATTCTTTAACGCTTCTTTTACAGCATCGTTCACAACTTCAGCGCCGGCTTCAATTAAAACACCGATTCTTCCGCCGCCGTGGATATAATCAACCACCACACCATCGGTAACGATTTTCTCAAATCTTCTGATGTTCATGTTCTCACCGATCACTGCGATCTGGCTGGATAATACCTGAGCTACCGTTAAAGAACTTTCCTTTGCCCATGGCTCTGCAAGGAAAGCCTCCATATCCTTCGCATCGGATGCAAGTGCCTGAGCTGCAACATCAGCAACATAGCCCTGGAACTGAGCGTTCTTTGCAACGAAATCTGTCTCGCTGTTTACTTCTACGATTGCTCCGGATTTTCCGTCTGCACTTACAACAGCAGTAACGATACCCTCTGCTGCGATTCTTCCTGCCTTCTTAGAAGCTGCAGCAAGTCCTTTCTCCCTTAAGAACTCTACTGCCTTGTCCATATCACCATCGGTTTCTGCAAGAGCCTTCTTGCAGTCCATCATACCTGCACCGGTCATCTCTCTTAATTCTTTTACCATTCCAGCTGTAACTGCTGCCATTCGTTTTCCCTCCATCTATTGATTCATTTCGTCATTGACATACTCAAAGCTTGTCCTATATACCGGAATCTCATTTTTCCCGTTGCCCGCGTAAAAAAATGCTTCAACCCACTCCTCAAAGCAGGTCGAAGCATTCAATCGCCTGAATAATTAAGCTTCTACAGTCTCTTCTGTTTCCTGAGCTGCTTCTGCTTCCTCAGCTACTGCCTCGCCCTGGTTTGCCTCGATTACTGCGTCTGCCATCTTGGATACGATTAACTTAACGGCTCTTATCGCATCATCATTACCTGGAATCACAAAATCAAGTTCTTCCGGATCACAGTTCGTATCAGCGATACCAATCAACGGAATTCCCAGTGTGTGAGCTTCCTGAACGCAGATTCTTTCTTTCTTAGGATCTACAACAAAAATTGCATCCGGAACCTTCTTCATCTCTTTGATTCCGCCTAAGTTCTTCTCCAGCTTCTCCCATTCTTTTCTGAGAGCAATGACTTCCTTTTTAGGAAGAACATCAAATGTTCCGTCCTGAGACATGGTCTCGATCTCTTTTAATCTTGCGACTCTGGACTGGATGGTCTTAAAGTTTGTAAGCATACCTCCAAGCCATCTTTCATTAACATAATACATACCGCAGCGCTCTGCTTCGGACTTGATGGCATCCTGAGCCTGCTTTTTTGTACCTACAAAAAGGATCTTGCCGCCTTCCGCAGCGATGTCGGAAACTGCCTTGTAAGCCTCATCTACCTTTACAACAGACTTCTGTAAGTCGATGATGTAGATGCCGTTTCTCTCTGTGTAAATGTACGGAGCCATCTTAGGGTTCCATCTTCTTGTCTGGTGACCGAAGTGCACGCCAGCTTCCAAAAGCTGCTTCATTGAAATTACGCTCATGTTACTTCCTCCAATTGGTTTTTCTTCCATCCGCTTCTCATGCTTCCGGGGAGACCGGTATCCGGCACCTTCCTCTGGAATCCGCAGACGTGTTTTTTTATTAAGCTTAGCTAGTATAGCATATCTTTCTGTGCGATGCAAGTAATTTTTTATATCTTTCTGTCCAAAACAAAAGCGTCCTGCCGCATTTTCACTAAAAAAGGAGCAGTCTCTCCCTGTCTGCTCCTCTGCGTTCCATACGGAATCTACATATCTTTTATATCCCGGCGTTCCTGAATATTCTTACCATTTCCAGCCTTTATGGTCTTCAATTCATCAAAAACCACATCATTTAAAACCTTAATATAGGTTCCTTTCATGCCGGAAGATCTGGATTCAATCACTCCTGCACTTTCAAATTTCCGAAGTGCATTGACGATAACGGAACGGGTAATGCCTACACGGTCGGCAATTTTGCTTGCCACTAAAATACCTTCATTGCCATCCAATTCCTCAAAAATGTGGGTGATGGCCTCCAGTTCAGAAAAGGACAGAGTGCTGATGGCAGATTTTACAATCTGCACTTTTCTGGTCTCCTCTGCATTCTCTTCATTGACAGAACGCATCATTTCAAGTCCTACTACTGTGGTCCCGTATTCGCTTAAAATGATATCGTCGATATCGTACTGGGAATCCGATTTGTAAATGAACAGGGTCCCGAGCCGTTCTCCTGCAATGTCGATCGGGGTAATAATTGCCTGGTATTTTCTGATATTGTTCCCAGTGAAACCCAGCGTTTCCAGATTGACGTTCTCTTTTGTTGATAAAATGCTGAGCAAACGCTCGTTCAGCATTTTATCAACATAACCGCCGACCTGGTCCGCGATCAGCTCCTGAATCTCATCTATGTCCGGTGTAAGGCCAACGCCCAGCACCTTCCCCTTCTTGCTGATCACAAGAATATTCGAATTCAGGATCTCGGTCAGCACTTCACAGATATCGTTAAATACAACCTTATGCGAATTGTTGTTATGCAATAATTTGTTAATTTTTCTAGTTTTGTCCAACAACTGTACGCTCATAGCCGAAAACCTCCTTAAGAATTTATGTGAAAATCCAAAATACTCCTCTAATAATTAAATACTAACATTATTATTTTCAAATAACAATAGTTTTTTGAAGATTTTCGATTTTCTTAATAATTATTCTATTTTCCTATTTGTCAGTACTGTAACCACACTGCTCATTCGAACACAGTAATTTATTTCCCTTTTCAACCATATAATATCCGCATTTAGGACATTTTTGTGTGGAAGGCTTTTGCCAGGACATAAAATCACACTCCGGATTCGCTTCGCAGCCATAATAAACTCTGCCCTTTTTGGTTTTTTTGATCACAACTTCTTTTCCGCATTTCGGACAGGGAACGCCAACCTTTTCCAAATAAGGTTTTGTATTCTTACATTCCGGAAATCCAGGACATGCCAGGAATTTACCGTGAGGACCATACTTAATGACCATGTTACGGCCGCATACCTCACAGATTTCATCCGTCACCTCATCTGCAATGGTCACGGTTTCCAGTTCCACAAGCGCTTTATCCACTGCTTCTTTTAAATCCGGATAGAAATTTTTCACAACAGTTTTCCACTGAACCGATCCATCCCCCACCTTATCAAGAAGGTATTCCAGATTCGCAGTGAACGTGATATCTACAATACTGGGAAAGCTTTGCTTCATCATGCTGTTGACGACTTCGCCCAGTTCCGTCACATAAAGATTTTTACTTTCTTTTGCCACATACCTTCTGGCTATGATGGTAGTAATGGTAGGCGCATAAGTACTTGGGCGTCCAATGCCCTGTTCTTCCATGGCTTTCACCAGAGAAGCCTCTGTAAAATGAGCCGGCGGCTGAGTAAAATGCTGACTGTTCTCCAGTTTATCCAGCTGAAGAACAGTTCCTTTTTCCAGATTTCCCAGCAAAACATTTGCCTCTTCTTTTTCATCTTCCTGCACATAAACGGACATAAAGCCATCAAAGGACAATTTGGAAGCAGAAAGTGTAAAGGAATAATCTCCGGCCCCAACCTTAACGGAAGTGGTTTCGTAAACAGCTGGCTGCATTCTGCTGGCTGCAAAGCGTTTCCAGATCAACTGGTAAAGCCGGAATAAATCGCGCTGCAGGGACTCCTTTACCACAACCGGCGTGAGGGAAATATCCGTAGGACGGATTGCCTCGTGGGCATCCTGAATTTTCACATTGCTCTTCTTTGTCTGCTCGCCCTGGGCTACATACTGGCTTCCGTACTGCTTTTCTATATAATCTCTGGCTGCAGTATCCGCCTCTTCCGCAACTCTGGTGGAGTCTGTACGCAGATAAGTGATGAGACCCACGGTCCCATGTCCTGTAACCTCAACACCTTCGTAAAGCTGCTGCGCCAGCCGCATGGTCTTCTGGGTGGAAAAGTTAAGCACCTTGGAAGCCTCCTGCTGAAGGGTACTGGTCGTAAACGGGATCGGAGATTTCTTGATCCTCTCTCCCTTCTTGACTTCGTCCACCACATAGGCCTGATTTTCCAGACCTTCCAGGATCCGGTCCAGCTCCTCTTTGTTATGAATGGCAATTCTGCTGTTTTTGTCTCCATAAAATTTCGCTGTAAGAGGTTTTTTGCCTCCCTGCTGTTTCAGGACCGCTTCCAGATTCCAGTATTCTTCCGGAATAAAAGCATTGATTTCCTCTTCCCGGTCACAAATCAGCCGAAGTGCCACAGACTGGACACGGCCGGCACTCAAGCCTCTCTTTACTTTTGCCCAAAGCAAAGGGCTTATCATATAACCAACCATACGGTCCAAAACCCTTCTGGCCTGTTGGGCATCCACCAGATTCATATCGATCGCCCTTGGGGTTTTTAAAGAGGCTTTCACAGCGTTCTTCGTGATTTCATTAAAACTGATGCGATACACCTGCTTTTCGTTCAGTTCATCCAGCTTCAAAGCTTTCATCAGATGCCAGGAAATTGCTTCTCCTTCACGGTCAGGGTCAGTTGCCAAGTAGACCTTATCGACCTTTTTCACTTCTTTCCTCAGCTTGGCCAGTATATCACCTTTTCCTCTGATCGTTATATATTTGGGATCAAAATCATGCTCTACATCAATTCCCATCTGACTCTTAGGAAGATCCCTCACATGTCCGTTGGAGGCATCCACTTCATAATTCGCCCCAAGGAACTTCTTAATCGTCTTTACCTTTGCCGGTGACTCCACAATTACTAAACAGTTCGCCATACCAAACTCCTCGCCTATAGTTTCTTACCATAATATTGATGGGATGTCTGTACAATGCGGCCATTCAACTCTAATTCCAGAAGGGCACTCATACAATCGTTTACAGACAATCCGCTTAAAGCTATAATCTCTTCCAGATTCTTCGGTTGCAAATCTAGGCAACTATACACCATTTTTTCTTTTTTGGCAAGCCCGTTCTCACTTTTTTCATGAACTCTTAATATTTTACCGTTCCTTAATTCGAAATATTCCAGCACTGCATCCGGGCTCAGCAAAACTCCGGCACCATCGCTGATAAGCCGGTTGCAGCCTGCACTTAAGGGATCTGTCACCCTTCCGGGAAGGGCAAATATTTCTTTTCCCTGTTCCAGCCCCAGATTTGCAGTAATCAGGGATCCGCTTTTTTCCCGGGCTTCGATCACCAGAATCACATCGGAGAGCCCACTGATAATCCGGTTTCTCATTGGAAAATTGCAGGGCCTGGGGGCTTCCCCCGGCATAAACTCCGTGAGTATCCCGCCCTGCCCGGTCATCCGTTCATATAATCCATAATTTTCCCTTGGATAACAGATATTGATTCCGCACCCTAATACTCCATAAGTGTCGCCACCGGCTTCCAGTGCTCCCTGATGTCCTGCTCCGTCTATCCCGCAGGCCAGTCCGCTGATGATCTGGACTCCTGCTCCCGAAAGTTCTCTGGCCAGATATGCAGCCATCTGTTTTCCGTAGTTGGTACAGTTCCTGGCTCCAATCACGGCTGCTGCCGGTCTTTCATCCTCAGGCAGCTTTCCCTTTAAAAAAATCCACATGGGAAATCCATGAATTGCAAGAAGGCGCTTCGGATATTCCTCATCATGCGGCGTAACAAAGCGGATTCCTTTGTTTTGCATGCCTTCCAGTTCTTTTCTGTAAGTATGAAACCTTTGTTTGTATTCATCAAAAAAAGAAGCTTCCGCCTGATTGAAAAATCCTGACTGCGCTAATTCTTTTCCTTCTATATTATATATTCTTTTATAGCTGCCCATGTGGTCATAAAGTTTCTTAATTTTCACTGCTCCCAGGACCGGAACATGGCAGAGCCAGTACAAGTACTCCAGTTCTTCATGATTGTCCATAAATTCCTCCCCAATATTTTCCTTCCATGCTTCGCAAGCCTGCCGCTTCCGACAGATGATTTTTTGTAATCTTGTCAGATTGCTCTAAATCCGCGATGGTCCTGGATACCTTAAGTATCTTCTCATAACCTCTTGCGCTAAGTCCCAGCCTGTCATAAATCTTTTTCAAAAAATCTCTTTCTCTTTTCCCCAGGATGCAGAATTGCTCGATCTGGGACTTATTCATGGCGCTGTTAAAATAAATTCCGCGTCCCTCAAACCGCTCCTTTTGAATCCTTCTTGCCGCTTCCACCCGTTTCCGTATGGAAGCGGATGATTCTCCGCCTCTTCCCTCCTGCAATTCTTCATATGTAATAGCTCCCGATTCCGCACAAATATCAATCCGGTCCAGCAGCGGCTTTGAAATCCTGCTTAAATATTTACGTACCTGCTGCTCAGAACATCTGCATCTGGTCCGGTCCGGATAAAAGCCGCAGGGACAGGGATTCATAGCAGCCGCCAACATGAAATCCGCGGGAAATTCATACGCTCCAAACATTCTGGATATGGTTATTTTCCCCTCTTCAAGAGGCTGCCTCAGGATCTCTAAGGTATTTTTTTGAAATTCGGGTAATTCATCCAGAAACAGAACGCCTCCGGATGCCAGGGAGATTTCACCTGGTTTTGGTATTCTTCCTCCGCCGGCTAAAGCCTGGGGGCTGATCGTATGGTGGGGACTGCGGAAGGGCCGTCTTGCCATCATGGGCGTATCCTGGGAAAGCAGGCCGCATACGCTGTAAATCTTTGATATCCCGATGGTCTCATCCACGGATAGGGAAGGCATAATGGTTGGGATTCGTTTGGCGATCATGGTCTTTCCAGTTCCGGCAGGACCGATGTAGAGAATATTGTGCATGCCGGCTACAGCCACCTCCGTGGCCCGTCTTAAGAAAAGCTGTCCTCCAACCTCTGAATAATCAACGTCATAGTTCTCTGACTGCCCCGTGAACCTGTTCAGACTGCTGCAGACTGTTTTTTGTTTTTTGGGGGAATGAAGCTGATCCGTTAAATCCTTCAAGCTTTCTACCCCGATAATTTCCATTCCTTCTATTATCAAACCCTCTCTAACGTTTTCTCCGGGAAGAAAACATCTGTGCTTTCCGTCTTTTTTTGCAGCCGCAGTAATCGAGAGCGCTCCCCGTACCGGCTTGATTTGCCCATCCAAGCCCAATTCCCCGGAAATGACACAATTTAGCAAAACAGAGGGTTCTACCATACCGGAAGCCGCCAGAATCGCGATAGCGATAGGCAGATCAAAGGCGGTTCCTTCTTTACGGATGTCAGCAGGCGACAAATTAATGGTGACCTTTCTTGCAGGGAGTCGAAAACCGGAGTTTTTAAGTGCTGTCCTCACCCGGTCCTGAGCCTCTTTCACCTCAGAAGACAGATAACCTACCATGGAAAAACCGGGGAGCCCATCACTTACATCCGCCTCAACCAGGATCGGAACCCCTTCCACTCCTGTAATACCCACACTATGAACTTTACTGTACAAAGCTGCTTCTCCTTTCAATATTCAGTTTCTGAATGAATGCCGTTGGAAAAATAATGCAGAAACGCATCTGGAATGTTCCTAATCCGGAACCTGACTTTAGGATAACTGATAAAGCGGAAAAAAGCAAGTTTTTTCTCTCCACTGACTTTTTTCCGCTGATCATCGTGAATGATTACCTAACCGCACCATAACCCGGGAATCAGTTATCTTTTAAGCCATTAGAAAATTCCGGCATGTAAGACCGGTAACGGAGTGGCATGTGGTTACGCTGACAGACCGGATTTGTCCGTTCCTTTATGGAAATACTTCTTCTGAAGCACTTATAAAGCTCCTCATATTCGTCCTCTAACGATGCCTTCTTAAGCCGTTCTTCCCATTCTTCCGAAATGAAATCCGCCAAAAACCACGGCCGCAAAGCCGGATGAAGAGCTGCTTTTTTCCTGTTTTCATCATATAAAACCCAATTTTCCCCTGACAGCCGGTCCGCAAAATGTGGAGCCAGAAGAACAAGCACATCATTCTTTGGCCCGATCCTGCTCACCAAAAGATCTCCCTCCATCTCCACAAAACGCACAAAACCGGTAAGCAGATGGGTCTCATTGTCTATATGGCGGCACATCTGAAAAATATCATATACCTCTTGTACCTGAAGCATATTGACAACACCTGCTCCTATATGGAAACCATAAATCAGGAAACGGTAAATCTTATCCGCACGGTCCGCCTCTTTACTCAAAGCCGCCTTATAAACAGCGATATAGGCATCCTCCGAGATTTTCTTCCTGATTGCCTCTGCCACCTTATCTGCATTCCGGGCATCAACAGGAACATCGATGTATTGGCAGAATAACTCCATGGTATCTTCATCCCCCATAAGTCTCAGTTTTACATTGGAATGGCCCTTTCTGCCTGTCCATGCGGCATATACGCCGCTAAGGATTCCTTCCACGCTGTTTTCACACAAATAGACAGTCATCTCTGCATTCCTCCCGGCCCTGATAAAGCGGGTAAATTCATGTCATCAAACAGGGAAAGCTGCCGGAAAGTTCCTGTTGACCCGATATCCCATATCTTTTTCTGTTCATCACCAATCAGATGGCTGGAAATATAATCTTCCTCAATCTTAACCGGATACATCATACGGCCGGAACAGGTAATAAAATATAGGGCCCGTTTCAGTACCACACCGATCTTTTTTAAAGCGTCAAAATCCAGGGGGGCGTTCCTTCTGGCCGCTATAATGCGCTTCGCGGACTTCACTCCCATTCCGGGAACTCTCAAAAGGGTGTAGTAATCCGCCCGATTCACTTCCACCGGAAATAATTCCAAATGGCGTAAAGCCCAGTCGCACTTTGGGTCCAGCAATACATTAAAGTTGGGACGTTCTTCGGAAAGCAGTTCCCCCGCCTGAAATCCATAAAAACGCATAAGCCAATCTGCCTGGTAAAGCCTGTGTTCCCGCAAAAGAGGCGGGCCTCCGGGAAGGGATGGCAGGCTGCTGTCCCGATTGACCGGAACAAAGGCAGAGTAAAAGACCCTTTTTAAGTCATAATTCTGATAAAGTGCTTCTGCCACCATCATCATCTGGAAATCATTTTCCGGAGTCGCACCCACAATCATCTGAGTGCTCTGCCCCGCCGGCACAAAAGCCGGAGCTTTCCGATATTCCATCAGCTCATACCGATTCACGGCAATTCCCTTCTGTATCTGCTTCATTGGCATAAGGATCTTGCTCCTGCTCTTTCCCGGAGCCAGCTTCTTAAGGCCCTCTGCCGTAGGAAGCTCCAGATTGATGCTCATACGGTCTGTTAGAAAACCGGTTTTTTCTATCAAAACCGGATCAGCACCGGGTATGGCCTTTACGTGAATATATCCGTGAAAATGATATTCCTCCCGCAGTTTTTTAAGAGTCTGGTATATTAAATCCATGGTAAAATCGGCACTGTAAAGAACTCCGGAGCTTAAAAACAGTCCTTCAATGTAATTGCGGCGGTAAAACTGAATGGTCAGCTGGCATACCTCATCCGGCGTAAAAGCGGTTCTCACCACATCGTTGGAACAACGGTTAATGCAATATTTGCAGTCATAGATACACTGGTTGGTAAATAATATCTTCAACAGGGAAATGCACCTGCCGTCTGCAGAAAAGCTGTGGCAGATCCCGGCCGCCGCCGTATTCCCAAGAGTTCCGGCCTTTCCTTTGCGGTCTACCCCGCTGGAGGTACAGGCAACATCGTATTTTGCAGCATCCGATAATATCTCAAGCTTCTTCTGAACGCTTAATTCATCCTGAATCAACATTTTCTCACCTCGAACATACGTTCTTTTCTCTATCGTAGCACATTTCAGTCACTTTTTCAAGCATTTTTGAATATATGTTCGTCTCGTCCCCGCACTCCCTTGTCTTTAAAGCAAAAAAGAGTAACCGAAAAAGACGGCAGCAATAGAACCCGCCGTCCTTTTTGGTTACTCCATTCTGTATATGGAACTTAAAGCCCGCTTTAAGGCCTTAATTTTTTTATTCCACGTATCCTTCCGGATTGTTTTTCTGCCAATTCCAGGAATCATGGCACATGTCTTTTAAATTCCGTTCTGCTTTCCAGCCAAGCTCCTGCTTCGCTTTTAAAGGATCCGCATAACACTGCGGAATATCCCCCGGCCTTCTATCCTTCATCACATAAGGAATCTTCAAACCATTGGCCTCTTCAAACGCATGGATCACATCTAAAACGCTGTAGCCGGTACCCGTACCGAGGTTGTAAATCCAGACGCCGCCCTCATTATCAGCCATTTTCTTTAAAGCCTTTACATGACCGTCTGCCAAATCCACTACATGGATATAATCACGTACACAGGTGCCATCCGGTGTATCATAATCGCTGCCGAATACGCCCAGACACTCCAGCTTTCCTACTGCCACCTGGGTGATGTAAGGCAGCAGATTATTGGGAATTCCCTTTGGATTCTCACCGATACGGCCGGATTTATGAGCTCCGATGGGATTGAAATAACGCAATAGCATTACCTTCCACTCCGGATCAGCCGTATGTAAATCAGTTAAAATCTGTTCCAGCATCCCCTTGGTCCGCCCGTAAGGATTAGTAATCTCACCCTTGGGACACTCCTCCGTAATCGGAATAAATGCCGGATCTCCGTATACTGTGGCAGAAGAACTGAATACAATGCTCTTCACCCCGTGGTCTCTCATTACATCACAAAGCACCAGAGTTCCCGTAATATTGTTATGATAATATTCCAAAGGCTTACCGACTGACTCTCCGACCGCTTTCAGGCCTGCAAAGTGAATCACCGCATCAATAATTTCCTCATCAAAAATCTGGTCTATCACATTCCGGTCCAATAAATCTGCCTCATAAAAAGTCAGCCTCTTCCCCGTGATTTCCATCACTCTTTCCATGGATTCCCTGCAGGAATTGCATAGATTATCAACGACCACTACATCATAACCTGCATTTAAAAGTTCCACACAGGTATGGCTGCCAATATATCCGGCGCCTCCAGTAACCAAAATCGACATTATATTATCCTCCTTCTAAGATGACTTAAGACTATTATAAGCAGAGATAAGGAAAATAACAATGCAGAATTCTTAAAAAAACATTAGTTTTTTTAGTCGGAAACCCCTGTTTTTTAAAAAATGGAGGTAATGGACTTACATATTTTCCGTAAAATATTTCCAATGCGGTGAAAAACATTTCCATCCGGATGGAAATCCTCATCCACTTTGGCTGATGCCTCTTCCGCCTTATCCTTAATTTCCTCAGTTCGCAGAATCATCTGGATGCTCCGGGGAGATGGATTCTTTTCCGATGTCATGGATACCGGGGAAGCTTCTAAATCAACGT
This sequence comes from Clostridium sp. Marseille-P2415, assembly GCF_900155545.1. Taxonomy (GTDB): domain Bacteria; phylum Bacillota; class Clostridia; order Lachnospirales; family Lachnospiraceae; genus Lacrimispora. The sequence goes on from NZ_LT732526.1 coordinate 1,233,783, forward strand.
TTAAGATGGTGGTATCTTCTATCGTGTACTCATCCCATTTATCATCAATCGTGCCCTTAATGGTATCCTTGGCGTTTCTCAATATATCCGTCTGGTTTAAGCCGTTCCCTGCTTCGTCCAACGCACCTGCCAGGCCGTTTAAGGTTTTTTCCGTGCTGCCGTTTAAGGAATCTCCTACTGTCTTCATCTGGTTCTCCAGAGAACGGAAGAATACATTCATGGAATCCACGCTTCTGGAGGCGCTGTCCGTCATCTTTCCCACATCATTCAAAGTGGCAATCAAATCATCATGGTGGCGGTTTAAAATGCCATTCAGCTCATCCACAGAGCCTATTAAGTCATCTGCAGTATCACAGATATTACCCACAGCACTGGCTGCGCCCAGGGCTCCGTCAACAGCACCGTTTATGTAGCCCTTTTCTGAGTATATATCCGTTAAAAGCATTTCTGTCATTCCCAGCATATCTCCCAGGTCTCCAGTCAGGCCCGCACCGCTGTTAACAATCTGCGGAAGAAGCTGGGCCAGAGGGCCCGCGGCCTCCAGCATGGCCTTGGAAGCTGCGCCCGGCGTGGCAGTCTGACCGGTTCCCAGGGAAGAGGCCAGATAGCCGGTAAGAGCCTCAATTTCCGTTACAGAGTAGTCCTTTTCATTAAATAAGTAGGACGATATCTCATCCTCGTCCGCCAGTCCCTCACCTTTTAGTTCCTGTATCAATTCCTCTAAGTCCTCTTCATCCGCAAATCCCGCTGCCGATGTCTCCAGAGTGCCGGCCAATGCCGCCAGCTGGGGAAGGGCCTGCCCAAGTTCCGCCAGCTCTTTTGCCAGCTTCTGCTGCTGGGCCGTCAAGGTGCTTAAACGCACTTCTATCTTTTTCACCTGTGCGAAAAATGCCTGCGACTTCAAATCCGCCTGGGAGCCGCGCGTCATTTTACGCAGTTCTTCCACTTCATCTCTCAAATCCCTGACATTGTCCTGCAAATCGCCCAGATCCGGTGACAGATCATCAAGAATCGCCACCATATGATTTGTCTGGGCTCTGATATCATTTAAGGCGTTCTTTGCATTCTGTGTGTGATTATAAAATGGCTTTAAGGTCTGGGATAAATCATCAAGCGCTGCCAGAGCCTCATCGGCATTCTGATACACCTTTCCCTTGGAATCGGCAAATATCTGTCTGGTACGGTCCAGTCCTCTGAGACCGTTTGCTGTATCGTCGATGCTTTTCTGCATATTTCCCATGGTGTCCAAAACCACATCCAGGCTGTCGCTGATGGAATCCGCCGAATCCTCAACTGTTTCCTTGGCATCCCTTAAATCCGCAACCTTATCAAGCTGACTCACCGTTAACGGAACCATCGCAAATACCAAGCCGGAAAACTTGAAATCCTCCGTGCCGATACGGATGGAATAATGGCCTTCTTCCCCGGGAAGAGCAAAGAAAACCACCGTGTTTAAATTGCCGACCGTCTGAACCTGGGCTCCTTCTGCCTCCAGGCTTAAGTTTTTATCCATATCCACAACTGTGCTGGCCATCAGGGTCATGTTATTCCGGTAGTAATCCGAAAGTCCCTTGTTTGGAGTCAGATCCACATTGACCTCTATAAGCCCCTTTTCTCCGGCCAGTTCCTCAGCCTTTCTGTCCACCCCGTTTAAGCGGTATCCGACTTTGATATCCCAGGGAAGCCGTGCCTTTTCTACCTCGGTCTGCCCTTCAAAATAAAACTGGCTTCCAGCCTCTTCCGGCGTAAAGGTGATGGAACCATCCGCTCCTATGAGAGGGGTGGAATGATCCGTCAGGTTTATGACCTTATCATAGGTACCGTAATCCACTACCTTACTGTTGCCATTCAGCCGGTAATTCTTGACAATGCTGCTTTCCTTTATCCCCCCATAGGGATCCATGGTCACATAAAGGGTCTCATCGCACTGAGGGATATCCGGCGATGCCACAGCCGGCAGCACGGACTGAAGGGAGAAAATTGCCGCCATGCCCATGCTTAAGATTCTTTTACTCTTCTTCATGATCATCATTTCCTTTCCTCTTAATTCCTGCAAATTTAAAACGCCGTTTTTCCTTCCTTTTCGCTGCCCGAAGCTGCTGCTTTTGGATCTGTTTGTCAAAGGTGCTTAACAGAGCCGGAAGAAGGGAGAGTACCAGCACCATGCTGAGAACCGCACCTCTTCCCACCAGGCGCCCCACCTGGGAAATGGCCTGTATGGACGACGTAAAATACAAAAGATAACCAACGACCGTCAGGATTCCTCCTGATGTCAGTATGGAAAGTGTGCTCTTGGATATGGCAGCCGCGGCGGAATCCGTATTGTTCATGTTCTTCCGGAATCCCAGGTAATTATTTGTCATCAGAATGGAATAATCAATGGTAGCTCCCAGCTGCAGACAGCTAACTATGATGTAGCCGATGTATACCATGCTGTCTCCCATTACATAAGGAAGCGTCATATTCAAATAAATTGCGACCTCGATCGGAATGATGACAAGAATCGGAACCAAAACGGACTGAAAGGTTGCAAATACCACCAGCGCGACTCCTGCCAGGGACAGCATTGAGACCTTATTGTAGTCATCGGTTAATATGTCACGGATATCGATGGTCGTGGGAGTCATACCGATCACATAAGCATTTTCCGGATAAAATTCCCTCACCGTACGTTCCAGCCTCTGGCTGCAATCAAATGCATACTGGCTCTCCTGCACCGTATTCATGGAAATTAATAGCCTGGCGTACCGCTCGCTGCGAAGCTGGTCACTGACTTTTTCCGGAAGAAAGCTTTCCGGTATCCCCCTGGGAAGCGTACCTGACATGGATATGGCATAATTTATAAAATCCAGATCTTCCAGAGCATCCGTCAGCTCCCGTTCCTTCACCAGGTCACCGTTCGGAACAATTCCTATAATCATGTTGGATTTTCCGAACTCGTCGTTAATGGCCCTGGTATCCTCGTAAACCCTCGTTCCCGGTCCGGCTCCGATGGCATCATCACCGTAATAAAAAACATTCATATTCTGCCCGAAGTAGCATGGGACAGCCAGAAAGATTGCAATAACAAAAACCGGCTTCCGTATGCGGTTCATCCATTTTGCAAACCGGTCGAAAGAGGGAATGAACGGTTTATGAGCGGTTTTTTCGATCTTGTCATTAAAATGCAGGATCAAGGTGGGCATGAGGAACAGTACTGTGGCCAAACTGCAGATGATCCCTTTTGTCAGCACGAACCCCACATCCTTGCCGATGGTAAAACGCATGAAGGCAATTACAATAAATCCGACAATGGTCGTGGCTCCGCTGGCAAGAATGGAACTGCAGGATTCCTTCACTGCAAGCTCCATAGCTTCATGAATTTCAATGCCCGTATTTTTAATTGCTGTAAAGGTATGTAAAAGGAAAATAGAATAATCCATGGATACCGCCAGCTGCAAAATGGCAGCCGTGGAAAACGTAAAAAAGGAAATTGTACCGAACATCAGGTTTGACCCCATATTCAAAATGATCGCCACAACCATAACAAAAATGAACAAAAAAGGTTCCATCCAGGACGTTGTGGTGAGGGTTAGAATCAGCCAGATGATAACCAGCGCCATACCGATTGCCATGGTAATTTCTTTTGTAATGGACTCTTCGCGTTCCTTGCTGGATACGGCACTGCCTGCAAAAGCTCCTCTGTCTTTTCCCACAATGCCATAAATACCCTCCACCGCTTTCCGGGTCATGGGATCGTTGTCGCCGCCCTCAAAAATAATATCCAGCAATGCATAGCCATCATGATAATAGTCATCCATGGAAAATGCGTCCAAAGACATCATATCGGTAATTCCCTGGTTTATAAAGGAGGAACCCATATAGACATCTGTAGTCAGATCCGGTCCTATCACCAGGTCCACACCTTTTAAATCGGAAATCTGGCCCCTTATTTTTTTTGCTTCCTGAAGGCTGACATCCCTTATCATGATCCGGGCCATCCCAGGATATCCGAACTCATCCTCCATCACATCAAGAGCCTGTTTGGTCTGGGCAAACTGCGGCAGATACTCGCTTAAATCGTAATTGACCTTTACAAAAGGAAAGCAGACTGCACAGATAAAGGTCCCAAGAAAGAAAACAGTCTCAATCGATTTTCCCTTAAACACAATAAAATGTACGATTTTGTTAAATAAACTCCTATCCTTTTTCATATCTCCTCCATGATCCGTCATTATTCCACTAATAGATACAATATTGACTTTTCAACATGTGTACATTATAATACTCGTGTAAATAACTTTCAATAATCAATATTCCCTGATCGTTCTACTAACAATCACAGGATTTTTTTCAGTATAATACTCAACAGTTCTTAATAAAGTGTTCATTTTCAAAAGGATTTCAGCACCCAAGAACAGAAAGAAAACGCATAAACACATTTGGAGGAATGATATGGAAATGCAAAAACAGGATCGCCGTATCCGAAAAACCAGGAAATTGTTAAAAGAAAGCCTTCTTGAACTCATGGAGAAAAAAGACTTCAAAAATATTTCTGTGAAAGACATAACGGAACTGGCTGATTTAAACCGGGGCACTTTTTATCTGCATTATGCAGATACCTACAGCCTTTTGCAGGAAATGGAAACCGAAGTCTTAAATGATTTCCAGGACATGGTCAATAACTGCCGGTATGCTTTCAAAAAGGACTCTCTGCTCCCCGTTGTCATTCCCATCATTCATTATATCGAAGAGAATAAAAAGATATGTAAAATCCTTTTTGAAAACAGCGCATCCAATGATTTCGTAAACCGCTTTCATACTCTTGTTTTGATAAACGGTACGGAAATTATTAACGAACAATGTCCCGATGCAAGCGAAGTTACCCTGAAATATTTTCTGGAATTCATCACCTATGGTCTGACAGGTGTCTTAAAGCAATGGCTTGATACGGGCATGCAGCAGCCCAAAGAAGAATTGGCCGAATTCATTGACAAGGTGATCATGGGAACCGCAAAAAAACTTCTTTCCGTATGAAACTAAGACGATTTTTTCCAAGTTCTTATTTTTCGACAAAAATCAACCGATATATAGTTAGTGATGTTGGGCAGCAGCTGATTTGGATCCTGCATCAATAAATACATAAGGATGATCATTATGCCAAAACTTACAAAAACAGAAAAAGCGAAAATCCCCGATACAAAACTCAAAAAGGGGAAACCCGCAAAAACCAAACAGAAAAAAGCGAAACCAATAAAAGCACCAAAAGTCAAGGGGAAAAACCCCTTTTCCAAGAACAAAAAGGCGCTTGTACTGCTGGTAGCAGCCCTGATGGTCGTGATCGTAGGAGCCGCTGCAGCCATTATTCTGCTTACCTTACCCAAAAAAGTCCGTACCGACGAAAAAGCGGCGGAAGCACCGGCCTATTACTTTTCAAAAGAGGAAGGGATTTCTTCTGTAACGGAAGTTGTGGGAGAACGTAACTTTGAAAAAGTGACCGTTCCGAAAACCGCTCAGACAGAAAGTACAGAAAGCGAAGAGCATGGATCAGAAGACAGCCAAGGCAGTCAGACACAGGCAGCAAAGGAATCCGGCGAAACTACGGCTGAGTCAAACGGTCAGGGGGAAACATATAAGTATCTTAACGTTGACGATGTATCCGCTGATTTAAAAAGCTACCGGAGTTACTTAGAGGAGGAAAAGAACTTCATTGATGTGACCGGTAAAAAGCAGACAACAGAGTCTTCTGCTGAGGAATCGCAGGAAGAAAGTACTGAGTTTTACCAGTTTGCCGGACCGTCAAAGGATTCCGACTCTTACCTCTCCATCACCCTTGAATCCGAGACAGGAAGCTATACCGTAACTGCCTGTAAGGAAAAGCAGTCATGGAACACATATTTTAAAGATATCTGGAACCAGCAGAAAAAGGAAATTGAAGATTACGAAAAAGTACCAAAGGCAACCAATACAATTGAAAAGGCAGAAGAAACCGTCCGTGCCCAGGGACAGGAAAAGCTGGGCCTGCCGGAGGCTGCTGATTCTTACGAATTCATTGCAGCCCCGGGAATTTCAAAAATTGACGGAAAAGATTACTATACGGTCAGAACTTACAAACGTCTGCCGGATGACACTCTGAGTTACGTTGCCACCTATTTATTTGACTACAACACCAGCAACGTTGCCTTTCAATATAACGAAGCAACAAGAGAAATCACTCCGCTTAAATAACTGCGGAAAAGAAAAAGACGGAGCAGCCACATGTGGCCTGGCTCCGTCTTTTTCTTTTTAAGTCTTATTCTTACCCTTTCACGCTGCCAGCCGTAACACCGCCAATAATGAATTTTGACAGGCATAAATATATGACAGCTACCGGAACGATGGCGATCATTATGAGCATGTAGACCTGACCTAAATCAAACTTCAGGAAATCCGCGCTTCGAAGCTGGGCAATCAAGATCGGCAGGGTCTTTTTTGTATTGGATTTCAAAACCAGTGATGGAACAAAATAATTATTCCAGGAAGCTACAAATGAGAAAATACCCTGTACGGCCAGTGCCGGCTTTACGATGGGAATTACAATGAAATTAAAGGTATAAAATTCATTGGATCCGTCAATTCTGGCAGATTCCACAATTTCCAGAGGGAGATTGCTCTCAAAATAAGAAATCATGAAATAAAACACCACCGGTGCCGCCATGGATGGAAGGATAAGCGGAACAAAACTGTCCATCAGCCCCAATGTGTTGATCAGTCTTAAAAAGCCAAGAGTCGTCACCTGAGTCGGTATCATCATAATCAGAATAATAAACAGATACACAGCTTTACGCAGCCGGAATTCATACGCATGAATGGCGTATGCCGTCAGCGCTGAAACATATACTGCCAGCGCCGCGGAGCTGCCTGCGATCAGAATGCTGTTGGTAATTCCATAAATGACCGGAAGATTTTTATTATGTAGTACATTGTATAAATTTGAGCCAAAGGAACTGCCCGGTATAAAAGAGAATCCCTTTGAAATTTCCGGATGAGACCTGGTGGCATTTATGATCAGACAATAAAAGAAGAAGAGACACAAAAACGTCAAAAGTGACAATACCACATAAGCAACAGCCTTTTTTAAGTTCATCATCTTGCCCATTACTTAAGTCCCCCTTTCTTTTTACCGGCACCGGTCAGCACATAGAATACGATCAGGCTGAGTATGGCTGTAATGATAAACAGTATTACGGATAACGCACCTGCCATGCCATAATTTTTGCTGTACAGGTGGTTATTTAAGAACATAATCAATGTGGTACTGGTTCTGTCCGGGCTTCCTTTTGCATTGGTCAGCACCTGAGGCACATCAAACATCTGCAGCCCTCCAATTAAGGAAGTTATCAGCACATAAATAAAAATAGGCTTAATGGTCGGCATGGTTATCTTCGTAAAAGTCTGCAAAGACGTTGCTCCATCAATGGAGGCCGCTTCAAACAGGGAAGCATCCACTCCAAGAATTGCCGCCATCAAAAGAATCGTAGTATTTCCGAACCACATCATAAAATTCATCAGCCCGATTAAGCCCCTGGTCCCCCAGACTGTGGCCAGAAAGCGGATAGGACCATTCGCTATCCCCATTTTGATCAGAAGGTTATTCATAGGCCCGTCATCCGAAAACAGAGCAAAAAACAGCATGGCAAAAGATGCCGCCATGATGACATTGGGCAGGTAAATGACAGTCTTAAAGAAGCTGCTTCCTTTTAACCGTAACCTGAAATCAGCAAACCAGACTGCCAGAATCAGAGAAATAATGATCTGCGGTATAAAACCGATGATCCACAAAATCATGGTATTGCCCATATATTTGAGCAGATCACTCTGAAAAATGGATACATAATTTTGCAGCCCTACAAAATTGGGGCCGATCTGAGTCAATCCGGAGCGGTAATTTTCGAACAGGCTGTTATAAAAAGTATTTACCAGGGGGATAAAGGAGAATATAAAATAAGTGGCAAAAAATGGTATCAGAAAAATATATCCCCATTTCGAATAGCTGACTTTTTTTCTGGTCTTTGCCTTTTTTTCTTTTACCATAGCAGAACCTCCTGATTCTATGCAGGACGGGAATATCCCGCACTGCACTTCTTAAAACTACTCTGTTTTTAATTCCGGATATTTTTCGGTAATTGCAGTGTAAAAATTCTTGATTGCCGTATCTTTATCAACGGTTCCATTAAAATAATCACGCATAGCAGTCTGGAATTCTTCATTAAGACCCTGGTCATAAGGAGAAATTTTACTCATATCAATTTTCTCAGCTGCATCACAGTACATCTGGAACGGGTTCTGTCCTCCGAGGAAGTCAGACTTATAATCGCTTTTTGCCAGTTCTTCCATAACGGCCTTGTTGTTTACAAAATCATTCTTTTCTTCTACGATCTTTTTCATGGTAGCATCATCACAGCAAATGGTTTTCATGATATCTGCCACGATATCCGGGTTGTCGGTCCCATTGGCCGCACAAAGCCAGGTGCCTCCCCAGTTATAGGACTCCGGTCCGGTGGTAGCTGCCCAGTCGCCGTAGCAGCCATTTCCAACTTCCTGCTTTCCTCCATCCGCTTCTGCTTTTGCGAGGGAGTTCTTAGCGATGGTGAAATCCACTCCCCATGCAGGCATGAAGTAGCCGAATACTTTCCCTTCCGGTCCCTGGCCTGCCGCCCATTCCGCTGACCAGAGGATCGTCTTCTGGTTGTAGCCCTTATCCGTATAATTTTTTGTCTGCTCCACCCATTTTTCCATGTTGGGATCAATGACTACCTTGTTTCCATCCACCCATGGAGCGGAAACATTATTAGAGAATGTACGATAGGTATCATCAAAACCGGATACCATATAATATCCTTTTTCCTTCATCTTCTCTGCGGTCTTATCAAAGGTATCCCAGTCATTGATTGCCTTTTGAACTTCTGCCGGATCGTCGGTTCCAAGCACATCCTTGGCAATGGAGCGCCGGTAAATATAAAGCCCTGGGCAGCCCTGCCAGGAAATACCCTTCTGTACACCGTTGGTATCCTGTGCGATTACCTTGGTATAGTCATATTGTTTGGACATATCCTGGTCCGTAATGCCGACCTCCTTTAAATCCAGGGTACTGTCGGAATTCACATATTTCAGAATGTAATCCGCCTCAACTAAGAACATATCTACCTTTTCATCAGCCGCTGCATCAGCCTGATTTAACAGAGCCTCATCAAGGGCGTTCTGATATGCATTGTTTTCACTAGGCGTAGTTACAAAGTTTACCGTATAACCGGCCGGCAGCTTTGAAGCGTAATAATCTTCATATCTATCCTTGAATTCATCGTTCCAGACGTAAATATTAACAACTTTCCCTTCCGCGCTTCCGGTATCCTTTTCCGAAGCAGCTTCCTTACTTGTGCTCTCAGGATTTCCGCTTCCGCTCCCGCTTTCACTCTGGGTGCTCTGGGAACCGCAGCCTGCAACCAATGAAACTGCCATAGCCGCACACAACAATCCACTAACTACTTTCTTCTTCATATTACCCTCTCCTTTTCTGATATGAACTATCATAAAATATTTGCATATCCAACCGATTCCCCTTTTAACAGCTCTCCTTCCACAATGATCTGTTCCGTAAAAGTCGTTTTGGGTTTTTCGATGGTGCTTATTAATTTTTTAGCGGCCTGCATACCAATGGCGGCCGTATCCTGGCGTATGGTGGTCAGCTTGGGATTCAAAAGCTGTGATATCCTGCTGCCATCATATCCGGCAATGGAAATATCCTCCGGGACCTTTAGGTTCCTTGCCCGTATTTCATTTAATCCACCGATTAAAGCTGTATCATCCGGGTATAAAATACAAGTAGGCGGATCCTTTCTGTCCAGCAGTTCTCCAGTGCATACCATAGCCTGGCTGACATCCAGATAATCTGCTTCCAATACATAATTGTCCGGTATTTGCAGTTCATGACTTTCAATAAACCGGTAAAAGCTGGTGAGTCTCGCCTTTGTAACGGTCGTACTCATCTGTCCATGGATATACGCAATTTTCCTGTGCCCATTCTCATAGATGTATTCCATCAGACTCTGGATTCCCTTAATGTTATCGGATAAAACCGAGGAGCAGTTTTCATGGATGTGGTCAACAGTAACCACGGGAATTCCGCCTCCCAAAAGGTCAATTACCTCCGGATTATCAAAATTTACACAGGCGATTACCACTCCATCCACATTTCTGTATTTGCAGTGATCATAATAAGAGACTTTTTTCTTTCCTATCTGACCGTTGATAAACGTTATATCATACCCCTGTTTCTCCGCTTCGACCTTAAAGCCTTCCAGTACCGCTGCAAAATACTCATGGGTCAGGCCGCTGTTGGCCTCGTCTACAAACAGAACGCCAATGTTGTAGCTTCTGTTTGTCTTCAAGGACCTTGCTGCTGCGTTCGGATAATATCCCAGCTTTTCTGCTGCCTTTTTGATCTTGGTTTTTGTACCCTCCCCGATGTCGCTCTGGTCATTGAGTGCTTTGCTTACTGTGGCAACGGATACTCCGCAGTGCTGCGCCAGTTCTTTCATAGAAATCATATGTCTCATCCTTTTTACTTAATCGTTTTCGCATTTCCAATATACCCCTTCCTGGCTAAGAAATCAATATATTTTAATTTTTTCATCTAATATATATAGATTATACTGTTCAATTTTGTGCATTTATACCAATCCCCCCATGGATTCAAATTTATTTTTCGAAATACCTCTTGTAATTTTAAAATGAATGCGCTATTATGGCCGTATAACTCCCTTATTTTTTTCTTAATCGTTTTCGAAAAATGTCGTTTTTAGTAAATGGGTCATCCGAACAGAAAGGAGTTATTCTATTATGAGATATGGTTATTTCGATGACCAGGAAAAGGAATATGTCATTACAGTCCCGGATACTCCGCTTCCGTGGATCAATTATCTGGGCAGTGAAAATTTCTTTTCCCTGGTATCCAATACCGGAGGCGGCTACAGCTTCTATAAAGATGCAAAGCTGTTAAGGCTGACGCGGTACCGCTATAACAACGTCCCGCTGGACAGCAACGGACACTACTATTATATTAACGAAAACGGCACCATCTGGAATCCGGGATGGCAGCCGGCCCAGACTCCTCTGGATTCTTATGAATGCAGGCATGGTCTTGGGTATACCCGCTACAGCGGTAAAAAGAACGGCCTGTCCGCAGCAGTTACTGCCTTTGTTCCTTTAAACGATCCTTGTGAGATACATAAGGTAACGCTCAAAAATGAAAGTGAGGAGCCAAAGGATTTCACCTTGTATTCCTATGTGGAGTTCTGCTTATGGAATGCAATGGACGATATGACCAACTTCCAGCGGAATTTAAGCACCGGAGAGGTAGAGGTGGAAGGCTCTGTCATTTATCATAAGACTGAGTACCGGGAGCGGCGCAATCATTATGCTTTCTACTCCGCAGGTACAGATATCCAGGGCTTTGATACTGACAGGGACACATTTATCGGTTCATACGGTTCAAACCAGAAGCCGCTCATGGTGCAGATCAATGCCTCCGGTAATTCCATTGCCAGCGGCTGGTCTCCCATCGGCTCTCACCGCTTAACGTTACACTTAGATCCAGGGGAAGAGACCTGCCTGATTTTTGTATTGGGCTATGCGGAGAATCCAAAGGAACAAAAATGGAGCGCTCCCAATGTCATCAACAAAGAGCCGGCCATGGCTGTTCTGTCAAAATATGAGACAGTCCGGCAGGTTGACGAGGCCCTTGCCGCATTAAAGCGTTACTGGGAACAGCTGCTCTCCAATTATTCCGTCACAATGGCCGATGAAAAAACAGCGCGCATGGTAAACATCTGGAACCAGTACCAGTGTATGGTGACCTTCAATATGTCCCGTTCCGCCTCCTACTATGAGTCAGGCACCGGACGCGGCATGGGTTTTCGGGACTCCTGCCAGGATCTGCTTGGGTTCGTACATATGATTCCGGAAAGAGCCAGGGAAAGAATCATTGACATTGCCTCCACCCAGTTTGAGGATGGAAGCGCCTATCACCAGTACCAGCCTCTTACGAAAAAGGGAAATATGGACATTGGAAGCGGCTTTAACGACGATCCTTTGTGGCTCATTGCCGGCGTATCGGCTTATATCCGGGAAACCGGAGACTTAAAGCTGCTGGAGGAATCCGTTCCTTTTGATAACGACGCAGAGAAAAGCCAGCCGCTTATGGAGCATTTGAGGCGGTCCTTCCGCTTCACCCAAACCCATCTGGGACCACACGGTCTGCCCCTTATCGGGCGTGCTGACTGGAATGACTGTCTGAACCTAAACTGTTTTTCCACAGAGCCCGGGGAATCCTTCCAGACCACCGGACCCTCGGAAGGGCCTGTAGCGGAATCCTTAATGATTGCAGGAATGTATGTAAAATACGGAAAAGAGTATGCTGAAATTTGCCGCATGATGGGATTGGAAGCCGAAGCAAACGAAGCAGAAGCTTCTGTAAAGGAAGTGTACGATGCCGTGATTCAATCCGGCTGGGATGGCAGCTGGTTTTTGCGGGCCTATGATGCATTTGGCCAGAAGGTCGGGTCCGGGGAATGCAGGGAAGGACAGATATTCATAGAACCGCAGGGATTCTGTATCATGGGCGGCATCGGAATTGAAGAAGGTCTTGCAGAAAAGGCTCTGGACAGCGTAAAGGAAAAGCTGGATACTCCATATGGGATCGTTTTATTACAGCCACCATACAGCAGCTATCAGGAAAACCTGGGAGAGATTTCTTCCTACCCGCCCGGTTATAAAGAAAACGCAGGAATCTTCTGCCACAATAATCCCTGGATCTCCATTGCGGAAGCCATGATTAGAAGAGGCAACCGGGCTTTTGAAGTTTACCGGCGTACTTCTCCGGCCTACACGGAGGACATCAGTGATATCCACAAAGCAGAACCTTATGTTTATGCTCAGATGATTGCCGGAAAAGATGCGGCTCATTTCGGAGAGGCCAAGAACAGCTGGCTGACCGGAACCGCTGCATGGTCATTTGTATGCATTTCCCAGTATATTTTGGGAATCCGGCCTGGTTTTAACGGTCTGATCGTAGATCCCTGCCTGCCGGATTCCATCAGGGAATTTTCCGCAGTCCGGAAATTCCGGGGAGCGGATTACCATATCCATGTAGACCATACCAACCGGAACGGCAGCGGGATTATCTCCTTTCTGGTGGATGGAAAGCCGATAGAGGGAAATGAAATCCCCTATGTGGAAGGGAAAACAGAATATCATATCTCCTTAATTTTGGGGTAAAGCTGAGGGCAGAACCATTTACGTGGCTTCTGCCCTTAAATTCCGGCTTCTGCCCGCTCTTATCTGCATATTCCTGAATCACGGGCATTTATTGTGGAATAATTGCAGACTCATTTGAATTTTTGTGATATAGTAATCATATAAAAATAATGGATAAGGAGATGTTACCATGGAATTTTTACAGTTGGTGAAAGAACGGCATTCCGTCAGGAGGTTCAGCGACCGGAAAGTAGAACGTGAAAAGTTAGATTTGATTCTGGAGGCAGGGAGAGTTGCCCCGACTGCAGTGAATTATCAGCCGCAGCGCATTCTTGTTATCGACAGCAAAGAAAACCTGGACAAATTAAAATCATGTACAACCTATCATTTTCATGCTCCGCTGGCATTATTGGTGTGCTATGACTCCACCGCCAGTTGGAAAAGATCTTATGATAATGAAGACATGGGAGCGGTTGACGCCAGCATTGTTACCACCCAAATGATGCTTCAAACCGCAGAATTGGGATTGGGCAGTACCTGGGTAGGCCATTTTGACCCGAAGCAGATACGGACCGCTTTTGAGCTTCCTGAATATCTGGTACCTGTCGCTCTGCTCCCCATTGGCTACCCAAGAGAAGATTCGGCTCCGCACCCCCTTCACGGAAAACGGTTTGATATGGACCATACCGTTTTCTTTAACTCTTTTAACGGCATTACGGAAGGGAAACAAAACGAAAAATAATTACTCCTTTAAAATCCCTCTTTTTTTCTGACCGCTCTTTGACCAGAGCCGGGATCCGAAAGAAAAGAGGGATTTTACATGTCCGGTTTTATGCCTGTTCCTCATCAAAAGCATTGAGCGCTATGGGCAATGACTGGATAACTGCATTCCCAACGGCAGGTAATCCCACTAAAATGCTGCTTATGATTTCTTCTCTTGACGCCCCATGGGATTTTGCCATTTTTACATGAAAAGGCAATCCGCTTTCCAGTCTCACCGCAGCCATAACCGCTATATAGGCTAGCTCCTCTGTTTTCTTATCCAGCTTACTGGCAGCATCCAGCTTCTGCACGGCTTCCATCCACGCCTTTTGTGCCTCGGGTGCCTGTTCTTCAAATACTAAAAACGCTTTGCTTACCTGCATGTTGATACACTCCTTCTAAAAATAATCAGATTAAATCCTGCCGCTCAAAATACTCCTTCCACGCCGGAAGTTTTCTCATGCTGTTTTCCGCAATTTTAGCAGCAGCTTTTTCGTCAAATCCCTGTGTCTTCATTACGAAACGAATCATTCCGGCTTTCTTTTCTTCAAAGGACTGCATGGTGCCATCCGGATTTGCGCAATAAATACAATAATCCTTCTGCACATCGCCTCCGGGAAAATCAGATGCCTTGTCCATAGGCATTCCACAGGCTATACATATTTTCATATTGCCGGCCTCCTATTTTTTGATTAATGTTAAATAAGTGTTCATAATATCCTGCGCATATCGTTTTAAAACCGGTTCTTCCGGCGAGAAGAAGTCCTTATTCCACAGGTAATAATGGATCAGGCCCAGCCATGTATGAAACAGCATGTGTACCGGAACGTCTTTTACAATCTTCTTCTCAATCTCCTGTTCCAATACACGGTTAAAATGATGGGCAACGGCTGACTGGGTCTCTGCAAATGTATACTGCACCTCTTCAGGCAGCAGACTTCTCTCAGTGACCAGCCGGATATAAAATTCCTCATGCCGGATCAAAATATCCAAATGGGTTTTCAACAATTCTTCGACATTGCTGCTGGATTCCGCCAGATCATGGATTTCCAACGCGAAAGCTGTCCCAAAATTTCCGACCAGACACTCTAACAATTCGTTTAATGATTGGAAATGAGCAAAGATCGTTCCGTGGGATAATCCGGCTTCCCTGGCAATCACAGCTGTCGCAGCAGCGAATCCCTGTTCTGAATATACACGGTATGCTGTTTCCATAATCTTCTGCCGCGTGTTTTCTTTTTGTAATTGTCTTTTTGATTTCATTTAATGACCACCAACTCATTGAGTATATACTCACTATATATTATTTTTTATGAAAAGTCAAGCCTGATCCAGGTAATTTGCTGCGTTCCAGGCAGCAATGGGCAATCTTTAGCATCAACCCTCATATACATACAACATAAATTAAAATTCACTGCGTTCGAAACGGACAGGGGGGAGTTGTCATGGAAAAGATACTGGATAATCAGTATTATGACCTCATTATCAGCAACGCTATGATACCGGAATTGGATACCGGAGATAACATTACAATGCTGAACGATCATCATTCTTTGCTGCATATACACAAAAATAACATGGAGTCTTGTGACTTGGGTCAGCATCCTTATGAAAATTTTCCGTCTCTTTTCACGCTTAATTCCAAAGTCAGCGTGGAAAAATCCGGTATCGGTAATATCCAGAGGCTTCCCCAATTAAATCTGTTTGGGCTGGGCGTAATAATCGGTGTAATTGATACTGGTATTGATTACCAGCATCCGGCATTTCGGAATCAGGATGGAACCACCCGAATTCTCTCCATATGGGACCAGACAGACCAGGATGGCCGGCCCCCTGAGGGCTTTACTTTTGGTTCGGAATACGGCAGAAATCATATCAATACCGCATTGAAATCCAAAACCCCCTTATCCATGGTTCCCATCACAGATACACACGGGCATGGAACTGCGATCGCCAGCATAATCTCCGGCTCTCCGAATGAAAAACGATCTTTCACCGGCATTGTTCCCCAGACCAAACTTGCAGTCGTAAAATTAAAAGAAGCAAAACAAAATTTGAAAGATATTTTTTTTGTTCCGGAAAAGGCCTTATGCTATCAGGAATCGGATATCATACTCGGTATCCGGTATCTTATGTCTCTTTCCGAAAAATTAAACCGCCCGATTGTTATATGCATTGCCATGGGTAGCAGCCAGGGCGGCCATGATGGAAACGGCCCGATCAGTACCTACTTAGATCACCTGGTACACCTGCCCAGAACCGGCATTGCGGTCGCAGCCGGCAATGAGGGGAACCGGTGCAGGCACTATTTTCACAATTCCACTTCAGTGCCTTACAGCAATGATTTTAATTTAAATATAGGGGAATACGATAGAAAATTTACAATGGAAATCTGGCCATTTCCGCCCGGAAAGATCACCATTGAAATTTCATCACCGAACCGGGAATACGTTCAAAGTATCTATCCATCCATAAGTGACTGCCAGAAGTTCAGTCTTACATTTGGTCAAACCACCATTTGGATTAATAATATCCTTCTGGAAGGGATCAGCGGCGACCAGCTGATATTAGTGCGTTTTGACAAACCGATTCCCGGAATCTGGCATTTCCGTATCAGAAGCATTGAATATGAGCCATTTTCTTTTCATTCCTGGCTGCCTTCGGGGAACCTTATTTCAAATGAAACCTATTTCTTTGGTTCAACCCCGGATACAACCATTACAGCTCCGGGAAATGCCAGGAATCCACTTACCGTAGCTGCCTACAATCAGTTCAATAACAAAATCCTGGAGGAATCCGGAAGAGGCTATACAAGATTCGGCCAGACGAATCCGGATATCGCCGCTCCAGGCTATCGGATCCCCTGCGCAATTCCGGGAAATGAGTATGGGGTCATTACAGGTACCGGAGCAGCGGCTGCCCATGCAGCAGGCGCGGTGGCCATGGTCATGGAATGGGGGTTCTGCAAGGGAAATAATACTGCTGTCACCGGAAACCAGATTAACCGCATGATCATCCGGGGGGCACAGCGGTTCAACACATATACTTATCCCAATAATATCTGGGGATATGGCCAGATAGACGTATATAAACTGTTTAAACGGATATCCGTAATTTGATTTATTCAATAAAATAACAGTACAAAAAAGGGGCTGCCGCACTAAATAATCAGTGCACAGCCCCCCATTCAGCTGCTCAGTGGATGACTGACAGCCTTTCTTTTATAAAATATCATTGCAACAATGCCGCCCAGGCAGGCAATTCCCGCCAATAACAGATAGCCCAGCCGAATACCGGCTGCAGTGGCCAACGCTCCTGTAAAAACAGGGAATGTTGTCATACCGGCGGCATATACTGCCTGGAATAATCCCATGGCTGTTGATTTACTGCCGGCCGGAATTCCCTGCATTGCCTCCGAGGCAGCAAAAGAAAACAGGATACCAGTGGACAGCCCCGGTAAAATCTGCAGTATTAAAAGCATATGTATACTTTTAGCGGATGGAACCAGTACACAATACAATGCCACAATGGCTAATACCGCCGGAATCCAGAACCCCGGACCTTTGCGCCTGCAGGTGGCGGAAGCGGCAAAAGCGGCAAAGCCTACTGCTGATATCATATAGATGATGGACGATATCCCAACAAGTCCATCCGATGCACCAAGCTCCTTTAAGATCTGGTTCGTAAATGACATGGCCGTCGTCAGCTGGATCCCCTGCTGGATCAAGGCTATGAAAGCAAACAGCCATAAGCGTTTGATCTTACATACGGAAAGCAGCTCCCTGACAGGTTTTATTCCGGTATGGGAAGCCGGTTCCCTTATCTGTGCCGAAAGGAAAAATGCCAGCAGACCCGCACAGATGCTTAAAAAGCAGATTCCTGTCATGCCTACCTGTTTATAGCCGACTGTACTGCACAGGAAGCCAAGAAGCATTCCAAAATTGTTAAACAGCACGATCCGGCTTGTCGCTGTCTGCTGATCCCCGGCAGAAAAATGATTTGTGTAGAAAACCATAAAAGAAATCCACATGGCGGAGGCCAGCCCGGAGAAAAGGTTGGCAACCAGGAAACCCGGGCCATTGCACCAGAATATGCGGAAAACAGATGCTAATCCGGAAGCCAGGGTTCCGGCCATAATAAAGATCTTGTGCCTGCCCGCAGAATCAGCACATAGTCCTATGGGAAACCGAAACAGCAATTGGGAAATTCCATAAGCCCCCACGACCATTCCTGTAAATGCACTGCCAACTCCCCTAAGTGTCAGATAAGTAGTCTGGTAGGGAATATATACATATTGTGCAAACCAGAACAATGATACCATAGCAAGAAAATGAATTTCCTGTTTACGTGTAAATGTAAGTTCGTTCAAAGTCTTTCCTTTCATTTCATTTTTCTTTCCGCTGAGCGTACTCTTCTAAAATCCTGTGAATGTGAACAGCCAGGTACATCTCCTCCTGCCGGGCCAGCCTGGAATCAAATTTTTCCTTAATAAAGATACCGATCTTTTTCACACAATCATATTCCCTGGGACAGCTCTCAAGTACATGGGTATAAAAAGAATCTTCATAATCATATAAATCCTGACTGCCGTTTACCAGCCTCTGGGCAAAGAGCCGCAGATGAGTTACAAACCGGGTGTAACCGATCCCGTCCTCATCATAAACGATAGAAAAATTGTATTTTACGATATCCAGAATCCCCTTGACTGTTTCAAATATTTTCTGGTTGTCGGTACTATAAGAGTTATTCGTTTGAGCATTGATAAAATGAAAAGCGATATTTCCAGCTTCATCCCGGGGCAGCTCTACCTGCAGCTGCTCCCTCACAAGCTGCAGGGCATATAAGCCGACCTGGTATTCATTCGGGTTAAAACGTTTCAAGGTCTGTGTGTAAAAATTCTGTATCAAAATCCCCTCATTGTGTCTTTTTACCGCAAAAGACAGATGGTCTGTAAGTCCCAGGTAAATGTGCTCCATCAGTACCATTCCATAGGTTTCAATGGCATAATCAATCACCTGCTTGGCCAGTTCAAAATATGTGCTGTCTATTTCAGAAGCAAGCCGAATGATATTTTTGGAAACAGACCGGTCTTTTAAGACAAATACCTTTTCAATATCTTCGCTTTTCAGATGATGCCCAATGGACTTATTAAATCCGATTCCCTTGCCCATCAGGATCACTTCCCTGCCATTGTCATCCAGTGCCAGCAGCAGAGAATTATTCATTACCTTTATAACCCTCATAACCCAACCCCATTTCTGTTATTTAGAGTTCATTTCCATTGGTTTCGATCACATGCTGATACCACAGGAAACTGTCTTTTTTAATACGCCGCAAATCCTTTAAATCATGATCATCCCGATTGATATAAACAAACCCGTAACGTTTCCGGAAACCTTCATGGGAACTGAGCAGATCCATAAAAGACCAAGGAGAATATCCCAGCATCCGGACTCCGTCTCCGATGGCCTGGCTGCAGGCCAGAATGTGCGCTCTTAAGTAGTCAATCCGGTAATCATCGTGGACCTTCCCGTCTTCTGTCAGGGTATCGGCAGTGCCCAGTCCATTTTCCGTTACGATCAGGGGAAGATGGTATTTCTGATAATAACTGTTTAATACGGTCCGAAGGCCCAGGGGATCGATCTGGGCTCCATATTCACTGGAAGCCAGATGCCCGTTCTTTATATGGTGGAAATAGCCGTATTGGTCAAAATCCACCTCATTGATCGGGAAAGCCCTCTCCCCTGCGGGATGCTCCTTATCTGCCGGAAGATACCTGACACAAAGGGTCCGGTAATAATTCAGTGCGATAAAATCCATCCTGGCATCCTTTAAAATTTCCTCATCTCCCGGTTCCATAGCCGGTACAATATTTCTCTCCTTTAAATAACCCATGTAATAACCGGGGTATCGGCCGTAAAAATGCATATCCAGGCAATAATCCGTCTTGAACCAGTCGTTCATCCGGGCTGCCCATACGTCTTCCGGCCTGTTGCTTTCCGGATAGGTGCAGGTGGAGGATACGGCCGGGCCTATCTTACCGTCCGGTATGATGGAATGGCAGGCTTTTACCGCCAGGGCATGTGCGAGGAACATGTGGTAGTCCATCTGGGCCCTCTGCCGGTCAGCTTCCCATGCATCGTCCGCGGTGATGTTCACCCTCTCATTTACCCGTACCATAAGATTCTGCTCATTGTGAACCTGCCAGTAGGTGACTCTGTCTCCAAAGGTCTCGAAACAGATTCTGGCATAGCGTTCAAATGCTTTTACGCATTCCCTGGATTCCCAGCCATTATATTTTTCCACAAGGGCATAGGGAAGGTCAAAGTGATACAGTGTGATAAACGGCTGGATCCCCTGCTTAAGCAGACAGTCAATGATTCGGTCATAGAAATCAATGCCAGCCTGATTGACTGTTCCGTCCCCGTCAGGTATGATTCTGGCCCAGGAGATGGAAAACCGATAGATCTGCAGTCCCAGCTCTTTCATCAACCGGATATCTTCTTCCCAATGATGATAGAAGTCACTGGCGACCTTACTGTCAGCCTGCTTGTCGGAGCGCTTAAAGGAATTTACATCGGCAACGGTCATGCCCTTTCCGCCTTCAGCCCAGCCGCCTTCGATCTGAAACGCTGAGGAAGACGCTCCCCAAAGAAAATTCTTTGGAAAATCTGCTTTTATTCTTTCCATATCTATTTATCCTTTACTGATTTTTTTTAATCGCTATCACCGGTTTTTCAAGAGAAGCTCCGGTTCCTGTTATACCGGTAACCTGCTTGAAGGCAGCGGTATTGCTGATGATAATCGGAATGATGGTATCGTAACCTTCCTTTTTCAGGGCAGCTAAATCGAAGGAAAGGATTTTGGTTCCCTTCTTGATATGTGCTCCTTCTTCTACATACTTTTTAAAATGCTTTCCTTCCAGCTGAACCGTATCAATGCCCACATGAATAATCATCTCAACTCCGTTATCCAGCATCAGTCCCAATGCATGGAGAGTCGGGTAAATCAGGGTAACCGTACAGTCCTCCGGGGCAATAACTTCACCCTTTTCCGGTATAATTGCGACTCCATTTCCCAGCGCCATGGAAGAAAAAACCTCATCATTTACCGATGTCATGGGAACTGCGGAACCTTGGACCGGTGAGCCTATTAATACATTTGCTTCAGAAATTATATCCGGATCATCCGGTGCTTGGGCAGATGCATCAGCCATAGTCTGCACAGATGTTTCGGCAGATGCAGAAGATCTTGCATTCTTCGCAGCAATATCATCAAAGCCAAAAAGGTAGGTCAATACCATTGCGCCAAAGAAAGATACGGCAACGCCGATCAGGTAATAAACAAATGGTTTCATTCCAAAGGCCGCATAGGTTGCAAAGGTAAGGATACCGTTATTGGCAAAGGAATCACCATACACGCCGCCAATTCCCATGATCGCACCACCGACCGCTCCACAGATGATCGCATAGATCATAGGCTTTTTTAACCGAAGGTTACAGCCGTAAATGGCCGGCTCCGTGATACCGCAGACAGAAGCGGAAATCGCCGCAGAAGCTGCAACTGTCTTTAAATCCTTACTTTTCGTTTTCAGCATAACACCAAGGGCTGCACCGCCCTGGGAGAAATTTGCCGCACCTGCAAATGCCAGCAGGTTTTGATGGCCGAACTGCGCTACGTCATTGATCCCGATGGGAAGCAGGGCCCTATGTGCTCCGAAGATTACAAACACACACCACATACCGCCTATAAAGGCACCGCAGACTGCAGGACTTAAATTCATCAGTCCGGTGTAAATAAAGTTAATGGCATCACCAATGTAGATGCCGATGGGACCAAATACCATAAAGGTTGCTGGTATCATGACCAGCAGGGAGATGCCGGGAACCAGAATAATCTTCAGCACCTCAGGTATTATTTTTTCTAAAAATTTCTGTACATATGCGAGAATAAATACCCCGATAATGATGGGGATAACAGAAGACGTATAGCTTGCTTTGGTAATGGAAATACCGAACATGCTCACAGCCTCTTTCCCTGTCATCAGGGTAACAACAGCAGGATAACACATGGTTCCGCCAAGAGCCATGGCAATAAATTCATTTGCCTTAAATACCTTGGCACTTGTATAGGCAAGAATGACGGGCATGAAATAAAACAGAGCATCCGTGGCAGCCATGATAAGAATGTAAGTCTGGTTGACCGTGATATCCATTCCATGGTTGGAGGCCGTGATCCTGGCTATGGTTAAAAATCCTTTTAAAAGTCCGGAGGCAGCAATTGCCGGAACCATGGGAGTAAAGATGGCGGAAACAGCAATTAAGATCCGGTTCCAGACAGAAACCTTCTCTTCGCTGCTGTCTGCACTTTCCTCCAGCGACAGCATAGGCATAATTACATCATAAACTTTCGTGACCTTTGTTCCCAGCACAACCTGGAACTGCCCTCCGCTTTCTACTACGGAAATAACACCTTCCAGGTGTTCAATGGTTTCTCTATTTGCCTTTTTCGAATCTTTTAATTGAAATCTTAATCTGGTAAAACAATGGGTCAGTCCCATTACGTTTTCCGAACCGCCGACGTTTGTTATGATGTCTTTGGCTATTTGATTATAATTCATTATCTTAACCCCTTTCAAGTGTTTTCTTATCTTATCATTTGGCCTGAATGACAAAATAAAAAGACCCGATTAAACTATCCGAATCATAAGACTATAGAAAACCATAAGTCTTATAACCATAGATTAATCCGATCTTGCCTGCATTACCAGTAACACGTCTTCATACTTATTTATTCAGTTGTTCTCAACTAGACACAATATAGCACTGTTTGTATGAAAATGCAACTGCTTTCAAAATTTTCTGCATTTATGCCAATTTTAACGTAAGAAAATTGTATGTTTTTAACAAAGTCAGTGTATCCATCAAACAAAGTTTGGCAATTCAATCATGGCAGGCAAAGAATACTCTTCCAAAATAGGATGTGTCACAAAGAACGGTCTCTTTCATGCGCCCTGTAATTATTGTCGTATCCCGCATTTCAAGGTGAAGCGCTTCTTGAAAGATACAGTTCGTCAGCTATGTCCTCTAATCTGACATAGCTTGAGGATGAAACCAGATTCCTTGCAATGTAAAGAAATCTGGCATTATCGTTCGAACCAAAGTTATTGGTCAGACCGGACTGAGGGCTAACTTATCGGCGGTAAGAGGCCTGTTACTGACAGCCAGCTGATAAATGATGCTTTCCTGCCTTCGTTTCATATCTGATCCAATAGATTGTCCATAATTTTCAATCACATTTTCCAGAGAGGTTTTATAATCCCTGTTCCATGCGGATCACCCGGCCCACCCAGTCCCGGTAAAAGGACTCCTCATGGGATACAAATAAAACCGTGCCCGGGAACCGGGACAAAGCGGTTTTCAAAGATTCCTTGGCCTGTATATCGAGATGATTGGTCGGCTCATCCATGAGGAGGAAATTGCAGGGCCTTAAGGTGAGGAGACACAGCTTCACCTTTGCCTGCTCGCCTCCGCTCAGCGTACCGATTGACTGATCGGCATGCTTTGAATAAATGCCGCAGCGGGCCAGAGCTTTTCGTATTTCCTTTATTGTAAGGGTAGGATACTCATCGGAAACGATCCGGACCGGCGTCAGCTTTTTATCTTTCCACACAGGCTCCTGCTCAAAATACCCGATGTCCGCCTGCTCCGAGAAAATAAAATCCCCGCCCAGCGCAGGAATCTGCTTTACCAGCGTTTTTAAAAGCGTTGACTTTCCGATTCCGTTAAAGCCGGTGATCACCGCTTTTTCCCCTCCTTTTATGGTAAAACTGATATCTGACAAAACCGGCTCCCCATATCCCACGGATAAATGCTTTACGGACAAATGAACGGTTTCCGTCAGCGGCAGTTCCGGAAAATGAAAAAACGGCCGGATCTCTTTTTGCTCCAATTCCTCCAGACGCTCCATCCGGTCCAGCTGCTTTTGCCTTCCCCTGGCCATTCTTGACTTTCTTCCGGCAATATTCCTTCGGATAAATTCTTCCGTTTTTTTAATTTCCTTTTGCTGCACGGAATACCGGCGTGTATAATCTTCCAGCAAAAGCGCCTTCTTCTTTAAGAATTCTTGATAGGTTCCAAAGTACTTGGTTATTTTCTCATGGTCTATATCACAAATGCAATTTACCGCGCTTTCTAAAAAGTCAGAGTCGTGAGAGACCACCATAAAAGCGTTTTCAAGGCCTGATAAATATTTTCCAAGCCAGGAAACATGCTCCTTATCCAGGAAATTTCCGGGTTCATCAAGAAGCAGTACATCCGGCTTCTCAAGGAGAAGCTTTGCCAGGATCGCCTTTGCCCGCTGCCCGCCGCTCATCTGCCCAATAGGCCGGTCCAGTCCGGCAGATACCAGCCCCAGCCCTTCCGCCACCTGTCCGATCCTCGTCTCAATCAAATAAAAACCGCCAAGCTCCAGCTGTTCCTGATACTGTGCTGCAAGCTTTAAAACCTCCATATTCCCATTGCCTGCCCGCCGGTAAAGCTCATTCATTTTTTCCTCTGTCTCATATAAACGGCTAAACGCGTTTTTTAAAAACTCCTTCACCGTCATTTCCGGGCCGGTACTTGCATACTGATCCAGATATCCCACCGAAATTCCCGGCTGCCACAGGACCCGTCCCTCATCAGGAATGACCTGTTCCGTGCAGATCCGGATAAGAGTGCTTTTTCCTGTTCCGTTCTGCCCCACAATCCCCATATGCTCTCCTTTGTTAAGAGAGAGTTCTCCGTTTCTGTAAAGGGAATGCTCCCCAAAGGAATGGGATAATCCCGTAATATCCAATAAACTCATGATTGTAAAATCCTTTCTCTGTTAATTCCAAATAAAAAAGCAGAAAGCAACGATACTTAAACGTATCTGCCTTCTGCTGAGATGAGAGATCCCGGGATCCCTGTACATCCACAAAAGGCTACGGACAAAACATTGCCCATAGCCTTCCGCACATAAAAAATCATACGAAAAAGAAGCATCAGAACAGGCGAGCCCCTATGGGCCGTTCCGGTCTGATTGCTCTCTTTTCCGATGAAATCCTAACGCGTATATGATCCGCTATACTCTGCACAATGTTTCATCGGTCCGGATTGTACAGAGTTAAGTTTTCTTTTCAATTGATCTGACAAATAAATGCCCATATCGATTCTCCTCTTAACTATAATTCACGGTTATGGTAGCATACCTGTCTGACTTTGTCAATGAAAAGAAGCCAAAACAGAGGCGTCGCTATGTCTGTGCATCTATTGGAGCACTTATTTAAGTGCTGATTTGTTTTATTGTCAGCTTTTATTCTGTTATCACACGCTGGGTACCAGCCGGAGAATTCTATCATCCCCGGGAGCCGGAAGCCCCCTGCCGTCCATGTTGCTGGTAGTAAGATATATGGAACCGTCCCTTGCCTGATAGGCTTCCCTTAACCGTCCGTAAAGGCCCTGCAGTAACCGTTCCACTTGAACCGCTTGTGTCCCGGATTCGTCAAAAGTGATTGCCAGGAGTACACTTCCCCGGAGCGTTGATACAAGCAACTGCCCCATCCGGGGACCGCTGGTTACGAAGGCCAGGCCCGCAGGGGCCCAGGTATCGTTCCCGCTTTGTATGACGGGTTCCAAAAAATTATATCCCTGCATTTCCTCATCACCTGTAACCAAAGGCCAGCCATAGTTACCACCCGGCTGTATGATATTAATTTCATCATGGGCCGTTTCTCCATGATCTGAGGCATATAACACATTCCTGTCATTCCAGGCCAGGCCCTGAGGATTTCTAAGTCCCAGGGCGTAAACCGGTGAACCCGGAAAGGGATTATCAGGCGGAATACTTCCGTCTGTTCCAATCCGCAGAATTTTACCGGCCGGACTGCTTATTTCCTGTGCAAGATAACGCTCACCGGCATCACCGGCAGTTATATACAGGTAACCATCGGGGCCAATTTTTAACCTTCCGCCGTTATGGAACTGGCCTGCCGGAATCCGGTCCAAAAGAATTTCCTCCCCGGAAGCGGTATTTCCCTCGATGCGCATACGTACCACACGGTTGTAAAGTCCTCCGTTTTCCATATAGGTATACATAAGATAAATATATCCGTTTGAAAGAAAATCCCTGTCCAAAGCAAGCCCCAGAAGCCCGCCTTCTCCGGTACTGACAAATGGAGGGCCGAATGTATACACAGGCACCGGATTTAATATCCCGTTTTCTATGACACGCAGGTTTCCGCTGCGCTCTGTAAAGAACAGCCTGCCGTCTTCACTGATGTCCACTGCCCAGGGTATATTGAGGTTTTCTGCAATAATCTGAATCTGAAATGAAGAATTCTGAGAGTTAAGAATACCAAACCGGATATATTCCTCATTACGGTACCAGGCAGTCATATAGCTTAATGTGTTAAAACTTCCGTAAATCATGGCTTCTTCCTTAATACCCTTAACCGGCATTGCCTGCCATATCTTCCTAGCATTATATGTCAGGAAATAAAATCATGTGCAAAGCTTCATTTTTAATTCTCTCGAATTATCGTTTTGGAACGACCTTTCTTACCAATAACGCTCCGCTGCCGGACATCTTCGAACAGCAATCGCTGCCCTCATTTCTACAAAACAGCCGCATAAACGGCAAACCCCGTTCATCAGGCAGCTGCATCTTTCACAGCAGGATAACCGTTCTTTGTATAAGCTGTCATCTGCTCTTACACTTTCATCCAGATGATCAACATAGCGCTGCAAATGTTGAAAAAATTCCTCTTCCGGAATGGAGTTCAGGCATTTCCTGCAAATTCTCTTTTCCATAGCCTTTTCCTACTTTATTGCAATATGCAGAACACTGCAGGCGGGTATTGTAAAATTCAGCCCATTCTTTCCAGTATGTATTTCATCATATATTTCCCGCCCCACTCTCCGTGGATTCTCAAACGTATTTCCGGCACGGTATTCCTCTGTCACAATCTCTCCCACAGCCTCTGTCACCGGCAGATTCAACACGAATGTCTCAATATCATACGCTTCTGTCAAGGACAGATTCGTCATTGTAAGATGCAGGATTCCTTCCTCATCCATGGTCACTGATTCTGTCAAGTTGGGAACCATATACTTATCTTCCATACCGATCTGCTCAGTCTCAAGGCTGCTTTCAACCAGAAACGAATCCTGATGATGCTGGTACATATGAAACACATGGTAGGTAGGCGTCAGAATCATGTCCTCTCCTTCTGTCAGAATCACGGCCTGAAGCACATTGACCATCTGGGCCAGATTTGCCATGGTGACTCTGCGGCTATGCTTATTAAATATATTCAGCGTAATACCGGCAGCCAGCGCATCCCGCATTGTGCTTTGCTGGTATAAGAAGCCCGGTCTGGTTCCCGGTTCCTCCGTATACCAGGTCCCCCATTCATCCACAATCATACCGATCTTTCCAGACGGATCAAACATATCCATAATCGCACCATGACGGCGGATCAGCTCATCCATATATAACGCTTTGCTTAACGTCTTATACCATGTTTTTTCATCAAACTCCGTGGCGCTTCCTTTCACCTTCCAGCCCTCCGGGTGGACATAGTAATGCAGGGACAAACCATCCATAAATCCATGCATGGACTCTGACGAATGGGCAAAACAAGCGCTCAATACATTCCGGGTCCATTCATAATCATCCACATTTGCCCCACAGGCAATTTTCTGTATTTTTTTATCCTTCTTATAATCTCTTACATAAGTCTGATAACGGCGGTATTNCCTTGCCTGATAGGCTTCCCTTAACCGTCCGTAAAGGCCCTGCAGTAACCGTTCCACTTGAACCGCTTGTGTCCCGGATTCGTCAAAAGTGATTGCCAGGAGTACACTTCCCCGGAGCGTTGATACAAGCAACTGCCCCATCCGGGGACCGCTGGTTACGAAGGCCAGGCCCGCAGGGGCCCAGGTATCGTTCCCGCTTTGTATGACGGGTTCCAAAAAATTATATCCCTGCATTTCCTCATCACCTGTAACCAAAGGCCAGCCATAGTTACCACCCGGCTGTATGATATTAATTTCATCATGGGCCGTTTCTCCATGATCTGAGGCATATAACACATTCCTGTCATTCCAGGCCAGGCCCTGAGGATTTCTAAGTCCCAGGGCGTAAACCGGTGAACCCGGAAAGGGATTATCAGGCGGAATACTTCCGTCTGTTCCAATCCGCAGAATTTTACCGGCCGGACTGCTTATTTCCTGTGCAAGATAACGCTCACCGGCATCACCGGCAGTTATATACAGGTAACCATCGGGGCCAATTTTTAACCTTCCGCCGTTATGGAACTGGCCTGCCGGAATCCGGTCCAAAAGAATTTCCTCCCCGGAAGCGGTATTTCCCTCGATGCGCATACGTACCACACGGTTGTAAAGTCCTCCGTTTTCCATATAGGTATACATAAGATAAATATATCCGTTTGAAAGAAAATCCCTGTCCAAAGCAAGCCCCAGAAGCCCGCCTTCTCCGGTACTGACAAATGGAGGGCCGAATGTATACACAGGCACCGGATTTAATATCCCGTTTTCTATGACACGCAGGTTTCCGCTGCGCTCTGTAAAGAACAGCCTGCCGTCTTCACTGATGTCCACTGCCCAGGGTATATTGAGGTTTTCTGCAATAATCTGAATCTGAAATGAAGAATTCTGAGAGTTAAGAATACCAAACCGGATATATTCCTCATTACGGTACCAGGCAGTCATATAGCTTAATGTGTTAAAACTTCCGTAAATCATGGCTTCTTCCTTAATACCCTTAACCGGCATTGCCTGCCATATCTTCCTAGCATTATATGTCAGGAAATAAAATCATGTGCAAAGCTTCATTTTTAATTCTCTCGAATTATCGTTTTGGAACGACCTTTCTTACCAATAACGCTCCGCTGCCGGACATCTTCGAACAGCAATCGCTGCCCTCATTTCTACAAAACAGCCGCATAAACGGCAAACCCCGTTCATCAGGCAGCTGCATCTTTCACAGCAGGATAACCGTTCTTTGTATAAGCTGTCATCTGCTCTTACACTTTCATCCAGATGATCAACATAGCGCTGCAAATGTTGAAAAAATTCCTCTTCCGGAATGGAGTTCAGGCATTTCCTGCAAATTCTCTTTTCCATAGCCTTTTCCTACTTTATTGCAATATGCAGAACACTGCAGGCGGGTATTGTAAAATTCAGCCCATTCTTTCCAGTATGTATTTCATCATATATTTCCCGCCCCACTCTCCGTGGATTCTCAAACGTATTTCCGGCACGGTATTCCTCTGTCACAATCTCTCCCACAGCCTCTGTCACCGGCAGATTCAACACGAATGTCTCAATATCATACGCTTCTGTCAAGGACAGATTCGTCATTGTAAGATGCAGGATTCCTTCCTCATCCATGGTCACTGATTCTGTCAAGTTGGGAACCATATACTTATCTTCCATACCGATCTGCTCAGTCTCAAGGCTGCTTTCAACCAGAAACGAATCCTGATGATGCTGGTACATATGAAACACATGGTAGGTAGGCGTCAGAATCATGTCCTCTCCTTCTGTCAGAATCACGGCCTGAAGCACATTGACCATCTGGGCCAGATTTGCCATGGTGACTCTGCGGCTATGCTTATTAAATATATTCAGCGTAATACCGGCAGCCAGCGCATCCCGCATTGTGCTTTGCTGGTATAAGAAGCCCGGTCTGGTTCCCGGTTCCTCCGTATACCAGGTCCCCCATTCATCCACAATCATACCGATCTTTCCAGACGGATCAAACATATCCATAATCGCACCATGACGGCGGATCAGCTCATCCATATATAACGCTTTGCTTAACGTCTTATACCATGTTTTTTCATCAAACTCCGTGGCGCTTCCTTTCACCTTCCAGCCCTCCGGGTGGACATAGTAATGCAGGGACAAACCATCCATAAATCCATGCATGGACTCTGACGAATGGGCAAAACAAGCGCTCAATACATTCCGGGTCCATTCATAATCATCCACATTTGCCCCACAGGCAATTTTCTGTATTTTTTTATCCTTCTTATAATCTCTTACATAAGTCTGATAACGGCGGTATTCATTTGCATAATATTCGGGAGTCATGTTTCCGCCGCACCCCCAGTTCTCATTGCCAACACCAAAGAAATCTACGTCCCAGGATTCTTTTCTTCCATTGGCTTCCCGCAGCATAGCCATGGGAGATAGTCCATCGAAGGTCATATACTCAATCCATTCCGACATTTCCTGTACCGTTCCGCTCCCCACGTTGCCATTAATATATGTTCTACATCCCAGCTGACGGCATAATTCAAAATATTCATGAGTCCCAAAACTATTATCCTCAACACTTCCACCCCAGTGTGTATTAATCATCTTTTTACGGGATTCCTTCTTTCCTATCCCGTCTTTCCAATGATATTCATCCGCAAAACAGCCTCCCGGCCAACGCAATACCGGAACCCTTATTTTTCTTAGCGCCTGCACCACGTCCTTGCGCATTCCATTTTCATTTGGTATCGCGGAATTTTCGCCGACATAGATTCCTTCGTAAATTCCTCTTCCCAGATGTTCTGAAAAATGTCCATAAATCTCCCGATTCACCTTGCTGATCCTTTTCAAAGGATTTATTACTAATTTTGCCATAACAGATACCCCTTTCTTAATTTCAACCGGAAGAAACACGCTTTGCGAGTTTGCCCGGGTAAATAAAAAGGATGGCTTTCCCCCATACCGGGGTTTGAGCCATCCTCCTGTACTAAATATTATTTTCATTTTTTACAGGACCATAGTGAATACGCACCTTGATATCCTGATTGTAATTTCCGAAACTGCTTCCAAATATAGTCAGGCCGCCTGGGTTTACCGCATCATCCTTTACCTGGAATTTCAATTTGATCGGACTGCGTCTGTCAAGATTCAAATCATCAATCCTTACAGAAGATATTTTTAACCCATCAATAAAGGTACCATACTGATTCACTACGATCATTTTTAAAAGGCCATATTGATTCCAGTTGGGAAACCACCAGTCCGGCGTAAAAATTCCCTGAACATCACCAAAATCCCCCGGGCTGGTCCACGTTCCCAATTCCACATTATTGATGCAAATCGTAATATCGGAAGGCCAGTCATTATTGACTCCAGGTGCTTCACTTCCTATTTCAAGAGAAAAAGTGATCTGATCGACCTGCTGAAGCGGAGGAAGCAAATTGGGGATCATGTATTCAATATATCCTTTTGTAAACCAGACGATCTCAGCTTTAAACCGATCCGGATGGGCAAAATAGCGCGGATCATCCACTTCCCCTATAATTGCCCGGCTGCTGGCCAGGCCACAAGTCGGCAGAATCTGATAATCTGAAAAATACCCTACATTAATATCGGTCGTGTATGTATTTTTCCCATTATCACTTTGTTTCGGCGCAATATCCACCAGCAGCTTATCAACATTCACACGGCACAGCTTCTGGTTCCCATGACCGTTATGTTCTGTTATCACCCGAATAATACCACTGTCTTCCAGCTTCCTGATATGACTGGTTAACGCTCCATTTGTCACTCCAAGACTGGAAGCAAGTTCATTCATATTCATTTCGGTATGCTCTATCAAAAGCTTTATGATCTCAATTCTCAGTTCAGATCCCAGAGCATTAAAAACCTTCAGCCCTTCTTCTATATTTTTAATATGCAGCATGGCAGTTCCTTTCACATATGAAGATACGCGGATACTTACTTAAAAATTTTAGACAAACCTGAATATCATCATACATGAATTTTCATGAAGATACAATACCTGATTTCGAAAAAGCTGCATCTTCCACTTCTCTATATGCTTTTGGAGTTTCGGCTCAAAAAACTCTTTATCACATACAAAGATTCCTCATTCTGCTTTGCTTCCCCATATCCCCTCTCTGTCACCTCCTGTCTTTCCGTTTTGCAGTAGGATGATTGTTTCATTTGTACCATATCGGAAGTATATGCTTTTTTCTCTGTTCATATTATTTCACCCCTTAACAGCACCAACCGTCATGCCCTCAATAAAATATCTCTGGAAACATAAAAATACAATCAATACGGGAAGAATTGCAAACATGGAACCCGCAATCAGCAAATCATAGTTGTTCCCATAAGGGGTCAGCAATGTATTAAGGCCTATTGGAAGCGTAAATCTTCTGGCATCACGGTATACCAGCATTGGCCACAGCATGTTGTTCCATGATCCCATTGCACATAGAATTGCCATCGCTGCAAATGCCGGCTTGGTAATTGGAAGCATAATCTTCACGCAAATGCCAAATTCCGTAGCTCCATCGACCCTGCCTGCATCCAGAAGTTCTTTCGGCAGCGAAACCATATACTGCCGGAAGAAAAATATGGTGGATGCACTGCATACCCCCGGAAGAATCACACCGGCAACCGTATTAATCAGGCTTAAGTCTATCATTTCCTGATAAAGCGGCAGCATCAGGATCTCAAAAGGAACCATCATAGTTGCGATTACCAGGAAGAATAATATGTTCTTGAGCTTATATTCATACATGGTCAATCCATAGGCCACAAAATAACAGATCATCAAAGTTAGTCCTACCGTAAGCAGAGTTAATACCGCGCTGTTCTTAAACCATAAAAAATATTTTTTTGAGTCCGCATTCCAGGAAAACAGGTACTTATAATTATCCAATGTCATTGTGGAAAAATCCAGGTTAATGCTCAGCCCGTGCCGGATCAATTCCCTGCCGGGCCTGAAAGAAGCGAGGAATCCTGCCAATACCGGAAACAGAACCAGACAGCACAGGCAGGCAAAAAACACAATTGCCAAAACCGTAAGGAGTTTATCCTTTTTATTCATAACTATTTTTCCTCCTTCTTAAAGGTACCATTAAAAATAAGCTGAACCACATTAATCAGGAGTGCTATTGCAAGAAGAATCAGGCCGACAGCCGAAGCATATCCCATTTGATTCTTTTCGATTCCTCTTTTGTAAAGATATCCGACGATCGTCAAACCGATATTTTTCGGCGAGCTGTTTCCTGCCCACAGCATAAAGCTTTCCAAAAACATAGCCAATCCTGCATAGACACTGATGGTGAGCACATACACCGTAGTTGGCTTTAATAAAGGAATGGTGATATAGCGAAATTTATTCCATGCAGAGGCCCCGTCAATAGCGGCTGATTCATACAGAGTTGTATCAATGCTTTTCAGTCCCGATAAGAAGTACAGCATATTGACTCCCGTCCACCTCCAGCAGCAGAGTACAAGAAGTGCGGTCATGGCAAGATTCTTACTCTTAAGCCATGCAACCGGTGCCTTTCCAAAAAAGCTTAAAAAGACATTCATCTGTCCCGTGGGCAATTCAGAAAACATCAGGCGGAATAAGGTACCTGAAATCACTACCGATGTCAATGCCGGTAAATATAATACCCCTTTCCAGAATCCTTTCGCCTTTACCAGATTACTATCCATCAAAACAGCAAAAAACATGGGAAAAGGCAGTAATAATGCTATGGAAAGAACCATATATGTAAAGCTGTTCCTAATCGCCGTATGAAACGTAGTATCTTTCAATAGTTTCGTATAATTATCCACCCCGATCCACTCAATCCGCCCCGGAAGAATACTCTGAAAGCTCATTTTAACCGTACTGAACAGCGGATAGATCCAAAATACCGTAAAACTTAATATAAATGGCAGCACAAAAAGAAAAGGAGCTGCTTTTTGTGAATACAGGATTCGTTTTATTTTCATTCCATCCCCTCCAATCATTTAACAGGCCGGTGTTATTCCCTTCCAGCCGAGCGCTCCGGCCCTTGCTTCTATATTACTCTTCCAACTCCAGATAATCCTGCGCTTCCTGTAATGCCTCATCCACAGCTTTCCCGTCTTCCAGGACCTCGTTAAGTGTAGTAGTGCAAAAATAATCATTGATTCCGGGAGTCATACTCGTAACGCTCAACGTCATGATTTCTGCTTTCACTTCATTTAAAACATCAAAAGGATTGGTCTTGAAAAAGCTGATATATTTATTGGCGGTATCTTTCGTCACCGTTTCATCAGTCCACAGCTTCGTATTGCATACATCGAAGCCCAGCTGCTCCCAAATCTGGCGGCTTCCTTCCTGGGAGCATTTTGCGAATGCAATAAAATCCGCAGCCAGTTCCGGATCAGAGGACTGTGCCGTTACCGCAGTACCCGTTCCTCCGATTCCGACAGAACGGTTCTGTCCCTCTTTAAATACCGGCAATGGTGCCATGGCTACTTTTCCTTTCATTTCAGGCATATAATTTAAGAAACGGCTCATATACCATAATGCTTTCGGGAAGGATGCGATATTTCCATCCAGTATATTCTGAAAGCCTTCTTCCAAATCCACATGTCCTGCGGGTGAAATCATCGCAATGCCTTCTGACAGCCAATTCTGCTGCATCGTAAGCATTTTCTTCACAGATTCCAGCTGCACATTCACAGAACCATCATTGGCAGCTGCCCAATCTTCCCCATACTGGGCCATTGCAATTGTCAGCCAATCGATGCCGGCAGTATCCACGCTTGTCAGCTTCACTTCCCCATTGGACGCCTCTTTTAATTTCTTACCCGCTTCCGTATAATCATCCCATGTTTTGATTTTCGTA
Organism: Clostridium sp. Marseille-P2415; assembly: GCF_900155545.1. GTDB lineage: Bacteria > Bacillota > Clostridia > Lachnospirales > Lachnospiraceae > Lacrimispora. The sequence goes on from NZ_LT732526.1 coordinate 1,268,488, forward strand.
TAATCAATGCCATACTTTTCCAAAATCTCCGTATTATAATACATAACGGCCGCCCCTACATGTGTTGGCACTCCATAATAATTTCCATCTTTCGAATACACATCCAATCTGGACTGAACCATATCTTTTTTATATGGCTCCAAAGCTTTATTCAAAGGATAAAGCTGTATTTCTCCCTGAAGGAAATTCGGGAACTGACCGATTTCAACATCGCACAGATCCGGCGCACCCTGTCCGGTCTGCAATGCCATGATTAATTTATTATGCATGTCGGGAAATGGATAAGTAGTAAAGGTCACCTGAATCTGCCGGTCCGGGTTATCCTCATTCCATTTTTCAACCATACTCGCATAAAATGTATTATGTAATTCCACAAATGACCACATTTCCATATGCGTACCGGTATCCGGTCCTACCGTTGTTACCACTGCTTCTTCTGTTTCACCGGCAGTTGTCTGCGCAGAATCTGCTGATGAACTGCATCCGGATAAAATAGTTGCTGCCACTGCAGCACCGGCCAGGATGCCGGCTAATTTTCTTTTCATAATATCACTCCTTTAGTTTTTATTATAATATTATAGTCTTTTCTAAACACTTTGACAAAAAAATAACTATTTCTTAAAAGAAAACACTGGTTCTCCTTCTGCATTCCACCTCGCTTTTATAACCATCGTATGGCTGTTCGGGTCAAATAAATACCCCATCTTCTCCTTTCACAAAACTGTTATGTCCCGGGCCAAATATGTGCTTGGTTTCATCCATAGACAAAGCTCTGGTTTCCGGCTCTTTTTCCATGCACGCGGATCCGTAAATCATCATTCTATGGCAGACATGCTTGGTCGTTTCATATATTTCCCCTGACTTATTTCTTATAATTTTGTCTATATTATACAACTACATTCGCTTTAGTTCAAGCATTATTTTAGCTATTTATAAATTATTTCTTATTTTCCTATAGTTTAAACATTTTATTCTTACTGTAACATCTCTATGGCGGCTTCAGCCAAATGATGAATCGAAAATACGCAATCTATGCTCCAAACAAGATTCGACTGTGCTATTTAAACGAACCAAGCGCAAATTTTGGCACATAAAGTGTATAATTTTGGCACTTGGGTTGAATCTTAACTTCTTTTTGCTATTATAAAAATATCTATCCCCCCAACCAGTAACGTTTTATATATTTTAGAAAAGCGGGATATTTATTATTTTTCAGGAGGTGGTAATTATGAAGAGAAAGAAAATAATTTCTTTTCTAATGGTTTTTACCCTTTTTATGGGTACATGCTGTTATATACCAAAAACAGTATCAGCAGCTACAAACGGAGAATCAATCGTAAATGATTTTGAGACAGGCTTAAATGGTTGGGGGCCTAGAGGCAGCGAAACGGTGAGTTTAAGTACAGAACAGGCTCATAGCGGAGAGTACAGCTTAAAGGTAAGCAACCGTACCCAAACCTGGCACGGAGCAGCCAGTAACGAAACGGATGAACTGACTTTGGGAGAAACTTACGTATTCGGAATATGGCTTTATTATACCGGAGATACCTATTCCGGTACTAATAATTTCAGTCTGCAGCTGCAATACAATGACGGGGTAAATGACCAGTATAAAACCATAAAAACTGCAGCAGTAACAAAGGGTTCGTGGACTTATCTGGAAGGACAGTACACCATTCCCACCGACGCGGCAAATGTATACATTTACGTGGAATCGGAATATAAGTCATCCCCTGGTACACAGGATTTTATGGACTTCTATATTGATGATTTTAAGGCAGCTCCGGCGGACTTACCAGAAATTGAAGAAGATATTGCCAGTTTAAAAGATGTATTTTCCCCCTATTTTCATATGGGAGCCGCTTCAACGGCCAGCGAGCTGGCACCGTCACCGGCAAAAGACCTGATTTTAAAGCATTATAACCTGCTGACTCCCGGCAATGAATTAAAACCGGAGTCCGTTCTGGATCATGATGCTACCATCGCTTACCTTAAGAAAAATCCCGATGACCAGACCAATCCCCAGGTAAATTTAAGGGCAGCCAGAACTTTACTTGAATTTGCCAGAGACAATCATATTCCCGTAAGGGGACATACGCTGGTGTGGCACAGCCAGACACCGGATTGGTTTTTTAAGGAAAATTACTCCACGGATCCCTCCGCTCCCTGGGTATCTAAGGAAGTAATGTTAAAAAGATTGGAAAACTACATAAAAAACCTTATGGGATTGTTAAAAGAAACTTATCCTACGGTAGAATTCTATGCCTGGGATGTGGTAAACGAAGCCGTAGATCCCAATACTTCAACAGGTATGAGAAATCCGGGCTCCAACAATACCACAGCCGGCAATTCCCCGTGGATGCAGACCATTGGCCCGGAATACATTGAAAAGGCATTTGAATATGCCAGAAAATATGCTCCGGAAGGCTGTAAGTTATTTTATAATGACTATAACGAATACGAGGATAAAAAGAGCAGCTTTATCTATAATATCTTAAAAGATTTAAAAGAAAAGGGCCTGGTTGACGGTATGGGAATGCAGTCACATTGGACCATGGATTATCCAAGCATAAGCATGTTCGAAACCGCAGCAAGGAAATACGCTTCCCTTGGTTTGGAATTGCAGCTGACGGAACTGGATATAAAGCAGCCGAGCAACACGGAAAGCGCTCTTGCAGCTCAGGCTGACCGCTACAAACTGCTGATGAATAAAGCAGTGAATTTAAAAAAAGAAGGGATTAATATTACGGCAGTTATCTTATGGGGAGTTACGGACCGAACAAGCTGGCTGGGAGGATATCCGCTTTTATTTAATGGGGAGTATAAAGCGAAGCCTGCATATTATTCTATCATTCAAGGACTGAATGAAGATCCGGATGACCCTCCTGCAGGGAAAGCAACGGCAACCGTAACCACAACAAATAATGGAAACAGCATCAGCCAGAAGTATACGGTAACCGCAAATGGCGGGGCCATTGATTTGTCAAAGTTAACCCTGACATTTACGGCAGATGGCATGAGCAGTGCAATCCAGAATGTCTGGTGCGACAATGCTGCCCTGCAGCTTAGTTCGGCACCCTGGTATAGTTCCATTAACAACTATGTTACCGGAAGCATAAGCGATCAGACATTAACGTTAACCATAAAGGAAAAGACCGAATTGCCGGAGGATGGAAAGCTGGTTATGGACATCCGCTTTGCAAAGGCGGACTGGTCCTCATACGATAAATTAAGCGATCCGGTATTGCATGTGTATTATGATGGGACACTCATAGAATAATAATGATGCATAGTATGACAATTTTTACTTAAATCTGCAAAGTTAAAGTGGCCTCCTCCGATGACTCAAACAAAAAACAATCATTGGAGGAGGTAAAATTCCGGAATCCATTTGTCAATATTTTATCATCTATAATCTGATATCCCGGTAATTGTTCGGGTTCCTATAATCCTTCCCATAACCATCATCATGATAGTATCGGTAAAATGCCTCAGTCTTCACATAGGAAACCAGCTTTAAATTCACAAAGTCAACTTCCTCCACATTCCTTCCCCCCTTTGACAAGGGTAAGATGTGATCCGGGCGAAGGAAAAACACAATAGAATCCATTGGTACGCCGATATAATGCCAGCCTTTCTCTAAAACGGTGCCATTAAGATTTTCTCCTTCTCCCAGCGTGACCATCTTCATATCCTCAGGCAGGTAGACATTCCGTCCTTTCGCATTCTGTATATAAACAGGTGCGATCATCAGACTTTCTCCCACCAGCAGCTGATCCTCTGTTTGTAAAGCCATCTCATCTTCCGGATAATCAAAGGACAGAGGCCGGAAAAAAAGTTCATTTTCTAGAGCCGCCTTCATAAATTCACTATAAAGATAAGGGAGCAGCTGATATCTGGCTTCAATCAGCTTTCTCATACCTTCTGTCTCACGGAACTGATACAGCTCCTGCTCCCGGGTTCCCATTGCAGAATGATTTCTCATCAGCGGCGTAAAAACACCAAATGCCAGCCAGCGTTTTATAAGGTCTTCTGTCGTATCTGCTCCAAATCCTCCAATATCTGCACCCGTATAGAGAAAACCGCACATATTTAAGGATGGCATCATCTGAATATTTAAAAGCAAATGGGACCACCATGACTTATTATCACCTGTCCAGACCCCTCCGTATCGATGCATTCCGATATAAGAGGATCTGGAAAACATTAGAATGCGCTTCTCAGGCTCATACTTTTCAAAGGCTTCTCCTGCCGCTCTTGTCATATAATAGCCGTAAAGATTATGAACCTGATCATGACGCACCTTTTTCCCCTGAATATTATGATAGAACCGTTTATAATCTTTCTCACTGTTGGGGATTCCCCGGATCAGCTCCTGGAATGCAAACCAGTCCTTTAAAACCAGATTATCTTTCTGCTTATATTGTTCTATTTCTTCAAATGCCTCTTTCAAGTGTACATCGGTATAGAAAATAGCAGGTTCATTCATATCATTCCAGAAGCCGTCGATCCCCTGTTCCAGCAGAAGCCTGTACTTGCTGCCAAACCATTCTCTCGCTTTATCATTGAGCACATCCGGAAAATGAGTCCTGCCCGGCCATACTGCGGTCACAAAATCATTGCCTTCTTCATCCTTGCAGAAATAATTGCCCGCAGATCCCTCCTCGTAGACATCATAGCCAGGCTCGATTTTTACACCGGCATCAATGATGGGAACCAGATGAATCTTCTGTTCCTTCATTTCCTTTACAAAGTCTGGAAAATCCGGAAATGCCTCCTTGTCAATCGTAAAGTCTTTATACCGATCCATGTAGTCAATATCCAGATAGATACTGTCGATGGGAATCTGGCTTTCCCTGTACCGTTTGGCAACCGTTCTTATATCATCCGCCGATTTATATCCCCAACGGCTCTGGCCATATCCGAATGCCCACAGCGGAGGAATATAACTCGGACCGATCAGCTCCCGAAATTCCTTAATGATGGCGGGAACGGTTCCCCCTTCTATTATATAGATATCAAGATCGGTTCCTTCCGGTATGATCTGTATTTCCTCCAGCTTTTTAAAACCTATGTCAAAGGTTATCTTTCCAGGAAAATCCACAAAGATACCTGCGTTTAATCTTCCTTTTAATACGAAAAAGTTATGCGCACCATAAAGACTTTGTTTATCCTCCTGATGGTGCGGCTCATCGCTGCAATAACTGACATATCTCCAGCCCCGTTTATTAATACCGCGTACCTGCTCTCCAAGCCCGTAGACGATATCATCTTCTTCCATAAGAAGCCGGAAAATAAGCGGATCATGATTCTGTTCATAAGGGCATTTATCTGTTTCCGGTACTATATTTTTTACAACGGCATCTGTCTGGACAGGTGTCCCGTAAGTATATTTTTTTATCATGTTTTTTATCGTTCCTTTCCCTTCCCTCAAGGCGCATTCAAGTTATGAAATACTCTGCCTGACAGAAATTGTGCTTATTTTACTGCCCCCGCCACAACGCCGTTCATGATCCATTTCTGGCAGAACAGATACACGATCAGAATGGGCAGGATTACCATAAGGTAAGAAGCAAATGCCAGATTATAATTTACAGAAAACTGACTCTTAAATACGTACTGAGCCAGTTGTAAGGTCTGCTGATCCTGATCACTTAACAATACTAACGGCATGGTAAAATCATTCCAGGTCCACATAAAGGAAAGAATGGCAACCGTTGCCGTAGCAGGCTTCAGTACAGGAAAAATCACATGGTAAAATATCTGAAACGGATTTGCCCCATCCATTTCAGCTGCTTCATCCAGCGCAGAAGGGATGCTTTTTACCGCCCCGCAATAAATAAACGTATTCATTGGCAAACCAAATACGATATATAAAAATGTAATGCCAAAGATATTTGCCAGATGAAAGAAGTTTGCCTGCACCACCAGCGGAAGCATGATTACACAGAATGGAATGAACATGGCGCTGACAAAATAGTAATACATCATGCGGAAAAACACATGCTTCTTTCTGTTGCGGGTAATGGCATATGCCACAAAAGAATTGGTGATCAGTGTGGCAGCGAGGTTCACCAATGTGATACATGTGGTGTTTAAAAATTTGCGGGGGAATTCTGTCAGTTTCCATGCATCCACAAAATTCAGCAGCCTGATTTTCTTCGGCAATGCTAACACCTGATTCATATCAGACGGATCCTTAATGGCTATCATAACTGTCATATAAAGGGGGAGTAAAATGACGAACCCGGCACCAGCAAACAGCATTGCGGTCACAAGGATATTTGATTTATGTTTCATCCGATTTTTTCCTCCCGCTTCTCCAGAATTTTAAGCTGTAATATTGATACCGTCACCACAACAATAAATAATACAACAGCATTTGCCATCTGGTAGGAAAACTGACCGGCACCAAATCCCTTTTTATATATTAATACTGCAATAGAGGTAGTCGTAATTCCAGGTCCTCCATCCGTCATTGCCATGATTTGATCGTATATCATGAGATAACCTCTGGCCGCAAGCACCATATTGATGGTAAAGGATGGTGCCAGCAACGGGAATGTGATATGAAAAAATCTCCGTAGACCTGTAGCTCCGTCTAAAGCTGCAGCTTCATACACGTTCGTATCCACAGACTGCAGGCCGGATATGTAAATCAGCGTATGAAATGCACACCCGCTCCATATGGTCACAACTATAATTCCCCAGATGGCACGGGTCGTTCCGAGAATGTTGACACTCAGCCCTTTGATGCCAAGCAGCTGACCAAACACCGGAATCAGATTGGCAAAAATGAAGTTAAAGATAAACCCTACAATCACACTCCCAAGCATATAGGGAAGAAAGTAAACTCCCTTTAAGAAGTTCTTATACCGGATATCTGCATTTAAGGCACAGGCCAGGATCAGACTGATGAGATTTACCAGCACCGTACAGATAATGGCAAAACGAAAGGTGAATATATAAGCATGGATCGTATCCCCGTCCCTGAAGATCTGCATATAATTCCTCAGTCCGACAAAATTCCAGGTTCCGTATCCTTTCCAGTCAGTAAAGCTGTAAAAAACGCCCTTCAGAAATGATACGGTATGGAACAGAAAAAATAATCCTGCCATCATGCCGACGCTTAAAAAATATATTGGATCTACCGATTTGTTTTTCTTTTTCATCGTGATTCCTCATCTGCTATTCTACATTGGCTGCGTCATATTTTTTATCACAATCAGCAAGAAATGCTGCTATATTTTCCGCATCACCCATTCCGTTTACGTGGTTCAAAGAGTATTCTGATAAAAGAGCGGACAGATTAAACGCAGAGGGGTAATCATGATCCGGAAAGTTCGCAACCTTTCCTTTTCCGATATCCTCTTTCACACCGGCTACCCTGGCATCCTTCTGCTCAACTCCTTTTACTGCTGAAAATGCGAACTGATCATCGATATAGGCCTTTGCATTTTTCTGTTCCAATAAAAAGGCCAGAAATTCTTTTGCGATAGCAAGGTTTTTCGAATCCTTATTGGCGCATAGCAGCATATCCACTCCTGAAGTCACATAATTTTTTGATTCATCGTTTGAGGAAGGAAGCGCAAACATATCTACGTGAAAATCCGGGTTTGCATTGGTAAACTGATTGATTGCCCAATTTCCATTGATCATCATAACGCCTTTTCCATTTGCAAACGCCTTGTTGCCATCATCATAGGTCGTCCCCATAAAATCATTCTGTGCATGCTTTAACAGTTCCAGATATTTTTCAGCAATCTCCTGATGGGTAGCCGCAAAGGTAGTTGTTCCTGTACGGCGGTCTTCGGCAAATCCTTCCGGCTGCAGGTCAGGGGCCATGCTGTTCCATGGGCAGAGTCCGGTCCAGGCATCTTTAAACGTAAAGACGAACGGTTCCTCTCCTGCCTGTTCAATCTTGTGGATCACTTCTATAAATTCATCCCAGGTTTTTGGTATCTTAAGGTTCAGCTCGTTAAACTTATCTACGTTATATAAAACACCGGATGCATTGGCAGCATAAGGAACTGCATACGGGATTGCTTCTTTTCCCTTCTGCACATCATATACCATCTGTAAGTAGGACTCCTGAATGGAATCCATGTAGCTTTCTTTACTTAAATCTGCCAGCACGCCCGTCTCCTGCACTTCCTTATAATTATTATCACCGCCCAAAGCCATGATATCCGGAACATCATTTTTCGCCAGCCTGGTCTTTAATACTGTTCCTGGATCTGCAGGTGTATTTAACACGATAGTCACTCCGCTTTCTGTATGAGCCTGATTGAACGCATCCACTAAGGATTGCAGGATTGCTGCATTTTCTGACTTGGAAGAAAAAAATTCGATCTCTTTTTCTTTCTTCCCGCAGCCTGCAAGTGTCATAGTTGTCAAAGCCAGAGCTGCCAAAGCCCACATAGCAACCATTTTCCGTTTCATATCTAATTCCCTCCTATCATTGTTAATCACTTAGGTTATGCGCATAACTAACAATAAAAAAATAACACAGGCTGCCGCCTGTGTCAAATGGTTTTGCGCATAACCAGTAATTTGCAGTACTATATTTATTATATTTTAGCAATATTGCACAATGATCTATTCTATGCGTTTTACAGATTCACGCTCAATCAGCTGAACAGGAAGCAGCCAATCCTGTTTTTGTTCATGATTAATCAGGTTCAGCAGCGCCTTCACTGCCATCTCCCCTTTTTTCTCTATACTCTGACGCATAGTGGTAAGCCTGGGCTTCGATAACCGGGCATACAGCAGATCATCAAAACCGGTGACCGAAATGTCTTCCGGAATCCGAAACCCCATATCCCGAAGAACCGAGCAGGCCTCCAGAGCATAAAAATCAGAGGCAAAAAACAGTGCGGTCTGCTGATGAAGCATAGCTTGCATCTTCTCGATCTGTTCCATCCGCTCCTGATAGACAGGGGATATGATTACATGCTGCTCTTTGGTGACCTCAATCCCGCTTTCCTGCAATGCTTTTTTAAATCCCAGCCACCGGTAATGGTCAACTCCCCGGTCATTATCCGCCAGCAACAGAATCTTCCGATGTCCCATGGAGGTAAGATATTTTCCCATTTGATAACCTCCGCTAAAGTCATCGGTCATGACAGTGGTGTAATTATATTTTTTATTGATATAGGTATCTACGGAAACAATCGGCTTATTACAGTGTTCATGAAGACTCAGCAGAAAATCCTCATTAAGGTTGCAGGCAATCAGGCCATCCAGATTCCATGCAATGGTCTGCCGGATGATCTCCTGTTCATCCGGAACGGTTATCATCAGCATATAATGATGATTCTGTTTAATGTATTGATCCAGGTATCCTACCAGAGCACTATAATAAGGATCTGCCAGCGCAGGCTTGTTATCCTCCTCTTTGTTCTGCAGGATCACACCAAAAATGCCGGATCGTTCCTGTGCCAGCATCAGCGCACTCATACTCGGCACATAGCCCATCTCCCGAACGGCCTCTTCGATTCTCTTTCTGGTCTCGCCGGAAACCCGCTGCTCTTTTCCATGAATCACATTGGATACGGTAGTAGTACTGACTCCCACATATTCAGCAATATCCTTTATTCTTACCATAATGATTTCTCCATTTCTCAGGCTCATTATAGTCCAGATTGCTTGTGATTGTCAATTCCATGCAGAATGATTCCATGGATTCTTATTTCATTTCATTCCAGTATCCCTTATTCGCTTCTATTAAATCGTCGAGCAGCGCAATGGCGGTATCCGCGTTTACAACGGTACGGTTTAAGACCAGTGCCTGAAGCGCCTTCTTCTTATTTCCCTCCAGGCAGGCATCTACCGCCAGTTTTTCGTATGCATGCTGGTTCTCCATCATTCCCTTATAAAAGGTTGGAATCGGGCCGGCTGCCAGAGGCTCCACCCCATTCCTGCCGACGCGGCAGGGAACTTCCACCATCATGCCGTCATCCACGTTTTCGATGATTCCCCTGTTTTCCGTGATGATCAGGAATATTTCCTTTGTGTTATTGGCGAGTGCTGCAGCAAGGTCCACGATATATTCCGCATGGCATCCTACATCCGCTGTCAGTTCATATTCCGTGCCACGGATTTTTCCGAGAGCAATGATTTTTTTCAGGCATTCATAAGTTTCTTTCTCGTTCCCATCCATCACCTCATTGGCTCTCGTATATTCCGGGTTTTCTTTGGCATACATTTTATGAGGGTATAGATAATACTGCAGATAAGTATTCGGAAGGTACTCGTCAAAGTCGCTAATCATCTGGCTCATGAAATGGAACGTAGCTTTCCACGATGGCTCCTGGAACAGCGGTTCCGTCTGCACATCGACCGGTGTCTTCAAAATCTCCTTCAGTTTCGGCAGATAATCTTCTCCGGTCTCCTTGTCATAAATATGGGTAAACCAGCCGAAATGATTAAGTCCAAAATATTTTGGATCTAAGTCTTTTCTCTTCTTACCAAGAACGGCCGCATACATATCCATGATGGCAATCGGCATATCACAGATATTGATAATGCGGTAGTCGTCCGGGAATACGCGTTTTGTCGCCTCGGCAACGATAGCCGCCGGATTGGAATAGTTGAGAATCCAGCATTCCGGTGAATATTTGCGGATATCATTGACCAGTTCGATGATGGCAGGAATGCTTCTGAGACCATAGGCAAATCCACCTGCGCCGCATGTCTCCTGGCCTAAACAACCATGTCGGATAGAAATCTTCTCATCCTGTTCCCGCATTTTAAGGCGTCCTGCACGGATCTGCATCAATGCAAAATCGATATCCTGAAACGCGGTTTCCTTATCCGTGGTGTACACAATTTCTTCCAATTCCGGATAATACTCACGGAATAAGATTTCTGCATACTTCCCAACGATCACCTGTCTTTCTTCCTCAATGTCATACAGGACAATTCTCTTAAGCGGAAATCTTTCCTTCTGGTTGCACAGCATGGCTAACATGTCCGGGGTATAACGGCTTGCTCCGCCTATGATACAAATGGAATACTTCGTCATATAAAATATCTCCTTTTTCAATTATTCATTTTCTGTTTTTAACTGGTCCTTTACCGCGTCCTTTGCATTCTCAACGGTCAGGCCGATAATAATCTGTACATTGTTACCATTGACGATAACGCCTTTCTGTTCTGCTTTTTTTATCATGTTTTCGTCTACCTTAGATACATCTCTCACATCACAGCGTAATCTTGTAAAGCAGTTATTGACGGCTTCGATATTGGCGGCTCCTCCAAGTCCTTCGATAATCCGTTTGGCATCTTCGGAACTGTAACCCTTCGGGGCGGATGCACCCTCTGTTTTCCTATTCTCATTTGCTTCTTCCGCAAAAGCATGATCGCGTCCCGGTGTTTTTATATCTAATTTCTTAATCAGAAAGGTAAATACCAGGTACCATACCACCGTCATAAGAATACCCACGATAAAAAATATATAAATCTTTGTGAGCTTCGGACTGATGACAGAGTTGCATACGATGGTATCTAACAGGCCGTAAAGAGCATACGTCCTGGAGCCCAGAATCCAGAGAAGGGTTTCCGATATACCCGTAATTAAGCCATGTACCAGCCACAAAAGCGGTGAAATAAAGAGGAATGCAAAGTCAAGCGGCTCCGTAATTCCGGCTACCGCCGCTACGAATACCGACGGAAAAATCATGCCTTTTACGGCTTTTTTATATTCCGGCTTCGCACAGCGAATGAATGCCAGTCCGATTCCAATGCTTCCGAATATCTTGGCAAATCCAAAAGTGGCAAAACGTATGGAACTGTCAATCGCAGTAAGGGAGGCCGTATTCCCCATCTCTGCATAGAAGATATTGGCAGCCCCCTGTACCACCGAGCCGTCGATATTCAAAGTACCCCCAAGCCCTGTAAAACAGAACGGCATCCACAGCAGATGATGAAGCCCTGTCGGGATTAAGAATCTGTTTCCAAAGGAATAGAGAAACACACCGGCTGCTCCCGCATTTTTCATAAACCGGGCCATAAGGGAGATTCCCGTATTCACGACAGGCCATATATAGGAAAGTACAATCGCAAGCACCAGGGTAATCGGAATCATGATTAAGAATACAAATCTCGATCCGCCATAGATACTGAACATCTCCGGAAATTTCTTTTCACAAAATTTGTTGTGTATATATCCGGTGATACAGCCCAGAACCAGCCCCAAAAATACATTCATATCGATGACCTGAAATCCCAGGACCATGTTCTGTCCCGTTCCGAACAATCCCATCGGTCCGGCTTCCGCCAGCATTCCCCGGGAAGACAGCCACGCGTTATTGGCTCCAAGGAAAATCAAATAGGCAATGAGACTGATAACCGCCGCGTCAACTTTCTTTTTCTTTGCAAACGCCGTTGCAAGCCCTACGCAGAATATAACGGATAAATTATTAAGCATTGTATCCATCATCGTCTTAAGAAGTGTTCCTGCAAACACCACAACAGACGGCATGAAATCCAACTGCATAATTACAGCCGCTGCAAGCACCAACCCCATAATCGCCAGAAACATGACAGGCTGTATCGCAGCCCTGGAGAAGTTCTGGCTCATCTCCATTAACTTTTTCTTCATGCTTATCCCCTCCGATATTTATGATGTTTTTATTATATCTGACGGGTTACTAATTTCAATAGATTCGGAAGATTTGTGAACTTATCGCAAGAAAGTAAAAAAGTTTACCTTTTTATAAATAAAAAACAGTGCAAACAAGGTTTTTAACCCTGCGCACTGTTTTCTGTTATTTTGTTCTGTTTTCTTGATTTATATATTTTTGAGAGTATTCGCACAACGCCATCTCCAGAAGAATGATAAGATTGGCTGTAAAAAAATCAGGTCTGTAATAATTCTCTTCTGTCCGTTCTCCGGATATTTCAATTGTATAATCCGCCATGGTCCCAAGGGGAGAATCCTTTCTCGCAGTTAAAGCCAAAACTTTAAATCCATTATCCGCAGCGGCATGGACCCTGTCAAAAATCTCAAACCTGCTTCCTGAAAAAGACATAAAAATAAAGAGCCCCGCAGAATCCTTATGAAATGCAGCAAAATGATAACTGCTTACCGCATCAAACCCAAACATCAGAAGCTTCTGCAGATAATAATCCCTGGCCGCATCGCATAAGCCGATTGAGTCAAGGTGAATTTTCGCCCCACGATATTCATTCAGCAAGTCAGTCAGCAGCGTAATTCCTTCTCTGGCAGTATTCGTTTCATTCTGGTGAACCATATGCGAGAAATCGGCCGACTTCTGATTTCTGTTTGAAGACATCAGAACATAATACATCTCACTGTAACCGCTGTATCCTAACTTTTTAGCCAGTTTTACAACTAATGCTTTGGACACAAAGCATTCTTTCGCGATCACGTCAATGCTTACTTTTTCTCCTTCCAGAATATGGGCGTGGATTCTGTTTACTACGTTTTTTTCCAAATCTGTTAAATAGATACTTCCCTCCATATGCATTCCTCCAGAAGTCTATTATAACAGATTTTAATATTACCTTAAACAGTTTCAACGAAACCCGCATAATTGACCCTAACAATGATGATTCTGCTCTCCGCAATCATGATGACCATTATGGTCGTTATGATGTTCATGGGTACATGTGACATTCTGATCGTACTGAAGTGTTCCGGAAAGCAATGCCTTTACAGCTTCATCCGCATCTCCGGAAACTCCACCATATAACTTGATATCGGCTTCGTTCAATGATTCTTTCGCACCAGCTCCAATTCCACCGCAGATTAGTGTGTCAACGCTAATCTTCTTTAATATGCCGGCAAGCGCTCCGTGGCCGCTTCCATCGGTATTGACCACAGCGGCCGTCACAATCTTATTGTCTTCAATGTCATAAACCTTGAAACGTTCTGTCTTCCCATAATGCTGGAACACCAGTCCATTATTGTATGTTACTGCAACTCTCATATCATTTTACCTCCCTTCAATTATATGTATCATATGATCAAGCCAATCTCCTTCAAACATTTCAATCATCCCGGAGTCACATGCCGCTGCAAGCTTTGGATCGATTGGCAGTTTCGATACTGTGTTGATGTGATATTTCTCAGCGATTGTATCCGCATGTCCTTCGCCAAAAACTTGGTGTTTTTCTCCGCAGTTCGGGCAAACTATGTAACTCATATTTTCAACTAAGCCAAGTACCGGAATGTTCATTCTTCGAGCCATATTGACGGCCTTCTCAACAATCATGCCAACAAGCTCCTGTGGTGAGGTTACGATCATAATTCCGTCTAACGGGATAGACTGGAATACAGTTAATGGTACATCCCCTGTCCCAGGCGGCATGTCAATAAACATAAAATCAACATCCCCCCAGATGACATCTTTCCAGAACTGTTTTACTGTTCCGGAAATAACCGGTCCACGCCACACGACCGGATCAGTCTCATTTTCCATAAGCAGATTAAGCGACATAACCGATATTCCCGTTTTGGTTTTGACTGGATATAATCCCAGTTCGTTGCCGGAAGCCCGTTCATGAAGGCCGAATAGTTTTGGAATAGACGGTCCGGTAATATCGGCGTCAAGTATCGCTGTTTTATAACCATCCCTTTGGGCTAAAACAGCCAGCAGGGAAGTGACCAGTGATTTTCCTACACCACCCTTTCCGCTTACTACACCGATAACTTTTTTTATCTGGCTAAGTTCATTAGGTTTCTCGATGAAGCTGGTCTGTTTCTGTGTTCTTTCAGAACAATCACTCGAACACGAGGAACAATTGTTATCACAATTTTCACTCATTTTTCTCATCTCCTGAATAATATCTTCTTTTATGACAGTGCCTGCAGCCGCATGGACCTTCGTTACAGAGAACATAATCGCCGCCGCTGATGGATAGCTCCATGCCTTTCACGAGACATTCGGCTAGTTTAACGCGGGCACTGTTATAAATTGCCTGAGCGGTCGTTCTGGCAACTTCCATACGAATTGCACATTCCTCTTGCGTAAGACCTTCTAAATCAATCAGCCTTATTGCTTCAAACTCATCTACCGTCATTACGATAATTTTGCGCTCATTTGATTCATTGTCCAACGGTCCAAAGCTCTGATTATCCGGCATGCAGCAGACACGTCTCCACTTTTTCGGTCTGGGCATTTTTCACCGTCCTTTCTTGTTAAGTAACTGGCATATGCCATTTACTCAGTAAGAATAGCACGGTTATTGGCATATGTCAATAATCTTTTTATTCTTTTTAATCAGGAAACGACAGCGTTTATCTTTTTATGAAACAGTTCTGCATTACTGAATTCTTAACTTAACACATTTTACGAATCCAGCCTTCCGGAGCTTGAACAGTTCCGAGTTGAATTCCGGTCAGTGTGTCGAAAAGCTTTTGAGTGACCGGACCCATTTTCTCCATACCAGAGGGAAAACAAATCTCTTTCCCCTGATTGACTACTTTACCTACCGGAGAAATCACTGCTGCTGTTCCGCATAATCCGCATTCTGCAAATTCCGACAGTTCAGATATCGCCACCGGCCTCTCAATCACCTTCAAACCAAGATAATGTTCCGCAACATGTAACATGGAACGCCTGGTAATGGACGGCAGTATGGAATCTGATTCAGGTGTTACAATTTCATTATCCTTTGTAACAAACAGAAAGTTTGCACCTCCGGTTTCCTCCACATATGTTCTTGTTTTGGAATCTAAAAACATGTTTTCATCAAATCCGGCCTGATGAGCGGTTACATACGCATGAATGCTCATGGCATAGTTTAAGCCCGCTTTCAAGTGTCCGGTTCCGTGGGGCGCCGCACGGTCAAACTCACTGACGCATAGCGTAAGCGGCTTTGCTCCGCCTTTAAAATAGGGACCAACCGGAGTACAAAGCACCCGGAATTGGTATTGATCGGATGGCTTTACGCCTATTACCGGTCCGGATGCAAACATATATGGCCTTAAATAAAGTGTTGCACCCGTTCCATAGGGAGGAACCCACGATGAGTTTGCTTTCACTACCAGGTCAAGCGCGTCCAGAAACCGTTCTTGGGGAAATGGGGGCATTTCCAACCCTTTTGCCGAATTCATCATACGTTCCGCATTCATATCCGGGCGAAATGTAACAATATCTCCATTTACCGTTGTATATGCCTTTAACCCTTCAAAGACCTCCTGACAATATTGCAGGATTCCGGCGCACTCATTGATGACCACATTGGGGTCTGATATAAGCTCTCCCTGATCCCATTCCCCATTTATATAATTTGAAACATATCGCTTATCGGTCTGTATATAAGAAAACCCGATATCCTTCCAATCAATATTCTTCTTTTCCATACGCATGAAACCTCCGATTGTTTACAAAAGCATTGCAACATCCAGCTGCAATGCTTTTGTGTTTTCACTGAGTCATTCTATAGTTTTTCAACCTGAGCAATTATATTCTGCACAGCTTCTCTAACATATTTCGGATCTGTTGCCAGATTCAACCGGACAAAGCCATCAAAATTTTTACCAAAGCAGTCTCCATAATCGGCTGCCAGGTGACATTTCTCCTGAATGAATTCTTTTAGCATTTCCGGCTTTACACACCCTCGCATATCCAGGAAAAGAAGGTAAGTCCCTTCAAGAGAACAAACGGTAATCTCTGGCACCTTTTCGTTGAGTTCTTTCTTCAAATAGGTGTAATTATCCCGAATTACTTCCAGAACATTGTCCACCCATTCACTTCTGCAAGAATAAGCCGCCTGTGTTGCTGTAAGGCCCATAACATTCATTTCTGTGCGATTTACGCCCTTAGCAAACTCGTCATAAGTCTCCATCAATTTATCATCTGTAATAACAATATGAGAATGCAGCAAAGATGCCAGATTAAATGTCTTTGATGGTGATGACAATGTAATCACCATATCCCGGTATTCACCATTGGCAACTACTGCAGATGGTATAAACTTTTTATCTCCCAACGTGATATCCTGATGAATTTCATCACTTACTACTAACACATGATGCTTCCTGCAGATTGCCAAAATTCGCTCCAATTCCTGCTCCGTCCAGACTCTCCCGACCGGATTATGCGGAGAACATTGTATAAACATTTTTACCTGATTGTCTACGATTGCCCTTTCAATTGCGTCGTAATTCATAGTAAAGTATCCATCATTATAATCCAAGTCTACCGTTACCAAATTTCTTCCGTTATATGTAACTACGTTATGAAATGGATAATAAACAGGCGTTAGAATCAAGCAGGAATCCGATGGCTTTGTAAATGCATGTATCATCCATGCGATCGCCGTTACACAACCAGTGGAAAAACGGACCCACTCCTTCTTTACCGGGAAATGATATCTCTGCTCCATCCAATTTGAAAATGTTTTATAATATTCATCGGGTACAGAAGAATATCCAAATACACCATGCTTTATTCTGGTAATCATGGCATCAATTACTTCATCACAAGTTTTAAATTCCATGTCTGCGATCCACATGGATATTAAATCCGGATCACCAAAACGAGAATCCAGTTCATCCCATTTCAAACTATTTGTATTGCGCCTATCAATGATGTAATTTTTTAAAAACTCCTGCTTATTCATGATAACCCCTCTCCTTCACCTTTATAGTTTATTTAACACTTCATCTAAATTTAATGTTCTCATACCATCTTCAAGTATAAAAAATGGAATTCCGAAACCACCATTTCTTTTCACATTTTCAAAAAGTGAATCATGCTCCCTAATCTCTAAATAATCCCGCAATGCAGGAAAACTGGCAGAAAGATCTGAAAAAACAATCTCAGCCTTTTTTTCTTTTAATTTGCAAATTGCATATATGGTATCCGGACACAAATGGCTTCCAATTACATTAACTTTCATTTCCAGTCTCCTATAAGCTCTCTTTATTCTACAACTGCAACAGCTTCTATCTCGCAAAGAACACCCTTGGGAAGAGCTTTTACTGCTACACAACTCCTGGCCGGATTTGAAATAAAGTAACTTGCATATACCTCATTAAAAGCAGTAAAATCTCCCATATCTGCAAGGAAGCAAGTAGTCTTAAATACTTTTTCATAGCTTGACCCTGCTGCTTCAAGAATTGCCCCTACATTTTCACAGCTTTGCTTTGCCTGTTCTTTCAGCGTGCTTTTTACGCTTCCGTCTCTCACATCTACCGGTAATTGTCCCGATATATATACCACTCCGGCATGAACATAAGCCTGGGAATAGGGACCGATTGCAGCCGGAGCATTTGTTGTATTTATTCTTTTCATTATAAGTCCTCCTGTACCTTGTTATAATATTGTAACTAAATTTAGGATTCTAACTGATTCACTTCAACCGCTTTCGTCTTAAAAAGACCTAGTTGAATTACCAGCACAGCAACTATCATGACAATAATCGGATAATATGAATACCTCATCAATTCCAAATAACTCACATTACCATATTGCTGAGCTAGTAAAATACTGCTATCATAGGGAATTAAAGACAGTATTGCGCTGGAAAAAACGGTCATGAGGCTGGCAATTTTTTTCGTTGAAATATTATATTTTTTGCCCAGCTCTTTTGCAATAGGTGATGTAATTATGACTGCAACCGTATTGTTTAATGTTACACCAGATATAGCTCCTGTGACCAATGAAATTAAATATTCGCAGCCTTTCGCTCCTTTGATCTTATTCGTCAGAGCTTCTAACAGCCAGTCAATTCCTCCATAATATTCAATTAGTTGTATTAAACCAGAAACTAAGCTGGAAAATACCACTAAAAAGAACATTTTTTCCATTCCGGCACCAATGGCTTTTGTCCATTCAAAGAAAGATACTGTCCCCATGGATATTCCGATTATACCCGTGGTCAAAATTCCAAGCATTAATGTGATTATTACTTTTATTCCTTTTATTGAAGCAGCGATAACCACTGCATAAGGTAAAATATTGATAATATTGTAACTGTCAGTCATTATTTTTTCAGAATCACCAGCACCTCGACTCAACACTGCATAAAGTACTATAGTGATTATCACAGCGGGAAGCGCAATTAAGATATTGAGTTTGGCTATATCCTTTATTTTTGCATCAACACCATTCGCAGCACAAATTAATGTACTTGAGATAAAGGAAATCGCATCACCAAAATATGCTCCTGCAATTGCTGCGGCTCCAGCCATGGCAATATTTATCTCTGCTCCCCGCGCTAATGCAACAGCAACTGGAATAATGGCTACTTGAGTTCCCATTGAAGTTCCTGTACTTGTTGATATGATACAGGAGATAATAAATACTCCGGGTACAAGAAAATTTATCGGAATTAAATCAATTCCCATATTAACAACTGAACTTTCTGCTCCAATTGCTGATGCTGCGGATTGAAACCCACCCGCCAGCAAAACAACCAGCCCTAACAACATCACTCCGTGTCTGCCGGCACCTTTTGTATAAACACCGACCTTTGTATCAAATGAAGTTTTACTATCAAAAAAAACAAAAGCAACACAAATTGCTATAACAACCGCTACATACCTTGGCATTTGCCCAAAGGGATCTTCTGTTCCATTTATGGTAAAAAACACACCGCACCCAACATATAGAATCAGAAAAATAAGCATAGGTAAAAACGCTAACCCCTTATAGTTTCTCTTACTCCTCGTCTCATCCATATAAAACCTCTCCGTTTCTCTTATTTTAAGAAGCAGTTATATATTTCTCATTATGCTTCTTGTTAACAGCTTCGTTAATTCTGTTCAAGCCTTTTTCTAATGTTGCCTTAGGACAAGCCAGATTCAGTCGAATAAAACAATCCGAGTTTTGAACAAACATATTACCTCCTTCCAACAATACTCCTGCTTTATATGCGAAAAACAGAGGCAGATTTTCATCTTTTTCAAAATAGGCGCTTAAATCAACCCATGCAAGATAAGTTGCTTCAGAAATTCTAAATTTTGCCTTTGGCAAATGTTCTGCAAAATATTCCTTTGTTATTTTAAAATTCCTGTCAAGGTATACTTGCAATTCATTAAGCCAGTGTTCTCCCCTTTCATAGGCCGCCTGAGCCGCAGCAATGCTTAATGGATTATCAAAATTATAATGTCTGCTATACCAAATATCCTTTAGTTTATCATTGCGTATGATGATATTGGATATCATGAGACCGGCAAGGTTGAAGGTCTTACTTGGCGCCATACAGGTAATCAATCTTTTATACTCTGGCATAATTTTACCAAGCGGAATATGCTTCTGCCCGATTCGAATCAAGTCACAATGGATTTCATCAGAAATAACCCAAAGTTTATATTTATCAATGATGTCTGCCATTTTCTTTAATTCTGCCTCTTTCCAGACACGGCCGGTAGGATTGTGAGGATTGCAGAGGATAAATAACGTTGTCTTTTCGTCAGACGCTTTCTTCTCAAAATCCTCGAAATCAATTGTATAATACCCATCCTGATTTGTCAGATTGGAACAAACACTTTCCCGATGATTAAAATCAGCTGCATACTTAAAATAAGCATAGGATGGCGTTAAAAACAGGACTTTTTCGTCTGGTTTACATATATATTCAACCAACTCATATAAAGCAGGGATAATACCATTTGACATAACCAGGTCTTTCTTATCAAAAGTCCATTCATACCGTTTCTTACACCAAGCAGAAAATGCCTGATAATAATCGCTTGAGAATACTCTTGTGTAGCCAAAAATACGTTTGTCCAGACGCTCTCTGATTCCATCAATTACAACATCTGGTGTTGCAAACTCCATATCAGCAACCCACATTCGGATAAACTCTTCATCTTTATAGGGAAAAGTCATCGTTTCATCAGCATGAAAGATATAATCACGAAAGCCATCTGTGTTCATGGCATTTGTGTTCACTCTATCAATCACTTCGTCAAAATCGTACATTTTTTCTTTACTTCCTCTCTTTTTTTGTACATACTATACGTTGCAAGTAAATTCTACTAATAATTTTCTGTTAAGTCAAAGCATCTATAGTTTCATATAAATAGATTTTTTGTTCTTAAATTCTATTTTAAATAGATTTTTTGTTCTTAATATGATACAATTTATGCAAGAAAGCTCAAAACCTTTAGTTTTCGACTAATAATCTATTTTAAAGAAACTTTTGGAGGGAATATGTCAGAAATAGCAACCGAAATGGGAAAACGAATACGGACTTTTCGCCGGATGAGAAACATGTCCATAGAAGAACTGGCTGGGATTATATGCAAAAGCAAAGCAAGTGTATCGAAATATGAAAGAGGTGATATCATACTGGACATCGTGACTTTATATGATATCGCAGAAGCACTGAAAATTCATGTGGAACAATTGTTGCCTAGTGGCACGGAACGGACTATTATTTCCACCAATGGAAAAAAGCCGGCATTTTTTAATGGAGTTTCTCAATTCTACTCCTACCTGTTTGATGGCCGGCTGAATCAAATCATACGCTGTGTTTTTGATGTATTATCAGAATCAGAAGATTCCAAATATAAAATTATGATGTATATGAATTTTAAAGATTATAAAAATTACCAAAATTGCGAAAATACTTACTGGGGCTACATTGAACACTATGATGCACTTACAAACATACTTATGAGAAATCAGGACACCCCAATGGAACATGTCACAGCAAGTATCCTGGCTTCCTTTCTCGATTCGGATACAAAGTGGGGGCTCTTCTTTGGTATATCGTCCCGTCCAATGATGCCAATATCTGTTAAAATGCTATTTTCAAAGAGACCGTTAAAAGAAGATGAAGCTCTTATAAAACAGTTGAAAATTTCAAGAGAAGATATACGTCTTCTAAAGCTTTATAATATGTTATCTGCTACCTAAAATAACAAGGAGGCGGAAGGCCAGGATATGAAAGAAATGCTTACCGTTATTTAAACAGGAAAGCTCTTGTTTTATCCTGGCCTTTTTGTTAATAATTTTTATTTTCAGCTATTTCCGAATGATCATCTGATTGTAAAATTATAATCACATCTTTGACATTGTGAAATAATATGTTCACCATCTTCTTTGTGATATGCACCAGCCCATTTACAAATACTTTGTAAGATGGGGACAACAGACTTTCCTTTATTCGTAAGACTATATTCCACTTTTGGAGGAATTTCATCGTAAGATTGCTTCTGAACAATTTGATCGGCAATTAATTCGTGATTTCCATTTCCCTCCGAATATTATCAATCCATATTCCAGAGGGCAACGAATATCTTTTTCTAACTTTGGTTGATACATTTTCGTAACCGGTGCGAAAAATTCGATATCAACAGACCCAAAATAATGATAAGCCCTCCAACCCATTGTATTGTAGTAAGTTTTTCTTTCAGTACTATCTGAGCTGTAATAAGACCAACCACCGGAACAAGAAGTGACAGCGGAGCAACTTTTCCCGCAGGGTATTTTGCAAGCAATGTACTCCATAGACCATACCCAATCAGCGTTGCAAGCAGTGCCAGATATAAAATGGAAAAGGCGGCTGATGCGTTGATATGACTTAGCTGTTGCCAAACCAGTACAGGCTTACCAATGATTACAGCCGCTGCCAGCATCGGAAACGGCGGAACCAGGCTGGACCATATAACCATACTGAACATATTTAAATTCTTTCCCTGTGCTTCTGCCTCTCTTGATGCATACCTTACGATAATATTGGAAATTCCCCAGAAAAGAGCGGCGATTACCGTCAGGAAAAATGCCACTCCCGGTATAGCCGCGCTGCCATGGGTTCCAATATTGCCGCTTATGAAAAAAAGACCTGCTCCAGCCACGATAAGACCTGCTATTTGACCCGCTCTGATTTTTTCCTGAAACAGCGCACCTGCAAGTAGAATCGTAAAAAATGCCTGTGACTGCAATACCACCGATGCAATCCCGGCAGGCATCCCGATATTTTCTGCATAAAAAAGGCATGAAAATTGTCCTACTCCGACGGTCATTCCATAAGCGACAATATATTTCCAACTGGTATCCGGCCGTTTTACAAAAAAGATCGCAGGCAGTGCAGCAAATACGTACC
The DNA here is from genome assembly GCF_900155545.1 of Clostridium sp. Marseille-P2415. Lineage (GTDB taxonomy): Bacteria > Bacillota > Clostridia > Lachnospirales > Lachnospiraceae > Lacrimispora. The sequence goes on from NZ_LT732526.1 coordinate 1,291,519, forward strand.
TGAATGCCACCAATAACATTGGTGACATTTCATTTACTCCAAATTTAATTACTGTAAAATTGATGCCCCACAGCACTATAACAAATACAGCAAGTATTCTATCCCATATTTTCATAAATTATATCTTTATTCCTCCATGAACAATCCACATCATTTGCTTCATAACCATCCTATTGCAGATACAAAAAAATTCTGCTCAGCTGCCAACCGCACAGAATTTTTCATAATTTAGGCAACAGATTCAGGCTAAACCGTAAATCTTAACCTCAGGATCCGCGCTCCATAGCGGCTTTAAGCCGACAAATACATCGTTTTTGAATAAATCGCTTGTCAGATATGCCTGTGCGTGCTCTATGCTGTCGAATCCGTGCAAAACCTGAACATCCTCATCGCGGATCAGCAGGTCTTTTGTCAGGGCGCCTTCAATTGTGTTAAGGAAAGGATCACGATAATCTGTATAAATCTTTGCTGCTGCCGGACGATTGGCATTTTCAATTTTCATTGTAATTTCAAGATATGCTTTTACTTTCACTGTTTGTTCCTCCTAAACATTCATATATTGCTCATTTTTTTGAGCTTGTATCAATTATAAGAAAAGATCTTTAAAAATAACATATACTTATAAATTTATGAGTCACTCATAATTATGTAAGTATATGTTTCAACTGAGCTGCGTTTCACCGCCAATCGGTTCATGAAACGTTTGACGGCTGTACACAAATTATGAAACAAACAACTATGAAATTTATTAGTGACTAATAATTTTGCAAATATATTTATATCATTAGGTTTCTTCATTATAATCAAGAACGTAACTCAACAAAACAATCAAAAATATCAATAGGAGGATAACAAAATGAATGAAAATGTAAAAAAGATTTTTAAAGAGCAAATGTGGTATCTGGCAACTTATTCTACAGAACCAAATGCTGTTCCTGTAGCGTTCAAAGACGTTACTGATGACGGTAAGTTGGTGGTGGGTGATGTATTCTTGGAAACAACCCTGAACAACATCAAGGTAAATGGAAAAATTGCCGTCTCTGCCAGCGATGCATCCACAATGGAGGGTTACCAAATCAAGGGTACCGCACAGTACATTACGGAAGGACCGATTGTTGACACATTCAAGAAGCTGGTTTCTGATATGTTCAATGGGGCTGTCACTGCAAAGGGCGCATTAATTATCACACCGGAAAAGGTCATTGTTACAACTCCCGGTTCAGATAATAAAAAGGAACTTTAAATCATCTCTTCAGGGTAAAATCGCTGCGTTCTAACAAGATTATCCCTCCATGCGAGCGGCGGCTTTGAAAAACCAGAGCCGCCATTTCTTTCTTATAAAAGACATTTCAACACTGGTTACATTTTTTCATTCCAAATTGGAAGGTAAATTTCTTTTCCGTGGTCTGCTATCTGTTTCTATATGGCAGAAATTCCAGAAAACGCTTAACAGCAAGAGAGGCTGTCTTTTTTCCTCTCATAGCCAAGCAAATCTTCCTGTAAGCCGGTACATCCAACTGCTTAGCCGTAACCCGATATGAATTACGCTGCAGGATAAGCTTTGGCAAAATACTAATTCCCAATCCGCTTTCCACCATCGCCAGGATTGCATAGTCATCCCAAGTCGTCAGTCTGACATCCGGTTTTATATCCCATTGCTGAAGGATTTCTGCAATATCTGCATTGATCCCTTCGCCCAAAAGAAGAAAAGGGAAATCGCATAAGGCGCTAACCGGAAAACGATCGCACCCGGCCAAGGGGTGATCATCAGGAATAACCACAAGCAGGGGATCCTGCTCCAGAAAAACGGTATCCAGTTCATGATTGGCTGGCATGCGGAGGAAACCAAAATCCACCCTGCCTTCCAAAATCCACTGTTCAACCTCTGAATAATTTCCCATCAACAGTTCATAATCAATATTCGGATAGTTATTTTTAAATTCCCGTATAATATTGGGGAGCCAGTGAGTTGCAACACTGGTGATGGTACCAATTCGAATCAGGCCTGATTCCAGCCCATTTATCTCATCAACTTTTGTGAGAAGTTTTTCATATTCACAACAAACACTTTGTGCAAAGGGAAAAAGCTTTAACCCGTCGGAAGTCAGCCGGACTCCGGCTTTCCCCCGTTCCAGCAATATTACTTTCCACTCTTTCTCAAGATCATGGATCATCCTACTAATACCTGATTGCGAATAATTAAGGATTTCCGCTGTCTTCGTAAAACTCCCATATTCTACTGTCTTAATAAATGCTAAATACTTCTGTAAATTCGTATCCATTTTTCACCCTTCCATCTGATTTCCTCATGCAAACCATGATAAACATTTGCTTTTGTGATAATTGTAATTATGATACACTAAATCAGAAATTAACACAAGAAATAATATATATACAGATTGGAGTTATTATGAGCCTTTATCAAAACCGAATGATAATAAAAGTGGGGACATCTACATTAACAAATGAAATAGGAAAGAACAATTTGCACTCTTTTGACCGCCTGGCATGTGTCCTTTCCGACATACATAATATGGGTTATGAAATTATACTTGTATCGTCAGGTGCAATTGCTGTGGGCACAAACAAGCTGCAGATGAAAAACCGCCCTTCCAGCATGCGCCTTAAGCAGGCAGCCGCAGCCGTGGGACAATGCAGCATAATGTTCCTGTATGATAAATTCTTCAGCGATTATGATAAAACGATCGCTCAAATTCTTCTGAACACAGATGATATAGAAAACGAAGAAAAGAAAGAAAATTTAACAAATACTTTTGATACTCTGCTGGATCTTGGCGTCATTCCCATCGTAAATGAAAATGACTCTGTCAGCTATACAGAAATAGAATCAGAAGACCGGCTATTCAGCGATAATGACATGCTTTCTGCTGTTGTTGCCATTCTTTGCCGGGCGAGCAAACTGGTGATTTTCTCAGATATTGACGGATTCTATGATCACGACCCACGGCTCTATCCGGATGCCATGTTAATAAGCAAAATCGACTGTATTGACCATAGTGTCCATAAGCTCGCCGGCGGCGCCGGGTCCCGGCGCGGAACCGGCGGAATGAAAACCAAACTGAACGCAGCAGAACTGGTAACTGCTCAGGGTATTGATGCCATTATTACAAACGGAAAAAATCCGGATGCACTCTATGACATCATAAAGGGACACAGTATCGGTACACTTTTCTCTGGAAAGAAATAAATTCATTCCCATTTATTCTGTTAAATTTATGGTGATTGCTTTTGGTCTTGTCATTGCTTCTATGGAGTACTTTACACCCTGGGTACCCATACCGGAGGCTTTTACTCCCAAAAACGGAAAATGGTCCGGACCTCTTTCTGTTTTGTTATTAATCTGTACGGTTCCTACTTCTAATTTTTCAGCAATGCGAAAAGCTTTATTGATATCTTTGGTAAATACGGAAGATTGTAAGCCATATTCTGAGCGGTTAGCTATCTCTACCGCTTCCTCCATATTTTTTACCCGAATAATTGGAAGAATTGGTGAAAACGGTTCTTTCCATGCAATCTCCATATCCACTGTTACTTTATCCAGCAAAGTAGGATAGACTAAATTTCCTTCTCTCTTATTTCCAACAATAAGTTCTGCACCTTTAGCAATAGCATCCTGAATTAAAAACTCGGCAAAATCAGCAGCTTTCCGATCGATCAAAGGAGTAATAACTACATTATCTCTGGGATCTCCTACCGCTAACTTTTCAATTCCAGTTTTCAGCATATCCACTAACCGGTCCGCTACTTTATCTGTGGTAATAATACGCTTCACCGCCGTACAACGCTGGCCGGAATAAGAAAATGCACCTTCAACAATATTGTTTGCCGCATATTCCAGATCGGCATCTTCCAGTACAAGAGCCGCATCCTTACCGCCAAGTTCCAGTAACAGAGGGGTCATACAGGATATCTGGGATAAATGCCTGCCTACCTCCGTACTTCCTGTAAAATTAATAAAGTCAATGCTTTCATGTGTTACAATATAGTCTCCGATCTCACTGCCTTTCCCGGTAACGGACTGCAGCACTCCCCCCGGCAATCCGGCATCCTGTAATGCATTTACAAGATGAAGGGCGCTGACAGCCCCCTGTGTCGCCGGTTTTAATATTACCGTATTGCCCCCGATCAGCGCCGGTGCTATCTTGGAAGCTGATAAATTAATTGGGTAATTAAAGGGTGATATGGCTAATACGGTACCAAGGGGAATTCTTTTTACATAGGATATCTTATTGCGGGAACCGCCTGGGAAATTCTCCCCGCTCACTGCTATTCCTTCCAGACTTTTTCCTACATCTGCGGTAAACCGTAGAAAATCTGCGGTTCTCTTCACTTCTGATACGGAAGATTTCTTATCTTTTGCAATCTCCATCATCAGGATATCCGATATTTCTTCTGCTCTTTCCTCCAAAAGCTCTGCCGCTTTGTATAATATTCTGGCCCTTTCAAATATCGGAACACCGGTCCACAAGGAGAGACTTTCTTTAGAATAACGGACAACTTCATTGACCTCTTCTTTGCTGATTGCCTGTATCTCACCGACAAGAGAACCGTCTACAGGGGATGTTATGGTAATGACATTCCCCGATGCTGATTCCACCCACTGTCCATTGATTAAATTTCTATAAATAAGCTTTTTATTGCATAATCCAGACATATTATTCTCTCCTTTCAATGCCTTCATAATTTTCATATGCTTATAATATACCATAGATATAAGAATCAAATACCAATATTATTGCAATATAATCTGTCAGCTCCATTCAGAAGATTTCCTGCAGTTCTCTTAAAATTGTAATTTTTTAGATATTTATGGCATTTAAACAATCGATTTATCGGTTTAGAGGGAATTATGGATTCAAAATATTTCATGAATTTTAAGTATTAACTGGTAAAACTTTTATATAGATGTATGATATATATAGTATCATACAGTCCGGACCGCAAGCAAAACCGCATAATAAATTCCATGTTCCGGAATATCCTATCGGCAAATTCATCAGGAAAACACATCAGATAAATCCACAGATTATATTATACCGCAGTTTTCAGCCGTAAGTCCTGCCAAGCTTATATATCAACGATCATAAACAGGTCTTATTTGTATGCAATGAAATACCACATATACAAAAGAACCTGGCAGCGGCTTATTGATAATTCTTAACCCCAATGAAAGGAGGGTGATATCGTCTAAGCAGATTTTGAAAAGAGAAGAAAGGTGGTGAAATTAAAATCGTCATGTTAATGTTAATCAAAGTTTAGAAAGGAGCGTATTTATGTATAACGATTATTTTAATGTACAGGTCGGCTCAAACGGTGAAATCTCAACCCTGAAATTAACGGGAGATACTTATCCAACGAATTATGTTCTGAATTCATCCAATGCTCCAAACCTTAACACCAGCGATCACCAATGGTTCGGAGAGCTCATGTTCAAGTACAGGCTTTCATCAGGTTCCTGGCAGACCGCACTTACACAATCTTCGGGCGACGTCAGGACGCAGAGCAATAATAAAAACTCAGTAACCGTAACTTATCAGAACTCATCAGATACAAAAGGCATAAAAAATTTCAAGGTCATTGAAACCTATTCCCTGGTTGATGATTCCCTGCAATGGTCGATCCAATTAACCAATACAAGCTCTCAAACACTTGAAATCGGAGATCTGGGAATGCCTCTGCCGTTTAATGAAATATGGCCGGGCGGAACCGTATATGAAGAAAGAGTTCTGTATCATGCGAATATTGCAGACAGTAATTCTTATGTATATGTAACAAGACCCAGCGGAGTAGGCCCTCTTCTCCTGATGATTCCCGATGCATCAACCGGAGCAGGCTGGGAGTACAGGGACAGATGGGTGAAATCAGAGCATAATGGGAGTTCCTGGGCATCAAATGACAACTGGCCGGATGGATTGCAGGTATACTATATCCATTCAAATGTAATCAAAAGCACGAACCGCGGCTACCTGTCGAATACCAGCCTGATTCTTGCACCGGGCCAATCAAAAACCTACACCTTTAAGCTCTTTAAAGCCGCTGATCAGAAAGCCATGAAGGAAAAGCTTTATGCCGAAGGGCACATTGATGTCAATGTTGTACCTGGCATGATCGTGCCAACAAATCAAAATGCGAAATTTGACCTTCATACATCCCAAAAAATAAACTCCGTTACAGCCCAGTACTCCGGGGAAACAACCATAACCTCACTGGGAACGGTAAATACAGATCACAAGATTTACTCCCTGAAAATGAACCATCTCGGTCAAAACAATATTACAATCAATTACGGCTCCGGTGAAAAAACGGTACTGCAGTTCTATGCCATTGAACCGATTGATTCCGCGCTTCAAAGACATGCAACCTTCATGGTAAACAATACCCAGTGGGGTGCGACCGGAGATATCCGTGCATATGTATTCGACGATTGGATGATGGATACAAAATCCAAAAGAAATAACTTTAGCGGCTATATGGGCTGGGGAGATGACTGGGGGTTGACCCATGCCCAGTTCCTGGCTGAAAAGAATGCCCAGTCTCCCGTCGCAGCGGAGATCACTGCACTGGATAATTATCTTGAATACTGTGTATGGAACAATGTAATGGTTCAGTCTACCTATCAGGTCCATGACTGGCTGAATACCCCTCATTATACCGATGACCTTTACCGTGCCTTTGCTTATCCCCATGTAGCAAATACCTATTATGGCATGTATAAGATCGTACGTTTTTATCCTTCTTTCATATCTTATAAAAATCCGGCAACTACATATTTGCTCAGGGCATATCACGTCATGCATAATGGTATGGCAATGAGCACGGGAACAGGACTCATGGGCGAATCTTCCGTTCCGGAGATCATCTCAGCTCTAAAAAAGGAAGGCTATCATACCGAAGCCAATACGCTGGTCAATGATTGTTCCAATAAGTATAACGACTACAGAAGTCAGGCCTATCCATATGGTTCCGAATACATTTACGATAATACCGGGGAAGAATCCGGATATATGGTTGCAAAAATGAACAATAACAAAACCATGATGAGTAAAATTAATGAGAAAACAAGGGCAAGCCGCGGAAGCCAGCCTCTATGGTACTACTACGCCGATCCGACATCCATATGCGGCTCCGGCTGGTGGCAGTTCCAATATTCCGCTGCTCTGATCGGCTATTGTATGGATGACTGGACCAGATACTATTCATCGGTTCCGGAAGAGGATGAGCGGATGGCCTATGCCGCAAAGATAGCAAATCTCAACTGCATCAACTCCGGGCAAATTGATTCCGACCCGGCAAATATCGGAACAGTCGCATGGACCTACCAGGCTTCCAGGGGCAATTACTATGAAGGATCTGCGGAAAGCGGAAAACTCCATAACGGCTGGAGACAGATGTCCGGAGAAGCTGATCTGGGATTATGGGGTGCAATACGGATCCTCAGCGCGGATGTATCCGTCGACCCGATCTTCGGGCTTTACGGATATGGCTGCAACGCTGATAAAAATGGCGAAAGCTATGTTATCACCCCGAAAGACGGCATCAACAAGAAGCTTAATCTGATCACGGAAAAGCTTTATATGGAATTGGACAGAGATCAATATACTTCAGCAACTGTGGCGGCCGCCAAAAATTATATAGAACTGACACTGAAAAACCAGTATACAGCAGCTGCACACACAACAACTCTTTCTATATACGGTCTTGCGCCGGGAAGCTATGATGTACTTGTCGATAAAACAGTGGTATCCGGTTTCACAGCCGTTGCGAACTCAAAAACGGCAATCAATCTGGACATCGGCACTCATGAAACCTACAATATCAGGATAACAAAGGGAAGTGCCCTTCCGGAGGTTGTAGCAAAGTATACCTTCGACAACACAGCCGAAGATTCATCCGGAAATAACAAGACGGCAATGTTAAATGGGTCTGCCTCCTATGCGAAAGGAATGTCAGGTCAGGCACTGATGCTTGACGGCTCAGGCGGATATGTAAGCCTGCCTGAAGGCATCGTAAGCAATTTGAACGATTTCACAATTTCCGCCTGGGTAAGTGCCCGTAAAACAGACACCTGGACAAGAGTCTTCGATTTCGGTACCGGAACGGATAAATATATGTTCCTGACACTTAACGCCGGCTCATATCCAAGATTTGCCATCACTACAGGCGGAAATGGTTTAGAACTGACCATAGACGGAACCTCTGCCTTTCCGACAGGAACATGGCATCATGCAGCTGTAACACTCTCAGGCACTACCGGTACACTGTATATTGACGGGTCCGCGGCAGCAAGCAATGCAAATATGACTTTAACACCATCAAGCCTTGGCAGCACGAACCAGAATTATATCGGAAAATCCCAATGGTCCGACCCCTATCTGAACGGTTCGGTTGATGACTTCCGGATCTACAGCAGAGCATTAAGTCCTTCGGAAATTCGTTCACTCTATGGGAACAATTCCAAACCGGAGGTGGCAGCGCCTCCAAGCTGGATCCATTCATTCTACAAAAAATGCGTTATGATAAACGGAATTCCTATCTGTTCAACTTCGGCAGTACCGGATCAGGCATTGCTCAATGCCTATGATATACTGGATGCCCAGTTGAAAAAAATTAAGACGGATAAGCCTGCTGTCCTGCAAAAAATGCTGGACAACCAGGTGTATGCCATAATTATAGGTTTAAATGAAACCAATGACATGCATCCTTCCTGGTCCGATAGCAGCGATCCGTCATGGCCAAGAAGAGGCGGTGGCGGCAATCCCACAACCGTACTGGAGGAGGACTGCATCGTTCCTTCCGATGATACCTGGCGTCAGAACTTCTGTGGTCTTGTCCATGAATTTGCTCATACGCTGCTGACATACGGAATCGGAGATGCAGGCCTTGCCGGAGCTGACACGGCTACCTACAATGCTATCGTCACTGCCTACAACCATGCTATGGAAGCAAATAAATACACGGAATCGGACTATGACCGCAGCAATTATCACGAATATTTTACGGGTCAATCCTGCAGGTGGTTCAATGCCAACCCGACGGATCTGAATGTACCGAATGCATCGGGCAAATCGGACCGCGAGCAGCTTAAAGAATACGACCCTGAGATGTATCACATCCTTTCAACACTTTATGGCGATTATAAACTGCCAAAGCCCTGGAATTAAAGGATATCATATCCCGCAGATTCTATATCTTTTACCTCTTAAGAAAGACCGCCGGCCGGCGGTCTTTCTTAATTCTCTTCCTGCAAGGACTGCTTTTTCTTATATATTATGAAATTTATTTGGAACTAATAAATTTTATATCCGCTATGTATTAATGAATTGCTTTCATCTCAAACTATGAAATTGATTAGTGACCAATAAATTTCATAGTATATTTACTCTTCTAAGTGCCTTTGTTATAGTCTAAACATGGTACAAGTAAACCATAGACGATTAAAAGGTATACAGCGATTATCGCAGCCCTTTCCTATCCCGGATTAAGGGGGCCGTATCCAAGGAACTGCTGATCCGCGACGAAGACGTACAGGTACTGCATGGCTTTGACAGCGTTGAAGATGCCCAGGCGTATCTGAATACCGATATGTTTAAAAACGATGTCTTTGTTAGCCTGAAGCCATTGTGGGCTGCCGATCCTGACGTCAAAATCTACACTGTTGCCTAAGTAAAAAGCAGATAAATAAAAAAGCCGGGGAAGTAGCGCTCTCCGGCTTTTCTCACTACTTTGAGGGGATTGCTGTTATGAATAAATTAGAAAGATTTGTTACCGCGGCCACTGCTAACCTCCGGCAAAAAGATGTCAGCGCTCTTCAGAAGATTGACAGTAACGGCATCGGCGAGGCTTACCAATATGTCACTTATGGTACCTGCTCCAAAGAGATTTTGATTGAAGTGAATGGCGATTTAGTGAGCCGTGTCCGGTTTAACGGCGGGTGTCCCGGGGGACTTGCAGCCATAGGAGAACTTGTAACAGGACTGAAGATCGATGATGTGATCGCCAAGGTAAAAGGCATTACTTGCAGGAATGGAACCTCTTGCGGGGATCAGCTTGCGCAGGCACTTGGACAAATTCAAACCCTGCGTAAAAATGCTGCCGATCATAATATGTAATGCAACACATCTGAAAGGCATTGAATCAAATTTGACAATATAGGAGAATAAAATTTATGAGAGATGAAACAAAGTGCTTACACGCAGGATATAATCCGCAAAATGCAGAACCACGTGTTATGCCAATTGTTCAGAGTACAACTTATGTATATGAATCAACGGAAGAGGTCGCTGCAGTTTTTGACGATCCTATGAAGAGTCTGATTTACTCACGGTTTGGAAACCCGACGGTGATGGCAGTAGAACGGAAAATTGCCGATCCTCACCAGTTCAAACTGTTCCCTTGAGGCCCTGGACCCCTTTGTCCCCAAATACTTACCCACATGCAAATACCTCCATAAATAACTCTGTTTTTGGCAGTATGATCATTTAGAATTTAACCATGCCACGAATCAACAGATTATAATTTCTCTTTTATCCGTACCGTTAAGTACCTCCGAAATCTTAAAATTTGCTTCACTCAATGAAATATGTATTCCAAACTTCTGAAAAACTTCATCCTTCAAATCCATACAATTTTGATGTTCCGGACGAATGTTTGATCTGTCATCTCCTATTTTTTTCCCTTCTATCATAAAATCAAAACTGTCAGAATCAGACTTCACGGTAACTGAATGCTTAATTAAGTCTGTACATAAATGCCTATGAACAGTATCAATTCGGTGCCAGCCTCCGGATGTCAATTCTCTTGCAATGATCTCCTCAATTTTATCCGCATATTCACTTCTGCAATCAATGAAGAATAAATGTGCCGGACGGTTTTTCTTTGTTATGGTGGGGATAATTTGAACATTCGAGGCACCGGAATCATATAAATATTGAATGACCTGTCCCAGATTTTCTCCTGACAAATGATCGACCTGAACCATAAATACCAGACCTTTTTTGGTAAAAATATTCATGTACAAAACTCCTTCAAATTATTGATTTATCTTCGTACCATTTGAGTTTCTCCGGAAAAGCAACCAAAATATAATGTTTTTATCAAGCCGAGGTAACAGCATTATTTAATACCGTTACCTCCCTTGAACATGGCATTCGTAATCAGAAAAACAAACTGATATTTAATCCGAAATCATTTCTAATGCTAATTTTCCGACCCTTGTTGCCGCCGCTTTACCACCAGGTATTGCCGCAGTCAGATAAGCAGATTTCTCTGCAATTGCAGCCGCATCTTCAGGCGTATACAGTTTCATCGCAGTAGCTGCTGCAACAGGCACGACTATGTTCAGAATACTGCAAGCTACCAATGCAATTTCGCCCGCTACTGCCCCTGCCAACGGAGCTGCCCAGGCTATGTCATCCCGTTCTCCTCTGCAGATTTTCGGGAGCAGATCATGGGCAAAACCATTCATTACCGCAGTTTTATCTCCAACTGTTACACTTATATCAATCAACATATCAAAGGCCAGATACTTTTGGGCCAGCTTGGAGCTTCTCCTCGCTCCGTTACCAATTTTCAGTATCTTAATTTTAACCTCCTCCCCCTCCATGCCGGAAAGAATAATACTGGAATGTTTTTCAATATATGCCACACGCTCGTCATCCAAAGCACGAACCACTTCCGCCAGAGTTTTGCCAGCCGATAATTGATCAAAGGTAAATTCCGCACGGGAATATAACGATTTTGCTCTTGCAGGATCAGTGGCATTGATCAGCATACGGGTAACAACACCATTATGAAGCTCAGCGGCTTTTCTTGCTATTAAGTTAATGCTCAGTAATGCCACCTCCGGACTGAATGAAGTGGCAGCCCTGTCTTCCGCAATCATCTTCGCTGCTTTTTCTGTATCGCCGTTATTGGCAACCAATGTTTTCATTCCTACGACTGCAAACCCTCCAATATGTCCCAGCGGCGCATTGAAGGCAGCTGTAGAAAAGCCTGATATGGTTTCAGCAAAAACAGCAAAAATTTCATCAAATGCCATCATGCCAATGACTGACGGTCCGCCGATATCTTTAAGAATTAAGCCAACATCTCCCACGACCTTTGCAGTGTCATACTCTTCCCCTGTGATTTTAATATGCAGCTTTTCAGGAAGTCCGGCAGTTTGGGCTGCAGTCTTACCAGCTAAATAAGCAGAACTGGTACGGCCATACGTTCCCAGTTCTTCTGGTATTTCAGCATCGGGATGGATTATTTCAAGAATCGCTGCGGCGCCTAAAACAGCTGCAGTAAAGGGATGGGGACGAATCGCAGCACCTGCCATAGCATCAAGCATTGCCTGTGTCCCGATACGTGCACCATTTTCAGCCATCTCCGGCCAGACATTGTCTTCTCCCAATGCACTATGACCATAGACTGGGCTTCCGGACACATTGACCGGTATCTTTCTTCCATCAATTGATGTCAGCTTGCCTTCCATCATTGCCTGATAAATTGCCATAACTGCCGGAAATCCTGAAATTTTATTATTCATTTTTGCAGTTGGAACAGCAGCAACACCACACCGGTCAACGCCTGCCAGCATTCGCGCAGTAGCACCCAGCTTTCTGTTTCCCGCCGGTATCCCGACCTGTGCCTTAGAGCCTGCTAAATACATAATGCACGCCACGATTAATGCAGCATTTGCCCCATCAGCGCCTGATTTTTTTGCCACCTGAATGGCTTTTTCCATAATGTCGTCAACCGGCAATCTCCGGGCATCGGCAAATTCAATTGACAGTCTGCTTCCTCTGAGCAGTTCTTCTGTAATGACATTTACAACAGTATGTATCGCTATATTAACCATGCCATGACCTCCGGCCAGCGCTTCAATTCTGTCATTTGTTAAATTTGAAATATTGGATACACATGCCAGTCCAGCCACTGAGATTATCTTACTTTTGTTCTTTGAGTCCATTGTGTTCATTATAATTCTCCTCCATAAAATAAAATTATTAGGTTTACTGCATTAATGTTTCACAAGCTCCAACCACATGGCTTAAGAGTATTGTTGTCGTAATCACTCCTACCCCTCCTGCAGCCGGCGTAATTGCCTTGGCTTTATCGAAGACCACATTATTATGCAAACTAACCTCCTCATAAGTCGAAATTTATGATAATCCTAATATTTCACCAGTTTCTGTAATATCCATACCACAAGCCGCGGGAATCTTTGGAAGTCCGGGCATTGTCATGATTTCACCTGTAATGGCTACAATAAAACCTGCTCCGGCAGAGACTTTCACTTCCCTAACCGTAATCTTGAATCCACTGGGTGCACCTAAAAGTGCCGCATTGTCCGAGAAAGAATATTGAGTCTTTGCTATACAGATAGGCATTTTATCCAAACCATGTTTTTCAATATCTTCCATTTGTTTTTTTGCATTTAGAGTAAAATTCACGCCGGCAGCATGATATATTTCTCTGGCAATCGTTGATATTTTTTCCTCAATGGTTCCTTCCACAGCATAAAGCGGTTTATAATTTGACTTCTTTGTCTCGCAAATCTGGACAACCTTTTCAGCCAGATCAATTCCACCGTCCCCTCCTTTTGTAAACACCTCTGAAAGACCTACTTCAGCACCTTTTTCAGCACATTTTTTCCTTAGTAAGTCTAGCTCCGCCTCTGTATCCGCCGGAAATCTGTTAATTGCCACTACTGCCGGTACTCCAAACTTAGCCAGATTTTCCAAATGCCTTTCAAGATTAGAGATACCTTTGCCAAGGGCATCAAGATTTTCACCGCTCAGCTCATTCTTCTGTAAGCCGCCATGCATTTTAAGTGCTCTTACTGTTGCCACAATAACAACGGCATCCGGATTAAGGCCTGCAAACCGGCACTTGATATCAAAGAACTTTTCCGCTCCCAAATCTGCCCCGAAGCCTGCTTCTGTAATAACATAATCCGCAAGCTTGAGTGCTACCTTTGTTGCCATAACGGAATTACAGCCATGGGCTATATTGGCAAAAGAACCTCCATGAATAAATGCAGGAGTATTTTCAATGGTCTGAACCAGATTCGGCTTGATAGCATCTTTTAAAAGAAGTGTCATGGCCCCCGTTGCTTTTAAGTCTTCTGCTGTAATCACTTCTCCCGTGGTGTTATATGCTACAACCATTTTAGAGAGCCTGTCCTTCATATCTGCCAAAGAGGTTGAAAGGCAGAGAATTGCCATGATCTCGGAAGCTGCCGTAATATCAAAACCCGCCTGACGTACAAATCCATCTCCATTTCCGCCTAAGCCAACAATAATATTCCTCAACGACCTGTCGTTCATATCCAGAACTCTTTTCCAGACAACCTTCTTAGGATCGATATTAAGGGCATTCCCTTGATGTAAATGATTGTCCAACATTGCGGCAAGCAGATTATGTGCTGAGGTTATTGCATGAAAATCGCCGGTAAAGTGCAGATTAATATCATCAATTGGAACAACCTGGGCATAGCCTCTTCCCGCAGCCCCTCCTTTCCCGCCAAAGCATGGTCCAAGAGAGGGCTCTCGCAAAGCTGTGATAGTTTTTTTCCCGATTTTATTCAATCCCATGGAAAGGCCGACATTTGTTGTTGTCTTTCCTTCACCTGCCGGTGTTGGGCTAATCGCTGTAACAAGAACCAGCTTTGCATCCGGCTTATCTTTCAGCCTTGTCAGAACATCCAGGGATACCTTAGCCTTATACCTGCCATAGAGTTCCAATTCGTTTTCCTGAATACCAAGCTTTTGGGCAATCTCGGTTATTGGAAGCATTTTGGCCTCTTGCGCGATTTGTACATCAGTTTTCACACTAATTCCTCCTCCAAATAAAATATTGGGTTAGTTTTATCCCTCTTATTTTCGTAACCGAACAGTATTAAGTCCATGTTAATAGCTGCGGATACACTCACCGGATCTACCGGCCAAGTCAGAATATCGGATAATTTAATATTAAAAGCTGTCTTAACTGCCTCTTATAGAAATCACTTTTAATTATTTTCTTCCTGAACAGAACTCATATCTTCATCTCATTGAATTTTATAAAATATAACAACAATTAAGACAGCACGCTAAGTATCAATGTGTTATAATAAATAATAAAGCATTTAACCTTCTAATAAAAGTACGCACTTTAAGGTAATGTGCTAACATATTGGTAACCAATTGAATTAATTGAAAGGAGTTTTACTATGAGTACCCCCAGATGCCCAATTGATGCAACACTTTCACTTATCAGCGGTAAGTGGAAGTTATCAATAATTAAAGAATTATTAGGCAGAGATGCCCGCTTTAATGAGCTTTGCCGCAATATCCCCAATATAAGCGCAAAAGTCTTGGCACAACAATTACGTGAGCTAGAAAAAGATGGATTAGTTGAACGTCATGTATTTCCGGTAGTTCCGCCTCATGTTGAATACCGCTTGACAGATTTAGGGAAAAGTCTTCTAAGTGTCTTCAAGGAAATCCGGCGCTGGGGATTATTTAACCTGATTAACGCTGAAAAAATTCCACTAAAATGTGATCTTTGTATTCAGTGCAGCAGTGAGGATTAATGCACTCACCCTATATTCTTGAATCGGGAACCAATGCCTCATATGCTGATCTGAAAGAACCCATTATAACTGTCCTGCCAGATAATAGAACCCTTTTTTCAATAATTACATAGACATGTCAGTCGATAGTGGCAAGTGCATTATCAGACCTGCTCATAATCGGTGGAGTCCCCGGAGGATATGTAGGCGGCTATCTATACGGCTAAGAATGGTTTAAATGTGACTCTGGTGGAAAAGCCTGAGTTAGACGGCACTGAAATTGAGAGTGATGTATCGGTCAACAGCTACAGGGTTTAAAATTTCAAAACCATGCATAAAGAGGTAAACAACACCTCTCTTATGCATGGTTCTTTTTTCCTCTTCTCCCCTGTTCACAGCCCCTCATCATCCTCTATCGAAACTCTTTAATAGAGTTCCCCGAGAATTTCTTTTTCGGCAAACAGTGCAGTGGCTCCCCCAGTATGTAAAAATATAACGTTGTACCCGGCAGATAATATGATAAATCATTGTTAAAATCATCCGCAATCAGAATCCGCTCCGCTCCAAGCCATTCAAGGGTATCATTACCTAATTCAGCGCAGTAAACTGCCTTAAGGAAATCCGCCACTTCACGATTATAAGCAACATAGGGCATCTGAATTGGATGCTCTGGAGTACCATCGTTTTGTTTATCGGTAATCCATTCTCCTGAAACATACTATTCTGAAAATATATCAATAAATTTTGTAATTTTACTGTATATCATATAATGACCTCCTTCTGATGAGTGTCTGATATCATACTAAAAAGCCGCTTTCTGCTACAAGTATAGCAGGAAACGGCAACTTATCAATGTAAATCAGAACTTATTCATATCCTTCTGAGTTGCAAGCTGAGCATAGTTATTTCACCACAACAGCCACTCCATCTGGTATCACCGTTATTTTAGCCTCCTTTCCTTTTATCTGAAAAGCTCTTTCCAGCGCTTCTTCAAATGTATATGCATGCTGCATGTGCATGTTCTTTATCATCTCCGGGTCACACATATCTGAAACAAGTATTACAGTATGTTTATCGAGTATGCGGGCAAGAATCTGAAATTCCCATTGATCTGGAACTGTTTCATTTCTTCCTGTTTTCATAACATGATCAATAACTTCTCTTGGACTGCCTGCATTTGCCATATGATCATAGAAGGACTTGCCGCCATGTCCGTCATTGCAGGCAGACACCATGATGATGACTCCGCCTTCCTTACAGGCTGCTTCTGCTGCAGTCATACCTTTTACGGACTGATAGATATTCTGATCAAGAGGATATCCTCCATTTGTCGATATGACAATATCCGCTTTCACTGCATTCACTGATGCAAGTTCCATAACAAATTTACATCCTTCTTCGTGGGCCAGCTCGCTGTCTCCTGCAAAAGCATTGATTATCTTCTTCTCACTGTCAATGACAACATTCAGTATAAAAGCGAGCTTTGCCTGCCTGGCCGCGTAAAGCATATCCATATGGATGGGATTGTTTTTCAAAACTCCCGTCCTGGCGTACTCACTTGCTATAAATTCGGAACAATGGTTGGCCATCACTGTTCTTGCCGATGCCACTCCGGGAAGGACGCTCTTTCTCCCCCCTGAAAATCCCGCAAAAAAATGGGGTTCTATAAATCCTTCTGAAATCAATAATTCTGTTTCCATAGCTGACTTATTGAGCCACAGTTCCCCTCCGGAAGGAAGATTTCCTACTCTTACGACACTGTTTTCATCCGCTGATAAATGATTGATGATCACTTCATTATCTACAATTTCCTGACCAAATTTATGAATCATTTCTTCCCTGGAAGTAGGCCTGTGAAAACCGGTGGCTATTAATATTTTAATATCGATATCAGGATTTGCCTTTCTGATTCTTTGGAGAAGTATTGGCATTGTCACTTTGCTTGGTACAGGTCTAGTGTGGTCACTGGTTATGATTACCATGTTTTTTTTACCTCTTACCAGTTCTTCCAAATGAGGACTTCCAATCGGATGATCCAATGCTTTATTTACAATCTCCTCCTGACTGCATTCTGCTATAAAAGCATGGGCTTTTGATTCTAATATTGCAGCCAGATTATGGTCTGGAATGACAATTTCTAAAAACTTTTTTGAATACGGTATCTTAATTTTTGCCATAAGTTCCCCTCACGTTCTTCTGGACAAGCTGTTTCTATTGAAAAATCTTTCCTGGAATTAATATGTTTTTAGGATCAAAAGCTAATTTATTCTTTCAACCCATGTCTCTTTAAAACACCTGTAACCGGATCCACTTCAACTTTTGAAGTTTCCGGAACCTGCTTGACACAAACTAAAATATCCATTTTCCATTTCTTTCTTTGTATTAAAAATAGTGCTGCAAAAGTCAAACAGAATTTTAATGGTATTTTGGTCTGACCACTTGAACCTATCATAGCACAGGAGAAAAAATTTATCTACACTTATGAAATAAAAAAGCACACAGGTGATTATAATATTTACTATTACCATCACCTGTGCCAGAAATGCCCGTCAAAGCCTAAAATGGTTGCTTTCCAAACCTCTCATTTTATAGGTTAGCTCAAGACTTATTAAAACGATAGCCAACTCCCCATACTGTATCAATAAACTGCGGATTGCTGCTGTCTTTTTCTATTTTTGACCGGATTCGATTAATGTGAACGGTAACGGTAGCATTATCGCCCATATATTCATACCCCCATATTCTTTCAAAAAGTTTCTCCTTAGAAAAAACAATATTTGGATTTGAAGCAAGAAACAGCAGCAGTTCAAATTCCCTGTTGGTGAATTTCACCTCTTCTCCTCTAATATAAACCTTGTATCCCTGCGTCATAATATGCAGATCACCCATTACAATGACCTCTGCCGTTCCCATTTCATCGTTTCCTTTTTCTTTGGTCGCGTTAGTCAGCCGATCGTAGCGTGCAAGATGAGACTTTACTCTTGCAACAAGCTCCGCAGGATCAAAGGGCTTTGATATATAATCATCGGCGCCAAATCCCAACCCTCTAATCCGGTCAACCGGCTCCGTTTTAGCCGTCACCATCAGTATAGGCACATCACAGGTATCACGGATTTCCTTACATAATTGAAAGCCATCTTTATGCGGCATCATGACATCCAGCAATAGTAAATCATATTGTTTTTCCCGCATCATCTCAAGAGCTGAATTTCCGTCATTCGCAATTTCTGCTTCGATATTGTTTATTTCCAGATAGTCCTTTTCAATGGCAGCGATCTCTTTATCATCCTCCACAATTAATACGCACTTCATTGATGCTCCTCCTTTTCAACCGGAAGTTCTATGATTATAGTTAATCCACGATTACTTTCTGCATATATGTTCCCATTATTGGCAGTTACAATGTTTTTTGCAATGGCAAGTCCGAGTCCGCTGCCCTCCGTGGCATTGTTTCTTGACTCATCTCCGCGATAAAAACTATCAAACAAGCGAAGAAGCTGTTCATTCGTTACCCCTGCTCCATCGTCTTGTATGCGTATAATAATTCTTCCATTCTGCTCCGACAACGTCACCGTAATATGTACTTGCTTATCCCGATTATATTTAAGGCTGTTATCGAGTATATTCGTTATGGCACGGGTCATCTGTGCACCGTCTATAAACACCTTTTGATTGGTACAGGTACTTTTTAAGATTAGGACTGCATTATTTTTTTTAAAGTCGCATTCCATCGAATCCAGTAACGTGACAATAAAATTCTGTACCGTGACAGATTTGTAATCAAATGGGAATTTACCTGTTTTTAACTTGGAAAATAAGAACAGAGAATTGATGAGTTCTTCGATCCTGCAAGCTTTCCGGTAAACGATATCCAAGTATGCCTTTTGCTTATCCGGTGTTTTGGCAATATCATCCTGCAATCCCTTGACATAGCTTTTTATAGACGTGAGAGGCGAGCGGAGGTCGTGAGAAATCCCGGCAAGCATTTCGTTTCTGTCCCTTTCATATAACTCATTCTTCTTTAAATTCTCTTTAAGTTGATGCTGCATTTTATTAAAGGTATCACAAACCTTCTCTAACTCTTCTGTGTTCTGGCATAAAATATCTTGTTCATAATTTCCATCCCGAATGCGCTGAGCTCCATCACAAAGTGCGTTTAAGGGAATCATAACTTTTTTTAGCAACTTATTCGCAAGGTGCAAGCTAATCAGTATTACAATAAATATAATTGCAGTAATGATCACGAAAGAAACGGTTATAAATGCCGCAGTATTTCCGGCGCCGCTTAAATAATTTTCATCGGTATCCCCCATTGCAATGAGTGTAATCGGCATTGTATTGGTTTGTAACCTTCGCCATAAGAGAAAAAAATTATCGTCCTTTACCCAAAGTGTTTGATTTGCAGTATATAAATTTTCTCGAACAATATAGTCTGAAAGTTCCGATTGTTCTTTTTTATCCAAACTGGTAAAGAGTACTTTGCCCGCCTGTATTCCACATATATAAAAATCGAGGTCAGAAAGTTGATTCATCAGGCGCTGCTGGGTTTCTATGCTGTCCGAAAGCAAATTGGCATCCGTGTCCTCAATGATAGTCTGGATTTGGTGCAGTGATTCGTTCATTTCATTGATTTCGGTTATCTCTGCATCCGGATTTAAAATAAATTTTTTAACGGAAAAGAAAAAAACAGCCCCCATAAGAATCGATGTAACCAGCGGGAGGATTACCATCAATAAATTAGAATAAAATAATCGTTTTTTTATTGTCAAAGTTTCACCCTATTTCCTTTTCGTATCAAATTCCCACTAAAAAGTACAACAGTCATTCCAGTCACGAAGATTAGATAAAAACTGGCACTTCTTGTAATAATCATTGATGCAGTCAAATATTTTGCTTATTGCAGCCAGGATACAAAGTATGGTAAAAAGATCTAATTCCTGAATAAAAATATCCGACCAGAGAGTATTGAAAGCATCTTAAAATAGGCGTTTTTTTATCTTTTTGCTTTAAAAGTATCCATAATATTAAACTTTCAGCACATATAAATAACAGTGCAGCAGCAGCACAAAGGATAAGCCAAAGCAAAGATACTTGACGCATGCTTTTTATTAAATCAGCTATGTTGTTTCCATGGAATATTGTATAGCCCGTAAGAAGGGCTACCGTTAAAAACAGTAGTCCATTCACAAAAAGATTATGTTTTTTTATAAAAGCAGATATCTTCATGTAATCTCCTTCTAAGCAAACATATACTTTCTCCTGGCAAAACGGTAACAAAAAACTGATACTTTATTACATAATGGCTTGGGCAATGTAGAAATTACATTGAATGAAAAGTATCTGACCTGCCTATAAAGTGATTTATCTATATTTTCAAGTTCCAGCCATAGGTCTTTCATTTTAGATGTGTACTCATTTGTGTCTGCCAAAGAACATAAAACGGAAGTTATTGATAATAAAATAGATATTTGACGTACCATATATTTTGCAAGCTTCGGAGACATTTGCCTTATTTCCTCTATGCTATAACTATTCATAACGATCCTTGTCACAGCAAACTGCTGATCAATTCTCCTTATCATATTTTTTTCATTTACCGACTGGTCTTCTCTTCCGATATAATACTGGTAAAAATCTATATCCAGATACATCAGCTTTTTTACATAAGGCAGAGGTTGATATGCAAATATACTATCAACATAAAATGTATGTTCCGGCAGTTTTACACCTGCCCTCCGAACGACATCTGTTTTGAATGTCAGCGAATGCATCAAAAAATATTGTGATACGGTAAAGTGCTTTATATAATCCCATGTAGCAATTCTGTTCGAATCAAACACATTTTTATAATGGATACGATGAGAATTACCTTCGTCCAATCGATTATACACATAGTTGGTAACAAACAAATCAATCGTCTTATCACCATGCTCTACAGACTCTTTAATTCTGTTAAGAAGTGTTAAGTAGCTTCTTTTATCCACCCAATCGTCAGAATCTACAACTTTAAAATAAACTCCGTTCGCCCGTTCTATTCCGGCATTCACACCCGAACCATGTCCTCCATTTTTTTTATGTACCGCTTTCACCATATTCGGATAAAGATCTGCATACATATCTGCTATCTTCCCTGTGTTGTCTGTAGAACCATCATTTACAATAATAATTTCTACATCTTCTCCACCTGGTAACAGAGATTTAATGCATCTGTCTAAATACGCTTCAGAATTATAACTTGGAACGACAAATGTAATATACTTCATACTCCAAACTCCTTTTCTTTGCTTTCTCATGTTTAAAACACTTGTACAATACTCAGATTACTGCACCGTTTATATGCCCTCATCTCACTGCATGAATGAATCATAACGTACATTTCTAAATTGCTGAGATAAAGAATATAAACGATATCTAAAATATTCTTGTACAATGACCCGCACTTCCTGCCATATAGAAGCAGCAAAGCCAATATGAAAGCAATAGCCGGGAGAACGCTCCGCTCCACCACAGGCGTATCCATTTGCACATTCCTTTGAACAAAAATTTTATACTACACGGCATAAGTTCGTTCATAAATTCAGCTCCAGTAAATACCAGAGCTGGCTTCGATGCCTCATCGTATAAAGATATTTCTGTTCCAGAAGGCCTTGTTTTTTATATTGAAAATTCATACATTATTTATTTAACATAATAGATAAAATTATTCTTTTTTTACTAACTTATATTTTATAATAGAATATCTTCGGCTCACTATCATCTTTGTTATAATACATGATGCACTCACGATTTCGATCCAGTTCGAAATCAACACAGTTACGAAATACTGAAAAGCGATTATCAGAATTCAAATAATCCTCGGCCTTTAAACCATTCACATCACCATACCATGAACGATCAATGTTAAATCCACCGATTTCTTCTCTTTCTTCCTTGCTCATTCCAAAATACAATAAACCTTTTCCATCACTGCCTTTAGACCCCACCTCATAAGTGGTATCCATAAAATAGTCTTTATCATCCAGATGGACGATATTCCAAGCATGTCCGCCACTTTTCTGACTGAATCCACCATTGGTTATTGCATCTACTCCGGCTTGTAATAACAGATGACAATAAGCGCCTGAAAAGCTGGTGCATATTCCGGTCCCCTCCATCAGTGCATGATATGAGCTTCTATCTTCCACATTTATATCATATTTCATCCGACTGTTAAATTCATCATATATAGCTATGGTTTTTTCAAAATCACTATCACCTTTTTGCAGGCAGCGCATATATGTGGCTACCTGATTTTCAAATTCTTTTATTTTTCTATCATGCTCTTTCCTGTTATCGGAATAATAGTACCAATGAATCGTCTTTGTCTCTTCATCATATATACACTTATCATTATCAAAATAAGCATCCGCTTGAAACATTAAAAAATTACTATTTGTAAGAAACTCGGCTTCATAGGAATATTCTTCTTTTGGACAAGGGCAGCTTGTTTCATAATTTATATATGCATCTACGAAATTTCTATAAAATTCAATATATTCATTCCCATATTTAATTAAAAAATCTTTAGACAATACATAAGGATTATATTCAAAATCGTAATTTGTATCCTGAATCTTCTCTGCTTCACCTTTAATTAAATCTGACGCAGTTGCTTCCTTACCTGATTTTGATATAGTTTCTTCCTTTATCTGTTCATCGATATGTATAGGAGAATTTTTGTTTTCTTCGGTTACCTGGCCGCATCCGCTTAATGCCAATCCCCAGTAAATCATTGTTAATAACAGAATTATTTTTTTCATCTTTTATCACCATTTCTATATTTCTGCCCAACCAGGAAGAACATTTCCTGCTAACCCAGAATGATTAGAATTCGCGTTTTCTGTCATCTGAAATACATTCCACATAGTTCTTTTGTCTTCCTATTTCATTGATAATAAAATCCCGGATATCAGGAATCTGCACACCTTTTTCTCTTTCGTCACTCCTTTTTTTGATTTCCAGCAACTCATCAATTCCATACGCAGTTTTGCCGGCATATCCATATCCATTTTCGGACATTGATATTCCAGTATGAATTTTCCTGCAAGTAGCGGCCTTAAAGCATAAAAATACTTTTTATATTTTACCGACTCTTCCTGTAATAGTGGCTATACGTAGTTACTAAAAATTCCGAAAGCCTTTAATATACCGCTCTTTCCAGCTCAGAAGGCAAACAGTTTCAATGTTCTTCGATGTTGTGATAATGATGCCGGGAGGGCGTGATTGATCCCAGGCGGAAGTCACCATACTAAACGCATAATAAAATCAGATAACTGTTCACTGATTTAAATATTCTTCCCGGTAATTCATTTTATCAAATTCAAACAGATCGACAATATTATCTACCCCGAACTGTTCTTTTGTTTCCTCCTGTTTACCCATCAAAATTAGCATACGGTTCGGCTTGCCGGATATTGACGGGTCTGCATCTTCCCCAGTCTCGATTAACTGCCATCGGTCATTTTCATATTGATAAACAAACTTGGTGTAAAGAATGGATTGGCTCTTTCCAGAAGCATCTTTGATGGTAAACGTATAGACTGCATTAAATTTCAGGATATTGCCTTCCAGCTTGGCACTGTCTACCTCATATAGTTGAAAATTATCCGTCTTCAGAAATTGTTCAAAAATCGCTTGCCGATCATTCGATATATTCGCTTCAATCTGAGGGTTCAGCGCACAGAGGGCATCCAGGTCAATGCGCTGTTGGATATCCACATATTCCGCTGCTAAAATCATAGCCAGCTTTTGAGCTTCATCAATATCATAGTTCTCCAATTTTCTAAATTCATTTTCATACATTTGAACCGAACTTGCAGCAGAGACTGCCTGGCTTGTCTCCAATGGCTGAGTTACGGTCTGTTGACTGCAGGCAGTCATAAGTATCATTGCCAGAATCGGTAATATCATTTTTGTCTTTTTCATTCTTTTTCCCCATCTAGTGCCGTTTACCCCTGAAATTATTTTTACTATTGGCAAAGCAAATTGCTCGACATTACAAACTGGAATTTTTCAAGCTTATGTTTGAAAACCTGTTCACGTCGAATACTCATATTATTAAGATTAGAGTACGCAAACATAGAGCCTTTGTGATGAAGCGAATTTCCGATCTACGTTTCGCTCGTACTGCCTATCTCAAGTAGGTTCCCCTCCGGATCGGCAACATAAAAGTTGCGGATGCCGAAAGAAAAGGTTATGGGTTCTCCAGTTGGAAATTGCACGCCCAGCTTCAATAGTCGCTCATATTCCGCATCCACATCGGCAAAACAGGGCAACCAAAGGGCAATTTCAAATGTCTGATTGATTCCTTTTGGAGGAACGTAGCTCTCCCCAATTGCCTGCGCAAATGCTTTCCTGCTATACATGAACAAGGATAGTTCGCCGCTTGCCGTTTCAAACTCTGCAAAATCCCCACCATTCCATTGAGTATCAAAGCCCAATGTATCTCTGTAAAATCGAACCATGCTGTCCATGTTGCCAGCTAATAGGCATGCGCCTACTCTTACATCTTTTCCGTTCAATGTCATCCATCTCCTCTATAATCACATAATTAATTGTTTAGGATAAATTATTTTACTTTCTATCCCTAAAGTTAATTCACAAATTAAGATTTATCTCTCAGCTACAAAACAAAAGTGCTTATTTGGCGAAATTCAAACCCTTTGCTAAAACATTCATTTTCCTTACCCCACCACGGTACCCGGAAACATATTTTATTCTGATCCACTACAAAAACACACCTACATATCCTGCCCAAATTTCCGAATCCCTTTGATTTCCTGGGCTTTCCACTCCAGCAGAACCACTGTTTCAACATTCGCCGTCGAAGGAAACATATCCACACAACACACCTTCTCCACCCGATACCCTTTCTCCTGAAGTACAACCATATCTCTTGCCAGACTGGTAGGCTTACAGGAAACATACACCAGCCTGTCCACGCCGAAATCGATAATCTTCCCCAACGCCTTCGGATGGATCCCATCCCTCGGCGGGTCCAGAATGATCAGATCCGGCTTATCGCTCAGCTCGTCAATAACCTTCAATACATCTCCGGCAATGAACTCACAATTATCCAGGCCGTTGAGCCCAGCATTCTCTCTGGCTGCCTCCACGGCCTCCTCTACGATTTCCACACCCACCACTTTTTTAGCTACCGGTGCAATGATCTGGGCGATGGTGCCTGTTCCGCTGTATAAATCAAATACCACCTTATCCTTAGTCTCTCCCACGTACCCTCTGACCGTCTCATACAGGACTTCCGCCCCCAGAGAATTGGTCTGAAAGAAAGAAAACGGTGATATCTTAAATTTCAGCCCCAAAAGCTCCTCATAAAAATAGTCCTGTCCATATAAGATATCGGTACGGTCACTCTTAACCACATCTGCCAGGCTGTCATTTAACGTATGAAGAATTCCAACGATCTCTCCATTTAATGAAAGTCCCAACAACATTTCCGTGAGAGGTTTTAAATCCACTTCTTCCTGTGTTGTGGTAACAAGGTCTACCAGAATTTCACCGGTTTTTACAGCCCGCCGCACCAGAAGATGACGCAGATACCCTGTATGCTGCATCTTCTTATAAAATCCGGTTCCCCGTGTTTCAAAATATTCCTTTACCGCCTTTAAGATGTCGCAGAAATCAGAATTAACAATCCTGCATTCCGTGGTAGTCACCACATCATAAAAACTCCCCCTCCTATGCATGCCCAAAGCCAGAGGACCGTCCTTATACTCATCACCAAAGGAGAACTCCATTTTATTCCGGTAGCCCTCCTCGATCGGGCTGGCTTTGATTCCTTCAAATTCATAATCCTCACAAACTGCATCTATAAGAGACTTCACCTGCTGCTCTTTGATCTTAAGCTGTTCTTCATACGGAATGGTTTGATAGGTACAGCCACCGCAGCTTCCGAAATGGATGCACGGATTTTTTGCTGTTTCCAGCGGGGAATGCTCTAATACCTCAAGAATCCTGCCCTCACACCGTCCACCTCTTTTTTTGTTTATCATGACCCGGACTTTCTGGCCCGGAAGTGCGTGTTTTACTGCAATTTTTCCTTCCGGAAGCTCGATGACTCCCTTGTCCGGGAAATCGAACCGTCCGATTGTACCTTCGTATATCTCACCCTTTTTCACTCTGCTGACTCCTATTCTATCCTTATTAACTTCTAATCGAGCAAAAAAGCGTGTCTCACTGTCTGAGGCACGCTCTCTTCTTTTATAATGCCGATCCTACTCTTCAGAACCTTCGCCCGGCTGATCATCTTCAAAGAAATCATCATCGAAATCATCGTCAAAATCGTCTTCGAAATCTTCTAAATAGTCCGGTGTGAAGAAACGGTATACGGTATAGGCAATTCCTGCCACCGCTGCCACTGCACCAATGATAGCGAGTATCCAGAGGATGCAGTTCTTCTTCTTTTCTTCCTGTTCCTTTCTATGAAGCAATTCATTTACTCTGCTTGAGTTCATAAGATCTTCCAATTTGCTCATAGCTTCTTTGCTCATTGCATCAAATCTGTTCATGTCTCCACGTCCTTTCTGAGAGCCCTGCTTTTTTCATACATTCCGGCAAAGTCTTAGTCTCTCTGCCTGTCGCAGTTATTATACCATTATATTGATTCTTTTACTATCATTTTCGCTTTTTTTTAAGAAAATATGTATTTACAAATTAAACTCTTACAAGTTTTAATTTTGCAAAAGAAGCGAACATTTTCTTGACGCCGGCTTTATCAAACCGGACCGTAACTTCATAGTCCCTTCCGCCGTCCTTGATTTCCATAACCTCGCCTTCTCCAAATTTTACATGACTGACCCGGTCGCCTTCCTTATAGCTTAAAGAAGCAGCTTTTTCAACCGTAAAGGCTTTTCCAAAGCCAGGCTTGGACATGGGTTCTGCACTTTTCGAGGCATAAGCGTTATTCCCTGGCCCAAAGCTGCTGATACTTACCGGCCGTCCCGAAGCCTTCCCTCTGTTTCCCCAGGGCAGAGCGCTGTCATCAAGGCCAGAGGAATTCCGGAATGTGGATAGTCTGGGCTCCAGCTTGCTCGAATCCAAAAGATGATCTGGAATTTCCTCTATGAATCGGCTTACCTTGGAATATCTGGTTTCTCCGTTCACCATGCGCTGCCTTGCTGCCGTCATCATCAAAAATTTCTGGGCTCTGGTGATCCCGACATAGCAGAGACGCCGTTCCTCCTCCACATCCTCTTTATCATCAGAAGAAATGGACATCATGCTTGGGAACAGACCATCCTCCATTCCGCTTAAATACACTCGCGGGAACTCCAGCCCCTTGGCACTGTGTAACGTCATCAGCGTCACTCTGTTTTCCGAATCATCCATGCGGTCCACATCCGCTACCAATGCCACCTCTTCCAGGAATTCATTTAAATTCGGGTGTTCATGTTCGCCCTCAAAGCTGACTGCCTTATTGATCAATTCCTCTATATTTTCCAGCCGGGTCTGATACTCGATCTCCCCTTCTGCTTCCAATTCCTTCTGATATCCCGTCTCATCCAGAACGTCTTCAATCAGCTCATGAATGGAATATGTCTCTTCCTCAAGCCTTCCCCTGAAATCTTCAATCTGTACGGTAAACTTAAGAATCTTCTCCGCCGCTTTTCCAAGCCCGGGCACAGCTTTTGCCCTGCAAAACGCATCATAAATGCCAAAACCGTGTTCGGATGCAAATGCCTGGACCCTGCCTAAGCTGGTGGCTCCGATGCCGCGCTTGGGAACATTGATGATTCTTAAAGCGGATAAATCATCCCTCCCATTGGCAATGGTTTTTAAATAGGCCAGTATGTCTTTGATTTCCTTTCTCTGATAGAAGTTTACGCCTCCCACCATACGGTAAGGAACATTATGCTGTAGGCATTTTTCCTCAATCAGACGGGACTGGGCATTGGTCCGGTAAAGAACGGCGCAGTCCTGGTAATCCGAAGCGCTGTTTAAAATATCCCGGACAATGGAATCCGCTTCCTCAGAAGCATTTTCAAACTGCTTAAACTGCACCAAAGGGCCTTCTTCATTGGCAGTCCATAATGTTTTATCCTTTCGTCCGCGGTTGTGGCGGATCACTTCATTGGCCGCATTTAATATACTCTGGCTGGAACGGTAATTCTGTTCCAGTTTGATCACTTTTGCACCCGGATAAGCTTTCTCAAAATTTAAGATATTTTCAACATTGGCACCACGGAATTTATAAATTGACTGGTCATCATCTCCGACCACACAGAGATTTTTATATTTACCGGCCAGCAGGCTTATCAGCTTAAACTGGGCTGTATTGGTATCCTGATACTCGTCCACCATAATGTATTTAAAACGTTCCTGGTAATAATCCAGTATTTCCGGATTATTCTGAAACAACTGCACTGTTTTCATAATCAGGTCATCAAAATCCAGGGCGTTGTTCTTTTTTAGCTGATTCTGGTATTCCTTATAAATCTGAGCTGCCTTTTTCTGCCTGAAATCACCGGCAGCGTTCAGTTCAAATTCCTCGGTTGTCACCAGCTCATTCTTGGCTGTGGAAATAAGTCCCAGCATGGCCCGGTCCTTATAAATTTTCGGATCAATGTCCAGAGCCTTTAAAACATGACGCATCAGGGTTTTCTGGTCGTCGGAATCATATATAGTAAAATTTGTCGTATAACCAAGGCTCTCAATATGCCGCCTAAGGATGCGGACGCAGGACGAGTGAAAGGTGGAAACCCATATGCTGTCCGCACCAAAGCTCACCAGCCGGTCCACCCGTTCCCTCATCTCTCCCGCCGCTTTGTTGGTGAAAGTGATCGCCAGAATATTCCATGGATTGACGCCTTTTTCCTCTATTAAATAAGCAATGCGGTGCGTAAGAACCCTGGTCTTACCTGACCCGGCTCCTGCCAGCACAAGAAGCGGTCCCTCCGTATGGAGTACCGCTTCCTTCTGCATTGGATTCAATGTATCATAAATACTCATAAACTATACCGTTCTTTCCTTTCCCCTTTTTTGCCCATCTTTTCAGGGCATAAAGGTATACCTGCAAGGTGTTTCCCCTTTTTTACCCAGTTTTTCAGGGCATAAAGGTATATCTGCAAGGCGCTTCCTTACTCTGCAATCCCCAGATACTTTTTCACTTTCTCCAGGTGATCCTCCGCCAGACGGCGTCCGTCTTCATAAAGAGCCTGCAGCTTCCGTTTATCCTGTTCGGTCCTCTGGACCGTTACATGCTTATCCGGACGGATCACATAGATTCTTCCCGCTTCCTCCAGCCGGTCGATCTCTTCCTGCATCCGGTTATACCGGTCCGGAACATCTTTCAATGCCTTTAAAAACTTTGGCAGAGGAGCAAAATAACGTTCATACCCTCTTTTCGTCCATTTATCCAACGGCGGCTTTCGGTATCCATGCTCTCTGGTGAGAACCACAACGATTTTATCATATCCCAAATCAATGGCCCTCTGATATGCAATGGACATGGAGCAGCCTCCGTCCAGATATTTTTTTCCATTCACACGGATCATGCCGGAAAGAATGGGGATGCTGCTGGAAGCCTTTACTGCGCTTATGAAATCATCACAGGAGCTTTTTTCAAAATACTCGGGTTTTCCCGTCTTACAGCGGGTAGCGACCACCTCAAACGTCTGCTGTGATTTGCGAAAGGTATCATAATCAAAGGGAACCAGTGTATCACTTAATTCCCCAAAAAGGAAATCAAAATTAAAAATGGAACGGTTTCTTACCATATTCCGAAAGCTTAAAAAACGTTTGTCTTTGACATAATCCAAATCCACTTTAATGGTCCGCCCGATCTGCTTGCTGATATAACTCATTCCGCACATGGAACCGGCCGACACACCATTTACATAGGACATTTCGATCCCCTGCTCCATAAATACATCCAAAACGCCGGCTGTAAACACGCCTCGCAGGGAACCTCCCTCTAGAACCAATGCTCCTTCTGTCATCTTATCACCTCGCCTTCTATTCTATTGCATTTCTCCGGCCCGGTCAATCCTTTTTCCAAACTAGGAAAACTGGCTCTGGTATAGATTATAGTAGGCTCCCTGCTTTTCCATCAGCTCTTCATGGGTGCCTGCTTCCATGATATTCCCCTGATCAATGACAAAAATACGGTCTGCCTTGCGGATGGTGGAAAGGCGGTGGGCGATGACAAAGGAGGTCCTGCCCCGCAAAAGAACATCAATTCCCTTCTGCACCAAAAGCTCGGTATGGGTATCAATGCTGGAGGTTGCCTCATCAAGAATCAATATTCCGGGTCTGGAAACCATGGTTCTGGCAAACGCCAAAAGCTGCCTCTGTCCGATGGACAGCCCTGCCCCCCGTTCACTGATTACCGTATCGTATCCATTTTCCAGCTTCATAATGAATTCATGGGCATTGACAGCCCGGGCTGCCTCCGTCATCTCTTCCTCAGATGCATCCAGACGGCCATACTTGATATTATCTCTTATGGTACCGGAGAACAGGAAATTGTCCTGGGTCATAATTCCCATCTGGCTCCTTAAGCTTTTTAAGGTCACTCCTTTTACTTCATGGCTGTCAATCAGCACCTTCCCTTTTGTCGTCTCATAAAAGCGGCTGATCAGATTTACGATTGTGGTTTTTCCTGCCCCGGTCGGCCCCACCAGTGCAATGGTCTCTCCCGGTTTTACGGAAAAGTTCACATCATCAAGGATCAGGCGGTCCGGTTCATCGCCATAAGCAAAGGAAACATGGTCAAAGACCACTTCTCCATTTAGTTCCGGTAAGTCCGCAGCGTCTTCCCGGTCCGTAATTTCCGCTTCCGTATCTATGATATCAAAAATACGTTCCGCAGCTGATATGTTGGTGGTCAGCTTATTATAAAAGTTGGCCAGATTCCGGATAGGGCTCCAGAACATGGCTATGTAGGTAGAGAATGCAAGGAAGGTACCGATTCCGATTTTTTCTATACCTACGACCCGAATGCCGATAAAATATAAGAGGAAGCCGCCCAGACCCCAGGTTATTTCCACCAGCGGGCCGAATCCATCCGCCACGGTCACTGCATCAATGAATGACTTATAGTGCTGGTTTACCAGATCGTGAAACACGTTTTTCGTCTCCGGTTCTGCGGCAAAGCTCTGTATGATCCGAATGCCGGATAAGTCTTCATGAACGTAAGCGTTTAAATTTGATGTTTTTTTGCGGTAAATCTGCCACCGCCGGTGGACGGTGGTTTCAATGAAAAACATTCCGGCGGCCAGTATGGGGAGAGTCAGAAGTGCTGCCATGGCAAGGCGGTAATTCTTAACTAACATGATGACTGCAACACAGATAACCGTAAGAAGATCCGGTATCAGCTGGGTAACACTGTCCGACAGCACATCCTTTAAGGAATTGACATCCCCGATTATCCTTGCAAGCACCTTTCCCGTAGGGCGGCTGTCAAAAAAACCGAAGCCCAGCGTTTGAATGTGTTTATAAAGTTCTTCCCGGATGTTTAACAGCACCTGGTTTGACACATCCGCCATAAGACGCATCCTTACCTTGGTTCCGGCCAGGAATAAAAGGAAAAGCACCAGTGCTGCCGCTCCCAGCCATAAAAGGCCCGCCTTGTTTCTCTGAGCCACACAGACATTGATCGCATATTCCATCATAAGAGGGGCTGACATGCTGATAGCTATGGTTCCGGCCATGATGAAAAGGACCGCAATAATCTGCTTTTTAAAATCCAGAAGATACCGATACAGGCGAAGCAGGGTATCCTTCTTTAAAACTTCCTTCTGTTCTTCGTCTATTCTGCTTGAATTGAATGCCATTTCATTTCCTCCTCCCCGTACTGTACCTGATAAGTCTTATAATACTGTCCGCGCTTTTCCATAAGTTCCTCATGGTTTCCGCGTTCTATGATCCGTCCTCCGTCAAGGATCAGAATTTCATCGGCCCGGCGCACCGCTGATATGCGGTGAGCGATAATGATTTTAGAGCTGTCCTTCAGCTCTTTAAGACGCGCTTCGATTTCCTTCTCTGTCTCCATATCCAGAGCGGATGTGGAATCATCCAGGATCAAAAGCGGCGTTTCTTTGGCAATGGCCCTGGCTATACTGATTCTTTGCTTCTGCCCCCCTGACAGGCCGACTCCCCGTTCCCCGATTACGGTGTCATATTGATCCGACAGTTTTTGGATGAAACCGTGGGCTCCCGCGGAGATGGCGGCCTGCTGAACACTTTCCCATTCCGTAGCATCCTTATTTCCCGTCTTGATGTTTTCTGTAATGCTGTCAGAAAACAAAAATACATCCTGCATGACCACTGATATCTGTCCTCTGAGGAACGGTAAGGGCAGATCCTTCACATTGGTTCCATCTAACAGGATTTCTCCTTCTGTCACATCATAGAAACGTTCGATCAGATTGACTATGGAGCTTTTACCGGAACCGGTCACACCCATAATGCCTAGTGTCTTCCCCTTTTTTAAAGTAAAATCAATATCATTTAATATACTCTTTCCTTCCAGTTCAAAGTGTACATTCCGAAAGGACAGCTCTCCCTGAATTTTCTCCGGCAGAACCGGATTTTCCGGATTCCGGATCACCGGCTGTTCTGCCATGATCTTTTTGATTTTTTTATTGGAGGCTACCGCGGCTGCAATATCATTGCTGAGCCAGCCGACCATCTCCATAGGCCAGATGATGTTGTTGGCATACTCAGAAAATGCGCCCAGATCACCAATCGTCATGTTGCCGTTAATGACCAGAATACCGCCTATGACAATGACCGCCATTAAAAGGATCTTTGACAAAAAGGATATATTGGGCTGGTAGCGCACAATCAGTCTGGCCTGCTGCATATTCAGATTATAATACCGTGTGTTGTGTTTCTTAAACTTCTCGATCTCATAATCTTCCCTTGCAAAGGCCTTTACGGTTCGGACCCCGGCCAGATTCTCCTGCGCCACCGTATTTAATTCGGCAGTCTGTTCGCTGATCTTGTCGTAAACCTCTCCCAGACCGTTCTCCATTTTGACCGCATACCAGGCAATCAGAGGCAGAATCACCAGAGGGACCAGAGTGAGGACAGGGCTTAACCGGAACATGCAGGTAAGAACAATGATCGTGTGAATGGAGCATTCTAAAACCAGCATACCCACAAATCCGAAAGCATTCCAGATACGTTCCGCGTCATCTTTGATCCTTGCCATCAATTCCCCTGTATTGTGGCTGTCAAAATATCCCATAGACAGTGTCTGGATATGGTCGAATAAATCTTTTCTCAAACTGCATCCGATCCCGGATGCGGCATAGTCAAAAATAAACTCCTTTGTGTACTGAAATACAGCTCTTCCCAGGCCAATGCCCACAAGCCCCAAAAGCAGTCTCATGAGGATCTGCATCTGCCCTCCCACAATAACATCATCAATGATGCGTTTTGTGATCTGGGGAGCCGCTGCATCCAAAAGAATGCTGACGATCATGGCCGCAATCGCCAAAACATACAAAAGGCTGTACTTCTTTCCATACTTCCATAAATTCTTCATACTCTTCCTCCTTTACCTATTACAAGCATGAATGGGTTCTTAGCCCGTTTATGTAAAAAAACCGGAAAAAACTGCATAGCGCGGTCTTTTCCGGTAAATCTCCAAAAAAATAACCGCAGTTCATCC
The DNA here is from genome assembly GCF_900155545.1 of Clostridium sp. Marseille-P2415. Classification (GTDB taxonomy): domain Bacteria; phylum Bacillota; class Clostridia; order Lachnospirales; family Lachnospiraceae; genus Lacrimispora. Next base: position 1,325,754 of record NZ_LT732526.1, read on the forward strand.
AGACTGCGGTTAAATACTCATAGAAGCAGCTCCCGACCGGAGCCGTCACTCATCCCATGATACCCATTATCATGAGATTCTATCTTCACTGAGGCAGACTGAATTGATATAAAATAATTTCGCTATTCCATTTATTCCGATTGCATTATTGTTACGTTTCATAGAATCTGCCTCCTTTTCTTAGAATTATTGGTATTTATTGTACAATTACTAGAATACTTCCAATTTTTTATTTTGTCAAGCAATTTATCATTTTTCTATCCCATCCATTTATATGCCATAACAGAAGCCTTATTAACTCTTATGAAATTNCAGCCATAAAAGGCCCGCCTTGTTTCTCTGAGCCACACAGACATTGATCGCATATTCCATCATAAGAGGGGCTGACATGCTGATAGCTATGGTTCCGGCCATGATGAAAAGGACCGCAATAATCTGCTTTTTAAAATCCAGAAGATACCGATACAGGCGAAGCAGGGTATCCTTCTTTAAAACTTCCTTCTGTTCTTCGTCTATTCTGCTTGAATTGAATGCCATTTCATTTCCTCCTCCCCGTACTGTACCTGATAAGTCTTATAATACTGTCCGCGCTTTTCCATAAGTTCCTCATGGTTTCCGCGTTCTATGATCCGTCCTCCGTCAAGGATCAGAATTTCATCGGCCCGGCGCACCGCTGATATGCGGTGAGCGATAATGATTTTAGAGCTGTCCTTCAGCTCTTTAAGACGCGCTTCGATTTCCTTCTCTGTCTCCATATCCAGAGCGGATGTGGAATCATCCAGGATCAAAAGCGGCGTTTCTTTGGCAATGGCCCTGGCTATACTGATTCTTTGCTTCTGCCCCCCTGACAGGCCGACTCCCCGTTCCCCGATTACGGTGTCATATTGATCCGACAGTTTTTGGATGAAACCGTGGGCTCCCGCGGAGATGGCGGCCTGCTGAACACTTTCCCATTCCGTAGCATCCTTATTTCCCGTCTTGATGTTTTCTGTAATGCTGTCAGAAAACAAAAATACATCCTGCATGACCACTGATATCTGTCCTCTGAGGAACGGTAAGGGCAGATCCTTCACATTGGTTCCATCTAACAGGATTTCTCCTTCTGTCACATCATAGAAACGTTCGATCAGATTGACTATGGAGCTTTTACCGGAACCGGTCACACCCATAATGCCTAGTGTCTTCCCCTTTTTTAAAGTAAAATCAATATCATTTAATATACTCTTTCCTTCCAGTTCAAAGTGTACATTCCGAAAGGACAGCTCTCCCTGAATTTTCTCCGGCAGAACCGGATTTTCCGGATTCCGGATCACCGGCTGTTCTGCCATGATCTTTTTGATTTTTTTATTGGAGGCTACCGCGGCTGCAATATCATTGCTGAGCCAGCCGACCATCTCCATAGGCCAGATGATGTTGTTGGCATACTCAGAAAATGCGCCCAGATCACCAATCGTCATGTTGCCGTTAATGACCAGAATACCGCCTATGACAATGACCGCCATTAAAAGGATCTTTGACAAAAAGGATATATTGGGCTGGTAGCGCACAATCAGTCTGGCCTGCTGCATATTCAGATTATAATACCGTGTGTTGTGTTTCTTAAACTTCTCGATCTCATAATCTTCCCTTGCAAAGGCCTTTACGGTTCGGACCCCGGCCAGATTCTCCTGCGCCACCGTATTTAATTCGGCAGTCTGTTCGCTGATCTTGTCGTAAACCTCTCCCAGACCGTTCTCCATTTTGACCGCATACCAGGCAATCAGAGGCAGAATCACCAGAGGGACCAGAGTGAGGACAGGGCTTAACCGGAACATGCAGGTAAGAACAATGATCGTGTGAATGGAGCATTCTAAAACCAGCATACCCACAAATCCGAAAGCATTCCAGATACGTTCCGCGTCATCTTTGATCCTTGCCATCAATTCCCCTGTATTGTGGCTGTCAAAATATCCCATAGACAGTGTCTGGATATGGTCGAATAAATCTTTTCTCAAACTGCATCCGATCCCGGATGCGGCATAGTCAAAAATAAACTCCTTTGTGTACTGAAATACAGCTCTTCCCAGGCCAATGCCCACAAGCCCCAAAAGCAGTCTCATGAGGATCTGCATCTGCCCTCCCACAATAACATCATCAATGATGCGTTTTGTGATCTGGGGAGCCGCTGCATCCAAAAGAATGCTGACGATCATGGCCGCAATCGCCAAAACATACAAAAGGCTGTACTTCTTTCCATACTTCCATAAATTCTTCATACTCTTCCTCCTTTACCTATTACAAGCATGAATGGGTTCTTAGCCCGTTTATGTAAAAAAACCGGAAAAAACTGCATAGCGCGGTCTTTTCCGGTAAATCTCCAAAAAAATAACCGCAGTTCATCCAGACTGCGGTTAAATACTCATAGAAGCAGCTCCCGACCGGAGCCGTCACTCATCCCATGATACCCATTATCATGAGATTCTATCTTCACTGAGGCAGACTGAATTGATATAAAATAATTTCGCTATTCCATTTATTCCGATTGCATTATTGTTACGTTTCATAGAATCTGCCTCCTTTTCTTAGAATTATTGGTATTTATTGTACAATTACTAGAATACTTCCAATTTTTTATTTTGTCAAGCAATTTATCATTTTTCTATCCCATCCATTTATATGCCATAACAGAAGCCTTATTAACTCTTATGAAATTTTTTCTTCGTCCTGATCAATTCCTTCCACTTGCAGCAGTCATTCAGATGAAGCATGACATGGCGGGTCGGAGGCATCAGCAACATTCCTGCCATGTCCTTTTTACTCCAAAAGTCCAATAACCAGATGGAATCCTCCTGTTTTGTCACGCCGCCTTCCGACAGGATTTTACAAAGCCCCGATCGGGAAACCCCCGTTCTCATATCGCCTGCAGTTAAATGTTTAACGATCTGCCTGGTTCTACTTCCAACCTCATTCCGATAATGCAACAACGAGGATCCCCATGGTCAAATCCTCGATTCTCGCAATGTGCCACAAAACCCATGCTATGGTTTCATCCTTGCTGGTCGGCATGATGGCATACTCATTCGCTTTAAGATCCCCAAGGAGTCTGTCGACTTCGTTCTCTTCTCCTTCCGATATTTTTGAAAGATGAAGTTCTCTGTGTATGTTTAAAAAGATACTTTTTGCCTGTTCTATCTGATCTTCTTTACGGATTATTCTATTTAAAGCTTTGTGCGCGTCACTTAAACCTTCGCCAAAATATTTCATACGTTCCACCTATATTCCATAATCTGCCTGGAAATCCTGTAACGGATGATGTTTACTCTCCAAGCAATTCCTTCTGTTTCTTCTTCGGAAGCCCGGCCAAAACCAACCGATATGATTTCTCAAGCAGGTCTTTCAACAAATAATCCGGGACGTTTCCATCCGCCTTGACAGAATTCCAGTGAATCTTATTCATATAATAACCCGGTATGATATCCTCATATTGCTGTCTCAAAAATTCACCTTCTGCCGGCTCCAGCTTTAGTGTGATCAACTGTTCCTTCCCCTGGCCATCCCAACACACCGCCGCAAACATTTTACCGTCCAGAAGATATCTGGTCCAATTCCATTCCTCTTTAAAGTCACTGGATACCCCTTTCATTGACTTCAGATATTCATCAATCCACTGATATCTCATACATTTCCTCCAAGACAATACAATTACTTTTTATTCGGCCTTCTTTTTATCATCAAAAGCTGCATCATATCATCGAACAGCGATTGATCCTTAATTTTAAACATAATCCATTTTCCGTCGTGGTAGGTTGTTGATTCATCGTATACCTTCTGGACCTCCGGGGAATAGTTCTGCCTTTCCCGTTCGAACACTTCCCGTTCCGCTTTTCCCATAATCACCATAAATCCAAAGCAGCCTTCTCTGGCATATAAGGCACAAAGGGTTTTCCCGCCTCTGCGGTATTTATACTCGTACTTCCACGCTTTGCCTCCGCTGTTCCATTGGCATTCCATATCATACTTCCCTTCAATTCTTGCACAAAGGCTTTTCCATGCCTCAAAGGAAGTCTCTCCGATCAGGGATGTCATTTCCTCTTGCGATGGTATATTTTCCAGCATAGGATCCCCTTTCTTTCAGCATGATTTCCGTACAAATGTTACCGGAACACCCATACGTTTTGCCGTTTCTTCCACAGTCATTCCGCTGTCCAGAAAATGTCTGCAGACAACCTTCATATTTTCACCAACTTCAATTATATGATGGTCCGGATCATAAAACCTAACCACTCTCTGTCCCCAGCTGTGTTCTTTCAACGGATGAACATATTGAATTTCTTTTACGGAACTTAATTTTTTCAGAAAACCGTCAAAATCATCCTCCTCAAAGTATAACTCCGCATCATTTCCATGAAACACGATGCCGGATTCTTCCTGATCAATGAACTCCATCCAGCTATCCTTCGTCTGCAGGGCTACGCCCCCAGTCAGGGTAACATTGGCTCCTAAATCCATAGTGACCCTTAACCCCAGAATCTCTTTATAGAATGATTTTGATTTTTCCATGTCTGTTACTACCAATAAAGGGCTTTGAAATTTCATAGCTGCTCCTCCTTTTTTCCAGGATTATACCATCTGAAACATGACAACAGTATGTCATTGTTGAGGAACAACCGCAAAGAAAATCAATTCAGCATCACTGTTATTGATCAGGCTGTGGGCATGTCCTTTGGGACAATAATGGCAAAGCCCTGCCTGTACGGCTTCCTCTCCATCGTCAAACAGCACTTTTCCTGTTCCCTGTAAAATATATATGATCTCGCTGCTTGTTTCGTGGGTATGCATTCCGATCGATGCTCCCGGCTCAAGCGTTCCACAAAAAATCTTGTTGTTCTCATCCACAAACATCCTTGCCTTAAATTCTTTTTCCCCTCCGTTAAAATGCGGGATTATGGTTTCTTCTTTCTCATTAAAATTGATGATCATTTTTTATCCTCACTTTTTTAATTTTTTAAACTTCACAATTCCTACCTCTGGGCTTTTTCCCCGGTCATTAAGACATTGAGCGGATGGCCCTGGCCATCAATACCGGCTGGATTTCAGGATAAGTCAGGGAATCAGGTGTTTCGTCAAATAGCTGTATCGTTTCGATTTCAAATCCGGGAGGGATTTCCCCCAGCTTTTTGACTTCGCTGTAAAACAGCATGCCAAATGATTCTTCTGAATTACCCTTATTTTTATCAAGATCCTGAACCGAATATGCGCAGACAGGTTTCAGGGTATATTCTGCAGCTCCTGTTTCCTCATAAAGTTCCCGTCTGGCAGCGGTTATGATATCTTCCTCCTTTTCCCGGTGCCCTCCCGGGCATTCAAAGGTGCTTCGGTCCTTGTGCCTGCAGAATATCCATTTATTCTGGTAACGGGAAACAATAACTGCAAAATGTAGTAAATGGTCCTCTACAGAATCATAGAATGTAATTTTTACCATCAGACCCCTCCTGTCTGTTATCAACTTACCATGTGTGAATGGGAAAAACAACCTGTTTTTTCAATAAATTGCTTCTTAATATAAAAAAGCAGCAGACAAAGGTGGTCGCAATAAAAACCACTTTTGTCTGCCGCTTTCCGTAATCATTTTCTTTTCTTAAAAATTCTGACGACATCCCTTACGTATCCATTACAATCAAGGCATTTCTTTGATATTTCCAGGCATATATCCTGCCTTTCTTACGATCTCTTTCAGTTTATCTTCCGGCACCTGTTCTTTCATATGTATTACGGCCAGTTTTTTATTCAAATCCACGGAAGCATACAGTCCTTCCTGGCTATTAAAAGCATTCTCCACTCTCTTTTTGCAATTGCCGCAGGTCATTCCCTCCACCTGCAAAGTGCTCGTAAAGGGATAATGTGAAATATTTTTATCAGCTGCCTTGATTTTCTTCACCTCATCACCGCCGCTTCCACAGCAGCCATGTTTCGTCCTTTTTATGGTACTTTTTAATCCAAAATAACAAATGATAACTAAAATCATGCAAATAATTGCAGTAGACACTCTATATCCTCCTTTATTCTTTCCATTCATTTTCTTCGGCTCTGCAACAGTTTAAAACAATCTTTTCTATATTTAGCTGCCTCCTGCCGATCCAATCCTATTATATTACGATATCACGGAAATTGGACAAGATTTCTTGATTATTTTTATCAACTGCTCTAAGTTTTTGTTTACGTAAAGACAAAAACGGCAGATGACAGGAGTTTTCCAAATCTCACACTCCTGCCGCCTGCCGCTTACATTTACGATTTTCTCTCTATCATAAATTCCGTGATAAGCTCTCTTTCCCCGCTGATGCAATATTCCGGATAGACCGGTGCTCCCCAGCTGTCGTCGCCGCCCACACCTCTCATGGCACCCAGAATATTCACGACCGTATATCTCGGAACCGGAAGCTCCTCTCTGTGGGAAGCTGCCTCCAGTTCTTCCGCCGTATAGGGAAGTACCGAAGCGTCAAATGCCTGACCGGCTGCCTGAAAGCCGATGGAGCGGCCCTCCATGTCTGTAATCTTAAGCCACCGGACTCCGCTTCTGTTTCCGCACTCCTGGGGAACCAGATAGCGGGAAAGGTTATTATCCGGCGTATCCTTATAAATCCCCAGCCTTGCTCCTTCCTTCCGGTCACAGTAATTTTCCTCCGGTCCTCTTCCATACCAGGTGAACTGTTTGACTGCTTCCGGTGTGATGAGCCTCATGCCAAAGGCAGGAAGCTCCGGCAGCCCCTTTTGACCGCGGAATACGGCCCTCACCTTTAGCTTTCCGCTTCCGTCCACTTCATAGGAGACTTCTGTTACCGCTTTTGGAACGGTAGAAAGCTCATAGGTGTACGTCACCTTTATAAGCCCCTCTTTCTCTTCCACTATGCAATGATCCTTGTCATAATAAGGGAACCGGCCTGCCCCATACCACATGGAACCGGATACGGAGAATTTATTTCCCTTGTCATTATCCGTAGTCGCTCTCCAGTATACCGGCATAAGAGGTCTTCCGATCCATTCCTTCCCATCGTAAACCAGGGAAACAATGCTGCCTTCCTGCTTCGAGAACAGCATCCGGAAGCCTTCTCCCATGACTCCGATGTTCACGTCACCATGAATCACTTTCAAAGGCTTTCCACAGCGTGTTTCCGGCTGTCCTCCGACCACTGTAATCTGCTCCCCAAATGCGGCTTCATAACCGGAATCCGCCCATAAGGTATCATTCTTAAGCAGAGCCGAAACCTGGCGGACATATTCTCCCGGCTCGGTAAAATCCGGCAACCGGACGGCTTCATATCCTGTTTCCAGAGGCTTTACCGATGTATAAAAGCTCTTCTGGTAAACCGGTTCTCCGTCTTTTAGCACCGAATAGACAAACTCAAGGTCCGAAGTATCGGTAAACAGTCTTCTGTTTTCGATGGATACGCCTTTGGAGTCCGGAATCAGGCGGATATCCTGATACAGAAATTTGACCTCCTGTGCCTTGGGAGATATGGACCGGTCTGCATAAACAATGCCGTTGCCGCAGAAGCTGTAATCCGTGGGCCGGTCACCGAAATCGCCGCCATAGGTCATATGCTCTTCTCCGTAAGCGTCTTTCTTCATCAGAGACTGGTCAATATAATCCCAGATAAACCCACCCTGATACAAATCATACCGGTCCTCTAAATCCGTGTACTTTTTCATTCCGCCAAGTGAATTGCCCATGGCATGCATATACTCACAAAGAATAAATGGCTTCTTTGGATCCTTCTCCAGATATTCCGCCACCTCGGAAGGTTTGGCGTACATCCGGCTTTCCATATCGCTGATCCGGTCAAATTCCCGGTTCCAGAATACCCCCTCATAGTGGACCGGCCTGGAAGGGTCCCGCTCCTTAAAAAATTCCGACATTGCCAGAATATCTTCACCGGCATAGGATTCGTTGCCGCAGGACCAGATCAGTACGCTGGGATGGTTCTTATCCCGTTCCAGCACGGACCTTGCCCGGTCCACCACGCAGGCCCTCCACTCCGGAAGGCTTCCGGGTACATTCCAGGAAGGCTCGCAGGCTCCCATCTTCTGCCAGGAACCATGACTTTCCAGATTCGTTTCATCGATAAGGTAAATTCCATATTCATCGCAAAGCTCATACCAGAAACTCTGATCCGGATAATGGCAGGTCCGGACCGCATTGATGTTATGGCGCTTCATAAACCGGATATCCCATATCATATCCTCTTTTGTAATGGAACGGCCTCTTCTGACATTGAATTCATGGCGGTTGATCCCGCGGAATACGATCCGCTTTCCATTGAGGCACATCATACGGTCCTTAAACTCAAAGCGGCGGAACCCCATCTTCTGGGGCACGATTTCTTTCACATTCCCCTGTTCATCGTATAAAACAATGGTAAGCTCATACCGGTAAGGATCCTCGCCGCTCCATAAGCGGGCATTGGATATCCGGCAGGAGAATTCTACCTCCTTCTTTGCCGGAATGGATTCCCAGGCCGCAACCTGCTGTCCAGCCCCATCTTTTAAAATAGCACAGACACTTCCCTTTGTTTCTTCCGTAAGAGTCAGCTCCGCCCGAAACATTCCATCCCGGTAATCCTCCGATACATCTCCATGGATAAATAAATCCTCGACATGGCACTCCGGAATGGCATATAAATAAACATCCCGGAAAATTCCGGAAAACCGGAAGAAATCCTGATCCTCGATCCAGCTTGCACTGCTTCTTTTGTAGACCTCCACCGCAAGACGGTTGGTACCTGCTTTAACCGCATGGGTGATCTCAAATTCAGACGGAGTGAAGGAATCCTCGGAATATCCGATGAACGTTCCGTTAAGCCAGACATAAAAAGCCGTTTCCACTCCCTGAAAAGACAGAAATTGCCGTTTTCCCTTTAATGGGTCAGCCAGTTCAAATTCCCTGCTATAGCTTCCTACCGGATTGTTCTGTTTATCCGTATGAGGAGGCCGGATATCAGCCAGCCCATCCCAGGGATACATGGTATTGATATACTGGCATCTGCCATAGCCCTGAAGTTCCATATGTCCCGGAACCTCTATGGTATCAAAGCTGTCCAGATTAAAATCATTCTCATAAAAATGTTTTTCCTTAAGAGACGGATTTTCCGCATAGGAAAATTTCCATGTCCCATTTAAGGATTGACGTAATCCCATGATTCCGCTTAAGGCTTCTGCTTCTGTCTCATAGTAGCGGTGATCGGAATGAGCGGCCAGCCGGTTCACTGCGAAGACCTGCGGATCCTCCAGCCATTCCTGTTTTGCACTCTTCTGTTCCATGAATAGAAATCCTCCTTATCTTAACTCTGGGTCCATTATAATCGACCGCGGCCAAAGAATCCATTGCATTTTTTACGATTTCCTGTATCTTTTATTCTTTTACCGCCCCGGCAGCGATCCCTGCCAGAATATATTTCTGGAAAAAGACATAGATCAGGATCGTGGGCAGCATGATAATGATGATGCCGGCCGCCAGCTTCTGCCAGGATCCCTGCTGGGCATTGGCGTAATTCATCAAAAAGGTGGTCAGGGTCCGCAGCTTATTCTTTGGCATATACAGGTACGGAATATACATGTCATTAATAATGGTAATAGCTTTGATAATCACGACCGTAGCCGTGGCAGGCGCTAACAGAGGGAAAATGATTCTCCTAAACAGGCCGAAATAGGAGCAGCCGTCCAAGAGCGCGCTTTCATCAAGGGATACCGGCAGAGCCCGGATGAACTGCCGGTAAATGTATAGCTGCATCAGATCCGATGCCACATAAATCACGATGGGCGCCCCAAGTGTATTATAAAGGCCGATGCCGTTAATGATTTTAAATCTGGCAATTTCCGTTACAAAGCTGGGGATCAGCATGCCTAGGAAAAAAAGGCTCATGATCACTTTTTTAAGCTTAAACTCAAAACGTTCCAGAATGAACGCGGTTATGGTACCGAACAGCACATTAAACAGAATACTGACTGCAAGTATGATGCCGGTATTCTTAAAACCGATCATAAGATATTTATCTCCCAGCACCTTTTTAAAGTTCGAAAGGGTAATCCTTCCGGCGGGAGGCAGGAGCAGGGGGGACGTATTCACCATGTCCGCCTTTGTCTTGAAAGCTGCAAAAAGAGTCAGAATGATGGGCGCCAGAACGATCAGGACCATTCCCGCGCAGATGATCTGTTTCAATCCCTGTTCCATTGTACGTCTTTTCATCTTATTTTCTTCCCCCTTTCAGAACGACTCCGTGAATGATCTTATTCTGAACCAGATAAATGACAACAATCATGACCATAATTGCCACCGCCATGGTGGAAGCAAGGCCGAAGTTGCTGTATTTAAAAGCCGTATCAATGGTATACAGCGTAAAGGTAGAGGATGCATACCCCGGTCCGCCGCTTGTCATGACATAAGGGATATCGAATACCTGAAGGGCGCCCCGGATGTTGTCGAAAAGGACAAAATCCACCATGAGCATAATGGACGGTATCTGTATGTACCGGAACATCTGCCACGCACCTGCCCCATCCACTCTGGCCGCTTCCTGTACATCCTGAGGAAGGGACTGCAGGGCTGCCATAAAGAGGATGACATGGTACCCGGAAAACCTCCACAGGGAAACAAAGGTCAGCACGAAATTGACGATTTTAGGGTCAGACAGCCAGTTCCTTATAAAGCTTTCCAGATGAAATACGGTTAATATCTCATCAAATGCTCCGTTAATGGGAGAAAAGAAATAGGAAAAGGCATAGGAAATAGCAACTCCGTTGATGATATACGGCATAAAAACCATGGTTTTATAAAACTTTGCCGCCCGGAGCCTGGAGGTCAAAAGAACAGCGAACATCAGCTCAATGGGAATGAATATCAGATGTCCGAAAAAATACACCGCATTGTTGCGGAGGGACAGCCATAAGTCCCTGTTGCGGAACATGGCTGCGTAATTGCCGAAACCGACGGCATCATAGGTCCTGGAATATCCATCCCAGTTTGTAAAGCTCATGCGGATTAAGTCAAAGGCCGGAAACACCACAAACCCGATGAGTAATGCCATGGGAACAATAAGGGCACATACAAGAAACCTTTTTTTCTGTTTTTCTAATGAATTCATAGATACCTCCTGATTTAAGTCCTTGGAGAAAAAGGGGACAGGGCTGCCATCACCCTGTCCCCTTTTTCCATTCTGTTTATTTAATTCCCAGCTTGGTTCTGGCTTCCGCCCATTTTATATTGAGCCCATCCAGTTCCGCCTTAAGATCAAAGCCATCGGTAAACATCCGGGCACCCAGCTTCTTGTAATCAAATGCGATTTCGTTCTGGACCGCCTGGAAATCGTCTCCGCCGCCGTCATACATGACCAGTTCCTTCTCCGGCTGCTGCTCATCCGCCTGGGCCAGGATCGGATCCTTCTCCTTGGGGAAGTTCTTCATGGAAGATGCACTGGTTACATAGTTTAAATATCCGGGATACCAGTCTTCGCTGTAAAACCATTCTACAAAAGCCTTTGCCAGCTCCGGATTCTTGCTGTGAGTGGTTACTCCCATAAAGGAATCGCCCTGTACAATGACGCGGAACGGATCATCATTCGAATCTCTTACCGGAAGATAGAATGTGCCGAGTTCTGAGTAATCGTCGGTACCGCTCTGAATGTTCTGCAGGCCCCAGTCTCCCAAAGCAATGATGGCCGCTTTCTTCTGGGCAAACAGGGACGTTACCTGATCATTTCCCATGCCAAGAGGATCTTTGCCAAACACATCTTTGCTGAATAAGCTGTAAACCTTATTGTATGCTTTGTTAATGTCGGTTCCATCCCCAAACGGAGCGTCTGTCTTTGCCATATCGTTCCAGTTCTGGCCATTGCCGCCCTGAAGCGCCGGCATAAATTCCATATACGGATAATCCGGCCATTCATCCTTTGCTCCAAGAGCAATTGCCATGAAATCCGGGTCGTTTTTCCCATAAAAATCCTGAAGGGTCTGAGCTGCTTTTTCGAAGTCTTCCCATGTAGTCGGAACCTCTACGCCGGCTTCTTTAAACATATCCTTCCAATAATAAACGTATTCATAGCCCGCAGTCATGGGAATGCCCAAAACCTTGCCATCCATTGCATACCCGGATGCCAGTTCGTTATTTTTCGCTGCTTCCAGACCGGATAGATCCAGCAGATAATCCTTAAATCTGGATAAGGTGAACGGTTTGTTAAACATGACATCCGGAAGCTGGTTTGCTGATGTTCTCATCTTCATGGCATTCCAGTATTCGGAATCATCCTTAATCTTTTCTACTTCAATTTCTGCATTAGGATATTTCTCCTGGAATTTCCCAACCATATCATTTTCGTCAATGTAATCCATCAGGTTGTTATCCCAGATGGCAAACACCAGACTGCCTTCCAAGTCTTCCCGGGCCCCATCCGGACCTTTTGCCGCGGTTTCTTCCTTCTGAGGTTCCGCCGTTTCTTTACAGCCGGCCACAGTCCCCATTGCCATTGCCGCACAAAGCCCCAAAGCCAACACTCGTTTTCTCATTTCAGTCATACCTCCCTTGTTTTGATGATATTATATTACCATTTCATAACAGCCTTCTCCATGAGATATGGTTTGAAAACTTGATGTTTCGTCAGGTCTTTATTTCCGGTACCCGCCCGGACTTACTCCGCACAGCTTTTTAAATACTCTGGTAAAATGCTCGACGCTGTTATAGCCCACGCTCTGACTGATTTCATAAATTTTTAAATCCGTTGTCTCCATCAGTTCTCTTGCCTTTCGAATGCGGACCCCGGTTAAATAATTGATGAAGGTCAGCCCCTCTTCCTTCGTAAATCTGGTGCTGAAATATTTTTCATTCAGGCCGATAAAGCCTGCCACGCTTCCCAGTGTCAGTTCCGGGTTTGCATAATTATCCATAATAAACCGCTTTGCCCGGATCATCATATCCGCCTGCTTCCGGTCCGCATGGTGGGCATTATAATCCATGATCCAGCGGAAATAATTATTAAGCCATAATTCCAGGCTTCTCATTTCATCCAAACGGCCGATCTTCTCATAATAATTGACCTCTTCCGCAAACAGGGCACTGATATCATCATGGTTGTCCGAAAGCTGCCAGGCCATGCTGCAGATGAGACGGAGGCAGACCTTTTTGGCCGCATTTAATTCCATCTTGTAAAGTGCTACAAAGAGCCGTTTCTTTTCCTCCGAAACAGCCAGTTCATCGCCCACCATCAGTCCCTTTAAAAGCCTTTCATAATCCTGCCCGGTCTGCCCGACCTCCTCAAAGGAAACTGCATCCTTTTCCCATGGACCGCATATTTTCGCTTTTCCTTTCAAGTACTTAAGCCTTAACCTCTCCCCGGCCTCTTCAAAACGTTTCAGAAAATCTCCTGCACCCTTTCCCGGTCCGCTGATCCCAGCGGATACGGAAAGATTCATAAAGTGCTTCCACACATTGCATAACTGCATGCAGGCGGAAACCGCATTTTCCCTGTACTGTTCCGGATCGGTTATGCGGTACAGCATGACATAACGGGAGGGGGCCACCGCTCCAAGAATACAGCGGGAAGCCACCCGGGGAATCTGACCGGCCAGTTCTAACATGGGCTTTATCAGTTCCTCTTCAAAATCCCCTCCAAAACGGGCCGATGCCTTATGGAAATCTTCTATTTCAAATTGTATCACCAGATATTCCTGCTGAAAAAAGGATTCGTCAAGTGACCGCTTCCCCATGGCCATATCCCCAAGAAGAACAGAATCCGGGATTTTTAAGGCCGGATTCTTCTCACCGCCTGTTTCCCTCCGGTGATTTTCAAAGACCTCCGCTTCCATGCGTTTCAGCATAGACGCGAGTATTTCTTCCGTTAAACCGGCCTTTAAAATGTAATCACAGGCGCCCAGGCGGAACGCATCCCGAACCAAATTAAAATCATCATAACCGCTTAAAACCAGTACTGCAGGCATGCTTCTTAAACGGTTCAGTTCCTCCAAAAGGCCGATCCCATCCATGACCGGCATCTTCATATCGGTGATCACCAGATCCACCGGGTTATTCTTTATGTATTCCAAAGCCTGCTGCCCATGAATGGCATCCCCGGCAATATGATACCCCATCTCCTCCCAGCTGATAAGAGAACGCAGGGTAATGCGGACAATGGTATCATCATCCACGATCAGAACATTTCTCATATGCTTTCCGGCTCCTTTCTTCTTATGGGAAGCCGGATGGAGGTTCTTGTGAACCGGCCTTCTTCGCTTTCCATCTCAAATTCACAGCTTATTCCATAGTTAAGGACCAGCCTGGTTTTCACATTAATGATCCCGATGCTTACGTGATCCTTCTGCTCATCCTTTTTCTCCTCTCCTGCAAGGATCCGGCGTATCTCTTCCTTTGACATCCCCTTACCGTTGTCCCGGATCTCAATGGAAAGAAAACCATCCGCTTCACGAACCGCCAGCCGGATCTTCCCCATCTCATCCATCAGGCCGCTAAAGCCATGGACAATGGAATTTTCCACCACAGGCTGCAGGATGAGCCGGGGGACCAGACAGGAAAGGCAGGATTCCTCTACGTTGTATTCTATCTCAAATCCATCGGAATAACGGATTTTCATCAGATAGATATAGCTGTCTAAAACCTCCAGTTCCTCTTTTACCGTATAAAATCCCACATTGCTCCGGAAGGAACAGGACAATATTTTAATGAGAGCCTCCGCCATTCGGGCAATGGACTCATACTTTGACATCTGTGCAATAAAGCGGATGGAATTTAAAGAATTTACCAGAAAATGGGGGTTGATCTGAGACTGCAGCGCCCTGATTTCCGCCTCATGCTTTTTTTGCTGCTGTTCCTCATTTTCCTGCATCAGCTGTTTTAACCGTCTTGTCATACGGTTAAAGGAATGGATCATCAGGCGCAGCTCCGCCTGCCCATTGGGTTCCACATGAACCTGTAGGTTTCCTTCCTCCACCATTTTCATGCCCTCAACCGTATTATGGATGGGCTCAATGATGCTTTTTAAGAAATAGCTGGAAAAGCGGTAAAACAGAACAAAAAGGATGAGCGTAACCGCTACAATGACGGCTGCGGTCCGGTTAAAGCTTCTCGTAAGGGTCTCATATGCTACTATGCTGATGATCTTAAGGCCGGTCACAGGCTCTTCGGTCACCACTCCCATATACCGTTTGCCGTTTACCTGATACCGAAACTTGGGCTGCTCCAGAGGAATATCCCGGGGCAGGAGCGCCAGAGTACCTTCTGCGTCAAAAATGACATTTCCTGACTTGTCCGCAATCAGGGTGGAGCCCAGTATCCGTTCCTTATTATAATCTTTTATCAGGCTTCCGGTCTGGGAGGAAACGAACAGCGCTGCCATCTCTATGACCCCGTCACGGTCCACATCCATTCCGGGAGACAGGCCCGCGGCAATGGTCAGAGTATAGGCATTTTTTCTGGAATTGGTCACACTGCGGTCATAAAAGCCCACCTTTACCACGTTGGGTTCTGCCAAGGCCTCCTGATACCAGGAAGAAGCTTTTAATTCCTCCCTTCCAAGGGTAATATCATCCTTCATATAGGTATGGTCCCCGTCTTTCATATAAAATATGGCAGACAGGATGTCCTGCACCGGAACCATGGCATAATGAAAGGATTCGGTCAGGATCTTTGTATAACGGTATTTTTCAGCCACATCTTTTATATTGGTTTTCGCTGCATTTTTTATGACTTCATTGTCATTGACATATACAAAATGGGATAAACGGAGGGATACGTCCTTTACTTCGCCTCCCAGAACGGAGGCGATATTATCCTGGGCGCGCCGGATGTTGGAAACTGCAGAATCCACCATCATGGTACGGATAATGAGGATGGAAATTAAGATAATAAAAAGAATGGGAATGACGATGAGGGCGAAGAAGCTGTTATAATAAGAAGCCTTTAATTTCTGCTTTTTATCCATCCACATCTTCTTTCACCCTCCTCACCGATCCCTGTTTATGACCCTATTATACAGTGAAAAAGCTTTAAAATCAATGGATCATCTTAACGGACAAAGCTCTCCACCTTTGTCTCCAACCGGACTGTTTCCCCCTTCTTAATGCGGTAGGAAACCGCCGGTATGGAGGCATTTGGATAGAGCACATTGGTATTGGGATCCGCCTCAATCACCACGCCTGCTGCCTCCGGCCCTTCCCCGGACACCATGCAGCCCTGCTCTTTATGGGATACGGAAGCGGTGTTTCCATCTGCCTTCTGTTCATAATCGGAACAGAACTTCTCTACGGAAAAACCGCAGTCATAGGCAGTGCAATCGTACTGGCTGTCGATCTCATGGATCCTTAAATGACCGTACTCTTTTGGAATAACCGTAGAAGTCACCGTGATTCCCGGGAATGGCTGCCACCTGCTGACGACCCGGTCCTTCAAAACCTCATAGGAATTACTGTATTTCCGGACGAACACGTAATCATCTCCGTCAATGACAAAGGCCAGGGAAGAATCCGGAGCATTTTCATGAAGCACGATCTGGCTTCTGGCAACGGAAAATCCAAACCGTGTGGAATACGCAAACTTAGAGTATTTCTCCGGCACATGGCCATGTCCGTATTTTTCACACACACCTGCCGGATAAGCCACCACATCTTTTCCATGGCGGTGCATCACCATGTCCGCCTGCTTTAACATTTTTACCGGATCCAGTTTGGGCAGTTCCTCCGCCCTGGCGGTCCAGAAGGGATGATCATCGGGAAGTCCGAGACATAAAAGAGTCTTCATCCCCCAGTAAGGGGAACCCGGCGCATTGTAACGTTCCGCCATGATCAGGTTCGGATATCCGTAACCGATGGTCAGCACACCATCACGGTCAAATATCTTCTGTTCCAGCCACCAGTTTAAATGACGGGATAAAATTCCCTTTACAACGCCTGCGGAAATATCGTCAAGCCCTGCAAATACATAAGCAGACCAGAATGCTGCTTCTCCAAAGCGGTAGGATAAGCTTCTTCCGTAGGGGAGAGCGGATCCGTTTTCATCAAACCAGTAAATAAAATCTCTGGCAAACAGCTTTGCCCGTTCCTTAAACCGCATGCACCGTTCCGGCTCTTCGTCCTCCATCGCTGCTGCATACAGGAGCCCGTAATAATGAAGGGCAAAGGAAATATAATAATCCTTCTGGCTGGAGCCGCCATCCCGGTACCAGCCATTCCCTATGTAATAGCTTTCGATTTTTTCAAGGCCGGAAGACAATTGTTCTTCACTGTAGCGGCAGCCCAGTTTCTGCAATGCAACATTCACCAGGATCATGAAAAACTGCCAGTTGCAGTCCGGAATCATATGCTCATTGATTCCGTAAAGCCATTTTGCCAGATTCTGTTTTCCTTCCCCGCTCAAGGGCTCCCATATTTTTTCCGGAGTGAAAATCAAGCCGCTGGCAATGGCGGCCATTTCCACAAACCTCTGGTCATAATCGTTAAAACCGCCCCAGTATTCCGGATGGGCGGGATCGGTACCGTGGGTAAGGCCTTCCCGGTAAATCTCCTCAAAGCCCTTGCCTCCCCCCAGCCACAAGGGCACCAGTGCCCACAAGGGCCGGGAGAAGGCTTCCATCTCTATGCTCACCTTTGGGTATGTCACACCGCTGTCTCCAAGGGGAAGCCTGGCACATCCTTTGCTGTACAATGGCTTTAAAGGGTTTAACACCCGGAACATCCATTGCTGGAAATCCTGTTTTGTTTCAAGTTTCATCTATATTCGCCTCTTTTCGAATTATTTCGATTGTTACCAATATGGATTCCAATCCGTGGACAGCCTGGTGAGGGCCTCCATGTAGAAATAGTCTCCCCAGATGTTGCACTCATCCACTCCCTCCGGTGTGCAGGTATTGTAAGGGGATTTCTTGGAGTAAGTGCTGTGAAGCACCAGTCCATTGGATTCCTTTAAATCCTTTACCGCATAATTTTTCACTACGGATTCCATGATCTTTTTTGCTATAGACGTGTAACAGGCAGCGTCAGCCTCATTTAAATATTTTGCCATCTCAAGCATACCGCAGGCTGCAATCGATGCAGATGAGGAATCCCTCGGCTCCTCCGAGCCCTCGCTAAACTCCAGATCCCAGTAAGGTACCAGATCCGACGGAAGGTGCTCTAAGAAATATCCGGTCACATGTTTAAAATCTTCCATGTATTCCGGCCGCTTTGTATACCGGTAAGCAAGAGCGCATCCATAGATTCCCCAGGCCTGTCCTCTGGCCCAGGCAGAGCCATCCCGGTATCCCTGGCAGGTAGCCCCATGATCCGGCGCCCCTGTCTCCATGTTCATGAAAAACGTATGCCAGGTGGAATAGTCTTCCCTTATGACATTTGCAATGGCCGTGTGAATGTGTTTTTCTGCAATCTCACGGTATTTCCGGTCGGCCGTTTCTTCGGTGGCCCAGTATAATAAGGGAAGGTTTAAAAGACAATCTATAATAAAGCGGTAATTCGACCGCTGGTTCATAGGCCCCCAGGCCTGAATAAACTCACCCACCGGCTGGAAGCGGCTGATCAGCTGGTCTGCCGCCTTAACAGCCGCCTCCTTTCCCGTTTCATCTCCCACCAGTTTATATGCGGCCACACAGGAAGGGGAATACAGAAATCCCATATCGTGATGATCCACTTCCACCTGACCGTCGATCCGGTCTAAAAAGCTTTTTGCCTGAATCTGTCCCGCCCTTTTCAGTTCGTCTGCCCTGCTCCACTCATAGGCCAGCCAAACTTGCCCGGTCCAGAAACCGGTCGTCCAGTTTACATTCGGCGTCGGTTTGTAAAAACCGCCCTCGCTGTATGCCTTTTTAAATGACTCCGTAAATTCCTTTAAATTATCCTTAACCTGCTTTACGGCAAAATCCATTGCCTCCCGGCAATCTTCCGCTGTGAGTTCCGGCTTTCCGTTAAGCAGAGCCTCAATCTGTTTGCTCACGTTTTCTTACCTCCCCGTAATATTCCTTCATGATCAAAAAGGCAGGTTTCTCCCGCTTCCGGTCCGCTGTCACCAGACCCTTGATGTTGTATCCCTTCTGATACGTCCCAAGCCGTTTCGGTGTCCGGTAATCAAATAAAATCCAGGGCGCCGTACCCTGAATATAATCGGTTTTTCCAAACATTTCAACCTGCTTTTCATAAATTTCCTTTTGTTCCTCTTCTGAGCCCCGTACCTTACCGCCATCCGGTCCGGAAGCCGGATAACCATCCGCACCGAATTCACTGATAACAACCGGCTTTTCGGGCTTGGAACCCTCTAAAACAGCAGCCAGTTTTCCATAATCCGGGTCATACCAGCCATAGTATTCATTGAATCCAATGACATCCAGATGTCTTTCCAGCCTGTCGGAGATCCTTAAATTCACGGCATCCACCAGACAGGCGGCTGATACCAGACGGCTGGAATCGTATTCCTTTGCCGTTTCTGCCAGCTCCCTCATAAAATGGTAACGCTCGTCAGTATCCGGATTTTCATTTCCTACGGACCAGATGATCACACTGGCCCGGTTAAAATCACGGGTCATCAGCTCAGTAAGCTGGTTTTTGGCATCCTTTAAGGTCTGCGGGTTAGCAAAATCGATCCACCAGTAGACCGGAATCTCCTCCCATAAAAGAAGGCCTGCTTCATCTGCCAGTTTTGAAGCCCATTCCGTATGAGGATAGTGGGCCAGACGCAGAAAATTGCAGTTCATCTTTTTTGCCCTGTCAAATGCCTGGCGGATATCTTCCTTTGTAACCGCCTTTCCGTGATCCTCTGTCTCTTCATGAAGACAGACGCCCCGAAGGAAAACCGGCTTTCCATTTAAGAGAATTTCCCTGCCTCTTGTTTCCACGGTACGAAACCCCACCCGGTCCTTCACCTGGTCCAGTATTTTATTATCAAAACGGAAAGAAAGGAAAACCTCGTACAGCTTCGGATTTTCCGGATTCCAGAGCGAGAGGCCGCCGGCTTCCAATGTCCTCTGTCCTCTTCCATCCATTCCAAATGGAACCGTCTCTTCCACATGAAGCTCCGGTATGGAAAAAACAACTTCCCCTTCCTCAAAGCATTCCGAACCTCCAAGAGTCACGGAAACACTTATTTTCTTCTTCTCCCAATCCACCAGACATACCTTCATGTCCTTGATGTAGGTCTGGGGCACACAAAGAAGAGACACGCCCCGGTAAATTCCGCCGTATAAAAACCAGTCCGTATTCTCACTCGGGATCTGATCCTGCCGCCTGGTGTTATCTGCAACCACAATGAGCCGGTTTTCCTCTTTCAGATCATTTGTGACCTCAACACAGAACGGAGTGGAACCGCCCTTATGGACCCCCAGAAAATTTCCATTTAAAAAGATCCTGGCCTCATAGGCTGCTGCCCCGAACCGCAAAAATACATGCCCCTTTATGGAATCCTTAAAAAAGAACCGGCGGCTGTATACCGCCGGTCCCTCATAATAAAAATATTCCGGTTTTGCAAGGTTCCATACTCCTGGTACCTGGATCTCTTCCCAGTCATCAAATCCATAATCCAATGGAACTTTAAGCCCCTCTGAATTCTTATCCTGCTCCAGAAACCATTTGGCCCTGAGACAATTATCATACATATCTACGGAAAAATTCCAGGAGCCGTCTAAGGACTCTTCCTGCCGGCCGCCCGGAAACACATAGGATTCTGCTTCCAGGCAGGGAGAAGTATAGCCGTCCTTATATGCCTCGTTATGGATATTATCCACGAAATTCTTTATTATTTTCATTTCACTATCCTTTCACTCCGGTCGCTGCAATGCCTTCCACGAAATATTTCTGCAGGGACAGGAATACAATAAGGACCGGAATCAGGGAAAGAACCGATGCCGCCATGATCAGGCCGTATTCGGAGCTGTACTGGCTGATGAACATCTTAAGCCCTAACTGCAGGGTCTTTTTTGCTTCTGTTTTCAGATAGATCAGGGGTCCTAAAAAGTCATTCCAGGTGTTAACAAAAGTGAAGATGGTTAAGGTTGACAGAGCCGGCTTTGAAAGCGGGAGCATGATCTTCGCATAAATCTGATATTCGCTCATGCCGTCGATTCTGGCTGCCTCACACAGTTCATCCGGAATTCCCTGGTAGAACTGGCGCATCATGAATACACCGAATGCGGAGAATGCCTGCAGGAAGATGATCGCAAGATGGGTATCATTCAACCCGAAATTTCTCATCATCATGAACTGGGGGACCATATACACCTGCCACGGGACCGCGATGGTTGCAATGTAGGCCATAAATAAGGTATCTTTGTATTTAAATTTCAGCTTTGCAAAAGCATAGGCAGCAAAACTGCTGGTTAAAAGCTGTAAAAATGTAACGATCAGCGTGATCTTCACGGTGTTTAATACAAAGGTCATAAGCGGAATCTTTGTCCAGATATCCAGGTAATTCTGCCATCTTGGATTTTCCGGTATCCACTGGATCGGGAAAATAAATACGTCCTTATCCAGCTTTAAGGAAGCGGACAGCATCCATACAAAAGGAACCAGCATAACAGCTGTCAGAATGAGCAAGACCACATAGAGGAGGCATCTGCTGATTTTATAATTTGCGCTTTTTACTTTCATGTCTTATCCTCCTTATCTCAGTTTGCGTATTTCTTCTCACCACGGAACTGAACCAGCGTGATGACAAGCACCATTAAGAACAATACCATAGCTACCGCACTCGCGTAGCCTAAATTCCAGTTGCGGAACGCCTCTTCGTAAATATGGTAAACAAGAACCATAGCCTGAGAACTTACAATGCCATTGGAACCGCCTGCCAGCATGTATACGATGTCATAAACCTTAAAGCAGTTGATGGTCAGAATAATGGTAACAAAGAAGGTGGTCGGCTGAAGCTGGGGCCATGTAATATAGCGGAACCTCTGCCACGAATTGCAGCCGTCAAGGCTTGCCGCTTCATACAGTTCTCCATTGATCCCCTGCAGACCGGCCAGATAAATGACCATGTAATAACCCATATTTTTCCACACACTGAACAGTACGATGGTGAACATCACCCAGTGGGGATCTGCAGACCATTTTGGAAGGCTCTTCGCATGGACGCCCAGGTTATAAAGGATCATGTTAATGGGGCCGCTTTTCTGCGGACTGAACAGCATATTCCACACTGCTGCCACCGCTACCAGTGATGCTACATAAGGGAAAAAGCCCACCGTACGGAAGAAATTTCTTCCCTTTATTTTCTGGTTTAAGACCACAGCCAGACCTAAGGCGCAGGCCAGTGTCAGCGGAACCGTTGCAATACAGTATACAATGGTATTGGTAAAGGACGACCGGAATCTGGCATTTCCAAACATTTCCCCAAAATTCTTAAGTCCGGCAAACTGCATGGGGCTGTTGCCATCCCACTTCATAAAGGCCAGGACAAAGGCAAAAATAATGGGGCCCAGTGTAAAAACTGCAAATCCTATAAAGTTGGGGGCAATGAAGGAATAGGCAACCAGATCCCTCTTTTCCTGACGTGTGAAACGCTCCCCTGTCCGCACTTTTTTAATCTTCTCATCTATCGTTTCGATTTTCGCAATCAGCCCATCGCGTTTTCGGGTTCCCTTGGTCTCTTTTAATAAAAGGCTTAAGGCTTCCCGTTTCTTATTTAACTCCGCAATTTTTTCCTGTTTTTGCGCTTCTGTTATTGTCTTCGCCATATTTTATATTGAAAGCCAAATGAAACGGCTTATCCTCCTTTTCTCATTTTTTAATCCGTCAAATCAAATCAGAAGTTTTCTTTAAATGAGGCGGGCTTTTTTGCTGCCCGCCTCTCTTTAATCACTCATTCCGGCTTATTACTGAGCCAGTATTGCACTTACCTTTTCCTTCATCTCGGCAATGCCGTCATCTACGGACATACTGCCTGTCATGATAGCATCATGAGCTTCATTTAAAACAGTTTCAATCTCGGAATTCTTCGGATTTACTGGCATTTCCAGATATAAATTGGAGGTATTCAAAGCCTCAACGCTGGTATTATCGTCCTTCGGAAATCCTTCTGTACTGGAAATAAGATCAGCCACGGTACTGTTCATGATAGCTGGGATCGTACCTGTAGAAGCAAGAATTTTTGCACCTTCTTCTCCGCTTACGAAGTTCACAAACTCCCATGCCAGATCCTTATGCGGTGCATTGGCCGGAATAGACAGAGAAGTAATGGTAGCAAGCGTGGAGCCTGGCTCTACACCTTCTGCATGAGGATATTTGGCAATTCCCCAGTTCGTACAGTTCGTATATTCTCCGGTTTTGATTTTTTCAATCAAAGTGGAGATGAACCATGTACCCATATTCATTGTTGCAACGTTACCCTGAGCAAATGCGCCTGAATAATGCAGACCGCTGGTTTTTAACGTTGCATAATCCTGACATACGCCGTCTTCCTGCTCTTTTAGAGCCATTTCATAATATGGCTTTAAGAATTCATAGTTTCCATCCAGAATTGTATGCTTGCCGTCCAGTACTCCGAAAAGCTGTACAGCTGATCTCCATGTATGATAATGAGCACCGTATACTTCCTGTCCCGGAGTATCAACGGTCAGGCTTCTTACCATAGCATCATACTCATCAAATGTCATATCATTGGTCGGATAAGCAACTCCGGCATTATCAAATACATCCTTATTATAAAATAATACCCAGAAATCGTTACGGAACGGAAGCTCATATAATTTACCGTCAACGGTAATCTGATCGGTCAGACCTTTGTACTGGGTCAAATCCACGTTCGAAGACTGAATGTAGCTGTCCAGAGGCTCCAGCACTCCCTTATTTACAAGGGTCATATAACCGGGAACATCCTTTACCATAACCACATCAAAATCAGAACCGCTTCCTGTAAGCTCAGTAGCGAGAACTGTTTGGTAATCCGTTGAACCCAAATCCACCATTTCAATTTTAACACCCGGATGCTTCTCTTCAAAAGCGTCAATAAGCGGCTGATAATATGGGGAAAGATTAATATCCCATACAGACCATTTTAAGGTCGTCTCTTCTCCTGAAGCTGCCGCAGTGGTTCCACCTGCTGCAGTGGTTTCGGATTTGGTACCCTCTGTTGATGCTGCCGTGGTTTCCTTTGAACCACCGCCGCAGCCGGCCAGACTGGTCATTGCCAGTGCACATGCCAGTGCAATGCTAAGTGTTCTTTTTTTCATTGTATTCCCTCCTGATTTGGATTTGTTTCAGTAAACCCCGCATTCTTTCCCGTGTGATTTACCCTGCCTGAATTATAACGCGGAACTATATATTTAAGAATGGAATTTATCTCATAAAATATTCATTTTTTATTCACACTTCTTTTACACTTTGTTAAAACATGCAATTTTTTAAGATTAACAGTAAAATTTCTCTCTTGTATACAAATTGTTGTGTTTCCATAAAAAAACCAGACTGTTTTTCATTGACATTTTACAGTAAATAAGCTAACTTTGTATTTGATAAACCGAACACGATATCATATTTATAAAAAGAAGGGACACATTTTTATCATGTGGAAAAATCTTATCCCGAAAACCATACGCGGCAAAATCATGCTTCTTACGGCAGCCATCACACTGCTCATCACCATTCTTACCACAACGGTCTGCTTCTCGGTTTTTCAGTCCTTTTTGAGAAAAAACCAGCTCCAGTCCGCAGAATTCAGCCTTCAGGTCGTGAGCAACAACATTGCTGCAGATATGAAGGATATCATCTATTTCAGCAAATGGTGCTATACCAACGGTGCCATACTGGATTATCTGGAAGCTTTTAAGGACCAGCCAAAGCTTCCCACGACCTCAAGAGATTCCGATAATTTACGTCCGCTGGCCCTTTCCACCCACAACCGCCTGAAAGAAGAATACTATAACACCCGGGCAAATGAATACATGTCCCGGGTTATCATCTCCACGAATGATGAAAACAATTATCTTCAATGGCAGCCCCAGGCAAATTATTCGTCTTCCTATGCGGCCAGGATCATCAGCCAGGAAAGCTTCTTTCAAAAGCTTTATGAAGCCCGTGACTTTCTCTGGATCGGGCTGGTAAAGGATCCCTTTTCCGCTACAAGCGGGGAACAGTTTATTCCCATTGTACGTCCGGTATATAATGAATTCAATTCCGAAATCATCGGCTGGACTTATGTGGAAATCTCCTCCCGGCTTTTTACCGATTACCTGGCCACCTTTCCGCTTCCTTCGGACAGCATGCTTTTT
The DNA here is from genome assembly GCF_900155545.1 of Clostridium sp. Marseille-P2415. GTDB lineage: Bacteria > Bacillota > Clostridia > Lachnospirales > Lachnospiraceae > Lacrimispora. Next base: position 1,350,971 of record NZ_LT732526.1, read on the forward strand.
TTCACCATCGGAGAAAAAACCTACAGCTTTCATTCCAACAAATGGCAGGAAACCCGGACCCCTTACAGCAACCCGGAGAAATTATCCAATAGTCAGTCTTTATCCAAAGGAACACGGGTACTCTCTGTTACCATGAACGACGGTGAAAAACGGATACTGGTGGAACGTCCGGTAGAGGGAATGGACGGCTGGAGCCTCTCCCAGGTCCTCTCCGAGCAGCAATTCAGACAGCAGAAGAACTTATATACCCTTTTAATTGTGGGCATCTGTCTTACCATTGTTTCCCTTGGCATTTTGCTGGCCTTTTTGTTAAATAAAATCATTATGGACCCGATCCATAAGCTCAGTAAAAAAATCGCTGACATATCAACCGGAAATTTCTCCAGGGATGATACCATTGAATGGAACCACGAGCTGGGACAGGTTGGCCATGGGATCAACAACATGTCAGAAAATATCATCACCCTGATGGAAAAACGGGTGGCTGACGAAAAGCAGAAAAAGGACTTGGAATACCAGATCCTCCAGAGCCAGATCAACCCTCATTTTTTATATAATACCTTAAATTCCATTAAATGGATGGCTACCATTCAGAATGCAAACGGAATCGCGGATATGACCACTGCCCTGGCACGGCTTCTTAAAAATGTTTCAAAGGGGAATACTTCCCTGATTCCTTTAAAAGAAGAGCTGGATCTTGTAAAGGATTATTTTCTGATCCAGCAGTACCGCTACGGAGGCAGCGTCACCATGGAATACTCCATGGAATCAGAAGATTTATATGACTGTCAAATCCACCGTTTCACGCTCCAGCCCATCATCGAAAATGCCCTGTTTCACGGAATAGAGCCAACGGGAACGGCCGGCAGGATCGCCGTATCGGCTCAGACCGCAGACGTAAACTCCAAAAAAGCGCTTAGAATCGACATAACAGATAACGGCATCGGCATGACCCAGGAAACCATAGACAAAGTTCTCAATGAGGACACCGACAGCCAAAACAAAACGGAATTTTTCCGGCACGTTGGCATCAGCAATGTAAACAAGCGCATCCAATATGATTTTGGCCCGGAGTATGGAATTGCCATTACCAGCGAGCCTGGCGAGTTTACCACTATGACCATCTTAATCCCCTATGTGCCTTATTCAGAAAACCAATCAGCAGGAAGGTAATATTTATGACGAAATTATTAATCGTAGATGATGAACCATTGGTTCAGATCGGAATAAAATCCATGTTAAACTGGACGGAATACGGCATTGAAATCTGCGGAACCGCCGTGAACGGGAAAAATGCCCTTGAAATGATTGCGGAATATTCTCCGGAAATCGTCATTACTGACATCCGCATGCCTATCATGAACGGGCTGGAGCTGGCAAAAACCTGCCGGGAAAAATACGGAAAAATACCCCTTTTCATTTTTCTTACCAGCTATGAAGAATTCCAGCTCATCAAAGAGGCCATGTCCTATGAAGCCGTGGACTATTTAATTAAGCTGGAGTTAAACGCAGAATCCCTGTCAGAAGCTGCCAAAAAAGCCCTCTCCCGCCTGGAGACACTTCAGGTTTCTTTGGAATATAAGGATTCGGGCCGCCCTCTGTTACAGAGCTATTACGAGAAATTTTTCATGTGTCTCTTACATAACCTCTTTGACAATGAGGAACAGTTTGAGCTGCAGTCCAAAGATCTAAAGCTTGACTTTACTGAAAACTGCTATTTCACCGCCCTCTGTGAAATCCGGGAAAAAAGCCGCAGGGATATGGATTATACAAAACTCATGAATCTTTATAACAGCACCCTGCAAATGGCAAAAGAAATTATCGGCAAGCATCTGCCTGCCTATGTGGTATCTCTGGACATGAAGCATTTCGCAGTGGTATTTCATCTGCCGGATTTAAAGGATTACCGGGAAGAAGCTGTTTCGGATGCATTTCGGAACACTGCTGAAATGGTTTACAACTATTTTAATGTGACTGTCCTCACAGGAATCGGGACTCCGGTCAGCCATCCGTTAAAAATCAGCGAGTCCTATCAGGAAGCCCGCCAGGCCTTTGGACGGGCAACAGAAGAAAACCCAATGGTGATCTTTACCTGCAATGATACCGCTTCGATCCGCAACGCTTTTAATATTTCCGTGTTTAAAAACGAAATAACGAAAGCCTTCAACGAATTTGACACGGATGTGCTTTACCGTACACTGACAGAAATCATCGAACTGTTTGAAGCTCATCCCATGCACTTTCCCCAGGCAGCGGATGGAGCCTGCAACATCCTGTACTTAGCCCTGTCCCTTCTCCCGGACGGAGAGGAAAACATGGCGGAGATTTTCTCTTCCTACAGCGACGGCTACCGCTCCATCTACCGTTTTTCCAATGTGGAACAGATCGTTGAATGGATGACGATCTTCCGGGACGGGCTGTGCGAGGTACTGAAATCCAAACGAAAGACCTACAAAGCCCATGTCATAACCAACGTGCAGAAATACATCAACAATCACGTAACGGAAAAACTGAGCTTAAACGAAGTGGCCGGAGTGTTTGGTTTAAGCCCCAATTATTTAAGCATCCTGTTTAAAAAGAACTGCCAGCTTGGCTTCTCAGAGTACATCGCCCAGGCGAAGATCAACCGGGCCAAAGCCCTGCTGTTGGAACAGGATATGAAAATCTATGAGGCAGCCGACCAGCTCGGCTTTGAAAGTGCCTTTTATTTCAGTAAAGTATTTAAAAAAGTAACCGGGCTTTCTCCCCGGGAATTCATACAACAGAATACCATCAGCCCTGATGAAGAAAAATAAGGAGAATGTGTTATGATTACGGAATTTGCAAACAACTTAAAGAAACCGTTATCCTGTTTTACCCCCTATCCACAGGCTTCTGACCGAAATGCCTGGGAATCTCTGTCTGAGGATTTGAAAGACAGGCTCATAAAAAACGGGGAAGAATTTCTGAATTTTCATTATCCGGCCCTTACTGCCACGGACTACATGGAATTTACAAGAACCGGGAACCGGAGCCATTTTCAGGATAAACAGTTTTCAAGACGTATTGCCCTGGATGCTCTGGTGCTGGCTGAATGTGTGGAGCATCAGGGACGATTCCTTGATGATATCATCAATGGGCTTTATTTGATCTGCGAGGAAAATGCATGGCAGCTTCCTGCCCATAACTCCTACATCCGTGACACGCCTCAGTTTATCCTTCCGGATGTCACCCGCCCTGTCATTGATTTATTCGCGGCGGAAACGGCCTCCGTCCTGGCCATTGCGGAATATCTTTTAAGGCAGGAACTTCTTTTTGTCAGTCCTTTCCTGTCAAAGATGATCAACAAAAATCTGGAAGAACGGATTTTCATTCCTTATCTGGAACAACACTTCTGGTGGATGGGGGATGGAGTCAGCCATATGAATAACTGGACCGTATGGTGTACTCAGAACGTACTTCTCTCCGCCTTTACCAGAGAGCTTCCGGAATCAAAAAAGGAGCAGATATTTAAGAAAGCATGCAAAAGCATGGACTATTTTCTGGCTGAATACGGAGAGGATGGCTGCTGCGACGAAGGTGCCCAGTATTACCGCCACGCAGGACTCTGCCTGTTTAACTGCCTTGAGGTTTTAAACGGGATTTCCGGCAATGCCTTTCTCCCTGTTTATGAAAATGAAAAAATCAAAAATATTGCTTCTTATATCCTGACTGTCCATATACACGGCATATATTATGTAAACTTCGCGGACTGTTCTCCCATTGCCGGACGGTGCGGAGCCCGGGAATTTCTGTTTGGGAAACGGACAAAAAATGCAGAGCTTATGTCTTTTGCCGCATCGGATTACCAGAACAGCGAAGATCCCTTGACCGTTCACGAGCACAACCTGTTCTACCGCCTCCAGACAGTCTTTACCCACAGGGAAATGATGTCTTTTGAAAAGAACCCTGTCATTGCCCATCGGGATTTCTGGTATGAAAGTGTAGGAATATTCATGGCCCGGGATGAACATCTTTACCTGGCTGTAAAGGCTGGGGATAATGATGACAGTCATAATCACAATGATACCGGAAGCTTTACTATTTACAAAGATGGAAAACCAATGTTTATTGACGTTGGTGTGGAGACTTACACGAAAAAGACCTTCTCCCCGGATCGTTATGATATCTGGACCATGCAATCCCGTTATCATAACCTCCCCACCTTTTTTGACGGAGCAACAGAAATCACGGAAAAAGAAGGGGCTGATTATCGGGCAGAGAACGTATCCTGCCAATTGGGCACCTCTGTCTGCCGCATCTCCATGGACCTGGCAGCCGCCTATCCGGATAAAAGAATTCGGTCCTATTTTCGCAGCGCTGTTTTGGAAAAGGGAAAGGGGATCACCATATCGGACCATTACGAGGGGGAACTCCCATGCCCGGTATTATCCCTCATGTTCTACGAGGAGCCACTTCTTAACGGAGATGCCGTGCGGATCGGAAGCTTAGGGAGCTTCACGGTTCACGGTGCGTCCGATATCCGAAAAGAAGTGCTCCCGATTACGGATGAACGTTTGAAAACCTCCTGGAAGCATGATGTATACCGTTTGCTAATTACCATGGAAAATCAGGATTTAACTTTAACCATTCAATAAATACGGGAAGTGATTCGCTATGATGCATTGCCTGTTCGCGTCCTTCCTGGCTTATGTATAATGCAGCCCATTCTTCAAATCACTTCATCTGCAAAGAATCAACAGGTGAAGTGATTTCCATGTGATTTCCTTCACTGTCCTCAAATTCAGCTACCCAGTTTGTACCGATTTGTGTTATCGGAAACACAATCTTTTGTCCCTTAAGCTTATGCTTTAACACATCCACGTTTTCCACTTCAATACTGGGAAGGCAATTATTACCGAACACGTGAGTTTCCTTCATTTTTTCAAAAGCAAATAATCCCAAACGGAAGCCATTGATGTCAAAAACACTATATATGTCATCCTTAACGGTTACCGGCTGTTCAAAAAACGTCTCATAAAAAGCTATCGCACGTTCCATATTAAATACGCACAAATACAAGGATCGTATGTAACACTTCATCTAATCTCTCCTAATTGTAAAATTCTGTTGTTACTAAGGCTCTCCATCTTTTAGCCTCCATTGCATTATCATCTGCGCTTTCTTTATATTTAATCAAAAGCAAATTTTTTTCTATCAGTATTATATGTAAACAGATTTCTCCGCAATTATTATCCAAATACGGCAAATTCACTACAGGCCTAAAATCAGAGACAGGCTATCCATGTAATTAACAGAAAAATATATTCTTTACAACCTGATTAACCATGCATGGTATTCCCTAAAAATAATCTTCAGGCAAAAGTCAGTTTTTACTAATTCCGCGCAAGAAAAATATGTACCATACATCTCAACAAAGCAATTTTATATATGCGCTTATGAAAACAGCAGATACTTGCGGTTAATTATTTCATTAATGACTTATCCAGATTAAACCATACCTAAAGTCAATGGCTGGGATGATTTAAAAATTCCGGTTCAACCGCATTCAAACGGTTTAAAAGTGCTCCTTTATTTGTCTTATAATCATCCAGATGACAGCAATGTATTTCACAGTTGCGATGAGACAAAACAAGAACGGAAGACTAAATACTAATGGCTTCGTAGTTTTTTCTTCACTCCACCATTATAAGACCGGACCTGGTTTATTGTTTCAAACGTATCTGTGCAAAATATTATATACATTATATTTCCATGCTATTAATTTGTAAAGAACAATATGGTACTCATCTGAAGATGAAACTTGAAAGACTGTTGCATTAAATAACAAAGACAGCAATTTTTTAAACCGCTTTTTATATTTTAGAGTACTGCATCTTATTACTAATCATAATGGGATATTCATTTTTCTACTTAACATTAACAGGAATGAATTTCTCTTTTTAAACTTCTTATTCATTTTACTCTTGTAAGTAAATATCGTTTCTTTTAAGGCTACCTTTCGTTTACGAAATATCTGATTCATCACAGACTATTTTTCTTTCTGATGTATTCGTAAAAACAGTTTTCTTCTATAACTGGTATCTACCGTACTCAGTCCAGTACCCGGAAGTCCCAAATGTTCCCAAAATTACTGAAATATCATAAATTAATTGTAGGCGTTATTATTTATCATGAATATACGTCAAGAGTATTTTAAGAAGAGGGAGGAACAGCAATGGCTAATATTGCTCTTCAAATAGAATTAATATCATCTGAAAGTATTAGCGTTGGATCAAACGTACTTTTTGATAACATCGTTTTTCTATCAGGAAATATAGCTTATAATCCAGCAACGGGCGTAGTCACCTTTTTAGAAGCCGGGAGATTTGTTGTAGACTGGTGGTTAGCAACACAATCTTCCCAATCCACAAATGGATCAGCATTTGCTTTGACTACTTCACAAGGAGATTTATTAGAAGGCAATTCTCCATTAAAAACTGGAGAGGTTTATGGAGTTGCTATTATTGAAATAACAAGTGCACCTGCTACCCTATCATTAATAAATATTAGTACAGCAACCGTATTTTATTCTCAACAAGTGCCACTAAAAGGTACTATGGTTATTGTAGAGGAAAATGTGGAGGGAGGTACAGGACCGACTGGTGATACCGGACCTACCGGGCCTACGGGCGATACCGGACCTACCGGGCCTACGGGCGATACTGGACCTACCGGCGACACCGGGCCTACTGGCGACACCGGGCCCATTGGCGACACTGGACCTACGGGCGATACTGGACCTGCCGGTGATACTGGGCCTATCGGTGAAACCGGACCTATTGGCGACACCGGACCTACTGGTGTTACCGGGCCTACCGGCGATACCGGACCTACTGGCGATACTGGACCTACTGGTGATACCGGACCTATTGGCGACACCGGGCCGACCGGTGTTACCGGGCCGACCGGTGATACTGGACCTACTGGCGACATCGGGCCTACCGGCGATACCGGGCCTACCGGACTGACTGGTGATACTGGACCTACGGGTGACACCGGGCCTACTGGCGACACAGGCCCGACTGGCGATACTGGACCTACCGGT
>NZ_LT732526.1:1358903-1359301 GCF_900155545.1 Clostridium sp. Marseille-P2415
ACCGGACCTACTGGTGTTACCGGGCCTACCGGCGATACCGGACCTACTGGCGATACTGGACCTACTGGTGATACCGGACCTATTGGCGACACCGGGCCGACCGGTGTTACCGGGCCGACCGGTGATACTGGACCTACTGGCGACATCGGGCCTACCGGCGATACCGGGCCTACCGGACTGACTGGTGATACTGGACCTACGGGTGACACCGGGCCTACTGGCGACACAGGCCCGACTGGCGATACTGGACCTACCGGTGACACTGGACCTACCGGCGATACCGGACCTACTGGTGATACCGGACCTTCCGGTGACACTGGGCCTACCGGCGACACTGGACCGACCGGCGATATCGGACCTTCCGGTGACACTGGTCCTACTGGCGACACCGGACCGAC
>NZ_LT732526.1:1361679-1363057 GCF_900155545.1 Clostridium sp. Marseille-P2415
GGGCCTACTGGCGATACCGGGCCTACTGGCGACACTGGACCTACCGGCGACACCGGACCGACCGGTGACACCGGACCGACTGGTGACACTGGACCGACCGGCGACACCGGACCGACCGGCGATACTGGACCGACCGGCGATACTGGACCTACCGGGCCAGCAGGTGCATTATTATTTAACAATGCAGGCACATTATTATTTAACAATACCACTGGAACAACCGCAGTTTTTCCGCCACTTAACACGGAAACAACCGTAGTAAGTGTACCAGTACCTGTTACAACAGGAGAAAATGTGAAAATTGATTATGCACTTGCCTTTTCAAGTATAAATGATGCAGATTACAGCATTGAAGCGGAATTCCGTCTTTATAGAGATGGAACATTAATTGATGCACGGAATATGAGCACTTCAGGTACTGCGGCAGGTACTCAGGTTATTGATATTTTTAACACGTATGTTGACACTGCTGTATCTACCGGAACCTTAACGTATGATGTAAGAGTCATTGTTACTTCTGCAACTAACATTACTTCTGCAGATGCAATTAATAGAAACATCAATGCAATTGTATTCCCATAAAGTAAAGCCCCGGGCAACCGGGGCTCTACTTTTTAATATCTGGAAAGCAGATACATAAAACAGCTATCTTCAGAAAGCTAAAGAAAACAATTTGACAACTTACCGTCTACAGATCACAAACTATTTTTTCATTTCTGCTAATCTTTGATCCCACATACTCATGATTTCTGTTATTTTCATTATCCTGGGCTGGCATACGTTTTTGTTCTACATAAAAGTAAAAGCGAGTTTTTCTATTTTCTAACAAACTTGCCATCATAAACATATGATATGTTATAAAGGAATGCAATAAGCCTTTATATTATGATTGAGGTCTATCAAAAACCTTACAAGTAAAAAACACAATATTACACCTTGACAGGAGGGAATTATAATGAGTAATTGTAGAGATTGGGACGGAGATCGCTGGGGCAGATGCTGTGATAGAAACGACGATAAATGCTTCGATAAATGCTTCGATAAATGCTGCGATAAATGCAAACGCATCGGCCCAACAGGACCTACTGGACCTACTGGGCCTACCGGTCCTACCGGACCTACCGGACCACAAGGAATTCCTGGTCCTAATGGACCTACTGGACCTACTGGACCTACCGGACCTACTGGACCTACTGGCGCAACCGGACCTACCGGACCTACCGGACCACAAGGAGCTGTAGGGCCACAGGGACCACAGGGCATACAAGGACCTGCTGGACCTACCGGGCCTACCGGACCTACCGGACCTACTGGCGCAACTGGACCTACTGGACCTACCGGACCTATCGGACCTACCGGCGTAACTGGACCTACTGGA
>NZ_LT732526.1:1365522-1498828 GCF_900155545.1 Clostridium sp. Marseille-P2415
ACTGGACCTACTGGACCTACCGGACCTACCGGACCCACTGGACCTACTGGACCTACTGGACCTACCGGGCCTACCGGCGACCCTGGACCGACCGGGCCTACTGGCGACACCGGACCTACTGGACCTACCGGCAACACCGGGCCTACTGGACCTACTGGTGACACTGGGCCTACCGGACCTACTGGCGGTACTGGACCGACCGGGCCTACTGGCGACACCGGACCTACTGGACCCACCGGACCGACCGGACCTACTGGACCTACTGGACCTAATTCTGAGTTAAGGGGAATCGAAGTACAGCTTACCGCAGCAACAGTTGTGGCAAATGGAAGCCCCGTACTATTTAATACTGTTTTAACCGACCAGAGTGCCAATATTTCTTACAATACCGCTACAGGAATTGCAACGATCACTGCACCAGGCGTTTACTATGTATCCTGGTGGATATCTACAGACGGTGCAGGACCATCCACTTTTGTAGAATTTACAGCACAGGTAAATGGCAGCGGCGGTGTATCTGCAAGTTCACCAATTGTAACCGGACAGCTTAACGGAATTGCACTCGTCACAGTAGGTGCGGTTCCAGCCACAGTTGCAATTGTTAACACGACTGGCCAAACCGTATTCTTCGGTTCAACCCCCGTTATTGCTAACATGGTTATTGTTGAAGTTACACCTCTGTAGTGAAATAAAACCTAGGGAAAAATATGCGCCGGAATCAAACTTCCGGCGCATATCTTATATCACATAAGCGGAGCAAATAACCGCAACGTACGACCCGCAATTTTCTCGTACCAGGGATAATTTCTGCAATCTTCCAAAGTGACCCTCCGGCACTGAGCCAATGTATCCTGGAAATCACACTCTATATCCCGGATAACTTCATTGCGATAGATGTAAGCTGCACATTCAAAATGAAGGTAAAGGCTTCGAAAATCCATATTAATGGTTCCCACAACTGCTTTTGTGCTATCGCTGGTAAAGACTTTGGCATGCATAAAACCGGGCATATACTGGCAAATCCGGACTCCTGCTCTTATTAATTCCTCATAATGAGACTTTGCAAGAAGAAACGCATATTTTTTATCCGGTATACGGGGCATGATGATAATGGTCTCCACTCCACGCTTGGCAGCAAAGGTAAGGGCCTGGACCATTTCATAGTTCAGAATCAGGTATGGTGTCATAATATGGACATAATACCGGGCAGAATTGATGATATCTAAGTAAACCTGCTCTCCCATTGTTTCCTGATCCAAAGGACTGTCCCCATATGGAATAACAAATCCATCCATATTCAGCTCCAAAGGATAATAATATTCCGGATCTCTCAAATAACTGCCATAATCCTCCGGTTCCTTTTCGGATATATTCCACAGCTGTAAAAACATCATGGTAAAGCTGGTGACAGCATCCCCCTTCAGCATGATTCCGGTATCCTTCCAATGACCGAAGCGCACTCGCCTGTTAATGTATTCATCCGCCAGATTTATGCCGCCTGTAAAGGCTGTATGGCCATCCACCACAAGTATCTTTCTATGGTCCCGGTTATTCTGATAAGTGGTAAATGCTGGCTTGATAGGTGAAAAAACCTTTGCTTTAATTCCTTTTTCCTGCAATTCCTTTGGATAGCCATAAGGCAGAAGCATCAGGGAACACATACCGTCATACATAAACCGGACTTCCACCCCTTCCTTCACTTTTCGTTCCAGAATCTCCAGGATCGCATTCCACATCTCCCCACGTTCTACAATGAAAAACTCCATGAAAATGAATCGTTTTGCTCCTTCCAATTCCTTTTTCATCTCTTCGAACATGGCCTCTCCCGAGGGTAAATATTTCGCATTAGTATTGGTATAAGCCGGATAATGACCCGAATTCTTTATATAAAAAGCCAGATTGGCATTTCGCCTGCTGACCCTGGACAAGCTTTCCATTACCCGTGGGTTCTGTGCCATATAACCTTCTGTATTTTCAATGTTGATGCGCAGCCTTTTATCCATCAGCTTTCCTACAATCTGGAACTCTACAAACAGATAAAAAAGTGTCCCGAACACAGGAACAGCCGCGATCGGTACCATCCAGGCCAGTTTAAAGCTGGGATTTTCCTCTTTGTTCAGAATATAAATAATAACAAGTGCGCTAAGCAGGGTAAATCCGCCATAAAAATACGCCATATAGTGGCTTAAAAAGCGGTACCCGGCAGCTAAAATAACCACTTGAACGATAAGAGAAATAGCCGCAAACGTCGTCCGTCCAAAAATAATCCGTAGCATTCCCCTGATCCGTCTCATCTTCTGCACCTCCATGCTGCTGATTCATTTTGTATCATCTTAATTATACAGCCTGTCCCATTTTCTTGCAACACTTTGCGCAGCTTCTTGAATTACTCATTTATTTAAAGTATAATATCAAATAATAAAAATTATCAAAAGGAGACCGTTTATGGAAAAATCAAAGGTTTACTACACAAATTTTCACGTTACTTTCCGGGAAAACCTTCCGCAAAAGCTTAAAAGGCTTATAAAAACAGCTGGGATGCTGAACCAGATTGACTTTCAGAACAAATATGCGGCCATCAAAATCCATTTTGGCGAATTAGGGAACTTATCCTTTCTCCGTCCCAATTATGCGAAAGTAGTGGTGGACCTTGTAAAATCTCAGGGTGGAAAGCCATTTTTAACGGACTGCAACACCTTATATGTAGGAAGCCGGAAAAATGCCCTGGATCATTTAGATACTGCTTACGAAAACGGATTTTCCCCCTTTTCGACGGGATGCCATGTCCTAATCGCCGACGGTTTAAAAGGGACCGATGAAATCCTGGTTCCCATAAATGGGAAATACATAAAGGAAGCCAAAATCGGACGTGCCGTCATGGATGCCGACATCTTTATCTCTCTTACCCACTTTAAGGGACATGAAAGCACCGGATTCGGCGGTGCCTTAAAGAACATTGGTATGGGCTGCGGCTCCCGGGCAGGAAAAATGGAAATGCATAACGCCGGAAAACCACACGTAACTGTGGAAACCTGCATCGGCTGTCATGCCTGTGAAAAAAACTGCGCCCACAGCGCCATCTCCTTCCATGAAAAAAAGGCTTCCATTGACCATAACCGCTGTGTCGGATGCGGCCGCTGCATCGGGGTCTGCCCGGTAGATGCCGTAGAATCGGATTGTGATGAATCCAACGATATCTTAAACTGCAAAATAGCGGAATACACCCAGGCAGTTATCAAGGACCGCCCAAGCTTCCATATCAGCCTGGTCATGGATGTTTCCCCATACTGCGATTGCCATGCTGAAAATGATATTCCCATTATCCCGGATGTGGGCATGTTTGCCTCCTTTGACCCGGTAGCTCTGGATATGGCTTGTGTTGATGCCGTAAACCGCCAGCCGGTTATCGCAGGAAGTATTCTGGAGAAGCACGGAAGCCATCATCATGACCACTTCAAAGACACCCATCCGGACACAAACTGGAAAACTTCCATAGAACACGCCGTGAAAATAGGTCTGGGCAGCGCAGAATATGAATTGATTCATCTGTCGTAAAAAATCCTGATAGGAGTGCGCTGCTTGTTTGAAACGGGTTAACAAATGTAGGGGAGAGAGCACATAAAACACGGGCCCTCTCCCCATTATCACTTTCGAACGGAATCAAAGTAACTTTCCTTTCACATCCTCAATCGTCCAAACTCATACGATACGTTCCATTTTCCCCGAGGGGGACCTTATCCCTTCCAATCTGCCATACAGAGATTTCCGAATCAGCCACCTTTTTTTCAGGAACATTTTTGGCTATGATGAGCTCCGGCCAGACAAATGTGGTATCCACCGCTTTCCCATCGAAGCAGATCTTAGAATAAGGAGTAAAATTCTCCCCGTAAATCAACAAATTGGAATCATTGTACACAACATTATCTATGGTAATATCATCAATACCCATTTTAAGCTTCGTCGGCTCATAAGGGCTCTCACCTCCATAAACCTCGCGGCCGCCATAAAGGATGTCATATTCCAGGGTTTTCATGTCCTCTAAATAGCTTTCTTCCTTCGCTTTTGGATTGTTTAAATACTTCTGGTGAAACCGCATCATGGTTCCTTCATGAATGCCCAGCATATCAAGTACATGGGCCGAAATCTGATAGGCTTCCACATTTCTTTTCTCCAGCGGAAGGTTCATGTTATTCCAGACTACATATTCCGTTTGAAACAGGGAGTGGTTCTTCATCTCATCTTCCGACCACTCAAAGCCCGGCAGATGATCCCCGTACATGACCAGCACGATCGGCTCTTTCCTGGTCCGTAAGGTATTGACAAGCGAACGGATAAACTCGTCCATTTCCCCGATTTGCTGGCAGTAATATTCAAAATCCGGATATTTTCCATGCCCCTGAACCGATATGGTATAAATAAAATCAGGACCTGGAGTGGAATCCAGCGTTTTTATGATCTCACCGGTGAGAATCTTATCCTTGCACCAGCCGGTAGGATTCCGCTCCACATTATTCATGTATTCAATCGGGGTAAACGTATCAAAGCCAAGCTGCGAAAACACCCGGTTCCGGTCATAAAAGGTGGCTTCATTGTTATGTATGGCATGGGCACTGTATCCTAAATTTTTCAAATCAAATGCAATACTTTCACAGGAGGTTTTCTTTAACACCGTCTTATATGGATACTCACCAGGCCCGAAAAAGTCCAGATTCATTCCTGTAATGGACTCAAATTCCGTATTTGCAGTGCCCGCGCCGACAGAAGGAACGCTTATATAGCCTCCCGGATAATTTTTTTGCAGCTGATGGAAAAATGGGATCGGATCATAGTTAACAGGGTTATTTTTCCATAAGGAAGGGTCAAAAAAGGACTCCAGCTGAATCATGATCACATTGGGTTTTGTATCCTCGGACAAGGCATATGTATTCTCCGGAACCAGCTCCTCCTCCCGGATCGTCTCCATCGTCTCGGTCCCGTATCCCTCCGGTTTGGAGATTCCCGTATTAAAAAGGGAATTGGAAAAGCAATATGGAAACCCATAGGTCCGGAATGCCTCCCCAATATTGCCGAAATGAACTGCTACCAGGTTCGTTTTCATGGCCGCACTTGTCAGCCCCAGCACAATAACCGTACTTATGGCTATGAAACCTGCCCCAGCTCCGTAACGGACCTTATCCTTTGATACAGGGGCTTTACGCCAGACAAATATTAAGAAAACAATTGAAAATGCAATGCCGGACCCAATCAGTATGATCTGCAGCCAGGTAAAATANTCCCCCTTTTCGACGGGATGCCATGTCCTAATCGCCGACGGTTTAAAAGGGACCGATGAAATCCTGGTTCCCATAAATGGGAAATACATAAAGGAAGCCAAAATCGGACGTGCCGTCATGGATGCCGACATCTTTATCTCTCTTACCCACTTTAAGGGACATGAAAGCACCGGATTCGGCGGTGCCTTAAAGAACATTGGTATGGGCTGCGGCTCCCGGGCAGGAAAAATGGAAATGCATAACGCCGGAAAACCACACGTAACTGTGGAAACCTGCATCGGCTGTCATGCCTGTGAAAAAAACTGCGCCCACAGCGCCATCTCCTTCCATGAAAAAAAGGCTTCCATTGACCATAACCGCTGTGTCGGATGCGGCCGCTGCATCGGGGTCTGCCCGGTAGATGCCGTAGAATCGGATTGTGATGAATCCAACGATATCTTAAACTGCAAAATAGCGGAATACACCCAGGCAGTTATCAAGGACCGCCCAAGCTTCCATATCAGCCTGGTCATGGATGTTTCCCCATACTGCGATTGCCATGCTGAAAATGATATTCCCATTATCCCGGATGTGGGCATGTTTGCCTCCTTTGACCCGGTAGCTCTGGATATGGCTTGTGTTGATGCCGTAAACCGCCAGCCGGTTATCGCAGGAAGTATTCTGGAGAAGCACGGAAGCCATCATCATGACCACTTCAAAGACACCCATCCGGACACAAACTGGAAAACTTCCATAGAACACGCCGTGAAAATAGGTCTGGGCAGCGCAGAATATGAATTGATTCATCTGTCGTAAAAAATCCTGATAGGAGTGCGCTGCTTGTTTGAAACGGGTTAACAAATGTAGGGGAGAGAGCACATAAAACACGGGCCCTCTCCCCATTATCACTTTCGAACGGAATCAAAGTAACTTTCCTTTCACATCCTCAATCGTCCAAACTCATACGATACGTTCCATTTTCCCCGAGGGGGACCTTATCCCTTCCAATCTGCCATACAGAGATTTCCGAATCAGCCACCTTTTTTTCAGGAACATTTTTGGCTATGATGAGCTCCGGCCAGACAAATGTGGTATCCACCGCTTTCCCATCGAAGCAGATCTTAGAATAAGGAGTAAAATTCTCCCCGTAAATCAACAAATTGGAATCATTGTACACAACATTATCTATGGTAATATCATCAATACCCATTTTAAGCTTCGTCGGCTCATAAGGGCTCTCACCTCCATAAACCTCGCGGCCGCCATAAAGGATGTCATATTCCAGGGTTTTCATGTCCTCTAAATAGCTTTCTTCCTTCGCTTTTGGATTGTTTAAATACTTCTGGTGAAACCGCATCATGGTTCCTTCATGAATGCCCAGCATATCAAGTACATGGGCCGAAATCTGATAGGCTTCCACATTTCTTTTCTCCAGCGGAAGGTTCATGTTATTCCAGACTACATATTCCGTTTGAAACAGGGAGTGGTTCTTCATCTCATCTTCCGACCACTCAAAGCCCGGCAGATGATCCCCGTACATGACCAGCACGATCGGCTCTTTCCTGGTCCGTAAGGTATTGACAAGCGAACGGATAAACTCGTCCATTTCCCCGATTTGCTGGCAGTAATATTCAAAATCCGGATATTTTCCATGCCCCTGAACCGATATGGTATAAATAAAATCAGGACCTGGAGTGGAATCCAGCGTTTTTATGATCTCACCGGTGAGAATCTTATCCTTGCACCAGCCGGTAGGATTCCGCTCCACATTATTCATGTATTCAATCGGGGTAAACGTATCAAAGCCAAGCTGCGAAAACACCCGGTTCCGGTCATAAAAGGTGGCTTCATTGTTATGTATGGCATGGGCACTGTATCCTAAATTTTTCAAATCAAATGCAATACTTTCACAGGAGGTTTTCTTTAACACCGTCTTATATGGATACTCACCAGGCCCGAAAAAGTCCAGATTCATTCCTGTAATGGACTCAAATTCCGTATTTGCAGTGCCCGCGCCGACAGAAGGAACGCTTATATAGCCTCCCGGATAATTTTTTTGCAGCTGATGGAAAAATGGGATCGGATCATAGTTAACAGGGTTATTTTTCCATAAGGAAGGGTCAAAAAAGGACTCCAGCTGAATCATGATCACATTGGGTTTTGTATCCTCGGACAAGGCATATGTATTCTCCGGAACCAGCTCCTCCTCCCGGATCGTCTCCATCGTCTCGGTCCCGTATCCCTCCGGTTTGGAGATTCCCGTATTAAAAAGGGAATTGGAAAAGCAATATGGAAACCCATAGGTCCGGAATGCCTCCCCAATATTGCCGAAATGAACTGCTACCAGGTTCGTTTTCATGGCCGCACTTGTCAGCCCCAGCACAATAACCGTACTTATGGCTATGAAACCTGCCCCAGCTCCGTAACGGACCTTATCCTTTGATACAGGGGCTTTACGCCAGACAAATATTAAGAAAACAATTGAAAATGCAATGCCGGACCCAATCAGTATGATCTGCAGCCAGGTAAAATAAACAGTGGCCAGACTAACCGCATACTTCACCAGCCGAAAATCCGCCCCAGTAAAAGGCGTAGTACGGAAGATAAGCAGAATGCCGTTTACCACCCCCATGAAAAGCCATATCACGGAAATGGTGATGCATGCAAAAGCCTTGTGCTTCGTTACAAACAAAACCGTAAATGGAAGCGCAATGATGATCGTATTTAACAGGAAAATCAACAGGCTGCCCCATACATAAGCGCCAAGGTTCATCAGAGATTTTCTGCTGGCAAGCTCAATAAAAACATTTATCATGGCAGAAAAGGCGAAAATCCTTCCCAGCCATCTGATATGTGGTTTCATGATATGCTCCTTTGTATCTTATTTCTTTTCAGAGTCGGGTCTAGTCTACCACATTTTACAGGAAATTTACATACCTTTTTTTAAAAAGCAAAAATTAACAAAAAAGGGAAGCCGGCTCTATTCCAGGCCGGCCTCTTAAGTAACGGTTCTTATTCTTCTGTAGATTCAAATGCGTCTTCATTAACCGCATTAATTCCAGCTGCCGGATTCTCCTCCTCTGCAAAAGCTGCCTGCTCTTTTTCCTCTTCACTCGCTTCTTCTGTTCCCGGATTTGATGCTGCTTCCTTCACAGGTGCACCGCACTTTCCACAGTAAAAGGAATTCTTTGAAACTTTGGCTCCACACTCCGCGCAGATACGGGTTCCCTCGCTTTGGGTCAGTTCAATCTCCAGAGCGGCAATTCTCTCCCGGCTGGCCCTGACAGCTTCATAAGCCTTTTTATAAGCTTCCTCCGGCTCTGTGTTGGCTTCATAGAATTGTTTGCCGATGACTGCATAAGCTTCTTCCAGCTTAGTTTTCTCTGCACTGATCTGTGTCTTTAACTGTATCGTCTCAGTCAGCGCTTTTGCCTTCGTTGCAACCTCTTTGCCGGTATCACTAAGTGTCTTTCCCAGCTCTTCAAAAAATGCCATCCGCGATTCCTCCTTTGACTTTTACTCCTATTATTTTAACTTCATTGGGAGAAAAAGTCAATGAAAGACTGCTTACACGCCCTTTTTTATCCTCTCGATCTCTTCTTTCACGCTCTCAGGCAATTGATCCAGTGAGACTGTACAACGAATCACACTCTTACTTCCACCGGAGCCTGTGACAGCTGAAAAACTGACGCGCTCATCCCGTCTGTTTCCAAAAGGATTCATGCTTGAGTACTCTTCAATCACTGCCTGGGCCATAATCTGTTCAATCTGAACCTGGTCCGTAATCGTTAAGTATTGTGATTCCACGGCCTCATGGGAGGATTTATAGGCCTTAAACTGATCCCCCTCTATATTAATTTCCACTACATTTTTCAGGTTGTTCCAACTGTCCACATCAGCCTCACACTCTTTTAACAATTCCAGAGTCTTTTTAAAGGACGGATAAATCGGATAATAGCCTCTTGATGTAACATCGCTGTACTGCCAGGAACTCTGAGTCTCCTCCCGCTTTGTTTCCGCCTCTGCCTGTTTTTTCGTTAAAAACTGGATGGTGACTATTGGATTTTCCTTCTTCATGGTCTCGGCCTTTAAGTTTTTTAAATCCTCCTGATAAGCAAGAAGTAACTTTTCAGTCATGGCTTTTTCTGTTCCGTTTCTGTCACGGCTGACGATATTCGTCTGCTCTCCCCGGCTCACTCTCACCCACGCAGTATCTTCCGGTGTCTGGGCAAGAACCGGATACACCGCATTAACATAATCCGGATTTTCAAAAATCTCTGCGATTTCCGGACGAACCTCATCGGAAGGCAGGGAATAGGATCGGTAAATGCTCTTTCCATTTTTTAAATTATATTTTACTGAAAAATAGTAATTATAGCTATTCACGGATTCAGTCTCCCAGCCATCAAAAAGACCGTTT
The DNA here is from genome assembly GCF_900155545.1 of Clostridium sp. Marseille-P2415. Lineage (GTDB taxonomy): Bacteria > Bacillota > Clostridia > Lachnospirales > Lachnospiraceae > Lacrimispora. The sequence continues at coordinate 1,375,195 of NZ_LT732526.1, forward strand.
CCATGATTCAGTTTCTGGTTTCTCTCCACCGCATCGTGTACCAGAGCCAGAACCGGAGCCGTATCTTTCAGCTTCATATGGCTGAAAATATAATCGTCCGAATCCTGGTCTTCCCAATAATAATCTCCCATTAAATCCTGCCGCGGGCTTCCATAAGAAACCCAGTAGTTTGTATCCTGCATGGAAACCGCAACGGATTCAATGGCATTTTCAGCCGGTATATACCGGTCATACCCAAACAGGTCATAACGGAAAGTGCAGAATATGAATGCCGCCAGTCCGGCAGAAACCACCATCTGCTTCCAGTGGGAAAACAGCTTACGAAAATCAAAATGATAAATGATCTCTATAACACAGTGCGACAAAAACATTCCGCAAAGCAGTCCGAATACCGCCCAGCCCATGCTGGAATGTAAAAACCAGAAAAAAATACTTCCGCAAAGGGACGATAAGACCACAATGGGAATCCGGATGACCGGCATGCTGATCTTAAATGCCATCGCTTTTCCGGCAGCTTCTGAGCCTCTCTTTTTATATACCCAGAAAGAGAGAAATGTCAGAACAGCTGTCACAACCAGTACTGCGATAATCCTGGCCGCCTGTATTTCCAAGGGAGTTCCCGCATGCAGCCGGTCTATATTGACCATAAACAATGCAAATGCGGAACATTTATCCATCAAAAAGTTAAATTGTTCCCCGCCTCCCCGGTAACTGGTAAAGAAAAACTGTCCGTAACATAATTCAAAAACAAAAATGGCGCATACGAAATAGATTTGTAATACCATGGTACCAAGAATGCCCACAAGCACATTTCCCGTCAGCATCATAGCCAGCACCGTAACGGAATACATCATGCTGTAATGGATTATAAAAAGCAGAAAACCGGTAAGGGCCGCCCCTGTTACTTCCATGGGTGAAATACCGTTCACTGCGATAACCCCCAGGGTGATAATCAAATTCGCCCCATACACAGCTGCCGGAATAAAAATACCATTCAAGTAATTTGCCCAGAATAAATGCTTCCTGTTGACGGGAATTCCATGGTAGAAATCCACTTTCTGCCTGGAATGGAGATAAGAAAAGCTGGTTACTCCCATGATAAGGGACAGGAGGATCAGCAGCATTGCCACCCAGCCATTCTGGAACCCCAGCCAATCCTCTAAACCGGATATCATATGCTGGTAAACAACCTTTTGTTTTATCTGATCCCCCAGTATCAGAGCAGTCCTCACCGGAAAGGTAAAGAAAAATGCCAAAAATGCAAGTGCCATAGACCAAAGGCGTCTTTTGCCATCTTCCTGAAACAGATTAAAAAATAAGCTTTTTGATGTCATATCCTGCCACCTCCGTCTCACTAATAAATATTTCTTCCAGAGATAATGGAATAATCTCATAAAATACCGGCTGATAGGATTCCATCACCCCTTCCACTTCTTCTCTGGTTCCCCGAACAGTTATGGTATAGAGCTTTCCTCTTGTTTCTGTCTTAATCCGCTGCAGTGCCGCCAGATCTTCCACAGCCATCCCATCTCTTAAAACACACTGCACCTTATGGATATTAAGCTTCATGTCATCCAGATCTTTAGAAAGAAGAATTCCGCCTCTGTGGAGAAGGCCCACATGATCACAGATATCTTCCAGCTCCCTCAAATTATGGGAAGCAATAATAGGTGTTAAATTCCTCTCTGCCATATCATTGGCAAATATACTCTTCACAGCCTGACGCATCACCGGATCAAGTCCGTCAAAGGTCTCATCGCAGAAAAGGTAATCCGTATTGGCACAAATGCCGCATATGACAGACAGCTGCTTTTTCATTCCCTTTGAAAAAGTATGGATCTTCCTCCTGACTTCCAGCCCAAAACTTCCCAACAGATTATGGAAACGCTCCCGGTTAAATTCCGGATACACTCTGCTGTAAAACTCCATCATATCAAGCGGCGTGGAATTGTTAAAATAGTACTGGTCATCGGAAATGTAAAAAAACCGGCTTTTCACCTTTTCCTTTTCAAAGATCTGTTCTCCATCAATGGTGACACTTCCTTCATCCGGCTTCAATATACCGCTCATCATTCTCAGAAATGTACTTTTACCCGCTCCATTGGTTCCAATCAGGCCGAAAACACTTCCATCCCGAATTTCCGCACTAACATGGTCCACTGCCATGATATCGTCAAACTTTTTTGTCAGATTTTCTGCTTTTATCATCCTCTCTCTCCTCCCCTGTCAGATATTCCTGTTTTATCCATTCTTCTGCAACCCATGTATGGGCCTTATCCTCCGTCAGTCCTGCCCGCTTGGCCTCCTCGATCCAGTTTCCCAGCTCCTTTTTCAGTTCACTGTTCTTAAGCGCCCGAATGGAACTGGTGTCCGCCACAAAGCTGCCTCTTCCTTTCACAGAATAAATAAATCCGCGCCGTTCCAGCTCTGCATAAGCCCGCTGTATGGTGTTGGGATTGATGGATAAGTCTGTAGCCAAGGCGCGGACAGAAGGCAGCTGCATATCTTGTTCCAGTACGCCGCATATCATAAGATCCTTAAGTTTTTCTACAACCTGTTCGTATATTGGTCTGCGGTCTTTATAATCAAGCAGTATCATATTTCACCTCCAACAACCGTATTAATACATCTAATACAGTTAGTATATCAAAGCGCCTCTGATTTGTCAACCAGAGGCGCTTGATTTTTCTAATCCCTTCTATCTTCTACAATCAGGATCCGGATCGCATCCTGGGAATTGTTCCAGTTAAACGCATACAGGGTGTAAGAAGCATTTCCCCTTATATAAATGTTGGAATTCAAAAGAACATTTCCGGAATAAGCATCGCTGCTGTAAACGGAAACCATATAATAGCCGGTTAAGATATACTGAAAGCTCGTCACTTCTTTGTAATTTACATTGGGGAAGGTCACAAGGCCGGCGTTTAATAAAACATTAATACTGCGGTTTGTTATGGATAGGTTGCACACCCGGAAGCAGCCTGTGTTAATGCCGCCATTGCATTTTATATCTGCAATTTCCATTAGATCCGGTCCGGAATCCGTATTGATGATTGCAACAGTGACAGCGCCGTCAACTGGAACATTAATCTGTTTTTCAATATAAACATAACCATACCGGCCGCCTATGGTTACCGTTTGTAACCCTGCGGAAACCCGGCCATACTGGCTCAACTCTCCATTATCCAATCCGTTCACTGCCAGTTGATTGTTAATATAAATAAAGAATGCATTATAGCCTGCGGCTGCATTGAGAAACCGGACAAGGCCAATTTGCGCGGAATCACAATAATAACACGGGATAATTGGCTTAGGAAATACGGTAATGACAGAACTCCCGCCTGATGATTCGTCTTCTTCTGAATCAGGCAATGGATTTTGCATATATGATAAAATGCCCATGTAATCCCTCTTTTATGATAGTTATATAGTAAGTTATTCTTACCTGACTACCCAGTGCCTGTCCTGGTTCAAATGCTTTTGTCCTTTTGAGCGAAAAGTTTATGCAGCCTTTTCATGACATGCTTATAGGCCGGAATCAGAAATGCATCCGCCGCGATCCAAGCTATGGGGCTGGCAAAGCATACGGCTCCGTAACCAAATACAGGGACCAGGCAAAAGCCTGCTAAGGAACGGGCAGCCATTTCGCAAACTCCTGCAATAATAGCCAGCTTGGAATACCCCAGCCCCTGAATCATGAACCGTACAATATTAACAAGGGCCAGCGGAAAGTAAAAAGCCGTATTCCCCAGAAGAAACCATCTTGTTTCTTTTAGAATTTCTACCTCACCTGAATCAACAAAAAGCAATGCGATGATATCGCTGAAGAAATAAACGATCACAAAAGCTATGATGGAATAAACGGCCCCAAGAAGGATACAATTCTTCATGCCCCGGTCAATCCGGTCCAGTTTTTTGGCCCCTGCATTCTGCCCTCCATAAGTAGCCATGGTGGCTCCCATAGCGTCAAATGGGCAGCAAAAAAACATGCTGATTTTACTGCCGGCCGTAACAGATGCAACCGCCACAGAGCCAAGGCTGTTCACCGCGGTCTGAAGGATCACGCTGCCAATTGCTGTTATGGAATACTGAAGTCCCATGGGGATGCCCATGCCGCAAAGAATTTCCATTGAAATTTTATGTGGCTTCCACTCTTCTCCCCTCATTTTTAAAATGGGATATTTCTTTATCATATAAAACAGGCAGAATATGCCGGAAGTTCCCTGTGATATTATCGTCGCCCATGCTGCACCGGCCACACCCATTTTCAGTACCAGAATCGTAAATAAGTCCAGCAGAACATTTAAAACAGAAGACATGAAAAGAAAAATTAAAGGTGTAGTGCTGTCTCCCAGAGACCTTATGATACCGGAAAGCATATTATAAAGAAAGGTTGCAGGAATCCCCATAAAAATAACAAATATGTACGCATAAGCCCCATCAAGGATATCCTCCGGAGTCCTCATCCATACCAATATAGGACGGCATAAAACGCAGACAATGGAGGTCATTACAATAGAAAAAAACAGCGACAGCCAGCCGCTGTTGGCCACAAATCTCCGCAAAGCCGAATCATTTTTCTCCCCAAATTTCTGAGCCACAGGAATGGAAAACCCACTGCACACTCCCATGCAGAAGCCAATAATCATAAAGCTAACAGATCCCGTCGAACCAACTGCCGCCAGGGCGTTTACTCCTAAATATTTTCCTACAATAATCGCATCCACCATGTTATATAACTGCTGGAATAATAATCCAAACAGCATGGGTATCAAAAAGCTTAGAATCAGCTTCATGGGAGATCCCGCTGTCATATCCTTCATTTTCTTGTCAGCCATTCTGTCATTTCCTCATTTCTTGTCGTATTCATGTTTACTACATCAACATAATTTACACTCTCAGCAGGATATTTGCAAGTGATTTTAAAACAAAAAATGAACCGATGATATCTTTCATTAAAAATGGATCAAATTCATATATAAAAGCTAAATTTATTATTTACTTTTGATGAATTATATCTTTGTTATATCCTGTTTCTATTGTAAAATAAATATGAAAATTACAAAAAAAGGCAAACATCCAAACATTATGAATGAATACTGACAACAGCATTAAGAAGAAATAAAAAAACCATCCCTGTGACAGTCTGCTTTTTTCTGCCATAAGAATGGTTTTCATTCCTTCTTTATAAATAATACCGAAAAAAATTGATAATATATAGCGCCCGGAAGAAATCATCCGGGCGCATATTGGATTACTCTTAAGTCAATTATTCATTGCCGTATAAAGTAACCAGTTTCTGCAGATATTCAAATCTTTCCTTTGCATCTGTCTCATTCTTCGTAAATAATTCAGCTGCTCTCTCAGGATTCTTCATAGCTAAGGATGCATATCGTACCTCACCCTTTAAGAATTCCTGATAGCCCTCTAATGCAGGAGCCTTGCTGTCTAAGGAGAACTTCTTCTCAGCAGCCGGGTTGAAGCGGAAGTTGTTCCAGTAACCGCACTCAACAGCCAGTTTCTCTTCTGTCTGAGCCTTGGACATGCCTTTCTTAATGCCATGGCTGATACATGGAGCATAAGCAATGATCAGAGATGGTCCCGGATATGCCTCAGCCTCGGCAATTGCTTTCACTGTCTGTGCATAATCCGCACCCATAGCGATCTGTGCTACGTATACATAGCCATAGCTCATGGCAATTCCTGCCAGGTCTTTCTTCTTTGTATCCTTACCGCCGGCAGCGAACTGCGCAACAGCACCTGTCTTGGTAGCCTTGGAGGACTGTCCGCCGGTGTTAGAATAAACCTCGGTATCGAATACCATGATATTGATATCCTTGCCGCTTGCAAGAACATGGTCAACACCGCCGAAGCCGATATCATATGCCCAGCCGTCACCGCCGAATATCCACTGGGATTTCTTAGCCAGGAAATCTTTGTCTTTGAGGATTGCCTTGCTTAAATCACAATCACAGCCTTCTAATGCTGCAACTAACTTATCTGTAGCAGAACCATTGGTTGCACCGATTGCAAAGGTATCCAGATACTCCTTGCAGGCTGCCTTGATCTCATTGGAGGCCTTCTCAGAATTGATAACTTCTTCAACCTTTGCCTTTAAGCCGTCTCTGATTGCGTTCTGAGCTAACAGCATACCATAACCGAATTCCGCATTATCCTCGAATAAGGAGTTGGACCATGCAGGACCCTGTCCATTGGCATTAACGGTATAAGGTGTGGATGGAGAAGAGTTACCCCAGATGGAAGAACATCCGGTTGCGTTTGCAATATACATTCTGTCGCCGAATAACTGGGTAATTAACTTCGCGTAAGGAGTCTCACCGCAGCCTGCACATGCACCGGAGTACTCAAGAAGCGGCTTCTTGAACTGGCTTCCCTTAACGGTTGTCTCTTTAAATTTATCAATAACTTCCTGCTTGATCGGCAGAGTCTGGCCAAAGTCAAATACTTTCTGCTTCTCATCGCAATTCGCTTCCATATTAACCATAACAAGAGCCTTCTCGCCCTTCTTTCCAGGACAGACATTTGCACAGGAACCGCAGCCTGTACAGTCAAATGCGGATACTGTCACAGCGAACTGATATCCCGGCATACCTGTCATAGGAAGAGTCTTCATCTCCTCCGGCTTCTTAGCTGCCTCTTCTTCTGTCAGAGCAACCGGACGGATGACTGCATGAGGACATACGTAGGAACAGAAATTACACTGGATACAGTTTTCCGGAACCCAGCCTGGGATGTTAACTGCAATTCCACGCTTCTCATATGCAGCAGAACCGGATGGGGTGGAACCGTCAGCGTAATCGCGGAATGCAGATACAGGCAAAGAATTACCTTCCTGTGCGCTTACTTTTGTCTGAATATTGTTCACGAAGTCAACAACATCCTGTCTGCCGCTGGTTACGGCTTTATAGTCTAAGCCTTCATCCGTGCAGTTCTTCCAGCTTTCCGGAACTTCTACCTTAACGATACCCTTTGCACCGGCATCGATAGCAGCCCAGTTCTTCTTAACGATTTCTTCCCCTTTACGTCCGTAAGTTGCCTTAGCAGCTGCCTTCATCAGTTCATTTGCCTTTTCAGCAGGAATGATTCCGGTTAATTCAAAGAATGCGGACTGAAGGATTGTGTTGATACGTGTCGGACCCATGCCGGTCTCAATACCGATCTTCACACCGTCAATGGTGTAGAATTTAATGTTGTGATCAGCGATGTACTTCTTTACCTGGCCCGGCAGATGCTTCTCAAGGCCAGCCATATCCCATGGACAGTTCAGCAAGAATACACCACCGTCTACCAGTTCCTGAACCATGTTGTACTTACGTACATAGGAAGGATTGTGGCATGCTACGAAGTTAGCCTGACGGATCAAATAGGTGGACTTAATCGGCTTATGACCGAAACGTAAATGGGACATGGTAACACCGCCGGACTTCTTGGAATCATAATCGAAGTAAGCCTGAGCGTACATATCCGTGTTATCACCGATGATCTTGATGGAGTTCTTGTTCGCACCTACGGTACCATCTGCACCAAGCCCCCAGAACTTGCAGTTTGTTGTTCCTTCCGGAGTTGTAACAATCGGAGCACCTGTCTCAAGAGAAAGATGGGTCACATCATCCACAATACCGATGGTAAATGGAGATTTTGCTTTGTTATCATAAACTGCAACGATCTGAGCCGGTGTTGTATCCTTGGAACCTAAGCCGTAGCGTCCGGTCAAAATCTTAACCTGATCGAACTTGGTTCCCTTAAGAGCGGCAACAACGTCTAAGTATAACGGCTCACCTAAGGAACCTGGTTCCTTTGTTCTGTCTAATACGGAAATGGTCTTAACCGTATCCGGGATAGCTTTTACCAAAGCTTCTGCGCAGAATGGACGGTAAAGGCGGACTTTAACAACGCCGACCTTGTGGCCTGCTGCAGTCATATAGTCAATGGTTTCCTCAATGGTATCATTAACAGAACCCATAGCAACGATTACATGATCTGCATCAGCTGCTCCGTAGTAGTTGAATAACTTATAATCCGTGCCGATCTTTGCATTAACCTTGTCCATATATTTCTGAACAATTGCCGGCAGAGCATCATAATATGGATTGCAGGCTTCTCTTGCCTGGAAGAAGATGTCAGGGTTCTGAGCAGAACCTCTCTGGCATGGATGGTTTGGATTTAACGCATGACGGCGGAATTCGTCAATTGCTTCCATATTAACCATCTCTTTTAAGTCTTCATAATCCCATGTTTCGATCTTCTGAATCTCGTGGGATGTGCGGAAACCGTCGAAGAAATTAATAAACGGAACCTTTCCTTCCAGAGCTGCCATATGGGCAACCGGTGTTAAGTCCATAACTTCCTGTACGCTGGATTCGCATAACATGGCGCAGCCTGTCTGGCGGCATGCATATACGTCGGAGTGGTCACCAAAGATAGATAAAGCATGGCTGGCTATTGCACGTGCGGATACATTGAATACGCCCGGTAACTGCTCGCCTGCGATTTTATACAGGTTCGGGATCATAAGTAACAGACCCTGAGAAGCGGTATAGGTGGTGGTCAGCGCACCTGCTGATAAGGAACCGTGTACTGCACCTGCTGCACCTGCCTCAGACTGCATCTCTGTAATCTGTACTGTCTGACCGAAGATATTGGTTCTTCCGTCTGTTGCCCATTCATCTGAAGCTTCAGCCATAGGTGAAGATGGGGTAATCGGATAAATAGCCGCTACATCAGTAAATGCGTATGACGCATGAGCTGCTGCATGGTTACCATCCATGGTTTTCATTTTTCTTGCCATTCTTGATTTCCTCCTGCAAATGTGAATATTGTATAAATTGGTTCCCCTATAGGGAAAGTGACCTGACATTATTATAACAATTATTCAACAAAATGCAAATATTAAAACAGGAAATTTAAGTATTATTTTCGAAACAATCCAACCGGAAGAAACACGCTTTGCGAGTTTGTCCGCATAAATAAAAAGGGACTGGATAGAATATTCTGTCCAGTCCTGGCTGTTTTTGCTTTATTTATTGGTTCAAAGGGTTTGGCGGAACAATATTCTGGCCGCTGCCGTCAGCTGCCTCTGTCGTTGATGACGGTCCCTGGGTCTGGCCCGCCTGGGTTTCGCCGGTTGCCGGTTTATCTGCCGGTCCCTGAGCATCCGCCGATGCAGTTGTCGTCTCATTGGCCGGAGGCGTCCCGGTCTCCGCGGAATTTCCTGCCCCGCTTTCTGAACCGGTACCTGACGGATCCGCGGCCGGTATGACTACTCCGGAAGTATTCCGTTTAATTGTAGCGGATTTTCCGCGGTAGGTACTGTTATGGAAAAACTCATCGCTTACCACAACCCCATCCTTTTTGGTCACCAGATTGGTCACCCAGCGGCTTCCCTTGGTTTCGGCCTTAGCAATCTTTTCCTCCCCCGTCTGAAGCGTCTGGTCTTCCTCATATACCGGTGCCGGGGCATCCAGCTCCGCAGTCTTTTTTGATGTCATGGACAATGTGACTCCATCTTCCAGAATCGGAATTCCTACAATCGAGATCTTTAGCTTCCGGTCCGCAAAGCTGGTTCTGATGGCTATGGCGGTGGAAGAATTATTGACAAACTTCATGTCCGGTCCGCCGAAGCTTACCATGGCATCCTCTCCCGGTGTTACATAGGAGGGCTCATAGCTGTGAGCGTGGCGTTCTGTTGTCGTCAGACCTGAGAATACGACGGCATTGTACAAAGTAGAAGATACCTGGCATACGCCGCCGCCCGGCTCCTCGATCAATTCTCCATTTAAATACGCGCCTGCCGGACGGTATCCCTTCGCCGATGAACGTTCTCCAGTTGCCTTATTAAAGGAAAACTCTTCTCCCGGCTGCAGAATCAGTCCGTTCAGCGCATTGGAGGCCAGTTCAATGTTCTTATTCCTGTCTTTATTCGTGGTGGTAGTCGTGGTATAGGTTCCAATGACCTTATACATCTCTTTGGCCTGGGCTTCGGTTATCTTCGGAGCGGTCTCATTGCCGGAAGCCGGAACATCAGCCTGGAAATTCTTCGCCTTAAGCTGCGCCAGAATATCAGCGGTCAGCTTGTCCTGGTCAATGGCAAACCCATTCTTCTCTCCGGAATAGATAAACTTTCCGGTATTGTCATCAAATCCTGAGATGGAACCATTCTTAGCTGCCACATCCCACTTTTCTGCAATGGCTTTCACCTCAGCCTGAACATCCTCTTCCAGCCCATCCGTATCAAGGGTGTAGCTTTCCTTCGGTTCCCCTTCATAAATCTCTTTCAAAAGGGCTTCCACTTTGCTGTCCATCAGATTCTTTAGTTTGTATTCTTCATCCTTATAGGTAACTTTCATCCCCCACTGGTACTGTTTATCAAGCGCTTCCCGGGCTTCTTCCCTGGAAAGACCTGTGAGGGTGATTCCATCTACCTTTACTTCTTTCTGCAAATCCGTCTCTGAAACGGTTGTGGTCCCCACTTCCGTCTCTTTCGCTTTATGGCTTCCGATAAATTTAACAGCTGCCATAATACAGATCACGGATGCAACAGCGAGAATGATTCCCAGAAGTATCTTCGTTATATCGTACTGAGGGCCTCTTTTTCTCTTCTTTCCACGTCTTTGCTGGTAGGAACTGTTCGTCCGGTAGGACTGGCTTGTCCTGCGGCCCGTTCCCGGCGTGCTTCTTTTGCTTCCGTTCTGGGAAGAATAGGTTCTTCCTCCGCTTTTTTGTCTGTTATCTACCTGACTCATTTATTTCACCTTTTTACATGATTATGTAGCATTACATTGAGTAGTATACCATACTTTGTGGGAAATGCTATTACGATTTTATGAATTTTCTTAATAATTTTTCGCGCTTTTTCTACATTTTACAGAACGTAAAAAACATGTTACTATAGTATTACCAAACTATTTCATTTTGGAGGTTTTTTATGAAATTAATTGATTTACATGTTCATTCAAATGCTTCGGATGGAACAGATACTCCTTCCGAAGTGGTGGCTCTGGCCGTGAAAAAGGGCCTTTCGGCCATTGCTCTGACCGACCATGATACCATTGCCGGTCTTTTGGAAGCACAGACGGCTGCTGCTGGACTTCCAATCGAAATCATTCCGGGAATTGAGCTTTCCTGTGTGTACCATGGAGAAGAAATTCATATCCTGGGACTTTATGTCGATCCTATGGACCGGAAATTCCGTGCCGAAACGGATGCCCTTAAGGAGATTCGGGACAAACGGAACGGGGAAATGATACGGCGCTTCCAGGAAGCCGGTATCTCCATTACCTTGGATGAGGTAATGGCCGGTAATCCTGATACAGTCATTACCAGAGCCCATTTTGCCCGGATTCTTTTTGAAAAAGGTTATGTAAAGAGCATGGAACAGGCCTTTAAAAAATACCTGGATTACGGCGGGCCCTACTGCCCCCGCAAGGAAAAGATCACTCCGGAGCATGCCATGAAAATCCTTACGGACTGCAAAGCCTCTCCGGTTCTGGCCCACCCATACCAGTACCATCTGGGAGATAAAAAGACCGAAGAGCTGGTCCGGTATTTGACAGACTTAGGGCTTCACGGTCTGGAGGTCTATCACTCCTCCAACAACCAGCATGAAAGCGGCAAACTAAAAAAACTTGCCGGACAGTATGGCCTGTTCCCCACAGGCGGGTCCGATTTTCATGGAAGCAACAAGCCTGACATCGACATAGGCAGCGGTCGCGGAGGGCTCCGGATATCCGCTCTGCTTCTCGATGATATCAAAAGGATACGGCAGGAGAAGGGGCTCTGACCCGATCCTGCCGCCTGATATGAAAATCAGCCGATTTTTCCTTCGTCCATAAAACGGGCAAGTTCCATTGCGTAATAAGTAATGAGGATATCCGCTCCGGCGCGGTAAATGCTTACTGCAGATTCGCATACCACCTTTTCTTCCTCAATAAAACCGGCCCTGGAAGCTGCCTTGATCATTGCATATTCCCCGCTCACACTGTACGCGGCTACAGGAAGGTCATGGCGGTCCGCCACCTCTCTGATGATATCCAGGTAGGAAAGAGCCGGCTTTACCATCACGATATCAGCCCCCTCCGCCACATCCAGTTCCACTTCCTTTAAGGCCTCTTTTCTGTTATGGTAATCCATCTGATAGCTCTTGCGGTCCCCAAAGGCCGGGGCGGACCCGGCAGCATCCCGGAAAGGTCCGTAGAAAGCAGATGCATACTTTGCGGAATATGCCATAATCGGAATATCCGCAAACCCGGCAGCATCAAGGGCCTTTCTCATGGAACCGATCCGTCCGTCCATCATATCGGAAGGAGCCACCATATGGGCACCGGCTTTTGCATGGGATACGGCAATCCGGTTCAAATATTCCAGAGTCTTATCATTATCCACATATTCTCCGTCCAGGATCCCGCAATGACCGTGAGAAGTATATTCACACATGCAGACATCCGTAACGACATATACCGAAGGATAATGCTCCCGGATAAAACGGACCGTCCGCTGAACAATTCCGTTTTCGTCATAAGCCTGACTGCCGCAGACATCTTTATGAGCCGGAATTCCAAACAAAAGTACCTTTTCAACACCGGAGTTAACAAGCTGGTCCATAATAACAGAAAGCTGATCCACACTGTAGCGGTACTGTCCTTCCATGGAAGGGATTTCTTCCACGATCCCTTCCCCATCCACCGCAAACAGCGGATATATCAGGGATTCCTTAGAGACTCTGGTCTCCCGCACCATTTTTCTTAAGGAATCTGATGTTCTCAGTCTTCTCGGCCTGTATAAAAGATCCATATTAAGTACCTCCCTTTTATTCTCGCGAAAAAGCAACGAGCCAGGGTCAAGCCCGCCTGACCTTGGCGGCTGCCCGCGGAGTCAGATACCCCGCAGCTTACTGCGGGGTATCTGACTCCTGTCCTATTATACACCCTCTCTAAGAAGATTCAAGTAATTCTTGCAGCATTGGAAAAGATTGCTTATAATAGTATCCGTATCATATGAATCAGAAATGAGGGATCGCTATATGGAAAAATTCTATCAGGCCATCGAAGAAGCCATCCGGAATGCCGGTTATGCAGGCCCGGTAAACGGGGAAGAGATTTACGATGAAATCTGCGACGAAATCGAGGACAAGGAACCGGGGGCATATGTATTCATGTCAAAAAAAACGGAGGATACCTTTTTTGAATACAAGATTCAGATTTTTGAAGACCAGTTCAATCTAAGCGCCATCGATATCCGCACTCCGGACCAGGTTTACCACGCAGATTTCGACTGAGGTAATACTTCCATTTTCTGGCTTTTTTATATTGTGCCAAAGTAAAAACATTGCTATAATAAAGATGTAAAAAATGACAGTTATTTTACTGATTTTCCAGAAGGAGGACTTCCTATGAAAGTTCAAAATATCACAGATGTAGAAAAGTCTTTTAAAGTAATCGAGCAGTGCAAAGGGACGGTTGAGCTGGTTTCCACAGAAGGCGACCGCATCAACTTAAAGTCCAAATTAAGCCAGTACCTTTCCATGGCTACCATTTTTTCCAACGGCATCATCAATGAACTGGAACTGGTTGCCCACGACCCGGAAGATGTGGAGCGGCTCATCAAGTATATGTATCAGGGTGAATAACAGATACAGGGTATCCCAAACCGGAAAGCGTTTTAAGGATACCCTGTTTTTTATTTTACAGGAAAATTCTCCGAACTCGATTGTCTGATAACCTTCTGCTTTTTCTGCCTCTTCTTTCTATCCAGTCTCTCGTTTACAATTTCACGGAGAACCGTGTACAAAACGGAACAAAGAGGGATAAAGATCAGCATTCCCACAACACCCATGGCGCTGCCTCCGATGGTCACTGCTACCAGGACCCAGACGGAAGGAAGCCCCACCGAATTTCCTACCACATGGGGATAGATAAAATTCCCTTCGATCTGCTGGAGGACAAAAAACAGGATTAAAAAAATCAGCGCATCCAAAGGTTTCACCATCAGCATCAGAAATGCGCCTATTGCACACCCGATAAACGCTCCGAACATGGGAATCAGAGCTGTAAACGCAATTAAGACACCGATGAGAAGTGCATATGGAAGGCGAAAAACCGACAAAGTCAAAAAGAACATGCTCCCAAGAATCACTGCCTCAAGACACTGTCCTGCAAGGAAATTGGAAAAGGTATCGGAAACAAGCTCCAGAATATCAAGCGTCCGTATCATCACTCTTTCCGGAAGAAAAGCGCCCATCAGCTTCCGAAACTGGCGTGACAGGGTCTCTTTCTGAAGGAGAATATAAATGGCGAATACCAGCCCGATTACAAAGGTGGTTACACCATTTATAATTGACATGGCCGCAGATACCGTAGAGGACAGGACTGTTCCCGCCCCAGTGGATAAAAATCCGACTATCCCTTCCAGAAAAGATTTCCAGTCAATCTGGATCCCGTTTATATAGTCAGCTATCTCCGGGTTTTGGGCAAAGAGCTTCTCTGCCGCCTCTTTCACATTTATAAGAAATGCCGGTATGCTGTTTTGTAAGCTTAAGATGGTTTCAAACAGCTGGGGCATTACTACAAAGATAACGATAAGTAAAATCCCTACCACAAGAACCAGCGTCAGGCAAAGGCCTAACGGTCTGCGCATTTTGCTTTCTTCCTTTAACGGCAGTAATTTTTCTATCCTGCGCATTGGGACATTGAGAATAAAAGCCATCACACCGCCCAGAAGAAATGGCGAAACAAATCCGATCAGCTTCACTCCTAACGCAAATAAGCTTCGGTAATTCAAGCCGGCAACCACTGCAGCTACGGCAAATACAATCAGCCAGCAGATTTTTTTCATTGTATTGTCATTCAATTCCATCATTCTCTCCTTTTGATTCTTCCGCAAAAGCTTTTCTGATCTCTTCAGAAAAAGCCTGGAAGGTTCCCTGTGCCATCAGAGTACTTCCGCCTCCCCGGCCGTTTAATCTTCCATTCAATGCCTTACTGAAAGCCCGCATATCTTTAAAGCTGCTTCCCACGGCATACTGAAAACGGTTGTCCGCCCCGGAGCATACCAGTACAATGCTTCCCTTCTTCTCTTCATACAGCATGGTGCAAAACTGTCTTAGCTGTGCCGGATCCAGACCATTTTCAAATACCAGGAGAGGGGAACCGGACTCCGGATAATCCTCTGCCTTTCTTTCAAGGAGTTCTTTTGAAAGACGGCTGACTCTTTCATCCTTTTTCAGCCCTTCCTCCTTCAGCTTATCTACCGCCTCCAGTACATGATCCGCTTTTGCCGATAGCAGGGCCGAGATACCGGACACAGACTTCTGTTTCCTCCGGTAATCGAAAAGTGCCATCCTTCCGCACAGCATGGATACCCTCACTCCGCTCTTATGATGTATCATTCCCGTCACCTTCAAAATACCGATCTCTCCCGCCGTCATCACATGGGTCCCGCAGCAGGCGCATACATCACCGCCCGGAATCTCAATGATGCGGACCTGGCCGGTCAGTTCTTTCTTGCTCCGGTAATTCATGGAGGAAAGTTCCTCCTTTGATGGATATGATTCCAGAACCGGAACATTCTGCCAGATCAGCTCATTCACTTCCGTTTCCGCTGCTTCGATCTGCTCCTGGGTTAAGCTTCCGTTAAAATCAACGGTCACCTCATCCTTTCCCATGTGAAATCCTACATTATCCAGGCCATAATGCTTATGTACGATTCCCGATAATAAGTGCTCTCCCGAATGATTCTGCATATGACAGAACCTTCTCTCCCAGTCTATGGCTCCGGTAACCGTACTGCCCGCGATAAGGGGCCTGTCCGTCATGTGTATGATACCTTCCGGTTTTTCCCTGACATCAAGTACTGCCGCTTCCCCCAGTTTTCCCATATCTGCCGGCTGGCCGCCGCCTTCCGGATAAAAAGCCGTCCGGTCCAAAAGCACCTCAAAGATTCCGTTCTTTCCCTGTCTGCAATCCGTTACCGTTGCTTCAAATATTTTTACATAAGGCCTGTGATAATATAATTTTTCCATGATCTGCTCCTCATTACTCTGTTGTTACTAATTATACACAACTATTGGATAAGTTCAATCATTAGAATTCAAAAATTTTTTAAAAAATGTGGAAACAGTGGCAAGCTAATATTCATACACTTACATTGTAAACAAATTAATTGGAGGAACTAATATGAGTGATCTGGCAGCAACTAACTGTGGAGGCGGATGCGATTGCAACAACGGATGTGGATTCAACATAATCTTTTTGATCCTGATTCTGTGCTGCTGCGGTAACAACGGATTCGGCGGATGCGGCAGTGGATGTGGCAATGGATGCGGAAATGATGGATGTTTTCTTATAATCATCATTCTTCTGTTCTGCTGCAATGGATTCGGCGGATGCGACAGAAATAACTTCTGCTGCTAAACCAAACATAAACAGGGTCCGATCCTTTGATAGGATCGGGCCCTGTTTTCATTCATTAACGGCTCTGGCTCTTATCCTGCCCAGGCCTTGTAAAGGAACTTTGTGCGTTTCCGCCTTTTCCTGAATTTTTATTCTGTTTTCTGCTCATGCAGTCGTCATCAATTTCGTATACTGAATTTCCATCTATAATTAATCGACTTCTCATATTTAAATCACTCTCCTGTAATACTAATATATGCAGCCGCATATATTGTCAACAAGAAAAGTAAGGAACCTCATGCCATGAATAATGAACAAAATCTTCACGCAAATGATCTGGACTCCCTTGTCGGCGATAATCACCTTCAGATGATGAAGGCCGCCCTGCCCTATATGAGTGTCTCCCAGCAGCGTTTTATCTCCTTCTTCGTCAAATTCAACGAACTGCGCCGTACCATTAACCTGTTTGAAGAAGGCGAAGTAGCTGCCATGGGAATCTGCTCAGCAGGTGAGAGAGAAAAGCCTGAATCACCCATTGAAATGCTAAACACCATCAAGCCCTATGCAAATCCGTCGGAGCAGGATTTCATAGATCTTATCATCAATTTCTTTCAGGGCTTTAAGCTGGCCGGCTCTTATTCCGAATCAGTCCCAAGTTCCACAGTCCCGGTCCAGGCTCAGACTCAGACTCAGGCTAAGCCCGAGGGACAAAACAGACCTCAGAATCCTCACCGGCAAAACAATCCCTTTGGGCGGATATCCCTGGATCAGATAAAGAATTTTATGCCCCCGGAACAGCAGTCAAGGTTAGAGACCATGCAGCTTATGATGTCCGCCATGCAGCAGATGAATTAAAGAACGGTTACCAGTCTGATTCTCTTTATACATGCACAAAGAAAGGATGAATAATAACCTATGAATGCTAACTGGAAACAAGACCCCAGACTAAAAAAAATGAATCCACAGAAGCTTTCCCTTCTGAACGAGTTCGCCAAACGGGTGGAGTCGACCCCAAAGGACCAGCTTCTCCCCACACTGCTAAGCATAAATGCAGAAGCCAGCCAGAAAGGCATCCATTTTAATGACGATGAGACAGATCTTCTTATTTCCATTATGAGTGCCAATATGAGCCCAGCCGAACGGAAACGTATGGATACCTTACGTCTTCTTTCCAAGAATCTCGCCAACCGGAATCATAAATAAGAAAGAGGACATTATGAGTGATTCACAGGAAGAACCGCCATAATGTCCTTTCTTTATTATCAGAACAGATACAGCAAAAAACTAGTCTTCAATCATGTACGCGCTGACAATTTCTCCACAATAGGCCGTATGAAAATCCTTGTTTGCCCCATGAAATGTACTGTCGACATCCTGCGGATAAAACATACTTTTATTCTCTTCTGTTATTTCATTCTGATCTTGCTTTTGCTTATACACAATTCTGCATTCGAGAGTCAGAGGAAGTTCTTTAACAGCAGGAACTGTGATCGCTTCAGGGGTTTCAAGTGTCAGGTTAAGCTCCTTGGTTTTATCAACCTCATAACCGGATTTCGTTCCGCAAAAACCAAGTATTTTTTTATCAAATGTTCCATGCGGTATATTTATAGTAAATTCGGGATTTTTTTCCAATTGTTGTTTCGTAAAACGATTTTCTCTAACATAGACTGTAAAAACTGGTTTTCCCCATATGATTCCCAGATTTCCCCAGGAAATGGTCATAGAATTCACTCTGCCGTCTGCCTTTGTTGTTAATAATACACCTGTTTGCAAAGCTTTCATGATCTCATTGGTATGATCAAATAGTTCAATTTTTCTTTTCATGTTTCTTCTCCTTCATTTTATTATTTTATAATATATTAGTACCAGCATGCACTTAATTACAAGTATGCACTTTTATGTAAGCTACTATCATAAAGGATAGTATGAGCAGGCATATGGAATACATCAGATCATTTAAACACGAAATAAGGACACTATAAGCCATAATTCCATAGCCATAATGTCCTTATCCGAATGCTCAAATAATTTCACATCAAATGCGTAACCTGCCGTTTTAATTGCACACGATATTTATGATTCTTCCCGGAACATAAATTTCCTTTACAATGGTTCCGGTTATCTTATCCGGAATCAGGGCCTTGCCTGCCCCGATGGCTTCATCCTTTGATACATCTGCAGGAAGCTTCACCACTGCTCTGGTCTTTCCATTTACCTGAACGGCAATTTCGATTTCATCTTCCTTCATGGCTTCCTCGTCGCACTCCGGCCACTGTGCATGGAAAACGGAATCGCTGCCGCCAAGCTGCTGCCATAATTCCTCACCGATATGAGGAGCAAACGGAGCAACCAGAATTACAAAGGTCTTCAAAGTCTCCCTGTCAATGCCCCCTGTCTTTTTCGCCAGATCGATCAGCTTATTGTTATATTCCATGAATCCGGAAATTACCGTATTTAAGTTAAACTGATTGAAACGCTGTTCAATATCAAAGATCAGTTTATGGCGCAGGCGGATCATTTCTTTGGTCGCTTCTATATCCTTGCCGCTGCTTTCTGATACCAGGTTCCAGAAACGGTTTAAGAAACGGCTGACACCTTCGATTCCTCTGTCATCCCATTCTGCATCAAGCTCCGGCGGTCCCACAAAAAGCTCATACATGCGGAGAGAATCACAGCCATAGTCGCGGACAAGATCATCGGGAGAAACCACATTTCCCTTGGATTTGCTCATCTTGATTCCATTCTTTCCGGTGATCATACCCTGATTGAACAGCTTGACGAATGGCTCATCAAAATCCACAACTCCGATGTCATTTAAAAATTTTGTATAGAAACGGGAATACAGAAGGTGAAGCACTGCATGCTCCACGCCGCCGATATACATATCAACAGGGAGATATTTATCCGCTTTTTCTCTGGATACCAGCTCCTTATCATTATGGCTGTCTACATAGCGGAGGAAATACCAGGAAGAACCGGCCCACTGAGGCATGGTATTGGTCTCTCTTTTTGCAGGAGCGCCACACTGCGGACAGGTGGTATTAACCCATTCGTCAATGTCAGCAAGCGGTGATTCTCCTGTTCCGGTAGGCTGATAGCTTTCCACTTCCGGCAATGTCAGCGGAAGCTGATCTTCCGGTACAGGAACATTGCCGCAGTGAGGGCAATGAATGATCGGAATGGGCTCGCCCCAGTAACGCTGTCTGGAGAACACCCAGTCACGAAGCTTAAAGTTTTCAGTCTTTTTACCCAGTCCTCTTTTTTCAATCATGGCTGGTGCTTCTTTTTTAAGAACAGAGGATTCCATACCATTCCACTCGCCGGAATTAATCATGATACCGTTTGCGTCAGTATAAGCTTCTGTCAGGTTCTCAATTTCCTTGCCGTCCTTTGCGATCACCTGGATGATCGGAATGTTAAATTTCGTTGCAAATTCAAAGTCTCTGTCATCATGGGCCGGTACGCACATAATGGCTCCGGTACCATAATCGGCCAGAACATAATCGGAAAGCCAGATCGGCACTTTGGCTCCGTTTAAAGGATTTACCGCATAGCTTCCTGTAAATACGCCGGTCTTTTCTTTATCCTGAAGACGGTCTACGTTGGATTTCATGGAAGAATCGTAAATATACTTTTCAACCGCTTCTTTATTTTCCGGGGTTGCAAGGGCAGCTGCGAGACCGTGCTCCGGTGCAAGAACCATAAAGGTAGCACCATGCAGGGTATCAGGTCTTGTAGTATAAACAGTAATGGCTTCTTCTCTTCCGTCTACTTTAAAATTGACCTCAGCACCATAAGATTTGCCGATCCAGTCTGTCTGCATTTTCTTAACCTTTTCCGGCCAGTCAAGCTTATCAAGATCATTTAACAGTCTGTCTGCATAAGCAGTGATTTTCAGCATCCACTGTCTTAAGTTTTTCTTTGTTACTGCAGTACCGCAGCGCTCACAGCAGCCGTTCACTACTTCTTCGTTGGCTAATCCTGTCTTACAGGAAGGACACCAGTTAATCGGGAATTCCTTCTCGTATGCCAGTCCCTTTTTAAACATCTGGACAAAAATCCACTGCGTCCATTTATAAAATCCGGGATCTGTTGTATTGACCTCCATATCCCAGTCATAAACAGCTGCGATCTCATTGATCTGACGCTTGATGTTGGATACGTTTTCTGCTGTGGATTTTGCCGGATGAACCCCCATCTTAATGGCATAATTCTCAGCCGGAAGACCAAAAGCATCCCAGCCCATGGGATGAATCACATAATGGCCTTTTAATATCTGATACCTGCTCCATACATCGGAGATTACATAGCCCCTCCAGTGTCCTACATGGAGTCCGCTTCCTGATGGATAGGGGAACATATCCAGGCAATAGTATTTCGGTTTTTTTCCGTCGTCGACATTGATGGGATTCTTTGCCCAGCTTTCTCGCCATTTTTTTTCAATGGCACTATGGTTATAGGATGCCGCCATAATAAAATTTCCTCCTTTTGCAAAAGGGATTTTCCCTGTTTCACGGGACCGTCTGGTAAACCGGAAGAAACACGCTCTGCGGGTTTCTCCGCATAAAAAATGCGCCTCCAGCCGTCTTAAAACGGCTATAGAGACGCAGGATATACCGCGTGGTACCACTCTATTTCATACAGTTCTGTATGCTCTCAACCGGATATGAGCACTCATATCCGCCCGTTGTAACGGTCGGGGTTCCGGCAATACCTACACAGAAACGTTCCTTTCCTTCAGTACGCTACTCAAAGGCCAGTTCAGCCGCCATCCCCAACCGGCTTTCACCAACCGCCGGCTCTCTGCATGCTTCAGACAGCTTACTACTCCTAATCACAGTATTTTTGCTAACTGTAAATGTAACATAATTGGGGAAATGTGTCAACCGTATTTTACGAAATCTCCGAAATAACAAAGGTCGCGGCGGAAGCCAGGAAAAAAAGAATCATGCCGGGGTTTAAGAACAGGATAGGAAAAGTCCCTTTCCCCCAGGTTTCTTCCATTCCGGATTCCAGCACCAGTTTTTTCCGGCTGATAAAAAAAAGAATGGTCCCGGAAAGAACCGCTGTCAGCATGAAGACCGAATAAACAGCGGAAAGCCATGCAGCATCCTCCACATGGAGCGCTGCAATGGACCCCAGGAAATTAATCATCATATGAAAGGCTATGGTATACCGAAGCCTGCCTGTTTGAATGTAAATATAAGCAAACACCAGACCGATTCCAAAAGCATAAAAGAACTGATAGAAATTCCCATGGCTCAGCGCAAAGACAAAGCCGGATACGACGATTGCCGCTTTATCTCCATACAATCTGATCCGGTCTATCAATACCTTCCGGTACAGAATTTCCTCACAGACCGGTGCCATTACCACCATGGTAACAAAAATGGTCCAGCTGCTTAAGCCCTCCATGATCTCTTCCACCGGATTCACCATGGGCTTGCCCTGGAGAGCACACACGATACTCATCAGTGCCTGCCCGATCAGGTTACCAAAAAACAAGGCGCTCATGCAGATTAAAAATGCGGCTGCCAGCATCTTTACTCCGGCCTTTTTTGCCTGCGGCCTGCCTAAAACCTGCATATCCTTTACTATGAAGTACGTGACAACGCCTCCCACAGCATAAGTAGCGAAAGAGGAACCAAGTATATACCCGTCGCCAAAGACTATCTCCACTCCAAACCGTGACAATGCTGCGGCAATGGTTCCTATCTCAAGCTGCAGAACAAACGTTACAAGCAGAAATGCTCCATATCCGATTCCAACTCTTGAAAATGCTTTCCATGCATATCTTCTGTCTCCCACTATTTCCGTACCTCCTGCAAGATGGTACCAGTTTAGCACAGTTCGGGGAAAAGTGCAATTCTTAAGCAGATAACATTCTCCCACGGAAAAACAAAAGCCCCGGAGCCTGGCATCTGTAAAATGCCAGACCCGCAGGGTCTTTGTGCATTGATCTATCCTTCCATCTTGTCGATCTTGGAAGCCCGCTCCTCTACTTCCCGCTTCTGGACATCTCCCGGAGCCAGTTCATAACGGCTGAACTCGTATTCATAGGTCCCGATGCCTCCGGTCATGGAACGAAGATCCGTATTGTAGCCAAACAATTCGGACATGGGCACATCCGCTTCGATGACCTGCCTGCCATGGTGATTGGAATTCATTCCCAGAACACGGCCCCTTCTGCGGTTTAAATCTCCCATGACATCTCCGGTAAATTTATCCGGAACCGTAACCTTAAGGGAAGCAATTGGTTCGAGAAGAACCGGATTCGCCTCCATAAATCCTTTTTTAAAGGCCATCGTGGCTGCCATCTTAAAGGCCAGTTCCGAGGAGTCTACCGGATGGTAAGAGCCGTCGGTCAGCGTTGCCTTTAACCCCACTACCGGATAAGCAGCAAGAGGGCCTTTTAGAACGCATTCTGCAATCCCCTTTTCAACTGCCGGGAAATAATTTCTGGGAACAGCTCCGCCAAAGACACATTCTTCAAAAACATAAGGAGCTTCCAGATCGCCGGAGGGTTCAAAAATCATTTTTACATCGCCGTACTGTCCGTGTCCGCCGGACTGTTTCTTATACTTGCCCTGGACTTCCACTTTTTTCCGAATGGTCTCCCGGAAAGCAAATTTGGGTTTGCTCAGTTCGATTTCAACCTTATAGCGGTTTAACAGCTTGCTGACGACCACTTCCAGCTGCTGGTCGCCAATGGCGTACAGAAGGGACTGACGGTTCTCCGTATCATTGACCGCCTTTAAAGTCCAGTCTTCTTCCGTCAGCTTTGAAAGCGCATTAGAAACCTTGTCATCATCGCCTTTCGTCTTGGTCCTGTAACGCATGTATGTATACGGAGTGGAGATCTCCGGCTTATGATATACGATCGGAGCGGACCGCAAGGCTATGGTATCACCGGTCTGGGTCACGTTCAGTTTGGATACCGCGCCGATGTCTCCGGCTCTTAATTCCGGAACTTCAACGGCTTCTTTTCCTCTCAGCAGGTAAAGCTTGCCGATCTTTTCCTCTGTATCTTTATTTACATTATAAATGGTGGAGTCCGGCTTTAAGGTACCGGTACAGATCTTAAGCAGAGAATATTTTCCGATAAACGGATCCACAATGGTCTTAAATATGCGGGCTGAAAGGGATACATGATCGTTGTACTTAGCTGTAAAGCGTTCCCCGGTAGAAATGTCCACACCAATGCACTCATAACGGTCCGGAGACGGAAAATACTTATCTATGGCCTGAAGCACCATCCTGGCACCCTGGGCGTTGATTCCGGACCCCAGCATAACCGGAACAATATTGCCTTCTATTACATACTCCCGAAGAGCAGAAGAAATCTCGTCCAGAGTGAACTCTTCACCGGAGAAGTAACGCTCCATATACTCCTCACTGGTTTCCGCCACAGCCTCCATGAGAGCTTCGCGGGCAATTCCCAAATTCTTCTGACTGTAATCGGGAATCTCACATTCTTCATAATCGCTGTTAACGGTAAAACGCCGGCCTGCCATCTTCACAACATTAACAAAACCCACGAATTTTTCATTCTCACGAATGGGGAGGTGGAACGGCGCTATTTTTCTTCCGAACTCCTTTTCAAGCTTAAGCAATAATTCACGGTAACTGGCGTGGTCATCATCCATATTTGTCACAAAGAAAAGCCTTGGCAGCTTGTACTTTTCGCAAAGCTCCCATGCCTTATATGTGCCAACTTCAATACCTGCCTTGCAATTTACAACAATCACCGCTGCATCCGCAACGCTGATGGCCTCTTCGACTTCACCTACAAAATCAAAATATCCGGGAGTATCAAGCAAGTTGATCTTGATCGGTCCATCCTCTCCTTCGTACTCCAAAGGAATCAGGGAAGTGGAGATGGAGAACTGTCTCTTGATCTCTTCTTTGTCATAATCGCTGATGGTATTGCCATCGGTAATTTTTCCCATTCTGCTGATGGCTCCGGTCACTAACGCCATAGCTTCTGCCAGGGTAGTTTTGCCGGCGCCCCCGTGCCCAAGTAAGGCGACGTTACGGATTTGTTTGGTTCCATACACGTTCATAAACATTCCTCCTGTTCGGTATTTAAGTCTATGAGGATATTTTACTAAAAATGTCATATAATTGCAAGTAAAAGGTGCAATTTGCACAAACATTTTTCGCGCATTTTCCCATTTCTGCAAAAGAAAAGAGGGCCTGGCCCTCATTCTTATTCAATCTGCTTCATAAAAGTCTTCATTCAGTTTTCCGCTGGCTTCAAAATAGTAATAAGTTTCGCCTATAACAGCTGCGCCAGTGACCTTTCATTTTATTGGAGTGACCTAGCTGCCTTAAGGGCTGTATCCAGTGCACTCATTATTGGTATCCCGATCCCGATGCCCGGCATCGCTTCCCGGACTCTCTCTTCCACCATATTGCGGATGATATCATTTTTAACCAGAACGCTGCCCCAGAGCCAGAGATTAAATTCGCCCGGCGGACTTTTTAGATCCATCTTGGCTGCGGTGTCCCGTATGAGTCCCCACAGGGCTTCCCCACATTCCCGGTGAATGCGGATGGCCTCATGGTCCCCTGAGTCTGCCGCCTGATATGCAAACAGGGATAACCTGGCGATTTCAGATTTTTCCATGAGATTGGCATTGACAAAATCGTCCATCTTTTCCAAAGTATCAAGCCCCGTTGCTTTTACAATAAGAGGCGTGAGAATGGGACACTTGATTCGGCCGGACAATTCATCCGCTGCCGCTCTTAAGACTTTCAGCCCTAAGTCAAAAGCACTTCCCTCATCGCTTAAGATATGGTTCCAGCCGCCGGTCCGGTATATATTTCCTTTTGTATCCCTTCCAAAGCATACGGAACCGGTTCCTGATATGACTACCAGGGATGGGGTCTCCGTTAAATGGAGAAACACTTCACAGTCATTTAATACCAGAAGCCTTTCATGAGGAAATCCCATCTCTTCAAAGCTGGACCTGCAATCATGCTCATCCGACGGAGAATCGATTCCGCTGGCTGCTACGCAGATTCCAAGGCAGCTGTCCGGATCCAGTTCCAGTTTCTTAAGGGCCGGGAGCACCAGCTCACGGTAACGCAGCCTGCTCTTTTCAGCTCCATCCGTATTGATGCTGCAGCCCGGTGCAGTAAATTCGCCAAGTACTGTCCCAGCCATATCACAGACTTTAAGCCGTCCGTTGGTTCCACCGATATCCAATCCCGCATAATATCCTTTCATGAGACTCCCGTCCTCCTCACAGGTTTCATTTTCTCTGCTTTCCTCCCCAGTACAGCTAAGAGCTTCTCCTCCGCTTCCCGAAACCACCGGTCCTCAGTATTCACCAAAAGGACATAGCGTATTCTTCCCAAAAGAGAAAGAAGATACTGATTCTCCGGAATCAATGCATTTTCCCCGCTTCTCTCCAGATGGGACTTTACCCCGTATTTCAGGCAGTAATAAACCTCCTGCCGCAGTTTCCTCCTGTAGTCTATGGAGACCTGCGGTTTTTCATTGACCACGATTCCCGTAACCGCCTGCCTTCCGTTGCGGTACAGGATCCTGGTCTTCTCTTCATTCAGTTCAAACCCCATGGCGTTCAAAAAACCGGAGGCTTTCCGGATAACCGGACCCGGGTTAAAATCACCGGAAAACGTCATATCATCGCAGTATCTGGTATAAGAGATCCCCTTATCCCCGCACCATTTCTTCATATATTCATCAAAATGCTTCATAACCAGGTTAGAAATCGCCGGCGAAGCAGGAGAACCCTGAGGAAGAAAATCGCTGCAGCAGCATAAGGCAGTCAGCATGGTTCCTGCTGCCGGAGGAAAATACCGGGCGGGAAATGCGCTTTTAAGAACCATAGGAAATGAAATACTCCCGAAAAAATTTTATATCCAGCTTCACCACCACATTTTTTCCCGTATGGGCCCAGGCATTCGGTACCACCCCTGCGCCTTTATGGTAGGCCGTGGCGCAGCCGGAGACTGCATACCCGTCCAGGATGTGATGCAGGATATTCTTCTGTATTCTCATTAATATTTTATCCGGCACCAAAAGCCTGCGCTCTGTTCCGTCTCTCTTGGGAATACGGACAGTACGATAATGGCGCTCCGTATGGTTGCTGACAGCATAAAGACATGCCATTACCTTTTCGTCCGGCCAGCTGGTATTCCCAAGAAGGCGGAAAGATAGCAGCATGTCCCTGCAATGCTTTTGCGTACAGTATTTCCACAAATCTGTCTGATACATCGGATCCTCCATACCAGTTTATCTTAAAATTCTTTATTTTTCCGCTTAAAAACAACAGAAGCAATACAAACATGATGCCGTAAGATGCGAAGATGTACAAGCTGCAGGCGTAAGCACATGCAATGTGCGGAAGTACCTCGCAGCAGATTACGGCCTTTTCCCATACCATGATGCTCCCGGCAGCGACTCGCTGCCCGGCCGGATGCTATAATCTTTCCGGAAAATACTATTGCTTCTGCTGTTCTGCTAATCATTCTATCACAATGCTTTAAAATATTCCACTGTTTTGCTTTTCAAAAAAGTGACTTAGATCCCTTCTAAATGATATTTTACGTTAAAGTGTCAAAGTTTAACGTGCAAAAGCGTTGACAAGTCATACACAATCTATTACAATGGGGATTAAATATTTTGAAAAAGTGAGGGAAAGAAAACATGATCATCATTATGAAACCTGACGCTTCCGAGGAAGCTGTCGGAAAAGTCAGACACCTGATCGAATCAAACGGCCTTCAGGCTCATTTATCCAGAGGAACAGAGGTGACCATTGTCGGCGTCGTAGGTGACAAAACAAAACTGGAGGTCGTGAACATGGAGCTGTTGGAGGGCGTTGATAAAATCGTTGCCGTTACTGAGACTTATAAACTGGTTAACAAAAAATTCCATCCGGAGGACACGGTCATAACCATCGGAAATACAAAAATCGGTCCCGGGCATCTAACCATAATGGCGGGTCCGTGTGCCATTGAAAACCACGATATGGTCATAGAAACTGCTTTTGCCGTTAAAAAAGCCGGTGCCCGGTTCCTGAGGGGCGGCGCTTACAAGCCAAGAACCTCCCCATATGCATTCCAGGGCCTGGAGGAAGAAGGCTTAAAATTCATGAAGGAGGCCAGAGAAGCCACGGGCCTTAACATTGTCTGTGAAATCACAAGTCTGCGCGCTCTTGAAACAGCCGTAAAATATGTGGACATGATCCAGATCGGCGCACGGAATATGCAGAATTTCGAGCTTTTGAAGGAAGCCGGAAAGGCAGGCATTCCGGTTCTGCTAAAGAGAGGCCTTTCCGCCACCATCGATGAATGGCTGAACGCAGCAGAATACATCGCCTCCGAAGGCAATCCGAATATCGTTCTCTGCGAACGCGGCATCCGTACATACGAAACGGCTACCAGAAACACCCTGGACATCAGTGCGGTGCCGGTGATCCGAGCCAAGAGTCATCTGCCGATCATCATTGATCCAAGCCATGCCACCGGAGTAAGAGCTTATATTGAACCCATTTCCAAGGCTGCCATAGCTGTCGGCGCCGACGGACTGATCGTTGAAGTCCACCCCTGCCCCTCTTCTGCCTTATCCGACGGTCCTCAGTCCCTGACCTTTGAGCAATTTGATAACCTGATCGAAGAATTAAAGCCTTACGCCAGACTTGCGGGGAGGGTCCTTCATGAGTGATGCCATAATTGCCTTTATCGGGCTTGGTCTCATTGGCGGTTCCATAGCCAGAGGGATCAAGCGTGAAGAACCGGATACAAAAATCATGGCCTATATGCGGACCCGTTCCAGGCTTTTACAGGCAAAAGAAGAGGGGATCGTGGATGTGGTCTTAGAAGGAATCGGGGAAGAACTCCGGGAATGCGATCTCATTTTTCTGTGTACTCCTGTGGAATACAATGCAAAATATTTATCCGGGATCCGGCCATTTTTAAAGCTTGGAGCCATCGTTACCGACGTAGGCAGTACCAAGACGGATATTCACGAAGAGGTGATCCGCCTTGACATGGAAAGCTGGTTTGTTGGAGGGCATCCGATGGCCGGTTCCGAAAAGACCGGATACGGAAACTCTACCGACCATTTGCTGGAAAACGCCTATTATATCATTACTCCTACCGCGCATTCCACGGAGGACCAGGTAAACCGGCTGGTCCGGATCTCCCGGATGATCGGCTCTATTCCCATTGTCCTGGATTATCATGAGCATGACTTTGTGACCGCGGCAATCAGCCATCTGCCCCATATCGTGGCTTCCAGCCTTGTGAACCTGGTAAAGGATTCCGATAATGAGCAGGGGCTCATGAAGCGGCTGGCTGCCGGAGGCTTTAAGGACATCACAAGAATTGCCTCCTCCTCACCGGAAATGTGGGAACAGATCTGCATGACAAACAGCCAGAACCTCTCCGTGATCCTGGACCGCTATATTGCTTCCCTAAGCCAGATCCAAGCCGGGTTAAAGGCAAAAGACAGCCAATATATCTACCAGCTTTTTGAGACTTCCAGAGACTACCGCAGCACCTTTTCGGAAAAAACGCCGGGTCCTATTGCACCGGATTATTCCTTTACGGTGGACATGGCCGACAAAGTCGGTGCTATCTCCACTTTATCCGTCATTCTGGCCGCAAAGGGGATCAGCATCAAGAACATCGGCATCAACCACAACCGGGAGCACGGAGAAGGGACTTTAAGAATCGCATTCTATGACAGGGAAGCCATGGACAATGCGTGGAAACAGCTGGAACGGTATCATTATGACTTAATTTCGAATTAAAGAGAGGAATTCCTATGAAATTCACAAAAGCCTCCCCACTAAGGGGAGAAATAACCATACCAGGCGACAAGTCCATATCCCACCGCAGCGTGATGTTCGGTTCCATTGCAAAGGGAACCACGGAGATCAGCCATTTTCTCCAGGGGGCCGACTGTCTTTCCACTATTTCCTGCTTTCAAAAAATGGGAATTCAGATTGAAAACAATGGAAACACCGTAGTTGTCCACGGCAATGGACTCCGTGGCTTAAAAAAGCCGGAAACAATCCTTGACTGCGGCAACAGCGGAACAACCACCCGCCTGATTTCCGGAATCCTGGCCGCCCAGGATTTTGACGTAACCCTGACCGGAGACGAATCCATTCGGAAACGTCCGATGAAGCGCATTATGGAACCGTTATCCATGATGGGTGCCGACTTGAAAAGCATCAATGAAAATGGCTGTGCCCCCCTCGCCATAACCGGCAAAAAGCTCCATGGCATCCATTATACCAGCCAGGTAGCCTCCGCCCAGGTGAAGTCCGGGATTCTCCTTGCCGGATTGTACGCAGAGGGTGAAACAAAAGTGACGGAACCTTATGTATCCAGAAACCATTCCGAAATCATGTTAAAATATTTTGGAGCAAATGTAAAAACAGAAGGGACCACTGCCTGCATCACTCCTGCCGAAGAACTCTACGGAAATAAAATCACGGTTCCCGGAGATATCTCATCTGCTGCCTTCTTCATCGCGGCAGGCCTGATGATCCCGGGTTCCGAAATATTAATAAAAAACGTCGGCATCAACCCTACCCGGGATGGCATCCTTCATGTATGCCGGGATATGGGAGCCGATATCACCCTTCTGGGGGAAAATACGGATTCCGGAGAACCTACTGCTGATATCCTGGTAAAATCCGGTTCTCTTCACGGCACCGTCATCGAAGGAGCCATCATTCCCACTCTGATTGACGAGCTTCCTGTTATAGCCGCCATGGCCTGCCTTGCGGAAGGGGAAACAATCATTAAAGATGCTGCGGAGTTAAAGGTAAAAGAATCCAACCGCATTGAAGTCATGGTACACAATCTATCCGCCATGGGAGCCGATATCAGGTCAACAGAGGATGGCATGATCATCCGGGGTGGAAATCCCCTTCACGGAGCTGTCATTGACAGCAGACTGGATCACCGGATTGCCATGACCTTTGCGGTAACCGGGCTGTGTGCCGAAGGAGAGACCGAGATTTTAGGTGCAGAATGCGTGAATATCTCCTATCCTGGCTTTTTTAAGGATCTGGAAGAGCTGTATAAATAAAATTGCACAGCTTGAAGCTGTCGTTTATAAAAAAGAAAATGCCGGGTGAAAGTTTTTTTCATCCTGGCATTTTTGCCTTTACGAATATATGGTGAAGTCTGTCAGGCCACCTCAATCTGACACATCTTCATGGCATTTAACGCATTCTCATGGCTTTCCGGTGTAAAACCGGCACAGCAGGAGGAATCCACCAGAACCGGAGTCTCCGGAAGAAAAGCCTTGATCAGCATGGCGTTGGTAATCACACAGATATCCGTACACAAACCAACCAGTTCAACGGATTCATATTCTCTTTCCGTCACGTATTCTCCGATCATGGAACTTCCAAAGTTACTCATATCAAACCGCCTTCCCTGAAACTCCTTTAAAGAATCGTCAAGTTCCCAACCAACAGTTCCCCGAATACAGTGAATCACCGGAAGCTTTTTCCCTTCCTGGGTATCCAGATAATTCTTCTCATGGGTGTCCAGCGTAAAGATGACCTCGTCTCCTGCTGCCTGATATTCTTCTATTTTCTTTTTTACATTAGGGACGATCGCCACTGCCTCCCTGGTTCCCAGAGGCCCATTAATAAAATCCTTTTGCATATCTACTACAATCAATAACTTTTTCATGGCCAAACCTCCAATACAGATATGCTCATAGTTTATCACAATTTGGCTACAATAAAAAGAGATTTTGACGATTTTTGAAACATCCGGTAACCAACAATTTCCTTTCAAAAGTTTTTCATTTTATTATTGACAAATTCACTTTAACGCATTAAGATATTGATTAAATAAATCAAACCGTTGAAAAAGAGGAGTAAGCTTTCCTGGCAATATTTCAGAGAGCCGCCGTTGGTGCGAGTGCGGTATGGAGCTGACAGCTGAATGGACTTTTGAGGGCGGCCCTGAACCATTGTTTCAGTAGGGGCTGACGGAAACCACAACCGTTATTTTCCGTGGCATATATGTTAGTATATGAAAAGTGGGCTTTTACAAAGTCAATTTGAGTGGCACCGCGGATTGTATGATTCGTCTCAAGTACGTTTTTTTTGCGTACCTGGGACCTTTTTTATTTTCAGATAATATCCGCCCACCCCTTTGTCATATCAACGGAAATCAATTAAGGAGGAAACATGATGAAAAAATCAATCAAAACCCTGTTATTCGCAGCTTTTGCAGCTGCCGCACTCTCCGGCTGTTCTTCCAAGACAGCTCCGGAAAAGACTGTTGAAAATCCCGGCTCCCAGGCTTCTTCTGATGCAGAAACCGGAAATACCGGGGGTAAAACCGGGGAAGACGGTGCATCCTATACCATCGGCATCGGACAGTTCGCAGAGCACGGTTCCCTTGACAACTGCCGGGAAGGCTTTCTGCAGGGACTTGCAGAAGAAGGGATCGAGGAAGGAAAGAATTTAACGGTTATGTACGAAAACGCTCAGGCCGACGGAGGCACTGCAAGCCAGATCATCAATAACTTTCTTTCCAAAAAGGCGGATTTGATCTGCGCCATCGCGACCCCCATGGCCCAGGCCGCTTACAGCGGTGCCAAAAAGGCTGACGTTCCCGTCATTTATACAGCCGTCACCGATCCGGCAGCTGCGGCACTGGCAAAGGAAGACGGAACTCCTGTAGGAGAAGTGACCGGAACCAGCGATAAGCTTCCGGTGGAAAAGCAGCTGGAAATGATCCGGAAAATCCTTCCTGAAGCAAAGACCATCGGGATCCTTTACAGCACCAGTGAAGTAAACTCGGAAACAGCCATCAAAGAATACAAGGCAGCGGCTTCCGCTTATGGTTTTGAAATCGTAGAAGGTCCTGTTGCAGCCACGGCTGACATTCCGCTTGCCGCTGACAACATTCTTGAAAAAGTTGACTGTTTAAACAATTTAACAGATAATACCGTTGTCAGCTCTCTCCCGCTGATTTTAGACAAAGCCGGCAAGAAAAACATCCCTGTATTCGGAAGCGAAGTGGAACAGGTAAAAATCGGCTGTCTGGCTTCCATGGGTCTTGATTATGTGGATTTAGGAAAGCAGACCGGAAAAATAGCCGCAAGGGTATTAAAAGGTGAAAGCAAGGCCAGCGAAATCAACTTTGAAGTAATCAAAGAAGCTGCTTTCTACGGCAATTCCAAAGTTGCGGAAAACTTGGGGATCACTTTGCCATCGGAACTGACCGATTCCGCTGCTGAGATTTTTACGGACATTAAACAGTAATATTTAAAACAAGGAACATATTGGAGGAAGTTAATCATGTCAATCATACTTGGCGTTTTGGAAGAAGGCCTGGTCTATGCCATTATGGCACTGGGCGTATACATCACCTATAAGATTCTGGATTTTCCGGATCTGTCCGTGGATGGAACCTTTCCCCTGGGGGGCGCAATCACCGTAACCCTGATTCTGGCCGGGATCAACCCGTTGGCAACGCTTTTTATCGCTTTTGCCGTCGGTGCGCTGGCGGGATGTATCACCGGTTTCATCCATGTAAAATTAAAGGTAAGGGATCTTCTGTCAGGTATCATTGTCATGACTGCCCTCTATTCGGTAAATTTAAGAGTAGCCGGTAAATCCAATGTTCCGTTTTTCAGTAACGATTCCATTTTTGAAAACCGCTTTATAAACAGTATCTTTCCGGCAGGGCTTGCGGATATCAGCGTCGTTGTCATTCTGGCAATAATCGTTCTGGCCGTAAAGCTTTTGCTGGACCAGTATTTAAAAACCCGCTCCGGCTATTTATTACGGGCTGTGGGAGACAATGAAACACTTGTCACCTCCCTTGCCAGGGACAAAGGCATGGTTAAAATCATCGGCCTTGCAATTGCAAACGGCCTGGCTGCTCTGGCAGGCTCTGTGTACTGCCAGCAGAAGGGATTTTTTGAAATCAGCATGGGCACCGGCACCATTGTCATCGGTCTGGCCAATGTAATCATCGGTACAAAACTGTTTCAAAGGGCAGGATTTGTGAAATCCACCACAGCAGTCATTATCGGTTCCATCATATACAAGGCCTGTGTGTCTCTTGCCATCTACTTCGGAATGGAGGCATCGGATTTAAAGCTGATCACATCAGTACTGTTCTTAGGCATTCTGGTGCTCAGCAACGGCAGGGAAAAGAAGGTGAAAAATCATGCTTGAACTTCAAAACATCAATAAATATTACAATCAGGGAACGGTCAATGAGATGTGCCTGTTCCGGGATTTCAACCTTACCGTGGGGGACCGGCAATTTGTCTCCGTGGTGGGAAGCAACGGCTCCGGAAAGACTTCTCTGCTCAACATCATCTGCGGAAGCATTCCTTTGGACAGCGGTTCCATCCGCATTGGCGGCATTGACATCACCGGCATGCCGGAATACAAGCGCCAGCGCCGTATCGGCAGAGTCTATCAGAATCCGGCCATGGGGACCTGTCCCAATATGACAATCCTTGAAAATATGGCTCTGGCAGATACCAAGGGAAAACCGTTCAACCTCCTTCCCGGAACCAATAAGCAGCGGATCCAGCATTATAGAGAACAGCTTAAGTCCCTGGGCCTCGGCTTAGAGGATAAGCTGCATGTAAAGGTCGGAGTCCTGTCCGGCGGCCAGAGACAGGCCATGGCTCTTTTAATGTCCACCATGACTCCCATTGAGTTCCTGATCTTAGATGAACATACCGCTGCCCTGGATCCAAAGACCGCTGAGATCATTATGGAGCTGACGGACAAGATCGTGAAAGAAAAAAATTTAACTACCATAATGGTGACACATAACCTTCGCTATGCGGTGGAGTACGGAAACCGCCTGCTGATGATGCATCAGGGAACTGCGATCATCGATACGGCAGGAGAAGAAAAATCCAATTTAGATGTAGATCATATTTTGGAGAAGTTTAATGAGATCAGCATTGAATGCGGAAATTAGCGGATTATTTTCACAAAAAGAAGGTCTGGCCAGATATTTCTTGCCGGACCTTCTTTTTCTATGTTGCATATTTCAATTTACCATTTTCATTTTTCACGCATCCAGACAAGCATTTCACCCTTGCCCCGGTTATTCCAGCAGCAATAGGGAATTGCTTTAAATGTGTCATTAATATAGGAAGGACTTTCATTTTCATAGAGAGATTCACTTACCCTTGAGTAATCGATACGCATACCTTCCAGCTCGGCACACAGAGTCCCGCCCAGTAACGATTCATCAAATACTTCTTTGGGCTGCACCGAACTGTCAATTACATCGGCTGCCAGATACTTGCCGTTATCAGCTTCCTCCAGACAATATACCATAGGCCCTTTCATCAGACAGATCTTCCCGATGTTGTCTCGTACCCTGGGATTGCATCTTACAAAGCGGAAAGGAACATCAAACACTGCAGTTACCTTATCTCCTGCCTTCCACTTACGCGTCAGATAAATGTATCCTTTTTCCATGCATATGGCTTCCTTTACCCCGTTTATGCTTAACTCTGCTCCGGGGGAATAGGAAGGCTTCCGGATCGCTACGGTAAACTCCCTTCCGTCTTCCTCCGGGGTGACTTCAAATGTTACATCGCCTTTTACGGGATAATCCGAACTCAGATCAAGCCGCACGCGGCCGGAAGATAAGTCCGTTTCAATCCTGCTGCTGATAAACAAATTCACATAAACCGTATTCTGATCCGCGGCATACAAATAATTGCCCAGGGAAGCAAGGGTTCTTGCAATATTAGGCGGGCAGCAGGCGACACCGAACCAAAGCTGTCTTGCCGTTTTTACATGGCGCAAAGTCGGATTTTTCTCTGCGATCTCAGGTACCACCTCTAAGGGATTCACATAGAAGAAATGCTTTCCATCCAGGGCAATTCCCGCCAAAAGCGTGTTGTACAATGCTTTTTCCACGATGTCCGTATATTTTCCGTCCTTTGTCAGCCGGAACATCCGGTTGGAAAACATTGCAAGCCCCACTGTGGCACAGGATTCGGAATAATTGGAATTGTTCGGCAGATCATAATCCGTCGTAAACCTTTCTCCATAAGATGCGGAACCGATGCTTCCGGTTACATACATCCTTTTTTCCACAATGTTATTCCATATGGTTTCACACTGCCTGAGCAATTCTTTGTCCTGATATTCATAAGCCAGGTCAGCCATTGCACTGTATAAGTAAACCGCCCGTACCGCATGCCCTTCTGCTGTTTTCTGTTCCTTCAAAGGCATGTGGGACTGATTATAATCCAGATCAAAATCCTTAAATTCCGGGAAAATGAAATCCTGGTTTTTTATACAGTCTTCGCCTAAAAAAT
This sequence comes from Clostridium sp. Marseille-P2415, assembly GCF_900155545.1. Taxonomy (GTDB): domain Bacteria; phylum Bacillota; class Clostridia; order Lachnospirales; family Lachnospiraceae; genus Lacrimispora. The sequence goes on from NZ_LT732526.1 coordinate 1,410,931, forward strand.
AACAGGGTCTTTCCCCTCTGGTCCGCACAAAAAAATCAGCCAGCTCCAGATATTTTGTAACTTTTGTGACCCGGTAGAGCTTCACCAGTGCCAGTTCCACTTCCGGATGACCCGGATAACCATGGATTTTCCCCTCTTCCTTTCCAAACACCTGACACATATAATCGGCAAACCTGCATACTACATCCAGAAATTTCTTCTTCCCGGTTGCTTCATAATATGCCACTGCTGCTTCGATCATATGTCCTGCGGTGTAAAGCTCGTGTCCCTCAAATAAATCAGACCACCTGGGTTTTCCTGTAATAGTATAATACGTATTCAAATATCCGTCTTCACACTGGGCTCTGGCAATTAAGTCAATTGCGCTGTCTGCGGCTGCTTCCAGCTTCGGATTCTTCTTTTTAGCAAGGGAATAGGCAGTTGCTTCCAGCCATTTCGCAACATCCGTATCCTGAAATACCATGCCCTTATGCTCTCCCTTTTCATCGCCGCAGGCAATGCGGAAATTTCTGATGCAATAACTCTTTTCAGCCCCTTCTACATGATCATTGATCAATTCCCATTGAAAAGGCAAAATGACTTGATCCACCAAATCAATATATCTGTTCCAGAATGGATCATTCATTGTAATGTTTTTTAATTCCACAGTTGTCAATTTATTAGCATCCATATCGTTTCCTCACCAGCTTTTCATTTTTATAGTCAAGCGGATATTCGCAATCCGCAGTTCAGTTCAGCTTCTTTACCGACTCTCCTTCTATCAGGGCACAGGGAAGGGTAATATTTACATCTCCTACGCTGGTTCCATGGATGCTCTCAAGCAGCAGTTCCATGGAACGGTATCCCATTTCCTGAAGGGGCCTCTCCACCGTCGTAATTCTCGGCGTTACATACTGGACAATATCCGCATTGTCAAATCCTGTTACCGAAATATCGTCCGGGATCTTAAGTCCAAGTTCTCTCGCAGCATCATAGACACCGACTGCCATATCATCGTTCATTGCCACAATGGCAGTGGGAAAGTCATTTCTGTTAAGGAGCCTTCCGGCCGCTTCCTTTCCCTCCCGGTACTTCCAGTTTCCGCATGCGATATTCTCCGGCTTCAATTCTATCCCCGCCTCGTCAAGGGCTCTCTTAAACCCTTTATACCGGAGCGATGCAGGCTCTGATTCCTTAAGCCCGTTAATCACGCCAAACTCTTTATGCCCATTGCTTATCAGCATCTGTGTCATCTGATAAACCGTTTTCTCGTTACTGTAACGCACGGATGACCCTTCCCCGTCCGTATAGCAATAACAGTATACCACCGGTTTCTTTATATCATGAAGCACATGGCTTATTTTACGGTCATGCATACCGACATAAATAATGCCATCCACCTGCATCCCAATTAAAACATCCACCGCTTTATCGATATCCTCCTGATAATTGGAAATATGTTCAAACTGGGACTCTATCTTGCTGAGAAGCCTTAAATTATTTAAAATGGTATTGTACCCTCTTGCTTCTGCAATTTCATTAATGCCGTCAATAATATGAGCCGTGTGCCAGACCGTAATATCTTCGACAATCACTCCGATCAGAAACGATTCATTTTTCCGAAGGCTCTTTGCCAGGATATTAGACCGGTATCCTGTTTCTTTTATTATCTTTTCTACCCGTTTCCTTGTCTCTTCACTTACCTGAGCCGTATTATTGAGCACATATGACACCGTGGCTACCGATACGCCGGCCATAGAAGCAATTTCTTTTAATGTCATGGTATGGTATACTCCCTCTTCTTTCATCTTCTTTTGCCCTTTAAGCCATCACCTTGTGACGGGATTTTTGCCGGTCAGCAGCCCCAAAAATAAATTTCAGCCTATCCTTTCAAACCGGAAGTTTTGATACCCTCCACCAGAAATCTTGAACCAAACAGATAAAGAAGCATGGGAGGTAAAATCATAAGGCTGGACGCTGCCATAATCGATGGCCAGTTAATAACAAATGCATTACCAGAAGTATACATAAATGTGGTCATCAATGCAATGGTCAGTGTTCTCCATTTATCACTGTTAATATAAAATACAGGCTGGGTCAGTTCATTCCACCAGAAAACGCTGGACAGCACACCAATTGTCGTAAAAGTGGATTTTGATAAAGGCAGCAGCACTTTAAAAAATACTCCAAGTCTCGTACAGCCGTCTATGGTCGCCGCCTCATCCAGTTCCCTTGGTATGGATCTGAAAAACTGCCGGAAAAGAAAAACATTATACGGATAGGCAAAAAATGCCGGAACAATCATGGGAAGGAGGGAATCGAGCCAGCCGATCTTCCCAAACATAATATACTGCGGAATGATCAGGGCAATATTGGGAATCATCATCGTTCCTACAATTAATGAAAATATTAATTTCTTCCCGGGAAATTCCATTCTTGCAAGGGGGTAAGCTACAAGCGAAGAAGAAATTAAAGTCCCGACCGTCGTCCCGGCCATTAAAAGAACGGTATTTCGTACATATAAATAGTAATTTGAATGAAAAAAGATATATTTAAAGTTTTCCAGGGTTGCAGTCTCAGGGATCAGATCCGAGGAGGTTGTAAACTCCGTTAAATTTTTAAAAGATCCTGAAAATACCCATATAATTGGAGAAAACATGATAACAGCAACAAGGATCTTTAAAATGAAAATAAGAATCCTGCCCGCTTTTTTCTTTGTTTTTGCTGAATTCATGGTCACTCCTCCTTAATTCTCATAATAAACCAGTTTTTTTGATACCGCAAATATACCGATACCGAAGCAGCAGGCGATCAAAAACAGAACCACTGACAGGGCGCAGGCATATCCTACCTTCATATTACTGAAGGCTTCCTTATAGATCAAAAGGCTCAGGACCTGAGTCATCCCATTGGGATCCCCGCTTTCCCCGGTCAAAGGGTACAGCAATGCAAAAGAACCGTTTAATGCACTGATGCAGCCCATTACCGCATTAAATAGTACTATAGGCGAGATCATCGGAAGTGTCACGCCGAAAAACTTCCGGAGCGGACTTGCTCCGTCAATATCACACGCTTCATAGAGTTCCCGGGGAACATCATTTAAGCCGGACCGGAAGATGAGCATCATCTGTCCGGTGTTATAAGTGAATAAGGTAATAAAAAACACGGCAATGTAAATGGTATGGCTGTCATAGAGCCAGTTCACCATAACGTTTTTTGCGGTTAATTGTGACAGGATCGCATTTAAAAGTCCTGCCTCCTTTCCGAATATGGTACGGAACGTATATGCCAGTGCAACCGTCGGAATTACGGAAGGAAGAAAATAACAGAACTGAAAAATGCCGTTCAGCCTCTGCCTGTAATTTAACAGCATTGCCAGAATCACTGCCCAGACCGTAGTGATTATCATCATAACAACCGTAAAAAACAGGGTCACTTTTATGGAATTTAAAAATGTTCCGCTTTGAAACATATTCACATAATTCGCTAATCCTATGAAGTTTGAAATACCATTCAGTTTCCTGTTTGTCAAACTGACTGCAAACATAAAGACGATCGGAAATAAGGTAAAGCATATGAATCCTATAAACCACGGAGCGCAAAAAGCATATGCTGTCAGATGATTCATAAGCTTTTTCTTCTTGACCGGCTTTCTTTTCTTATTTTCCATAACATTCACGTTCCTTTCGCTTAAGACACAAATAGTCTATCTTCGTATCCCCTTATTCAAGCTTAATAGCCAATTGTCTCCTTTGCATACTGGGAAGCATTCTTAACTGCATCTTCCGGAGTTTTCTGCCCCAATACCGCAGCATTGAATTCACTGACAGCATTGTTCGTCACGCCGGAGGGTAAGCATGTATATCCAAATACGCCGGCTTTTAAGGAATCTGTCATGGCATCCCAGTTTTCAATCGTGGTAACACCTTCGACCTTCCAGGCCCCTTTTTCCGCTATGGATTTGATCGCGGAAGGATTGCCGCTTGCTTTTGAGTTAATGGCCTGCCCTTCTTCGCTCATAAGATATTCAATAACCTTAAAAGCTGAATCCTGATTCTTGCTCTTTGCATTAATGCTGTAAAAACCGGTATGCAGCGTGTTATATTTCAGTTTTTCGGCAGGGATCGAGGCAATATCCCAGTTAAAGGCGAGTCCGCTGCCATAAGTTCCGATATTCCAGCTTCCCTGCCAGCTCATAGCCGCTTTGCCCGCTGCAAAAAGATCTGCCGTATCCGAAGAGGGTTCCGGCATTATCCCATTTTTAACCATTTGAGCCACGTCCGAAACAAAAGAAACCGCACCGTCACCGATCACCATCTGTCCCTTGGACGGATCAAAAACCTGATCACCCGCACCGCCGATGCCCGCCCACCAGGTCTGGGTATTGGGCAGAGTACTGCCATAAACCTCAGTCTTACCATCAGCCGCCTTTTTGGTGAGTTTTTCGGCAGCCGCTTTATAATCCGCATAGGACCAGTCATTGGTCGGATAGTCAAGCCCTGCCGCATCAAACATATCCTGATTGTAATACAACAGCTCCGTAGCCGCACACCATGGCAAACCATAGGTACCGCCTAAACCTTCGGACAGTTTCGCTACCGCATCGATAAAATCATTCGTTTTAATCGTGGACTTGGCCAGGTAGTCATCTAACGGAATAATGCCCCCTACCTGGGCAAAATTGGCAATATCATTTTCCCAGATAACATAAATATCTACGGAATCGTCTCCGGTAGAAACCATCTGGTTTAATTTAGAAGAATAATCGCTTTCCGGTATTACCGTTACTTCCACATCAATGCCCGTCGCTTTTTCGGCCTGGGCATACATATTGAGCGCTTCATCCTTATTCGGCTCATTCCAGACCGCAATCGTTACCTTCTTACCTGTTGCGGCCGAATCCGTCTTGGCACCTTCACTTGCCCTGGACTCCGTGTTCCCAGTCTCAGTTTTGCCCGGTTTTTCCGTTCCCTTGGCTCCGCAGCCGGCTAATGCGCCGCAAATCAGAGCTGTTGACAGAAGCAATGCCATTAATTTCTTTCTTCTCATAATAAACCCTCCAATGAATGATATTGTATTATTTTATTTAATCGTTTAAATTACTTTTTTAAATTTTAGCTGATCGATATAAATATCCGTCAGCTAAATATTTTTCATTTAAACGTTTAAACTAAGTTCAGAAAAAAATATACACCATAATGTACAACTTAAATATATATCTTTTTTATTTATTTGTCAATATTTTAATTTAACATTATTAGCGTATTTTTTTATTGGTTATTTTATATATTTAAAGGTTTAAATTATCAAAGTAACATTACATCTTAAGGATGCCTTTCGCACAGGAACCCCACTGTGCTAATATGCTCAAAAACAGGTTTAAATAGTCAAGCGGATATTCGCAATCCGCTTCGCTGCCTGATTCAGCTAAAATAGAGCAGGATCCCTTCGAATCCTGCTCCAGCAGCCGGCATCGTGCCTTATTCAATCCTTATCTGCTCATCTCACTTTGCGGTCCTTTATCGTTATGCTCTCTTATAACAGTATTGACCTCGCTTAAGTCTGAGGTAGGCAGATCTCCCGGTATCGTATTCTTTAAAGCGGCAGTGGCATTTCCGTACTGTACAGCCTTCATACAGTCCCCTCCGCTGCTTAAAAGGCCGTAGAGCGCACCTGCGATATAAGCATCACCGCTTCCGATCCGGTCTACAACATCAATGTTATGATAAGGCTCTTCCTCATAATATTCCTTTCTGGCAGCATCGTAAATCACAGAACCGAAGGTATGGCTCTTGGGACTGTGCACAATTCTTTGTGTGGAAGCTACAATGGAAATCGGATATTCATCTGTAAAGCTCTTCATCATTTCTTTTGCCGTTCCCTCTTTCTTAAAGGTCAGTCTGGCCGTGTCTTCGGAACAGAAGAATATATCCACATAGGGAAGAATCTGCTCGATGCACTCTCTCGCTTCTTCACCGGTCCAGAGATTGCCGCGGAAGTTCACATCAAAGGAAATAATGGTCCCGTTTTCTTTAAACTTGCGGATCATATCAATGGCTGTCTTCCTTGTATCTTCACACAAAGCCAGTGTGATTCCTGTAGTATGAAAGCAGGTCGTGGCCTTATACATATCTTCCGGGAAAGAGGATTCGTTTATATGAACAAACGAGCTGTTCTTCCTGTCGTAAATGACCTTGGGTTTTCTCGGATATGCCCCGTACTCATAATAATAAAGCCCCAGTCTTGCATTGGAGCTGTGATCGTATACGAAATAGTCATCACTGATTCCGTAAGAACGGACCTTATTCTTCACAAAATTCCCCATATCATGAGCCGGAAGCTGGGTCACCACACCGGTATGAAGCCCTAAAAGAGCAGCGCCTACGGCAACATTCAGTTCTGCACCGCCGACCTGTTTCTGAAAGGAATCCCCCCGGACCAGCCGTTCCACTCCTGCCGGAGACAGACGTAAAAGCAGTTCTCCCAGGCTTAATAAATCAAATGGTCTGTCACTCATTTTGATATTTCCTCCATAACTTTTAAAAAGGGGGTCATTCCGCAATGACCCCCGATGTCTTATCTCTTTCTCTTGTAAATGGCAGGAATGGCTTTCCTGCCCTCAGACAGCCCGGCGAGCGTTATCTCTGAACACGTCCTGAACCGTCACCGCCGGCCAGATTTTCAACATCTTCTCTAGTTACCAGGTTGAAGTCGCCAGGGATGGTGTGCTTTAGTGCAGAAGCAGCGACCGCATATTCTAAAGCTCCCTTGAAATCTTTTTTATCCACCATTCCGCAGATCACGCCGGCTGCAAAGGAATCGCCGCCGCCCACACGGTCAACGATCGGTGTGATGTGATATTTTCTGGAGTGATAGAATTCACGGGACTTTCCATCCATGATACATGCGGACCAGCCGTTATCCGAAGCGGAATGGCTCTCACGTAAGGAGCTGATCACATATTTGAAGCCGAACTTATCGATCATCTGATTGAAGATGTCAACATAGCCCTGTAATTCCAGCTCGCCTGCTGTTACATCGGTATTGCCCGGCTTAAAGCCAAGAACCTTCTCTGCGTCCTCTTCGTTTCCGATGCAGACATCAACGTACTGCATTAAGTTTGTCATAACCTTCTGAGCTTTCTCGGAAGACCATAATTTCTTACGGAAGTTTAAGTCTACGGAAACCGTTACGCCGTGAGCTTTGGCTGCCTTTAAAGCTGCCTCAGTCAGTTCTGCTGCCGCATCGCTGACTGCAGGTGTGATTCCTGTGAAATGAAACCAGTCAGCGCCTTCGAAAATCTCGTCGAAATTGAAATCAGAAGCAGCTGCCGTAGAAATAGAGGAATGTGCTCTGTCATATACAACGGTGGAGGCTCTCATTGCTGAGCCTGTTTCCAGATAATAGATACCAAGCCTTTCCCCGCATCTTGCGATATGCTTCGTCCCTACATTGTATTTTCTTAATGCCGCAACAGCGCACTCACCGATCGGATTCTTCGGAACTGCTGTTACGAATTCAGCGTCATGGCCATAGTTAGCCAGAGAAACCGCTACGTTCGCCTCGCCGCCGCCGTAATTTACATCAAATTCATCTGCCTGAATAAATTTTTCATTGTTCGGGGTAGATAATCTTAACATGATCTCGCCCATAGTTACGATCTTTGCCATTTTGTACTCTCTCCTTAATTCTGCTGTTAATTTTCTATTATTTGCGTGCTGCTGCCACTGCCTCAACGAATTCCTTCGCCTTAGCGGTAATAGCCGCGAAATCGCCTGTCTTAGCGCCCTTTGTTAAGCTGCTGCCGGTACCAACAGCATAAGCGCCTGCCTTGATCCACTTGTCAACATTGTCAACGTCAACGCCGCCGGATGGCATGAATTCACCCTGTGGAAGAGGACCTTTGAAGGAGCTGATCGCTGCAGGTCCCATGATGTTGCCCGGGAAGATCTTAATAACGTCACAGCCGCATTCCAGGGCGGTGACCGCTTCGGTTGGTGTCATAACGCCCGGAAGCATCGGCACCCGGTAGCGGTTGCAAAGCTTGATCGTCTCAACATTTAAGCCTGGGCTTACTACATAGTTGGCACCCGCAAGAATTGCTGCTCTGGCTGTTTCCGGATCAAGAACAGTACCTGCACCAATAACAACATCAGCATTTTTACTATATTTTTCAGACATTTTTGCGATGAATTCAATTGGGTTTCCTTCATCCATAGTCATTGTGATTTCAATGAAATTGATTCCGCCGGCGATGATAGCGTCAACAACTTTTTCGCCCTGCTCCAAGTCTTTTGCACGAACAACAGCAACCAGACAGTCTTCTTTCATCTTTGTTAAAACCTGTTCTTTTTTCATGATTGTTCTTCTCTCCTTCTTTAAATTCGTATATACGAAACAGCTTCATATTTACGATTCTTATACTTGAAATATTAATCGTTTCTAACCATTTTGTCAACAGGTATTCCTTATATTTTTCCAAGAAATCCTAATAACCGGGAAACCTCCATTCCCTTTTCCGATACCTGCTTTCCCAGGGCCTCATAATCTTCCTTAGGCTTATAAAGGCTGGAAATGCTTATGGCTCCGAGCACATTGCCATCCCGGTCGAAAACAGGCGCTCCCACGCACTGCATATGTTCCTCCATCTCCCTGGCATCAAAGGCATAACCGCTTTCCCGCACCTTGTCCAATTCTTTTAAAAGCTGTTCCCTGTCTTTGATTGTCTGCTCGGTGTATTGGGTAAACTGGATCCGGTTGATCATCTGCTCTCTTGTCTCTTCATCGCTGTATGCAAGAATGACTTTTCCCAGTGAGGTACAGTACATGGGATTTTTGGAACCAACGGTGGCTGTTGTAATAATAGGATTCTCCGGTTCGAACTTACATATGTATACAACATGATGATCGGACGGAACTCCAAAAAAGACGGTTTTTCCCACTTCCTTTGAAAATGCCTTCAGCACCGGCTCAATGATCCCGATAAAATCCAGGTTATTGGTGTAATTAACGCCGATGCGGTATGCCATCAGGCCTATGGTATAGTTCTGCTTCTGTCCCCTTGTAACATTCACCATGCCCATCTCCGCAAGGGTCGTCACAATGTCGTAGGCACTGGTCTTCGGGAGGTTCAGCTTTTCACAGAGATCATCTAACGTAGCCCCTTCCGGTGTTTTGGAAATCAATTTTAAAATCTCTACAGTTCTTTGTGCCGTTCTATTCAATTTCATGGTATGGCCTCCATTCCTAGGTCCTAGTATACTCCCCAAAGCCGAAAAAAAGCAAGATTAATTTCGTATATACGAAGTATTTGTAAGTGTTTACAAAATGATACCCTTTTCTCCGGATATTTAAGGAAAATGATAAATCAGGGATTGTAATATTTATCATAATTATGTATAATGAACAAGGTATGTAAATACTTACAATTGCGGGAGGTGATGTTTTTGAATATCTACGATGTTTCCGAGCATGCTCATGTATCGATCGCCACCGTTTCCCGTGTCATCAACGGGAATCCAAATGTCAGTGAAAAGACCAGGAAACGGGTTCTTGCTGTCATGGAAGAGCTGGGCTATACCCCCAACGTATTTGCCAGGAGCTTAGGATTGAACACGATGAAAACCATCGGGATCATGTGTGCGGATTCTTCTGACCCATGGCTGGCCGAAGCCATTTATTACCTGGAAAAGGAACTGAGGAGCAATGGTTACGACTCGATCCTCTGCTGCAGCGGTTATCTGCCCGAGACCAAAAAGAAGTATCTGGAACTGCTGCGCTCCAAACGGGTGGATGCCATTATCCTGGCCGGTTCCCATTACATTGAAGCGAAAGCAAAGGATAATGCTTATCTTCTGGAGGCTGCCAGGGATATTCCCATCATGATGGTCAATGGCTGCCTGGAAGGAGAACAGATTTACAGTACGGTCTGCGATGATCATGCCGCAGTCTATGACGCTGCTTCAAAACTCTTCCACTCCGGCCGCTCTTCGGTGCTCTATCTCTATTCCGGGAACTCTTACAGCAATTTACGCAAGCTTTCCGGTTACCGCGCTGCTGTTAGCGATGCCGGCTTTATGCTCCGGGAAGAACTTATGATGCAGTGCCGCAAGGATCTGGATGAGTCCATGGAACGCTTAAAGCTGCTCTCCCGTTCCGGCATCCATTTCGATGCTGTTCTGGCCGCAGAGGATATTTTAGCCGTAGGTGCGGTAAAATATGCAGACCAGGCCGGACTTAAAATCCCGGAAGATTTAACGGTCATCGGATACAACAACTCCATCCTGTCGCGGTGCACGACTCCTGAAATCACTTCCGTGGACAATAAAGTAGAAGCTCTCTGCACCACAACCGTAAACACCCTTATGAAGGTGCTGGACGGAGGAAACGTACCGGCAAAAACCATGATTACGCCAGAGCTCATAAAGCGTGGTACTACTAATTTCTAAATTTTATATATTCAAGGAGGACTCACTCACATGAAACAGTTTATGGACAAAGACTTTTTACTGTCTACCGACGCAGCAAAGACCCTTTATCACACCTATGCCGAAGAAATGCCGATCGTAGACTACCACTGCCACATCAATCCACAGGAAATCTATGAAGACCGTAAGTTCGATACCATCACTCAGGTCTGGTTAGGCGGCGACCATTACAAATGGCGCCAGATGCGTTCCAACGGCGTGGATGAGAAATACATTACCGGCGATGCGTCTGACCGCGAGAAATTCCAGAAGTGGGCGGAAACCATGCCAAAGTTAATCGGCAATCCCCTGTATCACTGGAGCCACTTGGAGCTGCAGAGATATTTTGGCTATACCGGCTATTTAAACGGTGACACCGCAGAAGAAGTATGGAATTTATGCAACAAAAAGCTCCGGGAAAACTCCATGAGCGTCCGTAACATTATCCGCCAGTCCAACGTAAAGTTAATCTGCACCACCGATGACCCTGCCGATACCCTGGAATGGCATCAGAAAATTGCAGCTGATTCCTCCTTCGAAGTAAAAGTGCTTCCCGCATGGAGACCGGATAAGGCTATGAACATCGAAAAACCGGATTTTTCAGCCTACCTGGCAAAATTATCTGCTGCAAGCGGCATAGAGATTAAGGATTTCGCTTCCTTAAAAGCTGCGTTAAAGAACCGTATGGAATTCTTTAAGAGCCAGGGATGCTGCGTATCCGATCATGCGCTTGAATATGTCATGTACGCTCCGGCCGGCGAGGCAGAGCTTGAAGTGATCTTTGCAAACGGACTTTCCGGTAAAACCGTCTCCAGGGAGGACGAGTTAAAATACAAGACAGCTTTTATGTTATTCGTCGCAAAAGAATACAACCGCATGGGCTGGGTGATGCAGCTGCATTACGGCTGTAAGCGCGACAACAACGCCCTGATGTATGCAAACCTGGGACCGGATACCGGTTATGACTGCATCAATAACTACGCTCCATCCGCGCAGATGGCAGATTTCTTAAACGCATTAAGCGCAACCGATGAGATCCCGAAAACCATCATCTACTCCTTAAATCCAAATGACAATGCCTCCATCGGTACCATCATTGGCTGTTTCCAGAGCAGATTTCCCGGAAAGATCCAGCAGGGCTCCGCATGGTGGTTCAACGATCACAAAATCGGCATGACCGAGCAGATGACCTCCCTGGCAAACTTAGGATGCCTTGGAAACTTCATCGGAATGCTCACCGACTCCAGAAGCTTTTTATCCTACACCAGGCACGAATACTTCCGCAGAATCCTCTGCGAACTGATCGGCGGATGGGTGGAAAGCGGAGAATATCCAAATGACCAGAAGGCGCTGAAGGAGATCATCGAAGGCATTTCCTATAATAATGCGGTAAAATACTTTGACTTTTTATAATACGTACCGATACAAAAGGCAGGTCCCAAAAGACCTGCCTTTCATGTAGCCGGATATTTTTCAGCTTTTATTTCTGTTCTTCAGAAGCAACCTCAATGCAATATCCAGTATGTCCGCACTGGGGACATTTTAATTTTCGCGTTTTTGGCGTATGTCTGGAAAAAAAGAATTCTCCCGGCATTGGTTTAAACTTTGTATCGCATTCCGCGCAGATATACTCTGTGTTTTTGTAGTATAACCTGACCAGCAATATTCCTGTCAGAACAACGGCCGGCATAACGATTGCATAGGATTGCCAAATCCCTTTTGCGATCCAAAGAACCAGCGTTCCAACTTGAGCGGCGGTCATAAAAAGACCAAAGACAAACATAGTAACATAAGTTCTTTTAAGTTTCTTCTTACCATTCATCATGTTCTTTATGTCGCTTATGGAATGAACCGGAATCCTGCCGGTATCACGGATGCTCTCCCTGACAGCCTGAATCAGATCCAACTGCTTTTGCCTGTCTTTGATTTCATGGCCGATTTGTTTTGTCTGCTCATCAAGCAATAACAACAGCACTTTACCGGGACTGTCGTTATCTAATATGCCCTTAATCGAGCCAAGCGTCAGTCCTAAAGCTTTTAACAAACAGATCAGGTGCAATTGATTTAAATCATCATCGGAATACAGACGCCTGCCACCCTCCGTAAGCCCGGAAGGTTTCAGCAGTTCTTTCGTATCATAGAACTGCACGGTCCGGACAGAGACACCACACAATTTAGCTATTTCTCCGGTTGTGTATTGCGGCATAAAACTCACCTCCTTGTACTTATACTATCACATGACGTAACGTCACTAGCAAGGGGTAACGTAAGAGGATTTTTTAAAAGTTCAGAAAGTCCATGCAGTTTCCTTCCAAAAAGGGTCCGCCCATAATATAGAGCGAACCCTTTTTTCTATTACACGATTACCTTCACCGGACATTTAGCCGCGCATTTCCCACAGTTCGTACACTTCTCGTAGTCAATGACCGCAACATTGTTATCCATATGAATTGCATCAAATTCACACTGCTTTGTACAAAGCGTACAGGCGATACAGCCCGCATCGCATTTGGCTTTCACGTCTTTGCCCTTATCATGGGAATTACACTGAACCAGATGCTCTGACTTATAAGGAACCAGATCAATCAGATTGTTCGGGCAGGAGGCAACGCATTTGCCGCAGGCAACACATTTCTCCTTATCCACGACTGCCACACCGTCGACCACGTGGATCGCATCAAATTCACACGCCTTTACACAGGAGCCGTAGCCCATGCAGCCATAGACACAGGCCTTTTCGCCGGACCCGGGAACAACGGAAACCTTCCGGCAGTCATCAATTCCGTAATAATTATACTGGACCTTTGTCTTATCGCAGGTTCCCTTGCATTTTACAAATGCAACCTTCTTATCAGAAGAACCGGCCGAAACGCCCATGATCGCACCGATCTTTTCTGCTACTGCCGCACCGCCTACCGGACAGGCCCCGACGTCTGCCTGGCCTGCCGCAATGGCCTTTGCAAGGGCATCACACCCTGCGTAGCCGCAGCCGCCGCAATTGTTGCCGGGAAGCTCATTGCGGACAAAAATCTCTCTTTCATCTACTTCTACTTTAAACTTTTCACTGGCAATCCCCAGGAACACACCGATCAGAATACCGATGATGCCTACAACGGCTGCCGCATAAATGATACCTGTTACCATTGTTTCGTCTCCTCCTTTTATATTAATCCGGAAAATCCGAAAAATGCGATTGCCATCAGGCCGGCGGTAATCAGGACAATCGGTGACCCCTTAAAGGAATACGGAATGTCATTATTTTCGATTCTCTCACGGACACCTGCCAGCATTATGATGGCAATGGTGAAACCTACGGATATGCCGATGCCGTTTACAACGCTTTCCAGGACGTTATAAGCCTTCTGCACGTTGGTCAGCGCCACGCCCAGAACCGCGCAGTTGGTTGTGATCAAAGGAAGATACACGCCCAGTGCTTCATAAAGGGCCGGCATGGATTTCTTTAAAAACATTTCTACAAACTGTACCAGGGCTGCAATGACCAGAATGAACACAATGGTCTGTAAAAATTCCAGATTGAGTCCCACTAAGATTCCCTTGTAAATCACGCTGGTAACAAAAGCCGCAATGGTGATTACGAAGATAACGGCTGCGCCCATACCGGCAGAAGTCTTCACATTTTTGGAAACTCCAAGGAACGGACAAAGGCCAAGGAACTGGCTGAGCACTACGTTGTTAACCAATGCGGAGCCAATGGCAATTAATAACAATTCTTTCATCAATCCATCCTCCTATTCGTCTTTCTTGGAATTCGCAGCATTTGATTCTGCTGCTTTCTTTGCTGCTTCTGCCTTCTTTGCTGCCAGGGCTTCCTCCTCTGCCTGCGTCTTCCTGGTCTGAAGGACCTCATGATTGGACATACAGGAGGAACCGGTACAGGAAGCACAGTTGCCGCCGCATGCCAGTTTTGACTGAGGAACAGAGCCGTTGCTTGCGGATGGAGCTTTAAACTTATTCTGAAGCGCTGTTAAAATGGACAGTACGAAGAATGCTCCCGGAGCAAGAACGAAAATAGCAATGTGGTAATCCTCCGGAATGACGGTGTGGCCGAATATCGCACCTGCACCTAAAATCTCACGGACAAGACCGATACAGGTAAGAGCCATGGAAAAGCCAAGTCCCATACCGATTCCGTCAAAGGTAGATGCCACCACACCGTTCCTGGACGCATAAGATTCCGCACGGCCTAAAATAATACAGTTTACCACGATAAGTGGAATATAGATACCAAGTGCGGAATACAGGCTTGGAACATATGCCTGCAAAAGAAGCTGCACAATGGTAACCAGAGTCGCAACGATAACGATATAAGCCGGAATTCTGACACGGTCCGGAATAATCTTTCGAAGCGCCGAAATAATCATATTGGAAAATAACAGTACCACAGTAGTGGAAAGCCCCATGCCTAAACCGTTAACAGCTGATGTGGTAACAGCCAGAGTCGGGCACATACCAAGCATCAGGACGAAGGTAGGGTTTTCTTTTACGATACCGTTATATAAACGTTCTGTACATTTGTTGTTCATCTTCCCACCTCCTATTTATTGATGCAGTTATGCACATAATATAATGCTGCATTGACTGCATTGGTTGTTGCACTGGATGTAATGGTAGCACCGCTGATGGCATTGATTTCAGCCTCCCCGGCATTGCCGGATTTGGTGACCGTAAGGGAATCGGCATTCTTTCCCGCATACTGGTCTTTGAACGCAGGTTCTTCTGCCTTTAAGCCCAGCCCCGGTGTATCGCTGATTTCAAGAAACTCAATGCCGTTTATGGTACCGTCTTCCTTGATACCTACGGATAGCTTTACGGTTCCGCCGTAGCTGTCATCGGAATAGGAAGTAATAACATAACCGAGAACGGCTCCGCTTGCATCCACTGCCTGAAGTGCATTATCCACGCCTACATTCCCAAAGCTCTGGGTAAGCAGCTCTGTATTACAGGCTTCCATGGCATCCTTCATCTTGTCATCAGACTTGAAATCCGTTGCTTCCGGGAATACCGCCTTATAAGCTTCTAAATTTGCCGCCAGGGTCGCCTTCTCAATGGGCGCCTTTGTGATCTGATAAGCACCGCCCAGCAAAAAACCGGAAATCAGGGTAATAACAAATAAAATCACTGCGTCTTTCATAAATCCGCCGCTCTTCATCTTACCTGCCCTCCTTTCCAAATGCTTTCGGAAGGGAAATCTTCTCAATCAGAGGCACCAGAATATTGCTGATGATGATAGCATAGGAAACTCCCTCCGCAGAACCGCCGAAAAGACGGAACAATCCGGTCAGTACACCTAAAAGGATCCCGAAAAGGATCTGTCCTTTTGGAGTGATCGGGCTGGTCACATAATCGGTAGCCATAAAGAACGCTCCGAAGATGATGCCGCCGCCGCATAAATGAGCCAGTACATACATCAGGTCATGCTGACCGAAAATAAATACAAAAACAGAAAAAGTAATCAGATAGGCAGCCGGGATCCGGATGGAAATCACCTTTCTGATTATGAGATAAGCTGCGCCTATGAGCAGGGCGATAACAGATACCTCGCCAATGGTTCCGGGAATCTTTCCGATGAACATGGCTGTTACGTCAACTGCCTGACCGGCCTTTAACGCAGCAAGCGGCGTAGGGCTTACAACCGCATCGTTATATGTAAACGTGGTCATCTTTCCTGCAAAGGAAATGAGCAGGAAGCACCTTGCCGCCAAAGCCGGGTTCATGAAATTCTGGCCCAGACCGCCATATAACTGTTTTACAACGATGACAGCGAAAACGCCGCCCAGGAATGGGATCCATAACGGAATGGCCGGAGGCATATTAAGGCCCAGGATCATTCCGGTTACCAGAGCACTTCCGTCACTTACCGTGACAGGTTTTCCCATCAGGGTCTCGAATACATATTCACTGAGAACACAGGATAATACACTGATCAGTAAAACCAGTGCCGCTTTTATTCCAAACTGGTATACACCATACGCAGCAGCCGGGATCATGGCAATGGCAACATCCAGCATGATATTCTGTGTTGTTACCTGATCCCTGACATGAGGTGATGATGATACGTTCAATAATTTACTCATACTTCACCCTCCTACGCTTTCTTCCTGCTTGCTGCAACTTCTTTACGCATCTCTTTAAATGCCTGGGTAAGAGGTCTCCTGGCCGGGCAAACATACGTACAGCAGCCGCATTCACAGCATTCCATACCATCTAATTTTACAAATCTTTCCATGTCAGATCTTTCCGCCGCATCCATCATCATCTGCGGGATGACATGGCTCGGGCATACATTTACGCATCTTCCGCAGCGGATGCATGCGGTCGGCGCGTTCTCTGCAACCTCATCCTTTGTCAGGCATGTAAGCGCAGAAGAAGTTTTTGTAACCGGAATATTTAAGTTAAATAATGCCTGGCCCATCATAGGGCCTCCGGAAATCACCTTTTCCGGCTCTGTCTTAAATCCGCCGGAAGCCTCCAAAAGCTCGGTATAGCTGGTTCCGGTCCTCACGCTGTAGTTCTGGGGATTTGCTACGGCATCTCCTGTCACCGTAACAATACGGCGGATAAGCGGAGTGCTCTTAGCAACAGCATTGTAAATGGAGATAACCGTATCCACGTTATCCACGATGCAGCCTGCGTCTGCCGGAAGCATGGAAGAATTGATCTTTCTTCCTGTCACCGCATAGATCAGGGTACGTTCACCGCCCTGTGGGTATTTTGTCTTTAACGGACAAACGGTGATTCTCGGTTCATCTTTCACAAGCTCCGTCATTAACCTGATCGCTTCCGGTTTGTTATTTTCAATGCCGATCACTCCCTTTGCATTATCAAAAAGCTGAAGGATTATATTCAATCCCCTGATAATGCTCTCAGGCTCTTCCAGCATCATGCGGTAATCGGAAGTTAAGTACGGCTCACACTCCGCTCCGTTGACGATGACCGTATCGATCTTTGATTCATCCTTTGGCGTGAGTTTTACGTGTGTCGGAAAACCCGCGCCTCCCAGCCCTACAATACCGGCCTCTTTCACAATGTTGCGGATCTCTTCTTTTGATAAGGTCTTTGGATCACGCTCGGCTCCAAATCCCTCCACCGCCTGATACTGCCCATCGTTCTCAATGATGACAGACGGTACCATAGAACCGTTTGCAACCATTCTTGGTTCAATGGTCTTTACCGTTCCTGAAACGGAGCTGATCACGCAAGCAGAAATAAAGCCGCCCGGCTCCCCGATCTTCTGACCAACCAGCACCTGGTCACCCGCTGCCACCAAAGGCTTTGCTGGTGCGCCGATATGCTGGGACAGCGGGAACACCATCTCGCCTTTTGGCTGCAGCACTTGTACAGGTTTACTTTCCGACAGTTCTTTTCCCTCGTAAGGGTGAACGCCGCCTTTAAATGTAGCCAAACCCATTTAACTAACCCTCTTTCTCTACAATTCTTTGTCTCTCCCGGCAAAATTTCAGTATTCTGCCACCTAGAACAGTATATCATAATTTGTAACTTGAAACAATGCAAAATTAAATATTGTATACTGTGTTTTTAATGTAATTACATCCATTTATCACAAGAATTGTCCTGATATACCGGCCTTTTTCCTGTTAAATACGTAACAATGCTTATTAACACAGGTTATGCTATGTTTTTAGAAAAAAACAATTACTTCAATCATCTTTTTCCTTTTTCCCTATAAGCTGCCCTTTTTTGACAGTGTTTTTAATTTTGTACATACCACTTTGTGAAATTTTTATTTATTTCATGCAACTTATAAAAGTTTTTTTTATATTTACGCAATATTTTTTATCATTTACGCCCTTTATTTATTAAAATTTTTAATAAACAAAAGGGAGCATTTCAAAAACAAAATCATTCAAAACTGCAGGATGATCGTTTTTATCCATGCTCCCTGTATGGAGGAAAGGAATGAGGCCCGGTTTAATCCAGCTCCGCTGCCCCGGTATAAAGCTGATAATATCTTCCTTTTTGTTTCAACAGGTCATCATGATCCCCTCGTTCAATGATTTCCCCATTTTCTAAAACCATAATGGCGTTGGCATTGCGCACCGTGGACAGCCTGTGTGCAATAACAAAGGTGGTACGGCTGGCCATCAGGCGGTCCATGCCGCGTTCGATATGCTTTTCTGTTCTGGTATCGACGGAGCTGGTGGCTTCGTCCAGAATCAGGATAGGCGCTTTTGAAATAGCTGCCCTGGCAATGTTTAAAAGCTGTCTCTGCCCCTGGCTTAAGTTGGCTCCGTCACCTTCCAGCACAGTATCAAATCCTTCGGGAAGCCTCATGATAAAGGAGTAGGCTGACGCTGTCTTTGCAGCCTGAATCACCTCTTCATCGGTTGCATCAAGCCTTCCGTAGCGGATATTCTCCATGACAGTTCCTGTAAATAAATGAGTATCCTGAAGGACCATCGCAATGTTACTGCGGAGGTTTTCCCTTTTGATATGGCGGATATTCTCACCGTCAATGGTGATCTCACCGCCCTGAATATCATAAAAACGGTTCAGAAGATTTGTAATGGTAGTCTTTCCTGCTCCGGTAGAACCCACAAAAGCAATTTTCTGCCCGGGCTTGGCATAAAGGCTGATGTCCTTTAGAATCACCTTATCGGGATCATATCCAAAGGTCACATGGCTGAGCTCTACAAACCCGTTCATGGGAACCAGTTCCGCCGCATCCTTTTCATCCACCGGCTCCGGCTCCTCATCCATGATGGCAAATACCCGCTCTGCTCCCGCAAGAGCTGAGAAAACATTGCTCACCTGCATGGATATCTCATTGATCGGACGGCTGAACTGGCGGGAAAAAGTTAAAAATACAGTTAAGCCGCCTACGTCAAACCCTCTGAGGACACAAAGAATTCCTCCAATGCATGCGGTCAGGGTGTAATTCAACTGACTTAAATTTCCCATAACCGGCATCATGACCCCTCCGAAAAACTGGGCATGGATCATGTTGTTCCTCAAATCTTCATTGAGTATCTCAAACTCTTCTTCCGCCACATCTTCATGACAGAATACCTTTACAACCTTCTGGCCGCTGATGATTTCTTCTATATACCCATTGACCGCGCCCAAAGAGCTCTGCTGGGCGGAGAAGAACTTCTGGCTTCTTGATGCAACAAAGCCGCCGGCCTTCATCATGACCGGAATCATGACTATGGTCACCAGGGTCAGCCAGATATTCGTATATATCATGAGCGCCAGAGTCCCCACGATGCTTAAAGCTCCGGTAAAGAGCTGAACCAGGGTACTGCTTAACATCTGGCCGATGGTATCCACGTCATTACTGAAACGGCTCATCAAATCACCGTTGTTGTTGGTATCATAAAACCGGACCGGCAGCTTCTGCATTTTACCAAACAGGTCATCACGTATCCTCTGCAGAGCATTCTGCGCAACCGTCAGCATGATCCTGGATTGAGCGTAGTTGGCTATTACCCCTACAAGATACACCGCTGCCATCACCAGAAGTCCTCTTGCAAGACCGGACACACTGCCGCGCCCTCCGTCAAGAGGTGCAATATATTGATTGATGATAGGCCGCAGCATATAGGAGCCGGCCAATGTTGCCAGCGTACTGACGATGACGCAGAATAAAGCGGTTCCCATAAACAGCTTATATTCATTTAAATAGGACATCAGGCGGAGGATCGTCACTTTAGTGTTCTTTGGTACGCCGCCCTTTGCCTGTCTGCCGGCTCCCGGCCTGCCCATTGGGCCCCGATTCTTCGCAGGTGCCGCTGACCGGCCATAACGCCTTTTCAAGCTTTCTATTTTCATCTGGTTATCCATCAGGCACCTGCCTCCTTTTCCCGTTCTCTTTGTGAGTAATAAATTTCCTGGTAAGCTTCACAGGATTCCATCAGTTCCTCATGGGTTCCCATGCCTACGATCCGCCCGTCATCAAGCACCAGGATCTTATCCGCATTTTCCACAGACCCGATTCTCTGGGCGATGATAAGCTTGGTCGTGTCTTTTAACGTAGTCTGGAAGCACTGGCGGATCCGGGCTTCGGTTGCCGTATCCACAGCAGAAGTACTGTCATCCAGAATCAGTATTTTCGGCTTTTTTAAAAGCGCTCTTGCGATACAGAGCCTCTGCTTCTGGCCGCCGGATACATTGGAACCGCCCTGGCCTAAATCCGTATCATATCCATCTTTAAAATTAGAAACAAACCCGTCGGCCTGGGCGCTTTCTGCCATGAGGACCACCTCTTCCATGGCGGCATTCTCATCTCCCCAGCGGAGGTTTTCTTCAATGGTTCCGGAAAAAAGCACGTTTTTCTGGAGAACCATTCCAACGCCTTCCCGCAGGTTCCTAAGGGAATAATCCCTTACGTCAATATCATCCACCAGAACCTGACCCTCATCCGCATCGTAAAGGCGGGGTATCATCTGCACAAGTGAGGTTTTTCCGCTTCCCGTGGAACCGATGATGCCAATGGTCTCTCCAGGCTCTGCCGTGAAATTTATATGGCTTAAAACCATTTCATCCGTGCCCTTCGCATACTGGAAGCAGACATCCCGAAATTCTACTTTTCCCCTTGTTACCCGTGCAGACTTTTCCGCTGCATGCTCATCCGTTAAGTCGATGGGCCTATCCAGCACTTCCTTTACACGCTTTAAAGAAGCTAATGCACGGGAAGCCTGCAAAAATACCATGGATAACATCATTAAGGACATGAGAATCTGGACAATATAGGTGGTAAATGCAGTCAGATCACCGACAGGCATCTTTCCGCCGATAATCAAATTTCCCCCATACCAGACCACGGCCAGGGTCGTGATATTCATCATCAGCATCATCACAGGCATGCTGGCAATCACGATCTTCATGGCGTCAAGGCTGCCTTCCTTCAAATCCCGGTTTGTGGCCTGAAACTTTTCCTCCTCGTAGTCCTCTCTGACAAAAGACTTGATCACGCGTACATTGGTCAAAGCCTCCTGAACGCCGGAATTCAAGCGGTCGATTTTCTTCTGCATGGCTTCAAAACGCGGAAAAGCTACCTTCAAAATAATCAAAATGATCAAAATCAGCAGCGGAATCACGACCAGCAGTATCATCACCAGCTGCCGGTTCATGAGATATGCCATGATCAGGCCTCCGATCAGCATGCCCGGGGCCCGGAACATCATCCGCAGGCTCATCATGACCACGTTCTGGATCTGCTGGATATCATTGGTCAGCCTGGTAACCAGTGATCCCGTACTGAAATCATCAATGTTTCTAAACGAAAACTGCTGGACTTTGTGAAATACATCCTTTCTTAAATCCGTACTAAAGCAGATGGAGGCCTTGGAAGAAAAATAAGAACCTCCGATCCCTCCCACTGCCATGATAACAGCGATAACGATCATGACTCCGCCAATCCTAAAAATATAGCCCACATCCCTTTCCGCCACTCCGTTATTGATGATCATGGAGGTCAGCTTGGGCAGCATGATTTCGCCGAACACTTCTGTCAGCATCAGGAGCGGCGCCAGTATAAATGCCCCGAGATACGGCCTTATATATTTCCAATATCGTTTCAAGTTATCAGTCCTCTCTTTCTGTCATGTCCTTTTCCATAGGAATTTGAGATAAATTGTCATAAATACGGTCCAAATACTGTTCCATGACAGCCAGCTCTTCTTTTGAAAAATCATGAAACATCTGTGTCTCCACATTATGAAAAAATTCCCGGCTGTGCCCTACCATATACTTTCCTTTTTCTGTCAGGCAAAGCTTATTCATCCGATTGTCCTCCTGATCGACGATCCGGGTGATGTAACCCCCTTTTTCCAGCTTCTTTACCGATACTGCTATGGTAGCCGTGGAGACATAAAGGCGTTGTGCAATCTCCTTCTGGGATACATTGGAGTGATCGAAAAGCATCATGAGGATCTGATGCTGGCTGCGGTATACCCCCGTCTGCTTTAAGCGCTCATCAAGAATATAGCGGTACAGCTTCATGATCCTCATATACCGTACCATCACACTGTGCATCGGTGAAATATTCCTTTTCAATCTTTCATCCTGGCATCGGCACATTGGTTTCATTTATAAATATCCTCCCCTCTGTTAGCCTGCTAATAATTAGCTAATTAACTATATGAAAGTATACCATCTTCTGTTCCTGTTTGCAATCGGACAAATTATGGAAATCGACAAAATAATCGAAGAAATTTTTGTGAATTTTTTAAAAAAGCTTTAATTCCTGCTGTTCGTACTCCTGACGTTTTTTCAAGACAACCGGCCTTTGGCGGATCATTGACCGGAATGTTTCATCATTTAATATCCAGTCCCTGATCTCATCCCGTTCCAGAACCAGGGGCATACGGTCATGGACAGGCGCCACGGAACGATTGGCCTCTGTAGTGAGGATCACAAAACGCTCCTCTGTACCAAAGGTATTAAAAAATCCTGCTAAAAACAGTACCGGGGAGTCCTCCCGGAAAAAAGCCGCCTTTTCTTTTGCCTTGCTCCATTCATAAAACCAGGTACAGGGAATCACTGCCCGCCGGTGCAGAATGCTTTCCCGGAACATGCTCTTGTGAAGCGCTGTCTCAGACCTGGAGTTAAAAATCACGCCATTGCCCTGAAAGCCGGAAAAGCCCCAGCGCTGCCAGGCCAGCTTCACCTGGTCATTCTTCCCGATGAGCACCGGAGCCTCTTCTGTGGGATGAACATCTCCGGCAAGCCGGCTCCACCTGGCCCTGTCATCGATTTCCTTTACCAGCTTTTCAATTTCCCTTGCAGTTTCATCATCAACATAATATCTTCCGCACATCGTGTCCCCGCCAGCCTTTCCATTTCTTCTTATTTTGGTAGTATCATAACCCATTTGCAGGCTTCCATGTAAAAAACCAGCTTAAATTCATGGAGTATGCCGCCGATCACGGCCTCGCAGTCATATTCCTTTGATGGGATGCCGGAATAATTTTTATCTTCGGCATACCTTACCGTAATATTTTTCACCGTCTGAATGATCCCGTCATCGCCTTCAAACTTAAAGCTCAAAGGCTGAGGGCTGCAGCTGGCCGTAAACCAGACCTTGCAGGCTATATGATACATTTTACCTTTTAATTCCCCGCTGTCAATCTCCCTTACGTTGACTCCGATTCCAAACGAAGACATACACTTCACTTCCTGTTTTTTATAGAATATTCTGGTTCCTGTAATCCACGGTTCTCTTTTCCCTGCTGATTCCGCCGCCCATATGATCCAGATACCGGACCTTCAAATTGCCCGGGGATTCCAGAAAAGAGGCCCTTCGTATGGCATCATTGCCGAAACGGCTCCGGATCTCATCCACCGCTTTGTCCAGCCGTTCCAGCTTTTCGTAATCCTTCCGGTCAAACAGGCTGAACTGCCTGGAGCCTGCACCCGTCACATGACTCATGTGGATGCCAAGGTGACGGACAGGGATCCCATCCCATGCCTGGTCAAAGGCCCGGCAGGCAGTTTCAAAAATTTCCGACGTAATATTGGTGGGAGAATTGAGCGGTATCTGATGGCTGTAATACCGGAAATCACAATCCTTGATTCCCACCGCCAGAACGCCTGCCCTGACCTGGTCCTCCCTCAGCCTGGCGCTCACTGTTTCCGCAAGGGACAACAGCACCAGATGAACCGTCTCCCGGTCTATGACATCAAAGGCTATGGTGGTGCTGTTGCCATACCCTTTGTTTGGCGGCGGGACCGGCTCTACCGCAGAGCAGTCAACCCCCCGGGAAAAGGCATAAATGACCTCTCCCATTTTTCCCAGATGGCTTTTTATCATACCGGGATCGGACCCGGCCAGCTCCCCAATGGTTTTGATCCCTAAGCTCCGCAGCTTCCGGAAAGTGGCCCGCCCCACAAAAAACAGCTCGCTCACAGGCAGAGGCCACAGCTTCTGCTCGATCTCCCCGGTCCACAGCGTATGGACCCGGTCCGGTTTTTTGAAATCCGATGCCATCTTAGCCAGGACCTTATTATCTGCCACACCGATATTGACCGTAAATCCCAATTCCCGCTTAATCCTCCCGCCGATTTCCCGGGCCGCATCCTCCGGCCTTCCGAAAAGCCCTTCCATACCGGTCATATCCATATACGCCTCATCAATGGAATACTGCTCTACCACAGGAGAATATTGCTTCAGAATATGGATAAATGCCGCTGATGACTTCTGGTAAAGATTGTAGTTCGGCGGAACCAGAAGCAGGTCCGGGCACTTCTGCAGCGCTTCCACAACAGACTGGCCTGTATGGATCCCATATTTTTTTGCAGGAATGCTTTTTGCCAGAATAATGCCATGACGCATGGTAACATCGCCTCCCACTGCCGATGGAACCAGACGCAGGTCTAAGCTTCCCCCAAGATGCTTTAACCGGTAGACTGCTTCCCAGCTTAAAAAAGCAGAATTTACGTCAATATGAAATACCACTCGATTCATACATTCACCTCTGACTCCATGATAACCGAATGTATGTTCGATTCATAGTGGAAATTAAAGGAAGCATCTTAAGCTTCCCTTTGAACGCCATTCCTGATTTAATAATTTTACCGGCTAAAAAGAGAAGCGGTCTCTCACTCCTCCTATTCATATACCCTTTTGTTTTTTTCATATCTCAGAGTATTGGGACCCAGGAATTTACCGGTTCCCCAATGGTTGTGAAACGTTTCCGGCCCTTTGTACTGATTCTCTTTATGTCTGGTTCCCTTTTGCTTTTTCTCCATGCTTGTCACCTCTTTGATAGTATGACCGGCCGGGATTCAAATTATGTGAAAGAAAACGGAGATCAGTAAGCCAATACAAAACACATTATTAAATTATTTTCATATAATGATCATGGAAATTAATATTTTCCTAATATTGCAACATAGGAGTGATATATATGAACAATTATAATCGAAGGCAATGCAATCATGGTTATAAAGAACAGTCACACGTTCATGAAGTACAAGGCAGCGTTCAAATAGCAGAACCTGAAGAAGAACCCCATAACCATCGCTTTGCCACTGTTTCCGGTGAAGCGATCCCGGTCGGTGCGGACCACTATCATGAAGTAAAGTTTAAAACAGATTTTTATGAAGATCATTTTCATAGATTTTGCGGCAAAACATCAGGGGCCATTCCTGTTGGAGACAGACACGTTCATTTTCTGGAATCTGTAACAACAGAGAACGATGGTCACTTTCATAAATTTAGAGTTGCCACTTTGATTGAAGATCCAATTGGTGAAGAATGCTAAAAACCTAACCCGATCAGCCGTTAAAATTGAAATTTGGCAATTAATTCCGGACACGCCCCAGGCAAACAGCTAATATCTGCCGCCTGGGGTGGCTGATGCAATACCTGTCCCGGACAGCCGATCCATTATTCGTTTAACTCTGGCAGCCCCGCAACAGATGTAAGCAGAGATAAAATTCCTGCCAGAACTGACGTAGAGATTACCATAACCCAGTTAACCTCCGACACAGCCGCAGATGTTCCTATGGTTGCGACCGCTGTCTGCGCAACTGTTTTAACGGCTCTTACGCCTGCGGCTCTCGCCCATTTTAAAAACTTCTCCTTGTTCATTTATTTATCCTCCTAGCAATCTGCTTTATACTATATATATGCCAGAACTTTCTATTTTTGTCCTTTTATAATCCATTCTCCCATAACTGCATGAACCCGTTATGCAAAAAAGGGCCTTGTCCTGCCGGAGCAAGGGTCCATCTGCAGTTCGCAAGGCTCCGCTTTTTCAGTTATTCTAATGCACTGTGATAAAAACAATATTATTTAATTTTAACCTTAATCATACTTATCTTGGTATTAAATATTATAGAATACAAAATAAGTCTTTACGCATCATTATCCGGTTTGCTGAATCCTATAATTACTTACGCACTTCTTTCAAAATACTGGAAGCAAATGAATTAAATGATTTCTTACTAAAACACGCTTAAACCAACCGGGCTGGTTTAAGCGTGTTTTTTTAACAAAACTGATCTTAATAAGATTTTTATCAGGCATCTGGCTTGATCTTTCCTTCTTTATAATGTTTACGGCACAATGAAACATATTTATCATTTGCACCCATTAATATCTGTTCTCCGTCCCTGAGCACGTTTCCGTTTTTATCAATCCTTGCATTCATACCCGCGTTATTTCCGCACCAACAGACCGTCTTCAGCTCCTCGATCTCGTCAGCCAGTTCCAACAGACGTTTTGATCCCGGAAAAAGATGAGAAGTAAAATCCGTCCTGAGACCATAGCAGAGGACCGGAATCCGGTATTGATCAACAATATCGGCAAGCCGGTCAATATCTGTTTCTGAAAGGAATTGTACTTCATCTACGATTATCACATCGAATTCTTGGATTGATTTATGATCATAACCTTGGAATTCAGACCACAAAATACACTCCGCTTCTAACCCGATTCTCGATCTGATCTTCTTTTTTTCATCCCGGGTTTCAATATCAGGTTTCACAAGCAGGACGCTTTTTTCTTTTTCCATGAAATTGTACCTGGTCATGAGCGCATTGGCTGTCTTAGAACTTCCCATTGCGCCGTACTTAAAATATAATTTAGCCATTACTTCCTCCTTTATATTGATAAGAATGTATTTCTCCGCTTCTTAATAAATGACTGATATAAAATATTCCTGAAAAACAGGGAGAGTATATCCCTTGATACCACATATAGTAAGTGATATAATTCCTTTATTATGAAAACAGGAGGTAACACTTATGAAATTCACCTGCAATCCAAACCAGATCGCGCTCTTTCATTCAGATAATAACCTGCTCGCCGAGGTCACTTTTCCAGACGTTGACCAAAATACCGTAAATATCAATCATACCTTTGTAGATGATTCTCTTAGAGGCCAGGGAGTGGCGGGGCAGCTTATGGAGGCTGCTGCAGAGCAGCTGCGTTCTCAAGGGAAAAAGGCCATCCTGACATGCTCCTATGCCATAAATTGGTTTGAAAAGCACCCGGAATATAATGATTTGGTGAAGCAGCACCTGTAAAATTTTTTAAATAAAACCTTTTTCAGGTTTTTTTCAGGTTTCTTTCGTATACTAATAACCGGAAAAAGGTATATTCTTTTAAAAGGTATATCATACTTCAGCCGGCAGGATTTCTCATCTTACCGGCTTCTCCCCCTTATGGGCATATCGGAAATATTATTTTTATCTTATAGTAACCATTACATTCCTCTACCTCACAGACTCCATTCATTTTCTCCATCATGGACCGAATATTGTTCACTCCCATTTTGGTACTTTCAACCTTATCTTTATATGGAGAAATGCCATTGATAAACCACACTTCTACGGAATTTTTTGAATACTGAATTCCGATTTCAACCGGTATTTGGGAATCTGCATATTTCAGGAGGTTAGAGCTTACATTATTGACAATCCGTATCATATAATCTATGGAAACTGCTACTTTCACAGGTCTCCATTCAATTTGGGACTGCGTATGAAACCCCTGGCTTTCAAGAAACATAATCATATCAGATATGACATCCTCTAACACATACTGCACCATCTGGGGTTCTTCCAAATCTATCTCTTTTTTCTCACTGACTAATACACTTTCAAAAAGCTGATCTGATAAGGTCTTAATCTGTACTGCTTTTTCCGAGCATTTTTTTAAATACTGCTTTTCTTTAACAGGATCAGTGGCCTTACCATTTTCCAATAGCTCAAGATAAATCATAAGGGTGGTAAGCGGGGTTCTTAAATCGTGAGACAAACTTGTTACCAGGCTTTTATTTGCAGAGCGGAGCTTCTCCTTCATTTCCATATTTTCTTTTAAGGAAAGTCTCATCTCATTTAAGCCTTCTGCCAGGGTCGCCAATTCATCAGATCCTTTAATGGAAATCACCGTTTCCAAAGAACCTCGTTTCAATACCTTAACTTCACGCTCCAACAGCATAATATATGAAATTTTTCGTTCCATATAGCCAATGCAGACGGCTAAAAATAATACTGATGCAAGGATCATTGACACCAATATGGCCGTATTATAGTATTTGTATCCGTAGTATCCAAATAAATATACTTTAGCTGATCCATCTTGAAATTCAACATTATAATAAGGTTGATCCTCGTAGAATCCTTCATAGACCATGATTGTATCATAAAGAATTGTATTATCTTTGAACACGGTAATGCACACATCTTTATGATTCTTTGACCATTCATCCAGTGAAGCTTTATCATATGACTGTAAATGGTTTTTGCGGACAAATTCCTGCAGGCTTCCTATATTGCTGCGTGCCACTTTTGTGACATAATCTTTTCCCATAAAATAAGTATCCAGGGAATCAAGTAATACCGTACACACGCCTTGGTATGCAAAAAATGCCATTATTCCTGCAATCAAAACAATCATAGCGAACTGCAGCTTCATGCTGCGCAGTCGATTATTCAAAACGGTACCCCTTGCCCCAGACCGTTTTTATATGTACCGGTTCCTGCGGGTTTTCTTCTACTTTTACTCTTAGCTTACGAATATGAACCATTACCGTACTGTTGGAAGTATAAAAATAAGGCTCTTCCCATATGCTTTCGTATAAATTTTGCGCTGAAAAAATACGTTTGGGATGCTTCATCATTAATAGCAGCATTTTATATTCTATATCGGATAATTCCTTTTCCTGATCTTTCACCCACACTTCATTAAATTCTTCATTGATGCGAATGTCATACTGCTCCAGCCATTTTTCCCTTTGAGAATTTTCTATAAATTCTTTTCCCCTGTAAATACGATATCTTCTTAAAAGTGCCTGCACCCTTGCCAGCAGTTCAGAATAGGAAAATGGTTTTGAAAGGTAGTCATCACCACCTGCCATTAGTCCGATCAGTTTATCAGACTCCTGTGTCTTGGCAGTGAGGAACAAAACCGGAACAAAGGAGCGTTTACGGATCTCCTTGCATGTTTTTAATCCGTTCATGCCGGGCATCATGACATCTAAAATAACCATGTCCGTATCCTCGGTCAAAAGCTCCAGCCCTTCTTTTCCGTCTTTCGCTTCTTCTACCAGATAATTCTGGCTCTCCAGCAATATCCTGACACCTTCCCGAATATCTGCATCATCTTCAATAATTAAGATTTTTAATTGCTCCATTTTGTTCCTTCCTTGCTCTAAATCTTCAACATAATTGTTGCCAGCTATGAATTTTTGAACGTATTTGTAAGCATTGATCTTTAATTTACATCATATAAATTAAAATACCATTGCTTTATTTCTAAAATTTTATTAATTTTCTTTGCAGTACAAAAAATATATACTATAGCAAACTATAACCATTCACGTTAATCACTTCTTAAAGCATCAATCGGGTTCAAACCAGCCGCTCTGCTGGCAGGCATGAATCCAAAAAACAAACCAATTCCAACGGATACTCCAAAAGATACCAAAACAGCACTTAATGCAGGGGTCGCGCTTATGCCCACCGCTTTTCCTACAAACGCTGTAGCACTGCAGCCTAATAATATCCCGATGATCCCGCCAAGTGAACTGGTAACAGCCGCCTCAATGATAAACTGCTGCATGATTGCCCCCCTATTGGCTCCCAGAGATTTTCGGATTCCAATCTCTCTGGTACGTTCCGTTACTGAAACCAGCATAATATTCATGACACCCACACCAGCCACCAAAAGGGATATTCCTGCGATTCCTCCCAGCATATTGCTTATTGTAGCCATCTGCTTTTTCATGGAATCAAGCATTGCACTCATCGTCGTTACACGGTATAATTCTTTATCCTTAATAGCTTCCTGCAAAAAATTTCCGATGGTTGTAACGCCTTCATCGGCTTTTGAAATTTCCTTTACCGTAAAGATATAATCTCCTATATTTGCATTTTTTGCAACTTTTACTGCAACCGTATAAGGCATCCATACAAAATCATCTTCTCCACCGCTATACATATAATCTTTATTCCTGGCTTCAAATGCTCCCACAATATCATAGGTATTTTCTCCTATTTTTATCTTCTGGCCTACCGCATTTTCCGCACTTCCATATAGCTTCTTGGCAACATAAGCCCCGATCACACAGATATTTTGCCTTGATATAACGTCAGAATACATGATGGAGCGGCCCTTTTGCAGCTTAAAGCCTTTGATCGCCATATACTGTTCACTGCACCCCTGAACCGTAGTATATTTTAGAGATGTGGTACCGTTTCTTACTTTTCCGGATATTGTCACACTAGGACTTACGTTTTCAAATAGTTCCGAATTTTCTTCGTAAAATTGGTAAACATCTGCACTGCTAACCGCTCGAGTCGTTAAATTCGTAACGTTTACCTGGATCTGGTTTGCTCCCATATCAGAGTAACTTTTCATTACACCTGCCATATACCCATTTACCAGACTTACCAGTATTATAACAGCTGCAACCCCAATAATGATACCAAGCATCGTTAGAAAAGAACGCATTTTGTTACCCCATATACTTTTAATTGCAAGTTTAAAGGATTGCAGCATAATCGTTTGCCTCTCCGTCAAAATTTATTTTTCCATCTGCAACACGGACCACACGTTTTGCTTCTAAGGCAATTGAATTATCATGAGTAATCATAACAATGGTATTCCCTTCTTCGTTGATCTGCTTTAGAAAATCCAGCACTTCCCTGCTGGTTTTCGAGTCAAGAGCGCCGGTAGGTTCATCCGCCAATATCAAAGACGGATCTCCTGACAGAGCACGGGCAATGGATACCCGTTGCTGCTGACCGCCAGAAAGCTGTCCCGGCAGATTTCTCCATTTCTCTGCCAAGCCTACTTTTTTCAGTGCATCAAAGGTACGCTCCCGTCTTTCGCCCGCCTCCATTCCTGCATAAAGCAGCGGAAGTTCTACATTTTCAGCAAGATTCAGTTTAGGGAGTAAATTATACTGCTGAAAAATAAATCCAATCATCTCATTCCGAATACGCGCGAGCTGTGTGTCATTCATTTCACGTACAGACTCTCCGCCTAGATAATATTCGCCTTTGGAGGGAACATCCAAAGCTCCTATGATATTCATGAGTGTGGACTTCCCGCTTCCTGATTTTCCTACGATCGCAACAAATTCACCTTTTCTGATGCAAAGACTCACATCATTGCTGGCATAAACCTCTTCTCCCCCCAGATTATAGATCTTAAAAATATGCTCCAGCTCGATTAAATTTTCGCTTGCAGATTCCCTGCTTTGGGTCTGACAAGCCTTGTTCCTATTCCATATTTTCAGCATCCGGGTCACCTCCCATGTCATCCATAGAACTGTCCATAGAAGAGTCTGCATCTAGCTGCGCTACATAAACTTCATCCCCCTCTGATAAACCGCTTTTAATTTCCACATCTTTTGCACTTATCAGACCTGTTTCCACCTTTACCGGACGAAATCCAGCCGGCACATCTCCCTGACCCACTTTCACCTTATTATCTTTTACATAAACCTGATCGCCCCGGATCAGTGCCCCCGCAGGAATTACCAGCACATTTTCTGACTTTGCTAAGGTTATGATTCCTTCGACATTCATTCCGGGAATAAGATTTTCCTTATTATCCAGAGTAATAATAACGGGATATGTACTGACTCCATTGGCGGCCGTGCTTTCCAAACTTACATTGGTAACAGCTCCCTTATATGCCTTCCCTGGAAATGCTTCTGCAGACACGGTCACCTCCTGTCCTGTCTTAACCTTATGGATATCAAGCTCATCCACCGGCAGCTTAAAGGTCAGTTCTGAAAGGTCATAGATGACAGCCAGATCTGAATCTGTGCTTGTATTTTTACTGATGGTATCCCCTGCTTTATATTTTTTTGAAACTACAGTTCCGGATATGGGAGCTTTTATGGTATAGTTCTCATAATTCTTTCTGGTTGTATCTAATTTATTTTTTGCTGACTCTGCATTTTCTTCTGCCAGATTCATGGAATCTGTATAATTCTTTTTCAAGTCATCCGCACTTTTTTCTGTCATGCGAAACAGGGGGGTGCCTTTTTGTACATAATCCCCTTCATTTACAAGCACGGTCTCTACTTCAACAGAAACAGGCAGATCAGCTTCCATGGCATTATTGACATCTGGCTGAAAAGTTCCGTCTTCAACTCCCGGTACATTTCCAATTGCAGCAGAAGCCTTTGTATCCGCAGTTAAACCTCCAGGATTCTGTACCGATATGGTTACATTGCGAACCAGCCGTCCTCCTGTAAGTGCCACTTCCTGATTAGAGACCAAATCCACTGTTCCCTGTATCTGTTCTCCCGTATCTGCAAGAGTGATCACAGCTGTCATTCCTTTTCCAAAAGTACCGGCATCTCCTGACAAAAATGGAACTTTCAGTTTCATGACCCGGTCACTATATAGGTCCGCAATTTTTGTACCTGAATCCACTTTAGAACCTGTTTTGATATACAGCTCCTTAATATAGCCCGTACTTTGTGCCTTATAAGTATTGCCGCTGTACTTCTGGCTGGAATCCTCGAATAGTTTTTTTGCCTGCTCAAGAGAGCTGGTATTCCGGTTTAACGAATTTTCTGCTCCTGACAGTTCTGAATCCATGCCTGACTTATCAATTTCATAGAGGATCTGCCCTTTCTTCACCTGATCTCCTTCTGAAAAATCAGCGGACAGAATCTCTCCTTCCACCATAGATGTAATCTTATAGGTATTCTTGGCCGCCAAAGTACCAGAAGCTTTTAATTCAGAAGTAATATTTCCTCTTGTAACGATAGCTGTATTTATAAAGTTCTGGCTCATAGCCATTGCCTGTTTCCTCATCTGACTCCAGGCCGAAAAACCGCCCAATGCAACTACAGCAACTACAACAACCGAAACTATTACTATAACTTTCCGCTTTTTCTTAATCATCTGTCCATGCCTCATCCTTAATAATCAATGGCATCCACTGCCGTATATGCCGTCCCGTTTTTACTGCATACGATTACAACCTTGTCTCCAACCGTTACCTTTCCATATATGGAAAATAAATACTGGAGTTTGGAGGAGTCCAGGTTGATGGACAGATATCCGTTGCCATCCATTGCTTCGCTGTCGCTGATATCGCTGTCAGAATTGCTGGTGTCAACTTCCAGTCTTATGGAGGTGGGGGTTATGACATCGGTTGATCTATAATAGATATTCTTCACTTCACCCATAAGCAGGACATATGCATTTTCGCCTGTCAGAGTTTCCTTATCCCAACCATCTGTGGTATAAGCCCAAATGGTCTTTGATTTGACATTATAATAAAGAACAACAAATCCTGTTGCCT
Source organism: Clostridium sp. Marseille-P2415 (assembly GCF_900155545.1). Taxonomy (GTDB): domain Bacteria; phylum Bacillota; class Clostridia; order Lachnospirales; family Lachnospiraceae; genus Lacrimispora. The sequence goes on from NZ_LT732526.1 coordinate 1,444,639, forward strand.
TTTGAGACGCCTTTACCGCAGCCAGAGTACTTGCGGTTCCATTTAAAAAGACATTTGCTTTCTCTGAGCTGAAAGGCACTGATTGAATAACACTAAACCCTTTTCGAACCAGAATCGGCCCCTTTCTTTCATCTTTCAAAATAGAGATCGGGTTGATTTCACCATCAGAATTCAGTTCACAATTTAACAGTTTTCCATAAATATCAGCAGTGTCTTTCTTTTTTGTCTTCAAGAGATTATAAAAAAGATTCACGCAGTCGGTCTGGTTCAGCACTTCATCCGCCTCGCGGTTTAAGTTTTCATTCAGTTCCAGAAATTGAAATTTTGAGATTCGGGAAGACGACACATCTCCAGTAAAATCTCCATCCCCATATTCAAGAAGGGTAAGAACAGCTTTTACGCCATCTTTGTAAGTAACTTTCTCCTCCGGTTTAAACAAACCGCCAAGAAAACCGGTCATCCAGCCCTGGGAAGCAGCAATCTTAATATAGACGGCATTGGGGCTGCCTGCCGGTACATCAGCAAAAACTGAGGAATTAGAGAGAGGAAGGTTTTCCCGGAAACTGGAAGCATTCACCAGCATTCTTGCAAAATCGCCTCTCGTCACCTGCCCCATATTATTTGAAACTTCCATAATTCCTGTAAGATTAACAACATTATTACGCATATTAAAATCAGAGGCGCTTATATTTGCATAAGCAATGATCGGATTTAGCTGCGAAATCACAGTGGTTACCGCCAAAAAGCCTGCCGCATAACGGTGTGATTGAAATTTTTTATTCATGAAGTAATTTCTCCTTTGCTTTATAATGGATCTATTATCAACAGTAAATCTTAACAGTTTCTGAATCGCTTCTAAACAATTCTAAAAAGCCAGACCGATACTGCTAGTCTGACTTCTTCTAACCCCTGGATTCTGTTAACCATCAAGGTCACTCACAGTAGCGTTCGGAATGCCGTCCGGGTCTTGTGGTACTACATAGGCTCCATTTTTCACCCCTGGAAGAACTGTATCACTGATTTTAGCTGTTACAAACATTGTACTTCTTACTTTGTCGTTAGCGGTGAGTTCATCAAAGTTGTATAAGTCGCCCTTAGAAGCTAATTTACCGCTAAGTCTTACGTCAAGAACTGGTCTCACAATTTATCAGTACCTTTGACAAGCCTGAAAACAAGATATCCCCATTTGAACTGCGTTTGCCCTCAGTCTCAATCTATTTGAAAAGATATCCTTAAACGAGGGCTCTGCCTCGATTTATAACTTTCACTGTGTCATGAAATCGGAAGCATATTTTCAGCAATTTCAAGCACGGTTAAATGTGACCCCAGAATTTACTGACCGCCAACACCGCAGTATGCTACAGCTTTTAAGCAGACAAGACTCCCCTGCAAAAGTGGTTCTTTACGGATATAAAGAAAAAGAGAATGATATGTACAGCCGTTTTCTGAAACGTGCCCCTGTTCCATGACATTGCATTCAGTTTAAGCGAGCCGGAACCCCAATCCACTATTAGAATCCGATTTTGGTTCATTCGCTAATCATTTGTATTTAGAATCTTGCATTCTTTGCCTCATTGTGTTATATTATAACTACAAAGAAACAACCGCCCCTCTACAAGGGGCTGACCAAGTTAATATTAAGCAGAAATTCCACCCTATCAACGGCCAAGTTTACAAGGGTGGTTTTTCTTTGCCCATTTCTGGGACTTTATAGAAAAACGCTACTTACAATTAATAAAAATAAAGGTAAGTAATGCTAGAATGAATGTACCGAAAGCCATAAGGTCTTTGAAATCGTACTTCATCTGACACCACCTCCCATCTATGTAATAATGGAAGGCCAACACCTTGCAGTGACACAGTTGTTTCCTGCCTGCAATCATATCATATGTCATTTCAATAGACAATCCCTTTTTCTTCATTAGAGTCAGTGACTTATTTCCCCGTCACGGCTCTTTTTTTGGTATCTACTTTTCCTGCAATTCTTATACTACTCTCTCCTATTAAAAGTCTTTTCTTTTTTCCGGTTGCTACTGTTTTCGACTAGAATTATCAAATTTTTAAAATCCCTTGGGAAACCCCATTTTTTTATTTTCCTTGTCCTGTTCTGATGGTTTATGACTTTTGTTGCTTAGATTATAGGCATTCCTTACCTAGTCACACAGATAAAGAATTATCTGACCTCAGAAGAATTGCGCTAAAATATTAATGTCTACAACTGTATACAAGCAATAAGACATAGAAAAACAGCGGAAACCCTGATAAAACCTGGGTTTCCGCCATTAATTAAGAGTGGAGCAGACGGGAGTTGAACCCGTGTCCAAAAACCAATTCCCTGTTCTTCTACTATCATAGTTAGTTTTTTAACATTCCCTCCACCGCCCGGGAACTAACACCCTGACAGCTTCAGTAGCTTCATATTACGTCCGCATGCTCAAAGCTTTGCATACGTCGTTTCTCACATAGTCGATGCCGGGATCTTAAGGTGTGAGTGCCCTAAGGCCGACAAGCTGCATTAAGCAGCTAATGCTAATTCGTTATTGTTAGCGTTTATATTTAGGTTTGCCATTTAACGCATCGCATGCGGATAGCTTCACCAGCTGCATAGCCCCTGTCGAAACCAGTACTGCCCCTGACTGGTACTCTTCTACAGAGCATTCCTATACTAACATGAATGAAACCAATTGTCAAGACTTCCGCTTCACCTGTTATAAATCATCTACCAGAGCGCTGCTTTTCGCATAAGCGGTACTTCGCGCTTCAAAAAAATCAGTTTTAATTAAATTTGCATTGCTGTACTGGCTGACCCAGGCCATGCTTTCCGGTTCCTTGTCATGGCCTTCGTAGATCCGCTCCCAGCCAAGACTTGCACACCGCAAATTTCCCAGATATTTAATATAATCTGCAATCATTTCCTTTGTAAGCCCCGGCACCTCATCACCGACGGCATAGCAGCCCCAGGCGATTTCCTGTTCGCACCCTTCCTTCACCATACCCCGGTAAATATCCACACGTTCCCTGGTAAACAGCTCCGGCTCTTCCTTCTCCAGTTCCAGAATGATATTGCAAAACAGCCATAAATGGGTGTTCTCATCCCGGTTAATGTAGCGGATCTCCTGGGATGAACCTGTCATTTTGTGATTTCGGCCCAGATTATAGAAGAACATAAATCCGCTGTAAAAATATATTCCTTCCAGGATGAAATTAGCCACCACCGCTTTCATGAATGCGAATGCACTCTTATCCTTCTGAAATTCATTATACAGATTTCCGATAAAGGTATTGCGGGCCAGAAGGCGGGGGTCACTCTTCCACTGGTACAGCACATCGTTCCGGGTCTGGGGCTCACAGATGGTATCTAACATATAACTGTAGCTCTGGCTGTGAACAGCCTCCTGAAATGTCTGGATGGAAAGACAAAGGTTAATTTCATTGGCTGTCACATATTCTCCGATGGCAGGCAGATTGGCCGTCTGGATGCTGTCCAAAAACACCAGAAAGGACAGGATCTTATCATAAGCCCTCCGCTCGGGGACACTTAACAGAGGATAGTCCTTTCTGTCTCTGCCAAGATTGATTTCCTCCGGAATCCAGAAGTTGTTCATGGCCTGGCGGTACCAGCCGCTGACCCATGCGTATTTCATATTATTAAAATCATTGAGGTTGGTCGTGTTTCCGTTGATCATGCGCCTCTCTCTTACCTCAATTTCTCCATCCGGATTAAAGAGGGGCCTCTTTTTCAATTGTTCCATACCTGTCATCCCACACTTTCCTGTTTTATTCTTTCCCACCGGCAGACCGGCTTCTCTAGCTGGAGCACGCCTCGCACTCATCCACTTCCAGGCTCTTGGAACGGATATAATAAATGGTTTTTACGCCGCATTCCCAGGCCAGGATATAGAGTCCCAGCACCTGGCGCAGGGTATAATCATTGGTTATATAAAGGTTCATGCTCTGGGCCTGGTCCACGTGCCGCTGCCGGATTCCCGCCGCACGCACGGACCATCTCTGATCGATATAATGGGCATTTTTATAATTCCAGAACGTTTCCGAAGACAGGTCCGGCGCCACCCGCGGAACCAGGCCATTCTTTTTCTCCTCTAAGTAATACCGGCTCATGATCGGGTCCAGCCCGGCCGTTGTGCCGGCGATCATGCTGGTGCTGCTGGTCGGGGCAATGGCCATGAGCCAGCCGTTTCTCATACCGCAGGATTCCACTTTTTCACGGAGACGGTTCCATTCCTGTGAAACATATCCCCTCTTTTCAAAATACGCTCCGGTCTGCCAGTCACTGCCCTCATACAGCTCATAGCTGCCTTTTTCCCCGGCAATATCACAGCTTGCTTCAATGGCCGCATAATTGATCGCCTCAAATATGCGGTCTGCAAATTCCAGATGCCCGGCCGACTCCCAGATGATTCCGTTTTTCGCCAGCATGTGATGATACCCGCTCACCCCCAGTCCCACCGGGCGGTAGCGTAAATTACTGATCTTCGCATAAGGCACAGGGAAGAAATTCAAATCGATCACATTGTCCAAAGCCCTGACTGCGCTTCGGGTCAGCTCCGTCAATTCATGTTTGTCATTGAAATCAATTTTCCCCAGGGAAAGGCTGGCCAGGTTGCAGACCACAAAATCACCGGGTTTTGTGACAGTAACCACCACCGTTTCCCCATCCACGGTCTCGATCCGCTGCTCTATCTGGCCGACAGCGCTCATGTTCTGGGCAATTTCCGTACAGAGGTTGCTGCAGTAAATGATGCCACTGTGATTGTTGGGATTGGCTTCATTCACAAGATCCCGGTTAAAGGCAAATGGAGTTCCCGTCTCCACGGCGCTCTTTAAGATCAGGCGGATGATATCCCTGATCGGAATGATACGTTTTTGAATCCGGCTGTCATTCACACAGTCTAAGTAGCGCTCTTCCCACTGGGTCCCATAAGAGTCTTCCAGCGCCCAGCCCTTTACCGTCAGAATCTCATGAGGGCACATGAGATACCAGTCTCCCTCTAGATTCTCCTTTGCCTGCTTCCAGAACAGATCGGGATAACAAACCGCAGGAAAAACATCATGAGCCTTCATGCGGTCATCGCCGTTATTGGTCTTAAGGGCCAGAAATTCCGGCAGATCCTTATGCCATGCGTCCAGATACACCGCAACAGCACCCTGGCGCACCCCCAGCTGGTCCACAGCCACAGCGGTATCGTTAGCCAGCTTGATCCAGCGTATGACGCCTCCCGCAGCTCCCTTAAAGCCGCGGATCGAACTTCCTGCCGCCCGTACCTTCCCAAAGTAAAGCCCCATGCCGCCTCCGAACTTGCTGACCTTGGCAAAGCTGTCAATGCTCCGGTAAATTCCATCCAGGCTGTCCGGTACTGTATCTATGAAACAGGATGAAAGCTGATGATACGGCTTTCTGGCGTTTGAAAGAGTTGGGGTAGCCATGGTCACCTTTAAGGTACTGAGCATATCGTAAAACCGTTTCACCCAGCCATCCCGGTCCTTCTTTTCCAGCATGGCAAGGTGCATGGCGATTCCCAGATACATCTCCTGGGGCGTTTCCAGAGGCACATTCCGGCGGCTGCGGATCACATACCGGCTGAGAAGCAGCTCCAGCCCTGAATAGTTAAAGAGATGATTTCTCGACCGGTCTATATACCCTTCATACCGGTCAACTTCTTCTTTGGAATAATTCTCCAGAATATACGTTCCATAGAGCTGTTCCTCTGTCAGAAAGCATATTTTTTCATAAAAGCTTCCTATCCGGTGCCGTTCCGATTCAGCCTTTAATCCTGTCTCAAACCGAAGCATCAGAAGTCTTGCCCCTATATACTCCCAATCCGGCGCTTCCTGGGTGGTCAGTTCCACAGCAGCCCGTATCAGAGCATCGAACCGTTCGGAAAGATCCATCTCCTGCTTGCAGAACGCCGTGAATTTTAAAAAGAGCTGGTCCAGACAGTAGGGCACAGAATCCCACTGCCTCTGAATGCCTTTTAAAACATCTTCCAGTTCCGGTACTTCTTTAAAATATTCTAAAATTTCCTGAAGTCCTCTTTTCTCACTGATATCCATTTTTCCACCATTCTCTCATTTATATATTAATATCAATAACTGTTATCGAATACCGCTTGTAAAAATATACCACAATATATGGTTTATTTCAACCATGCAATCACAAAATGTTCTCTTTTTTTCATGTCTATCCATCTTCCGGTAAAAAAAGAAAGAGACAAAGGCTTCCCTCTGTCCCCTCAATCAGAATATCTTTGAATACCGTAAATCAAAATCCCGAAACAGGCTGTCCACAGCCATTCTGTAATCCGAAAGGTGCTGGGACTTACGGATCTTTTTTGCTTGCTTTTCGCTGCCATCAAACATCTGGATCATATAAGCCCACAATTCTTTCATCTTAAACAGAACATTACGTTCGCCCGGTATGGTCTGCTCATATCCCGTTAATACCTCGTCATGAAACGCCCTAAGCCGTGATTTTTCCATTTTTTCCCCATTTTTTATCTCTCCTGCCAGACCCGGATTGGCCACCAGGCCTCTTCCAAGCATCACCCGGTCCACAGACGGGAAGGAATCCGTAAATTTCCCGTTATCCTCTGCTGTAAACAGATTTCCGTTGTAGCACAAGGGATTTCTGCTCAAGGAAACTGCTTCTTTAAAAATTTCCCAATTCGGTTCATTCCGGTAAAAATCCTTCTGGATCCGCGGGTGGATGATGAGTTCCTCCAGCGGATACTCATTATAAATTTCCATGAGCCGATAAAATTCCTCCGGGCTGTCCTTTCCGATCCTGGTCTTCACGGAAACTTTCATATCAAGTGCCGAAAAAACCTGGTCAAAAAAACGCTCCAGCATGTCCGGTTCCCCAAGAAAACCGGAGCCTCTGTGCTTGGAAACCACCGTAGCGGAGGGGCAGCCCAGATTTAAATTTACTTCATCATACCCGTATTTCTTAAGCTCCTCTGCCGCCCATATAAAATCTTCTCCCTTATTGGTGAGAATCTGAGGAATTACGCGGATCCCCTCATTATGTTCCGGCAAAAAGTCGTTTTTTTCTCTGGACGAAAACTTCCGGTTCCGGGCCGGAACGATAAAAGGAGTAAAATACACGTCCAGCTGGTCAAAAAACCTGCGGTGTGCGTTCCGGTAAACATAACCGGTAATTCCTTCCATGGGAGCGAAATAGTACTTCATAAATGCGGCCTCCTTTTTCTGCTTTTTCTTTTTCGATTCATTTTATCACATTAAGAAATAAATTCAAAGAAGACCATTTACAGGAACTGCCAAAGAGTGCTATAATATTGGGAAAAATGCCAATATTCGGGAGGAACTATCATGATACAGATTAAGAATTTTTTACCGGCCGCTAAAAAAGCCCTGTTGCTTGCCGCCCTTATTTCCACCGCTTCCGTTTTTGCCGCACAGGCAGAAGAAGAATCCGGGCCTGCCTTTGCGCCTCCGGTAACCAAAACCGTGACTCCTGAAATCGGACCGGGCATACGTAACAACAACTTCATCGTAGTTCTTGACCCCGGCCACGGCAAAACAGACGGCCATTATTCCGGCTGCAGCTTCGAATACAATGGAGTCACTTATTATGAAGACGAAATAACCATGAAAATTGCCAACTACACAAAGCAGTATCTGGAACAAAATTCCAACTATACGGTTTATTTAACAAAAGACAGTGCGGAAACAACCGTTGCCCTGGAACAGCGTGCCGCCTTTGCCGCTTCTGTTCATGCAGACTTATTCGTAAGCCAGCATGTGGATTCGGCATTGGGTAACGGAACGGTTAAAAATGCCTATGGAGTAAGCTCCATGGCTCCCAGGACCGGCCGCTATAACAGCGATCTTGCCGTTCAGTCCCAGGAGGCGGCCAATACCATTTTAAATCAGTTAAACGCGCTGGGCCTTCATAACCGCGGACTGCTCCTGCGGGATTCACAGAATGGAACCTTATATCCGGACGGAAGCCAGGCCGATTATTATGCAATTCCCCGTTATTCCCAGATGTACGGCATCCGCGGTTTCATTATTGAGCACGGCTTTTTAAATCATCCCAGCGATCTGACTTTATTTCTGTCCACAGAAGAGCAATATAAGGCCCTGGGAGAAGCCGACGCCAAAGGGATTATGGAATATTTAAAAAAAGCGGGAAAAGCCCCTCAGCCTCAAACGCCCCAGAACAGCGAAACAAACGCCGGCTAAACATATGGCAGCCGGCACTTTACCCGCAAAACTCATAACGGGAACCCTGCCGCATAAAATATATTATATGTTTTGTTCGAATGCGACAGGGAGGAATGATTTTGGTTAAAGCACTGGATAATAATTATTATGATTTGATCATTAACAACGTTTTGGCTTCGACCTATGCTACCGATAGTATTACTTATTTAAACGAAAGGCATTCCATGCTTCACCTTCCTGCCGGTAACGTAAATCCCTGCGACATAGGACGGCATCCTTATCACAGTTTTCCCTCACTGTTTACCCTTACTTCTACCGTAAGCCTTGAAAAATCAGGAGTTGCAACGATCCAGCGGAATCCTTCTTTAGCCCTGTTCGGCCTCGGGGTCTTAGTCGCTGTCATTGATACCGGCATCGATTATCAGCATCCGGCATTCCGAAATAATGACGGGACCTCCCGCATCCTTACCATGTGGGACCAGACCGATCAAAGCGGTACGATCCCCGATACCTTCACCTTTGGCTCAGAATACAGCAGAGAGCAGATCAATACTGCACTGAGCTCAGAAAACCCAATGTCCGTTGTCCCGGAAACGGATACCAATGGTCATGGAACCGCCATAGCCAGCATACTGGCAGGTACGCCAAATGAAGACGGATCGTTCAGCGGTGTCGTGCCCCAGGCTGATCTGGTAATCATAAAGCTGAAAGAGGCAAAAGAAAATTTAAAAAGAATCTTTTTTGTGCCGGAAAGTGCACTCTGCTATCAGGAATCTGATGTGATACTTGGTATTCGCTATGCTGTTACGGTTTCGGGACAGCTAAACCGTCCCATTGTCATATGCCTTGCCCTTGGAACCAGCCAGGGAGGCCATGACGGAAAAGGGGCTACAAGCAGCTACATAGATACTCTTTCCTTATTGCCCGGGTACGGGGTTTCCGTTTCTGCCGGGAATGAAGGGAATGCCCAAAGGCACTATTTTAATGCTACTGCAGCAGCTCCGTACTATCATGATATCGAATTAAGGGTAGGGAATAATGATACTATGCTTTCTATGGAAATCTGGTCCTATTCTCCCGCAAGGCTTTCCATAGATGTCTCTTCTCCAAACCGGGAATCCACTCAGCCTGTTTTTCCTTCCCTTAATCAATGCAGGAGATTCGGCTTTATCTTTACCCAGACGATCATCTACGTCAACAACATTATTTTTGAGGAAGAAACCGGGGATCAGCTTATCCTGCTGCGCTTTCAAAATCTCCTTCCGGGAGTCTGGTATCTCCGTGTTCAAAACCCTGAAAATGAACCATTCTCATTTCATTCCTGGCTGCCTTCCGGAGATTTGATATCAAACGATACATTCTTCCTGAATCCCAACCCGGACACTACTATAACTTCCCCCGGAAATGCAAGGCACCAGCTGACCGTCACGGCCTACAATCAGTTAAATGACAGCATCCTGACGGAATCCGGCAGGGGCTATACAAGGTCCGGCGAGATCAAACCTGATATCGCGGCTCCAGGCTATCAGATTCCCTGCGCAGTTCCAGGAAACCAATACGGAACGGCAACCGGTACCGGGGCTGCCGCCGCACAGGCAGCCGGCATTATTGCCATGGCTTTTGAATGGGCGATTGTCAGGGGGAATTATCCAAGAATTACCGGAAATAATGTCAACCGCCTCCTGATCAGCGGCGCAATCCGGAGCCCGTCCAATACGTATCCGAATAACATATGGGGATACGGTCAGATTGATGTAAACAGAATGTTTGAGCGTTTTACCAGCCAATGATCCCCCGCTGAAAAAAAACCTTCAAGCCGGGTAATTTACTTCCCAACAGCTTGAAGGTTTTACCTGCTTACCAGTGAAATGGCTGCAGTTTTACTCTTCTACGAACATGTCCTTACCAACTCCGCAAACCGGACATACCCAATCCTCAGGCAAATCTTCAAATGCAGTACCTGGCTCAATACCAGAATCCGGATCACCGATTTCAGGATCGTACACATATCCGCATGGCTCACAAACATACTTTCCCATCCCAATCACCTCCTTTAATTTCACTGTGTTTCATTTATAGCATATTATACCATTTTTATCAATAGATTTATGAAACATAGATTTATAAAACATGCCCGGGAAGAACTGCCGGCAGCCGGAGCTTCGCCAGTTAAAACTCATATTAGGAACCCGGAAGCATAAACTATATTATATGTTTTGTTTAAATAAACAGGGGGAGTTGATTTTGCAAAAAATACTGGATAATAATTATTATGATCTGATTATCAACAACACCTTAGCTCCGACCTATGATACTGGTGATAATATAACTTATATGAACAGAGTGCATTCTTTGCTTCATATTCCTGTCGGAAATGCAAATCCCTGCGACTTGGGCCGGCATTCCTATAGCAGCTTTCCAACACTTTATACCCTTACTTCTACCATTGCCCTCGAAAAATCCGGTGTTGCAACGGTCCAGCGAAATCCGGCTTTAGCTTTGTTCGGGCTTGGAGTTCTGGTCGCTGTCATTGATACCGGTATTGATTACCGGCATCCGGCATTCCTATTTAATGACGGAACCTCCCGTATCCTTACCATGTGGGATCAAACCGAGCAAAGCGGTACCATTCCCGAAGCCTTCACCTATGGCTCAGAATACAGCAGAGAACAAATCAATACCGCATTAAGCTCAGATGACCCTTTGTCCGTTGTTCCCACGACGGATTTAAATGGGCATGGAACCGCTATGGCCAGCATATTGGCAGGTACTCCGAATGAAGACGGATCGTTCAGCGGTGTAGTACCTCAGGCCGACCTGGTGATCATAAAATTGAAAGAAGCAAAACAGAACTTAAAAAACATTTTTTTTGTTCCGGAAAATGCTCTCTGCTATCAGGAATCCGACATCATACTTGGTGTCCGCTATGCGGTTACGGCAGCAGAACGCTTCAGCCGCCCTGTTGTCATATGCATCTCTCTGGGAAGCAGTCAGGGAGGCCATGACGGCAAAGACGCAATCAGCGGCTACTTAGACCACCTTTCCCTGCTGCCTGGAAACGCGGTTTCAGTTTCTGCCGGAAATGAAGGGAATGACCAAAGGCACTATTTTAATGCTACTACCGCAGCCCCGTACTATCATGATGTTGAATTAAGAGTAGGGAATAATGACACTATGTTTTCCATGGAAATCTGGTCCTATACTCCGGCAAGGCTTTCCATAGATGTCTCTTCCCCGAACCGTGAATCCACCCGGCCGGTCTTTCCCTCCCTTAATCAATGCAGAAGGTTCAGCTTTATATTTACCCAGACGATTATTTACGTTAACAACATCATTTTTGAGGAAGAATCCGGAGATCAGCTTATTCTGCTGCGCTTTCAAAATCTCCTCCCGGGAATCTGGTATCTTCGTGTTCAAAACCCTGAAAATGAACCATTCTCATTTCATTCCTGGCTGCCTTCCGGAGATTTGATATCAAATGATACATTTTTCCTGAATTCCAATCCGGATACTACCATAACTTCTCCCGGAAATGCAAGGCATCCGCTGACCGTCACCGCCTATAACCAGCTGAATGACAGCATCCTGACGGAATCCAGCAGAGGTTATACAAGAATCGGCGAGATCAAACCTGATATCGCTGCTCCAGGTTATCAGATTCCCTGTGCAGTGCCCGGAAACCAATACGGTACCGCAACCGGTACCGGGGCCGCAGCCGCTCAGTCAGCCGGTATTGTTGCAATGGTCTTTGAGTGGGCAATTGTCAGGGGAAATTATCCAAGAATAACCGGAAATAATGTCAACCGCCTCCTGATCGGCGGTGCAATCCGGAGCCCGTCCGATACATATCCGAATAACATATGGGGATACGGTCAGGTTGATGTAAACAGACTGTTTGAGCGTTTTACCAGCCAATGATTCCCCGCTGTAACTAAAAAACCTTCAAGCCAGGTAATTTACTTACCAACAGCTTGAAGGTTATGTTTTATAAAAAGTCTTCTCTCATCGGTGTAAAGATGTCTACCAGAATTCCTTTTTCAAGGCAGACACAGCCATGCATGATGCCATCCTGCTTTAAAAGAGTATCCCCCGCTTCCACAACTTTCTTTTCATCTCCTATGGTGAATTCAAACTTTCCGCTTGCCACATAAGTGATCTGGGTATGAGGGTGGTTATGCAGTTTCCCAATGGCACCCTTTTCAAACCGGTTTTCCACGCACATCATGCCATCGCAATATGCCAGGATCTTTCTGACAACGCCTTCTGCTGCCTGCTCTCCTTCAATATCCTTATTGAATACCCACTTCTGATCTTTTTCCGGTTTTCTCATCTCTCCGTCTCCTTGTTTAGTTGATTTTTACTTAATTCTAAGTAATTTTTTCGTCAATGTCATTCTCCGGTTAATTCCAGCTTTTCCATACCTCCGGCTGAAATCCCACCGTAGCCTGTTTCCCGTTTCTGACAATAGGGGTTTTTAATACCTTCTGGTTTTCCAGGACCTTATCATCTTTCTCCTCGTCTGCAATGTACCTGATAAGCGCCAAAGCGTCCTGGTCCCGGCAGTTTTCATCCAGCATGGCATGAAGCCCGCCCACTGCCTGCTTTACCCCATTGTACTCGCCTTTGCTCATGCCCTTTTCTTTCATATCTATGAATTGATATTTTACGCCGCGCTCTTTAAAATAGCGCTCTGCCTTTTTAGTATCAAAACATTTTCTGGTCCCAAAAATCTGTATATTCATGAACCACCCCATGCGCCGTCATTTCCCACATAAAACCCGTCCGGCGTTGTCGCATTGGCATACATGGCGCCGCTTTCGCCGCAGTAATACCACTTTGAATTCCAATTAACCCAGCCGGTCACCATATACCCCGTCTCATTAAAATAATACCAGTTGCTATTGATATACTGCCAGTTGTTTACGGTGTAACTTCTGTCCGCATTGCAATACCACCAGCCAATGTCATCCTGTAACCACGCTCCGGTGCTGCTGCCTGCTCCCGGACCGGAGGAACTTGAAGAGCTGCCGGAGCGGATCTCCTCCGCCTCGGACGAAGTTACATACCAGGAATCGGACTCTTCCCAGCTGCCTTTGTTTGAGGAACTGTAGACGCCGCGAACCTTGAATGTATAATAACCGCTTTGCGTTATATAACCGGCAAAACTATAGCTGGTGTCTGTGGTTGTGAGTACAGAGGTTACAGAACTGTCCCCGCGGTAAAGCCTTACCTCATATTTATTAGCATCCTCACAATCATCCCAGCTGGCCTCGCCATTGGATTCATCCCACTCCAGACCATCCACATCAAGTTCATAATCACCATCCTCATCTTCCAGTGCATCCAGGGTGATAGAAACAAGTAATTCCGAGCTGCTGCTGCGGCTTACAGAGGTAACCGTTCCATCCGAACCGCTGATGCTCACACTGCTTTTGGCAAAGCCGCTGGCAAAATAATAATCGTCTTCGGCTTCTACGGTAACCTTTAGCTTTGGTTTATCCTCTTCATCCCACTCATCGCTTGGCGTGTTCGTTACTGTTACATCCTCTATCCGATACTTACTGGAACTGGTTGTTACCGATACATCACTATCGCTGCTTCCTGCCTCGATTTCAGATGTTATCTTAAGGGAAACACTGCTGATTTTAGTCTCTGTCGCCGCCATCGAGGTAAGTGGAAGCGCTGTAACCAAAATTGTTGTGCCAAATATGGCAATGATTTTACCGCAATTAAACATATACAATCCCTCCTGTCTTCGTTTCTATGAAGCTTAACAATCCTGCCTTTCGGCAATCCGTTTTCCTCCTATCTATGTATTAACATATCTAACTGAAAACAATCTTAAATTTAAAACCGGACGGCAAAATATTCCATACCTCTTATATATTAAAATACCGCGGAGAAAAATGCAACACAATCCACTTTCTCCGCGGCATATTTTTTTCTATACAGTTGTTACCAGACTTCTTCTGAAATCTCCTTCACAAGCTTAAGCTTCGCCCACTGCTCCTCTTCCGTTAATATATTGCCTTCTTCGGTAGAAGCAAAACCGCACTGAGGGCTGATGGAAAGGCGTTCCAAGGGAATGTACCGGGAAGCCTTGCGGATTCTTGTTATGATGCGTTCCTTGTCCTCCAGCTTTGGCGTTTTCGTGGTCACAAGCCCCAGCACCACCTGTTTGTCACCATTTACGAACCGAAGCGGATCGAAATCTCCGGAACGCTCATCATCAAATTCCAGATAATATGCCGATACATTTTCCTCTCCAAACAGATGAGGCGCTATGGGGGCATATCCGCCGGAAGAAGCCCAGGTAGAATGATAATTCCCCCTGCACACATGTGTATTAATGACTAAGTCCTCCGGATGTCCCTCCATGGCGAGATTATTAACCCTTACGTACTTTTGGGCTTCTTCTGCCGCGGATTTCTTCTCTTTTTGCCTGGCCTCCCAATATTTGGTATCACAGAACATTCCCCAGGTACAGTCATCAAACTGTACGTTCCTGCAGCCTGCCGCGTAAAGATCCGCAAGGACCGTCCGGTAAGCAGCCGCGATATCCTGGATCAGGCTTTCTTCCTCTTCATAATATGATCTCGTCCGTTCCAGGTTATCCCCCCGCTCCAATTCTGCTAAAAGCTGGGCCGGTGCCGGTATGGTCTGCCTTGCAGTCACCGTTTCGTCTTCAAACAGCTTTACAAATTTAAAATGCTCTATAAAAGGGTGGTTTTCTCCTGAAATTTTTCCGCATAATCCGGCTGATTCGCCCCTTGTAACCTCATCATGAAACGTATATCCCTGGGAAACTTCCAGCTTTTCCACCCCTTTAAGCCCCCACATAAAATCCAGGTGCCACCAGCTTCTGCGGAACTCACCGTCCGTAATAACAGGAAGGCCGGCCTCCTTTTGCTTTGCGATCAGCTCCGTAATTGCCTGATCCTCAATCTTTCTCAGCTCTTCATCGGTAACAGTGCCGTTCTTCCAGCCTTCCCGTGCTTTCTTCAAATAATCCGGACGCAGGAAGCTTCCTACTATATCAAATTTAAACGGCGCTCTTTTTTTTGTCTGGCTCATAGATCCATCTCCTTTTTATTCTACATTTGTTTATTCTCTTAAATTCTAGCGGAATAAAAACAAAATGTAAAATTCTATAAATTTATGGCACAATATAGTTTGAAACTATATCAATCTATGTTAAAATACCAAAAAAGGTGATAGATACGGAAGGAGAACACAATGACCCTGCAGCAGCTTCGCTATATCATTACCATCGTCAACTGCGGTTCCATATCAGAGGCAGCAAAACAGCTTTATATCACCCAGCCCAGTCTGTCCAATGCAGTCAAAGAGCTGGAACATGAATATGGAATTTCCATTTTTAACAGAACCCCCAAAGGCATCTCTCTTTCTCTGGACGGAACGGAATTCCTCTCTTATGCCAGACAGGTGCTGGAACAAACGGACCTGATGGAGCAGCATTATCTAAACAAAAAGCCCCTCAAAAGAATCTGCTCCATATCCACCCAGCACTATGCCTTTGCTGTCAATGCCTTTGTCAATCTGGTGTCCAGGCAGGAAAATGAGGAATACGAATTTACGCTCCGGGAGACCAGGACCCATGAGATCATCGAGGATGTGAAGAATTTCCGAAGCGAGCTTGGTATTCTCTACTTGAACGATTTCAACCGGAAGGTACTGGAAAAGCTTTTTAAGGAGAGCGGCCTCATCTTTCATCCGCTGTTTGAAGCCTCTCCCCATGTGTTCATAAGCTCTGCCCATCCGTTATCGCGCCAGGATTCCGTTACCCTTGACGATCTTCAACCGTTTCCCTTCCTGGCCTTTGAGCAGGGAGAGAAGAACTCCTTTTATTATTCTGAAGAAATATTAAGCACTGTGCCCAGAAAGAAAATCATCTATGTCAGCGACCGGGCCACTCTTTTCAATCTGCTGATCGGTTTAAACGGTTATACCATCTGCAGCGGCATTTTAAACAGCAACTTAAACGGCGATAATATCATTGCTGTTCCGCTTCGCACCTCGGAACATATGAAGATCGGCTGGATTGCCAATCCGAAAGTCCATTTAAGCATATTTGCGGAAAATTACCTGGAAGAATTAAAAAATCTGATCCAGAAGGATGGCTTAGCTGTATATCCTGTGGAACCGTCTTCCACCGATGTTTAATTTTCAGTGACCGCATTTACGCAGCCGGGGAGATAAAGAAGCGGGTTTCCGTTCCGGTCTATGCTGTCGGAGGAATCACGACTGTTAATATGGCCGGGGAGATATTGCAGAAAACCGGAGCAGATATGGTTGATATTGGCCGTGGTACGCTGGTAAATCCCAATTGGGCCAATGATGCAAAAGCCGGGAAAGACGTAGGAACCTGCTTTCATTGCAAAACCTGCATGTGGCGAGTGGACCCCGGGAAATGTCCGGGCAGAAGCAAACGAAACGCCAGAAAGGAACAGTAAGAATATTCAAAGAGGATCCGCGCACAGCATCCTGTGAGCGGGTCCTCTTTGATATAGAACCAATATTAATATCTCATTGGTATAATGTCTAAATATTCCTTAACCGTCGCACCTTCAAGGAACATTTGAATGATCTGTCTTCCTAACGGATTCAAATCTTCCGTGTTATACTTGATGAGCTCCTGTCTGAAAAAGTCTGTTAGTATCTTAGCTCCGGCATCATATCCTTCCAGCCCTACCTCCTGCTGGGTCTCCGGTCTTAAAAAGGCTCTTCTTATATACTGGCCGTCAATTTTCAATGAATCAAGGCCAAATCCCAAAAGCGGGCAGCGTGCTTCCACCAGATGCTCCGGTTTAAACTTGGCACTGCCGCGGCGCGCAATGTACTCTCTGGCAACCCACTGCGGCATAAAGCTTACTTCATAGGCACCAATGTGCTGATTGGGTATCAAAACATACCGGGTATTGGTCGATTTTACAATCTGGTCAAGCAGCAGATTGGCCTGAGTTACCATTTTTCCGGTTGCGAACGGCCAGTAAGAACCAACTCCTTCGCTGGTCATTTCCAGAGAATCAATAATACTTGGATTGTTGAATCCTCTTGGAGCCACCAGACGCCACAGCCATGCCAGCGCCGGAGGCAGAATGTGGAGAATGCCCAGAATTCCGTATGACGGGTTTTCCTTCGTACATGCCGGGGTCCGCACGCCAAAGCTCCTCACATCCACTTCCACCGGGGTATCAATGGCCTTGGGAACCAGCCTTCTTGGCAAAATTACACGTGGATTGGGGCAGGGTTTCCCATTCTGATCCAATGTGTGTTCCCAAACCAGACAGGTCGCCCCCGGAACTGCCTGCATATTTAAGAAAATAAGGGGTTCTTCCGGCTGGATCAATATTTTCTCATATTGAGGAGAGGAACCATAGCACTTAATATTATCCAACCGCAAAAACCATGCGGATTCCGCATCCTTAACAACCAGCTTTTTGCTGTCATTTTGCATGTTCGGATGGCATAATGCCATATCATCCGTCACCGGAATCAGATCGCAGGTTTCGTTTAATACCAGATAATTTTTTTCACCTGTAACTGTATTTTTGCCCAATATGGCTCTGCCATCCATTTCCTTATGAATGTCTTCGATCATCTCACTTTTTCCGCCTCCGGAAGCGCCTTCGTGCATGATGACGATCTCATTATCATAAGGAGTGATCACTTTTACTGTTGATGCGTGTGCGGTTACCCAGCCTTCCTCTTCTCCTATATTGAGTAGAACTCCATAAATGCCCTTTTTTGCACTTGGGCCTGGATATAAATTATAGGAATAAACCTCGTGAATATCATCGAGGCGGTTATGAACAACGATCTGTTTCCCATTAAAATGGGTATGACGGAATGGGGGGGCCAGAAAAACAATAGCTCTTGGCTTAAAATCGGAAGAAATCTCATCGATATTTAAAAATCCCTGTAAATCTGCAAGGCCCGCTGCGAAAAATCCTGCATTTGACGGAGCGATCAGGACGGAATCATATCCATACTCAAGCCCGCCTGATTTAAATGGGAAAAAAATAAGCTCCTGTTTCTTCAGCCAATCAAAGGTTCCCATTCTCAAAGTTTCAAAATCAGCTTGATAAACCTCCTCGTATCTGGGCTTATCCGTTGGTTTCCGGTCCGCAATTAACAGGCAGTCAGGATCTCGCCTTCTCATATAGTCATCCGTATAATTAACAACGACTCCGTTTTTACATTTCGTAGCGGTTGCTTCTAATATCGTACCTTTGCCCTCAACATCATATTCAATATCAAACACAGGGTTCTCCGAATTCCCCATTGCAAGCGCCAGCAGATCTTCTCTTGTCTTAGGTATGACAACACCCTTTGATTGAACTAATATTTCCTGTACATACTCCGGTAAACTCATATTGTGTAAACATTCCAGCATATTTTCCTCCGTTCCTGTGCATACCCGATGCACATCTTTCGTCTGCACCGAAAAAATGCCGGTGCAAACCTTGTAAGTCCAAGTTTTCCTCGACTTACTGATTCCCAATTTTATTAAGTATTACATAGTTTTTATTATAATATTCCAAACAGAAACCGTTTCATAATCGGACGAACCATACCTTCTATTGCACTTGTCAGGTTACTGCGGTTTTTTATTCATTGATCAGCCTCCTCCATGTAATATATTTTAAAAGCCGATATCCATAAAATGGATATCGGCTTACTTACAACTTAGAATCAATTCTATTTTGCAATGTCTTCCGGCACTATTTAACTGTATAAAGCTCTTCTAAATTTTTATCGACAGTTATGATAATGACCTTTTCGCCTGTCTTGGTACTGATATCAGAGTGGGTACTGACAATGTCTGCATCCAGGATATTCGTTAACAGCTTCTCCAGATAGCCTCTTCCGCCTTCAAACAGGGAAGTTCTGACTTTCTTTAATAATTCGATACCCTGTACATTCTCCGTTAATTTTTTCTCGGAAGGGCTTAAGAATCCTAATAATCTGACAACAATCATGTCATTTAAAATATAAGTACGGATTGTCTTGGGACCCCTCCCCATGTATTCAACTTCGAATTTGCTGATTATTTCACTGATCTTGGCTTCTAACTGACCCTTTGTCATATTTGCACCACCTGTCGTAGAGATACAATATCATGAAAATCAAATCATGTCAACGACTTTTTCATAAACCTTTTTCATAAACCAGCTGATAATCTGTCTTTATGACCGGCCTGATTCATGGACTATCCGTTCAACAATTTCCAAACTCAGAGTCCCAAACATCGCCAGGCTCCGAAGGGGCATATCCTGAAGCATGGCCATAGCCTTACCCATCTCATATAATGCAGCGCTATCCCAGCTGCTGGCCGATGTCACGGCCGGCGGAAAACACGTTGCCTTCACACTCTGGTTCAATCCCAGGTGATCCGCATCACCTGCCTGCTTACGTAGTCCATGAGGACCGTCGGTCACCATAATGGATGGAATCCCTAAGCGTTCAACTCCCTTTAACTGCCAGAAATTCTTTCCTGAGCATAATGATGCTTTTTCTTCCAGAGTCATTTGTGAAATTATATTTTTTACTTTTTCTATCATCATACGCTCTCCTTCTTGCTGCCTGCATCTAATTCCGATCGGATCTGTGCATACTTTTCATTGGTAATCTCATAAAATGCCATGGAAATCAAAGAAGCCATATAACCGATTACCGGCATTCCGAATCTTAAAAAAACAATCATGTCCAGAACCTGCGGAGTCTGCTCCTGGTTCGCCACAAAACCCACTAATCCAAGGAAAAAGCTGGCAATAAACCCGCCGATCGCCATACCGAATTTATTGATAAATGTTAAGGATGAAGACATCAGGCCATCCGAACGCTGCCCAAATTTCCACTCACCGAAATCAGAACATTCCGGAAGCATCGCCCAGCCCAGGTTGCTGGGGATACGGGAAAGGAATCCAAAAACTGCCATCATGCTCATGAGTATCGTAACCGATGCCGTAGGCCGTAGCCACATAACAACCAGAGGGAAAATGGAAAACAGGCTTCCCAGCCAGTATAGACGCTTTTTTCCTACTATTTTAGAAATTGCCGGCAGCACAGGAAGAAGGATAATCCCCGCAAACAAAATCGCAGAAGCGACTTTGGGTACCAAATCCACACGGTTCAGCACATATTTAAAATAATACATATTGACTGCACTGTAAGTCGCATTCGCCAGTACGTCCGTACCAAAAGCAATCATAAGCATCAGCATCGGTTTATTCCTGATCAAAAGCTTTAAATCCTTTGCCATATTCATCCGGACTTTTTCCTTTTGCATATCGCAAACGTCATATTTTTTTCCGCCCCATGCACAAATCCAGAATGCAAAGGTCGTCATGATGCCAATGAATGCTCCATAAATCGCCCAGCCCTGTTTACCGCCTCCAAATGCCTCAACGAAAGGCAGCGCCATAATGGTAATGATGAACTGAGCTACCGTCCCCATCCCCTGTTTCCATGATACGATTACCGTCCGCTGATATGGATCCTGAGACATTACCGGAGTCAGGGAATGGTAAGGAATATTGACTACCGTAGATGCCAATGAATATGTAATATATACAACATACACATATACAATCTTCATATTTGGCGACAGCTCCGGTGCCGTAAACAGCATAAAGATAAGGAATCCAAGGATTGGTGCCCCGCCTATAATCCAAGGCCTGTATTTTCCCATCTTTGAACGGGTATGGTCGCCCATCATTCCCATGATCGGATCTGTAAATGCATCGATAAATCTTGAGATCAGCATCAGACCGGAAACTACCATTGTGTCTATACCAAAAATATCCGTATAAAAAAATGTCAGATAAGACATCACCAGAAAAAATGCCAAATTTGAACCCAGGCCCCCAAATGAATATTTAAAAACATCTAGAAATTTTGCTCTTGCATATTTAGTCTCCATACGATTCCTTCTCCTTTACAAGGTGCAGTAAACCCCCAAACTGTTTAATGCATAAATTTTTTCGTGAAATCCCGGTCCATCCGGGCATCCTTTTTAAATGGGACAACATCACAGGTATCCTGATAGAATTCCAGCAGTTTCTCCTTCATCTCTGCAACCGCGCCCTGGTATTCTTCGCAGCCGATCTGATTCCGGACTTCCTCCGGGTCCTTCCTCAAATCATAGAATTCGTCCCCCTCATAGAGCCTTCTGATGTATTTATAATCCTTTGTCCGGCACATGACGGCTTTTCCATTGTACATCTCATCCGATGCCTGCAGGGACTGCCTCGGATAATACAACCCATTGGGGTCAGGCACCGTCTGGCCTCCCGTCTCCTTGCAGTGATCCTCTCCCTTGCGGAAGCCGCCCTCACAGAATACGTTCTGCCGCAGTGTCTCCTGCTTCTGCCCCATATAGGCAGCCAGAGATTTCCCAAAGTGGGTGTGTTCCGCAGGAAGCCCTGCCAGCTCCTCTGCCGTTGCGTAGAAATCAATCAACTCTGTCAGCTCTTTACTGACTCCATGGCGTCTCTGCAGTTCCTTTGGCAGTTTTACAATAAACGGAACATTAGTCAGACAGTCCTCAAAGCAATTCTGTACCTTTTCCACCAGGTTGTAATCCCCTGTATAATCCCCATGGTCACTGAAAAAGAAAACAGCCGTGTCGTCATAAATCCCCTTTTCCTTCAGTGCCCGGACAATCTGGCCTGTGAGATCGTCCACCTTGCTGCACATGCCCAGATAAACCGCGCGCAATTCATCATACTCCGCCTCATTCCAGTCTTTCAAATTCTGCAGCCTGGACAGTTCTTTCTGCATCCGGGATTTCCCTTTGAATCCATCCGGCGGCAAGATCCGTTTTTTCAGCTTTTTCCGGTCGATTCTGCTGAAATATGGCTCGCTGACCTGATAGGCCGGGTGGGGTAACATTAGGGGAAGGAATATGCAAAACGGCCTTTCCTCCTCATAGCTCCGGATAAACTCCGCTGCGCCATCTGTCCAGATCTGGTCTATGTCTTTATGCTCCGGCAGTTTTCCGCGGTAAAAGGAATAAAAGTTTTTCTCTCCCGGTTCTCCCCTCCATTCTTCCCGTGGAAGCACATCCGGCTGTCTGTCATCATTCAGTGTAAAATAAGTATCGCAGTAGGATTTGTAATACTCCGGTTCCTGTGCCGGAAGCAAATCATTTCTCTGATTCATCCACACGTGATAATTATGGTCCTTCAACCTTTTCAGCAAGACCGGTTCATGCCCATGCATCATGTGATTCATGGTGCGGTGGCCGGCAACATGGGGATACCAGCCGCTCATAAAGCTGCACCGCGACGGCGTACACACCGGATTCTGACAGAATGCATGTGCAAAGGACACCCCTTCCTTTGCAAGCTCATCCAGATTGGGCGTGACCGCCGCCGGATTACCAAGATGGAACATAGCGTCTGCCCGCATTTGATCCGGATTGATAATTACAATGTTAGGACGTTTTTTCATTTACACCTCTCTTCCTGCAAACCCAATCTCAAATAAAGTTCCGGCGGAGCATCGTTCTTTTCCATATACTCCCGGATATAGCCCTTCATCCTGCTGCGCACGGATTCATCCTGAATGGAATGGGTCTCAGCCGGATCTTCTTTTAAGTCAAACAGCAGGGAGCCAAATGAAGTTGTGTCACCCATCCTTTCTTTTCCCTGAATTTTCATCACCCTGCAGCCTTTGGTAAATGAAAACGGTCCTGCCAGTTCCATCCCCTCAAATTCAGCCGGCCGAAACATATTTCTCATATGAGTAGGCATCAGGGTATATTCGTAAACAGGCAGATCGGGATTTTCTGCTGCGTGCATATACACATACCTTCCATCAGTGACATTCACCTGGCTTCCATGATAACCAAATACCGCATACTTTCGGATTGGTTCATCGGAATCCATCACACTGTCCAGCGGTTTCCCCTCCATATCCTTTGGTATATCCACTCCGAAGTACTCTAAAAGTGTCGGTGCCAGGTCAATGGTCTGTACGATAGCATTTCTCTTGATTCCGGCACACTCTTTTCTCCTCGGATCATAAATATACAAAGGTGTATGAGCGATTTCTTCATAAACCGGCATGCTGGTTTTCCCCCACCAACCGTGCTCCCCCAATAAAAAGCCGTGATCCGTGTTGACAATCAGCATCGTATCCTCCCACAAATGAAACCGGTCCATCAGGTCCAGGACCTTTCCCAGATACCGGTCGCATTTTGAAAGCAGCGCAGCATATTCATACCTTACATGCCAGACGGTATTTTCATCTTCTGCCACCGGAGCATACGGAGGCCAATCCGCTTCTGCAGCCGCATCGCCGAGAAAAGTATGAGGATACAATGCCTTATCCTCTTTCATCGAATAAAATGGTTCATGCGGGTCAAAGGTCTCAATCTGAAGAAACCAGTTATCCTCTCCATGGTTCTTTTCAATGAACTCCAGACCATGCCGGAACGTAACCGCCTGTGATGTTTTCTCCTCTTTATCCATATATCTGCGGTTCATGCCATCATGAGCCATCATCCTTCTGTACGGCGCATAAGCGAGCATCACCTCTTTATTTTTAAAAACGGTTTGTTTATCGTATTCATAAGACAAATCCGCTTTCCATAAATCCCCCTCCTGGCCCCTGGAAATCTCCCAGGATGAGTAGCGGTTATGATAGGTACACCCCCCGTCTTCCCAATAATGCTGATGGTCGCTGACCAAATGTGTGTAGATGCCTTCTTTTTTCAGGATTTCCGGCATTGAGTCGTCAAACGGTTCCATCGGTCCCCAGCTCCTGTGGAAAAGATTGATCCTTCCCGTGTGCAGCTCTCTCCGCGCCGGCATACAGGGCATACTTCCCACATAACAATTTTCAAACTGCACACTGGCTTCTGCCAATCTCTTGAAATTCGGCGTCACCGTCCAGTCACAGCCGTATGATTCCAGCATATCCCGCCTTAACGAATCATACATTACCATAATTGCTTTCATGATATTCCTCCTGCCTTTTTTCTATATCTTCTCTTTTTTGAAAACGCTTTCAGAAAACGTTTTCAAAAAAGAGAAATCAAAAGGTTGCTACAACAGCCGCCTTATTGATTCTCTGTTTATATACTTAGTCTCATACTCTCTGGATATTTCACCGGAAGACCGGTTCTCAATCGCATCCAGCAAAAGCTGTGCCGCCCCGCTTCCCATATCCTTTGCAGGCACGTAAAATGCCGATATCTGCGGAAACAACTGCCGTCCATCGCCGTTCTTGTGTTCTGCCGACAGGATGGATACCGTCTCCGGCACGGATACTCTGAGCTCCCCGCATACGCTTAACAGCACCCGGGTCGTCTCGGTGCCGGGCGAACATACCGCCGTGTATCCTGCTCCTAAGACATATTTCCTGATATCAACGGTAAGTATCTGTCTGATTTCCGTCATATCGGGAAGGATTGCAGCCACCAAATCCATATCCGGCATCTTCTCCTCAGCCCGTTTCACAATGGGATTTAAATAATTCTGATGGGAATAGTACAAATACAGAAGTATTTTCCGATGCCCGTTCTGATACAGTATTTCAAGCATCTGATACATATAGCTTTCATATTGTGCATAAACATTGATTCCGTTTTTATGAAACCGTTTGCCTATATATACAACCGGATATTCTTCATCCAGTATCTGCCTGAAAGCCTCTTCCTCTATGGACTTGCCGGTCAGTCCGCTGAGAAGCAAACCGTCGATCCTCCTCTGCCGGATGTATTCAAGGAAACGCGGCATACCTTTCACCCTGTTTAAATACTCCTCCGATTCGCTGATCAATACCATACTGTAGTTCTGTCTTGTGAGGATTTTCTCAATTCCTTTCAGCAATTCCAGATTGTACGAGGATTCAAAAACCGACCCGGAATAATATGGAAAATAAACGCCTATAATATTGGACCGCTGCTTTACCAGGCCCCTTCCGAACTGATTCGGTTCATATTGATAGAATTCCATTGCTTCCTTTACGGCCTGAATCTTCTTCTCACTTACATTGGCACTTTGATTCAGAATCCTTGACACGGTGGAGATGGAAACCCCTGCCCTTTTGGCCACATCGTAAATGGATACTGTCATGTCTCTCCTTTCTTGAAAGCGTTTTCAACTTTATTTTATGATAACAGAAGCTTTTTTCATTCACAATATCTTATTTTTACAAAAACCAAGAGCACAATTCGTCATTTTTCACAAATATTTAAAAATGCTCCAAAAGTGATTCTGCCGAAACACGGCACCTTGAGTATACCGCTTTATCTATCATACTATTTCGTTCCATATCATGGTTTCTCACTGCCACCTCAAAATGCAAAAGACAGGCAATCAGCTTTACTCTGATTGCCTGTCTTTTGTTTTCACACCGCCAACTGCTATGCTTCCATCCCCTGCCAATCACTGCTTAGACCTCATCAATTGCTTTGCCAATATCATGTCTCATATATTTATTCTCAAAAGAAACCCATTCTGCCGCTTGATAAGCATTCGCCCTTGCCTCCTTTAAATCACTTCCGGTTGCGGTTACACCCAGCACCCTTCCGCCATTCGTCACGATATTTCCATCACTATCGAGTTTACTCCCCGCATGGAATACGAAATATCCATCATTATCCTCAAAAGCCTCAAGCCCGGTAATCGGATAGCCCTTTTCATAATGCTCCGGATACCCATCAGAAGCCAGAACCACACAAACTGCCGCATTATCATCAAACTGCAGGTCTATCTGATCCAGGGTACCGTCGATGCAGGCTAAAAAAACCTCTACAATGTCATTCTTCATACGGGGAAGTACCACCTGGGTCTCCGGATCTCCAAATCTGGCGTTATACTCCAGCACTCTCGGCCCTTTTTCCGTCAGCATCAGACCGAAGAAAATAATTCCCTTAAATTCCCGTCCCTCTGCCTTCATGGCATCCACAGTCGCCTGATAAATATAATTCCTGCAGAATTCATCCACTTCTTCTGTATAGAAGGGGCTCGGAGAAAAGGTTCCCATACCGCCTGTATTCAACCCCTGATCCCCATCCTTAGCCCGCTTATGATCCTGGGCGGAAGTCATGATCTTGATGGTTGTTCCATCCACAAAAGAAAGAACCGATACTTCACGGCCGGTCATAAACTCTTCTATAACGATCCGGTCTCCGGCAGAGCCAAACTGCCTGTCTAACATGAGGGTTTTTACCCCTTCTATGGCTTCTTCCCGCGTGCTGCAGATCAGCACCCCTTTTCCCAGAGCCAGACCGTCAGCCTTTAAAACAATGGGCATTTCTGCTGTTTCCAGGTAGTTTAAAGCCGCCTCCGGGGAATCAAAGGTTTCGTATGCAGCCGTAGGAATTCCATACTTCTTCATCAAATCCTTGGAAAATGATTTGGAGCCTTCCAGTAAAGCAGCATTCTTATTGGGACCGAATACCTTAAGTCCTGCTGCCTCAAACGCATCCACAGCCCCCGCGACCAGGGGATCATCCGGCCCCACAATGGTCAGATCAATTTCCTTTTCTCTGGCAAAAGCCACCTGTTTGTCAAAGTCCATAACGCCGATGTCCACGCATTCTGCAATCTCCGCAATTCCCGCGTTTCCGGGGGCACAGTACAATTTGCCGACCTTAGGGCTCTGGGCCGCCTTCCATGCAATTGCATGTTCACGCCCACCGCCGCCTATGATTAAAACCTTCATTCCGATTCCTCCTGTCCGTTTGCGATCATCTGAATGGCCTGGGGAAGGATCAGCCACTCCGCCTCTTCCATGACACGCTGCTGCAGCTTCTGGGGCGTATCCCCCTCATGGACATCAACTGCCTTCTGTAAAATAATGGGACCTGTATCCGTCCCCTCATCCACATAGTGGACGGTAGCTCCCGTAATTTTCACTCCACGGGCCAAAGCGGCCTCATGGACCTTCAGCCCATAATACCCGGCTCCGCAAAAAGAAGGGATCAGGGATGGATGAACATTAATAATCCGGTTCCGGTACTTCTGTATCATGGCTGCCGGAATCGTAACCAGGAATCCGGCAAGAACAATCAGATCCAGCTGATACTCGTCTATTTTTTCAAGAAGCGCTTCATAAA
Source organism: Clostridium sp. Marseille-P2415 (assembly GCF_900155545.1). GTDB lineage: Bacteria > Bacillota > Clostridia > Lachnospirales > Lachnospiraceae > Lacrimispora. Next base: position 1,471,940 of record NZ_LT732526.1, read on the forward strand.
ACTGCTCTCTCCCATCAAAATCCCCGGGAGAAATGCAGAATGCGTCAATCCCATGATTTCTGGCCCTCTCCAGGGCATAAGCATTCCTATTATTGCTGATGACCACGTCTATCTCAGCACCCGTGACCGTTCCGCTGTCTATGGCATCTAAAATCGACTGAAGGTTGGTTCCCCCTCCGGAAACCAATACGCCGACCCTCAGCATAAGGTCACACCCTTCTCACCTGATCTGGTGCATCCGATCACATATGGAGTCTCTCCAACCTTGCGGACCGCCTCCATAGCCTTGTCCACATCTGCCGGGGCAACTGCCAGCACCATTCCAATTCCCATATTATAGGTGTTATACATCATCTCTTCTTCAATATCACCTTTTTCAGCCAGCAGCTTAAAAATGGCAGGCATCTCATAGCTGTTCTTCTCAATAACAGCCTGAATTCCATCGGCCAGCATGCGGGGAATGTTTTCATAAAAGCCACCGCCTGTAATATGGCTGCAGGCTTTGATCACCACACCGCTCTCCTTTACACTTTTCAACGCCTTTACGTAAATCTTCGTAGGAACGATAAGTGCCTCGCCAAGGGTTTTTCCCAATTCATCATAATAGGTATTAAGGCCTTCTTCTGTCATATCAAACACCTTGCGGACCAGGGAGAAGCCATTGCTGTGAACACCGGAAGAAGCCATTCCGATCAGTACGTCTCCAGCCTTTAAGCCGGCTCCTGTAATGAGATTCTTCTCATCTACCACGCCAACCGCAAAGCCGGCTAAATCGTATTCATCTTCCGGATAAAAGCCCGGCATTTCCGCTGTCTCGCCGCCGATCAAAGCTGCTCCGGCCTGCTTGCAGCCTTCTGCAACGCCGCTTACGATCTCTGCGATCTTTTCCGGGAAATTCTTGCCGCAGGCGATATAATCCAGGAAAAATAAAGGCTCACCGCCTGCACAGGCAATATCATTGACACACATGGCCACGCAGTCGATCCCAACAGTATCATGCTTGTCCAGCAGAAATGCAAGCTTCAGCTTTGTACCTACCCCGTCGGTTCCGGATACCAGGGTCGGCTTCTCCATTTCTTTAAAGGCAGACATGGAAAATGCACCTGAGAATCCTCCTATTCCGCCAAGAACCTCCGGTCTCATGGTTTCCTTAACATGCTTTTTCATTAATTCAACCGATCTGTAACCGGCTTCAATGTCCACTCCGGCATTCTTATAATCCATTTCTTTCTCCTCCGCTCCTGCTTTCCCTACTTTTTCATCTGGGATAAATATTCCTCATAACCAATCTGATCCAGCTTCTCCGCTTTTTTCACAACATCATTTTTTAAATTTTCGGAATATTCCTTCAGTTTTTCTAAAAGCTCTGCGTCACTGGCTGCCAAAATCTTAGCGGCCAGGATTCCTGCATTGGTTCCCCCATTAATGGCAACCGTGGCTACCGGAATACCGGAAGGCATCTGTACAATGGAATAAAGAGAATCCACTCCGCCAAGGTCCGAAGTCTTCATGGGGATCCCGATGACCGGCATTGGGAATAAAGCTGCGCACATTCCGGGAAGGTGAGCTGCTTTGCCCGCACCTGCGATGATAACCTTTATGCCTCTCGCCTCCGCTGTTTTGGCATATTCGAAAAATATGTCCGGCTCCCTGTGGGCAGAGATCACTGTAATCTCAAACGCTACCCCAAGTTTCTCCAATACATCTGCAGCCTGAGCCATAACAGGCATATCCGAATCACTTCCCATAACAATTGACACTTTTGCCATAGTAAATTCTCCTTTTCATTTTGTATGATATGGTAATTCATTATTAGCGGTAATACTTTTAATAAGCACAATTAATAATTAATGCATATTAATCAATTTATACTTATTAATTATAATACTAGCTTTTTTATACTGCGTCAATGGTTTTCTTCACAAATTTAAGTATAACCTGTTCCTTAAAAAAAGCATGAGGACCGGAAAGAAATTTTACCTTCTTTCCTGCTCTCATGCCTGATGATGCAGATTAATACTTCCCTCCTCCAAATGAGGTGGGTTCATCAAAATATACCGCATCCATATTCAGAGCCGGGACCTCCGGTTCTTCCACATAAGCGGACCGTTCCGGCCGGACAGCCTTTGGCTTTGATTGAATCCTCTGCTTCGGCGGCTCTTTTGAAGCTTTCTTCTCCTCTTCACCGTTATAAAGCTTAAAGCGCTGTACAAGCCCCTTCATAATCTGAGCCTGGCCCGATAATTCCTCGCTTGCCGCTGCGCTCTGCTCTGCTGTTGCGGAATTGGTCTGGACCACGCTGGAAATCTGGTCAATTCCCTGGGTCACCTGGTTAACCGCTATTGCCTGCTTATCGGAAGCCGACGCAATCTCTTCAACAATCATTTTTATACGCAGGCTGCCTTCGACTACATCCTGCATGGCCTTAGCCGTCTCCGCCGTAATTCTGGTTCCGTTTTCCACGGCCTGCATGCTTTCCTCAATCAGCATTGTGGTATTCTTAGCCGCTTCCCCGGATTTGCTGGCAAGGCTGCGGACCTCATCCGCCACGACCGCAAAGCCTTTTCCGGCTTCGCCTGCACGGGCTGCCTCTACCGCAGCATTTAATGCCAGAATGTTGGTCTGGAATGCAATGTCTTCAATGGTCCTTATGATCTTTCCGATTTCATTGGACTTATCACTGATCTCCATCATGGCCTGGTTCATTTCAGCCATCTTTTCATTGCTTTTCGCTACATTCTTCGCAGCCTCTTCCGAATTGAGCCGTGCCTCTTTGGCGCTCCGGGCATTGCTGTTGATCTGATCTGATATATCGCTTATGGTAGCCGCAAGCTCCTGAATGGAGGAAGCCTGCTCCGTAGCTCCCTGCGACAGCGCCTGGGCGCCGGAAGATACCTGTTCCGAACCGTTGGCTACTAAGTCCGCAGACTGGTTAATGCGGAAAAGAGCATCGCTTAAATTGTTTCTGATATTACGCATAGCCTCCAGAATCGGCTCATAATCAAGAACATACTGTTCCCGATTCCCGGAACCCACCTGGAAATCCCCGGATGCCAGCGCTCCCAACAGACTGTTGATATCGTCGATGATGGTCCCAATATTGAAAATCGTAGTCCGCATGCTGTCAGCCAGACCGCCGAGCTCATCCTTTGACTGATAATTCAGTGACACATGAAGGCTTCCCTTTGACATCTCCCCGGCTGCTTTTTCGATCTCTTTTACCGGAACCACAATGCTCTTCGTCATGAAATATGACAGCCCCAATGTTGCCAATACGGCAAGAACCTGCATGGCAGCCACAACCGTCTGGGTAATGCCCACCATCTGCTGGGCGTTCTTATAATCGGCATTGGCGCTTTCATTCGCCGAATCACTGATTTTTACTAAGTCCTCCTGAACCTTGGTAAAATAAGGGTCCAATGACTCAAAGAAAAGGTCGGCTGCCTGCCTGGTCTTATTTTCCCGTGCCAGACCGAACACCTGGTCCTTATAAGGCTCTGCCTCCTTTAAGGTATTCTCGATGCTGTCTACCACAGACTGGTCCCCCTGGTAGTTGTCTCTCAAAAACTGAATTCCGGTCTGGAAGTTTTCCAAATCTGCTTCCGCAGCATCAATATAACTTCCGGTGGTCTTTAAATCCAGGCTCATGGTGGCATATCCCACATTTTTAGCCGCTGACTGAATGTCACGTCTCATGTCAAGTGCATGTATCGTGACCTGATGCCCGTTATTAAAAAAATTAACAAACTTACCGTTATTCTGTCTTAAGCTTACCATGGAAATACTGGAAACGATCAAAAATAACACAAGGATAACCCCAAAAGCAAGTGCGATTCTTTTACCGATCTTTAAATTTTTCACCTTAGCTCCTCCATTCCCCTAATTCATTTGTACTATTAGCCCCCATAATTGGCTTATCGGCATTTTGCTCATTTTATAAGTATTTTGATGCAATTCATCAAACATTTTCACAATTTTTCTTTTTTACAACCTTTTAACCGATTATATTCCTAATAAAGGAACATTTAATTCTTCCGTTCCCTTTAATACAAATCTGCCATCCTCAATAATGAGAACCCGTTTCCCTTCAGCCGTTACCGCTTCAATTTTATCCAGCTCCGCATAGGGGATGGTAATATCCGTATGACAGCTGAAATAAGCCTTAGACAGATCCTCTTTTCTGAGAATGGAAACCTCATTGTCCCTGGCAATGACTTCTTTGCCGTTGGGGTTATAAACAGAGCTTTCCTCTGCCCAGCTGTAACAGGTATCGCCAACAGCAAAGTGGGGCCCCATTTTCTCCACAATCAGAATCGGCAGCCTGTCAAGGATACCGTATTTCCGGGCCATTGCGTAAGCCGTGGTATTGGTTCCTATGGCAAACTCTCCCATGGGAAGGGTATCGTGATTCTTTAAAATCATCTGTTTTACCAGAGCTTTCCCCTCTTCCGGATCTTCAAAATTGCCGCAGGTATAGTCCTTGATCATGCCATTTTCAAAGGTGATCACAAGGTCCTTAATCTGGAATTCCGCAATATAAACCGTACTGACTGCCAGAATTCCTTCCGTACCCGAAAGCTTCGGAGAAGTGAATACCTCCCCCAAAGGAATATTTACATCAGCTACACAATTTTCAAATTTTGTTTCCTTATTCCGGTCCGCCAACGGATGGAGCGATACTTTAAGCCGGGTCCTGTTGCTGCCTTTTCCCGTGACCTCCACATACTCCGCCTCATCCAGAGTATCGATTATGGTCTGCTGGAGTCCCTTATATTTTTCATAATCCAGCGTGTTAATGGCAATGGTCTCTTCAAAAATCTGCTCAAAATCCTCCCCGATCTCCGGAACCGGAAAGGCGATGATAGTAAAGCTGGTCTCATCTCCCGGTACATACTGATTCAGTATCCTGGAGGTTTCATTGGACATCTCCGCGGCAAGCTTCTCCTGTCTGGAATCCAGACTGTTTGCTTCCGGCTTATTCACCGGTTTAAAGCCTTCTTTTCCAAAGGTTTCGATAACCGCAGGCCCTGCAAAAGCGGCTGCCTGTTCTTTATAAGTTTCATAAGCAACCTTCAAAACAGCTGCTTTCCGGTCCTTAAACGCCTTGTTTAAATAAATGGCATCATCATAGCGGTGGTCATAATCATACTGCCTGTTGGGGGATGTTCCATGGTAACCTGCCTTACGGCCGGCATTGGTGTTCACCGTCCACACGGCTGCACGGCAGAGAATGACCTTAAGGCCAAGTTTTTCAAAATTCTCCATGGCATACTTCACCATGCGTTCAAACCCCAGTTCATAGCGGATCTGCACGGCTCTCTTTTTCTTTAAGTCCCGTCCCATTACCTCAAAGCCTTTGCGGTAGCCTTCCGTATAAGTGTCCGCCATGAGGCGCACCTTTTCCTCAGGCAGGGAATTTAAAAATTCCGCAACCTTAAGATCTGATTCGGAAATATACTCACCAAAATAATACAGATAACGAAGATCATTTAAATCATTGCCGCGTATGATATCCGCAGCAAAGGAAAGAGACGGGTCAAGCCCTTCCCGGATGCGGTAGGTGACCGTATGATCCGTATAATCGCTGACAAACCAGTAGATCACTTCTTTTACGGCGGAAGCTTCCGGAACATTCTCCTCAAACATGTTGTAAATTTCAATGAATGTTTCATTTAAAATGGTAATATCCGTAAGCCTCCACTCATGGATAAAAATAATATCTCCCCGTATCTCCTTATACAAATACGAAAGAAGCTGGCCGTACCCCTCACCCAGCCTTGATACTGCATATGCCGGGTTCGCATAGCTCTCTTCATAACGGCCGGGTAAAATATCCTGATAAAGCTTCTGGTTCCATTCTTTTAAAACCCCGGCAGGCGCCGTCTTCTGATATCCGGCCTCAATAAACCGAAGATATTCTCCGATCATACCGATAAAGGATGCCGTCCTGGTAAAATAATCCCGGTACGGCTCAGACACAGTATGTTCTGATGTTATCCGGCCGATCCGTTCCATGGAGAGCCGGAAGCGCTCCATGATGCTCTCGTTTTCCTTCTGAAATATAATTCGATAATCCATAATGCTTACCCCCTTATTCCGATTATAATAAGAACGATCCAAAGGATGACCAAAATCCCGCTGATCCCCATCCCAATTTTGGACAGTATGTACTTTTTCTCCTTTTCAAAAAAAGAACGGGTACCATAAACCAGGGAAAAAACTGAAATAACCAGGCTGCAGAAACAGACAGCAGCCACATTAAGCTGTGCCTGTCCTGCAGTCATGACAGAGCTGGCAATTCCAATGATTCCCAGAACCAGAGCTCCAATTGCAAGTCCCAGGGACAGAAAACTTCTCTTTGCAAAGGGCTTTCTAATGTAGGACACTTTTTTCTGCTTTCGCACGCCTTTTCCTCCTTATCCTTATGTGCTGTACTATTTTATACAGGATATATCCCAGTATCCCTCCCAGTGTATTCAATATCATGTCATCCACATCAAAGCTCCCCACCTTGAAAACCAACTGCACGGTTTCAATGCTTAAACTAAACAGGAAGCTTAAAAGCACCGTATTGAACCAGCGGCGGCTCCTGCGGCTGATGACCGGAAGAAAGAAACCACAGGGCATAAACCCCATAATATTACCCACGATATTGAGAAAAAAGGACTGGGTTCCAACCACACGGCGGTAAACAATGAAACGTCTTATTTCCTTAAACGGAACCAGGTTATAAGCATATTCCTCCTGAATATGGTTTCCTCTGCCGAAATAGTCGGAGAAAAACAGAAAGTACGCTAAAAGGATCAGGTAAAATACAAAAATTACCCAACCCATTTTCTGTCGTTTAGTCGTATTTTTAATCATAACAGCTCCATCTATATACTGAAAAAGAGAGAGGCTGCCCGAAAGCAATTCCTTCCTAACAGCATCCTCTCCTTTGATGACGGTTAAAATGTAATCTCAGATTTCCTCTTCAGCAGTACTGCCCCATTTACGATCGACATGATTCCGGCAGCAAGTCCGATAACGGTCACAATAATTCCAACAGTAATGTTTAATGCACCTGCATTTCTCATAGTCTTGTAGACTCTTTCCATATCAAGCTCTCCTTTCCTTCTGCACCGCCCGCTCTTTAGGGCACCAATGTGCCATAGGGCTTATTTCACGCCATAGATCCCATAGTAAGCATCAATGGCTGCTTTTAACGTATCATCAATGATCACTTTTCCGGCATATTTCCTGTTATATAAATGTTCGGTCACTTCTGCCATGGTCACAATGGCAGATGCCTGAAACCCATATTTTTCCCGGATCTCGTCCAGAGCTCCCTTGTCGCCCTTGCCCTTCTCCATGCGGTTTAAGGAAACCATGAGCCCTAAAATCTCCACATTTCCCTGAGCCTTCAGGATGGGGAATGTCTCTTCAATTGATTTGCCGGAGGTTGTCACATCCTCAATGATCACTACCCGGTCGCCATCCTTTAGGGGACTTCCCAGGAGGATCCCGGCATCACCGTGATCCTTCTCCTCTTTTCTGTTAGAACAATATCTGATTTCCTTTCCGTACAGTTCATGAAAGGCGATGGCCGCAGCAACGCTTATGGGAATTCCTTTATAAGCCGGCCCGAACAGCACATCAAAATCATCGCCGAAGTTATCGTGGATCGCCTTCGCATAATATTCTCCCAGCTTCTTAAGCTGCGCTCCTGTCACATAGGAACCTGCATTCATAAAAAACGGAGATTTTCTTCCGCTTTTCAGAGTGAAGTCTCCAAATTTAAGGACATCGCTGTCCACCATAAATTCAATAAATTCCTGCTTATACTGTTCCATTTTTTCGTCCTCTCTATTCAAAATAATTCCATTAACGGACAGCTCCGATCAGCTCCCGGATATCTTCAACGTTATATTTCTTCATATAATCCTCAATGCCGCGAACCACTTCTTCCGTTGCATAGGGATTCCGGAAATTAGCTGTTCCCACGGAAACAGCCGCAGCTCCCGCCAGAATGAATTCCATGGCATCTGATCCATTCATGATGCCGCCCATGCCGATAATGGGAATCTTCACCGCATTGGCAGCCTGGTATACCATGCGGACCGCAACCGGCTTAATGGCAGGACCGGATAATCCTCCCGTTTTATTGGCAACCGCAAAGGTGCGGCGGTTAATGTCGATCTTCATACCGGTCAACGTGTTAATAAGAGACAGCACATCCGCTCCCCCGGCTTCCGCTGCCTTTGCCATGACCGTAATATCCGTCACATTGGGACTCAGCTTCATGATGACCGGCTGCTTTGCATATCTTTTCACTTCCCTCGTTATGGCCTCAACCGCTTTGGGGTCCTGGCCGAAAGCGATCCCCCCCTCTTTTACATTGGGGCAGGAAATATTGATCTCCAGCATGTCTACCGGCTCATCCGCCAGCCGCTCTACAACTTCTACATAATCTTCCGCAGTCTTTCCGCAGACATTAACAATGATCTTTGTATCATACTGTTTTAAAAACGGGATGTCTCTCTTAATGAAAACTTCCATCCCCGGATTCTGAAGGCCGATGGCATTGATCATGCCGCCATAGGTTTCCGCGATCCTGGGAGTAGGGTTCCCGGGCCATGGCACATTGGCCACGCCTTTGGTAACCACTGCGCCCAAACGGTTTAAATCAACCATCTCGCTGTATTCTTCCCCGGAACCAAAGGTGCCGGAAGCGGTCATAACCGGATTCTTAAGCTCGACTCCGGCCAGATTTACTTTCATATTCATCTAAAAGTCCACCTCCTCAGCCCTAAATACCGGTCCATCTTTGCAAATGCGCTTGTTATGAACCATGGAATGCTCATCCAGTGACCTGCTTTTGCATACACAGGCAAGACAGGCCCCAATGCCGCATGCCATCTTTTCCTCTAAGGAAAGATAGCATTCCACCTGGTTTTCAAGGGCGTAAGCCTTAATTGCTCTAAGCATGGGAGCAGGACCGCAGGCAAAGATCACATCGCCTGTCAGACCGTGTTCCCGGACCGCATCCATAACATTGCCTTTTGTTCCCGCACTTCCGTCTTCTGTTGCAACAAAAACATCCCCATAAGGGAGAAACTCTTCATTCAAAAACAGCACATCCCGGTAGCCCAGCACTGTCTGGCACTCACACTCCAAGTGTTTTGCCAGCTCCAGCATGGGAGGGATTCCGATTCCTCCGCCGATTAACAAAGCCTTTTTTCCTTTTCTGCCCGCCAAAAGGGGAAATCCATTGCCCAAAGGCCCCATGATTTCAATGGAATCCCCAGCCTGGTAATGAGAAAACTCTTCCGTTCCTCCGCCTGCAGTCCGGTACACGATCCTTAACAGCCCCTTTTCCCTGTCAGTCCCGCAAATGCTGATGGGACGGGGCAAAAGCTTGGCGCCATCCTTTGTATATACAGAAATGAACTGTCCCGGTTTTGCCTGGGCAGTAATTTCCCTTGTCTCGATCCACATGCTGAATACACCGTCCGCAAGCCGTATCTGGCCGGCAACCGTTGCAGTCTCCTTTACTTTTGCCATGATTCCTCCTATAATACGCGGCTGATATCCGCCACCATATCAATGACTGCCTGTCTGGAAGCTTCGCCGAAATGTTCTGCACCGAACTGGACATACTTTTCCTGTTTGTAAGCAGCGATGATTCCTCTGGAGGAATTTACGATGGCGCCAAGGCCGTCCTCATTGAAGCAGGGCTTTAAATCTTCTGCCGTTCCGCCCTGAGCCCCGTATCCCGGTACCAGAAAATAAGTGTTCGGCATAAGCTTGCGGAGAATCCTGCTCATTTCCGGATAGGTGGCTCCTACCACCGCACCCACATTGCTGTAAGTGCCATCCATGCAGTCTGCCCCCCATTCTACCGTCTTTTCCGCAACCAGTTCGTATAACGGCCTTCCGTTCACCAGCTGGTCCTGGAATTCCCCGCTGGAAGGATTGGAAGTCTTGACCAGAATGAAAAGGCCTTTATCCTCTTCCTTACACACATCCACAAAGGGCTTCACGCCATCGGTCCCCAGATATGGATTAACCGTAAGGAAATCTGTGCCGAAAGCGGAAAAACGTTTGTCCCCAACCTTCACCTGACCGATGTGCGCAGCAGCATAAGCGGCTGATGTGGAACCAATATCTCCTCTTTTAGCATCCCCAATGACGAAAAGCCCCTTTTCCCGGCAATAGTTCACCGTCTTTGTATACGCTTTCAGGCCCTCGATGCCAAACTGCTCATACATGGCAATCTGAGGTTTCACGGATGGGACCAAATCATAAACATGATCTACGATTTCTTTATTGAACTGCCAAACTGCTTCCGCGGCGCCTTGTAATGTCTCACCGAATTCTTCAAATGCTTTCTTTGTTACATGCTCTGGTATATAGTTTAACATCGGGTCCAAACCGACACAGACCGGTGCGTTTGTTTTTTGAATTCTGTCAATTAACTGCCTGATCATTGTCTCCTCCTTGGTTCTCTTCGTCCTTATTTTTCTCTATTCTTACCAATTCTATCATAAGAAGGAACTGGCTTCAAGCCTTTTACCGAACTGATCATAAAAATCCTGGTCCGCATCATAAGGAGTAAGAAAAAACTGCTTTAAAACATACATACTGGCATCTCTCGCAAACGTCTGATCCTCTCTTTCCTCTATCCGCTTCTCTAACCGCTTCAAAAAGCAGTGCCAGTCAAATATGAATTTCTCATAACGCTTCCCGTCAGGCATGTCGATCCATTTGCGTACCTTGACCTTCGTCCGGTTCTCCATCCGGCACTCATGGATCTGCAGGAAATAATGAAATCCCTGTTCTTCATACACCCGTCCCAAAGGAAACAGGCGGCAGATGCCCGGCCGGAAGCCATGGATCCGGCAGCGTCCCTGTTGATCCAGGAAACCGCACCGTTCCTCTTGCCCTCCCATTTTAAGATTCGGGAGAACGATGCCATCCACTACATTTAATTCAAGCTTATGGGCGAGAAGCGTTTCCAGTGTGCAATGAAGGTTTTCAGCCAGCCGGAAGCAGTCAAGCGGATCTAAGACGACCGACTGCCCCATCCCCTGACAACAGGCCGAACACCCTTTGCAATCACCGCAATCCGCCTTGACCATATCGTTTAAGCCGTATAATTTTCCATCCGAAATCTCTTTTAAATCGATTTCCCGTTTCATGAATTGTCTTTCCTCGCTTTTTCTTTTTAGCAAACATGGATATTCTACCATTTCCTGTCCCCACAATCAACGGCAGATTATATTAAAACTGGTTGTTCCAAAAGAAGCGCCAAAACAGGTTGAGGAGAATCACTACATTACCATTGAATAACAGGATACAGTCAAAGAAGAGAAGGCCCTGCGTCAGGAGCCTTCTCTTTTTTGCCGGTATCAATCAATTTTCCGGTTTTCCATTACCATTTATACTCTTTTAAATATGCGGTAGCCACATAAGTTCCACTTTTATAGGGCTTCTTCTCCATAGCCTCTTCTACTTCCAGCCTGATATTCATCCACATCTCTTCTGCTGCAATGGTTAAATGTGAGAGCATGATCCCAACGCTCAGCTCCCGTAATGTCAAAAGAGAAGGGGACGGCAGGAACTCCCGGCAGGAAAAGATATAGATTTTATCATGATAAACAATAAAACGCCATGGCTGGGTGTTCATGACGGATGGTGCAAGCCGGACCGCCTTTAAAATATTCTTCATGGACTCCCCGGCTTCTTCCTTAAACACGCAAAGCTCCTTTAAAGGAAGCCTCTTTGCCGTCGCCGGATCCCGGTAAAGCAGGGTCTTCGGATAACCGAAGGCAACTGCGATCACCTGCTTCATCCCCGCAGGGCCGGACCCCGGCACCCTTGTATTCCCCAGATAGCAGGTGCCAAGTCCTTTTCCTGTCATGTATAAAAGGACAGGCTCCAGAATATACCCCGCATTTGTCAGGTAGCTGTCCTTCTCCTCCGAATAAAATACCAGATAATAAGGCGCCTCCACTTTCCATAACCCCTTAACCGGAAGATGCTCATCCAGATTTTCTCTTATCTCCATCCTGATCTGAATGTCTGCATGCAGCCTTGACACACATTTCCCGAAATAAAGGATGTCCTTTAAAAGCTGTTCCGGGACCTGTTCTTTCTTAAATTTCCTGATGGATCTTCTTTTAAATATCATCTGATACAGATTCATACCTGCTCCCCTCTTCTCTATCTGACAATCAGGTTTCAATGAGCCCGCTCATTTCTTCCAAAAGCCCGGCAAACACCAGAAGCGCGTCCTTAACCGGCTCTGCTGCCTGCATATCAACGCCGCACAGCTTCAGAAGGTCTATTGGGGGCATGGAATTTCCGCCGCTTAAGAATTTATAATAACCCTTGACTGCCTTTTCATCTCCCTTAAGAATTTTACTGCTGATAGCAACCGCAGCCGAAAACCCCGTGGCATACTGGTACACGTAAAACGGCGTATAAAAATGCGGTATCCTGGACCATTCATAATCAATCTCCGGATCAACGGCCACTTCCGGACCAAAGTATTCTTCATTCAGCCTGTGGTATATCCTGCACAAAAGCTCCGCAGTCAGTACTTCGCCTTCTCCTTCCCGGCGGTGGGTTTCTGCTTCAAACTCCGCAAACATGGCCTGCCGGTACAACGTCCCCCGGAAACTGTCCATAAAATGATTCACCAGATAGGCCCGCTCCTTCTTATCCTCCGTAGTATCTAACAAATGCCTGATCAGCAGCGCTTCGTTGCAGGTAGAAGCTACCTCCGCCACAAATATTTTATAGCCGGCATCTACATAGGTCTGGCTTTTATCCGAAAACCAGCTGTGAAGGGCATGCCCCATCTCATGGGCCAGGGTAAAAACACTGTCCAGAGTCCCATTGAAATTTAACAGCACATAAGGATGGATCCCGTAAACTCCCCAGGAATAAGCCCCGCTGCGCTTTCCTTCATTCTCATAAACATCAATCCACCGGTTCTCAAAGCCTTCCTTTAATAAAGCCAGATATTCCTCTCCCAATGGCTTAAGGCCCTCAAGCACCATGCGCTTCGCTTCTTCAAACGTGATTTTGCGTTCTTCCCTGGAAACCATGGGCACATAAAGATCATACATGTGCAGTTCTTCTACCCCAAGAGCTCTTTTCCTGATCGACATATATTTATGAAGATAGGGAAGCCCTTCATGAACCGCTTTTATAAGATTGTCGTATACCTCTTCGGGTATCTCATTCTCCGCAAGGGAATGAGCCCTGGCAGAAGGATAATTCCTTGCCCCGGCGTAAAAAGCCGCCTGCTTTACATTGGATGCAAACGTTGCCGCCAGGGTGTTGCCAAATTGTTTATAAACGCTGTACAGGGCTTGAAAGGCGGACTTGCGCACTCCCCTGTCCTGCTTCTCCATAAGAGCAACGTAATTTCCATGGGTAATCCGGACCGGATCATTTTTTTCATCCAGGATCTCCGGAAATTTCACATCCGCATTGTTAAACATATTAAAAATATCGGAAGAGCCGGATGTGGCTTCCATGGATTTCGCCAGCAGAGCTTCCATGGAGGCGGACAGGGTGTGGGCTTTCTTTTTTAAAATGATCTCAAAGGTTCTGTCATAGCGTTTCAGTTTTGCAACATTCTTCCGGTATTGAGAAAGAGTCTCCTCAGGAATGTCCAAAATTTCCGGAATCAGAAAAGACGACATCCCGGCCGCCTGATAGGAAAGGGCTCTGGCCCTGGAAGAAAATCCCTGATATCTGGCATTGCCCGTATCCTCATCGGATTTCTCTTTCCCATATACAAATAATGTTTCAATCTTTAAGGACACTTCCTCATCAAATTTCAGACAGGAAAAAAGCATCTCGCCCGAATCTGCCAGATGTCCCTCATACTTTTTATAACCTGACAGCGAGCTTTCCGTTTCATGGAATAAATCCTCCCATGCCTGTTCAGACGGCAGAATATCCGCCAGGTTCCAGGTATCGCAAACCGGTATTTCTTCTCTCTTTTTCAAATAGATCCCTCCAACTGCTTCACTTGTGTTTATTCTATCACCCATATATCAAAGAAACAACCATCAATATGGAAAATATTTGATTGAAATTTTACTTTTTCTTGTATTATACTATACGAAAACGAATCAGGAGTCCTGTCATGAATATTATCCGAATGAAAAACCCAGGTGAATTACAAAAAAACAACTTATTGCTTTTGCAGGAGACCTGTCAGAAGCATGACCGCCTCTCTCTTACATTTCCCATGGAGGAAGACTGCGTCTATTATTTATTATACGACGAAGACAGCCTCTTATCCGCTCTTTGCGCTTTTTTTAATGAAAATGGAGACTGCGAATGCTGCGCCTTTACACGTCCGGAAAAAAGGAGGCTCGGGTATTTCACTCTGCTCTTAAATGAATTTCTAAAAGAGGCTGATGACTGCGATTTGATATTTCCAATTGATGAATCCTGCCCGGATACAGTCCGCACCCTGGAAGCCATGGGAACATTCTTTTGGTACAGCGAACACATCATGGAGCTTGCTTCCACTGCCATTTTGGAAACAAAACCGTTAAAAAGAAACTCTCTCTGTGATGAGCTTACGGTATCGGCGGCCTCTGGCCCGGTTACAGGCCCCACCCAATACATGTTTTTTATGAATGACAGTCCCATAGGCAGCTGTTATCTGGATTCCAGGGAACAGGCGGCTTATTTCTATGGGTTTGAAATTGCGGAAAATTTGCGCGGCAAGGGACTTGGAAATGCATGTTTTTCTCTGTTTTTAGAAACATTATTTTCACAGCCGGCCGAAAAAAAGCCAAAAAAACTGTTTCTCCAGGTATCCGGCCAAAACAAACCGGCCATGGCCATATACCAAAAGGCAGGTTTTAAAATTACGGAAAGCCTGTCCTACTATGTATATTAAATTTATCGCATTTCCCTCACCATGCAGTACTGTTTTAAATGAAAATGTTTCTCCACAATACCAAAAATCCGGAAGCCAAAGTGCTGATAAAACGCTACGTTCTTATCATTGTGTGTTTCCAGGGAGATCATAAGCCCATTTTTATCCGCATAATCAATGGCCTCATTTAACAGGACTGCAGATATTCCATGATGCTGCATACTGGGCCTCACAGCCAGATATATGATATGCAGCCGTTCCTCCTGATGAAGCTGGTCCGTCCATCTGGAATTTAAGTAATCCCTTCCCTGGTAAAAATTCCAGAATGTTTTTAAGGAAGGATCCTCCCTGATCAGACAGCTGTCCGTTTTTAAAAAGGCGGCCGCCTCTGTCAGATAGTAATGAAACGGATTATAAGGCTCCGATTCATCGTCCACCACAATAATGCCATGGATCTCCTGGCTGTCAGCATATATTTCACAAGTCTCAAAGAATTCCTCCATATCGCATTCAAATAACTCAGGAAGCAAACGCTTTCTGGTTTCTTCGTCAGGGATCAGCTTGCAGTAGAGCGGATCCCCGGCAAAGCATACCGTCAAGAGTTCCTTCAGTTTCTCCACATCTTCTTTTTGTACCCGATACAATCGGTCGCTTTCCATCGTCATAAACCTCTTCTATTTCGTGTAAACTCTGTATCATTTTTTCATTGGCATTTCGTTGGTTTTATATTGTTCCACTTCTTCAATCCATTCCTGCAGTCCGTGTCTGCATCATAACCTGCTTGTAATTATCTCCTCCTTATTATATAATAATATACATAAAAATTGTACAGTACTTTAATAGAGAAAGGGCGGCAAAAAGGTATGATCGATATTAAAAAGTTTATTGATTTAAAGGCATTGCAGGAAATCCAGGATCAATTTTCCGCATCTACCGGATTGGCAGCTATCATGGTAGATGCAGAGGGCAATTACATAACAAAAGGAAGCAACTTCACCGATTTCTGCATGAAATACAACCGGGGAAGTGAAGAAGGCCTCCGGCGCTGTAAAAAGTGTGATGCAGAAGGAAGCGGTACCTATTTCTGCCATGCAGGGCTCATGGACTTTTCTTCCGATATCATCATAAACGGCGAAAAAGCGGGCGCCATCATCGGCGGACAGGTTCTCCCTAATGCGCCTGAAGAAGACAAGTTCCGGGGGATTGCAAGAGAGCTTGGCGTCAGGGAAGATGCCTATGTGGACGCATTAAATAAGGTTCCGGTGCGGTCCGAGCGCATGATCCGGGCTTCCGCCCAAATGTTAGGCAACATAGTGAACCAGCTGGTGAATCTGGAATATATGAAAACAATCACTCAGAAAAGAAACGATATCCTTGACTCTGAGATCGAAAACATTCAAAATTCCTTAAGTGAAGTAACGGCCAAAACCCATGATCTTCAAAAGGTAGCTTCTATGGAAAACATCCTTTCCATCAACGCCTCCATCGAAGCCGCCAGAGCAGGCGAAGCAGGGGTCGGTTTTGCCGTAGTGGCCAGAGAGTTCGGGGACATATCCAAGAATTCCGGAGCCGTTTATCAAAGAATCCATGAACTGATCGGGGAGATCGGGATGTCTGTCAGGAGCTTAACGGAAGTCGGCTGAAAATAAAAAAGTGAGGAATGCCTTTTATAAAGGTTCATCCTCACTTTTTGATCGTTTATTCGTCCCAGTTATGATAAGTAGCCTGTACGTCATCATCTGCATCCAGAAGATCCAGAATCCGATTCATCTTCTTAATGGAATCTTCATCTGCCAGTTCCACCCAGGTCTGAGGTATCATGGTGACATCTGCTTCAACCATGGGAACTCCTGCTGCTTCCAACGCTTCGCGCACCGCACTGAATTCATCCGGTCCGGTGATCACTTCAAAGCTGTCTTCCTCTTCTGAAAAATCCTCTGCTCCGGCATCCAGGGCAACCATCATCAGCTCATCCGGATCCATATCACATTCTTCCTTGTCAATGATGATCTGTCCCTTTTTATCGAATAGAAAGGACACGCAGCCAGGAGTACCCACATTCCCGCCGCCTTTGGTAAATGCATTTCTCACATTTGCCGCTGTCCTGTTCTTATTATCTGTCAGCGTATCTACGATGATCGCAACCCCATTGGGGCCGTATCCCTCGTATGTAATCGTCTCGTAATTCACGGAGCCCGCATCGCCGGCCGCTTTTTTAATGCCCCGGTCAATGGTATCGTTGGGCATATTATTCGCCTTCGCTTTTGCGACCACATCACGAAGCTTACTGTTGTTTGCAGGGTCTGGTCCGCCTTCTTTAACCGCTACCGCCAATTCTCTGCCGATGACAGTGAAAATCT
This sequence comes from Clostridium sp. Marseille-P2415, assembly GCF_900155545.1. Lineage (GTDB taxonomy): Bacteria > Bacillota > Clostridia > Lachnospirales > Lachnospiraceae > Lacrimispora. The sequence continues at coordinate 1,489,193 of NZ_LT732526.1, forward strand.
TGCCTTTCGCGGCGTCGTTTCTCTCTTTTTTGTGCTTAATATTTGCGAACTTTGAATGTCCTGACATTGTTTCCAACACTCCTTTTCTTTCTCTATTTCGTCCTTATCATTTCTAAAAAATCAACATCTTTTCCATTTTAGCACTATTTATTTCAGATGGCAAGAAAAAATAACGCACAGCCCCAATTCTCCCCGTTTTCAAGCTGGGAAAGAATTGGCAGCTGTGCCGGTTTTACGTCTCTTCTTCCGAGGATTCTTCTTCGGCCGAACTTTTCTTTATGACCGTATCTTCCTCCTGTACCTCTTCGGGCTCTGCCTTCTGGACCCGGACGGTATGAATCATTTTATTTTCCACCTGAAGGATCTTGAAGTTGTATCCCAGAATGGACACTTCTGTCTGTTCGTCTTCCTGCGGAATCCGGTCCAGCTTGGAAATCAGCAGACCATTTATAGTATCATAGGAATCGTAATCCTCTTCTTCAAATTCAATGTTTAAGGCCTTTTCCACTTCTTCCAGGGGTGTCATGCCGTTCATCATGTAGGATCCGTCATCTGACTGGACGATGTATTCCTCATCCACATCATATTCATCCAGAATATTGCCCACGATTTCTTCCAGGATGTCCTCCATGGTTACAATACCTGCCGTCTGCCCATACTCATCCACTACGATAACCATATGGATCTTTCCGGACTGCATTTCCTTAAACAGAGTATCAATATTCCTGGTCTCCGGAATAAAATGAGCCTCTCTGAGAAGCCCGTCTATTTCCCACAGCTGGCGCCCCGCATTCCTTTTATTTTCAACGGCAATCAGGGCATCCTTCATATGAAGGATCCCGATGATATCATCAACATCTTTTTTATAAACCGGATAACGGGAATTAAATCCCTCCTTCAGTATGAAATTCACCGCTTCCCGGAGAGTTATTTCCCCATCCAGAGCGACCAGGTTCTTTCTGTGGGTCATAATATCCCCGGCTTCTTTATCGTTCAATTCGAAGATGTTCGTAATCATCTCCGCTTCTCTGGCCTCTAAAACTCCCTGCTCATGGCCTTCGTTTACCATAGACATGATGTCCTCTTCCGTAACGTTCTCATAATCCGATGCCATACCGATTCCCAACAGCTTTAAGACGAAGTGAGCCACCTTATTTGCCAGCCAGGTGAATGGCACAAGGGGTATCATGATAAGGGTTACTGCAGGCAGCATCCGATAGCCCCATTTCTCAGGGTTCTCTGCCGCGCAGCGTTTCGGAATAATGATTCCAAAGCTGATTAAAAGCACGACCAGTACTACCGAAACCAGCAACAGGCTGGTAAATGACATCCATTGTCTCGGGTATGTACTGCCCCGTGCCAGAATCGCCTCCAGCTCTGCCCCAAACTGCTCCAAAACAAAGGCTCCGGTTACCATTCCGATCAAGTTGGTCGTTATCTGGATGGTATTTACGAACCTGGTAGGTCTGTTAACAATATGTAACAGCTTCCGGGCCTTTTCACTTCCTTCTTCCATCTGATGTTCCAGTTCGCTTGTATTCACGTTTTGGATTGCTGCTCCAAATCCATAGAATATTGCGTCCAACACGATAAAAGCAATAAAAATAATCACGCGTAAAAGCGGATTGCCATCGTCCATTCCTAAAATCTACTCCTTTTGTTCATTATCTTTTGTATTTTTTCTCACAACTATTAAGAATATATCATTTTATCAGCTTTCCGTCAATGGTGAACTATGTATCCAGTTCCAGGCTCACCTTTAATGCACAGTCCACTTCTTGCTGAAGTTCCTCATCGATATGGCAGATCTTCTCCTTCAGCCTCTGCTTGTCAATCGTTCGAAGCTGCTCTAAAAGAATCACCGAATCCTTTATCATATCGCATTTTTTTGTGTCAAGCTCCACATGGGTGGGAAGCTTTGCCTTGTTCATTCTCGAGGTAATTGCCGCACAGATTACAGTAGGGCTGTGCTTATTACCTATGTCATTCTGTATAATAAGAACCGGACGAATCCCGCCCTGTTCAGAACCTACGACCGGTCTTAGATCGGCATAGTAAATGTCTCCACGTCTGATTATCACACTCTCACACTCCGTCAATTTATTTAAGTCTAGTATTGACCTTTTTTGACTCGTGTATTCACTTAAGTTTTATCCGCCGCATACCTTATGATATGTTCCGGACATGGAGTTTGTTATCAACCCTTTGGAAACCCTTTGTAGCAATCGTCAAAATAATCTTTCGTTCCAATGATCCGGCCGGCTTCCAGATAAACTCTGGGAACCCGTTTGCCAATGTCACAGAGGATCTCATAATGGAATCCTCCGCCGGTTTCCGCCAGTTCCTCTACTGTAATCTGCTGGCCTCTCTGTCTGCCGATCAAAGTCACCTCATCCTCTTCTTCCACCCCTGGGATGGCTGTCACATCGACCATGAACTGATCCATGCAGACACGCCCCAGGATTTTGGCCCGGTACCCCCGTATGAGCACCTCCCCCTTCCCTGAAAGATTCCTTGGATAGCCATCCCCGTACCCTACCGGGATGGTAGCCACTGTCATTTCCCTGTCTGCGGTAAAGGTACCTCCATAGCTTACAGAGGTTCCCGGTCCGATCTTTTTGATATAAGAGATAAAACTCCTTAATTCCATCGCAGGCTTTAGTCTTACCTTCTCCCGGTCCACCTCAGCCGAAGGATAAAGGCCATAGATAGAAATTCCGGCCCGTACCACATGAAAATTCGCCCTCTGTAAATCCAGTATGCCTGCGCTGTTGGAACAATGAAGCACCGGAATGGTAATTCCCCGTACGGAAAGCATGGCCACAAACGTACGGTATCTTTCAATCTGTTTGTCTGTGGCTGTTTTATCCGTCTCATCTGCCTTTGCAAAATGGGTGAACAGCCCCTCCACTTTAATTCCCGGCAGGCTGCAGATTTTCGCCGCCTCATCCGCGGCTTCCTCTGTAACCGGATATCCGATCCGGCTCATACCGGTATCCACTGCCAGATGTACAACAGCAGTCTTTCCCGCCTTTTTGGCGGCTTTCGAAAGGTGCTCCGCTCTCTTTAGCTGAAAAATGGCCGAACTGATCTCATATTCCACCAGCTTGTCTGCATCCGCATAAGGAACAACCCCAAGTACCAGAATGGGTTTTCTGATTCCGTGCTTTCTTAAGATCACGCCTTCTTCCACAGTGGCCACTGCATACCCGCACACATAGGGATCAATGGCCCAGGCTACCGGAACTGCGCCGTGGCCGTATCCGTCGGATTTCACGACGCCGATCATTTTGGTTCCTGAACTTAAATTTGCTCTCATGGCTTCCATATTATGCCGGATGGCATCTAAGTCCACTGCTTCATAAACTCTGCCATATGTATTCATCACTCTGTTACCTCATCCGTTCCTTCAATATTGTATGTATTTCTTCTGTCAGTTCCCTGGCAAGCAAACTATAATCCCCATACTTTTCTTTTACCGTGTCACCTGCCCGGCCATGAAGCCAGACTCCCAAAGCTGCTGCTTCCGACTCTTCCAAACCTAATGCCAGAAGGCCGGCTATGATTCCGGTCAGCACATCTCCGGCTCCTGCCTTTGCCATGGCACTGTTTCCGCTTGCACTGACATAGGTCCTCTGATCCTTTAAGGCCCCGATGGTCACTGCATCTTTAAGTATACAGGTGATGCCGAACCGGTCCGCATATTCTCTGGCCGTGGCAACCAGATGTTTCCGGATCGTTTCCACAGAGCTTCCGGTAAGCCTGGCCATCTCTCCCAGGTGAGGCGTAATGATGATATTTTCCGTGAAATAACTGGTCAGTTCCGGGCTTTTCGCGATCGCATTAAGCCCATCTGCGTCCAGTATAATGGGAACATACGCATTTGTAAGGACCTCTTCCACCAGATTTCTCACATAATCCTCCTGGCCCAGTCCCGGTCCCAGGACTATGACGCTGGCCCATTCACACTGTTTCCTTAACAGTTCGATAAAATTCCCGGTCCCTGCCCCCGTCTCCCGGGGATCATAACCGGTAATGACAGCCTCCGGAAGCTGGGTCTGAAGAATGGCCCTGTTTTCCTCTACCGTAAAAATCCTTACAAGGCCGGCTCCGGTCCGGTAAGCAGCAAGGGCGCTCAAATAAGCCGCTCCGCTCATACCGGGGGCTCCGGCCACCACCAGAACCTTTCCGAAATCCCCTTTATTGGAATAGGCCGGGCGTTCCGGTACCAGCTTTTCATCCCCGGGCTCCAGGGTAAAGTATTCAGTCTTAAGACGTTCAAAGCCGGCTTGCGGAAAACCGATATCAGCAACAAGAACCTTACCGCTGTATTCTTTTCCGGGATACAGCATGGTCCCCAGCTTTTCACAGCCGAATGTCACGGTCACATCTGCACATAAGGCAGCCCCCATAATCTGCCCGGTATCCGAGTGAATGCCGGATGGGATATCCACAGCCACCGTAAATTCCGGCCGGCAGCGGACGATCGCATCCAGGATTTCCCGGTATGAACCCAGAATATCCCGGTCCAGTCCCACACCAAAAAGTGCATCTACCAGAATATCACACTTCCCGGGAATAAAATCAGAAAACTCCATCACCTTAACGCCCGTTTTTTCCGCTATGGAAATCTGCGTTAAATACTCGCCGCTCCCCTTATCCTTGTTACCGGCCAGTATGACCGAAGCCTCATAGCCTTTTAAATGCAGCATTCTGGCAGCTGCAATTCCATCCGCCCCATTATTGCCGCTTCCGCACAGGACCCATATCCGGTCCGTCTTTTTTCCGTGCTTTAAAACCTCTTCCGCAACTGCCATGGCGGCCCGTTCCATCAGCACCAGAGAGGGAATCCCTATTTTCTCAATGGTGTAGCGGTCCACCTCTTTCATCTGTCCTCCTGTTACCAGATATCTCATACTGCTCCCGCCTTTCTTTCCTGACAGGGATCAATCATGTCATAGAAAAACAACCGGCAGCGAAGAGCTGTTTCCCTTCACCTGCCGGCAGGCATGTTATCCCTTTTTTCCGAATTACCTGTTCTGTTCTTCCTTCTCTTTCTCAGCATTGTCCTGCATGCTGCAGACCCGGTAAGATAAGCGCATCAGACTTTCCGACAAGTGAACGTTCTCCACTACCACATCGTCGGGTACACTCAAATCCGTATGGGCAAAATTCCAGATAGCCTTGATCCCTGCCCTCACAAGGCGGTCTGCGATCTCCGGCGCCTTGGTCTTTGGAATGGTCAGGGCTGCGATCTGAACATCATTATCTTTCACAAACTGTTCCAGATCATCCACACTTCGTATCTCAATTCCACGGACTACAAGGCCGATCAGACGTGGATTAATATCAAACATTCCCTTGATTAAGAATCCGCGCTTTTCAAAATTCGAATAATTGGCGATCGCCTGACCCAAATTACCGGCGCCTATGATAACGATATTGTGCTGTCTGTCTATGCCCAGTATCTTTGCAATCTCCGTATATAAATATTTTACATTATAGCCATAACCCTGCTGGCCAAATCCGCCGAAATTATTCAAATCCTGACGGATCTGGGAAGCGGTAACTTTCATTCTGACACTTAAATCATTGGAGGATATCCGTTCTACTCCATCTTCCATTAACTCACCCAGATATCGGTAATATCTCGGAAGCCTGGCAACCACTGCTTTGGAAATCTCTTTCTCTGCCACATCTTCACCTTCTTTAACTTAGAATTAAACTAATACCATTATAACTGCGTGTCAAAATAATGTCAAACGGGTTTTATGATTGTATCCTTGAAAAAAGAAAGCACCTATATTATACTTATTCTGTTGTCTTACACTTAATCAGGAGGAAAATGAAACATGATTCTGTCATGCAGCAATATAAGCAAAGCATTTGGAAGCAACGAGGTCATCAAACATGCTTCCTTTCATATAGAGGACCATGAGAAAGCCGCTATTGTGGGAATTAACGGAGCCGGGAAATCCACCATGTTAAAAATCATCATTGGTGAACTCTCTGCAGACGAAGGGGAAGTGGTTGTTTCCAAGGGGAAATCCATCGGCTATCTGGCTCAGCACCAGGATTTATCCGGAGACCGGACTATCTACGAGGAAGTCCTGGAGATCAAGCGCCCCATCATTGAAATGGAAGCAAGGATCCGCCAGCTTGAAATGGATATGAAACATGCCTCCGGGGAAGAACTTGATTCCATGCTCGCCACTTACAGCCGCTTAAACCATGAATTTGAACTTCAAAACGGCTATGCCTATCAAAGTGAGGTAACAGGCGTTTTAAAGGGTCTTGGTTTTACGGAAGAGGAATTTCATAAGCCTGTGTCCTCCTTATCCGGGGGACAAAAAACCCGCGTTTCCTTAGGAAGGCTTCTCCTTACCAGGCCGGACATCATCCTGCTTGACGAGCCTACCAACCATTTGGACATGGAATCCATTGCCTGGCTGGAAGGATATCTGATCAATTATGACGGCAGCGTCATCATCGTGGCTCATGACCGCTATTTTCTGGACCGGGTGGTCACGAAGATCATAGAGCTGGATAGCGGCCTCATGACCGTATATCAGGGGAATTACACCGACTACAGCGGGAAGCGGGCCATGATCCGGGAGGCCCAGATGAAAGCGTACTTAAACCAGCAGCAGGAAATCAGACACCAGGAAGAGGTCATTGCCAAATTAAAGTCCTTTAACCGGGAAAAATCCATTAAGCGGGCGGAAAGCCGGGAAAAGATGCTGGATAAAATCGAAGTGCTGGAAAAACCATCGGAAGTAAACGATGAGATGCGGATCCGCCTGGAGCCAAATATCATCAGCGGGAACGATGTTCTCACCGTACGGGACTTAAGAAAAGCTTTTGGCCGGAACCTGCTTTTTGATCATGTGAATTTTGAGATCAAGCGCGGGGAACGGGTCGCCGTAATCGGAGGAAACGGAACCGGCAAGACCACCATACTAAAAATCTTAAATGGTATCCTGAACCCGGATGAAGGGGAAGTAACTCTGGGCTCCAAGGTACATATCGGTTATTATGACCAGGAGCACCAGGTGCTTCATATGGAGAAGACCTTGTTTGACGAGCTGCAGGACACCTACCCTGCCATGAATAACACGCAGATACGCAACATCCTGGCAGCCTTTCTTTTTACCGGAGACGACGTTTTTAAAAGGGTAAAGGATTTGAGCGGCGGGGAACGGGGACGTGTGTCCCTGGCAAAGCTCATGCTTTCCGAAGCCAACTTCCTTATCCTGGATGAGCCCACCAACCACTTGGACATCACCTCAAAAGAAATTTTAGAGGCTGCCCTGGTAAACTATACCGGAACCATTTTGTACGTGTCCCATGACCGTTACTTCATAAACAAAACCGCCACCAGGATTTTAGACTTAACCAACCGGACTTTGGTTAATTATATCGGAAACTATGACTACTACCTGGAAAAGAAGGAAGTCATGACGAATTTATATGCGGCCCCTTCTTCTGCAGGGGATGACCGGCCGGAAGACGTTTCCGAAATCAAACTGGACTGGAAGGCGCAGAAGGAAGAACAGGCCCGCATCCGCAAGCGCCAGAACGATTTAAAGAAAACAGAGGATGAAATCCATAAATTAGAAACCAGAGACGGGGAAATTGATGAACTCCTGGGAAAGGAAGAGATTTTTACTGACGTTCCAAAATTAATGGAATTAAATAAGGAAAAAGAAGCGATCACACAAAGACTTGAAGAACTCTATGAATTATGGGAAGAGCTGGCGGAATAAGACCGAAAGGAAATAAAAAGCTGCCGGTATTCCGGCGGATAAGAAGGGAAGCTCCCTTTTCCAGCCAGAATACCGGCAGTTTTCATCTTCATCTGCCTGATTCAAATGGGTTACTTGTCATTTAAGCATAAAATCTCCTTTAAGATCTCCGTCACCTCAGGCGCCGCTTCTTCCATCTCTGCTCTGGTGGACGCGCTGCTCACATAGGCGGCTACCAGCTTTCCGAAATAGAATTTTAAATCATCCGCATAATAATCCGGTATGCTCACGAATTCATCCACCGAATCCTTGCTCATGAGCAAATCCGTAGCGTTCTGATTGCCGTTTTCATAGCACCCGGAAGCATAACCGATGTACTCACCAAACGCTTCTGTTAAGTCTTCCGGCTTACAGATCTTTATTTTTCTATAATTTATATCCAGCTTATGGCAGACAAAATAAGTTCCGCTTCCCGTTAAGGGCGCAGAAAAATACTCCTTGTCGGGATAATAAAGGATCTCCCAGCCCTGATCCGTAAACTTCCTGATCCATTCCCCGGGAATGTTCTCAACAGCCTCTGTAAATGCATCCTTTATCTCAGAGGATACGGAAGAAGAACTGCCCTTTCCTTCAATGTTAATATCGTATTCCTTATTTCTCTGCCCACTTTCGTCCATGTAAAACAGACCTATATACTTGTTTGCTGCCAACTGGCCATTGTCATAAAAGAAATACCGTTTTCCCAATATGTTCTTATAACCGGAAGACGCCATTTCTCCTTTTGTGGAAAACCAGTACCAGCTTCCATCGTCATCCTGAAACCAGCCTTTTCTGACCGTTCCGTCTTCATTAAAATAATACCACGTTTCATCCTCATCGTTATAGCACCAGCCCAGCTCCAGCTCTCCGGTCTCACGGAAGCAGTAATTGAGTCCCCCGATCCTTGTCCATTCGGTCGCTATGTATCCGTCACGGTCAAAATGATACCAATACCCGCTGATTTCTTCCCAGCAGTTCTTCTTAAATTCCCCTTCGGCATTGACATACTTCCAGCCATATGAATCCTCCTGCCACTGCCAACCGGAGAAGGCTGCCTGCCGGCTTTCATTTGTCTCCTGTATATCTGCCTCCTCCGCCTGGGAAGCCATAACGCTTCCAAGGCTCAGAACGATACCTGCTGCTGCCGCTATCCATCTTTTACTCAAGGGCCTTTGCACTCCTTCCAGACCGTCCGGTTTTTCTAAGTCAGCAACCACCAGTTCAACTGGTGGTTTGATATTAGCCCTAATAAGGGCTTTCTTACTGCTCGCCCAATAGGGCGGTGTCGCAAGCATCCTTACTGGTCCGCTAAAAAGCGGTACTTCTCATATCTTCCTTGCGCGACTCTTCTGCTTGCTCTTTAATGTATTTCTGTACTGCTTCATCGGTTATATTACCAATGGTTTCTACATAATATCCTCGCGACCAAAACGCTTTATTCCACTTACTCTGCAATTCTGGATGTCTATCATAAATCATCAGCGTACTTTTTCCTTTCAAATAGCCCATGAAACTTGATATACTAAGCTTCGGCGGAATTGCTAAGCTTAAATGTACATGATCTACGCATACTGCTCCTGCTATTATTTCTACATTTTTATACTTGCATAGCGTACCAAGTATTTCTCGTACATCTTCTTTTATTTGTCCGTATAGTTGCTTTTTCCGATACTTTGGAATAAATACTATGTGGTACTGGCATTTCCATCTACTGTGTGATAAACTTTTATTGTCCATTGGGACTGCCTCCTATTTTTGAGTTTGGCTTGCGACACCATTCTCATTTTATCATAGGAGGCTTTTTCGTTATATCCTCACCGTTTCCACTTACACTATTCTCCCCAGCATAGCT
>NZ_LT732526.1:1500572-1543929 GCF_900155545.1 Clostridium sp. Marseille-P2415
AGTCAGCAACCACCAGTTCAACTGGTGGTTTGATATTAGCCCTAATAAGGGCTTTCTTACTGCTCGCCCAATAGGGCGGTGTCGCAAGCATCCTTACTGGTCCGCTAAAAAGCGGTACTTCTCATATCTTCCTTGCGCGACTCTTCTGCTTGCTCTTTAATGTATTTCTGTACTGCTTCATCGGTTATATTACCAATGGTTTCTACATAATATCCTCGCGACCAAAACGCTTTATTCCAATTACTCTGCAATTCTGGATGTCTATCATAAATCATCAGCGTACTTTTTCCTTTCAAATAGCCCATGAAACTTGATATACTAAGCTTCGGCGGAATTGCTAAGCTTAAATGTACATGATCTACGCATACTGCTCCTGCTATTATTTCTACATTTTTATACTTGCATAGCGTACCAAGTATTTCTCGTACATCTTCTTTTATTTGTCCGTATAGTTGCTTTTTCCGATACTTTGGAATAAATACTATGTGGTACTGGCATTTCCATCTACTGTGTGATAAACTTTTATTGTCCATTGGGACTGCCTCCTATTTTTGAGTTTGGCTTGCGACACCATTCTCATTTTATCATAGGAGGCTTTTTCGTTATATCCTCACCGTTTCCACTTACACTATTCTCCCCAGCATAGCTAGGGGTTTAGTATTTTCAATTAAAATTTTACTATACTTTTATGGAAATGTACAGATTTCAAAATCTGAAGTTTTTGTGAACAACCCAAAGCCCTTCTTTCCATTTTATGCTTCATGGGATATAATATTAAGAAAGAAACGTTTTGGGAAAGTGAGGTATATCTTATGAAATGGAAACGCCCCCTGGCCATTCTCGGGCTGGTAATCATTCTCGCCATATACGTAATTGCAATCGTATCCACCTTTTTCCATAGTCCTGACTCAAAAAACTGGCTGATGGCCGCCATATTTTCCTCTGTTGTAATACCCGTCTTTTTTTATGCTGCAGGGCTGGTCTGCCGGGTGATAAAGCCGGACATGGATGACAGAGACTCCGATGAAAAAAACGGGAGAACATGAAAAAACGGAGAACCGGAAAAGCAAACTGCTCTTTTCCCGTTCTCCGCCTTATATTTGTTCACAATGCTTATTTGCGGTATATAATTTCGTCTCTTCCCGGTCCATTGGAAACCATGGTAATCGGTGTCTCGATTTCTTTCTCAATAAATTCAATATAATTTCTGCAGTTTTCCGGAAGATCCTCATATTTTTTGATTCCCCGGATCTCACATTTCCAGCCTGGAAGCGTAGTGTATACCGGCTTTGCCTTATTAAGTTTATCCGTAGTCGGAAAGTCCTTTGTAACCTTTCCGTCTATTTCATATCCTACGCATACGGGAAGCTCATCTAAGTATCCCAATACATCAAGTACGGTCAGGGCAACCTCTGTGGAGCCCTGAATCCGGCAGCCATACCGGGAGGCCACTGCGTCAAACCAGCCCATACGTCTTGGCCTGCCGGTTGTTGCACCGTATTCTCCGCCGTCACCTCCGCGGCGTCTCAGTTCATCCGCATCATCCCCGAAAATCTCGCTGACAAATGCACCTGCACCCACTGCACTGGAATACGCTTTTACTACAGTCGTAATATTCTTAATCTCATACGGCGGGATCCCTGCGCCAATGGCCCCATACGCTGCAAGGGTGGAGGACGAGGTAACCATTGGATAAATTCCATGATCCGGGTCCTTTAAAGAACCGAGCTGGCCTTCCAGAAGAATGTTCTTTCCTTCTTTGATTGCCTCATGAAGATATTTGGAAACGTCACATACGTAAGGCTTCACCATTTCCCGATATTTAAGCAGAGTCCCGAATAACTCCTCCGGATCAATGGCCGGCTTATGATAAAGGTGCTCCAGTATGACATTCTTGATCTCACAGACGCGGGTTACCTTTTCTTTTAAGGATCCCTCATCAAAGAGTTCGCTTACCTGAAATCCGATCTTAGCATATTTATCTGAATAAAACGGAGCAATCCCTGATTTCGTGGAACCAAAGGACTTCCCTCCAAGGCGTTCTTCCTCATACTGGTCAAACAGAATGTGGTATGGCATCAGAATCTGCGCACGGTCTGAAACCAGGATACCGGGTTTTGGAACCCCTTTGCTTACGATGTCCTCAATTTCCTTAACCAGGAACGGGATATTAAGTGCCACGCCATTGCCGATGATGCTGGTTGTATGATTGTAGAATACGCCTGAGGGCAGAAGGTGAAGGGCAAATTTGCCATAGTTGTTGATGATCGTGTGACCGGCATTGCTGCCTCCCTGATAGCGGATAATGATGTCAGATTCCTTTGCCAGCATATCCGTGATCTTGCCTTTTCCTTCGTCGCCCCAGTTAGCGCCTACGATTGCTCTTACCATTTGATTGATCCTCCTTCGAGTGAAAAAATGCCTTTTACTTCCTTATGATATCGCAAAGATCAGCATAAGTAAAGTCAATATTATTTATGTTTGATATAATTTCAGCTTATATTGCTTGTCATCAACTGCAAAAGCCGCTTCCCCGCCGGGGAGACAGGCGTTTTGGTGTCAGTGATAATGGAAAAATGACGCTTTGGCATTTCATCCCGGAACCTTAATTCCACAAGATTTCCCTTCTCCAGCTCCACCTGTGCAAACCCTGACATCACGCAGCCTATCCCCAGATTCCGCATGGCAAACTGGACGATCATATCACTGGTAGAAAGTTCAAACTCCGGTTCCACCATCACTCCATAACCTGCAAGATAATCATCCATGAATGTTCTGGTGCTGGTATTTTTTTCGAGGAAAATACAGGGGAGCTCCTTCAGAATATCATAATTTAACTCTTTCCCCTCTAAATAGCGGAATTTATCCCCTGCCACAAACACATTCCGGATTTCTTTTACATCGGTGCGCAAAACCTCACTTTTTGCTTCAAACGGAGTGCTGACCACTCCGAAATCGATTTTTCCCTCGTATAAAAACCGCAAGGTCTCAGGTGTGGGGCCATTGGAAACCGTCACCTTGATCCCCGGATACAGCTCATGAAATTTCTCCAGATAAGGCAGCAGATAAAACTGAAGGGTCATATCGCTGGCTCCGATCCGCACTTCTCCTGTATCCAGATCCTTAAGCCGCTTTAACATATTTTCCCCATGCCAGATGTTATCTAAACCGGCTTTTATATAACCATAGAAAAATTCGCCTTCCCGGGTCAGGCGGACACCTTTTGAGGTCCGGAGAAAAAGCTGGCTGTCCAGAGACTGCTCCAGCTGTCTTACCGCCTGGCTTACGGCCGGCTGGGAAATGCAGAGCTTCTCCGCTGCCAGGGTGATGCTTCCAAGCTGGGCCACATAATAAAATACCCTATAATATTCCAAATTACTGCTCATGGCTTCCTCCTGATATGAAAACAAAAGGCAGGCAGACTTGACGAAAACCAAAGTCTGCCCGCAATTTCCTTATACGTTAATCTCCGCTGTCAGCCCTAGAAGTTCTTTGTTTTTTTCCAGAAGAGGCTTAACTGCCTCTTCTAAATAGACCGTGACCTGAGCCGGGGCGCAGCCTACATATTTTTTAGGATCCATGCTCTCCTTTAAATCTTCCAGAGAAAGGTTGAAGGAAGAATCTGCAGCGATCAGCTCCAGGAGATTGTTATCAAGGCCATTCTCCTTCACATTCCTGCCGGCTTCCATGGACAGTTCCCGGATTCTCTCATGAAGCTCCTGTCTGTCCCCGCCGGCCTTTACCGCATCCATCATGATGTTTTCCGTTGCCATAAACGGAAGCTCTGCCATCATATGTTTCTCAATCACCTTTGGATATACGACAAGCCCATCGACAACATTTATATAAAGATCCAGGATTCCATCGACCGCCAGAAATCCTTCCGGTACGCTTAAGCGCTTATTGGCGGAATCATCAAGTGTTCTCTCAAACCACTGGGTGGAAGAAACCAGCATAGGGTTCATCACATCTGCCATTACATAATTGGACAGAGAAGCGATCCGCTCGCTTCTCATCGGATTGCGTTTATAAGCCATGGCAGAAGAACCGATCTGGCTCTTTTCAAAAGGCTCTTCCACTTCCTTTAAATGCTGCAGCAGGCGGATGTCATTGGAAAATTTATGTGCACTCTGGGCAATGCCGGCCAGAATATTGATCACACGGCTGTCCACTTTTCTGGAATAGGTCTGTCCTGAAACCGGATAGCAGCCTGGAAAACCCATTTTCTCCGCAATCAGGGAATCAACCTTTCCCACCTTGTCCATATCACCGTCAAACAGTTCCAGAAAGCTTGCCTGGGTCCCTGTGGTCCCCTTGGAACCAAGAAGCCGTATGGAGCCGGTCACATAATCCAGATCTTCTAAGTCCATGGTCAGATCGTGAAGCCATAGCGCCGCCCTCTTCCCTACCGTCGTCGGCTGGGCCGGCTGGAAATGGGTAAAAGCCAGGGTAGGCAGGTCCTTATAGCGTTCAGCAAATCCGGCCAGCTCATCAATGACATTGATGAGTTTCCTGCGGACCAGTTTTAACGCTTCTGTCATAACGATAATATCCGTATTATCCCCAACATAACAGGAGGTCGCTCCCAGATGGATAATTCCTTTGGCTTTGGGGCACTGAACGCCATATGCATATACATGGGACATCACATCATGGCGGACCTCTTTCTCCCTCTGTTTCGCCACATCGTAATTGATTTCATCCTGATAAGCCTTTAATTCCTCTATCTGTTCCTCCGTAATTGGAAGGCCCAGTTCCTTTTCCACTTCCGCCAGCGCAATCCACAGCTTTCTCCAGGTTTTAAACTTTTTGTCCGGGGAAAAGATGTACTGCATCTCCTTACTTGCATAGCGCTCAGACAGCGGGCTTTGGTATCTATCTGTCATGTTTTCCATATTCCTCCTTACAGTATTTAATTATCTTCAATAAGAATAACATATTTTTCATGTTATGGGAAGAGAAAGCAGGGACCGCCCGGCTGGCGGCCCCTGGTTTTTCTTAAAGTTTTATTACCTTATATACTCTCCCCGTATATCCTCCTTGGGCGGCTCGACCGGATAATCTCCGCTAAAGCATGCCGTACATATGGGAAGGCCTTCCGCCATCTCATTCAGCCGGTCAATGTTTAAATAAGACAGAGAATCCGCTCCCAGCAGATCACGGATTTCATCAATGGTCCTGTTATGTGCGATCAGCTGGTCCTCGTCCGGTATGTCGGTCCCGAAATAGCACGGATGGAGAAACGGGGGCGCACTGATGCGGACATGGACTTCTTTTGCTCCGGCCTCCCGAAGCATATTGACGATCAGGGCGCTGGTGGTTCCGCGTACAATGGAATCGTCAATCATGATAACACGTTTGCCGGCCACGGCTTCCTTTAACACATTTAATTTGATCCTTACGGAAGATTCCCGGTTGCTCTGCTTGGGCTTTATAAATGTCCTGCCTACATAGGAATTCTTCACAAAAGCGGTTCCATAAGGGATCCCTGACTGAAGGGAATACCCGAGAGCCGCAGCATTGCCGGATTCCGGCACTCCGACCACAAGATCTGCTTCAACCGGTGAATCCACGGCCAGAGCACGGCCCGCACAAAGCCTGGAATGGTAGACGCTCACACCGTCGAATACGCTGTCCGGCCTTGCAAAGTAAATATATTCAAAAATACATCTGGCTTCCTTTGACTTATCCCTGAGGCATAAACTGGTATCCGATGCAATTCCGTCCTTTGTGATGGTCACGATTTCTCCAGGGCAGACGTCCCGTACAAATTCCGCACCAATGGTATCCAGGGCACAGCTTTCCGACACCAGAACATAGGTATTATCACGCTTTCCAATGCATAGGGGCTTGAATCCATACGGATCTCTGGCTCCGATCATTTTACGCGGGCTCATGATCACAAGGGAATAAGCCCCGACAATCTTTTTCATGGCGTTTGCTACCGCCGCTTCCACGGTGGGGGTCTTCACGCGCTCCCTGGCAATGTGGTAGGCAATTACCTCCGAATCTATGGTCGTCTGGAAAATAGCCCCGGTATACTCCAGTTCCCGGCGCAGTTCCGGTGCGTTGACCAGATTGCCGTTATGGGCCAGGGCCAGAGTTCCTTTCACATAATTTAGAACAAGAGGCTGTGCATTCTCCCTTGTGCTGCTGCCGGCAGTAGAATAACGAACATGGCCTACGCCAATATTGCCGTGAAGGCTTTCCAGAATCTCCGGAGTAAAGACCTCGTTACATAACCCCATTCCCTTATGCGCACTTACCTTTCCCATCGGGCCCCCGGTATCGCTGACCGCGATTCCGCAGCTTTCCTGACCTCTGTGCTGCAATGCAAATAATCCGTAATAAATGGTGGAGGCGACGTCACTGCCATCGAAATCATACATTCCGAATACGCCGCACTCCTCATGCAACTCTTCGTCGATATTGAAATTCAATTCGTTATTCATCTAATGTTTTCCCTCTCTGCACTGTTTACTGGATGCCAAGCCGGCGGAACACTTCCTCGTATGCGTCCTCCACACCTCCTAAATCCCTGCGGAAACGATCCTTATCCAGCTTTTCATGGGTATCCTTATCCCATAGCCTGCAGGTATCGGGAGATATCTCGTCAGCCAGAATGACCTGTCCATGGTAACGTCCAAATTCAATCTTAAAATCGATTAAGTCAATGTTTAAACCGTCAAAATATTCCTTAAGTACTTCATTTACTTTAAACGCATACTCTGTGATCGCATCAATCTCTTCCTGAGCAGCCAGCTTAAGGGCCAATGCATAATAGCTGTTGATGAACGGGTCACCCAGATCATCATTTTTATAGCTGAATTCCAGTGTCGGACAAGCGAATGGAATGCCTTCTTCCATCCCCATCTTCTTGGCGAAGCTTCCTGCGGAGTAATTTCTGATAATGACCTCGAGGGGCACGATTTCCACTTTCTTTACTGCAGTCTCACGGTCGTTTAATTCCTTAACCAGATGAGTCGGAACGCCTTTGGCTTCTAACTTCCGGAAGATAAAATTGGTCATTCGGTTGTTGATTGCACCTTTTCCCACAATGGTACCCTTTTTCAGGCCATTGAATGCTGTGGCATCATCTTTATATGAAACAATCAATACGTCCGGATCTTCAGTCGTATAAACCTTTTTCGCTTTTCCCTCATACAGCAATTCCTTTTTCTCCATGGTATCCACCTGTCCTTTTCTGAATTAATTTATAAGTTTTTCAAATAAAACTCTGGTGTTTCAGTAGAAATTATAATACAGCGAAAATAGGATTGCAACTGGTTTTATTATTATAAATACTTATGACCACTATGCGTTTTTGTTTCTCAATCAGGTTCTTGCAAAACAACACGTTCCACCCTGCGCCAAAGTTTTACCGTTCCCTCCTTCCAGTCAACAGAAAGGCCCTGTTCTCTGGTTTCTCCGGCTTTGCGGTCCTGCCCCACGCTTAACTCTTCCTCTGCCGCTTCGGCTTCCTGACTGACAGAAAGAAAGCTTTGGGCCTGGCTGTAAACCGTTTCTCCGTACCGGGGCGCAAGGATTGCTGCTTCCAGACACACGGATAAATACAGATATTTTTTAAACATGCCTTTCCGGGCTTTTTTATCGCATCCGGTCCCTATAAGATTTCTCCATGGCTTCTTTTTCTTATTATATCGTTGATATCCTTTCACGAATGTTCTGCCCCCTGTTCCTGCATTCAGGTCGTGTCATCTTTGTCTTTTGTCACCGGATAACCAGCCGGATCATCGGCCTTGATGGATAATAAATGAAGCTGCCTTCCATAGCAGTAAGAAATGTCTGCCTATATTATATCTTATATTAAAAAAAGCTTCAAGCATTGATTTTATGCCTGAAGCTTTTTTCTTCATATTCCAGCCTATTTTGCTGCAGTCGTACTTTCTGTAGTCGGCTGGCCATTGCTTTCCCCTGTGATTTTGTCAACGCCTTTTTCTACATCATTTACAACACCGTTAACAACGCCGGTGCTCTCTTTGCCGGTGCCATTGGTTGTTGTTGTACCGGATGTTGTTGTACCGGCTGTAGTCTTATCAGTGGCGCTTTTTGTGGTTGCCGCCGCTGTTGTCTGGGTTGTTGCAGACGTAGTGCCTCCAGCGCCTCCTCCTGTGGTTCCGCCGTTATTCGTAGTGCCACAGGCAGACAGACACATAACTGCCATTATGACAAGAAGGGTAAATACATAAGTTTTTATTCTTTTCATAATACATTCTCCTTTCATTTTCTACGAATAGTATGTGTAAAGAAGCAATGAATTATGGTGGAAAATATTGGAAAATTATGATTCAATCACATCTTTCATGGTATATAAACCAGGTGTTTTTCCTGCCAGGAATTTTGCTGCGGATACAGCACCTTTTGCAAAAATGGCCTTGGAGTAAGCAGTATGATTAAAGGTGATAACTTCATCCCTTCCGGCAAAGATCACATCATGTTCTCCTACGATCGTTCCTCCGCGGACAGCCTGGATTCCGATTTCTTTTTTGTCTCTTGCCTCTCTTTTAAGGCTCCTGTCGTAAACATAGTGATACTTCAGGCCCATGGCCTCATTTATGGAATCAGCCAAAGCAAGGGCTGTCCCGCTGGGGGAGTCTACCTTTTTGTTATGGTGCTTTTCCAATATCTCAATGTCAAAGCCTGCGGCA
Source organism: Clostridium sp. Marseille-P2415 (assembly GCF_900155545.1). GTDB lineage: Bacteria > Bacillota > Clostridia > Lachnospirales > Lachnospiraceae > Lacrimispora. Next base: position 1,509,242 of record NZ_LT732526.1, read on the forward strand.
GCAAGTACCTGGGCCGCTTCCTTAACCAGCTTCATGAGCAGGTTGACACCCAGAGACATATTAGCGGAGCGCAGAACTGCAACCTGGCCCGATGCCTCTTCTATTTTTTTATTTTGTTCTTCCGAAAGCCCTGTGGTGCATACTACCACAGGAATCTTTTTCCTTATGCTGTACGCAAGAAGACCATCCACTGCTTTGGCGGAAGCGAAATCCACGATCACGTCTGCCTCCACATTACAGGCTTCCAGGGACGGGAATACGGGATATGGATTCTGCTTCGTATCACTGGGATCGATTCCTGCAACGATCGCAATATCTTCCTCTTCTGCTGCAATCCCGGTAATGGTCTGGCCCATGGCCCCGTTACAGCCGTGCATTATCATCTTAATCATGTTTTCCTCCATATGTATATCTTTTACCGATTATAAAATTCCATACTCCTTCATGGCCTGTCTTAAACGCTCCTGATTCTCAGGCTCCATTTCGGTAAGAGGCAGACGCAGAGGACCTGCATTCTTTCCCATAAGATTTAAGGCGGCCTTAACCGGAATCGGATTGACCTCACAGAACAAGGCATTTATTAACGGAATAGCGGAAAGCTGAAGCCCGGCGCTCCGTTTTACGTCGCCGTTAAAATAAGCTTCACAAATTTCGTGAGTCTGGGATGGAGCAATGTTGGAAAGAACAGAAATAACCCCTTTTCCGCCCAGAGAAAGCATTGGCACGATCTGATCATCATTGCCGGAATATACATCCACACGGCCATCTGCCAGATTCATCAGATCCGCAATGGCGGAAAAATTACCGCTGGCTTCCTTTACACCGACAACATTCGGAACATGCAGACACAAATCAGCAATCGTCTCCGGCGCAATATTCACTCCGGTCCTTGAAGGGATATTATATAGAAGAATCGGAATTTTTACCACATCTGCAACCGCCTTAAAATGAGCCTTCAGCCCATTCTGAGTCGCCTTGTTATAATAGGGAGAAACCAGAAGAAGCCCGTCTGCGCCGTGCTTTTCGGCTTCCCTGGACAGATAAACGGCTGTATCCGTACTGTTGGATCCGGTTCCTGCAATAACCGGAATCCGCTTTTTCGCCACCTCGCATACATATTTGATTACATCCAAATGCTCCTCGTGGGACATGGTAGATGCTTCCCCTGTCGTACCGCAGGCAATGATCGCATCCGTTCCTCCGGCGATCTGCTCTTCTACCAGTTCCTCCAGCTTCTCATAGCTCACTTCTCCATTTTCCTTAAATGGTGTGATAAGCGCCACACCTGCGCCTTCAAAAATTGCCATGGTATCATCCTCCTGATTCTTTTTCGTCATACATAGTAAACTTTCATCCTGCCCCCGGCATTCTGCACGCGTAAAAAACAGAGCTGACAACAGGGTCAGCTCTTAAAGTTCAGAATCTGGTAATCTCATCTTTCTTTAAGTAGCTCCCCATCCAAATGGATGACAGTCATATGGCCCTTAACCATATGCCCAGAACAAGTACGCTCAGGCCATACCGTTCTTCGGCGTCTCTTCCTTCCCCCTGCCCTCGTCTGTACCTGATACATCGGACAGAGTACTAATAAGCAACGCAACCTCTACTCTATTATGTATGTTACCATACTATCATTATTATTTTGTGTTGTCAACTTTAACATGGTCGATTTCCAGAATACTGTCTACATAAGGTTCCATTTCACTAGAAAATACCTTACCGGTTAATATGACCTCCATTTCATCAACTTTAGACTGAAGCAGCTTCACCAGTTCTTCTGCCTCTATGATCTTCTGGTCTAATAATCCAAGGATCTCATCCAGAATCAGCATATCGCATTCACCGGTTGATACGACCTTCTTAGCAAAATTCAGACCATTCCGGATGTTCATACGTTCCTCGTCCTGCTGTTCTTTTGAAAGATTTTCAAATAAACCGTCGGACTTTTCAAACCGGAATATCTTCATCTCCGGTTCCAGACGCTTTAAAATATCCAGTGAGCCCCGTCCCGGGCAGCCTTTCAAAAACTGTATCATGATGACAGTCCTGTTCTTAGTCAGAGCTTCGATTCCCATACCGAGCGCAGCCGTGGTCTTCCCTTTGCCTTCACCGTATATAACCTGTATCGTACCTCTATTCATCTTTCAGCACCTCATAACAGCTAAAAAAGCAATTATTTACATATTATTTTAGAACCTGCTTATCGTATCATAATTTTAATTTTTTTGCAAGTTTTCTTACCATTTCCTTAATTTATAAATAAAAGCTTCTAATCCGCACACTCCAGCTTGCTGACTGAGACTTCATAGGCCACTCTTTTTTCGCATTCTGTCTCACTTAGTTTCTTGGTATACTCCCTGCTCTGGACCCTTCCCCATACCTTCACTCTGGTTCCTACCGAAAATCCGGAAGCATATCTCGCATTTCTGCCCCATGCGATACAGGGTATGTAATCTGATTTTCCGTATGGCCGGTTAACCGCAAGAAGCAAGTCCGCAATTTCCCTTCCCAAAGGTGTTTTTCTGTAAATGGGAGCTTTGCAAATATATCCATCCAGAAAAATTTGATTGGTCTTTGTATAATCTGTAAACTCTTCCATAAAATGGATTTCCCTCACAAAAATGGAAAGCACCAGACGGTTTTTCGTTCCTTCATGACGGTTGTAGGAACGGAACTGGCCTATGGATTCCACCGTTAAACCTATGTAGTCCCCTTCGACGTCAATCAGGCGTTCCGAGATCATTAACGGTATGATATCCGCCTGTTCGCTGAGACGGTTTACCGCTATATCCACCATATAGAATCCTTCTCCAAATACCTCATGGCTGAAGGTGAAGCCGGAGACAATCTCTCCTATAACGCTTACTTTGTTGTTTTCAATCATTTTTTCTGACATTGTATTTCTCCTCTTCTTTCACTTATTTGCTAATACGCTTCACAGCTAATATTAAATTTATGTGAAAGAATTCCATAAAATGATAAAAAACAATCCAAAAATATCGACAGAACCAGGCAGAATGCACAAAAAAATAAAGGAGAACACCGCTTCCTTGCCGAATTTTCGGCTAACGGGGGCAGCATCCTCCTTTAAATTACAATTTATGCCAATGATTTTTTGTTAAGAGAAGACCTTTTTCTTAAGGTCGGGTCTAAAATTTTCTTTCTGATCCGGAAACTTGCCGGAGTAATTTCCAACAGCTCGTCGGTATCAATAAAGTCAAGGCACTGTTCCAGGCTCATCTCCTTTGGCGGAGTCAGCTTAAGAGCTTCATCTGCGCTTGAGGAACGGGTGTTGGTCAGTTTTTTCGTTTTGCAGACATTGATTTCAATGTCTTCTGCCTTTGGATTCTGTCCCACGACCATGCCGGAATATACTTTTACTCCAGGCCCGATAAACAGGGTACCTCTTTCCTGCGCGTTAAAAAGACCATAGGTAATGGATTCCCCGGGCTCATAGGCGATCAGAGATCCGGTCTTCCGGTAAGACAGTTCTCCCTTAAAGGGCGCATAACCGTCAAAAGCAGTATTCATGATTCCGTTTCCTTTTGTGTCCGTCATAAATTCTCCGCGGTATCCGATGAGTCCCCTGGAAGGAATGGAAAACTCCAATCTTGTATATCCTCCGTTGGCCGGACTCATTCCCTGAAGCTCTCCCTTACGGCTTGTAAGCTTTTGGATGACCGCTCCGGTAAATTCCTCGGGCACATCGATATATGCGATCTCCATAGGCTCCAGCTTATGGTTTCTTTCATCAAAATGGTACAGGACTTCTGCTTTGCTGACTGCAAATTCAAAGCCTTCTCTTCTCATATTCTCGATCAAAACAGATAAATGAAGCTCTCCCCGGCCGGAAACTTTAAAGCGGTCCGGGGAATCGGTTTCTTCCACGCGGAGGCTGACATCCGTATTTAATTCCCGGAACAGGCGCTCCCGGATGTGACGGGAAGTGATGTATTTTCCTTCCTGTCCGGCCAGAGGGCTGTCATTGACCATGAAGTTCATGGCTATCGTAGGTTCAGAAATCTTCTGGAACGGGATGGCCTCCGGATTCTCCGGAGAACACAGGGTATCGCCGATATGGATATCGGTAATACCGGATATGGCTACGATGGCACCGATGGCGGCTTCCTGTACCTCAATCTTATTGAGGCCTTCGTATTCATACAGCTTTCCCACCTTTACCTTTCGGAATTTGTCCGGATCATGATGGTTGACGATCACGCATTCCTGATTCACTTTGATTTTTCCGTTATCCACCTTGCCAACACCGATACGGCCAACGTATTCGTTATAGTCAATGGTACTGATGAGAAGCTGGGTAGAACTTTCCGGGTCTCCCTCCGGCGCCGGGATATGATCAAGGATCGTCTGGAACAGAGGAGCCATGTCTTTCTCCGGATCATTAAGCTCTTTCTTGGCAAATCCGGACTTAGCGGAAGCGTAGATAAACGGGCAGTCCAGCTGTTCTTCGCTGGCATCCAAGTCCATCAGAAGCTCCAATACTTCTTCCTCTACCTCTTCCGGCCTCGCCTCCGGACGGTCGATCTTATTGATGCAGGTTACCACAGACAGTCCCAGCTCCAATGCTTTCCGAAGAACGAACTTGGTCTGAGGCATAACGCCCTCATAAGCATCCACAACCAGAATTACACCGTTTACCATCTTTAAAACACGTTCGACCTCTCCGCCGAAATCCGCATGGCCAGGCGTGTCAATGATGTTGATCTTAGTACCGCCAAAATGGACCGCCGTATTCTTGGATAAAATCGTGATACCGCGCTCTCTCTCGATATCATTGGAGTCCATCACGCGCTCCACAACTTCCTGATTCTCACGGAAAATACCGCTTTGCTTGAGCAGCGCATCTACCAGTGTTGTTTTACCGTGATCGACGTGGGCAATAATCGCCACATTTCTTACGTCTTCTCTTTTCATCTTCATAAATTGTACTCTTCTTTCTCTTCTTTCAACAAAGAAATACAGGAAACCGGTTCCCATATCATAAAAAACTAAGGACCAGTTCTGTCCTTAGTCTCATAAACATTATCACGATTAGTTAGTATATCATCCTGTATTTGATATTGCAAGATTTTTTTCGCGTTTTTTCGATCCTTTTGGTCTCATTCCGGAAACAAAAGCACTTCTTTATTAAAAATGCTGTAATAAATTTCTTCTAATTCAAGCAATTCTGCCTGTCCTCCCGTAATTTCTATGATGTCGGCCTGAAGCTTTTCCCGCCTCTCATCCGGAACCAGAACCGTAAGCTCCACCCGGTCCGTATATTCGCTGTCCAGGATTTTGATCTCCTGTTGTCCCAATAAATACTGAATTTTCCCTATGCCATTATAATCAGCCGTAACAGAAAGCTTCCTGGCCGGTTCAATGGTTAAGACCGTGCAGGCCTTAAGTCCCTCCTGCACAGCTTTGGAATAGGCTCTCACCAGTCCCCCGGTTCCAAGCAGGGTGCCGCCGAAATATCTGGTCACCACCGCACAAATCTTAACAATGCCCTCTCCTTCCAGGACATCAAGCATGGGTTTTCCGGCGGTCTGGCTCGGCTCCCCATCATCGCTGCAGCGCTTCTGGTCCCCGTTCTTTCCCAGAATCCAGGCATAGCAATTATGTCTGGCAGCCCAATGCTTTTTTCTTGTTTCCTCAATAAAGGACAGGGCCTCCTCCTCTGATTCCACAGGCTTTAAATTGGCTATAAACCGTGATTTCTTTTCTGTTATTTCCCCTGTACCGCCCTGGTATAAAATTCTGTAGGCCTTTCTCATAAACTTCCTCATCTCTTCATTGTCAAGCGGATATTCGCAATCCGCTTCGCTGCTTGCTAGATTCGGTTAAACAACCACCCCCATTATATCCAAAAACCCAAGTCCAATCAAGCTCTCATGTATATTTCCCCCAAATACCCCCCAAAATGGTAAGTGTTGAATTGCACGAAAATGTCTGGTATAATGAACCGGTAAAGGAGGTTTCCTATGAATTATGGCAAACAAGCGACAGAGAAAAAAATCAGATCTGCCAATTCAAAAGCAAGGAAATACACCACCAAGGTTTTTCTTGCCTTTTTAAAGAGTCTATTTGTGCTATGCCTGTTTGGCGGCATTGTTGCTGCCAGCGTCGGATTTGGCATGATAAAAGGAATCATAGACAATGCTCCTGATATCGATATCGCAACCATTGTACCCAACGAATATGCCACAACGGTTTATGACAGCGCAGGGAATGTCACGGAAACTCTGGTCACCGCAGGATCAAACCGGGAGGAGGCCACCTATGATGAATTGCCCAAAAACCTCATCAATGCGTTCGTTTCCTATGAAGATGCCAGGTTCTGGGAGCACAATGGCATTGATCTGCGTTCTATCCTGCGCGCCGTAAAGGGCGTACTGACAGGGGATTCGACCGCAGGCGGAGGAAGCACCATAACCCAGCAGTTAATCAAAAACAGTGTCTTCGGCGGCGGAATGGAAAAAAGCTTCGGGGAACGCCTGGAGCGGAAGCTGCAGGAATGGTTCCTGGCCGTCAAATTGGACGGAGCCATGTCCAAGGAACAGATTATAACCAACTATTTAAATACCATTAATCTGGGCAACAACTCTCTCGGGGTCAAGGTGGCTGCCAGGAGATATTTTAACAAGAAAGTATCGGATTTAACCTTATCCGAATGCGCTGTACTGGCAGGCATTACCCAGAACCCTTCAAAGTTCAACCCCATAACCGGTCAAAAGGCCAACTCGGACAAGCAAAAGGTCATTCTTCAATATATGCATGACCAGGGATATATCACCAAAGAGGAAGAAGAGGAAGCTCTGGCCGATGATGTCTACTCCAGGATCCAGAATGTAGACATCGTTACGAAAGAAACTTCCACCCCATACAGCTATTTTACGGATGAACTGGTTGAACAGGTCATAAAAGCCATGAAGGATCAGCTGGGCTATACGGACACCCAGGCGCATAACATGCTATACAGCGGGGGGCTGTCCATATACACCACCCAGGATCCGGATATACAAACCATTGTAGATGAAGAAATCAACAACCCTGAAAACTATTCGGCTGCCAGATATTCTATAGAATACAGGCTGTCAGTCACGCACAAGGATGGTACCACGACCCATTATTCCGAGGAAAACATAAAACGTTACCACAAAGAAAACGGGGATACCGGATTTGACGGCCTGTATAATACGGATGAAGAAATCCAGGCCGATGTAAATGGATACAAGGCTTATCTTTTAAAAGACGGGGATACCATTCTGGGAGAAAGCCTTCATAAGATACTGCAGCCCCAGGCTTCCTTCGTCATCATGGATCAGAAGACCGGAGAAGTGAAAGCCATAAGCGGAGGCCGTGGAGAAAAAACAGCCAGCCTGACCTTAAACCGGGCCAGTAATACAGTCCGGCAGCCAGGTTCTGCCTTTAAGGTCCTGACAGCTTTCGCACCTGCCATTGACACCTGCGGAGCCACCCTGGGGACCGTTTATTACGATTCCGTCTATACGGTCGGGAATAAAACCTTTAAGAACTGGTACAGCTCCGGTTATCAAGGCTATTCCAGCATACGTGACGGAATCATCTATTCCATGAACATCGTAGCGGTCCGCTGCCTGATGGAAACCGTAACCCCTCAGCTCGGCGTGGAATACGCCAGGAATTTTGGGATCACTTCCTTAACCGACAGCGATTACAACGCGGCTCTGGCCCTTGGGGGAATCACCAATGGCGTCTCAAACTTAGAATTAACCGGCGCCTATGCTACCATAGCCAACGGCGGAGTCTATACAAAGCCCATATTCTTTACCAGGGTACTGGACCATGATGGCAAGGTATTAATTGACAACACCCCTGAAACCCACCGGGTATTAAAGGATTCTACCGCGTTCCTTCTAACAGATGCCATGGCGGATTCCATGGAAAGCAGCAGAAAATTCTCCAGCTCCGGACCAAGTTCTACCAGTGCTGCCGCCAGGATTCCCGGCATGTCGGGCGCAGGAAAAAGCGGTACCACGTCCGGTAACAATGATATCTGGTTCGTAGGTTTTACGCCTTATTATACCGCCGGCATCTGGGCCGGCTGCGACGACAACCAGAAACTGACCAAACAAAACGGAGGAGCCTCCTTTCATAAGGCCATCTGGCGGAAAATCATGACCAGGGTTCATGAAGGCATGTCCGATCCCGGTTTCCCGGTACCGGACAGCATAGAAACGGCGGAAATATGCCGGAAATCCGGCAAGCTGGCTGTTTCCGGAATCTGCGACAATGATCCAAGGGGCAATGCAGTCTATACGGAGTATTTTGCAAAAGGGACGGTCCCGACCGACGTATGCAACAATCATGTACGCGCAACCGTCTGCTCCGTTTCCCACCGCCTGCCCACGCCTTATTGCCCGGAACGGACCACCGCCATATTCATGGTACTCCCTGCAGGAGAAGAAGGGGAAACGGACGACTCCAAATACGCTATGCCAGGTTACTGTACCGTCCATTCCGCCAATTCCATTATTATTCCTGGATATGATCCGGATTCGTCCACAGGAATTCCGCAGCAACATGGTCCTGGATATGTCCCTCAGAATCCAGGCGGGGCAACACAGATTCCTCCCTGGAGTGATTATTAAATTTATAAAACAAAAACTGATGCCCGTGTAAATGAAAAGGAAAAGAGCCAGCCGTAGGATTTGCGGCTGGCTCTCTGCCTCTGTCACTGTTCCCGGATAACAACCGGGTAACCGTCAGCTTTTCATTTTGGGTTTGAATATGACAGAACCCAGATAACCAAAGATCAGAGCACCTGAGATTCCTACTGCACTTGCAGTAAAACCTCCTTTAAATACCCCCAGCAGCCCGTCTTCATTCATACTCTTCGATACACCTTTCCACAGGGTGTTTCCGAAGCCAAGAAGAGGTACCGTAGCTCCGGCTCCGGCCCAGTCGGCAAATGGCTGATAGATTCCCAGGGCACCCAGGATGGTTCCGGTCACCACCAAAAGAACCATGATCCGGCCAGGCATCAGTTTAGTGTTATCCATCAATATCTGGATGAGCACACAGATTGCTCCTCCAACTAAAAATGCTTTTACGTATTCCATAGCTGTCTCCTTTCCTCTACTCTTTATTGCCCATGTTCTTTGGGCATAAAGTGCCTGTAAGGCATTTCCTCTTATGATAAGTTACCCATATTCTCAATCATTACTGCGTGGGCAATGCCGGGAATTGTCTCTCCTTCGTTGAAGCTGACCGTGGAAAGCAGCGCTCCGGTAGGCACAAACAGAACCCGTTTCCACGTACCATCCTGCACTTTAGGAAGAATATAGGAGCAAAGGGTAGAAGCCGCACAGCCGCAGCCGCTCCCTCCTGCATGGGTGTCCTGTGTATCTTTATCATATATCTCAATACCGCAATCGGTATGCAGTTTTTCTATATCGTGGCCCTTGTTCTTCATAAAATCCAACAGAATGCTGCGCCCGATCTGACCTAAATCTCCCGTAATAATTTTATCATAATACGATTCATCTACCTGAAAATCATCAAAATTCTGCTGTATGGTATGAAAGGCCGCAGGAGCCATGGCAGCCCCCATATTCATGGAATCCTTAATGCCCATATCCACCATACGCCCGGTTGTGATTCCGGTAATGGCTGCAATTCCCTCTTTTTTAAATTTTGAAAGAATCACTGCGCCGCAGCCGGTAACCGTCCATGAGGCAGAAAACGGTCTCTGATTTCCATAGCTTAACGGGAAACGGAACTGTTTTTCCGCTGTCGCAAAATGGCTGGAGGACATGGCCATAACCTTATCCGCATATCCGCCGGCCACTGTCATGGCTCCCAGATTAAGAGCTTCCCCCATGGTGGAACAGGCCCCGAAAAGGCCGAACAGAGGGATTTCCAAATCTACGGTTCCAAAGGAAGTGGCAATCAGCTGGCCAAGTAAATCACCTGCAAACAGGTAGCGGATATCCTTTTTCCGGATATCTCCCTTTTCTATAGCAAGGTCCGCAGTCTGCTTCTGCAGGGAACTTTCCGCCTTTTCCCATGTGTCAGCGCCGAACATGTCATCCTGCTCTACCACATCGAATAATTTCCCCAGGGGGCCTTCGCCTTCCTTTTTTCCGACAATCGAAGCCATGCTTTCAATAATCGGAGGTTCTTCAAATTTAATACTAGCTTTTCCTATCTGCATTTTTTTCTCTCCATTTCTCTGACCGTTTCATTCCTACAGCATGCTGAAGGCCTTCATTACATAGACGATAAGTCCAAGGATCCAGGAGCTTAAAATCCCATATAGTATGACGGGACCGGCAATGGTAAAAATTTTACAGCCAACACCGAATACCTGACCCTCAGGCTTAAATTCCACCGCCGGTGCAACTACCGAATTGGCAAATCCCGTAATCGGTACCAAAGCGCCTGCTCCGCCGAATTTAGTGATTTTCGGATAGATGTTGAATCCGGTCAGGATCACACTGGCTGCGATTAAAATCAGAGTGGTCCAGGCAGAGGCCGTCTCTTTTTCCAGACCTGCATTCATGAGTAAGGTGGTAATGACCTGGCCGATGGTACAGATGGCTCCCCCCACCAGAAAAGCTTTTATGATTGCCGGCCATTTTTTATTTACCGGAGTCACCTGTTTTACATAGGCTTCATATGCCTTTTTGTTTATCTCCATTATTTTCCTCCATTCTGTATCCTTCTGTGCCTGCTTCTATTGCCCAAATTTTTCCGCAAAAAATACCAGTGAGCCAATTAATTTTCCCAGTCCAAGGGAAAGGATTATATACTGCAGTCCGACCCCTAAGTTGATTCTGCGGCTGATGACCGGCAGCGCTTTTAAGGTTTCTGCAAGTGACATGACAAGGCAGCCGACAAATATTCCCACCGCCAGCCCATAAATCCCCAGAAACACATTACCTCCAAATCCAAAAGGGAATTCATAAATATCCCCTAAATTACCAAGGACACCTCCGAGAATAATAAGCGTCTCATAGAGCATGATGTGTTTGTTTGTATGTGTTTTTCCAATGAGCCGGGGAAATACACCGATGATTACCAAAAAGGCAAAAACGCCGGCTGCTACAATGCCGCCAGCGCTGAGTCCGATAAAACAAAGAAATACTTCTTTAAGAAACATCAATATCCGACTCCTTTCTTCCATCATTCTGAATCAGGGTCTTGCTGATATTTTCTTCGTAAAGCCGCATTTCCACCTCCAGCGGCGTCGGATCGGTATTGATCTTGAACTTTGCGAAGTGATTAAAGAAACCGACAATTCCAAGAGCCAGTCCAACCGAATAGCTGACCTCTAAAATGGTAAATCCGCTGGACTCCTGCCTCATGACGATCCGGTATATTTCCTTGAAAACGTCCGTTACACTTACGTCATTATTAAAGGTCATAATGGCAAAGGATGCGCCGCAGAAACAGATGATGCATATGAAAATGGTCTTTGTCCACTGCCAGATCCAGTTGGGTTTCCTGGACTTATGGTAGTCTATGATAAAATCCACTTCCCCCACATTATTGATTTGGAGGGTCGAATCCATTTCCATCAGTTTCTTTATCACATCGAGCGTGCTTTCCACATACCGTTTGGTACGGTCTGAATGTATGGTTTTAATGCGCAGGGCTTTGCATTTATTCATAATGGCGGAATCGTCACAATAAACATCCGCCACATCCTTTAACTGGATGTCCTTATGATGAACCTCTGTAATCTGACTGATATTTAAATAAACGGTCTTGCTCATGAAACCATCATCTCCAATCCTGGGATGGCCTCTACAAGAGTTCCTTCTTTTTCCATTCCATCCGGCATAACGGCAATCATATACCAGATAGCAGCCGCAACTGCAATCAGGCATAAAACAAGGAGCGCCATTACAAGCTTATGTTTCATGGATTCCATACGTGCTCACATCCTTTTCTCTGGTTTTTCATTGCTAGTATGAGCCGTATGAAATTTTTTATTCTATAATTTTTCGCGCATTTGTTTTAAAATCTTTTTTTCCAGTCTGGATACCTGAACCTGGGATATTCCAAGCTTTGCTGCAATCTGGCTCTGGGTCTCGTTATAATAATAACGCCGTATGATGATTTCCCGGTCCTTGTCGGAAAGAGCGGTTAACAAATCGCGAAGCACCATTCGGTTAAGAAGCTCTTCCTGGGCGGAGCTTTCTTCTTCGATCTTATCGATGAGTAAAATACTGTTTTCGTCATTTTTATTAACAGACCGGTATAAGGATTCCACCTCCGCTCCCGCTTCAATGGAAGCGGCCACTTCTTCTTTACTGGCCCCGATTTCTCCTGCAATTTCTTCCACGGTGGGCTCTCTCCCCAGGCGGTACACCAGCTCTTCCCGGACATTTTTTACCTTTAAGCCCATTTCCTTAATGGAACGGCTGACCTTGATCATCCCGTCATCTCTTAAAAAACGCTTGATTTCTCCGGTTATCATGGGCACCGCATAAGTGGAAAATTTCACTTCATAAGACAGATCGAATTTGTCAATGGCTTTCATCAGGCCAATGCTTCCGATTTGAAATAAATCCTCCGGCTCATAGCCACGCCCCGTAAATCTGCGGACAATGCTCCAGATCAACCCGAAATTGTCGGTTACAAGCTGGTCCCTTGCCGCTTTATCTCCTTCGTGAGCCATCTCTATCAATCTCATGGTCTCATCCATAAGGCTCACCCGCTAATCTTCTTTTTCATGGTCACGGCAGTTCCCTCTCCCGGCGATGACTTAACTTCCACCTGGTCCATAAACGCTTCCATAAAGGAAAAGCCCATACCTGACCGCTCTCCATCCGGGTCCGTGGTGAACATCGGTTCCATAGCCTGTTTGATATCGGGTATACCGATACCCGTATCCCGGATGGTTACGGTGATCTCCTGTCCGTTTACCCCCACTTCCAGGTAAATGATCCCTCCATTCCCCTGATATCCGTGGATGACCGCATTGGTGACAGCCTCCGACACGGCTGTTTTTACATCATCCACCTCCTCCAGAGTGGGATTTAACCTTGCCATAAAAACAGCCACTGCCACTCTGGCAAACTCCTCATTCTTTGACAGGGCCTCCAATTCCATTTTCAGAATTTCTGGTTTATTCTGTTCTGACATACGTTCCTCCTCAACCTGTGACTGCTGCTTCCTTAGAGTCATATAATTTCATTAATTTTAAAATGCCTCCTATTTTAAGAATGCGGAGAGCCTGGGTGCCTGCGCCGTAAATGGCTACGCTTCCTCCGCTTAAAGCCATCTGCTTATACCGGTTCAGCAAAATGCCGATCCCCGAAGAATCCATAAACCTGGTTTTTGAAAAATCAAAAATGATGCGTTTGATATAATTCTCGGAAAGGATTAAATCCGTTTCGTATTTTAGCCCTGCGCAGTTATGATGGTCCAGCTCCTCCGGCAGATGGACGATCAGCGACTGTCCCTCTGCCTCATATGTAAAGTGTGGTTGATTCATATGCAATACTCCTCCATTCCTTATTGTCTGTCACGCTGTCCAAAGAATAGCGGTTTGATTCACAGGACCCGGTCCGTGTAAACGAAAAAAGACACCACAAAAAAGATTCCTCTTCCGTCGTGTCTTTCTTCGTTCTCTGCCTTTAAAATCCCCGTTCTGTTTTTGCCTTGGCAGATAACCCTTCATCCTTACTGTTATTTATGATATCGGAGAACAGCCCATTGGCCTGTTCCTTCTCTCCCATTCCTTTGTAAATGACAGCTGTCTTGAACTTTGCCTGCCAGCTGTTTGGTTTTAAATCAATGCATTTCAAGTAATTGGCAAGAGCTGTCTGTGTGTCTCCCGCTTCCACTGCCTTATCTCCAAGGCTTTCTAAAATCGGACAGCCCTTCTCCACCATATCTTTTCTTATCTCACCGATTACTGCCTGAACATCCTCAGAGGTGATGAGATCCGGATTTAAACCGGCGTAAATACGGACTGCAGATGGAAAGTCATTTTTCTTATACGCCTGAAGAATTCCGATCACGGCCTGATATTGAGCCAAAATACTGTCGGCATTATTGGTCAGAGAGGCCAGGGAGGCTTCCGCCGTCTTCTTTTCCGCTTCCATGGATTCCAGCTGCTTTGTCAGGCTGTCAGCCTTCTGGTTGGCCTGGCTCAGCTGTTCGCTGTACTTTTTCATCTCCTGGTTATGATTTGCATTGACCGATTTTGTGTTGGCGGGCATGACCAGGAAAAAAATGACCGCAGCCCCGAGTAAAAGCCCTGCAAGTATGTTCCCAACTGCCTGGTCTTTTGTGTTCTCCCTGTAGCTTGGCGGAATGATAACATCATCATCCTCCATCTGCCTGTGGGACAGTACATTTTTTAACTTTCTTTTTTCCGGTTCCCTCTCGCTTTTCGGACTGCCTCCGGCATCCTGAACCAAAGACTTGTACCAGAGAGCCTTCGGATGATTTCGGTCAATCTGGAGTACTTTGTAAACAGCTTTTCCGGCTTTCTGGTAATCCTCTCTGGCGATACAAAGGAGTGTGAACAAAAGCTGGGCCTTCACATAGTTTGGCTTACTTTCCACAACCTTGTTAAGCTGAAGGATTGCCAGGTCTTCACTCCCGTTCTGAGCATAAACCAACGCCTGATTGAATCTGCGCACCACACGGCGTTCTGTCTCCATGGCGCCTTTTTTTCTCTGTATCTCACCGAGATAATGATCCGCCCTGTTTTCTTCCGGCTGTAAGTTCATGCTGATGACCCACTGGACAAGGGCATCGCCCACCTCTCCTGCCTCGTAATAAATAAGCCCCAAAAGATTTCTGGCGTCCGTCATATACTTATTGAAATGAAGGCTTTTTTTCAGGCATTCTGCCGCCCCTGATAAATCCCGGAGCTTTGCCCGTTCTAAGCCCATGTTATAATAACTGTTTGCGATTACGCGGGTTTTTCTCTCATAATCCATACTTTAACCGCCTATTCCTTGCTGACTTCTTTTATGAGATCCATCATCAGGTCATTCATATCCGTCAGATCGCTTCTCACAATGGCATCCTCAATGGCATCAACCTCCAGGCTCGGCCTGTAATCGTTAATCTCAGCTTCAAAATCAATCATATCCGTTCCTCCTTAAAACCGTTTTTATCTCGCCCATCAGGTAAAGGGAACCTACGCAAAACAACAGATGTTCTTCATCCTTTTTTTGCAGCATGTACAAAACAGCCTCCTCTACCGACTGAAATTCATTTAAACCACAGCCGCAGACATTCTGAAACTCCTTAAGAAGAATCTCTGTATTAAGTCCTCTTTCTGAATCAATATGAGCTACCGCCACCTGGTCCAGAGGCAATGCTGCGGCGATTTTTTTTATCATCTTATCATGGTCCTTCCCGGACACTGCGGAAAACAGCAGATAAGCCCGTCTCTTCCTGTCCCTGCACAACCCGGCTGCCGCCTTTACAAAAGCCTCGATCCCTCCCGGATTATGGGCTCCGTCAAGAAATACTCCCGGCAGTGCTTCTTCCATTCTGGCAGGCCAGCGCATGTGAAGGAAACCCTCTTTCATCTGTTCTGCTCCAATGAAAAGCTTCAAAACTCTATGTAACCCTGCTGCCTCCAGGGTCCGAAACGCAAGAAGAGCATTCATTACCTGGTATTCGGCTGCCGACGGGACCGTAACTTCAAGAAAACTTCCCTTTGTACTGTAAAATCTGGCTTCATAGCCCTTATCTCCGTATCCGGTTATCTCATAGCCCTGCCTGTCCACTTCATAGAAAGGAGCGCAAAGCTCCTTTGCCCTGTTACGAATGACTTCAGAGGCCTCCTGGTCATTTCCGTCAAAAACAACCGGCACACCTTTTTTTATAATTCCAGCCTTTTCGGATGCAATTCTTTCAATGGTATCCCCCAGATATTCCGTATGATCCAGACTGATGGAGGTAATTACCGATACCAGCGGATGCCTTATGACATTAGTCGTATCAAGCCGCCCTCCCAGACCGGTCTCCAGAATCACAAAATCCATTCCTGCTTTATGAAACAGATCCATTGCCATATAAAACAGAAATTCAAAATAGGATGGATGGCAGAAGCCTTTCTCCGCCATCCTGGCAGAAAGCGCTCTGACGGCTTGGCAGCTTTCTTCAAAAGCGGCCTCCGGTACCATCTCTCCGTTGATACAGAAACGCTCTCTCGTTTCTGTCAGATGAGGTGAGGTAAACGTCCCCACCCGGCAGCCGGCCTCAGTCAAGACAGACTGGAGAAATGCACATACGGATCCTTTTCCGTTGGTCCCTGCCACATGAAAAATCTTCATCTTTTCATCCGGTTCCCCCATCTCACAAAGGAACTTCCGGATATCTTCCAGCGAGTTTTTCTTTCTGGCCCACATGGGAATCCGGTCCAGATACTCTTCTGCCGTTTCGTCAACTTTCATCGTAAGCGTACCAACTTCCATATTTATATTTAACATGATTTTCTTTCATAAGGCAAGCAAAAACCGGCTTAAATTCAGAAAATCAGCCGTTCAATGAGCCCAGGGCTTATCGAACTTCCTCAATTTATTATAATATAAGTCCGTCAATATGCAACCCATTTCTTTCGCAAAAAGCCCTTTATTTCTACAAGACCTCTCGAAATACAGCTTTTTTAATAGAAACAGAAAAAGAGAGCACAGCCCTCTGGAACACCATAATGCATTCCAGAGCGCCATACTCCCTGCTTTTGTTCCCCTAAAAAACAAATGCACAGAGACTATTTCGATTATTCGCCGCAATAAGCGATAGCTTCGATCTCAACCAGCGCATCCTTTGGCAGTGCCGCTACTTCAAAAGCAGCTCTTGCCGGACATGCGCCTTCAAAAAAAGTTGCATAAACCTCGTTCATTGCTCCAAAATCACTGATATTCTTTAATAAAACGGTCGTTTTCACCACGTTAGCCATGGATAAGCCGCCGCTTTCCAGAATCGACTTGATATTTGTCAGGGACTGTCTTGTCTGAGCCGCGATATCTTCACCGGCAAACGCGCCGGTAGCCGGGTCAATGGGAAGCTGTCCTGATACAAATACATAATCGCCTCCGCGGATGCCCTGAGAATACGGGCCGATCGCTGCCGGCGCTTTTTCTGTAGCCAATACTTTTTTCATAATTATGTATCTCCTTTCATCTTTCCTGCCCACGTTTTCTGGGCATAGAGGTATACCCGTGGGTGTTTCGTTCATCACTCTGATAGTTCTAGATTAGCACACATTCTATAAATGTCAAGAAACTTTTTCAGGTATTCTCAAAAAAATTTAGTCTATTAAAAGCTTTTCCCCCTTGTCATCTGGTATTGAATACTATATAATATGATTAAGGGGTTTATCCCTTGTGTGCGGCTGCGCGCCACACAGAACGGAGGAACGTATGAAGACTAACGACGAGAGAATACAGGATATTTTAAAGCGTCTGGAGACTTTAAGCCATATCAAACCGGAAACCATTCCGAACATAGATTTGTATATGGATCAGGTCACCACCTTCATGGATGAACATTTAAAAGATACCAAACGCTATCCTGAAGACAAGGTCCTTACCAAGACCATGATTAATAATTATGCCAAGAACAACCTGCTTCCCGCTCCCAATAAGAAGAAGTATTCCAAAGAACATATCCTGCTTCTTATATTTATATATTATTTTAAAAATATGCTTTCCTTTAACGATATCGAACAGCTTTTCCGCCCCATCACGGAGAAACATTTCAACACTCCGGAAGGCCTGCCCTTAGAAGAAATCTACAAGGAAATCTTTTCACTGGAAGCAGAGGAAATGGACCGGGTAAAGAAAGATATCGTTGAAAAATACGAACGCGTCGGAAAGACCTTTGAGGATAAGGGGCTGGAGGAAGATGATGTGGAATATCTTCGTCTGTTCGCCTGGATCTGCGGGCTTTCCTTTGACGTATATTTAAAGAAGCAGATTATCGAACATATCATTGATGATTTAAGGGAAGCGGAACCCATAAAAAAGAAAAAATAACACAGGAAGGACAGGGGGCAGGAGGACAGGAACCGTCCATGGTTTGTCCCCCGTCTTTCCTTAACCTTCTCTCTTCTCATCTTCCAGGCGTTTAAATACCATATCATATCCGTCGTTTCCGTAATTTAAAGAGCGGTTCACACGGCTGATAGTAGCAGTTGATGCCCCGGTCTTTTCCGCAATCTCCAGATATGTACGGCCTTCCCGCAGCATTTTGGCCACCTCATACCTTTGGGACAAGCTTAAAAGCTCATTTACCGTACACACATCCTCAAAAAAGGTATAACACTCTTCCGGTGTCTTTAAGGTCAAAATGGCTTCAAACAGATGGTCTACCGCATCTGTCTTAATCTTTTTATTCATAATATTAATCAATCCCCTTTTTCTTCCTTTTGCTCTTAACTGAATTTTAGCATATTAAAGTCGTAAAGTCCACCCCCGGAGCATCAGGAAAGCATAAATTTTTCCACAACGTGGGCAATGCCGTCATCATCATTGGAACAGGTCACATAGTCAGCCGCCTTCTTTACCGGAAGGACCGCATTTTCCATGGCAACCCCAAGTCCTGCATATTGAATCATGGATAAGTCGTTATATCCATCACCACAGGCAATCATCTCGCCCCGTCCCATGCCAAGCCTTAAAAGCAGCCGTTCCAGGCTTGCAGCTTTGTCAATCCCCTTCGGAAGGATTTCCAGAAAATAAGGTTCTGACCGGTAAACGCTGTAATCACGCCCTAAAGCAGCCTTTACTTTAGGCTCCACCATGGCAAGGTAATCCCCTTCTTCAAGCATCATGAATTTTACAACAGGAAACTGCACGTAGCTTTCCATATCCTCCACTTCTTTCACTTCCAGCTTATTGACGGCGGATTCCTTACACACATATTCATCTGCAGCATCCGGGGTGACAATTAAGTCATCCTCATAGGTAAGAATGTTCACCCCATGCTCCCTGGCCATGCGGATAATTTTCCGGTTGGAGGATACAGGCAGTTCTTTTGCAAAAACAGTTTCCCCGGTCCTGCAATCGATCATGCGTCCCCCATTAAAGGACAGAATATATCCCCCTGACTTCTGAAGCTCCAGCTCTCTGGCAAGCGGCACCACCCCATAGGTAGGCCGTCCGGAAGCCAGCACAATGACTCCCCCCTGCCTTTTTAATTCAAAAAGTGCCTCCTTGGTTCTGGGTGTAATCTCCTTATTCCGGTTGGTCAGAGTCCCATCCAAATCCAGCACAATCATCCGATAGTCCATTGCATATCTCCTGCTTTTGTAAATTTTACTATAGCAGTATAACATAATTTCTCTTCTTATTCCATGTTAAAATATACAAATATAAAAATGACCGGAACCGGCACTTGTCAGCTTTCATACAATGCACTAGGAGGAACGAATAAAGGGAGAATGATATGAAAAAGACAATTGCCTTACTCCTAGCGGCATCCATGCTGGCCATCTCCCTGACAGGCTGCAGAACCACAGCCAGAAAACAGATAAAACCGCTCTTCTTCCATGTATCTGCCGTAACCATGGAATTATAAAATTTTTTAAGACAAAGTACGTTCTCATATTCTCATAATAAAATGTAGTATTAAGGTTTCCCAAAGGAGGATTTTATGAGAAAAGCCTATCACATTCTTCTGGCGGCCATGCTTACCGGAGCTGCTTTACTTAGTTTGACTTCTTGCGGTTCAAAAGCAAATGCATCCGATTTAACAAAGGTCACCTTAAATGAAGTTGCCCATTCGATCTTCTATGCTCCTCAATATGCAGCCATTGAACTGGGATATTTTAAGGAGGAAGGCATTGACTTGACCCTGGTCAATGGAGCCGGAGCCGACAAGGTAATGACTGCTTTGATTTCAGGTGATGCGGATATCGGATTTATGGGTTCTGAGGCCAGCATCTATACTTACGCCAACGGTTCTGAGGATTATGCCGTTAACTTCGCCCAGCTGACCCAGCGCGCCGGAAACTTTCTTGTAGGAAGAAGCGGCCAGCCTGGTTTTAAATGGACGGACATAAAAGGAAAAAAGGTTCTCGGCGGAAGAGCGGGCGGTATGCCGGAAATGGTATTCGAGTACATCCTAAAAAAGAATGGCATCGACCCTGCCACGGATTTGACCATTGACCAGAGCATCAGCTTCGGTCTGACTGCCGCCGCTTTTACCAGCAATGATGCAGACTATACCGTAGAGTTTGAGCCATTTGCCACAGGGCTGGAAAAAGAAGGCAGCGGATATGTGGTCGCTTCCCTGGGGGTTGATTCCGGCTATGTACCTTACACTGCCTACAGTGCCAAAAAAAGCTATCTGGAAAAAAATCCGGAAACGATTCAGAAATTTACCAACGCCATTCAGAGAGGCCTGGAATACGTGAATTCCCATTCTTCTGAAGAAATCGCTAAAGTGATCCGGCCTCAGTTTAAAGAAACCGATGCAGATACCATAGCAACGATCATTGAACGTTATAAGGATCAGGATACCTGGAAGAAGGATACCGTGTTCCAGAAAGACAGCTTTGAGCTTCTGGAAAACATTCTGGAGGAATCCGGACAATTAAAGGAACGGGTTCCTTATGAAACTCTTGTGACCACTGTTTATTCGGAAAAGGCAGCAAAATAATTCCGCCTTAATTAATCCTGCCACCAGTGATGTAATCTCATTTACAGGACCGTATCTGCTGCGGTCCTGTATTCTTTTGTCCAGATCTTAATTGATAATATTCCATTCATTCCGAGACAGACAGTCCTTGCAGACGAATGGCTGAATAAATGCATAGATTGATAACTCTACGGAGCGTTTATTGAAAAACCTATAACCAAAAGCTACAATTATTTCGTGGGGAGTAAACCATAGAAAACGATAAAGTCATTTCAAAATGGGAGTGTGAATCGGGTCTGAAGTATTATGAATTTAAGAATATAATTTTTTAGATGGATGGTGAAAAATAAATGGAAAAACTTACAAAAAAAGCCCTGAAAGAGCAATATAAAAACAGAGTACTCATTGGTGGAGTGTACTGTATTAAATGTAATGGCAATATTAATCTCTGGATTCGGGCAACAACAGATATGCAGGGTTCTCAGAATCGTTTTGCATTTTCTGTATCAACTGATTTCTGCCCTGAAACATGTATGATTGAAGCATGGAATCAGTTTGGTGCGTCTGCTTTTTCCTTTGAAATACTGGAGGAAATACAAAAGAAGGAAACACAAACAGAACGTGAATTTTCTGATGATGTAAATACTTTGTTGGAAATATGGACTGAAAAGTTAATGGAGAGGGGAAAATAGAAGAAAACTATATGCCGAATAAAACAGTATCAAATGTAAGGGGGGACAGCCCAGAAACGATACATATATTCCTGTACAGCAGAACTCGCTGCCAAAAATTTCAAGTTAAGTTGACCGTCTACCAAACATGCAGTAAACGTCTGCTTTGATGTTTTTCCGGGCGCTACAGTGATATCACTGCATTTTGTGATGTCTTCTGCTTCCAGATTAACATTCAAAGCTTCCTCTGTCGGATTAACTAAGTCAACCGTAACCGTATAATCTGCAGAATCTAAATCCACTTATGTGAGGGTATTGTCACAAAAGCATATATTTAAGTATATATTTATATTACATTATATAATTAAATAAAACTGATTAAAGGAGGCGCAAAGGATGAGATCAATATTGAAATTGAAGATGTTATTGCGAACAATTGCTGTATCCGTGCTTGTATCCCTGATAAGCACAATACCGGTTCAGGCTGCTTTCTGGGACCTTACCGGGGACGTGGGTTCTCACGATCCCACACTAATTAAAGAGGGGAATCTCTGGTGGTCACCTTGTACCGGTACGGGTCTGGCAATGAAATACTCCTCAGATGGGTTGGCGTGGCATAATGGAGTGCAGATTTTTGCATCGGAGCTGCCCTGGTGGAGGAACTATGCTCCCAAGATGGGAACAAATGATGTATGGGCCCCGGATATAGAGTATTATAATGGACGGTATTACATGTACTACTGCGTATCGGAATTCGGAAAGAATAATTCAGCCATCGGACTTACCTCCTGCTCCAGTATTTTGACTGGTGACTGGAGGGATGACGGAATGGTTATCTCCTCAAAATCCGGTACCAATGCATACAATGCTATCGATCCGAATATGGTAATTGACGCCAATGGGAGCCCCTGGCTTATATTTGGATCCTGGTTTGACGGTCTGCATATTGTAAAGCTGAATACGTCCACAATGAAACCGACCGGTACCATTTACTCCATTGCTTATAAATCCGGAGGTATTGAGGGAGGCTCCATGATTTACAAGGACGGATATTATTATCTCTTCGCCTCCATCGGCGTCTGCTGCCAGGGCGTAAATAGTACTTATAAGATCATATATGGCCGTTCCACCAGTATTACCGGACCATTTAAGGATAAGAACGGTACGAGCATGGCAGACGGAGGAGGCACCATCTTAGATTCCGGTAATTCCAAGTGGAAGGGTCCGGGCGGACAGGATGTATATAAGAACGGAAATAACTATGTAATTGCACGCCATGCATATGATGCAGATAATAATGGAGCTCCTACCTTATTAATCAGTGATCTGTATTTCAGTAACGGATGGCCATCCTATTAACAGCACAGTAGAGGAATCCAAAATCATGGACCACTAAAATATAAAATGACATGTCAGCCAACCAATACTGGCCGGCCATGAACAAGGCAAAGGGCTGCCTTCCCCAAAAAAGGCAGCCCAGACTTATAAAGTTTACCGCTGAAGAAGATACCTCATCCATTGTAAATTGACGTATATCCGGCGAATGAATGAATATGCATATCAGGTATGAATGCTGCACTGGTAATACCGCTGTAATAGTGATAATGACCGCCATCAACGTAAATTGCAGGACTTGTTGCGATCCTGTAATTATGGACATGACTATCATTAAAAGATGTAGTTCCTTCCATATAATGGATATGGCCTACGCTATCAGGGTCGGAGCTTGTCATTCCTGAATATTCATGAAAATGTCCGCTGTCAAACGTTGTACTTCCACTATAGCTATGTCTGTGTAATTCGTTTGGCATTTTAACCACCTCATTGTATTTATTGATGGAAACCCAGAGATTGTTTTATAAACCCAATGCTTGAAAACATGGGCATTGCCTCTCTATAAAAGGGGAATTCATATTGTCATTTTATGTTAAGGTCATATGTATTGTTACAAACCACTTATCCCTTTGTGCCCGTTTGGGAATCCAGTTCCGTATAAAGGGGCTTTCCTGCTTCATTTTTCGGTATCTGATCCAAACACCGTACCAGGACTGATCTGGCACATCTCCGGATGCATCCACATACTACCAGCCAGTAATCACACGGTTGATTTGCAGATATCCCCACGTATTCATAAAGAGAATTCTCTTCTATAAATCTTCTCACCCGTCTGACTCTGTCATATACCGGATTACAGCCACCGCAATACTTGATTCCTATTACCATTCAATCCTCCTGCTATTCCTGACATTCCAGCATATATTGAAGTTTTTTGGCAACCGGATTCAAAGGCCGGTTGGTGTCGCTTACGATACAGATATCGCGCTTCGGAATTGGTTCATGCAGCTTTATCTCAACAATCTCTCCCTGATCAATAAAAGGACGGGCAAACTCTTCCGGGACAAAACCAATGCCAAGATTTTTTGTTATAATTGGAAGAATCAGATCCATAGTCGCTACTTTAATCGCAGGCTGCATGGTCAGCCCGCAGGATCGGTAAAATTCCCGTAAAAAGGAAAACGTGCTTGTGGAACTGGACATGGTGATCAGCGGAAGTTTTGACAGTTCTGATAAGTACGCAGTGCCGGACCCATACTCCTTATACTTAATTCCCCCCACTAATAAGCTGTTAAAGGGCTTAACTCTGACCACCTTTAATGTCTGTTCCTCTTCAAAAGGTGTTGTTATAATGGCCAAATCAATCTTTCCGGCTTTTAACTCATTTAATGTCTGATGTGTATTATAATTGAAAATATTAAGTTCTACCTTTGGATATTGTTCCTGAAATAAATTCAGCCTTGCCACCAGATAAGATAACATGGCGATCTGTGTGGCTCCTACATTTATGTACTCATGCTGCGCTCCCAGAAGTTCCCCCAGTTTTTCTTCCCCCTGAAGCAGTTGTCTGCATGCAGGAGCAACATAGCCATAAAGCAATTCCCCTTCTTCTGTTAGCTTGACTCCTTTTCTGGAACGGATAAAAAGCTTACAGCCCAACAGGTTTTCAAGATTCTGCATGCAATAAGTTACCGATGGCTGGCTGGTTACCAAAGCATTGGCTGCTCTGGTGAAATTCTTATATTTAGCCACATAATAGAAAACTTTATAATGTTCGAAATTAGCAGTCATACCATTACTTCCTTCTCTTAATTTTTATCTGCATCCATAAGATATTTATATCACTGTCATAATTGACAAACGTCCAACGCACTGATAAACTACTATGCAAAGGAGGTTTCATATGGAAACTACGGTGAAACAAATAGAAGCAATACTTGATGAAAAGGTGCGTCCGATTCTGAAAGAGCATGGAGGGGATGTAACGATACAAAGTCTGGAACACCAGATCCTGAAAGTAAGACTAACCGGTAAATGTTCCGGATGCCCTGCTGCCCACAGTACAAATGAGGAACTGATCACGTATGAGATCCAGACCGCTTTCCCCACCGTAAAAGATGTTGTTCTGGTGGAAGAAATAAATCCGGAACTGCTTGACATGGCACATAAGATACTTGGGCATCAGTTATAATCCCTGTTTATATCAAAACAGCCATGTTATTCTGACCCGAAATCAGGATTCCGGGTCTGTAACATGGTAATTTTTCATACCTCCATCTCTTTCTTTATCCAATTTTACATTTCTTTTATAAAGCCACATATCGTATGTAATTTCAACAAAATTCAAAAAATAGAAAAACCAGGACAGAAAGAACAGCCAGTCATAGGCAGAATGTGCATAATAATACAAAATATATTTTCTGGCGATCCCAAAAATATACCCCAGCCATATAAAAAACTCAAAATGCAGACTCTTTCCTTTTGCAGTTCTCGATACATAAGACTTATAGATTGAAAACGGCCAGGACAGCCCAAATCCGACAATCATAAGCGTTTCCAATAAATTTGATACCATTGTTATGTCCATATAATTCCCCCTTAGATTCGCAGTTAAAATGCTTCCCTGAAACGTTTCTCAAATTCTTCTGTCAGTCCGTCGCGGAATTGCGGTGCGGCAATTTTTATCAGTTCTCTCCCCCGTTCCCTCAGGGATTTCCCCTTTAAATGGGCGATTCCATATTCAGTTACAATATAATCCACGTCATTTCTACTTGTGGTCACAGCAGCTCCTTCCGTCAGAAAAGGGACGATCTTTGATATGGTTCCTCCCTTGGTGGCAGATCCAAATGCGATGACCGATCTTCCTCCTTTCGATGCGGAAGCACCTCTGATAAAATCCATCTGTCCCCCGACTGCAGAGTATTGCTTCAGTCCGATCGACTCCGCGCAGACCTGCCCCATCAGATCAATCTGCAAAGCCGAATTAATGGATACCACATTGTCATTCTGACTTATGACAAACGGATCATTTACATAGCTTACAGGCATCATACATATGGCTGGATTATCATTTACAAAATCATACAGTTCTCTGGTACCCATCATGAATGTAATTACCATCCTGCCTCTGTCTATATTTTTCTTTTTTCCGGTAATTGCGCCTGTCTCATACAGATCCATAATCCCATCGGAAATCATCTCGGAATGGATACCCAGATCCTTTTTATCCCCCAAAAACTTCAAAACCGCATCTGGGATCGCACCGATTCCAAGCTGCAGACAGTCTCCGTCACGCACAAGACCGGCAATATTGGCTCCGATTTTCTCCTCTACTTCCCCGATTGCCGGACGGCTGTGTTCATGAATGGGTTCCTCACTTTCAACAATGGATTCCAGTTTGTTTACATGAATAAAATTATCCCCCATGACTCTCGGCATATTGGGGTTTACAACTCCAATTACCTTCGTTTCCGGTCTTTCTCCAACTTCCTTTGCAAAATCGCAGGATAACCCATAACTGCAGTACCCATGTTCATCCGGCTGGGACAGAGTTACAAGAAATACATCTGCCGGTTCTGTATTGGTCACGAAATCAGGAATCCGGTGAAAGAAAACAGGTACAAAATCTCCTTTTCCCTCTGCAATATAACTTCTGCTTCTGGCTCCTATAAACAGAGAGGAATATTTAAAATGCTTTTCCAGCCCCGGCTCAAAATATTTGCATATCCCCATATCATGCTGCTGGACAATATGGATATCCCTTAAATCCTGTTCCACTACATAATCCACCATTGCACTTACAAGCAAATCCGGTTCTGCTGCCGCATGGGCAATTAACACCGTATCGCCGGAACGGATTATTTTTACTGCCTCCTGAGGGGAGGTTACCTTTGAAGCATACGTTTTTCTCCAGTCCATAAGCTTACACCTCCTGATATTTTTCTGCAAACCGTCTCTCAAATTCTTCTGCAAGATCATCCCGGAACTGAGGGGCAGCAATTCCAACCAACTGACGTGCCCGTTCTCTGAGCGTATTTCCCTTCATTTTAGCGATTCCATATTCTGTTACAATATAGTTCACATCATTCCTGCCGGCAGTTACGGTACCTCCCCTGGTCAGATAGGGAACAATTTTTGAAATCGTGCCTTTT
This sequence comes from Clostridium sp. Marseille-P2415, assembly GCF_900155545.1. Classification (GTDB taxonomy): domain Bacteria; phylum Bacillota; class Clostridia; order Lachnospirales; family Lachnospiraceae; genus Lacrimispora. The sequence goes on from NZ_LT732526.1 coordinate 1,536,006, forward strand.
TTTGCTGTTGAAGGAAAGGCCAGAATAGACCGTCCTCCTTTTGAGAAAGAAGCTCCCCGGATAAAGTCCACCTGACCGCCGATCCCGGAAAACTGTTTTAACCCGATTGCTTCGGAACATGCCTCTCCCATAAGGTTTACTTCTAAGGAGGAATTGATGGAAACCAGGTGATCGTTCTTTCCTATGATTACCGGATGATTGACATAATCCACCGGTGCCATATAAATGCCGGGATTGTCGTCTGCGAAATCATACAGCCGTTTCGTTCCCATAAGGAATGACACCACCATCTTATCCCGATTAAAATTCTTTACCCGGCAGTTGATAACCCCCTTTTCATACAGATCAATCACACCATCGGAAATCATCTCAGAATGAATGCCCAGATCCTTTTTATTCCCAAGAAATTTTAAAACTGCATCCGGGATGGCCCCGATCCCAAGCTGCAAACAGTCCCCATTGTTAACCAAAGAGGCAATGTGTTCTCCTATCGCCATCTCTGTCTCACCGATTTTAGGAAGCCCCAGCTCCGGTAAAGGCGTATCATCTTCCACAATCACATCGATCTCGCTTACATGGATAAAACTGTCTCCCAGGGTACGCGGCATATTGGGATTTAAGACTGCAATCAGTTTCGCACCCTCCACCTCTGCTGCCGGTTTTGTATAGTCACAGGAAACACCAAAGCTGCAGTAACCGTCTTCATCCGGCAGGGACAGAGTTGCCAGTACCACATCCGGCCGTTTTATATTGCGGTAGAAATCAGGCGTCTGGTAAAAGTAGCAGGGTGTGAAATCTCCCCGTCCGCTGTTGACACAATCCCTGGTTTTCGCCCCGAGAAAAAGGCTGTTTTCTCTGAAATGTTTTTCCATTCCCGGCTGGGCATAGAGGGAATGCCCCATATCCACCTGCTGAAAAATTTCAATCTCCCGTAAATCAGCTTTAACCGCATAATCCACCATTGTATCAACTAATTTAACCGGTTCCCCCACCGCATGGCCAATTACCACGCGGTCGCCGGATTTTATTGTCTTAACGGCCTCTTCCATGGTTTTCAGTTTTGATGTATATATTTTTCTCCAGTCCATACTTATGTAACCTCACCTTTATTCCTGTTCTTTGATTTTTGCAATCGCTTTGGCAAGTTCTTTCTTCCTTCCAATGTTGCCCTGGCGTGATATCATAATGCGCTGTGCCTGCGGAGAACCTGCACCGTGCATGGATTCTGTCCGATAACCTACTGCTGCAGTTCCCAGGGTCAAATTCTCAATCAGACGCAGGATTCTAAGACGATTTTCCGTAGACACCCCTTCGGTTCCTTTTAAATACTTCCTCACATAGCCGCCGATCTCCGGATTGTCTAAATCCTTTTCAGAAGGAGCCGTTACCATAAGACCTCCGGCAATGTCCTCTGCCAGACGGGCGATTTCATATGGGAATCTGGTGACATTCTGTTTGCATACATTGGCAAGCAGAAGATCAATGATATAGTTCCCTGATTCTGTCGGTGTTCCCTCGGCAGAGCATGCAATCCCGCAGCAATACAGAGTTTCATTTAAATGGGTCATTTCGATTAATTTGTCTTTGATATGAGAAGCCTTCGGAACTCCGTTATAATCTGCTGCCAGCGCGGCTGCACCAATTAAAACATCCCCCACGCCCACTTTACAGCCGCCATAGGACTGTCTGTGGTATCCTGCAAAGCGCTCAACCAGCATCCCTGCAAACTCAAATTCCCCGTTCATAAAGATCCGGTCATTGGGAACAAATACATCATCAAATACCACAAGAGCTTCCACTCCGCCGAATTCACTGTTTCCAACATCCATCTGAGAGTCTTCCAGCTTCCTTGTATCACAGGACTGTCTTCCGATAATCATTGTAATACCTTCTGCATCGGTGGGAACTGCAAAGGATACCGCAAAGTCTTTGTCATCCGGTCCCATAGCAACGGTAGGCATAACAATCACTTCCTGAGAATTGATGATTCCGGTCTGATGAGCCTTTGCTCCTCTTACTACGATTCCATCGTCACGGCGTTCTACTACCCTTAAATACAGATCCAGATCAGGCTGTTCATGGGGTGCCAATCCTCTGTCACCTTTCGGATCTGTCATCGCTCCATCCACGGTTAAATCCTTATCCTGAACCATGCGGAGATATTTTTTAAAATTATCATGATAATGAGTCCCATACTTCTGATCAATCTCATAAGTGGTGGACCACTCCGCGTTAAAGGCATCCATTCCCACACAGCGCTGGAAACAGGCAGCCGTTTTCTGACCGCACAGTCTCTGCATTTTAACCTTTTTGATAAGATCATCGGTGCTTCTGTGAATGTTAGCAAACCGGTTGATTTTACGCCCGTCATCCAGAGTTACCGTCATCAAATCCTCATATTCCGGCATCTGTGCCAGATCGTATGTAGCTTTTACAGAATTAAGGGATGGTCTTAGAATCGGATGGTCTATTGGGTTTTCTATCTTTTCCCCAAACATATAAATATTCAGCTTCATGTTACGCATGCTTTCTACAAATTCTTCCCCTGTCATTAATGCCATGATCCTCTCCTCCTTTTGCTGCGCTCCTAATATATCTCTTTGATTTGGAGCACAAGCATATATTCTAAATTAATATAGTTCCTGATAAATTTTTAAAACCCTCTCCGCATTGAAAGGTACAAAATTATTTGCCATCAGTCTGCTCTGCTGTTCCATAACGCTCTTTGTGAAAATCTTTAAATCCTCCGGCTTGACACCGTATTCATGAAGCGGTTTTTTGGGAATAATTGTGCTTAACAGTTCATCCAGCTTGTCATAAACCACATTGGCATCACAGCCCAGCAATCCGGACAGCTTCTGGTTCAGAACGGCAATCTCACCCTCCTTACGAATCTCCATATAATTTTTCAGTACACCGGTAAACATCGCATAATTGCTTTCTCCATGAGCCACATGATAGGTCCCTCCCAAAGGATAGCTGGTGGCGTGGACGGCAGCACAGCCTGCGGTTCCAAATGCGATTCCTGCATAATTGCTGGCAATTAAAAAGTCCTTCATAAGTGGTAATCTGGCATCTTTTCCATTGGCTGCAATGGCCTGATAACCTTTTAAAATCATCTCAATCGCCTGATACCCAAACAGCTTGGTATAAGATGTTGCCTTAGGAGAAAGGCTTGATTCTACCGCATGGACCAGCGCATCAATGGAACTGGTTGCAAATACGGAAAATGGAAGCCCCTTTAAAAGCTCAGGTACCAGTACGGCATGCTCTGCATACATATGGGGAGATACAAGACCTACCTTTGTACCAAGCCTGGTTCTGTTGATAATGGAAATATTTGTTACCTCGCTTCCGGTCCCGCAGGTCGTCGGCAGAATGACCAGTTCATGCTTCTTTTTTATACTCTCCGGATTGGCATAAAGAGAATCCAGAGAATCTCCTGCTGATACTGCCAGCACTTTCGCAATATCAATGACCGTACCTCCGCCAATCGCAATAATTCTTTTACAGTTATATTGATCCGCCGTTTTTAAAATGGCATCCACCATAACGTCCGTAGGTTCTCCTGTGCCATATGCTTCCTGAAAAATGGCAGGAACGTTCAGACCCAGATGTCCGAAATACGGCTGATATATGTATTCATTCGTCAACACCAGATCCTGACTTCCCAGATCAAATTCTTTTGCAAATTCCGCACAGGTATTAAAATATGAAATCTGAGACTTTAAGATAATTTCATTCATGCCCTGCCCTCCTAAGCAAAAATTTCTTCATCAGATGGCTGCTTCCAATCCTTCTTAATAAATGCAATCCGGCTTTTGTTCATCAGATGGGTGTAGAACAGATTTTCACTGATCGCGTTGTTGCCCCAGCTTCCACAGCCAAGGGTTGTGGTAGGATTCAGAGAATTTGCAAAGGCTCCCCCTGCCATACTGGAACAGGTCTGGTTGACTACCACACGGCTTACCGGCAGCTTCACACCTGCATATTCAATATGCTCCTGGTTATCCGACTGGATATCTGCCGTGTGTCCTTCTCCTTCATAAACCAGATTTTCATACGCAATCTGTACTGCTTCCTCCCATGTCTTATAGCTGTATGCAGCCATGACCGGACACATCTTTTCCTTACTCCAAACCACACCGGCACCGTACTTTTCAGGTTTTACTACCAGCACCTTTGTAGTTTCCGGAACAGTGATCCCGGCTAGTTTTGCAATCGTCTGCACCGACTGTCCGACTACCTTTTTGTTAATCACACCGTCTGGAAATACCACATCTGCCAGTCTGTTAAGCACTGTCTGGTCATCCATATAATAAGCGCCCTGGGAAACAAACTCTTTTATAACAGTGTCGTAATCTTTTTCGGGAGCAATGATACTCTGGGTACCGGAACAGATAATCCCATTATCAAAGATACGGCTGGCTATCATGCGGCCTGCCGCTGCCTTGTAATCAATCCCCTCATCAATAAGCCCCTGGACATTCCCCGGTCCCACACCATAACTGGGTTTTCCGCTGGAATAAGCAGATTTTACAACTCCCATTCCGCCGGTAGCGATCACCGCATCGCAGGCAGCCATCAGTTCATTGGTCAGATCAATGCTGGGGTCTTCAATTACCAGGAATATATCTCTGGGCACCCCCATCCGGTCTAATTCTTTATAATATAATTCCGCTACCGCCATGGCACATTTCTTACTGCGGGGATGAGGAGCAATAATAATACTGTTCTGACATTTTACCGCATACATGGCATTGCACATTGGTGTTACAATCGGATTGGTACAGGGTGTGGCTGCTGCAATGACTCCCATTGGCTTAGCCACCTCAATTAACCCTGCTTTTTCGTCTCTTCCAATGATGCCTATGGATTTCCTGCCTTTTAAGGCATTCCAGATAATTCTGGATTTTGCTTTGTTTTTGGCAACCTTGTCTTCATAAACGCCCATTCTGCTTTCTTCCACTGCCAGCTTTGCCAGTGACTCTGCATGTTCGAAAATCACCTTTCCAAACATCTTTACAATTTCGTCTGTTTTTTTCTGGTCATAGGTACTCAAAATCTGCTGTGCCTTTCTGGATCGTTCTACCAAATGTTGAATGATTTGACTCATTTTATTCCTCCTTGTTAGTGATTTTTTTAACATTGTTTCCAGTTATTATTTTAACGCTTTTTCCCCTTGAAGGAAAATACAAATAACTTATCATAAACAATAGAATTTTTGTATAGTTTTTTTTTTGCACTTTAACTAATTTTTATGGTTGAAAATAATTATGAAGATTATAAAATCCTGAAAACGCTGTCTTTATCAAGTTATTTTTTTAACAATCAGAGCAGGAATTCTTCCTGTTTTGTTTATTTGAAAACTGAACTCTATCGAATCGGTATAGAAATATAAATCCCACCTTTTTTAATCTTCCAAACAGTGGTATAATGAATTTTGCAGGGCCGCAGTCACTGCGGCCCTGAAATATGATACTATGATTGGAGTGATTCTTATGAATATCGTACTGCTGGAATCCCTGGGAATCCCGGACAGCATACTGAATGAATGCGCAAAGCCATTGATCGAAGCAGGACACAGCTTTACCGCTTATCCCAAAGACACGGACCCTGATGTACAGATCAAACGGGCCGGGAAGGCGGATGTCATCATGATTGCCAATATGCCTTTATCCGGGCAGGTGATCTCTGCTTGTGAGAACTTGAAATTCATTGATGTAGCCTTTACAGGCGTTGACCACGTAGACCTGGAGACTGCAAAATCGAGAGGAATCCATGTCAGCAATGCGGCCGGTTATTCCACCCAGGCTGTGGCAGAGCTGACCATCTGCATGATGCTTTCTCTTCTCCGGAATGTACCGCAGGTTGAAGCCCGCTGCAGGGAAGGAAAAACCAAGGACGGACTTGTGGGCTGTGAACTCATGGGAAAGACAGTGGGGATCATCGGCACCGGCGCTATCGGTACAAGAACTGCAGAGCTTTGTTCTGCTTTTGGCTGCAGGGTTTTGGGATACAAACGCCGCCCGACAGGAAACGAGCCCTCTTTTATCGAGTTCGTATCTCTTGATGAACTGCTGTCCCGTTCCGATATTGTCAGCCTCCATTGCCCTTTAAATGAAGATTCCCGTCATTTAATAAACAAGGATACCATCGCTAAAATGAAAAAGGGCGCTTACATAATCAACGCAGCCCGGGGCCCTGTGGTGGATTCCCATGCCCTGGCCGAGGCTTTGAATAACGGCTATCTTTCCGGTGCCGGAATCGACGTTTTTGAAACAGAGCCTCCTCTTGACCCGGCCCATCCGCTGCTTAACAGCAAAAATACCATAGCCACACCTCATGTAGCCTTTGCTTCGGCAGAATCCATGGAAACCCGTGCAAGAATTGTGTTTGACAACATCACCAAATGGCTGGAGGGCCGTCAGACTAATGTGATTCTTTAAAAAATGCAGAAATAAAAAATCAGGTCCGGTTCCATTGCCAGGAATATTTTTTTATTTGTGCAAATAATACTTGTAATTCAGAATCTTCGTGCTATAATTTAGGCATGGGGATATAGCTCAGCTGGGAGAGCGATGCGTTCGCAACGCATAGGTCACGAGTTCGAGTCTCGCTATCTCCACGAAATGGAAGTATAGCTCAGCCGGGATGAGCGTTCGCCTCACACGCGAAAGGTCATGGGTTCGAGCCCCATTACTTCCATTTTTCAATAAACAGCAAAAGAAGCGGGGCTGTCGCACTAGTTGATTAAAATCAGCTGGTGCCCAGCTCTTTTGAGTGCTTTTAGAGTTCATTTTTATTCTGGATTTACGAACAAAGAAAAATAGCAGACAACTACTATACCTCTGATTGTTCAGCGGCTTTTAGTTGTCTGCTATTTAAGGTTTTTTAAATTTATGCGCTTTCTTTAAGGTTAAACAGATGTGTTCCTGTACATTCTCTTTGGATCTTATGGTGCAGCTTATTCACGTTGTGAGCCATTGCAAGAAGAACGCTTTCCGCAAGTACATTGTTTTTCCCTCTGCATAGATAGCGATGGAAATTCATATCTGTTTTCACATCAGCAAATGAACCCTCAGCCTGGATGCTTCTGTTCATTCGAAGCTGACAGCCTTCATCAGAGAGAATACGTTCCAGATCTTCTGCTCGTTTTTGTTGGAACACCTTTGATACTTCAAGCCGTTTTACTCGTTCTTCAAAAGGTATCTTACTGTTGTTTCCTTTGATACATTCCCTTTTGTACGGACAATCATAGCAGTCCTCACAGGTATAGATGTTTTTTCTGATTACATAACCCGTTTTGCTTTTCCCTTGTTTCGTACCTGTTAAAACAAGTTTTTTCCCGGCTTTGCAGGTATAGCAGTCGTTTTCTGTGTTATATTCCATGTTTTCTCTGCGGCTTATATCTGTTTTATATTTTCGCGTCTTGGAAATCTCATAGTTTGCAGGCTTGATGAATGAAACCTGTTCATTTTCTTCAATATATAGGTAATTCTCCTCGCTTTCATATCCAGAGTCCGCTACGATGTTTTTATATTTGAAATTTAAATGTTCTTCCATATCTTTCAGAAATGGGATCAGTGTTGTGGTATCTGTTGGCTGTGGCCCGATCGTAAGCCATGTGATGTATTCCGAATCCACACCATGCTGAAGGTTATAGCCTGGCTTCAGCTGTCCATTCAGCATCGCATCTTCTTTCATTCGCATAAAGGTTGCATCTGGATCCGTTTTTGAATAACTATTACGACTACCGCATTGGTAGATTTTCTTTGTGTATTCTTTCAGCTTATCCAGATATTCTTCTAGTCGCTCAATTGAGCGCTGCAACTGTGTTTTACGTTTTCCGATTCCATGGACGAATTCAATTCCTTCTTCGGCTTTGATCTTATAAAGTTTTTTGCGGAGTTTCTTTACATGA
>NZ_LT732526.1:1544190-1629108 GCF_900155545.1 Clostridium sp. Marseille-P2415
GGGGCTGTCGCACTAGTTGATTAAAATCAGCTGGTGCCCAGCTCTTTTGAGTGCTTTTAGAGTTCATTTTTATTCTGGATTTACGAACAAAGAAAAATAGCAGACAACTACTATACCTCTGATTGTTCAGCGGCTTTTAGTTGTCTGCTATTTAAGGTTTTTTAAATTTATGCGCTTTCTTTAAGGTTAAACAGATGTGTTCCTGTACATTCTCTTTGGATCTTATGGTGCAGCTTATTCACGTTGTGAGCCATTGCAAGAAGAACGCTTTCCGCAAGTACATTGTTTTTCCCTCTGCATAGATAGCGATGGAAATTCATATCTGTTTTCACATCAGCAAATGAACCCTCAGCCTGGATGCTTCTGTTCATTCGAAGCTGACAGCCTTCATCAGAGAGAATACGTTCCAGATCTTCTGCTCGTTTTTGTTGGAACACCTTTGATACTTCAAGCCGTTTTACTCGTTCTTCAAAAGGTATCTTACTGTTGTTTCCTTTGATACATTCCCTTTTGTACGGACAATCATAGCAGTCCTCACAGGTATAGATGTTTTTTCTGATTACATAACCCGTTTTGCTTTTCCCTTGTTTCGTACCTGTTAAAACAAGTTTTTTCCCGGCTTTGCAGGTATAGCAGTCGTTTTCTGTGTTATATTCCATGTTTTCTCTGCGGCTTATATCTGTTTTATATTTTCGCGTCTTGGAAATCTCATAGTTTGCAGGCTTGATGAATGAAACCTGTTCATTTTCTTCAATATATAGGTAATTCTCCTCGCTTTCATATCCAGAGTCCGCTACGATGTTTTTATATTTGAAATTTAAATGTTCTTCCATATCTTTCAGAAATGGGATCAGTGTTGTGGTATCTGTTGGCTGTGGCCCGATCGTAAGCCATGTGATGTATTCCGAATCCACACCATGCTGAAGGTTATAGCCTGGCTTCAGCTGTCCATTCAGCATCGCATCTTCTTTCATTCGCATAAAGGTTGCATCTGGATCCGTTTTTGAATAACTATTACGACTACCGCATTGGTAGATTTTCTTTGTGTATTCTTTCAGCTTATCCAGATATTCTTCTAGTCGCTCAATTGAGCGCTGCAACTGTGTTTTACGTTTTCCGATTCCATGGACGAATTCAATTCCTTCTTCGGCTTTGATCTTATAAAGTTTTTTGCGGAGTTTCTTTACATGACACAGTTGAACTTGATTATGGTACACAACTTTAATACCGTATTCTTCTTCACATTCTTCTACAAAAGCTGCAAGTTTTTCTAACAGTTTTGCGAGATTTTTAGTCACTGATTTTTTCCAGACAAACGTGTACTTATTCGCACAGGCTTCAATCTTGGTACCGTCAATAAAGATATCCTTTCCGGAGATTTCACCAAGTTCAAACAGCAGGACAGACATTTGAGCTAACATTTTCTTTGAACAGGAAGAAAAATGGAGTGAACGGAATCTGGCAATGGTGGCATGATCCGGAGCTTTGGAATCCTCTAATAAGAACATGAAATTAATGTCACGATGACAGGCTCTTTCAATATCTCTTGCAGAATAGATGCGGTTCATGTAAGCATACAGCATAATCTTCAGCATCTGTCTTGGCGTTGCAGTATTTTTCCGAATTCGGGAATAAGTCGAATATAACTCTGAAATATCCATCTCCTCTACAACCTGACTTAGCAAACGCACAGAATCATTATCTGGGATTATACAATCGATATTTAATGGTAGTTTTAATTGATAAAAATCTTGAACCATAGTATAATCTTTTTGTAGAATTTTATTTAGTAGCATAAATATATTTTACACCAAGAGCCGGGCTTTACAAAGCCCGGCTCTTAAATTTTTGCAAGCAAAGAGGCTGCGCACTAATTACTTAGTGCGACAGCCCCAATTCTTCTTTTTTATTCCTTCACAAACTCTTCACATTTTCCACAACATTTCTACATAAGTCATCGGTATATTTATACTTGCAAGAAGGTAATATCCCTTTAATTAAACTTTTCTCATACTTAGCCGGCAGGATTCCTATCTTGCCGGCCTCCCTCCTGTCTGCCGGTAACCAGTATTCGATTCATAAGTGCCGGATCAATAAATAATGTTCTGATAAACAGCCTTTGCTGCGGCTCATAATAGGTTTCCTGCCGCATAAGATAAAACAAATGCTCCATTAGAATCAGGCTGGGAGGCTTAAAACTTGGAAAAAGTGCTGGATAACAATTATTATGATCTTATTATTAATAATGTCTCGATTCCACTGTATGGTGCCGAGGATAACATCACACTGCTGAATTTCAGACACTCTCTGCTGCATATTCCCACGAATAATCAGGATCCCTGCACCCTGGGTCAGTATCCTTATCACAATTTTCCAACTCTTTACACACCGACTTCTACTGTCAGCATAGAAAAATCCGGCATTGGAACTGTTCAGAGAAACCCTTTCTTAAGCTTGTTTGGCAGGGGAATCATCATCGGAATCATTGATACAGGTATTGATTACCGGCATCAGGCATTTTTGTATAACGATAATACCACCCGGATTCTTTCCATATGGGACCAGTCCATACAGGAAGGTACACCTCCGGAAGGTTTTACATTCGGTTCTGAATACAGTAGAGAGCTCATCAATCTTGCATTGAGATCGGAGGACCCATTATCCGCTGTTCCAACTACAGACACCAACGGACACGGTACCGCAATCGCCAGCATTATCGCGGGAAACCCCAATCCGGAATCGACCTTTTCCGGTGTTGTTCCGGAATCCGAACTGGTGATCGTAAAGCTGAAAGAGGCGAAACAGAATCTCAAAAATATTTTTTTTGTCCCGGAAAATGCTCTGTGTTACCAGGAATCCGACATTATGCTCGGACTGCGTTACTTAGATTCCTATTCCCAAAATGCAAACCGCCCTCTGGTTATATGCATTGCTCTGGGAAGCTCTCAGGGAGGGCATGACGGAAGCGGAGCCTTAAGCAACTACTTAAACTATCTTGCAAGGCTGCCGGGAATCGGTATTTCAATCTCCGCAGGAAATGAGGGCAACAGCCGCAGGCACTATTTTAACAGTACCACAGCTGCCCCCTTCTACAATGACTTCGAATTTCGGGTCGGAGAACCAGATACACGGTTTTCCATGGAAATATGGCCATACGCTCTTGGACGGCTCTCCGTTGATGTTTCCTCGCCAAACCGGGAATCCACTCAGCAGATTTACCCCACAATTTCTGATTGCAGAATGTTCCGTTTCATATTTACTCCCAGTGAGATTTGGGTTAACAACTTTATGTTTGAGGAAGAAACCGGAGACCAGCTCATATTATTGCGCTTTCTGAATCCACTTCCCGGAGTTTGGAGAATCCGGGTCCAAAGCATGGAAAATGAGCCCTTGTCGTTTCATTCCTGGCTGCCGGCTGGTGACCTGATTTCAGATGAGACCTTTTTCTTAAATCCAAACCCGGATACTACCATAACCTCTCCGGGCAACGGTGCCAGTCAACTGACAGTTACCGCTTATAACCAGTTTGATGACAGCATTATTATCGAATCGAGCAGAGGCTATACAAGAAATGGACTGGTTAAACCGGATATCGCTGCTCCAGGTTACCAGCTTCCCTGTGCACTGCCCGAAAACAGGTATGGAACTTTAACCGGAACCGGAGCCGCCGCCGCCCATGCGGCCGGTGTAATTGCCATGGTTCTGGAATGGGCTATCCCAAGGGGAAATTATACCTCAATGACCGGAAGCGATGTCAACCGGCTCATCATACGGGGAGCGAGACGCAGCGATACTATCATTTACCCAAACAATATATGGGGATACGGCGAGTTGGATATAAACAGCCTGTTTCAAGGACTTACCATTATTTAATGGGTTCAACTGTATAGAAAGGAGGCATAATTTTGCTTAAAATACTGGACAATAATTACTATGACCTGATCATTAGCAACATTTCAGTCCCATCCTATGATACAGGTGATAATATAACATTTCTGACTGAACGGAATTCTCTGCTGCATGTACCCAGGACCGCTGCGGAACCCTGTGAATTAGGCACACGCCCATACAGCAGCTTTCCAACACTCTATAACATTGAATCCACAATAAGCATTGAAAAATCCGGCATTGGAACTGTCCAGCGCAATCCTTTCTTAAGCCTGTTTGGAAACGGAATTTTAATCGGAATAATAGATACCGGTATTGATTACCAGCATATGGCTTTCCGCAATAATGACGGCACCTCCCGCATCCTTTCCATATGGGATCAGACCGAACAAAGCGGTACCATTCCCGAGGGCTTTACATTTGGCAGTGAATACAGCAGGGAAATGATCAATCAGGCATTATCATCGGAAGATCCCCTGTCTGTCGTATCTTCCACAGATACCAATGGGCACGGAACGGCGATAGCCAGTATTATTACAGGAAGACCCAGTCCGGAACAGAGTTTTTCCGGTATCGTTCCGGAGTCTGAATTAGTAATCGTAAAACTGAAGGAAGCGAAAGAAAATCTAAAAGAAATTTTTTCTGCACGGAGAGATGCACTTTGCTTTCAGGAATCCGATATTCTTTTAGGGGTGCGTTATCTGCTTTCTGTTTCCCAAAGGTCCGGCCGGCCCCTTGTCGTATGCTTTGCTATGGGGAGCAGCCAGGGCGGGCACGACGGTCACGGTGTATTAAGCAGTTACTTCACTTACATTGTACAGCTGCCGGGAGTCGGCGCCTCTGTCTCAGCAGGAAATGAAGGGAATACGCGGCGGCATTATTTTAACAGTACCACAGCTGCCCCCTTTTACAATGACTTTGAATTAAGGATCGGGGAAAATGACAAACAATTTTGGCTTGAAATCTGGCCCTATGCACCGGGACGGATTTCCATAGATGTTTCTACTCCAAACAGAGAATCCACCCAGCAGATTTTTCCTGCAATCGGCGATTGCAGAAGATTTAATTTCATCTTTACCCAGAGTGTCCTTTGGGTCAACAATATTATAATTGAAGAAGAAACCGGAGATCAGCTGATACTGATCCGTTTTGACAATCCTATGGCAGGAGTATGGTATCTGCGTGCTCAAAGCCTTGAGAACGAGCCATTTTCTTTTCATTGCTGGCTGCCAAGCGGCAGCCTGATTACAGATGAAACTTTTTTTCTGAATCCAAACCCGGATACCACCATAACCTCTCCGGGCAACGGCACCAACCAGTTAACGGTGGCTGCCTATAATCAGTTTAATGACAGCATACTGCCTGAAACAAGCAGAGGCTATACAAGAAGCGGTCTGGTCAAACCGGATATCTCCGCTCCAGGCTTTCAGATCCCCTGCGCGGTTCCCGGGAACCAGTATGGAACAGCAACCGGTTCCGGAGCCGCAGCAGCCCATGCGGCCGGTGTTGTCGCAATGGTCATGGAATGGGCCATCCAAAGGGGGAATTATCCCTCCACGACCGGCAATGATATCAACCGGCTCATTATACGGGGAGCAGTACGCAGCGATGCTCAAATTTATCCAAATAATATATGGGGGTTTGGACGGCTGGAGGTGAACAGTCTTTTTGAACGGCTTACGAATATCTAACTCATGGATTTCCTGAATTACCTTATGCTGCAGAAAGATAAAAACACCAGAAATTCATGAATTCATGAAAATCTGGTGTTTTACTTTCGGGTCCTTTCCACTGGATCAATCCATAATCGATATATGATATTTGAATTTCCGATAGAACTTCCATATGATAACTGCAGGCATGCTGAAAAACAGATACAGTGTGGAAATTCCTCCTATGACTGCATAAATAACAATTAAAAAAATAATAAAGGCATTCATGAGCCGGTCCTCCTTTTTTACCCCTATTTTAATGAAATTCACAAAAAAAAGGAATAGAAAAGCGAGAACCTTAACATTTTTTTAATGCCCTTTGCATTGAAATGCACATGGGCTGATATTTCTTTTTCTGTTATTTATGAAAGGATTTTTCCGTCTACGGAGATGGTAACAACCTGGCATGGGATTTCTTTTCCGCTTTCATCAAGCGCCCTTAATGCCGCATGTTCTAACCCGCCGCAGCATGGTACTTCCATTCGGACAACGGTAACACTGTTAATAGCATTATTTTTCATAATCTCCGCCAGCTTTTCACTGTAATCTACCTGATCCAGCTTTGGGCAGCCGACGAGAACGGTTTTTCCCCTCAGGAATTTCTGATGAAAATCTCCATAGGCATATGCGCTGCAGTCTGCCGCTATCAGCAGATCTGCCTGATCAAAATAAGGCGCCTTTACCGGAACCAGCTTGATCTGTACCGGCCACTGCCTTAGCTGAGATTCCATAGGGGATGCAGCCGCTTTTCCGTCTTCCGCGGAAGTACGCGCAAATTGCATGGAGCGGCTTCCCGGACAACCGGAAAAAGCCATCTTTCCCATTGCTTCCGCTTTTTTCTTATTTTGAGCTACCGCATCTTCATCATAAGCGGCTGCCTCCCGTTCCACAAAGCTGATCGCTCCCGCAGGGCAGGCAGGAAGACAATCCCCTAACCCATCGCAGTAATCATCCCGCATAAGCTCTGCTTTTCCATCTACCATTCCAATGGCTCCCTCATGGCAGGCCGCCGCACAGATTCCACAGCCATTGCATTTTTCTTTATCGATGTGAATAATTCTACGAACCATTCCTCATAACCTCCTGTTTTTTGCTTTCTGGAGTTATCATACAATGGCTATCCGAATCTGTCTGTTGTAATTACAACAAAACTTTAAAAATAAGTCTAAATCTGCCGGATCAGATTTACCAATTCAACCGCGCTTAAGGCGCAGTCAAATCCTTTGTTCCCTGATTTGGTCCCGGCCCGTTCAATGGCCTGCTCTATATTTTCTGTAGTAAGAACACCGAACAGGACTGGAACTCCGCTCTCTAAAGAGACCTGGGCGATTCCCTTGGAGACCTCATTGCAGACATAATCATAATGGCTTGTGCTCCCCCGGATTACGGCGCCTAAACAGATCACCGCATCGTATCTCCCGCTCTTAGCCATTTTCGATGCTATCAGAGGAATCTCAAATGCCCCGGGAACCCAGGCCACGTCAATGGCTTCCTCCGATACCTCATGCCGGACCAGCCCGTCGATTGCTCCTGAAAGGAGCCTGGAAGTAATAAATTCATTGAACCTTGCGGCCACTATACCGACTTTCATATCCTTTGAAACTAATTTTCCTTCTAAAACGTTCATTTTAATCTCCCTTCATAATTCAAAATATGGCCCATTCTGGATTGTTTTGTTTTAAGATAATTCCAGTCATAAGGGGTTGCACGCATCTGTATGGGCACCCGTTCGGTGATTTCAAGCCCAAATCCGGATAACTGGTATACTTTATCCGGATTATTGGTCAGAAGCTTAAGCTTTTTTGCCCCTAAGTCCTTTAGTATCTGAGCTCCAATGTAATACTCCCGCAGATCCCCGCCAAATCCCAGGGCCAGATTGGCATCCAGGGTATCCATGCCTTCGTCCTGCAGTTCATAGGCACGAAGCTTATTGATCAGACCGATCCCGCGCCCCTCCTGCCTCATATAAAGAAGAATGCCGCGTCCTTCTGATTCGATCTGTTCCATGGCTGCCTGAAACTGCTGGCCGCAGTCGCAGCGCAGGGAACCAAAAGCATCCCCGGTCAGACATTCCGAATGGACCCGGCATAAAAGGTTTTCCCCGTCTCCGATTTCCCCCTTCACGAGAGCTACATGATGCTCTCCGTTCAGACGGTTCACATAGCCACAAGCCATGAACTGTCCGTATTTTGTAGGCATTTTTGTGACTGCAACCCGTTCCACCAGCTTATCATGTTTCTTCCGGTATTCCTGCAGATCCCGGATGGTGATAAAGGTAAGGCCCCATTTCTCCGCCAGCTTCTCAAGTTCTTCCGTCCGCATCATAGTCCCGTCATCCTTCATGACCTCGCAGCATAAGCCGCATTCCTTTAATCCGGCCAGCTTCATAAGATCAACAGTGGCCTCCGTATGTCCGGGTCTCTCCAGCACGCCATTTTTCTTGGCCATTAAGGGAAACATATGGCCCGGGCGGCGGAAATCCTCCGGCCCTGCCTCTTCACTTGCACAAAAGCGGGCTGTCATGGCCCGTTCTTCTGCGGATATTCCGGTCGTTGCCCGGATGTGGTCTACAGAAACCGTAAAAGCCGTCTCATGGCTGTCCGTGTTGTCCGCCACCATCTGGGGAAACCGAAACCGCTCGCACAGCTTCATGCTCATGGGCATGCAGATCAGTCCTTTCCCATGGACCGCCATGAAATTCACATTCTCTGTCGTGGCAAATTGGGCGGCACAGATAAAGTCCCCCTCATTTTCTCTTCCTTCATCATCTGTTACCAGAATGATTTTTCCCTGCTGCAGATCTTTCAGTGCCTGTTCAACTGTATCAAATGAAAACATATCAAAACCTCCTAATATCCGTATTTTTCCAAAAAGTCCCGGGTAATGCCTGTTTTTTCCTCTTTTATACCCAGAAGCCTTTCCACATATTTTCCAATGCAGTCATTCTCTAGATTGACCATATCTCCGGCTTTCCGAAAAGCGAGCGTGGTATTCCCTAAGGTATGGGGAATCACCGATACTTTGAAATCCTCCTCCGAAACCGCTGCAACGGTCAGACTGATCCCGTCCACGGCTATGGATCCCTTTTCCACCACATACCGCAGAATAGACGGTGTGGTCCGAATGGTAAACCAGATGGCATTGTCATCCTTTTTTATCCCGGAAATGATTCCCGTTCCGTCCACATGGCCTGCTACGATATGACCGCCGAACCGGCCTCCCAGAGCCAGGGCCCGCTCCAGGTTCACAGGGCTTTTCTGCTCCAGGGCAGCAAGAGATGTACGTCTCATCGTCTCATGCATCACATCCGCGCTGAAGGTTCTGCCATGAATAGAATTTACGGTCAGGCACACACCGTTTACCGCGATGCTGTCCCCCACCTTTCCATCATCCAAAATTTCTCCTGCATCAATGGTCAAAACCGCGGAATCCTTATTTCTTTTTATTTCCAGGATTATACCAACCTTATCTATGATTCCTGTAAACACGGTAACACCTCGCTTTCCAACAGGATATCCTCTCCAAACCAGGTGACGGCAGGCTTTCCCAGCAAAAAAGCCTGCTCCGGAAATTCTGCCCCGATTCCTCCTACCGGAGTTGCAGCCCCTTTCCCGCCGAATATTTTCGGAGCTATATAGGCCTGAACCCGGTTTACAATTCCGCTTTTTAATGCGGACCAGTTAAGAGTGCTGCCTCCTTCCAGCAATACGCTGTCAATCCCCGCTTTTCCCAGCATCCCCATTAGTTTTTTCAAATCAATATGCCCTTCCCTTACGGGCACGGCATATATCTGACAGCCTGCTTTCCGGTAAGGCTTTAAGAGCGTTTCATCCTGGCAGCCAGTCGCTATTATGGTGGGAACTGTCTCTGCGGTTTTTATAATTTTCGATTCCAGGGGCGTTTTCAGGCTGGTATCACAGATGATGCGGACAGGATTTCTTCCCCCCGGGTACCGGCAGGTCAAAAGCGGATCGTCCGCAAGTACCGTTCCCGCACCGGTCATAATGGAAACATAGCGGTTCCGGTCCTTCTGGACATGTTCCCTTGCCAATTCCCCGGTTATCCATTTTGATTTTCCTGAAACCGCAGCGATTTTTCCATCCATGGTCATGGCGTATTTCAAGACTACATAGGGCATGCCGGATTTCATATAGTGAAAAAACACACGGTTTAATTCTTTGCATTCATCTTCAAGCACTCCCTCCTCCACTAAAATTCCCTTCTCCCTTAAAAAGCGGATTCCTTTTCCAGCCACCAGGGGATTGGGATCCGCTGCTCCAACCACCACCCGCCGGATTCCGCTTTCTAAAATGGCCTCGGTGCAGGGCGGTGTTTTCCCATAATGGCAGCACGGCTCCAAGGTTACATAAAGATCCGCTCCCTGCGCAGATGCACTGCAGGATGCAAGAGCATCCCGTTCTGCATGGGGACCGCCGTACTCTTTGTGCCAGCCTTCCCCGATTATCCGGCCTTCCTTTACGATAACTGCCCCCACCAGAGGGTTAGGGTTGACCGCGCCTGTTCCTTTCCCGGCAAGTGACAGTGCCCGCTTCATATAGTCCCGGTCTGTCATACAGATACCTCCTTCCAATTTTTTGTAAAAGAAAAAGCCCTGAATACAATCTTCAAGGCTATTATGTACAGCTATCGGGACCCCCAGTCTGATCATCCATATTTTAGGATTAAAAAAGCTCTGAAATGATCAATCATTCCAGAGCAACGATATAGACTTTTTACAGGGTAACCTGCGCTTTGTCATCTTCTTTCATCCAGACTTTACTGTCGGCTTCGGAATTTCACCGAATCATACCTTGCGGCTCGTGGGCTTTACCACCGGTAGGGAATTGCACCCTGCCCTGAAGATCTTATTCAATTGTAAAAAGATTATCACAATAAATACCTGTTGTCAAGTATCTTGGCCTCCCAGACCAGTTTTTTTAATTCCTCCAGCATCCGTTTCTCCTCCCTCTGCATTATGGTTCCACTGTATACATGGCAATTTCATCGGTTTCCCGGTTGGCGGAAATAAGGATATCCTTTCCGTCCTTTCTAAAGTGGTAAACATTGGCCGGTCCACAGTCCCGGTCCAAAACCTCACTCTCATACCGCCCCGTTGCTTTGTTCCAGGTGAAAGCCAGAAGATTCCTTTCCCCTTTTCTATGCCCTACAACCAGCGCCTGCCTGCCGCAGAGCATGCCGCCGTATATGGCATGGGTGAATTCTGCCGGTTTTTCATATTCGTAAATCTTTAAAAATCTGCCTTCCCGTTTCTTATAGATGGCGATACAGTCTCCGTGAAAAGGAAAAAGCACCGCCAGTTCCTTTTCCCCATCCTCATCAAAATCCACCAGAACCGCATCACTGGCTGCCGTTTCCAGGAGTCTGCGTATTTCCCAGTCCCCGCCTTTTAAAGAAGGAGGGATAAACTGGTACACACCGCTGTCAGAAGAAATAATCCCGGTTTCCATCCCCTCGTCATCCACCCGGTAATATCCATGGTTTTTTAACATATCATCCTTAATTACCGTAAGATTAAGCTGATGATTTTCATCAAAGCTTCCTAAATCCTCCGGAAGAGCTGCCGCGTAAACCCGGCCGGGACTGGACCAGTCATCCTTATACTCATGGCCCGATTTCAACGTGCATGCCAAAAGGTAATAAACGCCGTTCCTTTCCAGAATGTCGAAACGGTGTATATGAGGCAGATCCACCAGAGTCCGCACCTCCCAATCCCCCGTCTTTTGGGGAGTCACAATCACAATTTTAGCCTCTTTGGAATCATTGGGGGAGTAAAATTTATGGGTGGCGAGAAACTGCCCATTGGTATTCGGTACCTGAACCATGGTCATAACGCCTCCGGGACCGGCCCACACCGTATCTTCCAAATGCCCATCCAGGTCAAAGAGCAGACACCGGTCCTCCTTTTCCGCTGCAACAAGGAAATGGTCTTCCCCATTTAAATGCAGCGGCGCTATGGAATAACATTTTGTTAAGGTTTCTATCACTTTTTTCTCTGCTTTCATGCACGTGCCTCCCTCTACCGCTGCTCATCCAGAATTCTTGTCATCCTTAAGCTGGCATCAATCAAATCCTGCATCCACTCCACATTCCCCGTGTACCAGAATTCTGCGACGAATTTCCGGATGCCCAGCTCCCAGGCGGTTTTTATGGCACTTTTAAAATCCACATGGCCTTTTCCGAAGGGAATCTCCCGGAACTGGCCGGGCGCAGTCTCCTTTAAATGCATGGCTACCAGATGGCCCTTTCCCGTACGGAGGTCCTCTAACACATCGGTTCCATAAGTTTTCGTTGCATTGGTAATGTTTCCGATATCCGGATAGACGTTCAGATACATAGAGGATACCAGCTTTACATACTGCATGGATTTCTCCACCGTGTTCATGAATTCGGTTTCCATGGTTTCAAATCCCAGCACCACACCGGCACGGGCTGCAAGCTCCGTGGCCTTTTTTAAATTTTCCAGAAAATACTGCTTTGTTTCTTCGCTGGAATCTTCATAATAAACATCGTATCCGGCCAGCTGTATGATTCTCACCCCTAAGTCATCTGCCAGCTCAATGGCCTTTTCCATGATCTCCATCCCCTTTTCGCGGATAGCTGGATCATGGCTTCCCAGTGGATATTTGCGATGCCCGCTCAAACACATGGTGCGTATGGGCAGGCCCACAATCTTCATGACGCTTACCATTTCAAGCCGTTCCGCCTGTGACATATCCAGGCGCTTTAACTTCTCATCGGTTTCATCGATGCTGATTTCCACAAAATCAAACCCGGCCGCTTTTGCTGCCTCCAGCTTTTCTTTCCAGCCAAGCCCCGAGGGCATGGACTTTTCGTATAATCCAAGGGTATATGCCTTTTCCATAAATTTGCCTCCAATTGATGCAATCAAAATGGAAGCCCGGGCATTGATTCCATAATGATTGGTCTAGAAATCCGATTGGCGTACCTGGAATACCTGGACCCCTTTTTCCTTAATGAGCTCCAAAGCCTCCACCGGTGCCTTTTCATCGGTGATAAGATACTTGATTTTTTCAATGGGGCAGCTTACAAAGCTGCTGTTCTTTCCTATTTTTGTATGGTCTGCCAGGACATAAACATCCTGGGTGGCATGGTCAATCATCATCTCATTGATACTGACCTCGTTAAATATTTCAGTGGTCATTCCGTTTTCCGCGCTGATGCCGGAACAGCCGATAAAAGCTTTCTTTGCATAAATGGGCTGCAGGTTCCGCAGGGCGAAATCCCCCACCATGGCGTCCTTTGGATGGCGCAGTTCACCGCCCGTCAGCACCACGTTTACTCCCTGGGAGTGCTCACAGGTAATGGCTTTGCCGTTATTGGTAATGACAGTTACGTTGTTGCAGCTTATATGCTCTATAAGCTTTAAGGCATTGCGGCTCGTGTTGATAAACAGAGTATCATTTTCTGACACAAACCGGGCCGCATATCTGGCGATCAGCCTGCGGTACATCTGCACCTCATCCGCCGGATTTCCGGCCGCAATGGCTCCCCCATGGGTCCGGACCAGAAGTTTCCTGTCCTCTAAGTACTGTAAATCTCTTCTGACCGTGATGAGGGATACCCCCAATATCTCTGCCAGCTCATCCACGCGCACCCTGGGATTCTCCTGCATCATCTCCAGGATGCGGTTTCTGCGGTTTTCTACACAAGCTCTGTCCTTCTTCATTCCCTGTACCTCTTCTCAACTCATAAAGATATGATTATTGCATCCATTATATCCGTTCCAGGAGCTTGTGTCACTTGTTTTATGTTCGTTTTGATTGAATCAAAGAATTCCATTCTCTTTCATTTTTTGCTCCATCTCCTGGACCGACATGATATTTCGCAGTCCGATGACCATGGTTCCTTTTTCCTGGGCGCTCTTAAACATGCCCGCAAAGTTCTGGGCGCAGAATACTACGTCATACTGGGCCGCCGCCGTCTTTCCCTCGGAAAGAGCACAGTGGTGAACCTTAGCCGGCTTGATCCCGGCCTTATCAAGCACCTTCTGCATCGTCATCTTCATCATGAGGCTGGAGCCGGCTCCATTTGCACAGCATACCATAAAACTCATATTTTCTCTTGCCATCATACCATCTCCTTATTGCTCATTCTTTTCTTTTAACGCTTTATAAGCTTCGTAATCTTCTGTAATGAGAAAATAGCCCTTTTTGTCCTTTAAATACTGAATCTGAGGAATGGCCAAAAGAAGGATTGCCACAAGGGCAACACCGGCATAGCTTAAGAACTTCATAACGCCTGTCATCACCGGCCATACAACCGCCCAGTCCCACATGCCTAAATATCCGCCATAGGCCGCCATTCCTGCCCAGCCGGCAATAAGAGCAGAGCCAAATACCTGGCATAAGCCGGATAAGAACGGCAAAATCAGGGCCGCTTTAATTCCGCCCTTTTCATTGGCGAATACGGCGATGGTAGCGTTATCAAAAAATACCGGCACGAAACCGCAGATTACAAGCACAGGGCTTTTCAATACAATCAGTACTATAATAGCCAGAATCTGACCTATAAAACCGGCTAAAAATCCCAAAGGCACGGCGTTGGCAGAACCGAATCCGAATACGACAGCACAGTCTACGCCGGGAAGAGAACCCGGAAGCAGCTTATCCGCAATTCCCTGGAAGGAAGCGGTCAGCTCGTTTACGAACGTCCTGACGCCAAGCTGTAAAACAGCCAGGTAAACAGAGAAATATAAACAGGTCTGTATCACATAGAATAACATGCTGGCTCCTTCTTTTAAGAAGCCCTGCTCCACTAAGTAATCTCTTCCAAGGACACAGAGAATGGTTCCAAAGAACAGCACCATAAGAATGGAGGTACACACCATGTTTTCATTGAAAATGGACATAAAGCCCGGAAGCTCAATATTTTCAATTTTCTTTACTTCTTTTCCAGCCTTCTTCTTACCGAAAAACTTCTCAGCAAGCCAGGTATTAAAGGCTATACCAAACATCTGCTGATGGGCCAGACAGAAGCCGGCACCATCGGTCAATTCCTGACAGGGCTTAATGGTCAAGTTAGAACCTACGGCCCAGTAGGCGCCTAAAATCAGAGCCATCACCACCAGAAGGCCGATATTGTTATTGAGCAGGAACGGACAGGCAAACAGTATGAGCCAGTAAGCGGTAGCCGCCTGCTGCACCTGTACATGTCCGGTTGTAAACAGCGCCCGGAGCTTAGTCGTTTTTCTGAAGCGTACCAGCAGAATGTTGACAATAAAAGCAATGAGCAGCAGAATCATTGCATTTCCAAATCCCTTGCCGAACACCTCCTCCACACCGGCCGTTACGGCGTTCTGCCCAAAGTATGGGTCAATTACCATGGCATCCATGTTAAAACGGTCCTTTAACCCCACCAGGACCGGACGGAAGTTGCTTACAAGTCCGCCGGAGCCTACCGTTAAGATCAGATATCCGACAATGGCTTTAATCACACCGGACAGAACATCGTACCAGGGCTTCCCCAGTAATAAATATCCCACCATTACAATAAGTCCAATCATAAACGCCGGCTGCTGCAGCACATTAACTGCGAAATACGACCAAATCTTCATTAAAATTTCCATAAGAACCCTCCCCCTTATTCATCCAAATAGTTTTCCTGAATCCTAAGCAGATCTTCCGGCGTCTCCGCCTCCAAAAGCGCTTCCACTGCCGCCTCATTCATCAGAAGCTCTGACAGCTTTGTCATGTTCTGCAAATGCTGTTCCGGATTGCTGGAAGCCAGTGTGAAAAACAATCTTGCATCCTTTTCCGTATCCCCGGGAACAAAACTCACCGGCTTTTTAAGCCTCATAAAACCGATGGCTGTCTTGTGCACACCCCTTGCACATTCCTGGGAATGCGGCATGGCCACATTCGGCATGATGACGATATACGGCCCGTATTTCTTCACGCATTCAATGATATCTTCCTTATAATTTGCCTCCACGGTCCCGTCCGCCTCCAGGGTCTCGCAGCTCATCCGGACAGCCTCCTGCCAGTCAGATGCTTTCTCAGCAAATTTATAATGATTCCATTCCACGAATTCTCTTAACATCAGTTCCCCCTCCTAATAAAGCCTTACAGACAGGATTTAAACGGTATGTTCTGGGGCGCTTCGAAACAATCCTCAAATCCTCTGCGGTGATGGTAAGCCTTCCTGTCCTTATCCGTTGGATAGACGTATTTACCGCCCACCTCCCAGAAGAACGGGTGGAATTTATA
The DNA here is from genome assembly GCF_900155545.1 of Clostridium sp. Marseille-P2415. GTDB lineage: Bacteria > Bacillota > Clostridia > Lachnospirales > Lachnospiraceae > Lacrimispora. The sequence goes on from NZ_LT732526.1 coordinate 1,560,038, forward strand.
ATCCAGCCGGTCCTTCTTCATATCGTACAGCACCCGGATTTCATTCACATCCGCCATGAAATTGGTCCATACGTCATAGTGGACCGGAATCACGACATCACACCGCAAAGCCTCCGCCATGCGAAGGATATCGCAGGAAGTCATCTTATCCGCCATGCCCACCGGATTTTCCCCATAAGACCCAAATGCCACATCCACCTTATGATCTTTGCCGTGCTTAGCGAAATAAATGGAATAATGGGAATCGCCGCTGTGATAAATATTGCCTCCCGGAGTCTTAATAAGATAGTTCACTGCCTTATCATCCATATCCGTCGGGCAGATTCCCGTAAGCTCTTCCCGGTCGGGCCCGGTAGAATCCGTAGTCACCAGGCAGGTCCGGTCAAAGGAATCCAGAACCGCGATTTCCACATCCTTTATCCTGATTGTATCACCCGGCCGTACAATTTGACAACGTTCTTTGGGTACTCCCCATTTTAACCAGGTTTCCACGGATTTTAACGGACCGATGAATGGAACAGGAATCTCCCTGCCGTTCTCATCCACCGTAGTCATACCGCTTTGGATTACATGGGCCGCATATTCCGCGCTCATATGGTCCTGGTGGTAATGGGTAGCTAAAACCGCATCCACCTGTCTGATGCCAAAAGGGTCAATGACAAAGGGAACTGCCCTGAGATTGGGCTGCATGTTCCTGGCCCCGCACATATTGGCCATCTGGTGCCCAACTGCCATTTTCCCATTGCCATGGGTCCGTTTTCCGTTTCCGCACCATAGATCAATGGTCAGATTACAGCCACCGGGAGTCTTAAACCAGATTCCCGTACAGCCCAGCCACCACATGGCCACAGTCCCGGGTTTCACTTCTTCGCTTTCAATCTCTTCATTCAGCCAGGTTCCCCATTCCGGAAACGTGCTCATGATCCAGGATTCTCTGGTGATTTCGCTCACCTTGCTCATAAATCATCCTCCTTTGATTATATGCTTGTTTTTTATGTTCTTTTTGTTCTTTATATGAGAATATTATCATGTTTATGAATGTTTTTCAATGGCTTTATATGTTCGTTTTGTTTTTATATGTTCGTTATTGAAATTTTGTGATTTTGTATATCTTTCCACATTTTTTTGTGCACTTTTTTTACATATCCCTTTTTTAAATTAACGGGCCGGACAATGGAACACATTGCCCCCGAAGCGTTTTAAGAGAATATGGGGAAATATTCCTGCGGCAGGAAATTGAGACAAAATGAAAGGAAATAAATTTAATTATTTTACAAGCTCAAAAAAGATATGCTATAATAAACTGTCTTAAATACTAAGGATATGAAAAGGAAAATTATCATGTACAATGACTTATTCTCTATCGGAGGAATCACCCTCCACGGATATGGCCTGATGATCGGTATCGGAATCGTCTCCGCTTATTTAACATCAGAATACCGCGCAAAAAAACTGGGACTTGATCCGGATCATCTGTTTCCTCTGCTTATTTGGGGAGCCGGCTTTGGTCTGGTCAGCGCAAAGCTTCTTTATTACCTGACCATTTTAAACGATATCATCAAAGACCCGGGCCTTTTGTTAAGCCTCTCCGGCGGCTTTGTTGTCTATGGCGGGATCATCGGCGGAATCGCTGCCGGTTATGTTTATTGCAGGGTTAAAAAAATAAGCTTTTTTCATTACCTGGACCTGGTTGTCCCGTCCATTGCACTGGCACAGGGCTTTGGAAGAATCGGGTGCCTTCTGGCCGGATGCTGCTATGGGACCCAGTTCCATGGACCGCTGTCCATTACCTTNACCTCCTCCACACCGGCCGTTACGGCGTTCTGCCCAAAGTATGGGTCAATTACCATGGCATCCATGTTAAAACGGTCCTTTAACCCCACCAGGACCGGACGGAAGTTGCTTACAAGTCCGCCGGAGCCTACCGTTAAGATCAGATATCCGACAATGGCTTTAATCACACCGGACAGAACATCGTACCAGGGCTTCCCCAGTAATAAATATCCCACCATTACAATAAGTCCAATCATAAACGCCGGCTGCTGCAGCACATTAACTGCGAAATACGACCAAATCTTCATTAAAATTTCCATAAGAACCCTCCCCCTTATTCATCCAAATAGTTTTCCTGAATCCTAAGCAGATCTTCCGGCGTCTCCGCCTCCAAAAGCGCTTCCACTGCCGCCTCATTCATCAGAAGCTCTGACAGCTTTGTCATGTTCTGCAAATGCTGTTCCGGATTGCTGGAAGCCAGTGTGAAAAACAATCTTGCATCCTTTTCCGTATCCCCGGGAACAAAACTCACCGGCTTTTTAAGCCTCATAAAACCGATGGCTGTCTTGTGCACACCCCTTGCACATTCCTGGGAATGCGGCATGGCCACATTCGGCATGATGACGATATACGGCCCGTATTTCTTCACGCATTCAATGATATCTTCCTTATAATTTGCCTCCACGGTCCCGTCCGCCTCCAGGGTCTCGCAGCTCATCCGGACAGCCTCCTGCCAGTCAGATGCTTTCTCAGCAAATTTATAATGATTCCATTCCACGAATTCTCTTAACATCAGTTCCCCCTCCTAATAAAGCCTTACAGACAGGATTTAAACGGTATGTTCTGGGGCGCTTCGAAACAATCCTCAAATCCTCTGCGGTGATGGTAAGCCTTCCTGTCCTTATCCGTTGGATAGACGTATTTACCGCCCACCTCCCAGAAGAACGGGTGGAATTTATAATCCAGCCGGTCCTTCTTCATATCGTACAGCACCCGGATTTCATTCACATCCGCCATGAAATTGGTCCATACGTCATAGTGGACCGGAATCACGACATCACACCGCAAAGCCTCCGCCATGCGAAGGATATCGCAGGAAGTCATCTTATCCGCCATGCCCACCGGATTTTCCCCATAAGACCCAAATGCCACATCCACCTTATGATCTTTGCCGTGCTTAGCGAAATAAATGGAATAATGGGAATCGCCGCTGTGATAAATATTGCCTCCCGGAGTCTTAATAAGATAGTTCACTGCCTTATCATCCATATCCGTCGGGCAGATTCCCGTAAGCTCTTCCCGGTCGGGCCCGGTAGAATCCGTAGTCACCAGGCAGGTCCGGTCAAAGGAATCCAGAACCGCGATTTCCACATCCTTTATCCTGATTGTATCACCCGGCCGTACAATTTGACAACGTTCTTTGGGTACTCCCCATTTTAACCAGGTTTCCACGGATTTTAACGGACCGATGAATGGAACAGGAATCTCCCTGCCGTTCTCATCCACCGTAGTCATACCGCTTTGGATTACATGGGCCGCATATTCCGCGCTCATATGGTCCTGGTGGTAATGGGTAGCTAAAACCGCATCCACCTGTCTGATGCCAAAAGGGTCAATGACAAAGGGAACTGCCCTGAGATTGGGCTGCATGTTCCTGGCCCCGCACATATTGGCCATCTGGTGCCCAACTGCCATTTTCCCATTGCCATGGGTCCGTTTTCCGTTTCCGCACCATAGATCAATGGTCAGATTACAGCCACCGGGAGTCTTAAACCAGATTCCCGTACAGCCCAGCCACCACATGGCCACAGTCCCGGGTTTCACTTCTTCGCTTTCAATCTCTTCATTCAGCCAGGTTCCCCATTCCGGAAACGTGCTCATGATCCAGGATTCTCTGGTGATTTCGCTCACCTTGCTCATAAATCATCCTCCTTTGATTATATGCTTGTTTTTTATGTTCTTTTTGTTCTTTATATGAGAATATTATCATGTTTATGAATGTTTTTCAATGGCTTTATATGTTCGTTTTGTTTTTATATGTTCGTTATTGAAATTTTGTGATTTTGTATATCTTTCCACATTTTTTTGTGCACTTTTTTTACATATCCCTTTTTTAAATTAACGGGCCGGACAATGGAACACATTGCCCCCGAAGCGTTTTAAGAGAATATGGGGAAATATTCCTGCGGCAGGAAATTGAGACAAAATGAAAGGAAATAAATTTAATTATTTTACAAGCTCAAAAAAGATATGCTATAATAAACTGTCTTAAATACTAAGGATATGAAAAGGAAAATTATCATGTACAATGACTTATTCTCTATCGGAGGAATCACCCTCCACGGATATGGCCTGATGATCGGTATCGGAATCGTCTCCGCTTATTTAACATCAGAATACCGCGCAAAAAAACTGGGACTTGATCCGGATCATCTGTTTCCTCTGCTTATTTGGGGAGCCGGCTTTGGTCTGGTCAGCGCAAAGCTTCTTTATTACCTGACCATTTTAAACGATATCATCAAAGACCCGGGCCTTTTGTTAAGCCTCTCCGGCGGCTTTGTTGTCTATGGCGGGATCATCGGCGGAATCGCTGCCGGTTATGTTTATTGCAGGGTTAAAAAAATAAGCTTTTTTCATTACCTGGACCTGGTTGTCCCGTCCATTGCACTGGCACAGGGCTTTGGAAGAATCGGGTGCCTTCTGGCCGGATGCTGCTATGGGACCCAGTTCCATGGACCGCTGTCCATTACCTTTAATAGCTCCCGGTTTGCCCCTAACGGCATCCCTTTGTTTCCGTCCCAGATCGTATCAAGTGCCTTTGATTTTTTAAACTTCTTTGTGTTATGCACTTTGGCAGGGAAAAACAAAAACCCAGGGAGAATCAGTGCCTTCTATCTGATTTTTTACAGCATAGGCCGGTTTATCATTGAGTTTTACCGGGGCGATCTGGTCCGGGGATCTGTGGGCAGCTTATCCACCTCCCAGTTCATCTCCATGTTTGTAGCACTTGCCGGGTTTCTCCTCTTTTGGAAAACCACGAAAAAAGCAGAAAAAGAACCCCGATCCTTATCATGACCTGTTGCGGGATTGAGGAAGTATTGATGCAGGCTCTTGTGCCCGGACGTTAACCGGGTGCAAGGGCCTTTTTACCCCCAAAAACCGGCATAAAAACCGCTACAATTAGCAGTTTATAGGCTTTAGTACATAATTATATTAGCTTTTTTATTAAAAAAATAGGGTTTCTCTATTATATTCTTGTCGGATTATGTCGATTATACAGATGTTAAAGCGACACGATAAAGTCTGTAAACAGAAAAGGAGGGTCACTTCCAATTTTTCAAATTATAGTTTTATCTCAAATATTATCGACAAAAAGGAGGGTAGATTTTTTTCTAATCATTTCATTTAAAGGGAGTATGACACAATATGAAAAGCATCAAAAAATTTAATTTCAATAATCTTAAACTCGCAACAAAAACTTCCATTGCTACGTGCATCATTCTTGCGCTGAGTCTGACTTTGCTGATCGCAATCTCTTCCATACAGGCAAGCAACGCAGTCTCAAAGGCAATCAACGGAGAATTTTCCGGAATTGCAGCCCAGAATGGTCTTATGGTACAGGCCATTATCGATGATGCCACCGGCATCGCCCAGGATTTACAGAATTACTTAAATAATGTTTATAACGGCGGTGAGGCAGACAGCGAATGGAAAAACATCAATCGAAAAAGCCGGATATATGACGCTGAACTAAATGGAATTAATTATGAAATTGAAAACTATATCATTAATTCTGCATGGTCAACCGTCAGCAACAATCCTGATATCTATGGAGTCGGTGCATTTTTTGAACCTGGCAAATTTGATATTGCAGTAAAGGATTATTCTGTTTATGTAGACAGGGATGATGCTAAAAACAGAACCGCTCAATCTTTGGGCGCATACAGCGAATATTCCGCACAGGACTATTACCGCGTCGCAAAGGAAACAAAGGCCCCCTATATTACGGATCCGTTTGATTACAAAGGTACTATGATGAGTACCGTTGCCTTCCCCATTATGGAGGGCGATCAAGTCATCGGTGTGATACTGGCTGATATCAACGTATCGAATTTTTCCAAAATAAAGACATCCGATGAAAAATATCAGACCATGTATGTTGATATCTACACAGAAGGCAATATGATTGCTTATGACAGCCAATCCAGTGATAATATAGGGAAAAAACTGGAAGACCTTATTCCCGCTTCGGAATACGCAAAAATCGTATCCGGCCAACAGGCAAAGACTGATTTCCAGGTAACCACCAGAAGATCAGACGGTACCATGGAATCCAGACATTACTACCCGATCACCTGCGGAACACAGACCTGGTGGGCTTCCAGCTGTCTGGAAAAGAGCGATTTAAATAAAGATGTCGGACAGATCGTTTTCATTATGATTGTTTTGGCTATTCTGGCACTTATTTTTATTACCGTCGTTATAGCACTTTTCCTGAAAAAAACACTGAACCCCATCAATAGCGTGGTTGCGGCTGCTACGGACATTGCAGCCGGCAATCTGGATATCCATATGGAGGTTCATTCTAATGATGAAATCGGTATTCTTTCCCAAACGTTCCTGGGAATGGCGGATAATCTGAAGTTCATCATTCAGGATATCAACTATCTTCTGGGAGAAATGAGCACAGGGAATTTCAGGGTAAAGACCGAACATGAGGAAAAGTACATCGGCGCTTACCAGTATATCTTAGAGGCCATGCGGAACATCCGATTTACCTTAAGCGATACGCTTCTGGAAATTGACCGCGCCTCAGAGCAGGTATCCACTGGTGCTTCCCAGGTATCCAGCGCTTCCCAGGCTCTCAGCCAGGGAGCAACCGAACAGGCCTCATCCATTGAAGAATTGTCTGCAACCATTACTGAAATTTCAGAGCGGGTAAAACAAAATGCGGCCAATGCCTCAGAAGCCAATTCCCTGTCACAGGAGGCCAGCGAAGGCGTACTTACCGGCAACCAGAAGGTGAAACACATGATCACTGCAATGAATGAAATTGCAAGTACCTCCAATGAGATCGGTAAAATCATTAAAACTATTGACGACATCGCTTTCCAGACAAATATCCTGGCTTTAAATGCAGCGGTAGAAGCAGCCAGAGCCGGTTCTGCCGGCAAGGGATTTGCAGTTGTTGCAGATGAGGTACGCAACCTGGCAGGAAAGTCTGCTGAAGCTGCAAAAAATACCACAACTCTTATTGAAAATGCCATCTCCGCGGTTGGAAACGGAACAAAAATTGCGGGTGAGACTGCAGAAGCACTTCGCCTTATCGTTGAAAAAGCCAATATCTCTTCCAACCGGATCGCGGAAATTGCGGAGGCGTCGGCAGTTCAGTCCGATGCGATCATGCAGGTTACGACCGGCATTGATCAGATATCAGCAGTTGTACAGACGACTTCTGCAACCTCCGAAGAAAGCGCGGCAACTTCCGAGGAACTGTCAGCACAGGCAATGAACTTAAAAGCTCTGGTCGGAAAATTCCAGTTAATGGAAAACCATACAGAAGCGCTTAAAGAAATGCCTTCCGGGATCAGCCGGGAAACAGAAACCTATGAGGCGCCTGCTGCGGAAGAAACTTATTACAAATATTAATATCTGCCCGGAGCCCTGGCTCCAGGCAAATGCCCATAAAAGGGGCTGTCGCACTAGTTGATTAAAATCAGCTGGTGCCCAGCTCTTTTGAGTGCTTTTAGAGTTCATTTTTATTCTGGATTTACGAACAAAGAAAAATAGCAGACAACTACTATACCTCTGATTGTTCAGCGGCTTTTAGTTGTCTGCTATTTAAGGTTTTTTAAATTTATGCGCTTTCTTTAAGGTTAAACAGATGTGTTCCTGTACATTCTCTTTGGATCTTATGGTGCAGCTTATTCACGTTGTGAGCCATTGCAAGAAGAACGCTTTCCGCAAGTACATTGTTTTTCCCTCTGCATAGATAGCGATGGAAATTCATATCTGTTTTCACATCAGCAAATGAACCCTCAGCCTGGATGCTTCTGTTCATTCGAAGCTGACAGCCTTCATCAGAGAGAATACGTTCCAGATCTTCTGCTCGTTTTTGTTGGAACACCTTTGATACTTCAAGCCGTTTTACTCGTTCTTCAAAAGGTATCTTACTGTTGTTTCCTTTGATACATTCCCTTTTGTACGGACAATCATAGCAGTCCTCACAGGTATAGATGTTTTTTCTGATTACATAACCCGTTTTGCTTTTCCCTTGTTTCGTACCTGTTAAAACAAGTTTTTTCCCGGCTTTGCAGGTATAGCAGTCGTTTTCTGTGTTATATTCCATGTTTTCTCTGCGGCTTATATCTGTTTTATATTTTCGCGTCTTGGAAATCTCATAGTTTGCAGGCTTGATGAATGAAACCTGTTCATTTTCTTCAATATATAGGTAATTCTCCTCGCTTTCATATCCAGAGTCCGCTACGATGTTTTTATATTTGAAATTTAAATGTTCTTCCATATCTTTCAGAAATGGGATCAGTGTTGTGGTATCTGTTGGCTGTGGCCCGATCGTAAGCCATGTGATGTATTCCGAATCCACACCATGCTGAAGGTTATAGCCTGGCTTCAGCTGTCCATTCAGCATCGCATCTTCTTTCATTCGCATAAAGGTTGCATCTGGATCCGTTTTTGAATAACTATTACGACTACCGCATTGGTAGATTTTCTTTGTGTATTCTTTCAGCTTATCCAGATATTCTTCTAGTCGCTCAATTGAGCGCTGCAACTGTGTTTTACGTTTTCCGATTCCATGGACGAATTCAATTCCTTCTTCGGCTTTGATCTTATAAAGTTTTTTGCGGAGTTTCTTTACATGACGCAGTTGAACTTGATTATGGTACACAACTTTAATACCGTATTCTTCTTCACATTCTTCTACAAAAGCTGCAAGTTTTTCTAACAGTTTTGCGAGATTTTTAGTCACTGATTTTTTCCAGACAAACGTGTACTTATTCGCACAGGCTTCAATCTTGGTACCGTCAATAAAGATATCCTTTCCGGAGATTTCACCAAGTTCAAACAGCAGGACAGACATTTGAGCTAACATTTTCTTTGAACAGGAAGAAAAATGGAGTGAACGGAATCTGGCAATGGTGGCATGATCCGGAGCTTTGGAATCCTCTAATAAGAACATGAAATTAATGTCACGATGACAGGCTCTTTCAATATCTCTTGCAGAATAGATGCGGTTCATGTAAGCATACAGCATAATCTTCAGCATCTGTCTTGGCGTTGCAGTATTTTTCCGAATTCGGGAATAAGTCGAATATAACTCTGAAATATCCATCTCCTCTACAACCTGACTTAGCAAACGCACAGAATCATTATCTGGGATTATACAATCGATATTTAATGGTAGTTTTAATTGATAAAAATCTTGAACCATAGTATAATCTTTTTGTAGAATTTTATTTAGTAGCATAAATATATTTTACACCAAGAGCCGGGCTTTACAAAGCCCGGCTCTTAAATTTTTGCAAGCAAAGAGGCTGCGCACTAATTACTTAGTGCGACAGCCCCTTTTCTTTATTGCCATTCCTGTCTTAATAAAACGGAACATCCGAAGAGCTCCTTGATAATATAACTCTTCGGCATTTTCCAGCGCATGATCCAGTTCCATGATCCCATTGACCGTGGTCATGATGGAACAGATCCCGAAGTCATAGATCTTCTCTGCGCCCTCTCCCATTGCACCTGCCAGGGCAACAGCCGGAATATTTTTTCTCTTACACCTCATTCCAACGCCCTGCATCACCTTTCCAAAACAGGACTGCCAGTCCGTCCTGCCCTCTCCGGTCACAACCAGGGACACATCTTCCAGGCGGGAATCGAAATCAATCAAATCCAGGACCGTTTCAATTCCGGATTTTAACTCCGCATGGAGAAATACCAGAAGAGCCGCACCCAGGCCTCCTGCAGCTCCTGAGCCAGGCATCTCATCCGGATCGATCCCGAATTCGCGTTCAATCACATCCCGGTAGTTTTGCATTCCCCTCTCCAGCTCATCAAGGACCTGCGGCGAACCGCCCTTCTGCTTTCCAAAGGTATAGGCAGCTCCGTCTTTTCCGGTCAATGGGTTATTAACGTCACACATGGCCGTCAGTTTCACCTGATAAATCCGGGGATGCAGGCCGGAAATATCAATATGAGCAACTTTTTCCAGATCCTTTCCCGTTCCCTCCAGCTCTCTTCCTTCTGAATCCAGGAATTTAATTCCTAACGCCCTCATACATCCCATTCCGCCGTCATTGGTAGCCGAACCGCCGATTGCAATGGAAATGTCTGTAAATCCTCTGTCCAGAGCATCTTTTATCAGTTCCCCGGTTCCGTATGTTGTCGTGTTCCTCGGGTCCCTTAAGTTTCTTGGGATCAAAGGAAGCCCGGAAGCAGCTGCCATCTCCAGGACCGCCCGCTTTTCATCCAGTTTTCCATAATAAGCGTTCACAGCCTCCAGAAACGGCCCGCATACAGTTACCGGGATCCTTTCTCCCTGAATGGCAGCGATCACTGCATCCGTGGTTCCTTCTCCCCCATCGGCCACGGGTATTCCGTCCCATTCCCATTGATCAAACACTTCCCCGGCAGCCCTTTTAAGCAGTTCTATGGTCTGTTCACTGGAAAGAGTCCCCTTAAAAGAGTCGGATGCAAACAATAATTTCATATACAAAGTTCTCCTTTCACCCGTGAAGTCTCTTTCCTTCCATCAATGCAGGATCAGGGTCAGAATAAATATCTCAAGGATTCCTGCAATTCCCATAATCAGCGTTGCAACGGTCTGAGTCTTATATCCTTTTTCCGGAGTCATGGCACCAAAATTCGTTACCACCCAGAAATAGGAATCATTTGCATGGGAAACGGTCATCGCACCTGCGCCGATCGCCATACAGGCAAGTGTTACCCGGATGGGGCTTTCCAGACCCAGCATAGGAAGCAGCGGAGCTACAATGCCTGCGGTCGTGGTGAGAGCCACGGTGGAGGAACCTTGTGCACTTTTTAAGATAGCTGCCAAAAGGAATGGGAAGAAAATGCCCATGGTGCTGAGTACTGCAGCATGATCCTTGATATAATTCACCATATCGGTAGAAGAGATCACCTTGCCCAGCACACCTCCGGCAGCCGTTACAAACAGGATCGGTCCCACGGTCTTTAAGGTCTCATTGGTAATCTCATAGAATTCTTCCATCTTACCCGCTCCTTTCAGCTGAAGTATACCGCAGAGAGTACCTGCTGCCAGGGCTATGATGGGAGTTCCTAAAAATTTAATGACATCTGCCCCAAAGCCTTCCATGTTCGCCATGGCTGTTATGGAGGAAAGAGCCATAAGAAGGATCGGAACAATAATAGGAGCAAGGGCATTGAAACCGCCGGGAAGCCTTCCGTATTCGGCGACCAGCTCCTCATAGGTTTTTGCAGCCTCATTCATATCGGCTTCATCGTCAGACCGCACCTTTCCTCCGATGTATTTTGCGTAGAAGAACCCGGCAATCAGAGGAAAAACGGAACATAAAGCGCCCATTCCCATGACAAGAAGAAGATTTTCCCCAATGCCAAGGGTAGAAGCTGCTGCGATGGGTCCCGGTGTCGGTGGAATGAAAACGTGGGAAATGTAGAGCCCTGAGGAAAGCCCCACTGTCATCGCTACGGATGATGCGGCGGTCCTGTTTACCAGGGCTTTGCGGATGGGATTTAAAATAACGAAACCGGAGTCGCAGAATACCGGGATCGATACCACCCAGCCCATCATCTCCATGGCCAGGACCGGGTTATTTTTCCCCACCAGCCGGATCACCATATCGGCCAGCTTAAGGGCTGCGCCTGTTTTCTCCAAAATGGTCCCGATCAGGGCGCCAAGGATGATAACGATGCCGATGCTGGAAAATGTACCGGAAAAGCCGGCTCCGATTACGCTTGCCAGACCGCTTACCTTGGTTCCATCCTCCAACGTCTTATCCACCAATGGAATCCCTGCAATCAGTCCCAAAAGCAGTGAAATAGTCATGATGGCAATAAACGGATGGATCTTAAACTTTGAGATTGCAGCGATCATCAGGATAATTGCCAGTACAAAAACAAAAATTAATGGTAAACCTGTCATAAAATGACCCCCTTCTAAGGATTTGTAACAGTTTTCTGCTGTTTTATGGTATCATATCACCATTAATACAATACTTCTACGGTCATTCGTATCAATATAAGCATTGATTTTTGTATCACCGATACAAAACTACTGTTCTTTTCTTAAAAAACTATAAAAGGTTTCCAGGAAAAACCGGTCTGCCGAAGATTCGATCGGATTGATATTCAAGGTATCCTTAATCTTATTATAACGGTACAAAAGCGTATTCTTGTGCATAAAAAGCTCTTTTGAAGCTGCTACCAGATTATAATTTGTCTTTATGAGAACTCCGGCAATTTCCATAAATGTCTTTTTAAATTCTTCACTCAGCCCCTTTTCATAAATATTGAACATCCACTGCAGCTCACTCACCGGTACAATGGAACGTACATAATTTCCGGTATGATCATAAAAAAAAGCGGCAGAACCGGTATCCACGTTGTCCTCCAGCCATCTACAGTGCCGGTAAGCATAATAATACTGGGTAAAGCTTCCCTGAAACGAACCGATGTAAAATTTACAGCTTTTCTCCTGTTCCAGAAGCCATTTTAAAGCTGCGCTCAAATATTCCGCAATGATGTATTTGTAATCTGAGAATACCTTGTGTGTCTTATCAGGCATGGTTTTGAATATGAGGATATGGCTGTTATCCAGAACAATGCTGATGTCCTCCGTCCCATGCCCGGGGCTGTTTTTGATCCTATCGAGAAACGGCTCCGGCCTGATGTCTTCAAGCTTACACAGTATGGGGATCCGGATTATGTTTTCCGAATAATTAAGCTGCCTCGCAACGCTCCGAAGCTCCCTCGGGTCCGGATATTCCACATGGATCAGAAGATTTGTAAAATGCTCCTTCCTGTTCCTCCTGCGCCTCAGTTCTTCCTGCTGTTTCTCATACTTCAGCATGGCTTCGATGGCCATTTTGGTAATCAGGGCAACGGGCTTTATCTCTCCCGGATCTCCGGTGATCCCCACCACTCCCTCCCGCCTGCCGTCAATGTTAATGACCAGGTTGATTCCAGGTTTTACGCCAGGATAATCTTCCCCGGTGGAGGTAACCACCATATCCTCGCTTCCGGTTACAATATAGTAGGCGACCTCATGAAACGTCCCTACCCGTTTCGGATCCCGGCTGGCAATGATAACACCCTGTTCATTCATAATGTTAATATTGTATTCCGTATATTGTGTAACCTGTTCCATGAATTTCTTTGCCAATTCCGTTTCTATCATCAGCGGCCTCCCAGAGCTTTAAGCATTCATTATTTTGAGAAACAGCTTACCATATTTTCCCTTTTGCTTCAATAGCAGAGGATTCTTATGCGTTCTCTTACCATCTTTCCCAGAAACAGAACAATCCAATCAGCCTTCATCCATCCTCCCGGCCAATGCAGCTGCGGAATCTATATTTTACTTTTTTAAGCATTTGTGGTAAATTATCTTTTATCTGATATCCGTATCCCGAATATATATTAGAAAGGAAGAGATTTTTATGTTGGAAGAAGATTATATCATGCGGATGATTCATGAAATGGTAAAAACCCTGCTAAAGTTGATTTTTCATATCGACTTGGGAGATAAAGAAGAACTGAATTTTAAAGATCATGAAACAGCATCAAAATATCATGAACTATTAAATCTCATTCACAGCGGGAAGATCAATGAAGCAGAAAATAAATTATTGGATGAGCTGGATTCCGGCGATATGGAATATTACAAAATGGCGCTCATGTTTTATTATCATTTAAATCGGAAAGAAACCGGATTTCTTGAAGAACATGATTTTTCCAAAAGCGAAATTACCGATGGATTAAAATACGTATCGTCGATCTATGGCTATGGAAGCATGGCAGAAGCGCTTCTGGGTAAAGATCCGGAATAAGAAATGCCTGTTCGAGAAATTACAGCTGTTTTCCAAAAAGAGGGCATCTTCATTTGAAGACACCCTCTCTTTGAATTTAGAAATTATTCCTTTGACATATGGTCATTTAATTTATCGATCAGTTCCTGTACCGGAACGCCGTGCACCATGCAGGCCTCTTCCAGGCTCTCACCGGCAGATGCCGGGCAGCCAAGACAATGCATTCCCATCTCAAAAAAGAAGGGTGCGGTGGTCTGGTCCGCATTTAAGACTTCTCCAATTAAAGTATCCTTTGTTACTGACAGCTTCATTTAAATTACCTCTTTTCTTTCCATATTTTTATGTGGTGTATTTAATCCTTCCGGAAATAATCCGTTACCCTTTTGCAGAAATACATGTTCGATTCTGGGAAGGAAAATCTCCAAAGACTCCTTTAATACATCTTCTACCGTTTCCACCGGTATGACCGTAAGCTGATTTTTCACTTCTTCGGGTACATCCTTTAAATCACTTACATTGTCTTTCGGGATCAAAACCCGGTTTATGCCGGCCCTTTGGGCGCCCAGCAGCTTTTCCTTCAGACCTCCAATGGGCAATACGGCTCCCCGTAAGGTGATTTCTCCGGTCATCGCCAGCCTGGAATCTACCTTATTGCCCGTAACCAGAGAGGCCAGAGCGGTAAATAATGCAATTCCGGCTGACGGACCATCCTTGGGAACTGCCCCTGACGGAACATGGATATGGAGGTCTTTTTCTTTAAAATTAAAGGCAGTGAGAGGCAGTCTGGACTTTAACAGGCTTAAGGAAATTCTGGCCGATTCCTTCATCACATCTCCCAGCTTTCCGGTCAATATGACCGCCCCGTTTCCCGGCATATCGGTTGCCTCTATAAAAAGTATTTCTCCGCCCACCGGGGTCCAGGCCAGGCCCGTGACCACTCCCGGAGGATTGTCCGGCTGAGCCTTTTCATGGCGGGAAACCTGTCTGCCGAGCAGTTCTTCTAAATCCTCTTCCCGAATGGTAAAAGGCAGCACTGCTTTTTTTGATACGATTTTTTCCGTTGCTGTCCTGGCCAGGCCTGCCAGCTGCTTTTTCAGCCCCCGCACTCCGGCTTCCAACGTATATTCACTGATGATTTTCTGCAATACCTCATCTTCCATCACCATTTGCTCCGGTTTTAAGCCATGTTCTTCTAAGACCGCCGGAAGCAGATGATTTTTGCCTATATGAAACTTTTCATCTATGGTATAGCTGGAAATCTGGATGACCTCCATCCGATCCAGCAGCGGCCCCGGGATGCTTTCTAATGAATTGGCTGTGGCGACAAAGAAAACATCGGATAAATCATAGGGAAGGTCCAGATAATGATCGGTAAAGCTGTTGTTCTGCTCCGGATCAAGGACCTCTAAAAGCGCGCTGGCAGGATCGCCGCTGAAGCCGCCGGACATAAGCTTATCCACTTCATCCAACACCATGACAGGATTGGTTTTTCCCGCTTTCCGAATGCTCTGGATAATTCTTCCGGGCATGGCTCCCACATAAGTCCTCCGGTGCCCTCTGATTTCCGATTCATCCCGGACACCCCCCAGACTTATACGGATGTATTTTCTGCCAAGGGCTTCTGCAATGCTTTTTCCAAGGCTTGTCTTACCGGTTCCGGGCGGTCCCACAAGGAGCAGGATGGAGCCTTTCTTATTTTTGTTTAACTGCATGACTGCCAGATGCTGAATAATCCTGTCTTTTACTTTTTTCAGTCCGTAATGCTGTTCATTAAGTATCCGTCTTGCCTCATCCAGGTCGATATCCTTTGCCCCTTCTTTTTTCCACGGAAGCTGCACCAGGAGATCCAGATAATTGCGTATTACGTTGTAATCCAGTTTATTCGGCCCCTGCTCTTCCAGCTTCTCCAGCTCTAAAAGAGCAGCCTCTTTTATCTCAGGCGGCATACCGGCCTCTTCGATCCTGCTTAAATAATCTGCCTCCTTTTTTCCTTCTTCCTCCCTGCCTTCATTCAGCTCCTCCTGAATGGCCTTTAACTGTTCCCGAAGCACGGATTCTCTATAATACCGGTTGGCTTTTTCGGAGAATTTCTCGGAAATCTGCATCTGCAGTTCGATCATTTCCTTTTGCTTTAATAAGTAATCCAGGAAGCGCAGGCTTCTTTCTTTTAATGACTGCATTTCCAGAAGCTCATATCTTTCACCGTGCGGTATCTGGAGGAATTGGGACAGATACACAATAATAGAATTTAAATCCGTAAACTCATTGACGATCCTCTGGTATTGTTCTCCGCCTGAAAATCTGGAACTTATCTCATAGGTGATGTTTTTGATATAGCCAAGCATCTCTTCCCGGCTCTTTTCATTTAAATCTGCATGATCCGGACTGAGCTCATATTGGGCATGTATCCTGCCATCTTCTATCCGGAGTTCCTTTATTTCAACCCGGTCCGTTAATTTAACGGAAAGCAGAACTCCTTTATCCGTCCGATCCAGCCCGGTGACCTCAAAGATCACGCCTGTCCGGTAAAAGTCCTCTTCCTTTTTTGGGTTTTTACCGAAATTCTGTTTCAGCGGCAAAGCTATTTTCACGGCTTCTTCGTTTTCCAGATACATCATTTGTACATCGTCAGGGGATTCCAATTGAACCGTTGTTACGACATCCGGCAATAAAACTTTGTTGGATATGGGGAAAACGATTCCTATGTTATTGTTCTGTTTATTTGCCATAGTTTTATCCTTTCTGTGCGTAGTTTTAAAGTGAATGTTCATTTAATATAGTACTATTTTTTTGCGGGACTCTTTTGTAAAATGGCTTCACAAAATGATCCCGCTTATAAAAAACTTATAGCAATATTGCATCCTGTATGATTTGAATCATCTCCTGCAGCAAATCCGCTTTCTGTGCTTCGTTTTTGCGGCTGTCAACAGCAATTGCTTTTACCGGCTGAAAAATGATGGCCAGCAGATTATCCTCTTTGTAATTCTTTATGATGTTGTCCCTCTTCATCTCTGACATCAGGTTATAAATATTACAAATGCCTTTTTTCCCGGAACAGTTATTGGCCAATGAGGGGCAATTGGAAAATTGCTCCACAAAGCTGAAAACCTCCTTGTTCTCTAATATATAGTTATAATAGCTTCGGATGAGCACCTCGATCTGCTGCCGTCCCTCCATCTCCCGGTTTATGCAGTCTAATAAATAATCATAAATTTCTTCCGAGTATTCCATGTAGATATCGTGCAGCATATCTTCTTTGTTCTCAAAGTAGATATATACCGTTGCCGGCGAAACCCCTGCCATCTTAGCGATTTTAGAGACAGAAGTGCCATGGAAGCCCTCCTGCAGGATCAGCTTGATTACTGCTTCTTTAATGCTTTTCACTTTTTCGTCGTCTTTTTTTCTCATGCTGTCACCTCGATACATTTATAATAAATGATCATTCACTTATTGTCAACCTGTTTTTATATTTTTATGATTACGTTATTTAAAACATTTAACGTTGATCTGTCTTCCTTCCAAAATTTTTTTGACTGAATTGATACATGAATTTATAATAGCTCTTTCTTGGCATCAGATTGAACAAACGGGTAAGCATCTTTGTATGGAATCCCGGAACACTGACCACCTTGCCTTTCTCCAGATCCTTTAACGAGATATCCACAACTTCTTCCGGAGCCATCCATTTGACCGGCCCTCTGTCGGTCTGCCGTGCTTTCTCCATTCCCATCTTCTCATGAAAGTCCGTGTGAGTTAATCCAGGGCAGACAGCCATTGCCTTCACCCCCGTCCCCATGAGATCCATATACAGTCCTTCCGTAAAGGTTTTCAGAAAAGACTTGACCCCGGAATAAACGGCGTTTCCAGGCACGATCATAAAAACGCTCTCAGAGGAAATATTAATGATCGTTCCACTGCCCCGTTCCAACATTCCCGGCAGTACCGCCCGGATCAGTTCCATTGGAGCCGACACATTTACTTTAGCAAGCTTCTCCATAACAGCCGGATCAGCCCCCTGATAAAGCCCGGTTGCCCCAAACCCTGCGTTATTGATGAGAACCTCAATTTTCTTCCCTTTTATGAATTCAGTGACCTTCTTTACTTCTCCCGGCTCTGAAAGCTCTGCCAGGACCACTTCTGCCTTAACGTTGTATTTTCCACAGATCCGGGCTGCAGTTTCCTCAATCTTTTCTTTTCGTCTCCCTGTTATTATAAGGTCATACCCCATTTTTGCAAATTTACCGGCATAAGCAGCCCCGATCCCGCTTGTTGCACCTGTAACCACCGCAATTTTATTCTCCATCCCTGCTGCCCTCCCTCATAGACCCATTTACATTCTTTGCTAAAATCTGCAGAAGCCGGATAAGCTCCCTGCGCTCCTTGGAGGTTTCATAGGACCCCAATACTCTTTCCCATAAAACTTTTTCACTTTTACGGTGTTCCTGCTGTGCGATTCTGCCTTCTTCCGTCAGTTCCAGACCAAATGACCGACGGTCTTTTTTACTGATCACCCGCTTTAGCAGGCTCCGTTTTTCCAACCGGTCGACCGCGCTGGTAAGCGTACTGCCCGGTATTCCCAATGCTTCTGCAATTTCCTTAAGTATGGCATCCGGCTTCCGCTCAATCATACTGAGTATGCTGATTTCAACAGTTGATGCGCCCTCAAGTTTATCCTTCCATAGTTCTGCACCTGTCTTCTGCATTGAGAAGATCAGCTCATGCCAGACCTTGTCTATGCCCTGTATTTCTTCTTCGGTGATTTTTTCCTTCATTTAGCCGCTCCTTTTATTACGATTTTCGTATTATATTATAATCGAAATATATACTTTCCCGTAATAAATGTCAACTATAAATCGTTTGAGAATTGTTCTATTTTTTCATTGTCTTCATCCGGCGTAAGCTGACAAATGTCGAATTTGGCCTGACGATTAGTATTATCCGCAGAAAAGAACAACTGTCTCCCATAGGCGCAATAACTGTCTTCCGCCATATAATCTCCGTCATGATAATACCCCGCCCGTGCACGGCAGCCTCCGCACACGTTCCTGTAACCGCAGACACCACATGCCCCTTTATAATGCTTTGTGCGCAGATTCTCAAACAGTGAGCTGTTCTTCCAGATTTCATCAAACGGTTTTTCGCGGATATCTCCTGCTTCCTCAACCATATAAGCGCAGGGACGAACGATTCCTTCCGGGTTCACCACACAATAGGACAGTCCGGCAAGACAGCCTTTGGTAAAACGGGTTTTTACATCCATTTGTTTTGCCACTCTTGTAAATTGAGGGGCACAGGTTGGTTTTATATCAATGGGAACCTCTTTTTGTTTCGACATAATGGTTTGCAGCAGATTTTCATATTCCATAACTTCAAGAGAGGTTTCTTCCAGAAACTTCCCCCTGCCAACCGGGATCAGAAAAAATAAATAATTTGCTATTGCCCCCATTTTTACGCCAAAATCAATGATATCGCAGACTTCTTTTTGATTCCAGTCCATGATGGTGGTATGGATCTGAAAAGGTAAGCCGGCTTTTCTGCAATTTTCAATTCCCTCTAGGGTTAAGCGGAATGCCTCCTTGTTTCCCCTGAACAGGTTATGCTTCTGTTCATTTAAGCTGTCAAGGCTGATCCCCATGGTGACAGCGCCGCTGTCCTTTAATTTTTCTGCCGTCTCTTTTGTGATCAGCGTACCGTTGGTGCCAAAAACCGGCCGGAGGCCTGCACGTGCTGCGTAGGACACCAGAGTGTAGATATCCGGACGCATCAGCGGTTCCCCTCCGCTGAAAATCATGATTTTAAAACCTGCCCTGGCAATTTCATCAATCATTTTTTTTGCTTCATCCGTGGTTAATTCATTTGCTTTTTTATTGCCGGCATCCTGATAACAGTGTTTGCATTTTAGATTACACCGGTTTGTTGTCAGCCATGAAACAATCATATGTCTTCCCCTCATATCATATT
Organism: Clostridium sp. Marseille-P2415; assembly: GCF_900155545.1. Taxonomy (GTDB): domain Bacteria; phylum Bacillota; class Clostridia; order Lachnospirales; family Lachnospiraceae; genus Lacrimispora. The sequence continues at coordinate 1,579,813 of NZ_LT732526.1, forward strand.
TTTAATGGTTTTATTCTTTACATTGGGACATATATCCGTAATATATATGTCAAACGTTTGTCTGTTAGAATCAATCTCTTTTTGATGATTATGCCGTCATAAGCTGATTCATGCGGCCGGAAATCTGATGCAGTATAGGAGCCGCTGCATGGATATATAATAAATTATATCAACAGCATCCCATTATACGTTGTTTCTACAACAAACAAAACAGGAGCAATATGTTATGATGTATTTATCATTAAAAAAAACATCATATAAACTTTTTATCATTTTCAGAAAGGAAGAAAAATGTCACATTACTTAAAAGCTACCGATACCATTTATGATATAACAGAAAAATATCCTGAGACAATTGAACTGTTTGTTACAAACGGCTTTGAGAAGCTGAGCAACCCGGTCATGCGCCGCTCCCTGGGGAAAACCATTACTCTGGAAACGGCTTTATCCATGCGTAAGATAAATCAGGAGCTCTTCATAAAGAAGCTTGAGGAGGCCATTGAACAAAGCCTTCCAAATCCTTCTGCCGGTCTTTCTCCCATGAAAAAGGAAGACGGAGGCGACATTCGCATAGAAGGGGTTCTGCCCTGTCCCATCCGCCTTCCCCTGATGGAAAAATTTGAAGCCTGGATGGAATCTCAAAAAGATACGCTTGATTATAAGGTAGATTATAATTTGAAATCCGCCAATCTTGGGCTTGATGATGTCAAGGACCGCGTCATTGCCGCTGACGGCAATGCGGATGCCCTGTCCGATCTCTATTTATCTGCGGGCTTTGACCTGTTTTTTGACAAAAAACTCATGGGAGGCTATCGGGAGGCAGGCGAATTTGAAGATATTTCAGATGTGGAACAAATAAATCCTGATTTTGATAATGAAAGTATTTCATTAAAGGATCCCAAAAAGCAATACGCCATTATCGGTGTTGTTCCCGCCATTTTCATGGTAAATACTGCGGCGTTAGGCGATCGTCCTTTTCCTGAAACCTGGGCAGATTTAATGAAGCCCGAATTCGAAAACAGTATCAGCCTGCCCATGAGAGATTTGGACATGTTCAATGCATTTTTACTGCATATCCACCGGTATTATGGAGAAGACGGAGTTAAAAAAATGGGGAAAGCCCTTTTACGCAGCATGCATCCGGCCCAGATGGTAAAATCCCATATTTCAAAAGAAGGCAATCCGGCTCCCGCCGTATCCGTCACCCCTTACTTTTTTGCCAGTATGGCTGATAAAAAAGGCCCTATGCGTCCGGTCTGGCCCAGGGACGGTGCAATTATAAGCCCTATTTTTCTTCTGGCAAGGTCAAAAAACAGGGAAAAAATCAAACCCTTTGTGGATTTCCTCTATTCTAAGGAAATAGGAGAAATACTGTCCTCCAACGGAAAATTTCCCTCTACCAATCCATTGGTAGACAATCACTTAAGCCCGGAACAGAAATTCATGTGGGTCGGGTGGGATTATATCCACAGCCACGATATGGGTGAGCTGATCGCAGCCACGGAACACCTGTTTTATCATGCCTCAGAAAAGGAGTCCCTATGAATCTGATTATTTTTTCAGGCCCCCCTTCCTCCGGAAAAACCTCCGTGATCTTAAAAACCATAGCTTCCTTTCATAACAGAGCTTTAAAGGTCGGTGTGGTTAAATTTGACTGCCTGTATACGGATGATGACCTGGCCTATGAAAAAGCCGGCATACCGGTTAAAAAAGGGCTTTCCGGCGCCCTGTGTCCCGACCATTTCTTTGCCTCCAATATTGAAGAGGTGGTAAACTGGGGAAACCAGGAAAAGCTTGACCTGCTCATTACGGAATCTGCAGGCCTTTGCAACCGCTGCTCGCCTTATTTAAAAGGAATTAAGGGAGTCTGCGTGATCGACAACCTTTCAGGTATTAACACACCGAAAAAAATCGGACCCATGTTAAAATCCGCAGACTTTGTGGTCATAACAAAGGGGGATATCGTCTCCCAGGCAGAGCGCGAGGTCTTTGCTTCCTGTATAAGCTCCGTAAATCCCCGGGCAGTTACCATGCATGTAAACGGCCTGACCGGGCAGGGAGCCTACGAACTGGGAAGCCTTCTGTATGACGAAAACCAGAATATCGGATCCGTTCAGGGCATGCAGCTCCGCTTCCCAATGCCTTCTGCTCTTTGCTCCTACTGTCTTGGAGAAACAAGAATCGGAGAAGCATTTCAGATGGGTAACATTAAAAAAATAGATTTGGGGGCGGATAAGACATGATGGAATGGAGTTTAGACAAGCTGCTTGAGGAATATCCCTTTGCTGCTGCTTACTTTGAACAGAATAAGCTGGAGATTACCGGACACGGAGATAAGACCTTTAAGGAGTATTTAGAGCTTTTTACCGAAGAAGAGCTGGAGGACCGGGCCATCGACAAGGAAAAGCTTCTGTCGGATCTTCCCATCTATATAGAACAGATGCGCTCCTTTCTGGGACTGGAAACGGATCGTAAAGTTCTTTCCCTGACCATCCTGGCCGGGCATGATAAATCCGGCAATCCGGAAGGCTTCTCAGAGCTTACTGCAGAAACCTCACAGATCATTTCAATTGTAGGGCCTACCGGCTCCGGCAAAAGCCGCCTTTTGGCAGATATTGAATGGGCAGCCCAGAAGGATACTCCTACCGGACGCAGCATTCTGATCAACGGGAAAACCCCGGATAATAAATGGCGCTTTTCCTCCAATAACAGGCTGGTGGCACAGCTCTCCCAGAACATGAATTTTGTAATGGATCTTACCGTACAGGATTTTCTAAGGATGCATGCCGTCAGCCGTCTTGTGGAGGATCCCCAATCTGTCATAGAACAGATCATCCTGGCTGCAAATAAGCTTGCAGGGGAAAAATTTGACTTAAACACCCCTGTGACCAGCTTAAGCGGCGGTCAGTCCAGAGCATTGATGATCGCAGATACCGCGATCTTAAGCTCCTCTCCGATTGTGCTCATCGATGAAATCGAAAACGCGGGAATTGACCGTAAAAAGGCCCTTGAGCTCCTGGTCTCTTCCGATAAAATCGTCTTAATGGCTACCCATGATCCCCTTCTGGCTCTCATGGCCCATAAACGGATCGTCATAAAAAACGGCGGTATCAGCAAAGTGATCGTCACAAGTGAAGAGGAAAAGCTGCTGCTGGAGGAACTGGAAAAGATGGATTCCCTGATACAGACCGCGCGGCAGGAACTGCGCAAAGGAAGCACGCTGTCTGCCAGAACCTTAATGCCGGAAAAATAAAACAAATGAACTCAATGAGCGAAATATAATAGTGAGTAATCGTAAAAAAGGACTTTGCGAAAGGTCCTTTTTTATTTCTGATTCATTTCATACCGCCTGACCCGGATTAATAAAATAAAAAATTGAATTTAGGGTTGTAATTCATACCAAAAAGGTATAGTATGGATTATATGAAAAAATGTTAGCATTCGCTAACTAAATGACTGCCCGTTTCAGGGCACAAAGGAGGCTGATATGTATGAGCAGTCCGCTGCTTGAAATTCTAGATTTAAGCGTTGCCGTAGAGGACAAAGTAATTCTGGATGGCGTAAACCTTACCATCCGGCCCGGTGAGGTGCACGTACTGATGGGGCCCAACGGAACCGGAAAATCCACTCTGGTTTCCGCCATAATGGGCGATCCCCGGTACACCATCCTGAGAGGCCGGATCCTGTTGGAGGGCCGGGATATCACGGAGGAAAAGGCCGATGCCCGCGCCAGGGCAGGGGTTTTCTTATCCTTCCAGGCACCGGAGGAAATCCCCGGCGTCACATTGGAAAACTTCCTGCGCACTGCCCGGGGTGCGGTGGACGGCCGGCAGCCTAAGATCCTTAAGTTTCGCAAGGAGCTGCAGGAACAGATGGCTGCACTGGACATGGATCCGTCTTACGCCGAACGGTATCTCAATACAGGCTTTTCCGGCGGGGAGAAGAAAAAGGCGGAGATCCTGCAGATGCTGATGCTTCATCCCAGGCTGGCACTGCTTGATGAGACGGATTCCGGCCTGGACGTGGATGCAGTGCGCACAGTGACCAAAGGCATCCGCGCGTTCCGCACCGGCCGCAACGGCCTTTTGATCATCACCCACAACGCCAGGATTCTGGATGGCCTGGATGTCGATGTTGTCCATGTGCTGAATGGCGGCCGCATCGCCCGCACCGGAGAAAGGGAGCTGATCTCCAGGATCACAAAGAACGGCTTCGGTGTACTGGAGAAGGAGGTACGGTCCCATGAAAGACTTTGATCAGGAAAAAACACAGGTAGATGAGGTGGACCGCAGCATTTACGACATCTACGACAGGACGGATCCCTCCTTTGAGGTGGATTCCGGCCTGACAGCCGGGATTGTGGAGAAAATATCAGAAGAAAAACATGACCCGGAATGGATGCGGATCTTCCGCCTTAAATCTCTGGAAATCTATCAAAAAACACCCATGCCCTCCTGGGGCCCGCCGCTGGACGAGCTGGACATGGCTCATATCGTTACCTATGTCCGTCCCAAGACGGTCATGCGGACCCGTTGGTCCGATGTGCCGGATGATATCAAAAACACCTTTGAGCGGCTGGGGATCCCGAAAGCGGAACGTAAGTCCCTGGCCGGTGTAGGCGCCCAATACGATTCCGAGGTAGTCTACCATAACGTCCGGGCTGAGGTGGCCGCCCAGGGCGTGGTGTATACTGACATGGAAAGCGCTCTCACGGGGCCCTATGCCGATATGGTACGCAAGCACTTCATGCGCCTGGTGCATCCCTCGGATCATAAGTTTGCCGCACTGCATGGTGCAGTCTGGTCCGGCGGTTCTTTCGTCTATGTTCCACCGGGAGCATCTGTGGAGATCCCGCTGCAGTCCTATTTCCGGCTCAATGCGCCGGGCGCCGGCCAATTCGAGCACACGCTCATCATTGTAGGGGAAGATGCATATCTGCACTTCATTGAGGGCTGCTCCGCCCCCAAATATAACGTGGCAAACCTTCATGCCGGATGTGTGGAGCTGTACGTGGGAAAGAACGCCAGGATGCGCTATTCCACCATTGAAAACTGGTCCAAGAACATGTATAACCTCAACACCAAACGGGCAGAAGTCGAGGAAGGCGGTACCGTGGAATGGGTGTCCGGATCCTTCGGATCCCATACCTCTTATTTATATCCCATGAGCATTTTGAAAGGAGAAAATTCCCGCATGGAATTCACCGGGATCACCTTTGCCGGCGCGGGGCAGAACCTGGACACCGGAGCTAAGGTGATTCACGCCGCCCCCAACACTACCTCCCACATCACAACCAAATCCATATCCAGGGACGGAGGCATTTCCACCTTCCGCAGCGCCATTACAGTGGCCCCCCAGGCGGCGGGCAGCAGATCTGCCGTATCCTGTGAGTCGCTTATGCTGGACAGCCGCTCCCGTTCGGACACAATCCCTGTGATGGACATCCAGTGCGACGAAGTGGACGTGGGCCATGAGGCTAAGATCGGACGGATCAGCGAGACAGCCATCTTCTACCTGATGAGCCGGGGCTTATCCGAGGAGGACGCCCGGGCCCTGATCGTGGGCGGCTTTGCTGAGCCCATAGCCAAGGAACTGCCTTTGGAATATGCCGTAGAGATGAACAACCTGATCCATTTGGAAATGAAAGGCAGCATTGGCTGAAAGGAGGAACCGCAATATGAACACAAAAATCAACAGTCTGCCGGTTCCCACCTGGAACCGGCAGGGGGTCAACTGGGCAGAGCCAGACGCCGCGCTTCCGGAGGCAGCTCTTCCCGAAGGCGGGCAGGAACCTTTTGCCCCAGAAATGCCCCAGGGCGTCCGGCTGCTTAAGGACTTACCTGCCGAAGTATCCGCCATCCCGGGCGGGATGGGGGATGAGGTGGACCGCTTTGTAAAGAACGGCGCCGACAGGGTCTGCTATCTGCAGGCAGAGGGTGACGGGAAGGAACCGGTGACAATAACGCAGATGCTGGATACGGCCCGCCCTGTTATCCGGACACACTGGGGCATTGTGGCCAAACCGGGCAGCCGGCTTACGGTGGTGCAGGTGAACCGGGGCGATGCTGAAAACGGCATTCTGGCAAACCTTACCCAGATCCATGCAAAGGCCGGTGCCGTGGTCCGCCTGGTTCAGGTACAGCTGCTGGGAAACAGAAGCCGAAGCTGGGACTCTGTAGGCGCCCGGATCGGTGAGGGCGCCCGTGTGGAGCTGGTCCGGGCCGTGCTGGGAGGCAGCGTAGCCGCCTGCGGCTCCCTGGCTATGCTGGAAAGCCGGGGCGGGGAGTATGACCTGGACACGGCCTATTTCGGCGATGGAGAACAGTATCTGGATTTCAACGATATCGCAAAGCACACCGGCCGGGAAACCTTGTGCGAGATGCACACCGCCGGTGTTCTGGCCGGAAGGAGCTGCAAGATCCTGCGGGGCACCATCGACTTTTGCAGGGGAGCTGTCCGTTCCATAGGCCATGAAAATGAAACGGTACTGTTACTGAACCCTGCCGCCCGCAGCCGTACTGCGCCGCTGATCCTCTGCGGCGAGGAGCAGGTCGAGGGCCAGCACGCCGCCACCCTGGGACGGTTCGAGGAAAGGCAGCTTTATTATCTCTGTTCCCGGGGATTAAGCCCCGCCCAGGCCAAGCGGCTGATGGTAGAGGCACGCTTCGCACCGGTGTTTGACAAACTCCCGGACGAAGCCCTGCGCAGAGAAATTCTTGAAAACATCGGAAGGAGGCTGGACAGCCATGAAAACAATCCAGGATGATTTTCCCATCCTGGCCGTACCCGAAAACGGGAAACGGCTGATATATCTGGATAATGCAGCCACCACCCCGAAGCCCCTGCCGGTGCTTCGGGCAGTGGAGGAATATTACAGCCACGACAACGCCAATCCCCACCGGGGCGTCTACGAGCTGAGCGTCCGGGCTACCGATGCCCATGAGGGTGCCCGGAAAACGGTTGCAGAATTTTTAAATGCCGATCCGGATGAGATCATCTTCACTCAGAACACCACTGAGAGTCTTAACCTGACGGCCTACAGCTACGGCCTGGAATTCCTGACAAAAGGGGATGAGATCGCCCTCTCCGTAGCGGAGCACCACAGCAATCTGGTTCCCTGGCAGAGGGTGGCCAGGGCAACCGGGGCCAAACTGGTCTACATTTATCCCGGACCCGACGGCCGGCTGACAGAGGAGGAACTGGACAAAAAGATCACCTCCCGGACCCGGTTGGTAGCCATTGCCCAGGTGTCCAATGTCCTGGGGATCAAAGTGCCGGTGGAATCCATCGTCCGCCGGGCCCACGGCCAGGGGGCCGTGGTGGTACTGGACTGCGCCCAGAGTGCGCCCCACCTTCCGGTGGATGTAAAAGCGCTGGACGTGGATTTTGCCGCCTTTTCCGGCCATAAGCTCTACGCTCCCATGGGGATAGGGGTCCTGTACGGAAAAAAAGAGCTGCTGGAGAAAATGCCGCCCTTCTTAAGCGGCGGAGACATGATTTCCAGTGTTCATGAGCAAAGCGTTACCTATGCCGAAGTTCCCCGGTGCTTTGAGGCCGGCACCCGGAACGTTGGAGGGGAGGTGGGCTTAGCGGCAGCCATACGCTATATACAGTCTCTGGGCTGGGAAAAAATCCAGTCCCATGAGCAAAGCCTTATGGCCCGTGCGCTGGAGGGACTCTCGAAGCTCTCCCACGTGACGGTATACGGAGACCCCCGTCCCCAGGGGCGGTACGGCGTTATCTCCTTTAACGTAGAGGGAGTCCATCCCCACGATACAGCCACCGTGCTGGATGCCGACGGCATCACGGTCCGGGCCGGCCACCACTGTGCCCAGCCCCTCATGGACTTTTTGGGAATTAACGCATGCGTACGCGCCAGCTTCGCTGTCTGCAACACAGCGGAGGATGTGGATGCCTTTTTAAACAGCGTAGAAAATGTAAGGAGGTGGATGGGCCTTGGAGCTTGATGCTTTGTATAACCAGATCATTGTGGAAAACAGCCGCGCCCTCCAAAACCGCCACAAGGTGGAGGACGCCACAGCCGTACTGGAAGGCGTGAACCCCAGCTGCGGCGATGACATCACCCTGGAACTGCGGGTGAAAGACGGCATCATTGAGGACGCCGGTTTCATGGGGAACGGATGTGCCATCTCTCAGGCCTCCGCTTCCCTGATGATCGACTTGATCCTGGGCAGAACGGTGGATGAAGCCAAAAAACTTCTTCACACCTTCTTCGGCATGATTAAGGGTGATGTGACGGATGAAGGACAGTTGGAAGCGCTGGAGGAGGCTGTGGCACTGCAGGGCATCTCCCATTTGCCTGCCCGGGTCAAATGTGCCGTGCTTGCCTGGCATACCCTGGAGGAAGCCCTGGACGGTAAAAAAACAAAAACCGAAACACTGTGACGGATTCATTCTTATCTGTATAAAGAAAGGTACCGCCCAACAGCTACGAATCAGCTATTGGGCGGTACCCTTTTTTTCTTTCCGCCTATATTGGAGAAGTTGCGACATGATATCTTCCCTTAGGTACGATAAAAGGAGACCCGGAAACAGGATCCTCTGTTACCACACAGTCCAGTCCAAAAACCTGCTTGATCAGTTGTTCTGAAATAACTTCAGAAGGCTCTCCCTGAGCAATGAGGTTTCCTTTCCATACGGCAAAAATATAATCTGCATAGCGTGCGGATAAATTTATGTCATGAAGTACCATAACAATCGTTGTCCCTCTTTTCCGGTTCAAATCGGTTAACAAATCCAGAATTTCGATCTGATAGGTAATATCCAAAAAGGTGGTCGGTTCATCCAGAAGCAAAATGTCTGTCTGCTGTGCCAGTGCCATGGCGATCCATACCCTCTGGCGCTGGCCGCCCGACAATTCATCCACACTCCGGTTTGCAAGGCCTGTGATCCCCATGGTTTCCAATGCCTCTTCCACTGCTTCATAATCCTTTTTCCCCATGCCTTTTAAAAAACTCTGGTAAGGATACCGTCCTCTGGATACCAGATCTGAAACCGTGATTCCTTCCGGCACTACCGGTGACTGAGGCAATAACCCCAGCACCCTGGCCAGCTGCTTCGGAGGAATGGTGCTGATCTGCTTTCCATCAAGATAAACCTGGCCGGAAGCCGGTTTTATCAATCTGGCCAGGGTTTTTAACAGAGTTGATTTTCCACAGGCATTGGCACCGATGATTACACTTATTTTATGATTCGGTATCACCACATTCACATCATTCAGAATCATTTTTTTATCGTACCCGGCAATCAGATTGCCGGCCGATAATTCAGGTGTTTGTTTCATAATGCTCCTCCGCTTCTGTTCATGCGTATCAATAAGTAAATCAAATAGGGTGCGCCTAAAATTCCGGTAATAACCCCCACAGGAAAGCGGATATCAAAGGTATACTGCCCTATGAGATCTGCCAAAAGCACCAAAGCCGCCCCTGTCAGACCGGCAGGTATTGTATTGGATGAGCCCGCTCCTGCCAATCTGCCCGCTATGGGACCTGCCAGAAAGGAAACAAAAGCAATGGGTCCTGTTACAGCAGTTGCATATGCAATTAAGAAAACAGCACTTAAAACCAATACAAGCCTTGTCCGGTCTGTCCTTAATCCCAGCGTTACAGCAGAATGATCTCCCAGTTCAAGGATTTTTAACTGTCTGCCGAAGAAAATAAGGATCCAGCCAAACAGGAGCACAACGGAAAAAAGCCCGGGAATATCTTTCATCTGCATACCGTTTAAGCTGCCGCTGAGCCACCGGAACGCTGCCGGAACATCGTACTGACTGGCCCTTAAAAGCAAAAAGGATATTACCGCATTCAGCATAGCCTGTATTCCGATCCCGATAAGGATCAGCCTTCCGCCGGAAAAGCTGCCTCCCCTGGATAAAATATAGATCAGGACAGCCACCCCGATTCCCGATATAACCGCCGAAATGGAAACCACAGTTCCACTGACTTTCAATATAAGGAGGCAGAAAACCGCCGCAACGCTGGAACCGGAGGTGACTCCGATAATATCCGGACTTGCCAGCGGATTTCTTAACATGGTCTGAAACGTATTTCCCGCCATACCAAACGCCATACCCGCCAGCAGCCCGGAGAGCATCCGGGGCAGCCTTATTGTTCCGATTGCAAAGGCGGCTCCTTTTATCTGCTCCCCTAAAAGGACCCTAAAGATCACTGCCGGAGAATACGTCGTGTTTCCCAAATACAGCATAGCTCCGCAGAGAACCGCAGTAAAGACGGTCAGCAAAACAGATACTGCCAGGAACCGGACTTTTCTTTTATAAAAACCTGCTTTTACAATATTGAGATTATCATTTGTCATAATGAACGCACCTTCACTCTCATAGCAATCAAAATCAGAATCGGCGCTCCGAAAAATGCCGTAACAATTCCGGCTTCCAATTCCCCGGGATATCCAATGAGTCTGCCTATGATATCTGAAACGGTCAGAAGAATGGCCCCTCCTATTGCAGACATGGGGATCACATATCTCAAGTTTGGACCGCAAACGAGCCTCATGGTATGAGGAATCATCAGGCCCACAAATCCGATGGGACCTGCCAGAGCTGTTGTAGCACCGCATAGCAGTACTCCTGCCAAAGCCCCTGTAATTCTTACCAGCCCTGTATTTACACCAAGCCCTGTCGCCACATCATCGCCTAAGGAAAGGGCATTTAAAGCAGATGCTGATAAAATCCCAATGCTGAAACCGGCAGCCAGAAACGGAGAAACCGAAAGGATCCCTTCCCAGGTAGCTCCGCTGACACTGCCCGCCTGCCAGAACCGGAACGCATCCATAACGTCCGCTCTGGGCAGAATCACAGCGCTGACGAAAGAGGACAAAGCCGCACTGACCGCTGCACCTGCCAGCGCAAGTTTAATGGGAGTGGCACCTCCATATCCCATGGAACCTATTCTGTAAACAAAAGCAGCCGTTACCGCCGCTCCCGCTAAAGCAAACCATATGTACTGGCTTGCGGTATTGATATGAAAAAATGCGATTCCGCTTACCACAAACAGGGAAGCTCCGGTATTCACTCCCAAAATGCCGGGATCTGCAATGGGGTTACGGGTGACTGCCTGCATCAGAGCTCCGGAAACCCCGAGGGAAGCTCCTGCGAGAATACTGAAAACCGTTCTCGGAATACGTTCACGGACTACCAGCGAATCAAAGGATCCGCCTGAGTTCAATAAGGCTCCTATCACCTCTTGAAGCCCCACATTTCTTGAGCCAAGCGCAAGTGATGCAAAAACCGACAGAATAAGCCCAATTCCCCCGGCGCATAACAGTATGATTAATTTCTTTAGCTTCATTCTGCTTTATCCGCTGCCTCTCCGATCAGACTTAAGTATTCATCAATGGTTGCCGGTATGGAAAGGGCGCTCGGGTTCCCGGAAGCAGCCAGCGGAGTCCCCTCCGGTATCAATACCACAAACCCTCTCTTTACGGCGGGAATGGTTCCGATAAGCGGATCAGCCTGCAGTGCTTCCAGTAAGGATCCGTCGCCATAAGCAATGATAATATCGATATCGTCAAGAACATCTGCATTTTCAGCACTGATTTCTACAGAAAAACTTGCAGAGCTTTCTTCCAGTCTGTTTACGCTGTCAGGTACTTTCATTCCCAGATCCGTAAGATAGGCGGCCCTGGGATCTGTAAATAAGTAAATATAAAACTTGCCGAGGTCAGAGGGATTAAAATAGAAAAATGCAGCCTTTTTTCCTGCTATCTGAGGATAAGCAGCAGTTTTATCCGCTATCAGCTTTTCCAGGCCGGAAATCAGCTTCTCACCTTCTGCTTTCATGCCCATTCCTGCAGCATCCATGATAATCTGGTCACGCCAGGATGTCTGCCATGGAAGAGCCGGGTATGCGACAACAGGTGCTATTTCACTTAACATGTCATACTCTTCCTCTGTGATTCCGGAATATGATGCAAGAATCACATCAGGCTGCACATCACTGATGGCTTCGTAATCAAGGCCATCTGTATCATGAAAAAGAACCGGGTTCTCTACACCAAGATTTTTAAAACCTTCTGCTGTCCATGGCAATAATCCGCTGCCATCTGTTACTCCGTAATTGGCTTCGGAAATTCCTGCCGGAGTAACTCCCAGTGCCAACGGCACATCCTGATTCCCCCAGGATATGGTTGCAATTCTTTCCGGTTTGCTTTCGATTACGGTTTCTCCGAAGGCATGCTTTATCGTTATGGGATATTCCCTTTCGGCTTCATTGGAAGATGCCGGCGCTGCTGCCGTATCTTCCACAGCAGCTTCATGATTCCCGGATTTGCCCGCGCATGCGGTCAATGTCATAGCCAGCGCTGCAGCTAAAATACAACTCAGTTTTTTTAACTTCATAATCAAGCTCCTCTTTTATTCGTTGATGTTAGTCTATCCTAACTCAATTAGGTTATCAAACCGGAGCACCTTTGTCAAGTGACCAAAAATAGGATGATAGATATTATCAAGTTCTTTCTGAACTGCCGGCGGTTACAGCAAGATAAAAACCATCTGCATATTTTTCCATAAAAATAATTGCAGATGGTTTTTATTAAATATCTCTACTGCCCGCCGGAATCAAACACTTTCCTGATCCCCGCATAAATCACCCAGCCTGCCGCCGTACCTAAAGTATTCATGATGATATCGTCCAACTGGCAGTACCCTCTCTTCGTCATCCATTGAACCGTTTCAATAAAAATACTGAGCATACAGCCTGATAAAATACAGATCCAGCTTTTTCGGGCTTTCGGCAGGCACAAAGGCAGCAAGATCCCAAAAGGTATGAACAATATAAGATTTTCAATCACAAAGACATGGGAACGAAGCGTTGTACCCCAGGTTCCCATCACTTCCATATTCACTTTATCCCTCGATAAGGAAGGCCTACTGTAATACACCGTTCTTGCAAGCACCACAAGGTATGCCAACGCAAGAAACAGGCTGACGCCGCGCTTCCTTCCCATTGGTTTTAATCCAAAACAATACCGAATCAATTCAATAAAAGGATATGACGCAATGGCAACGATGATCCCGGATACCATGTAGGAAATCGGTTGCTTCATATCCTCTAAAATATATACTATCAATTATGTCTGTCCTCTTTCTTGCAATTCTTTCAATTGATACTCACCATACAAGTTCATACCTCCCAGCATATGTTTTCAGAAAGTATTCGATTAAACCCTCCAACCAAAAGAGACTCTTTTTTAAATTTCTGTGTAATACAGCCTTTTGCGGCAACAACCGAATGGTCCTGCACAGACGCCCCCTTTAAAAGCATGGCTTCTGATGCAATCCAAACATGATTCCCCACATATATATTGGGAGATTCTATTGGGGAATTTTCTCCCCGCTTAAAGATATTATGGCCATCTCCATCCATAACAGTTACATTCCAGCCGAGAATACAATTGTCGCCAAAGGAAATACCGCTCCCCGAATTAATAATGCAATTGGCATTGCAGAAAAAATCCTTACCAAACTCCAGCACTCCATTGGCAATGATCTGCGTACCTTTTCCTAATATGGCATTTCCCTTAAAAATAACAGCAGAGTCATTGCCTATCTGCCAGTAAGTACTTTGTTTATTCCCCAATCCAAATGATCCCACAGTACCAATATGAATTCTTGTACCTTCCCGGAGCTTAACCGAGGTACGCTTTCCCATACTTTTGATTTTCACATTTGGCGCCACTCTGATCGGCAGCCTGACCGCCTTCCAAAATGGAAGATAATAAAAATTAAAATATAAAGTTTTAGGCATTCCTAAAATCATTTTTATATTCATCATAATCCTCCATACAGCAAATTCTGCAGGTTATCCTTTAATTCATTGGTTTTTTCAGTCGCCAGCGCATTGCACTGAATGACCTCTTTTTGAAGCTCGGCATGTTTTTCTATCCAATCCAATGTTTTTTCTATTGCCTCATCCGTAGTATCCGAGCATCCATGTATGACCCTGGCATACCCCAGACTGTCAAACAGTCCTTCAAACTTCCGGCTGTAAGAAAACGGTACACATGCTACATTTGCAGAAAATGCCGCTATTGTTGCATGCATGCGGGCTCCAATAAACCCATCCAGACGGGCAATATAAGACTTTACCTCCATAGGTGTTATAAAATCATCTATCACAACCAATGATGGAAATTCCTTCTTTAATTCACGGATCGCAAACAGATCATTATCCATACTCTGGGTCAGATCAGTCAGTACGTGGGGAATTAAATAAACCTCATATTTTTTTATCAGATTTTGAATCACCTCCCTGCAGTATTTTTGATAATCAACAGTCAGTCCAAATTGATTATCTCCGGTATAGCCTCCATTCCACAGCAAACCGGATGGATTGAATCCAATGTTTACAATGTGATTTTTATGTTCATTTTTTGTATAGGGTAAAGCAAATGCCACATCAGTAGTCAATACCGGCTTTCTTCCGCTTATTTTCACAGTATAATCCACAGATAACTGATCACGGGCATACACCTCTTTACAGCCATGAATGACCTTTACAGCCATATCCCTGACATCTTTATCCTGAAACGGCCCAATTGTCTGGCTTCCAAGCACGAGCGGAATTCCCATATCAATCACTTTCTGTTTCAGAGCAGTCCGTACAAAAAAACGCTGGCGTCCATATATATCTGTAAAACTATCTCCCGCAGTGAAATCAAAAACAACATCACATTCCTTTACACCAGGGGATACGATATATTTCCCGCATACCATTTTAAAAAAGCAAAATCCAATATTCAAATTTTCATATGTATACCTGGGCAGAAATTCATCCATACATGTTCTGTAGTTTCCTTTGGCTTTTAAGAATTTCTTTGTTGGAAACGTTGATAAAATTTTAATTTCTATTTTTTCATTCCGCTTGGCAGCTATCTCATCGACAATACTTAAAAATGCATAGGAAAGGGCCTCGCAGCCCTTATTGCTTGCACGAAAGATCAAACCTAATAATCCAATTTTCATATTATCTTCACCATCCCAGTCATTTACTTATTTTCGCAGCATCTTAACAATCTCTTTTCTTTTTATTATCATTATCACTCCAAGCACTGCTATTAAAATATAGCGGATAATCATATAGCTGTAAATTCCTGAAACTATTACAGTGATCAAGCTCACCAAACAGGATAAGCATAAAATTCTTTTATTATTATAGACATGACCATANCTGCCGCCGTACCTAAAGTATTCATGATGATATCGTCCAACTGGCAGTACCCTCTCTTCGTCATCCATTGAACCGTTTCAATAAAAATACTGAGCATACAGCCTGATAAAATACAGATCCAGCTTTTTCGGGCTTTCGGCAGGCACAAAGGCAGCAAGATCCCAAAAGGTATGAACAATATAAGATTTTCAATCACAAAGACATGGGAACGAAGCGTTGTACCCCAGGTTCCCATCACTTCCATATTCACTTTATCCCTCGATAAGGAAGGCCTACTGTAATACACCGTTCTTGCAAGCACCACAAGGTATGCCAACGCAAGAAACAGGCTGACGCCGCGCTTCCTTCCCATTGGTTTTAATCCAAAACAATACCGAATCAATTCAATAAAAGGATATGACGCAATGGCAACGATGATCCCGGATACCATGTAGGAAATCGGTTGCTTCATATCCTCTAAAATATATACTATCAATTATGTCTGTCCTCTTTCTTGCAATTCTTTCAATTGATACTCACCATACAAGTTCATACCTCCCAGCATATGTTTTCAGAAAGTATTCGATTAAACCCTCCAACCAAAAGAGACTCTTTTTTAAATTTCTGTGTAATACAGCCTTTTGCGGCAACAACCGAATGGTCCTGCACAGACGCCCCCTTTAAAAGCATGGCTTCTGATGCAATCCAAACATGATTCCCCACATATATATTGGGAGATTCTATTGGGGAATTTTCTCCCCGCTTAAAGATATTATGGCCATCTCCATCCATAACAGTTACATTCCAGCCGAGAATACAATTGTCGCCAAAGGAAATACCGCTCCCCGAATTAATAATGCAATTGGCATTGCAGAAAAAATCCTTACCAAACTCCAGCACTCCATTGGCAATGATCTGCGTACCTTTTCCTAATATGGCATTTCCCTTAAAAATAACAGCAGAGTCATTGCCTATCTGCCAGTAAGTACTTTGTTTATTCCCCAATCCAAATGATCCCACAGTACCAATATGAATTCTTGTACCTTCCCGGAGCTTAACCGAGGTACGCTTTCCCATACTTTTGATTTTCACATTTGGCGCCACTCTGATCGGCAGCCTGACCGCCTTCCAAAATGGAAGATAATAAAAATTAAAATATAAAGTTTTAGGCATTCCTAAAATCATTTTTATATTCATCATAATCCTCCATACAGCAAATTCTGCAGGTTATCCTTTAATTCATTGGTTTTTTCAGTCGCCAGCGCATTGCACTGAATGACCTCTTTTTGAAGCTCGGCATGTTTTTCTATCCAATCCAATGTTTTTTCTATTGCCTCATCCGTAGTATCCGAGCATCCATGTATGACCCTGGCATACCCCAGACTGTCAAACAGTCCTTCAAACTTCCGGCTGTAAGAAAACGGTACACATGCTACATTTGCAGAAAATGCCGCTATTGTTGCATGCATGCGGGCTCCAATAAACCCATCCAGACGGGCAATATAAGACTTTACCTCCATAGGTGTTATAAAATCATCTATCACAACCAATGATGGAAATTCCTTCTTTAATTCACGGATCGCAAACAGATCATTATCCATACTCTGGGTCAGATCAGTCAGTACGTGGGGAATTAAATAAACCTCATATTTTTTTATCAGATTTTGAATCACCTCCCTGCAGTATTTTTGATAATCAACAGTCAGTCCAAATTGATTATCTCCGGTATAGCCTCCATTCCACAGCAAACCGGATGGATTGAATCCAATGTTTACAATGTGATTTTTATGTTCATTTTTTGTATAGGGTAAAGCAAATGCCACATCAGTAGTCAATACCGGCTTTCTTCCGCTTATTTTCACAGTATAATCCACAGATAACTGATCACGGGCATACACCTCTTTACAGCCATGAATGACCTTTACAGCCATATCCCTGACATCTTTATCCTGAAACGGCCCAATTGTCTGGCTTCCAAGCACGAGCGGAATTCCCATATCAATCACTTTCTGTTTCAGAGCAGTCCGTACAAAAAAACGCTGGCGTCCATATATATCTGTAAAACTATCTCCCGCAGTGAAATCAAAAACAACATCACATTCCTTTACACCAGGGGATACGATATATTTCCCGCATACCATTTTAAAAAAGCAAAATCCAATATTCAAATTTTCATATGTATACCTGGGCAGAAATTCATCCATACATGTTCTGTAGTTTCCTTTGGCTTTTAAGAATTTCTTTGTTGGAAACGTTGATAAAATTTTAATTTCTATTTTTTCATTCCGCTTGGCAGCTATCTCATCGACAATACTTAAAAATGCATAGGAAAGGGCCTCGCAGCCCTTATTGCTTGCACGAAAGATCAAACCTAATAATCCAATTTTCATATTATCTTCACCATCCCAGTCATTTACTTATTTTCGCAGCATCTTAACAATCTCTTTTCTTTTTATTATCATTATCACTCCAAGCACTGCTATTAAAATATAGCGGATAATCATATAGCTGTAAATTCCTGAAACTATTACAGTGATCAAGCTCACCAAACAGGATAAGCATAAAATTCTTTTATTATTATAGACATGACCATATCCAAGAAGCTTAATACTGCAATAATGAAAAAATGCAAGCAGCGCGTAGCATACTAATGTTGTATATCCGGCAGCGACAAAACCAAATTGAGGAATAAATATGTAATTCAGTACCAGATTTAAAACAGCAACAGAACATGTGGCTATCATCACAATTTTAGTTTTTTTCAAATATAACTCCAGCCTCATATATAAAGAATAACATGCTGTAAAAAATACTCCGGCAGCAACCGATGGGACCACATAGATTCCGCTGTAATAACTTTCAGGCGCTAATATGCCAATTATTTCAGGTGCAAATAATGTGCATAATATCGTAAGTGCTGCAAAAAACAGCAGAACCTGATTTCCCCTTGCCTGAATGGATTTATAATTTTTCCGTTCCATTTGCTGATAGATCCAGGGAGCATACGATGCATCTACCGCATTCCAGAAAATCAGCATAATACCTGCCACTGTATAAGCAACATTGTAAACTGCCGTTGCACTTGTATTAACTAATTTACTGATCATGATGCGGTCAGAGCTTGAAAGAACATACATTGACAGATAATGGGGGATCAGCGGCATATTAAATGTAAATGCATATTTCCAATAAGCTAATTTAAGTTTCCCTCTTGATCTCATTGTTGTTGTAATAAAAAAGAAGATCCCGATACATATGGAAACAGATTCAGCTGTCACTACTTTCGTTACGGCTTTACTATGATCCGGTGCCATCAGCACGCAAATGACCGATAACACGATTGAAAGTAAAGATGACCCTAAGATGACAGCAGTAATCGCCTTATATTTATACTCAAAGCGCTGTCTTCCCATCCAATAATTATAGGCCGGGATAAAAATAAAGTATAAAAACATAACCACCATAAGGCTGTCAGGCATATCAACCAGCGGATTTAACCACTTATAAAATAATAAATAGATGCCCCCGCATACAAACGTACATAAATTAGCCAGACACAAAATCGAATATGTAAATGATTCTCTGTCTTTTTTAAAATCAATCATCCCATTATTAAAAACACCGCTGGCCATATTTAATGTTGCAATGATATACAACACATTTTGCCAGGAAGTAAAAGTTGAAATGATACCATATTCCGCTGTGGGCATGATTCTGGTAAAAATAGGACCGCTGATCATGCTCAGCCCTCTTTCAAAAAATTTAGCAAATACCAATGCCATGGAAGATTTGGCAACCGGGGACATGGCTCTCCACTTGTTTCTGTAACTCACGAAATATTCCACCATTTTATGCTCTCCTTTTTAACGAACCGGTTCTGTTTTTATAAAATGTTTACAGTGGATAAAAAATATTGATAATAAAAGAAGCAACATCCTGAAATCATCCGATGCGGCAAAAAACAAGCCGCTGATAAAATAAACAAACACCGTTGTTAACATCATGAAACCAAGAGTTAATCGCTTTCCTTCCCCATCCGGGCTTTTTTCTTTGTTTTTCCACAATCTGGAGAGAATATTTATTACCATTAATAAATAACTCATTAAACCTGCTATCCCATACCGGTATAAATGAATTAAATATTGATTTTCAATCGAACTCTTGATCATGCTTTTCCCCGTTTCGGTCTTCCACGCATATTCAAACAAATGATTTGGACCTAATCCGAAGAAAATTTTATCCTTCACCGCTTCAAAAACCCAGGAATATAACAATAATCTTTGCCCGGTTCCATTTGCATTGGACCCAAAGGAAGCCGAAATCTCATTCGCTGTTTCATCATCAAATATAGCAACAAACATATCAATAAACTGCTTTAAAAAATCAGATACTGCCGGTATATTAGCGATTAAAAACGCTGCCGCTGCCGCTATTAAAATTGGCATAAAATGTTTTTTTATAAATTTGAACAATCCCAATTTTACTAACCAGATGAAATGCAGTGCGATTATGCATAAAATAATTGATCTTGTAAGCGTTGCCACTATATTAAGGAGTACTAACCCATAGATAACTGCATATTTCCTTTTCTGAACCTCCTCCTGCTGAAATTTCCAGCCGACAATCGGTAAACATAACATCAAAAATGCAGCATTATTTGTAAAATTTGTACTTGAACCGTTGCTTCTGTACAAGCCATATCTGAATCTCTGCAAATCCGTGGAAGTCACCAGGTCCCATATGTTAAATCCTGTAAAACACTCAAGAATTCCCAAGATCGTGTATATTGTTAAAAACAGCAGAAATACATCGATAAACATATGAAGATCCCGTTCTGTCTGCAATAAATTATACATAATAATTAAAAACAACACCGTATCAATGAGAAAACCAATGCCTGTAGAAAACTGTAAATATCGAAAAGAAATAATCTCAACAAGTACAAAATATATCATCATAGGAATGCTGATGATCGTATTAGATATTGATAATTTCCCTTTTCTAAGTAATATACATAAGCAAAAAGCAAATAAAATTACGATCCGATAACTAAATGCACCAAAAAAATATAATCGTCTCGGCAAAAACATAATAAGAAATGCGAAAATACCGATCAAAAAATTTTTCAGTGAAAGTTTATTGCTAATTATAACCATTACAATTATCCTTTTCATCATACGTTTTTAAAATCTTTAAGTAACTTTTCAGAGAATCCATACAATTCCGATATACAAAGGCATTTTTTTTATGGCCGTTTTTTAATACAGCATCCGTTGAAGCATCTTCCTTATGATAAATAACGATATCCGGACAATATACGGATTTCAAATTATTTTTCATTAAATGCAGGAAAAGAATATCTTCTTCCATATATAGAAATGTACTGGGATCCAGCCCATCAAATCTGGAGATATAATCCTCTGAAAACACCATGAAGCATCCATGGATTTCTACATTTTCATGTTGGATCAAACGCTCTTCCACGCTAAATTGCGGTACATGTTTATAAAATTTTGACTTGATGCACCGGTAAAATTTATCAAGACCGAAGCAGTTTAATTTTAGTAAACGGTAATTTCTCCGGATCGAACGCCTGGCCCCCTGCATCGAAAGTATTTCCTTACGCAGAGGCGATGAACATATGCTTCCTTCCCCGGTTATGATCATTGGCCCTAAAACAGCATAATCAGTCTCTTCATATTTCTGCTTTAATTTTTTATAGATCCAATTTTGCATTAAACAAACATCATTATTCATCAAAATCAGAAAATGAGGTTGGAATTTCTGTTTCGCGTATGAAAAACCTATATTATTCCCCCGGGCGAATCCAACATTTTCATCACTGTGAAGCAATACAACATCGGTATTGTTCCGAAAGATCAGATTCAATTCTCTCCAGGAATCATCCGGTGAACAATTATCCACAATAATTATTTTATATTTCACCGTATCAATATGCCTGCGGATCGATGACACACAGCCAATCGTCATTTCTATTGCAGTATAGTGGAGAATCACAAAAACAATATCCATAAATTATCTCACCGCCTTAAAATCTCACTGTAAACTTTTTCAAATTCATCAATTTGTCTATCTATATTATAAATATCAATCGTACGGAGTATTGAATCAAAATATTTCTTATATCTTTTTCGGTCTGCCAATTGATCCATTAATTCAGCTAATTCTACGGCATTTCCTGCTTCGTATGTTTCTCCGCCATGTGTATTCTCTATAATCTCCGGCATTCCGCCGCAGCGGCCGGCAATAACCGGCAAACCGTATTTATTTCCCTCGATCAGTACCCGCCCAAAGGGCTCCGGCCACACAGAAGGAACCAATAGGACATCGCTTTCTTTATACGCTTCCGCTAACTTTTCATTGTCAAGCTTGCCGAAAAATACAATGTCCGGATTTTGAGCAGAACATTTTTTCACATATTCCGCCATCTCCCCATTTCCGCAGATATAAAGCTCACAATCTTTATATTTCATGCTTTCAAATGCCCGGATCATGTGTTCAATGCCTTTAAAATACACCAAACGTCCCGCATACATAAACTTAATATGAGGCGATGTACGGTTTTGCTTTTCTCTGATGACCGCTTCTATCTCACTGTGATCCATGTCAACACTGTTAAAAATACATTTCTTTACTCCGGCGTATTTAAAACAACCGGTCGCAAGGGAAGATTCCAGCGTATACCTAGAAGGAGCGGTAACACCGGAAACATATTTTGTAAATGAACGCATATAGATCCTGTGGATCATCCGTATGAAATGATTTGCTTTATGGCCATACTGAACCGGAGATACAATGGCAATGTCCCTGATGGTATGTACAACAGGAATTTTATTTTTATATGCAGCTTTCCAGATCAAGTACGACATCCCATATATGGTATTGGTATGGACGATATCCGGCTTAAAATCTCTGCAGACAGATTCAAAATCCTTCCCACATTTCACATTCCAATAGCATAATAGCTTTTGCTGAACTTTTTCAAATTTTCCAACATTTTTTTTATCATAGCTGAACCGGTACAGATTAAAATCATTGGCTGTAAACCGGTATATCTTTACACCGTTATGTACTACGGCCTTACAATTCCCAATTCTTGAATCCACGCTATAGATCCCGACCTGATGCCCCCTCTTTACAAGACCCTCTGCCAATAACTTAACGCTTTGTTCTGCCCCGCCCTGCATATTAGGATAATAAAATGTATTTACAATTAAAATCCGCATAGTACCTTCCTGTCCCTTTCATGCAATATTGCTGTTACTGTACCTTTCTGTACCGTTTTTTTCTGTACAAATGAATGAAAGGTGTTTTTCTTACAATCTTTTTAACATAAAACTTAAGTTTATACTTCANTGTAAAACACTCAAGAATTCCCAAGATCGTGTATATTGTTAAAAACAGCAGAAATACATCGATAAACATATGAAGATCCCGTTCTGTCTGCAATAAATTATACATAATAATTAAAAACAACACCGTATCAATGAGAAAACCAATGCCTGTAGAAAACTGTAAATATCGAAAAGAAATAATCTCAACAAGTACAAAATATATCATCATAGGAATGCTGATGATCGTATTAGATATTGATAATTTCCCTTTTCTAAGTAATATACATAAGCAAAAAGCAAATAAAATTACGATCCGATAACTAAATGCACCAAAAAAATATAATCGTCTCGGCAAAAACATAATAAGAAATGCGAAAATACCGATCAAAAAATTTTTCAGTGAAAGTTTATTGCTAATTATAACCATTACAATTATCCTTTTCATCATACGTTTTTAAAATCTTTAAGTAACTTTTCAGAGAATCCATACAATTCCGATATACAAAGGCATTTTTTTTATGGCCGTTTTTTAATACAGCATCCGTTGAAGCATCTTCCTTATGATAAATAACGATATCCGGACAATATACGGATTTCAAATTATTTTTCATTAAATGCAGGAAAAGAATATCTTCTTCCATATATAGAAATGTACTGGGATCCAGCCCATCAAATCTGGAGATATAATCCTCTGAAAACACCATGAAGCATCCATGGATTTCTACATTTTCATGTTGGATCAAACGCTCTTCCACGCTAAATTGCGGTACATGTTTATAAAATTTTGACTTGATGCACCGGTAAAATTTATCAAGACCGAAGCAGTTTAATTTTAGTAAACGGTAATTTCTCCGGATCGAACGCCTGGCCCCCTGCATCGAAAGTATTTCCTTACGCAGAGGCGATGAACATATGCTTCCTTCCCCGGTTATGATCATTGGCCCTAAAACAGCATAATCAGTCTCTTCATATTTCTGCTTTAATTTTTTATAGATCCAATTTTGCATTAAACAAACATCATTATTCATCAAAATCAGAAAATGAGGTTGGAATTTCTGTTTCGCGTATGAAAAACCTATATTATTCCCCCGGGCGAATCCAACATTTTCATCACTGTGAAGCAATACAACATCGGTATTGTTCCGAAAGATCAGATTCAATTCTCTCCAGGAATCATCCGGTGAACAATTATCCACAATAATTATTTTATATTTCACCGTATCAATATGCCTGCGGATCGATGACACACAGCCAATCGTCATTTCTATTGCAGTATAGTGGAGAATCACAAAAACAATATCCATAAATTATCTCACCGCCTTAAAATCTCACTGTAAACTTTTTCAAATTCATCAATTTGTCTATCTATATTATAAATATCAATCGTACGGAGTATTGAATCAAAATATTTCTTATATCTTTTTCGGTCTGCCAATTGATCCATTAATTCAGCTAATTCTACGGCATTTCCTGCTTCGTATGTTTCTCCGCCATGTGTATTCTCTATAATCTCCGGCATTCCGCCGCAGCGGCCGGCAATAACCGGCAAACCGTATTTATTTCCCTCGATCAGTACCCGCCCAAAGGGCTCCGGCCACACAGAAGGAACCAATAGGACATCGCTTTCTTTATACGCTTCCGCTAACTTTTCATTGTCAAGCTTGCCGAAAAATACAATGTCCGGATTTTGAGCAGAACATTTTTTCACATATTCCGCCATCTCCCCATTTCCGCAGATATAAAGCTCACAATCTTTATATTTCATGCTTTCAAATGCCCGGATCATGTGTTCAATGCCTTTAAAATACACCAAACGTCCCGCATACATAAACTTAATATGAGGCGATGTACGGTTTTGCTTTTCTCTGATGACCGCTTCTATCTCACTGTGATCCATGTCAACACTGTTAAAAATACATTTCTTTACTCCGGCGTATTTAAAACAACCGGTCGCAAGGGAAGATTCCAGCGTATACCTAGAAGGAGCGGTAACACCGGAAACATATTTTGTAAATGAACGCATATAGATCCTGTGGATCATCCGTATGAAATGATTTGCTTTATGGCCATACTGAACCGGAGATACAATGGCAATGTCCCTGATGGTATGTACAACAGGAATTTTATTTTTATATGCAGCTTTCCAGATCAAGTACGACATCCCATATATGGTATTGGTATGGACGATATCCGGCTTAAAATCTCTGCAGACAGATTCAAAATCCTTCCCACATTTCACATTCCAATAGCATAATAGCTTTTGCTGAACTTTTTCAAATTTTCCAACATTTTTTTTATCATAGCTGAACCGGTACAGATTAAAATCATTGGCTGTAAACCGGTATATCTTTACACCGTTATGTACTACGGCCTTACAATTCCCAATTCTTGAATCCACGCTATAGATCCCGACCTGATGCCCCCTCTTTACAAGACCCTCTGCCAATAACTTAACGCTTTGTTCTGCCCCGCCCTGCATATTAGGATAATAAAATGTATTTACAATTAAAATCCGCATAGTACCTTCCTGTCCCTTTCATGCAATATTGCTGTTACTGTACCTTTCTGTACCGTTTTTTTCTGTACAAATGAATGAAAGGTGTTTTTCTTACAATCTTTTTAACATAAAACTTAAGTTTATACTTCATGCCGTAGTTTATATACTTTTTTATAACACTTTCGAAACCGGCCTGCTCATAATCGGTCCAGAATTCTTCATAACGTTCCGGTTTTTCTGTCTGCCTGCGAAGATTATGCTGATATTTCACATATTCATCGTTCTTCACCTCCTCTAAATACATCCCCTGTGTTTTTTCTGCCGCTTCAGACAGGCTATTTAATAACTCCATTCCTTTTTCTGTATGGACCAGCATCAAAGAAACACCGTATTTCCAGGGTATTGAAGAATTCATCCTTTCAATTCCCCAAAAATCTCCCAATGTGATGTCACCCTGCCTGTCCAGGTTTGAAAACGGACAGGAAAAGCATCCTTTGCTTGTAATATACCCAGCCATATGCAGCCGTGAAAATACAGATAGTTCAGCCGTATTCTTAAGTACCGCCCCATTGTCAAAGCATGCATATGCCGGGTATGCGTTCCAGCCTTCCGGTTTATACCGGAAAGAATATTCTTTTAATTTTGCATGAACCTTTTTTTCCAGCCACTCTTTATAATCTCTCCAAACCCGCGGTTTGGGTGTTCCATGACAAATCAGATCAATCGTAAACAGCTGATCCGCTGATATCCTTTCCCGGTCCACATATTTTTTAAGCGCCGCGACCTGGCACGGAGTGCCGGAAAACAATACGGAACAACCGTCTTTTAACTGCCGGGCAATCTTAGAATAACAATCCTTACAGTCGCTTTTCACATACTTAGATCCTTGAAAAATGCTGCATTCTTCTGCAGAAGCAACTCCCGTATGCTGCACTTCAAGATCATTCGTCAGTCCGGCACCATAAAAATACTTCTCCCGGTTCTTATGTAAGAGCTCAAAAGCATGACACAGCCCGATAAATGCACCGCCGGAAGTACTTTTCATCACTTCATCATCCGTATTTTTAAATGCATATACATGTTTTTCCATTTAGATCCCCAAAGCCTTTTTCAAATAACATTTTGATTTCACCCTTTTTTCTTCTATTACGTTATCAACCGTGTTCCAATCTATGGCTTCCATACTTTCCAAGTCATTCATTGTCATGTTTTTACCGATCATTCTGTCAGATATGCGGAACATATTCTGCAAATCGGTTAACCGGTTCATCTGGTGCTTCCCTATTTTGGGAAATAAATAAAAATTCCTGTGATAGAGGCAGCTGAAAATCATACAGTGGAAAGAATCTGTAAACACATACTCCGCATATCTGATGACACTGATAAAGTCAGAGGGGGAAGCATCCCAGTATTTGATATCACCGAATTTCCGATCATATTGATTGATATGTTCGTAATCCAGAAAAGGCATTGTTACGATTTTCAAATTCTTAAAACCAGCAAATTTTTCTACAAATTTACGCTGTTCCTTCGTCCCTCTTAATAAATATACAAAAATATATTTCTCCTGGAAACGCCTTGGAGTACAAATATGATCCCAGACAGTCCGGTCAGCCAGAAGTGTCGGATCCAATACGGTTTCACAGTCATCTGTTCCCATAATAGAGCAAAGCAGGCTGCGTCCGCTTTCCTCGCGGCATGAAATTGCGTGAAACGTGGTAAGATTATTTCTGATCTTTTTTTTCTGTTCTTCCGTAACCTGGTCAACGCCTATGCTCGGTGCGTATGCAATTTTTAATTTACCCGGATTTACAAAAGTCAGCCAATAAATGCTGTCCAAAGACGCCAATTCCGGATGCCAGATCTGGTCACTGCCGCAAATAAAACCGTCGTAGCATTCATTTGCCGTATCAATGAAGTCCTCTCTATACCGCTTTTCGGAAGTCTTAAGCTTCTCATCAACAAACTTCTGCAGCGCAAAATTACGGTCCCGTAACTTCTTTGTGCCGAACTTCCACACAATCCTGTGAAAAGTTTTTTTCATACCAAGCGTTTTGATTTTAATAAAAAAATTGTCAACAGAGGCCACTTTCCCGCTATACTGATTGATTATTTCATAATCAATATTGTCGAATCCATTCATGACAACCTGTAATGCATATGCCTGTAATACGGAACCGTAATTATTTCTCCACCAAGTTAAACCCGCTATTTTCACGACAACCTCCTCATGTTTACACATGCGAAACACTCAAATAGATGTTGATTAATTGTTTTCTATTTTCATTCAAATCATATGATTTGTGCTTTAACGTTTCGATACAATCCTCACTGGATCCACACCTGTCTGGTTTCCTGTTTTTTATATTCTCAATTGCATGACACCAGGCTGCCGTATCCCCTAAGGGCAAATACCTGGTCAATCCCATATCAGCTTCTTTCGGTACAACATCAGAAGCAATGCATGGCAGTCCGCTCGCCTGTGCTTCTAAAAGCACCATTCCAAGCCCTTCCCACTTCGATGGAAAAACAAAGCAATCCATTGCATTTAATAAGTCTGCCACATTCTTTTGTTCTCCCAACAGCATAACACTTTCCTGCAGCTCTAAATCTGAGATCAAGTTTTCCAAATTGGGCCGCAACGCCCCTTCGCCTATACAAACCAGCTTACTATCCGGCACATGACTATGGAATTCTTTAAAAACTCTCAGCAGATACTCATGATTCTTTTGCTCGTTGATCCGGCCGATATGACCAATTACATATTGATTTTCCAGCCCCAATTTCTTTCTGTATGTATCTCTTTTCCATTGGTCATAACGGTACGATTCCGTATCAATCGCATTATTTAAAACAATGTATGACCTGCTCCCATACAGCCAGTTCCCTGCTTCTTCACTGCAGGCTAATCTTATTGTGCTTAACTTATAAAAGAAAGGAAGTAAAAAATAATTGAAAACAGGATTGTTACAAGTTGTGTTATGACAATGCACAATACGTTTCTGAATCCCATACCTCTTTGCTAATAAAAGCTCCGGCAGCATCATTGCACTGTTCCCGTGAATATGAACACAATCATAATGACCCTGTTTTAAAATTGATTTTAATTCTTTAAAATATGATTTTGACGCAGTCCTTCTGCTGGACAGCTTATAATAAACAAGACCTGATTGTTTAAATTCAGCCTCTAATTCCTGATGCAGATCAAATACCGCATATTCCAGCAAAAGCCCCGGACTGTTCATTCGAAAACAATAGTTTCGAATCACGCAGGCAATTCCCTGATATGTAAATGGTGTTGTGTTAATCACTAAAACCCGCAAATAAAGTCCCCCTTTACCGATTCCGGTTTTCCTGTTTTACATCTCACTTTTCAATAGTTGAAGAAGTTTTCCAGACATCAGAGTTTTTAGTCTTTCCTTCATGCAAACTCCGACCTTTAAATTCTCTATAAAATTTTCGTCCTGTATCCCCTCATAAAAATCATCTCTGCATGCCGGTCTGACTGTGGGGTGCTGCAAGTTCCCTTGTTTCAGCAGAACTGCCTCCAGTTCAGTTTCAATTACACTGGCCTGACTTTCCACTCTCTCAAATAATTTATTCCCCTGTTCAGAATTAATCAGAACAGCCGAAACGCCTGATATCGATGCAAATCCGGGATTGCTCTTTTCCACTCCCCAGAAATCTCCGATCGTAATGTCCCCGACCCGGTCTGTATTGGCATAGCTGCATTCATAACAGCACTCCCGGTAACAATCCCCATCCATAAAGTGCTTTCCATATTTATCAAGAGAAAGCAGATTTGTCTTTGTTTTGGTCTTTGTCTTCAAAAGATACTGGGTTCCCCATCCCCGTTTTTCCTTTGAACGGAAATTAAAATACTTAAGCTCCTCCCCAAGCTTTTTTTCCTGATACGCAAAGTACTTTCTTAAAAGTTCCGGGGATGGGACTCCATGACAGATAATATCTACGGTAAATAAATTGTCATAGGATAAATTGCCCAAATACTTATATAGTCCGCCGATCTGACAGGGCGTACCGGTAAACAATACAAGCTTTCCTTTGTCCAGTTCACTTTTTGCCGAATCATAACAATATTTTAAATCTGACTGAACATATTTTGATGACTGCAGACGGTACAAATCTTCAATTTTATCAACTTTTATGTGCCTGGCTTCCAGATTTTCCGTATAAGCGCATCCATAGACACTGCCGCCGGCCTGGATGATAAACCGGGCAAATAAGTCGGAAGCCCCGCCTGAGGCCGATTGTAAAATACGCTCTCTATCATTACTTTTGAACCCTAAAACCCGAACCGGCTTACGCCCCTGGGGCTTAAAATCAAAAGCCGGACATTTTTTTAAGCAGACTCCACAGCTTAAGCATACCTGCTCATCTACGTCCGGATATAAAAACCCTTCCTGATTCGGCCGCAGACGAATACATTTTACAGGACAGGACTGCTCACAGCTTCTGCAGCCGACACACGCCTTCCCAACTACCTTTATATTATCCATGCTTGTCCTCACTATTTGCTATTTAACCAGTCTGTTTTTTCAAATAATCCACAGCTTTCATCCGCTCGGCATTTATTATTTTATCGACGGCAGTATAATCAATTGCTCTTTCCAAAACCTTTTCAATATCATTGAGATTTTCAGCGATTCGGTCATGAAGTCCGGTCCGCTCTAACAAATCATTCAATTTTTCTTCATTGCCATAGGAATTTTCCACACTCTTTTGAATAATGGCTGCAAATCTCCGTTTCGTTATGATAGAGAATATGGTTCCATGAAACGTATCGGTAATGACAGCTTCTGCATGCTGAAAATATGCCAGCACTTCAAATGGAGAACAGTCAATGAAAGAATCTGCACATCTGTGTACTCCGCCAATGGAATATACCTTCAGCCCTTTCTTTTTTGCGTAAGCAGAGATCCAGGCACTTTTTTCTCTGGAAATTCTTCCGGAGTACGCATAAAGAATCAGATATTTTTCCTTTGTTTTAATCTGAGGGATCCGCTTGCACTCTCCCATGTAGTCATAAATCAAAACAGGATCCAGGTGATATTCCGGCTGCACTTCCGATAATTCCCTCACAATATACCCGGAGTTTTTATCACGAACAGAAATAGCATCGAATTTCTTTAAAAACACGCCGATTTCGGCATCCTTGCCGAACTTTTTTAATTTTTCAATTGTGGTATTTCCAAAAGAAGCTGCGTAGGTCAATAATTTCTTTGCTCTTTGATTTTTTCCAAACAGCTCTAAAGAATAGCCAACATTCGGATTAGCCTGGACACAATTAAAAACTTCATCACTGCCGATCACCAATGCATCTAATGCCGGTAAGTAATTCATTTCCGGTGTAATTCCAAGGATATGGAGATATTTTTTGGCAAATTGCTTTTTATATAAAATAAACTGAACCCGATGTTTAAGTGGAGCATCATATTGAAATGCTTCCAGCATCTTTTGGACTTTTAAAAACAAACCCTGTTTTTGATAATGGGATTCCGTAATCAACGGTTTTTCTATATGATAATCCACAAATTCCACGTCATGCCCCAATTTTTCCAGAAGCATCTTTAATCCATAGGCCTGTAAAAAAGAGCCATAATTCACAATTCTCTGCATGGATAAAATTCCTACTTTTGCCATCAGTCTTTCTCCTAGTCATTCCCTCTTATAAACCTGCACTGGGTCAAAACAATCCTTCAACAAGCCTTTCCATTTGTTTATTAAACGCTCCATTATTACTCATGATTCCTGCCGGTATATTGGAAATAATGCTGTCATAATTTACAATTACACCGGAAAGTTCAGAAATATCATAAACAGGAATAATATTCCCATATCTCTCTTTCACCGCTTTTGTAAACTCGACCTGATGATTGTTTACATGCTCATTAAAATCATACTTTCTCGGTACAACCACCGGAATCTTTCCGATCTGTAACGGCATGATAAAGCTGGCCGGGCCTCCATGAGTGATTACGATCCGCGCTGCTTCTACATTTTTCAGCATATCATCATAGGGAAGCAGCTTATGCCACTCACAATATTTGGGTTCAAATGTACTGTATCCGGACTGAATGATTACATCTTCAGCGATGATCCCCTTTTCTTTTAATTTATCGATTTCTTCCAGCAGCCTGTTAAATGGCTGTTCGTGTGTACCAACCGTCACAAAAATCATCTTCGTCTACCCCCTCTAAAAGTTTTACTTGAAGACTGCATACAATCTAGCCAAGCGGATATTCGCAATCCGCTTCGCTACTTGATTCGGCTAAAATATGCTCCCGAGGTTAATTGCTTTTTTATATATCTTTTTCATCTCTTCCCACTGAACAATAAACTTATCCGTTATGGGATATACCATTTTACCGGTCATCGTAGACTTATCAATCCGGTCATAAACCTCTATGTAGATCAGCCTTGCTCCGAATAGTTTCCCTATATAGAAGAACGGAACTGCTACAGCGGCTCCCGAAGAAATAATCACATCCGGTCTTTCTTTCCGGATGGTCTTCCAGGCAAGCCGTGTATTAATAAGCAATGCTTTTAAGCTGCGGTTTGTAGGATAATAGCATGCTATCACCCTTTCATCCTTTAAAAGACTTTTTGCATCGGCTTTATCAAATGTAACCCAAAACCTTTCTTTGTCCTTCCAAAATGATTTCAGCATATATAAATGAGTCAAATGACCGCCTGATGATCCCACCAGACAAACTTTCAAATTTCCTTTTCCCATTTTACCATCTCCTGATTCACATCAATCTCTTCTATACAGATCCCTTGTATATACCTTCTCCTCTACATCATCCAATACGGAATCATAACGGTTTGCAATAATTGCACTGCTCATTTCCTTAAACTTGCTTAAGTCATTCACAACCTTACTGCCAAAGAAAGTGCTGCCATCGTTAAGCGCAGGTTCGTAAATGATTATTTCAGCTCCTTTTGCCTTAATGCGCTTCATGACCCCCTGAATACTGCTCTGACGGAAATTATCAGAATCAGCCTTCATCGTTAAACGGAATACACCAATAACAACTTTCTTCTCTCTGCCGGCATCAAAGCCGGTATGATCCGCATATGCATAATATCCGGCCTTTTCCAGAACCCGGTCCGCAATAAAATCTTTTCTTGTTCTGTTTGCTTCCACGATTGCACTCATGATATTCTGCGGAACATCATTGTAATTAGCCAGAAGCTGCTTGGTATCCTTCGGCAGACAATACCCGCCATAACCAAAGGAAGGGTTATTATAGTAATTGCCGATTCTCGGATCCATTCCGATCCCTTCAATAATCTGCCGTGTATTCAGCCCTCTCATCTCAGCATATGTATCTAACTCATTGAAGTAGCTGACTCTGAGAGCCAGATATGTATTGGCAAACAATTTCACAGCCTCCGCTTCCGTTAAATCAGTGAAAAGTATGGAAATATTGTCTTTGATTGCCCCCTCAGCCAATAATTTGGCAAAAATCCATGCAGCTTTTGCCAGTCTTTTATCCCCCTGGGGCGCGCCTACAATAATGCGGGAAGGATACAGATTATCGTACAATGCCCGTCCTTCTCTTAAAAATTCAGGGCTGAAAATAATGTTCTCACAGTTATATTTTTCTCTTATGGATTTTGTATAACCCACAGGAACTGTGGATTTAATTACCATGACTGCATCAGGATTGGACCGCATAACCAGTTCAATCACTGCTTCCACAGAGCTTGTATCAAAGTAATTCTTTACCGGATCATAATTGGTCGGAGTTGAAATAATGACGAAGTCAGCATCCTTATATGCTGCCGCTCCATCTGTAGTTGCTGTTAAATTCAGTCTCTTTGCCGCCAGATATTCTTCTATCTCTTTATCTATAATCGGGGACTCCCCGTTATTAATCATAGCAACCTTTTCCTCTAAAATATCAACAGCATGAACCTCATTGTGCTGTGCTAATAAAATTGCATTGGATAACCCTACATACCCCGTTCCGGCAACTGCGATCTTATACATCTTCTGCACCTCCATTTACCTTTCATTTTTTACTGATCTTGTTCCCTGTATTTACCGTTCTGGATATTATTCCACCAGTTCTGATGATTCCAATACCACCCAATGGTTTGCCGGAGCCCTGAATCAAAATCATAAGAAACGGCCCACCCCAGCTCATTTTCAAGTTTTGCCGAGCTCGGTGCATAGTGCCTTTCATGTACCTTATGGCCGGTGACGAACCGGATAAGACTTTCCGGTTTATCCAAAATCCTCAGTATCGTCTTTACTGCCATCAGATTCGTCCTTTCATTATGACCGTTTATATTGTATACTTCTCCCACCCGGCCTTCATGAAGGATAAGATCAACAGCCCGGCAGTGGTCCGACACGTGAAGCCAGTCACAAACATTTTCTCCGGTTCCGTATATGGGTACTTCTTTGTCTGCCAGGGCCCGAATGACAGCCATAGGAATGAACTTATCAGGGAAATGATATGGGCCGTAGTTATTGGAACAGCGTGAAATGGTAACCGGAAGGCCAAATGTTCTGTAATACGCCTGCACACATAAATCCGCACTGGCTTTGGAAGCAGAATATGGATCAAATGTACCGGGCAGTGTCCCATTCAGAGTCAAAACATCGTATACCCGTTCCGTAGAAACCTGATGGTAACGTTTGATGCCAAATTTCCGGCATGCCTCCAATAATGTTACAGTACCAATTACATTGGCCCGGACGAATGAAGCCGCATCTGCAATGTAACGGCTTGTATGATTCTCTTCTGCAAAATTAACAACAATATCCGGCATCACCGTTTCAAACAATTGAAACACAAAAGAACGGTCTGTGATGTCGCCCTTCACGAATTTATAATTCGGCCGGTCCTCGATCGGCTCCAGATTCTTTAAGCTTCCCGGAAAAGTCAGTAAATCCACATTAATAATGTCATAAGAAGCATATTTACCGACCATATATTGAACAAAATTACTTCCGATAAAACCAGCACCCCCGGTGATGATCATTTTCATAATTCACCTGCTCCGCTTTCGTTTGAAATAAAATTAATTCATAAATTCCTCAAACAGATTCTTACTGTACTTTCCTTCCTCTATCAAATGGCTGATTTGTTTTTTTACCTCTTCCTTGTCTTCCTGGTAGGTAACGCCAAACCATTTGTCATTGGTTTTTAAAACTGCAACCTTCGCTTTTCCGCGCTTTATCAGATCATCGATCATAACCGGGAGTAAATATTCTTTCTTTTTTTCATCCTCTTTCAAATGTTCCAGAAAACTTACGAATCCAGCTTCCAGGTCTTTAAAAAATCCGGGAGTCACTCCCCACATATTCATAGACACCAGATTATCCCCGGATAAAATGATCTGCTTTCCATATTCATCCTCACCTTTTACGGTTCCGTCTGCCTGGTGCTTAATATGAAATGTTTCGGTTACAGACGACAATTTTCCTGTTTCATCTACGGAACAGACACCTCTCGTCACTTCTCCGTTGGGGCTTAACGTATTGCCAAGCATAAAGCCGGCCATACAAAAACTGTAGGGAGACGTCTCTTCCTGTGTTACCAGATAATTATGTATTTTAACAAAAGCTTCCTTACCGTAATAATCATCCGCATTAATTACTACAAACGGTTCTTTTATGATTCCTTTACATGCCAATACTGCCTGTCCGGTTCCCCATGGTTTTACTCTTCCTTCCGGCAGAATAAATCCCTCCGGCAAATCCTCCAGTTCCTGAAAAACATATTCTACAGGAGCTAATTTCTCAATTCTTTTCCCAATCACTTTTTTAAATTCTTCTTCAATACTTTTCCGGATAATAAAAACGATCCTGTTAAATCCGGCTTCAAGAGCATCAAATATGGAATAATCCATAATGATTTCTCCATTTGGTCCTACCGGCTCCAGCTGTTTGATTCCGTTTCCAAACCTGCTGCCTATTCCTGCCGCCATAATTACAACTGCCGTATCTCTCATCTTTTCCCCTCTTTCCAGCCCTGTGCAGGCTTTTTCACGCTCTATTCAGCTCCCTTACGAAGCAAAACTACAATTACCGTCTGAATCAAAATCCGTATATCTGACCATATGGTCCAGTTATCAATATATTTTAAATCCAGGCTCACTACATCTTCAAAATCCTGAATTTCATTTCTTCCTGTAACCTGCCACAATCCCGTAATTCCCGGTTTAAGGCTCAGACGCCGTTTATGGTGCTCCTCATATTTCATAAATTCATCCATGGTCGGAGGTCTTGTACCAACCAGGCTCATATCTCCCTTTAAAACGTTGAAAAACTGAGGGAACTCATCAATGCTGGTTTTTCTGATAAACTTGCCTACCTTAGTAATCCTTGGATCGTCTTTTAGTTTGAACATAAGACCATTCATCTGGTTTTTGCTCATCAGTTCTTTTTTTCTCTCTTCCGCATCCATATACATGGACCGGAACTTATAAATTGAAAAAAGTCTTCCGTTTCTTCCGACCCGGGTCTGTTTAAAAATGACCGGACCAGGCGATTCGATATAGATAGCCGGCGCAATAATGATCCCCAAAAGGATGGTTAAAAATGCTCCGACGATTCCGCCTGTGATATCCACCAGACGTTTCAAGATTAATTCCGATGGTTCAAAGACCCTGGAACAGTAAGTAAGAACCCGTTCTCCGCCAAACTTGCTGATCACCTTCTCCCTTTCGCTTAAGCCAAACGTATTTACGGTTACATGAGCAACAATTCCAAGTGTTTCAAGACGGCTGATCAAACTGTCTATATAGGTCCTGCTGCTATCCGGTAAACTGATCAGAGCCTCATCGATTACCTGTTTTTTGAGAAACTCCGCCACACTGTCCTGACTGACAGTCAAATAGTTTCCTTTATCGCTTTTTTCTATCAGATTGAGTTCTTCCTTTGCGTTTTCCCCATCTTTCTCATCAATGTCTATCAGTGCAATGGCTACCACATCGCAGTCATATGATACTGAATTTCCAAACTTATGAAACACATCCGATACATTACTCCTGTTTGCGTAAATCAATAGTTTTTTGCGGTTTTCCGGCTTCTGGTAATGGGAAATCAATAAATATTTGCAAAATAACCGGCCAAGATACATACAGAAACAGTCAAAAAAGAAAAGCAGCAGATAAAAGGCTCTT
Organism: Clostridium sp. Marseille-P2415; assembly: GCF_900155545.1. Lineage (GTDB taxonomy): Bacteria > Bacillota > Clostridia > Lachnospirales > Lachnospiraceae > Lacrimispora. The sequence goes on from NZ_LT732526.1 coordinate 1,616,013, forward strand.
GAAGACTGTCCCCCCAGCTTTGAAAGGTATAAAATGAAAGCCAGTACAAAGGCCATATACATATTTACCAGAAAAACGTTTTTAAATTCATTCCATGGAGAACGTTCCATCAAAGGCTTTCCGGACTGGTAAAACATGATTACAATCAAATACGCAAAAATAACAAGAGCAGCACCGTACCACCGCCCGGTTATAAATTCGGTGGATTGCAGGGAAGCAAATTTTGCAAGCATTGTCAATATAAAGGAAAATACAATTGCTGCAAAATCTATGAATATGTAAAAAAAGCGATTTTTAATCAGCATGTGTCCACCTGCCCATCTTCCAGTATCTGTTCACCGATTTTTCTTTTCCCCTCAAAAGTAAAAGCACATAGCAGCCGAAGATAAGCAGGACCTCGCATGCAAAGATATCCCAGTGATACTCAGAATGAGCCAATGTCTGCTGGGGCTGGATCCTGCTGTAAATCTGAACTGCCGACCACACAATGACACCTATAACTGCAATTACCATAATCCAATATCTGATTTTTTTGTTCATAATCGCATCCCCCTATATTTATAGTGTTATTGCTTAATTTCCTGGAGATCATTCTTATATTTTCCATACTTTTTATATTCTCCATAGTACCTGCTGCTTCCCGTGCTGACCTTATTTAAGATTACGCCGAGAATACGGCACTTGCTTTTCTCCAGCTGTTTTTTTATCTTTTGTTCAATGCGGTAGCTCACTCCGCCGCTGGCAATAACAATAACCGCTCCGTCACAGTGATTGGCAATAATCGCTCCGTCAATCAGATTCAACAAGGGAGGCGTGTCAATGATAATATAGTCATACTCAGCTCTTGCAGACTGGATCAGCAAAGAAAAAATAGGTTCCTCCAAGAGCTCTGCCGGATTGGGAGAATACGGACCGGAAAATACAACGCTTAAGTTCTTTAAATTGGTTTCGTAAATGATTTCTTCTTTCCCTTTTTGTCCGCTTAGATATTGAGATAAACCATTCACTTCCTTATCCAGCTGATACCTTGAAACCATTACCGACTTTCTGATGTCCGCATCAATAAAAAGAACTTTTTTCCCAATTTGCGCCAAAGAGGCAGCCAGGGAAAAGGACATACTCGATTTCCCTTCATTCGGGACTGCACTTCCTAACATGATGACCTTTATATTTCTGCCGCAAAATTGAATATTTGTCCTCAAAGTCTTAATGGCTTCCTCAAAGCTATAGTCTCCTTTCTTAAGATTTCCCAGAGTTACTGAATTTCTCATGTTTTACATTCCCTCCTTCTTTTTAACAGTTTTTTTCCTACCAAATTTATATGTTTTTTTGGCAGATTCACCTTCCCGGTCCGGAACAGCAGCAAGTACTGTCAATCCCAGATAACGTTCAACATCTTCTTCGGTACGTATGCTATCATCTATGATTACACTGGCTGTGAGTATGATGCAGATCAGGAACATACCTGCCACAGCCCCCATCAGGGCGTTCTTTTTTATATCAGGGCTCGTCTTAACGGAAGGGATTTCTCCATCCTCAATAATTTTAGGCGGCGACATCTCCATAATTTCACCGATATAATCCGAAGCAGTCGAAGCAATTTCATCTACAATCGTTTTTGCCTGGGCAGGATCTTTATCCTGGACAGCTAAAGAGAGAATTCGGGTATCCGTTGGATTCGTTACACTGATTTTTTTTCTTAAATCTTTGTAAGACATGTTAAGCCCCAGCGATTCCACCACTTCTTCCAGTACCGGACGGCTGGTTACGATGATTTTATAATCCTTCGTTAACTGGCTGCCAACCTGCAAGTCAGTAAGCGAATACATCGTTGTTTCTTTTGAAAGGACATAAATCATAGCTGCGGATGTATACTGCGGCGTTATGATATATCTGCTGTAAGCTCCTGCACAGCCGCCGGCTAATACAGTTATTAGAATAATCAGCCACAGCTTCTGTTTTAATTTGTAAAGCAGCTCCAATAAATCAATTTGAATCTCTTCGTTATCATTCACATTATTTGTTCTCATTCGCAACTCCCATTCATTGTTTTCTTTTTTTCCAGCACATTTTGGGCATTATTGCTTACCAGCTTTTGATAAGTTTCCATGCTGCAGTACTTTTTCATCCAGGTTAATGCTTTCTCTATTTCAGGTGTCCTTTTATTCAGGTGATGCATATCAGTTCCCAGCATATGTATATGTCCTTGCTGTATTTGATGCCTGCACCAGCTGACTTCGCTATTAAACCGGCTTCCGATAATACTGCAATAATTCATCTGAATCATGCATCCGGTATTAATCAGCTCATCTACCCTTCCTTTTTCTCTTAAGCAGCGGTAGCGCTCCATGTGGGCAAGTATGGGGATATACCTGGCTAATATTAATTTTCGAAGGCCCTGAAATAATCTGGAATAAGAAACCGAAGGGGGGAACTCTACTAATACATAATTACTTCCGCACATTGTAAGCGCCTTTTTTTCTCTTAAATCCTCCAATATATCTTCGTAGTATAATATTTCCTGTCCCAGATAGATGTCGTACTGTTTATGGATTTCATGCGCTTCCCGTTGTAGTTTTCTGCTTAATTCCACAATATGATCCGGATTTTGTCCCCGTTTGTAATGAGGAGTTGCAATAATTTTTCGAATTCCCTGGCTATAGGCCAGCCTAAGCATTGCCTTTGCCTCTTCCATATTGGCAGCTCCATCATCAATTCCTGGAAGGACATGCGCATGAACATCAATAATTCCCTGCATTCCATCACTCCTTTTTGCTGCGGTTCAGAATCATCGTTGTACACTATTTCTTCCCGCAATTCCGCATACTCAGAGCAACATAATCTAAATTATGTTTAAAAAAAATAGCGCATAAAATACAGAATTGGAAGAAAATGGTATGATTTTGGGCATACAAAAAAAGCATGAACAAAAACTGTCATGCTTTGTCTTAGCATACTTTGCCTTCCGTCAGACCCCTATTTCCATTTTTTTCATTTTTTTCCAAAAAATTCCAATTTTTCTATTGAAATTAATTTGATTTTGTTTTATATTAAAAAAGTACTAGGTATTCATCTCAATATTCTGATTACGAAATGAAACATAATTTAGATTATGCAATTTTTATATCTAGAATCAAATACCAAGCCAAGCCTTGAAATTAGTTTTTGGTGTTCTTCCCCTGTAGTGGCCGTATAAATCCGGGTCGTTTCTATGCTGGAGTGTCCCAAAACTTCAGCCAGGCGCAATAAATTTTTTTCAGCACGATAAAAAGTAAATGCAAACAGGTGACGCAGGTTATGCGGAAACACCTTTCTTTCATCTACTTTTGCCTTCTTACAGAGTCCCTTCATTTTTTTCCAGATCGTTGTCCGGTTAATAGGAGAATTTGATTTTGTAATAAAGATCGGACCTGATGTTATTCCATTGGAAACACAGTAGGATCTTAATACCTTTATCAGTGGCTTAGGTAAAAAGATAACACGGTTTTTCCCTTTATTATTGATTTGGGCATACTCCGACTCCAGTGCCTGTACCGTAATGTACTGCAATTCGCTGACCCGTATTCCTGTACTGCATATAGTCTGCATCAGGAGATTCAGCTGAATATCCCCTTCCCGTTTCGCGGTCTTTATCAGAGTTTCATATTCTATTTTAGATAAACATGTCTCCTTTTTACAAAATAATGCTCTCTGTATTTTAAACTGATGTACTTTACATTCTAACCAGCCGGCATATTCCAGAAAACGGTTTAAAGCTACTAACATAGAATTCACACTCGATACCTGATAATGATTCTTTAAATATTCCTTATATTCGATTACTTTCTTTTTATCAACAGCTTTTTCTGCCGGTAAAAAAATATAGAATTTTTTAATATCCCGTATATATTTTTCTATTGTTAATTTTGCCTTTTCTTCCTCATAAAGGTGGTTCTCATACTGGTTTATAAGATCTATAGTCAATACTTTTCCCATAACTTTTTCTCCTTAAGTTATTACAATATTTATCCTTTTTGTAGTAATTATCAAATATTATACGGTTATTTATTAATTAGTTTATTATACAAGCAAATCCAACCTTTAATCAACGGGTTTAAGATAAGCGTAAGAGGAAAATAATAAATAACAAAAGTATTAAAAATGATACAATATTATGATTTAATTATAAAAAAAAGGTAAAAACATGTCCATTTAAAACTGATTCCATTGATTTTTTGTAACCGCATATCGAATATAATTGCCTTCCTCATACATCTCCCGCTCTTTCTATTGGTTCGGTCACTCCGGAATTCTTTTATACTCTTTATAAGTATATTCGATAACTCTTTCATAATTTTTGGGGTACATGTTTCATTTTCAAAATTAAATTCCTTTGATTTTACACTTACCTTTATCTTTTTATATGTCAAAAAGAAAAGGCGTGAGAGTAAAATACTTTCACGTCTTGCCTTCAATAATATCCAGAATTTCTCCCATGGAGGTTTCGAATTCTCCCTCTGATGAGTTTTTAAAGATCAGCAGGTCATCTTTGCAGTTCGGGTCGTTCAATTCGTTCGGGATATCAAAATTTACACCCGAGACATATTCATCCCAGTGATCCAGCTTCCACCGGTCCCGGTCACTGTTCCGTTCCATCATTCTTTGCCTGCATACCTCCACCTCCGTATGAACCCATATTACGGTGAGCCTTGCATTTTTTTTAGTGACCTGGGCTCTCAGATCAGCCATATATTCGTTATTTCGCACTTCTCTTGTAAAAGGGGCATTAATCAGCACAATATCGTCATACTCCAAAGCCTCCATGGCAAGGTCGATGATTGCCGCATACTCATAATCCCGGATATTGGCTTCGAAAAAGTCAGAGCTTCTGTTGTATTCCTGACCGGCAACCACAAATATTTGTTTGGATAAAACGATCAGCGTATCTTTATCAAGATAGACAACATGCTTAAGATTTTTGGCAAGCTGCTTCGAAACATAGGTTTTTCCACTTGCCGGAGGAGATGTTACCAGAATCAGTCTTTTCATATTTACCTTTCTTTTATATTTGTAATTGTAATACATTCAGATGCTGTGGATTTCCCTCATCTCCTTAATATTATACCATTATTGTTAATTTTAATGATTCGTTATCGCAAAACTTTTATTTACGCGGGTCGGTTATGATTGTAATGGTTAACTCATTATTAATGTTTCTCAATAACAAATTTATATATTCTAAAATAAAAAGCCATAGTATCTTTAACTATTAAAAATTATTGGTTCTTTTCTTTTTGGAGGATTTAAGGTCACACCGCTTTTCATATACCCCATAGTCATTGGACAGACGAGTTCATAGCCGGAAGGAACGTTATATTGATTTTTGAACTCCTCCGTATTCAGCATATATTCTGCGAACCCGATCCAGCATGTTCCTATCCCTTTCGAATGCGCAGCAAGCATAATATTTCCTGCGGCCAGTGTACAGTCATATTTATACCAATGTGAATCCGTGTTACCATATATGGCAAGCAGAGTGCCCGCATGATTGAACACACTGAACTTAGGATTATTAAGCCAGCTTTCATACTGGTGAAGATAAGGGTAGTCCTGGAAATTATCCAGGAGATGAGCCTTAATCCTTTCAGACCACATATCAATTTCTTCTTTGTCATTTAAAACAACGAATCCCCACGGCTCCATGCCAGAACCAGTAGAGGCCTTAGTACCTAAAACAATCAATTCGTTTAAGGTATTATCCGAAACAGGCTGCTCATTATAAGTACGCACACTTCTTTTATTGCTGATGCTTTCAATTATATCCATAATGTTCCTCCAATTATTTATTTTCGTTCCTATATAAAATAGCTTTTTACCATATATTTGTCAATAAAATAAAAATTCGTAACCAGTGCCTAACCCCGATCCTTAAACTGGCAGCCGCAAAATAAACTTAGGTTCAATTAACAGAGGGGCTTCCAATTATTTTTTCTGAATATTCGCATATGCAATCAGTCTTTTCTGCCTGTTGGGCCTTACTATGTAGTGAAGTGTAAATTTCGGCACTCAACATGTATAATTTTGGCACTTGGGTTGAAATTTGTCAGAATGGGATATATGCTGAAAGTGCTAGCAGATATACGATTCATTAAGATTCAAAAGAAGGGAGGTACCTTTCGCAGGCGTCTGTCATTTTTATTAAAATTTTATCACTAAAAATTTTATCGAAGGAAGGAACTGATTATGGGAGAAAAATGGAAAATTATTGTTAAAAAACTATTGGTTTTTTCTCTGATGCTCACTATGGTATCAGGTAATTACGCACTGCCTGCTTTTGCAGCGAATATTTCACTGACAGAAAGCGGAGGCTGGTTTGAAAGTGCCTATATTGAATGGAGTCCGGTCAGCAATGCCGTTTCCTACAATGTATATGTAAAATCTGCAAATGCAGGCGATTCTGCCTATGTGCAAATTGATAATGAATTAATAAGAAAGTATTCGTCCTATTGGAGAGCGGATGCGGTAGGCCTTGCAGCCGGCCAATATGTCATGAAAGTGGAAGCAATCCTATCCAATGGCTCGAAAGAAAGTGCTGTTTCCGGCGCTCTCACCGTGAGCGCAAATGACAGAACCGGATTTGCTTTTTCCGGCGATTCTCAGTATAAATCCGGATCTGGCGCATACAACGAAGACGGAACACTAAAAGATGATGCCCAGGTGATTTATGTGACTTCTGAAACAGCAAAAACCGTAACTCTTGATGTTAAGGTAAGCAGCTCAGGAAAAAAACAAACAGGTACGGGTATTGGTGAAATTTTAACGTTACGCCAAAAAGGATATGACACAACTCCGCTTGCTATCCGTTTTATCGGAAAAGTTACAGACAGTGACATGGATGGAGAGCTTAACAGCAGCGGATACCTTCAGGTAAAAGGAAAATCTTCCTACGCACAAATGAATATGACTTTAGAAGGTATTGGTGAAGATGCAACTGCTTATGGATGGGGCATCTTAGTCAGAAATTGCGGAAACGTAGAAATCAGGAACCTGGGCGTAATGCTGTTCCCTGACGATGGTATTTCACTTGACACAGCGAACTGCAATATATGGGTACATAACAATGATATCTTTTACGGAACAGCAGGATCCGATGCCGATCAGGCAAAGGGAGATGGCTCCGCTGACGTTAAGGGTGCATCCACTTATGTAACATTGTCCTACAATCATTTCTGGGATTCCGGAAAATGTTCTCTCTGCGGCATGAGTGATTCTGCAGAATTTTTTGTAACTTATCATCATAACTGGTACGACCATTCCGATTCCCGTCATCCGAGAATCAGAGTAGCTTCCGTACATATTTATAATAATTACTTTGACGGAAATGCAAAATATGGCGTTGGCGTAACAAAAGGAAGTTCCGCATTTGTAGAAGCAAACTATTTCAGACATTGTAAAAATCCTATGATGAGCTCATTACAAGGTACAGATGCTTTGGGAGATGGTACTTTTTCCGGTGAAAACGGCGGTATGATCAAAGCCTATAACAATATTATCGAAAATGCCTCAAGCCTGATCTATGCAAACTCAAATGCCGGAACAACGGGTGCAAATGCAGCCTCCTTTGATGCTTATTTAGCTTCTGCAAGAAATGAAACCGTTCCAGGTTCTTATAAAACCAAAGCTGGAAGTACTGTTTATAACAACTTTGATACCAGTAAAGATATCGGTGTCAGCCTGTCTGATATTGATACGGTAAATGATGTGGAACATATTGTTACAACAAGTGCCGGACGTATGAATCAGGGTGATTTTACCTGGGAATTTAACGATGCCGCTGATGATACTTCTTATGCTTTAAATACAGCACTGATGTCCAAAATAAAAGGTTATGCTACAGGACTTGTATCAGTTGGGGGAAAGTGAACGTAAGATACTTCAGATAACTCTTCTTCTGATTCTTTAAATGATACCTTAAATGATTCTTTCAACTAATTGTAAAACACATTTGCTTTCTGGGAAATGCGACATTTTCCAGGAAGCAAAAAATAACCAAAGTCTGTTAAAGATGAGCTTATTCATCTTTATAGACTTTGGTTATTGTATTGGACTGCACCCTCCCCTTCGATGACCGCTGATCCGGAAAGCTGGTTATGGAACTAAACCGGATTTTCACTCACTCCCAAGCCAAATCGATACCATTTATGATGCTCCAAAATCAGGAAAGAATTATTCTGACAGTTTTTCTCCAGTGATTCCTTTATTAGCCCCAATATATAAGACTCATTCATTTTTTCCGGCGGCAGAGGGGCATCCTTTAACATTTCCGGATTTTCTTTAAACATCACATCCCATAAATCATAATGGTGAGGAATCACTACTTTAGGATTTATGGCTTTTACAAGAGCTGTAAACAACTGTTGATTCTGTTTCGGGCTTACATGCATGATGGCAATATCATTATTTTTGTAATGTGCCATGCGGTACACCTGTTCATCCGTTGTCATACCTCCCCATACTAAAACCGTAGTACCATCGGCTGTGGTGATTCTGTAATTCAGCATTTCCAGAGAGCCATACCACATGGCATCATCCTGTACTCCGTCACGAATCATGTTTCCTCCCTCCATATAATAACTGCCCCGTCTGGATTCCGTATGACGGCCGGATATTGCTTCTATTTTTACATCGTTAAATTCATAGGTCTCACCGCCCCGCACCCGATAGAGTTTTTCCACATTCAGATGCTTAAGCTGGCAGAGGGGCTCCGCAGATAAATCTCCAACAAGAATCCGGGCATCCGGAAACCTTTTTTGAATCTCTCCAATGCTGTCCCCATGATCAAAATGTACATGGGTCAATAACACATAATCCACTCTTTCCAGCTTCTGAACTTCCAATGGATAGATCTGAGCGCTGTCCAGCCTCGGATCCACCAAAAGGTGAGCTCCTCCCGGCAGGATAAGCTCAAATCCCGCATTATTTATCCAACGAATTGAAATACCTGAACGAAACATTCGGATCATTTTACGAAACCTCCTCTTATATTCTTCACTACCTCTTCCCCCATCTCGTCCGTACTGACGAGAATTCTCCCCGTAAGCCAGATGTCCTTTGTGGAATATCCGTCTGAAAGAGTCTTTTCCACTGCTTTTTCCAGCGTACAGGCTTCCTTTTCAAGACCAAAGGTAAAACGGAGCATCAGAGCAGCCGCCCCTATCATCCCGATCGGGTTTACGATCTGCTTCCCAATGATGGATTCATCCGGATGATGAAGCTGATTCGGGGTATAAATTCCCCTCCCATCCTTTGCCAGCTCGGCTGAGGCGTAAAGTCCGGCCGCCCCTGTCATCTGAGTACCTTCATCTGATATGATATCTCCAAACAGGTTCGAGGTAACGATCACATCAAAACTCCACGGTGATTCCATGATTTTCATGGCTGCAGTATCAATATAGCAGTGATTCAGGGAAATCTGCTGATACCTGTTTCCGGTTTCCTGAATGGTCTTTCTCCAGAGCCTGGAACTTTCCAGTACATTGGATTTATCCAGGCTCACAACGGTCTTTTTCCTTTTTTGAGCCAGGTCAAAGGCAATTTTTGCCGTATTCCTTACGATCTGCTCGTTATAGTATTCGTATTCATATGCCTCACGCCCATGTAATCCCTGTGACGTGACCTTTTCGGAACACAGCACTCCGCCCGCGATGTCCCGCACAAAGACAAAATCCAGCCCTCGGCTGGTAATCCGCTCTTTTAGCGGGGACAGCTCAGAAAGACCTTCATAAAGGCGTACCGGCCTGATATTGGTCGTCACCTCCAGTTCTCTCCGCAGGCGCATAAGCGCATATTCTGGCCTTTTCTCCAAGGACAAATTACGGTACTTGGAGAGCCCCGTATTTCCGAATATTACTGCAGATGCCTTCCGGCAGACAGACAGGGAATCCTCCGGCATCGGGTTATAGAATGCCTCTATGGCTTCTCCTGAGGCCACAACCTGTTGTAGATTCAGTTTGTGGCCATACAGGCTGCAGACCTCTTTTAAAGCTTTCAGGGCTGGTTTCATCATCTCAGGGCCCACGCCATCCCCTTTAATGACCGCAACATTCAGGTTCATTTCTTTTCATTCACCTTTCTCGGCCGGCCTTCTTCATCCAGCGCAACATAGACAAAGACCGCTTCGGCTGCAATTTCTTCCCGTCCGTCAATCTGTGCCCTGGTCCTGACGCGCAGAGAGGTATTCCCAACGGAAACCACCACTCCTTCGATATCAAGGAAGCTCCCTACCGGAATTGGCGTCTTGAATGCCGCCTGCTCCATGGCTACCGTAGCCACTTTGCCTCCATCATACCGGACGGCAGCAATTCCTGCGATTTCGTCCATCCAGCTAAGAAGCTTTCCTCCAAATAAAACACCATTTCCATTATCCATGGATGGCATAACAGCCCTCGACATTTTTGTAACTTTCATATAAAACCCTTTCTTCTAAAAACAGATTCGGTTAATCAAAGGAACCAGTACCTTCTGCATGGGCTTCATGACCTTACCTACCAGAACCGCGCAGATAACCGTTCCTTCCCGTATCCCTTCCACACTGCCAAGAAATACAAAAGACAGGACGATACCGAGAAATACGACCAGACAATCCATCCGTACTTTCACATCATGAAACGGCTTGTTCTTAAACAGCTTTTCCGCAATGGCATGAGTCAGCCCCTCCATCGGCATGTATACCAGCTTTGCATTCATATAAAGGCATACTCCGGCGGAAACAAACAGAATGCTGACCGCCAGCATAAGCAATTTTCCAAAATAGGTTGGAATAGAAAAATCGCCGACTACCCATTTCGCCATGTCTACAAAATAGCCGAAAAGACCGGAAAACAAAAGCTGAGTCAGATTCACCAGGCGGAACTCCCTCCGCAGAATCAGAATCTGCACCAGAATGTAAATTGAAAAAACAGCGGTTACACAGCTTCCCATATCCAATCCGGTGATCAGACTGATCACATAGGGAAGAGAATTAACAGGTGATACCCCGAGACCGGAATTAACAGAAAACGCCACGCCAAAGGCAAGGCTCATAAGTCCCGCTCCATAGATCAACACCCGTTTCACGAAGTTTGAATTTATTTTATACATCCTTTATCCTCATGCTGACGGAAAACCATTCCATACCGGTTCTCCGGTATAGGTCTTTGCCGCCTCCTTTCCTTCCAGTACCCGGATCGCTCCTGCAGCCAGAGCTTCCATTTCAAATTCCCCTGCCATCACCTCAATGGGAGCCAAAAATGCCAGCATCTCCTTTAAGGCGCCTACCACGTACGGATCATGGGAGATCCCGCCGGTCAAGATGACTGCATCTACCTTTCCATGGAGTACTGCAGCCATGGAGCCTGCTGTTTTTCCGATCTGGTAAATCATGGCATCATAAACCAGCTTTGCATAAGAATTTCCCTTTTTCATCATCTCCTCCACCTCTCTCGCATCCGAGGTATGTAAATGGTCAACAAGCCCTCCGGTCTTTGTCACCTTATCCCGCATTTCTTTTTCCGTATATTTACCGGAAAAACACATGCCGATCACATCCTTTACCGGAAGCTGCCCGCAGCGGGTAGGAGCCATGGGACCGTCACCGTTTGCAATATCATTGGAATCCACCATTCTGCCTTTCTGGTGGGCTGTCACGGATATTCCCCCTCCAATGTGGCAGATGATCAGATTCAGATCCTCATAGGATTTCCCCGTCTTCTTACCAAAGCGGATTCCGATTTCTTTCTGGTTTAAGGCATGGATCCGGCTTTCCCGGTAAATACCCTTTAATCCGGTGACCCTGGCCACATCCGTAAATTCATCCACATCCGGCGGATTTACCACAAAGGCCTTTCCTCCGTATTCCCTGGCAAATGCATCCGCGAGCTGGGCTCCCAGAGTGGCCGGATGTTTTACGGTATAACCGGTTCTGGCGTGTTCCAGAAGCTTTTCACCGATCTCATAGACACCGCCTTCTATATTTACCAGGCCGCCGCCTCTCGCAGAAAAGGCCGCCACTCCTTCTAACGTCTGACCCGCTTCCTCAAGCTCCTTTAAAATCATTTCCTTCCGGTAATCGAACTGGTCGCTGATTTCCTTAAATTCAGTAAGCTTCCCGGCATCATGGGATACATTTTTAGAAAATACTGCCTTCTCTCCTTCAAACATGGCAATTTTGGTTGAAGTAGAACCTGGATTAATAGCAAATACTTTATATAAACTCATATCTTTACGTTCCTTTCTTTTTAAAACAGGCATGGCAGTAAAATGTGACCGCCATGCCCTCCTATATTCTTTGGCAAGAAATTGATGTTAATAATTAAATCTTAATGAAACAATGGGTACAGAAGGCCGATCCAGATTACCATCAATGCGCCTCCGATGCGCGTTGAAATGGATGCAAAGGCCAGAAGATTCATGCGGTTTGCTGCAGATAACACAGCTAAGTCGCCTGAACCGCCGATGTTGCAGCAGCAAAGTCCTGCTGTGACGCCGGCTTCATAGGACCAAAGGCCTGACAGACGTCCAAAAATCATGGCTCCGATCAGCGCTCCGAAAACTCCCAGGAAGATGACTGCAAAAGCGCCAATGCTGAAGAACTCAGCCAGTGTTTCAAACTTTAAGGAATTGACACCGATACCGGCAATTAACATCGGGAGCAGTGCTCTTAATGCAAAGTTCATGGAATACACACAGTTATCTGCAAGTTTATCCGGAAGAATTCCGGTACACTTAATCAGGATGCCCAGAATGATCGTCCATGCAAGACCCGGAATCACGCTTAAACCTGGCAGGCTTCCCAAGATGTTTCCTAACAGATAGAGGCAGAAGCTCATGAAAATACCGGAGCCCAAAGCCGCATAATCTGCAGAAGTAGCCGGACGCTTCTCCCCTTCCGTAACAACAGAAGCTCCTGTCTTTCTCAAAATATCTCCGTTGCCGTTCAGTCCTTTCATTTTAGAAGTAACAGCACCTCCGACTGCCGCAAGAACGACTGCCAGAACATTGGCAATGGAAGCATAACACAGAAATTTACCGGCCATAGGCGTCATATCAGTTCCTGATAAGCTGCTGTACAGGGCCGGAA
>NZ_LT732526.1:1630200-1796926 GCF_900155545.1 Clostridium sp. Marseille-P2415
CCGCCGATGTTGCAGCAGCAAAGTCCTGCTGTGACGCCGGCTTCATAGGACCAAAGGCCTGACAGACGTCCAAAAATCATGGCTCCGATCAGCGCTCCGAAAACTCCCAGGAAGATGACTGCAAAAGCGCCAATGCTGAAGAACTCAGCCAGTGTTTCAAACTTTAAGGAATTGACACCGATACCGGCAATTAACATCGGGAGCAGTGCTCTTAATGCAAAGTTCATGGAATACACACAGTTATCTGCAAGTTTATCCGGAAGAATTCCGGTACACTTAATCAGGATGCCCAGAATGATCGTCCATGCAAGACCCGGAATCACGCTTAAACCTGGCAGGCTTCCCAAGATGTTTCCTAACAGATAGAGGCAGAAGCTCATGAAAATACCGGAGCCCAAAGCCGCATAATCTGCAGAAGTAGCCGGACGCTTCTCCCCTTCCGTAACAACAGAAGCTCCTGTCTTTCTCAAAATATCTCCGTTGCCGTTCAGTCCTTTCATTTTAGAAGTAACAGCACCTCCGACTGCCGCAAGAACGACTGCCAGAACATTGGCAATGGAAGCATAACACAGAAATTTACCGGCCATAGGCGTCATATCAGTTCCTGATAAGCTGCTGTACAGGGCCGGAAGCGTTGTCATGGCTCCGCCTGAACCGCCGGACATACAGGGAGCCCCGATATAAAAGAGCGCATCCGATACGCCATATCCCGTGATTAATCCGCCTAACATACAGAATCCAAGCGCAAATACCTGACTTCCCAGGATGGTAGGTAAATATCTTGCGGTAGCTCCCAGAAGCACTTTCCTGTCCATTACAAGAATGGAGCCTACAAGCAGCATGGCAATGTAAGCATCCTGGAAACCGCCGCCCATCAGCACCTTAGTACCGTTTACCAGTTCCTCCGGGACCAGTCCGATGAAATTTACAAAGGAAGCTCCCAGAAGGGGAAGAAGACATGCCCCTCCCAGATAATTATTTACAATGGGAATCGCGTTGCCCACCCAGAAAAACAACCCTCCTATGGCCATTAAAAAGGCAATTGTCATGATAAAGGAGGTTGCCGTATAGGTTCCCGCATCATTGGAATAAATCTTAACCGTTGGCATAAAGCCAAAATAAACACTTGCCATTACAACTGCAAAAAATGGTATGAAATATTTCGCGGGCAGGCCGCATACATTGAATTTTAATTTCTCACCCATGAGTGTATCCCCCTAATTGTTTTTTCCTATCAGCGCCGCTAATACGATTGACATATATTTATCATCTGCTTTTGCAGCTCTTGATACGAGAAGCACAGGAACCTTGGCTCCCAGTACGACCCCTCCGGTCCGTCCCCCGCCGATTACGGTAAGAGTCTTAGCCGCAATGTTTCCGCTTACAATATCCGGTACTACTAAAAGATCCGCATCTCCGGCAACAGGGCTGTCATATCCCTTAATGTGTGCTGACTCCGGGTCCATGGCCAGGTCTAAGCTTATGGGACCTTCGATCAGACAGCCTTCTGCCCCCTCCTCCTTGATTTCAGCCGCTTCAACGGTTTCCTTCATCTTTGGATTCACCTTTTCAACCGCCGCCAGGACAGCTACCTTTGGTTCCTTTACCCCCAGGGCATGGAATGCTGAAACCGCATTCTGGATCGCGGCTTTTTTCTGCTCTTTTGTAGGATAGGTGAGCAGGCCCACATCGGTAATGGCAAATACCTTATGATAGTTTGGACTTTCCATAAATGCCACCAGACTCATAGTATCATTACACCGGATCCCATGCTCCTTATTGACCAGAACCTTCATGAGTGCGCCTGTCTCAATCTTTCCCTTCATGATACAGTCCACTTCTCCAGCCCTGGCCATGTCTGCTGCTTTCCGGACACAGGCGGACGCATCTTCCATATGGATGATTTCCATACCTTCTCCGGTTGTTCCCAGTCCCTCCAGAATGTTTCTTATTTCCGGCTCATTTCCAATCAGTACCGGAGTCATAAGACCATCTCCGGCTGCATGGACAACTGCTTCCAGAGTATGCAGATCCTGTGCAGGGGTAACAGCAACTCTTCTTTTTTCAGGCATTGCCTTAAGCTGCTCTTTTAATTGTTCAAAATCCTTTATCATTTTTTGTTCCTCTCTCCTATAAAATACTTCTAGGATCTGATACAACTCCGGCGATTGCCGTGGCCGCCGCCACCGCCGGGCTGCTTAAGTAGCTCAAAGTCTTTTTCGTTCCCTGGCGTCCGATGAAATTCCTGTTTGCTGTTGAAAGAATTCTCTCATCGTCGGTCATCAGCCCATAAGGCATTCCGCAGCACAGACCGCAGCAGGGATGGGAAATCACGGCGCCGGCTTCGATAAAGGTCTTTATATACCCCAGTTCGATCGCTTCTTTAAAGACCTTATTTGTTGCAGGCACTACCACAAAACGAAGACCCGGAGCAACCTTCTTTCCCTCCATGATTTTCGCCGCAATGGCCATATCTTCTATGCTTCCGTTGGTACAGCTTCCCAGATACACTTCATCAATTTCCGTACCCAGCACTTCATGTAACGGATGGACATTATCCACACCCTGAGGACAGGACAGCTGCGGCTCCAGATCCTCAACATTATAAGTAAGAACCTTTTCATAACCTGCATCTTCATCCACCCGGATCCAGTCGATTTCAGAAAGAGGCATGTTGTAATATTCTGCAGTCTTTTCATCTGCTTCAAACAGACCGCACTTCGCCCCTGCCTCAAGAGCCATGTTAGCTACGGTAAAACGGGACATCATGCTCATTTCATGAGCCGCCGGTCCGGTAAATTCCAGAGACTTGTACTGGCCTCCGTCAGCCTTGATGTCTCCAAGAATTTTTAAAATAACATCCTTGGAAAGCACACCTTCCGGCAAATGTCCGTTCAAAACGATCTTAATGGCGCCAGGCACCTTGAACCACAGCTCCCCGGTGATCAGTGCCGCTGCCATCTCTGCCGTACCGATCCCGCTGCAGAAATTTCCGGCTCCTCCGTAGGTAGTTGTATGGCTGTCCGTAGCCGTAGCGATCTCCCCCGGCTTTGCATAACGCTCTTCGTGCATGATACTGTGGCAAATGCCTTCGCCGATATGGAGCTTTTTAATCCCGTATTTTTCAGCCAGTGAAATCCCCGCATCATAATGTTCGGAATCATTTTTAGCTACCGCAGTCGGCATACAGTGGTCCCATACAATGGTAACCTTGTCCGGATCGTCAATGGATTCCGCTCCCATCTTATTAAGCGTATCCAGCAGATAAGGGGTGTAAATATCATGGATCATGAACATATCCGGGTTCGTGATCACAATATCTCCGGGTTCCACATGCTCTTTCCCTGCATTCTTTTTTAAAAGCTTTTCCACCATGGTGTATCCGCTTTTCTTACACTGCTCCCTGGTAAGAGGAGTTATATTAAGCTTTTTCACTCCTTCTTTCAGACGCTTTTTGGTATCTTCGATGAGGCCCCCGTTGGAAACGATGTTGAACAGGTTTTCCGGCACTTCTCCTACGGAAAAGGTATGGCCGTTAACACTTACCGTACGGCCAGCCACATCCACCGTTACGATATCTCCGCCTTCACACATCTCCTGGATCCCGTCACACTGTAAAAGCAGGATTCCGCTGTTAAACGCATTTCTGAAAAAAATTCTTGCAAAGCTCTTTGCTATGATGCAGCGCACTCCGTTATGGGACAAGACCGTAGCCGCCTGCTCCCTGCTGGAGCCGCAGCCGAAGTTGGTGCCTGCCACCAGAATATCTCCGGGCCGGACCGTGGAGCCGAACTCAGGCTTTAACAGCTCGAACGCATATTTTTTCATCTCTTCTATGGTCGGAATGGTTCCGCGCTTTCCGGGAATGATGGTATCGGTATCAATATCATTCCCAAACTTCCATATTTTCCCGCTGAATTTCTTATCCATGTGACAGCCTCCTTAAATCTTCTTTGTGGTGGAGGCTGCTATGACAGATTCAACAGAAGCGGTATAAATCTCTGCATCCTCACAGCCCATTGCACCAGAAAACGTATATAAACCAGTTGTCAGCAGCTTTTCACCATGACCCATTGCACCGGCTCCCTGAGGTACGACGCTGTGATCACCGGCTGCACTGATTTGTGCGCCATAGTCAATAAACTTCGTAATAATCCCTTCTTCCATAGCCTTTAAATAATCCTGGCTTGTGGCCGGGCATACGGTCAGGCGGAAGCCCAGGGCCAGCTTTCTGCCTTCAATCAGGGCTGCTGCTTTCCTTAACTCTCCGATGGTTCCGCCTGTATATCCTCCGATCTGTCCTGCTTGAAGTTCCATGCCTTCCAGGGACGCTCTCTCTCTGATTTCTGCTTCCCCCTGTTTGTCCCAGCTTTCACAAGGCATCATTACCATGGAATTCACCTGGTCAAGGCAGAGGATTCGGCTGTTCTCCGGCTGTTCCTCTGTGACAGATACCGTATAAGCACCTGATATACATGCCGCGGAGCAGAGCACCGCTTTCTCATGGTCATCCAGAGACGGGCAGTAAAATTCAATGGCCTTTCCTGCAATCCCGGTATTTTCCTTCAGAAAAGCGAGTGCTCCATCCAGGATGCTCACGCCTTCCTTTAATTTTCCTGTAACAGAGACAAAGACAGTCTCGGGAACAATGGTGCTGTAGCGTCCGGTTTCCACCGCACGGGCCAGCTCCGGAATGCTTACACTGATACCAAGCGCACCCCTCGCACCAAATATTCCTTCATGGGAACCGCCTCCCAACACAATCTGGCCGGGTTTTACAGCTTCATCAAGCATGTACTGGTATCCGACTCCCTCAGCCTGCACATAGTGGCATCCGTTCTTAAGCGCAAACTTCAGATTTTTCCTTAAAACGGCGGCTGCCTCCGGACTTCCGGTTGGAACATCATGATCATAAATGACCCAGACCTTGTCCTGATTTGCCACAGTGGATATCCGATCCACTGCGGCATGGGAAACACCGTCATTGATTACCAGGTAATCCGGTGTAACCGTAACGACGGCTCCTGCCGGTTTTCCCATGATTTTTTCAACAAACGTACTCATACCCTGCTCTCCTTACTGTGCCAATGCCTTATATTTGGCATATCTGGCCTTTGCCTCGCTTTCGGTCCTTGCAAACAGGCTTTCTGCCTCTTCCGGGAACGTTCTCTCTAATGAAGAGAACCGGACCTCTCCCCGGAGGAACTCCTTAAAGTCACCTGTTGGTTCCTTGGAATCCAGAATAAACGGATTTTTTCCTTCTTCTATCAGAACCGGATTATAGCGGTAAAGCTGCCAGTATCCGACCTCCACGGCCTTTTTGATCTCGTTCTGTACTTTGCTCATGCCGCAGCGCAGACCATGGCTGATGCATGGAGCATAAGCGATGATAATGGAAGGACCGTCATAGCTTTCCGCTTCCAGTACTGCCTTTAAGAACTGGGACTGGCTGGCGCCCATCGCTACCTGAGCCACGTAAACATCGCCATAGCTCATGGCCATCATTCCCAAATCCTTTTTCTTTCTCTGCTTTCCTGCCGCCGCAAACTGAGCCACAGCACCGGTAGGAGTCGCCTTGGAAGCCTGTCCTCCTGTATTGGAATAAATCTCCGTATCAAACACCAGAATGTTTACATTTGCACCGGAAGCAATGACATGGTCCAGTCCGCCGTAACCGATGTCATAAGCCCAGCCGTCGCCGCCGAACATCCAGATGGATTTCTTAGTCAGATGCTCCGTATTTGCTTTGATTTCGGCTGTCAGCTCACGCTCTCCCTCTGCCGGAGCATAAGAATCCAAAGCTGCTTTAAAGCTTTCGCCGGACTCTCTGGAAGCAGCCGTTTCATGAAAGCACTCCAGCCATTTCTCTGCCGCTGCCTTAAGCTTTTCATCCCCGGTCCTTTCTGCCAGTTCTGTTACATGCATCTTAAGCTTTTCTCTCTGCTGCTCTACGGACAGCCAGATACCCATGCCGTATTCCGCATTATTTTCAAAAAGAGAACCACCCACTGCCGGTCCCTGTCCCTTACCGTTGGTGGTATACGGGAAGGATGGGAAGCTGGTTGCCCAAACCTGGGAGCAGCCTGTGGCAGTAGCCACATACATTCTGTCACCAAAGAGCTGGGTAATTAATTTGGCATACGGTGTTTCGCCGCAGCCGGGACACGCACCCGGGAATTCCAACAGAGGCTGTTCAAACTGGCTTCCTTTCACCGTATTCACGCCCAGAGGATTTTCCTTATCTGATAATGAAATTGCGTATTCCCAATTTTTCTCTTCATTCCTGTGCTCATCAAGGGGCAGCATGGTAAGAGCCTTTTCCTTAGCCGGACAGACATCTGCACAGCTTCCGCAGCCCGTACAGTCTAATACTGCGGTTTGAATGCGGAACTGATAGTTCTCCATTCCCTTTCCGGCTGCCTTTCTCATCTCGTAGCCTTCCGGCGCGTTTGCAGACTCTTCCTTATTCATAAGGAAAGGACGGATCGTGGCATGGGGACACACATAGGCACACTGGTTGCACTGGATGCATTTGCTGCCGTCCCAGATGGGAACATTTACCGCAATTCCGCGTTTTTCATATCTGGAGGTTCCCTGAGGCATGGTTCCATCCGCCGCATCCGCAAATTCGCTGACCGGAATGGCGTCACCGATCATTTTGTTGACCGGGATCTGTATATTCTTAATCCATCTTGGAAGGGATTCATCCACTGCCTCTTTTTCATCCGCAAGGTTTTCCCAATCCGCCGGAACCGCTGCCTCCTTCACCATCTCAATTCCCTTTTCAACAGCAGCGTAGTTCATGTTAATGACCTTCTCGCCTTTTTTACCATAGGACTTTAAAATGGCCTTCTTCATATAACCCGCTGCTTCCTCTATGGGAATGATTCCGGTGATCTTAAAGAAAGCTGCCTGTAAAATAGTATTGGTCCTGCTGCCCAGCCCCAGTTCCTGGGCAATGCCCGTGGAGTCAATGGTGTAAAGGCGGATCTTCTTCTTTGCCGCCGCCTTCTTAAACGATGCGGTCAAATGGGAATCCAGCTCCTCTTCCTTCCAGTCGCAGGCAATAAGCACGTTTCCGCCCTCTCTTACATCGGCCAGGATGTCGTACTTGTCCAGATAGGATTTATTATGGCAGGCTACAAAATCCGCATTCTTAACCAGATACGTGGAACGGATCGGCTGCTTTCCGAAGCGGAGGTGGGATCTTGTAACACCGCCTGATTTCTTACCGTCATATTCAAAATATGCCTGAACATTCAGATCCGTATGGTCACCGATAATCTTAATGGTATTTTTATTGGCGCCTACGGTTCCGTCTGAACCAAGTCCCCAGAACTTACAGCTTACGGTTCCTTCCGGAACTGTATTCACTTCTTCTCCATAGGCCAGGGAAAGATAGGTCACATCATCGTTAATACCGATGGTATAATGGTTCTTCGGCTCTTTTTCCTTCATATTCTCATACATGGCGATCACCTGAGCCGATGTGAAATCCTTGCCCGCAAGGCCGTAACGGCAGGCATAGACAGGAATATTTCTGCCGGATTCCAGAATGACGGAGCATACGTCTTCAAATAAAGGCTCTCCTACGGCCCCCGGCTCTTTTGTCCTGTCACCAACCGTAATTCCTTTCACGGTCTTCGGAAGCTGGCTTAAGAAATATTTTGCTGAGAATGGGCGGTATAAGTGAACCTCCATGTAGCCGACCTTCTCACCTTTCTTCCTTAAATAGTCAACGGTTTCCTGCGCACAGCCTGTGGCAGAGCCCATTCCTACAATTACATATTCCGCATCCTCTGCGCCATAATAGTTGAATGGCCGGTAGCTGCGTCCGGTCAGTCCATTGATCTTATCCATATATTCCGCTACAATATCCGGAAGCCGGTCGTAATACTGGTTGCAGGCTTCCCGGCTCTGGAAATAGGTATCGGAATACTGTCCGGTTGTACGCAGTACGGGATGCTCAGGATTTAAGGCATTCTTTCTGAATTTCTCCAGTTCCTCCCAATCCACCAGTTTTGAAAGCTCCTCATAATCCAGACAATCCACCTTCTGGATCTCATGGGAAGTGCGGAATCCGTCAAAAAAATGTAAGAACGGTACATGTCCTTTTATGGAAGCCAGATGGGAAATCACGCCTAAATCCATGGCTTCCTGAACGCTGGAGGAGGCCATCAGGGCAAACCCGGTCTGCCTGCATGCCATTACATCGGACTGTTCCGCGGAAATGGAAATGGCGTGCGCCGCCACATTTCTGGAAGCCACATGGATCACTCCAGGCTTCAGCTGTCCTGCGATCCGGTACATGGTAGGGATCATCAGCATCAGTCCCTGGGAAGCCGTATAGGAAGTTGCCAGAACTCCTCCGTCCAGGGCTCCGTGCATTGCAGATACAGCCCCGCATTCTGACTGCATCTCAACCAGCTTCACCTGTTGTCCGAAAATATTTTTCATGCCGTTTGCCGACCATTTGTCAACTAACTCTGCCATCGGCGAGGATGGGGTAATCGGATATATTGCTGCAACCTCTGTAAATGCATAAGACGCGTAGGCCGCTGCTTCATTCCCATCCATAGCTCTCTTCACTGAACCCATTTATACTCCTGCCTTTCTTTTGTGTCTGTCTCCCCTATCAGACAGACAAATGAATTTTGTTAATTATTGTTAAGTTTAACGTATTAGTTTATCGTTTTTCCTATATCTTAATAATAGTTTATCGTTTTATCTTTGTCAACAGTGTATCGATAAACTAACTGTTTTTTGTTTAATTTACCTATATTTTTCTTTTCGATTTTGTGCACTTTTAATATGCCACTGGAAAATTCCTTGACATTTTAGCGAAATAAACGTATGATTATGTTTAGTAAACAAAACTAAAATTCATAGATTGGAAGTGATCTTATAGCTACCATTAAAGATGTAGCCCAGTTAGCAGGAGTTTCTGTCACCACGGTTTCTATCATCATTAACGGAAAAAGCGCAGAACGGAGAATATCTGCCGCTACAAAAGAACGGGTTCTCTCCGCCATGAATGAGCTTGAATATCAACCCAATTTAAGCGCCAGAAGACTGCGCTACAGTGATGAAAAAAAGCCGACCATTGCTTTTTACTGGCCTATTGATTACCGTATCAATATCCTGGCTTCTTTTCTGAATTCGATTCAGAAGGAACTTAAAGCCCTTAACTTTGACTGTGAACTGGTGATTCAGACCTACGAAAATGATAATCTGGAAAAAAATGCTTCCGCCATCAGCAAAAGCAGCTATAACGGAATCATTATCGGAGCCACTTCCGCACAGGATGTGAAATTCCTGGAATCCCTTTCTCCGCAGATACCAGTGGTTTTAATTAACCGAAACTCGGAAAAGTTTTCTACCGTTTGCATTGATTCTAAGGAAGTCGGGTTTCAGGCCGCACGTCTCTTCCGTCAAAAAGGTTATACGGAAGCTGCCGTTATCGCATCAGACCATACTTATGTAGCTACCGGGACCCGTACCCAGGCATTTCTTTTTGCCTGTTCCCAACTGGGGATCAACGTGGAATCCAGGTATATCCTGCGGGGGAAAAGTACCATCGCAGGGGGAGTGGAGACAGCGGAGCTTTACTGCCGCATGGAAAATCCGCCTAAGGCCATATTCTTTGAATCGGATTCCATGGCTCTGGGCTCCCTCTACACCTTCCATAAAAATCATGTGCGGATCTCCGAAGACGTGGAGCTTCTCTCCATTGCCATGCTGGACCAGGAGATCACACGCTATGCAGTTCCCTCCTTAAGCGTCATTGAGATGCCAAACGAAATCGTCTGCCGGGAAGCGGTCAACCTTCTGATCCGTTCCATGGAACGTTCGGATTTTGTACCGGCTCATGTTTCTGTGGAGCCTAAAGTAATTCTGAGGGAAAGCTTTAATCTGTAGGCTCCTCTTCCAAATAAGGATGTGAGGAAAATGGAACGCTGCCTTTGAGTATTTTGGAAGAAAATGAGGGAAGGCCCCTGGGATACGGCTCATGGTTTCGGACGGGATAGGTGTAAGGGAGATGACACGGGAACATGAGGGCACCGACACCATTCATCCCGTTTTCCTGATGGAAAACGCGATTCAGGGCGTCTAAAAACCGGACTTTGAAGGTCCGGTTTTTTCCCTCATGTTCCCATGCCCTCTCCCTAACGCCTATCGACGTCCTGCAAAAATCGCCGTATCCCAGGGGCCTTCCCTCATTTTCCAGCCAGAGTATTGACAGCGTTCCATTTTCCGCTTAGGGTATTGGCAAAAAGTTATTTAGCTTTAGTCGTTCTCTCATTTACGGGGCCAGTGCACAGTGGACTTTTTCAAAGCCTTGGCGGGAAAAGGGACAGTGGCGGGAGGGGCAGCGGTTGATTTGCAGGCTGGTTAGAGTTACTTAGGCCGGAAGGGTGCAAAAAACGTGGGCGGACGTTGGCCTCAGAGCCAACGTCCGAGGAAACCCGGAGCGCGAATTTCTTTCAGAAATTCGAGCGGAGTTTTCCGGTCCCATGTTTTTTGTACCCTTCCGGCCTTAGTAACTCTCCTGCCGAAACCACAACCGCTGCCCCTCCCGCCACTGTCCCTTTTCCCTCCAAATCCCTGCCAAAGTCCACGTCCCCCTCCGACACCCAAATAGAAAAACTCTTTTTCCCCAAATACCACTTGACAAAGATTATTTTGTTGTGTAAGATTAGATTATTGTTTTAGTTTAACGTTTTAGCATATGCTTCCTATCTATGAATCCGCCAGTCTCCTATCTGCGCGGGTCATAATATGCGAAAAGGATGTGATATTTTGTTCTGGAACAGGAAGACACAGATTCCCGCCGGAATCGGCGCAGCAGATTTTGCAGGCGCAGGAATTCCCTTAAAATTTAACAGTGTGGAATTCCGGGACGGGCAGCAATCCCTGATTGCCACCAGAATGACCACTGAAGATATGATTCCCCTTCTCTCACGTATGGACTCTGTCGGCTATGACAGCATGGAAATGTGGGGCGGAGCTACCTTTGATGTGGCAGTCCGTTTTTTAAAGGAGGATCCATGGGAAAGAGTCCGTACATTTAAGAAATATGTAAAAAAGACTCCTTTGAAAATGGTCCTGCGGGCCCAGAACCTGGTTGGTTATAAAGCATATCCGGATGATATTGTCGAGAAATTTGTGGAAAAAGCTGCTTTAGCAGGCATTGATATTTTTCTGATTTTCGATGCCCTTCAGGATTTAAGAAACTGCGAATCCGCTTTCCGGGCAGTGAAAAAGGCCGGAAAAAAAATCGAGGGGTCCGTTCAGTATAATGTAAGTCCCTTCCATACCACAGAAGTATTTGTTCAGAATGCAATGGAACAGGAACGCATGGGAGCCTCACTGATGCATGTGGAAGATATGGCAGGCCTTATGGCTCCCAAGGCTGCATATGAATTGATTTCTGCGCTTAAGAAAGCCTTGAAAATCCCGGTTCACCTTCACTGCCACTGTACCGGCGGCATGGCTGAAATGGCCTATTGGGAAGCCATCCGGGCAGGAGTGGATGGACTTGACGTATGCGTATCTTCGATGTCAATGGGGCCTGCCCATCCTCCTATTGAAAGCTTTGTTTCGGCTTTAAAAGGGACCAGCCGGGACCCGGGGATTGACGTAGGCCAATTCAAGTCGGTTAATGAGGATTTTATTTCTATTAGAAAAAAATATTCGAACTTTGAGACGAAGCTTATAGGCGTGGATGTTGGATGTCTGGAGCATCAGATCCCCGGCGGCATGTTATCAAATCTGGAAAGCCAGCTTTCCGCTATGAAATTGTATGACCGCCTTCCTGAGGTTTTAGAGGAAGTTACCAGAGTCCGGGCTGACATGGGGTATCCCCCGTTAGCAACCCCATCCAGCCAGATGTGCGGTGCACAGGCTACCACCAATGTTCTTACCGGGAACCGTTATTCCATGGTCAGTAAGGAAATCAAGGATTATTGCCGCGGAATGTACGGTATGCCTCCTGGCCCTGTGGATCCGGTCCTTTTAGAAAAAGCTCTGGGAGAAGAAAAACCTTCCACGAAAAAACCGGCAGATTTACTGGAGCCGGGCTTTGAAAAAGCTAAAGCAGAGGCCGGCGGCCTTGTACGTACGGAGGAAGATATATTGACCTATGCACTCTTCCCTAATTATGCACCTGATTTTTTAAAGGCAAAATACGGTCTTTGAATCGCTTATCAGAAAGGAACTTAATGAAATGAAGCAAGAAAATGCTGGAAAATTAAAGCGTTCCCAGGAAATCATGGAAGCTTTAAAGGAAGCGCGGGGAGGTTCCCTGTTGGAATCCCATCAGGTCATGGGAAATGACCCGAATCTAATTAATGCTTTCCTGCAGCAGTATTTAAACTGCAATAAAAGGGATGTGAACATCCCGAAAAAATACCGGGAACTCATTGTCATGGCCATCGGAATGGCAACCGGGACCCAGACGACCACAAAGGTCCATGCGGATCTGGCCATAAAGAACGGAGCTACGATCGATGAAATATTTGAGGTAATCCGTATTATTTTCTTTACCTGCGGGGTAACCAGACTTCTTCCCACACTTGAGACTCTGGGAGATCTTTTTGAACCCGTTGATCTACAATAACGCTATTTACTAATTCTTCCTAAAATAAATCCAAATGTGAAAAGGAAAAGCGGCACAATGCTTAATTGCATGCCGCTTTTTCCTTATCCTCTAATATATCATTTTTTCTCCAGCAATTCCTGCTCCATTAACATTGCCAGCACACTTAAACAGTGATATAATTTAAAATCCCCAGTATTACAGGCATGGTTATGAGGCTGGATAACGTCGATAACGTCATTATTTTACTGGGAAAAACAACATCTCTTCCAACGAACTTTGAAAAGATAACTGCAAATCCGGCAACAGGACATGCTGCAGGAATCAGACTGGAAAGCAGAAGTTCTCCTCTCACTCCAACCTTATAAAGAATCAGGAGCGATGTTAGCGGGATCACCATATTTCTCATAAGCACGCCAATCCATGCGGAAAAACCGGAAAACAATTTACGAAATGAGATTTGTGTCATGGTAGTGCCTATTACAATCATAGAAAGCGCTGTATTCATCTGCGCAAGATACTTCACAGATAAATAGAGCGGACGCGGCAGTGAGATAGAAAAACAATAAAGAAACAGCCCTATTATGGAGGCTAAAATATTTGGATTTATAATTGCTTTTAAAATTGCTTTCTTATCCGCTTTTCCGGAAAAAAGCAAAAGTCCATGTGTCCATAAAAAAAGTCCGTAAATACTATTAAACGCTGCTCCGTAAAATAATCCGTTCTGTCCGACAAGGGCTTCCAGCAACGGAAGTCCCATAAACCCGCAATTGGAGTAAACGCTGGAAAATCTCAGAACAGTCCGCTTCTCTTTATCAGGAACATTTTTTTTATTGAATAATGGAAAAGTTATGAGAATACCGGCTGCATGTATTCCTGCTGTTATCAGACACATCAATAAAAAGTTCTGCAGCATATCTTCTCTGAATTCCATCTGAAATGAATAAAGAATGGTACAGGGTAAGACGATATAGCATAACAGCGTTGTCATCTGACCGGATCCGTTATTATCAATGATACCTTTTTTAGAAAGAAAAAAACCAATTGCCATAAGAACAAAAAGTATAATAATTTGATTGCATATCGTTAAAATTGCCATAATATCTCTTAACAGGAAAATAATATACTCCTGTAAAATCTCCCTCCTTTATCGCTATTATAAATATCCCGAATTCATTTAACCTTACTCAGCCAGGGGGGCTTTTTTGATCTGTTATGAAAGCAGAATAAAAACTTTCATTCCTTATTACTTTATCTTAAAAGTTTCCTCATCTTTTTTTAAGCTGATAATCCCCTGAATGCAGGACTCCACCATATCAGATACTGCTAAAGCCGTATAAAATGCCGTATGAGGTGTGAGAACCACATTGGAATTTTCATTGATCTTTTTTAAGACTCTCAGGCATTCTTCTCCTGCATCTTCTCCTATGGAATGAAGATACTCCTCATTTTCCAGTACATCAAGGCCGGCAAAACCGATTTTTCCGGAATCCAGACCATTTAATAATGCCTCCGTATGTATCAGGGCACCACGGGCACAATTAACAATAATTACTCCATCTTTCATTTTAGAAAAGGCCTTTTCATTTAACATATGATAGTTGTCCTTTGTTGCAGGTGCATGTAATGTAATAATGTCTGATTTTTGATAAATATGTTCCAGATCCACATACTCTGCATATTTTCTGACTTCATCATTCGGATATATATCATATGCCAGGATCCTGCATCCAAAGCCATACAATCTCTTTATGACTGTCTTACCTATTGCTCCGGTACCAATGACTCCAACGGTAGCATTTGAAATTTCTATCCCCATTTTCCCTTTCAGCGAATAGTCCTGCTTTTTAAACTGAGATGAGATAAGGTTTATTTTTCTACATCCCGATAATATGAGAGCGATTGCATAATTAGCAACGCTATCCGGACTATATTTCGCATGTGCTACCCGAATTCCCAATTGCCGGGCATATTCTATATCAATATGATCATAGCCAATCGTTCTGGTCCCTAAGTATTTAATTCCAAGCTCATGCATCTTATCCAGCATTTCGGCATCAACAGGAGTTGTCACAACCGAAATGGCCTCATACCCTTTGGCCAATGATAAATTATCCAGGCTTGGAGCTTCCTTTACATAATCAAACGGTACTGAATACACATCTGAAAACTTTTTAAAATAAGGTAACTCATCATAATTCCTCATACTATAAACAAAAATCTTCATTTAATCACCTCTAATTTTACTTTTTACCATCAGTAATTCAATTAATTTTTTACCGGTTTTTGAGAGCTCTTCCAACATTTTTGTTACCTGACTGTTAT
The DNA here is from genome assembly GCF_900155545.1 of Clostridium sp. Marseille-P2415. GTDB lineage: Bacteria > Bacillota > Clostridia > Lachnospirales > Lachnospiraceae > Lacrimispora. The sequence continues at coordinate 1,645,124 of NZ_LT732526.1, forward strand.
CTACAGCCTGGCTTTCCGAAATGGACTTTCCAGTCCTTTCTATAACAAAAAATAAAAGTCGCATACAGTCATCTCAAGTTACATCAATCATTCAGGCCCCCGGCTGCGCTATTCTTTAACATCTTATAGCGTCTGCTAAAACGATGTACTTACTTATTGTATAGCTTTATCATATTTCTGTCAATAAAATAAAGAAAGTCCCCCAATAGTATCCGGAGGAAAGCGCGAAGTTCCATAAACCCAAGACCGTATATCCATCAGGGGCCGCTCATAATAGGAACCTGACTGCATAAAATATATCATATTCTAACTAAGTAATAGACTGGGGGGCCTGATATTGAGCAAAATTCTGGACAATAATTACTATGACCTGATTATTAGTAACATATCAGCTCCAGCCTATAATACAGGCGATAATATTACCTTGATGACCGAGCGGAATTCTTTGCTGCACATACCCAGGACCGGCAATGACCCATGCGACTTAGGCCTGCATCCATACCACTATTTTCCGACGCTTTACGCCCCTGAATCTACGATAAGTATTGAGAAATCCGGTATCGGCACCGTTCAGCGGAATCCTTTTTTAAATTTGATGGGAACGGGAATTCTGGTGGGTGTAATAGATACCGGCATTGATTACCAGCATACGGTATTCCGCAATAATGACGGGACCTCCCGCATCCTTTCCATATGGGATCAGACCGTACAGAGCGGCACCATTCCTGAGGGCCTGACTTTTGGCAGTGAATATACCAGGGAAACCATTAATCAGGCATTGGCATCGGAGGATCCCTTATCCATTGTTCCTACTACCGATACAAATGGGCACGGAACTGCGATGGCCAGTATTATTGCCGGAAGGTCTGTTGCGGAACAGTCCTTTACCGGAGTTGTTCCGGAATCGGAACTGGTCGTTGTGAAACTGAAAGAAGCAAAGCAAAATCTGAAGGATATTTTTTTTGTGCCGGAGTCTGTACTATGCTACCAGGAGTCTGATATCCTTTTGGGTATACGCTATCTGCTCTCTGTTTCCCGAAGGCTGGTCCGCCCTCTCATCATATGCATTGCTATGGGAAGCAGCCAGGAAGGGCATAACGGACATGGTGTATTAAGCAGCTATTTAACCTATATTGTCCAGCTTCCCGGAATCGGTGTCTCAGTTTCTGCCGGAAATGAAGGAAACAAAAACAGGCACTATTTTAACAGCACCACTGCTGCCCCCTTTTACAATGATTTTGAATTAAGAATAGGAGAAAATGATAATGAATTTTCAATGGAAATATGGCCCTATGCACCGGAAAGGCTGTCCATCGATATCTCTACCCCAAACAGAGAATCCACCCAGCCGGTTTATCCAACCATCAGAGAATGCAGAAGATTTAACTTCATTTTTACTCAGAGCATCGTATGGGTGAATAATATTACTTTTGAAGAAGAAACCGGTGACCAGCTGATTTTAATACGTTTTGAAAATCCGTTGCCCGGAGTCTGGTACTTCCGGGCTCAGGCTCTTGACAACGCGCCATTTTCTTTTCATGCCTGGCTGCCCGCAGATAATCTGATTTCGAACGAAACTTATTTTCTTAACCCGAACCCGGATGTTACCATAACCGGACCGGGCAACGGCTCCCATCAACTGACCGTTACTGCCTATAACCAGTTCGATGACAGCATACTGGCAGAATCGAGCAGAGGCTATACCAGAAGCGGCCTGGTTAAACCCAATATCGCCGCACCAGGCTACCAGATCCCCTGTGCAGTGCCCGGGAATCAATATGGAACAGCCACCGGAACCGGAGCCGCGGCCGCTCATGCGGCCGGAGCCGTTGCCATGGTCATGGAATGGGCTATTCCCAGGGGAAATTATATTACCATGACCGGATATGATATCAACAGCCTGATGATGCGGGGAGCCAGACGCAGTGATTCCATCATATATCCTAATAACATCTGGGGATATGGCCAGCTGGATGTAACCAGTCTTTTTGAGCAGCTTGCTTTTATTTAGCGTTCAAGGGGGTGCATTAGGTGTGAGGATGCAAATGAAAATTATTCGTCCACCAGCCTGTATCCAACCCCTATTTCGGTTACGATATAGCGCGGTTTCGCAGGATTTTTTTCAATTTTTCTTCTCAGCCCTGCCATTAAGGCCCGAAGCGCCTGCGTATCCGTTCCATAACCAATGCCCCATATTTCATTTATAATATATCTCGTTGTCAGCACCTTGCCAATATTCTGAAAAAACATGGCCAGCAGATTATACTCCATAGGAGTAACGTGCAATTCGTCATCATTTAGGTAAACCAGGCGCTTATCCAAATCAATTCTTAATCCGGCTACCGCAATGGAACCCAGCGATTTATCCTTATTCTGCATGTACAAATGGCGCAAAGCCACACGGACGCGGGCCATAAGTTCTGTGGCGGAAAAGGGCTTTGTCAGATAATCATCCGCACCTGTATCCAATGCCGCCGCCTTTTCTTTATCCTGATCACGGGCAGATACAACAATGACCGGCAGATTTGACCATTCCCGCACCTTTTTGATAACGTCCATGCCATCGAAGTCCGGTAAACCGAGATCGAGCAGCATAATGTCGATCTGCTGGGAAACAAGATGCTCCAGTGCTTCCTGTGCCGTGTGCGCGGTAACATACCGGAATCCTGCCTGCCTTAATGAATAACAAATAAAGCTCCTGATCTGTGCATCATCTTCAACCACAAGTATGCATTCCCTATAATTGTTCATCCTCTTCCACCTCCAGAGGTAATGTAAATAAAAACTCTGCCCCGCTGCCATCTGTCCGGTTGTGCGCTTCAATATTCCCGCCGTGAGCCCTTATAATCGCATCGCAAATCGTAAGGCCAAGTCCAATTCCCTGTTTTGCATCAGGATATCCGGCTCTTGAAGTATAGAACATCTGAAATAAGTTGGGCAAATCAGCCTCCGCTATACCGCTCCCCCTGTCCTTAATGCGGAATACAGCCGTTCGGTTTTTTACATCCTTTTCCACCGAAATACTTATCTCCTGATCCGGCGGAGTATGCTTGACCGCGTTGTCCATCAGGTTAATCAGAACCTGCTTGATCAGCTTTGCATCCATAGGAACCAATAATAATTCGTCCGGTACGCTTACATTGATTTCATGCAGCTTCGAACGCTTAGCTATCTGATCGGCCGCTCCCGCTATCACTTCCTCTACTGCCTCCATTTGCCGGTTGATGATCAGCCTGCCTTCCTGCAGCCGGGTAAGACTCAAAATATTTTCCACCATTGAATGAAGCCAATCCGCATCCTTGTGTATGCCGAATGCGAAAGAATAACGCGGGTCATCCGGATCCGTCATATCCATAAGCATCTCCGAAGTACCCATAATACCGGAAAGCGGTGTGCGTAAATCATGTGATATTGCACGAAGAAGATTCCCGCGATACCGTTCCTGTACGGCCTCCTCCCGGGACTTGATACGCTGCTCAGCAGACCGGAACCGGTCCATTGCAAGGGCAGTGCTTTCAATCATAGAGCGTAAAAGATGGGTCTGGCCTTCGTTCATTTTCAGAGCATTTTCCTTCGGTATCCGAATAAGGCCTAACGTGTTTTCCCCGCTGCGGACCGGCAAATCATAAAATTCCGTATCCATATAAAATCCGGCCTGTAAATTCTCAATCCGGCCCTTTAACTTTTCCACATTTACGGTATCACGGCGTATCTGCTTTTCTTGGGATACCTGTTGTATAAAAAATTTTTCAGGTGTGCCGCCTTCATCAAAACAAAGACATCCGGCCCGGCAATCAAAGCATTCACTGATGGCCCCTGCTGCTATGCCTGCAATGTCGTGTATATCCTTTGCATCGGTTAAACGATTCGTAAGGTTATAAACCGACCTTGTCTCCGCTTCTCTTTGTTCTGCCTCTAACGCACTTTGTTTCGCATGGGATGTTATGGTGCACGTGATCAGCGCTGTCATCGTCATGATGATAAAGGTAATGATATAGCTGGGATCGTTAACGGAAAAGGTAAAATACGGTTCCGTGAAGAAATAGTTAAATAAAAAAGTGGCAAGCACCGATGAAAGGATCCCGAATAGAAACCCTTCGGTCAGCCATGCGGTCATTAATACAAACAGAATATAGATGATCACGATATTGGTTTCAGGGAATCCAATAAACCGGAACAGGAATCCTATCGCAGAAGCAGCAAGAAGCAGAATGATCATCAATAAAACGTGATTCATAATGCTGTCTGCGTTTCTGCCCTCTTGTTTGGCCATATAAATCCACCCCCTTTTATTCCTCTACCATTCTGTATCCCACGCCCATCTCTGTCAGAATGTATTTAGGCGTTCCCGGATTTGATTCGATTTTTCTCCGGATATTGGCCATGTTAACGCGCAGCGTGTGACTGTCACCGGCATACAGCCCCCAGATTTCATGCATGATATAATCGTGGGTAAGCACCTTTCCTGCGTTTTTTGACAGCAGTGCCAGGATTTTATATTCAACGGGGGTAAGATGTACCTTATTTCCGGCCAGAAGTACCACCCGCTTTCCGTAATCAATGAAAAGCCCGCCAATGGTCACCGCTTCTGTTCCATTTGCCCCTCCGCCCATGCTCTGCGGACTGTGACGCAGTGCTGTCCGCATACGGGCAAGCAGTTCAGAGGTTCCGAACGGCTTCACAATATAATCGTCAGCCCCCAGATCAAGGGCTTCCACTTTTTCCCGCTCATGCCCGCGGGCCGAAACTACTATGACCGGCATTTTCGACCATTTACGTATGCTCTTTAATACCTCCACACCGTCCATGTCCGGCAGCCCCAAATCAAGGAGAATCATATCCGGAGAATAGGAGGCAGCCATGGAAACTCCCTCTTTTCCGGTATTTGCTTTCACAACCTGATAGCCGTTTGAATTCAGGACCGCTGTGATAAAGTTGCAAATGGCGTCTTCATCCTCAATGACCATAACCAAAGGTTTTACATCCATCATGATTCACTTCCTTCCAACGGCAGAGAAAATTGAAAGACCGCACCGCCTTCTTTCCGGTTATAAGCTTCCATTGTACCGTTATGCGCTTTTATAATGGTCATGCATATGGATAAGCCGATCCCCATTCCCCGGGAAGAATCGGAGCTTTTGTTTCCATTGGGAACATAGCTTGTAAAAAGATAAGGAAAGTCTTCGTCCGCGATTCCTCTTCCATGGTCAAGCACCTCAAACACGGCGTTTTCTCCGCTTTTCTTTAAAAAAATCTCTACAGGAGAATCCATTGGCGAATGCTTTATGGCATTTTCCAGTAAATTGATCAATACTTGTGCGATCAGGGTCCCATCCATGGGAACTTCAAGTAATTCATCCGGTACACGAACCACGATATTTCGCTGTGGAAATCTTTTATTGATACGGCTGACTGCTTCCGCCACAACTTCTTCGGCGGCTTCCGGACTTTTTGTTACCTTGGATGCGCTCTCATTGATCCGGGTCACGGAAAGCAGGTTTTCCACCATGCGTATGAGCCACTGGGCTTCTTCCTGAATATCCGCATTGAGCTTTTCGCGCGTATTTTCATCAAGGGTCTGCTTATTCTCACGTATGGCGGAGCTGGCACCCAGGATCCCGGCAAGAGGTGTCCGGAGATCATGGGCAATCGCACGCAAGAGATTGCTTCGCATTTTCTCCTTCTCCGCTTCTACAATAATGCCTCGCTGCTCATCCGAGAGATGCTGGCGTTCCAATGCCATGGCCACCTGTGAGGCGATCATCCGCAAAAATAACCGGGTGTTGTGATCCAATACTCCTTTCAGGCAGGAAATGCCTAAAACGGCGAGCACCTTTCCCTGGGAGATAACCGGCATATAAAATGCTCCCGCCCCCATCAGCGTATCCGTCCCTGCTCCTGCCCTCTTTTGATTGAGAAAAACCCAATGAGCCACAGCTTTCTCATCCGCCGAGTTTAAAAAGGATCCATCTATATCCTCCGGGGCCTGCATAACACTTCCATCCTGCCCCTGCTCCGGATCATCGGTAAAGAAGACAACAGAGCGGTCAAACAGGTTGATAATGTATTCATTTGCCAGGGTAACTATATTTTCAAGCCCCCTGGTAATCAGCAGCTTTTTGTTGATTTCATAGAGAACCTCGGTACGCCGCTCTCTTTGTACCGCAAATCCTGCCTGAGTCTTGATCCTTACCGTAAGCGTGCTCGTTATCAAGGCTACCAGCAGCATAATAAGAAATGTTATAGGGTACCCGGCCTGTATCGTGTTAAAGGTAAAGTAAGGTTCCGTAAAAAAGAAATTAAAAGTCAGCACACTGACCAATGATGCTATGATACCATATGCATGCCCGTCTGTAATCCTTGAAATTACCAAAACAGAGAGTATATAGGCCATTATGACATTCTGGTCTCCAATTCCCAGCCTGCGAAAGCCCAGACACAGCAGGGTGGCTGCTACCAGAAGACCAATTGTTTTCCCTAAGTCCTTCCAGGAAACGTTTAATTTCTTATTCCCGGTTGTTTTATGCGGCTTTTTATAGTCCCGCCGGATCGTGCTGCCGGGTATGATGTGAACTTCAATGCTGGGCAGCAGAAAAATTAATTTGTCCTCAAAGTCTATTTCAAAAAGACTTCTGAGCGTTTTTTTGTTTCTGCTTTTCCCGACCACTATGTTTGTAATGCCGGACAGCTTTGCATATTCGGATACTGTTGTTGCAATATCATGCCCGGTAAGCGTTACAATTTCAGCGCCCAGTTTTTCTGCCAGATCCATATTGGTACGGAGTGTCTTCTGCTGGTCCGCGGTAAGGTAATTGCTTTCAATGCTCTCTACATAGAGTGCCACCCAGTGCGCGTGAAAGGCATCGGCAGCTCTTGCGGTCCACCGAATGCATCTTGCGGAAAAGGGAGAAGGCCCAATGCAAACCAGCATCTTGGTATTGGCCATTTTATCGGTTAAACGGCGTTCATTTTGATTTTCATTGCTGATTCTGTCCGCTGCCTTGCGCATGGTAATTTCACGCAGCAGCTTTAAGTTTTCACGGGAAAAGAAATTTCGCATAGCGGTCTCGGCCTGTTCCGGTCTGTATATCTTTCCTTCCTCAAAGCGCCGCAGCAGTTCATTCGGTTCAATATCGATCAGTTTAATCATATCGGCACGTTCAAAGATATAATCAGGTACTGTTTCATGAACCCTGACATTTGTGATATCCTCGATCACATCATTGAGACTTTCCATATGCTGGACATTGACAGTGGTATAAACGTCTATCCCTGCATTCAAAAGTTCCTCAATATCCTGAAAGCGTTTCCGGTTCCTGACGCCTTCCGCATTTGTATGAGCAAGCTCATCGACCAGGATCAGCTCCGGCCTGCGTTTCAATGCTTCATCCAGATCAAATTCCTTAAGCTTTATATTGCGGTAAACAATTATTTTCGGCGGCAAAACCGGCAGACCGTGCAGAAGCTGCATGGTCTCCGGCCGGGTATGCGGTTCCACATAACCTACAAGTACATTTTTGCCGCACCGGTACTGCTCCTGCGCGTCATCAAGCATGGCGTATGTCTTGCCGACACCCGCCGCATAACCAAAAAAAATCTTTAATTTCCCCGAACTTTTTTCCTGATGAGCTTTTATCTCATCCAGAATCGCATCGGGATCAGGCCGTTTAAAAACTTGATCCATTGATCCTTCACCCCCTTTTGAATTCCATAAATTGCTGCGCTCTTTACAGCAAGCCATCCAGCGCCAGGTTTACCTTCAAAACATTTACCGCCGGGCTGCCCCAGAAGCCAAGAAATGGTCCTGTGGTATATTTTTCTATAATCTCTTTTACATCATCTTCATCCATATTTCTTTCCCTGGCAATACGGGCTGCCTGGTATTCTGCCGCTTCCGGCGAAATATCAGGATCAACGCCGCTTCCGGATGCTGTAAGCAAATCCATTGGAATTTCAGTTCCATTGTCCGGATCGATGGAATGCCACCAGTCGATCCGGTCCTTTAAAAGCTTTTTCTGCTCTTCGCCGACAGGTGAAAGGTTCGTTGTCCCCACCGGCCTTCCGATCAGATATTCCGGCTTGGTAAATTCCTGGGCGATCAGCGCAGAACCATAATCCTTCCGGGAACCGTCGTTTAAAGTAACGGTTATGATACTTCCGCTTGCCTGATCGGGAAACATAAGCTGTGCAATCCCTGTAACTGCGGCTGTATAGAGTATCCCGCACAGGATCGTCATTACAGCAAAACAAATAAGAGCGGGTCTCAATATTTTCATTGTTCTCATCTTCGTTCACCTCACATAATGCCGCAGGCAGTCAGCAGCATATCAATCAATTTTATTGCAATGAAAGGCGCTGCGATACCTCCCAGGCCATAAACCAGTATATTTCTTTTCAGTAATTTTCCTGCGGGCAGCTCCCGGTATTTTACACCCTTAAGCGCCAAAGGAATGAGTGCTATAATGATCAGCGCGTTGTAGATAATTGCCGAGAGAATGGCGGTGGTCGAACTGGTCAATCCCATAAAATTCACGGCTGTCAGCTGCGGATATATCCCAAAAAACAATACGGGAATAATCGCAAAATATTTGGCCACATCGTTCGCCACGCTGAAAGTTGTCAGGGAACCTCTTGTCATCAGCAGCTGTTTGCCGATCCGCACGATATCAATGAGCTTGGTAGGACTGGAGTCTAAATCCACCATGTTGCCCGCTTCCTTTGCAGCCTGCGTACCGGTGTTCATAGCCACGGCCACATCTGCCTGAGCCAGTGCCGGAGCATCGTTGGTACCGTCGCCGGTCATGGCAACCAGATGGCCCTTGGATTGATAGTCGCGGATGAGTGCCAGCTTGGTTTCCGGCGTAGCCTCTGCCAGAAAATCGTCCACGCCTGCTTCTGCGGCGATGGCGGCAGCGGTCATGGGGTTGTCGCCCGTGATCATGATGGTCTTGATCCCCATTTTTCTTAAGTCATCAAAACGTTCCTTTACCCCATTTTTGACGATATCCTTCAGATAGACAACGCCCAGCACCTGACTGTTTTTTAATACCACAAGAGGAGTGCCGCCGGCTCCGGCAACACGTTTCACGATCTGCTCACATTCTTCCGGATAAATACCGCCCTTTTCCAATACCAGAGCTTTTACAGCTTCCGCCGCGCCTTTGCGGATTTCCGTCCCCTGATAATCAATGCCGCTCATTCTGGTTTTGGCTGTAAATTCCACAAAGCTTGCGTTCAGTTTGGAAAGCTCTCTGCCCCTTATCCCAAACTTCTCCTTAGCCAGAATCACGATGCTTCTCCCTTCGGCAGTTTCGTCGGCAAGAGAAGAAAGCTGGGCAGCATCTGCCAGGTCCTGCTCTGACACGCCCTTAACTGGTATAAACTCACTTGCCTGCCGGTTTCCCAGTGTTATGGTTCCCGTTTTATCCAATAAAAGTACATCCACATCCCCGGCAGCTTCAATGGCACGCCCGCTCATTGCAAGCACATTGGCCTGATTTAAACGGCTCATTCCGGCTATTCCAATGGAGGACAAAAGCGCGCCGATCGTAGTGGGGGCAAGGCACACCAGAAGGGCGATCACATTGGTGATGGATATGGCCGATCCCGCGCCGGCCTGACTGCTTGCAAATCCCGTAAACGGTAACAGAGTTGCTGTAACCACCAGAAATATGATGGTTAAAGTCACCAGCAATATTTGCAGAGCGATCTCATTGGGTGTCTTTTTTCTGGAGGCACCTTCTACCATTGCGATCATCTTATCAAGAAAACTCTCTCCGGCTTCCGCTGTTACCTCAATCACAAGCCAGTCAGAAACCAGTGTTGTTCCGCCGGTCACCGCGCTCCGGTCACCACCGGACTCACGTATAACAGGAGCCGATTCACCGGTGATCGCACTTTCATCCACGGACGCAGCACCATCGATGACCTCACCATCCATAGGGATCTGCTCTCCGGCTTTTACAAAGACCATATCTCCCTTCTTAAGTTCAGCAGACAGTATCTCTGTATATTCGTCCACATTGCTTACTGACTTAAGCTTTCTCGCCCTGACATCCTTGCGTGCCTTGCGCAGGGTATCCGCCTGTGCGCGCCCGCGCCCTTCGGCAATGGCTTCTGCAAAGTTGGCAAACAATACGGTAAACCACAAGATCAGTGATATTGCCAGGGTATAGCCGCTGCTTTCATCCTTCATTCCCGTGAAAGACAGAAAATAAAGGACCGTTGTCAAAGCGGCGCCGATGTAGACCACCAGCATAACAGGATTTTTCACTTGTATGCGGGGAGCAAGCTTTACAAAGGATTGTTTCAGCGCATCCGCAAAAATATTTTTATTTCCATTTTTCTTTTCCATTCTGATCACCTCATTCTATCGCATCGTAAAGTAATCGGCAATCGGTCCAAGGGCTAACGCCGGCAAAAAGCTCAGCGCTCCGATAATAAAGATGACCCCGATTAAAAGCCCTACAAACATGGTGTTACTGGTAGATAATGTACCCTCTCCGGCAGCAACTGCTTTCTTGCCTGCCATATTGCCGGCAAGGAAAATGGCAGCTGTCATCGGTATAAAACGGGCCAAAAGCATAATCATTCCGCCGGTTACATTCGTAAAAACAGTGTTTGCATGAAAACCGGCAAATGCGCTGCCATTGTTGTTACCCATGGAAGAAAATCCATATAAGATCTCGGAAAATCCATGAGCACCTGAGTTGGTCAGCCATGACGAAGCAGCAGGGACAGAAACTGCAGCAGCGGTACTAAGAAGCGTTACCAGCGGAGGGACAAGGACAATTAGACAAACCATTTTCATGTCATAAGGCTCGACCTTTTTCCCCAGATATTCCGGCGTCCTGCCCACCATCAGTCCGGCAATAAACACGGTAAGAAGGACAAAAGCCAGCATTCCATAAAGACCGCTTCCCACGCCTCCAAAGACGATCTCGCCAAGCTGCATCAGAAACATCAAAACCAGGCCGCCGAGAGGAGTGAAGCTGTCATGCATGGAATTTACGGAACCGTTGGAAGCTGCAGTGGTTGCCACAGCCCACAAGGACGATGTTCCCATACCGTGGATGACCTCTTTCCCTTCCATGCTGGCAGAAGCCACGGCTCCTTTAAAGTATGGAGCGGAAAACTGTTCACTGGCTGTCACCGCCAAAAGTGAAACTACAAACAAAATCATCATGGTGATATAAATGGATCTGCCCTGCCTGCTATCCTTTACCGCCTTTCCGAAGGACACGCACAGAGATGCGGGAATCAACAGGATAGACAGTACCTGCAGCAAATTGGAAAAAGCCGTTGGGTTTTCAAGTGGAAAAGCCGAATTGGCTCCGAAAAATCCGCCGCCGTTTGTTCCAAGCTGTTTAATGGCAATCTGACTTGCAGCAGGGCCAAGAGGAATGGTCTGAGCAGTCCCGTTTTCCAGCATGGCAACCTCTTTATAGGGACCAAAGGTCTGCACTGCTCCCTGCGAAACAAGCACGATCGCAAGGATAAAGGATAACGGTAACAATACATACAGCGTTGCTCTTGTTAAGTCTGCCCAAAAGTTACCTATGGTCTTTCTCTGTCTTAGAATAAAACCTCTGGTTAATGCAAACAAAACTGCAATTCCCGTTGCTGCCGAAACAAAATTCTGGACGGTGAGTCCTAAAAACTGTGTCAGGTAAGACAAGCCGGATTCCCCTGAATACGCCTGCCAGTTGGTATTCGATACAAAGCTTGCGGCCGTGTTGAATGCCAGATGCCAGCTTGTGCCGCCTGTTTTGGCAGGATTGAACGGGAGAACGCCCTGCAGCATCTGTACGGTCCAGAGAAAGACCACACCGACCGCGCTGAACATCAGGGCGGAAAGCGCATAGGTCTTTCCCCCCATTTCCTCATCGCCTTTCACTCCCATCAGCTTATAAATTCCATTTTCCACAGGAGCAAGCAGAGGGGTCAAAAACACTTTTCGGCCTGTCATCACCTTGTACATATAGTTACCCAGGGGAATGGACAGCCCGATTAGAAGGACGATATAAAAAATGTCCTGAAGTACGATCATTTTCATAAATTCTCACCTCGAAATAAAACATAGAATAAGTAAACCAGCAAAGCCAGGCCAATAATGCCTGATAATACCATAATGATACCCATTTTTCCTAACTCCCTTTCATTTTTGTATACGAATGAATCAGGCGGATATGCCTGCATATCCGGTTGATTCGCAAACGCAGGGTTAAAAGATGTTTTTCTTTCAGCCTTATCGCTGTGCAATTACAATCATAGCAGAAAAGGTGTCAAGAAAGTGTCAATTCAGCATGCCAGGATGTCAAGAAAATATAAAGATTTTTATAATTAATTTATCCCTTGACATAAAATGCCAGTACGACCGCAAACAAAACGCTGATACCGTGTGGTCTGTTATTTATGACCTCAAACGGAAGCAGATTTGGCGGGTTGAGGGGAATCCTTCAAGAAAGCATTTCAAAGAAGATGTCCGAATGTAGCTTGATTGAGGCAGACTTCATCAATTATAGTCAAGCGGATATTCGCAATCCGGAATAAATTTCCTTTTTCATGGAAAAATAGTAATAGATCACATATTTTTAAACGATCGATTATCTATCTTTATGAAGGGAAATACCTGATTTTTATGAGTGAAGCAATCAATTCTGATAGCAAAATATTCCGTCTTGGTATTGACATCGGGTCAACAACCGTTAAACTTGCCGTTTTGGACAGGGAAGACCGATTGCTATATAACAATTACTGCAGACATCATGCCGATCTTTGGCTTACGTTAGAAAAACTTTTAAAAGAACTATATCATACCGCCGGCAATATAAAAATGAAAGCAGCTGTAACAGGTTCCGGAGGCATCTCCATTTCCGAAAGGCTGGATCTGCCGTTTGTACAGGAAGTGATCGCCGGCTGTAAGGCGGCCGGGCGGTATATCCCGGATGTCAATATCATTATCGAACTTGGCGGAGAAGACGCAAAACTCACCTTTTTTGATCATGGCACCGATCAACGGATGAACGGAATTTGTGCCGGCGGAACCGGCGCTTTTATCGATCAGATGGCAATCCTTTTGAAAACCGATGCCGCAGGGCTTAATGAGCTGGCTGAGCACAGCGATGTCATCTATCCGATTGCTGCAAGGTGCGGAGTTTTTGCAAAAACCGATGTGCAGGCGCTGCTGAATGAGGGAGCGAAGAAAGAAAACATCGCTGCCTCTGTTTTTCAGGCGGTTGTCAATCAGACAATCGGAGGATTGGCAGCCGGCAGGAAAATAAAAGGAAAAGTTGGTTTTCTGGGAGGACCTCTGCACTTCCTCCCCCAACTGCGGCACCGTTTTAAAGAAACTTTAAATTTACAGGAAAGTGATATGGTTATTCCGGAAAACGCCCAGGTATATGCAGCCATCGGCGCAGCGCTTTCCGCCGACAAACAATCCATTTCACTCATGCAGCTGCTGGACCGTTTAAAAGCAGGCCGAACAGGAAATGAGCTTTCGGAAGACAGGCTGAAGCCGCTGTTTGCCGACGATATGGAATACAGGAAATTTATGGAAAGGCATGCCGCCCATCAAGTAAAAAGAGGGGATTTAAGCGGCTATAAAGGGCTCTGTTATCTCGGTCTGGATATGGGATCCACAACCAGCAAGGCAGCCCTGACCGATCAGGACGGCTGTCTTTTGTACTCCTGTTACCGCAATAACGATGGCAGTCCGCTCTTATCGGCTACGTTAATTTTAAAGGAGATCTATTCCCATCTGCCGGAGGAAGCCGTTATCGCATATTCCGCCGTTACCGGTTATGGAGAGGAATTGATCAAGGAGGCGTTTTCCTGTGACCTCGGTGAAGTCGAAACCGTCGCTCATTGTACAGCGGCCAAATACTTTTTACCGGGCGTTGAGATGATCCTCGATATTGGCGGACAGGATATGAAATATATGCGCATCCGCGACGGCGTTATCAACACCGTTGTTTTAAATGAGGCCTGTTCATCGGGCTGCGGTTCTTTCATCGAAACCTTTGCAAAATCCTTAGGGCTGTCGGTCCAGGAATTTTCTGCGCTTGGAATCAAAGCAGAAAAGCCGATCGATCTGGGCTCGCGCTGTACCGTCTTTATGAATTCCAAGGTAAAGCAGGCTCAGAAAGAGGGAGTTTCTGTTGGAGACATCTCGGCCGGATTGTGTTATTCGGTTATTAAAAATGCGCTGTATAAAGTAATAAAACTGAAAAGCCCAGCCGAATTAGGAGATAAAATCATCGTCCAGGGCGGAACCTTCTTAAATAATGCAATTTTGCGCAGCTTTGAAATGATTTCCGGAAAAGAGGTGATCCGGCCGGATATCGCCGGACTGATGGGAGCTTTCGGGGCGGCGCTGCTGGCCAAAAACGCCTGGAAAGAAGGAATGCAATCCTCTCTGATCCCCGCTGCTTCGCTGGACACCTTTTCGGTGGATACAAAAATTGCGCGCTGCGGGAAATGTACCAACAACTGCCTGCTGACCGTAAACCTTTTTAACAACGGGAAAAAGCTGATAACGGGAAACCGCTGTGAAAGAGGCGCAGGAATTAACAGACAGCAAAGCATACCGGATATTTATGAATATAAATATAAACGGTTATTTGAGTACCGGCCGCTGGAAGCGGAAAAGGCGCCAAGAGGAACCATCGGCATTCCCAGAGCTATGAACATGTATGAAAATTATCCTTTCTGGTTTACCTTTTTTACTGCTCTCGGGTTTCGGGTGGAATTATCTCCGGAATCCAACCGGCATATATTTGAACTGGGGATGGATACGATTCCGTCGGACACGGCCTGCTATCCCGCTAAGCTTGTACATGGCCATATCATGGCTCTGTTAGAGCAAAATGTAAAGCATATATTTTATCCCTGTATTCCAAAGGAAAGAGCGGAAATTAACGGCGCCGACAATCATTTCAACTGTCCGATGGTAATCGCTTATGCAGAGGTCATCCACGCTAATATGGACGCGCTGGGTGAGAATGGGGCGGTTTTGCATTTTCCCTTCCTGCCGTATGATAACAAAAAGGCCCTGGCACACCGGCTGTTCGAAGAATTCAAAGCCTTTGGCATTACAAAAAATGAAGTGGAGAATGCACTTGAGCTTGCGTGGAAAGAAGACAGGCAGTTCAAAACGGATATTCAAAAGATGGGGGAAGAGGCTCTCCGTTATTTGAAAGAAACCGGGGGCCGCGGCATTGTCTTGTCCGGGAGGCCCTATCATTTGGATAAGGAAATCAATCATGGTATTCCAGGCCTAATCACCTCAATGGGGTTAGCGGTGCTCACCGAGGATTCTGTTGCCCATCTGGGACATGTGGAAAGGCCTTTAATGGTTTTAGATCAGTGGATGTATCATTCCCGCCTTTACGAGGCGGCGGATTTTGTATCCGGGCAGGATAATCTGGAACTGGTACAGCTGAATTCTTTTGGCTGCGGACCGGATTCCATCGCCGCGGAGCAGGCCAGGGAGATCTTAGATAAGAACGGTAAAATTTATACTTTATTAAAAATTGATGAAGCCAGTAATCTTGGGGCGGTGAAAATCCGGTTGAGGTCATTGAAAGCGGCAATGGAAGTTCAAAATGGAAACAGAATTTGCCGGACAACGCATAAAACGGTACAAAAAAACAGCTTGATTTTAAAGGAAATACGCAGCAAATATACCATTTTAGCACCACAGATGGCTCCCATCCATTTTTCACTGCTCCAGGAAGCGATACGTTCCGAAGGCTATCAGATGGTACTCCTTCCTGATGTGGATAAGGAAGATATCGAAACCGGACTGAAATATGTAAACAATGATTCCTGTTACCCTTCCATTATTGTGATCGGGCAGATCCTTCGGGCTCTGCAGTCGGGCAAATACGATCTTAACCATACGGCAGTGATCATGAGCCAGACCGGGGGGCCCTGCAGAGCCAGCAATTATCTGGCTTTATTAAAAAAAGCACTGCAGGCCGCCGGCTTTGAACAAGTGCCGGTCCTGTCGCTTAATGCCTCCCGTCTTGAAAAAGGGTCCAGCTTTCCGGTTACCGTATCTTTGTTAAAAAAAGCAATCATGGCGATTCTGTACGGCGATATGCTCATGGAAATCCTGTTTCATATCCGGCCTTATGAAATCAACAAAGGGTCCGCCAACCGGCTTTTTTCTGATTGGATGACAAAATGCAAAGCCAATATCCGCCAGGGGAACTACGCTGTTTTTCGTGAAAACATTTATAAAATTGTGAAGGATTTTGAAAATATCCCCATACGGAATGAAAAAAAAGTACGGGTCGGCCTGGTCGGGGAAATTCTGGTAAAATATCATCCCGCTGCCAACAATAATATGGTTGATTTTATTGAGGATATGGGAGCAGAAATGGTCGTCCCCGGCCTTATGGATTTTTTCCTCTATTGTATGTACGGCGGGGAATCGGACAACCGTTATTTGGGAGGCGGCAAAACGCGGCGGGCGGTAAACAATACTTTGATCCGTTTTATCGAATACTACCGGAAGGATATAAGAAATGCGCTTCAAAACAGCGGGCGGTTTACGGCTCCAAATACTATATTTCAAATGGCACAGAAGACTGAGCCCTTCCTCTCCCTTTGTAACCGGTCAGGAGAAGGCTGGCTGCTCACCGCAGAAATGATTGAACTCATTGAGGATGGAACAAATAATATTATCTGTATGCAGCCCTTTGCCTGTCTTCCCAATCATATTACAGGGAAAGGCATGATCAAAACCTTAAAAGAACGGTATCCGCAAATAAATATCTTAGCGGTGGATTACGATCCGGGTGCCAGCGAAGTCAACCAGATCAACCGTGTAAAACTGATGCTGGAACGGGCAAAAACAATACCAAATAAATGAATTCGGTAACATCCGCAGAATGGGTTTCCGATAAATTTGCAGACAAATAGAAGCACCTCTAAACACTTTCTATGGCATATCGCAGTTTAGAGATGCTTCTTTTTGATTTACATTGCTTAAAAGCCTGATTACTTCCGTGCGGTGAACATCCAGTTCACGCCGAACTTGTCCCGAAGGGAGCCGTGGGCGGCAGCGAAAAAGCTGGGAGCCAGCTCCATGAACACCTCTCCGCCTTCCTTCAGTACCTCCCACGCATGACGCACAAAGGCTTCGTCCGGTGTGGTAACTGACACATACATATTTTCACCCGGATTGCTGCGTTCCGATGAATCGGCGCACATCAGCTCCCAGCCGTCGATTTTCAGCCTGGCGTGGAGTACCAGCCCCTTATCCTCCTCCGCGACCGGGAAGGCAGGGTTTGGCGGCATGCTGCCGTAGGTTTGAAGTTCCGACACCTCGGCGTTCAAGGCCTTTTTGTAGGCCTCGACCGCCTCCATGCAATTGCGGTTGAACATGAGATAATGTCCTAACATAATGTTTTCCTCCGTTTATTTATTTTTTACTCCCGTTTCATTTACGGGCTTTTTACACCGACGCTCCCGCTTTCAGCAGCGTCTTGTCAAACACAAACACAAATCCCATCAGGAACAGAAACGCCCCGGTTCCGATCAGCAGCCAGTCTATGGATACCACATCACCCAGCGGTCCCCACAACACCATACCCAAGGGCATCATCAGGCTTGACATCATGGTCAGCACGGAAAAAACCCGGCCCATATATGCACCATCCACATTGGTTTGCAGCACTGCCATTACGGGCACGTTGAAGAAGGACATGACCAGTCCGGTCAGGCACATGCAGGCAAGATACGCCCAGAAATTCGTAATCACCCCGAGCCCAACCGCCCCAAGCCCAAAAAGACTGACTGACAGGGCCATGGAATGACTTTTGTTTTTGAAGCCGCCCCAAGCCCCAATCACAAGGCCGCCCAACATCATACCGATAAAGAAAACTACTTCCACTGCGGCCAGCCGCTGTTCCGGTCCAAAGGAAATGCCTCCAAACACGCGCCAGATACCGTCACCGAAATCCCGTGTCACCTGCAGAGGGGTCAGTATGGCCGCAGGTGCTACCATAATATTGAAAACCGCGCTCAGGACAATGAACTTTTTTACAAAGGAATGCTTACCGATATACGCAAGCCCTTCGCGGATGTCGTGAAAATACAGCCTCGCATCCTTATCGTTTTCGCTTTTCCGTATACGGGCAGGGGTTTTAACGAAAAAGAACAGGATACTGATCCCAATGACGGCGGTAATCACATCGAGGAACATCAGCGTCTGCACAGGAGCGACGGCCAGCAGCGCACCCCCCGCCATAGGAGAGGCGAACATCACCAATGACTGGACGCTGCCATTGATACCGTTGACGCGGGTTAACTGCTCCTGCGGTACAAGCTCGGGAATAAGCGCGTTGACAGCGGGCGTCTGTACCCCTTGTCCAAAAGCCCGCATGACGGAACAGGTCAGCAGCAGCCCGGCATAATCATAGCCCAGGGAAAAAAACAAGGCCATAACCAGCGTGACCGCGGCAATAACAGCATCGGCGATGTTGATCAGATATTTTTTATTGTACCGGTCTGCCCACACACCACCGAATGGAGATATAAAGAACATGGGGAGCGCCCCAGCAGCCGTGAACAGGGTCATCATAAACCCCGACTGGGTTTTCAGGGTGATGTGCCACATCACCGCGTAATGCACCAGCATGGAACCGAACAGGGACACCCCCTGCCCGGCCATGAACAGCGCGATATTTCTTTTCCAGTTTGTATTGTACGTATCCTGCATATGAATATTCCCCCGTTTTTTATATCTTCTCACGATTTCAACTACAACAGTAATTATACTCAAAATTGAAAATAAAATTTATTTTGTACGCCGATAAGATCCATAAATTTGTTTCCTTTTACCAAGTAAAAAAGGGGTATAACGGTTCATTAAAACCGCAATAGGAGCAATGACAAGCACCGCTATGAGAGTATAACTAATCCCCTTAATTATAAGTGCATGAATGTTATCCAACCTATAAAAAGGAATATTTTCAAGGGCTAAGCCAATGAAAGGAAACAAGATGTATTGATGAAATCCCAAATATACAAGGGAATTCCTTCCGATAAAAGTCAGAATTTTAATTTTATCCAGTTGCTTTTCAAACTTTTTCGCAAAAGCAATAACGGCAAATATGCCGCTAAATGCAGAAATATAAAACAAAACATAGTTCCCATACTGATTTTCATATAGATTGACGCTGCTATTTCGGCTGCCTGTAATCATATTGATGAGCAAAAAAAGGGGCAAATACGCAATATAATTGCTTATTTTGTATATTTTTTCTTTCATCAGATATCCTGCTCCCAAAAACACGACCGCTGTGAAAGCAGCATCAAAACTCCATGGCATTTTAACACCAACATATGTGCAGTACAAATAGCCAAGAATTGAGCTGATAAACAAACATATACCAATATTCTTATGGGAACCGCCTGTTAATTTAATTATAAAGTAAAACAGTATTTCAGCTGTAAATAAACACGCCAGAAACCACAAAGCTACGTTATGCAGGGTCCATGGTAAATCCCGTACTGCGATCACCGTTCCCAAAATCGGTGCCAGTATATTGATACCGTCATTGCTATACGGATTATCGCCAACATTATGATAAATCAATATCCAGAAAATATAATTGAATATAGAAAACGAGATATATGGAATGACCAGAGCAAAAAACTGCCGTTTTATAAACTCTCCAAAGCTTCTGTACTTTGCAGATGAAAATAAGATGCCTGATAAAAAGAAAAAGAGCGGTACATGAAACGTGTAAAAACTTTTTGTCATATTTTCCGGATGAGGTGCATGGCCAAGCATAATGAAAAGCATTCCAATGCCTTTACTTATATCAATCCAGTCTAATCTCTGTTTTATCTTCTTTTCCATCGTTTACCTGTATGATATATTTTACATCAATACGTACCTTTCTGATTATTATATTTGTATAGATTTATTGTTAAAAGAGTTTCATGCGTCAAAAATTGACATTTTTAAGATATTTGGAATACCACCCGATTTCAAATTCTATTGATTCCATACCATACTGCAATATTGCCAGCTGATATTTGTAAACATCTGATATTGTATCCTCTATGCTGCCTGTAAATGTATTCTTTTTGAATCCTTCTTCATTCCACGGATCGTCTTCTGCCATTTTAATACCATTATCCATGATATTATCTTTATCAAGTATAATTTTTTTATATATTGCCTTTAACTTCGAGTGCTCTTCCTTAAGCCTCTCAATATATTCCTTTATGATTCCTTTTCTCTTCGCAGGATCTGAAAGACCAAAGAAAAACATTTTACTAAGCTCAATGTTTTTTGCCCTGGTACGATCCATCGGCTGTAAAATCCAGTTATTAAATGCTTCCCTCCCCTTTCCCGTAATAAAGTAAATTTTCTTGTTGTCTTCTTCCTTATAGCGAATGAATTCCTTTTCCAACATCTTCCGAATGGCTGTGTGTATGCTGCCCGAACTATTGCTGCACATAGAAGCCAGATTATCATCAATAAACATCTTCATTTCATATATCGTCAAGCCTCGCATCATAAGCATTCCAAGTATAATTTTTTCCATGATCATCTTCCTTATAAAAATGGGTCTAATAGATATACCAATTATATATCTATTAGACCCATAAGTCAACCAAAGTAATTATATTAAATCAAAATATGGATTTTATTAAGAAACACAGAGCTTTCCAAATGGTATATAATGGTAACTATTGAAAGAATCAGGAGTAATCTGATGTAAAAAACGAAAAAATCAGAATAAGAAATCAGAATATCTGCAATAATAGAACTGTAAAAATATTGAAAGGAGCATAATCATATGACACTAAATCAAGTTGAATTACAGAACTTAAGGCATTTAATCAGCGCGCACGGAACTGTAGCAAATAAATTAGATGCTATGTCGCAGCAATGCCAGGATAATCAAATCAGCCAGATGCTGGCATCAGATGCCCAGGATGCACGGCAGAACAAACAAAAGCTAATGACATATTTACACTAAGAACAGGAGGTAATCAGGAAATTATGAACGAAAAAGATATTATGAATGATTATTTGTCAATGATCAAAGGAAGTTTGGCAGGTTATGCAACAATTATTTCCGAGACCGATAATCCTCAGTTACGCCAGACATTCCAGCAAATGAGGGATATGGACGAGCAGCGTCAGTTTAAAATTTATCAGGCCGCTAAACAAAAAGGATATTATCAACCAGCCCAAGCTGCTTCTGATAACGAAATAACCACGGTTAAAAATCAGGTATCACAAGGGTAATATCAAATGGTATGAATAAAGTGCGGTTCCATGACCTGGAAACGCACTTTATTCATATTCTTCCTGTTGCCCGATTATTTCATTTGTGCCTGTTCAAGAGCGTTTTCCAGCGCCTTTAAATGAGTTTTGGATGTCAGGGTCGCACCGCTTATTGCATCCACCTCCAGCGTCTGCGAGTTAATCACATTGCGGAACAGATCATCAATACTTCGTCCACCTGTCAGTTTTACAGGCTTTCCCTCTTTATCCACGGCTCCTTTTAATATTTTGACATCGGAAATCTCACCTTCCGATATCATTACCTGGACCTTAGTATCTCTGAAATGAGACTTGGTCCCTTTATATTCCCCTACATAGGTTCCGTTACGGAGTTTTTTAAAGTCTACATCTGAAAAAGAAAGCTTTCCGATTTCACGCCGTCCCGGTGCATCGGCCAGAATTCCCACTATTAATCCGGCCGCAATTAATACTGCAATGATCAATATTACAATCCACATTTTTCTTTTCCCCTTTCTTTTAACAGGATTCCCCATTCTTTTTACTCCTTTCCTATTATGGCTGTATTTATTCCTTCAACCGCTTGATAACACTCTTTTAAGCCTTGGGTGATAAAAACCTGCTGACGCTCATCAACCAGGACAGCTTCTACACCGGAAAACTGAGCCAAATATTCAAGTCCTTTCTTTATGCCTGCTACAAATATTGCTGTTGACAGCGCATCAGCAGTCATAGCACTGTCTGCGACCGCAGTGACACTGATCAATCCTGATTCCGCAGGATATCCTGTGGCTGGGTTCAGGATATGATGCCATTTCTTACCTTCCCGGTCAATAAAATACCGCTCATAGTCACCGGAGGTGACTACTGCTTTCCCTGTTACCTTCACTGCTCCGAGCAGACACCCCTCCTGCCTGGGGTGCCGGATGCCGATACTCCAAGGAGAACCGTCGGGCCTATTTCCAAGCGTGGATACATTTCCTCCGATATTGATAAAGGCTGAGGATATGCCATGCTCCTTCAGTACTTTTATGAAACAATCACTGGCATAGCCTTTTCCGATGCCGCCTAAATCAACGGACTGTCCCGGTTTTCGAAGGCTGAGCGTTTTTTCGTCCGAATTCAACGTCAATTCATGAAAATTGACCAGAGGCAGGATACGCTGAATTCGTGTTTCCTCAGGGGCCTGGCTGGAATGCTTATAGTCCCATAGATCAATCAAGGGGCCAACGGTAACGTCAAACAGCCCCTGCGTGATTTCAGAAAGCTGAAGTGCAAACGATAGAATCTCATAAACTTCACAGCTGATTTTTACGTGCCCTGATCCTGCTGACAGATTGATTCTGCTGACCTCGCTGCCCGGCAGGAAGCGGCTCAGTTTTTTCTCCAGACGGGAAAGTTCCGATCCTGCGCAAACGACAGACTGCTCCGCCTTTTCACCAAATACCCTGTATGAAATGTCCGTATTCATACCAAAGCTGCTGGCCTCTGCAACCGCGGATTGCAACATGTTTAAGCCTCCTTCCGTTTGAAAACACTCACGTGAATGAACTCAAACTTATTCATTCACTTAAAATCCCGAAAAAACTGCTCATTTATTCAGAGCAGTCCATCAGGCCTTTCATAATCAGCTCAGTCATAAGCTCCAAAAGCTGCGGAAAATATTCAAGTCCGATTTCTTCCTTATGCGTATCAACATTGATAATAGCGGCAAAAATCATCATAATCATCTTACTGTCAATGTCTTTACGCATTTTTCCCTGAGCTTGCCACTCTTTTACAAGCTCAAGGAAGCTGTCATATAAAAAATCAACCGCCTCAAGCCCGTTTTCCTCGCGATAAAGCTTTTCCACTTTTGCAAATACATTTTTGTTATACCATTCCTTTAAAATGGGATTTGTACGAATGCCCTCCGCATTCAGCGCCAGCATTTGCCCCGCCACTTCCAACGGACTCCGGGATAAATCAAGGGACTGCAGGCAGTGTTTTTTTAAGTTAGCGTTTTCTTCCAGAAAAATATCCATGAAAAGTTTTTCTTTTGAAGGATAGTATTTATAAAACGTTCCTACCGCCATTCCGGTCTTTTGTGTAATCTCAGATATGTTTGTATCCTTAAAACCTTTATTGCTGAACAATTCCTTTGCACAATCGTATATCAGCGTTTTTTTATCTTCCAAAATCAGCATCTCCATGAATGAATATATTTTAATTCATTCATATTGTACTAAATCTGCCGATGAAAGTCAATCGTTTTCTGTATATCCGCATTTTATATTTCTATTCTTCATAACAGACAAACGGGATCCCTTCTTCTATATGCTCAAAAATCGTTTTTGCCAGATACAACGGAGCATTTACACATCCATGGGTTCCATTTCTTTTATATATCTCTCCTCCGAAAGAATATCTCCAGCTCGCATCATGAACCCCCATATTCCCATAAAATGGCATCCAGTATTTTACAGCCGCCCTGTAGCCCGGGCCTGATAAAACTGCATCTTTTTGTTTATAGTTAAGCATATAGGTCCCAACTACAGTTGAATTTCCTCTATTGGGATTCCCTGTCACCACCGGGCCATGGGTGATTAACCTCCCATCCTTATAAAACCATAAATGCTGTCTGGTTATGTTGATTTCCACGTAGGTATTGCCTATTTCGTTTTCACCCCTGGGCAGGGCTTTTTGTGCATAAACCGGTTCCCTGACAATTACCTGCCCATGGTTTATATTTTCCAGCAGTGCTTCCGTTTCAGCACTCCTGTTAATTTTCCAGCCATAAAGCCCCCCTTTCACTTCTATGACTTTCCCAACCGATGTTCTGAAATTTCTTGCAATTCCGACAGTATCATATTTTTTGCTCAATCCTTTTACATAATTCCCAGCCGCAGTCTTGCTTATTTCCACATCCAGATTTCCATCTACACTCAGCCATTCGTTAATAGTATCACCATCTAATTTTTCCTTTTGGCTGCCAAATACATAGGTAATATTAGTTGATACGTACTTATTTAAAAGCTCCCTGGTTCTAAGAGTTTTAGCAGAATTCAAGGTATATTCCGGATTTTCGTAACATAGCTTTTCATTTAAATCTAATTTAGTCTCTCCCCTTAAAATACCCGACCGGATGGCTGTGTTTAAATGATCTTTCCTTATTTCATTTCCATATACTTCTTCCACCAGCTCGTAAGAGCCATTGGAATACTTAAAATCCACATTTCGTGATTCTATCCTATTGTTATTTAAACAATGTAAGCCGTCTATTTTATTTTCCAGAGCATTTTTATTATAGGTAAATAAACCGTTGGCATATACTTTTTGATCTTTCAATAATGAAGCTATCCATTTCAGGGAATTCTGCCTTTGAAGAATTTCTGAAATATTATTTTTTTCATTGTATTCCAGTTCAACATCCCGCCCGGTTATCTCTTCGGTTTCCCCATTTCTTTCTATTAATTGCAGCCTGTAGCTTTTTACATGATTTTTCATTATCTGATTCACATCATCCTCCGCTTTTAATGAGACATTTACCCCATTTATTGTGGTGTTAATAAGGAAATGATTCTTAAAGTATAAGGAAATAAGTAAATAAACCAGTATAATGAAAGCAATTGCAATAATAGTATTTCCTGTGACCCCTCTTTTGGAAAGTATTTTAATCTTCCCATCCCTCATGCCAGTTTATACCTCTCATCAGAATACACTGTACTTCAACATAATAATTACTTCATCTTATGTTTGTTTTTCTGATTTTAAAACTTAAGATGCATCGGATACAGGTACTCCGCCATGCGTCACCTGGCATTCGCCCATTCATTTACTCTCCGGCTGCTCTCTTCTTCCGATAAATCCTCAATTCTGGTCATAACAGTCCATCTTACCCCACTTTCAAGCACCGAATCAACATCCGCGGCGTAAATCGACAAAGAATAGCATGCATAATCCCTATCTGCCGGAAATAGTCAATATTATAAATTGACAATATAAACACCATGTGCTAAACTATTTTTGAAAAATGAATAAGTTACTGACTTATTCTTTACCGCCGGGTAAAGAATTCAGCGTCAGACTTCATATCGTTAGGCCGTGGAAGATATGAAGTTCTGGCGCTTTTTATTTACGCAGGCAACGAGCCAAACGAACATGTTCACTTGGCGACTGCCGCGATAACCGGAGAAACTCGCAAAGCGTGTTTTTCCGGTTTTGTATGGAGGTCTGTATTCAATGAAAAATATGACATGCTTTAAGGAATTTGTGAAATACTCATCGTTAAACGTTCTTGGTATGATAGGTTTGTCCTGCTATATCCTGGCAGACACCTTCTTCATTTCAAAGGGACTCGGGGCAAATGGTTTAGCCGCTTTAAATCTTGCAATTCCGATCTACAGTTTTATTCACGGAAGCGGCTTAATGTTCGGTATCGGAGGAGCTACGAAATATTCTATTTTAAAGAGTCAAAACAAAATGAACGATGCAAATCATGCATTTACAAATACCGCTTTTCTTACTCTCAGTTTTGCCGCCGCATTTTTTGTAATTGGGATTTTTTTCTCTGAAACGCTTGCACATCTGATGGGAGCTGATGAAACGGTTTTTCAAATGAGCAAGACCTACTTGCAGGTAATTCTTTTGTTTGCTCCGATGTTTATGTTAAATAATCTGATTTTATGCTTTGTAAGAAATGACGGTGCCCCTCAGCTTTCCATGATCGCAATGATAGGCGGCAGCTTATCAAATATTGTTCTGGATTATGTCTTTATTTTCCCGTTTAAAATGGGGATCTTTGGTGCTGTCCTCGCAACTGGACTTGCCCCGGTCATCAGTATGCTTATTCTCTCTCCTTTTTTCATTAAAAAGAAGAACCGCTTTCATCTGACGAAGTGTACGATTTCAGGACAATTAATTAGCAATATTTTTTCAAGCGGACTGCCTTCACTCATTACAGAAGTATCCTCCGGCGTTGTTATCATTGTTTTCAACATAATTATATTGAGGCTGCAGGGAAATACCGGTGTTGCGGCATATGGGATTCTCGCAAATCTTTCATTGGTGGTAATTGCGATATACACAGGCATAGCACAAGGGATCCAGCCGATTATCAGCAGGAACTATGGAACCGGTAACCGTGTAAACGTCCAGGCAATTTTACGTTATGCCCTGATAACCATGTCAGCGATATCTGTAGTTGTTTATTTGTGTATATTCTTCGGAGCACCACAGATTGTAAATATCTTCAACAGTGAACAAAATGCACTTTTGCAAAGTATCGCTGTAACAGGGTTGAAAATTTACTTTACAGGTTGTGTATTTGCCGGATTTAACATAATTATATCCGTTTATTTTACCTCAACTGAATACGCGCGCCCTGCACACATAATCTCAATTTTGCGTGGATTTTTAATTATTATTCCAATGGCCCTTTTGTTATCCTCCATAGGCGGAATGATAGGTGTCTGGTGTGTCTTTCCGGCAACAGAACTGACTGTAGGTGGGATAGGGCTTACTTTATATCTTTTTTCTAAAAAAGGACAGGGTTCAAAGAAGAAAAATTAAGAATTGCTAATTGCTTATTACGGTAAACTTTTCATAAGATCCCGCAAACCTGTTCGCTGACTGGTTTGCGGGATCTTGTCTAATTAAAACCCGATTCATTTATTGTCTGCAGGCACATTTTTCTATTGGCCTTCCTTCGTTTATGCACCATTGGTCTTAATGATCTTCTGGTACCACCCCATAAAAAGCCCTCCGGAAATACGGTTGTTTTTTGATTCATTTCCTTTCCTCCCTCTCTATCTGTCCTTTTTATAGTCTAAGGGAAGGCTTTCCCATCTCTTTTTCAGCAGAAATGCGGCAGCTTTCGGCTGTCTCTGCCTTGTGAAAATTCCTTTTTTATTTCCATTGACGCGCATGATCCCTTCCGTTGTCTGGAAATCTGCAAAATTCCACACCTGCTCTCCCACCACAAAATCCAGAGAGTCAAAGACCTCATTGGTCAGCTCCAGGATCTCTTCCTGATACTCCTGTGACCACATCACGGACGGCAGCTTATGTTCCAATGCGGAAGTATCTGCACCGTATTCCGTAAATACAAATGGCTTATTGGGTTCCACTTCTTTCCACTGGCGCATTTCTTCCCGGAAATCTTCAAATGCATCGGATATTTCATAGCCGCCTTTGATGTACCAGCCGTAATACCGGTTCAGACATATGAAATCACTGAACTGATGGCATTTACAGATATAAGGGCCGGAGTTCTTGATCTCAGCAAAGGTTCTCGGCCTCCTTTGGGGATCCAGCTCCCGGGCTTTCTCAAACAATGCTTTGAAATATGGAACGCTCTCCTCGGAGGTCGTTTCCGGCTCATTTAACAGGCTCCAGGCGATTACACTGGCATGGTTCTTATCTCTGGCAATCAATTCCTCAATATCCTCTAAATGCCTCGTAAGCAGCCGGGGGATGGTGTCCGCTTCAAAAAATGCCGACATTTTGCCGTTTGATGCATCCACAAAATTCTTTGTACTCTTAAAGAGTCCGACCGCCGCGACCTCATCAATAATCAGGAATCCCTCTCTGTCAGCCATTCTGTAGATTTCTTCGTCATAGGGATAATGAGAGGTCCGGAATGAATTGGCTCCTATCCACTTCATCAGTTCAAAATCACGTTTCATCATGCAGCGGTTAAAGCCTCTGCCGGAAACATCACTGTCTTCATGCTTTCCAAAACCTTTTAAATAAACAGGAGTCCCATTGATAAGAATTTTAGTATCCCGGATCGCTACGGTCCTGATCCCTATCTGGTCCTCATATTGATCGATCAAGCGCGCTCCGTCCCTGATCTGAATGCGAAGGGTATATAAATAGGCATCCCGGACCTGCCATAGCCTTGCATTCTTTACATTCAGAACTCCCTCTTTTCCGGAAGCTTTGGCTGCAAGGTTCCCTTCCTCATCAAAAAGCTCCAATTCAACCAGATTGTTCCCCGTTGTTACAACGCTGTACCGCACGTTGGCATCTGTTCCATCCAGTTCATATACGGTGCTGTAATCAAAAACATATTCCTCCGGGCATACAATGATCTGCACGGATCTGTGTAAGCCGGAATAGTTATAAAAATCAAAATACGGTGCGGCTTTTTTCCTTCCGTTTTTTAATGTGATCGTAGCTCCGCAGGGAATGTTTGTGACAGACAGCTCATTGTTTACAACGGCAGTGATCCGGTTCTTCTGATTAAACAGCACTGTTTTGGAGATATCCACGGAAAACGGAAGAAAACCTCCTTCATGAGAGCCTGCATACTGACCATTGACATAAATGTCCGCTTTGTGGGTGGCTGCCCCGAATCTTAAGAAAAGGGCTTCTCCCTGCCATCTGTCAGAAACAAATACCTCTGTCTCATACCACACATCTCCCACAAATTCCCGGATTTCCTTTTCCGTATAAAAGTCCTGAAAGCTTGCCGGTACAGGGATCATGTCATAGCCGTAAAGTCCCTCCTGCCAGCCAGACTGACGCCCCTGGGATTCCCAGTCGATTTTAAACTTCCACATTCCATCCAGAGAGATGAACTGTCTGGTTTCCGTATCCTGGGGATACAATGAAGAATATGTTAACATCCTGTTACCGTTACTGAAAACTTATAAAAAGTCATAAATTATATAAACTTTTATGTTTCATTCCTTTTTCATCGTGTCTGCTTTTGCCATAGCTACTCGCATTTGATATAACACTCCAAAGGCTTAAATTCCCGTTTAACGTACGGTACATATTAGCAGTAACTTTTAGGTGTTAACTTGCTAATTGTATAACATTTTCTCCATAAGCTTTTAAATTTAATGCAGCCTGATAATCTCTATCTATTACATTCCCACATTCTGGACAGATATAAACTCTATCTGATAATTTCAGATTCTTATTTATACAGCCACATACTGAACATAATTTACTCGATGGAAAGTATCTATCAGCTTCAATAAATTTAATGTTATTCCAAGATGATTTATATTCAATCTGTCTTTGAAATTCATTTAGGCATTGTTCTTGAATTGCTTTGGATAAATGTTTATTCTTCATCATTCCTTTTACATTCAAATCTTCCATACAAATAAAACTTGGTTTTCGTTCTATTATTTCGGTAGTTGTTTGATGTATATAGTTATGACGAATATCCGCTAAACGATGGTTGATTTTTAAAAGTTCTTTTTCACTTTTTATAATGTTGCTTGTTTTACAGTAACTATCTCCCTTCTTATTTTTTAGATATTTTCTTGATATCTTACGCTGCAACCTGCGTTGTTTCTTTTTTGATTTCTTTACTTTACTCGTTTTGTTGATATTCTTATATGGATCTTTTATATCAGAACATATTGCCAAATCTTTAATACCTAAATCAATTCCAATTCCTTCATCAGATGGAAGAGTAGTTGAATCTTTTACTTCTATTCCTACACTAATCCACCAATTTATGCCATCATAGCTTATTCTTGGATTGATGTACTTACCATCTGTAGGTATTCTATCTTTTTCTGCAAGTCTAATCCAATTAAGTTTTTGCTTATTCCTTTTCTTGCTTTCTGAAAACCCTTCCATTTTAACATGAGTTCCAGTGAATTTGATTTTATCGGTATCTTGATAAAACGTTGGAATAGAATATTTTTTACTCTTAAATTTGGGATGACCATTCATATTATATAATGTTGGCTTCTTATTTTTTCTTGCTAATTTTACCAGGGTTTCATTGGTATATTTAATCCCTGTACGCTTTTGAGCAGCAAAGAAATCACTATATGCATCACAACAATCCTTAATCGCTTGTTTTGTTACATTATTACTTACATTGTACAGCCAATTATAGTCTGGTTGTTGCTTTAATTTTGTGAATTCTTTTCTAAGATTACTATCAGAAATAAATTTCCCGCCGTCTTTAAAGTTATTCATTTGCATATCTAATGCCCAATTATAAGCAAATCTGGCCGTATTAGCACACTGAAATAATTTTGTTTTCTGTTTGTTATTTGGGAGCAACATTACTTTGATTCCTTTCATCATCTTCATCACCCCATTCTATTAATTCTTTTACAAGTTTTCTTGCTTTATTAGCACGTTTCCCTTGCAATTTACAACTGAATACAGTTATTATTTGAACCAAATCTTCAACCAGTTCTTGTTGCTCTGACTTTTCAGTATTGTCAATTATTTCAATTTCACAATTATAAAGACTTGCAATGTATTCAACCAGTTCATTCCCAAACCGTAATAATCTGTCTTTATATAACACAACAACTTTATCTACTTGATTTTGAGATATGAGCTTAATCAGTTCCTTCAACCCCTTTTTCTTATAATTAATTCCACTTCCGATATCCGAAATTATTTCAAAGGGCTTACCTTGCGCATTTAAATATATTTGCATGTTTTCAATCTGTCGTTGCAAGTCATCTTTTTGCTTATTGCTTGAAACTCGACAATAGCCGATTATCTTTCTATCTAATTTTGGCTTAACATTCATAACCTGGTTCAGTTGTTCATGTGAATAATATCTGTATCCGTTGCTAGAAGTATGATGAGGATTAAGTTTGTTGCTTTTATCCCAGTTTCTAAGTGTTTGAGGTGATACTCCAAGTATATTTGAAAACTCATTGATAGAATAATATTTCATACAATCTAACTCCTTTTGTCTTGATAATATCATTGTATCACATAAGTTGTAAAAGCCAACACTTATTTATAACATTTTATAAGTTTTATTTAACTGTTTCTCACCTCCTTATATTTTAATCGCTTTATCCGCAGTCATATTTTGCCCGGAGTATATTTTTTTTGAGGTCCACGGCTCATCCTCATCTGTCCAGAAGGGCTCCTCCGGATGAAGACCTAAAACCAGAAATACCGCCGTACACAAATACAAACTGCCTGTATTGATATACCTCTCTGCCAAATCCGGCTGACAGCCGCAGACACCGGCTCTCAGCCAGCCGTTTTCATCAAATATGGCCGGACCTTCCATGATCCTTTTTATCACCGCCGTCATTGCACAGCGAACCTGGGCAGGGGAAAGTTCCTCCGGAAGCCTGTGGTATAGGGCCATCTGTGATAAAGTCTGAAATGCTCCAAACCGGTAGCAGATGGAGCGCCCTACTATTGGGTATGCCCCTTCCGGAGAAATCATTCGTTCCAGAATTGCCGCATACCTTTTAGAGCGCTGCCAGACCACAGGCTGCATCTCTTGTTCCATATTTTTAAAACAATTCATGATATCCAATAGCATCGGCTGTATGACAAAACTGTTATAATAATCAAAATGAAATGCTTCCCCGTCTCCGTAAAGTCCATCCCCTTTATACCAGCTAAGCATCTGGCGGACATATTTACGGATCCGTTCCTCATCATAATCTCCGCCCAGAAGATACAGGCCCGTTTCCACCATGGCGCTGAATAAAACCCAGTTATTATTTAACGGCTCGATCTTTCTGGAAATCATCAGGCATTGGATCAGTTGTTCCTTGGTTTTTTCCTCCATATTGCGGACCAGGCTTTTGGGCGCTCTTACCAGTGCATTGCATAAAAATGCTGCATCCACCAGCGGCTGTTTCTCATCCTCTCCTCCGCCAAATATCATATAATCCCTGGCTTCCGGATCGGTTGCATTTGCCAGTGCCTTATGAAAAAGTTTCCGACAGGACTCCTGCAGCATTCTTTCTTCGCCGGTAATATCCTCCAGTTCCAGCCATGGGCTGATCCCATATGCAGTACGTGCAAATGCCTCAAGCAATGCATTCTTATGGCACTTTGGATTCGTATTTGGCAAACACTCCTTTAAACTGTCATTTGCCAGATTTTTAAGTACCGGCAGGGAAATTTTAAGCATTGCATCCAGCCAGTATGATCTTGCCTCCGTCTTCATCGGCATAACTTCAGTTCCTTTCCTTTACCAGATAAATAAATCTTTATCGGCTAATTTAAGCACTGCCTCTATAAAATAATAATCTGCATAAATCATGGGGAAATTGTGTCTCGTATCGTGATAAGCTGCGGAGCAGTTCTCCAGAAGATTATCAATATCAGGACTCCAGCTGCAGCGCTTTTCGTCTAATGTCTTTAAAAGACGAATGGCTGCATTCAGATAAACATGCTTCTCTGCTTCTTTTACATATTTAGAAAGCTCGATCATTCCGCAGGCCGCACAGGCCGCCGCAGTGGAATCTTCCCACGTACATTCCTCCGGCTGCCCAAAATCCACCGTAATCAGACCGCTTTCCGGGATGTTCGCTATAAAATAGTTTGCAATGATCTTGGCAGTATTCAAATAGGATTCCTTTTGCGTATGCATATAGCTTAACACAAATCCATAAATCCCCCATGACTGGCCTCTCGTCCAGGAAGACCCATCTTCGTATCCCTGTCCTCCATGTGATCTTATCATTTCTCCGGTTTCCGGATGAAACTCCACAATATGATTGACCGAACCATCCGGCCTTACAAAATATCTCTGGGCCATATCCGCATGGTTCATCGCAATTTGCCGAAAACGGGGATCCTCTGTTTCCTTGTAAGCCCAATATAATAATGGTAAATTCATCATACAATCAATGATCGCCCAGCCAAGATGTTTTTCCCCTCCCCATTCGTTCCAGGCGCGGAGGAAATGTCCGGCGGGATTGTAGCGTCCCGCCAAAAGCTCTGCCGCCAAAAGCCCTCTGTCCCGTGATTCCCGGCTTCCCGTCATACGGTAATCGGCCACTGCTGTGGGAAGCCATTTAAAACCATTATCGTGATCTAACTTTGCCGGCATCCGGAAATTTTTATCCATCTTCCGTTCTGTTTCCACTGCGATATCTTTATACAGTTCATTCCCGGTAAGATGATACATCTGCCACATGATTCCGGCCCAGAAGCCATTGGTCCACCAGTAGATCTTCTCATCGGTATAATCATTAAAAACACCGTTTTCTGCTGTATAGGGTATTTTATTGCGATTTCGCTCTGTTACAGAAATCATTTTTAATTTTAACTTTTCGAAAATTTCCTCCACCCATAATTGTTCGCTCATTGGAATTTTCATAAATACTCCTGTTTTCCCCGGATTTCCCTGAATTTAATTGAAAGAATGGGGCAGCAAACCGACTGCCCCATGAAAACAATTATGACTGCTCTGCATTTTTTTCCAGTTCTGCTTCTTCACGTAAAAACTGATTATCCAGCATTTTAATGAACGGGACCCAGATAATAAATCCTAATGCAAAGGTAGCAATGGTTATAACGATAGCCCATGGATTAAAGTTTGTCGAGATAAGCTGTTTCAAAATCGGCGGTGTGGTCCACGGAACATCATAAAGCGGTATGGCACCGGTAAATTTCATTAATAAATATGCAAATCCTGCCTGAAGCGGCTCACTGATTATCCAGGGAATAAAAATGGTTGGATTCATGACCGCGGGCAGACCGAAAACAAACGGTTCATGGATATTAAATAACGCCGGCAGAAAGATCGTTTTACTGATTGCCTTGGATCGCTTTGATTTCCCAAAGATACACAAAGCTATGATTTCTGACAATTTACAGTGATTTGTATAAACACGGAATGCCGCTGTCATTAAAAACGGCAGAGCCAGGCCGGCATTATATGCCTCTAAGTTCATTGCCATTGCCACCAGCGCTGCAGGCTGCCAGATTGGTGTGATAATTAAGTTGGTTCCATGAAGACCGAAGAACCAGAGAATCTGTGCAATAAAAAGCAGGAACATAAAAACCCAGATATTATTTGATAAATTTAAAAATGGTGTTGTTATAAAGGTATTAATGCACCCAGCCAGCGTCTCATAAGGAGTTGCTTTAAATAACAAACGGATACCCATAAAAACCATAACCGTAACACCCATGGGAATTATGGCAATAAAAGGTTTTACAACGTTAGGAGGCACGGAAGCCGGCATTTTGATCGTGATATTTCTGTGTTCAAACCACGCATAAATTGAGATCGATACAATTGCAACAATGAGTGCCGGGAAAATTCCGGTTGCACCGATAACTCCCGTATCTATAACATTGGAGACCACCGTCGCAACTTTTTGTTCTCCCACCGCAACTTCTGTCGCTTTTTCAAAAGGAGTCACGATTAAAAAGCTTGCTACTGCTGTCATGATTCCGTATAGCTTGTCTATTTTTCTCCCCTTACTGTAATAATAGGCTGTACCAACCAGTGCATATAAAGCAATAATTCCCAGAGTTGCCGCATTAATGGGTGCAAAAAATGTCTGGAACACCTTATGAAGCGGCGGACAAATTTTATCCAGATATGGGAAACTACTTAAAATTAAGGCAATTGATGCTATCATCGTAGCAGGCAGGGTGGACATCATTCCATCCTTGATCCCTGAAATTACGATATTCCGGTTTATTACATCTGCTGCAGGCATTAAATACTTGTCTAAAAATGCCTCCAGTTTTTCCATCAGTTTATTCATAACAATACTCCCCTCTTATTCTCACCCTACTTTTGTGCAGCCATGTCTTCTGCAAGCTTTAATGCCTCTTCTCCATCCATTCTCCCGTACATAACAGGAGGAATAACACCTATAGCCACATGTTTCGGCTCGCAAAGCGCTTTGGCTCTGTTAAGCGCATACCTTGCCTGAGGTCCTAAAAGTGCAACATCCACTCCATCCAGGCACTTTTCCATATCTGCCTCCGAATGTGCTGCGATATCAACTTCAATTCCTTTCTTTGCAGCTGCTTCTTTCATCCTGGTAACCAATAAACTGGTTGACATTCCTGCCATACAAAATAATCGGATCGTTAACATGTCTATTTCCCCTCTCTTTTATAAATTTCTATGATTTCCTTTGCCAGATCTCTTACGGTCATGGCGTTCATCAAATGATCCTGGGCATGTACCATGAGAAGTGTCACGGAAACATGCTCCCCCCGTACCTCAGCCTGGATCAGTTCGGTTTGCTTGTTGTGTGCACTTGACAATTGCTCATTGCATTCCTTTAAGAGCACATCTGCCATTTCAAAGTCACCGTTTTTGGCTGCATCAATTGCTTCCATGGCTTTGCTTCTGGCATCTCCTCCATTAACCACAAGTTCCATAATCATTTGTTCTAATTCATTCATGTTCCACCTCGTTGTTTTTTAAAGAATTGTTTCCTGTATCCGTATTGTATCTGATTATCCTTACTATCTCCATAGAGTTTGTTACCGCATCGGTTACGGTAATTGCCATACCTTATTCCGTTTCCAGCAAAACCTGCAGCAATGTCTCATACTCCTTGCTTTTTAAAATGCGGTTCACTCCCTTTGAGGACAATAATACCTTTGATGTGATCTCATAAAACTTCTGTGTGGTACTCTGGGTGGAATTGGCTATGGCAACCAATACCACCAGCTGGACATCCTTCTTGGACCAGCGGATAGGCCTGTCCAAAATTCCTACACTTATGATATTTCTATTTAACATTACCCTGGATGGATGAGGGATTGCCACCAGATTTCCGTAATCCGTACTCCCCAGCGCTTCTCTCTCCAGGACCGATTCATAAAATTCTTCCGGAATGGGATATATCTGATTGATCCTCCCGCACATTTCCTTTAAAACCTGCTCTCTGGTCTCTGCTTTTATATGAGGAAAGAAAAATTCCCGCTTATAAAACTCCAAAAGGAAGCTGCGGTCACCGCTTTCCAACCGTTTTCTCACGGACAAAATATCGCTGTATTCCAGGAAATCGTGAATTTCCACAATGGGGACCGGCACATGCTTTGAAATGGGTACGGTTGTAAAAATATAATCAATATTTTTCAAGTCAAAGGTGTCTAATTCATAGATATTGCAAATATAAATCTCATTCAGATGCGCTCCGAACTCTTTCTTGAATTGATACAGGAGCATCTGGGAACTGGCCTTGCCGCTGGTACATACCAGAAGGATGTTCTTTTTTTCTATCATCTGCTCCTTTTCGTCCAGCGCAAGAGCAAACAATACTGCCAGAAATCCTATTTCTTCATCCGGAACTTCTTTTCCATAATATTCTTTTAATGCGATACAGCCCTGAGTCGCCATGGAATAGGCCAGCAGATATTTCTGCTGAATATTTTTCAGCAAAGGATTTTCTAATAAAATTCCATATTTCATACGGATATCCATGGGCATCATATGTTGATTTAACAGCATGCGCAGATTGAAGTTGTCCCTTAATTCGATGTGGAATGTCTCGTATACCATTTTCAGCATGGACATAACCAGTTTATCTATCTTTTCCGATATGATGAAATTATTTTCTTTTTCATCTGTTCCGAGCATTCGTTTGCTTGCCAGAAAAATTCCCAAATATAGAATCTCTTCCTTTGTTATATCAAAATCATTGCTTTCAGCTATCCATTCCATCAAGTCAATCGCAAGCTGCTGTTCTGCCATGTCCTTGTCTCTGGGAGGAATATGACTCTCCCTGATATATTTTCCTGTTTCCATCCGGCGGATCGAAATATTGATATAGGACAAAATACTTTCAAAAGCATCCTCGGAAAAACGGATCTTTTTTTCCTTTATCTTCTCTAATAAATACTTTGCGGTCTCCTGCTTCTGACTTACCTGCTTTTCTTCACTATAGGAATACCTTCGCTCTATGCGGTTCGAATATTCCATAATGCAGCGGCGTATATCGAATTCATGTCCCCTGATCCGGATTCCATACCCGGGTTTCCGTACAATTTCAATGTTAAATTCTTTCAGCCGTGATTCCACCCGCTTCATTTCCGTTGACAGGGTTTTTTGAGAAACATATAAAAAATCACTGATATCCTCATACTTGATAAATTCATCCCTGTTTAAAAGCATTGCCAGAAGATAATCCTCCCGATCCGCCGGATTGTCCGGTATCGAAGATTTATATTGATTTTCCATCTCCGTTTTCCACCGGGAAAATGCATCCATATCCGTTATCCGGAGGGAATACCCCTGTCCCTGCTTTGAGATCAGCATCGCACCATGACTTTCCATTTCGGACTTTAGTTCTTTTAATCTTACACGGATCGTCTTTTCACTCAGACCGCACAGCTGGGCTAACTGTTTTGAAGTCTGAAAAAAATTTTCATTTAAACTCTGCAAAATAAAAACCCTGTTATCTTTCATATTTATACACCATCCTGCTGCAATTATCTTAGCATATTCTATGGAAATACCTCAACTCGGGCTTTTACCGTTATTCATTACGGTAAAAGTTTCAGGCTGCCATTGATTTTTCTTTTTTAAAATGTCCCCTTCCTGTTAGATATATTTAATGAAATCTAAAAATCAGCAGATAAAAAGCACCTTTTCTATATATTTCATAAAAGGTGCCAACGAAAAATGGCCGTAATTTGGGCCATGAATTGATATCATTTTTTGATGTTACAGAATGAAAAGGCCGGCCTGTCTAAAGGGCCGGCCTGCTTTTATTACAAACCAGGTATATTTTGCTCCTTTCATATGCCGGAATATACCATACTGCTTTTTTTTAATTCTTTCGTACTGTATAAAACTTCATAGTTATTGATATTTGTCATTTGAGAAATCTGTTTAATGAGCTTATCACATAACTCAAAGCTTACAGAATGGATCATAGTGTAAATATTATAATTCCAATTTTTTAAAACCTCCCGTTCGTAACAATGACTTACCTGAGGTATTGAAATCATAATATCCGAAACTTCTTTTATTCTTTCAGCAGGCACAACCCACGCCACCATGGCATTGGCCGGAAAGCCTGCTGTTCTGTGGTTTAATACCGCACCGATCCTGCGCAATGTTTTATTGTTTTTTAATTCAGTAATGTAATCCAATAATTCTTTTTCAGGGATTCCGATATCATCCGCGATTTTTTTATATGGTTCCGGCACTAAGGGAAATTCATCCTGCAATTTAAGAATAATCTGTTTTTCATGAAAAACATCCATAATCTCACGCTCCTTCTACGTTTAAGTTTACATTAATTTTAAAAGTTTTCAAAGAATTCAGAACCATTATTTCTTTGATTCCTGTTCTGGCTTTAATCTCATTTATGTGAGCGTCAAGGCTGGACTGAGAAGGCTCGATCAGGGTAAACCACATATTATATTTATGGTCTCTTAAATAATTATGGGTAACATTATCATAACTGTTTATGATCCGGGTAACCTCTTCCAATTTATTTTCAGATACTTCCATCGCACATAATGTGCCCATATAACCGAAGCTCTTTGAATCAAATATACCGCCAAATCTACGGATATATCCCTGTTCTTTTAATTCATTTATCGCATCCAGTACTTCTTTTTCTGACATTTCCAGTTTTTCAGCAATGGATAAGAAAGGTCTTGATTCGACAGGAAAATCATTTTGTATCATATTAAGCAATTTATTATAATTGTTTTTCATATTAACTGATCCTTCCCTCCTGGTTACTTAAGGAACCTTCTGCCTCCAGATATGCACAGGACTGTACATCATCCTTGGATACATTTATAAATAAATTAAATTTTCTCAGATTAAAACGGTATCGTCAGGGACACCGATCTCTTCATTGCTAAGATAGCAGGCCGGGTCAGACGCCCAAAAATCACCTGTTACTGCTTCGGCCCTGACTCTAAGATTACCATTACAAATATTTAACCAGCGGCACTTACTGCATCTTCCTTTTAATAAAGGTTTTCTGTCCCTTAAGCCGATTGCGACCGGATTGGCGGGATGTGTCCAAATCTCGCTAAACTTAGTATCCCTGACATTACCAAAATTATAATGCCAGGTAAACTGGTCGGCATGTACATTTCCTTTATAGTCAATATTGGCAATGGCAATGCCGGAACGGTTTCCACCGCCCATCTGTATCAATTCCCATATTTTATCTGCCAGGAGAGGATTTTTATTTTTGGATTGAAGATATAAATAAATATTGTCTGCGTGATTATCCACAGTCAGGATTTCAACATTTTTACCGAATTCAACCGTTTTCTCCATAATTAAATCCAATGCAGCTCTTTTTTCTTCTTTCGTAATATCCATATCGACCATTGAACTTCCTCTTCCGGAATAGGCCAGATGGTAAAAACACACTCTGGGGATTTTTTCTTCCTTTATCAGGTGAAAGATATCATTTAACTGATCATAATTATACCTGCTTATTGTAAATCGAAGTCCTGCTTTTTGTCCGATTTCCAGGCAGTTTCTTATTGCGGCTAAGGATTTGTTAAAGCTTCCGGGATATCCCCTGAAATCATCATGTCTGGAACCAATGCCATCCAGGCTGATCCCCACATAACTTACGCAAAGCTTTTTTAATTCTTCTGCCATTTTTTTATCTATTAAGGTGCCGTTTGTTGAGATCGTAATGCGCAGATTGCATTTATTTGCATAATGAATGATTTCGAAGATATCATCCCGCATGAGCGGTTCCCCTCCTGATATAAGTAAAACAGGTATATTCAGTTTAGCTAAATCATCTATCAGGGATTTTGCCTCATTTGTAGTCAATTCCTCTTCCGATTTGAAGTTTTTTGAATTGGCATAGCAGTGTTTACAGTTTAAATTACATTGATTCGTACAATTCCAGACAACTACAGGTCCGTAATCTGCGCTGGTGCCACATCTTTGTTTTGAAGCATCCGGCACGTAACGTAATTTGTCACCAAAATTTTCAGAACCGCATAATAGCTTGGTTATTCCCACCATATTGACTCCTTTTTCGTATTTCGATAAAACAAGGTATTTTATTTATACTTAAATTTATATATAGTATGGGTCGATTATATGAAGTAATTTTTGATTTGTACGGCAGAGACCGCCTATAGGAGGCAACAGACCAGTTGTGATTCAATCGATGGAGGGCGTTCCTGCGTCACTGTTTTACAGAAATACTACAATCGCAGTAGTGGCTACAACGGAGCTTCTGACAAAAGCGGAGGCCAACCGGGTGGCACAGCTCGCCGACGACGGTATGGCCCGGGCCATATCT
Source organism: Clostridium sp. Marseille-P2415 (assembly GCF_900155545.1). GTDB lineage: Bacteria > Bacillota > Clostridia > Lachnospirales > Lachnospiraceae > Lacrimispora. The sequence goes on from NZ_LT732526.1 coordinate 1,685,360, forward strand.
CCCAATCATAAACAATGGGATGGTGATACAATCTTCTGTCTTTCCCTGGGACCGCATACCAGCAGCATGTCGAGAGATGCAGTTGTTACGCAGGTAGGAACAGCCGCTGCATTGGTACTCCAAAACGCTATAATACGAGGAGCACCGGTAGCTAATGTTTCCTGAAACAATGCATTGACAATCCCAAAAAACCTGATGTTGGCGAATTTTTACGGAGAAGAACATTTTGGGACGTCCCTACACAGAGGAAGAATGAGTGGAATTAAAAAAATCAAAGAAATTGCTTCGTTCGGTTTCTGCTCCATCCCCGTCGGAAAAATTATTTATTATTTGCAAACGGTCATCACAGTCTGTCCGGCTTTTACAGATCCTGGCTCTTCCACCTGAAACCCGCTGAACTCCTCCCGGTTGGTAACCAGCATGGGAATTACCGTATCGTATCCTTTTTCCTGGATTTTTTCTCTATCAAAGCTGATCAGCAGATCACCTGCTTTTACTTTCTGCCCCACTTTTACATTTGCACGAAAATACTCCCCTTTTAATTCCACAGTATCAAGTCCGATATGAAGCAGAACTTCCTGTCCCATTGCAGTCGTCAGGGCGATTGCATGTAAGGTATCAAACAGCATGGTAACGGTTCCGTCAACCGGCGCATACACTTCCCCTTCCGCAGGTATGATCGCGACTCCTTTTCCCAATATTTCTTCAGCAAATGTCGGATCATTCACATCTTTAATCGATATCAGTTCTCCTTCTGCATAAGCTGCTAAAACTTCCTTCGCAGGAATCTCCTGCGGCTTTTTTATAAATTTATCAAATAGTCCCATATCTGTCTCTCCATTCTGGTTCATTTAAATCGGCTATAACATCAAATGTATGTCATAGCCGATATCGTTAATTATTTAACCAATCCAATACGTATGAATTCCTCTTCCGGTGCTTCTGTTTTTTCCATTTCTTTTTTCAATTTGGCGCACATTTCCTGCATGATATCCTTATTATCCAGCGGACTTTCCTGCAGGGGATCGGATTCCAAATCAAATAATAGATCACCGAATTGCATTGGATTCACATAAGTTTTATCCGGATACTTTATACAGGGAATTCCATTTGTAAAACGATTTCCCTCTATCAAGGTCCCTTGTTCCAATATATCTTTTTCAAAAAATTCTCTCATGTTTGTCGGCATTAGCGTGTAGCTTACAAGTGGCTGATTTTCTCTTTCCGGAGATTTCATCAGCATATATTTTCCATCATAAATGTTGACATGACCCCCGTGAATGCCAAAAAGAATGTTTTCATGAATGTTTTCATCATTTTCAATAACAGGCTTCAGCGGCGTTCCATCCATTTGATAATCTTCTATATTTACATGAAAATACTCCAATAGAGTTGGGGCAATATCGATTGTCTGCGCTAACGCATTCCTTCTGCCGGTACAATGTGCAGCCCTTGGATCATGTATATAGAAAGGAATATGAACAATTTCATCATACGGAGGCATGTAGTTTTTACCCATAAAGCCTCTCTCTCCCAGTAAAAAACCATGATCTGTATTTATAATAAGCATCGTGTCAGCCCACATGTTATTCTCATCCATGAAATCCAGAATACGGCCCAGGTGATGATCGCACATGGTAATAAGCGATGCGTATTCTTTTTTCAGCTCATCTAACCGATCACTGGTCACGGTGCTATCCACCGGGCTATATGGCGGCCAGTTAAATGCATCATCCGATGCACCGCAGTGATACATTTCACGATACTTATCCGGTACATAAAAAGGTTCATGGGGATCAAAACACTCAATCTGTAAAAACCAGTTATCCTCTGCCTTGTAATGATCGAGGAATTCAAGCCCTGCATGGATCGTCTTTACACTCGGCATCTCCTCTTCACAGGTGATCCTGTTCCGGTTTGCATAGTGCTGTAATGCTGAAATCCCATTTTTGTTCAATGGATTTTTATTAAATGATGGTTTTGAACAAATCTGAGGCACCCACCGGTCACCTTCCTGCCCCCGGAAGCCTTCCCATGTATCATACCTGTTGTGATAGGTTGCACCGCCATCTTCAAAATAATGGGAATGATCCGTAACCAGATGGGTATAAATTCCCGCCTGCCTCAATTCTGCAATAACAGAACAGTCAAACGGTTCTAAAGGTCCCCAGCCCCGATGCAGAAAATTGTATCTGCCGGTGTGCAGTTCACGCCTGGCAGGCATACACGGCATGCTTCCGGCATAGAAATTATCAAAAACGGCACATTTTTCCTCCAATCTTTTGAAATTTGGCGTGATTGTCCAATCTGACCCATAGGTGGATAAAAATCTTCTGCTAAGGGTATCGAACAATACCATAATTGCTCTCATATTTCAGTAACCTCTTGCTTTCTATATATTATAACTCCCCAAAATATAATCTCTGATCATTATTGGTAATGCTTTGCTCTCCCCACAACCAATGTCAATAGAAATGCTGCTGCCGCACCGATAAAATAACTGATGATATATTGCAGATATTTACCGTCAGCAGCCAGTGGTATGGCCGACATGCCTGCCATGCCCATGGAACTGAATGACACATCAAAAAGCCTGATAAAGAAACCTCCCACACCTGCTCCGATCGAGCCTGTGATAAAGCCGAATCCTGAGGGAAGGCATACCCCATAAATAACCGGTTCTCCTACGCAAAGGAAACTTGTTGGTATTGCACCTTTGCAGGCATCTTTCACAGCCTTCTGTTTTGTCATTAAATAGATTGCACAGGAAGCTCCCACCATTCCGGCATTACTCATAACCTGAACTGCAAGCAGCGGTGCCCTGCCAAGGCTGTTGATCATTTCCATATGGACTGCCGTCAGCCCCTGATGCAGACCGGTTGAAATTAACAGTGGTGCCAATGCAGATAATACAAACCCTCCGAATGGTCCAGTGGTATTAAGCAGCCACATAAGTCCATTTACAATGGCTGTTGACAGCACACCACATACCGGCATAAATATTTTAACCATAAGTACTGTTATAATAAGCATTGTCAATACCGGCGTTATAACTACATCCACTGCATTCGGCACTATCTTTTTTACTGCCTTCTGAATATATGACATTACAAAAACGCCAAGAATTACACCGATCAGACCACCCTGACCAGCTGTTGAGCCCAGGGTGGTAAGGGTACCCTGCAGGGTGATGCAGCCCAATACCGCACCTAACACAGGTTCAACCTTAAACTGTTTTGCTGCATTATATCCTACATAAATTGCAAGGAAGCTGAATACTGCTGCATAAATTACCCCAATAATATTACTCAGATCTAATAAATGATAATTTTGCAGCCACACCTGCGCCGCGGTTAAATCACCAATTGCTTGTATACCGGCACCGGCTGCTTTCGAGACAGCATAATTTTTCAATACATTATTTAACCCCTGCAATACACCGCCTGCAATCATCGCCGGTAATATAGGTACAAAAATATCTGAAAAAATTCTAAAAATATTAATTTTTTTCTTTTTTACTGCAGTTGTTCCTGAATCTGTACCGGCTATTTCCGGGTCTTCGGGAACATTTAATTTGTCCTGAATGATTCCTGCAATTTTATTACAGGCCCCCGGACCTACTACGATCTGGACCGCATCATTAACGATCACCGATAAAACGCCTTCGATTTTTTTCATTTCGTCAATCTGAACCGCGTCCATATTCTTGTAGGTTACCCTTACTCTTGTTGCACAATTCGTTACTGTAAGAAAATTGTTCCCACCCCCAGAACAGGCAATAATCTGTTCTGCCATTTGTTCATAGTTTTTCTTCATATCTTCTCTCCTTATCATGTTAATATCCAAGGGACCCTTTTGGTAGCTTTAGTATACAACAAATGGTCATTTTGGTCAATATATTTTGGTCAATTGTTCGTTGGACATTTTCTACTTTTTTTGTTATTATTAACAGCAAAGGAGATTTATAAATGAATATTTTAGAAAAGATAGATAATAACACAGCAAACTTTACTGTCGGGGAACGCCTTGTAGCCGATTATGTAACCAAATATCCGGTTGATGTTGTTCGGTATTCGGCAGAGGCACTGGCTGAGCGGTGTAATACTTCCAGAAGCAATGTTGTGCGTTTGTGCAAAAAGCTGGGCTATAATGGCTTTTCAGAATTTAAATATGAAATGAACCGCTATATGAATACCCCCCATTCGCCAGCGAAAAATTCTTCTTCCACAGACTCGGAAAATTCACACTCTGCTTATCAAAAATATTTAAATTGTTTTAGTCTATTAGAAAACTTATATAATTCTACACAATTAAAACAAATTGCCGGAACTATCCTCAACGCAAATAAAATCATGATACTTGGCCAATACCATTCTTTCTTTTCAGCACAGCAATTGGAATTTCGCCTGAACAGATGCCGTATAGACGCCCATGCTCTTAATGATTTAAGTTCCATGGAAGCTTTGGGAGAGATTTTGACCCAGGAGGATGTAATCATAATTTTTTCCATCAGCGGCGGAAAAGTATATCATGATATTGTTACAGACTGCCGTAAAAGAGGTGCGAAAATCATATTAATTACCATGTCTGAAAATCCACCGATTTCCAGATATGTGGATATTAAAATAGTTCTTCCATGCATAACAAGGCTTTATAGTGAATCAATATTGGATGATGCACCTACTTTTTACTTTTTTATCGAATTGCTGATTGAAGAAATTGTTTGCCGGATACAGTCTAAGAGTACATCTAATGAAACCAAAATTCATGAATAACCTAGTCAAGCGGATATTCGCAATCCGCTTCGCTGCTTGATTCGGTTAAAAAACGGTTGGGGAATGGTTTTATCCCATTCCCCAAAGTCAAGATCACTATCTTATATCCCTGCGATTCGGCACATAATCCCCTGTTTCAAGAAAAAATGTAAGCAGCCTTTCCTTAAGCTTTATAAGCTCTTCCTGATAGCCCGTGTCATTTATGATATTGTTTAATTCCATCGGATCCTTTTCCAGATCATAAAGCTCGTCCGTTTCATACAAACGCCTGATGTATTTAAGGTTCCCCATCCTTATCATCACCGCCTTTGTATGCTCCGGTCCCTCGCTGCACTGGGTATCAAGCCTCGGCCAATAAGGGGATAACGGCCCATGGCCTTTTTCCATGCAGTGCTCCTCCCCATGAAGCCTGCCTCCCTCGCAGAAGACCGCATCCTTATGTTTTTCAGAGCCCTTTACTGCTTCCATGAGAGATAATCCGAACTGCTTATAGGGCAGCTTTATTCCCGCCATATCCGCAACCGTTTCAGGTATGTCGACCAGTTCGGCAAGAGCCTCCGATATCCCCGGCCTGCATTCATACCCACGGGAAGGCTTTATTAAAAGCGGTACATTGCTTACAGGATTCTCAAAACAGTTTTGTACCTTTTCCGTAATGGTATAATCCCCGGTATAATCGCCATGGTCGCTGAAGACGATCACGTTGGTGTCCTCGTATATGCCCTTCTCCTTCAGTTTTTCCGAAATCAAGCCGTATTGATGGTCAAATCTTGAGACCATGGCCAGGTAGGTAGCTCTCAGTTCATCAAAACGCTCCTCAGACCAGCCGTTTAAGTTCTGTCTTGAATTGATACCGTAAAGCATGGAAGGCTTATCCTTCAACGTACCTACGCCGGGTCTTCTCGGCGGAAGCTTTTTCCTGTCTATGCTTGAATACCACGGTTCTTCGCATCCATAAGGCGGATGAGGAAATGTAAGAGTCACGTACAGGAAAAATGGCGGCGGATCCGCTTCCCTGCTTCTTCTGTCCAGATAATCCATGGCACTTCTCATGCATTTCCAGTCAAAAGACTCCTGCGCCTCTTCCTGATCGAGCCTGCCCGTATAAAAAGAGTAATAATTATCGTCCTCCTCAGGCTTCACGGCAGGAGCTGCGCTTCCTCCTTTGTGGCCAAAAGCATTATTCCTCAAGCTTTTCGTGTCCTCCATTACCACACCGTTGTAATATTCGTCGCAATATTCTTCCTTGGTTCTGTCGCCCGGTATGACATCGTTTCTGCCTACCCATATCACTTCATACCCTGCCTGCTTCATCACTTTCATGATATTGGGCTCATCCGGATTCTGAAGAAAATGCATGGTGCGGTGCCCGGTAGTATGAGGATACAGCCCTGTAAGGAAGCTGCACCGGGACGGCACGCATACCGGATTCTGGCAGTAAGCATTGCGGAAGGAAACTCCCTCTTTCGCAAGCTTATCCAGATTGGGGGTGATTGACGCGGGATTTCCCATATGACCTAAAGAATCACTGCGCATCTGATCCGCCACAAATAACAATATATTGGGTTTCTTTTCCACATTCCCTCTCCTTTCCCTATTTCATAATCAATGATCAGTCTGTCCCCTTCTCCTCTAAAACAGCCTGCCTGTCCAGAGCTTTAAAAAACGGAAGATAAATTAATATCTGAACAGCGATCAAAACCACCTGGAGAACGGCAATTTTCCAGCCTCCGGCCACAAGACCGCCGAACACCACCGGTGTCCCCAGAGGGATCGTCGTTCCGTTAAGCGGAGGAATGATTCCTATATTCATCATAATATAGGAAATAAGAAACGTGATAACCGGTGTGACAATTAACGGAATAATCATGATGGTATTTAATACCATGGGAAGTCCAAATGTTATGGGCTCATTAATTCCGCATAATCCTGCAGGCAAGGCCAGCTTTCCAAGGGTTTTATAGCGTGTGCTTTTTGCCGTGAAACACATGATGATACATAATCCAAGGGTACCTCCCGCTCCGCCTATGGAAGCAAAGGTCATCCATGAGGCATTTGTAATCAGGTTCGGGCCTGCCACTCCATTTGCATATGCCTCAAGATTTTCCAGTCCTGCCGCCGTATACAAAACATTGATAAAAGGCATAACGATCATGCCTCCGTGGAGGCCGAAGAACCACATTAGAGAGCAGACAAGGATAAACAAAATAAAGGTAAGCGGGCTTGCCCCAAGGCTTGTCAGCGGCGCTTTCAGCATCGTATAAATAAAATTATTTGCATCATTAAAAGAAGTAAGAGAAAATCCGAACCTTATAAGTCCAAATATAAAAGCAATACTGAAAGCAGGAATCAAAGCGCTGAAGGATTTGGCTACCGTAGGCGGAACCTGTTCCGGCATTTTTAAGACAATATTATGCTTAATAAACATATGATATATGACAGGTACCGTCAGTCCCACAATCATGGCCGTAAACAATCCGGCAGCCCCAAGATATGTGGTAGGCAGGGCTCCTAAGATTGAAACGATCTCCCCGCTTTTAGCTGCTTTTCCCGTAACGCCAAGGGGAATCAGCAGGAGGAATGCGAAGAGGCTTAAGGTACCCACGATGGTCGATACGTTTTCATCCAGGTCAAATTGCTCAGCAAGCGCCTTTCCGATCAGAAAAACAGCATATACTGCAAGCATATCCGTGGTCACCTTAGGTGCAAAGGCAAATATTTCTTTTAAGTGGACTGCCTGCACGAGGCTCTGATATGGTGCAATTTGAAGATTCGCCAACAGCGTGAAAATTGCGCCTATCATGATAATAGGCAAAAGCACCGAAAATCCATTGGAAATCGCCTTCAGAAACTTGTTCTTTGAAAGCTTTCCAGCCATAGGGACAAAAAATTTCTCGATCAACCCGGTTAAATTATTCATATATATCCTTCTCCTTTTTCATGTTGCAATAATCTGCTGCATCCTCGCTTTACCCCAAAAGCTTTATCGCATCCTCCAGAACCTTTTCACCGTTCATCATTCCGTAATCCCTCATTTCTATTACCGCCACCTTCATTCCCTTCGGTTCAAACTCGGCCTTTATTTCGTCATAAAGGTATCTGACCTGAGGTCCCAGAAGAAGCACATCCGTCTGCCCTTTATAATTCCTGAATTTTGATTCAGGCAATGCTATGATTTCAGCTTCCACCCCCTTCTTTTCAGCGGCCTTCTGCATTCTTTGCGTCAGCATGGAAGTGGACATCCCTGCTGCGCAGATCAACGTAATATACAGCATATCATTGCTCCTTTCTATGATTTGTTCCTTACCAATTATCCGCCGGCAAATTTCCACGTCAGCACGGAATACCGGCTTTTTTATAAAGCTTTATGAATTCATTTGCAAGGTCTCTCACCGTCATGGCATTCATCAGGTGATCCTGCGCATGAACCATGATCAGGCTCATCTCAAGATGTTCTCCTGATGCCTCGGCCTGCAGGATGCCCGTCTGAAACTCATGGGCCCTCTCGATTGCCTCATCCGCCTCTTTCAGTTGTTTTTCCGCAAGTTCAATTTTTCCCTCTCTGGCCGCGGCAATGGCCTGCAAAGCGCAGCTCCTCGCATTTCCGCCGTTTACAACCAGTTCCATCATAATGGTTTCAATTTTTATATCCATTCTTCATTCTCCTAAATAATTTCGTCATTATTGTCTGATGCTTCTATCTTCCTTTAAAAGCTCAATCAAAGTGTCAAAGGAGGCTTCCCTGATGAGCCTTGATACCCCCTTCTGGCTAAGCAGAAGATTCATAGTGAGCTGATAGAAAGACTGAAGCTGTTCCTGCTCAGATTCCCCTATGGAAACAAGAAATACAACCTGAACCTGATTTTTGTTCCAAAGAATGGGCCTCTCCAAAATCCCTACGCAAACAAAACTGTCCTTAGTCATCGTTTTATAAGGGTGGGGCAATGCCGTAAGATTTCCGAAGTCTGTCTGAGCAAGCGCTTCTCTTTTTAAGACCGCCTCATAAAATCCATCCGGTAAGTCTCTTACGGCGCTTATCCGGCGGCAAAGCTCCCTGATTATCACCTCTTTGCTGTCCCCTTTCACATCCGCAAAAAAAAGGCTCTCATCATAAAACTCATACAAAAAACTTTTATTCCCCACGGTAAGTATTTTTTTCACGGACAATATCTCTCTGTCCTCAAGAAACTCCCGGACCGAAATAACCGGGACAGGCAGGGAAACGCTTAAAGGGACCGTAGTGAAAACATAATCCACCTTATTAAAATCAAAATGCTGAAGCTCATGTGAATTGCAGGAATAAACATGATTCAGATATTTTGCAAACTCCTCCTGGTAGCGATAAGTCAAAAGCTGGGCACTGCCCTTTCCAGTAGCACATACGATGAGTATATTCTTTTTGCCGGTATTTCCCTTCTCCTGCTCAAGGACAAGTGCAAAAAGAAGAGCGAAAAAGCCTACCTCATCCTCTGATAAGCATTTTTGATAATGAGCCTTAAGAACGATACAGGCCTGCTCCGCAATGGCATAAGCAAGGGGATACTTCCTTTTTATTTCTTCCAGCAGGGGATTTTGGACCCCCATATCATAGCGAATCCTTATGTCCAGAGGTACCATATGCTGAGACATGGACAGGATCAGTTCCCTGTTATATCGGAAATCTATTTTGAAGCTGTCATATATGGATTGCAGCATTTCTTCAATAAGTCCCTCGATTCTTTTGGGGACTTTCAGGCCGGGTTCCGTATCGTCTCCCTCAACGATGCTTCTTTTCCCCGCCAGATGGATCGCCATATACTCGATCTCAGGCTCAGGAAAACAAATCCCCTGATAATTTCCCAGCTTTTTAGCAATATCCTGTGCAATAGCCATCTCTTTCTCTCCAAGGTTTACCGGAAAATCTTCGGTCTCCCCTGTCAGGCATAGCCCGCCTCTTATACGCTTTACCGCAATGTATATATGAAGGATCAGATTCTGAAATAAGACCTCAGACAGTCTGACCTTATGTTCACGGATGCAGCCGAGCACGATATCCCCGATGGCCTTCATCTCATCCGTACTTCTGCGTCCGTGTATGAACATATCCGGCTTCATAAGATAATTGGCAATACACAGCCTTTTATTAAATTCACCGCCTTCCGCTCTTATGCCGTAATGAGGCCTGCGCACGAGCCTGACATCATATTTGTTAAGCATCTCTTCAGCCTTTTTCAATTCACCTGTGAGGGTATTTCTTGATATAAATAAGAAATCGCTTAAATCATCCAGCTTGACATAATCCCTGCCATTCAGCAGACACGACAACAGATATTGGATTCGTTCCTCAGAAGACGCAGGCAATGTATTTTCAGTCATTGTCAAGGACTTTATAAACTCCTGATACAACGGAGCATTCGTGACCGCGATCCGGTATCCATGTCCCTGTTTGGATATGATACGGACACCGTGGGGTATAAGCTCTTTATCTAACTCCCTGACCCTTGCCCTGATGGTTTTTTCACTGAGCCCCATCTGTTTTCCCAGAACAGATGCCGTGATATAGCCATTCTCAGTAAGCTTGGAAAACAAAAGCTGCTGCCTCCTATCATTCAAATCCGCCACCTCCTTTGGGGTAATTTCATTATAGCATGGACATATTTTAACTCCACCAAGGAATCTTCCGCAGCCATTACGGTAATTTCGTGTTGAAAAACTTCTAATCCTCCTACACTGCATTATCTTTTCAGCTAATCTTATTTGGCTATCTTCACCATTAAGATATTTTCTTATTCCTAAAATCTTTTTATCCGGAGTTATATTTTTCAATACAAAATGCTCCCTTCCAGGTGGCAAGTATTTATTATTACACTTGTCTGCCCAGATGGGAGCATATCAAACAAATCCTTCATCTGAATCTTACTCATCCAGCTCCATATCATCCGATTTAACTACTATATGGCGCATAATCTGACTACGTCCGGACTCTATAACATGCCCAACAAAATCCTCGCCCGTCTCCTGTAAACGCCCCATAAGTGCTTCCAGCACCATCGGAAAATTTGTGCCTCCGATAACTTCAATGTTTCTGTCCGATTCCATCTTGATCTCGCTGGAGATATTGAACGGGCTTCCGCCAACAAGATCACAGAAAATTAATATGGTTTCGCACTCTTTTAAATTCTGTACAGCACCCTCAAGTTTATTTTTAAGAACTGCCGGCGTACATAATGCAGTAAAATCCACAGGTATAAAACACTCCGGAGCACCAAAAAGCAGTTCAAGCCCGCTGCTGATTCCAGCAGCAAAGTTACCATGTCCCGTAACGATGATTCCAATCATAATGAAATACTCTCCTTATAATAATGTAATAAAATCGATTACCGGATCGCTTGGCACCATGCATGCTGTGAATTTTACCCCTTTATGAGCCAGATACTTAAAATCCTGCTCATCCTGTCCGGTAATATATACCGTATCTTTGACCTGTCTGGCCCCACTTTTCTTTGCCATATTACCAACATTAACTTCAGAAAATTCATAACCGGCATCATACAGCTCTTTTAATGTTTCGGGAGACTTTACTACAATAAAAATCTTCTCCCCTTCATATTTTCTGTTTTTTAGATTTTCACAAGCTTTCCCCACAGACAACACTGATAATTTGCAGCTCTGAGGACATGCCATTTTTAAAGCTGATTTCTGAATATCACTCTTCACAGCTGCATTATCAATTACCATAATACGATTCGCCCCTAATGTTCTGGTCCATACAGCAGCTACCTGTCCATGAATCAATCTTTCATCAATCCGTATATTAACAATCTCCATTCATAATACCTTCCCTTTCTTTTTATTTACTTAATTCCTAAGCTTATATAATCATCAGGATTTTTAGAGCTCGCTTTTTGACACTCTTTCTTATTCACCTTCCAATTTTTCTGAATTCCCGGATGCCCCTGAAGAAGAAAATCTCCTGTTTTTTTCATTTGAGCGTCTAATCTTTGCTTTAAGTCCTCCCGTATTTCTGCATACTTTTCATCATCGGCAAGATTATTGCGTTCTCCCGGATCATAAATTAAATCATATAAGCCTTCCTCATATTTTGTCTGCTGTTCCAGATCATGATCCATATAATAATCTTTCATTTGGGATTCATCAATATTAGATTTATTAATCTTCAAATAATCCTGATCGTAATACCGGATATATTTGTACCATTCTGTACGAATGCATCTGGCAGGCTCGTAAGACGTGTGGAAATTAATCTCCGCATAAACCTCATCTCTGCTCTTTCGGTTCGGATCAATAAAACGGTCAGCAAACGAAACTCCCTCCAGATACTCCGGCTTTTCTAAATCAAGCAAATCGCAAAGAGTCGGGAATAAATCCACTTGAGAAATCAGTGCTTCTGATACCGCTCCATTCGCCGGACTGCCCGGCACTCTCATAATGAAGCTCACACCGATACCGGAATCAAACAATGTACATTTACAATATGGAGCCGCTATTCCATGGTCTGTTGTAAACAAAATAATCGTATCTTCCATGAGTCCCGTTTGCCTGATTGTATCCAAAACCTGCCCCAGGCATTCATCCGCTGATTTTAAACTCGTTAAATATCTTGCATAATCATGTCTTGTTTCTGGATTATTATGGATTGGATATGGCGGAACCGCCGCTCCCTCATTGATTTCTGCATCAATCACATCAGGAAAGACTCTGTGTGTCGAAAACATTCCATAGGATAAAAAAAATGGCTTTTCATCATCATAATGCTTGATCCATTCGCAAACCTTCCTTGCATTCTTCTTATCCCAATATATCAGGTCTTCATCCCGGATCCCTGCATTTGATTCAGTTAAAACTTCCTGATATCCTATTTTATTACCATTTTCTTCTATATCTAAATACCAGCCGGATTCGTGTTGTATTCCGCACAGTGCCGTACGATAGTCATTCCGGTTCAGAAATTGAACCAGATGTTTTGAATAATCAATAGAAAAACCTCTCTGAGTCAGTCCAAGCATTCCATTCTGATGCGGATACATTCCTGTCAGCATAGCTGCTCTGCTGGGAGAACACGTCGGCCCTGCGCAATAACAGTTCTCAAAAGTCAGAGAATCTTCTGCAAATTTCTCCAAATTAGGCGTTACTGTTCTGTACCCATAAGGGCTTACAATTCTCCCGGAATCATGAGTATGTATATAAACTATATTCATGTCATTACACTCCTTACTTAAACACCTGGTCCGATATGCACATTGATGAAGTTACTATGCATATCGGACCAAAGCTTTCTATAATCCATTCCTCAATTACATAACTCCAAGAAGCACCATAACAAATGCAATTCCAAGAATCAGAAGAATAATCTTATTAGCTGACCATTTCTTTTTATCTGCTACATACCAGCACAGAACCGTCAGCAGCATTGGCAATAATCCCGGCATAATCTTGTCCAGAACGCTTGTCTGCAATGCAACTACCATATCTCCGGATGTAAAAGCAAATTTTACAGGTGCAGCTACCGTCGTAGAAGCAACACCGCCAATAACGATCAGGCCAACAATATTGAGTGCTGTCATTATTTTTTCTTTTACTTCCTGATTTAAGAATACTTTTACAATATCCAGTCCCAGATGATACCCCTTTACAAACATAAAATATTTTAAAGGGATGACCGTCAAACACCAGGTCAGCAGAAAGAACAATGGACCTACCGGTGAACCATCAGCCGCAAGGCCAATACCAATACTTAAGAGAATAGGATTATATGTCCCGCACAGAATTGAATCACCAATACCCGCAAAAGGACCCATAAGTGCACTTTTGGTATTTACAATCATCTCAGCGTCTACATTGCCATTTTCAACCTTGGCTTCTTCTAATGCAAGTGTTACACCCGGAATAACCGATCCCAATTGCGGTTCCGTATTAAAAAATGTCATATTTCTGGTCAATGCATCTGACAATCCTTCTCTGTCGTCTCCATACATTTTTTTCAAAGCTTTTGCCAGACTATGACAAAAACCGCAGCCCATCATACGCTCATAATTATGAGAGCTCTGATGAAAGAAGAGCCAGATCCATGCAGCATGTGATACATCTTTTTTTGTCAGTTTACTCATCGTATTCATCCCCCTCAGCTATGGAATCTGCACCGGCGACCGCAATTGTGTTTCCCTTTCTCATTATAAACAGCAATGCAATTGCAACAGCAATCAAAACAAGTGATGTTGTGGTCATTCCTGTATTAACCATCAAAACCCATCCCAGTAAAAACAGCATAATCATCCAACGCTCTGAAATAATCTGTTTCAGCAAAAGCGCAAATCCCAATGCAGGCAGCATCTTTCCGCCAATCTGCAGAAAATGAAGAACAAATTCCGGCAGAGCTGCCAATAATTTTTCTGCAAACGGCGCTCCAAAATAACAGATAACTGCTACCAGGAAAAACCGTTCCAGGAAGGACGGCAGCGTTCCCATTATGTTCATGAGGCAAATTTTATCAGCATTTCCTTCTGCTGCATACTTATCCGCGCGGTGTGAAAAGTATGACTGAACTGTCATGGTAAAGTTATGCAATGCCACACCTAAACTCCCCAGCGGAATTGCCAATGCAATTGCAGTTTCCGGACCGCCGCCTGCGGCCATTGCCAGCGGTATCCCAATATATGCCGCCAAATTTAAGTCCGAAGGAACAGCGCCGCCAGGAGTGATCTGTCCGATAAAAATTGCCTGTACTGCTATTCCGCACAAAATGCCGGTTGTAACATCCCCCATAATAAAACCAACAATCATACCCGCTGCCAACGGACGGCCAATCCCATACCAGCCACCCGTTGTGCCAAAAAGCCACGGTACCTGATTACGCCCCAGGTAAGCGAACAACCCAATCAATAGTGCCTGCCATAACTCCATACTGCTACCTCCTTGTATTATTAAGTACATTTTCTTGTCAGTATGATAATACATTTAAAATCATTTGTCAATACCTTTGCTACTTTTCTACAAATATTTTACTGCTTTCTTTTTTAATTTGTACTATTTTTATTATTTCATTTCTTGTGTTATATTAGAATTTGTTGTATAATACAAATAATACATTTATATGGATATAAAGGAAAGGTGTATGTATGGCCCCGAAAAAAACTCCCCAATACAAACAAATAGAAAACGAGTTATTAAATCAAATTCGTCTGGGATACTATAAAAAAGGGGATTTAATTCCAACAGAAATGGAATTTGCAGAAAAATATAATGTATCCCGGGTAACGATCCGAAAAGCAATGGATAAGCTTGTTAACCTTGGATTGCTCCGCCGGGTTTCCGGAGTCGGAACTTTTGTTCAGGAACAGGTAACAAAAGAAAAATTCCCGCAATTAATGGGGTTTACTGAGGAAATTATAAATATGGGGTTAACTCCACGTACGATTGTTACTGCATTTCAGGTTCTGTCAGCCCCCATCAACATTGCCCGCATTTTGAACTTGAAAGAGGGGGACCCCATATATTATTTCAAACGGGAACGGTACGCGAACGAAGATTTATTTTTACTGGAGACCTCCTATATGTCCGTTACGCAGAATCCTGAAATGTCTATCCAAATCCTTCAGGGATCCAAATATCAATATTTTGAAAAAGTACGCGGTGAAAAGATATCTTACAACGAACATATTATTACCGCCATTCATCCTTCTTCCGAAACCGCTAAGCTTTTCCGCATTTCAGAAGATACTCCAATAATCAAAGTTGCCAACATAACCCATTTGAGAAACGGAAATATATTGGATTATACGGAACAGATTCATAATTCTCCAAAATTCCAATTGCATTATATCAAACAATAACCGCTGCTTATGATAAAATGAAGGGCAGCCGTATGAAACGGCTGCCCCTCTCCAATTTACCTTCAAAAATTCATTTCCTTAAGCCCCAGCCGCACATACTGCTCCTGAGGCGCATCATTCTCTTCCATCAGCCGGATCATATGCAGAACCATCCTCTGCTCCACTTCTGAATTGTGAATTGGCGCCAGCTGCTCCGGATCCTGCTGCAGATCATACAGTACGGTTCCCAGCGTCTGTTTCACCGATGTATCACCCGAACCGTCTTCCACCGAATCAATCTGCATCACCGGAGTGCCCTTTGTAAAAGGAAATCCCGGATGCCATTTCATAGTCTTCATCTCTTCAGCAGAAAACCGGCAGCGCATATGAGTCGGCATCTGAGTATAATTGTAAAGCGGCTTGTTATCCGGTACCGGACTCCGCATATAAACATAATGGCCGTCCGTAATATTTACCTGGGCTCCATGCATGCCAAACAGCACATATTCCCGAACCGGCTCATCCCTCAGGACGACCGGCTCCAGATTATACCCCTGCATGTCCTTTGCCGGTCCGATTCCAAAGAAATCCAGCAGTGTTACCGGCACATCTATGCCCTGTACCAGCGATTTTCTCCGCTCGTTCCGGACTCCATAACGGGGATCCCAGAGAAACATGGGGATATGAACTGTCTCATTATACCATGGATGCACGCTTTTAGCCCATAGGTCGTGCTCTCCCAGCAGGAATCCGTGGTCGGTATTTACTACCACCATGGTATCTTTCCACATATCGTTTTCATCCATAAAATCCAGGAATTTTCCCAAATACTCATCGCACATAGACAACAGAGCCGCATACTCATACCGGCAATGTTCCACCTGTTCCCTTGTCTCCTGTACCTCCCGGTATTCCGGCCAGTCAAACTGCGGACCGTCATATTCGTGGGGATACAGCTTTTTATATTTCTCCGTTGTATAAAACGGCTCATGGGGATCAAAACATTCCCAGTGCAAAAACCAGTTATCTTCCTCTCTGTTTTTCTCCAGGAATTCCAATCCCAGCCGGAATACTTCAGCCAGAGGCTGTTTTTCCTCACATTCCATATAAGCCCGGTTCACCAGATCCTGCCTCCACATCCGGCCCAGATGCTCCGGAACTGCAGGGTCTTTCACCCGGCCTTTCCAGCAGTCGCCTTCCTGCCCCCGGACGATCTCCCAGGAATTGTACCGGTTGTGGTAAGTAGCTCCGCCGTCTTCCCAGTAATGCTGATGGTCGCTGATCATATGGGTATAAATCCCATGCTCCCGCAGCATTTCCGGCATCGAATCGTCAAACGGCTCCAGCGGCCCCCAGCCCCGGTGCAGAAAATTATAACGGCCGGTGTGCAGCTCCCTTCTGGCCGGCATACAGGGCAGACTGCCCGCATAGCAGTTATCAAACCTAACGGTCTTTTCCGCCAGCCGCTTAAAATTCGGAGTCTTCGTCCAGTCACAGCCATATGGCTCCAGCATCCTGCGGTTGAGGGTGTCAAACATTAACATGATTGCTCTCATTTTACATTCCTTCCTGCCTACCACCATTTAATCAATTCAGTCACTTGGTTCCGTACCTCGATGAATTCCGGAGCAACCACTTTTCTCGGACGGGGCAGTGTATTGGCCAGTTTCTGTTTGATGGCCGTAGGCTTATTGGTCAATACCAGAATATTTTCACTCAGATAAACTGCTTCTTCGATGTTGTGCGTGATGAATATAACTGTAGTCCCGGTCTTTTTCCAAAGGTTCAGAAGCTCATCCTCCAGTTTAAACCGCAGTTCCACATCCAGCTGTCCATACGGCTCATCCATCAGCAGCAGCTCCGGTTTTACAGCGAACGCGCGGGCAATAACAACTCTCTGCAGCATGGACGTGGAAAGCTCTGCCGGATAGTAATCTTTAAACTGTGTCAGGCCTACCATATCCAGAACTTCCGCCACTTCCCGGTCAATCACGTCTTTTGGCAGTTTCTTCATTTTTAATCCAAACGCAACATTTTCCTCCACCGTAAGCCAGGACATGGTGGAATATTCCTGAAAAATGTATGCTACATTATGTTTTTTTAAATTTACCGGTTCCCCGTTAATCAGAATTTCACCCCCGGTTGGTTCATACAATTTGGTAATGCAGTTTAAAAAGGTGGTCTTTCCGCATCCGGTAGGCCCGACAATGCACAGAAACTCTCCTTTTTTCACTTCAAAAGAAATATCGTCCAGGACCAGCAAATCACCGAATTTCTTCGTCATATGGTCAACTTTTACTTTCACTTCTTCCATATTTCCACCCCCCTTACAAAGTTTTATCCACTACTGAGCTGATTTCTTCCCGCAAATTTAAGAATTCAGGATCCACATAATCGCGTGGACGGGGAAGGGCAATCGTATACTCTTTTTTCACGGTTGTCGGGCAGTTAGTCAGCACCACAATCCGGTCCGCTAAGTAGATTGCTTCTTCAATGTTATTCGTTACAAATACAACCGTCCGCTTTTCCTTTTCCCAGATACGGATTAAATCTTCCTGCATCAGATAACGGGTCTGGGCATCCAGGTGGCCAAACGGCTCATCCATAAACAGCACGTCCGGTTCATTGCAGTATGCCCGGGCAATGCCGACCCTCTGCTGCATCCCGCCTGACAACTGATTCGGATAGGAATTTTCAAAGCCCTCCAGCCCCACAAGTTTGATATAGTATCTGGAAAGTTCCTGGCGCTCCTTCTTTGCCATGCCGCGTACTTTCGGTCCGTATTCCACATTCCCCATAACAGTCAGCCAGGGGAACAGTGCAGTTCTTTGATAAATTACTCCCCGGTCCGGTCCGGGCTTCTCCACAAGCTTCCCATTCACTGCCACCGAACCGGTACTAACGGTTTCCAGCCCTGACATACAGTTGATCAATGTGGATTTTCCGCATTGTCCCGGACCGAACAGGACCAGCAGTTCGTTTTCTTTCACCGTAAGATTCAAATCATTGATTACCTTCACATTGCCTCTGGCCGTGTGAAATGTCTTTGATACCTGATTGCAAACAATAATCTCTTTCCTCATTTTCCTCTCACACTCCAACTGCATAGTTTTGCTTCAATCGCCCGCATGGCAACTGCCAATATATAACCGACAATTCCTACCGCAACAATTCCTACCATAATCTGAACCGTACTGTTGGAATCCTGCCCCTTGATGATCACCCAGCCGACCCCTTCGGAGGAACGCACCATCTCTGCCGCAACCACGGTTGCCCAGGCAGAGCCGATTGCGATCTGCAGTCCTGCAAATATATGGGGAATGCAGGATGGCAGCACTACCGTACTGAATACCTGACGGTCATTGGCTCCCAACATCCTGGCAGCTCCCATGAGAGTGCGGTCTACCGATCGGACACCTGCATAAGCATTCATCGTAATATTGGAAAATGCCGCAAGGAAAATCAAAAAATACTTGGATGGTTCTCCCAGACCGAACCACACGATAGACAGTGGAATCCAGGCAATCGGCGGGATGGGGCGGATCAGTTCATATAACGGCCGGATCAATGCCTCCATGGGCTTATACCACCCCATCACGATTCCGGCCACAATCCCGGCCAGGGAACCCAGTACGAATCCGACCATAACCCTGGTAAGACTCCATAAAATGTGCACTTCTATGGTATGAGTACCGATAGGTTCCAGGAGACTGGCAAAAAATCTGCCAAGCACCGTTACCGGACCGGCCATAACAACTCCTGCCTTTGTGAAAGAAACCACAAACTGCCACAGGCAGAGAAATATAAAAATGGCTATGACCGCGCAAATCGTCTTTTCATACCGCTTCGCATCCTGAAAACGTTTGTTCATTCTCTTCCCGCTCCTTTCACCACCTTTTTCTCAATTACGGTCAGAATCCAGGAAAATACTGCTCCGATCGTCCCGATCGCAATCATACCGCAGATAATAATGTCCGGACGGTAGATTCCGCGTGCCTGCTGGATCATATATCCAAGACCTTTTGTGGAAGCCAGCATTTCCGCAGCAACGATACAGGTCCAGGATGCTCCCAGTGCAACACGGATTCCGGTCATTACCAACGGCTGGGCCGTCGGGACCGCAATATGCAGCAGCATCTGGAAATTCGATGCACCGAACGTCTGGCCTACCCAGAGATGTACATCCTTCGTCTGTCTGACCCCTGTATAACTGTTCAGCACACACGGTACGAATGCCGACAAAAATACCGTTACAATCTTGGAGGTGATTCCGATCCCGAATAACAGGATCATCAGCGGAATCCAGGCAAGTCCCGGAACCGGACGGATCAGGTCAAATACCGGACGCACAAATAAATCAATTTTCTTATACCAGGCCATTAAAATCCCCAGTGGGGTACCGATGATTACCCCCATGGCCCAGCCGCCCATCGCAATTTTCAGCGAAGAAAAAATATGCTCTGGAAGCGTGGCGCCATCCGGTGCTGTCGAGGTCAGTTTCTTAATAAATGTAGCCCCAATTGTTACCGGTCCAGGAAGTGTAGAACTCTTTGTTATTTTCAGAACATCACAGCATAACCACCAGACTCCGACAAAGATTACAATGGACAGAACCTTTAGCCACCAATAATTATTTTTTCTTTTCACGATTTCTCCACCTTTCGGATCTCTTACATCTGATTACTGTATTTTTAGACCTGTAGCTTCCGATACAAATGCAGGATTGATGGATTTTTCTACGTTCGGCGCACTGTCGGCTGTGATTTTCTCCGCGGATACCAGAAAATCCGTAATCGCAACCCATGCTTCTCCCAGTTTATATCCCTCCTGGCTCATATAATCCGTACCAACGTATGCCCTGTCTTCGATCTCTTTCTTTAAATTTTCTTCGGTGAAATCCTGGCCATTATCGGTGTAGAATTTCTTTGTATACTCATATCGGGTATTCTCATCCTGTAATTCATCCATGGCACGAACCAGGCACTTTACAAATTTGGCAACATCTTCCGGTCGATCCTTCACCACTTCTCCCCTTGCAAAGCTGCCATCGCACATATTTACGCCGGTAGCATCCTCAAAGGAGCAGATTTCCTTATATCCCAGATCCTCCATCTGATAACTGTATGGCGGATTCATGGCTGCAATGTCGCCTTCTCCGGTCTGGAAAGCCTGAAACGCAGATGCATACTCCATATTAACCTGTTCCACATCCGATGGAGTCAATCCAAATTTCGCTGCATAGCACTCGGTCATATACTGTACGGCCGTTCCCAGCGGCTCAAGCACCTTCTTCCCTTTCAATGTCTCCGCACTGCCGTAAATCTCCGGACTGTCTGACAGATTCTTTCCTGCCGCAACCACATCACTGTCCGAGCGTGCATAAAGTCCCATGCCGCCTGTCGTATTCACATCTGCCAGCCACACACATCCTGCATTCGCCAGAGAGTAGATGGAGGCGAAACCGGAACATGCAATATCCAGTTCCTCTGCCGCTATCGCTTCGTTTACCGGAGCACCGGTTGCAAAATATTCCAGACTTACATTTAGTCCCTCTTCTTCGAACCACCCCTGATCTGCAGCATACTGTACCGGAACCCCTACGGAAAGAGGAAGGATACCAACGCGCAGTACTTCGGATTTGGCTCCCTGCTGTGCTGCCGTTTTCTTATCGGCGCCTGCTGCCTGTGTGGCCTCTTTGGCCGTTCTTAAACCGCTGCATCCGGCCAGTGAAACCGCCAGCGCAGCTGCTAAAGTCAGAGTTGTTATTGATTTGCCAGTCTTCCATAAAATCCTTTTTTTCATGATTACCTCTCCTTTTCTCATTAACTTTTACACCACATTCATCCTTTGCGTTATCGTTAACGCTAATCTCAATATAGAGCACTTGTTCTCATTTGTCAATAATTATATTTTTTTCTATTTCACTTTTGTGCATTTTGCGCTTTTTCTTTGCATTTCATGGTCGTTTTTCACAATATTATTGATATAAAGCTTCATGACGCACTTGTTTTTGATAGATTTTTAACAGTCGTTTCGGAGTACGATTTATAATTTTCCTTGTGTTATCGAAAACGCATTATTGTTATTTCTTGTCATTTCCTTTCTTGACACCAGCCCTGCTCTTTGCTAAGATAGAATTATCCAAAAGGATAAATTCATGCACGGAGGCTGTTAATGGGAGTTACACTGAAACAAATCGCAGAATTAGCTGGGGTATCCGTCGGTACGGTCGACCGTGCACTCCATGACCGTGGCCGCGTAGACCCGAAGGTTGCACAGAGAATCAAGATGATCGCAAAAAAACTGGATTACCGTCCCAATACCGTGGCCAAGAGTCTCTCGATCCGCAGGCGCAATTTAAAGATCACCGTGATTCTCCATATACAAAGCCATAATGCTTTTTTTAATGATATTATGAGGGGAATCAAGAACTGCAAAGAAGAAATTTTTGATTTCGGCATTCGCATAGAGTTGAAAGAATGTCCGGATTTTAATGCCCGGGAGCAGTTAAAACTGATTAACCGGGCAATTGAGGAAGGGGCTAATGCCATTGCCATCGTCCCCATCAATCATCCGGCCATCAAGGAGCGGATCAATGAACTGCACAGGCAGCATTTTCCTGTGGTATTCCTGACCAATATCCTTGATGATACAGAATATTTAAGTTTCGTCGGATGTAACTACTCCCTGAGCGGAGCTATTACAGCCGGACTTTTATCCCTGTCCTGCCCTGTCCACGGTAAACTGCTGCTGTTTTCTCCCAGTTTTCAGATGCTGGGACACATTCTCCGCATGAATGGACTGAAAAAAACGCTGGAGCAGGAGTATCCTCAGATAATCCTGCAGGATGTGATCGAAATGACCGGCAACGATATCCGGGATTACCAGTTAACCCGGAAGGCATTGGAGGATTTTCCGGAAACCAACCTGATTGTCTGCCCCGGCGCATACAGCTATGGCAATTTACAAGCGATTCAGGAGATGGGATATTTTCAGAACTCCCGCATCATCTGCTATGACTATTCCGAAGAAATAGGCAAAGAGATCCGGAACCGCAATATTACGGCAACCATCGTCCAGCAGCCGCAGCTTCAGGGTTATACAGCAATAAAAACCTTGTTTGAATACCTGACGTATGAAAAAATTCCGGTCACCAAAAATCAATATATTCAGACCAGAATAATTTTAAAAGAAAACTTGTCCGAAATTTAATTTTGTCTATTAAAAAAGCTGCAGCAATCAAAAGGATCTTTTATCCTTTCGATTGCTGCAGTTTCTATAAAGCACGTTTCTGCATCTGGAATCAAATCAAGCGAATCTCCGGCAGATTTCTACCAGCCTTGGATACGCATATTCAAAAAAATGATAATATGCACTGCAGAAATAATTCTTTCCTGCATTGTCAGCGGATATTGGTTCCCGGTATCTGCGGCAGCCATTGCGGCATAAGCCAAACCACTTACACGTCTTGCACTCTTCATGCACCTGCTCCGACCATTTCACGAATCCCAGTTCATCCCTCTTTTGTTCCATATCCTCAAAACTGTCCGTATTCACATTTCCTAACAGCCATTCATCCAGCGCATAAAAATCGCAGGGATATGTACTTCCGTCGGCTTCAATTACCCACTGCCTTCCGCAGGTTCCCCGCATGCTGCAGCTTTCCGGAATACGTCCGGCAATGATCAGCATCAGGTTTTCAAAATAACGGTTATACACGTAGTTCCCATCTTTCATATCCAGATACCAGGCATCAAAAACACTTTTTAAAAAGGTTTCATATCTTTCCGGCGTCAGGGAATACTCATGACCTCCAGGTATCTCGCCGATGGGATCCAGACATTCAATATATTGCTGATATCCGATATGGTTCTTCTTAAAAAAATTGTAGATCTTCTGACCGTTTCTGACGGTAGCTGCAGTTACCACAGTCAGGATATTATATTCTGCCTTATGCTTCTCCAGCAAACGGATCGCCTCCATAATGCGTTTGTAGGTTCCTTTTCCGGCGGCGTCGACCCGGTATTTGTCATGAATTTCTTTCGTACCGTCTAAAGAAACACCTACCAAAAAATGATTCTCCGCAAAAAAAGCGGCCCATTCCTCATTGATGACATAGCCATTGGTCTGAATGGCATAATGGATTTTAACTTTTTTCGGATTCGGATGGGCAGACACGTAACGAACCAGATCTTTATAAAACTCCAATCCAGTCAGCGTCGGCTCCCCGCCCTGAAAAGCGAAGGTACACTCCCCGTCTGCATATTCCATAGACTTGTCAACAATGGCATGCAAAGTATCCGCCGACATTCTTCCATAGGACTGGACGGTACGATTATTTAATTCATCCGCATAAAAGCAATATTTGCACCGCATGTTGCAATTGCCGGATGCGGGTTTTATTAAAAGGTTTAACATCGGCATAGTCATTCTCCTGTCTATTCTTAATTTCTACCACATCGTACTCTTTAAATCAACCCGGAATATTTTGGCAGCGAATAATCCAGTTCATAAAATTTGCAGATATGGATAAAATCCTGTATCAGCTTCGTCAAACGCTTATCTTTATGATAAACAATGTAAAACTGCCGCTTAAACTGAAGATCTTCTACCTTCAGTGCATATACCAGTCCCCGCTCCAGCGGTCCTGAAACCATACGACGGGGAACGGCTGCTATACCAATACCATGCATTACCGCATTCACCAGTGCAGTAGTGCTTGTCCCTTCCCATGTCGGGTTCACTGAGATTCCCTCATTCTGCATCACTTGTTCAAAAATTTCACGCGTACCGCTGCCATGTTCTCTTAAAAGAAAATTCTGCCGTTGAAATTCATCTTTTGTCATGACCTGTCCTGGTTTAAATGGGTGCCTGGCCGGTGTGATTATTTCAAGGTAATCTTCCATATATGCTTCTGCCGTCAGACAGGTTTCATGAATAGGGGTTTCTACCAGCGCAATATCCAATTCATTTGTGACCAGCTTCTGTTCCAATTTATTCGAAGACTCAATCAGAACCTGGGTTTTTGTATTGGGGTGCATGGCTGTAAACGCTTCAACATAACTAGGCATAAACTGGGATCCGATGGTTATGCTGGCTCCGACACGCAATACGCCAAAAGAATCCCAATTCCGCAGCCCTTTTTCCATATCATCAAATAACGCGGAAATACGCAACGCATACTCAAGAAATTCATTTCCGGCATCAGTCAGATATAAACGCCTTGCAATACGGTCAAAGAGCATAATACCATAATGGCGCTCTATTTCCTGAATGGCAATCGAAACAGAAGGTTGTGTCATGTACAGCCTTTTGGCTGCCTTTGAAATACTGTTTCCGCATTCACATACCATCAAAAAAATTCTGATATGCTTTATTGTCATAATTTCCCTCCAGAGTATTATATGAAAAATCATATAATTAATATAAAATTATACAATTTTTATTATTTATAATCAAGTGGTATAGTATAAGAGCAAAAGGAAAAGGCATTCTCACATGGCCAGTATAACACAAGATGTGGAGTACCGTCTATCTTTAATAAATAATGCTGGAATATCAATCACACAAGAAATCTGCGGATAGAATCCTTATTAACAGCATTAAAACGAAGGAGGTACACAATGAAATATTATATCAAATCCGGAAGCCTGTATCGTATAAAAGACGAACAATCCATGACCCGTATCGTCACTGTAAAAGATCCGGCCTTCACTACTAAAAAATGCCTTGAAGCAGAAAATAAAGAATTTTATACAGATATCAGGCTTCATAATACAGCAGGGAATTTAAATGACAGCGAATATGTATTGTACGATAAATCCAAGAACTGCATTGCAGCCGCAAAGCCAAAATTTGACCCTGATATCCACGACTGGTCAGTCACCCAGGTTTTACACGTCAACTGTGCCTCAGTAGATATAAAAGGAATTCCATATGAGCTTCATATGTTAAACAGCCAGAATTACCGATTAACCAGACACGATTCCACAATTGCCGTTGAAATTATCCAGAATGGAATCAGCGGCGGCTGGACTGTAACTATTGAAAAGGAAAACGAGTTTGAACCGGTCATTCTCTTAGGTGTATTCTTTTTCTGCCGTTATCTGGAAAAAGAAAACGAATGTGTCTTTATTTAACTCCGTTAATATTCAATCAACCACACTTTAGAGGAATAAAATGAAAATCAAAATATTAAAGAAATTATTTATTTCAACATTATATTTAAGCACTTTTACATTTGGCGGCGGATATGTGATCGTAACACTCTTAAAGAATAAATTTGTCGATGAACTTCATTGGATCAACGAAGAGGAAATGCTTGATCTAGTTGCGATTGCGCAATCATCTCCAGGTGCCATCGCTGTCAACGGCGCTATTGTGGTTGGCTATAAGCTGGCCGGCTTTTGGGGAGTTATGTGTGCCGTTTTCGGAGCGATCATACCGCCCTTCATTATTTTAACCTTGGTCTCCTTTTTTTATCAGGCTTTTAAAAGCAATTTTATCATACAATCCATGTTATCCGGTATGAAGGCAGGGGTAGGTGCAGTGATTGTCTCTGTGGTTTACGATATGGGCAGCAGTATTGTAAAGACAAAAGATTTTATATTGTTTAGTATTATGGCTATTGCTTTTATTGCCAACTACTTCTTTCACGTAAATGTCATTTATATTATTTTATCAGTTGCCATAATCGGAGCAATAAGGACGATCAAAAGGGAACACGGGAGGAAAACACTATCATGATTTATCTGAAACTTTTTTGGGCTTTTTTACAGATTGGAGCATTCAGCTTTGGCGGTGGATATGCCGCTATGCCTTTAATACAGGCACAGGTAATCGACCAGTATGGCTGGCTTACGGTTTCTGATTTCACAGACCTGGTCACCATTTCCCAAATGACACCGGGACCTATTGCAATCAACTCTGCAACCTTTGTGGGAAATCAGATTGCCGGAATCCCAGGGGCACTGGCTGCAACCATTGGCTGTATCCTGCCTTCCTGCATATTTGTAACTGCTCTGGCATGGATCTATACCAAATACCGTAATTTAAGCATATTACAGGGAATTCTGGAATCCTTACGCCCGGCAGTTGTTGCAATGATTTTTACCGCCGGTCTTACCATTTTAGTACCGGCCATTTTCTTAAACAGCCGGATAACCTTTCAGGATGGTAATTTTCAATTACGGCCTTTTCTCTATTTCATTGCTGCTATGTTCTGCCTGAGGAAATGGAAACTGGACCCCATCGCAGCCATGGTGCTTTGCGGAGTGGCTGAAGTGATATACCAGTTTATCACGGTTACTCTATAGTTGTTCTGCAAGGCAAAGAAACCTGCTTTTACTTTGATTTATAATCACACTTCTGGCATTGGGCAAGGATGCTCTCATTATCCTCTTTATGATATGCCCCAGACCATCTGCAAATATTTTGGAGAATCGGAATGACAGATTTCCCTTTATTTGACAGACTATATTCTACTTTTGGAGGAACTTCATCATATGACTTTCTTATTATAATCCCATCTGCAATTAATTCTTTTAAAGTTACAGCCAAAACGGCATCTGTAATATCTGTCATCTCCTTTCTTAATTCACTGTAACGCAAACATTCCTTTTCTGCTAACACACAAATAATGCGTGATTTCCATTTTCCTCCAAATATGCTCAATCCATATTCCAGCGGGCACCGTATATCTTTTTCTAATTTGGGTTTATACATTATTTCAGCCTCCTTTAAAAAAACATTATAAGAAAAATACTTTATTTTATCAAGTAACTATTAAATTTATGAGTTTACGGTGGTGAGAAGCATAAAACTTGTCAAAGCGGATATTCTCTATCCGCTTCGCTGCCTGATCAGGGTAAATAATCAATATTGGGTTATATTATAACCAAACAAAAAAGGAAAATAGATACTTAGCTAACTATTGATTTTCTATGGGGAATGTGTTATATTGTTAACAAAATAAATTAAGGAGATATCATTATGTTGACTACATTCAAAGCTACTGCTAAAAAATTACCTGATGGCTTACAGGTCGAAGCAAATTCAAGAGGTTTTAAAATTCTATTTGATGAACCGGAAGATTTGGGCGGTACTGATACTGCTATGAACCCTGTTGAAGCTCTTTTATGTGCTCTGGGCGCATGCCAGTCCATCGTAGCAAGTGCATTTGCGGCTGCTCATGACATTACATTTGAAGAATTCCATGTTGAACTTGAAGGAGATCTGGATCCGGATGGATTTATGGGACTGGCTGATGTAAGAAACGGCTTCCAGGAGATACGGTTTGTAATGCATTTTAAAACAAATGAGCCCAAAGAGAAGATTGAAAATTATGCGAAATTTATAGAGAAAACATGTCCTGTAGGTGATTGTATCGCTAACGGTGTAAAATTAGTATTATCGGGTGTTGCAATTGATTAATCAATACGTACAGCAAAAGAGCCTCTTTTATAAAATTGGCTCTTTTTCTGGAAGAAAGGAGGACGCAGCGTGATTATTAAAATGTCAGCGATCCCAGGCGGAAAAATGGGTAAAGTGGGTAAAATGAATGTTAAAGCCGGTGATAAGGTAGCTGCCGGTGATATTCTTGCACAGGTAGAGACAGCAAAAGGAAACCGTCCGGTCAAGGCGGTATCCGGAGGTACGGTTTCCAGAGTATTATGTGAAGAAGGTGCAGAAATTGCATCCAATGCGGAAATGTTTGATATCGTTGAGAATCTGGTTTCCGAAGAACCGGCTGAAGCCAATATTGAAAATATTACACAGAAGAACCAAAAGGAGGTTTCTACAGATCTGCTGATAATCGGCGCAGGTCCAGGCGGATACGTGGCAGCCATTTATGCAGCTAAGAACGGCTTAAAGGTAACCCTTGTTGAAGAATCGGAATTAGGCGGCACCTGTCTGAATGTTGGCTGTATTCCTACGAAAGCACTTGTCAAGTCCGCTGAAATCTGCCACAACGTAAAAAATGCTTCTCTTTTTGGCGTCGAGACAGCCGGTAATATTTCGGTCAATATGAAACAGGTCATAGACCGTAAGGACAAGGTAAAGAACAGACTCGTTTCCGGTGTTGATTTCCTCATGAAAAAGAATGAAATTAATGTTATCTCCGGTCACGCATCTTTTATTGATGAGTACACCATTTCAGTCAATGGAAATGAAAACTATATTATAAAGGCAAAAAATATTATGATAGCAACAGGTTCCAAAATTTCAAAAATAGCTATCCCCGGCATGGAACTGCCTTTTATATTAAACAGCACTACAGCACTGTCCAATACCGAGCTGCCAAAATCCATTGCAATTATCGGCGGTGGAGTAATTGGTATGGAATTTGCATTTATTTATAAAAATTTCGGCGTAGAGGTACATGTTATTGAATTCATGGACCGGCTGCTAACAATGGTTGACCATGATATCGCCAAGGAAATACAGGATATTGCCGAAGAAGAGAAAATTAAGGTGCATACCGGTTCAAAAGTCATGAAAATCCAGAGCTCCATAGACGGTAAGGCAGTCATTACCTATGAAGATAAGCATGGCGAACATTTGCTGGTCAGCGAAAAGGTTTTAGTCGCTATCGGCAGAGAGCCCAATCTGGACGGATTATCCTTAGATAAGAGCGGCGTTTTATTAAATAGCAAAGGAAAAGGTATTCAAGTGGATGCCTCCATGCGTACGAATATCAGTCATATCTATGCAATCGGTGATGTAACAAATATTATTCAGCTGGCTCACGTGGCCTCCCATCAGGGTATCGTTGCAGTGGATAATATATTGGGGAAAAATAAGGCAATGGACTATTCGGCAGTCCCGAACGTAATATTTACCTCACCCGAAATTGCAAGTGTCGGTACGGGGGAAGATGAAGCCAACGCAGCAGGTATGAATATTACAGTTAGCAAGTTTTCATTTGCAGGAAATGGAAAGGCTCTGACAATGGGCGAAACACGAGGATTTATGAAACTGATAAAGGATAATGAAACAGGAAAAATTATTGGCGGATCCATGATAGGTCCCGATGCTTCCTCATTAATAAGTTCGTTAACCTTAGCAATCGCAAATGAATTTACGGAAAAACAGATAACAGAGACTATATTTTCACACCCGACTACCGGTGAAGTAATTCATGAAGCAGCAATGGATTTTGGAATCGGAGCCTTGCATCAGTGATGAAGAAAATAATACGATCTGAAGAATTTAATCCATATTTTAATATTGCCGCAGAGCATCAGCTGTTTTTAGCCTCCGATGAAGATATCCATATATTTTTATGGCAGAATGATGCTTCCGTTATCGTCGGAAGGAATCAAAACCTATACGCAGAATGTAATCTTTCATATCTTAAGGAACACAACATTCAGGCAGTACGCAGGTTTTCCGGCGGCGGAGCCGTATATCATGATAAAGGTAACGTTAATTTTACCTTTATTACCAAAGAAAGATCGGCAAGCCAGGTACAATTTATCGAACTCATACGATCTGCAATGTTGAGACTTGGTATTGACTGTGAATTCAGCGGCAGAAATGATTTATTATTTAAAAACCAGAAATTTTCCGGACATGCTTATTATACAGATGGCGATAATTATATGTATCATGGCACAATTTTAGTTCATGTGGATTTTGAGCAATTAGGAAAAGCCCTTACCCCTTCCATGCTAAAGCTAAATTCCAAAGGAATCGGATCCGTTAAAAGCAGAGTTATAAATTTATCAGAAATTAATAACGAAATAACTGTTGAAAAAGTAATTGAGGCTTTCATAGAGACCTTCCATTGCAAAAATATAGAATTTATCAATAAAACCAATTTTGAAGCACCTTTAGAGCAGCTTCTCTCGTCACACGATTGGCTGTATGCGCAGTCTCCAGATTTTGATATCGTACTGGAACGTAAATATTCATTTGGAAATGTATCGGTGCATATCGCAGCGGTTAACGGCTTAATGGAACGTATAAAAATAAATACCGACAGCCTGCAGCTTTATGATTTCAAGATCTGTGAAGATGAACTGAATGGGAAATGCTTTCGCGAAGAAGCAGTATGGGAATGTCTGAATCTGTATATTTCCAATCATCTGAAACAATCATAATGTTTCATTGCTATCTAAAAAAAACATAGTATATTTGAAGGTTTTATGTTAATATAGACTAAAATAAAATGATATGGTGATTATTATGTTTAATTTAGATGACTGCATCGCTTTTATTACCTGTAAAAGCGCAAAAGATCTCGCCGATTGCTTAGAGAAAAGGCTGAATTATTACAATATAACAAGAACCCAGTGGATTGCATTATATTATATCAAAAATAATAGCATGATTACGCAAAAGCAGCTGGCTGATAAAATGTCTTTGAAGGAACCAAGTGTTGTTCGAATGCTCGATAAAATGGAGGTACTTGGGTGGGTTAACCGAATTAATAATGAAAATGACAAAAGGATCAAGTCTTTAATTCTTACTGAAAATGGACAAAAAATTGAAACAGAAATGTTAAAGGTCGCTGAAAAATTTATGTCCGATACGCTAGACGGTCTTTCTCAGGAAGAGCTCGATAATTTTAAGTCAACACTTAGTAAGATGCTTAAGAATATAGAATCCAACACATCTATTCCGATTAATTCTAAATGAGGTCTGCTTTATGTACTCTGACGGATTCGCTCCATAAAAAAGGTATTTGGCAAATATACAAAAATAATGAATAAACCATGTATAAAATAATTAGTTTCTTATTTATGCATGGTTTATTCATTTTCACAAACATAATCCAGGCCCTAATAATTTTGTCTATATTAGGCAAAGGCGCAATAGGCAGCTATAGCTATTCTTACAAAAGCTTCCAATTTTACTTATTAAAGATACATTTTACTTCAACACCAAAGCACTTGCTGCACGAAATACATTTAGCCGGCGTTCTGTCACCACCGGCCCAACGGTTAATCAGTTCCGGTTCCCGTATAAAAGGCCTGCACAATGAAATATATTCAATATTTGTTTGATTAACAATATCTGTCAACTTGTTTATATCCCTGTGTCCGCCGACAGATATAACCGGTATGTTGATCTCTTCTGCAATTTCAGCGGCATACTGGGCGAAATACGATTCTGTTTCTGAAGAAACCTTTCTGATCGTTCCTTCATTGGCCCTGGAGGACATGGTGCCACCGCTAATTTCAACAGCACTTAAGCCTGCTTTTTCCAACATTTTGCACACATATTTACATTCTTCAAAAGTCAATCCCTGATCCATGAAGTCATCACAGTTTATTTTTGCCAGAACCGGATAATCCTGGCCAACGAGCTCTCTGATCCTGTGCGCGATCTCCAAAATTACTCTCACTCTGTTTTCAATACTGCCGCCGTATCCGTCTGTTCTTCTGTTATAATATGGGGTCAGGAATCTGCTCAGTAAATATCCATGGGCAACGTGAAGCTGTACGCCATCAAAACCGGCTTTTTTTGCTCTTAAGGCCCCATTAGAAAAAGCGTCTTTCATTGCCTGTATATCCTCTTTTGTCATTTCTTTGGGTACCGTTTTCATTGCTAAATCCTCAACTGCACTTGGCCCCCATAATACCCCATCATTCTTGCTTCTGTTCTGGACACCGTTACAAACGAGCTGAACTATAATATTTGCATCATACTTATGAACTGTATCCGTAAATTTCCGGTACTCCTCAATAAAAGAATCATTGTAGATTGCCATTTGGCCCGGAACGATTTTTTCTATATCGGTTACATTTGTCAGTCCGGTTATAATGGTGCCGACTCCACCTTTTGCCAGATTTTCATAAAGATGAATCAGATTTTCAGTCACATGCCCTAACGAATCCGATCTCCCGTCATAGGTTGCCGAACGCACAAATCTGTTTTTCATCTTCATTCCTGATAATTTTATTTGATCAAATAATGTCTTCATTTGAAACGCTCCTTTCATCTATTTTTTTAATATGTAGACATTTTATGGCCTGTTTGACTGGAAGCTCTCTCTCTGCCCATCATTACCTCATTCCTAATTTATTGGGTCCAACCTCCTTGTAACTATAACATTCCAAACCATTAGACGCAAGTAAGATGCTACCCGTTTTCTACCCTCCTCATGATATTTCTATGCTGATTATGCCATGAGAAAACCAGAAATCAGCAACAGGTCTCACATGCAGGCCCTTTATTTTCTTTTAATCATCATCTGTATCCTGAATGTAATATACAAAAAAATACCCTGATAGCTAAAAGCACAACTGCTTTTTCTTACTATCAGGGTATGGTTTATTTTCAACATCCTCTTCTTAAACACCGTCACGTTTATTTCCTGTTTTGTAATCATCTCTAGTCCAGTTTGGGGCATTGACCGGACCAGCTTTCGCATTCCCATTTTTCGCAGCGCCCTGGATTTCCGGTACCCGAGCCTGCTCATTTTTTGGACGATGCATTTTTTCATGATTCTCTGATCCATGATTGTTTGAATCATAGGGACTTGGTCTTCTCATACCTGCTTTTGCCATAATGATACCTCCTATCTGTCAATAGTTTTTGTATTTCCATCGAAACTATGCAGAAAAAATCATGAAATGACCGGCAAATTTAAATCCCCAAGATATTCCCGTAAAGCCCAAACACTCCGAAATGAACTCCCTCAAATAATTAATATTTGTTTAGAATAGTTTCTTTAAAGAAGATAACGTTAAGAACAAACATGCTATATAGCAAATTGTCATACAGATTCTCAAAGCAGTCGGAGGCTTATATCCTGCAGTGGTATCTTTCCGCCATATCATCAATACAATAAACGCCCCGGATACAGGTGTAGCAATAGCGGTTGCCAGATTTGCAATAAAAATCAACTGTACCGGAGAACCTCCAAATAAGAAACAGATGACCGCAGATACTGCAAGAATAAGGAACGCACCAATTCTGATACTTTTGTCTTCCAGAGAAGTCGGCTTATCAAATCCGGCATTCAATAATACCACTCCTCTTTGTGTATTACCAAGCAGAGAGGAAAATCCTGCGCCCAAAAGCGCAACTCCCATGATTGGCCTGGCAATACTTCCCATAACAGGCACCAGCATTTCTGCAAGCTGGGCCGGTGACTTCACCACTGTATGCGTAGGATTTAATACAATTGCTGCTACAAGCATAACTGCTCCACTGATTAATAAAACACCAATTACATGGGCTATGGAATCAGCCATTAGCGTTCCATTAAATAAGTCTTCTTTTTTCCACTTCTTTTCACTTCCAAGATATGTGCCGTAAATTCCCGTAGTAAGTGCTGCATGAGTACTCAGAAAGCCCAGCGCTGTAGCAAGGCTCCCATGCGGAAATTTCCATGTGGTAAAACCTTTTGCCATAGCCCCTAAGTCCGGTCCGCCTGTACCAACTAATGTAATATAAAAAGCTATAATCATTCCAAGCACACACAAACCAACGCCTTTTTCAATCTTTGTATATACACCCTTAGAGAAATAGCAATATACAAGTACCGCAATCATAATCATGGCACCGATTTTCCAGTCTATGCCGAAAATCAGCTGCATACCTGCACCAGTTCCGGAAATATTACCAATCGTAAAGAAACAACAGGTTAAAAACAATGCAAAACCAGTAAAAGCCGCGGCACCCTTTCCATAATAATGTCTGATGGCGTGAATGGTCGGCATTCCTGTCAGCATGGATAATCTGTATGTAACCAATACATAAGTCGTTCCCATAAAAGCGATGAGGATATAAAGCCACAGAAGGCTGTAGCCATATTGGGCACCAATCATCGACGCTGTTGTAATGGCCCCCGGCCCAATAACAATACCAGTTAATATGATTCCCGGTCCGATTTTTTTGATCAGTTCCAGAAATGAAAGTTTTTTAACCTTTGCATCATCAAAGACTTCCGTCCCGGCTCCGGAAATATTTTCATCATTCATATTCTGTTTGTATGGTTAAAAAAAACCATACCCCCTCCTTCTCATAAGATTAGATTGTACACTTCTTCGTCCCAATCGTACATTTTTCAAAAGCCCACCAACTTTCGGGATAACAGAAAGCCGGTGGACCTTTAAATATCAAAATTAATCCTGATATTTGCTCATATCAACGTCCGGAAGGCCGCTGCGTTTAAGCCCCAGCGCAATCCAGTCCTTTTCTTCCTGATCCAAAGGCAATACCGGTTTACGCATCAATCCGGAAGTAAATACTCCACGCTGTACCAGCGCTTCTTTCAGACGGGCATGAGCCTCGCCGGACGGTTGTCCACCGCCATAAATAGCCTGAGAAATATGGTAAATACGATCTGACCACTCCTGCGCTTCTTTCAGAGTGTGCTTATCTGGATTCTTAAACACATCCCATGCCGGGCAAATCAACTCCGGAACACAGCCTGCAAAACCGATTAAGGCACCATCCATTCCAGGGAACCAGCTTACGCACAATGTCTCATCATGGCAGGTGATAAGGGAAATATCGGGACATTCCTGGCGAAGCAGACGTACATCATGCTCGTAGATCGAAGTAACGCGGGTTCCCATTTTGATACATTTTACATGATCGATTTCCTTGCACATTTTAATCAAAGACTCTACCGGATAATTTGCCTTGCTTGTTGCAGGATACAAATGGATTATAATATCAATATCAGCACCTTCGGCTACATCTTTTATGTACTGGAACGGCGCAGCCTCATGCATTCCAAAGCGCAGCCACATATGAGGAGGCATCAGCAGGATTCCATCTGCACCTGCCTCTTTTGCTTCTTTCGCCATTTCGATGGACTCTGCTGTATTTTCACAATTGACACCGGAAATAATTGTCATGATATCGCCGCATTCCTCGCTGCAGATTTCAACGACACGTTTACGTTCTGCACGGGAAAGACCTGTTATCTCTCCGGTATGTCCATTGCATACCAAGCCTTCAATGCCTTTTCCGTAAAAACTTTTAATCCAGCGAAGGTATGCGCGGAATTCTTTTTCATCAATCGTATAATCATCTTTTAACGGAACAGAAACTGCTGGGAAGATCGTTTTAAAATTCTTAAATTTTGCCATAATATTTTTCTCCTTGCTCCAATCATTTGTTTGATCTGTCATAAGCATTGCGCATATGCTTTAACTTTATTTTATACAAACGTTTGTATATTTTGTAATTCCTTTATATCATGATTGAATTATGGAGTCAATATTTTACCTTCAGCCTGCAATTTTTTGCATATGACATGCAATTTTTTGCATACTTTAATAAAAATATAGTTAAATAGTCTTAATAATTAGTCGCTTTTACTCAATATGGTCTTGAACATTGTTTAAAATTCTAATATAATTTTTATATGCTAACGTTTGTATATAGAAAAATAAAAGGAGTGTGAAATATGGCAACATTAAAAGATGTTGCGCGTTTGGCCAGTGTGGATGTAAGTACCGTATCCCGCGCAATAAACAATACATCTTATGTACATCCTGATACAAAATCCCGTATTTTTGCAGCCGTTAAGGAATTAGGCTATCAACCCAATATCATTGCCCAAAGTCTGAGACAGGGAAAACGACATACCATTGGTGTAGTTGTCCCACGCCTGCATATAACCGTCTTTGCAGACATCATGCAAGGGATAGAAGAAGAAGCCCGAAGGTTAGGATATGCCACTCTAATCTGTAATACGGAAGATGATCCTAAAATTGAGAGAGAATGTTTATCCCGCCTCCGGAACGGTTTTGTAGATGGAATTATCATTGCCGGAACCGGACACAATGGACGTCTGCTTCGGGATATCCGTTCCAGCGGCTTAACTATAACCCAGATCCTGCGTCAACAGGATGCCGCATTAAATAGTGTAGTTGTGAATTATGAAAATTGCGGCTACGAATCAACGAAATATCTGGCATCAAAAGGCTGTCGGGAAATCGGCCTTATTAATGGAACCATGAAACTGGCTCCCTACCTGGAGCGATACAACGGTTACCGCCGCGCTCTTAAAGAGCTCGGACTTTCGGAGACAAGCGCCATCTCTTCATCACCTGTTAATAGTTTGGAATACGGTTATCAATGCGCTCTTGATCTCCTGGAACAGAATCCGGGGCTTGATGCCATTATGGCTGCAGTTGATGCTCAGGGCATCGGTGCCATGCGTGCACTAAAAGAATGCGGAATAAAGGTTCCTGATCAAATAAGATTAATCAGCCTTACCGGGCATATCATCGGTAGCATGCTTGAGACAACAATGACCTCAATGGAAATGCCCGCCCGTGAAATGGGAGTAAAAGCTGCACTTATGACAATCAGTGATATTGAATCTCCCACAGAGCAGAAGTCTTCCCCGCAACACCTGGTGTTTACCTCTTCACTTGTTGAACGGGAAAGCAGTTAACTCCTGCATTGTCCAAACCCAAATTAATATGGGTAGACATATCCCTCTACTTCTTCTGACGGTGTAACTTTTGTTACTTCAATCTGGGGATCGGTATACCTTTTGCCATCATATTCTTTATACTTTATGAGTAGAATTCCTTCCACTGTCACCCAGGAGCCTGCTTCTAATTCAGATGCCTTATCATATCTGCAGGTCACGCCAACCGGTTCTAAATCTGCCGCACAGCATGTCATCGCCAGGCGGGCAGGTACAAATTCGTTCTCCTTGACAAGATCAGGATCCTTAAAAACAAAACCTGTCATTGTCACTGTATACCCTTCATATTTTTCCATGTTTAAATATATTTCTGAAAACCACATCCCAAAATGATCATCTGATACATGGATCGTCTGCTGTTTTCTGTCTAAACCGGGCAAACCATCAGAAAACTCCGTTTCTGATGGTTCGGACTGTATGTCTGTATTCATGTCATTCCTCTTAGGGTTTTCATCAGCCGTATCTCTTGAAGGATCCAATACAGGGCTGCCCGGCTGGAAATCAGCCGCCTGCAAGGGGGCATGAGGAAGCACAAGAAGTAAAATGGGGATTACCAGAAGAAAACAGTGGTTCGCATTTATTCTGTACTGGGGATGAAACAGCCTTCCAATGCCTGCCAGCGCCCATATCCCCATTATGACAGCTGTAAAGTACAGATATGGTTTCAGTCTGGGAGCAATATACAAACGGTACTTTCCGCTTAATGCCAAATATAGTATAAGTCCCCCGAACGCGGCAAAGCATAAAACTTCCAGAAACGCCTGAGCATTAAACCTCTGAGCCTGCATCTTCACACCCCCTGGTAATAAAACAAAAATATTACGGCAAAACATACGGTAAATGTGGTAAACAGCAGCCTGCCGATAAAGCGGATTGAAAATCCTGATGTCAGCATCATTACATTTTTTATATCCATCATCGGTCCAAACACCAGGAATCCCATAACTGCTCCTGCTGGAAACTGATTGGCAAAGCTGCGCCCGATTACTGCATCAGAGGATGAGCATAAAGAAAGGATAAACGCCATGGCCATCATAACTGATATGGACACTGCCAGGCCGGTTCCCCGCTGGGCTAAGGCAAATATGCCGGTTCCCATGACCTGAAAAACAGAAGCAATAAACGTCCCTATCATCAAATATTTCCCCACATTAAAAAATTCTGCCTGTGAATGCCGTAAAAACAGCTTGATTCTCCCGGAAAGCCCGGAAACAGATTCTGCATTTTCATAACAGCCACAGCTGCACATTGCCATATCCAATTTTCCTCCTGACAGTACCCGGCCTTTTGGCGGCCATACAGCCACAATAAGCCCGATCAGAATGGAAGCCAGTATTCCGAGGCATACCCGGCAGACCACAATTGTCATATCACCATGAAAAGCGGAATAAGTCGATAAAATGACCACAGGATTAATGACCGGAGAAACGGTCATAAAGGTAACTGCAACAGGCAATGGAATCCCTTTTCTGACCAGGCTTCTGAACACAGGAATGGAGACACAGTCACAAACCGGAAGAAAGAACCCTCCTGTGACAGCCACAAGCATCCCCATTCCAAGGGATTTAGGAAAACAGCGTTCAATCCAGCTTTTTGGAATAAAGACTTGAATTGCGGACGAAAGCAGGATTCCGATCAGTAAAAATGGTACAGCCTGCAAAATAATACCCAGAAATACATTGGTAATCGTATTAACCGGTATTTGATAGCTCTCCAAAACCGGCCGGGCAGCATAATGAAGGGCAATGATCATAAAAGTCACCACAAAGAAAAAATAAACAGGATGCTCTTTTTCCCTGAAAATCGGCTTATACAAACGATATAAACTGCTTTTCCCTGTTAACCGAAATATATCAATATCAGGATTTAAACATTTTAACAAATGTCTGATACGGCTTAAGGCACTTCTGGAGCATACATTGCGTACAACTGCAATATCGCTGTTTGCGATCTGCTGGAGAAGAGCTCCTCCTGTTCTTCCCAGCAGGTTTTCTATATTTTCAGCATCAACAATATGTATAACATTTTGGATTTTGCATATTTTGCAGAG
Organism: Clostridium sp. Marseille-P2415; assembly: GCF_900155545.1. Taxonomy (GTDB): domain Bacteria; phylum Bacillota; class Clostridia; order Lachnospirales; family Lachnospiraceae; genus Lacrimispora. The sequence continues at coordinate 1,724,402 of NZ_LT732526.1, forward strand.
CGAAGAATCCAAAATCAATGATTGTAAGTCGGAAAATGGGACAACACCATTCCACTCGATCCATATTTCCCCGATCCCTTCCGCCTGTACTGCATTTTGAATTTGCACAGCAATATCATTCCGTTGGTTTTCCAGCATTTTTTTCGGAAACACCATATTGCTGCAGTTCTGATATAGGCTTTGAAATTCTTCTTCTCCCGTCTCAAACTGTATGACAAGCATTTTCATGCTGCACCAGTCCTGCCGGTTAAGGAGCTGATTCAGCAATGTGGTTTTCCCGGCATCCAGGAAACCAGTAACAACAAAAACAGGTATTATCATAAGATCATGTCCTGTTAAAGATGGTATAAAGTTCCTGTTGGTTAAGATTCTGTCCGATAATACAAAGCATATCTCCACCGGAAGAACAATTTGTGATCTGAATTTCCCCGGGAAGGTACTGCAGGCTCATGTATCCGCTTGGTCCTTTCACAATGCCTTTGGCGCGGAGGACGGATCCATTTGCTGTCCTCTCCATATTTAATACACATGCCTTTAAATCCTCTTTGCTGAAAATCCGTTTGGTTCGTATGGTAACGGTATCAAATGCTTCTTCTGCCGAATGATGGTGGGAACAATGGCAGGGTCCCTCTCTATAGCTGTGCACATGATTCCGTTTATATCCATTATGGGAATGCAGGATTTCAGCCATATCGATTTGATCCCAGGACTTTGAAATAATGACAGAATCCGCATTCAGACCTTTTATAATCTTCTGTGCTTCCATGATTCTGTCAGGAAAAGCCCCGGTACGGCTTAAGAATATCAGGTCGGCGTTACGGATCTGGTCTTCAAAAAACTCGCCGAAATTATCAAGATACATTCTGCAGCGTTTCACATCTGCAACTGTTATTTTAGCCTTCACTTTTGCATAAGGAAGAATACGGGGATCCGTACAGGCCTTAACAACATCTGACAGCTTGCCGACTCCGGATGGTTCGATTAAAACCTTATCCGGATGAAAGCGCTCCAGCAATGCTTTTAGGGATTTTATGAAATCTCCCGACAGGCTGCAGCAAATACAGCCTGAATTGATCTCTTTTACTTCAATAGCCTCGGATTTCAGCAATACTGCATCAACACTGATCTCACCAAAATCATTTTCAATCAGGGCAATCCTTTCATTTTTAAATACTTCCTGAATCATTTTCTGTATAAGAGTTGTTTTTCCAGCTCCTAAAAAGCCTGATATTACATAAATCTCTGTAGACATATAACGCCTCCTCTTTCAGCCCAGTGCCTTTAATATCTCAAGTTATGCACTTCCTCTTGCTCACATGCTCTCTGGTATGCTTTCAATTTTTTATATGATAAAGAAAGGTACGTTATTCGTATTTATGTATTCCGCCTTATTTATTAATTAAATGAACCGTTTCATTTCTCTCGTCTTTCAGGCTTTCAATATATTTTAAAGACAAAACACATAATCCTGCTGCCTCGGCTGAACTGGGATACTGTTTTATTTCCATTGACAGGTATCCCTCATAACCTGCTATTTCCAACGCGGTCAGTACTTCCTGCATAGGTATATTTCCATATCCGGGTATACGTCTCTCACTATCAGACATATGGATCATTCCAATATAGTCTTTTGATCTTAAAAGGCTTTCTGTTACAGACTTTTCCGTTTTTTCCAGGTGATATAAATCCATCAATAGCTTTATATTCTTACAACCTGACTCATTGATCCATGCAATGCATTCCTCAGCTGTATTCAAATTATTAATACTGCTCCGGCTCTGTGGCTCTAAATATATATCAATCCCAGCTTTCTCCGCCTTTTTGCAGGCTTTTCTCATAATATTCTGCAAATCACCAAGCGTACACCCCGGCTGATCTCCAACCATTCCGCGAAACTTGCCAATCAGCACCGGCACACGGTAATAAGCCGCAAGATCAATCAGGTCATCGAAACGCCTTAAAGCTTCTTCTCTCCTTTCCTCGTCCGTATCCATTAAAAATAATTGATCTTCTTTCTGCATAGGGCTTGTTCCTATGGCCGACAGACTTAACTGATTTAATTCCAATAATTCATCAAGCAGATTCCGGTTCACAGTCTTTGGATCCCTGACAAGCAGTTCTACTGCCTCATAACCAGACTTTTTCAATGCAGGAAAAGCCTCACTATATTCATCGCACCACGCCATAACTTTTGCCGATGTATCCGGAACCGTAACTGGATATGAAAGTTTCATTTTCTTTATCCTTCCCTTCTATCTATTATCAATACGACAGCTTCAACAGACTTACTTTTATATTAATTATATGTTATAATGAAAATGCTAAAATGAACAGCCAGGTATGGAGATATTAAAATGAGAGATTTTGATTGGATGATATTAGCAACTCTATATAAAACAAAGAACATCACAAAGACTGCAAACCGGTTATTTATCACACAGCCGTCACTGACCAGAAGGCTGCAGCAGATTGAAACAGAATTAGGAACAACCTTGTTAATCCGTAATAACAAAGGGGTAACATTTACCTCCCATGGTGAATATGTGGCCGGAAAAGCAGTGACACTGTTGGATATCATTGACGATGTCAAACTGCACATATCCCAATCCAATAACAAACTGTCCGGCACTTTACGAATCGGTGCCCCCAATTCCTACATGCATTTTATTATGCCTTCCCTGATTGGAAAATTCACCCAAACATATCCGGATATCAATCTTGATCTGCATACCGATCTTAGCAGTGAATTATTAAAATCATTAGAAAACAAAGAACTGGATGCCGGCTTTCTCCGCGGCGATGTTTCATCCTCTCTGGATAAGCGGCTTCTGTCAGAAGACCAGATATATATTATTTCCAAAGAACCGATCATCTTAAGTGATCTGCCTGATCTCCCGCAAATTGAATATACAAAAGAAAAAACCATTGTTAAGGCCACCAGACGCTGGTGGAAGGAACGTTATAAAACTCCCCCGAATATCCGGTTCAGAGTGCACTCCGGCGATGCATGCATTCAATTAGTGAAGAACAATCTCGGATATGGCATATTCTCCGACGGAAAATACGCTGATCCCGATGATGACCTTTTTTCTCTTCCGCTGGAGTATTTAGATGGTTCAAAGTTCACCAGAAAATCCTGGCTTGTATATGATAAAGAAGACCTATGTAACCCGCTTCTGTCACATTTCATCGATTTTCTGAAGGAAATACAGTTTTAGAACTCAATAAGGCGGACAAACACTGCCCGCCTCGTTTTTTATCTTTGTTCAAATACTACCTCTCCTGCATTGTGACCACAATCTATATTCATCTCACCCAGAATACCGGAACAGTCGACTCCTCTTTTCATGCATTCCATATAAAGGCTTTCCTGAATATTACCGCTCAGCAGAATTCCATTTTTTCTGTTTTCTTCCGTTTTTCTATCCTCCGGTTCTCCGGGCATCAATATTTCATCGCAGCCGGCAGCCCTTGGCAATGCTTTCAGCCTTTTATAATAAATATCCATTTTCTTTTTATAGTCATCAAGATTCATAAACAGATCCGATTTCATGATGAAAATCATATGACCAAGATTCTGCGGTTCATCAAACCGGTAATACAGGCTGCTCACATCTCCCGCATAATTGGAACCTGTATACATTCCAGCTATCATATCCATCAGCATAGCAAGTCCTGCCCCCTTGGGTCCCCCAAATGGCAGACAGACACCTTCAAAGGCTTTTTTTGCATCTGTAGTCGGATTACCTTTACTGTCTAATGCCAGTCCTTCCGGTATTGGCTCGTTATTGATCATGGCGACACGAATTTTTCCCCGTGCGGTCTTTGTCATTGCCATATCCAGTACATACGCCGGACTTTCATATCCCCCCGGCATTCCTGCCGCAAACGGCGCAGCTCCCAAAAAGGAAGTACGTCCGCCATGAACCGGCAATGCAGGGCTTGAATTGGTATATACCATACAGCAGTATCCGGCATCCACTGCCTGTTTTACATAGAGCGCCGCCATTCCAAAATGAGTGCTGTGGGTGCATCCCACCATTGCAATTCCTGTTTTTTCTGCCAGCTCAATTCCGGCTTCCACAGCTTTATGGGCAACCAGAAATCCCATTCCATCATCGCCATTCACCCGAAGTGCTGCCGGAGCAACCTGCTCTGCTTTTATATCCGGCCTGGGATTCACACATTTACAGTCAATCCGCTTCAGATACATTGGAATTCTGGATACTCCGTGACTATATAAGCCTCTCAAATCTGCGGCAGCCAAATCTTTTGCTATTGTAAATGCATCTTCCTCTTTTAACCCTCCTTTCAGGAAAAGCTCCTGTCCTAACTTAATTAATTCTTCCTCACGAAAATTTTTTTCTTTCATATCTTCACCTTTCTATCTGAATGTTTTTACTCGCGCTGCAATTGCATCTGCTATCTCAGAGGTTGTGGCATTCCCTCCCAGGTCTCTGGTTAAATGCTTCCTTTCGGAGACTATTTCCATTGCCGCCTTACGAATCCATAAGGCTTCCTCTTTTTTTCCAATATGATTTAACAAAATCGCTCCTGATAAAATTAATGCGACAGGATTTGCAATTCCCTTTCCGGCAATATCAGGAGCTGCTCCATGAGATGCCTCGGCGACAAGCATCCCCTCCCCTATATTGGCTCCCGGTACCAAACCAAGGCTTCCAGCCAGCCCTGCAGCAAGATCCGAAAGTATATCACCATACTGGTTGGAACATAACAGAACATCAAACTTTTTTGGATCTTTAGCAAGAAAAAATGCTGCTGCATCTACCATATAGTCATCGCTCTCAATCATGGGATATTCCTCTGCTATTTTACGAAAACTTGAAAGGAACAATCCATCTGCCATACTGACCGCATTCGCTTTATGGACACAGCTTACTTTTTTCCTGCCATATTTCTTTGCATACTCAAATGCAAACCTGGATACTCTTTCTGCCGCTGCCTTAGTCGTTAATTTTATACATTCTGCCGCGTAATCCCCTATCATATGTTCAATGCCGCTGTACACATCCTCTGTGACTTCACGCATGATATGTACATCCAATTCCTCATGATTTCCTGATATATTTTTAATTCCTGATATGGGTCTCGGACACACATATAATCCCAGTTCCCTTCTGACCGCATTATTTAAAGAGGAATAAATGCCTTCCGTACCATCTTCATGTTCACAATGCAGTCTTCCCTTGAATTTATCTACCAATAATGGCGATTTCATTGCCAAGCCGATTTTTTTCAGCTTTTTTACGGATTCCTGCGGCAATGGATGGCCATATTGTTCCATCCCCTCATCTCCTATGGCTACAGGAATCCATTTAAAATCAAGTCCCGTCGCCTCCATCACGCACAAGGCCGCATCCATTATTTCCGGTCCTATCCCATTTCCGCGTATAATTCCTATCTCAATGCTCATGGCATCCCCTCCCGTCTTTTCTGATACACTGATTTTACCGTCACAACTGTCATACGTAAAATGCCAATACCGTATATCTGGGAATGCAGAAAATGCATAATTCCATATGAATTACGGTTCGTTTGGCTCGTTTCACGCGTAAAAAAATATGCCGTGTTAAGAAAACGCTTAATACGGCACCCCAAAGTTATTCTCTTAAGCCTGTTCGACATAATCGTCAACCATTTCAAACAGTTCTTCCTCTTTTTTCTTGCTGCTTTCGTCTTTCTCTTCTGCAGCTCCCGGTACAAACCGTGTATTACCTATATAAGATCCAAAAATTTTATTTACTGTTTGATTTTTCTGTGCCTCCGTCATGTCAGCCACCTCCATTCAGATAATCAGACTTTTTATTTCCTTCTTAGATTGACTTTAACAGATCCTGCTATAATAATCCAATTCTATTTTTCTATGCAGTCATGCAAAAATTCCCATGTTGTTTCCGGGACTAACTCCCTGATCTGCTCTGTCTTACGGGAACAAACGGCATTTCCTTTAAATGGATTCCCCTCCAGGATACGGTACAAAAAAATGGCTGCAGCCAGCAGATCCGCACATCCTCCGTTGCTGTAATTTTTTTCCGTAAAATATTGATCCATGACCTTCAGTTTTTCTATCGCATTCCTATCGTAAGCTCCTCCGCCCTCCAGAAACCGGCCGGCAATGTCCTGTACCTTCAAAAGCCCTTCCCGGCCTGTGCGGGCCAAAACATTTCCATCCTCAACATGCTTCATCAAAGTGAACAGGGACTGTAATTTTACACGGTTCCAATTAAGCTTCCGGTGCGCTCCCGCCATTATAACCGGGAGCGCCAGCTCTGTTACGGATGGATAGCCCAATATCGCTTCCCCCCGGACTCCCGCAGCACCATATCTGTTTAAATTCCATTCTCCGTTACTGCGGGGGGAAAGGCCCTGCAATCCGTCAATTTCCATTGTCAGTATCTTCTTTACCATTTTCTGCTCTGCCTGAATTAAGTCCTTTAAAGAAAATGAACCCGAATCTGAATAACAGCAGCCGGCAGCGGCACTGAATATTCCTATGGTAAAAATTGCACCTTTATGGGTATTGACTCCATTGCAGGCCTGGTACATGGCCCTTTCAGCCTTAATACCAACATTTCGGATCATGCGGAATAGCTTTTGTGGTTCATGTGACATTTCAATTCCATACCTGGCCATTTCTTCAAAAAAAGGTTCCAGAGTTCTTGCACTTCGTTCAAAAGTCAGCAGGTTCATGTCTTTATGGGCCCCATTTGTCAGAGGATCGACAAGTCCCGGCTTAGGGGAAGTGTAAACTTCTTCCAGAAGGGCCAGTCTGGCCTGCCGGGCAACCCAGATGGAATATTCTGATATATCCGTTCTAATCCGGTTCATAAAAAGCATTTGTTTATCCCTCTTAACAGCCTACTCTTCTGCAAATTCAAACGCTTTCACTTGGCGTACCACATCCATAATGGTCCCATCCCTGCTTTCAATAATGCCTACCACTTTATCCGTAAAAGCAACTCTCTCCGGCTCTCCTGCAATAGAATATGCGATATCTCTCAATTCTTCGATTGTTTTAAAGGGAAGGTCTGCTTCTTTCATACATTCAATCAGGTCCTGGCGTCTGGGATTGACCGCGATGCCATAATCAGTGATCACCACATCAATGCTTTCTCCCGGAGTAGTAACAGTAGTAACATCAGTGCAAACTGCCGGAATGCGCCCCTGTAACAGGGGTACGATAACTATGGTGCACCTGGCTCCTGCTGCCGTATCCGGATGACCTCCCTGTGCACCGGTGATCACGCCATCCGACCCTACAACCACATTGCAATTGAAGTTAACATCAACCTCTAAAGCTGCCAGAATCACAAAATCCAGTTTATTGACCACTGCGCCTTTGTTAAACGGATCCGCATACTCACCTGCCGATATTCGGAAGTGCTTTAAATCCTTTACCGACTCAACTGCATCCAGGTCAAAATCCTGAGTATCCAAAAGACAGTCCACCTGACCATTCACCAATAAGTCACACATGGGTTTTGTCAAACCGCCTACGCCAAAACGCATTCGGATATTTCTTTCCTTCATGATCTTTGCCAGAGAAACAGTAGACGCGATGGAAGCCCCTCCGACCCCGGTCTGATAAGAGAATCCGTCTTTAAAGTAAGGTGTATGGATTAAAAATCTGGTACAATAATCAGCCATCATCAGCTTTCTCATATCTGTCGTCGGCTTTGCTGCACCTGTAGCAATTTTATCCGGATTTCCAATCGCATCTACCACCACCACATAATCCACCCTGGTCATGCTGATATGAGCGGGAAAGTTGGGAAAGGGCACCAGGCAGTCCGTAATAGCTACAACCTTGTCTGCATGATCTGCATCCACCACTGCATAAGACAGAACGCCGCAGTCACTCTTTCCGCCGATTCCCCGGCAATTACCGTAATCATCACAAGTCGGCGAGCCTATAAAGGCAATATCAATCCTCGTTTCGCCGCTTTCAATCGCCCTGACACGGCCGCCGTGAGAACGCATGATCGCCAGCCCTCTTAATTTTCCTTCTGAAATGGCTTTTCCTATCTTTCCTCTTACTCCTGAGGACTGTATGCCCGTGATTGTTCCGTCTTCTATATACGGAACGATCGCGTCATGCGCTTTTCCCAAAGAACTGGCACAGATGGTAATGTCCTTAATGCCCATTTTGTGAACTTCTTCCATCACCAGATTGACAATATAATCCCCCTCTCTGAAATGATGGTGAAAGCCTAACGTCATGCCATCTTTTATCTTGCATTTAACGAGAACGTCATGAATGGAATCCACCAGCTTCCTGCCTTCATTGTTGATCACACATCTGGTAACAGGACCGTCTTTCCTGTATGTATACCCATCTCTGTAATGATTTCCCTGAAACACTTCCTTTCCCGTGGCTTTTAAGATTTCCTCCGGAATATCTCTTCCGACTGCATTGATCATCTTATAAATCCCCCTTATACACACCGGATGCTTTCGCAAGTTCTATCGTACGCTTTGCTCCATCGTAAAATGCGATATCAATCATTTTTCCGTCAACCGTAAAGACACCGATTCCCTGAGCTTTTTTCTCATCAATTTCCCTCACCACTTTTTCAGCGAAAATAATATCCTTTTGATTTGGTGTGAAAATTTCATGAACAATGCTGATCTGTCTCGGATTAATGATTGATTTTCCGTCAAATCCCATCAGATGAATGGTTTCCACATCTTTCCGGAAGCCCTCCATATCATCCAAATCTGTATAAACCGTATCAAAGCACTGAACACCTGCCGCTCTCGCCGCAATAATCATATTCTGTCTGGCTCCCATCAGTTCCAGTCCTGTTCCGGTAATATGGGTCTGCAAATCTTTGGTATAATCTCCGCCTGAAAGTGCGATTCCAAAAAGCCGTTCAGAAGATTCGCATATCTCCATGGCTTTCATGACACCTCTTGCTGATTCAATAGCCGCCATGATCAAAGTCCTGCCTTCCGGAATTCCAAATTCCTTTTCTGCTGCAATCACGGCCTCTTCTACCCGCTTTATGTCTTCTTCTTTTTCCGTCTTGGGCAGGCGGATGGAATCGCAGCCGCCTGCTACCGCACAGCGGATATCCTCTGTCCAGCAGGGAGTGTCCAGTCCGTTGATGCGCACTACCCGCTCACACCCCTTATAGTCAATTTCCCTCAGGGCATGATACAGGGAAAACCTGGCTGCATCCTTCTGATTCTCCGCTACTGCATCTTCCAAATCCAGCATAATGGAATCCGGTCCGTAAATATAGGGATCTTTAATCAATCCCGGCTTTTGTGCATTAAGGAACATCATGGTTCTTCTTAAACGTTTTTTATTTTGATTTATCACCGTATGGTACCTCCCCACGGTAAATTTTCCACCTGATTCAAGGAACGGTAAACGGCACCCTCTACTCTTGCCTTGATGGTACAATCCAGAGCTCCCTTATCTACTATTTTAATGATCCCGTCCTTCACCTGTAATGCCTGCAGCGTTTCCATAACCACTTTTTTAATCTGGTTCCCATACTGATTGATCACAGAACTTACTAAATAAAATTCAACACTGCCCTTTCCAGGTTCCACTGTAACCTGACAATCGCTGGATTCCATTGTTCCGGCCATAGCCGGTTTCATGATTTCCATATCGTTCCTCCCTGTTTAAACCTGTTTTCTGTTTCTGTTATAATTGATCAGGCAGCCTGCCTTAATGATTTCCCGTTCCACCTGTGTCATATCCGCGATATACAGCTTCAATTCCCTGACCTTGCCGCCCGTTATCTGATATGCACGTATATTTTTCAAATCACCGTCCAGCGCTTTTCTGATTCCCGGAACAAAGATATAATCTCCGACTTTAAAATCCGGTTCTCCATCCATCTGGAACGGCAGCATTCCCCAGTTCATCACATTGGAACGGTAACGCTTGGTTGCATACTCTCTGGTAATATTGGCAAGCCCTCCAAGTACTCTCTGGCAGCTGGCAGCCTGTTCTCTTGCAGAACCGTCGCCGGGTTTGACCGCATATATCATGCTTCCGATTTCCGTCTCTTCCATTCTGATGTCTCCAAGTCCCGGAATCTTTCGCAAAGCATCAAAAGCTTTCAATAACTCCGGTTCCAGATCTGCCGGGTTTTCTCCGCTAATCCGGGCTTTTTCCAGCTTATCAACAGCCTTGCTTCTTTCCACATATTCCGGATCCCTTCTGGATAAGGTGAACTCAGCCAGTCCAAGTGGATTAGAGCGGTAAGAGGAGGTTTCTCCCGACGGGATCAATTCATCGGTTGTGGTGACATCATCTAAAATCCTGGAGCAGACTTTCAATATGATGTTATCGGTAAGAGCCCCCATTGCGGGCCAGTCTTTGATATTCGGACCATAAACCAGTTCTTTTTCGTGATCCGCTTCTTTAAATCCCTGGTATACCCGGCTTTCATAGACTGATTGATCAAAATTATATCCGGGAATATCTTCCCAGCAATCAAACTCTGTGGCCGCTGTAAGAATGCCGCCATTGGCTGCAGTAGCCGCAATGGACCGGGCATCCATGAAGGCCACTGCGGACATCTGCCCGCTTCCCGGCTTAGATCCTTCTCTGTTGGGGAAATTTCTGGTAGTGTGGCGGATGCTGAGCCCATTGTTGCATGGAGTATCTCCTGCACCAAAACACGGTCCGCAGAACGCAGTCCGTATAATGGCTCCCGCTTCCATCAAACCGGCAACCGCTCCCTTTTTAACCAGATCCAAGAATACCGGCTGCGATGAAGGATAAACTGCCAGAGAGAATTCATTGTTTCCGCATGTTTTCCCTTTTAAGGCATGAGCAGCCTCTATTACATTGGAATAATTGCCTCCGGCACAGCCTGCGATGATTCCCTGCTGTACCTGCAGCCTTCCATTTACAATTTTATCGGTCAGTGTATAGGCGGCCCGGCCGTTGCCTATTTTTTCAGCTTCTTTTTCAACGCTCCGTAAAATATCCTCTAAATTCTCATTTAAATCATCAATTTCGAATGTATTGCTGGGATGGAAAGGAAGGGCGATCATGGGCTTTACTGTGCTTAGATCCACATAAACGCATCCATCATAGTAGGCCACATCAGCCGGTTTTATCTCTTTATAATCCTGCTGCCGGCCATGAACCGTCAGAAACTCCCTGGTATCTTCATCCGTTTTCCAGATGGAAGACAGACAAGTCGTTTCCGTGGTCATGACATCAATACCATTTCGATAATCCGTACTCATGGAAGCAATACCGGGGCCCACGAATTCCATTACCTTATTCTTTACATACCCGTCTTGAAAAACGCTTCCGATAATAGCCAACGCAATGTCCTGAGGCCCTACCCCCGGCTGGGGCCTTCCCGTCAGATAAACTGCAACGACTCCGGGATACGCCACGTCATACGTATCGTTTAAAAGCTGTTTTACCAGTTCCCCGCCTCCTTCTCCGATGGCCATCGTTCCCAAAGCTCCATACCGGGTATGTGAATCGGATCCCAGAATCATACGGCCGCATCCCGCATGCATCTCTCTCATATACTGATGGATCACCGCGATATGAGGCGGGACAAAAATACCTCCATACTTCTTAGCTGCTGATAATCCGAACATGTGATCATCTTCATTGATCGTACCTCCTACGGCACACAGGGAATTATGGCAGTTGGTAAGCACATAAGGTACAGGGAATTTCTCCATACCGGAAGCTTTTGCTGTCTGTATGATTCCTACAAAAGTAATATCATGAGATGCCATGGCATCAAATTTCAGTCTTAATTCTGACATATCTCCGGATGTGTTATGGGCTTCCAAAATGGAATAAGCCATGGTCCCTTTTTCTGCCTCTTCTTTTAAAACCGCCTTACCTGTTACAGCCTTTACTTTTCCTTCCTCTGACTCCGGAACGATATCAGTACCATTTACCAGATAAACCCCTCCGTGATATAGCTTTACCATATTGTTTTTTCCTCCTGTTTAAAACTTGATATATTTTTCTTATCTTTACTATATTACACTTTACTTTTATAGGCAAATACTATATATATAATAATGTATATAGGTATATCCTATAGTTTGGAAAGGAGCAGCCATGACCAACAGAGAACTTCAATATGTAAAAACAGTAGCCGATGAAAAGAGCATTTCCCAGGCAGCTAAAAAGCTGTTTATCGCCCAGCCCTCGCTGAGCCAGTCCCTTCAGCGCATTGAGGATTCCTTAGGGATCAAACTCTTCATCCGTACCAAGAACGGACTCAATTTAACTTATGCGGGAGAACGATATTACCAGATCGCATGCCAGATACTGAAGATATACGATGACTTTGAGACCGAAATAAGCGACATCAACAACCTGAGAACAGGCCGCATCTTCATGGGGGTCACGAACCACCTTGGTACGATTATGCTGCCCCGGATCCTGCCGGAATTTAGAAAAATGTGCCCGGCTATAGAAATCAATGTCTATGAGGAAACGACAGACAGGCAGGAGGAACGGCTTTTATCCGGAGAACTTGACTTTGCCCTTCTGCATGCCCCAAAGAAAGATTCCCACCCTTCTCTTCACTATGAGCTTTTAGCCCGGGATCCTTTTGTCATCGCCCTGCCCCAGGGGAATCCTCTTATAGAAAAAGCCCAGACCCGGGAAGGTTATAACTATCCCGTTCTGGACATCAAACTCTTAAAAAATGAACCTTTCATTGTCCTCCATAAGCGGCAGCGGATCCGCCATGTTATGGATGCTATATTAGCCAAAGCCAAAATCGTTCCTGACATCGTCCTCACCCTCAAGAATTATGAAACCGCTCAGAGTCTTGCCGGTAAAGGCCTGGGGATCACTCTGCTCCCCAGCGATTACGCGAATATTACCTCCATGGAAACTCCGCCGGTACTGTTATCTATTGATGAGAAGTATAGCCCTAATTGGAATTTGTGTATTACCACACTGCAGGGAGGGTTTCTGTCCCGCGCCGATGAGTATTTTCTCTCTTTAGTAAGAAAATACTTCACCCGCTGAAAACCATTCAGCCCTCTAATCCTTAGAAAATATTTTTTTCATAACTTCAATAAAATACCGCTCTGCTCCGTCCAGATAAGCGTCCTTGAGATAAATCACATTCACATCCCAGGTACTTACCTGGTTTCCTAAGCTATAGCAATGTATCTTATCCCGGCCACCCAGGATTGCCACTGCCCGCTCCGGGACAATCGCAGCTCCCAGGCCGGAATCCGCCAGCTGCAAAGCATTCATAGTACTGGAGGTCTCCATTACAACGCAGGGATTTATATGGTTCTCCCGAAACAGGCGCTCTGCCTCAAGCCGGATCGCATGGCCTTTTTTCAGCAAAATGAACGGAACATACTCCAGAGCCTTAAAGTTCACCACATCATTGCACCCCTGCTCCATATGCTCCGGCCCCAGTACCCCCTCACCGGCAACCAGCAGAAGCTCCTCCTTATAGATCAGCTCCATCTCCAATTCGATCTTTGAGTCACTGACCATATCGGCAGACTCTTTGGGAAGGATGACAAAATTAGTATCTCCTTTTTTCAGCCCCTCCATCAGTATACTCGAATTAGCCTCTACCGGACATATCTCCACTCCCGGATATACTTTTTTAAACTCCTTCAAAGTGGCGGGCAGCATAAAGCCCGCCCTTTCCAGTGGAATGCCCAGGGTTATCCTGCCTCGTTTTCCTTCACCGATATCAGTAAGCCGGCGGCGCAGGTTATCCTTGAGAAGGAGGATTTTCCGAGCTGTCTCCACATACGTTTCTCCTGCATAGGTAAGAGCGATGGGGTAGATGGTCCTGTCAAACAGCTTTACCCCCAGATCATTTTCCACTTTTGATATAATCTGACTGAGAGAAGGTTGTGAAATATAAAGTTTCTTAGCTGCCGCTGTTACGCTTTTGCAATCTGCCACTGTCGTAATATAAACAAGTTCTCTAAAGTCCATGTGATACCTCCTGCTTTCGTAACACAAAACACCCGACAACCTGTCCGAGCCCGCTTAAACGGGCTTCGGACAGGATATGCCGAGTCATCTTGTTTTGTATTATCATATCACATTTCAGGCCATAAATCCAAACACAATGCTGGCCAGCAGCAGGATAATCGCACCTCCGATACGCGATGAGATCTGAGCGTAGCTCATAAGATTCATTCTTTTGCCGGCACCTAAAACCTGAAGGTCCCCGGATCCGCCGCGGTTAGCCATACAGAGCCCGGCAGTAATGGCTGATTCCACAAAGTTAAACCCGAACAACATTCCCATTGCTCCAGATCCGATAATCGCACCGAATACTACAAATGCGCAAATCACCAATGTCTGCCAGTTAAGTACTGCCAGGAAATCTGCCAGATCTGTGAATGCGATACCGATGCCAAACATGCAATAACACATAAGCGGCTTTGTAAAGAAATTCGATAATTTCTTTACACCTTCCTTAATTTCAATGGGAACGATATTGGAAACGTTTAGAATCGCCGTAATTACAACCATATAAGCATACATGTGTAAAGATACAGGACCAATAGCCGGAAGTATATTCTCAGAAAATACCAATGAAACCACAAAAATCGCTCCTGCAAGTAAAAGGCCTCCAGCCATTTCAAATTGGCTGATCTTAGGTTTTTCCTGGCTGTCCTCAACCAATACATACTTTTCCGGATTCTTTAATAATTCCCCTTTTCCGGAAAGCTTTGGAATTTTTTCTCCCAATGAATTAAGTAAAACTGCTCCGATAATAGCAAAGTTGTTTGCAATATTTAAAATGGCAAAAGCCTTTGAATAGTATGCATCCTTTCCCAATCCAGTACTTGCCTCCCACATCTCAGACAATGGGATAGCTCCGGCTCCGTTTCCGCCTCCCATAGTTGGAAGTACATAATAGGCGACCACTTCCTTGATATTGACGCCGCAGATAACGGCACCTATCATGCCAAAGACAGCTGCTGCAGCGATACCACCAAAAATAGCTGGAATGTAACCACTAAAAGCCTTAATAAGCTGCTTACGGTTTACAGCCAACACCGCCGACACAATTAACAGTGTAATGAATACTGTCTGGAAACCAAAATCATCATAGTAAAACGTAATCGCCTCTGAATACCTGGCCGGAAGGATCTGAAAGTATTCCAACACAGCCGCGCCAAAAAATGCCATAACCGCACCACCGCCCAGAAAATCCTTCCAGACAGGCAGACGCTCACCGATTTCAAAAAGCAGCAATCCCCCGGCAAACATGATAATTATAATAGTTAACATATCCTGGTCCGGCAGAAGCTCCATATAGGTCGCCCCATAAATCAGCAGCAGGCAGACAGTTATCAGCCAGATTGGCATTCCATAATACTTCTTCTTTAATATTTCCATAATAATTTACCCCACTTTTTTGCCCATAATTTAATTTGTAGTTTTATAATAATTAATCAGACATCCCGAGAGCACAATTTCTTTTTCTACCTCTGTCATAACTCCCACGGAACAGGAATAAACCTTTCCGCTGCCATCCATAACCCTGAGAGAAATCCTGTCTCCTCCTTTCCTTACTTTTTCCCTTACATTTTCTATAAATAAATATGTACCATTCGGAATGTCGAGCTTCTCGTCGGTCTGTAATGGCAGGATTCCCCAATTAATCAGGTTGGAACGGTAGCGTTTCGTGGAATAGGCATTAGCAAGATTAGCAAAACCACCCAAAACCTTCTGACAGCTGGCCGCCTGCTCTCTGGAGGAGCCATCCCCGATTTCCTGGGAAACCATAATGCTTCCGATTGTAATATCCTTAAGAGTACAGCCGGTATCACTGCAGATTTCCCGGATAATCCGGGCACATTCTTCATCCGATACAGTCCCCTTCTTCGTAAGCTCCCCGCTTAAATTTCTTACCTGCTTTGCCCTCCCCACATATTCCGGGTCACGGCTGATCATGGTATATTCTGAAATTTTCTCAGGGTTAGAACGGTAAGAGGAGGCATCCCCGGAAGGAATCAGCTCGTCCGTGGTAACAGAACCCTCATAGGAGCCCGCCACTTTTAAAAGCAAATGCCTGCCCATAGGAACCATTTCCGGCCAGTCTGCAATATTGGGGCCCATCCGTAAAACATAATCCGGGTTTTCATGTCCGAAATTATCGTAAACCTGTTTCTCATAAACCTCCGGATCATATTCATACTCCGGATACGTATAGNGGATTTTCCGAGCTGTCTCCACATACGTTTCTCCTGCATAGGTAAGAGCGATGGGGTAGATGGTCCTGTCAAACAGCTTTACCCCCAGATCATTTTCCACTTTTGATATAATCTGACTGAGAGAAGGTTGTGAAATATAAAGTTTCTTAGCTGCCGCTGTTACGCTTTTGCAATCTGCCACTGTCGTAATATAAACAAGTTCTCTAAAGTCCATGTGATACCTCCTGCTTTCGTAACACAAAACACCCGACAACCTGTCCGAGCCCGCTTAAACGGGCTTCGGACAGGATATGCCGAGTCATCTTGTTTTGTATTATCATATCACATTTCAGGCCATAAATCCAAACACAATGCTGGCCAGCAGCAGGATAATCGCACCTCCGATACGCGATGAGATCTGAGCGTAGCTCATAAGATTCATTCTTTTGCCGGCACCTAAAACCTGAAGGTCCCCGGATCCGCCGCGGTTAGCCATACAGAGCCCGGCAGTAATGGCTGATTCCACAAAGTTAAACCCGAACAACATTCCCATTGCTCCAGATCCGATAATCGCACCGAATACTACAAATGCGCAAATCACCAATGTCTGCCAGTTAAGTACTGCCAGGAAATCTGCCAGATCTGTGAATGCGATACCGATGCCAAACATGCAATAACACATAAGCGGCTTTGTAAAGAAATTCGATAATTTCTTTACACCTTCCTTAATTTCAATGGGAACGATATTGGAAACGTTTAGAATCGCCGTAATTACAACCATATAAGCATACATGTGTAAAGATACAGGACCAATAGCCGGAAGTATATTCTCAGAAAATACCAATGAAACCACAAAAATCGCTCCTGCAAGTAAAAGGCCTCCAGCCATTTCAAATTGGCTGATCTTAGGTTTTTCCTGGCTGTCCTCAACCAATACATACTTTTCCGGATTCTTTAATAATTCCCCTTTTCCGGAAAGCTTTGGAATTTTTTCTCCCAATGAATTAAGTAAAACTGCTCCGATAATAGCAAAGTTGTTTGCAATATTTAAAATGGCAAAAGCCTTTGAATAGTATGCATCCTTTCCCAATCCAGTACTTGCCTCCCACATCTCAGACAATGGGATAGCTCCGGCTCCGTTTCCGCCTCCCATAGTTGGAAGTACATAATAGGCGACCACTTCCTTGATATTGACGCCGCAGATAACGGCACCTATCATGCCAAAGACAGCTGCTGCAGCGATACCACCAAAAATAGCTGGAATGTAACCACTAAAAGCCTTAATAAGCTGCTTACGGTTTACAGCCAACACCGCCGACACAATTAACAGTGTAATGAATACTGTCTGGAAACCAAAATCATCATAGTAAAACGTAATCGCCTCTGAATACCTGGCCGGAAGGATCTGAAAGTATTCCAACACAGCCGCGCCAAAAAATGCCATAACCGCACCACCGCCCAGAAAATCCTTCCAGACAGGCAGACGCTCACCGATTTCAAAAAGCAGCAATCCCCCGGCAAACATGATAATTATAATAGTTAACATATCCTGGTCCGGCAGAAGCTCCATATAGGTCGCCCCATAAATCAGCAGCAGGCAGACAGTTATCAGCCAGATTGGCATTCCATAATACTTCTTCTTTAATATTTCCATAATAATTTACCCCACTTTTTTGCCCATAATTTAATTTGTAGTTTTATAATAATTAATCAGACATCCCGAGAGCACAATTTCTTTTTCTACCTCTGTCATAACTCCCACGGAACAGGAATAAACCTTTCCGCTGCCATCCATAACCCTGAGAGAAATCCTGTCTCCTCCTTTCCTTACTTTTTCCCTTACATTTTCTATAAATAAATATGTACCATTCGGAATGTCGAGCTTCTCGTCGGTCTGTAATGGCAGGATTCCCCAATTAATCAGGTTGGAACGGTAGCGTTTCGTGGAATAGGCATTAGCAAGATTAGCAAAACCACCCAAAACCTTCTGACAGCTGGCCGCCTGCTCTCTGGAGGAGCCATCCCCGATTTCCTGGGAAACCATAATGCTTCCGATTGTAATATCCTTAAGAGTACAGCCGGTATCACTGCAGATTTCCCGGATAATCCGGGCACATTCTTCATCCGATACAGTCCCCTTCTTCGTAAGCTCCCCGCTTAAATTTCTTACCTGCTTTGCCCTCCCCACATATTCCGGGTCACGGCTGATCATGGTATATTCTGAAATTTTCTCAGGGTTAGAACGGTAAGAGGAGGCATCCCCGGAAGGAATCAGCTCGTCCGTGGTAACAGAACCCTCATAGGAGCCCGCCACTTTTAAAAGCAAATGCCTGCCCATAGGAACCATTTCCGGCCAGTCTGCAATATTGGGGCCCATCCGTAAAACATAATCCGGGTTTTCATGTCCGAAATTATCGTAAACCTGTTTCTCATAAACCTCCGGATCATATTCATACTCCGGATACGTATAGGTTACATCCAGCTCTGTTGCTGCGGTAAGATACCCGTTATTACGTACCGTTGCCGCAACGGAGCGGGCATCCATGAGGATGGATGCAGCCATCTGTCCCTGCCCGGGCTTAGAGCCCTCACGGTTCGGATAATTTCTTGTGGTATGACGGATGCTTAAACTGTTGTCGGCAGGCACATCAGTCACTCCAAAGCATGGACCGCATATGCAGGGGCGTATAGTCGCGCCGGACAATATAAGACGGTTTAAAATTCCTTGTTTCATCAAGGCCAGATTTACCGGCTGGCTGGAGGGATTAATACCGATTCCAGTCTGGCTGCCCCCTATATGATAGCCATCCAAAATATCTGCCATAGCTGCAATGTTCTCAAACATGCCGCCTGCGCATCCGCTGACCAAAGCCTGATCCACCCGCAGATTTCCTTCCTCCAGATGGTCCATAATGGAGAATTTTTTTCCTTTTTCACCTTTGATGAGGTTCCCTTCCTCTTCCACAGCCTTTAAATATTTTTCCGGATTTTTTTTGAATTCCCGGATGGATATCACATTACTTGGATGGAAAGGCAAGGCCATCATGGGTTCTACTTTGGAAAGGTCAATCTCAATCATCCCATCATAATAAGCTACACCCGAAGGTTCCAGCTTTTTATATGAATCCTCTCTCTTATGTATTTTCAGATATTCCCTTACCATTTCGTCTGTACACCAGATACTGGAAAGTGCTGCACTCTCCGTGGTCATCACATCAATTCCCATGCGGAATTCCACACTTAAATTTTTGATTCCCTCTCCCAGAAATTCTAAAATTTTATTTTTGTTAAATCCATTCTTAAAGGTAGCACCTACCAATACCAGAGCCACATCCATGGGACCTACTCCATCTCTTGGCTTTCCCGTAAGCTTCACCGCCAGTACCGGCGGCTTCGGTATATCGTATGTTTTTCCGAGAAGCTGCTTGACCACCTCTCCGCCGCCTTCACCAATTCCCATGGTACCGAGGGCTCCGTATCGTGTATGGCTGTCGGAACCGAGAATCATCCCACCGCATGAAGCCATGCGCTCCCTCATGTATTGGTGCAGTACCCCCCGGTAAGGAGGCAGAAAAATACCACCATACCTTTTTACGTTATCCAGGCCGAATACATGGTCATCTTCATTAATAGTCCCTCCTACTGCGCAAAGGGTATGATGGCAGTTGGACAATACATACGGTACCGGAAATTTCTTCAGACCGCTGGCCCTGGCCGTCTGAAGGATATTCACGTAATTATTATCCGGGGATACCAGCGAATCAAATGTTAATTTTAAATTCTTCCTATCAGCACTATGGTTATGGCTGCTTAATATCTGATCGGATATTGTATTTTTTTCTGCTTCCTCACGGCTGATGGAAGGGGATTTTACCATACTGCCGGCCGGTGATAAAAATACGCCTGTTTCTGTTAACTGAATCATGTGTTCACCTCTATCTATTTACCGCACTAATGAGTACAATCTATGCCTGCACGGATACTTTGGATTTTATGTAAGCCAGCTGTCCGCCTTTTAACAGAATCTCCACTTCCGTATCCGATAAATCGAGTCTCGTCATGAAGGACGTTCCTCTTGTCTTATTCTCCACAGCCACTCTTTTCTCCTTCATCCCGTCCAGAAGATTGTGGATTTCAATTTCATCCCCCAGATGAATCGCATCATAATCAGATGGATTTTCGAATAGCATGGGAATGACGCCATGGTTAATCAGGTTATTTTTATGGATACGGGCCAGACTCTTTACGATCACAGCCTTGACCCCCAGGAACATGGGCGTAATTGCCGCATGCTCTCTCGAGGAACCCTGTCCATAATTCTCTCCGCCCACTATGACAGAGGTCTTCATTTCCTTGGCCCGGCCCACAAAATCCTTATCATAACGGCT
Organism: Clostridium sp. Marseille-P2415; assembly: GCF_900155545.1. GTDB lineage: Bacteria > Bacillota > Clostridia > Lachnospirales > Lachnospiraceae > Lacrimispora. The sequence goes on from NZ_LT732526.1 coordinate 1,744,960, forward strand.
ATAAGCATACTCTGCAATAAGCGGTATATTGGAACGCATGGAGGAAAACTGCGCATTGGCCGGGGTGATATCGTCTGTGGTCACATTGTCACCAGCCTTTAAGCTCACCTTTGCATGAAGTTCCTGTGTGGGAGCCGTATTGATGGGAAGAGGTTTGATGTTAGGGCCGCGTATGATTTCCACATCACTGCCATCCTCAAGGGGCTTTATGATCATGCTGTCATCCACCGGATATTCCGGCGCTTCTTTGATATCAGCCAGAACAGATACATCATCCATCACTTCTTTTGCCTCACAGATATATCCTTTGACCGCGCATGCAGCGGCCACCTCCGGACTTGCCAGATACAGAGACGCATCTGCTGTGCCCCCTCTTCCCGGAAAGTTCCGGTTGGAGGTTCTGACCGATACTCCCTTTGTTGCAGGTGCCTGGCCAATACCTGTACATGCTCCGCAGGCAATCTCTGTTATACGCACACCAGAATCGATTAAATCCTCAATGATTCCCTCCCTAAGCAGTTTCTTAAATATCTGTCTTGTGGAAACAGCACAGGTACAGGATACATCTTCATGGACCTTCTTTCCTTTCAGCACAGCTGCCGCCTTCCTGATATCTGCATAGGATGCATTGGTACAGCTTCCTATGAAAACCTGCTGTACTTTCACACCTTGGCACTCAGATACCGGGCGCACCTGGTCAGGCTGGCTGGGACACGCAACAAGCGGCGTCAGCTCACTTAAGTTGATCGTCATTTCTTCGTCATATTCAGCGTCCTCATCCGGCAGAAGCTCAGTAAATTCATCCGCACGGCCCTGGGATTCAAAGAAACGCTTCACTGCGTCATCCGCCGGAAATATGGAGCTGGTAGCACCCAGCTCAGCTCCCATATTCGTAATAGTAGCCCTCTCCGGCACTTCCAGACTCTTTACTCCCTCGCCCACGTATTCGAAGATTTTTCCCAGACCACCCTTAACACTTAAACGCCTGAGCATTTCCAGAATAATGTCTTTCGCCGCTGCCCCCGGTTCCAAATGCCCGATCAGATTGACCTTCACTATCTTTGGCATTTTCAGCCGGAAGGGCATTCCTGCCATGGCCGTTGCCACATCCATGCCTCCGGCTCCAATGGAAAGCATGCCGATTCCTCCGGCCGTGGTGGTATGGCTGTCAGATCCAATAATCGTCTTTCCCGGAATACCAAACCTTGCATAGTGAACAGAATGGCATATTCCATTTCCAGGCCTGGACAGATACACCCCATATTTTTTAGCGATGGACTGAAGAAAAATATGATCATCCGGTGTCTTATTATCTACATACAAAAGATTATGGTCAAGATAGCTGACGCTGCATTCTGTCCTGACTTTGGGAAGGTCCAATGCCTCAAATGCCAGATAAGCCATGACCGCCGTAATATCATGTGTCAGTGTATGATCCATTTTCAGATAAATTTCTTCCTCCACAGCCATCCCGGCATCCTTAACCAGATGGTTTTTAATAATCTTTTTGGACAGATTCATTCCCATTGTCCATATCCTCCGATCTTCTCCTCATTTGTTGCAACAGCCCTTGTTATAAGGGACTTTTTGCTTGTTGTTAAAATTATATCATTAAAACTGATATAGGAAAAATATATATATTTATATGTTTATTATAGGTTTTTTTGTATGGTTTAACAGACATATCAAATGCTTCCCGTTTCGGCAGATAAGAAGTAAATTAAAAAAAGCAGTCCTCCTAACATGCAGGACTGCTTTCCCATCTATTAACCAATGGGATTTAAGGCCGTTTTTTATAATATCCTCCTGTCAAAAACTCCCTGACCATCTCCGGCTCTACCTCCTTCAATGAAAAACCTCCCATTCTGGAAAGAACATTCATCCGGCAGACCTGTTCCGTTATCTCAAGCGCAGTCAATGCCTCCTTCAGGTTTGTATCATAGGCCAGTAATCCATGGTTTCCCATGAGGATTATATTTGTTCTGTCCGCCACTTCAGCGACCGCATCTGCCAGCCCCTTACTCCCTGCATGGAAATATGGTACGGAAAGAATATTGGCATCATAATACATGGATTCTATAAAAAGGTTTGTTTTTAACGGAATATCAGAACAAGCGCAAAGAGTTCCAAAAAATGGGGAACTATGTACGATTCCTCCCACGTCAGGGCGTTTCCGGTATACCTGCAGATGCATTCCTGTCTCCTTGGAAGGTTTTCTGGTTCCCTCTGCCTGATTCCCCTCCAAATCACAAACAATGATATCATCCTCAGTCAGACTTCCCATCACTGTTCCGCTGGCAGTAATCCATACCCTGTCACCGTGCCTGAGGCTTATATTCCCTGAAGTCCCCCAGGTAAGCCCTTTATCCATGATTCCCTGTCCCGCCTCTATAATCTGCTGTTTCAATTGGTCCATGATCCAATACCTCCAATTTTATATCATTCCTGTCATACGCAAAGCTTCCTCAAAAAATTCTTCCTGTCCAAAATTCCCGGACTTTAACACCAACCGCAAACCAGGTCGTTCCAGAGGTGTCATAATGGGCACTCCGGGAGCCACGCTCTCTCCTATGAGATAGGAGCTGCATCCCAAAGCCTTTGTAATAGCGCCGGAAGTTTCCCCTCCGGCAGAAATAATACGTGCGAAGCCCTCTTCCACTGCTTTTACGGCCAAAGCAGCAAGCGCCTCCTCAATTTTACCAGCCGCGTTTTCTTCCCCCAATTTTTGATTTTCCCGGAGTTCCTCCGGAGGTGCAGAGCTGTAGATCAGCGGAGTTTCTTTTTGCTCCCTGATCCATTCCCAAATACGGCTCACCCCTTCCTCCCCGGATAACAGTTTTTGAGGATAGATCCGGTAACAGGGCTTCCCTGTACGTTTATAAGCCTCTATCTGCTTTAAAGTAATGGCAGAACAGCTTCCTGCCAGCAACAGGGCTTTTCCTTTTACCTTTTCTGTATGACGATTCGAAGTACCGGTTAAAGTACGCTTCGCCAGATGTCTTCCCAAGGCTCCTGCAAGGCCGGAACCGCCGGTGAACAGCTCCAGCGTCCCAAAGCGTTCTGCTATCAAATCTCCGTGCCCATCCTGGTAATAATCCGGTATCAGATATGCATGGCCCTTTTCTTCTGCTAATTCTTCCATTCTCTGCTTCAGGCAGCTGAAGGCCTTTTGGTCCTCCAACATGGGGATTTCTGCCAAAACACATGGATATTTCCCCTGCTGCCTCATTAACCCCTCTATGCTGTCGTCCCACATAGGAGTGAGGGGATGATCCTTCATATGGCTTTTATGCAGGGGTATCCCATCTACCAAAAGCCTCCCTCCCTTTACAGTCCTTCCATTCACCGGCAGGGAAGGGCAAAGAAGTGTGTACGGTATGCGAAAGTACTCCATCACGGCATCTGTTACCGGACCAATATTTCCCTGTCTGGTAGAATCAAACGTAGAACAATACTTAAAATAAAATTTTTCCGCCCCGGCCTGTTTCAGCCATTCAAAAGCACGTATGGACTGTTCAACCGCTTCCTTTACCGGTTCTGTCCTGCTTTTCAAAGCAATGACCATTGCTTGTATGCTGCCGTCATCCTCCATTTTTTTCTGGGGAATTCCATTTAACAGAATAGTCTTAAGCCCTGCCTTTACCAGAAAGGAAGCTGCATCTGACGCCCCCGTAAAATCATCTGCCACACATCCCAAAAGTAATTTTTCCAAAATGAATTACCCCCTCTCCTGCATCGCCTCTTTGATAGCCCGGTATGCACTGTCTGGGCTGGTGTACAATTTTGCGTGGTTCAATTTTACGCCGGCAGCAGCCTGCGACATGGAAATCTGAGCCAGCACAATTTGATCATACTGTCCATCCAGCTCCCTTACTTTGTTCTGTATGATACTGTCGCATTCCTTAAATCTTCCTCGCTGCATCGCCTCATAAGCATCGGAAAGTACATGCATATCCACTCGTTCAGGCCTCTGATATTTACGGCAATACGAAAAATACATTTCCCTGGTCGTATTGACTGTTCCCTCAAAGGTACAGAGAATAGCAGTTTTCCCTCCATTCCATGCTGCACGGTCCAGCATAGCTCCATCCGGACATATGACAGGCTTAGACAATAAAGCGGAAAAGTGCTCTGCATATGGAGAAAAAATGGTACAAGTCATCAGGATACCGTCCGCCCCATCTTCGCAGGCAGTTGCCAGCATCTGGAACATCCTTTTCATGGAGGAATCATTCATGCCGCCATCCTCTCTCACCTTTTGCAGCAGGTAACTATCCAGATAATTACGGATTTCTATTGGTTCTTCCTGTTGATTCAGAAAATCTGTCATAGGGTTCACCGCATTTAAAGTTACGCTTACAAGTGCTATTTTCTTCTTCATCTTGCCATCCTTTCCAATAAGAAGTACAGGGCAGGTGAAGCATTCCTTCTGCCTCATCTGCCCTGCGTTTATTTAGGATATCTCCTGGTTTAATTTCTGATATAAACCGTACCATCCATAATCCGCCTTGCCGTGCGCTGGACAGCCACGCCGTTAAGTTTTATCCCGCCCTTTTCCTCAACGAAGTCAGGATACATGGTCATGATCCCACTCGGATGCCCGATTTTCACATAACCATTGCTGTTAAAAGGCAGCCCCAGGGTTTTCTCAATAATACTGCCCTTGAGCTGAGCCGCCACGGAAATGGAGCTGGCTGAAGTGAGGGGACAGGCCTTATGACACTTAAACACAGAGATGACTCTGGCACAGATGTCCATATCCTCTGCCCGAATCCGCTCGCCTCCTATGTCCGTAAAAGAAGAAGGCCTGGTGAAGAAGCCGACTTTTGGAACTGCCGGGCTGTTGGCTTTCGCATCCTCAAGATCTTTTGCAAATCCCATCATACAGCAAGCGGTCCCTCTGATCTTCTCAAGAAGCTCGCAAGCCTGCTCATTCCTGTTCACCTCTTCCGGCAGCTCTGCTCCTGTCAATCCAATATCCTCAGCCCTCACAAGTACCATAGGGTTTGATACATCCAGAATACTGGCTTCGATGACACCAAAACCGGGAATTTCCAGCACATCCAGCACATTTCCCGTTGGAAGCAGCTTTCCGGTTTTCGCTCCGGCAGGATTTAAAAAGTTTACTTTCAGCTCCGCAGCTGTACCGTCCACACCTGCAATATGACAATCGCCTTCCTGTGCAAATGTCCCGTTCTCGCAGGGCACCTCTATATTGATGTACTTATCCGTATTCCTGTTAAGCATCCTCACTGTGGTGACCGGCCCGTTTCCCTGCACCATCCCTTCCTCGATCGCAAAGGGACCTACAGCAGCTGTCATATTACCGCAATTGCTTTTGTAATCCACCTGGCTCTTACCTACAATAACCTGGCCCACCAGGTACTCTATATCCACATCTTTTTCATCGCTCTTCCATACGATCACAATCTTGTTATTGGATGATACCGTACCTCCCAGGCCATCAATCTGTTTCGGATCCGGATCGCCCATTGCCTGCAAAAAAATGGAGTCCCATTCATTTCTGTCCTCTGGAAGATCCTCCTTCCGGAACATGCAGCCTTTGCTGGTACCGCCTCTCATGAACACTGTCTTGAATTTTCTCAATTCTGTCCCCCTCCTCTATCTGATCTTATCAATGGTTTCCAGAAGATAATCTGTAAACGCTTCCGCACTTGCTCCGTCCTTGTCTGTGGTTATTACCTTCTTGCGTTCTGTTATGGTACATACATCCAGCGCCTTATCCAGGATATTTTTTCTATCTGCGTAACCGATATGGGACATCATCATCCCTACCGCACGGATCAGGCTGCATGGATCCGCATAGTCCCCGCGTCCATGGTCAATGAGGAAAGGAGCGGTTCCGTGAATAGCTTCAAACATGGCATATCTGTTACCCAGGTTGGAAGAAGAAGCAGTTCCCAGTCCTCCCTGATGTTCCGCAGCCACATCTGTTACAATGTCTCCATAGAGATTAGGAAGTACAATCACTTCAATGCCCTTATTGAACTCCGGATCCAGCATCTTAGCACACATAGCGTCTACCAGGCGTTCCTGGATTTCGATTTCAGGATATTCTTCCCCAACCTTTCGGACTGCTTTGATGAAATTACCGTCTGCCAGCTTCACAATATTGGCTTTTGTAACAATCGTCACATTCTTCTTTCCATTCTTTCTTGCGAATTCAAACGCAGCCCGTGCAATGCGTTCGCTTCCCTGCTTGGTCTGCACCTTGAAATCTACCGCCAGATCCGCATTTACCTGTATTCCTTTATTTCCCCATATGTACTCGCCTTCAATGTTCTCCCGGAAAAAAGTCCAGTCAATGTTCTTGTCCGGAATGCGGATGGGACGCACTGCTGCAAACAATTCCAGACCCCGGCGCAGCAAACTGTTCGCACTGATTAAATTAGGCCATGGATCAGATGCCCTTGGTGTCACCATCGGTCCTTTTAAAAGTACATTACACTTCTTCACTTCTTCAAATACTTCATCGGGAAGGCTCTTAAGCTTAGCAGCTCTGTTCTCAATGGTCATGCCTTCAATCATCCGTAATTCCAGATGCCCTGATTTTATCTCTGTCTCCATAAGGCGGTTAAGTACCCGCAGAGCCTGTTTCATGATAATCGGACCAATGCCGTCTCCCGGCAGTATTCCAACTATGATTTTATCTAATTTATCAAAATCCGTAATATTCGTGTCAGCTTTCATGCGCTCAATTCGTTCATACTCTGATTGGATCAGTTCACCGAATTTTTCTTGTGCTGCTGTGATATGATTATCAAAACTCATCTCTTTTCTCCTTTTTCCTTTTGAATTTTAATGTATGGCATGTTATCTGCTTTTTATACAATAATTATAACACTTCAAATTATATAGGAAAAATATATCTTTTAATATGTTTTCCATAGGCTTTTTGCTATACCTATTCTAGCGCATCCTATCGTTTATTTCAGGAAAGAAAAGGCCAAACTTCCAATGAGAAGTATCATGGCTCCTCCAATTCTGGAAGATATCTGAGCATAGCTGATTAAATTCATGCGCTTAGCAGCACCCAGAACAGCCAAATCTCCCGCTCCGCCCATGTTTGACATGCATAGCCCAGCTGTTATGGCGCTTTCAATTGGATGAAATCCCACAATCCAGCCGAAACAGGCAGACCCAATGCCCCCTCCTAATTACTTTCCGGTCCCATCCACCGGCTCAGTATGGACCCTTGGCATTGCCTATCATCCGAACAAATATGTAACAAAAGCCATCCCTATGGTGATGACACCCTTTCTGCTGTCCACAATATCACGTATATTTTCTTTCATCCTGCAGTCAAGCCCCAATATCATTTTGGCTGTTTCTATGTACACCTCTCCAGCAGGAGTTAAGGAAATAGGAGTGGTTCCCTGGTTAAAAATTAAAGCTCCCAGTTCTTCCTCTATTTTCGCTATATAATGACTTAAAGACGGCTGAGTTATGTAAAGCTCCTCTGCCGCCTTTGTAATACTTTTCAGCTCTGCAACCTTAAGCACATACTGATACTGTTTCAGCTCCATCGAGCCCCCTCCAATGTACTCTGACTTTTATCCCTTCTTGTTCCACTTTATTCTGGTAATCACACAACCTGTACGCTCCATTTCCTCCACTACTTTCTTCTGAGCAGCAACCTTGCGCTCCGTACGTTCCAGGATGTCCCCGGCCTCCTCCGGTCTTATGACACATACTCCGTTCATATCTCCGGCTATGATATCTCCCGGACGGATAATAATACCTCCACAGCTCACAGGCACATTAATCTGTCCTACTCCGCTTTTACCGGCAGTTCCGCAGGTAAGCCCCTTGGCATACACAGGGAATCCCACCTCTTCACATCCTTCTAAGTCTCTGAAGGCTCCATCCACAACAACACCCTCTGCCTTCATCATTCTGGCACAGTAACTTCTATGATCCCCCCAGTAAGAGCTTTTTAAATTCCCCTTCCCGGCAATTACAATCACGTCTCCCTCTTTAACCATTTCAATTGCATCTGCCACAATTCCGCCTTCCCCAGCAGGTACATTCACTGTCAAAGCAAACCCAATAATTTTTTTTCTTCCTATCCATGGTTTTATCTGGCAATCCATAGCTTCAAATACTTCCATACCATCACACAGTTCCGGAACTGTATATTGTGATATTCTCTTCAATAAGATCCTCTTGCTGTCTTCCATTTTCTATGTTTCCTTTCTGACACTTTCTCAATATAATTATAATAGTACTTGTACTATAAGTAAAATATATAGTTATTATAATTCCCATAAGTTTTTATCTATAGTTTTTCCTACATGGATTAATGAAGGATCAGACACCAGACCGGTATAGTAATCATGGATAGTAAAGTAGACGAAACCACGCCTTTTGCTGCAAACACTGCATCACACTTATATTTCGCTGCAAGTATGGCAGTTACACTGGCTGCCGGCATGCCTGCCAGCACTACGGATACCCCAGTCACCACCGGCTCCAGACGAAATCCCAGACACAACAGATATATAAGGCCGGGGATCAATACAAGACGGATAAGAGAATAATATATCGTAACACGATTCCATAAAGAACGAAAACGAACCCCTGCTAAAATGCTTCCAATAAACAACATAGACAACGCCGTATTAGCGGAAGCCAGGGTTTTCACAGTCTGTTCCGCCACAGAAGGAAGCCTGATTCCTGTAACCATCAGTACCATTCCTACTGCCACTGCCAAAATACAGGGATGAGTTGCTATTTTTTTCAAAAGTGTTTTTCTGTCCGGACTTTCTGTGAAATAGGCAAGCCCCGCAGACCACATGAATATCCGCTGCGGAATAAGATAAATCGATGCATACAAAAGTCCAAGGGAGCCAAATATGCTCTCCGCGATCGGATTGCCAAGTATTCCTGCATTGGAGCAGATTGTGGCATATTGAAGGACGTTCCTGCGCCTTTTTTCCATTCCCGGATAAAGAATAAAGCTCAATATATAAGTTCCGGCCTGTATCCCTACAGCCACAACAAGTATGACCATGCAGTTCACCAGAATTTTCTGGTTAAACTCTATCTCAAAGGAACGGATAATGCTGCATGGAAGTGTTACATAAATTACCAGGTCTGTCAAAAGCCCCTCATTCTTCTCTTCTACGATTCCCATCTTTTTTAACAGCAATCCCAGAATCATTAAGCTGAATAACATACCCTGCATCTCAAACAAACGCTCAAAGCTCATAATTTCTCCAATCTTATTTCAGCCCAAATATTGTGCCATACTCATTCTTTCAGATATGTTTTTTAATCAGTAACTGCATCAATAAGTTTAAACACAGAGCGAACCGCAGCCATTTTAAAAGTGGATACATTGATTATAAAGATTTATAAACATAATGTAAAATATATGTTTTATATAATGATCATATTATTTATCCTATATATTTAATTGCTGAAACGATTAAAAAGCCTTGGAAAACCACAGGGCATTTATTATTTCCTTAATTACTTGAATGACCGGATAAATCATCCAGAATCATTTGTATAAATGATTTAACATAATCTGGCAGTTCTTTTTTATCGTGATATAAAAAATATGTTGTTCTTTTCACTGGATTTCCAAATTGATCAGCCATAGTACATTTACACAAATCTAAAGATTCTGCTTGTACAGGAGAAAGAAAACAGACAGCATATCCCAGACCTTGCCGAACCATTTGCCATGCACTGTCAATAAATGTAGTTGTCATGCTGATATATGGCGGTCTATCATACTGCTGCTGCCACCATTCATCAATCTGCTTTTGCGTTGAACTGCAAATATCATAAATAATGATTCCCTATTTCAAACAGTAATCCTCCCAAAGCCATTAAAAAAGCAATTGTCGATAATACATCATTGCCCATGGTTCCAGTATAAACTCCAATCATAACCAATATAAACATAATCAAAAACGGAACTACTGGCACCCCTTGAATTTTTATGGTGAATTTACAGAAACAGACCGGTTTATGCCTGATCAGAGTAATTCCTTCTCTCAATCAGGGCACTTATTATTTTCACATAATTATAACAATTTCAGGATTTAATTCATATAATAAAAAATGAAACGGTTTTATTTATTTGAATAAAGATGTGAGGATATGCTGTTATGCATTATAAAAAAGGTCCCGAACTTACAGGACGAATCGTATTACCGAAAGAACCCCAGTACAATATAGCACGTCAGGAATTTAATACCTTTTTCAACAGATACCCACTGGTTATCGTTTTTGTCCAGGAAATAAAGGATGTAATTAACGCCATACACTGGGCCCGTTATAATGATGTTCCAATCCGTATACGTTCCGGACGGCATAATTACGAAGGTTTATCAGTTTTGAATGCCGGTATTGTTATTGATGTCAGCGATATGAAACATGTTGAGATAGACAGCAGGTGCGGGACTGCTAAGGTGCAGACCGGTTTGCGTGACTTTGAATTAGCCCAGATATTGGGTGAACAGGGTTTGGTAGTGCCCCCCGGTCTTTGCCCGACTACAGGCATTGCCGGATTTACGCTTGGCGGTGGTCAGAGCAGCCTGTCGCGGCCATTGGGTCTGGCAATTGACAATTTGCTCGATGTAGAAATGGTCAATGCTGATGGCTGTTTACTACATGCTAATTCTAATGAAAACGCCGATCTTTTCTGGGCCTTGCGTGGTGGTGGAGGCGGCAATTTTGGAATCTGTACTTCTTTTTGCTTCCGTACTCATCCGATTGACACAGTTGCTTATGCTGAAATTAATTGGGATATTCAAGACTTAAAACCAGTACTGCAAAGCTGGCAAAAATATACGCTTCCTTGTTCTGATAAAAGGCTTACCCCGCTGCTTACCATAGCATCAGGTGAGAGTACCCTGCTGTTGATGCAGGGAGTATTTCTGGGATCGTCTGAGGAACTGCAGCAGCTTCTGAACCCACTGCTCCATGCAGGATCACCGCAAAAAGTGTTCATCGAAGAAATACCCTGGCTTGAGGCAGCAGCCAAAATAGCAGCCACCCAGCCAGATTCTCCTGAGCCTTTTAAGAGTGTAGGTCCCTTCGTTTATCATCTGCTTCCTGATGAAGCGATAACTATAATCGAGCGCTTTATCAATGAGCCTCCGACCTCCTCGGTCTCTGTATTTTTCCATGGACTGGGCGGGGCAGTTGCAGAAGTTCCTAACAAAGCCACAGCATATTTCTACCGTAAAGCTCTCTCGAATATTTCATTTTATTCCACATGGAATACACCAGAAGGAGCCGGTCCGGGTATTCGATGGGTAGAGGACTTCCGTAAGGCAATGAGGCCTTTTACCAGAGGCGTATATGTTAATACACCTGACCTTGCCATCAATAACTGGTGCAAAGCTTACTATGGCAGTAATTTTAAAAAACTGACCCAGGTTAAAGCTGAATACGATCCGGATAACATCTTTCGATATCCACAAAGTATACCGCCAGACTATATATTGAAAAATAAGAATCGGTGTAACTAATATAATCTGTGTTCTTTATAAAATCTTTAAAAACTAAGGGAATAATTATGAATGTTAAGAAACAAAATTCAAAAGATAACATATGGGGAGGTCTCACCGATGTTCCCGGGATCCTGGTAGGAAACGCTGAAGATAAAAGCGGTCGTACCGGATGTACGGTGATTCTCTGCCCTAAGGGAGCAGTTCCCGGCGTTGATGTAAGCGGGGGCAGCCCCGGTACCCAGAATACAGATATCATTCGTCCAGGTGCTTCAGAGTATCCCGTGTACGGCGTTCTTCTTACAGGCGGCAGCTTCTTCGGACTCCCGGCAACCGGCGGAGTCATGCGCTGGCTCGTTGAGCATAAAATTGATGAGGTGCCACTGGTACCTGCTGCGGTCATATTCGACCTCCTCTACGCCAAGGACTCTCCTCCGCCCGATGCTGCACTGGCTTATGCCGCCTGTCAGTCTGCAAGCGCAGGCCCCATAAAAGAAGGAAATGTAGGGGCCGGTGCAGGAGCAACAATAGGAAAAATCTACGGGGTTCCAATGAAGGGAGGACTTGGTACTGCTTCTATACAAATTCCAGATGGTCCCGTAGTTGCCGCTCTGGCTGTAGTCAATGCTTTGGGAGATATATGGAATCGGGGACATATTATTGCAGGAGCCTTGAATTCTGACGGCACATTTGTTAATCAAACCCGGTTCATGATGGAGGGGGTACCATCACCACTATATTACAGCAACACCACAATCGCAGTAGTGGCTACAACCGAACGGCTGACAAAAGCAGAAGCCAACCGGGTGGCCCAACTCTCCGATGATGGTATGGCCCGAGCCATATCCCCCAATCATACACAATGGGACGGTGATACGATTTTCTGCCTTGCCTTGGGAACACACACCAGCAATATGTCGAGAGATGCAGTTGTTACACAGGTAGGCACAGCCGCTGCTTTGGTACTTGAGAAGGCTATAATAAGGGGCACTGGCAGCACAATCGGAATGTACGCATTTAAAGAGATCATGCGTACGTAACCGCCATCAACATAAGGGGAATACAATAACCAGATAAACAGATAACAATTGAGCGTATCTTAAACAGGCAGAAGCCGAAGTAAAATACGCTCATTCCCTCATATGGTTTTATGCAGTTAATCAACCTTTTTTAATTCGCCCGTTACAGAATCTATTACTAATCCATAAACCACGATCCCTTCCGGAACCAAGGGATGTTTCTGTATCAGCTCTACTGTTTTATTAATAGAAATACTTAAATCCATAAAACCAGCCAACCATGAATCAAAATCAATACCAAAGTACTTTATCGCTTGACAAAGACCGTCCCGGCCTTCAGGGTTATGGCATACAGCAAGACAACCCTTACGGTCTGCTGGAGTATTATTATGATGCCGGCAGCGGATCCATGATATGGCAGCATTCAACAACGCCCCCCGCCGGTGATGTAGGAAGAGGCGTCATCGGAGATGTGGATCCCCGTTATCCGGGTTACGAGGTCTGGTCCTTCTCCGGTATCTATAATGCCCCCACGAATACCCAGCTTACACCGGCGGATAACAGCCAATCGACAGCGGATAACAGGCCTTACCCTGCTTTCCGTCTATGGTGGGATGGGGACCTGCTAAGCGAAAGCTTTAACGACGGTAAAATTGAAAAGTTTGATTACAGCATAGGCGGCGATATTAATAATTGGGATTACAGTGTAAAAAGAGTTAAACGTTTATTAAGGACTACGGATTACCACTCTTCAGTCCTCAGTGACCGCCGTGCTCCAGTATTCTATGGCCCTACTGATAAACGTATCTATACATTGGCTCAAAATCCGTTATACCGGAGTAATATGGCCAGCAAGGGTTACCTAGAATCTCATTTAACAGATTTTTATCTGGGTGACGGCATGAATACACCGCCGGTTCCAAATATCTATCTGGCACCTTAACCGGAACAAGAGGCTGTTGCAAAATTTTCAACAGCCTCTTATTTCCTTAACAAAGATTTTTACCTGATCTATCAATCTGCTTTCTATTTGCAAATGCTGTTTATGCGCTCCGGAGTTATTTCATCATAATACTTCGCCATAATCTGACCTTCTTTGATCCAGGCGATACAGGGGGCATTCTCAACATCAAGGCGTTTTGCAATTCCATCTGATTTATATATATCAATACATGATACCCGGATGTCGCAATGATCCCGTTCAAACTCTTTGAAAACCGGCAGCAGCTCTCTTGCACGGGGATCAATTGCATTATAAATATACACCAGGGAAGGTTTTCCCTCATTCATAATCTGCTTATCAAAAATTTCACTTTCCGATATATATTTTTCCGCGCCGTATCCGGCAACGGCTCCATCTCCCACCGCTGTTGCAACCTGCTTTAAGTATTTGTCACGTACATCTCCTACAGCAAATACTCCGGGTATGTTTGTTTCCATCCGTTCATTTGTTATGAGATAACCTCCCCTATTCATGTCCAGAATTTCACGGAATAATTCTGTATTTGGCAGGTAACCGATAAACAGAAAACAACTGTCCACTTGAACAGGGATTTTTTCCTCTGTTTTCACATTTTTTAACACAACCGTATGCAGCCTTTCGTCACCTTCAAAACTGTCTGCAACCGTATTCCAGATAAATTCCATTTTCGGATTAGCAAGAGCCTGCGCCTTTGCAATCTCGTTGCAGTCCATTTTGCCATTCTCATGCATAACGGATACCATTACCTTATCTGCAAATTTGGTTAAAAATATTCCCTCTTCAATGGCTGCATCTCCGCTTCCTATTACCATAACGGTCTTCCCTGTATTCGCCGCTGCATCACAGGTCGCACAGAAAGATATCCCTTTATCATAAAGATATAATTCCTCGTTTTTTGCACCGGTCAGACGGGGTTTTCCGCCGCTTCCGATGATGACAGCCCTAGCCTGGTAAATGTTACGAAACGTTTCTACCTGCTTTATATCCCCTTCCAAAGATACGGACTTTACATCAGTCAATTTAAATTCTACACCGAACTTCTTAGCCTGTTTATAAAATAATTCCATCAGTTCAAGCCCTGTTGCCCCATCCGGAAAACCGGGATAGTTCTCTATTTCATTGGTATATGTGGCAAGCCCGCCTACCAGAGTTTTTTCTATGATCAAAGTTTTAAGCTTGGCTCTGCCGCAATATATTCCCGCAGTTAAGCCGGCTGCACCGCCTCCTATAATTACAACATCATATGATTCCGTTTTTTTAGTCATTATAACCCGTTCCTTTCTGAATGCTCTTTTTTAAGCAACCACAGCCGTTTTTCTCTTTACCCATGACCGGGGATTCATATTTTTTTAGGGGCAATCAAATATGATCGCCCCATGATTACAAATCACATAAAATATCTGGCTAATAATTTGCTTCCCAGAAAAGCTCCTACAAGCAGAAATGCCCCGAATACCCATCCGGATAAGGAAAACGATGATATAGCGGTAAATAACGCTCCTATATTACAGCCATTTGCAAGTCTTGCCCCATAGCCCATTAACAAACCGCCAAGGATTGCAGCTGCTGCCTGCCGTAATGACTTGATCTTCTTGATCTTAAACTGTGATGCAAATAACGTTGCTGCAAGGGCTCCCAGCACAATGCCCAAATTCCGGATGGAAGCACCGTCTGCCAGAAAGCCGGTATTTAACTCCTTCTGCATTTTTTCAGAAGCATAATATACCCAGCCGCTTGCGTCACCCCCAAGTTCTTTGTAGACCCAGGTACCCCAGTTGGCAAATGCGCTTGTCACTCCCCAGCCGCTACCCAGGGCTGCAAAATGAGCGATTTGAAAAACGGCAAGCAGAACGGCTCCGGCCACGTATGTTATGGGTTCTTTTAACAGTTTTTTGTAAATCGGATGATCACCAAGCTTTATAAAAAATTGTTTCAAATTTATTCACCTGCTTTCACAGAAGCTATCTACTTCGTCTTTTCAATGACAATTTCCCACTCACCATCATCCACTTCTTCAATTTCTACGTTATGTCCCTGTTTCCTTGCCCATTCAGGAACATTCTTCATTGCACAGCTATGATCAATGGATACGGCCAAAACATCTCCTACCGATAACTCACCGATCTTCTTCTCTGTTTTCATAAGCGGGACCGGACAAGCCTCTCCCAGACAATCTAATGTAAATTCCGCCATGTGATATCTCCTTTATAATTAAATTTTATTCTGCACTTCCCATTTTCTTTTCCTGCCATTTAACGGCTGCTATGTATAAAAGAATAATGATCAATCCCTGTACAAGGATTGCACCGAACCAGCCAAACACATCCGGTAAAAAGATTTTCGGAGCGTTTTCATTGAATCTGCTCCAGAAGTTCATATCGTGTGCGCCCCAGAAAGAACCTGCTACAAAAAACACCAGGGACAGTACCTGCATTGCAAAGCCCTCTCCAACGCGCATCAAAGTTCCGGATGCACAGCCTCCGGCAATGACCATTCCAATGCCAAACATGACCGCACCGATCACCAGGGGCAAACCCATGGGCGCCACGCCGGTCATGTTGAAATTGGATTCTGCATTTGCCATGACACCGGCATACTTGATCGCCCAAAAACCGACACTGGCAACTGCGACTGCCACCAGTACGGCCCTTGTTACAGATGTGCTTCCTGTGATACACGGGTCACGGAATGCTGCCGTAAAGCAGAAACGAGAACGCTGCAGAATATACCCGAATGCAATACCAAATCCCCAATAAACAGGCAGTTTATTGCTCCCTCCTGCCAAATAAAAGCCAAAAGCAATGATCAGAATTGTAATCAGAATTGCATATGGAATCTGACTCTTTTTGGGTTTCCTTGGTTTACGCACTCTTTCCCCACTTACGCCTGTATTAATCTCTGACACGTAAATCCCCCTTTCATAAATTATACTTGTTAATATAATAACAAAATTACAATTCGAATTATACCATACTTATCAAAATTCGGTTAATCAAGAATCTGATATGCCATAAGATTTACTTATAACCTATTATTTTATCGCACTAGCCACAGGGAGACATATTTGTTATAATGAAAGGGGTAAAAGCTGTTAAGATTTTAACAGATTAATCAACTGGTTTAGAGTTAAATTCAGAAAGGCGGGTTACCATGAACATTCATAATCTGAAAATGTTTATAAGAATAGTGGAAGCCGGCAGTATCTCAAAAACTGCCGAGCAGATGAACATCAGCCAGTCCGCATTAAGCCAGCAGCTGCGAGTCATGGAACAGGAATTCAGCGCACGGCTTTTCGATCGGAACTATCAAGGTGTGATTCCGACTAACATTGGTATGATTGTTTACAACCGTGCTCTGGAGATATTATCGTCCTATGACAGGCTGATCATTGATATCAACAACGCACAGAATCAAAATAAGACCGTACACATCCTTGCTTCTCCCTGCGTATATTCTTATGCCCTGCCATGCACGTTTTACCATGTAAAAAACAAATATCCGGAATATACCCTTAATATGGAGATGATGTCCAGCAGAATCATAGAAGAAAAAGTAGCAAAAGGGTTTGCTGATATGGGAATTATCATAGGCAGACCCAAGGATAAAAATCTATCTGCCAGAAAAGTATTTTCTGACCATGTTTTTCTGGTTGCAGGGGAAAAAATGAAGGTTCCTTCCCAGTTAGACTGCCAGGATCTTTATCATTATCCTCTGCTGATGCTGGTAAAAACCCAGAAGACAAGACAGGTACTGGACAAAATGCTGAATAAAAACGGAATCAGCATCAATCAGCTTCATATTCCTTATACTCTTGAATCGACGGAATCCATTAAACTGTCCGCTATTAATGGCTTCGGGCTTGCTTTTCTTCCCTATATGGCAATCAAGAAGGAAATCTACAACAAACAGCTCCGCATTATTGAATGTCAATGCCTGGAATTTGACAATGAATATTATTCCATAAAAAATGCAGCCAGCGTTCCTCTCAATTATGAATCGTCAAAACTCATTAAATATATTGAAACAATACTAAAAGAGACTATCTGCTAGCAGAAACAGTGATTTCCCATACACCGTTAATGACTTCATCCGTATGATAATTTAAATGATTCGCCTTGCAAAAAGCTTCAATATTTGAAATCGTACAGCTATGATCCGTAACCACCATACATTTCTCCCCGTTTTTTATGGAATCAATGACCTTTCCTAATCTAAGAACAGGGACCGGACAGATATCACCCAAACAATCAATTTTAACCATAGACACTCCTATATCAAGGCACTGACTGCCGCTGTAAGTTCCGCCAGCTTCTTTGCCGCATCAACGCCGCTCAGCCCATTTACACCGGTATAATATTTTACCTCAGGTTCTGTTCCTGATGGACGGATGCAGCACCATGCTCCCTCCTCCAGTTCAAAATATAACACATTAGAAACAGGAAGTGTAGTGGGATATTCCGATCCGCTCTTCATATCCTTTATCACGCCCGTTTCATAATCACGAAACGCTTTCACCTGACAGGTGCCAATGAAAGCCGGTGGATTCTTTCTGATTGCTTTCAAAATCTTTTTAATTTTTTCCGCTCCATCCAGCCCTTTTAAGGTGATTGTGCAAAGGTTCTCTCTGTAATAACCGTATTTCTCGTACAAGCGTTCCATCTGCCGGCAAAGTGTGATTCCCTGAGCCTGGTAATAAGCTGCTGCCTCACACAGCGCCATCACTGCAGCTACTGCATCCTTATCTCTGGCATGGGTTCCCACAAGACATCCATAGCTCTCCTCATAACCAAATAAAAACCTGCGGCTTCCGCTCTGCTCAAAAAAATTAATCTGTTCACCAATATACTTAAACCCTGTCAATGTCTCAATCAGTTCTACGCCATAGGCTTTTGTTATTGCCTTTGACATTTTACCGGAAACAATGGTAGTTACCACTGCCCCATTCTCAGGCAGCTCCTGCTTTGCTTTTTTCTGTGACAAAATATATTCCAGAATGATCATTCCCGACATATTGCCGGTAAATGACTTATATTCCCCATTCTCACCACTCTTTGCATAGATTCCTAAACGGTCTGCATCCGGATCGGTTGCAAGAACCACATCCGCATCCACTTTCTTTGCCAGTTCAAGCGCCAGAGAAAATGCCTTTTTATCTTCAGGATTCGGATAGCTCACGGTAGGGAAATTCCCGTCTGGCAGTTCCTGCTCCGGTACTGAATAAACCTGTTCAAATCCCAGTTCTTTCAGAATACGGCGTACCGGAAGGTTCCCGGTTCCGTGAAGCGGAGTATATACAATCTTCATTTTCTTTCCCTGCTCCCGGATAATTTCCGGATGAATTACCAGCTTTTTCAATTCTTCCATATAACGGTCATCCAGCTCTGTTCCAATTACCCGGTACAGTCCCTGCTCTTTTGCTGCTTCCAGCTCCATGGTCCTGACCTGGTCATAATCTGTTATAGCACTCACTTCTCCAATAATTTCCTTATCTCTTGGTGCAGTAATCTGTGCGCCGTCCTCCCAGTACACCTTATAACCGTTGTATTCCGGCGGATTATGGCTGGCTGTAATCACAATTCCGGCAATGCAGTCAAGCTCTCTCACTGTGAAAGAAAGAATAGGCGTTGGCCTTAAAGACTCAAACACATAAGCAGTAATTCCATTTGCTGCCAGACAAAGTGCAGCTTCCCTGGCAAATTCTGTTGAATAATTCCGGGAGTCATAGGCAATGGCCACGCCCTTTTTTTCTCCTTTTTCCCGGATTATATAATTGGCCAGCCCCTGGGTTGCCTTACGTACCGTATAGATGTTCATCCGGTTCGTCCCGGCCCCAAGGATTCCCCGGAGCCCCCCTGTACCAAATTCCAGTTCTTTATAAAACCGCTCTTTAATCTCTTTCTCATCAGCCTTAATAGCAAGCAGTTCGCTCCTGGTTGTCTCATCAAAATAAGGATTTTTACACCATAGCTGATATTCTTTTCTGGCTTCCATCATTATCTCCCCGCTTTTTTCAGGCACAAATTAAAGACATCAGGTAAAAAGGCTCTGCGTCATGGTCTGTAGCCTCAATAATTTCTATTAAAATTTCATGGACACATATCTCTGTATGGTGCAGAACCGGCTGCAAGTAAAGACAGTCACCCCAGGTTTCATCAAAACTACCATCTAAAATCATAGCGTCCTCTGCTTTTCCATCCACTGTAATTTTGGCTATGGGCGCAGGATGCTTCACAGATTTCCGATATTGCACCGCCAGGTTTCCGCATTCAACCCGAAAGCAGATTCGATCACCCACTTTACTTCCAATCCAGCCACTTTTAAAATGGTCATATACATTTTCTTTTTTACGAAGATCCATATAAAAGCCCCACAGCTTTGGCGAACTGTTCCCATTCTCATATCGGACAGCATTCTGGTATGTATTGGCTGTCAGCGGCCTGGGATAAACCGGCGTTTTCTCTTCCTTATCCCGCTCTTCCCAAACCAGTTCCAGAAGCTTAATCAGTTCTCCCGCCACAAGCGCATGGCCTCTGTCATTGGGATGAAGATAATCTGAAGTCAGGTCTTTTGCCTGATAGGTTCCCTCCTGGATTTCTGCATAAATGCTCTCTTTTATACTCACACAGGGAATTTCATAATGAGCCGCCACTGTATTGTGATATTCCTGTGCATTAATCCCCGTATCATAAAATACATTATTTAAAACCACTACCGCCGGATCGGTATGCCACTGGTACAGTTTCCGGATAACCCCCTCGTAAGTCTCTTTAAAAAATTCTGTTGCATCATCATTGACTGAAAAATCCACAAAGACTACGTCCGGCTGCTCCGTCAATACATCCTTCTCTGCTCTTGCAACTCCAAAAAGCGATGAAGTACCTCCAATCCCTCCATTCACATACTTGATGTCTGCTTTTGGAAACTTTTCTTTCCACCACTGGAAGGTCAAATATGCATAGCAACGCGTGGCATCTGCAGCCAGACTTCCCTGGGTAATGGAACCTCCCAGAAAGCCTACCACAATCCGTTCACCTTTGGACGCCCGTATCATACACTGTTTCAGACGGCTCCAATTTCCTCTGTTAACAATCCCTTTTGTCCGTTTTTCCTGTGCCATAACGCTTCCTTTCTGCTTCCGGAATCCGGATATGCCCCGGAGTCCCGGTACCATTATTGGAATACTGAAAATGGTAAATCCGTTCATCATGCAGCCTCCTTATCACTTCAAAACACATTCTTCCATTATGGTCTTATCCTCACTTTACCGAAGTCCGGTTTCCGTATCGCTTTCTGATACTGCGCTATGCTCCTTAATATATGCCACAACCTCTTGAGCGGTTGTGAAGGCCAGGCCTACGCAGCTGTCTGCAGCTCCATAATAAATTGCAATCTTTCCGCTCCGGGCATCGTGAATGGTTGCACACGGGAAGGTTACATTAGGCACAAATCCCCGCTCTTCATACCACTCTTCCGGAGTCAGTAAAAAGTTCGTGCAGCGGTACTTAACAACAGACGGCTGATCCATATCCAGGATTGCTCCTCCGATGCTGTATACCAGTCCATTGCAGGTTCCTGTCACACCGTGATAAAACAAAAGCCATCCTTCTGTTGTCTCAATAGGAGCAGCGCCTCCGCCGATTTTCACATTCTCCCACCAATAGTCACCGGTCTTTCCCATCACATGTCTGTGTTTTCCCCAGTAAACCATATCCGGGCTTTCTGAGAGATAGATGTCACCAAATGGCGTATGTCCGCTATCGCTGGGCCTGGACAGCATCATGAACTTTCCGTCAATCTTTCTCGGAAACAGCACGGCATTCCGGTTGAAAGGCAAAAATGGATTTTCAATTCTTGTAAAGGTTTTAAAATCAGTTGTCTTTGCCATACCGATGGAAGCGCCATAGCAATCCTGGCACCACATCATATAATAGGTATCCTCCACCTTTACCAGCCTGGGATCGTATGCGTAAATCGGCATAAACGGTTTGCCATCCTCATCCACAAACCGGATTTTCTCTGTTTCAAACTCCCAATGAATTGCATCCTTGCTGTGGCCCAGATAGATATGCGGCACCCCGTTGATCTGCTCTGCGCGGAACACTCCGATAAATGCATCTCCATAAGGAATTACAGCGCTGTTAAAAATTCGGGCAACTCCCTCCAGGGGATTTCTTCCGATAATCGGATTCTCATCATATCTCCATACCGGCATCCAGCTTTTTGCATTTGCTCCCCGCTCCTGCCACGGTACATTCGGTACATTTGGTCCTATAATCTTTACATTGCTCATCGTTTCATTCCCTCCGTTTAGTAAAATCGCACCTCACAATGCGAAGTCCTTTCCAGAACCGTACGTGCGGCTTTCCCGCATACGGCTCTTCATAATAACATTTACAGATTCCCGCTACGCATAGAGATTGTAATACCTCTTGGGATATGCCAGCGGATAATAATCCAGCATCTGCTTAAATTCCTCCCAATTGTAGCTTTTCTTCTGACTCCTTCGATTCATCCAGCGGTATAACAGGCGCGTTGTGTAATAGTGATACTTCATCAGCGATGGTATGTTATACGTCACACCGTAGTATCTGTAGTGTCCAACCAGCTTACGATTAAGGATCAGCATTATCTCTTTTAATGGCTTTGTTCGATTGTTCTTCAGCCACTGTTTCATCTCCTTCAGTTTTGTCCGCATTCGTTTCCCGTTGGTTTTCGGTATCACACAGAACTTTCCCTCCTGGTTTTCTCCGCAATAGAATGTAAATCCCAAGAAATCAAAGGTCTCGGGTTTTCCCTCCCCTTTTCGCTTTCTTCTTTCTTTCGCATATCTCCCGAATTCTACAAGTCTGCTTTTACTCGTCTCTAGTTCCAACCCATATTTACACAGCCGTATCTGCATCTCTTCGTAGTATCGTTTGGCTTCCCCCTTATGTTCAAAGCCTGCCAGGTAATCATCTGCATACACTACCAGAAAACTCATTCCCGTTCCGCGTTTCTCAAAGTATGCTTTGTACCACAACACCAGCACATGGTGCATGTAGATATTTGCCAATATCGGACTGATGATATTTCCTTGGGCGGATCCCCATTCATTCGTCTGATACCTCCCTTCTTCCAGCACTCCTGCTTTCAGATACTTCTTTATCAGCCAGAGTATGTTCGGGTCTTTGATGTAGTATTCAACGAACTTCATTGTCCATTCGTGACTCATATGGTCGAAGAAACCTTTGATATCTGCATCTACAACATAGTTGATACGCTTTCGCACGATACTGATACACATTTCTTTGATTGCCATATGACAGTCGCGTTTCGGCCGGAATCCGTACATGTTCTCCTGAAACTTTGGTTCATATACCGCTTCCAATATCTTCTTTAGTCCTAATTGCACAATTTTATCTTCATAGACTGCAATACCCAGTGGACGCTTCTTTCCATTTGCTTTCGGTATATACACCCGCAGGGTCGGTTTCGGCTTATATGCCTTGTTCCTAAGTCTTTTCACCAGATTTCTGATGTTTTCTCTTAAGTTTTGGCTGTATTCCTCTTTTGTTATTCCATCGACTCCTGTTGCTTTCTTTCCGTCTAATTCTTTATGGCATTGAAGCAATAGTTCCTCATTCAGCAAGTGATACAGTGATGTAAATACCGGTCGGCTTTCATGAGCCGATTTGTCTGCTATTCTTTCTAATTTCGTTTGCATTTATCCTCCCGCCCCTGAGTGCGGTAAATGTGCCCTCAGAAAGAGTGTTATTATGCACTCCCCTTCCCTCCGCCATCATTACTGGCTTCTTTGGTACTATGAGAGTGTCCGACTGCCTGTGACTCCTTTGATTTCCTCCTTGTCATCGTTGTACGTCATACCTGCATGCAGCAGTTATCTGCTTTGCAGGAAATCACAGGCTCTCTCCAGTTGACTGATTAGTCATTGTAAAACATGATTGGCCCTTGGACTCCGTCAAAGCCATAACAAACTCGCTTAACGCTTGTTATGATGTTGCCTTCCGCATGGATAAACTGCGTCGGCCTTTAAGACTTTGTAAAATTTCGAAGCTCGATAGCATTGCAACCCTGTTTCCTGACTGTCTACGCTTAGCCTTGCCTGTTACCAGACAACACCCAAGACTCGCTAACGGTGGCTCGCTACGCCTTGCCGTATGGGATTTCCACCCACTAAACCAATCGCCCTTTTCTGGACGCGCTTATCCTTTCACCGCCCCCTGGGTCAGTCCGCTGTATATCTGCTTCTGACACAGAATAAAGATGAGCAGCGCAGGAATCATCGTTATAATCACTCCGGCACAGATATAGTTGTACTGGTTTCCCAGTGGCCCGGTGAATTTAAACAGCGAGGTAGCTACCGTAACCAGGCGGTTTTTGTCCTGCAGATATAAGTTCGCTGCATAATATTCGTTGTAGGTGCCTACGCCTTTTAAAATCATTACCGTAATAACAGCCGGTTTTAAAAGCGGCAGAAGTACCCGAAAAAAAACGCCAAAATAAGTACATCCATCCATAATTGCCGACTCATCCAGGGCTGTTGAAATATTTTCAAAAAACTGAATAAAAATATAAATGGACATGACATCGGTTCCGCACATCATCACAATATATCCCGGCAGGCTGTTAATCCAGCCCAGGCTGTACATAATCTGATAAACAGACACCTGCATTGCAATTCCCGGAAGCAGGGAAGCAAACAGGAACATATTCCGAATCAGCCCATTTCCCGGAAATTTGAACCGGCTCAGGACATATGCCAGCATGGAGCCTGTCAGTACAGAACCAATTAATACAAACACCAGAATGATTGCCGAGTTGCGAAAAGCAACCCCCATATTAGCCTTATGCCATGCCTCAATAAAGTTATCAAAATACAGCCAGCTTTTTGGAAAGGTCATGACATTGGTCGATGCGTATTCCTCCGGTGTCTTAAAGGCTGTAATCACACAAACAACCACTGGCAGCACCGAAATGACCGCACCTGCAATCAAAGTCATATATTGAACCAAGGACCACGCAGATTTCTTTATTTTCGCCTGACTGCTCTTTGACATCACAGTCTGCCTCCTTTCTGCGCCTTCCGCTTCTTCTGCTTTCTCCGGCAACGGATCGAGTCCTGATCTCCTGTTCCAAAGAAATACCGCTCTGCCAGCTTTTGAATCAATGTTGCCAACAAAATTAATGCAAAAAGTACGATTGCCATTGCAGAGGCAAGCCCAACCTTCTGGCTCTCATGTGCCAGCTTATTCATGATTACAAAATAGGTACCTGTACCAAATTCACCACCTGTGATTACATATGGAGGCTCAAATACGCTCAGTGAACCGGTAATCGCCAGAATCATATTCAGCACAATGATAGTTTTGATACCGGGGAATATAATATAACGGAACTTATTCCAGCCGGAAGCCCCATCAATAGCCGCTGCTTCATAGAGAGTGCTGTCAATGGACATAATCGCTCCGATAAACAGCACCATATTCTGTCCCATATAACGCCAGACCGACGTTGCCGCAATAGAAATATTATTGATACTCTTATTTTTCAGCCAGTAAGGAAGAGATTCCAGATTAAATCCGCACCACTGCAGCACTGTATCCAGCACAAAACCTCTGGTGTAGAAAAATTTAAAGATAAAGCCAACTGCAATTCCGCATACCAGATAAGGAAAGAACATCAGTCCCTTAAACACGCCTGCTCCCCTGACACGAAAACTCAGAACGGATGCAAACCACAATGCAAATCCAAGCTGCACAAAGGATGCAATAATATAATATGCGCTCAGCTTCAGCGCCTGAAAGCAATCTTTTCTCAAGAACACTTCGGCATAATTTCCAAGACCTATAAATTCCCTGTTACCGATATATTTCATATCATAAAAGCTAAACTGAACCATTTTGAAAAACGGAATATATGTAAATACCAATAACAGCAGCAATGGGAACAGCATAAATGTGATAATACAGAGCCTCTTATTCACTTTTCCCGATTGTATCCACTTTACAAAGCGCCCTATATGTTCCGTAAAGCTCAATGAAGTTTTCTCTTCCTTCATATGATCTTCCCTCCCGGCCACATTTAATGGGTAATTCCGAATTTTTCCTGTGCTGCTGTCCACTTCCCGTTCCACTCCGCCGCCAGCTCATCCATGGCCGGATGCCCGTCAATAGCCGCTTCTACTACGCTTTTTGCCATGCCTCCGGAAACATTAATTCCCAGCTCAGACTCATTATTCACATCATTGTCTAAGGTTTCTTCGCCCTCTGGAATTGGAACATCATATAAAAGCCCTACCTCATGAAACGACTCAAGAAAATCCGGCAGTTTTGCATCTGCCTGAATCGGCACACCACCCTCATCCGTTTCAAATCCAGATTCTTCCACCAGCCATTTTACATACACCATTGCAGCCGTCTGCTCATCAGCCGTACGATTGCAGTTAATGCCATAATTGTAATCCGGACCTACATTGGTGTACTGCTTTCCATCTACAGAAATCGGAAATGGCATATACGCCACATCATCCCCATGTTCTCCCGCATTCTTCATCTGGATAATGGACCAGGAACCCAAGGCCATACAGGCAATCTCACCGTTATTCAAACGGGCCTTGCTGCCCTCCCAATCGGTGGTCGTCGGATCGTCCTCTGTAAGGCCCCGTGCTACTGACTGATAAAGTGTATTGTATACAGCATAAGGTCCTGTCTGATCCCCTCTGTCAGCAAAGGGATTTTCGCCCTTCACTCTTTCCTCATGTGCAAAATCCGCCTGCCCAGTCGCACATGCATCGATATAAGCATCCCAGGCCCCCATGGTCCACCCGGCTGCAAAATTAGTGTACAGCGGAATCGCATCGGTATTGTCCTTTATTTTCTGGAGCGCAGCCAGAAACTCATCCGGGGTTTTGGGCACCTCTGTCACTCCTGCCTCCTCAAATATCCTTTTATTGTAAACAATTCCCTGGATGTTTCCCATGGAAGGAATTCCATATACCTTTCCGCCGTAGCTGTAATTCTGAAGCATAGTGTATTCTTTAGAAAGCGTGTCGTAATCCCCCATGCAGGTAAAGTAGTTCTCAAGTTCATCTTTATCTACCGTCGTCGGAATCATGCAGATATCCCCCCAATCTCCGGTGGTCAGCCTGGTGGTGATATCATCTGCATAATTGGTGATTCCTTCATATTCGATGTGAATATTCGGATAAATCTTATTGAACTCTTTCACATACTTGGTAAAGGTAGTGTCAATAACATCTGTCTTATGCGTAAGGAATTTCAAATCTGCACTTAAATCCGTATAATCCTCTCCCAGCTTAATCTGTTCAAAGGTAATACCCGGACTCACCTTCTCAGCCATTTTTCCCTTCGCTCCGATCCCGGTATCTCCTCCGTTTCCACACGCAGTAACGGAAAATGCCATCACTCCGGCCAATGTACAAGCAATAATTTTTTTTCTTTCCTTTAATTTCATATCCTTCTCCCCTACTTTATTTTTAATTATTTTTTAAGTTTATTTAATCTTAGCATATCCATATTTTAATCTCAAGTGTAAAGTTGTTTTTACCGCATTTTTGTCCGCTTTATGATTTTTTTCATGTGTTTTTTGTGCATTATGTAGCCATGTAATCGTTTTGATTTGTTTTTTACTTTTTCTTTAATTAAATTATTCACAATAAATTAAGTTATTTTAACAGCAAAAAAGGCAGCGTTGCCGCTGCCGTTTCTTCTACCAGATTTATTTTTCTATTGCTCTCACGCTGTCACGTTCCACAACAAAGCTATCCAGATAGCGTACACCACAATAACTACGGTCACCTCTAATTTTTTTAAGAAGAATCCTGACTGCTGTCTGCGCCATTTCCTTCATATCAACGTGGTAAGTAGTAAGCTTCTTTGCAAAAGGATGCCCATACAGATAATCATCATATCCTACTACCGAAACATCTTCCGGTATCCTGTACCCTGCTGATATCAACTTGTCATACACGATGCCTGCCGTCAAATCATTACAACAGACAAAGGCCGTTGGCATCACCTTCGGAAGCACGAACTCCGCCGCTCTCTGCACCAGCCTGGGATCATCAATCACCCAATCCGGATTCAGGGAAATCCCCCACTCCTCCAACCCTTTCCGGTAACCAAAGTAACGGTTACACAAGTTCTCATCAGTGGCAATCTCTCCTACATATGCAATATCCCGATGTCCACGCTTCAAAAGATAGCGGGTCATCTTATACATGCCGATGTAGTTGTTTGACATAACTGCATCACAAGTCAGAGCATCTGAAAAAAAGTCCATCAACACTACCGGAAGCTTTATCATACCAATCATTTTTTTGATGAATGTTTCCTCCATCTTTCCAATGACAATCAGTCCGTCAATGTTACCTTCTTTAAGCATCTTAGGCAGTTCCATCTGCTGTTCTGTCTCTGTTCCGATAATCTCCAGCATCGTCAGATTCTGCTTCTTTGCTGCTGCAAATGCGACCTGCTGGTACATCGCCCAATAAAAAGAACCACCCACATCAATATACCGGTGTGCCACTACCACCCCGATCGTCAAAGTAGAACGTAACGGTTTCACGCTTTTCACCTTATCGTATCCGAGCTCCTGTGCCTTTACAATAATCTGGTTTCTCATATCATGACTGACGCCTTTTTTACCGGAAAGGGCATTGGATACGGTTACCACACTAATTCCCAGCGCATCCGCAATATCTTTCAGCTTAACAGAACCTGCCATCTGGCTTCCTCCTATACATAATCGAATTTCCTTCATGTACTTTCCCTTGCATCAGACGGATTCCTGCTGGAGTACCGTTTTTATGAATTCGTTTCAGTAAAGTAGAAACGCTGATTTCCGCCATTATTTTCTCATCATTCTCATAGGTCATTAATTCCAAACCTTCTACCTGGCTTCCATGCACACGGTCATATGCAGCAACCGACACTTCATCCGGTACGGCGATTCCCTTTTCCCTGAGTTTTTTTATCAGCAGTGCAGCACTTTTTTCGCAGTTGCATACATAGGCTGTAGGCAAAACCTCCGGCAATTCAAATTCCGCTACTGAAGCATATCCCTCTTTTTTCCGATCTTGAAGAGGCGGCAGCTCCGGAATATGATTCAGCAAAAGAGCCTTGCAGTATCCCATATAGCGATCCATAATGCTGCCCGTTGCTCCCGGGGTTCCTACAAACGTAATCTGACGGTGGCCATAATCAATCAGCCGTTGCGTAATTGCCTGCATTCCCCGGAAACCGTCTGTAATGATAAAATCCATATCCTTGTCCGCGTCATAAAAATCAACACATACCGCAGGCTGCAGCGAATTCGTCCGGACTGTCTCCAGAAATCCCGGATTTACTTCTCCTAACATCAGGATTCCATCGATTGCGGCATTAGAAAATACAATAGGGGGCTCCTCCAGCCGCTCCCTGGCTTGGTCTACTACCTCCAGTATAGTTAAAGCTCCTTGTCTTGCCGCTTCCTGGGAAATCCGTTTATAAATATCCATATAAAAGGAGGGGGTTTCCTTTACATAACGTTCCGCAATCACGACCCCAATCCGTTTTGATCCGCCAGATTCATCCCCCTCTTTCTTGTGATATCCCATCTCTTTTGCAAGAGCCAGAATACTGCCGCGCACCTCTTCACTTGCACCCTTTTTCCCCAGGAGTACATTGGATACCGTTACTGTGCTGACCCCTGCACGGTCTGCTATCATTTGCAACGTCACATTCTTCTTAATTTTTGACATGCCTGTGTCTCTCTTTAACTTAAATTTTAATTAAATCCAGTTAATTTTATCATTAAATTTGACACAGGTCAACACATCTGAGATGTCACATTGTGCCAGCTTGAACGCTTTATTGTCACAGCTTGATATATTATGCCGCTTGCCTCCTTTCAATAAAAGCCAAAAGGCAAGTGACAATTCCCCAATAGCCATAGGTGCGCTAAGTACCGTATCAATAATTGCTTTAAAATTTTCGTAGTTGGGCAAAAGTAAATTTGCAAAATCAGTTGCCAGATAGCACAAAGCTGCAAATACCAGAGCGGAAAAGTATGACAGAAGCTATAATTTTATCGGCTGTTGCAGCTTTACGTTGTGATAAATCTTTCATTTGGTTTATCATTATAATTCCTCCAATATTTCATTTATTGATTGTATGCCTTTATCTATTTTTTCCAGTGCATTTTGCACACTTGCTTATTGATAAATAACTTGTTATATTATATGAATCAACATATGCCTGTAACTATTTACGTTGTTATATCTATCTTTAGGAAAAGAAGGGGTTCTATGACATTACAGCAACTAAAATATATTGTTACAGTAGCGGAATGCGGCTCCATAAATGAGGCTGCAAAGCAACTGTTTATCTCTCAGCCGAGTCTCTCAAATGCCATTAAAGAGGTGGAATTGAAAGCAAAGAGGACTCTGTTCCTGCGTACTCCGAGGGGAATGCAGATCACGGAAGAGGGGTTGGAATTTCTCGGCTATGCCCGTCAGGTGTTGCAGCAGATGGATATGCTGGAGGGCAAGTATCTGAATGAACAGAATGGGAAGCAACGCTTTTCCGTTTCCACACAGCACTATACATTTGCCGCAAATGCATTCGTGGAATTGGTAAAGCAGTTTGGCGGAGAGGTTTATGATTTTACGCTTCACGAGGGTACAACCCATGATATAATTGAAAACGTGAAGAGTCTCCGTAGTGACCTCGGTATTATTTATCTGAGCTATGCGAACGAAACTGTCATTGAAAAACTGTTGTCCGACAACGACCTGATATTCAAACACCTTTTTAATGCAAAGCCACATGTGTTTCTGTTCAGGAACCATCCACTGGCGGGTAAGGACATGGTTACGCTTGATGAACTGGAGGATTACCCATGCATCACCTACAATCAGGGCATTTACAATTCTTTTTATTATTCTGAGGAAATCCTGTCCACAAGAACGGCAGCAAAACAGATACGCGTAAGCGACCGCGCTGCTGTCGTGAATTTTATCATTGGTCTGAATGCTTATACGATTTCGTCCGGAGTGTTTCCAGCTTACTTACACGGCAATGATATCATTGCCGTACAGCTGGATGTGGACGAAAAGATAGAGGTAGGCACAATTACGCACAAGGATATGGTTCTAAATGAACTGGGGCACATCTATCTTGCTGCGTTAGAAAAATACGCAGAGGGTATATAGTTTCAACCTATATCAATACATACAAAACTCATAATTTAGTATAGCGCTTTTGGGTGCTATACTATTTTTATCTCAAAAAATTTCAGAAGATTTCAAAATAAGCCAGATATAATGGAGGGAGTATTGCTATGCCTGTTTCTACACTAACTGCACTCATTGCCTACATGTTAATTAATTCTTTCACGCCTGGTCCGGGAAACATTTTAACGCTTACCACCATAACGGCCTATGGATGGAAAAGGGGAAAAATGCTATTTTTCGGCATCGTATGCGGATATTATTGCGTACAGGCCATTTGCGCCGCTGCTATTTTCGGACTGAGTCATTACCTGTCACCCATACTGACTATAATGAAGTATTTTGGCGCGGTTTATCTCTTGTGGCTTTCCATACATATTGTCAGAAGCAGGCCGGATGAAAGCGGCAAGGCTAAGGAGCCTTTGTTCTGTACGGGATTCTTATTGCAGTTTGTTAACGTCAAAATATATTTTTACGGTATGACCTGCCTTACGGGATATGTCGTACCGTATTATAATTCTTTTGCCGCTCTATTGGGTACGGAAATGATAATTGCCTCCGTCGGTTCGCTCGCGTCCTTATTATGGGCATGGTTTGGCATGAAAATACAGAAAAAGTACTATAAATCCATCAATATTATTTTCGCTGTTTTTTTGATTTATTGTGCTTGGACTATGGTATTTTAGGCCTGTTTCATATATATTGTGCATGGAAATTTGTGAATGGAAAATGAAAAATTTTAGAGATGTTGTTTAGAAAAAAATTCTGTGCAGTTTCATAACCGCACAGAATTTTAATATTAGATACCATTAAGCAACACTGTAGATTTTAACATCCGGATCTGCACTCCATAGTGGTTTAAGTCCAACAAATACATCATTTTTGAACATCTCGCTGCTTAAATATGCCTGTGCATGTTCTACACTGTCAAATCCGTGCAATACCTGAACATCTTCCTCCCGGATCAGCAAGTCTTTTGTCAATGCACCTTCAATCTTCTTAAGAAATGGCTCGCGATAATCTGTATATACCTTTGCTGCAGCAGGACGATTTGCATTTTCAATTTTCATCGTGATTTCAAGATATGCATTTACTTTCATTGTTTGTTCCTCCTAAAATAAATTTGTTTGCTCTTTCATGAGCTTGGCTATATTATAAACAGAATACTTTGAAAGAGGAATATATCAGTAAATTTATTAGTTACTATTAATTTTATTAGTTATATTCGTTGCCCACTGGAATATGGATTGGAGGCTTTCGGGGTTTAACTCATTCATGTTCTATTTCTATTTTTCCAAATTCCACTTCCTTACAATGCCCGTAACCCCATCCGTCTTTACTTCCAGCTCCTCGTTCTCCATGTAGAACCGGGTGGTGAACACGGAGAATCCACCGTTAATATAGACCTCCATAATGGAATGATCCATCAGGATATCCAGAGATTTCAGATCCTTTAACTCTGCCCTTCGAACGCTCCTGCCGCTGCCTGATCCGTCCTTGAATTCCATGGAAAAGACCTGCTTCTCCCTGTTATAGGCCAGTATGAGACTGCCGCAGAAACTGATTTCCATGGTCTCGTTCTCCATGTTATCTATCTGAATCTCTGAAGCCATAGTGCAGAAAAATTTTTTATCCTGTATAAGCTCTTCGGACCTTCTCAGCCCCCGGACCTCTTCCACAGGCATTTGGCAGATGACATTTTCCTTAAGAGTCAGCTCTCTGGGAAGAGTGAACATATGCTGCCAGCCCTGTTCTATGGCCGGTGCATTGTTATATTCTTCGCAATCAATCATCCCTGCCCATCCAACCAGGATTCTTCTCCCCTTTTCATCCAAAAACGTTTGAGGAGCATAAAAATCAAAGCCCATATCCCATTCCCGAAACTCCGACAATTCATAACCGCCTTCCGCCTTATAATCCCCTTTCATCAGGAAATATCCCGACTGGTACCGATTCTGGAACCGAAGCTCCTTTGCCTTTAAACCCTGTGGCGATACGGAAAGGACGGAAACAGTGTCCAGGGCAAATAAATCAGGACATTCCCACATATATCCGAAGTCACCTCCGGTCTGAATGCGGTTGATGTACCGCCAATGCAGCCTGTCATCGGATTCAAACACCAGGACAACGCCCTGATCCCTGTTGGTCCTGGCTCCCTGAACCATGTAATACCGACCATTTTCTTTAAATACCTTTGGGTCCCTTACGTGGCAGCTCACATCAGCGGGATAGTCCTCATTTGTCATCAGGCACTGCTTTTCACCCATGAAATGGCCGTCCCGGGTCTTCACCAGTATGGTGTTGGCCCCTCTGCCCTCTGATACGTAATCGTAATCCCCTTCCTCTTTCACATTACCCGTATAATAGAGGTAAATGTTCCCGTCCTCTGTCAGGGCCGAGCCGGAATACACGCCGTCCCTGTCATAGGGACTGTCCGGGGATAAAACGATGCCGGTATAATTCCAGCGGACCAAATCACGGGACTCATAATGGCCCCAGTGTTTTAAGCCGCCCTCCGGGCTTTCCGGCACATACTGGAAATAAAAATGGAAAGTCCCATCCATCTGGCACAGACCGTTGGGATCGTTGAGCCACCCGTCAGGGGGGGCCAGATGGTAAGCGGGATAAAACATGCCGCGGTCAGCTCTCATTTTTCTCAAACCTTTCCGTTATCATCCTTATATAGAATCCAGGATATAACAAATGCAGCACCTCCTGCAATGAGCATGGTAATCAGATAAGAAAGCGCATAATTGGCGGTAATCAGGAATCCGAACAGCCCCGTAATGCCGTATGCGGTGGCGCTGATTCCCATGACAGACGCGTACAAAGCACCTATCCCCCCGCCGATACAGCCGGCAATAAATGGCTTTACGTAGCGGATATTCACACCGAAGATGGCAGGCTCTGTAATTCCTAAGAAAGCAGAGAGGGAAGCAGGAAAGGCCAGGGCCTTTGTCTTTTTATTCCTGGTCTTTATGGCCAGAGCCAGAGCGGCCGCGCCCTGGGCCACATTGGCGGCCGTTGCGATCGGCATCCAGGTGTTGGCTCCTGTGGAGCTTAGCATGCCTGCCTCTATGGCATTATACATATGATGGACTCCCGCTACCACGGTAGGAGCGTAAACGCCCCCGATAAAGAAAGCGCCGATTCCAAAAGGGAGGCTGATCAAAAACTGCGCTCCACCCAGCACCCGATTTTCCAGAGCGGAAAATACAGGGCCTAAAATCGTAAGGGATAAGTAGCCTGTTACGAGAACGGTTACCAGGGGCGTTACGAATAAATCGATCATCTCCGGCACCACCTTGTGGAGTTTTTTTTCAATTGAGCTCATTACAAATACCGCAATGACCACGGGAATCACGTGCCCCTGATATCCCACCAAGTTGATGTTGTAAAGGCCGAACCAGGCGCTGGCCGTTGGCACGGAGTCAGCCCCTGCCACGCTCCAGGCGTTCATCAAGTCCGGGTGGATCATAATCATGCCAATAACCGCACCCAGGAACATGTTGCCGCCAAAGGTTTTTGCCGCGCTGATGGCGATCAGGACCGGCAGGAATACAAAGGCAGCGTTGCTGAATAAATGGATGATGGTGTAGGTGCCTGACTGGGACATGGCCGGGAATACGTTAGAAAACCCTTCCAGCAAGCCCATCAGCAGTCCGCTTGCCACGATGGCAGGAATGATGGGGACGAAGATGTCTCCCAATGTCTTGATAGCCCGCATGAACACGTTCTGTCTGGAAGCCGCAGCCTGCTTTACCTCCTCCCTGGAAGCTTCCTGAATTTCCGCCAGTTTGACGAACTCATCATACACCTTGTTGACCACTCCCGTGCCTAAAATGACCTGAAGCTGGCCCGAGGCCTCGAACACGCCCTTGACTCCGTCGATGGCTTCAATTTCCTGTTTTCTGCACTTTCCATTGTCCCCGATCACCAGACGGAGCCTGGTGGCACAATGAGCCGCTGAAATAATATTTTCTTTCCCGCCGATACATGAAATGATTGATGCCGCTGTTTTGCCATAGTCCATTTGAATACCTTCCCTTTCCCTTTGAAAAAAGCGTTTTTGATTACGTTTAAGGAGGCGTAGGGAACCTGCCGCTTTCCCTTTCCTTATTTCCTACGCCCTATATGTAATCGATTTCATATTGTAATTGAATTATACAATGGTTAATTGTAAAAATATATTGGTAATATATATGAAATCAATTTCATATTATTGTTACATTTTACTAAACTGTCTCTTCTTAAAACGCTTTTTTACAACAAATGACTCTTTTTTTTAAACAGCCTTTACCGCTTCTCTCAAACCGACTTCTGTTCCTTCACCTCAAATCCCATCATCACCCGTTTCTTCGGCACATTTTCATTTTCCAGCAGCTCAAACAGCAGGGAGACGGCCTCTTTTCCGCTTTCCTCATAATAATAATGGGCCGTGGTCAGAGTCGGAACTGTTATTTCCGAAATCCTCGTATGGCCGATTCCCGTCAGGCTCACCTCCTCAGGAAGCCGTTTTCCCAGCTCCCGCAGATATTTCATAGCGCCTAAGGCAATGGTATCAGTTGCGCAGAACACCCCATCAATAGACGGATTCCTTGAAAATGCCTCCCTGCACCGCTTATAGCCGGATACCATGGTAAATTCGCATTCGTACATATCCGTCTCTTCGGGCTTCCTGCCCGCCTGCCCCATGGCCTCCATAAATCCCTGATAGCGCTGCTCTCCCGCCGCTGCGTCCCTCCTCGTCACTCCAAGGTAAGCGATCCTCTTCCGTCCCCGTTTGAGCAAAAGCTCTGCCAGCGCCCTGGCCGCATTTTTATCATCGTGGTAAATACAGGAAGCATATTCGCAGGCTTGTCCAACCACGACCACAGGCACATTGAGCGCCTTAATCAGCTCCTTGTGCCTGGCCGTCAGCAGGGTGGCGATGAAGATGATGCCATCCACCCTGTCATTGTTAAAAATTTTAAGATAATCCAGTTCCTTTTCAATATTATTTTCCGTATTCGCCAGCAGCAGCTCATACTCCCGCTTAGACAGCCCCTGGCTGATGCCCGCAACCACACGGCTGACCGCCTCCGAATCGATCTTCGGAAGCACCACGCCGATCATCCTGGTCTTCTTGGTGCGCAGCATCTGGGCCTGTACGGAAGGACGGTACCCCGTCTCCTCAATAACCCTCCTGATCTTTTCTTTCTTATCCTCACTGATATATCCCTGATTTAAATATCTGGACACAGCCGCAGCCGAAACTCCCGCCATCTTAGCGATCTCACTGATTGTCATAACGAGCTCCCTCCGGTAAAATGCATATTAATATGAAATATTCCTGAAAACGATATCATATCTTTATCATATACGATGGGAACGGAAATCTCAATCTTTTGTTTGAAAAATTTCATTAGCAAATTCGAAGCCAGCATAAAATCTGTTCAAAGCTTCGGGTTCAGAGCACTGTGAGCGGTGTCTTTTTATAAGCAGCATATATAACAATTAGATGTATTTTAAAATATCATCAATAGGTTTACTATAAGTATACTACACAATTCTGCTCTGCGGAACGAAAGATGGCCTCCATGATTTTCATGACTTCCATAACCTCATCCTGACGAATGAGCGGTTGTGCTCCCTCATGGATGCAGGCGCGAATATTTCGGTAAAAATCCCGAATATCGGAATGAACTTCCGGTAACGGATATTTTTTAACTGTCTCATCAGTACGGGGTGCCATGGTTTTGGTCAGACCTGCTGCGGTTACCACCGGCACAGCATCACGTTTTTCCCAATCCGAAACCATGACAATTTCACCATTCCGCTCCCAGTCATGTATAATGGCAGAGCCGTTTTCTCCCTGAATGTACCAGCGAGGCATAGAGATAAAGTTGCTGGTGCCCACTTCTACCAAAAAGGTCAATTGGTCATCAAACTGAAAGAGGGCACGGAAGCCGTCGTCTACCGCTTCGTTAGTGACATTCGTCAGCTGCGCAAAAACACTTTTGGGTTTACGCCCCTTAAGCATCATAGTCATCTGATCCAGCAGATGTACACCCCAGTCCAACACCATTCCACCGCCATGCTGCTTTTGATTACGCCAGTCACCCGGTATTCCACGGGAGCCGTGTACCCGGCTCTCAATATTAAATATTTTGCCCATTATTTGCTGATCATACAGTTTTTTGACAGTCAGATAATCCTCATCCCAGCGGCGATTTTGGTGTACTGTAAACAATACACCGTTCTTTTTAGCGCAGTTGATCATCTGTTCTAATTCGTCACTTCCAAGCGCCACAGGTTTTTCACAAACCACATGCTTGCCGGCACCCATAACTGCAAGTGCAATAGGCAAATGGGTATCATTTGGGGTGGCTATGGTTACTGCTTCCACCGATTCATCGGCCAATAATTCCTGCTGTGATCCATAGACATGAATTCCGTCCGCGGCTGCAGCTTCCCTTCGGACCGGGTCAATGTCCCAAATACCGCATAAGCTGGCTTCATCAATATTTGAAAGTGTCTTAGTATGCCAGCTTCCCATGCCCCCATATCCAATCAAGGCGATATTGAGTTTTTTGTTATCCATAATATTAATATTCTCCTGATTTTTAATTCCACCATGCTTGTGCAGGCCGATCATGAATGATGATATCTTTTAAAAATGCAACGGCTTTTTCCAGTCCCTCCTCAATGGACATGAAAGAGTCTTCATGCTCAATGCTGACGGCTCCGTCATAGCCAATCAAACGCAGAGCAGTAATGATTTCCTTCCACTCACCGGCATCGTGCCCCCAGCCGACTGAACGGAACAGCCAACTGCGGTCAGAGAGGTTACCATAGCTCCCTGTATCCAATACCCCATTGATTTGCGTATTTGCGGCATCAATTTTGGTATCCTTTGCATGGAAATGATATATTGCTCCTTTGAGTGCTTTGATAGCCTCTGCCGGACGAATCCCCTGCCAGAACAAGTGGCTTGGATCGAAGTTTGCACCAATCGCATCACCAACTGCTTCTCTTAAACGCAGCAGTGTAGCGGTATTGTATACACAAAACCCAGGATGTAACTCCAACGCGATCTTATTGACACCGTAATTGGCTGCCTCAGCAACTGCGCCCTTCCAAAATGGAATCAGAACCTCGTTCCACTGATAGTCCAGGACATATTGGTAATCCGTGGGCCAGGAGCAAGTCACCCAGTTAGGGTATTTTGCACCCTCATAGTCACCGGGGCACCCGGAAAAGCTCACCACGGTGTCGACTCCCATCTTTTCTGCTAAGCGCAGGGTCTGAGTAAAATCGTCAGCGGCCTGAGCACGGATTTCCGCATTCGGATGTACATGGTTGGAATGGCAGCTCAATGCACTAATTTCCAAATTATATTTCTTCAGCATATCCTTATAAGCTGACAATTTACTCTCACTTGAAAGCAATTCCTGCGGGTTAGAATGTTTGCTGCCCGGTGAGCCTCCGGTACCGATCTCTACTGTCTGTACCCCCAGACTGCTCAGATACCGGAATGCCTCTTCAGCGCTTCGATCATACAACGGAACTGTTAACACTCCTAATTTCATACCAATTCTCCTTTCGAAAATCTATAAGTTCATGATGTGTTTATAGCCTTTTTCTATGCTTTGATACGGTGAGACAGCGAACTCCTCCTGCTCCAGAATAAAGTGCTGCACACCGGTTTCCAACCCTTTGCGTACAATTGCTCCAAAATCCAGCACGCCTTCGTCTAAATCCACACACCTCTTGCTTTCAAAGTCGGCTATCTGCTTTAAGTGCAGCAGGCGGATACGGTCCTTTTGTTTTTGTATGTATTCCAGCACATCCACTCCAGCATAGGTTGCCCAATACACATCCAATTCCAATACAACATCCTGGGGATCCGTCAATTGCATTAATAAATCCAAAAGAGCTATCCCATCTTCTGATTTTGCAAATTCATGGGCATGATTGTGATAACCAAAGGCAAAACCTGCGCTGCGTACGGCTTTGGCAATCGGTGCAAGCTGTTCTGCCAGAATTTCCACATCATGGACAGTTTCAACGGGATAATAAGGCACGACGATGGCCTGCGTTCCAATCTGGCGGTTATAGCTTAACTCCTCATCCAGAGCATTGATTAACCGTTCCAGAGGTACATGGCTGCTGATAGATTTTAAACCGTTTTCTTCCAATAATCCACTCATTTGTCCGGCTGTCAGGTTTCCATAGCCGGCAAACTCCACTCCGGTATAGCCGACTTCAGCAACCCTTTTCAGTACATCGGAAAAACCGTTCCTGGTCAGCTCGCGCAGCGAATAGAGCTGAAG
This sequence comes from Clostridium sp. Marseille-P2415, assembly GCF_900155545.1. GTDB lineage: Bacteria > Bacillota > Clostridia > Lachnospirales > Lachnospiraceae > Lacrimispora. The sequence goes on from NZ_LT732526.1 coordinate 1,783,995, forward strand.
GTTGAACTCTTTAATTAGACTCATATAATACCTCCTGTTATTTTATAATATAATCTGACGTCCTTCTCTGGCAGATTGATAAATAGCATCCAGAATTTGTGTAACTACCGCAGCCTGCTCCGGCAGCACCACCAACTCACCTTTACCTTGAATAGCACGAAAGAAAGTTTGTTGTTCTATCACTTCCGGAGTAATTACATTCCCTTCATAAAAAGCAACTCCTCCAGCTTCCAGGTGGGGTTTTAACTCGTACTGACGGTCATTTTTTGTACCGTTGATCATCAGTCCATTCAACATATCCGCACCGGCTTTGGTACCGCACAAAACAGTTTTAGCCTCATGTACATCCAGTGAGTTGAGTGCCCAGCTGGCCTCTAGCGTAATCGTAGCACCGTCTTCCATAATGATAAATCCAAAAGCACTGTCCTCTACAGTAAACCGATCCGGATTCCATGGTCCCCAGGCATTAGCAGGCTGTGTCTCACCGTTGAGCTTATGATATACGGTACCTACCACACTTTTGGGCTTATAGTTATTCATCATCCACAGCGTTAAATCAAGTGCATGAGTTCCGATGTCGATTAAAGGACCGCCGCCCTGCTCATATTCGTTTAAAAATACGCCCCAAGTTGGAACTGCGCGCCGGCGAATAGCTTTTGCTTTTGCATAATATATATCTCCCAATTCACCGTTTACACATTCCTGTTTGAGATAAGCACTGTCTGCACGATAGCGATTCTGATAACCGATGGTAAGCAGTTTATTGGTTCGCTTCGCTGTCTCTGCCATTTCCATAGCTTGAGTGTAATTAATTGCCATGGGTTTTTCGCACATTACATGTTTACCTGCAGTGAGTGCGGCCACCGTGATTTCACAATGGGAACGGTTGGGCGTACAAACATAAACCGCATCTAAGTCCAGCTTGATTAATTCATGATAATCAGTAAATACTTTGGCATCCTCTGTGCCATATTTTTTTGCAGCTTCATTGGCACGCTCCTCAATGATGTCGCAAAAGGCCACCACTTCGGCGCTGCCTTCTTTTTGAATGGACGGCAGGTGCTTTCCATTTGCAATGCCTCCACACCCTATAATTCCTAGCTTTAATGGTTTCATATGCTTTATCCTTTCATTGTTAAAGTTGAGTAATAAGGTACTTGTAATTTTTTTATGATTTAATTATAATACAATAAAAGAGTGTTGGCTTGCCGTAAAAGACATAATTTGTGCCATAATTTGCTGCAATGTATTTTCTGTAAAAGGAGAATTCAAATGTATAATCAATTGTATAATTACGAAATATCCCGGGACAGCCAGGCTGAGCCTTCCTCCTGGTATTCACTGAATAATAATTGTGCCCCACATTTCCACAGTGCCCTGGAACTTGTATATGTGCGCAGCGGCATCATGGAGGCAACCTTAAACGGAAAATTTCACTGTATACAAGGCAGAGAACTGTTGCTGGTGCCAAGCTATACTGTACACCGGTATTTAACACCTGAAAGATCAGATACAATTGTGATGATTATCCCTCTTTCCTATATACCGGCCTTTCAAAAGATATTAAGGAGAAAGACCTTTTCCTTATGCCGAATATCGGATAAATCCATAACCCGGGAAGTGGCCCGCTGCATGAGATACTGCTGCGGCCTGCAGCATAAAAAACCCGATTCAATGGCTGCCAGAGGGTATATTCATGTGATTCTGGCTTTGCTGACAGAAAACATTCCGCTGGAAAATTTATTAGCAAAAGATGATGATGCTTTGGTGCGTAATATTCTCACCTATCTTAACAACAATTACAAAAACCCACTGTCTCTTAAATCCGTTGCCGATGAGTTCGGTTACAGTACCAGTCGGTTTTCTCACATCTTTAACAAGCATGTAGGGTGCAGTATCAGTGAATATGTCAACGCATTACGCTGCAGGCAGGTTGCGGGTATGCTCTTAGATGGTGAGGAATCCGTTACGCAGGCTGCTATGGGTGCCGGCTTTAACAGTATGAGGACTTTCTACCGTTCCTTTATGCATGTTTTTGGTATCAGTCCGAGTAAATATGTCGATGTATCAAAGGATAATGACGCATTAAGGCATTCCCGTTCAGGAGTACCTGTATATTCAGGGTGCAAGGGACTGTGTCATGTTATTAAAGGCCCTTTGGATTCTATAGCACCCATAGAAAAAGACCGGCATTAGCCGGTCTTTTTCTATTTTCTATATTGTATTAAAATTGTTGCCGCTGTGTCTGCTCTAAAACTTTGGTCATCCCAAGATATCGGTCAAGCTGCTGTTCTTCCAGTGTAGCGATCATATCGGAGAATGGATTCAATTCCTGACCTGCTGCATAGGCTTCCAGGGCATTGAAATATTCCAGACGTCTTTCCTTTGGGATTGAAACGGGGAGGAACCCATGTGCCATCAGCTGATAATTCATAATTAGTCTGGAGGTTCTGCCGTTTCCATCAGTAAAAGGATGTATTTTAACAAATTCGGCATGTGTCCAGGCTGCAAGCTCAATGATGTTCTCTGCCTTTTTTTCCTGCAGATCCATGTAGAATGCTTTGACCTGCCGATACATTTCATTCGGCGTCGGAGGCGTATGGGCAGCACCGGAAATATAGACATCCACACTACGGTAAATACCGCCTGTCATAATATTCTCCATTAGAATGGCATGGATATCTTTTACGATTCTTTCTTCCAGCGGTTTTCCCTGCGCAATACAATCCTTCACATACTGGTACGCCTTATCGTGATTAACGACTTCATAAATCTCCCGGAGGGTCTTACCTCCAACAGACAGCCCTTCCTCCAGCACCGCCTTTGTCTCCAGCAGGGTTAAAGTATTTCCTTCGATTGCTGTGGAATGGTGCGTGTATTCCAGATCAAACGCTTTTGCGTAGCTTTTTACTGTGACCTCTGGGAGTGAATCCTTATTCTGGTCGTACAGAGCCTTCTTTTGTAATAATTCCTGATAATTCAAATTGTTCACTCCTTTCAACGAAAATTCACTTTTAATGTTATTAGACAGTCTATCATGTTTTAACTAAATATTCAATGCCTGACGTAATGTTAGGCTTCCATTTGATTTTTCCTATATACAAAAAATAGTCCAGACAATACTTACATAAAGATGGTAGAATATCACTAAAATATGTGGTATGCTCAACTATAAGCAGAGACTTGAACTGCTCGCTATTTATTATAATGGGTATGTCTACAACTTATTGATAGATATTTACAAGACAGGAGAAGGCCAATGAAATTAAAACTAAAAAGATTGCTTACTATTTCCGTACTGTTCACAGTACTGTTCGTCCTGGGTGCAACTCCGGTATTTGCGGCAGAAGATGCCATACCGTCTATTAATCTGGATGTCATTCTTCAGAGTGATGGTTCTGCGGTCATAACGGAGACCTGGGATGTGCGCGGTGTATCCAGCGGCACAGAATATTACAAGGCTTTGGATAACATGGATGGAATGAGCGTCCATTCTCTTCTTGTATGGGACGAATCAGGAACGCAATACAAAACTCTGGACGACTGGGACACAAATCTCTCCAGAGAGGAAAAATCCGGTACCTGCGGCATCTTGAAAACTTCCGATGGATATGAACTCTGCTGGGGCATTGGCAGTTACGGTGACCATCAATATACCATCCGATATACCCTGGAGGGATTGGTAAAAGATTATGGCGACTACGCTGGATTTTATCATCAGTTTATATCAGAGCTTTCAAGTGCTCCGGAATCAACTTATATTAAGATTTGGATGCCGGATACACGCCTGACGGCAGACAACGCCCGCATCTGGGCTTATGGCTTTACGGGAGAAGCCGGGAACGGGAACGATGGCAGTCTTAATGTTTTTTCTTCTGAAGCTTTGGGCAGCAGGGACTATGTGAATGTACTCTGCCGCTTTGACAGAAGCTTGTTCCCGCTGGCCCCCAAAACCGATATGTCTTTTGAAAAGTTGCAGAAATCCGCAGAAAATGAAAACTCAGATACGGCTTTATATATAGTCTTTGCTGTTTTAGGGGCGGTTATTGTCATGACCTTCATTTTAATTGCCTTCTTTTCTTCACGATACAAGCTGGCAGACGGTACTACAGTGCGGCTTCCCGGAAAGACACAAATACACGCGGACTGGTCAGTCCCTTTTGGCGGCAGCATTCCTGCTATATATTCCACCATGCAATTGCTGCGCAAAGGCATTTCCTGTGAAAAGCTTATGGGCGCATATCTCATCCGCTGGCAGGAGGCGGGATATATCCGCATTGAAGAGCGCGAAAGAGAGCGAAATGTAAAAAGACCTAAAAAAGAAGAAGCTATCGTATTCAGCCCGGATAAAACACCTGACCCAGGGGTGGAGCAGTCGCTGTATGAAATCTTAACCTTCGACACCGATAGGGACGGCATTCTTTGGACCTCTGACATAAAAAAACGGGCGGAGGCGCTTTATGAAAAGCTCACTGCATGGGCGGAAGAAGTGAAAAGTGACGGCAAGGAAGAATTAATCCGTTCAGGTGCAGCAGCAACGGACATAAAAAGTACTGTCCGATTTACTGTTTCGGGTTTTGAGCAGGCTGTCAGGATACTTGGATTCCAAAAGTACCTGACGGAAATGCGCAGGCAAAGGGAAGACAGGACAGTTCCAAGAGAGCTTTGGGGGGATTATCTTGTGTTCGCCACCTTGTTTGACATTGGAGAGCAGGTCCTCGAAAGTATGAAAGACCTTGATCCTGCACATTTTGATTCCTTCGCAGGCATGTACGGCTGCAACGCCTACAGTATGATATACCTTATGACCATGACGAACCATATTTCGAGCGCTGCGACGCCAAAATCAAACATGGCCGGGACCGGCGGCGTAAGTCCTGCAGGCGGTGGAGGTTTCTCTGGCGGAGGAGGCGGAGGCAGCCGGTAATGGGGCGTAGCTTTTCAATATAAGCACAGTACTAATGTGCCTTCCCATCTACTATACCTGTTTAAAGTATATAAGGAAACGCGACCAGTAATCTGATCGCGTTATCCTAATATTTTTAATTATTTTTTCTGTCTACTTTAGAGGGATCATATCAAAACATCCTTTTCGTATCAGGTGTTTAATACTTAAATAACTGTTTTCTCTTAAATAATCAATCATGGTTTTTTTAATTCTTCCATGCTGACGCGAAACATAATTTGCACCGATTCCTGCCCCAGCTGATACTCCGATTACATAGGGTAGATACAATTCCTGTTCCATAAAATAATCCAATACCCCAGCACTAAATACACCTCTTGTTCCTCCGCCCTCTAATATCAATCCTGCTCTATCCATAAAATATCCTGCCTTCTTCATTAAGTATAAACCACATTATCATGTTTATAATTTAATTTGATTCTGTTAAACATCATCCAGCTTTTACTATGAAAAAATAACTACCGGGTAGCCAAAAAAGCACAGACTTCCCCCTATCAAGCTTTTAGAACACAAAATTATGATTAAGCTGGCTGACCTTCCATGGCGCATGGTTGTTCCCAGCCTAATGCCTTTAACTTTTTCAGGTAGGTTCTTATCTTTCATTCCTTGTTGAACTGATTATGATATTCAGACCCTAAATCCTGAAATTTTAATCCATCTTTTAGGATATGGTAAATGGCCACCAGCATGGAATGTGCAGCTGCAACATAAGCCCGTTTTGCTCCACGATGAGCACTAATTCTTTGAATTTCTTTTTCTAGTCTTTCAAAAAGTCGTTTGCCAGTACTTTCATCATTCTCTATTGAAGCGGAGTCATGAAGCTTTATCCGGAATATAACTTGCCCGAAGTAGTTGCACCGAATTAACGTACTTCCTGCTTATTGCCATTGCACGGTTTCATTTATTGTGGTGCCGAGCAGTGCAAGGCATGGGAGTTTAATTTGTAAACAATGCTAAATTATTATTGCTTTCTTTTTAATTTTACCACTTGGAAAATAAAAATCAAGTTAAATTAAATGATTGGGAGTTAATATTGTAAGTGATTCAAAACATGGCGTATACAGACATTCACACTTCATTAATTCCGTGTGAATTCTGTTATAGACTGGAGCCAGCCATTCCTCACTGCATCGTATCACCCAGTGAGCCATGTTATTTCGCGGAAAAATCAATCCAAGCACAGCAGCTTTTGAAGATGATCCTTGGGGTTATCGCTTTTTTCGGTACCACATTTACTACACTTGTGTTTTGCTTTATACAATGTACCACCATGATTAATCATAATATCCAGGATGCTCCTCTTGTTAGGTGATAAATCTTTGTTAATATCTTTATCAATAACAGTATCGGAAGCATTAAATGCTATATAAATAAATTAAAAACAATACATAGGAGGAACATAATATGATGCTAAACTTCAAACATATTGGACGCCAAATAAAAAAAACACGTTCCAATAAGAAAATCACACAGGCAGCATTGGCAGAACAGATTGAAATGTCTACTACCTACATTAGCCGTATTGAAACCGCTAAAAAGCAGGCAAGCCTGGAAGTAATTGTAAGACTGGCAAATGCTCTTGACGTAACAGTAGACCAGCTTCTCTGCGGACATCTAAATAGCGATCCCCTAGAGTATCATACAGATATGAAAAAAATACTTAGTGACTGTACAAGCTATGAAAAAGTAATAATTTGTGAAATTGCTCTCGCCACAAAAAAAATCCTTCATGAAAATCAATGGCTAAAGACAAAAAATCTATAATATTTTTCAAAATATGAACCACAGGTATACTTATTAGCCTGTGGTTCATTTTCTTTTAACTGTACGGCATGTATAATTTATGAAATAAATCATTTATGGAGCAAAATCGATTATGAAAGCAAATGAAACACAGATAAAAGATACTGAATTGCAAAAGAAGGAAAGATAGATTTGATTGTAACCAAATCAGTCTCCCGCTTCGCCCGCAACCTCCTGGACTGTATCGGATATGTCCGTCAGCTAGCTGCCATGCCATCGCCAGTTGGTGTTTTCTTTGAAACAGAAAATATCTATACCTTAAACAACAACAGTGAAATGTTTCTGTCATTCATAGCAACTATGGCTTAAGAAGAATCACATACGAAAAGTGAAATAATGAATGCCTCCATAGAAATGCGTTTTCGTAACGGTATTTTTCTTACCCCACCACTACTAGGCTAACGGTCTTTGTATTAATGAGCTGCCTGGTAAACTGCTTTTGTTTATTATCTTTCTTTTCTGCTTTACTCTTGCTCTTTAATTACCGTGTATTTATTGAGCTATATTCATCAAACATTCCTGAAACATAGTTTTCACGTGCTGAGCCAGAGGCTTCCTTGATATGGGAGCATTCAGCTATTGGAAAGATTATTACGGATGGATGTGAAATTTTTATTAATTTAAAAAAGCTCTTGCAATTGATTTTTAATAGCCTTATCCTTTATTTGAGGATATCCTTTATAACTTAAAAGGAGAAAATTTTATGAATAAAGAAAAAATTAAAGAGCTTGAAAATATAATAAACAGTGACTACAGCAATATCGCGGGCATTATTGTACAAAAAAACGGCATAAAATTATATGAAAACTATTTTAATGGATATACCGCGGATAACGCTATTCATGTGTATTCGGTGACNGTTTAAAGTATATAAGGAAACGCGACCAGTAATCTGATCGCGTTATCCTAATATTTTTAATTATTTTTTCTGTCTACTTTAGAGGGATCATATCAAAACATCCTTTTCGTATCAGGTGTTTAATACTTAAATAACTGTTTTCTCTTAAATAATCAATCATGGTTTTTTTAATTCTTCCATGCTGACGCGAAACATAATTTGCACCGATTCCTGCCCCAGCTGATACTCCGATTACATAGGGTAGATACAATTCCTGTTCCATAAAATAATCCAATACCCCAGCACTAAATACACCTCTTGTTCCTCCGCCCTCTAATATCAATCCTGCTCTATCCATAAAATATCCTGCCTTCTTCATTAAGTATAAACCACATTATCATGTTTATAATTTAATTTGATTCTGTTAAACATCATCCAGCTTTTACTATGAAAAAATAACTACCGGGTAGCCAAAAAAGCACAGACTTCCCCCTATCAAGCTTTTAGAACACAAAATTATGATTAAGCTGGCTGACCTTCCATGGCGCATGGTTGTTCCCAGCCTAATGCCTTTAACTTTTTCAGGTAGGTTCTTATCTTTCATTCCTTGTTGAACTGATTATGATATTCAGACCCTAAATCCTGAAATTTTAATCCATCTTTTAGGATATGGTAAATGGCCACCAGCATGGAATGTGCAGCTGCAACATAAGCCCGTTTTGCTCCACGATGAGCACTAATTCTTTGAATTTCTTTTTCTAGTCTTTCAAAAAGTCGTTTGCCAGTACTTTCATCATTCTCTATTGAAGCGGAGTCATGAAGCTTTATCCGGAATATAACTTGCCCGAAGTAGTTGCACCGAATTAACGTACTTCCTGCTTATTGCCATTGCACGGTTTCATTTATTGTGGTGCCGAGCAGTGCAAGGCATGGGAGTTTAATTTGTAAACAATGCTAAATTATTATTGCTTTCTTTTTAATTTTACCACTTGGAAAATAAAAATCAAGTTAAATTAAATGATTGGGAGTTAATATTGTAAGTGATTCAAAACATGGCGTATACAGACATTCACACTTCATTAATTCCGTGTGAATTCTGTTATAGACTGGAGCCAGCCATTCCTCACTGCATCGTATCACCCAGTGAGCCATGTTATTTCGCGGAAAAATCAATCCAAGCACAGCAGCTTTTGAAGATGATCCTTGGGGTTATCGCTTTTTTCGGTACCACATTTACTACACTTGTGTTTTGCTTTATACAATGTACCACCATGATTAATCATAATATCCAGGATGCTCCTCTTGTTAGGTGATAAATCTTTGTTAATATCTTTATCAATAACAGTATCGGAAGCATTAAATGCTATATAAATAAATTAAAAACAATACATAGGAGGAACATAATATGATGCTAAACTTCAAACATATTGGACGCCAAATAAAAAAAACACGTTCCAATAAGAAAATCACACAGGCAGCATTGGCAGAACAGATTGAAATGTCTACTACCTACATTAGCCGTATTGAAACCGCTAAAAAGCAGGCAAGCCTGGAAGTAATTGTAAGACTGGCAAATGCTCTTGACGTAACAGTAGACCAGCTTCTCTGCGGACATCTAAATAGCGATCCCCTAGAGTATCATACAGATATGAAAAAAATACTTAGTGACTGTACAAGCTATGAAAAAGTAATAATTTGTGAAATTGCTCTCGCCACAAAAAAAATCCTTCATGAAAATCAATGGCTAAAGACAAAAAATCTATAATATTTTTCAAAATATGAACCACAGGTATACTTATTAGCCTGTGGTTCATTTTCTTTTAACTGTACGGCATGTATAATTTATGAAATAAATCATTTATGGAGCAAAATCGATTATGAAAGCAAATGAAACACAGATAAAAGATACTGAATTGCAAAAGAAGGAAAGATAGATTTGATTGTAACCAAATCAGTCTCCCGCTTCGCCCGCAACCTCCTGGACTGTATCGGATATGTCCGTCAGCTAGCTGCCATGCCATCGCCAGTTGGTGTTTTCTTTGAAACAGAAAATATCTATACCTTAAACAACAACAGTGAAATGTTTCTGTCATTCATAGCAACTATGGCTTAAGAAGAATCACATACGAAAAGTGAAATAATGAATGCCTCCATAGAAATGCGTTTTCGTAACGGTATTTTTCTTACCCCACCACTACTAGGCTAACGGTCTTTGTATTAATGAGCTGCCTGGTAAACTGCTTTTGTTTATTATCTTTCTTTTCTGCTTTACTCTTGCTCTTTAATTACCGTGTATTTATTGAGCTATATTCATCAAACATTCCTGAAACATAGTTTTCACGTGCTGAGCCAGAGGCTTCCTTGATATGGGAGCATTCAGCTATTGGAAAGATTATTACGGATGGATGTGAAATTTTTATTAATTTAAAAAAGCTCTTGCAATTGATTTTTAATAGCCTTATCCTTTATTTGAGGATATCCTTTATAACTTAAAAGGAGAAAATTTTATGAATAAAGAAAAAATTAAAGAGCTTGAAAATATAATAAACAGTGACTACAGCAATATCGCGGGCATTATTGTACAAAAAAACGGCATAAAATTATATGAAAACTATTTTAATGGATATACCGCGGATAACGCTATTCATGTGTATTCGGTGACAAAGAGTGTTTTTTCTGCGTTGATTGGTATTGCCATTGATAAAGGCTACATCAAAAGTGTAGACCGGAAGGTATTGGACTTTTTCCCCGATTACACTGTTAAAACTGGTGAAAAAACAATACAGGGAATTACGATTAAAAATTTGCTTACCATGACAGCTCCATATAAATATAAGACGGAACCATACGAAAAGTTCTTCACAAGCCAGAATCCGATTCAGGATGCACTCGATTTATTGGGCGGGGATAAAGCTATCGGGAAATTCAATTATTCCGCCATAGGAGGAACCCATATTTTGTCAGGTATCCTTGTAAGGGCGACAGGACAGTCCATACTTGAATTCGCTACGGAACATTTATTCTCGCCACTGGAGATCAATGTTACGCACAATGTGGTGCTGCGTAATAAAGAAGAGCATATCGCCGTTATGAATGATAAAAACACCAGTGGCTGGGTTGTTGACCCGCAAGGAATAAACACGGCAAGCTGGGGTCTTTTCTTGACATCCGCAGATATGGCAAAAATAGGTCAACTATATCTAGACGACGGCATTTGGAACGGCGAACAAATTGTATCGGCTGGGTGGATAGCTGAGAGCACAAGGGAACATAGCCGATGCGTCCAATGGGGCAATCTGGCCTATGGCTATCTTTGGTGGATCATTGACGGAGATAGTTATGCGGCTCTGGGCGACGGCGGCAATGTAATCTATGTCAATACAAAGAAAAAAATTGTGATTTCCATTGCTTCACTTTTCATACCGGATGCCAAGGATAGAATCGAACTTATCAAAAAATATATCAAACCAGTTTTTGAGGATTGAGTATAACGAATCGCCATTTACCGGGGAGATTATGATCACCCCCTCTGAAACTGCGTTGGATCTACCACCATAGAAAATCGCGCTAATCTTGAAAATGAGCCGTTGCATCTGCCTCTCGATGCAACGGCTCTATGTTTGTTATAGATCCAATATAGTCCGGTTAACTTGCATAAGGATGGTGGAAAAACATACCTGTATATGGTATGATAACAACAAATAAGAATTTGAAGGGAATAAATCTATGAACGATTGGTTTACAATAGACAGCATTAACACAGATACATATATCGTCAGCGAGTATCGACATTGGGAGGAAACGCACTGCTATCTTCTGAATGGTTCTGAGCGCAGTCTTCTGATTGATACCGGCCTCGGTATCTGTAATATTTATGACGTGGTAAGTAAGCTGACGGACAAGCCGATTACCGTTGTTGCCACGCACATCCATTGGGATCATATTGGAGGTCATAAATATTTTCCGGCTTTTTATGCTCATGAGGAAGAACTGAATTGGCTCAACGGCGAATTTCCTCTGACTATGGAACAGATCAAAGACATGGTAGTGGACCGCTGTGAGTTGCCGGAAGGCTATGATGTAAACAAATATGAATTCTTTCAGGGTACACCGGAAAGGGTGCTGAAGGACGGCGACAAAATTGATATTGGAGGCCGATGCATTCAGGTACTGCATACTCCCGGACATTCACCGGGGCATATGTGCTTTTGGGAAAAGGATCGCGGCCATCTTTTTACCGGCGACTTGGTCTATAAAGATACGCTGTTTGCCTACTATCCATCCACCGATCCGGAGGCGTATCTCGCTTCTTTGGAGAAGGTTTCGGCTCTGCCGGTGAAGCGTGTGTTCCCGGCACACCATACTTTGGACATTCAACCTGAAATCCTTATCCAGATGCGCGATGCTTTCCGACAGCTCCAAGCCAGAGGGCAACTGCATCACGGTAGCGGAACATTCGATTATGGCGACTGGGCTGTATGGCTGTAATATAAACAGAATTCATTTGAATTCGCTAAAACTTGTACGCAGGCCGAATCCTGATAAAGTTGTCGGCCTGCTCTTTTCTTTACATTCCTAATATAGACCAGATATAGAGCGGGCAGGTAAGCGTAAACACAAGGCAGGCAAACAGAATTGCCGGTTAATTATTTATCACACTGTAAGAACATATTCTTCTATTCCAATGAAAGTTTTGGGGATTGTTTTAATAAAGATAAAAATCTAGCCCTGAACAAAAATATTTCTTTAGTTTGTTTCCGTTTTTCCTTCGGCTTCTTTCTTTTCATAAGCTGCTTTATGCTTCTGATAGAAATCAGTGAAATCAGCAAAACGATATCTCTTATTGCCACAAATGTCATCTAAGATCCGTAGCCAGAAACATGTCGGGATTTCACCTGATTTTAGATTTTTCTTAATACATAAATCGCAGCCCTCCGAATGATTAAGTGGATGATGCTTGCAGTTTGTTACTATACAATTACAAAAATGTTGATCTATGTTTTCCTCCTAATGTTAAGATAATCTCTCGGAATCTCTAAGCCTTGATTAATAAGGCTTTCAGATTCCTTTTTTATTAAAATCCCCCACTTTTTTTATCAAAACACTTGACAAATCCATCGAAAAATGCGGCGCTTCGCGCCCTTGTTTATAAGATATTTTTCGATTGGAGGCGATTTTTATGTTACCTGTAAATCCCGGCGGGCATTCCGCCTATCAGAACTTCGTTGTTGAAATGCTGCGTAAATACTATCCGAACCCTCATGCTATCGCTCGTTCCACTTGGGATATCATTGACCGTTTCTGGAACCTCGACCTTTCCTATAC
>NZ_LT732526.1:1799155-1804609 GCF_900155545.1 Clostridium sp. Marseille-P2415
ATTTTAAACCATAGCGGCAGCTATGTCTATTTCTCATGCCCATTTTTCGAAATTTCCATTACTTTTCTACTCATCTGGATAATATTTACTTATCAAAGTTCACTTTGCCAGCCCTACCGGCATAATCTCTCAAGATTCCGAGAGATTATTTTTATTTTAAATCTAATTTTCTAACCTCTGTTATCATGGGGCACACTATAGCAATGCCAATAATTAAAATACCTGATAGTAAAAACCAATGATTTACACCGATTCTATCAGAAAAGAATCCAGAAAGAATTAATCCAATTGGCATAGCAAGTGACATGATACTCCCAGTCAAAGAAAATACACGTCCTAAATATTCAGGCTTAATTTTCTCCTGAAAAAGAGCTGTTTGCACACCACTATAAAATGGCACCGAAAGCCCCATTGTTGCACAGCAAACTACAAATATAACAAATCCACTTGGAGGAAGTATTCCTGAAACTGCTAAACTGGTCCCCATAATAAAAAATGAACCTGTTATTAGTAATACACGCTTTTCAAAGCTTCCTAATCTTCCTAATAGTAAGCCTCCTACAAGCATTCCAGATGCAAAAGCGATTTCGGTAATTGAAATATGCACAGGTGTTCCATTATAGTATTCCATGCTTATTAAAGGAAATAGTGCATTAATTGGCATATAAACAAAAGTATATATTGTTCCTAAGAGTAATAAGGCAAATAATCCTTTGTTTTGTCTTAGTACGACAATTCCTTCTTTCATTTCTCTTATGAAATTTGGTTTCAAACTTTGCACTTGATCGCCCAGCTTAGGTATACTTACAATGGCTACCGTAATAGATGCAATCACTGCGCCCAATACATCGATAGCAATAATTGCATTTAATTCCCAAACGGAGTATAACAATGCTGCAGCCGCCGGACTAATAATATAGCTTATTGACTGCACAGACTGACTATAACCTGCGCATTTCGTAAGCTGTTCTTCTGGTACTAAAAGTGGCGTAACCGCATTGAGAGCCGGAGAATGAAAAGCCGTTCCAATGCTACGGATAAACAATACTACCATAACCATCCATATAGGTAACTCCGTATACAATGCAACAATAGCTAGCACTGCTCCAGCTGTTGCTATAATTAAATCAGCACCAATCATTATCTTCTTCCTATCATGACGATCCACTAATACACCAATGGCTGGTCCAAAGATCGCATAGGGTAAAAAACCTACTAGTGAAGCCATAGACAAGACCATCGCAGATCCTGTTTTTTCTGTAAGGTAAAAAATAATCGCCATTTGTAGGATGGCACTAGTGATTAAAGATACCGCCTGCCCTGCCCATATAGTATAAAACTTAAGTTTCCAATTTATATATTTTTCCATCTTTATTATCTCCTGCATATTATTTTTGCTTGAATTTCTATTTTAATAGTATTCTAGGCAATAAAAAATGCAGCCCAAAATCCACAATGTGGCTTTGGTCTGCATAACATACAATATGGAAACATTCTTTAAAAAGACATAGTTAAATAAAACTATAGTAAAATAGTTTAAATCTCACCTTAACTAATGAATGCTCAATATCGTATAAATAAGCATAACAAAAAAGCCTATCATCGGGATAGATTCTGCCTTTTTTATTGCCAGCTTATCTTAAACGCATTGATGCTGTCATAGTTTCGGTTCCTCCTAAACTCATATTTGTGTCAACGTTTATTTTAACATAATAAGGTGATATAATCAACGGTTAAAATGGAAAAACCGCCAAAGGGTGTTAGTTCCCTCGATTAGCGGTTGACTCAATATTCTATATCTCTTCGACTATTTGGATTTCATAAAAAAGAGCCTAAAAAAAGGCACATTTTCAAAACTGGAAATGTGCCTTTTTGCCCTTGATTTATCAAGTGTCCCGTCCCTATAAGTTATAATTTAAGCCACAAGCAATCATGCCTGCGGCTTACCGTTTTAGTGGAGATAGTGGGATTCGAACCCATGACCTCTTGAATGCCATTCAAGCGCTCTCCCAGCTGAGCTATACCCCCATGGCAGCTATTATAACAAACCATCAAAAAAAATGCAACCACATATTGCAATTATTAAAAAAAATGTTATAATACTTTCAGAACATTTGCATATAGTTGTCTTCAGGGCAGGGTTTAATTCCCGACCGGCGGTAAAGTCCGCGAGCGTAGAAAGCGCAGAATTGGTGTAATTCCAATACCGACAGTATAGTCTGGATGAAAGAAGATGTGTTAAATAATGATAATACACCTGTTTATTTTTAACACCTGAAAGGCA
Source organism: Clostridium sp. Marseille-P2415 (assembly GCF_900155545.1). Lineage (GTDB taxonomy): Bacteria > Bacillota > Clostridia > Lachnospirales > Lachnospiraceae > Lacrimispora. Next base: position 1,801,440 of record NZ_LT732526.1, read on the forward strand.
TACTTTCAGGTGTTACTTATTTTTCAGGAGGACTGTATCATGAATATGACAAAGAAAACAAGCAAACTCACTCTTATGGCTATGCTTTGTGCACTGGCCTTTGTATCTGTAGTGGCAATCCGGATTCCATTAATCCCGATGGTCCCTTTCCTTGAATATGAGCCAAAGGATGTTATCATCCTTACCGGAGGATTTCTTTTCGGGCCCATGTCCGCAGCTCTGATCTCCGTCATTGTGTCTTTTGTAGAGATGTTCACCATCAGCAGTACCGGTATCATCGGTCTGATTATGAATATACTCTCAACGGTTGCATTTGTCTGCCCGGCGGCTTATCTTTATAAGAAACACCATTCCATGGCGGGTGCATTAACTGGTATGATTGCCGGTACCCTTCTCATGACCCTCATCATGGTTCTATGGAACTACCTTATCACTCCCATTTACATGGGATATCCACGGGAAGCTGTAGCAGAACTTCTTCTTCCGGCATTTGTTCCCTTTAATCTTTTGAAGGGAGGAATCAACACGGGGCTGACCCTGCTTATTTATAAACCTCTGGTAACTACCTTAAGGAAATCCAATCTTCTGGTTTTTGCTTCAACGGATGCACAGAAAAAGCGAAAATTTAATTTCGGCATGACTCTTACAGCAGCAGTGATCCTCATAACTTGTATCATGGTTATTCTGGTCATGCAGGGGGTTATGTAATCAAGAGCAGACAAATGCCATTCAACTGGTCCTGACCGGTTGAATGGCATAATATTTTTCTCTCCTAGTTTATTGGCAAAACTCCTTCCACCTTTTCAGGCTGTCCTTCCCAAACACATACTCCGGTGTTACCAGGGAATCCTGTATTTCAGAAACATAATACCATGGATTCTCTTCATGAAGTGGGTTTTTCAGGACATGAAACTCCTGGGCAGGCATATATCCCTGAGCCAAAAGGAAACATTGGCTTCCCCCCACATCTTCCGCCACATCCACGACCATGACGCAATGCCCCGGACTTCCTCCATGGATAAATAAATCTCCGGCCAGCATCTGACTACTATCTACAGGACTGCATTCTTTATCAAGGGAAAGCGTACCTGCATAAACCATTACCTGTCTTAAATATTTAATAAAATTGTCTCTGGAGTCATCATAAGCTGCCTTCCGCACCCAGGAAACCTGGTTTCCGTTCAAAGAAAGCCGTTTTCCGGACCTCCACGAAGGATAATCCATGAAAAACCCACTGGTCAGATGAAAGGCAATAGAATCATAAGCTCCAACAGACCAGAGATATTCCCCATACATCCGAATGACGCTATCCGCGCACTGCTGTAAATCACCTTCTACCATGGGCATGAAAAAAACAGCAGCATGAGCGTTCTGATTCTGCTTCTCTCTTCCATCATACAAAAGCACCGGACTTTTATCCGGTTTCATGGAATATTGTCTCAAATATCCCTGCAGGCTTCCCACAGGCTTTTCGACTCTCTGATATCCTTTCGGAGGGCGAAACCGTTCTTCCAGAGTTGTCCCCGAAGGATAAATAATATCTTCCTCTCCAAACCTTTCAGAACCGCTTATTGCATTTGCCTCCTTTTCTCTTTCTTCCAAATAGATCACAGTTTTATCCTTGTCAGGCGCTATTGCATCCGGCACGCTCTCCGGTTCCAGGGTTATACTACTGTCCCGGATACACTTTTCCAACGGCATCGCCACCATGCACAGAATTGCTCCAGTCAGTAGAAAACATATGACTTTATTCATATTCGGCCACCCCATCGTGGTAATCTTCATTTCCGAACTTATTTTCCTTATTGTAACACAGTCTGTTTTCGATTGACAACAGAAATCAGCAGTTGTACGATTTGGTGCAGAGAATAACCATATTCATCACTTCTGAGGAAAATGAGCGGATACGCATTGAAATTACTTATAACAGAAAAGGGATTGATATGGAAAAAACTTTCGCCTGCATGCAAAAAAATCAGATTTATAAAAATTTTGACCATTATAATATATCCAATAGACTAAGTTCATGCTACGAAGACCTGGGGAAAACATTTTTTAATAACATATTTTATCTGAAAACAGCTTAACTGCTGAAATCCCAAAAGATACGGGCCGATATTTCTTTTATCGCCTTTCATACTGGTAGTTCTTGCTTCATCCAAGTATAACATTTCAGATATTGGAACGTATAGTATATGATGTCAGGGCCGGCGTTCAAGAACGCCAGCCCCCAAAATAGTTAACTTAACAAAATGGCATTTAACTGTGCCCCAACGTTCGGAGCGAGTGTCATAGTAAAGGGTATTGCTGAATTGTTTCTTAAAGTTATTACGTCACCTGCGGCAAGAGTTAGCATGGCGGTACCAGAAACTTCTCCTGCTGTGACCAGAGCCGTAATCGGAGTGGACGCATCAACCGTACCATTTACCGCAATAGCTATTGAAGACCCGACACCGAGCGTAATGGTAACGGAATAATCAATCTGGTAAGTTCCAGCTATAGGAACAGTTACAGTAGTAGTCCCGGCCGTGTGTGTTACACCACTTAGAGGACCGTTATTGCTGAACGGGACATCGGCTCCGCCTGCGACCGTAGCGTCCGCGACGGTCGCCAATTCATATACATAGCCAAAGGTTGTTATACCAGCTCCGGTTGGGCCGGTTGGACCCGTATCTCCCGTCGGGCCGGTTGGGCCGGTGTCTCCTGTCGGACCGGTTGGGCCAGTATCTCCTGTCGGGCCGGTTGGGCCAGTATCTCCTGTCGGACCGGTTGGACCCGTATCTCCCGTCGGACCAGTTGGGCCAGTATCTCCTGTCGGGCCGGTTGGACCGGTATCTCCTGTCGGGCCGGTTGGGCCGGTATCTCCCGTTGGGCCGGATGGGCCAGTATCTCCTGTCGGACCGGTTGGGCCGGTGTCTCCCGTTGGACCGGTATCTCCTGTCGGACCGGTTGGGCCGGTATCTCCCGTTGGGCCGGTTGGGCCGGTATCTCCGGTTGGGCCAGTATCTCCTGTCGGACCGGTTGGGCCGGTGTCTCCCGTTGGACCGGTATCTCCTGTCGGACCGGTTGGGCCAGTATCTCCTGTTGGGCCGGTTGGGCCGGTATCTCCTGTCGGGCCGGTTGGGCCAGTATCTCCTGTTGGACCGGTTGGGCCAGTATCTCCTGTCGGG
>NZ_LT732526.1:1806624-1809410 GCF_900155545.1 Clostridium sp. Marseille-P2415
GGGCCGGTTGGGCCGGTATCTCCTGTCGGGCCGGTTGGACCAGTATCTCCTGTTGGGCCGGTTGGGCCAGTATCTCCCGTTGGGCCGGTTGGGCCGGTATCTCCCGTTGGGCCAGTTGGACCGGTATCTCCCGTCGGGCCGGTTGGGCCGGTATCTCCTGTCGGGCCGGTTGGGCCAGTATCTCCCGTTGGGCCGGTTGGGCCGGTATCTCCCGTCGGGCCGGTTGGGCCGGTATCTCCTGTTGGACCAGTTGGGCCGGTATCTCCTGTGGGACCAGTTGGGCCGGTATCCCCTGTCGGGCCGGTTGGACCGGTCGGACCAATTGGGCCGGTCGGACCAGTAGTAACGATATCATCTTCTATAATAACTAAAGTTCCTTTTAATGGAACCTCTAAAGAAAAGAATATCGTTGCAGTGCTAATATTTACAAGTGATAAGGTGACAGGAGCTGCAGCTACATCAACGATTCCAATTCCAAACACCTCGCCTGTTTTTATCGGAGAATTACCTTCTAAAAAATCTCCCTGTGAGGAAGACAAAGCAAAAGCTGACCCATTTGTAGATTGTGATGACTGCGTTGCCAACCACCAGTCAATAACATATCTGCCAGCTTCCAAAAAGGTTACCACACCGGTAGCCGGATTATAAATTATATTCCCAGCTGAATAAACAATGGTATCAAAAAGGACATTTGCACCTGTAGCCACAGTTGTAGCTGTATTTAGTTCTATTTGAAGTGCAATATTACTCATAGTAAATCCTCCCATTTAAATAATGTTGACGTATATTCATAATGACTACGCCTATAAGTATTTTATGATACGGTATCGAATTTGGGAACTTACTCATAAACCATACAACTAATAAACCTTTATCTTTTTTCAATACAATGGAACTCGAAATAATTAGAATTTTAAAGGTCTTGTAGGTACAAAGTTAACGTATTTTATGTGATCTGTTTTTCTAACTTATAAGGAGAAATATTTCCTAATACAAAACGCCTCCACTTAGTATTACTGTATCGTTCAATATATTTTATTGTTTCTCTTTGGCTTTCAATTTATATAGTATTCCAGTTCTAAAAAATATAGGAAAATACAGTTGTAAATAATATTTCCGATCTGTATGTACGATAAGTCCCGGTTTTAATTTTTTCCCTTATACTTGATTGAAGAGTAAAATCTCAATAATGACATGAGGTGGATATGCGTTTAACTTAATTACTTGCTATTCTAAACCTTCGGAGATTCTTAAAATTCATAGCGTCCTTATACTCCTAAAAAATCTTTTACTAAGTACCTGACTTTCTAATGTTCTTACAGATTGTTTATTAATAAATATTTAAAATTATCCGCCTGTATAAAGCATAATAATGAGTTAAAAGTTTTTTAATCATTTAAAAAAATTAATATTCTATCGGTCAGAACCATTTTTATTGCTGTGATTTTAAACATTTCATTATAACTTTGACTAACCATAAAGCAGACCACCTTTCACTAAATTTTCCTAAAAGTATATGCCTTTATACCTATAATCTGAAACCAATCCTGAAATCAAAAGACCTTCAATATATTGGCTATATATTTATTTTTAGCAGTCAATTGAGCCCGACAATAGCCCGTATTTTATCAGCTGCATCAGGAATTAACGCCACAATTCCAAATGTCTCATGCTGAAAGACCAGAGTTTCTCTCAAAAGCGTGAAGGTGATGGAAATGTACTACTATAAATCTTTCTGAAGATAATCAACCCCCAGGAAATGAACATAAAGTCATACCCTGGGGGTTACACCACTACACTCCGTATTAAACATTCGCTAACAGTAGGTGTTTTATCTTAATTATCAGATGTTAATACCCGCACTGGCATATCCGTTTTCATAAAATATTGTCTCAAATATCCCTGCAGGCTTTTCACAGATTTTTCGTCTCCCTGTTATCCTTTTGGAGGACGAAACCGTTCTTCCATGGTTGTCCCCGAAGAATAAATACTATCTTCATCTCCAGACCTTTCAGTACCGCTTATTGCATTTACCTCCTTTCCCATGCATGATTAATACCACAACGTCTTTACCTATGTCTAACTATCAGAGTACAGTTTACCACAGCTTCATCTATAATTTGGACCCTCCTGAAATCAGGAGGGCCCAGTATAAATTGACCTATATCAATTTTTAATAGTTACTCAAGTCTGACAATAGTTAGTGTAGCACCAGCTGCACTCGAGACTAATGTCGCTGCACCCAAGAATCCGAAAAGCTCAAGTTCAACTGTTGAATTCGCCGGCAGAGTCACGATTATGCTTCCACTTAAAGACTCCACAGATAAAAGAGGCTGGTCGGTTGAAGGAATTGACGGGGCTCCATTAATAACTAATCGGGCGCCAACTAATAAACTTGCGGTTAGGTTAACCTCATAAGAAATCATATATCTTCCGGCAGGCGCGACCGTAAAGACCGTATTCGTGCCATCAGGCGTTATATCTGCGGTGAGGTCTTGGCTGTCAGCCAACGGAACAGATGTTCCGCCAAGCACGACCGGAATGACGTCACCCGTAGTACTTGCAGCAAATCCGGAAGTTGCCGCTAAAGCTGGGCCGGTTGGGCCGGTATCCCCTGTCGGGCCGGTTGGGCCGGTATCTCCCGTTGGGCCGGTTGGACCGGTGTCTCCCGTTGGGCCGGTTGGACCAGTATCTCCCGTTGGGCCAGTTGGACCGGTGTCTCCTGTCGGGCCGGTTGGGCCAGTATCACCAGTTGGGCCGGTTGGACCGGTGTCTCCTGTTGGGCC
>NZ_LT732526.1:1811978-1812849 GCF_900155545.1 Clostridium sp. Marseille-P2415
GTCGGGCCGGTTGGGCCGGTATCTCCCGTTGGGCCGGTATCTCCTGTTGGGCCGGTGTCTCCCGTTGGACCGGTCGGACCGGTATCTCCTGTCGGGCCAGTGTCTCCCGTCGGGCCGGTTGGGCCGGTATCTCCCGTTGGGCCGGTTGGACCGGTATCTCCTGTCGGGCCAGTGTCTCCCGTTGGACCGGTGTCTCCTGTAGGACCAGTCGGACCGGTATCTCCGGTTGGGCCGGTATCTCCTGTAGGACCAGTTGGACCGGTGTCTCCCGTTGGACCGGTTGGGCCGGTGTCTCCTGTCGGACCGGTATCTCCTGTCGGGCCGGTGTCTCCCGTCGGGCCGGTATCCCCTGTCGGGCCGGTGTCTCCTGTCGGGCCGGTATCCCCTGTCGGACCGGTGTCTCCTGTCGGGCCAGTCGGACCAGTATCTCCCGTTGGACCGGTGTCTCCTGTTGGACCGGTTGGGCCGGTGTCTCCTGTCGGGCCAGTCGGACCAGTATCTCCCGTTGGGCCGGTATCTCCTGTCGGACCAGTTGGACCAGTGTCCCCCGTTGGGCCAGTCGGACCAGTATCTCCAGTTGGACCGGTATCTCCGGTTGGGCCGGTATCTCCTGTCGGACCGGTATCTCCTGTCGGGCCGGTTGGACCGGTATCTCCCGTTGGGCCGGTATCTCCTGTCGGACCAGTTGGACCGGTATCTCCGGTTGGGCCGGTATCTCCTGTTGGACCGGTTGGGCCGGTGTCTCCCGTTGGACCGGTTGGGCCGGTGTCTCCTGTCGGGCCGGTATCTCCTGTCGGGCCGGTTGGACCGGTATCTCCCGTTGGGCCGGTATCTCCTGTCGGACCAGTTGGACCGGTATCTCCTGTCGGGC
>NZ_LT732526.1:1813389-1831252 GCF_900155545.1 Clostridium sp. Marseille-P2415
GAGCCGGTATCTCCTGTAGGACCAGTCGAGCCGGTATCTCCCGTCGGGCCGGTTGGGCCGGTATCTCCCGTTGGGCCTGTCGGGCCGGTATCTCCTGTTGGGCCGGTTGGACCGGTATCTCCCGTCGGACCAGTTGCGCCAGTATCTCCTGTCGGACCTGTCGAGCCGGTATCTCCCGTCGGGCCGGTTGGACCGGTATCTCCCGTCGGACCAGTTGCGCCAGTTTCTCCCGTTGGGCCGGTTGCGCCAGTATCTCCTGTCGGGCCGGTTGGACCGGTATCTCCTGTCGGGCCGGTTAGACCGGTATCTCCCGTCGGACCTGTTGGGCCAGTTTCTCCCGTCGGACCTGTTGGGCCAGTATCCCCTGTCGGACCTGTTGGACCGGTATCTCCCGTCGGACCTGTTGGGCCAGTTTCTCCCGTCGGACCGGTCGGAACGATATCATCTTCTACAATAACCAAAGTTCCTCTTAACGGAACCTCTTGAGAAAAGAATACCGTTGCAGTACTAATATTTACAAGTGATAAGGTGACAGGAGCTGCAGCTACATCAACGATTCCAATGCCAAATACCTCTCCTGTTTTTATCGGAGAATTACCTTCCAAAAAATCTCCCTGTGAGGAAGACAAAGCGAAGGCTGTCCCATTTGTCGATTGTGATGACTGCGTTGCCAGCCACCAGTCAATAACATATCTCCCAGCTTCCAAAAAGGTTACCACACCGGTAGCTGGGGTGTAAATTATATTCCCCGCTGAGTAGACAATGGTATCAAAAAGAACATTTGCACCAGTATCCACGGTTGAAGCCATATTTAGTTCTATTTGAAGAGCAATATTACTCATAGTAAATCCTCCCATTTAAATAATGTTGACGTATATTCATAAATAATGATAACGCCTATAAGTATTTTATGATATGGTATCGAATTTGGGAACTTACTCGTAAAACATACAACTAATAAATCTTTATCTTTTTTCAATACAATGGACCTCAAAATAATCAGAGGTTTAAAAGTCTTGCAAATATAAAGTTAACGTATTTTATGTGATCTGTTTTTTTGACTTAAAAGGAGAAATATTTCCGAATACCAAATGCCTTCACATAGTATTACTGTATCGTTCAATATATTTGATGGTTTCTCTTTGAACTTGTACAAAATCTTCACAGTGGAGAGCCTGAATATGCTCTATTTTTACGATTCTTTAAAAAACCATACTAGAGTATTATCATAAAGAATCGCATTCCTAAATACTTCTTGTTGAAAGACCAAAGCTTCTGGCAAAGGCAAGTTCCCTGGTCCAAAACTTTTACGCGGCTATGAAATATCAAGAACGATCGTGAAGGTAATGGACACGGTCTTGCATTGACTCGGTGATACATTTGCATTACTTCCTATCTCTTACTCTTCTTCCAGGTTTTCTATACTAAAATCAAGATATGAAAATGTTCCTGCCTCTATGATTTTCTGATTTAAATTAATCCAGCTCTTGCACCGGTCTAAAATAATCGCATCCGAGGTAATGACATTTTCCAATTGCTCCAGTGTACGGTCGACTTCAAAAATATTGTGTATTTCCACCGCAAACGAAAAGGAACTGAGCTGCTCTGCGATCTGTTCTTTTAATTTTCCCGAATTAGATACCGGTGTATCTAAAAAAAATACGGCTTTCGAAATCTTCTCTGTTTGTAATGCTTCGCCAATCAGTGCAATCGCTTCCTTCGTTTCCGAAATGATGCGGTAGCTTCCCCGTAAACCTGCCAAATCCCGAAATGTTTCATCCATGCATTTTAAAATCAGAGAACCGGATAACGCGACTTCCAGCGTGATTATCGTATTAAATCCATCAATATATACTGTTTTCTCCTCTAAATTATTCTTAACCTCTTTCTCTTTCCGCCTTTGCAATTCTTCGTTGGATGTAATCGCTCTGGCCAGTGCGATCCGTTGCCTTTCCGACAATAAATAATGGTTGCCGACGAACGTAACCGCATTTTTTATCTTATATCCATGATTTATTAAATAATAAATATCTCGCCCCGCTTTATATAGAGTCTGCATGGAGGAATTGCCAAATTCCCGTTCATCCTTCGGTGAAGATCCTCTTTTTCCCTGATTGTTCACGATATCTTTTCCTTTCTTTATCTATTATGATTTCCGACTATTTCTAACTTAACAAAAAAAGTTTGCAAGCTTATTTTAAAATATTTGGTTGAGAAACCGGTAAAAAAAGTGTACACTAAAAATAAACTGCAAAGGAGAATATAATATTATGATTATCGTGATTGCCAAATGTCAAGTTAAAGAAGGCAAATTGGAAAAATTTGTAGCGGAGGCACAAAAATTAGTAGACGCTACCAGAAAAGAAAAAGGGAATATCAGCTATGATTTAATTCAGGAAACTACTTCAAATAATTCCGTAGCTTTTGTAGAAAGATGGGAAAACCAGGATGTCCTTGATGTGCATATGAAAACAGATCATTTTACTGCCATTCTGCCAAAATTGGGAGCTTTGACCGAAGGAGACATGAACATCAGTGTAAATAATGTTTTAATCTGATTTTCATTTACAGAATTAACAACTGTATGTGATATTTTCCATGAAGCAAAAAATAACCAAAGTCTGTCAAGATAAGCCGATTCATCTTTAAAGACTTTGGTAATTTTTATTACATATACATGTTAAACATTTTAACCTTATCAAGCACCGAAGCGGATTGCAAATGCCCGCTTTGACTTAATCAGGAAATTGTACATTTCCAGGAACAATATAGGCAGCGGAAGTACCATTTTCCGGAAGTGCGCTAATTGTATCTTTTATCACTTGATTACGAATATCTGTCATTCTGATTTTAATCGTGCCTGTCCCCATATTAGTGGCAACAAAATGGTTATATTCCATTTTTTCCATGTTAATCCATTTTCCATCTTTATAATATTCCATCTTCAAAACAGGATATTTATGATTTCTTACTTGAATCGCTGCCCACCATTGACTGCTCCCTTCTTTAATACGGTAAGAGACATTTCCTGTAACCGGCGCTTTTACAACCTTCCATTGAACGTCGATTTTACCTGCGGAAACATCACCTATCTTAGCAAAGGAAGTAGGACATAAATCAAGTGCACCATTGGCACCTTCAGGGTATAGATCGGTGACGTATACGGTTGTTGTTCCTTTTGGACCCTTCACTTGCAGATACGCTCCAGCCAGTGCTGCTTTTACACCATAGCTATTATAATCCGCAGGATTTAAAGCTGTTATCTCCATATTGGATGGAATTGGATCTAAAAGAGCACATCCACCTGAGTATCCGGATCCGGTGTAGGTAGCATAACCTGAATGCAGTTTCCCCCAAGCGTCGCTGGCATTTAGAGTTGCAGCCGTTTTTACTGCTTTATTCGCAGATAAATCCATTATAGAAGCAGTAGCAGCGGATGCATTCACTCCTCCTATTGATAAAGTGAATGCGAATACAATTAAAATTGAAACTACATGTTTTTTCATTTTAACAACCCCTTTCTTTTTCAATAGATACACTTCTGGGATGCAGTACACTATATCCAGAGACAAATGCTTTTCTTCAGTTGCAAAATAGAAAGGGCGAATCTTGTTTATGTACAAAAATCAGGAAATCTATTTATTTTTATATGTCTTATCAGAAATTTTTCATGAAGAACTATGCAAAACATAAAATAATGGTAAATCCCTCCTTTTGCAGTACACCTTTCTATTTGTGAAATTTTACCATATTTTTTTAAACAAGTAAAGCTTTATTTAGTATCATTTTAAGTAATATTGTCTTAATTTTCTATTAATGCTTCTAAATCATTCTTTAATTTTTAACTATTTAGAGCTATTTTTAGTTTATCGATTAATTTAACCACGCATTGCGTTCTCAACATCCATAAAAAAAGAAAGACTCCCGGCACCTGGGAATCTTTCCTCCTCTACAGTTACAAATTTAAAATCATATGCTAAGCGGCTTCTAAGCAAATGGATTTTCTGTCTTATAAAGCATTCCTTTCGGCTGGTTAAAGCCGATTTCCTCCACCCCAAGGTATTTAAATACCTCAAATATGGCCTTGCCGTAATGTCCGAAGGCAACTGCCCCGTGGTGCGGGAAGTTCTTCTCAATCAACACATGACGGTAAAACCTTCCCATTTCCGGAATGGCAAAGATACCAATGGAACCAAAGGAACGGGTGGCTACCGGAAGCACCTCTCCCTGAGCGACATAAGCACGCAGCAGATTGTCTGCGGTGCTCTGTAAGCGGAAGAATGTGATGTCTCCAGGGGCGATATCTCCCTCAAGCGTTCCCTGCGTAACCTCTTCCGGAAGAGCTCTTGCCATAATCATCTGATATTTCATGGAACAGGCAGACAGCTTTCGGGAGCAGGTATTTCCACAGTGGAAGCCCATAAAGGTATCCTGATGGGTATATTCATATTTACCCTTAATATCCCCGTCATACATATCATCCGGAACTGTATTGTTGATATCAAGCAGGGTTACGGCATCCATGCTGACACAGGTTCCGATAAACTCACTGAGCGCCCCGTAAATATCTACTTCACAGGAAACCGGAATACCCATTCCGGTCAGGCGGCTGTTCACATAGCAGGGAACAAATCCGAACTGGGTCTGGAATGCAGGCCAGCATTTACCTGCAATTGCAACATACTTACGGTATCCGCGGTGGTCCTCCACCCAGTCTAACAAGGTCAGCTCGTACTGAGCAAGCTTAGGAAGGATTTCCGGCTTTTTATTTCCCTCTCCCAGTTCTTCCTCCATTTCCTTTACCACATCCGGAATTCTCGGATCATCTGCATGCTTATTATAGGCTTCAAACAAATCCAGTTCAGAGTTTTCTTCAATCTCCACGCCCAGATTATAAAGCTGCTTAATTGGTGCGTTGCATGCCAGAAAGTTTAACGGACGCGGGCCAAAGCTTATGATCTTTAAGCTTGAAAGGCCTGCCAGAGTCCTGGCAACCGGTAGGAATTCTTCAATCATGTCAGCACATTCCTCAGCTGTTCCAACCGGATATTCCGGTATGTACGCCTTGATATTTCTAAGCTTTAAGTTATAGCTGGCATTTAACATGCCGCAGTATGCATCACCGCGCCCCTGGGTTAAATTATCTCCGCTCTCCTCTGCCGCTGCGATGAACATGACCGGTCCGTCAAAATGCTTTGCAAGAAGGGTTTCTGAAATCTCCGGGCCGAAATTTCCAAGGTATACCACCAGTGCATTGCAGCCGGCCTCCTTTACATCCTCCAGCGCCTGTACCATATGGATTTCACTTTCCACGATGCAGACAGGGCATTCGTAGATATTCCTGGCATCATATTTTTCTTCATAGGCCTTGACCAGGGCCTTTCTCCTGTTCACTGAAAGAGTTTCCGGGAAACAGTCCCTGCTTACAGCTACGATTCCTACTTTTAATTCCGGGATATTGATCATATTATGACTCCTCCTGTTAACTTTCAGGCATTCCTGCTGGGTTACGTGCCTGGTTATTTTGGTATAGCTTCTTTATTAGATCGTTAAGTTTTCCCCTAGTATGCCGATATAGGCCTGACTCGGGAGCCCGCCCTCTTTATGGCCGATCAGCCATTTGTTCCTGGCAAATAGCAGCCGGTCCTCTCCATTCGCCATTTCCTTTACAGGTTCCAGATCCGTATTCGTATCCTTTGGAAGAATCACCACACAGCGGAAACCGCCTTCCTCTACATGGCACGGTGCATAATGGAGCGTTGTTGCATAAACCTCGATTACAGTCCCCGCCGGAACAAGGAATGCTTCCATTTTGCCTGAATCATACGTATATTCTGGTGTAATATCCTGCTGCTTTCCCAGGATCAGCACCAGATCTGTCACAGCAATATTAATCTCTGAATTCCTGTGGTATTCCACTGCGTTCAGTCTTTTATTGTGACCGTTGCAGTAGCCTACCTGGACCGGCATCTGGCCGAATAATTTCTTTTCCATCTCGTCCGAGACCGCCAGGGCTTCCAATTCTTTTACTGACGGGACGTAAACCACATCTGCCGGAAGAGGTGTTTCCCCCATCTTTTCCAACAGTTCCCCTACCTCATAGCCCGTTACCACTTTTCCATAAACGCCAAAAGCCGGGTCTGTCACTGTTTTGTACGCTAATCCCATGATTCCTGCCTCTCTTTTTCTATTCTCCGAATACTGCCAGATAATCCTTTTTAAATTTTTCGATTCCCTGGTCCGTCAACGGGTGCTGCGTCATCTGGACCAGCACCTTATAAGGAACCGTGGCAATATCGGCCCCTGCCCTGGCGCAGTCGATCACGTGGATCGGATTGCGCACACTGGCTGCGATAATCTTCGTCTCAATTCCGTGTACCTGGAATATTTCCATGATATCCCCGATCAGATCGATTCCCGGCATGGATATGTCATCCAGCCGCCCGAGAAACGGGGATACATAGGAAGCGCCCGCTCTTGCTGCCAAAAGCGCCTGGGCAGCGGAAAATACCAGGGTAACATTCGTCCGGATTCCTTCCGCATTCAGTGCCTTTACAGCCTTTAAGCCCTCTACGGTCATGGGTATCTTCACCACCATATTGGGATGGATCGCTGCGATCTCCCGTCCTTCCTTTATCATGCCTTCCGCATCAACCGTAGTGGCCTTCACCTCTCCGCTGATCGGCCCGTCAACAATGGAAGCGATTTCCCCGATTACCTGCTTAAAATCCCGTCCTTCCTTTGCAATCAGGGACGGATTCGTAGTAACGCCGCATATTATTCCCATCTCATTGGCCATTCTGATTTCATCTACATTTGCCGTGTCAATAAAAAAACGCATATCCCATTCCTCCTGTTTTTCCTTTTTCTGTTAAAATGTATTTTATAAAGCTGCAAGCATTTTATAACTATCCTTCAAATCTGCATACAGCTTCTTGTATAGCTGATGATATTGGCTGTAGAGCTCGGCCTGTCTGGCATTCGGACCTGCCAGCTTGTCTTCGGAAATCAAAGCATCACAGGCAGCTTCCACGCTCTCATAAATTCCGCAGCCCACTCCTGCCAGTATGGCTACGCCCAGGGCCGGTCCTTCCGTCTGGACCACGGTTTTTACCTCGCAGTCATACATGTCTGCCAGCATCTGGCGCCATACCGGGCTCTTTCCTCCGCCTCCGCATGCCATCATCTGTCCGACTAAAATCCCCATCTCCTTCAGAATGTCGTTGCAGTCGCTGAGAGAATAAGAGACCCCTTCCATGACGGCGCGCAGCATATGGGCTTTTGTATGTATGGCCGAAAGCCCAAAGAATACTCCCCGGCAGTCCGGGTCCAGATGAGGAGTTCTCTCCCCCATCAGGTAAGGCAGATAAATTAATTTATCACTTCCTGCTTCCACCTGGCTTACATCCTTATTAATGAGATCGTAGACATCAACCCCCTGTCTCTTTGCTTCCTCCACATAATCGTGGCATAAATTATCCTTAAACCATTTTAAGGACAGTCCTGCTGCCTGGGTCACTCCCATCACATGCCAAGCTCCCGGTACCGCACTGCAGCACGTATGCACTCTTCCCTTCGGATCAATGGTTACCTGGCTGCTGTGGGCGAATACGACTCCCGAGGTTCCAATGGTTGTAAAAGCCGTCCCGTCTCTCACGACTCCGGTCCCGACTGCGGCGGCCGCGTTGTCTCCAGCCCCTCCCACAACCTTTGTCCCGATTGAAAGTCCTGTTCTTTCTGCGATCTCAGGAAGAAGGCTTCCCGTTACCTCACAGGATTCAAACACATTTCCTAAAAGCTCCGGATCAATATCCAGTTTATGCAGGACTTCATCGGACCAGCACCGCCCCGGCACATCCAAAAGCTGCATACCGCTGGCATCGGAGACTTCTGTCGCATAAATACCGGTCAGCACGAAACGGATATAGTCCTTAGGCAAAAGGATATGTCTGCACCTTTGATAATGCTCCGGCTCATTTTTTCTTACCCATAATATCTTAGCTGCCGTCCAGCCTGTAAGCGGCGGATTTGCGGTAATCTCAATCCAGCGTTCTCTTGGCATAAGGTTTAACATGTCCTCCACTTCGGCTCCGGTCCGCTGATCGCACCAGATGATGGAGGGGCGTATCACCTCATTGTTTTCATCAAGCATTACCAGGCCGTGCATCTGACCTGAAATCCCGATGCCTTTAATATCTTCTTTTAGAACTCCTGACTCTGTTACAACCTGGGAAAGGGTTTCTAAAACCGCATCCCGCCAGTCCTCCGGCTTTTGCTCCGCCCAGCCGTTATGGGGCTGATACAGGGGATATTCCCTGGATGCAGAAGCGGCCACATGCCCTCCTTCATCGAACAGGACTGTCTTTGTCGCCGATGTCCCCACATCGATTCCAATCAGATAATTCATCCTGATACCTCCTCGTAAAGTCTCTCATTCTGATTATAATATACCTGCCATAAAAAAGCGTGCTTTTATTTGTCCAAGTAATAGCACTTTCTTGCACTTTTATTACATGGATATTTAGGGGGAGGCTGCCTTCCTGCTTTCAAAATAAACGAACCTGTCTATGGCATCTAAAATATCCTTAAAATCCTCCCGGGGAGCCAGCTCAATGTACCGCTTTAACAGCTCCCTCTCCTGCTTTTTATAAGGTCCATAGAATATATCATACAGGTTATGCCCCCGCATATAAATCTTGAATTCCTCCATATGAGCTTTTAATTCTTCTATGGATTTTATATCACTGCCCACCGCATCCAGGAATTGCTTTGCGCTCTTCAGCCGGTAAAGATACTCCTGCCATTTCTCAAATAAAATCCGGTAAAATGCCTCTTCGCTTTCCACGATCCCCAGCTCTGCCATGACCTTTGGATTCAGGAAATAATTTTCAAAAGAATAATACTTTAATATGAGAACATTCCTTCTGGTCACCTTCGGCAGTTTATCGATTTCCTCCAGATTGCGTTCATCATAATACCGGCAGAGCTGGCCGGCCAGCTCCTCCGGGTTCTTTCCATCCCCATCCCGGATCATCAGAAACTGATCCCGCAAGTATACCTGATTCATGTATTTTAAATTGGCATAGGTTTTTATATTGGTGCAGCTGTTTGTTGTAATAATGGAGATTCTGGAAAGGTTTCCCTCTCTGTCATGAATTTCCGAATAATATTTCTCCAGCAGAAGAGGCAGGCGGCTCTTATCCTGCTTTCCCTCCACGATGAACACAAAGCTGACCCCTAAAAGGTCATTGGCGCCATAGCCCAGATCATTAAGAATGGCATCAATATCGGTTCTTGTCTTAACCACAGAATAACCGTCCCGTTCTAAAACTACCTGCCTGATCTGGCGCCGGGTGAAATTAAACAGCATATTGGGAGAATGAGTGGTAAAAATCACCTGATTCTTCTTGGATAAACGGTACAGGATTTCACTGGAAATTTTCTGAAGCTGGGGATGAAGGAAAATCTCCGGGTCCTCTACAATGACAATGCTTGGAATTCTTTTTTCATCTTCTGTATAGGTCTCCAAAAGGGACAGCATGTACAAACTCTTCATGCCATTGCTCAAATTGCCGATGGGACTTAGCTTTCTCCTCTCCACATGATAGGTTTCCGCAGTCACTTGAAACATCTCATCGGGACTTATGCTTAAGGAGAAGCGGATCTCTTCGTATCCCCCGTTTTTTCTATAATTCTCGTTGACTTTTGCAGCAAAATCATTTAAATTCAGCTGGTAAATCTTATATTCCAGCAGCTTTGCAGTCTCATAAATCTGTAAGTCTTCCGGCTTCTTCTGGTTGATCAGACCGATGCACTTAAAACAATGGTTGCACTCCCTGGCACCATCAAACATGCATACACGGCTTCTTAATTTAACCAGCTGGTCATCCTCCTGGAACAGTAAAAGATCATTCTGGAACTGGTTTAGATCCCGTTCCGAATCAATGTAGTAAAGCCTGGGAAATATCTCACTGATATACCGGTTATTCTTCCGGTAACCGTCATGAAAGCGGATTTCCCCATTCCAATTGACCTGGTAGGTAAAGGTCAGGCTTCTCTCCTGATAAGAGGGAAGTTTTGCCTGGAAGTCATGAAACCACGCATCGAAACGCTTATACTGGCTCACGGTGCCGCTCCCGTGAAACAGCTTTAAGTCATCCTGCGTGATTCCCAGAGTCATGGTTATCTCAATGTTCTGTTTCTTCTCATTAAAATCCTCTGCCGTAACCTCATAGACTCCTGCGGCTGCCCGTATGGCATCTAAAATTCCGGTTTTTCCGGTATTGTTTTTCCCGACCAGAATCAGGGCATTCTCAATACCCATAATTTCCATATCCCGGATCGATTTAAAATTTTTAATATGTACCGATGTGATCTGCATAGGCCTCTCCTTTATAAAACAAAGTATAAAAGGCAGAAAGGAAAATTTCAAGTTCTGCCGCAAAAAAAATCACACTGCCCATTCTCATCTGTCATAGTATAAATTATATTCTTTTCGCAGGAGTGGTTCCTATGTTTGATTCTTATCTGGTGCTGACACCTTTGCACTATATTTATCTCATTGGCGTCATTGTAATCCTGGCTGTCATGGTTCTCAGAAAAGATACCCCTTTGGTCTGTATTGCCTTCCTGTTCCTGCTGGGCCTTGTTGGCCTGAGATCCGTAACCGGAGGCATCATGACCGTATTCAATGCCATCCTGTATGCTTCCAGGGAGTTTATGGATATTATCGCTACCATTGCGCTTGTCACAGCTCTGTCCAAATGCTTAAAAGACTTAGGAAGCGACTACCTGATGATGATTCCCATGTCAAAGATCATGAAATCCCCTTCCATCACCTGGTGGATCCTGGGCATGACCATGCTGGTATTCTCCCTCTTTCTCTGGCCTTCCCCATCAGTGGCTCTCGTAGGAGCCATTATGCTGCCCTTTGCTGTCAAAGCCGGTTTGGATCCCCTGGCTGCTGCCATGGCCATAAACCTGTTCGGCCATGGAATTGCTTTAAGCTGCGATTTTGTAATCCAGGGAGCTCCCTCCATTTCTGCAGGTGCTGCAGCCATCTCTGCTTCCGACATCCTGACCAAGGGGCGGCCCCTTTTTCTGGTAATGGGCATTGTTACGGCCGTTTCCGCATATCTGTTAAACAGGAAAGAAATTGCTGCCTGCTGCCAGGAAATCCATATCCAGAACAACGAAGGAAACCCGGATATCGGAACAGCCGCCATCGCAATGGCAATCCTTACCCCTCTGTTTTTCCTGGCTGACATTCTTCTTATGCTGGCGTTTGGTTTAAAAGGCGGGGAGGCCACCAGCATGGTTTCCGGTACGGCTATCCTGATCATGTGCATCGGTGCTGTCTCAGGCTTTGGGAAACAGTCCCTGGAAAAAGTAACGAATTATGTAACCGAAGGCTTTCTTTTCGCCATTCGGATCTTCGCTCCCGTCATCATCATCGGGGCCTTTTTCTTTTTGGGAGGAGGGGGGATCTCCTCCATCATGGGAGAACAGTTTCAAAGAGGCATCCTGAATGACTGGGCCATCTGGCTGGCCCATAATGCTCCGATCAACAAATATATGGCAGCACTTTTGCAGATGGCGCTGGGAAGCTTAACGGGGTTAGATGGCTCGGGCTTTTCCGGCCTCCCGCTTACGGGTTCTTTGGCCCACACCTTTGGCACCGCAGTGGGGGCTTCGGTTCCTGTCCTGGCTTCTCTCGGACAGATCACCGCTATTTTTGTCGGGGGCGGGACCATTGTTCCCTGGGGTCTTATACCCGTTGCAGCCATATGCAGTGTAAATCCGCTGGAGCTTGCCAGAAAAAATCTTCCTCCGGTCATCATCGGTTTTCTGGCGACTTTTGCTGTTTCCTGTTTTCTTTTATAATGATTCAGACATAAGGAGGAATTGCCATGTGTGGTATTGCTGGTTTTTACAATCCGAATCAAGATTACCAGGAAGATAAATTCCATTATGAAGATATATTGGAACGGATGTCAGCCATTCAGAGACACCGGGGACCTGATGACTCAGGGATCTGGCTTTTCAAGCACGGAGGCATGTCCCATGCCCGTTTATCCATCATCGATTTAACAAACGGCCGCCAGCCCATGAAAAAAACGGAAGCAGGTAATACCTTTGGAATTGTATACAATGGAGAGCTTTACAACACAAAAGAGCTCCGCCGGGACTTAATAGAGCGTGGACATTCCTTTTCTACTACCTCCGATACGGAAGTGATTCTGACCGGATATATGGAATATGGCCCTGACTTTGTAAAACAGTTAAACGGCATTTTCGCCTTTGCCATTATGGATCCGGTCCGGG
Organism: Clostridium sp. Marseille-P2415; assembly: GCF_900155545.1. Classification (GTDB taxonomy): domain Bacteria; phylum Bacillota; class Clostridia; order Lachnospirales; family Lachnospiraceae; genus Lacrimispora. The sequence goes on from NZ_LT732526.1 coordinate 1,825,714, forward strand.
ACCGTTTCTGTCTCTTCCGGGACCGTTCCGGAATAAAGCCTCTCTTTTATACGATCCGGAATGAAGAAATCATTTTCGCATCTGAACTGAAAGGAATCTTTGCCTATCCGGATATAAAACCTGTTTTGGACAGGAAAGGATTAAATGAGGTGTTTTCCATAGGTCCGGCCCGTACCTATGGCTGCGGGATTTTTAAAGGAATAGACGAACTGCTTCCCGGCCACATGCTTCTTTGTTCCAAAGACGGTTTCCGCCATAATTGCTACTGGAAGCTGGAAAGCAGGCCCCACGAAGACAGCTACGAAGAAACCATTGAAAAGACATCCTTCCTCGTCCAGGATTCCATTAGGCGCCAGATGGTTTCCGACGTTCCTATCTGTACCTTTTTATCCGGCGGAGTGGATTCCAGCCTGGTTTCAGCGGTTTGCTCCGCAGAGCTTAAGAAACAGGGGAAGAGACTCACAACCTTTTCCTTTGATTTTGTCAATAATGACAAATACTTTAAAGCCAGTGCGTTTCAGCCCTCCCAGGACCGCCCCTTTGTGGACCGGATGGTAAAATTCCTGGATTCTGACCATCATTACCTGGAATGTGACAATGTTACCCAGGCAGACCGGCTGTACGATTCCGTTCTGGCTCATGACCTGCCTGCCATGGGGGATATTGACTCTTCCCTCCTCCATTTCTGTTCTCTGGTCAAACAGTATAATAAAGTGACACTGACCGGTGAATGTGCCGATGAAATATTCGGAGGCTACCCCTGGTTTCACAAAGAAGAATGCTTTAAAGCCCATACCTTCCCCTGGACCATGGACTTGGAACCCAGAAAGGTGATACTGAGCGATGACTTCCTTGACTATCTGGGAATGGAAGCATATGTACAGGAAACTTACGAAAAATCCGTGGGTGAAACGCCTGTTCTCCCGGAGGATACTCCCAAAGAGGCACGGAGAAGGGAAATCTCCTACTTAAATCTGCGCTGGTTTATGCAGACTTTATTAAACCGCATGGACCGCGACAGCATGTATTCCGGCCTGGAAGCCAGGGTTCCCTTTGCAGACCACCGGATCATCGAATACGTGTGGAATGTTCCCTGGGACATGAAAACAAGAGATGGCATTGTGAAGAATCTCCTGCGCCAGGCGGGAAAAGGACTTTTACCCGACGAGATCCTGTTCCGCAGGAAATCTCCTTATCCCAAAACCTATGACACCAATTACGAAGCGCTCTTAATCAAACGGGTGCGGGAAATGATGTCCGATGCCTCCTCCCCGGTTATGCAATTCCTGGATAAGGGAAAACTGGAGAAATTCCTCATAAGCCCGTCGGATTACGGAAAACCCTGGTACGGCCAGCTCATGGCAGGCCCCCAGATGCTCGCTTACATTCTGCAGGTCAACTATTGGATGGAGGCATATCATATTTCAGTAGAATAAAAATCAGGAAGTGCGGTTCCAAACTCAGAGGACACCGCACTTCTTTCCATTCAATCTTTTATTCGATTTCCTCCAGGACCCTTCCCATATCCGATGTATCACCAATGAGTATGGCTCCAACCAGTTTACCGCCCTCACAATAATAAGCTTTGTATATTTTCCCGGCCGTATCTTCTTCCCTCCGTACCTCATAAGCTTTTTCGGGATTTTTTCCTGTATCTCCTACTGCGAACAGAGAAGTATCCATGCCGTGAAAGGTGAGTGCTGCTGTCACGGTTTTATAGGAAACCCTCTCACCGGCCGCATTGGCTCCTGCCGCCTTCCCCATTTCCACAGCCTGGGGCCAGATCGCATAATTAATCCCTTCATATTCCGCACAATCACCGCAGGCGTAAATGCCGGGAAGGGAGGTCTCCATGTGTTCATTTACCATCACCGCACGTCCGGTCCGGGCTCCGGCCCCTTCTGCCAGGGAAACATTAGCACGGACTCCTGCGGATATGATCACAAGCCCGGCAGGAATTACCGTACCATCTTCCAGCCTGACACCGGTCACCTTATGGTTGCCTTCTATCTCCTGGGTTTTCACATTGAACTTCATTTCAATCCCTTTTTCCAGGATCAAGGATTTTAAAAATTCGCCGGCTTCTGCATCCAGCTGCCGCTTCATAAGCTGATCCTCCTGTTCCAGAATTGTTACGGAAAGTCCGGCCAGCTTGAGCTCCCACGCCGCCTCCAGCCCCAATACCCCGCCTCCGATGATCACAGCACTCCTGGATTCCGGAAGAAGGGAATTGATTTTCTCCGTATCGGAGAGCCGCCGTATGGCTATTACCTCATTTCTTTCATGGCCCTGAATTGGCGGAATGAAACATTCGGATCCCAGGGCATAAATACATTTATCATATTTTAGCCGGATTCCGTCCTCAAAGACTACCTCCTTTTCTTTGATGTCTATTTTCTCTGCCTTTTTTCCCGTGAGATTTAAGATACGCCGTTCTTCATACCAGGCCGGATCATGAAGAAGCAGTTCTTCCCTCTCATCTTTCCCCATCACAGCCTTGGTCAGCATGGGCCTGGAATATGGCAGCGAATCTTCTTTCGTCACCATTACGATCGAGCAGGTGGAATTTCTATCCCGAACCGCTTCCGCTGCGCTCACACCGGCTGCCCCATTGCCCAGTATGAGGTACAGCTCCTCTGTGTCTTTATGAAACTCCTGCTCCTCTTCCCCATAAGGGACAAAATTCTCCGGTCCAACTCCGCAAACCGGACACACCGGAATCCCTTCTTCAAATACAGCGCCGCACACCAGGCATTTTACCAGTTTCTGCTTACCTTCCGCCATGTAAATCCCCCTTTCTCACGTTCCTATATAATAACAAGCTTCATTACTGATGTAATCATAACACAGTTTTTTACTATTTCAAGATTCTTTCTGTTAATATTTCGTAAACATAGAAAGAAAACCGTAAGGCAGCAAAGACTCCCTTTTATGGTAAAATAGAACAGTAATACTAGACTGAAATGAGGAATTACCATGAAAAAATACAGCATTGGAGAAGTCTCCAGTCGTTTAGGTTTAAGCCGGGATACCCTTCGGTTTTATGAAAAAAAAGGAATGATCCATCCGGAAAAACAGAAAAACGGCTACCGAAGCTATACATATGAAGATATCCGCATGCTCTTAAGCATCATGTTTTACCGCAGACTGAACTTCAGCATTGAAGATATTAACCGGATACTGTTTAAGAGCTCCTTTCATTCTTATCGTTCCATGATTCAGGAAAAAATTGCGGAGGAAAAACTCCAGGTCGAGCAACACCGGCAGTCACTTATCCATTTAAAGCATTTACAGCAGCTCTATCAAAATGTGGAACAGTGCCTAAACCGTTACGACATCCGTCCCCTGCAGCGCTACTACCAGATGACAGATGACAGTCTCATCGATATAATGGATATCTCCGATTTATGTTATATTTATCAGGAATACCGGATCGAAGAGCAATGTGTGTACCAGACCGATGAATCCTTCCTGCTTTCTGCGGATACTGCAGCCATCATGAAAATGGAACAGGCATTGGTTCACTGTCCCATGATCCAGCATGAGTGCTGTGTTTATACCGTTATAGCCTCGAATAGCCCCATACCAGAGCAGCAGGCGATTCTAAATGCAGCAGACTGGGCAAAGAACAAAGGTTATTCTCTTCTCGGCGTAGCTTACAGCGGATATTTATTAAGCTGTCTATTCCATGAAAAGCCAAAAGAGAATCAGGAAGAAGATGGGGCTGGGCCCGCTCATTATATTGAGCTGTACCTGCCGGTTCATGCTAAGAGATGTGATAACTGATAAATCGTTCCCTGAGAACATGCAATTTTGTCTTTAACCTTTGCATGTAACAGGAATTTGAAAGATTTTTTCTGAATACGGTAAAACTTTCTTCACAGAAGGGAAAGAAACATTTATATGCGAATTTGACGGCAGAAAATATGATTCCTCTCCGTCAGATTTCGCATTTTAAAATAAGGGAAGAGCTTTGACTGGATACCTTGTTCCTATCAGGTTGATCTTTCCTGGTATTTCCAAATCTAAATTTCAAAAATTCATTCTGAGAACAGTTACAGGCATTTTTCTTCGTAATACGTTTTATTGCTCTTGGATGCTGTGCTTTTTTCTTAAATCCGGTTAACAAAACCATTAAATCATATGAGTGAATTTATTATTTTTGAAGCCATTCAACAAAATAAAGTATTTCCGGTAAGAATCCATATTCCTCATTAAAACGTTAACGGCTCGGTAGAATCTCAACTCTTAACCACCTAACGAAGGCTGATCCGATAGCTATAGTTCTAAAGACTCTCTGCATAACATTGACACACTTCAGTACAGCCTTTGCTGTGCTTTTTTTATCTGTTTTTCAGAATATCTCCTTTTCTTTACTATTTCAAAAAAAGCTGTATTTGCTGCGAAGGCCATCGGAAAAGCAGTTTTCCAAATTCTCATATAACTTAAGCTCGTCCAGAGCCATGAAACAAGCTCCTTTTTCTGCATATTTATATAATAAACAATTCTTCTAAACCATGGCCTATGACAAAATTTTTAACCGCCTGGAGATATACAAAAGCCTTTGAACCAATTAATCAAGAAAGGGAGTAATCTATCAAATGAGTAATATAGCACTTCAAATAGAACGCATCGCTGCCGGATCTGTAGCAAATGGCGCCAATGTCATCTTTGATACTACGGTTTTTTCGTCTGGAAACATAAGCTACAATTCCATAACCGGTGTGATTACATTTAATGAACCAGGAAGATATGTAGTTAATTGGTGGGTTACTACACAATCTTCTGCATCAACCAATGGTGCAGTATTCGCTTTGACCTCTTCACAAGGGGATTTTCTGGAAGGCAATTCCCCGACAAAGACAGCAGAAGTTGTTGGTATAGGAATTATTGAAGTTACTTCTGCACCAGTAGAACTTTCACTAATTAATGCCAGTACAGATGCATTCTTTTATTCCTCTATCGTACCATTGAAGGCTACTCTTGTTGTTATAGAGGATGACATTTCTGAAAATGGCCCTACTGGGGACACCGGACCTACTGGCGACACTGGACCGACCGGCGACACTGGACCGACCGGTGATATCGGACCTACTGGTGACACTGGACCGATGGGGGATACCGGACCGACCGGCGATACTGGACCGACTGGCGACACCGGGCCTATCGGCGACACTGGACCGACTGGCGACACCGGGCCTACTGGCGATACTGGGCCTACTGGCGACCCCGGGCTGACAGGCGATACCGGGCCTACTGGGGATACTGGACCGACCGGCGATACCGGGCCTACCGGTGACACTGGACCGATTGGCGATACCGGGCCGACCGGAGATACTGGCCCTACTGGGGATACTGGACCTACTGGCGATACCGGGCCTACCGGCGACACTGGACCTACGGGGCCGACGGGCGATACCGGACCTACTGGCGATACTGGACCTACCGGCGACACCGGACCTACTGGACCGACCGGCGATACTGGACCTACCGGCGACACCGGACCTACCGGAGATACTGGCCCTACTGGGGATACTGG
>NZ_LT732526.1:1831513-1868036 GCF_900155545.1 Clostridium sp. Marseille-P2415
ACTGGACCGACCGGCGATACCGGGCCTACCGGTGACACTGGACCGATTGGCGATACCGGGCCGACCGGAGATACTGGCCCTACTGGGGATACTGGACCTACTGGCGATACCGGGCCTACCGGCGACACTGGACCTACGGGGCCGACGGGCGATACCGGACCTACTGGCGATACTGGACCTACCGGCGACACCGGACCTACTGGACCGACCGGCGATACTGGACCTACCGGCGACACCGGACCTACCGGAGATACTGGCCCTACTGGGGATACTGGACCTACTGGCGATACCGGACCTACTGGCGATACCGGGCCTACCGGCGACACTGGACCTACGGGGCCGACGGGCGATACCGGACCTACTGGCGATACCGGACCTACCGGGGATACTGGTCCTACTGGGGATACCGGGCCTACCGGCGACACCGGACCTACCGGCGATACTGGGCCCGCCGGCTTTGCTGTCAGCTCCTTTGGCACATTAACATCAACAGCCGGGTCTATTGATTTGACTGCCGCTGAAGCTACAGTTCCACTGACAAATCAATCCGTTACGTTCGCTAATATAAATCGTATAATTACCGATTCTATAACGATTGTAGAAGCTGGTACGTATCGTATAGACATTTTTGTATCGGGAAATACTTCTGTTGCAGATTCAGTCACTGTATCTTTAGGACTTAATGCTGTACCATCTCCTGATATGACGCAAACCCTGGAACTTATAGCAGGTACAACAGCAACTTTCGCACTGACCAATTATTTTTCACTTGCAGCCGGAGATGAATTAACAATCCTGATGTCAGCAGATACCGAAGCAACGTTCTTCTTCCCTCCTACCGGCCGGGGGGCAACGTTATCCGTCCTGCAAATAGCTTAGACCTAAATATTAAAAGGGGATTGCCATCTGGCGATCCCCTTTTATGTAGGTTACCTAGACCTTATAATAATCTTATTTGCGGTATTTTACGTTTTATAAAATTATAGGCGTTGTTAATACCATCATTAAATAAAATTTAAAATTACACAATTATTGTTTAAGTACATCAATTAAGTACCTTACTCCTTTTTATAACATACTCATCTATTACTTATAACCTTAGCTATACCAAGGATAATAAGGATATCCGCGGAATAGAATAAAATTTATTAGAAATGCCTCCAGCTTTCTGATATTAATCTTTAAAAAAATATCAGAAGATTAAATTTATATTTACTTATCACAATCAAACGATAAATCATAGCATGCTTAAATTCAATACTTGAAAACTTAAATTCATTACATGGCTTAACGCTTATACACTAACACCTCACGTTATGAAAAAGCAACACATTTGCAGGCCATATGAACCGCCCCCCATAAGTTAGATTTTTAGGTCTAACATATAGGGGGCACCTAACATAATCTGCAGATGTGTTGCTTTTTCTTTTACAATATACTAGTCTTTAGCATACCAAGCTGTTATAAACGTATATCCTTATCATTTAAAATAGTTTACACCGGATTCAAAAATCTTCATATCCTGCTCACCGTAAATATTCATGGCAACGGCCTCGCCGCGGCGCTCGGAATGAGCCATCTTGCCAAGAATACGTCCATCCGGACTTGTGATACCTTCAATGGCCATATAAGAACCATTGGGGTTCCAGAATTCATCCATGGTCGGGCAGCCCTCTTCATCCACATATTGAGTAGCTACCTGGCCATTTTTAAACAGCTTCTTAAGCCATTCCTCACTCGCAACAAAGCGCCCCTCACCGTGAGATGCCGGATTACAGTACACGCCGCCTAATTCTGCGTTTAAAAGCCAGGGAGACTTATTGGTAACTACTTTTGTATAAACCATCCTTGAAACATGACGTCCAATAGTATTCATAGCCAGTGTCGGGGAATCTTTCCTCTGCTCCACGATCATCCCTTCCGGAACCAGGCCCAGTTTGATCATGGCCTGGAAACCATTGCAGATTCCTAACATCAGGCCATCCCTATCCTTTAACAGCTTCTCAATCTCTTCCCTGATCATTGGGTTGCGGAATACGGCAGCAAAAAACTTGGCAGATCCATCCGGTTCGTCACCTGCAGAAAACCCGCCGGGGAACATGACAATCTGGGCCTTAGATATCTCATCGCGGTAAACGCGGGCGGACTCCCTGATGTCCCCGGCGCTTAAGTTTTTAAATACCCTTGTTACTACATTTGCCCCAGCCCGTTCAAATGCCTTTGTGCTGTCATACTCACAGTTGGTGCCCGGAAACACAGGTATAAATACATTCGGCTTTGCCACCTTATTCTTGCAAACATAAATATCCTTTGTATCGTAAAGCACCTCGGCAACCGGAGTTTTTTCCGTTCCTGACTCAGTCGGAAATACGTGTTCCAGGGTTTCGGTCCATGCATGCAGCGTTTCAGCCATGGAAATAGCCGCATCACCATATTCAAATACACCGGTATCAGTCACTTCGCCTACAACCTCATAAGGAATCGCCAGTTCTCCAATCTTTCCTTCCGGGACCTCACATACAATATCGCCCCAGCCAGGTGCAAAGAAATCCTTCGGGTCCACATTCTGCCCGATCCTTATGCCCATCTTATTGCCGAAAGCCATCTTGCTGACAGATTCACAAAGGCCGTGGCCTTCCACCGCATAAGCGGAAATGATACGGCCTGCGGAGATATCCTCAAACATTTTTCCATACCCGCCCATAATCTGGCTGTAAACCGGCAGGTCATACGCATCTTTCCCGATCCGGAATAACACAATCCTGCTTCCCGCCTTCTTAAATTCCGGTGTAATGATATGCTTCCGGTTTGCGATATCCACTGCAAAGGAAACAAGCGTAGGCGGTACATCGATGTCCTGAAAGGTACCGGACATGCTGTCTTTCCCCCCAATGGATGGAAGTCCGAATCCAATCTGGGCATTGTAAGCGCCAAGAAGTGCTGCAAATGGCTGGCTCCAGCGTGCCGGATCCTCTGTCATTCTCCGGAAATACTCCTGGAATGTAAAACGAATCTTCTTATAATCGCCGCCTGCTGCTACAATTTTGGCAACAGAGGATACGATTGCATAAACCGCGCCATGGTACGGACTCCAGCTTGACAGATATGGATCAAAGCCATAGCTCATCATGGTAACGGTATCGGTCTTTCCTTTCATCATCGGAAGCTTCGCCACCATGGACTGGGTCTCTGTCAGCTGATACTTACCGCCATAAGGCATAAACACACTGCCCGCTCCGATGGAACCGTCAAACATTTCCACAAGCCCTTTCTGTGAACATACATTCAAATCAGAAAGCAGATTCAGCCAGGATTCCCTTACATTAGAAATCTCCGGTTTCACAAAAACATTTCCTTCTCTTCCAGGAACTTCCATAACAACGGAAGCTTCCTGATGTGCCCCGTTGGTATCCAAAAATGCCCGGCTGATGTCTACAACGGTCTTTCCTCTCCAGTTCATCACAAGCCTTGGCTCTTCTGTTACAACAGCCACTGGAACAGCTTCTAAGTTCTCTTCTGCCGCATAGGCCAGGAACCGTTCCTCATCCCCCGGATCAATGACAACTGCCATGCGTTCCTGTGATTCCGAAATGGCTATTTCCGTACCATCCAGTCCCGCGTATTTCTTCGGAACCTTGTCCAGATCGATCCGTAAGCCATCCGCCAGTTCGCCAATGGCAACCGACACACCGCCGGCACCAAAGTCATTGCATTTCTTGATGATCCTGCTCACTTCTTCTCTGCGGAATAAACGCTGTATTTTACGTTCTGTCGGTGCGTTTCCTTTCTGGACCTCAGCTCCGCATGTCTCAATGGAAGCCTCTGTATGGACTTTGGAGGAACCGGTTGCACCGCCGCAGCCGTCACGTCCGGTCCGGCCGCCAAGCAGAATGATGATATCACCCGGATCAGACGTCTCCCGGATGACATTCTTTCTTGGAGCCGCGCCCATGACCGCTCCGATTTCCATTCTCTTAGCTACAAAATTGGGATGATAAATCTCCTTCACATACCCGGTTGCCAGACCGATCTGGTTTCCGTAGGAACTGTAGCCGCTTGCAGCGCCGGTCACGATCTTTCTCTGGGGCAGCTTGCCCTTTAATGTTTCGTTTAATGGCTTTGTCGGGTCTGCCGCTCCGGTTATGCGCATGGCCTGATATACATAAGTGCGTCCGGAAAGAGGGTCACGGATCGCGCCGCCAAGACAGGTGGCGGCCCCGCCGAAGGGTTCAATCTCAGTCGGATGGTTATGGGTTTCATTTTTGAAATTTACAAGCCATTCTTCTTCCGCACCGTCATTTAAAACCGGTACAACGATGCTGCAGGCATTGATTTCATCGGAAACTTCCAGATCTTCCAGCTTTCCTTCCATGCGCAGCTTTTTCATCGCCATGAGGGCTAAATCCATGAGGCAGACAAACTTGCCGCTTTTGCCCTTTAACACCGCTTCCCGGTCGGCAAGATACTGGTTATAAGTATCCTCCATCGGCTTCCGGTAATCACCGTCTGTAAAAGTTACATCCTTTAACTCAGTCTGGAACGTGGTGTGGCGGCAATGGTCAGACCAATACGTATCCAGCACCCTGATTTCCGTCATGGAAGGATCCCGTTGTTCTTCGGTTCTGTAATAATTCCGGATATGGAGAAAATCCATAAAGGTCATAGCCAGATTTAAAGAATCATATAATTCCCTTAATGTGTCTTCTGCAAACTCCCTGAAGCCATGAAAAATAATCACATCAGCAGGAGTCTCGAACACCGTAATGAGGGTTTCCGGTTTTGCCTCATCTGTTTCCCTGGAATCCACCGGATTGATGCAAAAAGATTTAATATCGGAAATCTCAGTGTCCGTAAGAGTGCCGGAGATCACATAGGTCGTTGCGGATTTGATTACAGGTTCCTCGTCTTCCTTTAACAGCTTGACGCATTGCTCTGCGGAGTCAGCCCGCTGGTCAAACTGGCCCGGCAGGTATTCCACTGCAAATACCGCATCACCTTCATTTCTGGGAAAGGCCTCCTCATAAACCTCATCCACCGGAGGCTCGGAAAAAATAGCGGTAAGAGCCAGCCCATAGATTTCATCGGATAGATTTTCAATATCATAGCGGATCAGCACCCGCACATTGGTCACTGTGCCGATGCCAAGATAGCTTTTGATTTCCTCTTTTAATTCATTGGCTTTTACGGCATAAGCTGGCTTTTTTTCAACGTACACTCTTCTTACACTCATAATTTCCTCCTTGTAAAGAATCCTTATGGTTTATCAGGGCAAAATACTCCCTGCTATTCTCGTGTAATCATCATACCACAAAACATATCAATTAGTGAAATTAATATATCTTATGTTATTAATCAGTAATATTAATATTTCTGACTTGCCATGCTCCCTGCCGAAAACGTTTGACATTCATAAGAAAAAAAGGACTGGAAAGAATTAAACTCCTTCCCAATCCACCCGGTTATTTTTTATCCGTATAATACAAATGCCTTGGCAGCCCATCTGCCATAATGGGAGTTAATTCTGCCTGAATCAAAGGCCGTATGTAGTTTACAAACTCCTCCATTACATAATCACCGGTCTCATTGATCCATTCTCCCGGAACCTTTTTCTCTATATTGGCTACCTTATGCACATCGTAAATATCTGTCACGCAAATATATGGGTCGTCGGAGATGCGCTTTAAAATAACCATTTTTCCCGTCTCTCCTTCAAAGGCTGCCTTCACGGCCGCTCCCCCTACCTGAAAGGCTTCCGTAATATCAACCCGGGATACGATGTGGGAAGCACATCGCTGTAAGGAGTTAAACTCAATGGCTCTGGTCTTGCAGCCCACTTCCCTGGAGATCTTCTCCGCAAGGAACCTGGCGGCTCCCGTAAGCTGCCGGTGTCCAAAGGCATCCACGTAATCAACGTTGTCGGTCAGCTCACAGACATAGCGCCCATCCGCTACCTTCACTCCTTCTGAAATGGCTGCCACAACAGACTTTTTCCTTTTGTGCAATTCTGCAATCTTTTTCATAAAATCATTTACGTCAAAGGGAATTTCAGGGAGAAAGATCAGATCCGGCCCTTCGCAGTCCTCGCACCTTGCCAGAGCTGCCGCTCCCGTAAGCCAGCCCGCATTGCGTCCCATGATCTCCAACAGGGTCACATTCTGCTGGTCATATACAAGACCGTCACGGATCACCTCTTTTGTTATGGAACCTATGTATTTGGCAGCGCTCCCATAACCCGGTGTATGATCCGTTGCCGCCAGGTCGTTATCAATGGTCTTGGGAACGCCCATGAAACGAATTCGGCTGCCGTTTAATATAGAATAATCAGAAAGCTTTTTAATGGTATCCATGGAATCATTTCCGCCGATGTAAAAGAAAAATTCCACCTCCATTTCATCGAGGATCCGGAATATCTTTTTATAGATTTCCTGATCTTCGCAGATTTCCGGAAGCTTGTAACGGCAGGATCCCAGATAAGAGGAGGGGGTGCGTTTTAAAAGCTCGATATCCAGATCATTTCTGATGTGCTCCGATAAATCCACCACCCGCTCCTCCAGGAGTCCCTGGATGCCGTGGAGCATTCCATAAACCGTCTTTGCTCCTCTGTCCCTTGCAGTTTTATAAACCCCAACCAGGCTGGAATTGATGACTGCAGTCGGACCGCCTGACTGTCCTACGATCACGTTTCCTCTTATTTCTTTCATATCCGCGTTTCCTCCCTGACCACGATCCTATTTTGTAAGTACTTACAATTTGTAATAATGTTATCATAATATAGAGAAAACGGAAAATCAACCGTAGATAATAAATTCACAATTTTACATTGTTTTACAACGGATACACTTTATAAATCCAGTTCCTTTTCGGAGATTTTTCTCGTTCGATCATTTCGACATAATTCGACATTTTTTTACAAAAGTACTTGAATGTTTTCAGGTTTTACAATATAGTAGTAAAGGATTTTTAACAAAAGGAGCGTTACATTCTATGGATCTTGATCAACAATTAAAGGACTTATCCCGGAAATATTCATTTGAAAACACCCACTTCAAAACAGATGGACAGAATCCCAGCCTGGAGGTATGCTTACAGCTAAATGAGGAACATATTGAAACGTTCATTCATAAGGCCGGACAGCTTAAATCCATTGTGGAATCCTGTGCCGATATGGTCGGTATCTTCGATCATTCCACTTCAAAGGAGGTCCTTATGCAGACTTCCCTGCGCTGTGCAGGAAGCAACCGGCTGTATATCCGCACCACCCCTTCCATGCTGAAAATTCTGGTGGAAACACTGTTTGATTAAGAAAAGCACGGCTCTCCTTAATCCGTTAAATGAGCGGTATCATTGATTTCCAACAGCATAAAGTCTTCCGTAAGAGGATTATAATGAAAGGTTGTAATGCTTGCATTCTCTACGATTATGCTCTCTTCCTCCTGGCTGCCCTGCATCATATAAGAAACCAGATGGGCCACCGTAGCTCCGTGCGAAACAACCGCAACATCCTCTCTTCCGTTGGTTGTCTTTAAAATTTCTTTTAACGACCACACACAGCGCTTTATTACATCCTCCTGGGTTTCTCCCCCCGGCGGGGTGAACTCAGCCGGATTAAAATACCAGCGCTCGTATTCCCCCGGATACGCTTCCCGGATCTCATCCCATGTCATGCCTTCCCATTTCCCGAATTCTACCTCGATGAGCTGCGGCATGGGACAGATTTCCACCTTCTGCCTTTGGCTGATCCTCTCAGCCGTTTCCATGGCCCGTGTTAAGGTGCTGGAAAAAATCCTGGTAACAGGGCGGGTATCCATGCCCTCTGCCAGCTGTTCTGCCTGCCTGCGTCCCACTTCATTTAACGGAATGTCATGGCTCCCCTGGATCTTTCCCCGGATGTTCCAGTCTGTCTGTCCATGGCGTATCAGATATATCTTCATTTTATCTCTCCCGGTCCACTATATTTCGTAATTGTAATCCCCGTATTCCTTGTCCTCCGTGATTTCAATGCCTTCTACTCCGGCCAAGGCTTCCATATCCATATTTTCGGCATTCATGCTCATGGCATCCATAGCCATTTTCATGATCCCCTTTATTTCTTCCACGGTCATTTTCATCTTCTCTGCCAGCTCCTCAACAGTGGCTTCCCGTCCCAATTCCCCGGCAAGAGCCTGGGATACCTGCTGAAGTACATTTACCCGGGCAGCCAGTTCTTCCCCGGTCCGGTCCGCAAACTGCTGTTCCTCCACAGCCAGTTCAAGGGCCTTCCTGATCTTCTGGCTGGCAAAGCTGTCAAAATCCGGCCCATCTTCAATCCCTGCATACTCATCCACTGCCAGAATCAAAGCCATATTCGCTTCCTGGACCAGATCCGTCATGAGTACGCCTCTGCCGTCATACTCCTTTGCATATTCCAGTGCAACCCGTAAATTTCCTTCAACAAGCCTTTTTTTCGCTTCTTCACTGCCCTCTGCGGCTTCCTTTAAAAGCTTTCCCTGCTCTTCCAGGGTGCAGGGAGCAATGTCTCCCATTTCTTCCAGATACATCTGGTAAAAATCATCATGCATACGATTCTTTCACTCCTTCTCTTTTTATTAACCTGATTCCTGTGCCCGTTACTATACCGCACACCAGGAAATTTGTCAAATTCCTTTACAAATCAATCAAATCCGTGATAGAATGTCCTTATATTTATAAGGAGGACTAATAATGGATATCAATTATGAACTGTACAAAGTCTTTTATCATGTAGCTGCCACCTTAAGCTTCTCGGAAGCTTCCAAACAACTTTTCATCTCCCAGTCGGCAGTCAGCCAGTCCATCAAAGTACTGGAGAAAAAACTCAATCAGACTCTTTTTATCCGAAGCACAAAAAAAGTCCAACTTACACCGGAAGGCGAAATTCTGTTAAAGCATATAGAACCGGCCATAAATCTGATCCAAAAGGGCGAAAACCAGCTATTGGAGGCCAATACCTTAAATGGGGGCCAGCTGCGCATCGGAGCCAGTGACACCATCTGCCGTTACTATCTGGTCCCTTATTTAAATAAATTCCATAAGGCTTACCCCAATGTGCACATTAAGGTCACCAACCAGACCTCCATAGAATGTGCCCATCTGCTGGAAAACGGCCAGGTGGATTTTATCATCACCAACTATCCCAACTCCGGCCTTGCAAGCTCACAGAACGTCCGGATCATCAATGAGTTTTCCGATGTATTCGTTGCCAATCAGGAATATTTTCCCCTGAAAGGGCAAAACGTAAGTCTTCAAAAGCTTCAGACCTATCCCATTCTGATGCTGGACCGCAAAAGCACTACCAGCGAGTTCCTTCACCACATGTTCCAAAAGGAGCAGCTTGACCTTGTGCCTGAGATCGAACTAAGCAGCAATGACCTCTTAATTGATCTGGCCCGCATCGGCCTGGGAATCGCCTTTGTACCGGATTTCTGCATTCCTGAAAATGACAGGGATTTATTCCAGGTAAAGCTGTCGGAAAAACTGCCCGCCCGCCAGATGATTGTGGCTTATAATGAAAACATTCCTGTTTCCCAGGCCGCCAGGCAATTCATGGACATGCTTTAAAGCCCGCAGCTTCTTTGCTGCCGCCCCTTTTCCGGACGGCAGTTTTTATTTTCTTCCTTCATCCATCCGACCGGACCAGAAGCTACGGACCACCTCACCTACATCTTTTAACCGTACTTCATAATACCCATCCCATTCCCTCGGAAACAACGCCTGATAATCCGGCTTTAAAAAGCGCTCGTCCAACAGGGCAATGATCCCTTCATCGCGGACCGTCCGGATCACCCTTCCAGCCGCCTGCATGACCTTGTTCATACCCGGATACTGGTAAGCATAATCAAATCCCTTCTGTTCCCGGTCATCAAAATAGCCTTTCAGTATCTCCTGCTCGGTACAGACCATGGGAAGGCCGGTTCCCACGATGATGGCTCCGATGAGCCGGCCCTCCTTTAAATCGATCCCCTCTGAAAATACGCCCCCCATAACACAAAGGGCCACAAAAGAATCTTCCCGTTCCTCCGAAAATTCGTTAAGGAACTCCTCCCTCTCCTGTTCACTCATGCGGGAAGCCTGGGAAATATAGGTGAATTCCTGTTTCAGTACTTCCGTCTCTTCCAGTATAGCCTCCACCGCCTTCAGATACTGATAAGAGGGAAGAAACACCATGTAGTTTCCACTATGGGCTGACACGATCTTCCGTATATAGTCCACTACCTTCCGGTATTCCTGGCGGTTTCTTCGGGTATAACGGCTGCTGACATCGGCTGCAATCATTAGAAGCCGTTTCTTCTGATCAAAAGGAGACTGAGCATAAACTGCATATTCTTCCTGATCTCCGCTCAGCAATTCCTTATAATATTGGACCGGAAGCAGGGTGGCGGAAAAGAACACGGTGCTGTTCCCCTTGTCCAGGCACTCCTTTAAATTCTTTGCCGGATTTACACAAAACAATCTGAGCATAAAGCGCCCGTCGGACAAAAGCTCGGTATAGATCCGGTAATTCTCATCCAGCCGGTCATAGATATTTAAAAGATCACGGAGACTGAAATAGAAATCCAGAACCAGATCACGGTCTCCGAATTCCTGATTGGCTTCCATAAACTTCTCCATTTCACCAAAAAGAGTCATGATACCGGTCATAAAAAAGCGGATATCTTCCAGTATCCGAAATTCCTCACATTCCCGTTTCATTTCCAGAAGCTCTTTATTACACCGGTCCAGCAGCCTGGTGATCCTGTCATCCATAGGCTTCACGATCTTTTTAATAAGTAGGAAGTCCTCCTTATAAACAACTGCGCTGTACATTTCTCTGGCCCTTGGCACCAGATTATGGGCCTCATCCACCAAAAATAAGTAATCGCCGGAAATACCTTCGGAAAAGTACCGTTTCAGCCGGATGTTGGGATCAAACACATAATTATAGTCACAGATTATGGAATCCACCCAGTTGCTGATGTCCAGACAGAATTCAAACGGGCATACCTGGTATTCCTCTGCGAAGCGGAGCACCACCTCTCTGGTGATCCCGGCCTCCTTATGGATAATATCATAAACCGCATCGCCCACCCGGTCAAAATGCCCCTTGGCATACGGACAGGCGTCAGGATTGCACTCCGGTGTTTCAAGAAAGCACAGCTTCTCTTTGGCCGTTATTGTCACTGTATTCATATACAGCCCATTTTCCCTTAAAATATCAAAAGATTCCTCGGCAACTCCCCTGGTTATGGTTTTGGCTGTCAAATAAAACAGCTTATCCCCAAGCCCTTCCCCAATGGCCTTTATGGCCGGATAAATGGCAGAAAGAGTCTTGCCGATCCCGGTAGGTGCCTGTATAAATAAATTGCGCTTTCTGGCAATACTCCGGTATACCGCGATTACCAGCTCCCGCTGTCCCTTCCGGTAGGGATAAGGAAAGGAAAGCTCCCGTATGGATTCATCTCTCCGTATTCCATGGCTGTATAAATATCTGGCCCATTTGATATACTCATGAATCAGGCCCTGAAACCAGTTTTCCAGCTCCTCAAAGGATTTTTCCACCTGGAATCGCCGGATTTCCTCCGTTTCAATATTGCAATAGGTCATCTGCATGACAGCCCCGTTCCGCCGGTTGTCAAAGCAGTAAAAATACCCATAGCACATGGCCTGGGCTAAGTGCACCGGTACAGGCTCCGTTAAATAGGACAGATCCATATAAATGCCCTTGATCTCATCAATGGTGACCCCCTCCGGCTTCTCAATGATGCCGTCGGCCCGCCCTTCCACGAGAATCTGGAACTGATCCTCTTCTACCGTATGTTTTAAAGTCACTTCGGCCCGGTAATCTGCTCCCATGCGGCGCTGGATCTTTCTGTGTATGCGGCTCCCTTCCTGCATGGCGGTTTTCTCAGCCCCGGACGTCCGCCGGTTGTCCAGATCGCCGGAACGCATCACAAACTCAACCAGATTCCTGACAGATATTTTCAGGACTTTTTTCTCTCCGTCCACCATTCCGGCTTTCCCTCCTTCCATCCGTTCCCAATACCTTTGGCTTTCAGTCAACATGTAAACATGTTCGTTTGGCTCGTTGCCCGCGTAAAAAAAAAGGAAACTGCAGGCCTCCCGGCGTACAATTCCCTTTTCTCGTTACGTTACTTTATGCTGCTGAATTTTTGCCTGGTGCCTTCGCTGCCAGAAACGCTTCAAACTCCGGGTTTTCCCCGTTAAACTCAACGGTCAGAACCTTTGTCAGATCCAGACTTAAAACTCCTAATATAGACTTTGCATCAATGGTTACTCTATTGTAAAATATGTCTATGTCGAAATTACATCTGGAAGCAGCAGCAACAAACTCTTTCGCCTCGGTAACGGTTGGCAACATAATCTTAAACTCTTTCATGATCAAGACTCCTTTTTTATTAAAGAAAAAGCTATAAAACACTTATATCATGTTTGACATGATTTGTCAAATTATGTTTCATATCAGATTATATCACCTTTTTTTGTGCAGAACATGTAATTATCACCGGATTTATGCACGATACATAAGCATGTTTTCGCTGAGACAAGTTTTATTTTGGGAATCATTCTCAATTGAACTTTTTCATCTAATTCAATTTCACAATTTTACTCTGTTATTTTCATAAAAAACGCCAAATCCATCCATCCGTTGGAAAATAACCGCAGCGCATGGACTCTTTTCTTTCACTATTTGATTTATATTTTACCACAAATAGACATTCATTAACAGCAGAATAAATTATTTATTTTTTTCAAAAAACTGTTGCAATTTAAAACCTTCTATGCTATACTTTCTAGGTGCTCGGCTAAGGGTATAAAATGTTGTATTAAAGGGGAATAGTTCAATGGTAGAGCAACGGTCTCCAAAACCGTAAATGGGGGTTCGAGCCCCTCTTCCCCTGCTGAATTATAAACTGTGTAAAAAGCCTAAAATCGTTGAAAATCAATGGTTTTTGGCTTTTTTTGTTTTACGGACGGCAAAAACGTAAAACTATGATTTCGTTCTTTCTTCCTCAGTACCAATCTATACCATTCTGTTTTGGTCGGTTTTTGGGTCGGTGCTATATCATTCTTGTATATAGTTTTTCATGACCACTTTCCAGATTTCTGGTCCCGTTTTTGTACACCCAATACAGTTGTTAGACTTTATAAAGGCGTCTCGCAATACCCTATTATGGATAATATGCAATTATGGATAATTACTGTTTAATAAACATTAGAGGTGACAAAACATGATTGTTTATGACAGACTATGGGAAACCATGAAAAAGAAAAATGTCAGCCAGTATCATCTGATCAAGTACTATAAGGTCAGCGCCGGGCAAATCGGACGGCTTAAAAAGAACAACTTTGTTTCTACCCATACCATCGACATGCTCTGCAATATCCTGGATTGCAGCGTGGAAGAAATTATGGAATATCGTGTTGATATCAGCGAAACTGCCAGTACGGACGAGCAAACAGACCACCTGTCTCCACCCCCACCTAAGTAAAACCATTTCCCAATGCTTTTTTCAACTTTTAAAGGCTTGAAAATGATTAGATTTATCAGCATTTTCAAGCCTTTTTCCGTGCTTTTGATGGTACTGATCGGTTCATTTTTACACTCATCTTTTGCAATTGTGCAAAGTGAGTAATACTTACAGCCGGTTTCTATCGGATCAATGATGGGAATCTTTGCACCTTCAGTAATGTCTGTCTGTATTTCCACATCAAGCTTAGGAACGGCAGTAAGAAGCATTAGAGTATAAGAGTGCAACGGCTCAAAAGCTATCTCCTTTTAAATCCAAATAAAAGAATTCTTCTTTATCTTTTATCGATTTCTTATATTTATTTATTATATAAATATCAGCATCAAATGCTAATTCCGGAAGGTTTGAGTTTAGGTCAAACCATCCAGCCTCAACAATATCATCCCCGGGAGTAATTGAAGTTGTCTCAGGCTTAGCCAAAATGACTATTACAATGGAATTGATACCATTATCCAATCGATTTGAAACGACATTAATAATTCCCTGTGGTTGTATTAATATTCCTGTTTCTTCCTGTGTTTCACGAATAGCCGCTTTTATATACGTCTCTTCATACTCAATAAATCCGCACGGCAAGCACCACTTATCCGGATAAATGGAGCCCTTCGCCCGTAATCCCAATAAAACACGGTTCCATTCATCCACTACTAATGTTGATACACATGGAAAAGGATTTTGATAATATATAAATCCACATTCCGGGCAAGAAAATCTGACAATACTCCCATCAATAAATTTTTTGCATATATGTCCGCATCGTTTACAATATACTTTATTACTCATTTCATAACCTTTCACAGCTAATTAAATTATCAAATATAATAGTAAGATTAGCACTTTTATTTTTTGATTTATGTATTGTATTATTTATTTTTATTAACCTAACGTTATCTTTAAATATCCCCACATAATCCTTCCGGTATTTATTACTTCTTTTATAATACTACCAATTTTTAAAATACAAAACACTTTTTAATCGCAATCTTCGGCATTTAAGGCATTTACCGTATCCTTGAAATTTGTAGGCTCTGTTCACGCCCGGCCTTTGGAGCATGATCACGTAACCTGTTGAATTTGCTCCTTTGCAACTGCAATAAAAATGCTCCTTTTCGATAAGAATTGTCATACCTTAATTCTTATCAAAAAGAAGCCATTTTTCCCAAAGACACAAACCAGATTACACTACCTCATGATTGGCATCACCGTTAATCTTCCGCTTTTTATTCTTCTGTAAAATTCTCTTTAATATACTGAACAGCATTTTCTCCAGCCATTCTGCCTGAATTTACCGCAAATCCTAATGTATTTCCGGGAAGGACAAACACATAATCCGGATTGCATATAGAGTTTGCATCGGTACCTGCTGCATATAAACCTGGTATTACATTGTTTTCTGCATCCAATACCTCCGTCTTATAATTAATTTTAATTCCCCCTAAGCTGCCATATGCACTTGGTGCAAACTTTAATGCATAATATTTTGGTCCTGTCAATGGCTTTAAGTATTTCGGATTTTTATTAAATAAATGGTCTGTTGATTTACAGCATTCATTATATTCACTTATTGTTTTTACAAGCCCCTCTTTATCAATGCCTGTTTTTTCTGCTAATTCTTCAACAGAGTCCGCAATGTATAAAACATCATTCCCGTTTTTAATCATTTCTTCCATTTCCTGCTTAAAGTCATCCATGCTGATATTAGATGTAACAACATTGATCAGATCCAGCCCATTTTTCTCATATTGCTTCAATATGTTTTCATCTATAATAGAAAATGCAATTCTGTTCTTTTGTCTTATAATTGCGTTCACTGAGAACACAGGATTTTCCACAACTGCTTCATCATAGAATCTCTCTCCATCCAGATTTACAAACAGGTTCGGCTGTCTGAAAGGAAGTTCGATGGGAGCATATCCGCCTGTATTCGGTGCAAAGAAGACTAATTCCATATCCATCCTGTCTCTGTTCGCTCCCGCTTCCCATGCCATGCTGATTCCATCACCTGTAAGTCCTGGTATCCGATAAGAAAATAAATCTTTCCCCCATTCAAATCTCGTATACTTTTTGATGAATTCCGGGCTGTCACCAAACCCGCCTGCAGCAATAATTACCGCTGAACCATATGCTGTTACTTCTCCATCCTTATCCTTTGCAACAATACCGACTACTTCTCCGTCTTCTTTTAATAATTTTTGTACCGGTGATTCCAGGCAGATTTTAACCCCTAATTCTTCGGCCCTGTCTGTCATGGCTTTTATCATGGTTGCAGCCGCTCTCAGTCCCGGCGCACCTGTCTTAGGCTGGACAATATGCCATGTTGCTTCAGAACCGGGAAAATATTTGGAAGGCAAAGCAAATTTAACGCCCATATCCTGCAGCCATTCAATCGTACTTGCTGATTTATAAATATAATTCTTTACCAATCTTGCATCGGAACGCCAATGGGTATAATCCATGAACTTCTGAAATGCGCCTTCCCTGGTACAGTCAATCAGCCTTTCTTTTTGAAGCTTTGTTTCTACTCCTAAAAGCCCCATTGCCATGTTTGCACATCCGCCGGTTGTATTTGCCTTTTCAAATACAATGACTTCGGCTCCATTCTCTGCCGCAGATATAGCTGCTGCCATTCCGGCAGCTCCTCCCCCTACAATGATTACATCAGCTTCCATTTCTCGCATTTTTTTTACCTCCTGTTTTATATTAAAATTATTAATTATAACTTTCTCCTTTTTCTTCCCAGGCCTTTCTTAACGCCTGGACCGCCTTCCTGAAAGCTTCCCACTGCTATGGGCTCTGAAGGCAGCAGCGGTTTTATTGTTCCATATCTTTTTACCGCCCTGATACTGCAGACCGTTTCACATTCTCCGCATTTATCACAAAGATCCGTGTCAATCACGTGAATGAAATGCTCTCCGCCCCTGACCGCATTTTGATGACAGCCCATACATGCTCCGCAACCATTGCAAACGGTTGGATCGATGAAATAATCAGCATAAGAGATGCAGCTTAACGTATTACATATTTTCCGTTCGATATGCTTTTCAAATTCATCTTTAAATTTAATCATAGCTGTATGTAATGGATTCGGCGCGCTTTTACCAAAGTCACATAAGGTACCGGCTTTTATTGTCTCACATAACTCATCGGCCAGCTCCATATCCCCGTCTTTTCCTTTTCCCTCGGTGGCATCCTTCATGATTCGGTAAAGCTGATAGATACCCTCTCTGCAATACACGCATTTTCCGCAGGTTTCTTTGCTGTTTACCAGCATTTTTTTATAAGCCCAGCCAACCATGCAGGTCTCAATATTATAAACATCGATCTTCGCTGTTTCTAACATCGTTCCGCTGCCCATAAGATTTGAATAAATAAATGCAGTATCTAATTCTTCATCGGTAAAAACAGTCCCGGTATTCCCTCCAACCTGTACGAACTTAATAGCTTTTTGAGAATTGCTCCCATTTCCATACTCTTCAATCATTTCTCTTAAAGTTATTCCAAATGGAACCTCGTAAACTCCCGGATTTTTTACATCTCCGGTAATTGAAACAATTTTTTTAGGAATATAGTTTTTTTCTGAGAAGGAACGGCTTAATGCCAGCATAGTCTCCGCATGATGAACCAGCGTATCCTCACGAAATACATCTTTTTCAGAAAGCTTTTTATCTTCCACTACTGCAACTTCCATCCCATGCTGTTCCAATTCCTTTAAAAAACCACGATAGTATGCGGAAAGATATATCCGGACTTTTTCTAATTTTAACTCTTTCATGCATATGCTGATTCCCTGTATAACCTGCTCCAAATAATTCTCCAGCAGATACTTCACATTTTCACTTTGCCTGTTATCTTCAATAAATAGACAGGCCAGCTCTTTAAAAGGTCTGCTGTTCCATCTGTCCAAAACCGGAGTGCCTTTTATTCCATGTCCATATATCCTGATATCTTCCATTGCCATTTTCCCACCTTCTTTACTTTACTTTATACTCTGTCCAAAATTTTGATTTCGTGAGTTTGGGACGCAGATCACATTGAAGGCATCTGCCAGCCTCACACTGTGCTGTTTTGGCATCTAAGCCAACCGTCATAAGATTAAAATTATCACACCTGTCCTCTATGGGGATGCACTGATACTTATTACATTCTTTCCCGGCAAATCCTTCTTCCATGCCGATGCAGGGGTTTAGAGGCTGCTCTGCCGATAATGTTTCTTTTATATTTCCGTCCCCGCCCAAATAAATATCCATGCTGGACGCAGCTTTTCTTGCCGCTGCAATTGCCTGGATAACAGAGGCTGTTCCTGTTACCGCATCTCCAACTGCAAAGACGCCGTCTATGTTGGTTTTACAGCTTTCATCAATATCAATAAGTCCTCTGGGAGTAAGATTTATCTCCGCAAAAGCTTCTAAATCCGGTCTTTGCCCTGTGGCGAAAATGATGGTCTTACCGTTGATGATATGGTCTGAACCTTCTTTTACATTGAGGATTAATTTTTTATTCTCATC
The DNA here is from genome assembly GCF_900155545.1 of Clostridium sp. Marseille-P2415. Taxonomy (GTDB): domain Bacteria; phylum Bacillota; class Clostridia; order Lachnospirales; family Lachnospiraceae; genus Lacrimispora. The sequence continues at coordinate 1,849,563 of NZ_LT732526.1, forward strand.
AAAGGAAAAGCTTTCAACCTCGCGGCATACAACACCCGCTGCTCTTCCGCCTTTTTCTTCAATCTTTACAAAGGTTCTGCTATTGTAGATTTCAATTCCTTCTTCTTTTGCCTCAGCAATTTCTTCATCACTTGCCGTCATATGGTCAGGACCTTCCAGACAGACAACTGATACCTCTTTGCAGCCTGATCTTCTGGCTGTTCTTGCACAGTCAAAGGCTACGTTACCGCCTCCCAGCACAACGGCCGAATCTTTAAGCTCAATATCAAGGTTTAATAAATCTTTTCTAAGAAAATCAATATTTACATGAACATCCTTTAAATCGGAACCGGGAATTGGAATACGTACTCCTTTATCCGTTCCGACTGCGATCAAAACCGCATCATATTTTTTATCCAGCAGTGTTTTTAATGAATCAATTTTACTATTCGTAATAATATTGACTCCTGCTTCCCGAATGATATCAACCTCAGATTCCACCACTTCTCCCGGCAGGCGGTAATCCGGAATGCCTGCTGATAACATCCCTCCTGCGACAGGAAGCTTTTCATATACATCAATTGCATGTCCTGATTTAGCAAGATAATAGGAAGCGGTCAGCCCTGCCGGTCCAGACCCTATAACTGCCACTCTTTTATTCGTGCTTTCCTTTTTAAAGGCTTTCTCTTTCCACTTATAGGTATCTTTTTCAGCCGCAAATCTTTTTAAATCCCGTATGGATACTGCTCCGTTGATTCCTTTTCTCCTACAGGCGGATTCACAAAAACGCATACAGACAAGCCCCAGTGATTTTGGAAATGGTGCCTTTTCACGAATGACGGCGGCTGCCTCCTCATAGCTGCCTTCTTTTATAAAACGGACATATTTGGGAACATCGATACCGGCCGGACATTCATGCTTGCATGGTATCAAAACATCTTCCCGGTTTCCTTCCTTAAACAGGCCCTTTTTATCCTGCAACGCCCCCGTAGGACATACCTCTACACATGCACCGCAAAAGCGGCAGTCAGAATCCACTAATGATCGCTTCCCTTTTACCCCTACATAAACTCTGTCTTCTTCATTTTTATCCAGTCCTAAAATTCCTACCCCTCTGATATCCTGACAAACTCTGACGCATCTGCCGCAGGCAACACAGCGGTTTAAGTCGCGGATAATCAACGGATTGCCGGTTTCAACCGGAACTGCATTTAAAGTCCGTCTTAACCTTGAAGTGCTGACTCCTAAATACTGGATCAATGACTGTAATTCACATTTTAAATATTTGGGACATGTGGTACAGTCGTCTACATGATTGGCCAGCATGAGTTCCATTGACAGCCTTCTCATTTTATCCAACCGGTCAGACTTTGTTTTTATTATCATTCCCGGTTCAATTTTTGTCGTACAAGCTGTGAAAGCTTCTTCCCTTCCATTGATTTCAACAACACATAATCTGCAGCCGCCAACATCATGTAAATCCGGATGATGACACAGGTGGGGAATGTAAATATCGGAGTCCTCCGCCGCCTCCATAATCGTTTTACCTGCCTCTGCATATAATTCCATACCGTCAATTAAGATTTTAACCTTGCTCATATCTTCCTCCAATTTCCTTGACTCCTTAACTCCAATTCATTTATACTGTCACTATAAACTTTGCCACAAGGGCAAAGTCAATAGCGGAGTGTGAAAAAAATGACAAACCTGTATACAATCGGTGAAGTAGCCCGTTTTCTTAAAATATCGCCGAAAGCTTTACGCAATTATGATGACTTAGACTTGCTGAAACCTCATTATATTTCTCCGGATACCAATTACCGTTATTACAGCTACGATCAATTTTTTATTATAGATGTAATTCGGTATTTAAACAAAACCTTAAATATTCCATTGGATCGTGTGAAAAAATTACTGGAGGAAAACAAGGAAAGTGATAACTTGTTATCACTTTTAGAATCCCATAGAGGATTATTAGAAGAAAAAATCGCCGCCCTGGAATATTCAAAGCTGCTTACCGATAACCTGATTTCGGATGTAAAATACAGGACAAAATATCCTGAGAAAATCGGGATATATGAACAGTATCTGATGAGCCGCAATCTTTATTATAAGGAACTGGATATATCTATATATGACATTGACAAATACGTGAATAGAAATATCGGCAATATAGATAATCATGAAACCGATATGATGTGCCTGTTATTTTCTCTGTCAGAATATAAAAAAACAGGACATTTAATGGTAAAAGGATTTGGGATATTTTCTGATAAAAAACTGCCTGGATTGAAATTAAAAACCCTTCGCGAAGGCCGTTATATCACGAAAAGTTTTCTCTATTCAGAAGAAAATACTATGTCTACCTTCAATGAGTTAGACAAATATTCAAAAATTAAAGACTTGGAATTAGAGAATACTGCTTTCTTAATATCGAAAATGGTTAATCTGCAGGCATGCTCCAAATATGATTATTGTATGGAGCTTCAAATTATATGTTACACAAAAGACTGACAAGCTAAAATCACATGCCAGTCTTACTTTTAATTTGCGATAGAAGCATCCTGCAACTACTGATGAAGTGAAATAACAGGAATGGAAATTTTAATTACAAATTCATTGGAATCAACCGCTGCAAGATAACTCAGCATGTCATTTTCGTAGGCATCACCGTTAACAGCCATGTCATTTTTTCCTATAAAATCCATAAGCTGCTGATAGGACTTTGGCAATTCACTGTAAGCACCTTTATGGATAATAACGGCATACTTCCCTTCTGTTTTAATACGCAGACGGTCGCAGTCTATTTTACAGCGCATTTTATTACTATAATAATTAGGTTTATCATATTGTCCGGCAATAAGGTCTTCCCTGCTTATGATAGCCCCCATCAGCAATTCACAGTCACCGCCTTGTTCATCACAATAATCAAAATGCTCCCCCAGCTTTTGCAGTTCTTCCTTGTCACTTTCATACCCGGATATTTTAACTACGATGAAATACTCTTCTTCACATTCCTCAAAATAGGGAACACCATATACAGAGCTCAAGGCCTCTTCCGTCTTATCAATGGTGGCCATTACCTTGCTTCTCATTATAGAAGTCTTTTTTATCTCGGCCTCCAACTGCTGTTCTTTTTGTTTTAATATCGCAAGAAAATGATGGGGGTTGTGATCCATGATATAATCCTTAATTTCACTCAGGGAAGTACCGGCCTGTTTTAATATAAAAATCATATCATACAAATAAAACTGCTTGATCGAATAATAACGGTAGCCGTTTGGCTTTACAAGCTCCGGCTTTAAAATGCCGATCTCATCATAATGAAATAACGTATGCTTGGTAACTCCGCATATCTCTGCAAATTCATTGGTTGTAAAGTACTGTTTATTCTTGCCTGACATTCTTTTCCCTCACATAGACTTCCTGATTATCCAGAAGAGAGCTTTCGCTTAAAAGCCGCTTAAAATCCCCTTGACTTTCGGGTTACACTATACTTTATAATGACACAGTTGTGTCATATAGTCAAGGTGTAATCATGAAAACAGACTGGATTGAGGAACCCGTCAGAATGTAACTACAACATACAGGAGGATAGCTATGAGTAAATTACTTTATTACTTAAAACCACATAAAAAATTACTGATTGGGGCCGTAATATTTTTATTTTTTAATAATTTCAGTGCAATGTTTTTGCCTACACTGACTGCCAGACTTATTAATATCGGAGTTGCTAACGGTGACTTTTCTTACATTTACCGCATTAGCGTACATATGCTGGCAATTGCAGTTTTAGGCGGCCTGAGCTCCATAATCTCTGTTATATTATCATCAAAAGTTACGGCTGCTTTCTGCAGGGACTTAAGAGAAGCCGTTTTTATAAAAGCACAGCAGTATTCTTTAAATGATTTTCAAACGATCGGAACACCCTCCATGATTATCCGCTGCACAAATGACATTAACATCATACAAAAATCAGGAATGATGTTTTTAAGAGTTCTTCTTCCCGCTCCTCTTATGACCGTCGTAGGACTTACCCTGGCCTTTCGGACCAATGTAAGAATGGCCTTTTTCTTTGTAGCCGTTATAGTGATTTTTGGTACTATGGCATATTTTATCGGGAGAAAAGCTGTTCCATTATTCAGACAAATTCAGGTTAAAATGGACCGGCTGACTTATGTACTTCGGGAAAGCATTACAGGAGTACGGGTAATCCGGGCATTTAACCGGGAAGAATTCGAGAAGCAGAGATTTGCAGCTTCCTGTCATGATTACAGGGATATTGCCGTTAAAACCAACAAAATCTTCGCCGTTTTAATGCCTTCCCTCTTCCTTATTCTGGATTTAAGCGTTGCATCCATTATCTGGTTCGGCGGCATTTTAGTTTCCAACGGCTCCATGGAAATCGGCAGTATTTTTGCTTTAATTGAATATCTGACTATTATTTTATTCTGCGGTGTCATGGCAGTCATGGGGTTTATGGAAATTCCCAGGGCTTTAAGCAGTGCTGCCAGATTAAATGAAGTTCTTAACTTATCACCGGAAATAACGGACCAGCCTGTTGCCATAACTGAGACCATTCAAAAAGGATTTCTTGAATTTCGGGATGTTACCTTTCAATATTCCAATGCAGAAGAGCCGGTTTTAAGTCATATCTCCTTCACCGCCGGCCCCGGGAAAACTACCGCAATTATCGGCGGCACCGGTTCGGGTAAATCAACGGTTGCGAATTTGATCCCCCGTTTCTTCCCCATACAGAAAGGAGAGATTCTGTTAAATGGCATGAATATCGCCCATTATCCGCAGAAAGTTTTAAGGGACAAAATAGGTTTTATCCCCCAAAAGGCTTTTTTGTTCCGGGGAACCGTTGAAAGCAACATCCGCTTTGGAAAAGAAGACGCCACCATGGAAGAAATTGAGGCTGCAGCAAAAACAGCCCAGGCGCATGAGTTCATTCAGGGACTGGAGAACGGTTACCAGTCTTATGTTGCCCAGTCCGGTTCTAATCTTTCCGGCGGTCAAAAGCAAAGAGTCGCCATTGCCCGGGCACTGGTTAAAAAACCTCAAGTTTATGTATTTGACGACAGCTTTTCAGCACTTGATTTTAAGACGGATTCCATGCTGCGAAAAGCTTTGCGTAATGAAATAAAAGATTCTGCTTTGATTATCGTAGCACAGCGCATCAGCACTATTTTGGATGCAGACCAGATCATTGTATTAGATGAAGGCAAAATAGCAGGTATTGGACGCCATGAAGAGCTCATGAAAACCTGCACCATATATCAGCAGATCGCTACTACTCAATTGAGCGAGGAGGAGCTGTCGGGAAAGGAGAATAAAGGTTATGAACATGCATAATAAAAGTACCATTCGCAGATTGTGTTCTTATTTTAACGGTTTAGGCGTTAAGATTCTGTTTATTATTACAGCCTCTGTATTAAGCTCCGTTTTCTTTATTGCAACTCCCATATTTTTAGGAAAAGCACTGGACCAGCTTGCGGACGGGATAAAAACTGCGGTAACACAGGGCACACGTTTTCAAGTAAATATAGAGACAATGGGCGGTATCTTCCTGATCCTGCTTATCCTTTATGTCCTAAGCTTTATTACGAATTATTTAGCCAATTATCTGATGTCATCGGTCGCAGAAACCGTTACCTTAAACATGCGTGCGGCACTGAGCGAAAAGCTGAACAGGCTTCCCCTTCGTTTTTACGACGCAACAGAGCGCGGTGATATTTTAAGCCGTGCAACCAATGACTTAGAAAAGATTGCGGATGCCCTGCGTGAAGGCTTTAACCGCCTTATCGGCTGTGCTGTCACAATAACCGGTGCTGTGATTATGATGCTGGTGATCAGCCCTTCCTTATCTTTGATTGCATTTTTAACCATAGGAACCGCAACCACAGTGACTCTGGTAATTGCAAAAAAATCACGAAAATACTTCTTAAATTATCAGACCTCCCTTGGCGAATTAAATGCCAATATAGAGGAAGCTTTTACCGGACAGCTGGTGATCAAGGCCTTTCATTATGAAGAGAACGCCATTAAGGAATTTAAGAAAATCAATCATGACCTGTATATGCACAGCAGCTATTCCCAGATAGCCCAGTTCGTCGTTGCACCCTCGGTACGCTTTATCAACAACCTGGGGTATATTGTAATTGCGGTTATGAGTGTATTTTCAATTATACAGGGAAGGCTTTCTATCGGTACGGTACAGGCTTTTATCCAATACACGGACAAAGCATCCGAACCGGTTATCGAATGCTCCCAGATCATCAGTTCCATGCAGTCAGCATTTGCTGCCTCTTCCCGTTACTTTGAAATCATGGATGAATTGGATGAAATACCGGATCCTGCTCTTACAAAGAACCTTCCCCCCGTTCAAGGCAATGTATCTTTTGAGCATGTCAGATTTGGATACAGTGATGACCATATCCTGATGAAAGACATAAATATCGATGTAAAAGCCGGTGACAAAATAGCAGTTGTTGGCCCTACCGGGGCAGGTAAGACAACGCTTGTCAATCTTCTGATGCGTTTTTATGATATACAGGGCGGCAGAATTACAATTGACGGCGCAGATATCAAAACGATGCCCCGGGGAGAGCTCAGAAATAAATTCGGCATGGTTTTACAGGATACCTGGTTATTCAGCAGTACCATACGGGAAAATATTGCATATAGTAATTTTAATGCCGGTGATGAGGAAATTATTGCAGCAGCGAAATCCGCAAGAGCCGATCATTTCATCCGCACTCTTCCGGACGGCTATCATACGCTGCTTTCAGAAGACGGTGCCAACGTATCTCAGGGGCAGAAACAGTTGTTAACCATTGCAAGAGCCATTCTGGCTGACCCTGCGATCCTGATTTTAGACGAGGCTACCTCCAGTGTGGATACACGAACCGAAGTGGAAATCCAAAAGGCCATGAATAACCTGATGAAGGGCAGAACCAGCTTTATCATTGCACATAAACTATCTACCATCCGGAATGCTGATTTAATTCTTGTTATGCAGCAGGGGACGATCATCGAGCAGGGAACCCATCATGAACTTCTTGCAAAAAAAGGATTTTACGAAAAGCTTTATAACAGCCAATTTGCATAATAGCTTACGGTGAGTTTGTGAGGCCGTAAAAAAAGTCTGTAAATTGATAGGTCTTCTATGAAAAATAAAATTCATGGAAGACCTATTATTATGGTAACCGACAGGCCCCTTGGGGAAATCTGCTCATTTGAATGCCCCCTTTTTATTCAGAAAATGATATAACGCACCAATTAAATTCGAGTCATTAAAAAACCGGCAATTCGTAACAACCGGTGTAGGAATGAAGCGGGACAGTTGGCGGAACGGATGCCTCTCGCATAATTCCTCTAAATTTTTTCTGATGAATTCTAACAAAAGCGGCTGCTGGCTGATGCCTCCACCAATCGATATCAGCTCCACATCCAGAATTACCTGTAAATTGTAAATCTGAACCGCAAGCCTTTTGGCATAATTGTCCAATGCTTTTAATATTTTCTCATCACCTTTGTCAGCCAGCTCGAAAATCCTGACTCCGTCAAACTCTTCCTGGGGAATTCCCGTTTCTTTGGATGCATACCTGGCTAAGGCAGCAGCACCATTGGTATGGCCCCAGTATCCGTCTGCCTCATCCACACGGTCATCCTCCACCGCCACATAACTGAATTCGCCTGCCGAAAAATGAATCCCCTTGTAAAGCTCTCCATTTATGATCAATCCGCCTCCAACTGCCGTTCCCAGCACAAGCACGATACCATTTTTCACATGTTTCTGGCTTCCCTTCCACATTTCTGCCAGGGCCGCACATTTTCCGTCATTTTCAATGGTAACCGGCACCTTGCAGCGCAGCTCCAAAAGTTCCACCATGTTCTGCCCGGATACGTAGCTCAAAGCTCCGCCGGAATAACAATACCCCGTGTCACTGTCCAGAACACCCGGTGCACTTATAGCAATTCCCTCCACCAGTCCATCATACCGCCGGAATATGGAATCCAAAGCTCCCAGATAATCTTCCAGTGTATGATTTTTATTATTTGGTGTCTGTACCTTGTTTTTCTCAAGAATATCTGCATTTTCATTCATAAGCGCATATTTAATAAAGGTACCACCCACGTCAATTACCAGATACTTCATACATTCTCCTTTTCATATTCAAGTTTACGAAGCAGATACGCAGGAGTACAGCTCCATGCATGGCAGTAGCTGTTTACCGCCGATGAACCGTATGGGGATTCTTCGGGATCATCCGGATTATATAACTCCCAGAAGGTATCCGCGCCCTGCTCCAGCATGCCTCCCCAATAATATTTCATATAACCGACTGCTTTTTCCTTTTCTCCGCAAAGTATCAATGCTTCTGTAAAATGATGGTTCATGTAGGGAGTCACCATTCCCATTTTCGGTTTCAGCTCCATGATGCGGTTCATTAAAGCTCTGGCTTCCTCTCCTTTCTTTACTCCGGCCAGAACCATCCAAACCTGGCTCGCATAGGAAACCTGACGCTCCTCTCCGCTGACAAATACCTTTTGCTCCTGATCCCAAAAATAATCAAGCGCCGCCTTAACACACCGTGTTCTTTCTTCCTCCAGCTCAGCCGCAAGTGCAGGAAGGCTTAAAATCTCAGCCAGCACAATTCCGGCATTTAATGTATAGATGTAGATAGCCTGCGCACTGGCCTGCTTATTAAGTCCCTCTTTCCAATCGACAAAGCACCAGTTACTTTCGCCGTCCCGGACCACAGCCTTTTCATCAAAATATCTTCTGGATAATTCTATCTGGCGGTATGCCGAAGGCCACAGCTCTATTAACGTTTCCTTATCCTTCGCAGCTTCATAATAATCTTTTAAAACAGAAAGGAAAAACAGGGAATAATCAAACATAAAGGTATCATCCACCAGGTACTCCGGTTCTATAAAAAGGCATGCTCCGATCGCCCCGTCATCCCTGGTCAGCCCGGCAAATAAATACATGCACCGTTTTACCAGATCATAATTCTGAAACGTTGCATAATTTGCCAGAGCCTGTAATCTCAAATCTCCCAGCCAAAGCCTTCTGTCCCTCTTTGGTCCATCCTCAAATACGGATTGCATGCAATTCTGGAGAGTCCGCAGACTGACCCGGTCCATCTGCCGTAGAACCGGCCCGAAAGCAGAAACCGGCTCCACCTTTTCAATGTCAACGGCCGAGACAGCCCTGCATTCCACCGCTTCCACTGCGACCTGAAATTTTAAAGAAGTATCGACCACATAAATTTCCATATACCGGAACGCATATCTCCTTGGCAAATGCAGCCAGGCAGGAAGTACATCCACATGGATGTATTCTTCCTGAATCCAGCCACGGCTGATCCAGCCATTGTAGTCCCCGGAATTCTCCCGGATCTCTTTGGACCGCTCTCCAAATTTAAACCTTAAATAAGCCGGTGCATCCTGAGGGCTCCCAAGGGATTTCAATTTTAAGCTGATATATCCTACCTGATGGTCACCGAAATCCAATACAATGGATTCCCCTTTTTTTAAAGCGATACTGCCCATTTCACAGATCTCCGCTCTTGGCACTGCTTTTCCATCTTTTCCGACAGAAACCAGCTTAACAGGCTTTATCCGCTTTTCCTTAAGCTTTGGCTCCAGCCCTTTGGCCTTTTCCACAAATGCCTCATTCGTCACCCTTTTCATATCCAGATCAATGCTGACTGCTGCCATGATAATCCCTCCCTTCTTAATTTCCTGCTCTTCTTACTTCTAATTCTTTATTAATTTCCGGAAGCTTTTTATCCAGATCATAAAATAAAAACGTGATAATCGTTAATATATTTGCTGCCATGGGAATCCAGATATACATTACACTGATTGCATTCAGCGCAGAAGCGGATTGCACCGGCGCATTTGCCGTATAGCCGCTTGCAGCTAACAGCGCGGCTGCAACAGAGCTTGCCACCGCCATTCCTACCTTACCGATAAAGCCGTTGACCGCAGATAAGGTTCCTGCAATGTTAATCCCTGATTTCCATTCCCCGTAATCCACAGGGTCCGGCTGAATTGCAAAATGCATGCTTCCCTTCAGGCCATACCCCAGTGCCGCTATAACCACTCCAATCATCACGACCGGAATCGAACTTCCTCCGATGAAAATAATTCCCATTCCCGTCCCATGCAGCACGGCCCCTGCGATCATCAGATTTCTCTTTGCAGTCAATCGCGCCAGAAATGGAACACAAAGATTCGTTGCCACCGGAATTAAGGTTGTGATGGTAGCTGCAACGCTGGAAAGCTCCTTATGGTTCAGATTATAAGTAAAATAGAAAATGATCGCCCCGGCCTGGATCACAAATCCACCAAAGAACCAGATAATATTTGCCGCAAATAACAGCCAAGGTTTATTATGGATCAGACAGCTTAAGCTTGCTCTCAAACTTACCTTCTCTTCCCGGATACGCACCCGTTCCTTTGTATTAAAAAAACAGAAGAAAAATACCAGACAGCCTGCGATGCCGAAAATCATCATTACAATGCGAAATCCTGCCGCTTCGTTTCCTTTTCCCAGATGATCCACCAGTTTCAAAGCAAATGCTGACACCACGGTTGAGCCAATGTACGAGAAAAATACACGGCTGGCAGCCAGGTTCGTTCTTTCCTGCGGATTCGCTGTTAAAGACGGTAAGATCGATGCCATGGGAATATTTACTACCGTATAAGCTAAGGACAGCAGCATATATGTTACATAGGCATAAATCAGCATACCTGTCTGGGATATATCCGGTACGCTGAATGCCAGAACCGCAGTCACTGCAAACGGAATGGCTCCTGCAAAAATCCAGGGTCTTGATTTTCCCCACCTTGTATGTGTCCTGTCAATCAGAAAGCCAACCGCCAAATCTGTAAATCCATCAAATATCTTCGTTACCAGAAACATAACGCTTACCGCCGCCGCATCCAAATGCATGACATCCGTATAAAAATACAGTAAATATAAAGAAATGACCTGCCAGATCAAATTGCAGGCAAAATCAGAGGAACCGTACCCGATCCGCTGCCGCCACAGATTTCTTTTCACATCTTTTTCGAAATTATTCATTTTGCCAACCTCTCTCCTCTATTTGGTACGGACATAATAGCATTCCTCATTTCTTTTTACTATTGAATAATTTACGATATTGACTTGATATTTTTTATGATGGTATACTAAAGATATTTTAATGGGATACGGAGAGACTCCTTATGAAAATAAGCAAAGATAAATTCAATGATTTTATTACCTCCTATATAGAGGATGAGATTTTTTACCGCAGCCTTTATGAAGCAGAGCACTGCCAGCCGGAATCGTTTCCACAATATGTAGATGCTCTGGACCGGGATTATATTGAGCGGCATCAGCTATATGTGCCAAGCATTCACGGCAAATGGCTCCCTTACCTTTCGGAAAACGAATTCTTTCAAACATATTCTCAAAACATTTACATTGTAAAACATAATCGTTATTCACCGGAATATATCCATGAGCATGAATTTTATGAGTTTTTTTATGTCTATTCCGGCACCTGTATCAATAAGATTCAGGAAAAGAAACAGGTCTGCCAGGCTGGAGACTTATGTATTATTCCACCTAAAACAAAGCATAGCATAGCCGTTTTTGATGACAGCGTCATAATCAATGTCATGATCAAGTCAAGCACCTTTCACGCTACCTTTTTTGGAATGTTTACGAATCATAACGCGCTGTCCCGTTTTTTTTCCCATACTTTATATGAAAAAACAGAAAACAATTATCTGCTGTTCCACACCCAGGCAGATCCGGTTATCCGTTCTCTTATTGAAGATATCTACATTGAATATTACGGCCACAAAAAGTACTCGGATTCCCTGCTTGACAGTTATCTCCTGACCTTTTGGTGCATGCTTCTGCGCAATCACGAGAACCACCTGGAAAGCTTTTTAAATACTGCGCACCAAAATCTTGCCTTGCCGGATATCCTAAATTATTTTCAGACAAACTTTACGGACATTACCCTTTCCTCCGCTGCTGATTATTTTGGATTTTCAGTTCCTCATTTCAGTAAGCTTATCAAAGATAATACGGGACAGACCTTTGTCCAGCTCATCCGAACTATACGGTTGGAAAAAGCCTGCCGCGCACTAAAAACGACCGACTTAAGTATTTCTTCTGTCTGCGAAATCATCGGCTATGAAAATCCGGAGCATTTTAACCGGATTTTCAAGGAACATTTCCATATGACTCCCGGGGAATACCGCAGGACCCATACAGATCCTTCGCCAGCCCCGCTTAATCCGTGAGGCCCATAATGGCCTCCCGTACATTTCCTACACCGATCAGGCGGATCCCTTCCACCTGATTCATCTTTTCCAGAGAAATCCCTGGCAGCACGCAGGTTTCAAACCCCAGCTTCTTTGCTTCGTTCACTCTCTGCTGCGCCTGGGATACCGCCCGCACCTCACCGGCTAATCCTACTTCACCGAAAATTATGGTTTTCGGATTCACCGCCCGGTCCTTCATGCTGGATACGATCGCCATGATAATGGCTAAGTCCAGAGCCGGTTCATTCATCCGCAGACCGCCCGTAATGTTTACATAAGCGTCAAAATGGGACAGATCATAGTGGCACCGTTTTTCCAAAACCGCCATCAATAGATTGACCCGGTTATAATCGGTTCCCGCAGCGGTACGTCTGGGCATCCCAAAAGCGGTTGGCGTAATCAGCGCCTGAACCTCTAAAAGCATGGGCCTTGTCCCCTCCATGGAACAGGCGACCACCGCACCGGAGGCATCCTCCGGCCTTCCGTTTAACATGTACTCGGAAGGATTCTTAACCTCGGAAAGTCCGCTTTCGACCATCTCGAAAACACCGATCTCATTGGTCGATCCGAAACGGTTTTTCACTCCCCGTATGATCCGGTAGGAAGCACTTCTCTCCCCTTCAAAATATAAGACCGTGTCAACCATATGCTCTAAGACCCTGGGACCGGCCACCACGCCTTCCTTTGTCACATGTCCCACAATGAAAATGGCAATCCCTGCCCCTTTGGCTATCTGAAGCAGGATATTGGTGGATTCTCTTACCTGGCTGACGCTTCCCGGCGCAGAAGAGATTTCTTCCCGGAACATGGTCTGTATGGAATCGATGATCACCACATCCGGCTTTTCCTCCCTGATGGCGCCTTCAATGAATTCCAGACTGGTCTCACAGAGGAATAATAAGTCTCCCGTCACCTCTCCGATCCGGTTCGACCGCAGCTTGATCTGCTTTAAGGACTCTTCCCCTGATATGTAAAGTACCTTCCGGCCGGAGGCCGCCAGATTACGGCATACCTGTAAGAGCAATGTGGATTTCCCAATGCCCGGGTCACCGCCCACCAGTACCAGAGAGCCCTTCACAACGCCTCCACCCAGGACCCGGTCCAGTTCTTCATATCCGGTTTTCATGCGGTCCTGCTCATCCAAATGGATTTCCGACAGCCTGGAAGGCTTCACCTTTAAAGAATTTCCCCCAGCTCCCTCCATACTGCTTCCAATACCTCTCTTAGCCGCAGGCTCCTTTTTTCCAACCGGCTCCTCTACAAATGTATTCCATTCCCTGCAGGCCGGGCACTGCCCCAGCCACTTTGCAGATTCATATCCGCATTCCTTGCAGAAGAATGCGGTTGCCTTCGCCTTCGCCATATGGATTCCTCCTGAAAAAAGCCGGGGTCCGGCCCCTTTCTGAAAGAGCCGAACCCAGCTTAACATCCTATTATCGTTTATTGATCTTTACAGCCACAGGTGTTCCTTCATTCAGTTCCACGCTGACGTACAGCTTTCCGCTCATGTTGGTCCTCATGCCTCCCACAGCAGCACCGTCTACATACACCTCATACTCAGTATCCTCTGCCAGCTGAACGGTCAGCTGGGCATCCTTGTCACCTTCTACTTCAAATTCCACTCCATCATTGGATACGGTGAAATTCTCTACTGCGGTACCCGGTACAGATTCGTATACGAACATGCCGTTACGCTCCAGCTTGGTTATCTCGTAAAATGTCTTTACTTTATATAAATCACCATCGTGCTCAAAATCCTGTAATTTTGACTTTGTTCCTAATTTGTAATTACCAAAACTGATCGTTCCGTCTTGTTCTGTGCGGATTAATTCTTCAATTACCGGCATCGGTTTGCCCTCCTAGTATTTTGTTTACTTATCCTTTTTGCGATGAACGGATGTGTTCGCTTGTAGTTATTATACACGAATTGACAGGAATTGGCTAGTTATTTTACCAGCTCCTTAACGGAAAATTTTAATCCGTCATTTCCGCCCGAAACTACGACTTCGTCCCCTGTTTTAACCGTTCCGTTCAGGATTTCTTCTGCCAGCTTATCTTCCAGACAGTTCTGAATGGTACGCCTTAACGGCCTTGCGCCATATTTTTCATCATAGCCTTTGTTGATCAGGAATTCCTTGGCCTCCTCTTCGACTTCCAGTGTGATATTCATCTGTTCTGATGTCCGTTTCATGATATCCTTCATCATAATGGTCAAAATATCCTTCATGTGGTCCTTATTCAGCGGATGGAATACGATGATCTCGTCGATCCGGTTCACGAATTCCGGCTTGAATAAACGCTTTACTTCTTCCATTACCCGGTCTTTCATGATCTTATAATCTGCCTTTTCATCCGCGGCCGCACCAAATCCAAGACGTTTCGGCGAAATGATGTTCTCCGCCCCGGCATTGGAGGTCATGATGATGATGGTATTTTTAAAATCGATTTTCCTGCCCTGGGCATCTGTGATATGACCGTCATCAAGCACCTGCAGAAGGATATTGAATACATCCGGATGAGCCTTTTCAATCTCGTCAAATAAAATGACCGAATAAGGGTTTCTTCTGACCTTTTCGCTTAGCTGGCCGCCCTCGTCATAGCCTACATATCCTGGCGGGGAACCAATCATCTTGGAAACACTGTGCTTCTCCATATACTCAGACATATCAACCCGGATCAGGGCATTTTCCGTGCCGAACATAGCTTCGGAAAGAGCTTTGGACAGCTCGGTTTTTCCCACACCGGTAGGTCCTAAGAACAGAAAGGAGCCAATGGGGCGTTTCGGGTCTTTTAAGCCCACCCTTCCCCGCCGTATGGCCTTAGCCACGGCTGAAACGGCTTCCTCCTGGCCGATCACCCTCTCATGAAGGATGGATTCCAGATTCCGGAGACGTTCACTCTCCCCTTCTTCCAGCTTCCTTACAGGAATCTTGGTCCAGCTTGAAACCACATCAGCGATCTCTCCCTCATCAACAACCAGGTTTTTTGATGACTTTTCCTTCTGCCATTTTTCACGGATCTTTTCGATTTTTTCCCGCTTTTTTTCCTGTTTCTTCTTTATAGTTCCTGCCTTTTCATAAGCTTCGGCTTTGATGGCAGCCTCTTTCTGATCTTCCAACTGTTCAATCTCTGCTTCCAGCTCCTTAATTTCCCCCGGCTCCACAAACGTAGTCAGGCGGACCTTGGAGGAAGCTTCATCAATGACATCAATGGCCTTATCCGGAAGGAAGCGGTCATTGATATACCGGGAGGACAGCTTCACCGCGGCCTTTAACGCATCATCGGTAATCGTTACTCTATGATGATCTTCATACCGCCCTTTTAAACCTCTCAGGATATAAATGGCTGCCTCCTCAGACGGCTCCTCCACCGTAACCGGCTGGAACCGCCGCTCCAAAGCGGAATCCTTTTCAATATATTTGCGGTATTCTTCAATGGTCGTGGCACCGATCAGCTGTAATTCCCCTCTTGCAAGAGATGGTTTTAAAATATTGGATGCATCAATGGCACCCTCCGCTCCTCCGGCACCGATAATGGTATGAATTTCATCGATAAACAGAAGGACCTCGCCATCTTCAATCACTTCGGCGATCACCTTCTTGATTCTCTCTTCAAATTCCCCGCGGTACTTGGAGCCGGCCACCATCCCCGATAAATCCAGGGTCAGGAGCCGCTTTCCTGCAATGGTTTCCGGCACATCGCCGTTTGAAATCATCTGTGCCAGACCCTCTACAACCGCAGTTTTCCCTACTCCCGGTTCTCCGATCAGACATGGATTATTCTTCGTTCTCCGGCTAAGAATCTGGATCAGACGCTTAATCTCCAGTTCCCTTCCGATCACCGGGTCCAGCTTTCCTTTCACCGCAAGCTCTGTCAAATCCCGGCTGTAGCTGTCAAGGGTAGGCGTGTTTCCCTTTCCCTTCGGCGACTTCATAAGCTCTTCCTTATTGGCAGGAGCATCTTCTCCCATTGCCGACAGCACATCAATGTAAAGCTTCTGTATGCTGATTCCCATGGTATTTAACAGCCTGGAAGCAACACAGTCATTGTCACGGATAATGGAAATCAGCAAATGCTCCGTGCCGATTAAGTTCGCTTTAAAGCGCACAGCCTCACGGTAGCTGTTTTCCAAAACCCTTCTGGCGCCCGGCGTATATCCGCCGTCTTCTTTAAGCCGCACCGCCTGGTCCGGAGCGATCAGCTGGCTGATCAGGCTTAAAACCTTTTCTTCCTTTACCCCGTTCTCTTCCAGAACCCTGGCAGCTACCCCGCTGCCTTCTTCCAGAAGTCCGATTAGTAAATGTTCTGTTCCCACATAGCTGTGGCCCAGACGTTCCGCTGCCTGTACGGCCAGATTGATGGCCGTCCTGGCCTTTGTCGTAAATCTGTCTATCATGAATGAAATCCTCCTGTCATTTTAATTCCGGCAATTCCCTCCGGATGAAATCCGCTCTGGCCCCGTCCAGTTCTTCCTTGCTTAATGGCCGGTCTGAAATCTTCTGCAAATTCGCGGGCTGGATTCCAAGCATCAGGCGGTAGACGGAAAAATCCTCCTCTGTATGGATCAGGCCATCCGTAAGCCCGGCCATGATCTGGGATAAGAAAATCATGGCATCCCTGGATGTCAGCCTTCTGGCGTATTTCAATACTCCATAGGATTTATGGACCTCATCCTCCCGCTCGATCCTTCGCCTCTGCAGAGAGAGCTTCCTTACCTGCATCTCCTGATTGGTCAGCTGGATCGCGGCTTTTGATACCGTATCTATAATTTCCCTTTCTGTCTGACCAAGGGTTTTCTGGTTGGATATCTCATAAAGGGAGCCGAAGTTTTCTTCCCCCTCTCCAAAAACGCCCCGAATGGCAGCTCCGAAACGGCTCATATCCCCAATCAGGCTTGAAAACCTCCTTCCCTGTGATAACATGGGAAGGTGCACCACTGCGGATGCCCGGAGTCCGGTTCCAACATTGGTGGGAAAGGTCGTCAAATAACCATACCGTTCATCAAATGCATACGCAAACCTTTCATTGGCGTAATCATCGATCCGGTTCGCCCTTTCCCAGAGTTCTTCTAAGTGAAGACCCACCCGGAGAAGCTGAATCCGGATGTGGTCATCACAGTTCAGCACAATGCCGGTGTCCTCATCATCAGAAAGATAAATGCCTGCAGGCTTTTTCTTTGAAACAGCCGCCGAATTCAGTACCCGCCGTTCCTTTAAAGCCACCCGGTCCAGCTCTTCTAAATCATCCAGCATGGCAAAATTTAAATGTTTGCCTTCTGCTTCGCCCAAATCCTTTAAACCAAATTCCAGCTTACGGACCATCTCTGTGCTTTCCTTCTCGCCAAGCTTTGCAGGAAAGTCATACTCCTGCCAGTTCCTGACCAGACGGATCCGGCTGCTTATCACTCCCGGCCGGCTGCTGTCTGTCTGTTCAAACCATCTAAGCATTGGCCTCATTTCCTTTCTTCAGTTCTCGTATCCTGTCACGGCATACGGCTGCTGCCTCATAATCTTCAAAACGAAGCGCCTCCTTAAGCTTTGCATCCCACTGGAAAATCTCTTCCTCCTGGCCGGTTGGAACGTTTTCTTTCGCCTCATCGACTGCATCCGTTCCGTCCTGCCCTGCCGGCATGTGAGCCAGCTTCTGGTATACAGGTGTTTTTCCTGTATGGATAAGGCTTCCCTGAAGCTGCTTTAAACTGTCCTCCATAAGGGGCCCAAACACACTGTAACAGTCCGCACAGCCAAATCTGCTGTCTCTTACAAACTCATCGTAAGTGGTCCCACAGGAGGGACATACGATCTGATGGAGCTTATCCGGTCCCTGGCTGGTATCCTCAATTCCCAAAAGACCTGAAAGCAGCTTGCCTAACGGGAACTCGCCGTCAAAAATAGCTGCATATACTCCAAAATCCATTTCCTTTGCGCACTGGGCGCAAAAATGGTGTTCCTTCTTCACACCATTCACCACTTCCGTATATTGAATATTTGCTTCGCGAATTTTACATCTCTCGCATAACATAATGAACCTCCAATCCAGTGATCACTCGTCCCTCTGGCTTCTTAAAAATGTCTGGAAAATCTCATCAACCAGTTGGTGGACCTCTTCACATGACACATTTTTACAGACTCCTCTTGCTAATACAACGCTCAA
>NZ_LT732526.1:1869634-1873707 GCF_900155545.1 Clostridium sp. Marseille-P2415
CCCGCCGTTCCTTTAAAGCCACCCGGTCCAGCTCTTCTAAATCATCCAGCATGGCAAAATTTAAATGTTTGCCTTCTGCTTCGCCCAAATCCTTTAAACCAAATTCCAGCTTACGGACCATCTCTGTGCTTTCCTTCTCGCCAAGCTTTGCAGGAAAGTCATACTCCTGCCAGTTCCTGACCAGACGGATCCGGCTGCTTATCACTCCCGGCCGGCTGCTGTCTGTCTGTTCAAACCATCTAAGCATTGGCCTCATTTCCTTTCTTCAGTTCTCGTATCCTGTCACGGCATACGGCTGCTGCCTCATAATCTTCAAAACGAAGCGCCTCCTTAAGCTTTGCATCCCACTGGAAAATCTCTTCCTCCTGGCCGGTTGGAACGTTTTCTTTCGCCTCATCGACTGCATCCGTTCCGTCCTGCCCTGCCGGCATGTGAGCCAGCTTCTGGTATACAGGTGTTTTTCCTGTATGGATAAGGCTTCCCTGAAGCTGCTTTAAACTGTCCTCCATAAGGGGCCCAAACACACTGTAACAGTCCGCACAGCCAAATCTGCTGTCTCTTACAAACTCATCGTAAGTGGTCCCACAGGAGGGACATACGATCTGATGGAGCTTATCCGGTCCCTGGCTGGTATCCTCAATTCCCAAAAGACCTGAAAGCAGCTTGCCTAACGGGAACTCGCCGTCAAAAATAGCTGCATATACTCCAAAATCCATTTCCTTTGCGCACTGGGCGCAAAAATGGTGTTCCTTCTTCACACCATTCACCACTTCCGTATATTGAATATTTGCTTCGCGAATTTTACATCTCTCGCATAACATAATGAACCTCCAATCCAGTGATCACTCGTCCCTCTGGCTTCTTAAAAATGTCTGGAAAATCTCATCAACCAGTTGGTGGACCTCTTCACATGACACATTTTTACAGACTCCTCTTGCTAATACAACGCTCAAATCTTTACGCATCTCGTCAAGGACCCGGAGCTTATCCACGTCAAGGGACACTATGGCACCTTTACGGCGGTCCAGCTTGACAAACCCTTCCTGTTTCAGCACAGAGTACGCCTTATTTACCGTATGCATATTGATGCCTATGTTGTCGGCCATCTGGCGCACGGAAGGCAGAGGGTCACCTTCTCTTATACTTTCCGTGGCGATTCCTATGATTATCTGGTTCCGAAGCTGGATGTAAATCGCTTCATCACTGTTAAAATCAATTTGCAATAGCATTTTCTCACCATCTTTCGTTATACCTGTTATATACATAATAGCACACGATAATACTTTTTTCAATATTAAATATATGCCGGTATAAATAATCTTGTTTTTCAATTGTAATTCTATGTTATATCTTTTCTAAATTATTATACTGTCATACTTTTTTTGTATCATAATTCCAGATTTTTTTTGGGAACTGTTGTGGCAACTATTATAGCAAATTAATATCCTGTTTTCAATAGGTGTCCCGGACAGAAACCCGGACCGGGCTTTTACTTATAACGAAAGCACCTGGAAGGAAGCATATCAAATCCAGGTGCTTTCATTACTCTTATTATATTGATTTATGATCTATTCATCATCCAGGTCCATAAATTCAAAGCCATCTTCATCATTTAAGGACTCCGCCGAATCCACAGGCATGTCCTCTTTCCCGCGGCCCGGTCTTATATCCGTTTTTCCTTTCAGCTTCCCGGGGCGCTCCTCCATATGGGATGTCAGATCGCGCTCCATCTCCTCCAGGCTGGCTTCCATGATAAAATCATCCTCTTCTTCCGGCTCCGGCATACTGCCATTCACGAAATCAGGCCTGTCCAATTCCTCTTCCGGATATTCCGGTCTGATCCGGCCTCCTGCTGACTCCCGGTCAAATTCCTCTCTGCTGTACCTTTTGATTCTGCTTGCAGGTACCTCTTCTTCCGGCTCATCATAGAACCGGTCATCGGCTGCTTTCTGCTTTTTTTCTTTTTCAGAGCTGCCTTTATCCGGCCAATTGGAACCAGTTCCTTTCCCTTTCCTTATAAGAACGATAACAGCAACCAGCAAGGCAAGTGCCAATACGCTTACTGCAATCAAAATATAGAACTGCACGTGGTAATCCCTGGTGAGTTCATTGTATGTCTTCACCATTTCCACGTATTTATCATCGGAGACCCCGGAAACAAAGTATCTCTGTACGGTCTTTTCAGAAAGATCATAGCGGTAGAAATTCTTTTCTCCATTCCAGTTCATGGCATAGAAGAGGCAATATTGCGGCTCACCTTCTGATTTTACAACCCAGCCGGTCACCTGCACGCCATCGATGTCAACCTGGCGTTCGCTGAAGCCTTCCGGTATGACTGCATCTCCATCTAACGGAACAATAATAATGGCTTTGGCCGTGGTCTCAACCTGAACGAACTGAGACCACGAATCCGCACCTTCATTATATATATAGAAACCGCCGTTTCCTCCGGCATCCTTTAAGTAAAGCAGAAGAATATCTTTTTCCAATCCCTTGCCGGCCATGACTTCATTGCCTTTATACTGGTAGTTCTGAGCCTCAAAGCCTTCCGGAAGGGATGACTCATCAAAAGAGGCTGCTACGCTGTATTCGATCCCGTTTATGGTCACAGTGGCAGCCCCGAATTCAGCTTCCGCCGTCTCTCCGGTACCTTCTGTGGCAGGAACGGAATCTCCCCCTTCTGCTTTTGTAACCCGAACGGTATAATTCTTAACCGTCTGCCCGTCCTCCGCCGTTACCTTGACGACCACCTGGTTTTCTCCGGCTTTCAGACCCTTTTCCCCCTGCAGCGTTACATGGGCTCCGGCGTTGGAGGCTACTGCATTTACCACAAGATCCGTTGTATTCCCGTCAACCTCTGCGGTATAGCTGTCAACAGCCGCAGAAAACTCAGGTGTTAAAGTCCCGGGCGATATCTTCAGCGATTTCAGGGTTGCATCCTTTGAGTATGTGGCAGGCGAAGTGACCTTAACCGTTGAACTTCCCTGCTTGCTGAGAGTGAGTGCCTGGGAATCTATATCATAGATCTCCTGGGAAGTCACGCTGATCTTGGAGTTCCCCGCCTGCAAAGCCTTAAACTTCAGCGTAAAATGAAATTCTTTTTGATCGGCAGAGTCCATGGTCCCCAAAACCTTAATGGCACCTGCACCGCCATTGGCATTGGTCCCGCTGACAAACTCCAGCAGGTTCGGATCATAGGCCAGCATGATTTCCGCAGTTCCCAGCGCACTGCCGCTGGTCACCTTCATGGTTACTGTTACTTCATTCCCCACCATGACCGACGGATCGGAAAATGCTATCTTTGCGTCTGCGGCCCAGGAGTCCATCTGCCCAATGGGGCCGGCGGCCGCGATCACACCGGCCAGCATCAAACCGGCTATCAGTTTTTTCAGTTTCCTAATCATATCGTCTCCTATTTGTGTAGAACATTAAAGTCCAAGGATTTTCTTCTGCAGAAGCAGAATATCCTGGGAATTCACCTTGCCGTCTCCGTTTAGATCAGCCGCTTTCTGACCGTTTGCCGACAGGGTTTCCAGTCCAAGAATATAACGCTGCAGTTTCAGAGCATCCAGGCTGTTAACTTTTCCGTCCCCATTGATATCTCCGTTTGCATGGGAGGATGACTGGGCGGATGGATTCCCGGCTGCCTGCGTGGTACCGGGGAGTACTTCGGTTACCTGAATGGTGGTTCCCGGTCCCTGCTGCATGACTCCGGTAGAAGTCTGTACGGACATGCCGGCGGAGCCATCCGGTGCTATGGTCACATTGCTCCCTCCCGGTGTTCCTGCATCATCTCCTGCGGATGGCTTGGTTACTCCGGGACCGCCGCTGCTTCCAGGTCCGGAAGAGGTACTGCCGGAAGAACCGGTACTGGTTCCTGTCCCCACGGACGAAGAGTATGTCGGTCCGTTATTCTGGCGCACCACATGAAGAACATATTCTCTCACATTACCATTTTGTGCAGTAACTGCAATCTTTATGTCATTATTTCCGTTCTGAAGTGCAATGCTTCCGGTTCCTTTAACGGATGAAGCGGAACTTAGAGCAGATGCATTCACGGTAACATTCGATAC
>NZ_LT732526.1:1876495-1898779 GCF_900155545.1 Clostridium sp. Marseille-P2415
GTAATCCCTGGTGAGTTCATTGTATGTCTTCACCATTTCCACGTATTTATCATCGGAGACCCCGGAAACAAAGTATCTCTGTACGGTCTTTTCAGAAAGATCATAGCGGTAGAAATTCTTTTCTCCATTCCAGTTCATGGCATAGAAGAGGCAATATTGCGGCTCACCTTCTGATTTTACAACCCAGCCGGTCACCTGCACGCCATCGATGTCAACCTGGCGTTCGCTGAAGCCTTCCGGTATGACTGCATCTCCATCTAACGGAACAATAATAATGGCTTTGGCCGTGGTCTCAACCTGAACGAACTGAGACCACGAATCCGCACCTTCATTATATATATAGAAACCGCCGTTTCCTCCGGCATCCTTTAAGTAAAGCAGAAGAATATCTTTTTCCAATCCCTTGCCGGCCATGACTTCATTGCCTTTATACTGGTAGTTCTGAGCCTCAAAGCCTTCCGGAAGGGATGACTCATCAAAAGAGGCTGCTACGCTGTATTCGATCCCGTTTATGGTCACAGTGGCAGCCCCGAATTCAGCTTCCGCCGTCTCTCCGGTACCTTCTGTGGCAGGAACGGAATCTCCCCCTTCTGCTTTTGTAACCCGAACGGTATAATTCTTAACCGTCTGCCCGTCCTCCGCCGTTACCTTGACGACCACCTGGTTTTCTCCGGCTTTCAGACCCTTTTCCCCCTGCAGCGTTACATGGGCTCCGGCGTTGGAGGCTACTGCATTTACCACAAGATCCGTTGTATTCCCGTCAACCTCTGCGGTATAGCTGTCAACAGCCGCAGAAAACTCAGGTGTTAAAGTCCCGGGCGATATCTTCAGCGATTTCAGGGTTGCATCCTTTGAGTATGTGGCAGGCGAAGTGACCTTAACCGTTGAACTTCCCTGCTTGCTGAGAGTGAGTGCCTGGGAATCTATATCATAGATCTCCTGGGAAGTCACGCTGATCTTGGAGTTCCCCGCCTGCAAAGCCTTAAACTTCAGCGTAAAATGAAATTCTTTTTGATCGGCAGAGTCCATGGTCCCCAAACCCTTAATGGCCCCTGCACCGCCATTGGCATTGGTCCCGCTGACAAACTCCAGCAGGTTCGGATCATAGGCCAGCATGATTTCCGCAGTTCCCAGCGCACTGCCGCTGGTCACCTTCATGGTTACTGTTACTTCATTCCCCACCATGACCGACGGATCGGAAAATGCTATCTTTGCGTCTGCGGCCCAGGAGTCCATCTGCCCAATGGGGCCGGCGGCCGCGATCACACCGGCCAGCATCAAACCGGCTATCAGTTTTTTCAGTTTCCTAATCATATCGTCTCCTATTTGTGTAGAACATTAAAGTCCAAGGATTTTCTTCTGCAGAAGCAGAATATCCTGGGAATTCACCTTGCCGTCTCCGTTTAGATCAGCCGCTTTCTGACCGTTTGCCGACAGGGTTTCCAGTCCAAGAATATAACGCTGCAGTTTCAGAGCATCCAGGCTGTTAACTTTTCCGTCCCCATTGATATCTCCGTTTGCATGGGAGGATGACTGGGCGGATGGATTCCCGGCTGCCTGCGTGGTACCGGGGAGTACTTCGGTTACCTGAATGGTGGTTCCCGGTCCCTGCTGCATGACTCCGGTAGAAGTCTGTACGGACATGCCGGCGGAGCCATCCGGTGCTATGGTCACATTGCTCCCTCCCGGTGTTCCTGCATCATCTCCTGCGGATGGCTTGGTTACTCCGGGACCGCCGCTGCTTCCAGGTCCGGAAGAGGTACTGCCGGAAGAACCGGTACTGGTTCCTGTCCCCACGGACGAAGAGTATGTCGGTCCGTTATTCTGGCGCACCACATGAAGAACATATTCTCTCACATTACCATTTTGTGCAGTAACTGCAATCTTTATGTCATTATTTCCGTTCTGAAGTGCAATGCTTCCGGTTCCTTTAACGGATGAAGCGGAACTTAGAGCAGATGCATTCACGGTAACATTCGATACCGACGGATCCACAATCAGGTTGTATTCCAGCGTATCGCGGCTAAAGGTCGGAGTCATGACAAATCCCTCCACACTCAGGCCTGACAGCTTATTGTTCGGGCTTCCGTCGCCGGTCGGCTGGCTGCAGGCATTATCCGGCATGCTATTGTAGACCGGAATTTTAAATTCAAGAGCTGTCTGCTTCATGTCACTGTTATAGGCCTTTGCATAGACAGCACCCTCGGATGCAGCTCCCTGTACATTGGTCATATACTGGTGTTTATATAAATTTGATCCCTGTACATTATATTTCTTCAGATAAAATGTATCCTGCCCAACTTTTACGTAGTTATTACCGTAATATAAAGCACCGCCCAAAATTGATTTTTCAGGAGAATTCCACGGTCTTTCATAATTACCGGACTGGGATGCCCACCATAAGCCTCTCTGTACGGCAGTCATACTGCCGGACTGGTATGCTTCAATATTAAAGAAATTATAATAACCTTCATAACCGGATTCTGTCCCTGATATACTTTTCCCTGTTCCGGAGGATCCCTGTTCCTGAATGATCATAGCCGCCAGAACATAGGGGTTCACTCCGGACTGGGTGGCTGCATTCATGATCATGTTCACATAAGAGCTGCTTCCTGTAGCCGTCCCCGTTGTGTCAGAGGATGAAGGACCCGTAAGGCTGGCTCCCGGTCCATATTCCATAAGGATCTGAGGATTGTTCGGGGTGATGGAGGCCTGAGGTGCTTCCAGGCTGACATTTCCGGAATCAGAACTCTCCGATGCCCCGGTGGAAGGGCTTATGGCCGCCCCCGGCCCTGCGGAGGCTCCGGGTCCTGTGTTTGAGGCTCCTCCGGTCTGGCTGTCTGTACTTCCGGAGGATGTACCTCCGCCTGCAGACTGGCCGGACAGAAAGGTTCCCTTTACCATGGTCTGCAGGCCTTCCATGGTATGCCTGCTGCTGTCATAGGTATGGGCCAGGAACTGAAACACATTCGTTTCATCCAGAAAGTTTCTGGGATCCATATAATATTTTACAATATCTTCCGAGGCGGTGACCCAGGAGCTTCCGTCATATCCCACCCAGGTACTGGTATCCCAGTTATAAGCACCATCCGCCGTGGACTTCCAGGATGACATGCTGTTCGTATGCACCAGAGTCTTCCCCACCTGGCTTTCTTCCTTAACAGCCGTACTCCAGTCCAGATTGGTTTTCTGGGCCCGGAATACCCACTTCGGGTATTGAGCATGCAGTTCACGAAGCCGTATCTTATAGCTTTCCGGAAATCCTTCTGCCGTAAGCTGGGATTCAAAATCCGCGTCATTGGTATAGGCCGCCGGAAACTTAAGATAGCTTTTGGAAACATAGCCGGTAACCGTCTGACCCCCGGATCCTGCAAACCGGATCTGATACCACAGCGCTCCATCCGACGCATTTTTTTCATCGATGACTGTGACGGAGGCTCCGCTCGCCAATTTTGTCACGATAGAATAGGTCGTACCCGGCCCGCTCCGCACATTCAGCGTGGTAGCATTCACCGTAGCCGACCGTTCCGTATAAGCATACGCATTTATGTATGGTGAAACGGTTCCCATATAAGAATCCATCACCAGGACACTGGCCAGAATTACGGCCATCTTACGAGCTTTTTTACACTTTTTCATCTGTCTCTCCCAATATGCCCTCTTGTATTTTAAAATTTTCCAATTATATGTAAATCATACATTTATTTATTATAATGACAAATCATACCATGTGTCAACCGAATCATCTAAAGTTCAGACAAATGGAATTATTTGTAAGAAAATCTTTAAAGTTTTGCATCAGGATTTCCTTATAAAATGGCTGAAAAAAGGCCTCCCATATCTGGGAGGCCAGGAGTCCATCCGGCTATACCGGATAAACCTTATTTTCTTTATCTGCCACGGAAGAATCCACACCGGTCTGCTGTGCGGCCCGGTACTCGAAGAATTCCTTGGCAACCGCCGGAAACAGGGCGTAGGACAGCACATCCTCATCCTGCTGTTTCCACTGCGCGCATTCCTTCTCAAACTGAGGAAGCTGCGGAGGAATCAAATCTGCCGGGCGGCAGGTGATCGGTGTCTCGTCACCGATGATCTTCTTCTGGACTTCTGCATTAAATGGTTTAACCGTCTGTCCGAATTCGCCCATGAACATCTTCTTAGTCTCTTTCGTCACCATTTTATAACGTTCCCCGCTGATAACATTTAAAACAGCCTGGGTGCCGACGATCTGGGAAGACGGGGTAACAAGCGGCGGTTCCCCAAAATCTTTCCGTACTCTTGGGACCTCCTGCAGAACATCCATATACTTGTCTTCCTTACCGGCTTCCTTCAACTGGCTCACCAGGTTGGAAAGCATACCGCCAGGTACCTGATACTGAAGGGTCTTGATGTCTACGCCCAATACCTTTGGATTCAGACGTCCGCTCTTTAATGCTTCCTCGCGGATGGGCTGGAAGTATGCACAGATTTCTGCCAGCAGGTTCTGATCGTAGCCTGTATCATAGGCCGTACCCCGGAAGGTTTCAACCATGACTTCCGTAGCCGGCTGGCTGGTTCCAAGTGCAAGGGGGGACATTGCGGTATCAATGATATCGCATCCGGCTTCAACTGCCTTTAAATAGGTCATGGAAGCAACGCCGGAAGTATAGTGGGTGTGTAAGTCAATCGGAAGCTTTGTGGATTCCTTTAACGCGCGCACCAGTTCATCCGCTTTGTACGGTGTTAAGAGCCCTGCCATGTCTTTGATACAGATCGAATCAGCGCCCATATCCTCGATCCTCTTGGCAATGTCCTTCCAGTAATCCAGAGTGTAGGCATCGCCCAAAGTATAGCTTAAGGCTACCTGTGCATGTCCCTTTTCCTTATTACATGCAGTTACCGCAGTCTGCAGGTTGCGGATATCATTTAAACAGTCAAAGATACGGATGATATCAATACCATTAGCCAGAGATTTCTGAACAAAGTACTCTACCACATCATCTGCATAATGATTGTAACCTAAGATATTCTGTCCGCGGAACAGCATCTGCAGCTTTGTATTCTTAAAGCCATCCCTTAGCTTTCTCAGTCTCATCCAGGGATCTTCTTTCAGGAAACGAAGGCATGCGTCAAATGTCGCACCGCCCCAGCACTCTACTGCATAATAACCAACCTGGTCCATCTTTTCCACGATCGGGAGCATCTGTTCGGTTGTCATTCTTGTAGCAAGCAAAGACTGATGAGCGTCACGAAGGACCGTCTCTACAATCTTAACCGGCTTTTTCTCTATTTCTGCCATTGTCTTACCTCCTGGTTATTGTTAATTCACTTGAATACCGGAAAGGCTTTCATAAGCCTTCCTGCGGTAAAATTACCTTACTCCGAATATAGCCATGAATGTACCGGCTGCAACCGCAGTTCCGATAACACCTGCTACGTTTGGCCCCATGGCATGCATCAGCAGGAAGTTGGTAGGATCTGCTTCGGAGCCAACCTTCTGGGACACGCGCGCCGACATGGGAACTGCCGATACACCGGCGGATCCGATGAGCGGATTCACCTTGCCGCCTGTAACCTTGCACATCAGCTTACCAAACAATACACCTGCTGCTGTTCCGATCGAGAACGCAACCAGACCCAAAATAACGATCTTGATGGTACTCATATTCAGGAACGCTTCTGCACTTGTTGTCGCACCTACGGAAGTACCGAGCAGGATGACCACGATATACATCAGGGCATTGCTGGCAGTATCTGTCAGCTGCTTCACAACACCGGATTCCTTAAATAAGTTGCCTAACATCAGCATACCAACCAATGGAGCTGTAGTCGGAAGAATAAGACATACAACGGTTGTTACGATGATCGGAAATAAAATTCTCTCCAGCTTTGACACCGGACGAAGCTGCTCCATCTTGATCTTTCTCTCTTTTTCCGTAGTCAGAAGCTTCATGATAGGGGGCTGGATGATCGGTACCAATGCCATATAGGAATAAGCGGCAACGGCAATGGGTCCCATCAGGGAAGTCATACCAAGCTTACCCGCAAGGAAAATGGAAGTCGGTCCATCTGCACCGCCGATGATGGAGATGGCTGCCGCCGCCTTGTCATTAAATCCCATGAAAATTGCAAGGAAATAAGCCGTGTAAATACCGAACTGAGCTGCCGCTCCCAGAAGGAAGCTCTTGGGATTGGCTATCAGAGGGCCAAAATCTGTCATGGCTCCAACCCCCATAAAAATCAGTGGAGGCAGGATGCCCCATTCATCCAGTTTAAAGAAATACTGCAGCAGACCGCCGCCGGACCCGTCCGGTCCTATCTCCTTCATAATATCCGGATAGATATTGACCAACAGCATACCGAATGAAATCGGCACCAGAAGCAGGGGTTCAAACCCTTTAACGATAGCCAGGTATAAAAATACGAATGCTACAAGGATCATGACCATATTTCCTACTGTCAGGTTACAGAATGCGGTCTGCTGAAGAAGATTTGTAAATGTATTACCTATATAATCCATGTTAATCCCTCCATATGGAATCCGCGCTATTTGACTTTCAGCGGATCTTTCCGTATTAGTTTAATGTAGCTAATGTTGTGCCTGCTTCAACTGAATCACCTACTGCTACATCAATGCTGGCAACGGTTCCATCGGAAGGTGCTACGATTTCATTCTCCATCTTCATGGCTTCGAGTACGATCAGCACATCGCCTTTCTTAACGGCCTGCCCGGCACTTGCTTTAACACCGAGGATCTTGCCCGGCATTGGAGCCGCTACTTTTTCAGAGCCTTCTGCACCTGCAGAAGATGCCTTCGCCGGAGCCGCTGCTTTCGGAGCTGCAGCCGGGGCTGCTGCTTTCGGAGCCGCTGTTGGGGCTGCTGCTTTTGGAGCTGCTGCCGTTGTACTTACAGATGTTCCTTCTTCTACGGTTACGTCATAAACATTACCATTAACTGTAATTGTATAATTTTTCATGATGATAATCCTCCTGATTGATTAAGCTTTTTTCCATTTACCGGCCGGTGCACGTTTGATCGAACGGACAACCAGGCCGCTTGGTGAACTTCCTGTGGATGCTGCAATCGCAGCTGTAATGACCGCTACCAGTTCCAGATCATCTGCAAGCTCCTCTGCCTCTTCTGCAGCGGGTAAAGATACCACGGGAGCGGGAGCCGGAGCAGATTCAGGGGCCGGGGCCGCTGACTTATCCCTTTCCTTCAATCTTGCCTCATATGCATTGATAAATTTGAAGCAGCTGATGAGAAGACTGATGAAAATCAGTACGATAAATACGGTACCCATACCCATCAGGGTATTGAGCGCAGCCTTTTCCATTTTTTCGCCTAACGTATATTCCGGTACGAAAGCCACACCGGTTATCTTTGTAAGTTTGGAATCCGTTGTAATGGAAAATTCCATATTTCTCTTTTCAAATACTGCATTGACCGTTGCACTGTAACCGTGGTCAACCGCCTCGACACGGACCGCATCATTAAGTGATACGAAGGCACCCAGATCATCCTTTACATTTTCCCAGGAATCCACGCCCTCCGCAAGCGCAGCATACTGCTCCTGCAGCTGCATGTTTTTCTTAAACTCAGCAACCTGGTTGTCCTGAAGACCGGTATACAGCTCCAGGAATGAACCGGGAAGCTGTTCCATCTGTGACTGGACGTTCATATCGATTTCTTCGGATGCGGTATCGGCTTTGCTGCACGCAGACAATGAAAAGAGGCAGACTGCCATAGTAAGTCCCAATGCTACTCGTTTCATATTCAGTTTCATATACCTGTCACCTCATTCTAAATCGTGCCATGTTTTTTTGCCGGACGATCCTCTCTCTTTGTGAATAACATCTCAAACGCAGCAATAACGCGTGCCCTTGTCTCACTGGCATCGATGATATCATCAACATATCCTCTCTTAGCTGCAGAAAGCGCACTGGACTGGAGAAGCCTGTAGCTCTCCGCCTTATCACTGATAAGGGCTTTCCCATCCTCCGCTTTTGCAATCTCATCTGCATACATGATCTTAGCCGCTTCGGCCGGCTCCATCATGCCGATGGAAGCTGTGGGCCATGCATAAACCACATCCGCGCCGATGGACTTGCTGTTCATGGTCAGATAAGCGGTTCCAAATGCTTCTCCGATGACAACCGTTACCTTCGGGATGGTTGCGTTGGCAAATGCATAGGTGAGCTTTGCCGCCGTCCTGGCAATCTTTTTCTCGGAGCATTTGGTCGCCAGATATCCTTTTACATTCACAAGTGTGAGTACCGGAATGCTGAATGCATCACAGAAATGAACGAATTCCGCAGCCTTTTCACAGCCCTGCTCGCTTAAAAGAGCGTCGTACTCCGCCGTCCTGATGCCGCTTTCATCATAGGATTCCGTTCTGTTCGCAACACAGCCTACGGTTGTACCATTTAAACGGATAAAACCGGTTACCATAGAGGATGCATATTCCTTCCTGGTCTCCAGAAAAAACTGATTATCAGAAATCTGAGTGAATGCGACCGCCGTGTCCCCAACGTAATTTGCCAGATCGGAACATACACGGTTTAAGTCGTCATCGCACTCACCATAAGACATGTCATCTTCACTGTTGGCAGGAAGAATGGAAACGAGAGTCCGGATCTTATTTAAGATATCCTCTTCTTCTCCTGTAAAATCTGCCATGCCGGTTTCCCTGCTCTGGAAATCCGCGGAAGCGGTATTGCATTTTTCAGTATAATTCTCCTGAATGGCATTGGGTGAATTAACAAACAATTTCCCGCTCTTGCTTTCCATGAATGTGAAATCTGCCATTGCTGCGGAAACAGCCATGCCGCCGCCGCAGGTTCCGAATATTGCTGTTATCTGAGGAATGACACCGGAGGCCAGAGTCTGGCTTCTGTAAATTTCACCAAAACCATTTAAAGCATCAGTTGCCTCCTGAAGCCTTAAACCGGCACAATCAACCAGGCCGATCACAGGTGCTCCCGTCTTCATTGCCATAGTATAAAGATTTGTGATTTTTTTTGCGTGCATCTCTCCTACGGAACCGCCCATAACCGATGCGTCCTGACTGTACACATAAACAAGGCATCCTTCGATGGTACCGTAGCCGGTAACAACACCGTCAGCAGGAGTTTCCCTTGCTGTCATGTTGAAGTCCGTGCTCCTCGCGGTAATATAGCCGCCAACTTCAACAAAACTGTTCTCATCAAGCAAAGCATGGATTCTGTTACTTGCTGATGTCTGTGTTGAATTACTCATTTTGCAATCCTCCATTTTGTAATATTTGCATAGTCCTGTTAAGTAATTAACAAAAGGACTATATAATAACACCAATTTCTGCCGATTATAATTGTATAATTAATTTTGACAAATTTCAAGCTCTTTTTGGCAAAAAAAGAACAAGAAACTATGGATTTCTCACAATCCATCATCTCTTGCCCTTATTATATGTTAGCATTTTATCACAATTCATTCCGACTTCCGGCGTATTGTATAATTTTGGAAGTTTTATTTAGGAATTTTGTACAGGCTTATTCCCTGATTTCCGTGATCCCAATGCTTCCGTCTGATTTCTCTTTAAAGGTAATGTTTGATGCTCCTTCTCCCAGAATCACGCCTTCCTCCGTCATTTTCAGAGTAACCGTATCCACATTGGCCACCGCTATCATCAAATCATCACCAAAGACCATATCCGGGTTCTGCTTCATTAAATCATCCCGCTGTTTCAGAATGATCGTTTCCTGGTCTCCGGTAACGAAAACACATGGATAAAGCAACAGATCCGCAAATGCTTCCATATCCCGGTCTGCCACCGCTTCCTGGATCCTTTCAGCAAAAGCCTCCACCTTTTTTCCCGGCCCTGCGCTTTCACTGCTGTCCATAGACTCTGTTCCCGGCCCTGCCTGACCCATATCCTCTTCTGACCCAGCCGTCTCTTCTTCTGTACTTCCCTCTGTTATGGCTTTTTCCATCCTGATGGCCGCAGTCTCTGATTCCGTCACTTCCGAAGGGGTACCGCCTGAATCTGCAGCTTCCTTTCTGCCGCAGCCCGCCGCAAAAAGCACTGCAGCCGCAACGGCAAAACAAATGTAACTGATTTTCTTCCTGAACATTTCCTGGTTCCTCCCTGCGTCCATTTACTGCTTCGGCCACAGTATAGCACCGGTCAAGATTATAAGTCAATAGAGTTTCAAAAACCGTAAACCTTAGTCATTTTTCTGTAAGAATCTGTACTTTTCTTCATAGATTATTTATATTCCTTATGAAGGGTAAATCCCCTTCCACGCACCTCATTCACCTGGTTGATGATCATAAAAGCATTGGAGTCGATTCCCATAACCAGCTCGTTAAGCCGGGAAAGCTGTCTTCCTGATATTACCGTAAGGACGGTATAAGAGGCCTTTCTCAAATGTCCTCCCTCACTGGCAAGCAGTGTCGTACCCCGGTCCATTTTAGCCTGTATAGCCTGACTGATCTCTTCGTATTTTTCACTTATGATTTTCACCTGCATCTGGTTGCGCCCGATTAAAAGCACCTTATCAAGAACCATGGTATATAAAAGCACCAGAAGAATCCCATAAAGGATCTGCTCCTTATTTGAGAATATCATCTGTGACAGAAGGATCAGACAGTCAAATATTGACATGGTCATGGAGACAGACAGATTCCATTTCTTATTTAAGATCAGGGGCGGGATATCCATGCCGCCGGTGGAAGCGCCGGCCCGTATCACCATGCCGATTCCCGCACCGATTAAAAGTCCGGAAAATACGGTGGATAACATCCGGTCTCCGGTCATTGCCGCCTGGCCAAACAGATTTTCAAATACCCCCAATATAAACGGATAATAAAAAGTACTGATCATGGTGGTAAAAGCAAATGCTTTCCCCAAAACCAGAGCCCCTGCCGCAAACATCAGAATATTAAAGGCCCCCACAAAAACGGCTACCGGAATGCCAAGCTGATAATGTGCTACCAGTGCAAGTCCCGTAGTCCCGCCTGTAATCAGGCCTCCAGGCAGAATAAACAGGGATACGGCCAGAGCATAAATGGTATTGCCGGCAATTACTGTTGCTATCTTTTTCATATTCATACTTTTGTAACTTCCTTTCCTGCAATCAACAAGCAATTTTACTATACCATGTGTTATGATTTTACACAATTTATTTTCTTCTGTTCCTGACCTTGTAACTTTGCCCAAACAATATAAAAGAGTGCCTGCGGCACTCTCAAATCTCCTGGCCCCTCATGAGTAAGGGCCAGGTACCCGGGCTCCATCGGAGCCTTCCACTTATTTCCTCCATGCAAATAGCATCAGACCTCTTTATTTCTGCTGATTTTTTCACAAATCCCGCTGACAGCGAAGAAAATTCCAAGAACCATAAACAATATGCCAAATTTAACAGCCAGCATAGGCAATCCGATCACAATAAGGGCGATTCCTAGGAATACATCTTTTTTCCAGCTTTTCCCCCGTTTCCGCTCTTCCATATCCGTGTCCGGATTTTCCGGTCTTTTTTTAATCTCACTCATTTACAGCCCTCCATTCTAATGATCCGGTCCGATAATTATTTTTCACATTTACTTAACAGAATAATCATCATAATCATAAAAACGATCCCTGTAACCGCAGCCGCTGACAGCGATTCATGTAACACCAGAAATCCCAACAGTGCTGCAACTACCAGTTCAACGGAGGCGAGCATGGAAGCCCTGCTGGCTTCTATATGCATAAGCGCACATGTATATAGAATATTTGGAACCGCATTGGTGCAGATACCTACAAGCATATGAACGGCCGCTGCCTGGGGAAATTCCTTATAAACCGCAAAAATTCCAGGAACATCAATGGCACAGACGGCTGCCAAGGCAGTAAACAGAGAGCTGTATAAAACAATCGTAAGAGAATGATACTTTTTTACCAGGATTCTGGTAAAAATGCTATATAAAGCATAACCAAATCCGGAACATAATCCCAGAACCAGCGAAATGCTGCTGAGGGAAGAACGTCCGCCCCCTATCCCGGATACCAATACACAGCCAATAAAAGCGAGTCCAAGTGAAACGCACTTAATTATTGTCAGTTTTTCTTTAAAAACCAGGATTGACAGAAATACAACGAAAATAGGGGACGTATATAGCAGGACTGCTGCAATTGCCATACCGGAAAGCTGAATCGTTTTTATATAACACACCGTATAGAAAAAAACACTTATGATACCATTTAACGCAAACCATCCCAAATCCCTGATCTGAATGCGGAAAAGACTCCGGTCCTTTGTCAAAAGGAATAAGATGACCGTTATAAGTCCAAACACTGCTTTCCCTGCCATGACCTGCATGGATGTCATACCGTAACCGGTCAGGGCTCTGATAAAAATGCCAGTTGAGCCCCATAGACCGGCCGCGGCCAGAATAAACAGCATTGATATTTTCTGCTTTACAGTTCTTCCCCGTTGCTCGCTATTACGCTCTGGAACCATACAAAGCTATCCTTTTTTATCCTTTTTTTAGAACCGTTCCCCCGGTCATCCTGATCAACGAAGATAAAACCATAACGTTTGCTCATTTCAGAGGATGAACAGCTTATGATATCAAGCGGTCCCCATGCATAGTAACCTCTTAAATCAACCCCGTCTTCAATTGCAAGCTTCATCTGCTCTATGTGTGCTTTGTAATACTCGATCCGGTATTGGTCATGAATGGTGCCATCCTGCTCCAGCTTATCATAGTAACCGCAGCCATTTTCTGTAATATAAATCGGACACTGGTACCGGTCATAGAATTCATTGAGCATGAAACGCAGGCCGATGGGATCGATCGTCCAGCCCCAGGGATTTGCCGGAAGGGAAGGATCCCGGTAAGCGCTGTTATCCTTCTCAAAGCTTTCTTTATCAACGATCCGGGTATAATAATAGGAGAATGACAGAAAATCAGCCGTATTTTTTAAATCTTCCTCATCTTCCGGACCGAACTCGATCTGAATCCCTCTTTCTTCAAAGAAATGCCAGGCATAGCCGGGATACCGTCCGCGCAGGAGGACATCTGAAAAGAAGAATTCCATCTGATTGTGTCTCATAGCTGCCAATACATCCTCTGCTTTACCGGATGCCGGATAGCTTGGGCCTCCGCAAAGCATCATTCCGATTTTAAGGTCCTTATTCAGACTGTGCCCATATCTTGTTGCCCGTGTACATGCCACCATTTCGTTATGAACCGCCTGGTATTTCGCTTCAAGGACATTATCCACCGCATCCTCTGCAACTCCCAGGTGATTAAAGGACTCGTGAACGATCAAGTTGATCTGGTTCACCACGATCCACAATTTCACCCTGTCACCATACCGGTCAAATACGGTTCTGCAGTATCTCTCAAAGAAACCAATGACCTCTCTGGAATACCAGCCCTTATATTTAAGGGTCAGATTTAACGGCATTTCGTAATGGGAAATGGTGATCATCGGAATCATATCATTCCGGATAATTTCATCAATCAGCCGGTCATAAAACTGAAGCCCTTCCTCATTCGGCTCGGCTTCGTCACCATTTGGATAAATACGCGCCCAATTGATGGAGGTCCGGTAGGTTTTCAACCCAAGCTCCTTTAATAAAGCCAGATCCTCCTTAAAGGTATGGTAAAAATCGATCCCCCACCGTTTTGGGAATACCCGGTCTTCGCTTTCCAGGGCTCCTTTTATAAATTCGGTCGTGACCTCCTCATTATATTTCTGGTCAACCGGTATGTTATCTACATATTCATTAATATCTGCAACGCACAGGCCTTTGCCGCCTTCCTGCCATGCGCCCTCCATCTGGTTTGCTGCAAATGCTCCTCCCCATAAAAAATCACCGGGGAATGTCTTTGGTGCTTTCTTCATAAAAACCGTCTCCTTCCTGTATCTATATTTTTTAAATTTTACGTCTCACTGCTTTTTTCCAGCGCCTTTATCCGCTCATCCAACTTTTCATAAAGATTTGTCATCTGTTTTGCCAGATTGATCTCACTGTAAATTGTCATCAGTGTATCCTGCGCATGGGTAAGCAGAATATTATATTCAAACTGCTCACCTCTGACAGCACTCTGGATACAATCCGTCTGGACGCGGTGTGCTTCTGTTATTTTGGTGTCCGCCTCTTTCATATGCTCTCTGGCTTCTTCCGGATTTCCTGCTGCTATGCTATTAATCGCTTTTTTACAGCAGAGACGTGCGTCTCCTGCCTGCATTATGATTTTCATAGCACTTTCTACTATTTTCTCGTCCAAATTGATTCCTCCAATCCAGTTACCTTTTTGACGGTAACGAATTATTTTCCTTTCTCCCGGCCATTTCGGCCGGGATATTTGTTCATACAGTTTTAAGCGTTCGAAGATTCCCCTGATTCTTTCTTAAGGATGCTTGCTTCATAAGCCTTATAAAACGGATACCAGATCAATGAGGAAACCGCCAGGGATATAAACAGGAAAATGACGGCCCGGAAGGATCTCGTAGAAATCCAGGTTGAAATCGGATATGGGCAATACCATAAATCAAACTGTACCCGTGGAATCGGAGCAAAGGCTATTACCTTGCAGGCAAACCATGTCAGCAGCGGAATAATGATTCCCTGCAGCCACATTGGAAGCATCAGATACGGATTCCAGGCAATGCAGCCGAATATAACGGGCTCATTGATATTGAATACGCCGGGAACCAGACATGCCTTGCCAAGTGCTTTTAACTCTTTTGACTTTGATCTCATCAGCATAAACACAAGCGGCAGCGTACATGCGATGCCTCCTACCCACATGTAAGTGCAGTACACTAAGCCTTCCGTGAAGATATACATGTTCGCTGCAGTTGCTGTTCCTGCCGCTACCATACCAAGGTTCGCCGTAATGGCCGCCAGCTTTACCGGCTCATTTACCGGCGTCAGTACCCAGCTGGAGATACCCATGGAGTAAATAAAGCAGGTAAGGAACATAAAGAACGTGAACCCGTACCACGTCTGCAGGAAATTCTGCATAGGCATAAATATGGAAAGAATAATCTGATATAAGTCAACTTTTAATACCAGTACAATGATCCAGCCGGCACCGATAATAATACCGATCGGTAATAAGGCGTCAAACCATTGGCGTACAAAATCCGGAATCGCAGAATCTTCTTTGAAAAATGTAAATTTAGCAAATGCCCCCATAACGATTCCGACAAAAATGCCTGTAATAATTGCACAGAACATACCGCCTGCACCAAGGGCTGCATGACCGAAACCGGCTTCTGCAGACGCTTCGACTTCAGGTGTTATAACCATCATAAACAGCAGCAGCCCGGAAAGACCGGCAATCAGCCTCTGCTTGCGGTAACGTTTCTTTTCACAATAGTTAAAAGGAATCAAGAACGATATCAGCAGGGATAATTTGCCCATTGTCCAGCCAAATGGTGTCCAGAAAGAAAAAGGAAGCTTAACATAATCCTCAATAATTGCCAGACAGCAGAATACGGACCCCAGGAAAATAAACGGCAAAATCTGCATGATGGAATCCTTGATGGTTACAACCCAGATCAGGTTATTAACCTTATTAAGCTTCGGAGCAAAACTGTTCTCAAGCCAGTTAATAAATCTTTTCATACCTATTCTCCTTTTCGTGTTTTATAAAAGAATCATTTGGTTCCAAATAATTCCAGTATCTGATCTACTGCCAT
The DNA here is from genome assembly GCF_900155545.1 of Clostridium sp. Marseille-P2415. GTDB lineage: Bacteria > Bacillota > Clostridia > Lachnospirales > Lachnospiraceae > Lacrimispora. Next base: position 1,892,158 of record NZ_LT732526.1, read on the forward strand.
ATCTCCATTTAATCTGGCATAGCATTCCTGAGAAATCAAAGCGCATTTGATATCATAGCCCTCGATATCCTCTTTTATGGAATCCAGATTTGATGCCAGATGAGGCCCCACCAGCAGACAGTTGATGTCTTCCACATAATTCAAAATCTCAGATTCACTTCTGGCGTTCACCTTCATGGCAATGCCCCGGGCTGATGCCGCTTTTCTGATATTGGCAGCCATAAATCCACTGCTTGCGCCGGAACCACATACAAGTAAAACATTGTAACCGCTCATCATACATTCTCCTTTTTATTCATAAAATTTTTAAAACCGCGTGTTATAGTTTTTCTGTTTCTTTAAATTCATTATATCCATCGGACCTATCATGGTCAAATCGCCTTTTTCCCCCTGTCGGTGAAACTTTTTGCACCGTGCAGGCACACCAGTTTCCGGGCAGAAAAAATGTCCGGCACCAATACCGGACAATTCCATTTCAGTCTGTTTACAGTTTTTCCTTAAAGAATTCTTCCAGCTTAGAGACTGCCAGGTCCTGGTCAGGACCGTCACAAATAACCGTTACTGTCTGACTGCACTTTACCTGCATCGCCATAACTGCCATGATTCTTTTTAAATCGGCTGTCTTACCGCCGCATTCCAGCCGGATGCTGCTGTCAAATTCACAAGCCATCTTAACAAGCATTCCGGCAGGTCTTGCATGGATCCCATATGCATTTTTAATTGTATATGTGAATTCTCTCATTCTCATCTTCCTTTCCATACGCGGCAGCAGGATTTCAATCAATTTAATTATGCGGGTTCTATCCGCTTTCGTCAAATTCATTTTTTCACCGGTCCTGTGCAAAAGCTTGTCTTACCTGGGTAAACTAAAAATTGACTATCATAACGCGGGGTACTATAATAAAATCATGAACGAAAAATGTATGCAATTAATAAAATTTCTGTTAGAGACAAAAAAATGGGTTACTTCATCAGAACTGGCCGCCGAACTCAATGTTTCCGTGCGGACGGTTAAAAATTATGTCTCCGAATTAAATGCCATCTATGCGAATCTCATTACCTCCTCGTCCAGCGGATACCGGATCAATACGGAGGTCGCTGCCAGCGCGATGAATGATCATGTCCCATCGATTCCGCAATCCAATAAAGAACGGTCCACCTATATTGCGATCCACTTGCTCCGGACAAAAAAACCGCTTTCATTCCTTGACTTATGTGATACGCTGTTTATCAGTATATCCACTTTACGCACGGTATTAAAACGGACCAGGCGGCAGCTTGCACAGTATGATTTAGAGCTTTCCATATCAGGTGATTCCATTTGCATACTTGGCAGCGAAAGAAACCGGCGGAGAATGCTAAGCTCTATTATATTTGAAGAATCAAATTCTGCATTTTTCAATATGGATGTGATCCAGGATGCATTTGATAACATAGACGCTGATTTTGTATTGGACGCCATGAATGAGACCTTACTGGAAGGGCAGTATTACGTAAATGACTTCTCCGCATTTAACATCCTGCTTCATATTATTATAGCCATAGACCGGAATTTAAATCAGACTGCCGAATGCATAAAAACAGAATTTCCGCCATTCATCCCGGCTCATGTGTATGATATGGCAAAAAAACTTGCGGCCAAATTAGAGGATTATTTTAATATTACGTTCCAGGCGGATGAAATTTTTGAATTTTCACTCTTATTTTATACAAGAGCCGCTTCCATCGCCATTGATACCATTAATGAAACAAATCTGGAAGATTACATCGGCAAGGAATGTATGAGCCTTATAAAAGAAATCAATCAGGTATTGTTAAATGATTATGGCATTGAACTGACGAATTCAGAATCCATGGTCCGGTTTGCCCTGCATATTAAAAGCCTTCTGCTGAGAACCAGAACAAAGAATTATAATAGAAATCCTCTTACCAATTCGATCAAGACATCCTGTCCGCTCATTTACGATGCTGCCGTTAATTTAAGCAGCATCCTGGCGGAAAAAGCCAATATTACCATGATTGATGACGAGATCGCCTACATTGCGCTGCACATTGGAAATGCGCTTGAGACACAGCATGCCTTTGAATCAAGAATTACCGTTATTTTAAACTGTCCCACTTATTATAATATAAACCAGGAGCTCCACCAGAAGCTTATGGAACGCTTCCATAATGAAATCATCATTTCCGATGTCACAACGGCCGAGCTGCAGCTTGAAAATTACCCGGCTGCTGATTTAATTCTGTCAACCGTGCCGTTAAATTACAATAAAAAAACGCCCAGCATTATCATCAATCCTTTTATGACTGCGGCCGACGCAGCCATAATCGAACGCACGATCTCCCAGATCAAGGCTGGAAAGAAGCAGCAGTTTTTCTTTAAAGAGATCCGCAAGATCCTGCTGCCGGAATTTTACGAACACTTAGCAAAACCGATGTCAAAGGAAGAAACCATACACTATATGTGTTCAAGGCTATATGCTGCCGGCTTTTCCAATGAGAATTTCGAAGATGCTATTTTAGAGAGGGAGCGCCTGTCCTCCACTGCTTTTATCAATTTTGCCATTCCTCATACCATGAAAATGCACGAAAACAAGTCATGCATGTATATACTCATCAATGACGAGCCCATTGAATGGGATGACAATTCCGTTCAACTGGTTATCATGCTGTGCTTCAGCGCAAGTGACCGGCATATTTTTAACACCATTTTTGAATCATTGTCCGTATCACTGCTGAACCGGGGTATGATTCATGACATACAGAACACTCAGAACTACGAAGACTTTATCCATATTATTTCTAAATATAACAGCGAAGAGCTTTTTTACTAAACAAAACCGGCAAACCGCCCGAGCCATTGAAATGAATGCCATAATCAAGGCTGATCCGGCCGGGTGCAAGGTGAAGCCAAAACGGGGCTGAACGTTTCTGTTAAAAACTTCCGTCTAAGCAGCTGCTTCTTTTCTTCCGATAAGCCAATGCGTTCTGTTAAATATTTATCAATGGTTCCAAAGGATTTTTCAATGGAAGAAAAAGCATGACGGAGGTAATCTTCAGAAACGGTCAGAAGCACCCGCACGCAATCTACAAGTTTTATATCCCCGGTTTCCTTAAATACAAGTCCCGCCATCTTCTCCACCCGTTCCATTACATAGTCATTTGTTTTTACAAAATCACGGATGACTGTGTCCTGATCTGCGCCAAGGGCAGTGAGCAGCAGTGCTGTTCCGATTCCGACCCGGTCCTTTCCTGCCGTACAATGCCATAGCACAGCCCGGTCATCCGCCTCCAGCAGCAGCTCAAAAAAACGGCCATAATATACTGCTGCATGGTCTTTTAACACCAGATCCTCATAAAGCCTGTCCACATAATTCTCCGGCTTGCCTCCAAGGGAAGAAGCATGGAGGAGAATTCCTTTTATGGCGTCCTCCTGCTTCTCTTCCTCTGCCTGTTCTTCCTCATCTTCAAATGTAATCCCTACTGTCTTTTCATCAAGGATCGGGTTGAATATGTTATCAATTCCCGGTATCTGAGGATCGGGCTTCTGCTTACGTTCCGTTGCCGTACGGAAATCAATCACCGTTCCCAAACAGTACTGTTCCGTCAGTATCTGAATATCCCTTTGGGTAGCTCCGTGCAGAGTTCCGCTGCGTATAAGCCTTCCGGGAAGAATCCGTTTCCCATCCATGGTTTTTATTCCCCCTAAGTCCCTGGTATTGGGTAGACCCTCTAATGGGATCCGTCCCAGCGTGCTGTTTTTCCTGTAATTTGTCTTCATCTTTTCCTCCATCCGGCTTAAGCCCGCTAAAGCAAACCCAAGCGTTATCTCAGCTTTAAGCACAAGTATATCATAAGAAAATGCTAAACGGAAGGGAGGCTTCCCGGAACTCCCGGCATGGAAAAGTATCGGAGTAAAGTATTTTTAAGACACCAGACTGCAGTCAGACGCTGAACCCCTTCGTCTAAATAGACCGGATAAGTCTTCACAATCTCCCCGTTCAGACGGTATGTAACAGCACCCACTGCCTGCCCTTTTCGCACCGGGGCTGTTAATTCCCTGGGAATCTCTGTCTGAACCGTCACTTCTTCGTCATCCGCCAAAAGGAGCTTTAAACTCTTATCTTCTTTCCCGCCAATGGCACAGGATACCATTACAGGATCTTCCAGACGGCCGGTAGAAGGGATCCCTTCCTTCACAAATATCTCCGGCAATACGGCTTCTTTATATACTTCCCTGTAATGATAGCGTTCCATTCCGTATTCGAACAGCTTTCTTGCATCCGACCATTTATATGATTTATGGGGCGGCCAGCCGCAGCCCAGCAGCGCAATCGTAAAGATTCTTCCGTCATTCTGTACCGCACCGACATAGGAATACCCGGCTCCTCCCGTAAATCCCGTTTTTCCGGAAAAGGCTCCGCTCATCATAGTCAGAAGGGCATTATGGTTATTGCAGTTAAAAGACCGTTTTCCTTCCAGATCGGAAAAAAAATAACTCCCCGTCCCAGTAACCTCTAAAAATTCCTTTCGTTTCGGCGACTTCCCGATGCAGTAATTCATGATCCGGGCTAAGTCCGCTGCCGTGGTGGAATGCTCCTTCACCTGTCCATCCTTTTCTTCCTTGGCGTCAAGACCGTTTGGAGTGATAAAATATGTATTGCTGCAGCCTAAATCCCTGGCTTTCTGGTTCATCAGTCCGGCAAAGCCTTCCCTGCTCCCTCCTATATGCTCTGCAATCATCATGGCAGCATCGTTATGGGATTCCAGCATCAGGCTATAGAGCAAATCCTTAAGTAAAAATGTCTCTCCCTTATAAACTCCTAAATGGACCTTGGGCTGGGAAGCTGCATTCTGGCTGGCAGTTACCGTATCGCCAAGATTTCCATACTCCAATGCAATGATGCAGGTCATGATTTTCGTGGTACTGGCCATGGGTCGGGCCAAATCTTCATTTTTCCCATATAAAATGCGGCCGGTAGAGGCATCCATCAAAACTGCTGACTGGGCATAAAGATTTAATTCATCCTTTGTCTGAACCGGTGTACTTTTCTCTTCCTTCTCCTCTGTTACTGTCGTTTCCTCATAGACGGTCTCCTTTTTTGCCAGCCTGGCAGCAGCAGCCCCTGTCTCCAAAAGCAGGACAAAGCCTGCTACGGCCAGCAATATTCCTATGACATGCCTCATGAAAGAGCCTCCCGTATGGCTTTATTTTATCCTATTCCGCGCTTTTTTTAATTATTCCCTTTACTTTTCGAACATACTTTCGTTATAATAAAAAGCAGAAAGGAGGAATGGATATGACACCGGAGCCTTTAATTTTTCACATAGATGTGAATTCCGCATTTTTAAGCTGGGAATCGGCAGACCGTCTGAAGGCCGACCCCAATGCCATGGATTTACGCTCCATCCCGTCCGCTGTAGGCGGAGATGCAGCCTCAAGGCATGGGATCGTGCTGGCTAAATCCACGCCTGCCAAAAAATATGGAATTACAACCGGTGAGCCCATTGTCCAGGCCCTCCGCAAATGCCCTGCCCTGACCGTTGTTCCGGCCCGTTTTGACGTATACATCGAAAACTCCCGTAAGCTGATGAAACTTTTGTACGATTATACCCCTGATATTGAAAAATTCAGCATTGACGAGGCTTTTCTTGATATGACCTCTACCATCCATCTCTTCGGCACCCCATGGGATACAGCGAACCGGATACGGGAAAGGATCCGGCAGGAGCTTGGATTTACGGTTAACATCGGCTTAGCTCCCAACAAGCTTTTAGCCAAGATGGCCTCGGACTTTAAAAAACCCGATCTATGCCATACCCTGTTTCCGGACGAGATTCCTGTGAAAATGTGGCCGCTTCCCATTCGGGAGTTATTTTTCGTAGGCCACTCCGCCCAGAAAAAGCTGGAGAGCATCGGGATTCGTACCATTGGTGAACTGGCTTCCTGCAATGTGGATCACTTGAAACCTCTCCTGGGTGAAAAGTATGCAGTCCTGATCCATGGCTATGCCTGCGGCATTGATGCCTCCCCGGTTGGAGAACGGGAACCTTTAAACAAAGGTTACGGGAACAGCATCACTCTGTCCCGTGACGTGGATGAATTTGATGCTGCCTGTCAGGTCCTTCTGTCTTTAAGCGAGACAGTAGGAGCCAGGCTGCGTGCAGACCGTGTCCTGTGTGACTGCGTTTGCGTGGAAATCAAGGACTGGGATTTTCGCTCCCAGTCTCACCAGATGACTTTAAACAATCCTACGGATTCCACTACAGTTATATATGAAAATGCCTGTAAATTATTGAAGGAGTTCTGGGACTGTACTCCCCTGCGCTTGATCGGCGTGCGCACCACCAAGATTTCAGAGGAAGGCTACAGCCAGCTAAGCCTTTTTGAATCGGAACAGTCCCGCAAAATGAAAGAAATGGAGAAGGCTGTGGATCATATCCGCAGCAAATTCGGGACCGACAGTGTGAAAAGGGCCAGCTTTTTGAAAAAGGATAATATTGTGGACCATGCGGCAGGGAAAGGGAAGCATTTGCCGGGGTGATTTTTGGCTGCGGTTACGTGGACTTTTTCAATTATTTTGAGGGAAAGGAGGACCAGGGGGAGCGGCGGGGGGCGGGG
>NZ_LT732526.1:1898981-2014397 GCF_900155545.1 Clostridium sp. Marseille-P2415
GGCGGGGGGCGGGGTTTCGGCAGAAGGACTTCTAAGGCCGGAAGGGTGCAAAAAACATGGGACCGGAAAACTCCGCCCGAATTTCTGAAAGAAATTCGCGCTCCGGGTTTCCTTGGAGGCTGGCTCCGAAGCCAGCCTCCACCCATGTTTTTTGCACCCTTCCGGCCTAAGAAGTTCTAATCTGCCTGCAAACCACCCCCCGCCGCTCCCCCTGGTCCTCCTTTCCCGGCTAAGTTTTTGAGAAAGTCCACTGTGTACGGGCTTGTCTGGTAAAAACTCACCTCAGCCAGAGGTGAAAGATTTTAGTTTGCTGTTTGCCAATACACTTGGCGGAAATGGAAAGCTGCCATACATTTCTGGCTGGAAAATGAGGGAAGGCTCCCCGGATACGGCGATTTTTGCAGGACGTCGATAGGCGTTAGGGAGAGGGTGCGGGAACATGAGGGAAAAAAATGGACCTCAAAGTCCATTTTTTAGACACCCTGAATCGAGTTTTCCATCAGGAAAACTTGATGAATGTGTCGGTGCCCTCATGTTCCTGCGCCCTCTCCCTTACACCTATCCCGTCCGAAACCATGAGCGTATCCGGGGAGCCTTCCCTCATTTTCTTCCAAAATACTGCCGGGGCAGCTTTTCATTTCCTCACAACCTGTTTTTGTCAGCTTCCACCTTAAAGCTGCCCCCCAATTGCTTTAAACCCTTCTCCATACACTTCATTGGAATCCGTGATGATCAAAAATGCATCTTTATCGATTTCGTGGATCGCACGGCGGATCGGAACTACCTGGCTGTTGTTGCAGGCACACATGACGACGTACTTTTCGTCCAGGGAATAAGCGCCCTGTCCCTTGAGGAAGGTACATCCGCGTCCGGTGGCTTCCTCGATCCTCTGGGCTACTTCTGCTTCATGGGAGGTGACTACAAAGACAAGCTTTCCGGCACCCAGGCCATACATGATCTTGTCGATTACCATGGTGGTTACAATGGAAGATAGCATGCCAAGGATGACTGCATCCAGATTGCGGAACACCAGGCCGCCGGCAATGATCACTATGGCATCTATCACAAGGGATATTTGTCCAATGGTCAAGTGAGGGAACAGCTTCCGGATGGCCATGATCAGAAAATCCGTACCTCCGGTGGAACAGTTTCTCAGATAAACGATGGTTAGTCCTAAACCTGAGAAAATTCCGGTACAGGCGGAAGCATACAGAGGATTCCCCACATAGGTCGGCATCAGAGGGACTATATAGTCCAGGACCAGAGCGAATATCACCATGCTCTTCATGGACCGGAGCAAAAAACGTCTTCCTAAAAGCTTGTAGCTTACCAGCACGATCGGAATGTTTAAGACAATGCTGGTGATTCCCATGGGAAGACCGAACAGATAACGCAGGATCAATGCGATACCGGATATTCCCACGGGGGCGAATTCTGCATTTACTGCAAAGTTATAAATACCGGCATTGAATAAAAACGCTCCGGCCAGATCACATACGAGATCGATTCCAAGCTCCTTTGGCGAGTATTCCTGTTTGATTGCCACCATGAGTATGCTGCCTCCATTTTATAGAAAATAATCCTCGATTTCAAACTCTTTTTTCCCAATCTGTATCCGTTTAATGAGAACATTCACTTCCCCATCCTCTTCGGAACAGACTCCATACACTTTTACCTGTGTCTTTCCATAGGATTCCGTCAAATTGATTTCTTTATCCATGATTCCCCGTTCTTCAAGCGCTTCTGCCAGATCCAGAAGAACCTCTTCCACATCTTCCCCGATGTGTTTTCTTTCAAATTCCATTTCCAAAGCTTCATAAACATCCTGATCAAACATGATAAAACCCCCTCTTTCGTTTTCTACAAGCTAATTATAACCCTTTGAATCTCCTTGTCAATCACCGCACACCGTGATAGAATCGGTTTATGAAAATGAACATGACTTATACTATAACACATACAAGCAAAGAGCTTTCTGTCAAACAATATCTTCTGGAGCAGGGATATTCCCAAAGCCTGATCCGGCAGCTACGGTATATGGAAAACGGCATTACCATTAACGGAAAGCAGGTATATACGACTCACCGTTTGAGACCGGGAGAGGTTCTTTCGGCCTGTATACGGGAGGATAAAGGCTCTGAACACATTGTACCCGTTCCCATGCCTCTTCATATTATATACGAGGACGAACATATTTTGGTGGTGAATAAAGATGCCGGCGTCCCTATCCACCCATCTCAGGGCAATTTTGAGAATACCCTGGCCAATGGAATCGCATATTATTTTAAAGAAAAGGGAGAAGTATTCACTTACAGGGCTGTTAACCGTCTGGACCGTGATACGACCGGACTTTTGATTGTGGCTAAAAATCCATTGAGCGCCTGTATTCTTTCGGATATGGTAAAAAAACACCTGATCCTCCGCCGTTATCTGGCGGTTGCCTGCGGCAAGACACCGTTAAAAGGACTGATCGACGCCCCCATTGCCCGGGTGGATGGCTCTACCATTGAGCGGTGTGTGGACAAACTCCGGGGAGAGGAGGCCAGGACCCATTACAAACGGCTTTTCTATGATCCGGTAACCGGGCACTCCCTCATAGGGCTTCGTCTGGAGACCGGCCGCACCCATCAGATCCGGGTCCATTTAAAATCCATTGGACATCCATTGCCCGGGGATTTTCTTTATCATCCGGACTACCGTTACATTAAGCGGCAGGCGCTGCATTCCTTCCGGCTGGATTTTCTTCATCCGATCAGGAAAGAGCCTCTTTCCTTTGAGGCGCCCCTTCCGGAAGATATGCAGTTTTTGGGGATTACATCCACCGCAGGCCTTTGGGATAATGATTTTTAAGCATTCCTCCGGCCAGCTTTGCAAAGCCAATGGAAAATCCATCGGTGTTTACAAGAACCCAGCCCTTCTTTTTTAAACAGGAATGAGAGGGAGTTTCCTCCGGAATCGTTTCCCCTTTTAAATATTTAACGATCTCTTCTCCATCTGACGGCAGATCCACCCATTGGCTTACCTCATCCTTCTTAAGGAAAAGGGCAAGGGCGTGGGAAGGTTCAAAACGGTTCTTCTTCACGGTCCCTATGTGAAGGCCCGGCCGTATGACCTTCATGCCTTTAAAACCGGTCATTTCAGGCGGCATCAGATACAGCTGATCTCCGAAAAGAATATATTCTTTCCGAAGAAGCAGCCGGTCCGGATTCACCAGCAGGTCTTTTAAAAAAACTTCTAATTCTTTTTGGACGGATCTGTCTTTCATATAATCCGGTGCGGCATACCTTTTTTCTGAAATCCCATTCCCGCGCTTTTTTAATACCGCAAGATAATGGCCTTCTCCTTCCGTTTGATCGGGCCAGATCCGGAAGGTCTTTTTTAAGTCTGAAAGCCCGGTCTTGCTCCACTCGGGCCTCCCCGGGTAAAGTCCGGGCCTGTTTCCTGCATCTTCAATGGAAAACTCCGGATGGGAAAGCAGAAATCCTTCTATGACCTGCTCATTTTCTTCCGGGGAAAAGGTACAGGTGGAATAAACCATTCTTCCTCCGGGCTTTAGCATGGCGGCAGCATTTTTAAGGATCTCTTCCTGGCGCGCAGCGCAGGCACTTACATGCTCAAGTGTCCATTCCAGCCTGGCTGCCTCATCCTTGCGGAACATTCCTTCGCCGGAACAGGGCGCATCCACTGCGATCCGGTCAAAAAATTCCGGGAAACGTAAGGACAGGCTTCCGGAATCTTCGTTGGATACCACTGCATTTCCAATTCCAAGACGCTCTACATTCTGGGAAAGGATCCTGGCTCTGGCCGGATGGATCTCATTGCTCAAAAGAAAGCCTTTTCCTCCCATGCGGCCTGCGATATGGGTCGTCTTTCCTCCCGGCGCTGCACATAAATCCAGAATCTTTTCCCCAGGCTGGGGAGCAAGCAGCTCCACCACCGCCATGGCGCTCGGCTCCTGGATGTAATAAAGCCCTGCCTCATGATAAGGATGCTTTCCCGGCCTGTCTCCTGCCTGGTAGTAATATCCTTCTAAAGCCCACGGGATTTTCTTTAACTGAAAGGGACAGATTTCAGTAAATTTATCCTGAGAAACCTTTAAAGGGTTTACCCTGAGTCCCTGAACCCGTTCCTTCTCATAGCTTTCTATAAAAGAATCATATTCTTCTCCTAAAAGCCCCTTCATTTTATCCTTAAATGCATCCGGTAATTTTATCATTGTTTTTCCTCTGAACTTTTTATTTAAAATAACACACTTTCATTACTATTTTTCGAGATATATGACCAGAATATTAAGAGATAAATTCTGCGAGGTGCGACATGCTCATAATTACCGTTACCGCTTACTTCATTATTCCCATATTAACCGTTCTTTTTGCCTCGGAAACCGACTGGTTTACGTTGAATTTCTCTGTACTGGGAAGCCTTTCCTCCAGAAAAAACCTGTTTCTCCTATGGGGCATCATCGTAGGAATTTATTTCTATTATGTTTTAAAACGGATCATAAAACGTCTTCCCCGGAATAAAAAAGAAAAGGCTATCAGTAAAGCAGCCCTGCTGCTCCTTGCTCTGTCAGTTACCACTCCTTACCTGCCTGACTCTCAGCCTATTCCTTCTTTTCTCCATGTTATGTTTTCATTCCTGGCATCCATTTTTCTTATCATCTGTCTTTACATGGTGATCTGGAAGCTGTATTGCATGAATCAGGCGTTTTACCGTCCCTATCTGCTTTGCTTAAACGTCATAACGGTTCTGTCCGCCCTGCTGTTTTTTCTCGCCGGAATTGTGAGCACTGCCCTGGAGATATTTTTCGTACTGTCCAGTACGGTCCTTCTTAAAAAGCTTTACTGCAGAGTCACGGCGCCAAGGATAAAACGGTATTAAGCATGCCTTACCAGGAAAAACGGAAGTACCCGAAATAAGAAACATTCTTACGGGTACTTCCACTTTTCTTCAAACCTTAGGGCCTGATAACCGAACGCGCTCCTGCCATTTTTTCTGCGATCTCATACATATTGGTAATAGATCCGACTTTAAGCTTGTCAGTTAATTCATAGTAATTTAAGCAGGTTCCGCAGGTCAGAATTTCCACACCCTGAGCTTCTAAATTCTTTAAATCCTCCAGGGATTGAGAACCCTCTACGGACAGCCTGGCTCCTCCATTGTAGAGCAGTACTGTCTCGGGAAGTTTCTCCAGCTTAGTCAGTGCATAAACAAATCCCTTCATCAGGATGCGGCCCAGTTCCTCATTTCCGCTTCCCATCTGGTCCGAGGAAAGTACTGCCACAAGCCCTTTCGTTCTGCCATCCGGAATGCACTCTGCCTGTTCTGGGGTTTCCGCCATTTCCCCGGCATTCCCGTTAACATGGAACAGAACTTCAAATTCCCCATCTGCTTTTTTCTCTGATGTGGGAGCAAGTCCTGCATAATTCCCCAGCTTCATTACATTCTGTACTGCAATTTCATTGTCCACAAGAACCTTTAATATCCCCTCATTCATTTCCTTTAATGCTTCTTTGGCCTTCATAACCGGCTGTGGACATGTAAGCCCTCTTGCATCAACAATTTTTTCCATTCAACCACTCTCCTTTTCCGTTATAGCTCGCAGAATCCAAAACCGGGACCTATCCTATTAAAAAGGACCTGCCCCGGCTTTTCCTGTGTTTATTCCTCGTCTTCGCCTACCAGCTCATCGTATTCCGCTTCGTCCAGTAATTCATCAAAGGCATCCGCAACGATCTCATATTCTTCGTCATCTTCGATATTCTCAAGATTCGGTTGTCCGTCCTCCTTCTCAAAATAGCGATACAGATAAACTTCCCCCTCTTCTGCCTCAGGGCCATCCATAGGAAGCAGTGCGATATAATCCCTTTCGCCTGCCGTGAAAATGGTAAGCACCACGCACTCCAGTTCTGATCCGTCATCCAGGGTCAGTGTAACTGTCATCTCCTCCTGTGGTTCCATATCATCGCGCTCTAAATTAGGATCCTGTGCCATCCTGATACCTCTCTTTTTTCATAATCTTATTGTTACGGTGCTTCTTTTGCACCTGTTTCCACTCTATCAGACAATTCTGCAAAAATCAAGGGATTTCGCCCTTAATATTCAATTCCCTTTCTTGCACTTATTCCTTTATCGTACGGATGCTTCACCTTTCTGATCTCCGACACATAGTCTGCCATTTCCACAAGCTTCTCCGATGGATTTCTTCCTGTCAAAACTACCTCCAGCTTTTCCGGACGCCCGCCTAAGAACTTAAGGACCCTTGTTTCGTCAACAAGACCGTAATGACACACTGCCATGATTTCATCTAATATAAGTAAATCAAACTCCTCCTTCTCAGAGCGCTTTAAGGTAGTTTCCAATAACTCCGAGTAATAGATCCCGGCCTCTTTTTTCTGATCTTCTGTCATATTAGAGAAAAAGCCAAAATTCCGGTCACAAGGTGTGACAATGACCTCCGGCAGCCCGCTAAGGGCCTGTACTTCACCGGAATGGTCTGTTTTTAAAAAACGGGTGATCAAAACCCTTTTTCCGCAGCCGGCAGCCCGAACGGCCAGGCCGATGGCAGCGGTGGTCTTTCCCTTTCCATCCCCGCAGTAAATGTGTACGCATGCTCTCATATCCTTTTCTCCTTTCCGCCCATGTTTTCCGGGCAGGGCCCGCCCTGCTTTATCGGGCGTAAAGGTATGCCTTTAGGGCGTCCCTCTTTACTGCCCACGTTCCAGGTATTCCCGGACAAAACGTGAAACCTCCTGTTTTTTACCGTATCTTTCCCGGACATAATTAACATGCAGCCGTTCCTTGGCCCTTGTCATAGCCACATAAAACATACGCCGCTCCTCCTCCATATTTGCAGGAAGCACCGCCTTATGGTGAGGTGTCACCCCTTCATTGGCATCCAAAATATAAACGATCCGGTATTCCAGCCCTTTGGAGCTGTGCATTGTCATGAGAGCCACGCCTTCCGGGCGGCCTTCCCCGGACTGTGTCTGTGCTTTCAGCTCCTCCCCATATTCCTTCATATGGCGGAACCATTCATCAAAGGTGGGATAACCGGCTGCACTTTCCTGCAGCTGGTCCAAAATTTCCCAAAGCTCCTCCGGCTTCATCCTGCGGTACTGGGCATATTCCCGGATATAATCGTCATACCCGACCGCTTTCCTGATATAGTTTACTGCAGCTACGGGTGCCATATTCCTTATCATTTTCAAATCATATTCCAGCTGTTCGATCCGTTCCACCATCCAGCCCTTGTCCTGGTAAAAGGATTTGACTGATTCCCAGTTTACCGGATTCCGTTCCAGGGCATCCCGGCTTATATACCGGTTGGGCCGGTTGATGATCTGGAGTACATTCGCCCTGGACAGCTCGCCGGCTGCCGCATGGATATAGCAGGTGATGTTTTTCGCGATCCAATGATCGTACAGATTGGGGACGGAATCTTTCATGCAAAAGGGAATATTGTATTCCATGAACTTCTCAATTAATAGCCTGGGACCTAAATTGGTCCGGTACAGGACGGCGATCTCCTTCCAGTAAAAACCCGCTCTGGCATAGTTGGTGATCTCGCCGACGATTTCCATTGTTTCTTCCTGCGGATCCTGCCACATTCTGGTCACAACCGGCTTCCCCAGGCCCTTTTGGGCGGCAATTTTCTTTGAAAACCGCATTTCATTGTGGACGATCAGCTTTCCGGCAGTTTCCACGATATCCTTTGTACTCCTGAAATTGATGTTGAGAAGGACTTTTTTTGCTTCGGGATAATCCTTTTCAAAACCCAGCATGATTTCAGGCTTGGCCCCCCGGAACCGGTAGATTGACTGATCGTCATCCCCAACAATAAAAAGATTATTCTCCGGCGCGGCTAACATCCGGACAATCTCATACTGCACCCGGTTGATATCCTGAAACTCATCCACCAGAATATACCGGTACTTTTTCTGCCAGGCTTCCAGAATATCCTTTCTCTGGGTAAACAGCTCATGGCACATCACCAGCATGTCATCAAAATCAATCAGATTGGACCTGCGCAGCCGGTCCTCATATCCAAGATAGAGCTGTTTGAAGATTTCCTCGGAGCAGTTCCTGGAATAGTAATGATCTAACCCGATCATCTCTCCTTTTACAGAACTGATCTCTGACAGGATGGAAGTAACAAATTCCGCTTCATCCTCCACCTCAACCCGGCATTTATCCATTTCTTCTTTTATATACTGGATTTTCTGTTCCTCTCTGACTATGCTGCGGGCATCATACCGGTAGGCAAACTTTAAAATGCGGAAAAAGATGGCATGAAAGGTACCAAAGCTGACTATAGACGGTCTGCCGTCCATAAGGCCTTCAAAACGCTCTTTCATCTCCCTGGCTGCCGCTTTGGTAAATGTGATGACCAGAATATTCGACGGATCCACGCCATGCTGTTCGATCAGGCAGCATATCCGGTGAGTTATGGTAAAGGTCTTTCCGGAGCCCGGCCCGGCAAGGACCAGCATGGGCCCCCTGTTATGGAGGATTGCCTCTTTCTGGGCTCCCTCATATGTAACTTGTTCCTTCATGAATTCCTCCAGTTTGTATCTGTCTCAGTCAAAGCGGATATTCGCAATCCGATTCGCTACTTGATAAGGTTAAAGTAAAGCTTCAGAATGAGTCAAGAAAAGCAGGGGCCCGGTCACAGCCGGAGCCTCTGCTTCTATATTATAACTTATTCTGCCCCATTGCTTAAAAGTTCGATTCCCTTTTTGATTCTGAAAAGGGATTCTTCTTTTCCAAGGACCTCCATGATCTCGGTAGCGCCTGCCGGAGTCATCTGCTTTCCTGATACCGCAGTTCGGATAGGCCACATGACAAAGCCGGTTTTACATTCCTTTTCCGAAACATATTTAGACAGCGTCACATACAGCGCATCATTGCTGTAATCTTCCTGGGCTTCCAGAATGGGAAGGACATCCTGCAGCAGAGAAAGGGAAGTCTTGCTGTCCGTCTTCATTTTCTTATTAATATACATGGCAGGATCGTACTCCGGCAGGTTCTCAAAGAAATCGATGTGATCTGCGATATCCGGAAAAATCTCGATCCTGGTTTTAACCATGCCGGCGATCTTCCTTAAGTCCAGATCTTTCTTTATAACAACCTTGAGGTAAGGTTCTGCCATCTCATAGAAACGGTCAAAATCCATGGTTTTCATATATTCGCTGTTCATCCATTTTAACTTGGTCAGATCGAAAACAGCCGGGGATTTGCTGATATTTCGGTAATCAAATTCCCTGATTAATTCGTCCAGAGAGAAAATCTCCTGATTGTTAACCGGGGACCAGCCCAAAAGAGCCACGTAATTCACCACAGCCTCGGACAGAAAGCCCTGCTCTATCAAATCTTCATAGGAAGCGTGTCCGCTTCTCTTGCTCAGTTTCTTATGCTCTTCGTTGGTGATCAGCGGGCAGTGAACGTATACCGGAACCTCCCAGCCAAACGCGTCATATAAGCGGTTATACTTCGGGGAGGAAGACAGATATTCATTGCCTCTCACCACATGGGTGATTCCCATCAGGTGGTCATCCACCACATTGGCGAAATTATAGGTCGGATATCCATCGGATTTGATCAATACCATATCATCCAGCTCTGAGTTGTCCACGGAAATGTCGCCGTAAATCTCATCATGAAAGGTAGTCGTTCCTTCGGTCGGATTGTTCTGACGTATGACATAAGGCATTCCCGCTGCCAGATTGGCTTCCACTTCTTCTCTAGAAAGCTGGAGACAATGCTTATCATAAGTCATGATTTCCTGGCCATCCACCATTTTCTTAAGGGAATCCAGCCTCTCCTGAGTGCAGAAGCAATAATAAGCCTCTCCTTTTTCCACCAGCTTTTTCGCATATTCCAGATAGATGCCGGACGCCTGACGATCGCTTTGCACGTAAGGGCCTACTCCGCCATCCTTGTCCGGTCCTTCGTCGTGGTTAAGTCCGGTCTCTTCCAGGGTTCTATAAATAATCTCGACAGCGCCTTCCACAAAACGTTCCTGATCCGTATCTTCAATGCGGAGAAGGAAATCCCCTCCTTCATGCTTTGCGATCAGGTATGCATATAATGCGGTCCTCAAGTTTCCTACGTGCATGCGGCCCGTCGGACTCGGCGCGTATCTTGTTCTTATTTTATTCATCGTTAACACACTCCTATATCTTCTTTCTCGTGTCAGGCCGAAGGAAGTTCGATTCGCTCTCCGGCTCATCGGACGGCTGCCAAAGCCACGTAGTCCATTATATAACGAACTACCGGAAAAGACAATGATTTAGCGGAAAATTCTCCGGCATCTATAAGCCCAGAAGCTTACAGGCAAGCCGGAAATAAATGATCAGACTGACCGCATCCACAATCGTGGTGATGAGAGGTGCCGCCATAATAGCCGGGTCCATGCGGAATACCTTGGCTGCAATGGGAAGAACCGCACCGATCGTCTTTGCCAGTACAACCGTGACCAGAAGGCTTAACATTACCGTCAGGCAGAGCATCTCCTGTCCCGGGTAGAGGATCATCAGACGAACGTAGTTCACAAGGCCCAGAATCATGCCTACAATGAGCGCTACCTTCAACTCCTTAAAAATTACACGGAAAATATCTTTCGTACCGATTTCTCCCACCGCCATGCCGCGGATGATCATGGTACTGCTCTGGCTTCCTGCGTTTCCGCCAGTATCCGTAAGCATGGGGATAAAGGTTACAAGCAGCGGAATTACCGCAAAAGCCGCTTCATATCTGGCCAGGATCCCTCCTGTGATCATGCTGCTGACCATCAGGACAAGAAGCCAGACGATCCGGTTTTTAGCCAGCTGGAATACGCTGGTCTTTAAATAAGGCTTTTCACTGGGCAGCATGGCCGCCATTTTTTCAAAATCCTCCGTAGCTTCCTGTTCCATAACATCCACAACGTCATCAACGGTAACGATTCCCACCAGTCGTTCTTCATGATCCACCACCGGAAGGCTCAGTAAATCGTATTTTTGAAAGCTTTCCGCCACAGCCTCCTGGTCTTCCGTAGTAACCGCCTTTATGACATGAGTATCCATGATATCGCCAATGGTTAATTCGTAGGGATTCATTAACAGATCCTTGACTGTGACAACGCCTTCCAGCCTTCTCTTCCCATCCATCACATAGCAGGTGTAAATGGTTTCCTTATCCACACCATGCTTTCGGATATAGGTAAATGCCTGCTCCACTGTCATGGTTTTCTTAAGTCCCACGTACTCTGCCGTCATGATGCTTCCGGCACTGTTTTCCGGATAGTTTAAAAACTGATTGATCAGCTTCCTGGTGTCTGCGGCCGCATTTTGAAGAACCCTCTTTACCACACTGGCAGGCAGCTCCTCCAGCATATCCACGGCATCATCCACGAATAAGTCTTCCACTATGGTTCCCAGCTCATGATCCGTTATGCTGTTAATAATGTGCCTCTGCTTCTCAACTTCCAGACATGCGAATACCTCACTGGCCAGCTCCTTGGGAAGCATCCGAAATACCACCACCGTTTTCTCGGAGTCCAGTGCTTCAATGAACGTGGCAATATCCATCTCATTGAACTCCGTCATCACTTCCTTTAATTTTCGAAACTGACGGCTGTTCACCAGCTCCATCAGTTCATCCATGTTGAACTTCTCCTGCATTTGTTACTTCCTCCATATGAACCTGTTTTCTGTCGTGGTTTTTATGGAAGCAGAACGGGGCTTTGCCATAACTTTTAATTCCTGGCAAAACAAAATAGCCATAATTACAGAACTTATCTGTAAAGAATGGCTATCATAAACGCAGAGATCTATCCTCTTTTAACGGCAGTGAAGCCGGAGCAGATTCGAAATCCCGGACTCTGCCCCACTACCATACGCTTATGATAATTGTCTGCTTCCATCTTCTGACTTCGACCTTCCACTCCGGTTCACTTCCTTTCTTAAATAATTTTCTATACCCGAAGGGTATTTCCTAACTAAGGATAACAGCTGCCGCCGTAAAAATCAACCCTAAAATCATTTTCTTTAATATACCGCACCCGGCCCAACCGATTCTGCGCCGGGATATGAATCACCCGGAGCAAAACCCGGATCGCCATAATCATCGGAATCCTCATCTCCCGGAAAAACTGCTTCGGTGGTCTCTCTCGGGCCGACGACTCCGGGACCGATCTGCTGGGGTTTTCCCGTGGAATCCTCCTGTTTCGGCAAAGACATGGCGTGGGTTACTGCCTCATCAAGCTGCTGCTTTAATCCATCATAATATTCCGTACCGCTTAGCTGATCCAAAAGAGTACGGGCTGTATTGATCTTCTCATCGGTGGTGCTGTCGCGATATTCCAGGGCATTTAAATCCCCGATCAGAGACTGAAGCTCAGAAACCGCCTGTGCCACCGCCTGCTGGGATGCCTGCACGGATTCCAGATCGCTTTGAGCCCGGGATTCCGCCTTTTTCCTATCTTCCTCTTCCTTCCACTTATTAACATCAGACTTGGCTGCAGCCTCTGCAACAGAGGAAAACAAATCCCTGGTCCCTGTCTCACTGTTCGTTTTCTCTCCTCTGGAATCCACATTATAAAGGGAAACCGTTGCAGGCATATCCCAGTCCTGCGCAGGCAGACCGCCGTTTATCTCAGCCATGAAATCATGCCAGATCTTTCCGGAATAGGTTTTCCCGTAAACCCCGGGCATGGCCTTGGGCGTGTCATATCCCACCCAGATAGCGGTGGTGTAATACTTCGTATATCCGCAGAACCAGGTATCCTTATTGCTGTTTGTGGTTCCGGTCTTCCCTGCAGCCGGAATATCGAGCCCCAGCCCATAGCCTGTGCCGTATGGTTTATCCAGTGTTCCCTTCAGAACATCGGTGATCATATACGCCGTATCTTCCGTGAATATTCTCTCATCTGCCTGGTTTCCATTATACACCTCGCCGTCATACTGGCTCTTTATGCTGGTAATGCAGGTATTATTGCTGTACATCCCATTGTTGGCAAGAACGGAATACCCTTTGGCCATATCCACGACCCTGGCCCCTTCCGTAAAGCCTCCGATGCTCATGCTGCTGTTTCCGTTATCCAGATAGCTCAATCCCGCGAAATGCATCTTTCCCAGATACCGGATCCCGGTATCGACGCCGATATCGGCCAGCACCTGCCAGGCCACGGTATTTAAGCTCCGGTTTAATGCCTCCCTGACGGAGACATTGCCATAATATTTCCCACCGCTGTTTTTGGGTCCTTTATCAAACAGATGGTCATTCACCAGCCTGGATGGATAATAAAATCCGGTTTCAAAGGCAGGCGCATAATCAATCAGCGGTTTAATGGTGGAACCTGGCTGGCGCCTGCTTAAAAATCCACGGTTGTATTCATCATCCGTACCGCGGCCGCCCACAATGGCTACCACATATCCGGTCCGGTTGTCAATGCACACCGCTGCGCCCTGAAGGGCGAATTTGCCGTTATCCTGCAGGTCCTTAAAACCTGCCAGACGCTTATCAATGGTATCCTGCAAAGAGGTCTGGACCGCCGTTTCCAGACTGGTATGTATCTCAAACCCACCGTTTCGGATCATATCGCTCTTGGACTGATAGAGCTCCTGATACTGCTCCTTATAGGAATCGTAAGCCACCTGACTGTTAAACACATACTGAAAAACAAACCCCTCGTTCTTCATCAGCTCCAGAGCCGCACAGTGGATCGCATAGCTTGTCTGGTAATTTTCTTTTGTTCCGGCCTCATAAACTTTAGCCACAGTGAGAGGCTGGTCTTTTGCGTTTTCCTTTTCTTCCTCCGAAATGAACTTGCACAGAGCCATATTGTCTATGATCTGGTCTCTCTTTTTCCTGGAGGTCTCCGGATGGGCAACCGGGTCATACTTAGACGGATTATTACTGATTCCCGCCAGGGTAGCCGCCTCCCAGACAGTCAGGTCTTTTGCTTCCTTATCAAAATAATAACGACTGGCTTCCGACACTCCGTAACACCGGTTTGCATAGAAATTGGTGTTGCAGTAAAATTCCAGGATGTCGGCCTTCGTATACTTCTCCTCAATCCGGGGAGCAGCAAAAAATTCCGTCAGTTTCCTTTGAAAGGTCCGCTCCTGGGTCAAATAAGTGTTTTTAATGACCTGCTGGGTGATGGTGCTTCCGCCCTGGGTGATTGTCCCCCTGTTTTTCACAAATACCACACCTGCACGAATCAGGCCGATGTAATCAATGCCATGATGCTTGTAAAACCTCCGGTCCTCCTGAGCGATGTAAGCGTTTTGAAGATTTTTACTGATTCCGGTAATCGGAACATATTCATAGTGGCCTGAATTAATGGTCCCGATCAGATTACCCGTGGAATCATAAATTCTTGTATCCGTAGGCTGGGAAAAATCTGTTTTGGCTGTATTGCTTATAATGGAGTCAGCCTTTTCTTTACAGGCTAAGATTTCATCCTGGTATTTTAAAAATACGGCACCGCCGGCCAGGCATCCTAAAACCATTACCACAAGAAATGCAAGAAGAATGACTTTAATAGGCCGGAAAAATATTGACCATGCACTTCTGTGCTTCTTTTTACGTTTCCCCATATCCATGTGCCTCCTTCTCATCATCTTTTTCTATATGACAAAAACGGGAAGCCTCTTTATTTAAGACTTCCCGTTTGTTACCAGAGCTGATGACGGGACTCGGACCCGTGACCTCCTCACTACCAATGAGGTGCGCTACCACCTGTGCCACATCAGCATCTTTTTGCGTTCTCCGCTCGAACCTCGTATATCATAGCATGGGAATATCTCTTTGTCAACATTTTTTTATTTTTTTACTAAAGTGTAAATAATTGCAAAAATTTCAAATAAATGACTTTTTATAACCTTCCTCATTTTACCATTTAAGCCGCCGGGAGCAGAACAGGAAACCATGGCATCATTTCCTGCCCTCTCCCTTAGCTGCACGTTTTCTATAAAATGCCTTTAAAGCTTTCCCGAAGGGTATCACAGGATTTGTTAAACTGTCCCATTTCTTCCTCGGTCAAAGACAGGGTCAGAACTCTCTGAATCCCATTTTTATTGATGATGCAGGGGACTCCTGCATATACCTCCGACTGCCCGTATTCTCCCCGCAGCATGGCTGATACCGTTAAGACACTGTTTTCATCCCCAAAGATTGCCCTGGTGATTCTGGTAAGAGCCATTCCGATCCCGTAATAGGTGGCCTGCTTGGCTTCAATAATCCGGTAAGCCGCTCCCCGGACCTCATCCTCGATCCGCTTTAGCTCTTCCCTGCATACCATACCTTCCTCTCCTCCGCTTCCGCAAAGAGAAAGAATGGGCTTCGTGGCGATCATGGCCTGGCTCCAGGGAACAAACTCGCTGTCCCCGTGCTCTCCCATGACATATGCGTGGACATTCCTTGGATCAACCCGCAGCGACTCACCCAGCAGATACCGGAGTCTGGCTGTGTCCAGGGCCGTACCGCTTCCCAGCACCCGCCTGGGATTAAAGCCTGACAGGGCATAGGTAATTCTCGTCATGATGTCCACAGGATTGGTGGCCACCAGAAAAATACCGTTAAAACCTGATTCCGTTACAGGCTGCACAATGGACTGAAATACGGATGCATTCCGTTTTAATAAGTCAAGCCTTGTCTCTCCAGGCTTCTGGGCGACTCCGGCACAAATTGCGACAATGTCCGCATCCGAACAATCCCGGTATTCGCCGGCATAAATTTCCATATGGGACGTTAAAAAAGCAAGTCCATGGTTTAAATCCATCGCTTCTCCCTCCGCCCTTTTCCGATTAATATCAATTAATACCAGTTCATCACAAGCACCCTGATTCAGCATGGAATAGGCATAACTCATCCCCACCATTCCTGTACCGACTAACGCAACTTTTCTTTTTTCTGTTCTCATCATTCAACCACTCTCCTTAAGCTATTATAGATAGTGTATCTGCTTGAATTACAAACTATACGCTGCTATATGCCGCGGTCAATTTTTTTTGTCATTAATTCACTGTTGCTGCTGTAAATAACGGCGTTTTCTCTGGTGATCCTCCCTTCTTTATACAGATTTAAAAGACTGGCATCCATGGAAATCATGCCTTCTGTCTGCCCGGTGGCAATGACCGAATCAATCTGGTGAGTCTTGGATTCCCGGATCATATTCCGGATCGCATTGTTAAAAAACATGATTTCAAAAGCCGGATAAATGCCGCCATCCACAGTGGGGATCAACTGCTGGGAAACCACTGCCTGAACCACCATGGAAAGCTGCATCCGGATCTGCTGCTGCTGGTTAGGCGGAAAATTATCAATGATGCGGTCAATGGTATTGGCCGCCCCTACCGTATGAAGGGTGGAAATCACCAGATGACCGGTCTCTGCTGCTGTCATTGCAATCCGTATGGTCTCATAATCCCTCATCTCTCCCACCAGGATCACATCCGGGGCCTGGCGCAGGGCTGCCCGCAGCCCGGTCACATAGCTGTCTGTGTCCGTTGTGACTTCCCTCTGGGTTACCACGCTCTGCTTGTGGCGGTGAAGGTATTCCAAAGGGTCCTCTAAAGTGATGACATGGGCGTTTCGCGTATTGTTGATCTTATCAATAATACAGGCCAGCGTAGTGGTCTTTCCGCTTCCCGCAGGTCCGGTGACCAGCACAAATCCTTTTGTCATTCTCGCGATATCTATAACGTTCTCCGGGATATGAAGTGCCTTATGATCCGGCAGTTCAAAGTTAACGACCCGGATCACCGCTGCCAGAGATCCCCGCTGACGGAACACGCTGGACCGGAATCTGGAAACGCCGGCAAGGGCAAAAGAGAAATCATCATCCCCATGTTCCCGCACTTTTTCCATGCTTCGGTTTCCGGCCAGCTTATAAAGCTCTGCAATCAATTCCTCCATCTGGGCCGGAAACAGTTTTTCCTCATTCTGGTATACAATCCTGCTCCCGATTTTATACGAAAACGGCATGCCGGGCACCAGAAAAATATCGGATGCATTCTGTGCCACAGCAGAGCTTAGCAAATCCACTACCTTCATCTTCCAGTCTCCTACTCTTTTGTTTCCCCGCCGGTCCACACCGGCATGGAATCATCAATTTCAAAATCTTCTGTCTGAACTACCTTCCACTGCGATATGATCATGCTTCCTGTTCCTTCAAACTGGGGGATCAATTCGATAAAAAGTGCCTGGGACCGCTCCATGGCGATTTCCGTTACCACAGTTCCCTCCCCAAGACGGTAATATCCCCCCAGCTTCCGGCTTAAAAGCTTCCTGCACTCCCCGGGATCCGGGCTCTGCTCCCGGACTGCATCCACCGTTTCCGAAACCATCCGGTAAAATTTTTCTCCCTCACTGTCCGCCCGGTAATACTCCGTCACTGCCGAAGCATTGCGCTTCGCTAAATCCCATTCGCTTTTTGCGGTGCTTAAGGAGAGCATCCCAAAGGTCACAAGGCACAGGACAATAAATATTAAAATAAGGGAAGGACTGCCGATCGCTGCTCTGTATCCCTTTTCCTGCTTTGCCATGCTTCCACCTCCGTCAATCTTTCGTTTCATGCCGGTAAACCCTAAGAGTATACACCTCTTCCCCGTTCCGGCTGACAGCCACTTCCGCCTGCCCCTCTCCGGGAAGCTTTGTCCTCACATGAAAAACAGCATATTGTATTTCACAGGGATCACCGGTTCTGTCAAATCCCATTACATACCCTTCGGATGGATCCTCCGGCACTTCCGCCTGGAACTGTTCCTGTAATCCGGCCGCGCCCTTTGCTTTCCAGACCTCTGCCACGCTTTGGGCAATCAACACACTCTGGTTCAGATCCGATGCCTTCCGGCTTATAGAATCGGCCTTTACAAACGTTTGAAGGCAGACCGCCGCACAAAGAATAAAGAAAAAAATGACTGCGGTCATCTCCATTAGGAACACGCCTGAATGGTGTTTTCTATTCATCTTCCGGACCTCCGCTTCTAAGGGTAAGCCAGAGGCTGCCTCCGCTCTCCCCTTCCGTTTTTATGTGGAGAAGCCTGCCTGTCATTTCCATGGAAACCGCACTGCATTCCAAAATCTCATTTCCGTCTCCGACTCCCAGGCCGCTTCCGGCATCTGTAAACAATTCCCATAACCTGCCATCCCGGTAATAGATATCTGTCACATAAACCGAATCCTGTATCTTCTGCTCCAGCTTAAGGACGGTGATCCCATCCGTTTCCGTGAGAGATACCTTCCCGGCTTCATCTCCCTGTCTCACCTTATTGGCAATATAGCTTAGGGCCACATCCTCCCGGTAGGTATTCTCTGTCCTGGCATTGATATTCTCATAGACCCTGCCCCCAATGAGCACGGAGAACAGGGCGCAGAGTACAAATACGAGAAACAGCAGAATGGTAAAAAGAACACCAGCCATCCGGCCCCTCCGGTTTACTTTTCCGCTCATATGCCCACCTCCCGGTTATTGTTCACGTAAGCTGACCGTAATATCCGGCATGAAGTTGGAAGCGAAGCCGCTGTAAAATACATCATACCGTTCTCTGTCGATCTGTATTCCATAATTTTCTTCCAGATATTCCACACTGGGCGGATACCTTCCTTCAATCGCATAACACTGGACCGACGCCCTGCGTATGGCATCCCGAAGCGTCTGCGCTCCTTTCGTATCCGCTTTTTTCGAAAATATAAGGACTCCGGATACGAAAAGAACGATTGTGCAGGCAAATGCCGACAGAGAAATCAAATAGCCCCGGATTTCCTTAAGGGACTGCTTCCATCTATTCATTCCAGCTCCCTCCTATCCGATTGCCGATAAAACACCGGTCAGAGGCAGCATGACAGAAAGGAGGATCAGGCCAACCGCAATAGCCAGTACCGCAACCACGGTGGGTTCAAACCGGGTGATCATATGTTCCATGGCCGTATCCGCCTCTTCTTCATAGCTTTTGGAGATTTCCTCCATGACACTGTCC
The DNA here is from genome assembly GCF_900155545.1 of Clostridium sp. Marseille-P2415. GTDB lineage: Bacteria > Bacillota > Clostridia > Lachnospirales > Lachnospiraceae > Lacrimispora. The sequence goes on from NZ_LT732526.1 coordinate 1,917,950, forward strand.
AACCGTCCGCTTCTTGCACCCACCTTTATCATCTGCACATAGAACCCTTTAAACAATCCCGTATTCTTCATGGCGGTATAGTAATCCGTACCTGCTTCCAGTTCCTCTGCACAGGCCTTTATTTTTTCTTCCACCGTCTGGTTCTCCACAAGCTCTCCGGCCAGTTCCATTCCCTTTAAAAGAGCCAGCCCGCTGTGAAGGGTCAGAGCCAGTACAGAAGTGAAACGGCGGTTTGCAACCGCAAGTGCTATCCGGCTCCTCTTTTTAATCCAATGCAGCAGACGTTCCACCATAAGGAGCTTTCTCCCCCTTTTTCCAATAAGCCACACAGAAACTGCCGCCACCGCCAGGAGCATTCCGATTGCCAGAGCTGCTGCGCAGAATGCACCTCCAAGCTTTGTTGCAGCAAGAGAGACCGGCGGCATCTCTGCCCCCAGCTGTTTATAAACATTTTCAAAAATCGGCATAACCTTTGTAAATAATACAACCAAAACCATCAGAAGCATAAAAATCATGATAACCGGATAGGTGACCGCATTTTTTATGTTTTTCATAAGAACATGCTCTTTTTCATAATAACCGGCCAGTGATTCCATGATCTGATCCAGGGTCCCGGTTTCCTCCCCCAGTCTGGCCATGCGGATCACATAGGGCGGATAAACTCCTGTTTTCTCCAGTACCTTTGAGAAAGGAACGCCAAGCTCTGCCTCCTCAGCCATCTTAAGAAGGATTTTTTTCTCTTCCTCCCCTGCCGCATCCTCCGCCATAACAGACAATCCCTCGTCAAGAGGGATAGCCGCATGGAGAAGAATCGATATCTGGAGACAGAAAGCGGAAAGTTCCCGGGCGGAATATCGTTTTTTCGCTTCCTTTGCCATGTTTCGTTTCTCCTTTATCTTATGAAGTTCTCTAGTATGTATATTTAGCCTTATAATTGGAGCTGTCTTTGATGTACTCCCTGATAGCCGGATCATTTCCTCCCGAAGACGCAAAGGTAGGGTCCATGAGTTTCCAGTTATAGCCGTCAAAATAAATGATGTTATCCACCCAGCCCTGTCCTTCTATGTATACATTCACCCATGCATGATAAAGGCTTCCCGTATAGCCGACCACAAGCTTTGTGGGAATGTTCTGGGACCGCAGCATGGCAGTCATGACTGCTGCATAATCAAAGCAGATTCCTTTTTTCCGGGCCAGAACATCGTCGACATCAGGCCGATAGCCGGACTCAACCGAATTAGCCAGTGCCGTATCATAGGTGAAATTCTTTATAACAAAATTGTAAACATTGGTCACAACGCCAAGAGCATCTGACGCAGGGGCTGCAAGCTCCGCTCCTTTTTTAACCACCGCGCTTCCGGCAGAAAAATTCACATACTGGTTCGGATAAAGGAAAGGCTCAAATTCATCCGCAAGGGTCACATGAATATCATTGCTGGACTTTACCGCATACTGGGTGCCCTGTACCTGTTCCAAAACCCGGACTGTGTACGTTCCGTTTCCTTCCGTTAAAGGGAATACCTCATAAGCAGATCTGGCATTTAAATCATAGGTATACGTTTCTCCTCCGCCTTTTATCACCTGAACCTTGATTTTTGAAGCACTTCCGGTATACCGGACCATCACATAGCCATGGCTGGTATTGGAAGCATCCACGGCGGCGGAATTGCTGCCCAAGGTGACAGTACCGGAAGCCTTAGGGGTTTTCACATTGCTCCCTTCAGGCTTTGAATACAGAGGTACTGCTTCATCCCCGATGCTTACCACAGTTTTCCACTCAATGCTCTCCTCTGTGCTGTCCGCCGCTGTTATCCGGTCGCCTGATGTACAGCCGTTTAAAGAGAACAGTATGGCTGCACAAACAGATGCCATAGCTATACCATTCTTTTTCATAAACATCATCTCCTCGTCTGTTATCCCAAACGCTGTCTTACGATCTCATAAGCCAGAACACCTGCCGCTACAGAAGCATTGAGGGAATCAATATCACCTTTCATGGGGATGGAAGCCACCATATCGCACTTTTCCCGGATAAGCCTTCCCACACCGCTCCCCTCACTGCCGATGACAAGGCCGATGGGCCCCTTTAAATTAAGCCGGTACATCATTTCTCCATCCATATCGGCACAGACAAACCACATGCCTTTTGCCTTTAACTCTTCTATTGTGGCAGTCAGATTGGTGACCTTGGCTACCGGCGTATAATTAAGCGCCCCGGCAGAGGTCTTTGCAACCGTAGCCGTAAGGCCCACCGCCCGGCGCTTTGGAATGATAACTCCGTGGGCTCCGGCTAAATTAGCGGTACGGATGATGGCTCCCAGATTGTGCGGATCTTCAATTCCGTCCAACAGGAAAAGAAACGGCGGTTCTCCCTTTTCCTCTGCCGCCTTTAACATATCCTCCACTTCCGCGTATTCATAGGCAGCAGCATGTGCGATAACGCCCTGATGATGACCTTCCTCTGACATCTGATCCAGGCGCTCTCTTTCCACGAAGTTAATGATGGTATCCTTCTTTTTTGCTTCCCGGACAATGGACTGGATGGGACCATCCTGAACTCCCTTTTGCACGTACAGTTTATCGATCGTCTTTCCGGAACGGAATGCTTCCAACACTGCGTTCCTGCCTTCTATCGTAAATTCCTCTATCATTCCAGTTCTCCTATTCTTTCAAGTCCTCTGCCCACCAAAGCAACCAGACGGTCAAAACTGCCATTTAAATACAGGTAGCCGCACAGCGCTTCAAATCCGGTAGCGGTTCTGTAATCGGCAACCGTAGCGTGTTTGGCGGTCGTTGCGGATTTGGCGTTACGCCCCCGTTTGTAAACCGCCACCTCTTCCGGCGTCAAATTCTCTTCTTCCAGAAGCCTGCGGACCATCTCCGCCTGTGTTCCGGCGTTCACCAGTTTGGCGCTTTTTTTATGCATATTATTCACCTGGGTGCTTCCATGGTTCATGACCTTGGTCCGGACAATCACTTCATAGACCGCATCTCCAATATAAGCCAGTGCCAGAGGGGAATAGCTTTTTACATCCACTTCCTTAAGCTTTAGCGTATCCGCAAAGAATTCGGAAAATGCGGACAGCGACATTACACTCTCTTCCATTTTACACCTTCCCTGGTGTCCTCCAGAACAATGCCCTTATCCAGAAGCTTCCCGCGGATTTCATCGGCCAAAGCAAAATTTTTGTCCTTTCTGGCCTGCTGCCTGGCTTCGATCATGGCTTCAATTTCACCATCCAGAATCTCTGCCTTCTTTTCCGTTATGATTCCCAGAACATCGCAGAGCCGTTCAATGGTTCTCTTTAAGCAGGCGACATAATCCCCGGAACTTTCTCCGTTTGTTGTAGAATTGCTTAATTTCACCAGTTCAAAAATCGCAGAAATGGCATCTGCCGTGTTAAAATCGTCATCCATGGCAGTCTCAAATTTAATAACCAGTTCCTCTACAGCCTTCTGGTACTCACCGTCACGGAACCCCTCTGATTTTGCAGAAGCTTCCAGACTCCTTAATTTATCCACTGCAGTTAAAATCCGGTCCAGGCCGTTCTTTGATGCTTCCATTAAATCGGCGCTGAAATTAAGCGGGCTTCTGTAATGGGCGCTCAGCATAAAGAAGCGCAGTACCTGAAGATCATATTTCTCACTGATTTCCCTTACCGTGAAGAAATTCCCCAGGGATTTGGACATCTTCCTATTATCAATATTTAAAAATGCGTTGTGCATCCAGTATCTGGCAAATTCTTTTCCGTTGGCAGCCTCGCTCTGGGCGATCTCATTCTCGTGATGAGGGAAAATGAGATCCTCTCCCCCCGCATGGATATCAATCTGGTCTCCAAGATATTTCTTAGACATGACAGAACACTCGATATGCCAGCCCGGCCGCCCTTCACACCACGGTGATTCCCAGTAAGGTTCCCCTTCTTTTTTTGGCTTCCAGAGTACGAAATCGGCCGGATCCTCTTTCCCTTCCTCACCGGTCACCTTGATCTCACGGAAACCGGACTGCAGATCCTCCAGATTCTTATGAGACAGTTTCCCATATCCATCAAAGGATTTTGTACGGAAATAAACGGTTCCATCCTCTGCCTTATAAGCATGGCCGGCTGCGGTCAGTTCTTCGATCATATCCAGCATCCCGCAGATTTCCTCGGTAGCCAGCGGAGTCCTGGTAGCCGGCCTGACATTCATTCCTTCCATATCCTTTTTGCACTCCGCAATGTAGCGCTTGGAAATGGTGTCCGCATCCACGCCCTCTTCTATGGCTTTCTTAATGATCTTATCATCTACATCGGTAAAGTTGGAAACGAAATTCACCTCATAGCCCTTATATTCAAAATACCTTCGAACCGTATCAAACACGATCATAGGTCTTGCATTACCGATGTGGATAAAATTATATACGGTCGGACCGCAGACATACATTTTCACCTTTCCAGGCTCCAACGGCACGAATTCTTCCTTTTGTCTGGATAATGTATTAAAAACTTTCATAATATCTCCCTTCCATCTATCCTGTTTCCTTACGCTTTCCGGCAGCATCCGCCGCAGCCGCTGCAATCCGCCGACATGATCTTATCATCATAGCAGTAGTCCAGGGCAGACGTCAACAGTGTAATTGCCTGAGAAGAAATTCCCTCTCCGTTTCCGGTAAAACCAAGCCCTTCTTCTGTTGTAGCCTTTACATTAACCTTATCCACCGTCAAATTTAAAGCATCGGCAATGTTTTCTGCCATCCTGGGGCGGTAGGGCAAAAGTTTTGGCTTTTGTGCTATGACCGTGGCATCTATGTTCTCGATCACATAACCACGTTCCTCCAAAAGGCGGCCCACCTGCTTTAAAAGCTCGATACTGGATATGTCCTTATACTGAGGATCCGTATCCGGAAAATGTTCTCCGATATCCCCCAGCCCCGCTGCACCTAAAAGGGCATCCATAACCGCATGGGCCAGTACATCGGCGTCAGAATGGCCCAAAAGCCCCTTCTCATAAGGAATCTTCACCCCTCCCAGGATGAGCTCCCTTCCTTCTGCTAATTTATGCACATCATATCCCTGTCCGATTCTCATAATTCTTCCTTTCCTCTTTACTGCCCATGCTTTTTGGGCATAATGGTATATCCGAAGGGTGTTTCCTCTTTATTGCCCACGCTTTCTGGGCATAATGGTATACCCGAAGGGTGTTTCCTCTTTACTGCCCATGCTTTTTGGGCATAATGGTATACCCGAAGGGTGTTTCCTCTTTATTGCCCGCGCTTTCTGGGCATAATGGTATACCCGAAGGGTGTTTCTTCTATATATACATATCTATACAATCATGCGCAGTTTTTTGCCGATGCACCGAATCTGCACATCGTTCTGGCAAAAACAGCTTTCTCCGTCTACGTGCACTGCCATTGGGCGGTCCATGTGGATCAAAGCTTCTTCGCATGTATAAAATCTGGTTCCCTTATTGAAAGATTTTCTGCCCATGAGGGAATTGAGCAGCACGGGCACCAGCTTCCGTTTCTTCCGGTTATTCATAACACAGATGGATAACTGCCCGTCTTCAAAGCTTGCATCCGGGGCAAATTTAAAACCGCCGCCCTCGTACGGATGAATATGGGCGGATATGAAATAGGCGTGGTTAAACTCAACCTTCTGGACACCATTAAGAAGAATATAGCCCTTTGACGGCCTGGCTAAAATCAACTGCTTCACTCCAATGAGGAGATAGATCATCTTCCCAATGTGAAACTTATTGAGCAGCCCTTTTGATTTGGAATAGAGAATGTTGTGGCAGACAGCCGCATCCATTCCGATTCCTGCACTGACCATAAAGCGTCTGTGGGAAATTTCACTTTCCCCATAAGACAGAACTCCGTAATCCATAAGCTTATAGTATTTCGGATGCAGGATCTTTTTCAAACACCTGACCGGACTTTTCGGAAGCTTTAAGCTTCTGGCCAGATCATTGCCCGATCCGGCCGGAATATACCCTAACGTGACAGAGCCGCAGAAGGAAAGCCCATCCAGGATTTCATTCACAGTTCCGTCGCCGCCTACTGCAATGATGATGCTTGATTCCCTGCAGCCTTCTGTCAGCTCCCTGGCAAATACCCTTGCATCTCCCGGTTTTTCCGTCAGGAACGCCTGGTACTCTGCACCGCAGGTCTTAAGTGTTGTCTCCAGTTTTTTCCAAATGTTTCTTCCCCGTCCGCAGCGTGAGTTCGGGTTTACAATAAAATAGTACATGGAATCCCTCCACTTTTTACTATTTGTTAGTATAACATAAAACAGGAGAAATGAATATAAAAAAAATGGAAAAAGACTTCCGGTTCCTGTCGAAGCAGAAAAAAACCTGTAATCGGCTGATTACAGGTCAAAAAAGTAGCGGAAGGGAGATTCGAACTCTCGACACCACGGGTATGAACCGTGTGCTCTGGCCAACTGAGCTATTCCGCCATATGAAATTAATGGATAAACGTATTGTCTATCAATGGGACCTACAGGGCTCGAACCTGTGACCCTCTGCTTGTAAGGCAGATGCTCTCCCAGCTGAGCTAAGATCCCAGTGCTTGTACGATCGCGTTACCGCTTTTTTGCTCCCCGCTCTCGACTGCTCCATTAGTATAATATGAATTGTATTAATTGTCAACACTTTTTTGTCAATTTTTTTCATTTCCCCTCATTCCCCTGCCAGCCCTGATTCCTGCGGGGTTTCCGCCATTTTTCACTCTCCATGGAGAATGTCAAACAGCTCTTTATAATACGTTTGATAAATACTCCCCTTCCTCCATATGAACGTAAAATCATGGGTCAGTTGAAAATCTTCCAGTTCAATTTTTTTCAGAATACCATTATTTAATTCCTCTTTTACTGCGGCTTCATAAAGGAATGTGATCCCCTTCCCTTTTGCCACCATCTGTTTCATGGCACCGATGTTGCTGATCTCCATTAAATTCGGAAAATCATGAAGCAATAAATTTTTTCCCTCCAGGTAGCGCTCAAAGACATACCTGGTTCCAGAACCCGGTTCCCGGATAAAAAGCCTTTCCCAAAGGAGATCCTCCAATCTTCTGATCTCCCGCTGAAACTGATAGTCCGGCGCACAGACTGCAGCAAATGGCTCTGAAGCAAAAACCAGATAATCATATTCCTTCTTTTGAAAAAAGCCCTCCACCAGAGCAAATTCAATCTCCCCGTCATTGAGTTTTGCAAGAAGTTCTCTGGTATCCGCTACCACCATCTGAACCGCTGCCTTGGGATAAACATGAAGGAACCGCATCAGCGCCTCCGGCATCACGTACTCCCCTATGGTCATGGTGGCGCCAAATACCAGCCGCCTTCCCTTTCCTGACTGCTGCTCCATTATTTTCTTTAAATGCAGTTCATCATCCTTCATGGTTATGGCAGCGGATAAAAAGACTCTTCCCGCCTCTGTCAGGTTCAGCTTTTTTCCGCTGTATTCAAACAGCCTGACCCCATAACGGTCCTCTAAGTAACGGATATGATGGGATACTGCAGGCTGGGTGATATGAAGCTCGCTGGCTGCCTTTGTAAAATTCATATATCTGCATACCGCAAGAAATGTATCAACACGAAAATCCAGCATGGTTCCTATTCTCCTTTGTAATGATTGACCCACTAATAATAACATATTTTTATGATTTAAGAAATATATATCATGGAATCTGTTAAAAAATAAACAGGTCAGGAAACGGGCATTCCCTTTTCCTGACCTGTTTATTATGATTCTTCTTTTTTCAGATATACGGTTTTATTATTATTTTTATTCTCCCGAACCTCCAATTGCCCGATGCTGTGGACAAATTTTGAAAAGGTGGAGTATCCATAATCCTTTACCTTAAAACTTGTAAATTTCCGGTGCATGCCATTTCCCAATGCAGCCAGCTCCATACCATTCTTTCCGCTGCCCTTTACCAGCTTTACCGCATAATCATCCAGCTCCTGCTTTCTGGTACGGTTATCCTTCATCCGTACTGTTACCACATTATTGGACTTTTTAAGTTCAAAGCTGTCCATTTCCTCCAAAAACTTGGACAAAGAGCTGTAACCATAACTTCTCACGTCAAAATCCGAATATTTTTTAACAAGACGGTTTCCGATCTCTCCAAGACCGGTGGCCTTGTTCTTATCATCATTCTCTAAAATAATAGAAGTGATATCCTGTTCGATCACCTCTCTTCCGATGGCTTCTCCTCCGGCGCCTTCCTCATCCTGGTCAAGGAGAATCTCCAGATTTGTGAATACCGTACAGGCGGCACGGAAGGATTTGGGTGTCTTATCCTCCCCCATACCAATGACTTCTTTTCCGGATTCCCGAAGCCTGCTGGCCAGACGTGTGAAATCGCTGTCGCTGGACACGATGCAGAACCCATCCACATTATCCGTATAGAGTAAGTCCATCGCATCAATAATCAATGCGGAATCGGTCGCATTCTTTCCTACGGTATTGGAAAACTGCTGAATCGGAGTGATGGAATTTTCTAACAGCTCCATTTTCCATTTTCCCATCTGGGCACTGGTCCAGTCTCCGTAGATTCTTTTGTAAGTTATGACGCCATAACGGGTCATTTCATCCAGAATACACGTAATGTACTTTGCGGAAATATTATCCGAATCAATCAATACTGCAAATTTCTTATCACTCAATCCTCTGCTCTCCCGTCTTTTTTGTTTTCAAGTTTCTGTCATTACGATTGCCTGTCCTTCTATTATATTTCATTTTTCCATTTATTACAATATTATCACTGTGGTTAATCTGGGAGAATTTTAGCAACGTATTTTTATTTTTTTCAACCATACTAAGAAAGAAGGTTCTATCAATCAATGATTGAAAGGAGTGTTATTATGAATTCAACATCAAAAGGAAGCAATGCGGCTCCGGCTGAGGCTGCTGCACTTGCCATCGCAACCGTTCCTTTTCAGCCCTGGGAGCAGCCCTATGACGCGAAAACAGGCTTAAAACACGGAACAATCTTTCCAAGCCTTAATCTCCCTTTCTATGTAACAGGAGGTGAACAGTAATGGCAGACCGAAAAACTCTTTTAAAGCAAATTACGGAAATCAGCTTTACTGTTAATGATTTAACCTTGTATTTAGACACCCATCCTTTGGATGAAAATGCATTAACAGCTTTTAAGCAGGCCATGGAACAAAGGAAACAGTTTTTAAAAACCTATGCGGAAAACTTTGAACCTCTTACCATAGACTGTGTCTGCCCTGATACCAACAACAAAACAGAATTCCAAACAAAATATGCGGGACAGAAACATTTTACATGGTCTGACGGCCCGCTGCCATGGGAAGGAGGTAATTTATAATGTGGACTTATGAAAAAAGACTGCAGTTTCCTGTTAACATCAAAGAAACCTGTCCAAAAACAGCTTCTTTGATCATCAGCCAGTTCGGCGGACCAGATGGAGAGCTGGCAGCATCTATGCGGTATCTTTCCCAAAGATATACCATGCCATGCAAGGAAGTCGGAGGACTTTTAACAGATATTGGAACCGAAGAGCTTGGGCATTTGGAAATCGTTTGTTCCATCATTTACCAGCTTACGAAAAATCTGAGTCCGGAACAGGCCAAAACAGCCGGCTTTGACGCATATTATATTGACCACACCACCGCACTTTGGCCTGCTGCCGCAGCCGGTGTTCCGTTTAATGCCTGCGAATTCCAGTCTAAGGGAGATGCCATTACGGACTTGATCGAAGACCTTGCAGCAGAACAGAAGGCAAGAACCACCTATGAAAACCTGATCCGCATCATAACAGACCCCGATGTCAAAGAACCATTAAAGTTCCTTCGTGAAAGGGAAGTCGTCCATTTCCAGCGGTTTGGTGAAGCTCTTGAAAAAATCAAATCCAACTTAGATTCAAAGAACTACTATTATTATAACCCGGAATTTGACAAACAGTTTGTAAAAAATCCAATGTAACAGGAAAGGCTGGAACTTAAATATATTTAAAGCTCCAGCCTTTCTTCCTATATGATTCTATTTCTGCTGGTTATAGCTGTAGACCAGCAGCTCGTAAATCTCATCCGTAACCGGATCGTCTTTGTAATATCCATCGAGAAGAGACATGATCTTTGCGGCAAATTCCGATGGCACCGGCAGAGCTTTCACTGCAGCGCGCAAATCTTCTTTCATCCCACTTACCATTTCCCTTTTTTGCGGAATCGCAAGACCATAGATCTTACAGAGCATTCCAATCGCGGCACACGCCTCATTTGGTGAGGTAAGAGGAGCGCTCTCAAATTTCGTTTTTATTTCTACCGCCTGTTTATTAATGTAAAATACCATAAAAACCCCTTGTTTCCATCATTCCCTGGCATGATTTCATTCATAAAGGAACGTACGGATCCAACTTCCTTATATATTTTTAACCTGTGCAATATCGATCAGAGTCAGCTCTTTTGTCCTGTTTTCCATGCTGGTTACCAGGGCAGCCGCGGTATCCAATGAGGTCAATACGGTTACGCCGGTCTCAATGGCATTTCTCCGGATCACAAATCCATCCCTGCTTCTATCCGCTCCCTGGGGCGGTGTATCGATGATCAGATCGATTTCATGGCCGAGGATTAAGTCTAATAAGTTGGGAGACTCCTGCTCCAGCTTGCGCACCTGGAATGCCTTTATGCCATTTTCGTTTAACACCCTGGCCGTTCCGGAGGTAGAGAATATTTTATATCCCTGAGCTTTAAATCTTCTGGCGATATCAATGATCTCCTCTTTATCCGAATCCTTCACGGTTATGATCATATTCTTATGCTTTGGCAGCCGGATGCCCGCTCCGGCAAAGGCTTTATAAAGCGCCTCATTGAATGTCTCTGCAATGCCCAGACACTCCCCGGTGGATTTCATCTCCGGTCCGAGGCTTACGTCGGCGCCGCGGATTTTTTCAAAGGAGAATACAGGCATTTTCACAGCAATATAATCTGCTTCCGGCTGCAGTCCCGGCTGAAACCCTAATTCCTTAATGGAATGGCCGCAGATAACCCGGGTTGCCAAAGGCACGATGGGAATTCCGGTTACCTTGCTGATGTAAGGCACGGTACGGGAGGACCGGGGATTAACCTCAATGACATATACCTCATCGCCGTTTACAATAAACTGAATGTTGATCATTCCCTTGACATGAAGGGCCCTGGCCAGCCTTCCGGTATACTCTACCAGAATTTCCTTTATTTTTTCACTTAAGCTCTGGGCCGGATAAACGGAAATGCTGTCACCGGAGTGGACACCGGCTCTTTCAATATGCTCCATGATACCTGGAATCAGAATGTCTTCGCCGTCACAAACCGCATCGACCTCGATTTCCTTGCCGACAATGTATTTATCAACAAGAATCGGATGCTCCTGGGCGATCTGGTTGATGATCCCGATAAACTCATCAATATCCTGGTCGGAAATGGCGATCTGCATGCCCTGGCCGCCCAGTACGTAGGATGGCCTTACCAAAACCGGATATCCCAGCCGGTTCGCCGCCTCTTTGGCTTCTTCCGCCGTAAATACCGTCTGTCCGGCAGGTCTTGGGATCCGGCATTCCTCCAATATCTTATCAAACAGCTCCCGGTCCTCCGCTGCATCTACATCCTCAGCAGCCGTGCCCAAAATCGGCACTCCCATCTTCATGAGGGCTTCCGTCAGCTTGATGGCTGTCTGGCCGCCGAACTGTACCACCGCTCCATCCGGCTTTTCAATGTCTACAATGCTCTCCACATCCTCCGGGGTAAGAGGTTCGAAATACAGCTTATCCGCAATATCAAAATCCGTGCTCACCGTCTCCGGATTGTTGTTGACAATGATGGTCTCATAGCCTTCCCTGCCGAAGCTCCATGTGCTGTGAACCGAGCAGAAGTCAAACTCGATCCCCTGGCCGATGCGGATCGGACCGGAACCAAGAACCAGTACCTTCTTTCTTCCCGTAGTCTGTTCCGCTTCATTCTCACTTCCAAAGCAGGAGTAATAATAAGGAGTCTCAGCCGCAAACTCGGCAGCGCAGGTATCCACCATCTTAAATGCCGCCACAATGCCCTTCTCCTTCCTCATCTGACGGATTTCCTCCGTAGAGACCCCGGTCAGTCCGGAAATGACCGTATCAGGGAACTCCAGCCTCTTCGCTTCCGTTAACAGCTCTGCGGTAAGCGGCCCTTTCTTAAGGGCCTCTTCCATTTCCACAAGAATTGCCAGCTTATCGATAAACCATACATCAATTTTTGTGATATCATGAATGGTTTCATAGGAAAAGCCTCTTCTTAAAGCCTCTGCAATGACCCAGATCCTCCTGTCATCCACAAGATGCAGGGTTTCTGTCAGTTCCCCGTCCGTAAGCTTTGTAAAGTCATAGGACATCAGGCTGTCCACGTGCTGCTCCAGGGAACGGATCGCCTTCATTAGTCCGCCTTCAAAATTGGTGCAGATGCTCATGACCTCACCGGTGGCTTTCATCTGGGTACCCAGGGTTCTCTTTGCGCTTAAAAATTTATCAAAGGGAAGGCGCGGCATCTTAACCACACAGTAATCCAGCATGGGTTCAAAGCTGGCATAAGTTTTCTTCGTAACCGCGTTCCTTATTTCGTCCAGCGTGTAGCCCAATGCGATTTTGGCTGCAACCTTGGCGATGGGATAGCCGGTTGCTTTGGACGCCAGGGCAGAGGAACGGCTGACCCGGGGGTTCACTTCGATAACGCAGTATTCAAAGCTTTCCGGGTGAAGGGCATACTGTACGTTGCAGCCTCCGGTGATCCCCAGTTCGCTGATGATCTTAAGGGCTGATGTACGAAGCATCTGGTATTCCTTATCCCCTAAAGTCTGGGAAGGGGCCACAACGATGCTGTCCCCGGTATGAACGCCGACCGGATCGATGTTTTCCATATTACATACGGTGATGACGTTGCCTGCGCCGTCGCGCATTACCTCGTATTCGATCTCTTTCCAGCCTGCGATGCAGCGTTCCACCAGAACCTGTCCCACACGGGAGAGGCGAAGTCCATTTTCGAGAATTTCGCGGCACTGGCCTGGATTCTCAGCAATGCCGCCGCCGGAACCTCCCAGGGTATAGGCTGGACGGAGGACCACCGGATATCCGATTTCCTGAGCGGTTTTAAGACCGTCTTCCACATTTTCCACGATATCGGAGGGAGCGACCGGTTCGCCGATCTTTTCCATGGTCTCTTTGAACATTTCCCGGTCCTCCGCCTTTTTAATGGTAAGGGCTGTGGTTCCGATCAACCGTACGTTATATTTTTTTAAGAATCCTGCATCCTCCAGCTCCATTGCGAGATTCAATCCTGCCTGGCCTCCAAGGGTGGGAAGGACGCTGTCCGGCCTTTCTTTCAATATGAGCTGCTCCACCACTTCCAAGGTCAGAGGCTCGATGTAGACCTTATCCGCAATGTCTTTATCGGTCATGATGGTTGCCGGGTTGGAGTTTAAAAGAACGACCTGGATCCCTTCCTCCTTTAAGGAACGGCAGGCCTGTGTCCCGGCATAATCGAATTCTGCTGCCTGGCCTATGATGATCGGGCCTGAGCCAAGAACGAGCACTTTTTTAATATCATGATTCTTCGGCATTATTTTCCTTCCTCCATCATATTTAAAAACCGGTCAAATAAGTAGCTGGAATCCTGTGGTCCCGGACAGGCTTCCGGATGGTACTGTACCGTAAAGATATTTTTGTCCGTATATTTAAGCCCCTCATTGGTCCCGTCATTGACATTGATGAACGCTGGAACTGCCACAGCCGGGTCAATGGTATCCATGTCAACCACATAACCGTGATTTTGAGAGGATATATACACCCGCCCGGTTTCTAAATCCTTCACCGGATGATTGCCGCCCCGGTGCCCGTATTTTAATTTATGGGTATCCGCGCCGGTAGCAAGCGCCATGAGCTGATGTCCCAGACAGATGGCAAAGATCGGGACACGGGATTCATACAATTTTCTTACCTCTGCAATGATCCCGGTGCATTCCTTGGGGTCGCCGGGACCGTTGGACAGCATAATGCCATCCGGATCGGATGCGAGGATCTCTTCTGCTTTTGCGGAAGCCGGATAAACGGTTACCTGGCATCCTCTCTCATTTAAGGAACGTGCAATGTTCTTCTTGGCTCCCAGATCCAGCAGCGCGACCTTTTTTCCTTCACCTGGAAGGACATATGTTTCCCTGCAGGTCGCTGCGTTCACAACACCGGTCACCGAATATGCTTTCATGCGCGCAATGGCCTCGTCAGGATCATAACCTTCATTGGTTGTGATCATGCCGTTCATCGTACCTTTTTCTCTTAAGATTTTTGTTAGGGCTCTCGTATCGATACCACTGATACCTGGAATGTCGTTTTCCTTTAAGAAATGTTGTATGGTATCCTCGCTTCTAAAGTTGCTGGGGATTCTAGATAATTCTCTGACAATGTAGCCATCCGGCCATGGTTTTAATGATTCCATATCTTCATGACAAATACCGTAATTACCAATCAGCGGATAAGTCATCACAACCGCTTGTCCCGCGTAGGAGGGGTCGGTAAGGACTTCTAAATAACCCGTCATGGAAGTATTGAATACAATCTCGCTGATCACTTCCCGTGTTGAACCAATGCTTGTTCCCGTAAACACAGTACCGTCTTCCAGTATTAAAAAAGCTTTCATACGCAAAGTCCCAATCCTTTCTTAATGCTATGGTTTTTGAGCTCACTGATATCAGCCCAAATTGAATAGATTATACATTATCCTGCGACATTTTTCAACTGTTTTCTACGGATTTATTTGACTATATTTTATGCAGTTTTTTCGCATTTTTAAACATTTTGTACAATAACTATGAATAATTATGCAAAATGCACCTGGTATTTTTTTCAGTAGTATACTTTTGAAATGTTCCGAACAAACTATGATTGAGGTGATAAATATGATTGATAACAGGGAACTGCCCATTGGCTTTACCTTTGAGTTAGCGATGCACTCGGACATTTTAAGCCGCTTTGCCGGCCTGCCGGAAGAACAGCGAAATAAAATCGCAGACGGTGCCAGAAACATTGAAAGCCGGGATGAAATGCGAAACTACGTAGAGTCCATGTTTCAGGAAAACAAAACATCCTTTTATTAAAAAGTACCCTGCAGGCTAAATTTTTTATGTCCTGCGGGGGCTTTTGTAATCATTCCCCATCCCCCTTAATATATTATTAGTAATTATTGATATAAGGGGCGTTTTATGAAAAAATACATGTCTGCCATGCAGGAGACCACTGCTGCCGGCAATCTTCAGGTAAACGTAGTTTCTTTAGAAAACAATTTTCCCATCCGGGATGCTGAAGTTTCCATCTCATATACAGGAGATCCCGAAAGCACCATAGAACAGCTTACCACCGACACATCCGGCCAGACAGAAACGGTCAGCTTATCTGCTCCTCCAATCGACTTAAGCTTATCACCGGGCCTTATTCAGCCTTACTCGGAATATTCCCTTATGATCCGTGCCCAGGGCTTTGAGCCCGTAGCTGTTTCCGGTACGCAAATCCTCGCTGATACTCTTGCCCTCCAGCCCATACGCATGACTCCGGTCAGGGAAGAAGTATCTCCGGAAGTTCCCATTGTTATCCCTGACCATACCCTCTATGGAGAATATCCCCCCAAAATAGCGGAAGCCGAGATAAAACCCACTGCGGAAACCGGAGAAATCGTTCTAAGCCGTGTGGTCGTTCCGCAAACGGTTGTCGTCCACGACGGGGTTCCGACCGATCCGACAGCCACTAATTATTACATTCCTTACACCGACTATATTAAAAACGTAGCATCCAGTGAAATTTACGCAACCTGGCCCCGGGAAACCATCATTGCCAACGTTTTGGCGATCATGAGCTTTACCCTGAACCGGGTTTATACGGAATGGTACCGAAACCAGGGGTACAACTTTACCATCACCTCTTCCACGGCATTTGACCATAAATGGGTTTACGGACGGAATATTTATGAAAGTATTTCCCAGGTCGTGGATGAAATCTTTAACAGCTACTTATCACGCCCGGGTATCAGGCAGCCCATACTGACACAATATTGTGACGGCAACAGAGTACAGTGCCCGAACTGGATGACACAATGGGGAAGCAACACATTGGGAGAGCAGGGGTACTCTGCCATTGAAATACTCCGTCACTTCTATGGGAGCGATATGTATATCAACACCGCCCCGCAGGTCGCCGGCGTTCCCTCTTCCTTCCCCGGCTATAACTTAAACATAGGCGCCAGCGGAGAGAAAGTCCAGCAGGTTCAGGACCAGCTTGATACCATTGCCACCGTTTATACGGCCATCCCCCGTATCACCGCCGACGGTATCTACGGCCAGGCAACTGCCGATGCAGTCCGGCAGTTTCAGACCATCTTCGGACTTCCGGTGACCGGTATCATCGACTTTGCTACATGGTATAGAATATCCCATATTTATGTAGGTATTACCCGGATCGCAGAATATGCTTAAAAATCCGGAAAAACAAGAGACAGAGGGAGAGTTCCGGCCAATGGCTGCCACCCTCCCTCTGTCTCTTGTTTCCTGCAAGCCTCTGATTCACTTTACAAAACTGCCGCCTGGTATACCCTTCATCCTTCTCCTCCCAGCATATCAGCTAAAACATATCCCAGCAATGCCAGGGAAATTGCTCCCAACATCTGGTACAATCTGACACTTTCCCATGAAACATCCCACAATATAACAAAAGGAGAAGAAAATACCAGACCGATAATAACCCGGTACATCTGGCGTTCATAATGGGTGAGAAGGCGCTCGATTACTTTTGCAAACAGAAATACGCCGGCCAGAAGCCCGGCCAAATACGGAACCAGTACCATTCCGTTTATAAAAAGACCCGGAAAGTCAAGAGAAGAAATGGCCCGTATGCAGGCATTGTTTGTTTGCAGGATAGGCTCGTAGTATCCGAGCATCATCATGATCATGGACCCGCTGACTCCCGGAACTATCATGGTAGCCGCAGCGATGAGGCCGATCAGGAATAAGACAGGCACCCAGTACTGGCCGGAAGAAAGGTAGGCAGCGCCGGAAGCCATATTCATGCTTTCCTCATTATGGCCGGAGGCGATCGACATCTCAGCGGCAAAGGTAATTATAATTACGATTCCGCAGGTAAGACAGGCTGTCATTATCCCCTTTTTCCAGTCCCCCCTGTCTTTTGAAAAT
This sequence comes from Clostridium sp. Marseille-P2415, assembly GCF_900155545.1. GTDB lineage: Bacteria > Bacillota > Clostridia > Lachnospirales > Lachnospiraceae > Lacrimispora. The sequence continues at coordinate 1,935,143 of NZ_LT732526.1, forward strand.
GACTTTTGAAAGAGGGATGGAAGCCCGCCGCCAATTAACCCCAGAAATGCCATTCTGGTCTGAAGCGGATATGTATGAAACAGATACTCAAAGGCCAGGGAAAGAAAGATAATGCCTGCTGCAGCTCCGATCCCGTAAGGAAGAAGAATCCGTATGCTTTTCACCGGTTCCCGAAAAAGCTGCGTTACCGCATGAATGATCTTATCGTATACCCCCATGGTAATAGCCAGCATTCCTCCGCTGATCCCCGGAAGTATGTTTGCCACGCCAATGATCATGCCTTTTAAAAGCTCCCCGAAATACTCCAAGCAATTCCTCCTGAATTCAATGATTACCACATCCTATGCCTTCTTAACCGCTTCTAATACATCTTTTACCCGCAGAAGCTTATAATCCGCCAGGCTTTGGTCGAACTGGTACCGTTCATCAATAACCGCTGCGATTTTCATACCTGCCCTGTGGGCTGCCGTGATCCCAACGGTGGAGTCTTCCACTGCCAGGCATTCCTTTGGAGAGAGCTTCAGCTTTTCCGCCGTATAGAAATAGATTTCCGGGTCCGGCTTGCTTCTCTTAAACTGCTCGCCGCTGACAACTGCTTCAAAATAATGCCTGATTCCATTTTCCTCTAAAACCCGTTCCACCAGTTTTAAATGGGTGGAGGAAGCCAGTGCCAGCCGGTATCCGTCCTTCTTTAACTGCTTAAGGGTTTCCGTTACCTCCGGTCGAAAAAGCTTTTGGTAGTCGATTTCACCGTAAATATCCCTCTGCCGGAACTCTTCCCTCAGTTCTTCCCAGGATTGTCCATTGTTTATCGCCTTTTGCAGCACTTCCCAGCTCTCTTTTTTTGTCGCTCCGACCATAGGAAACAGCTGTTCTATTTTCACAGCCGGGTTTTTCTTCCTGGCAAATTCCAGTTGGTATTGCAGATAAACACCTTCACTGTCAATAATGACTCCATCCATATCAAAAATAACTGCCTTTATCATCTTTTATCTCCTTTGTTCTTTTCTGATTAAGACATTACGATACGGAAATCCATTTTGTCAAGTATGAAATCAAGAAAGCCGCAAGGGCGTGGCTTTTCTTTCAAAGCCTGCGTCCCGGCGGCCCAAAAATTTCAAAATACAGCCGGCCTTTTTACCATAAACGTATTATACCCATACCGTCTGAGAGCCTGCTCCATACTCACCGCACTATCGATATTGCGGAATGCTCCAACCCGAACTTTATATAATCCATCTTCAAAAACAACAAATGCCGGGGATCCCTGGGATTTTAAAAGATTGACCTGATCCTCAGCCAGTGCGCGGACCCGGTATGCCCCTGTCTGCAGCTGGTAATATTCCGGCCGTGTCTCTTCCTGCTTCAGTAACGTATTTAGAATGCCCTCGGCAACGGCCTGGGCGATAGCCTGAAAATTCTGATCAAACAGGTAATTATCCGACTCATTATCAATAAAACCTGCCTCCACCAGAACCGTCGGAATCTTTGTCCGCCTGAGAACCACCAGACCTGGGCGTTCCATTGCGCCTAAATTGGTAAATCCGACCTTACTTAAACGTTCCCCTATGTTTTTCGCAAGCATTGCCGGATCACCTTTTTCTTCAAATAAAAGGGTTTCTATTCCGGAGCCGGTGCCAGGAACCGGCATTGCATTGCGGTGTATGGAAACGAGAAAATCTGCTTCCGCATCATTGGCCATCATTGCCTTTTCAAGCGGTGTATTGTACGTATCGTCAGTTCTGGTATACCTGACATCCACTCCGTTGTCTGCAAGGATTTTCCCTACAGCTAACGTAAGCCTTAAGTTATCATCCTTTTCCTGCCGTCCGTTATAGGTTGCACCAGGGTCCGTACCGCCGTGGCCGGCATCTATTACTACGATTTTTCTCTCAGCCAAAAGAAAAACTCCTTTCACATGCTTCTATTATATAACGTATGTAAAAGCAGCTCTCCCGGTACCACTTTTTCGTACCGGATTTATTCTTTTTCTCCCAATTCCGCCATTACATCCACACCTCTCGGCCCCACCGGGGTAGAAAATACGATCTGAGTGCTGGTCTTCCCATATTTCTGAAGCTGTCCGATAAAAATGTCCAGCTCCATGGTACTCTGGAAGGCCACTTTGATCAGCATGGAGTAATCTCCTGTGACACAGTTGCACTCAAGTACGTTGGGGATGGCTTCCATATAGGCATAAAACTGAATTTTGTCCACCGGAGAAACATCCAGATTCACAAAGGCAATGATGTGGTATCCCAGCTTCATCGGGTCCACAGAGGCATGATATCCGGTGATGATCTTCTCCCGCTCCAGCTTCTCGATCCTGGAGGAAACAGCAGGCGAAGACAGAAAGGTATTTTCTGCTATGTTCTTTAAGGATGCCCTGGCATTCTTTTGCAGTGTCTGCACTATTTTCTTATCAATATCGTCCATATTTTCCTCCTTAAACCGGAAGAAACACGCTGGTTTCTCCGGTTATCGCGACAGTGTCCGTTTGGTTCGCTGCCCGCGTAAGTAAAAAAAGCGCCAGCACCGCCAAGGTACTGAACGCTTTTGTTCTTACAATTTAAGCTGCAATCTTATGATTCTTCCATTAAAATAATCATAACCAATTCTCAAATACTTGTCAACGTTTATTTTCTTAAGGACGGCATTTTTTTCATCCGTTCTATCGCTTCAACTGTATTTTCATAAGTTCCGAATGCCGTCAAACGGAAGTATCCTTCCCCGCTCGGCCCAAATCCGCTTCCAGGAGTTCCCACCACACTGGCTTCCTCAAGGAGGCGGTCAAAGAATTCCCAGGAAGTCATTCCTTCCGGAACCTTTAACCAGATATATGGCGCGTTGACACCGCCGTAAACCTGGCAGCCTGCTTCCTTTAATCCGTCGTAGATGACTTTCGCATTTCTCATGTAATAAGCCACCTGTTCCTTTAACTGGGACTTTCCCTCCGGAGAATAAACAGCAGTGCCTGCCTTCTGTATAATATAAGGAGCTCCGTTAAATTTCGTTCCATGACGTCTTGCCCACAGGGCATGGAGCGCCACGCCGCCCCTTTTAAGGGTCTTAGGAATGACCGTAAAGCCTAAACGCACCCCGGTAAAGCCGGCGTTTTTGGAAAAGGAACGGAATTCGATGGCACAGTCTTTTGCTCCTTTGATTTCAAAGATGGAGTGGGGCACGTCATCCTGGGCAATATATGCCTCATAGGCGGCATCGTAAAGGATGACAGCACCATTTTCATTGGCATAGTCCACCCACACCTTTAGCTGCTCTCTAGTAAGTGTCGTACCGGTAGGGTTATTGGGAACACATAAATAAATCAGGTCCGGCGTCTCAGACGGAAGTTCCGGAACAAAATTGTTTAAAGCCGTACAGGGCATGTAAATGACATTGCTCCATTTTCCGGTTTTTTCATCGTATTCCCCTGTTCTTCCGGCCATAACATTGGAATCCACATAGACCGGATAAACCGGATCACAGACTGCGATCCTGCAATTCTCATCAAAAATCTCCTGAATATTACCGCAATCGCTCTTTGCCCCGTCAGAAACGAAAATCTCATCTGCAGAGATATCACATCCTCTGGAAATATAATCCTCGTCCGCAATGATCTCCCTTAAAAATCCATAGCCCAGGTCCGGCGCGTAGCCGTGAAAGGTCTCCGCATGCCCCATCTCATCCACCGCCCCGTGAAGGGCCTCGATGATCGCCGGCGCAATGGGCTGGGTGACATCGCCGATTCCGAGCCGGATCACCTTTTTATCGGGATTTGCTTCGATGTAGGCATTCACTTTTTTTGCGATCGTGGAAAAAAGATAGCTTCCCGGAAGCTTTAAATAATTTTCGTTGATTTTAACCATAGGTTCCTCCTGTTATTTTCCAAGATTTTTTATCTCAAATTCTCCCTCAAACACTTCTACTGCCGGTCCGGTCATGAACACATGGCCGCTTCCCTCCCGGTCCCAATGTATGACCAGATTGCCTCCCTTTAATTCCACTTCTACTGTATCTAATGTACGGCCGCTTAAGGAAGAGGCAACCGCGCTGGCAGTGGCTCCGGTCCCGCAGGCCCAGGTTTCTCCGCTGCCTCTCTCCCATACCCTCATGCGGATGTAATTCCGGTTCACCACCTCAATAAATTCGGAATTCGTCCGCTCCGGAAACCGCTCATGATTTTCAAAAGCAGGTCCCATGGATTCCAGATCCAGGCTGTCAATGTGATCCATATAGTAAATGGCATGGGGATTTCCCATGGAAATGCCGATGAATTCATATTCTCTCCCGTCAATGCAGATGGGCTCCGGCACCTGGCTGGTGATCTCCGGCACTCCCATGTCAACCGTGATCCGAACTGCCTTTCCATGCTCTTCAGCAACTTTCAGGTGTTTGATCCCGGCCTTTGTCTCAACATCAAACTCTGTTTTCTCCACCAAATGACGGTCGTAGACATATTTACCCACACAGCGGATCCCGTTTCCGCACATCTGGCTTTCCGATCCGTCGGCATTGAACATCCGCATGCAACAGTCCGCAATTTCGGATGGACAGATGAGGATCAGCCCGTCGGAGCCGATTCCAAAGTGGCGGTCACTGACCTTTTTCGAAAGCTCAGCCGGATCTTCCACGGTTTCTTCAAAACAATTGATATAGACATAATCATTCCCAATGCCCTGCATCTTTGTAAATTTCATAATTCTCCCCCATATCTATATATTGATCAGACTCATGATCATCTGGGCAGTTTCTACCATATTTGTCCCGCTGTCCATGCTGCATTTCTGGATATACCGGTGCGCTTCCGCCTCGGACATATGGTTTCTTTCCATTAAAAGCTCTTTTGCCTGTTTGATCAAATCCTGTTCTTCCCTGCTCCGTTCTTTTGGCTGGCTTTTTAATTTCTTCCGCCTTCGGGCCAGGGACTCCGTCATCATTTCCAGGGTGCTTACAAGATCCTGGACTTTTAAAGGAAGACCCAGGCATACCACATCCTCGGGTGCCCTGCCGCTCCACTGGCTTGGGGAAGCCACAAGGAGCATTTTCATTCCGCCCGGAAGGCATTCATAAATTTCCTGATACACCATATCCGCAAACCTGCATCCGCAGACCACGATTCCGCTGCCCAGTTCATCTGCGCTGTTGACCGCCTGGGCGCCGGAGGTGCAGACCGCTGCCACCGTAAAGCCATTTTTCATAAGAATATTTTTAATATTTTTCGCATCCTCCGCCTTGGAAAATGCCACTATCACATTGGTCAAACACTCTCACCTCCAGATAACCGTATCAGGGAACAGTAATTATCAATACTTATTTAAGTATTCTTCTACTTCCCAATCCGTCACCTGCGCCCGGAACATACGCCATTCGGCTTCTTTGGCTTCCAGGTATTTGGTGTAGATATGCCCGCCCAGTACTTCTTTCATAAATTCGTCTTTCCGGAAGGCCTCGATCGCCTCGCCCAGTGTCTCCGGCAGCTGCTCGATGCCCTTTTCCTGGATCACTTCCGGCGGCATGGCAAAAATGTTGCTGTCAACGCTTTCCGGATGGACCATTTCCTTTTCGATCCCGTCAAGCCCGGCTGCCAGACAGGCCGCCAGAGCCAGATACGGGTTAACGGCAGAGTCCGGGCAGCGAAGCTCGATCCGTGTACTTGACCCTCTGGAGGATGGGATCCGGATCAGGGGGCTTCTGTTGGCCTTGGCAGACCATGCAATGTAGACCGGAGCATCATATCCCGGCACCAGGCGCTTGTAGGAATTGACCAGGGGATTGGTGAGTATGGTCATCCCTTTCATATGATGAAGGATCCCAGCCATGAACTGGTAAGCGGCCTTGCTTAAGCCCAGCTCATCTGCCGTGTCCTCAAACATGTTTTTGCCGTTTTGATCCGACAGAGACATATTAATGTGCATTCCGGAACCGTTTACCCCTGCCTTTGGCTTCGGCATAAAGGTGGCGTGAAGGCCGTGCCGCTTGGCAATGGCTTTTACCGCCATTTTAAAGGTCATGATGTTATCCGCGGTCACCATGCCTTCTGCATATTGGAAATCGATCTCATGCTGTCCCGGTGACAGCTCATGATGGGAAGCTTCGATCATGAATCCCATTTCCTCTAAAGTCAGAACCATATCGCGGCGTACATTCTCTGCCTGGTCAATGGGAGCCACATCAAAATAGCTTGCCATCTCATGGGTATCCGTAGTGGGACGCCCCTCCTCATCCGTATGGAAAAGGAAAAATTCACATTCCGGGCCGGCATGAAACACGAATCCCATATCCCGGGCCTTCTTTAGTACTTTTTTTAACACGAATCTGGGGTCGCCCTCAAAAGGCGTCTTATCCGGACAGTATACATCGCACATCAGCCGGGCGACCTTTCCCTGCTGGGGACGCCATGGGAAAATCTCAAAGGTATCAAGATCCGGATAGAGATACATATCGGACTCTTCGATTCTTACAAAGCCTTCAATGGCAGAGCCGTCAAACATGCAGCGGTTCTCAAGCGCCTTGCCAAGCATGTTTTTTGTAATGGCAACATTTTTCAGCATACCGAAAATATCAGTAAACTGAAGCCGGATGAATTCCACATCCTCTTCCTCTACAATACGGAATATGTCTTCTTTGCTAAACTTGCTCATAATCCTGTCTTCCTTTCTCATTCCTATCGAAAGCAATTTCAAAAAAGGGGTATGCAAACACAGTCTCACAACAATGGACCATCTTCGCACCACCCCGTCATATGTGTAAAATATAACAGCTTGGAAAAAATTTGTCAATGTGTTTTATTTGCAGCTCTGATACTTTAAAGCCCGGATCGCATTGAGAATGGCAAGCACCGATACCCCTACATCACCAAATACGGCTGCCCACATGGTTGCCAATCCAACCGCTGATAAAAAAAGCACCAGGACTTTTACGCCTATGGCGAAAATGATGTTCTGCTTCACGATGCCAATGGTTTTTCTGGCTATTACAATGGCATCTACCAGCTTTGACGGTTCGTCTGTCATGATGACCACATCGGCTGCTTCCACCGCTGCGTCAGAACCAATTCCTCCCATGGCAATGCCCACATCGGCACGGGCAAGGACCGGAGCATCGTTAATACCGTCACCGACAAAAGCAAGCGTTGATCCTTCCTGCTTCCCTGCCAGCAGTTCTTCTACCTTTCCCACTTTATCGCCGGGCAGCAGCCCGCCGTGGACTTCATCAAGCCCCAGCTTTTGGCCGACTGCCCGGCCAACTTCCGGCTTATCGCCGGTCAGCATCACCAGCTTTTTAATCCCAGCCGCTTTTAATCCCTTTAATGCTGCCGGAACATCTTCCCGAACGGTATCAGAAATGGTAATGGAGCCCAGATAATCTGTCCCATCCGCCACATAAAGCGTTGTTCCGGCTGCAGGACCCTTTCCGGAAACCGCAATCCCCTGCTGTTCCATGAGTCTTGCATTGCCGATGAACAGCTCACGTTTTTTCTCATCCGCTTCCACCCAGGCCCGGATGCCGTATCCTGCGATTTCTTCCACCTGGCCAATGAGAGCCTCATTCACGGGTTTTCCGAAAGCTTCCTTTACGGACAAAGCAATGGGATGGTTAGAATGGAATTCTCCGTATGCCGCCAGCTTTAAAAGCTCCTCTTTCGTTCCTTTTAAAGGTTCCACGCCTGTGACCTTGAACTTGCCGGTGGTCAGGGTGCCGGTTTTATCAAAAACAACCGTTTCCAGAGAAGATACTGCTTCCAGATAATTGCTTCCCTTCATGAGGATCCCCTGCCTGGAAGCCGCCCCAAGCCCTCCAAAGAAGCTTAGCGGCACGGAAATCACCAATGCACAGGGGCAGGAAACGACCAGAAAACTGCAGGCACGGTAAATCCATATCCCCCATCCGCCCCCGGATAAAAGGGGCGGAATCACTGCCAGAAACACCGCCAGGATTACAACGACCGGCGTGTAAACTCTTGCGAATCTGGTAATGAAATTCTCTGCCTTTGCCTTTCTTGAACTTGCGTTTTCCACAAGCTCCAGAATCTTCGCCACAGTGGAATCATCAAACAGCTTTGTTACTTTAACCTCCAGGACGCCGTTTAAGTTGATGGAACCACTGATAACAGCATCGTTCTCCTTAACCTCCACCGGCATGGATTCTCCGGTCAGGGCTTTGGCATCAAGGCTTCCGGCCCCCTTTAGGACCACGCCGTCAAGCGGTACCTTTTCTCCCGGTTTGATTACGATCGTATCTCCTACTTTAACTTCATAAGGGTCTACTCTCTCTTCTTTCCCTTCCTGCAGTAAATTGGCATATTCCGGATTGATATCCATAAGATCCGTAATGGATTTTCTTGATTTGTTTACGGCATAATCGTTAAAGAGTTCACCGATCTGATAAAACAGCATAACCCCGACTGCCTCTTCCAAAGCTCCGCAGCCGATTGCGCCGAATGTTGCCAGCGACATCAGAAAATTCTCATCAAATAACTGTCCGTAGCGGATGTTCCGAACTGCTCTTATGGGGATATCATACCCTGCTGCCAGATAGGAAACCGCAAAGGGGATCCAGTACCAGGAGACCCTTCCTTCCACGAGCATTCCTGCTATAAAAAATACGGCGCTTGCCACAAGCCTGAATACCATCTTTTTCTGTTTCTTCGTCATAGCGGCTCCCCTGACCTTACCGAAGCACCTTGAATTCTGCTTCCGGCTCGATCTTGTATGCCACTTTCCGGGCAGCTTCTACGATTTCATCCATCTTGTTTTCCTGTATTTCCATGGTCAGCCTCTGGGTCATGAAGCTTAAGGATGCACTTCCTACGCCATCCAGTTTCTTTACCTCTTCTTCAATTTTGGCCGCACAGTTGGCACAGCATAAGCCTTCTAACTTGATAATCTTTTTCATCTTCTATTCTCTCCTTTTTTATTCGATTTATTACCGTTTCAATCACTCGTTGATATGCTCCATTCCCTGAGCCAGAATGGTCTCGATGTGGCCGTCCGCCAGTGAATAGAATACGGTTTTTCCCTCCCTGCGGAACTTCACCAGACGCATCTGCTTCAACACCCGAAGCTGATGGGAAATGGCTGACTGCCCCATCTGAAGCAGACTTGCGATATCACACACACACATCTCCGACTGGCTGAGCACATAAAGGATTTTTACTCTGGTAGCATCACCAAACACTTTGAAAAAATCCGCCAGGTCGAAAAGCTCCTGCTCCCGGGGCATGGCCTTCAGCACCTGATTCACAATGCTTTCATGGACACAGATAAAATCACATTGGTCGAATTCACAGTCCGGTATATTTTTTTTGCTGCCTGGATCCATTGTGCACCTCCTTAGTCTAATATTATTATATGAATATCTGTTCATATGTTTATATTATCACTTATGCAAAAATTGTCAAGAGCATTTTTAATATCTAATGGCCGCCGGAGGTGAGGACAGAAAAAAACCACCAACCGGTGGTTTTTTCCTGATCCTCTTCTTTTCTTAATTCTCTTTTTTACCAATGGATTTTAAATTGCCGTCAGCAAAAATAAGCGCGATTGATAATCACCCTGATCAATATCCGGTGTGTAGATCCCAGTCGGAGTATCTGAAATCGTTAAACCGGTTTGCATCAGTTCATCACCATAATGGGTGGTACTCCGGTCAGAAATCCGATACTCAATATTTTCCCCAAGTCCGGATAATTTCAAGCGGCGGTATCCAATATTAACAGGCTGTTTTTCCCGGTAATAGCCGACCAAAGCTTTTTTCTGATCGGGGGAAACGGCCATCCATGATGTTTCCGTTCCTTCAAACGGGCTTAACAGGCGGTAAAAGTCACCTTCATGGATCAAGGAACGGAAACGTTTCATAAATACAATCTGTGTCTTAATTTCTTCCTGTTCTTCTGCAGTCAGCTTATTTAAGTCAAGCTCATAGCCAAAGGTTCCAAAATAAGCAACATCTGCGCGGGTCTTGAGCGAAATATTTCTCATTGTCTGGTGGTTCGGCACTGCGGACACATGACTTCCCATGCAGTCCAGCGGATAAACCATGGAGGTACCGTACTGTATCTTTAACCGTTCGACCGCATCCGTATCGTCTGAGGTCCAGCACTGCGGTGCGTAATAGAGCATCCCCGGATCGAACCGGGCTCCCCCGCTTGCACAGGATTCAAACAGAACGTGGGGAAAACGGGTGGTCAGGCGTTCATACAGCTGATAAACTCCAAGTATATAACGGTGCTGTATTTCGCTCTGATATCCTGCATCGTTTCCGGCAGAATAAACGTCGGACAGTCCGCGGTTCATATCCCACTTCACATAAGAAACCGGTGCTTTATCCAAAATATCTTCCATGACATCACCGATGTACTTTATTACTTCCTGTCTGGTAAAGTCCAATACATATTGATTGCGGCTGTGGCAGATCCTGCGGTTTGGCGTTCCCAGCATCCAGTCCGGATGGACCCGGTATAAGCAGCTGTCTTTGCTGATCATCTCGGGCTCAAACCACAAACCGAATTTTAATCCTAAGTCCGTTATCTTTTTCGCAAGACCGGTGATCCCATTCGGAAGTTTTTCCAGATTGGGATACCAATCTCCAAGGGAAGTTGTATCATCATTGCGTTTGCCAAACCACCCATCATCCAGTACAAACAGCTCAATACCGAGTTTTTTCGCTGTTCCGGCAATTGAAAGGATCTTTTCTTCATTAAACTTCATATAGGTGGCTTCCCAATTATTTACGAGAATCGGCCGTTCCTTATCGCGCCATTCGCCCCTTGCCAGGCGTGTGCGGTATAGCCTGTGAAAAGTCTGGCTCATATAGTTTAAGCCGCGGTCTGAATATACCAATACAGCTTCCGGCGACTGGAAGGATTCCCCTTTTTTCAGCCTCCATGCAAAACCATTCGGATGAATTCCCAGCAGAATACGGGCTGTGTCATAAGGATCCACTTCAATCTGTGCCTGAAAATTACCGCTATATACAAAACTGGCACCTATAACTTCTCCGCTTTGTTCATCCGCATTCCTTCGTTTTAAAACCAAAAACGGATTGTACTGATGACTGCTGTGGCCGCGCATGCTGTATACTCCCTGAATTCCCTGATGCAGAGGATGGATTTTCACATTCCGTTCCCTGCCCCACGCGCCGGTAAGGTCAAGCATATCATAATCACTGTCCGGAAGATCCAGACATAAGCTCTGGGCATTTGTCAGAATAATGCCCTCTTCCAGATCACATTCAAAACGGGCATTTCTTGTGATCACCGGCCAATCCTCATAAATTGTGTAGTTTAAAATCAATTTCGTTTGAATCAGCCTGTCTTCCAGCGTTATTTCCAATGTAGCTGCTTCCCGGTCATCTTCCACATAAGTTGCCGGAAGCCCCTTCAACTTCGGCTTTCCCGGATAGATCCTGTGACCAGTATACTGAAACATTGTTACACGGCTGCCGTTCTTTTGTAGAATTTCGTATGCAGGGTAACGCACATCGCCGGAGCCGTAAGACGGATATTCCTGCTTGATGTGCTCCAATGAGAAAGCAGAATCTCCTTCAAAGCTGCAGTTTGCCATATCCCGCCTGCCAAGCTCCAATAAATGTGCATAGCTGCGGTTATGCAGGTGTTTCCCATAATAAAGCTGGCCAAGCTGGCCATTCTTCAGAATTTGAAAAATATAGCTGATTTCCTTATTGTAAAGGCAAAATTCTCTTGACTCCTCCAGAAACAGAATTCCCATAGTTAACCTTTCTTTATATATACCTGATAAGGCTCATAATGAATCTGATACAGGGGTTTGAAGGAAATATCCTGCCCTTTTACGCGAAACTCAAGCGTTCCCGGCTTTTGTACCAAAAGCTCCTGAACCGGTGTATCCTTGAAAGGCATGGACAGAAATTCCTTGCTTTCCGTCAGCGCGGCAAGCACATAGGGACCATAAGCAAGTGAGACGATGCGATCATCATCCGGGGCCGGTTCTACGCGCAGCGTACTGGAAAATACAACCTGCACGCTGTCCTGATTGCACCAATTCCGCTGCAGAACCAGATATCCGTCCTCAACCCTGAATTTTTCTTCGTTTTCATTTACCAGAAGCGAATAACAGTTCCGGCTCCAGTAAGGAATTCTGATTTTTAACGTAAAATCAGCGTTGCCCTTTATTCGGAGAGTCAGATCACCCGGACAATTTTTCGAAACGCTTTGGACCAGCTTCACATGCTTTTCATTCCAGTCTGCGGCGGAAGGAACAAAGAGATTAACATACAAAGTATCTTCGTCATGATAATAAATGCTCTCTACATAGCGGAAATGATTCTCCAAACCGGTTCCATGGCAGCAGGAATTCGCTTCATCAAACTCCTTGGAAAAGCCGGGAGCCAAAGGCATGAAGTAGGTAGATGCGCCGTTTGGTTTACTGTCCCCGGAGGAAAGAATATGATTCATCATGGTTCTTTCATAGTAATCCATATAAACTGCCGCAGGCCGGTAGCAGTACAATTCCCGGGTTAATTTAAGCATGTTATAAGATGCGCAGGTTTCGGCGGTATTTTTACTTAACTGCCCGGCAATGCGGTTCGGTTCATGGAACATTTCCCCCTCTCCGGTTCCGCCGATCGCATAACAATGGGACTTTCTGACACTATCCCAAAAGAAAGAAGCAATGTCATAATAGCGTTTTTCTCCGGAAGCTTCAAAAATCCTCATTGCTCCCATGGCCTGCGGAATATGCTGGTTCGCATGCATTTCATCCAATGCGTCAATTTCATCTTCCATCGGATAAAATAATTTATCATTATCAAACAGCTTCGCCGCAGCAAGGTGACTTGGCTTTCCGGTCAGTATATAGAGCTGAGACAGCACATCATTCATTCCTCCGAATTCTCCGGCAATGTACATGCCCCACATTTTAGCGCGCTGCCCGTGGGGCAGTACAGACAGGCGGTTGTAAACCCAGTCGCCCATTTTATCCGCAATCTCCAGTGCATTCTTCACTCCGGCGAATTGGCTGCAATCCAGTAAACCTGCCAGAATTTTATGCAGCGTGTAATAAGGCGCCCATATCTGGGGATATGGAGTATATACCTCCAATAAATCAAACTGTTCCTCGGAATAAGCGCTTAAAAATCCAGGATGATAACCCGGCTGGGATTCAAAAGCCTTCTGGCATTCTTCCAGCGCGTTTACCATGTACTCCGCTTTTTTACGGATTTTTTTATCCCGGGTTGCCCGATAGCATAAAGCAAGGGCAGACAGGTAATGGCCTGTCGTATGGCCCCGCAGAAGACCGTCGGGAGCATCCCAGCCGATCATTTCCGGTGCGCCTAGTGTATCAAGCCCCGCTGCCCGCCGGAAATTAACCAGCATCTGATCGTCGTTAACTTTCAAAAGAAAGGACTTAACACGTTTCTGCGCCTCCAGAAACGGGCTTGCACCTTTCAGAATAACCTCTCCCTGTTGGAATGCCCGTACAGATGGAACCGTGGATATAATTTCATGATCCAGCTTCTCCACAATATGAAGCGTAACCGGTACCGGAATCTTCGTCCCTTTTAAGAAACCCTCAACATACAAATCACCGGTACACTCCGGCAGAACGCTGTCGGATCCGTTCCAATCCACCGAATGGGCAACGGTCTTTCCATTTTCTGTTTCAATCACTGCGAATCCCGGCAGATAGAAGGTTTTTCCAAGCTCAGCATAACGTTCAACCGGGTAAACCTTTTTTACCTTTATATTGTTTTCCTCCTCCAGCACATGAACCAGATATGTTTTTTGCTCTACCGCTTCCCCGTAATGAAAAGTCGCAGTAAGCTGCACATCCCTGGAACCTTTTCCAAAAGCCGGCCGGAAAACCTTTCCTTCCGGTGTGACAATGCTGTCGTTTCCGCTTTCCCATATTATGGTCGAACCATTGGTTCCCTTTGCTGGCAGGTTCAAGTCAAACTCCACGGTATTTAAGTTTCCTAAATAAACGCCTTCCATATCCTTCGCAACAATTTCCTGATCCGTCATCCCTGCATCACTCCTTTACTTGCTTTTCCATTGATATCAAAACGGTTCTCATTCGTATCCCAGATTTCTATGCAGAGCTCATCGGTCATCTGTATGTAAAGCGGTATTGGCTCCATAATTGCATTTTTCCTCCTACCTCATAGCGCTCCACTGCATTTCTTATGTTTTATATATCTCGTTCCACTCTTTTAGAGAGGAAAAATACCAAAAAACCGGTTACAAATAGAACTGCAGACATAATTGGGAACAGCTGCAATTGGGAATCGGCTGTGGTAAATATCTTAAACAGGATGATACTGATTCCGTTTGCAATGGTACCCGCCTGGCTCCAGGCAGTCTGCATTTGTGTTTCATAATTTGGGGGTGACAGCCTTGCCGTTAAGGAGTTGCCGATCGGATAAGTCAAATTATCTCCAATTCCAAAAATGAAATAATACCCCAGCAGCCACATCGGGCTGAATTTGTCATATGTTCCGATAAGTACAGGAATTGCCAGTACAATATACGAGAAAGCGTAGAGGAATATTCCCGTGCCAAATTTATACGTTGTCTTTACCCGCGACGCCTTTGTATTCGTCCAGAGCCAGACAAAAACAGGACTTAAAATCAGGCCATATGCCTGTGATACAGAAGTAAACGTAGCAGGGGCAAATGTAATGTTGAACAGCACCCGGTTTACCTTTGCCTCGGTGAACACGGCAATAGCCGTACTTGTCATTGTACCGGTCAAAGCAATGACGATCTGGATCAAAAACAACTTAAGAAACGGATTCAGTCTATTCCTGTCTGCCTGGGAAATATCCTTTTTCCTTACTAAATTCGTCAGAAATATAATAGGGATAATAAAAGTAAACGTAACGACAATATTCATGATGCCGTCAAAGGAAATGACTTTTTTAAGGACAAGCCCTGTAATCAGGAGGACAGCAGTAACTAATATTGATATTGCAATGACAGATATTTTTTTTAAATCTTTTACTGAAACAGGATTCACAGGCTTATCACCGATGGTCCCGAAAAATTTATGCTGTGTGAGAAGGATCGTAAGACCATACATAAGAGCTGCAGCAGAACTGATCAAAAAGCCGATGTGGTAGTTGTGCTGCCCGATAAAGCCAATTACCACAGGCGTCACAAGCCCTGCAATATTGTTTGCAACGGTATGGATCGTGAACGCAGCATCTCTGCGGCCGGAGTCGCCATTCCTATATAACTGGCCGGTTAAGGATGAATTGCTCGCGCCCATAATCGGTAAGGACATCAGGATAAGGGAAATAAAGGCAAATATTCTGCCCTGCGTCATGGAAAATGCCGGAATTGCCAATATGCCAAAAGCCGCAGCCTTTACGATATTTCCCGCAATTATAGCTTTCCGCATCCCAAGGAGGCGGTCCGCAAGCCAACTGCCTAAAATGACAAACATGCTGTTACATGCCCCCATGGCGGCAATCATGGATGCAGCCTGGCCCTGGGAGAAACCAAGGCCTTTCGTATATGGCGAATAAAGATAATAAATCAGAATCGCATAGACTCCGCTCCATGCAATGGAATTAAATAAATTACCGGCAGCAAGTGCACCCAGGCCCCTTGGATGACCAAAGAACCTTCTGTCGTTTAATATGGCTTCGTTTTCCGGCCTTTCAATTGCCGGCAAATTTCCTGCTGTGCTGGAATTGTTCATTTACTGTTTCCTCCTGGCTATCACCTTTCATTTATATCAATATATTTTCATTATTATGAACTTCCGATATGATATTAGTACATAAGCTTTATTATATTTTGGCTGAGCCGCTATGGCGGTACGCATCAGCCTTATTCCAAAATATAATATACTTGACAGCCCGTACCTTTGGTGATAGACTAAAATTCCTTTTCCAATCTCATTTCACATCTTACGCTCAGGAAAAGAGAATATTGATACCACGGTAGAGTCCCCGGAAAGCAGAAGTTGCGCACCTCCGGAGAGCAGCGTTTCCATTGGAACTTCCAATTGCGCTCACCGCTTGGCAAGATATTAGGACGCTCTGACCAGTTACGACAGATTTCTTAAAGCATATACGAAAAGAACTGTCCGCTGCCGGAAAGACCACGTTCACAAATATTACTACCAGGAGGAATATTTATGATTCAAGTGGAACACATGAACAAGACTTTCAAAGTCGCAAGAAGAAGCGCCGGCTTTTCAGAAGCAGTCAAGGCACTTTTTCACAGAGAAGTGGAAATAATCCACGCTCTTTATGACATCTCCTTTACCATAGGAGACGGAGAAATGGTGGGTTATATCGGCCCCAACGGCGCAGGTAAAAGCTCGACCATTAAAATTCTAAGCGGAATCCTCACACCGGATAACGGTACCTGTTTCATCAATGGCCGCATCCCATGGAAGGAACGCAAAGGACATGTGAAAGACATAGGCGTTGTATTCGGCCAGCGCAGCCAGCTCTGGTGGGATGTCCCTATCATTGATTCCTTTGAACTGCTCCGCGACATCTACGAAATCCCCCCACACCAATACAAGGAAACCCTGGACGAACTGACCGGGCTTTTATCCTTAGGCGAACTTTTGCGGACTCCGGCCAGACAACTGTCCTTAGGCCAGCGGATGCGATGTGAAATAGCTGCTTCTCTTCTGCACAATCCCAAAATCCTGTTTCTTGATGAACCGACCATTGGTCTGGATGCAGTCTCCAAGCTCGCAGTCAGGGACTTCATCCGAAAGCAGAACCAAAAGCACAAAACTACAGTTCTTATTACGACCCATGACATGCAGGACATCGATGCTTTGGCAGACCGGGTCCTCCTGATCGGCAAAGGACGGCTGCTTCTTGACGGCACTCTTTCTGATTTAAAATCCCACCGTCCCAAAGAAGACGCCACGCTGGATGAGATCATTGCTGCCCTTTACCGGGATTACCGGATATAGGAGGTGGAACCATGAAAAAATACTGGTCTTTTTTCCGCATCCGTTTTATCCACGGACTTCAGTACCGGGCCGCCGCCCTCTCCGGCATGGTTACCCAGTTCGTATGGGGAACCATGGAGATCCTCTTATTCCGTGCCTTTTATGAGGCTTCTCCGGAAAGCTTCCCTATGGAATTCCCGGCCCTTTCCACTTATGTATGGCTGCAGCAGGCATTTCTCGCCCTTTATATGACCTGGTTCTGGGAAGCTGAGCTGTTCGAATCCATTACCACAGGCAATGTGGCCTACGAGCTGTGCCGTCCTGTCCGCCTTTACAATATGTGGTTCACCCGAGGTCTGGCTGTCCGCCTTTCAAAAGCAGTTCTGCGGTGCATGCCCATTCTGCTGTTTGCATGGCTGCTGCCCTCCCCATATGGCATTGCATTGCCCGGAGATTTAACAACGTGGTTTTTCACCCTTGTTTCCATGGTGCTTGGATTGTTTTTTGTTGTGGCTTTTGGCATGATCGTCTACATGTCTGTTTTTTACACCATTTCATCCCAGGGGATCAAACTGATCGTTACATCTCTTTCCGAATTTTTAAGCGGTGCGGTAATCCCCATTCCCTTCCTGCCGGACGAAATCCGCAGGCTTGTAAGCATCCTGCCCTTTGCTTCAGCCCAGAACGTCCCTTTTCGGATTTTCGGAGGCGGTTTAACAGGCCATGACATGTACATAAGCCTTATGGGCCAGGCATTCTGGCTGATCGTGTTTCTCATCATCGGACGCGCTATGGAACGAAATGCTTTAAAACGCGTTGTGATCCAGGGCGGTTGAAAGGAGGCATACCATGAATTTAATCAGGTTATACGAAAAATATCTGCTGATCCATTTAAAGAGCATGATGCAGCATAAAATGTCATTCTTCTTTACTACGGCCGGGCAGTTTCTGATATCCTTTAACATATTCCTCGGAGTATACTTTATGATGGACCGTTTCCATGAGGTTAAGGGCTTTACTTACGCAGAGATTCTGCTTTGCTTCTCCATTACGCTTATGGCCTTTACCATAGCGGAAACCATCTTCCGCAGCCTGGACACCTTTGAGACCATCATCGGGAACGGAGAATTTGACCGCATCCTTCTTCGTCCGAGGGACAGCTTATTTCTGGTCTTATGCAGCAAAATAGATTTAACCAGGATCGGCCGGCTTTTGCAGGCTGTCATCATGTTTGCCTATGGCCTGTATTCCGGTTCCATCAGCTGGAATTTTGCCCGTGCTGCCACAGTGGTTTTCATGATCCTTGGCGGAGTCGCAGTGTTCGCAGCTATATATCTGATATTTGCCTCTATGTGCTTTTTTACCCTGGAAGGCCTGGAATTCATGAATGTATTCACTGACGGGGCCCGGGAGTACGGAAAATATCCCATCGGCATTTATGGAAAAACACTTTTAACTATTTGTACCTACCTGGTCCCTTTTGCCCTGTTCCAGTACTATCCGTTTTTATATCTTACGGGCAAGACCCCGAATGTATGGTACGGCCTTCTCCCTCTGGCCGCCTGTCTCTTTCTGATTCCGGCTGTCTTTTTCTGGAATTTCGGCCTGGCCCGCTATCAGTCTACCGGTTCCTGATCCCAGGCCGCAAAAAACCGCGGAGTGCAGCCGGAATCCCTGGATTCCGTGTACTCCGCGGTTTGGTTTAAACTCTGCGCGTGCAGCGTATTTTAACTGTCAACTTTTCTTTTCCTCCGATTAATTTATCGATCACCAGAAAATACACGGCTACTGACACAATGGCACTGATGAAATCCGAAACAGGCTCCGTGTAAAAAATATTTCTGATTCCAAACCAGGCTGGAATGAGCGCCGCTCCGCCTAAAAAAATCACCTTTCGGAACATGGAGAGGGAAATTGCGGCCTTCGCAATCCCCATGCCGGTAAATCCGTCTACAACCACATACTGCAGTGCCAGAGGTACGATGCTCATGGTGTAGATTTTAATGGCCCACACCGTCAAATCCACATAGGCCTCATTCCGGGTAAAGATGCGGACAAAGTACTGGGGTACCGTATGAGCCAGGATAAACATGACCGTGGTAAAGGCAAGTCCCAGGATTACGATATGGAATTCTGCCTTCTTAATCCGGTCCGGCCTTCCCGCCCCGAAATTATAACCGAGTATGGTCTGGGTGCCGTTTGTGATCCCGCCAAGAGGCATGGTAACCATCAGCATGAAACTCTGTACAATGGTCATACAGGTAAGAAGCATATCCCCCTGGCTCTCCCCTCCGTAATGCTGGATCAGCGCATTTAAGGACAGGATCAGGATATTATCAAAGGCAATGATGAGAAAGGGGCTCAACCCCAGGACCATGACCCGCTTCATGACCTGCCAGTCATAATGGCCAAAGGTGATCCGAATCGGCGGTTTATCCCCAAACAGGAATTTAAGCACATAAACGCAGGAAGCCATCTGTGATAAAACCGTAGCAATTGCAGCTCCCTGTACACCCATGCCGAACAGAAACATAAACACCGGATCCAGCACGATATTGCATACAGCCCCCAGAAGGACCGATTTCATGCCGGCCTTTGCAAAGCCCTGGCAGATGATGAACTGGTTCATCCCCGTAGCCAGAAGAGCAAACACGGTCCCGGAAAGATATATGGTAATATAAGCATTTGCGTAAGGAAATGTAGCTTCACTGGCCCCAAACCACATCAGAAGCTTTTCTTTTACCAAAAGAGAGAGAATGGTAATCATAACCGAAAGAACGGTCAGAAGCAAAAAACAGTTCCCTAAAATCTGCCTGGCGGCCCGTTCATTTTTCTCGCCCAGCCGGATGCTCATTAAGGGGGAGCCCCCTACGCCCACTAAAAAAGCAACAGAAGAAATCAGGGTCACAATGGGACCGCAAATTCCTACTCCTGCCAGTGCAATCTCGCCGGTTCCGGGAATATTCCCTATGTACATTCGATCTACAATGCTGTAAAAAACACTAACAAACTGGGCCAGCATGGAGGGAACCGCCAGCCTCCACACCAGTCCTCTTATTTGATCCGTATCCAAATCATTCTCTGTCTTCACTTTAAAACCCCGTTAATCCGATTACCGGACCACAGCCCCATCAGGGCCGAAGGTATAGGAAACACCGTCGATCACCATGGCCGTATCATGAATCATGATGCCACTTAAATCCAGGTAATACCAGATGCCTTCCACTTGGATCCAGCCTGTCTGTTTTACATAATTCTTCGTATAATACCAGTTCCCATCAATGATCTTCCAGCCTTCCGGGGGAATCATGGAGCTGTAATCCACAAAGGAAAATTCTATGGTCACATCTCCGTCAATCCCGTCTACTCTTCCCTGGTCCGTACATTGCCACATGGTACGGTTCCGGCAGTTGTTGACGGTTCCATATCTGGCATACCAGACATCATATGGGATCTGGCTCATATCAATGTAATTGGTCAGCCATTTGTTATTCGCATAGACGATCGGCCGATATCCTGCATCCGCAACGGTTTTGCAGAATGCGTTGATATTATCCGTAATCTGCTGCTTTGACAGATTGTTATCAAGAAGGTATTTGGATTCCACATCATATGCAATGGGATAAGAAATCGAATAATCCTTTACCATCCGAAGCACATATCTGGCCTCTTCCACCGCGGTCTGGGTATCAAGAGCCTGGGTATAAAAAAATACGCCTGTCTTGATTCCGCTCGCTGCCGCGTTGGTCATATTTATGGAATAATAAGGATCCCTGTCATTGAAGTAACCGATGCGGACCATAGCGAAAGAAACACCGTCAAGAGCCACCTTGTTCCAGTCGATGCCGCCGCTTTCCGCATTCTGACGGTTCTGGTATTTTGACACCGTGATCCCCTTCTCCAATGCACCGGCAATGGGATTTCCGGATGCATCCACATATTGTCCGTTTTCCAGATTCCATGCTTCTGCAGAAAATCCATTCATGGGCTCAGCCATTGCTGCCGAGGCCATAAGTCCTGCAGCCAGGCATGCGCCGATTCTCAATCTTATGTTCTTCTTCATCGTTTCCTCCATCCGTGGCTTAAGCCTGTATTTAATCCGGTTCCTTGCGGAACACATTGATGTCATGAATCAGGGTTTTCACACTGTCAATAAATAAATCAAAAGCGCCGAATTCATACAAACTGATAAACAGCATGCCAATGGGCACGGCCAAAATCATCCCGGCAATTCCGCTCACCTTAAATCCCAGATACAAAAAGAGCAGGGTCATAAGAGGGTCCAGTCCCATGGTATCCCCTACAATCTTTGGCTGGATAACCTGTCTTAACACCAAAGTGAGGACATAAATAACGATCAGGCCGAAACCAAAGGCATACTGACCTGAGACAAGGCGGATGACAGCCCATGGGATCAGGATCGTACCGGTTCCCAGAATCGGCAAAAAATCGAGTATGGCTATGATGACTGCCAAAAGCAGCGCATAATCCACTCCCAGTACCAGAAATCCTGCAGCCAAAACCGCGGCTATGATAAACATGATCTTAAACTGGGCCAGAAAATATCCGCCCACCAGATGCTTTACATCCTTTCTTAAATACCGGTAATACTTTGTTCCGCCATCCGGCATATACCGGTGAAACACTCCCATGATTTTATCCCTGTCTACAATGAATAAATAGGAGGAAAAAATCGTCACAATGGTATAGACCAGTGCCGCCGGAATACTTTTTACCACATTGCCCGCAGCAATAACCGTAGGAGAAGCGATCTTCTGCACCATTACATTTAAATACTCACCCATGTGGGTAAAGAACTGGTTCACAGAATCCTGAACTCCCTGGGGCAGAAACTGCAAAAGCCCCTCCAGCTTAAGAAGCATCTTCTGCACTTCAACCCAGGCGGACTCGTAATACATGGGCAGATCTCCGATAAGCCCGGACGCCTCTGCAATCAGCTTGGCGAACAGAAAATAGAATGCAGCGATAATAAGTGCAAGCACCGCTATGACGATCAGCATGGAGCTGTGCTTCCGCACTATTTTCACGCGCTTTTCCAGAAACCGCACAAGAGGATTTGCAATGACTGAAATGACCCAGCCGATGACAAAGGGCAGGAAGAATTTTAAAAGCCTCGGCCCCCATACACAGACTAAGTACAAAAACAGAATCGGAATGACTATATTGAGTAATATTTTAAAATACTTCCTAATTTGTTCCATTTTCATCACCTGCCTTCATTATACTCCCCAAAAGCCTTTGTGACAAATGAATAATATCTAAAGATATTCTTTTAAAAAGCGGTACAGCTTCTCCATCTCTTCATCCGTGCCGATGGTAATGCGCAGATGATTATCGAGCCTTGGCTGCTTAAAGTACCGGACATAAATATTTTTCTCCCGGAGGGCATTATATAGTTCCTCTGCTCTGTGGTCTTTGTGGGAAGCAAAGATGAAGTTTGCCATGGAATCCGGAAAAGAAAATCCCAGTTCCCGAAGCTGTTCCTTGGCCGCTTCCCTTGTGTGGATGATTTTTCTCAGCGTTTCCTTAAAATATTGGTCATCCTTAACCGCTTCCACACCCAGAAGCAGGGAAGGAATATTCATGGTATAAGAATTGCAGGAATATTTTACATCATTTAATGCCCGGATCAAATCCGGATGGCCATAGGCACAGCCGATTCTCATTCCGGCCATGGAACGTGATTTACTGAAGGTCTGAACCACCAGAAGATTTTCATACTTCCCGATCAGCTTCATGGCACTTTCTCCGCCAAAGTCAATATACGCTTCATCCACAATTACGACTGATTTCTGGTTATGGGCTATGATATCCTCTACATCTTTAAGAGACATCAAAAGACCCGTAGGCGCATTGGGGTTTGGAAATATGATTCCCCCATTTTCCCTGTAATAATCTTCCTTTCGGATGCAAAATGCCTCATCAAGAGCAGGTTTTTCGTAAGGAATACGGAATAATTCCGCCCATACCCTGTAAAAGGAATAGCTCACATCAGGAAACAGCACCGGCGTATCGGAATGAAAAAAGGTCAGAAAAGCCATAGCTATCACATCATCAGAACCCACACCCACGAATATCTGGTCCTCTCCCACCCGGTAATATTCCGAAAGGGCCCGGATAAGAACTGAAGAGGCAGGATCCGGATATTTGCGGAACTGGCTATAATCCATCCTTTCCAGGGCACACCTTACGCCTGGAGCCGGCGGATACGGATTTTCATTGGTATTTAATTTAATTAAATTCTCACCCTTTGGCTGCTCTCCCGGTACATAGGGAGCCACCCTGCGGATATTTGCTTCCCACGGTTTCATCTCATTTCCTCCTCTTTCCTATAACCCGAACTCTTCTGCTATTTTCCGGAATGCGGGCAGGGACCGTTCAATCTGTTCATAGGATACGCAATAGGCGATCCGGACATAGCCAGGACATGCAAAGGAGCTTCCCGGTACTAAAAGAACCCGGTGTTCCTTACAGGCCTGACAGAACGCTTTATCATCCACCGGGGCTTTTACAAATAAATAAAAGGCTCCTTCCGGTTTGATGCATTCAAAACCATATTCCTTTAATTGGTTGTAAAGAAGCTCCCGGTTCCTGTTATACGCTTCCAGATCCACCTGTTCATCCACACAGCGCATGACCACCCGCTGCATCAGGGACGGTGCATTGACACACCCAAGCACACGGTTGGCAATTGCTGCAGCAGCTATGACCTTTTCGGAATCCTGGAGTTCATCGGGAATTACCAGATATCCGATCCGCTCTCCGGGGAGGGACAAGGATTTGCTGTAGGAATAACATACCACGGTATTATGGTAAAATGGCGTCACATAAGGAACTTCCACGCCATCATAAGCCAGTTCCCGGTAAGGTTCGTCCGAAATCAGCACAATGGCAGTTCCGAATTCTTTTTCTTTTTTCTCCATGATTTCTGCAATTTTACGAAGGGTCTCTGCGGAATAGACAACGCCGGTAGGGTTATTGGGCGTATTGATGATCACTGCCTTTGTTTTTTCGGTAATCCGGCTCTCAAACTCAGATAAATCAGGACGAAAGCTGTCCGTATCCGGAGGTACCACCACAAGTACGCCATCATAATTCCTGATATAGGAAGCGTATTCCATGAAATAAGGTGCAAACACCACAACCTCATCGCCAGGGTCCAGTATGGTTTTCAAGATCACGTTCATGCCGCTGGCTGCCCCAACGGTCATAAGAATATTTTCCAGATGAAAATGAGTCCCGAACCGCCGGTTTAGGGAACGGGCGATCGTCTCCCTTACATCCGTAAATCCTGCATTGCTCATATAACCATGGATCAAAGTAGAGTCCTCTTCCTTCACAATGTCAAGAATGGCCTGATTTACTGCCTGCGGAGCCGGAACATTGGGATTTCCCAGACTAAAGTCATAGACATTCTCTGATCCGTATTCGGCAGCCATCTTCTTTCCTTCCTCAAACATGGCACGGATGGCGGAATTGTTTTCTACAAGGGGTCTCATCTTGTCTGCTATCATAATCTTATTCCTTCCTTTATCCTGAAATGATTTTATGGGAATTATATCACAAGTGCAGGAATAGGTCTATTCCTGTTTCACACATCCTCCGCCTGTCATCTGCCTGGCCCGGTCCAGAGCTGATCTGGCTTTGTCATAGCAGCTTTCAAAATCCCTGTTCTGTATCTCTATCATAACATAGCCTGCGTTAACCGGATGCAGGGTCTTTCCTCCCTCTCCCCTGATTTCCTGCTTTAAGTCCCCTACGATCCGCTTCAGCTTATTTTCCATATCATTATCCCGAATATTTTTGCAAAGCACCATAGCCTCGTATTCGCCGTTCAGACAAAAAATGTCATCTTCCCTGAACAGACATTTCAAACGTTCCAGGTATTTTGCAAACATCTTTTTTCCTGTCTTCCGGCTTTTTTCACTTTCATCAACCGGCCTGCAAAATTCAAACAGGACCAGGGCTGAGGGCAAAAACCTCCGGCGTGACAGATAATCCCCCATTACGATAACGGCTGCCTGGCGGTTCGGTATCCCGGCCGGCAGATCCGGATCTTCACAGGTTAAATGATCGATCTGATCCATCATTTTTCTGCTGTCTTCCACTTGTCTGCGTAAATCCACGATCTCGTCTATGTTTAACATCACACCATAAAGAAAACTTCCTTCATCCTTAACCGTCAGCTTGGAATGGCATAAAATCCATATATATCCGTGCTTTGAAAGAACCCGGTACTCCACTCCCCTTAAATTTTCCTCAGGCTCCAGAGCCTCCACCAGCTTCCGGACCCGTTCACGGTCAGCCGGATGGATCATATCCATAAAATGTCCATGAAACCGTTCTTCCAGTTCATCTTTTGTATAATCCAATATTTCCATGAAACGGAGACTGATATACAGAAGCTCCATCTTCTCCGATTTCCGGCACCTGAAATATCCACCCGGCATTCCGGAGCTTAAAAACTCCAGTTCATCATTTTTAAACCGAAGGACCTCATTGGTATCCTGAAGCTTTTTCTGGGCCAGAACAGTATCGGTAATATCCATGCATGCGCTTACAATGGCCATGCGCCCGTCCTCAGCCTGGACCACGCGTCCCTTGGTCACCAGCCACAGCCAGCTTCCATCCCGTTTTCTCATGCGGTGCCGGAAGGTATACTCCATGCCGGGAGATATGTAGCGGAGGATATTTTCCTGTATCATTTTTAAATCTTCCGGGTGAATGAGGTCTGCAATCTTTCCCCCGATGTCCTTTGCAAATACCTCATAGGAATCATATTCCAGAAGGCGGAGCATCTCGTTGTTGGCAAAATACAGAGGGAATCCCTTTTCACAGTATATGCCAAGAAGTCCGCCGGGAGCTACCTGTGCAAATATGGCGCTGGCCGCCCACTGATTCTCCTGGGCAATATTTTCAAATGAGATATTCCTTCCTGCCAGCTTTAATACATCTCCCAGTATTTTCTGGGAATCCTCCAGCTTCTGACGCTGCTCCATCTGCTCCGTGGCATCCCGGACCGAGCCATAATACAGGCGGCGCTCATCCTGCTCTCTTAAAAAGAATGCGCGCAAGTGCACCCACATGAGTTCCCCGCTTGAACGGTAGCGCCGGAATATGCCTTCGGCTCCGTGGATCGGATTGCTGTATGCATTTTCAAAAATGTTTAACACCCAGTCTGTATCGTCTTTATAGACCTTATTTAACATATACCGCCTGCGCTCCTCCATATCCACGGGATTATCTCCGGTGACGCGGTAATATTCCTCGTTTACCCGCAGGACTTCGCAATGGTCCTCATATACCTCATAAAGAGCGATCGCTCCAAGCATATTGTTTAACATAGCCTCGCTGGTAATATTCTCATTAAATAAATCTTCCAGTTTCAGCTGCCTCATCTGCCTGGCCTGGATTCCCCTGTAATCCACATTATCCTCTTCCGCCAGAAGCAAATCAACCTCTTCAATCGTCAGCGGCTTATAATAATAATACCCCTGTCCATAAATACAGCCGATATTGATCAAAAAGTCTACCTGTTCCTTTTCTTCCACCCCTTCGGCAATGACCCTCAGCTGCATCACCCTTGCCATCCTTACAATGGTCTCCAGGATCCCCATCCCCCGGCTCCGGCTGTTCTCATTCATGTCCAGGAACTTGGTGTCGATCTTTATGACATCCACATTGACATCCTTTAACATATTTAGAGAAGAATAACCGCTTCCGAAGTCATCCATAAACACAGGAAAACCTGCCTTTCGCAGGTCCTCCACCACCTTTCGGATCAAATCATAATCTTCCGCATAAGCGCTTTCCGTAATCTCGATTTCCAGGTATTTGGGATCGATCTCATACCGGTCCACCAGCTCCTTGAATTTGGCTACAACATCAATGGCGTAGATATCCATACGGGACATGTTAACGGAAATCGGCACCAGGCGCCTGCCATTTTTCGTCCAGATGCTTAGCTGCCGGCATACCATCTCCCAGATATAAAGATCCAGGTAAGTAATAAAGCCATTCTTCTCCAGAAGAGGGATAAAATCCCCGGGTGAAACCATGCCGCGGACCGGATGCCGCCATCTGACTAAGGATTCCAGGCCGATGATCTTACCGGTCAGCATATTGCACTGGGGCTGGGCATAGAAAATAAATTCCCGCTTTTCCAGAGCCCTCTGAATTTCCGACAGCAGGACCTGGTCGTTTTCCATCTTCTGCTTCATGCCTGGATCATACCAGCCAATGCGTTTGGTATAATTGCCCTTGACGGAGTTTAACGCAATGGCTGCTCTGTCATAAACCATGCTGACCGGAAGGCTTAAGTCTTCGATCCGGCAGATGCCGAAAGCAGGCAGAAATCCCGCATTTCCTTTATACTGCCTGGCATAATCACTGATCTCGTCTTCCAGGCCCTTTAATATGGAAAGGTCGGCAGGCAGAATGATGACAAAATCATCTCCGCCCATGTATCCGGCAACGGTATCATAGGACTTCTCCGCCGCCTTCAAATGATTTCCAATCTTAATCAGGAAGCGGTCCCCTTCTTCTTCCCCGTACCATTCATTGAAAAGCTTAAAATGTTCAATATCAATGGCCACCATAAAATGCTTGGTATCGGTCTGCTTTTTTAACAGCTGTTCTGCCCTTTCAAAAAAAGGCCCGTAGCGGAAAAGTCCTGTCATGGAATCTGTTTCTTCAAGATTCTTATTCTTTTCACTCACAGGCCGAAACATAATAAGCCTGCAGCCCTCAGAACCGGGCCAGTCAATTTCACCGGAAGACACATCCATCCACAGTTTGGAGGCAGTATTGTAAAATATCACATGCCCGGAATTCCGGCCTGTGCCCGGACAGTCCGTACAGGGGCATGATTCCTTCCCCATTCCCTGATAACAGTACATTCCTACTTCTAAATTTGAATAATATGATTTTGCCACATGATTCAAATAAATGATCCTGTAATCCTGGTCAATTATGTAAATACCGGCTTCTCCATTTTCAGCCGACATACTATTCATATACTCCCGCCTCTCCTGCATTCCATGTTTTGCTCACAAACTAAATTATTGTAATATTATAGTATGAAAACGCTGTTTTCGTCAACACGTTCAAAGTCTTATTGACCGGAATTCTTTTGCATGATCATGGGCGGGAAAACGAAAAGGCATTCCAAGCAGCCGTTTGCTGCACCAAACGGCTGATCGTCACGCCTTCATTCTCAAATCAATCCATATCCTTTTATTCAAGTGCACGCAGCTGCTCTGCCATTTCATGAGAAAGCGAAAATCTGCCTACATAACCGACTTCCCCGGTCATCAGTACGTTGCCGTCCTCCTCAATTTCCACCTCCAGCACACCGCCTGGCATGTGTACATACATTTTGGGATCGGTAAGGCCCATCCGGTATGCCGCCCCTGCCGCCGCGCATCCGCTGGTTCCGGAAGCCAGCGTGTATCCTGCTCCCCGCTCATAGATTTCTATCTCGATATTGGTCCGGTCCAACACCTTTAACAGCTCCGTATTCACCTTTTCCGGGAAATAAACGGCTGACTCGGAATGCTTTCCGATCCGGCAGGCCAGCTCCTTTGATATGTCGTTTAACCAGATGACGCAATGCGGATTTCCAATGGTCACACAGGTAACACGGTAAGGGATGCTGCCAAACATCATGGTCTCACCCAGCACTTCTCTCCTTGGCCCTGTTACAGGAATCTCATCGCTGTAGAAGCTCAGGGTTCCCATGGAGACCTTGATTCTGGTTCCCTCTTCATTTAAGTACTGGATTGTCTGCTGACCGCTTAATGTATTGATGGTGAAGCGGTTTTTCTGCACATAACCCGCATCCTTTAAATATTTTCCGAAAATCCGCACGCCGTTGCCGCTTAGCTCTGCTTCGCTTCCATCCGGATTTAAAATCCTTACTTCCAGCTTATCCTGCCCCAATATGGGCCCTACCAGCAGCCCGTCAGACCCTACTCCGAAATTCCGGTTGCAGATCAGACGAACATTTTCCTCCGTCAGCTTCAATTCATTTTTATTCGGGTCAAAAATCAGATAATCATTTCCCAGCCCATGATATTTTTCCAAAATAATATTCATGATGAAACTCCTTTCCCGTGCCTTACAATATCCTCACATAATTCATAATATGAAATTCCGGCAGCCTCAGCCTCCTGGGGAAGAAGGCTGAAAGGCGTCATACCCGGCAATGTATTGGCCTCCAGGCAATAAATGCTGCCATCTTCCTCCATGATGAAATCCACCCTGGAATAATATCCAAGTCCCAGAGCATGATGAACCTCCATAGCCGTCCGGCTCATGGCTTCCGCCTCTTTCTTTGTCAGACTTGCCGGGCAGATCTCCTCTGTCATACCGGCCTGATACTTATTTTCATAATCATAAAACCCTGCCTTGGGTATGATCTCGATTGCTGGGAGAACCTTTCCCCCCAGTATCCCGACAGAAAATTCTCTGCCTGTGATTTTTACTTCCGCCATTATCCGGGCTTCATAGGAAAAGGCAGAATGAAGTGCCTGCTCCCATTGTGCCTCCTTATCCACTATGGTGACACCCACGCTGGACCCGCAGCCACATGGCTTTACCACACAGGGGAAAGAAAACGGTTCCAGGGATTCCCCCTGGGTATAAATGCGCCAATCCGGCGTTAGTATACCGGAGGCACGCATCAGCAGTTTTGCCACATGCTTATCCATGGCTTTTAAACACCCTGCATAACCAGTTCCAGTATAGGAAATGCCATAGGCATCAAGTACGGCCTGTATCTGTCCGTTTTCCCCTGCACCTCCATGCAATGCCAGAAATACTACATCTGCAAGCCTGCAGATTTCAATGACCCGGTTTCCGATATATCCCTCTCCCTTTCGTTCTTCTGCCAGACGGTCCAGTTCCGGAGCCCTTCTTCCGATTTCGCTGGAAAAGTCTGCGCCATCCTTAAGGCTTTTAAAACGGACCACTTCTTCGTCTGCCACCCCTAAATAAGAATCCAGCAGGTAAACCTCATGCCCGCTCTCCATCAGAGCATTTGTGATCATGGCTCCTGAGGATAATGATACTTCCCTTTCCGGGCTAAAGCCGCCCGCTAACACTACAATTTTCATTGTTATCTTCCTTCTATCTATCATTCGCATTTGTTTCTATTTCCAATTATATACAGCACTTTTTATCATTTCTACCAATATAATGCTTTTTATATTGCAAATTGTGTTGTATTCTATAAGGGAGATAAAAGGAGGAAACATCAGATATGGACAATTATGAAAAACGGGGATATTTAAACAGTGATTTCAGACTGTTTCACCTGGTCGATACGAAAAGACAGGATTTTGAATATCACTATCATGAATTTGATAAAATCATCATTTTCATCCGGGGGGCTGTGACCTACCGGATCGAAGGGTGTAACTATAAGCTGGAGCCTTATGACATCATTCTGGTAAGCCATAATGATATCCACAAACCGGATGTTGATCCGTCCGTTCCTTATGAGAGGATCATCGTCTATCTTTCCCCCGGCTTCCTGCATGCTTACCGCTCTGACAGCTATGATTTAAGTGCCTGTTTCCAAAAATCAAAAGAACTTCACTCTCATGTCCTGCGGATCCATTCCATGGAAAAAAGCAGCCTGTACCGTACGTTGTCAGATCTTGAATACGCCTGCACCCATGACGGCTACGCCAAGGATTTATACTGTCAGGTGGTTTTTCTGGAATTCATGATCCAGTTAAACCGGGCTTCCGTAACCAACCGGGTGAAATACCTTCCGCCTGCCACCGGTGACCGGCGCATTTTAAGCATTATGGACTACATAAACAGCCATCTGACGGAAGACATGACCGTGGACACAATCGCAGAAGCCTGCTACATCAGCCGTTACCATCTGATGCACCTTTTCAAAGAAGAAACCGGTTATACTCTTTTTGATTACATCACGGAAAAACGCCTGGCTTTGGCACGGGACCTTCTAAAAACCGGGATATCCGTTACCGAGGTCTGTTTTGGCTGCGGTTTCAAAAACTACTCCACCTTCTCCAGAGCCTATAAAAAACAGTTCCATGCCTCGCCATCCGAAACCATAAAAGAGCACGCAAAAGCATAATCTTTTCTTAAGCTTACTTTACATTCATTGAAACCGTTCAAGCGGCATGATATGCTGAAGCTATGATATTTTCCTTATAAACAGGATCATTAGGAGGGGCTCTATGAGAAAAAGAAACCTGGGAATCATTCCGTTACTTCTGACAGTCATCTTTCTTAGTGCATGCGGAAGCAAAGCTTCGGCCACATCCCAGAAGGCCGTATCAGATTACGGAACCGGTATGGCCGCAGAGGTACCGGAAGTCTCAAAAAACGAAGACAACCATAATGAACAGGCGGCAGGTGATTCCGCAGCAGCATCACAAACAAGCGGAATCGAAAGCAATCAGGTACTTCCGGCCGGAAGAAAACTCATTCGCAACATATCCATGAACGTAGAAACAGATGCATTCGAAACCCTGCTCTCCGGCCTTCAGACTAAGATCGCCGAGCTGGGCGGTTATGTGGAACTGTCGGATATGTCCGGCAACAGCTTAAATTCCTACGGCAAGCCCGGTCCAAGATATGCCGGTATTACCGCGCGGATTCCAGCAAATCAGATAGACAGCTTTCTAACCTCAGTGGAATCCAGTGGAAATGTTACAAACAAATCAGAATCGACCCAGGATGTTACTTTGCAATACAGCGATCTGGAAAGCAGGAAAAAGTCTCTGCAAATCGAACAGGAAAAACTATGGGAATTTCTTGAAAAGGCAGAGTCCGTGGATACGGTCATCACCCTGCAGCAGCGGCTCTCTGAAGTACGGTATCAGTTGGAATCCATGGAATCCCAGCTGAGGCTTTATGATAATCAGGTGGATTACAGCACGGTTCAACTAAATATCAGCGAAGTCACCACATTTACCCCCACCGCTACGGAATCAGCCGGGACCCGTATCAGAAAGGGATTCAACAGCAATTTAAAAATCTTTCAAACCGGGGCGGCAAACTTTATGATCGGAACCATTACAACCAGCCCGTTCTGGCTTCCAATAGCGATCGCAGCCGGGGCCATTGTTTTCTTCCTTCGCAGGCGCAGAAAGAAAATCACCCCTGCTCTTCCCCCTGCCTTAGAGGAGACAGCATGCCCCGCGCCGCCGGACAATGACCCGGCCGATTCATCAAAGACCTGATTTTAAACGGAAAAAGCTCCCGGAAAGGTCATTCCTTTCCGGGAGCTTTTCTCCATTCTTATCCATGTCTTCCATCGTTCTTCCACGAGCAGAATATATACAAAATTCCCGTTATCCCAAAATAGAACCAGGTGGCAGGATTGCTGAACCAGGTGGTGAAGAAGGACAGGATCATATATATGGCAAACTGGGCATAGAACAGATAGCCGATGGGATTGCGCACCCGCTTTGCCATCCGAATTAAGAAAAATGCAGCTGCTCCAAGAATGCAGCTAAACAGCAGAACGCCCACGATACTAAAATCGTAAAAAGAATCGTAAAACAGGGTCACTGTAGTCAGTTCTTCTTTTGTCACGTAGATGGGAAAATCCACAAGAGCCGGAACCAGGAACTTGAGTCCCGTAAGGGCCCATAAGGGAAAGAGCATCCGAAGACCGAAGGTATGGGACGGAAGCCACTCCACCAGGCAGTTAAAGTTATCGTAGTTGTTTGCAATATACATATAGGGCTGGGTGACGAATATGGGCATCTGGCTGTTTTTCATCTGGAAAATGCCGTTAAGGTAGGAAACATCATGCCCCCTTGCAATGGTAAGAACCACATAAATGGGGATCATGCCTATCACCAGACCTATGGCATAGGTGATTTTCAGCCTGTGTTCCATTGCAATATAGGTGAGAACAGCCAGCCCCACAGCCAGGATCAGCTGGAAACGGGACACACATAAAACGGGAATGGCACAAGCGATCAGGTTCATAAGCACAGCCAGGATCAGCCTGAAACCGTTTCTTCCCTGTTCAATGCTGAAATATAAAACAGAAAGCGCAGGAACCAGCACACAGGATACAGTAAAATAGTGGATTCCCGTAATGTGGAACGTCGAATAAGCATGAGGCACTCCCTTAATAAAAAACGGGATAAATCCCAGCACTGCAGCCTCAATGACAAACGCAGCAAGGGATAGGAACGTAATGAAAAACATGGATAGAAAAAGAGGCCGTTCGTAACCCTTAAAGCTGAACCAGCTGGAACGCTGCCCCCCTGATTCTCCCTGCAGCCTTGCGAGAAACTCGAAAGTAACCCAAAAGCCCAGGAATGCCACCAGAAAGCAGAGCCATGTAACAATGTTCCAGTCAGAAGAAAGTTCTGAAAGCTTTAAACAGGCAATGCCTTCCCCTCCCACCCAGAACAGGGAAAACAGGCCTCTTAAATGAATGATGTTCTCGGTTCTCCGGTAATCATACCAGTACAGGAAAAGAGCTGCCAGCATCAAAATAAGGCCTGACAGCCAGTAATGCCTTGCTCTTGCAAATAAAAAAGATGCTGCATAGCTGATCAGATAAACGCTCATCGTAACATATCCCCTTTGGTAAATACTTCCTATCCGGAGCCCATTATGAATGATGGATGAACTCTCTCATATAATCTTCCACCTCTTTTACAGTGACATAGGACATGGCCTTATCTGCCACCGCCTGTAATTCCGCGGTGCTGTAACCGGTTATCAGCTTTCTGGCATTCAATATGGCAGATGCACTCATGCTGAATTCATTTAAACCAAATGCCAGAAGCAGCGGAATGAGCATCGGATCGCTGGCAGCTTCTCCGCACATGCCGACCATGATCCCTTCCCTGCGGCCGCATTCAATTACGTGTCGGATGCTTCTTAAAACCGCTGGATTTAAAGGAGAGTACAGATAGGATACCTTATCATTTCCCCTGTCCACGGACATGGTATACTGGGTCAAATCATTGGTTCCAATGCTGAAGAAATCAACTTCCTTGGCAAATACATCGGCCATCAAAGAAGCCGCTGCCGTCTCTACCATAATTCCTACCTGGATATCCTTTTTATAGGCAATTCCCTTTTCATCAAGCTCCTTTTTGATCTCTTCAATAAGCGCTTTCGCCTCCCGGTATTCCTCCAGACAGGTTACCATGGGAACCATGATGCGGATGTTGCCAAATGCGCTGGCCCTTAAGAGCGCGCGCAGCTGAGGCTTGTACACATCCTCTTTCCGGTCCAGACAGAACCGGATAGCGCGGTATCCCAGGAATGGGTTCTCGTCCTTTTTTAAGCCCATGTAAGGAATCTCCTTATCGCCTCCGATATCCAGTGTACGGATAATCACAGGCTTGCCGTTCATGGCAACCGCTACCTTACGGTAGGCTTCAAACTGCTCTTCCTCCGTCGGCATTGACGTACGGTCCATGAATAAAAATTCGGTCCGGAACAGACCAATTCCTTCCCCGTCATACTGAAGAACCTTTTCCACATCCTCCGGCTTCCCGATGTTGGCAACCAGCTCAATGGAGATACCATCCTTTGTCACGTTAGGCTTTCCGATGTATTGTTCCAATTCCTTCTTTTCTTTTAAATATGCCTCTCTCTTTGCAGCATATTCTGCCTTCACAGACTCTTCCGGATTCACAATGACAATTCCTTCTGAGCCATCAAGTACAAGCTCCGCTCCGTCGGTCACATGATTTAAAAATCCTTCCAATGCAACCACTGCCGGAATCTCAAGAGCCCTGGCAAGTATGGCGCTGTGGGAAGTCTTTCCCCCCAGCTCGGTCACAATCCCCGTTACCTTGTCCGGATCGATCCCGGCCGTCATGGAAGGAGTCAGATCCCTTGCCACAATCACGCTTCCTTCCGGAAGGGACGAGATATCCACAGAGCTTACTCCCAAGAGTATCTTCTGCATGCGGGTTTTAATGTCCCGCATATCCGTGGCCCTCTGCTGCATGAGCTCATCTCCCATGGAAGCAAACATATCGGCATAAGTATTGCAGACGCTTTCTATCGCAAATTCGCTGTTAACGCACTCCCCAGCGATTGAACCCTCTATTTCACCGGTAAGCATCGGGTCGGAAAGGAGCAGCAAATGACCATTTAAGATCTCCGCTTCCTTTTCGCCTACCCTTGCCGCCAGATCTTTCGCAAGCGCATCGGTTTCCTCCATAGCCTGTTTTACCGCCAACTGGAAGCGTACTTTTTCAGCCTCCGGGTCAGCAACGGTCTCCCTTTTAATTTTCAGTTCTGTTTCTTCCACGATAACGGCCTTCCCAATGCCGATACCCGCAGATGCACTTGTTCCTCTTAACATTACAAGCAGTCCTCCTAATTAATTATTGAATTAAGTAATCTATTCGCCAAGGCCCTCCTCAACAGCCTTGACCATGGTCGCCAGAGCTTCCTCTTCATCTGCTCCCTCACAGACAAAGGTAATCTCGTCGCCGCTTTTTACGCAGGCGCCCAATACACTAAGCACGCTTTTCGCATTGGCAGTGGTATTCTTAAATCGAAAACTCACTGTAGAATTAAAGTTCATGGCTTCCTTACAAAGAATTCCTGCCGGCCTTAAGTGCAGGCCGGTAGGATTCTTTATAACAACTTTAGCACTGACCATACTGAATTTCCTCCATTCTATCATCATTCTTCCCTTTTTTGCGATTGTGTCTCTTCCACTTCTGTGGAGGCCGCAGCAGTACTTCCTTCAGTTGCAGGTTCTGTACTCTTAGGGACAACCGTAACGTTGAACGGAGTAAAGCCAACCACTTCAAATCCTCCCGATACCTCAAACGTCAGCATTCCAGGATGAGGGCCAGGCACCAGATTAGAAACGTCAAGGACCGCATTCAAATCCTTTTCCTCCAGAGCGTCAAGGTCTTCCTTCAGACCCTTTATGGTAACATCGGAAGTTTCCTTATCAAAGCTGTAATCGTAATCAGCCCCCATTCCCTTCTTATCCAGTTGATCCAGCTTCAGGGGGAACACCCTGGTCGTCAGCGGTTCTACCTTAAGCTTTACGGTTACATTCTTATATTCTTCCCCTACAACAGAGGTACTTGGCGGCAGATACTGGCTTAAATCCAGCCGGACCACTTTATCGGCGGTAGCACCGTCAATGTTTAACTTATCCGACGAAACAGACAATGTGGACAAGGACGCCAGGATGGACTTGGTACCCACGACCGGAACCGATTTCACGCTGCATTCCACCCCTGTATACCGGTATCCCTTTGCCACCTCTCCCGAAACTTCAAAGTTAAGGGAAAGATTTTTGGCTTTCAGTATGGATACGTTATATTCGATCTCCTGCCGGTTAACCGTAACATTATCCCCTATATCCAGCTTATTGCCGTTTGCATCATAAAAGACCGGAGCGACCGTTCCATTCCGGTCCGCATCGGCATTGTCCACATCGATCTCCACTCCCATATAATTGATCTGGCCGATCTGGGATTCCGGACCTTCCACCGTCACGTAATCCGGTGACAGGCTGATCATCCCCAGAGCATAACCTTCCGCAGGCTCACCGGCTTTGACTTTAAGATCGAATTTCTTGCGCTGAAGCTCTTCCGTTTTAACCCGGATTACCATGGGTTTTGCCGTAATGGTATCACTTTTAACCAGTGCCTCTTTATCCTTGTTTATTTCCACGGTAATCGGAATCGCTCCGGTCACATTATAGTCCTTCAAATCAACATATGCATGAAAGTCTGAGGCCTTCACCAGAGACCGGTCCCTGGTCCTCACCTGATAACTGACTGTCACGACATCCTTTCCCATCTCATAGGTTAAATTGGCAGCTTTCAGCACTTCCTCATTTTGCACCTCTACTGTGACTAACTGGGAATCGTCAATGACCGGATTGGAAATGTTAACAATCGCCATCCACACTGCAAAGGCAAGCACCAGGGAAGCAACCTTGAGTCCAAGATTATTTAAAAGTTTTTCCTTCATTCTTCCGCCTTCCCTTCAAAATCCTGAATCTGCTTCCTTCCTCTTCCACCTGTTTTACTCCGGACAGGATGGTCCGGAGCATATCTGCATCTATAATCCGCTTCAGCCCGCCTTCCAAAGCCACAGTCACACGCCCGGTCTCTTCCGATACCACGATGGTAATGCTGTCGCTGACTTCGCTGACCCCTACCGCAGCCCTGTGCCTCGTACCGAGGTCTTTGCTGATCGTCATATTATCGGACAACGGCAGATAGCAGGTAGCCGCTGCCACCCGGTTTCCGCGGATCACCACCGCTCCGTCATGCAGCGGTGTGTTATGCTCAAAAATATTGATAAGAAGCTGGCTGCTTACAATGCCTCCCACCTCAATTCCGGTACGCTCAATCTCCTTTAGGGAATCTCCCCTCTCTATTACCATGAGGGCTCCCGTCTTGACCTTTGCCATCTCAAAAGTCGCCTTAACCAGCTCATTGATGGTCTTATCCGTAAAACCGGAATTATCTCTTCCATCATCAAAGGTCAGGATTCCGGTAAACGGATTCTTGCTTCCCAGCTGCTCCAGAGCCTTCCGAAGCTCCGGCTGGAAGATCACGATTGCCATGGTCACCGCCGGCGTCGCAATTTTATTGAGAATCCAAAAAATGTTATCAAGCCGGAAAACATAAGCAAATACATAGAAAACAAGGATCACAATGATTCCCTTTAACAGAGTCCAGGCCCTTGTATTCATGATCCAGGTCAGCAGCTCATACAGCAGAACAGCAATAATAATAATCTCAACCAGGTTTGTTTTCGATATCCTGGGCAGAAAAGAAACCCAGGAATACATCCCATCTAAAAAATCTGCCATGTTATCCACCTCCCTTTTATTTCTTTCTACCTCTGCGGTCTTTGGAGTTTTCTGGCATTGATTTTCTGAACTTTTACGTCAGGCGTGCTGACTGTCAGCTTTGGTACCGCCTTGACATAATAATAATAGTCATCATCTTCAAATTGTACATATTCCGTCCGCGAATAATCCACTGCAAAAATGAAAAAAGTATAGATCCCTGCAATAATAATGGATATCAGGATTCCAACCAGAAGCTGGATAACGGAAACCGACACATCCGCGGTAATATCTCCGATAAAAATCACGCTAAGCTGTGCAATGGTTCCCGCTACTATGGCAATGATCCAGGAGTAATCCACGGATAAATTCCGGATGATCACCACCACCACAAGTGCCAGGGCAAACGCTACAACCATCACGAGCATCAGCTTATTGGACAACAGGCTCTTCATGAGCTGCATGAATTTCTGTACCTCATCCATTGACATATCATTTGTTAAAACTCCGGCATTCTGCTTTACATAGAGAAGCGTATAATAAATGAAAACGCCGCAGCTTACCGGAATGACGGAAACAATGCTTCCTGAAAGGCCTACGATCAGCGGGATTGCATAAGGTATCTTTAAAAGGAAAAATACCGGGGTCAGCACAAGTAAATAGCTGTCACCCGGCTGGAATCCATAATAAAGAAGTCCTACCACCACAACAAAGACAGCCATAACCAGCGTAATCTCAAGAGAAATCCCTGATAAATGGGCAAGCATAAATCCGGCTGCCAGAAAAGAGATGGCTCCATAGGGCAAAAATGAACATACCAAAGCCAGAACCAGAGGAATAAAAGGCCCTGTCAGCATTGCCATAAAACCGATATTCTGATTCATCAGGGAAAACGCCAGACAGCTGAAGATAAACTTGATCACAGGCGTTACATAAATTTCAAACCTTGCGTAAAATTCTTTCAACCGTTCTTTCAATACGAGAAGGCCCATCATGATGTCCGCCCTCCTTTTGTTCTTTTTAAAGGCCTGGCATTCCCTTCGTATCGCTTGTCCAGTCTTTTCAATTTTGCTAAATATACCTTTATCCCACGGCTGGCGTATTCATACCGTTTCATATAAACATGACCGCTGATACCCAGATAGATCACCAGTCCTGCAATGTAAATCACGCCAATCCGGATTCCGGCAGCAGTCAGGCTGCTCCGTTCCATGGTGTTCAGCCACTGTTCCATATAATATAGCCCCCACAAAATCAGGCATAACATAAAACTCAGGGTGTAGCTGAAAAAGGAGCGGAACAGCTTACTGCCGATATAATCGCTTTTGAAGTAACGGTTAACAGGAAATATCCTCTTTCCCTCGTGTTTTTCAAACATGGCAAGATTGGTCATGATTTTAATTTTCTCTTCACTAAGCATATGGTCTCCTTCACTATACCATAAGATATCACTTTATTATAGCATAGAACTTTTTACTTTGCGAGCCCCATACGGAATTTTTATTATTTTGTAATGAATCCAATGTTTCCATACCGGAAAAACAGCTGTTTCCGGGGAAAAAACCAGCGCAGCGGATCCGCTGCGCTGTCTATTCATATCTTAAGGCGTCAATCGGGTCTGCCTTAGCAGCCTTTGAGGCCGGGTATATACCAAAAAATAAACCTACTAAAGCCGAAAAACCTACCGCCACCAGGATTACAGGCAGTTTTATAACCACCGCAATGCCAAACAGCGCTCCACCGATCAGAACCAGCCCTGCGCCTACCGCAATGCCCAATATTCCGCCCAAAGCAGAAAGAATCGCTGATTCGGTCAAAAACTGGATCAAAACGTCCCGTGTCTTTGCGCCTAACGCCTTCCGGATTCCGATTTCCCTTGTTCTCTCGGTAACAGAAACCAGCATAATATTCATGATCCCGATTCCGCCTACCAGAAGAGAGATTGCTGCGATTCCGCCCACAGCGGCAGATAAGCCGCCCATCATGGTGTCTGCACTTCCCATCTCACTTGCCACGGAGTAGAACGTAACATCTTCCACCTTCCGGTTTTTGAGCTTAGCTATATAAGCGGAAAACTTATCAGAAAAAGCCTCCATATCAGTTCCTTCTTTTGCGTAAAGCCTGATGTTGAAAAAGGTATCATTTGGCCAGGTCAACAGAGAATTTGGGATATAACCTGCCTTGGTTTTACTGCTTCCCATCATCAATGCCTCAAAAGGACTCTGATCAAGCCGGTATATACCAACCACATTATAATCGTCTGTAACGTTGTAAATGGTAGTGCGGAATGTTTTCCCTACCGCATTTTCCGTACCGAACAGTTCCTTTGCTCCCTTTGCTTCCAAAACAACATTGTTTTTTCTGCCCTTTATATCGGCTTCATTTAAATTCCGGCCATAAACAATGTTGATTTCATGTACATCCGGATAATTGGCATAGATGCCTTCAAACTGATATTTAACCTTATTGCGTCCAAAAATGGCTTCCGCACTCACGCTGGCATTGCTGTCAATGTAGCTGATATCATTGCCGAACACTTCTTTGATCCGGTCCATCTCATCAAGGGTAAAATAATCACTCTGCCTCATATCCTCCCCATCCTTTGGCCAGATATAAACATTGGCCAGGGTCATCCCCACATTCTTATAGAGATCGGATACCATGAAACGCATGGTATCTCCAATGGATACAATTGCTATGACAGAACCAATGCCGATGATGATTCCAAGCATGGTCAGAAAGGACCGCATCTTGTTGGCCTTAATGGCGTGAATGGCCATACTCATATTTTCCAGTAACATGATGCCTCCTCCTTTTATTCATACCTTAACGCTTCGATCGGGTCGGCTTTTGCCGCCTTTGAAGCCGGATAAAGACCAAAGAAAATTCCTACCAGAGCTGAAAAACCAACTGCTATGATCACCACAGCGGGCTTTACGATCACGGTCATTTTTAAGGCGGCGCCTCCTGTCTTAACCAACAGCACTCCCAGGATGATGCCGATGATCCCTCCGCAGGCCGACATGAGGGCGGATTCCGTCAGAAATTGAATCATGATATCCTTTGTTCTGGCACCCAATGCCTTTCGGATTCCTATTTCCCGTGTCCGTTCCGTAACAGAAACCATCATGATATTCATGATCCCGATTCCGCCTACAAGCAGTGAAATGGCAGCAATTCCTCCTACAGCAGCCGACATGCCCGAAAGCTGGGAATCCATGCTCCCCATCTGTTCCACCACAGACATGGTCCTGATTTCCGATTCCGGACGGTTTTTCAGTTTCGCAACATACCTGGTCAATTCTGAAAGAAATGCATTCATATCAACCCCATCCCGGATATAGAAATTCAGATCCTGAAAATAATCATTGGGTTTTGTGAGAACGGTATCCGGTATGAAACCGGACTGGTTCTGGCCATTCCCGATCAACATGGCCATCATGGGAGACATATCCTTGTGGTACACCCCTACAACCGTAAATTCCTGGGTATCCTTATTTATGGTCATGCGGAAGGTCCTTCCCACACAGTCTGCCGTGCCGAACAGCTGTATTGCGCCTTTGTCCTCCAGAACCACATGGTTGGCCGCACCTCTCACATCCGCTGCGTTTATCGCCCTGCCGTAAATAATGTTTAAAGGCTGTACATCCGTATAATTAGAATCAATGCCCTGGAATTGGTATTTCACCTTTTTACGCCCGTTAACCGCTTCCGTTTCCGCATAAGCATCGCTGTCAATGTACTCAATTTTGTCCTGGTAAAGGTCCTTAATCCGTTCCATTTCGTCCCTTGTAAAATAATCCGTCATGCGGAAGTCATCCACCTCATAGGACACCATGACAACAGCCCGGTTAAATCCTACATCCTTATAGGCGTCCGAAAAGAGATTCCTCATGCTGTCGCCCACGGATACAATGGCAATCACCGCTCCGATGCCAATGATAATTCCCAGCATGGTCAGAAAGGATCTCATTTTATTGGACTTTATGGCGTGAAGTGCCATACTCATATTTTCTATCAGCATGACGTCCCCTCTCTCTGCATCCTTGCTGCCTCCTCAGGCGTGAGATTCTTGGGAACATTCGGGGTATCACTTACCAGCTGTCCATCCCGGAACCGTATGATCCGCTCGGTGAATGCCGCAATGTCTTCTTCATGGGTTACCAGCACCACCGTAGCACCTTCCTTGTGAAGCTTGGAAAACAGCTCCATGATCTCCACCGAGGAAGCCGTATCCAGATTACCCGTAGGTTCGTCGGCCAGAATGAGGGGGGGCTCATTGGCCAATGCCCTGGCAATGGCCACTCTCTGCCTCTGTCCGCCGGAAAGCTCATTCGGCATGTGCTCATACCTGCTGCCCAATCCTACGCGTTCCAAAAGGTCCAGAGCACGTTTCTCTCTGGCCTTTCTGGAAATATGGGCATAGGTCATGGGCAATTCCACGTTTTTTAGCGCAGAGGTACGTGATATCAGGTTAAAGGACTGGAATACAAATCCTATCTTTCGGTTCCTGATGGCCGATAAGTCATCAGGGGGCAGATCAGCAGTATCGATGCCATCCAGATAATAATGGCCCATGGTCGGCCGGTCCAAACAGCCTAAAATATTCATAA
Source organism: Clostridium sp. Marseille-P2415 (assembly GCF_900155545.1). Taxonomy (GTDB): domain Bacteria; phylum Bacillota; class Clostridia; order Lachnospirales; family Lachnospiraceae; genus Lacrimispora. The sequence goes on from NZ_LT732526.1 coordinate 1,977,484, forward strand.
GCGTTGATTTTCCGGATCCGGACTGCCCCATAATGGATACAAATTCGCCGCGCTTAATGGTTAAGTTCACCCTTTTTAACCCCAGCACCTTGATGGAACCGGTATCATAGACCTTTACCATGTCAACCAGCTTTATTAAATCTTCCCTGACATTTTCCGTTATGTAGGCCGGAAGCTTATCTTTCTTTTTCCACATGCTGCCTCCCCCTTTACTGGACCGATGGTGCCACGGTCACTGTCATGCCATCCGCGATCATTCCGGAAGGCGTCTCAATCACCTGCATTCCTTCCGTGAGGGTTCCCTCCTCTTCTGGTATGATTTCTACCTGGATGTCGCTTTCAACTCCGGTCTTAACCTTAATGAATTTCACCGTATTCTGCTCCACCACAGCAATGGCCATGCTGTCATCGGGCTGCTGGATCAGAGAGGAAATCGGAACCACCCATGCATTTTCCGCCTTCTGGAGTTCAATCTTTGCCTTGGCGGTAATGCCTGCGATCAGGCGGGTATTCTGATCAATGATCCGGATCGTGGTAGGAATGACTCTCTCCGTAGAACCGTTTCCCTTTTCCTCACCGGTGGGGGAAATAGCGGTCACCTCGCCTTTCACGGTTTCGCCGTTTAAAATATCGGCACTGATATCCACCGGCTGTCCGATCGCTACCTTGCCAATGGAATACTCGCTTACATTTATTTTCATTTCCAGTACATCTAAATTATTGATAATGAACATTGGCTTATCATCATCGGTTTTATCCGCAAACCGCCCCACCTTACAGTTGACCCGTACAACTGTACCTGTTATCGGGCTGGTGACCTTGGTATTGGAAAGCGCCTCATTCTTTTGCTCCAGCTCAAACGCTGCCTTTTCGATCTGCAGAGAATAGGATTCATTGGCAACAGGTCTTCCGTCTTTTAATGTATAGGTGCTCATTTCCCTTTGGGCATCATTCATCGTATTGGAAGCTGTCTCCAGCTCCACCTGGGAAGCACTTCCTCCCTGGAACAGGGTGAGAGTCCTGTCATAATTGGCTTTTGCGGTATCATAGTCCTGCTTCGCCTTAGCGTAGCCGTTTTCCGCTTCCAGCTGCTTATCATTATAGGTGCTGACAGCCAGATCGTAATCGTTCTGGGCGATGTCCACTTCTTTTTTTGCATCCTTATCATCCAGAGTGGCCAAAAGCTGTCCCTTTTCCACCCGGTCCCCTTCCTTGACCGGAAGTTCCAGAATCTCCGCATGAAGATTGGAAACCACCTCCACGCTGTCGGTCCCCTGCACCGGACCGCTTACCGAGAGCATCTCGACCACCTCACCCTTTTTAAGGGGTGACGTATTCACCATCATGGACACACTGTTTCCGCCTGCCAAAACCCGGAAGGCAAGAAAAAGGACTCCAATGGCTGCCGCCCCTCCAGTGATGATCTTCCGTTTTCTGCTCCATTTTTTTCTGATACGCTTCTTTTTCTTTTTTCCGCCTTTTTCCTCTTCCATCAGGCTTTGCAGCTCTTTATCAAACGCTTCGTCAGACATGGCTTCCACTTCTGTTTCCGTATCCACCGCTTCGCTGTTTTTTTTCCTTATGGGTTTCCATGCTTTCATGCCCTTTTCCCTCCTAATTGAATACAATTCCATTTTTTCTTATTATAACGGGCTGTTATAACAAATTTCTGTATGAAATTCTTACATTTTTCTAAATATTTCCATTTTTCCTGCTAATTACCTCCATTCATACACCCTGATGCTCAAACCGAAAAAAACCGGGGTATCATTTTTTCCCCGGTTTTTCTTTTCATATCTAACATTAATAGACAGACTTCCATTCATCAATATTGGAGGCGTCAAACTTAAATGGAGGCCCAAGTATGATCTCAGTCCCGCCATCCGATGCCTCAATCACTTCGTAATCCCCCATCTCTCCTGCCGTAAACTTATCTCCGGCTTTTCCTGTGACGGTCCCGTCTACCAAAGCAATGGAAGTATAAGCTCCCAGGGAACCTACATCAATGGGATTCCATAAATACATGTAAGGACAGGAATGAGCATCATCATCCCCTATGTATTCCGCCATTTCGGAGGGAAGGCCAAGGCCTGTCAGCTTTACTTTTGACTTTTCATCCTGAAGAACCTTTGCAGCCGCATTAATTCCGACCGTTGTCGGTGCACAGATCACCTTTAAGTCCGGATATTTGGATAAAAGGGCCTGTGTCTGGTCTGTGGATTTCTGCGGTTCATCATCCCCATACGCAACTTCAACCAGATTCAGCTTTGCATACTTCTCTTCCTTCATAACCTCTTTCATGGCTTCGATCCACGCATTCTGGTTGGTGGCCTGAGAGGTGGCGGAAAGAATTGCCCAGTCTCCCTCGCCGCCTGCGATATCATAAACAGCATCCATCAGGGACTGACCGATTTCTTTTGTCCCAGCCTGGTTTACAAATGTCTGCCGGCTGTCCTTGTTTACCTTGGAATCCAGGCAGGATACCTTGATTCCTGCTGCCATAGCATCCCCCAGGGCTGCCTGCAGGGCGTTTTCATCATTCCCTGCAATGCAGATGGCATCCACCCCCTGGGAAATCAGTGACTGGATCACAGAAACCTGTGCATCCGCTGTCGCGGACTCCGGCTGCTTGATGATGCAGGTTCCCCCCTCCCTTTCAATCACCTTTTTAAACCCCTGAGCCATCTTCTCACTGTATGGGTTGCCGGCCGCTTTTGTAATGACCGCATAGGTCTTACCGGAGGAACCGCCTGCCCCTTCCTGGGCTGTTGCTTCCGCCTTCCGGGCAGATGTCTGTTCTCCCCCTGCGTCTTTCTTACTTCCGCAGCCCGCAAGAACCCCCGCTATCACTGCGGTGCACAGCAATGCACAAACCATTTGTTTTCTCATTTTGAGATTACCTCCCTCTTTCCAATCATAGTTTTTTTCTTTTTAATTTTACATTTTTTAAAATGCCAGGGATCATAACTGCCAGAATGAGCAGCGCACCCAGGATAACTAATATGACCTGAGGATTCATATTGATCTGCCCCAGCCCGATCCTCAGACAGATGATGATAAATGCCGATATGACCGCACCGGTCAATTTTCCTTTCCCGCCTGCTGTAGAGACTCCGCCAAACACAGCCATGGCAATGGCATCCAGTTCAAACCCGCTGCCTGTTGTAGTATTGGCACCGTAAAGCACGGAAACCAGAAACACGGCGCTGATTCCAGCCATCATGCCGGCGGTGGAATAAACGATGAGGCGGATTTTCCGGACATGGATTCCGGAATAATAAGACGTCAACCGGTTGCTTCCTATGGCATACAGCCTTCGTCCGAATGTAGTCCTGCTCAAAATAAAAGTGAAAACAACCGCTGCCAGGATAACAGCAAAGAAAATATAAGGAACCGGGCCTATTTTACCTGCCATGGCGCGAAAGCCCTGATTGTTCTTAAGGGATACGGATCCTCCACTCCCCAGCGCCACCTCGGCGATCCCGCGGAACAGGATCATGGTTGCCAGCGTGACGATCATGGACGGTAATTCTGGAAATAAAGTGACGGCAATTCCGTTAAAAAGTCCACAGGCTGTGCCCACCAGAATTCCCACCAGAATGACGGCCGGAAACGGGAGGCCTGCATTTCCCGCAAGGCAGGCAGTTGTTGCCGACAGGCAGACCGTTGCTCCCACGGACAGATCAATCTCGCCCAAAATGAGAATGTATGCCATGGGCAGCAGCAGGAATACCTCGGTTAAATACTTTGGCATCTCACGGAGTACATTGGTCAGCTTATAGCTTGGTGAGATGCACATACAGAACAGGTTCACGATGAAAAACAGAAATATCAGTACTCCTTCCCAGGTAAACAGACTTTTTTTCCAGCTGCGGTCGTATTGGGCCGATATGCTTCTTCCGGATTTTCCAGCCATGGCTACATCTCCCTTCCTTTTAAGTTTTCTTTCTGCATCACGCGCCGGGCCGCTACATTAAAAATAATCACCGCCAATATGATGCCGCCTTTTACCGTATTCTGTACAATTGAATCAATTCCCACGAGGGGCAGGGCTTTGGCAATAACTGCCAGGATCAGAGATCCCAATAATGCACCGGCAACCGATCCCCTTCCGCCTGACATGCTTACACCCCCAATAACACATGCCGCAATCACATCCATTTCCTTTCCGTAAAGCATGTTGGGCTGGGCGGATGAATATACCGCAACCGCAAGCGCACCGCACAAGCCTGACAGCATTCCCATAAGGGTATAGACCGTCAGCTTGATTTTGAAAGCAGGAATGCCTGATATGTCCGCTGCCTCCGGATTGCTTCCTACCGCATAGATCTTTCTTCCTGTCCTGGTCCATTTCATAGCCGCGAAAAAAACAATATAGCATACCAGAACGATCATGATAACGTTATTTAATATACCAAACCCAAGCTCTTTTTCCAAAGCAAAATTTTTAAAATCCCCCAGGTTCTCCGCACTGGCCCACTGGCTTTTGGCGACCAGATAAGCAAAGCCCCTGAAAATGTACATAAAGCCCATTGTTGCAATAATAGGAAGCACGTTCCCTTTCGAAATCACAAGTCCGACTGCGGCTCCGCACAATGCGCCTGTTAATATGGCAATCAGAAACAAAAGAACTGTATTATGTACCACACCGTATTTAAGAAGCATGCCGACCGTCATGCCGGAAAGCGCCGATGTGGAGGTAATGGATATGTCGATTCCGCCGATCAGCAGAACGCACAGCATTCCCAATGCCATGATCATGATGACCGCATTGTTTTTTAACATATCCAGTATGGATTTTGCAGTCAGAAACGAGGGGCTGAGTATCTGGATCACCGTACACAGGACGACCAGAACCAGGAGCAGGCTGGCTTCCCTGGAACGAATGATCCTCTTTAACAGGCTTTTTTTCTCCATCATTGCACCCCCTTTCCTGTATCCTTTTCCGATTTTTCCATGGCATATTGAAGAATGGATTCCTGTGTTGCTTCCTCCCGGGACAGCTCCCCGGAAAGCCTGCCGCTGCACATAACCAGGATCCGGTCGCTCATACCAAGGATTTCCGGCATTTCAGAGGAGATCAGGACTATGGCATACCCTTTTCTCGCCAGATCCCCCATGATCTGGTAAATCTCCGCCTTTGCTCCTACATCCACCCCTTTCGTGGGCTCATCCATAATAACAACCTTCATCTCCTGGCTCAAAGCCTTTGCCACGACTACCTTTTGCTGATTCCCGCCGGATAAGGAGCTTACAGGATCGAAAATGGAAACTGCCTTTGTATCCACTTCCTCCAGGAGCCTCTTTGCCGTCTCCTGTTCCATTTTTTCATTGGCAACCCCATACTTTGCATAGTTTCCCAGAACCGGAAGCGTGACATTGCGCCCCAGCCCCCAATCCAGGATCAGTCCCTCCTTCTGCCGGTCCTCCGGAAGAAGGACAATCCCTTCCTTCATGGCATCCGAAGGGTGCTTTATGGTGACCCGTCTGCCTTCCACATAAATACTTCCGGAATCCGGCTTCGTAATCCCGCAAACGCTTTCCGCCACTTCCGTCCGCCCTGCCCCCACAAGTCCGGTAAGCCCCAGGATCTCTCCCTGATGTACCGAAAAGCTGATGTCTTTAAAATATCCGGTTCGTGACAGGTTTTCTACACGCAGGACTTCCGGACCTAAGGCAACATGAGGCTTGGGAAAAAGATCCTTTATCTCACGGCCTACCATGGCCTTAATTAATTCTGCATTTGTTATGCTGTCCGCCTCATAAGTGCCGACGTACCGGGAATCCCGGAAAACGGTCACCCGGTCTGCCAGCCGGTACATATCCTCAAACCTGTGTGAGATAAAAATGATCGAAACTCCTGCAGATTTCAGCTTATCCACGATCCGGTAAAGATCCTCAGACTCATTTTTAGTCAGTGCAGCCGTAGGTTCATCCAGAATCATGATTCTTGCCTGGGCGGAAAGTGCCTTTGCTATTTCCACCATCTGCTGCCGGGCCACGCTTAAGCTGCCCATCTCATCGTCCGGATTAAAATCAGCACTGAGTTCCTTTAACAGCTGTCCGGCGGCCCGGTTCATCTGCTTCCACTGGAGGACACCGTTCTTTACGATCTCATGGCCCATAAATATATTTTCCGTAACCGTAAGGTCCGGATAGGAAGTCGGATGCTGGTAAACCGCTGCAATCCCGGCAGACTGGGCTTCTTTCGGCCCCTTAAATTCCACATTTTTCCCGTCTAAAAAAAGCTCTCCCGCGTCCGCCCTATGAACTCCCGTGATCACCTTGATAAATGTAGATTTCCCTGCCCCATTTTCTCCCATCAGCGCATGGATTTCCCCTTTTTTCAGTTTAAATTGCACCTGATCCAAAGCCTTAACGCCGGGAAATATTTTTGTAACGCCCTTTAGTTCCAAAACATATTCGGACACAACCTCTTCCTCCCTTCTCAACTACAACCAGTTTATCATTGGAAAGGCGGAGGACAAACAGCATTATCTTTCGATTACGGGTAATATCTTTTTCACTTTCTTGTAAATAAGGACAGTAATCCGTATTTTCCCCTTGAATTCTTTGGTTATTTTGCTAAAATGATAGTGAATCAAATGCATGTAGGAGGGGAGCTATCATGAAATTGCTGATCGTTGATGATGAAGAGCTTACACGCATTGGCCTGATTGAATCCATAGACTGGGAATCTCTTGGAATCTTTCAGCTGTTCCAGGCCGAGGACGGGATAAGCGGTCTTCGTATTGCAAAAGAAGTAAGACCGGAAATTGTTTTATGCGATGTGCGTATGCCCAGAATGGACGGCATTAAATTAGTGGAAAGGCTGGAAAAGCAGCTTCCCCATTCAGCCTTTATCTTTATGAGCGGCTATTCGGATAAAGAATATTTAAAAGCTGCGATTCGTCTGAAGGCCGTCAACTATGTGGAAAAGCCGTTAAATCCGGCAGAAGTCACGGGGTCGGTGAGGGAGGCCTGTCACTGTGTCATGCAGAATATGAGAACCGTGAAAAATGAATTATTCTACTCCAGGGGCACAGCCTCATCCCTTGCCGCTGCCCTCACACATCCCTATAAGGACAGGAAGGAAGCCATAACCGCCCTTGTCCGGGAGCTTGGCCTTAAGCTTTCTCCATATATAAGTTTTACTTCTTTTATTGTAAAACTGGAACAAAGTCAGGCAGATTCCGGCATGATTGACCATTTGCTTTCCGGCTTAGAGGAGTTTCTTTCCCATACCCATATGCAGGTTTACTATGTTTCCAAACATATCCAATACCATATATTCCATATCGCATCTCCTTATCCGCCTTCCGGGCAGGTATTACACCGGATCAGCGCTTTCTTAAAGAGTCATTTAGACCAGGCCGGCGCTTTTTATATCAGCAGAGGAGAACCTTCTGCAGGAATCGCAAAGGCCTATGAGTCTTATGCGTCTGCAGTATCCCTAATGCAAAGCAGTTTTTTCTTTGATTCCGGAACACTGTTCACTCCGGGGACAAAAGCGGGAAACCGTTTGGATCAGACAGGTCCGGTCCGGAGCGGCAGCTGGGTATCCGGCCTTTCAGAAGCTGTGTTATCAAAAAACCGGAATGCCGGCAGAGAACTGCTCCTGGGGCTCTATGAGAATTTCTACCAGCGTCAGGATTTATTTCCCCATGAGGCAAAGGATTTATATTATAAGCTTTTCATGGTTTTAGAAGATTGCCGCCAGCAGCTAAAGCTGGCTCCGGCCGTAGAACCGGAAAATGCCATGAAGCTTCTGGAGAACTGCTTCAGCTTTAAAGAACTCCACCAAAAGCTTTTACAAAAAACAGAGCTGCTTCTCGAAGCCGCCCAGTCTTATGTTCCGGAAAATTCCACGGTCTTTTTTATTAAGGATTATATCCATTCTCATTACAGTGACGAAGCCCTGTCGGTGCGCGACATCGGCCGCCAGGTTTTCTTATCGGCATCTTATGTATGCACTTATTTTAAGAATGAAACGGGACAGACCATCAATCAGTATCTCACTGATTTCAGGATGAAAAAGGCAAAAGAGCTTTTGGCTGACCCCCGCAATCAGATAACGGATATTTCCTGTAAGGTGGGGTACAGCAATGGAAATTATTTCAGCAAAAGCTTTAAAAAGCTGACAGGCTTATCGCCGTCAGAATACAGGGAGAAAATGTTGAGATGAAAAATCTGATTCAAAGAGGAAAAAACTGTTATAACAACAGGAGACTGCAGACAAAATTTACCATTACCCATCTGGTCATCACAACGATTCCCATGCTGGTCATGTTCTTCTTTTTTCACGGAAAACTTTATGACATGGTTTTAGCGGATACCATCCGCACCGAACAGACCGCATCTGCCGGGACCATGCCGCAGATCGATGATCTTATCAATAAGATCCTGCGTGTACAGAAAAGCCTGGAAACAAATGTTTCCCCGGATGCAGTCGGTTTCTGCAATGCGGCGGAACAGTTCATTGACGGTGAACTCATAACCAGCATACGCATTTATATGGATATTCCTGATTCCCGGGAAATCTTTCACAATAAAAACTCACGGCAGATATTCCGTCCTATCCGTGAAGCACAGGGTTCTTACTGGTACGGAATCTTCCAGGGAGACCGCTCCTATGGCTCCCTGTTCTGCCCTGAATTCTATTTGAGTCCCATTGAAGTAAGGGAATTAGGAGACATGGCCTTTATTACGAAGACTTCTATTCTTTATGATAAAGAATACCAGACCTGTTATACAGCTATTTATTATTCTAAATTGCCCTTTACAAAGCTTTTAAAAGACAACTTAACAGAGGATACCAGCGCAGCCTATATCATCAACGACCGGGACAGCACAGTGGCCACTTCTGATAATGCGCTTTCCGGCATCTATCATTTCAGCTATGACCAGGTACGGGATTCCTTTATGTCTTCCAATAATTTTATCTTAAAACACATTCTGGACCAGGATGTTTACGCCGGTTTTTATCATATCCGGAAAGCTGACTGGTTTATGGTAGCTGTCATACCCTCCAGAGCGGTCATCCGGAAAAGCTTTCTGATCATGATCGCTTTTTTCATCATATACTTACTCTGCATCCTGACCGCATTTTTAATCGCCAACAAACTGTCCCATTCCATTACAAACCGGATTTCTTCTGTGATCGGTCAGATGGCAAAGGTCCGGACAGGGCCCCCCACTCCTCTCCCGGCTTCCGTTTATCACGATGAGATCGGCGGCCTGATCGATACTTATAATTATATGACCCGGATGATGAACCGGCTCATTGCAGAACAGGCAAAGGCGGCCGAGGATTTAAGGATTTCCGAGTTTCATTCCCTGCAGGCCCAGATCAACCCCCACTTTCTTTATAATACCATGGATATGATCAACTGGCTGGCACAGCAGGGACGGAACGAAGAGGTTTCGGAAGCGGTCGTGGACCTGTCACGCTTTTACAAGCTGACATTAAGCCGCAAGGGGACCTTAAGCACCGTTGCCGATGAGCTGGAGCATGCAGGCATCTATGTCCGCCTTCAGAACATGCGTTACCATCAGATCATTCATTTTGTGGATGATATGCCGGATTACATGATGGACTGCCCGGTTCCCAAGCTGACATTCCAGCCGGTGGTGGAAAATTCCATCATCCACGGTCTGCTGGAAAAGGTCCCCAAGGGCGGCACCATTGTAATTACCGGATGGCTGGAAAACGATATGGCTGTTATCCTGATTTCCGATGACGGCGTGGGAATGCCTTCCGGGAAGCTTGAGAGCATCCTTTCCGGCAATGGAACCAGCAAGAACGGAACGAACATTGCAGTCTGTAATACGCACCGGCGTTTACAGATCCTTTATGGGCCGGAGTACGGACTGACTTACAAAAGCCTGCCCGGAAAGGGGACTGAAGTTGAGATCCGGATATCATTTAATCCTTTATGAAAACCTGAGCCATATGAATGAGAAAGCCGAGTGTGCGTAAGGAAAACACACACCCTGCGATCAAATACACATGGGGAGGGTTCAAGGGGCCAAGCAGCCATAAGAGCAGCATCACAACAGCAGCATCCCGCATATACCGTCCAAACAGAACACCGATTTTTTCTTCCCTTGGCGACAGGGATAAGTCAGCGCTTATCAGCCAGCGCCGCCTGGGAGAAGAAAAAACAAAAGAAAGAAAAGCAAAAAGCAGGACTCCATAAATCATGATATCAATCCGTTCTCCTTTAGAAAATCCAGTGCTACATCAGCGGGTGTCTGCTGCAATTCATCTACCTTATAGTTCAGTTCACTCATCACATCATCGGTCAAAAGCGGTCCCAGTTCTTCCAGGATCCCGGTGATTTCCGGACACTTTTCCAATGCCTCCGCCCGAACAACCGGTATCGCATAATAAGGCGGGAAAAAGCTTTTATCATCCGCCAGAGTTTTTAAGTTGAATTTTTTTAAAAGCCCATCCGTGGCAAAGGCGTCAATGACATCGACCTCACCGTTTTCCAGAGCCGTATAGCGGGGAGCAGCGTCTAAGGTAAGGCTTTTTCCAATCTGAAAACCATATGCCTTCTGCAGCCCTGATAACCCATCCTCCCGGTTGGAGAACTCAAACGTAGTTCCGGAAGCCAGGGTTCCGCCTATTAAAGCAAAATCGCTGATTTTATTTAAGTTATATTTCTCCGCTGTTTCCTGGGTTACAGCCAGCACATAAGTATTATTAAAATTCATCTGCTTGAGTACTTCTAAATCATACTGCTCTTTATACTCTTTCTTCACAGTCTGATACACCTGCTCCATGTCACTGATCGGCGGATGTTTTAAGATGTCAGTATATGAGGTACCGCTGTATTCAATGTAGAGATCAATATCTCCGCTTTTCATTGCGGCGGAACAGACCTGTGTCCCGCCCAGACTCAGCTTTCTGTTTACGGTAATATCGGTTCTGTCTTCTATTAAATCAGCTACCATATTCCCAAGGATTTCCTGTTCCGTAAAATCCTTGGAACCGATGGAAAGGGTACGCACATTTCCTGATACACTGCCCACAGATGTAAAAAGGAATACAACCGCAATGAACAATGCGGCCGCTCCGAGAATTGCTTTTTGTGCTGTCCGTCTTTTTTTCTTAGCTGAGGTATCTCCCTTTTGAAGGCTGACCGGCGTCACCAGCTTTTCAACCAGACCGAGCAGAAAGTCTACCATCAATGCCAATAAACAGGCAGGAATGGCACCCGCCAGGATCTGGTGGTTATTCACAGTCCGTATGCCGGAGAATACCAGATATCCCAAGCCTCCGGCGCCGATAAATGCGGCCATGGTCATAAGCCCCACCGCTGTTACGGACGCGATCCGTACCCCTGCCATAATGACCGGAAGAGCAAGAGGAATCTGCACTTTTGTCAGCACCTGAAACGGCGTCAGTCCGATTCCTCTGGCCGCCTCCAGCGTCTGGGGATTAATATTATCAATTCCTGTATAGGTATTTTTAATGATGGGAAGCAGAGAATAAAGAACAACTGCAACAATTGCAGGAATGGTACCGATCCCTAATAACGGAATCATGAAACCAAGCAGTGCCATACTGGGAATCGCCTGGATCACATTTGCAACCGACAATACCGGCTTGCTGGCTTTTGCCGCGTAGGATATAAAAATGCCGAGGGGAACTCCGATCAGGATAGCCAGCCCCACCGATACGGCAGTCAGCTTCAGATGTTCAATCAATAAAGAAAGGATCTGGGGATAGTTGCTTCCTATATAATTCCAAAAATTCATTCTGTCTCTCCTCCTTCATAGTCAAAATATTGCTGACTTAGAGTCGTTACCAGACTGCTCCGCGTAATGAGCCCCTTAAGACGCTTTTGTGCATCCACCACCGGAACCGTGGATACATGGTTTTCGGTCACTATTTTCAGCGCATCCAGAATGCATTGCTCCGGTAACAGGGTAGGAAAGTCCTCATACATGTATTGCTCCGCCGGCTGGGTTCTGTCTTCAACGCCTCTTAATCTTTTGGCCTTTACGATTCCGGCCAGACGCCGGCTGTCCCGTTCCACCATGAGAAGGCTGTCAACCTTGTTCTGGCGCATTTTATCAATGCATTTCAAAACAGATAAGTCTTTGGTGGCGGTGACCGGGTTATCGATCATGATGTCCGATACCTTTATATACTCCGGCGAGGACCAGATCCTGTTTTTCCCTACGAAGTTCGAAACAAATTCATCAATTGGGTTGTTCAGGATATGCTCCGGCGTATCATATTGCAGAATATCGCCATCCTTCATAATGCAGATCATATCTGCGATCTTAATGGCTTCGTCCATATCATGAGTCACAAAAACAATCGTCTTTTTTAACTTTGCCTGGAGCTGTACCAGTTCATCCTGAAGATCGGATCTTGTAATGGGATCCAGAGCCGAAAACGGCTCATCCATCAGGATAATATCCGGATCCGTCGCAAAGGCTCTGGCAACGCCGACCCGCTGCTGCTGCCCTCCGCTAAGCTCCGTCGGATAACGGTGCAGAAACTCATCACAGTCCAGCCCTACCATCTGCATCAGCTTCCTTGTGTTATCCTCAACGTCCTTGGAAGGCATCTTTTCAAGCTTTGGAATCAGTTCAATATTTTCCTTAACCGTCATGTGAGGAAACAATCCCGTCTGCTGGATCACATATCCGATCCTCCGCCGCAGAGCCACCTCATCCATGCTGCCGATATTTTTATCATCAATGCAGATCGTACCCGACGTGGGCTTGATCAGCCGGTTGATCATTTTTAAGAGTGTAGTCTTTCCACAGCCGCTCTCGCCAATGATGGCCACCAGGCTTCCATTTTTTATCGTGAATGTAACTTCATTCAGAACCTGTTTTGTCTTATACCGTTTCGAAATACGTTCAAACTGTATCATATTTATCCCTCCTTTTCAGCAAAGTAACAACTCAATTATATTATAAAGTTGTTACTTTGTCAAATTTTTAAAAAACGCCTGAAGCAAACTGGCTTCAAGCGTTGTTATGAAATTCCTATTTGGAAGGATATAAAAATTCTTTTACTCTGTCTGAGGAGTCATCCTGTGTCACAAAATATATGGTATCATTTTCTGAAAGAGCAACGTACGGTCCGGGCGATTTCATGACAGTATCGTTCCTGCTGACTGCAATTACGGTCGCCCCGGTACGCTGCCAGAATTGAATTTCAGTTACCGTCTTATTCAAATAAGCACATTCACTGGTGATTCGTATCTCAAATGGCATAAACGGATTCATTGACCGAAAATGGACCGAAGCCTCTATCAGATCTTTCAGGCAGTCATTCAAATACTCCATTTCCTGTTTCTGGCGGCTGACGCTTTTTAAAAGGTTCTCCTTGATGGTATCAATGGTCTGCCTTTTGCTGTTTTGCTGAATGTATTCCGCTGCTTTTTTCTGGGATCTGATGATGATCCCGTTGCCCTTCTCGGAAGTAACAATCCCCAGATCACAGAGGATGCAGATCGCCCGCCGTGCGGTCTCCGGCGACACACTATACTGGCTGGCAAGAGAGGAACGGGCGTAAATTTTCTCACCTTCCTGATATTCCCCGTTGGCAATCCGGGCAGCCACTTCTACTGCGATCTGCTGATAGCGGGGAATCGCTGTTTTATGTTTTGACTCTATGGCCATGTAATTCACGTTTCCTTTGCTTGTTATAGTATAAAACAACACCAGTATAGCCTAAAACATCACACAAGGCAAGATGATATGCTTAATCTTATTATAGCCAATAATTCCAGTTATACCAGAAAATCCAAGTTGGACTTTCACATATCCTGATGTTATGAATATATCTATATAAATAATGTAAACAGGAAATCGTAAAATGAATGAGCACTATCCTTTTGTAAACCCACCGCTTCCTTATGCCTATGATGCGCTGGAACCATGTATCGACACAAAAACAATGTGTCTTCATCATGACAGGCATTTGCAAACATATGTGAATAATCTCAATAATACTCTTAAAAACTGCCCGGACTTACAGAGCTGGTCACTGGAAAAGCTGATCTGCAACGCTGACTGTCTGAAAAAGGATGTCCGGCAATCCGTTCAGCATAATGGGGGCGGCGTTTACAATCATATTTTCTATTTTAACGGCATGTCTGATTCTGAAACACGCTCACAGGCCGGAATGCTCTATTATGCAATTGTAAAAGATTTTGGGTCTGTCGATGCTTTTTGTGACGAATTTAAAGAAAAAGCTCTTTCCGTTTTTGGTTCCGGGTACGCATGGCTGGTAACAGACCAGGGCGGAATGCTTAAAATCGTAACTACGGCAAATCAGGATACTCCCATTGTTCAAAACCTCTGCCCGATTCTTACCATTGACGTCTGGGAACACGCATATTATTTAAAGCATTATAATGAACGGGAAGCATACATCAATAACTGGTATCAGGTGGTGGATTGGGAACGCGCCAATGAACTCTACCGGAAATGTATATCATGTATGGATTGAATTCCTGACCTGCCCCATCCTATATTGGAGCTTTGCTACATGCCCTCATCTCCTTCCTTCTTTCTGCATGACTTACCACCTCCTCTTAGAAGAAAAACATTTGGATAATGAAATAGAAATTCCAAAAAAACTGTTGTTTGCAATAGCAGACTCGGATGGATATGAACGTATTATCAACAATTTAATACCAAACGTCATCATTCATAGTCAGGCCGCACAAATTAAAATTGAAATGGGGAAAAATGATTCAGAAATTAAAATTCGCATAGAGGATAATAGAATTGGTATTGAGAAAATCCTTGTTTTCCGGCAGGGATTTTCTTTTATGCAAATTGCAAGGTTGATGCAACGTCAACATAGTAGACTGATTTCAACAAGAAAAGGAGGTTCCTAGATTGAGTGATTTTATATTTGAACAAAAAATTTTACAAAACAATATAGGTAGCAGAAAAATGTCGCTAACCTGAATATTCATGTAAAACAAAGCAGCATCGATGGTTTGCTTGATCTAAATGGAACTGGAAGTTTACTATCATTCAAAATTGCAATGACTGTCAATGAATGGATCGATAGAGCCATTCTCCAGTAAATCTTCTATATCCATATCCTCTTCCGTGATTTTAACGATTTTTACAATTTCAAATTCATCACAAAATGCTTTCTTTCAACAAATATAAAATTCTACATGACTTTTTATGCTATAAAATTTACCGCTATAAAAATTCTTGTTACGTTCTTTATCCCATTTTGGAAGAAAATAAGATTCTTCGCTATATGCAGTCTTTATATCTACCCTTAGCAAAATTTCACCTCTTAAAAATTTTTTCTTGATTTTGGTTAACTTTTTTGAAAAATCACTCATAATATAATTGAATGGTTTTTTCAGCCAACCAGTGGCTAATATAAATCATTTCAAATATACGTTAGAAAAGGAGAATTTTATGAAACTTTTTGTTATCATATTAGCTACATTGTTTATAATCAGTCTCGTTGTATGTAGATTAACACAGACAACCAAAACGACCTGCCCAAGTAACACTACATATAAAAGGAGAACCGCTTTCTTTAAAGTAAATATCTTGAAAGTTTTTTCTTCCGAATTTTTTATCGATGAATCAAATTCCGATAAACCTACCACATAACATATATAGAGCTGTCCATACAAATTGCTTTGCGAGACAGCCCATTGTATCGAAATCAATGAATGCGATACGGTAACCTCTCTTTGCCAACTGCTGAGACAATGCCGTGGCTGTGGCCATTTTGACTACATCACCTTTCTCATTTATAGCTATTACTATTACTGCAATCAATAGTCTATCTTCGTAAGTAAAATCGATGGATTAAATTGGTCCATTTTACTTTTTAATACTTGACTATAACAAAGTAAATGGTAAATAACTCGTCTACTTTCCGGTTCCTCACAAACTTGAGATAATGATGTAAAGTTGAAAAAGTTTCTAACAAACTTTTCACACAAAACTCAAGGAGAAACTCCACATGGACACACGACTTGCAACCAACCAGATCCGACTCAGTGAGTGGACCAGGATCATTAAAGACCGTTATCAAAGCGGTCTAAAGGTCGATGAATACTGTGTACAGCACCAGTTATCACGCCATGCCTATTACTACTGGTTAAGAAAAGTCAAAGAAGCTGCTCTGATACATAACAGCTTTGTTGAACTGCCGGCATTCCCGGAAAAAACTGTTCCTACAACAAGTGAAAATCATTTTACTTATCAAATGACCATTGCTATTGGAAATACTGTATTGGGAATTAGCGAATCAACTCCAACGGAACCCGGAAGTATTTATCTGTTTTGCGGAAGAAAAACAGACCGGATGAAAGCACTTTTGTATGAGGGTGACGGCTGGCTGCTTTTATATAAGAGGCTGACTAGCGGTCATCTCCAATGGCCACGCAGTAGGCAGGAAGCGCAATCAATTACCGAGCAGCAATTCCGATGGCTGATGGAGGGGCTTTCCATCGAACAGAAAAGAATCATATCCAAGGTAAGACTGGAACTCTATTAACACTGAATTTCATAAGCATCTTGACAGTTAAATCCGTTATCCCAAAGCTAAAAAGCACCAGAAATATGCTGAATTTCAGAGCTTTTCATGGTATAATGATCCTATGGAAAAGACTACTATTACTAAGGATGAACTGAATAATCTCTCTAAAGATATGATTGTTATGCTTTACTTGCAGCTGCATGAAAGCTTCGAGCTTATTTCGGAGCAAAATACCACCATTCAAAAGCAGAATGAGCAGATGCTTCATCAAGTTGAAAATCTGAAGGAACAAATCTCCATTCTTACACAGAGTCGGTTTGGCAGGAAATCTGAGAAGCTTCTGCCCACAGAAGGCCAATTATCTTTTGACCTTGAAAACATGTGTATCCTCAATGAGGCTGAGTCACTGACTGAGAATGGAATTCCCGAAGAACTGGATATGGAAACAGTCCTTGTTCGTAAGCGCAAGCCTCGTTCCAAGGAAAGCGTGATATCAATCTGAAGGATATCGAGACCATTGTCGTACCGCATGAATGTACTGAAAAAGAGCTCTCAGAACACTTCCCAAAGGGCTGGCATTATCTGCCGGATGAGATATACAAGGAGCTTAAGTATGTACCGGCTCACTTTGAAGTAATGAAGCATCACATCAAAGTATATGCCGGAAATCATGATACAGGCGGAATTCTCCGCGCAGAGGTTCCTCTGCGTCTATTAAGTCACAGCATCCTTACCCCGGAACTGGCAGGAGCTATCATTAACGCCAAATATGTCAATGCAGTACCATTAAACCGGCTTTCTGAAGAGTTTTTGCGGAATGACGTTAACATTCCAAGACAGGACATGGCAGGCTGGATGATCCGTATTTACCAATACTATCTTGGTCCGTTGCATGACATGATGAAGGCAGAGATTATGAAAAGCCATCATATACATTGTGACGAGACTCCATTTGTAATGCCGGAAAAAAGCAAGCAGTACATGTGGGTCTACCATTCACCTGGCAGTTCGGAAAAACCACTGGTCTTCCTTTACGAGTATCCAGGAACGAGAGGGACAGCCGCCCCAAGAGAATTCCTGAAAGGATACAAAGGGACTCTAGTGACAGATGGTTATCAGGTATATCACACCCTGGCGAAAGAACGGTCAGATGATCTGAAGGTTGCGGGATGCTGGTCTCATGCCAGAAGACGGTTCGCTGAGATTGTAAAAGCCAGTGGAAAAAACGGTCCTTCCACACCAGGGCAGAAAGTAGCAGCTGAAGCAGTAAAAAGAATCGCTGCTATCTATCATGTAGATCATATGTATGAAAAATCATCCCATGAGGAAAGACTGGATAACAGAAAAAACTCAGTCAAACCTTTGGTGGATGCCTATTTTGAGTGGGTAAAAGAGTATGCCGGCAAAACGGGACTGGATAAAAGTTCGAAACTGGCAGGTGCTCTTGATTATTCCATCCATCAGGAACAGTTTTTAAGAGTATTTCTGGAGGATCCGGAAATACCTCTTGATAATAATGATGCAGAAAGAAGTATCCGTTCCTTCTGCGTTGGTAAACACAGCTGGCACATCATTGATTCGAAGAATGGTGCCGCGGCTAGCGCTACCTTATACAGTATTGCTGAAACAGCAAAGGCGAATAGCCTTAAGCCATATGAGTACTTCTCATATCTGCTTGAGCAGTTAATGCACTATCCAAGAAATAATGTTCCAGAAGATAAACTGGCAGAATTAATGCCGTGGTCAGAGAAATTGCCAGATCGTTGTAGAAAACTAAAAATACGGTAAATATACCGCCGCCCCAATCGGGCGGCGAACTTATTGACCTGGACTGGTTATTTACCATTTACTCCTATTTCTAAGAAATGTCCCTAAAATACAGAATTATAAAATTTAGAAGAACCGCAAATAATGTATTTTCAAGTATTATTTTTCAATACTCTTCATCGTCGGAATTTGCGGGAGCCTCACTTTATATGCCTTCATCCCGCTCCGTCTAGCGCAAAAAGCCTTGATTTTGGTGTGCTTCCCGTCAAGTAGACAATTAAAAAACAAAAATCTCATGAAAGGGGCTGTTGCACTAGATGAAAGCCTTTTGTCAAGAATCAAAAAACTGTTTGAATATCAAGATTTATGCTGTTTTTAGTTCAAATAGATGCTGACCAATTTTTCCTGCCTGTATTTTATGATGAATCTTATTGATGTTATGTACGATAGCCAGAAGGGCGCTTTCTGCTAAAACATTTACAGTTCCACGACACAGATATCTTCGGAATGACATATCCTCTTTTGTATCAGCAAAAGATCCCTTTCGCTTCTACTGAAACAGCTTTGATACTTCTAAATGTTTGCTTCGTTCCTCCATTGGAATCTTACTGTTATTCCCTTTGATACAGGAAGTTTTAAATAAACATTCTTTACAATCTTCGCAGCTGTAAAGTGTTTTTTCACTTACATAGCCCGTTTTGGATTTAGACTTTCTGATGCCAGTTACTTTTAATTGTTTTTGGTTTTTACAGATATAAACATCCTGTCTGGCATCATACTCCATGTTTTCCTGTCTGCTGATATCTGTCTTATATTTCCTGGTTTTTGAAATTTCATAATTCGATGGTTTAAAAATGCAATCTGTTGGTTCTTTTCAATGAACAGATAGTTTTCTACGCTTTCATATCAAGCATCAGCAATAGAATCTCGAAATATATTTATCTCTTTTTATTCGTTCTTCTCAGCTTCAATCAGATTCATATCTCTCATATTCATTCACGGTAACAAAGTGTGTAGCATAAGCTTCTTCAATACTTGATTTTCCATATTTGCTAAAGCGCAGGGGTATCCTTTTGCCATTTACTCCCCACTGATAATATGCTGTCAATGAGGGGTTTAATTGATTCTCCTCAGCATATGCTCTAAGCTCTTTCATCATTAATGACAGCTTACTCAAGTTGGTTCTACATACTTTTTCCAGGTAAGGTATCCGATTAAATCTCCAGTTTTCGTAATCGTTATATGATAGTACTCCAATCTTCATCAGCATATCCGCAGCCGATATATGATTCTTTTCTTTCAGTATATCGTCCGCAGCTGACCATACCTTTCGTTTTAGTTCAACATTGTTCATATATGTACCGCCTTATCTCCATTTACTTCCAATCAGATATGTTGTATTTATCTAATGGCTCCTTTAACAATTCCACACCTGCATCTGTACTTGTTCTTTTTTATCAAAATAGCCGTGTTCATTATAATATGGCAACTAATATTTTGCTCTTTCTGGTATCACTCATCCCATATTTTCCAGGTTCTGCATGAAACGAACTCCGGTGTGTATACATTTGCCGGTATTTCTGCAGGCTTTTCTCTTTGGTACCGGCCTCTCCCCACGACTCTTTCACCTCACCCAATGCTGCAGCCAGTGCTGCAACACTTTCATAATGAGCACGTTACCAGAACACCCATTTGTTATCTTGAATCTCTGTGCCGTACTCATCGGATTTCACCTTGCTTTTGTTTCCTCAAGATATGAACCTGCATCAAATCTCATATAGCTGAGCACAGTTTCCGCCATAGCTTCAAGAACTCCTCTCGCTTACCTTCCGGAATTTTACGGTAATATTATGAATAAAACTCTTTAATTCATTTTCCCCCATTTCCTTCGTAGTCTGATATACTGTATCTGTAAACTCTCTCAAATTCAATAAATATCCTTTCTCATCTGCCAGCAATCATTCAAATATAATTAACTCTTTTTATATTTAACACAAGCTTAATGTAATGAATATTACAATTTTGTCTTTACTTTTTTACATATTTTAACAATCACTTCACAATGCCTTGAACAGTCAAAAAAGATACCGTTTGAACCTGGTGGTGCCTTGGAGGAAGGTCGCTTTGCTTTTATTCTATATTTCGACTTCCCTTAAGGTTAAATTCATCGCTCTCCCTCCGACCTTGACTTCACAAATTTTATTTTCCTTTATAGCTAAAGACACTCGGATTTCAGATGGCCTTTTCATAGAATAACCTTGTTCAAAAATAATGTGTGAAGCCTGTTCCTCGTTGATTTTTCCATAGTGGTACAAATAACAACCAAGTGCACCGCTTGATGTTCCTGTGGCAGATTCCTCCGG
Organism: Clostridium sp. Marseille-P2415; assembly: GCF_900155545.1. Taxonomy (GTDB): domain Bacteria; phylum Bacillota; class Clostridia; order Lachnospirales; family Lachnospiraceae; genus Lacrimispora. Next base: position 1,998,118 of record NZ_LT732526.1, read on the forward strand.
AATACCATATAAGGGAGCAAAGTTTCTACAATAAGCGTTAGCACCATGTAAGGATTTCAAAGAAAAAACGTGGTATCCAACAGTATTGTACTTCTGGCTGATTTCTTTTACTTTCTTCATATCCGGTCTGATCGCATCTAAAATCTCAATGCTTCTTACAGGAACCATAATATCCCGAAGCCCTGTTGATACAACTTGAACCAACAAGCCTGCTGTAATTTGGGAAGTACCGATGTTCAAGGAATCTGCTACTTCATCTTTATCTATAACTTCCGAAAATACAGGAATAGATTGATCCATCATAACAAAATTATCGTTATGAATTTCAATGCCTAGTATTCCTGCTCTTGTTTCTTGCCTATATTTACCTTGTTTTAACAAATTTAGACTTGACATTGCATAGAAGGTGGCAATCGTAGCATGACCACATAAGTCCACCTCTTCATTCGGTGTAAAAAATCTCACTTTAAAATCTGCAGCGTTTGATTGTAATACAAAAGCAGTTTCACTGAATCCAAGAACAGAAGCAATTTTTCTCATTTCTTCCTCAGATAATGAATCTGCATTCATAACAACGCCTGCTGGGTTTCCGCCTTCTTTTGTTTTAGCAAAAGAATTTAATGTGTATACGTTTATTTTCATATATTTCCAAACTCCGACTTCACTTAAGAATAAACCAACTATAAAAACAATTGCATTATGGCATTGTATGACATAATTCGACAATTATTTCTGTATGCCTTGAACGGTCAAAAAAGATGCCGCGAGAGCCTAGTGGGGTCTTGGTGGCAGACATACTTTTAAAACACTCTTATACACTCTGTTTTATCAAATTAATGTAATAGATATATCTCGCTTCATCACCACATATATAATTAAACCTAGTAAACGTTCACGTTTCTTTCTTGATATTGTTTTATAAAATTACTAATTCTTACCTTTTCAGACATTGTTAAAATCTTTACACGAAAAATTTTTAACTATTATGTCTTTTTAACATATCTAAAATAAATTCAACAATCTTAATTGCCTTTTTTCTGTATTATAATCAAATGAAACTAACAATTTTACTTTTTCATCTCCGCTAATATCATCTATTTCAACATTAGTATTAAACTTAGCTATGTTGTAATCATTTATTTCTAAATTATAAATATATGATTCTTGGAGTTTTTCATAAAGCATTGAAATAAATTCATCCACTTTCATATTTCTAATACCTGTCTTCTCCATGGCTGCAATGTTTTTATTTTTTACATATTCAAATTTCTCAGGCTGTACAATAATATTATATTCTTCAAAATCTACTGCATTGTCACTTATAGTATTTAGGCAGAATAATAAATCACTTTTGTCAACAATTCTACTTTCAATTTTATATTCTAAAAATGAAATATAATAATATTGTTTAATACTTCTTATTTCGAAGCCATTCTTCTCAAAAGGATACCCAATTAGATTTATATTTTCAGTATTTTCACGATCATCCTCATGTGACATAATTACTATATTATTATCCTGTAAGCAACACTGACCCAAACAGTATGCCAGGATATCTTTCAAAATATTTGCATACGTCATATCCCCGTAACCAATAAACCACGGGTATTTTCGCAATTGTTCAATAAAATTCTTTATTTCATCCTCAGTTAAATTATTAATATATACCATAAAATATTGTCCTGAATATACGTAATTTGTAGGATTTAATTGAATTATGTTTTCGTCAAAAGCAACATATGCAACATCTTCAGGTAGACCAAAAGTTAAAAAATCGCCATACGAAATTGCATGTTTACGTTTCTTATCAAGTAATGGTATTATTTGCTTAAAGACAAATCCACCATACCACGACGAATCAATTTTATTACTATCGAAGCAAAATACTACTTCTTTTTTATTTCCTTTATGATCTGGTATCAATATTCCTTTTAAAGATTGATATTTTATTTTTTTCTCATCCAGAATTCCAATTGTCTCTTTAAATTCAGAATTTATATTTTTCATTATTTCCGATTTGCTAAGGCTATAATAATTTTTCATAATATCCCATTTTACATTACTTCTCGCATTTATGGTATATATCATACTTTGTCCTTCCATATACTTTGTATTCCTTAGATATATCTAGTAACATTTTGGGATTTTATAAAATCTCCACTTGATATTGTGGTAAATTCATATTTAATTCAATAAATTTAAGGCCAAGGCTATTACAAAGCCTTGCATTTTCCTCCAAGCCGGCCAGTTTAATTAAAGTGGGCATCCCAAAATCAATGCTCATTACACTCCTCCTTAGTTTTGACAGCTTATCATTATCAAAGTAGAAATAATAAAAGTATATCCTTTGCCAAATTCCGCAGTCAATTTCTCAGATAAAAATTTCAATAAACCTTTTCCATACTCTGCACGTTCATTTTTACCTTGTGCTTCAAATATCTGTTTACCAATGTCCCAATAAAATTCTACCATTACGCATTTTTTAGCCCCATTTTTCGCTCGTTTTTCAGTCGAAAACCACTATATTTTGTGGTCTATCCCCTATTTTTCTTATCCAAACCACAATACATCATCATTATCACCGCTTCAACATAAGGTTTTTAGGCTATTCCTAAACAAGTCCACAAGCACTCAAATCTGCTGATTTTACAAGGTCTTTTAAGCATTTTATCTTCTCAACCCTTATGTTTTTGATTAGGCTATTTTTGTCTATTATATTCTATTATATTAAGAAACGAGGCTTAACACATTAGCATCACTTAATGTAGCCCTAACTTTTTCTTAATCAGCGAGAGAGTTTTCTGCTCCACTTTTTCTTCAGTAAAACTTTCCAATATTTCTTCCATAGTTTCAGCACTCCAGAATATCTTCAATTTCTCCTTTGCCCGAGTTATCGCAGTATAAAAAATAGAATGTGATATCTTTTCTGCGTTGCAAGAAGGAATAATAATCTTTACAGACTTATATTCTAAACCTTGAGCCTTGTGAATAGAAACAGCATATGCAATTTGAAAAGGAATAATCGTCTTGATACGTTCATCATCAGATGTTAATTCGTCATCACTTGTAGTTACTTCTAGACGGATTCGTGTTCCAAAATCTGTAACATCAACAAATTCAAAACTTTCATTTTTACATTGTCGTTCTGTTAGAATAGTGTCTATGTCAAGCGTAAACGATATAGCTAAATCATTTCTTAAAATGTCTACTATTCTTCCCTTCAGATTATTATATAATAGAGAGGAACGCTTAGTATCAATAAAAATCACAGGATCTCCCACTTTGAATGTCCACTCAGCCCATGTGTATACTTCGCTTTTAGTATTGGCATTTTGGAAATAAAGGTTCATATTATTTAACCCAAATTTCCCATCATAATTTAAGCACAATACAATCTCATCATCATCCTCAGGAACAAATATTTCTTCTCCTATATCTGCAGAAAACGGACCATCTATTGCAAGCTTTTCAGTAATGATAGGTTCAATTCTTCGAACTTCATCCCATAAGCTCTTTAATTCCTTTTTGTCCGTTCTCCAAGTGTTTAAAAGTTCAATGTTGGCACCATCCGTTTTAATAATATCCTTGACATAATAAAACCAGTTACCGAAATCGATTGACTCAATTTGATAAATATCTCCTGCCAAAACCAACAATGTGCCTTCATTAATTTTTTCGAGTAGCATTTTCATAGTTCTATTGTCTATGGTGCTACATTCATCAACAAAAACTATATCGTAATCTGTAAGCGTAATTTTCTTTGTAAAACTATCAATACTTATAAAATCAGAGTCAGGTCCTGGATTTTCTATACGTCTTTCCAAATTCTGCAAAGCGGTATGAGTTTTTGTAAGAAATAGTTTCTTTTCCTGATTCATCATATTGGAAATATAATTAATCAATGTGGTCTTTCCAGTACCGGCTGCGCCGTAAATTAGCATGACTTGAGAATTTACAAACAATTTATTCAATGCAACTTTTTTTAATGAATCTTCGAATTTTATATTACATTTGCGAAGATATCTTGCATTTGACTCCATTTGTCCTCTGTTATCGATTTTTGAAAGTTCTAATAATTTTTCAATTATAAATAAAGTTGTACTTTCGTAGGAGTCAATTGATAATAAACCATTTTCTTCATTGATTGAAAAACCGTTATTGCACTCCCACTGATCTAGACTGTCATTGTATTTTTTTATTTCATCTCGGTTTGCTACCGAAGCGACATCATAGTACAACTCACCCGTTTCACGTATTAGTCTTTCGATTACCAAGTAAGGCCTTACAGTATTGAGTTTTTCAGAATCATTCGTTATTTCGAGGATATCATTTATACTACCTTTGCTTGTTTTCCTTCCAGCCAGATTTGAAATAAATGGTTTTTTCTCAAATGGATAGCACCTACTCGTAATGTAAAGATCCTCATCTAGATATTTCTTATCAAATGCATTTGGCAATACAGATTCCAGTATTTCTTCCCTCAAGTTTAGTAATATGTACCGTACGGTATGTTTTCCTTTTTTGTTTGAAGATAATGAATACTCTCTCCTTAATTTAAGAATTATCTCCTTAAAAACATCAGTGTTTGTGTTACCATAGATTTGATGCAAAACATTTTGAAAGCTATCTTCCTGTAGATTAATTAAATCAAATAGATTCATACCCGTCTTAGTAAGAAAATCCATTAATGAAATATACTCACCATAATTCTTGCTTAATTTCATGTTGATTTTCAAAATTTTACCTAGCTTATTTAAACATGACGGATCAATAGATGCTTTCCAATTTGTTACTACTTTGACTTTACTTTTCGCACCCCAAAGATTGATTTCAGCATTGGAATATGCAATTTGTATTGAGTAATTAGTTGATATATTCTGTTTTGTATATACAGTTATCCGATTAAATTTAGTTGCATATAGTCCAGCCAATTGCAACGTGATTTCAAAATATCTTTCCCCATTGACAAAGAAAGGGGTCTTTTTTTGAATATAATATCGAGAAGTCCTAAGGTTCTTTGGTGATAAATCAATTACCGCCATGCTTGATGCTATCATTTCATAATACTCTGCATCAAGAGTGTCGGTATGTAAAGGAAATGCTTCTAAGTTCCCTAATACAGCGATATTAAAATTATTTTCCAAAAACCTTCTAATCTCCCATAAATAGCTGTAGTATTTCAGCATCAATCTTTCAGACTGACCTTCATCCGGAATTCTTGAACCAATATATTTAAGGCCCTTCAAAAAATTAGTTAAATATTTTGTCCCAATATTAAACTGAGACAGTTCCCATGCCAACCTCTCATTAACATTTGTATAGCCAAGATTTATTGCATTTAAAACCAAAACAGCATAACACAAATCATATAATCCATTTATGATCCTTCTTGATACATTATCACGAGACTTATTGTCGTTATTGATTCTATCAATTTCTAGTGATATATCTTCACACCTAGTCCCAATAATTTTTATAGCATCTTTTTCCTTGAGGTTATCTCTGTTCAATTTGTTTAGGAATAGATGAAAATCAATAATTCGTTGAAGTTTATGACAAAACTGGTTAATGCTTTCATCTGTATCTTCTATCTCATCTTCGATTTTTAGCTTAATTGTAGCACTATCTTTTTCAAAGTCTATTGATTTGATAAAGCTAGGCGATATATATTTCCAAAAAACACGCTTTTCGCCTCTAATATCTGGATTAAGAACTATAAAAAGAATTCCTGGATCTGCGGTTACTTCTTTTGCTATAAATGCTGGAAAAGCCAAACTTTTTAAGCTATACGAAATTGTATCACCGCTTTCTTTATAATTATGTGTTCCTTTTATCTGGACTATGAAGTTTTGCTCCGGACTCCTAGATATTTCAGGGTCTGAGACAAACTCAAATGTGCCGTCATGATTAGGCCATTTATCATCACAAGAAAAGTTAGTATTGATTCTCCCACCTGAGTTCAGAAATGTTTCTAAAGTTGAAACTGCTGCACGATCTTCATTTGAACGTTCAGAATGTGTCGAAATATGCCGTCTAAATAAATCATCATTATTGGAATACAAAAGTAACACCTCCTAATATTTTTTCTTCTTCGAATTATACTTATTACTCTTTCTCTTTTGACCATCTTCGTTTTTTACAACATTGCTTCTCTTAGTTTTTTCTATCTGCACAGCCTCAAAAACTTCTTTTGATACGATTGCAGGATTGTTTTCTGAAGATAAATATTGGACTTCGCTTTTTCCGGACTTTAAAAGCTCGACATTTCCCATATACTTTTCATTGCTAAGAATAACATCAATGGTTCTTTTACACCAATTTTCTTTTCCAGTTGGCGAAAGAATCTTGCGCTTCTCAAGTTCCTTGGCGATTCCTAAAACACTTTGTCCACCCAGATATAATTCGAATATCAGCTTAACATTTTTAGACAACTTCTCACAAAAAATGATGCTTTCAGTTTAGCATGAATAATGTAAACTGTATAGGACGCCATCTTTTGAAGCACTTACTATTCTTTCCATTTGGTATTAAAGTTTTTTCATAAAATTATCTTTAAATTTTTTGTTTCAAGAAGCATTTATCATACCAATTATTTTAAGCATCTAAATCCTCAAAAACAGACTCCCAGAATTATTTATAATAAAATCTGGGAGTCTGTATTCTATTAATATGCGAAATAATCTTCTTATTTTATAACTTTCTTTTATTAATTTCCTTTAGTGGCAACAGAAATTATTACGCTTATCTATAAATAATACCAAATCTCTCAAATATAGAAGCCGTTTATAATTCTATTTTTATTTTACCATATTTTACATAATACGTATATTACATACTTTATATTTTATATCGACACATTTCGACAATAATTTCAGTATGCCTTGTAGCAACAATAATGATGCCGTAGTCCTCTGGTACCCCCTTAGCGGAAGGTCGACACGTAGGCCGATGGTTCTCCCTAATCCTCTTACTATGTTAATCTTTGCATACCAAGCTTTCAGGCAACCATCTATTTAAGTGATATTTAACATAATATGCCATGTTTTTTCGTTGGTTGTTATCTGTATATAAAGACTTAATAAAGTTATAATAAATATTTTCTACTTTAGCCATCGCTTCCTGCGTGGATTGGGTTAATAAAGGTTGTACTTCTAAGATTACATCCACAATATCTTCATAAGGATCAAAATACAGCCTAAAGTGTTTGCATATCTCTTTTAGACTTTGTTCGGCTACCTTAAGGCTTTCATCGTAATCACCTATATTGATGGGATCGATATATGTAATAAATCGAATAAGTCTGTCGTTATGACACAGTGCTTCTGAATATAATGCTTGAGAATAGCGCAATAAACACAAATCAGAAATTCGTTCGTTATGCTGAAAATACTTGTTGAAAATTCTTTGCTTTTCTATTAAATCTACTGGAGTACCATATGGTAGCTTATTAAAAAATTCTTCTGAATCCAAATTAAGAGCATCCCATTCATTCCACGTGGAGATACCTGGCATCAATGTACCAAAACTACCTGGTTCAAAAAACATATGAGAAATCCCAATCTTATCTTTATCATCGGCAAGTTCTATAAAACGGTAATTGCTTTCATTACACCAATCTGCAATTGCATCAACTTCTGCTGAACTACATTGAGAAGTGTCTATTATGCAAAAGGATTTGCTGCGTAAAGTATCCATAAGTTGAAAATCTGCTTTCCGGGTAAAAAACGAAAATCCAGTCGAAAAAACTTCTACAGCAAAATCTCCGCTGCTATGTACAAAAAATTCTTGATTATCTGATGTTGCTCGTACTTTCTCGCTATAAGTATAGTTAGAATTCAAATTATATGTATAATCAAAATCTGAAATAATATTATTTCCAACCATAGAAAAACACGACCAATACGTGAAATTAGAAATTTTTCTATCATCTATTTCTGAAATTAGTTCTACAGGGCTGATGATATATGATATCCATTCATTATTAGGCAAAGTTAATTTAATTTCAGCGATAAAGTCATTAATCTCTGTCCAAAATTGTTCAAGAGATTTAGCTTTGTTAGAATATTCAACTCCAGAAAGAAAACCTCCAAGATTGCAGTTGTGATATGAAGATAAAAACGCTGGAAGCATATCCGCCATATGGCATACGACCTTTACTCTAGCATTATTGTCTGGAAAAGTCTCATGAGTTTCCATTGAAGTGAAAAGCCTATATTCAGGCATCCAAACAGGATAAATATTACATTGATATTTAGCTTTATCAATTTTATACATATTGTTATAATAGGATTCTACTTGCTCTCTAATCCTCTGTATTCCTTTATTGTCGAAGGCATTGTTTAATTCTACTGATATGCTTAAAGTTTTATTTTCTAAACTAGAGATTTCAATTTGTTCTGTTGGAAAGCACCAGTATCCAGTGTTGCTTAAAGTTTCCCACATAACTAACACTACAGGATAATAGCTTTGCTCCCATATATTTAAGAGAGCAGTCGACAAAGATATTGAAAGTCCTTTGACTGTTTGACGGATATATCCCACCTTTTTTATATCTTCCGTTGTTTTTACTTGTGTTCTAAAAGAAAATTGCGTTCGTATGCTTGCTTTATTATCTTCAGATAGAGAAAAAATATCACATAGTAAATCCTCGCCAAAATCAGAAGTTCCTAAAGGAGTGCAAACAATATTATTTTTTTGGTATGCCAAATTTACAGACAATTCACCGACATTACCAGTAAAATAACTATTTAACGCTTTAACATCTTTACTCAACTTACTTACCTGCCTTTTATTATTTTGTTTCTAAGGTATTTTGATATCTCATCAGCAACGAGTAGGTAAAGTCCTAACTAAGTTCTACATCTGCTTCATAAAGATGATATCCCAAGATTGCTAATGTTGGATTCGCATAGTATATGTCAGTCTTTACATAAATAATTGCGATGACGATAAACAGCAATATGAGTACCAGCGTATAGCGAAGTTTGGATAAATCAAAACATATTAAGGGGATGATATATGTAGTTAAGAAAGTTAAATGTTCATAAGTCTTATTTTTTATCTTCTTTATCTCAAAATACTCCTGTGTACCAGAAGATATCTTATGGTTAAAAGTTTTTACAAATATTGTACTTATTCCTAACATTATAATACTTATACAAGGAATAATATTTCTTTTTAAAAGTGGAACTAATCCTATAAAACTAGCTTCTTTGCTAAAGTCAATCGGAGCATCGACATTGACTACAATTAGCATTAAAAAAAGAAGCCATAATGATGATAAATACATTTGAAATTTCATCCAAGTATTCTTGTACACTTACGTCCTCCTCTTAACATATATTCTATAAATTTGATAGCAAGTTTTATCCTCTTGGACTTATGTTTACTCCATCTACAGAAATACAATTTCTTTGTGAGATTACATGTTAAGTTTATTTCAACGTGTCTCTTACAAAATCTTGAAGTATTTTTGCAGATGGATAATTAGACATTGATGCAATTCCGTTCACCAACTCTATTGGATATAGTGCCCCCTCATATTTCCTGCTTATTAACGATGGCAATGTAGCCAATATTCTACCTAATCCCATTATATCTTCTGATTTAGGAAAATCTAAGGATGAAATATATTCACCCGGCGACATATTTAAGACCATTTGAGTGTTTTTATCTAATATGACAAATACTTTTTCTCCATAATTAGTTCTAGAACCGTAAGGGTTTATATGTTCAGGTGCCCGTTGAATTTCCTTTCTAATAAAATCATGGCTTAATACGGCATATTTAATTTCTCCATCATTTAATGGTATAAACCTTTCTATCGTATGTAAATAATCAAAATACTTTCCTGATTTTTCACACCCCATTATATGTATAGGACGCCCTATCCGTTTGGCATGATCAAGAAAATTTCTTATACAAGGAACCAATTTAGCATATTGTCCACCAAGTGTCATCGGTCCATCCTTGATATATAATGTTTCCGACACAAGATTTTTATCTTTGCTTTCCCAATGTAAACGGATAACTGTGAATAGCATTAACATTTCCATTATCATCATATATGAGGATGCAACAGTTACAGGAGCACTATCCTCGCTCATATCTAAATGAAAACCTATCATATCCGTGAGAAGAACTTCTTTACCGCAGAATTTACAGTTATCTACATCCTTATCATAGCCTATGCCATCATCTATTTTGAGTCCGCAATGTGGACATTGAAAATCTGGTGAGTTTTTATGAACCATATTCCATTTTTCATATACAAGCCACTTCAATGTCTCAAAATATAATCCTTGTTCTTCAATTTTAATTGAGTCAAAAATAGAATGTCTTACAGTATCATATATGTTTCCCTTACCGCTTTTAATGTTTTTTAAAGGAAAGACAGTTGAGTGAAAAAGTGCACTATTCTTCATAATTTCTTGGAGCTGTAGTGGGTGCGGAAATTCTTTATCTATTTTTGCGATTTTGGATTGTTCGATAGTCATTAATGCAGTTTTAACAAACGCAACTTCTTTATTGTTCTCCTGCACAGGAACATATGAACCATCAACTACCCAAATGTGCTGAAGCACTTTTTCTTTATTGCTGTCATATGTATCCCATATATTATCATTTATATCACTACCCAAACCTAGATCGTCGATTTCAAAATCATCAATTAATGATTTTACCCATTCGCTTTCGATAACATTTAGATGTCCTAATTTTGAAGCAGATTCAAAAGGCAACCTATTTCCAGCTGAATACGCCATAATTTATTCCCCTTTCTTAGGTTGATATAACTTTGCATATACAGGGATAACAAATCTATGTGACATTGTGAGCATTCTCATGTAACCAGGAGTTCTTGACCTTAAAATATCTTCCTCTATTCCTGAAAAGGCTATTTGCATTCTTGTTAATGCCTTTGTTTCATCCTGTGAAGATAAATGTCCTACAAAGAAGTTTTCTGTTTGTACTAAAAGTTCTTTATTTATTGTAGATGGTGATTGAGTAGAATAAACCATTCCAATATGGAATTTTGCTCCTTCTTTTGCAAATCTTGAATAAACATCTGTTAAGTCTTTAGATTCAGGTGGAAAAAGATTGTGTGCTTCTTCAAAATATAATTGAATATAACTATCACCGAGTTTATTTTCAACAAATTTTCTTTCTTGAGCTGAAAATATCTCCTGTGATAGTATATCTGAGAAATATTTTCTAATACGATCTGTTGCATTTCCCAAATCTAATATAACGGTTTTACCAGCATTCAACAATTTAACAATATCGGTTAAAAAATCGGTTGCTTGCGATGAATGGTATTCTTTATACTTCGCCAATACAATTGGCCCACTACTGCCAGTGGAGGGAAATAAGAAGTTAAGTAAGGCCCAGTCTTCCTTATCAAAAAGAGGTTCCTTATCACTATTGTGAAGTTGATCATTACTTTCTCTTATGTAATTAACAAATATTCGAAGCTCTTGAACTAGCTCAGATAATGTAGTAGGTTGTTCAGGAACATTACCCTTATACGCTTTGTTTCTAAAGTCTTTATTAAAATGAGGCTCAAGAGGTTTTGTATAATTACATACCAATCCACTTGCTTTAAGTCTTTTTTCATCCGCTTTAAAACCAGCTTCAAATAATATCGCCCAATATATTTGTATTCTTCTAATCGATCTCGTTTTATCACCATTATCAGAAATAGTTTTTATTTCTTCAAAAGAGGGTAAGGCTACACTTGAAAAATTATTTATATAGTTTGAATTTTTATTATCCTCTTTTAGGAATCCACTGAGTATATCTTTGCAAGTATCTGGATTTTCATAAAAATTCAATTTTAATTGCTTAGAAGGTGTTTCTGCTCGTGGAGTCAACGCATAGACATCACACCTATCCCTATTTGCAGAATAAATTGAAGAGTTTCCATCTTGACTATTGTCATTTGCGTATTCACCATTAGTATCAAAAATGAGTTGGCCTACATTTTTAGTTTCTGCTGTAGCATCTAGCATTCCCTGTGCAAGTAGCTTTACAACATTAGATTTACCTAGCCTTGTTTTTCCAAACATTGCCGTTCTACAACCCATAAAATCTTTCATAGAAATATCTACAGGAATATTTTCGGAAGCTTGTTCTTCAACCCCAAATTGGCATTCCATTGTGCGTAATTTTCCTATATTCTGTCTAAACTCTGTTTTAACAGTTCCATTAACTATGATATTAAGTAGTTCTTCATCCGGTGCATATACTTCATATCGATGTGGACTTACTATATTGTTTACATCTCCTGAAAAAGCAAGCTTATCTACATTAAATGGGTCTGCATAAAACATTCCCAGAACATCACATTCAAGTGCTCCCCATTGCAAATCAGACTGTGTCCATAAATCAAGCTCTGGCATAGATCGTTTATGCATTTCGAAATAAGTCTGCTGTACTTGAGCAGTTAATGGTGTAGGAGCAATACCTTTTACCCGTAGCAATGTAAAATGTGACTTAGTTTGCTTATAATTTGATGGAAGTAAAATCAAATAAGAGCCTCTTGGTATCCCTCCAACTTCCATCTTATATGTATCATTAGTTATTATTTTAGCTCCATTATAGCCTAATTCTAATACATAACCCACAAAACGCCATTTACCATATTCATTCGCGTTTTTATACTTTTCTTGCCTCTCCATAAATTCCTTTACCTTTGTAATAGGATTATTCTCTACATTTGAACTGTCAACCAAATTTTGTAACCCTGCCATAATAATGCCTCCTTCAAATCATATATTAGCACTTACTATTAATTCGTTATATTGTTGTCGACCTCTTGCCAAACCAGAAATTGAACTATATCTATTAACCTCTACCAAATAATAGCCTTCCATATTTTCATATAATGCTCGAACTGCTGGGTGATTGACATTTGTCATAATAATCTTTACATTTCTATCTTTTGCTCTATGAAGTGATTGAGCTAATCTAACCTGATCATTCCAATTAAATAGCTGAGCCGTATAATTAACAAATCGATTATTTTCATCTTGTACTGAATATGGAGGATCACAAAACAAAAAGTCCTCTGCCTCCGCCATGTCAATGATCTCTTCAAAATCCCGACAAAATATTTGTGCATTTTGTAAAATTGCTGAGCGTTGTTCAAAATTATCAGTATTTAGTATCACGTTATTATGAGTACCTATTGGTACATTAAATCCTCCGTTCCCATTTACCCTATATATCCCGTTAAAGCAAGTCCTATTTAAATAAATCATTCTTGCAGCTATTGTAGCTGGTGTTCTAGGACGCATAGCACGTATTTGATAATAATACTCTTGGCTATGATGTCTACTATGAACTCCTAAAGCTCTTTCTACCCTTTGCCAATCATCTCGTATAGCAGAAAATGTCGTAATTAATTCTTGGTTTATATCATTTATTATTGCAATAGGTGGCTCTAAAAAAAAATATAACGAACCTCCACCTAAAAATGGGTCAATGTATCTATGATATTGTGCTGGAAGTCTATGTTGTTCATGATTAATAAACCAATTTTTCCCTCCTGCCCATTTTAAAAATGTTTTATCCATATTGATAATAAGCCCCTAAATTCGATTGAAAACAAAAAATTTTCATCAAATATACTTCCTTTCATAAGCTTTTTTCTTTCCTGTATTTTTGTTGCCCTGAAGAAGTCTTTTCAATAGATACAACACATATATCATTCGATTTAATATAGTTTAGAAATAGAGTGCCTAACAGTAACCGATTACTACGTGATATTCGATTCCATTCATAGCCTTTAAAAAGGTCACGAAGCAAAAATACTTCACCTGATTTAAGATTTTTTATTTCCTCTTTCGCAGTTTCTAACAATTCATTAGCATTCTGCATAAATCTACTGTTGTAGCTGATTTATTTCAACAAAATACTGCTCCGCTTGCTTGTCAGGGACTTGCTCGATATAATGTCATTATCATTATAGAAAGAAAGTCCCAGAGAACCCACATCCTGCAAGATTTCGTCCTCTGAGACTTTGGTAATTAAACCATGGTCATTATATCAGATTTTGAACTGATACTCAATGAGGACACACATATTTTTCGTTAAGAGCAGGGGGATTCTTTATTGTCCGCACTGCATGATGCCGTTAAAGCACCGCGACTGGAAGCTTCGCATTTGTAAACGTGACGGTGGAGAAAAGGATTTCATACAAGTGGAACGCATGAAATGCGAGCACTGCAATCGCCTTCATACGGCGCTGCCAAATACCTTAACACCGTTTAAACACTATGAAACAGATGTAATCTCAGGAGTGCTGGATGATTTAATTACCACTGATGATCTCGATGATGAGAATTATCCGTGCGAAGCGACTATGAACCGCTGGCATCACTGGTTGATGGCAAATCGTCTTTACATAAATGGCAAACTGAAATCAGATGGATACAGTAAGTTCGGTTTCTCTGAAGCTTTACTCTTGTCTGAGATTTCCCTGCTCGACGAACTGCGCTTACGCTGTCAGGACTGGTTAGAAACTGTCCAGCATTTCATATATAACTTAGGCGGATTTTTAGTTCCCGCCTGATGTTACCTTTGCACCTACTTTGTTTTGTCCTGTCAAGGCACTCTGGTGTATTCTTTCTCCATAAGGAGGACGAATCTATGCAGACAAAAGAAATACAGGACTGGCAGGATCAGGCAGCGCTTACCAGATACAGTTTTATTGCTCCGCTTCTGGATCATTCCCTGGATACTGCCGCTAAAACAAAGCTGCGCAATGAGATCAGTGAAAAGGCAGGAATCTCATTACGAACAATCTACCGCTACGAAAGTGCCTACAAAGAAAACGGGTTTCAAGGTTTGAAACCACAATCCAAAGAACATGGGGTCTCCAGTCGGCTCCCGGATAACTTTGAAGATCTGCTTTTGCAGGCGATAACTCTAAAGAAAGAAGTTCCAAAACGTTCCGTTGCCCAGATCATCTGGATACTGGAACTGGAAGGATATGTTGCACCTGGCGTATTGAAAAGGTCCACACTGGAGCGCCATCTGTATAAAGCTGGGTATGGTGTGAAGCAGATGCAAATGTACAATGATGCCCGGGAGAGTTCTTCGAAACGCTTCTGTAAACCACATCGGATGATGTTAGTCCAGGGTGACATCAAGTACGGCTGTAAACTACCAATCGGCAAAAATGGTGCCATGGTACAGACCTATCTGTCCTCAGCTATTGACGATCATTCCAGGCTGATCCTTGCATCTGAATTCTACGATAATCAGGAAGAACTGATTGTGGAGGATACCTTCCGTAAGGTGATCCTGCTTCATGGGAAATTTGATTCATGCTACTTTGATAATGGCAGTCAGTATGTAGCCAGACAGCTGAAACTTTCCCTGGGTAAGATCGGAATCCCGATCCATTATGCGAGACCAAGAAGCGGAAAAAGTAAGGGCAAGATCGAAAAATTCCATCAGGTCGTTGACGCATTCCTTCGAGAAATAAAGCTCCACAAAATCAAAACGCTTTATGAGTTGAACCGATACTGGAAAATATACCTTGAAGAAGCATACCAGAATCATCGTCATGAAGGCATTGCGGAGTATTATAAAAGTCTGAATGCAAAAGTGCCAGAGGCTGGTATTACCCCCGTGCAGGAGTGGAACCGTGACAGCAGAAAACTTGTATATCTGGACACTGCCGTTGTTACAGAAGCATTCCTTCATCATGAAATCCGTAGCGTCGACAAGGGAGCATGCATAAGCTTCCATGGCAAGACATATGAGACCAAGCCTTCTTTGATTGGCTTCAAGGTTGAGATTACTTATGATCCCAAACTTCCTGAAATCATCACAGTCTCACATCAGGGTATTGCTCCGTTTGTTGCAAAACCGGTAAGGATTGGGTCTTACTGTGACAAAAATCCGACACTTCCTGTTTCCATGCAGCCGGAAGTCCCAGAGACTTCCAGGTTTTTAAGCGCTCTCGAAAAAAAGAATGGGCAATCCCGGAAACTGGTAGCCAATGCAATCTCCTTCTCCACTTATGGAAAGGAGGANGGATTCCTTTTTGAAGAGCAGGTACTCCATTTATGGTCCCAAACCTCGGCTTCCTTCCTGTATGCAACGCTCTTATCTACTTTCCATTGATTTTAAAGTAACTTCCATTACTGACTGGGTTGCCCAGCTTAAAATCAATCCCCTTTTTGCGCTGCTTAGTGGTTTTGAAGTTGGTCACACGCCAGGTGTCGGTACTTTTTATGACTTCTTTGACCGCCTCTGGAATGCTGATGATG
>NZ_LT732526.1:2015194-2017007 GCF_900155545.1 Clostridium sp. Marseille-P2415
AAAATATGGTAATAGCATGGCGGGCCACTGCCCGCCATGAGCAATACAAAAATTTTGCCAGAAAACTAAGCAGCTTAATGACAGTTAAAATGAGCACGACTACGACAGCTCAGCTGGTCAGTAACATCTACCTCCAAAACAGAATAATGTTATAAACAACATTGTCATTCTAATTGTATAACTTTTACTGTTTCTTTTCAATATTAAATTATTATTTCAGACACCTATTTACAGAATATTTGATACTGTATTTGTTTTCATTCCTGCAACAGATTTCTAAATGCTCATCAAAAATCAAAATCTTTACGACATTATTTCTAACTATCCCTTCATCATATGTGCTATTCTCACAAACTATTTCGCCTAAAGCTTTCTGAATCCACTCCTCATTCAATGTGGGAGAATCAGCACACATTTCTTTCCCTTTCTCAATCCTTGTAGAACATCTCCAAACTACCTTACCTCTTTCCGTTCGCCTCCGGTAAGATGCCCCGCAATCACCACACACAAGCAAATTTCCCAAAAGATATTTGCCATTATATTTGCTGGTGCTTGATTCCATTGTGCCATCTTCTTTACGGACTAGCCTTGCGCGTCTAGCCATTTCTTCCTGAACCTTATCAAATACTTCGGCAGTAATAATAGCTGGATGACTATTCATTATATAGTAACGTTCTCTTTGACCAGCATTTTTGCTTTTTCTTCCTGTTATAAAATCTTCCGTATAGGTCTTCTGTAATAAAGAATCACCCTTATATTTCTCATTCTTCAGTATCTTTTGAATAACAGCTGTTACCCATACTTCTTTCCCTGTAGCAGTTTTGATCTGATGTTCTTCCAGATACTCTTTTATTTGTTGTAGTGTGCTGCCTTCCAAATACAACTGATAAATTTTTCTTATGATATTGGCTTCTTCCGGCACGACTATCCATTCATCATTGTCACGTTTGTAACCCATAGGTATTTTGCCGACAAAGTCATCCCCACTTTCAAATTTGCGTTTGTATCCCCATTGAACGTTTTCAATCAAATTACGACTTTCTTCCTGAGCTAAAACTCCATTAAATACAATATCAATTTCTTTTTCATCTTCAAAAGAATTCAAGTCTTCCTTTTCAAAATATATGTTTATATTCCTTGCTTTTAAACTTCGAATAATTGTTAGTGTATCTAATACATTTCTTGATAATCTACTGATGGATTTGATAATGATATAATCAATTTCACCTAGATATGCCTTCTTAATCATAGCATCTAAACCGTTCCGCTTCTCTTTTTTTAGTCCACTTTCATAATCATAAAATACTCCTGCAAATTCCCACTCAGGGTTCGTTTGAATCAACTCGGTATAATACCTGATTTGAAGGTCTATACTGCTTCGCTGACTTTCACACTCAGTACTGACCCTGCAATATGCCGCAACCTTTAATTTTCTGGTATTCTTTAAAGAGCTTTTTGCGGGAATAAACGTAATCTTTTTCATAATCATATCCTCCTTTACATTCAAATAATCTCTCGGAATCTCTAAGCCTTGATTTATAAGGCTTTCAGATTCCTTTTTTATTAAAATCCCCCACTTTTTTGTCAAAACACTTGACAAATCCATCGAAAAATGCGGCGCTTCGCGCCCTTGTTTATAAGATATTTTTCGATTGGAGGCGATTTTTATGTTACCTGTAAATCCCGGCGGGCATTCCGCCTATCAGAACTTCGTTGTTGAAATGCTGTGTAAATACTATCCGAACCCTCATGCTATCGCTCGTTCCACTTGGGATATCATTGACCGTTTCTGGAACCTCGACCTTTCCTATAC
>NZ_LT732526.1:2019804-2023604 GCF_900155545.1 Clostridium sp. Marseille-P2415
CCAAAAAGAAAGGTGAGAAAGCGGATCCCATCGAGAAGCTGACTGTCCAACATCTTTTAAAAGAATTGGAAGAAACCACTTTTTCCCTTGATGAACAGCCTTATGGATCACTTTTTCAGCTTTATAAAAATGAATTTCTGGATGTCTCAGTCCAAAAAAATCTCATCAACCCGGTGTAAACAAGCAAATTCTCCACCTCTGATTTTGAATCTTTCAGTCAAATAAAAATGGGAAACAGTATAAAGCTATCTGATGTATTTCACAGCAGATTGTTTTATCCCGCTTCCCTGTGGTATTATACCTCTGATACCAGAAAACAGCGATGGCAGGAACCGCCCCGACCAAAGTTTGGTTTCCTGCCATAAACACACATACAGTCTTCCTGCGCTCTCACGCATTGGCTCAACTGCATACATGCTTATGATAACCTTATCCACTGATTTTTGCAATCCCATATCCCAGGATTCTTATGATAACCTCATCGCGGGCATCCAGTTTCACCAGCTTCCCTGCACTTGCGGGCATTCCGGCTGTCTGAAATTACATGGCTATTATACCAGAGGGCTTAAGTATGAAAACGCAATCCTGCGTCTCTGCATCTGCCGGGTCAGATGCTCCGTCTGCGGACGGACTCATTCCCTTATCCCTTCCTATCTTGTCCCTTACTCCCAGATTTCCCTGCCGGATCAGGCTGAAATCATTTCCTCTGTTGAATTCGGAACATCTGCCGCTGCGGTTATGGCAAGGACTCCTTCCATTGATGAAAACAACGTTTCCTGCATCCTGCGCCGTTACCGGCGGTACTGGCGGCAGCGGCTTCTTTCCGAGTCCATCCCCATCACGCCCCTTCCTCTGCTGGTCTGCCGATGCTTTGATGCTTTTCAAAGACAGTTTCTGCAGATTAAATGCACTCCAAATCTTCTTTTTCTAAAAACCACATAACCTTACAGGACATTTCTGACGGTGTCTCCTATACTGATAAAAAAGTAAAGGAGGTTCCACTTATGGAACAGGAAAAAATGCAGGCTATCGCTCTGATGCGCTATTCAGCCATTGCCCCTCTCATTACCGGCCTTCAGGAGGATTATTCCTCCAGGGATGCCTTTTTTCGTGATGCCTCTATCAAGGGCGTCACCGCACCGGACGGCTCCGTTAAGCACTACGCACCCGGCACCATTGAAAAATGGTATTACAGTTACAAGGAATCCGGCTTTGACGGGCTCCTCCCTTCCGGACGTTCCGATCTGGGTAAACCCAGAAAACTGGATGATGCTCTTCAGGAACAGATCCGTTATTTAAAAGCGAATTATCCGCGGATATCTGCGGCTGCCATCTTCCGACAGCTTAAGGATAATGGCAGCATTGCAAATGGCGAGATTTCAGAATCCACAGTTACACGCTACTTGAAACTCCTTGCTGCCGAAATGAAGACTTCCAGCAATCAGGATATGCGCCGTTATGAACGTCCCCACATCAATGAGGTCTGGTGCGGGGATTCCAGCGTTGGGCCATATCTGCGTACTGCTGACGGACAGAAACGCAAGATCTTCATCATTGCACTTATTGATGATGCCAGCCGTTTCATTGTAGGCATCGACCTCTTTTTCAACGATAACTTCGCAAACCTCATGTCCGTCATGAAGTCCGCAGTCGCCAAATACGGACGCCCGCAGCTGTTCAACTTTGACAACGGCAGTTCCTACAAGAACCGGCAGATGGAGCTCCTTGCCGCCAGGATTGGTTCTGCCCTCCACTATAACCAGCCTTATACTCCTACCCAGAAAGCCAAGATTGAGCGTTGGTTCCGCACCATGAAAGACCAGTGGATGGCAGCTCTTGACCTCCGTGATTTCCATTCCCTTGAGCAGCTAAGGGGCAGCCTCCTGGCCTATGTCCAGCTTTATAATCGCTCCCCTCATGCTTCCCTTAGCGGAAAATCCCCGCAGGACAGATATTTTTCTGAACCGGAACGGATGCGCCGCCTTTCGGAAGATAAACTGGATACCGATTTTCTTCTGGAAATTGAACGCCGTGTCTCTGCCGACTGTGTCATCGTCATTGATCACGTGGAATACGAAGTGGACTGCCGCTTTGCTAAACAGCGCATCTGCCTTCGCTATTCTCCTGATCTGAAAGAAATCTTTATCGTGGAGGCTGACGCTTCCCTTACTCCCATCCGGCTTTTAAATAAGCAGGAAAACGCTTTTGTCAAACGCGAAAAAATACATTTATGCAGAGGTGATGAATAATGGACTACTACACCCGTTATGGCATGGAATTCAACCCTTTTCTTAAGAATTCCAAGGAGCTTATCATAAAGACTCATGAATACAACGAAGTGATCTTCCGCCTGGATTACCTTTCAAAAACCAGGGGATTCGGACTCATTACTGGTTCCCCAGGCAGAGGTAAGACAACCGCCATCCGTTCCTGGGCCTGCAGTCTTAACCCATCCCTTTACAAGGTCATCTACTCCAGCCTCTCCACGCTGACGATACAGGACTTTTACCGGAACCTGGCCTTTGAACTTGGTGCACAGCCCGCTTTCCGTAAGCCTGACAACTTCCGGATGATCCAGGAAGAGGTCACACGGCTTTCGGTAGAGAAACGCAGGATACCTGTCATCATCATTGATGAAGCCAACTATATCAGCAATGCTGTCCTCAACGATTTGAAGCTCCTGTTCAACTTTGAAATGGACTCCCGTGACAGGGCTGTCATCCTCCTGGCCGGACTTCCGCAGCTTAATTCCACTCTCCGTCTAAGCATCCATGAGCCTTTCCGGCAACGTATTGTAATGAATTACAACATGGAAGGTCTGACTAAGGAAGAAGGGCGGCAGTATGTCTCTGAAAAGCTCTATGGAGCAGGGTGCAGGCAGACTGTTTTTGATGACAACGCACTGGAAGCAATCCTCAACGCAGCTGACGGGATTCCCCGTATAATCAACAAGCTATGCAATGCCAGCCTGCTGATTGGTGGCAGCTGCAAAGCTGAACAGATTTCCTCCGATATCGCTATGCAGGCCGTCAATGACTGTGAGCTAGGATAAACACAATCTCGGGATTTTCTTCCTCAATTAATTTGGGGGAGAAAATCCTTTCTTAAAATAAACTGCTTAAACAGCTTCATTTAAAGTGGCTAGATGGCCTTTTAATACCGCTAAATGGCTGAAAATAAAGTGCCGGATATAGCAACCTTTAATTTGCTGGATGACAACCCGGACAAGCTGTCTCTTGCAGGTGATGGTACTCCTGTCGTTTCCTCTGCAAGGGAACGCAAATACCGGGTCTGCGACTGCGCATCTAAAGGGTTTGACAACTGCAGCTGTGACCGGTATTTTTCTCAGCCTGACTGTGACGTAGGATGGGATTCCTCAAGGGATTGCTTTTATCATGGTTATGATCTTTACATGCTGGTGGCCTCTGATTCTGAAAGTGACCTTCCCGTATTTCCCTTGCTTGGTCCAGCATCCAGGCATGATTCCCACGGCTTCCTCCATGCTTTTTTCCGCATGAGGAGCTTCCTTCCTGATTTCAATGTAAGTAAGGTACTTCTTGATTCTGCCCATGATGCAATGCCGTATTATAAATACTTTCAGCAGAAAGGAATCACACCATTCATTGACCTGAATGAGAAGAGGGGCATCAAGACGAAATACAAAGATGACTTTACCATCGGCAAGGATGGCATCCCCGTCTGCAGAGCAGGACTTAGGATGAACCATGACGGCATTGAGAAAAACAAGCACCGCATCAAGTACCGCTGCCCTTTGGCAAGTAGAAAATATGGCTGTTCAT
>NZ_LT732526.1:2028536-2029218 GCF_900155545.1 Clostridium sp. Marseille-P2415
TTCTGCCCATGATGCAATGCCGTATTATAAATACTTTCAGCAGAAAGGAATCACACCATTCATTGACCTGAATGAGAAGAGGGGCATCAAGACGAAATACAAAGATGACTTTACCATCGGCAAGGATGGCATCCCCGTCTGCAGAGCAGGACTTAGGATGAACCATGACGGCATTGAGAAAAACAAGCACCGCATCAAGTACCGCTGCCCTTTGGCAAGTAGAAAATATGGCTGTTCATGTAAAGAGCCCTGTTTTGATTCCAAGTATGGCAGAACAGTTCATCTGGCTATGAAGGACAATCCCAGACTAATCAACATACCTCCAAGGGATAGTAAAAAATGGAAAACTGAGTATCATGCAAGAACTTCTGTAGAACGTTCCAATAAACGTGAGAAATTAGACTTCTTATTAGAAAACGGCAGACACCGCTCTACTAAGATGTGGTACTGCCGCCTCTATCACATCGTGATGTTACAGCATCTCGATGCATGGGATCTGCCTTACGAGTCAGATCTCAAAAAACTTATTTTGCAGGTCGCATAATCTGCATCTCTATTTTAAACCATAGCGGCAGCTATGTCTATTTCTCATGCCCATTTTTCGAAATTTCCATTACTTTTCTACTCATCTGGATAATATTTACTTATCAAAGTTCACTTTGCCAGCCCTACCGGCATAATC
>NZ_LT732526.1:2032681-2096289 GCF_900155545.1 Clostridium sp. Marseille-P2415
GTAGAAAATATGGCTGTTCATGTAAAGAGCCCTGTTCTGATTCCAAGTATGGCAGAACAGTTCATCTGGCTATGAAGGACAATCCCAGACTAATCAACATACCTCCAAGGGATAGTAAAAAATGGAAAACTGAGTATCATGCAAGAACTTCTGTAGAACGTTCCAATAAACGTGAGAAATTAGACTTCTTATTAGAAAACGGCAGACACCGCTCTACTAAGATGTGGTACTGCCGCCTCTATCACATCGTGATGTTACAGCATCTCGATGCATGGGATCTGCCTTACGAGTCAGATCTCAAAAAACTTATTTTGCAGGTCGCATAATCTGCATCTCTATTTTAAACCATAGCGGCAGCTATGTCTATTTCTCATGCCCATTTTTCGAAATTTCCATTACTTTTCTACTCATCTGGATAATATTTACTTATCAAAGTTCACTTTGCCAGCCCTACCGGCATAATCCCTCAAGATTCCGAGAGATCATTCAACTCCTTTTTGTGACTTAATAATATAGAAACGGCGTAAAAGTAAAAAACTCTTACGCCTCAAAGTAACCTTTATTCATTTTCAACTATTGATAAATCAACATAACTGCCTTTCTCGGCCGACCGACGTAAATATTCCTTGCCTCCGTCTACACTGCATTTGCCACAAGAACACGTTACAAAATCATGCACAGTTTTTGATTCAATAATATCACCGCAGTATTTACATTGTATACTATTTTTCAATATTTTCTCCCATTTTAGCTTCTTGATATCGCTCATGCTCATCTCTTTTGCGTTATCCTTTCCGTTGCAACAGGACTACAACTTCTGAATGCCCCGTCCAAGGAAACAAATCAACCCCCCACCCTTTCTTCGCCTCATACCCCTTCTTCCTAAAATCCCCCAGATCCCTTGCTAACGTCTCCGGCCCGCAGGACACATAGACAACCCTTTCCGGCCTCATCCTTGCTACGGAATCAATAAACTCCTCCGTGCTCCCGCTCCTCGGCGGATCCATAAACACCACGTCCACATGCTCCCCGTTCTCCGCCATATTCACCATGAATTTCCCTGCATCATTGCAGAAGAATCTGGCATTCTTAATTCCATTGATCCTGGCGTTTTCCACTGCGTCCCGGACCGCTTCCCGGTTTAGCTCTACGCCGATAACCTCTTTTGCCTGCTTGCTGGCAACGATCCCAATCGTGCCAATTCCGCAGTAAGCATCAATCACCCGCTCCTTGCCGGTAAGCCCGGCGGCCTCGATCGCCTTTTTATAAAGGACCTCTGTCTGTACCGGATTCACCTGATAAAAGGATCTGGAAGAGATGCGGAAACGAAAACCGCACAGGATATCCTCAATATATCCCTTTCCATATAATACATGCTCCTTATCCCCCAGTACCATACTGGTCACCCGTCCGTTCACATTCTGTATGACCGTAGTGATCTCCGAATGCTTTTCCCGCAATGCCTTCACAAAATTATTCTTTGACGGGAATACCGGTGAAGCAGTTACCAGGACGACCATGATCTCACCGGTAACATATCCCCGCCGGATGAGAACGTGGCGCAGCAGCCCGTACCCGGTATCCTCATCATAGGTGCGTATCTTAAAGGATTTGAGCATACCTCTGATGGTCCCGATGATCTCATCTGCCTTCTGGTCCTCGATCAGACAGCTTTCCACCGGAACAACCCGGTGTGAATTCGCCTCATAAACGCCGGAAATGGGATTGCCTTTTCTGTCGTGATCAAACACCGCATGGACCTTATTGCGGTAATGGTAGGGATTCTCCATTCCAATGATCGGCGCTACACTGCAAAAAGGCTTCAGTAATTTCTCAAGCTGCTTCTGTTTCTGTCCCAGCTGTTTCTCATAAGGCATGTCCAAAAGCTGGCAGCCGCCGCATTTATGGGACACCGGACATTGGGAAGAACGCTTCCCGGGTTCCCTGCTGCGGTCCTTACCGTTCTGTACCTCCCTTTTCCCGCTTTCACTCTTCCGCACTTCCCTGTTATCACGAAATCTCTCTTTTTTTAACCGGTTATCTATCATAACTCCATTCCACCTCTTCTATTTCTGATCTCTTTCCATAACAATGCCCGGCAATTCAGTAAAACCATTTTCATTCCTGTTTAACTGCCGGGGTTTTCGTCTGCTCTGATATTCACAGCTATTATAATACATTCTTCCCGGGAAAACCACAGAAATCCGGCCTCCATTCAAAAAATACTTGCAATTTCTGTTCACCCGGATATAATAAATCCTAAGAAGACAAAAGGAAGTGTGACATCATGGCTGAGATATGCGATACTTTTTACCTGGACAGAACCATCTATAGCGGGCGCCCCGCGGATACCGCCGGGCGTCTCCCGAAAGAAATCCGCACCTATGACCTGTTAGACAAACTGAAAATTCCCTACAGCCGGCTGGACCACTCACCGCTCCCCACTATTGAGGCATGCCGGGATATTGATGCACTGCTGGATATTGATATCTGCAAGAATTTATTTCTCCGCAATGCCCAAAAAACCGATTTCTATCTTCTTCTGCTGCCAGGCGGGAAAAAATTCCGCACAGCTGTTCTCTCAAAACAGATCGGATCTGCCAGACTTTCCTTTGCAGAACCGGAATTTATGGCTGAATTCCTGGATATTACTCCAGGCTCCGTCTCCGTACTGGGGCTTATGAACGATAAAAACCGCCGCGTCAGGCTGCTAATCGATAAGGATGTGATTTCCCATGAGTTTTTCGGCTGCCATCCCTGCATAAATACCTCCAGCTTAAGGCTTAAGACAGCAGACCTTCTGGACAAGTTTCTCCCAGCCATCGGTTATGAATATACCCTGGTAGATCTTCCTTTGAGCCAGGATTAAGCGCTTTGCCCTTCTGCCGCTAACCGCAATACCACCTTTACCAGGCACCAAAATGGGACAGGATCTTCATCTCCTGCCCCATTTTCTTTCTGTTATTTTACAGTTATGCCCTAAGTCAAATGCCAGATATTGTCTTTAAAAAAAGCGATCCGGTTCTTTCCGGCCTGCTTTGCATGATACATGGCCCGGTCTGCCCTGGAAAACAGCTTTTGATATCCCTCTCCGCTCTTTCCCGTACTGGGAACGATTCCGATGCTGACAGAAAGACGCCCCTCCTCTTCCGGTACTATTTTTTCTACCTCATCCAACAGATTTGCCGCCCGTTCATGTACGTTTGCATCTGATGTAAAGATCACAAACTCATCACCGCCTACCCTTCCTACCAGATCCGGCTCCGGGTAAATGTCGCAAAGCATTCCGCCTACCTGCATCAGAATCCGGTCTCCTGCCGGATGGCCGAAACAGTCGTTGATCTCCTTGAAATTATCAATATCGATCATACAAAGCCAGCCCCGTCTCCCTTCTCTCAGCTTCTCCTCTACCCGGTATTCAAAAGCCGTCTTGTTGTATACACCGGTAAGACCGTCTTTTATGGACTGAAGTAAAAGCTGTTCTTCCCTCGCTTTCAGCCCGGTAATGTCCTGAAGCTTTCCGATAAGCTTAACCGGCCCGCGTGTCCGGTCTCCCCATTGAGCGGTAAGCTTGCAGCTGCACCAGTGATATGGTTCTCCCATTTTCCCAAGACAGAATTCAAACGACCGAATCTCCCCATCCCCGGGAGCATTCTCTCTGTGCTTTGCAAAAACCCGTTCCAAAGCCGAAAGGTCGATCTGTCCCTCGGCATTTGGTGACAGATACATTATCCTGTCCGGATAGGAGTATTCAAATATAACCGTATCCGTAAAAAAACTCAAGTTCCTGTACAATTGCTCCGTCTGGCTAAAACGGATGGGCTCGTGCCCTTTTATTGTGCTCCTTCCTTCTAACCGCCTTCCTGAATTTCCTGTCATGATACTTCCCCCTGTACCTTCTGGAATCCTTCATTCCGCATCATTTTCATTTGTATATCATACATGATAACGCTTTTTATCCGTATATGCAACTTGTTTTTCAGCCATTATTACGCATATAATACGTAATGTTTGTATAAAATATCCTTTATGATTAACCAAGAGGTGATAATGATGGATGAACAGTTTGTCAGGAACAGAATCACGGAGCTTCGCCTGAAAAAAGATATTTCCGAATATCAAATGAGCCTGGACTTAGGGAAAAACAAAAGCTATATCCAGGGCATTTCTTCAGGCCGCTCCATGCCTTCTATGAAACAATTTTTTGAAATCTGCGATTATCTTGAGATTACTCCCATAGAGTTTTTTTACACAGAAAAAAAAGAACAGCCTCTTCTAAGGGAGGCCGCTGCGCTGATGAAAGACTTGACCAAAGAAGATTTAGAGGCTGTTTTCCCTATACTGCTTCGTCTCAGAGCAAAGGCGGACAATCAAAAACAGGCAAAACCATAGATTTGTGGTTCTGCCTGTTTTTACTTCGTCAAGCGGATATTCGCAATCCGCTTCGCCAGGGACTTCCTTGATAAGGTTAAATCGCTCTTGTATTTTCCTTAAGCCACAAAGCTTCCTCCTGCGAAAGATATGGAGAAATAGCTTCATAAACAGCCTTGTGATAATCATTTAACAGCTGAACGTCACGTTCCGTCATAATGGACTTATCAAGTGCCTCCAGATCAATGGGAACCATGGTCAGGAACTCGAATTCCATAAACTGGCCGTACTCATTCATTTCCGCCTTTTTGCAGACAATCAGGTTTTCGGTGCGGACACCATGGCTTCCTTCCATGTACACCCCAGGCTCATCGGAAGTGACCATGCCTTCCTCCAGAACACAGTTATCCTGCCGCTCCGGAACCATACGCCAGCGTATTCCGTTGGGCCGCTCATGAACATTCAGCAAATAGCCCACTCCATGGCCGGTCCCATGATCAAAATTTATGCCGCGGCTCCAAAATGGCTCTCTTGCCACATAATCGAGTGTCAACCCCCGGCAGCCATACAAGAATTTTACTGCTCCCAGACGCAGCATGCTGATGACGGTCAGCGTGAAATGCTCCCGTTCTTCTTCTGTCAACGGCCCCATTGCAATGGTTCTCGTCACATCGGTTGTTCCTTCATAATACTGTCCGCCGGAATCCACCAGATACAGTCCCTTCGGCTCCAATTTCGTATCACTTTCTGCAATGGCCTTATAATGGCACATGGCTGCATTGGCCCCGTAAGCGGATATGGTATCAAAGCTTACCCCAAGGTTTCCTTCCTGTTCTGAGCGCAGATGATCCAGATGCTCCTGGGCGCTGACCTCAGTAATAACCTCCCTGCCCACATTCCGCTTCAGCCAGTAAATGAATTTCACCATGGCTGTGCCGTCCTTTTTATGGGCCTTTTTCATATTCTCCACTTCTACCGGATTTTTCATGGCCTTTGCCAGTGCGGTGGGATTCATCTTATCAATGATTTTGTTGGAACCATCGATGCTTCTATAAATGGCATAATTGGTCTTAGCAGTCTCTAATAGAACCTTCTGGTCTCTTAACTGCCCTACAGCCATGTAAATGTCATTGTATGGGCAGACGGTAACTTCCAGCTCTTTTAGATAGTTTTTCACTTCTTTTTTTAATGCACGGTCATTGATAAAAATATAGAAGCGGTCCATCGTTACCATGGCATAGGAAAGGACCACCGGATTGCAGTCCACATCATTTCCGCGGATATTTAAAAGCCATGCAATGTCATCAAGTGTGGTGAGAACATGGATGGAAGCCTTCTCCTTCTTCATCTGACTTCTAAGTTCCTGTATCTTCCGGGCGGAAGATTTTCCCGCATATTTCTCCTCAAGAATCCAAACCGGTTCTGCCGACAGCTGCGGACGTTCCTTCCATATAATATCCACCAGATCTTCCTGGTAGGATAAAGTCACATGCTTCTCCTGCAACAGCTCTTCCAATTCCTGTCCAAGCTGACAGTTCACTACCCGTCCGTCAAATCCCAGGCTGCCGCCTTCCGGCAGAACCCGGTCCAAATATTCTTCAACCGCCGGAACACCTGACTGTCCCATCCTCTGAAGGATGACACCGGTTCCATCAAGCTGTTTTCCAGCCTGTACGAAGTAACGGCCGTCAGTCCATAAACAGGCTTCATCCCTGGTGATTACAGCCGTACCGGCGGATCCTGTAAATCCGGTCATGAATTCTCTGCATTTAAAATATTCTCCTACATATTCGGATTCATGAAAATCCGATGTGGGGATCATATAAGCATCTATATGGCGCTCTGCCATCAGGCTTCTGAGTTGTTCCAATCTTTCCTGAATCATTGCTTAATCTCTCCTTTCGTTTCAAAATAATTCTCTATGGCCGCCGTTATTCCCTCGCTGTAGGTCGGGTGGGCACGCATGGCAAGCATAAGCTGTTCTGCAGTCAGCCCATTTGCAATCGCGGTTGCCATCTCGCTGATCATATCGGTCGCCCTGGAGCACACGATCTGAGCTCCTACAAGCGTACCGGAATACTCCTCAAAAACCAGATGGATAAAACCGCTCTGCTCCTTCGTAATAATGGATTTTCCATTTCCGCTCATGGAATAACGGCCGCAGCACACTTTCATGCTGCAGGCAATGGCAGCTTCCCTTGTGATCCCGACAGATGCGATCTCCGGTTCCGTATAGATGCAGCTGGGAACCACAGGAAGTTTTACAAACATGCCGTTTGGCACAACGGAAAGCCGGATGGTGTGCTGTACTCCTGCTATTTTTTCCACAACATAGGTTCCCTGGGCAGCCGCCACATGAGCCAGCTTCTTATCCGCTACCACATCACCGATGGCATAAATCCCCGGTTCACTGGTGCTGAATTCAGAATCCACTTTCATGTGTCCGTTTTCCATCTCAAGTTCCACATCCTGGCCGATCAGTCCTTCCATGCAGGGAGTCCGTCCCGCAGCCATCAGAACCTGGCCGGAACGGATGGCCTGTTCCTCCCCATTGACTTCAAAGACACAGACCAGCCCCTGGTTTAGCTCTTCCCGTATTTCCTTTACTCTTGTATTGCAGTATATGGTGATCCCTTTTCTGCTCAGTTCCTCTTGAAGGGCCTGTGACACCTCGGAATCCATGGGCCCTAACAGATGCTCTTTGCTCTCCAGTATGGTCACATGGGAGCAGAGGGCATTGAAAACGGTGGCGAATTCCACCCCGATCACCCCTCCTCCGATAATGGTGAGGCGGTCATAATTCCATGTATCAGAGGCCAAAAGGCGGTCACTGGTCAATACTCCCGGAAGGTCTGCTCCCGGTATCTTTAATGTAACCGGCCTGGCTCCGGTGGCGATAATGATATGATCCGCTTCATAATAATCCTTGCCTTCCGGACCGTTAACCTCTATGGTGTGTCCACGGCGTATGGTAGCTGTCCCATAAATGACGGTGACTCCGGATGCCGCAACAAGTTCCTTTACCTCATTGCGGTACGCCTTTACAGAACGTTTCTTATAATTCTGCATCTTTTTAAAATCAAAGGAAATAAAATCCGTGGATACCCCGAATTCATCGCTGTTCCGAAGGGCCTCAAAAATGCTGGAAGCATGAAGCAGGGATTTTGTTGGAATGCAGCCCTTATTGACGCAGGTTCCTCCCAGCTTTTGCTTTTCTACTAAAGCGGTCTTAAGGCCCAGTCCTGCTGCTTTTAGGGCGGCGGTATATCCGCCCGGCCCGCCGCCGACCACTATGATATCATAATGTAATGCCATTTGAATCCTCCCATTTCACCTGGATTCCGGCCTTTCAGGCCCTGTCCCATTTTTTCCGCCTGTCTACCGGATCAGCCCAAAATGCAGACAGGCATTCTTAATTCCATCCTGATCAATGGAATCTGTTACATAATCGGCAGCCTTCTTTAACTCATTCATGGCATTTCCCATGGCAATCCCCTTTCCGGCCGCTTTTATGATATCATAATCATTCATGCTGTCTCCAAAAGCCACGGTTTCGGAAAGAGGTATCCTGTAATACTCGCAAAGCCTTACCAGGCCCATGGCTTTTCCTGCATTCCGTTCCACCACATCCGCTCCCCGTTTATCAGCAAACATATGTACATGGATTTCCGGAAACGCTTCCTCCATAGCCTTTGCTCCTTCTTCATTCCCAATATAGGCCATGGTTCTCACTTCCAACTCCGCAAGCTTTCCCGGGTCTTCAAATCTTCTTCCGCATTCTCCCCAAAGGCTGGCATCATGCTTTTTTACCACTTCCGGATGAACATAGTAATCCCGGTCTCCGATGGTAGTCCCAACGCTGTATGGGGTTTTCTCTGCATAAGCCAGAATCTGCTTTAGCAGATGCTTGTCAAAAGTGTGTTCATAAATAACTTTATCCCCCACGGTTACCTTGGTCCCATTGAGATGAATGATCGCGTCAGGCCTTATCTGATCCCGTATCACAGTACTGAAGGCGGAATCCATATCTCTTCCCGTAGCCAGAACGATGATATAATTCTCCCGCAGCTTTTCTATGGTCTCCAAAGCGCTGTCCGGAATCATCCAGTCCTTATGGTCTATCAATGTCATGTCTACATCAAAGCTTACGATTGACTTCATCTATTTCACCTGTTTATTCTTCCTGAAATTATCTTGTCCTTACCATAATATCTTAAATTTGAAAAATTTTCAAGAAATATACTTTACCAATTCAAAACTTTCTGCTATAATGTCATAGTGTCAAGAGAACGGAGTATGGCGTAGCTTGGTAGCGCGCTCGGCTGGGGGCCGAGAGGTCGCAGGTTCAAATCCTGTTACTCCGATTGGCAAAACACATGATTCTTACCGGAATCCCTATACAGATAAGGATTCCGGTATTTTTTATTGGAGAAACATACAATTTAAATGTTCATTCCTGCCGGGTTTATGCTATAATCAGCTTATAAAATCAGGAGGTATTTTTATGAGTTATCATGAGCTTGACATGGAACACTATCTGCGCAAAGGCCAGTTTGACCTTTTTCGCAATTTTGCTTATCCATATGTAGGAATGACCGTAAATCTTGATATTACATATCTGATGAAATGCATAAAGGAAAAAGGACTGTCCTTTTATTTAACATTTCTTTACGCAGCGGCGGGGAGTGCAAACGCCATCCCGGAATTCCGCCACCGTCTCCATGAAGACAGAATTATCGAGTATGACCATTGCATCCCCTCCTATACCCTTGCATTAGAAAATGAAAGCTATTGCTATTGCACTGCAGATGACCGGCTTCCATTTCCGGATTATCTAACGGATGCAAAACTAAAACAGGAGGAAGCCAAACGGGCGCAGACCATTACCGACGGCGGAAATGAAGATCAGCTTTTTTTCTTTTCCAGCATTCCATGGACAAGTTATACAGCCATTATCCAGCCGGTGCCAATGCCGGCAGACAGCAATCCCCGCATTACATGGGGAAAGTATTTTGAATCGGAAGGCTGCCTTAAAATACCGGTATCGGTCCTTGCCAATCACGCACTCATGGATGGATACCACATATCGAAATTTTTCACCGGGCTTCAGAACAGGTGCGATCAAGCGGATTGGTTAACGCAGGACTTCTGATTTATGGAATAATTCCTCTTGCCTTTTTTCAGGTTTTCAGTTACAATGCTTTTATGGAGACATAGCTCAGCTGGGAGAGCATCTGCTTGACGTGTAGAGGGTCGCAGGTTCGAGTCCTGTTGTCTCCATTTTTTATAAACCCTGGTAAATGCTTAACTATCAATATTAAGTTTCCAATGTACAGCAATCCATAAAATCTTAATTTTCCATATATTTCCATAATATTTTTTCAGATTATGCTCATAATAATATTGTGTTCAATAACACATCATTATAAACGGAGGTGTCAAGCTATGGATGGCAATGCGGAAATAACAGTTAGCTGTTAGCGAAGTATTGTTAACAGCTTAAACATCTTAGTTCGAAAAATGTCCCAAAATTCATTTTTGGGGCATTTTTCTTTATATCATCACTTATCAATGAAATTTCAGTTTATCTGATTTATGGCAACAAAAAACCAACTACCGAATATTGATAGCTGGCTATACGTTTATAATTATTAAAGGACCCGTTTATGTGCAATACCATCGATTTACCAGTACAATTCCCTCAAGGGTGGCAAACAAAATTGCATCGTGTTGCCTGTTCCCGTATTTGTGGAGCCGCCAATCAAAAATCTCTTAATAAAGTACCCTTTGCTTCCTTCCAATCAACAAGTAGATTGTAACGATCTGTCTTAAATCGCAAAACGCAGTAGTTTGGATCTTCCGGTCCGTTGAAATTATCTTCAAAAATTATTAAAAAGACCTTATAGTATTAGCCGCCAGAAATCAACTGGCGGCTAATATCATCTAAATCTCTTCTATTCCAGCAATCTTCTCCATCGGTATCGATAGCACGTTTCCATTCTCCTCAATGGTCAAAGACGTTTCGCTACAAGACTTGATTATCACACCTTGATATCCATCATCATCGAATATAAATGATTTAATTCCCGGGCTATGCATTTGAATCGTACATTTTTTATCGACGAATTCCAAAAAAGGGTTCTGTTTGTTACTTCTAATAGAAACACTTGTTGCTCCACAGTCATCTCTAAGAACCAAAAAAGAATCAATATACTCTTTTCTGATACAGCCTAATTTTTGAAACTTACTTTGAAAAAAGAGCACTTTTTCTTTATCTGCAATCGGTATAACTTCCAGATATGGAGTATCCCAGCCCTTTAATTCGATATTGCATACCTTATTAAAGCAGGAAGTATACGTATCCTCATTTATTCGACTGTCACTTACTTTTTCATTTACATTATCGGATGTGTCATCCATTAAATAATCTGTAGTAACATTAAAATATTTACTAAGAATAAGTATTTTTTCTGGCTCTGGATATACTGCATTCGTTTCCCATTTTGAAACCGACTGACGGCTAACCGAACATACCTCTGCAATCTGTTCCTGAGTATATCCTTCTTTTCTTCTAAGATAACTTAATTTATCACCAATATTCATATTTTTTGTCATTCCTCTCGCTCCTTTTTATTGTGTAATTATAAGTCTGCTAAACATAAATATCAACCAACTAACGCGCGCATTTGTAAACTGCAGGTTGCTTTTCTCATAAAACAGAAAAAATTACATGTAGTTTCCTTTTTTTACATAGCAAAAAAAGCATGAATTGATTGTGATATTATATCCATAGCAAGGGGGGCGGAAAAATATTTAATATTTGTGTTTGCGATAATAACAAAATAGATTTAAAAATACAAAAATTACTATGCGAGATATCACATGAATTAAACATTCATCTTGATGTCAAAATTTTTAATAAATCGAAAGAAATTATAAAGCATGCCATATCAAACAATATTGATATAGTATTATTAGAAACAGATATGCCGGAAATAGATGGTATAACCATTGGAAAAAAGTTAAAGTCTTTAAATCAGAATATCGAAATAGTTTTTCTGACTTTCAATAAATCCTATGCTTTAGATGCATTTCGAATTGGTGCTGCCGGATATGTCATTAAACCCATATTATACTACGATTTCAAATATGTTTTTAGAAGAGTTATCACGATTGTACAGGCTTACAAGGAAAACCATAACACGGCTTTGACTTTCAATGTACACAGGGATAAAAAAAGAATATGCCAAAATAACATTTTATATATTGAAAAGTATAAAAATAAATGTAATATCAAAACATCAGAACACGAATTTTCTATTTATACATCAATTAAAAATTTATTACCAAAATTAGATGATTTCATGTGGCAGATTAATCAAGGCACCATTATAAATAGCAAATATATTGACAAGGTTCATAAAAACGAAGTCACTTTGAAGTATGGTAAATGCGTTACAATAAGCCGTAAATATTTGAAGGTAGTTAAAGAGAAATTGAGGGTGTAATTTTCTGAAATTCCTAAATTTTGATAACAACG
Organism: Clostridium sp. Marseille-P2415; assembly: GCF_900155545.1. Lineage (GTDB taxonomy): Bacteria > Bacillota > Clostridia > Lachnospirales > Lachnospiraceae > Lacrimispora. Next base: position 2,044,593 of record NZ_LT732526.1, read on the forward strand.
TTTTTATATGAAACATATATTAATATAAAACATAAAAACGGTGATTAATCTCATGCCTAATTCTGAAAACTCAAATCAAGATGCTATTAACATACCAACCTTCCCTCTTGACTATGGCCCGAACCCTTTTATTATTGATCTTAACAAAGCAGCACAACAAAACGATAACTTTCGTTCGGCCTTATGGACAGGATCCCATTTACAGGTCACTCTCATGAGCATTCCTGTCCATGAGAATATCGGTATGGAAGTCCACCCTGATCACGATCAGATTTTGCGAATAGAAGAAGGTTTTGGCTTAGTTCAGCTGGGTGAAGATAAATTCTCATTGTACGGACAATATCTCGCATTTACTAATTATGTAGTTTTTGTACCGGCTGGCATATGGCATAACATCCTTAATATCGGTAATGTACCACTTAAAATATCCTCTTTCTATGCCCCTCCTAATTATGCATGGAATACGGTTCAGAGGACGAGAACCCCTGATTCCACCTTGCAGAACAGCTTTTAAATAAAACTTTTTTCATACAGCCGGCAGGATTCCCACGATCTTGCCGGCCCCTCCTTTTTTGCGGAGGAATAAAGATTTCCATTGAATTGTCATGCATTGCATACGCCCAGAACACATAAATAATGGTTGGCCTCTCTCAGCACGTGATCTGCAAGCAATGGAATTATGATTGATCTGATCTTACAGTTCAATATGCCCTGCGTACCAGCAGTTTTAAAGTTTTGTAAACGCAGCATTGCTTCAATGCTATCTGACGTAGCGTCTGTATCATCAAGCGTTTTCTTTGTGGCCTGTTTTGCTTCAATTGTCAATTGATCAAATTCTTTCCCAAATAATCTTGCAGTATCAATAAGTTCTTCTTCACTCGGATCGAGCAGCCCTGCAATAAACTTTGCATGCTCTGCCATTTGGCGGTTCCAGAATTCTTCCAGATTAATCAAATCATTCGGTCTTACGATATTCCTTCTTTCGCTTAAATCAACCAGCATTTTCATAAACAGCCTGGCTTCTCTCAGTATATGTTCTATTAAAAGCGGGTAATTAAAGGTAAACATCTTACAGGATAATACATTGCAAAGTAACCTCTCCTTAAAGTTTACAAGAGAAGCCGTCAGACGATATGCTTTGCGGTTGAGACTGTCGACGTTGTTTTCTAACGAATGCATGCAGCCTGTGCCAGGCGTTAACATTAATTCCTTACGGGTCAGATCAACATTGATCGGAACCCCGGTGTAGAAATTTGTAAGTTTTTCTGCATTAACAGTAAATCTGGTTACAAACTGATTTGACGCTACCGCTTGCCGGCTGACATTACCACAGGCTAATTCTACTGCCTCTGAGAGAAGATTATCAAAGCTATCTCTTAATTTCCTGGCTTCCGAAGCTGCCTTCATATCTTTTGGAGTAAATCCAAGTTCCAGAAATAATGAGTGTTCCTTCATAATCCTTAAGAAAAAAATATTTAAGTCTAAGGATAGTGTGATAAATTCACACTTGGAAAGCATAGTTGTACCTCCTAAAAACTTTTCCCTTAAATAGGAAAAGTAGTATATAAATATAATACTCCTGCCACTGTACATGTGATACTGTTTATCCATGATTATTATACAATATTTGCCCCGTTCCAGGTAATCACCGCTCTCATAATAAGGATTCCACTGCATGCACAACAATTTAAACACTTCGGTTGTTTGAAAACCTCGCTCATATGTAAGTCTCCGGTTAAATAATGATAAGTTTTTTAATTTGCGTCACAAAACTGAAATTTTTCCGTTATTATATATGTGTCATCATACGGGCGGAAGTTCTCCTTTGCTCTGCTTCCGTCCATCCCCAATGCACTCCCTGCAGCTTGTTCACACTTTTTTTATCAATACATATATTATTATTACAGAACGGATTATCAGAGAAATGCAGGAAGGAGAGCTTTGGAAACGCATAGCCGCCGCTTTACAGTATTACCAATGACAAACAACTCATATTATGCGCTGTCTGATCTTAACTTTTAATTTGATAAGAGGTTCTGTAAAACTGCCCGATCATAAGTATGATACCTCAAAGGGGTGGAAACCATGTCATTCTGGTTTCCACCCCTTAAAAGAATCAGCCCGGTTTTCTTTTGGTATTGGGACCCATACCTTCCCGGCGGGAATTATGGGTCTGGTTTTGGTTCTCCGGCTTAACCTTCTGCGTTATGCTGTTAAACATTTCATTTGACTTTTTCCGGTTCAGCTTTTCCTGTTCATCCTTTTTCATTTCCATCACCTCAGGATTAGTATGGCTGAAAGAGAAAAGATTTATGTAAAATCACAGTTTTCACGCATAATCCGCTCTTCGGCTGCGCACTATAAAAAAGAGGTGATGACTATGTCATATATAGCTCCGGCAGTCCAGGCAAAATTCGAAACTCTTTCGATTGATCTAAAAAATGAAATCCTGGAACGGAATGTTCAAATTAATACCATTTATGATTTGATCCGTATTTTGGAGGAAATCGTAGACGAAGGAAAATAACATTTTTCCCAAAAACAGCCACAAACCGGGACCGGTTTTATGGCTGTTTTTCATGATAAATGGGCCGAACCAGAACGGTCCGACCCATTAAAAAACGTAAAAATAATTATTTCCAGCATTTGGAAATGGAATTGCACTGACGGGTATTGTTTGTGGCTGCTGCCTTGGTCTTAGAACAGGAGCTGCCGTTCTTGCTGCTTGAGCAGTTGCTGCCAGAACAGTTGGATCCCTTTGTGCAGTTAGTACCAGTGATGCAGGTCGTACCGTTTTTACAGCCAAGCTTACTTAAAATGCTGTTGATATCTCCAGATTGTCCAAAGCAGCTTGATGTACTGAAGTTATTGGATGACAACGGACAGGTGGCTGCCTGAGCGGTCATTGGGACACCTGCTACGGTAAGTGCGGTAGCTGCTGCTAATACGAATACTGGTAATTTTCTCATGGTAATATCCTCCTTATTTGTTACGTAATTGTTACTTTTCTGTTACAAAAAGTATCATAACATACAGGAAATGGAATTTCACTAGTAGAAAAATGGCAATTATCCTCTGTTTTCCAGTTCGTATTCGTCGATTGCCAGCTTTAAGGCTCCCATAATGCCCTGATCATCATTTAAGCTTGGAAGGACAATGTAATGTTCTATATCCTCAAGCTCTTTTGTCTTAATATATCCGGCCAGCTGGCGCTTTACCTCTTCCCTTACCAGAGGCATCATATGCTCCTGATGCATGACGCCTCCGCCCAGGATAATGCGCTGCGGGGAAAGAACCATAATATAATCAACCAGGGCCTGGGCGATGTAAAATGCCTCCAACTCCCATACTTCCTTCCGACCGGCCAGTTCTGCGCCCTTTTTCCCCCAGCGCGCCTCTATGGCCGGTCCTGCAGCAAGGCCTTCCAGACAGGTCTTATGATAAGGACACGCTCCTTCAAAGGTATCTCCCGGATGCTTAGAAAGCAGCAAATGCCCGCCTTCCGGGTGCAGCATACCGTGAAGCAGTTTCCCATTTGCAATGATTCCCGCCCCGACGCCGGTACCAATGGTTATGTACATGCTGTTATCAAGCCCTCTTGTGATCCCCCAGGTAGCTTCTCCCAGCGCGGATCCGTTTACATCCGTATCAAACCCGACCGGAACCTTAAGGGCTTCCCGAAAGGCGCCTACAATGTTATAATTGATCCACGCAAGCTTCGGCGTGGTAGTGATGTAACCATAAGTATCAGAGCCTCTGTTTAAATCAATGGGGCCGAAACAGCCTATTCCAAGGGCATTGATCTCCTTTTCCATGAAATACCCGATCAGCTTCGGCATGGTAATTTCCGGTGTTTCCGTGGGGATGGAAACGCGTTCAAATATCTCACCGTTTTCATTGCCTACGGCGCAGACCATCTTTGTGCCGCCCGCCTCTAATGCTCCAAGTCTCATATCATTTTCCTCCTGCCTTATTCCGGATTGGAACAGATAACAGACATCTTTCCTTCTAATCTGCACTCCCCGCTTTTTGCCGGTACAATAAAATGCTGCCCGGCTTCCAAAGGAATTCCGTTTACCGACCCTTTTCCGCTTATTACGCTGATATTCGTAAAATATTTCTTAAATTCCTTCGTAAACACGCCTTCTATATCATATTTATCCACAGAATAGAACTGGCAGGTCACCAGATGGGTATGGACTGCACCCGGCACCTTTTCAGTCCCCGGGATGGTCTTATCTTCCCTAAAGGGAGCCCTTATGGTTTCAATGCTCTGCTCCACATGAAGCTGTCTTGGTTTTCCATCGGATAAGCGGTCATAATCATATACACGGTATGTGATATCGCTGCTCTGCTGGGTCTCTAAAATCAGGGTTCCGCCCTTGATGGCATGGACGCAGCCAGGATCGATCTGAAAAAAATCTCCTTTTTTAATGGGAACGGTCCGGATAAATTCCTTCCACTGATGATTTCGTATCATGGATTCCATCTCTTCCCGGTCTTTGGCATGATGGCCGATTACAATTTCCGTCCCCGGCTCACAATCCAGAATATACCAGCATTCTGTCTTTCCAAGAGAACCGTTCTCATGGAGCTTTGCATAGCAGTCATCCGGATGAACCTGGATGCTTAAATCATTTTTTGCATCAATAATCTTAACCAAAAGCGGGAACTGGTTTCCGGGATAATTGCCAAACAGCTCCGGCTTTTCCTTCCACAGGCTGCCAAGCAGCCTTCCGTCATACATGCCTCCCGCAATTTTGCATTCTCCGTTCTTATGGGCGCTGATTGCCCAGCATTCTCCGGTGATATCACTTGGTATCCCATATCCGAATACCTCCCGAAGCCTGGTGCCTCCCCAGATGGCCTCCTTAAATACAGGCTCAAGAAACAAAAGTTCCATCTGTTTTCCTCCTTATGTGGCGATTTATGCTCACTGCCCTTATTTTACCTGAATATAGGGAAAAGGAAAAGAGGTATTTCTATTATATTTTTGAATCTTTTCCGTATACCTCAATCTGGGTAAGCGCAGGGAATGGGGAAGGATCATCTGCTTTTACCAGATTGGTTAATTTCACCCAGGTGATATTCTTCCTTTCCACGGAGAAGATATGAGGCTTTACGCTCTTTTCCATTTCCACAGTCTCTGCGGTTCCGTCTGAAAAAGTAAAGGAAGCCTTTACCCACCAGTTATCATGAGGAAAATCTGCACGTGTGTACAGAACAATCTTATCAAAATCCACGGGACGGCCGAAATCAAGGGTCATTTCCGCATCATCCCGGCGGTTGATTCCCCAGGATTCATAAGGCCATTCGCCATGGGATTCATTGGACAGAACGCCATCAATGGCATTGCGCGCCGCAAACACCGCTTCCCCCCTGGTTTCCACATTGGCAGAGGCATGGGGGAAACAACCTGTATCCCCATGCTGGTCCATGACGTTCTTTCCAATGTTCCGGTAAGCGGATTTCTCATGAGCAAAGGCTTCCCGCATGGTCAGATAATGCCGTTTTCCGGTAAAGGCTTTGGGATTATAGGAAACCTTTTTCTCCCCAAATGGGATGGAATAAACCACTTCCGGCTTTGTTACATAGACAAATGACTCATCCATGCAGTCATCAATACGCATCACATAATGAGCATCTGTTTTATCCGTTCCAAATGCAATGGTATCCCCTTCTTCGTATTCGCCTTCCAATACGAGGATTGCCTGATTCTCTCCGCATGCGGATGCCTTCACTCCGCCATCCCGGTCCTTTACAGCAATTGATACATTCGCCATGATCAATCCTCCTGTTCTTCCTGTTCAAAATAGTCTTTATACTCTACTTCTATCTGGTACTTCATTCTCTTCATGCTATAATACAGATGTTCCCTGAGGGACCGTTCCAGGCCTTTGATGTCCTTTTTCTCCAGCAGTTCAAAAAGCTCTGTGTGTTCCCTGATGATTCTCGTAAAGTCTGTTTCGGTTACAAAATCAAGCATGCGGAATCTGGTATAATGCAGCTGCTGGGCCTGTATCATATCCCAGAGCTTCCTTTTACCGGTAGCCCGATACCAAATGGCGTGCATTTCCGCATCAATGCGGTAAAACTGCTCCGGCTCAAACCCTTTTTCCTGGATCAGAGCCTGCTGCTTGCGGATCATATACCGCACTTCCTCCATCCAAAGAGGCGTTGCCATATCCATAAAATCACGCATGACCATGGTTTCCACTGCAACGCGCATGTAAATCATCTGTTTAATATTATCCAGATTCAAAAGCGTTACCTGTGTACCGGAATATGGCACCGATCTGACAAACCCCTGCTCCTGCAGCCTTCTGACCGCTTCCCTGACAGGGGTCCGGGATACGCCGAACCGCTCACAGATTTCGTTTTCGCTTATGATCTGTCCGGGCTTTAATTCCAGGTCCAGAATCTCCTGCTTTAAAGTTTCAAACACCAGTTCGCCACGGTTTTTATAGGTTTTGGTTTTTCCTTCCATTGAACCCTCTCCGTCCTCTATATCAGACATGGTCAAGCGGATATTCACAATCCGCTTCGCTACTTGATCCGGTTAAAAAATATGCCATGACCTCCGCCCTGAAAGCAGACATCATGGCCATATTTTTCCGTTTAGGTTTCAACCTTAAATCCGGTAATTACTGTGGCTGTTTGCCAATGTAAGCTAAAATGCCGCCGTCTACGTACAGAATATGTCCGTTGACAAAGTTGGAAGCGTCAGAAGAAAGGAACACGGCCGGGCCTGCTAAATCCTCTGCTTCTCCCCAACGTCCTGCCGGAGTCTTGGCAATGATGAACTGGTCAAATGGATGTCTGGATCCATCCGGCTGAGTCTCACGGAGCGGTGCGGTCTGCGGGGTAGCAATGTAACCAGGTCCAATGCCGTTACACTGGATGTTGAACTCACCGTACTCAGACGCGATGTTCTTGGTTAACATCTTAAGTCCGCCCTTAGCTGCTGCATATGCGGATACGGTCTCACGGCCAAGCTCGGACATCATGGAGCAGATGTTGATGATCTTTCCGTGACCCTTCTTGATCATAGACGGAATAACTGCCTTAGCTACGATAAATGGAGCGTTTAAGTCAACATCAATGACCTGTCTGAACTGTTCCGCGGTCATGTCGCACATAGGAATACGTTTGATAATACCCGCATTGTTGACCAGGATGTCAATGACGCCGACTTCCTTTTCAATCTGAGCTACCATAGCGTTAACGCCTTCTTCGCTCGTAACGTCACATACGTAACCATGGGCTTTAATTCCCTCTTCCTTGTAGGCAGCAATTCCCTTATCGACTAATTCCTGTTTGATATCGTTAAAAACAATGATTGCACCTGCTGCTGCAAGACCTTTTGCAATGGCAAATCCAATACCATAGGAAGCACCGGTGACTAATGCAACTTTTCCATCAAGGGAAAACTGGTTTGCTAAGTAATCCTTATTCATGATTCAATTTCTCCTTTACTTGATTTTTTAGCGGTCAGCTATCTCGTCATTACCACATTTCCGAATGTATCCAAATGCCGAAATTTGTATACAAACTCAATGGCTTGTATATATGCTAGCATATTGTATATCTTTTTTCAATATAAATATTTACCAAACAATATATATCTTATTTAGTTATTATTTTCCAAATAAAGCCTGATTATCCAGCCGGTAAGAATTTTTATAATTTTCTACACAAAAGCCCCGGCTTCCGCAAGGGAAACCGGGACCATAATTTCTTCCGCAGTCCGCCATTCAATTGTGTGTGGCCTTCGTCCGCACTATTCCTCCAGATCCATCATTTTCCGGTTCTTGAATTCCTGTGCTTTTCCTTCATTCCAATCATGGACCGGACGGTAATATCCTGCGATCCTGCTGTAAACATCTGCCGGCTTCCCGCATTTCGGGCAGGTTTCTTCCCTTCCGGAAAGGTAGCCGCAGGTCTGGCAGATGGAATACAAAGGCGTAAAGGTCAGATAGGGAATATCATACCCTTCTGTTATCCTTCGCAGGGAATCCCGGACCCTTTTCCAATCAGCCTCTTCCCGTTCCATACAGATGGAAAATACGGTACCTGCCGTATAAAGCGGCTGGACCATTTCCTGGTTTATAAGAGCTCTTGCAAGCGTTCCTTCAAAATCAGCCGGCAGCCAGGTGCTGTTCGTATAGTAAGGGACATCCCCCGCCTTTCCCGCTGTCCGGATCTTTGGAAACTCTTTTCTATCGATCATTGCCAGACGGTAAGCAGCCGATTCCGCCGGAGCCGCCTCCAGGCAGTATAGGTCTCCGTATTCCAGCTGATAGCCGATCAGCCTCTTTTTTAAGTGGTTCAACACGTCCAACGCAAAATTCCGGGTTTTTTCAGACTCCATTCCGGCCTTCAGCCAGGGAGCGTTCCAGCCCGCCTCGTTCATTCCAATAACGCTAACGGAGGAAAAATGATTCTCAAAGCTCTCTAAATAACATGCCGTATAAGGATAAAGCCCTTTCTTTAACAGCCTGGTAATGATATCCCGCTTGATCTTCAAAGACCTGGCCGCAATATCCGTTACCCGGTCCAGACGCTTATAAAAATCCGCTTCATCTGCAGATAAGTAACTGATTCTTGGAAGATTTATGGTGACCACGCCAATGGAGCCGGTGTTCTCTCCGTATCCGAAAAATCCGCCCGCTTTTTTCCGCAGCCCTGTAAGATCCGGCGTCACTCCCTGATAAGAGATTCTCACATCACCAGGCAGCTGTCCGCCCCTGATATAATTGGAAAAATACGGCGTTCCGTAATGAGAAGCCAGGGAAAACAAAAGCCGGTTATTCTCTGAGTCCGACCAGTCAAATTCCTTTGACAGCCCATAAACCGGGATCGGATACTGGAATCCCATACCCCCCGCATCTCCGGCCAGCATGGTCTCCAGAAACGCGCGGTTTATCATATCCATTTCATTCTGGCAGTCCCCATAGGTAAAGTCCATAAACTTACCGCCAACGATGGCCTTTTCATCCTTCATATCCTCCGGTACCGTTAAATCCAGGGAAATATGGGAAAAGGGAGCCTGGGTCCCCCAGCGGCTGGGCGTATTCACTCCAAATACAAAAGCCTCCATGCATTTCTTTACCTTTTCATAGGAAAGGCCGTCGGCTCTGACAAACGCTGCCAGATAGGTATCAAAGGAGGAGAAGGACTGGGAAGCCGCCCATTCATTCTGCATGATCCCGAGAAAATTAACCATTTGGTTGCACAGCGTGGCAAGATGCTTTGCAGGGGAAGCCGTAATCTTTCCTGCGATTCCTCCAAGCCCGTCCAGCAAAAGCCTTTTTAAAGACCAGCCGCAGCTGTATCCGGTAAGCATGGACAGATCATGGATATGGATCTCGCCCTGATGATAGGCATCGGCAATTTCCTTATCGTAAATTTCAGAAAGCCAGTAATTCGCAGTCACCGCTCCGGAATTGTTGAGGATCAGACCTCCCACGGAATAGGTCACCGTGGAATTCTCCTTCACATGCCAGTCCTCTACCTTCACATAATTGTCTACTACATCCTTATAATCAAGGGTTGTAGTTCCCAGATTCCTGATCTTCTCTCTCTGTTTCCGGTACAGCATATATGCTTTTGCCACATCGGTATACCCGGTCTCTTCCAGCACTTTTTCCACACTGTCCTGGATATCCTCCACAGCGATCCGGTCTTCCTTCACCTTATCCTTAAAATCGGAAGTCACCCGGAAAGCCAGCAGATCCACGATCCCATCCGTATAATATTTTCCCGTTGCTGTAAATGCCTTTTTCATAGCATCCGCTATTTTGGATAAATCAAAGCCTGCTACCGCACCATCCCTTTTTATCACCTTCAACATTCCGATTATTCTCCTTCAAACACTATTTTACCTGGTAAATCATGATCCGGTCCCTGCTGTGTAATTCCTGCTGAAAATATCCGCTTTCTCCATTTACTTCTAAAACCACCTGACCGGTCAGGTTCTTGAAATCCAGGCCGGAATATTCCAGCATGTCCATCAGATAATAAGGCTGGTTATCCGGTTTTACAGAAAGGGTCAGAGGATTATCATTCAGATAAAAGGTAATTGTATCCTTCTCAGGATTCGTATGTACAGAGCCTAAGTTTATGTTCACCGAAGCCATCTCTGCAGGTGCGGTCCGGACTCCTGATCCTGTTTTCACCGTTAAGTCTTCCTCCCCATCCTGCAGCAGAGTTTCCCGGGTTTCGACCGGTAAGCTCCCGGTAACAATGCTGTCACCGGACTTTAAAGGCACATCTTCCTTCACCTCTTCGCCGTTTACCAGCACACTTTTATCCTTCCCGGTCTCCGTCACGTCGGAAAGCATAGCCGCAGCGCTCTTTCCATGGCTGGCAGGAATGAACACGATCCAATCTTCCGCATTTACAGAATCAGAAAGCTGCGCATCCTCTCCATTCAGCTTAAGGACAGAAGGTTCTGCTTTCTCTCCATAAAAAACGGTCCTTTTTCCATTTACGCTCACCACCAGATTCTGGCCGGACCGCCCGATCATGTCCTGGTAATTGTAGCCGTTCATCATCAGAACATCCATTACGGTAAAGCTTCCGTTTCGGAAGAGCTTCGCCGGCCTGTCATTTAAAATGACACGGAAGCTGTCACTTACGATGTTGAATCCTGCGGATATGACTATTCCAAGGGGAGTGGCATATTCCGGATTCTCCAGGTCGTATTCATCCGAATAAGCATTGATCTTAAAATTATTACCGGCAATAGCAACCCGTTTGGGATCAATTTTCAGATGCTCTACAATCCCCTCTTTTAAGCCGGAGAGCCTGCTTCCTCCCCCTGCCAGGAAGACCGCCGACGGCATTCCGCCGTTTACCTCCTGGATTTTCGCGGAAATCTCCTCACAAAGCCTGGAGGAAGCCTCCTTGATGCTCTCAAAAATTGCTTCCCGTGTAATCGTCTGCTCAAATCCAAGGATATCTGTAAAATGAAGTTCCTCTGCTTCATCAATCTCTGATTTGATTTTCTCTGCCGTATCGAAATCAACCAGATACTCTTTCATGATGGTCTCGGTAATCTCGTCACCTGCCAGAATCGCCATGGTATAACCGGTCACGCTTCCATCCCGGCAGACCGCAATATCGGAAGTACCTGCCCCAATGTCTACCATGGCCAGATTTAATAAACGGATATTCTGAGGGATTGCCGCATTGATGGCCGCAATAGGCTCCAGAGTAAGGCTGGCAACCTCCAGATCGATTTTGGTCATGGCTGCATAAAGGCTTTCTACCACCTCCGTCGGAAGGAAGGTTGCGATGATATCCGCCTTTAAGACCCGGCCATGATGGTCTATTAAGTTGGATATCATATAATTATCCAGGTAATAGCGGCTTACCGTATAACCGACCAGATAGAACTGCCGGTCTGATTCCCTTCCTTCTTTATTCATAAATACCTTTTCCGCTTCACTGATCGCTCCGGCTTCCAGACGGCTGACCGATTCCGCATCAATCTTCTGAGCTCTGGAAAGCTCCATTTCATAGGTCACGCTTTCTGTACGCAGAGCTCTTCCCGCCGCCGCCACACAGACCTTATTAAGTCTGCATCCCAGCTTCTTCTCCAGCTTGTCCTTGACCTGGCCTGCAATCTTAGCCACCTGGTCGATGTCCTCGATCTGGCCGTCGATCATCGCCCTTTTTGTATGCTCGGCTCTCTCTATGGCAACGATATGAATTCTGTCCCCATCCGGCATCCCCACCATGCCGATGATGCTGCGGGTTCCAATATCCAGCGCGAAAATAGCCTGTTCCGGAAGAGTATCTGTCAAAATGCTATTTCTTTTATCCATAAATAATGCCCCATTCTCTTGTATATTTACCTATTATTCTACTAGTATAAACAGTCTCCGTCAATCGAATAAAGGAAACTTTTGCGGAAAAAACGCGCATTAAGGCACATAAAAATATGCCGCAACACGATATTTCATGTTGCAGCATATTTTTGTCAGCATTCATTCTTGATGTCAAAGCTGGGATTAAAGGCGTAGAAATTCTTGCTGTCCAGATTATCCTGGGTAATTCTCAATGCCTCCCCAAATCTCTGGAAATGAACGATTTCCCGTTCTCTCAAGTAACGAATCGGATCACAAATCTCAGGATCGGTTATAACACGTAAAATGTTGTCGTAAGTACTCCTGGCCTTTTGCTCTGCTGCCATATCCTCCACCAAATCGGTAATTGGATCTCCCTTGGACTGGAATTGATTGGCATTAAACGGAACTCCTCCTGCTGACTGAGGCCAGATGCCGGTGGTATGGTCGATATAATACGGGCCAAATCCTGATTCTACGATCTGCTCCGGTGTCAAGTTCCTGGTCAGCTGGTGAACAATGGTTGCTACGATCTCAAGATGGGCCAGCTCCTCTGTTCCAATATCTGTTAAAAGTCCCTTACACTCCTTATAAGGCATAGCATAGCGCTGGGAGAGATAACGCATGGATGCTCCCATTTCTCCATCTGGCCCTCCTTAGTTCAAAAACCTATGATCTTCAATAAAGCCATCATTCATTCTCTTCTTCGTAAATTTTTATGTTTTCTTCGTATCTTAAAGTATTTGGCCCCAGAAACTTGCCTGTTTCCCAGTGATTATGAAAGGTCTCCGGTTTTTTATCTGAATCTTCTTCTGGTTTGCCGCTCTTTTTATTTTTTTCATTTTTCTCCATGTTTATCACCTCCGGATTAGTATGTTCCAATGAGGAAAAAATTATGTGGACTTTCATCAACTCCCGACTGCCCTTACATATTTGGCAGAATTCTCCCATATATTATAAAAATGGTACTTTTTGTGAGGCCCCATGCAGACAATCTCCCAAAATACACTGACGGATATCATGCGATATAATGATATCCCTGTCCTGACCTATACAATCCATTACCCGGAATTCACTACAACCTGCAGCCAGGATGCAGCGAAGAGCATCAACAGCTTCTATGCCTTTCATGCAAAAAGTGCGGAGCTCTACTGCCGCAATGAACTCTACCCCCAGGCTGCAGAACAGGCAAGGTATGTACAAAAAAACCAGTTCCCATTTCACAGCTTTGAATTCATATCAGACTATCGGATTACCTACAATAATCTCTGCATCGCCAGTCTCTATATAGAACAGTACAGTTTTCTGGGAGGGGCTCATGGGAGTACAGTCCGGGAATCCCAAACATGGGATTTTAATACCGGCAATCAGTTAAAACTAAGCGACTTTTTTCCCAACAACCCCCAATTTACAGAAGTCATCTTTAAAAATATTGAACAGCAGATCGCAGAGCAGTTAAAAACCTCTCCTTCCTCATATTTTGACGACTATGCAGCTCTCCTGCGCGGCAATTTTAACATAAACGGTTTTTATTTAAAGCCGGATGGCATTGTCATCTATTATCAGCAATATGACATCGCGCCATACGCGAGCGGCATCCCGGAATTTTTCATCCCTTTTGTAAGCTGCCCTCCCGGTTCCGTCATCTGCTATCCCTCTCAGACTGCAACTTAAGATTTTCGGCCGGAATCCCAGACTCCGGCCAGTTTTTACGGCATTATTTATTCCATGGCTTAAATGACCGTATCTTCGCCAGCAAGGATGAAGCATCTCCATCAAAACAAATGGCACGGTCGTCAATGTAACAGATGGCCGGAAGCTTAACAGAAGATACCAGATCTACTTGAATGCCATACTTATCAAGATACTTCCGGATCGCCTCCGCTCCTTCTGCCTGTGCCGCCCTGGAAGATACGACCGTCACATAATATCCTGCTTTTCGTATTTCTCTTATGGCCTCTTTGATTCCTTCCACCGGCTCGTCCGGTATGACCTCAACTCCCTTCCAGCCGCTGACATAGCTGTGGATCACTCCGTCAAAATCAAATACCACTGTTCTTTTCACGTTTTTCCCTCCTCGTATCAGTCTGTGCGGTAAAAGCTTCTGCCTGCCCTTTATTATGTCAATTCCTCCTCCCCATATTCTGAGGATACCCGTTTAAATCCAATCGATTCCATCATCCTGTCCTGAATGATAACCGAGATTTCCCTGCGTTTTTCCTCAGGCAGAGAATCCATAAGAACATCTTTGCCGTTAATTTCAATGTAATTTTCAATAATTGGCTTTTTGTTCATATTTCCATCTCCTCCCCTGTAAAATGTATGTGACACAGATTGTACTTGTTTCCTGATATTTCCTACCTAAAGCCCGGAAAGAAGTGATGTGATATGATAAAAAACAGCACACTGGAGATCGGAGCCGCATACATCCGCGTAAGCACAAACGACCAGACCGAGTTATCACCGGACGCCCAGCTTAGAGAAATCAAAAAGGCAGCCATGGCCGACGGCATTTTTATTCCCGAACAGTTTATTTTCATTGAAGAAAAAGGCGTCAGCGGCCGCCGTGCGGACAATCGAAAGCAGTTTCAAAAGATGATATCCGTCGCAAAGTCCCAGCCCTCTCCCTTTCAGTACCTCTATCTCTGGAAATTCTCCCGCTTCGCCCGCAATCAGGAAGAGAGCATGTTCTACAAAGGCATACTTCGGAAAAAGTGCGGAGTCACCATCAAAAGCGTTTCAGAGCCTATAATGGAAGGCATGTTCGGCCGTCTTATTGAAAGCATTATCGAGTGGTTCGATGAATATTATTCCATCAACTTATCCGGGGAGGTCACCCGGGGCATGACGGAAAAGGCCCTGCGTGAAGGTTATCAGGCCCCCCCCTGCCTGGGTTACAATGCAGTCGGGGAAGGAAAGCCGTATCTGATCAACGAAGAAGAATATAAAATAGTGGAATACATACATAAATCCTATCATGACGGCATGGATGTATCCTCCATCGCAAGAAGCGCCAATGAACTGGGATTTCTCACCAGGAGAGGAAATCCCTTTGACCGCCGGGCCATCGAGCGCATATTAAAGAACCGGTTCTACAACGGGATCGTGACCTGGAAAGACATATCCTTTCAGGGCTCCCATGAGATCCGGGATTCTGTAGCCTCAATCTTTGATGAAAACCAGAACCGTCTTAAGAGAGAATACAGGCCCCGAAACCGGCGGGAGGCATCCAGCTGCATGCACTGGGCCTCCGGCCTCTTAAAATGCGGATACTGCGGCGCAAGCCTGAGCTTTAATAAAACTGCGGACACAGACCGCCGCCCCTGCTATTTCCAGTGTTGGCGGTACACCAAAGGATTTCATGATGAATCCTGCAGCATCACGGTTAAACGGGTGGAAGAGCTTATCCTGGAATCACTTTACAAAGCGCTTGCTACCGAAGAAATCAGATATGAATATGTGCGAAATTCCACTGACAGCCAGGCCGAAGAAGAAAATATCCAAAATGCCATAACAAAACTTATGGCTAAGAAACAGCGTGTAAGGGCTGCGTATGAAAATGGGATCGATACCCTGGAAGAATACCGGACTAACAGGGAACGACTTAAAAGCGAGCAAAACAGTCTGGAAAACCGGTTACAAAATCTTCTGGAGGGCAGGACCCGCGACAAAGCTCTTGATAAAACCGAGCTGATGACCAGGATAAAAAATGCCTATGACATCATTTCCGATCCGGGTATGAGCTGCGAAGCCAAGGGAAACGCCCTAAGGAGCATTGTGAAAAAAATTGTCTATGACAAACAGGAAAACAAGCTCAAATTCTTCTACTATATCCCAATATAATCAAACGGAAGGGCGTTTACCGACCTCCCATCCGGTTATCTGTTTTTGCAGTAAGGCCCTCCTTAGTTCAAAAACCTATGATCTTCAATAAAGCCATCATTCATTCTCTTCTTCGTAAATTTTTATGTTTTCTTCGTATCTTAAAGTATTTGGCCCCAGAAACTTGCCTGTTTCCCAGTGATTATGAAAGGTCTCCGGTTTTTTATCTGAATCTTCTTCTGGTTTGCCGCTCTTTTTATTTTTTTCATTTTTCTCCATGTTTATCACCTCCGGATTAGTATGTTCCAATGAGGAAAAAATTATGTGGACTTTCATCAACTCCCGACTGCCCTTACATATTTGGCAGAATTCTCCCATATATTATAAAAATGGTACTTTTTGTGAGGCCCCATGCAGACAATCTCCCAAAATACACTGACGGATATCATGCGATATAATGATATCCCTGTCCTGACCTATACAATCCATTACCCGGAATTCACTACAACCTGCAGCCAGGATGCAGCGAAGAGCATCAACAGCTTCTATGCCTTTCATGCAAAAAGTGCGGAGCTCTACTGCCGCAATGAACTCTACCCCCAGGCTGCAGAACAGGCAAGGTATGTACAAAAAAACCAGTTCCCATTTCACAGCTTTGAATTCATATCAGACTATCGGATTACCTACAATAATCTCTGCATCGCCAGTCTCTATATAGAACAGTACAGTTTTCTGGGAGGGGCTCATGGGAGTACAGTCCGGGAATCCCAAACATGGGATTTTAATACCGGCAATCAGTTAAAACTAAGCGACTTTTTTCCCAACAACCCCCAATTTACAGAAGTCATCTTTAAAAATATTGAACAGCAGATCGCAGAGCAGTTAAAAACCTCTCCTTCCTCATATTTTGACGACTATGCAGCTCTCCTGCGCGGCAATTTTAACATAAACGGTTTTTATTTAAAGCCGGATGGCATTGTCATCTATTATCAGCAATATGACATCGCGCCATACGCGAGCGGCATCCCGGAATTTTTCATCCCTTTTGTAAGCTGCCCTCCCGGTTCCGTCATCTGCTATCCCTCTCAGACTGCAACTTAAGATTTTCGGCCGGAATCCCAGACTCCGGCCAGTTTTTACGGCATTATTTATTCCATGGCTTAAATGACCGTATCTTCGCCAGCAAGGATGAAGCATCTCCATCAAAACAAATGGCACGGTCGTCAATGTAACAGATGGCCGGAAGCTTAACAGAAGATACCAGATCTACTTGAATGCCATACTTATCAAGATACTTCCGGATCGCCTCCGCTCCTTCTGCCTGTGCCGCCCTGGAAGATACGACCGTCACATAATATCCTGCTTTTCGTATTTCTCTTATGGCCTCTTTGATTCCTTCCACCGGCTCGTCCGGTATGACCTCAACTCCCTTCCAGCCGCTGACATAGCTGTGGATCACTCCGTCAAAATCAAATACCACTGTTCTTTTCACGTTTTTCCCTCCTCGTATCAGTCTGTGCGGTAAAAGCTTCTGCCTGCCCTTTATTATGTCAATTCCTCCTCCCCATATTCTGAGGATACCCGTTTAAATCCAATCGATTCCATCATCCTGTCCTGAATGATAACCGAGATTTCCCTGCGTTTTTCCTCAGGCAGAGAATCCATAAGAACATCTTTGCCGTTAATTTCAATGTAATTTTCAATAATTGGCTTTTTGTTCATATTTCCATCTCCTCCCCTGTAAAATGTATGTGACACAGATTGTACTTGTTTCCTGATATTTCCTACCTAAAGCCCGGAAAGAAGTGATGTGATATGATAAAAAACAGCACACTGGAGATCGGAGCCGCATACATCCGCGTAAGCACAAACGACCAGACCGAGTTATCACCGGACGCCCAGCTTAGAGAAATCAAAAAGGCAGCCATGGCCGACGGCATTTTTATTCCCGAACAGTTTATTTTCATTGAAGAAAAAGGCGTCAGCGGCCGCCGTGCGGACAATCGAAAGCAGTTTCAAAAGATGATATCCGTCGCAAAGTCCCAGCCCTCTCCCTTTCAGTACCTCTATCTCTGGAAATTCTCCCGCTTCGCCCGCAATCAGGAAGAGAGCATGTTCTACAAAGGCATACTTCGGAAAAAGTGCGGAGTCACCATCAAAAGCGTTTCAGAGCCTATAATGGAAGGCATGTTCGGCCGTCTTATTGAAAGCATTATCGAGTGGTTCGATGAATATTATTCCATCAACTTATCCGGGGAGGTCACCCGGGGCATGACGGAAAAGGCCCTGCGTGAAGGTTATCAGGCCCCCCCCTGCCTGGGTTACAATGCAGTCGGGGAAGGAAAGCCGTATCTGATCAACGAAGAAGAATATAAAATAGTGGAATACATACATAAATCCTATCATGACGGCATGGATGTATCCTCCATCGCAAGAAGCGCCAATGAACTGGGATTTCTCACCAGGAGAGGAAATCCCTTTGACCGCCGGGCCATCGAGCGCATATTAAAGAACCGGTTCTACAACGGGATCGTGACCTGGAAAGACATATCCTTTCAGGGCTCCCATGAGATCCGGGATTCTGTAGCCTCAATCTTTGATGAAAACCAGAACCGTCTTAAGAGAGAATACAGGCCCCGAAACCGGCGGGAGGCATCCAGCTGCATGCACTGGGCCTCCGGCCTCTTAAAATGCGGATACTGCGGCGCAAGCCTGAGCTTTAATAAAACTGCGGACACAGACCGCCGCCCCTGCTATTTCCAGTGTTGGCGGTACACCAAAGGATTTCATGATGAATCCTGCAGCATCACGGTTAAACGGGTGGAAGAGCTTATCCTGGAATCACTTTACAAAGCGCTTGCTACCGAAGAAATCAGATATGAATATGTGCGAAATTCCACTGACAGCCAGGCCGAAGAAGAAAATATCCAAAATGCCATAACAAAACTTATGGCTAAGAAACAGCGTGTAAGGGCTGCGTATGAAAATGGGATCGATACCCTGGAAGAATACCGGACTAACAGGGAACGACTTAAAAGCGAGCAAAACAGTCTGGAAAACCGGTTACAAAATCTTCTGGAGGGCAGGACCCGCGACAAAGCTCTTGATAAAACCGAGCTGATGACCAGGATAAAAAATGCCTATGACATCATTTCCGATCCGGGTATGAGCTGCGAAGCCAAGGGAAACGCCCTAAGGAGCATTGTGAAAAAAATTGTCTATGACAAACAGGAAAACAAGCTCAAATTCTTCTACTATATCCCAATATAATCAAACGGAAGGGCGTTTACCGACCTCCCATCCGGTTATCTGTTTTTGCAGTAAGGCCCACCATACTGACTCATAATAAATGAAGCAGCCTTGGGATTTGGAGTGGTAATATTGACCGGATACTGTAATCTCTTTTCATATCTCCACATTAGCCGCACACTCCTTCCCATGGCCATGGATCATTGATCCAGGTCCAGTAATTTTCATCCATTACACCTTCAACCATCAGAGGACCGCACTGTTCCTCATAGGCCTCCATCGCCTGCTCCCGCAGATCTGATACGTAAAAGAAATAGTCCAGGGCTTCCCGATTATCCGGATGGGTATCAAGAAACAAAGCCACATCATCCATGGCAAAGCTGTATACATACACCTGCTGCAGCAAAACATCACAATTAATATTCGAATCTTTCATCACCGGCACCCCTCCATAATAAATGGTTTATCCAGATCAGGGAAAATGGTTCCCCTGCCTAAGGCAGTTTCAACAGGATAGACCTGCTGCCATCGCTGCCATGGCACATAGGCCATTGCAACCGGAAATTTGTCAATATTTTCATAAGAGGCAGACGGTGCAGTCCTGGGGCATTNTCCCTCTCAGACTGCAACTTAAGATTTTCGGCCGGAATCCCAGACTCCGGCCAGTTTTTACGGCATTATTTATTCCATGGCTTAAATGACCGTATCTTCGCCAGCAAGGATGAAGCATCTCCATCAAAACAAATGGCACGGTCGTCAATGTAACAGATGGCCGGAAGCTTAACAGAAGATACCAGATCTACTTGAATGCCATACTTATCAAGATACTTCCGGATCGCCTCCGCTCCTTCTGCCTGTGCCGCCCTGGAAGATACGACCGTCACATAATATCCTGCTTTTCGTATTTCTCTTATGGCCTCTTTGATTCCTTCCACCGGCTCGTCCGGTATGACCTCAACTCCCTTCCAGCCGCTGACATAGCTGTGGATCACTCCGTCAAAATCAAATACCACTGTTCTTTTCACGTTTTTCCCTCCTCGTATCAGTCTGTGCGGTAAAAGCTTCTGCCTGCCCTTTATTATGTCAATTCCTCCTCCCCATATTCTGAGGATACCCGTTTAAATCCAATCGATTCCATCATCCTGTCCTGAATGATAACCGAGATTTCCCTGCGTTTTTCCTCAGGCAGAGAATCCATAAGAACATCTTTGCCGTTAATTTCAATGTAATTTTCAATAATTGGCTTTTTGTTCATATTTCCATCTCCTCCCCTGTAAAATGTATGTGACACAGATTGTACTTGTTTCCTGATATTTCCTACCTAAAGCCCGGAAAGAAGTGATGTGATATGATAAAAAACAGCACACTGGAGATCGGAGCCGCATACATCCGCGTAAGCACAAACGACCAGACCGAGTTATCACCGGACGCCCAGCTTAGAGAAATCAAAAAGGCAGCCATGGCCGACGGCATTTTTATTCCCGAACAGTTTATTTTCATTGAAGAAAAAGGCGTCAGCGGCCGCCGTGCGGACAATCGAAAGCAGTTTCAAAAGATGATATCCGTCGCAAAGTCCCAGCCCTCTCCCTTTCAGTACCTCTATCTCTGGAAATTCTCCCGCTTCGCCCGCAATCAGGAAGAGAGCATGTTCTACAAAGGCATACTTCGGAAAAAGTGCGGAGTCACCATCAAAAGCGTTTCAGAGCCTATAATGGAAGGCATGTTCGGCCGTCTTATTGAAAGCATTATCGAGTGGTTCGATGAATATTATTCCATCAACTTATCCGGGGAGGTCACCCGGGGCATGACGGAAAAGGCCCTGCGTGAAGGTTATCAGGCCCCCCCCTGCCTGGGTTACAATGCAGTCGGGGAAGGAAAGCCGTATCTGATCAACGAAGAAGAATATAAAATAGTGGAATACATACATAAATCCTATCATGACGGCATGGATGTATCCTCCATCGCAAGAAGCGCCAATGAACTGGGATTTCTCACCAGGAGAGGAAATCCCTTTGACCGCCGGGCCATCGAGCGCATATTAAAGAACCGGTTCTACAACGGGATCGTGACCTGGAAAGACATATCCTTTCAGGGCTCCCATGAGATCCGGGATTCTGTAGCCTCAATCTTTGATGAAAACCAGAACCGTCTTAAGAGAGAATACAGGCCCCGAAACCGGCGGGAGGCATCCAGCTGCATGCACTGGGCCTCCGGCCTCTTAAAATGCGGATACTGCGGCGCAAGCCTGAGCTTTAATAAAACTGCGGACACAGACCGCCGCCCCTGCTATTTCCAGTGTTGGCGGTACACCAAAGGATTTCATGATGAATCCTGCAGCATCACGGTTAAACGGGTGGAAGAGCTTATCCTGGAATCACTTTACAAAGCGCTTGCTACCGAAGAAATCAGATATGAATATGTGCGAAATTCCACTGACAGCCAGGCCGAAGAAGAAAATATCCAAAATGCCATAACAAAACTTATGGCTAAGAAACAGCGTGTAAGGGCTGCGTATGAAAATGGGATCGATACCCTGGAAGAATACCGGACTAACAGGGAACGACTTAAAAGCGAGCAAAACAGTCTGGAAAACCGGTTACAAAATCTTCTGGAGGGCAGGACCCGCGACAAAGCTCTTGATAAAACCGAGCTGATGACCAGGATAAAAAATGCCTATGACATCATTTCCGATCCGGGTATGAGCTGCGAAGCCAAGGGAAACGCCCTAAGGAGCATTGTGAAAAAAATTGTCTATGACAAACAGGAAAACAAGCTCAAATTCTTCTACTATATCCCAATATAATCAAACGGAAGGGCGTTTACCGACCTCCCATCCGGTTATCTGTTTTTGCAGTAAGGCCCACCATACTGACTCATAATAAATGAAGCAGCCTTGGGATTTGGAGTGGTAATATTGACCGGATACTGTAATCTCTTTTCATATCTCCACATTAGCCGCACACTCCTTCCCATGGCCATGGATCATTGATCCAGGTCCAGTAATTTTCATCCATTACACCTTCAACCATCAGAGGACCGCACTGTTCCTCATAGGCCTCCATCGCCTGCTCCCGCAGATCTGATACGTAAAAGAAATAGTCCAGGGCTTCCCGATTATCCGGATGGGTATCAAGAAACAAAGCCACATCATCCATGGCAAAGCTGTATACATACACCTGCTGCAGCAAAACATCACAATTAATATTCGAATCTTTCATCACCGGCACCCCTCCATAATAAATGGTTTATCCAGATCAGGGAAAATGGTTCCCCTGCCTAAGGCAGTTTCAACAGGATAGACCTGCTGCCATCGCTGCCATGGCACATAGGCCATTGCAACCGGAAATTTGTCAATATTTTCATAAGAGGCAGACGGTGCAGTCCTGGGGCATTTGGCTGGTGCAAAGCCCATGGGCATTTCCGGCCGTTTCATCCGGCCTGGCCTCATTGACATATCCGGACGCCTCATAGGAACTTCTTCCTTCTTTCTTTCCGGACACTTCTCAGGCATTGATTTCTTTGCCCTTGCGGGGCATTTCATTGGAAATGATTCTATTGGCATTGTGGGGCATTTCATCGGAAATGACTCTGTTGGCATTGTGGGGCATTTCATTGGGAATGATTCTGATGGCATTGTGGGGCATCTCATTGGAAATGATTCTTTTGGCATTGCGGGGCGTCTCATAGACATGGGAGCGGATTCCCTGGGCATCGCAGGACACCTCATGGGTTTTGGAAATGTTGTCATATCTCTATCACTGTCAGGTAATGTCCCCATACGCTTTTCCGGACACTCCTTTGTATCTGAACCCGCCGTCTTTTTAGGCGGCATCCAGGGGCAGGGGCCCATTGGCATCTCCGGGTATTTCATGGACATAGGTTCAACTGACATACCCTCATTCTTAGCCGGACCGGAACCAAGCGGCATATCGGGACGAATCACCGTACCGGGGCTCGCAGACATATCCAGCCCCATGGCAGGTTCCCAGCCGGATGTACCGGTACCGGCCAGGTACTCAGGACACCTTTGTTTTGTATAACACTCCATAGGATGTATGACTCCTTTCATTTTTGGGAAGTTTCTAATATCAATCTATGAAAGGAATGCTTTGTTGTGCAGGGCCAGCTGATATTTTTCCATCAATCTCATAAGAAGAACCATGGCAGGGACATTCCCAGCGTTTATCATACCGGTTCCAGGTCAAACGGCAGCCCATGTGGGGACAATTCACTGCTCCAGGCATTGCGCCGGACGAAAGCCCCTTTACGGATTCCAGGCCATGGGAAACCAGTCTTCCGGCAGATGCCCGGAGATGATGTCTTTGTGGGGAAAATACCCCATCATACGGCGTCTTTTTTCCTGTAATCTGAGTGCTTAACATTTTTGCTGCCACCATGGATGAGCTCATGCCCCATTTTCCAAAGCCGGTAGCAACGTACCAATCCGGCCTGATGGAGGAAAAGGTCCCTATATAAGGAATCCCGTCCAAAGTCATGCAGTCCTGTGCAGTCCATCTTCCCAATTCCCTGGCCTCTGGGAACAGGTGCTCCCCTGCCCGCTTCATAGCAGTAAAAGGATTCTCACCGGGCGCCTTTCCGGTCCTGTGGCTTCCATATCCCAAAAGCAGCTTATCACCGGCTTTTCGGAACGAATAAGCCCTGGAATCAATTCCGAGATACATACCGTGCAGGGACGCTACCGGCTCAAGCTCCAGAACATAACTCTTTTCCTGATACATTTTTGCAAAATAAAATCCCGGAATATTAACGAAAGGATAATGGGAGGCAAATACCACCTTTTCCGCCTTTACCACTCCTCTGTCCGTCACCACCTCATGCCCCTGTACCTTTGTGACCCTTGTCCGTTCATAGACCGTAAGGCCTGCCGATATATCCCTTATAAATTCCAAAGGGTGGAACTGTGCCTGCCTGGTAAAACGCACCGCTCCGTGAACCGGAAAAGGAAGGCCGGTCTCCCTGACAAAGGATGCGGGCAGCCCGAGCCTGGCAGCACACTCTGCCTCTTTTAACAGCACTTCTGACTCCTGCACGGAATACAGATACGCATCCATTGTCTCATAATGGCACTGGATCGAATGGCGTTTGATCAGTTTTCCATACTCCTCTACTGCCAGCTGGTTTGCCTTTCCGTACAGCCTTGCAGTCTCTTCTCCTATCGTCCGCTCCAGCTTCTGGTAAATCAGATTGTGCTGGGACGTGATCTTTGCCGTTGTAAATCCGGTCTGTCCGCTTCCGATCCGGTTGGCTTCCAGGACGACCACATGGAGTCCATGCCTTTGCAGATAATAAGCCGTCAGTATCCCTGCCAATCCTGCCCCTATGACCACAACCTCAGTCCTCTTATTTCCGGCCAGCGGATTACGCCGGGGAATGACAGTTGTTTCTGTCCAAATCGATTTCATTCTTTTCACCTCTTATTTTTTCTTAAAACGTTCTTTATCACTTGCATTAATCATATTATTCTCTCTATTTTCAGAATAATGCCTCTTATTCTCCTTCCAATTATTTCTTGATTTCACCCTGCTTTTATAATACAATGAAATCAGAGAGCCAATGAACAGGAGGTAATCCATTTGAGTTGGTTTCATAAAAAAACAGATCCGGTTCCCCCAGTCAAACCGGATATACAAAAGACTGAGGAGACAGCTTTAAAAAACAAGCTGGAACGGGATGCCTTTTATAAACATTTAAGCTCGGACTTAAACTCGGACGGCCGCGGAACCGTGTTAAAGCTATACATCGAAAATTTCAAACGGCTGAATCAGGTATTCGGTTATGATTACTGTGAAAACCTTCTGGATCAGATCCTTACCTATTTAAAAGTACTGACCGGTAAAAATGTGTATCACTATATCGGAGTGGAATTTTTCATCATTCTGGATCAATATACGCAGGGGCAGGCCCTGGAGCTTGCCGAGGAGATCGCAGGAAAATTTGACCGTGCCTGGAAGGTCAATGGGACTGACTGTCTGTGTTCCGTTCAGATGGGCATCTGCTCCTATCCCGGTCACGCAGCTGATCCGGACCAGATGTTAAAATGTTTAGACTTAGCCGTATTAAAAGCAGAGGATATCGGACCCAATCAGGCGGTTGTATTTGACAGCACCCTGCAGAAGCAGCTAAAACGCCGGCAGACCATTGCCCTGTACTTAAAGACCGCTCTGGAAAAAGAAGAAGTGGAAGTCCGATACCGGCCTACGTTTCATACGGATAGCGGAACCTTTCCCAGAGCAGAACTCTATATGCGGATTTTCATCAAGGGACTTGGTTTGATCGGTGCAGGTGAGTTCCTGCCTGTGGCAGAGGATTCCGGACAGATCCGCGCCATTTTATACTATGCACTGGAAAAGGTGGCCCAATGCATCTCAGAATTGCTTGAAATGGGCAGGGAATTTGATTCCATCGCCCTTCCCGTTTCCCCGGTTCTCTTTCTGCAGGAGGATTTTCCTGATGAAATGAAGAGAATCATGGCGTCCTATGGGATTCCAAAAGGCAAACTGGCCCTGGAATTCCAGGAAAGCGCACTGACCATGGCGTATTTAAATATCAATGTCATGCTTCAGCAACTGCAGGAAATGGGAGTGGAACTGATTCTCAATGAATTCGGTTCCGGTTATTCCGGAATTTCCACCATCCTGGAACTTCCGGTGAATTCCTTAAAGCTTGAGCGCCTGTTCGTCTGGCAGCTTGAAACAAACCCGAAGTCCCGTTACGTCATGGAAGGTCTGGTCCGCATGGCAAAAGACTTAAATTTAAATATCATAGCAGAAGGTGTGGAGACGGAAAACCAGGTCCGGACCTTAACGGCCGCCGGCTGCAATTACCAGCAGGGATTTTACTATTCCCCCACTTTGGAAAAAGACACGCTTCTTAAAGTTATTGGCGCTTCCTTAACCGAATCCCTTCCGCTCCTGGCAGAAGAAAAAGAAAAAATGAGACGTACATAAACCGGAAGAAACACGCCCGGCTCGCTGCCCGCGTAAATGAAGTAAAAAAGCGCTTCCCGCCAGGTAATGGGCAGGAAACGCTTTTTTATTTCAAATCTCAGTTACCGGCAACAGCCTGGCAGTTCACCACTTGCTGCTGCACCTCCTGGGACTTATTGTAGAAATACCGAATGATATCTTTACGGGTGATAATTCCAATAAAATTCTTCTGGTCATCCACCACCGGTACAAAATTCTGGTTTAATGCCTTGTCAATCAAGTCCTCCATATTGGAATCCGCATATACGGGTCGGTTGTCTGACCTTCTGTCGATTGCCGCTGCCGTCACATGCTCCGCTTCCTTTAAGCTTAGGTTAAATTTGTTCTTGATCCCCCAAAGCATGTCCCCTTCGGTGATGGTTCCTACATATTTGCCCCGTCTGTTAATAACAGGTACTGCGGAGTATTTATGATACTCCATCTTCTCAAGCGCCTGGCGCAGAGATTCATCCTCATAAATATAAGCCACCTCATTCTTAGGTGTTAAAAAAAACAATATGTTCATAGCCACACTCCCCGTAGATTTTTCGGTTTTAGTATAGCAGATGACTCTTAATCACGTATGAACAATTTATTATTTTTTTATAACTTTTTTCCTGAGGTTTCCTGTTTTGGCTTACTGCATATGATCGAGCGGATCAATGGCTTTGTCTTCGTGCTTTAATTCAAAGAATACATTGGCACCTTCGACGGAATAATACTTGGTAGGCTCAGCCACATAGCCCAGAACCTGACCCTCTTTGACATACTCATTTTCCACGACCTGCAGTTCTTTTAACTGACCGCAGACGGCCGTATAATTGTTGCCCATATTTAAGACAACATAGCTTCCAATTTCTTCATTGGAACCGACTTCCTGCACTTTGGCATTGGCAGGCGCTACAACCGGAGTGCTTACATCTCCCTGAATGACTAAACCTGGATTGCATTTATACTGATCCAGAGTCGGGAAGTAAATCGTGGACTCCATGCTGTAGTCTAAAATAACATTTCCTTGTACTGGCCAGGCCATTCTGGTCGCATCGTTAAAATTAAGTACCAGAGACTTAGCCGAGCTCTTGTCTGTTCCGGCCTTCACCGCCGGCGCTTCTGTTTCCTGCTGTGCAGTGGCCTTCGGGGAATCTGCCTCCTGCATTTCCTCTTCCATATTCTGCGCTGCATTGGAATCCCCTGCAACGGCTACCTGTGTTTCCTGGGGGACGGTTTCTTCAGCAATCATATCGCCCTGATCCGGCACTTCCAGATAAGGACTCTCTCCTCCACCATTTCCTCTTTGAACGGTAATGACTCCTGCTGCAGCTACTATAGTCAGCAGGCCTAGAACCAACAGGACAAGGAATACTTTATCCTTGAACAATTGACTTATTTTCTCCTTCACGTTTATCACCTCGATAATATTCTTACCAAGAGTGAAAGAGTTATTCAGAAATCAAAACAATATTTTTATAAAAATAAGGGAGAATTTTTTCCGCCGTCCATCCCTCCTCTGCTTTGCATCTGGCCCCATACTGGCTCATCCCGTATCCATGGCCGATTCCCTGGCAGACCGCACGGACTCCCCCTTCGTATTCCTCAAACCCATAGGACGGGGATGGAAGACCCAGTGCATACTGGATTTCTTCGCCTGTGTAAACCTTGGTTCCAATCTGGACCTGCCCCACATATCCGCCTTCATCCCGAAGAATGATCTGGCAGCTTTCCGGTATCTGTTCTGCCGTTACCGGAACAGCCCCTGAAATCTGATTGATTTTACCGGCAAAATCTTCCCGGCTAAAGGCTGCCACCGTCAAGAATCCTTCGGCTTCCACATCTCTACTGCAGTCTGCGGACTGCAGGTAGGGATGGTTCTCATCACCGGCCCTTGTTTTCCCTGTGCTGGCTCTATGGAACAAGGGATCGATCAGCTTCCCGTCATACATCATGACTGTCCCAGCCGTAGAGCGGACCGCATCCTCCACCGCCTGGTAGCTGGCTATAAAAGACTCGCTTCCCCACAGCTTTTCCATCTGTTTTTCCTCTAAATATTCCATGTGGAGCCCGGATTCCTTTATCTCATTCTGACCGTTCATTTTCCCGTATATGTATGTCCGGGCAATGATTGCCTGGGCTCTCAGTGCTTCCTTTCCGTAATCGGCCGGCATCTGCTTTGCCACCACTCCCGGCAGATATTCCTCCACATCCATATAAGACTGCCCGCCCTTCCGGTCCAGAATAATTTTCTTTCCGCTGGTCATGATAGGAACCTTTTTCTGCTCCTCAATTTTTCCGGTCCAGGCCAGGGTAATAATATATGGAAATAACAGCGCCAGAATGCACATCATAACTGCTTTTTTTACCATTGCAAACCATCACCCCCTTGTTCAATATATGCAAAAAAACGCCCCGGAATCACTTCCGGAGCGTTTCCACCTTTACTTTTTCCAGGTGCCAGATATCCCTTACATATTCTAAAACGGTGCGGTCTGAAGTAAACTTGCCGCTGCACGCCACATTTAAAATGGCCGCCTTTGCCCACCCCGCTTCATCCCGGTACGCCTGACCGATCCGGCGCTGGGCCTCCGCATAGGAAGGAAAGTCCTTTAAAATAAAATAAGCATCCGCGCGGCCGCTGCTCTGGGTATTTAATAAGGAATTATAAATATCACGGAACAATTCCGGATCCTGTGGGGAATAGTAGCCGTTTATGAGCTGCATCAGTACCCTGCGGATCTCATCGCTGCTGTTGAAAATTTCCATGGGATTATAACCGCCTTCGTTCTCGTAACGGATCACCTCATCGGAAGACATGCCAAAAATAAAGGCATTTTCTTCTCCCACTTCCTCTACGATTTCCACATTGGCCCCATCCATGGTTCCAAGGGTCAGGGCACCGTTTAACATAAATTTCATATTTCCGGTCCCTGAGGCCTCCTTGCCGGCCGTGGAGATCTGTTCACTGACATCAGCCGCAGCAAAAATGATCTCCGCATTGGATACCTTGTAATCTTCTATGAAAACCACCCGGATCTTACCGCCGATGCTTTTATCGTTATTAATGACATCAGCCACTGCATTGATCAGTTTGATGGTCAGCTTTGCACGCCTGTAGCCTGCTGCTGCCTTTGCTCCGAACAGAAAGGTCCGGGGAACCATATCAAGATTCGGATCATCCTTCAGCTGATTGTATAAATACATCACATGCAGGATATTCATCAGCTGCCGTTTATATTCGTGAAGACGTTTGACCTGCACATCGAACATGGATCCGGGGTCTGTCTCAATGCCGTTATGCTCCTTAATATAGTCTGCAAGGCGCACCTTATTCCGGTATTTGATATCCATGAACTCCTGTTGGCACTTAGGGTCTTCTGCATAATCGGCCAGGCGGTGGATATGAGGCAGATCGGTAATCCAGCCATTGCCGATTTTTTTCGTAACCCAGTCAGCTAACAGCGGATTTCCGTGAAGCAGGAACCGTCTCTGGGTGATGCCGTTGGTCTTGTTGTTGAATTTTTCCGGCATCATCTGGTAGAAGTCCTTTAATTCCTGGTTCTTCAAAATCCCGGTGTGGAGCCTGGCAACGCCGTTTACCGAAAAACCTCCCACAATTGCCAGGCAGGCCATTCGGACCTGCCCGTCATAAATGATGGACATCCTGCGGATTTTCTCCTGGTCTCCCGGATACATCTGCTGGATCTGCTGCTGGAACCGGCGGTTGATTTCCTCCACGATCTGATAGATTCTCGGAAGCAGCCTGGAGAAGAGCTCTACGGGCCATTTTTCCAAAGCTTCCGACATGATGGTGTGGTTGGTATAGGCACAGGTCCTGGTGGTTATTTCCCATGCTTCCTCCCAGCTCAAGCCGTAATCATCCAAAAGAATTCTCATAAGCTCCGGGACCGCTACCGTTGGATGGGTATCGTTTAACTGGAAAACGGCCTTTTCGCAGAACTTATGTATATCGTCGTGTTTTTCCATGTACTTCATAACCGCTCTCTGCACGCTGGCGGAGATAAAGAAGTACTGCTGTTTTAAGCGGAGTTCTTTTCCTGCATCGTGGTTATCGTTGGGATAGAGGACTTCTACGATGGTCTTGGCCAGATTTTCCTGTTCCATGGCCTTCTGATAGTCGCCCCGGTCAAAGGAATCAAGGTTTAAGGTATGAATGGCTTCCGCATCCCAGATGCGCAGGGTATTCACCACATTGTTCCCGTACCCCACGACCGGCATATCATAGGGAACGGCGCGGACGGACTGATAGCCCTCCTGTACAAACCGCTGTCTTCCATTTTCCCATACGGTGTTTACATAGCCGCCGAATTTTACCTCGGTTGCATATTCCGCACGGCGGATTTCAAATGGATAACCATTCTGCAGCCAGTTATCCGGGATTTCGGTCTGGTAACCATTCTCAATTTTCTGCTTGAACATGCCATAACGGTAACGGATGCCGCAGCCATAGGCCGGATATCCCAACGTGGCCAGGGAGTCCAGGAAGCAGGCCGCCAGGCGGCCCAGCCCCCCGTTACCGAGAGCCGGGTCCGGCTCCTGGTCCTCAATGGCATTTAAGTCAAAGCCCAGCTCATCGAGAACTTCCCTTACCTCCTGCTGCGCCATAATGCTTATGATGTTGTTGCCAAGGGCACGGCCCATCAGGAATTCCATGGATAAGTAGTACAGGGTTTTCACGTCCTGCTTCTCATACTCCTTATGGGTCGCGATCCATTGGTCAATGATGACATCCTTTACCGCATACGCAACCGCCTGATACATCTGCTCCGGAGCCGCTTCCTCAACCGTCTTGCGGAACACGTTCTTCATATTGAACAGAACGCTTTTCTTAAAGGTTTCCTTGTCAAATCCCATACTCATTCCACTTAAGCCTCCTAACCGTTACTGAAACTTCTCCACGCCTAAGGTCACATTTTCGCCGTTGATGTTCCATTCTTTCACATATCCGGCCGTTCTTTCAAATGCAATGCTCTCCGCAAGTACTTCCCCTTTCACGTCTTCCTCGTGAGCCTTTAATATATCGGTTATTTTTTCATTGTCCCTGCAGGATACCAGAATGTGGTCTGTTACCTCAAAGCCCGCTTCCTTGCGCATGGTCTGAATCTTGCTGATCAGCTCCCGGACAAAGCCTTCTTCCACAAGCTCTGTTGTCAGATTGGTATCCAGCACAACGGTAATCGTATTGTCTCCCTCGGATACATAGCCCTCTATCTGTGCGGTATCGATCAGTAAGTCTTCCCTGGTGAGCACAACTTCTGTTCCGTCAAATAAAAAGGTAAGGGCGCCTTTTTCATTCAGGGTGTCCATCGCCTCGTTGCCGTTAATCTCTCCCAGGGCTTTTTTGATGCTGCCTAACTGCTTGCCGTATTTCGGTCCCACGGTCTTTAACTGGGGTTTGAAGCTGTAGGATGTGAAATCTCTCACATCATCGGTAAATACCACCTTTTTCACGTTTAACTCTTCCTCAATGATCTCCTGATAGAACACAGGAAGGGCATGAGGAGCCTTTACGAACATCTGGCCGATCGGCTGGCGGTTCTTTAAATTGGCCGTATTTCTGGCTGCACGGCCCATGACTACGATTTTTAAAACCTCATCCATATCGCTTTCCAGCTGCTTATCAATATGGGCCTCATTTGCAGCCGGATAATCGCATAAATGGATGCTCTCCGGTGCGGTCTTATCCACGCTGCATACCATGTTTTGATAAATCTGCTCGGTCATGAACGGAATAAACGGAGCAGCCGCCTTGCTTACCGTAACGAGAGCGGTATACAAAGTCATATAAGCGTTAATCTTATCCTGCTCCATGCCCTTTGCCCAGAAACGCTCTCTGCTTCTGCGGACATACCAGTTACTCATATCGTCAACAAATTCCTGAAGCGACCGTGCTGCTTCCGGAATCTGGTATCCGTCCAGGCAGGCATCCACGTCTTTGACTAAGGTATTTAACTTGGATAGAAGCCATTTATCCATAACCGGAAGCTTCCCGTATTCCAATGTATATTTCGTCGGGTCAAATTCATCAATATTCGCATAAAGCACAAAGAATGCATAGGTATTCCAAAGCGTGCCCATAAATTTACGCTGGCCTTCCATTACAGCTTTCCCGTGAAAGCGGTTCGGCAGCCAGGGCGCACTGTTGACATAGAAATACCAGCGGATCGCATCTGCTCCGTAGGTTTCCAGCGCTTCAAACGGGTCTACCGCATTTCCCTTGGATTTGCTCATCTTCTGCCCGTTCTCATCCTGGACATGTCCTAAAACAATTACGTTCTTATAAGGCGCCTTGTTGAAAATAAGGGTTGAAATGGCTAGGAGGGAGTAAAACCATCCTCTCGTCTGGTCCACAGCCTCGGAAATAAAGTTTGCCGGGAACTGCTGCTCGAACAGTTCTTTGTTTTCGAATGGATAGTGGTGCTGCGCAAATGGCATGGAACCGGAATCAAACCAGCAGTCGATCACCTCCGGAACCCGCTTCATCTGCTTACCGCACTCCGGACAGGTAATGGTCACCGCATCGATATAGGGACGGTGGAGCTCAATATCGTCCGGGCAATTGCGGGACATGCTCTTTAATTCCTCTATGCTTCCGATGGGGTGCTGGTGTCCGCATTCACATTCCCACACGTTAAGAGGAGTACCCCAGTAACGGTTTCTGCTGATTCCCCAGTCCTGAATATTCTCCAGCCAGTCACCGAAGCGGCCTTTTCCGATGCTTTCCGGAATCCAGTTGATGGTGTTGTTGTTACGGATCATATCTTCTTTAACTGCTGTCATCTTGATGAACCAGGATTCTCTTGCATAGTAGATCAGAGGAGTATCACATCTCCAGCAGTGTGGATAGCTGTGCTCAAACACAGGTGCGGAGAATAAAAGTCCTCTCTCTTCCAGATCCTTTAATATCATTGGGTCGGCCTTCTTACAGGAAATTCCTGCCCACTTGGTTTCTTTGGTCATCTCTCCGGCTGCATTTACCAGCTGTATAAATGGGAGACCGTATTTATTGCATACCCTCAAGTCATCCTCACCAAAGGCCGGAGCGTTATGAACCACACCGGTACCGTCGGTGAGCGTAACATAATGGTCACAGATTACATAATGGGCTTTCTTTTTCGGTTCTACAAAATCAAATAACGGCTCATATTCCTTATATTCCAGGTCCTTACCGACGTATTTCTCTAATACGGTATAGTCTCCTTCCAGAACCTTTTCACACAGAGCTTCTGCAAGATAATAGGTATAGTCTCCGTTTTGTACCTTCACATACGTCTCATCCGGATTTACGCAGAGAGCTACATTGGAAGGCAGGGTCCATGGCGTTGTTGTCCATGCCAGAATATAGGCATCTTCTCCTTTTACCTTGAACCGTACAATGGCAGAACGTTCTTTTACATCCTTGTATCCCTGAGCCACCTCATGACTGGATAACGGGGTACCGCAGCGCGGACAGTAGGGAACGATCTTAAAGCCCTTATACAAAAGGCTCTTTTCCCATATCTGCTTTAAAGCCCACCATTCGGATTCAATAAAATCATTCTCATAAGTTACATATGGGTCATCCATGTCGGCCCAGAAGCCTACGGTCTTTGAAAAGTCCTCCCACATGCCCTTGTATTTCCAGACGCTTTCCTTACAATACTTGATAAATGGCTCCAGACCGTACTGCTCAATCTGTTCCTTGCCGTCAAGGCCCAGCATCTTTTCTACTTCCAGCTCGACCGGAAGTCCGTGGGTATCCCAGCCGGCCTTACGGGGAACGTCATATCCTTTCATTGTGCGGTATCTTGGAATCATATCCTTGATGACGCGGGTCAGCACATGCCCGATATGGGGTTTTCCATTGGCAGTCGGCGGACCGTCATAGAACGTATACGTTTCCGCTTCCTTCCGGTTTTCCATGCTCTTTTTAAAAATGTCACGGTCCTCCCAGAATTTTTCAACCTCTTTTTCTCTCGCTACAAAATTCAAGTCTGCAGGGACTTTCCTGTACATCTTTAGCGACCTCCATTTCTTTTTCATATAATAAAGAGTCTGACTTATCAGACTCTGGCGCTGACGCGCTGTCACGTCAGTGACACCTTCCTCTTAAGCGTCATGTGCATCCTGCACAGAGTGCTTTTTATTTTACAGGGGAGTTCGGAGAACTTTCCTGTAAAATAAAAAAGCTTCCATCCCGTAATCAGGACGAAAGCTGCACTTATCTTCGTTACACCACCTATTACCGCATACCAACATATGCTTTCCCTTAACGCAGAAAATACGTCCTGACCTATTGCCAACGCCTTCAGCCGGAAACTCCGGAGTGATATTCGAATCCATGCTACTCTTACCAGGCTTCCACCCTCCCCGGCTCTCTTGAAATTTCGCACAGACCTACTGTCTCCATCAAAGTTTTTCTTCCTATTAAATATGGTTATTGTATTCGTATATGTCTTCTAATTATAGGGATTAAGAAATGAAATGTCAAGGTTATTTTTATTTTCCCGGTCAGGTATGACCAGTAAGAACGGGTACCGACATATTTTCATGAAATTCGGTACCCGTTCTACACGTTTTCATCCATTGGTTTCGAAATACCTCTCTTAATTGTATTTTACTGCGGCATTCTTTGGATGCTCTATATGAATTTTTTCCGTTTCCTCTGGCTTAAACCGTCCTCTACAATCTGGTGCTCTGCGTCGTCGCTTTCATTCTTCTATCATGTTAACAGCTACCGAATGAAAATCCAATCCGGATGAATCAAATGACTCATACGATGAATATTCCTCTGAAGTTATAACAAACTATAGGCATATAAGAGATTGTTAGACTTTTTATCCCGGCTTCATCCATGCTTTCGCATTTATCCATCGCCTGATATGGTTGGCTGCTAAAGTTTAACGGCCGGATCTGTTGCCTGAACTTACTTTTTCGGTAAATCAGGCGGAATTTATGGTTTTGGTGGAATCGACCTCCTTTTTTCTGCCATCTTCCGACACAATCTGAAAATGGTTTTGATTTTGTTTTCTTTTGTTGATGGCTTTATTATATATCATCCGGCTTTATTTTGCAAGACTTTTTTATTAATAAACAATAAATTATTTATTAATTATCTAATTGTATTAGTTTATTTTGATTATTTAATTATTTAGCAAAATTTGTATGTCACAAATATTTCAATTCTGATCGTTATTTTTTTATCAATCCCATTGTGTTTTTGTAAAATTATGGTATAATGTGCGAAAAGGACTAGTAAAAGGAGAGAAATTATGAGCCAGCGCAATTTAACTTTATTAACTGACCTCTATGAGTTAACCATGATGCAGGGGTATTTCAAAGAGAAAGATGCCAACGAGACCGTAATATTCGATGCCTTCTACCGCAATAATCCAGGCGGTAACGGGTATGCGATCTGCGCAGGCTTGGAACAGGTTATTGAATACATCAAAGATCTCCATTTTGACCGGGACGATGTGGATTACCTTAGATCCACCGGCCTGTTTGAAGAGGATTTTCTGGAATATCTGCATCATTTTAAATTTTCCGGCGACATCTACGCCATCCCGGAGGGAACAGTCGTATTCCCGCGTGAACCCCTGGTAAAAGTCATCGCCCCTATTATGGAAGCCCAGTTAATTGAAACAGCCTTATTAAACATCATCAATCACCAGAGCCTGATAGCAACCAAAACAGCACGGGTGGTATACGCGGCAGCCGGTGACGGTGTTATGGAATTCGGCCTTCGCCGTGCCCAGGGACCGGATGCCGGAATTTACGGTGCCCGCGCTGCCATGATCGCCGGTTGTATCGGTACCTCCAACGTTCTGGCAGGCAAGATGTTTCGTGTTCCCATAAAAGGAACCCACGCACACAGCTGGATCATGAGCTTTCCGGATGAACTGACCGCATTCCGGAACTATGCAAAGCTCTACCCTGCCGCATGCATTCTGCTGGTAGACACTTACGATACATTAAAGTCCGGCGTCCCCAACGCCATTAAAGTATTTAAGGAGATGCGGGATGCCGGCATTCCTCTTTCCACTTACGGCATCCGTCTAGACAGCGGAGACTTGGCTTACCTTTCCAAAAAAGCTAAGAAGATGCTTGATGCGGCCGGATTCCCGGATGCAGTCATCTCCGCTTCCAATGATCTTGATGAAACCCTGATTAACAGCCTTAAAATCCAGGGAGCTGCCATAAACTCCTGGGGGGTCGGAACCAATTTGATCACCTCCAAGGACTGTCCTTCCTTTGGCGGCGTCTATAAGCTGGCAGCTGTCATGGATAAAAAGACCGGCCAATTTGCCCCTAAAATCAAGCTTTCCGAAAATGCCGAGAAGATCACCAACCCGGGCAACAAGGCAATCAAGAGGATTTACAGCCGGGAAACCGGCAAGATTATTGCAGATTTAATTTGTCTGGAAGGGGAAATCTTCAAAGAAAATCATTCCATGCTCCTCTTTGACCCCATTGAGACATGGAAGAAAACCCATCTGGCGCCCAACACCTATACCATCCGGGATCTCCTGGTCCAGGTATTCAAAGGCGGGGAGTGTGTTTATCCATCTCCTTCGGTAATGAACATCCAGTCTTACTGCAGAAAGGAGCTGGCTACACTCTGGGATGAATCCCGCCGCCTCGTAAATCCCCACGAGGTTCATGTGGATCTGTCCAATGAGCTTTGGCATATGAAGAATCAGCTGTTGGACAGCTACCATTTCAGGGATTAATAAATCTATCCGGATATCGGTTTCCCTGTCCATTGTTCACAATCTGGTCATAATATTTTTACAACCTGGCCAAATATTCTTCATATTTAACCGATATACTAAAACCATCAGAAAAAGATGTTGCCAACATACTTTGAGATAAAATTTTTTTCATAATTGCCGGTATTTCTCGAGGGAATACCGGCTCCTCCCTTTTTTAGGGGTCCAAATGGATCTTTCCCCTCTATATCTGTTTTTTTACGATCGTATATTCATCCCCAAACCGAAAATGAGGACATCCGTGATAAGAATTACTTAAGAACTGCATCATCTCATCCTCGTCCAGATTGATCTCACACTCATAGCATTCATATTCTTCATTATAATGATAATACATGCAATATTCACAGCTATTTCTCTGAGCCATATCCACGCCCCCTTCTTATCCGTTTTTCCTATTATAATAACCTGCGCCAACTGCCTTTTTGAGAAGCTTTACGATCGTTTCATCAAGAATCCAGGCAGCAATCAGGGAAACCAGAAACGTAAGGGCTGTCTCACAAAGGATTCTTGGCACATAATAATGCCTTATGGAAGTCCTCTCCACCAGCCCCCTCACAAACTGTCCCAAAACCAGATAATGGATCAGATAAATGGAATAGCTGTACCGGCTTACAAAGCCGGCGGCCTTTACGAGGACAGGTATCCTGACATTCCCGAAAGATTCAAAAAACAGAAAGATGGCCAATGCCATGGCAATCATAGCCGGGGCCAGGTCATGGATGCCTGGGGTAAAGTCCGGCATAAAGCATTTCTGGAACATGGTTATACCAAAACCTGCAATACCCAGGATCGCAAAAGGCAAATAATGTCCGCTGTGATACAGTCTCCTGCATGCATAGCCAAGGATGAAATAAATAACCCAGCCCTTGAATACCATGTATTGCAGACTCTCTCCCACTTCCAGGCCCAAAGCCGGCAGATAAGTGCAAAGGCCCTGAACCACCAGCATAAGGCCCAGAAAAATCTTTAATTCCCTGTCGCTCATGGCCTTCAGCATGCGGGCCAGGAAAGGGGCGCAAAGGTATAATGCCAGAATAACATACATAAACCACATATGGGAGGCCATGGGGATGGTCCCCGTCAGAAGTCCCTTCATATAAGCCGCCAGGTGCTCCTGCCACGAAAGGCTCTCTTCTCCCAGATATAACTTATAATACCAGTAATAGATTCCGCTGTAACATGCAAAGGGAACAAAAATAGTCTGGAACCGGTTCCGGTAAAACTTCGGAATATCCTCTGTTCCGGATTTCAGAATGAACATGCCGCTGAGCATAAAATAAATGCCGACAAAAGCCAGGAGCACAGGCATAAGGGCTGCCGATAACAGCCATTGCCTGGAATTAAGCGTTTCAGCCGGAATGGCATGAACCATAATGATGGCAAAGACCGCCAGAGCTCTTAAGTAATCGTATTGAATTTCACGTTTTTTAAGTTCCACTTTAATGCCCTCCCTGCTTCCTTCCTGCTTATGAAGAAGTATAGCATATAAATTCCGGTTTTGACAAATTTTTTATTTTATAAAAAAAGGTGTAGACAAATGGAATTTCCTATGGTATTATAATGAGGCTGTCAGAAATGGCACAGAAAAACGGCCTATTGGTCAAGCGGTCAAGACGCCGCCCTCTCACGGCGGAAACCCGGGTTCGATTCCCGGATAGGTCATAGAATGCGTTTTGAAACCTGATTTTTATAACAGAAAAATAAAGAAACATGGGTGAAGCGCCGGAAATCCGGTTTACACCCATGTTTCTTTTATTTCTTATTTTTTTGATATTAAACCAATGCTTTTCCAAGATCCCTGCATTCGGCCTCTCCGTCTCCATCGGGGGCATTATTGCAGATCACGCTGTCATGAACCAATGCTGCACCATCTCCTTTGCAGGTTTCCTCCCAATTTCGCATCCATTCTCCGTCTCCCCAGCCGTAAGAGCCAAATAATGCGATTTTCTTTCCCTGAAGCTTAGATTCGCAGCTCTGAAACAGGGGCTCGAACTCGCTGTCTTCCAATTCCTCGCTGCCCATGGAAGGGCAGCCGAATGCCACACTGTCATATTCATCCATCATATCTGCGCCAAATTCCGCTGCCGTAAATAAAGAAGCTTCTGCTCCTGCTTCTTTTGCACCTTCTAAAACCTTTTGGGCCATTGCCTCTGTATTTCCGGTACCACTCCAATAAACAACTGCAACTTTACTCATCTTATCCTACCTCTTTCTTTTTATTTATTTGTTCAGGCAGCTACGGTAAGCTGCCAGACAGTTCTTCCATTTTGCCAAAGGCGTGCATAAACAGCCCTGCATTTTTGATACCTGGCAAATGTTTTAACAGCCTCGCACTCATTGCAATATACCTTCCAGCAGCCGATGCATTTACAGTTTTTTCCTGCATTCCGGATAAATCCGATCACATCGCCAAGCGGATAACCAAGGAAAATCCCGATCTCATGGGGAAATGCCCCTTCCTGCTTCAGCCGCTCAATAAGCCTGCCGAGTACATATTCTATTTCCATGTGCTCATAACCGTATTTCCGAAGAAACTTACTTACCCCCGGCCGATTCAAATCAGCCTCAAGATGGGATTTCCGATAGACATAGATAAGCGCTTTGTTTCTGCGCCTGGATAACGACAACAGCGCGATCCCTTTCTCTCCCAGCTGGCTGTTTAAGACGGCCAGCTGCTTTTCCAGTTCTTCTTCTGATGAAAAGGAATGATTGAACAGGCCTGCTGTCTTGATTGATGCTAATGTTGGGGAACAATATTCAATTAGTTGCCTTTCAAGTAACATATCCGTACCTCCACAGTCTTAATTTGTTTCCCATTGTCCCTTCGGAACGGCTGCAGTACTTTCGGTATGGCCGCTTTAGTTAGTTTTAGCTAACTACTATATAAATACCATACTTTGTTTTATCATTCAATACTGATTTTGCTTAATGGGAAATTTTCTACTATAGGATAGTATCTGCAGCGGCGTCATGTATACTTTTCCAATTTCTGTCATAATTTCTTCATTCATTTCATAATTTCTTTAGAACCTG
The DNA here is from genome assembly GCF_900155545.1 of Clostridium sp. Marseille-P2415. Classification (GTDB taxonomy): domain Bacteria; phylum Bacillota; class Clostridia; order Lachnospirales; family Lachnospiraceae; genus Lacrimispora. The sequence continues at coordinate 2,084,301 of NZ_LT732526.1, forward strand.
GTCAAAATTCCTTCACATTTTTCCTGTATGATAATTTCATAAACATAGAAAAAAACACAAAGCGGTCAGAGAGCTTCCATACATATGTTTTAACTAAGTCGGCGGAGTTGCACTGAATGGCTTCTTTGCCGGCTCAACCTAAAAAAAAGGCCGGAGTACAGCAATGGGCTTCCGGAATTTACATAGATTAAATGGACCGCTGCCCGGCTGACAAACAACATCAGCAGGGCAGCGGTCTTTTTATGGTATTTTAAAAATAAACAAAGGACTTTTGACTGTACCCTAGTCAAAAGACCTTTGTCGCTAACTCGCTTTTTAATTCCTTAACTGGAACTGGTCGGTCAGGGCCTTTAAGGTCTGAGCCTGACCTGTCAGTTCTTCACTGGCAGCTGAATTTTCTTCAGCTGTAGCCGCATTTGTATCAACTACCTGTGCGATCTGGCTGATTCCGCTGTCGATCTGTATGATGGATTCAGCCTGCTCACTTGATGCAGAAGCAATGCTGCCGATCTTCTTCTTAATAGAATCTGTTCCTTCTACCACGATTCCAAGTTCTTTTGCAGCGGCATCTGCCACTACGGTTCCCTGTTCCACTGCCTTTAAGGAAGCCTCTATCAGCTGGGAGGAACTGTTTGCCGCTTCTGTACTCTGCCCGGCAAGCAGGCTGACCTGATTGGCAACCACAGAGAATCCCTTTCCGGCTTCTCCTGCTCTTGCCGCTTCAATGGAAGCATTTAAGGCAAGAAGATTGGTCTGAGATGCAATTTCATTAATGGTCTGAATGATCTTGCTGATTTCCTGAGAAGTCTTTCTGATGGAATCCATGGCACCAACCATCTCCTGCATCTTTTCATTCCCATAAGAAATCTTTCTGGTAACTTCTTCCACTTCATCGTTGATTTCTACAGCATTCTGAGCATTTTCTGAAATATGTCTGGTGATATCCGTTACGGTCTCAGACAGTTCTCTTATGATGCCTGCCTGATTGGCAGAGCCATCTGCAAGTGACTGTGCAGACTCTGCAATCTGTGCGGACCCTCCTGAAACCTGACTTACAGAAACGGCAATCTCTTCAAAGCTTCTGGAAATCTTAAGGGTAAAACGTTCAAGGGAGTTTTCGATATTCTTAAAATCTCCAATAAATTCATTGGTAAAACCAACATTGAAATTCCCGTTTGCCATGCTTTCCATTACATTGTCAATATCCTCGATGTAACCTGCGATTTTGTTGATAGAGGTTCTTAATCCCTGGGCCATCTGACCAATCTCATCCCCGGATTCATAGGTGATGACTGTATGCAGATTTCCTTCTGCGATATCTTTGGTAGCCATCTCGATTTCCTGTAATGGAACTACGATGCTCTTTGTCAGGCGCTTAGCAAGGAATATGGCAAGAACCAGAGAAATAATGGAAAAAACAGCCAGTAATGCCGTTGCCAGATTCTCTACAACTACGCTGGTTTCATATTTCGCCAATGCATCCTTATCCGATGCAGTTCCGATTAAATCAAGAGAATCTGCCAGCGCTTCGGAAGCGGAATTAAATGTGGCGCTGTAATAATTCATGGCTTCCTTATTTTTGCCGCTTTCCAACAGCTCAAGCATACTGTAAGCATCTTCTTTGAATTGCTCAAATGCCGTTACAAAGCTCTGGTCGCTTCCTTTTCCTAAATTGGTATTGATCACAGATATGTAGCTGCTGATCTTTTCAAAACGTTCATCAAGATCTTTTTTCTGCTCCTGGGTCACTGAAGCATCATTGCTGATTATGACCCAAAGAAGCCTTTTATTAATGGTCTGTACGTCTTTACGGATTTCCATCTGTTTCTTTGTGGTTTCATACTGGACATAAAAAAAAGTTTTCATATTGCTTCCAATTGTACGAAAACTAATGAGTGAAAATGTAGATGAAATAAAGATGATTAAAACCAACACGATAAAAACTCTGTTTAATCGCGTGGATATTTTTAAATTATTTAGCCTTTTCATGGTTATCCCCTCTTTGTTCAGACTTTATAAGTAAAAAACTTGTCGACATTTTCATTATAGCAACAAATCATTATAATTCAACTTAATTTTTATTAATATTTGGATTTTGTCAGCCAAATTTTTAATTGGAAATATATGGTATTTTGGTCAAATTACCTATTAAGTACTGCGGGTAAAATGACGAGCCACCTATAAAGAGAGGGGGTATTTGTATATGATACTAACATTAACAGGAAGCGGTTCTCATACCGCTTCCTGTAAGAAATCTTCTTTTATTTTACAAGATAACCGCCGTCTACGGGAATTGTGGTTCCATTTAGGTAGTCGGATGCGGAGGAAGCCAGGAACAGTACCGGTCCCTTCAAATCTTCCGGTGTTCCCCATCTCCCGGCCGGAATCCTTACGGTACATTCGTCTTTTCTTGCCTGAGTCATATTGGCACACATTTCGGTGTCCATATAGCCAGGACAGATACAGTTGATGTTGATATTGCGCCCTGCACAATCCACGGCCAGGCTCTTGGTCAGCTGGGATACGGCACCTTTGGTGGCTGTATAAGCCGGAACCATAGTCCCTCCGAACCAGGTAACCATGGAACCGATGGTAATGATCTTTCCCCCTTCAGGCTGTGTAAGCATAACCTTCAGGGCTTTTTGAATCATAAGGAACACATGATTTAAATTGATGTCCACAACCAGATCCCACTCATCCATGGGGAATTCCTCCGGCAGATGCCTTCTCTGGATTCCCGCTGCAGGGATGAGTACATCCAGCCTCCCTCCAAGAATTTCCATTGATTCATTGAAAATGCGTTTTAAATCTTCCCGGTCTGCCAGGTTACCTTCTACCCCGTACGCTTCATAACCCTTTGCCTGATACTCAGCCACCACCTGCTTTAGTTTTTCTTCCTGCACATCCACGAGTACCACTTTGCAGCCTGCTTCTAAAAGACCTTCTGCCATTCCGCGGGACAGCCCCTGGGCCCCTCCTGTTACGATGCAGTGTTTTCCTGTCACATCAAATTTACTGGAAATCATCATTTATCCTCCCTTAATCAAATAAAATTACGGTTTTCTTAACAGCCGGATCCGGGTTCTCCATGTTCTGGAAGACCTTCTCAATCTCGCTGAATTTAACAAATGTAGTGGCCAGGCCTTCCAGCCGGTATTTGCCTTCGGCCATATTTCCCGCCACAGGCTTAAACTGGTAAGCGCTCATGCGGCTTCCGATGATATCCAGCTCCCGCTTATTGATGTCCGCCTGACTGAAGCTTTCCGGCTTATCTGAAAATCCCATGGGAATCACTCTCCCTGCATTGCAGACAATGCCAGGCTGCATCAGCATGGTTAAGCTTCCGGGAAAACAGGCGGAATCAAATGCTGCGGTACAGCCATGCCCGCCTGTGATTTCCCCAATCCGCTCTATGAGGTTCTCAGTCCTGCTGTTGATGATATGATCTGCTCCGAAATCTTTTGCCCGTTCCAGGGAATCCTGATCATTGTCACAGCAGATCACGTTTGCACCGATGACCTTGCACGCCTGAAGGATAATGGTTCCAATGGTTCCGGTCCCAAGGATAAACACCGTATCGTCGGCCTGTATCCGGCCCCGCCTGGTGCAGTGGGCGCCAATGGCAACCGGCTCAATCAGGGCAGCGTCCTTCCATGGGATGCTCTCATCAATTTTATAGACGTCATCCTCCGGCGCTGTAAAATACTCCCTCCAGCCGCCATCTGTTCCGCTTCCCCTTACAAGAACATGCTCGCACACTTCTTCTCTTCCGTGGGTGCACTGATAGCACCGGCCGCAGGTAATAATCAAGTCCACGACCACATGATCTCCTTCTTTGACACTGGTAACATTTTTTCCTGCTTTTGCCACAATTCCTGCATTCTCATGTCCAGGGACCAGAGGATAGCTGGAACAGGGATTTTCTCCCCTGTAAATATGTAAATCGCTTCCGCACACACCGGCGGACTTCATCTGAATCAACACTTCATTGTCCCCCGGCTCCGGAACAGGTACTTCCCGGATCTCATAATGAAATGGGCTGGTAATCACACAAGACTTCATGTTTGTCTCCTCCTTATTTCTTCTATTATTAAGGTGTCTGCAATGCTCCATCCCGGCGCCTGGTCTGGGTCCAGGTAACTACCGTGTTTTCACAGGGATATTTCGCAGCTTCTTTTTCATTGATGTCCACGCCCAGGCCTGGCTTATCGTTGGCGTACACATATCCATCTTTAAATTCCGGCAGCCCCGGAAACACTTCTAACAGTGCTCCGTAAGGTCCCTTTAAATTCTGAATCACAAAATTGGGCGGTTCGATCCCAGACCATTCCTGCACGCCAAAGTTGGGTGCCGCTAAGTCAATGTGAATATTGGCGGCGTGTGCCACCGGTGACATATCCCCCGGCCCGTGCCAGGCGGTTCTCACACCAAACTGCTCCGCAAAGATCTGCAGCTTTCTGGCCGGCGTGATCCCTCCGATCTGGCTTACATGTACCCGGATAAAATCAATGAGACGCTCTGCAATGATCTGCTTCCATTCCACTCCGTTGTTAAACAATTCCCCTTCTGCAATGGGAATGCTGGTTTGACGGCGCAGGTTTTTAAGCCAGGGGAGCTGCTCAATCGGAACCGGGTCCTCCAGGAAGAACAAATCAAAGGGTTCCAGAGCTTTTGCCAGCTTGATCGCCTCCACCGGTGCGATCCGTTCATGGACATCATGAACCAGATTCATATCATAGCCGATTCTTTCGCGGATTCCTTCAAACAGCTTCACAGTACTCCGGATATATTCTCCTGAATCCAGATAAACTCCGTCCAATGCACCTGCCGGAGCTGTCTTCGGAACGGTTCCATAACTGTCCCCGCCGTATCCGCCGCACTGGCAGCGGATATTGGTAATTCCCATTTCCTTGAACCGCAGAATATTGTCACATACCTCTTCCACATCTTTTCCATCCGCATGGCGGTATACAGGAATTCCTTCCCGGCATTTTCCGCCAAACAGCTGGTACACCGGCATTCCTGCCATCTTACCTTTAATGTCCCACAGGGCCATATCCACGCCGGATATGGCGTTATTTTCTATTGGTCCGTTCCGCCAATAGCCGTTCTGGTGCATGAGCTGCCAGATGTCTTCAATCCGATCCACATCCCTGCCCATAAGAAGAGGTTTTAAATACTCTTCCACCACAACCTTTACAGCCAAATGGCGGTAAGCAAAGGTAGCGCAGCCAAGCCCATATAGTCCCGGCTGATTGGTTATTACTTTTACAACCACCAGGTTAATTCCCTCGGGGGCTGTTAAGATCACCTGAATATCACTGATTTTCGTATCCATAGTTTCCTCTTTCCTGCCCATGTTTTTTGGGCATAAAGGTATGCCCGTAGGGCGTTCCTCTTTCCTGCCCATGTTTTTTGGGCATAAAGGTATGCCCGTAGGGCGTTCCTCTTTCCTGCCCATGTTTTTTGGGCATAAAGGTATGCCCGCAGGGCGTTCCTCTTTCCTGCCCATGCTTTTTGGGCATAAGATATGTGTTTATTCTACCATGCCGGCTTCCACATTCCTGGCCTTTTCCCTGGCTTCCTCATAGAAATGACAGGCAACACAGTGTGCCGGCTCTACCTCAATAAGCTCCGGCTTCTGAGTCCTGCAGATATCCCGGCATAGAAAACACCTTGGTGCAAAGCGGCAGCCTTCCCCAGGATTAATGGGGCTTGGAACATCTCCCTTTAACACAATCCGGCTGGTTTTCTGCTGAAATTCAATCTTAGGAACTGCAGATAACAGGGCAATGGTATAAGGATGAAGGGCATTTGCGAAGATATCGTCCGTATCTGCAATCTCTATGATCTGACCCAAGTACATAACTGCCACTCTCTGGGAAATATGCCTTACCACGCTTAAATCATGGGAAATAAACAGGAAGGACAAATTCATCTTCTTCTGCAGATCCATGAGAAGGTTAATGATCGTGGCCTGAATGGACACATCCAGCGAGGATACGGGCTCGTCGCAGACAATAAATTCCGGCCCTAATGACAGGGCTCTTGCAATCCCTACCAGCTGGCGTTTTCCGCCGTCCAGCTCGTGAGGATATTTTTCCAGCACGTATTTTTCCAGGCCGCAAAGCTCAATGATCTCTTCTATTTTATCCCGGCGCTCCTTCCCGGAGCAAAGACCGTGGATGCGGTAAGCCTCCTCCATAATGTTTTGAATGGTCTTTTTGGGATTCAAAGAGGAATAGGGGTCCTGGAAGATAATCTGAATTTTCTTCCTAAGTTCCATACTCTCACTGCCTTTGGAATCAAGAACGCTGCTTCCTTTAAACAGAACCTGTCCTTCCGTTGCCTTGTGGAGCCTCATGATTACATTTCCGACCGTGGATTTTCCACAGCCTGATTCCCCTACCAGTCCCAGTGTCTCTCCAGGCTTTACGGAAAAGCTGATACCGTCCACCGCATGAAGAATCCCTTTGTTTTTGACTTTAAAATGTTTTTTTAGATTCCGGACCTCAATGACCGGAAGATTCCGATTCTCCATCATTTTCCTTCCCCTCTTTCCCAGCAGGCAACCAGATGGCCTCTGTCATAATCATGTAAAGGCGGCATTTCCTTCTTGCACTGGTCCACGCAGGATCCACAACGGGGATGGAACTTACAGCCGGAAGGCAGGGAACAGGCATTTGCCACATTTCCCGTAATAAATGCCAGACGGTTTCTGGGGCCGCTCAAATTCGGAATCGCTCCCAAAAGTCCCTTGGTGTACCAGTGCTGAGGGTTTGTAAAAACCTCCTCTACGCTGCCGTATTCAATTATGGTTCCGGCATAAATAACCGCTACCTTCTGACAGAGTTCTGCAATGATTCCCAGATTGTGGGTAATCATTAAGAGGGAGCTGGAACGCTTTCTCTGCAGTTCCTTCATAAGTTCCAAAATCTGAGCCTGAATGGTCACATCAAGAGCAGTGGTTGGCTCATCCGCAATCAACAGTTCCGGGTTGCAGGCAAGGGCTGCCGCAATTCCTACCCTCTGCCTCATTCCTCCGGAAAACTGGTGAGGGAAATCATCCAGGCGGTACTTGGCGATTCCCACCAGCTCTAACAGTTCTTCGGCCCGTTTCGCCGCCTCTTTTTTGCTTAGGTTCTCATGCTTTCTTAACACCATGGAAATCTGCTCCCCCACCGTAAACAGAGGATTTAAAGAGCTTAATGGATTCTGGAATATCATGGAGATTTTATTTCCCCGCATTTCTTCCAGGCTCTTTTTGTTCATGTCCAGGACGGATTTTCCATCAAAAGTAATGGAACCACCGGTCACTTTTCCCACGTCATGGGGAAGCAGCTTTAGTGCGGATAAGGCAATGGTGGTCTTTCCGGCCCCTGTCTCTCCAACCAGTCCCAGAGCTTCCCCTTTTTCAATGGTTAAATTGATCCCGTTCAGTGCATGGGCAGTTGCACGGCCTGTTTTGTATTCTACATGTAAATCTTTAATTTCTAACAATGGTGCCATTTTTCGCCTCCATACTTAATCTTTGTTCTTGGGATCCAGAATGTCGCGGACTCCGTCACCAAGGAAGTTAAAAGCCAGTACGATAATCATTAACGTCACGCCAGGAACTACTACGGTCCAGGGAGCAGTCGCTATGTATTCTCTGCCGTCCGCGATCATGGACCCCAGAGATGGATTCGGAAGGGGAACTCCCATTCCCAAAAAGCTTAAATTGGCCTCAGTTAAAATTACAAATCCAATCTGCTGGCTCATTAAAATAATGAGCGGAGTTAATATGCAAGGCAGAATCTGGGTGACCAGTATTCTTGCATTAGAGGCCCCGAGCACCCTTGCTGCCTGAATAAATTCGGAGTTCCGGATTCCCATAACACTTCCCCTCACCACTCTTGTGTAGGATGTCCAGCCTACGATAGCCAGTACCAGCAGAAGATTCGGCACGCTGTTTCCGAAAATTGCCATGACGGTTATGGCCAGTACCATAGTCGGGATGGACAGCTGGATGTCGCAGATGCGCATGATTACATTATCAATGGTTCCGCCAAAATAACCGGCTACCGCCCCCAGCGCCGTTCCGATGACCGCGGGTATCAATACTCCTGCTGCCGCAATCAGCAGGGAAATCCGGCAGCCGATGACCAGTCTTGTAAAAATATCCTGTCCCAGCGCATCGGTACCCAGGATATAACCATTTATTCCATTTGCGAAAAATTCCGGTGAAATCAGGCGTTTCCTTAAATCCGACTGTATGGGATCATGAACCACAAACAACGGAGAGGTAAAAGCTGCAATGATAACAAAAACAGCTATGATCATTCCAATTACGAAGAACTTTGATTTTCTCATCCTCCGCAGCAATTCACTTTTTTTCATGTCAGTCCCTCCCTAATTTAAGCTCATGCGCGGGTCAACCGCCACATAGATAATATCAACCAGAATATTGATGATTACGAACAGGGAAGCCGTTACAAGCAGGATTGACTGGATCAGCGGAAAGTCCCTCATGTTAATAGCTTTTACCGTCAGACTTCCAAGACCCGGCCAGCCGAATACCTGTTCCACTATGATGGCACCGGCCAGCAGCTGACCGATCTGCATACCGATGATGGTAATGGTGGGAAGGAGTGCATTTTTTAACGCATACCGGGTATAAATTTTTAAATTACCGATACCTCTTGCTTTAGTAGCAGTTATGTAATCCTCCTGAAGTACTTCGTACATTCCGGAGCGGAGCATTCTGGTTACCAGGGCTGCCAAAGGAAGGCCCAGGGTGAGTGCCGGAAGAATCAGATTCTGAAAAGAACCGTACCCCTGGGTGGGAAGCACTCCCATAAAAACCCCGAAAAACAAAATAAACAAAAGCCCAAGCCATACCTGGGACATGGACATGCCCAGAAGTGCAAATACCATGGAGATAAAATCGATAACCGAGCCCTTTTTTATACCCGAAATTATGCCCATTGGAAAACTGACTAAAATTGAAACAGCTACCGCTGCAAAGGTCAAAAGCCCGGTTGCCGGAAGGCGTCCGAAGATGAGTTCTCCGCAAGAACGGTTAAAAAAAATAGATGTACCCAAATTTCCATGCAGGACATCAACGACATAGATCAAATATTGCTGGATCAGCGGCTTATCAAGCCCCATTTTGGCTTCCACAGCAGCGATCTGCTCTGCCGTGGCATTATCCGGCAGCATGAGAGCTGCCGGATTGCCCGGGGCCAGGCGCATAAGGCCAAAGGCTACAATTGATACGCCAAAAAGCACGATCATTGCTGAAAGTAGCCTTTTTACCATGAATTGCATAAAATTCTGCATGTTTATACCCCCTGTTTTCTGTCTTAATTTTTCATTACTCTTGAAAGGTCAACAATGGTGTCATTATAAAGCTTGATTCCGCTTAATTTATCGGAATAGGCGTTGATGGTGTCAAGATTGATAAAGTAGCACATGCGTCCGCCGTCATCCATCATCAGAGTAAATGCCTGTTTTAACAGTTCATCCTGCTTCTTTAAATCAATGGTCTGTTTGGCCTGTGTCAATAAGGCGGTAATCTCCGGATTCTCAAGCTGGGTATTGCAGGAATCAGACAGCCAGTGTGTAATCATATGTCTCCATGGGGATCCATTGTTATAGAATACGTTGGAGAATGCGATGTCATAGTCCCCGGCAGAGCGTTTTGTTACAAAGGTTGCTCCTTCCATGATTTCCAGTTTTACATTAAATCCGGCTTCCGTCATCATGGACATTACTGCCTGAAGAACTTCTTTTGTACGCGGTACCTTTCCGTCAATTGCCATAAAGTAGATTTCTTCCCCATTATAGCTGCTTTCCGCCAGAAGCTTCTTTGCAAGCTCCGGATCGTACTGGTTATATTTGCTTTCCAAGTCCTTATCGTATCCTGTCACGCCTTCCATAACCGGCCAATAGGCAGGGGAACCGGAACCAAGGATGCTTTCTACGATCAGTTTCCGGTCAATGGCATGGGTTAGTGCCAGGCGTACATTCTTATCTGCAAACGGTTTTCCTTCTCCGCACTGCAGCGCCATCCAGCTGATGGTCGTACCAGGTTTGGAATCCACCACTACGTCTTCGTTTCCAGACAATACATCGACCTGATCCGGCGGAATGTTGGAAATCATATCAAACTCACCGGTTCTCATACTGGATACACGTGTGGTATCCTCAGAAATCGGTTTATATATGATCTTATCTACGTTGGACTTCTGATCACCCCAATCCCAGTAATCGTCATTTCTAACGAAAACAGCCTCGTTGCCCGGATCCCAGCTGACGAACTTCCATGGACCGGTGCCCGGATTTGTTTTAAATAAATCCTCCCCCTGCTCAGCCAAAGCCTTTGCCGGAAGCATAGGCATATAAGTAAGCTGGTTTAACATATCACCAATAGGCTTTTTACAATGAACGACAGCGGTATAATTATCCGCCACTTCTACGGATTCAATATCCGACCAGAGGAAGTTCATATTTAAGGTATTGTTAAACGCTCCTCTCTCCAGCGTTGCTTTGACGCACTCTGCGTTAAAGTCTTCCCCGTTGTGGAATTTCACACCTTCTCTTAGTTTGAAGGTCCAGTCAAGTCCGTCATCGGATACACTCCATTCCGTAGCCAGGCCAGGTTCATAATTCCCTGCGTGGTCGGTACGCACCAGCATATCGTAAATAAGAAGCTGGATGCTATAGAAGGGAACCACCGGTTGTCCCATGGTATCCCAGGTGTACACATCCTCTGACATGGAGAATGTTACCACATTTTCTCCGTTTTCTTTATTAGCAGAGGATGTCTCTGTTCCGGTTCCTGTTCCCGCAGAATCCCTTCCGCCTCCGCAGCCTGCGAGCGTCCCCATCCCCAGGACTGCTGCCAGTAAACATGAAATAATTCTTTTTCTCATAATTTCGTTTCCCTTTCTCAATACATATTCACACCAAACTGAGCTCGTTGTTGTAACATGAGTATAGACGAATGCCGCCCTCACTGTAAATATCCCATTCTTCATCTGGTTTCCATTATTTATCCAGGAAAGATAAAATATGTTAACAGAACAAAATTTATCAAAAGAATAATTTATTTCAGCACTTGTTATCAAAGTTTAAATCTTATATACTTATTTTTGTAACTTTTGTATATATTTTTTTTTGGGGGGGAAGTGTAATTATCGATGAATCAAAACTTAAAAGATCTGCTGAAAAATTTCAAAAACAAAAAACTCCTGACGCAGCTGTTCACGGTTATGGTGGCTTTCAGCGTTATTCTCATGGCGGTTGTATCCATGGTAGTAACCCATCAGACAACAACCACCTTTATCAATAATAACAACCTTATTTATTCCAATACCTTAAATGTATCCCTCCAGACTTTGGACACCCTATTCTCCGGATTCCACAACTCCCTGACTCACATTACATACGATGCAGGCATTGTTGATTCCGTGGTTACACCTAAGCCTCTGGATTCAGCCGCCAATTACCAGGTCTGGTCTGTCCTTAATGGATATTGCCAGGAAACAGAAGCGATTGAAGAAGTTTATCTTTATGTGAAGGAAACCAGCCAGATTCTTACTTCTACTTATGAAAAATGTTCCTTGGACTCATTCCGGGAAAAAGACCTTGTAGCAAATCACTTTGCCAGCCGTCCCGCCACTACCCTGTTAAAAAGCGGCCGTACTACTTCCATTGAAATGTATAAAGGCAATATTTATATGGTCCGGGATTTCCCGCTGAATGGAGAAAAAGGGCTTGGAACATTATTTATGAAAATGAAGCCTTCCATCCTATACGATTCCCTGGAAGGTGCACAGACATCTTTCAGCTATCTGCTGGCTTATGACAATACCTGGAATCCTCTGTTTCCAGATATGCTTGATTACAGCGTTCTGCCGGATGAAGTCATCAGGGAAATACCTTCTTTCATGGAACAGGGCAGGAATACCCGGTATTTCGGGAACCGGCATTATTTCTTCTGTAA
>NZ_LT732526.1:2097566-2151446 GCF_900155545.1 Clostridium sp. Marseille-P2415
GCCAGCCGTCCCGCCACTACCCTGTTAAAAAGCGGCCGTACTACTTCCATTGAAATGTATAAAGGCAATATTTATATGGTCCGGGATTTCCCGCTGAATGGAGAAAAAGGGCTTGGAACATTATTTATGAAAATGAAGCCTTCCATCCTATACGATTCCCTGGAAGGTGCACAGACATCTTTCAGCTATCTGCTGGCTTATGACAATACCTGGAATCCTCTGTTTCCAGATATGCTTGATTACAGCGTTCTGCCGGATGAAGTCATCAGGGAAATACCTTCTTTCATGGAACAGGGCAGGAATACCCGGTATTTCGGGAACCGGCATTATTTCTTCTGTAAATCGGACCAGACCAACATTAATCTGGTACTGTTGGTAGATGACTTCGCTTTTATGCCGTCTTCCCAGATGGTACTGATGAACTCTTTGCCTTTTTTTGCCTTGATTTTAATACTAAGTGCTCTGTTGTCAGTCTGCGTCCTTTATTTAAGCTATATGCCAGTTCAAAAATTAAAGAAAATGATATCTTCCGAAGGAAGTACGGAAAACAACGAGAATACTAAGAATGAATGGGCCTATTTAACAGAAAGCTTTTTGAAAATCTCCAATCATAAGAGCCAGCTGGATTACATTTTAAGCAATATGATTCCGAAAATTTCAAAAGAATTTTATTATGATTTATTGAACGGAAAACCTATGGATCTTCCATATATCCAAAGCATTCTGGCAAATATTAACAGCCCCCTTCATGCAGAAGGGATATGCAAAACCATTGCCATAACCTTCCATGAATCCATCGAACCTTCCATAAAGGTCCGGCTTTTAGATAATCTCAACCAGGCCCTGGCCCAATTTTCAGAAGGGATCTGCCAATATGTGATGCAACAGATTGATGAATCCCTTTATGCGGTCATTCTCCAATTTAACGCTGACACAGCAGCTCCTGAGATCACAGGGTTTGAAATCAAACTGGAACAGGCCTTCTTTAATGACCTGTCCGACCCAAATGCCGCCTGGCTGGAGATGGGGCCCAAATGCTCTTCGATTCAAAACGTATCCTTCTCCTATCAGGAGAGCTTAGAACGGCTGGCCCATCGAAAATATCCGTCAAAAAAAACGGACTTGGACTTAAATGCTTCTCATGAAGACTCTGTAACACCCAATCATCATTTCTTTCGGGTACAATTAAAGTCCATATCCGATTTAATTATGAAGGGAGAAACCGATCCGGCTCTTCAAAAAGCCCTGCATATCTGCCATACCTTATCCCGTGACGGAACTCCGGAGGAAATCTGCAGGGCTTATGAATTTTACCGGCTGGCCTTTTTGAACACCCTGGCCTCCTACCGCATAACGGATACAGAACAGGAAGAATATACTATTGTCTTCGAATCGGAACCCCATTTGGCAGCGCGCATAGGGGATCCTTCGCTGATGCAGGAATACATGGTTTCTTTCTGCACAGCGGCCATTCAACTGCTGGCAGAGAAATATCAGAAACAGCAGCATAAATACCTGGTTCGGACAAAACGCTACATAGAAGAAAACTATACCAATCCGGACCTTTCCTTAAACCTGCTGGCCGAACAGTGTAAAACCACCACCAGCTATTTAAGCCGGCTTTTTAAAGAAAGCTTTGGAATCAACTTTGTGGATTATTTAAACCAGTACCGGATAGAAAAAGCAAAGGAACTGCTCTTAACCACCAATAAGCCGATAAAGGAAATTGCTATAACCACAGGTTTTAACTCACAGCAAAATTTTATCCGGGTATTTAAAAAGCATGTAGGGATAACCCCAGGTCAATTTAAATCCAGCTTTTGCTAAAACACCTTATCGTACCCCGCCTTCTGCCATTTTCACTTTCTTTACAGGCAAACATACTATATATAAGAAATACGTATTTCAAAAATAGCAAAAAGGGGGGGCTATTATGCCTAATTACAGACCAGTTGTGAGAACAATCGGAGCTGCTTCAGCCATCTCGGCAACCATCGTTGCTGCAGATCTTACGACAACAAGCTGGGGATTGCTTTTAGTAAGAGGTTCCGCATTATTCAGCAATACAGTATTACGAAGCGGTGCAGTGGCAGTATGGGAAAGTACAAATCCGACGACTGCTTCTCCGGACCGTCAGACTTTTTCGGATGCCAACGGAACTTATGGTATCACTTGCAGAGCAGGCGTGCAGCTTCGCTTCAAGTTCTACAGCAGTTAATTCTTTAAGGGTGTCTCAAATTGGGACACCCTCTCCATTCGAGATCAATGTATAACAAAGGAGGCGAAGGAATGATACCAAAAGTTGTTTTAACAGGCTGTCAGATCATTTGTTCCAGAATCGTGACTGCAGATGTTACCTTACCGAAAAATGCGTTTTTTTTTATAAAAGGAATCGTTTACAGCCCAACAGGAGAACCATTGCCGAATGCCGCAGTTGAAATACGTTTGGTTGATGATTCCCATATTCCTTCTACAGAAAAAAGCCTTGGCGTGACCTTTACGCTTCATGACGGTTCGTATGGAATATCACTGCCCAGAATCTGCGGGATGCAATATAAATTAATTGCCTATTCCCCTGTATATGCGGAAGGAAAAAGAAGCTTCGGCTGGAGCGGAGGTTATTATGAAAAAGTATAAAACATTGGATGGATATGACGTCTATCGAATAAAAAAAGATAAAAAATTCTATTTTTTGGCGGATAGGCTTGATTATAAAAAAGAGATCAATCAATTATCAGATACATTGGATGATCTGAAATTTGACTCCCTGATTTTTTTATTTGGAATTGATACCGGGGAATACATCGATGAGATAAAAAAATTATTATGTAAAAAAAACAGAGTGATCATTTTTGAACCAAACCGTGCAATTTTTAAAAAATATGATCCGGATATTGCAGATAACATAAAGCTTGTTTTGTTTGAAGAAAAACAGGTAATAAAAATATTTGCCGATACGATCAATTATAAAAATATTAATAATGTGTATTTTTATGCTTTCGGCAGCTATGGCAGGATTTACAAAAATGAATACGACTGTTTGGTCGAACATTTGGACTGGACAATAATCAATGCAGCCTCGCAGGTAGATTTAGCAAAGCGCTTTAAAAAAATATTTATTCAGAATATGATCGCGAATATGAAAATGATAAATGAGTGCACTCCCATTCACCATTATATGTTTACAAACCTCAATGTACCGGCAATTGTGGTGTCAGGAGGCCCCTCTCTGGATTTAAATATCAAGGATATGCTTTTATACAAAGAGAAGCTTAAAAAGTGCTTTATCATTACAGGAAGCAGGACCGTCGATGCCCTGGTTAAGAATGGGATCCTGCCCGATATGATCGTATCCGTTGATCCGGTGGAGGCAAACTATGACATGATGAAGGATCATCTGGATCTGGATGTTCCGATCGCATTTTATGAATACAGCAACCGGTATTTAATAAGGGATTATAAAGGAGATAAAATTTTCATTTCCCTTCTGTTCTCTCAGACGATCAGGGGCTTCGAGCAGTTAAAAGGGGTCTATTGCGGAGGTTCGGTGGCTCACGCCTGCATTGATATCGCAAATATGCTGGGATGTTCTCCAATTATATTTGCAGGCCAGGATCTTGCCCATACCTTTAATAAGCATCACGCAGACAGCGCGGTTTTTGATTATGATAAAACCCTTCACTACAGGTCTCAGATAAGTGTAAAGGATGTATATGGGAAACAAATAGGAACTACGGTAACATTGGACCATTACAGAAGAAAACTGGAGCACTATATCAATCAATACAAAGAACAAAAACGAATCCGGTTCATCAATTGTTCCTACGGCGCCGATATCAAAGGCGCACCGCATAAAGAATTTTCAAAAGTTTTTGAACAGGAACGGTTTGATAAGCGAAAAAAGAGCTGTATCCCGATTCAGGATATTGCAGTCAACAGCAGGGAAACGGTCGGCTCGATCCTTCGATTTATTGATGAGTATTTGATAAAGGCGGGCCACGGCCTGGAATTATGTGAAATTATTATTTCTGAAAATCAGACAAAATCGTTAATAGAGGCTGACGAGGAGGATATGGATCTGCAAAGGATTCTCTATATCCTTCAGATTGTAAATGACTTTGAAAATGCTGCGGACAGCAAATATTTAGGCGGATACTTCAGTGAATTTCTATATGAAATGAAAGAAAAAACATTTTTTATGTATGCAAAGGATTATGAAAGACTGACTTCTGATTTGCAGCATCAGGCAGGCGCTTTTAAAGTATATTTTGAAAAGATGAAAGAAATGCTGGAAGAAGTAAAAAAGACAGCCCTGGAAACGGTAACAGAATTCTATAAACAGCATATAGTTAAGTAAAATAGGAATAAAAAGGGGAGCTATGCATGGAAAAAGAGGATCAAAATGAAATCAATGATGCCAAATATAAAGAAATCAAGATAAATAAAATGATTATAAACGGAAAAGAACAGGAAGGGAACATCATCAGCGCGGAGGATACAAAGGATAAACAGGAATTAAACGTAACCGTTTATACACAGAGCATAAAAACGGCTGAAAAAAAGGGAGGGAGGCACAGTTGGATCCATGAATTGCTTCAAAAAGGCCTCTTTCATGATAAGCGGAGCTAAGCTCCATTCCTGCAGAGAAAATCATTTTAACATTCAGCTGGAAAGACAGAACTTCCAAATCATCAACGGAACCGTTTATAACCAGAACCAGGAGCCATGCCCGGGGGCGGCTGTCCAGGTAATTCAAATAAACTGTAAGGATCATACAAGAAATCTGCTGGGATATGTTCTGACAGATGAAAACGGGCACTATTTATTTCCCATTGAAGCAAAACCTTATATGAAGTATGAATTAGCGGTCTATGCTCCGCTTCTCTGATGCAAAAAGGAGGAATTCTGTTGAGCTGTTATACGGAAGTAACTGTAACTCCAGAGGATTTGAAGAACCGGAAGATGATACAGACAACGATTGCCATCGAACGGTCTGATGAAGTTTTATTATCGGGAACGGTCTATAATTCACGATGCGAAGCACTGGAAGGTGCCGTTGTCCTGATTATGGAAATTTACCCGGGAAAACAAAGAGTAAAGAAAGGCTATGTAATAACCAACCGGTTCGGTGAATTCGCAGTCACGGTAAGTAAAAATAAATATGTCAATTATCAGCTGGATATATATGAACCTTTTATAACCGGTTAGATAAGGATGATCGCCATGGAGCAAATTTATAATGAATATGATACAGAAAATGTCCTGATCAAAGGATGGATCCGCTATCAGGATTTCAGTCCGGTAAGAGGTGCTGTTGTCATTTTAGAAAAGATTGATTGTTTCTATAACGAAGAATTACAGGAAGAAGATTATCAGGGTATTTATCTGAATCATACTTTAACAAATAGAAATGGAGAATTCTGTTTTATTATAACGGACAAAAAAAGCAGTTATAAAATAAAAGTTTTTGATAACCATCACAGGTAAGGGGGAACAAAATGAAAAAAGTTCTGGTTACAGGAGCAGATGGATTTATCGGCAGTCACTTAACCGAAACACTGATTGAACGCGGATATGATGTAAAGGCTTTTACCTTTTACAATTCCTTCAATACCTGGGGATGGTTGGATTCCCTTCCCAGCAGTATAAAAAAAGAAATAGAAATCCAAAGCGGAGACATCCGGGACCCAAACGGTGTGCGGAATGCCATGGAAGGGGTTGAATCCGTCTTCCACCTTGCCGCATTGATTGCGATCCCCTTCAGTTATCATTCTCCGGACTCTTATGTGGATACCAATATAAAAGGTACCTTAAATGTCTTACAGGCTGCAAGAAGCCTTGGTACCGGTAAAGTGCTGGTGACCTCTACTTCTGAGGTTTATGGCAGCGCCAGATATGTTCCCATTGATGAAAACCATCCATTTCAGGGACAGTCACCCTATTCCGCAACGAAAATAGGAGCTGACCGGTTAGCAGAGTCCTTTTACCGAAGCTTTTCCCTTCCGGTCACCATTGTCCGCCCATTTAATACCTATGGGCCAAGACAATCTGCAAGAGCTGTGATACCGGCCATTATCAGCCAGCTGTTAACCGGAATCGAAGAGATCCGGCTCGGCAGCCTGACTCCTACCAGAGATTTTAACTATGTGGGGGATACGGTAAATGGATTTATTGAAATAGAAAGATCTGATCAGACCATAGGAGAAGAAATCAATATTGCCAGCCAGAAAGAGGTTTCCATTGGGGATCTGGCATCGGAACTGATCCGCCAGATCAATCCAAAAGCCAGAATTATCTGTGACACAAAACGTCTGCGCCCTCAAAAAAGCGAGGTAGTCCGGCTCATGGGATCAAATCAAAAACTAAAGGAGCTCACCGGCTGGAAACAGGAATATACGCTCTCTCAGGGCCTTAAAAAGACCATTGACTGGATGAGCCAAAATCTGGATCACTACAAGGCGGATATCTATAATATTTAGAAAGGAAATAACAATGGGGGACCTGGTATGATACCTTTGTCTGTTCCTAACTTAAAAGGAAATGAAAAAAAATATCTTCTCGATGCACTGGATAAAGGCTGGGTTTCAACCTCCGGCAGTTATGTAACGAAATTTGAACAGGATATGGCGGCCTATTTGAATACAAAAGGCGCTGCCGCTGTTCAAAGCGGAACCGCCGCGATCCATCTGGCTCTGCTCCTTTCCGGCGTCAATTCTGAAAATGAAGTCATTGTTCCCACTCTTACTTTTATAGCCGCTGTTAATCCGGTAAAATACATAGGAGCAGAGCCTGTTTTTATGGATTGTGATGATTCTCTTAATATGGACTGCTGCAAGCTTGAGGACTTTTTAAAAAAGGAATGCCAAATGACTCCCCTGGGACTGCAAAATAAACGTACAAACCGGATCATCAAGGCAATCATCGTAGTCCACATCTTTGGCAATATGGCGGACATGGAGCGGTTAAGAGCCTTTGCCGACGAATATGGCATCCAACTGATCGAAGATGCTACGGAAGCTCTTGGAACCTGTTACACCCAGGGAGAATACAAAGGACAGTTTGCCGGGACGATCGGTGATTTCGGAGCCTACTCCTTTAACGGCAATAAAATAATAACCACAGGCGGAGGCGGAATGCTGACGGCTAAGGATGACAAAGCCCTGGAAAAAGCAAAATACCTCGCGGCTCAGGCAAAAGACGATCCTCTTCATTATACACACAATGAAATAGGCTTTAACTACCGCATGACAAATCTGCAGGCAGCGCTGGGAGTCGCCCAGCTGGAATGTCTGGAAGATTTTATTCAGATCAAGGAAAAAAATTACCAATACTACAGCGATGCAATCAAATCAATGGAAGGATTCGAATTGCTTAAGTTTCATGATAAAACACGCAGCAACCACTGGTTTTATTCTTTGCTCATACAAAAAAGCGGATTAAGCCGGGACACTGCAATGAAGAAATTAAAAGAGGCGGATATTGAAACAAGGCCCATATGGCAGCTGATCCATACGCAGAAAATGTACCGGAACAACCAGACCTATTACATCGAAAAGGCTCCCTTTTACCGGAACAGCGTCATGAATATCCCCTGCAGTACCAATCTTTTAAGGAAGGATATGGATCATATCATTCAAATGCTGAAAAGCTTGTAGATATCTGAAGGAAGGATAGGCATGGAGGTCAGCAGATTCTTTATATCGCCGGATATTCCGATTCGGGAGGCAATCGGACAATTGGACCGGACAGCGAAAAAAATTCTTATTGTCACAGAAGAGAAAAAGCTGGCCGGGGTCCTGACAGATGGGGATATCAGACGGTGGATATTAAAAAATAAAGATATCTCCCTGCCGGTCCGTTTCATCATGAACCCCTCTCCCATCGTTATAAAAAAAGAAGAACAGCACCTGGCACTGGAAATCATGAAAGAAAAGCAGATCGAAGGGCTGCCTCTGATCAATGATGACAATGAAGTTGTCGATATTCTGTTTTGGAATGAAATCAGCGATCATGAATACAATTACGGAAAGCAGAATCCCACACCGGTCGTCATCATGGCCGGCGGAAAGGGCTCCCGGTTATATCCCTATACCAAAATCATTCCCAAACCCCTGATTCCTGTCGGGGATATACCGATCGTAGAACGGATCATGAATCAAATCATGGAGTATGGATTTCATGAATTCTATATTACCATAAATTATAAAAAAGAGCTCATAAAAGCTTATTTTAACGGAGATTTTCCATATCATCTGCACTTTATCGAAGAGGATAAGCCGCTGGGAACAGCCGGCTCCCTGAATCTTGCAAAAAAATATATAAACGGCAGCTTCTTTGTAAGCAACTGTGACATCCTGGTGGACATCAATTATACCAAACTGCTGGTTTACCACAAAACCCACCAAAATAAGATCACCATTGTGACGGCTATAAAAAGCTATGAAATTCCATATGGAGTCGTTACCCTGGATAAGAACGGGAATATCGATGCCCTGAGCGAAAAACCCAGATACGAGCTGTTAGTCAATACCGGCTTGTATGTGCTGGAGGAAGAGATTTTAAAATATATCCCCCAGAATCAGTATTTTGATATGACAGACCTGATTCGAACATGTATAAAAAACGGGGAACAGATCGGAGCCTATCCTGTTATGGACAGCACCTGGCTTGATATGGGGGAATTTAGTGAAATGAAGAAAATGGCAGAAAGAATGAAATTATGAAAGAAGAAATGATTCTGATCGGCGGCGGCGGCCATGCAGAAAGTATCATTGATACGATCCAGGCACTGGAGCAATACGAGATCATTGGCATTCTGGATAACAATAAAAAAATCAATACGGAAATTCTGGGTGTAAAAGTCATAGGAAACGATTCGGATTTAAACGAATATTTTGAAATGGGAATAAAAAATGCGGTCCTTGCCATAGGCAGCATGGGGAACACCGGACCAAGGCGGAAGCTTTATGACCTCTGCAAAAAAATAGGCTACAAATTTCCGAATATTATCGATAAAAGCTCCATTGTATCGGAGACCTTAAGAATCGGCGAAGGAAATTTTATTGGAAAAGGTGCCATAATCAATTCCAGGGTCACGATCGGCAATGCATGTATCATCAACACAGGATCCATTCTGGAGCACGGATGTACCCTCGGAGACTTTGTTCATATCGCACCCGGAAGCGTTCTGTGCGGAAACGTCCGGATTCAGGCGAACACACACATCGGAGCACATTCTACCATTCTGCAGAACGTGACAATCGGGAATGACACCATGATCGGAGCCGGAAGCCTGGTACTGAAAAACATATCCCCCTATCAATTGGCTTATGGTAGCCCGGTAAAGGAGGCAGCTTTGCATGAGTAAAATCATGATCATTGCCGAAGCAGGAGTCAATCACAACGGAGATTTAAATACTGCCAAACGGCTCGTAGATGCTGCAAGTACCGCAGGCGCAGATGCGGTCAAATTCCAGACGTTCAAAGCGGGACATCTGGCAGTTCCTTACGCACAGAAGGCAGACTATCAAATGCAGAACACCGGCCGGTCATCATCTCAATATCACATGCTGAAAGAGCTGGAATTGTCCTGGAACGACTTTGAGGAGCTCTACCACTACTGCTCCGTAAAAAAAATAAAATTCCTGTCCTCTCCCTTTGACGAAGAAAGTATTGATTTTTTAGACCGGCTTGGCGTTGACACCATAAAGATCCCGTCCGGAGAGATTACCAACTATCAATATCTGCAAAAAACAGCCTCTATAAAGAAGCCGGTTATTTTATCGACCGGAATGGCAACGCTGGAGGAAATCGGCCAGGCTCTGGAGCTCTTAAATAAAAGCGGCGAGGAGATCATACTGCTTCACTGCTCCAGCGCCTATCCCGCTCCAATGAAGGAGGTCAATTTAAAGGCTATGTATACATTAAAAGAGATTTTCCATAAAAGAGTGGGGTACTCGGACCATACCCTGGGGATCGAAGTTTCCATCGCTGCTGCTGCTCTCGGTGCCTGCGTGTTAGAAAAGCATATGACTCTGGACAAAACCATGCCCGGACCGGATCATAAAATAAGCCTGGAGCCGGAGGAATTCAGGCGTCTGGTGGCCGGTGTCAGAAATATTGAGGAAGCGCTGGGAGACGGAATCAAAAAGCCGGCGGATGCTGAACAGAAGAACAGGGAGTTCGTCAGAAAATACCTGGTGGCCGCGAAGGAAATCAAAAAAGGGGAAGCATTCACCCTGGATAATCTATGCGCAAAACGCTGCGGACACGGCATCTCTCCCATGAAGATCAGGGACCTCCTGGGAAAAACGGCCCAAAAAGACTATTCAAAGGATGAGAGGATCGGGGAATGATAAAATTATGTGTGGTGACCGGAAGCCGGGCAGAATTCGGCCTGTTAAACCCAGTTATAAAGCGGATCCATGAGGACCCGGATTGTAAGCTCCGGCTGATTGCAACCGGAAGCCATCTGGATACCCGTTATGGACTGGATTACAGGGAGATCGAAGAACAGGGGATAAGCATCGATGAAACAATTGAAATGAACCTGGCCTCCGACACCCCCCGGGGAATATGCAAATCCATGGGCTTGGAAATGATCAGCCTGTCGGAGGCCTACGAAAGATTAAAGCCGGATATGGTACTGCTTCTCGGTGACCGTTATGAAATCTTCATGGCCGCAGCCGCCGCCGTCATCTGTAAAATCCCCATTGCCCATATCCACGGCGGGGAAATAACCCGAGGAGCTTATGATGACTGCATGAGACATGGGATCACCAAGATGAGCTACCTGCACTTTACCAGTACGGAGGAATACCGGCAGAGAGTCATCCAGTTAGGGGAAGATCCGGAAAGAGTATTTCACGTAGGTGCGCTGGGCATCGAAAATATCAAAAACCTCCGGCTCCTGACAAAGGCGGAACTGGAAAACGCATTGAACCTGTCCTTATCCGCTCCCACCGCCCTTGTCACCTATCATCCTGCCACCCTGGAGCCTGACACTATCTCCGGCCAGTTGGAGCCATTGTTAAAAGCCTTAAATTCCTTCCCTGATTTATTTGCGGTCTTCACAAGGAGCAATCCGGATACCGGCGGAGGGAGAATCAATGAAATGATTGAGGATTATGTGAGCAGGAATCCCCAAAGGGCGGCGGTATTCACATCTCTTGGGACGCTTCGGTATCTCAGCCTGATGAGCCACAGCCAGATGGTGATCGGAAATTCTTCCAGCGGGATCATTGAGGCGCCGTTTTTAAAGGTGCCTTCCGTTAATATCGGAAGCAGACAGGAAGGAAGGGTAAAGCCTCCATCCGTCATAAGCTGCGGCCATTCCGTAAACGGGATCATCACTGCCATGGAACAGGCACGAACCTATGACCGGACCAAGGACCATGGTCTAAATCCTTATGAAGGACACCACACCAGCCGGGAGATCCTTCGGATGATCAAGCTGGCTTTTGAAAAGGGAATCCAGCCGGAAAAAAAATTTTATGATATTGATTGGAACCGTCATGTATAAAAATAAGACTTTTCTGGGGATCATACCTGCCCGAAGCGGCTCAAAGGGGATCCCGGATAAGAATATAAGGGAAATAAACCACAAGCCTCTCATGGCATACACCATTGAAGCCGGAAAAAAATCAGGGCTGTTTGATCAGCTCCTTGTTTCAACGGATTCGGAAAATTATGCGGAAATTGCAAAACAATATGGAGCCAGCGTGCCGTTTTTAAGGCCAAAAGAACTGGCTTCCGATCAGGCGGCCACAAAGGATGTCATCCTTCATGCCATAAAGGAATTAAGTGAACAGGGGAAAACCTTTGATTACTTCATGGTCCTGCAGCCCACTTCCCCACTCAGAAATGAAACCCATATCCTGGAAAGCGCCGATCTCCTGTTAAAAAAGAATGGGGACGCTGTCATCGGCGTGTGCAGAACGGAGCCCGTCTCCCATCTGGCCGTTCCATTGACCGAAACAGGAGAAATAAAGGCCGGTTTTCCGGATAAACGGCCGGCCAGAAGACAGGATTTCCCGCCGGAATACAGGATAAACGGAGCCCTTTACCTGGTTTCGGCCAATATTTTTCTAAAATACGGAAGCTTTTACGCAGGAAGGACTTTACCCTATTTCATGAATGCCATTGATTCAATAGACATTGATGATGAATTTCAGTTAAAAATCGCGGAACTGCTTCTGATGGATCAGGCGTCCCCAACCTGCAGATAAAAGAGGAGAAAGGAACCCGGGTTCCTTTCTCCTCATCCGTTGATTCTATAAATCTTCTGCCGTTATGAGCCCAAGGGCCAGTCCGGCACCTTTTTCCAGTTCCTCTTCCGTCGTATACTCATTTGTGGTATGCACTTCATTCATTCCGCAAGCCACTACGATCCCCCGGATTCCGTTACGGACAAAGTGATTATTATCGCTGCCGCCCAGGGTGTACTGGGTGGAGCCCGAAAGCCCCAGGTTCCTGCAGACTTTTTTAAACCTTTTGACCACTTCTTCCTCATCGCCGATCTCATAGGCTTCGATCTGTTTTTCAAAACGGATCTCACAGCCTCCCTTGGATCGGGCCGCCGTATGTTCAAAAATTTCCTTAAGCCTGTTCCATTCCTCCATGGCCCTGTGATCCTTTAAGCTCCGGATCTCTCCCCATACGGTACACTCGTCGGAAACTATGTTGGTCTGTTTTCCGCCGCTTATCTTTCCGATGTTTACGGTAGTCTCTTCATTCACCCAGCCCTGCTTTAGCTGGGATATGGCGCGGGCTGCGATCTCAATTGCATTGATCCCAAGCTGGGGGCAAAAGCCCGCGTGGGCATTTTTGCCTTTCACCTGAATCTCAAAGGAAAGAAGGGTGGGCGCTGCCGTGGCAGCCAGACCGATCTCCCCGCTTAAGTCAAATACATAAGCCAGTTTTGATTTTATTTTGGAGTAATCCACCAGCTGGCTTCCT
Organism: Clostridium sp. Marseille-P2415; assembly: GCF_900155545.1. GTDB lineage: Bacteria > Bacillota > Clostridia > Lachnospirales > Lachnospiraceae > Lacrimispora. Next base: position 2,110,524 of record NZ_LT732526.1, read on the forward strand.
TTTCCGTAATTTTCTTCCGCTACAGGAAACAGGACCTCGATATCCGGGTGGGGCAGGCCGTTCTCTTTTATCACCCGGACAGACTCCAATATGGCGGCGATTCCGGAAAGGTCATCGGCTCCCAGCACCGTATCCCCTTCTGAGGTGATCCTTCCCTGCTCATCCTCTGCTGCCCGCTTCCCCTTTCCCGGCTTTACCGTATCCATATGGGCGGACAGCAATATGGGTTCCCCATCCCGGTTTCCCTTTAAAAAGCCATAGAGATTTCCGGTGGGAGCCGCGGACCCATATTCCGGTATTTTTTCTTTTAACCGGAAACCGGCGTCATCCTCCCGTACCTCAAAGCCCAGCAGTTTTAATTCGCCTGTCAAATAGTCCGCGATTTCCCGTTCTTTATAAGTTTCGGAATCAAATTCCACCATTTTCTTAAATTGGCTCACAAGCCTGCTTTTATCAACCATCCTGCCACACCTGCTCTTTTCGTATCATGATTTAACCAAATAACGGAGTTGATAAATACCGGTCCCCAGAGTCCGGCAACAAGACCACTATGGTTTTTCCCTTGTTTTCCGGTCTTTCTGCCAATAACTTCGCTGCTTTTAATGCCGCACCGGAAGAAATTCCCACCAGGATACCTTCTGTGACTGCAAATGCCTTTCCTTCTTTGAATGCATCCTCGTTCTCAACGGCGATCACCTCATCGTAAATCCCGGTATCCAATACCTCCGGAACAAAGCCTGCACCGATTCCCTGAATCTTATGAGGTCCCGGTTTGCCTCCGGAAAGCACCGGACTGCTTGCAGGTTCTACCGCCACGATTTTGACATCCGGTTTCTTTTCTTTTAAATATTCCCCGACACCGGTGATAGTTCCGCCTGTGCCTACGCCGGCAACAAAAATATCTACTTTTCCATCAGTCTGTTCCCAGATCTCCGGTCCGGTGGTTTCTTTGTGTACTTTTGGATTGGCCGGGTTTCCGAACTGTCCTAATATAACGGATCCAGGTATGCTGTCTTTCAGCTCTTCAGATTTTTCAATGGCACCCTTCATGCCTTTTGCTCCTTCGGTCAATACCAGCTCCGCACCGTAGGCCTTTAATAGGTTTCTTCTTTCCACGCTCATGGTATCGGGGAGCGTCAAAATGGTTCTGTAGCCTTTGGCTGCCGCAACGGCTGCCAGACCGATCCCGGTATTTCCGGATGTCGGCTCAATGATGGTGGCCCCTGGCTTTAAAATTCCCTTTTCTTCTGCATCTTCGATCATGGCCAGTGCAATCCGGTCCTTTACGGAACCTGCCGGGTTTAAGTATTCCAGCTTGGCCAGAAGCGTAACCCCTTCCACTCCTTCCTTTGCACTGTAACGGTTTAATCTGAGTACCGGTGTTCCTCCGATGAGCTCCACTGCACTTTCCTTAATTGCTCCCATATTCTTTCCCTCCATTTTTATATGATATTTATTATTTCCTTTAATGGGTTTATATTATAAAGAGCAGATACCGATTATGGCACCTGCTCCTTTGTTCCACCTTGAATATGAAAATTTCTCATATTTTGAGCTGTCAGGCATCATAATAAGCATTACAACAAAACTGTATCCCTCTTCCTGCATACAGCCTGACAACAACTTCTATTATTAAAAAATCCATGATTTACTGCTATCCTGTTTTTTTTCATATTGATCATCTCTTTTCATTACATATATGTTTAATAGGTTTATATGTTATAATTATATTAATACACGAAAAGGAATGTGTCAATACTTTTTTGTATTATTTTTTATTGTGTTTTTATCGCTTGTTCCAGACTCTGCAAAGCCCGTTCCAGAACAGGCCGCGGGCATGCGATGTTGATCCTTTCAAATCCCTCTCCAGCCGGACCGAACATGGCACCGCTGTCCAGCCAAAGCCCTGCTTTCTTTACAATTAATGCTTCTCTCTCCTCTTCCGTAAGGCCTAATTCCCGAAAATCCAGCCAGACAAGATACGTTCCCTCCGGTTCTATGAGCTTGACCTTACGTATTTTTTCCTTTAAAAATTCCCGTACATAAGAAATGTTTGCCCTTAAATACTCCATTAACTGGTCATGCCAGTCTTCTCCATAGCGGTATGCCGCCTCGCATGCGGTAAGGCCCAGTGTATTAAGCTGGCTGTACCCGGCTGCCCCTGCCTGCTTTCGGAATCTCCGTCTCAGCTGTGGATTGGCAATAAAAATATTGGAAACCTGTAAGCCGGCCAGATTAAAGGTCTTACTTGGCGCGGTACAGGTAATGGTCCTGTTTTTCAGTTCTTCGCTTAAATTTGCGAATACCATGTGCTGCCCCTTAAATACAAAATCCTGGTGGATCTCATCGCTGACCACAATGATGTCCCTCCTTATGCAGATCTCCCCTAACTTTTCCAGTTCTTCCCGGCTCCAGACCCTTCCCACCGGATTATGGGGATTGCACAATAAAAATAATTTCACATGGAACTTCTCTGCCTTTCTTTCGAAATCCTCAAAATCAATGTGATACCTGCCATCCTCTCCAAGAAAAAGGGTATTGTCCACAATGATCCTGTCATTATCTTCAATGACTTCGCTGAACGGATAATAAACGGGCTGCTGGATCAAAACCCCATCCCTCGGATCCGTAAAAGCCTGGACTGCCATGGCTAAGGCAAATACAACCCCCGGTGTCTTGACCAGCCACCTGTTTTCAACATTCCAGTTATGCTTTTTCTGCATCCAGCCCCGGACCGCCTCAAAATACTCTTCCTGGACCTCACTGTAACCGAAGATCCCATGCTCGACCCGCTCATGAAGGGCATTAAGAACCTTGCCGGATACCCTGAAATCCATATCCGCCACCCATAGAGGCAGGAGGTTTTCCGGCTTTCCTCTTCGTACGGCAAAATCATATTTGATGCTGTTAGTATTTTTACGGTCAATGACCTCATCAAAATCAATCTTTTCCTTACACATAAAATATCCGCTCCAATTCCTTTATCAAATCCTCCGTATCTTCGATCCCTACCGATAATCTTAAGATCCTGTCGGTCACCCCGTTTGCCGCCAGAACTTCTTTGGGCACATCGGCATGCGTCTGGGTGATCGGGTAAGTGATCAGCGTCTCTACGCCGCCCAGACTTTCTGCAAAGTGGATCAACCGGACCTCTTTTAAAATCCGATGGGCCAGTTCTTTCGTTTCAACTTCAAACGTAACCATACAGCCAAACCCTCTTGCCTGCTTTTTACAGACCTCATAACCGGGATGCTCCGGCCTTCCGGGGTAATACACCTTTGTGACTTTCTGTTCCTGACACAGCCATTCCACCAGCTTCCCGGCATTCTTTTCTGCGCGCTCCATCCGGATCGCAAGGGTTTTTATCCCTCTTAATATAAGCCAGCTGTCAAACGGAGCCAGCCCGGAACCTACCGTTTTAATAATAAATCTGAGTCTTTCGGCCAGCTCCGGTGAAGAAGTGACCAGAAAACCTGCGATGGTATCGTTATGGCCGCCAAGATATTTGGTTCCGCTATGGACAACAATATCCGCCCCCAGCTTCAGCGGATTTTGGAAATAAGGAGACAAAAACGTATTATCAACGATCAAAAGCAGATGGTGCTTCTTTGCGGTCTCTGCCAGTTTTCCAATGTCTATGACATTCATCATCGGATTCGTCGGAGTCTCAATAAATATGGCCTTTGTGTTCTCACCTACCAGCTTCTCAAATTCTGCACAATCCCTGCCGGAGCAGTCTACGGAACTGATTAAAAGCCCGTTCTTTTTACTGATATTATCGAACAGACGGATGCTCCCGCCATATAAATCACAGTCGGTAATAATATGATCCCCCGGCTGAAACAGTTCCATTAAGGCCGTGATCGCCGCCATTCCGCTTGAAAAAGCCAGAGCATCCACTCCATTTTCAAGGGAAGCTACCACCTTTTCCAATTGCTCTCTCGTTGGGTTCTGCAGCCGGCTGTAATCATAACCGGTGCTTTCCCCGATTCCTTTATGGGCAAAAGTGGCTGTCTGGTAAATGGGAAAACTGATCGCTCCTGACTTGTCTGCAGAAACCTCCTCCCCATTGCCATATAAACATTTTGTAGAAATTCCGTATTCCATATTCGTTCCCCGCTTTCTTCTATCTTTCCTTAAGTATACCAATGATGCGCGGCCGATGGTTATTACTTAAAAACAATAGCCTGTTATAATTTATTCCTATCGGAGAAGAAATTTATTTCACAGGTTGAATACCTATTCAGCCTATGATAAGATAGGAATTGATACATCAAATTATATAGTAAGGTGGTATACCATGAAAATATCAACACGCGGCCGTTATTCCCTCCGGATGATGATTGATTTAGCCGAGCATTATAACGACGATTTCATCGCTTTAAAGGATATTTCAGAAAGGCAGGATATTTCAAAAAAATATCTGGAACAGATCGTTCCGTTCTTAAACCGCAGCAATCTGCTGATCACCTACCGCGGCCACATGGGCGGTTATAAACTGGCAAAGCATCCTTCCAAGATAACCATAGGAGATATTTTACTGAGTTCAGAGGGAAGCTTAAGCCCGGTCAGCTGCATGGACAACGATCCCAATCTCTGCCCGCGAAAGGATGACTGCCTGACCCTTCCCATCTGGCAGGGCCTGTCTGAGGTCATCGAAAATTATTTAAACAGCATTACCCTGCAGGATATTCTGGACAGCCGCCTGGATTCTCCCGAATATTACATTTAATCAATCATAGCACCTGTTCCTCGTATTTTTTTAATTCTGCTATATATTTTTCACCAAGGATACTTAAGGGCATTTTCCTCTTCTTAATATAACCGATCCTCATTTTATCACTGGTATCCAGAGGAATTGCCCTGTATTCATTACCGTTTAAATCTTCGCAGATGATTCCGGAGCACAGCGTATACCCATTCAGTCCGACCATGAGATTTAAGAGCGTAGCCCTGTCATCCGCCTTTATGATCTGCTTATATTCATAGGTGCTGAATACTTCCTCTGCCAGATAAAAGGAGTTGTTGGTTCCCTGTTCAAACGACAGGCAGGGATAATTTTTCAAATCTTCAAAACCGATCCGCTTTTTCTCTGCCAAGGGATTTCCTTTCCACAAATACACATAGATCCCGCACTGGAATAATTCAATAAACTCCAGTTCATTTTCAAGAATAATTTTCCGGATCGCCTTCTGATTAAAATCATTCAGATACAGGATGCCCAATTCGCTTTTCTGGTTTCTCACATTTTCAATCACTTCATAGGTCCTGGTCTCATGGACCGCAAATTCATAATCATCCATCCCGAATTCCTTTGCCATATGAATAAATGCCTGGACTGCAAAGGTGTAGTGCTGCATGGATACACTGAATTTCTTTTTGAACTGTTCTTTTTTTACGAACCGTTCTTCCATCAGCCGGTACTGCTCTAACATCTGTCTGGCATATCCCAGGAATTCTTCTCCCTCCGGTGTGATCACGATTCCCCGGTTCGAACGCAAAAATATCTGCAAACCGATTTCCTGTTCCAGATCCCGAATGGTACTGGATAAACTGGGCTGCGTGATAAACAGCTCGGAAGCCGCTTTGTTCATGGATTTTTGATTTGCAATGCATATGGCATAGCGTAACTGTTGTAACGTCATATTTTCCTCCTTCGGCTGGGCTCTCCTGACGACGAATAGCTGCCATAAGAATTATGGCAGCCCGTTTCTGGTTATGTAATAAAATATCTTATGGAACGGCGGTCCGTTTACTTCACTGCCTTAAATGCCTCGTCCAGATCTTCTATGATATCATCTGCATTTTCGGTTCCTATGGATAACCGGATGGTATTCGGCTTGATTCTGGAGCCTGTTAATTCTTCCTCTGTCATCTGGGAATGGGTAGTTGACGCCGGATGAATGACCAGGGATTTAACGTCCGCAACATTGGCTAACAGGGAAAATAACTCCAGCTGATCAATGAAATCCTTTGCCTTCTGGGCATCTCCCTTGATCTCAAAGGTAAAGATAGAGCCGCCGCCGTTGGGGAAATATTTGCTGTATAACGCCTGCTGTTCGGGATCCCCGGATATGGAAGGATGATGAACCGTCTCAACCTGCGGGTGGTTTTTCAAATAATCTACAACCTTCAACGCGTTTTCTACATGCCGTTCTACTCGAAGGGACAAGGTTTCCAAGCCCTGCAGGAAGAAAAATGCGTGAAATGGGGATAAGGTAGCGCCAGTATCGCGAAGTAAAATCGCACGGATTTTTGTTACATAAGCCGCTGCTCCTACTGCCTTCGTAAAGCTGATCCCATGATAGCTTGGATTTGGCTCTGTCAGGGAGGGGAATTTGCCGGAAGCTTCCCAATCAAATTTACCGCTGTCTACGATAACGCCGCCGATGGTTGTTCCATGACCTCCGATAAACTTTGTTGCCGAGTGTACAACAATATCCGCTCCATATTCGATCGGTCTTACCAGATAAGGGGTTGCAAAGGTATTATCAACAATTAAAGGAATTTTATGTGCATGGGCAATGTCCGCAATCTTTTCTATATCAACCACATCGGAATTGGGATTGCCCAGGGTCTCAATAAAGACCAGCTTCGTATTATCCTGAATGGCATGTTCCAGCTCTTCATAATCAAAGGGGTCTACAAAGGTTGTTTCTATGCCATACTCAGGCAGCGTATGCTCTAATAAGTTGTAGGTACCTCCATAGATATTCTTGGCGGCAACTACATGATCTCCGTTTTTTGCTAAATTTTCAATGGAATATGTAACCGCTGCCGCGCCGGAAGCAACTGCAAGGGCAGCTTCCCCGCCTTCCAGGGCTGCTATTCTCTGCTCAAAAACCCCCTGAGTAGGATTTGTCAGCCTTCCATAAATATTGCCGGCATCTGACAGCCCAAATCTTGCTGCTGCATGGTCACTGTTATGAAATACATAGGAAGAAGTCTGATAAATCGGAACTGCTCTTGCATCGGTAACGGAATCTGCCTGTTCCTGCCCAACGTGTAACTGTAATGTTTCAAATTTGAGATTTCTTTCTGCTCTTGTCTTCTTAGCCATTTTAATTTCCTCCTGCTTTATATACTTGTCTGTTTCATCTCTGCTTAGTTCGTATTATACCTTGTTTCCAAACGAAGTGTTAATATTTATAAGTATTACCCGGTTATAGGAAAAATCTATAACCAACTCTTCAACCAAGGGACGGCATTTTTTCCATTATACAACACTCTCCGGCTGATTACACTAATTTTTTGATTCCCTGCTTATCCATCATATATTCCCGGCTCGTGAATATATATATTAAAAAATAATATATAGGAAATCAGCCTATGAATGAACATTATCCATTTGTGAACCCGCCGCTTCCATATGCATATGACTCACTTGAACCTTATATTGATACACAAACAATGTATGTGCACCATGACAGACTCGTACAAAGATACGTGTTGAATCTTAATGATCTTTTGAAAGACTATCCGGAACTGCAAAATTTGTCTTTGGAAGAGATGCTTACAAACCCGGAAAGCCTTCCGGAAGAGATACGCCAGGGCATCATAAATAATGGTGGAGGACTTTACAATCACATCATATATTTTGGCGGCATGACAAATTCCCTGACACGTTCCCAGGCAGAGGCATTGTATCCGGCCATAGTACGGGATTTCGGCACGGTGGAACATTTTTTTGATGAATTTAAAAGATATGCATTGACTATATTCGGATCCGGATATGCCTGGCTGGTCATGGACCAGAACGGCTTGCTCAGCATCCGAACAACACCGAATCAGAATACGCCCATCACAGATAATTTTTGTGTTGTTGCCGGCGTTGACGTGTGGGAACACGCATATTTTTTAAAGCGCTTTAATGACCGGGCCGCCTACCTTGAGGACTGGTTCCACGTCGTAAGCTGGGAACAGGCAGACGAGCGTTATAGAAATTGTCTCACTGCAATAAATGCCTGAGCACTGACCTGCAAAAGCCATATAGGTGCGGACCTCCAAACTGTTGTAAAACGGAATTACCAGGTTTGGAGGTTTTGCTGCAGCTATAAAAGCAAACATATATATTAAACTATAAAACATTTTAAGGAGCTCCTATGATACTTGCAAATCAACAAATAGAGGTAATCTGCCCAACCGAAGCAATCGTTCCTACCGAAATAAGTCAGGTAACCGATTCAAGAGGACAGCAATATACTCTGTCCCAATTATCAGACTATGCAGGTAATTTCAGTGCACAGTTATCTCAAAAACCATTAGAAATGCAGTTTCCGTCAAGTGGACCGCCTCCCTTATTTCAAGACTGGTCAGGCCTTGCAAATGATCATGATGAACCTCAGCATTGGACAGTTCCTGTAGACGGTAACACTGAAACAGAACTTACGGCACCATGCTTATTAAATAACTGGATTCATATAGGTATCTATATCGATCCTTCACTTCCTGCTATTTCGTTACCTTTTTACATGACGGCAATTAGTTCTGTTGGGGTTATCGGATATATATGGAGTACCGTATATTTTCCTATTCCCTCCCCAGTTCCTCCATTCCCTGTCCCATTTCCAATCTCTGTTTTTATTCCATTGTCAGTAATGACAGGTATATTATGTTAATAATTTTTAACGGGAAGGTGTTTATACGCCTTCCTTTTGCAGCCGTCAGCCTTATCCATCAGCGGATGTCTCCTGCGACCGTTGTAATCATCTAAGTTTTCAAAGTACTTCTGCATGGGATTCCTCCTCTGGTTTCAAGGGTACTGCCGGGTACTGTTCAATGAATCGTTCCAGATCAGATCCCCTTATCTTTTTAGAACCAAGCAATAAACACGGAAGCTGCCCTTGCTTTATCAAGGCATACACGGCATCAGTATTTGTTTTTAAGATTTTAGATACCTCTTTGACGGTATAAAGCGGTTCGTAAGTTTTTACCATCAGGCTCCCTCCTTTTGTAGTCTTTACATGGGTATCGTCTACTGCACTCCGGACAGCAGCTGCGGTAAGCACATGATTTGCATGAATATGTAATCATATCAGGCTTTCCCTCCATCAGTTCCGATTGAGCCTCAACCGCTATTGCTATCCAAACCATAGTGATACGCGGTTTCTTCTTTTCCATCCCTCTCTTCCGTCCTCCTGATACAATTCATTTTCCTTGGCCACTTCCAGCTTTAAAGCAAGTAACGTATTAGCGTCCCTTGTCAAAAGCCGGATACCAGTTAAGTCAAGCTGCTTCAGGACCGTAACCATGTTATTGATTTCCTGCTCTTTTTTCAGTTCCAAATTTAACATTTTATCACCTCGCTTTCTATTGCTATAATTTGTCATTCCTTCCTTTCGATACAGGCTCCTGCCAGAGCCGGGCACATAAGAAAGAGGATGATTTAGCGGCATACACACCACTTGAAGAAAATATATGGAGATATTTTTTCTTCCCCTCCGCCTCAGATATTTTCCTTCTCTATCTCTAACCTTATCACCACCCGGTTGTATATTATCACGCCCAAATTGTTGAGTCAAGTATTTTTCACAACTTAGTTGTGCTTTTTATTGACAATTGAAAATCCTCATGCTATATTGATTTCAGAAAGAAGGTGTAGAATGGGAGCAATTAATGAAAGAATAGGATTAGTCTTAAAAGAACTAAATTTGACCAAGACAGAGGTTGCCAAGAAGTTAAAGGTTTCGCAACAATATATATCCAAACTTGTTGTAACAGGAAAACCAAGTGACAGACTTGTTGATGATATCTGTGAGAAATTCAATATTAGTGAAGAATGGCTCCGAACCGGAGAAGGTGAAATGTTTAAGCAACTGACAGAACAGCAGAAAGTAATGAAATATACTGCTATGCTCTTAAAAGATACTGATTCTGTTATTGCTGATGCAATAAAGAACTTTATTACTACTTATGAGCAGTTAGATGATGCAAGCAAAAAGGTTCTGAATGAAATAGCTTTAAAATATATGGCAAACCTGAAAAAAGACCAGTAAAATACTGGTCAATTTCACTTATGTAAGATAATTTCTAATGAATACCTCCAGTTCCTCTAACTGAATTAAAGTAGCAGAGCGTAGCATCTGAATAATCCTTATAATGTGCTGTTTTGTTTTGTTAGAGTCCTTACAATTTGCAGAGTGCTTTTTATCATTTGTCATATGTAAATCTCCTTCCCTTTTTTGTTGCCATGCTGCCACTCTATTATAAATAACGTTCGGTTCTGCCGAATATCACTGAATTTGGTGATACACCAAGCGCAAGGGAAGGGTTTTCAACGTTGCTTTTCCAGTATTTCACGTCTTATGGTCTTCGTCAGAAAGTCAATGACCCGACTCCCTCTTGTCCCCTTTTGGGGTCTAAGATAACGATGCTACAGAATTCACTTAATGTTATCACGGCTATCACTCGTAAGAACATGCGTCCGCCGGGCGTACTGAAAAAAGAGGGGCCGAAAAATCGACTCCTCTTCCCTTTATCAAATAGTACTTTTCCCTGTAAAACCAAGGTTTTTCCTTAGAATTTACCTTCTTTTGCAGCTTCCTCGATGCCGACTGCCACAGCAACGGTAGCGCCGACCATGGGGTTGTTGCCCATACCGATAAGCCCCATCATTTCAACGTGAGCCGGAACGGAAGAAGAACCCGCGAACTGGGCATCCGAGTGCATACGTCCCATTGTATCTGTCATACCATAGGAAGCAGGACCTGCTGCCATATTATCCGGGTGAAGGGTACGTCCTGTACCGCCGCCGGAAGCTACGGAGAAGTATTTCCTGCCCTTTTCCGTACATTCCTTCTTATAGGTTCCTGCAACCGGATGCTGGAATCTGGTTGGATTGGTGGAGTTACCTGTGATGGAAACGTCAACGCCTTCCTTCCACATGATAGAAACGCCTTCTGTTACGTCGTTTGCACCATAGCAGTTAACCTTTGCTCTTAAACCATCTGAGTAGGATTTTCTCCAAAGTTCCTTTACTTCGCCTGCGTAGTAATCCATCTCTGTTTCTACATATGTAAATCCGTTGATTCTGGAAATGATCTGAGCGGCATCCTTTCCTAAACCGTTTAAAATAACTCTTAATGGTTTCTGACGAACCTTGTTTGCCTTCTCAGCGATACCGATGGCACCTTCTGCTGCTGCAAAGGATTCATGACCTGCCAGGAAGCAGAAGCAGTCGGTCTCTTCTTCCAGCAACATCTTTCCTAAGTTGCCATGTCCCAGACCTACTTTACGCTGGTCAGCAACGGAACCCGGAATACAGAAAGCCTGAAGACCTTCCCCAATGGCTGCTGCCGCGTCTGCTGCTCTTCTGCAGCCTTTCTTGATCGCGATCGCTGCACCAACCGTATAAGCCCAACAGGCATTTTCAAAGCAGATCGGCTGAATCTTCTTAACCTGCTCGTATACATCCAGACCTGCATCTTTTGTAATCTTCTCAGCTTCTTCGATAGAAGCGATACCATAGCTGTTTAATACAGAATTGATTTTGTCAATTCTTCTCTCATATGATTCAAATAATGCCATTCTCTTGTCCTCCTTATTATTGGCCAAATATCTTCACTTTGATAACCGGATACCATCAGGCTTTTGCCGATCCGGTTATTCATGTCTTGGGTCAATGATCTTAGCAGCATCAGCAACGCGGCCATACTGTCCTTTTGCCTTTTCCCAAGCCGTATTCGGATCGTCACCCTTCTTGATGAAGTCAGTCATCTTTCCAAGGCTTACAAACTGGTAGCCAATGATCTGATCTTCTGCATCCAGTGCGATTCCGGTTACGTAGCCTTCAGCCATCTCTAAGTAACGGGGACCCTTCTTTAATGTTCCGTACATGGTACCAACCTGTGAACGGAGACCCTTTCCTAAGTCTTCCAGTCCCGCACCTACCGGAAGTCCTTCTTCAGAGAATGCACTCTGAGTTCTGCCGTATGCAATCTGCAAGAATAATTCTCTCATTGCAGTGTTGATGGCGTCACAAACAAGATCTGTATTTAATGCTTCTAAAACGGTTAAGCCCGGCAGGATCTCTGCTGCCATAGCAGCTGAGTGTGTCATACCGGAGCAGCCGATTGTCTCTACTAATGCTTCCTGGATAATTCCCTCTTTTACGTTCAGAGTCAGCTTGCATGCACCCTGCTGCGGAGCACACCAGCCAACACCATGTGTCAAACCGGAGATATCTTTAACTTCTTTAGATTTTACCCATTTTGCTTCTTCTGGGATTGGAGCAGCGCCGTGATGAACGCCCTGTGCCACTGTGCACATCTCTTCTACTTCCTGTGAATAAATCATGTTAAAACTCCTTTCAAATAAGTAATAATTGTGAAAAGTACTTTGTTAAATATATCACATCATACTTGATTATATTTTCTCACATTATGTCGATTTCCGCAAGTCTTTTTTACCTGAAACAGGAAATCGAACGGCCTTAAAACCTCCGTTTTTCCTTCTCTCCCACGGTCTTTTTCCTGCTGCTGATCCCACATTAAAAACCGCTGCAAAAAGCAGGATACCGGAAGGCTGAAATATTCCTTCCAGCCCTTTGGCATCCTGCTTTCTATATTCACTATACGATTCTTCTGACTGAAAGTATGGTCCGGTAGGTAGCCGTTCCCACCTTGATCCCGGTTGACGGGGAGCTTGCATGGACAATTTGTCCATTGCCGATATAGATTCCCACATGGCCCGCATAGCAGATAATATCTCCCGGCTGTGCTTCGGAATAGGATACCTCACGGCCTGCGGAACGCTGCTCCGAAGAATTTCTTGGAACGGAGTAACCAAAATGCCTGTAAACAGACTGGACGAATCCGGAGCAATCCGTACCATTGGTCAGGCTGGTTCCCCCAAATACATAGGGGTTCCCCACGAACTGGAGTCCATAATCCGCAACCGCGCGGCCCTCTGCCGTTCCACCGCTGCTCTTGGACGCGGATGGACCGGTGTATTTGTTGTTATTACTGGAAGCCGGAGTCTTTTTGCTTGATGATGCCTTCTTTTTTGCCTCTTCCTCTGCTTTTTTCCGGGCTTCCTCGGCGGCCTTCTTTCTGGCTTCCTCTTCCTTCGCCTTGCGGATTTCCTCGTTCTTCTTTGCAACTGTCTGGGCATAAACGTTCGCATCCTGCTTTGCCTTGGCAAGCTGGCTGTCAAAATTGGAAACTTCCTTTTTCTTTGTCGCAATCAGGTCCTCAAGCTGGGTCTGCTGCTCCTTGTACTCCAGCTCCATAACCTCCATCTCAGCCTTGTCCTCCTCCAGGTCAGACTTATAATCAGCCACTTTCTGCTTCGTCTCCTGGAAAGTTACCAGCATGTTCCGGTCATATGTATAAATTCCCTCAACATACTCTGCCTTGTTAAGAAGGTCCGACATGTTCTTTACCTGAAGGAAAATGTCCAGATATTCCGTATCTCCCTTTTCGTACATGTACTGGATTCTCTTTTTCATGGCAGCGTACTGCTTTTCCTCCTCTTTCTTAGCCGCTTCATAATCGGATTCGGCCTTCTTGATCTCCACTTCCTTGTTGGCCATATCGGTCTCCAGTATTTTAATATCCGATAAAAGAGCCGTTAAATCGGAAGACAGCTTGGACACCTGATTCTGGGCAGCGCTCTTATTGTTTTCCGCTTCCTGGGCCTTTTTATTGGCCTCCTCCAACTTTTTCTGCGCTTCCTGCTTCTCTTTCTCCGCCTTTGATGTAGCCCAGGCCGGTACGCTCTGGCTGCAGACCATAGTGCCCACCAGCAGGCCACAAAGCAGTTTTCTGAGTACCCCTGCATTTCTTCTATTAATAATCTGTATTTTTCGTTTCATCGTCCGTTCCTTTTTACAGTATTTTCTAATCCTAACCTATATGTTAACGTAAAACAGGGGTAAAATTCAAGTCCTATTTTAGAAATTTTAGAATTTTTTAATACCCGTCCGGAACTTTATCCGTTTCCACCCGGATTGCATTTCCAGCCTGAGGCAGCTTATCCGCCACCTTTATGAAACAGAAAAAGAACAGAATCCCCTTGATGACACTGGAAACGGTAAAAGCCCACCAGATTCCGTCAAGCCCAAGAGCCGTACCGCTTAAGACCATGGCAAGAGGTATTCTGGCTGTAGTGAACACGATGCTTATGACCGAACATAAAAGGGTTTTTCCCAGGCCGGAAAGGGCCCCTACCGTTGTTAACTCAATGCACATGAACATCTGGGAAAAGCCCAGAATCACCAGATAACGCACTCCCATGGGAATCACATCCGCTTCATGGATGAACAATCCGAATATCTGTTCCGGAAGACCGATTAACAGGGCCGAGCTGAATAATCCCCAGACAAACATAACTCCTGACGCTGTGAAATATCCCTTTTTCACCCTGTCATATTGTCCTGCTCCGTAATTTTGTCCGCTAAAGGAATTGATCGCAGCCCCAAATCCATCCGCTGTCATCCAGGAGATGGATTCGATCTGGCCCCCCACACGCAGAACCGCTACCGCCGTATCTCCAAATCCGGCCACGAAACGGGTTAATACCATGGAAATGCTGGTGTAGATAAGATTCTGTACGGAAGCAGGAAAACCGATCCGGATCATGGTCTTTATATGAGTCCATGAAACCTTATGAAGTACCTTCACCTTATGGAAAAGCATCCGGTCTTTTCTTATTGCTGCCAGAAACACCGCAGTCACAACGGCCTGAGCCATGACAGTTGCAGCAGCAGCCCCCAATACTCCGAAACCTTTTATCGGGCCAAAACCAAAAATCAGGAGCGGGTCCAGAATCATATTCAAAGCCAGACCGGCCACATTGGCAAACAGCGGAGTCCTGCTGTCTCCCATAGCCGTCAGGATCCCGGTGATAATCGAATTTAAAAAGGAGAACAGGATCAGGCCGCAGGTAACTTTTAAATAAACCTGGGCATTCTGGATGATGACAGCATCGCTTAATCCAAAAAATCCGATCAAAGGCCTTGCTCCAAAAATCGCCGCCGCCCCATACAGGAAAGCAAACAGTATCCCCATCTGTATCGAACCGGAAGCGTATTTTGCCGCTTCCTCAATATTTCCGCTTCCCAAAGCATGTGCCACCTTTACCTGGCCGCCCATCTTTGCCAGGGCGACAACGCCCTGGGAAAGCCAGACATACATGCCTCCCGCCCCGACCGCAGCAACGGCCGGAGAACCGACGAAGCCGATCCAGGCCATATCCGTTAAGTTGTAGGCCATCTGGACCAGAGCCGTTACCATGATCGGCAGCGCCAGGCCAGTTAAAGATGTAAAAATATGCCCTCTTAATAAATCAACTTTTTTGCTCATAAATAAGTGTACTCCGTCCCAAAAGGGCTGCCAGAAAACCGGCAGCCCTTACTATATGGATCATTCCTTTGCAGAAAGGTATTCATGGATTCCTCTTGCACCGGCCCGTCCGGCTTCCATAGCCAGAATAACGGTTGCGGCTCCTGTCACCGCATCCCCTCCGGCATATACGCCTTCCTTGCTGGTCTTTCCTGTGGATTCCTCAGCAATGATGCATCTGCGCTTATTAATATCCAGTCCCTTGGTGGTGCTTGATATCAGCGGATTCGGTGAAGTACCTAAGGACATGATAACCGTGTCCACGTCAATGACAAATTCAGATCCTTCTACCTCTACCGGTCTTCTTCTGCCGGAAGCATCCGGTTCGCCAAGTTCCATTCTGATGCATTTCATTCCCTTTACCCAGCCCTTTTCATCCGTGAGGATCTCCACCGGGTTGGTTAAAAGGTTAAAAATAATTCCTTCTTCTTTTGCATGGTGAACCTCTTCTGCTCTTGCAGGAAGCTCTGCCTCACTTCTTCTATAGACAACATGCACTTCCGCTCCGAGACGAAGAGCGGTTCTGGCCGCATCCATGGCAACGTTTCCGCCGCCTACGACTGCTACCCTCTTACCGGCTACGATCGGGGTATCATAATCCTCGCGGAATGCCTTCATCAGATTGCTTCTGGTCAAATATTCATTTGCGGAGAACACGCCGTTTGCATTCTCTCCCGGAATTCCCATGAACATTGGCAGACCTGCTCCGGAACCGATGAAAACGGCCTGGAAGCCTTCCTCATCAAAAAGTTCATCAATGGTCACGGACTTGCCAACGATCACATTGGTCTCAATCTTAACGCCAAGCTTTCTCACGTTGTCGATCTCCGGCTGAACCACAGCCTCCTTAGGAAGACGGAATTCCGGAATGCCGTAGGTCAATACACCGCCCGGCTCATGAAGGGCTTCGAAAATCGTGACCTCATAGCCCATCTTGGCCAGATCGCCGGCACAGGTAAGTCCGGAAGGACCGGAACCAATGACAGCTACCTTTTTACCGTTGGTCTTCTCCGGTGCAGCCGGAACAAATCCGTGCTCTCTGGACCAGTCTGCTACGAAACGCTCCAGCTTTCCAATGGAAATCGGCTCCCCTTTGATTCCGCGGATACACTGGCCTTCGCACTGGCTCTCCTGAGGACATACACGGCCGCAGACTGCCGGAAGGGCAGAGGATTCCGCAATGACCTTGGCAGCATCCTCATAATTTCCTTCCTCCACTTCCTTAATAAATCCGGGTATGTTAATGGATACCGGACAACCGGCCACACATTTGGGATTCTTGCACTTAATGCAGCGGCTGGCTTCTTCCATTGCCTCTTCTTCATTATATCCAAGACAAACCTCTTTAAAGTTCGTCGCTCTGACCTTTGGGTCCTGTTCTCTAACTGGTACTTTCTTTAATACATCCATTACTTGTCACCTCCACACAGTCCGCATCCGCCATGATGAGTATCGCCTTCACGGGCTTTTAAAGCCGCGCGCCCCTCTTCTGATTTATACATCATCTGGCGCTTCATGGCTTCGTCAAAATTAACCAGGTGTCCGTCAAACTCCGGTCCATCCACACAGGCAAATTTTACTTCATCGCCAACCGTGATACGGCAGGCACCGCACATGCCGGTTCCGTCTACCATGACCGGATTTAAGCTGACAATGGTCGGAATGTCCAATTCTTTGGTCAGGAGACAGGTGAACTTCATCATGATCATCGGTCCGATGGCTACACACACATCGTATTTTTTACCCTGATTCTGAACCAGGTCCTTAATTACCTCAGTTACCATGCCCTTTCTTTCATAAGAGCCGTCATCCGTAGTTACATATAAATTACCGGCCTGTCCTCTCATGGCATCTTCCAGGATCAATAAATCCCTGGTCTTTGAACCCATGATAACATCAACATCTATGCCGTGTTCTCTCATCCACTTTACCTGGGGATAAACAGGAGCAGTTCCAACACCCCCGGCTACAAACAGATATTTTCTTTTCTTTACTTCTTCTATGCCGTCATGTACGAATTCAGACGCATTGCCTAAAGGACCGACCACATCTTCAAAGCTGTCTCCTGTTTTTAACCCGGCCATCTTTTCCGTACTGGCCCCCACTGTCTGAAATACAATGGTTACGGTACCCTTCTCACGGTCATAATCACAGATGGTAAGCGGAATTCTCTCTCCTCTGTCATCCATCTTAACGATAACAAATTCTCCAGGCTGGCAGGCTTTGGCAATCCGGGGTGCTTCCACATCCATCAGATAGATCTTGTCAGCTAACATCTCTGCTTTTAAAATCTTGTACATCTTTATCCTCCTAATGTCTTTGTGAATATACCTATACACCATTCCTGATAGCCTTCCCCAACAATCAGATGAAATGGCACTTATATCATCTTATCATTTTTATCGGCGGCTGACAATATTTATCGAAAAATATCATTAAATTTTTATCGATTTATTATTTTATTATCTTTTACCAGCGGCTTCTTTCCGCCGGTACATGCGAAAGGTATAGCATAAATCAAAATAAGTCTTCTCGTCACTTTCTGCCGCCATCGCCCACGACGGATCCTGATCCAGATTGGGGAAGCAGGTATCTGCGCTGTACGAATAGTCGATATAAGTTACATGCGCCGCATCACAATAGGGAAGGAATTGTTCATAAAGGCTTTGCCCGCCAATGATAAAACAGTCCTCATCAGAATACTTGCGAAGTTCTTCCAGAGCTTCCGGAAGGCTGTGGCAGACAACCGCTCCCTTTACTTTATAATCCGGGTTCTTAGTCAGCACGATATTGGTTCTTCCGTATAACGGCTGCTTTCCGGGAAAGCTCTCCAATGTCTTCCGTCCCATGACAATTACTTTCCCAAGGGTTTCCTCCCGGAACAATTTCATATCCTCAGGAATGGAAACGAGAAGCTGGCCCTGATTGCCGATGGACCAGTTTTTATCCACTGCAACAATGATATTCATAGGTCAACTCATCCCTTTCCTTTATTCTTCTTCCGCAAGGATCAGTTCTTTTGCATAGGGAAGGCTCTCGATCCACCGGCAGAAAGCATGCCATTCCTCAAGCTTATGATTACGCCTTGAAAAATATATATTGATCAGCGTTTCATAATTCAAAGTGCATGTCCTCATCTGATTGTAGCCGGATGGGAGGAGCTGGATCAAATCGTACCAGTCTTCTTTATTCTTTGTCTCTATGTAACGGAGACGGATCTTCTCCAGTTGTGCTACCACCGTTTCCATAAATGCCAGAGTCTGTTCTGTCATATGGTCATGGCTGAAATCTTCCATTTCAAAGGGCTTGCTGTGGATTTTGTGCATGGTGCTCGTAGAATTCGCTACGGTAGACACTTTATAGGTATCGTATTCTTTCCACCAGTATATGGGTGCCGTGATATCCACTGACACAAAAATCTGCCGGATGTATTTGCGGTGATCGCTTCCTGCCTTTCTCAAACGCTTTGCAAGACCCAGATCATTGGGGCCCAGGATGTATTCCCCTTCTTCGTTATAACTGCTGTCCATACGGTCCCAGCTGTTCATGGGATTTCTCGCACCCCGAATGGCATTTTCTATGTTCATGACACTGGTTCTTTCACATTTTAACATGGTATCTCCTTTCTTTTCGCTGATTCCTCTTGTTTTTACAGGCTTAAAATTTTGTTCCAGATACTGTCATCCACGTAAATGCCGTTTTCATCATGGTCCTTATGAAATCTCTCAAGCCCTTCTCCCGGCACATGGATATCGCTGCCCGGTTCTGCCGGTTCCGAGGTTTTTAAATACCCGGAAGCTTCCTTCACCTTTTCCCTGATTGCTTCTGCATCGCTGTAAGTGTCAGGATTGATTACAATAAAGACCTGGGAACAGCCGGTACAGCTTTCCCGGTCCTCTTCGTCCATGTTTTTGGCCGATTTCCCCTCAGTCAGGGCGGCTCCCAGCACGTCCAGCATAAATGCAAAGGCAGAGCCTTTCCAATATCCCATCGGAAGAATCCGTCTGCTCTTCTCAATATCTCCCGGAACATCCGTTAAATTCCCTTCCTCATCATATCCGCCCGGATAGGGAAGCTTCTTTCCCGCCAGTCTGGTCACCTGAAGTTTTCCATAAGAATACTGGGAAATGGCCATGTCCATAAACAGCGGCTTTCCATCCTCCCCCGGCATAGCAAAGATAATGGGGTTATTGCCGATTCTTGGATCCTTACCTCCCCACGGGGGCATAACGGACTCGGTATTGGTCCATAGGATCCCAATGTATCCTCTTTCAGCCAGGTATTTCCCATAGGAACCGCCGCGCATCCAGTGGGTGGTATTCCGGATTCCCACCATGCCGATTCCATACCGGTCCGCCAGTTCCATCGCTCTTTCACAGCAGAATAAGGAATTGGTAATTCCCGGCCCTAAGTTTCCGTCATAAATCCGGATGGCTCCAAATTCTTTTTTAAGCTCCGGCTCTCCATCTTTTTTCACCCAGCCCCGGTCCAGGTAACCGCAAAAACGCGCTACCCGGTTGGTCCCGTGAGAATAAACACCATCATAAGTGGTTTCAGTGTGTATTTTTGCACAAATCTCCGCTTTTTCTTCTGACAGGCCATGCTTTATAAAGGCACGTTTTATTGCTGCTTTCATTTCATCATAGGATACCCTCATTGTATTCACCTCGGTACTTTTCTGTTATTGAGTTATATAACCTTCTATCATTATATCGGAAATTTGAATTCCTGTAAACAAGACCGGTCCTGTTCCGCTCATGAAATAGGGGCATATCGCTGCAGATCCCTTTGATGCAATACAATAATAGTAGTTTTCATCTATTATTTTAGTTATAATACTCTTGTATAATTGGCAATTATAACTCTTGTATGGATTAAAATTTATGAAAAGGAGATTAATACCAATGGATGAAAATTACATACCAGAGAGACTGGCACAGCTTCGGACACAAAAGGGCTTATCGGCCAGGGATATGAGCCTGTCCATGGGACAGGCAGATAACTATATTAACAATATTGAAAACAGAAAATCCATGCCGTCCATGCAGAATTTCCTGTCCATCTGTGAATTTCTGAATGTGACTCCCAGGGAATTTTTCGATGAAGACAATTCAAATCCTGTACTTCTGAATGAACTGATCTCAGAGCTGAAGCCATTAAACGGCAAGGCGCTTGAAAACCTGCTGAGCCTGTTATTGGACCTGCAGGGGAAAATTAAGAACGGCTGATGCCGGCCGGAGCGTGCGTATTCTAAGAGAATGGAACTTCCTGCGGATACGCACGCTCCAGGTTAAATGCCGCCCGGTATATCTAAGTCCCACTGTATCCTGCTTCCCTTTTCCGTCTTTCTCACCAGCAGCTTTTTTCCGATCTGTTCTTTTAATTCCGTCACATGAGATATGATCCCGATGAGTCTGCGTCCGCCTGCAAGTTCCTTTAGAATGAGGACTGCCTTAAGCCTGGCTTCTTCATCCAGAGAGCCAAAGCCCTCATCAATAAACATGGCATCCATGCACACATTCCCCGCCGTCCGCTGAATGATATCAGCCATGCCAAGTGCCATGGCCAGAGCTGCCAGAAAGGATTCTCCGCCGGAAAGGGTCTTTACATCCCGGATCTTATCCGTAGCCATGCTGTAAACATCCAGATCCAGGCCCACCTCTCCCTGCTTCCCAAGGGAATCCAGTTCCCTGCACTGAAGCAGGAACTGGCCGTCCGTCATCACCTTCAGCCGTTTGTTTGCCGCCTGAATCATCTGGTTGAAATACTGCCGCTGGACATAGGTCTGAAAGTCCAGACTGACGGAACCGGCCATTTTCCCGTTGGCAGTCTGAAATAAGGTGTGGTAAAGACGGTACTCCTCTTCCAGCTGTTCCCGCTCCGTCCACAGCCGTTTTAAATTTTCTTCCGCCTGAACCGTCCTGCTGCGGATTCCGGTGAGCCTTGCCTCCTCATTCTGAAGCTGCTTCTGTTCCTCTTTAAGCACTGCCGCCTGTTCGGCCCATTGATTTGTTTCTATCTTCTCCCGTCCCTCCGTCTGTTCTCTGTACTGGCTGTAAATGGTCCTGGCCTTTAACAGCGCCCTTTCGTAGTCCAATACCTCTTCTTCCCATTGCTTCATGGTTTCCGGTGCCTGCTTTGCCCTTTGGTAATCCTCCTCTGAGGAAAATCCCAGCTCTGCTGCGGCTGATTGAAAAGCTTTATATGCATGTTCCATGGCGAACCGGCCTTCCTGGGCATTTTCCTGTTCGGAAGCCAGACGTCCTTTTTTCTCCTTTTCCTCTTCCGAAATACGCTTAAACCGTTCCTCTGCCTGCTCCTCTGCCTTTAACAGCTCCTCTTTTCTCCTTTCGCAGCAATCCAGTTCTCTTATGGCCTCCTTTTCATCGGGTTTAGGAAGACGTGCCTTCAAATGTTCTGCCTCCGTGAAAAGGGCAGCGGCTGTCAGTTTCCTCTCCTGCCAGGCGCTTAATGCCTTCTCCCTTTCAGGCTCCAGCTCTTCCTGCTTTTTCCGGTCCGCTTTTCGGACCTCCAGAATTTCCCTTAGAAGGCGGTCCGCTTCCGAAGCTTCCTTTTCTTCCTTCTCTATATCCATTAATAAATTCCTGCAAGACTGCAGTTCTTCGGACAGACTGACTTTCAACTGTTCCGGATGGAACGGATCACCAAGCCATTTCCGGACTTCTTTTTCGATCTGCTCTTCCTGATGCCGGCAGCTTTCAAATGCCATGATGCCGGCCTCTGCTGCCCTGGACCGCTGTTTTTCCGCCTGATTCCGGGCTTCCTTTGCCTGCTCCACATTATCCTGAGTGACAGCCCCCTCTTTAAGTTCCGCTTTTTGGGGATGATGCGTGGAGCCGCAGACCGGACAGGGCCATCCCTCTGTCAGCTTGTCCGCCATGATCCCGGCCTGCAGAGCCAGAAACTCCCGATACATGTCATTATAAGCCTTTTCGGCCTGCTCATAGCTCCTCTGGGCATTTATGGCTGCCGTCTGGATTTCCTCTTTTTTCTCAGTATCAGACTCCAGACGCTTTACGGCATCATAAAGACCATTGAGTGCCTGCTGCCTGTCCATGAGCACGGCCTTCTTCTGCTTTATTTCAGGCAGATGTCCTGACTGCTCCTCCAGCTGTTCCTGTCTCGCTTCGCTGGCTGACAGACGTTCTTTTAAATCCGCCAGTTCTGTCTCTATGTTTTTTAGATGCTTGCCAGCTTCCTCTTCTTCCAGCTTCTTTTCACGGTAAGCTTCTTTTCCGGCTTTCCACTGGTCATAAAGCGGCATGGCCTCATTCAGCCGGGTAATGCGGACTGACAGCTCCGGAACCTCCCTTGTTTTGGCTTCTCTGCCGGCCTCCGCCGCCTTTTTCGCAGCCGCAAGGGCCAGATTCAAGTCACCCAGTTCCTTCTCCAGCCGTTCCAGCCTCAAAGTGGCAGTCTCATACTCCCTTTTTTTATCCAGAAACCGGGTCTCCGGCACGTTTGCTTTATCCGCCTGTCTGGCCGCATTTAACCGTTCCATCGCCTCCAGCCATTTTTCCTTCTGTTCTTCCAGAACTTTTAAGCCGGCGGCCGCCTGTTCCAGACCGTAAAAAAGCCTGTTAACCTCTTCTGCCCGGCTCAAGCGGCCTTCCACCTCAGAAAGAAGCCTTCCCCTGCGGTCCTTTTCCTCGTGAAGCTTCTGCTCCTTCTCTCTTATCTCATCCAGGACAGAAGCCAGAAGCCTTCTGATATCTTGTGTCCTTGTTTCCTTAAATTCCAGGAGTTCCCGCCAGTCCCCCGCATATGGACTTTCCTCTAAAAGCTCCATGTTCTGAAGCTCATGAAAGCACAGCTTCCGGTTATCCTCAAGCCTGCCGTAAAGTTCGTTGTTCCGTTCCTTTAATTTCATCTGGATCCTGCTGTATATCCCTGTATTGAAAATTCTGGAGAATATTTCCTTCCGCTCTCTGGAGGAGGCATGGAGAAGCTTTAAATAATCGCCCTGGGCGATCATGGCGATCTGGGAAAACTGGTTCTGGTCCACGCCTACGATTTCCTGGATTTTCTGATTGATATCCCGGAGGCTGCCTGCAAACTCGGTTCCGTCAGGCAGGAAAAGATTTGCTTTTGCAGGAACCAGAATGGCTGGATATTCTCCGTTTTTATTCTTTCTTTTACTGACCCGGGTATATGCAGGACTTCTCCTGATTTCATAGCTTTCTCCCCGTTCGGAAAACGTTAAGGAAACATAAGTTTCCTCATCATCCTCCGCATACTGGCTTCGCATCATGGAAGGTTCCCGCTTCTGTCCGCTGGTTTCTCCGAACAGCGCAAATGCCACGGCATCAAAAATAGTCGTCTTCCCTGCTCCCGTATCTCCGGTAATCAGGAAAACCCCATGGCCGATCTTTTCAAAATCCACCTCCACGCTTCCGCCATAGGAACCGAATGCAGACATGGTCAGCTTACGTGGCTTCATATTCCTTCTTCCTCCTTTGCTTCCTGTACGATCCGCTCCATGGCCTCTTCCGCCGCTTTCGTCATCTCCTCGCCTTTTACTGCCTTATAAAATTGCCGGAAAGCCTCTAACGGCTTTAAAACCGGAACCGGCTCTCCCCCTTCCATAAGCTTTTTCCTGGTCCGCTCATTATCCACCCTTAGCTCCAGCAGATGGTCGAATACTTCTTCCAAACGCTCCCTGACCCGGTAAGGCTCTTCCTCATCGGTAAGTGTAATGCTGACAAAATCATGGCGGTTCTCCTCTGCTGCCCTTGACAGGATTTCCTCCAGGCTTCCTCTTTCCCGTCTGACATCCTGGATCCCCCTTAAAGGGAGAAATTCGACTTCCGGCTCCTCACCTTTTCTTCCCATCTTCACAACGGTGACAGACTTCTGATGGTATTCCTCGCTGACCGAATATTTGTAAGGAGTTCCGCAATACCGGACCGACCCCCTTCCTACCTTTTGCGAACCGTGAAGATGCCCCAGGGCAACATAATCAAATCCGGATAAAACCGACACATCCACCCGGTCCAGGCCGCCTGCCATGATGACCGCCTGTTCCGATTCGCAGGTTTCCGGTTCCCTGCCGCCGGATGTATAAAACTGATGGGATAACAGGACGTTGCGCTGTTCTGCATCCAGGGTTTCCCGCTCCAAAACAGCCCTTACGGCGCTCTCATACCCATCCGGCTGGTTTTCCGCAAAAAGCTGTCTGACATACCCGGGCTTTAAAAAGGGCAGAAGATAGAAATTCACCGGGCCGTATTCATCCTCTAACACCACCTTTTTCAAGTGTTCCTCCGGGCTCTGGGGCGGAAATACCGATAAATGGATGCGGTGCTTTTCCAGAAAAGGACTTGCATAGGAAAGCCGTTCCGGAGAATCGTGATTTCCTGCAATAATCAGAACTGATATCTGAGGCTTTATCTCAGAGAGAGCTTCCAGAAAATTGCCGAATATAGTGTAGGCCTCCCCCGAAGGCGCCGTTTTATCATAGATATCGCCGCAGATCAGGATCGCTTCCGGATGAATAGCGGCCGCATAATCCACGATCTGTACAAGGACTGCTTCCTGATTTTCCTTTAAGCTGTAGCCGTTTAACTGCTTTCCGATGTGTAAATCAGACAAATGAAACATCTTCATGATCTTTCCTCCTGCTCCCTCCTGCTTTCTGTACTTTTTTCAATGATACCATAATTCAAAGGGACTGAACAGAGACTCCATCCAAAAAGTGCAGAGAGGATAATGGTAAGCCGTTGATTTTTCTGTACAGTTTTACTACAATAGGTTTCATAGGGAGGATCTCTCATGAAAGAAAAACCATTGGAACATCAAATCTATATATCCCAGATATTCGGGATCACGCTGGCAATCCTGTTGTCTCTCGGCGTATCCCTGTATTATAACCTGGTTACGAAACAGAATTCTCTGGATATGAATATCCGCAATATTGGCATTCTCCTCTCAGAGACTCCGGAAGTTGTGGATATCTTAAAAAAGGGATCCTCCTCTCCGGAATTTAACCGGTATCTGGATCATCTGGTCGAAAAGCTGGATTATATTGATGTTGTTACCATCTGCAATACAAAGAGCATACGCTTTTATCATAATAACAAGGACTTAATAGGAAAGTCCTTTACAGGCGGCGATGAAGCAGACATCCTAAACGGTGCCGAACCTTATATCACAAACGGAAAAGGTACCCTGGGAAAACAGCGGCGCGCTTTTTTTCCTGTTAAGGATGAGGATCGGAAAATCATAGGATTTGTCATGGTATCCGTGCTGACCACCAGCATTATGCAGCTGACAAAAAACATCCTGTCCATTTTTATGCTCCTCGCCGCGGTATTAATTTTCATAGGATTCCTGACCTCCGGTATGCTCTATAACCGGCTGCGGAAAATTTTGTTTGGTTACCGGCCGGAGGAATTCCGAAAAATACATATCGAGGGAAAAGAAGTTCTCGATGCGCTGGAAGAAGGCATTTTTGCGATCAATACCGGCGGCGAGCTGATTCTCATCAATGAATCCGCAAAAAAAATCCTTGACTTAAGCGAAATGCCGGAATACGGCACCAGACTTACGGATATCTATCCGGAAACCAGGCTTCCGGAAGTTCTTCGCACTTCTGTGCCTGAATACAACATAAGCCTCATGATACGCGGCAAGCACATCATGTCCAGCCTCATTCCAATCATTGAACAGGACAAAACCATAGGCGCTGTTTCCATATTCCGAAACAAAACAGAAGTGACTAAAATGGCAGAAGAACTGACCGGTGCCCGCTATATGGTTGAAACGCTCCGGGCATTTAATCATGAATTCAAAAACAAACTGCATGTAATTCTTGGATATATTGAGATGGGAGAACTTAAGAAAGTTACCGACTTTATTCGTAATACCAGTATGGTTTCCACCCAGGCGGTCAGTGAGGTCACACGGAAAATCCAGGTCTCCAGCATTGCCGCCCTGCTCATAGGCAAAATCATTCGGGCCGGTGAATTGGGTATCAGCCTGACTCTGAAACCGGACAGTTCCTGCCGGGAGGATCATTTAAACCTGCCGGCCGATCTCTATATTACGATTCTTGGGAACCTGATTGAAAATGCCATTGAGGAATTAAATCACGAAAACAGAGCGATGAAAGAAATTGAGATCGGAATCAATATCTGGAAATCCGGCAGCATTCTTTCCGTAGATGACACAGGAAAAGGAATTCCGCCTGAGATTCAAAGCAGGATATTTGAAAAAGGATTCTCCACGAAAGGCAGCGGCCGCGGTTCCGGCATGTATCTGATCAAAAGTCTGGTTGAACGGTACCACGGGGTGATCGAGATGGAATCAGAAGAAGATGCAGGCACTTCTTTCGTCATCACCTTTACAGAGGAGGAACACCATGTATAACGTAATTATTATTGAGGACGACCCCATGGTCGCATCCATAAACAGACAATATGTTGAGCTGAATAAATATTTAAAAGTTGCCGGACACTTTTCCAACGGTCAGGAAGCCCTGGAATACTTACATGACCACTCTGCGGACTTAGCCATCCTTGACGTCTATATGCCGGTTATGGATGGGGTGGAGCTGCTGACGGAAATCCGCAAGCTTCAAAAACAGACCGATGTGATCATGGTCACGGCTGCCAGTGACGCTGCCCATGTAAAACAGTTATTATCCTTAGGCGTTATCGACTATCTTGTAAAGCCATTTGAATATGTCCGCTTCAATCACGCGCTTGCAAGATTCATGGAACATCAGGAATTATTAAATCAGGAGAATTTTTCCCAACAGCAGCTGGATTCCCTTTTCGAATCTCCAGCGTTTTCATCTCCCCAGCAGGATGTACTCCGTAAAGGGCTGCAGGAAAAGACGCTGGATACGATTCTAAACTATATGAAGCTGCACCGTTTGGAGGCTCTTACCAGTGAAAAAATTGCGGAAGAAGTCCACCTCTCCCGCGTCACGGTACGGAGATATATGAATTACCTTTTAGATAAAAAGGAAATCATGAGCGACATTGATTATACGACCGGCGGGCGGCCTTCTATTATTTACCGCTATGTATAAGCCCAGGCGCACTCAAAAGGGGCCGCCGCACATTTGTGCAGCGGCCCCAATATTGACTACTGTAACAATTGAAGCACACCCTGGGGAATCTGATTTGCCTGAGCAAGCATTGCCTGGGATGCCTGAACAAGAATCTTATTCTTGGTTAATCCCATCATCTCCTGTGCCATATCAACATCACGGATCCGGCTTTCTGCTGCTGTCATATTCTCTGAGGTCACGCTTAAGTTATTGATGGTATGCTCCAGACGGTTCTGAAGAGCTCCTAAGTCACCGCGGGTGGAAGATACGGAATTAATAGCATTTTTAATTAAATCAACCGCACTCTTTGCTCCTGCCTGTGTGCCGATATCAATGCCGGCAATGCCTAAGGTTTTTGTATCCACGCTTCCTACAGAAACCGTCATCTGGTTGAACTCCTGTGCTGATTCACCAATCTGGAGAGTCAGGCCTGCCCCCTTTTTCTTTGCAGGATCAATGGTTGTGTCAGCTTTGAATTCGAAATGAGAGGCTACTGCAGTGCTGGGAGATGCCGATTTATCGCCGGCGCCCCCAACAAATGCCACATTCATGCCAAGGGCCTTTCCGAGAGCCACTGCAATGGCATCTCCCTGAAGCTTTGCCGCATCATTCTTCTTATCGTTACCGGAAGCAGCGGAATCGTCTACATCTAATTTAAGTGACCCGTCTCCGGCGGTTGCAAATGTACCATTGGTATCATCTACGGAGCTTACCTTAATAATTTCCAGACCTGCATCAGATGCCTTTTTAACCAGTTTGGCAGTATCTTCAGAATCAGACTGTTCTACAATAATTGCAAATTTTTTATCATTGATGGTCAGTACGGTTTGGTCTGTGCCATCATATTCTTTGCCTGTAAACTGAGAACCATCGATCGTCTGATAAGCATCTGCTCCTTTTGTATAGGTCAAAGATTTCGTAGCCTGGCTTTTCATGGTACCGTCAGCATTTTTAATGGTAGCATTAAAATTTGCCAGTACCTGCGGTGCGTCAGCACCTGCCACCTTATTGGTCAGTGTAAAGGTACCGTCTCCATTATCCGCAACCTTAAAATCTTTACCGATATCACTATCTCTCAGAGCACCCGTTAACGCTTTTCCGAGCTCGACAGCTGTTGGTCCAGTGGTTCCGCCAGCTGCATATTTTCCATAAACAGAGCCATCTGAACCGACCAGTTCTCCACCGGCCGTACCGTCCGTATAATCCCTGGCAGTCAGTGAAACCTTTACATTTTTGCCATTGTTCAAAGTGGTTGTCAATTCCAGCGTCTCACCATTTTTTATATCGCCATTGCTGAATGCAGCGTTAGTATAGCTGCCCTTTGTGGCTGCAACATCAACAATGGTTAATTCTCCACCGTTAAATTCCGTACTGAGACCAGCCGCTGCTTTTGCTGCGGAGGATGCGGTAGAGCCGGAGGCAGACAGGGAACCGTCAAGAAGCGTAATGCCGTTATAGTTCGTTCCTTCGGAAATACGGTTAATTTCATCCTTTAATGAAGTAACTTCTTTCTGCAGATTCTCACGGTCTACATTATCCTGATAAGTACCATTGGCTGACTGGTCTGCCAGCTCCACCATACGGTTTAACATGGAATGAACTTCAGTTAATGCGCCTTCTGTTGTCTGAATTAAAGAAATACCGTCGTTTGCATTCTTCTTGGCAGTATCAAGACCAGTGATTTGGGCTCTCATCTTTTCGGAAATAGCAAGACCCGCTGCATCATCGCCTGCCCGGTTGATCCTATAACCAGAAGACAGCTTCTCCAGGTTCTTAGATACGGAATTGTTGTTTCCTGTTAAATTTCCGTAAGCGTTTAAAGCCGTAATGTTGTGTTGAATTCTCATAAGTATAACCTCCTTGAATTATGGCGGGGACTTCCTTTTCCCCCAAGTTTCTTTTTGTTCTATTTATTTCAAACTCTCCATTCGGGCCCTGAATGAAAAATTGAAATCAGTTCTCATCTCACCATCTCATACTCTTTTCCTTCAGGCGCTTTAAACACTGGGGAACAGCATGACATTCTTCATAAATTTCACCTCTTACAATAGAAATTTCTTTTGGAGCATCAATAGCGAGCCGTAAGTCCCCGTCTACGGAGACCACCTGGATAATAATATTATTGTTGATAACAAGATATTGACCCGGATTCCTTCCCAAAGATAACATTCGCTTCACCTCCTTGTTCGCAAACTAAGAATTAGTAAAAAAATCATATATTTACAATTCTTCCCACAATGTATATTTAACAAGCTATTGATTTGTATCAGAATTGCCTTTTTGTAGGGAAATAAAAGAATTTTTTTTAAAAAACTTATGTAATAATATTTTTTGCCGATATGAAAAATAGAATGTAAATCAAGTATTTATAAGGCTGGAACTGTGTATAAACTAAAGTTCCTATGTTCCTATAATATACATTATAAGAACATGAAAAGCTTGCCATATCCCATTTGTATCGGTAATTGGAGACATGGCAGGCATTTTTTTATAGAACAAGCGCAGCACCTTGACGATATTTTGTCACGACGCTGCGCCTTATATTTTTCTTTATCGTATTATAATTTTATCAATCATATTTCAATGCCCTTTTGCAAGCCTTCCTAGATAAATGCATGTGGCTTCAATGCTTTCGTACCCCATTTTTCGTTTGTTAAATGGAAGAAGAGCCTTGCAGAATGACCGGGGTTCACCGTTCATTCTGCAAGGCCCTCTTAATGAAAATGGTCATTTTTGAACTTCAATGATCTTATACAGCAAAGCTTCCAAACCCGGGGTAAAGCTAACCCGTACGATATCTGTGTCTTCCCGGGCTTCGGCCTCTTCCTCCGGCGTCATCTCAATAACAGTAACTCCTAAATCGTTCAGTTGCTTACGAAGTGTTTCCTCTTCCGTCACAATCGCGTTCTTATTCCATTCAGATGCCATCCTTCCGGCTTCCATCAGGATGTTCTTGTCTTCATCACTTAAAGCATTCCACTTTTCTTCTGCCATCAGCACGATGCCTGGGCTGAATACATGTTCGCTTAATAAGTAATAAGGAGCAACCTCATAAAATCTATTCGAAATATATGCCGGTAACGGGTTTTCCGCGCCATCTACAGCCCCAGTCTGCAAAGAACCGTAAAGCTCGCCGTAAGGCATAGGTATGGGTTCTGCGCCAAAAGCAGATATGGTATCCATCATCAGAACTGATTCCGGAACACGGATTCTCTTATTCTTAATGTCGTCTAATCCGTTAATTTCCTTTGTAGTAAACAGATTGCGTGCGCCTTCATCCGTATAGAATAATCCGACCATTCCGGCGCCTATCTCAGCCCCTTCCGATAAAAATGCCTGTCCAAGGTCCTCATTTTCCAGAACCTTCCACATACCCTCACGGCTATTAAAAATGTATGGAAGACCAAACATATTGAGCTTTTGAAATCCATAACCGGTTAAAGCGTTGGTATTTCCCCTGTACATATCGATGGTTCCTCCGCCCTTCTGTAATGTTTGCAGAGAGGTTCTTTCATCACCCAGGGCAGCACTGGGATATACTTCGATCTTAATGCGTCCGTTGGACAATTCATCCACGTACTCCGCAAATTTGTAACCTACTCTGGTAATGATATTGTCATCACCATTTACCTCCCCGTACTTAAAAATCAGTTCCGGCTCTGCGGAATCGGATCTTGCTGCAGATGCCGATGCCTGTGCCGCAGCCGCTTCCTTCGTCTCCGCTGACGGTGCTTCGGTTGTTACCCTGTCAGCAGCTCCACAGCCTGCCAGGCTCACAGCCATAGCGGATATGAGTATCAAAGCCAGTGATTTTTTCATGATTGTTCCTCCTGAATCGTAATAAAATATGGTTTATCCCAGTTCCTGTGACCGGAAAGACCATGTCGCCGCGCATAATGCGGGAAATTGTATTTTTATTATACCCAGAAATGAAAATTTATTATTACGATTATAAAAGAAGAATCATTTTATATAATGTGATTGGTGAGGCTGGCTCAGGGTAACGTAAATAATTTTCAAACAAAATTAATGATCTCCAAAAACCTCTCCCCATACTTTTCAAACTTAAATTCTCCAACCCCGGACACTGAAAGCATGTCCTTTTTCGTCTTCGGCTTTGTCACAGACATATGTACCAGTGTCTTGTCAGAAAATACAATATAAGGCGGTACTTTTTCCTCTCTGGCGATCTCCAGTCTCAGCGTCCTCAGCTTTTCAAACAGCGCCTCGTCAGCTTCCGTTAACTCCACTGCAGCTGCATTGGATTTCTTTGATTTCTTACTGCCCTTTTCTTTTGCCGCAGGTTCCTGTTCCTTGGCCATCTTCATGAATATAGCCTCATCCTCTTCCAGCACTGCCATGGACTTCCCGGTCAGCTTTACAACGGCATATTCATCATTGGTCACCGCAAGGTAATCATTAAGGAATAAGTGATTCATCACCTGCCGCAGCTTATAGACCGGCACCTTAGCCAGAACACCGTAATGGGGATTCTCATCCATCCGGTAGTTTCGGATCTTTGCCGTATTAGCCCCATGGACCGTATCAATGATAACCGTAGTTCCATACCGCTGCCTGCTTGTCTCTATACAGCCGATCAGTTCTTTTGCAATATCCGTCACATCAACAGTCTCAAACTGGCTTAAACAGTTGGAACAATTCCCGCAGTAATTCTCCCCATACACTCCAAAGTACCGCAGAATGTAATCCCTGAGACATTCGTTGGTAAAACAGTAGTAGGTCATCTTTTTCAGCCGTTCCCGATCCCGTTCCATAACGATCCGGCGGGTAAGCGGATCCAGCTCCTGGTTGTCCTGATTGTTGTCAATAAACATCTGATTGGTCACTACATCCTGGCCGCTGTAAAGCAGGATGCATTCTCCAGGTTCCCCGTCTCTGGAGCATCTTCCTACCTCCTGATAGTAGGATTCCAGGTTCTTCGGCATGTTATAATGGATGACAAAGCGCACGTTGGATTTATCGATTCCCATGCCGAATGCATTGGTTGCCACCATGATCTGGCTTCTGTCATATATAAAATCATCCTGGTTCTTCCGCCGCTCTGCGTCACTTAACCCTGCATGGTATCTGGTAGCCGAAAATCCGTCCCGGTTCAGCTTGTCACAGACCTCCTCCACCAGCTTTCTGGTCAGGCAGTAAATGATTCCGCACTGATCCGGATGGCACTCCACATAATTCCTCAAAGTGGCATACTTATCCTTCGGGGATTGGACGCCTAAATAAAGGTTGGGCCTGTCATAGCCGGTAGTTACTACCGCAGGCTCCCGAAGCATGAGAATATCGATGACATCCTCCCGGACTTCTTTTGTTGCGGTAGCTGTAAAAGCGCTGATGACCGGACGTTTGGGAAGCTTATCAATGAAATCTATGATTTTTAAATAGCTGGGCCTGAAATCCTGTCCCCACTGAGAGACACAGTGAGCCTCATCCACTGCTACCATGGATATCTTCGAATGCAATGCAAAATCCAGAAAATCATCCGTCACAAGACGCTCCGGAGCTACATAAATAATGGGGTATCGCCCTTCCCGTGCATAGGACAGGGCCTTATAATACTGACTCGCAGTCAAAGAACTGTTAAGATATGCGGCGTGAATGCCTGCCTGATTGAGAGTTGCCACCTGATCTTTCATCAGGGAAATCAGAGGGGAAATGACCAGTGTGATTCCCTCCATCATGAGAGCCGGAATCTGAAAGCACAGGGACTTTCCGGAACCGGTCGGCATGATTCCAAGGGCATCTTTACCGGACAGAATGCTGTCGATGAGCATTTCCTGCCCCTCCCGGAAACTGTCGTAACCGAAATAGTGCTTTAATGCTTGAAATTTGTCCATATAACGTTTATTTCTGCTCCTTATCATTTGCTTTTCCCATATTATACCACTCTGCTTTCAAATATTCCACACCCAATGCAGACTTTATATAATTTTTATTTATTAAAAACGGGAAATCTCTCATAGCTGTCCTGAATTAATGAACCTGTTTTCCGCGCTTAAAAGCCGGGTAATGATATGCTCTACCGTAAAAGGGCGTATGATAATCCAACTATAAAAGTCAGATTAATAATACGCCCTTTTTATAAATCACTATATGTTTACTTCTTTCTTTATATTATTTAAAACCACACTTCTTCATTCCCCTGACCGTATTTCCATTGTCAATCTTATTTATATTTTATTCAGCCACTTGGAAACCGGGTGTATTCCATTGGTCCGTATTAAAATTCACTCATCATAATGAATGCTACAAACAGACCGCAAAGCAGAACAAAGCCACCCGCAACTTTAACTAAAATTTTCGACTTAGCGGCTGGAAAAATCGACTGAAATTTCTCATATGGCATAAATAGAAGAAACATACCTATCGCACAAACAAGAATAATCTTCAAAATATTAATTGCATTTCTCATACTGTCTTAATCCTCCTAAATAATTCAAGTGTTTTTCCTTGTTTTTCAAGGCTTTTGAATCTGGTTTTCTGCCAATTCCTGCAATTTATTTGTGATAAACCTGACTTATATATGTAATTCATATTTCATTAAATGCAGCAGTTATAAAATAAAATTTATACCATTTTCTATCTTTCGGCCCTGATTACAAACACTTAATATAATACTGCAAAATTCGACATAAATTTTATCATGTAACAATTAACCGTTTATTTGTAACTTTTGGTAACTCCCAGAATAATGTGAGCCGAATTTTTACCTTTTGAAAGTCTTCAGAATTCTGTTTTATGATTTGCTTTTGATCAAATCTGCCCCGGCCGTTTAATATTTTAATTGAACAAATTCATGAAACTGGATTATACAAACTTCGGCCTTTCACTGAGCGTTTGGCTATGATCATGCTTGAGTCATAAAAGTACAAGACGCTGAAATCTTAATAGAATGCAACGTCTTGTACGGTATCAAATTTATATTTGATTATTATTTTAATGAATTTTTTGACTGACGAATCGCTTCCATACAGTAACTGGATACCTGAACAAGCCATATAACCGTAATTACAGTAACAGGCATCAGACCAAAATTCCAGATATTTGCTCCAATCACACAAAATAACCATAATATCAGACAGGTTACAGTCACAGCTTGAAAGGACCTGTATGCGGATTTATAAATTGTCATCCGTTCTGCCTCATCACAGCTTTCCTCCCATTTTTTTGCAAACTTTTGATCAAATACACTTCCCTGTTTTTCAGGATTGATTTCCTTTTCAAAATTAACAATCTTTTGCTGCGCTATAATGGTACAAACTATTGCAGCTAAGAATCCTGTAAACCAGCATATCTTATCCGCTCTGCTTAAATACTCAGAAGCATCATAGATATTAATATAGAAGCCTACGGAAAAAAAGAAAAACGATAATACAAGTAATATAGAGGTAAACCATAGTGCATAGCTTAAATTAATTTCAACCTGATTGATTTCCCCTTCGCTTTCTCCATCCCATGCCTGATAGAGTTTACGGCTTTTTTTATAAAGATAAATAACTGGGAGCATCAATACAATTGTGATAACAATATTAGCAACCGGATAAAATCTCTCTAAAAAAACCAGCAAATTCCCGGCTATCCATTCAGCGGCATTTCCCTCCAGAATATTGGATAAAAAACCAATGATTAAACCAACGAGCAACGCAATTATCATAATAATGATGTACTTATGCAGAGCCCTTTTATCTTCTGTTCTGATCTCACGAATTTTTTCATTGTTCACCTGACTTTTCCTCCTCATAATGAAATACATCCTCTACTGCAACGTCAAAAACCTTTGCTATTTTAAGCGCTAATGTCACAGACGGAGAATAATCGCCACGCTCAATCTGGCTGATTGTTTGTCTTGATACTCCGACCAGTCTTCCCATTTCATATTGGTTTATCTTAAGATTTGACCGGTATTCCTTTAAATGATTGTATAATGGCACATTGACCTCTCCTTATGAAATGTATTAGTATTTGACAACTATTCTTGTCATTACTGTCTTATTATACCATTGACAACTATAGTTGTCAATAGGTGTGATGGGAGGGTTTACTATGAACCATGGAGCAAAAATGATGCAGGTTAAAGAGCCGGGGTCAAAAACTTCCCCGGCTCCGCTTACATCAGCCTGCAACCCGGACTGAGAGGATTTTTACATCAGAGTCGGATTCCTGGCATTGGAAGTAATCCAGTGACCTTGAGTGTCTCCGTAACCATTCGTTCGCTTCTTCAAACGTTGCATACTTCTGATACTTTGGGTATGGGTAAATCGCTAAAATGGTATTTAGCTCTCTCTGCATTTTACATATAGTCTATATACCATTAGCTGCTACCGCAAACATGCTCCCTCCATATCTTTGTATTAAAAAAGCACCATGAAAATACACGGTACCCTTTTAAACATTATTAATTAACAACACTAGAAGCTCATACGTCAGCGCATTGTTTTATCATTCTATAAATTAGTTGCTGTTCAGCTTTATTAATCTTGTCACATTAGGTAACCATTCGGTTAATATTGTTTCTTTACTCTTAATCACATTCTCCGGATAAAACTCTCTGACACGGTACAGTTCTTTCTTTAAAGAACTTAAATCTATACCACTTAAATCAAATGGGCATACCCGTATTTCAGAATACCAACGCACAGCATCAGCAACACCTATATCAAATGGTTGCAACCTAACATTGGCTATGATCTTCTCCATGTTATCAAAATCAACATTGTTATGAAAAGCCAACCAACTATTTCCAAAGTCAAAATAAGGAGATAATCTGGTACCCTCGATGTCCATAATCAACACTAGGTTTCCTAAATGTCTGTCATCATTCAAATTAATCAAATCTTCCCATAAAAGATTAATTATATAATCTTTCGCATCCGCAATACCCGCGCTTTCCAGATAGTGGACTAATTCGTTAAACATCTTATTGAATTCAGTCTCGTTTGGATTACTCGCATTCACAATATCTAAGAGCTCAGAAACGTTCCTGTCACATGCCAGGTTTACCAAGCTTACCTGATTGATACCCGCAGGAGTAAAGTTTCGGCTTCTTACTACTGCCACGCTTCTTTCATTCTCTTTTTCCACAATTTCATATTCTAGATGTCTCAAAGACCTCAGCTGAACAGACAACTTATAGGCCAGATACTCTGATAAGCTATGGTATACCTCTGGTCTACGTAATACATCGAACTTGTATACGTAACCACCAGACACTTCTTTATCCTGCACACCATCCGGCAATGAACTACTCATTTACTACCACCTCCAAAGTAATGCAGTCTATCGGAGTTTTCGTTCCGGTCTTATTTATATAACCTACCCAGTCATTCACATCGGCTAAACGAAGCAGGTCAGGACTAAGCCTCTTCCTGTCTCGTTCTAGTGGAAGTCTCCGAAGTAACTGCACTTCAACCTTTTGAGCGGATAAGACAGAGCCGTCTGGCATCGGATACATCAAATCATTTTTTATGTACTTCAATGCTACGGCTTTATAGTGGTTTCCTGATTTCACATATTTCATAATTCTTTCATTGTCTGCTAACCAGTATATTGTTATATCCTTTTCTTCAAGTAATTGACGACAGCTAAACACAACAACTCCTCCTCTCCGATATACTCTTGATTATAGCATACGTAACAACTCTGTCAACGATTGACTTGCTTGAGTTTCCGCAGATTTATCCACAGCACCTTCACTTCATGGGTATTATAATAAACAACTTTAAGAAAATGCCTAAAATACCGTTAGTCCCTTTCACTTATCTGTATTGCTTAGCCGTTTTGACTACTTATACAATGCAATAAAATATTTTAGACAGTATATTGACAATTGAAAGAAACGGTGTTATAGTCCTTTTAGACAATATAATGTCTTAATGAAAGGAGTTGTATTATATGGATTTGCAACGGGATTTATTTTTTTCACAGTACGCTCTTACAGCATTGTTTTCCGTAGCCAATAAACTGCAAGTACGGGGAGATCAATATTTGGGGGAGTTTACCATTCGCCAAATGCTGGCAATATCGGCAATTATCCATGCACCTGATGGAAAAGCGACAATCAATCATATCGCACGAAAACTAGGGACTACCAAGCAAAGCGTGAAGCAGATTGTTGATGTTATGGAAAAAAAGAAATATCTATCTGTCATGCCAAGCGAACGGGATAAACGTGCGGTTAATATCACTATTACAGCCGAGGGTGAGAAAGCTTTTAAAACGTGTTCAGAGAGCACAGATGTATTTTTAGCGGATATCTTCCATGATTTTACGACGGAAGATTTAGAATTATTGTGTACGTTTCTGAAAAAGCTGTATAGCTTCGACGGCGTAGCCCCAGAAAGTTTTAACGAAGACCACCCTAATACAAGCAC
This sequence comes from Clostridium sp. Marseille-P2415, assembly GCF_900155545.1. GTDB lineage: Bacteria > Bacillota > Clostridia > Lachnospirales > Lachnospiraceae > Lacrimispora. Next base: position 2,148,329 of record NZ_LT732526.1, read on the forward strand.
AGCAGATGAAATACTAAGACACCATCAAAATTTCGTAAAAAGGAGAACCCATCATCATGAATAGAAAAACTATATTATCAAAAGATTTTATACTTGTTATAATCGGCAGGATTGTTTCCGCATTCGGGAACCAAATATTGAGGTATGCCCTTCCACTTTACTTGCTGATTCAGACAGGTTCATCCGCTTTATTCGGGTCAATTATGGCAGTCTCTTTTATCCCCATGCTTTTACTGTTCCCGGTCGGTGGCATTATAGCCGACCGCATGAATAAGCGGAATATTATGCTCGTTCTGGATTTTTGCACAGCAATCCTAATTGCTTTGTTTTGCTTACTGTCAGGAAAAATAGATATTGTTCCACTTATGACAATCACAATTATTATTTTGTATGGTATAGATGGAGTGGACAGACCAACAGTTAAAGCAAGCGTACCTGCGTTGGTAGAGCCTGAACATATTATGAAGGCAAACTCTATTGTAGATATGATTGATTCCGCAGCCAGTATGGCGGGGCCTGTAATCGGAGGGCTTTTGTTTTCCGTTTTTGGATTAACGCCTATTCTATATGTAAGTATCTTCTGTTTTTTCGTATCTGTGGTGCTGGATGCTTTTATCCACATTCCATTTGATAAGCAGGCGCCAACCGGTAACATATTTAAAACTGGCACGGATGACATGAAAGAAAGCTTTAGCTTTATGCTTAGGGAGCGACCTGTACTCTGGAAGGTATCTTTAATATTTGCTTCATCCAACTTATTACTAACGACACTAATTACAATCGGACTTCCGGTTATAATCACGCAGCATTTAGGGTTCGACCCAGACACCGCCAATCGATTATACGGTTACGCACAAGGCGGAGCTGCGGCAGGGGCAATATTGGGCGGTTTATTGGCTGGGGTGTTATCAAACAGGCTAAAATCAAAAGCATGTCCTATACTGTTGATTGGGTGTTCTTTGTTCATACTCATAGGCGGGGTTGCGTTGCAAGCGCTGAGTGCGGGGATGAGCGTTTATCTTGTCTTGACCATTGGGTGCGGTTTGCTACTGACACTGCATACCTTATTCCAAATTCAGATTGTGAGCAGTTTGCAACTTTTAACGCCGATAAATTTAATCGGAAAGGTAATCTCTTGCTTTATGTGTGTTGCCATGTGTACAAATCCTCTAGGACAGTTCATTTATGGGCTTGTGTTTGAAAATATTGGAAGCAACGTATATTTTCCGTTCTATGTGGCAGGGGTGATTATGATAGTAATAAGCCTACTTACCCGCCGCATTTTCTATCAGATTGACCTTCAAATAAAAGAACAAATAAGAAAGCGGGTGGCTGATAGTGATTGAGGAGAAATGGATGTTCTGTCCTATCTGCAAGAATAAAACCCGGCTTAAAGTCCGAGAAGATACTATACTTGAAAACTTTCCACTATTCTGTCCCAAATGCAAACATGAAACGTTAATCAACGTAAAACAACTAAATATGTCAGTTATCAAAGAGCCAGACACACAGACGCAGAGCCGATAATCGTGAGTAAATCACAATTGTCGGCTCTCTTTTCTTTATGATAACTATTTCAGTTATGTGATACTGACATTCTTAACAACGAATATAAAACCGTTGTTTAGTGTGTGTCGCATACATAGAAAAACGGCGGTTTTGAAGAATTTCAAGGCCGCCGTATTCTGTGCCAACATTGAGGAAAGTGCAATTTCCTTCGACTTAACAGTGATGGCGGTTAAAGCGGAGGAACCATATGAATTTAAAGTTGCTATTGTCTATTGGGGAGTAACCGTTGCTTTATTCACCATGAAACATGGGGGTAGGCAGTTATTATAAATCAATGGCAATGCAGAATTGATGTACCATTCTCGTTTAGCCCTGTGTCGCAAAATATCGCCCTTGTGTGGCCTTTGAAACCGATGATGGAACATGTATGCCATTCAGGCAATATAAAAGCCTTGTCGGGCAAATATGAAAAAGAAAGGATTTTTCCTTTTCCCTGATAACTGTTTGAGTTGCTGTTGCCACCTATTCTTCTTTCTGCTACTTTAAAAAAAGTCGCATCTATGGCTGTTTTTTTATATGGCTCAAGTCGCATACTTGCAGCTATTTAAAAATCTGGCTGAGGAATATTTCCGCTCATTTCCTGCACTAAAACAGGGGTGAACCATGAGGGCGAAAATGATGCAGGTTAAAGAGCCGGGGTCAAAAACTTTCCCGGCTCCGCTTACATCAGCCCGCAATGCGGACTGAAAGGACTTTTTCATCGGGGTCGGATTCTTGGCATTGGAGTCGTGATCGGGGTCGCACTTGCAGGGAATGCCAATTTATGCGGAAGAGTTACGGGATCATGAGCGACTCCAGTTAAATCGTAACCAGCCAAACAAGTTAATAAGAAGTCTGTAAAGCCGTTTGATCTATTTCTCAAGTTTAAAGCACTTATTTTTAGTAGTTTATGGTATCGACTTCCTGTGACAATTCGAGTATCGTATGTTTTCAAAGGAGGGAATGAATATTACGGCGCGGTGAAACCGCTGTTCCGGTAAGGTGGAAACCGCCTGTCCGGAACAGGGAAACCGCAGATACTCTTTTTATGTTACATGCGAGTTTACTCGCTTAAGGACTGATTCAGTCCATATACCTCTCTCATGGATCTGTAGTTTCCTGGATCTGTGGGAATGATATTGATCTTATAGGCATCATGTTTGATCCTATCCAGGATTGCTTCCGCCAGAGGGCTTTCATCTCCTCCAAGCTGATCAAACCAGCCACTCTGTTCATACTGTGAGCAGAAGATGGTAGATGATTTACGGCGGCGTCTGTGAAGCAGTTCAAGGATATCATGTTGTTCCGATTCTGTTGGTTTCAAGAGAAGCCATTCATCTATGATGAGAAGAACTGGATTTGCATACTTTGCCTGGACTTTTTTATAAGTCCCATCATTCCGTGACATCTCCAACTCAAGGAGCAGGTCCGGAAGTCGGACATATCTGGTCTTATAGCGCTGCTTGCAGGCTTCCATGCCAAAAGCACAAGCCAGATAAGTCTTCCCACTGCCTGTAGCACCTGTAATAAATAGATTACGGTGTTCAGTGATATATTCGCAGCTGGCCAG
>NZ_LT732526.1:2151747-2152068 GCF_900155545.1 Clostridium sp. Marseille-P2415
TCTTTGTATCTGGAAAAAGCTGATTTGCCAAGACGTCGTCAGTCAGGTTCTCTGAAAGCGGCCATTCAAGGTGTTTTTCTCTGGCTGCTTTGAGAACCTTGTTGACAGTTTTCTATGAAACACTGCAACTTAATGCAATGTTTGTCTGACTGAGATTCAGACTTGCGATTCTGAGTATCTCACGATACTTGGTCATAGTGTGACCTCCTTATACTGTATTTACGTCATTGACGCATAAACACAGTATAAGGGAACTATAGCTACGGTTTCCAGTTCCGGAACAGCGGTTTCCTATAAAACGGAATGGCGGTTTCCTGAGAC
>NZ_LT732526.1:2153746-2269339 GCF_900155545.1 Clostridium sp. Marseille-P2415
TCTTTGTATCTGGAAAAAGCTGATTTGCCAAGACGTCGTCAGTCAGGTTCTCTGAAAGCGGCCATTCAAGGTGTTTTTCTCTGGCTGCTTTGAGAACCTTGTTGACAGTTTTCTATGAAACACTGCAACTTAATGCAATGTTTGTCTGACTGAGATTCAGACTTGCGATTCTGAGTATCTCACGATACTTGGTCATAGTGTGACCTCCTTATACTGTATTTACGTCATTGACGCATAAACACAGTATAAGGGAACTATAGCTACGGTTTCCAGTTCCGGAACAGCGGTTTCCTATAAAACGGAATGGCGGTTTCCTGAGACCGGACAGACGGGGCATTTTGCCCCGGAATACTCAGGAAACATTATGACCGAACAGGAACTACTGGATATGTTTATTCTGGAACGTATCAACATGATAATTGACACATTTCATAAAAACCAGCCTGATAAATCTAAACAGGAAGAGGAACAGATTCTACAGGCTGAGATTTTCATTGAAAATTTGCCAAGCAAAGAAAAAGCATTAATTGAAAATTACATGGACTCTTTCGTACGCCTACTCGCCTTAGAAGAAAGTTTTCTATACCAGAATGGATTTATGGATGCTATTAGGATTGTAAAATTTTTTTATCAACTATAATATTTATAAAAAATAACGACTATATATTCTCTATACTTCCAAACTAATATAATTACTCAATTTGAAAGTATAGAGAGTTTACAAACAAAACAAAATTTTAGAACTTCCTTATTTTATCACTTTAATAATTCATAGACATCATCATACACTAATGCATTAGGCATATTTTCTGCATAATCAATTATTTTTTTGAGCAATGTTTTATCCGCTATTGTTTCCAAATATTTCTTTTCTAAATAAGCCTCTACTAATCTAGTTATATGCCCTTTTCCTATTTCTTTTCCTCTTAGTAACATAAAATCGGCATTATTTACTAATGACAAAAGACTGATTTCTCCACTTATTGTCGTAATTTTAACACAAGTTTCAGTATCTAAAGGAATATCTTCACCATCTACGATTTCAATTTGACAAATATGGTCATTTCCATCTATATTTAATGAACATCTTACACCAGACATTATTGATGGTCCTGACACATATTTACTATATAATATCACGTTTGCTTCAAAAATTAGCATTACTATAACTCCTTTTAATAAACATGTTCAATATTAATTATGCTCCTGTTAAATATATCCAACATATCTGGTTCAACAGTTACTGCACCAGACTTTAAAATTCCCACATCTAATGGCATGTGATTTAATTGGTTATAGACATTTTGGGGTATTGTCACTTCGACAATTGCGGTAGTATCTCTCATTATAGGTTGATTAGCTAAATCCAATATTTCATCAAAATTATTACCAAATTGCTTAGCTTCATATGAACGTCCATCTAGTCTACCCCTAAATCCTTTATAATCAAATATATCATCAAATTCCTCAGGTCCAACCGCTCAATATACTTTTACTGGTTCTGCTTCACTTAATCCAGACTGCCCCGAACCCTCAGGTGGAGTACTGACATATCCGACAAACGGTAAAAATCTTTATTCAATTAAAAAAATTATAGCACGTCTTTGTGCTATTTTTAAATAGAAAAATTACTGTTCTTTTTCTGGCAATGGTTCTTGGTATTCCGTCTTATTTTTCATCATTCCGTACACTATGTTCACCAAGCGACGCATGATGCAGACCAGTGCCTGTGACTTTGTCTTTCCTTCACCGATTTTTCGCATGTAATAGTCATAAAATACCGGATGATTGGGTTTTCCGTTCTTTGGTCTGGATACCATGGTTACCGCCAGGAAATAAAACAGTCCATGCAACTGGCGGTTTCCCTGTCTGGAGCTTTGTTCCTTACCTTTTCCGGCAGAACTGAACTTTACAGGAGCCACTCCTGCAAATCTTGCCAACTTGTCTGCACTGGGAAATCTTCGGATATCTCCGATTTCTGCGATTAACTTGCTTGCGATAGACGTTCCGATTCCCGGCATACTGGTCAGTTTATAATCAAAACTAAGCAGGATTTTCTCGATTTCTTTATCAAGCCCTGCTAATTCTTCTTTCTGATGTTTCAAGTCTCTTACCAGACTTGTTGTAATGAAATCTCTGGATTCCTGATATTCCCGAAAGGTGTTTCCATCATTCTTTACACAATCCAGAATCAATTCCGCTTTATCTTTTTTGGTAATACGAAATATTTCTTTGAATTCCATTGTTAGTTCTTCTGCCGTTTTTTCTTGCAAATGGACAGGGGACGGGTAGGTTTTCCAGAAATACATGGCACATTTCCCGTCTATTTCGCTGAAAAATTTACTATAACTGGGATATGCCATGGATATCTGCTCATGGAGTCCGTTCTTAAAGCGGATACCATCTTTCACCAGTAAATCTCTCCGATTCACCAGTTGTGCCAGTGTCCATTCATTATCTTTTGGCTTTGCATCCGGCAAGGTATGTAACTGATTAATCAAAACCGTTGCCACACAATACGCATCATGCTCATCATTTTTTCGGTACATGGGTGCACTTTTTCTCTGGTCATAAGCCAGAGCAGGATTAATGTCTTTTACAATATAACCATTTTCAATCAGCCAGACAGCTAAGCTTCTGCCGTAGCCGTAAGCGTTTTCCAATCCATAAATGGGTTCAAGTCCAAGAATACGTGATTTTCTGTTTACCTTTTCCGCCAGCTTTTTAATTTCACTGGGCTTGTTTTCTATCACAACTACCTCTAACTTTTCATTCCAGCAGTTCACCATCACTGCGGTATGGGTTTCCTTATGCAGGTCAATCCCTACATATAGCAGATTTTCTCTTTTCTGCAATTCTCTCCCTCCTGATCTTGTTTCCAACCAATCAGTTCCCGTACCGGCAACCTCAGATGACAGCGTTAACTCTAATGAGTCCGCAAGGGTTCGACAGCCTATCTACAACAAACCAATGGATGAAAGGACAAGTTATTTATTTTATTGGTTGTTGATGTTAACTCTGTATGGAATGGATTGCAAGTCATTTCTGGTTTTATTTTCAGGAGAAAAAACAGCAGAAAAAGAATAGAAAAGGGAGCTACAGAAAGGAGGATTTTCCCCCTGTAACCCCCGGCAGCCCCATTTTACCATAGAACTAATTTCCTGTAAATCCATGGTTCACCATGAACCATGGGGTCGAAAATGATGCAGGTTAAAGAGCCGGGGTCAAAACCCTCCCCGGCTCGGGTTACATCAGCCCGCAATGCGGACTGAAAGGACTTTTTCAGCGGGGTCGGATTCCTGGCTTTGGGGTCGTGATCGGGGTTACACTTGTGTGTAAATCCCATTTACACAAAAAAGTTACGGGGTCATGAGCGACTCCTTTAAATCCATAACCAGTGAATCAAGACAATAGGCATTTCGTGAATTCATTTGATCTATTTACCCAATTCAAAGCATCTATTTTTAGTAGTTTCTGGTATCGACTTTCTGACACTGTTTCGGTATCGTATGTTCTCAAAGGAGGGAAGCATTATGACCGAACAGGAATTATCGGATATGTTTATTCAGGAACGAATCAACATGTTAATTGATGTATTTCATAAAAACCAACCTGAAAAATCTAAACAGGAAGAGGAAAGGATTCTACAGACCGAGATTTTTATTAAAAATTTACCCTGTAAGGAAAAAGAGCTAGTTGAAAATTACATTGACTCTATTATAAGCCAACTTGCTTTAGAAGAAGCTTTTCTGTATCGGCATGGATTTATGGACGGTATAAAAATTCTAAAATATATCGGCAAATTGTAATTTTTTCTTTTCAAACGTAAAACACAGCAAATTGCATGATTGCTGTGTTTTACGTTAATAAATTGTTTTTTTGATATCAATCACCTATTGATATTAGTCCCTTGCCTTTTTTTATAGCGCATTCAGCAAGCTTGAGCAATTCTTTTAGCATTTGATTTCCCTCATCATATTCTTCATAATCTTCGAGTAATGATAAATCTAAAATATATCTGCAAATTTTAATAATTTCAAACACATCTTTATTAGGAATTTCAATATCATCATAAGGATCAATTTCATATAATTTACTCATATCAAATGAACTTTTATCTCTCAGTTTATAAATAAAATTAATCAGTTCATCATTAAATTCTACATTGGAATCACTCAACTCCATATTATCTATTGAATCACCAATATAAAAATTCATATTTGTCCTCCTACTTCTTAGGGAATGCCGTAATTACATTCCCAGTTTTATCAATGACTACTTTTAATGTATTAAGTACTTTTCCATTATTATTTGTTCCAATCGGATTAGAAAATGTTTGTTCAAAAATGTATCCTTCTCTTCCGCTCGTATTTGGTTTTAATACAAATTTATCACCTTTTAATGTACTGTCAATGCCCATTTTTATGTCAAAATCAGAGTTAAAGTGAGATTTATTCCCATATGCTGATTTTGGTCCATGTCTATCTAATATATGGTTATTAAAGGTATTATCACTCAAAGTGTAATTATCTGCCGCATCAAAAACCTCTTGAAATTTGCTATTTTTACCACCATTAATACCCTGCCCCGAACCCTCAGGTGGAGTACTGAGGTATCCGACAAACGGTGAAAATTCGTATTTGTTTAAAAAAAGTATAGCACATCTTCGCGCTATTTTTAAGAAATAAATTACTGTTCTTTTTCTGGCAATGGTTCTCGGTATTCCGTCTTATTTTTCATCATTCCGTACACTATGTTCACCAAGCGACGCATGATGCAGACCAGTGCCTGTGACTTTGTCTTTCCTTCACCGATTTTTCGCATGTAATAGTCATAAAATACCGGATGATTGGGTTTTCCGTTCTTTGGTCTGGATACCATGGTTACCGCCAGGAAATAAAACAGTCCATGCAACTGGCGGTTTCCCTGTCTGGAGCTTTGTTCCTTACCTTTTCCGGCAGAACTGAACTTTACAGGAGCCACTCCTGCAAATCTTGCCAACTTGTCTGCACTGGGAAATCTTCGGATATCTCCGATTTCTGCGATTAACTTGCTTGCGATAGACGTTCCGATTCCCGGCATACTGGTCAGTTTATAATCAAAACTAAGCAGGATTTTCTCGATTTCTTTATCAAGCCCTGCTAATTCTTCTTTCTGATGTTTCAAGTCTCTTACCAGACTTGTTGTAATGAAATCTCTGGATTCCTGATATTCCCGAAAGGTGTTTCCATCATTCTTTACACAATCCAGAATCAATTCCGCTTTATCTTTTTTGGTAATACGAAATATTTCTTTGAATTCCATTGTTAGTTCTTCTGCCGTTTTTTCTTGCAAATGGACAGGGGACGGGTAGGTTTTCCAGAAATACATGGCACATTTCCCGTCTATTTCGCTGAAAAATTTACTATAACTGGGATATGCCATGGATATCTGCTCATGGAGTCCGTTCTTAAAGCGGATACCATCTTTCACCAGTAAATCTCTCCGATTCACCAGTTGTGCCAGTGTCCATTCATTATCTTTTGGCTTTGCATCCGGCAAGGTATGTAACTGATTAATCAAAACCGTTGCCACACAATACGCATCATGCTCATCATTTTTTCGGTACATGGGTGCACTTTTTCTCTGGTCATAAGCCAGAGCAGGATTAATGTCTTTTACAATATAACCATTTTCAATCAGCCAGACAGCTAAACTTCTGCCATAGCCGTAAGCGTTTTCCAATCCATAAATGGGTTCAAGTCCAAGAATACGTGATTTTCTGTTTACCTTTTCCGCCAGCTTTTTAATTTCACTGGGCTTGTTTTCTATCACAACTACCTCTAACTTTTCATTCCAGCAGTTCACCATCACTGCGGTATGGGTTTCCTTATGCAGGTCAATCCCTACATATAGCAGATTTTCTCTTTTCTGCAATTCTCTCCCTCCTGATCTTGTTTCCAACCAATCAGTTCCCGTACCGGCAACCTCAGATGACAGCGTTAACTCTAATGAGTCCGCAAGGGTTCGACAGCCTATCTACAACAAACCAATGGATGAAAGGACAAGTTATTTATTTTATTGGTTGTTGATGTTAACTCTGTATCAAATGAATTGCAAGTCATTTCTGGTTTTATTTTCAGGAAAAAAACAGCAGAAAAAAGAATGGAAAAGGGAGCTACAGAAAGAGTGCTTTTACCCCCTGTAACCCCCGGCAGCCCCATTTTACCATAGAACCAATTCCCTGTAAATCCCATGGTTCACCATGAACCATGGAGGTAGGCAGATATCTTTAAAGCAATGGCAATGCAGATTTGATGTCCCATTTCCAGTTAGCTCTGTATCGCAAAATATCGCCCCTGTATGACCTTTGAAACCGATGGCAGAGCATGTATGCCATTCAAGCATTACTAAGCCTTGTTGGCCAAATTTGAAAAGAATTGCGTTTTCCTTTTTATCTGATAAATGTTTGGATTGATGCTTATGACTGTTCATCTTCCTGTTGCGCTATCGAAAAAGTGTCGAATATATGCATATTTTTACAATGTTCCAGGTCACATATCTGCAAGCAGTTGTAAAATCTGATAAGGAAAAATCTACTCTCATTTCTTGCCCTAAAACAAAGGTGAACCATGGGGTCGAAAATGATGCAGGTTAAAGAGCCGGGGTCAAAAACTTCCCCGGCTCGGCTTACATCAGCCCGCAATGCGGACTGAGAGGACTTTTTTATCGGGGTTGAATTCTTTGCATTGGGGTCGTAACCGGGGTTACACTTACAGAAAATACGCATTTATTCGAAAGAATTACGGGGTTATAAGCGACTCCATTTAATCCCAATATAAAATCTTAACATTATCAAATTCATGCATTGAACTCTGGCTATTCTTTAGGTCAATAACATCACCAGTACTTTTAAACAAATAAAAATGTTCTTGATTATATTCCTCCATTTCTTTTAAATCACTAATACTACTCGGCTGTATACTTTTGTAACCTTCAAACATTTTATCTATTACATCTACACTAGTTGTAGTATTTAACCAGAGACAATCTGCATATATACTATTATTTCCTTTATAATCAATCGTTTCGTAACTATATGCTAATACATATAAATCCATTGCCTCATCTAATCTTTTTAACTCATTTATTATAATCATTAATATCTTAATATCTTTTTGGTCATCTATTGAAAACCTATTAAATCTCCCTAAATCTTCATTAAAAAACAAATCGTATTCAATCAAAATATAATTATCCGTAGGAACTTGAACAGTTTTTATCAAATTTGACAGTTTCATCACTAATCTCCCTATTTTGAATATTGTGGTAAGGTTTTTGCATAAGATATCATATCTAGCATACCTTTGTTATACTTTGTCCCAAAATTCTTCCTAATATCAACAATATCAAGAACCATCCTTTGCCTTGCGGTTAATCCTGCATCATTTATCATTGCTGCTTTCCCTCTACCTCTAAATGTTCTTGTTAATGCATGATCTTCTTTAGACATTAGCAATGCTGGACCATCAGCTCTTGATATACCAATGTCCTGATTGTATCTATTCTGAGCTACATGGTGCCCTACTTCATCTGCCCCTCTAGTAGCATCTACATCAGCAAACCGTCCGCCTAATACTTTATAGCCCGAACCCTTAGTACTATTGCTTTCCTGACTAACCTTACCACTAGGCGTAGTACCTTCTTTAGCCGGTGTTCCTCCATCTTTACCCTCACAATCAGTTAGAGCATTATATCCACTGGGATCATAATACACCACCGGATTGTTCGCACAATACGCATATAGGTTCAGCCCATCTCCACGATACACATCTTCTTGCAAAAATCTTCCAACCACCGGATTATAAAATCTTGCACGAAGATAATACTGCCCTGTCTCCTGGTCATACTGCTGACCCGTATATAAGGTTCTGTTCCGGACTTCTTCTGACTGACTGCGGATAACTCCAAAGGCATCATACTCATAAAAGTTCTCTACCTTCCTCTGGTTCCCCGTTATATACGCCGTATTATTCTTCTCATCCAGATGATACGCATGATAACCGTTACTCTCTGCTACCTCGCTGGCTGCTATTCCATAGCCCAGGATATATCTGTTCCCAACATTCCCAGCCTCGCCTGTTTCCGCCTGAAGCTCTCCATTATAGAAGATGAAACGGGAAACCTTTCCATTCACTGACTTCCCGGCTCTTAACTGCTCTCCATCGTAGAAATTCTCCAGCTTAAATCCATTTCCTTCCACTGCGGTCTGTTGACCGAACGGATTATAATGATACCTCCATTCCTCTCCGTTCCCGGCTTCTTCCATGATATTTCCCTGTTTATCATACCGGTACGCATAACTCTCCCCAGACATTTTTCTCTCTATGAGCTGGTTTCTTCTATTATAGCAGTACGTCTCTTTCCCCGCAACAGAGTTCTTCTCCATTCGGTTTCCACATAAATCATATATATACTGTATAGCTTCCCCGTCATACATCTCTTCCGTCAGACGGTTCATCTTATCATAACGGTAACCAATTACCGTTTCCCTTGTTCCGGTCTCTTCCGATAATGTCCTTACTCCAGCCTTTGCCATCCGGTTCCCATTTAAATCATACTCATACCGGAAATCAAACAACGGCTTATCATCCGCCAGAAAAGTTGCCAGACGGCTGATGTTCCCATCCGTATCATACTCATAAACGGTTTTCACCCCATTTTGATGTGTAATAGCTTCCAGCTTCCCGTCTGCCCGGTGGCCATATCGGACGATCTCATTCCCAGCCTCCTCCCTGATACTGCTTAGATTTCCTCTCCAGTCATATCCATAGTGTATGGTTTTACCCGTAACATCTGTCAGGGTCTTAAGACTTCCATCCGGGTGATAGGTACAGGAAATAAGCGTCCGGCCAGAGGATGATTTTTTCTTCAGCTTCCCGTCCGGCCGGTATTCATAGGTATAGCAGAAGCCACCTGCCACTGCCTTCTTCCTCATGCCGGATGTATCATATTCCCAGCTTCTTGTAACCGGATTCTTTCCTTCTGCATCACAGCCAGTCTCCAGAACCGGATTCCCATCCACATTATAGGTGGTCCTGATCTGGTTCCCATCCCGGTCAATATGTAACACGCTCCGGCCCTCTCTGTCATAATGGAAGGTCTCGCTGTTTCCATCCGGATCAATTATCTCACAGACCTTTCCCCGGCTATTGTAGCGGTAAGTGATTACACCACCATTGGCATCCGTGGTGCTGGTAACATTTCCCATGTTATCGTAAGTGTACTTCTCTTTTCCTCCGTCCGCATTATGAACGCGCTGAATCCGTCCCCAGATGTCTGTGTCTATACCGGTCTGATTCTGGTTCCCATCCACGATTCCGATGATCCGTCCATTGGCATCATAGGTAAATGCCTGGGCCGCCTTTTCCTGTTTTCTGCTCCTGGTAGTATGAATCTCTGCTTCCAGGTCATTGATTCCATATGTATATGTAAGCTCATTCCCATCTGCGGTCCGCTTAAATGACAGATTTCCGTTTGGAAGATATTGATTCTCTTCCAGTACAGTTCCGATACCATCCGTCCGGGATAGAACATTCCCATAATGGTCGTAAGAATACGTAAAGCTGTAGCACTTATTAGCGTTTTCCTCGGTCTGTGGTAATATTTCCCTCTCCAGTCGGTCATTCCGATCATACTCATACCGGAAAACCGGTCCCAGGCAGTCACTTACGTGAATGATCCGGTCCTTCAAATCATAATCATATTCAAGCTCCCAAACCTCTCCGCCTTTTCCCTGACGGGCGATCCTTGTAATATTTCCTGCCTTATCATAGGAAACCGATACGGTACGGTTAATCCCGTTCTGCTTATCTATCGTCCGTTCCGTAATCAAACGGTCACAGGAGTCGTATTCCCGCAGGATCTCATACCCCTCAGGCGTCCGGATCTGCGTGCGGTTTCCGTTTTCGTCATAGCTGTATCTGGTTACGGCAAATTTTGATTCTCCCTGTACCGGCACAAGTCCACTATCCAGTTCTTCCTTCGTCTCTATCAGCCTTCCTGCCCTGTCATAACCATAATGAATAATCTGTTTTATACCTTCCGATATGCCCTTTTCTTCATAAATCCGTTTTCCCCGAATATCATAGCGGAACCGGATAACCGCACCCAGGCCGTCCTCCACCCGGATCAGGCGGTCTCTTTTATCATAAAAAAACTTTAAGCACAGTGCCGGTCCATCTTCTTCCCGAAGCTGTCCATCCAGATTCCAGTATCCACCGTGGCGCTGCTCTTCCACTTTGTTTCCATTGGCATCGTAGGAATAGGTTATCTTTTGGTAAAATACTTCTTCCCCTTTCTCCTTTGCCGGACGCAAAGTTTCACAAAGCTGGTTTCTCCAATTATAGGTATACCAGGTTGTCCGCCCCATAGCATCCGTTTTCCTGGTTGGATTCCCTGATATGTCATAGGTATACCCCGCCTGAATGCCTCCGTCCGGACCAGTCACCGTTTCTAAATGTCCTGCATCATCATAGGTATACAGCCACCCCTCCCCGTCATCGGTCCGGGCATCATAAAATTCCGGCAGTACATGTTTAATCCGGTTCCCATTTGCATCATAGAATATCCTTTCACAGCCTCCATCCGGATAATGGATCCGGATCTGATTTCCGTCACCGTCATAATCATAGACGATTCCTTCTCCGTTGTCTGCAGCTCTGTCGTATGCGTTGGGGTGAACCTTTTTCAGTACATTTCCTTCCCCATCCCGCATCTGCCTCTCATGGCCTTCGTCCGGATAGACGGTATCAATTAACCGGTCCAGGAAATCATACCGGTAGGTATACTCGCCCTTCTGCTCCTTCCATGCCTTGGGGGGATACATGGCTAAAAGCCTTCCCATACCGTCGTATAAGAAACGAGACTCATTTCCTTCCCCGTCTCTTACCAGGGTCCGGTAATTCTTTGCATTATAACCATATTCCGTACGACCGCAGTCATCCTCTTCGGCCATCATGCGGCCCATGGTATCATATTCAAAACGGGCTTCCTCCCCATCCGGATAGGTAATGACAGACGGCATTCCGGAATTTTCTTCATAATGGTAAACGGTCGTATTTCCTGCTGCATTCGTCTCCTCTAAAAGTCTGCCCTTCCGGTCATAGATGTAGGAATGACGGAACCACTTCTCCCCATCCTGCGCCTTTTCCTTTTTTTCAATGAGATTATGGTTTTTGTCGTACTCATAGCAGAATTTTCTTCCGGCATTATCTGTTTCTTCGACCAGATCATCTGATTCATTATAGAAATAAGAGGTCGTAAGCCATCCGTTCCTGTGCTCCTCTCTCACCCGGCCTGTTTCATCATAGGTCCGTTCTTTGATATGTCCCAGCCGGTCCTTTTCCCGTATCCGGTAACCGTTTTCATTATAGTCATAGAAGGTTCCGGTTCCATCTTCATAAAGGATTGATACGATCTCCATTTTTTTCCCAATCCCATAAACAACGGTTTTATCTCCTACACTGCTGTGAACTCTGACCTGACCTTCCCCGTCCAGATACTCTGCTTCATAGGTATCCCCGCTGGCAAGGGTCTGAAGCACCATTCTTCCCCTGTTATCATACCGGTTTTCCAGATAGGTTACCTTTGCCTGGTCCACTGCCCTGGTTAAGTAGCCCTTCTCATCATACTCATAATGGGTGATGCCCTGATCCATATGGATCACATCAGTTAAAAGTCCGCCCTCGTACCGGTATTGCATGGTCCGGCCCATGTTATCAGTCAGCTGGACCAGATGTCCCGCTCTTATGGTTACGTTTAAATGATAACCGAGAGCAGTTGTGATCCCTTCCAGATTTTCTCCATGATAAGTAAATCGGATGGTCTGTTCGTTCCGGTCCATAATGGACAAAAGCAATCCATGGGAGCTGTAGCGGTATGTCCGGTGCTCCTTCCTGTCTTTTATGAGCCATTCTTCATGATCCTTTAAAAGCTCAAACCAGCCGCAGCCATAGGTCTCATTATGCGCTTTCTCCCCATCCCATTCGAAAATCAGGTAATATCCTGTATCAAGCGTCACGTGGCGCCTGCTGCCATCCTGATAAAGTTTCCCTTCATATGGGAAACTCCAGCCGGTTCCCATGATGCCTTCCTGTTTCCTGGTGGAATGATATTTTCTGGTGATACGGATGGACTCCCGGATATCCGGCAGGACAAAATCCGTGGCACTTATCAGGAATGCACCGGAAGCGACATCCACCGGCTCCGCAATGAGCTGCCCCAGTCCGCTTGTAATGAAGTTATTCTGCAGGGACTGCCATACATCAACCTTTCTGTCAGGAAGCAGAGCATCTGAAGCAACATCCACTACCGTTCCAAATGCGGTACCTGCCACTGTCCCCACTAATTTATTTACGAGTCTGGAATCAGATTTAACCAGGCCCTGTGCTTTTCCGATAAAGGCCGTACCTGCCGATCCCTTGAACATACCGAGCCCTGCATTGACCGCCATGTTCGTTATATTAATGGTTCCTGTTGTCTCATATTCATTAATCGCTCCAAATATGACGGAACCTCCTGTCTGGGTAACAAAATTGACAACCTGCGATTTAGGACACATTAATTTACTGAGTTTTCCTGCACTGGCAAGATTCTTTAATGCCTTTCCGCTGACTACATCAAATACCACATCGGTTACCATGGAGGCGATATTATAGACATTTTCATTTCCCATAAAGACTGTATCCCTGAGAAAGTTCGCAGGCCTGGAGGCATCCAGCGCATTTACCTTACTGTATCCATCCAATCCTTCCGCCATATCCGCCACCGCAAAGGTCGCTTTTACACCTGCTGCCACTAACAACGGGGCGGATGCTCCGCCGGTACATACGGTCAGGGCAGTCAGACCCACCACAGTGGCTATACTTACTACACCGTTAAAAAATTTCTGCTTGCTCTGTTGTTTCCGCGCTACAAGTGCAGAAGTTAATTCGCTGTTCTGGGAATCGCGGGCAGATGCATCATCCTTTGTCAGCTCTGCTTTTATATCTCCTGCCGAGGGCACCGCCTCAAGGCAGGAATCTGCCTTATGAGACACAAGGTCTGATTTAATATCTGTCCTCTCTTCCAGAGTGACCATATCATCTCCCCCGTCCCCGATCTGGAGCACTACCTTATTCTCTCCGGAGATCATCAGATTCCGGACCGGCACTTCCCCTCCGGCCATCATTCCCTTCTGGGTTTTTATATTGATGTCCATTCCGGTCAGAGAAAGGTATCCTCCCTTATTCAGTTTAAGAAGGATAGAACCACTGGAATCGGGAGCATAACTTAAAGCATCCGCTGTCATATCCATGGCGCTGCCGCTGGGATCTGAAAAACTCTTATTATCCGGATTTCTGCTCTCCCCGCCGCCGCTTCCGCTTCCGATGGCATGAACGGCAACTGCGCTCTGTTCATCATGCTCCGGAAAATAAATATGTACCCTGCTTCCTTCTTCCGGCATACAGTAAAAGCTGCTGCTTTCAATGGCATATGTGAAATATTTCAGCCCTGCCGCCGGCTCATAGACCGGATCAATATCAAACTGCACCCGTATACGGTTCCCGCTCCGCTCTTTTACCGTTGCCGGAATGCTCATTCCGTATATTCTGGGATTTTTTTCTTTTTCTCTGCGGAGGCCTTCCTTTCTGGAAAGCTCATAACGGTAAACCAATTCTCCCTTTCTGGTGGAAATTTCCATTCCTGTGACTACGGCTGATACCTTATGAAAGGAAATTCCTTCACCCATGTGCAGGTACCGGCGTGTATGAATCTTCCATTGGGAGGCTTCCTGGGAAAGGATTCCCAACGGCTCCAGCACTTTTGCATAATGTGCCAAATCCTTCTCCAGGATATAATCCTCTTTATGGAGCTCCGTTCCAAAACAAATATCCGGAATGCCAAAATACACCTTTCCGCGGTCTTCAGAAGCATCGACCAGGAGATAGGTCCCAAAGTGGCTGGCAAGCCTGCGAAGGAACACCCAGTCGCTTTCCTCATACTGCAAAAGCATTTCAGGAATCCGGGCATCCTTTGTGATTTCATCCTTAACATCAAAACGGTCATAATCAGCAAGTATTTTCCGTGCCACGTCCATATACGTCATAGCTCCATCCAGAAAGCTCCTGCTTTTTTCCGTACGCTCCCAATCCTTTGTATAGGAATAAGCCTCCAGATACAAAAATGGCAGCCCTTTCTCCACTTTTAAATAGACGTTTTCGATCTTCCCCTGAAAAATAACCTGACCTCCGGTGCATTCGGTTTCCCGGATTATCACGGGAAGGACAGATGCCATATTTACAAATTCCTCCGCTTTCTCTCCATCTGTCAATAGCTTCATGGAAAGGAAGCCGTGGCTGTTAAGTGCCTGCGTAAGCCGAAATGTTTCCACTTGAATCACGCCTTCAAGTGCCAGTTCAATTTCCAATTCTTTATATGCCAATATCATATTTCATTGCCTCCTTTATCATGAGATAGAAGGTCATTCTCATCATTTGGTAGCTATATCACTTATCTTTTTGTTTTATCAATTCATCTTTGTCATTTCCCCTGTTAGTTTCCCGACCGTCATGAAGACGTATATATTCTTCATTAATTTTCTGTTCCATATGTATAGCTTCACTGTACATTTTCTGTAATTCTTCCTTTGATATAATTTTCTTTACATCCAAATCTGCCTGCAAATAATCCCCCCAGTCTGGTTTAATATCATAAAAATCAGGGAGATAATAACATACTCTTGTACCATATCCGCCATCATAACTCGTGGAAACCTGCGCTGTTTTTTTATCCTCACTAATATCGTAGATTTCGACATTCACCTCATAACATTCCGGGTAGTACTTCCAACTGACGTTAGTACAAACCTTTATTAGCGTTGTTCCATATAAGGCTTCAGCGCCAGAATCAAATATAATTTTCAAATATTGTCTCCCGTCCTCGGATACGACGCTGACACTTGTGCTATTCTCTTTAAAAAAATCCGAATAATTGTTTAAATTTTCTATAACATCTTGCAATCCATTGCTCTTTGTATTATAATTCAGTGCGTTCCTTCCCCACCATATGAACATGATAAAAATCATGAGTGAAAGTATGCAAGACACTAATAGAAAATAAAATGTTTTTTTATTTTTTTCTATCATGTCAGAAGCTTCCCCATTGTTTCATTTCTAAGATAAGGTCCCCCACTAAAAAGATGATTCCTATGTGCATAGATTCCTTCCCGACCATTACCGAAAGTTATATCATTCCTCAATTTGTTTCCGGAATCAAAACACAGCGAGTTACTTTCACATTACTGCCAATATCCTTCTCTGTAAATGTAACTTCCGGAAGCCCGTCAAACTCTTTATAGCTAATTTTACCTTCCGGATCGGTAATTTTGATATACCTTTTTTTGCTTCCAATATAGGAATCTAATTCCACCTCTGACCATCCCAATTGTTTTGTCTGTTTTTTATTTTTAACCGTGAGGCCACAAAAATTCCAATAACCAGCATAATAATCCGTTTTATTTCCGTGGTATCCTTCGTAAGATAAATCCGATATACTTGTATAGATCTCATTTTTCATTTTATAAGTACCAACTGGCAAATCCTTTCCCACCTTATACATTCCTGTGGCAAAAACCAGCTTTCCTTTCTCCCCATCTTCTCCCTGGTACCGAATGGGAGAAATTTTTGGCTCTTGATCCAATGAAATTAAGATACATCCCTCTAAATTTACAGCTAATTCATCTCTAATAGTCACATATCCAAAACGACTGATTGCTCCAATTAATTCATCTCTCTCGTTTGATATCGCGCTGCTTCCCTCTAATATTCCCATTGAAAGTACAAAATACTCTCCCTCAGGTATTTCTTCCCCAACTTTGTATGAGCCTTCATAATATATTCCGTCACGACTGGGCAGCGAAAAGTCAAACTTATCTATCGGAGTCATAAAAGTACCATCGTCTATAGAAACTATATCTCCTTCATTTAATAAAAAATATGACAGAGAACTAAGCCAACGATCTTCTTTATTCTCGTCCTTCCTATTTACTGTGACATCAAGCGTATAACCATCATCTATATTTTTGCCTAGATAAAGCCCTTCTTGAATATCTTTACCGACGGTATATTTTCCCGCCTTTATCCATTCCCCCGACCAACTATCAATTTGCAGTAGTCTCCTTTTCTTTTGTTTTTCATTCTCCCTGTAATAATCCCAATATCCATCTACCTGCTCTGCCATCTCTCTAACATCATAACCGCCATAAATATCATATCCGTTTCCCTCATCCTCTGAATATTTAAAACGCACCTCTGGCGGAGGATTTCCAAAGCACCCTGTCAGAGTAATTAAAACAGAAAACCATAGTAGAATAATTGACAATTTACCTGTTTTTCTTTTTACGACGAGCATCAATCCCCTCCTGTATCATTTCTGCATCAGACTGTGTTCCCTCATTTGTATTATCGCCATAATTCCCTGTGAGAACACTTTGTAAATATTTTGCTGCTGCCTCTTTTTTATCTTTATCTTTTATCAGGTCTGAAAGTAATTGTGCTGCTCCTGCCCCATATTTTAAAACTGCATCATCCACCGGTGTTGTGAAATATTCGTCTCCTACATACCCATACAGCCAGTTTCCTGCATAATCCGGCTCAAAATATCCTCCTCCCTCTTTTGGCCAGGGTGCTGCCCAAATGGAAAATCCAGATGAAATCGTTGTTCCTGGGTACCTGAAACCTCTGGATTTTAAATCTATAGGGTTGTCGGTGTACACCATATTAAAAAAGTTTACCAAATCATTCTTATGACCTGTAACAGCTTCCATAGAACTTAATTCTTCACCTAATTCTTCTAAATCGCTTATAATATTAGTATTAGCAAACAGTTCATGAATCCTATCCATATCTTTTTGTGAAATTTCCTCACCCCTCTCATATTTATCTCGAATTACTTTATAATTATCAAATTCCTCTTTATACTTCACATAAATTTTGTTTTCATATTGAGCGATTATCTGATCCATCTCTTTCAGATCCTCATTTTGAAATAATTTAGCTTTTGAATTCATCGAATCACTAGGAATAACAGAAAAACCCATTTGTATGTTTCCCTTAATTTTTTCATCCCAATGAAGCAATTGATGAATACGTCCCCTGACACAAGCCTCCATATTCTCCAATGCAAGAGCAATTCCCGCCTTTCCCAACTTAGCAATCCCTAATCCCAAACCTGCCGCTGCAGTTAAAAGCTGCGAAGCCATATCATTATTATCAGAATCGTCCTGATTAGCAGATGTTTTTCCGCTCCCTGCCTCCGGCTGCCCTGACTCAACGATTTCGATTTCTCCCCCATAGATGCAGTACAACTTAGCACCGCCCATCATAGGGCGTTTTCCACCAGTTTCCACTCCATCCTGTCCATGGTCCCATTCCTGCGCTATGATATGAGGCGTGCAGACTCCCACCACCTGCGGCACTCCTTCCTCCGCAGGTGCTTCCTGTTTCTTTTCCTTCTTCCCTCCGGTGAAGAAACCCATCACCTTATCTAAAAAGGTATCCGGGCAGGCTTCTTCTACTGCCTTCTGAATCTTTTCCGCCTCAGCAGCCGTACTGGGATTTTCCATGCTGTAACAGCCTCCGAAGCAGATCACGTTATCTTCACCTTTGCAGTCCTTTACGGTCATCTGGGCCTGTCCCCTTAAGAAAACTCCATGTGTTTTCTGAAGCACAACCTGACTTGCCCTCATCCCCTTGCTGCAAGTCGAACACGCTCCGTGAACAACGTAAGTATCCGTCAATTCTGCCATGCTTCCACCTCAACTTCCTTCCATATAACTCCGATCACATTTCTGCGCAGCAGGCTTTCCACTACCTCTAAGCTAACAAGCGGATTGGGAAATCTCTTATCATTCAGCAGGAACACCTTATGTTCCCCAACCTTTTTCGGGTCCAGAACCAGCCTCTTTACACTTCCGTTGGAATAAAATTCCGTCTGACCGGAAAACATGTCCAGACGTTCCAGTAGGAGGTGGTGGTAAACCATAATCGTCTCCTGTTCCTTACTTGCAACGGTTACTGTCTTAAATATCATATCGTCCTCATACATATCCAGCACTTTTTTTACCTTATCCGAGACTAAGTAAACCGGACTCTGTATGAAATCAGGCGCTGTTTCCCCGCTGTCCTCTGTCAGATACATCATGTTTGATTCCGCCAGTTTTTCTGCATCCTCCTTATAGAAGATATGTCTGGGGCCGCAGATATCAAAGTCACGGAAACGGATCTGATCCTGCAGGGACTTGTCCTGCTCCATCGTAAAAAATCTCATTATTTTGCCCCCCTGTCGATCAAAATTGTCTGAAGCTGTTCCGGCTCCAGGTGAAGAAAAGGCACATCCTTCTCCATAAAGATAGAATAGGACAGGTCTGCACCACTAAAATCATTGTCTTCCCATACGCAATTGACGAAGTCTGCCTGTCGCATCACCGCATTCTGGAAGCTGCAGGCCTTTATCGTACAGTTTTTAAACTGTGCACCGGATAAATCTGCCTCAGTAAAACGCAAATTTGTCAGAGAGCAGTTCTCAAACTGGCTGAAAAGCAATAGCTTTCCCCTGCAGTCCGAATCTCTTAATTCCGCCTGATACCAAAATTTAGAAACCATTGCAGTCTCCTGCTCACCGGTCAGACGAAGTGCCCTGTCCCAGTCCTTCTGCTCTTTTTTCTCCCGGTCCACGCAGGCAATGAGCTCGCTTGCATCCCGGTATTCCCCCCAGTAGATCCCCCAGGTATCAAGTTTTGGAATGTCGGCGAAATCCCGGTTTTCTTCAATATCGCGGAATAGGAACCGAAGCTGCCCTGCCAATATCTGATTCCACTCCATGGCAGTCTCCAGCAGAAAATTGGATATATCATGGCGGCCGACCTTACCCATATATTTCCTTTCGTCCAGTTCCAGACGCTCCCTGATTTCATCGAGCATGGAAAAGAGAAAATCTAAGGAAAACGTCACCTCTGCAGGCGACCTATCCATATACCACCTGGCATCCATTGCCTGAGCCAGCACGTTATATTCTTTCTTCAATATGTCAATCCGCAGAAGTGAAAAATAGAAAAACATGATTTTTTCTTTCTCTCCCCGGGTTATCTCTTCCCTAAGAGAAGAAAAAGCCTGTTTGATCACGTTTGACACTTCCTCTGCCTTTTCCTGCAGTTCCATGAAAAACTGCCTTTTTTTCTCTTCCAGATAGTCTTTTTCTTCCTCTTTCCATTTCTCCAATGCTTCCTGTCTTGTCATGCAAACCTCCTAATCCACTTTTACCTCAGTTCCCTGGATATATAACTTGCCATCGGCAGGCATCTGTATCGTACCTCCCTTGACACAAGATACTACTGCAGTCTCAAGTGCCTTTAATGAAACTGCTTCCTCTGCTGCTATTTCCAGATTATTTTCAGCCGCAATGTTAATGGTTCCTTTTGCATTAAGGGTAACATCCCCGTCCTTTCCGATCTTTACACTGGCCGAACCGCCGCTGCATGCAAGATAAACGCCGTCTTCCGCCAGCTTCATTTCCTGACCGTAAGGATTGCTCAAATACTTTGTAGAAGGACTTCCCATTCGGTCAGGCACTCCACCGTTCTTTCCGTCATAGGAGCTGACTGCGCTGACTGCAATGGCATCCTTTGTGTATTTCGAAGGAAAATAAACCCGGACGTTGTCCCCCTTTTCCGGCATATAATACCAACCGCTCCCATCGGTTGATGCGGACAGAGTTGAGAACGGAAACCAGTACACATCTTCGGTTCCTGACTCATGATCAATGTCCAAATGAATCTTGATCCTGGTTCCTGCCACCTCCAGGACGGTTCCCTGAAGAGCCACTCCAATCAGGTGCATGGGATATTTCATTCTGGCAAGGATCCCCTCTTTCTTTTGAAGCTGGCATCGGCAATATATCAGCCCCCGTACCAGTTCATAGGAAAAGCTGCGGATTACAAACTTCCGTCCTTTATCCTCTATCTGCTCAAAAAATTCCGGTACATGGTTGGTCTCAATGTCCATTATAAGGAAATCATTATCATGAACCGTTCCTCCCTGCAAAAGCCAATAGCTGTACTCTCCCATTTCTTTCCGGAATCCTGTCTTTTCATATTCCCATTTTCCCTGGGGAATTTCCGGAACTCCTCCGTACAGCTTTATGGAATCTGCCCCGGGACGGCATGCAAGGACAGCATTCAGCATGGAGAGCATTCGCTTTAGAAATTCCCAATCTGTTTCCTTATACTGGACTGCAATTTCTCCCAATGGCCGGTCCGGTATGGACAGTTTGATGTCACTTCCCGGATATTCAGACAGGATCGTCTGAAACAGCTGGCTGTAAGTCATGTTCACATCCTGGAAAGATCTGGACCGCTTTTTTTGATCCATCAGTATGCTTCTGCTCTTGACCTCTGCCGAAATCTTAACCGTCTCCCCTGCTCCGGCCACACTTACTTTTGTTAAAATCCCGGAAAATAAAAGATTTCCCTCTCCTACGCATACGGTTATGGAATCATTTTCCGAAAACCGGAACAATGTCTCTTCTCCATTCTCTCCGGCGAGATAGCCGCTAAGCCACAGATTCCCATGACCACCCGGCGAACAGTCTATTTTAAGCTCTGTCAGATCCTTTACCGGAATTCCATTTATAACAATCTGTTCCACCGCATATGCCATAAAACCGCCTCCTAATTCTCATGAATCTCATCTCCGTGAAGTCCCACCGTTCCCTTTTTTACCTCAATATCAGCTCCTGACTGGCAGGATACCTGGATTGCAGTCTGTGATTTGATCGTCAGGTCTTTTTTAGCCGTAATGTTTAAACTCTCTGCAGCCAGGACCGTGATATCTTTCAATGCGTTCAGGATCACTTCTCCATTTTTCTTTAGAAGAATGCTTCCCTGGCTCTTCCCTGCCGCAATTAGGACCCCCTCTTCTGTCATCTGCACCTGGTTTCCCTGAGCCGTCTGGATGTTTCTGTGATTGGGATTTCCCATGGAATCTGATGAATTTCCCGCCTGTGGCTCATGTCCCTTAACGTTTGTCACCACGTAAGCTTCCTTTTCATCGTCAACCGGGAAATAAACCCGGACGCTCTCTCCGTTCTCCGGCATACAATACCAACCGCTTCCGTCGGAGGAAGCCGCAACGGTAGAAAAGGGGAACCAGTATTTTTCTCCGTTACCCGCCTCTATATCCATATTCACCTGCACCTGATTTCTCTTTACGGCAGCGATTACGCCGTCAATGGAAATCCCTGTAATTTTCCCGTTGTAATATGGCAGTATTTTCAGGCTCTCTTTCTGTCTGAGACGGTACCGGTTTTTTAGCAGTCCATCCTCCAGTCTCCGCACTGCCGATTCTATGTACCAGGAAGTACCTTTATAGATAATCTGGCTTCCAATGGAAGCAATGTCGTAGGTTTCTACCTCGTAAACTGTATTTTGGGATTTTGTCACTTCTCCGAGCCCATTTTCCTTCATCGCCTCAAGCTGTATAAAGTCCTGGGAAAGCTTATAGGGAAGCCTGTTCCAATCCCGGTCTTCCGGCTTTGGAGACAGTCCAGCCTCAAAACGGATATCAGGAAATGCAGGGTCCGGATAAAGATTCTCCTTGTATTTGGATAAAAAACGCTTTAAAAACTCCCAGTCCGTTTCCTCATACTGGACAACCAGCTGACCGATTGGTGTATCCGGTATATGGATCATGTAGTCAGAACCTGCATAAGTACTCATTACCTGGCCGATCAGCTGGCGGACTCCCATCTGAGGGTTTTGAAAGATGCGTTTTCTCCGTTCCACATCCATCTGACGGGTTCCATCCCAGGCTTCCATTATGACCACATGTTCATCGCCATCCTTATCCATTGCGATCCTGTCCAGCACACCGTAGAACAGTACGTGATCCTTCCCGTCTTTCCGGTATACCAGGGAAACGTTATCCCTGATTTCATGAAAATCATTTTCATCCATCTCACTGTCTAAAACAGCTTCCACATACAAAGATGCATGTTCTCCCGGTTTTTCATTGATCCTGATCCTTCGGAAATAAGCGATCCCCATGGCCCCCAGAAAGAGGTCTTTGTAGGTAACTGCCCCATTGTCATTCGGATCGTCCTTCTTTTCCATGCTCTCCACTTAAGCCACCCCCTTCTCTGTCAGTCAGACAGTTGTTAAGCGCCACCACCATAGCTTCCAGGAAGATTCCATAAGTATCCTGTTCCTCCTTCATGCAATTGTAATTTCCTGTAAGCTGCTCTTCCTTTCCTCTCATTCGAAATACGATATTATATAGCCAGCCTTTTCCTGTCGGTACGTCGAAACAGATATACTCCACGTGATCCAGCTGCTTTTTCTTTACGATTCTGGCGTGCATCCGGTTGGCTGCCATACCGTTAACGAGCATGTTGGCCCATTGGTTTAAAGACATGGGCTTTATGCGTTCCCTGGGCCAGGATATGATCTGGCTTACTTCATGGGTATGATTGACATAAATAATCCCTTCCTGATCCTCCTTAGATGCCTGGTAAAAACTTTTAAAAACTACAAGAGGAATATGACCGCCCGAGTATTCCCGCGTCTCAAATTCAAACAGTTCTCCGTTTTCAAGCCGCATTTTCCCCGCCATGATACCATCGAGAGCTTCTTCTAAGGTCAGTTTCTTTTCCGGTGCCTTTTCTTTTTCCCTCTCCGACTGCTCCCTTTCTTCCTTTTCTTTTTGCCTCCTTGCACGTTCCAAAAGTGCAATCTTTTCATCCAGATTCATCTTTTCCCCTCCTGTCTACAGCAGCATAACGCTTCTCTTTCCCTGGCTGCTTAAGCCTCGTCTAGTTTCTCCGTTTCTCTGATTTTTCAAAGTTTCCAAAAGTCCTCTGTATATCCCTGCATTTCCTTTGTTTTCATAATCCTCTCCCTGCCGGGCGGAAAGATATTCCCGGAGGCAGTCAGCCGTTACAAGGCCATGGCTCGACAGTGCGGTCATGGAAAAGCTTGCGTCTAAGGGATCTGATGGCCGGCTTCGCATCATTTCCTTTGAAAACTGTCTGACGATCTGCGGATTTAACGTGCTTCCTCCAGCCGCAGCATAGGGCTGGTGAACCAGATTTATGGTATCATATTCCGTGGAATAGTCCTCAAGATTCTCATGACTGTCCCGGAGCCTGGCACCTTCCTGAAGCCGGAACCTGCAAAGTTCAATCTCACACGCCGGATCCGGTTTCTTATCCTCCAAAAGGATTCTTGTGTTTCCCACGATCTTTCCTGCCTCTCTGACCTCAGCCAGAAATTGCACCTTTAAATAACGTACTCTGTCCTCTGCTTTGCATTCCAACACATAAGGCTGCTCCATAAAATAAAGGCTTCCCTTCCGGTAAATCATGCCCGGAGAGATCGTCAGCCTTCCGTCATCCCAGGTAATTTGGCATCCGCTTACTACCCCATCGCCAAATCCCTGAAATGACAAATCAATAAAGTTTTTCGGGTAATCCCTCAGTTTGTCCAGCATCTCAACCCTTAGAAGCCGTTTCTTTTCAAATTGGGGATAATCATACTGAAACATCCCATCGCCTCCCATCAGCACAAAATAATCTCATCCATTAACATGGTTTCTTCCATTCCCATAATTCCAAAATGGTATTCATAATAAATATCCACATGATAAGGCAGTTCCACAAACATTTTAATTAAAAAATCCATTTTCTCCACAATGACCTTATCCTTCTTAACACCGATATAGACCAGAATCTCAAAGGAATTCTGATTGCTGTGGTATACAATGTTATTGGGAATCAGCGCCTCCATCATATCCTTAAACAGATCCAGGGAGCTTCCCGTTTCATACTGCTTAAGCAAACCGCTTAAAACGGTTTCCCTTTCATCCCGGTTAAAGAGAGTTATGGCTTCACTCGCCAGCGTGCCAAACGCGTGTTCCGTGAAATCACGGTAAAGAAGTTTTTTATGATATTCCTCCCTGGTCATGCCGGAAAGTGCATCATTCTGCATCAGCTGGTGAAAAATCAAATGAAAAAGATTTTCCCTGAGCTTTGGAAACTCCTTTAAATCCGGCTGGAAGAAATCCTTAAAAATGTTGTAAAACCGATAATATGGATTGATTTCAACGGCCGCCCCCTCTTCCACCTCTTTTTGATTCAGATAGGGACTCGATAATTCCATATAAGTGCTGAATTCATGGGGCATCTGAAACCGGATGCTCTTTTCCGGCACTTCCTGCTTTTTTAATTGCAGCATTAATTCCCATAAATAGTTCATACAAGCCTGCCTCCGCATTCATACTCGGGATACAGTTCCTGTACTTCTGAGGTAATAAAGCTTGCCAGATCCCTTAAAAGCCATGTTTCCTTTCCTTTTGGCTTAAAATATACGGTAAGCTGCTTTTTTCCTTCCCTGTCCCGGATCTCATCTTCCATAAAAAAATTCATGGGGTAGGTTTCCAATGATTCCTGACCTTTTTCTGTCAGGGCACAATCCTGGTATTCAATATAATCCTCCAGGCCAAATCCGCGGATAAACCGTTCCAGTTCTCCTTTTGTTTTAACCATCTGCCCTGTTTTTCTCTGAAAACGCTCCGCAAATCCGTCTTTTCTTAAATTCTCCATGACCGGATATGTATAACGGTCGATCTTATGGTCCACGCCGCTCCGGATCATGTACACATCCCATTTCTTTGCATTTGCAACCTGACCGGTAACCAAAAGCTTGTCTCCGCTCTGGCGGACATTCCGGATCCCTGCCTTTTCTTCTACCAGGTAAGCATGTTCCGTTCCATAATCCCGGATGGATATGACATGTTCAAAATTTTCATAGTCACCGCAGGCCACAGGAAACCCCACACTTTCCAGCTTTAAATGCCGTATGTTCCATATGGGTACCATGTCGTAATGGATAAACCGGTTGTACTCCCCAAAATCGGCTCCGAAATTTGTCACAGTTTCCCCGTCCTTTGCCTCGTCCGGAAGGCTGGTAATACAGATGTCTGCCATTTTAAAAAGATAGGGAGCATTGATGGTTTTCCACGGGATGCCGTTTTTCATAAACAGGTGATAAAGATGTTCCATTTCTTTCCGATAACGCCCGCTTGGTTCCAGCCGGATACTTACCGGATATTCTTCGCCTGCTTTCAATATTCCGGTATAGTCTTCCTGGTTTTTTAATACCTCCGCCACCTTTAGGGCATCACACTCAAGGAATACGGTAGCCAGACGGAATTTCCCCTCTTCCTTCAGCTTCTTCCTCACATCGGAAATCTCATAGGAGGGATTCTCCAAATCTTCTTCACACATGGGAGACATCAGATGATGGGATTGATCCAGAAACGTCCGCTCCATCAGTCCGGTCCGGATCAGATAACGGTTGATATCGTATACCAGATCGTTCATCACCCGTTCCTCCAGCATCCGGTACATCCGGACGTTGGTTTCATATAGCTCCAGAAATACGCCCTCCATTAAATTTTTAAATACGATCCGTTCCTCTAAATTGCTGATTGACCGGATTTCCTCCCGGATCATTGCCTTCATTTCTTCGATCTGATCCATCACTTCTTCGCCTCCTGCCTCTTATTTCCATTCCTGTTTTCTCCATATGAGAATGAATGGAACAATGCATCACTATTCTGAAACAGTCCTGCTTTTATTGGATTCTGGTTATCCTGATATTCACTTTTTTCTGCTGGTGTTGTATTTGGTTTTACAAACTGGCTCATTACTTTTTCTGCCGCACTATAATCCTGTTTCCCTGTCATAGACTGTGAGATAAATTCAACCCCAGCCAATGCCAGTGTTACATCTCTCACTTCGGATGCTCCGCCGCTGCCTCCTTCTATGGTTGAATCCGCTCCGGCGTTCCCTCCTTTTCCTGTTTTTTTATACAATACTTTGCCCGTACATCTGCACTCAATATTTCCGGACTCGTCAAATTCGATTGCATTATTTCCGGTTTTTCCGGCTTTCAATTGAATTCCATTACCAGCTTTTATCTGCAGGCGCTTAAGACCCTCCCCCGCTATTATATTCCCTGAAGCTGATAATTTCAGGGTTCCGGCAGAATCCAAACGTAAAATACCATCTGATGTCATTTTAACTGCTGCATTTTCTTTCCCCGTTGAAAATCTGACGCTTTGCATATCCATGCAAAGTTCATTGCCATTCTCATTCCTCATAGACTGAATCCTGATTGGTGGATCGTCAGTTTGTGGGACAGTGCCTTCCCTCATGGCAGAGGCTGCAAATCCATTCCCTTCTTCTTCATCAGGAAAATGAACTTCAACTTTTGCCCCTACCTCAGACATATAATAACCTATCTCATTATTTTCTCCTGCTTCAAATGGAAAATATGGCATATTTTGACCAGTGATGTCTTCCATTAAAAAATGAAGCTTTAGTTTGTTACGCTCAATATCAATAATCGATGCCCACTCCCTTGCATGGGCTATATGGTAATTTGGTAAATATGAAAATTCTGCTTCCTTGCTGTAGATCAGCTGCATATTGTACTGAATATCTTCTCGATTCGTAACCAGACTGACGGATTTAACAAAACATGTTCTACTTTGATTTTTTACCGTATCACCGATTTTATATTTTAAATAAGAACTGATCCAATCTGTTTCCTGCTTCTTTAAAAGGTTAATTTTTATTGTTTCCGGTTGTTTGTTTATCTCATGGATTTCCTCATGAAGGGGTCTGCCAAATGAAAATTGAATTGT
Organism: Clostridium sp. Marseille-P2415; assembly: GCF_900155545.1. Taxonomy (GTDB): domain Bacteria; phylum Bacillota; class Clostridia; order Lachnospirales; family Lachnospiraceae; genus Lacrimispora. Next base: position 2,180,527 of record NZ_LT732526.1, read on the forward strand.
CTCGCCAGCAGGATCAGGATTAATCCCATCGTGAAAGTGAGAAGCAAGCCTTTTTATAAACTCCCAGTCCGTTTCATCATACTGAATTAAGAGGTGAGGGATTTTTTTATTTTCTGTCACTTTATCTATAAATGAGGAATTTGGATATTCTTTTAGAATTGTGCCGATAACCTCCTGATATGTCATATCCAGGTTTTGAAATACTCTTTTGCGTTTTATCATATCCATATGGTAGGTAACCGTAAGCGCTTCCAGATAAAAATAACAAACCTGCATTCTTTCTTCCAAATGCAAATCGGTGATCAGTCCGCAAAAAATCAAATGTTGGTTTTGATCCTTAACTATTACCTTTTTCTTTTCGTCTAATTGTGATACCAGTTGGTTAAAACGTTCTTCCTGACAAATCCCATTTAACGTCAGATGTGCATGCTGATTGATTTCTTCCATGATTATTAAATCATAAATATTGGTCAATTCCATTTCCAGTGATATTGTAAACTCTTTGTATGTATAGTCCATAGGCTTCCTCTCTGGTCCTAAAAATGAACCTGTTTATCATTTAAACTGCAATTGGTAATTGATAACATCCTCAATCCATTTATCTTTCTCATCTTCTAACCGGTTGATTATAGAATCAGTTTCCTGTTTTATACTATCCATTGTTTTATCAATAAATTTGTCTGCACTTTCTTTTGCTTTACCTAAGGAATACGTTACCCCGTTAATAGCCGTTTCAGCCAGATCTATATTCAGATTAATCTGATCTGCCATTTTTTTCAGCTTATTATCCATAAAGGTCTTATCAAACAGTCCTTTTTGGGAATTGATCCAATACTTTGCTGGTTTAGACTGAATGATTTTATTATTTTCTACAGCCTTTTTTACTCTCTCTGCAAGTGAAAGCTTCTTAACCGCACTTAAATCCATCTGACCGTTATCTTCCACAGTGATGATTCCGCCCCGGCAACAGCCTAACACCGATTTTTTTAAAACTGCCTCTACCTTTTCTCCATCAATGTATAATACCTTATCCGGTTCAGTAATTACCCATTCATGATAGATTTCCGGCATACATGGTTCTACTCCGCCTGATTCACTGTCATCCATGATCAAACCAGGCGCATCGGCAGAACACTCACAATCCTGCATAGCAATATTTTCCCCCGGTTTGTTGTCTTTTTTGGAAGCGACTGCTTTGTGCTGGATCATGTTTCCATGGTTCTCTATGTTTTTTAAATCTCCTAAACCACCGCAGTAAGGACACATCAGGATGGCTCCCTCCACCACAAAACTGGTATCCTCCTGATCCAGTTTAAATTTTGAAAAATCCACATGGTACATTTCTGAAAGTTTTCTGCATATGGCATCTTCTCTGCTCTTATTTACTCTGGAGTAGACTTCCTCCGCCTCAAGAACACAATCCCAGTAATGGTCATTCCACTTAGTTGAATTACTTCCGTCTTTTGCATACAAAAGTCCAGATATTTTCTGGGCAATGGTTCTTTTCACTCCTTCCGGCAACGCATCAATCTCATTCATCATTGAAATCTTATTTGCTATCCTGGATGGAACAAAGGTACGGTTTACTACTTTAACTTCAGATTTTAAATAGTAGTTGGGCTTATGGACATGAAAAAAATACATTTTGAAATTAAAATTTTTATCTTGCAGATCCGCATTTATATAATCTACACCGGAGTCAAAATAAATTGAATTTTTATCAAGTCCTGTTTTAGCCAAGAGCTGGCTTACAGGATCTCTGTATTCATTAATGTTGTAAATGATACTCTTGGCATATTTTTGTTTTCCGGCTGATATTTCACTCAGGAAAGTTTGTGATTCTCCCTGTCCGTCATAAGAATATACCTTATCAATGAGACCCTCCGGCAGCAGATAGGCACAGGAAGCAGCCATATTTCCGCCTTTTGAATGACCGGCTAAAGTTATGTGATCCAACCCGGATTTTATCACGTAAGCTGCTGCTTCTTTTTGTGATGGAGTTTGGGAGGAAAAAATAGCTGCAAGATTGTCATCCCATTGACTGTCACCTGCAGTACCACGGAATACGATGGTGGGATTTACCTCATTTTCCGGATCTACAAGCGTCATGGCCCGGAAATCGGTTTTTTCATTATTACTAAAATCTTTGATTTCCATTCGCATTAATGTATCGGAATCTTTGATTTGGTCGATGACATCCAGGAATTCTTCTTTGGTCATTTCACCGCCGATTTTTTCTTCTACATCTAAGCTTGATACATTACTCTCCATTAAATCTACTAAATCACTCAACTTATTACTTTTTAGTTCTTCATAATTTTCATTCATAGTGGTTCCATATATTAAACTAACAAGTTTTGCTGCATCTTTATTTGTTATTTCTGCCAAATTTTTTCTCCTTTTGTTTTGTAATCAAATTTTTTCATAAGTAAATTATTATTTATTGATCTCAGGCTTCACCTGACAGAATATATATCCTTAATTTCCCTTATCATTACTGTTAATTTCTATTTTAAATTTTTCTTCCTTTTCCATTGATCGAATTCGTTTGTATGATGTTTCGGTATCATCCGAATATACCGCCAAATTCTTTTTTTCTTCTCTTATCACATCAATAGAATCAAAATCGTCTTTGTTTTCTATGACATAGTAGATAAACTTCATACTTATATTATCAATATTATCTTTAAATTCATTAAGTAGTAAAAAAGCACTTTCTTCTGATTTTTGTTCTACTGTTTTTTCACTGTTATGTGTATATATGTATATATATATTGTTGGTTGAAACCTATAACTCTTAAAATATTCCTCTATTGATGAAGCCGGAGTAACATAATTTTCAAATGTTATGTTTCCAACGGTTTCAATTGATAACTTGTATCCCTCTGGTAATACTCCGTCTAACCTATCCTTGAACCTTTTTCTTAATTCTTCTCGAAGAAATTTCCAACAATAACTGTCGCGTATTTCCTCTATGCTGCGGTCTTTTTCAGATATCGGATATACATAAACACGAAATGGGAAATCCGAGGCATCTTCTGCATAAACTTCATAATAAATAGAAGAACCATCTTCCGAAAAGGGGATGGGTGATCCTCCGCCAGTATTCTTCCAATTTGGATTTATGTTAAACTTCTTTCCATACTTTTCTTCCAGATGTTTCTTAATTGCATTCGGATACTGATCTGTTATAACTTGTACTTTTTCTTTACCCCTTTTATGGTAATCTCTTACCTCTTTTACAAATAAGATAACTAAAGTGAAAATGATTATACCAACAACTATTCCTGCCATTACCAGAACTTTGACCATAAATACCACCATATTATTAATTGAATTTTTATTCATATTACATTTTTTACCTTCCTTTTCTCTTAAAATTAGTACTGATTATCAATATATTTGTTCTATATATTCAGTTTAATTTTATTAAGTCCAGTTTCAGCTTAAAGATGGCTTATAGGAACTCTTCTTTGGCCATTTCGCCGCCAAATGTATCAGTTACATTTGAATTAAATATATGTTCATCCACCATTTCAACTAAATCGCTTACAGTTCCGATTTTCCCTAACTTTTCCCAATCTTGATATATGGTGCGATCATATATTAAACTGACAAGTTTTGCTCCGTCTTTATCGTTTATATTTTCATTTTTTTCACCAACTATTCTTATTTATAATTTTTACTAAAATTAAATTCTTATCTCTACTCTACTTATCATTTGTATTAATTTCTGTTTGAAATTTCTTTTCTTTTTTCATTTGATGAATCGATTCAGGATAATTGCTTCCATATATTATCAAACTTCTTTTCTCAAGCTCATTTACATCAATAAGTTGAAACTTTTCTCTATCTTCAACTAGATAATATGAAAACTTCATACTCATATTATTAGCTTTTTCTCTAAACTCATTAAGAAGCAAATAAATCTTCCGTTCTGTTTCTTTTTCAATACTCCATCATTGGCTCCTTTTGGATTAATTATAAATTTTTTACCATATTTTCCTTCCAGATGACTTTTAGCTTTATCAGAGTAACCTTCGTGTATTTGTACGTTATCAGGTTTATTTCTTAAATTATTTTTTAAATATTTTATTGTAAATAAAAGTATTATAAAAATAATCACTCCAATTACTGCCCCAACTACCACGAGTACTTTTACCATAATTTCTACTGCATTATTAATAGAATCTTTATTCATATCTATAATCATCCTTCCATAAACAATCTTTATTATGCTAGAAGGTCGTTACTCCGTTGATGTCTTAATTTTGATACGTCATTCTCCATAATAGAAACCATACCACTTATCTTATTACTGTAACATTCTTATTATTTTTTAAATTTGCTTCCAATCATTATATGCTGTTGTTCCATATATTAAGCTAACAAGCTTAGCTGCATCTTTATCTTTTATTTCCTCAAACTACTTCACCTTCCTCATTTACTAACAATGCATACTCATTATTTATCATCAGTATCAATCTTTATCTCAAATTTTTCATCCATATCTATAGACCAAATTGATTTCTTGTATACTTTAGGATTATCATCTTCATATACTATAAAATCTTTTCTTTCTTCATTTTCCACATCAATATACGCAAATTCTTCTTTATTTTTGTTACATAATAAATAAAATTTATACTTACGTTATTATTATTTTCTTTTAACTCTTTTAATAGCTGGGTTATATCATTTTTTACTTTTTGTTCTGCACTTTTTTATTTTCAGATGCAAATACGCATATACTAATTCTTGGCTGAAGTTTATCTTCTATTTGCGAATCAGGAGTAACGTAATTTTCAAATGTTGTACCCCCATATATACTAACAAATACCTTATACTCCTCAGTCAATGTCTCATCAATTTTCTTTTCAATCTTTCTTCTTAACTTTTCACGCAAAAATTTCCAGCAATAACTATCTCTTATCTCTTTTATGCTGGCATCAGACACAGATACAGGAGTAACCTCTACAATAAATGTATAATCTGGATCGTCATTTTCATATACATAATATGTCGCTGTATAACAACCATGATAGAACGGAATTGGTGAGCCTCCATAACTGTAGTCCTTGGGATCAACAATAAATTTTTTTCCATACTTTCTCTCCAGATAATTTTTTACAACATCAGGATACGTCATATGTATTCCTGTGTTCTTATGGTCTAACTCAGCTTCATCTCTTAATTCTTTTATAAAAAACACTATAAGTAAAAAACAATTACCCCAAATATTATAGCAAAGCCAATCATCATCTTTACCATAAATTCCACCGCTCTATTAACTAAGCTTTTATTCATACCTCCCCCGAAATCCATAATTTATTTTTTAATCATCAGTACAAATTGCGTAGTCCAGACATGCCTTTTCCATATGTATCCCTGTAAACGGTCTTCGCAATATGCTCTCCACTACATCAAGGTTGACAATAATCTTACGCTCTCTTATCCCAGATACCTGAAAAATCTTTCTGTTCCCTATTTTCTCCTCATCCAACACCAGTTTTTTCAGTGAATGATCCGGATAAAATTCTGTATCTTCTCCAAGGCAATCTACCTTTTCCAGTACACAAAGCCAGTAAACCTTCTGTATCTTATTGACCCTGTCGCTTAGAATGGTGCAATTACATTGCAGCCTGGTCTCATAACTGCAAAATATCATTTTTAACTGATCTGAAATCAACAAAAGAGGTATTTCAATTAAATCCGGATAGTAATTATCAACATTACCTTTCACCATAAAATTAAAGCTTCTCTCTTTAAAAGGTACATTCTGCAAATCCAGATTAATTTTCCGTCCCGGAGACCGGATAGTTTTAAACTCCTCAGGTAATCGGTCTTCATCAATAGTAACCGTATTCTTAAAGGTTTCATCTTGTGACAATACGAAGTATTCCAATCCCTCACCCCCTAATCGTATATCCGGATGCCGCTTAACTGTTCTTCCGTAAGCGCCAGATGATGCAGTTCCTCCTTCTTAAACTTTGCACCAGACAATCTGGTTTCTGCAAATACTGTATTTTTCAATATTGCTTCCCTGAAATCCGCCCCTCGAAAATCCGCTCCCGTAAAATCTGCATTTGTCAGATTTGTATTCGTAAAATCCGCTCCTATGAGGCTAAAAATATTACAATTGAACAAATTGGGAGGTGTAATAGAAGCCATTGAATTTGTAAAGTCTCCTTCTGATAAATCACTGTCCGAAAAATCTGCGTCAAATAACAAAGCTTCCTTCCAGGATGTATTCTTCAGATCGCAATGATGGAAGCATGCTTTTAAAAAAAAGCCCCCATCAAAGTTCGAATCCGACATATCCATGCGATAAAAATTGCTTTTCGTAAAATTTATTCCAATTAACTGAAAATTCCTTAATTTCATGTTTTCATATATCTTACTATAAAATTGAATGTTACTTTCTCTGTAATTTTCCAGAAGTTTCTGCAGTTCCTGGTTATTATCACTTAACCTCTCTGTTATATAAACCTCATCAAAGCTTCCTTTATACTCACCGGCTGTAATACAAAAATCATCCATCACCTTCAGCTTCGACAGCTTATGGATATATTTTTTTCTTATTGCAAATCTGGCTATCTCTGTTATATACCGGATAATATATGGAATATACTCAGTCAACATAATGTTTTTTAAGTCAGCGCCGGTAACTTCTCCTTTAAAATCTCTTAAACATTGATGTAGATTATCTTCTAATTCCCACAGGTATTTAAATAAAACTTCAGCATCCCATTCTGTCCATATTGCATTGGAATCAAGGTAAAACTTCTCATCATATGCATAGATTTTTACTCGTCCATCCCTCTTTACGTATCTGCTCCTTAAAACACATATGCTGATACAAAAAATGTTTCTTTCCGGATACTTCCTCTGTTCTTCTTCAATCCGTTCTATTAAACGTTCAAATGACCGGCTTAATTCTTTACTCAGCGGATCCATGTTTTCACGGCAAAACCGGTCCAGTTCCATCATCTTCTCTGTCCCCTGGATAAGAACACTGCCAAAATCAAATTGCTTTAATAACTTCTCCCGTTCCATATGTAATCCTCATTTCATTAATTTGTATAAACTTCATTTCCTTTCAGCTCAATCACACCATCCTGACTGATATTGATCTCTCCTTTTCCTCCGCATACCATATTGATACAATCTGACGCATTCATCTTTATCTGATTACCGGCCTCTATAAAAATATCTCCGGCTGAATGAAGGATGATTTTCGAATTAGCGGAAAGAGTCAGGACTCCTTTCTGATCAAATGTTGCAACACAGGCCCCATTCGCCGATATGTTGATTTGTTCCGGAGTCCAGGCCACTTCCATCCCCTGCGGATTACGGATATACCGTCTTCTGTAGTCTGCCATCCTGTCTTTTTCCTGCGGCCCCGGCTGATATTCGCTTACAGAACTGGAAGCATAGGCATTCTTCTCATCCGAATCAGGAAATATGATCCTTACCTTATCTCCTGTTTCCGGCATGCAATACCAGCCGCTTCCGTCTCTGGTGGCATATACGGTAGAATATGGGAACCGGCATGATTCTCCAACGCCTGTATTTGAGTCAGTATTCTGCCCACTTTGTTCCTCCTGTACCCGGACTTTCACGATATCCCTGTTCACAGCTTCAACCTTTCCCATAACGGATTTTCCCGCTAACATCTCATTGTATGTTTTCCTTTGGTTCAGTCCTTCTTTTACGCATAACTCATAACGATGAACCAGAACCGCATGTTCCAATACACTATGGGCTGATTTTACGCACAATTTCAATCCTTTATAAATTACTTCTTCCCCTAAATTGAGCCATTCATCCATGCAAACGGTATATGTAATATATTCAGCATCAACCGCTCTATATTCAGGAACGTCTAATGCTTTTTTATACGCTTTTAAATCTTTTTTAATCTGATATCCGCCTTTTGAATTTTCCACATCTGTGTACAATTTCGGAGTACCAACATAATATGCCGGATGGGCAACTGTACAGTCAGCAATGATCCCCTGCTGCTTATGGGAAGCCAGACGTTTCATAAATTCCCAGTCCGTTTCCCTATACTGCATTAGAAACTGGTCTGTCTTTGTTAAATAATTATCACTTATAACAGCATTCGCTCCTGTATATTCTGAAGCAATGGATTGAAAGATCTGTGTATATGTACCATCAGTATTATGAAATGGTCTGGTCCTTTTGGTCATGTCCAGCAAAACCGTATGAGAACAGCCCTTTACCCGAAGTACGTAAAACTCTCCCTGGTGCTTCAGTTCTGTTTCAGTGATTAATCCTCTGAATAAAATTTTTCCGTTTTTATATCTCACTATCATTTCAGTGCCAAAATTCAATTCTCTGGTATAATGACCTTTTTCCTCCTCATTGATCCTTCCCGCCACTTCAAAAAGCATATGTTCGTTTATGTTCCTGTTGATTTCTATCTCATCTATTTCTATAAAATGAACTGGTTCTGTCTTTAATTCGCCACAGCTTATAATCCCTTCACATTCCATGTTTCCCCTCCTGCCGCAATGATCCGATCATTGCATTCATTACAATTTTCCAAAATGAATAGTTACTTTCTCTCATATTAAAATCAAGGATGATTGTCCTGCTGCACATGGTAAATAAAATAATATAATCAATCTGCTTTTGCTCTGGCATTGAATGAGCAGCCGTAAAATAAAAAACTTCGATCCCGTTAACTTTTCTGCTTCCAGACTGGTCAAATTGTGTTTGCTGTTTCGACCGCAGCATTTGTTCCTGATAATATTTTTTAATGGACTCCAGATCAATGGATTCATCATAATCAATCTCTTTAATCACCAGTGCCAGATGCTCTGACTGAGAACGAAACATAATCAGGTTTTCTTCTTTGATTTGATTTTGAATTAGATTTAAAGGAAGGCACATTGAAAATAAATCAAAAAAATCTTTGCGCTCCAAATTCAAATTTACAGCTTGATTGATTTCTTTTCGAACTCTTTCCAGCTTCTTTAATGCATTTTTTTTAATATCCTCTGTACTTTCCTCAACCCTATCCTTTGCTTCTTCTGTCCTTTCAATACCAGCCAAGTATAAATCTATATCCATTCTTTCCATGGAATCCCTACTTCCTTCCATCAAAAAAGTTCTCTTCCCACGTATCATCCTCAAAATCAAAGAAGGTCTCCCTTCCTTTGTAAAGCACTTCATTCTCCCGCAGCACCGGAAGCACGAGGAAGCCCCAGCGCTTTCTGGATACCCATACAAAGAACTTCATTTCCCCTTCCAGTATGGTATCCGTTTCCTCCTGAATCACGCTTCCCGCGTATTCTTCGTCGATCTCCTCCTGGGTGGTCCGCTCAAACTTTGCGGTATCGTATTCAAAATAATAGGTTTTTAAGCGTTTTCCCTTCTCATCATTTAAATAAAGATCCAGCTGCTTCCCGACCATGAAACGGGAAATACAGCCGATATGCTCTTCCCGGTCCAGGCTGCGGATCAGGATCTTTTCCTGGTTTTCGTGGGTGTACGCCATGATCTCATAGGGAAGCGTCCGCACCTGATAATCCTGGTTCACCTTCATATAGCCGCGCTTACAGTTCATAAAATAAGCGAGCGCTCCTTCCAGGCAGCACATTTTAAGCTCCGACTCATCCGCTTCTCTCTTCGCGCTCTGGATCAGCTTTCCGGGGACATATTGTTTCAAAGCCTCGGTAAACAAACTGGATTTACAGGATTGCCCGGTCAGCTTGATCATTTCATATTCCTGAAGCTCCCCCTGTTCAAATTTCTGATCCAGAAAACGCTCCATCAGGTTGTAAATATCCGGCCTTAAAACCATCTCAATTTCATTTAAATACAATGGAAAGCAGATCTCCTGGCCGATATGGGTAAAATGTCCTTCCTGAAGAACCGACAATTTCCATTTGTCCAAAAACATCCCCTTCCTTTCTGTTTCCTTGCTGGTACCGATCCAAAGCTCATACTGGAACCTGGTCTGGAAAAATGACTTCTTCACCTCTTCCGCCAGCTGGAACAGATAATAATAGTTGTTCTTTACATTAAAATACTGCTCCCGGCTCCGTTCCTCATAATCCTTAAAACGGGTCGGAAGAAAATCCTCCGCCTTTCCGTATCCCTGGTTTAGCCTCTGGCAGTAGTTTCCCTCTGATGGAATGTCAAGATTCTCCTCTTCCAGATATCCCAATGCCGCTGCAATCTTGATTTTTAACATCTGCAGAATACGGAAAGTCAGGTTATTGCCTCCGAAATTCGTATCTCCGTTTTCATATCTTGTCTCTAAATCAATGGTATAGGACACCCGGCTGTTGTCAATGCAGAACCTGCCGGAGGTCAAATCCGTGGTTCCGCCTCCGCAGTCAATGATCAGCGCATGGTACCAGCGTTCCCTCTCATACCGGTTCTGGCTGATCATTCCGTAAATGCTGTTAAAAAGCACAGCCATCCCTTCATCCAGTTCGCAGCTGACATTATATTCCGGAAGCAGTTCTTTAAACAGCTCCTGAAACTTTTCCTTCTGCCGGATAGGCGCCAGGAACTGGATATTTTTAAACCGGCATTTAAACTGCTGCTTTGCCAGATCGATCAAATACTCCAAAAAGGCTTTCAACATATCCCTGCGGGAAATCTGGTACTTAAAACCGCTTTTTAAGATAACGCCTTCCTGCCGCCCTGCATCGCTGATCCACCGCTTGATGTCGAAGAATACAGGGACATCCTCATCCTGATAATTCTGGCCGCCCATTGTAAGCGCCTCATACCCGAATACAAATCCATGCCTGCCTTCCCTGCTTTCCTCCACTCCAATCACACTGGGAATGATATGGCCATTCCCGGCCCTGGCAATTCTTGTAGTGCCGTCAGGCAAACATATGCCCATGGTCGTGTTGGAGCTTCCGAAGTCAATGACCAGAGGAAGGTCTGTGTCCGTCACTTCCCGGACCTCTATATCGAGAAGCGGAATCCGGATTCCATCCATATGCCCCGGAATGGCGGAATAAGTCCCCTGGTAGCAGTCATAAAGGAATTCTGAATCCCGTTCATTCGGGAAATACAGAATAAAATACTGGTGCTTTCCGAGCGGCAGGATGGGCATATCTTTTCCCTGAAACAGAAAGCATTTATCATCTATTTCTTTTATGTAAAAACAGGTATAAACCTGAAAGTTTTCGTCTATAAGCAATAAATTCCCTTCGTATAACGGGACATCCGATTCCACCTTATAATGATCCAATTCACTCAGACCGGTACCCTGGTAAATTACGATCGTTCCCGGAATCCTTACATTCTGGCTGGAGCTGATGTCTATCAGATTCCGGTCAAAAAACTCCTGAAGGCGCTCCAGCCCGCCTTCATACTCTGTATCGATATGCCGATAATCCTTCTGTCCCCGGAATCGCATGATCAGCCGGAGAAGTCCTTCCCGGTCCATGGAATTTCCGGAAGGCAGGACTAGCTTCTCCTTCCGGCAGACCTCCTTCAGCTGGAATGTTGTCATTTTCTCAAGTTTGCTTCTTTTATAGGTATTCTTTTCCGGTTCTTTCCTTCCCGGGTGTAAGGTATAGGTATATCGGCTCATGTACATTCCTCACTTTGCTATTTATTTCCCACAAATGACTGTCCGGTCTCTTAACGGTTCACTCCCGGGCCGAATTCCCCGGTGTTTCCATTTCCGGTTTCCGTCCCGCTGTCTGTCCCGGACGTCTCTTTACTCTTTGCCTTAATCCCGGCCTTTGCTGCCGCAATCTTACTGTTGATCCCATCCGCCAGCTCGGTCATTTCCAGGCGGACATAAATCGCCTGAGCTGTCTGGTAATAGGTAATGGCGCTCTCATATTTCCCCTCCGCCAGGAGTTCATTTCCTTTATTCTCCAAATCAATGGCATTTTTCTGGTCATTTAACTTCTGCTGGTTTTCCAGCTCCCGTTTTTCTTCTTCCTCTTTTTTGGTTTTCTCTTCATCGGCCTGCCTGGATTCCTCCTCCGCCTGCTTCGCCGCCTGAGATTCTTCGTTGACCGCTGCCGCCGCTTCCGCTGATTTCTGGCTGTCCTTTTCCATCTTCTCCTCAGCTGCCGCCTGCTTTGCCAGGGCTTCGTCCTTTCCCGCTGAGAAATAAAGGGCTGCCGCTTTGTCCCTTGCCTGCCGGTAGGATTCCACGGCTCCTTCCATGTCGCCGTAATTCTCTTTCTGCTGACCCATTTCGATCAAATCAAATACATCGATGTAATCCCTGGTCTGCTTTAACTGGGCGTCTATATACTGCTTTCCCACGTTCCCCGCATCCATGGACAATTCCCTGGCCTTTAAATAAAGGCTCTGGGCCTTCTGGTACTCTCCTCCCGTCATGGCCTCATCCGCTAAGAGAATCTGCTCCGCCAGTTTTTTATACTGGTCCGCCTCTTTTGACTCGTCTTTTTTCTTTAGATTATCCGCCAGTTTTTTTGCTTCTCCGTAATCCTCGGAAGCTTTCTGATAATTATCATATTTTAGGTATTCCTGTCCGCTGTTTAAGTATTTTTCCAGACTCTCTTCTTTGTTTTTTATGCTCCTGTGGCGCAGATAAAAGCCAAGACTGATCCCCCCAACTGCCAAAACGACGGGAAGCGCAATAAGAAGGATCGTTTTTATGGACAGTTTCTTTTTGGGAGACTGGTAAACCTTGTCAACAAAGGTCACTGCAAGGCTGTAATTATCAACCTCGTCCGTCTCCTGTTTCCCTAAAATGATATCTTCCGCCTTTTCCAGAATCTCCCCCGGTTCCTTGGCCTCCCCGGAAATTTCCAGGAATTCATCCTCGTTTAAGTTCTCCCAGGCTCCCCTGGTCAACAGGGCAAAGCTGTCCCCGTTTTCCAGTTTCAGCCTTTTTGACGTAAGAATTTCCGGCTGCCCCCGTTCCCCCAGAAAAGAATAGAGGTTATTCCGTTCCTCATGGGCGGCCGCCTGGTCAAGCGTGACCTTCTCCTCCTCCAGCAAATTCTGGGTCAGGGACTGGTCCCTTGTCTTAATCAGGATCCTTGCGTTACGAAGCAGATAAAATCGGCTGTTTCCCACATAGCAGTACCGAAGCTTTTTATAATCCGTAACTACCATGATGACAGAAGCCTTTAAGTGCATCCCGCCCCGCTGCTTTAACAGCTCCCTGTGAGCCCGGTTCATGTCGCGTTTCAGCTTACCTGCTCTCATGGAAGGGCCTTCTACAAAGCTTCGGATCAGACTTTCCACCACAAATCTTGCACTGTTTGTCTCCAGTTCTCCATCCAGACTGTCAGCAAGTACGTAGCAGGCATAGTCATCCATCTCTACAAAGCCGAAATAATCCCGATTCTTAAGCTTCTGCCCTTCCTCTGAAATATATTGCGTTCGGAATTCAGAATTCATTCTTCTCATAAAGCACCTCCGCCCTCAGAAGCAGAACGCTTCCATTTTCTTTCTCCAAACCCGTTTTCTTTTCCGCTTCCATGACCATACTGTCTGCTTTTTCCTTTAAAGTAAAATCCTTTAGCAGGATATCTTCTATTTCCGCCCAGGACAGCACTTCAAAAATTCCTTTCGTCATAAGCAGGATCACATCCCCGGGTTTTAAGCGGATCGGTTTTTCACTGATTTCAATTTCATGGAATCCGTCTAACCCCAGGTAATTCCAGACCCGCTTTTCCTCCATGGTCCAGACTGTTTCCGCTTTGGACAGGATTCCCTCTTCATAAGCATTCAAAGCCAGAACATCCAATGTCTGCCCTTTGCTTAAGGGGATCAATTCCTGATTTCTCAGTAAAGCGATACGGATATCACCGGCCAGGCCATAATGCAATGTCCTTCCATTTACAAAGACAGCCGCCAGACAGGCTCCTCCCCGCCGTTCTCCTATGGTTTTCTGAATCCTTCGGTTCGCCTCATAAAAGGAAGTTTTAAAAAAATATTCGGGATTATGCAAAACCCGGTACGGCTGATAAGCATCAAGCAGAGTGTCTGCCGCAATCCCGGCGCATACCCTTCCGGTATTTGCTCTCCCGATTCCATCAGACAGCACAGCCAAAGTTCCCGCACTGCTTGTCTGGATTCCGGCTACATCCGCCTGTATCTCCTGATTCCCCGTAGTCTGACTGACAGCCTCTCCGCCCTTTGTTTCTCTCTCATTTTTTTCTTCCGTTTTTTTGTCTGCGGCAAGCAGAGCCACTCTCCCTGCAACAGAAGCAAACAAAAGAATTCCCAGACCACCCATTATTGTCATTGTCATTTCTGATCATTCCATTCAAAATTTTCTCCGCACAGAGGTACAAACAGAAACCGGCTTTTTCCCAGTTCGATCACATCATAAGGCTTTAATTCTGTGGGTACATAGACCGCCTCTTCATTTAAATATGCCAATCCTGCCGCATCTCCCGGCAGTATGACCGTATTTCTTTTTTTCTGGTCATAGACAATGATGGTATGATTCTTCCGGTTAATTTCATTGTCTCCTAAAATCTGTATGTCCATGTCATCCCCGCGTCCGACAAAGTTTTTACCGCTGTGGATCTTGTAATCCATACCGACTCTTGCACCGGATATACACACGAGCCAGCCGCAGACCGGCCTGATCTCTTCCTGCAAAAGTTCTACGGTTGGTTCGAATCCCAGAGGTTTTTTATCCTCTGTTTCCTCTTTTAGCTTCATCTGGCAGTAGGGGCAGGTATTCCCATAACGCCTTGCGTTAAAAACATGTCCATTGGGGCATCTCACTAAACTCATGTCTCAATCTCCCATCTTTGTTCTTATGTCAATAAGAGGCGGGTATTGGCAATGTAAATTACATCTCCCGCCGAAAGCCTGCATGGCCGGTTGGTCACCTGATAGCAGCCGCCATCCTCCACTTTTCTGATCTTTACGCCGTTTTTTGACCCCAGATCCTCCAGATACCAGGAATCCAGGCAATAATTTAAAACAGCATGCTGACCGTCGATGAATGTGCTGTATTCGCAGTCTTCAAGATCCACATCTACATCCTCATCTTCATTTTTCTTTCCTATAATAAGGGCTGTTTTTCCCGCTAAATCCCAGGATTTTAATGGTTTATCATGCTCGTCTAAAAGCATGAGCTCCCGGACTTTTGCTGCTTCCAGGAATACTGCCGGACTCTTTTTGGCCGCGGCATTTTTTGCAGTCAGCTGCAAAATCAAATCAATCACTGCCGCCAGCCCTGCTGCTGCAACCAGGGCATAAATCCACATCCGGCCGTTTTTCAGGGAAAGGAAGCCCAGGCTTAAAAATGCCGCACATATAAGAATCGCGATATCAAATCCTATTTTCATTTTTTTATTGCGTTCCATGTTTCATCTGCCCCTTTATCGTTTTTTCACACCAAAGAAAGAAGCAAACAAATCATCCGGATCTACCGGCCCTGTGCTTTTCCCGGAACCGGCCCCGGTTCCACGGTACGTCTCCATACCTTTTCCCGGCTGAAATCCAAAAAAACGTTCAAACCGGCTCATATCCGGGGCTGGATCCCCTGTTCCGCTTCCGGTCCTGCTTCTTTCCCGTCCCGCCTCCAGGATGGAGTCGTACTGCTTTCTTTTTTCTTCATCACCCAGAACCCCATAAGCTTCCTGGATTTCATACATTTTTTTATTTCCGTCCGGATCATCTTTGACCACATCCGGATGATATTTCTTTGCCAGCTTCCGATAGGCAGACTTAATATCCTTTTCTGTTGCCTGAGGAGTTACCCCGAGGATTCTGTAGTAATCGAGCATCTTTTTCTTCCCTTATAGAAAAGGGCTGCCAGTTAGGCAGCCCCTGCATGTTTATACGCTGTATCCGCCTTCCACAGCGATCTGCGCCATTTTATCTTTTTTCTGTTTGATGATCAGCCGGAACGTTCCGACACCTTCCGTATCCCCATAGTTTTCCTTATAGTCCACTATAAATGCATTGGGATATGTATATTTACGTACTACCTGGGAGGCTGCGATCACTTCAATGGTTACTTTCCGGTAGCAGTCTGACTTTTCTGCAGGAACCAGAGACCAGAGTCCCAACTGCCTTGTAGAATCAAAAGGATCTCCATCCACTGCTGTTAAAATCTTTCCTGAGATTTCAACAGTACTTCCCAGATCGGTGGAACGCGCGTTGGAATCAAGAGGAATATCTGTCCTGAATTTTACTCCTGTAATGCTGATGGTTCCCAGGTCGATGGTAGACGGCCCTTCTACTTTTAATGTAAATCCCATAATCTGTTCCTTCCTTTCTTTTATTGTTTTTGATTATTCTCCGCTGAATCCGCCTTCAAACTTCAGGGAAGTCATCTTGTCCTTCTTCTGTTTCAGGAGAAGCTTAAATACACCGGCTCCGGTTTCATCCGTAAAATCCTCTGTGTAATCCACTACGAATGCATTGGGAACAGTGATCTGTCTGACCACCTGAGATGCACTTACAACATCGATCTGAACATTCCGGTAGCAGTCCGAATTTTCTGCCGGGACCAAAGCCCATCTGGCCAGCTTGCTGGTGTCATCTGCGGTTTCCCCGCCGACTGCAGCCAGTATCTTTCCTTCTACCAGGACCGTTGAACCAAGATCTGTTGATCTGGCATTGGAATCATGGGGAATATCTGCTCCAAATACCACTTTCGTGATACTTGTTTCGCGCAGTTCTACCGATTCACTACCTGTGATTTTCATTCTAAGTCCCATATTTCATCCTCCATTCTTAATAAATAATTTTGTAATCCATAAGCCGTTTGTTACCGGCTTTCAGTTACCTGATTTTTAAAATCTACCCGGTATAACCTATGCGGTCTGCCCTTTTCTGGTCAGTTCCACCTTAAGATTTCTGGTGGTATTGCTGAATGTCAGCTGTACATTGCAGATACCGTTCTTCTCATCAATATCGAAATCCAGCTCATCTCCGTCCTGAAGCAGGGAATTAACATACTGGCGGTTTGCATCCCATTTGCTCTTCTGGCTGTTCGGATTATTACTGAAAAATTTCAAAATCTTATCCTGCTTGAAATCTCCGCTGTAGAACCGCAGCATCCGCTCGATGTAAGTAACTACAAGCGTTTTATAAATAGGTTCATATTCTGAGCCATTGCTTAATAGATTCCTCGCTTTATAAACCATGATGTTTTTAATATCGCGGCCCTTATGCTGGGCATTGTCTGATGTAAAAACAAATCCGAAGCCTGTGTGGTTAATGGAATTTTTAATGGCGTTGGTAAATCCGGAGATTTCCTTCGTCATACTGGTGGTGACCAGAAGAGCGTTGTCGCCCGCCTCTATGTCATAACGCACACCCGGATACTCCTTGGTGGTGTTGGGGAACCTCTGCTTTAAATATTCCGGACACTGCCATGCGGCAGCGATTCCTGCGGCACCATAGGCAGCCCCCACATAGACTCCCTCAATCCACATCTTCATAATGTCTTCTTTTTCTTCCGAAAGAGCTACATTTCCGTCGTTGTCAATGACCATACGCTTATCCAGAATCAATCCGGATTTATCTTTTGGTATAATGGTAACATTGGGAATGCAGGGGACTACAAACTCACTGTAATCCTTCTTCATTAACGGAGTACATTTGTCTTTGAAAATACCGATTCCTTCCGTAGCCACATAACTGAATGTGCTTTCCTCTCCGGTGGAAAAGCTGAAAAAGGTTGTGATCTTATACGGATTGACCGCATTCATCAGCGTAGCAAGGCTCTCCATGGAATTGGTCCCCGGCTTCCTCTCCTTCTGATTGCCTGCAAACCGCATTCTCTGAAGTTTTCCGCCTCCGGACTGGTTCAGTTCCACATCCGGAACGATTCCAAACCAAAGAGTATTTTCAAACTCATTTTTATCATTTGTCGTATTTAAATAAGTCAGAAGTCTTGGCAGATTGCTTGATTTCACCATCATTTCCAAAGGCGTGTTTGTAATAAGAAGCTTTGGCTGCATCCCTTTTTCTTTTACCTGATACTGGTCAAAGAAAGCCTTTACCCCCAGAATCTTTTCAATCAGAGGCTTTACCGCTTTTACGAAATCATCTTTACTTTTTTTATAAAATTCAAGATAGGTATTGTAATTATGTACTTCTACCTCCCGGTCCACCGTACTTTCCACTGTGGAAGTAAGCGGGCAGAAGGTCCTGACCACCAGTTCTCTGACATAATCAGACGGGTTCTCATTCAGAGCATCGTAGTCATCCCGGAATGTCTGGATCAGGCTTGTATTAATGTGATCGTCCACCACGGCAAGCTGGGTTCCTTCTTCCTGTTTCATTTCCAGGATTTTCAGTTCTCCGTCATCCCCCATGCTTAAAAGCCCCGCCTTAAATTCCTGGCCGCTTTGAGCCGTTTCACCGTTTCCTAATAGCAGTCGGGTCTTGATGTCTTCGATTGCAAGCGGAAGCATGGCCAATACATTATTATAATTATGGCTCGCCTGTTCAAACTGGTAATTCAGCTTATCTCCCATGTCAAGACGCTTGGGATCTTCCTCCTCTAACTCCATGTATTTCCCATAAGTATACTGGATCTCTCTGCGCACCTGGCGGATATCTTCCATAATCTTTTTCGGAGATATCATATCCAGGACATTGCTGAACTTAAAGTCCACATTTGCCACTCCCAGGGCGCCTTTTGCATCCTGTAAGGTGATCAGCATATTCAGCAGGTCATTCATTTCATTGAGCGGTATTTCCGTAATACAGTTATCCGGTATATTCTCTGGTTTGATCAGGCTGTACTGGATGCTTCCAGTTTTAGCATCACACCAGGAGTAAACAACCGGCGAGAATTTTTCTAAAAATTCTTCAAAACTTTCTACCAGAAGCACTTCGTTAATTTCCTTGATTTTGTCATCATCCAAGCTGGTCTTTCCTCTCACATCCCCGATCAGGGTCAGAAGGTTCAGCTTTTCAGGATTAATTTCAGAAAATAGAATTGTCCGGTTCGTTTGTGTGATAGTTTCCATAGGCACCACTCCCTCTTTCTTACTTTTATTCATTCGTTCTTCCCCTGTAAAAAGGATCAGAAACGTGAACAACGTTATCATTGCCGCAGGCAGTCATGCCCGCTTTTACTGAAGCATTGAAATATAGTGAACCTCCAGGTCATAAGCTCCATCCGGTGACGTAATGGAAATGATGTCACCAAAGCTTACGCTGTACTGGATCTTCCTGCATACGATAGAACTTCCGATCATGATCGAAGAGTCCGAAGAATGATACAAAATCATCCGCCTGTCTTCATCGGCTATCAGGAAAATGCCATCCAGCCCTAAAGCGGCTGACGCATTGGGATATTCTTTCATCAGATCGCCGAGGCTTACCCGGTTATCCTTGATTTTATACATCGGAAACGTAAGCGGCGGGATCTCATCTTCTCCCTCCGGCTGTGAAATAAAATAAGCATCCATTTTCCCCTGGAAACGGTTACTGGCTTTCTTTTCGGTTATTACTTCCAGCTCGGGTTTCGGTTTATGGAAAATCCTCCAAAGAGCTGCACCCAACGCTGCAAGAACCAGGACAATGACCCACCAGTATGCTTTCCATAAGGGCATTACCGTAATGCTGTAGGTATAAGAGATTGCTGCCTCTCCGTCGGAGATTTTTAACAGAATATTCCCGTTACCGGATTTCAATGGTTTTATGGTAAGGACTCCGCCTTCCAAGCCGATTTCTGCTAAGTCTCCCGCATCCTGGTCCAACGTATAAAGAAGCGGATCTCCGTCAAAATCGGTAAAATAATCATCAAGTACAAACTGTTTTTCCTTGCTGAAAGGGTTATAGCGTACCTGGTCAGGAAGCTCTCCTGCCGGCGGAGTATTAATAACCTGAATTCTTGCCGTTTCGAAAACGCAGGATTCCATCACGTCATCCAAACGGGAGTCTATGTAATAAGTTCCTGACTGGGGCAAAACCACCTGTCCTGCAATTACACCGCCTTCTATGGCAGTTTCCAGACTTTTCCTGCCGTTTTCCGCTTGCCCGTCCGCATAAATTTCCATTTTGGGAGTGAAATTTTTATAAAACGTTTCGTCCGTTATCACAGTTCCGTTCTTATCTTTGAAATAAATCCGATAAGGCAATGGCTGGTTTCTTCCCGCCGCCGTTTCTATTTCCATAACAGGAATTAAGCCTCTGTAGCTGATCAGATAAATCTTTAGCTCCTGGTTTTTCAGCGTATTTGTTTGTATCGTCAATTCCTTGATATCATTTTTTACTTCTGATATCTTAGCCACGGAATAATGGACCAGATTGACCGGCTTTATCTGCTGGTCTCCGTAGAATACTGTGGTGTCTCCGATCTGCTGCGCCGAAATCATCAATACATCCATTTCATCCAGATAGGAATCATCTAATTTAATGCGGATACTCTGGCTGCCTTCTGCATAAATACTGTTCGTGATCTCCTGAATGCGGTAGGCCATATTCGAATTAAATATCCCGTACAAAACTTCAATTAATGTTTCCGGCTTTTCAACCGTATAATTCCGGGCATTTGTCTGTCCGGAAATCTCCTTCAGAACATCCTTGTTTCCATCGTATTTGCCGAATGCAACGGTATAAACCGGTATTCCCTGGGACTGGCAGGCTTCTACAGTATTCTTTAAATCCAGGTTGGAGCTTTCTAATGTTCTTCCCGTTGAAGATCCGTTCAAATCCGACTCTCCATCAGAAATTAAAACAATCATACGTTTCCGTCCGCTTTCCTGCCCTGTCAATCCGTATGCGTAGCTTAAGCCCAAGCCAATATCTGTATTACCGGAATAACCGGTTGAATCCATCAGTGCCTTTAACGAGTCCCGCTCTTCCTGGGTTCTTACAGAAACAGGGGCCGCAGATGACATGATGTGGTCATTATATGCCACAAAACCGATCCGGATATCAGCACTATGAACCGTATCTACAAATGCCTTTACCATTCCAATTGCAGTGTGGTCCGGATCGTTGGCTGCCATAGAGCCGCTGTAATCCATAACAAAAGTAACATCCAGCCCATTCTTCTCACTGGCAATTTCCTCCGCCGATACTCCAAAGGAGTTTGAAATAAAAACAAAACAAAATAGTACAAATACAACTGCTTTTAATCTTCTCATAGATTTTTACACACCTTTGTTTCTGTCTTTTATTAATTACAATATACACCAAAATTCGACGGAAAAATTTAACATGTAAAAAATAACGGTTTATATGTAACTTTTGGTAATATTTCTGCATTTTTATCTTTTTTTATGCTATAACATAAAACCAGATTGCCGGTTTAGCCATGGGATCTACGTTTTATCCTATTTAACAGTTAACTTTAAAAGCGTTCATACAAAATAACCTTCAATGTGAAAATCCCGTTTTTCCCCTCTGCGGCCAGGATTCCATGGTATTTTTCTGCCACCTTTTTCATAGAGCGTAATCCAAAACCATGTATGCCATCCTTTTTTCTGCTTTTGAACCCTCCGCCTTCCACCTGCTCCAGTTCACCCGTATACCGGTTTTTGATATTGAATAAAAGGCTTCCCCTTTCATATTTCATTTCAAGCCACATTTCCCGATTTTCTTCTTCCACCTCCTCCAGTGCTTCCACTGCATTATCAAACGCATTTCCCTGCAGAACACACAGATCACTGTCATCAATATTCAGTTCTCTCGGCAGCTTTATCCTTGTGTTCATGCGAATCCCCTTTAACCGGGCTTCCGTACTTAAATTGTTCACAAGGGCATCTACCACCAGATTTCCGGTTCTTCCCTCCAGCCTTTCCCTTTTTCCTGTCTCTCCGATCATTTCAGCCAATATTTCCATCAGCTTTTCCTTCTCTTCATGCCTCGCAAGCTCCTGAATATAAATCAGTTTCTGCTTTAAGTCATGGCGCTTCGTATGAAGCTCGACCGCTTCCTCTTCTTCCAATTGTCTCTGTTTCCGGTATAATTCCATCTGTTTTATGTATATACGTTCATTGTTCTTTATCCGGGCATCTTCTGCCCTGTGAACATAAAACGGATAAACGCTTAAATGAAGTATCATCATCGCTGCAGTCCCTAAGAACAGCCACCAGGATAATTCCCCCCTCCGGCTCCCTGCCTGCTCCACTGTCATGTAAAAAGAGTAATATACCGTCATTGCAGCCATCAGGGGTAAAATCATGGAGATACCTTCCCCGCAAATCTCCTTTTCCAGCCCTTTCTTCTTCATAAAAGCCCGGATCCCCATAACCAGCGGCAGCATTGCCGCTTTTGACAGCAGCAATGGGGCTATTGTGCCGGCACCGTCTTTACCCGTGTATATTTCAAATCCCAGCAGAGCGAGCAGCTCCGCCAGTCCCCACAAGGCAGCAAACAGCATGGAAAAAGTACAGCGTTTCCACAAAGGAGCTGTATATCCCAAAAGTCCCGCAAGCTCTGCCGCGACCAGAGTCATCAACAGATTCCTTATCCACATATGCCCGGCTGCGTTCATGTTCATGTACATCTGCCCGAAAAAGAAAAGCAGCCATCCTGCTGCCTTTCTCTTCCCTTTTATTTCTGTTAAAAACAGCTCCAGATATAATTTCAAAAGTGCCATGCTGTACAGGGTTGTGCATGCACTTACTATGATCCTGACCTCATATCTCATATATGACACCATTCCATTGTCTCATACAGATTCTCTTCCACTTCTTTCCGCCGGCTCCGGCTGACCGGAAGGCGGGTCCCATTCATCAGTTCCACAATGTCGGCCGAAAATCTGGCAATGTACCAGTAATTGACCAGGTATGATTTATGGATTCTTAAAAAACGCGTTTTATGGACTTTTAATTCTTCCTCTACGGTTTCCAGATTCTTATACAGCTTATAGCGCCCGCCTTCCCACGCGATCTCCGTCATCCGGCGCTTGCTTTCAAAATACATCACATCTTTTAACAATACCTTATAATCCGACCGGTCATAACGGAAACGGTAGTATTGATCTTCCTTTCCGATCAGCTTTAAGATGTGGTTAAATGTCGAAGTAAACTCTTTATTCTCTATGGGCTTAACAATAAAACCAATCGGAGCAGCTTTAAATGCCTCCTTCATATAACTGTCATAGGACGTCACAAAAACCATCTGTACGGTCCGGTCCGCTTCACGAATCATTCCTGCTGCCGTCAAACCGTTTAAATGGTTCATCTCAATATCCATATAAATGATATCAAAACGCTTTCCCTCATACACTGCCTTAACGATCTCTTCCCCGTCTGTATAAACATCAATCTCCAGGTTTACTCCATTTTCATAACCCAATTCATACAGACGCTTTTCCAGTTCCCACAGCAGCAGACGGTCATCGTCACAAATTCCAATTTCTAACATGGCCTTCCCCCCACTATCATGCAATCGCTAAAGATATTTCATTTCATTTTTCAACGTACTTTCCTATTGGATTAGAAGTACTTTTCTCTGCATGCATCACAGCTTTTACTGCAATTTCTGCAAAATATTCCTTTTTATTACTAACGCTTCCAGCATATACTCAAATTTGACAAATTTCAACCCAAGTGCCAAAATTATACACTTTGAGTTCCAAAATTTGCACTTTACGCTCTGATATAAGCAAATATTTTATTGGAAGCAAAAAAGGATCCGGCAGATTTATGTCTACCGGATCCTTACTTTGCATATATTATTTTTTATTTCAAATTCTTTTTTTAAGAATCTTTTTTTGAATTACCCGAATTTGATTTTTTAACGGATGACTCCTGCTTTTCTTTTCCCGCGCCGGAATTATTTTTATTATTTCCAGTTTTATCATTACTCTCTTTCCCAGAACTTTCGGTACTTCTCGGAGTTTCTGTTATGGCATTTTCCTTCTCTTTTTCATTCATTGACTGTTCTTTTGCTTCTGCTTTTTCAGCCTTGGATTCTGCCTTTTCCACTCCCTTTTCTACCTTGTTCTGCACTTTTATCTCCGAATCAGGCTTTGCACTCCCGTTGGTTTTATCCGCACTGTCCGATTTTTCCTGGCCTTTCTCCGGGGCTTTTTCCTTCTTTGTTTTACCGGTGCTTTCATCATCTTTGCCGGAAAGGGTGCTGACATCTGCCGGTTCCTTGGCTTTTGCAGAAGAATCGGTCGCTTTATCATATGGGATTTCGGAATGATCCGTATCTGCTGCTTTTCTATTCTTTTTTATTTCTTTCATAATGTCTTTTACAGGTTTATTAAGCCACTCCTCAATTACTATACTTTCCGGATCACTGGCACCTGCTCTCAGCTTCTTAACCAGATTCAGCTTTCCAGGTGTTACTCCCAGCTCCCTTGCTTCTTCGACCCGCTCTAATCCGACACTCGAAACCTCAACTTCAACATTTTCATTTACAAATTCACTGACCGCCTCACGTATTTCAATAACAAATTCATCGGCCAATTCTGCATTACCGCTTGAAACTGTAATAACAATGCCTCCAGCCATATATTTTACAGAATCATTAGCCGGAGCTTCCCCGGTATGACTGTCCTCCGCCGCTTCACTTGCTGTGGCAGTAACCGGGCTGGCGTTACCCCCTGTGAAATAACCCTTTTTTGAGATCTGCCGTACCGTTGCCATGATTGCATCTTCAATGGATTTATGATTTAAATCCGAAATACCGATCTCATTTAATATGGCCTGTCCGTCATCGTTTACTGCATAAACCCTGATTACCCGTTTAAAACGGTTCAATGTGTATTCAATAGAAGGATTCACATCAAGACTGACATAGGAATAAGGAGTTTCATAGGCCCATACTCCTACACCGGAACATAATAACATGACCGCCACACACACCGTACATAATACTGATTTTTTTAAGTTTTTCATTTTTATCCCATCTTCCCTTTGTCGGATCAGTAAGCCAGGTATCTTACCAGGGGAAACTGTTTCTGTTATTTGAATCTCCTGACCTACCGCATAATTTTTATTTTTTATTTTTTTTATGCTGCCATCATCAGACAGTACTGCTGCAAATCGCCCTTTTATTTCAACTACAACTGATTTCATTGCCTCATCTCCTCCCTGATATGTCGCAGATATTCTGCAAGTTCTGGATACTCTCCGGATAGTATCACTATGGCTGCTATTATATATTTTCGATGGCGCTCTATTATTTTCCGGGGTACTTTTGTGTTTTTTTCAAGTATTTTTACGGGTAATAATTTCGTGATTTTCAGTACACTTATAGCCACAGGATCCTCAAGGCAGAAGAGAATGATTTTCCCGCAGGCTGATTTTGTTTTTGCCGCTTTGGGAGAACATTTTGTTAAATCAAAAAAGGTAAAACCATATTCCTTTAAAATTTCATTTACCGCATTGATCTCAAAAGCAAGGCTTTCCTGTTTTTGAGACTCCATTGATTTTTTGGTAACTGCATATTGGATATGATTGTCCTCTTCCTCATCCGAATCCAAATCAAATACAATCGGATTCACACTTATCTCCTGTTTGTATTTATACTGCTGTCTGATATAGTCAATTAACCGTCTTTGTACTACTAATTTTGCAAACCTAAAAAAACTGCCTTTTGTTAAATCATAATCACTCACTGCCTGGACAAAAGCGCTTAAGGCAATCGACCACTCGTCATCGCTCTTTGTTATGTAATGACCCGTAACCTTTGATGCTATATTTAAAATGACCGTTTCATGCTGTTCGATAAAACGGTTTAATGTATTTTCATTCCGGGCTGCTTCCAAAGCCAGATAATCCAATTCTCTCAGGACAATACCTCCTTATACGATTTCATTGTTATCCAATTTTGCTTGTATATCCTTTTATACCCTCTATCGGTCCGATGATTTATATTTTTTATACTATATATTTTAATTCGGTAAATTTATTAATTTTTTTGGGGTACCTGCTAATTTTAATAATAAAATTTCAAATTCCCCCGATTTTACTATACCCCATAAATTCTTTCGGTTAGAATCAATGATTGGGAAACGAAAAAGCAGTTTTGGCATTTCAGTGAACCGCCCTTCGTTTATGCAATAGAGGAAATTTATTTATAAGCGGAGGAAAGTTGTTGTTTTCTCCTATATTCAAGCGGAGTCATCCCGTAATATTTGTTAAATATTTCACAATAATAACTGGCACCACCAAAACCGCAATCATAAGCAATTTCTGTTACAGTCTTATCGGTAGCGTTTAAATAATTAAGGCTCTGACTTAGCCTGTACCTGGTCAGGTAGGTAATGGGAGACTCTTTTAAGTATTTCTTGAAAAAAGCAGCGCATTTACTTTTGCAGCAGGAACCAGAGTTTGCAATTTCAACTAAGGTAATTTTATTCTGATAATTGCCCTGTATGTAGCGAAGCATGCTTTTTAAAGGGGTAAGGTCCGAAGTGCTTGTACTGTCTATTGGTGTATCAGGTGACACATAAGAAAATAAATACTCAAAAATTTCAAGGAAATGGCGCATTATCATAAAAGGTGCCAATTCTTTTTCTATGTTTTGATATATGTCCGCAATCAGTGCCAAACAATGACTTTGCCAGGATATATCACTG
Source organism: Clostridium sp. Marseille-P2415 (assembly GCF_900155545.1). Classification (GTDB taxonomy): domain Bacteria; phylum Bacillota; class Clostridia; order Lachnospirales; family Lachnospiraceae; genus Lacrimispora. The sequence continues at coordinate 2,206,994 of NZ_LT732526.1, forward strand.
TTCAGCAGCATATAGGGATGATTTTTATCGTATAAAATATGCTCCACATACCGACTGTAAAAATCATCGGTCACATGCAGGAGAGAAGGGTGTAATAGTACACATAAAAAATCGCATTGATTATGAACTTCTGAAAAACCATAGTGCAGATTGCGGCTATTGACAAAAATACCATTTCCTTTTGTAAGTTCAATCAATTCACCATTCACATTATAAGTCATACTTCCGTCCAGGATAACAATAAATTCTAAATCGTCATGCCAGTGACTCATGGCAGAGTAATTAGGATATGAGGATAACAGACCACGTCTTGCATAGACTTGAAATGATGGATTGTTATATGCCACATTTTCGGATAAATCGCTGTTGAGTGTAGAACATGGTTTCATAAAAGCCTCCTTTAATACTGAAAATGGAAGATTGATATATAATAATACAATATAATGGAAGATAAATAAAGAAAATTGTGATAGAATTACATAAAATATATGAGATTTGAGGTGAGAAGAATGCTGGCAGATTATCATGTGCATACGGAATTTAGCGATGACTCAATTTATCCAATGGAAGATGTGGTAAAGGATGCGATTGCCATGAATATGGATGAAATTTGTTTTACAGATCATGTGGATTATGGCATAAAGCTTGACTGGGATTCGGGGAAGGAAATCCAATATCGGGGCGAAGAGCCGCTTGCAAACGTAAATTATCCTATGTATGAAGCGAGCATCAGGGAATTACAATATTTATATGGAGATCGGATTTCAATTAAAATGGGAATGGAATTTGGAATGCAGATGCATACAATGGAACAGTATGAAAAGCTCTTTCAAAGGTACCCTTTTGATTTTATTATACTTTCTGTTCATCAGGTGGAGGATAAGGAGTTCTGGACACAGGATTTTCAAAAAGACAGGACACAGCAGGAGTGCAACGAGCGATACTATAAGGAAATGCTTAATTTGGTAAAAAATTATAAGAATTACAGTGTACTCGGTCATATGGATTTGATCGTGCGCTATGACAAAGCTGGGATATATCCATTTGAGAAGGTGAAACCGTATGTTGAGAAAATTTTGAAGATTGTCATAGAAGACGGAAAAGGGATTGAAGTAAATACTTCATCCCATAGGTATGGCTTAAGGGATATGACACCTTCCAGGGATATAATGAAATTATACCGTGATCTTGGAGGAAAAATAATTACGATAGGCAGCGATAGCCATAAGCCAGAGCATTTAGGCGCATATATACAAGAAACAAAAGAGATACTGCGGGATTTGGGATTTCATAGTTTTTGCACTTACGAAAGAATGAAGCCTGTGTTTCATGATATTTAGTATAAATATGTTTTGTCTTTATACAGTGATAGAATGCATAACCTTATTACCACTTCGCGGTATTTCCGCAGGAGTTTGGACCCCCGCTTTAAGAAGCGGGGGGACTTCCTTGATAAGGTTAAATTCTTATTCATCATCATATGTTTTACAAGGTTTGGAATAGGGATTATTTTTTCTGTCATATTTTTCAATGGGGTTCGGACCTCTGACAACAGTACGCAGAACACGCAGATTGCCGTTTTCATCTGAAGCTATTCTCCAGTCAACCATTAAAATTTCACCATTTATTATCTCAATGCCGGTTATTCCGCGGGTTCGAATGCAGCACCCTGTATTAAAATATGGAAGATCATCTGCTTTGGGGTATTTGGGTCTGTGGGTATGACCGCAGATCAGCATCATTTTATGCCTTTCTATCCATTCATCGTATACCTTTTCTACTTTATGCCTTTTAAATAAATTACGGGCAGGGCTTGTAGGATTATCGAAGCCAACAAGATGCAGGTATCTCCAAAAATAGCGGAGCAATAACATGGACAGAAACCAGAGCTGATCGTTCATAATGTCACCCTGGTGACCATGGAGCACAAGGATCTTCTGCTTACTATTCTTATATTTAAGGACTAAGGCTTCCTTAGGTTCTAAACCTTTGAACAGTTCAACCTTTTTTTGATTATATTCATCGTAGTATTGATAATAGTTTTCTTTTACAAAACGCTTTGATTTTAAATAAATATTATGATTGCCATATAGCATGATAAAGCGGTCCGCATCATAGAATTTTTTCATTACGGTAAACACATCGGTGTGAGCCAGCCGGATCACACTGAAATTCTTGTACTCCCAAAGTTCATCGCCATCGCCTGCTTCAACATAAACATAGCCTTCTTTATAATAATAATTCAGTGCATGCAAAAATATGTTCTGATTCCGTATAAATTCATCGGATACACTGTCATCGCCTCTATGACAATCACTAAAGAAAATATATTTTGAGCTTTTATCAAAGGATACCGTATCGGCATTTTTAAAGGCTCTCGTCAGCCGTTTTTCAGTTTTCATTCTGCCTCCATATATTAATTTTTCCTTTATAGAATAGTATTTAACCTTATTTACTGTTTTATACTGGTATGGATATCATAAAATTTGCTTTCAATAGAGTAGAATGTCCCCCGTTACGGGGCCGTATGAAAAATTGTGAGCGCAAGAGCTTATTTATGGGTATAGAAAAAGGCCAGTAGATTTTTACGTCTGCTGGCTTCCGAGGTATGCATATAACAATTAAAGTTTTACTATAACAAATCCCCCTTTGCGGTCTTGTAAACCGATGGTGGAACAAGTATGCCATCTGGGTAATAAAAAGCCCCACCCCGCCAATTTCAAAAGTGATATTCTCTTATGGTATTTCCGTCATTCTGGACATAATCCAGAATTAATTCCGCTTTATCTTTTCTGATGATTGGAGATATTACTTTAAATTCATCGGTTAATTCGTCTGCCGTCTTTCCCAGCAAATGTATAGGGGACGGGTATGTCTCCCAGAAATACATGGCACAACAAAACAGGGTGAACCATGATAATTAAAATGATGCTGGTTAAAGGCAGGTGCACCTTACGACGCTCCTGCCAATTCACAGCAGCCGGCAATGCCGACTGCTTAAGGATTTCTGGTCAAAACACTTCTTTTTTACCAGGTGGCTGTCAATAAGGCAAAAGTCACCCCTCAGGTGGCTGTAACAACTCTGAAATCAGCCAAATTCAAGGCTTTCTAAGGTGTCAGTGCAGGTATACCTCATAATTTATCGTCATTCTTTAGAGTTCATCATAATTTATTCCATCTTCAACGATATATTTACCACCTGTTTTATCTTTTACATATGTTATAGCATCATTCACTTGTTTTTGAAACATTATCTTTTCTTCAATACTTGCAAAACCTTTAAAAGAAAATTCAATCCCATCATCAATAAATAAAGCGTCATATTTATTTTGAATATCCATTAATTTATTATCTATGACTTTATCATTAATTAATTCTTCAACCAAATGATTATCTACAGATTTATTATCATAGATCCACATTGGATAACATTTATACTCTAACTTTATAACTATTTTTTTCATGTACTTTTCATTCCAGCAGTTCACCATCACAGCGGTATGACTTTCCTTATGCAGGTCTATCCCCACATAAAGCAGATTTTCTCTTCTCTGCAATTCTCTCCCTCCAGATCTTGTTTCCAACCTATCAGTTCCCGTACTGGCAACCTCAGATGACAGCGTTAACTCTTATTGAGTCCGCAAGGGGACGACAGCCAATCTACAACAAACCAATAGGTGGAAGAACAAGTTATTTCTTTTATTGGTTGTTGATGTTAACTCTGTATCAAATGGATTGCAAGTCATTTCTGGTTTTATTTTCAGGAGAAGAAACAACAGAAAAAAGAATGAAAAAGGGAATTAAAGAAAGAGTATTTCTCCCCCTGTAACCCCCGGCAGCTCCAGTTTACCATAGAATCAATTTCCTGTAAATCCCATGGTTCACCATGAACCATGGGGGTAGTCAGTTATCTTTCACTTCTGGCAATGTAGAATCGGTATCCAATTCCCGGTTAGCCTTGTGTCGCAAAATATAGCCCCTGTGTGGCCTTTAAAACTGATGGTGGAACATGTATGCCATTCAAGCAATTAAAAAGCCTTGTAGGGCAAATAAAAAAGGATGACTTTCTTACTTTGTACCTGATAAATGTTTGGATTGCTGTTGCCTCCTGTTCGTCATCCTGTTGTTTTTTCAGAAAAATGTCGCATATAGGCCGGATTCTCATATTCTCAAAGTCGCACAATCGCAACCATTTTTAAAATTTAACACCAGATGATTTTCACTCTATTTTCCTACTAAAACAGAGGTGAACCATGGTAATTAAAATGATGCAGGTTAAAGAGCCGGGGTCAAAAACTTCCCCGACTCGGCTAACATCAACCCGCAATGCGGGCTGAGAGGATTTTTTCACCGGGGTCGGATATTGGGCATTGGGGTCGTAGCCGGGGTCGTACTTGCAGGGAACGCCCATTCATGCAAAAGATTTACAGAGTCAATAACGACCCCATAAAAACCATACTTATTTATGGCTTGAATCAAAATGATGAGATTTTAAATAGCCTATAGTACAAAAGCACAGTAGTTCAGGAATATCTAAAACTACTGTGCACATTTAAATTACAAACAATTAACTCTAGTTTCAGCCTCATAATTCTAAGTCTTATTTAATATTAAAGACTTGTGGTAAAACTCTTAGCGTAATCAAATTGCTTTTAACAACCAAATATTGAGATTCTATATCAGTACAAACAAAATTGCCAGCTAACAATTTTTCGTCATATTTTTTGATATCATCCGGATGCATTACATGACATAAATCTTCATTTATTATGGTCAATAGACCGTTTTTATTAAGATATATTTGGCTTAACTGGTCTGGTAAGTATTCAGAGCAAAGTTTGACACCAAAACTCAATTCATCTAAAACCTTATTTTCCAACATTTCAGCTGAATCGTAGAAAAAGTAAACCATTTCCGGCTTCCCGGTTTCCTGTGCTTTTTTAGATTCTAATGTCATAGCCTCAAATGATACATATTGATAGGGTGCAAAAATTGGTTTTGATACCACAATCTGAGCCAAACAATAATCAAATGTTAAATCAATTAATAGTACTTCATCTTCATTTTTGGTTATTTCAATTAAATCATCTCTAGCTAGTTCCTTTGATATATCATTTTGACTCCATTCCAATACAGTTTTTTTAATTTGTTCATAAGTATAGTTGCTCATATTTTATTTACTCCCTTTAATCTCTATATTTGTGACTTGGGGCATTTCTGTTATTCGTGGCAAACCTTTTTTAGCATTTAGTCTATCTAATAAAGAGCCTGGACCATTAATAATTCCCCACCCATCTGTTCCACCGGGAGATATCGTATTGCTAGATACATCAAATTCAACATATAGCGATCCTTTTGGCGCTTGTTTTCCAAATGCCTCTATATCCGCAGGATTTGCAACATGAACTTTATTATCTCCCGACATCTGTATACGACCAGTTTCAACCATTTTATCATATTCCGCTTGTGACATCCACCTTCCAACTCTTGTGTCACCCGCCCCCTCAGGTGGAGTACTGAGGTATGCGACGAACGGTAAATATTCATATTGGATTAAAAAAATTATAGCACGTCTTTGTGCTTTTAAATAGAAAAATTACTGTTCTTCTTCTCGAATCGGTTCCCGATATTCTGTCTTATTTTTCATCATTCCGTAAACTATGTTTACCAAACGACGCATAATGCAGACCAGTGCCTGAGACTCTGTCTTCCCTTCGCCGATTTTTCGCATGTAATAGTCATAAAATAACGGATGATTGGGTATTCCGTTCTTTGGTTTGGAAACCATTGTTACCGCCAGGAAATAAAACAGTCCATGCAACTGGCGGTTTCCCTGCCTGGAACTTTGTTCCTTACCTTTCCCGGCGGAACTGAACTTTACAGGAGCAACTCCTGCAAATCTTGCCAGCTTATCTGCACTGGGAAATCTTCGGATATCTCCGATTTCTGCAATCAGTTTACTGGCTATGGAAGTTCCAATTCCCGGCATACTGGTCAGTTTATAATCAAAACTAAGTAGGATTTTTTCGATTTCTTGATCAAGCCCTGCTAATTCTTCTTTCTGATGTTCCAAGTCACGTACCAGACTTGTTGTAATAAAATCTCTGGATTCCTGATATTCACGAAAGGTATTTCCATCGTGCTGGATACAGTCCAGAATCATTACCGCTTTATCTTTTCTGATAATTGGAGATATCTCTTTGAATTCAATTGTTAGTTCTTCTGCCGTCTTTTCCTGTAAATGGACAGGGGATGGGTAGATTTTCCAAAAGTACATGGCACATTTCCCATCTATCTCACTAAAAAATTTACTGTAACTGGGATATGCCATGGATATCTGCTCATGGAGTCCGTTCTTAAATCGAATTCCGTCTTTGACCAGTAAATCTCTCCGATTTACTAATTGAACCAGTGTCCATTCGTTATCTTTGGGCTTTGCATCTGGCAAAGTGTGCAGTTGGTTAATCAGAACCGTTGCCACACAATACGCATCATACTCATCGTTTTTACGGAGCATGGGTGCGCTTTTTCTCTGGTCATAAGCCAGAGCAGGATTGATATCTTTCACGATGTAACCATTTTCAATCAGCCAGACAGCTAAGCTTCTGCCATAGCCGTATGCATTCTCCAATCCGTAAATAGGTTCAAGACCAAGATGATTGGATTTTCTATTTACCTTTTCTGCCAGTTTTTTAAAATCACTGGGCTTGTTTTCTATCACTACTACCTCTAACTTCTCATTCCAGCAATTTACCATCACTGCGGTATGTGTTTCCTTATGCAGGTCAATCCCTACATAAAGCAGATTTTCTCTTTTTTGCAATTCTCTCCCTCCAGATCTTGTTTCCAACCGATCAGTTCCTGTACCGGCAACCTCAGATGACAGCGTTAACTCTTCAAGAGTCCGCAAGGGGGCGACAGCCAATCTACAACAAACCAATGGGCGGAAGGACAAGTTATTTCTTTTATTGGTTGTTGATGTTAACTCTGTATCAAATAGATTGCAAGTCATTTCTGAATTTATTATCGGGAGACGGAACGACAGAAAAAAGAACAGAAAAGGGAGCTACAGAAAAGGTATTTTTACCCCCTGTAACCCCCGGCAGCCCCATTTTACCATAGAACCAATTTTCTGTAAATCCCATAGTTCACCATGAACCATGGGGGTAGGCAGTTATCTTTTAGCCAATGGCAGTTAAGAATTGATGTCCCGTTCTCATTTAGCTCTGTGTCGCAAGATATTACCCCTGTGTGACCTTTAAAACCGATGGTAGAACATGTATGCCATTCAAGCGATAAAAAGCCTTGTTGGGCAAATTTGAAAAACATAGGTCTTTCCCATTGCACCTGATAACTGTTTGGATTGCTATTGCCTCCTGTTCGTCTTCCGGTTGCTTTTTCAGAAAAATGTCGCATATAGACCAGTTTTTCATATCCCTCAAGTCGCACAATCGCAACCATTTATAAATTCCTGAACTGGAAAATTCTCGCCTTATTTTGTTCCAAAAATAGGGATGAACCATGGGGTCAAAAATGATGCAGGTTAAAGAGCCAAGGGCAAAAACTCCCCCGGCTCTGATAACATCAGCCCGCAATGCGGGCTGAGAGTTTTTTTCATTAGGGCAACTTCCTAGCATTAGTGTCTTAACCGGGGTCGCACTTACTGAGAACTCCCATACATAAGAATTTAGGGATCAAACCTCTATCAAACTGTAATAGATCGCCCTCGGTCACAATATTTATTAACATATATTCTTTTAACTTAATATCAATTTCAACTCTTCTTTATTTCTTTTAATTTCTCATTTATAAAGGAATCTAAATTAGCTAACAATCTATTTTCATTTTCTTCCTTTGTATGTTCTACAGGTATATAATTATCTGTAATAGGCATATAAGAAATAAAATTTTCCATGTCGCTTGGATAATCAAAATCTGCATAAATCATTTCTATCTTTTGCATTAAGTTTTCAAAAACATTTTCATTTTTCCTTAAATAGATAAGAATTGCTACACAAATTTTATTTCTGACAATCTCTAGTGACATTTTTTCATTCATATTAATATTGGGCAACTTTTCTATTTTAGTTAATATTTCATATTTATTGTCCAGCCTCCATGATAATTCAAGTTCTTCTTGAGAAACTTCTTTACCCTCCTCTAGTTTTCTAATCACAAACTGATTAGCTATTTCATTTTTTAAATAATTATTCTTTATACCATAATAGATAGTATACCAGTCTAATAAAATATTAGCATCCTCAAATATCTCTATATTATACAATTCTTACCTCCTATGGTCTAGCATTAGGCTTTCCAGTTATTCGTACACCTTCTATGAACCTGCGGTGTGTTACTCCTTTTACAGGATCTGGATCTACAATCCATTCAAATATTCCATTTTTTCCATTTAGAGATCCTTCAATTTGATAAAGAGAACGTTCTACACCGTCTCCACCAACTAGCGGAAATTCTGTTGCTTGACCTGCATAATTATCTATAATATCATTAAACGCATGTAGTGAATCTTCCTTTAAAGCACTACCACTTCTAATATTATCAAGTACAGGATTATTAATTTCAATAGTATTTGAACCACCCTTAGCAACTTGCCCCGCCCCCTCAGAGAATAAACCTTTTTCAGCCCCAGAGCCACTCATTGCCGCCTTCCCAGCATCATCAATATTATCAATCACCACTTCATTATTATTAATAGACACCCCGGTTTTACTTGTTACTCCCTCAGACATTGTTGTATCTTTCGCCACTTTGGAGACTTCGGCAGACTTACTTAACTCCATAATTGCTATGTATGAGGCTATTTCATACAGCAGCGCTCCCTTAAATTCAGCTCGATCTTCGGGGCTTCCATGGATTATCTTGTCATTCACATAACCAGTTACACCATTATACATAGCTGACAGACTTTTCACCGGCTCTTTCAAAATATTTATAAAGCCTTCAGCTGTTCCAAACGGATCATACCGCATACTGATTATACCATCTACATCTTTCGCCGCTCCGTCGATTATAAATCCACGATGCAAGGCGCCCCACTTGGACGCCTCGTTTTCATTCTCCTTGTGATTAGTGAGCTTCATTAAAGCACTTATAGGGATCAATGCCGGCTTATTTAAGCTTATCATATTAACGCCCACAGTATCCATAAATTTAAGTACTTGATTCAAAGTTCCATCCACGGGCGTCAGGTTTCCGTTCTCCTTGTAATGACTGGACATTGTGAAGGCCCCTACGTAGTCTGAAACAAGCGGTATATTTAAGTCATAAATTTCATTCCCTACCTGATCCATATTCAATTTTAATAATTCCTTGTCTTTTCTATATTTATTAGCCCTCAATGCAAGAATTGGATATTCCTCCACCACCGCTTTCCTCAATTGCAAAAGATAATACAATCCGTTAAAAACCGGTTCACTTGTACATGTATAATAACGCAATGCTCCGTTTTGCGTTTTCCCCCGCTCCACCTCCTCATGATATCTTTGGGTTTCCAACAAATACTTTTCCCGAATCCTTTGATTCTTTTCACTTAGCTCCGTCTTATTTTCCGGTGAACCCGGAAAAATGACTGTTTTTGCTCCACTGCTTACAAGCTTTGTAAATTCTGCCAACTGAGTTTTTGAATCCTGAATTTCTCTGACTGTCTCTTTCTTTGCTGCCTCTACCACCTTCGGAACCGCTGCCACTGTCTTTAACGCGAAATTACCGGCTTTCTTGACATAAGAGGGAACTGCTGCCGCTGCTTTTCCAAGCAGTTTCTGCGCCGGGCTTTCTGTCAGCTTTCCCACCGCCCGTCTGGTAAGTTCTATTGTCTTATTTCCGATTTCTTTTCCAACCGTTTCTGCTGCCTTTACCACTTTCGGCAACGCTGCCGCTGCCTTTTTCTTCAGTTTTTCCAGCATGCCTCCACCACCTCCATTCTACACCGTCATATGAATCTGTTCAAGCTGTTCTCTGCCAAGTTTCGCTTCCTCTGCCTGTTTTCGTGTAAACCGGCTTCCATACAAAGCCGCTTCCGTAAAATCACTTCCAACCAGTCTGGCTCCACGAAAATCTGCACCGTCGTATACTCCCCTTTTAAAACACGCCCCTTGTAAATTACTGTTTCGGAAGCTGCTTCCCGTATAACCTTCGTTTCTCCACGTATCCGCAGGCCCCTTCCCCTGATAAGTCAATCCATAGGAAAGGTCTGCCCCCTCTAAGTCCGCTCCCGTAAAGTCTGCGTTATGGAACAGGCTTCCTGCCAGATTCACTTCCTTCATATGGCAGTTTCGGAAACTGGCTCCTATGAGAAGGCTTAAACTGAAATTTGTTTTTTCCAGTGCAGCTCCTCTGAAATCCGTATAACGGAAATCATGATTTTGCAGCATAAGACTGCTTAAATCCAATCCCTTAAAATCTTCAAAACAATAGGCTTCCTTCTCATTCTTAGCCAGCCATTTTTTCACTTCCTCTATATCCTTCACCGGCTGCTCCTGATATACCAGATCACCCGGTTCCAGATATTCTCCCAGCCTTATCTGAAAATCCTCTTCCTTCTTCATGGTCCGGTAAGATTCCGTTTCCGTTGCTTCCGATACAGAATAGAGAATCATTTCCTTTAAATACCGGTAAAAGACCGTAACCATTTCCTGCATCACCCTATCCACTTCCGGCATCTTTACATGTCCAACGTACCGCTTTGCTCTCTGTGACAGATTGTTCCAAAGCTTTCCATAAAGACAAAATAATTTTCCGGTTTCCAATTCCCCGGCTCTGATACCCTTGTGAAAGTACCAGTTCCGGTCATAAACTATCACAGGGCAGCGGTAAATACCGCGAACCAGATCGGTTCGGAGAAGATGGTACATAAAATAACCCGGTTTCATTTCATCCCCGTTCTTTTTCATTTTTTCACACATGCTGGAAAATTCCCGGACAAACCGCATTCGGAACTCATCCTTTGTATCCTGAAAAATCCCTTCCGCCTCCTCCAGGATTTCTTTTACGCATGGTTTTATATCCTTATCCTGAAAAAGCAGAAACTCTTTCTTCCCCATTGCCGCCTCCCGTCATGTCCCCGGTACTTTGTCTTCTCTGAACAGTTTATTTATTACCTGAAACTTTTCTTTTGGTATCTCTATGTAACTGCCGCAATTGGAACATACAACACGATAGGTCACACGGCAGGGGATTACCGGTATGAAGCATAAGGTCAGCCAGGTGGTATTTTTACTTAGCTGCCATTCAGAAATTGTATTGCAATGTTCGCACCGTTTCTGCAATACTCCTCCCTTTTTATTTTTTGAAACTTCTCCATATCTCCAAATGATCATTTTAATTGCTCCTGTTTCTCATAGAATCAGACTTCCTGTTCCTTCAAGGTACCCAAAAGCTGGACCAGAATCTGCTGCCACTGTTTCTTCTCGTGCCTGCTGTAGTCAAAAGTACCCATTAATAAACCTTCACGCATGCACCGGAAAAACATGGTATGACAGCAGGTTTCATCGATCAGGGGAATATCCAAAGAGAACCGGCTGACCGCTTCCTCCCCTTCCCCATCGGTTTCCTTTCCCTCAATGTCAGCAGCCGGATAAAGACGTTTCATCTCTCCTGCCATGATATCCCGAATCTTATCCACATCCTCCGGCAGAACCTCCCCCTCTTCCAAATGAAAGGTTATGGCCACATCTCCTGTTTCATTGCTGTAGATCCATTCAGGCCGGTCCGGATCAGGGTATTTGGCCATGATCAGGCCCTCATCCATCTCTTTAAAACACTTAGGGAGAAGCATGGTCAAACGCCCACCAAGAAGAGCTTTTTCCTCCAACTCCAGCTTTTCATATTTCACCACCACATATCCCCGGTTTACGTCATTTTCTATATGAAACCAGTCCTCTTTCCGGACCGTCTTCTCCTCGTTCCTTATTTTTTTCATGATCTCTTCTGCATAAATTTCACCCATTGTTTTCTCCATACCTGTAATTATCCTTTTATCTGCACCAGATCATCGATTACGATGCTGGTCTTTCCTGTAGACAGTACAATCCGTTCCCCGCTCTCTATTTTCAGATTCCTGCTTCTGCACAGAAACATTTCGCCCGCATAAATGTGAATCCCGCAGGAGCTTCTTATTTTTACGCCGGAACTGTCTGATAACTGAACGGACAGTTTCTTCCCAGCCGCCCGGAAGGAAATTGACTGAGGCGATACCTCCATTCCCTTTCTGCTTTCTGTAACAAAGCATTTCCTCTCCGGGTTCTGGCTTAGAGGATTCTTTTCCCCGTCGGTACGAATGATATCCGTGACATAAGCCTGACCCTCATCTCCTTCCGGGATATACAGCATTGCCTTGCTTCCGGTCTCAGGCATACAAAACCAGTCATTTCTGTGCCAAGGGTACCAGTGAAGCTTTTCTCCCTGGACTTTCCCATCCACATCCAGCCGAAGCCGGATGCGGTCCGCTTTTACCTCCCGTATCACCCCGGAAAGGGATGCACCCTTTATTTTCTCCTGATACTCTTTCTTCCTGCAGATGCCTGATTCTATCTGCAGCAGGCACCGTCTGGACAGCAGTCCGTTCTTTAAGGAATCATGAATTTCTGTTACCCGATATTCCTGCCCATCACACGATATCTGATCTCCAAGCCTGCAGTCCCAGCCCCCCGCTGTATAACAGGATATAAAATCTGACTCTGATGGAGCAGAACTGATGTTTCTGAAATTTCTGTATTCCCGGATGCTTTTTTTCATCTCCCGGTCAGATGTCCGGGAGATCCTGTTTTTATTGCTTCCAAAGCCAATATATATCTGTAATGAACTTCCTGTCGCGGCTGGATAAACAGAAGCCCCTATGTAAGAGGAAACCCGCTTTAAAAACTCCCAGTCGGTTTCCTCATATTGGATAAGCGGGGCATCATAGGCAGCAGAGGCAGAAGCATAATCAATGATATCCCCTCCGTTTCCCTGTACCAGTTCTTTTAGCAGTGCAGCATAAGTCCTGTCCTTCCGTTGAAAGCTTCTGGTCTTTTTTTCATATTCCATGATCATGGAATAGCTGCAGAGCCGGATGGAAACATGGGCCTGTTCTCCGCAGGTAACCTTTATGTTTACCGGTATGCCGGAAAAAAGGATCTGATCCGCCTGGCTATCTCTGTGCTTTATGGTAAAATTCTCCTTCCAGCTTAAATAGCTGCAGGTATTCACATCTTCATCCCGTATGGTTCCCTCAAGCTGCGCCCAGGAATGTTCATTCAGTCTCTGAACGATTTCCAGCTTTGTAATGCTTTTCATGGCAAACGGCATTTCCAGACGTATAGTGCTATGGATTATCGTACTCACTGACATCGGCTTCCTCCCATCCTTTCTTCACCGGTATAAAACGAATCCCGTATAATTGCCTTCTCAATATATTTTCCGCCAGTTCCAATGAAACGATGATATACTGCGCCTTTTCTCTGACAACACGGAACAGGTAAGGATTTTGTTCCGGAAGAGACCGTAGAGTCAGGTCGTGTTCCTTCTCCCAGGCTTCCGTCAAAAGGCAGTCTTCCACCGGGCAGTCGATCCGCCAGCAGACGATTTGCGACCGGTAAGCCTTATCCGTCAGAAAGAACGGAATGGTCTGAATATTAGATGAATAAACATCTAAAATATCCTTTAACTGGTCCGTTACGCAAAAATAATAATTAAAAAGGGATTTTCCATAAAAAAAATCGGGATACCGGTCATCTTCGTCAAAATCCCCAAAGACTACAAAAGGTTCCTTTTCCTGAAAGCCCGGTATGGAATAATCCAGACTTTTGTAAAGGGAAATCCTTTCATCCGGCAGCATGATAAAATATTCCATTCCAGCTCCTCCTGTTTAATTGATCCTCACATCCGGTCCTGAGATGTCTATCATGGTGTCCATCTGAATCTGGCTTTTTTTGCAGTGCAGCCGGATCCGGTCTGAAGCATAAAATTCAATGGACTCTTCTGCATCGATATTGATTCCTGTTCTGCTGCTTAATGTGATCCCTTTCTCACTTTCAATGGAGATGCCGTCATTCTCATCCAAAGAAATGATGGTTCCGTCATTACAGGTGATGATCACCGCCTCCCTGGTAAAACGGATCTCCTTCCCGTCAATGGTCCGGAAATATTTGATGGCAGGGTCGTCTACCGCTTCATCCCTGTTTTTTCCGGTTCTTGAAGAATTTTCTGCTACTGCGTCCTCTTCTTTTTTACCCGGGAAATAAATGGATACGGTATCCTCCGGCTCAGGCATACAGTACCAGCCTCCCTCATCTCCTGCCGTATACATGGTCTGATATGGGAACTCCCAGGCGCATTCGCTCTCTGGTTTCCGGCTGTCAATGTCCAGCCTGACCCTCACTTTATCCTTTACCGCTTCCACGACCTTTGCTCCGATGGACACACCTGTCAGCCTTTCTGCATAAAGGCGCGGCCGCTCCAATCCTTTTTCCGTATAAAGCCTGTACCGGAACACAACCTCCCCGTGCTCCTTCTTTGCCTCCAGCTTTCCGATATACAGCTGCATTCCGCGAAATGCAACAATGGAACCAGGCTTGTAATATTGTCCGGATGTTACCTGGAAGCTGACAGCATCCGTCTCCGTAAAACCGGCATGTCCTTCAGCAGTATATTGTTTGTAACTGGATAGATTCTTTTCTGCAGTATAAGCATAACTGCTGATTTCATCGGCAGCAGTGCCTGCTCTCAGTCCAAAATAGATTTTCGGATTTTCAAACTGGGTATCCGGCATGATACCTGCATGAAAATGAGAAGCAAGGCGTTTCAAAAACTCCCAGTCTGTTTCTTCATACTGTACGATCAGGCTGCCGGTGGTTTTCTCTCTTGAACAATAATCCAGAATATCCCCGCCGTCATATTCCGCCGCAAGCTTATTTAAAATTTCCTGATAAGTCTGCTGCGCATTCTGGAATGACCCGGATTTTCTTTCAATATCCATCAAATAAGAGGCAGACACCAGCTTGATCTCCGCTTTATACAAATCTCCGTCAAGGAATACCGATATTTCATCCATCATACCTGCAAATATAGCGGTTCCATCATCCAGAAAGACCCTGACCCGGCTTCCATTCCGCTTTTCCAGAACCAGCTTGTCTTCACTTCCATCGGCGATAATTCCTTTTATAACACATCGTCCATGTTCATTTAATTCTTCTGTCAGAGAAAAGTCTGTGATTTCAGAGATCATTTCCAAACTTGTTTTAATCTGCCTGCTTCCTTCTTTCCCCATCCTCTTCCTCCCTTCTGGCCTTAACGCGGCCGGCTGATACGGATGATTCCTCCGCACACACAAGACAGAACGCTGGTGTTAAACAATACCGGTTCCCCATTGATCTTATAGTTCTTATCCTCAATCAGCCATGGGATGAGAACCACCGGAACACATGGCTGGGGCGGCGTCATCCTCTTGCATATCCCAAAGGAAGTTATATTAATCCCCGGTTTATAGTCCATAACAGTAGCCTGATTCTTTCCCCCGATACAAGCCCCGTGGCAGGCGGGCACCTTAAGGCTGCACTCACTGCTGCCCATGGAGCATGTAAGCGGACACCCTTCAACAACCTGTACTTTTTCACTCATTTTCCAACACCTCTCTATAAAATTATTTTTTAAACCTAAAAGGTTCTATAAAGTACAAATAAAACACTTTTTCCACAACTGAAAAAAGCCCCTTAATAGGGCGGATAATGTCAGATCCATGGCAAACGTGCGTACTCAGCTTCAAGAACAATATACATCAAAATCCGACGAAAAAACCTAACATGTAAAAAATAACCGTTTATATGTAACTTTAGGTAATATTTTGTTATTTTTAGTCCATTTGAAACTGGAAGGTAAAACCACAATACCTTGTAAGTTCCTGCCTTTCCCACAATTGGGCGGAATGGCTGCTCAGCAGAATAAAAATGCACATTAAAACAGGCGTGGTATTGCCTTACAATCTCTGTAAGCCAACGTTCACGCCTGTTTTTTCCTTATATCTTTCTGTCCCCCTGCTCTTTAATCTACCCCTCTGCTCTCATCCGCCACATATTCAAAGAAGTCAAAGTCAGCATAATGCCGGTGCCTTACCCTGTCTGCGCAGGTGATTCCTACCATGGTACCTGTGAATTCTCCAAATTTACAGTATTCATCGGAAAATTTCGTTGTATCGAAGATTTTTCCAATTCTTTCATAATTTTCTCCATCATAGCACCAGGAAAAATAAGACCGGCGTCCTTCTATGCTTAATTTTAAGTAAACCGGACAGTCCTTAACCGGTATTCTGGTGTTCAGAAATTCCGTCTTCTCTCCATTTTCCAAATGAATGATGGAGAGTGCGCTTTGTCCCAGGGTCTCGCTATAGTATTTTCTCAAGTTGATATAATTCATGTTATCATAATACAGGATCAAACCGGCACTATGCTGATGCACCTCCGGTTTAAATTCCATTTTGGCCGTCACCGCCGCATACACGGAGGTCAGCTTTCTCGCCAGTATGCTTACCTGATTTAAAGAGGTTCTGGATTCCTGTCCGCGGATCCTTACATAGCCGGGGCGGGCCTTTAAATCTGCAAAACGCTGGGGCATGATCCTTGGGGAATAATACTGCAGCCCCAGCTCTTCCCCATTAAAATCATCAAAATCAGGGATCTTAGGCACCGGCGCTTCCGGCAGGCTGCTTTCCTCAACCAGAAGCTCCGCCAGATTGGTTCCGCCGGTCATACGAAGCCAGTGATCTTCTGTCCACTTCATCTTCTGGATGGCAGTCTCCCTTCCAAGGGTACAGCGCAGCTCCGGTACAAAGGGGCGGGCACACAAATGTACCAGATAGGTCTCTCCGGCATGTGTTTCCACCAGGCTCCCATGACCGGATTTCTGCAGTATGGATTGGGGATTATAATATTTCGGCTTTAAATGGTCCGGATCGTGGCGTTCGAAGGAGATTCCCGGTACCGATGTAACAATCGGGTTTGCAGGATCGCCTTCATACGGCCCCCACACCTGTTTCGAGCGTCCCACGGTCACACAATGGTTGTAGCCCGTACCGCCTTCCGCACACAGGATATAATAATATTCCCCTCTCTTATATAAATGAGGAGCTTCCATACAGCCCCGGTCTGTTCCGCCATTCCAGATGCGTTTGGGATATCCGGTGATTTCTTTTTTTGCCGGATCGTACTCAACCATGCAGATGGCTCCCGGTTTCTCATAGCCTTCCCTTGTTTCCCATTCCAGGGATACCACATATTTTCTGCCATTGTCATGCAGAATGGAGGCGTCAAAACCGGAAGAATGCAGATACACCGGCTCACTCCACGGACCTTTTATGTCCTTTGCAGTAATCAGATAATTATCAACATCAAAGTAACGGGCATTCATGGAATTCATGATGCCGTAAATAACATAAAATAAATCTTCTTCCCCGCAATAGGTCAGGCACGGTGCCCAGATCCCCTTTGCTGACGGAAGCTTCTTTAAGTCGACCTTCTTATCATCGGTCAGCACATGGGTATACAATTCCCAGTTTTTCAAATCCTTTGAATGATAAACAGGGATTCCCGGAAACCATTCAAAAGACGATACTGCCAGATAATAGTCCTCTCCTTTCCGGCAGATACACGGATCCGGGTTAAATCCCGGTATAATCGGATTTTTTATCATTTTGCACTCTCCCCTATTAAACCTCTTCCTCCAATATGACCACATCCCAGTCCTTCAGCGGGATCCGGTCACCTTTTTTATAGGACATGCCGTCCAGCACACTTTTCACTTTATGATAAGGGCAGGCCAATGCAGAATCTTCATCCCTGTAGTGCAGCACATAATGCATTTTTTTCTTCTCCTCATTTTCGCCGCTTCGAATAATAACAGGCCAGCAGGCCTCCGGTATCTCATCCTCCAGCCCGGCATCCCTTACAGCCCGCCGGCAGACTTCTTTTACGATATCCTTATGGGTGTAGCAGGCAATGTAATATGCACTTCCTTTTTTATAATCTGCCCGTGTGATGCCGGCATACTTCCCCCAGTATTTATGCTCATAGGAAGCGAGAACCTCCGCTTCCCCGGCTTCCACAAGCTCGGCAAAATAAGTGACCGGCCTTCCCTTTATTGTCATCTTTCCCGGCTCCGTAAACTGATTGTAGCGGATTCCAAAACATTCATGAAGTATGTGAGGCTGTGTATCGTGATAGACGCTTAAAAATTCATTGGACACAAAGGATTTAAAAGAGCTTATCAGGACACCTCCGTCTGAAACGAACCTCTTTAATTTCTTTAATGTATCTTCCGATGCACTGTACAATGCCGGAGTTACGATCATCTTGTAATTACCGGGGTCAAGGGCGCTTGCCTCCACCACATCGCATTCCATATTCATTTCATAAAGACAGTCATACATCCAGCGCACCACATCGTTATAGCTTAAATCCCGGTCTATGGGGAACCACTCAAGGGCGTGCAGGGACTGAATATCAACCACAAGGGCTATTTTGTTATCCTTTTGTAAATGCAGAAGCTTCTGCCCTGCTTCTTTCCATTCCGCACCAATCCTGCACGCTTCTTCATAAGCCGGATTGGCTTCCAGATCATGGCTTAACAGGCCCTTCCAATATGTCTCATATCCGTTATGAATGGAATGCCAGTTCCAGTACAGGATTCCATCCGCTCCGCTTGCAAGATGACTGTATGCATGGAGCTTCAGCTGTCCCGGGTACGGTGTCCAGTATTTAAATGCCTGGGCCTGGCATTCCAGCACCAGATAATTCCGGTCCTTTAAGGAGCGGATGGCGTCACCGCAGAACGCGGTCTCGGCCCCGGTCAGCTGATCCTGGGTGGGATGATAGATATCGGCTCCTGCAATGGTCACTGCCTTTGATGCTTCATAATGATCCATATCCGGCTGAACTCCATAAGAATATCCATCCTGGGCGATTTCAGCACCGAACTTTTTCCACTGGAAATCGAAGTTATGGGTGATAAACTGGTCTTCTCTTTTATATTCTCCCACAATTTCCGACTGCCAGCACAGATATTCTGCCGCCAGCTTTCTTTGGAACCGTTCAAATTCACAGGAAAGTCCTCCATTGATACACCCTCTGATATCCGGGAAATCATCCCAGCCGTTAATGGAATTGCTCCAATAAGCCAGTCCAAAGGTCTCATTTAACCGGTCCGTTGTTACAAATGTTTCTTTCAAGTATTCTTTAAATAATGCCTGTACCGCTTTCCCGGCTGTCCCATAATGTTTTGTTTCGTTATCGATCTGAAATCCTATGACACAGGGATGATCTGCCGTATGAAGCAGAAGCTTCCGGATTACCCGCTCCGCATGGAAACGGAACGTCGGATTCATGATGTCCATAATCTGCCTGCGTCCATATCTGGCCTGCCCCTCTTTGGCCGTCACCATAACATCCCTGTCCTTTTTTTCCAGCCAGCTTGGGACCGCATAAGTCGGAGTCCCGATTATGACTTTCATTCCTGCCCTTTCCGCTGCGTCCAACACGCGGTCAATATGGAAAAAATCAAATTTACCGTCTTTCGGCTCCAGTGTACTCCATGTGGATTCCGCGATCCGAATGACATTCATCCCGGCTGCCTGCATCATGGAAATATCTTTTTCTACCCTGTCATATGGCATATATTCCGGATAATAAGCGGTTCCAAATAATAATTCCTGTCTCATCTTTCCCTGTCTTCCCTTCCATCAGCCATCCGTTCTGTGCCTGCCTGCTGATAAATCAGCAATGACCCTGTCGTACTTCTTATCTAAGTCAAACAGCGCAATGCTTACCACTCCGATCCCCATGGTAATTGCAGGGATCCAGATAAAAGCCCAGTCAATGGCTGCCAGAGAGGCGGCACTTTGGATCATATCCTCCGCATGAAAGCCGCCTGCTGCCAAAATCCAGCCAAGAGCGGCCGTTCCAATACCGGAACCAACCTTCATGCAGAAGGATGAGGCCGCATTTCCCATTCCGGCGGTTCCATAGCCGCTGTACCATTCCCCATAGGTGATCGCGTCCTGAAGAAGACCGAACATACAGGCACCGGAAAAACCGAATCCAATTCCTTTTATGACCGACATGGCAGTGATAAAGGTCAGATTGTAAGAAACTCCGGTCAGCGCAAACCCCAGGGATGCAATTGACATACCGGTCAGCATTAATTGTCTTTTCGTAAACTTTTTCATTAAAAACGGTGTAATGAGCAATGTAATAATCTGGGACATTGATAAGAAATTGGAAACCGGTGTAAAATAATTGGCATCCCCCAACCGGTATTGTGCAAAATAAACGGCGGAACCAAAGAAACAGGACATCATGAAATACAGGGAAAAAATTGCGATAACCAGCAATATCCAGTACTTATTGACAAGCAGTCCCTTCATTCCTTTGAGAAAGGATACCTTCTCTTCCTGATTGTGAATGGATTTGTTTTCCGCAACACGTTCTGTGCATACCGCAAATGTAAACATATTGATTATGATAAAAACCAGCATCAAAATAAGAACGGTTACAGTCCAGCCTTTCCGGTTATATTTATCCCCTCCGCCAAAATAAGCTGTCATCTTTAATACTGCTGTATTAATGGTCATGGTACCTGCGGTCGCAAGCAGATTGCGGAAATTTCCCAGAAGGCCCCTTTCATACTGGTTGGTTGTCATGAGGCCGTGCATGGTTGCATAAGGTATGTTGATACCGGTATAAAAAATAGTTGATACTAAATTATAGGTCAAAAACATGTAGACCAGCCGGGCTTTTCCTTCCAGACCTGCCGGTACGCTGAACATCAATACAGTACATACCGCCAGTGGAACACACAGCCTTGCGATCCATGGACGGGCTTTCCCCCACTTGCTGCGGGTATGGTCCACAATATATCCCATGACCAGATCTGAGATCCCGTCAAATATTTTTGAAACGGCAATAATTCCCGCCGCCGCTGCCGCACTTGCACCAATTACATTCGTATAATACACCAGCAAAAAAGCACTGATTGCCGAGTATACCAGATTTCCTGCATAATCCCCCATGCCATATCCCAGTCGTTCCATAAAGGAAAGCTTTGCATTCGGATCCCTGTCTGTCTGCTTCATATCTTCTCCTCGATTCCTGTTTCGTATTTTGTTAATCATCTAGTGGAAACCAGCCCAAATCAATACACCTTCCAAGATCCCAGCTGTCCCATCCGGTCCAGCCTTTTGTATTAACCGTATCCGTTAACAGCTTATAGCTCCAGTAGAAATAGCCTGAGCCCTTGGTCCAAGCATGGATCTGCGCCTTTGCCACCGCCCGGTAGATTTCTTTTTTCTGCTCTGCGGAAATGGATTTCTTTGATGTACCATTTAAGCCGTTCAGTACCGTCTGTCCGCCTTTTGTATCCCAGCCGCATGCCAGAGAATTGAACAGACACCATTCTCCGCATATTACCGGTACATACCGCTGCATTTCTTCTATTTCTTTGGCGTAATGTCCGCTTATGTACTCCAGATAACCTTCCACGCTCTGTTCACAGCCCTTCATTTCAGCCATCATCAGATATTGATGGGTATCCAGAACCACATTTTTATATGGGCCCTCCTGCAGGAAATCCTTCCAGGCTTTCAGCTCAAAGGCATCGTGAAAAACCACGTACTTCTCTTCCGGCATATGCGTTCGGATCCGTTCATAAGCATCTTTATAAAACTGCCGGATAAATTCAAGACGGATCCCCCTGCTTCCTTTTGCCATTTCCTTATCCGAAGGCGGATAACGTTTTTGTACAGCCATGAGTTCCCAAATGCTTTCTGTTGCAGGTTCGTTCAGCACTTCAATCCCCCATAAGCCTTCTCTTGTTCCGTACCGTTCGGCCAGCCTTTCTAAAACTGTCAGCTCAAATTCTACTTCCGCAGGATTCTGGGCCCATTTGCATACACCGCTGATGCCACCGTTATCAAAGCCATTTTGCCCCTCCGGCGCCGTATGCAGATCAATTAAAATCTTTAAGCCATATTTTTCGGCCCAGTTAAATGCTTTATCCAGTTCTCCGATGCAGCCGGGAAACGGTTCCCTGTCTCCAAAAATAAAATATGGCACCGGGATACGGACCGCATCCATATTCCAGGATTTTATGGTCACAAAATCACGCTCGGAAATATATTCGCTCCGATGTATTTTGATCCTGGCCTCATATACCTCTCTGGATAATTGGCGCGGCAGCCAATATTCATCCTCTGCTGTTGTCCCTTCAAACAAAGCCGGATTCATCCATTTTTCCAATACCAGCCAGTTTCCAAGATTAACACCTCTTACATTCATGTAAATCTCCTTTTCTTTTTTTCTTTGATTTGATTGTAGGATAAGATATAATGATCATATATCACGATGTTCCGTTTTATATCACGTTTTCCATACAAGGGAGGTTCCATGAACACGAATTATCTGATTCAGCATATTTCCTATCATCTTCATACGTTTGTCCGGTCCTATTCTCTTAACAAACAACTGCTAAGCTCTTTCTGTGCCCGCATGAATTTTGATGACATGCCGCTGGCATTGCCCGGGACCCGGGAGTTTATCCTGGATATCCCGCCGGCTAAGCTACCTTTGCTTACTTCTGTTAACGGTGAAATCGTTTACGCAGCGGTTGCCGCACCGGACCGGCTTTTCCTGATCGGTCCCGTATGCTTTAACACTCCCGTACAGATCAATCACCGGATATCCGGCGCTGCAGTGGATTCCTCCTGGAAGCAGAATATTTTCTGCTGTGATTTCGATGATTTCGCCAGGGATGTACTTCTGATACACAATCTGTTTCAGGACAATGCGCTTGATATGGATGATTTGATCTCGTTAAACTGCGTGGATCCTATGACCAGTGAATACGTTCACAAGAATTTTTCGGAGCTGGTATTTGA
The DNA here is from genome assembly GCF_900155545.1 of Clostridium sp. Marseille-P2415. Lineage (GTDB taxonomy): Bacteria > Bacillota > Clostridia > Lachnospirales > Lachnospiraceae > Lacrimispora. Next base: position 2,229,909 of record NZ_LT732526.1, read on the forward strand.
AAATCGGGAATCCGGAAAAAAACACAATCCTTTTGACCAGGAGATCCGGGAATTCACCAGTATTGAAAATGGGGATATCAGGCAGCTTGAGCAGAGCTGGGCGGAAGACTACACCGGAAAGCTCGGTACATTGGCAAAAGATAAGATGAGGAGCTTTAAAAATATCTGCATCGTTGTCATCACACTTGCGAGCCGTGCAGCCATCCGGGGCGGAGTCAGCCCGGAAATTTCTTTTTCCCTGAGCGATATTTATATCATGAAAATTGAGGAAGCCAGCGATATCGCAACATTGACCCATTTGAAAAACAGTGCGGAATACGAATATGCGATGATGGTGCAGGAAATAAAGGAGCGCAGGAAAGGAAAACAGGAAAGGGAGAAAAATCCGAGGATCGATCTATGCAAGGATTATATTTTTGCTCATCTCCATGGAAAAATCCAGGTTGCAGAGATCGCAGAAAAATTAGATATGAACCCGAAATACTTATCAGATCTTTTTAAACAATGGGAGGGGATATCCATTACCGATTATATCCTGAATGAAAAAATAAAACTGGCAAAAAACCTTCTGGTTTATTCCAGATACCATTATATTGAAATAGCGGCTTATCTTGGCTTTTCCTCTCAAAGCCATCTGGGAAAGCAGTTTAAAAAAGTTACTGGCATGACTCTGAAGCAGTATCGTACCAGATACGGAGTGAAGGAATTTATTTAAGCGAAAAACAGCCGCAGAACATTTTCTGCGGCTCCTTCCTCTTCTATCTCTGTTTATCCGAAGACTTATCTAGTTTTTCCTCTCATCCTCCCACACATAAAGGATCCCCTTCTCTTGAAACTCCTTTATCTGTTCTTTGCTGTAACCCAGATCTTTTAAGATCTCCGGCCCCTGCTCTCCGATCAGAGGGCCTCCTTTGTACTCCGGAACGCCCATTTCCTGGAACTTGACCGGCGGCCTTACCAGAGTGCGGACATTCCCATTGCTGTACTGCATTTTATAGAAGCAGTCATTGGCCCACGCCTGCTCATCCTTAAGAATTTCTTCCCAGGACTGGGCAACGCTGAATGCGATGTCGTGTTCCTTTAAAACCGGAATCCATTCTCTGGCCGTTTTCTTTTCCATTGCTTCCATACAGATGTCGTAAACCTCTGTGCCAAGACCTTTGGCCTGAAGATTCCGGATCGGGAAGTAATTCTCATTTTCAATTAAATCTTCTCTTCCCAGCGCCTTCATGAACTGCTTATAGTAGGTGTTATAATCCGGCATACAGGTCTGAATGAATCTGTCGTCTTTTGTCCGCCAGGCCGCATTAAAGGGGTTGGCACTCTCCCTGATGTTAATGGGATATTCCCTTGCCGGACCGTCGTAATTGGCTGCCTGGATCATCATGCCCATGTTATAGACAGCAGTCTCAAACAGACTGGTCTCCACCTTTTCTCCCTGTCCGGTTTCTTTTGCATGGTATAATGCCGCAAGGATTCCTGCCGCAAGGTTCATAGCCACGTTATGATCGCCCACCCCTGGAACCACGTTCATCGGAACCGTTCCTCTCTGGCGGAGGGAATGGAGATAGCCCCCTCTTGCAAAGAATGCCGTGAAATCAAATCCCGGGAGATCCTTATCCGGGCCGTATTCTCCGTATCCGGTTACCATGGCGTAAACCAGCTTCGGATATTTCACCTTTAATGTTTCATAGTCAAGCCCCGCCCGTTCAAGGGCCTGGACCCTCCAGTTTGTAATCAGTACATCCGCATCCTCCAAAAGCTTAAAAAATGCCTCTTTTCCTTCGGGCGCCTTCATGTTGAGAGAGATGCACCGCTTGTTTCCGTTTTCTAAGTCCCAGGTCGTATTTTCATACATGTCAAGAGGCCTTCCTTCGGATGGGGCCGTATGTCTTAACGGATCTCCCTTGGCAGATTCGATTTTAATGACATCCGCTCCGCAGTCCGCAAGGAAACGTCCCGCGCCTGCAGCCGCAATAAAGGTTGCCAGCTCTACTACCTTGATTCCATTAAGCAGTTTCTTTTCCATTTTAAATCCCTCCTTTATTTGTCCAGCGCTTCTATTAGCGCGGGGATCACCTGATAAAGATCCCCTACGATGCCGTAATCGGCCACTTCAAAAATCGGAGCCCCCGGATTTTTATTGATCGCAATGATCTGCTCCGAATTCTGCATACCTGCCACATGCTGAATGGCACCGGAAATGCCGCAGGCAAAATACAGCTTGGGCCGCACCGTGGTTCCGGTCTGTCCCACCTGATACGAATGGTCGATCCAGCCTGCGTCAACCGCAGCACGGCTTGCTGCGACAACACCGCCCAGCTTATCGGCCAGCTTCTTTAACAGTTCAAAGCCTTCGGCGCCGCCAAGCCCCATACCGCCGGATACGATGATCTCCGCGTCGGTTAAGGATACCGCCTCTCCTGCCTGCTTCACCACCTCAAGGATGCGGGTCCTTAAGTCCTCTTTTTTTAAATTCACGGAAAGAGGAATGACCTGGCCCTTCCGGCCCTCCTGCCTTTCGGCTTTTTCCATAACTCCCGGGCGTACTGTGGACATCTGGGGCCTGTGGTTCGGACAGACGATGGTTGCCATTAAATTTCCGCCAAAGGCCGGGCGGGTCTGCTTGATTTTCTTATCCTCCGGATCGATCTCCAGCCTGGTGCAGTCGGCAGTCAGCCCGGTATTGCAGCGGACTGCCAGGCAGGGACCTAAATCCCTGCCGATGTGGGTAGCTCCCAGAAGGACGATTTCAGGCTTATACGATTTGACCGCATCGTGAATGACCGCCGTATAAGCACCGGTGCGGTAGGACTCCAGTTCTTTCTGATCTGCGAGATAGACTTTATCCGCTCCATATTCAAACAGCTCATCCACAAGACCTTCCACCTGGCTTCCGCATAAAACGGTACAAAGGCTGCATCCGATCTGATCCGCCAGCTTCCGTCCTTCTCCCAGAAGCTCCCTCACCACCGGCATGAGCGCTCCTTCTCTTTGCTCCGCAAATACCCATACATCCCGGTACTCTGATAAATCAGCAGTTTCCTTTCGCTCTTCTTCCTTTTCTATTGCATGAAACGGACACTTTTCCACGCAGACACCGCAGCCGGTACAGGCGGTACCAATGACGGCCAGCTTATTTTCCATTGTAATTGCTTCGAATGGGCAGTTCTTCACGCAGACAGAACAGCCCCTGCATTTTTCTTTTATTACATTTACTGCCATGTGAACCTTCCTCCTTTTTCCGGGTCTTAAAGATAATGCTTCTCTCTCAGTTTTTCTGTCAAAAGCTCTGCCATTTCGGCCGCTGTTCCGGCGAGCATTTCCCCTTTTCCCTTGGGAGCAGGAGTAAAGGAACGGAAAACCTGGGTCGGGGAAGCATTTAAACCGCAGTCTTTCGGATCCAGTCCGACATCCTCATGGTTCCATATGGTAACCTTTTTTGCATATGCGTCAATGATGCCGCCTATGCTCATGTAGCGCGGCTCATTTAATTCTTTTACCGCAGTAAGAAGACAGGGCATCTGGACTTCCAGAATTTCATACCCGTTTTCCAGCTGCCTTTGTACAATGGCCTTTCCCTCACAAAGCTTCACATCCTGCACATAGGTCACAACCGGGATCCCAAGTCTTAAAGCTGCCTGGGGGCCGACCTGGGCCGTATCCCCGTCAATGGCCTGGCGTCCTGCAAAAATAACATCATAATCCCCGATTTTCTTAATACCGGCGGCAATGGTGGTGGAGGTGGCACAGGTGTCGGCCCCGCCAAAAGCGCGGTCACTGAGCAGATAAGCCTCATCCGCTCCCATAGCCAGGCATTCTCTTAACATATCGTCGGCCTGAGGCGGTCCCATGGTGATGACGGAAACCGTGGTTCCCGGCGTTTCGTCTTTTATTTTCAATGCCTCTTCCAGGGCATTTGCATCATCCGGATTTAAAATGCTGGGAACTCCGTCGCGGATCAATGTGCCCTTTACCGGATCAATTTTGACCTCATTGGTATCCGGCACCTGTTTCACACAAACCAAAATCTTCATCGTCTTCATTACTCCTTCCGTGTAGTCATTATTTCTTAAGCAGTTTTCCGGAAATCACCAGCTGCTGGATCTGTGAGGTGCCTTCGTAGATGGTGAACACACGGCAGTCCCGGTACATGCGCTCGATCTTATAATCCTTGATGAAGCCGTAGCCGCCATGAATCTGGAGGGCCTTTGAAGCGATTTCATTGCAGACCTCGGAAGCGTAGTATTTTGCCATAGAAGCCTCCATACTTGCAGGCTGATGGGTGTCCATTAAATAGGCGGTCTTATAAACCAGCTGCTTAGCCGCCTCCAGCTTTGTGGCCATATCTGCGATCATAAAGGCGATCGCCTGGAAATCCCCGATCCGTTTTCCGAACTGTTTCCTTTCCTTTGCATATTTGACCGCCTCGTCTAAGGCTCCCTGGGCAACTCCGATTGACTGGGCAGCCACTCCCATGCGGCCGGTATCCAGGGTCTTCATGGCGTTTATGAAGCCCATGCCTTCCTCTCCTAAAAGGTTCTCTGCCGGAATCCTTGCGTTATCCATGATGATATCGCTGGTGGCACAGCCGATAACCCCCATTTTATGTTCCGGCTTTCCGCAGGATATTCCAGGAGTATGTTTCATATCCACGATAAAAGCGCTGATGCCTTTTGTCCCTTTTGTTACATCCGTTTTTGCATAAACCACCGCATAGTCCGCCAAAGGCGCCATGGTGATGAAGGTCTTTCTTCCATTTAATATGTAGGAATCCCCTTCCCTTCGCGCAGTGGACTGCATACCGCCTGCATCAGAACCGGCACCCGGTTCCGTCAGGGCAAAGCAGAGCTTTTTCTCACCGCTTATCAATGGGGGAAGGTACTTTCTTTTCTGTTCCTCCGTGCCTGATAATAAAAGGGGGCCTCCGGAAAGGGAATTGGGGGAAGATACATAAATGCTTGCAACCCCGCTGACCCGCGCTATTTCCTCCATCACCAGTACATAACAGCGGGCATCACCGCCTGAACCGCCGTATTCCTTTGGCGTCTTAATGCCGAAGAATCCGGCTTTCCCCATTTTATAAAGGATCTCCTCCGGAAATGTCCCGCTCTCCTCGACCTCATCAAGGATTTCATTGGTCAGTTCTTTTTCCGCAAACTCTTTCGCCAGTTTCCGGACAAGCTCATGCTGTTTTGTAAAATACATGTTGTTTCCTCCTTAACCTCTTTTCGCTAACCGCTTCCCGACTTCCTGCCGTAACGCATGGACCATAACCTTGCCGCTATTACCAAAAGGAAATGAATCAAACCGGTAAACATATTTCGGAACCTTGTAATCCGCCAGATTCTGCCGGACGTATTCTCTGACCCTTTCTTCGGAAAGCTCTGTGCCCGGCTCCGTGATGATACAGGCGGCGATTTCCTCCTGAAGAACCTCGGCATCAACTCCTACCACCTTCACATCCTTGATTTCCGGAAGTTCCAGAATGCAGTTTTCAATTTCCACCGGTGCAATGTTTTCACCGCCCCGGATAATCATTTCTTTTTTCCGCCCTGTTATATGAAGATCACCATCTTCATCCAGATAACCGCAATCTCCGGTATGAAGCCAGCCCTCCTCATCAAGCACTTCTCCGGTTTCCTTCTTCCTGTTATAGTAGCCCTTCATGATGTGATAGCCCCGGGACTGGATTTCCCCAACGCTTCCGGTTTTTGCAGTGCTCTTTCTTTCTTCATCCCAGATCCTTAATTCCGTATAAGGGATCTTTTTTCCTACCGTAAGCGCCTTTCGGGAGACCGGGTCAAAATACCCGGTCATGGTGATCGCAGGGGAAGACTCTGTCTGCCCATAGGAAGGCTGCAGATGTTCCATCTTTAATTCTTCACAGATACTGATATAATCCGAAGGGTGAATGGCAGAACCCGCGATAATTCCGCTCTTTAGGGAGCTTAGATCGTATTCTTTTCTCCTTAAGTTCTTTACCATAGCCAAGAACATACTGGGAACACCGTTTAGAATGGTGCAGGAATTCTTTTGTATGTTTTCCATGACTCCAACAGACTTATAATACTGGTTCACATAGATCGCTGCCCCGGCATGGACAGCGGACAGAATGCCCGCTGTGATGCCAAAGCAGTGGAATAAGGGAACGGATAAGCACATGCGGTCACTCTCATTCCAGTGCATGGAACGTACCATCTCAAAAGAGTTGTTGACCAGGTTCTCATGGCTTAACATCACTCCTTTCGGAACGCCGGAGGTACCGGAGGTGAACAGTATGTTGGCGGTATCCTTTGAAGAGATGTCCCGTTCCGTTTCTCTTAAAAGCCGCTCATCTTCCTCCCTGTTTTCGTTCATTTCACAGCCAGGCAGATGTTCCAGGGAAACGGTCCCTTTTAAGAAGCTGTCCGGAGCAAGAAGACCTGCTTTTGAAATGATTGGCCCGTAGTCCGCATTGCTGCAGTCCTTCCCGTAGAACAGATAGTCTGCATCCGCTTCTTTTAAAACCCGGTCCAATTCCTGTTCCTTATAGCATGTATTGATCGGGAGCACGACTGCCCCTGACTTCATAAACGCAAAATACGCCATGATCCATTCCGGACTGTTGGTCCCCCACAACGCGACATGCTTTCCGCGTGAAATTCCTTTTCTTATAAAGTCAGCTGCCCAAAAATCCGAAATTTCATCCGCCTCTTTCCAGGAGTAACTTCTGTCCTGGTAGCAGATTCCCACTGCATCCGGCGTTAGAACAGCTCTTTTATGAAGCAGTTCTCCGATTGTTTCTGATAAAAGGCCTGTCATATTCATTCTCCTGCTGGGGCGTGTTACCGTCATTTATTTTTCGATTTTCCCCATCGCTTCTCCGATCATCCGGATCAGGAACGGAACCAGTACCACTACAATGGTTATATAACCCAGATATCCATACCCTACCTTTACCAGCGGAAGGAGTCCGAACTGGGCGATGGCAAATGCAAGAATGGTGCATAAGAGCGCACAGATCAACGTTTTTGCCGTAGGCTTTCCGTCATTTCTTCTTTCCTCCGGCTTCTCAAGTGCGACCACAACTCTCTGGACTGCTCCGGCAATCATGTTGACCGCCGTTGATACCGCTCCCAAAATAATGAGAATGGAAATCATCGGGTTCATGAAGCCGGCTCCCACGCCGCCTTTGATCAGAGTGATGACCGGAAGGGGATCCTTGGATAAATCCGGATTGGTTGCAACCGCCATGAGACCCAGTGTGGAAAGCATAATCAGTACGGAGTTTACGATAAAACCGTAAATCATGCTTTTCCCGGCTTCCTTTTCCGATTGAAAGGACTCCGCATGCTGGTATAACAATCCGATGGAAGCCAGCTGGAAAGAACCATAAATAAAGCAGCTCCAGAAAGCAGGACCGGCAGGTGCAGGATCAGCCCCCAAAGTCTTTATGTTTCCTATGATCTCGCCCCAGCTAACGACAATGTTCGGTATGTACACGATCAAAAGACCTGCTATGATGATAACAGACAAAGTGGAAGCCGCTTTTCTTACGAAATTCGTTCCGAAAATAGTCACCACAAAGATAAATAAGCCGATAATCAAGGTACAGGCCATATATGGAATTCCGGTCAGAGACTGCATGGTGGAGCCGCCTGTCGCAAAGGCAACGGATGGCGCCAGGCACAGCAATAATATGTATACCAGCTCATAAAGGTTGGAAAAAATGGGAGCAAATTTTCCGTAAAATTTATTGTTAAAGGTTCTGTAATCATAGGCATCGTGTATTTTTGCAAACCGAAGCCCATACCATTGGAACACCGCTCCGATGGCCTGAGCCAGAATCGGGGTGATGAGTGCCCAGATACCAAAAGCAACGAAATACTGCACTAACTGTGCGCCGGAAGCAAATCCTCCGCCAAACTGTGTTGTAAACCATACGAATGCGACACCCACCGCTACCGGCATTTTATTTTTATCGATCATGTCCTTCTCCTCCTGTTAAAGCATATCTTTGAATGCTTCTATCATGGTTCCTGCCTGTTCGTAATTTACCATTTGCCTGTCTGCTTCTATCTGGATAATAGGAATTCCTGCCCCATCACAGGCTCTTTTCACCATTACATAATCAAATTCTTCCGGATCGCAGAACTTTGTCAGGAGAACCACCACGCCCCTGGCTTTGTATTTCTTGGCCAGATCAACAATATAGCCGGCTCTCTTCTTTTCCGGATCATACAGAACGGAGCAACGGTCCATCCGGGAAAACTTATCCGCAAGTCCTTCCAAAGGTTCCAGTTCCAGATTCACATCAGTACGGTACTGTCTGGATTCATGGGCCACATCATCTGCCACAATCTGCAGCCCGTGCTCATCAAAAATTTTCAGCAGTCCGTCGCTGTCAGCCAGGATTCCGGTGGTGATCACCTTGATTTTGCTTTCCTTCTCCTCTACCTGTGACAAAGCCTCCATGAACTGACAGACAAGTGCCGTATGCTCTTCCTTTTTCATGAAATAAGCACTTTTAAAAATATCCCTTCTCTGGACTGCCGTGATGGAAGGATGCTGTTCCAGAGCCTCTGTCAGCTTTCTCATTGCCACATTATGTTTATTGTAGATTTCATTTGACCGGGCAAGGGAAGCCCCGCTGAATGTTACACCGGCCGCTGCCTCCAGATCTCTTATGACACGCTCATAGGAAGCTTTGGTAAATTCTTTTCCCGCCTCCGGCTTCCGGTTCTGGGGATAGGTCATTGGAATAAAAGGAATGTCCTTCACCGCATATTTCCAGTTCTGCCCCAGACACTTTAAAGAATCGCAGAGGGAGGGGATCACAATGGCTGAAATACCTTCATATTCTCCCCTGATCCCCAGTTCCAGAATGCTCTGCATGATGGAGCAGATAAATGCGGGGAAATACTTTTTTGACTCTTTCAGTTCAATATCAGCCCCCCACGCTCCCATGGGGACAAGTCCCATGGAATGGACCAGCTCTTCCGGCGTATAGACAGGAACACAGGCCACGACCTTCTTTCCCTGTGCCAGATATGCATCTAACTGTTTTTTTGGTGAACACGCAATCTCATGAAAATTTGCTAATAATTCATTCAATGTTGCCATCATTCATTCCCCCTCTTGTTGGATTCCATGATTTCCGTCAGCCCCTGGACTCTTGTTTCATATTGCGCTTCTGAGAAATTACGCGGATCGGCCTGATCACCGTCAAATGAGGTGACCGGTATCCGGCAGTCCTCCCCGATCTGTCGGCTCATCTCATACATGAAGCCGCTCCAAAGCTTACAGGAACGGTTGGTATGAACCAGGAGCCCTTCCGCATGAGTCTTGTTCACAATGCTCTCCCTCTTATCTCTGGCATGCTCTAAGTTCATGGCATTGGGCACATTGCAGTAAGCGCGGATCAGGCCGTCGAAGTCATCGTAAATGAATCCAAAAGCATCGGCATAAATAGTTGCCACCATGTTGATCCCCCTGGATTTCAGGCCGGCAGCCGTGGCTCTTAAATGGGGCCAGCAGGCGATCCCCTCAAACATGATCCGGTATTTTTCCTCTGCACGGAAGGTACTGGTTCCCTCTTTTACCGCTTTTTTGTATTCTTCCAGCAGCGTTTCAAAGGCTTGGGCTGCTTCGACAGTCCCTCTGGCGCAAACGGCCACTGCCATATGATTGAGCAGGTCAAAGCCGTTGAGCGGGGAAGGGGTATACCTGGTGTAAGACGTAGCCTCCAGCCATGCTCTGGAGGTCCTGTTTGAGATTTCCATGACCTCCTTAAACCTTTCATCGCTCCATTTTTTCCCCGTAATCTCCTCCAGCTGCCTGATGGCCGCCAGAAACTGGCTCTTAACATAAGCGGCCTGGGCCTCAGAAACCTCGTAATCAGGATTAAAGGGAATGTCAATGAGAATGAGCGGAATGCCAAGCTCTTTTGCGATGTTTTCATACCATTTGATCATACAGTTGCAGATGTTATTGCAGCAAAGCACGAAATCCGGCAGAGGCATGTTCTGTTCCGGAGTCTCTCCCGTCTTCATGTGTGCCAGGCTGATTCTTGCATAGGCACAGATATCATTGGAATAACCTTCCGCCTCTGAAATTTCACACAGCCGCTGCCCGGCACCTCTTGCCGCAATGGCAGCTGCCTGATTCTCGGGATAGCACACCTTAATGCCCAGTGTCTGAAAAATTTCCTGAGGGAAGTTGCTGGCGCACCAGCCGATTTTTTCTCCTCTGTCCTTTGCCTCCTGGACCTCCTTGTAATGTTTTGCCACGATCTCGTTCAGCTTAAACCTGGCCGAATTGGGATCAATGGTAAATTTCGGTTTTGTTTCTCCTTCACCCATGAAAAATTCCTCCTTTTTATGATTTATCGTAAGCGTAAAGCGCCGCCCCTAAAGCTCCCATCAGCTGGGCCAACGGGGAATAGGTAATTTCAAGGCCCAGCTCCTGTTCCATGGCTTTTCGTACTCCGCCATTTTTCGCAACGCCTCCGCTCATACACACCATTTCTTTCACTCCGGTCCGTTTCGCCAGGGCCGCCACCCTGCTTGCTACTGACTGGCAGATACCGGCTACCAGGTCCGGGATCTCAACTCCATTTGCCAATTGGGATATGACCTCGGATTCGGCAAAAACCGTACAGGTACTGGATATCTTGACTGTCCCCTTTGACAGGGCCGCCTGCTTTTCCAAATCCTCGATCTTCAGCTGAAGGATTCCTGCCATGACATCCAGAAACCGTCCGGTACCCGCCGCACATTTGTCATTCATCAAAAATTCTGCCAGACGCCCGTCAGCACCCAGGGAAAGTACTTTTGCATCCTGGCCCCCAATGTCGATGACGGTCCGCACTTTTGGGAGCAGATGATGGACCCCCCTTGCATGGCAGCTCAGTTCACTCATCTCGCCATCAGCATCTTTTAACAGCTTCCTTCCATATCCGGTTGCGAAAACAGAGGCTATCTCCTCCGGCTTAAGGCTCCCCGCCGCAAGAACTGCCTCAATTGCCCGCCCCGGCCCGTCGGTTCCTGTCCCTGCCGCAATCAGGGATGTGGCCAGAATTTCCTGTCCATCTTTCAGAATGACTGCTTTGGAAGTGGTAGAGCCTATGTCAACTCCTAATGTGAACATGGTCGTTTTCCTTTCTCATTGTTTATTTTGTAACAATCTTTCTTAAAAAAATATAGATGTGTACATGTATACAAGTACCCTCTGAAAAATAATGTATCCTTGTATACATATCGAATCAAAAAATTAAATGTAACAAGATACATTTTTTCATGCATAGATTATCAAAATTTGTCTAATTTGTCAATACTTTTTAAAAAATGTGATAAAGTTTTATATATTATATGGTGTTATTTATTATAACTCATAAACCTCTTTCCTTGTATAATGTCTATTTTGTGACAATCTCTTCTAAAAAAATAGGGGTGTAACATATCGCAGAAACATGTATCCTTGTATACATGTTTCTGTCAAAAAATAAAATGCAACCGGATGCATCGATCCATTTTCATTATAAATGATTTCCAATACCAGTTTCGTTTTTACGGTGGACGGTTAGAAATCCATAAAATTACGGATTTCTGACCGTTCCCTCTCATCCAGCCAGATTAAATGTTTATGAAATACTGAGGGTATTTTTCTTTTGCCTGATCCCTGATTTCGGATATGGTCTCCAGATGGTCCGCCATGGCTTGCTGGGCCCTGATAAAATCTCCGCCCCTGATCTCATCTACAATCCTCCGGTGCTCATCGATCAGGCAGGACATCCGATTACCAAGGGCTACGTCAAAGTTCCGCCATCTTGATATGTGGAGCATTAAATCCTCCAGCAGCTTAATAAGATTATACCGTTCCACACTTTCCGCAATGGCCCGGTGAAATGCCGAATCCAGCTTTTGAAATTCCAGGTCATATCCTTCCACGTTCCGGTAGGCTTCCTGCTTTTCTAGATTATCTTCCAGTTCTTTTACCAGTTTTTGAATTTTCTCATCGTCCTTTTGGGATAACAGCTCATAAAGCTCTTCTTTTTCCACGGCAGTCCTTAAGATCAACAGATCTCCGATCAGTTTTAAATCAATCAGGCTTACATAGGTCCCTCTCTGGGGGTATACCGAAAGAAGCCCCAGCTGATTCAGCCTTGCAAAGGCATTACGGATAACGGTTCTTGACACCCCGTATTCTTCCGCCATCTGATTTTCACTGATCCTGCTTCCAGGCTCCAGTTCCAGCTTCAAAATGCGTTTTCTGATATTGAGAAAAACAAAATCTGCTGAAACCGGCTGGCTATTGCTTTTCATATAGTTCATGCTTCATTCCTTCAATTCTTATTGCTGACTTCTTGTTATAAGCCGATTATACTCTTGATTACAGACTTCTGTCAATTCGTTTCTTATACAGGTAACCAGCAGGAATAAGCATGACCGCCCTTTCCCGGCTGCCGCGTATCCCTTATTTTAAATGCTTATCCAGAGTAAACCCCCTTCCCCGGACCTCCCGGACTCCGTTTATGATGATAAACGCCTTTGGATCAATTTCCTGGACATAATGGTTTAACTGACTCATTTCCCTGTTGGGCAGGATACACAGGACCGCCTTTTGGCTGATATTCTCAAACCCGGTCCGGATCGGCAAAAAGGTGGACCCCCTGTCCATATCCTTCTGAATGAAATCGTTGATTTTCCTGTATTCCCCGCTGATGATTAAAACCTGGACATTGCCCGCACCAAAAAGAAGCACCTGGTTCAATACGATCGAGGTCAGCATGACCGAAAGGATGCCGTAGAGTATCTCCTCTGTGCCGGAATATAACATCTGCACCAGAAGAATTACTATGTCAAAACAGTACATGGCGAATGCCACGGGAATGCGGAATTTTTTGTTGAGAATCAGGGGCGGTATATCCATACCGCCCGTCGAGCCCCCAAGGCGCATGACAATTCCCAGCCCCAGCCCAATTAACATCCCGCCGAACAGCGCAGCCAGCAGCCGGTCGCCGGTCAGATGTTTCAGCGCTTCAATCTTCAAAAACTGATTTAAGAAAACAGGAAATACCAGGGTGCTGACAATGGTTGTAAACGCAAACTGCTTTCCCAAAAGAAAGAATCCCAGAAAAAACATGAACACATTGATGAATCCAACGGTCAGGGACATATCCAAATGGAAAAAATAATCCATGCTTCGCGCAATCCCTGTCGTACCTCCTACCAGAAAATGATTTGGAATGGAAAATGCCGTTAAACCGAAGGCAAAAACAGCATTTCCGGCTGCCACTCCCAGGATCCGAACGAAATTTTTGTTCATTTTCATTTCCTCCGTTTAGGGCTGCCTTAAAACCGCAGCCCGTTCCTTTTACCCGGTTAATCCAGATTCAGCCTGATTCCGGTCTCATATTTTACATCGTCAACGATCACCCTCACATCAAATACTCCGTGGAGCCCTTCCTTGTCCACGTTTAAGGTTACTTCCCGGTCATCCTTTGGAAGGAAAGTTCCGGAGCACATGGCTAAGAATTTTTGTGCACTTGTTGATATGAAATAGCGGTGTACCTCCTCCGGGTCATCCGCCTTTTCCAGCTGGAACATAACAAGCTGCCCTCTTCGAAACATAGCCTTAAATACCATGCGGTCATCCTCTTCCGTAAGCTTTGCCTTACAAGAGGAAGGAAGCAGTTCTCCTGATGCTTCTGCCGGAACCTCTGTATCAAACTCTCCGGTAACCCCAAGGCTTCCCAGGACACGCCCCATACCCAGGGTTACATTCTCCCCCTCGTGATACAGCCTCATCTTTTCAGCGCGGTAATAATTGGAGGGCAGATGCATTTCATAAACGACCTCTCCGTCCTTAACCTCAACGGTAATGCTCTTTAAAACACATTCCGGATCCTCTAAATTCATGTAAACCGGAAGCTCCTCGCAAGTCACGCCGTGATTGCAGCCCATGCCTCCGGAATGCACCAGATAATGGCCGTCCCCGTAATACTCCACATTGGAAATGTAGGATGAAAAGAAATCGTTTTTCCGTTCCTTTCCAAACTGCCATACCTGTTCAATGGTCCTGTGCTCCGTATCAATGTGATAGCGGACGCCTCTGGAGAAATTTTCACGGTTTAAGCGGTAATTCTCTTTATCCTTCGCGCGCCAGTGACCGTTGTCAAACATCATGATGTCACCGTCAGGGAGGACCATGCAGGCATGCTGTTCATACTGCCAGTCAAAATCCCCGTCTCCGACCGGAGTGAAAAAATACTTCTTTACCATATCGTCGGGCCAGCCCTCCGGATCTCCGATGATCCAGTTTAAAGCTCCGGTTTCAAAGTCAATGTTAATGACGGCATCCTGGTGCCTGCCGGAAAGAGTCAGGGAGTTGGTCTTTTTATCGTACCATAACGCATTGTTGTGAAACCAGTCATGCTCCGACCAGCTTCCGGATTTGGCTGCATCCTGAGGCAGAACCTTTTTATAGTCCCAGGACTTTATGATTTCTCCCGTATTCCGGTCCACCAAAACACACACGTCTTCTGTTGTAGCCGCATTCTTCTCCTGAGTCAGAATCAGCAGGTTTCCATCTTCCATCTCAATCTGGTCGTGATGATATCCTCCGGGAATGCGGTATTCTGTATAGATCTTTCCCACTAAATCCATCTCGCAGACTCCTGCCGTATAATAAGGCATATTCAGTAAACGGTTGGATCCGATGAGGATATGGCCGTTCTTCGCCTGCTTCATATCAAATATAAACGGTTCCACCAGATGCCAGCGGCAGTCACCGCGGTAATCATAAGCTCCTGCCAGGGAATCTCCTGACGGCGTCACGAAGATGAGCTGGTCCCCCATATATTCCCTGGTGGTCTTCACATAATCCGCCCGGTAAGGCATGTCCTTAATTTTATCCGTCTGTATCTTCACCTCGCTGTTTTTCCCATTCCCCAGCGTAATCACAACAGTATTTTCATATTCCGGATAGAGCCCCAGAACCGGGAGAATCTGTTCCTTTGCCGCAGGAAAGGTATGGGTGATATCCCCTGCCTCTTCCTTCCCCTTCACCGTAAGCGTGACAGCCTGTTCTTCTGCCGTGGTAAACAATATCATGGCGGCCAGCGGGTTGACAAAGTAAGGATTCAGCACCACATATGGGTTTTCAGCCGTATAGTTCCCGTTCCGCAGTTCCTGCACCATGGCCTGCTCTCTCTCATATTGGCGAACCACCAGATGATTTACCCGTTCATAATCAATTCTATTCATTTCCATTGATACCCCTCCTGTAATTTTGTTAAAATTATAACCCGGTGAGAGGGATAAAAAAATATCCATTGATATTATTTTCGCACAATAAATCGACATTTTCCACATTACCCTTCCTATACTCTGTCATTTATGCTATAATTTTTCTAACATCATTGTCATTGGAGTAAAGAACTTATGAAAAAAAATGAAATGTATCTTCCGGCCATTCGGGCCCTCGGAACCCTGATTCACGTAAAAAAGCACGATTGCCTGTACAACCGCACCCATATCGATAAATATGTATACTGCCTGGAAAAAGGCTTATGTGCGCTCCACAGCGTATCTGCCAGCGGAAAGGAACGGATCTACCAGTATTTTCTTCCCGGGGACTTAATCAGCTTCACTCCCGCCTACCGGCGCAGTTATCCGGATGATACCTTTTATGCCTTTTCCATTACAGCAAAGTCGGCATGCTCCCTGTACCAGATTCCCTACAGCACATTTCTGGATTTTATGGCAAAGCATCCGGAGTTTTACCGGTGGCTTTTTGAAACCACCATAACCCATTATGACAACGCTTTAAGGCACTGCTACACCCTTCAGGATGGAGACAATTTTATCAGCCTCTGCCAGGCACTGAGCGAGCTGGCCATCCTGGAGAATTCCAGATATGTCATCCACAGGGATTTTTCTTATAATGAAATTGCCAGCTATCTCGGCATACATACCATTACGGTCACCCGCCTGATCGGACGTTTAAAGGAAATGGGCGTCATAACCAAGGAAGGGCATGTTACCGTCATCCTGGACATGGACAGGCTCACCCGGCTGGCCCGGGGGGAAAAATAAGGAAACACTTCAAAACCCGCTGTTTTTCAGGAATTCCCTGAAAACAGCGGGTCTATTTTATTTATTTTCTGTGTGTTTAATGGAAATTCCGGTGAAGCCATAAAGAATGGAGAATAACGGCGTCAGCCATAAGAGGGGGACGAACAGGATATACTGGGACCATGCCACCCCTAGGGTTCCTGCCATATAAATTCCATACCCATGCCACGGAATCATGGGGCCGGCCAGAGTTCCGCTGTCCTCTAAGCATCTGGACAAAATTCTGGGCTCCACCTTTCTCTCTTTAAAAAGAGGCTGCATCAGACGTCCGGTCAGAACATGGGACATGGGGCTGGAGCAGCTGATGATGCTGGTCACATATCCTACGATGATTGTGGCAAGGATCAGAGAACCGTCGCTGTTGATCTTCTTTGTAAAGATGGAAAGAATCTTATTTAATACTCCCAAACGGTCCAGCATACCGCCCATTCCGACCGCAAAGGTGATAATCGCCACATACTGAAGCATACTGCTCATTCCGCCGCGGTTTAATATGGACTTTAATACCGTTATATCCGTATCGCTGGTAAATCCGCTGTAGCATACTTTTAAAACGGTCTGCAGACTGGCACCCTGTATAAAAATTGCCACGAGAGCTCCTGCAACTGCGCCGATTCCAAGGGCTTCAAAAGCACCGACCCGGAACATTAAAAGTACAATGATCAGGATAGCCGGCAGCAGAGTCACAAAGCCGATATGGAAGTTTCCCTCCAGATAGCCGGTATAAGAACTTAAATCTCCCGTATCATAGCCGCCGCTTGTCTGGGTTATGCCAAGTACGGTAAAAATGATGATGCTGATGATCATTGGAGGGACCGTGGTCCACAGCATGCTCTTAACATGATCCCCCAGCTTTGCTCCCGCCACTGCCGGAGCAAGATTCGTGGTATCGGAAAACGGGCTTAATTTATCCCCGAACATCGCACCGCAGATAACGGCTCCCGCCACCATTCCGGGATTTAATCCCATTGCATGCCCTATGGCCATCATAGCCACTCCCGCACTGCCGGCGGACCCGTAGGAGGTTCCGGTAACCAAACTTAACACAGCGGTAAATATCAGGGTGAATGCCAGCAGAAATGCCGGATTAATGGATTTCAGCCCGTAAACAATGATTGTGGGAATGGTCCCGGATATCATCCAGGTTCCGATGAGTACACCGATCGCCATCAATATGGTCATGGTGGGCAATACGACCTTTAATGCATCAAAAGCTCCCTGCTGAATCTGCTTGTAATCGATCTTAAGTACCAGGCAGAATGCATAAATAATCAACCAGGAAAAAAACAGGCCCATCATAGGTCCCCCGACCTTTAACCGGATGCAGACCGCTACGGAAGCAATGATCAATACCATCAAAAGCGCCGATTGCAGCCCATTCAGTGTCTTACACTGCTTTTCTTTTGTATCCATAAATCTTACTCCTCCAATAGTTGTATTTTAATGCTGTATAATATCAACATTATACCATTAATTTCCAGTAAAAGTAAATATCACACGCTAAGATTCAGAATTTTTACGAACATCAATATCCACTAATTCCAAACCATCCAATACTTCATGAAGGTATAGATCCTCAATATGTTTCCGGATGACCCGTTTTCCTCCCACATCTCCTTCCAGCGCTAAAAGCTCCTCCCGGTACGGACCGGAAAATATGGCAGGATTCCCCAGTTCCCCCATGTTGCACAAACAGCCGATTCCTTTCCCGCTGTCCCGCCAGCCTTTCACCAGGTCTTTTATGGTGGCTGCCTTTAAATAGGGCTGGTCGCAGACCGCAAAGCAGAAATCCGTTTCCTCATTTTCAAGAGCTTTTAATGCCAAATGGATGGAATGGGAGATTCCAAGGCTGCTTTCCCTGTTTACCACAATTTCATAGCCACGGTCCTTTAAGAAGTCCATAATTTCCTGGTACTGGGTGACTACCAGTTTCCGGTCAAAGAGAGCCTCTGGAAGCTTATCAACCTCCTCTATCATATAGCGGTACATGGGTTTCCCATAAAATTCATGGAGCAGCTTATTGCCGTTAAATCTGCGGCTGTCACCTGCTGCCAGAAGGATTAGTGCCAGCTTCATGCCTTTGAACCTCCCTTTTTAAGCGTTTACAAGTCCTTAAGAAAGAAAATGCTCTCCTCCGGAATCACCAGGCGGAAAGGCACGTTTTCTTTCATTTCCGCTTTCCAGCGGTTTTTGGGGATCTTCCACCAGATGCCATTCTCCATAACAAGGGTCACCTCAAAAGGGTCTTCGAGAAGGCGCCCAAGCCTGCAGTCCATTGTATTTTCTGTCTCCCCTTCCATGGCTTTTTTGAGATCATGAGCCCGGATCCCGATATGATCCGCCTCTTCCGGCACTTCCCGTTCCTTTATGATAACAGTAAGCCCCCAGTCCGGCACAAAAATCTTATGAGGACCGATGTACCGGATGCCTGCAATGTTCTTACAGCCTGTAAGCCTTGCGGCAGATACGGTTCCGGGGTTTTTAAATACCTCTTTTACACCGCCGGAAGCAACGATGCTTCCCCGGTTGATAACATGGATGGATTCACAGAACCGGTAGATCTCGTCCCGGCTGTGGGTAACCAGAAGCACTTCTCCTTCAAACGTTTTGAGTTCCTCCAAAAGCTCCAGCTGGAGCATTTCCTTTAAGCTGTAATCCAGGGCAGAAAAAGGTTCGTCAAGCATGAGGACAGAAGGCCTGGAGGCCATGACGCGGGCCAGGGCCGCCCTCTGCTGCTGCCCGCCGGAAAGCCTTCCCGGATAATGGCCCGAAAGCTCCCTGATGTGGAACATGTGAAGATAAAATTCCGCCAGCTCTTTCTTTCTGGCTTTCGTGCCTTCTACAGCCATCTCTACATTTTCCATGACCGTCATATGGGGAAAAAGGGCATAATTCTGAAATAAGTACCCCACCCCCCGGTCCTGGATCTTTACGTTCACACCCTTTTCCGAGTCAAACAGCACCCGGTCATTTAAAACGATCCTTCCGCTGTCAGGGGTCACGATCCCTGCAATGGACTTTAAGGTCATGCTCTTCCCGCAGCCGGAAGAGCCCAGTATCCCGGTTATGCCTCCGTCTCCGGCGGTATGAAAGTCAATGTCCAGCGTCATATCCTTTAATTTCTTAACAATCTTTACGCTTAAGCTCATGACAGCTTCCTCCCCTTTCCGGCAACTGCATTCATACCTGCTACCATGAGCAGGGAGACTGCAACGATAACTGCCACATATTGCCCGGCTCCGCCCATATCGCCGGCCGCCACTCCGGAATAAATGGCCAGGGGAAGGGTTCTGGTTTTCCCTGCGATATTGCCGGCGATCATGGCCGTTGCCCCGAATTCCCCGAGCCCCCTGGCAAAAGCCAGCACTCCGCCGGAAAGAACACCGGGCCTGGCCATGGGAAGCAGGACCTTCCAGAATATTTTCCCTTCCGGTATCCCCAGAGTCCTGGCCGCATTCAGCACGTTTTCATCCACCTGCTCAAAAGCCCCCCTGGCGGAGCGGTACATAAGGGGGAAGGAAATAAACACCGCCGCCAGAACGGTCGCCTGCCAGGTAAACACGATCTTATAATCAAACAATGCGCTTAACAGCTTTCCGACAGGCCTTTTTGCACCAAACAGATAGAGCAGGAAGAATCCCGCGACCGTAGGAGGCAGGACCAGAGGAAGGGTCAGGATCCCATCGAGCAGATTTTTTAACCGTTCCGATTTCACTCCGATGACTCCCCTGGCTGCCCAGATACCGAGAAAAAATGTAAAAATAATGGATACTGCCGATGTTTTAAGTGATATCAGTACCGGAGACATATCCACTGGCTCCACCTCCTTTTACCCATTATTTTGCTGCTGCAAAGCCATTCTTTATAAAAATCTCCATGGCTTCATCGGACTGAAGGAATTTTGAGAATTCCCCGGCGCCTTCCGGGTTTTTGCAGTCCTTCACGATCCCGACCGGGTAAATGGCCTTTTTCACGCTGCCTTCCGGTGCCTCTGCCACGACCGCCACCTGGTCCGGCTTCTGGGCCGCATCCGTAGCATAAACGATACCTGCTTTGGCGCTGCCTTCCGCCACCCAGTTCAACACCTCAGTTACATTGGTTCCGAAGCTGGTCTTGGCGGACACCTCATCCCAGAGCTTTAAGTTGGTCAGAGCTTCCTTGGAATACTGTCCCACAGGTACGCTTTCCGGGTCGCCAAGCGCCACGCTCTCTGCCTTTTTTATATCCTCAAAGGATGTGTAATTGCCCTCTTCGCCTTTTGGTACAATGAATACAATCTTATTTTCCAGGAGATTCACGACACTTTCATCTGCAATCATGCCTTTCTCCTTCAGCGCATCCATCTGTTTTGTGGCGGCAGAGAAAAATAAGTCCACCGGGGCTCCCTCTTCGATCTGGGTCTGCAGCTTTCCCGAGCTGTCATAGGTACCTTCAATATTAATGTTCGGGTATTTTTCCCGGAACATGGGAATCAGTTCTTCCTCCAGGCATTTCTCCAGGCTGGCTGCCGCTGCAATGGTGACTGTCCGGGAATCTGTTGCTGTTTCTTCCGCTTTCGTTCCGGTCACTGCCGCTGTTGTTTCCGCAGAAGCAGCACCTACCGCCTTTGTCCCGGCCGTTTCAGCGGACTTGCCGCCTCCGCACGCTGTTAATGCCATCATGACAAGTCCAATCATTCCCATCGTAATCGCTGTTTTTTTCATATCATTCTCTCCTTTTTCTTTTTCATACTTAAGATCGCCTCTAAAACGCCTCCGCCTATGGAAGCGGCCTTATCTGAGATTGTGAAACAGTTATCAATGACTCCTCTCGGGTCAATATCCCCTGCCTTCATTCCCTTCCCCACCGCCACACCGTCCTGAAGCAGCCCTCTCACTACGCCCCCCACCTGCGCATATATGGGAGTTCCGCCTGAATAGCCGACCAGATCCCCTTTTTCAACCAGGTCACCGATCGTGACCGCCCCCTTAAATGCTCCATCAGCCGCAGCACGGATGATCCTTTCTTTATCATAGCCGCCGATCATGCCAGGTACCCCTGTGTTGGGATACGCGCTTCCATCCCAGATGCAGCGGCCCAGATCATGGCCTCTTTTAGTTTCTACCACTGCATGGCAGTCAATCCCTGCGGTAAAGCCCGGGCCCACACCCACAACTATTTCCGCATCGGTTATTTTCGTTCCCAGATTCTTTTTTGCGATTATGGCATCTACCACAACATCCGGCTTCCAGGCTTCCCGGATCCTGCATTCCTCATCTACCATTACTGCGACCTGGTCCCTTGCTGCCGCCTCATTGATTTCTTTCAGGCTGTGGCATAAAACTCCGGTGATATCCTCCACCAGCGCCTGCTCTTCATAGACTGCTCTGGAAAAGGCCACCGTCCGCCGCACCGTGGTCGGGACAGCGATATCTGTCATGGCCACGTCAAAACCGCAGCGGTGCAGCCGGCATGCGATGCCCGTAGCCAGATCACCGGCCCCTTTTATCAATACTTTCATCCTGCATTCCAGACCTCCTGTTTTATTTTCCGGCACATTCTCCCCCCTGGCCCGACAGGATCTCCAGGCCATGGAAAAGAGTATCCAGAATGTATTCCAGGCTCTCTCTCACTGCCTTTGGACTTCCAGGCAGGTTGATGATGAGCGTGGATTTGCGGATAACACTGGCTCCCCTGCTTAACATGGCCCGTTTGGTCAATGTCATGCTGTAAGCCCGTATGGCTTCGGCAATTCCCGGGGCATTCCGGTCTGCTACCGAAAGGGTGGCCTCCGGAGTCACATCCCTGGGAGAAAAACCGGTTCCCCCGGTCGTCAGCACCAGATCGCATTTTACTTCATCGCTTAAGCGCATGAGCTCTGCCTTAAGCGCTTCCCCTTCATCGGCCAAAAGCTTATAGCTGACCACGAAAAAGCCCGCATTTTCCAATATCTCCCTTATGACCGGTCCGCTTATATCTTCCCGCTTTCCGGCTGCTCCCCTGTCACTTAAAGTTACGATTCCAGCCCGGTACATACTGTAATTTCATCCCCTTCCTTCATGATCCCTCCATGCAGGACCCTCGTAAAGATTCCATTGGATGGCATAATGCATTCTCCCATTTTTTTGTATATTTCGCAGTGGCTGTGACATTCCTTCCCGATCTGTGTCACTTCCAGAAGGATGTCCCTGCACTTTAACCTGGTGCCGATGGGAAGATGGGTCAAATCAACGCCCCGGACAATGACATTTTCCCCAAAGGCACCGTCTCCGATTTCTGCGCCCCTGGCCTTAAAGGCCTCTATGGTATCAAAGGACAAAAGGCTTACCTGCCGGTGCCATTTGCCTGCATGGGCATCCCCCTGGATTCCGTATTCTTCTATAAAATATCCTTCGTCTATTCTGGCCTTCTGGGTTCCTTTTCTTTCGCTGATACAGACAGCCATAATCTTTCCCATCTGCTCATCCTCCTATCTGGTTCATATTTAAGCCCGCTTTCTCATGGCTTCCTTCAAAATGGTGGCTCTCCGGTTTGCTCCGGATGCTCTGCCTCATCAAATCGAAAAGACCGTCGTCAGAAATCCCTGCGCGTAAAGGCCCCTTCAAATCCACACCGGCAGGGCTGTCCAGGCAAAGCTTCAAAAAACCGTCTGAGGTCAGCCTTACCCGGTTGCAGGCGCGGCAGAATTTGTGGTTGACGGCACTGATGAATCCAATGCAGCCGCTGCCATCTCCCCACGTATAATAGACGGCAGGGCCATTGCCTTTTCCCTGTCCGGTTTCCCGAAGGTCCCCGTAAGCTTCCGATAAAATCCCTGCCAGCTCATCATTTTTCATGGCTTTGTAATTTTTTCCCTGGCCAATGGGCATCATCTCGATAAAGCGGACCGGTATCCGGCGGTCCATGGAAAACCGGGCAAATGCCAGAATCTCTTCCTTTTTTAATTCCTCCATGACCGCACAGTTCACTTTTACGTTCAGCCCGGCTGATACGGCGCTTTCGATCCCTTCCATCACAGATTCAAAGCAGTCTCTTCTTGTAATCCCGGCAAACCGCTTCGGATCCAGGGTATCCAGGCTCACATTTACCGAGGATAAGCCCGCTGCCTTAAGAGCGGCTGCCTTTTCCTTTAACAGGCATCCGTTGGTTGTCATGGTCACATCCTCAATTTCCGGAATATCCAGAAGCCCCCGGATCAGGACCTCAACGTCCTTTCTTACCAGGGGCTCCCCGCCTGTTACCTTTGCCTTGCGGATTCCAAGGCGGGCACCTGCCCGGCAGATCCTTATTATTTCCTGATAGGTAAGGATGTCCTCATGGCGCATGGGTTCGACCCCTTCCTCGGGCATGCAGTAGCGGCACCGGAGATTGCAGCGGTCCGTGACAGATATCCTGATATAATCAATGGTTCTGTTAAAACGGTCCATCATAGGCCGCTCCCCCGGCTGTCCGTGCCTTTTTCATATAGCCCGCTTTTTCCGCCATCTTTTTTCAAAAGACAGATATCATGAATGGTCATCCCGCGGTCCATGGCCTTGCACATATCATATATGGTTAATAATGCCACATTCACCCCGGTCAAAGCCTCCATTTCCACTCCGGTCTTTCCATGGGTTTTCACGGTGCATATGGCTTCCATTGCCTGTTTCTCTTCATGAAGCACAAAATCTACCTCGCATTTTGTCAGCATCAGCACGTGGCACAATGGGATCAGTTCAGATGTCTTTTTCGCTCCCATGATCCCGGCCACCCTGGCAACTCCCAGCACATCCCCTTTTTTCGCAGTCCCGCCTGCAATGGTATGGAAAACCGTCTCATTGACATGGATAAAGCCGTGGGCTGTGGCGGTCCGTTCCGTTTCCGCCTTACCTCCCACATCCACCATGCGGGCATTCCCCTGTTCATCAAAATGTGTCAGTCCGTTCATATTTCCCTACCATCCCTTTCCGAATCCGCAGTTTGGATAATGGCATACCTCACAGGAGAGGCAGAGCCCTCCTCTTCCCAGCTTATCAAGCTCTTCCTTTGTCACCGGATCATCTGCCATGAGCTTTGGAAGGACCAGGTCGAACACTGTCCTTTTGGCATACATGACGCATCCAGGAAGACCGGCTATGGGAATATTCTTACCGTCTTTTTGGTAATAGGAAAGTAAGAACATGGCTCCCGGAAGGACCGGAGCACCGTAGGATACCACCGAAGCCCCTGTGCTGCGGATCGCGAGCGGGGTTTTATCATCCGGATCCACGCTCATGCCGCCGCTGACGAGCACCATGTCAGCACCCTGTTCTATAAAATCCAGAATCGCTTTTGTGGTGTGTTCCGGCCGGTCATCGGTAATGGTCTGCCCCAGGATTCTGGCGTCATACTCTTTTAGCTTTTCCGTCAAAGCAGGTCCAAAGGCATCCTTTATTCTTCCATGGAATACCTCGCTTCCCGTGGTTACAATTCCCACCTTTTTCTCCTGAAAGGGCAATATGGTAAATATTTTCTTTCCGCCGCAGATATTTCTGACCTCTTCCATTTTTTCCTTTTCAATGACAAGGGGAATGATCCTCGTTCCGCACAGCTTGTCTCCCGGCTCCACCGGAGTGTTGGGATGCCTGGAAGCGATCATCATATGGCCCATGCCGTTTATTTTATCCATAAGTCCGGTATCTATTTTTAAAAGCCCGCGAACCGTTGACCGCAATTCAATTTTTCCTTCTTTTACTTCACTGCGTTCCATATGGTCATTGAAGCACAGCTCACACAGGATCTCGGCGGCCTCATTTTCATGATACAGGGATTCATTTTTTTCCCATACATAAATGTGCTCCTTGCCCATGGACAGCAGCACCGGTATGTCCTCGTCCGTCACCACATGTCCCTTTCTGAATTTCGCGTCTTTCATTACCCCCGGTATGATCTGAGTCATATCATGGCAGAGAACCTGCCCTGCCGAATCGACTGTTCTGATTTCCTTCATTTTTGCCTGTCCTTTCGTTCCCTATGGGTACCGTTATTCTCAAGTGAGAATATCCCTCTTAACAAGGAGGGCTCCTATTCCTTCTTATCTTATCACGTTCTTATCATTTTGGGAAATATTTGTGAAATATTTTTTCTGCAAATGCTTCCATTTGTTCTGTAAAGGCCAGATACCGGTCCAGAAAATCTTCCCCTTCCGCAGTCAGAACGGTGGTTCCACCGTTTTCCCCTCCCCTTCTTCCTTCCATCAGGGAAAAGCCCAGATCCGCCTCCGCCTTATTGATGATCTTCCAGGCCTTGGAATATGCCATGTGCATTTCCTGGCAGGCAGCGGCAAGGGAACCCCGCTCCCTCACAAGCTTCATTAACCCCGCAACCCCGGGTCCGAAATTCCTTTCCTCGTAAAAAACACGGATTCTTATATGATAATTAAGCTTTCTTTCGTCTTTCATCGTTTCTTCTATATACCGTCCTTACTTATATTGTAAAAAAGCTGGTTACTACACAGCGCCGTTTCCATTCTGCTTCCATTGATTCCAGCACTTTGGCCGCATCGGACAGCCTGGATTCATCGTCCGCCTTATTTAAGAGAATCCGGTACTCCATGGATTCTGCTCCCTTTCTGGTTCCCTGGCCGCTTACCAGGAGCTGCGCTACCTGGGCAGGTGTGATAAGCTTTTTTTCCGTCTGCCAGCCAAATACCTTTTCTGCAAGCTCCCACCGGAAACATTTCTCTTCCCAGGGCCGGCCGATGGAGTCCAGACCGGCACATCCGATCACCGCATGGGTATTTTTTAAAAGAACCGGTTCCCCTTCCCTGGGAATCTTGATCGGCAGCCGCTTCGCTCCATCCGCCTCCACGAGAAGTATATCCCCGCAGCCTGCAAGCTTTTCCATTTCCGAAAGGGGCATGCCCTTTAACTTGCCTTCCGGCCCGGGGCAGCCTGTTACCAGGACCCGGCCTGTGCCGGAGGAAAACCATTCTGCATGGTCTTTTATAAATTTTTTTACTGTTTCAGCCCGGTCTGCAGGCACGACTCTTCTGTTTTGCGGGAAGAAGATATGCGTACTGGTGGTGACGATCACATGTTTTCCCCGATCCGCCAGTTCATCGGCCAGGGAAAACATGGCGCTCGTCTTTCCGCCGCCTCCGGTAAAGGAGATCACCATGTGCTCCCGCCAGGAAAGACCAAGAGCATCCCACAGGGAGTCCCTCCCTGCCATCACCTGTCCGGCCTTGCGGTCTTCCCAGGTATAAATGTTCTTTGCCCTCATCCGTTCAGCTCCATATGCCTTTTTCTCGGAACATAAGAACCTGTTTTTTCCAGAACCACCCGGCCATCCTCTGCCGCCAGACGGCCCTTTAAGAACACAAGTTCCGCTTTTCCCTTTACCTCTGTTCCTTCAAAGGGGCAATAGTCCACATTTGCCACCTGATTTTCTGCGGACATGGTCCACCGGATATCCGGATTCCACACCACGATATCCCCATCGCTTCCCGGAGCAATGGCCCCTTTCTGAGGATAAACACCGTAAAGCTTTGCCGGATTCTCAGAAAGCAGCTTACAAATCTGTTCCAGCTTTAAATCATGGTCCGCTGTCCCAAAGCTGTACATCAGAGCCGGGCGCGCTTCCACTCCCGGCATGCCGTTGGGAATCTTCGTGAAGTCCTCTTTCCCCGCTGCCTTCTGACCGGTGGTAAAGCTGCAGTGATCGGTGGATACAGTCTGGATATTGCCCTTGCGGAGGGCATGCCACAGCCTGTTGCTGTCCGTTTCTTTCTTGATGGTCGGTGAAATTACATATTTACTTCCCTCAAAGCCAGGCAGGTCATAGACGCTTTCATCGAGAATCAGGTACTGAGGGCAGGTTTCCACATAAACCTCCTGGCCCCGTTCTCTGGCATATTTCACTTCCTGATATCCCGCTCCGGAGCTTAAATGGACTACGATCACCGGAGCGTCCGCAAGGTCCGCGATTTTTAAGAGCCTGCTGACGGCCTCCGCCTCCACTGCGGCAGGCCTGGTCTTTTTATGGGCGTTTACACCCAGATTCTCTTTTGCCTTTTCTTCTTCCACCAGAGCCTCGATGATCCCCATATTTTCACAATGGACGCCTGCAATTCCGCCCACTTCCTTTAAGCGCTTTAGCACCTGGTATATTTTCTTATCATTTAAATACATCTCATCGTAGGTCATGTAAAGCTTAAAGGAGGTAACACCGCCATCCACGATTTTTTTAAGTTCTTCGCTGACGGAAGGATTCCAGTCCGATATTGCCAAATGAAAGCCATAGTCACAGGATGCGTTGCCATCTGCCTTTTTATGCCAGTTCTCCAGGGCTTTGCCTAAGCTCTCTCCCTGATACTGGGTGGCAAAATCAATGATCATGGTAGTTCCGCCTGCCAGCGCAGCCCTTGTCCCCGTCTCAAAATTATCCGCGGTCACGGTCCCTGCCACATGAAGGTCAAAATGAGTATGTGCATCAATGAAACCGGGGAACAGAAGCTTGCCTGACACATCGATAACCTCCGCTTCCCTATCCCGGATCCCGGCTTCCACGGCTTTGATCTTTCCATTCTCCATAAGGACATCTGCCGCGGTTACGCCGCTTCCCGACACCACGGTTCCGCCTTTTAATAGCGTCTTCATAGAATATCTACTTCCTTTCTTATACAGGTTCCGGGCCGGTCTGTCCGGCCCGTTTTATCTTTCCCGGCTATTTGCTGCTGTCAACCCCGAAAGGCGCAGGGAGAAATCCTTTTCTCCGCCTGCGCCGATCCATTTTTAAAACAGCTATTTTTTCTTTTTTCTATAAGCCGTATCTTCCATAGGCAGGGATGTGCGGAACTGCCCATCCAGCTTGTAGTAGGCTCCCTGAACGGCCGGAGCCGTCGGGATCGAGGTAATCTCACCGATTCCCACCGCTCCGAAAGCCAGCGGGTCCTGATTCTGTTCCACAATGATGCTTTCCACATCAGGCGTCTTATCCGCGCGGAACAGCCCAAGGGTCCCGAACCTGGCGAGAGGGTTTCCATGGTCTAAGGGGAAATCCTCTGTCAGTGCATATCCCAAGGACATGATAACGCCTCCCTCGATCTGGCCTTCCACGGATAAGGGATTGATGGCCTTTCCCACGTCATGGGCCGCCACGATCTTTTCCACGGTACCGTCTTCGTTTAAGCATACCACCTGGGTCGCAAATCCATAAGCCACATGGGATACGGGATTCTTCTTTTCGCTTCCCATGGGATCGGTGGCTGCCAGATATTCTCCGTAATATTCTTTTCCGTTCAAACCGGAAAGGGACTTTCCGCCCTTTAAGTCTTCTAAAATGCCCTGACATGCCCTTCTTGCCGCTTCGCCTGTTACCAGGGTCTGGCGGGAACCGGATGTGGTGCCGGAATCCGGTGCCAGATTGGTCTCAGCCGGAACGTAAACCACTTGATCTCCTGTGATTCCAAGAGCCTCGCATACCACCTGCTCCAGAACCGTTCCCAATCCCTGGCCGATGCAGGAGGCGCCGGACCGGATATGGATCTTTCCGCCTTCTACGGTAAGCCTGCAGCGTCCCCAGTCCGGGAGCCCTACGCCTACTCCAGCATTTTTCATGGCACAGGCGATTCCTGCATATGGATGGGTTTTATAGATTTCTTTCACCGCCTCAAGGGTCTCCACCAGGGCTGTTCCAGGCGCGGCGATCTGGCCGTTCGGCAGTTCCTGACCCGGCCGGATGGCATTGCGGTATCGGATTTCCCATGGACTGATCCCCACTTTCTCCGCCAGGAGATTGATATTGCACTCGGTGGCAAAGCAGCTCTGGGTCACTCCAAAGCCGCGGAAAGCGCCTGCCGGAGGGTTATTGGTATACACTGCGGTTCCCTCAATGTCGATATTCTGATAATTATAAGGGCCCGCCGCATGGGTGCAGAGCCGTTGAAGCACCGGGCCTCCAAGGGACGCATAAGCCCCCGTATCCGTAATGACCTTCGCCGTCATTCCGGTCAAATATCCGTTTTCATCACAGGCTGTTGTAAATTCCATATAGGCCGGGTGCCGCTTCGGATGGACCATAATGCTTTCCTTCCGGGTCAGCTTTACCTTTACAGGCTTTCCGGTATGATATGCCAGCAAAAGCGCATGATGCTGTACGGACATGTCCTCCTTGCCTCCGAAACCGCCGCCTACCAGCTTGTTGATGACATGGACCTTGCTCAGCTCCCAGCCCAGCATGCCGGAGCATTCCTTCTGGGTATCGTAGGTTCCCTGGTCAGAGGAATAGATGACCGCCTCTTCCTTTTCTCTGTCCACAATGGCAATGGCGCACTCCGGTTCCAGAAAAGCGTGTTCCGTAAATGGGGTGAAATACTGCTTTGTCACCACATGGGCAGAACTTTCAATGGCCTTTTTCGCATCTCCCCTGATGAGGTGTTCGTGAGCCAGAATATTGCCGGTCTCGTGAACCAGAGGAGCATCCGGCTTTAGGGCTTCCTGAGGGGAAAATACGCCCGGCAGCTCCTTATATTCAATCCGAACCAATTTTTTGGCCTCTTCCAGAATTTCCGGCGTATCCGCCGCCACAAGACAAACCGCATCTCCCACGTAGCGGGTGATCTCTCCTATCGGGATCATGGTGTCCCAGTCCTTCTTCAAATGGCCTACTTTATTCTTTCCCGGAACATCATCGGCCGTTAAGACAGCGCGGACTCCCGGCAGGGCCTTTGCTTCCGCTGTATCGATGGATAAAACCCTTGCCCTTGGATACCGGGTGCGGATGGCACTTCCGCAGATCATTCCGTCTATTTCCATATCGTCCGCGTATTCTCCATATCCCAGAACCTTTTCCGGAACGTCCAGCCGGTGGGCACGCTGCCCCACATGTTTTACCTTCGGGGCTTTTAAATCTCTTATATCCTCGCGGAACAGCTTTGCCGCCAGTAATATCGCATCAATGATCTTTTTATATCCGGTGCAGCGGCAGATATTGTTACGGATCGCAAAGGCTGCTTCATCCCTGGCTGGATCCGGATTCTCATCAATAAGCGCCTTGGCACACATCACCATGCCCGGGATACAGAAGCCGCACTGAACGGCTCCTGCCTCGCCAAAAGCATAAACATACACTTCTTTTTCCCGGTCTGAAAGGCCCTCTACGGTCAG
Organism: Clostridium sp. Marseille-P2415; assembly: GCF_900155545.1. Lineage (GTDB taxonomy): Bacteria > Bacillota > Clostridia > Lachnospirales > Lachnospiraceae > Lacrimispora. The sequence continues at coordinate 2,260,132 of NZ_LT732526.1, forward strand.
TATGGTTTTTCCTTCCAGCTTTGCGGCCTTCTGGACGCAGGCTTTGACGGCCTTTCCGTCAATCAGTACCGTACAGGTTCCGCAGGCACCTTCGCTGCATCCGTCTTTCACGGACTTCAGTCCCAGATCCATTCTCAGAATATCCATAAGCTTCCTGTCCTCCGGGACAGTCACCGTTTTTCCGTTTACTATAAAGCTAACCATTGTTTCACCTGCTTTCCTATCCTAAGAGGTAATCGTAGTCTCTGCAGACGGTTTCCATGATCTTGCCAAGATCTTTCGGGATCACACTGCCCGGTTCTCCGGCTTTCCATGTATATAGATTTCCCAGGTAACGCACCTTGCAGGCAGCTGTTTCCTTATCCAATACAACAAATCCCTGGTTTTTGCTGTTTTCCATATCAGCCTCATTGGCAAATAAAGTAAGCTTATCCAGATAGGGAGCGCTGTCATACGGACAGAAGCTCTTACAGTTTCCGCACTCATTGCACATAGAATCCACATGGACAATCTGATGCATGGATAAGCCCGGAATGCGGAGCGCCAGATTGGCACGGTTGGGGCAGACCTCCGCACAGTTTTCGCAGATGTTGGAGCAGCCCAGGCATCTGGAGCCCTCTTCCTTATATTCTCTGGTTCCCTCTAATATTCCGCGCCTGTCATAAAGCCCGCATAAATCCTCTGCGGTATCGTCAAAATCAACGGCAGCTTTCTTTCCCAGGATGGCTTCCGCCGCCATGCGGGCATCCCTCATGGCCTCAACCACAGTCCCCGGCCCATAGAGTCCGTCACCTATGGCGTACACACCGGTCACGCCGGTTTCCAGGGTTTCCTCATTTACAAGGACTCTGCCGCGGCTGTTTACAGGAATGCCGTTTGCTTCGTAAAATTCCGCAGGAACCTGTTCGCCTACCGCAGCGATGACCGTATCGGCCGGAATCTCCACGGTTTCCCCGGTTTCAACAATTCCGCGTCTTCCGGCAGCATCGGTATCGGAAAGCTTCATCAATTTACAGAGAAGCTTCCCTTCTTTAAACTCCACCGGGGACAGCAGTTCCATAAATTCCACACCGTCTTCCAGGGCCATGACCAGTTCTTCCTCATCCGCCGGCATATAGCGTTTGGTTCTCCGGTAAACCAGATAGGAATGTTCCACGCCTTCCGTTCTCTTCACCGCTCTTGCCGTATCCATGGCCGTATTGCCGCCGCCGATCACGGCTACGTTTTTTCCGATATTAACTTTTCCAGCCTTTTCCTTAAATTGAGCCAGGAAATCCAGTGCATTCATGGCATTCCCGGCCTTAAGCTCCAGAACGCCGGGCTTTGATGCGCCTGCGGCAAGGATGATATAGTCAAAGCCTTCCTTTTTTAATTCTTCAAGGCTTGTTACCTCGGTGTTTAACCTGACCTCTGCCCCATAGGCTAAGGACAGGGCCACATCCTTATCAATGGCCTCATCCGGGATACGAAAAGCCGGAATCACGTGTTTTACCACGCCTCCGAGACTGCCGCTCTTTTCAAAAATGGTTGCAGGCATCCCGTTCTTTGTCAGGAAATATGCCGCTGCAAGCCCAGCCGGTCCTCCGCCCACGATTGCGGTCTTTTTGCCGGTCAGTTTACCTGCTTTGATTTCCTTCATGAGTGCATCGTATCCGCCCTCCGCGCACACCAGCTTGACTCCCCGGATATTGACCGGATCTTCATAATAATTCCGGTTGCACTTGCTCATGCAGTTATGGGCGCAGATGGTTCCGGTAATGAAAGGAAGCGGATTCTTCTCTGCGATCACCTTCATGGCCTCTTCGTATCTGCCTGCACCGGACAGCTGCAGATAGGTGGTAATATCCTGATGGATCGGACAGCCTTCCTTACAGGGAGCCACATAGCAGTCGATCAGCGGAACGGACTTCGCCATCTTTCTGGAAGGAAGCGGCTTTACCGCCTTTCTGTGGCGCGGGTCGTAAACGGAATCCTCTGCCAGCTTCGCTGTCTTTTCCGGATCGACTCCTGTAAATTCCACAGGGCCTTCCTCCAGCTTCTCTGCCATCTGCAGAAGCCTCTGATAGCCGCCCGGCTTTAACAGTGTGGTCGCCACGGTAACCGGCCAGACTCCTGCGTCCACAATGGCCTTGATGTTGTGATAATCCGCACCGCCGGAGAAAGATATCCGCAGCTTTCCGGCAAACTCCCCGGCAAGCCTGGCAGCCAGCGTGATGGAAAGGGGATATAAGGATTTTCCGGACATATACATTTCTTCGCTGGGAAGCTCATTGTTCTTTACATCCACCGGGAAGGTATTCGTGATCTTTACGCCAAATTCCAGATGCTTTTCCTCAGCCAGAGCCATGAGGCTCTCTAACATGGGGACTGCATCCTTATATTGCAGGTCATCGAGGAAATGGAAATCCCCGAATGCCACGTAATCGTATCCCATTTCATCCATGGTCTTTCTTGCAAATTCATATCCCAGGAGAGTCGGGTTGCATTTAACGAAAGTATTCAGGCCTTTCTCTTCTATTAAATAAGCAGCGATTCTCCGGATCTCCTGAGGCGGGCAGCCATGCAGGGTGGAAAGGGTCACGGAATTGCAGATTCCGGAAGGGATATTCTCAATGTCCTCTCTTGTCATGTTCCGGAACCGGTCCCTGTGGTCCAAAAGATATTTCCTGCAGGCCTTAAAGACTTCCGTATTTTTAGCATCCTTCATGGAGTTAATAAATGAATTCACCTTCGGGGACTTGATTCCTTCCAGGTCATATCCCACACTCATATTGAACTGAAAGCCATCCATAGCCCCAAGGCCGTATTCCCTGGCAATGATGTGAAGCAGGAACCATGCCTTGATATATTCTTCCTGCGCCTGCAAAACATAGAGCTCCGTGGACCATTCACAATTATAGCATTCGTCATCTGCCCTGATGCACGGCTTGCTCACGGGCAGGTCCTCACCGTCTAAAATCTGGACGGTCTTCAGTTCAAAGAAACGGCTTCCCGCATAGTAAGCAGCCACAATGTTCTGAGCCAGCTGGGTGTGAGGACCGGCTGCCGGTCCGATGGGCGTTTCCAAGGTACGCCCGAATATTTTACGGTTATTTCTCCCGTCAGCTTTATATGGTCTGTAAACCCCAAAAACAGTCTCCCTTTTCTCATACTCCCTTATAATCCAGTCCATTAACTGCTCAAATGGCATTGGTGTCATTCTATCTCCCATTTTTACCTCCTGCAGCGGGCTGTCCGCTTCTTAAAACCCCAGGCAGCCCGCAGTGAATATTCTATATTTGTAGGTTCTGCGTTTTGACTATTTTTATTAATACTATCTGGAATTGATCCGTTTTGCCAGCGCGCCGGCTGCCTGCCTGCAGTCTGCCATCACCTTTTCTTCGTCAATGCAGGTGAGGATACGGTCTTTCATCAAAACCTTCCCGTTGCATACCGTGGTCACCACACTGCGCCCTGTCATTCCGAAAAGGATGTGGCTGTTGCAGTTACCGGCATTCATAGGCGTTAACGGAATATAATCGGTAACAATGACATCTGCCGCCGCCCCCTCTTTTAAGATCCCCAGAGGCTTATTAAAATAACGGCCGGCAATCCTTGCGTTTCCTTCAAACAGCATTTCAGGAACCTCGCCCCATGCCGCATTGGGATCGCACAGATGGTGCTTGTGAAGAATGTTGGCTGCTTTGTAGGATTCCGTCATATCATGAGTATAACCATCGGTTCCAAGGCCGGTCAATACCCCTCTGTGAACCAGCTCCATGGTCGGCGGACAGCCGCAGGCATTGCCCATGTTGGACTCCGGATTATGGACCACCATGGTATCGGTATCCTTAATAAGCTGCATTTCATGGGGATTGATATAGATACAGTGGCCGAGCAGGGTCTTCTCACCTAATATGCCGCAGTCCATCAGGCGGTCCACGATCCGTTTGCCGTATTTTTTCAGGCAGTCATGGAGATCTTCGATCCCCTCCGCCACATGAATGTGGTATCCCACACCGTCCGGCTTATGGGAGGCCGCAAGCTCCATGGTCTCATCGGAAATCGTGAACTGGGCATGCATTCCCATCATTCCCGCGGTCATACCGCTGTCATCGGCCAGCGCGTGCTTAATAAATGCCTCGTTCTCCAGAACCGCCTCTCTGGCCTTATCCTTTCCGTCCCGGTCGGAAACTTCATAACACAAACAGGAACGGACGCCGGTCTCTCTGGCAGCCTCTTCGATCTGAAACAGGGAACCGGTAATATGCCCGAAACTGGCATGGTGGTCAAAGGCCGTTGTCACGCCGTTTTTAATGGAATCAATGAACGTTGCCATGGCGCTCAACCGGGTCTCCTCCAGTGTGAGGTTCCGGTCTATGGTCCACCACATACCGTCTAAGATTTCCAGAAAACCGTGAGGGTCATAACCATTGATGCTTAAACCTCTGGCAAAAGCGCTGTAAATGTGTTCATGGGCATTGATAAAGGCCGGCATGATGACCCCGCCTCTGGCATCAATATATTCTGCATCCGGATATGCCTTTTTTATCTCTTCTGTGGTCCCTGCCTTACGGATCGTCCCCTCTTCTATTGCAACTGCTCCGTTCTCAAAAAACGGATTCTGAGGGTCTCTTGTAATCATTCTTCCATTCCCGATAATCAGCATGTTTTTATCTCCTTTTTTTGATTTTCTAATATTATTAAGTAAATTCTTAAAATTTTTCAGTATACAAACCGCACAGAAACCCTTCCCCCATGCCTGCACTTTATTTTTGCAATCTGCTTATACTTACTCTCTTATTCCACGTTTTTTTATACAGATTACACCATAAATCTCTTGATAGGTACAGTGTATCATTTCATATAAAGAAATGCAAGCAAAAAATACAAAAAAAATTAGTGAGCCTAAAAAATTTTTAGAAAAACTCTTGAAATTTAAATTTTTTATGCTATGATGGGAATATAAGAAGTTCAGACAAGGGGGAAAGTACCACATGGATTCAAAGCTTGAATTACTGATACAGATTGCGCAAGGAGTCGCTGCTCATTTCGGAAACAATTGTGAGGTAGTGATCCATGATTTGAGAAAAGAAGATATCGAGAGTTCCATCGTCTTTATCGAAAATGGCCAGGTAAGCAACCGGAAGCTGGGGGACGGCCCCTCTGAAATCGTTCTGGAAACATTAAAGAAGAACCCGGACCTTTTAAAAGACCGTCTTTCCTATCTGACAAGGACCGATGACGGAAGGATTTTAAAATCCAGCACCATGTATATAAGAGGAAAGGATAATACCGTTGACTACATTCTGGCACTTAACTACGACATCACAGGACTGCTTACCATTGATAACGCATTAAAGTCCCTTCTCACTACCGCAGAAACAGCGGGCGGGGATAAACAGCCAAAGAAAATCACCCATAATGTTAACGATCTGCTTGATACGCTGATCGAACAGTCTGTGGCTTTGGTCGGAAAGCCGGTTGCTCTCATGAGCAAAGACGACAAAGTCACTGCGATCCAGTATTTAAACGATGCCGGAGCGTTCCTGATCACCAAATCAGGCGACAAGGTATCCAATTATTTCGGCATATCCAAATTCACTCTGTACAGCTATATGGATGCGAATAAAGAAAAGGCATGATTTCCTTCATGAAGGCAGGCGGAGGTCTAATCGGACTTCCTAATTAAAATTAAAAAAGGAGAATGCGTAATTATGAAACCAATTGAATGGGTTGTAAACACCATGCCAAAGACCGATGATAAGAACTTGCCGGTCATGGCCCTGGATGAAATCAGGAAAGCGAGAAGCTTTCACGAAAGCTTCCCGCAGTACAGCAGGACTCCCCTTGCAAAACTGGATCACATGGCAGATCATCTGGGCCTTGGCCAGGTTTATGTGAAAGACGAATCTTACCGGTTCGGCTTAAATGCCTTTAAGGTGCTGGGCGGTTCCTTTGCGATCGCAAAGTATATCGCAAAACAGATCGGCAGGGATGTATCAGAGCTTCCTTACAGCGTCCTCACTTCTGACGCTTTAAGAGAAGAATTCGGCCAGGCCACCTTCTTTACGGCTACCGACGGCAACCACGGACGCGGCGTNAAGAAACGGCTTCCCGCATAGTAAGCAGCCACAATGTTCTGAGCCAGCTGGGTGTGAGGACCGGCTGCCGGTCCGATGGGCGTTTCCAAGGTACGCCCGAATATTTTACGGTTATTTCTCCCGTCAGCTTTATATGGTCTGTAAACCCCAAAAACAGTCTCCCTTTTCTCATACTCCCTTATAATCCAGTCCATTAACTGCTCAAATGGCATTGGTGTCATTCTATCTCCCATTTTTACCTCCTGCAGCGGGCTGTCCGCTTCTTAAAACCCCAGGCAGCCCGCAGTGAATATTCTATATTTGTAGGTTCTGCGTTTTGACTATTTTTATTAATACTATCTGGAATTGATCCGTTTTGCCAGCGCGCCGGCTGCCTGCCTGCAGTCTGCCATCACCTTTTCTTCGTCAATGCAGGTGAGGATACGGTCTTTCATCAAAACCTTCCCGTTGCATACCGTGGTCACCACACTGCGCCCTGTCATTCCGAAAAGGATGTGGCTGTTGCAGTTACCGGCATTCATAGGCGTTAACGGAATATAATCGGTAACAATGACATCTGCCGCCGCCCCCTCTTTTAAGATCCCCAGAGGCTTATTAAAATAACGGCCGGCAATCCTTGCGTTTCCTTCAAACAGCATTTCAGGAACCTCGCCCCATGCCGCATTGGGATCGCACAGATGGTGCTTGTGAAGAATGTTGGCTGCTTTGTAGGATTCCGTCATATCATGAGTATAACCATCGGTTCCAAGGCCGGTCAATACCCCTCTGTGAACCAGCTCCATGGTCGGCGGACAGCCGCAGGCATTGCCCATGTTGGACTCCGGATTATGGACCACCATGGTATCGGTATCCTTAATAAGCTGCATTTCATGGGGATTGATATAGATACAGTGGCCGAGCAGGGTCTTCTCACCTAATATGCCGCAGTCCATCAGGCGGTCCACGATCCGTTTGCCGTATTTTTTCAGGCAGTCATGGAGATCTTCGATCCCCTCCGCCACATGAATGTGGTATCCCACACCGTCCGGCTTATGGGAGGCCGCAAGCTCCATGGTCTCATCGGAAATCGTGAACTGGGCATGCATTCCCATCATTCCCGCGGTCATACCGCTGTCATCGGCCAGCGCGTGCTTAATAAATGCCTCGTTCTCCAGAACCGCCTCTCTGGCCTTATCCTTTCCGTCCCGGTCGGAAACTTCATAACACAAACAGGAACGGACGCCGGTCTCTCTGGCAGCCTCTTCGATCTGAAACAGGGAACCGGTAATATGCCCGAAACTGGCATGGTGGTCAAAGGCCGTTGTCACGCCGTTTTTAATGGAATCAATGAACGTTGCCATGGCGCTCAACCGGGTCTCCTCCAGTGTGAGGTTCCGGTCTATGGTCCACCACATACCGTCTAAGATTTCCAGAAAACCGTGAGGGTCATAACCATTGATGCTTAAACCTCTGGCAAAAGCGCTGTAAATGTGTTCATGGGCATTGATAAAGGCCGGCATGATGACCCCGCCTCTGGCATCAATATATTCTGCATCCGGATATGCCTTTTTTATCTCTTCTGTGGTCCCTGCCTTACGGATCGTCCCCTCTTCTATTGCAACTGCTCCGTTCTCAAAAAACGGATTCTGAGGGTCTCTTGTAATCATTCTTCCATTCCCGATAATCAGCATGTTTTTATCTCCTTTTTTTGATTTTCTAATATTATTAAGTAAATTCTTAAAATTTTTCAGTATACAAACCGCACAGAAACCCTTCCCCCATGCCTGCACTTTATTTTTGCAATCTGCTTATACTTACTCTCTTATTCCACGTTTTTTTATACAGATTACACCATAAATCTCTTGATAGGTACAGTGTATCATTTCATATAAAGAAATGCAAGCAAAAAATACAAAAAAAATTAGTGAGCCTAAAAAATTTTTAGAAAAACTCTTGAAATTTAAATTTTTTATGCTATGATGGGAATATAAGAAGTTCAGACAAGGGGGAAAGTACCACATGGATTCAAAGCTTGAATTACTGATACAGATTGCGCAAGGAGTCGCTGCTCATTTCGGAAACAATTGTGAGGTAGTGATCCATGATTTGAGAAAAGAAGATATCGAGAGTTCCATCGTCTTTATCGAAAATGGCCAGGTAAGCAACCGGAAGCTGGGGGACGGCCCCTCTGAAATCGTTCTGGAAACATTAAAGAAGAACCCGGACCTTTTAAAAGACCGTCTTTCCTATCTGACAAGGACCGATGACGGAAGGATTTTAAAATCCAGCACCATGTATATAAGAGGAAAGGATAATACCGTTGACTACATTCTGGCACTTAACTACGACATCACAGGACTGCTTACCATTGATAACGCATTAAAGTCCCTTCTCACTACCGCAGAAACAGCGGGCGGGGATAAACAGCCAAAGAAAATCACCCATAATGTTAACGATCTGCTTGATACGCTGATCGAACAGTCTGTGGCTTTGGTCGGAAAGCCGGTTGCTCTCATGAGCAAAGACGACAAAGTCACTGCGATCCAGTATTTAAACGATGCCGGAGCGTTCCTGATCACCAAATCAGGCGACAAGGTATCCAATTATTTCGGCATATCCAAATTCACTCTGTACAGCTATATGGATGCGAATAAAGAAAAGGCATGATTTCCTTCATGAAGGCAGGCGGAGGTCTAATCGGACTTCCTAATTAAAATTAAAAAAGGAGAATGCGTAATTATGAAACCAATTGAATGGGTTGTAAACACCATGCCAAAGACCGATGATAAGAACTTGCCGGTCATGGCCCTGGATGAAATCAGGAAAGCGAGAAGCTTTCACGAAAGCTTCCCGCAGTACAGCAGGACTCCCCTTGCAAAACTGGATCACATGGCAGATCATCTGGGCCTTGGCCAGGTTTATGTGAAAGACGAATCTTACCGGTTCGGCTTAAATGCCTTTAAGGTGCTGGGCGGTTCCTTTGCGATCGCAAAGTATATCGCAAAACAGATCGGCAGGGATGTATCAGAGCTTCCTTACAGCGTCCTCACTTCTGACGCTTTAAGAGAAGAATTCGGCCAGGCCACCTTCTTTACGGCTACCGACGGCAACCACGGACGCGGCGTTGCATGGGCTGCGGGCAAATT
>NZ_LT732526.1:2272497-2308815 GCF_900155545.1 Clostridium sp. Marseille-P2415
CTCAACCGGGTCTCCTCCAGTGTGAGGTTCCGGTCTATGGTCCACCACATACCGTCTAAGATTTCCAGAAAACCGTGAGGGTCATAACCATTGATGCTTAAACCTCTGGCAAAAGCGCTGTAAATGTGTTCATGGGCATTGATAAAGGCCGGCATGATGACCCCGCCTCTGGCATCAATATATTCTGCATCCGGATATGCCTTTTTTATCTCTTCTGTGGTCCCTGCCTTACGGATCGTCCCCTCTTCTATTGCAACTGCTCCGTTCTCAAAAAACGGATTCTGAGGGTCTCTTGTAATCATTCTTCCATTCCCGATAATCAGCATGTTTTTATCTCCTTTTTTTGATTTTCTAATATTATTAAGTAAATTCTTAAAATTTTTCAGTATACAAACCGCACAGAAACCCTTCCCCCATGCCTGCACTTTATTTTTGCAATCTGCTTATACTTACTCTCTTATTCCACGTTTTTTTATACAGATTACACCATAAATCTCTTGATAGGTACAGTGTATCATTTCATATAAAGAAATGCAAGCAAAAAATACAAAAAAAATTAGTGAGCCTAAAAAATTTTTAGAAAAACTCTTGAAATTTAAATTTTTTATGCTATGATGGGAATATAAGAAGTTCAGACAAGGGGGAAAGTACCACATGGATTCAAAGCTTGAATTACTGATACAGATTGCGCAAGGAGTCGCTGCTCATTTCGGAAACAATTGTGAGGTAGTGATCCATGATTTGAGAAAAGAAGATATCGAGAGTTCCATCGTCTTTATCGAAAATGGCCAGGTAAGCAACCGGAAGCTGGGGGACGGCCCCTCTGAAATCGTTCTGGAAACATTAAAGAAGAACCCGGACCTTTTAAAAGACCGTCTTTCCTATCTGACAAGGACCGATGACGGAAGGATTTTAAAATCCAGCACCATGTATATAAGAGGAAAGGATAATACCGTTGACTACATTCTGGCACTTAACTACGACATCACAGGACTGCTTACCATTGATAACGCATTAAAGTCCCTTCTCACTACCGCAGAAACAGCGGGCGGGGATAAACAGCCAAAGAAAATCACCCATAATGTTAACGATCTGCTTGATACGCTGATCGAACAGTCTGTGGCTTTGGTCGGAAAGCCGGTTGCTCTCATGAGCAAAGACGACAAAGTCACTGCGATCCAGTATTTAAACGATGCCGGAGCGTTCCTGATCACCAAATCAGGCGACAAGGTATCCAATTATTTCGGCATATCCAAATTCACTCTGTACAGCTATATGGATGCGAATAAAGAAAAGGCATGATTTCCTTCATGAAGGCAGGCGGAGGTCTAATCGGACTTCCTAATTAAAATTAAAAAAGGAGAATGCGTAATTATGAAACCAATTGAATGGGTTGTAAACACCATGCCAAAGACCGATGATAAGAACTTGCCGGTCATGGCCCTGGATGAAATCAGGAAAGCGAGAAGCTTTCACGAAAGCTTCCCGCAGTACAGCAGGACTCCCCTTGCAAAACTGGATCACATGGCAGATCATCTGGGCCTTGGCCAGGTTTATGTGAAAGACGAATCTTACCGGTTCGGCTTAAATGCCTTTAAGGTGCTGGGCGGTTCCTTTGCGATCGCAAAGTATATCGCAAAACAGATCGGCAGGGATGTATCAGAGCTTCCTTACAGCGTCCTCACTTCTGACGCTTTAAGAGAAGAATTCGGCCAGGCCACCTTCTTTACGGCTACCGACGGCAACCACGGACGCGGCGTTGCATGGGCTGCGGGCAAATTAGGCCAGAAGGCAGTCGTCTACATGCCCAAGGGTTCTACCATGACCCGTTTTCATAACATCAGGGCCGAAGGCGCAGATGTTACCATTGAAGAAGTCAACTATGACGAATGCGTCCGCATGGCGGCCGATGCTGCTTCCAAAACAAAGAACGGCGTGGTCGTGCAGGATACCGCCTGGGATGGTTACGAAGAGATTCCTGCCTGGATCATGCAGGGCTACGGAACCATGGCAATGGAGGCAGATGAACAGCTGGAAGAATACGGCTGTGACAGACCAACTCATGTATTCATTCAGGCAGGCGTCGGTTCCCTTGCCGGAGCCGTCCAGGGTTACTTCGCTAACCGCTACCCGGAAAATCCGCCTAAGGTGGTGGTCGTGGAAGCCGATGTTGCTGCCTGCCTCTATAAGGGAGCCAAAGCCGGCGACGGGAAAATCCGCATCGTGGACGGCGATATGCAGACCATTATGGCCGGCCTTGCCTGCGGCGAGCCAAACACCATTTCCTGGGATATCTTAAAGAACCACGCGGATGCTTTTGTCTCCGCTCCTGACTGGGCGGCTGCCCTGGGCATGAGAATGCTTGCAGCGCCTGTGAAGGGGGATACACCGGTCACTTCCGGTGAATCAGGCGCCGCTCCGTTCGGGGTTCTGGCCTGTATCATGAAGCTTGACGAATACAGGGAGTTAAGGGAGCATCTGGGACTTCATGAGGATTCAAAAGTTCTCCTCTTCTCTACAGAGGGCGATACCGACCCGGACCGTTACAAAGCCATTGTCTGGGAAGGAAAAGAACGATAGGCAAAATTTTCTTAGTGAAGACAAACATTAGCCGTTCGATGAGCCAAAGGCCAATTGAACTTCATAAAAAATAAATGATAAACCGGAGGATAGAAACATGGATTACAGCAAAATCAAAGAAGCAGCAAAAAACTATGAAGCTGACATGACAAGGTTTTTACGGGACATCGTTAAGTTCCCGGGCGAAAGCTGTGACGAAAAAGCCCACATCGACCGCATTGCGGAAGAAATGAGAAAGCTTCAGTTCGACAAAGTGGAGATCGACCCAATGGGCAACGTTTTAGGCTACATGGGAACCGGCAGGACCTTAATCGGCTTTGACGCCCACATCGACACCGTAGGGATCGGAAATAAGAGCAACTGGAACTTTGATCCATACGAAGGCTATGAGAATGATACGGAAATCGGCGGCCGCGGCGTATCCGATCAGTGCGGCGGCATCGTATCAGCCGTTTACGGAGCAAAAATCATAAAGGATTTAGGCCTTTTAAATGACAAATATACCGTACTTGTTACCGGTACCGTTCAGGAAGAGGACTGTGACGGACTCTGTTGGCAGTACATCATCAAGGAAGATAAGGTCCGCCCGGAATTCGTTGTTTCCACCGAACCGACCGACGGCGGCATCTACCGCGGGCAGAGAGGCCGTATGGAGATCCGCATCGACGTGAAAGGCATCTCCTGCCACGGCTCTGCACCGGAGCGCGGCGACAATGCTATTTACAAGATGGCTGACATCCTTCAGGATGTGCGCGCTCTCAATGAGAATGACACAGCCGGTGACAAGGAAATAAAAGGCCTTGTGAAAATGCTTGATGAAAAATACAATCCGGAATGGAAGGAGGCCAACTTCTTAGGCCGCGGTACCGTTACGGTATCTGAGATTTTCTTTACCTCACCAAGCCGCTGTGCAGTCGCCGACTCCTGCGCCGTATCCTTAGACCGCCGCATGACAGCAGGCGAGACATGGGAAAGCTGCCTGGAAGAGATCCGTAACCTTCCGAACGTGAAAAAATACGGGGATGACGTGACTGTTTCCATGTATGAATATTCCCGTCCTTCCTACAAAGGACTTACTTATCCGATCGAATGCTACTTCCCGACCTGGGTCATTCCGGAAGATCATGCCGTTACCAGGGCATTGGAAGAAGCCTATAAAAATCTATACGGCGATGCAAGGATCGGCGCAGAGGATACACTTAAGATGAGGACCACCCGCCCTCTTACCGACAAGTGGACCTTCTCCACCAACGGCGTTTCCATCATGGGACGTAACGGAATTCCATGCATCGGCTTCGGACCCGGCGCAGAGGCTCAGGCCCATGCTCCAAACGAGAAGACATGGAAACAGGATCTGGTGACCTGCGCAGCCGTATACGCCGCACTTCCTGCCGCTTACTGCAAATAAATATAATATCCGCCACCCCTAACAATCATTTTTGCTGTCCGCCCCTCATTCCTTCCCCGGATTAATGCCCGGCAGACGGCACGAAGGATAGATATCAACATAACACAAAGAAAATCAGGAGGCTTACCACAACATGAAAACCTTACAGGATTATATCGACAAATTGAATTCCTTAAACTTCAAGGAAATGTATGAAAATGATTTCTTCTTAACCTGGGAGAAGACAGACGATGAGCTGGAAGCTGTCTGGACCGTCGCTGACGCTCTCCGTTTCATGAGAGAAAACAACATCTCCACAAAAGTATTTGAAAGCGGCCTTGGAATCTCCTTATTCCGGGATAATTCCACCCGCACCCGTTTCTCCTTTGCTTCTGCCTGCAACTTACTTGGCCTGGAAGTCCAGGATTTAGACGAAGGCAAATCCCAGGTAGCTCACGGCGAGACCGTACGGGAAACAGCCAACATGATTTCCTTCATGGCAGATGTGATCGGCATCCGGGATGATATGTACATCGGCAAGGGCAATGCTTACATGCACGAAGTTGCAGATGCTGTCACTCAGGGCCACAAAGACGGCATTTTGGAGCAGAAACCAACCCTGGTGAACTTACAGTGCGACATCGACCATCCAACCCAGAGCATGGCCGATATGCTGCACATCATCCATGAGTTCGGCGGCCTCGGAAACTTAAAGGGCAAAAAGCTGGCTATGACATGGGCTTACTCTCCTTCCTACGGAAAGCCATTATCCGTTCCTCAGGGCGTGATCGGCTTAATGACACGTATGGGCATGGAAGTTGTTTTAGCTCATCCGGAAGGTTATGAGGTTATGCCGGAAGTGATCGAAGCAGCAAAGAAGAATGCGGAAAAATCCGGCGGTTCCTTCCGCGTATCCAACGATATGGCAGATGCATTCAAAGACGCTGATATCGTATATCCAAAGAGCTGGGCACCATTCGCAGCCATGGAAAAGAGAACCGATCTTTACGGCGAAGGCGATACGGAGGGCATCCGGGCGCTCGAAAAGGAATTGCTGGCTCAGAACGCACAGCACAAGGACTGGTGCTGTACCGAAGAATTAATGAAGGCGACCAAAGACGGCAAAGCGCTTTATCTGCACTGCCTGCCGGCTGACATCAACGATGTAAGCTGCGCAGACGGTGAAGTAGAAGCTTCCGTATTCGACCGCTACCGTAATCCGCTATACAAAGAAGCCAGCTACAAGCCTTATGTGATCGCTGCCATGATCTTCTTAAGCAAATTTGAGAAACCGCAGGAGATCTTAAAGAAGCTGGAAGCCAGAAAGACACCAAGAATTTTTAAATAATTCTATGCCAGGGGGCGCACCTGCAGCCAGCTGGGCGGATACAGGTGTACTTATAACAAAACTGTTTCATCATTGAGGGGTTAACACAAATGGATAAGAAAAAAAGAATCGTTATTGCATTAGGCGGCAATGCTTTGGGCAACACTTTACCAGAGCAGATGACCGCAGTTAAGATCACATCGAAAGCAATTGTTGATTTGATCGAAGAGGGCTGCGAGGTTGTGGTAGTTCACGGCAACGGCCCCCAGGTCGGCATGATCAACAATGCCATGAGCGCTTTGAGCCGGGAAGATCCGAACCAGCCAAACACACCTCTCTCCGTCTGCGTAGCCATGAGCCAGGCTTACATCGGCTATGATCTGCAAAATGCTCTGAGAGAAGAACTGGTAAACAGAGGGCTGATAAATATTCCGGTAACCACCATGATCACCCAAATCCGCGTGGATGAAAATGATCCCGCTTTTAAAAAACCTTCCAAACCCATCGGCCACTTCATGACTGAGGAGCAGGCTAAGGAAGCAGCTTTCAAATATGGATATGTGACAAAAGAAGACGCAGGACGGGGTTACCGCCGTGTGGTGGCCTCCCCAAAGCCCGCAGAGATCATTGAGATCGGCGCGATCCGTTCCCTGGTGGAATCCGGACAATTAGTCATCGCCTGCGGCGGCGGCGGCATCCCGGTCACCCTTAAGGGGAACCATTTAAAGGGTGCCAGCGCAGTCATTGATAAAGATTTTGCAAGTGAACTGCTTGCTGAGGAACTGGATGCGGATTTCTTAATCATCCTCACAGCAGTCGAAAAAGCAGCAATAAACTTCGGTAAACCGGAAGAGAAATGGTTGGACGATATTACAACAGACGAAGCCCGCAAGTACATGGAAGACGGACATTTTGCTCCTGGCTCCATGCTGCCGAAGGTCCAGGCTGCCGTGAAATTCGCAGATTCCAAGAAGGGGCGGCGCGCGCTCATCACTTTGCTGGAAAAAGCAAAAGAGGGAATCCTGGGAAATACCGGAACTCACATTCATCAGTAAACCTTTCCTAAAGGAGGAACTTTTACAATGAGACAGTCAAAGAAACAATACGCTTCTATTTTTGAACTCAACGGCATCCCAAAATTTTCACAGACATTTCCGCTGGCGGTCCAGCACCTGGTAGCCATGATCGTGGGCTGTGTCACTCCCCCTATTATCGTTGCAAATATCGTCGGTCTGGAAGCAGCGGACCGGGTCATCCTGATCCAGGCCGCTCTGGTCGTGTCCGCATTATCCACCCTGCTTCAGCTTTTCCCCCTGGGCAAAAAGGACGGGTTCCGCATTGGCTCTGCTCTTCCCGTCATCCTGGGCATCAGCTTTGCCTATGTTCCCAGCATGCAGGCCATTGCCGCGGATTATGGAATACCGGCTATATTAGGCGCTCAGATCGCAGGCGGCGTCATAGCGTTTCTTGTAGGCATCTGTGTCATGCGCATCCGCAAATTTTTCCCGCCGCTCATAACAGGAACGGTTGTATTCACCATTGGACTCTCCCTCTACCCTACAGCCATTAACTATATGGCAGGAGGAGCTTCCAATCCTGCCTATGGTTCCTGGCAGAACTGGACCGTGGCGTTCATCACTCTGGCCGTTGTAACCATTTTAAATCATTTCGGAAAAGGCATTTTCAAACTGGCTTCCATTTTGATCGGAATTATTGTCGGTTATATCATCGCACTGTTCTTCGGCATGGTAGACTTCGCCAATATCGGAACTGCCGCCATTTTCCAGATCCCCCGGCCGTTTCACTTCGGCATTGTATTTGAACCGTCATCCTGCATTGCCATCGGCCTCTTATTCGCAATTAACTCTGTTCAGGCAATCGGAGACTTTACGGCAACCACCAGCGGTTCCATTGACCGGGAACCAACCGATAAGGAGCTTCAGGGAGGCATCATGGGCTACGGCATCACCAATATTTTAGGTGCCATGCTGGGAGGCCTTCCGACCGCGACCTACAGCCAGAACGTGGGGATCGTAACCACGACTAAGGTCGTTAACCGCTGTGTTATGGGGCTGACCGCAGTCTTTTTGCTGGCTGCCGGTTTCATCCCCAAGTTCTCCGCTCTGCTTACCACCATTCCCCAATGCGTTCTGGGCGGTGCCACTGTATCGGTATTTGCCTCCATCGCCATGACCGGGATGAAGCTGGTAACATCAGAAGAGATGAACTATCGGAATTCTTCCATTGTAGGTCTTGCCGCTGCTCTTGGCATGGGAATTTCCCAGGCAACTGCTGCCCTTCAGTCTTTCCCGGCCTGGGTTGTTACCATCTTCGGACGTTCTCCGGTGGTTGTGGCAACCATTGTGGCAATCTTCTTAAATATCATTCTTCCGAAAGAAAGCAAAAAGAATAAATAAGAAAAAGCTGAGGGCCGGTAAAACTTCCCTCAGCTTTTTCACAGCCTTTTTTTCTAAACCTTCCAGATATCCCGGTTATATTCGAACACGGTGCGGTCGGAAGAGAAATACCCGGCCCTGCTGATATTGACCAGCATCTTCTTCGCCCATCCCATACGGTTCTCATAATCCTTATAAATTCTTTCCCTGGCAGCCGCATAAGCCTTATAATCCAGTAAGGTCATGAACCAGTCTTTGTTCCGGATCTCATCATAAAGCCGTTTTAAGCTTTCCCTGTGCCCAATGGCCGTCATTTCCGCTCCCACCATAAAATCCAGGGCTTCCCTGATATCCTCATCCTTTTCATAATAATCCCTTGATACATAGTCCGCTTTTGCATAATGTCCCATGACCGTCTCACTGGATTCCCCGAAGATATAAATATTATCCGGCCCCACCAGTTCCGCGATCTCCACATTGGCTCCATCCATGGTTCCAAGGGTCACCGCACCGTTTAGCATGAATTTCATATTTCCGGTCCCGCTGGCCTCCTTGGACGCCAGGGAAATCTGCTGGGAAATGTCACAGGCAGGGATCAGCTTTTCGGCCTTTGACACATTATAGTTTTCCACCATCACGACTCTTAGATAGGGGCTCACCTGCGGGTCATGATTGATCAGGTCCTGGAGGCACAGAATCAGGTGAATGATGTCCTTTGCAATCACATAAGCAGGGGCCGCTTTTGCGCCGAAAATCACTGTGACCGGCGTGGAAGGTACGTGACCCTTTTTTATTTCCAGGTACTTGTGTATCAGATAAAGAGCGTTCATCTGCTGCCGCTTGTACTCATGAAGCCGTTTGACCTGAATGTCGTAAATCGAATTTTCGTTGATCTCAATGCCCTGTGTTGACATAAGATAATCCTTTAAAGCAATCTTATTTTGTGCTTTGATATTCAATATGGCTTTCAGGGTAGCCTCATCATCAAATGCGGCAAGCTTCTCAAGTTCCATGGCATCCGTCTTAAAACCGTCCCCGATTTTTGAACGGATCAGCTCTGATAACGGATGATTGCAATGCAGAAGCCACCGCCGGAAGGTAATGCCATTGGTCTTATTCCCGAATTTTTCCGGGTAAATACCGTAGAATTTCTTCAGCTCGCTCTTTTTTAATATCTCCGTATGAAGGTATGCCACCCCATTGACGCTGAATCCATAGTGAATATCCATATGAGCCATATGCACCAGACTTTTCTCATCAATGATGTCAAGATCAGCATCGCCATAAGCTTTACGGACCCGTTCGTCCAGTTTTTCAATGACAGGCACCAGCTGCGATACGGCTTCCTCCAAGTATTCCATGGGCCACTTTTCCAATGCTTCCGCAAGAATGGTATGATTGGTATAAGCACAGGTATTTTTTACGATCTCAACTGCCTCATCAAAGGAAATCCCCCGCAGAATCAAAAGACGGATCAGCTCCGGAATGATCATGGACGGATGGGTATCATTGATCTGGATTACCGCATAATCCGGCAGGTCATGAAGAATGCAGCCCTTTCCGGTACATTCATCAAGAATATACCGGGCAGCATTGCTGACCATGAAATACTGCTGGTAAATGCGAAGCTTCCGGCCTGCCTCATCGCTGTCATCCGGATAAAGGAACAGGGTTAAATTCTTACTTATCTCCTCTTTGTCAAAGGAAATCCCGTCTTTTACCATCCCTTCATCAATGGTTTCCAGATCAAATAAGTGGAGCTTATTGGTACGGCTGCCATATCCGGTTACCGCTATGTCATACAGCCTGGAATGAACCGTCAGCCCTCCAAAGGTTACAGGATAGCTGACTTCTGTCCTGGTAAGCCAGCTCATTTCTTCGATCCAGGGATTGGGAATCTCCGTCTGAAGCCGGTCCTCAAATGTCTGCTTAAATAAGCCAAAGTGATAATTTAACCCAATACCGTCTCCGTTTAGGCCAAGGGTCGCCATGGAATCCAGAAAGCATGCGGCAAGGCGCCCAAGGCCGCCGTTTCCCAGGGAAGGTTCCGGCTCCATTTCCTCAATTTCACAGAGATCCCGGCCGTTTTCTGCCAGAACCCTCCGCACCTCTTCGTACATTCCAAGGTTAATCAGATTATTGGAAAGCAGCTTTCCGATGAGGAATTCCGCCGAAATATAATAAACCTTTTTCTTTCCTTCCCTGCTCTGACGCTTCGCCGCCTCTTCCTGCACCAGCTTTAACAATGCGGAATATAGCTCCTCATTGGAACACCTGTCTATTTTTTTACCGCTTTTTTCAAAAATCCGCTCTTCAAGATTCATACGAACCGCTCCTTTTCTACTGCCTGATTTTACTTTCTGTCTGTATTATAGTATCCTAAATGCTGTTTATCTTGCAGCATTCCGGAATATTATGGTACAATACTATCATTATAATGAGATTTTTTTTGAAAAAGGGTGTTTTATGAATATTATTGAATACGAAAACTATCAGGAAAAACGGGAGCAGGACCCTTCCGGCTTTCCTTACCTGACTTATCCCTGTACCATTCCGCTGGATTTTAACAAGGTACCGCTCCACTGGCACGATGAGATGGAATTCATTTATATCAAGAAAGGGACCGGGCTGGTATCGGTGGATTTTGTTCCCTATGAGGTTCATGCAGGAGATATTGTCATTGTCTGTCCCGGCAAGCTTCATACCATTGAGCAGTGGAAACAGGAATCCATGGAATACGAAAATATTATTTTCCATCTGAATCTCCTTGGCTCCCGCCAGCCGGATATCTGTTGGGAAAACTATCTTTCCCCCATCAGCCGGAACCAGAGGAACCTTCCTGTGCTGATCCGGCCAGGCCTGCCATATTATGGCGGGATCGCTTCCTGCCTGGATCATATCGATCAGGTCCGGCAGTTATTTCCGGAGGCATACGAGCTGCTGATCAAAGGGAAATTGTTTGAACTTTTTTTCCTGCTTTGGGAAAATCAGGCAGCTTTTCCTGCATCCGCGCCTTCCCGTCCGCCAAAAATCCTGGAAAGGACCAGACAGATCTTAAAATACATGGAACAGCATTACAGCGAATCCCTTTCCATAAAAGAAATGTCCGTAGCCTGCGGAATGAGCCAGTCCCATTTCATGAAATTCTTCAAGCAGACCATGGGCATGCCCTTTACCGCTTATTTAAATGATTACCGGCTGACCATGGCCTCCCGGCTGCTTCTCTCCTCCGATGATTCCATCCTGACCATTGCAGGGGATACCGGATTTAACAACTTATCTTACTTCAACCGGATCTTCAAGGAAAAGTTCGGGATGACTCCCAGGGAATTCCGGAGGCATATGGATATTCCGCCCTGCCGGTGAATAAGATATTATGAAATACTGAGACAGGAGAACCCATATGCATGGAGACAGGAAAAAACGGCTCGCTTTTATTGCACTTCCCCTGGCTGTCGGGATTTTGGCCGGATTCTTATCAATGAGCGGTATGGCTTTGTATAAAACCTTAAACCTGGCCTCACAGTCTCCCCCCGGCTGGCTGTTTCCCATTATTTGGGCCTTCCTTTTTATCCTTATGGGAAACAGCTCCTATATGATTGCTGATTCACCGCCTCACAGAAAAAAAGAAGCCCTCCGGTTATATGGCTTCCAGCTGTTCTTAAATTTTATCCGGATTCTTGTTTTCTTTCGTCTGCACCATTATCTGCTGGCATTTATCATTCTTCTTTTTCTTTGGTATTATATTTACAAAATGATCGTCTCCTTCTGGTCCGTCAATCCGATGGCGGCACTCCTGCAGATTCCTTACCTGTTATGGGTAACGTTTACCGGATACTTAAATCTGGCAGTTGTTTTCCTCAATTAAGATCAGCGGTATGGCATATGATGTGCCATACCGCTTTCCCTTTCTGTCCTTTTACCGGTCTACCAGGGAATCACCCCATAGAGCAAAACTGCTGCGACCGCTCCGATGACAGGTCCGGTCAAAGGGACAATGGCATATCCCCAGTTTGAACTCCCCTTGTCTTTTACAGGCAAAATGGAATGTGCCAGACGGGGCCCCAGATCACGCGCCGGATTGATCGCATACCCTGTTAATCCACCCAAAGACATGCCAATGGATACGATAATCCCCATAACCAGTAATTTATCCGCCCCTGGAACAAGGCCTTCCACCTGGCCCAGTCCTTTAATCGCAAATACAAGTACAAATGTTCCGACAGCTTCACTGAGAATATTACGGCCCAGGTCCGGTATTGACGGTGAGGTACAGAAAACGCCAAGCTTTGTTCCCTGATCTTCCGTCGCATCAAACTGGTTCTTGAATAATACGTATACCAGGACTGCTCCTGTAAATGCGCCGGCAAACTGTGCGGCCACATATCCGGGCACCATGCTCCAGGCCATGCTTCCATCCACGGCAAGAGCCAATGTCAAGGCCGGATTAAAGTGTGCACCGGAGGCCCTTCCGAATATAAATGCCGGAAGCATAACCGCAAGCCCCCAGGCAAGTGTGATCTGAACAGGCCCTGCCCCCTTCATACCTGATTTAGTTAATGTTGCATTAGCCACCACACCGTCGCCTAAAAGTATTAAAATAAAAGTTCCTATAAATTCTGCTATGTACGGTAACATCCTTGCTTCCCCCTTCTGATTTTTCCTCGCTCAAGCGGAGCCGTTTTAGTCTTCCTTCGCCCAATCGTAGGAATATCTTACCGCCTTATTCCAGCCTTTTATTTTTGCCGCCCTCTCTTCTTCCTGGATAGAGGGATGAAAGATCGTGTCAATGGCCCAGTTTTTTACGACGTCTTCCTTACTTGCCCAATACCCGGCCGCCAGACCTGCTAAGTAAGCGGCCCCCATAGCAGTTGTCTCCACGCATACCGGCCGCTTTACCGGTGCATTGATAATATCTGCCTGTGTCTGCATCAGGAAATCATTGGCACTGGCGCCGCCGTCCACCTTAAGTGAACTCAGTTCGATTCCGGAGTCAGCGCGCATGGCCTGTAAAACGTCATTGGCCTGATATGCCAGAGATTCCAGAGTGGCACGGATCAAGTGATATTTGTTCACGCCTCGGGTAATCCCCACAATGGTTCCTCTCGCATACTGGTCCCAGTGGGGTGCTCCCAGCCCAGTAAAAGCAGGCACCACATAGCATCCATTGGTATCCTTTACCTTTTTTGCCATATATTCCGAATCCGGCGCACTGTCAATGAGCCTTAATTCGTCACGCAGCCACTGAATTGCCGCTCCCGCAACAAAAATGGAACCTTCCAGGGCATAATTCACTTTTCCATCCAGTCCCCAGGCAATGGTAGTCACCAGTCCATTTTGGGAAAACACCGGTTTTTCACCTGTATTCATCAGCAGGAAACAGCCGGTTCCATATGTATTTTTCGCTTCTCCTGCATGAAAGCAGGTCTGGCCGAATAATGCGGCCTGCTGGTCTCCGGCCGCTCCTCCGATCGGGATCTCTCCTCCGAAGAAGGAGGAATCGGTCCTTCCATAGATACAGCTTGAGGGCTTTGCCTCCGGCAGCATGCACTCCGGAATGTCAAGTTCTGCCAGTATCTCCTTATCCCAGCACAGATCGTTGATATTAAATAACATGGTGCGGGAAGCATTGGAATAATCCGTAACATGAACGGCTCCCCTTGTCAGCTTCCAGATCAGCCACGTTTCTACGGTGCCAAACAGAAGTTCTCCCCGCTCTGCACGTGATCTTACCCCTTCTACATGGTCCAGGATCCATTTTAGCTTTGTTCCTGAAAAATAGGCGTCGATCACAAGACCTGTTTTGGCGCGGTAGCTGTCAGTCAGCCCTTTTTCCTTTAAGGCATCACAGTATTCAGACGTTCTCCTGCATTGCCATACAATTGCATGGTAAACCGGCTCACCGGTGGCTTTATCCCAGACAATGGCAGTTTCACGCTGATTCGTAATACCGATAGCAGCAATATCTTCTGCTGCTGCCCCCACCTTTTGCATAGCTTCCACAGCTACCCCTAACTGTGTGGACCAGATTTCATTTGCATCATGTTCTACCCAGCCCGGTTTTGGAAAATACTGTTTGAATTCCTTTTGCGCCACACTGCACATTTCACCTTTTTCATTAAAAAGAATGCAGCGGTTGCTTGTGGTCCCCGCATCAAGGGCCATTACATATTTTGCCATATTTTACCCCTCCGTATTGGTTTTGATATAATTATTTTATCTGAAATGCTCCTCTTTGTCTTTAGACAATCCGGCTGCTCTGTTCAAATTTCCCAATGCCGTTTTTTCCGGAAACACATAATACCGGGTATGTTCCGGTATCAAAAACATCTCTATATACCGGGCTGCCTGGGCCACCTGCCGTTCATCCGCCTCCTTCATCTGGGAAATGCTGTCAAGAATGAAGTGGCAGATGGAACGTGTTGCAAAGCGCATGATCATTCCATTCTCTGTTTTCCCCAGAAGCCTTCGTTCCCTTAACTGTTGCTCCACGACCCCGTAAAGGCCTGAGATCAGCTGCTCCCGCTCAATATTGTCCAACACCCTGCGGTAAAATCTCCGGTCCTCTTTAATCAGACGGGTGACCTTGCACATCCATTCTTCAAAGGTTTCCTCAGGTGCGTACTCCATTTTTTCCAGCAATTGTTTTTTGCAGATCCAGTTTATCACATCATAAATATCGCGGAAATGGTAATAAAAGCTCTGCCGCCTCATTTCCTTACGGTCCATGATATCCTGAACCGTAATCTTGCGGACAGGCTTTTCATTCATCAGTTCCTTTAAAACATCTGCTATCTTTTTTTTGGTATCACACATAACACGAATCCCCCTCCTTTTCCGGCTCCTATACACACCATATATCCGATTTTGTGGTAGAAACCGAGATTGCTCCTGCCATCAAAGCCTCCATAACGTCCTCCTTGTCACTGATCAATCCTCCTGCAATGATCGGCTGTTTACTGAAATCTGTTATTTTTCTGATCACCTTTGGCATGATACCCGGTAAGATCTCTATAAAATCTGCCTTGATCTGATATTTTTGCCTCTCAATGCTCTGAAATGCCCTGGAATCGATTAAAAAAATCCGGTATACAGTATACAGGCCCAATTCCCTGGCCCGGTTAATTAAATTTAACCTGGTAGAAATAATGCCGTCCGCTTTCGTGTTTTCCTTAATAAAATCTGCCGCAAAGTCCTGTTCCCCTAAGCCCTCAATTAAATCAATGTGCACCAATGCGATCTTTCCTGCGCTTTTCACCCGTTCTGTCACATTTTTAATGCTGCATATATTTCCGAATAGTATAAATACGATCCTGACATCCGTATTTAAGCATTTCTCCACGCCTTCCTCATTTTTCACCGCAGCAATGATCGGACAGTCCGCCATTGCATCATAAAATTTCTGATCCATAACCTATCTCCCTGAAACAAAAAAGAGCAAAGCTATTAACAACATTTCTGTTGTCCTAACCTTGCTCCAATTCTCTGGTCGTTCTTCACTTTTATAAAATAACGTTATCACATTATACCATGTATTTCAAGTATAAAAACTGTTTTATCATAAATTTGTACAAAACATCAATTTTTTACATTTCAGATTTATGAATTTTCTCCATTTGCCTTCCGTTCTTTTTCACGGGAATGCAGCATACGCCTTCCATGCCTTTTTATGCTTGCTCTTTTCCTACGGCCTTGTAGGTCTCTTCCACGATTCTCTCCATGGCATTTAAGATGTTCTCATACCCCGTACATCTGCATAAATGTCCGGATATCATCTTTCTTAGTTCCTCTCTGTTATAACGCTTTCCGGTTCCCACGATCTCCACGGCTGTCATGATCAGGCCCGGCGTACAGAATCCGCATTGAACGGCTGCTTCCTCCACAAATGCTTTCTGAACCGGGTCAAGCTCGCCATTCGGCCCTTTTAAGCCTTCCACGGTCATGATCCTCCGGCCTTCGGCCCACACCGTTAAATAGATGCAGCTGTCAATGGCCTCCCCATCCACAAGCACCGTACAGGCTCCGCATTCTCCCACTTCACAGCCTTTTTTTACGCTGGTAAGGCCCAGACGGTTTCTTAACGTCTCAAGCAGGGATTCCCTTTCGTCAACAGCGGTTTCTACTTTCTTATCATTGACAATCATCTGAACAATCTTAAGCATTCCATTCACCTCCTGCATGGATGACCGCCTGTTTTAAGGCACGCTTTCCAAGCTCCTCAACCAGCTGCAGGCGGAATTCCTTAGACGCTCTCCAGCTGGAACGGGGATTTACCTCTTTTAATGCGTTCTCACCTACCGTTTGGATCAGATCAGCTCCCAGCTTCATTCCTTTTACCCGGTTCTCGGTTTCAAAGCAGCGGACCGGAGTCGGTGCGGCAACGCCATAAGCCAGGCGCATATCCTCAATATGCTTTTTATCCCCGCTCAGCTTCACGGTGACCGCACATCCTAAGGCAGCGATCTCCATGGCATTCCTCTTGCCGTATTTGATATAATGGCCGCCGTATCCCTCATAGGATTCCTTTTTGATCTGAATGGCCGTTAATACCTCATCGTGCTGCCTTACGGTCTTTCCCGGTCCCGTATACCAGTCCCGGATGGGGATTTCCCTGACCCCCTCCGGTCCTTCCACCGCTAAAACGGCATCCAGGCAGCAAAGAGAGGGGGCGCTGTCCGCACTGGTCACGCCGTTGCAGACATTTCCTCCCACGGTACCGATGTTTCGCAGCTGAGGCCCGCCGGCCTGGTCCACGGCCTCCCCAAGGATGGGAATGTATTTCTGAATGATCTTATTGTTGGTTATGTGGGAAAATGTAGCAGCCGGGCCGATGACAATGCTTCCATCCTCCTTTAAATCCACTCCTTCCAATTCCCGGAGGCCATGAATGCTGACCAGAGAACATCCTGCCAGCTTTCCTTCCCTGATTTTAATCAGTACGTCGCTCCCGCCGGAGATTATGACAGCTGACCGGTCCTCTTTCAGGGCTCGGATGGCATCTTTTACATCTGCTGCCTGATAGAATTTTTCAATATCATACATGTGAATCCACCACCCCTTCTATATTAGTCCTGCTTCTTTAAACTTCTCCACCAGCTTCTGTGGATCAAGAGGCAGACTGTCTACTGCTACACCCGTTGCATGAAGCACCGCATTGCGGACAGCCGGAGCCACAGGAATGGCCGGCGGCTCCCCAAGGGCCTTATTTCCAAACGGTCCTGTGGGATCTTCCAGTTCAACAAACCGGACATGAAGGTCCGGCGTATCCATGGACGTAGGAAGCTTGTAATCCAGCAGGTTATCATTCAAAGGCCTGCCGTTTTTATCAAATAACAATTCCTCGCTGAGCGCGTATCCAAGTCCCATGCTCATTCCTCCGTGCACCTGGGCCTCTGCCAGCTTTGGATTGATGAGAATTCCGCTGTCATGGACATTGATGATGTTGGTCACCTTAACCCTGCCAAGGGGCATATCCACCTCTACCTCAGCAAAGCAGACACCGGTTGCAATGGTGTTTTCCTTGCAATGGCTGGTGGCCTCTGCCGTAATATGAACGGAACGGTCCAGGCTGTAGAAGGCGTTGGTAGCAAGATCTGCCATATCCATAAGCTTCTCTCCGCTTTCTTTGTCAACGACCACGTTATTTTCAATGTCCATGGAAGCAGTTTCCCGGTCCAGCATATAGCTTACATATTCCAGGATCCTTTCTTTCATAAGATGGCCGCAGTTCTTCACGGCTTTTCCGCTGACATAGGTTTGTCTGGAAGCATAAGCGCCGGTATCAAAGGGGGTAATGTCCGTATCCTGGGTGGAAACGATATGGACCTTATCCTCCGATATTCCAGTAACCTCCGCTGCCATCTGTATGAATACGGTATCCGCGCCCTGTCCGATCTCCGTAGCGCCCATCTGAAGCTGCATGGAACCATCCTGGTTTAATATCATGCGGCAAGCGGCCGTCTCCAGGGAAATCGGATAAACTCCTGTCTTATAGCTGAAGATAGCCATACCCACGCCTTTCCGGATGGGTCCGGCCTGATTCTCATATTCTTTTCTTTTCTCATCCCAGTGAATGAATTCCCGGCCCTTCTGAATGCATTCCTTTAGGCCATATGTATGGCAGGTAATATGGGTGTGGGGATCCACATACCCTTCCTGCATACAGTTTTTTAAACGGAATTCCAGAGGGTCCATAGAAAGGGCCATGGATAAATCATCGGCCATACATTCCGACGCAAAAGCCGCCTGGGGGATTCCATAGCCTCTCATGGCTCCGCCCGAAGACAAGTTGGTATAAACCGTATAGGCATCCGACTGCAGGGTCTTTTCGTCGTGATAGATCTGTTTAAATTCATTGACCGTATTGGCAACAATGGAGTGCCCATGGGATGCGTAGCCTCCCTGGTTGGAAAATGCCTCCAGCCTTCTGGCTACCAGGGTCCCGTCTTTTCGCACAGCCGCCTTTACATGCATTTTAATGGCATGGCGGACTCTGGTATGGGCCAGGGTCTCTTCTCTTGAGATCTCCATGCGCACGCCTCTTCCTCCGGCCTGGGTACAGAGATAGGCGTTAAGCGGTTCATAAAGGACCTCCTGCTTGTTGCCAAAGCCTCCGCCGATATAGGGCTTGATCACCCGGATATCTCCCACCGGAATGCCCAAAGCCTGGCTGATGACACGGCGGACGATATGGGGGATCTGGGTGGAGGTGGTGACAACGATCCTCCCTTTTTCCATATAGGCAAAGGAAATGGGCGTCTCTATGTGGCAGTGCTGCACGCACTGGGTATCGTATACCCGGTCGATCTCCAGAATATCTTCGCCTTTTATGGCAGCTTCATAAGGCATATCGCCTACAGTAAAGTTGGAATGTGCGATCAAATTGCCCGGTCTCTCTTCGTGAAGGACCGAAGCGCCTTTAGCAAGCGCAGCCTCTGCCGTAAGAAGCGGCTCATACTCCTCATATTCCACCTTTACAAGACGGGCGGCCCGGTTCGCTGCGATCTCATCTTCTGCAATGACCGCCGCAATATCATCTCCATAGGTCCGCACCCTGGTATTAAGGAGCTTTCTGTCCGCAATGTCCTGATGGGCTTTTTCCACGGACCAGGGATGCCCGGCAGTGGGAAACTGCAAGTCCGGTACATCAAAGCAGGTCACGATTTTTACAACTCCGGCCACCTTTAAGGCATCTTCCAAGTCAAAGCGCTTCACCACCCCATTTGCAATGGTGCTTCTTACGACCTTTGCGACAAGAAATCCCCGGGGTTCCAGATCTGCGGTGTATTTAGCGCCGCCGGTTACTTTTTCACTTGCGTCAACGCGAGTCATGTTTTTGCCAATTCCCATGGCATCCTACCTCCTGATTCTTATTTTTGAAGTGTCCGGCAGTCTCCCGCCCTTCCTTTATGGAAAAAGGCCGGCGGAGACGAGACTTTTTCAAAGCATATAACGCTTATCAAAGTGATGTCGCCGCCAGCCCACTGACATTGTCTTTTGACCGGTGAAAATCGAACTTCCTTATATTAATATATATTTTAGTACAAACAATACCGCCAGAACATACATGAGCGTACTGATTTTCTTCTCTTTTGCCTTACCGGTAACCAGGTTGATAAATACATAAGAAATCACGCCCATGGCGATCCCTTCGGAAATGCTGTACATAAACGGCATGGCAATAATCGCGATATAGCTTGGAATGGCCTCTGTGAAATCTGAAAAATCAATCTTGGTAACAGAGGTCATCATCAAAAAGCCTACCACCACCAGAGCGGGAGCCGTGGCAAAGGACGGAATCGCTAAGAAAATCGGGGATAAAAACAGGGATAATCCAAACAACACGGCTGCGACCACTGCGGTCAGACCGGTTCTCCCCCCTTCTGCAACGCCGGCCGCACTCTCTACGAATGTAGTGGTAGTGGAAGTACCGAAAATTGCGCCTACGGATGTACCGACCGCATCGGACAATAATGCGCCTCTGATCTGAGGAAGCTTTCCGTCTTTATCCAGCATGTCGGCCTTGGAAGCCACGCCGATCAGTGTTCCCAGGGTATCAAACATATCGACAAACAGGAACGCAAACATCACAACCAGGAAATCCAGGGAAAGGATCCTGGAGAAATCCAGCTTAAAAAAGGTGGGGGCCATGCTGGGAACTCCAAATCCTGATGAAAAATCAGGGAAAACACTCAACATGCCCAGTTCCGGATTTGGCTGGTATAAACCGAACGCCTGGCAGATCATCCCAAGGACCCAGGTTGCCAGAATTCCCCATAAAATATTCCCCTTAACGTTTTTAACAACCAACACCGCCGTAATCAGGATGCCGATGACCGCTAATAAAACGGTAATTCCGACGGTATGGAACGTTCCATCCGCCAAAGAGCCCTTGAACGAATAAACCGTAACCAGAGTTGCTCCATCTACAACGACCTTTGCATTCTGAAGTCCGATAAATGCGATAAACAGTCCGATTCCGACGGATACGGCATGCTTTAAATTCATAGGGATCGCATTGAAAATCGCCTCGCGGACACTGGTCAGTGAAAGAAGGATAAAAATAAGACCTTCTATGAATACCGCTGCCAGAGCCATCTCCCAGGTATAACCCATATTAAGAACTACCGTATACGCAAAATATGCGTTGAGCCCCATTCCCGGCGCAAGCACAAACGGATAGTTGGCAAGCCCTGCCATCAAAAGAGTCGCAACCAGTGATGCCAGAGCCGTGGCAGTAAATACCGCTCCGCTGTCCATTCCCGCTGCGCTTAAGACGCTGGGGTTGACCGCCAGAATATATGCCATGGTCATAAACGTGGTAATGCCGGCTACAATCTCGGTCCTGGCATCTGTGTGGTTCTTGGATAAGTGAAATACCCTTTCCAAAAATCCGTCACTTTTTTTTGTTTCCATACTTCCTACCTCCTTGATCGGTGAAATATTTTCCTTCCTGCATAAAGAACTACCCCACGCAGCTCCTGTTATACAAAGCTAAAATATCCTTTTCCCTTCTGCATATTTCCCTCTGATGTGCCTGTCATCGGACAGGTATATGAAACGTTCCAGCCGTTCCCGCAATGTGAGCGGCTGCGGATGACGCAGACTGCTGTCATCCAGAATCAGAGCATCAAAGTCATAGCCTTCCAGAAAGCTTCCAACCTTTCCAAAGAACGAACCACCGCCAATGGTTCCCAGATAGAATGCCTCTTCTGCAGTAAGCGGCTTTAAGCTGTCATCCTGAAGCCTCCACCTTAGTTTGGATACGGAAATGGCATCTGCCATAGCACGGAATATGGACTCCCCGCTTCCTCCTGCCACATCAGTTCCAAGCCCCACGTTCATCCCCCGGTCCAGATAAGTCCTGACCGGAGCGATCCCGGAGGATAAGTTGGTATTCGACTGAGGACAGTGAGCAATATAAACTCCACGCTCTTTGATTAACGCGATTTCCGGTTCGGCCGAAGAAACGCAATGAGCCATAACAGTCCTTCCGTTTCCCCCAAACAGGCCGAACCGGTCATAAGCATCTCCATAGAATCCGGAATCCGGACAGAGCTCCTTTACCCATTCAATCTCACTCTGATTTTCCGACAAATGGGACTGCACCGGAAGTCCATACTTCTTCTGCAATTCTCCCAGCCGCTCCATCAGCTCATCCGTACAGGACGGAATGAACCTTGGGGTCAGTATGGGCTTCACATTCCCGTACTTGAAACGCGTCTCCTCCAGCCAGCTAACCGTATCCCGAACCGACTGTTCTGCACTTAATTCACATAAGTATTCCGGGGAATTCCGGTCCATATTGACCTTGCCGATCATGGTCTTCAAACCGGTTTCCTCCATCAGATCCATTAAAAGCTCTGTGGCCGGTTTGTGGATGGTGGCAAAAATACAGGCCCTTGTGGTAGCGCTTCTCTTCATGGCATCCGCAAAAATCTGGTAGGCCTTCCTTGCATATTCCAGATCGCCGTACCTGGCTTCCTCTGGAAACGTATTCGTATTCAGCCAGTCCAAAAGCTCTAAATCCATCCCAAGACCGCGAAATGAAAATTGCGGCGCATGAATATGAAGATCGATGAGCCCCGGAATGATGAGCATATCCCCGCAGTCCTCAAGCGGATAATCCGCAAACTGCTCCGGGATTTCCCTATAAACCCCCGCCGACTTTCCATTCTGGCATATTAAAAAACCCTGTTCCACCGTCTTTAACGTGTGGACATCCTCACTGTAGCATATGTTCCCTTTTAAAATGAATTTTTTATCACTGGTCATAGAACCTCCTGTTCCGTATACAAAGAAAATACGGCAGTTAAATTGCAACGTTCCTAAAACCCTGAGCAATAAAAAACCACCGTTCCTTCTATCTCTCCACACGTGCACCATAAGAACACAGCAAAATAAAGCCGGGCTTACCGTCACGCGGAAACTTATAGACAACTATTACGGTAGTTGGTAGAAACACTCAACCAATTATGAGCATATATAAGTTTCTTTGAATACTGATACTTAACAAATCTTGTGACCTCTGACAGGTTGACTATATCATATTGTACAACTATTTGTCAATACCATTTTTATTTTTGTGCACTTCATATAATTAAATAGTCTTCTACTACTATTTTTCGATAATTGTCGGCCAATAATCCATAGATTTTTTCTATATATAAAAAATACCACTCATCCTTCTCCCGCTGCCAGATTTTAAATCAGGTACTCCCCAAAACTATCCCAGTGCAGCTCCTTTTCCCTCATCCATTGCCCAATATCCCCCTCCCACTCCACAGGCATAGCCCAGGCGAGTCCGCATCCGGAAGAAATCTGCCGTGGTACCGGTATCAAACGCCCCGGAACCTCCTCTTCCCTGCAGGCGGCCTCCATTGCAATGGCTTCTGCCGTGGTATGGAAGGAAATAACGACTTTCCATTCTTTTTTTCTCATATTCTGTCAACCGCTTTTCAATTAATCGCCTAAATTTCTGATCTCCGGCGTGAACACAATCATTATGACTTTCTTTATAGACAATGTCTATAAATATGCATACAGTTCCCGGACAAATTGCAGGAACAGCCTGGCCGCTTTTCCGGGCTTATGGTTCTTGCTCCAAACCATGTACAATTTCCGGTAAACATCATCCGCACTCAGAGAAAAACGCAGCAGAGAGCCCTGTTTTACGTAATCCTCTACGGCTGCACTGGATATAATGGAAATGCCCATTGCCGCTCCCACCGATTTTTTAATGGTCTCCTGATTGTTAATGGTAGCCACGATCTCCAACCGGCTTAAGTCCAGCCCCATATCCTTTAGATGACGTTCCGCTTCCTTTCTGGTACCGGAGCCTTCCTCCCTGACGATCCAGCGCTCTTCATAGAACCGTTCCAGAGGAAATCCGGTTTTCTCATACTGACGGTACCGTTCGATATTTGGAGTAATGATCACCAGACGGTCAAGATAAAAGGGCTCAAATACGCAGGCCGGATCAGAACCCATGGTTCCCGTAAAGCCGATCTCCACCTGGCCTTCCTGTACCATCCGGACTACCTCCATGCTGTCTGCTTCCTTTAGCTCCAGCTGGTTTCCCGGATAGGTTCTGGTAAACAGGGAAAGGATCTGCGGCAGAATATACTGCCCCGGCACCGTTGAGGCACCTACAATGATCTTCTTTGCCGCTTTGCGGTCCTTCTGGGTAAAGTCCCGCAGGATATTTTTTTCCAACTGCAGCATTTTCCTGGCATTGTCGTAAAGCCGTTCTCCTTCCCCTGACAGCTCCACATCCTTTGTGGTGCGGATAAACAATCGGACTCCCAGTTCTTTTTCCAGCGAACCGATGTGGGCGCTTACCGTAGGCTGGGTCAGGTAAAGCTTTTTCGCAGCCGCTGAAAAGCTTTTTACTTCCGCTACACATACAAACGCTTCCAATTGCTTCAAATTCATAGGCTCAGCTCCCTCACAGCATGGATGGCTTCGTCGATTTCCTTTTCTTCATTATAATGGGACATGGAAAAACGGACAGCTCCCTGTTCTGCAGTTCCCAGCGCCTGATGCATGAGGGGCGCACAGTGAGCCCCTGCCCTGGTATAAATTTCATAATGAAAGGCCAGCTCGTCCGCCACTTCCCCGGAATCGCAGTCCCGTATGTTAAGGGCCACGACCGGCGCACGGCAAAGAAGCTTTTCCTCTGAAAAATCCCCATACACACGGATCCCCGGAATTTCCCTCACTCCCTCATAGAACCGTTTCATGAGCATGAGCTCTCTCTCCCGTATATTGTTGATGCCGGTTTTCCGAAGATACAATAATGCAGCATGAAGACCGGCGATCCCATGGCTGTTTAAGGTACCCGCTTCCAAAGCCTCGGGCATCTCCTCCGGCTGGGTCCTTAAATAGCTGTGAACTCCGCTCCCTCCCACCATCAGAGGCCTTATTAAAATCCCGTCCCGGACACAGATTCCTCCTGTTCCCTGAGGACCTAAAAGACCCTTGTGGCCGGTAAAGCACAGGACATCGATCCCCATCCGTTCCATGTCAATGTCAAACACTCCCGCGGTCTGGGATGCATCCACCAGGAATAAAATCCCATGTGCCCTGCAGATACGCCCGATGGCTTCCAGATCATTCATATTCCCGGTTAAGTTGGAGGCATGGGTACAGACTACACCACGGGTATTTTTCCGGATTGCCGCTTCTAAATCCTCATACCGGATATTGCCCTTTTGATCCACAGGCAGGATGGTAAGCTCTACTCCCCGCTTTTCCATCAGGTACAGGGGGCGAAGTACGGAATTATGCTCCATCACGGTAGTAATCACATGGTCTCCCGGGTCAAACGCGCCCTGAATGGCGGTATTTAAGCTCTCCGTCGAATTCGCCGTAAAGGCAACCCGGGCCGGATCTCCTGCATGGAAAAGCTCTGCCAACATCCTTCGGGTATCAAAAATCATCCGGGATGCATCCAGTGACGCCCCATGAGCCCCCCGGCCGGAATTCCCCAGTTGAAGCAATGCATCCGCCACCGCCGCTCTTACTTCTTCCGGTTTCTGGTATGAGGTTGCCGCATTATCCAGATAAATCATGGCTCTTACCTCAGCTTTACATATTTTTCTTCTTTTTCCACAACCCGTCCGATGATCCGGCAGGCTGTCTCCATTTTAACGGTCTCAAAGTCTTTCATGATCTGCTCTGCATCCCAAGGGGAAACGCTGACCAGGAGTCCTCCTGAAGTCTGGGGATCGCAGAAGATATCGCAGAGATACTCTTCCGTTTCTCCAAAGTCCACCTTATCCTCCGCAAAGGACCGGTTCCGGTAAGCCCCTTCCGGAATCAACCCCATTTGTGCAAGCTCTGGGGCCTCTTTCTGGATGGGCAGATCCTTTACAAAGATTTCCAGCGTTACACCGCTGCCCTCCGCCATTTCCACCGAATGGCCTGCCAGGCCGAAACCGGTGACATCGGTACAGCTATGGACACCGTAATGCTCCACCACCTGCTTGGCTTTCTTATTTAAAGATGTCATGACACGGATCACTTCCTTTTTCGCCTCTTCGGAAGCCATATCCGCCTTGACCGCCGTATTGACGATCCCGGTTCCCAGAGGCTTGGTCAGAATCAGGACATCTCCCGGCCTGGCTCCGCAGTTTTTAAAAACCTTATCCGGATGGACGAACCCGGTAACACTCAGCCCGTATTTCGGTTCATCATCCTGAATGGAATGACCGCCTGCCAGCACGGCTCCCGCTTCCAGCACCTTGCACGCGCCGCCTTCCAGTATCTTTCCCAAAAATGCCGGATTCACGCAGTTTGGCCATGCCACGATATTAAGAGCCACTTTCGGCTCCCCTCCCATGGCATAAATATCGCTCAGCGCATTGGCTGCCGCCACCTGGCCAAAGATGTAAGGATCATCCACCACCGGGGTAAAAAAATCCAGGGTCTGGATCAGGGCCAATTCATCGTTCACCCGGTAGATCGCTCCGTCATCGGAAGTTTCAATCCCCACCAGCAGATTGGGATCTTCAAATTTCGGCAGATTCTCTAAGATTCCGGCAAGGGTTCCAGGGCCGATCTTAGCGGCACAGCCGGCTGTTTTTGTCATCTGGGTAAGTCTCACTTCGCTATCCGGTACCATATCCATCCTTCTCCTTCTATTTATAGATATTATCTATTATCATTTTAGCATATTATTATTCTTTAGCAAAACTAAAAAATTTTTAGTTCAAAGAAACTTCCTTTTCAAGAGTCAGGGAATAAATGATCTTTTCTTTCACTTTTTTTCCCGTCATCTGCTCCAGGGCACGCTTATAATAATCCATCTGCACCTGATAGCGGTCAGCCAGCACCTGCTCTTCTCCCGGCCTGATACGATCCGTCTTATAATCCACCAGAACCAGGGCTCCCTCTTCTTCCATATAGGCATCAATGATACCCTGGACCAGGATCCGTTCATCCGAATCCCCCACATCCATTTCCCGGGCAGGTATGCCGATGACAAACTGCTGCTCCTTTTTTAACCGTCCTTCTGCCTGCGCGGCCGCCATACGCTGTCCCAAAGAGGAATGCAAAAAGGCCATGAGCAGATCTTCCGACAGCAGGGAAATGCTTTCTTCATCCATCCGCTTATCCCTTCGAAAGCTTAAAATCGCGGCCCGGAGCTCTTCCTTTGTCCGGACTTTTCCAAAGTCCAGAAGCTCCAGGGCCCGGTGATAGGCAGTCCCCCGGAATGCTCCTCCGGTTTTTTCCTCTTTTCCTTCCTCCGTAAAAAAGGCGGGAATGGTCGGGAGAAATTCACTTTCCCCGTCATCGGTAAACTGCCCATTCTTCTTCAGTTCTGATACGGACAGCTTGGTATGGAGCCCTATATCCGCCATATAGGGATACCGGTATTCAAAAGCAGCCTTTAAATCTGCCGCAAAAGCCCGGTCATAAACCATTTCCGTATCAAGGGAGAGCAGGCTTTCCTTTGTCAGGCTTTTTTCGGCCTGCCGTTCCATCTCCTGTCCCACCAGACCGGATACCGAAAGCTCCCTTACCACCAGATTCCCCGTATCCTGCCCTTCCTCCGACAGGATTCCTGTATCCGAATATTTCCCTGACAGGCTCATGAGCAGCCAGTCCAGACAGGAATCCGCAGCAGAAAGCAGGGTGAACGGAATCTGTCCCTCTGCCCTGGGTATCTCTGCAAAACGCTCCAGCTTCTTATCCAGGTAACGGTCAAGCCCGGTCATCACCAGCTTTTCCTTGGCCCTTGTCATGGCCACATAAAGCACCCGGAGCTCCTCTCCCATGGCACCAAGCTCCATTTTCCGGCGCAGGACATGTTTCTTTAAGGTGGGGGCCTTTACGCGTCGGTCCAGATCCAGAAAATCCGTTCCAATTCCCAGATCCGGATCGATGAGGATCTTCCCGTATGCATCCTGCTTATTGAATTTCTTCCCCATCCCGGCCAGGAATACCACCGGAAATTCCAGCCCCTTGCTCTTATGGATGCTCATGACCCGGACCGTGTTCTCCTCCCCGGCCAGAGAGGCCTCCCCGAAATCCGTATCGTATTTTTTCAGGTTCTCAATGTACCGGATAAAATGAAACAGGCCCGTATAGCTGGTTTTCTCATAGGCTGACGCTTTTTCCACCAGCATGGAAAGATTGGCCCTCCGGACTTCACCGGCCGGCATGGCGGAAACATAATCATAATACCCGGTCCCCTCATACAGATCATAAAGCAGTTCATGAATGGAAAGATAGGCCGATTTTTTCCTGTATTCCGAAAGCATGCCGGAAAAAGCCTTCAGTTTCCTAAAAAGCCCCGGCTGATCCGGATCCTCTTTTCCTTCGTATTCCTCCAGATAATGCTGCCAGGCTCCGTATAATCCCCGGTCCTGCCCCTTATTCGCTGTTTTTTTCCAAAGCGCCGTCATATGGGCCATTTCCTCATCCGTGATACCGCCCACAGGAGATTTCAACACCGCAGCCAGAGGGATATCCTGCATGGGATTATCAATGATGTTTAACATTGACAGAACGGTTTCCACCTCCGTGGCTGTGAAATATCCGGTTTTCCGCTCCGCATAAGCGGGGATCCCTTCATTCATCAGAATGCTGACAAAGTCTTCGGCCCAGCCGCTTAAGCTTCTCAGCAATATCACCATATCCCCATACCCGGCAATGCGGTAGCCCCCCTTTCCATCCAGTTTCTTATCCCAGATGAAAAGGCCGTTTACGGGGTCCGTAAATTCCCGGATCTTTGCGGCAATAACCTTTGCCTCCATCTCCCGGCCGGTATAATCGGCGGCATCCTCATCGAGCTGTTTTAATAAGTTTCCTTCGGCATGGATCATGAGCAGCTCTGACTTCTCTCCCACACGTAAGTCCGCAGGCAAGAATTCCGCTCCCGGATGAAGTGCGGTTTCTTTCGTATACCGGATATCCCCCAGATTCTCGGTCATGATCTGGTAAAAAACCTCATTGATGCTCTCCAGAACCTGATTTCTGCTTCGGAAGTTCTGATGCAGTTCGATCTTCTGGTATTTTCCTTCCTCTTTGGAATAGGAATTGTATTTTTCCAAAAACAGCTGGGGCCTGGCCAGGCGGAACTGATAGATGCTCTGTTTTACATCTCCCACCATAAATACATTGGGCTTCCCGAAGCGCTCTCTGGAAATGCTGCCTATCAGGGCTTCCTGTACATCATTGCTGTCCTGGTATTCATCCACCAGGATTTCTTCAAACTGGCTGCTCAGCTCATCGGCCACATCCGAAGGAACCGGCCTGCCGCCTTCTCTTGTCAGCAGGATCTCCAGGGCGTAATGCTCTAAGTCATTAAAATCCACCAGATTCTTTTCCTTCTTTTTCTCCCGGTATCTGCGGGCATATTCCCCTGCCAGATCCAGAAGCTGCGTTACGGCTTCTCTGGTTCCCCGGATATCGGAAAGGACCTCCTGGGGGGATTCAAAGCAGTATAACGCAAGAAGCTTTCCGACCGCCTTTTTTACACGGTCCCGGATCCCCGTTACATAAGCCTTTTTATCCGGGTCAATGTCCTTATTCCGTATGGAAGCCAGGCGGTCAAAGGAAACCTCTTTTAACTGTTCATTAAACGACTCATAATCATCTGCCTTTAAAAGGCGGTCCAGCATGCGAAGGTCATTTGTAAGCATAGGCAGATAGGCCTCCGGACCGTTTTCTTCCTCACAGACCTCTTTGGCTGCTTCCATCTGGCTTTTTAACTCCGAAAGCTGGAGTGCTGCATCCCTCATAAGAAATTTCATCCACGCAGTATCCATGATCCGGTCCATATCACAGGTTTCAAGCTCCTGCCTGCAGTTAAGAAGCCACTCCTCCGGCCAGGGATTGCTCTGGGAAAAGGTATACACCTGCATGATGTAATCCTCGATCCCCCGGTCGGACTTTCCCGTGGCATAGGTTTCCACAAACCGTTCGAATAAGGGATCCCCCTTTTCATAACACGTTTCCAGCATTTCCTTCATCACATCGGCGCGTAATAGAATCAGCTCTCCCTCATCGCCCACCCGGAAGGCCGGATCAATATCCAGCTTGTTATAATGTTCCCTGATCAGTCCCAGACAAAAGCTGTCGATGGTCGTGATCTGGGCGTATGGGATCATGGCTGCCTGCATCTGCAGATGGGAGCTGTCCGGATTTTCTATGAGCTTTTCATCCACGGCTTTTAAAACCCGTTCCCGCATCTCGTCGGCCGCAGCCTTTGTAAAGGTCATGACCAGAAGCTGGTCAACTCTTAAGGGTTCTTCTCCTTCGGTGATCATGCGGATGATCCGCTCCACCAGAACAGCGGTCTTCCCGCTTCCTGCTGCTGCCGACACAAGCAGGTTCCGGTTTCTGCTTTCAATAACCGCCTTCTGTTCATCCGTCCAGCTAATCGCCATTTTCTTCTCCTTCCTCCTCTTCTCCTTCCATAACCGGCCATATCTCCTCGGATTTCAGAGCCTTAAATTTCCGGTAACCATACCCGGCCGTCTTTAAATCGAATCCGCAGACCGCATGGTAAGGACAGTAGTCACAGGCACTTTTTACCCCCTGCTTATAGGGATTTACGTCAATGACTCCGTCAAGGATCTCTCTTCCTTCTGATTTCAATTTTTCCTGTACAAACTGCCTTAATGCGTCAAAGCGTCTGCCCCCTGCCACCGATGACCTGGCTTCCTGAATGATTCCATTCTTCATGGCAACCGGTATAACATCGGATTCGGTTTCGATCTCGCGGTCCAAGTGGGAAATCGCACTGAAATCGCTGTTGACCAGGCCATTCATGCGCAGCTGTTTTAACATCCGGCTGTTCAACTCCTCTTCCGACATTTCCCCATCCTTATCAATGACCGGATCGTTAATATTGTAATAGAAAATGCCGGCCGGAACCACAGGCTTGCCGGCCGTCCGCCGCTCCTCCATTTCCAGGGCCGCATCCATATAAACAACCAGCTGAAGCTGCAGGCCATAATACAGAGCCGTTAAGTCAAAGGCCGTGCTTCCGGACTTGTAATCAATGATCTTCACATAAACTGCTTCCTCATCCTCACACAAATCCATGCGGTCGATCCTTCCCTGCAAATGAATGGCTTCGTCTTTTGACAAAGAAATCCTCATTGCCTTTAAATCATCGGCGGCAGAAAAGGATACCTCAAATCCCACCGGAGTGAAATCCCCTTTTTTCAACTGCTCCGAAAGAGCCCATACCGTCCGGTCCGTGATCCGTTCCACCTTGCCGGCCAGATAGGAATTTCTGGCAGAGCTTTTTAAAATGGTATTGCCGTACTCTTCTGTCACCCGGGCAACGCATTCATGGACCAGAGCTTTCCGTTCTTCCCCGGAAATAGTCCTGAAATCCCTCCCCTCTTCCTTCATACGGTTAAACCATAAGTCAATGGAATCATGAAACAGGTTTCCGATATCCATAGCGGCCAGTTCATATTCCTGCCGCTCCATTAATTCCAGCCCGTAATTTAAGAAATGGGCGTAAGCGCAGGAAGCATACTGCTCCATTCTTGTGACGCTGCCGCTTATGACAGAACCGTAAAGGGCCTTTGCCGCCGCTTTTCCGATTCCCCTCTTGTTATAGGTGTAGAAAGCGGCTTCGGCCAGCTTCTTTCCTTCCTCTTTGTAATCCCCGGAAAGGAGGAAGGCTTTAAACAGTTCCAGAAATCTGCCATCCCCGGCCTTTTTTCCATATTCCCGCAGCCCTTCCGCCAGACAGTCTTTTGCTTCTCTCATGGATAAGGGAACCTGCATCCTGGCGGGTACGGCTTCCGAAAGCCCTGGAAACAGTTTTTTCAGTTCCCCGATCAGAGTGGAGGGGCGCATGCTTTTTCCGCTGCTGTCCATGGCTGCATAGGACAGGATCAATTCCCTCTCCGGTTTTGTAAGTGCCAGATAAAGGTAAAATCTCTGCCGGAACCCCTCTTCCCTGGCGGTAGGCGCCAGTTCAATGGCATGATTTCCCAGGAATTCCCTTTCCCGGTCCGTAAACAGACTGCTCTTTTCTTTTTTTACCGGGACAATTCCATCATTCACTCCTACGAAAAATAAAATCCTGATATGGTCGAGCCTGGTTCTGGTGATATCACCGACCACCACCCGGTCCACAGAAGCAGGAATCAGGCCTACCTTGATTTCTGAAAAACCCGCGTCCAGAATCTCGGCATATTCCCTGCGGCTTACATGTTCGTCCCCCAAAAGCCCTGACAAGCGTTCAAATAAATCCATGACCAATCCGTAAACCTGGCTGTATTCCCTGGCAAGGTTTAATTCTCCCGACTCATGGAATCCGGATTCATAGGCCAGCATCTTTTCTTCAATGCCTGTCTCCATAAGAAGGGCTGCTACGGCCCTGGTCATGGACTTTACCGTGGAATCCTCCTCCCGGAAAGCCTCCCGGAGACGTCTTAAAGGAACCATAATTTCTTCCCGGAATGCATTTAATTCTTCCAGGTTAAGCTCCTTACCGCCCCGGTACCAGCCTTCCCATACCGAATCCCATCTTTTAAATCCACGGATTCCCATGGCAATGACATAATTTTCCAACCGGTCCGTCTTCGCCTTATCCTCTTCCCCGGTTATGAGACCGGTCCTTAAATAGCGGAACACGGATTCATAGGAAAAATCCTTCTGTATGATTTCTATGGCCGCCCGTATGAGCTCCACCATGGGATTTTTTAAAATGCTCTTTTTATCATCCAGGAAATAGGGGATGCCGTTCAATTGAAACTGATGAGCGATCTCATTGGCATAGCTTCCCAAATCTCCTGTTATGACCGCCATATCACGGTACCGAAGGCCCTGCTTCCTGATCCGTTCTTCCATGGTGTGAATCAGACCGGCAATTTCTTCTGTCGGATTTAGGGCCTGAATCAGGTGGATGGACTCAGGAACCGTCCGGCAGGATTTCCCCTTATACCGGTATAAATTCTGTTCCAGGAAATCCAGGGCATTATCCGGCCTGCATCCTTCCTGTCCTGCGGTCTCCCCGGCCCCCTTACGGTAACGGACAGCCGGATGCTCCATAAGCAGGATGTCCTGCTCCCTTCCTGTCTGCGCTTCCTTTGCCAGGTCATTTAATTTCCGGATCATCTGGCGGCTCATGTAAAACAGCTCCTGGACTCCGGACCTTTTGCTCATGTTTTCGGACGGGTCTATGGTCACAGTCACCATGACCCGTTTGCTGTAGCGCAGAAACAGTTCCAGGATCCGGTACTGGACCGGCGTAAATCCCGTATAGCCATCCAGGGTAATGACGCTGTTCTTAATCAGTTCCGACTGAGGCAGAACCCTGCATAAGACATCTAAAATTTCCTCTGTGGTGATGTATTTATCTTTGATGTAATCCTTAAACCCCTGATAAATGACGGAAATATCGGAAAGCTTCTGCCGAAGCACAGGACTTATTGCATCCGGTACTCTCTCATTCAGCATGTCCGGCGTCACCCCGTACTGGTAAAGCTCGGACAGCATGGATTTTAACTGGGAGATAAATCCCGCTTTTGATAAATGTTCCTTATAAAGAATCAGGTCCTTTTTTTTATTGGCAGCTACCTTCCGAAGCACCATGGATTTTCCCATATCATCAAGGACCTGGGGATTTGCAATGGCAAGCTCCTCAAACACCCGGTAAGCCAGACGTTTAAAGCTTACGATATCAATATTCATGACCCCGTGCCTGGGGTGAAGGGAAACGATTTCCTTCTGGGTCTGCATGGTAAACTGCTCCGGCACAATGGCAATATACTGGGTATCCGGCGCCTCCTGTGACTGCCGGATCAATTCCGTATAAAGGCGGTAGGTTTTGCCGGAACCGGATCCGCCCAATACAAATTGAAGGGACATGGC
This sequence comes from Clostridium sp. Marseille-P2415, assembly GCF_900155545.1. GTDB lineage: Bacteria > Bacillota > Clostridia > Lachnospirales > Lachnospiraceae > Lacrimispora. Next base: position 2,305,538 of record NZ_LT732526.1, read on the forward strand.
TTTTTCCTCTCTATTTCTCTCTGTAAAACAAAACGCATGTTTGCTTATCATCTTAACACAGATTTCCTCCGACAACAATGAAATCTTAGGCATGAAACCCATTCCGCATTAATACATTATAACAAAACTGTACGGAGGGCTTCTTTTATGAGCTCAAAAACAAAAATCGTCGTTTTACGAATGAAAGAAATCATTTACACTGCAATCTTCGTCGGCCTTGGAATTCTCCTCATTACTTTGTTTTTAGTCATGTTCCGCCCGAAAAAGGATTCTGTCACCGCTTCCGGCGACCCTGTGCTCTATGTTCCGGGAGTCTATTCCTCTGCCATTACGCTGAATAGTCAGGATATCAATGTGGAGGTCACCGTTGACTCCAAAAAAATCACCTCGGTCACCCTGGTTCCCTTAAGTGAGGCTGTCACCACCATGTATCCTCTGATGCAGCCGGCCATGGATAACTTATCCGAACAGATCATTAAAAACCAGTCTACGAAAAATATTTCCTATTCAACTGAGACCCGCTATACCTCCGGCGTGCTGCTAAAGGCTGTGGATCAGGCCATTTCAAAAGCACAGATAACCGAATAAGTCCGGGGATTGTGTTTTTCCGTTTGAGACTGTATAATGAAAAAAAGAATACATAATTACTGGAATGAGGAAGTACCCTTCGGGCATACCTTTATGTCCAGAAGGCGTGGACGAGAAAGAGGAAACACCCTTCGGGTATACCTTTATGTCCAGAAGGCGCGGACGAGAAAGAGGAAACATATGAGTCAGAATACGAGGACACAAGATGCGGGGAAGCATAATCAGATTACAGAGGGAGTGATATGGAAGCAGCTTCTTCTGTTTTTCTTTCCTATTTTATTTGGAACTTTTTTTCAGCAGCTTTATAATACCGCTGATGCTGTCATAGTCGGCCGGTTCGTGGGAAAGGAAGCTCTGGCAGCCGTGGGAGGCCCTACGGGGACCCTGATCAATCTTTTGATCGGGTTCTTCATAGGGCTTTCTTCCGGTGCCGGAGTGATCATTTCCCAGTTTTACGGAGCCGGACAGGAAGAAAAAGTCAGCCATGCGGTCCACACCGCCATAGCCTTTTCCATCATATGCGGCACGGTCTTAATGGGGGTCGGCATCCTGGGCGCGCCCTTTGCCTTAAAAGCGATGGGAACACCCGATGAGATCATGCACCATGCTGTTTTATACATGCGGATCTATTTTATCGGAGTTATTCCAAACCTTATTTATAATATGGGCGCAGGTATTTTAAGGGCCATCGGGGACTCCAGGCGTCCTCTTTATTTTTTGATTGCCAGCTGCTTTACCAACATCGTTCTGGATGTGCTTTTCGTTGTTTCCTTCCACATGGGCGTTATGGGAGCCGCCCTGGCCACCATAATCTCCCAGCTGGTCAGCGCCGTTCTCGTGACGCTTGTGCTGATCCGTACGAAGGAATCCTACCATCTGATACCAGCTGCCATACGAATTGACCGGGACATGCTGAAACGCATCGTCCGGATCGGATTTCCTGCCGGTCTTCAGTCGGTCATGTACTCATCCTCCAATGTCATCATCCAGACCAGCGTCAACACGCTGGGGACCAACACCATTGCAGCCTGGACAGCCTACGGAAAGATTGACAGCGTATTCTGGATGATCATCAGCGCTTTTGGAATATCCATCACAACCTTTGTGGGACAAAACTATGGGGCCGGAAAAAAGGAACGGGTCTACAAGGGCATCCGGGTCTGTATGATCATGAGCTTTGCTGCAGCCATCCTATTGAGCTTTTTATTATTTACCTTTGGCAATTACATATACCTACTGTTCACCACCGATGCCGCCGTGATCGAAAAGGGAACGGAAATTCTCCGTTATCTGGCTCCCACGTTTTTCACTTATGTCTGCATTGAGATTTACTCCGGCTCCCTGCGCGGAACGGGCGACTGCTGGATTCCGATGATCCTTACCTGCTTAGGCGTCTGCGCACTCCGGATCATCTGGATCTGTGTGGCAGTTCCCTTACGTCCGGCCATTGAGACCGTGATTTTCAGCTACCCGCTGACCTGGACAACCACTTCTGTCTTATTTATCGTGTATTTCAACTGGTTCAGCAGGCTGGGAAGATTGGGGTTCCCAATTCGTTTTCGAAAGCAGCGGCAGGAAACATGAGATTGCCGCTTTAAACGCACCGGTTTACTCCATGGGAGCCCTGTAAAAGGTTCCGAAAAACTGCTGGGTCTTAAACATATTTACGATGATATGCTCATCCACCTCATGGAACAGTGCTATAATGTCAGCCACCTCATAGGAGGACACCACCGTATGAAGAAGGTACATTTTCTTCTTGCTGTAGCCTCCTACCGCATCCACGCAGGAAATGCCGTGGCGAAAGGCTTTTACATACTTACTAGCCAGCTCCGGCCCTTTGGCTGTGGTGACCTGAAGTGTGACCCGGTCATACCTGTGATGGAACGTGGAAATGACTTTCGTACCCACGAACTGGAACAGGATGGAATATCCTGCATAATCCCATCCGAAAATGACTCCGAAAATGCAAAGCAGGATCACGTTACCAAGAAAAACATGGGCCCAGATCGAATTTCCGGTCTTATTTGACACGTACAGGGCAATGAAATCGGTTCCACCGGTCGAAGCATTTCCCCGAAGAGCCAGGACAATGGCAAAGCCATACAGAACACCGCCATATATGACATTAAGTATTGCGTCTTCAAATATGGGCGAAAAATGAAATATTTTTAAAAAGGCACTGGCTAAAAATACCTGCAGCAGGGAAAAGAACGTGAACCGCCTGCTGATGCTCCTGCTGCAGGCCCAGGCAACCGGTATATTTAAAAGAATCATGCCCAACGAGGTGGATATATTGAATCCAAACAGGGAAGTCACCCGGTCGACCAGAATCGCAACTCCCGTAAACCCCCCCGACAAAAGGCCTGCAGGTTTTATAAACGCCTGTATTACAAACGTCTGTAAGAGCGCGGACACCACAACCGCTGCCGTTGTCATCAGATTGCGGACCCGCTTATCCCTTCTCAGTTTCTTCCACATAAGATTCCTCCTTCTTTTAAGTAATATTATATGTAAGATCTTCTCCTGTATCAATATATTTGTCAAGCGGATATTCGCAATCCGCTTCGCTACTTGCTCACAGCGTGCCCCGCTCCACCGGGCATAACCGAATAGCAGCTATCGCTGCTTGTCAGGTGGAGCTTGTACTCCACCTGACACAAGCAAGTCCCCACCCACCACTTAATGCT
>NZ_LT732526.1:2311638-2490163 GCF_900155545.1 Clostridium sp. Marseille-P2415
CAAGCCGTGTCTTTTAGCAATCTCAATGACGCTGCTTTTATCGTAACAGCCGTAAATGTCTGCAATATGGATTTCTTCCGGAACAGGTTCTACATTCTGATTCAAACATTTGTTGATGGCTGACATATCATATTCTTTCAGGTATTCAGAGGATTTTTTTAAAAGTTCATAATACCCGGTAATGCCTCCGCAGTCTTCCGGAATTACATCTCCTTTGAATTTAACGACCTGGGCGTAGTTCTCCTTATAATCTTCTATCACATCTTCTACCTGGATTACATGCTCCCAGTTATCACCAAAATCATATATATAGGTAAATTTTTTCGTACCGGATACCAGATTGTCAATGGTTTCATCCGTTAATATATATTGAAATTTCTGAGACCTGTCTTCTTCAGCCGGTACTACCCGTACCCCTTCAGAACGGAATTCAAATTGATACAGGTGATCATCGGCCCAGCAAAATGCTGTCTGAATAATCTGGTGCAGTTTCTCAAAGGTAATCCCTTCCGGCACCAGAATCCTTCTCCAAATCGGCGGCTTACTGCCTTTGATCGTGATTTTCAGTTGATATGCTCCCATGAAAACGTCCTCCTGTCTCGTATCTTTTGTATCCGTTCTTAAATTGCGGAATGATTTCTTATGTTTCTATTATAATAAGACGCACGTTACAATTTACCACATTTCCTCCTGTTCTGTCCAGTCCATCCCGTTAATTTTTGCAAAGCAGGGGCTATTTTCTGTAATTATGACAGCTTTTTCAGTTTTAACTTCATTTCTTTGTCAAGCGGATATTCGCAATCCGCTTCGCTACTTGCTCACAGCGTGCCCCGCTCCACCGGGCATAACCGAATAGCAGCTATCGCTGCTTGTCAGGTGGAGCTTGTACTCCACCTGACACAAGCAAGTCCCCACCCACCACTTAATGCTCTTTGCATTTGAAGTAGGGGACTTACTTGATTCGGTTAAATTAATAGAGGACTGCCCTTCCCCCACAGAAGGCAATCCTCCGTCACGATCTGAAACCGTCACACTATTTCGTTTCTGCTGTCTGGCAACCCCATGCCAAAATCAAACACGCAAGGTACCCCTTTGCGCTTCTTACATGGACGATGATACCATCTATTCCCAACAAAGTCAATGATTTTAGTGTATTTTACCAAAAATATCCTTGCATTAAAGAATCATTACTGCAATTTTTCATACAGATCCGTTCAAAAGTCCCTTTCATACGTACATATTTCAATAAAACATATTTTCATGAAAATTGTGTATACTTTTCATATGAAAGAAATGCTGATTATGAATGCGAGGAGAACATCACCATGGAATTTTCGAAAAAGCTATCGGATAACATGAATTATTTGAAAGACAGGCTGGATATTAATACGAATTTCGATGTAGTATACCGTGTCATACATGTTGCCGGCCGGGAAGCCTGTCTTTACTTTATCGACGGCTTTACAAAGGATGAGGTATGGTTAAAAATTCTTCCAGGTTTCAATGCGATAAAAGAAGAGGATATGCCTCCTGATGCCCATACTTTTTCCAAAAAATACCTGCCCTACGGAGAAGTGGGTCTTGTTAAAAATGATGAGGAGATGATAACCCAGCTTTTAATGGGTGTATCCTGCCTGTTTATTGACGGCTATGACACCTGTCTGACCGTCGATTGCCGTACCTACCCCTCCAGAGGAGTGTCGGAACCGGAGAAGGACAAGGTTTTACGGGGCTCCAGGGATGGATTTGTGGAAACCCTGATCTTCAATACCGCCCTGATCCGCCGGAGAATACGGGATCCAAAACTCACGGTGGAAATCATGAACACCGGAGAAAGCTCCCATACCGACATTGCCATCTGCTATTTCAAGGGCCGGGTGGATGAAAAGCTTCTTGCCATGGTCAAAGAACGCATTAACAAGCTGAAAGTGGATGCCCTGACCATGAACCAGGAAAGCCTTGCGGAATGCCTTTATCCCAATAAATGGTACAATCCGTTTCCAAAGTTTAAATATTCCGAACGTCCCGACACCGCCGCCGCCTCCATTCTGGAGGGAAACATCATTATTATGGTGGACAACTCTCCCTCTGCCATGATACTGCCCTCTTCCGTGTTTGATATCATAGAAGAAGCCGATGACTATTATTTCCCCCCGATTACCGGAACCTACTTACGGCTTTCCCGTTTTATTATTTCGCTTCTGACCCTGTTTATGACCCCTTTATGGCTGCTGTTCATGCAGAACCCGGAAATGATCCCATCCTGGCTGCAGTTCATCCAGTTGTCCGAGGCGCCTAAGGTTCCCCTGCTCTTCCAGCTTCTGATTCTGGAATTTGCCATTGACGGACTCAGGCTTGCCGCAGTCAACACCCCAAGTATGCTGACTACGCCGCTCAGCGTGATCGCCGGTATCGTCCTGGGCGAATATTCCGTAAAATCCGGCTGGTTCAACAGCGAGACCATGCTCTATATGGCCTTTGTGACAATTGCAAATTACTCCCAATCAAGTTTTGAACTCGGTTATGCCTTTAAATTCATGCGGATGATCATGCTGATCACAACCGCCCTTTTCAACTTCTGGGGATTTATCGGCGGTGCAGTGCTCTCCCTGTGCGCCATTGTATTCAACAAGACCATCGCCGGAAAGAGTTATATTTACCCGTTGATCCCCTTCCACGTTTCAGAACTGAAAAAGCGTTTCTTCCGCGGAAGGCTTCCTCACAGGCAAAAGTAACCGGATAACAGATGTTTTAAACCTTCCGCCAGCTCTTCCGGCAGCTCCTCATCCCCCGGAAGAACCGGCGGCTTCCTGTAAATACCGTGATAATCGCTGCCCCCTGTGACCATGAAACGTCTGCTCCCGGCCACAGCCAATAATTCTGCCCGGACATCCTCCGGGTTATCATGATGGTAAACTTCAAGGCCATCCAGACATTCTTCTCTTAAAAGGGCATCATAAAGCTGTCCGCTCTTTCTCTTTATTTTCCCAGGATGGGCCAAAACTGCTTTCCCCCCAGCCTTCTTTATCATAGCGCATACCTGATAAAAACTTCCATACGGGAAACGATCCTCTTCCTCATAGGGAGCTCCCTTTCCAAAATAACGGGGCAGGCTCTCCATGATTTCCTCTTTCCTAAGGAGTCCATGGTCAGCCAGGACTCCCAGAAGCTTTGCCCGGTAAAGAGGCCCGCCTCCTGCCTTTTCGAAAAACTCTTTTTCTTCAATCTCTATTCCAGCCCGCTGCATCCTGCGGATCTGAAGACTGGACCGTTCATTCATCTGTTCCAGAAAACAGTTCGAATATTGAAGCAATCCCGGATTCTCCGGATCGATCCCATATCCCAGCACATGAAATTTCATTCCCTCCTCTGCCACCGTAAACTCTGCTGCCGGTATATAAGGAATGCGGTATTTTCTTGACGCTTCTTTTTCTTCTTCAAGGCCCAATATGGTATCATGGTCCGTTATGGCAGCTGCCGTAAGACCCTGTTCCTTTGCCAGGGAAAAAATCTGCATGATGGTTTCACTTCCGTCAGAAAAACAGGAATGCATATGAAAATCCGCTTTCATAAAAGACCTCCGTCAAGCGGATATTCGCAATCCGCTTCGCTGCCTGATTCGGTTAAACTCCCAAGTTCCAATGGCCCTATTATAAGCTTATCTTGTATAAAGGTCAATAAATTGCCCAATTTCTGGCATAGGGCAAGGCAAAAAATAGACATTTCTTCCAATGTATGGTACAAAGTTTCATAAGAAATCCAATATCTTGAACTATTAATCCGCGCCGCATATACTAATACCACAACAAAGGGGAAATGAAAATGAAAAGTGTACTGGTTCGATTGCGAGAATACCAAAAAGAGATGAGCGTTGCAGAGGCCGGCGTTGTACGTTACCTGCTGGACACCCCGGAACAGGCGGTGAAGCTTTCGGTCCACGCTCTGGCGGAAAAAGGATTTTCCTCTTCTTCCACCGTTATCCGGCTATGCCATGAACTTGGCTTCTCCGGGTACAGGGAAATGAAAGCCGCCCTGATCTGCGAACTGGCCATCCGGCAGGAGAACACCAGGGAAAAAATGGGGGAAATCACGGAGAACGATACTCTGGAACAGATCATCGACAAAATTACATATAAAAACATCGCATCCTTAGAAGATACCAGAAATTTAACCGATTTATCCGTCATGAAAAGCTGCGTTGACCGCTTGTGCCAGTGCCGCACCGTCTGCTTATTCGGAATCGGCTCATCCCTTCTGGTGGCCCGGGATGCCTACCTAAAATTCCTCCGGATCAACAAGCCCTGCATCTTAAATGATGACTGGCATTCCCAGCTTTTGCAGGCCCGTAACATGAGCCGGGATGATTTGGGACTGATGATCTCCTATTCCGGCAGGACCATGGAAATGATCGAGTGCGCCAGGACCATGCAGCAGGTAGGGGCGAAATTCATCCTGATCACCCGTTTTGCCGTATCACCGCTTTCGGAAATGGCGGATTATAACCTTTATGTGGCTGCCAATGAATCCACCTTTCGGAGCGGTGCCATGGGAAGCAGGATCAGCCAGTTAAACATCATTGATATTCTGTATACCGCATACGCCAACCGCAACAGCGAATATTCCCTTACCCAGTGGCGGAAAACACACATTTCCAAGAAAAATCCGTCGTATTTTGAACATTTCGACGAAGCGTATAATGAGGAGGAACTCAATCATGGTAGACTTAAGCAAGATGACAACAGAAAGCCGCAATCCTGATACCATGGATCTAGACACCATGACACCCTTAGAACTGGTGACAGCCATGAACCGGGAAGACCGGAAGGTGGCGGAGGCAGTGGAAAAAGTCCTGCCCCAGACCGCCAAAGCGGTGGAATGGGTCTGTGAGGCATTTGAGGCCGGAGGCCGGCTCATCTACATGGGAGCCGGAACCAGCGGAAGGCTCGGTATCTTAGACAGTTCGGAATGCCCTCCCACCTTTGGGGTGGATCCGGGTATGGTCATCGGCCTGATCGCCGGAGGGGACGGGGCCATAAGGCAGGCCGTGGAAGGAGCCGAGGACTCTGAGACTCTTGGCGTCGAAGATTTAAAGGCCCTGTCCTTATCCCGGAAAGATGTGGTGGTGGGCATTGCTGCCAGCGGAAGGACGCCCTATGTATCGGCTGCCTTAGGCTATGCAAAAAGCATAGGCTGCCGGACCGTAGCCATAGCCTGCAATGAGGGAAGCCTCATCGGAAAATCTGCAGACTTGTCCATTGAACCGGTGGTGGGACCGGAAGTGCTGACCGGCAGCACCCGCTTAAAAGCCGGAACCGCACAGAAGATGATACTTAACATGATCAGCACCGGAGCCATGGTCGGCATCGGAAAAGCATATCAGAATCTGATGGTAGATGTGGTACAGAGCAATGAGAAGCTGCGTACCCGGGCAGAAAACATCCTGATGGCTGCCGCTGAAATAGAACGGGATGAGGCCAGAAGGCTTTTAGACGAAGCAGGAGGAAGCGTGAAGCTGGCCATAGCCATGAAGCGAATGGGCGCAGAGCCAAAAGAAGCGGAAGCGAAATTAAAGGAATCCCGCGGGCATATCCGTGCATGTGTGAAAAGGACTCCTGAATAAACATAATGTAATTCATTTCAAATATGGAGGTGTCTATTATGACAAATGAAGCATTGGTTCAAAAAATCCTGGAACTATCGGGAGGGAAAGAAAACGTGGCAGCCGCGGCCAGCTGCATGACACGCCTTCGCTTAAAGGTAAAGGACCCGGATCAGGTGCAGGCGGAGGAACTGAAAGGGCTTTCAGGAGTTCTTGGCCTGGTTTCAAACGGAATTGATGTACAGGTGGTGGTCGGACCCGGTAAAGCCAGAAAGCTCATGGATATCTGCATCGGTATGGGGATCCCAGGCGAGCCTGACGGCAAAGGGCTCTCCACCAATGTCTCCTGGCAGGAAAACAAAGAAGCGTTAAAGGCCGGCCAGAAAGGCAGCGGGCTAAAGAGCGGCATACGGGTCATCTCCGATATCTTTATTCCAATGATTCCGGCTATCATTGCAGCCGGATTATGCAACGGTGTGGCCAATATCATCGGCCAGGGCGTGGATGCGCAGATATTAGCAGGCAGCTTCTGGACCCTTCCCGTCACCATACTGAAGCTGTTCGGCGGCGCATTTCTCGGTTATTTTGCCATTTACACCGGTATTAATGCAGCAAAAAGCTTTGGAGCGACGCCTGCCCTGGGCGGCATGATCGGCTCCATGAGCATTATGTCACAGATAACGGACATTTCAAAACTCTTTGGTCTTTACAATGAGCAGATTCCAAACAGCTCTACACTGATAAGCGGCAAGGGCGGGATCATCGGCGTAATCGTCGGCGTCTGGGTGCTTTCCAAAGTGGAACGCTGGGTGCGCAGGCACGTTCCCGATGTCCTTGACATCATGCTGACCGGCTTTTTAAGCATTCTGATAACCGGAACCCTGTTTGTACTGGTACTGATGCCGGCTGCCGGCTTTTTATCCGACGGTCTGGTCCGGGCTTTATCCCTCCTTGTAAATTCCACGAATCCGGTTGTCAGCGTTCTGTCCGGTTACATCATGTCAGCCGTGTTCCTTCCCCTGGTCCTTTTGGGACTGCATCATGGGCTGGTTCCCATTTATGCGGTCCAGCTGGAACAGATGGGCGGAGTCTCCTTATTCCCGGTCCTGGCTATGGCAGGTGCAGGGCAGGTGGGTGCGGCCATTGCCATCTATCTGAAAGCCAAACGAAGCGGAAACAAACGCTTAAAGAGCATCATCATCGGTGCGCTGCCATCCGGATTTTTAGGCATCGGGGAACCCCTCATTTATGGGGTCACTCTTCCCCTCGGCAAGCCTTTCATAACTGCAGGATTAGGAGCCGGCTTCGGCGGCGCCTATGTGATGCTGATGCATGTAAAGAGCATTGCCTGGAGCCCTTCCGGCCTGTTAGCCATTCCGATCATGAGCAGCCCGGTTAACATGCTCCATTATTTTCTGGGTCTGGTGATCGCATACATTGCCGGATTTATCATCACCGGCCTGTTTATTAAGGAGGACGAAGTTGCAAAAGCCTGAACGTTTTGGCCGTTCGGCCTATGTAAGCTGTTTTGATTCCATGAGGGAGAGCCTTTCCGGGCTCTCCCGGGGCCTTCTGTTCACATCCTTTCATATCAGTGAGGAATTCGGGCCGGATTACAGTGAAAAAGCGCGGGAAATGTGCCGGTTCCTCTTAAAACAGGGATATGAGATCATTGGAGATGTATCCCCCAAAACCCTGGAACAATTTGGTTCCCCGGATATCCTGTCATTTGCAAAGGAAATGGGTATCTCCATCCTGCGGCTGGATTACGGCTTTCCGGCTGATGAAATCAGAGCCATTGCAAAGCATATCCCCATCGCGGTCAATGCCAGCACAAAGGATCACCGGCTGGCCTGTGAAATCGCAGGCGAGGGAGGCAGTGTTTATGCCATCCACAATTTCTATCCCCGGCCGGAGACTGGCCTTGATGAACCCTTCTTCCAGTCCACGAACCAGAAGCTTCACGACGCAGGGGTACGGGTTCTGGCCTTTGTGCCGGGAGATGAAGCTCTGCGGGGCCCGGTTTTTTCCGGACTTCCCACCCTGGAAAAGCACCGGGGTCTGCCTCCCTACGTCTGCTACGCCGATTTATGCCGGCCGGAGAACAGGCTTTACGGGATACTCACCGGAGATCCCGGTCTCTCGGCCCCGCAGGCTGCCCTGATCGGGGAATACCTCCATACCGGTACTCTGAGCATTCCTGCGGTCCTTCATCCGGGTTTTGAAGGCTTCTTCGGATGTACCTTTACCATACGTCCTGACAGCCCCTCCTGGCTTGCCCGCCTTCAGGAAAGCCAGGAATACAGTTCACCAGGAGAGGAAACAGTCCCTTGCAACTGCATTGCAAGGACAAAGGGATCCATTACCATGGACAACCGGCTCTACGGACGTTATTCCGGAGAGATCCAGCTGTTAAACAAAGACTTTCCGGCCGATGAACGGGTCAATGTCATCGGACACGTTCCGGCCGGATATGAACTTTTATTCGGCTGTCTGGAGCGGGGAGGTAAAATAAAGCTTACCCGGCCTTCCACTTGATTTCTTTCCTTCCCTATAATACAATAGAGGGCAAGGAGGATGCTATGAAAATCGTTATTATTGACGGGCAGGGCGGAAAAATGGGACAGTCCGTCATCGCCCAGCTGAAAAAATCCCATCCCGAGCTTCGGATCACTGCCATCGGGACCAACTCCATCGCTACTTCCGCCATGCTGAAGGCAGGAGCTGACGCAGGTGCAACCGGCGAGAATCCCGTTATCGTGGCCAGCCGTGATGCCGATATCATCATCGGCCCCATTGGGATCGTCATTGCCGACTCCCTGTTAGGAGAGATCACCCCTGTCATGGCAGAAGCCATTGGCAAAAGCCGTGCCTATAAGATCCTCATACCGGTGAATAAATGCAATCATTATGTGGTAGGCTGTGAAAACCTGACCCTTTCGGAATCCATTGTCCTGGTAATCAAACAGGTGGAGAATCTTTTATGATCTCCACCTGTTTGTTTATGAGGAAGTTCGATTCGCCTCCGGCTCACCGAACGGCTGATTTACTAAATTCAGGCTGCGCTCCGCTTGCATTCATTAAGGAAATAATACCAAGGAAGTTCGATTCGCCCTCCGGCTCATCGAACGGCTGATTTCCTAAACTCAGGCCGCGCTTCGCTTGCCTTCATTAAGGAAATCATGCCTATTCATCTATGCTGTAGTTTGGCGCTTCTTTTGTGATATGAATGTCATGGGGATGGCTTTCCTTTAAGGATGCAGCCGTAATCTTTACGAATCTTCCTGTGTCCTGCAGTGCCCTTATGGTCTGTGCGCCGCAGTATCCCATACCGGACCGTAAGCCGCCCAACATCTGGAATACGGTATCCTCTGCCATACCCTTGTAAGCAACACGGCCTTCCACGCCCTCCGGAACCAGCTTCTTGGCATCTGTCTGGAAGTAGCGGTCCTTGCTGCCGTTTTCCATCGCTGCAATGGATCCCATACCGCGGTATACTTTGTATTTTCTGCCCTGATACAGTTCGAACGTTCCCGGGCTCTCGTCGCATCCGGCAAACATGCTTCCCATCATACATACGCTTCCGCCTGCCGCAATGGCCTTTGTCAAATCGCCGGAGTACTTGATTCCCCCGTCAGCGATGATGGGAACACCATATTCCTTAGCAACAGCATAGCAATTCATAATCGCCGTGATCTGCGGAACGCCGATACCGGCTACCACACGGGTGGTACATATGGATCCGGGTCCGATTCCCACTTTCACCGCATCGGCTCCTGCTTCAATCAATGCCTTTGTCGCTTCCCCTGTCGCCACATTGCCTGCAACAACAGAAAGAGCCGGATAAGCTTCCTTAATCATTCTCACGCACCGGAGAACGTTCTCGGAATGTCCGTGAGCGGAGTCCAGCACTACTACATCCACCTTTGCATTTACCAGCGCATCCACACGGTCTAACACATTTGCAGTAATACCCACGGCAGCGCCGCATAAAAGCCTTCCCTGGCCATCCTTTGCGGATAACGGGTACTTGATCTGCTTTTCAATATCCTTGATGGTAATTAAGCCCTTTAAGTTGAAATCATCATCTACGATCGGAAGCTTTTCCACCCTTGCCTTTGCAAGAATCTTCTTGGCTTCCATCAGAGTAATCCCTTCTTTGGCTGTCACCAGATTTTCAGAAGTCATGCATTCCTTGATCTTCTTACTGAAATCCTCTTCGAATTTTAAGTCACGGTTGGTAATGATGCCGACCAGCTTTTTGCCCTCTGTGATCGGCACTCCGGAAATGCGGAATTTGCCCATAAGCTCATCCGCATCTTTTAATGTATGTTCCGGGGAAAGATAGAATGGGTCCGTTATGACGCCGTTTTCTGACCTCTTTACCTTATCAACCTCTTCTGCCTGCTCATCGATCGACATATTCTTATGGATAATACCGATACCTCCCTGTCTTGCCATGGCAATTGCCATGCGGTGCTCGGTAACAGTATCCATACCTGCACTCATAAGCGGAATATTGAGCTTGATGGTTTTCGTAAGGTTGGTCGTTAAATCAACCTGATTGGGAATTACCTCTGAATATGCAGGAACCAGCAGCACATCATCAAAAGTAATGCCTTCGCCAATAATTGTACCCATTCGTTTTTCCTCTCCTTCTTTTTATTCTTATTAATATTACTAATAAGCCTTTTCGCTTGTTAGTTACATAGTTTAACAAATTTTACAGAGGTTGTCAACGGACATTTTACCGATTTTTTCCGTCCTCCGTGGACACCCGGATACAGGTTTGCCATACCTCTCACACGTCTTCTACTTATCTTTATAATCCGGCACGTGCAAATCATGAATCCCGCAGATATAATCAATAAACAGCCCCGTCGCATGGTCCACTGCGGCATTTTTCTTTGTAATGAGACAGACCTCCCAGGTAAAGGAGTCATCCGCAAACGTTACCGCGCAGGTATCGGGAATATTTTCGGAGATAAAGAGAACGCTGACTCCGATTCCCTTGTTGCTGCCTGCCAGTTTCTGCACCAGAATCATCTCCATGGTCGTATGGTATATCTGAGGTCTGAATCCGGCTGCAATACAGCCTTTCATAAAGTTGTGATACAGCTTAAAGTTTTCATTAACAATTATAAATTTCTGATCCTTAAGCTCAGAAAATTCAACCGCATCCTTTTGGCAGAGCGGGTTGGACCGGTTGACAATCAGACACATCCGGTCCCGTTTTATCGTTTTATAATCAAAAAGGTCCGGGGCAACCGGGGCAATGGTAAATCCCACGGCTGCCTTTTCACTTAACACGGCCTCTTCACATTCTTTATCCGGATATTCTTCTATTTTCAGTTGTATCCTGGGATGGTTTTTCTGAAATTCCGAGATCAGGTCAGGAGACAATGCACTCATTACCCCAAAGGAAAACGCGGCCCGGACTTCTCCCTGTTCATTGTTTTTCATATTGTTCATGTCCTGCATGATCATATCAAACTCTTCCAGAACATGGCGGCTTTTCTTTTCAAGGTATTTTCCGTATTCGGTTAATGTAATTCCTGCATTGGTACGGTAAAACAGAGAAATTCCCAGTTCATTCTCTAAATTTTTAATGGCTTTGCTAAGGGCCTGCTGGGTGACGAACAGCTTTCTGGCCGCCTTGGAAAAGCTGAGCTCCGTACAAATCTCTAAAAAAAACCGCAATTGCTTGTTGTCCATGGCCTGCATCCTCCTTTCAAAAATACTTTTGATATTATTATAACAAAGCATATGGTAAATTTCCACTTTTTTCAGAAGTTATACCGCCCTCTTTTTGGGTTGTATGTACAAAAAATGGTTGTTTGCTTTTTGATTTCAACGTTGTTTATAATCAATGTTAAGAAATTATCAATTAAGGAGGCTATTTCTATGAAGAACTATCCACACGTATTTCAACCGCTCACGATCCGGGGCACCACCTTTAAAAACAGACTGCAGTATACGCCAATGGTCTGCTGTTTGTCAACCTCTGACGGAGAAGTTACCAACGAGATGCTGCAGTTTGTAGGAACACAGGCGGAAACCGGAGTCGCTTACGTCACTCTTGGGGATACCCAGATTGATCACGAAAGGGCCATGTGCTTTTATGGGGAGTTAAATGTTCTCCATGACAAATACATCACCGGCATGTCCCTGCTTCCGGAAGAGGTTCACCGCTACGGAGCCAAGCTCTCCATTGAGCTGGCCCACGCGGGCAGAGGCGGTGTCCCATCCATGAATGTAAAGCCCGGCTTCGCACCGTCTGACGTCCCCATTCCCGGCTGCATGCAGGAGTTAAAGGTCATGGACCGGGCGGATATGGAATGGGTGATCAACCGTTTTGCCGAATGCGCTGCACGGGTAAAAAAGGCCGGCTTTGATATGATCATGATTCACAGCGGGCACAACAATCTTCTTGGACAATTCCTTTCCCCGGAAAGCAACTTCCGGACCGATGAATATGGAGGAAGTCTGGAAAACCGCATGCGTTTCCCATTGGAAATTCTCCGCGCAGTCCGGCAGACGGCGGGAAAAGATATGGTGATCGAAATGCGGGTCAGCGGAGATGAAATGACCAGAAACGGCCTGCGCTTTCACGAATCCCTTGCCTATGTAAAAAGAGCTCAGGAATATATTGATATTGTGAATTTTTCCTGCGGAAATGTGTTTATGCCCGAAGGTGTGAAATATTCGGTTCCCTTATATCTTCAGGAAAAAATGCAGAATGTAAAATTTGCCGAAGCGGCAAAAAAGGAATTGGACATCGCCGTTTCCGTCGTAGGGAATATCTTTACCCTGGAAGAGGCCGAGGAAATTATCTCCTCCGGAAAAGCCGATATTGTGGGCATGTGCCGTTCTTTCATGGCCGATCCTGAACTGATCCACAAATCTTTAGCCGGTAAAACAGAAGATATCCGCCCCTGCCTGCGCTGCATGGATGGATGCGGCCGGATTTTCCATGGACTTCCGGTCCGCTGCGCGGTTAATCCTGTCAACGGAAGAGAATACCGTTATAAAACCATTCCGGAAGCCGGAGAGAAGAAAAAGGTCATGGTAATCGGCGGCGGTCCGGCAGGAATGACGGCAGCCCAGACCCTGGTCAAAAGGGGACACTCGGTTACCCTGTATGAGAAAACGGACCAACTTGGCGGCCTGCTCCATGACGGCGGTGCGGTAACCTTTAAGGATCTGATGCGGGATTATACGAAATGGAGCATCCATACTACCATGAATTGCGGGGCAGCCATCAAACTTAATACCACGGTTGACATCAATCTGATTGAAAAAGAAAAACCGGACGCTGTCATAATTGCAACAGGATCCCGTTTTATTAAACCTGGCATCCCCGGAATTGAGGGCGAAAATGTAAAGATGCTGCGCAACGTGGAGAGAGAAAAAGAAGCCGTTGGGAAAAAAGTTGTTGTATGCGGCGGAGGCCTGTCCGGAGTGGAATGTGCAGTGTCCCTTGCAAGACAGGGAAAGGATGTAACCGTTATCGACATGATACCGGAGGAAGATTTCTGCAAGGATATGTTCTTCATCACCCGGATTGCTTTAATGGATGAAGTAAAGGAAAACGGCGTACAATTATACGGAGACAGTAAAATTGTGCGATTTACAAATGAAGGCGTGGTAGTTCAGCTCAGAAACGGGAAAGAAAAAATCATTGCAGCCGATACCTGCATCATCGCCATGGGACTTGCACCGGAAGATCATCTTGCAGCCGAAATCAGAGAGAAGCTATCCGTTCCGGCCTTTGTGGTAGGAGACTGCGGATGTGTGGGCACGGTCCGAAGCGCAAACTTTGATGCATTTAATGTCGCTGTGGAGCTGTAGGATAACCGCTGAGAAACGAACGGGAAGTCAAGAAGGCTGCTACACCAAGTAATTCTTCGAAGTCTTTTCGTCAGCAAAAAGGAGCCAGACAGTTTTATAACCGTCTGACTCCTTTTCTTTTATACCTGCTGAACCACCTTACGCGGAGCTGTCATCTTCATACAATGAAGCAGCTTGTCGTTGGGCTCAAATAATATCTTGGTTGTCTCCGCACCGGACTGGCTGATCAGTGTATAGGTCTTTGCCCCCGGTACATGAGAAGAAAAATCCAGTATCTTCATGTTGCCTGTTTCGTGATCCCTGGCCTCTGTGGAATCGGTCGGGGCTACAATCTGTATCCCCTCCATAGAGCCTTCCCAGGCTTTCTTTCTCTTGCTTCTGCCGTAAATCCGGTCAATGGAAAGCGTATTGGTCACATACAGATATTCGAATTCCACTTCACTGTTGCGGAATACAAAGTATGTGGCAGCACCGGCGGCAAACAGGATGATCACTCCGAAGATTCCGAAAACCGGAGATATGGAAAGGAAAAATGCAATCACGCACAGGATTCCCATCACGATTTTTAACAACATGGTATAGGCCGGAGACTTACGCTTCACAAGCCATTCTGCATACATTTCATTCATAGCGATACTGGATCCTTTCTTTTCAGGATTACATCATATCCATTCCGCCCGGAGCCGGAACTGCAGGTGCTTTTTCTTTCATAGTAGCAACAACGGACTCAGTTGTCAATAAGGTAGATGCAACACTGGTTGCGTTCTGAAGAGCGCTTCTGGTCACCTTGGTCGGGTCCAGAATACCTGCTTCCACCATGTCTACGTATTCTTCCTTGTAAGCGTCAAAGCCTACGCCTACCTTGGATTCTTTTACCTTGTTGATGATAACGCTGCCTTCCAGCCCTGCATTGGCTGCAATGTGGTATAACGGGGATTCCAGTGCCTTTAAGATGATCTTTCCGCCGGTCTTTTCGTCGCCTTCCAGTTTCTTAACAACATCCTCGATCTGAGTGATCGCATGAACGTAAGCAGAACCGCCGCCGGCGATAACGCCTTCCTCAACCGCTGCCCTTGCTGCGGATAAAGCATCTTCCATACGGAGTTTTGCTTCTTTCATCTCGGTTTCTGTTGCAGCACCTACACGGATCACTGCTACGCCGCCGGATAATTTTGCAAGTCTTTCCTGTAATTTCTCTTTATCGAAATCAGAAGTAGTCTCTTCGATCTGGCCCTTGATCTGACCGATTCTGGCCGTGATGGCAGCCTTGTCCCCGCAGCCATCCACAACAACGGTATTCTCCTTCTGGATCTTAACAGATTTTGCGCGTCCTAACAGATCCAGGGTTGCACTCTTAAGCTCATAACCTAATTCTTCGGAAATAACGGTACCGCCTGTTAAAACTGCGATATCCTGCAGCATCTCTTTTCTTCTGTCGCCGTAGCCCGGTGCTTTCACGCCTACTACATTAAAGGTTCCTCTTAATTTATTAACGATCAGGGTTGTTAAAGCTTCGCCTTCAATATCTTCTGCGATGATCAGAAGTCTTGCGCCGGACTGAACCACCTGCTCTAATAATGGGAGGATCTCCTGAATGCTGGATATCTTCTTATCGGTAATGAGAATGTACGGATCATCTAAGTTTGCTTCCATCTTTTCCATGTCCGTGCACATATAAGCGGAAATATAACCTCTGTCGAACTGCATACCTTCTACCAGATCCAGCTCTGTCTTCATGGTCTTGGACTCTTCAATGGTGATAACGCCGTTGTTGGAAACCTTTTCCATAGCGTCAGCTACCATTTCGCCGACTTCATCATCAGCTGCGGAAATCGCTGCAACTCTTGCAATGGATGCCTTGCCCTTGATCGGTTCGCTCATCTTGGCAATTGCTTCTATTGCTGCTTCTGTAGCCTTCTTCATACCCTTTCTTAAAACGATCGGGTTAGCCCCTGCTGCCAGGTTCTTCATTCCTTCATTGATCATTGCCTGTGCTAAAACAGTTGCGGTAGTGGTACCGTCACCGGCTACGTCATTGGTCTTGGTCGCAACTTCTTTTACTAATTGAGCGCCCATATTCTCGAAGGCATCTTCCAGTTCGATTTCCTTTGCAATGGTCACACCATCGTTTGTGATCAAAGGTGCGCCAAAGGATTTATCCAGTACAACATTTCTTCCTTTCGGACCTAAAGTAACACGGACTGTATCTGCTAACTGATTTACTCCTGATTCCAGTGCTTTTCTGGCTTCTACACCATATTTAATCTGTTTTGCCATGATTCATTCCTCCAGTTCTCTTCTAATAATTAATGGGAAATTCGATTCGGCCCCGGGCCATCGAACGGCTGATTTCCCGGATTCAGGCCGAACTCCGCCTGCTTTTATTAAGGAAATCATACCTGCGTATTATTTAAAAATTTCTGTTGTAATTTGGGTACCGCAGCTTAATTATCCAATCACTGCTAAAATATCATTCTGTTTCACGATAACAAACTTCTCATCGTCTTCCCCTGTTTCCACTTCTGTTCCTGAATATTTGGAGAAGATTACCTTATCGCCCACTTTTACCTGCATGGAGACTTCCTTACCGTCTACCAGACCGCCAGGTCCTACTGCGATGACTTCTGCCTGCTGGGGCTTTTCTTTTGCCTGTCCCGGCAGAACAATACCGGACTTTGTTGTCTCCTCTGCAACCAATGGTTTTAACACAACTTTGTCAAATAATGGTACTAATTTCATTGCAATTCCTCCTCTTAGCTTTCTGCTTCGTTCTTTCTTTTGGCCTTCCGAAAGAAGTTTTTTTTATTCACATACTAAGTTATATCACTCATTATTAGCACTGTCAATAGTTGAGTGCTAACTTTATATTTTTTTTACAATTTTACCATATTTAAGCGTTTTTCCCCCTTTCTTACATAGTTTATAGAAATTTTCTTATTATATACCTTTATTTTTTCGTTTGGAAGTATTACAATAGCTAAGAGAATGAAAGGAGTGTTTTCATATGGCAAAAAAAGGTAATGGTTTTGGGAAATTCGTGGCATTCGCCACAATAGCCGGCGCTGTTGCCGCTGGCATCTCTTATTTTACGAAATACAAATCATTCCACAAAGAACTGGAAGAGAATTTCCATGATTTTGAGGATGACGGTAATGATGACATTTCCAAAATTGACAGCACGATGAACCGCAACTATGTTTCCTTACATGCCAATAAGGATGAATTTAAGACTGCGGCTTCCGATATGGCGGATGCAGCCAAGGATGCAGCAAATGCGGCTAAAAATCTGATGAAGGACGCAGCCAGTATTGTAACCGATACGGCAAAGGAGGCGGCTTCTGCCGTGGCGTATACGGCAAAAGATATGTTTGACACCACGAAAGAGCAGGCAGATAATATTTTAGAAAATGAGGATATCACAGAGGATGGCGGTTTGGATTACGCTGCCGGGGCCGCAGACCATCTGGCGGAAAAAGCAGAAGATGCTGCGGAGGATGTGACTGACTTTATAAAAGAAACATCTGCCGATGTTGCCGGCGCCGCAAAAGAAGCGGCTGAGAATGTGGCTGATACCGCAAAGGAAGCCGCACAAAATGCCGGTAAGGCGATTAAGAATCTAGCCGATGAAACCACTACCATTGTGGAAGATGAACTGGAATAGCTGCTTATGGCAGAAAATCGGATAAGCCGTTGTAAAGCGCTTTGCTTTACAGCGGCTTTTTCGCTTTACAGGAACAAAAGGCCATTGCAATTCTCTGCAACAGCCCTTGGGTCATAAGTTATTTTTCATACAGGAATTTTTCCGGTAAAGTTACCTTAAAATCAACCGCTAAGTCACGGAAGTTCTGAGGCGTGATGGTCTGGAGCTTATCCGGACGGATGGAAAGAACCTTAACAAGAATTTCCGCAGACTTTTCCACCGTATGCATCAGGCCGAAGGTCAAGTCAAAATCCTCTCCGGAGGCGAACAGGCCGTGATGAGCCCAGACAGCCACATCGTACTTCTTCATCAGCTCACTGGTCGCCACTGCGATATCACGTCCGCCCGGCACCATCCAGCCAACGACACCCACGCCATCCGGGAAAACAACCGGGCATTCCGTAGCCATCTCCCATAATTCCCGTGTGAACACTTTATCCTCTAAGGGAAGAACAAAGGTAAGGGCGATCACATTGGCGGGATGGGCATGGTAAATCACCCTGTGCTTTCCGGCAGTAGCCTCTTTCTTTACCTCATGATTCATGAGATGGGATGGAAGCTCGCTGGTAGGGCGCCCGCCGTTTACCAGTCCCCAGCGGATCCTGTAATTTTCACCGTTTTCATCCACTTCAATGATGCAGGTATTGGCTGCCGGGTCCAGAATCACGTTGCGGAAATATTTCCCGCTGCCGGTCACCATAAAATACTCGCCTGCCAGTCCCTTCACGCTGGTGCCGATGGGCTGCCAGGGATTTTGATCCGTAAAGTCCTCTTTTACCGATTCCACCTCTTCCGGTTTGATGCGGTAGCTCAAATTGCCGCCGTTTCTCTCATGCCAGTTCTGATGGAATCCATCGTCGCACATACGGATAAAGCCTTTTACAAATTCTGCATCTAAAATCTTCATGTTCTTTTTCTCCTTATTTCCGGTTGATCAGCACTTCTTTTTCATAGCTGCGTATCTCTTCAAACCAATCTTCTTTTGCAGGAACTCCGTTTATCTCGCAGAAATAGTTCCATACATCCCCAATGGGATACAGCTTAAGCTCTTCCTGAAGCATCATCTGTTCTGTGAAATTGCGTTCTTCCTGTAATTTTGCCAGCTTCCGGTCCGGAAGAAGAAGGGCATTTAACAGGGCTTTCTGCATGTTCCGCATTCCCACTACCCAGGCGCTTAAACGGTTGATGCTGGCATCAAAAAAGTCAAGAGCCAAAAGGACCCGGTCCGCCCCGCCCCGTATGATTTCTTTGGCAATCTCCTTTGTCTCATCATCGAATAATACCACATGATCACTGTCCCAGCGCACCGGCCTTGTCACATGAAGGGCAACCTTGTCAAAGAACAGAAGCATGGAAGAAATCTTATCGGATACCACTTCCGTCGGATGGTAATGACCGCTGTCCAACAGACAAAGGATGTTATTCTTAGAAGCGTAATTCATATAGAATTCATGGGAGCCGACCGTACAGCTTTCCATGCCGATCCCAAATACCTTGGATTCTACGGCTACGAATACCTTGGTCCTATCGTAATCCATGGAAAGGATCTGGTCAAGGGAATCTTTTAACCGTGCCCTTGGCGACGTACGGTCTGCCGGAATATCCTTAAAGCCGTCGGGGATCCAGATGTTCATGGTACACGGTGTTCCCTGCTCCCGGGCAAAATACTCGGAAATGCGGATGCATGCCTTTACATGGTCGATCCAGAAGCTGCGGATTTCGGGGTCCTCGCTTGATAAAGTAGCATTCTCTGCCTTTGGATGGGAGAATAACGTAGGGTTAAAGTCGATGCCAATGCCTCTTTCCTTTGCAAATTCCACCCACTTTGTAAAATGCTTTGGCTCCAGCTTATCCCGGTCTGCCCATTCCCCTTCTTCGAAAATGGCATAGCTGGCATGAAGGTTGATCCTGTGCTTTCCCGGAATCAGGCTTAAGGTCTTATCCATATCATCCATCAGTTCCTTTGGATTTCTTGCACGGCCCGGATAATTACCGGTAGCCTGGATTCCGCCTGATAAAGCGCCGGCTCCGTCAAACCCGATCACATCATCCCCCTGCCAGCAGTGCATGGAAATCGGAATGTTTTTCAGTGCCTCCACTGCCGCATCGGTATCAACGCCAATGGCCTTATATGCTTCTTTTGCTGCTTCATATCTTTCCTTTATTGTCATGGCTCTCTTCTCCTTTTATTTTAATTATGATTAATCGAAATGAAATACAGGCTTTAAACCGACGGAAACAGGGCTGTTGTCCGGGTTGGTTTCCATAATATCCGCCATGAAATCCCACCATTTCCGGTTAATCGGCGTGTCTGCCGATTTCGCCCATTTTTCCTCGTCCTCAATCTCAATGTAGCCGTAAAGTACATTGGTCTCTTCGTCTAAGAAAATGGAATAGTTATGCCCGCCGCATTCGTGGATCATGTCCTTCATTTCCGGCCAGAGCATGTTATGCCTCTTTTCGTATTCCTCTGCCATTCCTTCATTTAAAAACATTTTAAATGATTTCCGTATCATGTAAATCCCATCCTTTCATTATGACTTATTCACCGGCTTATATTCCTTTATGGCAAAAGACCGGTAAACTGCTTCTCTCGCCGGTTTTAAACCGTCAAATTCTCCTGCTGCCAGCATCTGGGCCAGCAGATTTCCGATGGCTGTAGCTTCTCCCGGTCCGGCATAAACGGTCCGGCCCGTGCTGTCTGCCGTCAGCCGGTTCAAATATTCTGCATTGGAACCGCCTCCTACCACATGGATGGACGGATAGGTTTTTCCGGTAATGGCTTCCAGCTCCTTAACCGTGTCTCCATAACAGGCTGCAAGGCTGTTGTAAATGACCGCTGCAATCCGGCCTGCTGTTTCCGGTACTTCCTGCCCGGACTTCCGGCAGAAATCCTGTACCGCACCGGTCATGCTTTCCGGCGCAAGAAATACGCTGTCATTGCAGTCAACGATGGATGCGATACGTTCTTCTGAAGCCATCTGGCAAAGCTCTGCAAAGGAGTAATTCTGTCCTGCTTTTGCAAGCTCCTTCTTTACGGACTGGATCATCCACAGCCCCATGATATTTTTTAAATACCGGAAACGGTGATCATAACCGCCCTCATTGGTGAAATTCGCTTCCATGCTTTCCATGGAGCAATCCGCCTTATGAAGCTCCGTTCCCATCAGGGACCAGGTTCCGGAGCTGATGTAAAGGATATCGCCCATGGATTCTTCCCCATCCGGAACCACGGGAACCGCCATGACGGCAGAACCGGTATCATGGGTTGCCGGAAGGACCACCCGGCAGGAAAATCCTACTTCCTCTTTTATTTCTTCTGTCAATTCCCCAACTGTTGTTCCCGGCATGGAAAGTTCACCGAACAGCCTTTCAGGAAGGCCCAACAGCCGGATCAGTTCATAGTCCCAGCTTCCGGTTTCCGGATTCACCAGCTGCGTGGTCGTGGCATTGGTGTATTCCTGCTTCTTTTCTCCGGTCAGCAGATAATGGAAATAGTCCGGGATCATCAGGAATGAGTCTGCTTTCTCAAAATATTCCGGATTCTTTTCCTTCACAGCCGTCAACTGGTAAATGGTGTTGAAAATCTGCTTCTGTATCCCGGTTCTTCCATATAAATCCTTCAGGGAAATGGTCTCGTATACTTTGTGATCCATTCCCTTTGTCCTGTCATCCCGGTAGCCCACTGCATCCCCCAGCATCCGGTTGTCCTTATCCATAAGGACAAAATCCACAGCCCAGGTGTCAATCCCCATGCTGACCGGAAGCTTTCCAAGCTTTTTGCACTGCTTCATGCCCTCCTTGATCTCTGCAAATAAGGACTCCACATCCCAGCACAAATGCCCGTCTTTCCGCTTCATGCCATTGTCAAACCGGTAAATCTCCTGAAGGATCACCTTCCCTTCCCTAACGGTCCCAAGAATATGACGGCCGCTGGAGGCACCGATGTCTATGGCAAGATAATACTTTTCCATATAAACCACTCTCCCATTGCTTTCCTCATTATTGCCCATGCTCTTTGGGCATAAAGGTATACCCGCAGGGTATTTCCTCGTTCCTGCCCATGTACCTTGGGCATAAAGGTATACCCGCAGGGTATTTCCTCATTTCTGCCCACGTACTTTGGGCATAAAGGTATACCCAAAGGGTATTTCTTCTTTCTATCATAATGGATTCCCTTATAAAAAATAAGGACGTTGTTTAATTAAAACTGCGTCCTTATTTGCATGGATTATAAGAAGAAGTCCCCCCGTAAAAAACCAGGTAAGCAATCTGCCACCTGGTTTTTTGACACCATTTTATTTATCCGCTGGTAAAACAACACGATCACATAGTCGCGGATATTTCCTTAAGCTACTGCTCTGCTTTTGTAGAGATAAGTAATTCTTTCAGATCCATGATGGACATCTCATGTTCATCCAATATTGATGATACTTCTTTAAATTCTTCCAGTTTTATTTTATCTTGTATCTCTTTTTCTTTTTCTCCTAAAGTAACAAGGCAATTCTTATTTTGTTGAATTGATTCCTGCACCTCTTTTAATTCTTCTTTCAGCTTTTCAAGTGGTGTTTTTCTTACTCCTCTTGGCATATTGGTTCTCTCCTTTTCAGAAATATTTTATATCAACCATATATTACCAAGTATATGCAAAATTCATTCTGTTTATTACTTTTTAACTTAATTAATAAATAAAATCGAAAGCTTTATTTCAATCATAAATTAACCGGTTTTAAAAGTTTCGGAACCATTCAATTCACAATTTTATAAACCTGGTTTTACCCGTTATACTTCTTCCATTTCAAACTTTTTCTCCCTGTATTCTTTTGGTGACACTCCATAATAATTCCGAAAGATCCGATGAAAGTAACTGGTATTGTCATACCCCACTGCTATGGAAATATCCGTCACGGTAAGCCTGGTATTCAAGAGAAGAAACGATGCCTGATTTAACCGCTTGATCTGTAAAAGCTCCTTATAAGTCCGTCCGGTCAGCCTTTTTATGGCCCGGCTCAGCCAGTAAATATTGTAATTAAGGAGAAGCGCAAGTTCGGTCAGTTCCCCATCCTTATAATTTTCATCAATAAATTTTAACACCTGAAAAATAAGCTTCTGTTCAAAGCTTTCTGAGGTATGGCTGATCTTATCTGTATAATGCATGAGCTGCAGGAACAAAAGGCCCATGGTGATCTGATTAATGCTTCTTTTATTGGGCTGGTCATTGAGCAGGGTCCAGACCATATTTTCCACCAGATTCTGTACCGGAAGCACATCTGCCACCTGAAAATGGAGGTAGCTGGCATAACGGGGATCACAGCAGAGACAGCCTACCAGGAAATCCCGGAGTAAATTTTCTTCCTCTCCCATCATCTCAAAAGCTGTGTCGAAAAATTCCGGCAGAATGATGAAGTTTACCGCAATATCATCCTCTCCGGCTGAAAGGATCTCCTGGGTTGCATGCTGGTTCAAAAACAGCAGCTCTCCGGTTTTTAAAACCACCTTTTCCCCATCAATAAAATGGGTGGTTTCCCCTTTGCACATATAGATCACTTCAATGTAATTATGCTTATGCTTTGGGAAATGAACAAACCTGGTATGAGGCCTTATGCGAATCATTTTTCCATGCTCCAGCATCTTTTTGCTGTCGATCACCAGCTCCTGTCCTTCGGTATATCTCTTCCGGTCGATCTCTGTCCGCCCGTTTAATATTTCCCGTTCCTCGTCCGTAATGACTCCCAGACGGTCTATCATTTCCTGATTCACCCGTTAAAGCCTCCTTATAAAAATCGTTCAGCCGCCCGCTTTCCATGCTTCATATACGATCAGGTTTTTCCACCGGTCCTCTCCCATGGCACTTTCGCTTAAGGTATATGCATGGATGTCATCATCCTTTGCCATCAGCTTATAAATAACGGCTCCGGAGCTGTCCGTATCCCTGATCCACCTGTCATCCGGTACAATGACGCCATCTGCGACCTGAAACAGCCAGGATGTTGTCTCTCCTGCAGTATTGGTGCTGGTGTAGGTGATCTCCCCCTGCATCAGATCTTCTTTAAATGTCCCCTTCTTGGCATTTACCTTGGTGATATCCGACTTAACTCCGTCATAATAATTGTAGCCGCACTCTCCGTTCCCCGACATCTTTCCCTTTTCCCAGGTCCCCCAGGCATAATCATAACGTTTTCCCTCCTCCAGTTCAAGAACCTGAAGGGCCGTGCAATTCCCCTGGGGCACTCCCTGATCAAATTTTCCGTAGAAAACGGTGGAAGCTTTTGTAAATACCAGCCCATAGCCGGAAGATACTTCTGCCTTCATGGCCGTTCCATCGTACATGAGGGGAAATTCCCTCCATGGAACCTTATAACCGTTTAAAGTCCTGGCTGCCCCATCTAAGTCCCCCAGGCCGATCTGTTCTGTCAGCTGATTTAAGAAATCCTGATCCTCCGGCGTAAGGGATATCTCAGGAACCGGAGTCTCCTCAGAAACCTCCGGCAGTACAGTCCTGGCCGCCAGCATCCTGTCGCTTTCGGTCCTCTGACTTTCGGCCCCCTGGCTTTTGGTCTCCTGGCTTTTGGTTCCCTGGCTTTCGCTTATCCGGGCTGCTTTCCCATTTCTTATGGTCCCCGCAGCGCCTAATAAAAGCAGCAGAAGCGTTGTGAGTCCGATCGAGATCATGACACGGATTTTATCCTGCTTTCTGTTATCCATCCATTTTTTATTCACAAAACCCCTCCTCACCATCACTGATTGACCATGCCTGCGCTAAGAGTGAAAGCCCTCTCTTTATGTCTTCTTCCGTAAGGCTTGCAAACCCCAGAACTACGGTTGGCGGATACGTATTGTGCTCTTCATGGATAAAATATCCTGACATACCGTAAACCTTGACCCCTGACTGGGCTGCTATCCTGATAAGAGCTTCCTCCGGCCTTCCCTTACGGTCCGTTAAAAGCAGATGAAGCCCCGCATATTCCCCCCGGATTATGAACTGGCTTTCAAAGGGCTTAAGGCCTGCGATAAGTGCATCATGCTTTGCCTTATACACCGCTCTCATTCGGTTCAAATGCCGTTCGTAATGTCCCTCTGACATAAACTGATAAAGAATATTCTGGTCAATGCGGGACACCGTGGAGGCATAGAAATTTACCCGGTCCCGGTAAACAGTCAGAAGCGGCACAGGCAAAACCATATAGCTGACACGGATGGCCGGAGCTATGGATTTGGAAAAGGTTCCGCAGTAAATCACCCGTTCCCTTCCGTCCATTCCCTGCAGGGCGGGTATGGGCTTTCCTTTATAACGGAATTCACTGTCATAATCGTCTTCAATCAGATACCTCCCCTCTTTTTCATAAGCCCAGCCAAGAAGCTCCTGTCTCCGCTTCACCGGCATGACGATCCCGGTCGGATACTGATGGGAGGGCATTACATAGGCAATATCCGCTCCGCTTTTCTCCAGAAGGTCCACATCCATGCCTGATTTGTCCATGGCAACCGGCAATACCCGGTATTTCAGACTGTCAAAGACCCGGTATGCCTGCTTATAGGTGGGATTTTCCATGGCAATGGACCGGTTGGTCCCCATTATTTGGGAAAGCAGCATCAAAAGATACTCGCTTCCTGCTCCTACGATGATCTGTTCTGCCGTGCAATTGACCCCGCGGGCAGAATGCAGGTAGGCACGGATTACCTCCCGAAGGCTGACTTCTCCCTGAGGATCCCCCGGCATGAACATTTCCCGTTTGTCATCCACAAGAGTATTCTTTGAAATTTTTCTCCAGGTATTAAACGGAAAGGTATTTAAATCAATTCCTCTGGGAGAAAAATCCACAATCCAGTCCGGAGCATTTTCCTTTTCCTTTCCAAAGGAGTCATTCAGAAAGGCTGCCGTTTCTTTCCTTTTCTCCTGTCCGGTATGGACCAGGCCATCAATTCTGCATACATAATAGCCTTTACAGGGAACCGCCTCTATATACCCTTCCGAAAGCAGCTGATCATAGGCCATCTGAGTGGTGCTGCGGCTCACCTTCAAATGTTCCGCTAACAGCCTCGTCGACGGAAGGCGGGTAGGCGGCCTTAAGTTCCCCTTTTTTATCTCTTCTTTGATGTAGCTGTAAATCTGACTATAAAAGGGGGAACCCGGAAGGTTTTTTAAGGGTATCATAAGTTCCATGGATAAAAGGCCTCCTTTCTTTATCGGATATGAAGAAATGCCGCACGTCCTCTTCTCTCCCGGTCATGCAGCATTTCTTCTTTTGACCGGCATCCTGAGCCCGGCAAAAGTTATTTTGTTATTTTAAAAGAACTCTTTAACGATACGATCCGGTTAAATACCAGATGGTCCGGCTTACTGTCCTTACAGTCAATGCAGAAAAAGCCGTTTCTTACAAACTGGTAGCTGTCATAGGCTTTTGCACGAACAAAGCTTGGTTCCACATAGCAGTTCTTTAAGATCCTTAAGGAATTGGGATTTAAATTCAGGCTTCCGTCTTCATTGAGCTTTCCCTTTTCTTCATCCACAATGTTTTCATACAGGCGGCATTCCGCTTGAACTGCGGCGGAAGCAGCCACCCAGTGGATGGTTCCCTTTACCTTTCTTCCTTCAAAACCGGAGCCGCTCTTTGTCTCCGGATCATAGGTACAGTGAACCACGGTAACATTGCCGTCCCCATCCTTTTCACAACCGGTACAGGTTACGAAATAGGCATTCATCAGGCGGACTTCATTCCCCGGGAAAAGACGGAAATATTTTTTAATGGGTTCCTCCATAAAGTCTTCCCGTTCAATATAAAGTTCTTTTCCAAAGGGAACCTTTCTTTCTCCTAATTCCGGATTTTCCAGATTGTTGGCAACATCCAGATACTCTACGGTATCTTCCGGATAGTTATCGATAACCAGCTTTACCGGATCAAGAACCGCCATCATCCTCGGCCTCTTTAACTTCAAATCCTCACGGATGCAGTACTCCAGCATGGCATAATCCACGGAACTGTTGGCCTTGGATACACCTACCAGATCCACGAACATACGGAGGGATTCCGGCGTATAGCCTCTTCTTCTTAATGCCGCAATGGAGACCAGGCGGGGATCATCCCAGCCGTCTACAATGTGATCTTCCACCAGCTTTTTGATATAGCGTTTTCCTGTAACCACATTGGTAAGATACAGCTTTGCAAATTCGATCTGACGGGGCGGATTCTCAAATCCGCATTCTTTTACGACCCAGTCATACAGAGGTCTGTGATCTTCAAATTCCAGAGTACAGATGGAATGGGTGATGTGTTCAATGGCGTCTTCAATTGGGTGGGCAAAGTCATACATCGGGTAGATGCACCACATATCACCGGTGTTGTGATGGGTCATGCGGGCCACACGGTAGATGACCGGATCACGCATGTTGATGTTGGGAGAAGCCATATCGATCCTGGCGCGGAGAACCTTTTCCCCATCTTTGTACCTGCCTTCCCTCATCTCTTCAAACAGTCTTAAGTTCTCCTCCACGCTGCGGTTCCGGTATGGGCTTTCTTTTCCGGGAGTCTTAAAGTCCCCGCGGTATTCCTTTATCTCTTCCGCAGACAGATCACAGACAAATGCCTTCCCCTT
The DNA here is from genome assembly GCF_900155545.1 of Clostridium sp. Marseille-P2415. Classification (GTDB taxonomy): domain Bacteria; phylum Bacillota; class Clostridia; order Lachnospirales; family Lachnospiraceae; genus Lacrimispora. The sequence continues at coordinate 2,338,383 of NZ_LT732526.1, forward strand.
TTTAATTAAGAAAACGGCGCATTCGTACATTTCCTTAAAATAATTGGATGCAAAGAAAAGGCGGTCCTCAAAATCAGCGCCCAGCCATTTCACATCTTCCATGATCGATTCCACGAACTCTGTTTTCTCTTTGGTCGGATTTGTATCGTCAAAACGGAGGTTGAACTTTCCACCATACTTCTGAGCCAGGCCATAGTTTAATAAAATGGATTTGGCATGTCCAATATGCAGATAGCCGTTAGGCTCCGGTGGAAATCTGGTCTGTACGTGATCGTAAACACCTTCTGCAAGATCCTTATCTATCTCCTGTTCAATAAAGTTTTTAGAAACCACTTCTTCTTTGTTCTCTTCCATCTCTCTTCCTCCATGTCAGTAATTCCAATAATACATAATCATATCATATTTCATTCATTTCGAAAAGGGGGAAAATAACAGCGGAAGTCCTGCCCTTTAAGGCCTGACCTCCGCCGTTATTTTACGGTTCTTTCCTTTAAACGTTATGCTTCGCTATTATTAAACTGGAAGTCTGATACAAGCTGCTTTAACAGCTGTGCCTGGCCGGACAGTTCCTCACTGGAAGCCGCACTCTCTTCTGCTGTGGCAGCGCTGGACTGTACAACAGAGGAAATCTGGTCTATGCCTTCCCGGATCTGGTTGACGGAAGTTGCCTGAGCCTCGGAAGCTGCAGAAATCTGCTTTAACAGATCCGCGGATTTTTCAGAGGACTCTGCAATAAGATTTAAGGATTTGGCTGTCTCATTTGCAATATCTGTTCCTTCCTTTACCGATCTCATGGAGTTTTCGATCAGCTCTGTGGTATTCTGGGAGGCTTCCGAACTTTTTCCTGCCAGATTACGGACCTCATCGGCTACAACTGCGAAGCCTTTTCCTGCTTCGCCTGCACGGGCTGCTTCAACAGCCGCATTTAATGCCAGTATGTTGGTCTGGAATGCAATATCTTCAATGGTCTTAATGATCTTTCCAATCTCACTGGAAGAATTGTTGATCTCATTCATGGCATCCAGCATGCGGCCCATGTTATTCTTTCCAATGACGATCTCCTGAGAGGTCTGTGCCGCCTGGTTGCTTGCTGCCCTGGCATTCTCGGAGTTCTGGTCAATCTGGCTGCTGACTTCTGCGATGGAAGCTGCCAGCTGTTCGATGGAGCTTGCCTGCTCTACGGTGCCCTGGCTTAACTGCTGTGCTCCGGAGGATACATGGGAAGAACTTCCGGATACCTGCTCAGCGGATTCATTAATATGGGATAACGTATTGCCCAGACGGTCTGAAATTGTGTTCATGGAATTATGTATGGATTCAAATGCTCCAACGTATTTCACATCGGTGTGGATCCGGAAATCTCCTGCTTCCATTCTATTTAAATTATCCGTTACATCGTTGATCACGCTCTTTAAGTAATACTGCATCTGGCGGAAGCACTCAGCCAGATCGCCAAATTCATTGCTGGCCTCAAAGTCGATATCTTCCTCCAGATTACCGGCTTCAATTCTCTTTGCAGCACCTAACAGAATATCAAGAGGTCTCATGATGATCTTAAGTACAATGGTTAAAAGAGCGATTGTTAAAATAAGCGCAATAGCGAATGTAATAAGCGTGATTACAGTAGCATTCGCTGCATTCTGAACCGACCGGTTGCGGAAGTTTAAGGCATTTCCGGAAGCTGCTCCGATGCTGTTATCAATCTTTGCGATAGCGGACTGCTCAAGTTCGGTATATTCAGCTGCCATCTCATTGGAAACCTTTTTGCCTGCATTCAGCGCAGTTACGATCTCATTTCCCTTATTTCCCCAAGCTTCAACGCTGTTTAAAATATCCATAAAGGTATCGCTCGTAGGCTGGTTCTTATCAACCTTATTGCTTTCGATATCTTTTAACTGCTGAAGTGCTCCGGTTAAATTGGCGTTCTGCTCCTCCGGCAGCGGATTTCCGAAAAGTATCCAATCTCTGATGCCATCTCCGGTCTGTGCAATCTTACTCTTTACTTCCCAGAATCCCACCAGATTGGTATGAGGCATGTCATACAGCGTCTTTGTGTCATTTGCCATGGATTGTATGTTTTTTGTGCAAAAGATTCCCAAAAACAAAAACAGGAGCAGCTCAATGCCAAAACATATCACAAGTAAATTCTTAAGTTTAAAATCTCTTACACGCTTACGTAGCTTGATCATAATAAAACCCTCCAGTTAAATATTTAATCTATTATATTATCGAACTGGACGGTTACTTTTATAATACTTTCGTGCTAATTTTGTCGATTTGTGTATTATTTTCTTGCAGATGCTCCCCAAATTGTCTGTTTTTCCTCGTATTGCCTGTTGATCCAATCCACGGCCTGCTCCCGTCCCTCCTCTGAAAACGGAAAAACTGCCTTGATTTTCTGCTCCTCCGGTGTTGCCTCATAGCAGTACGGCTCCGGGTAAACAAAGGCCTCAAGCCCCTCGTCTCCCTTTTTCACACGGTACCGCATCCCTTTCATGCTCCCGGTATAGATTTCTTTTTTAAAAAACTGTATCGGTACAAAGGTTTCTTTTTCAAGCATCTTTTATTCCTCCTCCAACACTAATTCATCACTCCGGGTCCGTTTTTCTTCTTTCCGGAGCGGTTGGAAACGCCTGGGCCGGCCTCTTTGTTTCCTGCAGAGGCTCCGCTTGTTGACGCCTCCGTCTGAGAGGTTCTGGACGGAGCTTCTGCCGTCTGCACGGTTGAGGCGGCAGCCGGCGTAGTTGTGGGCTGAGCGGCCGTTGTCGGCTGCGCGGCTGTTGTCGGCTGCGCGGCTGCTGTTGTCTGTGCAGCTGTCGTTGTCTGCTCTGCAGCTGCCTTCGTCTCCCCCGTCTTAGACGGAGTATTGGCGGCTGCCTTGGATTCCGTTCCAGGCAGGTGATAGCAGAGAACCGGTATCCCGGCCGCTATATTCTCAAAAATCGTCTTAGCCACAGCCGGCGGCAGATTGACACAGCCATGAGAGCCGTTGGTCTTATAGATGGTACCTCCGAAGGTGTTGCGCCATGAGGCATCGTGAAGGCCGATGTTTCCGTTAAAGGGCATCCAGTAAGAAACCGGAGTGCTGTAATTTTCCCCCTTTAAGGTCGCATTTCTCTGTTTATAGGTAAGGGAATATACTCCGGCAGGAGTGGACCAGCCTTTGGACTCATTACCGGATACGAAATCCGATTCCACCACAAGTTTTCCGTCCTTATAAAAAAACAGATGCTGGGCGGTCAGATTGATCTCCATATAGGTGCTGCCATAATCTGCGGCCCCATGGCTGGCGGCCTTTTGTTTGTAGACCGGTTCTCTCACCTGGCTTTGTCCCGAACGGATCAGCTGTGCCAGCTCATCCGCCTCTGCGCTCTGGTCAATTCTCCAGCCATAGCTGCCCCCGGTAATTCTGACCGTCTGCCCGTAAGAGGTATTTAAGCGCTTGGCGCTGGTGGAGGTATCGTACCGGGAAGCCAGCTCTTTCACATATGCTGTGACAGAAGAACTGTTCAAATACACCTTACCATCATCTCCGACTCCGATCCACTTGGATATGGTATCACCGTTTAATACCTTTTTTTCATCTCCAAAATTGTAGGTGATGGTAACATTGGCGTATTGATTCATGGTCTGCACCTGGCTGATAAGCCGGGGATCATCGCTTGGAACTTCAGGCCGTACATAGGCTCCCAGTTCTTCCAGGGAAATCTCCGGTTTTAAGCTTAGAACCGCATCCGAAATCACGGTTTTCACCTTCTCCGGATCCAGCTGGTTTCCTTCCTTTGCCGCCACAATGCTGTAGCCCTGTCCCGGCACATAGCCGGATATGTATGCACTCTCCGGTTTTTCCGTAAGCTCTTCCTTCAAACAGGTCAGGCCGGAAACCGCCGCATCGAATTTATCCTGGTCAAATTGTATCATTGTATCTATTTCAAATGTCTGGGGCACTTTTAAATGCCCGAACCATTTGTGAGGCTTCTGTTCTGCCAGAAGGGCTTCCAGGCTTCCGTCAAAAACGGCTTCCAGACCGATACCGCCTCCCCTGATTTCTTCTGTACTTCCTCCCCGCTCCTTAATTGACAGAGAATAGCCTTCAATCCCGGAAGCAATGAGCTTCTTTACCTCCTCTACGGATTTCTTTGATGCATCCATTCCATTGATCGTGGTGTTGGGAAAAAACACCCTCTCATACTGCCTGCCCGTCTGAAGATACACCAGGGCAGCAATCAGCGCCGCTGCAGCCACAGTTCCGCCTCCAATTGCTGCCCAGCCTCTTAATCCTAACGGCTTTTTTTTCCTGCTGCGCGGTTTCTTTTTTTCCATTTATTTCCTACCTCTTTACTAGCCTTTTCGTTCAGAAATTATTATACCTTATACCCGCGAAATATGTCTAAATTTTTATGGTATATTTTTTGACGTTTTTATTACGATTTGTCAAATCCAATTTTATTAGAAAGTTCTGAATTTTCTTATTAACAATTTCATAATGTCACCTCTGCATTCATAAGATAGGATAAAGAATGATACAGAAGGATTCTTCATGGCAAGCTATTCCCCCATCTATGGAACGGTCAGTTCCGTTACGCCCTTACAGACCTCCGGTGACGACTCCAAATGTATGCAGCTCATTTCCATGGTGAGCCAGAGCCTGGGACAGGTCGATCTGGTTGTCACTCCCCAGACCTATGTCCTGGAACAGCATACCTTTCAAACCGGTGATCCGATCACCGCCATTTATGATACAAAGGCTCCTGTGCCGTTAATCTATCCGCCCCAGTTCACTGCGGTCATCCTTGCAGAAAATGACGATGGGTATCAGGTTGCTTTTGACTATTTTAATGAAGACCTGGTAAATGAAAACCAGACCCTTAAGCTGGATCTGTCAAATGAGGACAATACGGAGATTCTTCTTTCCAACGGCCAGACTTTTTTTTATCATCCCGGAGGCCATTATCTTTTTGTCCTGTACATGTTCACCACCCGCAGTATTCCGGCTGTAACTAACCCGGAGAAGATCATCGTTTTCTGTACGTCCAATGGCAGACCAAAAAGGAATGAATAGACAAAAAGGCTTCCGGGCTGCGGCGAATTCGATACCGCTTAAGCCCGGAAGCTTCTGCTGCTATACCAGATAGCCTTTATTCCTCAGTTCCATTTCAATCCGGTCCAGATTTTTCCGGGAATCGGCTGCCACGGTATGGTAATGGCAGCTTCCGGTAAGGGCCTTTAACGGCTGGTCTTCGGAATGCTCAAGCAGGTTTACGAATTCCGCCGCATCCAGACGGTTGTTAATGATCAGATCCACGTTGATCTGCCCGTAAACCTCATGTTCAATGAACACGTTTAAAAGTCTCCCCCCATAGTCCACAATGGTCTGAAGCTCATCAAGGGTATCTTCTGTAGCGTGGCTGACCCGAAAGACCCTCACACAGACATGTTCCTGTTTCTCCGGCAGGCGGTGCAGAATGTACCCTTTGTTGGTGGACATGATTTCCTCATTTTCCGCCCGCAAAAGTGCCACATCCTGAACGACTGCCTGCCTGCTGACACCGACTCTCCGCGCCAGCTCTGCCCCGGATATGGGCAGCTCTTCCTGATTCAGTATTTCCATGATCTTTTTTCTGCGTCTTTTTCCATCCACGTCTGTTATAACCTGCCTTTATCTTTGATATCTTCTGCTCCGATCCATGTTCTGAATTTAACATAAAGAGGCTGTCTTGTCAATCCGGTGTCAGGTGACAAGGCAGCCTCTTTTTATACGGTTATGCAGACCGCTTAAAATCAGAAGATTCAATAATGGCAAATGACCGGAATACCGGAATAAACCAGGCTGTACAGGGCTTTTGCCTTGTTCGGAGGCAAATTGACACAGCCATGGCTTCCGCCTGTCTGATAGATGGCTCCGCCGAACTTGCTCCTCCAGCTGGCATCATGGAAACCGATCCCTCCGTTAAACGGCATCCAGTAATCCACATGGCTTTCATATTCATACGTGCCGTCTGCCTGTTTGGCTCCGCGAAGGACCCGGTCCGTCTGCTTATAGGACAGAGTGTAAATGCCCTCCGGAGTTGTATAATTCTTGGACACATTTCCTGTCACGCAGGGGGAATCCCAGACCAGTGCGCCATCCTTGTACATGTAAACATGCTGGGCAGCCATATCTGCCTCTATATAGGTCCCTCCCCAGTCATTATTCCGGTCAGCAGCAGCCTGGGTATACTGAGGTTCCCTTGTCAGGGTTTGTCCGGCCCGTATCAGTTCTATAAGAGCCGCAGTCTCGCCCGCCTGGTTCAGCTGCCAGCCATAGGAGCCTGCGAGAGAAAGATCCCTCCCATCCGTCGTATGGAACACCCTTGCCCTTCCTGCGGTATCATATTTGTCTGCCAGGGATTTTATATAAGCCGCGGCTTTTTCTCCGTTTACGCCTATCACGCCTTCCGTCATACCCGTGATCCAGGAACAGATTTCTTCCCCGGTTAAGACTTCCGACTGATTCCCAAAGGTATAGGTGACCGCCATTTCCCTCACACGGTTTAAAGCGTCACACTGGGCTTTTAACCCGGCATCCTCTGAGGTAACGGTTATGGTATCATAACACCCGGCTTCCTCTAAATTCACTTCCGTAAGCTCACTGTTTAAGGCAGCCTTCACCACCTCTTCCAGCTTTCCAATGTTGACGCTGTTCCCCTGGACTTCCGGAATGATGGTAAACGGCACTCCCTGCTGCCAGGGCGATACATGGGCGTTTGCTGTCACTGTAATACTACTGCCGCTTACACAGGTAAGGGATTTAAGCTTTGCCTCCAGCTGTCCGTTATCAAAGCTCACCGTACTCTTTAAGGTATGGGCATTGTCAGCCGCCGGTCCTGCCACGCGGCCGGTAGCATTCTGCTCAGCCAGAACCGCCTGAAGCCCGTCCGTGATAACGACCTGATAACCAATTTCCGAACCCTTGATGACCTCTGTCACGCCTCCCTTTTCCTTAATGGAAAGATTATATTCCCTGCCATAAAAGCCTTCGATCTGTACCTTTGCTTCCTCAACTGTCATTCCTCCCACAAGAACACCGTTCACCTTGGTGCCGGGAACAAACTTTGAAGCATTATCTGCCAGTGCAACTGTCGTCCCGGCCAGCATAAAAGCCGCTGCCACAAGGACGCTCTTTACCATCGTACCTGCATGATTTCTTTTACTGCTCATTCATTCCAAATCCTTTTCTTCATTTTATGGGAAATATTCCCACACCCTCCTAGGTTAACACGATTTTCGCGGAATAACAAGCAGAAAAATCATCGAATTCAGTATCGGTATGTTCCTGATCGAACGGACCGGGTCACCTGGGCCCAATGCTTTAACGCCAGGGCTCCGATCACCGGATCGTATATCACCCCCAGATTCCTCTTAATTTCCCCGTAACAGAACTCCATGGAATAGGCTTTCCGGTAACCCCGGTCCGATGCCATGGCATCTATGGAATCGCAGATGGCTATGATCCTGGCTCCCAGAGGGATCTCTTCTCCCTTAAGCCCTTTTGGATATCCCTTTCCGTCGAAACGCTCATGGTGATACAGAACGATCTCCTTCAGCTCGTTTAAATGACGGGATTTGCTTAAAATATCGGCCCCTATCTGCGGATGCCTTTTCATAAACTCCCATTCTTCTTTGGAGAGCTTTTCCGGCTTATTTAATACCGCATCCGGCACTCCGATCTTTCCGATATCGTGGAGGTGGGCGGCTATATGTATCTTTTCTATCTCATCTTTACTTAGCTCCAGAAACCCCGAAAGGGCCAGCGCCATATCGCTGACCCTTTGAGAATGCCCCGCTGTATAGGGGTCTTTGGCATCCAACGCGCTCACGATGCATTCGATGATCTCATGGTAATCAATGCCATTTTTGCTTAACTCAAATCCGGATCCTCTATTCATGGTTTATCATACTCATTTCGTTGGTTAGCAAATGCTAACTCCAATTTAAAGGCAACCGGCGTTTTCGCATTCACATGGCTTCACTGTAATGGAGGTTATTTTCTGGTTATTCAGATATCCGCAGGCAGTAAGTCCGGCCCGGACAACCGAATTCCAGTTCTTAGCAGAAAGGTGATAGGTCGTCTCATCGTCCAAAACAACCGTACACGCATCCTCCATGGAACAGGTTTCCGAATATGCGATCTTATACATGTTCTTCCGGCTGATCGCGCCTATTTCTTCTAATACATTGACCATCCGGTAGACGGTAGCAGCGCCGATGCTGTCATCAACTCTCGATGCTTTATAATAAATTTCCTTACAGCTGGAGCATTCATGTTCCAATATGATGTCCAGCAGCGTGAGGCGCTGTTTCGTGATCCTGCACCCCTTATCCTTCAGCCTTTCAATGATGAGTTCCTTCTGCATTTTTGACCTGTGATAGCTTCTGGAATCAGGTACTTTTCTTTTCTCATTGATGTTATTCTGCTTCTCCACTTGCGCACCTCCATTTACGGGTATTTTTAAGGCCTGTAAACCATTCTTCTGCCGGCTGCCGCCCTTAGTGGCAGCAATGCCCTCCGCAATTTCCGCATTCTCCGCCGCACTGAATGGATTTTCCGTTCTTTTTGTCACGGATCATACTTTTGACTGCCAATGCCACCATACCGATGACAGCGATTAAAACAACCAGTGTTCCCATAGAGCACCTCCTTATATTTTGAGCCTGCACATTTCATGCAGGCTCTTATGATTTGTACCGCAGCCTATTTGGCGCCTGCTGCACTACTCAAGCTGACTTTTGATGTTTTGCCTTCCTTTGAAGGCCTTACTAACAGATAGATAAATCCTGCGATCAGGGCAAATGCAACAATCGTAAAGATTCCAAAGGCACCTGTGGTCACCAAAGCGCCGATCTGGTAAACGCAGAGAGCTACTACATAAGCAAGAAGGGTCTGATATCCGATGGCAAACCAGAACCATTTTATGTTATTCATCTCTCTCTTGATGGCGCCCATGGCTGCAAAGCACGGAGCACAAAGAAGATTGAATATCAGGAAGGAATAAGCCGCCAAAGGAGTCATGCTGCCCGCAAGCGTTCCCCAGATTTCAGATCCGTCTTCTGCAACTTCCGCAAAACCGAAAAGGATACCGAACGTACCTACTACGTTTTCTTTTGCTATCAGTCCGGTAATTGCCGCAACTGCGGATTTCCAGTCACCCCAGCCAAGAGGTGCGAAGATCCAGCTGATCGTGTTTCCGGCTGCCGCCAGTATGCTGTGATCAAGTTCCAGATCTTCTAACATTCTGAACTGGCCGTCTACCCAGCCGAAGAAGGAGGTAAACCAAACAAAAATAGTTGCCAGAAGAATGATGGTACCTGCTTTTTTGATAAAGGACCAGCCGCGTTCCCACATGCTTCTTAAAATATTTCCAACTGTCGGCATATGGTATGCCGGAAGCTCCATAACAAATGGAGCCGGGTCTCCTGCGAACATTTTCGTCTTCTTTAAAATAATGCCCGAGCAGACGATAGCTGCTATGCCTACAAAATAAGCGCTCGGAGCCACCCAGGATGCTCCGCCAAACAACGCACCTGCAATCAAAGCGATGATCGGAAGCTTTGCCCCGCAGGGGATAAAGGTGGTTGTCATAATCGTCATCTTACGGTCACGGTCATTTTCAATGGTACGGGAAGCCATAACTCCAGGCACACCGCAGCCGCTTCCGATTAACATCGGGATGAAAGACTTACCGGAAAGACCAAACCGGCGGAAAATACGGTCCATGATGAAAGCAACTCTCGCCATGTAGCCGCAGGCCTCTAAAAATGCCAGGAAAATGAAAAGCACCAACATCTGAGGCACGAAACCGAGAACAGCACCGACACCGGCTACGATTCCGTCGAGGATAAGGCCCTGGAGCCAGTCCGCGCAGTTTACGGCTGTTAAAATCCCCTCTACAACAACGGGCACACCGGGAACATTTAAGCCAAAGAAGCTGAAGCCTTCCCCGAATACACCGTCATTGGCCCAGTCCGTAGCCCAGGTTCCAACAGTTGTAACGGACACGTAATACACGATGTACATGACCGCCGCGAATATGGGCAGGGCCAGGAAACGGTTTGTTACGATCCGGTCGATCTTATCCGATACGGTCAGTTTTTCCCTTTTGCTCCGCGTGAAGCATTCATGAATGATGGAAGAGATGTATACGTAACGCTCGTTGGTAATGATGCTCTCCGTATCGTCATCCATTTCCTTTTCGATGCGGCTGATCTCTTCTGTCACATCCGGTACATGCTTCATCTGGGTCTGGATCTTATTGTCCTTTTCCAAAAGCTTGATGGCAAAGAAGCGCTTCTGATCTTCCGGAATTTCATTCCCCAGCTTTTCTTCAATGGAATCCAAAACGCTTTCCACTTCCGGCGCGAATTTATGGACCGGAACCGCACTGTCCTTTTGATTTGCCAGGGCTACCGCCTTTTCCGCCGCCATCTGGATTCCGGTCCCCTTTAATGCGGAAATCTCTACCACCTGGCAGCCAAGCTTCTGGCTCAGTTTATCGGTATGTATCTTGTCTCCGTTTTTCTCAACGATGTCCATCATGTTAACCGCCATGATGACCGGGATGCCCAGTTCCATAAGCTGGGTGGACAAGTATAAGTTACGCTCGATATTGGTTCCATCCACGATATTTAAAATCGCATCCGGCCGCTCTGTGATCAGATAATTTCTGGCTACCACTTCTTCCAGAGTATAGGGAGAAAGGGAATAAATACCGGGAAGGTCCATGATGATCACATCTTTATGGCCCTTCAGCTTTCCTTCTTTCTTCTCCACCGTTACGCCCGGCCAGTTCCCCACAAACTGATTGGATCCCGTAAGCGCATTAAACAGCGTTGTCTTTCCGCAGTTTGGATTACCTGCTAATGCAATCTTAATTGACATACTCTACCTCTTTCTGCCTGTCAGCACTTGATTTGGTTGGTATTAGTCATACCTAACCCACTTGTAAAAAAAATTACTCCACAATTATCATTTCCGCATCTGCTTTCCGCAGGGATAATTCATAACCTCTTACGGTAACTTCAACCGGATCGCCAAGGGGGGCAACCTTTCTTACAAAAATGTCCACGCCTTTTGTGATTCCCATGTCCATGATCCGTCTCTTAACCGGACCCTCTCCGGTAAGCTTTGTTACCTTAACTGTCTTTCCGCATGGAATTTCTTTTAATGTCATTGTCTTTTCTCCTTTTCTATCCTACCATGATTTTATTGGCCATATCTTTCCCAATAGCCACTCTGGAATCTTTTACATTAACAATCATATTCCCGCCCATTTCGGAAACAACGGTTACGATCCCTCCGGTCACAAAGCCAAGGTTTTCTAAAAAACGTCTTGTTTCTTCCTTGCCCCCTACCTTGCGGATCACATTTGGCTCGCCTGCTTTCACCATAGTCAAAGGCATCATTCGTCATCTTCTTTCTTTTATATTATTGATAATCATTCCCATTTCCTGAAAGTTAGTATATTCTAACTTTGGTAAGTTGTCAAGTTTTTTATTGATATTTTTTATCATTATGATTTTTATTTGATGTTCCTTCCCCTATATGATATACTATTCCTACCATTTAAAATGAGGTGACGATTACCATGCATACGAATGAATCATCGGAAAATTACCTGGAAACCATACTGGTCTTAAGCAGGACCCTGCCTGTGGTGCGGTCTGTGGATGTGGCCGAGGAGCTTGGCTTTAAAAAATCCAGTGTCAGCGTAGCCATGAAGAATCTTCGGGAGAGAAACCATATTACGGTTACGAAAGAAGGGTACATTTATTTAACCGAATCGGGAAAGGACATTGCCGAGATGATCTACGAACGGCATGAACTGCTTTCCGGATGGCTCGTTAAGCTTGGCGTCAGCAGAGAAACAGCCGATGAGGATGCCTGCAAAATCGAACATGTGATCAGCAGGGAAAGCTTTGAGGCCATAAAAGAACACATTAAATAAGCAAAAGAAAGCCATACCATACCGGGAACCTCCCCGCATGGCATGGCTTTCTTTGACCGCTTCTACCAGATTTTTACGCGCTTCTCCTGTGCTGTGTACATGGCATCCCCTTCCTTTATCTCCGGATAAGCCTTATAAAAGGCATCGGTCGCGCTGAGAACTGCATTGACCCTCACCCTGGCCGGAGAGTGGACATCTGTATTCAGTCTCTGGATCATGCTCTCCGGCGTATATTTGGACGCCCATATGGTGGCATATTGCACGAACAGAAGCTTCAGATCGTCCACATCATCTCCCACGATAGATGTGATGCAGTTCATGGAACCCAGATCCGCAATATTCTCATTCAGGGTCTGAGCGCCGTTTACCCGGCGTCCCTCATAGCCTTCCTGGCCGTTATAGTAAGCCACCACCTGATCCGCCAGCTTTTTGAATTTTGCCCTGTCCTCATCGGTCCACCACACGTGATAATTTCCATTCTCATCATAAAGGGAACCGGAAGAATCAAAGGCATGGCTCACTTCATGGGCAATGACCATTCCAATGCCTCCTAAATTGGCGGCAAAATCTGCTTCCGAGTCATAGAAAGGTGCCTGGAGGAGGGCTGCCGGGAAAACGATCTCGTTTCCGGTGGGGTTGTAGTAGGCATTGACCGTCTGAGGTGTCATCCCCCATTCTGATTTATCCACCGGTTTTCGCACTTTATCCCTGTCCACCCTGTTTTTGGCCTTTAACAGGGAAATGGTATTATCAATGAAGCTCCCCCCGCTCTCCGCCGGTAAGACAGATGCCTGTGCATAATCATCCGGCCATTTGTCAGGGTATCCGATTTTTAAGGTCATGCTGTCCAGTTTTTTAACTGCAGCTGCCTTTGTTTCTTCCCCCATCCAGTCAAGCCCCATGATCTGTTTTTTGTAAGCTCCCAGGATCTGATGGACCATATCCTCGATAGCGAGTTTATCTCCCTCTGTGAAGCACTTCTCCACATAAAGCCTGCCGAACTCAAAGCCAAGTATGTCCTGAGTCATCTCACTGGCCATCTTTTCATCTGTTTTTTTCTCTTTGATGCCTTTCTGCACATTGTACCAATCCAGATAGCTGTCCCTGATTTCAGGCGTCAGATAGGGGCCAAAATCATTGATCAGGCAGAAAATGGAGTAGTTCTTAAGAAGGGGGAGATGATCCTCAGTCAGATACCGGCTGATTTTTTTCATCTGGCCTTCCTGGGTCACCACATAGAAGGGAACCCCGGTAAGTCCGGCTGCTTCAAAGAAACCGTCAATATCCTCATTGGGGAACAGGCTCTTTATTTCCTCGGCGGAATAAGGATTGTAAATGACATCCGGATTGCTCTGGTCGCTAAGAGGAAGGGCGCTTGCTGCAAGTTCCTTCTGAAGCCCCAGGATACCGGAAGCCGCCTGTGCAGCCTCTTCCTGATCCAGGCCCGCGGATTCCATGATTTTTCCAATGTAGGCTTGGTATTGACTGAGCAGGGCAGCCTGAGTCTCATCTTCCAGAGTTTCCTTACCCGGCCCCAAATCAGCCCCATCCACATATAACGCATACCGGCTGGAATCGCTCATATCTTCTAACCACTGGGCTGTGATGATGCTTCCATGCCCCAGATCCGAATAAAGCTTTCCGACGCTCTCTAAATACTCTTTTATACCGGACGCGTTTCTTATTTCATCGATATAGGGCTGCAGCGCTCCAAGCCCGGCATTTCTCCGCCCCTCCATATCCATGGCTGTCAGATACATATCTGCAATCTTCTGCTCCAGGGAGCCCGGCGCCGACTTCTGCCGGTTTTCCACCGCTTCCTGCAGCACTTCATGAAGAACCTCGTAGGCCTCCTTATCCAATTTGTAAAAATAACTCCAGCTGTTGGAATCCTCAGGGATCTTCGTCTCCTCCAGGATATACCGGTTTACAAATCCATAATAATCATCTTCCAGACGGACCTTACTCCCTTCTTCCGGTACCCCGCTCCCCGCTTCTCCCTGTACATTGACCGGCTGGGCTGCCGTCTGTTCCGGCTGGGGCTCCGGTTTTTTCCCGCATCCCGTCAGCACAAAAAACAGAAACAGCAGGACTGCCGGCAGGAAGCAGATTTTTTTATTCATAACGTTCCCCCTTTCTTTATTGCTCATGCACTTTTGCTTCAATCGCAAAAAAGGAAGCGGATCTCTCCACTTCCTCATTCGTTCTATCTCTTATTATGCTTAAACTTCGTCAGAATATACCGATGTTTCCTCTGCAGGAGCCTCATCCTGTGACTGAAGCGCCTTTATGCTTAAGCTGATCTTCTTTTCTTCTTCGTTGAAATCAACGACCTTAGCTTCGATTTCCTGCCCGATGGTTAAAACATCCGCAGGCTTATCAACATGCTCTTTGGAAATCTGGGATACGTGAAGCAGTGCATCCACACCTGGCTCAAGCTCAACGAATGCGCCGAAGTCGGTCATACGTGCAACTCTTCCGTTAACTACGTTACCTGCTGCATACTTCACAGAAGCGTCCTTCCACGGATTTGTCTCCGGGAACTTTAAGCTAAGGGCAATCTTATCCCCGTTAATATCCTTGATCAGAACCTTTACCTTCTCGCCGGCCTTAAAAGCCTTCTTCGGGCTTTCCACTCTGCCCCAGCTCATCTCGGAAATATGAAGCAGACCATCTGCGCCGCCAAGATCAATGAATGCACCGAAATCGGTTACATTCTTGATGGTGCCTTCTACGACATCACCTGCATGGATCTTATCGAATAATTCTTTCTGCAGCTCGGCTCTCTTAGCAACCATGATCTGCTTTCTGTCGCCGATGATCCTTCTTCTCCTCGGGTTGAATTCTGTTATAATGAATTCGATCTCCTTATCCGCATACTTGGACAAATCCTTCTCATAAGTATCGGATACCAGGCTTGCAGGAATGAATACCCTTGCTCCCTCTACAACCACACTTAAACCACCGTCAAGTACCTGCGCAACTTTTGCGGTAAGCACCTCGTGGTTTTCAAATGCTTCTTCCAATCTTTTATTGCCTCTGTCCGCTGCCAGCCTCTTGTAGGACAAAGCAACCTGGCCTTCGCCATCGTTTACCTTGATGACTTTGGCTTCCATCTCTTCTCCAACCTGTACAACGGTTGTAAGATCTAAATTCTGGTCATCCGTGTACTCGCTACGCGGAATGATGCCGTCTGACTTGTAACCTATATTCAAGACTATTTCATCTTCTTTTACGTCGATGACTTTACCAGTGACGATCTCTCCTGTACGTATGGTTTTTAATGATTCTTCTAACATTTGTTCAAAACTTAACTCTGACATTAGTATGAACCTCCTCGATAATATGATTCGGGGTTGAAGCCCCGGCTGTAATACCTACGCTGCGCACAGAATTTACACAATCAGGATCTAAATCACCTAGTGTCTGGATATAGTAAGTATTCTTACATTCCCTTCGGCATATCTCGTACAGCTTCTGGGTATTCGAACTGCTTTTTCCGCCAATGACAATCATGGCATCCACTTCTGAAGCTATCCGCTTTGCTTCCACCTGTCTTTCCTGTGTTGCATTGCAAATCGTATTTAAAACAAGTATATCATACCGCGTTTCCGAAATTTTTTCAACTAAATCTTGAAATTTCTTGTAATTAAATGTCGTCTGTGATACAATACACAGTCTTTCTCCTTCTGTTAGAGATAAAGTTTCCACTTGTTCGGGTGTTTCCACCACTAAAGTATTAGCATTTCCCCAGCCTTTAATACCTTCTACCTCCGGATGCTTTTCATTTCCAATGATGATCAGCCGCCTTCCGGCCTCATTCTGCTCCCTGGCGATCTGATGGATTTTTTTTACAAAAGGACAGGTGGCATCCACGATCTCGATCCCGTTTTCTTCCATGATGTCATAAACGCGTTTACCGACTCCATGAGACCTTATGACAACCACTGCATCCTTTATTCCCATAAGCTCTTCTTCGGATTCAATGACCTTTACTCCCTTTTCCTCCAGATCCCGTACCACTTCCTCGTTATGGATGATGGGGCCGTAGGTATAGATAGGCTTGTCGTTTCTCTTAAGCTGCTCATAGACCTGTTCCACCGCCCGCTTTACTCCAAAGCAGAACCCGGCGGATTTTGCAACAATCACTTCCATACGCTATCTCCTTTCTTCCTTTTTCTTTTCATCAAACAGCTCCATGATCCGGCTTATGACCTCCGGAACAGTCATATAGGAGGAATCAAGCAGAACTGCATCCTCCGCCTGCTTAAGGGGGGAATTCTCCCGGTTCATATCCCGGTGATCCCGCCGGATGATATCCTTTTCAATGTCCTCCAGGCTGCATTCCACTCCTTTAGCCGTAAGCTCCCGGTACCGCCGTTTTGCACGTACCCGGCTGCCGGCCGTTAAATATATTTTCAAATCGGCTTCCGGCAGCACGCAGGTCCCGATATCCCGTCCATCCATGATGACATTTTCTTTGGAAGCCAGTTCCTTCTGAAGCTCTACCAGCTTTTTACGGACCGGTAAGTAGACCGAGGTTGCAGAAGCCATGGCGCTGACCTCCTCAGTACGGATGTAAGGGGATACGTTCTCTCCGTTTAAAATCACCTGCTGGAGGCCATCCTCGTAAGTAATGGTCACATTCACTTCTCCGGCTGCCCGGGAAATGGCTGCCTCATCGTGGGCCGGGATCCCGTTTCTTAAAAAATACAGTGCCATGGCGCGGTACATGGCTCCCGTATCCACATAGACGAAGTGAAGCTTCTCCGCAACAGACTTAGCGATGGTGCTCTTTCCTGCTCCGGCCGGGCCGTCGATTGCTATATTATAAACCTTTGTCATCTTTTGTTTTCTCCTCTCCGGCAGCACTTCCGGCCGCCCATCCGGTGGACCAGGCGATCTGCAGATTAAAGCCTCCGGTCACCGCATCAAGATCCAGCACTTCCCCTGCAAAATAGAGCCGGTCAAGAAGCCTTGATTCCATGGTGGACGGGTTTATCTCCTTTAAGTCAACGCCTCCCTGGGTGATGATGGCCTCGGAAAACCCGCGAAGCCCCGTTAAGGTCAGGGGAAAGCCTTTCGTAGCCCGGATGATCCGCTGCCGCTCTTCTCTGGTGATCTCATTGACCTTTTTCTCCGGTGATATGCCGCTTATATCCACCATGACCGGTACCAGCTTGGAAGGATAGAGGCTGTTTAAGGAATTCTTGAACTGTTTGTTTATGGCCGCTTCAAAATCCCGCAGGAGCCTGGCATCAAGCTGTTCCTCCGAAAGGGCCGGCTTTAGATCAATGGAAAGGATCAGGGGCCCTTTTTTCAGCTCTTTCGCCGCATAGCTGCTGGCACTTAAAAGGACCGGTCCGCTGACCCCGTAATGGGTAAACAGCATCTCCCCGAATTCCTTATAAACAACCTTTTTCCCCTTCATGACTGTGGCTTCCACATTGCGGAGAGACAGCCCCTGAAGCTCCTTTACCACCGGTTCCTCTACCACAAAGGGCACCAGGGCAGGAGAAAGAGCCGTTACCTTATGGCCGGCTTCCTTTGCCAGTTCATAGCCGTCTCCGGTGGAGCCGGTTGCCTGGTAGGACATCCCTCCGCAGGCAACGATCACGGAATCTCCATATACCCTGGATTTTTGTCCCCCGCCTTTTAAGACCAGGCCGGTCAGAAGGCCATCCTCTATCAAAAGCTTTTCCACTTCCGAACGGTAGTGGATGGAAACCCCCAGTTCCAAAAGCCTCCGGGTAAGAGCCCTGATCACATCCGATGATTTATCCGATAGCGGAAAAACCCGGTTGCCGCGCTCCGTCTTTAAGGGGCAGCCAAGTTTTTCCAAAAGGTCCATCATATCAAAATTGGTAAAGCCGTAAAAGCTGCTGTAAAGAAATTTGGCATTGGTCACCACGTTTCCGAACAGCTCCTCCGTATCACAGGCATTGGTCACATTGCAGCGGCCCTTTCCCGTGATATAGACCTTTTTCCCAAGTTTTTCATTTTTCTCAAAAATGTGGACGGTACTGCCCTTCATGGCTGCTGCTATTCCAGCCAGCATCCCTGCAGCGCCACCGCCCACGATCAAAACCGTATTCATGCCCGTTTCCTCTTTCCTGCCCGCTTCTCAGGGCATAATGGTATCCCTGTCCTTTCCTACTTTACACGAAAAAGAATGAAAATACAAGCGGTCATGAATTTTTCTTCCTTTCTTTCACCTTCGCCTCCAGGGCTTCTACCACAGTCTTTAACACCCTGACTCTTGCATAATACTTGCAGTTCCCTTCTACGACCACCCAGGGCGCATAGGTTGTGGAAGTTCGGACCAGCATTTCATTGACCGCAGACTCGTACTGGTCCCATTTCTCCCGGTTCCTCCAGTCCTCTTCCGTGATCTTCCACCGCTTTGCCGGATTTTCCTGGCGTTCCTTAAAGCGGCGTTCCTGCTCGTCCTTGTCGATGTGAAGCCAGAACTTCAAAACCACAGCCCCTGCATTCGCCATGTGGGCTTCCATCTCATTGATTTCCTGATAGGCCTGCTTCCATTCATTCTCACTGCAAAAGCCTTCGATCCGCTCCACTAAGACACGGCCGTACCAGGTCCGGTCAAAGATGGCGATATGACCTGCCTTTGGGACATGGTTCCAGAAACGCCACAGGTAATGATGGACCCTTTCCATGTCATTGGGCGCTGCGGTCGGATACACCTTATAGCCTCTGGGATCCAAGTGGCTGGTGAGCCGCCTGATGGCTCCGCCCTTTCCGGCCGCATCCCAGCCCTCAAACCCCAGAACCACAGGGATCCTCAAGCGGTAAATCCGGCTGTGCAGGAACTTTAATTCCTCCTGCAGCCGGTCGATTTCCTTCTTATATGCTTCCTTTGTCATGGTCCTGGTCAAATCCACACCGGACAGAACGCCGCTTTTAAATTTTTCGGAGCGGACCGGGACTTCTTTTTCCTTTCTCTCTCCCCGAAGCTGCCTCTGTCTTAAGGCATCCTCCAAACAGTCCGCCACATGGGTCATGATCTTGGCCGAGGCAAAGTCCTTGTCCGTGGCTTCAATGATGGTCCAGGGTGCACAGTCTATATCGGTCTTTTCAAGCATCTCCTCGCAGATGCCCAGAAACCGGTCATATTCCCCATTCCTGCGCCAGTCATCCTTTGTCACCCTCCAGCTTGTCTCTTTGGAACTTTGAAGCGTTTTGAAGCGTTTCTTTTGTTCTTCCCTGGAAATGCAGAGAAACAGCTTTATGATGACCATGCCATCATCCGTAAGCTGCCGTTCAAAGGATTCGATATCATGAAATGCACCGGGAAGGGCTATATCCGGAATCCTGCCGTCGAACCGTTCCATCGTCACCTGCCGGTACCAGCTCCGGTCAAAGAGGGCGATTCTTCCATGGGCCGGAAGCTTGGTCCAGAAGCGCCATAAAAACGGACGCATCTGTTCCTCCTCCGTTGATTTATCATTGGCATACACATCAAAGCCCCTGGGGTCAAGAGCCTGGATCAGACGGTTGATCTGGGTCCCTTTCCCCGAGGCCCCCATGCCCTCGAACACGATCATGACAGGAATTCCGGCGTCCTTGCATTCCCGCTGCAAAAACCCCAGTTTTTCACTCTGTTCCTTTCTTGTTTTTTTGTAGGTTTCCTTGTCTATCCTTTTTGATAAATCAATCTTTTCCAGCATAAACCGTCCTCCTTTCCCGAAACAGTTAAGCTTAAAGCTTTGCAAACACCTCTGCCACCTCCGGCATGACCTGGCTGATCTTTATCATCTGCGGACACTCTTTTTCACAATGACGGCATGCCCTGCATCCTTCCGCCCGTATGGACATGGCCTCATACCCGGCCTTTGCTTCTTTTTCCCGGTGGGCGGCGGTCATGTTGTAAAGGGAGAAAATTTCCGGTATCTCAAGGCCAAACGGACACGGAATGCAATAGCGGCAGCCGGTGCAGCCAACCAAAGCCATGGAATCAAATACTTCCTTTGCCTTCTTATAAACCTGCTTCTCCTCTTCTGTTACCATTCCAATATAACTGCGGTCTGCAAATAAAAGATTTTCCTCCAACTGCTTTTCGTCGCTCATACCGCTTAAAAGCAGGCTCACTTCCGGCTGGTCCCACAGGAAATCAAGGGCATATTCCACGGCCGTCTTATCCTCCGGGAATACCTTTTTTACATGATCCGCCGGATTGGCCAGCTTACCGCCGAGAAGCGGTTCCATGATCACCACTCCAAGGCCCTTTGAAGCCGCTGCTTTCAGTCCCTTTTCTCCTGCCTGATGCGCAAGATCCACGTAGTTATATTGAATCTGGCAGAAATCCCATCCATCATAATATTCTAGGATATCCTGAAACACATCATATGAATCATGGAAGGAAAAACCAAGATATTTTATTTTCCCTTCCTCCCTGGCTTTTTCCATTCGTTTTACAAGATCGAACTTCTTGACCTTTTCTTCAAAACGCTCCCGGCTTAAAGCGTGAAGCAGGTAAAAATCAATATGGTCTGTCTGGAGCTTCTCCAGCTGTTCCTTTAAAATTTCATCAAAATCTTCCGGCTTTTCAAGCTTCCATACCGGACATTTGGTAGCTAAATAAGTTTTCTCCCGGTAACCATCCTTTAAAGCTTCCCCTACGATCCGCTCGCTTTCTCCCTGATGATACGGATATGCCGTATCGATGTAGTTCACCCCTTCATCGATGGCATGGCGGATCATGGCTGCCGCCCGTTTTCCATCCACATCGTTTTCATGAAGAACCGGCAGCCTCATGGCTCCAAACCCGAGAGCCGACACTTTTAATCCTGTTTTACCAAAATCACGATACTGCATAGTTTTCCTCCGCATGATATTTTTTACGGCCATTTTACCGGCCGGCAGATGAAAGCAAATACTCACTTCGTTCGTACTTGCTTTCCTTCCCATAAGTATCAGAAGCAAAAACTGCTCCTGATAATACTCCAGAACTTCGTTCTGTCGTTGACTTATGAGGTGAAAGCAAATACTCACTTCGTTCGTGCTTGCTTTCCTTCCCATAAGTCACATTGTATCACATTTCGTTCCTGTTCCAAAGTTTTTTTTGGATGAAAAAAGGAAAAACAGGATGCCAGGCATCCGCCCTTCATCCTGTCTTCCTGTTAAACCTCAGTCATGATAAATATATCATAAATAGCCTTGATCGCTTCTTCAAAATCTGCATTCTTCACGCCAATGATGATGTTCAGTTCACTGGATCCCTGGTCGATCATCTTTACATTGACCCTGGAATGGGCCAGAGCGGAGAAGATCCTTCCGGCTGTCCCCCTGGTGGCCTTCATTCCCCGTCCTACCACCGCGATCAGGGCTAAGTCCGATTCCATTTCCACAAAATCAGGCTCTACCGCCCTGTGGATGCCTGCAATGACGGACTGCTCATACTCTTCAAATTCAGACTGGTGGACAAATACGGTCATGGTATCAATTCCGGACGGCATGTGCTCAAAGGATATGCCGTACTTTTCAAATACTTCCAGCACCTTTCTGCCAAAACCGACCTCAGCGTTCATCATGGCCTTTTCAATGTTGATGGAACAGAAGCCTTTCTTTCCTGCAATTCCCGTAATGGTGTAATGGGGCTTGCGGCAGGTGCTTTCCACGATCAGGGTCCCTTTGTCCTCCGGCTTATTGGTGTTGCGGATGTTGATGGGGATCCCCTCTTTCCTTACCGGAAAGATGGCATCCTCATGAAGGACACTGGCACCCATATAGGCGAGTTCTCTTAACTCCCGGTATGTAATGGTCTCGATGACCTCTGGATTCTTGATGATCCTGGGGTCAGCCACCAGAAAACCGGAAACATCGGTCCAGTTTTCGTACATGTCCGCATGAATGGCCTTTGCCACAATGGAGCCTGTCACATCGGAGCCGCCTCTGGAAAAGGTCTTGATGGTTCCGTCATGCCTGGATCCGTAAAAGCCGGGAATGACCGCATTTTCCACATGCTCCAGACGTTCGCCAAGCTCCTGATCGGTGAGCTCTGCCTCAAAGCTGCCGTCTGCATCAAAGAAAATCACGGAAGCCGCATCAATGAATTCATAGCCTAAATATTCTGCCATGATCATGCCATTTAAGTATTCTCCCCTGGAAGCTGCATAATCACGCCCTGCCTTCTTAAGGAAGTTCTCTTCAATGGCTGCAAACTCATGGTCCAGATTCAAATTCAGGCCAAGCCCGTCAATGATTTCCATATAACGTTCTTCAATCTTCTCTAAAATCTTTTTGTAGCTTTTTCCGTCTGATGCTGCGTCATAACACTGGTATAACAGATCTGTGACCTTTTCATCCTTGTCGTTTCGTTTCCCCGGCGCGGATGGAACCACAAACCGTCTGCTCTTATCCGCGCGGATGATATCTCCCACCTTTTTAAACTGCTTTGCGCTGGCTAAAGAGCTTCCTCCGAATTTCACAACTTTTTTCATAGCGTCTTTCTCCTCTGATACAGGTTATTATCTACACATTTAACGGAAATAATATCCTAATTGCCATCAGCTGTCAAGTATTTTTCAAGGAGTATGCATAATTTTCCATTTTTATGCATAAAATCGCTTTTCAAGCAGCATGTTTAAAATCTTCCCATTGGCCAGGCTGTTCTTTTTATCCGACTCTTCCACACGCAGAGGACCGCCGCTTATGCTGTTATATTCCCCGCAAACGTCCACAGCAAGGACCGGCGCTTCCCCGTTTATCGCATTCCATACCATATGAAGCTGCTTGAGGGTCATGGTCCCCTGATCCCAGTCCGTGGTCAGCTCATCCGGTGAGAACGCATCTTTATCAATGGATAAATACACAGGCTCATGGAGCTGCCCGGCAAAATCGGAAAGCCAGCCTTCCCCGGAAATATCCGTTTCCGCATACACAGTCACCCTGTTTTGGTACCTCTCCTCAATGGTCCCTGCCAGTTCATCGGAAACACCAAGCATAATCACATTCTGAAGGCATTCCTGATCCTCGAGGGACTGCCTGATCCAGCTGCCGCAGGAAAGCATCCCCTCAAACCGGGGCGGTATCATATCCGTGTGGTGGTCAAGCACCACCAGACTGTATGGTTCCTGCTGTTTTTTCATCAGTGCATAGCTTAAATAGTGAAAATTTCCGCCGTCAATAAACCGGATGCCTCCGTCCACTTCCTTTGCCCGGTCTTCGATCACCTGTAAGGCTTCCTCATCACAAAAGCCGTGAACCCCGGAAAGGTCCGTGCAGTCGATCCATTCATGAGGAATCTCCCTGTAAAAATCCTGTCTTCTGTAAACATCGGAAAAATTAAATATGGTTACCGGCTTCATTTTACCTCCAATGCCTGTTGTTAAGGTGTTACTGTTTCCATCACTTTGCTTTCTCCTGTCACGGTGATTCCGTTTTCCTCCAAAAGCATTGCGGTCACACCGCTTCCGGGAATCTTTTTCCCTGAAAACGTACCATCGTAAATGATCCCATGGCCGCATGACGGACTGCGCTCTTTTAAAATGGCCCGCTTGCAGCCGTAGAGCCTGGCAATTTTCAAAGTTTCTTCGGCGCCGCGCATAAAACAGGCTGTTACATCCTTTCCCGCCTGATTGACCACACGGATTTTTTCCTGACCGTCTTCTTCATTCTGAGCCAGCCTTTCCGCCGGCTCTCTGGGCGTTTCTAAGCCTCCTAACTGCTCCGGACAGACCGGTATTAAGTTATAAGTCTCCATAAGCCCAAGCACGTCTTCATTTCTGCCGTTCCTGCCGTCATAGCGGCAGTTGACTCCCAGAAGACATGCGCTTACCAGAATGTTTTCTCTTTTCCCGCTCACGTTCCCGCCTCCTTCCATAATTCCTACTGTACCAAAAAATGGAAAGGGGTTCAATCCCTTTTTCCGGATTGAACCCCAAAAAGCCGTATCAGTTCCTGTGTTCCATGATTTCATCAATGATTCCGTAGGCCTTTGCCTCTGCTGCTGTCATAAAATGGTCACGGTCCGTATCCCGGTCAATTTCCTCCGTGGTACGGCCGGTATTCTCCGCCATGATCCGGTTTAAACGCAATTTATCCTTTTGCAGCTTCTCCGAAAAAATCGAGATATCAACAGCCTTGCCGCCAATGCTCTGAACCCCGGGCTGGTGTATCATGATCTCTGCGTTTGGAAGGGCAAACCGCTTCCCCCTGGATCCGCCGGCGAGAAGGAATGCTCCGAAGCTCGCTGCCACACCGATGCAGATAGTAGATACATCACAGCGGATGTACTGCATTGTATCGTAAATGGCAAGCCCTGCCGTTATGGAACCTCCCGGACTGTTGATATAAAAAGAGATATCCTTTGACGGTTCTTCGGATTCCAGGAATAAAAGCTGTGCCACGATCAGCTTGGCGGATTCGTCGTTCACCTCATCTCCCAGGAAAATAATCCGTTCCTTCAAAAGGCGGGAAAAAAGGTCATAGCTGCGCTCGCCTGCCGCAGTCTGTTCGATGACATAAGGTACAAAGCTCATGCCGCACACCTCCACAATCCGGCCTGTTTCTGCACGATCTCCCTGGCCCTTAATTCTTTGTGAATCCCTGCTTTTCTGTATGTATGGGGCGTACACCCATAAGCCTGTTTAAATGCCAGCGTGAAAGCCTGCTGGGACTGGTAAGCTGCCTCCCACGCAATGTCTGCAATGGAAGCCTTCTCCTGCACCAGTTTCCTTGCCGCCTCAGTCAGCCTGCGTTCTCTTACGTACCGATGAAGGGTACAGCCCGTCACTTCGGAAAATACCCGGTTCAAATGAAATTTGGAATAGCCGGCATTATCCGCAATTTTCTCCAGGTCCAGTCCTTCCTCCAAAGACAACCGGGCTTCCACATAGCCGATCACTTCCTCAACGATTTTTTTCTTATCTTCCATCATTCTATCCTCCATGATCTGTTGTCATTATAACAGCTTTCCGGCATGCTGTCTTAATAAAAAATGCTATGTTCTTCATTGCCGGCGGTTTTTTAGAAAAATTCCGGAAAATTGTTATAAAGGCATTTGAAAACAAAGCTGACGGTATGGTATACTTGTTAATTATAAATATTTACAGACCAGGGGGCAATAATAGGATGGGCGGATACGGCTGCTTCGGACTTGGGAAAATACCGATGAATTACCATACAGAACAGGATAGGATCGATGATTATGATGAAATTTTATGAAGAGCTGAAGCAGGCGGATAAGGATAAAAATCTGATCAGCCTGTCAATAATAGAAGGGCCCGGTTCCGGGTCAAAGGCTCTCTGGTGCAGCGGCAAGTTTCTTTATAAGCAGGGAAATGAGAATGCATTTGATGTTTTCTCAGAGTCTTTAATAAATATAGACAAAACCCAGATCATAAAATCAGGGGACAGCCGCTTGTTCTGTGAATTCGTAACAAGCGAGAAGCATATTGTTGTATGCGGTGCCGGGCATATTTCTATCCCCATAATCAAAATAGGCAAAATGCTGGGCTTTCATATTACGGTGATCGATGACAGAATGTCTTTTACCAATACTGCAAAAAAAGAGGGGGCAGATACGGTCCTGTGCAAACCTTTTAAAGAGGCCTTAGGTGAAATACAGGGAAGTGCAGATCATTACTTTATTATTGTTACCAGAGGACATCGGTTTGACCAGGAGTGCCTGTATCATATAATAAATAAGAAAAATGCTTACATCGGCATGATCGGGAGCCGGTCAAGAGTAAGGATCGTAAAGGAATTTCTGCAAAGCCGGGGCATAAGCAAAGGCCTGCTTGATCAGGTCTGTACGCCCATCGGATTAAAGATCAATGCCCAGACGCCGGAAGAAATTGCCGTAGCAATTATGGCGGAGATCATTCAGATCAAAAACGAAGGCAAAAGCGGTTTTGGATATCCGAAGGAAATCATGGACGGACTTACTTCTGCGGAATTATCAAAGATGCCGAAGGCACTCGTTACCATCGTTTCAAGAAAAGGCTCCGCACCGCGGGATGCCGGTACGAAAATGCTTGTGATGCTGGATGGGAGCAGCATCGGAACCATTGGAGGAGGCTGTGTGGAATCCGAGGTATGCGGCATTGCAAGAGAGGTTGCGAGAGATAGAAAGCCGGTATTAAAGAAAGTTGATATGACTCCGGACACCGCAGAAGACGAGGGCATGGTATGCGGAGGAACGGTAGAGGTTTATATTGAGCCCGTTCTATAGACCGGTCATGTTCTCGCTTTTAATCCCTACTGATTTTATAGAAAAAGACAATGACATTTTCCGGAAAATATAGTATACTCCAATAGAGGGATTAGAACGAAAGAAAGGAAGGCTGCATCATGTACTGTGTAAAAAATATTAAAGACGACTTGTTCTGGGTTGGCGGAAGTGACCGCCGTCTCGCTCTGTTCGAAAACGCTTACCCGATTCCAAAAGGAATTTCCTATAACTCGTACGTCCTGTTAGATGAGAAAACCGTACTTTTTGATACCGTTGACCGCGCTATCACCGGACAGTTTCTGGAAAATGTGGAAGCAGTTCTCGGAGGACGGAATCTGGATTACATCATCGTCAACCATATGGAACCGGACCATTGTGCCACGTTAGGCGAGATCGTCCGAAGATATCCGGATATCAGGGTGATCTGCAATGCCAAGACAATACCGATCATCAACCAGTTTTACGAATTCGGCGTTGATTCCAGAGCCGTCATCGTAAAAGAGGGGGACACCTTCTGCTCAGGGAAACATACCTTTACTTTTTTCATGGCCCCTATGGTTCACTGGCCGGAAGTCATGGTTACCTATGATAATGCGGACAAAATTCTGTTTTCCGCCGATGCATTCGGAACCTTCGGTGCCATGAACGGAAACCTGTTCGCCGATGAAGTCAACTTTGAACGTGACTGGCTTGATGAGGCCAGAAGATACTATTCCAACATCGTAGGCAAATACGGTCCGTCTGCCCAGACGCTTTTAAAGAAGGTCACTGCTCTGGATATTCAGATCCTCTGCCCTCTTCACGGGCCTGTATGGCGTTCCGATATCGGCTGGTATATAGATAAGTATTTAACCTGGAGCAGCTATGCGCCGGAAGAAAAGGCTGTCGTGATCGCTTACGGCTCCATTTACGGCAATACGGAAAATGCGGCCAACATCCTGGCATGCCGCCTGGCAGAAAGAGGAATCCGCAATATTGCCATGTACGATGTTTCCGTGACCCATCCATCCGTCATTATTTCAGAAGCGTTCCGCTGCAGCCATCTGGTATTTGCTTCCGCCACCTATAACGGAGGAATTTTCAGCAACATGGAACACCTGCTCCTGGACATGAAAGCCCATAATGTGCAGAACCGCACCGTTGCCCTTATGGAAAACGGTTCCTGGGGCATCATGGCCGGTAAAAAAATGACGGAAATCCTTTCAGATATGAAAAATATGACCATACTGGATCCGGTCGTTACGGTCAAGTCCTCCGTGAAAGAGGATCAGCTGGCCGAAATCGGAGCTTTGGCGAATGCCATTGCAGAATCCTTAAAGTAATTCCATAAGAATCCCCCGGTTGTTTGACATTTCCTGCAGTCAAACCAACGGGGGATTTCGCCACTCCCTGATTTTAAAGCCACTCCGTTACCTTGTCCGTAAAACAGATCCCATCCAGATGATCAATTTCATGACAAAAGCACTTTGCCATCTCATCAGTCCCTGTCAGGGTGATTGTCTCCCCATTTTCATTCAGCGCTTCCACGACCACGGTCCTGGGACGTTTCAGTTTTCCCACCTTATCCGGAAAGCTTAAACAGCCTTCTATCACTTCCTGCTCACCTTCCGCCTGCCTGATGACCGGATTTACCAGCTTGATCAAGCCGGTGCCCATGTCAATCACCACCAGACGTTTTAAGATTCCCAGCTGATTTGCGGCAACGGCCGCTCCATTGGGGGTATTAGAAAGGGTTTCTGCCATGTCGTCGAGAATTTCCCGGATCCGGTCGTCTACCGCTTTTATTTCCTTGCATTTCTTTCTCAGTATTTCATCGCCTTCATATCGCATGTTCAGAATTGCCAATGTGTTTCCTCCATAATCATATTACTCTTCTTTTCCCTTTATTTTAACAGGCCTTTTATAACTGTGCAATCTGAACATTACTTTTTACTACAAATTTTGCATATACATTACTTTTAAAGATCCGGTTCTTAGCCATTTGTACAGGAATCTGCTCTTAAGGAGAAAACGTTGCAATATAAAATATCTATATTCTATTATTTGCTATCATCTACACTACAGTTGCTCTTCCAATAGCCAGTCAAGAACATTTTTCTTTTGAATCCCTTCATAATCAGCAGTACCGAATACCTCATCCAGTGTCAACAAGTATTTAGGATAATTATCATTTATTCTACGAAACGGTGCCAGCTCCCTTTTCAGCGTTTCTTCCTCCAGCGTCGTTGCCGATACCTGGTAATAGCTCGTACTGTCCGTTCCGCTGGCTACGAAATCCACCTCACTGCCATCATCAAGCTGCCCCACAGAAACCTCATATCCGCGTCGGAGCAATTCAAGATAGACGATATTCTCAAGAATGTGGCCGATATTTTTCTGGGGGCGCTTTTGGGGAACAATATCAAAAGGCTACGGGATATGGATACTTCCATACCGGCTTTTAAAAATTTCCTTGCTGGTTCTGCTAATACTCTTTCCGCTGCTGTATTGGAGAACAAAGATGAAAAAAGCGGCGGTTTTGAAGAATATACAATTCAAAGCCACCGCCTGCCTTTTTTAAGTGAGTTTACAGAAGGTAATTACACCATTCATGTTCCTCTCATCAACCATCTACTGTAATACAAACTCCGCCCGGTTCTCCGTATCACTGCTGTCCCCGATCCAGACAAAAAATTTCCCTTTTTCACTTTTAAATTTCCCGTCTATGGTATAAAACTTAAGCATTTCCTCCTTAATCTCAAACTCCGCTCTTCGTTCCTCACCCGGTTTTAAGGTCACCTTTAAAAATCCTTTCAGTTCCTTCACCGGACGCACCACGCTGGCAGCCACATCCCGTATGTAAAGCTGTAAAACAGCCGTGCCTTCCATGTTCCCCACATTCTTTACCTGAACAGAAGCCTTTAAATTTCCGCCTTCCTGACTCATGACGCCACTGCTTAGAGAAACCGGAGAAATCTCAAATTCCGTATAGCTCAAACCATATCCGAAGGGGTAGAGCGGCTCATTGGGAATATCCAGATAACGGGATTTATAAAAGATTCTGTCCTCCTTCCCGGAGCACGGTCTGCCGGTTGCATACTGGTTATAGTGAACTGGTGTCTGTCCGGTACAGTAAGGAAAGCTCATGGGTAATTTTCCGGATGGATTATACAGCCCTGTCAGAACATCCATGATGGCATGCCCTCCCTCCGTTCCGGGCATCCACACCTCCAGAACTGCCGCAGCCTTTTCTGAAACCTCCCGTAAATCCAGAGGTCTTCCGCTGAATACGACGGCTGCAACACGGCCATTGACTTCACATACCTTCCGAAACAGCTTCATCTGAACTTCAGGAACCGTTATATCAGCGCGGCTTGCGGCTTCCCCGCTCTGCAGCCGGTGTTCTCCCATGCAGAACACCACTGCATCAGCCTCTCCTGCTGCTTTAAGAGCATGCTCCTCCATCTCTCTTTTGCTGTTCGTTTCAAAGTCCGTTTTTTCCAGGCTGTTGCAGGGAATATCAATGCCGTTACGGTTTAAATTCTCTCCGCCATCCAGGATTCCGCTTCCCTGACAGAATACAACGTTACATCCAGGCAGTATTTCCTCCGCCGCCTGGCGGACAGTCACGGCATCCTCTGCCCTTCCCGCAATGGCCCAGGCGCTGTGCAGCTCACTGTTATCCACATAGGGACCGATAAACGCGATCTTCATTGCAGGATCTAACGGCAATATTGCTTTCCCGGTCTTTCCATCTTTTTTATTTTTTAACAATACAAACGATTCTCTGGCTGCTTTTCTTGCAAGTTTTCGGTGCTCATCACAGAGAATCACTTCTTTTTCCCTGGCTGCATCCGCATCTTTATAAGGATTTTCAAACAGCCCAAGCTTATTCTTTAAACGCAGAACCCTCATGACCGCCTCATCTACCAGCCGTTCTCCCACTTCTCCCTGTTCCACCAGTTTCATTAAATATCCACAGTAAATACCTGTTACCATGTCGATATCCACACCGGCTTCCATAGCTTTTCCGGCCGCTTCCTTTTCATCCTCGCAGAAGCCGTGGGCAATCATCTCTTCAATGGCTGCCCAGTCAGAAATCAGCACACCGTCAAAGCCCATTTCTTCTCTTAAAACTTCCCTAATCAGCCACTGATTTCCGGAAGATGGTATCCCATTTAATGTATTAAAAGAAGTCATGACCAGCTCGCTGCCTGCATCAATTCCCGACTGATAGGCCGGAAGGTAGAATTCCCGGAGCGTATGCTCTGAAAGCTCTACATTGTTATACTCCCTTCCTGCTGTCGGCGCCCCGTAACCGGCAAAATGCTTTACGCAAGCTGCCATACGGTCCTTATCCCCTGCATGAGAGCCCTGGAATCCCCGAACCATGGCCGCGGTCAGAGTACTGTTTAAATAAGGATCTTCTCCCGTTGACTCCATGACACGTCCCCACCTTGCATCCCGTACCAGATCTGCCATAGGGGCAAAGGTTACATGTACCCCGCTGACTGCAGACTCCCTGGCGGCAGCCTGTGCACATGCCTCTACGATTTCCGGGTCAAAGGCAGCCCCCTGAGCCAGAGGCATCGGAAAGACAGTCCGGAGGCCGTGAATGACATCCAGCATAAATAAAAGCGGTATATGATGAGGCTGGTTCCTCATGTATTGATCCTGAATGGAACGGATCGTTTCTGCTCCATAAATCCCAAGAACACTTCCTGCCTGTGAGATCTGTTTTTCAGTAAAAGGACTGCCGTCCAGCCCCCCGGTCACTGCCGCGGATTTTTCATAATAGCTTCCCGGAAGCTGCAGCAGCTGATTAATCTTTTCCTCCAATGTCATATCATTCAATAGTTCTTGTAGCTTTTCCTCTGTCATGGTATACTCCTTCCCAACCTTTTTCTCTTATTATCCCAGATTTCTTCTGTAGAAACAAGCGGTTAATACTATTTTTTTCCATGGCAAATTTAAAAAGCTGGTTCTTACACGGCGCAATAAAAGATATCAGAACGCCTTCAGCCCGATCCCGGCATTCTCTAAGCTTTCCCGTATTTTCTTCACAAATTCCAATGCTCTTTTCCCATCCCCATGAACGCATACGGAATCAGCCTCAATGGAAATATCACTTCCGTCTATGGCTTCTACCTTCCCTTCCCGCGCCATGCGGATCACCCGGCTGACCGCCAGGTCTTCGTCTTCTATGACAGCCCCTTTCTGGCTGCGGGGGACCAGGGTCCCGTCCCTTTGGTACGCCCGGTCTGCAAAAACTTCGCTGGCACAGGAAATCCCCAGTTCCTTTGCTGCCCGGAGCATCTCACTGCCGCTTAAAGCCAGGAGGACCATGCTTTCATCCACCTCTTTGATTGCCTGGCAGATGGCCTTTGCAAGTTTATAATCCTTCGCAGCCATGTTGTATAGGGCCCCATGGGGTTTTACGTGGCAAAGCCTGACTCCTGCCCCGTCGCAAAACGCTTTCAGGGCCCCGATCTGATACATGACACCGGCCTTTGCCTCCTCTGGAGAAAGACTCATATTCCGCCTCCCAAATCCCGCCAGATCCGGAAATCCCGGATGGGCACCGGCCCGCACTCCATGCTCCCGGCACAGGGCTACGGTTTTTTCCATGACCAGAGGATCCCCTGCATGGAAGCCGCAGGCAATATTCGCTGACGTAACAAACGGAAGGACTTCGTTATCCATTCCGATCTTATAGACCCCGAAGCTTTCTCCCAGATCACAGTTTAAATCAATGGCTGGCATGAACACCGCTCCTTTCCTCTCTTTTACTCCGTTAATACTTTAATTCCGCATTTTTGATATCCGTAATAAACATATGGCCCGGAGCATGGGTAATGACAAAGGAAGGCCTGCTGTTCATGACTGCGGCCTGGGGCGTAACGCCGCAGGGCCAGAATACAGGTACCTCTCCCTCCCTTATGGTCACCGGATCTCCGTAATCAGGCTTTTCGATGTGACGGATCCCAATGGCTTCCGGATAGCCGATCTGCACCGGAGCACCATGTACCCTCGGCATGGCAGCAGTGATGGCTGCGGCCGCCGGTACCTGCCTGTGGGGAATCGGCCGCATGCTGACCACCATATTTCCGGAAAATATTCCGGCAGATGCGCAGGGAATCTTTGTATTGTACATGGGAACATTGACCCCTTCCTCAATCTGCCTCACCGGTATCCCAGCCTCTAAAAGCTCTGTTTCAAAGGAAAAGCTGCATCCGATCAGAAAGCTTACAAGTTTTCGTCCGGTTTTCTGGTAATCATCAAAAATCTCTGATACATCCGTATATTCTCCGGTACAGATTCCGTTTTCATATATCCGGTACCTGGGAATATCCCTTAGGATATCACTGCCCTCTGCGGTCAGGGGAAATGTCCTGCTGCCCGCATCCGACACCTCCAGAAGGGGACAGGCCCTGGGATTTCTCTGGCAGAATAAAAGAAAATCCAAGGCGAGTTCCTGGGGAAGAACCACCAGATTTCCCTGTGCGTAGCCGCCGCACATACCTGTCGTAGGACCGTACAGGATCCCTTCCCTGATCAGCTGCCTTACCTCTTTCGGTTTTCGATCCATGTATTCCATGCTCATACTCTTTTCCTTCTTTCCTGACAACCGTGAAAAACCTGTTTCAGCCGTTCCTGAAACTCCCTGAGTTTTTTTTCTTCCTTTCGGGCGGCTGCAACTGCCTCTTTCGGAGTCACATACTGAAACGTCACCCAGTCCCCTGGCCTTAACTGGGCCAGAGCTGGAATATCCGTACTGATTACCGTAGCAATTTTGGCATATCCGCCTGCAGTCTGGTGATCTGCCATTAAGACCATGGGAAGCCCGGAGGCCGATACCTGAACGGAGCCTTCTACAATTCCGTCGGAAATAATGTCTGCCCCCTTTTTCATTTCAATAGCCGGACCTTCCAGCCTGCACGCCATCCGGTCACAATCCCTGCTCAGGCGGTAAGGGGCTCTGACAAAGGTCTTAAGCCCGCTTTCCGTAAATGCCTCATCCTGAGGTCCGGCAACTGCACGAAGCAGTATAAACCTTTCATTGCCGTAATAACGGCAGGGATTCCCGGGCAGGCGGAGCCACGGCTCATTCACATCTATGGAGAGATCCGGCTCTCTTCCCTTAAGCATTTCTTTCAAATGCCTGGCCTGTTCCGGCGTTTTGCCATTTTCCAGAACATCTCCTGCACGCAGCGGCCTCCCGCCGAATCCTCCCATCCGGCATTTTAAATTGGTGGAACGGCTTCCCATGACAACAGGAACCGATATGCCGCCGTATACTGCCATGTAGGTCCGCAGGCCCCAGACCGCAAATCCCAGTGTCAGAATGTCTCCGGCTTCTGCCAGAATGGGGCTGTACATGGGAACCGGATGTCCGTTCAGTGCCGGACTCATATCCGCACCTGTAAGGGCGAGGATCTCGTCGGAGGTAAAACGGATTTCTCCGCCGTTTAAGGTAAACTCCACCACTGCCGCCTGCTCCGGTTCTTCTAAATTTCCAGCCAGCAGATTGGCAAGTCTCATGGAGTATTTGTCACAGGCTCCGCTTTCCTGAAACCCCTGGTTTAAATATCCGCTTCTTCCCTTGTCCTGCACGGTGGACAGGGCCCCCGGCAATAGGATCTCAAATGCCATATCCGTCACCTCATTTCCTGTTCCCGGCTGATTTTATCAAAATCCGTCCGGCTGATGGGTACAAAACGGATGGAATCTCCGGCCTCATAAAGCGGTTTTCCCTCATGCTCGGGCTGAAAAAGCCGGTATGGAGTGCGCCCGATGAGCTGCCATCCGCCGGGGGATTCCATGGGATAGATGCCGGTCTGTTCGCCGCCGATTCCCACGGACCCTGCTGGAATCCCGGTCCTGGGCGTTTGGAGCCGGGGTGTAAAAATACGCGCATCCATTCCTCCCAGATAAGGAAACCCGGGAAGAAATCCCAGCATATAAATACGGTAGTCCCTGCCGCAATGAAGCTTGATCACTTCTTCTTCCTTCATTCCGGCATGCTCTGCCACAAAGGACAGATCCGGCCCGAAGCTTCCTCCGTAACAGACCGGAATTTGCACAAGCTTCCCGGCTGATTTTCCCCCTTCCTCCAAAGCTTCAGTCAGGCTTAACATGGCCTGGGACACAGTGTCAAAATCGGTTTTCAAAGGGTCATAACAGACCAGAATGGAACAAAAGGCGGGTACTGTCTCCAGAATTCCTTCCATATAAAATTCTTTTATTTTTTTATTCAATTCCATGACCTTCCGGTTGGTAGTCTCGCTGATGGAATCTCCCAGCTCCACCAGAACGGCACGGTCTCCAACCGCCTTTATTTTTACCATGCCTTATCCCCTTTCCGCAAAAAATCCCTTTTTAAGCACCGGTCCGAACCAGTGGTCGGAATTGCGGGAATAGCGGACCGCATAGTCGGTACACTGGCGCATCAGGCTTACAATTCCGGTATTCATCCGGATGTTAAAGCCGTCAATACCGGGAAGTAGGGAGCCGGTCATATCGATCAGTCCGCTTCGGGATGCCACCCGCATGACCTCTTCCTCCATCTCCTCCCGGTGAAGGATCTCCATATCCCGCTTTAAATAGGCCAATGCGGCCATGAGTCCATAACATCCCCAGTCCGAGCAGGTGGCCGTGATCACGTGATCAGCCCCGCTGGCCGCCAGAATTCCGCCTCCGCAGCCGCATATGCATTCTTCCGGAGCCGTAAAGGGTACGTATTTTTTAATGTGCCCGGCTATGGCCCCCATGCCGATCTCATTTCCCAAATCACCGATGGCAATGTTGAGAATTCCTCTTAAGCGAAGCATTTCCCACAGAACATCGGTCTTTGCTTCCAGTTCGGACACATCCTTTCCTGCTGCATTGTGGTAAACGCCCCTCTCATTGGCACCGGGGGCCTCCACTGAGATGACTGCGGAGGGAACTGCTTCCTTTAACAGCCATTCCGCTTCCATCTGCGCCCGGGCCGGATTCTTCGTAAAGGCCAGAACTCCCATGCTAAGGGGCAGCTCCCGGACCGTCTGCAAATCCTCATATACGTGCAGGCCCACGACACCGGCGCATTTCCTGACGGCTTCCATACAGTCCTCCGGACAGATGATGACCGGTTTCGCACCAAAGGCCATGACAAGGGAACGGGCCAAAAGCATAGAGCTTACCATACCATCCATCTCAGGTTCTTTATGAGGCAGAAGCACAAATCCGGTCAGGATGAAAACAAGGTCATTTTCCCGGACCGTTTCGCACAGCTTCCCGGCCGCCCTCATAGTCAGAGGTTCTCCCATTTTTTTACGGCTTCCGGCATACAGAATCCGGCATACGCCATACCCCCTGGGATCAAGATTCATTAAGGCGTCCAGATTTTCTCCTACATTCCTTTTTTCCAGTTCAGCTCTCTCCATACTCACTCCTAATCAAATATGCTCTTCTTTCCCGTATACGCCAGATATTCCTCAATTACCGCATTCTGGATCCGCTTTAATGTCGAGGTGTCTCTGCCTCCCACCGGTTTTCCATCCACCTGCCCGGCGTAAAGGAAGAAGTTGGAAGAAGAGGTCACCAGGATTTCATCCGCGTCCATTAACTCGGAAAGGGTAAACGGCCGCTCCAGAACCGGAACGCCGAGCCTGTAACAGGCGGCTATCATATGGGTCTTTGAGATGCCGCGCAGGATCAGATTGTCATTGGGATGGGAAAGAAATATACCGTTCTTTAATATAGAAATATTGCTGTGAGCGCACTCCGTCACCACATCTCCCCGGTGAAGTACGGTCTCATCCGCCCCAAGCCTTGCCGCTTCCTGGGAAGCCATGACCGACGGAAGCAGATTTAAGGTCTTGATATTGCAGTGCAGGAACCGGGTATCCTCTCTGGTTATTAACTTGACCGGCACCTCCGGGTCCCGCAGTTTATTGGGCCGTATCATGACCCATAGCTTTCCCATCATATCCTCACAGTAAATGTGGTTTCTGGCCGCTGCCCCTCTTGTCACCTGCCAGTAGACAAAATGGGTTTCTCCCTCTACCCTGGAGAGAAGCTCTGTCAAAAGCTCTCCCAGTTTTTCTTTTTCCATGGGAATCTTAATGTCCAGAGCCCTTGCACTGGAATAAAAACGGTCCAGATGATCCTTCAGTAAGTAAACCCTGTGATTGCCTCCTACGGTTGCATCATAGACACCGTCTCCAAAAAAATGTACCCGGTCGTTAAAAGGAACCGTCAGTTCCTCAGGCGTTCCGATCTTTCCGTCATAATAAGCAAGTTCTTTCATACGTTTAGCCTCCTATTGTCCCAGATATGCCTTTTTTACCCTGGCATCCTTTAACAGCTCCCCTGCATCTCCCTGAATGGTGATCTTCCCCGTTTCCATGACATAGGCCCGGTTGGAAATGGATAAGGCCATTCTGGCGTTCTGTTCCACCAGAAGAATGGTGATGCCCTTTTTATTGACCTCCCTGATAATGGAAAAGATCTCCTTAACCAGCAGAGGAGAAAGGCCCATGGATGGTTCATCCATAAGGATCATTCTGGGCTTTGCCATCAGGGCCCGGCCTACGGCAAGCATTTGCTGTTCTCCCCCGGATAAGGTCCCGGCAAGCTGCCTGCGCCTCTCCTTTAACCGGGTAAACCGTTCAAACACATCGTCCATGCTGGCTTCCATGTCTTTTCCGTCGGTAAAGGCTCCCATTTCCAGATTTTCCTCTACGGTCATCTGGGGGAAAATGTGCCTGCCCTCCGGCACATGAGCCAGCTTAAGGGTGATGATCCTGCTGGGCTCTGTCTTTCTCAAATCCGTCCCGTCGAAACGAATCTCTCCGTCATCCGCTTTTTTAAGCCCGGAAATGGTCCGGAGTATGGTGGTTTTTCCCGCTCCATTGGCTCCGATGAGGGAGACGATCTCCCCATGGTGTACCTCCATGGAAACATTGTGTATGGCTTCTATGGCGCCATAGGACACTGCCAGATTTTTGACCTCAAGCATCCTCCTCCACCTCCTCTTTTCCCAAATACGCCTCGATAACCTTCTGGTCATTGGCGATCTCCTCCGGCGTCCCGGAGCAGATCGTGGTACCGAAATCGAGCACCTGGATCCGTTCACAGATTTTCATGACCAGACTCATATCATGCTCAATGAGAAGGACCGGGATCCGGAATTCATTGCGGATGTAATTGATGATCTCAAGAAGCTCCTCTGTTTCCGTCGGGTTCATGCCCGCTGCCGGTTCATCAAGGAGGAGAAGCTTCATATCCGTAGCCAGAGCCCTGGCGATTTCCAGACGGCGCTGCTGCCCATAGGGCAGATTACCCGCTTCGCACTCCTCTTTTCCGCTTAAATGAACGATTTCCAGCAGCTCCTTTGCCCTGGCAGTCAGAGCCGCTTCCTGCTTCCAGTAGGCAGGTGTGCGGAAAACAGCATGAACCAGGCCATAGGACAGCTTGGCGCCCATGGCGGCCTTTACGTTGTCAATGACCGACATTTTTTGAAACAGACGGATATTCTGAAAGGTCCTGGCAATTCCCGCCTCTACGATCTGATGGGTCTTTTTCCCGTTCATGCACCGGCCGTTTAAGTAAAAGGAACCTTCCGTCGGTTTGTAAACTCCGGTGATTAAGTTGAACACCGTGGTTTTTCCGGCACCGTTAGGCCCGATCAGGCCCACCAGCTCGGATTCTCCGATCTCCATGTTAAAGCTGTCCACCGCTTTTAAGCCGCCGAAGCGGATCCCCAGATTCCGGGCTTTCAGTACCGGGACTTTTTTCTCTGCTCCTGCCATACCTATGCACCTCCTTTCGCATTTTCCTGTTCTTTTACCGCATGCCTGCTGCCTTCTGTACTTCCGCTTAAGCGCTTAAAGAGGCGGGTGAAAGAAAATTCCCACNACTCCTAATCAAATATGCTCTTCTTTCCCGTATACGCCAGATATTCCTCAATTACCGCATTCTGGATCCGCTTTAATGTCGAGGTGTCTCTGCCTCCCACCGGTTTTCCATCCACCTGCCCGGCGTAAAGGAAGAAGTTGGAAGAAGAGGTCACCAGGATTTCATCCGCGTCCATTAACTCGGAAAGGGTAAACGGCCGCTCCAGAACCGGAACGCCGAGCCTGTAACAGGCGGCTATCATATGGGTCTTTGAGATGCCGCGCAGGATCAGATTGTCATTGGGATGGGAAAGAAATATACCGTTCTTTAATATAGAAATATTGCTGTGAGCGCACTCCGTCACCACATCTCCCCGGTGAAGTACGGTCTCATCCGCCCCAAGCCTTGCCGCTTCCTGGGAAGCCATGACCGACGGAAGCAGATTTAAGGTCTTGATATTGCAGTGCAGGAACCGGGTATCCTCTCTGGTTATTAACTTGACCGGCACCTCCGGGTCCCGCAGTTTATTGGGCCGTATCATGACCCATAGCTTTCCCATCATATCCTCACAGTAAATGTGGTTTCTGGCCGCTGCCCCTCTTGTCACCTGCCAGTAGACAAAATGGGTTTCTCCCTCTACCCTGGAGAGAAGCTCTGTCAAAAGCTCTCCCAGTTTTTCTTTTTCCATGGGAATCTTAATGTCCAGAGCCCTTGCACTGGAATAAAAACGGTCCAGATGATCCTTCAGTAAGTAAACCCTGTGATTGCCTCCTACGGTTGCATCATAGACACCGTCTCCAAAAAAATGTACCCGGTCGTTAAAAGGAACCGTCAGTTCCTCAGGCGTTCCGATCTTTCCGTCATAATAAGCAAGTTCTTTCATACGTTTAGCCTCCTATTGTCCCAGATATGCCTTTTTTACCCTGGCATCCTTTAACAGCTCCCCTGCATCTCCCTGAATGGTGATCTTCCCCGTTTCCATGACATAGGCCCGGTTGGAAATGGATAAGGCCATTCTGGCGTTCTGTTCCACCAGAAGAATGGTGATGCCCTTTTTATTGACCTCCCTGATAATGGAAAAGATCTCCTTAACCAGCAGAGGAGAAAGGCCCATGGATGGTTCATCCATAAGGATCATTCTGGGCTTTGCCATCAGGGCCCGGCCTACGGCAAGCATTTGCTGTTCTCCCCCGGATAAGGTCCCGGCAAGCTGCCTGCGCCTCTCCTTTAACCGGGTAAACCGTTCAAACACATCGTCCATGCTGGCTTCCATGTCTTTTCCGTCGGTAAAGGCTCCCATTTCCAGATTTTCCTCTACGGTCATCTGGGGGAAAATGTGCCTGCCCTCCGGCACATGAGCCAGCTTAAGGGTGATGATCCTGCTGGGCTCTGTCTTTCTCAAATCCGTCCCGTCGAAACGAATCTCTCCGTCATCCGCTTTTTTAAGCCCGGAAATGGTCCGGAGTATGGTGGTTTTTCCCGCTCCATTGGCTCCGATGAGGGAGACGATCTCCCCATGGTGTACCTCCATGGAAACATTGTGTATGGCTTCTATGGCGCCATAGGACACTGCCAGATTTTTGACCTCAAGCATCCTCCTCCACCTCCTCTTTTCCCAAATACGCCTCGATAACCTTCTGGTCATTGGCGATCTCCTCCGGCGTCCCGGAGCAGATCGTGGTACCGAAATCGAGCACCTGGATCCGTTCACAGATTTTCATGACCAGACTCATATCATGCTCAATGAGAAGGACCGGGATCCGGAATTCATTGCGGATGTAATTGATGATCTCAAGAAGCTCCTCTGTTTCCGTCGGGTTCATGCCCGCTGCCGGTTCATCAAGGAGGAGAAGCTTCATATCCGTAGCCAGAGCCCTGGCGATTTCCAGACGGCGCTGCTGCCCATAGGGCAGATTACCCGCTTCGCACTCCTCTTTTCCGCTTAAATGAACGATTTCCAGCAGCTCCTTTGCCCTGGCAGTCAGAGCCGCTTCCTGCTTCCAGTAGGCAGGTGTGCGGAAAACAGCATGAACCAGGCCATAGGACAGCTTGGCGCCCATGGCGGCCTTTACGTTGTCAATGACCGACATTTTTTGAAACAGACGGATATTCTGAAAGGTCCTGGCAATTCCCGCCTCTACGATCTGATGGGTCTTTTTCCCGTTCATGCACCGGCCGTTTAAGTAAAAGGAACCTTCCGTCGGTTTGTAAACTCCGGTGATTAAGTTGAACACCGTGGTTTTTCCGGCACCGTTAGGCCCGATCAGGCCCACCAGCTCGGATTCTCCGATCTCCATGTTAAAGCTGTCCACCGCTTTTAAGCCGCCGAAGCGGATCCCCAGATTCCGGGCTTTCAGTACCGGGACTTTTTTCTCTGCTCCTGCCATACCTATGCACCTCCTTTCGCATTTTCCTGTTCTTTTACCGCATGCCTGCTGCCTTCTGTACTTCCGCTTAAGCGCTTAAAGAGGCGGGTGAAAGAAAATTCCCACTCTCCGAAAATGCCGCCGGGCTTAAAGATCATGACCAGTACCAGGACAACGGAATAGGCTAACATCCGGTATTGGGAGAACTGGCGCATCATTTCCGGGAGCGAGGAAAGGAAGGCCGCACCGATGATGGAGCCGGTCAGGGAACCGGTTCCGCCGATGATGACCTCGGATAACAGTTCCGCGGAATACATGAAGTTAAAATTGGTCGGGATCATGGCAGTCATGTAATGGGCATAGATTCCGCCGCCCACTCCGGCGAAAAATGCAGCTACCGTAAAGGTTAGCACCTTATAATACGTAACATTTATACCGGAAGCAGCCGCTGCGATATAATCTTCCCGGATGGCCTTTACCGTTCTTCCGAAGCGGCTCCGCACGTACATATACATCACCGTGACACATGCCACCATGATCCAGTAGCACCAGTAAAAGCCGGAAAGCTTCAAGATGCCGCTCATGGTCTTTCCCCCTCCTGTAATTGAAAGGTTGCAGAATAAGACTCGGATGATCTCCGCAAATGCCACGGTTACGATGGCCAGATAATCCCCTCTTAAGCGAAGAACCGGTATGCCTACCAGAACCCCGGTGATCCCGGCCGCGATCCCGCCTGCAAGCAGGGCCACCAGAAACAGGGCAATATCCGGGAGCCCCTTACCCGCCAGCGCACCGGATACAATGGCCGAGGCATAAGCCCCCACCGACACGAAGCCCGCATGGCCCAGGGAAAATTCTCCCATGCACCCTACCACCAGATTTAAAGATGCTACCATTA
The DNA here is from genome assembly GCF_900155545.1 of Clostridium sp. Marseille-P2415. Classification (GTDB taxonomy): domain Bacteria; phylum Bacillota; class Clostridia; order Lachnospirales; family Lachnospiraceae; genus Lacrimispora. Next base: position 2,379,684 of record NZ_LT732526.1, read on the forward strand.
TAATTGTATAGCATGCGGTGGTACATATTCCCTTGATATACTGGGTGGAGGCCCCAAATACCCTTGACTCAAAAAGCAGGACAAACAGGGCGAAAACAGCCAGCGCTCCAAGAAAATTAATGAAATAGGAAACCTTATACCGTTTTTCCATGGTCCACCCCCTAAACTTTCTCGCCCACATTCTTACCCAGAATGCCGGACGGCTTTACTAAAAGTATGACGATCAGGATGGCATAGGTAATGGCTTCATACCAGCCCGGAGCAAAAAGCTTTACAAAGATTTCAATGAGTCCTACCAGAATGCCGCCCAGCATGGCTCCCGGAATGATCCCGATGCCGCCCAGGACCGCTGCGATAAATGCCTTCAGCCCCATCATGGAACCCATGTCATTGGTCACACGGGGATATTTGGCGCAGTACATCAGTGCCGCCACCGCAGCCAGAGCGGAGCCGATGGCAAAAGTCACGGTGATGACCCGGTTGACATTGATGCCTGCAAGTATGGAAGCATCCCGGTCCTGTGGAACCGCCCGCATGGCTTTCCCCATCTTTGTATTTTTAATGAAAAGCTGGAGGCCCGCCATCATGACCACACCGATCCCAATGGTCAGAAGAACATTTAACGGAAGGGCCGCTCCTAACACATTGACGGATGGCAGATCAAATATTTTCTGTACGTTGTGTGGCTTTGCCCCGAACAATACCATAGCCAGATTTTCCAGGAACAGGCTCATGGCCAGAGCCGTAATGAGCGCAGACATGGAACCGGCCTTGCGGACCGGCTTATAGGCTACAACCTCAACGATCACTCCCACCGCCGCGCATATGACAATGGCAAGTATCACGGACAGCCAGGCCGGCATCCCGGCATTCACCATAAGCGGAATGGTATAGAACAAGGTGTAGGCACCAATCATGATGAAATCCCCGTGGGCAAAATTAATCATACGGATGATGCCATAGACCATGGTATAGCCAAGTGCAATCAGGGCATAAATGGCGCCCTGGTTGAATCCATTGATCAGACTTTGGAAAAATAATGAAAATGTCATAGGCGGTTTCCTTTCTCTCTCAAAAGGAAAATGTGCACCAAAGACGTTTCCCAGGTCTTTATGCACATCTCCCTATTGTTGTTCTTAAGACCTTACCTTTTAAATCCCTTCAAACATTATTTCTTAGTTCCTTCCGGGGAAAGGGTCATAAGCCACTTCACCTTGCCGCCCTCATAAGTATTGATGGCAACTGATTTTTCCGGATCGCCATTTTCATCAAGGGTAAAGGTTCCGCCTACGCCGGTGAAGGTCATTCCGGTCATTCCTTTTACTAAGGAAGCGGTATCGGCTGCACCGCCGTTTTTCGCTGCTTCCACGATCATATAAATGGCATCGTAGTAAAGGGCTGCACAGGCATTTAAGCTTTCTGTCCCGTATTTTTCCGTAAATTTGGTAACAAAATTGGATACGGCCGGAGCTGTATCTTCTGAGGAGTAATGGTTGGTAAAATAACAGTTATCGAATTTATCTTCAAAGCCTGCCGTGTCGGCTCCATCCCAGCCGTCGCCTCCCATGATGGCACCTTCAAAGCCTGCGTCTCTTGCCGCTCCCACGAGAAGGGGGACCGTATCTAAGAAACAGGGATAGAACAGAAAATCAGCTCCCTTTGCCACTGCCTGGGACGTCTGGGAGGAGAAATCCGTATCTTTTGTGGTGCACTCGCCTGTGTATACGATCTCGATCCCATTTGCTTCGGCGTTTTCAATGAAGGCATCCTTTAAACCGTTGGAATAGTCATCATCTTTTGCATAAATGACGGCTGCCTTCGTCCAGCCCTTTTCTTTGGCAAACTGCGCCGCCATCTTGCCCTGATAGGGGTCAATGAAACAGTCACGGAAAATGCTGGGGCCTTTTAATGTTACATCTTTATTGGTGGCTCCTGTTGCAAGTAGAAGCATGTTGTCCTTTGATGCCTGTTCGGCAATGGGAAGGGTAACAGAAGAAAAGAAGCATCCAACAACCGCATCCGGACTTTCCTTTATAAGGCTGTTATAAGCGTTAATGGCCTGTTTGGCATCACTGGCATCATCGGCTAATTTTCCGCCGTTAACGATCTCAACCTTATATTCCGAATCACTTGCATTGATTTCTTCCGCCGCCATGGTGATGGCATTCTGCGCACCTTCTCCATAAATAGCGGAACCTCCTGTCAAAGAACAGATCACGCCGATTTTAATGGTTTTTCCATCCCCCTGAACGGCGGCTGCCCCTGCGGCCGTTGTTTCCCCGGAAGCGGCCTTTGTGTCTGCAGCAGCTGTACTGCCGCCTGCGGCGTTCTGCTGCGCAGATGACCCGCATCCGGCGAGCAGGCCGGCTGTCATAGCCACAGTAATGGCTGCAGATAATAATCTTTTTGTCATATTCGGTTCCTCCTCATGCTTTTTTTGTCATATAAAACGGTTTTTGGAAATACAAAAGGAGGCTTTCCCGCAGTTATGCAAGGGAAAACCTCCTTGTTCTCCTTAAGAGTCCGGTTTGCTTTTAAAGGACAATGGTCCGGAAAAGCAAGAGGAGCCGCAATCGCACCACCTGCGATTGAGACTCCTTTGTTCTCTCGTTTGATATGTTGGGAGAATTATACCATTTGTATTTTAAAAATACAAGTGGTTTTTTGAAATTTTAGTGGTTTTTGTATGATATGCCTTAATTTCCTTAATTTTTTTATATTTGTGGCAAATCAAATGTTTGTTTGAGGATAAAAAGCAACAAGCCTTGGATCTGAATAGTATCCACGTGTGTATCATGTCGGGTCCTCCTTTGAAAAAAGTGTGTAATGTTTGAAAAGTTTGTTGCAAACTTTTTAAACTTTCACATAATTATCTCAAAAAATATCCGAAATGTTAGAGGACAGGTAGTTTACCACTTACCACGAAGCTATATAAGCTTCGACCGGTATACATTGTAAGCGTTCGCCGTGCAGCCTGTATTTCAATCCACGAAGCCACACAGACTTCGACAAATAAACGGGGTCAAATTAAGATCATCAACACAATTTCAATCCACGAAGCCACACAGACTTCGACCTATTAAGGGAGGGGACGCATATGAAGCCACAAATTTCAATCCACGAAGCCACACAGACTTCGACGAAAAGTCCGGCGGTATCTTTCCGTCATCGTCATAATTTCAATCCACGAAGCCACACAGACTTCGACGTAAGTTTGTCCGCAACGGGGAAATAAGTTTTAAAATTTCAATCCACGAAGCCACACAGACTTCGACTCCGTTGTATCCTTCACAATGAGCCAGTTCTCTGATTTCAATCCACGAAGCCACACAGACTTCGACTGCCCGGATACCTCGTGTATTCGGGCTTTTTTGATATTTCAATCCACGAAGCCACACAGACTTCGACAGCAGGGTAATCACTCCCATAGCCACATTGACCAATTTCAATCCACGAAGCCACACAGACTTCGACAGCAAAAATCTCCAATATATTTACTGGTTTTTCCATGCATTTAGTAAACATTATACAGCACAAACAAATGATAAACAAACAAAAATCGTTTTTTTCAAATATTAAGCTGTTTTTTAATTAAATTCGAGTGCGAATCCCCCAGGGAATTCATGTTCACTTAGGATTCGCACGGAAAAATATAATTATAAAAATTCTATCATGAATCCACTTTCTTATTTCCTTATTAATTTATAAAGCCACTTTTCTTCATTATTCCCCACTTCATCCTTCACTTCTGGAAGTATCTTAGCGAAAACTGGCTGCATATTATTTGAATCCTGACTTCTGTTACGGTTACCGGCAAACCATTGATGTGAAGCAGACGCATTATCTCCTTTCTTACTTGTATCTTCGCCTTTCGGATAGCATACCGGAATTGTATTACCCCCTCTTTTTAATAAGCCGAGGTTTCCAGGCCTTTTCACCCAATTTGCCATGATTTTCAATGCCTCAACGGCTTCTCCCTTTTCTTCTGTAAAATCTGTCAATAGCCCGCCTAAATTCTGTTTACTCATTTCCCAGGCTCCGGTTTCCGTGTTAATATCACGAAACCTTAACTCATCCACATGAATTTTCACACTTCCAAATCCCAGTGGTTTCGCCCTTCCTATTTTATGGGCACACTCTGCATCATTGAAATCCAGAGACCATTTTATCCGTTGTAATTCCTTGTGAGAAAAATTCTCAAAATAAACCCGGAATTTAAATAGATTCCTGCTATCAGGCTTTAGCGGCCTTACTTTCTGCTTCATAGCCGTTAACTCTTCATATCCGTTATCTACATAACTTTTCCATTCATCACTGTGCCAGTAATACTTTCTTCCACGAAGCTTAGGCCGATTACCCATCATCATAACCCTGTTAGTATTATTAACTTTACTTTTTATGCAATAATAATCATAGGTCCAATACCCCTGTGAAAACTTCCATTTCCTTTTTTCCGAATTATTATAAGGCGGATACGTATAAAATTCTGCTGTTCCTGGCTTTGGCTCTCCGAGCTCTGGTAATACGATTGGATTCATATAATAATCCGACCCATAACCTCCAGCACTTTTATTTATCAAAAGCGCATCCGTAAATCGAAGTCTGGAAGCAAGCGCAGCATTCTTTCCGTTTTTTCCTGAAATCATACCAAAAACCGAACAGGCTGGGCAGACTTCTTTTAAATCATTACATGGCTGAAATCCTCCATTGTCTTTCAGCAGAGCTTCTACGGTCTTATCAAATAATTCTTTTCCGATACAGGCAGGTGATAGATAAAACGGCTTATTTTCTATCCAAGTGTAATATACAGGAAGGAATTCTATCTTATCAATATTGTATTCTTTATAACCGGTATGCTCATTGGACTCAAGTAAACGGTTCTTTTTTTTATTTCCGTATTCTTCCAAAACCTTTTTTAGCATTTCCAAATCAGATAAACTAACCTGTATCCCGTTTTTTTTAATTTTTATAAAAACTGATTCATATTTCTTTTTTGAAATATCTTCACCTTTATGTAAATATCCTTCTTCCCAGCCTTTTGGACATAATAAACCTTGTTTTGGCACCATATAATTTCGAATTACACTCTTTGGTCCTATCTCAACATAAAGCAACTCACCTTCCGACAACCTGTCATACTCCGTCCTTGAGATCACAAATTTTTTTGTGGCAGAGCCTTTGTTTTCATTCTCAACAGCTAATCTAGATCTGTAACAAGGATAAAGCTTCCATTCGCCGGATTGCTTTTTTAAAATTCCTGCCATTTTAGGCTCAATACATCTTCGCCCCAAGGTACGTTCCCCCGAGACAGCGGACATGCAGCCTTTAAATACAGCTTCATAAACACTTCTTACCGCTCCGCGTATCTCTGACCCCGGAATCACCGGCTCATAGGGTCCGCCGGCTTTTCCTTCCCCTGACGATAAATCCTCATAGGAGAAGAAATCGTAGCTTACTGTATTAGAGCCGGCATTAGCACGTTCCAATTCATCCTTTGTATGCAGAGCTGTATTACATGAAGTATTCGGTATAATCAAAGGAGTCAAAAGTTCCAGACTGCAATCAAAATACCCGGTATGGCTGTCTTCATAATCCACAGAAAAAAAGCCACGCTCCACTTTATCTTCCAGCGGTATGAAATTATAAGGATTGATAAAACGTTCCCCTTCTCTCCACTTAAGAGATTTTCTATTTTCAGATTCCATTTTGCTCCTCCTTTCCAGTAACTGCATAACTGTTTAAATAAGCATTCCAGTCTCTAAATCCGCAGAGCCGTTCATCAGAAAATTGAAATAATTCCTTTTTCCCATCCCTGTCTTCCGGAATATCGATATACTTCCTTACGACCAATCCTTTTTCAGCATTCAATTCTGCTTCCTCAGGAAATAAAATCCGGCTCCCCCGCTCTGATTCCAACAGGCTCCATCCGGGAATTCCCACCTTTTGCTTAACCCTCCCCCAGATTTTCTGCACCTCATTCTTGCAAAGCGGTTTCTGACTGCCGGCCTCATCCATGCAAACCCGTATTGCAAAATCCATTCCCTTTCTTACAGCCTTGAATTCTCCACTGGCATCAAATATCCGCAGTTCTCTGACTGCTTCCACAGGAAGGGTACCAATTCTCTTTTCATCCCCAAATCCAACACAAATATTCCCGGCTTCATATTTTCCAAGAACTACTCCAAAATCCAATACTGCATAGACATATGCGCTCCCTAAAAAATATTTCCGGATTATCCGGTAAAGTTCATTTGTCTGCTCTTTAGAACTTGCTGAAAATATATAATCATATTCCTGCATCTACCTTGGTGCCTCCTTCTGTTTTTTACACCATTTCACTGCTGCCGTCTGGTATCGTTCCAGGTTTACCAGCCTTTCCTCATCTAAAAAAATATCTCCATTTTTATTAAACAGTCCCCGGCCGACTCCCCCTTCCCCGCCTATTGAAAGAAGTCCCTTCTTCAAATCCTCTGCCACCCAGAGGAGCATACCCACAAGCACATCTGTTATATCGCTTGATTCTTCATACACAGGCCAGCGTATGACCAGTTCTGTCTCTCCTCCTACCCATACGCACTCAGTAAACAGGGCACCGGACACCGGACCTCCTGTAAAACGGTCAATAGAATTCCGTGTTATAGGAAGCTTATGTCCACCGCTTACCACCGACTCTTCAAATATCACCCTGGAGGATAAAAGTTTTTCTCCATTTTCCTGTTCCGGAAGCCACGTACCAAAAAACGGATTTAAATGTCTCTGGGCTTTTTCCCAATCCTTTAAACCAGCCAGCCGCATCAACAGACACGCCAGACGGCTGCGAAATGCACCGGCCCAGGTACTTCCGGGTATTACAGCCTTCGTTCCCGATTGATGCTGTGCCTGCAACATTTCACTATCCGGCAGATTACCATTGTTAAACGAAACTCCCGAATACTGGCGGATAAGCAGCGTATTTGTAATTTTAAGCGGAATTCTGAGCCGGTGTTCTCTTCTTTGAAAGTTTTCCTTAACCAATCCCTGCAAATCCTCATGTAACAGTACTTTACTGTTGCATCTGCCAAAAGCATTTTGTTTATCCCAGTCCCAGAAAAGCCATTCCTTATATTCTTTATGGCACATCATATCAAACGCCGTAACTCTTACTTCATGAACTCCCAGCTTGCCAAATCCTCTTTTGCTCCTGGCACCTACCCTGATTTCTCCGTTTATCAGCCCTGCAATACAGATCTTGATTTTCCTATAATCGCTCTTTTGCACCATTCTTAATTTCTCTTCCGGACAAGCACCTTCTTCCTTTTCTAGCTCCCGCTCTCTCTGAATAACCTCCAGCCGCATGGTAAAGGCAGTCTCCCGTTCCACTGCCTGGCAGTCATATTTGGCCGATTCCTCTGCAGTTTTATTTTTATTAAGCCTGACACCATCCCGTTTTATCAGCTTTGCCTGCTCCAGCCAGGTATCATATACATACAAACGGCTCTGACGTTCCTTCTCAGCCGGATTTTCCGAATCAGTTGAAACTTCCTCTATCTCCTGCCGCTGGTCAGCCTGACCGGACCCAAACAGGGATTTCAATTCCTGCTTCCCTTTTTCATTGTCATTTACCATTTTACTTAAATAGCTCCTTAGTACGCCTGCCAAAGAACTTCCCGGAAGAAAGGCAGTCCCATCCGTATCAAGAATTATATCACTGTCCGATATCTCATCCTCACCTGACCCTATGAGCATAGGTGCGTCAAGGGTGCCACGGATCATAATGCAAAGCCGTCCGCAAATTTTGTTAGAATCATTGCTGTCTGTCCGTGCCATTTCTCACACCCCATTTCTCCTTTTCTAAATACACTTCGATGAATGCCCTGCTTTTATTTTTACATGGCTCTAAAAATTTTTTCATTTTCATCTTCTTTTCTTCGTCTCTTATTTCAGCCAGTCTGGTTAACATATACTGGTAAGGCTGGTCTTCTCCCTGCGGAAGCATACTTATTAACTGCTCGATGGCTGTAGAGTTAAGCTGGCATCTGCCTTTTGTATTTAATGCCTCCAGGCGTTCTCTTTGTCTTATGAGCCGTTTGCTCCTGTATTCACGCAATGCCCTCATCAAGGAACTTTCCTTTTGAATCTCCGGCAAATCCTCCTCCCAGGAAATAACTTTGAATTCCTTTGGTCCTTCTCCAAATGGGACCGCCTTTACCATGCCATAACCAATTCCTGTCATCTCACCGAAGCGCCGGCTTTCAAACCACTCTCCGGAAACCGGTTTATGCGTTTCCACCACCAGAACAGTACCGGCTGCAAGTGCGGGCATCTGGCTTTCCGGCAGCCTCCATCTGCTATTGTATCCACCGATATGGGTAAACTTTAAATATTTTTCCTTAATTTCAGCTCCTATATTCTGTTCCTCATTCCATAAACTGCATAAGAGTTCAGAGTCAGCTTCCGGCCTTGCCTTCTTCCAATTGTACAGCACCATGGGAGTAAGAAGCTGTATAACCCAATGATTACCTGCCTTATCCCCTGTGGCAGAATCCACTTTTTTTCGTGGTACTTGCGGTGTAAAACAGGCACTTCCGTATTCAGCCGTACGGGAACGTCCCAATTGAAAATGATTATTCCGTTTCTTTAAACATTGCAGAAGCAAGTTGATATCCTGGTATCTGCCCCGCCAGCATCCTGCAAAAATTTGACCCTTTTTTAAAGATACATACTGATAAAACTGTCCCATTCCCTCCGGTTGCTTTGCCCTGTCCCCCAGTGCATGACCGATCCCCCGGTCTCTGGGTCTGGCATGATGCATACGCATCTCCTTTTGAGGAGCCGCCAGGCAGACACAGTCTCCCCGAAACGCAGCCAAGCTGTGAATGTCCTTTCTCCTCTTAGATTGGTCATTTTCATAAAGCCTGTCAAAGCAAATCTCATTTTCATTGAAATGATGTTTATCCGTTTTCCATTTGACGATGGAAGCCGGGCAAGGATAGAAAGTCAAATTCTTTTTCTTTAAAAAGCCATAGCCAAACTGTACCCCGTCCCGCAAAAAAATACGGCGGAAAACCTCATGCTCATGAGCTCTGGTTCCCAGATGATGATCTTCCAGGAACATGGCCGCCAAAGCTCCCCGGACAGAACTTCCGGTAATCCATTCCTCACAATCTTCATATAATCCTTTTTTTCCAGCCAGAAGAACAGGTTCTGTCAGCTCTATTTCAAAATTCAGTTCGACCTCTTCATCCGGTTTGAAGCCATCTTCCTTTAATGTTAAAAACTCTGTTTGTCTATCATCCTCTATTTTTTGAAGTTCACATGTTACTTCTCCAAATCCTCTTGTCACCCCCAGTCCGATGTGGCGCAGTCCCTTTACGCACCATGAAAGAGCCTCCATAATCGAATCGTCATCCATATCCCGTAACAGATCAATTCTGCTTCGGAACCGGATCCCGTTTCGTACCACCCGCATGGTACGAAGGCTTCCTTGTTTTGCATTACCGGATATTTCTTCTATGGCCGTTCTGCTGCGAAGCCTTGTCAATAACTCCAGAATTTCCTGAATTCCCAGTTCCTCTTGCCCCAGAATCTCTTTCTGCAGTTCATTATAATCCTCTATCTGAATTCCGTTTTCTCTATCTCCTAAAATTTCCCCGGGAACCTGATAAAGGAAGGCACTTCCTATATGCAGAGCTCCTTGAGAATCCTTTCCTGGCTTGCCAAACATGAATTCCAACTGCTCCGGTTCCACCAGCCCATTTTCCATAAGCTCTCTTCCCGAATCCAAAAGACAGCCCTTCAGCCGTTTCGCCGGAATTACCGGAATCCCATTTTCATGTGCAATATCTATATCAATCAAACCTTCGATCCCATCCCCTGTACCCGTACAGAGATCACTTTTCAAGGTAATAATCAGCCACCAGCCATTTTCCATCTACCGACTCCCCTGCGCGTTTTCCGCACTTTTCCTTTCTTCCGGTACCTGCAAGGCATCGAACAAATTACGGTCATATAAATCCATTACTTCTAATGCATCAAACATGGAGACATGATCCCTTCCCATTAATTCCCGGATATCATATCCACGGGAAGCATATTCCTGTTTCAGCGCTTCTAATTCTTCAGTCCCCATAAGGTAAGTTTCATACAACCTTTTTAAACGGCTTCTGGGCCATTTTCCCCGCCTATTATCTTGTGTTTTCGCAGGCAGCTTTTTTATTAACTCATGAAAAAAGTCAAAGGATTTGTCATCTTCCATGTCACATTCCAGAGAAACACAATAAGGCCGCAGCATCACTTTATCTGGATTTACACCTAGGGGAAACCTTTCTGAACGAAGCTGCTTCAGCTCTTTCTGACTCGCTCCCCGCATTAATTGAAAATCCAGATAACCGGCTATCTGTCTGTCTTTTCTTCCATACCAGCTTTTCTTTGCATTTGCGCAGCAGGCTTCTGCTGTCTCATAAGCAATCCGGAACGGGAAATGGTTGTGTACCAAAGCAATCCCGGCACACGCAGTCAGCTCTCCCTTTGTCTCCTTCATTAAAAGCCTTAAAAATGCTGCCGCAAGAGGAATCCCCAGACTTCCTTTGCAGATAAAGGTCACATCGTCTCCATCCAGCACTACCGGCCGCAAGGGCAGAATTGTCTTGCCGGCGTTAAGATATGCATTGGTCTGACAGAATTTTTCCACGATATGGTTAAAGACATTTTGATAGGTCCGGGAAATCTCTTTAGATAATTCTTTCATATCGGTTAAAGCTCTCTTAAAATCAGATTCCATGTTTTGAATCCGGCTATGAATCATATCCCCCATTCCATTTCCGTCGATATGTACCACTGCCACATAGCTGCCTTCTTCCTCTTTTAAAACCAGGTCTTTCATCTCTACGGCATAACGGTATTTATTATTCGGAGCTGTTATAAATATGGAATCTTCTTTTTTGCATTCATCCTGAAAAGCCGTCCGTTTTTCCATCTGAACACTTGTGACTTTTTCTCCAGTCTTTTCCACTGTCCCTGTAATAGGAAGCCCAAATGCTGTGTCCTGTTCTACAATCGGAAACAAAGATAAACCGCTTTGCCGTATCAGGCCTCTTTTTACCTCTTCCAGACTTGCTAATAATTTTTTACGTTCTTCCGGAAAGGTATCATTTACGTTACATATACAAGAGGCGACCGTAAGGGAGGTGCTTCTACTTATGATTTCTTTTGCCAGTTCTTCGCGGGTGAATTGGTAAGTTTCTTTATCCTGGAATGCCACCATGGCATTCCCTCCTCCGATGTAAATGATTTCCGCAAATATTTCTCCTCCGTCTACCCAAAAAAGGGGATCTTTGCTATTCATCCAGTCAGTAATCGCCTTTCTTTCCGGATGCGATTTTTCAACATTTTTCAGTGCCTGAGGGAGAGATTCCTTTAAAATGCCGGTGACAATGATGGAAGCACCGGTATTCTCCTGCAGGCGGTTTGTTGCAAATATGTAATCCTGGATACCGCTTACATCAAAAACGGCAAGAAAAATATGCGGACAAATTTGTTTTGTCATAGGTACACTCTCTTTCTTATTCACTGAAATTAATATCACTTTCCCTAAATATGTTATTAAATCCCTTTACATATGCCGCATGCGGAAAAAGCATAGGGTTATTAATTAACATCAGAATCTGATTTAGCTGAAAGATCAGCGACATAATTACGTTTTCATGATTGTATTTATCAGCTATACGTAAATTGGTTAATTTTCTTTCAGAGTTAATATTCTTTATCTGTTTTTTAACTCTTTCTTCTTCCTTTGATATCCCGTCATAGGAAGCAGGATTAAAATGATTGAGTGAATAATACCATTCAGAAAAATCGGAATCCTCATTTTTTATTTTTTTAATCAATCGTTTTCTATCGGAAGAAATATGCAATATAAAATCAAAAAGTGTTTCCAAGTCACCTGTCTCAATGGTAACCATTGTGGCGCATAAAATCTTAATCGGTCTTGTTGCTGTTTGGGTATATTCAAAATCTTTTTTCCGTACTTTATTATCCTGAACATCTGTCATGGTTCTAGCTACAGAATCCAAAGAAGTCTCCAATCTGTTAATACTCTCTGTCCATTCTCTAAGATTAAACAGTAAGTCTCTGTCATTTCCTATCTTTGATTTACATTGAATTACAATAGCCACTGCTTCAATGGGGATAAACTTTATTTTTCCATATTTAAAAATATAGGGTGTATACATCTCATCAAAAACAGCCAGATCCACTTCTTTTGAGATATTCCCGTTAGAATCAATAATAAAAACACTTTGTTCGATACAATATTTTTTGGGTATTATCGCCTCAAACAGGCTTTTCCAAATTTCTTCCCGGTAAGTACCTGTCGTAAGATAATGATTCGGTGTCTGAATCATTAACTGGTTTACTAAAACACTTTCCATATTTATATAATTTTTAGCCAGTTCTAATATGGTCTTATCTGCTTTTTCTTTTTCCTTCTTATTTTCTTCCATATGCCTTCCTCCTCGTCATCTGTCATAAAATGTTTCATAATGCCCAAATCCAATAGTAGCGCCCTTTCCAACATGAAGATATTTTCCTGCTTCTAAAATAGGAGTTAAAAATGTCAAATCTCCTTCATACAGAATCCAGCCTTCAACTGCCGGAAGCTCAAGCCTATTGCCTTTTTGATTTATGGAATATCTCCCGAAATTCACATGCCGCAGATTATGTCCTGATATTTTAACCTTTTCTGCCATATCCAGTATGGCATTTTCGTTCCATTCCAATCTCTGATCCGTGTAAATCTGTGAAATCAGGGAAAATCTGCGGCTGATAAATTGAATTAAATTTGAGAACGAAGGAACACTGCATAATTCCTTTCCGGTCACAATTCGTAACGGTGTATCAAAGGATACAAAAACTGTCCTGGCCTCTCGTTCTTCTGCATCCATTAAATGATACGTTAAATTTCTCAGCCAAGTCCGCCCCTGAGCATAAATCAATTTACCTGTCTTGGCATCAGTGACCCGGATGAGTTTAAAGGGAAGCCTGGAAACACCCCAGCCCTTTTCCTCCATCGCTAAAATCGCATCCAAATAAATACCTGCTTCCTCCGCCGCATGACCGAAAAGTGTCAAATCAAAAACACATTCTTCGCCTTCCCTCCATTCGGTTTTGCCGTCTTTTAAAACATAAATAGCATATGGGTTGATTGCACCTGCCTCCTTACCGGTATTACTGAAGTATTTAACATAAAGGCAATTTTCTCTTTTCTCACATAAAAAGCATTTATTTTCTGAAGCCGTACAAACAAATTCCCGAAAACAATGCCCCATGATACCTCTTACTGTAGAACCTAAATACGGCGGAAGAGTTCCTGATTTTAGGGACATAAATGAAACTCTTAAAGTAAAAATTTTTAAATGATCCCACATAATAGTTCTCCATTATTGATTTGTTAAGGATATTTTATCACAATTATTATCATTTTTCTACAAGTTGTATGTATTTGTTGTCATAATTTTGAAATTTTTCATCAACAAAAAAGCATCTAGTTATCATGAACTTAGATGCTTTTATCATACTTATTCTACTTCTCTCTACTACATCTGCTTCTACTTAATTGCAAATGCCGATCTATCTAATGCGAGAAATTAAATCCACGAAGCTATATAAGCTTCGACGTTGGAGGCTTGAAAACCGTAAGCTGGACGGTGCTATTTCAATCCACAAAGCTATATAAGCTTCGACTGTAGGTGTCGCCCGCTTTCGATACGGCCTTATAATTTCAATCCACGAAGCTATATAAGCTTCGACGTTAATACCGGCGTAGGGATAGATGATATCACAATTTCAATCCACGAAGCTATATAAGCTTCGACGAACCCTATAATCACATTATACGCGATTATTTCAATTTCGATCCACGAAGCTATATAAGCTTCGACTTCAACGTGGCGGGTGGAAAACAGACGGCGTAATATTTCAATCCACGAAGCTATATAAGCTTCGACACCCAATTCATACCCTCTATGTAGTACAGGGTCAATTTCAATCCACGAAGCTATAAAGCTTCGACATAGTAGGTGGCTATTATTTTTGTCGTTAATAGATTTCAATCCACGAAGCTATATAAGCTTCGACCAGCATGGTAGCCGTTAGCGGCCCTTTCCCGCAATATTTCAATCCACGAAGCTATATAAGCTTCGACGGCGAACATCGTCACATGCCTGTCAGATGCCTTGGATTTCAATCCACGAAGCTATATAAGCTTCGACGAAATCTTTTTACCATCCGCATCCGCGCCGATAATTTCAATCCACGAAGCTATATAAGCTTCGACCTGACCTTGCAATACTTAAGGACACACCTGCAAATTTCAATCCACGAAACTATATAAGCTTCGACATGAGAGCACCTTTTATAAAAGCATGCTACGTAAATTTCAATCCACGAAGCTATATAAGCTTCGACATATCCATATTGTAGCGGCCGGCATTATAATATCTGATTTCAATCCACGAAGCTATATAAGCTTCGACTTTCGATCCAGCTTCTTGTAATGCTGCTATCGCGATTTCAATCCACGAAGCTATATAAGCTTCGACAATATGATGTGCCATATACGCCGCTGTATGATATGATTTCAATCCACGAAGCTATATAAGCTTCGACCGATGCCGGGGCGGCTCCTGTCATTTCACTGTATATTTCAATCCACGAAGCTATATAAGCTTCGACAGTGGAATTCCCAGAGATAAGAAAATTCGTCAAGATTTCAATCCACGAAGCTATATAAGCTTCGACACAATGTAAAGACTATATATGCCCGTACAGCATTCATTTCAATCCACGAAGCTATATAAGCTTCGACAACGAATTGAGGCATTATAACTTCCCTGGTACTTATTTCAATCCACGAAGCTATATAAGCTTCGACTATTTCATATAAAGATGCTTATGATAATATGGGAATTTCAATCCACGAAGCTATATAAGCTTCGACATAGGAGGTAATAACTATGATAATAAATACTTATGATTTCAATCCACGAAGCTATATAAGCTTCGACAGCTTAGGAAGGAGATTCGAATGGTAAAAATCCAATTTCAATCCACGAAGCTATATAAGCTTCGACTTTTCTTTTTTGTTTACATAACTTTTCATTTCCCATTTCAATCCACGAAGCTATATAAGCTTCGACACGGTGTAACGCCGGGGGAATGATTTTTCTGACAGAATTTCAATCCACGAAGCTATATAAGCTTCGACTGTGAAAGCTGTGCTCAATGAGCATATAGTAAGATTTCAATCCACGAAGCTATATAAGCTTCGACAGTGTCGCGGGCGACCGTGTCGTGATCGGCATTGATTTCAATCCACGAAGCTATATAAGCTTCGACTGTATACGCTGGATCAACTCGAGGATTATAAGGAATTTCAATCCACGAAGCTATATAAGCTTCGACCCGGTTAGTGAGGCTCCGCTCTGATATTCTCTTAATTTCAATCCACGAAGCTATATAAGCTTCGACCTGTGAGGGTTCCCGTATAGCTTTCAAACCATTTAATTTCAATCCACGAAGCTATATAAGCTTCGACCTCAAGTCCGGCAAGATTACCCCGGCACAATCGATTTCAATCCACGAAGCTATATAAGCTTCGACGGAGGATTAAATAATGGGGATCATGGATGAAATGATTTCAATCCACGAAGCTATATAAGCTTCGACATGTAATCGCCCCACCATTTTCAGAAACGATACGTATTTCAATCCACGAAGCTATATAAGCTTCGACTTATACTTCCTCACCTTCTTCTCTTTCCCAAAAATTTCAATCCACGAAGCTATATAAGCTTCGACATGCTAAGATATCTATTATGCACCTGTCTTTGATATTTCAATCCACGAAGCTATATAAGCTTCGACTACAAATAGCCGTCCTGCATGGATTCCAATATCTATTTCAATCCACGAAGCTATATAAGCTTCGACGGTACAAGGGACTTAGTATACCAACCTTCTATTATTTCAATCCACGAAGCTATATAAGCTTCGACATCGGTTACAAGCGGAATCAATCCGCCGATAGTGGATTTCAATCCACGAAGCTATATAAGCTTCGACTCGATGTGTCTATTGTTTTTAAATTGTTCAATATATTTCAATCCACGAAGCTATATAAGCTTCGACTGCTTTCTCTCCTGTGAAACCCATGGCAAGTAATATTTCAATCCACGAAGCTATATAAGCTTCGACTAATTGTCAACACTCCATTACTTGCTGTAAACGTATTTCAATCCACGAAGCTATATAAGCTTCGACTATAAATGCGTTTGAGTTCGGATTCCATGGCATTATTTCAATCCACGAAGCTATATAAGCTTCGACAAAGGCAAACGGTAAAATTTACGGTTTGCAACAATTTCAATCCACGAAGCTATATAAGCTTCGACATAGCCAGATACGGCAGATCGTAGCAGTATTAGAGATTTCAATCCACGAAGCTATATAAGCTTCGACAGAAATTGAATGAATTAAAAGTAATTGAGTATAAATTTCAATCCACGAAGCTATATAAGCTTCGACTGCATATACTTCAGAAGATGCAGCAGCGTTAAAAATTTCAATCCACGAAGCTATATAAGCTTCGACTAAAAAAGGAGCGCAAGCCGCCCATAGACTACCTATTTCAATCCACGAAGCTATATAAGCTTCGACCGGCTAAATTTGAGGCTATAAAAAGCATTATTGCATTTCAATCCACGAAGCTATATAAGCTTCGACGAGCGCCTACCGAGGATGTAACAGCCAAGATCATGATTTCAATCCACGAAGCTATATAAGCTTCGACCAAACTTTTTTCGGTTAAGCCTCGCCTTGTCCGGGATTTCAATCCACGAAGCTATATAAGCTTCGACAAGGCTCAGGGGAGATTGATTAACGATATGCAGATTTCAATCCACGAAGCTATATAAGCTTCGACGCAGCTGGGGCTGAGTGGAGGATGTAATTAAATAATTTCAATCCACGAAGCTATATAAGCTTCGACTCCTGGCTGATGCAATAATATTTTCGGTCTTCGATTTCAATCCACGAAGCTATATAAGCTTCGACCTGCCGTTCCTTGTATGCGTTTCTGGCTGCTCTGATTTCAATCCACGAAGCTATATAAGCTTCGACATGTACGAGCTAAAATGACGTTTGCATCCTTCTGATTTCAATCCACGAAGCTATATAAGCTTCGACTGAAGATGGCAGGTCGAAAGGTGGTGAAACGATGATTTCAATCCACGAAGCTATATAAGCTTCGACAGCAAATACATCTAATATTCCCCTCCTCACCTTTCAAAATTTTGATACAATTATACAACAAAACCAAACATTAATCAAATTAAATCCAGTATCCTTAAAAAATAGTGCAACTCTCCCCCATAATTAAAGTGCGAATCCCCCAGGGAATTTATGTTCACTTGAGTTTCGCACCAATTGATTATTTCTTCATTAAACTAAAATTTCTTACACTTTATTTTAAACAAGACAATAATAAATCCTATTTCAATCTGTATAATTATTTTATATTTTTTAAATTACACCTAACTCATAAAATAAAGCATTAATTACCTTATATAAACAATATCATATCATCATGCTATAACTAATTTCATTCAACTTCTATATTTTAATAAAATATATCATTATTATAACTTTATCACATAACAACATAAAATACCAAAGAAACCTCATTTTCTTTACAAAAATTATTAATACAACCTCATACACAAAAACATATCATCAAACACCACGAATGCTCTATGCAAAAGGAACGCAGCAAACTACTGCGTTCCCCAAAAGCCTATTCAATTCTAACAACACTCCAGTTACTCAAAACAAAAACATCAAAACAGCGAAAACGCCAGGAACAAAGAAGACATCAGGGACGCCACCAGTGAAACAACCGTGATCTGAGTATTAAGCGATGGACCGGCCGTATCCTTAAACGGGTCACCAACCGTATCCCCAACAACTGCAGCCTTATGGGCCTCACTGCCCTTCCCCCCGTTTCCTCCTGCTTCAATGTACTTCTTCGCATTATCCCACAAACCGCCCGAATTGCTCATGAACAATGCAAGCAGCAGGCCGCTGATAATATTTCCTGCAAGATAACCTCCCATTGCCTCCACACCGCCGATAAAACCGACCACAATGGTAACGATGATACTCACGAGACCGGCAGGAATCAGTTCCTTTAACGCCCCATGGGTCGCAATATCAATGCATTTATCATACTCAGGAATTACCCCTGGCTTGCCTTCCTTTAAGCCCTTGATCTCCCGGAACTGGCGGTGGATTTCCGAAACCATCCGCTGTGCATTCCGGTCGACTCCCAGCATCAGCATAGCAGAAAAGATGGCAGGGATGGCTGCCCCCACCAGCATTCCGAAAAATACAGTGGGGTTGATGATATCAAACCCGGTCAAAACCGTGGCACCCGCTGCCTCGTTCACTTCGCTCATGAAAGCGCCTAAAAGTGAGATGATGGTCAGACCCGCAGCGGCAATGGCAAAGCCCTTGGTCACGGCTTTTACCGTATTGCCCGCGCTGTCAAGAGAGTCCGTGATCTCAAGTGCCTCATCCCCCAGATCCCCCATTTCCACCAGACCCCGGGCATTGTCAGCAATCGGTCCATAAGCATCGTTTGAAATAATCATTCCTACGATGGAGAGCATTCCCACCGCCGCCATTGAGATACCGAACATCCCGGCAGTAGGATCATCGGGAGCGATGGAAGCGCAAAGATTATAGGAAATCATTGCAGAGACTCCAATACCGACCATGGCCGGCAAAACGCTTAAAAAGCCATAGGATACGCCGGACAGGATCGTAAATGCCGGTCCGGATTCCGATGCCCTGGCAACATTGCGGACCGGTTTTTTATTGTCATTGGTGAAATAGTCGCTGGTAATGCCAATGATGACTCCGACAAACAGGCCAACTGCGGTAGCCCCCCAAATGCGCCAGTCAAACTGAAAGGCCATGGTCGCACCGGCAGTGAGAACCGTGAAAATACCGGTGGTAATATAGGTGCTCATATTAAGCGCCAGGGTAGGATCGCCCTTTTTTCCCATGCGCGCCGCCATGACGCCGATGATCGAAGACAAAAGGCCCAGGGCCGCGTAGCAGAATACCATGGCTGCGAAATCGGTCCCCATCTTATTACCCAGAGCGATTGCCATGACAAGTGCAGATGCCATGGAAGCCACATTGGAATCAAACAGGTCTGCCCCCATGCCTGCCACATCGCCCACATTATCACCCACATTATCGGCAATTACGGCCGGGTTGCGGGGGTCATCCTCAGGGATTCCTAACTCCACCTTACCAACAAGGTCAGCGCTGATATCTGCTGTCTTGGTGAAGATTCCCCCGCCGGCCTTGGCGAACAAAGCCAGGGAACTGGCACCAAAGCTGAATCCCAGTAACGCCGTGGAATCCCTGGTGATGAGCATTACAAGCGTTACCCCCAAAAGAGAACTGCCCACCACAGCCATGCCCATAACCGCCCCTCCGCGGAAGGCAGCCAGAAACGCAGGCTTTAAGCCGCCTTTTTGGGCTGATTCAGCGGTTTTAATATTGGCTACGGTGGCTACCTGAATCCCGATCTTGCCGGCGGCCGCGGAAAAAACAGTACCGCAGATGTAAGCAAGAACGATTGTTAGATTATGTAAAACAGAACCCCCATTCCAGACGGGAGAAGGCAGAAACAAAAAAATCAGGAGAGCGGCTCCCCCGCAGAATTTCATAAGAACGAGATACTCTTTTCGAAGAAATGTATTTGCGCCCTGCCTGATGTAGCCCCCGACCTCTTCCACCCGCTTATTGGATGACGGTTGTGCAAAAACCCAGCGGTACAACCAGACCGCGAACGCAAACGCAAAGATAGAAACAAAAATGGAAATGATTAGAAATAAGTTTAAATTCCCCATGGTACCATTAACCTCCTACTTTCTTAAAAATGAAAAGAGTTATCTATTTTGTCACTGTATATAATATCACTTTTTTCTATAATTTCGCATATATATTTTGTTAAAATTTACCTGTCGTTTTTTGTAAATAAAAGGATATTATTGTACTTAATTGCTGAAAAATATATTTCTTCATCGGTATATTTATGTCTCATATCACAAACAGTACGTTTTGCCTTAAAATACTGTTACAGGTCTTCTGATTTCTACAAATTTCAACATTTCATTCCTTTTAAAATGATTTCTCATTTGATATAATATATCATTGTAGCGGCATCATAGAACCAGCCAGTCACGCAAAGGAGAACTCATCATGGACACCCGGTATCTCAGTTATATTTTAACCATTGCCAAAAAAGAAAATATGACAAAAGCAGCGGAAGAATTGTACGTTTCCCAGTCCACCTTAAGCCAGTACTTATCGAAACTGGAAAGCGAACTGGGCACTCCGCTTTTCTACCGGAGCAAAGGCCGCCTGACCCTGACTCCGGCGGGACAGCTCTACATTCAGGCGGCCGAAAAGGTGATGTCCATTAAGAATATCCTCTATCAGAATATACAGAACATCGATAACCGGGGGCACTTAACCGTCGGTGTCACCTCACAGTTCGGGCTGGAGATGCTTACAGAGATCATACCGGCCTTTAAAAACCGCTATCCGGAAGTAACCATCGAGATTTCAGAGACAAATTTACCGACCCTGACAAAGCTTATACTGGAAGAAAGCATTGACTGCGCGATCATGGCATTAAATGTCACTGAACCGTTTTCCCCGGATCAGGTTCACATACTGAGGGAAGAAGAGGTGCTTTTCTCCATTCCGGTCAGCCACCCTTACCGAAGGAAGAATCCGGACAGACCCATTAAGATCAGCGAATTTGCAGAAAATTTTGGTGATGAAAACATCCTGCTGTCAAAAAAAGGATCCACCTTGCGCAACCTGACCGATACGGTATTGGAAAAAGCGGACTGGATCCCCAGTACCGTATGTGAAACCAACAGCATATCCACCACCCGGAGCATGGTTGCCATGGGAATCGGTGTTACCTTTATCAGCGAATCCTGCGCCAGGGACCGGGAGCATGTTGCCTACTACTCCGTTTCCCCCCGCTTAACCAGGCTAAATGCCCTGGTAACCAGAAAGAACTGGATCTTAAGCAAGGCCGGGGAAAGCTTCTGCAATGATATAAAAAATTATTTCCATTCAATATAATAAGCAGCTGGCTATGAAAGCCGTTCAAACAGATTGTTTATCTCCAGTTGACCGTATCCCCATATGTTATTTGGATACGCTTCTGTCCGGCTGCGCTTTGCTCCGCGCATGATCATGCGGTTGATATCATATCCGGTTATGGAAGTATAATTTCCCCGTGGAATGGCCCATTCCATGACCATAGCAACAACGCCGGCCGTATGAGCCGCGGCAGCTCCCGTTCCTGTGACTGATCCATACCGGTTCCCGGGAACTGCGCAGGACAGCTGATAGCCCGGAGCTGCAATATCCGGTTTTACCTGGCCGCTTCTGGTATACCCTCTGCCTGACTCCGCCAGAATGCTGCCATTCAACTGATTATAGGCAGTAACTGTCAGCTGATGGATCCCATTGCCCGGAGAGTTAACGGTAGTATCCGGGTTATCATTAATAAAAAAAGTTTCATCAGAAATCAGATCTCCGGAGGGCAGCCAGCAATGAAAAGAATAGGGCTCTTCATCCTGGCTTTGGACCCGGAGATACCAGACTCCGGGTACTGCATTGCCAAACCGGATTAAAATCAGCTGATTTCCGGTCAATTCCTCAAAAATGATGTTATTCACCCAAACAGTACTCTGGGTAAAGATAAAATCAGACTTTCTGCAATCTTGAATCGAAGGATAAATCCGCTGGGTGGATTCCCTGTTTGGAGAAGAAACATCAACGGTAAGCCTTCCGGGTATATATGGCCAGATTTCCAGAGCGAAATTTTTATCATTCTCTCCTACTCTTAATTGAAAGTCGTTATAATAGGGTGCGGCAGCGGTGCGGTTAAAATAATGCCTGCGCTTGTTCCCTTCATTTCCGGCGGCAACTGAGACGCCGATCCCCGGCAGCTGAACAATATAATTAAAGTAGCTGCTTAACAGCCCCTGCCCGTCATGTCCTCCCTGGCCGCTTCCCAAAGCAATGCATATAATAAGGGGACGGTTCACTCTTTGGAAAACAGAGCGCAGATAACTTACCGCCAAAATGATGTCGGATTCCTGAAAGCAATAGGAATCCTCCGGTACAAAAAAGAGTTTCTTTAAGTTTTGCTTCGCTTCCTTCAGCTTCACGACTACCAGCTCAGATTCCGGAACAATGCCGGAAAAAGACTGTTCTGCATTGGGTTTTCCGGCGATAATACTGGCCATTGCCGTTCCGTGTCCATTTGTATCCGCCGAAGGAACTATAGAGAAAGGATCATCCGATTTTAATGCCAGATTGATTTGTTCCATGCTGTATTCACTGCCAAAAGTAAACCCTTCGGGAGATGTTCCGCTCTGTTCGGTCTGGTCCCATATAGAAAGGATACGGGTGGTTCCCTCTTTATTGCGGAATGCCGGATGCTGATAATCAATGCCTGTATCAATAACACCAATGAGAATTCCCTTCCCAAACAAACTTAAAAACGGATTCCGCTGGACGGTTCCGATACCGGATTTCTCTATACTGACAGTAGATTCAAGAGTAAAAAGTGACGGAAAGTTATAGTATGGATACATACCCAGGTCGCAGGGCTCCATGGCAGTCTTAGATATATGAAGCAGAGAATGCCGTTCACTCAGCAATGTAATATTATCTCCCGTATCATAGGATGGAACCGAAGTATTAAAAATGACCAGATCATAGTAATTATTATCCAATATTTTATTCAACATCAATCCCCCTGTCCATTGCGTATGCTGCCTATGATATTTTTATGCGGCAGGGTTTTCATTATGAGCCGCAGCTTAAGTTATCTGCGGCACCGGAAGGCGGAACGGTGAACGCATTAAATGTTGGTAAGCCGCCAGAACAGATTGTTAATATCCAACGGCCCGTATCCCCATATGTTATTCGGATAAATATTTGTACCATCTCTCCTTGTTGCCCTTATCATTAAGTAGTTAATGACATTTCCGGATATTGAAGAGAAATTTCCTCTGGGAATGCCCCATTCCATGATCATGGCAACGGCTCCTGCTGCATGGGCCGCAGCGGCACCGGTTCCTGTAACTGTTCCATACCGGTTTCCGGGAAGAGCGCAGGGAATCTGATAACCCGGAGCTGCGATATCCGGTTTCACCATGCCGCTTCTTGTATAACCTCTGCCTGATTCTGCCAGAATGCTGTCATCGAACTGATTATATGCAGTAACCGTCAGCTGATGAATACCGTTTCCCGGAGAGGTTATGGTGGTATCCGGATTTGATTTAAGAAAAAAGGTTTCATCTGAAATCAGATTACCGGATGGCAGCCAGCAATGGAAGGATAACGGTTCGTTTTCCTTACTCCGGACCCGGAATCTCCAAATTCCCGGAACGGCATTTTCAAAGCGTAACAGTATCAGCTGGTCTCCGCTTTCTTCCTCAAAAGTAATGTTGTTGACCCAAACGGTGCCAGGGCTAAATATGAATCTATACCTTCCGCAATTGCCAATGGCAGGATAAATCTGCTGTGTGGATTCCCGGTTGGGAGTGGAAACATCAATGGAAAGCTGTCCCAGAGCATATGGCCAGATTTCCATGGAAAACATTTTATCTTTTTCCCCTATCCTTAATTCGAAATCATGGTAGAAAGGTTCTGATGAAGTGCTGTTAAAATAATGTCTGCGGCTGTTCCCTTCATTACCGGCGGAGACCGTAATGCCGATTCCGGGCATCTGTGCATAGGAATTTAAATCGTTGCTTAAAGCACCGCTCCCGTCATGTCCTTCCTGACTGCTCCCGAGAGCAATGCATATGACCATGGGGCGGCCCACGCGCTGTGAAAAGGAAGCCAGATAACGCAATCCAAGTATGATATCTGATTCCTGAAAACACAGGACATCATCCGGGACGGAAAAAATATTTTTGAGATTTTGTTTTGCTTCTTTCAGTTTTACAACCACCAGTTCCGATTCCGGTACAATACCGGAAAAAGACTGTTCTTCCTCAGGTTTCCCGGCAATAATACTGGAGATCGCTGTTCCATGCCCAACGGTGTCTGTGGAGGGAACAATGGATAAAGGATCTTCCGAGCTTAATGCCGCATTGATGATCTGTCTGCCGTATTCCGTACCGAACGAAAAACCTTCCGGAGGCGGACCATCCTGTATGGACTGATCCCATATGGAAAGTATGCGGGTGGTATTATCATGATATAAAAATGCCTGATGCCGGTAATCAATGCCGGTATCAATTATGCCGATGATGATTCCCCGCCCTGACAGTCCTAAAAAAGGATTTCTCTGAACGGTTCCTATTCCGGATTTTTCGATGCTGATCGTTGAAGTCGGCGTGTATAGGGTTGGAAAGCTGTGATAAGGATGCAGACCCAGGTTACAGGCATCGGAATTATTTACAGGGACATGCAGCAAAGAGTGTCTGACATTCAGCAATGTTATATTATCTCCCGTATCGTATAATGGGACCGTAACGTTGTTAATGATAAGGTCATAATAATCATTGTCCAATATTTTTTCCAAATTTATAAACCTCCAGGTTTGTTTTAATGGAGTATTTGTTTTATCTTATGCAGCAAAGGGCCTGTTATGAGAGTCAGAGGGAGCTGTTAAAGCACATGGACGCAGCATTTTGCATCCAAAAAGCGGGCAACCGGTTCATAACCGTGCCCGCTTTTCTAATATTATGTTATGCTAAGTCTTTTCTGATTGAAATTATTTTGCTAACTCATCTGCAATCTGTTTAATGGTATTATAAATCTTTTCATCATTTTTCTCAGAATCTGCAGAGCTTAAATAATCAGGCATCATTTCTACCTTAGCGATGGCATCCTGAACCTCCGGTTCTTCGGTCATCTTCTTTACCAGTTCATCGTACCACGAGATAACATCATCAGGCGTTTCCTTCGGGAAATAGAAAGAGAATTCACAGTCCGGATATACCAGATCAACGCCCTGCTCTTTTAAGGTCGGGATATCAAAGATCAGGTCATAACGCTCTTCTGTCGGAGCTCCCAAGCATACGAACTGGCCGGCTTCCAGATAATCCTTACAGTTAATGTAGGCGCCCGGCATCAAATCTGCCTGGCCGGAAAGCATAGCTGCGATCTTGTCGGAGTTGGAACCTACATCTACCAGATCCAGATCAATCCCCGCTGCTTTTTCAAAGGCAAGAAGCTCATAGTAAGTATATCCCCCAACCTCAGTACAGGCCTTTAACTGGCCGGGAGCCGCTTTCGCTGCCTGAATGAACTCATCCAGAGTTTTGTATTTTTCCGGATTTGCATAAAACTGCTGTGCCGGATCAAGAGCAAAGGTGGGTCCTAATTTAAATGCGGTATAATTGTAATCGGTAACTCCTGCGATATTCGCCACGTTTACCAGGTTATGGCCATACAGGAAGGTATGTCCGTCGGGAGCCGCGGAACGCACCTGGTTCGCTGCCACGGAACCGGCTGCTCCGTTTGCATTAACAACGATAAAATCCGCACCGGTCATTTTCTTGGCATATTCTGCAAAGACACGGGCGGAAAGGTCTGTGTTGCCGCCTGCACCTGCAGGAACCACGATGGATACGGTGGTTGTCGGCTTCCAGGTGGAGGCCCCCTGAGTTCCGTTTGATGCTGCCTCTGTTCCGGCACTGGAGCCTGCTTCTGTCTTTGCCTCTGTGGTTGCTGCTGCCGCTATTGTTGTCTGTGTCTGGCTTCCTCCGCATGCAGTCATGCCAAGTACCAGCCCCGCCGCCATTACTGTTGCCAAAAATCTTTTTTTCATAGTCTTTACTCTCCTTTTTATGATTGTTCCGCTGCCTGAACTGCCTTCTTCTTTAAATACATTTTGTATTCTTTATATACAGACCATACCACCACCCCGATCGCAATGAAAAAGAACGCATCGAAAATCGGTCTTTTGAAAAATGCCCCAAAAGATTTGTACTGCATAATTCCCCGGCGGAGGTATGTCTCCAGCATCTCTCCGATCAGGAAGCACAATACAAAAGGTGTGGCAGGCAGCTTAAACTTGTGATATAAGTAGCCGACCAGTCCAAATAAGACAATGGACTGTACATCAAAAATCCGGTTATTGGTCGCATAAGCCCCAACGCAGCACAGAACCAGGATCAAAGGCATAAGAATGTGTTTCGGAACTTTCAAAAGCTGGACAAACGCCTTGATTCCGAAAAACTCAATGCCAAGCATGAATACGCTGCAGATCATGCAGGCTGCAAATATCCCATATACAACATCTGCATTCTTAACAAACAGCAGAGGTCCTGCGGACAAACCGTGAATCAGAAATCCGCCTAACATCATGGCAGTTACGCCGTCTCCCGGAATTCCAAGTACCAGAAGCGGAATCATAGCCCCTCCAATGGTGGCACTATTCGCTGTCTCGGTTGCCACGATTCCATCCGGGCACCCTTTTCCAAACTCATCCGAGTGCTTGGACATGTTTTTTGCGGTTACATAAGACAGCATTCCGGAAGTACTTCCTCCGATTCCCGGCAAAATACCGATTCCGGTGCCGATAAGAGCAGAACGGACCGCATTGGGAATCTGATACACAAATTCCTTCCTGGTAAAGCCAAAGCCTTTGACCGGCTTCATTTTTATGGTCTCTACCTTACCGGTCCCCATGGCTTCTGCGGTAATGAGAATCTCGGAGATAGCAAAAATACCAATCAGAGTCGGCAATGTATCAAAACCGGCCATCAGGGAACTGTTGCCGAAGATAAAACGGGGAGTCCCATCAATAGGAGCCATTCCTACCAGAGAGAAAATCAGGCCCAGCATACCGGCCAGGACACCCTTTACCATAGATCCGGAGGCCAGAACCGCCACCATGGTAAGAGCAAAAAAGGAGATTCCAAAGTTCTCAGCCGGAGTAAACTTTAACGCGATATCTGCTAAGAGCGGCGCGCAGAAAGTCAGGATCAGAAAGGAGAATACAGAACCCAGGAAGGAAAACACGATACCGTATCCCAACGCTTTACCGGCTTCTCCCTTCTTTGCCATGGGATAACCATCGAAACAGGTGGCAATGGATGAAGCCGTTCCCGGCATGTTGAGAAGAATTGCTGAAATCAAACCTCCCGAAATACCCCCGATGTAAACAGCTACCAGCATATTCATCCCCATGGAGGGCGCCAGGCTGAAAGTCAGCGGCAGAAACAGCGCTACAGCCATGGCTGCAGAGAGCCCTGGAATGGAACCGAAAATAATTCCTACGACTACCCCGGCTGCCATAAGCAAAAGGGAAGCCGGATTGCAGATGCTCACAAAAGCATTACCTAATGATACGAAAGCATTCATATCTTCTCCTCCTATAAATTAATCGTAAAGATACCGGCCGGCAGCACAATCTTAAATCCATACCGGAATAAGAAAAATACGACAAATGTAAAAATAAATGAAACCACAAGCAGCTGGATCATGTCCTTTTTTTCTCTTTTATCCTTTGGCGCCAATACGAACATCTGAGCCGGCAGATACACAAATGTTGCAACAATAAAACCGGCCGGCTGAAGCAGAAATACGTATACCAGTATCATGATAAAACTGATGAGCACTCTTTTATAATCCAGCTTCTCCAGCTCTTCTGCTTCCGCCTGTGCGATCCTGGATTTTAAATTTTTTATATTTAAAAATGCCAGGGCCGCTGCCAGAATAAACGTCACAACGCCGATACATACCGGCATGAAATCCGGTCCGATTTCCATGATTGCCGATTTCGGAAGCATTTTTGCCATAATCATCATTCCGGCCGACAACAGCATGAAGAACACTCCAACGATGATATCCCCATATTTTTTGATAAACATAATATTCCCCCTTACTTTATTTTCACCTTACTAATGCCGGTTTCTTACAGTTATACTTCCAATCCGGTATGAGATACTGCATTGCCATGGCATCATCCCTGTCATGGGAGCGAAGGCTGTTGTACAGTGCGTTAGCCTCCATGACCCGCCCCATATCAATGGTAACTCCCAGGCCCGGCTTTTGCGGAACTTCTAAATATCCGTTTACGATCGCAGGCGTGTCATGTAACAGATTCTGGCCATCCTGCCAGATCCAGTGGGTATCAAGGGCCGTGGGATTTCCGGGCGCTGCCGCTGCCACATGGGCAAATGCCGTCAGGGTAATATCAAAATGATTGTTGGAATGGCTCCCCCAGGTCAGTCCCCAGTCATTCAGGATCTGAGCCATGCGGACACTTCCTCCAAATCCCCAGAAATGCGGATCTGCCAGCACAATATCCACAGATTTAAGGGCTGCCGAATGGTAAAACTGTCTCCAGTCCGTTGCAATCATATTCGTTGCCACCGGAAGGCTGACCGCATTCTTAAATTCAGCCATCACTTCCCGGCTGGAATAACCGGCTTCCGGACCGCACGGGTCTTCTATGTAGGTTAAAATGCCTTCCATAGGCTTGCAGAGTTCAATGGCTTCCTTTAAGCTCCACGCTCCGTTGGGATCAATGTTAATGCGTCCTTTTGGGAAAGCTTCCTTAAGCGCCAGGACCGCCTTCATCTCTTCTGTCCCCGGAAGAACGCCGCCCTTCAGCTTGAAATTACGGAATCCATATTTTTCATGAAGTACTTCTGCCTGCTCCACAATGCGTTCCGGAGTCAGCATCTCCCGGCGGCGAAGCTGGAACCACGGGTCCCTGCTGCCGCTTTCATCCAGATAGGGAAGCTCCGGCGATGCTTTCTCCTTATCGCTTACATAGAATAAATAGCCCAGGGTTTCTACCTTATCCCGCTGCTTGCCGTCACCCAGTAATTCACACATGGGAAGTCCCAGATGCTGTCCAAGCAGATCAAGGAGCGCGCACTCAATGGCCCACTCTGCCTTTACCACAAATTTCAGCTTGCTGATATCCAGGGACTGGATTCCTTCCCCGTCATCTTCTTCTGACCTTGTACCTGCATTATGGATGGTATTTAAAATGGTCCGGTATTTTCCGATCGGCTGTCCCACCACCAGAGGCGTGCAGCTTTTCAATGCCTCACAGGTATAATCCCCTCCGTGAATCTCGCCGATCCCCGTATTCCCTGCATTGTCCTTTAAAATCACCAGATTTCTTGTGAACCATGGCGCATGGGCTCCGCTTAGAGTCATCAGCATGCTGTCATATCCCGCAACAGGAATGACCTGCATTTCTGTTACGATTGGTGTCCTGCTATATTCCATATCCTTCTGTTTCCTTCCTTTGGTCATATTGCATATTTTTTATTTTTTGTCATTCACTTGTCATATGCATTATACCAACGGTCATTCCATAAATCCAATTATTAATACCGATTGTGTCAATAAGAAACTTTAATAACCGGATTTTATCAACGAACCAGATAAGGCAGATATAACTGATGCGCCTTCCTGTCAGATACAGTGGGTGTCAAGGGCATTGTATTCCCCTGAAACGGCCGCAAAAAAAGATTGCAAAAATATTGCAATCTTTTTTAAAGCAGGAGTCCTTCCCTGGTTATAGTTCATACTATACCTCCATCCCCTCTTTTTCCAGTACATGTTCCGCAAATTCCAGGATGGACGGCCGCTTTATACAATATCCAAATATACCTTTCTTGCAGGAGCAGGAAAGGCCCGGTCAATTTCTGCCATTTCTTCCTCTGTCAATTCCACCTCCCACGCCTTGGCATTATCCAGCGCATGCTCCTTTTTTCCGGTGCGGGGAATCGCGATCACATCACCGCCGCGGATGACAAATGCCAGGAGTACCTGGGAGATACTGCATTGGTGCGCTTCGGCAATTCGTGAAAGTACCGGACTCTCATAAAGTCCCCTTTTTAAATCCCCTGCCTGAGCCAGAGGACAGTAAGCCATCACAGGTACGCCATGCTCCCGCATCCACGGAAGCAGATCATACTCAATGCCTCTTGACGCCACATGGTACAGCACCTGATTCACCGCACAGTTCTTCCCTCCCGGCACGCTCCATAATTCTTCCATATCATCCGTATCAAAGTTGGATACTCCCCAGCTGCGGATTTTTCCCTCTTTTTTTAATTGCTCCATGCACTCCACCGTTTCCTTTAAAGGGATCCCTCCCCGCCAGTGGAGAAGATACAGATCCAGATAACCGGTATTCAGACGCCCCATGCTTTCCATGCAGCTCTTAAAAATGTTTTTTCTTCCTGCATTGTAAGGGTACACCTTGGATACCAGAAACAGGCTGCTCCGGTCATACCCCTTTATGGCTTGTCCAATAAGTTCTTCGGCCTTCCCGTTTCCATACATTTCAGCCGTATCAAGAAGTGTCATGCCTGCATCAATACCGGCCCGAAGGGTTTCTTCCTCGCTCTCCCTGTTTCCTGTCCGTTCCCCAAGAAACCATGTCCCCTGCCCGATCGCCGGGACTTCTGTCCCATCGGGCAGCGTCACCATTTTTTCCATCCGCTTTTCCTCCAATCCTTTCTTTTCCTGCATATTTCCTGTTTTTATAAAATCCCTCTTTTCTATGCGTTTAATCCCATACCTGCACGAAGCATGCGGAAGGTGCGCACAGCTGCGCTCCGGTACAGTTCCTCTGACCGCTCCATGGCCTCTTCAATGGGCATTGCGCCCTGAATGGTGGTCGCTATACTTTCAATGCCAAATTCATAGATTTTTTCCGCACCTTCTCCCATGCCGCCTACGATAGCTACGGCCGGAATCCCTTTTGCCCTGCAGCGCATGCCGATTCCGCTTGGAACTTTGCCAAAAGCCGACTGCCAGTCCATCCGGCCTTCTCCTGTAATGACCAGATCCACACCCTCTAACAGGGAATCAAATTCGATCAGATCCAGAACCGTTTCAATCCCGGATTTCATATTTGCATGCAGAAAAACCTTTAAAGCAGCTCCCAGCCCTCCTGCAGCTCCCGAGCCCGGAATCTGATTTACATCAATGCCGGTCAGCTCAAAAAGCTTCTTTGCATATTTCTCCATATCTGCTTCCAGCCCGGTGAGTATTTCCGGGGTGCCTCCCTTCTGCTTTCCAAAGGTATAGGCCGCCCCATCCGGCCCGGTAAGCGGGTTGGTCACATCGCACATGACGGTGAATTCCGCCTCCGCTGCGGCCGGATGCAGTCCGCTCACATCAATGCGGTCAACTCTTCCGACGTCAGCGCCGAATCCGGTCAGCACATTTCCTTCTTTGTCAAAGAACCGCACTCCAAGGGCTGACATGGCTCCCATGCCTCCGTCATTGGTCGCACTTCCCCCGATTGCAATGGCAATTTTCCGGTATCCCTGTTCCAGCGCGTCCCTGATCAATTCTCCGGTGCCGTATGTGGTCGTATGAAGCGGGTTCCTCTTTTCCGCGGGAACCATGGGAAGGCCGGATGCGGCTGCCATTTCGATCACCGCATGACTGCCCTGGAACACTCCGTAGGATGCGGCTGCTGCCTCCATTAACGGACCGTGTACGGGAATGGACCGGATCTGTCCCTTCATGGCATGGATCACCGCATCTACGGTCCCCTCTCCCCCATCGGCAACCGATACGCCTGCACACTCGCAGTCCGGAAATACGCTTTTTGCTGACTCTGTCAGGATTCCCACGATCTTCTCGGATGATAAGGAACCTTTAAATGAATCCGATGCAAATAAAAATTTCATGAATCATACCCCTTTCCTGTTGTAAATGCTACGAAAACAGGCCGGCAGCCTATCAAAAGCCACCAGCCTGCCCATCAAGCTTATAATTGATTATAAAAGCCCTGCTGTTTCCATTTCCTTCCTGATCCGTTCTAATACCGGGCCTTTGGGAGTTGCAAGATTGGGCTTGTATGGAAGTCCCACATTTCTGCCTCTTAAATTTGCCATGTCCTTTGCTGCAACCGGGAAGCTTGCCGGGTCCATGGACAGACGGACCGGATTGAGCTTAAACTGTGCCTCCAGAGAACCGCTTAAATCACCTGCCATGTATTTATTGTAAACATCGGTAATCAGTTCCGGCATGAAATTGGCTGCCGTGCACACGCCGCCCACCGCTCCATGGCACATGGAAGCATATAACAGAGTGTCCTTTCCCCCGAATACCTTAAAGCCCTTGTGACGGGTCCTGCGGATGAATTCTGCTGTCTGGGTAATATCCCCGCTGGTATCCTTCATTCCCACAATATTGGGAATCCCGGAAGCAAGCCTCTCTACCAGGCTGCCTGACATGGTGTAACCCACACGCCCGGGGTTATTATAAAGAAGCATTGGAGTATTTGGAACGGACTCCGCTATGGTTTTAAAATGTTCATAAAGCTCTGCCTCGGTGGGCTTTAAAAACATCGGCTGCAGGACGGAAATTCCTGCCGCTCCGTTTTCCACGGCCATTTTCGCAAGGCGGCAGCATTTCCTTGTGCTGATGGCGCCGATGCCAAAATATACCGGAACCCTTCCGGCAGACTGATCGACCATGATCTTCAGTCCGCGCTCCATCTCATCCTCTTCCACCACGTAAAATTCCCCGTTGCTTCCGAAAGCCAGGATCCCCAGAACGCCGCCGTTTATGACATAATCCACCTGATCCCGTAATTTTACCTCATCAATTCTCTCGTCCTCATCGATGGGCGTGAGAATGGGAACGATAACACCTTTGATAAAATCTGTATTCATATTTCGATCCTCTCCTGCCAGATTTTATTTCCCTGGTTTTACAGTGGTATTGGCAATTTTTTCATAGTATTTTACAATGCTGGAATGGTCCTCTTTCTCAAAGCCGTCGGCCTTAAGTCCCTGCATGATCTCCATTAACTGTCCGGTTAACGGCACCGGGGAGCTGATGGCATGGGCTGCGTTTAAGGCATTGTTTAAATCCTTGATGTGCAGCTCGATGCGGAAGCCCGGATTAAAGTTTCTGTTAAGCATCATCGGCGCTTTTGCGTCCATAACGGTAGAACCTGCCAGACCGCCGCGGATCGCCTGATATACCAGTTCCGGGTCTGTGCCGGCCTTTTTGGCAAAGGTAAGGGCCTCTGATACGGCTGCAATGTTGACCGCAACCACGATCTGGTTTGCCAGCTTTGCCACATTGCCGGAGCCCAGCTCGCCTACGTAAACCACAGAACCTGCCATCACCATGAGCATGTCATAATATTTATCAAACAGCTCTTTCTTACCGCCTACCATTACGGACAGGGTTCCGTCGATTGCCTTTGGTTCCCCGCCGGATACCGGCGCATCTAACATTTCGATCCCGGCCTTTTCAAGCTCCGCACCGATGGCCCTGCTTTCGGTCGGGTCAATGGAGCTCATATCAATGACAACGGTTCCCGGTTTTGCTCCCTCTGCAACGCCATTTTCCCCTAAAACTGCTGCTCTTACATGAGGAGAGTTCGGTACCATGGTGATGACTGCCTCACACTGGGAAGCCACTTCTTTGCCGTTTGCAGCCTCTGCTGCGCCGTTGGTAACCAGATCGGCAACCGCTTCTTTATTATAATCAAATACTACTAATTCATGACCTGCCTTTATCAGGTTCTTTGCCATAGGTCTTCCCATGATTCCTAATCCGATAAATCCAATTTTCATTTTGCTTTTCCTCTCTTTTTTTATTCTGCTTATCAGTAACCGATGGGCTTTCCCCATCTCTGCTTTGATTATAGAAAAACCAAAAGAGATTTGCTATGGGCGGATTTACCGAATGGAAGGTCATTTCTTGTACAAACCATATATTATTTCACATTTATTGCATATTTATTTCACTTTCTTTTCAAAAACCCGATTTATTCCAAATGGTATTTCTTCATTTTACGCCACAGCGTTGCTTTGCTGATTCCCAGTTCTCCTGCGGTCTTTTCCCTGCTTCCGCCAAACCTGGTGAGCGCTTCCGCAATTTTTTCCGCTTCTTCCGGAAGATGCTTTTCCTGCCCTTTTTCCTTATCGTTCTGGTCTGTATGCCGTCTGGGATAGAGTTCTTCCAAATTGCGTTCCACAAAAGCCTCATCAAGGCTTCTTTTATTTGCTGTCAGAATCAAACGTTCGCAAAAGCTTTCCACCTGGAGTGCATTTCCATCCCAGGGGTAATCAAGCAGCAGCTTTTCAGCTCCCCGGGTCAGCACGTGGAACCGGGAATAGTGCTCACAGCATTCCCGAATGCATTCCTTTAACTTCCGCTCCAAATCCTCTTTCCGTTCCCGTAAAGGAGGAATCCTGACGGTAAGCCCATTTAGAAGATAATACAGGTCTTCCCTCATGATCCCCTTTTCCACCAGTTTTATGAAAGGAACATCGGTGGTGACCATTACCCGCACATCCATTCCCGGATATCCGGCCCCGTCTTTTCCAAGCCTTTGCTTATAACGGAGCAGCTGGCAGAGCCGGTACTGGTTGTCCCTGGTAAGGCACTGTACCTCCTCCAGCAAAAGAGTGCCGCTTTTTGCCTGGACGATGGCTCCCTTATCCCCGAAGATCATATCAAGCTGTACATCATCTCCGGCTCCGTCGCAGGATAAAGCCACAAACGGCCCCTCCTTATGCAGGCCCGCGTTATGAATGCTCTGGGCCAGCAGCCGTTTTTCCGTTCCCGCCTCTCCTGTGATCAAAACCGCTTTCTCCGACAGCGCATATAGCTTGGCCAGCCGTACGCATTCCTGCATGGCACCTGATTCCTGAAGGATATCATCAAATTCTCCTAACGCAATGAATCCCCTTAAATGGTGTTTTCCCTTAGAATCCAACTCCCTGGGCTTATGTTTCTTCATGCGGTGGCAGGTAAGAATGGCACCTTCCACCCGTTTATCGATCACCACCGGCGCCACAATGGCAAAAACAGAGGTCCGGTTGATCTGCATAAACAGGGAATAGGATTCTTTCCCATACTCCAGCACCTGGCGGAACGGTTCTCCGATAAGCTCCCGGAATATCTCACCGGCAGCCCGTCCAAGAACATTTTCTTTCTTTTTCCCAAGAATATCTTCCATAATGGGGTTTAAGTCCATGATCGTTCCGGAAGCATCCAGTCTTACCACGCCATTGAAGGAGTAATCCAAAAGCGTCTCGATCTGGGCGGCATTTCGTTTCTCTACCCCCATGGCATAATCCACGCTTTCTGCCATGGAAAAGGCATTCTTTAAGGAATCCTCGGTATTGGATAAAAACAGGGATGGAATCCCTGCCTCTCCTGCTATGCCGACTGCCGTATCCCCACCTATGATTAAATCCACCCCGTCACTTACCGCCTGTTTTGCCATATCCTCAAGCAGATCACCTTTTTCAGCAAAATATGTTCTCATATCGATCTCATATATGGTATCAAAATAAGACATATCACAGAACATATTCTGAAAACCCACAACTCCGATCACCGGGCTCTCTTTTTTCAAAATCTGCTTTGCTTTATTGACCAGCAGTGCCATTTCCTGGGCTGTTATGACGATTTCCACCACCGGAATATCCGTATACTGCTTGATGAGCGAAGCCTGAAGCCCTCTGGCGATGATGATGGAGGCGCCACTTGCTATGGACTGTCTTGCCTCGGTAACAGCATCTTCCGTTTTTATTACCCGCATTTCTTTGATCTCATATTTCTTTTCCTGCAGGATATTATGTGCCTGATACAGCATTTCTTCTCTGGATACAAGTAATGCAATCTTTCCCATGCTTCCTCCTGTTTTTCTAAACGCCTGTTTTGTTCATTTTACTACAATCGGAAATTTCTGTCCATTTTCTTTCTTAATGTAAAAAATAACTCTTTTCAGGTACTGAACTTAATGTTTAACCAAATAATACTAAAATACTATGGGCTTATTAATCTGCTCATTATACACATGGAATTAAAGAATTTTTTTGGCGAAAGAACAGAAAAAAAGTAGTAAGATATTGCAAACCTGCACATGATATGCTATATTAGAATTACAAAAGGAACAACCACCCACAAGGGGTTGGCCCATCTATGTATGATAGAAAATTCCACCCTACTCAACGACCAAGTTTACAAGGGTGGTTTTTCTATACCTATTTCTAGGATTTCAGAAAAACGTTACTTACAATTAACGAAAATAAAGGTAAGTAATGCAATGATGAACAGCCCAAAAGTCATAAGATCCTGAAAGCTATACTTCATCCCACCACCTCCCATCTATGTATGATGGAAGGCCAACGCCCTTGCAGTGACATGATTGTTCCATGTCACAATGATAGCATATCCTTTTTCAATGTACAATCCTTTTCCCAGTATATGGGGTAGTTTCATATGAGCAATTCACAAACTGGAATACAGATGGTAAACAATTCTTTGAAAGACCATGATTATTGGAAACAAGAGAAGATGGCGCGGAGGATATATAAATGGAAAAAAATAAGAGAAGAATACGAATTGTTTTTTGGATTGCTGTAATTATAGTATCCGCATCGCTTGGGGTTTTTACAGCAGCTTTTGATCTCAACGCTTCTGCTAAGAAAGTTCTCATAGTGATATATCTTAGTATAGTGGCTTTGACTTCTATTGCAATCGACCTGATGTGGTATCGTAAGTTCAATCAAAAACTGCGCTCTTTACAGTCTGTTCTTTTACAGGAACACGATGCAGACCGTTATATCAGCGAAATCAACGCTCTCCTGATGGGAAAAAAGTCACCGCAGATTTGCAGTATCCTTAAGCTCAATCTTTGTGCTGCTTATTGTGAAAAGAAAGATTACAGCACAGCAAAAGAGTTGCTTTTGCAAATAAATCCCCGTAAACTGGCTGGAATCAACAAATTTGTATATTGGGCAGATTTGGCATATGTTCATTTTTATTTGCACGAGGATGAAAAGGCAGTCCTTATTTTAACGCAGCAGAAAACCCCTTTTTCCAAACTGAGCGATCATACTCATTTAGGTGGTCTGATTAACATCTTATTGATCTTTCAAATGCTTGCAGAAGGCGATAAAACCGGGGCAAGACAGCTTTTGGAGAAGGCTCGGCCTCAATGGGAAAATGAACATACTGCACCTGACTTTGAATATTTAGATAAGCTGTGTTGATCCAATCCTTCGCCGCAGTACATACAAAGCATACAGCCCGATCCTGCCGCTCCTGTTGTGGTCAAAATCGGGCTGTGTTATCATGCATCTCTAAAAATACCGTTTCCACCCCTCCGGCAGATAATCAGCCGTATTCTTTAACATTTCCTGAAACAACCTTTCACCGT
Organism: Clostridium sp. Marseille-P2415; assembly: GCF_900155545.1. Lineage (GTDB taxonomy): Bacteria > Bacillota > Clostridia > Lachnospirales > Lachnospiraceae > Lacrimispora. The sequence continues at coordinate 2,416,969 of NZ_LT732526.1, forward strand.
CCCCAAAGCTGATCCGCCCTTTCACTAACGGATCAGCCATGAAGGCCAGAAACGCTTCTTCAAAATTACAGGTCAGGGCTGCAGCCAATATCATTTCATGGCTCTTTATATGAGGCATGGTGAGGGTTAAAATTCCCCCCGGACATTCCCCGGCAAAAACAGGGCTTATTTCATCTCTGGAAAACACTGCATTGGTTTCAACAACTGCATCCTTTGGAAAATTCGGAATCTGTCCCCCATAATTGGGAATATTCACATTGCTGACAAACCGTCCTAATCCGCAAAGTGCTTTTATGAGCCGGATCCCCTCTTCCCCGGTATCCTTAAGCTCCAGCACCTCCTCCCCTCCGGCCAGCTTAAGTGCCTGAGCATTCTTTTCCTTCTGCCTCTCCTTTCTCCATGCTACCGGTGTCAGAGCGAATTTCCATTCCGTGACGGTCTGCGGATTCTTCAAATACTGGTCCCCCGGCAAAAATTCCGCCAAATGGCGGTCCCCCGCCGCCGCAATGGCCCCATACCTGTTAAAAAGGTCAAATTTAACACGGTGGGCACAGTTAAAGGTTCCGTTCATCCAGTTGCGGTCCGGATCATCATAGCCTTCCACAAAATGTTCCCCGATGAATTTCCGGTATACGGGAAACAGATCCATATTTTTATAGGATGCCCTGGTAAACCATGTAAAATGATTGATCCCAACCACGCTGACATGGATGTCTTCCCGTTTTATATCTTTTTCCCCTGTTTCCATCTTGCAGATGTCCCTAAGAACCTTCTGGGTACCAAACACCTCATGGCAGCAGCCAAAAGCCTTGATTTCCGGAAATACATGATACAGGGTTTTCACGCACAGGGACATGGGATTCGTATAGTTAATGACCCAGGCATCGGGACAATGCGCTTTCACTGCCCCGGCAATTTCCACATACATGGGAATCGTCCTTAATGCCCTTAAAAGCCCACCCGGCCCGGCTGTATCTCCCACGGACTGGTAGATGCCGTATTTTTCCGGAGCATGTACATCGGATTCCATCTCATCAAAGGTTCCCGGCAAAATAGAAATAATAACAAAATCCGCACCGTCCAGCGCATCCTTCAGAGAAGTTTTTGTTTCAAACCGCCAGCATCCCCTTGCCTCCTCTCTTTCAAACAGGGCAGTGCCGATTTTTTCATTTAACCTGGCAGCTTCCTCATTGATATCATAAAGCCTGACTGTTCCGGAAAGCCCGGTCTCTTTTGCAAGGTCCGTCATGAACACCCAAGCCCAGGCATGGCTTCCGCCTCCAATATACGCGATTTTCACATCTAAACATCGATTGTCATTATAAATCATTTTGATTCCTCCTTTGGATTTTCACAGAATGTTATGTAGGACCGGTCTGGAAAGGAAAACTCTCCCCGGTAATTGGAAGCATTGTAAAACGGATATTTCACCGGATGACAGGTGGTCTCCCTTTCCCCATCCGACTGGGTGTAGATAAAAAGTCCATGGTAATCCCATACCACCAGCTCATCCCTGTCATCCCCGCATAAATCAATGGCTTCGCAGCACATCACCGGATGCCCGTCATCCGGGAACGGTACGGCAATGTCTCCATGCCCATCCATGAGCCCGCCCTTTTCCGGGTCCGCGTTGGTCAGGAAAAAATCCACTCCGTTTCCGAGCCAGTTGACCGGAGCCAGAATATTGCCGTTTCTCTCATTTTCCTTTTCCCAAAGCAGGTTCCCCTCATCATCGTAAAGGTAGATCACGCCCTGGTGGCCCCAGAAATTGGTGACTGCGATCTCAAATCCCGGCCGTTCAGGCGCATAATTCCCTATGCTTATTCTCTGGGCGTGTCCGATATAATCTCTTGTCACGATATTCCCTTGAAAATCTCCGATAAAGAACCCCTGGGTCCCTGATACGCAGGCAAAATACCCTTTCTCACTGTTTCTCTTAAACTTTCCGGCTACAATTTCATCCGTATGGTCCAGATAAATCGGATAAGACCATAAAGGCGTTCCATTGCAGTCCAGCAGTGTATATCCTACAAGCACTTCATCACATCCGTCGCCATTGATATCCAATGCCAGGGGAAAATGACCTGTATTCCTGGAACTCTGGTACTTCCACATTACATTCAAATCAGAATCCAGAGCATATACCCGGCAGTAACGGTCCTTTATGAGGATATCTGCCGGTCTTCCCAGTCCCCGGAAATTTGCAATGCGGATTCCATCGGGATTGATCCGGTCAAAGGCATACATATTGTAAGGCAGACCGATAATGGTTTCATCCTCTTCCTCAGACAATGGTGTGGGCGCTGATTTTTTGATTTCACCTGTCCGTCCATCCAGGATCTGCAGCTCAAAATTATGAGCCGTGATCACCTCATCTATGCCGTCTCCATCTATGTCATAGACCTGGCAGGGCAGATCCGCACTGATCTTTCCCAGGACATTGGATATCTCCGAGGGCTCTCCCCGCTGCCACAGAATGTTCCCGTCTAAATCAATGGCTGTCAGGCAGCTTATATGGGAATAGGAATCCCGTTCCACCCGTTTCTGAGCCTGGGGGATCACCATAAACCATTCTTTTGTTCCGGTCAGGTGGCCGAAGCGGATCTGGCGGCTGGTTCCGAAGTTTTTCAAATCAATTTTCTTCCAGAGCTTCATGGACGGATAAGGGGCCTGAAGGTTCTGAAGCCTTAATTGATCCTCTGTTTCCGCCCTTTTGATTTCCTCTGCCTTTTCCTCTTCCACCATGACTGCGATATCCGTAAATTGAGTCGGACAGTCCGCCGTAATTCCGATTTTCCCGCCTCGTTCCACCAGTTTTCCGCTATAATGGAACAAAGTCTCTCCATTGACCATGCAGCGGACCGTATCCCCGTCAACCGCTGCCTTTAATGTATAATAGGAATCGGCATCGGTCGGGAACGGAACCGACTTTAAGACTTTCACTTCCTCCTTATGCCGGTATGCCAGCTGGATCCTGTCTTTGTATTCCATAGACAGAACCAGCGTATCAATGCTGTCGTTCATGCAGAAGGCCAGCCCTGCCATGCCCTTTGTGGACAGCCTTCGTATGGTCACGGAAACGTCATAATCCTTCCAGAAGCTGCTTCCGGTCTGAAGGGTGGGAAAAATCCTGTGAGGCAGCCCTTTTTCGATCCTGCACTGTTCCATATAGTGTTTTCCGTTGTCCCCGGTAATGATCCAGGACGGGCCATGCCCGTTATAGCGGAAATTGCAGACCTGATCGGTCCATGCTCCGCGATAGCCTTCCGGTACCACGCAGTGGTATTCTCCTGCTGCAGAATGATCCCGGTCATAGGGGAATTCTCCGATCAGAAAACCCTTAAAATCCTCTTCAAACAGTATCCTGTCTTTCATCACTTATTCCTCCTTAAATCAACCTTTAATTCCAGTGGACGCAACGCCTTCAACAATGTATTTCTGCAGCATCAGAAAAATAACGACAATGGGCAGCAGGGATAATACACACATGGCGAACATGGCACCGTAATCCGAGGAGCTCATTGGATCCGTGAAATTTTTTAATGCAATTGAGACCGTGTATTTATCCGGGGAATTTAAGTAAAGCAGGGCTCCCATATAATCATCCCACTTCCAGTAAAACTCAAAAATTGCGCAAGTGACCATGGCCGGCTTTACCAGAGGACAGATGATCCGTGAAAAAATGGTATACGGGCTGCATCCGTCCATTTTCGCCGCTTCATCTAAATCCTTGGGGATTCCTTCAATGAACTGCATGACCATGAAGATAAAAAGCGGCTTCGCGCACCATGCCGGCACAATAATAGGCAGCGGTGTATTCACCCAGCCAAACAGATTAAAAATGATGTACTGGGGTATCATGATCACCTGGCCCGGAAGCATCATGGTCGCCATCATGCAAAGAAATAAAATCTTCTTCCCCTTAAACCGTATTCTTGCAAAGCCATAGGACACAAGAGCCGAGGACACAACTGCCCCCACAGTGGATAAAATGGTAATGAAAAAGGAATTCTTAAAAAATGTTGCAAAGGTAATTCCGCCAAACCCTTTCCAGCCGGTAAAATAATTGCCCATGGTCCATTGCCCTGGAAAAAGCTCTGCCACTGTGGTCATGACCTGGCCGGTCGGCTTAAAGGAACTGAAAAACATCCATGCGATCGGATAAAACATGAAAACCGCAATGCTGCCTACGATCACATGAAACATGATTTTACTAACTCTTTTTCTTGTTTTCATCCCCATATCAAGCTGTTTTTTCTCCTTTCTTTTTCTTCTGTTTTGTCAGGCCTGAGTTGTTTTCATAAAATACCCACTGATTCGAAGACTTAAATACAATGGCTGTAAAAAATCCTACGATCATGAGCAGAATCCATGCCATGGCCGATCCATATCCCATCTCATAGTATTTAAAGCTGTTCTGGTATAAGTAAAGGATATAAACCAGAGTCTCATTTACAGGGCCCCCGTTTGTAATAATCTGAGCCTGGGTAAATACCATAAATCCATTGATAATCTGCATGATCAGATTAAACAGGATGATCGGGCTTAATAGCGGCAGGGTAATGGAAAAAAACTGCTTAAGCTTCCCTGCCCCATCCACTTCAGCCGCTTCATAATAAGAGACCGGAATCTGCTTCAGGCCGGAAAGAAAAATCAGCATGGAGGAACCGAATTGCCAAACATAGAGCAGAATTAAGGTGAAAAGGGCCGTTTTCGTATTGGACAGCCAGTTGATCTGACAGTTGATTCCAGCTGCCTGCAGCAAACTGTTGATGACTCCGGCCTTTGTAAAAAGATTCCTCCACATGACCGAAACGGCCACAGAACCGCCTATAATCGAGGGCAGATAATAGACTACCCGGTAGATTGGGACCGCCTTGCTCTTCCTGTTTAATATCAAAGCCACAAACAAAGCGAATATGAGCCTTAAGGGGATGGATACAAATGCAAACTTAAAAGTGACCTGCAAAGACTTTAAAAATAATTTATCCTGGGTAAACAGCTTTATATAATTGTCCAGACCAATGAACCTCGTATCCTGGGACAGAATATTGAAATTCGTAAAGGACAGAACAAATGACATGGCAAACGGAACCAGCGTAAAGCAGAGAAAACCGATCAGCCACGGCATGATAAAAGCATATCCCACCACATTTTCATTATAAATGGATATTTTTCTTCTGAAATGTTTCATATTCCTGCTCCTATTAACCTATTATTTCAGGGAAAAAGCAGGACAGAATCTTCTCTTCCCTCCTGCTTTTCCTTATGTTCACATAACAGCCTTCTATTTCCCTAAAATCGCAAGAGACTGCTCCATCCAGCTGTCCACACATTCCTGTGCTGTCATCTGGCCGTACATTACTTCATTCACATTGTTATTTAAAACCTCCACGCACTGCCTGGAAGCAGAGGGGTCTGCCGGGTCAGCATCACGGCAGTATTCCACAGCGGCATCCAGAAAATCATAAACCTTTTTTTCCGTATCGCCGGCTTTTCCCTTTAGCTCTTCTCTTATGATGCCTGCAGCCGGAATTCCTCTTTCCCCGTTTAATATTTCATTTGCATCCTTATCGTTGATAAAGTAACTGATCGCTTTCACCGCCATCTCCGGATCCGGACAATCCCTGGTTACAGAGAAAAACTGGGCCGGCCTTAAATACATCCCTTTTGTGGAAGCGTCATCAAATATGGGCTGGGCAGCCATAGATAACTTCTGGTCATAATAGCCTGAGAAATTAGAGAACTGGGAACTCCAGTTCATTCCCATGGCCGCATCCCCCGTACATAAAGCCCTCTCGGAGTTATCCTTCCATAAAAGCTGATCCCCTGTATCAACGAACACTCCCTCCTGAGCCAGGTCATAGCAGTCCTGGATCACGGATACAATTTCCGCCTTTGTCTCATCGTCAAAGCCGAAGCCCTTTCCATCCTCTGAATATAAGGACTGCCCCTTGGAACGGATCATGGGCTCAATTAAGTATCTCGGCATACCCAGGGCGATGTTCTCTGTCCGGATCCCTGTTTTTTGGTAAATCTCCCTGGACGTCTTAACAAAATCAGACCACTTCCAATCCATAGCAGGAGCCTCTATACCGGCCGCCTTAAATATGTCTTCATTATACATAATGGTCATGACATTGGTCCCAAGAGGAACTCCGTAAAATCCGTTGTTATATTTTCCGCCTGAGATATAAGCTTCGTCGCAGTTCGACAGATCCAGGGAACCATTTTCCACATAAGGCGTTAAATCCAGCAGCAGCCCGTTGTTTATGTACCCGGCGAACTGGTCTGTCACCTGCTGGATAATGCCCGGCAGGTTATTTCCCACCGACTGGGTAGCCAGAGTCTCCCAATAGGCATCATAGCTGTTATACTCATAAGTAAAATTCACAGCATTCTCCTTTGCAAACCCATCAAACACCTTAATCGTGGCATCCGTACGGCTCTGGTTCCCCCACCAGGACACACGGATACTCTCCCCCTCCTGGTTTTTTGCACTGCTCTCTGTCCGGCTTTCCTTTTCTGTATTTGCAGATGCCTCCGGCACGGTTGTGCTTTCTGAACCGGAGCACCCGGACAGCGATGCAAAAACCATGGCTGCCGCCAATAAAAAACCAACCTTTTTTTTCATACCTTTTCTCCCTTTCTGTTTGTTTTTTTATCAACTACTGATATCATTCATTATACACACAGTTTTTTCCATTTTTAATTCAAAATAATGTGCAATTTGTATAAAAAATAGTCATTCTTCCAAGGTGGCAGTCCCTTTGAAGAATGACCTGTTTTAAAGCTTCAGCTCTGTGGGTGATTTCCCGTAATACTTTTTGAATACCGTGCTGAAATACTGTGGATTATTTCCGAAGCCAGTCTGTTCCGCAATCTCATAAACCGTTGCATCCCTGTTTGCCTGGATCAGCAGCATGGCTTTTTCCATCCGTTTGATCGTCAGAAAGGTAGAAAATTTATAGCCGGTTTCTTTTAAGAAAAGCTTCGATATATAACTCCCGCTCATGAACAGGATATCGTCGGCAATCATTTTTAAGGACAGCTCCGGCCGGTCTATATTCATATCCACATAGGCAAGAATCTGCTTTATGGTTTTTGAATATTTTTCCGGGGTTATGATAAGGCTGGACTGGATTTCCGGGAAATACTCGTTTCGGATGCGAAGCAGAGAATTCATCAGTTCTTCCTCTTTGATCGGTTTTAATATATAGTCAGCTGCCCCGTAGCGCAAAGCCTTCTGGGCATAGGCAAAATCATCATAGCCTGACAGGATGAGAAATTTAGCCTGGTACCCGGCCTTCCTGACCTGACGGATAAACTCCAGCCCATCCATTCCCGGCATCTTGATATCTGTGATAATCAGGTCCACAGGATTCGCTTTCAAATATTCAAGCCCTGCCATCCCGTTCTCTTTCAGCACCGTCACCTCAAAGCCGCTGGAATTCCAATCCATACAGGTATGAAGCCCGCTCCTTACAATCGCCTCATCATCTACAATCATGACCTTAATTAACTTCATGACGATCTGAAACCTCCTTTTTTACTCTGAAACAAATGACTGCTCCTCCCGGACAGCTGTTTTTAACGATAATCCCATATCCCGGTCCATATAAGCTCTTTAAACGCTCATTTAAGTTTGTCAGCCCCACACCGTTACCCTCCGCCTTTAAGGTTCCCAGCTTCAGCTTGTCCAGGATATTGGGGTCAATTCCCACCCCATTATCCGAAACCGAACATAAGAGTTCCCTTCCTTCATCCGCAATAACAACGTGAATCCTGCATTCCCGCGTCATACGCTCCAATGCGTAATTCACGGCATTTTCCACAAGGGGCTGAAGACTGAAAGCGGGAATGCATATCTTCATGAGATCCTCTTCTGCTTCTATTTGAACATTTAAGCGGCTTCCGAACCTGGCCCTCTGGATGGTCAAATACCCTCTCATATATTCAAGCTCCTGTTCCAGCGGGATCAGGGCTTCCTTGCTCTTCATGGAAATGCGGAGAATATCTCCCAGGGCCTTTACCACCATGGGGATCTGGCGGTATTTTTCCTCATTGGCCATCCACCGGATGGTATCAAGGGTATTATAGAGAAAATGCGGATTCAGCTTCGAACGGAGTGCTGACAGCTGGGCATCCTGCAGATACAGCTTCTGCTCGTAATTTTCATGGATCAGCTCGCTTAGCTGGCATATCATCTCTGAAAATTTTTCCTCCAGATGCCCGATTTCATCATACCGTTTTTTCCTGTTTCTTATCTTTAAATGTTCCAGCGCTTTTACCGGGTTTTCTTCTCTTTTAACGGCTTCTATCTGTTCGGAAAGAGTCACGACCGGCTTTACCAGGGTAATGGAAAAGTGGGACGCCAGCAGGCCGATCACCACCAGTATCGTTAAAAGCACCATGGAATAGATGATATCCAGATTTTGAATAAAGGAAAACAACTGGTAATAATTGGAAACATTGTAATACCTCCAGTTCAGTTTCTCCGACTTTATGGAGGTAATAAAATATTTATTCCCGTTAAGCCGGACTATGGCATATTTACCGATATTTAACGGAACCTTTTTAAGGAATGCCTCTTTTTCCGGCTCCTCCATGCTGGAAAATACCACGCCGTCTTTTTCATCCACAAGGAACAGCCCGTTGCGGTCTGTCAGATAAGAAGCTGCCAGCTCTCCGGGGCTGATCATGTAAATAACGGTTCCGCCATACCTCATGGTCATATTCCGCTTTTCCTGGATGGATCTTGCAATTACGATTTCCTGCTGGTATTCTTCCCTGTTATTCCGCCTTATGTCAATCACCTTATAAGCCGGACTCCCCCTCTTCTCCGCCGCTTCACTTACAATTTCCTGAAGCACATCTTCTGATATATCATATTTGGTACCTCCATAGCCGCTGTACCGTCTGCCCTTACTGTCAACGAAATATCCGGCATCCGTTTTATGAGTGCTTGCCAGATAAGTATCCAGCTCCTTCATGATCTCTACAAGACTGTCTGTCTTTAAGCTTTCCGCAGTTTTCTTCTGAGGCAGGAGCGAGGGCAGTTCTTCACCGGTCTCATCTTCCATACTCCCCTCCAGCTCATCAAGGGTATCATAGGAATTAAGAAGCTGCGATACAAGCTGCTGAACCCTGTTTCCTGTGATAAACTGATAAGTGGAATTCTCATACCCCGACAGCTTGTCCTCAATTCCTGACATGGAGCTGTTCAATATATCCGTTTTCGTTTCATACACATAGTTGGCATAAGATTGCTCCACCTTTTTCACCACGAAAAGGCTGACAAGAAAAGAAGCACCTATGGAAACAGCAATGAGAAATAATATCTTTTTGGTTATGGAGCTGTTAATTCTTCTTATTAAAGTTTTCATCATTTCCAGTCCTTATAACGCTTGGATTTTTCTTTTATCATACCCCAGGCCTGATGCGATGGCAAGAAAAAAGAACGGTAGCCTCTAATGCCGTACCGTTCTGTCCTTAACCGTTTATCCTGTCTTTTCTCTCCTTACGATGATCGTTCCATAACCTCCTATTTCCCCTGAATCCGAAATTTCTCCAAGTAATAACGTCCCTTTCTCTAAATCCGATAAAAGCTTACAACCCAGTCTCACCGGCTCTTTCCGGAAATTCTGCAGGAACAGGTACTCACAGGTTTCCGATTCCCTGGATGTCACCTCCAGCCCTTCCACGATCTCACCTGCCACAAGAGGTTTCATTCCGGCTTCATAAGTCACCTTCTGAAAGAGATCATCGTAGAAATCCTGACCGGCATCTGCGCAGACATAATATGCGGTTCCATTGCCGTAACGGTTCCTGGTAAGAGCCGGATATCCCCCATAAAAATCTTTTTCATAAACCAGAAGCGCTTCTGCTCCCTCAAGCTTTACCAGATCACAGAGATTGCGGCATTCATACCGCCCGTTTTCTTTCTGTCCGGATACAGAAACCATATAGTTGCATTCTCCGACATAAAGGCCGTCAATTTCCGTGCTGCGAAGCCCTAAAACCTCCCGGAGTCCATGAGGAACGCCTCCAAGAAAGCACTCATCTGTCTCATCCACTATACCCGACCAGTAGGTGGTGACCAGCTGTCCCCCGCCTTTCACAAATTCCTTCAGCTTTTCCTCAATCCCATTCCGGTATAAGTAAAGCATGGGAGCTGCAACAAGCCGGTAATCCTTAAGACTTCCTTCCATGGTGAGGACATCTACATTGAAGCCCAGCTTTTTCATGGCGCTGTAAACCTTCACACAGGTTTCATGATAATAAAGACCTTTGTTTCTGGGCCCCTGGGCATCCTCCATGGCCCAGCGGCACTCCACGTCATAGATGAGTGCCGCTCTTGCAAAGGTCCCGGTGCCGGCCAATTCCCGAAGAAGGGCAAGCTCCATTCCGGTCTGGCTGACCTCCTCAAATACCCTGGTGTCACATCCTCCATAGTGGTCAATGACCGCCCCGTGGAATTTCTCCGAACTGCCCCGGCTCTGGCGTATCTGGAAATACATCACACTGTCCGAGCCATGGGCTACGGCCTGCCAGGAGGCCAGCTTTAGAAGACCGGGCCGTTTCAGCTTGCTGACTTCCTGCCAGTTTGTACTGCTGGGACTGGATTCCATGAGCAGAAAGGGCCTTTTCTTTAAGCTTCTCATGAAATCATGCTGCATCCCATTATCCCTGGCCGTCAGGATCTCCTTCTCCTTATGCCACAGGGGATAGGAATCCCAGGAAACCACATCCACTGCCTGGGACAGCCTTTGATAATTGAGCCCGGTGTAATCATACATAAGGTTCGTCGTCGTTGGCTGTCCGGCTCCTGCCTCCCTTAAAGAGGCCGCTTCCCACAAGGCGAAATCCGCAGTCTGTTCGGTCACAAAACGTTTCCAATCCAGATTTAACCCGTGGACCATGCTCTCCCCAATGGAAGACGGGCTTTCCACCTGGTCAAAGGACTGATAGATGTGGCTCCAGAACGCGGTGCACCAGCTGCGGTTCAGAGTCTCTATGGAACCGTATTTCTTTTCCAGCCATCTGCGGAAGGCGGCCTGGCACAACGGGCAGTGGCACTCGCCGCCGAATTCATTGGAGATATGCCACATCACAACTCCTGGGTGAGTGCCAAACTGTTTCGCCAGTTCTCCGTCGATCCGTCTTACCTTCTCCCGGTATACGGGAGAGGTATAACAGTGGTTATGCCGCCCTCCGAAAAACCGGCGCCTGCGCGTCTCATCCACCCGCAGCACCTCCGGGTACCGGTCCGCCAGCCATTTGGGACGGGCACCGGAAGGAGTTCCCATAATCGTGGATATCCCGTTCTCATACAGCTTATCCACCCTCTCCTTAAGCCATTCAAGCCGGTACCTTCCCTCTTCCGGCTCCAAAAAGGACCAGGAAAACACTCCCAGGGTCACCATATTAATTCCCGCTTTTTTCATGTATTCCAGATCCTTTTCCAGGATATCAGGCCGGTCCAGCCATTGCTCCGGATAATAATCCCCTCCGTACCATAACCAATTACTCTTCATATCCTCTTATTCCTTTCTAAATAAGCGTTGCCGCCGTTTTCCACATTTGGAAGCACGGCCGCAGCGCCTGCTTTAATCCTATATTTATTTACTTTACTGCCCCTGTGATCCCTTCTGCAAAGCTTCTCTGCAGCAGGAAGAAAATAATCACGGTAGGAATGGTACAGATCAATACCGCTAACATCAGGGTCCCGTAATCGGTCACATACCCTGATTTTAAGTTGGCAACCAGCATGGGCATGGTAATGCTGTCCGCATCCGACATGATCACCTTGGGCCATAGATAACTGTTCCAGGCATTCATGAAGGTAATGGTCATGGCCGCAGCATAGGTGGAGCGCATGGCAGGAATGAACATCCGGCAGAAAATCTGGAACTCACTTAAACCGTCAAGCCTTGCTGCCTCCATGATATCGACGGGAAAGGACCTTGCGCTCTGGCGGAACATCATGATCAAGAACGGCGTCGAAACGGTCGGAAGAATGAAACCAAGGGTACTGTTTAAAAGATTTGCCTTTGAAAACATCTGATACAGCGGTATCATGGTCGCGGCAAAGGGAACCATCATTGCCAGTAAAATAATACTCATTACCCGGTCCTTTGCCTTGTCATGAAAAATCTCGAAACCATATCCGGCAATGGAGCATATAAACAGGGAAACCAACGTCATGACTGCAGAATACTTAAATGAATTCCCAAGGGCTGCGCCTACATTCTGGGAACCGAACAGTTTTTTCAGGTTTTCAAACAGCTCCGTACCGAATATCAGAGTCCCCCGTGTCACAGCCACGCTTTTGTTAGTGGCCGCAACCATCATCCAGTATAGCGGAAAAACGGAAATGACAGAGACAACCGTCAAAAAACCATATGCCAGAAACTTCTTTCCTTTAGTCACGTTTATCACCTACCTTCATCTGCATAAATGCAAGAACTGCCACCAGGATCAGAATCAGGTAGGACATGGCTGCCGCATACCCGAAATTCGGTACATATTTAAAGGATACATTGTATATATAATGGGACATGGTAATGGTGGCATTGGAAGGACCGCCGTATGTTAAGTTCACGGATTCGTCAAACAACTGCAGCGTGCCGTTGGTAGACATGATCGCAGTCAGCAGAATGGTGGGCTTTAAAAGCGGAACCGTGATCCGCAAAAAAGCTTGAACCGGAGAAGCCCCGTCGATCTTTGCAGCCTCATATATGGAATACTCAATGTTCTGGAGCCCGGAAAGATAAAACACCATATTGTAACCGGTCCACCTCCAGACCAGTGCCAGAATGATGACGATCCTGGCACTGGCCGGATGACCCAGGAAATTATATCCGGTGGACAATATCCCAAGCTTTATGAAAACCGTATTCACCAGCCCATCCACTGTAAACAGGGACCGGAAAATCACCGCGTAAGATACCAGTGAGGTTGCGCAGGGCAGAAAGATTGCCGTGCGGAACAGGCCCCTGAAACGAAGGTCCTTATTGTTAAGCAGAGAGGCCAGTATCAGGGCCAGTATCAACATGATCGGAACCTGTATGATCAGGTAGATGAAATTATTTCTTAAAGCCTGCATGAAAACAGGGTCCTTAAACATCCTTATGTAATTGGTTCCCCCGGTCCATTTAAGCCCTGCGCCGACTCCTGTCTTAAAGGAAAGGAACAGCGCCTGAATCATGGGCAGAAAGCTCATGACTGCGATAAACAGGACCGCCGGAGTCAGAAATGCCCAGCCTGCCAGGCTCTGATTCTGGCCTAACGATAACTTTTTCTTTCTATCACCCACCAATAATGCCTCCTCCCTCTGCCACTATTTTCCCATTGCAAAATTAACCGTATCCTCTGCAGTCTTGATCTCCGCATCGATATCTCCGCCGGAGACCACATTGGTAATGGCAGTGGCCACCGCGTCACGCGCTTCATAATAATAGACACCTGTGTTGTTGGAAGGAACCTTTGAAGCAAAATCCGTAATTAAGGAATACACAGGTTCGCCTCCGAAGAATTCCTGAGGTTCTGCATAAACCTTGCTGTCAGCTGCGGGAAGATAGGCAGCCAGCGCACCGGACTTGGGAAGTATGGTCTCATAGAATTCTGTGCTGCCTGCAAAGGTTTTAGCCAGGAAATCCTGTGCCAGCTCCGGATTCCTGCAGGCTTTCGTAACTGCCCAGCTGGAACCGCCGTTGTTGGAATAATTGGTGGCACCATCCACGCCTTCAAGCTTAGGAATATCGGTAATGGCCCATTTGCCGGACTGGTCCTCCGCGGTCTGGATGCTGGCCATGATCCAGCAGCCGTTAATGGTTCCACCTACGGTACTGTTGGTCAGGGTCCCTACATACTGATCCCAGTCATTGACTTCTACCAGAACACTGCTCTTCACCAGCGAAGCATAGGTTTCCATGACTTTCTTCAGCTTGTCATTTCCAACCATGCTGGGATTTCCCTCCTTGTCAAAAAGGCTTCCACCCGCTGACTGGAGCATCATCATGATCAGATCAGATTCACCGGCCTGACAGGATAACATAGGCTTTCCTGTCTTTGCCAGGATGTCCTCCCCTATGGTCTGATACTGGTTCCAGGTAATATCCTTAAAATCATCAACCGTATATCCGGCTTCCTTTAAGATATCGGTGCGATAGCATGCGACCACGGCCCCGTTATCAAACGGAACTCCATAATTCTTTCCGTCAACTACGGAATAAGCAGTTTTGGCTTTTGCAAACTTGGTAAAATCGATTCCGCTACCTGTCAGATCCTTGAATGCGTCCGGATAACTGAGCACATTCTTCTGAAATGCGTTATCCTGCATCAAAAGAATGTCCGGAAGGGAATCTAAGTTTCCGGAGGTTGCCGCCGTAGTCAGCTTGGTCTGGACATCGGCCCAGGGTGTTTCCACCACATTCAGCTTAAAATCCGGATGATCCTTTTGATATACCTTTGCCGCCTCTTCCATGGCATACATGTTAAATGCCGGGTCCCAGCACCAGACGGTCAATTCATTTGCCGGCTGTGCCCCCTCTCCGGTCTTGTCTCCTGCCGCTTTTCCTGCGGTACCGGAATTCCCGCAGGCTGCCAGGGAAACCACCATGGCTCCGGCCAGTAATGCGGATGTGATCTTTTTCTTCATAGCGAAACTCCTCCTCTTTCATAAAAAAATTGGCTCATGTGATTATCTTTTTCTTTCGAAAGATTTCTGATAACCACATTATACCAATTCTGAAGATTTAAAGTTTTTAGATTCAATTAAAAAACGCGCATATTCAATCATTTGCGTTTCTTATTCCCAACCTTTCTGAGCGCTGATCCTGCAATACAGCAGCTTCCCCTCATAATTTTCCGCCGATTTCTTCCATTGATAAGGAGAACTATTCATTATTTTCCTGAAATTCCGGTTAAATGCAGAAATAGAAGCAAATCCTGCTGCAATTGTCACCTCTTCCATGGATTTGTCCGTTTTTTTCAACAGTTCACAGGCATTCTGGATACGGACCAGATTAATATAATCCCCCGGTTTCATATTCATGCCTTCTTCAAAAACCCGCCGAAAATGACTTTCGCTCATGCTGCAGGCCTCCGCCATACTTCTTATCTTGATTTCGCCGGCATAATAATCCGCCACATAATCCAGGGCACCTGCAATCATAGCGGTGTTGGTCCTGGAGCGCATGATATGTTCCTCACCATCGGAAAGCCGTAATAATTCCACCATGCAGGCGCGCAGAAGCCCCTTTATGCTTTCTTTATAATAGGGCTTCTTATATTGGGTCTCATTCATGATTCCCGAAATCAGCCCGGCCAGTATTGGGTTCTCGTCACCGGACAGAAGGTATCCGGTTCTGTGTATCCGCTTTAATATGTTTTTGGGGAGTATGGAATCATTACGGTAAACATCGGAAATAATCTTTTGAAAATCAATGTACATCCACTCCCAGAACCCTTTTGTTCCCTCGTCGCTGTTGGTGGTATGGGGAAGCCTTGGCGGCACGATCATCAGTGAGCCTCTGGAAAAAGGAATACGCTCCTGCCCCAGTATCACTTCCCCGGTACCCCAGTGGCAGTATCCGATTTCCATAAGATTATGAAAGTGAAGGTATTTGATATGTTTCCCGTATTCTCTGATCCAGTCCTCTCCCAATAGAGCCAGAACCGGTTCATCCTCAGGTATCTCATAGTAGCGGAATTCCACCCTCTCCCTCTGTTTCGCCATGAACACCGCTCCCCCCTTTACCCAAACATTTTTTCAAATCTTTTTTCCGATAATATTTCATTGGTTAGAAACGTTCCATTATAAAACAGACTGTACGTTGTAAACGGTGCCGGAGCATTTTGCGCTTCCTTCGCAGACTCAAAACGAATGGATTGAAACGGTATTCCTTTCTTTTCTGCCGCTGCTTCTATCAATGGAACATATTTTGCAGTAAAAGGGCATTGATGTGAATAATAAAGGACAAAGCCCGGTTCCATGATTTTACGTTCCCTGACTGACTGCTTAAAGCCAGGTTTATCCGCGTCATTTATAAAAGGCAGATACAGCAGTTCATAGTAAGGCTCCGCGGTATCCGCCAGTTCAAAGCCTTTATGGCGAAGATATTTCGGATCAGAAAGATAGGGGAGCTTCTTTTTTGAAGACAAGATAACCAGCCCCTTTTTCCCCTTTTCCCTGCTGTCCTCTATACAGGCTTCCAGTAAAAGATTGGAATTCCCCTGTCCTTTGAATTGACCGGATACCCAAAAGCAGTTGATATACATATACCCGGCAGCATCAATGGGTGCCCATGCTTTCTCCGCCGGAATATATTCAATAAAACATTTCCCACGAACATTTCCCTTTTTGAATACCAGTCCCTCCTCAAGGCGTTCGGCCAGCCAGGCTTTTTTAGCCGCGACCTGACAGTCCTTATTATTGGCAATGGCGCAGCAGATGTGCTCCTGCTCTAAATTTTCCTTTGACAATGTAATGATTTCCATATATGCCTCGCTTTCTTTTTTCCATTTTATATCCAATCCCGAACCAAAAGCAAGCGGCTTTTCATTCTTCCTGCTTTATCTGCATACACCTTTCCTATCATTCGGAACTGACAAACGAAAGAACAGCTTCTGCCATGAATGCCGGTGCAATATCATGTCAGAAGCTGCTCTTTTTATAGCGTTACGATAGCGAACACCATTCCGTTATTAGATTACAAGTGTCGGAGGCGTATAAACCCTCGCCGCCAGTTCAGAATCCAGTAAATATAATCCCTTGGCATCATTGCCGAATAAATCATATCTCTTTATAATTTCATCCGTATTCTTTTCTTCTTCATTCTGTTCTTTTACGAACCAGTCAAGGAACTGCATGGTGCGGAAGTCTTTTAATTCATAAGCTGTACCGTAAATATCATGAATGGAAGCCGTCACCTTGAGCTCGTGTTCATAAGCCTCCACTGCAGGCTGGCGGAAATCTTTGTAAACAAAAGCCGGAGCCTTAATATCCTGAAATACGACCTTTTCACTGTTGTTTAACAAATAATCCATAAAGAGCATGGCATGATCCCGCTCTTCCTGAGTCTGGATTTTAAACCAGTTGGCAAAGCCGTTTAAATTGCTGTCCGCATAATAGTTGGACATGTCCAGATATAAATATGCGGAATAAAACTCAAAATTGATCTGTTGATTTATTTTCGTTACAATTTCTTTATTTAGCATAATCTTCGTCCTCCTTTAAAGTTGATTTCCATATCGGTTTCAAAAATCAAATTACTGTAAACAGGCACAATACCAGGATCTGGGTTTATCATATTCTAACATTTTTATTAAAAATATTCAATCATATATCAAAAAATATTATTTATCAGTAACATCTGATAATAAGCAAGAATAGATCTGTAATGTAAAAATATTGTTTCAAAAAAAGGGCGAAGCCTGAAAAAGCTTCGCCCAAAATTACTGATTATTCCCCGAATACCGCTTTATAATCCGCCTTGAATTTCTCAATCCCCTGATCGGTCAACGGGTGCTTTGTCATCTGCACCAGTACGCTGTATGGTACGGTAGCAATGTCTGCTCCTGCCTTTGCACAGTCGATCACATGGATCGGGTTGCGGATGCTGGCTGCAATGATTTCTGTCTCGATTCCGTGTTCCGTAAAAATATCCGTGATGTCACAAATCAGGTCAATGCCCGGCATGGAAATGTCATCCAAACGGCCTAAGAATGGGGATACATAGGTCGCGCCTGCACGGGCAGCTAAAAGTGCCTGAGCGGCAGAAAATACCAGTGTTACATTGGTCTTGATTCCCTCTGCAGTCAATACCTTAACGGCCTTCAGTCCTTCTACGGTCATGGGGATCTTTACAACCATATTCGGATGGATCGCTGCGATTTCACGTCCCTCTGCAATCATGCCCTCTGCATCCACAGTTGTTGCTTTCACTTCCCCGCTGATGGGTCCGTCCACGATGGAAGTGATTTCTTTGATGACCTCACCAAAATCGCGGCCTTCTTTGGCGATCAGGGAAGGATTGGTGGTAACACCGCAGATGATGCCCATGTCGTTTGCTTTCTTTACGTCTTCCGTATTTGCTGTATCGATAAAAAATCTCATGGCAGTTCTCCTTAAATTTTATATTTACTCAAAACTAGCTGACTTTGCAAAATTCAATCTTCTCGCCATTGGGACCCTGGAAGAGAAAGAAGCGGTTGGTGCGGGGGGCAAACATCTGGTTGGATTCGATGCCGTTCGATAGGAACTTATGTCCCTGAGCCGCGATTTCCTCATATGCTTCATCCAGATTCTCACAAGTCAGGGCAATGTGGTCGATATTACCGATGGGCTTCACATCCTGGCGTCTTGGATAAAATTCAATGACGCAGGTCCCGCACTGCAGCATTCCGCGGACGCCTCCATCCACCAGCCTGGTAAAACCCAGATTCTCATAGAAAGCTACGGTTACTTCCGGTTCATCCGTAGGAATTGCCACATGGGCAACTCCAGATGGTTTGTTTTTCAGCATGAGGGACCTCCTATGCCAACAGGCTCTTTACATATTCCGCAATGGATTCATCCTTGCAGTTTGCGAAGAACAGCTCGCCGAATTTCTCCCCGCCGATGGCTCCCTTTACCAGTTCCTTGTCAAGTCCCTTTAAACAGGTCAGGATATCTTTTAAGTTATTCTCTCTTACTCCATCTAATATCTTCTTATTTCTCTGCTCCGGAACGGCTCTCTCTCTTGGGTAGCCCTGTCCGCTTGCTTCCGAGAATAATTTTTCAAATGTATACTCCAGATTCAGTTCTGCTCCCCAGCCAAAGCCCTTTGCAAATGGCATGGCAATGGCGTTGCCGTCGTTGATCTGTGCAAACATGTAACCGTCGCTTGGGTCACATACAAGGCCGCAGATCACGCCCGGAAAGCTGTTTAATGCCAGCATGGCACCCGCGCCGGTTCCGCATCCGGTGACCACATAATCCGCTGCACCGGAGTTTAAAAGGATAGCTGCCAGAATTCCGTTCTGTACATAAGTCAGGGAATTGCTGTCCTCTGCGGAATACATTCCATAGTTATCCACCACATAGCCTTTTGTATCTGCAACTTTCTTTAAGCTGTTGTAAATCAATCCGTTTTTAGCCGCCTGGCTGTTCTCATTAATTAATGCGATTCTCATGCTTTCAAAACTCCTTTTATCTGATTATATACCTGTTTCCCGCTCAGTCCGTATTCTTCCAGAAGGTCTTCCGGTTTTCCGGATTGTCCGAAACGGTCCTGAACACCGATCTTCTTAAATGTTACATTGCACTTGTTATCCAAAAGAACCTCACCGACCGCATCTCCAAGACCGCCGATGACGCTGTGTTCTTCTACGGTGATCACATTGCTGCACTGTGCCGCGTATTTTAAAATGCACTCTTTATCGATGGGCTTGATGGTATGCATATTGACTACGGTAATGGATTTTCCTTCTGCTAAAAGATTCTTTGCACATTCCAGTACGGCAGATACCATGATGCCGCACGCAAATACCACTGCATCCGTACCTTCTTTTAATACGTTTGCCTTTCCGATCACAAACGGCATTTCTTCTTCAAATACAGGGCTTGGAAGTCTTGCCAGACGAAGATAAGCCGGCCCTTCCATCTCTGCTACCGCCTTTACGGCACGATGTGTTTCACTGGCATCACAGGGAACGACCACGGTCATGCCGGGAATTACGCGCATAAGTGCCAAATCTTCGATGGCCTGGTGGCTTCCGCCGTCTTCCCCAAGAGTAATTCCGGAATGTGTCATGCCCAGCTTTACATTGAAATGAGGATAAGCTACGCCATTGCGGACCTGTTCATAGGCCCGTCCTGCACCAAACACGGCAAAGGTGCTGCAGAATGGAATGTATCCCATGGTAGAAAGACCTGCACTCATATCGACCATATTTGCTTCCGCAATACCAGCATTAAAAAACCGCTCAGGAAATTTTGCCGCAAAGGTAGCGGTCATTGTGGCATGCGCAAGATCCGCATCCAATACAACGACTTTTTCATTTGCTTCGCCCAGTTCGGCCAATGCCTCACCATATGCCACTCTAATTGCCTTCATTTCACTCATGTCATTAACCCTCCAGTTCCTTTAATGCCTGCTGTCTTTCCTCTTCGCTTGGTGCCTTGCCGTGCCAGCCCACCTGGTTTTCCATAAAGGAAACGCCTTTTCCTTTTACGGTGTGCGCCAGAATGCACTTTGGCTTTCCTGCCATGGTGCTGATGGAGTATGCAGCCAGCACTTCTTCTAAGTTGTTGCCATCCGGCAGTTCCAGTACGTTGAATCCAAATGCTTTGAATTTGGAGGATAAATCGCCGAGAGACATAACCTGATCATTTGTTCCGTCGATCTGGAGACCGTTGTTATCAATGATGATGGTGAGGTTGTCCAGATGATAGTTGGCCGCTGCCATGCATGCCTCCCAGACCTGGCCTTCCTGCAGTTCTCCGTCTCCAAGCAGAGTAAATACTTTCGTATCCTTTTTCTGAGCCTTTGCTCCAAGTGCCATACCGACTGCGATGGAGATCCCCTGTCCCAAAGAACCTGTGGAAGCATCGATCCCCGGAACCTTCTTCGCATCCGGATGCCCCTGAAGAATGCTGTGAAGCTGCCGGAAATTCTTAAATTCCGCTTTATCGAAAAAGCCCATCTCTCCTAATACTGCATAGTAGCAGGGAGCTGCATGTCCCTTGCTCAGCACGAAACGGTCACGGTCCTCATTGTCCGGATCCTTTGGGTCTACCCGCATCTGTGTGTAGAACATAGCTGCCATCAGCTCTACGGCTGATAAAGAGCCGCCCGGATGGCCGCTGGCTGCGTCTGCCGTCATATTAATAATATCCCTTCGGATATCATTACATTTCCTTTTTAATTCCTCAATGTCCATCATGTTCTTATGCCTCCGTCTTAATTATGAAATATTACTTTTTGAGTGAACCTCTCTTCTTTAAGTAATCCACGTATACTGCCCCAAGGATTACGCATCCCTTTACTACAAACTGCCAGTAGCTGTTTATCTTAAGAAGGTTCATACCGTTGTTCAAAACACCGATGATCAGTACACCGATAACGGTTCCGCCTAATGTACCAAGACCGCCGTTAAAGCTTGTACCCCCAAGTACGGAAGCTGCGATTGCATCGCGCTCAAAGCCTTCTCCTACGGATGGCTGGCCGGAATACAGTCTTGCTGCCAGAACCACACCGGCTAAAGCTGCCATCACACCACTGATGATGAATACTCTTACCTGGATCCATTTGGTATCAACGCCTGCGTATTTTGCTGCTTCCTTATTTCCGCCGGTTGCATAGACGTGACGTCCAAAGGAGGTACGGTTCATAATAAAATACAGAATTATAAATGCTACGATTACGAATACGACCGGAATGGGAATTCCGAGGAAGCTTCCTACCCCCATGTTGTTGAATACTTCGTTATTGGATTGTGCCGGCTGGCCGCCCGTTAATATGTAGCTGACACCACGTACGATGATCTGCATGGATAACGTTACAATGAACGGCGGCAGAGTTGTATGGGAAATGACATATCCATTGATGAAACCAATAACCGCACCAAATAACAGGGGAACCAGAATGCATAAGATGAGCGGCAGTCCCGCATTTCCGCAGCGCACGGCGATAACACCGGCAGCCGCTACGACCGAACCTACGGACAAGTCAATGCCGCCGCAGATCAAAACGCATGTAATACCAAATGCGATGAAGCCGTTTACGCATACCTGGCGCAATACGCTGAACAGGTTGTTTTTAACAAGAAACGTATCGGTTGTAATCGATAAAACAATACACAGGAATACCAACGCGATCATGGCCGCCATATTGCGTTTCAGCCAGATCATAAAGGGATTGGTGCTCCAGAGGCTTGGTGCTTGTATCTCTGATGTCTCTGATTGATTCTTCTTGCTTAACATGTTGTATGTTCTCCTCCCACTGCAAATGACATGATCGTTTCCTGTGTAGCTTCCGTCTCCTGCTGGTCTAAGATTCCGGCCAGATGTCCTTCCCTCATGATGGCAACCCGGCTGGAGTTATTGATGATCTCAGGAAGCTCTGAAGAGATCATGATAATGGAAACTCCTTCACTGGCCAGGCTGTGCATCAGCTTATATATCTCTGCCTTTGCGCCTACGTCGATCCCTCGGGTCGGTTCGTCCAGAATGAGTACCTTTGGCTTTGCTGCCAGCCATTTGGATATGACAATCTTCTGCTGATTGCCGCCGGAAAGCTCTCCTGCCGTCTGTTCCACGGATGCCATCTTAATAGAAAGCTTCTGCTTGAACTCACCTACAATATTCGATTCCTTTTTCTTGTCCACTCGTAACTGATGTATAAATTCAGAAAGCACCTGGAATGTCAGATTGGTTGCAATGCTATGGCTGAGGAAAAGCCCCTGCTCCTTACGCTCTTCCGGCACCAGTGCGATGCCTGCGTCCATTGCATCCTTTGGCCTGTTAATGGTAAGCCGTTTTCCTTCCAGCCAGATCTCACCTGACTGAATGCTGTCAATGCCGAATAATGCCAGAGCCAGTTCGGTACGTCCTGCTCCTACCAATCCTGAGAAACCAAGTATTTCCCCTTTTCTCAATGTAAAGCTGATATCGGATACCTTTTGGGTTGTTAAATGTTTCACTTCCATGATGACGTCCCCGCCGATGACACGTTTGTTTCCATACATGTTGTTAAATTCACGGCCTACCATCATGCTGATCAATTCGTTTTCTGATGTTTCTTTTGTATCTCTGGTTCCTATAAACTTACCGTCACGGAGTACCGTTACCGAATCGCAGACCTTAAAGGTCTCTTCCATACGATGTGATATGTAAATCATCGCAACTCCGGCTTTTTTTAAACGGTCGATCTGTGCAAACAGATTGTCTGTCTCACTTTTTGACAAAGATGCTGTGGGTTCGTCCAGAATCAGGATTTTTGCCCCCTCGTTCACCGCTCTTGCAATTTCTATCATCTGCTGCTGTGCTACGGATAACCCCCGGATCAGCATTCCAGCATCCAGATTAAGCCCCAGCGCATCAAGAGCTTTCTGCGCCTCATGCTTCATTTTCCGGTAATCTACCATCTTCAAATGGTTTTTCGGTTCCCGGCCAAGAAAAATATTTTCTGCAATCGTCATCTCAGGAATGTTGGTGATTTCCTGATGGATAAAACTGACACCATACTTGCGGGCATCGTCTACGGTCTTTATGGAAGCTTCCTTCCCTTCCATGCAGATGGTGCCCGAATCAGCGCTGAAAATGCCACCCAGAATTTTCATCAAGGTGGATTTTCCTGCACCATTCTCTCCCATAAGAGCCCGGACTTCTCCGGGCTTTATGGAAATACTGACTCCGTCAAGTACAACATTGCGACCAAACGCTTTGGTAATATCTTTCATTTCAAAAACATATTCATTTAACATGTTTTTTACACTCCTGTTCTGCATTCTTCGCTTCGGGTCAATACTTTACGGATTACTGATCTACGTTCTCCTTTGTAATGATGGACATCGGTACGACTACCTTCTCTTCAATTGTCTGGCCTGTCAGCAGTCTGTATGCAGTTTCGATACAGGTTGTACCGATTCCTGCCGGATCCTGTGCTGCAGATGCCACCATTTCACCGGAGCGGATAAAGCCTTTTCCTTCATCGGAACCGTCAACGGAAACAACCTTGGCAGCTTCCAGGCGGCCTGCTTCTTTCAGGGCTGCGATTGCACCGCGGGCTGTCGGGTCATTGATCGTGAATACGCCGTCAATCACCGGGTTTGCGTTGATAAAGTCTACCATGATCGGCTGGGAATAATCGGACTTTGGCTTCTCAACGTCTTTAGTCTGAATGATCTCAATATCCGGATAGTTCTTTAATTCTTCTTCAAAACCGAGCTGACGGTCATAGCAAACCTCTGTGGTACTATAAGTAATTTCTACTACCTTTCCTTTTCCGCCTAAAGATTCAGCCAGAGCCTGTGCACACAGCTTTCCGGCCTCTTTATTATCAGAAACAACGGTACACTGAACCAGCTCCGGATTCTTAACCGCTGTATTAAACGCAATTACAGGTATGTCCGCTTCCTTACATGCTTCCAGAGTGGCGCGCACTCCTTCTGAGTTGATCGCAGAGATACAGATTACGTCAACTCCCTGGTTGATCATATCTGCTACGTCGTTCATCTGCTTATTCTGGTCGCCGCCTGCATCCTGGATGATCAGTTCGTCTTCCGGTCCGGTCAGAGCCGCCTGCATCGCGTCTTTGATCTGGATGAAGAACACATTGGTTAAATCCGGTGCAGAAACTCCAATTTTAATCGGCTTTTTGGATTCCTCTGCTTTTGCTGCGGTTGTAGCCGCTGCGGTCGTTTCAGTCCCACTGCTTGCTTCTGTTGTTTCCTTAGCAGAGGAACCGCAAGCGGTTAAAGACAATGCCATCATGGCTGATAATACAATTGCGGTAACTTTTCTCATAATAATCCACCTCTCAACATTTTCATTCTTTTGTAGCATTCTTTGAATTTGTTTCTGTTTTTATACCCTAGTTTTTGTTACAAATGTTAAAACTATTGTATGATATCATTCTTAATCGCTTCCCCGGGTTTGCATTATTGTCTGCTGTCATACAATATTGTAATCCAATAATACATCTTTACTCGAATTTTGTCAATAGAATTTTTAAAATTATGCAAATCATACAAAATGTTGTCATATGCCCTACAACCCGGATTGTATAATAACTGCCCCATCTGCCGGTTTTTCCACAAAAAAAGAGCCGAAAAGTCATGGAACCATTGACTTTCCGGCTCTTTGGAAGCTGGATTATTTCTTTTTTTTTCGTTTCTCCCACATTGCCCAGAGTGTACCCGCCACGCAAATGGAGGAGTAGCATCCCGTCAGGATACCAAAAAACATGGGAAGGGAAAACTCCAGAATGGACTCGATCTGGAAATAGACCGAAGCAGCCAGAATGATCAGCACGCAGATCCCTGTCGTAAAAGACGTATTGATGGATCTGCCAAGAGTCTGGGTCGTGCTTTCGTTTACCAGATCGGCCACCGGTTTTTTGGAATCCCTTTTTTTATTTTCACGGATCCGGTCATAGATGACGATGGTGTCATTGATGGAATAACCGATGATCGTGAGGACGACTGCCACAAAGGCATCATTTAACGGAATCCGGAACAGCACAAATGCAAAGAATACGACCAAAACGTCATGAAGCAGTGCAATCATTGCGGTGACTCCTGCCGAAAGGCCTGATATGGCTGAAAAACGGATCCATACATATATAACGATGAAAATCATGGACAGGGCAATGGCAATGGCTGCATTCTTCAGTGCCTTTGCCCCGATATAAGGCTCGACCACAAAGGTTTCAGAAAGCTTTGCATCCGCCTGGTCCGAAGTGCTGTTAATCGCATCCGTTACCTTTTTCTGGTCCTCCGGCGACATGCCTGAATTCCCTGCAAGCGTGACCGAAAGCCTCTTAAGCCCGGTCATGTTATCTTCCTTGATCTGAACCGTAACCGGACGGTTTGTCTGTTTTTCAACGGCTTCCTGAATTTTACCGGTATCTGCCCCTTCGGTTACGGAATAGCTGAGTACGGCGCCTCCGGTAAACTGGGTATCAAGCTTGACCCCATAAAAGAAGCATCCTGCGATGCCGGATAAAATCACGAAACCGGAAAGGATCGCAAACACATATTTCTTTTGGTAAAACGGTACCGTCTTTTTATCTTTCCTGATCCGGAACCATTTTTCGTCACGCCACAGATCGGATTGGATCAATGATAAAAGGAGCTGCTTGGAAACGGAAACTCCGATCAAAAGGTTTACGATCATACCGATCAACAGCGTATAACCAAAGCTTAACATGGTACCGGATCCCAAAAACATCAGAATCACCGCAACGATCGCTGTGGTCACATTCCCGTCCAGAACAGATGAAAACGCATTTTTATATCCGGCTAAAACAGCTCCTTTCACGGAAATGCCCTTTTTAAGCTCATCCGATATACGCTCCGAAATAATAATGTTCGTATCCACTGCCATACCAAGCGTCAGGATAATACCGGCGATCCCCGGAAGGGTCAGGGTATACTGGGGTATGGATACTGCAAGCATCTGCAGGATCATCTGAAGCACTAAGGTAATGCAGGCAATGATGCCTGGCAGCCGGTAAAACACGATCATAAAGAGGCAGATGACGAAAAACGCGGCAATACCGGCATCAACCATAATATTAAGAGCATTGTTTCCCAGGGAAGGGCTTATGGTCGAGAAATTAGTTGTCTTTAAGGAAAACGGCAGGGCGCCGGCATTGATTTTTTTAGCCAGGTCCTTTGCCTCATCATAGGTCCTCATTCCTGTAATGACAGCCTGGCCTCCGGATATCCGGGTCTGCACCGTAGGGCTGGATATCAGATCGTTGTCCATGTAAATGCTCATCCGTTTCCCGATCAGCTTCCCGGTGGCTTCTTCAAACAGCTTCGCCCCATCATCATTAAATTGAAGTGCTGCCTGATAGCTTTTTATTCCATTGGAATTCGTGGTCTCCGGTGATGCGCTCTGCACATCTTTCCCCTGGATCAGCACATTACCATCGGGATCCCGAAACGTAAGCTCTGCCATTTCACCTAATTCCGCAATAGCATCTTCCGGATTAAAATTGGTTTCACCGGATTTCCACGGGAACTGGACAATGATATAACCGCCGTTTTTATCCACGGTCACCTCCCTGTCCGTGATATTCTGGTTGTCCATGCGGGTTTCAATAACTTCCCTGGCTGTCTCAAGCTCCTGTTCGGTGGGGCTGCGGTCAAGCCCCTGTGGTTCAAAAACAGCTTCCACTCCTCCGCGGATGTCGATGCCGTAGCGCATGTCAAATACGCCTTTGATGCTTTCTCCAGCTCCAAATACCGCAACATAAATCAGTGCTGCAATTACGAAAAAAATTACAGCAAGCATTTTCTTTCCTGGCTTCATAGGTTTTCCTCTTTTCCTGTTTCATTTTCTATTTGCCGTTAAATGCCTGCTGCTTCCCCTTTCTCTCCGTCCGAATCATGTATGTACCGTATCAGAAACATTCTGCTGATATACCCGCTTTGGAGCAGCACCGTCCGTATGGACCATAAAACAAGCGGAATAAATAAGAAAAATGTCCTGACCAATATATATTTTAAAGGCAAGACCCTGAATGAAAACCGGTTTCCTGCACCGGATAAAATCTCACCGACCACCTCATCCTCGAGAACGCCGGGCACTGCAGCGATAGAACCGGCCTCCCTATGGTGGTGATATCCTTCCGATATGGTTCCCGCAGAAGAGAAATAAGACTGGCCGGGATTCCTGTCGTTATCAGACATATTCAGTTCTGCTGAAAGTAAGGCAATGCAAAATAACATTGCCAGTATCCGGCTTACAGCGCGGATCTTTTTTACCCGGTATCTCAATGGAAGTCCTCCTGCGGCAACCGCAAACATAAACTCATGATTTTTCTATCATATCCTGTTGAATTGTACTACAAATCATTCCGAAACACAACCATTGCTTATTGACAGAAGCAGTTAATATTGGCAGGAAAAAAACTGCAGCAAAACGGTCTCCTTCCTTCCGTTCGTTCTGCTGCAGCTCTTTCTATGGTTTACCGCTTAATGATGACATTCATATCCGTATTGATCAGGGAGATATGTCTCTTTGCATAAAGCTCCGCCACCTCTTCATCCCGGGCCTTTAAAGCTTCTACGATATTGTGATGTGCCTTTATGGCATTCCGGGCGTTCTGCGGCACCTGGAATGTCTTTAACCGGAAGTCCCGGATGCATTCGTCGATCTTTTTATTCATAAAAATCAGCATTTTATTCCTGCTGGCTTCCACGATCTGCCGGTGCAGCTTCTCATCGTATTTTGCCATTCCGGCAAAATCCTCTTCCTCTACTGCACGGATAAACCGGAAATGGGTCCGTTCGATCTGTTCAAGCTCCGCATCGGTGGCCCGCTTTGCTACAAACCGTGCACATAAGGGCTCCAGGACACTTCTGACTTCAATATAATCCTTTAATTCCACCTCATTTTTAAGGAACCATTCCGCCAGCTCTTCCTGACCCAGTTCTTTTTTACTTACCAGAAATGCACCGCGTCCAGGTTTGATCTCCACCAGCCCCCGGGCCTCTAGAATACGGAAGGCTTCCCTGACTGTACCACGTCCCACCGTCAGCTTCTCACACCATTCTTTTTCCGTAGGTAATTTTTGTCCGACCGCTATTCCATCCGCTGCAACAAATTCCTTCATGCTGTTTACCACCTGCTGCACGATTGGAATTCTAGAAACCTCTTCCATGATCTTCACTCCCTCTTCTTATATATCTTTTGTATAAATATTTCATGCTGTCATACAATCATTGTATCACATTTGAAGGAAACTGCAAACATAAAGATAATTTTTTCTATATTTTCCAGACCCATCAGACAATTTCTTTTAACTATTTTATTACTATTTCTCTAAATATGCAAGCATGGGAGCACAACAAACGGACCCATGTTCCCATAGGTCCGTTCGTTGTTTTACTTATAAACCGGTTATTCTGCTGCTTCTTTATTTAAGGACTGTTCGGACAGCCATTCCATAATTGTTACATTTTTTCCATTGATTGTCTCTGCAGGTTTATTGTTAAATACATAAATCCATGACCAGTGCCCATTATACTCGTATGGTGTACCGTCCGCTTTCTTGTACAATCCTGTAGTATCTATTACATTATCAAATAGTGATAAGTGAACATTCTTTGCTCCTGCCTTCATTAACCGGTTATACGTCGGAACCGTATAATCTAAAACAGGAACCGTCGTATCCGTTTTCGCTGCGACAAACCACATGGGAAGCTCTTTCAGCTTCTGTATATCTGAATCTGTGATCAATGTATCTTTTAATGCTTCGCAGGTCGGGAATGCCGCTGCAAAATAGCCGGTATAATCTCTGGCCATAAGCATCGTCATATATCCGCCGTTGGAATCTCCGCCAATGTAAATTCTATTTGTATCAATATCCGGATTCTTTGCAACATAATCCTTGATCAGAGCCATGAGTGCTTTCTCATAATTTGAAGTCCCGTCTGCAAAAGCAGAAACATTCTTATATTTTGAAGCTGCATTTCCAGAAGCATTTGAAGTCTTCCCATCCATCCAAAATGTCGGACATTGCGGTCCTAAAACATAAGCTCCATTGAAATAAGACTGTATTTCTTTTGAAGCAAAGTTTACCCCCTTATTTCCCGCGATGCCAAGAAGCCCGTCGGTTCCTCCTTCTCCCATTCCGTGGAGCCATATGATCAACGGGTGTTTTGCGCCGTCTTTTGCCGGTACATAGCTCGCATAATGCATGGTAATATTATCATAAGTGCCCTGTAAGGCAGTAAATTCA
The DNA here is from genome assembly GCF_900155545.1 of Clostridium sp. Marseille-P2415. Classification (GTDB taxonomy): domain Bacteria; phylum Bacillota; class Clostridia; order Lachnospirales; family Lachnospiraceae; genus Lacrimispora. Next base: position 2,446,431 of record NZ_LT732526.1, read on the forward strand.
TCCAGAAGTCCTCTCGTTCCCCCATCAAAAACATCCGCTACCAGTCCGGAAACCGTTGTCGAACCGGATTTGATATCCTTTTGCTGTGTTATTGTATACTTACATTCAATCCATTCATTGCGGATAAAATTCAAATCCAGATTCAAAGGCAGGCCAAAGGAAATATCCGGTCCGATTTCCAATTCAAGAGCTGCATAATTTCCTTTTGCCGCCGCATTGCCGTCTTTATCTGATATGTAAGCCTTAGTGACCTTCCGGTATCCAACTCCATCATCACCTATAATCGGAGTATTCTCACTGTTTGGAATCCTTACTGCAAGAACCTTAAAGGTATCCGTATCTACGGTATTCTTGTTCACCGTTTTACCAAGGTCCACGATTACCTTTTTAATTTGCGGGCCAAAGTCTTCCACTTCCATAACGGTACGGTAAGTTGTTGTCTTTGACTTTGTCTGGACATCATCAGCAAATGCGCTGCTTCCATAAGAAAGTACCATGGCTCCGGATAACATAAGTGCCATTAATAATTTTCCATTCCTTCTCGTTCTTTTTCCCATAAGATCCTCCTTATTTTTTTGCAGGTTTATCAACCCATTTTACCTTAAAGTCTATATGAATGGTTTTAAAGCACTTTTTAATTAAAACTTTTTACCTGTCCTAAATTTACAACCTGTATCCCATCTTCCTTCTCGCTTGATCAGAATAACTTATTATGAAAAATTATCATTTACGGATTGATATTATGCTTATTTATATTCAAATACGCTAACCAATATTTTCATTTTATATCATTATATTGTATTATTGCTAAATTTTCAAGTATTTTTATATAAATATTTATATATTTAAGTAAAAATATTTATTATTTTTTTATGTAAATATTTTTACTTCAATCACGTTTCATATTGCTTCGGTTATTGGCAGTTAAGACAGCTTCCGGCTGCTCGCTTTCCATCTGCCTTGCAACTGGTATGTATAATTTAGATCAAATTGGCTATTTAAAAAATACCAGTTCTTTTATATCATAAGTATCAGCAAAAACATGTGCTTTACCAATCAGGGAGGAATCGTTATGAACGATATACAAACGGAAAAAATTTTATTCGGCGCTTTAATGACAGCTCTTACCGCTGCAGCTACTATGTTAATCCATATACCATCTGCATTTAACGGTTATATCCACCTGGGAGACGGAATGGTACTGTTAAGCGGCATACTTCAGGGGCCCTTATACGGCGCAGCCGCCGGAGGATTGGGTTCCATGCTGGCAGACTTACTGTCAGGCTACGCATTTTATGCACCGGCTACCTTTATCATCAAAGCACTGGCCGCCTATTCAGGCGGATATCTCTACCACAGGCTGTCTCACAGCAGCCAGACGGCCCGTTGGCTGCTTCCCTTTCTGGCTGCCGGTATCGTATCCAGCACTGTAGTGACCGGAGGTTATTTTATATTCGAACTCATCATATATAACCTGCAGGCTGCCATGATAAACATTCCATTCAATCTGGTTCAGAATCTATTCAGCCTGATTGTGGCCGGCTCTCTGCTTCCTCTTCTTCTGCGCAGGCGGTAACCCATACCGGAGAAACACGCCTGGCTCGTTACCCGCGTAAATAGAAAGCCCCAGCATTAATGCTGAAGCTTTCTATTTGGCGTACTCATCCTCCAAGCGTCACTTCCTGCCTGGAATACCATGCAATGGCGTCGTATAAGTGCTGGGACCTAAAATCCGGCCAGTAATCATCTATGACATACATATCGGAATAAACAGACTGTACCGGCAAAAAGCCGGATAGCCTTCTGCGCCCTCCCCACCGGACCACCAGATCAATCCTTGAAACATCCGCAGTCTTTAATGCAGGGCCTATAACACCGTCATGAAGCCCCAGATCCCATTCCCAGCTGTAATTGACCAAAAAATTGATTTTCATTCCCCCTGCACCGAACCTGCATCTGCTGGTATACGGTATTAGAACTTCCGGAAACATGGCGGAGGCCGTTTTCCCCAACACCAGCAGCTCGGCGTCTTCTTTTGACAGTTCCTGCACCGCCTTTACGCATGCCTTTGAAAAAGCCTCCCTCTGAACCGTCGGACGCTTGGTATTGTCCACCGTAAAACCATAAAAGGTCATTTCTTCGATTCCCATCTCCCGGCATATATGGTAAAGATCCAGGCCGGGAGATATCCCCTTATCGTATCCGGCCTCTTTTCCCATGCCTTTTTCCAGCGCCCAGCGGCGGTTTCCGTCTGGTATGATTCCGATGTGTCTGGGAATTCTCATATGCTGCCCTCCTTTTTTATTTCCTGTTTTGAAATATTATATAGAGAGTATAGCCATTTTTTTCTGTTTCATAATTTCCTTATTTTAGCCCGGAAGTGGCCCATGAAAACACGGCCGGCATGCCAGGTTTCATGGGCCCTCCTGTCACTTCTTTATTCCCCCGCAAAATCCTAGCAGTCATTATTTTTTCTCTCAGGATCCCGCTTCAGCTCATTTCTTTCCGGAAGCGATTCCTGCTCTCTTTCAGATACCCCGGCTGCACAAGACTGATTCGCTCCTTTTCCGCCTGTTCTATAGGATATTACCTCAATGAGTACTGTCTCACCAACAACCGGAATTTACTGGAAACCTATATCAACCGGAAGGAACTGGAATTGTTGAGACAGTAAAAGGAGAGGTATATTAAGTCTTCTTTCGGGTATAAAAAATACAGCCAAGTCCTGCGGAGGCTTAACTGTACTTTTTTCTCTTTACTTTTAAAGATTGATGTGTTATATTTTATTTAGAAAGAGCAACCGCCCACAAGGTGGAAGCTTCCGGATAATGCTTACTTAGCTCTCAATGAGAGCCGCCTATCCTGTTGGCTGACAGGGTAGGCATTATTTTTTTGGCTTGTTATTCCTATTATCCAAATAGGCAAGCAAAGCAACAAGGAAACTACCACCTAAAAACAACAATGTTAATACCTGATATGTATCCATCCGCTTCACCTCCCTTCTTTTCTATGTTCCATTAGTGAAACATGAAATTCCGGAAGGTCAACCACCCTGTACACGATTACTCATATAAATATTCTACCAACAAATACTCAGTAAAGCAATCAAAATATCCACTTATTTCCATATCCCAATTCTATAAAATCCAATTTAACCAGGACAAACCACTTTAATGATTTCATATGCTTCTTATAGCCATATTACTTGTAATTACATTCCGATAATGACCTCTCCCATCATCCTTTTCTACTGAAATTTTAAGCTATAACTTAACATCATAACCCACCAAATAAACAGGGTACTGCATTTCAAAATGCAATACCCTGTTGTTATAGTTATTTGATTAATTTTTTTGGTTGATCGCCGCCTGTGCTGCCGCCAGTTTAGCAATCGGCACGCGGAACGGGGAACAGGATACATAATCCAGACCGATCTTATGGCAGAATTCTACGGAAGAAGGATCTCCGCCGTGCTCACCGCAAATACCAACATGAAGCTCAGGCCGGACGCCTTTCCCCAACTTGATGGCTGTCTCCATAAGCTTGCCAACACCAATCTGGTCCAGTTTTGCAAACGGGTCATTCTCGAATATCTTGGTGTCATAGTAAGCATCTAAGAACTTACCGGCATCGTCACGGGAGAAGCCATAGGTCATCTGGGTTAAATCGTTGGTTCCAAAGCAGAAGAATTCCGCTTCTTTCGCGATCTCATCAGCAGTAAGAGCCGCTCTTGGAATCTCGATCATGGTACCGACTTCATATTTTAAGCTGCTTCCTGCAGCAGCAATTTCTGCGTCAGCAGTTTCAACAACCACCTTTTTAACAAACTTTAATTCCTTCTCATCGCAGATAAGCGGAATCATGATCTCCGGACATACGTTCCAGTCTGCATGTGCTTTCTGTACGTTGATTGCCGCGCGGATCACTGCCTTTGTCTGCATCCTTGCGATCTCAGGATAGGTAACAGTCAGACGGCAGCCACGGTGTCCCATCATCGGGTTGAACTCGTGCAGGGAATTAATGATGTTCTTGATCTGAGCCACGGTCTTGCCCTGGGCATCAGCCAGCTTCTTAATGTCCTCTTCCTCTGTTGGAACAAACTCATGCAACGGCGGATCCAGGAAACGGATGGTAACAGGATTTCCTTCCAGAGCCTCATAAAGCTTCTCAAAATCGTCCTGCTGTACCGGAAGGATCTTTTCTAAAGCTGCTTCCCTCTCTTTTACCGTGTCAGAGCAGATCATCTCACGGAATGCGTCGATCCGATCGCCTTCAAAGAACATATGCTCGGTCCTGCAAAGGCCGATTCCCTCTGCTCCCAGCTCTCTTGCCTTCTTTGCGTCGGCCGGGGTATCTGCATTGGTTCTTACTTTCAGTCTTCTGTATTTATCTGCCCATGCCATGATCCTGCCGAACTCTCCGGCAATGGTGGCATCTACGGTCGGGATTATTCCATCATATATCTTTCCGGTGGAGCCGTCGATGGACAACCAGTCCCCTTCGCGGTATTCCTTTCCTGAAAGAACGAATTTTTTATTCTCTTCGTCCATGGCGATCTCGGAACAGCCTGATACACAGCAGGTACCCATGCCGCGTGCAACAACGGCTGCGTGGGATGTCATACCGCCGCGTACGGTCAAAATACCCTGAGCGGCTTTCATACCCTCAATGTCTTCCGGAGAGGTCTCAAGACGGACCAGAACAACCTTTTCGCCTCTTTCCTTCCAGGCCTTCGCATCATCTGCGGTAAATACGATCTTTCCGCATGCGGCTCCCGGAGAAGCTGCCAGAGCCTTTGCAACCGGTTCAGTCTTCTTTAATGCTGCTGTGTCAAACTGAGGATGCAGTAAGGTATCCAAGTTTCTCGGATCGATCATCTTCACTGCTTTTTCCTCTGTGATCATGCCCTCGTCAACCAGGTCACAGGCAATCTTTAAAGCCGCTTTCGCGGTCCTCTTGCCGTTACGTGTCTGAAGCATGTAAAGCTTCTTATCTTCAATGGTAAACTCCATATCCTGCATATCTCTGTAGTGGTCTTCCAGTTTATCGCAGATGCCGATGAACTGCTCATAAACCTTCGGCATAACTTCCTTTAACTGTTCGATCTTCTGAGGAGTACGGACACCAGCTACTACGTCTTCCCCCTGTGCGTTCATTAAGAACTCGCCCATCAGATGCTTCTCGCCGGTTGCAGGATCGCGGGTAAATGCAACACCGGTACCGGATGTCTCACCCATGTTTCCAAATGCCATCATCTGTACGTTAACAGCAGTTCCCCAGGAATACGGGATATCGTTATCACGGCGGTATACGTTTGCTCTTGGGTTGTCCCAGGAACGGAAGACTGCCTTGATCGCTTCCATCAGCTGCATCTTGGGATCAGCCGGGAATTCTTCGCCGATTTTTTCCTTGTATTCGGCCTTGAACTGATTTGCAAGCTCCTTTAAATCATCGGCAGTTAAATCTACGTCTTCTGTAACGCCCTTTTTCGATTTCATCTTATCAATGAGCTCTTCGAAATATTTTTTGCCGACTTCCATAACCACATCGGAGAACATCTGGATAAATCTTCGATAGCAGTCCCAGGCCCAGCGGGGATTGCCGGATTTGGAAGCCAGGACTTCCACTACTTCTTCATTTAAACCAAGATTTAAGATGGTATCCATCATACCGGGCATGGATGCTCTTGCACCGGAACGGACAGAAACCAGAAGAGGATTTTCTTTATCGCCGAACTTCTTTCCGGTGATCTCTTCCATCTTTGTAATATGTTCCATGATCTGTCCCATGATCTCATCGTTAATCTTTTCGCCATCTTCATAATACTGAGTACAGGCTTCCGTTGTTATTGTAAACCCCTGGGGAACCGGAAGACCTAAATTGGTCATCTCTGCCAGGTTCGCACCTTTCCCACCTAACAGGTTCCTCATGTCTGCATTACCTTCGGTAAACAAATAAACCCATTTTTTTGCCATAAGTTAATTTCCTCCTCAAAATGTGTTGGTTATTCTGCCCTTCCGCCGGTTTCATTTGCGAAAAAGCCCTGCGAATATTATAGCATAATTCAAATTCTAGTAAAGGGGTTTTCTATAATTATTGGCAAAAATTCGCTCTTTTTTCGATACAATTATTATGAAAGCACTTCCAAATTCTGTCATTTTCCGATATGCGATTCCCGTTCGTATATACGAAATTCAAAATATTTTCTCTGGAATAAATTCAGAAATTTTCGGATAATGACAGATTTCTGTTCTTTAACAAAATCAGGCGGGTTACCAGAGCTAAAAATCCGGCTGCCGGCGTAGCAGTCCAGATTCCCTGTACAATCATCAGGATATCTGCTAATATGTATATAGAGGTAACTACCCGGCGCTGACCGAGGGCAGAAGATACCTCATAAATAATTTTTCCGGGTATTCCGGCAAGTTTATTTTCTTCATAATTTCCCTGATTTTTTTAAGTATTTTGCCCGTTTAACATTTTTTTCTTAACCAACAAGTGAAATAAATCAACATCTGTTAATTTTAAAAGGCTAAGGATTATATTCCATAAATTGTCAGAGTGTTTTTCTATTTTTTCTGTAAAATAATACCAAAGGAGATTGTCTATGGACCGAAAATGTGATACATTAATGGTATCTCTGAAAATTAATCAATAACAGGAGGGAAAATAGGATTATGAAAAAGAGAGCATTCGCATTAGCTATGGCAGTCATGATGACCGCATCATTAAGCGCTTGTGGTTCTTCCGGCTCAGGCGGCACCACTGCTGCACCTGCTGAAACCACTGCTGCTGAAAAGCAGGCGGAAACAACCGGTGCAACCTCAGTGAAGTCCGATTCTTCAAGCGGTTATGATCTTGCGCTTGTTACAGACTTAGGAACCATTGATGACAAGTCCTTTAACCAGGGAGCATGGGAAGGCATGAAAAAGTACGCTGAGGAAAACGGAATCTCCTACAAGTACTATCAGCCCCAGGAAGGCACCACAGATTCCTATCTTGAGACCATCGGCCTTGCAATCGAAGGCGGAGCGAAATTAGTTGTATGCCCGGGATATTTATTTGAAGAACCTATATTCCTTGCCCAGGATCAGTACAAGGACGTTCACTTCATCCTTCTGGATGGCGAACCTCACAATGCCGATTACTCGGAATACAGAACGGAAGCTAACGTTATGCCGATCCTTTTCAAGGAAGACGAGCCTGGATTCCTGGCCGGCTATGCAGCTGTTAAGGATGGAAATACAAAGCTTGGCTTCTTAGGCGGTATGGCCGTTCCTGCCGTTATCCATTTCGGATACGGATTTGCAGAAGGCGCTGACTTTGCAGCAAAGGAAATGGGCATTGACAGCATCGAAATCATGTACAACTACACAGGTGCATTTGCAGCTACACCGGAAGCTCAGTCCATGGCAGCTTCCTGGTACCAGAACGGAACGGAAGTGATCTTCGGATGCGGCGGCGCCGTCGGCAACTCAGTCATGGCTGCTGCTGAAGAAAAAAGCGCAAAAGTGATCGGCGTTGACGTTGACCAGAGCTATGAGTCCGGAACGGTCATTACCTCTGCCATGAAGCAGCTTTCCGTTTCTGTCTATGACGGCGTAAAGGCGTTCTATGACAATGCTTTCCCCGGCGGCAAGACCAGCATCTTCTCAGCTAAGAACGATGGTATCGGACTTCCCCTGGAAACATCGAAGTTTACAAAGTTTACCAAGGAAGATTATGATAAGATTTACGCCCAGTTAAAAGAAGGGAAAATCGAACTCGTACAGCCTTCCCAGGATAACAACAATCCTACCGTTGACTTAAAGCTTGAAAAGACCAAAATTAACTTTGTAGAATAATCTGCAGAGGAAGCACCCTTCGGGCATACCTTTATGCCCAAAAAGCGTGGGCAAAGAAAGAGGAAGCACCCTTCGGGCATACCTTTATGCCCAAAAAGCGTGGGCAAAGAAAGAGGAAAGGAGATGCCGTTTGATTCACCAGTCAGAACAGACCTGGTCTCTTACGGCATCTCCTTTTTATTTTTCATAAAAGCCGAAAAATGCCAAGGAATATTTTACTAACCTGGTACCGGGTTCCATAGACAGGTACCGAAATAAGGGGGATTTTATGGATTATATTATCGAGATGCTTCATATCACAAAAGAATTTCCCGGTATCATCGCCAATGATGACATAACTCTGCAGTTAAAGAAAGGCGAGATACACGCCCTGCTTGGTGAGAACGGTGCAGGGAAATCCACTCTCATGAGTGTCTTATTCGGTCTGTACCAGCCGGAAAAGGGCGTCATCAAAGTTCGGGATAAGGAAGAAAAGATCACCGGCCCTCTGGATGCCAATGGGCTGGGGATCGGCATGGTTCACCAGCATTTTAAGCTGGTCGAGAATTTTACCGTACTTCAGAACATCGTTCTGGGCATGGAAACAACAAAGCGCGGCTTTTTAAAAATGGATGATGCGCGCAAAAAGGTTATGGAATTAAGTGAAAAATACAAATTGTTCGTGGACCCGGATGCGCTCATATCGGATATTACCGTTGGCATGCAGCAAAGGGTCGAGATTTTAAAAATGCTTTACCGAGACAACGAAATCATGATATTTGATGAACCGACTGCGGTTCTGACCCCTCAGGAAATCGATGAACTGATGCAGATCATGAGATATCTGGTCAAGGAAGGCAAGTCCATTCTGTTCATCACCCACAAGCTTAATGAAATCAAGTCGGTTGCGGACCGCTGTTCCGTCCTGCGCCGCGGTAAATATATTGGAACCGTAGAGGTAGCAGAAACAACGCCCGAGGAAATGTCAGAGATGATGGTTGGCCGTAAGGTAAATCTGACCGTCGACAAGAATCCTTCAAAACCCGGGGAGGTCGTACTGGAAGTAAAGGATCTTTCCGTGGAAGCAAGGAAAGAAGGACACACCAAAAAGCTGGTCCACGATGTTTCCTTTCAGGTAAGAAGAGGCGAGATCGTCTGCATCGCCGGTATTGACGGCAACGGACAGACCGAACTGATCCATGCCATCACAGGGATTTCCGATATGAGTGCCGGTACAGTTACCATTAACGGAGATGATGTAACAAAAAAGAGCATCCGTTACAAGAGCACTCACGGGCTGTCCCATATTCCGGAGGACCGCCATAAGCACGGTCTTGTACTGGATTATAACCTGGCCTATAATCTGGTGCTTCAGCAGTATTTTGAAAAGGAATTCCAAAGCAGTACCTTTTTAAAGAACGATAAGATTTATGAATACGCAGAAAAGCTGATCCGGGATTATGATATAAGAAGCAGTGAAGGACCCTTTACCACTGCCCGCAGCATGTCGGGCGGCAACCAGCAAAAGGCCATCGTAGCAAGGGAAATCTCAAAAGCGCCGGATATCCTTCTGGCCGTTCAGCCCACCCGGGGCTTAGATGTGGGGGCCATAGAATATATTCACAAACAGCTGATAAAACAAAGGGATGCAGGAGCGGCAATCCTGCTGGTATCCCTGGAATTAGACGAAGTCATGAATTTAAGCGACCGGATTCTGGTCATGTATGAGGGCGGAGTCGTAGCCGACTTAGACCCCAAGAGCATCACGGTTCAGGAATTAGGTCTTTATATGGCAGGCGCAAAGAAAGAAGGTGGCAAATCATGAAACCCAAACAGATAAAGAATCATACAGGCATTCTCTCTTCCATCTTTGCCATTGTGCTCGGACTTATCGTGGGCTTTATTATCCTGCTTCTCTGCAATCCGGAACAGGCACTTCCCGGATTTGCTACTATTTTGTCCGGTGCGTTTACCCATGGAGCCAAAGGCGTGGGACAGGTTTTCTACTATGCAACTCCCATCATCCTGACCGGACTTTCTGTGGGATTTGCTTTCAAAACAGGGCTTTTTAACATCGGAACTCCCGGTCAGTTCATTATGGGCGGCTTTGGAGCTGTTTATGTTGGTATCCTGTGGACGTCCTTAGGACCGGCCCACTGGGTGGCCGCTCTTCTTGCCAGCGTCATCATGGGAGCGGTATGGGGCCTTGTTCCCGGACTATTAAAGGCATATTTTAACGTAAACGAAGTGATCGCCTCCATTATGATGAACTACATCGGCATGTATCTGGTAAACTGGATCGTAAAAAGCTATAAGCCTTTGTTTAACAACCTGCGCAATGAATCCCGCAATGTAGCGGTGACCGCCAACATCCCCAAGATGGGGCTTGACAAGATATTCCCGGGCTCAAGTGTGAACGGAGGGATCCTTATCGCGATCCTGGTCGTTATTCTGATCTGGGTCCTTCTTAATAAAACGACTTTTGGTTATGAATTGAAAGCTGTTGGTTTTAACCGGGATGCCAGCAAATACGCAGGCATCAATGAGAAAAAGAGCATTATCATGTCCATGGTGATTGCAGGTGCCATCGCCGGACTGGCCGGCGGGCTTTTGTATCTTGCCGGCACCGGAAAACATATCGAGATCAAGGATGTGCTGGCATCGGAAGGCTTTACGGGCATTTCCGTTGCATTACTGGGTTTAAGCAACCCCATTGGAGTGCTGTTCTCCGGTATCTTTATCGCATATTTAACAGCCGGAGGCTTTTACTTACAGCTATTTGAATTTTCAACGGAGATCATAGACATCATCGTGGCGGTCATCATCTATTTCAGCGCCTTTGCCCTGATGGTAAAGATTCTTATCTCTAAGATCCAAAAGCAGAAAGGTGCGAAAACAGAAGCAGCAAAGGAAGGAGGAACGAAATCATGAACGTAATCTATTTCATTTTCCAACAGACCATGTATTTCATGATTCCTCTCATGATCGTAGCTTTGGGAGCCATGTTCTCCGAACGGAGCGGCATCGTCAACATCGCTCTGGAAGGCATTATGACCATGGGTGCATTTACCGGAATTCTGTTTATCAATATGACCGGCGGCTCCATGAGCGGACAGCTCCAGCTCATCATCGCTGTGCTGATTTCCATGGCGGCCGGCATGGTATTTTCCCTGTTCCATGCCTACGCTTCCATCAATATGAAATCCAATCAGGTTATCAGCGGTACGGCTTTAAACATGTTTGCTCCTGCCTTTGCCATTTTCGTGGCCCGTGTCATTCAGGGGATCCAGCAGGTACAGTTTACCAACACCTTCCGCGTCACCTCTGTTCCTGTACTGGGCAGAATTCCGTTTATCGGCCCTCTTCTGTTCCAGAACGCTTATCTCACCACCTACATCGGCATCGCGATCTTCGTGCTCTCTACCGTGGTCCTTTATAAAACCCGGTTTGGCTTAAGACTCCGCGCCTGCGGCGAGCATCCCCATGCAGCCGATGCAGCCGGTATTAACGTATACCACATGCAGTACGCAGGTGTATTGATATCCGGAGCTTTGGGCGGACTTGGCGGACTGGTCTTTGTGGTTCCGACCTCCACTAATTTCAACGCAGACGTGGCAGGATACGGATTCCTTGCTCTGGCCGTTTTGATCTTCGGCCAGTGGAAGCCGGTTAATATCATGTTTGCCTCTCTTTTCTTCGGACTGATGAAGGCTGTTGCATCTGCTTATTCCGGAATCCCGTTCTTAAATGCACTGGGGATTCCAAGCTATTTCTATAAGATGGTACCTTATATCATCACATTGATCGTACTGATCTTCACCTCCAGGAACTCTCAGGCTCCTAAAGCAGAGGGGATTCCTTATGATAAGGGACAGAGGTAAACAAACATGGGGAACAAAAGCCGGCAGAACCACTGCACATGCTGCAATGACTTTACCGGCTTTTCCCTTCGTTTTCTATTCTTCAATTGCCCTTCTTAAGGCTTCCTGATGACGGCGTACCTGTTCAATGCCCCTCCTGTCCGGTTCCGGTTCCTCCTACATGGAATCACCCCCGGCAAGTACCGGATATCCAGATTTCTCCTGGACCGGGCCCATGGAAGCATTCTGGGTACCTGGATCAGCGGTTTCGTACACAGGCAGGTTTAAAAAACTTAAAATAGGGTATACTTGATTTTGTCCACGGCATATGATATAATGCCAGTAGGCAAAGAATGAAGCTATGTCCAAGCTGGACACAAAGCGAAAGCCCCAGAGATGCGAGCTCTGGGGCTTTCTTCATGCTAGTCGTCACTATCGTCACTGGCAAGCCTGAAGGCAGCCAAAAGGCTGATTTTCCAAATCCGGTCCGCGCTTTTGCCTGACTTCATTAAATAATTATACCTAGAAACGGAACTTATCCTCAAAATAGCTTCTAAGCTCCGCAATCGGTACTCTGACCTGATCCATGGTATCACGGTCCCGCACGGTTACAGCATGGTCTTCCTCTGAATCAAAATCATAGGTAATACAGAACGGCGTACCGATTTCATCTTGTCTTCTATAACGTTTTCCAATGTTTCCTCTGTCGTCAAATTCGCAGTTGTAATACTTGCACAGCTCTTCAAATACCTTTTCCGCACCTTCGTTCAGCTTTCTGGAAAGAGGCAGCACACCGATTTTGACCGGCGCAATGGCAGGATGGAAATGAAGCACGGTACGCACATCTCCTTCCGCGATCTCCTCCTCATCGTATGCCGCGCAAAGGAAGGCAAGCGTCACACGGTCTGCGCCCAGTGATGGTTCAATGACATAGGGGACATAACGTTCCTTCTTCTCATCATCAAAATAAGTCAGATCCTGTCCGGAAGTATTCTGATGCTGGGTCAGGTCGTAATCAGTCCGGTCAGCGATTCCCCATAACTCACCCCATCCGAATGGGAATAAGAATTCGATATCTGTGGTTGCCTTGCTGTAGAAAGAGAGTTCTTCCTTCTCATGGTCTCTGGCACGCATTTCCTCTTCCTTGATTCCCAGGTTCTTTAACCAGCTGATGCAGAATTCTTTCCAATATGCAAACCACTCCAGATCCGTATCCGGCTCACAGAAAAATTCCAGTTCCATCTGCTCAAATTCTCTTGTACGGAATGTGAAGTTACCGGGAGTGATCTCATTGCGGAAGGACTTCCCGATCTGTCCGATGCCGAATGGAATCTTCTTACGGGAGGTTCTCTGTACGTTTTTAAAGTTTACAAAAATACCCTGTGCTGTCTCAGGCCGTAAGTACACGGTGTTCTTCGCATCCTCGGTAACACCCTGAAATGTCTTGAACATTAAGTTGAACTGGCGGATATCCGTAAAATCATGCTTCCCGCAGCTTGGGCAGCATATGTTCTTTTCATCGATGTAGCTTTTCATCTCTTCCTGGGACCATGCATCCACGGAACCCTCGATTTCAATGTTGTTCTCAGCCAGATAATCTTCAATCAGCTTATCCGCACGGAAACGCTCCTTACATGCCTTACAGTCCATAAGAGGATCAGAGAAGCCTCCCAGATGTCCGGATGCGATCCATGTCTGGGAATTCATCAATATAGCGCAGTCCACCCCAACATTATACGGGCTCTCCTGAACGAATTTCTGCCACCATGCCTTTTTTACATTGTTTTTAAGCTCCACTCCCAGGTTGCCGTAATCCCAGGTATTCGCAAGGCCGCCGTAAATCTCAGAGCCAGGATACACAAATCCTCTTGATTTTGCAAGCCCCACAATCTTTTCCATTGTCTTTTCCATGATCTTAACCTCTCTTATTTAAATATGATGTAACTTTTTCCCTGTGATATCTGAACGGTATGACGATCCTTAACAATTGCATTACCGGAAATAAATAAAAGCTTTCCCTGGGTCTGTATTGTGACAGGATTTTGTGTCTCCACGACCACGGCATGGCTTTCTCCCTTGCTTGACAAGGCTTTCTTATCTGCCTGTTTTCCATCCGAAGCCTTTACAAATACGGTTCCTTCTGACTCGGTCTGCCCTAAGACATCCGAAAGGGAGGTTACAGCGATGGAATCCACCTGGTTTGCTTTATCCTCATACTCAGAAGCAAAGCCGGCCAGATCGTTTCCTGACCCGTATCGGAAAATCATTTGGGCGCTGCCCTTTTCCATGGTGCAGGAATCAAGGGTAACTGCCCCCTGGCCATGGGTTCCATTGTAAGCCGAAACGGCTTCTTCCAGATAAGCCTTTAATTCTTCTGCATTATAATAGTCCTGATCCGCATAGGCTTCTACTGTTGAAGTCTTGAGTATTCCTTCTTCTGTTACAAATATTCTGCTGCTTTCCCCATTCAAGGTGCTGCTTCCGCCATCGCCCAAGCAGCCCGTCAGCATTCCTGCAGCGACAAGGACTGCCAGAACCGCTTTCTTCTTTTTCATTCATATTCCTCCTGCATTGAATCGGCAGTGCTGCGGATTCGCACTGCTATCCACGTATACGCGGTGCAAAAGACTCACTGATATCCGCGAATCCGCAGTGCAGCGATGGAATCCTGCGGATTCCATCGCTCACGGGCATTCGCCCTATGAATCAGGACACGGAAAATTTTTCTTATGTGCAAGCACAACGAAAAATTTTCCGTGTCCTGATTCGCACTGCTCATAGCATACGTGGACATTATACCAAATACCACCCATCATTTCAATACTTTCCCATCATGACCTCTAAAATCTCAAGGGAATGAAATTCCCGGTCTACATAGCGTTTCTTGTTGATTTCCACGCAGTGGCTGAATTCCTCTAATACCGGTTCCGTTAATGTAAAGGTATAAAGGTGCTCTGCCGGGGATGCGATCACATATTCCCATGCATAGTTGGCTGAATCGCTGACAGGGCGGGGAGGGGTTTCCGTATATTCCCCGTTTAACACCATTGCTTTCAGCTCAAATACCCTCTGCACCAGTTCATTTTTCAGCGCCGGCTTTAAAAGAGCCCGTATGGACTGGTAAAGCAGCTTTAAAAACCCCGTCCCATCCATATTTTCCCGGGCGTAATAATCGGCCAGCTCCAGAAAATAGGATCCATAGCAGGTCCCTTCCACATCCAGGGCCAGTTCTTCAAAATAATTGGTGATTTCCGCCGACCTAAGGGTGTAAGAGTCCCTGCCTTCGTAAAGAGAGAACTGTCCGAAGGCAAAGGGGCGGCTTACCGCCATAAGCGGATTGCCTGGCCTTCTGGCTCCTCTGGCAAATGCGGTAATCTTTCCTCTTTCCCTGGTGAGTATCACAAGGCGTTTATCCATTTCCCCGACCGGGGATACCTTTATTACCATCCCCGTCAGCTTTTCAACTTCCCTCAATTCCTACCACCGCTTTTAGATGTCTTTTTCATTATATCCATAATTTTTCATATACAGCTCGCTGTCGCGCCACTCTTTCCTTACTTTTACCCAAAGCTGTAAATTCACCTTTGTATCCATCATATCCTCGATCTCCCTGCGGGCCGAGCTGCCGATCTTTTTCAGCATGAGACCGCCCTTTCCGATGATGATTCCCTTATGGGATTCCCGCTCGCAGACGATGGTGGCGTCAATGTCTATGATGCCGTTATCCCGTTCCTTCATCTTCTCTACCGTTACCGCGATGCCATGGGGAATCTCATCGTTTAAAAGACGCAGGGCTTTCTCCCTTATGAGCTCCGCCGAAATCTGCCGCATGGGCTGATCCGTTACCGTATCTTCATCGTAATACTGAGGTCCGCTTGGAAGGTATTTATAAATCAGTTCCAGCATTAAGTCCGTATTTTTGTCCTTTAAGGCGGAAACCGGCACGATTTCCGCAAACCCGCAGATATCCTTATAAGCATTGATAAATGTCAGGATCTCTTCCTGGTTTTTTACCGTATCGATTTTATTGATAACCAGGATAACCGGAGTTTTCACCTGTCTTAACTGCTCCGCAATATGCTGCTCGCCTGCTCCGATGTAAGTGGTCGGCTCCACCAGCCACAATATCACATCCACCTCCTTTAAGGTGCGCTCCGCCACATTTACCATATATTCGCCCAGCTTGTTTTTCGCCTTGTGGATTCCGGGGGTATCAAGAAAGATGATCTGCCCCCTTTCATCGGTATACACGGTCTGGATCCGGTTTCTGGTGGTCTGGGGCTTATCGGAAGTTATGGCGATCTTCTGGCCTACAAGATGGTTCATCAGGGTGGACTTTCCCACATTCGGACGCCCGATCAGGGTAACAAAGCCTGATTTATAGTTGTTTTCCATATAGGTTCTCCTTTGTTTCATGAGTGGAATAAGTTCTTGATCTCTCCAAACAGCTCCTTATCCGCGGTCAGCTTATCTTCATTGCCGATGACGCAGAGACTTCCCGTATCCAGAACCGCTTTTACAATAGGTGCCAGTCTGCGGATGTCTTCCTGGGTGGCGTTTAACACCTCTTCCCTCTCTTTTTCCATCATTTCCCGGTCCACGCCGGATAAATACGCGGAAAGACCGCGATTGCCCCTGGTCGATGGCGGGTAGGGCACATCCATATCGCTGATGGTACCGATGACGTATTTGGTCATGTCACGGTCCTCTACCTGGAAATTCTTTAAATAATCTACGATTCCGTCGTATATCCGGTTTGTCTCTCTTAAATTCGGATCCCGGTAGGAGGTCAAATACCCTTCCCCGGAACGGCCGAAGCCGCTCATGCAGCCATAAGCACCGCCCTTGACCCTTAAATTGATCCAAAGGTAATCATAGCTTAAAATGACCTTTAATATTTTAAGAGCGCCGGTATATTCCAGGCCGCTTTCTGCAAAGGATCCGCACCTGGCTACATAGTTGACCTGGGAAGCAGTGCAGAAGCCTTCGTTCCGCTTGCCTGCCGGGAAGGTGAATGGGTAGTGTTTTTCCTCTCCTTCCGGCAGTACATCCGAAAGCTTGCCCAGTGCACCGGGAAGAAGCTTATAGCCTTCCTCATTTGCCGTGTAGCTGACCAGCATGTTTTGGGAAGTGAAAAGCTTTTTCATGACCGCTTTAAACCGGGCAATGATCTCCTGCTTGTGGACCGGGTATTCTTTCTCCAGCTTTTCCAGAAATTCATAGTATCCGATTCCTCCGGTCAGATCGTTAAAGTAAGAGGTGGCGGAAAAATAAGAGGTGGCTCTGGCTACTGCCGCCGAATGGCAGGAACCCTCAAGCTTCATCCTTGCTCTTGACCTGGTTTCACTGATCACTTCGCCCATACGCTTTTCATCATCCAAAATGGAACGGGTCAGGATCTCTGCAAGAATGGAGAAACCGAAATCCAGCTTCTCATACATCACTCTGGCACTGGCCATAAAATACCCCTTAAACTGTCCCTTATTCTTTAAATCAGGATAAGAGGTGACGCTGAAGCTGACACCGCCGCTGTTTAAATGGATTTCACTGGTTAAGTCCCCATAGGTAAAATTCTCTGTGTTCACATAACCTAACAGGGACTTTAAAAATCCGACATAAGGCAGATCTTCTACCGGAACGGCAGAGGTATCAAACAGGACTTTCAAATATCCGATTCCGGATGTAAACATATCATGATGGATCACCTTTACTCCATGGACCTCTTTTTCATCCCATATGATCGCTTCCGGCTCTCCGCTTATATCTTCTCTCCGAAGCATTGGAATTTTCTCCAGATCCTTCTGCGGAGACGGGGTTTCCTGGTATTCCTTTAAGGAACGGGTCTGTAAAACCAGCAAACGGATCTCTTCTTCGGAAAGGGAAGCTTTGTAGGCCGCCAGTTTCTTTGCCGTCTTCTCCTCCTCCATTGCTGTCAGGTTCTTCCTGGGGCTTACGGTTAAAAATACTTCAAACGGATTATCCAGAAGGTATTCCCGGATAAGCTGCTCAAAATATCCGTCATCCACCACTTTTTTCAAGTAGTCAAAGGTTTTCTGGTATTCTAAGTGCATCATCGGATCCCCGTCATAAAGCCAGCTGTCCATGCACTGGAGCCCGTACATCAGGCCCTTTGGTGCAGAACCGTAATCCGCTTCCCGGTAACGGAATTCGTAATAATTCATTCCGGCCCTCAGGCTTTTCTTATTGATCCCCTCATCTGCCAGTTTCCGCAGCGTCCCCTTTATAACGGCCAGAAATTCCCCTCTCTGCTCCCGGTTTGCATTTTTGGCAATGACGGAAAAATAAGGCTGGAGAATGCCGCTGTCATATCCGCCCAGAATGTCCTGACCGATTCCGGCATCAATGAGGGCCTGCTTTAAAGGCGCTCCCGGCGCATCAAGCAGGGTGTACTCCAGAATCTGGAATGCGATGTATAGCTTCGGGTCCAGATCCGTACCTGCCACCGTACTGACGGAAAGGTAGGTGGCATTTTCCTCTGATTCCCCTTCTGTAATGGAGTAAAATATCTCATCCTCCACCGGTTCTTTAAATGGCTCCTGCCTTGTAATTCTGGAATCAATGGAAATCTCATCGTAATGGCTTAGATATTCTTCATGAAGCCAGGTAAGCTTCTCCTCCATATCCATATCCCCATACAGGTAAATATAGCTGTTGGAAGGATGATAGTATCTCCTATGAAAATTCAGAAAATTTTCATAAGTCAGATCCGGAATAAAAGCAGGATCCCCCCCTGATTCCTGGCCATAGCAGTTATCCGGGAAAAGAGTTTTTCTTGTGTGGCGGTCCAGAACTTCTTCCGGGGAAGAAAATGCCCCTTTCATCTCGTTATAGACCACTCCATTGTAAATGAGATCGGATTCCGGATTTTCCAGTTCATAATGCCAGCCCTCCTGCATGAATATCTTCGGTTCTTTATAGATATTTGGATGAAGCACCGCATCCATGTAGACATTCATTAAATTCTGAAAATCCTTCTCATTGCAGCTCGCTACCGGATATACTGTTTTATCCGGATAGGTCATCGCATTCAAAAACGTGTTTAAGGACCCCTTTACCAACTCCACAAACGGGTCCTTCACCGGAAACTTATCGGAACCGCACAGCACACTGTGTTCCAGTATATGGGCAACTCCGGTACTGTCCGCCGGCGGAGTACGAAAACCGATGGAAAACACCTTGTTCTCATCGTCGCAGGATACGGTAAAAATTCTCGCCCCGCTCTTTTTATGCCGGAGCACACATCCGAATGCGTTTATCTCCTTAATTTCCTTTTCTTCCACAACCTCATAGGCCGCAAGGTTTTTAAACTGATTCATTTTCGTATTTTTTCCTCCTGCAAAATCTTTATTATTTACATATTGCCCACTAATTTATCTTTTAATATGGCCACGCACTCTCTCACGCAAAAGTGTACAAAAAGAATTGGATCAGAGCCGCAGGAAATGCCGTAGATATCCGGAATTCCCCACTTTTCCGCGATCTGCTGTGCCCTGAATACATGGAAATCACTGGTCAGGACCCCAATCTTAATCGGTTTATCAGGAACCTCTTCAAAGGTTCCGGGTTCCATGAAAATCGGATTATTCTGTTGTTTCGCTTTCTTTTCCGCCTGATCCTCTTCGATCGCCACACGGCTGTATGCGATATTTTCAACCGTACTGGAAGAACGGGTCTCTAAAATCAGCTGTTCTTCCCTTACTCCGTTAAACACCAGATAATCCCGCATGGCCGCTGCTTCGCTGACAGGCTCATCATCTCCCTGTCCGCCGGATAGTACCAGGGTCGTGCCGGGATTTTCATCCAGATACTGTATGGCTTTATCCAAACGTTTTTTTAAAGATTTGCTGATCCCTGTCTCCTTCACTCTGGCTCCCAGAACAATGACATAATCCAGATTGGATGTGTCACGGGCACCTACTCCGGTAAATACCAGTATTTCCACTACCATAAATACCAGAATTCCGGTACAGCACATGGTAACAACCGACACCGGAATCCATAATGGAACCTTATCCTTATGTTTCATATATGCTTCCCAGCCCACTGCCAGCAATATGCATATAGCAGTAAACGCAAGCCATATAAATGAAAACGATGTGGTAAGCCCCGAATAAATTACGATCACAGTATAATAAATAATACAGGAAACGGCTATCAGCCACAGGATCCATGCCATACGTACGCCAGCCTCCTTCTACACGTTTAAAACCCAGGTAAATTCTGGGTATGATTCTTTTATAGCATACCACAATATGGGGAATTCTACAACTGTCACTAAAATTATAAGGGGGATTTATATTTTAATTTACTGGCTGGAGGTTACGTGGACTTTGGCAATGAATGTTGAGGGAAAAGAGGCCGGGGGGAGAGCCAGCAGTTGGAGTTTCGGCAGAAGGGCTTCTAAGGCCGGAAGGGCACAAAAAACATGGGACCGGAAAACTACGCCCGAATTTCTGAAAGAAATTCGCGCTCCGGGTTTCCTTGAAGGTTGGCTTTGAGGCCAACCTTCACCCATGTTTTTTGTACCCTTCCGGCCTAAGAAGCTCTAATCTGCCTGCAAACCAACCGCTGGCTCTCCCCCCGGCCTCTTTTCCCGGCAAAGTTTTTGAAAAAGTCCACTGCGTACTGGCTGGCCTCATTTAAGATAAAACTGTAAATATCTGAATATTTAGACTGTGTAGTCCAGCCTCCACTTTATTATTTGCAGTAACCATCTTTTCATGACTGTTTTCCTATGATTTTGATGTTTAAGATATGAAAAAAACACAAGGTTCGGGACTTTTGGTTTTTTGTATATTAAAATAAATTTACGGAGGTTCTCAGCCTTTTGCCTCGCTTCTGCGGAGAATGTCGTATTGCTCCATTTCCACACCTAAGTCCACATAGAGGACCTGCTGTGGGTGGGGAGCACTTTCCTGGGAACTGCCTTCTTCGTCATAAATAGCTTTTACGATGGCTTCTAAGTTCCGGCCGTCAGGCTTCATGACTTCTATGGTCTCGCCTACGGTGAACTTGTTTTTCTGTTCGATGCGGGCACAGCCTCTTTCATCGACGGCTTCAATGGTTCCCAGATAGGTGTAGTTTTTTACATAAGTATTGTTATCGTAAATCTGCGTGGTGGAATCCGCCTTGCCAAAATAGAAGCCGGTAGTGAACTCCCGATAGGTGCATTTACCGATTTCGGAACGGTACCATTCCATGTTAGCCCGGTACAGTTCCGGGTCTTTGGTGTAATCGTCGATGGCCTTCCGGTAGGTTCTGGCTACGGTGGCTACGTAAAGGGCAGTCTTCATGCGGCCTTCAATTTTGAAGCTGTCGATTCCGGCATCCATCATCTCCGGGATGTGCTCGATCATGCATAAGTCCTTGGAATTGAAGATATAGGTTCCGCGTTCATTTTCGTATACCGGCATGTATTCCCCGGGACGCTTTTCCTCTACGATGGAATATTTCCAGCGGCATGGATGGGTGCAGGCACCCTGATTGGCGTCTCTTCCTGTCATGAAATTGCTTAAGAGGCAGCGGCCGGAATAGGAAATGCACATGGCTCCGTGGATGAAGCTTTCGATTTCCATTTCCTCCGGGATCTTCCGGCGGATTTCCTTTATCTCTGCAAGAGAGAGCTCCCTGGCAGAAACAACGCGCTTAGCTCCAAGCTGATACCAGAACAGATAGGTCCCGTAGTTGGTGTTGTTGGCCTGGGTGCTGATATGGATTTCCATATCCGGCAGTATCCGCTTTGCAATGGCAAAAACGCCGGGATCGGAAATGATCAGGGCATCCGGGCCTGTTTCTTTTAATTCCTTAAAGTACTCTTCTACTCCCGGAAGGTCATCATTGTGGGCCAGAATGTTGGCGGTAATGTAGACTTTTACCCCTTTTTCATGGGCAAAAGCAATTCCTTCCCGTATTTCTTCTTTTGTAAAATTTTTAGCCTTGGCACGCAGGCCAAAGGCTTCTCCTCCGATGTAGACAGCGTCAGCGCCGTAAATCACTGCGGTTTTTAACACGTCTAAGCTGCCTGCCGGTATCAAAAGTTCGGTCTTTCTCATGAAAATCCTCTCTTGTGTTATATTTTAAGGAAGTTCGATTCTCTTGCCTTCATTAAGTAAATTATGCCAAGATGCTGACGGTTACGCCGTCGCCGATGGGGACAATGGTTGTCGTAAGCTGCCTGGAATGTTTCAGTTCATATAAAAATTCCCGCATCCGGCAATGTATGGTACGGTTGCGGCGTTCCACCGCATAGCGGGATTCAATGATGTCTCCATCCTGCAGGACATTGTCGGAAATCAACATGCCGCCTGGCCGCATAAGCTCCAGGATCCGTGGAAGCCAGGTCAAATACTGTCCTTTGGCTGCATCCAGAAAGACAAGGTCAAAGGGGCCGGTAAGCCCCTTTAATATCTCTTCTGCGTCCCCCTCAAGCAGTGTGATCCGGTTCGTTTCTCCGGCATTTTTAAAATTTCTTTGAGCCTCGGGAATCCTTTTTTCATATTTTTCTATGGTTGTTATATGGCAGTCAGACGGCATGACCTCCGCCATTAATAAGGTAGAATAGCCGACTGCCGTTCCGATTTCCAGGATGGCCTTTGGTTTTATGGCCGCTGTCATGGTCTGCAAAAAGGCAGCGGTTTCTTCCCTTATGACGGGGACTCCGGTCTGTCTGGCCTTTTTCCCGATTTCTTCAAGAAGCGGGCTTCGGTCTGCTTCCAGAGATTTGATATAATCCGTTATCCTGTCATTTACGATCATTCTTTTTCTTCCTTTTCCTCTGTATTCTCATTCATCATCTGAAGGATTTCCTTTGAGGTCATGGAAGTGTTAAAGGTATAGCTTCCCGGAATAATCTTATAACCAAAAAACTCAGCCTGTATGATAAAGGAATATTCATTGGCGATCAGACCATCATCCTTCAAAAGCTTTGCCGCCTGGGATACAGAAGTCCCTTCATTTACCGTTATTGCCTTATCCCGTCCCGGCTCTGCTTCCATAGCGGAAGCATAAAAGATACCATGGCCGAATTCATATCCTCTGGTGACTCCTTCATACAGCAGAAGGACCACAAGGGCAAGAACAATGAGCCTGCTTGATATAGCGATGATCGCTCCTGTTATTCTGTTGATCTCTTTTGTTGTCCGGCTCATAATCTTCCGCTCCTTTCGCCTTAAAGGTACGGCTCTTTCCCGCTTATCCCTATACTTCCATAATAATCGGCAGAATCATGGGATTCCGCTTCATGCGCTTCCAGAGGAAATCGCTCAAGCTGTCCCTTATGATATTCTTGATCTTACCCCAGTCATTGATGTGACGGTCCAGACAGTCGGAAACAGCGTCATTTACAATGGCTCTGGCTTCTTCCATTAAGTCTTCCGATTCCCGCACATAAACAAATCCTCTGGAGACAATATCCGGCCCTGCCAAAAGCTGGTTGGAGTATTTCTCCAGGGTCAGGACTACCACGATAATTCCGTTCTGGGCCAGGTTCTGTCTGTCTCTTAAAACGATATTTCCAACATCGCCGACGCCAAGGCCGTCCACCAGGATCCCTCCTGCCTGTACGTGGTCTACGATACCCCAGGACTCCTGCCCCAGTTCCACCACATCACCGGAGGACATGATGATCACATTCTCCTTTGGAATGCCCATGGCCTGGACTACATTTTTCTGGGCCATCAAATGACGGTACTCCCCGTGAACAGGAACGGCATATTTAGGGCGGACCAGGGCATACATCAGCTTGATCTCTTCCTGGCAGGCATGTCCGGATACATGGGTGTCTTCGCAGATCACCTCGGCTCCCTTCATGGAAAGCTCGTTGATGACCTTGGAGACTGCCTTTTCGTTTCCCGGAATAGGATTGGAGCTTAAAATCACCACATCGCTCGGTTTAATAGAGATCTTTTTATGGGTGTTGCCCGCCATACGGGAAAGGGCTGCCATGGATTCTCCCTGGCTTCCGGTCGTGATGAGCACGGTCTGCTCATCGGGATAATTTTTTAACTGGTCGATATCAATCAAGGTCCCTTCCGGAATGTTAATATAGCCAAGCTCGCTTGCCGTACCGATCACATTGACCATGCTGCGGCCTTCTACGACTGCCTTGCGCCCATACTTGGCTGCAGAATTGATAACCTGCTGTACCCGGTCTACGTTGGAAGCAAAGGTGGCCACAATGATTCGGTTGTTCTTATGGTCTGCAAAAATGTTGTCAAAGGTTTTCCCTACGGTTTTTTCAGAGGGTGTGAATCCGGCTCTTGTGGCATTGGTACTGTCGCATAAGAGAGCCAGAACGCCTTTTTTGCCCAGTTCTGCAAAACGCTCTAAATCAGCCGGCTCTCCAAAAACCGGAGTATAGTCAATCTTAAAGTCGCCTGTATGCAGGATCACGCCGGCCGGTGAAAAAATGGCAAGGGCGGAAGCATCGGCAATGCTGTGGTTTGTCTTGATAAATTCAATGCGGAAGCAGCCTAAATTAATGGACTGTCCGTGTTTGATCACTTTTCTCTTCGTATTTTTCAGTAAATTATGTTCTTTTAATTTGTTCTCGATCAGCGCTATGGTCAGCTTTGTCCCGTAAACCGGTACATTGATGTCCCTTAAGATATAGGGAAGGGCACCGATATGGTCCTCGTGGCCATGGGTAATGACAAATCCCTTCACCTTATCAATATTCTGTTTGAGATAAGAAACATCCGGTATGACCAGATCGATTCCGAGCATATCATCGGTCGGGAATGCCAGTCCGCAGTCCACAACGATGATGCTGTCTTCATATTCAAAAGCAGTGATATTCATACCAATCTGCTCCATTCCGCCTAAAGGAATGATTTTTACTTTTGCGTTGCTGTCTTGTTTTTTCAATCTTTTACCTCCATCTTATGATTTTCCGTCCTGTTCTTCTTCCATTGCCTTCCGGCATTCCCTGCAATACCCATGAAGCTTCACTTCATGATCGGTCACAAGAAACCCTGACTGATCCAAAAGCGCCTGTTCCAGCGTATCAAGCAAGTCACCTTTAAAGGAAAACACTTTTCCGCATCGGCTGCAAATTGCGTGGTGATGGTGGTGTCTGGACTCACGATCGAAGCCCCCCAATTCATAGCGGGCAAATCCGTCGTCAAAGCTGACCTTGTCAATGACTGATAAATCCACCAGTACCTGCACGGTCCTGTAAATCGTGGCAAGCCCGATCTCCGGACATTTCTGTCTGGCCAGATCATAGATCTCTTCCGCAGTCAGATGCTGCCCGGGGCGCTCTGCCATGAGTTCCAGTACCAGCATGCGCTGGTTGGTCACCTTGAGTCCTTTCTCTCGAAGCATATCCTTAAAAACTTCCTGTTCCATAAACAGTCCCTCAATTACTCACCATCATTTTTGTGTACGAATGAATCAAGCGGATATGCTT
The DNA here is from genome assembly GCF_900155545.1 of Clostridium sp. Marseille-P2415. Taxonomy (GTDB): domain Bacteria; phylum Bacillota; class Clostridia; order Lachnospirales; family Lachnospiraceae; genus Lacrimispora. The sequence continues at coordinate 2,471,543 of NZ_LT732526.1, forward strand.
ACATATCCGGTTGACGCCCGGTAAAGCAGGGCACGCCGTTCACAAATTCAAGTTTGAAAAATGCTTTTCTTTCAAACTTCAATATCCACATCCGCTCCGTCAAGCAGTTCGGAAAATATCTTAAATAAATAATCTATCTCGTTATCATCCTCTACAAACTCGTACAAAGCCTCGGCATCATCCCGCTTTGACAAGTCTTTTAAGATGTAACATTCGCCTTCCTCATCCTCATCCGCCGCATCGGTTACCAGCAGATAATTCATACTGTTGATTCTGGTTTCTTCCAGAACATAAAAGTCCACAGCTTCCCCTGTATCGGTTGTCAGGGTGATTTTCTTTTCTTCACTGTTCATTACTTTTCTCCTGTTGTTAAGCTGTCTAAATATCCCTGCAGAATCAGTCCTGCTGCCACCTTATCAATGACTGCCTTCCGGTGTTCCCGTCTCACACCGCTTTCCTGTAAAATCCTTTCCGATGCCACCGTTGTCAGTCTTTCATCCCAGAGAACAACGGACAGCCCGGTCCGCCTCATCAGCATTTCCTTAAACTGTTCTGTTTTTTCAGCCCGGTCACCTGTTGAATTATTCATATTCTTAGGATAACCCAAAACAATGGTTTCAATCTCATATTCCCGAATCAGTTCCTCAATCCGGGCACAGGTTTTTCTCAATTTGTTTTCGTCTTCTCTCGTAATTGTTTCCACCCCTTGTGCTGTTATACCAAGTAAGTCGGAAACTGCAACTCCAACAGTCTTAGAGCCGTAATCAAGTCCCATGATCCTCATATTTTTTTCTCCACGCAATATTTATGCAACAAAACAAAGCTGGTCCGCAGCCAACTGTATAAAAACAAACTGTCAGACTCCGCCTCCTTCCACTTCATCTGACAGCTAGACTTAAGATTATCCACGTCGTTACTTCAACATCGTATCAATATATACCCGCATAAGCTCTTCCAGAATCTCATCCCGCTCTACTTTCATAATAAGACTTCTGGCATTCTTATGGCTGGTAATATAGGTAGGATCTCCGGACATAATATATCCTACGATCTGGTTGATCGGATTATATCCCTTCTCGGTAAGGGCAATATAAACCTGTTCCAAAACCTGGCTTACGTCCAGTTTATTTTCCTGCACTGATCTGAAAAATTGCGTATTATGAATATCGCCCATGTTTCTCACGTCCTTTAACTGTTCTCCTATATTCTAAACCAAAAATATGAATTCGGCAAGATAAAAATAAATTTTGTCCTTTATCGTTTTAAAAATGCAACCTCTTCATTCAGCATTTCCACCATGGTTCCCTGCACCAGAGCACCTTTCAGCCCTTCTTCATAAGGAACCACTGCTTTTACATATTCTCTTGTATGGCCGATCATGTAACGTACTCCATTCCATTCATATTCCTCTTCCATGAGCACCTCCGTGCCGGTTCCCAGAAACGACTTCCGGTAGCTTAAGGACATATCCCCTTCCAGGCGGAGCAGCTCATTGCTTCGCTCTGCTTTTACGGATTCCGGAATCTGATCCTGCATCGCCGCCGCTCTGGTACCGCTTCTCCTGGAAAATTTAAAAACATGCATCTCATAGAACTGAACGCTCTTTAAATATTCCTTCGTCATTTCAAACTCTTCTTCCGTCTCTCCCGGGAACCCCACGATCACATCCGTGGTGATGGCAGGATTTTTAAATGCCTTCCGCAGAATTTCACAGCGGCTTAAATAGTCCTCCGTGGTGTAATGGCGGTTCATCCGCTTCAAAGTACCGTTACAGCCGCTCTGGAGGGACAAATGGAAGTGCGGGCATATTTTTTCAAGGCCGGCAAGGCCGGAGGCGAACTCTTCGGTCACGATCCGGGGCTCCAATGATCCCAGGCGGATCCGTCTGAGGCCATCTATCCCGTGAATTCCCTTAATCAGATCCAGGAGAGTGAGCCTTTGCTCTTCCGGAAAATCCATTCCATAGGAGCTCAAATGAATTCCGGTAAGTACGACCTCCTGATAGCCGGAAGCGGTAAGCCGTTTGACCTCTTCTATCACCTCATCCGGTTTCCGGCTTCTCACCCGTCCTCTGGTATAAGGGATGATGCAATAGCTGCAGAACTGGTTGCAGCCATCCTGAACCTTAATAAAAGCCCTGGTATGGCCTGCGATCCGTTCAATGGACAGATTCTCATATTCCCTGGTTCCGCCGATGTCGATAACCGTTTCCATATTACTGCCCGTCTTTTTTGGCATAAAGGTATGCCCGTAGGGTATCTCCTCTGACAGTTCCTCACGGTTTACAAAATAATCCTCCAGTATGGTCACCAGCTCTGTCTTTTTATTATTGCCTACGACCAGATCCACTGCCTCATCCTTTTTCAGTTCTTCTCCGGCTGCCTGTACATAGCATCCGGCTGCCACAACCACGGCCCCCGGATTCATTTTTTTAGCGCGGTGAAGCATCTGTCTGGACTTGCGGTCTGCAATATTGGTCACAGAGCACGTATTGATGATATAAACATCGGCTCCTTCTGCAAAGGGAACGATTTCATATCCTGCGTTCTCCAGAAGCTGCTGCATAGCCTCTGTTTCATATGAATTCACCTTGCATCCAAGGTTATGCAGGGCTGCCTTTCTCATTTCATTTTCTCCTATCTAAATAATCGTTTTATTTTCAGTATTTTCATGTAAAATTACCATTGACTTTTATACAATATATCAGTAGTATTATATTGAATAAAGGGCGGTTCCCTGATAAAAAGTGCTAATTCAAGGAGGTTTTTCATATGAAAACAGTTCGTATATCTTTAAATTCCATCGACAAAGTAAAATCTTTCGTAAACGATTTAACAAAATTTGACACTGACTTTGATCTGGTATCCGGCAGATACGTAATCGATGCAAAATCCATCATGGGTATCTTCAGCCTGGATTTATCCAAGCCGATTGATTTAAACATTCATTCCGAGAGCAATATCGATGAGATCTTAAGCGTTTTATCTCCATATATTGTCGATTAACTGCAGTAAGAAATATACGTTTAAAATGGGGCCCGGCCTTTTCCAAAAGGAGCCGGACCCCGTTTTTATATTCTTCCCTTTAACACCATATCTTTTGGACAGTGCTTATGGCAGTCTCAACCAGCTCATCGATTTTTTCCTTTAAGTTTTCCTCCGACCGCTCAATCATCTTTAAATTCGGTTTCGTCACCGGATGCTTTGCCACAAAAATGGTACAGCAATCCTCGAACGGAAGAACAGAGGTCTCATAGGTACCGATCTTCTCCGATACATCCACGATTTCCTGTTTGTCAAAGCCGATGACCGGACGAAATACCGGTATGGTGCAGGCTGCATCGGTAGCGGCCAGGGACTGCATGGTCTGGGAAGCCACCTGTCCGATGCTTTCTCCTGTAACAAGGGCCATGGCTCCGCATTCTTGTGCCAGACGCTCCGCGATCCTCATCATGTACCGTCTCATAATGATGGTAAGCTCTTCGTGAGGACATTTATCGTAGATGTATAACTGGATATCCGTAAAATTAACAATATGGAGATGAACCGGCCCGGAATATTTAGAAACCAGCTTTGCCAGATCCACAACCTTCTGCTTGGCCCGCTCGCTGGTATAGGGCGGCGCATGGAAATAAACAGCGTCGATTTTTACCCCCCGCTTTGCAACCATATATCCTGCTACCGGACTGTCGATCCCTCCGGATAAAAGGAGCATGGCTTTTCCGTTGGTTCCCACGGGCATACCGCCGGGTCCCGGGATGACACGGGAATAAATATTGATTTTATTCCGTACTTCCACATGAAGCATCACTTTTGGATTATGGACATCCACCTTTGTCTCCGGGAAGGTGTGCAGGATCACTTCTCCCAAATCCCGGTTGATCTGCTCGGAATTTACCGGATACTTTTTATTTCCCCTGCGCGTATTGACTTTAAAGGTAAAATTCTTATCCTCGTAAAATTCCTCCACATAGGATAATACCTGTTTCTTTAAATCCTCATATCCATTGTCCTCCACCTGAACCATGGGGCAGATGGCGGCAATGCCGAATATGCATTGCAAAGCTCCTATTACCTCGTCAAAATCATATTCCGACTCAGCAGACGCATAGATCCTCCCCGATTCCTTTGAGACCGTAAAATCACCATCCACCCTCTTTAAGGAATGGCGGATCTGAGTCACCAGAGCGTCCTCAAATAAGTAACGGTTTTTTCCCTTTACGCCGATTTCCGCATACTTGATTAAAAATGATTTATATTGCATCTGTTGTCCTTTCTCTCTAAAAAACTGGGATCACTAACCTCTCTGATAGCGCCGTAAAACCGGCAGAAGCTCATTCAGCACATGGATGCAGTAATCCACTTCTTCTTTGGTATTATAAACACCGAAACTGAACCGCAGCGTGGAATCCAGAAGCTCAGGCTTTACCCCGATCCCCTTTAATGTCCCGCTGACAGCCGGATGGTTGGAGGAACAGGCCGACCCGGAGGAGACATAGACGCCTTTTTCCTCAAGGGCATGTAAAAGCACCTCACTGCGGACCCCGGAAAAGCTGGCGCTGACGATCTGAGGCGCGGACAAATCACCGGGAAGGCTGTTCACCGTGACCCCTGAAATTTCCGAAAGACGGTCAATCATATAATCCTTGATTTCTAACAGGGACTTCACCTTCCCTGCGTGATCCGTATACATGATTTTAGCCGCCACGCCCAGACCTGCGATTCCCGGAACATTTTCCGTACCGGAACGCATGCCTCTCTGCTGGCCTCCTCCATAAATCAGAGGCTTTATCTTTACCCGCTGGTCAATGTATAAAAAGCCCGCCCCTTTGGGCCCATGAATCTTATGGGCGCTGACAGACAAAAGATCAATTCCCTGCCGCTTTGGCCGGATTACGAATTTTCCATAAGCCTGAATGGCATCCACATGAAACAGGATTGCCGGATTTTTCTTTTTTATTACCCTGGAAATGGCTTCGATGGGCTGAACTGCACCGATTTCATTGTTTACATACATGATGGAAACCAGAATGGTCTCCGGGCGGATGGCCGCCTCCAGCTCCTCCAGGCTAATATGTCCATGGGCATTTACGGAAAGGTAAGTCACGGAAAAACCCTGCTCCTCCAAAAATGCCAGCGGATTGTATACGGAAGCATGTTCAATGCCTGTACTGATGATGTGGCTCCCCGCCCTTTTATTTGCGATGGCCGTTTCGATCAAAGCCATATTGTTGGATTCGGAACCGCCGGATGTGAATACAATCTCCTTTGGGCTGACTTTTAAGGTTCCGGCAATGATTTCCGCCGCTTCTTTGATATACTGTTCCGCATCCATCCCTTTTTTATGCCTGGCGGATGGATTGCCGTAATCCTCTGTCATGGTTTTTACAACAATATCTTTTACCGGCTCCAGCACTCTGGTGGTAGCCGAATTATCAAAATAAACTTCCATATCCGACACTCTCCTTTCCTTATTATTGCCCATCCTTTTCGGGCATAAAGGGATACCCCCTTCAACCATATAAGCTCTCCAGTTGGAAAGCCAGCACGGATAATATGGCAAGGCCTGCCGTCTCCGTCCTTAGAATCCGTTTTCCCAATGTGATCTGTTTTGCGCCATAGTGTTCCGCAAGCTCCACTTCGGAATCCTCAAAGCCGCCTTCCGGCCCGATAAAAATTCCCACTCTCATCCCCGGCCTTATTCCGGACAGAATCTCTCTGGTTTCCGCCATACCTTTGGCATGCTCAAATGGAATGATCCTTAAATCAAACTCCCCGGCAAAGGCCAGTGCCTCCCGAAGGGTCATGACATTCGAAACCTCCGGTATGATAAGACGTTTGGACTGCTTGGCAGCGCTTTCCGAAACCGCCAGCCAGCGGCGCAGCTTTGACTCTTCTTTCTTTTTATCCAGCTTCACTACAGCCCGCTTCGTCTCTACCGGAATGATCTGATATACGCCAAGCTCCACGGCTTTCTGGATGATGAGCTCCATCTTATCACTTTTGGGAAGTCCCTGGAACAGATAAAGCTTTGCAGGAAGCTCGCCCCCGCCTTCATCCGCGGACAGGATCTTTGCCTCCACTTCTGAGGAAGTCACTGAAACAATTTCACATAAATAATCCTTATCCACACCGTTGCTTATCAAAACCTGTTCTCCGGCGCCCATGCGCAGGACATTTTTGATGTGGTTCACATCCGGTCCGGTGATCCGGATGGTTTCCGGTCCGACCTGATCCTGATTAACAAAAAAGTGATACATCCGCTGCCTCTTCCTATCTTTTTCTGACTGTTACAGAGACCCACTCACCCTGATAGGTAATTTCCACCAGCTCAAAGGCTTCATTTTCTGCAAATGCTTTCTTCACCGCTTCTTCTTTCATATTGATGATACCGGAAGTAATGAACACAGCACCTTTTTTCATATGAACAGGAATTTCCTTCTGAAGCATGATAATGATGTCAGCCAGGATATTGGCCACAACCACATCGTACTTACAAAATCCCGCTTCTTCCTGAACCGCTTTGTCATCAATGATATTGCCCTGTAAAACCTTAAATTTATCCCCGGCGATGTCATTGGCTGACATGTTTTCCTTTACCGCGGCAATGGCATTCTCATCAAGATCCGTTCCGAACACTTCCTTCGCTCCCAGCTTTAAAGCGGTAATTCCAAGAATGCCGCTTCCGGTTCCCACATCAAGCAGAACCGTTTCCGGTGTCACATATTTCCGCAGCTGGCGGATACAAAGCTGGGTCGTCTCATGCTGCCCGGTTCCAAATGCAGTTCCCGGATCAATTTCAATGAGCAGCTTGTCCTGGTGCTCTTCTGGTACTTCCTCCCAGGTAGGCTTAATCAGAATGTCATCTACGGTAAATGGTTTAAAATACTGTTTCCAGTTGTTGATCCAGTCCTTATCCTCTGTCTCGCCGGACTCTATGGTACATGCCCCTAAGTCCGTAAACATGGAAAGCTCTGAAAGCCCTTCTTCCACACGCTTTAACATCCCTTCAGTATCGGAATCCGGGTCCAGATAAAAGCTGACTTTCGCAACGCCCTCATCCGGCGGAAGCTCCGGCAGTATGTCGATAAACATACCTTTGGTTTCCGCCTCGGTCAGGGGAATATTGTCCTCGATTTCAATCCCCTGTATCCCTATTTCATCAAACATGCTGCTGATTAAATCCACCGCTTCCGTCGTGGTCGTCAGCGTATATTTCTTCCATTTCATAGCAATCCTCTATCCTTTTATAATCTTCACAAACAGGCAGACAAGCACCACCAGTACCACCGGGCGCACAACCTTTAACCCATTCTTTACTACAAGGCCAGCTCCTATGTAATGACCTGCGATGCAAAACAGCCCGGAGGCCAGTCCCAAAGGAATCAGGACTTTTCCGTTTATTAAAAATGTAACCAGTGCCGCAATATTCGATGACAGATTAATCACCTTGGTAGTGCCGGAAGCAGACCTCACATCCATTTTTGCCATTCCGGTCAGAATCAGCAGCAAAAAGGTCCCAGTCCCGGGCCCGTAAAATCCGTCATAACACCCTATGACCAGCGCCGCTCCCATGGTGATCAAAAACATCGTTCTTTCCGGAATGCCACTGCCCTCCTGCCTGTCTCCCAAATTCTTATTCTTAAGAACATAAAAGGCTACAACCGGAAGTGCCAACAGCATCATTCCTTTTAATATCCTTTCACTGGCAAGCATTGATAAATGTGCCCCAAATGTGGAACCGATCATGGCAAAAAGCGCTGCAAGCAGGGACAGCTTCACTTTAATATATCCGTTCTTAGCAAACCGGGCCGTAGAGATCACGGTTCCCATGGTGGAACCCATTTTATTGGTCCCGATTGCCAAATGGGGCGGTATGCCCGCTGCCAGATACGCAGGCAGGGATATTAAACCTCCCCCTCCGGCAATGGAATCTACAAAGCCCGCCAGAAAAACCAGAGGGCACACGATCAGATATTGGTACATGTGTCGTTTCCTTTCTTTGGTATGACCGCCGTCAGGCGGATCGAACTTCCCTATTACTAAACCACATGATATCATAACATACAATGAAATTGGTTGCAAGCGTATAAAACCAACGAACTTTTGAGGTTATTTCATCTTTTTTTAAAAAAATAATTTTTTTTTGAAAAAGAATGCAATAAAAAAGACAGCTGATGCATTAACTAATTGAACGGATGAAAATGACTTTTGTTTCGTTCCGGGAACAAGGGCAAAAAAAATATCAAGTAAACGAAATTCCTTGATGCATTACACCCCATCACACCCGCCCGAGTTACCGGAATTGGAACAGGAACTATTTTCACATATTACAATCTAAAGGCAATTAGAATTTGTAATGAAAAAACAGGAGACGTGTCTGTGGCCGAAGCATTTCAGTCATCTGGCGCGTCTCCTGTTTTATATAATCAAGGCTTTAGCAGAACTCCTTCCTTTTCTAAATTACGTGAGAACTGGTCCCTCCCTGTCTTCCAACTGTCTCCATAAACGAACTTCAATTCCACTTCCGGCAGATTCCAATTATCCGGCATTGCATCAATCCTCATTCTGCGTCCAATAGCCGGAGTGAATTTATCATTGCACTGCAATAAAAGATCAACATCACTGTCAAACTTTTGGTCTCCTCTCGCACAGCTTCCGTAAAGATAAACCGCTTCTATATATGGTTTATATGCCTCACTGCAAAGTATCTTTAAAGCACTGTTAATTGACTGCATATGCCGTTTCATGAAATACCTCCGCTCAAACACTCATCTCAAGATTTCTATTCTATAATTATTATACATAATAACCAAGTAAAAGAAAAGGTACAGCAGAAAATTTCCGCCATACCTTCTAAAAATCATTCGATAAAATTTACTGAATCCAGGCACCGTCAGCTCCCACCTTGTATCCGTCAGGAGTAACCGTATTGGTAAGCAGCTTCCCTAAATAGCCATCGGACAAGGTATTAAAATAATAAACCTTTCCGTCAATGATCTGCCAGCCGGTCCTCATGGCACCCATGGTTCCGTCATCCACCGGATTTAAATAATACCGGAAGCCGTTCTCATCTGTATACCAGCCGGTGAGCATGTGTCCTCCCTGGTTAAACCGGTACCATCTGCCATCGATATACTTCCAGCTGTTGGAAGGCCAGCTTCCGTCACTGTACTGAAACCACCAGCCGGCAGGGCTGTAGCGCCAGCCCCTCTGATAGCTATAGCTTCCCGGTCCGTCATCATCATCATCGTCGTCATCGTCGTCGTCCCAACAGTCAAAGGATACACTTCCCTCAATGGGCCCTCTGATTTTTGTGCCGGAGCCGTTCCAGCCCGGAAAATCCCTGACTGTCTGACCGTCATCGGCCATGACGGCCGCCGGAAACAGCGCTGCTATCCATATAACAGCTGCTGCTAAAGCCATTTTCTTTGAAAACCTTCCCATACCTTCCCTTCCTTCCAAACATGTACCTTCCAGCGTTTCTATTTAAAGATTCCCTTCTTTTTATGTTTATCGCTTTCCACCGCTCCGCTCATGATATCGTCAAACTTGCGGAGTGCCTCTTTTTGAGCTTCCGTCAAACGTTCAGGCACCTGGACAACCAGAGTAACAAAATGATCGCCGCGAATGGCCCGGTTGCGTAAAGAAGGAACGCCCTTTCCCTTTAAGCGCACCTTGGTGTCGGTCTGGGTTCCGGACTTTACTTCGTATTCCACCTCTCCGTCTACGGTCTTAATGCGGATAGGGCCTCCCAATGCTGCCTTTGCAAACGAGATCGGAACTGTAGAAAAGATGCTGGTATCCTGACGTTTAAAAATCGGATGGTTGGATACCACGGCCTCTACTAAAAGGTCTCCTCTCTCACCGCCATTGGTTCCCGGTTCCCCTGCACCGACAAGGCGTACGGACTGCCCGTTGTCAATTCCGGCCGGAATGGTGACTTTGAATTTCTTTCTCCTCGTAATATATCCGGTTCCATAACAATCCGGACATTTATCCTTTATAATGGTTCCGGTACCGCCGCAGTCCGGACAGGTCTGGACATTCTGAACCTGACCGAAGAACGACTGCTGGGTATACATGATCTTTCCTTTTCCGTTGCATTTTGGACAGGTAACAGGAGAGGTTCCTGATTTCGCACCGCTTCCGTGACAGGAAGCGCACTCTTCTTTATAATTTATTTCAATATCCCTCTCGCAGCCGAAAATCGCCTCTTCAAAGGTGATCCGGATGCTGGTTCTGACATTGGCACCCCTTGATGGCCCGTTGTAATGGGCGCTGCTTCTTCGTCCTCCGCCAAAGATATCTCCGAATATATCTCCGAATATATCTCCCATGTCCGCTCCGCTGAAATCGAAACCGCCGAATCCGCCGGCCCCTCCGCTTCCATCAAAGGCTGCGGAACCGAACTGGTCATACTGGCGTCTCTTATCCGGGTCGCTAAGGACGCTGTAAGCTTCCGAAGCCTGTTTGAACTTCTCAGCAGCCGCAGCATCTCCGGGGTTTGTGTCAGGATGGTATTTCTTTGCTAATGCCCTGTAGGCCTTCTTAATCGCTGCATCATCCGCATCTTTCGGAATGCCCAGGATCTCATAATAATCTTTTTTGCTTTCTGCCATCTTAGGTCTACCTTTCATATACTTAGGGAAGTTCGGCAAGCTATGGCTTGCCGAACGGCTGTGTTCCTGACCTCAGGCTCACTTTCACTCGCCTTCGCTAAAAACTCATGCCTGCGGAAAAAGTGCTGTATCACTACAACACTTTTTCCAAAGCCCTGTCAATCGACCAGACTAGTTTACACCTCTTTGTAATCGCCGTCAACTACATCGCTGTCCTGATAAGAAGCATCTGCTGCTCCCATGTCAGGGCCTGCGCCTGCTGCTCCGCCCTGAGCCTGAGCCTGCTCATAAACCTTAGCAAACAGTGCCTGTGCGCCGGTCATGAGTTTTTCCTTGCCAGCCTTAATATCTTCGATCTGAGCATCTGTCATATCATCGATAGGCGCCCTGTTGATCGCTTCTTTTAAAGCATTTAAATCTGCTTCAACGGCTGCTTTATCATTTTGATCAATCTTATCTCCAACTTCCTGAAGAGCCTTTTCTGTCTGGAATACCATGGAGTCAGCATCGTTTCTTGCATCAATGCCTTCTTTACGTTTCTTGTCCTGTGCTTCGTATTCAGCGGCTTCCTTCACTGCCTTATCGATATCGGTATCAGACATATTGGATCCGGAAGTAATGGTGATGTGCTGTTCTTTGCCTGTTCCTAAATCTTTTGCGGAAACATTAACAATACCGTTGGCATCGATATCAAATGTAACTTCGATCTGAGGAACACCTCTTCTTGCCGGCGGAATTCCATCAAGACGGAACTGGCCTAAAGTCTTATTGTCTCTTGCAAACTGTCTTTCACCCTGTACTACATGGATATCAACGGCAGTCTGGTTGTCTGCTGCAGTGGAGAATACCTGGCTCTTCTTTGTAGGAATTGTGGTATTTCTCTCGATCAGTCTGGTAGCTACGCCGCCCATTGTCTCGATGGATAAGGAAAGCGGAGTTACATCTAACAGAAGGATATCGCCTGCACCTGCATCACCTGCAAGCTTACCGCCCTGAATGCTGGCGCCGATGGCAACACATTCATCAGGATTTAAGGATTTGGAAGGCTCTTTGCCTGTTAACTGTTTTACTTTTTCCTGTGCGGCTAACATACGGGTAGAACCGCCAACTAAGAGTACTTTTCCTAATTCAGCTGCTGTGATACCTGCATCTTTTAATGCGTTCTGTACCGGAGCGGTTGAACGCTCAATCAAATCTGCGGTCAGTTCATCAAATTTTGCTCTGGTTAAGTTCATATCAAGATGTTTTGGACCTTCTGCAGTAGCAGTAATAAATGGCAGGTTGATGTTCGTGGTTGTAGAGGAAGAAAGTTCTTTCTTCGCTTTCTCTGCAGCTTCTTTTAATCTCTGCATTGCCATCTTGTCACCGGACAAATCAACGCCTTCTGCCTTCTTAAATTCATCTACCATCCACTGGGTAATGCGGTTATCAAAATCATCACCGCCCAAATGAGTATCACCGTTGGTAGAAAGTACTTCGATTACACCGTCACCAATCTCAATGTTGGAAACATCAAAGGTACCGCCGCCTAAGTCATATACCATGATCTTCTGCTCTTTTTCATTGTCAAGTCCATAAGCCAGAGCGGCTGCTGTCGGCTCATTGATGATTCGTTTTACATCAAGACCGGCGATCTTACCGGCATCCTTGGTTGCCTGACGCTGCGCATCGTTAAAATATGCCGGTACTGTAATAACCGCTTCGGTAACCTTTTCTCCCAAATAAGCCTCTGCATCTGCTTTTAATTTCTGAAGGATCATAGCGGAGATTTCCTGAGGACTGTAATTCTTTCCGTCAATGGTTACCTTATAATCAGTACCCATATGTCTCTTTATGGAAGAGATGGTGCGGTCCGCATTTGTAACTGCCTGACGCTTTGCAGGCTCGCCTACAAGTCTCTCTCCGTTCTTTGTAAATGCAACAACGGATGGTGTGGTTCTTACACCTTCGCTGTTAGGGATTACAACCGGTTTACCGCCTTCCATAACGGCTACACAGCTGTTTGTTGTACCTAAGTCAATTCCAATGATCTTGCCCATAGTTTTTTCCTCCTATTTCATAAACAAAATGTAAATATTTCCTATTTTCTGCCCTCGCTTTTTGGGCATAAAGATATTACCCTGTTCCTGGATGTTATATATTTAATTAGCTACCTGCACCATGGAATGTCTGACCACAGTGTCGCGGTAGGTATAACCCTTCTGGAGTTCCTGAGAAACTGTATTTTCGCCCAGAGACTCATCTTCAATATGCATTACCGCATTATGGAAATTGGGATCAAATGGCTTTCCCACCGCTTCAATGGGTTTTATGCCGGCCTCCTCTAATGTTTTCATAAGCTGTTTGTATATTTTATCCATTCCATCTGCAAACGGAGTACCTTTTTCCTCCTCCGGAACGGCTGCAAGGCCTCTTTCAAAATTATCGACAACCGGCAGGATCCGTTCAATGATATCCCTGGCTCCGATTTCAAACATGGCCGATTTTTCCTTCTCGGTTCTCTTGCGGTAGTTGTCAAATTCAGCCATGGTTCTCTGCAGGCGGTCCGTCAGCTCTTCGATCTTCTCATCTCTTGGGTCTTTCTTTTCTGCTCTCTTGCCGAAAAAACCTTTTTTCCCGGATTCTGCTTTGGAATCTTCTTCTGCCGGTCCGGTCTCTTCTTCGTTCGGAACATCTTCCTGGGTTCCTTCTTCTGCACAGGTTTCTGTACTCTCTATTTCTTTTTCAGCGGAAACGGCATCCTCCGGATTCACAGCCTCATCTGCCAGTTTCTCATCTGTTTTTATGTCTTCCATGCTCAATGTTCTTCCCTTCACCTTTCATCTTTTTTCAAAATGGTATCCAGCTGCGTCATGAGATTGCGCAATGTGCTGAGTACCTTTTCATAATCCATCCGCTTTGGCCCTATGATCCCGATGGTGCCCCTTAAGCCTTCGCCAAGTTCATAATTGGCCGTTACAATGCTGCAGTCCTTCATATTCTGGACCGGTGCCTCATCACCGATGTATACCTGGATTCCGGAGCCGCCTTCTGAGTGATTCACATCATCGACCAGTCCCTGCAGGAGTTCCTTCTGTTCCAGCGTACCGATCAGCTTACTGGCCTTTTCTCCATCGCTTAATTCCGGATACTTGAAAATGTTGGTGGCTCCGCTGGTATAGATCTGAAGGTCTTCATCATCGGCCCGTATGGCTGATGCCACCTCGGTAAGCACCCGGTCTACCACATCGCTGTGAGAACCTGCCTGAACCTTCAGCCTGCTGATAACGTCAAGATTAATCTCCTCTATGGTCAGCCCATTGAGGGCATTGTTAAGAAGAATGTTAAGATTCAGAAGTCCCTCGTCATTTAGTTCTGTATGAATAGGGATCATGGTATTCTTAATGATATTGCCTTCCACCACGATTACCACAAGAAGCTTTCCTTCATCAACCTTTGACAGTTGGATAAACTTCAGTTTATTGTGATGGTACTGGGGAGCGCTGATCATTGCCGCATAATTGGTATTCTGGGCCAGAAGCTTAGCCATCTGCTTTAACAGAAGCTCTACCCTGTCCACCCGTTTCAGCATCATATCCTTGATCTCAGTGACCTCTTCTTCCTTTTCCTGCATGATCTGGTCCACATAGAAGCGGTATCCTCTGTCAGAAGGAATTCTCCCTGCAGATGTATGGGGCTGTATAATGTATCCAAGCTCCTCCAGATCAGACATCTCATTCCGGATCGTGGCAGAACTTAAGTTTAGATCCGTATATTTTGAAATGGTACGGGATCCTACCGGCTCTCCGGTCTCCAGATAAGTTTTGATGATGGCTTTCAATATGGTAACTTTCCGCTCATCCAACTGATCCTTATCGTTCAAACTGCCACACTTCCTTTCTGAGTTCTTTTTTTGTTAGCACTCAACGTTTAGGAGTGCTAACATCTTCATTTCATAATATATTCTTTTTTTCTACTTTTGTCAATACATTCCTAAAAAATTTTCAGTGAAGTTTTTGTGGCTTCCTTGTACATTTTTTCTCAATTGACCCTCAAATATTACAAAGCTGTTGACAATTTGTACTTGACATTTAACATTTCTGTAATATAATGGTAATTGATACACCATAACAACACGATTGCGAGGTAAATCATGAAACGTTTTTCAGGACATAAACGAATCACTGGATTCCTGACACTCCTTTGTATCCTGCTGTTATCTTCGACTGCGATGGCAGCCGAGACCACGGAAAATAAACAAACCGCGGCTGAAGCACAGTCCGGGAGTGTAGGAACGGATGACCGAATCATAAAGAACAGTAGCGGGAATGTGGCAACATCAAGCAATGCAGAGATGCCTTCGGAAGAAATCGGGCCCGGTATCAGGAAAACAGCAGAACCGGAAAAAACAGAACCGGCCGGACCGGTTTATGAAAAAGGAGAATCCCTGGGATTCTTCAATGCTACTGCCTATTGCCCCAACAGTGAAAGTTCCGGCAGACAATCCCGGACCTATTCCGGCACGATTCCCCGGCCTCAACATACCATATCCGCAGATATTACGATCCTGCCTCTTGGAACAAAGGTCATGATTGATGGCATTGTTTATACCGTTGAAGATATCGGAGGCAGTGTAAAAGGGAAAAAAATAGATATTTTCTTTTCCAGCCGTGCAGAGGCTCTGGCTTTTGGAAGACAGACAAAAGAATTATTTGCAGTTGTTGAATCATAAGAAACGCCCATACGGCGTTGCAGAACAGCGAATCGCTTTGCTTTTCTGCAACGCTTTTTTTGTGCCCCAAACAGGATTTTTTATTCATTTCCTTGACAAATCTGGAAAAAAGTGTAAAATGAATACTTGTACCTCATTTATTACAAAACTGTTACATATATTTATATTATATTAATTTATATTACAGTTTGTAAAAAAGAAAGGAAGGATTTGTAATATGCAAAAAGAAAATCAAATTCACTGGTTCTTTGGAACCTTACTAATGATGATATTTTTATTAATCAGTACATTTAATGCCTTTGCGCTTCAAACTGCAGGTGTCATTGACTATGCAGATGAAAGCAGCGTGAGAGGCTGGGCCTTTAACAGCTCCGATCCCAGCTCTTCCGTTGATGTAAAGGTCGTCATCACCAACCAGGCAAATGGACAGGTTGTGGCGGAACTTACCACCACAGCCTCCGGCCGCCGGGAGGATCTTGCTTCCCAGGGGACAGGAACCGGTAACTACGGATTTGAGATACCTGTATCATGGGATACCTATGGAGATGGTGCTTATCTGGTCGAGGCCTATGCAGGCGGCCAGAAGCTGTCAGGCACCAAGGTTCACGGAGTGGGTGCCCTTGCCGGTTCCAATCTCCGTTCCCTGGGAGTTTTCAGGACCACGGCTTACTGCCCCTGCCGGAAATGCTCCGGGGGCTGGGGAGGACGTACCAGCACCGGAACCATTGCAACCGCAAACCGTACCATTTCCGTTGACCCGAGAGTCATTCCCTACGGAAGCCGCATTATGATAGGAGGAACGATCTATACGGCGGAAGACTGCGGAGGCGGGGTAAAAGGTAACCACATTGATATCTTCTTCAACACCCATGCGGAAACCCGTGCCTATGGCTCCCAGAATATTGAGGTATATTTAGTTCAATAAGATGATAGTGAAGGGGCTGTCGCAAAATGAAAATTTCAACAAGATATGGTTTCTGGTTGCTTGGTTAATACCCATATATTGTATGAAAAAATCATTTTGCGACAGCCCTTTTACTGATAAACGGTCCCGGCTACGCCAAAAACCGGCTCATGACATAATTACTGATGTCAATGCCTCTGGAAGTCAGACGGTAGAATCCATCCTTGAATTCCATAAGACCGTCTTTTTCCATTTGATCAAGCACCGGGCCATAGACATTCCGTATGTTCTGGCCAAAGCTGCTGACAAACCCGTGGGCCGAGACACCTTTCGTCAGACGCAGCCCCAGAAACATATACTCTTCCATCCTTTCTTCTATGGTCAGCCGCTCAAACTCCTGCCTCAGCACTCCTTCAAATGCTTCCTCCCGGTCCAGACGGGCGCTGCAATACTCATTGTAAATGGAAGTGTTGTGGAAACGGCATCCATTCATATAGGAGGAAGCGCCCAGACCTAAGCCCAGATATTCCATTCCTGTCCAATAGCCGATGTTGTGCCTGCACTCGTAACCCTTTTTGGAATAATTGGATATTTCATACCTTTCATACCCCTGCTCTTTTAGAAATTCCTGGGTCAGGTAATACATTTCACGCTCTGTATCCTCATCCGGTAAATCCGGCAGGGACATCAGACGATGCCGTTCTTCCGGCGTCAAGGAATGGTTTTCCATTTCAACATGCTCCCCATACCGGTCATAATAAGGCGTCCCCTCTTCCACGATCAGACTATAGGCAGATATGTGTTCCGGTTTCAACATGGTCACTTTTTTTAAGGTATTCTTCCATGATTCCAACGTCTGTCCGGGAATCGCTGAGATTAAATCCACATTTACGTTATCAAATCCAGCCATGCGGACTCTCTGATAGCTTTTCAGGAATTCGTCATAAGTATGGATCCTGCCCAAATAGTGCAGTTCCTTGTCATCGGCGGACTGAAGGCCCATGCTGATCCGGTTTACCCCGGCTTCCCGGTAACAGGAAAGTGCCTCAGGCGTGACCGTACCGGGATTTGCCTCCATTGTGATCTCCGCATCCGGAAGAATCTCAAACCCATCTTTAAGAGCATGAAGAATTGCAGCCATATCTTCTATATTTAATATAGAAGGAGTGCCTCCTCCTATGAATACGCTGACTACCTGGTATTCTTTGGCTCGGGCACTCTGGTACTTCATTTCTTCCACTAATTTTTCTGTATATTCCCGCTGCATCCGCTGGTTCCCCGGGAAAGAAAGGAAATCGCAGTAAGCACATTTACGCACACAGAACGGGACATGTACGTAAATTTCCAAATTCTTTTTATTCATCATCTAATTTGAGTACGCTCATAAATGCCTTCTGTGGTATCTCTACGTTACCAACCTGGCGCATACGTTTTTTACCTTCCTTCTGCTTTTCAAGAAGTTTTTTCTTTCGTGAAATATCACCGCCGTAGCATTTGGCAAGAACGTCTTTTCTCATGGCCTTAACCGTCTCACGGGCAATGATCTTGCCTCCGATGGCTGCCTGGATGGGGATTTCAAAGAGCTGTCTCGGAATCTCATCCTTCAGCTTCTCGCACATTCTCCTGCCTCTGTCATAAGCGGATTCTGCATGGACGATAAAGGACAAGGCATCCACATCTTCCTTATTCACAAGGATGTCCAATTTTACCAGTTCAGACCGTTCGTAGCCCTTAAGTTCATAATCAAAGGACGCGTATCCTCTGGAACGGGATTTTAAGGCATCAAAGAAATCGTAAATGATCTCGTTTAAAGGAAGCTCATATTTTAACAGTGCCCTCGTGGCCTCCATGTATTCCATGCCCAGGTAAACTCCGCGGCGTTCCTGACACAGGGTCATAATGGCCCCCACAAATTCCGTGGTCACCATGATTTCCGCACTGACGATCGGCTCTTCCATGTATTCGATTTCCGTAGGATCAGGCAGATTGGAGGGATTGGTCAGTTCCAGCATCTCGCCGTTCTTTTTATAAATGCGGTAGACAACGCCTGGGGCTGTGGTCACCAGATCCAGATTATATTCCCGTTCCAAACGTTCCTGAATGACCTCCAGATGCAGGAGGCCTAAGAATCCGCAGCGGAAGCCAAATCCAAGGGCCAGGGATGTCTCGGGCTCAAAAAACAGGGAAGCGTCGTTAAGCTGAAGCTTTTCCAAAGCGTCACGCAGGTCATTGTAGCGCGCTCCATCGGCAGGATATAACCCGCAGTAAACCATGGAAGTCACCTTCTTATATCCCGGAAGCGGTGCTTTGCATGGCCGGTCCGCATGGGTAATGGTATCACCGACCGCCGTATCCTTCACATTCTTGATGCTGGCGGTTAAGTAA
>NZ_LT732526.1:2493707-2552659 GCF_900155545.1 Clostridium sp. Marseille-P2415
CCGCCGTATCCTTCACATTCTTGATGCTGGCGGTTAAGTAACCTACCATACCTGCGCTTAATTCTTCGCATGGAAGGAACTGGCCTGCGCCAAAATAACCGACCTCCACCACTTCTTCCACCGCTCCGGTTGCCATCATCCGCACCTTATCGCCCTTCTTTACCGTGCCCTCTTTTACCCGGAAGAATACAATGACTCCTTTATAAGAATCATAAAGGGAATCAAAAATCAGGGCCTGAAGCGGTGCATCAGGATCTCCCTCAGGGGCCGGGATCTTCTCTACTATGGCTTCCAGGACTGCCTCCACATTTTCTCCTGTTTTAGCAGAAATTCTGGGCGCATCATGAGCTTCGATTCCGATGACATCCTCGATCTCTTCCACCACACGTTCCGGTTCGGCACTTGGCAGATCAATTTTATTCAATACCGGAAATACATCCAGATCATGGTCCAGAGCCATATAAACGTTGGCCAGTGTCTGGGCTTCGATCCCCTGGGAAGCATCCACCACCAGAATTGCGCCGTCACAGGCTGCAAGACTTCGGGAAACTTCATAGTTAAAATCCACATGACCTGGAGTATCAATCATGTTAAAGATGTATTCCTGTCCGTCGCCGGCTTTGTAAACCGTGCGGACTGCCTGGGCTTTGATGGTAATTCCGCGTTCTCGTTCCAAATCCATATTATCAAGCACCTGGGCCTGCATTTCCCTGCTGGTCAACAGTCCTGTCTTCTCTATAATCCTGTCTGCAAGGGTTGACTTTCCGTGATCAATATGAGCGATAATACAAAAATTGCGTATCCGATTCTGCTGGGCAGCTGCCATATAGTAAATTCCTCTTTTCTGATGTTTCTGATGTTTCTGATGTTTTCTGGCCGTCTGGCATCCGCCGGGCACAAACCGCCAGAATACTATGATATCTTTAAAAATATACCATTAAAATAGGAAATTGTCCACCGTGAAAGCATTGTATTTCCTTGTAATTCCGTTGGAAAAACAAGGACGATTGCTTGTTTTACTATCTTTGCCAAAAATAACAGTATCATATTAGTATCACGATAATTAACAATTTTTAGCCCATTTACCCGGATGTATTCACTATTACGTACATTATTTCTAACTTTTAATACTATATTTCTTATATTATTTTCATTGAACTTTTTTTAACGATGTGATATATTAGAATTACAAAAGAGCAACCGCCACACAAGGTGGAAGCTCCCAGTGTTGACTAATTGCTCATGTGGCCATGAGCCAGCCTATCCTGTTCGCAGCAGGGTAGGCTATTTTTTAACTTATCTATGTAAGTCAGCAATGCCAGAAGGAATGTTGCAAATAGGATTATATCGCTAAATGAAAACATTCTGACACCACCTCCCCTCTTACTATGACTTAAAGGCATAAAAGCAGGAAGGTTCCGCCCTGAGTTCGGTTACTCCATAAAACATATTACCATATATTTCCTAATTCCACAATCTTCTTTTCTGCAATCTATTTGACCCCTGTAAACCGAGGGGAGGAGGCAATTTTGAGTACCCGTTATCATAAAGGGGGTCAATCTGTGACCTTTTTAATTTCCTTGCAACACCATATCCAAAACTTCTGCCAGAGGATCCATGGCGTTTAATGCTTCCTGGTATGTATTGGTCTGGGCCCCCACTTCGATCAGGGCTGACCGGGGGCGCAAGTGCTGATTATAACGAAGTCCTTTTATGTATATTTTCCGCGTCAGGTTGGGAAAATAAGCCGCTGCATCCAGCTGCATCTGAAAGCTGAAAGCAAGATTCTGCTCCCGGTATGGATTGGGCAGATATTCTATGGGCCCCTCCGGAGTCTGGCTGACTCCGTTAAAAAACATAATGGGGGCTGTGGGCTTTCCATTGACCTGGTTTACCATATGCAGACTTTCATTTACCCCATCCCGGTGAATATCCAGCACTACCTCAATGGACGGATTTTCCTGCAGGATCCCGGAAATGCCGTCAAGCGCATAGGTATATGCCTTGTTCCGGTCAAGCTTTCCATTTTGAAGGTCATAAACCGAAGTATCATGGATCACATTATATCCCTTTGCAGTCAATAAGTCGGTCAGGTAGCTTCCGATCCCCACCACGGTCGCATTTGGATTACTGGGACCGTGGTCAGCAAACTCCTCCTGGGAGTGAGTATGGTAAATCAGAATCTGGGGTTTGTCGTTTCCGCCTTCCAGGGTAAAATCTTCTGCAAGAAACTTATCTGACTTCATCAAATCCCGGCCGGCAGTCGTAGAAGTATGGACACTGTAAAAATGCTTCATTAAGTAATCGTAATCAGCCAGCTGTTCCTTGCGGTATGTAGTTCCCACGATAGGCCATTGGCTGCTTACCGCACAGGTCAAAGCGGGCTCTTTACCCAATGCCTGGGTATTGGCCTTTCCTGCTTCTGCCTCCTGATTTTGTTCCGTCCCAGCCTCTGTTTCTGTACCCGCACCGGCTGCCGGCTGTTCCGGCTGTGCCTTTGCCGCTCCGGCGTTAACACTTCCGTCCTCTCCGCTTTCTTCCCCGCCGTCATACAGTAAGAAACTGTGTTCCTCATAAAATTTCCCGCTTTCCAGATATCCTTTATATGCCGGATCCATTTCACCATAATCGGTTTCCGTTTTTCCGCTGCTTCCTGCATAACGGTAAAGGGGGGACTGGCTGAAAAGAAAACCGCAGAGGATGCTGCCAATGGTATCCTCATGCTTTGCGGCCTGCACACTGTTACCGCTGCTTTCTTCCCAGGATGCAGCCGGATACTGGTGGCGCCAGATATAGGAAATTCCCAGACTGGCCCCATCTTTTACCCACTCTCCGGCTTTCCGGAAGTCTGCTTTTCTTCCGGCCTCCGAAACTTCCTTTATACTCAGAAGAACGGCCAGAATAAGGCTGACTGCGATCATCATTTTTTTTATCAACCGGTTTATTCCGCTGTTCCTCTGTTTCATAGATACCTTCCTGCATACTGATTCAAATTATATAAAGGGAACTTGTTCCCGGGTGTCGGAGGAAGCGTTTTGCTTCCTCCAACATTCTATGCAGAAAGCCTGTCATTTACTACGAATCTTCCTGTCCCAGAAAGGCCAGGTGGATGCCCTCGGAAATCGTAAAACTCAGTTCCTTTACCGTTTCATCGATATCAGGCGGGGTCACATACATGGGACCGAATTCCGGCTCCAGCAATTCCCGAATGAGATCGTATTGCTCATCCGAGCTTATGCTTCCGATAAAATCTCCCATTCCCTTTGTTTCCATGCTCTTTGACAGGGCGCCTATCATAGCGGAAACGGTATCATGGACAATGGCTGCTGCCCCAACTACGGTAGGGACGCCGATCGCCATTACCGGGACTCCAAGACTTTCCTTTGTCAGGCTGTGCCTGTGATTTCCAACTCCGGAGCCAGGATGGATCCCTGTATCCGTAAGCTGAATGGTTGTCCCCAGACGTTTTACGCTTCTGGCTGCCAGCGCATCAATGGCAATGATCAAATCCGGATCTGTTTCCTTTATGATTCCTTTCAAAATCTCTGCGGTTTCCATTCCGGTCTGCGCCATAACCCCTGGTACGATCCCGCTAATGACCGGCATGCTCCTGCCTTTCCAGAAATCATCTCCATACTGTACTTTTAAATGCCTTGTTACCTGAAGATTTTTAAGGACCCTGGGGCCCAAGGAATCCGGCGTTACGGAAGCATTGCCAAGACCGGCTACCAGCACGTGAAAATCCGGTTTCCGGTAATCTTTCCCTTCTAAAAGCCGCTCAATCTGACTTGCCAGTTCGTCTGAAATCTCCCTGTGATAGTCCTCATCCTTAATGGAAAGTTCGTCCGCCTCCAGAGTAATATAGGTCCCTATGGGCTTTCCCATCGCCTTTTCGCCCTTTTCATCAAGAATTTTTACCTCGGTCATTTTTATATGACTGTCCGCCCGATGCCATTCCCGCAAGGCTACTCCTGAGATTTCACCGCCGTCACCCGGAAAACTTTCTCTTTCTTCTACCGCAAGGTCTGTACGCACTTCAAATGTGTTTTCCATTTCTTCCTCCTTTCTACCATTTCTAAGGTATTTTCTGCAAAAAAGCGGGAATTATGTATTGACATATGCGCTGAAATTCGTTAGAATACAAAGGTATGTTTACATTGAACTGTCCGTGTCCAGGCTTTGATGCAAAACAAAGAATAATCATATATCATTTTATTGGAGGTGTACAGATTGGCTAACATTAAATCTGCAAAGAAGAGAATCTTAGTTAACGAAACTAAGGCTGCTAGAAACAAAGCGATCAGATCCAGAGTGAAAACATCTATTAAGAAGGTAGAGGCTGCTATTACTGCCGGTGACAAGGCTGCTGCACAGGCAAGTTTAATCAGCGCTATCGCAGAGATCGATAAGGCTGCTACAAAGGGCGTATATCATAAGAATACCGCTTCCAGAAAAGTATCCAGAATCTCTAAGGCTGTTAACGCATTGGCTTAATTTATAGAACAGAATTTTATCCCATTCAGACTAACCCGCTGAATGGGATTTTTTTGTAATATTATAAAGGGAATTGTGCCTATTGATAATGCCACTTTTTAAGACGGGGCCGGATTACAGGACTCCCGCCTTATTGTCAGTTCATGTGCAGAACACCTTTTTCATCGGTACTCAGATACATTTTTCCTTCGAACATGCTGCCATCTTCCGTAGCCCGGTAAAGTTCTCCCTTCCAGATGACCCACTGGTCTTTTGCCATGGCACCGTTGCTGTTCAAATAATACCATTTGCCATCTGATCCGGTTTTCCACGTTTCTTTTACCATAAATCCGGCCCCATCGAACCAATACCAGTCATCCCCATCTTTATACCAGTCGTTCTTAACATAATTTCCTGTATCTCCTAAGTAGAACCTCCAGCCTCCCTCTTCTTCTGCCCAGCCGGATTTAAGCTGTGTCTCCGCTGCCAGAGCCGCTTTAAAATCGTCCCAGGTATGCTGGGTATGATTGTATACGTATGGATTCGGACAAATCTTTCCTGTCACATCATAATGGCGGATTACATGATCTGCCGGGACTCCGTATTGTTTCATCAGTTCTTTTGTCAGCTGTATGGCGGCTTTTACAGTTGCATCTTCAAAATACCAATCTCTGCTTGTATCTGACTGGCTGCCCTTGTTCCTGACACAAAGTTCAATCCCTAAGCTGTTGCTGTTACGGCATTCCGGGTGAGTATATGTTTTTGCCCCGCAATGCCATGCAATATTTTTGTCCTCAACAGACTGCCATATTTCTCCGCTGAACCCAACAAAATAATGGGCGCTTGCTCCAATGTATTGGGAGGCATAATATTTGCAGTTTGCTTCAGCCCCTCCAAGAGCCCCTACATAGTGGATCACGATATATTGAATCCGGTCGGTCTGGCCGTTGTTATAGTTATATGGTGTTAATAGTTTGTGAACTTCCATATTAAATCCCTTCCCTTCTGCCCACAAAGCCCATTTCATCTGCATCAAAGGATTCCCGGAAGCGCTCGACCTCCGTATAATCAGAATCCTTTAGATTTTCCTGTATTCCCAGCAGCTCTACACGCGTCATATCTCTTGTAGATTCACTTTTAACCATAAAGTTACCTTGTCCTTTTTATTTTATAATATGAAGGAGGGGCTGGGGATGTACCGGGGCTTAAAACCCATTGCTTAAGGTGCTACTGTGGTGCTTCTGCTTTCTTATTCAGAATGTCTATGGCTCTGGCCATGACAGACGGTAACGGCAGGCCCATGAGACCGGCATTCTCCACGATGGAGATCAGTTCGTTTGCCATGAAGCCGATGATAACGGTATCCCGTATGTAGCTTGTCCCGATAGCTAAATCCAGACGATGGGCTACGAGTACAAACAGAAATGTCATGCATTTCCTGCAAATTCCCTTCCAGCCAGCTTTCGATTCTAAAGCTCCTGATTCTGTTTTTTTGCTTTTATGGAATACTCCGGCAACCGCTAAGCCGGAGAAAAAATCGACGGCCATGAAAAGGACCAGGGTGCCGATTCCTGTGTCCCAGCCTCCAAATAAGGAGGCAATAAAACTGCCTACTACACCCGATACTGTACATAATGTATTTTTCATTTTCACTTTCCTCACTCTTTCTTATTCTCATATTCTTTCCCGGGAATCTTCAGGAACTCATCGACTGTGATCCAGCGGTCTACGGCATTTCGTACCATGCCCTCAGACCATAGATCTGCATTATAAAAACTTTTTACCTTTTCAAAATTCTTACTCATTGTTTGACTCCATTTCTATCCCAGACATCATGGACATATATTCTATTTGAGCATTTAAGTTAAAAATCTGTTCCTTTTGCGATTTTATTTCATCTTGAATGTTTGGTATCCTGTACAATAACAACAGAGTCGATAGCTTCTTTATTTATGTATACTGTCTTCCCTACTTGTCGGTTTCCTTCACCTGTTCAAATCCAACAGGGAAAGAAGATTGCAAGGTCATTTTCCCGGTATAGACCAGATTATTGCGCTGCCATTCTTCCATGCCATCTACTGAATACTTCGTAATTATGTTGTTTCCGTAAGATTCTTGTGAATATTCTCAATAGAGTTTGATCCGATGATAATTGCAACCGTGGCAGTTTGCCCACTTAAATTATCTAAGCTGCAACTGCCGTTTACAATGTTATAAGTTGTATTTCCAATTTTAACGCTCTCATATTTCATAGATTTTCTCCTTATTGGTTTGTTGGGTATGTTACATTAAATTGTAATACAGTGCCAATCGGTCTTGTATTATATGAAGCGAATCCAATAGCACCATCAGCTGTACGAAGCCAACTATTCACATTCGGGGAAGAATTAGACGCAACAGCAATATCCATACCCATAGGTGTCGAGGGTTTAGGAAAACCGTTTATCCTATATTCTTGCCCTCCGGTTAATTCGACAGTATTGACTATATGTACACAAATAGTTACCATCGCAGGTCCATTTAGATTTCCATGTCTAACATATCCACCAGAAATTGTACCCCATGTGCAAGACAATCCAGAAGTAATTAAATTTGATATCTGTGTACCATTTTCGTTAATAAACATACTGCCTTGACTAGCGTACTCTATACCTGTAGGTTGTGATCCCGTTTTGGTAAGTATGCTGCCTAAATAAATGTTTGATGAATAAGTATTGCCCGTTGAACCTGAATTCCAGGAGTTACTACATATTCTACTGTTTTGAAGTGACAATGCAATGTTTCGATTTGCAATCTTACATGCATAGACATCTCCAGTAGACTCTCCGAAATAAAACCCAGACGTATTTAAAGAAGGAACTGTTGTTTGGCAGTAATTTACTCTAATAATACTACTCCATACTTCCAAAACAGTGTGAGACATATCTGTGAAGGTTAAACCATTTAATTGCACATAACCATTAATGTGCCTTACATTCATACTCTTTACTTTACATGTATCTGCTAATGTATTTTGAGTGTCACTGTTCACATACAAAACGCCATTTTGAAACCCATAAATACGGACAGATTCATTATAAATACCGGAAGCTATATTTATAGTTGCACTATATCCGCCCAAATCTTTAGGTAAAATATCAATTGCATATTGAATTGTTTTAAATGGATTTGCTTGAGTGCCATTACCAGTTATGTTAGATCCCGTAGTTGCTACATAATATGTTACATTACTTTGCAATGTCCCTACAACGGAGCCACTTGATTTGATAAACATTCCACCACTAGTAGCCACTATTGGTTTAGTTGCACTTAGATTATTATTTATACAAGTACATATTCCCCCGAAATAGACTCCAAATCCAATATCAAAGCCCGTACCTTGTGCACTACCTAAATATGCTTTAGAATGATGTTGTACTTCTACCGCAATTCCAGTATGAGTATCTAATGTAATTAGTCCGGGAATATAAAAATCCGAACCATCAAAAATAAATATAGACGGAGTATCCGAAGAAGTAAATGCACCCGTAGTATGTATTTGAAAATTTAAATCACTTGAATATACGTTAGCTTTAGCTGTAAGATATATCCATGCTAGCGTTAGAGTATTTACATTTCCAGAAGTTGTGCATATTACATAACTATTAATTATTTGTAAATCCTGTACAGTAACATCTCCGGATAAACTAATCTTAATTGTTCCTCTAAGAAAATTTTGTATATCTATACTTTCAGTATAAATTCCTTCAGAAATGTCTACTGTAGCACTAAATCCACCTAAGTCTTTTGGTATCACACTTAATGCCTTTGTAATCGTAGCATATGGAGCCATAGCAGAGCCATCACCTGTAACATCTGAGCCAGTTGTTGCTACGTAATATGTGGTATCAGATTCAAGAGGCTTCGTATTTTCAATAAATTTTTTAACCTTCCCCATAAAAACTTTTGTTGTTTCTCCCTCTGTCGGAACCGGAAATTCTGATGTTACGGTTTCAAGTAAATTTATCTTTGTATCTGATATATCCCCATTCTTATCCAGCTTTTTGTTATCCATACCGGTTAGCGTTTCATCCAGGATATCCATAGCCTTATTATATTCCTTTATATCATAAAAATCATCTTCTTCCGGTTTCGGAAACTTATAATTTTTTGTTTCATTCCCCACTAATAAGCACCTCATTTCTTATCTGCCTGTGAGACCAGGCTCCTAATTGTTTATGCGTAAATTTCCCCAGCACACTGTGCTGATTATAGAGGAGATCCAGATCTATAACCATATTGCAAGGTACAAATTCTTCCAGCATCTCCCTCACTTCATTTAAATTTCTTTTACTTTTTAATGCAACACGAACAGTGACAACCTTTTTCGGATTAATATCCAGGGTATAACCATCCTCACCACATAATACGGCCAGTTTCTGCCTTAAAGTTATTTTTGTATATGGAATCATGCGATTCCATCTCGACAACACCTTAAAGCGCCTGTCAGCCAACGTGTCATCAGCAAAGGGCTGCATTTCCAGCATTTTTTCATAACGCCTGATGCTTCGGATATCAGAGCTTTTAATATACTGGTTATCAAACAATACCTCAGTCTCATCCTCCATCAGCTGAATTTCTGGTTGGACCACAAGCTGTATGACCTTCATTTCTTCATATTCTTTAAGGAAATCAGGAATATAAGACAGCAAATCAACTTCTCGAATCAATTTCAACCCCTCCATATACCGGAATCTGATATTTGTTTAACTCAAGATTTTCTGACGCTCCATTTATTC
Organism: Clostridium sp. Marseille-P2415; assembly: GCF_900155545.1. GTDB lineage: Bacteria > Bacillota > Clostridia > Lachnospirales > Lachnospiraceae > Lacrimispora. Next base: position 2,502,959 of record NZ_LT732526.1, read on the forward strand.
GTGTATTACCGATATCGGAAATTCCCTGGATAGCCAGAATCCTCGATTCTAACTGTGATATTCTTATAATACATCCCTGGTCACCAAGACCTTGCCAAGACTCTCTTAGTTCTCGCAAATATGCCTCTATTGTATCCTTTATCTGAGCCTGTAAAGCTGCATAAGTATAGCCATTGTCAAATTCAATCCGGCTATTTATCTGTATTTTCACTTCCTCAGCAGTATCGACTGTTACAATATGATCGATAGGCGCTAAACCATCTCCGCTGCCAGTCTGGGCTGGGTCTATTGTTTCCTGAACTGTTTGCATCAAAAGCTCAGAAGCTCTGTTAAAATTAGAATCTAAAATTGTCAGCTTCACCGTTGACTCACCATTCCAGGCTCTTGTAATCTTTGTCGCTCCAACTCCGGGAATATTATTTGTCTTATCCATATAGTCCCTCCGGTTTCCGCTAAAAGATTTCTCATTGAAAGAGTTAAAATAAGCTTTTCTGAACACTTCCGTTTCTTCATCATCTTCCCCGGGAATTAACAGTTCTGTCATTTCCATAGTTGCAAGCCCGGGAATATTCAATACCGGAATCAAACGGCCCAGTTGCCGGTTTCCACTTGTTCCAGCGGTCTCACATGTAACATGATATTCTCCACCGCCCATATTTTTTGAAACCACATAATAATATAACCCCAGCCGAAAGCGCTCGCCTATTGAAATCTCAACTGTATCGGGTACGGCAATCGCTTTCAGAACTGCCCTGGTTGCCTCTCCAGGCTGCATCCCCCTTTCAGCAGCTCTGCGGATAAGATTTTCCCTGGAGGCAGTATCTGCAAATGTTTCGTTTAAAATTGTATCAAATTCTATGTACATGACCTGCATTTCTGCTGCTGCCGCTGTAAGAGCCGTATAAATCAGAGAGCCTTCCCGTTTATCCAAGTCCTGCGGTACCCTGTCCAACATCCGTTTTAAAATAACTTCATATGTTATATCCTCATACATTTAAATACTCACCTCTTTCTCCGCCTCAATTTCACCCAAAGTGGTATGAACCATAAATTTTACATGGAGTATCCGCCCATTGCTGTTAAATGAAAAATTGTCAACACTCTGAATCCTGTCATCCTGCTGCAATGCTTCTTTAATCCTCTTTTTTATTTTTGCTTTTACCATACTTACGGGCTTCCCAAATAATCCTTTAAGCTCCACACCATAATTCCAGCTGTAAATCAGCCAATCAAATCGTTCCGTATTAAGAATACAGAAAACCGTTTGTTTTAACGCTTCCAAGCCGTCTGCCGTTCCAATAATACGCTTGTTTTCCGTATCCAGCCGAAAGGTCTTTGATGGCATCTGCACCATCTTAAAATCCTTTTCCAAAATATCACCTGCCACCGGGATCATAGCAATGCCTCCTTTCCTACCATGTACCTATTACCACATACTGTTGTCCCCCTCGCTTCTGAAGCAGCAAAACCCTTTCTCCAGATTTCAATCTATTTTTCACGGTTACAGACACCTCTCCGACTCCCGGAATATCCATTCCCTCTTCATGGTCTGTAAATTGCTTCGGCAAAATAACCTGTGATTTTGACAGTATTGTTTTCTGGTCTATTTGTATTTCAATCGGATTCTCCTTAATAACTGTTCCTGGAATCACGTCACATGGATCCCCCGCTTCGATTGCCTGAATAACAATCCGCTTAATATTTTCAATCCATTCTACATCAGCCACTGATTTTCTCTCCTCTCAATGTTAAATCCATGGTATGAACTCCTTCATCAATTTTATGGGTTACAGATTCAATCACCAGATAATTCTTTAACTCCATATCTTTTATATCTAAAAATACCGGAATCAGACAACCGGCCCGCACCCGGATATCTCCAAAGGCATCCTTGATGGTTAAGGTTCTGGAGGGACGATTATACAAAGTCAGATATGTTTCTGCTATCGCCTGGCCATCCACCCCCTTATCAATGGACTCATCTTTCTGGAGAATCCCCCATTTATTGATGTTTTCGCTATTCTTTGTCATATAGATTTCTCTTTGTTTTGTATCACTATTGTCGCAATACAGTTTGATCTGGTTATAAGTATTGCTGTCAATGCTGACCTTATAGTCGTAATCCTGAGCTGTCGTATCATCAATCATGATGTCAAGCTTCATGTTCTTCATATTTTTCAGGGTGAGCTTTCCTACATCATCATAAAATGTAAATAAATTTTTGGTGTGTATCATGGCAAGGTCTAAATTGTTCAAAATAATATCAAACAGTGTTTTATCCTTTTCCTTTCTGGAAATTCTATCCCCCGTATCCTCTAATTCTCCTGTTTTCAGGTTATAATCATTAGCTATCATCTGAATTACTTCACCGGCAGTTAAATCCGTGTAATTATAGGTTTCTTTATTTTTTAAATATCTCAGCTGATCATAAGCGGTAACCTTCATCTCTCCTTCGCTGTTCCAGTTACGTTCAAAAATGAATCCAAAGAAAACGGGTTTTCCATCCACATCCAGACGGAGGGCATTGCCCTCCACAATCTGGAGGCGGTTATCTGGAATAAGAGTAAAAGAGCACTTTCCGGGCTGGCCTCTGCGCTGTGTTTCCCAGGTAATGGATCCTTTAACCACTGGTTCATATACGGTCTGACCGTTCTGGATATATAAATGTGCTTCCATTTCTTTTCTCCTCTCCTATGGCATGGTAAGAGTCTGTCCAGGATAAATAACATTGGGATTTGATATTTTATCCCTGTTCAGATTATAGATTTCCTGCCACCGACTCCCATTACCAAGCTGTTTTTTCGATATGGACCACAGACAATCTCCCTTCACAACAGTATAACTCTTTACTGGCGGTGCTTCTCCCTGACGTTCATTATCCGTTTGAGCAGTTCCAATCTCCTGCTTATCCTCAACAATGGTAAAATCCATGATTTTGGTTCCATAATTTTTGTATTCTTTCATTGTTAGGGAGACTATAATATCAAGTCCTTCACTCACATCATCTGTAACCTTATAATCTTCCAGAGTTACGTCCATGCTCGTATCAAAAAGACTATCACCGCCCATCCCCTGACGGATAACAATAAATTCAAAAGAGCTTTTCCCATCCTTTAGTTCCTGAAGCCTTTCCAGAAAATCTTCTGCACTGTCAATGCTTCCATCCCAAACCGCACAAGGATAGTCCATCTGAGGAATCATTACATCAATGCTTATTTCCGCAAGACCAAAGGACTTAATCAGATTTATTTCTTCTCCACTGATCAGATTCACTGTCTTGTTTTGCCCGCTATACTTAATAGGGATTTTTTCCGGTGGCAATGGGAGAAGCATATCGTCAATATAAACTTCATATGCCATTATATATTCACTCCTTCCGCAGCTGAAGTAAGCATTTCAGCGGTAACGTCACTGAGCATACGGGCCATATCTGTAATATCTGTCTGGGTTTTTATTGTATTATTGTTATTCATATCTACCTTTAATTCAGCAAGAGTAAATCGGTTGATGATTTCCTGCTCCGCAGCATCACGCATGTATTTAAGCTCCTCATCCATAATATCCATTGAATCTGTCATTGCTGCCGTATTCATAGCAGTATCCCCGGTATTCTGATTGATGCTGTCGGTCATATCCGACGGATTAAAACCTGGATCTTGGTTCTGCCTGTCAAATGTTTCTTTAATATCTTCAAATCCTTTCTTTACATTATCTTCTGCTCCGGCCCCACCTGCATACCATTTTTGGGCAGAATCCTCATACCCAAACCGCTCTGGGGAAAATCCGATATCAGCAAGCACCTGATCCATATCCAAGTTACCTGCCTTAACTTCATACGTTCCATTTCCATACTTCTCAGCAAGCTCATCGGCAATGTCTGACAAACCGTCCCGCCAGCCTTGTACAGTATCTTCCAAATGAGAACCAAAAACAAAATCCAGGGCTTTTGCTACTTTTTGTATAATATTAAGTACTCCATCCGCCAAATCTGCAAATAAATATATAATGGACGATACCGGATCGTTAAACAGGTTCCCAAAGAAGTTTGCAAAAGCAACCCAGCCGTTGTAAAAATATTCAATGATTCCCAAACCAATTTCTAAAATTCCCATTAATGAATTTGCAATAAACGCTCCTGCGACAGCAAATGCTCCACATATTAATCCTGTAGCACTGTATGATGTGCCGGCAAACTGATTTACAGCTGCTACGCCTGCATAAAAAAGAGCTATCAAAATGATAATTAATATGATTATCCATGTTAGAGGACAAGCCGCAAATGCTGCATTCAATCCATCTTGAGCAGCTATCATTGCAATAATTGCTGCTGTTTCTGCCCAATCACAAATTGTTTTCCATGCCAGCGCCGCTGCTTCCTTTAATGTAGTCAACCAACTTAGTCCCGAGGTTGCATTGTAAACAATCAGAGCTGCTATAATTCCCCACAAAACAGGCTCAATAATAGACCAATTATCTGAAATGGCGCTCCCAACAACTCCGGCAACGAATCCAATTACACCAAAAATCCCACTGATTTCACTGACATCTCCCTGTAGCCCGGCTGTAAAGTTATTTATCGCTCTGGTCACATTATCAACCATCCCCCCCACAGCCCCGCCAAGTCCCATATTAACAGTCTTAGCCAGAGAACTCAGCGCACTGGCTGCATCATCGTATTTCACATTATTTAATTCCTCCAGATGCTCCGTTGATAAATCCACAGAACCACTCAAATCAGATAACGCCATGATTCCTTCATTCCCCAACTCTCCCCAGGCGCTGCCAAACAGCTTCATACCTGCAATATTTCTGCTGACCGGATCTTCCATACCGCTTAACGCATCAATGGTCTGCTGGAACGCCTGCTTGGCAGTTTCGCCTCCGCTTCCAAATGCCTCTGTCATTTTATTCGCGTCAAGACCCAAAACTGTAAAGCCTTCTTGTGCATCCTTTCCTCCCCCAACAGCCCTTGTCGAAAATTCCTTAATAGCCTCTCCCAGAGTGCTGACCGAGTATTCTCCACTCTGCGCTCCGTTAATCAACATATTAAACATATCTGCGCCGCCAAAACCCAAACTCTTAAACTGAGCGGAATATTCATTAATTGTATCAAGCAATTCTCCGTTTTTATTCAACCCTGCCTGTGTTGCCTGTATTACCAGATCAAATGCCTCAGCTCCGGAAGCTCCAAATTGCTTTTCCAGCACCCCGGCAGAGCTTATACTATCTGTTAAGCCATAACCAAACGTATCTTGCATAAGCAGCCCTGCTCTTGTAAGCTGTTCCAAACTGGCGCCTGTCTGACCGGTCATCTGATTAACCACAGACAAACTCTTTGCAGCATCTTCCGGGCTGTCGCTTATGTTATCAATATAAAGTTTTTTCGCACTTTGCTTTGCCATGCCCAACCCCTGCCCCTGCATTCCGGTCTGAGACTGTATGATATTTCCGGCAGCTTTCACACTATTTGCCTGGGTAAATATTTCTTCCGGGCTGGCAGCGACTCCTATTTTACCCAGTCCTGACGATATCTTATTCCAGATATCCTTTAATTTTATGGACTTTTTCTCACCCTTTTCTATACTTTTGTTTAATTCTATCTGCCGTTCCCTTGTCTGGACGATTACTTCTTCAACCTGTTCAAACTGAACTTCCATTCTGCCAAGAGCAGAACTCGCAGTCCGCAATCCGGGAAGGCCAATAGAATTCCCCGCAGACATCTGAAGATTTCGAAAAGATTCACTTGTTATATTGATCGAACTATTGATTTTCCTTAAAACGGATGATGCTCCATCATAAAGCTGTATCGAGTTTTGTACTGTTGCCATACCCTTTCCCTCCTTTCCTTTTAATAGGAAGAACGCCGCCGAGGACGTCCTCCTGTTTTTCTACTTTTTCCTTGCAGCCTTTGCCTTTTGTGCTTCTTTTTTATCATTCTCCAGCTTAAGCTGTACTGCTGCCATGACAAAGGCCCGCTCATACCGGTCCAGACTTAAAAACTCATGAGGCCATTTGTGGAGCTTGTGGAGACAATAGTAGGCAATGTTTGCCTCCATATCGCCTCCTTCTATCAGTTTTTTGCATCTTCAACCTGTTCTTCCAGCGTAATGTCAAAACCATTCACCTGCTGAATGCGTTCCAGATAGCCCGCGTATTCTCCGGCTGTCAGCATCGCCTTTAGAAGCCCGTCCGCTCCCATGACATGGTAAGAATCCTGCAGCTCTTTGTCGTTTAAATTCGGATAAACCGTGCATTCGGCAGCCAGCTTTCCCAGATACAGGTTATAATCCGTCTCCTGGGTATACTGTCCCTTTTTTCCGGTTACCTGAACCCGTTTCGTACACTCTTTTCTTAATGTTTCATCTTCTTTTGATGTAATTGCTTTAATTTCCCATTCTACCGGTTTTTTGTTCAAACCTAAAAAACGTTTGGATGCAACGAACCTTTCATGCTCTGCCTTAACCGCATTCTGGCTTAAAAAACAGCTTAAATCTCCCATATTCTTTTATCCTTTCCTTCTTTTACTGCATTCCTGCAAGGGTATTAAATCTCTCCGGCATTTCCCAGCTTTCAAATGTGAATTCAAATTCATCTTCCAGATACTCGCCCGTTGCGTCAAATTTTGTGATAATTCCTCCATTTAAGTTACAATCCTTTAAAATCACAGTCTGACGGCCTACACTGGAAGTAGGATCCTCATTGGTCACCTGGATATCAAAATAAATATCCTTTCCGGTCTGCTGGAACTGGTATAAGATATCCCGAAAAATACTTGTGTTGTAATGGAAAGTAGCTGATCCGCTTCCCTTCATTCCCACAGTCTTATTTCCTTTCATGGCCCGTCCCAGAATCGGTATCTCTGACTTTACCTTTTCAATCTTTGCCTCCAGATTTAATGCCTGCATAAAATTATACCGTTCATCTCCAATTGTGATAAAACACTCTGCTTTTGTCGCACTGATAGCGTCCCATGCGTCCATAGTAATATTACTCATAATTCATTACCCCTTTCTTATGATACAACCACTGTCATGTATAAAATGCTCATGGAATTAATCGGTTTAACCGGGAAATTCACTACAACAGACCGCTTACCTTCTCCCTTTTCCACGGTAACCTCCTCTGCATTCACAGCTTCGATCGCTCTTAACACCGCTAACTGCTTTCCATATGTAACAATGTCATTCCAAAGACTTACGCGTCCTGCATCATCATTTGAAATTTTACCCAGGTAGCGTGTATTGAAAAGAGAAGCAATATCATTTCCAATCTGATCCAAAACACGGACTGTCTGGTTATTAGAGAAATCTTCTCCCTTCTCTTCTGTATAAGTAAACAAAGTGTTACGATCCGTCAGGACCCGGATTTCGCTCCCTACTTTGTGAAGCATAAACTTACCCGCCTTCATTGCATCAGCCAGCTGAGCTTGGGTATAGGAAGCTTTCACGGTATACTCACCGTCATAAGACTTATTCTCAATGGTCTTGTTGACGGCACATGCTGCTTCTGCACCGGTAACCCAGTAAACAAGACCTGCCGCTGATTCCTCTGTTTCATTCTCCACAGAGATGACACCTTCATAATCAGCCTTGGAATACCGGTATAATACTGTCTGAAACTTAACGCCGGATTCATCCCTCATGCGTTTCGTAAATGCCGTAAATAAGGCTTTGACCGTATCATCTGCAGAAGGGCAGCAAAGAATCTGGAAGGATAAACTCTCGATTTTTTCCAGGAAACCGGCATAATCCTCTCCTGTTACATCTGTGCCGTTGGTCCCTCCTGTGAAGGATAGTCCGGCTGTTTCTGCTAATGAAGCATCCTTTTTAAATATTACATAGCTGTTGTCTTTCAGTTCTTTTGCTTCTGTTACCGTCTGGCTATCAACTTCCTTTCCTCCAAACAGTGTTTTTACATCAAACTTTGTTTCATCATCCACATTTTTTTGAATGACAGTCATCAGACTGTTTCCCTGTTTACCGGAGTATTTTGCCGTGCCATAATCATTGGCCCCATAAACGCCGCCATTTAAGCGGTAAAAAATTCCTTTCGTCAAGTTCTTAAATAGTTCCCTGACCGGAAGCATAGCCATATCATCCATGGCATAACCAAAAATTTCTTTACAGTTTTTCTGAAAATCCTCTGCGGTAACCTCAAATATCTCTTTCTCCGGCCCCCAGCCAAGAACCATGGGAACCGCTGCAACGCCCCGGTTTCCCATAGCTGTACCAACAGAAGCCGTGCTTACAAAATTGATATAAGCACCAGGAAACACCTTATTTTGTATTGTAAAATTTCCTCCACCTAACATACTTTCACCTTTCCTTTCATAAATTGGTTTATTACTTCCTCGGCCTCTGCTGCCGAATACACCTTCTCATCCTCAAGCAGAGCCCATAACAAGTCCCTCCGGTCCCGATACTTTTCAGAACCGATGAGCTGTTTCTTCGTATAGCGTACGATACCTGCCGCACCTGCTTTATTCATATCTTTTTTTGCCATATCAGCACCTCCTTCATTTTAATCTTATTTCCTCCATGGATTCTTCCGGCTCATTCGTTTTTATAAAATAAACATGGTAATCAACCAGGAAGTTTAATATGCCCCCCTCATTTTTTCCGCTTCTGCTGCTTCCTCTTATCAAGGAGCCGTTCTCCAGAGAGAGATATTCCAGCTTGTCCATCAGAATGTCCAGCACCAGATTTAAATCACTGGATCGCAGCTGCGAATTCTGCGGGTAATATTTGACATACATGTTTATGCTTCGGAAATAACGCCGGCCATTCACAGACTTTTCTGATGTTTCTAAAAGCCCAACCTCGAAATAAGGCTTTTCGATTCCATCCCCCCAGGTATTTGTACCGATTTCTGCTTCCGGAAAGAGCTCCTTCAGCGTTCCTACCACTGCAACCATAATTTCGTTATACATCTAATACCTCCTTTGACACTCTGCTGTCCTTTTTATCACGATCAGCATCGGCCATTCCATTTTGGATACATTGATTTCTGTGGGACTCCTCACCTTCCCTAAATCCTCCATTTTCATCAAGCTCCCCTTTCTCCGCTCTCGTTTGTAGTCTTTTTGTCTACATCGTCAGCAAAAAAAATTTCATCCTTCTTCTCCAGTGATGTAATGTTAAGCAGCTGGCACAGCCCTTTGATCTCTCCGGCTTTAAACTGGCTCGCATTGTTTATTTTCCTATGAAATCCATAGCTTGACAAGCCCAATTCCGCCGCGATCCACCCCTTTTTCAGTCCGGATGTTTTGATCTCATCATTTAGCCGAACCGTATCCGTCATACCTGCCTCCCTCCTTTTTTGTAGTCATTTTGTCTACATTCATTATCATACTCCACTGTATCATATTTGTCAACACCCTTTTGAAATTTTGTTGAACATCTTTCTACATCGTGGTATAATGCTATTATGGAGGTGATCTTATGGAAATAGGTCAGATCATTAAAAAGAGGCGCGAAGAGCTGGGAATTTCTCAGGAAGAGCTGGCGCTTAAAGCAGGCTATAAATCCCGTTCTTCCATTAATAAAATCGAGGTAGACGGCAGAGGACTTCCTCAGTCAAAGATCATAGCTATCGCCAATGCCTTAAAAACAACACCAGCTTATCTCATGGGCTGGGAAAGCGATACTGCTTCTGTTTTTGATTATGTAAGCGGCTGTTTCGGGGAATATGCAGGAGAGATGCTCGAGAATTTTCACCGTTTGAATGAAAGAGGTCAAAAAGAAGCCCTGAAACGTATCAGGGAGATGGTCCATATCCCCGAATACAGCAAAGATCAAAGCTCTGTAAAGATTTTAAATGCGGATAACAGGACTTATCTGGAACCGGTGGCAGCCCATGAACGGACCGATATCGAGGTGACCGAGGAAATGAAGCGGCATGATGATGCCTTTTTCGATGAATAAGATAACTCATTGAGGTGATTTATTTGGATTATGAAGCATTATTAGAAGAAGCGGACTCCAATGGAATAAGTATTAAGGAACGTCCGCTGATTGCCAATGACGGCAGGATCCGAGGTACGCAGATATTGATCCGCCAGAACATGCCGGATTGCCAGAAAGCCTGTGTCCTTGCGGAAGAGCTGGGCCACTATCACACGACCGCGGGCAATATACTGGACCAGTCCGACGTATCCAACCAGAAGCAGGAGCGTACAGCCCGGTTATGGGCTTACAATAAAATGATAACTCTGGAAAAACTGGTAGCAGCCAAAGAAGCCGGCTGCCGAAACGGATATGAGATTGCGGAGCACTTAAATGTGACCGAAGAGTTTTTATCGGATGCCATTCACTGCTATCAGGCCAAATATGGAAAAGGGCTGCAAAAAGATGATTATCTGATCCTCTTTGAGCCTTTTAACATCTATAAGTTAGTAGATTGAGATTTTTTCTGTCTTATATCGCCTTTCTGCCACATATACTATCGAGAGGTGATTCGTTTATGAAATCCTGTGAACTCGTGGTGCTCGTGTCCTCACTGGCCTGCTGTATCGCTGAGGGCCGGTCCTCGGATGAAATTACTCTGCTCGGTTCCATATTTTCTCAGCTTGGTGACACCCTGGAAACCATTTCCGCTCAACAGGCGATCTGTTGTGATAACAAGGATGAAAAGGACACATCCTGCTGACAGCAATCTTAAGACAAAAAAGTGGGAGAAAAAGAGGGCTGGAAATACCCTTTTTTCTCCCATTTTCCAAGCTAAGACAGGCTATCCTAATACTTTTGCGTCAGCAACAATTCCACCGCCATCCTGTCATTTAACTTTCCGGTCTTCACAGCCTCCTCTGTGTCTACGCATAAATTTACATAGGAAAGGATCTGTTCCCTGGAAAAGCTCCTTGCCTGAGGCATGATTTTCCCCGCCGCAAAGGGAGGAATTTTAAGCTTGGAGGCAATGCCTCCCCGATCCATTCCCTTACCCATCAGTTCCTTCACCTGCAAAGTCAAGTTAAACTGCCTGGCTATGAGAAACAGAATTCTCATGGGCGGTTCCTTTAAGGTAAGAAGGTCCTCATAAAGGTCCATAGCTTTCTTGGTCTGCCGGTTTACGATAGCTGTTACCATATCAAAAATCTTATTGGTTATGCGGACTGTGCAGATGGCCTCCAGATCTTCATCCGTAATTATTTCCCTTCCCAGAGTAAAGCTTATGAGCTTTTCCAGCTCCATCCGGATGTTTTCCATATCATCTCCGGCCATATTAAGGAGCAGCTCCATGGTATGTCCCGTGATCTTCTTCCCTTCTCTGGCAAGTATGGTCCCCGCCCACCTGGAAAGCTGGGCCGAATCCTGCCGTTCCATTTCGGCAGCATATCCCACTTCCTTTACCTTTTTAAACATTTTGCTTCGTTTATCCACCTCTGATTCCACAAAAATCAGGCAGGTAGTATCCGGAATCCCGGACAGATAAGATACCAGTTCGTCAGATGCTGTCTTGAAAAAACCGCTGTCCTCCACCAGGATCAAGCGTTTTTCCGCAAAAAAGGGCATGGTATCCGCAAGACTGATCATCTCCCGAACATCGATTCCCTTTCCTTCAAACTGGTTGAAGTTCATGTTATCGCCGGCCGTAATGGCAGCCTTCATCTGATTCTTATAGCTGTTCTTCAAAAATGCTTCTTCCCCATATAAAAGATAGACCGGCTTGAAGCTGTGATTCTTCATATCCTGGGCCAGCGTCTGCATGGTATCCTTCCTCTCATTTTTGTATACTCTTTCTATTATACCGGGTGAATCCCTCTCCGTCAACGAAACTTGTGAACCGGATTTTCTCCCCATCAGTCCACAACCGGATTGCCCCATATTCTGCTGTTTTAAAAACTGCCGCCTTCCGCTCCTCAAAACGATCCAGTACCTCCTTATGGGGATGGCCATAGGAATTACCCTCTCCATAAGAAACAACCGCCCATCGGGGCTTTATTGCATCAAGAAATGCCTCACTGGAGGAATACTTAGAACCGTGATGCGCAATTTTCAATACATTTACCTCTGATAAAAGCCGCTTTTCCCCGGGCCGCTCCAAAAGCCGTTCCTCCTCCTTTTCTCCCATATCGCCTGTAAACAGCATATGACAGTCTCCATAATCCATTTTCAGCACTTCGGATTCCTCATTGGTATTTTCCGGTACATCCTCCTCCTTCGGATAAAGGCAGGTGATATGAAGGCCTTCGGCCTGAATCACATCTCCTCCGGCCAGATACCATACTTTTGTTCCCCGCTCCTCAGCAAGCTCTGCCAGCTTCTTTACTGCTTTATCCTCTCTTCCCTGGAAAGGAAGCATGAGGTTTTCAATCCTTATGTCATCAGAGTTTTCCAGAAGATACTCCACGCCGCTTAAATGGTCCTGATCTCCATGGCTGATAAAGGAATAATGGATTACAGAAACTCCCAGGCTTTTTAAGCAGGGCTCAAGGGAATATTCCCCCAGAGACTTTTTCGAGGAACTTCCTCCATCCACCAGCACGGCCGACCGCTCCGTCCGCAGCAGAATGCCGTCCCCCTGCCCCACATCCAGAAACACTGCTTCCAGCCCGTTAACAGGCCCTGGTTTGAAAATCAGAATACAGAAAGCGTAACTCACAAACAGAAGGAAAGTCTTAAAGGCGTATGAAATCTCTTTTTGCCTTTCTTCTTTCTCCAAGCCTTCCTTTTGCTTCCCGGCCGTTTCCTTATCAGGTTTCCCATACGTTTTTAAAAAGATCAGCCCGGCTGACATCACCAGACTATACGCTGCAATCCGTTCCGGCCCCGGCCTTCCAAACGTCAGGCTGCTGCCGGGAAGCCCTGACACACTCCTGCAAAGAAATTCATAAAAAGCAAGAATGTAATGCCCGGTTCCTGCTGCTCCAACCGCAAGGAAAGAGCTCAGGCTTCCGAGAAAGATAACACCGATCCCAGAGCAAAGGACGCCTCCCATCAGCGGAATGACCAGAAGATTTAAGAAGATACCATAAACGGGAATCTGGTAAAAATGATACAGAATCAACGGTATGGTGGTCATTTGAACCGCAACAGCGGTAGAAATGGTACCTGCAAAAGGCTTTTCCTTACCAAGCCAATTCTCCAATACAGGCCTTACTCCTCCGATGGCAAAAACTGCACCAAAGGACAGCTGAACGCCGCCCTGGGTAATGAGAAGAGGTGATTTTACCGCTAAAAGGAACAGCGACAGGAAAGCGGCGGACAAAAGGTCATAGGTTCTTCCAAGATAAGAAGCCAAAAATCCTGCACACATCATAGTAACGGCCCTTACCACCGAGGATCCCCCGCCCGTCAGGATTCCATACAGAACCACCAGAACCGTCCCTGCCATACCGGCGCTTCCATAGCCCAGCCCGGCCTTTCTTAACACATGGTAAAGAAACAGACCGATAAACGACATATGCAGACCGCTGATGGCTAACAGATGGGCAATTCCATTCTTCTGATACAGAGACTTGATTTCTTTTGAAATCCCGCTCTTATCCCCCAGAACTGCCGCTGCTAAAATACCGGCATCTTCCTCTCCGGTAAACCGGTAAAGAATCCCTTTTGCCCATACCTTTGCCCGGCGCAGCCCTTCCAGAACAGGCGATTTACCGGAATCCACGATCTCCAGCTCTTCCATGGAAAGCTTACAGTCCAGCCCCAAAGCCTCATAATAAGCTCTGGAATCAAACTCCCCCGGATTTCTGGCCTGGGAAAAAGGCTGTACCTCCCCTCTGACCCTGACAACCTGTCCAACGCAAGGGTCCGCTTCCCCTTCTTTCCCGGAAAGAGCTCCGGAAATCCCGGCCGGCTTCATGGTCACCAGCAAACCGGGAATTGGATAACCGGAAGCCCCATCCCTTCTTCCTTTCTTCCACTTCCAAACCTGATTCTCATTTAATATCATCCGAAGAGCTCCATTCTCTTCTTCCAGAGAAGAAATCCGTCCTTCTGCCTCCACATAGCATCCGGAAATTTCTTCTGTATTTAATTCCCGTTCCTCCCACTTCCTGCAATCATACCCGGCCCAGCCTGCACCAAGGTATAAGAAAATGAGAGGCAAAAAGACCCAATGCGGTCTTCTGCCTCTCCGATAACCATAAAGAATAATCCCGGCGGCTAAAAAAGCCGGGATCAAAAGCCAAGATGTCAGAGCCAGCAGAATGGCAGTCTCTCCAAGTACAAATCCCCCTGCTATCAGACATAATGGGCGTTTTATTGTTCGATTCCTCCTATTTCTTCCGGTGCTTCCTCATTCTCCGCATTGTAATCCAGGTTGCGTTCAAACAGCTGATTTAAGGGAATAGAATCCCGGAACATGACCTCCTGGGAACCGCCTACCGTGATCTGAACCTTATTGATGGAGGAGACCGCAGCCAGGGAATTTACGATGGAATAAATGGGGATGTATTCCTTAACTTCCAGTGTATTATTAAGAAATGAAGCATCAAAATTAATATAACATACATTTTCATTGACCGACACGTTTAAAAGCTTTGTATCCTTCGGTAGGGTCGGATTCATACCCGGCCTTCCGGGACCGGCTATCAGCTGTTCAATGACCAGCTTTTCCAGAGAAGTGTTAACGTTATGCACCACTTCTCTTGTTTCCTTCACAAGCTTTTCCCCTGTTTCATCAGCGAAATACAGCACCAGTTCCGTCTTCTCATAAGAATTGACATTACTGATATTATCAATAAAATCCGTATTTGCCATAGGGCCTACCGGACTTCCTGAGCTGTCCATCAGGGGCTGTTCTGCCGTATAGATTGCCACATAGTCCACCCCTTTTATCTGGGTCAGAGTCCTTACCAGGGAAGCCCTGCATAAAATCTCCCTGGTCGCATTCATCATGGCATAATTGTTATCGAAATACAGATAAAGAACTGTGTCCTCCAGCTTATAGCGTTCAAAGCCTACCTTATCCGGAACTGCAGCCTGCCGGTCCAGATCCTTTGGCACGGTACGAAGCTGTTCCATCAGGTTCCGGATCTCCCAATCCGTCACTTCTGCGGAATCATCTTCCGGCTTTTGCGGCATGGTATAGTCCTGAGGTTCCATCTTTGTCATAGCTGAATTCAGATAATAAATCCTGTATACACTGTCAGTGGCTTCCGTCCCCCTGACAGGACCTCTTTCACAGCCGGTCAGGCAGATCAGGCATACCAGAAGGAGCAGAGCATTGCTTAGCCGTTTCATGATCACTATCCCCTCCTGTCTCTATGAAATATAAGTGAGAGGAATGCGTACCGTGAATGTGGTTCCCTCTCCCTCTTTGCTCTGAAGCTTAATGGCCCCCTGGTGCATCAGGACGATCTTTTTCGTGATCGAAAGCCCAAGGCCTGTGCCTCCCGTCTCTCTGGACCGGGCTTTATCCACCCGGTAGAACCGCTCGAACACATGCTCCTGAAATTCTTCCGAAATGCCGATTCCCGAATCTGCCACTTTTACATAGAAAAACTTATGGTCAGCGTCAAGGGTTACCCGGACCCAGCCGCCTTCCACATTGTACTTGATGGCATTTTCAACCAGATTGCTTAAAGCCAGGGATAATTTCATCTCATCCACATCGGCGGTAACTTCCCGGATGCTCTCAAAGGTCAGCTCCACATTGCGTTTTCCGGCAATGGGACGGAGTCTTTTTAAGATCAGCTCCATCAGGCCGTTGATGTTCACCTGAGCGATATTTAAATTTCCGCCTGAGGTCTTATCCATACGGACCAGGGCAAGTAAATCGTCAATAATTTTGTTTTCCCGCTCAATTTCATCGGAAATATCACTCATAAATTCCCGGTACAGCTCTGCCGGCACATCTTCCATCCCCATAAGGGAATCCGCCAGCACCCGGATGGATGTAATGGGCGTCTTTAATTCATGGGAAACGTTTGATACAAATTCCTCTCTGGACTGGTCCACTGCCTTCAGCTTTTTAAGCGTCATGTTAATGGACTCGGATATCTGCACGGTTTCTTTATAAGCATGGGAGCTGATATCCTCATCTAAGTTTCCTTCCGCCGCCCGGTTTAACATGCGCTGCAGCTCCCGGAAAGGCTTCATCAAAAGCTTTGCTAAGAAAACCACGATGATAGCCAGAATGGAAAAAATCATAAGATGAAGAAACGTTCCCTTCTCCGATACCGAGGAAATCCTGCCCAGCAGATCCGCCGTGGATGCAGTAACGATCATCACACCGGCAATTTCCTTTTCCTGGCTATTGGTATAAACCGGAATCGTCAATGCGGAATAATGCTTTTCCGCGTTATACTTACTGCTGTTTTCTCCGTTAAAGCAGCGGATTACCTCCTCCGACACGTTAAGCTTTCCAAGGGAAAGGGAAAATGTATCACTGATGATCCTGAAATTCCGGTTAACAACCACAATCCGCCCATTAAGCATATCCGCCTTCACGGACATTTCATTATCCAAAAGGGAATCCCTGGGTTCCATGGTTAAATATCCGGCTCTTGTCATCTTATTGCTCAGAATCCAGCACTGATTCTGGATTTCCTGCATTCTGGACTCAATGAGATTCTGTTTATAAGCACTGAGCATGACCTGGTTCTGAATCAGTACCGGTATGCTTCCAACCACCAGAAGAACAAGAATCAGGGTAATCCGCAGGCTTATGGTGTGTTTTTGATTAAAAGCCTTTATCTGAAACATGTCCACACACCTCCAACTTCATCCCTGTCATATTTCCAGCTTTTTCGTACATGCGATTGCCAGTGCTCCAGGCCCGATATGGCAGGCTACGCTTAAAGAAAGATTGTCCACGTAGATGTCTCCGGCCCCGGGGAAAAGTTCTTCCAGTTCCTGTTTGAATTCCATAGCGGCCGCTTCATTATTGGAATGGGCGACCGCAATGTGAGTACGGATTCCCTCCGGATCACCAAAACGCTCTTCCATGTCCTTTTTGGCAGCAGCGATCATCATGGATTTGGCCTGCTTCATGGTTCTCGCCTTGGCAAAAGCATCTAACTTCTCTCCCTGAATGGTAAGAACCGGCTTTAATCGCAAAAATGTGCCCAGCAGGGCGGCTGCCGGAGTGATCCTCCCGCCCCTTTTCAAATATTCCAGGGTATCCAGAGTAATATAGATGGTGGACTCCATCTTTGTCTCTTCCAGCCTTTCCTTGATTTCCACGGCCGCCATTCCGGAATCCGCCATTTTTATGGCTTCCAGAACAGACTGCCTCTGAGTCACGGATATCCTCTGATTATTAACGACAAAAACCTTCCCGTCAAAATCATCTGCCAGCATCAGGGCCGTCTGGCAGGAACTGCTTAAGCCGCTGGACATGGGAATATGGACTACCTCATCATACTCCTCCAAAAGCTTTTTCCACAAATCCATCAGATCGGCAGGTGACGGCTGGGATGTGGAAATATCCGCCCCTTCCTCCAGTTTATCATAGAAATCCTTTTGTGTCAGGCTGATATCCTCATAAAACGTCTCCCCATCCATCATAAAAGGCATGGGGATCACGTGAATCCCTGCTTCCGCTCCCTGCTTCTGCGTAATCCCGCTGTTGCTGTCTGTCACTATCGCTACTTTCATTTCTGTTCTCCTTTATTCCTCGGTCTGAGCCTCCTGCTCTGCCTCCCCCGCAGATGTATAAAGCTGATAATACATTCCCCGCCTTAAAAGCAGCTCCTCATGATTTCCCTCTTCCACAATATTGCTGTCGGACAGCACCAGGATCCGGTCTGCATTCTGGATGGTGGTAAGCCGGTGGGCGATGGTCAGTGTGGTACGTCCTACGGACAGGCGTTCCAGGGACTGGGATACAAGGTGTTCGCTCTCGTTATCCAGGGCAGAGGTAGCCTCATCAAGGATCAGCACCGGAGGATTTTTAAGGAATACCCTGGCAATGCTGATCCTCTGTTTTTGTCCCCCGGAAAGCTTCACGCCCCGCTCTCCCACATATGTATCGTAGCCGTCCTTAAGCCCCATGATGAATTCATGGGCTCCGGCCATCTTTGCCGCCTCTGTCACTTCCTCTTTGGAAGCGCCCGGCCGCCCATATTCAATGTTTTCAAAAACCGTTCCGGAAAACAGATAAACATCCTGCTGGACCACGCCTACGGTGCTTCGAAGGCTCTTTAGGGTAACATTCCGGATATCCTGCCCATCAATGAGGATCTCTCCTTCCGTCGGATCATAGAAACGGGGGATCAGGTTGCATAACGTGGTCTTGCCGCCGCCGGAAGGGCCTACGAGAGCCACTTTTTCTCCCGGCCTGATGTCAAAATCAATACCGGTCAATACCGGATTATGGTCATCCGGATATTCAAAGGATACGTGGCGAAAGGCAATGCTTCCTTTTACCTCATGAAGCGGCTCTGCCCCCTCTTCATCAAAGATATCCACGCTGGCATCCATAAGCTCCATAAAACGTTCAATTCCGGTCATTCCTCTCTGGAACTGCTCTGCAAATTCAATAATTCTGCGGATGGTCGCCAAAAGCGTTGTCACATACAGGGTATAAGCCACCAGATCTCCTGGTTTGATAATTCCCTTAATCATGAAAATTCCGCCGGCAACGATAACCACCACATACATCAGGCCGTCGAACATCCGAATGGTGTTCTGGAAAGCGGCCATGTATTTATAGGTCTTTCGCTTGATCTCCAAAAATTCCAGGTTATCCCGGTTAAACTTTTCGATTTCTACCTTTTCGTTGGCAAAAGCGCGTACCACCCGGTTGCCAAGAAGACTGTCCTCGATCCTGGCATTCAGCTCACCGATGTGGTTTCTCTGATGCTTAAAAGCCCTTCTCACCTGAAGGTTAAAGTAAGTACAGGATACCGCCATAACCGGTATCAGCAGAAAAATAATGAGCGTCAGTGGCAGGTTGATCCCCGCCAGTATAATAAAGGATACCACAGTCTTTAAGAAGGCAATAAAAAATTCCTCCGGACAGTGGTGGGCAAATTCTGTCACGTCAAATAAGTCGCTGGTGATCCGCGACATGATCTGCCCCACTTTTGTATTATTAAAGTAGTTATCCGACAGCTTCTGCAGATGTCCAAATGCATCCTGTCTCATGTCAGTCTCAATGGCTGCTCCCATGACATGACCGGTGTAAGCCATATAGAAACTGGCCATTCCATCAATGATCCTGAGCCCGAAATACAGGGCTCCGATTCCGATGATGGTCTGAACGGTCAATGAAGTCAGATCTTTTAGTCCCTGATTCGTGATATAACGCAGAATCAGCGGCAATACCATCTCACAGATGGTGGTAAGCGACGCACAGAATAAGTCCATGACCATGACTTTCGTGTATTTTTTATAATAAGGCACAAAGCGCTTTAACAATGTACTCGTTTTCATCTCTTTTTGTTTCATACGATCCTCTACTCTGTAATCTTAATATTTTTAATAAGCCCCAAAGCCCAATCTCTTTCCCCCGGCCTTCTGCTTATGATATTAATGTTCATTCGCTGTTCTTTATAGAGCACCTGGGCCGACATCCCGTAAAGGATTTCTCCCTCCCGCTCTTCCGGCTCGTAAAAAGCCGTCCGGGCCCGGGCCTTTCCTATGTCGAAATCCAGGATCTCTTCTGCCTTCCCCTGTTCAAACCACTGCTTCTTGAATTCAGCCTGACGGCCTTCAAAAGCAGCCGCATAAACATAATAATCATGCCCCCCATACCCGTTTCCATCATAGTAATGGTCCATGCTGCCGTTATCTGCCTCATCAAACAGAAAATTTCCCGGAATCCCAAAGCTCATGTTGCCGATCTTCCGGTAGACCAGATGCCTGCGGCAGCCGATGCGGATATCCTCCGGCATAGACACTGCATCCTCTAAATCTGCGGGCGTATGGTCATCAAGGCTGCAAATCTCTAAATACTCCTTCTTTGGAAATGGAATCCTGCGGCTCATGGATAATGATTTTTCAAGCAGTTGGGTAATGGCCTGATTCACCTGTTTATCCTGGGCGCTGCGCTCTGAGGGCATGAAATAACAAGACTGGTTTAACAGCACCATAGCGCTGTTTCTATAAAAACAGGCATCTTTTTCTATCTCATTCCAGATAAAAAAATCCTTTGCAAATGCCACACTCATTCCGGAATGGATCATCCCTTTTATTTCCTGAAAAGAAAACGACCGGATATGGGTGATCAGCCTGCCTTCCTGCCGGTCCGGAATATAATAAACCGCTGGCCAGCAGAACATATATTCTCCATCCTCGCCCCAGCGGGATACCAGATCCATAAGATCGGAAAACCATTGGTAAAAATATTTCTGTCTCATGGTCAGGAAATCCCGTTTTAAAAAATACCCGGTCCGGTCCTCTACCTTAAGCTTTAGCTTCTCCCTTTGGGCCAGTTTCTCCAGGAAATCAATGGCAGCCGCATGAAAGCCGGGGCCAGCAATATTGGTCTGGCTTTCTCCCTGAAGCCTGCGCTTGTTCCACTTCAGCCAGATATAGCCTTCCGGACATAACTGAACAAGCAAAAATCCCTCTATTCGAAAGCATCGGTACCCCATTTCTTTTGCCAGATCTTTTGCCATATTCTCCGCAGACTGACAACTCCAACTAATTCCGGAAAAAATTTTTTTCTTTGGCTCCAAAGAAAATCTGATTCGAATACTCATCTGAAACCCTTCCTAACATATCTTTCTCTATTCTATCGTATTTTCGTTAGAAATGGAAGCATAAAACGAATATGGACGAATTTAATTTTCCAGTGTAATTCGTTTGGTTCGCTGCCCGCGTAAATAAAAATAAGGGCCGGCCAGTACATTCACTGGAAAGCCCTCATTTTTCTTCCAATTTATTTCACAAGTAAAGATTTTCCTGTCATCTCTTTCGGCTGTTCCATTCCCATCAGCTCAATCAGCGTTGGAGCGATATCAGCCAGACAGCCCCCTTCTCTCAGCTTATAGGATGGGTCTGCATTTACCAGGATAAAGGGAACCGGATTGGTCGTATGGGCGGTAAACGGCTCACCTGTCTCATAATCCATAAGCTGTTCCGCATTTCCATGGTCCGCACAGATAAACAGAATTCCACCCGTTTCCTTAATCGCATCCACGGTTCTTCCCACACATGCATCCACCGTCTCAATGGCCTTGATGGCTGCAGCTTCGATCCCGGTATGGCCTACCATATCCGGATTTGCAAAGTTGATGATGATCACATCGTATTTTCCGGATTTGATTGCCTCAACCAGCTTGTCACAGACAATGGGAGCGCTCATCTCCGGCTGCAGATCATAGGTGGCAACCTTAGGAGAGGGAACCAGGATTCTGTCCTCTCCCTTATTCGGGGCTTCCACGCCTCCGTTAAAGAAAAATGTTACATGAGCATATTTTTCGGTTTCGGCAATTCTGGCCTGCGTCATGTTATTCTTTGCCAGAAATTCGCCGAAGGTATTGGAAATGGATTCCTTCTTAAAGGCAACCAGTTTGTTTTTGATCGTTTCATCGTAATCGGTAAAGCATACAAAGGTCAGATTTAAGCGCTTTTCTCTTGGAAAACCCTTAAACTCGTCATCACAGAATGCTCTTGTCATTTCTCTGGCGCGGTCCGGGCG
Organism: Clostridium sp. Marseille-P2415; assembly: GCF_900155545.1. Lineage (GTDB taxonomy): Bacteria > Bacillota > Clostridia > Lachnospirales > Lachnospiraceae > Lacrimispora. The sequence goes on from NZ_LT732526.1 coordinate 2,524,493, forward strand.
GAAGTTAAAGAAAATCACGGAATCACCATCTTTCACGGTGGCAACCGGGTTCCCTCCTTCTGTCACAACAAGGGGCTCTACGAATTCATCAAAGGTATTTTTATCATAGGACGCCTGTACTCCGGAAACCGCTGACTCCGCATGGTTTCCTTCGCCCTTGGTCAGTGCATTGTAAGCCCCCTCCACGCGATCCCAGCGGTTGTCACGGTCCATTGCATAATAACGGCCCATAACGGAAGCCACCTTACCCACGCCGATTTCCTTCATCTTTGCTTCCAGCGCTTCCACAAAGCCCTTGCCGGAAGCCGGAGGAGTATCACGCCCGTCTAAGAAACAGTGGACATAAACCCGGTCCAGGCCATTTCTTTTTGCCAGCTCCAGCAGCCCGTAAATATGAGTATTATGGCTGTGAACGCCGCCGTCTGATACCAGGCCCCACATATGAAGCGCAGAACCATTCTTCTTACAGTTTTCCACTGCCTGTAAAAATTCCGGCACTTCAAAGAAGTCACCGTCCGCTATGGATTTCGTAATTCTGGTAAGTTCCTGGTATACAATACGTCCGGCACCCATATTCAAATGGCCCACCTCAGAGTTCCCCATCTGTCCGTCAGGAAGACCTACCGCCAGGCCGCTGGCATTGCCCTTAACAAAGGGGCACTGGCTCATAAGCTGATCCATGACGGGGGTCTTTCCTTCACAGACAGCGTTATGGTCGCAGTTATCATTCAATCCGTAACCATCAAGTATCATTAATACAACCGGTTTCTTGCTCATAACTAGTTCTCCTTTTCTTACTGTTCGTTCTATTAAAATGGAAGTACCTATGGAAATTGTTGTCTCACAATACTATATTCTACATGATTTGCAAATTTCTTGCAACCTATGAATGATAAAATATTATCACAATTCCAGGCTGCAGAAAAAAACTGCCGTCTCCAATCCTTTCGGAAAAAAGACAGCAGCTTTGATTCATTTATTTGTTGTAATTCACGATGGATCCAAACTCCGGTTTTAAGGAAGCTCCGCCAACCAGGCCTCCATCAATATCAGGCTGTGCAAACAGCTCCGGTGCGCTTGCTGCGGATACCGAGCCGCCGTACTGAATGCGGATGGCTTCTGCTGTCGCTTCATCATAGATTTCAGCAATGCATGCCCGGATCGCACCGCAGACTTCCTGTGCCTGCCCGGTTGTTGCCACCTTTCCGGTACCGATTGCCCAGATCGGCTCGTAAGCGATAACCGATTCCGCTGCCTTCCCAGCCGGAACATTCAAGTAAGCAATCTTAATCTGCTGACGGATCCAGTCAAGGGTGATCCCCTGTTCCCTCTGGGTTAAGGATTCTCCGCAGCAAACGATGGGCGTAATGCCGTATTCAAAAGCCTTAAGGACTTTTTTATTCACGGTTTCATCCGTCTCAGCGAAATATTCTCTTCTCTCGGAATGGCCGATCACCACATACTTCACGCCTGCATCCTTTAACATGGCTGGAGAGATTTCGCCGGTATAAGCACCCTTATCCTCATAATACATATTTTCGGCGCCAATGTGGATATTGGATCCCTTGGCAGCCTCCATTGCAGGTATAATGTCAATAGCCGGAACACAGAAAACCACATCAACCTCATCGTTTCCTACCAAAGGCTTTAATGTATTCACTAACTGAACCGCCTCAGTAGGTGTCATATTCATTTTCCAGTTACCTGCTATAATTTTCTTTCTGGACATACTGTTAACCTTCCTTTTTTCATTTATTTGTCTGCGAATGAATCAAGCGGACACACAAGCATATCCAGTTGATTCACAAATTCTTCTGTCTGCAAAACCCGGACAGTCATGGACCGCCCGGGCCGGTATGGTTTCCTTATTACTGTCGATGCTTTTTGGACATAAAGGTATACCCAAAGGGTGTTTCCTTATTACTGTCCATGCTTTTTGGACATAAAGGTATACCCAAAGGGTGTTTCCTTATTACTGTCCATGCTTTTTGGACATAAAGGTATACCCGAAGGGTGTTTCCTTATTACTGTCCATGCTTTTTGGACAGGGTCCGCCCCGCTTTACCGGGCGTAAAGGTATGCCTGAAGGGTGTTTCCTTATTTATTATCAGCTGCAGCCACACCCGGCAGTTCCTTGCCTTCCAGGAATTCAAGGGAAGCACCGCCGCCTGTGGAGATATGAGTCATCTTGTCAGCAAAGCCAAGTCTCTTAACAGCATTTACAGAATCGCCGCCGCCGATGACTGTGGTAGCATCGGAAAGCTCCGCAACTGCACGGCATACCTCCAAGGTTCCTTCTGCAAAGTTAGCGAATTCAAATACGCCCATGGGTCCGTTCCATACAACGGTCTTAGCGTTCTTTAAGGCATCCTTAAAAAGTGTGATGGTCTTCGGTCCGATATCGAATCCGGACCAGCCCGCATCAATGGATTCCACTACTTTTCTTTCAGTATCGTTGGAGAATTCCTTTCCTTCCACATTGTCGACCGGAAGAAGCAGCTTCACGCCCTTTTCCTTCGCTTTTTTGATCATCTCCAATGCATAGTCAAGTTTATCTTCCTCACATAAAGAATTACCGATTTCCCTGCCCTGAGCTTTTGCAAAGGTATAAGCCATACCGCCGCCGATGATCAGTGTATCAACCTTGTCAAGCAGGTTGTTGATTACGTTGATCTTATCGGAAACCTTTGCTCCACCCAGGATTGCCACGAAAGGACGTACTGGATTCTCAACCGCCTGGCCTAAAAATTTGATTTCCTTTTCCATCAGATATCCAACTACATTGGTCGTTGTATATTTGGTAACACCAACATTGGAGCAGTGAGCTCTATGTGCGGTTCCAAATGCATCATTTACGAAAATGCCATCGCTAAGAGATGCCAGCTCTTTTGCGTATTCCTCCGCATTCTCATCCTTGCCGTACTTTGTCTCTTCGACTCTGTAACGGGTATTCTGAAGCAGTAAAACTTCGCCATCCTTTAATTCTGCGGCGACCTTTTTCGTCTCAGGACCTGTTACCTTTGGATCGTTTACGAATTTCACTTCTACGCCGAGTCTTTCGCTTAAAGCAGGAGCGACCGGCTCAAGGGACATCTCCGGAAGAGGCTCACCCTTTGGTTTTCCTAAATGGGAACAGAGGATCACTTTTGCTCCCTGGTCCAACAATTTCTTAATAGTAGGTATCGCTCCGTCAATACGGTTATAGTTCTGGATCACACCATCCTTTAACGGTACGTTGAAGTCACATCTTACTAAAACTTTCTTTCCCTGCAATCCGGTTAAATCATCAACTGTTTTCTTATTAAGCATGTTTGGATGCTCCTTTCAGATTTACTATTTATTTTCCAACACTCACTGCTCACGCAAACATGTCCGTTTGGCTCGTTACCCGCACAAATAAAGGGTCCGGTCCTTAACGACCGGACCCTTCGTGGATCATTAGCCTAATTCAGCGAAGTACTTGATTGTACGAACCATCTGGCTTGTATAGGAGTTCTCATTGTCATACCAGGAAACAACCTGAACCTGATATAAATCATCACCGATCTTAGATACCATGGTCTGAGTAGAATCAAATAAGGAACCGAATCTCATTCCGATAACATCAGAGGAAACGATCTCATCCGTGTTGTATCCGAAGGACTCGCTTGCTGCTGCCTTCATCGCTGCGTTGATGCCTTCCTTGGTAACATCCGCACCCTTAACAACTGCAGTTAAGATGGTTGTGGAACCTGTGGGCACCGGAACACGCTGTGCAGAACCGATCAGCTTGCCGTTTAATTCCGGGATAACCAGGCCGATTGCCTTTGCCGCACCGGTGGAGTTTGGAACGATATTGGCAGCACCTGCTCTTGCTCTTCTTAAATCGCCTTTTCTGTGTGGTCCGTCAAGGATCATCTGATCGCCTGTGTATGCATGGATCGTGCTCATGATACCGGACTGGATCGGTGCATAATCGTTAAGAGCCTTTGCCATAGGAGCTAAGCAGTTTGTAGTACAGGAAGCAGCGGAGATGATCTTGTCATCTGCTGTTAATGTCTTCTCATTTACGCTGTAAACGATTGTCGGTAAATCGCTGCCTGCCGGAGCAGAGATAACAACTTTCTTAGCGCCTGCGTTTATATGAGCCTGAGATTTGTCTTTGGAGCAGTAGAATCCGGTACACTCCAATACTACATCTACGCCAATCTGTCCCCATGGAAGATTGGAAGCTTCTTTTTCAGCATAAATCCTGATGGTCTTTCCATCAACGGTAATGGAATCATCGGAAGCTTCTACCGTGTGAAGCTTCTCACCGTAGTGTCCGGCGTATCCGCCCTGTGCAGTGTCATATTTTAATAAATGTGCTAACATCTTTGGATCTGTTAAATCATTAATAGCTACTACTTCATAGCCCTGTGCACCGAACATCTGTCTGAATGCAAGACGGCCAATACGTCCGAAACCGTTAATCGCTACTTTTACTGCCATAATTCAATTCCTCCTAAGAATAAAATTAAATTTGATTGTTAAATAATAATCAACTACCCTTTATTTTACCTAATAATCCAGTAAATAGCAAGTCCTTTTTTTTATTTTACAGGAAAGTTCTCCGATAGACTCCTATTTGAAATCCTTACTCTTTCTTTACATCTCGTTCTTTACGTAGCCGGCCAGGTTATAGGCATGGTCTGAAATACGCTCCAGATTGCTGATTAAGTCCAGGAACACAACGCCTGCCGAAGGGTTGCATTCACCGGTGGAAAGCCTTTCAATATGCTTTTCCCTTAAATCCTCCTCCAGAATATCCACCTGATCCTCGTACTGGCTCACCTTGCGGACATCATCCATATCGCCTCTTCTCCTGGCTTCGATCGAATGGAAAAAGGACTTGTAAGCTGCCTGGCAGATGATATCCAGATCGGCAGCACCGGTATCGGAAAAGCTGATATCATGCCGGGCCATATATTCCGCCTGCTCCGCCAGATTCTCCGCATGGTCGCCCACGCGTTCTATGTCGTTGATGCTGTAAAATAAGTTGTTGACTACCAGTTTTTGTTCCTCTGTCAGGGACAGATTGTTGATTTTGACCAGATATTCGGTCAGCATCTTTTCCATATTATTAATCGTCTTTTCCGTTTTATACACAGCATTGGCCTCATCCGCATTTTTCGTCAGGACCGCATCCATGGCACGTTTCACATTTTCCATGGCAATCTGCCCCATATGTACGACCTCCATGGAGGCTGTTTCAACTGCAAAGGCCGGGGATTCAAAGATCCTCTCATCCAGGTGCTTCATGGTTTCAGCTTCTTCATCCTTTGATTCCTCCTCACCCTTCCGGCTCTCCGGAATGAAGAATCCGGACAGATTCACCAGCTGTTTTGCAAATGGAAAAAGAAGGCATGTGTTCGTCAGGTTGAAAATCGTATGGAAAATGGAAATCTGAACCGCTGTGATGTTATGGGCAGCCAGAACCGGGGAAGCCATAAAAAAGATAAGGGCAGCAATTCCGAATACAACAGCCCCGATCACATTAAAGGACAAATGGATCACAGCGGCACGTTTGGCCGTCCTGGAACCGCCGATGCTGGAAAGCAGCGCAGTTACACAGGAACCGATGTTCTGTCCAAGAGTGATAAAAATAGCGGCATTGGTGGTAACCACACCGTTCATGGCAAGGGTCTGCAGGATCCCTACCGATGCGGAAGAACTCTGGAGAAGTGCTGTCACCACAGCACCGATCAGCATGCCAAGCAAAGGATTTCTCCCCAAAATACGGAACGCTTCTGAAAAAACAGGAGCATCGGTATAAGGAGAAATTGCTCCGGACATGAAATCCAGGCCGACAAACAGCATGCCAAGGCCCACCAGTATCTCGCCTATGGTTTTCATTTTCTGCTTCTTCCCAAACAGCAGAAGGATCGCCCCGATTCCGATTAAAAGAGGGGCCGAAAAGGAGGGTTGAAAAATGGAAAATGCATCTCCCAGCTGATTCATGGATACGATCCAGGCCGTAATAGTGGTACCGATATTAGCGCCCATGATAACGCCTACCGCCTGAGTCAGATTCAGGACTCCTGCGCTTACAAAGCCCACCACCATGACCGTGGTTGCTCCGCTGCTCTGGATTATGGCTGTTATAAGCGCTCCCAGGAGCACTGCCATAAAACGGTTGTTTGTAAGCATTCCCAAAAACTGGCTCATACGGCTTCCTGCAGTTTTCTGCATGCCGTCCGCCATGGTGTTCATGCCATACAGGAACATTCCCAGTCCCCCGATGAAACCAAACAGACTTGATATGTCATTTACAGACATGTGTTACCTCCTTGTAACCACTATAAATATTTTATTTGAAGCACCTTCCGGCTTTTGCCAAAACGGTACCGTTTAAAATAATAGCATAGACAGAATTGTTTTTTCAACGCTTTTTATAAAATATGTAAAGTTTTGGTGAAATTTAGGTAAAGCGCCCGATTCCCTGCGTTGCTTTTCTCCTCTGGATTGATTATAATGAACTTGATTATTAGATTCCGAAACACCAATGCCCATCGAAAGGAGAACCTTATGCTGCCAGATTATCATTTTCACACGAATTTTTCAGGAGACTCCGACACCCCCATGCGCACCCAGTTAGAACAGGCCATAAGTCTTGGCATGAAATCCCTCTGCGTTACCGACCACCATGATTATGATGTGGAATCTGCCATTGATTTTACCCTTAAAGTGGACCGGTATATGGAGGCCATGTCCGCATTAAAAGAAGAATATAAAAACCGGATCGACCTCCGCATAGGGATCGAACTTGGACTTCAACCCTATTTAAAAGAATACTTTAACGAACTGTTATCAAGCCAGCCCTTTGATTTTGTTATCGGTTCCACTCATTTCGTAAACAGGAAGGATCCTGCTTATCCGGAATTTTTTGAAGGAAGGGACGAACGGGAAGCATATCTTCAGTATTTCCAGGTCACACTGGATAATGTGAAGAATTTAGATGCTTACGATGCAGCAGGACACATTGACTATATTGTCCGCTACGGTCCTAATAAATCAGCTTTTTACAGCTACGAAGCGTACCGGGACATTCTGGATGATATCCTGAAAACCATCATTGAACGCGGCAAAGGGATCGAATGCAACACGGCCGGCTTCCGAAAAGGCCTTGGACAGCCAAACCCATGCAGAAAGGTATTAAAACGCTATCGGGAATTGGGCGGGGAAATCCTGACCATCGGTTCAGACGCCCATATACCGGAAGATCTGGGTTCGGACTTTCATACAGCCAGAAAACTTCTGTTGGAATGCGGATTTTCCTATTATACGGAATTCCGGGGACGTAAGCCGGAATTCAAACCGCTGTAAATTTTTGAGCCTCAGTGCTTGGAATCGGAGAAACAACATGAATGTATTTGACATCGTCGGCCCCATTATGATCGGCCCTTCCAGCTCTCATACGGCCGGCGCGGCCCGCATTGGAAAAACAGCTGCCCTGCTTTTAGATGCCCCTGTTAAAAAGGCGGACATCCTGTTTCATGGCTCCTTTGCAAAAACCTATAAAGGCCACGGTACGGACAAGGCCATTGTAGGGGGAATCTTAAAAATGGACCCCTGGGACCCGGGAATCCGGACCAGCCTTGAAACGGCAGAGGAACAGGGGATTTCTGTCACGATCCGCACCGGAACCATAGAAGATGCCCATCCCAACACAGTTCTTATTACCCTCACCTCTCCGGAAGACAGCAGCATTTCGGTTCAGGGATCATCAGTAGGAGGCGGCAACATCATCATTACCAGGGTAAATGACATGGAAGTATATTTTACCGGACAGAACACCACCCTGATCGTCATGCATCAGGATGTTCCCGGCATCATCGCCCATGTTACCGGTCTGGTGGCTGCCGGTCATGCCAATATCTGCAACATCCGCTTAAACAGGCAGGAAAAGGGAGGATTAGCCATTATGACCATTGAAATGGACTCCGGTTTTGACCAGTCTCTGGTCTCCCGGATCCGGACTCTTCCTCATGTGTATCACACCATACTTTTAAAATTAAGCTGATCCGGTAAGGAGGAACCCATGAAATTAAAATATAAATCTGTAGAAGAACTGGTGAACACCGCCCTGTCGTCCAATAAAAAAATAGCAGAGATCGTTCTGGAGCAGCAGGCCGGGGACATGGAATCCACGGAGGAAGCCGTCTATTCCACCATGGAAAAGAGCTTTGAAGTCATGAGACAATCCGTCTCAAACGGGATGGATGAGAAGCTTCGCTCATCCAGCGGGCTTTCCGGCGGTGCAGCCGCCAGGTTAAAGAAGGCGGTAGATGAGGGACGGAACCATTACGGACATTTATTCGGAAACGCCATCAGCATGGCTCTTGCAGTTACGGAATACAATTCCTGCATGGGGCAGATCGTGGCAGCGCCCACAGCCGGCTCCTGCGGCGTCATTCCGGCAGCCCTTATTTCTGTCATGGAAGAATACAAGCTGCCCAAACACGATATCATCATGTCCCTGTTTACCGCATCCGCCATTGGCATGGTCATTGCCAAATGTGCCAGCATTGCCGGTGCGGAGGGAGGCTGTCAGGCCGAGGTGGGCTCAGCTTCTGCTATGGCTGCTGCCGCCCTCACAGAAATCTTTGGCGGCACTCCCCAGATGGTTTCCGACAGCTGCGCCATTGCCTTAAAAAATACCTTGGGTCTGGTCTGTGATCCGGTTGCCGGGCTGGTGGAGGTTCCCTGCATCAAACGGAATGCCATGGGAGTTGCAAACGCCTTTGCTGCTTCGGAACTTGCATGTGCCGGCATTAGAAGCGCCATTCCCGCCGATGAGGTGATCCTGGCCATGAAACAGGTGGGACAGCAGATGTCCACATCCTTAAAGGAAACAGCAGAAGGCGGGCTTGCTGCCACGCCGACCGGCTGCCGTTTATGCAGGCAGATCTTCGGATAGGCATTTTTTTCCTGCTGCAAACCCTCCACTAATCCACCAGACTTTATTTCTGTGTTAATATGAAAAACAGAAAGGAGGGATTTACATGAAGGATACCTATACAACTTCAGAAATAGCAAAAATAATCGGAATCCATCCAAATACCGTACGTCTTTACGAAGACCTAAAGCTTATTTCACAACCTGACAGGCTGGAAAATGGATACCGAATATTTACGGGCCTGCACGTGGAACAGTTCTACATTGCCCGTCTCGCCTTTCAGGTTGAGGTGCTTCAAAACGGCCTGAGGAAAAAGGCTGTAAAAATCATAAAAGCTTCCGCAAATCAGGACTTTGACAGGGCACTGGTACTTACCCGGGACTATTTAGAACAGTTAAAAGAAGAAAAAAGAAATGCTGAAGACGCGATCCTGATCGCAGAACGTATTTTAACCGGTTCAGAAACAGATACCGGGAGCTGCTGCCTTACCCGCAAACAGACCGCCGATTATCTGAACATTTCCATCGATACATTAAGGAACTGGGAACTGAATGGACTGTTAACCGTAAAAAGAAAGAAAAATGGATACCGGGTTTATACCTCACCGGACTTAAAGAGGCTGAAAATCATCCGCTCCCTGCGCTGTGCCAATTATTCCCTTGCCTCCATTCTCCGCATGCTTCATATCCTTTCTTCCGATCCGGGCGCCAATATCCGGGCTGCCATAGATGCCCCACAGGGGAACGATGATATTTTAACTGCCTGCGACAATCTTCTGACCTCCCTTAACCACGCAGAAACCAATGCGCAATTGATCCAAAAGCATCTGGTAAAAATGAAACGTAAATTTTCTTAACCCTCCACTTTCCCACCAGCCTTTGCGCCAGTGTTATGATTGTTCTACAAATCGATAAGGAGGAAGAAAATGAAACCAACGTTAAAAGCAGAAAATCTGTGCAAATCCTATCATGGGCTCCCGGTCGTTGAAAATCTCAACATTGAGGTATACCGGGGTGAGGTATTCGGTTTATTGGGCGCAAATGGAGCAGGGAAAAGCACTTCCATAGAGTGCCTCCTGGGGACCAGACGGGCGGAGAAGGGAACGGTTTCGATTCTGGGCATGGATCCGGCCGCTGACCGGAAAAAATTATTTGAGCATGTCGGAGTACAGTTTCAGGAAGCCAACTATCAGGACAGAATCACGGTGGAAGAATTGTGTGAGGAAATCCAGTCATTGTATAAAAAGGCAAAGGATTATGAAAACCTATTGCAGCAGTTCCAGCTTTCCGAAAAGAAAAAAAGTCCTGTATCGGAACTGTCAGGCGGGCAAAAGCAGCGGCTATTCATTCTTCTTGCGCTGATCCCTGATCCTGAGGTTGTGTTTTTTGATGAGCTCACAACAGGTCTTGATGCAAAAGCAAGACGGGATGTATGGAAATACCTTGCTGAATTAAAACGAAAAGGCCTTACGGTTCTCTTAACCTCTCACTTCATGGATGAAGTAGAGTTCCTCTGTGACAGAATCATGATCCTCAAAAAAGGCCGGACCGTATTCTACGGAACCGTAAAAGAAGCCATTGAGGCAAGCCCTTATGAAAAACTGGAAGATGCCTACCTTTGGTATACCGGTGAGGAGGTACTGATCCATGAGGCCATTTAAAGCCATGTTCAAAACAGAACTGAAGCTGTCCCTCCGCGGGATGGACATGTTTATCTTTGCAATCTGCCTTCCGGTTGTTATGGTGGTTGTATTGGGTATCATCTATGGAAGAAAACCGGCCTTCGAAGGCGCGGAGTATACGTTTTTAGAACAGTCCTTTGCTGCGCTCTCAACGATTTCCATCTGTGCGGGCGGCGTCATGGGGCTGCCGCTGCTGATATCCGATTACCGCCATAAGAAAATATTGAAGCGTTTTCAAGTGACGCCGGTAAGACCTATCATGATTTTAGCGGTTCATATCGCCATTTACGCATTCTATTCCATTGCTTCCCTGACGCTTATTTACGGTACTGCAAAAGCATTTTTCGGTTACCGCATGAACGGATCTTTGGTAAGTTTTCTTATCAGTTTCCTTTTTGTTATGCTCTCAATGTTCAGCATTGGTGTTATGGTGGGCGGTATCGCACCAAATACCAAGGCAGCCAGTATTGCAGCCAGCCTTTTGTACTTTCCCATGCTGATCCTTTCCGGAGCCACGCTTCCCTATGAAGTAATGCCGGCAGCACTTAAAAAGGCCTCTGACGTTTTGCCCCTGACACAGGGAATCAAGCTGTTAAAGGCAGCTTCCCTGGGATTACCGATGGAACACGTCGCCTTTTCAATCATGATCATGGCAGCTCTTCTTGTCCTCTGCATGGGCATTTCTTTAAAATTCTTTCGATGGGAATAAACGAAACCGGGAAACAGCCTCTCACTCCTGCTGTTTCCCGGTTTTTTCCATGCTTTAATTTTCAAGTTTTTTCTTATAAATCCCAATCACCTTTTTCATTGCCTCCTGACCCGGCGCTCCGATTGTCATCCTCTTTTCCACGCAGGTCTTCAGGCTGATGGCCTCATAAATATCTTCTTCGAAAACCGGACTGATGGCCTTGTATTCCTCCAGGCTCATATCATCTAAGGCAATTCCCTTTTCAATGCAGAACAGCACAAGCTGTCCCACGATTCCATGGGCATCCCGGAAGGCCACACCGTGATTTACCAGATAATCGGCTGCGTCTGTGGCATTGGTAAAGCCATTCTTTGCGCTGGTTTCCATTACGTCCTTGCGGAAAGTCATGGAGGAAATCATTCCCGTAAACAGGGCAAGGCAGCCTTTTACCGTATCAATGGCATCAAAGGTCAGCTCTTTATCTTCCTGCATATCCTTATTGTAAGCCAGCGGTATGCCCTTCATGGCGGTAAGCAGGGATACCAGGGCACCGTAAACCCGGCCTGTCTTACCGCGGATCAGTTCTGCAATGTCCGGATTCTTCTTCTGGGGCATGATGCTGCTTCCGGTACTGTAGGAATCATCAATTTCCACAAAACGGTATTCATTGGTATTCCAGATGATGATCTCTTCACAAAACCGGCTCAAATGCATGGCAATGGTCGACAATGCACTTAAAAGCTCGATCAGATAATCTCTGTCAGCTACCGAATCCATGCTGTTAAGGGTCGGTCCGTCAAAGCCAAGAAGCTCTGCCGTATATTCCCGGTCCAGGGGATAGGTGGTTCCGGCCAGAGCGCCGGAGCCCAATGGACAGTAATTCATTCTCTTCTTAATATCGTGAAGCCGGGAATCATCCCGGTCAAACATTTCAAAATAAGCTCCGATATGGTGGGCCAGGGTGATTGGCTGTGCTTTCTGTAAATGGGTAAATCCGGGCATATAAGTATCCAGATTCTCTTCCATCAGCTTTAGAAGTTCCTTTAGCAGACCCTTTACCAGTCCGGAAAGTTCATCAATCTCATCTCTTGTATACAGCTTCATATCCAGAGCCACCTGGTCATTGCGGCTGCGCCCGGTGTGAAGACGTTTTCCCGCCTCTCCGATCCGCTCCGTTAGGACTGCTTCCACAAAGGAATGGATATCCTCATGCTCGGAAGTAATGGTTAAGGCTCCGCTCTCTAAATCGGCTCTGATCCCCAAAAGGCCTTCTACGATCCGATCCCTGTCCCCGGCCGTAAGAATCCCCTGTTTCGCCAGCATCTTTACATGGGCAATGCTGCCTTCAATATCCTGATGATAGAATTTTTGGTCAAATGATATGGATGCATTAAAATTGTGAACCAGCTGATTGGTTTCTTTTGTGAAGCGTCCGCCCCATAGTTTCATAATTCAGATCTCCTCTTCCCTTTATTAATTGAATGAACCCGCATAGGCCTGCGCTTTTGGTCTTTTTTTACGGACACCCCTGCAAGAACCAGCAGAATCAGAACCGTTCCTGCCGTGATCATACCGCCGGCTTTTAAGCCCTGGGGCATATATTCAAGAGAAACTTCGTGGCTTCCTGCAGTCATATGCACACTTAAAAACGTATCAAATATTTTATAGGGTTCCACTGTCTTTCCGTCAACCTTGATGGTCCAGCCCTTATCATAAGGAATACTTAAATACAAAAGTCCGGCCCGCTCGGCCTCTACGGTTCCCTGGATCTGAGTATCCGTCCATTTTGTGAGCTTCAAGGGATTCCGGTTTAAAATATTATACACGGACTGAAGCCCCTCCGGCAGAAAACAATAGGCTGCTGCCACCAGATCCTGCTCATTGTCATCGTTGCGGAGTGTGACCTGCTCTCCTGATTTTAAAAACCCAAGCTCCAGTAAATATCCGCGGCTCACATTTTCAAAGCTCCTGGTCCTTTCTCCTATAAAAGCAGTTACCTTTTCCACCTTCTTATTGTTTACAAACACATAATAGTCCCCATCGGCCTCAGGTGTAAAGGTAAAGCTCGTTCCCGAAATCTCGCTTGGAACCTCCGACAGCACGGGGCCGGCTCCTAAAACCACAGAAAGATCATTCTGAACCTCCGCCGGATTTGTAAGCTCCAGCTGCCAGTTGTTCTCCAGGTCATAAGGAACCATGAACCCCAGAGACAATGCATAGGTATTCTCATGGAGATACATCTCATCTTTCATGGAAATCATGGCCGAAGTGCCTGTATTCTCTGCCTCTTCGGAATACAGCGCATATTTGACCGCAAACAGAGCATCCACCAGAGGTGTGCTTCCTGTAATGCTGTAAGCATTGGTAGAACTCTCGCAGCCCAGTTTTTTAAAGAAACTGGAAAGATCCGCATTGGCAGTGGACGAAAATAAGGATACCGTCGGAAAGTTCAGCCAGGCTCCGTCATTCTTGGTTTTGCGGGTTACCTTTTCCACCCGGTAAAAAGAAGCATTGGGCATCAGGCTGTCCGCAAGGTCCGAGGAGGCTTTATTGTCCTTTACATAACCGGTCCGGCTGGTGGTTGTCACGCTGGTTACCGTAGTATTGACCGCCGCTTCTAAGGAAATGACGCCAAGAGTCAAAAGGACCAGCACATTTCTGCTGACTCCCCTCTGGTACAAACCTATGAGTCCGGCATAAACGGAAAGGAACAAAATGGCTGCGTAAAATACGGAAAAATGGTAAGCTTCATCGGTGATCAGCTTCTGGGCCATCAAAACAAAAATTACCGAAGCAAAAAAGGCCAATACCACATGCTTCCATGGAATTTCATCCAAATGGATATAAGCATTGTAACACACAAGCAGCATCAGGAAAATATAGATAAAGGATTGTCTGCATGGCAGGCTGTTCGGATAATGAAATCCATGCCAGATAAAGTTCAGCACATTTATCGAAAAGCTGGCAAAGAAAAACAGCAGCAGCGTACACATCACAATCTTTTCCCTCTGCCGGATCTGCCGGCAGCCCAGGTACAGAAGGAAGAACATGAGGACTGCCACTCCGCAATAGATATTTGGCCAATGATCCAGTCCGATTTCCGTCTCCACTGCCGGAAGATGTCTTGCTATCATATCAAATATGGAAAAATAGGAACTAATGGTCTGCGGAAAATTAAAATCCCCGGAAGCAGTCGACTGCAGTGCATAAATTTCCGGCAGCAGAACGACCGCCGCAAGCCCTCCGGCCAACAGGGAAAACAAGGCAAAATGCCCTGTGTGAATAAAAATTTCCTTCCATGGCTCCCTTCCTTCTAAAACGAGAAGCGCAACGAAATAGAATACCATAAATATACATATCATAATAGATATGTAATAATTAGATAAAATCGATAACCCAAGAGTTATACAATATAGGAAACACTTCTTTTCTTTGACCAGCCGTTCCAATCCCAGCATGACGAGCGGAAAGAGAAAGATGCAGTCCAGCCACATGATATTCCAGCTATAGGCTGCCATATATCCGGATAACGCATAAAAGATGCCAAAAAAGGCGATTCCGAAATCATTGGTTTTATTATGCCTGCGCAAATACCAGGCAAACGTAAGACCGCTTAACCCGATTTTAAAAACGATCATATAAGTCATGAACTCTATGATATAGTTCTTCGGGCAAAGGACGATCAGCCAATTCAAAGGGCTTGCCAGATAATAGGCATAAAGAGCCGCAAAGTTCACGCCCATGCCGATATCCCAGCTATACAGAAGACTTCCTCCATGAGTCAGCTTGTACTGGAACTCCGAAAAAAACGGGGCATACTGATGATACATATCGGTCCGAAGAAAGCTCTCCTCACCAAACGGAAAAATCCCGCGCTGGGCAAATATGATGATCATGATAGCTATTGGCACAAAGAACGCTGCCGCAAGGCCATCGGAAGGCTTCACCAGATTGGAGTGTTTCCGCTCTTTCTTCCGGGACGTACTTTCGTTTAAGGCCTCCAGCCCTATGTGTTCATCAATAGGATCCGGCTTTATTCTTTCTTCTTCCGCATATTCCATATCTTCATCAAACAGCTCTTCCATACCTTCAACCGGAATATCCAGACGTATCCCCGGCATGGATGCCTCATTAAAATCCAAAGCCGCCTCTTCCCCATGGGATCTGAGAATTTCCGCCTTCTCTTCTTCCCCGGCTTTCAAAACCTTATCCCCTGCTGTATCTTCTTTTTCACCTGATGTCATCCTTAGCATATCCTCTAGTTCTTTTGAAATCTTTTCAATCTCGTCATCGTGTTCCATTTCATTTACCTCTCTTTACAGGGGTTTTTCCTCACTCTTACGGAATATGAAAAGCTTGCTGAATACATAGTTTACAATCACAACAACTATGGATACCAGTACTTTACTTACATATTCATCCATATTGAGCCAGGAAACCATCATCACCATAAAAACCATTTCCATGACGCCTGACGCTGCTCTGCATGCGGTAAATGAAACGATTTCCTTCATGACAAAGCCCAGATGCAGGTCATAGCTTTGAAAAACAAAGATTTTATTTACAATAAAGGCAAACAGGACCGATACCACCCACGCAGCCGCTGTTGCGATCCGGTAATCGATGCCGGTCTTCACCATCCCGGCGTAGACAGCCCAGTTCACCAGCGTTGTCAGCACTCCAAAAAACAGATAGGAAATGACTTCACGGTTCATGACCTTGTCCCATATTTTTTTAATCATCATCTTTTCTCCTGTAAATTTACATTTCTACTATTGGATCATGAATCTCACTTGTACCCATTGTATTATAGGGAGAGGAAATTGTAAAGGGATTCTATGGCTTCGCTGCCAGAAACTGCCTGGCACCGTCAGAATAATGGATCTTATAATCATCTGTAATAAACACACCGTACACATCGTCCATGGATTCCACCAGCTCCATCCCTTTTTCCAGCCCCAGGGAAAAGCAGGTGGTGGATAAGGCATCTCCGTCTACGGACAGCTTTGATAAAATGGTGACGGACACCAGACCGTTCTCATAAGGATAACCGTCTTTTGGATTTAAAATATGATGATAGTTCACCCCATCCTTTTCAAAGTGGCGTTCATAAACACCGGAGGATACCACTGACATATCCCTGATATCCAGCGTTTCTATGGTCTCGTTCCGGTCCGCATATGGTTTCTGAAGCCCGACCTTAAAAGGAGTGCCATCAGGCTTTTGCCCCACGCAGAGAACATTTCCGCCTAAATTAATGACCGCACTTTTCACTCCCTGTTTCAGGAGGTAATCCTTCATCCGGTCTGCAATATATCCTTTGGCAATTGCCCCAAAATCAAGAGAAGTATCGGCTGATAAAAAAGTAAGGGTATTTTCCTCAAGCTTTAAATTCCGGTAATCCACTTTCTCCACTGCCTGCCTGATGTCCTCCTTTGGCGGGATCACAGGATCAGGAGAAGTGAAATCCCATAGCGATGACAACGGTTCCACGGTTATATCAAAGGCTCCGTCCGACATCTGGGAATAAGAAAGCCCTTTGGAAACCAATGCAGCCACATCCGCTGATACCGTTACGGCCTGTTCCCCGGCAGGCCTGTGATTCAGCTTGTAGACCTCGCTTCCTTCCAGGGTTTTACTGAAAATATTCTCATATGACCGGCACAAATCCAGACAGTCATTCAATATTTCCGGATCATCCTTATCATAGAGCGTCACAGTCACAAAGGTATTGAGCATAAAGCCGGACTTGCTGACCGGCTCCACCTTTCTCTCACATCCGGTAAGCAAAAACATAACCAGGCCGGCGGTTAAAACAACGATTCTTCCTTTCTTCATCCCATATCCTCCATCTTCCTTTGCGCCGTCTTTGCATGATCCACAAACATCTGACGGACTCCTTCCAGTTCTCCCATGCCTTTTAACAGACAGACCACCTGGTATCCATCAGACTCCAGCTGGCTTTTCCAGGAATCTGCGTCCCTTCCGGCCATGTCGTTATGGGCGTGATCGCCGGAAACGATCATAAGCGGCTGCAATACCATCCGGCTGGAATCCGTTTTCCCTACCTCTTCTTTTACGGTTTTAAATGACGGCTCGGCTTCCACGGTTCCGATATGATACCTGCCATAACCTTTTTGACGGAAAACTCCGGCCAGACGTTCATAGGTACCATTGGCCGCATGTTCTGTGCCATGGCCCATTAATATAATCTCCGTTCCTTCCCGGTCAT
Source organism: Clostridium sp. Marseille-P2415 (assembly GCF_900155545.1). Taxonomy (GTDB): domain Bacteria; phylum Bacillota; class Clostridia; order Lachnospirales; family Lachnospiraceae; genus Lacrimispora. The sequence continues at coordinate 2,542,011 of NZ_LT732526.1, forward strand.
ATTCCTTTGTATCATCTGCTAATATATCAGAAAGCCTCTGGTAATCCTCTTCCTCGGAAAGCAGAGGTTTTCCGCATACAACCCGGTCGAACTGTTCCTCATATTCTTTTACCGCAGCCAGCATACAGTCATTCTCTTCCCCGCCCATGACAAGTGTCGGCTGTATGATAACCCGTTCATATCCGGCCTTTGCCAGCTTTTCCATGGCCTCCGGTACACTGTCTACATAGATGCCGTCCCGCTTTTTCAGTATCTCTATGATGATCCGGCTTGTAAACGCCCGGCGTAACTCGTAATCCGCAAATTCATCTTTCATGGCCCGTTCAATGGCCTCAATGGTTTTTATCCTGCTTTCATTATAGCTTGTCCCAAAGCTCACTACTAAAATTGCCTGTTTCATCTTTCCGTCCCATGCTTTCTTTCCATTTTCCTGACTACCATATCACAGATGAATTTTGCTGTCAAATCCCTTTTCACGCACCATGGGCGCAAAACCAAAAGGTTCTGCGCCCATGACACACATTGCATTCATTTTTCGGAGATTATTTAAAAATCTACCTCTTTATCATAGTAACAACAGGTTAACAGTTTCTCCATCTCGGCCGGAGTAACCGGTCTTGGATTGGAGCCGGTGCATGCATCACCTACTGCCAACTCAGCTACTGACGCTAATTTTTCATTGAACTCTGCTTCGTCAATGATTCCGCCCTCATATTCCTTGATACAGGTGGGAATATTCAGCTTTTCGTTCATGGAACGGATTTCTGCGATCAATGCATCAATCAGTTCCTTGTCATCATTGCCCTTTAAATCAATAAAGCGGGCAATCTCCCCATAGCGCTTTGCAGCCTCGGGAACCTTGGAATTAAACTTAATTACCTTCGGCAGATACATGGCATTTGCACAGCCATGCACAATATGTCCGCCAGAGTAAGCAGCGCCTGTCTTATGAGCCATGGAATGAACAATGCCTAAAAGAGCATTGGAGAATGCCATTCCGGCCAGACACTGGGCATTATGCATGCGGGCACGTGCTTCCGTATCTCCGTTGTAAGAATCAATTAAGTCATTATGTACCATCTTAATCGCATGAAGCGCAAGAGGATCGGTATAATCGCAATGAAGGGTCGATACATAAGCTTCAATCGCGTGAGTCAACGCATCCATACCCGTATGTGCAGTCAGCTTCTGCGGCATTGTCTCAGCCAGATCCGGATCAACGATCGCTACATCCGGTGTGATGTTAAAGTCTGCCAGCGGATACTTGATTCCCTTTTTATAATCTGTGATTACGCTGAATGCCGTAACTTCGGTAGCAGTACCGGAAGTAGACGGAATGGCGCAGAACTTTGCCTTTGTTCTCAGGGTCGGGAAATTGAATGGTATGCACAAATCCTCAAATGTGGTTTCCGGATATTCATAGAACGCCCACATAGCCTTTGCCGCATCAATGGGGGAACCCCCGCCGATCGCAACGATCCAGTCCGGCTCAAACTGACGCATCATTTCAGCGCCCTTCATAACCGTATCCACACTTGGATCCGGTTCCACTCCTTCAAACAGCTTTACTTCTATTCCAGCTTCCTTTAAGTAAGCTTCAACCCGATCAAGAAATCCAAAACGTTTCATCGAACCGCCGCCAACGACCACGACTGCCTTTTTTCCTACCAAATTCTTTAGTTCTTCCAGGGCGCCTTTTCCGTGATATAAGTCTCTCGGTAATGTAAATCTAGCCATTGTAAAACCCTCCTTATGAATCTCCAGTACTTTCTGTGTAATATTGTAGTTCAATTGGACAGGAAATACAAAGGTAAAAAAATATATATCAGTATATAAATACTGATATATATTTAACATTCAGATTATGATAAAGTTTCTTTCACTGTTTCCAGTTCTTTTAAGAATTTTTTATCCCAGACCGTTAAAGGGTATCCCTTCCGGTATACTAAAACGTCCCGGAATTTTCCGGCCTGTTTTCTGCAATGCCGCTCCACCAGATGAAACCTTGTAAGAATTTCCGACGGCATAGGGGACACCCACATGTACGTATCCGGATCTTCACACAGAAGCTGAAACTGGCTCCCCCGCTCAAATATGTAGATGTGCTTTGAGGATTCCGGAATTTTCTTCCCTTTTTCATGATCTTCCCTGGGGCCCGATGTTCCATCACCATGGGTAATCTCAATGTATGGCATCAAATCTTCCGGTTCAATGTCATTCTTCCCCGCAAGCGGATGGTCTGCTGACATGAGAAGCCTTGACGGATATTCAAAAACCGTTTCAGGCACAAGTCCTTTTGACGCCGCTGTCCGGGCATAGTATTTTTCAGAAGCGTAAGGGTACCGTATGATTCCCAGATTATATTCCCCTGTTTCCACATCTCTTATGGTATCTGCAGAATTCGTTTCCCGCAGCCACACATTCATGATTTCCTCATGGCCCAGATTTCGGATAAATCTGGAAAAAGCATAGCTTAAGTAACTGGCCCTGGGCATTGACAGGGAAAATTCCATTCCGTTCCCCTGTTCCGGCTTATATAAATGTTCCATTTCCTCGATCTGGACCAGGACATTTCTGGCATATTCCAGAAAAATCCTTCCTCTGGCCGTAGGAATCACCCCTTTGGGAGTCCGTTTGAAAATGGGTGCGCCAAGGCCTTCTTCCAGACTTTTGATCGCCTTGCTTAAATTCGGCTGGTCCATATAAAGGTTGGCCGCCGCCTGGGTAATGGAACCCGTCTTTTCCACCTCTACGGCATATTTTAATAATACAGTATTCAATCATCTTCCTCCTTTGTCTACTGCCCGCCTTCCTTATCCGCCTCGTAAAGATATTTGGACAGAGCTGCCAGTGACACGGCCATGTTCTCGTTCTGCACCAGCACGTGATCCGGTACGGCCAGATGGATGGGGGCAAAATTCCAGACTGCCTTCACACCTCCGGCGACCAGACGGTTGCATACATCCTGGGCATATTCCGCCGGAACCGTAATGATGCCGATGTGAATGTTCATTCTCTGACAGAGATTTTCAAGCTTTTCCAGAGGCAGGACCATCTTTCCTCCGATTTTGGTATTCACCTTTCTTCCATCCGAGTCAAAAGCCATGACGATTTCCACCCCGTATTGTTCAAATCCTTTATAAGACAGCAGGGCTTTACCGAGAGATCCCACTCCCACCAACGCGGCCTGGTTTGCATTGTGATAGCCCAGAAATTCTTCCATGTCCCCGATTAAATCCTTCACCAGATATCCCATTTTAGGTTTTCCGGCTGTCCTTGTCACCATTGCCAGATCCTTGCGTACCTGAACCTCATTAAGCTGAAGATCCAAAGCAATGGATGGCGCTGATATTGTCTCTGCTCCTTCCCTGCATTTCCGCTCCAGGTAATGATGGTATACCGGAAGACGTTCCAGAGTCTTCCTGGAAATGCCTCCGACCATATGTTTTTTCTCTTCCATAGGTATGTCCCCTGCCCCTCCTTTAAAACATCAAACTCCGGCACCGGTTAAATGCTGCGAAAATCTCCTGCCTTCTTGGAAGTGCAAGATCAACAGGCAGATAGCCGTCCTCTTCCAGAGAAGCCAGTCCGTGGTCCCTGACCTTTTTCTCCAGCTCATCCACCACCTGGACCAGCGTCCTTTTACCGTTGATCAAATGACTTGCCCCATATTTCAGGAAATAACCCAGTGCTGCAATCTGTTCCGTATCCGCGAGCTGTTCCACAAACCGCAGATCCACCACTTCCCGGCCAATTTTAAGGCTGTCCCGTCCTAAGACCTTCATCCGGAAACGTTCCTCTTTTCCTCCTGTGTGCAGACCGGAGGGAACGCGATGAAGGCTCACTAAAGACACTGGCAGAGAATGAACTTCTTCCCCATAAGCTCCTGCCGCTTCTTTTGCAAGCCCGGTAATTTCCTTCGGCAGATAAGAATCCATCTGGATAACATGATCGGCCACATGGAAATAAGCCCCTGAGCTCCCTGCGACCAGAATGGTAGAAATCCCATTCTGGTCATAAAGTCCCCTTACCCGTTCTATAAAAGGGGTGATAGGCTCTTTCTCCCGGTTCACCACCTGCTGCATCAGCTGATCCCTTATCATAAAGTTAGTGGCACTGGTGTCCTCATCTACCAGAAACACATGGGCTCCGCTTTCCATGGCTTCCACCACACCGGCGGCCTGTGAGGTGCTTCCGCTGGCATCCTCTGTACAGAAATGGATCGTGTCCCGTTTATCGGGAAGATTCTTTATAAACAGAGAGATATCCACTTCCCTGACGCTTCTTCCGTCCTCAGCTCTTAATTTCACAGCCGAAGCATCGGTGATCACCAGTTCCCTGCCGTCCCCTGCAATGTGATTGTAAATGCCGCATTCCAGAGATTTCAGCAACGTGGATTTTCCGTGATAGCCTCCTCCTACGATCAGAGTAACGCCTTTGGGAATGCCCATTCCCTTTATCTTTCCTCGGTTAGGAAGGCTTAATTCCACCTCCATACGTTCAGGAGCCTGAAAGGGCACCGCCTTTTTTAAAGGCTTTTTTGACACGCCGGACTGGCGCGGAAGAATAGAACCGTTTGCTACAAACGCCGCCAGATCCATGGCTGCAAGCTGCCTCCTTATCTCTTCCTGATCTTCGGAAAGCTTTCTCACTTCTTCTACCCGGATTTTTTCTTCAACCGTATATTTTCCGAAAAAACAGGTCTCAGCTACACAGGCAGGCAAAAAATCAAAAAGTATTTTTATAAGCTCCGCAGAATTAATCGTCCTGCCATTGGCCGGGAACCCGACTTCCAGTCTTAGCAGCAGGCTTCCATCCGCCTCCCGGATGCAGCAGGCCGTCCGCTCTAAAATCTCCTGGCCCGGACAGCTTACTGTAATAAGACCGCTTTTCCCGGACCCCTTTGCCTTAAACTGAAACGGTTCCACCTTTTCCCCGAAACGCCTTAAGAGATAATCCTCAAGGGCAATTCTCTTATAATACCGGTCATAGGAGGCAGCGGGAAACCCCGCTCTTTTCCCGTCCACGCGGATGCTGACTCTGGAAGGCGAAGCAAAAGGATCTCCCTGTACATGGTCAACAGAAAGCACATAATCAGGAAAACGGTATTCTCCCTTCGCCCCCTTATAGGCAGGATACCCTTTCCTGTCTATGGAACGAAGAAACTGTCTCAAATCTTCGGATGCTTTCATTCTCCCCTCCTCCAGGATTCCCGCTCCTGTCTGTTATCATGAAGATCCGTAATAAACATGGTATTCCCTATGATTGCAGGGGCGGCATTTTTTCTTACTTTTGTAGCATTTATTTTTCTACCCATTTTATAACATCCACTTTCAATTATTTTTTAGTATTCGCTCTTTTAAAATTTTACCTTAAATACTTTTATAATGCAACTACTGCTGTAAACACTTCTTCTATTCTCAACTATACACATAAAAAATAGCGCCCTGTCTCTGGTCGGATAAGCGCTATTTTTTAATCTTTATTCACCAGAACGGATAGGCTTGAGCTATCTTCCGGCTGTCTTGTTAAATATATTGTAGCATATCATGTATATAATGTCAATTTTCCTTCCCCCTTGTTTATACTAAAAATTTCAGTTTTCCCGACTGGATTGCTACATAAAAAACTACTAACCTAATTTGATAGCTAATAGCTTTATCGTATTCAGCTATTTAGATTCAGATTATCTTTATTCTTTAGGATTCGGCTCTGGCGACCATGAAGTATTTAAATTGGCTCCACTAAAAATTCGTTTTAATCCATTAGATTTTTGCATATACATATCGGCATCAGGATAATAGCAGGTATCCTCACTTTCATTTGTCCCAACATCCAAAATGGTCAAAATGTCGTTACCAGAATTATAAAATGTGTGGGCAATATTTTTTCCTGCCGGTTTTGCTATGAAATCCCCCTGTCTAACGGTTTTTTCCTCATCATTAAGGCGTAGAGTTCCCGTTCCGGAAAGGATCATAAAAAATTCTTCCTGCTGTGAATGGCTGTGATATTTCGTACTGTACGCTTTGGGTGGGACATAATCAATATTTACATAAATTTTTTGACTTCCTGCTGCTTCACCCAGTGATTTTGTAATAAGACCAACAGCATCTTGCCAAATATATTGTTTTGATAATTTATCCACGCTATTTATATCCAAATATAGTTCCCCCTTCGTAAATATAATTAATTTTTACGGATAGAATACTAAAGATTTAGCTGACTATCTAAGTTAAGCTCCTGGAATACCTATGTTTCCTTGGGCTTTCTCTTATCTCAATATTCTATTTTTCTCTTCGTGAAATATTACTGATTTTCGTTTTTGCTTACATTTTTAACATTTGGGGTCGTTCCTATAAACATTGCATCACCAAAGCTGAAGAAACGGTACCGCTCCCTGATTGCTTCCGCATAAGCATGGAGCACATGCTCCCGTCCGGCCAACGCGGAAACCAGCATCACCAGGGTAGATTCCGGCAGGTGGAAGTTGGTTATCAGACAGTCCAGAAGCTTAAATCGGTATCCTGGATAAATAAAGATTTCCGTCCATCCGCTTCCTGCCTTCAGAATTCCAGCTTCCGTAGAGGCGGATTCCACCGTACGGCAGCTGGTAGTGCCCACGCATACGATCCGGCCGCCGTTTTTCTTCGCATCATTGACTTTTTTAGCCTCTTCCTCTTCCACCACATAAAACTCGGAATGCATATGATGCTCCTCAATCTCATCCACCTTCACCGGGCGAAAGGTACCCAGACCTACATGAAGGGTCACATGAGCGATGGAAACTCCCATATCCTCAATCTCTTTTAACAGTTCCTTTGTAAAATGCAGTCCGGCTGTGGGCGCGGCTGCGGACCCCTCATGTTTTGCATAAACAGTCTGGTAACGATTCTTATCCTGTAACTGGTGGGTGATATAGGGCGGCAGCGGCATCTGCCCCAAACGGTCCAGAATTTCTTCAAATATCCCCTCATAGGTAAACCGGATAAGCCGGTTTCCTTCCTCCACCACATCGATTATCGTACCTTTTAAGAGCCCGTCACCAAAGGAAATCACAGTTCCCACCCTTGCCTTTTTCCCAGGCTTTACAAGGGTTTCCCAAACGTCGTTATCTCTTCTTTTTAATAATAGTATTTCTATTTTTGCTTCTGTCCCATCTTTGACACCGAACAGTCTGGCCGGAATCACCTTGGTATCATTAACGACCAGGCAGTCCCCTTTTTTTAAATAAGAAAGAACATCTCTAAAATGCCTGTGTTCTATCTCCCCGGTATGCTTATCTAATACCAGAAGCCTGGAAGCAGACCGGTCCTCCAGCGGATCCTGTGCAATCAGTTCCTGGGGCAAATCAAAATAAAAGTCTCTAACGTTCATAAAGTAATTCTCTCCTTTGCCAAAAATGCCCCTCTGCACGGTGCCACGCAGAGAAGCATCTGTTTTACATATTATCCGGTTCGCTGCCTGAATCCGGAACGGCTTCTGTCTCTTCTGCAGAATCCGCTTCCGTGCCCGGGGCGTTGTCTGTCCCTTCCGGCTCTTCCGTTCCATCCATCAGGATATGATAGACAGCCAGAAGATTTTCGTCAGACTTTAAGGCCTTCTCAAGGCCATCGTTCACTTCTTTTGCCATGGCCTGCACTCCGTCCGACCGGTTTGCCTCCTCCATATATTGGGACTGCTCTGCACTGGTATCAGCAACCAGATAACGGCCTCCATCCGCAGCAGTCTTCGCATAGCATACGATCAGACTGGGCGCTAAGGTCTCCGCCTGCCGGAATTTGATATCAAACCTTGCATAAACCACATAGTCGCCATCCTCCACGCCGGGGGCTGTATAGCATACCAGATTCTCAAAACTCTGATAAAATTTCACCTCTTCTTCCATCTTGGCACTTTGGTCATTCAGCTGCTCCTGAGTACACGTACCGCCATACACTTTTGAGAGTGCATCCGCATCACAAGTCTCTCTGGCTTTGAAATAAGCCTCCATCAAATCATGGATCTCCGGTATGGCCTCTTCCTGAAGCGTAAAATCTGCTTTTACAGGCTCTTTCGCCGTACCTTCCTCATCTCCTGCAGGCGAGCCTTTCGCTGCCGCCGAAACATTTTCCGGCTCCTTACCTTCCTGACCGGGCTTATCCAATATAACTACGACAATTATCAATACTATCGCTATCAGCGGAATGGCCAGAAATTTTAAAACCCGTTTGGTTTCTTCTTTTGAGCCCTTTTTCCATTTTTCTAATAAGTCCTTCATATGGGCTTGACCTCCTGGAGAATCAATCTCCTCTTCATTCTAACAAAAAAACAGATAAAAATCAACAAATACTCTTGCGCTTTAAAAGAATCTATAGTAGAATGTAAAAGATGCATCTGTAGCTCAGTGGATAGAGCAGTGGCCTCCGGAGCCGCGTGCGTAGGTTCGATTCCTATCAGATGCACTTTTTGTTTATCTAATTTTAACCCTCTAAAAGCCTTTATTTTACAAGGTTTTCTCGGCTTTATTAGTTTTTCTCAATCCTAACTGTTTCCCTGATTTTACTACTTTTTACTGGTTTTTTCTGATTTTTACTGAAATATAATGGGTCTATAATGGATGAGATAATGGGTCAAAATAATCCCTTTAAACCTTGGAAATACCGGACATTACATTTGTCATTTGATCGTTTAAAACGTGGATATATGTGCTGTATGTAGTTTTAATATCAGCGTGTCCCAGAAGTTTGCTAACAACGCTTATTTCTGTTCCAGCCTTTAACAAACGGGAAGCAAAGGTATGTCTGAGTGCGTGAATCGTATAATCCTCTGCCCCTACAATACCTGGAACATTTTTATATGTTCTGAGAATATTCCGTTCTGACACATATCCTCCATCAACTGTGCTTGCAACATGGTCAGTCTTAATATTCTTGAGCTTATTATAATCCTTAATTTGTTTCAGAAGAGAAATAGCCATGTCATTCAAAGGTATCAACCGATTGCCTGATTCTGTTTTCGTAATATCGCAAAAAGTCTTTTTACTCTTTCCCACAACATATCCTTTATCATCACGTTCTTTTGCCTTAGTTAAGGTTTTATTTACCCTTAAACCTTTATTCTTAAAGTCAATATCGTCCCATTCCAATGCTAACGCCTCGCCAATTCGCATTCCTGCATTTAAAATCAGCAGCAGAACTGGCATATGCTTGAAGAACTGATTATTACTCTGTCGTAATGTATTGTTGAACTCATACATTTTTTCAGTTATGTCTTCCGGCAAAATTTCTGTCTTTTTCGTTTTTACCTTCATATTACGTTCAATCGGCAATTGAACAGCAGGGCATGGATCAAAGGTTATATTTTGAGAATTGTAAGCACACTGGAATACTCCTTTAACAAATTCATAATGCTTCTTGACTGTAGAATATGCCTTTGTGGACGATAAATCGTTTATCATTGCCTGAATGTCTTCTGATGATACATTTCCTAGTTGAATACAGCCTATGTAATTACAGACAGTATTGTACGTCTGCTCCAAACGATCATATGACACTGGCTTTAATATAGGATATTTAACTGTTTTCATCCAAAATTCTGCATAGTCCCGGAATGATGTGGCTTCCACTTTTACAGTATATTTAGTCCTGTCCTCATTATATTCCTTAATTTTACGTTTAAGTTCTCTTTCGGTTTTAGCAGTAAAAGACTTATATAACGCCTTTCCATCCGGCCTCTTACCGGCTACATACCGATACTCATATCGTCCATCCTTTCTTAAGAATCCTTTCCAAAATTAAAGAGCATAGACAATCAATTTGACCATGCAAAGATTTCCTGTAAGTCTGCTTTGTTGTAATAAATTTTTTCCATATAGTTCCCCCTATCCTTAAATCCATATATGTAAAAGAGCCAACTATATTTAATAGCCGGCTCTGTGTGTATTATGATGCCGTAAGATGCGCAGATTCTCTTAATCATTTAGTAATTTTAGCACCATTTAGATATATCCCATCATCACGAAATTCATAATTATTTAACGACTCAACGATATTAGACTGCTTCATAAACCCGTTACATGACTGTACATATAGTTCATTCCAATCATCAGTCAAAAGGCAGCTGCCGGAAGCTAACATGCCATAAGTGGTGTCAGCAGTAAACTTTCTGTCAGGTTTGGAAAGCTTACGGGAAATTTTATTTAAAAAAGTTAATATTTCCCGTTTTAAAATGTAAGTATTTGTAGTAAAATGAGCCATAAGGAATCCTCCTCTTTTTTGTTTAGTGAAGATTTTGTTTTGCAGCTTAATTTTACTATGAAAAGGAAGAAGATTCCTTATATTTTAAGCATTTTTTAAAGTTGTTTATAGAAGGAGTCATAAATTCGAGCCTCTGTGGATAAATCTGTGGAAACTCAAGTGATAATTTAATAGACTTTACACTTTTGCTATGATATAATCCTTATATCTAATAGGGTAATCATAAAAAAGGGGCTGATATTATGGCATTGACCAATGAAGATTTGAAAGCCATAGCGGAATTAATGGACGAAAGAATTAAACCGCTAAAGGACGACATACGAGATCTGAAATCTGATATCCACAATCTGTCCGATATGATAGAGGTTCTAGAAATCAAGCAAGATGTTACATCGCATAAACTTGAAGATCTTA
>NZ_LT732526.1:2556433-2598933 GCF_900155545.1 Clostridium sp. Marseille-P2415
AAAGCTTACGGGAAATTTTATTTAAAAAAGTTAATATTTCCCGTTTTAAAATGTAAGTATTTGTAGTAAAATGAGCCATAAGGAATCCTCCTCTTTTTTGTTTAGTGAAGATTTTGTTTTGCAGCTTAATTTTACTATGAAAAGGAAGAAGATTCCTTATATTTTAAGCATTTTTTAAAGTTGTTTATAGAAGGAGTCATAAATTCGAGCCTCTGTGGATAAATCTGTGGAAACTCAAGTGATAATTTAATAGACTTTACACTTTTGCTATGATATAATCCTTATATCTAATAGGGTAATCATAAAAAAGGGGCTGATATTATGGCATTGACCAATGAAGATTTGAAAGCCATAGCGGAATTAATGGACGAAAGAATTAAACCGCTAAAGGACGACATACGAGATCTGAAATCTGATATCCACAATCTGTCCGATATGATAGAGGTTCTAGAAATCAAGCAAGATGTTACATCGCATAAACTTGAAGATCTTACGTTTCGTGAAGCCAGTATGGAGCATAGCAATAAAAAGGAATTTACGAAGATTAACGACCAATTAGAGACACTAACCGCAGTTCTTGAGGCAAAAAATATTTTACCTAAACAAGCATAGATATCATGAAAGAGTGTAAAGCCTGTTAAATTATCAATGGCTCTGCACTCTTTTTAGTTAAGTCTGTAATGCAGCCATAGAGATATGAGGTAGTGTAATCTCCTAAAGATGCATTCATCTTAATCTCTCCTTTCTTATTTTCTTCATTCATTATAACACCTCAGTCATCATTTTTCTATAATTGAGCTTATATTTTCTGTAATGCGATCAGAATACCATATTCTCAGTTTCGAATCAAAAAGTTAACATAATATATTATGCCCTTGGCAGCAGGATTATACACATTACTACCATTCCATTTCAAATTTAACGGACATTCCTATGATATATGATTAATCATCAATTTCAATCTGCCATTCCATCATAGTTCAATAAACCCGATCTGGTATCCTCTCCCTATACTTTACATAATCGTTAATCTCCTACAATAATTTCTGCTTCCGTAAACTTTTTAATCAGATTATTAAATTGTTCAATGACCTCCATGGCAACTTTGTTTCTATTCTTATTCACACTATTATAAAAGGCAAAATAAGGTTTTTGATTGGTGCAGTCATATATATACCAGTGCATGCATCTTTCTGTCAGATCTATGGTGAATTTCACTTTAATTATTTTACGGTAAAGGTAGCTTTGATAGAAAAAGGTGTCTTTACGCGGCTCAAAACCATTTTTCATTAGAATCTCTTTTGTTACATGATCCCTTACCAGATATTCCAGCTGCACAGCGTACACTCCCTTTATGATATTACAGCTACTTTCAAATCCATATGATTCGAATATTAAACTTATGCCAGCTTTCCCTTTTTATCTCTATTTTTTACATGTATCTCATTACCAAAGCCAATCCATTTCAGCTTTTACGGTGCCGGCAAAGCAAAAGACACCTGTCAAATTAACAGATGCCTAAAACCTGCATTCTATCCTTTTTTCGTGCCTGCGGCAGGATTCCGTCTGCACAATTGCATTTCACCCTGCCGCATCACGTTACATCCGATCCTTCCCAAACCCTCTAATGAAAAATCCCCGTAACCGCATTCCATATCTTCCCAAACACATTCGCAATCCTCTGCCATACCCCAATATCTGCAGCCGAAGGTTCAATATCCACAGCGTTGTCATTTCCATCCTCCTCGCTGATTTCCTGAGTCCTTAATATGATCTGAATGCTGGAAGGTGCCGGATTTTTATCCGATGTAAAGGAAACCATCGCCTCATCCGCATTCATCTCCAAAAGATTGGTATCGTCACCGATCTTATCCAGCTCATCCTTAACGCTGTTCCGAAGGCTTTCATTGGCTTCCCGAAGCTTACCGGTGGTGCCGGACGTATCCGCTGCCTTTTCCAAAATATCGATCAGCCCGTCCAACGTATTTTTCGTACCATTTTCCACTGCGCTCCGGTTATTTTTGACCGTATTCTGAACGCTCCTGAATAAAGAAATCAACTGGTCTGTCGCTGAACTTATCTGCTCAATGGAAGCAGACGTATCATCTAACATTAAATCAAATGCCGCCTTGTTATCATTTTTTGTTTTATTAAGGCTTACTACATCTCCAATGGTCGTATCGATATTATCCATGATTGCGGCTAATTCATTGGCAATGGAACCTCCATTCTTAAGCCCCCCATCCACATCGATTCCTGAAATGGCAGTTCTGACACTGGAAAGGATATTCTGCATGGAAGACAGGATTTTTGAAAGTATGGCGGCAGTCTGGATCAGACCTGCAGCATCTTGCCCGTCCAATCCGTCCGCCTCAATGCCGTCAAGCTGGCTGCGCAATTTACTTACCGCATCCGAGCCCAGAGCAAACTCTAAGTCATTCAGGATTCCATCCATATCCTCCATCAGATTCTGCATGTCTTCCGCCTGCTCCTCCACGTCCTCCTCGCTTAAAGAAGCCGAACCTCCGGATACCGAGTTGATTCTGTTTAAAACCGCTTCGATCGCGGCCAGCTGCTGTTCAACATTGCTGATCTCATCCTTAATTTCATCTGCATCGGATTCCTCCAGATCAGATTGCAAATCACGGATGGAATCTTTTAAATCCCTTAAAGAATCAGACAAATGATAAAAATCATCGCCGGAATCCTGAAGCGTTTCCACCAGCCCGTTTACCTTTCCGTTGATCTCATCCAATGACTGCTTATTGGCATTGATATCCGGTGCAAGCTGGCTGATCTTCTGGTTCGCAGCCTCTAAGCTGTCCAGACTGTTATCGGCATTGGCTATGATTTCGTCCTTGGATGCATCAAAGTTTTCTCTGGCTCCCTGAAGCTGCTGTAAGCCCTCTTTTGCCACATCCATACCATTGCTGATATTATGTAAGGTATCCAGCAGTTCGTTCATTCCATCCAGCAGCTCATCCGTTGAATTTTCAAAGGTATCCCTGGCTTCCTTAATATCAGCAATTTCACCGATCTGATCCAATGTTCCCGGAACCATCATCATGATCATTCCGCTGGACTCAAAATCATGGGTGCTGATTTCAATATGAAAGGTCTTTTCCTGTCCTGGCACTGCAGCAAAAAATACGACTTTATAAGTTCCAACCGACTGAGTCTGTGAACCGGGAGCTTCTACCGAACTGACATCCTCCATATCCACCATGGTCCCAACCTGAAGGAGCATATTATTCCTGTAATAATCTCTTGCATTTTTATTGGGCATGCAGTGGATGTCTATTTCCACCAGACCGTCGGCGTGGAGCAAATCCTGAGCTTCTTTTGGCATACCATTTAATTTATAGGAAACATCAAAATTCCAGGGCAGGACAACATCGCTGTTGTTAAGCTGGCATTCATAGTAAAAACGTTCCTTTGAATCCTCCGGTAGCTGCCAGGTCACACCCTCCTCCTGTATGACTGGTTTGGCATAGTTGGTCATATTGGTTACATCCGTATAGGTACCGTAATCCGTGAAGGAACGCAGGCCGTTTAAAGAAACTCCCTTTACCACACTGGAATCTACCTGGCTCCCATAATAATCCAGATTTACATACAACGCTTCATCGGTGGATACCGCAGGCGTTCCGGCGTATACACTTCCTGCCACCGATCCTCCCATCATGGCAGTGATCACTGCAGCTGCCGTCAGCCGGTATGCTTTATTTCTTCTTTTTCTCATCATCGTTCCCTTCTTCCTTTTCCTGTTTCTTCAGAGAAAACCGTTTTCCCATTTCCTTCTTTTTTTGTTTCACCATAAGGTGGGCAGCAGCTATTTTTTCACGTTTCCCCGCTTCCCACATGAGAAGGGGATCTGACATGGTTAAAAGAACCGGAAGTAAAAACAGCACCATCAGGACACTGATCAATGCACCTCGGCCAATGAGATGTCCCAGACCGGCAATGGCGGCCACAGAGGAAATGAAGTACAGCCCGTAACCCACAATGGTCAAAATGGTACCGGAGGTCAGAATGGACAAAGCGCTCCTTGATACCGTATGCTTTATGGCTCTGGCCTTTTCCGGATATTTTTTCTTCGCCTCCATATAGTTATTGGTCATGAGGATCGAATAATCGACTGTGGCTCCAAGCTGGAGGCAGCTTACAATAATATAACCCAGATACAATATATTTTCCCCTGTGAAGTACGGAAGCGCCATATTGAAGAATACCGCCACTTCAATCGGAATCAGTACCACAACAGGAATTACAATGGATTTAAAAGAAATCATAACCACCAGTCCGACCCCCAATATTGACAGGATGTTAACGAAATTATAATCCTCCGTAATAATGGACTTAATATCCTGGGTAGAGGGAATGACTCCGGTAATATAAGCTCCTTCCGGATAATATTGATTCACCATATTTCTTATTTCATCGGAACACTGGAAAGCAAAATCGCTTTCATCCGATGACTTCACATAAATCATGATGCGGCTGAAGCCATCCGTGTGCATCAGGCTTGTCAGACTCTTTGGAAGAATTTTCTCCGGGATTCCTTCCGGCAGAGTGCCTGCAAGGGAAGTGGCTGATTTTACGTAATCGAGGTCCTCCAGCGCATCCGTCAGTTCCCTTTCCGTGACCATGTTTGTGTTGGGAACCACTGCGAGGATCAGATTGCTCTTTCCAAACCGGCTGTTGATCTCCTGTTCATCCTCATATACCCTGGTTCCCGGACTGGAACCCAGTGCACCGTTGCCAAAGGTAAACGCATTCATATTCTGGGCTACAAAAGCCGGAACCACCAAAAGCAGCACCGCAGGAAACACTCCGTACCGCACCCTGTAAACCAGACGCCCCAGGCCATGGAAGGATGGCATAAAGGAACGGTGCTCTGCCCTTTTGATCCTGTCTCCCCAGCGAAGCAGCAGGGAAGGCATCAGAAAGATGACCGTTATCAGGCTGATCACAATTCCCTTTGCCAGAACAAAGCCCAAATCCCGTCCAATGGAGAAACGCATCAACATAAGAACCAGAAATCCGATGATGGTGGTGGCACCGCTGGCCAGAATGGACGGCAGGGATTTATGTAAAGCATTGGTAATGGCTGTTACCGGATCGGCTCCCTTTTCCCTCTCCTTGGTAAAGCTGTCCAAAAGAAATACGGAATAATCCATGGCCACAGCCAGCTGCAGGATAGAAGCCACGCTGAATGTTATAAAGGAAATGGTTCCTGACACCAGGTTGGTTCCCATATTTATAATAATGGCTATGCCCATAATAAGGAGAAACAGCACCGGTTCAAACCAGGATGTGGTGGTCAGGCACAGCACCGCCGCGATCATGACAACTCCCATTGCCATGGCAATACTGATCTCCCTCGTCAGTGTCTCATTTAAGGATTTGTTCTGAACGGCTGAGCCCATGAAATATCCTTTGTCACCGGTCAGCTTCTGCATCTGGCTGATGGCTGATTTGGTTAAGCTGCTGGAATCCCCTTCCTCAAAAATAATATCCATAACTGCATAATCATCCTTATAATAGTCCTGGATATCGTCATAATCGATAAAAATATCCGCCTTATAAACATCGGTCTTGGTATCCGCCCACATAACCATGTCCACGCCGTCGATTTCCGATATCCGGTCCTTGTAGGCCTTTGCCTCATACAGCGTGACCGGACCGACCATAACCCGGGCCGTGCCCGGATAACCGAACTCCTCTTCCATCACGTTTAAGCCTTTTTTTGCAGGTGCCCATTCCGGAAGATATTCACTTAAGTCATAATTGACATGGACAAAACATGCACATATGGCAGAAATGATCACTGCAGCCGTAAAAAGCGTTTCAATCCATCTGCCTTTTTTGACGATTAAGTCAATGAGGTTTAAGCGTTTTCTTTTCTGCGCATTTTTTCCGGTCTTTTTATCTTTTTCCTTTGTTTTCACTTTATTCACCCTTTTCCAGTCTTTTCAGTCTATACCATAATACCAATTTTCCAATTTGTAATTATACAATTCTTTTAAGTTGAATGTTTTTTCGACAAAATTTGAAATATGTCTAAATAATATTGTCATTTGCCGTCAACTCCGCTATAATAAAAAGGATTCTTCTGATTCCGGTTCCGGAACCCTATTTCCACCAAAATCATTCCGTTCTTGCTGTAATCTGCCTCATGCAGTTTACATAAATCACATCTAAGGAGGTATACTTATGGTATACGAAACATTTCTGGAAACTGTCAAAAATTCCCTGAAGGAAAGGCTTGGAGCAGAATTTACCCTGGCAATCCAATCCGTCACCAAAAACAACGGACTTATACTTGACGGACTTTGTATTGGAAAAGCAGAGGAAAAAACGGCCCCTACCATCTATCTTAACGCCTTTTACAAGGCATTTCAAAATGGAAAGCCGCTAAGAGAAATCATTGACGTCATTATGGCCCTCTATCAAAACAGTCAGCTGCCGGAAAACTTTTCTTTCGAGGAACTTTTACTGCCGGATCAGATAATGGACAAAATCATCTTTCGCCTTATCAATGAAACCGCCAACCAGGATCTGCTCAAAGACGTTCCACATATTTCCTACCCGGATCTGGATCTGTCCCTCGTATTCTGCCTGTCGCTTCAAAAAACAGAAGACAATCTCCTGACTGCTCTGATCCACAACAGCCACAAAAAAGCGTGGAACCTGTCCACAGAAGAATTGGAACAGGCAGCTAAAACCAACACACCACACCTTTTTCCGGCCCGCATCCGTTCCCTGCCGGAAGTCATAAAGGACATCGCAATAAAATCTGCAGGGAAAGATATCGAAGAGGATGCCATGGATGAATTCTTCGATTCCGCTCCTCTCACCCCTCCCATGTACGTACTGACCAATATTACCGGAATGAACGGGGCAGGCTGCATATTTTATGAGGGCATATTAAAAGACTTCGCAGCATGCTGTGACAGCGATTTAATCATCCTGCCCTCCAGCATTCACGAAGTCCTCATCATTCCATATAACAAAGATATATCTTTTGAAGAATTAGCTGATACGGTCTTTTCCATCAATCAGGAAGAAGTCCCGGAAGAAGACCGTCTCTCCAATCACATCTATTACTACTCCAGAAGCAGCGATGGCCTGACCATTGCATTCACTTCTTTTGTCCCAATCGGAACAGAGAATCCATGATAAAGATAGCCATGGCTATGGCGCCTGCAATCTGAACTGTCTCCACCAGATAATGGCTGGAAAGCTCCGGATCATTGCTGATTACATAGGAAACACTCCGGTAAATCGAAGCCCCCGGAACTGACGGCAGGATCCCTGCCACCAGAAACACGGTAACCGGAGCTTTAAAAATCCTTGCAGAAATATGGCTGGAAAGAGCCACCAGCAGGCTGGATAAAAAGGCCGCAGCTATGACGGACCCGGCTGCGGCTGCCACCAGAAGATAAACCAGCCATCCGGCCGCACCGATCCCTCCCGCCAGAGCCACATATTTCTTCGGCAGTTCAAGAATTAAAGAAAAACTGATCACCGCCAGAAAAGCACCAACCGTCTGTACTACCATGCAGGTCCACCTCCTGTCATCCACTGAAACAGGCCCATTCCTGCTCCCACCCCTGCGGCCACTGCCAGGGCAATTACCACTGCTTCCATCATTCTGGCTGTACCGGAGGCATAATCTCCATTTAAAGTATCCCGGATGGCAGTTGTAAATATCACTCCGGGGACCAATGGCATGATGGCACCGATGATGATGATGTCGCTGTTGATTCCAGGCATAAGAAAATGTTGCAGAAGCAGGGTGGTAACGGCAATTAGAAATGCACAGACCCCATTGGCACAAAAATCATTGAGCCTGATTCTTACCGATGCCTCCATGACTCCGGCCAGAACAGCCCCGGTCACCGCGGCTGCCGCACAGTCTTTTCCCCCTCCGCCTAAAAGAAGGGTAAAGAATACTGCTACGCCCACGACCCCGATGTCTTTCACTCTTCTGCCGTACTGCATCGTATTCCGTATCTCCTTAAGCCTTCCGTAGGCTTCCTCCACGGTCATCAGGTCCACACACAGCTTTCTTGATACATCATTAACCAGATACACCCGGTTAAGATTGGTGGACCGGATCGTCACCCTTCTGGCTATTGTTATGGCCTCAATGGAAGGATCGTTTAAAGACGCAAAGATGCCTGTGGAAAATACGATGGCTTCCGCCGTGTCCCGGCCCGCTTTTCGTAAAATGTGGTCGATGGTATTCTCCACCCGGTAAATTTCGGCACCACTTATCAACATAATCTCACCTGCCAGAACTGCAGTTTCCACAAGCAGCTTATCATTCATAGGCTCATTCCTCTATATTTGAATTAAAAAATCAGACTCCCGATCTGAAACACCAGCACCGAAGCGGCCCAGGCCACTGCCAGTTGGAAAAAGACCATGCCAAGGGTCCATCTTACGGAACCCGTCTCCTTTTTAATCGTTGCGACTGCTGCAATACAAGGAGAATACAGCAGGCAGAAGATCATCAGGGCATAGGCATTTACGCCGCCAAACCCAAAACTTCCGAGCGTTCTGGAAAGCTCTCCCATTCCTGCTGCCGAATTCACATTGCCGATTCCAAACAGCACGGAAAAACTGGAAACCACCACTTCTTTTGCAGAAAGTCCGGATATCAGGGCTACCGCGATCCTCCAGTCGCCAAGACCGGCCGGCCGAAGCACCGGGACCAGAACGCGTCCGATAATAGCAGCAAAGCTTTCCGAAACATCCGAAACAAAACCGGAGGGGCCGCTGTTTAACACAAACCACAGAACAATGGCAGCCAGAAAAATCGTAGTCCCCGCCTTGCTCAAATAATCCTTTACTTTGTCCCAAACATAGATGGCTACCGTCCTCCCGTTGGGCGTCTTATACTCAGGAAGTTCAATTAAAAGGGCATCCTCATCTTCCGCTTTTGCCATACGGTGGGTGACATGAGCGATCGCAATGGCTACCGCAAGCCCGATGAGATACAGGGAATAGGCCACCACCAGTGCATGATCCGGGAAAAACATCTCTGAAAACAGCACATATATGGGAAGCCTGGCCGAGCAGGACATAAACGGCGTTATTAAAATAGTTCTCCTCCTGTCCTTCTCGCTGGGCAGCGACCTGGCCGCCATGACTGCCGGGACAGTACAGCCAAATCCCAAAAGCATAGGAAGAAACGCCTTGCCCGAAAGTCCCACCCGGCCCATGATCTCATTCATAACATAGGCGACCCTTGCCATATATCCGCTGTCTTCCAGAAATGCAAGGGCAAGGAACAGGATGAAAATATTAGGAAGGAACGTAAGGATTCCTCCCACACCAGCCACAATTCCGTCCACCACCAGAGACGTAATCCAGCCGGATGCATGGATGCTTTCCATGAATTGCTGCATAGATACGGAAATCAGATTCAGTGTGATTTCAAAATATCCCTTCAGAAAATCTCCCACAGTAAAGGTCAAAAAGAACACCAGAGCCATGATCCCCAGAAAAAACGGTACTCCCAAAAACGGATGGGTCAGATATTCGTCGATCTTATCCGTGAATGCGGCCTTCTGCTCTTTGTTTACCAGACATTCGTGAATGATTCCTTCTATATAATCGTATTTCTGGTTGATGATTTCCTTTTCATAATTATGATCAATGATGTTACTTAAATCTACAGGATGGTCGTTCCAGACCTCCTCATCATATTCCAGAAATTTAATGGCATGCCACCTTAAGTTATCCATGCTCCCATAGTGGGCCTTTAGTACGGTTTCCACCTTGGAAATCTTATTTTCAATTTTAGGTGTATAATTTACAACGACATCCTGAGGACCTTCTTCATAATGATGGACCACCGCATGGAGCAGCACATCAAGCCCGGTCCGCTTCCTGGCGGATACCGGAACCACCGGAATGGATCCCAGCATTTCAGGAAGACGGTGAAGATCGATCTCCATTCCCCGTTCCTCTACGATGTCCATCATGTTAAGCGCCAGAATCACCGGCTTTTTAAGCTCCAGAAGCTGAAGGGTCAGATACAGATTCCGTTCCAGAGACGAAGCATCAACTACATTGACGATCACATCCACTTCCCCATCTTCCAGGCATTTCCTCGTTACTTTTTCTTCTATGGTATAACAGGTCAGGCTGTAAATTCCGGGCGTATCGATCACCTTGATGGGACGGCCCTTATAGCTGGTCACTCCCTCCACTCTTTCCACCGTAACACCGGGCCAATTGGCTACCTTAAGCTTTGCTCCTGTAAACGCATTGAAAAGGGTTGTCTTTCCGCAGTTCGGATTTCCGACAAACCCGACACGAATCGCTCTGTTATCTTCACTCATGTTTTGCGGCCTCCCTTATTTCAATTCCCTCTGCTATCTTTCTTCCCAGGGCAAGGCGGGTACCTCTGACCTTGATGATCACGGTGCCGCTCCCCTTTTTGTTCATAAGGGTGACAGGCGTCATCTCATTGACGCCCAGGGCTTCCAGCCGCCTTGTGATGGCATCCTTTACCATCACACTGTAAACAATGTAGGTTTTTCCGATTTCTCCTTCATGAAGCTTCATAATGATCTCCTCTGGATGCAGCCTTTCCTTATTCCGGCATGCTATGGCTCTTACCATAGATTACATCCATAGAGATTTTACTCTTAATGAGAATCATTGTCAATACCATTCCGGTCGTCCGATGGAATTATTTTTAAGCTGTCCGGTGCCGTCAATCGTCCATATCCTGCAGCATCTTTTTCACCTGTACCATCCGGTCACGCAGCTTTGCCGCCTCTTCGAAGTTCAGCTCTGCCGCTGCCTGGTGCATCTTCTTCGTAAGCTCCTTTGCCAGCTTCTCCAGTTCCTTTGCATCCATGGATTCCGGGTCCTTCTTAAAGTCCCTCTCCTCTTCCATAGCCGCTTTGGAAATAGCGATCAGGTCGCGGACCGATTTCTTGATGGTAGTGGGGGTAATCCCATGCTCTTCATTATATTTCTGCTGAATGGCTCTTCTCCGGTTTGTTTCTTCGATCGCCACCCGCATGGAGTCCGTAACCTTATCCGCATACATGATAACATGTCCATCCGAGTTTCTGGCCGCCCTTCCGATGGTCTGGATCAAAGAGGTCTCGGAACGGAGAAAGCCTTCCTTATCCGCATCCAGGATCGCCACCAGAGTGATCTCCGGAATATCAAGACCTTCCCGCAGCAGATTGATTCCCACCAGTACATCGAAAACATCCAGGCGCATATCCCGAATGATCTCGGAACGTTCCAGGGTGTCGATATCGGAGTGGAGATACTTTACCCGAATTCCCACTTCTCTCATATAATCCGTCAGATCTTCCGCCATCCGCTTGGTCAGGGTGGTAATTAACACCTTGTTTTTCTTAGCCACTTCCTTATTTACCTCGGAGACCAGATCATCGATCTGTCCCTCCACAGGCCTTACAGCAATTTCAGGATCCAGAAGTCCCGTAGGGCGGATGATCTGCTCCACCCTCAAAAGTTCATGATCTGCCTCGTAAACGGAAGGAGTTGCGGACACGAACATCATCTGATTGATCTTCGTTTCGAATTCCTCAAAATTCAAAGGACGGTTATCGAGAGCGGAAGGAAGACGGAAACCAAAATTTACAAGGGTGGTTTTCCTGGAACGGTCCCCTGCAAACATGCCGCGGACCTGAGGAAGCGTAATATGGGACTCGTCCACAATAATCAGAAAATCATCCGAAAAATAATCGATGAGGGTGCACGGGGGATCTCCCGGCCTGCTTCCGGTCAAATGCCTGGAATAGTTCTCAATTCCGGAACAAAAACCGGTCTCCTTCATCATCTCCACATCAAAATTCGTCCGTTCGGAAATCCTCTGCGCTTCCAAAAGTTTGTCTTCGCTCTTAAAATATGCCACCTGCTCTTTTAACTCCGCCAGGATCGTCTGAGCAGCCAGCTCCATCTTTTCCTTGGAAACAACGTAATGGGAAGCCGGAAAAATGGCTACATGGCCAAGCTCTGCACGGATCTCTCCGGTCAGGGTATCGATCTCTGTGATCCGGTCCACTTCATCGCCAAAGAATTCAACCCGGTATGCCTCGCTGCCGGAATAGGCCGGGAATATCTCCACCACATCTCCCCTGACCCGGAAGGTCCCGCGCCTGAAGTCCATATCATTCCGGTCATACTGGATATCGATCAGCTTGTGAATGATCTCATCCCGGTCCTTTATCATGCCGGGCCTTAAGGAAATAACCATCTCCTTATAATCAATGGGGCTTCCCAGACCATAGATACAGGATACCGATGCCACGATAATCACATCGTCCCGTTCCGAAAGAGCAGCCGTCGCGGAATGGCGGAGCTTGTCAATCTCGTCATTAATGGCGGAATCCTTCTCAATATACGTATCCGTAGACGGGACATAAGCTTCCGGCTGGTAATAATCATAATAGGAAACAAAATATTCCACCGCATTTTCCGGAAAAAATTCCTTGAACTCGCTGTAAAGCTGGGCTGCAAGTGTCTTGTTATGGGCAATAATAAGGGTCGGCTTCTGTAATTTCTGTATGACATTTGCCATGGTAAACGTCTTTCCCGAACCGGTGACTCCCAGCAATGTCTGGAACTGGTTTCCTTCCTGAAAGCCTTTTACAAGCTGCTCTATGGCCTGCGGCTGGTCACCGGTAGGAGCATATTCCGAATGTAATTTAAATTCCATATCATTTCACCTCCGAGGTGACCATAAGAAGGCCACCTAAAGCATTTCTCACTCCGTAGGACCAGATGATTCCTACTGATATATGATATCATTGACTGTTATCGCCAATTATATCATATATGTGCTGAAATGTATAGCCATTCAGGGAACATCTGTTCTGTTTCCTGTTCTGCCCGAAGATTCGTATACCCTCTGTACCACTGTTTGGCATAATACTCCTTAAACCGGCAATCCTCATAGCTTTTACAAAATAACACAGGAAATCCTGCATTCTCAAATCATATTGTATTTTAACCGCATTTGGTATATTATACATCCTAGACTACCAAACAGCAGGAGGAATTACTATGTACAGCTTTAATAATGATTACAGCGAAGGCGCACATCCGAAAATCCTGGAGGCCATGATAAATGCCAACTTAATCCAGAATAGCGGATATGGATTGGACGACCACTGCATCCGTGCCGAAAAACTTATCAAACAGGAAATCGGGCGAAAGGATGTGGATGTCCATTTCCTCGCAGGCGGCACTCAAACCAACTTAATCACCATAGGCACTGCCCTTCGTCCATGGCAGGCGGTTATCTCCGCCGACAAGGCACATATCAATGTCCATGAAACAGGTGCCATCGAGGCCACCGGTCATAAAGTTTTAGCCATGCCATGCAGGGATGGAAAGCTGACTCCTGCCCACATCCGGAATGCTCTGGATCTCCACACCGATGAACACATGGTTCAGCCTAAAATGGTCTATATCTCCAACTCCACTGAGGTCGGAACCCAGTACACCAAGGCAGAGCTTGAAGCCCTTCACCGCATCTGCCGTCAAAAGGATCTATACCTGTTTCTGGATGGTGCCCGCATCGGCTCTGCTCTCACAAGTCCCGTAAATGACTTAACCCTGGAAGACATCGCCGGACTTACAGACGTATTCTACATCGGGGGGACAAAAGGCGGCGCCCTGTTCGGAGAAGCTCTGGTGATCTGCAACCCGGATCTAAAGCCGGACTTCCGCTTTATGATCAAGCAGCGCGGTGCCCTGCTGGCAAAAGGCTGGCTTTTGGGAATCCAGTTTGAAGAACTGTTTCAGAACAATCTTTTCTATGATTTGGCTTCTCATGCCAACGAGATGGCAGCCATCCTGAGGAAAGGAATTGAAAAATGCGGCTATGCTTTTCATTCTGAATCCATGACAAACCAGCTTTTTCCCATCTTCCCCGACGAGGTCATTGCAAAACTGGACAAAGACTATCTTTTCTCCATTCAGGAACGGATCGATGACAGCCATACCGTCATCCGGCTGGTCACCTCCTGGGCTACCGGCGAAGAAGCCTGCCGTCAGTTTATTAAGGACCTGGAAGCATGCTGAGACGATATCATTTTAAACAACTGCTCCTTCTTCTGCCGGCCTATATAATCCTTGGCGCCCTGCTGCCATTTATGCATACCAGGCAGGTAGGAGAAGACTTTAAGAAGAGATTCCGGCCGGAAACGTTCTATGGCAGCTCCCCGTGCACAGACAGGGCCCGCATTGTGGAAGACAGCCAGGATGCGCTGGATACGCGGATCCAGATGATTCATCAGGCTAAAGACCGCATCGTCCTGACCACATTTGACATCCGGGATGGAGAAAGCTGCCGGGACATCTTCTCCTCCCTGGTCGAAGCGGCGGACCGTGGAGTGAAGGTCCGGATTTTAGTGGATGGACTAAGCGGAGTTGCCCATATGAGCGGGAATCCTGTTTTCTATGCAGCAGGATCCCATCCGGGCATTGAGATTAAATTTTATAATGTGCCCAATCCATTAAAGCCCTGGACCTTTAATGGAAGGATGCATGACAAATACCTGATTATTGACAACAGCCTCCTGCTCTTAGGCGGCCGTAACACTTATGACTATTTTCTCGGAGAATACAATCAGGACAAATTAAGCTATGACCGGGATGTCCTCATTTATCATGCCCCAGGAAAAGAAAACTCCGGCCAATCGGGCGTACTGTCTCAGACGTACCGCTATTTTGAAGAGATCTGGACTTCCGAATACTGTAAGACAGTATTTAAAAATCCCTCCTGGTTCATGAAACAAAAGATCCCCGGAGCTTTGAACCAATTAGAAGACCATTACCGCGTTCTGGCTGCAAAAAATCCAGACCTCACTTCTCCGGGAAAAGATTATACCAAAGAAACCGTCCCCATTAACAAAGCTACCCTGATCTCCAACCCCATCCATATCTTTGCCAAAGAGCCCTGGGTATGGTATCAGGTCCAGTATCTGATGGAACATGCCGAAAACAAGGTTATGATCCACACTCCTTATGCCGCATTAAGCCGTGATATGTATCAGGGTATGGAAGCCATTGCATCAAACGTTCCCTCGGTAAAGCTACTGCTTAACGCCACTTCTGTGGGGGACAATATTATGGCCTCATCTGACTACACAAGAAACCGCAAAAAGATTCTGAATACCGGAGTCTCCCTGTACGAATATTTCGGAGACCGGTCTTCCCACGGGAAATCCTTCCTTATAGATGACCGTTTATCCCTCATCGGCTCCTACAATCTGGACATGCGTAGCACATATCTTGACACCGAAACCATAATCGTAATCGACGGAGAAGAACTAAACAGACAGCTGGGAGCCTGTATTGACGTCCTTGCCGCATCTTCCTTAAAGGTGGAGCCAGACGGTTCCCTGGAATCAAATGACAAAGTCCCTGTCATTCCATTGACCAAAAGGGAAAAAATTTTCTTTGCCATAACCTCCCGTTTGTTCCAGTTAATCCGGTATTTAATTTAAAAAGCCCGCTGACGGCCGGCGGTAAAATACACCAACCCTCAGAGGGCTTTCTACAATCATGATACGTTATTTTAATGCCTTTATGGCTTCCATGAGCTGATTATCTTCCTCATGTTCTATCTTGATCTTTGTTTTCAAATCCTCATTTAATTCCACCGCAACATCCGGTTCCAGGCCTTTTCCATGAAGGTCAAACCCGCTTGGAGTATAATAATGGGCCACCGTCATCTTAATCGCGGTTCCGTTATCAAGAGGAAACAGCGTCTGGACGATCCCCTTTCCAAAGGTTTTTGTCCCCACCAGCTTCGCTCTGTCATAAGCCTTTAAGGCTCCGGAAAATACCTCCGATGCGCTGGCAGACTGTCCATTGACCAAAACTGAAATCGGTATATCAAGCTCGTGTCCGTCGGAAGCGTAATATTGCTCCCCTTCCCCATTCTTATCCGCCATATAAACCAGAAGTGTCTTATTCTTCTTGGTCCTTACAAGGTTCGGGTCTCCCTCAATTACCAGATCATCCGGAAGAATATAATCCAACATGGAAACAACTGCATCCACAACTCCGCCCGGATTATTTCTTAAATCCACAACCATCTTCTCCATGCCCTGTTTTTCCAGGTCATCAATGGCACTCTTAAACTGATCCGCTGTAACCGTATCAAACTGACTGACGGAAATATAACCCACATGATCTGCCAGCATTTCATGCTCAACGGTAGGAACAGTGATCTGACGGCGCTCCATCGTCATATCCACATAATCACCCGTATCCTGGCGCAAAACCGTAACAGTTACCGGTGTTCCTTCCGCCCCCTTGATATGGTCCTTCACCACCAGCTCCAAATCCATTCCGGTTACTTCTTCATCGCCGACCTTGTAGATCAGGTCTCCCGGCAGCATCCCTGCTTCCGCGCCGGGCGTTCCTTCAAATACCTTGGTAACCGTAATAATACCGGTGGTAGCGCTCTGGCTGACCATGACACCGATTCCGCAATATTCTCCGGCCGTATCTTCCATTAACTTATCATACTCGTCAGCGGTATAGTAAACCGTGTAAGGATCCTCTAACCCATACAGCATCCCCTTGTATATCCAGTCCTCCACGTTTTTCGTGTCTTCATCAAAAAGATAATACTTATCGATCACTCCCTGAATTGTCTGGATTTTCGCTGAAATCCGTTTTAGGTCTAAGCTTCCTTCCTGATTCTCCGCACGTGCGGATTCGGCCGTCTGCCCGTTCCCATCCATGGCGGTTCTGCCAATCAGAAATATCCCCAATGACATACCTACAATAACAAGACCTGCCAAAGTGGTCAGAAGCGCTCCGACCAGAGCACCCTTCCAAAATTTATTCTTACTTTCCACTGTTATTCTCCTATCTAGCTCTTTATGGGCTAACGTATTTCGCCGGATTTACATAACTGCCATTTACCCTGATTCCAAAATGAAGGTGCGGCCCAGTCGAATATCCGGTAGAACCCACTTTTGCAATTACCTGCCCCTGCGACACTTCCTGTCCGGCCGATACCAGAAGCTCCGAACAGTGCATATAAACGGTGTAAACACCTCCGCCATGATGAATCATAATATAGTTGCCGGCAGAATAACTGTATGTAGATATCGTCACGGTACCGGAGGCTGCCGCCACGATGCCGCTCCCTGTGGAAGCGCTGATATCAATACCCTGATGATTGGAGGAAGCCCCTTCCGTAGGAGACTCCCTGTCACCGAAGCTCGAGGTGATCCTGTTTCCGGATGGGCAGGGCCATATAAAATTAATATTCCCGATAGACACCGTATTATACGTTTTTCCGGCCTGTTCAGCCGCTTTCCTGGCCTCTTCCTCTTTCCGGCGCATTTCGGCTTCCATGGCCTTTATCCGCTGTTCCTGAGCATCTATGTCCTTTTGAAGTTCGGATAAGCTACCCTGATTCGCTGCGATCTGCTTTTGATAATTGGCAAGCTCCGAGTTTTTCTCCCTTACCAGGCGTTCCACATCCTGCTGCCTTTCTTCAGCAGCAGTCTGAAAGGCGGCCAGCTCTGCATGCTCTGCCGACAGCTTTTCTTCTCTTTCTCTTACCTCTTCCCTGGACCTTTCATAGCTCTCCAGCATTTTCCTATCATATGCAGCAATGCTGCTGATATATTCCGCCCGGTTAAAAAGCTGGGTGAGATCGGCTGACTTAAACAACAAGTCAAGATAATTCGTCTCACCCTTTTCATACATATATTGAATTCTCAGCTTCATATTCCGGTACTGGCGGCTTTCCGCCTCCTTCGCCGCCTCCAGATCCGCATTTGCAGCTTCAAGCTCTGCTTCCTTCCCCGCGATCTGGGAATTAAGAGCAGTCAACTGCTTTTCCAGGGAACCCAAATTCGCATCGAGTCCATTTATATATGCTGCTGCATCGTTCTTTAATCCTTCCAGCTCCTTTAAAGTCGTCTCGATCTCCTTCTTTTCCTCTTCCAGAGAAGAAGCTTTCTCCTTCGCCTCATCCATATCAGTTTTTGTACCATAGGAAGGAAATATGCATGATACGGCGAGCAGGAAACCAAGTCCTGCTGCAAACAGCTTTTTTCCAAATCTCATGGACATCTCCCCTTATACCTTCAGATGTTTCCGAATGGTAAAGAAACTCACAAAGAACCCGATCCCTACGCCAAGAGCCAGTGCTGTTAACGCCATATACGGGAAAATGGCTTCTACCGGAAGGAACTGAAACAGCCCCGATAAAATACTGAATTTCGTGACCACATACTCGACCGTAGAGCGGTAAAGAAAATAAATGGCAATCAACGGAATTGAAGCTCCTACCAGACCAATGATGATTCCTTCCACAACAAAAGGCGCCCGGATCATATAATTGGTTGCACCGATCAGCTTCATGATCTGGTTTTCATTTTTCCGGAAAGCAGCAGCCACCGAAATGGTATTGCTGATCAGGAAAATAGCAACCGCCAGAAGCACACCGATAATCAACATGGAAAGAACACCGATCACCTTGCTCAAGCTGTTCATTCCCTCTGCTGCTGTCTTGGAATAATTGACTTTTCTGACTCCCTCGATTCCCTTTAACCAGTTGACAATCTGATCCTGATCCACTAAGTCTTTTAAAAATACCGTATAAGAGGATGAATTGGCAAGGGGGTTATCTTCTTCAAATCCCTCAGCCAGATCCTGCATATCGCCAAAGTATTCCTTCTTCGCTTCCGCCCACGCCTCCTCTGCTGACGTGAATTCCACTTCCTTCACTTCTTCTCTGGCTTTGATCTCATTGCCAATTTCCCTGATTTTGTTATTGTCCAGCCCTTCGTTAAAAAATACTGTAATTCCTACGGTGCTTTCTGTATTTTTGACTACATACTGCACATTAATGACAATGGAAAAAAACAGGCAGAACAGAAAAATGCAGGCGGAAACTGTCGCAATGGATGCCAGAGAAAACAAAATGTTCCTGCATATATTATTTACACCTTGCTTCAGGCAATACCAAAATGTACTAATCCTCATATGTATAACCGCCCTTTTTCTCGTCGCTTACAATGGTTCCGCGATCCATCGCGATAACCCGTTTTTTCATCCTGTCTACAATTTCCTGGCTATGGGTAACTACGATTACCGTGGTCCCCAGCTTATTGATCTCATTTAAGAGTTTCATGATCTCCATGGAATTGTGCCCATCCAGATTACCTGTGGGTTCATCCGCCAGAAGGATTTCCGGACGGTTAATCAGAGCCCTGGCTATGGCAACACGCTGCTGCTCTCCGCCGGACAACTGCTGAGGGAAAAACTTGTATTTTGAAGAAAGTCCCACCATCTTCAGCATGGCGGGAACCGATTCTTTTATGCTTCTTGTTGATGCTCCGATAACCCGCTGTGCAAAAGCCACATTTTCGTAAACATTCCGATCCTTTAAGAGCCGGAAATCCTGAAAAACCATACCGAGCTTCCTGCGGTATTTGGGTACAAATCTTCCCGGCATCTTACTTAAATTCATGTCATTGACAACAATCTTACCGGAAGTAGGCTCCACTTCTTTTAATAACATCTTTAAAAGAGTGGACTTGCCTGAGCCGCTGCGGCCAATGATAAATACGAATTCACCGTCCTGAATGGTCATACTGACATTGCGCAGCGCTTTGTTTCCGGCCTCATATGTTTTACTTACATTCCAAAGTTCTATCATCTTAGTCCTCTAACTCTTTGTGCTTTACGTACTTTTGCTTGGAGGGGTGCTGCGGGGAGGAAGGAGTTGCGTTTTTTTATACCGCCGGGAATCTTATTGATGTTTTCCTCTGCCCCGCAGTGAAACCTCGATTACGCTTCGCTTCATCTCGGTTTACGGGCTTCGCCCTATGAAAAGAGTCAGCAATACATTTGCTTTTGCGCAAGCGCAACGCAAATGCATTACTGCCTCTTTTCACACTGCTCATGGCTGGCGCTAATAGTCCTGGTTTTCCATATATTTCATATATTTTACTACCATCAGCGCAATCTTAAAGGTGATGGCATCCTCAAATACACGCAGATCCAGGCCGGTACTCTTCTGAAGCTTATCCAAACGGTACACAAGTGTGTTCCTGTGAATGTAAAGCTGTCTGGAAGTTTCGGATACGTTTAGACTGTTTTCGAAGAATTTATTAATGGTGGTCAGAGTCTCCTCATCAAACTCATCCGGTGACTTTCCATCAAAAATCTCTTTGATGAACATGCGGCATAAAGGCAGCGGAAGCTGATAGATCAGACGTCCGATTCCCAACTTGCTGTAAGCGACTACATTCTTATTGCTGTAGAAAATCTTACCTACATCCATAGCCATTTTAGCTTCCTTATAAGATCTGGAAACTTCCTTGATCTCGCTGACAATGGTACCAAATGCCACATTGACCTGAGTCATGGCCTCGGTATTGAGCATGTCCAGAATCGTATTGGCAGTCTTCTCCAGCTCTTCGTAGGTCTCGCCTTCCTTTACCTCTTTCACCAGGATGATATTCTTCTCATCCACGGCAGTAACAAAATCTTTGGTCTTGGCAGCAAATAAATTGCGGACCGTCTCCAGTGCATTCACATCCTTCTCATGCTGGGTTTCAATAATGAATACGACCCGCTTGATGTTTGTTTCAATGTGAAGCTTCTTTGCCCTGTTATAGATATCCACTAAAAGCAGGTTGTCCAGCAAGAGGTTTTTAATGAAATTATCCTTGTCAAATCTCTCTTTGTACGCAACTAACAGGCTCTGTATCTGGAAAGCGGCAAGTTTACCGACCATATAGACATCATCGCTTCCTCCCTTGGCAAGGAGGATGTATTCCAACTGGTGCTCATCGAAAACTTTAAAAAACTGATATCCCTGGATTACCTGGCTGTCGGCCGGAGAATCCACGAACGCCAGGATTGAACTTTCATAATCTTCCGCATCAGGAAATGTGGTTGCCAAAACCTTTCCTTCTGTATCACAAATACACAGATCAATTCTTGTTATCCCTTTTAATCCTTCAATGGTCGTTTGAAGTATTTGATTCGAAATCATGGCATATTCTCCTTTTTCGTAAATTTACCTTATTCTATATTAATGCAAAAATAAAAAAAAAGCAAGCGAGTATAGTACCCGCTTGCTTAAAATTTCATAAAATTTAGTTTAAAACAACGTTCTCTGTATCTTTATCGAATACATGAATCTTTGTTAAGTCAAGGGCGAGCTTGATGGTATCGCCAGGTCTTGCAGTCGTACGAGGATTTACTCTTGCTGTAAAGTTTACATCCTCTACATCGAAGTATAAATAAACTTCAGCACCTAACAGCTCGTAAACTCTGATGGTAGCGTCGATTACGCTTGCCGGAGAGGTTTCAATGAAAGCCTCTTCATCATGTAAATCTTCCGGACGAATGCCTAAGACAACAGTCTTTCCAACATATCCGGCACCTTCCAGCTTCTTGGCCTTTGCTTCCGGAAGAGCGATTGTATTGCCGCCAAAGGTTAAAGTGACATCGCTTCCGCTCTTAGCAACGGCTGCTTCGATCAAGTTCATCTGAGGTGCACCGATAAATCCGGCAACGAACTTGTTGCCCGGCTTGTCGTATAAGTTCTGAGGAGAGTCAACCTGCTGGATAACGCCATCCTTCATAACTACGATTCTGGTACCAAGGGTCATAGCCTCTGTCTGATCATGTGTTACGTAAATGATGGTTGCCTGCAGTCTCTGGTGTAATTTGGAAATCTCAATACGCATCTGTCCTCTCAGCTTTGCATCAAGGTTGGATAACGGCTCATCCATTAAGAACACCTTCGGATTACGTACGATAGCACGTCCCATAGCAACACGCTGTCTCTGTCCGCCGGATAAAGCCTTTGGCTTACGGTCTAACAGATGCTCAAGATCAAGGATCCTTGCAGCTTCATGAACCAGCTTGTCAATCTCATCCTTTGGGGTTTTTCTCAGCTTTAAGCCAAACGCCATATTATCATATACAGTCATATGCGGATACAGGGCGTAGTTCTGGAATACCATTGCGATATCTCTGTCCTTTGGCTCTACATCGTTCATTAATTTGCCGTCAATGTAAAGTTCACCGGAAGAAATGTCTTCCAGGCCTGCAATCATACGAAGGGTTGTAGATTTACCGCATCCGGATGGTCCAACGAAAATAACAAACTCTTTGTCAGCGATGTCCAGATTGAAATCCTTAACTGCTTCAAATCCGTTCGGATATCTCTTGACAATGTTTTTCAGTGATAAACTAGCCATCTTACTAATCCTCCTAAAAATAAAGTGTATATTCTCTGTTCTGAACCAACAGCCCCCACAGCTGCGGCTCCTTGTTTCTGAAATCATCATACCCGAATTGTTTTTTTTTTACCATATTGTTATTTACCAAAATCCATTTCGGCCTTTTGGCTAATTTGTATAACCATCAAAAAAAATGACTGAAACGTCAAAATATCAAGAGAATGGCTCGGACATTTCTGTCTATATTCGATAGCCTATGACGGATACTCCTCTGTTTTGGTCATAAACCACAAGGCGGTGTCGAAATTGCTGACTCCGCCTTGTTGATTTTTATGTCATTTTATTGTTTTCTCACCAAAGCGTTCAGCCACCTGACGTCAGAATGACCGGAACGCATATCCTCTGTTTCCCAAAGCTTTACTATTTCAAAGCGGCCGTTATCCCTCAATAGCTCCGTGATGGAATCCGCCGTAAAATCGCTGAAATACCGTTCTCCACGAAATCCCTCAAAATCCCCAAGCTTATAAGACATATAAAGGATTCCTTTATCATTTAAGGCCCTTGCTATCTTTGTAAGAATGTCAGACAGTTCCTTTTTCGGAATATGAAGTAAGGATGCGCATGCCCAGATTCCATCAAAAACATTGTCAAAATCCATTTCTTCAAATGTCATCTGAAGCACTTCCAGACCGGTATGGATTTCTGCCAGCTTGCACATCTCCTCCGATGCGTCAAGCAGCGTTACATCGTATCCCAGGTCATAGAAAGCCAGGCTGTCCCTGCCTGATCCGCAGCCCAAATCCAGGATGGTATCACCTTCTTCCAGGAGATCCAGAAATTCCTTCCTGATCTCTGACATATCCTGATTTACTGTTTCTTCAAATTCCTTTGCCGCATACTTATTATAATAGTCTATCGAGTCCAAAATAATCCTCCTGTTTTCCGCTTTCCCGCTATTTAATCTTTTCGATCTTGTTTTCCGATATCTTAATTTTACCTTCTTTCAGAAGATGTCCCACCGCCCGTTTAAATGCATTCTTGCTCATGGAAAACTCCCGCTTGATCATCTCCGGATCTGCCTTGTCCGTAAACGGCAGACTGCCGTCAAATTGTGTTTCAATTATCTCAAGAACCCGGCTGGAATCGGCATCCATCTGAATATAGGCCTTCTGTCTGGGGCTTAAATCCAGTTTCCCATCTTCCCTTACCTTGGTGACCCGCGCAGTAACCTCATCGCCTTCCCGGTAGTTTTCAAAAACTTCTTTTTTCGGAATCAGTCCGTAAAATTTATTATCTACCGCTACAAAGGCTCCCAGAGTATCATTGATTTCATAAATGATTCCGGTCACCTGATCATCCTTCTTATATGGAGACTGGTTGCTCATATGGGAATAGACCCGCATCGTAGCCGCCAGGCGCTTGCTCTTATCAATGTACAGGGCAGCCAGTACCTTCTCCCCCGGCCGGACCTTATGGGTCTGTTCCTTAAAAGGAAGCAGTAAATCCTTCTCAAGCCCCATATCGAGAAATGCACCGATCTTTCCCACTTCTTTTACGTTAAGTACAGCGGTTTCACCCACCTGAAGCCTGGGGGCTGCAGTAGTGGCGATCAGCCGGTCTTCGGAATCCTTATAGATAAAAACGGCAACCTTATCTCCAGGCTTTGCTCCTTCCGGTACCTGCTTTTTAGGAAGCAGCACGGATACTTCACTGCCTTCCTCCTCTCCCACATACACGCCGAACTCTTTGACCCTCTGCACGGTCAGGGTCTGCATCTTTCCTAATTCTATCATCTTATATCCTCTCTGTTGTTCCCCGCAGCCAGATGACTGCGTAAGCTGCCCCCTGTTCATCACACAGGGAAACGGTGTACCCTTCCTCTGTCCGACTTACACAGGGATAAACTGCATCTCCAAAGACTGCCGCTTTCTTATATTCAACCCTCAGTTCCGTCACCTCCACTTCATCCGGAAGTACCTCCCTGGCAATCTCCACATACTTGGCATTGTTGACATGATGGTTGGTGTCTATATGATGCTTTCCAATCATAACCGGCTCTTTTGTATCATATACTGCAGACATCCCGATCTTACGCGGAGCATAATCCATTTCCAGCTGCTCTTCCCTGCCAAACCCATATCCCCGGATATCTTCCGGCCTGATTTTTACCGGACGCCCCTTTTCCGTATCAAACAGAAACCATACCGAATTGGCTCTTACCAGATATTCTCCTGCCTTATCGCATATCGTAAAATTCCGGTATCCGTAAAAGCCCTTTAAATCATAGGGCCAGGTACTGATCTCAATTTCCTCGCCCAGCACCGGGTAGCGATCCACCACAATCTGCCAGGAGGAAAGCCACCAAGCCTTATGGCAGCCCGTCAAATAGGATATCCCCAGACCGTTATCCTCTGACTGAAACGTAGAGCAATCCTGCAGATAATTCATGATGCCTGTCAATGTCAGTCTTCCATATTCATCAGTCTCACTATAACGTACCCTGCTGCCAAATGTATACATTCCACACCTCTCATCAAAATTATATAACATTATAAAGCATTTTCATGCTCTTGTCCATACTAACCCGAAAGACCTGCCCCCGTCTTCCGGAGAAATTCTATCAAAAACCCGGCTTTTAACAGTAATTTAACAGTTCTTGATAATGCAAAAAACGGAACCTGAAAGGTTCCGTTTTGATACTGGGCTACAAGGATTCGAACCTTGAAATGACGGAGTCAGAGTCCGTTGCCTTACCATTTGGCGATAGCCCATCAATACAACAAGAAAGATTATACAAGATCTTTCTACATTAGTCAAGCCTTTTTTAAGTCGATTTCTCTGCC
Organism: Clostridium sp. Marseille-P2415; assembly: GCF_900155545.1. Lineage (GTDB taxonomy): Bacteria > Bacillota > Clostridia > Lachnospirales > Lachnospiraceae > Lacrimispora. The sequence goes on from NZ_LT732526.1 coordinate 2,581,524, forward strand.
CATAAAATATATTCCTCTTTATAGCCATCCGCACCATGACCTATGGACAAGCATTAGCTCTGATTTCACTTATCAAAGCATTAATTTGACATATAAATTAACAAAAAACCAATAAACACAAGATTTTTCTTGTAATTACTGGTTTTTTTATCACTGGGCTACAAGGATTCGAACCTTGAAAATGACGGAGTCAGAGTCCGTTGCCTTACCATTTGGCGATAGCCCATCAGTGCAACGAATGTATTATACTATAGCTTTTTATTCCGGTCAAGCATTTTCTACAATTTATTACAATTTATTTCCCAAAAAGCTCATCAGGAAGAGCTTCCCGCTTTCGCAGGCTCTTCCTGATTTTTTGTTGTATGGGTTTCTTCCTGGGAAACGGTTTTTCCGGTCTCCGTCACATTCTCCGCCGTCTCAGACGAGCTTTCCCTGGCAGGGTCCGTCTGCTCCGCTTGCGTCGTCTCTTCACTCTCTTCTTCCGTCATATCCGGATCTGCATTTCCGTCTCCGATCACAGGGGTTTCAAAAACTCCCTTTACGGTTGTCTGTTTCCCGATTTTGGGAGAAATGCCCCCCAGGACAAAGGTATATTCCGTAGCTCCCTCAAGCCCGGTCACATTGATTTCACAATAATCGGAATCCGTATCACCAACCTTGGCAGAATAGGTATTTCCATCTCCATCCTTTACAGATACAGTAGGATTTTTCCACTTCACCTTGGTCTTAAAATGAACCATTATGACTCCGTTCTCATAATCCACATAATCAATTTTTATTTTTTCTGTCGATACGGCCTCCTGATCCGAAGAGGTCTCCTGTGCTGTTGCAGCAGGAGTTGCGGCTGTCGGCTGGATCTGAGACTGGGAGGGCTGTAAGGCGGTCTGACTTTCCGTCACGGCCGGAAGCACTTCTGTAACAGATTCTTCCACCGTCGTAGAAACCTCCGTCTTGGATTCTGCCGTGGCCGCAGACAGCGATGTATGTGTCTGGGCTGTCTCCTCCGTTACGCTCTTCTTTCCGCCCACCGCATAAGAGCGCTCTGTGATTACTTTTGCAATCTCCTCCATGGTCAGAGGTGCCAGTTCTTTCATGTCTTCTATAGTTAAAGAAGAATTCTGCGCAATCAGCTCCTTTAAGAAATAAGCCTTTCCATAAGAAATCTTATATTCACCTGCCAGCTGTTTTACCTCATCTTCTTCAATCACCTGCTGGTCATATACGACCGCCTTCAGCTGTTTTTCCTCCAGTGTATTTTGAATGTCACTTACCACTTCGGAACGAAGGCTTGAAGCCTTCTTGATGCTGTCATTGGATACTGTTACGAGAATGGCATTATCCAGATCATCCAGATAACCATGGGTAACCATGGAGCCAATCACGGCATTGACCGCAACATTTAAATCCACACCCTTTAAATCCATATCCTTCATAATGCTTTCTGCATCGTCATTCAGGGCCTCTGCTGCCAGGATCTTATTCTTTCTGTTCACGGTCAATTCCACACTGGGATTTACATCGATTCCAATTACCGAGTCCACTCTTCCATTCTGGTACGTATACGTTCCGCCGGCCAGCGCAATCATGCAGAGGCATGCAGCAGTCAGTACACCGATCACCCTTCGCCTGATGGCGAAAACCACTCTGGCTGTCTCTTCCTTTTTCTGTGGTGTGCTTAAATCGATCCGTTCAAGAACATTGGGAGTCAAGTCGCAGACCGCAGACTTTAGGCAGGCTTCGATCTGTTGTCTATTCAATTGTCTGCCATTAAATTCTGCCATATCAAAGCCTACTCCTCTCTCAAATAATTTTCCAATTTTTTCATAGCACGGTTATATCTGGAAAGAGCTGTAGCCAAAGGGATCTTAAGGCTGGCAGCGATTTCTCTGTGCTTCATCCCCGCAGAGGTATGAAGCAGAACAATCTCTCTTTCCTCTTCCTTAAGAAGCTGAAGTGCGGCAAGAAGCACCATCTTATCCGCCGCCATCTCAATCTCCGGACAGACTTCTCCTGTTTCTGATCCTGTTAAATCCTCTAATGTAACATCCGAATCATGTTTTTGTTCCCGGAACTTCATGTAACACAGATTCCGTGCAATGGTAAACATCCACGCCAAAGGCTTCCCCTGGGATTTATAGCCTGATGCAGAAGTCCATATCTTTAAATATGCCTCCTGCATGATCTCCTCTGCATCCTGGGGGTGCTTAACAACGGACAGGATAAAGCTGTACATTGTCCGGTCTGTATTCTGATATAGCTGCCGAAAGGCCTCCTGGTCTCCATCCGCAACTTTTTTAAGAAGCTCTTCGTCGCTCAAACGGCCGTAATCCTCAGGCCTGCCAAGGCTCATCAATCCCATAAATAACATGGATCCGATTTCCTTTCTACTAAGTTAATGCGGAATACTGTCATCTTATTGCATAATATGGAAAAATTTTTATTTCCTTATTTTTCCACCCCAAAACCGCTTTCCGCCGTTATGATCAGACAGCACCGTTTATCCCTTTCAGTTACCCTCTTTGTGATTTCTTCCTTTAACCATTCCCTTTTCTTCCTGTCATATTCCCTCGGTACCACCAGGTCAAAAATAAGATTAATTTGATTTTTACCCTCTATCATACGAAAATCGTGGAATGAAACCCTGGAATCTATTTCCTCTAACACATTTTCCACCATACAGCCAAATTCCCTGACTCTGGAATCCTTTGTTTCCACCGGATCCATGTGAATGACCAGAAATATGCCGAATCTTTTTAAAGCTTCTCTTTCTATGTTATCGATGATCTCATGGGATACCTCCACATTTACATCATTCGGCACCTCTGCATGAATGGACGCCATGCTTCTGGAAGGACCGTAATTATGTACGATCAGATCATGGCTTCCGATAATTCCATCGTAGCTTTCCACAAAATCAGTCATTTCCTCATACAGCTTCGGGTCAATCGGTTCCCCAATGAGAGGCGTCAGAGTATCCTTTGCAATTTTCACACCTGCCCACATAACGATAAGGGAAACGACCAGACCGACAATGCCGTCAATGTTAAGTCCCCATATTCCGTAAATCAGGATCGAGAGTATGGTAGCCGAAGTGGTAACCACATCTCCAAGAGAATCCGCTGCCGTGGCCTTCATGACCGCAGACTGAATTCTTTTTCCCAGCGTATTGTTAAAAAGACTAAGCCACAGCTTTATACAGACGGAAAGAAGCAAAATAACAATGGATACGGCTTTAAATGTCATCTCTTCCGGATGCATCATTTTCCCGACCGAGGTTTTAAAAAGGGAAAATCCAACCTGAATAACGATAAATGCCACGATAAATGCGGAAATGTATTCCACCCTGCCATGGCCAAAGGGATGATCCTCATCCGCTGGCTTTCCGGCCATTTTCACCCCTATAAAACCAATAATGGAGGAAGCGGCATCGGAAAGGTTGTTAAAGGCATCTGCCATTACGGAGATGCTGCCCACCAGCAGACCGATAAAAAGCTTGGCACCGAACAGGATCACATTGCAGCAGATTCCCACTGTGCTGGTCATAAGTCCATACCTTGTCCGCACCTGTGCGTCATCCGTATTTTTATAATCCCTGACAAATGTCCTTACCAAAAACTCCGTCATACGACTCCTTTCCCAACTCTTTTTCTATTCCTTATAATGGACCTGTTCCAGAAAAAGACCTTCCGGCGGTGCCGTGCAGCCTGCCGCATTCCGGTCCTTTGCAGCCAGAATTTCCTTCATTTCTTCCGCCTTACGCTGTCCTAATCCCACCTCTATCAGCGTCCCTGTAAGTATCCTGACCATATTATATAAAAAGCCATTTCCCGTATAACGTATAAAGAGGCGGCTTCCCTGCTGTTCAAATTCAATTTTTTTTATGGTCCTCACCGTGGATTTCTTCATTTTGCGGTTGGAACAAAAGCTCTTAAAATCGTGTTCTCCAATGAAAAATGCTGCAGCCCGTTCCATGGCCTCCACATCAAGAGCCTTCAAAAGACCATAAATATATTTTCTTTCAAATACCTGTTTCCTCTCACCCATTTCGATCCGATATAGATAAGTTTTTTCCTCTGCGTGAAGCCGGCTGTGAAACCGGTCCGGTGCACGCTCCACCGATTTAACCGCAATGTCCTCCGGGAGATACTTGTTTAAGTACTCCTTAATCTCCGGCTCCGGCATCTGCACATCCCCAAGGAAATTTGCCACCTGGGCCAATGCATGTACACCGGCATCCGTTCTCCCTGAGCCATGTACCTCCACAGGCTGTCCGACCATCCGCTCTAAGACATTCTCTATTTTTCCTTGAACGGTCTGTTCCGTATTCCCCTGCTTCTGCCAGCCGTCATAGCGGCTTCCGTCATATTCCAGTACCATCCGGTAATTTTTTATCATATAATTTCTCCATTCTTTTCTTCGTCAGCATTATGACAGCCACGATCAGCGTACCAAAGGCCACTCCTGAACAATCCAGCCATACATCCGATATCTGGCCGGATCTTCCATTCACAAAAAGCTGAATGGTTTCATCCACAAACGGAACCATATAACCCGCTGTTAAATGGATAAACCACCGTCTTTCTCCGCCAATACCATGAGATAGGATACAACCGGATAACAAAACTCCAAATAAGGTGTACTCTGAAAAGTGCCCCGTTTTGCGGATTATGTGCTCCGTCAGCCATTGAATGCTTATCCCTGACGCTGCCAGAAATTCCCGGGCCAAGCTTAGCACTTTTCCGCTGTCTGCCGATGAAACCGTAGCTGGCTTCATGGAGTTTGAAAATACAAACAGTACATAAAGCACGGTCACTGCTGTCCAGATATATTTCTTTTTCATGACTGTTTCCTCAGGATACCGCTTTTATCCACCATTTGAGCAGCCTGGACCAGCACTTCTTCATCCTGAACCAAAGCCAGTCTTACATATCCTTCTCCGGATGGTCCGAAAGCGCTTCCCGGCGTCACTAAAATTCCGGCCTTTTCCACCAGCTCCACGGCAAATTCAGTTGAATCCTGAAACCCTTCCGGTATCCTGGCCCATACGAACATGGTTGCCTCCGGCTTTTCCATCTTCCATCCGATCCGGGTCATGCTGTCACAAAGAGCATCCCTCCGGCTTTCATACGCTCTTCTGGTATCCTCCACACAGGACTGGTCACCCGTAATTGCCGCAATGGCTGCCTTCTGGATTGGCAGGAACATCCCGTAATCCATATTTGATTTCAGAGTCTTAAGCTTGCCTACCACCTCTTTATTTCCAACGCAAAAACCAATTCTGGCTCCCGCCAGCCCATAGGTTTTGGAAAGGGAATTAAATTCCACTCCAACCTCTTTTGCTCCGGGAAATTTAAGAAAGCTCCCGCATTCCCTGCCGTCAAAAACCAGCTCACTGTAAGCATTATCATGGAGAACGATAATATCATTTGCCCTGGCAAATACAATAAGTTTCTCGTAAAAAGAATCCGGAGCCATAACAGTTGTAGGATTATTGGGATAGGAAACAATCAGAAATTTTGCTTTTTTCGCAACAGTTTCCGGAATATCATTAAAATCTATAATATATCCATTTTCTTTTTTCTGAGACATATAAAAAATGCTGGCTCCTGCTATCATGGGTCCATCTGCAAACACCGGATAGCAGGGGTCCGGAACAAGCACCACATCACCTTCATCTGCAACAGATAAAGCAATATGGGCCAGCCCTTCCTGAGAGCCCAGCAGAGAACAGATTTCAAAAGCCGGATCCAGGTCCACGCCATATCTTCTATGATACCATGCTGCCACGGCCTCAAGGAGTTCCTTCTGGTCACTGATGGCATATACGTAATTTTTCGGATCTGCCGCCGCCTGGCACAGAGCATCTGTAATATGCTTTGCCGGCGGTATATTCGGTGCACCCACGCCTAAATCAATTACAAGCTCTCCCTTTTCTTCTTTCTGTCTTTTCATTTCCAACAGCTTTGAAAAGATGCCTTCTCCAAAACGGTCCATTCTTTCAGCAAACTGCATGGGGCTGCTCCACCTCTATCTTTCCGTAATTTATCATAATCTTTGTTATTATAGTACAAAGGCAGTTATAATACAAGGACAGCCATAAAAAAATTCCCCAAAAACGGCCTGAAACCGCATATTTGGGGAATTTTTCTCTTATGGTCCTACCGTAACCGGTACGCCTAAATTGCAGTAACTCCATAAAACATTCATGGCATCGTTATCAACCGCAACGCATCCATGTGTGGTTCCGTCGGGAACCCTGCATCCATGAATCTCTATGGCTCCGCCAAGAGGCGTATCCCATGGCGGCTGCTCTCCTGCCAGATTGGCCTTTACAATTTCATCCCGCTGAGCCTCTGTAATAATTCCATCTGCAAATCCTCTTTCCGCATCTTTAATGGCAGGATAGGAAAGGCCCAATGCCAGATAAGCTACGCTTTTATCGTTTCTTGTGCATACATAGAACTCCCCGCTGGGCGTTCTCATGTCACCTTCCACCTTTTTATTTCCTTCCGATGATGAAGCTCCCAGAGAAACCGGATATTCTGCGATCAAAACTCCATTCTGTTTTAAGGTCAGGGTCTTGGTCCTCTTACTCACATATATGGATACGCCATTGACCGAAACGGATTTAGCAGTACCAATGCCTGCCCCAGGTCCGGATACAGGTTCCGCATACCCTGTAATACCAGATGACACAGCCAAAACTATGGCAAATACCATTGCTATCAGGCATTTATTTCTTTTTCCTGCACACGTCATTATTCCAAACACTCCTTTTTTGTAACATTATACCATCCATTTTCCAATCCATCATTTACAATATTCTTACATTTCTACTCAAATCTGAATCTGAAACACTGCCTTTGCTCTTACGTTAACGCAGACAATTCAAATAAGCCAATACAGCTCTTAGGCATCCTTCCACTCCTGCCAGACTGCTTTCCAGACACAGGTGATAATTTTGTGCCTTTCCCCATTCATTTCCGGTATAATACTGATAATAGTCTTTTCTCTTTTTATCCACTTCCCGGATTTTGCTTTCCATCACCTCAGGTTCCACTCCGGTCCCAAGAGAATTCATTCTTCTGAGGCGGTCCTCCAGCCTGGCAAATACAAACAGGTTAACGCTGTTTTTAAGTATCCTGTCCGCACAGCGTCCAACAATGATGCAGGGGCCCTGGTCCGCCAGCTTCCGGATGACACGGGATTGGGCCAGAAAAACCTGATCCGACATGGATACTTCATATATAGAGGAAAATGGAGAATAAAGATTCAGTTCCAAAGACTCCAGCAGAACCGGGATATGCTCATCATAATGAAGGAATGCCTCCTCTGCCAGACCGCTTTCTTCCGCTGATAAAGAAATCAACTCCTTATCATAAAACGGGATCTCCAGCCTTTCTGCCAGCTTCATGCCCAATTCCCTTCCGCCACTGCCAAATTCACGGCTTATTGTAATCACCTTTTCCAACATACGCTCCTCCTTATCTTCTATTGAGCAAACGTCTTTATCTCCCCCATCATATTCTTTGCATTCAACACAGCTGTAAAATGGGCTTTAAGAAGCAGGGCTTCCATGATTCCAATACGTTTTCATCTGTCTTGTTACATCTGCATTTTACCACATTCTTAAATTCCTGTATACCACATTTCCCGGATGCTCATCATACCAGAATTATTTTACAGTTATTGCTTTATGAAATTTCCAGTATATGTTATAATATACGGAAAAAACAAATTTCAAAGGATTTTTCGTAAATGAAAAAATATAAATTTACCTCTGGAACAGGTGCAGCACTACTGGCGTTGATTCTTCTATTATGTTTTATTAAAAGGCACTGGCAGAATCAGGCTATTTCAATAATTGGAGGGGCAGATGGACCCACAAGCATTTTTATCGCTGGAAAACTGGGAGACCTTATACCTCTTTGTCTCATTTCGGGAATACTGATTCTACTAATGGCTGTTCTTATTTATTTTCTTAAAAATAAAAAATAAAACGCCTCCAACTCTTTCATAGATACAGGACATAGGTCATTAATTTATGGAATTCCTGAAATTATGGTATCTCACTATGGGATAAAGAATGGGAAGCATGATACGAATTCAATTATTTATAGTATACTGATTATTTTTTACAGAATTCCATCTTTCTCTGTAAAATTCAGACCGAATCATTTACATGGCAATTAAATGGATTTTTACTGCTTCAAGAATTGAAACAATATCGCACATCACATCACCAAATACCTGGGTCACAGTTAAATCCAATATTCAATGATCCTAATAGAGTAGAGAAATAATTGCTAAGAATTATCTCCCTCTCATTGAACCGTACGTACGGGTCTCGTATACGGCTCTACAACTTATATTCCAACTTATCTTAGATAGTAATTTAAAGGATTGAGCAAACCAGCTCCGTCCTTTATTTTATTTTCAAGCAAATCTGGACTTATGATAAAGTTCACAACATTCATTCCGCTTTGTCTGTACCAACCGAGCCTTGAATTTGCTACTTTGTAAATTGATTCATGATCGAATCCATTCTTATTCTTCTGATTGAGATAGCATAGATTTCTATATATTGTCTTAGGTGTTTTCCATTGCTTTATAACAATCACTCTTATCTTGTGCCTAAGCCATGCTCCAAACTCTTGCATGAACATTTTCATCATTCCGATTCTAAAGTAATTAATCCATCCCCTGACTACTTCATTCACTCGCTTAATGGTTATTGCAAGTGGACGTGCGATAGCTTTGTTTCTTTTGAGATATTCACTCAATTTCTGCTTTAGCTTCTTTTTCTTTTCTGTGGTAGGTTTTACTTTCCATTTACCACCGTGATTCAGGAAGGTGAATCCAAGATATTTACTTCTTGTTGGTCTGACTACTTTTGTTTTGGTTGCATTTACTTTCAGAAAAAGTTTTCTTTCTATCCAATCTGTGATGGATTTCATCACTCTATTGGCTGCCATTTCACTTTTGGTGAACACCATTGTATCGTCAGCATACCTTGTAAAACGAAGTCCTCTTTGCTCCAGTTCCTTATCTAATTTATCAAGATATACATTAGATAGTACAACTGAAAGGGGACCGCCCTGTGGCACTCCGCTTGTTGTAGCTTTCTCTAGTCCTTTTTCCATTGCTCCCGCTTTCAGGTATTTCCGAATCAGGTTCAATGTAGTACTGTCATTTACTTCTTCTCTAAGAATTTGAATTAATTTGTCATGATTTACTTTATCAAAGAACTTCTCTATATCAATGTCTATTACCCATTCATATCCCTCATTCAGATACTCCAGTGCTTGTTTTATGGCATCATGACAACTTCTTCCTGGTCTGAAGCCATAACTAAACTCACTGAATAGTTCTTCATAGATATCTATAATGGGCTGAGCAATCGCTTGTTGTATTACTCTATCTAAGACTGTTGGAATTCCTAATGGTCTCATTTTTCCATTATCTTTCGGAATATAAGCTCTGCGTACTGGCTTTGGCATATAGGTTCGGTTTCTGATTGACTGGACAATTTCATCTTTGTTTTCCTTGATGTATGCACCAAGTTCCTCAACTATCATTCCATCAACTCCCCCTGCCCCTTTGTTTGCCACTACTTTCTTATAGGCTCTGTTTAGATTTTCTTTTGATGTAATCACATCTATTAATTCCATTCGTTGTTACTCCTCTGATTATTACAAAATTTATGCATAGCACCCCTCTCGATATACACAGTATTCCTCGGTTACGTTCCTACTTTTCCCATCCATCTGATTTCTGGTTTATGCACCATTCTCTTAATAACGATTTGTACTATAAATCGTTTCAGTCCTTCAGCTGTTACGCCTACTATGACATCATCTGACTCCCTCCCTAAACCTTTTTCGACCACATCTTTCAATGTGTGGGTAGGGTCTCCCAAGGTAAGACACTAATCTTTCATTCCACAACCTCTTGATTTACAATTTTGGTTATACGTTTACCTTTTGGGCTTCGGTTTGTTAAGCAACCTTACCCACCTCATCGCCTTATCAAGTTTCTGTTCGTAGGCTCAAGAACTTTGCTATGCGCTTCCTTCATCTATGCCATTACTGACACCAACTTGCGCTCCGCTACACTTGGCGGTAAATACCCGTGGTCAGACTTTCACTGACTAGATTAGTGCCATGCTTGGCACACTTAAAAAAGCGAATCTCCAACCTGGAAATTCGCTTCTGATTTTTAAAATAATAAGAGCACGAGACGGGACCCGAACTCGAAATCATGAAATAACGATAATATCAGTAAATACCGAGATTCCTTGTAAATACGTGATTTCCTGGTATTTCTATATTCTATAAAAGGGCAGCCGCTTTCCCTGTGAAACACATTATTCTTCGTGCCATACGCTCGAATTTATTAAAAAGCCGTACTCAAAACACAGGATGTCTGCCCATAAATTATCTACCACATTTTCTTGTCCATTGTTCTAATATTAAAGTGCACATCTGTCGTGGCGCTAATCCAAAGCCTTCTTAATCCACTATATTTCAAGACGGACGATTTAATCTCCTGAAGGCTCCAGCCCATCTTGTCTTAATCGCAGTCACAGTCATCATCTTCGTCTTCATTCCACTGACGGCATGGAGCATTTCTGCAGCCATCTCTGAAACCAGCCCAGTAAGCTTCTTTTTTCTCCCGTTTGCACCGGTCTCTATCTCTGTCCCGATCCCAGTCATGGTCCCTGTCACGGTCCCTGTCACGATCCCAATCACGGTCCCAATCACGGTCACGCCTGCAATTACACCTACAAAATCCGCAATTAAAGCAACACATAAATTTCATACCCTTTCAATTATAATTACATTACATTATATGGGACAGGAAGACAAGGTGTGAAAATGAGTATATCCATGCTTTAAAATTCTGAATCCTTTAATTCATAATACTGCAGTGCTTCATTATGATCTGGTGCAGACGTTACCGCTCCGTTACCACTTGCCGTTCTGATCCAGTAATATCACTTTCCACCAATCACATGAAGGCCTTCTTCCATTGCCCGGTCTGCATAATCTGTTTAAATTATCTTATGTAAACAAAAAGAGGGGTCCAAAACCTGGACCTCCCAATAAACATTAAAAAATTAAAGAGCGCGAGACGGGACTCGAACCCGCGACCCCGACCTTGGCAAGGTCGTACTCCACCAACTGAGCCACTCGCGCTTATTACATCTTATCTTCTTCTTTTGTCGGGCATATACCCTCAAAACCACACATTGTTATATATCTTCTTCATCCGTTCTTTTCCTCTTACCTAAACCAACCTGGTTAAGCCCTCGACCTATTAGTGACAGTCAGCTACACATGTTGCCATGCTTCCACCTCTGCCCTATCTACCTCGTCGTCTTCAAGGGGTCTTACTCTTGCGATGGGATATCTCATCTTGAGGGGGGCTTCACGCTTAGATGCCTTCAGCGTTTATCCCTTCCCGACTTGGCTACTCTGCCATGGCTTTGATCGCCAACAGATACACCAGAGGTCAGTCCATCCCGGTCCTCTCGTACTAAGGACAGCTCCTCTCAAATATCCTACGCCCACGCCGGATAGGGACCGAACTGTCTCACGACGTTCTGAACCCAGCTCGCGTACCGCTTTAATGGGCGAACAGCCCAACCCTTGGGACCTACTACAGCCCCAGGATGCGATGAGCCGACATCGAGGTGCCAAACCACTCCGTCGATGTGAACTCTTGGGAGTGATAAGCCTGTTATCCCCAGGGTAGCTTTTATCCGTTGAGCGATGGCAATCCCACTTTATACCACCGGATCACTAAGTCCTAGTTTCCTACCTGCTCCACCCGTCGGTGTCGCAGTCAAGCTCCCTTATGCCTTTGCACTCTTCGAATGGTTTCCGTCCATTCTGAGGGAACCTTTGAGCGCCTCCGATACCCTTTCGGAGGCGACCGCCCCAGTCAAACTCCCCGCCTGACATTGTCCCCCAGCCAGGTCATGGCTGCAGGTTAGAAATCCAATACCGCAAGGGTGGTATCCCAACATCGGCTCCACAAAGACTGGCGTCCTTGCTTCATAGCCTCCCACCTATCCTGTACATGCAGTACCGAATCCCAGTATCAAGCTGGAGTAAAGCTCCATGGGGTCTTTCCGTCCTGGCGCAGGTAACCAGCATCTTCACTGGTATTTCAATTTCACCGGGTGCATTGTCGAGACAGCGCTCAAATCATTACGCCTTTCGTGCGGGTCGGAACTTACCCGACAAGGAATTTCGCTACCTTAGGACCGTTATAGTTACGGCCGCCGTTTACTGGGGCTTAAATTCAGAGCTTCGCCTTACGGCTAACCCCTCCTCGTAACCTTCCAGCACCGGGCAGGCGTCAGCCCATATACCTCACCTTTCGGTTTTGCATAGACCTGTGTTTTTGCTAAACAGTTGCTTGAGCCTATTCTCTGCGGCCTGGTTTCCCAGGCACCCTTTATCCCGAAGTTACAGGGTCATTTTGCCGAGTTCCTTAACAATGCTTCTCCCGCCGGCCTTAGGATTCTCTCCTCATCCACCTGTGTCGGTTTACGGTACGGGCACATATCACACAATAGCGGCTTTTCTTGACAGCCCCTACAGAGACTTCCCTACTTTTGTTCGGTACGCATCACACCTTCCTGTTGCTAAGCGGATTTTCCGGCTTAACCAGTCCAATGCTTGCCCCGGTCTTTTCATTCCCGGGTTCTCCCTCGGTTCTGTGTCCCCACAGTTCTGATGATATGCGGTACAGGAATTTCAACCTGTTGTCCATCGGCTACGTCTTTCGACCTCGCCTTAGGCCCCGACTTACCCAGAGCAGATCAGCTTTACTCTGGAAACCTTAGATATTCGGCCTGGAGGATTCCCACCTCCATCTCGCTACTCATTCCGGCATTCTCTCTTCTTAACACTCCACATCTCCTTACGGTAATGCTTCTGTGCGTTAAGAATGCTCCTCTACCAATCATTTCTGATTCCACAGCTTCGGTGTCGTGTTTCAGCCCCGGACATTTTCGGCGCAGGACCTCTCGACTAGTGAGCTATTACGCACTCTTTGAATGTGTGGCTGCTTCTAAGCCAACATCCTAGTTGTCTCTGAAATCCCACATCCTTTTCCACTTAACACGCACTTTGGGACCTTAGCTGGTGGTCTGGGCTCTTTCCCTTTTGACTGCCCAACTTATCTCGTGCAGTCTGACTCCCGTACATCATCTGGCCGGCATTCGGAGTTTGATATTCTTTGGTAAGCTTTGACGCCCCCTAGGAAATTCAGTGCTCTACCTCCGGCAGACTAATACGAGGCTAGCCCTAAAGCTATTTCGAGGAGAACCAGCTATCTCCGGGTTCGATTGGAATTTCTCCCCTACCCACACCTCATCGCCACCCTTTTCAACGGATGTGCGTTCGGTCCTCCACCGCCTTTTACGGCAGCTTCAACCTGGACATGGGTAGATCACCCGGTTTCGGGTCTACCTTTACTGACTCATTCGCCCTATTAAGACTTGGTTTCCCTTCGGCTCCGCACCTTGAGTGCTTAACCTTGCCAGTAACGGTAACTCGCCGGACCGTTCTACAAAAAGTACGCGGTTCCACTTAAAATGTGGTTCCACAGCTTGTAAACACAGGGTTTCAGGTTCTCTTTCACTCCCCTCCCGGGGTCCTTTTCACCTTTCCTTCACAGTACTATGCGCTATCGGTCACTAAGTAGTATTTAGCCTTGGAGGGTGGTCCCTCCGACTTCCCACAAGGTTTCTCGTGTCTCGTGGTACTTTGGATCCTGCTCGCTGACTATTGCTTTCCCATACAAGGCTTTCACTTTCTATGGCCGGTCTTTCCAGGACCGTTCTGGTAACAAATCGTCTCACTTATTGCAGTCCATAACCCCGCCATGCACGCATGACGGTTTAGGCTCCTTCCATTTCGCTCGCCGCTACTTTGGAAATCGAGTTTTCTTTCTTTTCCTCCGGGTACTTAGATGTTTCAGTTCCCCGGGTTCCCGACGTATGGCTATGGATTCACCATACGACAGCTGAGGTTTGCTCAGCTGGGTTTCCCCATTCAGACATCTCCGGATCAAAGGATATTTGCTCCTCCCCGAAGCTTTTCGCAGCTTATCACGTCTTTCATCGGCTCTTAGTGCCAAGGCATCCACCTTGTGCTCTTTATAGCTTAACCAATCGATCTTCGCCTGCGGGTGCGGGCTTGGATCTAAGATACATAGCGTTGTATCTCTGGTCTTAGGTTGTTATTTCACCGTACGTTACGGCTACTTTAACGAGTTATTGTTTGGTTACATCTTTCAATGTAACACCTCGGATGTCTTGATTTTGTCTTTATATATAAAGACTCTATCTAGATATATTTCAATATGTGGTTTTCAAGGTACATGCGCGATGCAACCAGAAGCGTGCACAATGGAATGGAAAACTGTGTTGAAAGCTTGCTTTCATAAGCAGTTTTGTATTTCATTGTATAGGCGTAAAACGCCGTGACTGAGAAAAGCGTTAGCTTTTCGAAGTGCCGCTTCGTAACAGCACCGAATGGAGATGGAGAGATTCGAACTCTTGACCCCCTGCTTGCAAGGCAGGTGCTCTCCCAACTGAGCTACACCCCATAATACTTGGATGCGGGTCTACCCTGTAAAGGCAATCCCTATATTTACTTTTATCTGGTTTACTACAGTGTGATAATCCAATGGGCTTAAGTGGACTCGAACCACCGACCTCACGCTTATCAGGCGTGCGCTCTAACCAGCTGAGCTATAAGCCCATATGTAATCTGGCACCCACCTGCTCTCCCATGCCGTCTCCAGCATAGTACCATCGGCCGCTTAAGTCTTAACCATCGTGTTCGGGATGGGAACGGGTGTCTCCCCTAAGCGCATCGGCACCAGAAATCTTTTGTCTTCTTGGTGTTCTTTATTTAGTTAGCCTGGTCCATGATTGCACCTCCAAAACCTACGGTTTTCTCGGTCGCATCTGCGATGCTTATGGAGTAAGTCACAGCCTTCCGTCCGTAAAAGTAAACTTTCCCGTACTCCATTCTGTACCTTTCTCCGCAATCATTCCTCACTTTGCGAACATAAGACTCAACAGTATCTAAAACCCTCACCACTCTCACTAAATTCAGCTTCGCTTCATTAAGTGTTCGGGTGGGCTTTCACACTAAACTCGGTAATACCTCGTTAAGTGTTCAATGCCTACTTCTTCTTCCTTAGAAAGGAGGTGATCCAGCCGCACCTTCCGATACGGCTACCTTGTTACGACTTCACCCCAGTTATCAGTCCCGCCTTCGGCAGCTCCNATTAGCTTAACCAATCGATCTTCGCCTGCGGGTGCGGGCTTGGATCTAAGATACATAGCGTTGTATCTCTGGTCTTAGGTTGTTCGTTTACCGTACGTCACGGTAATTGAACGAGTTATTGTTTGGTTACATCTTTCAATGTAACACCTCGGATGTCTTGATGTCGTCTTTATTAATAAAGACTCTATCTAGATATATTTCAATATGTGGTTTTCAAGGTACATGCGCGATGCAACCAGAAGCGTGCACAATGGAATGGAAAACTGTGTTGAAAGCTTGCTTTCATAAGCAGTTTTGTATTTCATTGTATAGGCGTAAAACGCCGTGACTGAGAAAAGCGTTAGCTTTTCGAAGTGCCGCTTCGTAACAGCACCGAATGGAGATGGAGAGATTCGAACTCTTGACCCCCTGCTTGCAAGGCAGGTGCTCTCCCAACTGAGCTACACCCCATNTAATCGCCCTATTAAGACTTGGTTTCCCTTCGGCTCCGCACCTTGAGTGCTTAACCTTGCCAGTAACGGTAACTCGCCGGACCGTTCTACAAAAAGTACGCGGTTCCACTTAAAATGTGGTTCCACAGCTTGTAAACACAGGGTTTCAGGTTCTCTTTCACTCCCCTCCCGGGGTCCTTTTCACCTTTCCTTCACAGTACTATGCGCTATCGGTCACTAAGTAGTATTTAGCCTTGGAGGGTGGTCCCTCCGACTTCCCACAAGGTTTCTCGTGTCTCGTGGTACTTTGGATCCTGCTCGCTGACTATTGCTTTCCCATACAAGGCTTTCACTTTCTATGGCCGGTCTTTCCAGGACCGTTCTGGTAACAAATCGTCTCACTTATTGCAGTCCATAACCCCGCCATGCACGCATGACGGTTTAGGCTCCTTCCATTTCGCTCGCCGCTACTTTGGAAATCGAGTTTTCTTTCTTTTCCTCCGGGTACTTAGATGTTTCAGTTCCCCGGGTTCCCGACGTATGGCTATGGATTCACCATACGACAGCTGAGGTTTGCTCAGCTGGGTTTCCCCATTCAGACATCTCCGGATCAAAGGATATTTGCTCCTCCCCGAAGCTTTTCGCAGCTTATCACGTCTTTCATCGGCTCTTAGTGCCAAGGCATCCACCTTGTGCTCTTATTAGCTTAACCAATCGATCTTCGCCTGCGGGTGCGGGCTTGGATCTAAGATACATAGCGTTGTATCTCTGGTCTTAGGTTGTTATTTCACCGTACGTTACGGTTACTTTAACGAGTTATTGTTTGGTTACATCTTTCGATGTAACACCTCGGATGTCTTGATTTTGTCTTTATATATAAAGACTCTATCTAGATATATTTCAATATGTGGTTTTCAAGGTACGTGCGCGGTGCCGCTTCTAACAGCACCACTGTGACTGAAGTTTATCAGTCATTCGAAAGCTCAATCTGTTTGAACCCACGAATCACTGGTAAAAACCAGCTATATAAAACAGCATTTCCCTGCTGGATCAGGTTAACACATTCTTTCACACAGGCTTCGCCTTTTTCTCCACCCATTGGAACGTGTCCGTTCTATATAAAACACTCCTGAGAGTGATTTTTTTAATGTAATCTGGCACCCACCTGCTCTCCCATGCCGTCTCCAGCATAGTACCATCGGCCGCTTAAGTCTTAACCATCGTGTTCGGGATGGGAACGGGTGTCTCCCCTAAGCGCATCGGCACCAGAAAGATTTTGTCTTCTTGGTGTTCTTTATTTAGTTAGCCTGGTCCATGATTGCACCTCCAAAACCTACGGTTTTCTCGGTCGCATCTGCGATGCTTATGGAGTAAGTCACAGCCTTCCGTCCGTAAAAGTAAACTTTCCCGTACTCCATTCTGTACCTTTCTCCGCAATCATTCCTCACTTTGCGAACATAAGACTCAACAGTATCTAAAACCCTCACCACTCTCACTAAATTCAGCTTCGCTTCATTAAGTGTTCGGGTGGGCTTTCACACTAAACTCGGTAATACCTCGTTAAGTGTTCAATGCCTACTTCTTCTTCCTTAGAAAGGAGGTGATCCAGCCGCACCTTCCGATACGGCTACCTTGTTACGACTTCACCCCAGTTATCAGTCCCGC
>NZ_LT732526.1:2602690-2617253 GCF_900155545.1 Clostridium sp. Marseille-P2415
GTAGCCCAAATCATAAGGGGCATGATGATTTGACGTCATCCCCACCTTCCTCCAGGTTATCCCTGGCAGTCTCCTCAGAGTGCCCAGCTTTACCTGCTGGCTACTAAGGATAAGGGTTGCGCTCGTTGCGGGACTTAACCCAACATCTCACGACACGAGCTGACGACAACCATGCACCACCTGTCTGGAATGCCCCGAAGGGAAGGCCCCGTTACGGACCGGTCATTCCGATGTCAAGACTTGGTAAGGTTCTTCGCGTTGCTTCGAATTAAACCACATGCTCCACCGCTTGTGCGGGTCCCCGTCAATTCCTTTGAGTTTCATTCTTGCGAACGTACTCCCCAGGTGGAATACTTATTGCGTTTGCGGCGGCACCGAAGAGCTTTGCTCCCCAACACCTAGTATTCATCGTTTACGGCGTGGACTACCAGGGTATCTAATCCTGTTTGCTCCCCACGCTTTCGAGCCTCAACGTCAGTTACAGTCCAGTAAGCCGCCTTCGCCACTGGTGTTCCTCCTAATATCTACGCATTTCACCGCTACACTAGGAATTCCACTTACCTCTCCTGCACTCCAGCTCCACAGTTTCCAAAGCAGTCCCGGGGTTGAGCCCCGGGCTTTCACTCCAGACTTGCAGCGCCGTCTACGCTCCCTTTACACCCAGTAAATCCGGATAACGCTTGCCCCCTACGTATTACCGCGGCTGCTGGCACGTAGTTAGCCGGGGCTTCTTAGTCAGGTACCGTCATTTTCTTCCCTGCTGATAGACCTTTACATACCGAAATACTTCTTCAGTCACGCGGCGTCGCTGGATCAGGGTTTCCCCCATTGTCCAATATTCCCCACTGCTGCCTCCCGTAGGAGTTTGGGCCGTGTCTCAGTCCCAATGTGGCCGGTCACCCTCTCAGGTCGGCTACTGATCGTCGGCTTGGTGGGCCGTTACCTCACCAACTACCTAATCAGACGCGGGTCCATCTCATACCACCGGAGTTTTTCGCACCGTGCCATGCAGCACTGTGCGCTTATGCGGTATTAGCAGTCGTTTCCAACTGTTATCCCCCTGTATGAGGCAGGTTACCCACGCGTTACTCACCCGTCCGCCGCTCAGTCAATTTGGATTCCACCCGAAGGCTTCCTCCAAACTGCTTCGCTCGACTTGCATGTGTTAAGCACGCCGCCAGCGTTCATCCTGAGCCAGGATCGAACTCTCATATTATAATGTTGTTCAATCCGGGGTCAAAATCAACTAACTAGCTAATTTATTTCCCGTTTTACTTGTTGTTTGGTTCGTATACAATTGCTTGTATTCGTTCTGAATTTTCTCATTCAAAGCCATCAAACATGGCTTATTTTTTAGAATTTTCAGGGTTTTACATACTGTTCAATCTTCTGTTTTCAAAGTGCTTATTCTACTGTCGCTACTTTAACAGCAACTTACACAGAATATCATAACCGGTTGTTCTTGTCAACCGTTATTTTCAATTTCTTCAAAACTTTTTTCATCAATCAACGATGTGTTTCAAAAGAAATCTTGCCGCCGTTTTCAGCGGCGAGTTATATCATACCAAAGCAGATGACAAAAGTCAACACTTTTTTCATCTTTTTTATTTTTCTTTTCCAGCTGAAAAAACTCCTCAGATTCGGCGGATCATACCCCTAAACAAACCGGAAGAATTTGATATTAAATGAACCGGATTTTCACTACTTCCAGAAAAACCGCTATAATAACTTCTTGATTTAATCACAGCAGCAAAAATCCGCCCATTTAAAAGAATCACAACCGTTTTATCTGCGTTTAAAAAGCTACATGTACCTTATTATCCGTATAACGCGAAGCAGTGCGTGACGGTACTGTACTCCATGAAAAGCTCTGAAATTGCTGTTCCAGCCATTGGTATTCGTCTTAATTTTATGATTGCAGTAAAAAAAGTAAACAGCCGGAGACATTGCTCCATACTTCCTATCCCCGAGCTGTTTTTTTGTTTTCATTTTAAACATTCGAAACTGCCTTGGATACGCATTCACAGAGTCTCCTCTTAACTTTAGCAGTTATTATCTCAACTATTCAAGTTCAAAACTGAGAAAATCCACACTGCCTTTCCCTTCAAATCTAAAAAACAGCCCATACACTCCATCCGGAATTTCAGCTTTTCCGGTAAAATCTTTCCATACCTTGGATTCACCAGACCCTGATCCGGCAAAGATTTCAGCACAAATCTTACCATACGGTTCTGTTGTAATTAAAAATTTTCCTTCCGTATTTCCGCGAATACATACCGTTATTTTTTTTACTCCGGAAAACTTAAAATATTTAAACCCGGCAACTGCGCCATTTCTGATATTAGCAATATACTGATTCGGATGGCTTTCCCGGTCCGGCCCATCCTGTGTAAAATATGGATATTCACTTTCCGGGTCCTTTTTCCGCAAAAAGGCGACACCTGTCTTTCCCCATAAATTACAGGCAATTCTTGCCTCATATATGCCTTTTCCACGCAGAGGCCCCCCGTTTAATCCACAGGATGTAAGTTCTGCCTGTGGTATGAAACCATCGGGAAGGATCCTGATTTCTTCCGCACCCCCCTGCCTGCTATATTGCGTATGATTTGTTTGACGGTGATAAAGCACAAACCACCTGCCATTGATAAACTCAATTCCTCCATGTGTATTTCCCGGAAAATTTACACGATCTTTCCTGCCATCAATTCCAATGTCACAAATGTCTATCAGCACACCGCCGAACTGATAACCATAATCCGGATGCTCACTCACAGCATAACACAAGGAGGAGCTATTTACGTCCGAATATACAAAATAATAGCTTTCACCAATCTTTCTTACAGAACTTGCTTCATAAAATTCATATCCTTCAAATCCTGTTCCTGTGCTGTTCAGAATGGAAGGAATGAGAGCTGCCGGTCCTTCCTCGATTGTGAGCATATCCTCCCGCAGCTTCATAACCTGTGAAGACTTATTTTCGGTGTCTCCTATATGCCGGGGTGCATTTCCTGAATACAAATAAATACTTTTATCACTATCAATGAAAATTCCGGGATCAAACTGTATATAATCCCCTTCTCTCCTCCCCAGAATGCTTCCATCCGGATGCTTTACCATGCCTAAATATTCATATTCTCCTGCGGGGGTATCACAGACAGCCACACCGATCTCAGGCAGAACATCCAGGCAATAATACAGATAATGCCTTCCGTCTGACCCCTGCTGATTTTCCGTTAACCAGGACCTCTGCAGCCTCGTATGCCTTGCCCAGATTCAGCACGCATTGCTTTTCCTGCCTGCCTAACCATGTTTTATAATAAATATAGCCTGCAAAATCCGGACGCCACTTGAAGAAATCCTTTAGCCTTGATGTATTGTCAATATATTTTGTTTTATCCGGACTTTGATAAGAGGCTGCGGATATTTCAAATTCGAATTCTCCTTTTTCCTCTTGCAGGACGATATTCTCCATAGCGTCTGACTGATACCTTCTGTCCGACTCGATCAGATAGACCGTCTCTGCCGGCTCCAGGTTAAGAAAAATCTTCCCATCCTTCCAGTCAGATCGTTCAGTTAAGCGATTCTCATAGGGGTCATAAACATACATATGGGTATTTTCATTCTTATGTAATTCGATTGCCGTATTCAGCGCATGGAGTGTAGATTCATTAAAAAACATATGGATTCCAAGGTTCTCTGTATCATGGATATAGTGGTAATATCTCAAATATGGAATCTTATCTGCTGTCTCTATATCATTACAGCCATGGTATTTTGCAATTCCGGCAACTTTATCCAGGGTTATGGCTGATGCAAAAAAATCTCCCTCTTTCATTTCATCAGAAGTCACCTGATAAACCGGAAATCCGGACTCTTCAGCCGCTTTCAGCCAATTTCTTAAGGCTTCCGGATATTTTTGTGCAGCTGGTACAAACAGACAGCGGTAAGATACCCCTTCTCCATAAAGCATCGCGCCTTTCCATTCCATAGAAAGCAGTTTTTCCATTGGAACCACATCATAATCCATTTGACTTTCCATAAGCTCTTTACAGATTGAATTGGATGATTACGTTAACTGGGCAAAAAATTGACAAAATTCTTTATTTTGATAGCGTACGTTAGTTTTTTTGTTAAAATATCGTGTTAATATAAAGTGTATCGTTTTTAAGCTCAGGTATTTCCTTTTCCCCTGCCTGAGTTTATATTATCGGTAAATTATGAACATAAAAAATAGCGTTTTCATCATGGCTAAATGAAACGCTATTTTTTAATTTAAGTAATACCTTTATTTCGAAATTATTGGTAACAATATAATAGATCTTCCTAAATACTATAAACAAGCATTAAGATCTATAGATCTTGACAGCTTGGAGCCGATAAAAAAACTCAACTTAATTATATGGGGCCAATAAGCTTATTCTAAACTAAGCAGTAATGCCATTTTGAATTTTCCTTCTGCCTTAACACTATGAAGTCCATTTTTTTCAAAACGAAAGTTTTCACCCTCTCTTATCTTATAACTTTTTCCTTCATAGATAATTGTTGCCTTTCCTTCCAATGCAAAAAATAATGCATCCCCAGGTGCCTTGTGTTCTGAAAGCATACAGCCATCATCAAACGCCAGTATCATAAATTTCATACCTTCGCCAGATGCAAGGTCAATATTAACAATGCTCCCCTCCTCATATTCTATAAGATTCTTTAAATCGAATACCTCATTGGCTTTTAAAATTCCGTTCATTTTACTCCCCTTCTCAAATAGTATTTCTGTGTATATGAGTCCCTTTTCTTCTACGGATTTAATTCCGCAAAATGTTCCCTCATGTAAGAAAATTATATTTTGTGAATTCATCTGCAGCTTACAATTACCATTTGTACCGACATTAAACAGACCTGTTCCATAGGCCCCAATATATATAACAGGATTTTCATAAGCTTCTGAGCTTATATCAGTGCCGCTTCCCAGTGAAAAGTGGTGCACCATAGACTTATTGCCTATTTTCGCATTTGTCGAAATTGTCATTCCTGATTTTGGCACATGCTTTTTTGAAATGGAATATACTCCTGTTTGCAAAATACTGCCTCCTATGCTTTTTTACTAAGCTCATAGCAATCCATATAAGATAAATCCATTCCTTCCGGAATCGCTGCAAACGTAGACTTATAATAAGCTTCCTTATCCCTTACGGAAGCACTGAATATATAATTATATCCGAGATCAAACAGATATTCCGGACACAATTCAGCGCTTGGACCATAAATTCCTCTGATTTTCGCATTTTTACATGTGTTAAGAATATCTTTGTAAGTGTTATTTACAATGGTGCAGCCAGTCATTACCACAATATCCAGACTTTCAAGTACCTCTTTATGTTCAAGGGCATTGCCTCCAAGATGCCAATGGATGTTTTCCGGATATACGTTCGTCTCATTTCCAATCTTATAATTTAAAATTCCCTTGGGGTCCCGAAAATCAAAAGCATGAAATTCCTTACACTTACCAAGAAAAACTTCATTATATAGTCCATAACCTATGATTCCAACCTTTTTATCTTTTACATTATAGTCAAAAATGCGCCCTTCTGTTCTGGTAATTTCTCTATCTTTCAGTCTTTCTGCGGAATTAAATGGTTTGCTTAAAAGATTGCATAAACAAGCTGCTATTGTTCTGAGTTCCGGATCATACCGTTTAATAATTTCATAAACGCAGTCATCAGCAGGTCTGCCAAGGAACGATTTTAATAGTTTCTCATATTCTTCAAAACTTTTTTCCTGTCCCACTCGCAGAGACATGGATAATCTGTCATTGGTATCCGATACCATGAACCATCGGTATCCCATTACAAATTCTTTTACGATTGGCATAGGTTCCTTATATTTATCATAGTTTTTCTGTATCATTTCCAATGCTATGCTTAAATCTTTCATAAGCTTCCTCCTTTATGGTTCGTAATTGAAATTGGAACGATGCTCTTTACGATACGATCGTTATATTGAAACTCATTCACTGCAACATTCACATGAAATGCTTTTGAAATATTCTCTTCATTAAGGATATCCTGAGTCTGCCCATATACATACTCACCAGTACTATTTAGCATGAGCGTTTCATCCGAAACAGAAATTGCATTCGTTGGGTAATGTGTATTCATAACAGCACATATCCCTTCCTCATGGGCCATACGCTCAATCAGACTCAGCACCAGTATCTGATTATGGAAATCAAGACCTGTTTCTGGTTCATCAAGAATAATGAGATCCGGCCTGTTTATAAGCGCTTTTGCTATAAGCACCATCTGCAGCTCTCCCTCACTCATATGGTTACAGTCTTTGTTTGCCAGTCTCTCTATCCCTATTTGCTTCATTATTTCTTCCGCCATCTCTATATCTTTGATGCCTGGCTGTTCAAAGACTCTAAGATGTGCACTGCGTCCAAGAACAACCATCTCAAGACCTGTAATTGAAAATGCAAATGCATGAGACTGAGGGATATAGGAAACCTTTGACCACAGCTTTTTTGAATTTATACCTTTTATATCTTCTCCATATAAAAAGCTTTTTCCATCCACCCAGTCTAAAAGCCCAACCATACATTTTAACAGGGTTGTTTTCCCTACTCCATTGGGGCCAAGTACGGATAGGATCCGGCCCTTATTTAATTTAAAGTTAATATTCTTTAATACCTTTTGCTGACCTGGATAGCCGAAACTTCCATTCTGTACTTCAAGGATCAATGTAAGCTCCCCCTATTTCTTTTTAGCAATGATATAAATACCGGTGCTCCAATAATTGCGGTAAGGATGGACAACGGAAGTTCAATGACACTAATGCTTCTTGAAAATGTATCAATAATAATCATAAAACTGGCGCCAATGCTGATTCCTACAGGAACCACATAACGATTGTTGCTTCCTACAAGCATTCTTGAACAGTGGGGGATCAGAAGTCCTATCCAGCCAACCTGTCCACACATGGAAACGCATGAAGCTGTTATGACGGTAGCCGCCAGTACGAAAACGAAACGTGTTTTCTTTAAATCCATTCCGCTTGCTCTTGCCTCATCACTGCTCAGTGATAATATATTTAATTTCCATCTCATCAGATATATCACCGCAATGCCTGCAAGTATGAGTGGTGAGCCTACCATGATTTTTTTATAGGATGCACTTGTAAAGCTTCCCATAAGCCAATAGGTAATGGCCGGAAGTTTATCTAAAGGATCAGCAGTATATTTCAATAAAGAACCTACTGCATTAAACAATGCCGATATGATTACTCCAGCCAGTACAAGAAATATTACCGACTGCCCATTCCTGTCACTTGCCAGTACCATCGTAATCCACACAGCAAAAAGTCCAAAAGCTAATGCAAGCAACTGAGTCTCCATGATGCCCATGGACATAATAATGGCAATGATCGCACCCACACAGGTTCCACTTGTAACACCAAGTACATCTGGTGTTGCAAGCGGATTAGAAAAAAGTGACTGGAAGGCATTTCCTGCACAGGTAAGACCAGCTCCAACAATGATTGCCATTATGATTCTTGGTGCTCTTAAATTTATAACAATGGAATAGTTCTGACTTTGTCTGTTCCCCTTTGCTGCATCAGATAAGGTATTTATAACCTCTATAATAGAAAGATTCATTCTTCCTATACACAAGCTTATAAGTGCAGAAGCAATTGGTAATAGAATCATTGCCAGTATCGCAGCAATCGTGAATTTGTTATGTCTGACCCAAACTGTATTTTTCATCGTAATTGAAGCATTCCCTTCATTTCTTCATCAGTAATTTCGTACCCATAAAAGTTCTGGTAATAATCACGTATTACTGTTTCCAGAGGATAGTCTTTAAATTCTTCCGGATAAGTATTGTATGCAAGCCAGGCTAATACAAGCGGTGCATCCGGATTCGGGGTGAACCAGTTCCACATACCCAGTGTTGTATTATATACACGTTCGTCTTTTACTGCCTGTATTGTTGAAAAATCTACTCCCTCAACTTTATTATCTATTACATCCTGCCTGTTTAGCTTTAGCAGACCCGGTCCGTTTAAAAATAATACCTGTGGATTCCATTCATATATCTGTTCAAAGCTAACCTGTGCAAATCCCTTTGTCTCCCCTGCAACATTTTTAACTCCCAGGTGCTGCAGCCAATAATCACCAAAGACGCCTTTTCCAGAAACCTGAGGAACCCCATCGATCAGCTTAAATAAAATCATTGTACTTGGACGCTTATCCTCTGGAATATTCTCAATTCTGGTTTCCACATCTTCAATGATCTTATTGCCTGCTTCAATAAAGCCATCCATCTTGCCTTTTTCTCCGAATACCTCTTCAAGAAGTATCAGCCACTCTTTATATCTTTCAATTGGATCTGCAGGGGAATCTGCTCCTACTGTCGCAAATCCTATGGATGGAATTCCACTTGAAGCCAATATTTGCGCATGCTCTTTATTATTTGCATTATAGAAAATCACATCTGGTTTCAGCTTTATGATCTCCTCTATATTCAGCTCCGATTGCGCATATACGGTATCTGATGATTCAAGCAGCTCAGGCGCAATATTTTTTAATGCAGTCTCTGATATGGTTTCCTTAAAGGAACCACTGTATCCGACAATATGGGGTGCTGAACCT
The DNA here is from genome assembly GCF_900155545.1 of Clostridium sp. Marseille-P2415. Lineage (GTDB taxonomy): Bacteria > Bacillota > Clostridia > Lachnospirales > Lachnospiraceae > Lacrimispora. The sequence goes on from NZ_LT732526.1 coordinate 2,611,335, forward strand.
TTAAAATACGCCATGTAGGTAGACAAAATGGGGATCTGATCGATGATAATACGATCGATTTTATTTGGAACTTCAACACGATTTCCACCATGATCTACTACTATATGAGTTCCTGACAGCTGGCTGTCTGCTTTGGAATCTGTTTCACTTTCCCCACCAGCAGTTGTTGTTTCTTCCGATACAGATTCTACCGCAGATGAGGCAGACGTATCTTTATTATTATTTGAAGCACAAGCAGTTAATAACAACATGGATGCTAATAAAAGTGAAGTTGTTTTAAATCTTAATTTCATAATATCCTCCTTATTCTGTTAGTTATGGCTAACTCATATATAAGTTTATACGAAAAAAAGGATTATTTCCATTGCAATTGCAACGAAAGTAATCCTTTTATTGATAATTATTTACTATGAATACATTTTTTCTATAATCGATCAGGCCCTCTTTTTTCATTCTGCCAAGTTCTCTTGATAACGCACTTCTCTCAACACCAAGATAGTCCGCCATTTCCTGTCTGTTCATATCGATCAGGCATCTATCCCCTTCTAAAGGAGTATATTTTAACAGGGTCCAAATTTTGTCACGTATGGAACGCCTGCTCATAATATGGATCCTTCGATTCTGTTCAAGATTTACAAAAGCGGTCTGCCTCAGCAAATTAGCCGTTACCAACGATGCAAACCGACATCTTATCGCTTCCTGACTAAAAAGCTTTGACATTTTTAAAAATAGAATTTTAGTTTTTTTGGATGCAATAACAGTCACAAGGGAAGGCTGGTCTGTGATACAGGAATGGGAGCAGCCAAAAGAATCCGAAGGGATAGCCACCCTAATACTGGAGTCATCTCCTACGGTTCCCGGTACAATAAGTTCCACCTTTCCCTCTAAAACGATACCAGCATTGGTAATCATATCTCCACAATTATATATTATTTCACCTTTGCCATAGAGTCTGGTATGTCCTTCCAAACAATAGAGGACATGTTTTATAGTCTCATCATCGGCCATTTGAAATATATCAGATTTTCTTAAAATTCCAAAATATTCTTCCATTTATTCTCCATATGCAGTACGTTAGTTATAGCTAACTCTATATCATTTTGCTTTCTTTGTCAAATAAATGCAGGCGATTGCTTCGAAACTTTTGACCAAATCACTCTAATACAGATAAATACAAGTTTTTTTCATAACACGGTTAAAAGCTGCGAAGGAAGGGATCTTTCTACATATAGTCTTCCTATGGGCAACGAATTGACACTAATGACCAATCTTTCTAAGCAATACAGCGGTAAGCAACTTCAGGATTTGTATTATCAAAGATGGGAAATAGAGAAAAAATATCATACCTTAAAAAATAAAATGAAATTTGAGAATGTAACAGGAAAAGCTATAGTATATGTGTATCAAGATTTTTGTGCACAAATACTCGTTTATAACATGATACAAGATGTCAGGAATGCTGCCAATGCCAATTTAAGAAAAAACCATAAGGGGAAAATATATAAGTATTCCATGAAAACCAACGAAAATATAGCGATAGGCTTATTTAAAGAAGAAATGATTAAAATTCTTTTAAAAATTAATCCCTTAAAAAGAAAAAAGCGACTGACAGAATTACAGACTGAAATATAAAAAGCATATTTTACCTGTAAGAGAATTAAAAAGCTCCGAACGGAAGAAAAACATATCAAACAAATATAAAAATAATCAGAAGAACAGTTTTTAAAATGTCCATACTATCCAATTTAATGGGTAGTACGGGTATTTTTAGGAAAAGTAAATCATGATTGGGATAAAATGTAATCATAAATAACAAATATTATTTCAACAGTATAATTTAGTCAATTAATGATCTGTTCAAATTCATTGTTAATTTTAAGTTTATGATGTTGTGCTATGCAGGTGGTTTATTAAAAGACTGCCACACAAACAAAAAACAGCCGGACCCCCTTGTAAAACAAGGTTCCGGCTACCCAATAAAAAAAGCGCGAGACGGGACTCGAACCCGCGACCCCGACCTTGGCAAGGTCGTACTCCACCAACTGAGCCACTCGCGCTTATTACATCTTATCTTCTTCTTTTGTCGGGCATATACCCTCAAAACCACACATTGTTATATATCTTCTTCATCCGTTCTTTTCCTCTTACCTAAACCAACCTGGTTAAGCCCTCGACCTATTAGTGACAGTCAGCTACACATGTTGCCATGCTTCCACCTCTGCCCTATCTACCTCGTCGTCTTCAAGGGGTCTTACTCTTGCGATGGGATATCTCATCTTGAGGGGGGCTTCACGCTTAGATGCCTTCAGCGTTTATCCCTTCCCGACTTGGCTACTCTGCCATGGCTTTGATCGCCAACAGATACACCAGAGGTCAGTCCATCCCGGTCCTCTCGTACTAAGGACAGCTCCTCTCAAATATCCTACGCCCACGCCGGATAGGGACCGAACTGTCTCACGACGTTCTGAACCCAGCTCGCGTACCGCTTTAATGGGCGAACAGCCCAACCCTTGGGACCTACTACAGCCCCAGGATGCGATGAGCCGACATCGAGGTGCCAAACCACTCCGTCGATGTGAACTCTTGGGAGTGATAAGCCTGTTATCCCCAGGGTAGCTTTTATCCGTTGAGCGATGGCAATCCCACTTTATACCACCGGATCACTAAGTCCTAGTTTCCTACCTGCTCCACCCGTCGGTGTCGCAGTCAAGCTCCCTTATGCCTTTGCACTCTTCGAATGGTTTCCGTCCATTCTGAGGGAACCTTTGAGCGCCTCCGATACCCTTTCGGAGGCGACCGCCCCAGTCAAACTCCCCGCCTGACATTGTCCCCCAGCCAGGTCATGGCTGCAGGTTAGAAATCCAATACCGCAAGGGTGGTATCCCAACATCGGCTCCACAAAGACTGGCGTCCTTGCTTCATAGCCTCCCACCTATCCTGTACATGCAGTACCGAATCCCAGTATCAAGCTGGAGTAAAGCTCCATGGGGTCTTTCCGTCCTGGCGCAGGTAACCAGCATCTTCACTGGTATTTCAATTTCACCGGGTGCATTGTCGAGACAGCGCTCAAATCATTACGCCTTTCGTGCGGGTCGGAACTTACCCGACAAGGAATTTCGCTACCTTAGGACCGTTATAGTTACGGCCGCCGTTTACTGGGGCTTAAATTCAGAGCTTCGCCTTACGGCTAACCCCTCCTCGTAACCTTCCAGCACCGGGCAGGCGTCAGCCCATATACCTCACCTTTCGGTTTTGCATAGACCTGTGTTTTTGCTAAACAGTTGCTTGAGCCTATTCTCTGCGGCCTGGTTTCCCAGGCACCCTTTATCCCGAAGTTACAGGGTCATTTTGCCGAGTTCCTTAACAATGCTTCTCCCGCCGGCCTTAGGATTCTCTCCTCATCCACCTGTGTCGGTTTACGGTACGGGCACATATCACACAATAGCGGCTTTTCTTGACAGCCCCTACAGAGACTTCCCTACTTTTGTTCGGTACGCATCACACCTTCCTGTTGTTAAGCGGATTTTCCAGCTTAACCAGTCCAATGCTTGCCCCGGTCTTTTCATTCCCGGGTTCTCCCTCGGTTCTGTGTCCCCACAGTTCTGATGATATGCGGTACAGGAATTTCAACCTGTTGTCCATCGGCTACGTCTTTCGACCTCGCCTTAGGCCCCGACTTACCCAGAGCAGATCAGCTTTACTCTGGAAACCTTAGATATTCGGCCTGGAGGATTCCCACCTCCATCTCGCTACTCATTCCGGCATTCTCTCTTCTTAACACTCCACATCTCCTTACGGTAATGCTTCTGTGCGTTAAGAATGCTCCTCTACCAATCATTTCTGATTCCACAGCTTCGGTGTCGTGTTTCAGCCCCGGACATTTTCGGCGCAGGACCTCTCGACTAGTGAGCTATTACGCACTCTTTGAATGTGTGGCTGCTTCTAAGCCAACATCCTAGTTGTCTCTGAAATCCCACATCCTTTTCCACTTAACACGCACTTTGGGACCTTAGCTGGTGGTCTGGGCTCTTTCCCTTTTGACTGCCCAACTTATCTCGTGCAGTCTGACTCCCGTACATCATCTGGCCGGCATTCGGAGTTTGATATTCTTTGGTAAGCTTTGACGCCCCCTAGGAAATTCAGTGCTCTACCTCCGGCAGACTAATACGAGGCTAGCCCTAAAGCTATTTCGAGGAGAACCAGCTATCTCCGGGTTCGATTGGAATTTCTCCCCTACCCACACCTCATCGCCACCCTTTTCAACGGATGTGCGTTCGGTCCTCCACCGCCTTTTACGGCAGCTTCAACCTGGACATGGGTAGATCACCCGGTTTCGGGTCTACCTTTACTGACTCATTCGCCCTATTAAGACTTGGTTTCCCTTCGGCTCCACACCTTGAGTGCTTAACCTTGCCAGTAACGGTAACTCGCCGGACCGTTCTACAAAAAGTACGCGGTTCCACTTATAATGTGGTTCCACAGCTTGTAAACACAGGGTTTCAGGTTCTTTTTCACTCCCCTCCCGGGGTCCTTTTCACCTTTCCTTCACAGTACTATGCGCTATCGGTCACTAAGTAGTATTTAGCCTTGGAGGGTGGTCCCTCCGACTTCCCACAAGGTTTCTCGTGTCTCGTGGTACTTTGGATCCTGCTCGCTGACTATTGCTTTCCCATACAAGGCTTTCACTTTCTATGGCCGGTCTTTCCAGGACCGTTCTGGTAACAAATCGTCTCACTTATTGCAGTCCATAACCCCGCCATGCACGCATGACGGTTTAGGCTCCTTCCATTTCGCTCGCCGCTACTTTGGAAATCGAGTTTTCTTTCTTTTCCTCCGGGTACTTAGATGTTTCAGTTCCCCGGGTTCCCGACGTATGGCTATGGATTCACCATACGACAGCTGAGGTTTGCTCAGCTGGGTTTCCCCATTCAGACATCTCCGGATCAAAGGATATTTGCTCCTCCCCGAAGCTTTTCGCAGCTTATCACGTCTTTCATCGGCTCTTAGTGCCAAGGCATCCACCCTGCGCTCTTTATAGCTTAACCAATCGATCTTCGCCTGCGGGTGCGGGCTTGGATCTAAGATACATAGCGTTGTATCTCTGGTCTTAGGTTGTTATTTCACCGTACGTTACGGCTACTTTAACGAGTTATTGTTTGGTTACATCTTTCAATGTAACACCTCGGATGTCTTGATTTTGTCTTTATATATAAAGACTCTATCTAGATATATTTCAATATGTGGTTTTCAAGGTACATGCGCGATGCAACCAGAAGCGTGCACAATGGAATGGAAAACTGTGTTGAAAGCTTGCTTTCATAAGCAGTTTTGTATTTCATTGTATAGGCGTAAAACGCCGTGACTTCGAAAAGCGTTAGCTTTTCGAAGTGCCGCTTCGTAACAGCACCGAATGGAGATGGAGAGATTCGAACTCTTGACCCCCTGCTTGCAAGGCAGGTGCTCTCCCAACTGAGCTACACCCCCATAATAAATCTGGCACCCACCTGCTCTCCCATGCCGTCTCCAGCATAGTACCATCGGCCGCTTAAGTCTTAACCATCGTGTTCGGGATGGGAACGGGTGTCTCCCCTAAGCGCATCGGCACCAGAAATCTTTTGTCTTTCCTAGTGTTTCCTATTCAATTATTTCCTTCAAAAACCAAAGACTCAACAGTATCTAAAACCCTCACCACTCTCACTAAATTCAGCTTCGCTTCATTAAGTGTTCGGGTGGGCTTTCACACTAAACTCGATAATACCTCGTTAAGTGTTCAATGCCTACTTCTTCTTCCTTAGAAAGGAGGTGATCCAGCCGCACCTTCCGATACGGCTACCTTGTTACGACTTCACCCCAGTTATCAGTCCCGCCTTCGGCAGCTCCCTCCTTGCGGTTGGGTCACTGACTTCGGGCGTTACCAAC
>NZ_LT732526.1:2618898-2811548 GCF_900155545.1 Clostridium sp. Marseille-P2415
CCCGCCTTCGGCAGCTCCCTCCTTGCGGTTGGGTCACTGACTTCGGGCGTTACCAACTCCCATGGTGTGACGGGCGGTGTGTACAAGACCCGGGAACGTATTCACCGCGGCATTCTGATCCGCGATTACTAGCGATTCCAGCTTCATGTAGTCGAGTTGCAGACTACAATCCGAACTGAGACGTTATTTTTGGGATTTGCTCCACCTCGCGGCTTCGCCTCCCTTTGTTTACGCCATTGTAGCACGTGTGTAGCCCAAATCATAAGGGGCATGATGATTTGACGTCATCCCCACCTTCCTCCAGGTTATCCCTGGCAGTCTCCTCAGAGTGCCCAGCTTCACCTGCTGGCTACTAAGGATAAGGGTTGCGCTCGTTGCGGGACTTAACCCAACATCTCACGACACGAGCTGACGACAACCATGCACCACCTGTCTGGAATGCCCCGAAGGGAAGGCCCCGTTACGGACCGGTCATTCCGATGTCAAGACTTGGTAAGGTTCTTCGCGTTGCTTCGAATTAAACCACATGCTCCACCGCTTGTGCGGGTCCCCGTCAATTCCTTTGAGTTTCATTCTTGCGAACGTACTCCCCAGGTGGAATACTTATTGCGTTTGCGGCGGCACCGAAGAGCTTTGCTCCCCAACACCTAGTATTCATCGTTTACGGCGTGGACTACCAGGGTATCTAATCCTGTTTGCTCCCCACGCTTTCGAGCCTCAACGTCAGTTACAGTCCAGTAAGCCGCCTTCGCCACTGGTGTTCCTCCTAATATCTACGCATTTCACCGCTACACTAGGAATTCCACTTACCTCTCCTGCACTCCAGCTCCACAGTTTCCAAAGCAGTCCCGGGGTTGAGCCCCGGGCTTTCACTCCAGACTTGCAGCGCCGTCTACGCTCCCTTTACACCCAGTAAATCCGGATAACGCTTGCCCCCTACGTATTACCGCGGCTGCTGGCACGTAGTTAGCCGGGGCTTCTTAGTCAGGTACCGTCATTTTCTTCCCTGCTGATAGACCTTTACATACCGAAATACTTCTTCAGTCACGCGGCGTCGCTGGATCAGGGTTTCCCCCATTGTCCAATATTCCCCACTGCTGCCTCCCGTAGGAGTTTGGGCCGTGTCTCAGTCCCAATGTGGCCGGTCACCCTCTCAGGTCGGCTACTGATCGTCGGCTTGGTGGGCCGTTACCTCACCAACTACCTAATCAGACGCGGGTCCATCTCATACCACCGGAGTTTTTCGCACCGTGCCATGCGGCACTGTGCGCTTATGCGGTATTAGCAGTCGTTTCCAACTGTTATCCCCCTGTATGAGGCAGGTTACCCACGCGTTACTCACCCGTCCGCCGCTCAGTCAATTTAAAATCCATCCGAAAACTTCATTCAAACTGCTTCGCTCGACTTGCATGTGTTAAGCACGCCGCCAGCGTTCATCCTGAGCCAGGATCGAACTCTCATATTAAAATGTTGTTCAATCCGGGGTCAAAATCAACTAACTAGCTAATTTATTTCCCGTTTTACTTGTTGTTTGGTTCGTATACAATTGCTTGTATTCGTTCTGAATCTTCTCATTCAAAGCCATCAAACATGGCTTATTTTTTAGAATTTTCAGGGTTTTACATACTGTTCAATCTTCTGTTTTCAAAGTGCTTATTCTACCGTCACTGCCTTAACAGCAACTTACATAGAATATCATAACCGGTTGTTCTTGTCAACCTTTATTTTCATTTTCTTTAAAAACTTTTTCATCGATCGCCGATGTGTTTTAAAAGAAATTTTGCCGCCGTTTTCAGCGGCGAGTTATATCATATCAAAGCATTCGACAAATGTCAACAGTTATTTTACATTATTTTTAATAAGGTTTTTGCGCAGTCAATAGTTTTAACTAATAAAGACAACTATTATGTTATATTTCTGCTAAAGTTTGCCGATATAGACAATATGATTGATTTAAATTAAGAAGGAGGTGTACCTATGGCGTATATTGAGTCGGAGGCCCTGATAACCGGTGATTCAATGATTGACATTCTGCATTGCGGATTGTTTTCAGCCATGAATAAATCAATGGAGGCGGCTTTCAAGGGCCCGGGCTGGACCAAAATGAATGAAAGACTTGAATTTCTGGACAATTATATCTTAACTCATTTTAATAAAGAAACTCTCATGGATCAATCCGATTATCTTACATTCTAAGAAAGCTCAAGACTTACTTTAAAAGATCATACATAGCATAAAAATGAAATAACCGGAAACCGGAGCCAGCATTTCTTTAAATTGCAAAACATAATAGCGTCATATCTTCATGGCTTATTAAACACTTCCAAAATGACGATATGAAATTAGCTTATTGCCTGCACATAAGGAAGGAATAGCAGGTATTCTTTAATGTTAGGGGAGAAAAAAATGAAAGAGAAAACCAAAAAAGGATTATTTAGCCTTTTTCAAAGCGTAAAACGTTCTTCAGAACCTTCGGAAGAAACCATGGCACACTCTTCCGTTTCACCGGAGGAAGCTGAAACGGAAGCTGTTGACAAAGCTGTTGAGGATACAGCTGTTGATACAACCGCTCAAAAAAGTTCTGCCGCAATACCCACACCTCCCGGGACCAACAAAGCTGCTCTCTCGCCCTCATACATATGGGGGCCATCTGAAGATCCGCTTCTTGTGCGGGTTAATGAAGAAATATTATACATTGAATGCAACCAGTTTGCCAGCAAAATGAACTCATTATCTAATGTTTTAAAACAAACAGCTGCTACTTCGCAGGAGCAGGAACCCCAGCCAAGGGCCGCTCAGCCTCAGCTTTATATTTCTAAGGACCGTATGGCTGCATGGTTCTATGTTATCCATCCACTGAACGGCGGACAGGACATAAGCGAAGGGGACTTGAGATCAATTCTTGCACAAGAACATGTAACAACCGGGATCCAGGAGGATGCCCTGAAATTAATTGCCGAAAAACATATATATGATCAGGCTATACTGGTTGCCAAAGGGATCCTGGCCCGTAATGGAATCGACGGCTCCATTAAAGACCATTACAAGCGCGTTCTTCAGCTTGAGTTTGAAGAAGATGAAAACGGATCTGTTGATTACAAGAATCTGAACAATATTCAATCCGTTAAGGAAGGAGATGTCATCTGTGAAATAACCATTGCCGTACCAGGTGAAAATGGTATGACCATTACAGGGCAGTCATATCCCTGCGACATTAAGGGAACGAACGTTTCCATCCCTTCCGGACGCAATACGGTTCTCTCCGAAGACCGTACGCTCCTGCTCTCTCAAAAAACAGGGCATGTCACATTTATGAACGGCAAGTTTCAAGTAGATCCTATCCTTAAGATTAATGGAAATGTAGATAATAATACAGGAAATCTGGATTACGACGGTAATATTCTGATCAGCGGAGATGTAAGAAACGGCTTTTCTGTCAAGGCTACCGGAAGCATTGATATCCGTGGTTCTGTTGAGGGTGCACAAATAACAGCTAACGGCCCCATTACCATTGCCAGCGGCATGTCAGGAAATGGGCGCGGTGTACTGACCTCTGATTCCTACATAAAATGCCGTTATCTGGAACATTGTACCGTATCAGCCGGCGGAAATGTATATGCGGAAAGCATTATTAACTCCAAAGTGGAAAGCGGCCAGGACATTGTGGTAACCTCCGGCATCGGGGTGATCATTGGGGGGTCCCTTCTGGCTACAAACAATATTAATGCGCGCATTATTGGCTCCAAAGTGCGCCGGCTCATTACCGAATTAACAATCGCCAATATTCCGAAAAACGTGGAAGAAGCAAACCGCCTGACCCGGGAACTGGAACAGCTTCACCATAATATGTCTGAAATAAGAAAAAACATTACATATCTTGAGACCACACAGAGACAGGATAAGCAGCAGTTGTTGGAAAGCTTAAAACAAGCCTCGGATTTTTTGAATATCAGAGAGCAGGAAATAACAAACCGTCTGGAGGAAATAACAGCGGGTGATATGGCGCAGACAGGGTTGATTCAATGCCAGCAGTTACTTCCGGTGGTCCGTATTCGAATGGGCCCCTCCAGCCTATTAGTCCAGGAGGAGTATTCCAGCAGCATTATTTACAAAAACAGCGAAGGCGATATTATTGTCGGAAGTAATTAGAGCTTAAAAGGAGGGAAGCTATTATGAAAAAAAGAATTATGATTGTCGACGATTCAATCGTAACACGTAATGAAATAGAACAATTACTGACAGGAACAAATTTTGATGTGAGCTGTCAGTGCCGAAGCGGGGAAGAAGCTCTGGAAACCTTTGAAAGGGAAAAGCCCGATATTGTAACCATGGATATCATAATGCCGGGAATAGATGGTATTGAAGCTTCCAAACGCTTATTGGAACACTATCCGGAGGCAGGAATTATTATAATCAGCTCACTGGCTTATGATAAAACGCTTCAGATGGTACAAGAATTAGGTCCCTCCATTCCCTTTGTATTCAAGCCCATCAAGAAATCTTATTTTATAGAGGCTTTAGTAAAAGTGAGTGACACACTTTCCAAACAATAGTACAAATCTTTCGCATGCCCCATACATAGCATAAATAGTACATCTCCGGTACGTTATGTATGAGGCATGTCTTATTGGAAGCTTACTTTAATCTTGAAGCATTATTCTAAGGGCCAGGCCATATCAGCTTGTTCTCTATCATTACTGTTTAATTATGTTAAAATCTGTTAACCTCCCATTGTAGACATGTTCGTTTGGCTCGTTGCCCGCGTAAATAAAAAAGCCTTATGGCAGAGCTGAGTTATCAGTTTCTCCATAAGGCTTTCGATTTTATAAATTATAGATTGATCCGGTATCTGAGCCGTTTGTATCAAACTGGCTGGAAATGCTGTAAGAAGCCATCTGCATTCGCAGTTTCATCAGTTCGATCAAATAAAGATAATCCGATTTATTGGATACGAGGTTTCCGCCCTCCGATTCATCCGAATAGCTTGAAACAGTTCCCAGAGCACTTAATAAATCAGACGCAGGAAAAGATCCCTGAGAATAATAAGGGTTATAATCCGCCGAAAATGGATAAATGTTACTTCCCGTGCTTCCGGAAACCGCCTGAGAGTATGACGGAGTACTCCATGCAGTTTCCGTTCCCCCCATATAATTCATAACTTTCTTAACATACTCCTGAGTTTCTTTAAAAGGAGGAATCCCGCCATATTTGCTCACATTGTTGGAACCGGCATTATATGCTGCCAGGGTGAGCTCCACGTTTCCATTATACCGCTCCAGATTTTCTTTTAAATATTTGGCTCCCCCCATAATATTGCTTCTGGCATCATATGGATCATCCACCCCTAAGGATCTGGCGGTGGCCGGCATTAACTGCATAACTCCGGCCGCTCCTTTCCCGGAAGTAGCTGAGGGGTTAAAATTCGATTCTACCTTAGCGACCGCCTTTAAGAGCTTTTCGGAAACCCCATATTTTCTTGAGGCCTCTGAAAACATCTCATCAAGGCTTTCCGGTGCCCTTAATACCGATTTAAGAACCTGCTTAAAATTTCCTTTGGCAGATGATGCTGCCGTATATCCTATCTGTCCTGCATTTGCTTTTGTAAGCGCAGATAATTTTAACTGGTCTATCGTTGCCAAAATCCAATCCTCCTAAGTTCGCCAATTTCCAGCTTTTACGGAATCCATTTACCCGAAGCATCCACCCAGTAGCTGCCAACGTTTGTACTGCTTGCCATACTTCCGTCTGAATACAGATAATACCAGACACTTGGCTGGGGCTGTATCCAGCCCGACAGCATCTCTCCGCCGCCAGGATTTAAGTAATACCATTTCCCATTTACAAACTGCCAGCCAGTCAGCAGCTTTCCATCGGTAGGATTCAAATAATACCACCTTTGGCCCGACTGGATCCAGCCTATCTGACGGATTCCGTTGCCGTCAAAATAATACCAGTCATTTAAAATCTGCTTCCAGCAGTTCGTAGGAGTCCCGCCATCCTCCTGCTTGTAAGTATTTCCTTTCCAGGTACCTGTCGTATCTCCATCATATTCCATAATGGTATCATCCGAAGTGACATAGTCTCCTTCTTTCATATACTTGCGGTCATCGGAGGAATAGCCAATGGCCCGGACTTCATAGTAATAAATCGCATCCTTATCCATATATTCAGAAAGGTCCACGGTATTGGTCTGCACAGAAACCCGTTTTTTCAACTTGTCATCTGCATATAAGGCTACCTGATAACCAGTAGCAAATTCTACCTTTTTCCATACGGCTTTCGTTTTTTTACTGTCACTCCAGCCGGCACTGGATGTCTTGCCGAGCTTTACTACAGGAACATAATCTGCCTTTATCTCCAGAGTATTATTATCCAAAGCCTTGGCAGAGACAAACTTGGCTCCTGTAATCTTACACTCGGAACGGTTATAGGAATCCGCAAATATCGTGCTGTCTGAGGTGAGAGTCACGCTCACCCGCTCATTCTGTGCTGCCTTCCATTTACTGATATCCCGATTCCATACAACATCCTTGACGGAAACACCGGAAGTCGTTGTGGTAATTTCCGGCATTAGTATCTCCTCGTCCCCAAACTGACTGGTAAACTTAAGATTTACGCTTCGAATCACTACCGATTCGGCTCCGTAAGTACTGATAGGCAAAAGAACGGTCAGAGCCAGCAGGCAGGCAGTTAAAAATAACACTTCCAGTTTTCTAATCTTCACTCTTCTCATTGTACCCACACTCCATCCTCATTGACAGGGTACCCGCCTATCACCGTATTAACAGCCATGACTCCATCCTGATTGAAATAGCGCCAAAGCCCGTCTATCTTTTGCCAGCCGGTTACCATCACTCCGTCTTCTCCTGTAAAATAAGTATAGCCGTTCCGTGTGATCCAGCCCTTTAGCATGGCACCTTCCAGACTGCCCTGTAAAGTATTGAGATAATACCATCTTCCGGCCTGATTGATCCATCCCTTCTGCATAGCGCCCTGACTGGTAAAATAATAATAATATCCATTAATGACCTGCCAATCCGTGGCGGCTGCTCCCATGGGGGCAGCATAGCCGTTATCCGGATAAAAATAATACCATGTGTTGTCAATTTTATTCCAGCCGGTCACCATGGCTCCTTTGGAATCCATATAATAGATATCTCCATCGGTCAGGAGCCAACCGGTCACCATCTTGCCTTCCTGGTCAAACCGGTACCAGACATCATCAAGGACCAGCCAGGAATTCGCCTGCACGGTTCCATCCGCATACCGGTAATACCATATACCGGCCTGCTGGTCCCAGCCTTCTTTTATCTCCGGATTTCCTGCCACACCATTCAGTGTATCCGATTCCTTACCGGTTCCGTCAGATACATCCCGGTCCCTGATCACCAGTTCATCCGCTTCCACCCAGTCACTCTTTTTTCCGCTCTTCAGTTCTTCCTGTTTATAGGGAACGGAACGGATTTTATAGGAATAAGTGCCTTCCTCCGTCATATAAGGATAGAAGTTATAGGTGGTAGCCTTTACCTGTTCCTTTTTTAAAATAATGGACTTTCCACGGTACAGCCATAACTCATAGGCACCTGAAGTATTATCACCCTTGGACCAGACAGCCTGGCCAAGCCTTGTATCCTTCCAGCCCACATCCTCCGGCTCCGCATACAGGCCCTTGACTGCCTTTGCCCTCAGTGTCACCACCAGATCGCTGCCTTTGCGTCTGGCACTTAAATAGGTACCTCCGTTAACCTTCACCTTCGAAGCCTCATAGGAAGACTTAAAGTAAGCGTCGTATTCATCCGAAGGGGTAAGAGTAACATTCATTTTAGGTTCTTCCCCAACGGTCATATCCTTAGAAGTAGAGGTGACCCATTCCGCGTCTATTACCTTATACTGCTTTCCGCCTGAAGTCACATAAGCATCCGCATCTGTTTTGTCGATCTGGATGTCAGGCAGACGGTCCCCCGCCTCAATCTTAAGTCCCACTTTAATGCTGACCGAATTGATCGAATCGGTGGCCATAGTTTTGTCGGGGATGAGGCTTAAGCAGACGGCCGCCATCACGGCTGTTGCCAAAACTCTCTTTTTTTGTTTCATGCAATCACTCCTTTATATATAACCACTCACAAATTTAACCATATAAAGTTGTTATCGTCATGTTTCCGTCCCAACATAAGTATTTACTGAATTTTTCTTCTCTTAAGCTGTTCCTGAAAGGCAAATTTCCTGACCATGGATTCCTGATAGGAGGTCATATCTAAAAAGCGGCTGCCATACCGGTACCGCGGCGGTTCTTCCTCCTTAGACAGCTTTTCGGCCCATAGAACATAGCCTTTCAGCCTGGTACAGCCGGTGTCTGTTTCAAAAAGGAAAGAAAAAAGCTGCTCCTCCGCTAATTTCTGCTTTGACTCAAATCCGACTCCTCCTGCGCTTACATCCTTCACTCTGGCAGGTATTTTAGTCACCTTTCCATCAGCATCGGAAGTCTCCAGCATGACCGGAAACGAAACCCTGACCTTTAAATCGTTCCTTCTCTGTTCCACTCCAACCAGTTCATCAATCTGACACGGCACTTTATAAATGGCTCCGCCCACCTCTCCGCTCTCGTCTCCGTTAATCTTCATCCTTGCAGACAAACGGCATTTGCATGTAACAAGCCCCTGTACCCCGTCATAAAATACAATCACAGTCTCTGTATTCACTTTATCCATGTCTTTCTCTTCAACGATAAGTCCCATGCTGTCTTTATCGGAATCCACGACCTTTACCTCTGCAAGAAAGACTCCATCCAAAGTATAAATACACGCTTTTTCACATTCTTTCAACATAATCCTGCTCCACCGTTTCCGTTTCTTCGTTTATTATATCCTCTTCCCCATCTTCCCTCATTTCCTCCGGGTTCTCCGTTATTTGTTTCTCCTCCGTACCTGGCACATAACTCAGGAAATAACGGTATATATCCACAATGACCTGATACAATTCATCCGGGACCTGGCTCCCGAGCTCAAGCTGGGTCAGAATCGTTGCAAGGGAATTATCTTCATACACAGGTACGCCGTTTTCATTGGCAGTCTCTATAATTTTTTCTGCCATATATCCCATACCGGACGCCACGATAATTGGCGCAGAATTTTTGGTATCGTCATATTTTAACGCGACCGCTTTTTTATTTAATGTATTCTTAAATTCTGACATCGACTGAATTTTTCCTTTCCTGGATTTTCGGAAATACTTCTACAGGGGATGAAGGGCCGCCTCCTGCCTGCAGGTATATGTTATCTGCCCGGAAATGATGCTGCTCAAGTATGTTTTTTATTCCCTTTTGAATATTTCCCTCTAATTTCTGCATCTGCTCCGGATAATAGAGCTGAACGGAAGCCGCATTGTCCCCGTAAAGAAGCACCAGTTTAAACAGCCCCAGTTCCTTAATATCAAATTTAGCAAAGATTCTGGATGTATGTCTTACGTCTGCCTGAGTGCTGCTGCCCGCTTCATCCGGATCAATCCACATCTCAGAAAACATCTTCCGCCCGTTTATGTCTGCCGGAAATGCCAGATGCAAAAGAGGCATATATACGCTTTCATTTAAAACCATGGTCTGCAGCATACTTTGAAACATTTGCTTGTTTTCCAGCCCGGTACCTCCGCTGATACCGGTTCTTAAGAAATCCAAAAACTTATCAGCCCATTCATTTTTCCCTGCTGCCTGATCCATATCGACCTGGTTCAGCAGTTGGTCAAATTGGTCCGCAGTCATGGTGCCGAAGAATTTACGGAATCCCTGATAACCGGTAAGTCTGGAAAAAGACTGCAGGACCTCTGCCCTGTCTCCGTTTTCATATTTTGATATGAGCACCGTTAAAAGGGATATCTTATCCCGAATCGTACCCATATCATGATTGGCAGCTATATAACGGCCGAGAAACGGAAGAACCTTTTCTTTTAACAATGCACTGTTATCAGCCGTTTCCCCCTCCGGCGCGTTTAAATCCAGTTCGTTCAACAACGCACGGATCTGTTCTCTGGTCTGTTTAAAAACATATCCCTCCATATCCTTTATTGTATTATTTATATCATGAAGGATATGCTTTCCGGAAGACATATCATTAAATTTCTTGATAAAATCCAAAATTTCAGCTTTTAAGTCCACAGAATTTGTATCTGCCATAGCATTGCGCAGCTGGTCAAAAATACCGCCGTTAAAGCGGACCGCTGATTCGGCCTGCTCTTTCATAAACGGAAGAATCTCTTCTTCCTGCATCTGCGCTGCCTTGAAAAAGGAAGCGATCTGCTGCGCAGCCTCATCCTCCATGACTCCGCCTGTCAGCATTTCTTCTCCCTGGAAAAATATATCGGTAAAGATCCTGGACATATCCGGTACATTTTTTACCATATTGAGAAACGTGCCGAAATTCGACTCATACTGGAACGCCATCTGCTGATCCCCGCTCCTGCCGGAATCAGACCGGTTATCCCCTCTCATGACTTTAGACGGGTCTACGGGATTTTGAATCTGCACTCCCTGACCGGCCTGCGGGTTATTCTTGATCGTTGAATTATCATAACCGGAAAGCGGAGTTGTAACTTTTAAAATATCTGCCATATTGTGCCTCCATTTTAACTGTTGTCTTATATATTTTTTCGAAAGGATATCCGATTTACTATTATTTTTTAGCCAGCCATACCGATAAATAAATATATACTAAACTAGATAAGGCGGTGTAAATATTATGGATAACGGCATGGATAATATGCTTGATATGTATCTCTTTGAAACCAATTCCCTTCTGGAGCAATTGGACGAACTCCTGATAGAAGCCGAAAAAGCAGGAGATTTTACGGTGGATGATGTGAATGAAATTTTTCGTATCATGCACACGGTCAAGGGTTCTTCCGCTATGATGGAGTTTTCCTCTCTGATGCAGATAGCGCATCATATTGAAGATCTTTTCTTTTTTATCCGTGAGAACGGCTTAGACTCTCTTGACAGTTCCCACAAAAGCACTCTTTTTGACTTAATGTTCCGTTCTACCGATATGCTTCGCGCTGAAGTTTCGAAGGTAGAAAACAACGAGCCGCTTAGTGATAATGTCGACAATCTGACTCAGGAAATTAATAGCTTCCTGAAAAAAATCAGCAAGGATAACAATCAGGCCGGTAAGGAAGAAAAAAACGGGAACACTGCCGCACCGCAGGAAGCGCCGCAGCCGGATGAATCTGCCGCTACCGTTGTTCCTGCGGTTCATTTAGATGAAATCAGAATGGATCTGGCGGAATGTCCTGATGATAAGGCTGCATTTTTCCTTCGGATCTTCTTTGATGAAGGCTGCGGGATGGAAAATCTCCGGGCATTTATGCTTATAAGCACATTAAAAGAATCCGGACTGGAATTCGGCTTTTATCCAACCGATGTGGAAACAAACAGCCAGAGCAGCAGCAGTATCATTGAAAAAGGCTTTTTCCTGACTTTTGATTCCCGTAAGGAAGCGGACTCAGCCATTTCCCAGATCAATAACTTAAACAATATCCGTTCCTATGAACTGATTGAAAATGTACGTGCCAAAGGTGCTCCCGCCGAAGAAAAGCAGAATATTCAAACCGCCTCCAGCCCTTCTGCCCGCGAAAATACCGGGACCCAAAGCACACCTGCTGCCAGCACCGGACACCAGATGCCAAGCAAGCAGAATTTGATCAGCGTAAATCTGGCCAAGCTGGATAATCTGGTTGCAATCGTTGGCGAGATTGTCATTACGGAATCCATGGTGACTTCCTCACCTGATATTCAGAACTTAAAGAATCTTGACAGCTTTTTAAAGGCTACCAGACAGCTTCGCAAGCTGACCGATGACCTTCAGGATAGCGTTATGTCCCTGCGCATGGTTCCCGTATCCGGTGTATTCCAGAAAATGAACCGAATTGTGCGTGACATGAAGCAAAAGCTCAAAAAGGATGTACGGTTAACCATTATTGGTGAAAACACCGAGGTAGACAAATCCATCGTGGACAGCATCGGCGACCCGATCATGCACATTGTCCGAAATTCCATGGACCACGGCATCGAGGAGTCGGCTGAAGAACGTATTGCCGCCGGAAAAAATCCGCAGGGTGAGATTATACTTTCTGCAAGCCATACGACCAATGAGGTGATCATTTCCATCAGCGACGACGGACGCGGAGTCAATCCTGCAGGAGTTCTTGCTAAAGCAAAGAAAAACGGCATCCTCACAAAGCCCGAAAGCGAATACACTCAAAAGGAGATCCTGGCGCTCTTATTGGCTCCCGGTTTTTCTACCAACGAGGTGGTTACTGAGTATTCCGGCCGTGGAGTCGGTATGGATGTGGTCAAGAAAAATGTTGAGACCATTGGAGGCACCATAACCCTTACCAGTGAATTGGGCAAGGGAATGTGTACTACTTTAAAAATTCCGCTCACCATGGCCATTGTCGACGGTATGGAAATCTCAGTTGGAAAATCTGTCTTTACGGTTCCGATCGCCAATATCCGCCAATCCTTTAAGGTGAAAAATGAAGATGTGATCTACGATACCGAAGGAAATGAAATTATCAAATGCATGAACCAGTTCTATCCGATCATCCGTATTCACAGGCTTTATAACATTGATACGGAAATCACGAACATTGAAGACGGAATTCTGGTGTGGGTGGAATCCGGTGATAAATCCTACTGCCTTTTCGTAGATGACCTTTTAGGAGAACAGCAGGTTGTCGTAAAACCGATTCCGGTATTCTTAAACAGCTTTAACATAAAGGATTCGGGCATCAGCGGCTGTACCATTCTTGGTGACGGCAATATCAGCATCATATTAGACGTTTTAAATCTGTATGCTGCATCACATAATCAATACTAATTGGAATTGGAGGAATACAAATGTCAGCAGAGAATACGCAAACAGCTATATCTGGTGCAGATAATATTACACCTGAAGATTTTGCTACCGGCACAACAGAAGTCATGGAACGCTACTTAACCTTCCACACGGATAACCTGATCTTTGGTATAAGCACCAATTATATCATTGAAATAATCACCAACCATGTTATCACTGCCATACCTATGATGCCGAATTATGTAAAAGGGATCATCAATTTAAGGGGACAGATCGTACCGATCATTGATATCCGCCTAAGGCTGGGCAAGCCGGCGATCGAATATACGAATACCACCTGCGTCATCGTTTTAAATGTAGATTCCGTTTTCATTGGAATTATTGTGGATGCCGTAGAGCAGGTTCTGGATATTGACTATTCCAGGATCTCCGCGGTTCCTGCCAATAACCGCGAAGAACTGGTCAGCGGTATGATATCTATGCCAGACAACAATGTTGTTCTGCTTCTGGATTGTGAAACCTTAGTTAATAACTCATAAAGGATGGCTTCTCTATGTTAACACTTTCACAGCAAGACTTCACACGGCTGGTAGAGTTTGTGAAAAAAAATTACGGAATCGACTTATCAAAAAAGATGCAGTTAATTATGGGGAGATTATCAAACACGATCATCTCTCTGGGATACGCTTCCTTTACGGATTACATCGACCATATTATCTCATCAAAGAACCCGGCTGACTTAGAAGTGATGCTGAATAAGCTTACGACAAACTATACTTACTTTATGCGGGAGGAGGCACATTTTAAATTCTTCCGTGATACCATTCTCCCTTATTTATTAAGTACGAAAAAAAATAAAGTTCTAAGCATTTGGAGTGCTGGCTGCTCTTCCGGTGAAGAGCCTTATACCATTTCAATGATCATCAAGGAAACCCTGGGGGCGCAGGCCGCCCTCTGGGATACCCGGGTTCTGGCTACCGATATTTCCCAGAATGCACTAAAGGCTGCAAAGGAAGCTGTTTACGATGAGGATTCATTGAAAAACTTATCCCCTTCCTGGAAATCCAAATACTTTGTTAAAACGGCAGAGCAGGGCGTATATTCGGTTGCGCCGGCCATTAAATCAAATGTGATCTTTCAAACCTTTAACCTGATGGATCCCATTCGGTTCCGATTAAAATTTGATGTTATTTTTTGCAGAAATGTAATGATTTACTTTGACCAGAGCACCAAAGATTCACTGATTCAGCGTTTCTATGATGCAACTGCCCCGGGCGGATACTTACTGATCGGACATTCCGAAACAATCAATAAGGAAAAAACACCTTACAAATATCTGATGCCGGCTACCTATCGAAAAGAATAATCTGTCTAATATAAAATCTATTTACTGCCTTACTACCTCAGTAAATGGATTTTATATTACACAGATTTATAAATAAACAACAAAAATATAAAAAGCATTTGAACCGGTATGTGCTTTTATAATTTATATAGAATGGAGTAAATTATGACCGAAAAAATCCGCGTTTTCATAGTAGATGATTCCTTGCTGTTTCGTAAGGTATTAATTGATAATCTTTCCCAAAATCCTAATATAGAGGTAATTGGATATGCGATTGATGCCTTTGACGCAGAGCGTAAGATACCTGTGCTTAAGCCCGACGTAGTAACGGTAGACGTGGAGATGCCACGGGTCAATGGCATTGAATTTGTAAAAAAACTGCTGCCCAAATATCCGGTTCCGGTTATTTTGGTGTCTTCTCTGAATTTAAATGTATTTGAAGCGCTGTCCGCAGGTGTCGTGGATTTTGTCAGAAAACCCGACATGTCTGTCAGCAATACGGCCAACACATTCTTAAACACTTTAATCAGTAAAATCTTCATTGCTTCCCGTGCCAGGATTAAGCTGCCGGCTGCCGCTGCTGCTCCCGTCATTCCTCAAAAACCTTTGGCCAGCGGAATGTCATTCAGCATGAATGCCGTAAATACCATCATTGCCATAGGGGCTTCCACCGGCGGAACAGAAGCCACGCTTCAGGTTCTTAAGGACCTCCCTGCAGACACGCCTGGTATTGTGGTTACACAGCATATGCCGGAGGGCTTTACCAAAATGTATGCGGACCGGTTAAACCGCCTGTGCCATATGAGTGTAAAAGAGGCTCAAAGCGGAGACGCCATTGAACGGGGACAGGTGCTTATCGCTCCCGGCGACTTGCAGATGAAAGTAGTCCGGGTGGGAAGCCGCTACACCGTAAATTGCTACACCGGTGAAAAGGTGAGCGGACACCGCCCCTCCGTAGATGTTCTGTTCCAATCCGTAGCCGATACAGCCGGAGCATCTTCTGTTGGGATCATCATGACCGGCATGGGGCGTGACGGAGCCGACGGTCTGCTCAGTATGAAGAAAAAAGGCGCCTTTACCATTGGACAGGATGCGGAAAGCTGTGTTGTCTACGGCATGCCCATGGTGGCCTATAACATCGGAGCCGTTACCAGGCAGGTATCATGCTCCAACATCTCGAATGTGCTGCTAAAGCATTTATACTCACTTTAATTAAGAAATTACATTTTATAAAGTTAATATTTTTCTCAAACTGACGATATTATAGATGTAATGAAAAAACAGTGGCATTTCCAAGGCTCTTAGAAAGGAGTAAATTCATGCGTATTTCATCGAACTATTTTAGTACGCTGTATAATACATCCATGATACGACAAAATCAGGATCAGGCCGAAATCAACGCTTCCGAATCCGGAAAAAACAATTATGATGAAATCACCATCCGTTCCGCTTCACAGGAAGCGCAGGATTCGAAGTTTATCTCTACCCTTAAAAATATCCTTATGAAAGAAGTCGAGCAGCCCGCATCGGAAGAAAAACTGGACAGCTTAAAGCAGAGGATTGAAAATGGAACATATCAGGTAGATGCCAATAAGATTGCTGATAGGATTCTTTTATACAAAGGAGCGGATTTCAATGAATGATTTTATTACGGTAATTGAGGATTTTATTCATTTATTTCAGGAGCTCATTCAGATTGAACAGACAAAGCTGGAAGCCTCTAAAAAGAACCGGATCACCTATGTGGAAGATTGCATGAACAAAGAACAGGCTGCCATATTGAAGCTGAGAGGTCTTGATAAAAAGCGGGAAACCTGCCAGGAACGTCTTGGTTACAAGGGTTATACGTTTCAGCAGATTCTTTCGGAAACATCCGGTACTGAGCATAACCGGCTGAAAAAGCTTTTTGATACGCTCACTCATCAGGTCCGTCAGTTTCAGGACACAAACGAAAGTGCCCGTTCTATGATCGAGATCAATCTTCACATGATAAATAAAACCATCAATAATTCCCAAAAAGGAATGACTGCAGACAAAGCTAAATGGGAGGGACTATTATGACACGATCTACTTTTTCCGGTTTCACCATCGCCCAGCTGGCCATGACAGCCAGCCAGCGCGCCCTTGACGTAACCGGACAGAATATAGCGAACATCAACACAACCGGCTATACCAGACAGCAGGTGGACTTAGTAAGCCTTAATCTTAACGGCAGCGAAGCTATCAGCACCCACCCCAGTACCAAAATCGGCTATGGTGTTGAAATTACCGGTATATCCCAGATACGGGACCCGTTTCTTGATGTCCAGTACCGGAATCAGATAGCCAAAGTAGGAACAGCTGATGCACGTCAGGGTACCCTGGACCAGTTGGCAAATGTCTTTGACGAGACAGACAGGGATGCCATTAAGACGGCTCTCTCCAATATAAGCAGCAATTTGGATAAGCTATCAGCTACTGCAAATGACAGCAGCCTGGACATCAACGTGCGCTCCTCATTTCAGACGCTCTTAAACTATTTCCATCAAAAGGCTGATGACTTAAAAAATGTTCGGGAGGAAACCATCAGCGGTTTGGAGAAAACCGATATTCCAACTGTTAACAGCCTTCTTTCTGATATAGGAGAATTGAATGATGCCATTTGGAAAAGCCAGGTACAGGGCAATCCTGCATTAGAGCTCAAGGACCAAAGAAACAACAAACTGGATGAGCTCGCCAGCTATCTCCCCATCAGTGTAACCTATAAAGAAATTGCAATTTCCACCGGTACCAAGTATGAATATCCGGTTGTCAAGTTTACAGGTTCCGATGGTATGACCTACAATCTTACGGCAGGAGAACACGGCGAAAATTTTGCTTCTCTCTCTGTGGAACGTAACAAAAAAGCTGACGGCAGCGAGGATGGAACTGTTTCCATTTCCCTCATTCCTGCCGGTGATTTTCCATCTGGTACAGATGTAACCTCACTTAAAACAGATATTACCGACTATTTAAAAGATGGTTCTATAAAAGGTATCGTAGATTCGCTAAATAAATCCGGAGAACTGGATAATCCGGCAACTGATTTCAGAGGGATCGGATATTATGAAAAATCTCTTGACGCCTTGGTTCAGAACATAGCCAAAACATTCAATGAACTGAACACCAACACGGTTCCTTATACCGGAGCTTCTAAGATTCCAGCAACCGGGTCTGCAAAAGAATTAACAAGTACCGGGTCTGAGAATGCAGAGTATAGTATTAGCTTCACAAATTCATCCGGTAACTTTCTGAAAAATGAAACGATAAAAATAAACGGACAGACCTATACTTTTGGTGATGGCACAAGCGGTACAATAGCAATAGGAGCAAATCTTAAGGATAGCTTAGACAATCTGGCCACTCAATTAAACACGGATGCAGCCACTATGAAGGTAAACGGTACGGATACTGCCGGTACCTGGGCTTATAATGCGGCTACCGGAAAACTGGCCTGGACAAGCACAGCTCCTTTAACTTCCGGTACCGTAATCTCCAGTACCAGTATAAAAGCGGCAGACGGAACCGATTTATCCATAACTTATGAGGCCAATCCCACTAATATCAAAAACTATGACTTGTTTAAAACTTCTGACGGCAGCAAAACCTTTACTGCCAGCAACATAAAAATTTCAGATGACTGGATGAACAACAGCATCCACATCATTTCATCTCACGATGAAAATGCCGGGTCAACTGCCAATGACAACATTTTAAAAATGTTAAAATCTCTGACCGATGAACGGGATTTTAAATACGAATATACATACCTGGATAATGCGGGAGTTTCCCAAACCGGATATATCACATTCTTTACCGGCGATTTCTACCAATGTTATTCTAACTTAGAAAATACACAGGGTATTGACAGCTCCTCTAACACCGCAATCCTCAATAACCATGTATCCGTTCTTAAACAAACTGCCGACAGCAAAGATGCTGTATCCGGGGTTTCCTTAGATGAGGAAGGTATCAGCCTTATGCAGTATCAGAAATCTTTTACGGCTGCCGCCCGCCTTATGACAACACTCGATGAAGCACTGGATGTGTTAATTAACAATACAGGCATAGTCGGCAGATAGGAGGTAATGAAATGAGAATTACGACAAATGCAATCCTGAGAAATTATAAAAGCAATCTTTCCACTACAATATCCAATTTGAATTTATCCAGAACTCATGTTATGACCCAGCGCAGCTTTAACAGCGTTGCGGAAGATCCTGCTGCTGCTGCCCGGGCATCTCAGCTTCACCGCAAATATTACAAGAACCAGGATAACTTAAGCATGCTGAAAGATGTTCAATCCCGTCAGGATGGACAGGAAGACGCATTGATGCAGATATCCAATATCGTTACGACCATCAACAAAGAGTATAGCGTAGAAGCACTTAACGGTACTAATGGTGACCTTTCGATCCGGCAAACCTTTGCAACCGCTATACGCCAACATCAAAAATCCATGGTATTGAGTTTGAACGCTTCCTATGAAGATACTTTTCTATTTGCCGGTGCTGACGGCAAGAATGCACCCTTCAGCATGTCTGATGACAATATTCTTACTTACCGCGGTATTAACGTAGATGCCGCAAAGGGAACAGGGGATTATGAAAAGCTCACTGAACTTGCCAATGAAAATGTTTATGTAGATTTAGGCATGGGGCTTTCTATGGATGAATTTGATCAGGTAATGCCTTCCAGCGCATTCGATACATCACTGCCTGGCATAGAAGCAATCGGATACGGGAAAGATGAAGATGGATTAAGCAATAACGCCATCGTCCTGGCCGGCCAGCTTGCTGACCTTCTGGACCAGGAAACATTCGATGCGGATGCATATGGGAAGCTTATGACCAAATTTGATGAAGTAAGTACAGGCATTCTTAATAATGTAACTGAATTAGGAGTTAAAACGGAATTTCTGACAACAACAAAAGACAGGCTTGAAAATGCTGATATTTCCCTGCAGGAGCAGATGCAAAATGTAGAAGGTATTGATATGGCAGCAGCACTTACCGACTATATGTGGGATCAGTATGCTTACAATGCAGCCTTAAAAGTCGGAACCAGTATCTTATCTCCATCTTTTATTGATTTCATGAAATAGACTTGATTGGAGGTGTTTTATATGGAATCATTGCTTAAGATCACTACCATACCGATTGAATATGAACTTAAAATTCAAAGAGCAAAGTTAGAATATACAAGTTCTACAGCTGAATTAGAGACTAATAGGAAAAAAGGTGGCATGACCATAGAAAGCCGCCCCATCAAACTACACATTGATACTTATGACGCGCGTAACTCGATTTGTCCCACTACTATGGAAAGTGTTCGCCAGTCTGCCGTCAAAGGAAAGACTGCTGCATATGAAGCTACCGCAACATTGGCAAAGGAAGGTGCACTTTTGTTAGACGCTAAAGTTTCAAATCCTCTTGATCAGATTATCAAACAGCGCGCTCAAATGCCTACAGGAGATTTTGGGCTGCAATTTCTGCCCACTACAGGTCCTGATATTGAATGGTCTGATCCTGATTTAACAATTAAATACCAAATGGATAAATTAAGTTTCGATTTAAAAGTTGCAAAAGGAGATTATGAGTTTATTCCTGGCAACGTTGAATTATCAATTACTCAAATGCCTGATGTGAAAATTGAATATATTGGCAAACCCATCTATGTTCCACCCAGTGCCGCTAATTTCTTCAATCACTCTCCGGTAGACGTTCTTGCTTAATCCTGTACTCTGGAGGTACCTATGGAAATCAATACACAATACTTCGGTAAGATTTCTTGTTCTGAAGAAGAATTCATCCATTTTTCCGATGGACTGTTTGGCTTTACCGATTTAAAAAATTATGTTCCCTTGGCCTTTCAGGATAATAGTGATACTCTGATTTGCCTTCAGTCAGTGGAGGATCTCGGAGTATCATTTATCCTCATGAATCCGTTCCAGTTATATGCGGATTATGTACCCGTATTATCCGAAGAAGATAAAAGGCTATTAAACGTTTTTAACAATGAAGAGGCAGTCTCTTATTATGTTATTTGTGTCATTCATGATTCTATGGACGATAGCACAGTTAACTTAAAGTGCCCCATTGCTGTGAATACGGAAAACCGCGAGGCCAGACAGGTTATTTTGGATAATCCTCTCTATAAATTTCGTCATCCAATTAGAGATTTCGTAAAAAAGGGGGATTAATATGCTTATTCTTCAAAGGAAAAAAGAACAGGCACTTACCATTGGTGATAATATCTGCATTACTGTTCTGGACATTGGGAGCGATTGGGTAAAATTAGCGATCGATGCACCAAGAGATGTATCAATCCTACGCACAGAGTTAATAGAAGCAGCCTCTGCAAATCAGGAGGCAGTCTCTGTTTCTCTGAATGCCGGTTCCATTTCTCAAATTAAGGATTTAATAGATAAACAGAAAAACAGCGGACATACCTGAGTTTACTTTGCTATTTCCGCTGTTCTTTCGTTTTCTTCTTCCTTTTCTTCTCCCTCCTGCAATTTATTCTGGTCTTTGTTTTCCGCTGCTTCCTGCAGCCTCCCTGCAATCTTCAGAATCACTCTTTCTTCTAATTCATGACAGATAAACCGTACCATATACCGTCCAAAGCGCATAAACCAGAAAACCGGCAATAGAAAACCCATTTCTCCCAGCAATGGATAAATTGTCTCCATATACCTTCTTTCCGGAAACGTCCATTTTAATATTTTTTTGAACTTTTCAGCCTTCCTGTTTCTGGCATAACAATCTGCAACCGTCTTAATGAGCGGAAGAAATTGGGAACTTATCTCCCGTCCTTCTACCCCTTTGGTAAGAATGTAGGACTCCAGCGCATCATAAACTTCTGCATTTTCAATTCCTGCACCGGTACCAAACCATCGAAGAATCAGGTATTCCAAACGCTCTGCAAACTCCGCGATCCTTAATTTTTTTAACTTTTCGTAAATATATGGCCAGGAAAAAGATTCCGCATATTTCTTATAAAACGCCCAAAAGTCCATGATCTGGTTCAGGCTGATATCTCCCCTGGCATAGCAATCCGTAAGCCTGCACATAAGAAACAGATACTGGTCATCCGGTGCCATTTCCCGAATGAAATGAGAGCCCTTCTTATACGGTAAATCGGTTAGAAGGCCCTTATAATATTTCCGCATAGGCCTGCTGAAAAACATGCTGTGGCTGTAACACAAAACTCTGACGCCGGGAATGCGGTAGTACAAATGTCCGCGCGCTTCCGTTTTACGCTCCTCAAAATCCACATTCTCCAGTGTTTCCTTTATGATTCGCTCAAATTTTTTATCCGTACCAATTTCAATGGATTCTCGGCAGCACATTTCTTCAATCGGATAGCAGCTTACAATATCCGGATAACTCAACATAAAACAGTTGATCCGTCCTCTCTCCATAAGGGCCCGCACTTTCTTTTCGCCCTTCCGCAACCGTTCGGTCCGATGAACTGCTTCTAAATATTTATCAAAAAAACGCTGGCGTATGGTTTGCGGTATATCCTCATTCAATCCCATAATTCCATAGTAAACCGCATGGGCCACGTGATGATAATCAGCCAGCCGGTACATCTTCTCCCAGTCCAGCTGGCGCAATGGCTCCGGTGACTCTTTCTGATTCATTACTGCTGATAATAATATTATCAAATACCGTTCTTCATATCCTTTACTCATTCATTTATCCATCCTTAAGCATCTATAGGTTGGTTTTCAGGCTGTCAATCTCATTTAAAGCGATTCCGCCAATTGCCATAGCTTTCTTTCCCTTTTGGGTCAAAAATATCAATTTATTCCTTATATATCGGTTTTTCTACAAAAATCTTAACTTTGCCGGGTATCTGTTCGATAAATATTGTAGACATGTAACTAATATTTTTATTATAGAAAAGGTGAGTTGAGTGAACAGAATCCATAATATCCTATTCAAAGCGCTGTTCTTGGCCACTGCTCCCATTGCCACGTATTTTTCTTCCTATTATCAGATCGAAGGAGAAGCCGCGGCCGTTTCTTATGTTTCCACAGTGGCAAGCACAGACCCCATAACAACGGACATCCCTCAGGAAGGTATATATGATGTCATGCTTGACAGCGTATGCGGACCTCTTACTTATTACAATCAATCGGACGCCAGATGGGGCGGCTATCTTTATGGCGGAAAAGATCCTCTTTCCATCTATGGCTGCGGTCCTACTGTTATGGCTATGCTTATAACCAGCTTTACAGGAAACCAGGTTCTGCCTGCCGATGTGGCCAACTGGGCCGCTGCAAATAAGAGCTGGTGCCCTGGACAGGGCTCTTATCACCGGTTGATTCCAGACAGTGCTTCCGCTTACGGATTGAAAGCCACACCGATTAAAGATTATACCGTTCAGGGAATCCAGAATGCTCTTAATTCCGGACACCTGGTAGTCGCCCTGATGAAAAAAGGCCATTTTACACAGCAAGGCCATTTCATTATCATTACCCGCTTTACAGAGGAGGGAGCATTTCGAATTGCCGATTCAAATAACTACAACAACACAAAATATGACTGGGATCCTGCTATTATTCTCCAGGAATTAAACCATCAGTCATCGAATGGGGGGCCGCTCTGGATGATTGGCCTGTCCGATCAGGTGCAGTGATCAGCTATAATAGGAATCCGCTCCGGCCAAACGTTTGCTGATCTGACGGTCCACCTCGATCGTCCGCTTCAGAACAAGCCGAATATTGTTTCCTTTTTCAACAAGCTTTTCAGCCATAGGACTGTCAGTTTTTTGGACTTCATTGCCTTTTATCCAATCTCTTACCTGATCCGCTTCGGCAGGAGACAGTGCTGATACCAGGTACTTGATGTTTCTGTCGCAGATATCCGCTTTATCCATTTCTTCCTGACGCATTCCCAGAAGCATCTGAACTACTGTTCTGTCATTGCGTGATAAGGAATCTCCCACTTCCCGGGTAATGCGCTCGATTTCTGCAATACATTGATATTTCCTCTGCATTTCTTTTAGAATCTCCATAAGCATAGATTCTTCCATATTCGCCTCCCGTTTTCCTGCATTTTATATTTTAAAATGGCTGGAGAGAAAAAATCCTGCCCTCCAGCCCAATCTTCTTTAGCCGCTTAACCGCTGTGCCTCTTTAAAGGCATCACGCAATTCCATAATTAAGGGCCTGACTTCCGCAATCACGTCTGAATTTCTTCCAGCCTTGATCCGGCTGAACTCATACAGAAAAAAATCATACATCCGTTTCAGTTCAGCACTAATCTCATATTTATAATTCAAAGTATCCTTTAAGTAATTGACAATTTCTACACAACGCTGCACCGACTGCTCAAAAAGCCCGTAATCTTTTTTCTCTAAAGCAAGCTCTGCTCTTGTGAGCCGTTTCAACAGCTCATCATAGAGAAGACTAAGCATCTCTCCAGGCGTCATGGTATTAACCGTCTGCTCCTTGTAATGATGGTATCCATATGCACCCATAATCTACCTCACCATTCCTTATGAACCGAATGATGAACTTAACCAGCTGCTCTGGGAATTCATCTGTGAGATGACATTTTCCAAATTGGTGAACTGTTTGATATACCGGTCTGTTTCTGTTTCCAATTGATCCTGAAGCCGTTCGATGTAATCGTCAAAGCCGTCTATGGATTTCTGGAGAGCATTGGAAAGGATACTGGTAGGCGCATAAGTAGAGCCGGCACGTTCAATCAAAATTCCCTTTGTGGCTCCTGTTGTGGCTGCATATTTATTCGTAATGGAGGTAAGACGGGCCATAAAACCACCCTTATCACCGGTAGTATCATCGGCAGGCTCGGTAAACAGCTCTTTTACATCCTCCGGATTGCTTTCAAGAGCCGCACGGAACTTGGTTTCATCAAATACCAGTTTTCCGTTGTCCCCATAGCTGGAGCTTGTGGATATACCAAAGGATTCCAATTTACTCTTTTCTTCGGAGCCGCTGTTAAAAATAAATCTTAAACTGTCGGAAAGACTTCTTAGATCAGAATCACCGAAAAGGAGACCGACTTTGGCTTTCTCTTCCCATTTTTCGATCTGCTCTTCCTTTAAATCTTCCTTTTGCTCATCTGACAGGGGCTCATAAGCACGGTTCGGCTTAGTGCTTACTTCTTTATTTACAAGATCAATGATATCGTTTAAGTCCTTAACCATATCAGATACGGCTTTTACAATTGCATCGGAATTCACCTTTGAACTGAAAGTGACAGGCTCCGCATCTGCACTAATCGTATCCCCATCATATCCAAAGGTACCGTTCACCGTGATATTCAGCCCATCCAGAGTAAACGTGTTGTTTCCGCGTACCAGCTCAACCTCTTTATCAGAACCGGAGTATTTCACTGCAACAATCGCATCCTGCCCCGCTTCTACCTTATAATCGGTATCTTTTTCGCCGAACAGCATCTTCGCATCAGCACCACCAATATCAATGGACCCTGCCGCACCTCCCGCTGTAGAAACAATGGAAAACTTATCGGCATTCTTCATATAGCTGATGGTAACACCTGCATCTGAGGAATTAATGGTATTAATAATTTCATTTAACGTGCTGTTATAGGAAAGGCCCTTTATATCCTCGCCATTTATCGTAAGCTTCAGTTCCCGTTCATCCACATAGGAGGCCATATCCGACTTCAGGCCGTCAACGGTGGTTGCCCCTTCTGATTGGAAATGATCGATCGCTTCATTAATGCTGCTTAAATCTTTATCCGACATATTGGGATTATTGCTTTTTATTAAAGATTTTAATTCTTCAATGGTGGTCGAACCCGTAACTTTGTTTCCAAGAGCTTCTATTGCACTCAGCGCTTTATTGGCTCCTGAGAAATAGCTGGTATCCATTGTTTTCCCTGCCAAAGCGGTTTCAATTCCCTTTAAACCAGAATCAGACAATGTGGAGGAAAGGTTTAAGCGGTTGGATTCTCCAGATTCCACTTTTAGTGCTCCGTTCTTACCGATCACACCAGTATCACCTGAGGAGATGGATAAAACAGAGGAGGCATCGGCCGCACCAGTACCAGGAATCGTTGTATTAAATGTTAACTTGTCTCCATTGATTCCTACGGTAATTCTACCAGTGCCGAATTCTTTATTCAATTTGGCCTGCAGATCCTCCTTAATTACATTCAGGGCATCTGCATTGTCCGTTTTTCCGCTTAATGCTGTTTCCAGCTGATCCTGATCCATAAATGAAATGGACTTGGTTGTCCCATTATAAGTAAAGCTGATACTCTTACCACCTACGCGTTCTGCAAAGGTCTTGTCCGTGAAGAAATCCTGTCTGCCCGTAATCGTTGCGGAAAAACCGCTGGAAGTAATGGTTTTTTCGGATTCAGATACATTATCAATACTCTGCCCTTTTGCCACCACACCAAGGGCCTCCAGAGCTGTCTGGCTCCCTCCGTTAAGCATAATGGTATTTCCCGCAGTATCGGTTGATTTAATATCCAGCTTAAAATCACTGCCCTCTGAATTGGCCGTTACCTGAACTACATCTGCCAGGGTCTTTCCATCTCCAATGGATACATTTTTTAAAGCCCTGGTAAATGATTCCACCGCACTCTTGCCATTGGAATAGTCATAGGTAAAGCCATCGGAAGTTGTTCCGCTGCCCAGGGAAACGCCATAAGTTTTCGTACCATATTTAAAATAAAGACTCTGCCCCTCTAAGTTACTTACCGATTCCTTTGCGAGGCTGCCATCCGATTCTACCAGCTTAATATCCCCTGTATTTAAGCTTCCATCCGATACCGTACCGGTAGAGCTCATACTGGCATCCTTAGCCAGCTGCTTCACCCCCACGATCGACATGGAATCCGTAAGGGACGAACTTCCCGTTACAGTTACATACTTGCTGTTAGCCCCTATCGCCGTAATATCACTTGACGCCCAGAAACTGGGGCTGGAAAGATTTGTTGAGCTGGTATAGGATGTATACTTGTTTGAAAATTCTACGAGCTTGGAACTGATGGAACGGTATGCCTCCTGCTGCCACAAAGCCGTCTGTTTTTTCTTTTGCTGCTTTGCAATCTTTGACCTGGTGGAAGAGGTCATGCCTTCAATGAGGGTGTCCCTGTCCAAGCCGCTGGCCAGACCGCCGTAACCTCTGATTGATGATGCACTGCTTAAACCTGCACTGCTTGTAATTGATGCCATACTTAAACTCCTTTCTATTATCTGCATAAACCAAATTTCGTCAAAAATCGGTTTTTTTCTTGTTTTCGCTATACTTATTTATCGACATATTGTATACTAAAGATAATAGTATTATCTTAATTTACGAATGGAGGAATAGAAGTTGTCAACTGTAATTGCAATTACAAATCAAAAGGGCGGCGTAGGCAAAACAACCACTTCCTGCTCTCTTGCCTGCGGTCTGGCTATGAATCATAAAAGAGTTTTGGCAGTTGATTTGGATCCACAGGGTAACTTAGGCTTCAGCCTTGGCCTGGAAATCGAATCCTGTGCGACCGTTTATGAAGTCTTTAAAGGAACCGCTACGCTGCAGGAGGCAATCAGGCCCGCAAAATACTGCGATGTAATCTCATCCAACATCCTCTTAAGCGGCGCTGAGCTGGAATTTACGGGAAAACAACGTGAATGTATATTGAAAAACATTCTCTCTACCGTAGCCGGTTATTATGACTATATCATCATCGATACTCCTCCTGCCCTGAATATTCTCACCGTCAATGCCTACGCGGCGGCGAATTACCTGATCATTCCAATGGTACCGGAGATTTTAAGCCTGTTAGGCGTTTCTCAGATAAAGGAAACCATCAACACCGTCCGCTCATCCGTAAACCCGGATCTGGTTGTCCTCGGGATCCTGCTTAATAAATATAATCCCAGAACGCTCCTTTCCAGGGAAGTAAAAGAGATGGCACTGGACATTGCTTCCCAGATCGGTACCAGAGTATTCAATACCCAGATTCGTTCCGGCGTCTGTGTGGCGGAGGCACCTGCACAGGGGGAAAGCCTGTTGGACTATGCCCCCCGCTCCAATCCAGCCACAGACTATAAGGATCTGGTTTCAGAAGTTCTGGAACTGATGAAACAGCTTAAGAATTAATTTACCTTGAGAGGAGTTTTTAACCATGGCCAGAAAAAGCAGTAAAACAGCCCATGTCATGAACCTGTTAGCTGGTGATGATCCCGAATCGTCCAAATCAGAAGCAGCTAAAGAAAATTTTGCCGCACGCCAAACGTCTGATTCTACGGAAACAATCAAGGAACTGACGGTTTTGGCCCAGCAGGCTTCTATTCAAACACAGGAAGGCCCATTATCTCCATCCCCCATATCCATTATCGATATGACCTCTTCTGCCCCGGATCCCGTTGCGGAGTTAATCAAACAGCAGCTGGAAGAAGAGGAAGCTGGGAATGAAGCGATACTACAGGAGTCCTTCATTCCGGAAGATGCGGTTAAAGA
This sequence comes from Clostridium sp. Marseille-P2415, assembly GCF_900155545.1. Taxonomy (GTDB): domain Bacteria; phylum Bacillota; class Clostridia; order Lachnospirales; family Lachnospiraceae; genus Lacrimispora. The sequence continues at coordinate 2,646,569 of NZ_LT732526.1, forward strand.
GGAGACCTCACCTGTTTCTGAGATACAGCCCGAAGATGAACCGGCCATTGTCCAGGAATCGGAATCGTCGTTCCAATACCTGAACGTCATGGAACATATAGTGAAGAACAGGGCAGAAGAATACATGGAAAAATTTAATGTATGTAATTGCGGCCACTGTACAGCCGATGTCACAGCGTTGGCCTTGTCCCACCTGCCGCCCAAATATATCGTTGTGGAGCCGCCTTCCGCTTCTCCGCTTTTAAACTATTATTCCAACCGCTTTTCCCAACAGGTAGTTGTAGAACTGACCAAAGCCTGTTCCATAGTAAAAGAAAACCCACACCATTAGGCGTGGGCTTTTTCTTCTATTGTGTTCTCTGCTTCCTGTTCCGCACTGCTTGTAAGTCCCTTCCAGATCTCATTCACTGCTTCCACACAATCCATATATGTCTGTGCCAGTAAACCGGAAGGAATGCCTAATCCATCTGACAGAATCTTTACTTTCTTCCATTCCGCATTTTCATAGCTTAATATGAGCTTGTAGAGCAATCCGCATATTCCCTCCTGCTTAATCAGTGCATCCTTGATTTCCTGAGCTACCGGCACTTCTTCCAGTATTTCCTCTAAAGGCGCATCGATCATATACTGCAGGGTTGAGAACATTCCCATCATATAGACCTCTGACCGGATAATCGGCAGATCCTTTACATGGTCGGAAAGGGCCATGGCATAATTGGCACGGAGGAAAGACATCTTCATCATGGCTTCCAGCGATTCATTGTTATCGAAGTCATTGTTAAAACTCAGGAGATATACCCACTGCTTTAACTGGCTGATTCCCATAGTTACCAGTGCCTGACGGATGGAGGACACTCTCCTTCGTAAGGCAAAATAGGCAGAATTTACAATTTTAAGAAGTGCATAGCTTAAGGCCGCATCGCGGCTTATGATCTCTTCTATCCGTTCAACATCCGGCTCATCCTTGGATACCTCAACAACCAGCTGGAAAAAGTTTCCTTCCAGGAACTCCATACGGTTCACTTTTTTGGCCATGGCTTCTGCGACATAACTGCCTTCTGCATAATCAGCTCCGATTTCCAAAGCCAGCTCATAATCTTCCTTTGTATTGACTCCGGTTACAATACATTTCTTATCAAAGCCCCTCATGACATTAATAAGATTATTTAAGGAAACCCGCTCTTTTCCTTCCTGTTTATTGCTGATGTCGACCTTTATGTACGTGACAAAATCCAACATGGAAAAATATTTTGGAGAGAACTGAAAATCATTGATGGCAAATACATAGCCTTCCGTACGGTATTTCCTTATTATAGCAGGCGATAAGGGATGGATCATCACATGATCTTCAATTTGGATGACCATTTTTTCCTTATCAAAAATCTTTGGTGTATTTCGAAACAACAAAGAAGGAGTAAATGTTACAAAAGTAAGCTTATCATGGAAAATGCTTTCCGTATTCTGCATCAGAAAGCCCGCAATGGTATCTGCTGCCGCCACATCGGAGCTGTTGTTATAAAGCGAGTCGTAATCTTTCTGAAATAATACCTCATAGCCGATAATCCTGTCCTCCTTCAGTGCCTTAATAGGCTGCCGGGTGACATATCTATCCATTCTGTGACCTCCTCTGGAGCAGATGATCGATTACTTCAACCAGATGACCGATCTCCGGTTTACTCAACTGTTCATCCGCACCTAACTGTTTTCCCTTAATCATTAATTCCTGATTGATCATGGAAGAGAAAATAACCAGCGGAATATGCTTTAATTTTTTATCTTCCTTCACCAATTTTGTCAGGCGGTGTCCATCCATTTCCGGCATTTCAATATCCGTAATGATCAGGCTTACCTTCTCATCAAGATCCGAGTCATCCCGAATCTGATTTAAATAGTTCCATGCTTCCTGTCCGTTATTTTTAAATGTCAGGTTCTCGTAACCTGCCTTCCTGAGTGCAGCTTCTATCATCTTTGATAAAAGAATGGAATCTTCTGCAATAACGATCGGACAGCCGATTTTCTCCCTGTGCCCCAGTTTATTGATTTCATCCAGCTGGATTCCTGTTTCCGGCGCAATATCTGCCACAATCTTTTCAAAATCCAGGATCGTAACCAGGTCGTCTCCGCATTGGGCAATGCCCGTCGCTACGCCTTCCTCACCACGGCTGATGGTATCATCCGGCTTTTGTATGTTCTTCCAGGAAATACGGCTGATCCCTACAACGCTGTGAACGCGGAAAGCAATGTGCAGCTTGTTAAAATTTGTAATGATAAACAAGTCCTTGCCCTGTTTTTCTGTTTTACGTCCGGTCAGGTACTGAGGAAGATCAATAACGGTAAGAAGAATATCTCTTGGTTTGAAAATACCCTCCACAGAAGGGTGGGCATGAGGGATAGGCTTTACCTTATCTGACATCATAATTTCACGCACTTTTGCGACATTAATGCCATACAATTCACCATAAATGGTAAATTCCATTATTTCAATCTCATTGGTTCCTGATTCTAACAAAATCTCTGTTTCTGCCATATTTCTTCTCCTTTATCCCAATATGATCAGCAAAAACATCTGCCTAATAAAATATCGGCATATTTCTGCCAGTTCATAATGTTTATAAAACAATTTCCGCTCTGCCGTAGGTTCGAATTTTAACCGTTCCCGTGCTCACATCAAAGGACATGGTCCGTGCATAATTTTCTCCCACGTCTGCAGCAGCAAGGCGGATTCCTTCTGAGTGAAGAATCTGTTTCACGCTGGTAATATTACGGGCACCAATATTTCCGAGGGTGCTGTTTCCCTGCAATTCGAACATTTTAGCTCCCCCGGCAATCTTAGCAATCAGTCTGGGTTTCCTCGCTCCCATAATTTCGATTTTGCGGAATGTTTCAGCAAGTCCGGTATCTGCATACTTAAATATATTGCCATCACCCATGCCATATACTTCAGGAAGCATAATATGTATAAGAGCCCCAAGCTTGATCATAGGATCATATAAGCTGATTCCAATACAGGAACCAAGCGCATAGGTGATCAGAACTCCCTCCTGCCTAGCAAATTTCATGTCTGCAATTCCTACCGTCAACTGTTTATCCATTCGTAATCCCCAACTTATCCATTAAAAAGTTTAATGACTGAATTTCCGGCATCATCAGCAGATCACTATGGAGGACTTTACCGCCGATTACAAATTGACCGCTGATCATCATCATTTTATCTGTCTGATAGCCAAATTCCACCATTGGTACACTTAAAATACCGCCCAGCATATTCACGGCTATCCCGGGAACAGATAAATTAATTGTAACATCACTGAGTGTGGACATGGCATTTACATAAGAAGAGATAATGATATTTCCGATTTCCTCCAGTGCAGATGTCTCCAGAACATTTAACTGGTAATAATCTTCAATCTTCTCCTGCATTACGCTGGTCAGGACTTCGTTGATGAAATCCAGCTTCAGGATAAACAGCATCAGTCCATTAATCTCACCTGTCATCTTTACCAGGATCGCGGCTACAATTTCCTCCGGATCGCCAAGAAATTTAATGGCTTCATTATAGCCCAGGATCTGCACATCCGGAAGAGTCATTCGCACGGTTTTTCCCAGCATGGAGGACAGTGCGGTGGCAGCATTTCCTGTCCCTATGCTGCCGATTTCCCGGATTAGGTCCAGACCCAATCCATTCATTTCATCGTAACGTGTTATTTTCATGATATCGCCTTCTTTCATCAATGCCTGCGGAGCCTACCGAAGTGCATTTATTGTTGACTCGACCTCATCGGAAGTCTGCACCATCTTAAGTGCGTAGGAATAGGCTCTCTGCGCTTCCATCATTCTGGTCATCTCCTGGGCAAAATCCGTGTTGGATTCTTCCAAAGCCCCCTTAATTACCTTCGCATTTTCAAGCAGGATCGGCTCCCCGTTTTTTGCGGTCACAGTGTATTCATTATTTCCTATACTCTGAATTCCATCCCTTCTTGAAAAAGTGTAAACACCGATGGCACGGGGATCATGCTCCCCTTCTTCCAGTTCTTCTTCCTCTTCCTCTTCTGTTTCATCCTCTTCTCCCGGATAAGTTGCCGGTTTTACATCATAGGTGATCTCTTCTTTATCCAAATTCAGAACTCTTTTCCCATCCGTGTTCACCAGATAATACTTGTCATCCAGCTTGGAAAGCTGAAAGCGTCCATCGCGGGAATAGGTGATATCTCCTGTAACCGGATCCTGTAACATGAAATATCCTTCTCCGGCTATGGCATAATCGTTATCAATACCGGTGTCCCGGTAAGGCATATCGGTCATATCCGTTTTTACAAGGTCCACCCTGGTTCCGCTGCCTGTTTTAACCGCATCCCCTCCGGCCGAACTTCTCGTCTCCGCATACACCAGATCAGAAAACGCACTGTACTGGGCTTTAAAGCCTACCGTATTTACATTGGCAATATTATTGGATACCACATTAAGCTTTGTCTGCTGACTGCCTGCTCCCAAAGCTCCGATATAAAAAGACTGGTTCATCTATCTTCCTCCTTACACTCTGCCTATGTCGCTGACAATCTTGCCCATTAGCTGGTCATACATCTTAAGCACCTGGGCAGCACTCTGGGATGCCCTTTGGCTGCTCATCATTGAGGTCATCTCTTCAATCGGATCAATATTGGAGCGTTCAACCGCCTTCCACTGAATTCCTCCGTCTACTGCATTTCCTTCGGCAGCCGTGGTGAATGTGCCGTAATCGTTCTTAACAAGCTGGGTATAATCATCAAAGTCCACAACACCGATTTTTCCTAACAGGGTTGGTTCCTGTTCTTCTGTATCCCCACCGTCTTCATCGGTTCCCAGCCCCTTTAAAGGCTCTTCATAAATATTACCTGACGGGTCCACTGTTATGTGGTCCGAAGGAAGCTCGATGGGATTTCCGTCTTCACCAAGCACCCTGCCTAAAGAAGATAAGCATAGATATCCGTCCTCATCTATGGTAAAAGAGCCATTTCTGGTATAAACCCGGTTTCCATCAGAATCCTCAATGGCAAAAAATCCGGGTTTGGTCAGTGCAAAGTCTAAGTTTCCTCCGGTTTCATCCAGAGTCCCCTGGTCATAGCTGGTTTCTGTGCTTCTGGCCGTACGCATCATTGATACCGAACCGATCTGTACCGGATTGTTTTTGTTTAAGTTTCCGCTCCGGTAAAGCATCTCATCCCGAAACGTCGTACTGAGCATACGGTCCGGCTTATATCCCGGCGTACTTACATTAACCATGTTGTTGCTGATTACATTTAAATTCCGGTTTTGGTACAGCATTCCTGATGCCAGATTATAAAATCCATGAAACATATTTTCTTACTCCTTTCCTATTCAAACGCCCTACTTCCCATTTATAAAATTGGTCAAATACAGCTTCAGCTTTTGAATCGCATTGGAATGAATCTGCGAAATTCTGGGCTCGCTGACATTCATGACCTGTGCAATCTCCTTCATATTTAATTCGTCCATATAGTACAGTGAAATAACCTTTTGTTCATTTTCTTTTAAATTATTTATGGCAGAAACCAGAACCTGTTTGAACTCTTCCTGCAGATAATGGTCCTCTGGCTGGTCATTTTCATTCACCGCAGGAAGCTGTACCGCCTTTTTATTGTCATTTCCTGCCTCGAGAACCATATCCAGGGAAAGAACGCTGTAGACATTGGTCTTTCCCAGTGCCTCCTGATATTTTTCCAGGCTGACATTCATATGATCTGCAGTCTCCTTGGGAGACGGGAAACGGCCCAGGAGGTTGCACAGCTCCATAACAGCATTATCCAGTTCCTTTGCATTCTTCCTCACACTTCTGGGAATCCAGTCCTGCTTTCTTGCCATATCAATGATCATTCCACGGATTCGTTTGGAGATGTATGTCTCAAACTTTACGTTCAGCTCCGGATCAAATTTTTCGATTCCGCTCATAATGGTCAGAACGCCTTCATTCACGATATCTTCCACCTGTGCAAAGCTTAAATATACATCACGCATCTGGATCGAAATGCTCTTGACCATATACATATACCGCATCACCAGTTCATGCTTGATCTTGATATCTTTTGTCCGCTTATATCTAATTAGTAAATCTTCATTGGTATATTGGCTTAAATCCTGCTCCATTCCGACTAACACTGCCTTTCTGACATGGAATCCTGTCAAACGGTAATATTTCCGACTGCCTGAATTTGAATATTATTCGCAATCTCATTAAATGAAAGGACATATACATTGGGATAGAACTGCTCAATCAAACGGTAAAAATACAGTCTGACAACCTGGCTCGTAAGAATGACGGGCTTCTGCTCCAGGTCGCTGAATTTCTTGATCTGTTCCCCCATCTGTCCGATGACTGACTGCATCACATCCGGGCTGAGTGCCAGATATACCCCCTGTTCTCCCTTTGCCATGCTGCTTATAATATTTTTCTCCAGTTCCGCATCCAGGGTAAGAACCTTCATCTGTCCTCCATCGCAGAACATTCTGGTTATGGTTCTCTTTAAGGCAATTCTGATGTTCTCGGTCATGATATCCAAATCCCTGGTTGTGGGAATCGAGTCTGCAATGGTTGCAAGTATGGTCTCCATATCCTTGATCGGAACACCTTCTTTCAGAAGGTTATTGAGAATCTTCTGGAAATTGCCGTAAGGCAGCTGGCCGGGAAACAGTTCATCCACCAGCTCCGGCGAATGTTTCTTTACATTATCCAGCAGCTGCATAACTTCCTGCCGTCCCAACAGCTCATGCGCATGCTGCCTGATGGTTTCGGATAAATGGGTCAGCATGACGGAAAGAGGATCAATGACCGTATAACCATAAATTTCAGCCATCTCCTTATTTTCAGGCCGGATCCATTTACTTGGAATTCCGTAAGCCGGCTCCACCGTTTCAATTCCGTCAACTTCTCCGGAAAGGGCAGGAGGTTCCAATGCCAGATAATAGTCCACCAGGATCTCTCCTCTGGCCACTTCTTCGCCTCTGATCTTTATTATGTACTGATTGGTATTGAGACTGGAACTGTCCCTCAGTCTGACCGAAGGAATGACAAATCCCATATCCTGAGCATATTGTCTTCTGAAAATCACGATCCGGTTGATCATCTTGCCGCCGCTGCTCTCATCGATCAGCGGGATTAAGCTGTAGCCGAATTCCATCTCTATGGGTTCTACATTGATGAGGGAATAAACATTATTCACATCGCGGTAGTAAGACTCTTCGTCCGATGGAGCCTGCGCCGCTTCCTCCATCATAGTGGCTGCCGCCATTTCCTGATTTCTGACCGCCGACAGCTTGACCTTCTGCTGAAGCTGATGGCCGCATACCACAAGTACCACTGCCATAACTGCTAACTGAAGCCTTGGCATTCCAGGCACCAGCATCAGCACGACCATGACAAAACCGGTAAGCATGATGGCCTTGGGCTGTGCCAGGAATTGAGAAGATACATCTTCGTTCAAGCTGCCTTCCGAAACGGCTCTGGTTACGATCATACCAGTCGCAGTCGAGATGAGCAGCGACGGGATCTGGGAAACAAGTCCATCACCGACCGTAGCAATGGAGTAAATAGATAAAACCTCATTAAATGGCAAATTGGACTGTACCATACCGATAATGGCACCGCCAATAAAGTTAATGGCAGTAATAACCAGGGATATGATTGCATCTCCCTTTACAAACTTGGTAGCACCGTCCATGGCGCCGTAGAAATCTGCTTCCTTCTGGATCTTGTATCTTCTTAATTTTGCTTCCTGTTCATTAATCAGGCCGGAGCTTAAATCCGCGTCGATCGCCATCTGTTTCCCCGGCATAGCGTCCAGGGTAAATCTGGCTGCAACTTCTGATACACGCTCTGTACCTTTCGTAATAACAAGAAAGTTTACTAAAACGATAATCAGGAATATGATAAAACCGACAACAACATTTCCCTGTAATACGAAATCACCGAAAGCCTTAATTACCTGACCTGATGAACCCTGATTGGATAAAATATTTCGTGTTGAGGACACGTTAAGCCCCAACCGCAGCAGGGTAGTAATAAGGAGCAGGGAAGGAAAAATAGAAAATTCCAAAGGCTCTCTTATATTCATGGTTATCAACAGGATAATCATGGAAAGGGAAATATTTATGATAATCATTACGTCCATAAAAAATGGGGGCAACGGGATAATCAACAGAAGTACAATCGTAATAACAAATACTACTACGGAATTTTTCAGTAAATTCTTCATTCTTTTACACCATTTCTTTCAAGTATCTCTGCCGTTTTTTTCTACTCTATTATCTTGTTGTTCATGCGGTATACGTACACCAGAATCTCCGCGACCATACCGTAATATTCCGGCGGGATCTCAGCCCCCACCTTGGTACTGGCATAAATTCCTCTGGCCAGAGGCTTATTCTCAAGCACATACACCCCATTCTCTTCACCTGCCGCTACAATCCGGAGGGCCAGTTCATCCTGCCCCTTCGCCAACAGAACCGGAGCGTTGTCCTTCTCTATATTATAACGCAGGGCCACCGCATAATGAGTCGGATTACGTATGATCACGTCCGCAGAAGGAACCGACTGCATCATTCTGGAACGTGCTCTCTCCCTTTGAAGGTTGCGGATACGCCCTTTGATCTCAGGATTTCCTTCCGTCTGTTTGTATTCTTCCTTTAATTCCTGCTTTGACATCTTAATCTGACGTTCAAAATCCCACCACTGGTAGAAATAGTCAAATCCAGCAAGAGCCAGAAACACAATGGAAACCTTCACGATCATATCCATAATGGCATTGAGCACATACACAGTGGAATCCCGCAGATCCATATCAATGGTTCTTGCCACTGCCCTTAGATCGCCTTTTATAATCTGGTAAAGGATCGCGCCCAGAATGATAATCTTCAAAATATTTTTTATAAGCTCCACCAGGCTTTTCACAGACAGAATGTTCTTAATTCCCTGAATTGGGTTCAGCCTGTTAAACTTAGGAGCTAAATTACTTTTTGTAAAAATAAATCTTGTCTGTACTCCCGTTCCCAGGACCGCAAGGGCTATGCAGACGAGAAGAATCGGAAAGGCCCCCTTTATAACAGCCCATGTCGTATCCCAGTAAACCCTGGTCGTATAATCGGAAAGCGTCTCCGCTGCCGGCGCCAGGCTTACGTATTTAATCATATAATCCCGCATGGTCCGGTACATGAAAGGAAACAACATCTTTAACATCATGAATGTTCCAAGAAGGGATGCAACCATAACCACATCCTTACTGACGGCAACATGACCTTTTTTTCGTTCATCCCGCCGTTTTTTCGGTGTGGCTTTCTCGGTTTTTGAATCATCTGCCATTGCCGTTCATCACATCCTTTGCATTCATAAAAGTTTAATCATATTCTGGACTGCCAAAAGCATCTGGTTTATCATAACGCCTACATAATCTGTCATAGGAGAAAACAGAAAGATCAGCATAAGAAGACCGATTACGATCTTCGCCTGAATGTTTACAACAAACACGTTGATCTGCGGAATTATTTTCATCAGGATCCCGACTGCAATTTCCGTTATAAATTCAATGGATATAAGAGGAAATGCAAATTTTACAGCCAGTACGATACATTCGATAAATATTTCCACCATGGCCCACGCTGCTTTTGTCCCCAGAACCGCCTGACCGTAGGGAACAATTCCGGCTGACTCTATCAATAGCTTAATGAGGGCCAGATGGCCGTCCACGGCGAAGAAAAGCAAAACAAAATATGCATTATAAAGGCTGCCGGTGAGAGCTATCTGCGCATTGCTCTGAGGATCATAGATCGCTGCCATGGACAATCCCATCTGGAAATCCATGATAGATCCCGCAAAAGTAATTACCATCAGAAACAGATCCATAACAAATCCAATGGCAAACCCAACAGCAAATTCCTTTAGAAGAAGCACAGCAAATTCAATGGAATTCGCCGGTTCCGGCACCTGGGCGGAAGAAAAAGAATAGATGAGAAGCGTGAATACCATGATCATTCCGCCCTTCACATATCCCGGGATATTTTTTCTGCCCAAGATTGGATTTAACATGATAAAGCCTGACATCCTCATAAAAATCAGGGAAAACAGCATCATCTGTCCGATATCTGGCATCTAAATCTCCCTTTCATTTATCCCAGCATGGAATTAAAAATGCGTATTGTAAAATCACAGAGCGTATTCATCATATTATTTCCCATCACCAGGAGCATCAGGCCTATTACGATCAGCTTTGGTACAAAGGTAATGGTTTGTTCATGGATCTGGGTTGCCGCCTGTAAAATGGAAATGATGATACCGATGACCATACTGACCACCAGCACCGGTCCCGCCAGCTTGACGGCCGTTCCAAACATCTCGTACATCAGGCTGTTAAGTGCAACTTCTGTCATTTTCTATTCCTCCTGTCAGTAATGAAAGCTTTTAACCAAATTTGTAAACAGAAGTTCCCAGCCATTGACTGTTACGAACAACAGCAGTTTAAATGGAAGGGAAATCATCGCAGGCGGAAGCATAACCATACCCATGGACATCAGTGTACTGGATACTATGATATCCACCAGCATAAATGGAAGAAAAATCATAAAGCCCGCCGTAAATGCTCTTTTCAGCTCTGAGGTCATAAAGGACGGAATCACCACTGTCATGGGTAGATCTTCGATTTTCTCCGGCATATCGGTATTCGACAGCTCTGTAAAAAGTTCAAGCGTCGTTGTCTCTGTCTGCTTAAGCATAAACCGCTTCATGGGGACCTGCGCCCGTTTTAATGCCTCTTCCTGGTTTATTTCCTCCCTGATATAAGGCTGGTAAGCATTGGTATTGACATCCTTTATAACCGGATCCATAATGAACAGCGTTAAAAACAAAGCAATTCCAACCAATACCATGTTCGGAGGAGTCTGCTGGATCCCCAGGGCATTTCTGGTAAAAGACAAGATAATGACAATCCTGGTAAAGGATGTCATCATCACTAAAATAGAAGGCATCAATGAAATGATGGTCAGAATGAGAAAAAGCTCCAGGGTCGGCACCCGGCCGCCATTAATATTGATCAAGGCATCTGTATTCATTCCGTCCCTCCTCACACATCTTTCCTGTGTCTGTCCGTATATTTTTTTAATATTTTTCGAAAATTTTCATATCCTTCTGCCCCGGTCCATACCGATGGCGCAGAAACTTCTTTCTGAATATCCTCTTCCGAAAGTTCAGCAAGAAGCGTTATCTGAGAAGAAGCGATGCCGATGAGATAATAGTGACTCCCGGTACGAACAATCGCCACCGCTTTATCTTGTCCAAGCGGAAGCCTGTCCAGCATCTGCATATAAGTCCCCCCCCGTTTCATCCCAATTCCCTTTCCAAGACTTCTGGTAAATAAATAGCTTAAGTACAGAATCAGAACGGTAAGAATCAGCACCGATGCCAGACTAATTACACTGTCCAAATACAGCCACTCCCTCTCTAATCGACATTCTTTTTAATGATCTCTGTAATACGAATACCAAAATTGTCATCGACTACCACCACATCGCCTTTGGCAATGCAACGGCCATTTACGTATAAATCGACCTGTTCTCCTGCCAGCTTGTCCAGGATCACAAGGGAACCCTTGGTAAATTCAAGAATTTCTTTTACCAGCTTTCTGGTTCTGCCGATTTCCACGGATACCTCAAGCGGTACTCCCATAATCAATTCCCGGTTTTCTTCCTGCTCCTCGAAGTTTAACACTCCCTCATTCAAGCTGTTCTGAGGAATCGGTTTCACGTTTATCGTCTTAGTATCCTGGGAATCTATCTTATTCATTTTCTGCTGTCCGCTCTGCAGCTGTGCTATCACCTGCTGCATCTGATTCATCATTTGCTGCTGCATCTGTATCTGATTCATCATCTGCTGCATTGCTGTATGACCTGATTCAGACATCTGTCCTCCCATTACCGGTTCTGTGTATTCCGGTTGTTCGTTTATTATTGGCTCCGCAGTTACGCTGCCTGACAAAAGTTTCTCAATCTCTTCCTGAGTCAGCATTCCGCCGCCTGATTCCGGCTTTGACGGTTCCGGAGCCGGTACTGATTCCGGTGTTTCCAAAGGCTCTGCAACCGGTTCCGGTGCTGCGCTGCCTGACAAAAGCTTCTCAATCTCTTCCTGGGACATTATCCCGCTGCCCGACGTGGACGGAGCCTCTTCCGGCTTAGGATCCGGTTTCCGTACCGGCTCTGCCTCCGGCTCTTCGATTCCCTGCGGAAAGAATCCTCCAACCAGTTCCTTTGCAAGACTTGGGGGCATTACATTAATAAATTCACTTTCCAGCTGGTCCGCGATCTTTAATGTAAATCCGACTACGACCATATGCTCTTCATCATGATAATATTTTTCTTTAAAATCATCGATGTCCCCGATTTCAAAAGAACTTGGTGTTGAAATATTAACGGTCTTGCTTAAAAATTCAGACAGAGCCGTCGCAGACGCGCCCATCATCTGATTCATGACCTCACAGATCGCACTGATGTTCAGTTCATTTAGCTCGAACTCTTCTTCCGGGGTTTCCATACCCATTAACATGTCTACGATCACCTTAACATCATGCCTCTTTAAGAGCATGATATTGCTTCCGCTAAGTCCTGCAATATATGTAATCTCCACCCCTACTGCCGGTTCCAGGTTTGAAATTTCAAATTCATCCTTCGACAATACCCTGACCACCGGTGTGGTAATATCAACTCTGGCATTGAGCATGGTAGATACTGCAGTGGCCGAGGCACCCAGGCTTATATTTAGTATTTCACCTATGGCATCAATCTCAAATGCGCTAAAATTCTTCGAATCCATACAACTTTTCTCCCTTTATACTCATTTAGCCCTCTATGCCATATCACGCCTTACTTTCCGATTTCCAATGCCTTGGAAGCCATCAACTTTATGGCATTAAATGCTGTTATGTTGGCCTCATAGGACCTGGTTGCAGACATGCTGTCTACCGTTTCCTTTAACAGATCCACATTGGGCATCTGTACATAGCCGTTCTCATCTGCATCCGGGTGTTCCGGGCTATAAACGGACTTTAAGGGACTGGTGTCTTCCACTATCTGTGAAACCCTGACTCCTCCCGTGCTCTGCTGCCTGCTTACACCGGCTGCATTCATCAGGGTTTTCCGGAAATTATTCTCGTTCCTGGCTTCCAGAACTACCATTTTTCTCCGGTAGGGTCCACCTGCTTCTGTCCTTGTAGTATCAATATTTGCAATATTCTCTGATGCGATATCCAGCCGAAGACGCTGTGCGGTCATTGCCGACGCGCTGATGTTCATAGAACTTAAAAACGACATTTGTACCCTCCTCTGATGTCAGGCTCAACCGATAATACCTGAGACTGTTTTAAGAATCCTGTCCGGCTTAAACGGTTTTACAATGAAGTCCTTAGCACCGGACTTGATTGCTTCGATTACCATGCTCTCCTGCCCCATGGCGGAACACATAACGACCGCAGCGTTAGGTGCCTTTGCCTTAATAGTCTTTAATGCTTCCAGCCCATCCATGTTCGGCATGGTGATATCCATGATTACCAGGTCCGGATTAATTTCAGAAAACATCTGTACTGCCTGCGCTCCATCAGATGCCTCGTACAAATCGGTATAGCCGTTCTTAGACAGCGTATCCTTGATCATCATCCTCATAAAAGCCGCATCATCTACTAATAATATTTTTGCCATTTCTTTACATCTCCTTTTATTATCCTTAATTCTTTATGTAATCCCTGACTCAGCTTTCACTGGCCTGGTAATTTCCCTTTTCAACGAGGTCCTCAATCTGAACCGCCACATTCCGCTTATGGACACCTAACTGCCCCTTAAACCATGGCTGGCTTTCTACATACAGCTGTACGTCCGAATCCTTCGGAGTGCCCAGATTGATGACATCTCCCACATGAAGATTATAAACATCATCAAGCGTAATCGCAGCTTCTCCTACCTGAGCACGGACTAGTAAGTCAGAAGCCTTGATGCTGTTCATGATTTCCAGCTTATTATCCTGGCTGTTCGCCTCGTCTCCCATCGCGCTGTGTTTCCGTTTATCCATGATGTCAAATATGTTCATGAGTAAATTTCCCGGAATACAGACATTGAGCCTTCCGGAGCATTCCTTCATGTCTACATCAATGACGACAATCACAATGGTTTCGTCCACACCGATTTCCTGGAACATGCTTGGATTTTCTTCAAGCCTCTCCAATTCAAAATTCAGATTAATATAGCTGGACCACGAGTCCTTTAAAGCTCCGATGATATATTGGATCACTCTCCGATAGAGGGCCATCTCAATTTCCGTATAGGTATAAGACTCGTCAACACCTATATCATCTCCCACCCCTCCCAGCATGCGGTCTATCAGGCTTAGCATCAGCGTCATGCTGGCATTGATCAAAAGCGGAGGATTCTTGGAATTATTCGGCAGCGTTACATTGACAATGGTAAGCACATCATTATCGCCGAGTGCATTGCCAAACTCATAGTACCTCTGCTCCTCTACCGTAACGACTGACAATTCACTGGATGTACGGAATAAGCTATTGATCTGGGAGCCCGCAATTCTGGAATAATTATCAAAGATACTTTTTAAAATTTTCAGTTTATCCTTTGTAAACTTCTTTGGACTGTAAAAGTCATACTTCCTGTATTTTAATTCATTTTCCTTTTTTTCAATCTCTTCGATAGGCTCATCTGTCCCCTGCAGGGAATTGAGCAGTGCATCAATTTGACTTTGGGATAATACTTCAGCCATCTGTTTCACTCCCGCTTCATTATTTAATTGCCCGTTTCTTCCTGATTGTTATGATATACCTGGTTGTAATACTCTTCCAGGGATTTCTCCACCGTATCGTTCTTGGTTATCAGGATCTCCACACGACGGTTTTTGGCTCTCCCATCTTCCGTATTAAACGGTGCAATGGGACGGAACTGTCCAAAGCTCATACCTACCAGCTTTTCCGGTGAAACGGCATTTCTGCTTTGGAGATAGATAATAACTTCCGCGGAACGCTGGGCAGATAACATCCTGTCGTTACGGATATTATTAGGCTTTTCCGGGTTACCTTGAGATGTATGTCCCAATACCTGTACTTCTTTTATCGAATTATTTGCCTGCGACATAGCTGAGGCAAATTGATCAAGGACTTCTTTGCCTTCCTGCCGCAGAACAGAACTGTCCCCGTCAAAAAAAACTTTATCACGAAATGAAATAAATGTGAAGCCGTCCCCCCGGGAAATTTCTACAGTATCCTGCATATTTCGCTCTTCTACGATCTGTTTTAAAACCAGATACAATTCATCAAAATCCTTAACTTCGCCGCCGCCTGCAGGAGGATTCCCGGATAACTCTCCATCGCCTTCCTTTACGTTGGCATCCAGTACAACCTGGTCCGTTCCCTCCAAGGCACTGGGATTAAAGCTTTCCACTAACAGCTTAAACTTGTTCTGGTCAACGGAGGACATAGAATACAGAAGGACAAAAAAGCACAGCAACAATGTAACCATGTCTCCATATGTATCCATCCAGCTTCCAAGTTCTTCCGGCTTCTTATCTTTCTTTATCATATAACCACCTGTTTCCCTGTTTTAAATAACCACCTATAATCAGAACGGGCTTCTATTATGCAGAAGCATCTCCGCTTCCTGTATTCGTGGATTTCTTCTTCATGATTTTATTCTGCTGGCCCTGGGACAGATAAGATAACAGCTTCTCTTCCAGATATTTCGGATTATCTCCTGCCTGAATGGACAAAACACCTTCGATTATGATCTGCTTATACAAAAGTTCCTCATCATTCCGGATACGAAGCTTTTTTGCCATTGGTCCAAACAGCAAATGGGCCAAAAGACAGCCATAAAAAGTGGTGATCAAAGCAACCGACATGTCAGCACCAAGGCTGTTTGCTCCTCCGCCGTCCATATTCATGCTTTTCAGCATGTTAACCAGACCTACCAGTGTACCGATCATACCGAAAGCCGGTGCCACAGAAGTGCCTTTTTCATAAAAGCTGACATCCTGATCATGGCGTTCCGACATTGCCGCCACTTCACTTTCCAGCATCTCCCTGATCTTTTCCGCATCCATCGCATCCACGATCAGCATGATGCTCTGCTTTAAAAAGGGATCCTTTATCCCATTGGCCTGTTCTTCTAATACCAAAAGTCCCTTTTTCCTGGCTGTTTTAGCCATATCTACCAGCGTGTCTATTACTTTTTCTGCGTTATATTTTTTAGGGCTGAGCATGATTCCGATATGCTTCGGGATCTGTGCCAGCACTTTGAATGGATAGCTGGCTATCAAAGCTGCTGCCGTACCGCCGACAACAATGATGACACTGGGAATGTCTATAAAATTTCCTAGCTTTTCCATGCCAATTCCGTTAATGACCAAGGCAAATCCCAGTATCAATCCTACAATCAATGATATGTCCATGAATAACCTCCCATAGTCCAGTCAGTTCCTGGATTAATCTTTCATTTTCTGCGCACATGCATAGATTTGGGCATTGAATTCAATCACTCGGTTTATGATCTCATCTACGCTTTCTTTTACCACATAGTGCTTCCCGCTGACCAGTATTACATTTGATTCCGGTATGGATTCAATCCGTTCGATCTGTCGGCAGTTAATTACAAATTCTTCATCATTCAGTCTTGTCAGACGAATCATATTCGTTTCACTCCTTAAGTCCGGAGAGGCGGGATGCGCCTCCCCGAATTATGATGAAGCTATTACCGCTTCATGTTAACCAGTTCTTCCAGCATCTGATCCGTTACTGTGATGATTTTTGAGTTTGCCTGGAAACCTCTCTGGGTGGTGATCATGTCCGTCATTTCTGTGGCCAGATCTACCTTTGCCATCTCTAAATAATTTCCACGGATTTTTCCTTGCGTACCTCCGCCCTCATAAGCACTGACATTCCCTGCATTTGCACCGATCGAATAGTAATAGCCGCTGCTCTTTTCAAGGCCGCTGGTATTCTGTACACCAGCCAGGGCGATCTTACCGATTATAATGGTATCCCCGGCTTCAGACGTACCGACCACAGTACCATCTTCCTGGATTTTATAGTTGGTTAACGTTGCTATTGTATCGTCACCACCTGCATTATCAGTTGCTGTAGAAGTAACAGATTTTTGAGCAGTCTCCAGTGTGTTTTGGGCTTCCGTTACTTTTTTTGCAGCATCATCTACCTTTGCCTGCGCTGTATTAACCGCCAGTTTCGCGGCAGTAAGCTTACCCATCGGAGAATCATCCTCAATCTTGGACAGAGCAGTTTGAATATCTGTTAAAACCTTGTCGGCATCGTCTAACGCAGTTTTATTGGCTGTAATGGGATTAGACGTATAATTATTATAGGCATCACGATAATGCGTCCAGGCGTCATCTAACTGAGCTGTGGAATAGTTGGAAAGTGCTGTTGGTGCCTGAGTTTGAGCAAGGGCCTGGATATATTCATAATCTTTTTGTAAATAATCCAGATTCTTTGTATGATAGTCACTCTCTAAAGTTGCATTCTGAGCAGGATCAGTATTATTCTGCCATGCCTTATAAGCAGCAATTGCTGCCGTTTCTGCATCATCGCGAAGGGTCTTTTTATTTGTAACATCCGCAGTGGTACAGGCCGTCTCGTAATCGCTTTTAGCAACCATGTTTTCCTGCTTTGCCGCTGACAAAGCCAAATTCAGAGAATGTAAATTTGCGTTTGCTTCCTCAAGAGCCTTTTTCGCTGTTGCAACCTTATCTGATGATTTTTTATTGTTTACATCCGCCAGTTCTTCCGTAGTCGGAATCTTAAGGGGCTGCAGAGAAGTAGTGTTGAAGGTTGTACTGCTGGTTAAGTCTCCGGTGTTTACAAATCCATATACATAGTTACCCGAATCATCAACCAGATAACCATTCCCGTCTACATCGAACTTTCCGACTCTTGAGAGATATAACCCACTGGCTTTAATTGCATCATCTGAATCCAAATCAACGGATCCGCCATCAATCATAGGCCCTACAAGAAAAAATCCGGTACCCTCGATCATACAATCCAAACCTCTGGCGGATGGTGACATTCCTCCCGAAGAAAAATCATATGAAATCGAGCCTGTGGTTACTCCGTAGCCGATCTGGTTTGCATTGGTCCCACCGAAACCGCCTGTCTCCGTACTTCCTCCGGAACCAGAAGAAGTATTCTGATACATGGTATCTTTAAAAGACATACTGCCCGCTTTGTACCCCCATGTGTTAACGTTAGCTATGTTATTACCGATAACATCCATCTTTGACTGATGGGTTCTAAGACCTGCCACACCGGCAAACATTGATTTGACCATATAATATATCTTCCTTTCTATTCTGTATTTACCGTCCCTCCTGCTGTCAATCGGACATGCAGGATAAGCCTCCATCCATGGTCCAGCTATAGCAGGACGGCGCTGTCAATATTTGTAAAAATGTTTTCTTTCATTTCATTTCCGGACATGGTTGTTACAACCGTATTATTGGGAACATTCACGATAAACGCTCCTCTGTCGCTGATAATAACCACATCCTTTGCACCTTTTGAACGGGCCTTTTCCACTGCGGACTGTAAGTCGTTTAAGAACGAAGGTGACATTTCAATGCCGCGCTGGTTCACCCGCTCTGCCGCATGCCGGGAAAATTGAAGTCCTTCCTTATCCCCGATGCTGTGAAGAACATCACTGAAACTGCTGCCGCATTCCGAAATCGCTGCCGCACTTCGCAGCTTTAACTGCCGGACGTCTTCAAATTGGTTTATTTTCCCTATCATTCCATATCACCTGCATCTCAATCGCTGGTACTTCCTGTAGTATCCGTTTTAGAATCGTCCTCTGTCTTGGTATCGGTCTCTGTCTTGGGCTCCTCACCCAGGTCCTCCGGAGGTGTATGTCCCTCTTCATAAACAGACATGACACTGGAAATGGGATAGCCGGTTTTCTCGTCGTCATTAATATAAAGGGTTGGAACACCGCTGTATATATCTACTCTGGTTACAGTTCCGGTTATCTTTTCTATTTGACCATTCTTATCCGTAGTAGCAAGCAGCACTTCTTTTCCCATCATGGAAGTGCCATAATTAATTGTATTAATCTGGGAAAAATCATCCATGGCTGTGGAGAAGTTGCTCATCGCCTGCATCATGGCAATCTGGGTCATCTGGGTCATCATTTCCGCATTGTCCATGGGATTTGACATATCCTGGTTTTGAAGCTGTGCGGCCAGAAGCTTGAAAAAGCCATCCGTTGTCAGCTCATTGCTGCTTTCTTTCGAACTGCTGCTTTGTTTCGAACTTTTTGTCAGAGAGTTTATAAGCGAACTATAATTATTCACTGAACTTGTATCTGCCATTTTTTCTCTCCTTATCTGTAGTTTGTATTACTTTCATCTGTACTGTCTGTCTCAAAAATTCCAAGCCTCAGCTTTTGGATAAAATCTTCCCGGTTTTCTTCCTTGCCGTTTCCCTGATGCTGCTGCTGTTCCTGTCTGCCGCCCTGCTCCTGCTGATTATTTAAATAATCCGATTCCTGCTTGTCCACAAGTATCTGAACCGGACGTTCCAGTCTGGACTCCAGAATCGAACCCAGATCTCCGGCTGACTGGGATAACAGTTTTAAGGTTTTGCTCTCCGTACACAGCACGGATACGCTGACCTCGTTATCCTCATAGGTAACCTTGATCCGGATTTTACCCAGGTTATGCGGTTCCAGCTGCACATCCAAATCGCTTTTTCCCGCATGAATCTGCTTTAAAATCTGCTCCGACAGTTTTCCTTCCAATTCTTTTAAGTTCTCTGCGCTTACAGTTGTATAAGCGACCCCATCCTTTTCAGACTGAATATGCAGCGGCTGATTCGGCTCACGGGACTTTTCCTGAAAAACTTCCAGGGTTTTCTCCTGCTTCTTCTCGTCTTTTTCCGCAAATACCTGCTTTTCTTCCTGCTTACTGCTCTGATCAATCAAAGCCGGTTCATCCTCTGTTTTATCCGGAATTGCTGCAGACGTTCTTTTTAGAAGCTGGTCCGCCAGAACATTTTTCTCGTCTTCCGGATTTCCGGCAATCGCCTGATCCAGTTTTGAAATGACTTGATTTGCAGATTCCGTCACTTTTGTCTTTCCCGGCGCGGCCAATTTTTCCACCAGGCCGTTAACCGGTGTATCTTTTAAGTTATCTGACAAAACAGGGGCTATTCCTCCGGTGTTTTCATTTAACTTCTGCAAGCGAAACTGATCCAGAGACTGGAATGGATTCATTGTCTGAATCTTCTCATCTTCGCCAGCTACAACCGCCTGAACTCCGCCTGCCAGCCCTTTAAGCAGCTCCTGCCCCTTTATCCGGGACATGTCATCCGGATTCTGCGCTTCCGCCATTCCGGCAGCCATCGTGGACGCCGCAGTTTCAGCCGCCGCAGCTTCTGTATCCTTTCCGGATTCTTTTGCTTCCGTGCTTCCACTGTCCTTCTTCTGGTTCCTGTTTTTTAACATCATCTTAAAACCGGAATTTCCATCAACTGCTTTCTCATCCTTTTTCCGGCTGCCCGACATCTGTCTGGTCAACAGATCCACGCTGCTGTTTTTTACCTCCGTCATCTTCTCTCCTCCTTTCTTTTTATGCCATACGGCATTTGATTTTCTATGGTAACTGCCGGGGATTTTCCCTGACAGGATTACCTGTTGTTATGAACTGACATGGTGTTGGAAACAAATTCCTCAATAAACAGTTCCTCGCTGCGCAATACTTCCTTGTTATATTGCACAAGCTTTTTTTCCTTCAATTTTTCAATGGAAACTTTTTCTTTTCTGGCTTCCACCACTTCGGCGCGCTTTTGTTCTTCTTTTCTTTTAAGCTTTAGCAGGACTCCCTGCTCTGTAAGGATTCTCTGCTGCATATAAGTGATGTAGCATTCATATTCCCGCATGGTATTAATGGCAATGCCATTCTGGGTCTCCTCCCGAAACCGGATACAGGCTGTTCTCCTCTGCTCTGTCAAATGTTCGATTTTCCGTTCCTGCTGCTCTACCTTAGCTATGATCTGGGCATGTTCGCTTTTCAGATTGTCCAAAGCCTGGTCCTTGTAATTCAAAACTGTGTCAAGAGGGAAATTAAATTTCTTCATCTTCAGCCTACTTTCTCAATCTTATGCTAAAATCGCCTTCATCTTATTCAGTATTTCTTCATAGCTGTCATTTTCCTGTATTCCCTGACACAGGAACTGGTTTATTTTGTCAATCTTTGCAATCGCAACATCAAGCCTGGGATTGGTACCGCTCTTATAAGCGCCGATGGAAATCAAATCCTCATTCTTCTCATAAAGGCTTAAGATATCCCGGATCTCGGAAGCCATCTTCCGATGCTCCTCTGACACAATGTTAGTCATCAGCCGGGAGATGCTGGCACTCACATCAACCGCCGGGAAATGGTTGGCATTCGCCAGCTTCCGGCTCAATACGATATGGCCATCCACAATCCCCCGTACGGTATCGGCAATGGGTTCATTGGTATCATCGCCTTCTACCAGAACCGTATAAATTCCTGTAATGGACCCTTCCCCGAAATTACCGCTTCGTTCCAGAAGCTTTGGAAATTCCGCATAAATGGAAGGGGTATAGCCTCTCGCAACCGGAGGTTCCCCAATTGCAAGCCCGATCTCTCTTTGCGCCATGGCAAAACGGGTCAGGGAATCCATCATAAGCAATACATCCTTGCCCTGATTCTTAAAATACTCTGCTATGGTGGTGGCTACCAGAGGACATTTCATGCGAAGCATAGCCGGCTGGTCCGATGTGGCCACCACTAAAACGGAACGTTTCATTCCCTCCGGACCCAAATCCTTTTCTATGAATTCGCGCACCTCACGGCCACGCTCTCCCACCAGCGCTACAACGTTTATATCCGCTTTCACATTTCTGGCGATCATGCCAAGCAAGGTGCTCTTTCCGACTCCGCTTCCCGCAAAAATCCCGATACGCTGGCCTTTTCCGATGGTATTCATGCCATCGATCGCCTTGATTCCGAATTCCAGCTTATCCGTAATGGGAGGACGGGTCATGGGGTTTATATAAGGATTTTCCACATAATAATAGCGCGGAGATTCAAAGGGGCCTTTTCCATCCATGGGTTCCCCCTTTGCATCGATGATCCGGCCTCTCAGAAACTCACCCACCGGAATCTTTAAACGCCGCCTGGTATTTCTCACAAAGCTTCCTGCAGCAATGCCACTCATATTCTCATAGGCCATAAGCTGTATCTTATCATCCTTAAAGCCTACCACTTCTACCGGTATCTGCTCTTGCTTGTCTTCATTATAAATATAGGCAATATCCCCTATACTTGCCTTACCGCCGGATGCCTCCATGGACATCCCCACAATATTTTCAATCTTCCCAATATGATCGATCGTCTCTGTCTTCATAATGAGATCAGATAGTTCCTTGAACATGGGGGTTCCTCCTGCTACAGTCTTGCGTTATTGAGTATTCCCTTAATATTTTCCAGCTGGGTATTCACGCCGACATCAATAATCTCTTCGGGAAGCTCGATGATACAGCTTCCATCTTCCGCATGATCCATAGCAATAATCTTGATATTTCCGGAGATGTGGGACAATTCATTTAACAGTCCCACATCTCCCTGTATCATCATTCCTGCATCCTTTTGCGATACATAAATCTTCACCCATTGCGTTTTCTTGAGTTTTCCTGCAGCAGTGACAATCATGCGTTTAATAATCTCTCCGCTGGACTTTAAGCTGGTCTGAATCACTTTTTCCGCAATCGTCAGGGTAATCTTTTTTAAGTCATCCATGTACTTTTCCAGAATCTTATCTTTTTCTACCGTAACGCCTTCAATGGTACTTCTCATGGCATCCCGGAATTCATCCATCCGAAGGTCCAGCTCCGCCTTATGATCCTCATAGGCTTTCCGGTAACCTTCCTCGAATCCGGCATCGTATCCTTCCTGATGGCCTTCTTCCCTGGCCTCTGCACGGATCTTCTCCGCTTCCTCCCTGGCCTGGTCCGTCATCTCCTGAGCCTGTCTTAAGGCATTTTCGTATACCTCAGCAGCCTGAAGATATTTGTCTTCCACTTCTTCCCGGAACGGTTCTTCCTTCTGCTCTTCTATTTCTTCTTTTAATATGATATCTTCAAATGTCCTGGTAAAACCGTAATCCAGGACCCGTTCTGCGAGTTGTGCACCTTTAATAATATTAGGCAATGATATCATCCTTTCCGCCCTTGCTGATGATCAGCTCGCCTTCTTCCTCCAGACGTCTGATGATACCAACAATTCTCTGCTGAGCCTCTTCCACATCTCTTAAGCGAACATTAACCGTAACTTCCATATCGGATTGGATGCTTTCCTTCATACGGGTTGACATATTGGCGAAAATAACATCTGTGATCTGCTTATTCGCATTCTTAAGCGCATAAACCATATCCTTCATATCGCACTCGCGGATAAAACGCTGGATCGAACGGTCGTCCATGGTAATGATATCCTCGAATACGAACATCTTCTTGCGGATGGTATCTGCCAGTTCTGCGTCTTTTCTGCCCAGTTCGTCGAAAATAAGCTTTTCGTTGCCGCGGTCCATATGATTCATTACGTTTGCTATGTAATCGATACCGCCCACAGTCGTATAATCGGTCGTGAGGATACCGGAGAACTTCTTTTTAATCTCATTCTCTACAATCTTTATTGCTTCCGGAGAAGCGCTTTCCATCCTGGCAATGGATTCCACTACCTGCAGACGTTTTTCCGGCGACAGCTCTGAAATGAGCTGTGCAGTCATTTCTTCATTGGTATAAGAAAGGACCAGCGCAATGGTCTGCGCTCTTTCATGCTGAAGAACGGAAAACAGATTCTTTGAATCGCTCTTTCGGATGAAGCCAAAGGATCTGGACTTTAAGGACTGGGTGACTTTTTGAAGCAGGCTGTTCGCAGTGCTTTCACCAAATGCCTTTTCCAAAACTGTTCTGGCGTATTCCAGTCCGCCGTCAGTAACCACCTTCTGGGTCAGACAGGTCTTATAGAATTCATCCAGGACAGCTTCCGTCGTCTCGGCTTCCACATGTCCCAGCTTTGCCACCTCGACGGTTAATTTTTCAATGTCTTCCTCACTCAGGTACTTATATATCTTGGAAGCTTTATCCACACCGAGTGAAACAATAACTGTTGCCGCTTTTTGCTCAGGTGTCAGATTAATTGTCATTGTTACCGCCTCCGTTCAACCATGTTTTCAGCAACTGAGCTGATATCTCAGGATTCTGCTCTGCGAAATCGCGGACATTCTGACGCAGTTCTGCGCCTCTGTCCTCTTCCGGAGCCAGAATCTCCGGCTCTTCTTCCTCGCTTTCCGGAATCTCCGGTACAACCGGAACATCCTCCTGGCTCTCCTCTGCCTCTTCCGCTTCCATAAGAGCTCTCTTCTTTCTCCTATGCCTTACAGCGAGGATAATGATCAACAGGAGAAGCAGCACTCCAGCCAGGGCTGCAATCAGAATCCACTGATTGATCAGGATACCATTGGCTCCAGCCTCCGCAGGAGTCTCCGGCTGATTCGGTACATCAATGGTATAGAACGGAGCCGCAACAGCAGTTATCTTCTCCGCACGGTCCGCCTGTGCGATTCCTGCTGCATTACCGGCTAAGTTCCGGATATCATCAATGGTCATGCTTCCAAAATCGTTTCCGTTCACCACTACGGAAACCGTCAGGTTTTCCAGGCTTCCCGGATTTATCTGTCCCTGCTCTTTTATCTGGTTTAAAAGATATTTTCTGTTGAGACTGCTGGAACCGTATGCATTCTCTGTACCTGTCCCTCCGGCGTTATACTGGGGGATATCCGCATTAGCTTCAGATCCTGCCACGCCGGAAGCTGTCTGTCCATCCCCGGAATACTCCTTGAATATGGATTCGTCCGAAGTAAGACCGGTCTTATCATTTTCATCAATCTTCTCCGGCGTATTGTAAACAATGCTTTCCCGGATCAGTTTTTCCATATTGACCGTGCACTTTACGGATACGCGTACATTGCCGTTTCCATACACAGGTCCCAGAACATTCATGACCTTTGCGGAGATCTGATCTTCAATAACTTTAGAAATCTCTTCTCCTGCCTTTCCGGAGCTGATATCTTCATCTTCGGAGCTGGTGGAAACCTCCCGCCCGTTGCCGTCAAACACGGAAACATTGTCAATGACCATTCCAGGTATACTTCTTGAAATAAGAAGCTGGATTGACTTCGCCTGCTCTTCGGTAGGGGATCCTCCGTCCTTCATGACGACAACAGCCTGGGCACTCGCTTCCTGCGCCGCATCATCTGACAGCGCATACTTGGAAGTTTCTCCCAGGGCTATCGTAACATATGCTTCCTGAACACCATCAAAGATTTGGATCGTAGACCCGATTCTGGTTTCCAGATCATAAAGCTTAAAGGTCTGCCGATCTGAATCCGTAGTCATAAGGTTCACGTTATTTTTAAATACATCGTATGTAAAGCCGCTTTTGGGATACCCTTCCGAAACCAGCATGGCCTTGGTGGTATCCATCTTTTCTGTCGGTACCAGAATATCGCCGTCCTGATACTGATAATCGATTCCGTCTTCCTGTAATTTTCCTATGATCTGTTTTGCTTCCTCGCTGCCAACACCGGTAAACATAACCTCATATGGTTTCTCCCGCATTGACAGCGCTATGATCACTGCGCCGGCTATAACAGCCACACCCACGGCGACAGCTATTATGATCTTCTTTGTTTTACCACTCAGTTTGCCTAAAAATTCCTTAATTTTTTCCATCGCGCCTGTCCGCCCCGTTATCTATCTTAAATACTCATTCTTATCATCTCATTATAAGCTTCCAGCGCCTTGTTCCGAAGGACTGTCAGAAGCTCTGCCGATAACTGGGCCTTCGCTGCCGCCGCCGGTACTGTATGTGCATCATCGATTTGTCCTGTGGACAAAAGATATTCCTGTACCGACAAATCCTCATCCGTGCTCTTTACGTTCTGAATGGCCTCTTTAAAAATATCCTGAAACATGGAACTTCCGGTCTGTCCGGCCGTTACTTTCTTTTCACTTCCTATATCCGCTATGGAACTCATGGGACTGATAGGTGTTATAAACATCTGCTCCATTTATGTACCTCCTGTTTTAACCTTTAATAATCGTACGTAGTCTGCTTATATCACTGTTTAAAGCATTCAGTTCATATTGGTACTGTAGAGTCGTCCTCGCCAGTTCCACATTCTCCACATCCGCGTTCACATTGTTCCCATCCATTCTGGCAGATTCATCCGTCGTGTCGCGGATCAAATGTCTGGAACCTCCTATGATATTACTGATGTCCTTGGAGGTGCCCTGTCTTCCAGCCATCAGACGCCTGCGGAATTCATCTTCAAACGTAACATACCGGGCTTTATACCCTGGAGTGTCCACGTTTGCGATATTATTCAACGTCACCTGCTGCTTTGACCACAGATAATCCAGAGATTTCTCTGCCATGGAAATGTTATTTCCAAATATTGTATTCATCGGATAATTCCTCGCTTTCATTTCCTCCGGCAAAACGCCTGCGAAACGTATTTTTGCTGTTTAAATATTAAAATATAGTTAAATTTCGACAGCCTTTTCCAAAAAATTAATTTTTTTGTAATTTTTCTTACCTTATTTTACATTTTATTACAAATATTGTCAAGAAAGTTCTATCACATCAGCAGCAGATTCTATGCCGTTTTTCGCCTTGGATTCCTCTAACATATGATTTACCTGTTTCTCATCGATCAGAAGCAGTAAATCATTTCCATCCAAAGTGGAAGCAACTCTTCCTACCAGCTCGGAATGCCCTATTTTATCGAGAGACGTATTGTGGTAAATCTCCCCAATCTGCTCCACTCCGACAATTTCATCCACAATCAGCGCCAGGCCCTGTTCATCCTCAAACTTCATCATAATCATCATTGTTTTGCAGCTATCCTCAGGAATGTCAGCAGGCTTATCCGGCTTCACGCCAAAAATCTCCCATAGATCTATGAGTGTAATGATCTTCCCTCTCAGCTTTACGATTCCCTGAATATAGGATTCTGCCTCCGGGACAGCTGTTACCTGTTCCGGCACCCTGTCAATTCCTTCAATGCTGCCGCTGTTAACCGCATACATGTTTCCTGCCACCTTAAAAATTACCCACAAATCATCTTTATCCATTTTTCTGCCTCCCGTTTTCTTTAGCAAATCATTCTATTCATCCCAAGATCTCAGAAACGCTGACATGGCATTCGGATCCATCTGTCTGCCGTATCTGATCCTGGCTCAGCCTGCTTCGGTAGCAGCGGTTACTGCTCATGTGATTACTGCTCATGTGATTAAGCAGCGCTATCATATACAGGCTTCTGGTATCCTCCCGGCTCCTCCCTATTTTCCGGCTATCTTTACTGAATAAAATGCTGCCCTGACGGAATGACTCAATGTATGGGTATTTCCGTTACCACACTAGGCCGCCATTGCGTTAATGAAATAACGCTCTTTCCCAATGGCTTCCTCTTCCGTTATACACGGTCCCATATGGTTCCTCCTGGTTTTCAGCTTTCTTTCAGATAAATTTCAGTTTGACTCCAGTAACATTTCGGTTACAATTCATCTTTTTTTAATCATTATATTACTATTATCGAAACTTTATAGCAAAAAAATAAGGGTTTTATGTCGATTGGTGTCTTTTTCCATTATACAATTAGTAATCCGGTTTGTAAAGAAAATAGAAAGAATTAAGGTTACATTTTATCGCACGATTTTCTGATAATTTCTTGTTTTGAAACCCTTTAGAGAGAATTCGATTACTAACAGTACAATTTTCGTGTATTGGCATAATATTCTATGGAATTTCCCTCTCAATTGAATAGATTTAACAAAAAAATGCAGGAAGCATCCGATGGTTTTACCGCCAGATTGCTTTCTGCATTTATTGGTTTTAAGAAAAATTTAATTATTTTCTGATCTCAAATTTTATTCATAATATTAAGCATTTACAGGAAATACAATTTAGTGAAATTGCTTTTAATTCAGGTGAAATGAAATTTTTCAATTCTATCTTTTGGCAATTTTCACAGTTCAGCCCGCGGAAGCGATAAGGTACTCGTCAGAACGTAATATACATAATTGAGAAGCTATTTGGCAGGCGTACCATTCTTCTGCATCTCTCGGGTTTCAATAGTGCAATGCACGCATAACCACCTTATTTCACTCTCTCCCAAAAAAAGAAAAAGCCCCAGTTTCCCAGGGCCATTTCTTTACTCATTGTATTCATTTACTTCAAAGTTTGAAATTTGATCATATGCAATATAATCCTTGCGGCTTGTGAACGAAGCTTTGTTGTAATCCTTTTCAATCACATAGGTTGGGCTTGAAGCTGCCTTGCTATTATACCATGAAATGAAGTCGTTGATTTTATCCATGGCCATTTCATATTCTTTCCGCTCGCCGGTTACCATGGTGATTACAAGAAGGGCCTTATTGCCGGTTGGCTGACTTGGATCGACTGAAGCAGTTGGAGTTGCTGAGGCTTCATTAGAACTCCAGCCTTCGCTGCCATTGATAATTGCGGTTACAACGTAGTAGTATGTAGTTCCGTTTGTAACGTCTGTGTCTGTATAGCTAGTACCTGTTACACCCGTTGCTATTGTTGTATATGGGCCACCTGCAATTGTAGATCGTTTTATGGTATAGCTTGTTGCATCGGTTACTGCGTTCCAGGTTAAGTCTACTTTGGAATCTCCTCCAACCGCTTTCAAGTTTGATGTATCTGTGTTTGGTGAAATTGCCGTATTGTAAATTTGAATATCATCTAAATATCCATTATACCAATAGCTTTGAATTTTTGCTCCATCTACCTTAGCGCGGGTACCAATGCCAAGATTGGTTATTTGATTGACTTCTTCATATAAAGGTGTTGTCTGTGCAACTGGAGTTGTCATATCGTCTAAATACAACTTGACGGAATTAGTATTTGTTGTACCATCCCATGTAAATAAAATATCATGCCATTGTCCATCACACACATTTTCAGGTGATTGAATTTCAAAAGACAGTTTATCTTCGTAAGGAAAATATGCAATATAAAGAGTACCGTTTTTTGATGTTAATACGGGATGATTACTCCCCCTATCATTTATCATTTCTGAACCAATCCCAATAAAATATCCGCCCCTAAAGTTATTACCACCAGTATTCATGATTGTTTCTAATTTTTCATTTGAAAAAGTGGAGGCATCTTTTTTCATTTTAAATCTAATTGAGACTGCTCCTTTTGGTTTATACTGATAATATTCGAAAGATAAAGCATCATCAGTTCCATTAAAGTATCTTGCTTTCCCCGTTCCATTATAACCAGTAAAAAATGTTTCATGATTTGTACCTGAAGATAAACCGTCTATTTTTTTGCTTCCCGAATCAATAACAGTGGTATTACTTTCACCGTCAAATTTATACTCATGTATAGGTTTAATTACATCAGCAAACGTAGAAATCCGGCCAAAAAACAATACACTAACTAACAGACAAATAAACGATGTTATTTTAAGTAATGATTTTTTCTTCATGTATTCTTCCTCCAAAATTTATCTTATGTATTTTTGATATTAAACATTGCATATACTATTTTTTTCAGATGAGTACAATTAAACTAATCTCTTACTCTCACGTATACCCGGCCAATAATATTTCCTTCTTCATCCTTCGCAGTGATTAAAGCTAATCCTTTACTCATTGCCGTGACTTTCCCTTTACCGGAAACTTCAGCCACTGATGAATCCATGGATGTCCATGTAGCATTCGCGGTATTGGTAAAATCATCAATCGTTAATCTGCTTGACTGACCAACTTTTAAGTCAATTGCCAATCTGTAATCGCCTGCATCCTCTACAACTAATACATTAATGTAATCCGTATATGAGCCGTCTGCACTTTTCACTGTTATGACTGTATTACCAGGTGCTAAAGCTGTCACGACACCCTTTCCATTTACTGTAGCAACAGTCTCATCTGAAGATGTCCAGGCCATTTCTGTATTTACGTCTAAATCATTATCTACACTTAATTGGAGGGCTTCATATACTTCTAAAACTACTTTTAATTTAGCATCGGTTGCGGGAGGCGTTTGTGCAGCAATTGGTTTAGCTGAAACTTCGTTGGAATTTGTAGATTCTATGCCTGAAACAATAGAACTAACAACATAATAGTAGGTAGTTCCGTTTTTAACGTCCTTATCTGTATAAGAAGTACCTGTTACACCAGTTGCTATTGTTGTATATGGGCCGCCTGCAGTCGTAGATCGTTTGAGGTTATAACTTGTTGCATCAGTTACCGTGTTCCATGATAGATCTACTTTGGAATCTCCACCAACTGCTTTTAAATTTGATGGTGTATCGGAATTTGATGCTTCTGGTATTATTGCTGAATCGTAAATTTGAATATCATCCAAATATCCATTATACCAAAACTTTTCTCCTGTATCATAGCCACCCTCAACAAATTGACCTGGAACTTGTCCAGCTAAAAGAGACGTACCATATATATTTCTATCGGTCGTATATGCAGCTGTTGCTTGTGCAACTGGAGTAGTCATATCATCTAAATATAATTTAACTGAATTAGTATTTGTCGTACCATCCCAGGTCAATAAAATATCATGCCATTTCCCATCGCATACACTTTCAGGTGTTTGAATTTCATAATTTAGAGCACTGTCACTGTAGTATGACGCAATATAAAGAGTACCCATTCTCGCCGTTAAATCAGGAAATTTGCCACCCCTATGGTTTAACATTTCCGAACCGATTCCAATAAAATATCCACTGACTACGTTATTAGAGTTATTAGACAAGATCGCTTCTAATTTATCCGAAACAGTGGAAGCATCTTTTTTCATTTTAAATCTAATTGATTTTGCTCCTACGGGAAGAAGATTACCAAGTACTAAATGATCATCGGTTCCATTAAAATATCTTGCTTTTCCTTTGCCGTCA
Organism: Clostridium sp. Marseille-P2415; assembly: GCF_900155545.1. Classification (GTDB taxonomy): domain Bacteria; phylum Bacillota; class Clostridia; order Lachnospirales; family Lachnospiraceae; genus Lacrimispora. Next base: position 2,677,636 of record NZ_LT732526.1, read on the forward strand.
TAACCAGTAAAAAAGGTTTCATGATTTTTACCAATAGATGTAGCGTCCTTTACTTGACTTCCTGTATCTACAACAATTGTTCTAATATCACTATCAAAATTATACTCATGTATAGGCTTAATTTCATCAGCAAAAGCAGAAATCTGCCCAAAAAACAATACACTAACCATTAAGTAAATTACCGCTGCTATTTTAAGCAAAGATTTTTTCTTCATGTAATCTTCCTCCAAAATTTATCTTATGTATTTTATGTTGATATTAAATATTCTAAATATCAAAATGAAAAAATAAAAGCCATTTGAGAGAAATAAAACCAAATAGCTTACAATGTAAACTAAATATAAGTTTACTTATTTTTTAATTAATTATAATATTCTCTCAATATTCTTTTAATCATTTATAATTTTATAATATTTTTATATATTATTACTTTCGTTGAACAAATTATTTTTTTACCAATTACCTATTAGAAAATACAGGAATCTACTCACAAAATAATACACTAACCATTAAACCAAGGATAGTAATATCAACATAAAAGTTGCTTTATCAGCCTTTAGTTTAATTACAATTCTATAAATTTCTAGTTAAATGTGGATTGAATCTTTAAAAAAGCACTTTATCAGCAAATCCTTTCTAGATATTCCACGAATTTTAAAGAATAAATATAACCCTAGCTGTATATCAATTTTATTGGATACCACATCAATAAAAAATCAACTATTCATTTAGCCACTGTTGCTCTTCAGCAGAAAGAGTAGAAAGTACTTTTTCAGCCAAAGAAGGAAAGCTTATAATCTTAGCGCTTTTAATAACTAAAAGTTTATCTTTCAAATCATTCATATTATATAATTTCTTTAAAAAATTATACGTCTCATCAGTGGATTCATTTTTCAAAACATCCAATAACGTATTTAGCATTATTTCATTGTAACGATTCAATCTTAGTGATAAAACCGCACTTTGTACCGCTTTCGCAGGATTCTGTAATTCCAAATAGCATCGGACTAACATAGTGTAAGAAATTTCTAATTTATGAGGCATATAAGACAGCAGCTTGCTCTGATTTAAATCATATTTATTAAGTGCTGATTCTATATAAGTTATACATTCTTCAAAACCTCCTTTTTTAAAGTACCAGGCTCCCATTAAAAAATCGCAGTCCGGATGTTTTTCGTCAACTTGAAGAGCTTTTTCATAAAGTTCTTGCATACAGGATCCATTTTCGTTAATGGAATCAGTTCTATCAACTTGCATTCCCATGAGTGACCGTAATATACTTATTTTCGCTTTAGAAGAAATCTGGTCAAAGCCACAAGCCAGTACTTTCCGGTATGCCGCTTCCGCTTCTTCTTTTCTTCCGGCAATCTCTAAAGATTCTCCCAAATACTCGATACTTCCGTAATCTTCCGGATTTTTTTCAATTTCCTTTCTTAAAAGAGCGATATTGCGTTCCAGTTTATTTGTTTCAAGATAGACCTTTTCCGTATATCCGGTATGGAAAATAGTGATGTCTTCCGACACATCCGCAATATTCAGCTCCTGTCCAAAAGGAACTCTGATCTGCTCATGAACCCGATTATAGTAACGGAGATTGGGAACATTTTGAAAAAACCGGTCCTGCTGGGTAACAGCACTGACTTTCCCAGCCATATTGAGATCAGCCAGGGCAGTTCTCAGTATATGAGGCTTTTTTTGTTTCAGCTTACCTTCTTCAATTTTTTCAAGCAGAAGAAACATCTTCCTGGCATCCTCTTTTGAGAGATATTCATCTGCATCCAAAAAGGCAATCCAGTTTCCCTTCGCCTGATCAATGGCATAATTCTTCGCTGCCGAAAAGTCATCAATCCAGGTAAAATGAAATACTTTAGCCCCCATCTCTTTAGCGATCTCCACCGTTCGGTCTGTGGAACCGGTATCCACTACAATCTGTTCCTTAACAATATCTTTTCCCCAGGAAAGAGCCCGGCGAATATTTTTTTCTTCGTTTTTCACAATCATGCACTGGGAAAGCCTTACTTTTGATTTCATGCTGCATCCTCCGGATAAATTTACAAAAGACCCCCCATAAACTGGGGGGCCTGATTCAGTTATTCTATCATGCTGTAAGAATAAAATTACTGTAATAACTGTAAAACACCCTGTGGAACCTGATTTGCCTGAGCAAGCATAGCCTGAGAAGCCTGTACAAGGATATTGTTCTTTGTATAAGCCATCATCTCATCAGCCATATCAACGTCACGGATGCGGCTTTCAGCAGCAGTCATGTTCTCTGTAGTAACACTCAGGTTGTTGATGGTATGCTCCAGACGGTTCTGGATAGCACCTAAATCACCACGGGTAGAAGACACTTTATTGATACCGCTCTTAATCTTATCAATAGCTTCCTTTGCTCCAGCCTGTGTGCTGATATCAATGGTTCCAATGCCAAGCGCCTCAGCATGCATATCGCCAACAGAAACTTCCAGCTGATTGAAATCAGCAGCGGTATCACCTATCTGAAGTCTTAAAACTCCACCGCCACTTGCAGCACCTGTTGGAGCTGCAGAAGTAGGAGCTGCACCGTCAAAGCCTTTAAATAAGTCCCCAGCTGTACTTGCAGCGCTTGTTCCAACTACTTCAATAGTACCAATTCCAACTGCACCCAGGTTAATTGTATATTTATCACCAACAGCTGTGGCACTTGTAGCAGACATAGCTTTTCCGCTGGAATCCTTAACAATGTCATCTAATTTCAGATTTGTAATAGTTACATTTCCATCAGCATCTTTGGCAGAAACCTGAAGTACATCACTTCCTGCAGTTGCGTCAAAAGAACCATCGGTAGAAAATCCACCAACTGTGAAAGTAAAATCGGTCTTCTCATTTAAATTTGTACCCTTAATATCACTTACAGTAAAGTTAGTAGCAATAACTGAACCTTTTTCAAATCCTGTAGCAGTTAATGCAGATTTACCGCTACCCATACTTCCGTCAAGCAACGTTATACCATTGAAGTTTGTACCATCAGCAATTCTATTAACTTCATCTCTCAAAGATTTAATCTCAGACTGTAAGTTCTCACGGTCAACTTCATCCTGATAAGTACCGTTAGCGGACTGGTCAGCCAGCTCAACCATACGGTTTAACATGGAGTGAACTTCTGTTAAAGCACCTTCAGCAGTCTGTACTAAAGAGATACCGTCGTTTGCGTTCTTTTGAGCTGTCTCAAGACCTGTGATCTGTGCTCTCATCTTCTCGGAAATAGCCAGACCTGCTGCGTCATCACCTGCACGGTTGATTTTGTAACCAGAAGATAACTTCTCTAAGTTCTTGGATACTGCACTGTTGTTGCTGCTTAAATTTCTGTAAGAGTTTAAAGCTGCGATGTTGTGTTGAATTCTCATATGTATTTCCTCCTTGAATGTGTAGCAGGGAAATCCTTTTCCCTGTATGATGTGTCATTTCCTAACTTAATCAGGAAATGAAATAAGAAAATCTTTGCGGAACCTCTGCGGGGTACCATCCGCTTGAACGGCTCCAAAACTTTGACACTTGTGTCTTCAAGAAGCATACAAAATCAAAAATTCAGGTGTATTTAAATGTACCCATTTAGAAACATCTAAATAAAATCTTTTGTATCTTCCTTTCAACTACAATATCGTACCGATCTGGATAAAAGATAAGTCTTTTTTTAACTTTTTTTGAAATATTTTGCGGTATTTTTTTTATAATCTAAACCTGCTGTATCGGCTTTATTTTAATAGATTTTTATGTAACATCCATTTTTCAGGCGCTCAATAGCAGATTTCTCTCTTTGCCATTCCGGAAGCCTCTTTAAGAAGAAAATACATAAATTCAATGAACAGCCCGTTCAAACATATAATAAATTAATAACGAAAAAAACTGCCTGACCGCAAATTCCAGGTCAGTATCATTTCAGATAATACATGTTTCACTAAAAGCACTATATATAGATAGTTTTGTTTTGAATCCCGAATAAAGAAATAGAGGATAATGATATGAATAACGAAAACCAATCAACCACAGCTATTTCTACAGAAGAAACTATGGATTTCTATCAAAAGGCAGTCCGGCAACAGGACTTCCTGATTTCCATTTCAGCAGAATTGCTTTTAGCATTGCGCTTCCAGGAAATTCATTACTGTATGAGCCATATAAAAATCATTGCTATCATTCTTTCCGGCTTAGAGCCGATGTGCGATGATCAGAAGGTAAAATCACTTCCGGTTTCCTACCCTCAAATGCATCACAACATTTCCTGGACAATGGACCGAATAGAAGAACGGATCAACGCCGGCCAGTATGAAGAGGCAAAGGATTTAACCGAATTCCAGCTCATCCCGTTCCTTAAAGATTGGAGGGAGGATACCTATTTCTGGCTTTTGATTTATCCTGATAAAGAAAAAATGGCAAAATACTATGAATCAGAGTTTGTCAAAAACCATAAAAATACTTATCAAAACCGGGGAGAGAAGTATCTGGTATCCATATTCATCCCGGTTTATAACAAGTTGGAATATACAAAAAAATGTCTGGAAAGCCTGTACCGGCATACGGACCTTGAAAAATATCCCTGTGAACTGATCCTTTTAAATGACGGCTCCACTGACGGGACCGAAGACTATTTCAGCCAGCTTGGCGTACGCAAGGTCATCACCTTGAAGGAAAATGTGAAAGCAATGATTTTTTCCCTCATGTACCGGGTATGCGAGGGAAAGTATGCTGCTTTTGTCAACAATGACACCATCCTTACGGAGCACTGGCTGGATAACCTGCTGGCCTGTATCCGGTCTGATCCCATGATCATATCCGCAGCGCCCAGCACGCCCAATACCAGCAACCGCCAGGGAATGGTTGAAGAGTTTACTCCGGAAAATGCAGAAGAAAAAGCGGAAAAGCATAACCAGTCCAGTCCGTACTTATGGGAGGAACGCTGCAGGCTTATGCCGGTTATCGCACTTTATGATGTGGATAAGGTCGACACCATAGGCTTTGCAGACCGGTATTTCTATACAATGGAATTCTGGGATGATGATTTCAGCCTGCGGGCAAGAAGAGCGGGCTATAAACAGATTTTATGCAAGGATACCTGGTGTTACCATTTCGGCAGCGTCTCAGGAAAGGAGGATCAGATAAAAAACCGGACCCTCCAGAACGGCAGAAGCCTTTTTATCCAAAAGTACGGTATCGATCCATGGGGAAATAACTTCTGTTATGATCCCTATTTAATGAGCCACTTAGAAACGACGTTCCCGGACCTGCCTGCCGATATTCCCATACTGGGAATTGATCCCGGGTTCGGAGCCGATATCCTGCAGCTTAAGAATCTGCTTAGACGGCTTGGGAAAAAAATGTCGTTTTCCTTTCTCATAACCGATCATGGGCTGGAAGCTGATATGCGTTCCTTAAGCAGCACCATTTCCCTGTCTCCTTCGGTTTTCGAACTGCACAAATACATTCCGGAAGGAAGCTACCGGTATATCTGCATTGGGAAGGACTTATCCGCTTATCCGGCTTTTATGGAGTTATTGACGGAATGTACGGCCCATTTGGAGGAAGGGGGGATCTTAGTCTTCTATGCCGGAAATCCTTATTCTCTCCGGGTCAAAAACGAACTCGCCGGGGAAAGGCTGTTAAATGGCAAATATTCGGTTACATTCATCAACGTAATACAGCTTACTGCAATTTTGAACCAGCTGGGCCTTCAAATCCAGCTTCGTGGGATCCTGGGAACAAATCTTCCGCCTGTTTTGAAACAAAATCTCTCAGAACACCTTGACCGGTATTTTGTTCTCTGCACCAAAGCAAAGCAATAACAACAGAAAAAGGCCCGTTAGGGAAGACCAATTCTGCGGTATTTCCTTAACGGGCCAATATTATTTTCATTAACAGATCCTATTCTTTTTATTGCTACGCTCTTGCATCCATAATCTGCCCAACTCCATCCGAAGGCACCTGCTGCTGCGGCAGCGCCGTATCCGCCATCTCCAACAATCCGGCAGCTTCCGCTTCCTCGGAATTCATAGCTTTTTTTATAACGCTCATTCCTACACTCTGCTGCAGTCTTACGGAACTCATCTCCATACTCATTGCTGCAATATCCATCTGCTCCGTTCTCCTTTCCTATTCTTTACCCATGCTTTTGGGGCATAAAGCCACTTCTATCTTCTATATCGGCCTTTTTTACCTTAATATAATACATTACGAAGTTTCTTTATAACAATCCAGGGTGAACCAGAACTCCACTCCGCCCTTTACATTTCGGACACCGCAGGCCTTGCGATGGGAATCCATAATGGCCTTTACAATGGAAAGGCCAATGCCGCTTCCGCCATATTCCCTGGTATGCGCCTTATCCACCTTGAAAAACTTCGTCCATAGATTAGGCAGATCCTCTTCCGGGATGTTCTGCCCGGTGTTGAACACGGTTACAAGGGCTTCTTTTCCGTTTTCCTCTGCGGTAATGACGATCTTACGCTCCCCGGCCAGGTGATTCAAAGCATTATTTAAATAGTTTGTGATGACTTCTTCTATCTTAAATTCATCGGCATACACAAAGATCGGGCCGCAATCCTTAAGCTTCACCTCTGCTTCCTTCTGCTGGATTAAAATCCCCGCGGAATTCATGATGCCGCGGATCAGTTCTGTTAAGTCAAAGCGTTCCCTCCGGAGGGCATCATTGCCGAATTCAATGGCTGTCAGATTCAGAAGCTGACGGACCATCTTATTCATTTTATTTGCCTCATCCATGATGACCTCACAGTAGTAATCCCGGCTTTCCGGCTCCTCGGCCATGCCCTCCGTAAGGCCCTCCGCATATCCCTGGATGAGAGCTATGGGAGTCTTTAATTCGTGTGAAACGTTGGCAATAAAATCTTTCCGCATCTCATCAACTTTGACCTTTTCTTCAATATCCCTCTGCAGTTCTTCATTGGCTGTCCGAAGCTGCCCGATCGCATCCTTTAAGGTATCGGACAGTTTGTTCATACTGTTCCCCAGCACTCCGATCTCGTCTTCCTCCCGGCCGGTGTATTTGGCCTCAAAGTCCAGTGCCGACATCTTTTCAGACAGATTGGCAAGCTGAAGGATGGGGGATGTAATTCTTTTTGTGGTCAGATAAATGAAAATACTGCCCACAAACAGGGCCGCCACTCCTACATAAGCAAGGAAACGGTTGGACAAAGCCACACTGTCCCGGATACTGGCAAGGGGAATGGATAGCAAAAAGATAGTCTTGTTGTCAGAAAAATATCCCCAGCTCTCCAGATAATAGGAATCGGAACGCTTATCATATGTTTTCTGTACAATGTAATTGTCATGCTTTTTTAAAATATCTGTGTCAGGCATATCTTTTCCAAAAATGTATGCTTCCACCCTGTTTTTCAAAAACTGGCGGTCCCCGTTGGTGAGGGCCCCGTCCGTGGTGCTGTCGATCAGTACCATTGTTAAATTGTATTTTTCTCCCATGACCCGGAACATTTTCTGGGCAGGGCCTTCATGATTAAAATCCGGGTCATAGGAATCCTGGTAATATTCTACGATCCCCTTGCCGCTGGCATTGGCCTGCGCGATCACCGAGTCGATCTCCGCATAAGCGTTTTCCATTATGCGCACCTTATCTCTGGTGTAAAAGCTCTCCAGAAACAAGGTGTTGGCACACCAGGTGGAAACCAGGACAAAAGCCATCAGACATACGAAAATCATGGCAAAACGTGCCTTGATGGAATGTTTCATTCACACACCTCAAATTTATATCCCATACCCCAGATGGTTTTGATATAATCCCCTTTATCCCCCATTTTGCTCCGCAGTTTTTTTACATGGGTATCAATGGTACGGGCATCACCGAAATAATCGTAATTCCACACATTGTTAAGTATTTTTTCCCGTGACAGTGCGATTCCCTGGTTTTCCAGGAAATAAGCCAGAAGCTCAAATTCCTTGTAGCTTAAATCAATGTTTTTTCCGTCAATGGTAACCTGATGAGCCGCCTTGTCAATGCAGATACCTCCGATTTCCACGGCATCCGCGGCAACGGCATTGCTGCGCCTTAATATGGCATCCACACGGGCTACCAGGATTTTAGGACTGAAGGGCTTGGAAATGTATTCATCCACCCCCAGATCAAAGCCCTGGAGCTCGTCCCGCTCCTCTCCCCTTGCCGTCAGCATGATAATGGGGACCTGGGAATATTTCCGGATGGTTCTTAGAGTCTCCCAGCCATCCATTTTGGGCATCATGACATCCAGAATGATCAGTACAATGTCTTTCTGTTCAAAAAAGAGATCGACTGCTTCCTCCCCATTGGATGCCTCGACCACAGAAAATCCCTTTACACTTAAAAAATCCTTTACCAGCTTTCTCATTCTGGCTTCATCGTCCACTACTAATATTTTTAACTGTTCCATTGTAACCTCCTGAAATCAGATCCTGTATATCACATGGTATTCCTAAGTCATATTGTATCAAACTGCAGGACGAATATCTACACTTTCACAGAGATTTCACACAATTCCAATTCCGATTCGCTTTATTTATTGGATTATTCCCTGAGCCGGCAGCCAATATTCCATTGTACGGACAGACAGCAATGAACCAGCAAGAAGGAAACTGACTTGTTCGGAGAACTTTCCTGTAAAATCGGAAGAAGCAGATGGTCCAAAAGGATCCCATCTGCTTCTTCATTCATGAAACTATCTTAATTCGGTTGTAGGAATGGTATCCATATCATCGAATGCCTGGTTTTCTCCGCCCATTGCCCAGATGAAGGTATAGTTACTGGTACCTGCACCGGAATGGATGCTCCAGGAAGGACTGATGACAGCCTGCTCATTCTGCATAACAATGTGTCTTGTCTCATTGCCTTCGCCCATCATATGGAATACTACATTGTTCTCCGGAATCTCGAAATACATATAGACTTCCATACGTCTTTCGTGAGTATGAGCCGGCATGGTGTTCCATACGCTGCCCGGGTCGAGAACCGTCATGCCCATGGATAACTGACAGGTCTCCAGCACGTCCGGATGGATGAACTGGTTGATGACACGCTTGTTGGACGTCTCCATCGCGCCCAATGGTTTCTTTGCTGCCTTCTCAATGGGGATGAAGGTAGTTTTGCAGGCTTTGTGGGCCGGTGCACTCACCATATAGAATTTAGCCGGTTTGGATGCGTCGTCACTGGTGAAAGTAACTTCCTTTGTTCCCTTTGTAATGTATAAGCAATCCTTATAACCCATCTTGAATTCTTCCCCATCTGCCACGATCTTTCCAGAACCGCCGATGTTGAAGATCCCAATCTCACGTCTCTCGAGGAAATAGCCTGTACCAAAATTTTTCCAAATATCAATACCCTTGTCAATGGAAACAGTCTCTGTCGTCGGCATACAGCCCAGAGTGACCATGCGGTCTACGTGGGAGTAAACAGCAACTACTTCATTGGCAATGTATAAGTTCTCAATTAAAAATTCATTTCTGGTTTCTTCTGTTGTGTAACGCTTGAAATCTTTCTGATTTGCTGAATAGCGAATATCCATTTATAAAAACCTCCTTATAATATTTAGAAATAACTGACCAATCCCATCGTATCACAAGGCTGTTTTTAATTCAATATATTATTGGATATATTGTCAAAAAGAACATAAATTTCATAATTTAACCTGAAATTCCTTATAAATTTAAAGAGAGAGTAATAGCACCACTGTGCTATATCCCCTCTCTTCGTGGCTAATTTTAGTGTTGCCTGTCAACGGCCAGCCGCCGGGAAAACCATTACTTTTTTTGTGCTGCTGCTATTAGATCGAGGTTATTTTTTAATCTTTCATTATTTGGCGCGTATTCCAGAGCTTTTTTTGCATGTTCCAGGGACTGATCCATCATATTCAGCCGGTAAGCGGATATGGCACAAAGATCATCCGGTGTATAATCCCAGGAATATCCCATGTTGACAAATGTTCTGGATTTCTCCTTGATCTTCAAAGCTTCTACTGTCAAAAAATACATCATGGACCAGTCTTTCAATTCATAACACATTTTGGAAAACTCTACATAAGGATCACGCATACCCGGTACTTCCGCGATAGCTTTGAAATACCAGCTGTAGGCTTCATTCACCAGCCCCAGCCTAAAATAGGATTTGGCGATCCATCGCATTGCGGCACAGCGCTCATCATTCCAGCAGGCAGCAGGTATTGCAAGGTATGCTTTCAGCGTGTCAATGCTTTTTTGCCACTGGCCTTTATACATATATTCCCTGCCAAGATAGTACCGCATCCTCTCATCGTCAGGCGCTTCTTTTACAGCCAGCTCCAGAAGGGGCAGATAGGAACCGCGGGACTTTTTGGGGTCCGGATGGTGATTGAGTACCATGCCGTCAATATATACGGTTTCAAGGGGTATGCTGCCTACATATTGAACGAACTCATGAACCGGACATTTCCAGCGAAAATTCTTCCGTTCATGCACCTTAAAATAAAAGAATTGAATGTCCGGCGTTCCGTCTGGTTTCAGACTCCAGTTATAAAGATATCTTCCTGTTTTTGAAATCGGTCCGGGATTTACTGGTTTATGATTTAACCACGCCTTTTCAAGCTTCTGCCGCCAGCCCGGCTCAAGCTCTTCATCCAGATCAGTGCATACGCAGATATCCACATCCTCCGGAACGTGATCAAGCGAAATGTTCCGTGCCACATCAAACCTCCATGGCTTTACGATATCTACATAGACGACGGCTCCCCGCTCCTTCAGCTTTTCAACCGTACCGTCATCGGATCCTGTATCCGTAACCACTATTAAATCTGCCTCGCTCATGGAGTCCATCCATTTATCTACGAACTGAACTTCATTCTTACAGATAGCATAAACACATACTTTTAATTTATTCATGAGGGAACAACCTCCTCACTCGCCTGCTGCCCGATTTTATCCTCGATCAGCATCAGATTGTTTTGCAGCCTCTTGTTCGTGGGATTCATATCCAAAGCCTTCATGGCATATTCTTTTGCTTTCTCGTACATGCCTAAACGGTATGCGCTGATGGCTCCATAATCATAAAGGGAATATCCCCAGCTTTCCGATTCCACCAGATAGCTTCCAGTGCTTTCCGTGACCGACAGTCCTTTCTCTACCATTGCATAGACCAGGGGCCAGTTATTCTCCTTGTAGCCTGATTTCGCCAGGGCAAGATAGGGTTCCCGCACATTCTGGCACTCTGCAAGAGCCCGGAAAAGCCATGCTTTTGCTTCTTTCGCATTTCCCTTTTCTTCATAACTGTGTGCAATAAAGCGCATGGATGCACTGCGTTCCTCGTTCCAGTTCGCGTTTGGAAGAGTGAGATGCTTTTTTAGCGTTTCAATTGCCTTATCAAAGTCTCCGTGATAAACGTATTCCCGGCCAAGCCAGAACATAGCCCTGTCATCCAACGGGTTTTCCTGTACGGATAATTCCAAAAGAGGCAGGTATTGGCTCCTTGGCTTTGATAAATCCGGATAATGGTTAAGCACCATCCCATTGACCCATACCGCATTCTGCGGATCAGTACCCGTGTATTCCAGGACTTCATGAACCGGATGAACCCAGCGGTACCCGTGCCTGCGGTGGATCTTTTCCATAGGAAACTGTTTCTTCGGCGTTCCATCCGGATTGCAGGAAAATGTAAATAAATACCTTGCCCTGGTGTGTTCCGGTTTCCATGCGGATTCCAGCTTCTGCCTCCAGCCCGGTTCAAAGACTTCGTCCAAGTCATTAGAGACACAGATGTCCGCATCTTCCGGAACATGGCTCAATGCTATATTGCGGGCTGTATCAAACCGCCACGGAGATATGGTCTCTTCATAGACGACTGCGCCTCTTTTCCGAAGCTTCTCCACCGTATGATCGGTTGACCCGGTGTCCGCTACAATAACTGCATCTGCTTCGGATACGGCATCCATCCAGCGGTCCACAAACTGCTCTTCATTTTTGCTGATTGCATATACGCAAATTTTATATTGATTCATTTCTCCCGACTCCTTTTAAAAATTGCATCTTCATTCACCCCATTTTATTCTGCTAGATTCAATATATGCAATTTACGGCTTGTCCCGTGAAGAACAGGCAGGGCTGGTCACGTTATCTCTATATATCTTTCGTACATGACAGTTACGGCAAATCCTTTTTATTCAAAAACGTCCACGCCGTATACGATATTATAAATCTCTTTCTTATACGGCTTAAATTCCTCTTCCGTCACAGACTTCCCATGGCTCATGATCCACAGCGGAATCGGACCGTCCGACGGTTTTAAGGGCATCTGCTCGTAGAAAAAGGTATTGAGATAAAATCCCAGCCTTTCGTAAAATCCCGCCCTTCGTCCGGTCATGGGGTTTTCTTCTGTTATGGGCTCTATTTCCAGAAATACAGGCTTACCTGTTTCTCCCACGGCCTCCTCTGCCAACAGCTTTCCGTATCCTTTCCCTCTGCAGCGTTCCGTTGCAGCAAGATGCTCCAGAAAAACGCAGCCCGGCAGATCCCAATATCCCAGAAAAGCCAGAATCTCTCCATTCTCCTCCATGACGCGGACGCGATAGCGGGGATTATCAAAAACCTCTCTCTGGCCGTCTTTGGTACGGCGCTCCACATCCGGGAAGGATTCCTCATAAATCCGGTAAATTTCCTCAAAACGGGGCTGCGGGTTCTTTAACAGCATAAAATCAATCTCCTATTCCTTTATCCTAAAACATTTCTGCATTCCATTTTATCATTTTCTCATAAAAGATACAACCAAAAGCAGCCTGCCCCGGCATTTACCGGGAACAGGCTGCTTTTTCACAGATTTCTTTATTTTATAGTGATCCTGCCCTGACCTGCCGGATTTTTGTAATCCGCGCCCACATTGCCGCCTAGATTGCTGCGGATGTAGGCTGAAAGCAGGTCCACATCGGTCATCACATCGTCACGGATCACATTGCTTCCTTTAAACATGGTCATACCGTCTCCGGCAGATTTCAGCATGTAATTATGGGAGGCCACGGTATAAGTCTTATTAACATCAAGCGGTGCACCGCCTACCATGATATCGGAAACACGGTATGCGCCGCCGACTTTTACAAAATTGCCTTTTTCATCAACCTGCACGTTGGAAGCTGCGGAAGCATTGATGGTATAGGTAAGACCGGATACCTGAAGGAAGCCGCCGTTTTCTTTCGGATAATTTCTGGAAGCCATTTCCAGAGCATCCTTGATCTGCTGTCCGGTAGCTTCCACTACGCAGCCCATATTGCCAAACGGGAATACGGTAAGGGTATCATTGTAGGTAATGTTACCGGCCTTGATGCCGGCTCTTACACCGCCGCCGTTGGAAAGGCCGATGTCCGCTCCCAGCACATAACGGTATGCGTCCGCACATAAGTCACCCAGGTTTGTCTCTCCGCTTCGGACGGCGCGGTTACCCGTTACCGGATCGTTGACGGTCAGTTCCACATCCGTATGGCCGATCACAGTCTTTAATGTCTCATTATACTGTGCCTGGATTGTCTTTATAAACCGGTCTGTGTCATAGTCAATGGCCTTTCCGTCGGCTGTAACCGCGCTCTTTCCAGGAATCATAAGCTGGGTACCGACCGCGAGGACATCCGGGTTCCTGATCTTATCCCTGTTTGCATCATAGATTTCTTTCCAGCGGTTATAGGAGCCCAATTCCCGCTTGGCGATCCTGCTTAAGGAATCCCCATTCTTAACCGTATAAGCGCCTGTTCCGGCTCCTGCCGGAACCTGGGAAACCAGCTCATTGGCAATGGTCCCATCGGTACGGATGGTCAGCTTTCCAATGTTTTTTAACTTTGTTCCGGTCTGGGCAAGAAGCACATCCCGGCCGTCCTTATTCTTCACGTACTTGCCATATTCCTCATGGGAATGGCCGTCAATGCATGCATCAATTCCGGCGGTATTCTTAATCACGTTATCGGAGGTCCACCGGTCTGTTGTCCCGTTCTCCCCCAGGTGACCGACCAAAATGACGTAATCGGCTCCTTCCGCCCGCGCGCTGTCTGCCGCAGCCTGTATCTGAGCGTAAAGTTTCTGCCCGCTTTCGTCTTCACAGAAGCCATAGATGTAGCTGCCGTTTCCGTCCTGAAAATATGCCGGTGTGGATTTGGTAAAGCTTTCCGGCGTGGTAGCGCCCACGAATGCGACCCTGGTATCGCCGTATGTAAACATCTTATACGGGGCAAACACGGTCTGACCTGTCCGCAGATCCATAAAGTTGCTGGAATAGTAGCCGCAGCTCAGCTTTCCTGCCAGCTCCATAAAACGGGGCATTCCATAGTCATACTCATGGTTGCCAGGCACCGCGAAGTCATAACCGGCCTGATTCATGATGTCGATCAAATATCCGCCGTCCGAAAGAGTTCCGATCGGCGCACCCTGAATGGCATCCCCTGCGTCAACCAGTGTCACATAGGGGGTCTGGGCCTGCATCTCTTTTTTATAAAGAGACAGTCCTGCATATCCGATGTTGTCATCGATCCCGCAGTGGACATCGTTGGTGTAGAGAACCACAATATCCCGGTCTGCCGCCAGAGCGGAAATGGATATGCCTGTCGTCAGGGAAAGGACCATGAGCAGGGCCAGCCAAAGTGACAGAAACCTTCTTTTCTTGCTTCCTTTCATCGCTTGAATCCTCCTTTTGCATCTTGCATTTTTCTTTATTATAGCAGACAAATGTAAAAACGAATTATAATATTTTTAAAATCTGGAATTATCTGATTTTTTATTTCTTCTTTCCATATATTACAATATACAGACGTTTTTCCAGCTCTATTCATTTGAAATATTAAGCAGGCAAACGGGAAGGCATAAGATTGTGCACGATATGGAAACTATAAAACAATGGGAATTTTGCAGTATACGGGAACATGCCAAAATGAATTGTCAGAAGTAATGAAATGTGGTAGAATCTTACTATGGAACAATCGTGTTGCAGGGTGCGTTGACCTCATTCTATTAAGAATGGGGGTGATGCCTATGAAGAATCAAAAGAATTTTGATTTTAAGGATTTAATGACCTTTGGTCTTTTCCTTTTGGCATTACTTACATTCGTTTTTACGTTTTGTAAGTAGCATTACATAGCAAAACCACCCTTTCAACTTGCCGGTTACTGGGTGGCTTTGCTATCTCTTTAACAGGTCAACCCCTTGTGGGCGGTTGTTCCTCTTTACTAACTGTATTGTAGCATAAGATACATATAATATCAACAGCTTTCTCACTAGTTTTTTGGCAGCCGCTCATATTCCAAATCTTTAAAAGCCTTACCTATATGCATAAAGCAGATTTTAACTGCAAAAAGGGTATCCCTCCGCCGCAAGCCAACACTCCCGGCAGAGGGACACCCGTCATTTATGAATATTTAATTTTCTTCACTGATTTCAATTCCAAGATCCTCAAGCTGCTTCGAATCCACCGGAGCAGGAGCCTCTGACATGAGACAGGAGGCATCCTTTACCTTTGGGAATGCGATGACATCGCGGATGCTGTCTGCGCCGACCATCAGCATAACCACACGGTCGAGGCCGTAAGCAAGTCCTGCATGAGGCGGAACGCCATATTTGAATGCATCCAGCAGGAAGCCGAACTGTTCCTGCGCCTGTTCCCTGGTAAAGCCAAGAACTTCAAACATCTTAGACTGGATATCACTCTGATGGATACGCACGGAACCTCCGCCAAGCTCGGTGCCGTTTAATACGATATCATAGGCTTTCGCCCGGACTGCGCCCGGATCGCTGTCAATGAGCGGCCAGTCTTCATCCATGGGCATGGTAAATGGGTGGTGCATGGCGGTAAAACGGCCCTGTTCCTCGGAATACTCTAACAATGGGAACTCCGTCACCCATAAGAACTTAAAGTCATCCTTTTTCAGAAGGTCAAGCTGTCTTGCCAGCTCCAATCTTAAGTTTCCCAATACATCAAATACAACTTTGTCCCGATCTGCCGCAAACAGAAGAAGATCTCCCGGCTTTCCGCCCATCGCTTCCGCCAAAGCGTGAAGCTCCTCTTCGGTCATGAATTTTGCAAAGGAACACTTATAGGTCCCGTCCTCGTTAATGGCCAGATATGCCAGCCCCTTGGCGCCGAAGCCTTTGGCATATTCCACAAGCGCATCGATTTTCTTGCGCGGCATGGCTCCCTGCCCCTCAGCATTGATGCCACGGACAGAACCGCCGTTTGAAAGCGCGCCTTGGAATACGGCGAATTCCGTACCCTTTACCACATCGGAAACATTTTTCAGTTCCATGCCGAAACGCATATCCGGCTTATCGGAGCCGAAACGGTCCATGGCCTCTCTCCAGGTCATTCTTAAAAGAGGAAGCTCTATATCATAATTGCAGATTTCCTTAAATAACTTCTTTAACAGTCTTTCATTGACTTCCAGAACGTCCTCTACATCTACAAAGGACAGCTCCATGTCGATCTGAGTGAATTCCGGCTGTCTGTCGGCACGCAAGTCCTCGTCGCGGTAGCATCTGGCAAGCTGGAAATAGCGGTCATAGCCGGAGCACATAAGAAGCTGCTTAAAAAGCTGGGGAGACTGGGGAAGGGCATAAAAGGAACCCGGGTGAACGCGGCTCGGCACCAGGTAATCACGGGCGCCTTCCGGCGTACTCTTAATGAGGGTCGGGGTTTCGATCTCCAAAAATCCCTCTTCTGCCAGAAATGCTCTTGTTAACGTAGCAACCCGGCTTCTCACCATGATGTTCTTCTGGATATCCGGCCTTCTTAAATCCAGGTAACGGTATTTTAATCTCAGTTCTTCCTTGGTCTTTAAGTTCTCTTCAATCGGGAATGGCGGAGTCTCTGATTCGGAAAGGATCCTTAAGCCCCTTGCCCGCACCTCGATGGCACCGGTGGCCAGGTTCTCATTGACGCCGCCTGCTCTGGCTTCCACCACCCCGGTCACTGCGACCACAAATTCGCTTCTTAATTTTTCGGCCTTTGCAAAGCTCTCTGCTCCGCAGTCGCTTTCCTCAAAAATGATCTGCAGGATTCCGGAACGGTCTCTTAAATCAACAAAGATGATTCCGCCTTTGTTTCTGCTTTTCTGCACCCAGCCCATAACGGTGACCTCGCTGCCTGCGCCTGCTGTTGTAACTTCTGTACATCTATGGGATCTTTTTAATCCCAACATTGACTCTGCCATAATTTCCTCTTTCCCGCCCATGCTATTTGGGCATACAGGTATGCCCTCTGGGCGTTCCTCTTTCCCGCCCATGCTCTTTGGGCATACAGGTATGCCCTTGGGCGTTCCTCCTAATATCCTTACTTCAGTGCTTCTTTATAAAATTCCTTAAACTGTGTATAGCCTTCCTTCTGGAGACTCTCTTTCTGGAATTTTTTATTTTTATTCATCTGGGAAACCAGAACGGTGACCCCCTTTGCGCGTTCTTCCATGGCCTCTTTTATGGCCCCGTTCATCACCGCATCGCTCACGCCTTTTTCAATCAGGAACGCCGTCTTTTCTTCTTTCCCCGGAACCGCGAACCCCTCATCCATCAGGATGGTGATAATGCGTTCAAAGCCAATGGAAAAGCCGCAGGCCGGTGTATCCATGCCGGTAAACTTGCCGATCATCTTATCGTAACGGCCGCCGCCGCCTACGGAGCCCGGGAAACCGTCCACCTGAATCTCAAAAATCGTTCCGGTGTAATAGGACATGCCTCTCACCAGAGTCGGATCGAATACGATGTGAAACTGGCTGGTGGATATCCCGCTTACGCTGTCAATGATGGCCGCCAGATTTTCTGCCAGTGACGGGTCCATGACATCCGTTAACGTATTCCCCAGACTGCGCACGCCGGAAGCATCCGGCGTCACCGTCTCAAAGAGGTCCAGATACTTCTTTATATTCTCCGGCTCATATCCGGCTTCTTCCAGCTCCTTTGCCACGCCATCCTTGCCGATCTTGTCCATCTTATCCAGAATGATGAACACCTGGTCATAAGCTTCCTCCGGGAAACCGCAGTAAGCAGCCATCCCCTTTAAAATATTCCTGTCATTGATCCTGACAGAATATCCCTTGAAACCAATTTTCCCCAGAAGGGTAGTGGTGGCTAATATAAGCTCGATCTCAGCAAGCCGGGTGGGATCTCCCAGTATATCGATGTCACACTGGACAAACTGCCTGAAACGTCCCTTTTGCGGACGGTCTGCCCTCCACACGCTTCCCATCTGAAGAGACTTGAACGGCGCCGGAAGAGCCGCTGCATTATTGGAATAGTATCTGGATAAGGGAACGGTCAGATCATACCGGAGACCGCTGTCAACCAGATCGCTTTCCGCCTGCGCTGTCTCCAGACTGAACTTTTCCCCTCGCTTCATGATCTTGAAAATCAGCTTTTCATTGTCTCCGCCCTGCTTGCTTGTCAGGTTCTCGATGTGCTCCACACAGGGAGTCTCAATGGAATGGAAGCCAAAGCCGCCGTACGTTTCACGGATCTGGTTCATTACATATTCTCGCACCTGCATTTCAGCGGGAAGTATATCCTTCATACCGGTAACCGGTTTCTTTTTTAATGCCATTTCGTTCACTCCGTTATTTTTATTTTATGAGGAAGTTCGATACACCTTTGGTTTATCGAACGGCTGATTTTCTAAATTCAGGCTGCGCTCTGCTTACCTTCATTAAGTAAATCATGCCAAGCAAGTTCGATACAACTTCGGTTTATCGAACGGCTGATTTTCTAAATTCAGGCCGCGCTCTGCTTGCCTTCATTAAATAAACCATGCCTTTATTGTAAATTACATTTCTAATTTTGCAAGCATTTTTTCTTTTCTTTCCAGCATTTCGTCAATTCTTGTGATATATTGCTCCACATCTTTGACATTTTCCACCCGCTCCAGACGGTTTTCCGACGGGAATACCACCTTGGTGGTGGTCCCGGCCCCGCAGGCCACAATGGTTTGTTTTTCTTCCATGATCAAAATATTATAGATGCAGGCTTTGCCCGGAAGGGAATAACCGACATTTTCAAAATTGCCCGCCATGTTCTTCTGGCGGTAAAGGTAATACGGCTCCTGCCCCATATTCCGGGCGCAGTCTGCGGTCAGATCGATCATTTCCTGGGTGTTGGTGATCTTTAAATCCCCATACTTTTCTTTGAACATGTTAAGACGTGCCGCCCGCTTGATGGCAAGGGAATGAACGGTAATGCCATCCGGGCGGAGCGCCCGTATCTCTTCCATGGTACGGGTCACATCTTCCATGCCCTCTTCCGGCAGCCCGATGATCAAGTCCATGTTGATATTATCAAAGTCCAGAGCTCTTGCCATGTAAAACCGGTCCTTTACCATATCCACGGTATGATGGCGGCCGATCAGGTCCAGGGTCTCCTGCTTCATGGTCTGGGGATTAATGGAAATACGGGTGACCCCATAACGCTTTAAGACCTGAAGCTTCTCCTCCGTGATGCTGTCCGGACGTCCTGCTTCTACAGTAAATTCCTGAATGGCTGTAAAATCAAAGGTCGCTTTCAGCCTGCATATGAGCCTGTCCAGATGAGGGGCGGAAAGGGATGTAGGCGTACCGCCTCCGATGTAAACGGTATCCAGGGTCCTGCCTTTCATTTTTCCGGCCACATAGTCCATTTCCCGGAATAACGCTTTCAGATACTGTTCCATGCGTTTCTCCCACTGCCCGATGGGAAAGGAAGGGAAGGAACAGTACAGGCAGGTGGTTGGACAGAACGGAATGCCTACATACAAACTGTAGCCATGCTCATAGTCAATGGAAGAAAGCAGATCCATTTCCCGTCTGGCGATTTCCAGACTCAGATCGATTTTTCCATCGCCGGTTAAATAAGTATCCTTCATATAGCTGCGGACTTCTTCAGCCGTATCCCCTTCCGAAAGCCTTGTCATGGCAATTTTGGTCGGCCGGATTCCGGTTAAGGTTCCCCAGGGAAGCTCTGTACCGGTAAGCCGGCTAAGCATGCCATAAAGCATCCGCTTGATCCGGTTCTTGGTCTCAAAGCGGTCGGAAAAATCTGCTTCCGTCACAGAAGACTTTGTAATCCCATTCTTCAAATCCTGAACCGTCAATTCAAAGGAGCCTTCCCCGGTCCTGCCGCGGACAAGAAGGTGATATTCTGTCCCGGCCGCTTCCTCGTGGGCAAAGCTTTCTCCCGGATAAAACGCCATCAAAAGTTCCCGGATATCCTGTTCAAAGGATTGATCCTCTAATATTATTCCTATCATACGCTCTTTCCTATCCTTTGTAAAATGCAACCGGATTGTATGTTTTCTCATGGCCGATGGTGGTCATGTCCCCATGACCCGGATAAACAAGGGTATCTCCAGGCAATACAAAAAGCCGCTCTGTTATGGATTTCACGATCTTTAACTGGTCTCCCGTGGGTAAGTCCGTCCTCCCCATGGACTCCAAAAATAGAGTGTCCCCGCTTATCAAAACGCCTTCCTCTTTGATCAGGTAGCAGACAGAACCGGAGGTATGGCCGGGGGTAAACAGCACCTGAAAGGAAATTCCTGCAAGTGACAGGATATCCCCGTCTTTTACATATTCATCCGCATGGACCGCACAGGGCCCGCCAAAGCCGGAAGATAAATTAACAGCCGGATCCGTCAGGGTCTCTCTTTCATGCTCGCCCGCATAAACCTTTCCCTCCGGGAATGCTCTTATTATATCCTTCACGGCCAGAATGTGGTCAAAATGTCCGTGTGTCAGTAAAACTGCCTCCGGGATCACCGAAAGCTCCCGACACATATTCAGGATATATGCGCCGTCAGCGCCCGGGTCCACGATTACCGCCTTTTTCTGCCCTTCCCGGTATATCACATAGCAGTTGGTTCCTATCTGTCCTACCGGATAAGTCTTGATTCTGAAATTGCTCATCTTTCCATCTCCTACCTGTCATTGTCTTACTGTAACACATTTCCTTATCGAAAGGAAAACACAGGAATATCGGTGCCATATAATAGTTTCACATCATAATGGTCCGCATATTCTGTCCACAGTATATTATTTTTATTTCTCGTCGTAACAAAATAATCTGCTGCCGCAAACAGGCTCCGTAAATCATCGTCCTGTTTCCCCTCTTTCAGGATCATTTCCGCCTCCTGCCCTTCAAAATCCTTTAAAAACTCCAGAAGCACTTTCGAACAGCCCTTTGCTGCATCCGGCGGACAGATATACAGCACAAGTCTTGTCTGCGGCCGGTTCATGGCATAGTATTCCTTTAAGATTTTTTTCCAAAGAGAAAACGGCTCTTCAAAATCCGCAATAAAAAGAATGGTTTTCTTTTCTCCCTTTTCCATGGCAGGAATGACCTGGTTCCATTTTTCCTCTGCTTCCCTGCCGTATTTTTCAATAAAATCCTCCACAGGCCGGATAAAATCCTCCTGGCGCTGCGCCAGGCTATCCAAAGGCCAATTCCACCAGCCAATGGCATTCATTGCCCTTCTCTGTTCCTCATCAAACCGGTAACCGATGATCCTTGCCGGATTTCCCGCTGCCATGGTATAGGCAGGGACATCCTTTGTTACGACGCTCTCCGCGCCTATGATGGCACCGTTATGTATGGTAATGCCTCCCATAATGGTCGCTCCATGCCCGATCCAGACATCATTCTGAATGAGTACAGAACCTTTTCTCCTGGTTCTGCTTGCTGAATGAAGGGTTAAAAAGCCCGGACTCCCCAGAAGCACGGATTTGTAATCATGATTTAAATTCACCAAAAATGTGATGTTATCTGCAAATGCGCAATATTTGCCGATCTGAATGCAATGAACGCCTTCTGAATAGTTAAAATTCAATCCCGATTGTACTTCTGCTCCCACGATATAGCTGTCTGTATCAATCTGCAAAAAGGGAAACTGTTCTTCCGTATTTGGAACAGGAATATTCATAAGTGTTATGCTTTTCACTGTCTGAGGATTATATTTTACATGATATACCATAATGATCCCATCACCTTTCCGGATTTCGTACGGAAAAAGAGAAAACTGCGTTATCCCGCAGTCCTCTCAATGTCCAGCACTCCTTCGATTTGTCTCAGCTTATCAACAAGCTTACCCAGCTCTTCCACGCCGTGGATGTCAAAGGTCATGGTAATCGTTGCTTTGCCCTGCTTATTGGTTCTGGAGTTCATGGAGGTGATGTTTATCTGTCTCTCCGTAAACACCTTGGAAATATCGACAAACATGCCGATCCGGTTATTGGCAAATATTTTGATTTCAGTAGAATACCGCTCCTTGGTGTCGTCTCCCTCCGAATCCTGCCATTCCGCGTCAATCAGACGGTTCCGTTCATCCTCCGGCAGGTTAAGTACATTGACACAATCCGTCCTGTGGATGGAAATGCCCCGTCCCCGGGTCACGAAGCCCACGATCTCATCTCCCGGCACCGGACTGCAGCACTTGGAAAAACGGACTGCAAGATCATGGATCCCCTTTACCACGATTCCACTGCCCGAACGCTTCTTCAAAGGCAGCTTGTTGCTCATATCTTCAATATCATTTAAGATGGTATTGTCAGTAACATCTTTCTTAAGCTTTTTATTCCGCTCATCCACCATCTTGTTGATGACCTGGCCCTCTTTTAAACCGCCATGCCCGATGGATGCAAGAACAGAGTCCCAGTCACGGAACGCATAACGCTTCATGACCTTTTCCTGGTATTCCGGCTTGTTTATCTCAGGATAATTGATTCCCTTGGTTTTGCAGTAACGATCCACCATTTCCTTGCCGCGGAGGATGTTATCCTCTTTCAGCTCCGTTTTAAACCACTGGTTGATCTTGTTCTTTGCCTGGGGGCTTTTCACCATATTCAGCCAGTCCCGGCTGGGGCCTTTGCTGTTTTGGGAAGTAATGACTTCTACCTGATCTCCGTTTTCGATCACGTATTCAATGTTCACCAGTTTTCCGTTGACCCTGGCCCCTACCATCTTATTGCCGACTGCGCTGTGGATGGAGTATGCAAAATCAATGGGCGTAGAACCTCTTGGAAGGTTCTTTACATCGCCGGAGGGGGTAAAACAGTAAACGCTGTCAGAGAATAAGTCCAGATCGCCCTTTACCATGTTTAGGAATTCCTTGTTATCGGACATGTCCTTCTGCCATTCCAGGATCTGGCGCAGCCAGCTTAACTTCTCTTCCTCTTTGCCCGCCGCAACCTGTCCGCTGCCGCTTTCTTTATATTTCCAGTGGGCGGCAATTCCGTATTCAGCGGTACGGTGCATCTCATAGGTTCGGATCTGGATCTCAAACGGCTGTCCGTTGTTGCCGATCAGGGTCGTATGAAGGGACTGGTACATGTTGGGCTTGGGCATGGCGATATAGTCCTTGAAACGTCCGGGAATGGGCTTATACATCTCATGGATCACGCCAAGGGCTGCGTAGCAGTCCTTCACATTGTCCACGATGATCCGCACGGCAAACAAGTCATAAATCTGGTCCAGGGTCTTGTTCTGGTTCACCATCTTCTTATAGATGCTAAAGAAATGTTTCACACGGCCATCCACCCTGGCTTCGATCCCGGCTGTCTTTAAATGGTCCTGCACCTCATCTACGATGCTCTTTACAAAGTATTCTCTTGCATCCTTTTTTAATGATATTTTTTCTGCCAGTTCATAATAAATTTCCGGCTGTAAGTATTTTAAGGATAAATCATCCAGTTCGATCTTGATCTTGGAAATACCGAGACGATGGGCAATGGGAGCATAGATCTCCATGGTCTCCTTAGCTTTTTCCTTCTGTTTTTCCGATTTCATGTACTGAAGCGTCCGCATGTTATGCAGGCGGTCCGCCAGCTTAATGATGATCACACGGATATCCTTTGCCATGGCTAAGAACATTTTCCTTAAATTCTCAGCCTGGATCTCCATCTTATCCATGGACCAGGATATCTGGGTCAGCTTGGTGACGCCATCCACCAGGAGCGCCACCTCTTCCCCGAATTCCGCCTTCAGTTCATCTAAGGACATGATGGTATCCTCTACCACATCATGCAGGATCCCGGCGGCAATGGTCTCTTTATCCATCTCTAAATCAGCCAGAATAATGGCAACACAAAGAGGGTGAATGATATAAGGTTCACCCGATTTGCGCTTTTGGTCCTTATGTGCTTCATCCGCAATGTGATATGCCTTTTCGATCATGGTAATATCATCGGAAGGATGATATCTCCTGATGCTGGCAACCAGCTCTTCATAAAGCACCTGCGGACTGGTAAAATCTGCCGGAGCCTCCAGGTCTGCATCCACCTTCTGCTTCTCCGGACTTTCCTTTCCGTAAGCTGCCGTATTATTCTTTTCCATCCTTGGATTATCTGCCATATGCCGTCACCTTTATTTGTAACATTCCTGGTATTCACCAATTTTTAAACGTAGTTATCATACATTATAATTATTTTTGTCGAAAAATGCAATTATTTTTTCTTTCTCTGCGTCTTCAAGAAAGGCCGCCTCCAAAGCATACCGGTTCATCTGCGCTAAATCTGCTTCCGTAAAGCCCATGTATTTTTTGATCAGTTCTGCTTCCTTTTCCAGAGTGGTGTCTGAAACAGTCATGTTATCCGTGTTATAGGTAACCCGGATTCCCCTGTCATAAAAAGCCTTTAAAGGGTGCGCTTCTATGGAGGGGACCGCTTTTGTCTGGAGGTTGCTGATCACGCACATCTCTAATGTAATCTTTTCCCTTTTTAAAAGGTCCATACACGCCTCTGACCGGATTGCCGCACAGCCATGCCCGATCCTTTTTGCTCCATAAGAAACCGCTTTTCCGATATTTTCATAATCTCCGCACTCTCCTGCATGTACGGTAAAGGGAATATCCCTTCGATAGGCTTCTTTAAAAAGAGGTTCGAAATGTGCCATGGGAACCAGTCCTTCCGGCCCTGCAATGTCCGCCCCCACTACCCCTTTCCCCAGGTAAGAGCCGGCTAATTCAAAGGTCTCTTCATTTTCACGGTCCGATCCATTGACCATGGCACAGAGCAGGATTCCCGCTTTCATACGGGACTGTCCGAGTCCCTTCTTCATTCCCCTTATTACCGCTTCCACCGCCTTTTCCCCTGTCAGGCCTTTTCTTATATGGAGCTGGGGAGCAAAGCGGATCTCACTATAGATAAGTCCCTGTAAAGCCAGCCGTTCCGTTAAATCCATGGCAGCCAGTTCCAGGGCTTCTTCTGTCTGGAGCAGCTGTCCCGGCAGCTCAAAACACTTTAAGTAATCCGCCAGGCTTTCACAATTCTCCCCTGCGGAGACACTTTCCTTTTCATCCTGCCCTTTAAAATCATATCCGATCTGCTCTGCAAGCAGCTTTACCACATCCATGGATAAGGAGCCGTCCAAATGCAGATGGAGGTCTGTTTCCGGTCGTTTCATAATGATTCCTCCTCCTTTCAATGGAAACATTCTATCATATTATAGGAGAAGCAACAATTATTTCTTTATGCTTTGATATTCTTTTCTTTCCGATAGAATAAAGTAGGGCAGCCAGTTTCCAGGTTGCCCCCTTATCAAACTGCACGTGCCCTATTAAGGCATACGGATTGATTCTTTAGCAATTCAAAGGCTTTTTCCTAATCTGTCTCAACATTTAACTGTTCTTGCATTTTGTACACATGAACTCGCTGACAGCCTTATGGAAGTTGTCCTTTCAGATAGATTCTTTTTTATTTTGGTCTTACAGTTATCTTCTCCATAATTTCACCCACGAAAAATGCGCCCAGCCGAAGCTAAGCGCATGTTGATATACTTTTCACTGATACCATATTATCATATTATGAGTGGGAATTATGGGAATGTTTAAAAATAAGGTAATACATTTTTTCACTTATACTTTTTATAATTTTTTATTATGATTTCTACAATAATACCTACAATCAGAATAAAAATTATTCTCCAAAACTCTGATTTAATTACATTTCCCCATGTAGCATTAGTTGAAAATTTTTCTCCGAGTATCATCCCCCCTATAATAAAAATATAACCCAAAATACTAATTATTTTATCTATTATTGTTCTCACCTAACCCTTATAATATTTTGAGTACACATATGTCGTTGCAGACCCCATAGATGTCGCATAATTACTATCCGTGTAGAAAGTACGACGAGTGCGCTCTACTGCCTTTTGTTGCACATATGCATTTGGAATTTGTGTATAGCGGTAGGCAATTTCCTCTTTATAATACGCTCGTTTAACGTTTTTTTGTACTATATAATTTACAATTCCCGATATAGATGTTACAGCTATACTAGCATAAGGATTTATGTTTGCATATTTAACAATTGCATTAATTATAATAGTTACTGATGCTACAGTTGTCCCTGTAATACTTTTGGAATAATTAAAAGTTCCCCATTCCTCATATGTGTTACTTACCGGATATCCATCCCAAGTTCCATTTACTCTAATTAACTGCTCTGAAGAATTTGCATCAATATCCTTATCTTCATTTAAATCAAGAACATCAACTGTTTTATTCCCATTTTGGTTTATTGTAGTTGTAACAATATTATCCTTTACATTTACTGTTTCTGTACGAACCGGGATTTCTTTTCCATTCGCATCTAATCTGAAGATAGCGGAATTTGAATACGTCAGATTATTGTTAACCTCATCATATACTCTGTACATTTCTCCATCTTCCATATAAGTATATACTAATTTCTTCGAACTTTCTATTGCATTAATTCTTGCAGTATCATTTGTTTCAAACAATTCCTCAATGCTACCTTTTTCAAATTTTATATTTGTTCTTACATTGCCATTTGAATTCGTTTGTGCAAAAACATTTACCACAGAAGTAGAGACAATTAATAATGTTAACAAAACTGATGCTAATTTTTTTATTATGTATCTCATAATAGTACCCTCCTTTTTTTGCTACAACGTATATTTTAGTTTCTAAAGCTATTGTAAGATAATTAAATGTAATTATTCAAGAGAATCACCTCTTTCTTTTGTTTCATGTATGACTGACTTGTATTAGCTTTTATGTAACATAAACTTACACTAAATTCAACCCAAGTGCCAAAATTATACACGTTAAGTGCCAAAATTTACTCACCTTACTAAATGTTTATAATAATACCTAGAAAATCTAATTCTTATTTTTTATATTTCAATTCCTAAATATAAAAATCCATAAATTTATCAATCTTCTTTTTAATAGTCGACTTCTCGATTTGCACCAGTACTCACGAGTGGGGACTTTCACTCCAGAGAAATATTGCTTTCAAAACTCCCAGTTCATTTTTGTAACGCATCGTGGCCGCTGTTCCCAATTCACATAATAATCCTGATACAAGACAGGACTGGTGCGACTGCCTGTCGCATAAAAGGCTGCCCGGGAAATTCCAGGCAGCCCTGTTTTTATATATGAATCAGATCCTGATAGAACTCATAAGCCTCCTCACCGGAAAAGCCTTCGTGTACGATCTTTCGGACAGCCGCGCTCATCTCCACAGGATTTTCACTCTGGAAGATATTTCTTCCCATGTCAACACCTCTCGCCCCCCGGCTGATGGACTGATACGCAAGCTCTAAGGCTTCCTTTTCAGGAAGTTTCTTTCCGCCTGCTACCACAATGGGAACCGGACAGGCGGATACCACTTCTTCGAAGTTTTCACAATAGTAGGTTTTTATGATATTGGCACCTAACTCCGCCACAATGCGGGTAGCCAGTTTAAAGAACCTGTCGGTGCGTTCCATCTGCTTTCCGACTGCCACAACTCCCATGGTGGGTATGCTGTAGCGGGTCCCTAAGTTCACCGCTTTTGAAAGATTGTCAAGGCTTGAGAGCTGTCCCTCTGCTCCGATAAAGGTCTGGACCGCCATACAATCCGCATTCATACGGATCACATCCTCAATGTCAACGGCAAGGACTTCATGGGACAAGTCCTCATCAAGCATGGAAGAACCGGAAGTGGCGCGCAGCGCAATGCCTTTCCTTCCTGCTGCCGGCACACAGCTTCGGATAGCTCCTCTCGTTCCCATTAAAACATCGATGTTGGGAAGAAGCCTGGGCACCACTAAATCCAGGCGCTCTAAGCCGGCCGCAGAGCCCATGAAATATCCGTGGTCAAATGCAAACATGACCGTATTTCCGCTGGTTTCATCAAAGATATTCGATAAATGCTTTTTCATTCCCCAATCCAGATTGTTGGCCCCTTTCACATAAAAAGGCTTATTGTTAGCAAAGGGTACATCCGTATAATAATCATGTGCTACCTTTGTTCCTTCAAGATCTGCCATATTCCTTCTCTCCTATCCTATCACTGCATCTGTCCGTTCAACCGGATCAGAAATCATAGTTATTCATATTGTCCTTGTTGAATACCGTACGTTCCGGAAGAAGAACGACTCCATTGTTGACCTCACCGGTAGGGGCTCCTTCAACCAGGCAGTCATTGGGCATCACTTCCACGGTGCCGATTTCCGGAATGTCGATCTTGTCACCCACCTTTACCTGATTCCCCGCGGACAGATAGGCGGCAAGATAACAGCCGATGGCGCCCTGGACCTGGCAGTCCCAAAGGCCCCACTGTTCGATCACGCCTGCATCGCAGTAATCCTTAATGGACATGGGGGAGGCAAAACCGGTAATGGTCACATCTTCCTTTGTAAGCCCTTTGTTCTGGGCTGCCTTGCACTGACCCGGAAGGGCCGTAGAGTCATTGCAGATGATTAAATCAATATCCGAGTGGGCTTCCAGGATGGAGACGCCGATGGTAACTGCTTTTTCCGCATCCTGCTCGGAATAGTAATTATCCGGAGCTGCATTCACCCAATTGGGGAAGTTCTCCTTAATATAAGCTTCTCCTGCGACCTGCCAGGAGTTCTGATCCGCTACGGTCGCCTGGGAGTAATGCCAGCAGTATTTGATTGCATCTGCTTTTGTATCCTTTCCCCGCTTTGTTAAGGAATCAGCACCCATGTCTACCAGCATCTTGCCTAATATCTCAGGAGTCCCCTGGGAAACCATGAGCGTACGCGCGGTATCCGAAACATCGGAATCCCATGTAACCACCGTTACACCTGCATCAGCCGCCTCTTTTAACGCTGAGTCCAGCCCTGTTGCATCTACGGAAGAAACGCAGAGAGCCTCCACGCCGCTTGCCACCGCATTGTTGATGACCTGAACCTGATCCGCCACCGCTGCGTTGGGACTTCCCTGATAATCCACGGTGATTCCCCAGGACTTGCCATATTTCTGTGCTCCTGCGTTCGCGGATTCGAAAAATGCATTGCCTGTCAGCTTGGGGATAAATGCCACCGTTTTCCCGCTGATATCGGAAGTCTTTGGTTCCGTCTTACTCTCTTCTGCTTTTGTGTCCCCTGCTTTCGACTCCGCTTTCGTCTCTGCCGCAGTTGTTGCGGCTGCCTCAGTCGCTCCGGCAGAACCGCCGCAGCCGGACAGTGAAGCTGCTGCCATCATTCCCGCCAATACAAGTGCCATTGCCTTTCTCATAAAAAATCCTCCTTTTCATAAATAAGTTCTATATCATGAGGCTTTCACCCCGTTTTACCGATCAATCCCGTTCTTTTTTCGGCAGGCGGGCTTTTATTCCCGGATTTTTTAATAAGGCGCGCCCGGTCACTACAACCAGCAGGAGAAGCCCTGCCGGAATGTCCAGATACTGCTGGCTCACCTTAAAACACAGCGGAAGACCAAATCTTAAAGTACCGATGGCTACCGCAGCCAGCGCAGTCCCGGGTACGCTTCCTTTTCCTCCCGTACTTAAGGTACCGCCAAGTACCACCGCAGTGATGATGGGAAGCGTCAGCGTTGACCCGATATCGCTTTTTGCCGTACCAAGGTACGAGGTCAGGATAATTCCGGCCACCGACGCGCTGATTCCGGAAAGAATATAGGTGCTCATGATAATGAGCCTTGCATGAATGCCCGAATATTCCGCCGCATTCCGGTTCACCCCGACCAGAAATACCTGCCTGCCATATCTGGTCTTATGTAAGAGAAAATAAGCAGATACCGCCAGGATGAGAAAGATGATGACCTGGCTCGGAATGACTCCGAACAGCTTTAATTTGGAAAGCTTCAAGAAACCATCCGGAAAACCGCTGATCCCTTTGTAGCTCTCCGTTGCAGACAGATTCGACACCAGCAGCGCGATCCCGGTATACAGAAAGCTTCCGCCCAGCGTAACCACCATAGGCTGCACGCCGCAGTATGCGATAAAAAAGCCGGAAAGGGCCCCGCACAGTCCGGCAGCGGTCATGGCAAGCAGGGAGGCCGCCCAGATATTCACTCCCCCATCCTGCCAGGCAACTCCCAGTATGATGGAGGAAAGTCCCACAATGGAACCTGCCTGGATATCGATCCCTCCCGTGATCATGACGAACGTGACGAACAGCGAAATGATACAAATGGAGATGATGTCATTCATACTGCCAAACAGCACTCTTGGCAGAAGGAACTTGCTGTTTTTTGATGCAAATACAACAACTTCCAGGATAATAATTAAAAAGAGAACAAATTCCCATTTTTTCCAAATCTTTGCAAGCCTTGCCCGAAAGGAAGCCTTCATCTCTTCTCTCCTCCTTTTTCCGCGGTTCTGGCGGACAGGATCTGATGGCGGTTCTTCGCGGCCGCCCGGTTCTGTGCCACCGTATTGATTACCACAATGGTCAGCAGCATGACACCTGTGATGGTATTGTCATAATCGGAAGAGAAACCCAGAAATACTAGGATTCTGCTGATGGAAGACATGATAACCGCGCCGATGGAAGCGCCGGCCAGGCTTCCGATCCCGCCGTTTAAGCTTAAGCCTCCCAGAACGCACGCCGCAATTGCTTTCATCTCATACCCGTTTCCTGCCGTAGGCGTGATAAAACCAATGCGGGACGCATAGATCATGCCTGCGGCGGAAGCAAACACCCCGCACAGAACATACGCCATGATCTTCGTCTTATCCGCCGGAATGCCGACCAGCGTGGCACCCGCCGCATTATCCCCGACCGCAATAAAATATTTTCCCTTTTTGGTCCGCGTCAGAATGAGGTGCCCGAGGATAACCACAATAACCGCCAATGCATAAAAAACAGTCAGATTTCCGGCCAGAGTGCGGTTGGACATCCTGGTAAAACCGGCCGGGAGATTCTCGACCCAGGCTCCCTTTGTGTATACATAGATCATGCCCCGTACAACGCCATTGACGCCCAGCGTGAAGATCAGGGAAGGAATGTTGAATAAAGCCACACCGATTCCATTGACCAGGCCGGTCAGTATGCCGATCGCAATGGCCGCGAGAAAGGCCGTCACAACACCATGACCATCCCTTAAAAGAGCGGCTCCCACGGCTGCTGATAAACCGAGCACCGCGCCAATGGAAACATCAATTTCTCCGGTAAGGATAACAAATGCGATCCCCGCTGCCAGAAGGGTAAATACGACGCTGTCATTAAAACAGTTCAGTATGGCTGCCGGCTGCCAGAAGCTCCGGTTCACAAGGCCCACCATAAAAATCAGTCCGGCCAGGAACAGAAAACTGCTGAACTCACGGGCTTTCCAAATCTTCTTCATGCTTTCACCTGCTTTCCTTCCGTCACGCCAAAGGATGCTGCCATAAGGCTTGCCTGGCTGATCTCCTCCTTGCCAAGCTCTCCTTTTAGCCGCCCCTGAAAGACGATGACCGCCCTGTCTGAAAGCTCCACGATCTCTTCCATATCAGAAGAAATCAGCATGACCGCTACTCCCTGTTTTTTCAGCTCATGGATAATTGCATATACATCGCCGCGGGCCGCTGCATCGATGCCGCGTGTCGGCTCGTCCAGAATGACCAGCCTGGGATTCGTAGCCAGGGACCGCCCGATTACGATTTTCTGCTGATTTCCTCCGGAAAGGCTTCCTGCCATCTGGTCCTGTCCCGTGATCTTAATGCGGAAATCATCCACATATTTCCGGGTGATCTCCCACTCCGTCCTCCTGTTTAAGAACACCCGCCCAAGGGATTTTCCGGGAATTAAGGCGGAAGTGATATTTGCCGCCACATCGCTGATCCCGAACATGCCATTCACGCGGCGGTCCTCGGGTACATAATTGATGCCCGCCTTTAAAACCTCTCTGGTAGAAAGCCCGGTTACATCTCTTCCATCTAAGAAAGCCTTTCCCCCAAGGACCTTATCTTTTCCGAAAACAGTCACTGCCAGTTCGGTACGTCCGGCTCCCACAACGCCGGCCACCCCCAGGATCTCTCCCGGATAAATCTTAAGATTGATATCCTTAAATCCGTAACCGGAGTAGCCTTTTAATTCAAATACCGGCTCCAATCCGGTATAATCCAGATCAGAAGAATCCTTCTTTCCCGCTTCCTCCAGCTCATCCATATTGGGAGGCAGCAGCCCCTTAACCAGCATCTCCCGGGTAAATTCCGAAACCCTTCCCTCGAGCGTGATCACGCCGTCTCTCATAATGGCCACCTGCGTGGCGATCTGGAATACCTCGGCCAGCCGGTGGGTTATGTAGATGATCCCGATCCCTTTTCTCTTTAAGTCCTCCACGATTTTAAAAAGGCTTTCGACTTCATCAAAGGTCAGGGCACTGGTCGGTTCGTCTAAAATCAGAATCCTTGCCTGCCTTAACAATCCCCTGAGAATCTCTACCAGCTGCTGTTCTGCTATGGAGAGGCTCATGGCCTTCCGGCCAGGGTCCAGATGCCAGCCGATCTCATCCATGGTCTGCAGCAGCCGTTTTCGGAGAACTCCGGTATTTTCACGAAAACCAATCAGGATATTCTCCTCAACGGTCATGTTCGGAAACAGCATAGGTTCCTGGGGAACCATATAAATCCCTTTTGCAAGGGAAACGGATGGTTTAAAGACCGAAAGCTTTTCCCCGGCAACCGCCACGCTTCCATCATCCGGCTGGTATATCCCCATAATGATCTTCATCAAGGTGCTTTTTCCTGCTCCGTTTCCGCCGATCAGCGCAAGCACTTCTCCCTCTCCCAAGCTTAAATCAATTCCTTTTAAAACAGCGTTCGGGCCAAACGATTTGAAAATACCGCTGACAGAAAACAGTGCTTTACCGGAACGGGCTGCTTCTGGCTGTTTCATATTTCTCCCCACCCATCATTTTGATATATTTGTTCGGTGTCTTTACTTTTGTTTCTGCCATCATGATACATGATTCCATACATGTTGTCAATAGTTTTGTTTGAAATATATGGTAATTTTATACGAATGCTCATAACTCTATTTCAATTATTTCGGTAATTTATTTTCATTTTTTCCTGATTTTTCCATTTTTTGTTTTTTCTATCGGTACTATTGACATATTGATTGCAGCTTGTTATACTAAAGTCGAATTTAAACATTTTATTATACTATTAACATTTGTTAAACCAAACTAGAAACAGGAGACTAGAAAAATGAATTATGAAGATTCCCTTATTGTCAAAACAGCATGGTATTATTATATAGAAAATATGACCCAGCAAAAAATTTCCGAGAAACTGGGAATATCCCGCATGAAGGTAATCAAGCTCTTAGAAAAGGCCAGACAGAACGGCGTGATCCAGTTTCAGATTTCGCAGGAACGGAGCCATCACCTGAAGGTCGAACAGGAATTGATCCGCAGATGGAATTTAAAAGATGCATTTGTGGTCCCGACCGCTCCGACTGCATCCTGTACCAACGATACCGTTGCCAAGGCTGCCGCCATGTACATCAATGACCGGATCACGGAAAATACCTACATCAACATCGGATACGGAGATACCTTAAGCCGCGTCTTAAATCATCTGGCCACCGTGACGGAAGCCCCGCTTTCTGCCGTATCTTTAACGGGAGGAGTCAGTTATTATCTTCCGAATGCATTTTCCAGCATATTTAACGCAAAGCTGTTTCTGTATCCCGCACCGCTCATCGTTTCAACCAAAGAGCTCTGCGGTGCCATGCAGAATGAGCCTCCCATGCAGGAAATCTCCCGCATGGTAAACCTGGCTTCCATGACCGTCGTAAGCATAGGCGGGATCAATGAGGAGGCAACCATAATAAAGAACGGAATCTTCACCAAAAATGACTTTCTCTATCTGTCCATGCAGGGAGCCGTAGGCGATATCCTGAGCCATTTCATCGACAAGGATGGAAATCCCATTCATACGGATATCGAGGAACGGCTTTTAAGTACGCCCCTTTCGACCCTCCGCACCCTGCCCAATGTTATTGGAGTGGCCGCAGGAAACAGTAAATTAAAAGCCATACGCGCTTCTTTAAAGGGCGGCTATCTGAATGCACTGATCACAGATGAACAGACTGCATTAAATCTGATTGAAGAAGATCCCGGTTCATTAAAATGAAATAGAATGGAGGAATCTACATGTCATCAAATTATCTCTTAGCCATTGATGCGGGCACAGGCAGTATCCGTGCCGTACTGTTTGACCGGAAGGGCAATCAGATTTCCTGTATTCAGGAGGAATGGGAGCACAGGGAAGACCCCCGTTATCCGGGAAGCATGGATTTTGACTGGGTACATAACTGGGAGCTTGCCTCCTCCTGTATCCGGAGGGTCTTATGCACAGGCGCCGCCAGCCCTCATGAGATAGCCGCAATCTCCACCACCTGCATGAGGGAAGGGATCGTTCTTTACGACAGGGACGGAAAAGAAATCTGGGCCTGTGCCAATGTGGATGCCCGGAGCGATGACGAAGTAGAACAGCTGATCCGGAGAGATCCGGAGCTTGAACGCCTCCTCTATCAGGAATCGGGGCAGTCTTATGCCCTGGATGCGATTCCCAGGCTTCTCTGGGTAAAGAATAAAATACCGGATATTTATGAACGGATTGCATACATCGGGATGTTCAACGACTGGCTGTGTTATAAACTGACCGGCCTCCTGGCCTCAGAACCGAGCAACGGGTCTACGACAGGGTTATTCGGTTTAAGGACCCGCTGCTGGAATCCGGATATTGCCAAACGGTGCGGACTCAGAACGGATATCTTTCCGGTTGTAAAAGAATGCGGAACCATAATCGGAAAAACCATTTCAGGCTGTACGGATAAAACCGGTCTGCCGGGAGGAATTCCGGTTGTCATAGGCGGAGGGGATGCCCAGTTAGGCTGCATTGGCGTGGGCGTGGTCCGTGCAGGAGAAGCCGCCGTATTCGGAGGCAGCTTCTGGCAATACGAATATAATACAGACAAACCGGACACGGACCCAGGCTGCCGCGTCCGCGTAAACTGTCATGCCATCCCGGGCATCTGGCAGTATGAGGCCCTGGCCTTTCAGCCGGGTCTGGTAATGCGCTGGTACCGGGACAGCTTCTGCCAGGCAGAAAAAAAGCTGGCAAGTGAAGCAGGAAAAGGCGCCTATGATCTGATGAATGAGGAAGCAGAAAAAATACCGGCAGGCTGTTATGGTATGATGTGCGCCTTTTCCGATGTGATGAATTTCATAAACTGGAAGCATGCCGCACCGACCTTTTCTAACTTTGGCCTTGATCCTCAAAAGTACAACCATTATACCTTCTACCGGGCGATTTTAGAGAATACGGCACTGATCACAAAGGGACATCTGGAGCTGGTCCGGGAAGCCACCGGCCATCTTCCAAAAGAAATCACCTTTGCCGGCGGCGCCGCCAACAGCCCCCTCTGGGCTCAGATCCTGTCTGATGTCTTAGGGCTTCCTGTAAAAGTTCCGAAGGTGAAGGAAGCTACCGCACTGGGTGCCGCCATTCTTGCCGGGTATGGGATCGGCATATATCAGGATATAGCAGAGACTGCAAAAGAACTGGTCACCATAGAGCGGCAGTTTATGCCGAACATGGAAAATCACAGGACCTATCATGAGATCTACCGGAACTGGCGCGAATTCTACCGGGCCCAGCTGGTACTCTGTGACCGGAAAATCACAAGGAATATGTGGAGCGCCCCCGGCTTATAATCAGAAAAAGAATGGGGAAAAGGAGAAAAAATCATGTTTATAATCAATGAATCAGAAAAAGAATACCGTTTTGGAGACAGCGGCCCGAAATATTTAATGAAAGGCCCCCGCATGAATTTTGCTGTCGTACAGTTCCAGCCCGGTCAGGATTTCACCGCCCACTATCATAATGTAATGGAGGAAGATTTCTTCGTACTGGAGGGAGAGATCAATATCGTAGTAGAGGGAGTCGTACACCATTTAAAACAGGGGGATTTCATCCATATTGAACCTTCTGAGGTTCACTATTGCTTTAATCCCTATAAAACCAGGGTAAGGATGATATCCACGCTGGCACCGTTCCGGGAGGTGGATAAGGTAGAAATTGAGGACTATACGTTTTAATACTTGTCTGTCAGGAACCAAAAAGGGCAGGCGGAGCAAAAGATCCGCCTGCTTTTTTTGCAAGTCCATATCTCCGCTTTAAGAAGCAGAGAACTTCCTTAATAAGGTTAAATTATTGCTCTTCCTTTGATTTCATGTATTCGTCCATGGCCTCTGCCACTTTCTTTGAATATGCAACGGCTTCCACCACGGTTCTGGCACCCAGGACCACATCTCCGGAGGCGTAAATGCCCGGAATGGTAGTCTGTCCCTTTTCATCCGTCAGCAAAAGGCCGTTCTGGCTGGCCATTAATCCTTCGGTCGTATTCACCAGCTTGCTCTTTGGTCCCTGGCTGATGGATATGATGGTGGAATCAGCAAAAACCTGTTCCCGCTCCGTCTCTTCTCCAGCCGGATTCCCTTCTTCATCATAGCGGATATTCACAAACACAGGGCCGTCATCCGTAATTTCCACAATCTGTTTGCCGAACCGGAAGTCAGCGCCGTCAAATTTAGCATAGGCTGTTTCGTGGTCACTGGCATTGCTGGATAACCCTCTTGCATAAAGGGTCACTCTCCTGGCCCCGTGGCGGATGACCGTTCTGGCCACATCCATGGCGGAATTTCCCATGCCGATGACTGCGACCGTCTCTCCCAAATTATAAGCATCGGGATTTGCCAGGTAATCAATGGCATAATGGACATTGCCGAGGGATTCTCCTTTCACGCCCAGCGTTTTCGGCCTCCAGACACCGGTTCCTATGAATATGCTCTGATAACCGTCCCGAATCAGATCCTTGATCTCAAGGGCTGTCCCAATGGCTGTATTGGGGCGGATTTTCACCCCGATTTCCAGAAGCTTCTTTTTGTAACGTTCAAGTATGGTTTTGGGAAGGCGGAAATCCGGAATCCCGTACTGCAGAACGCCGCCTACCTTATCCCTGGCATCAAAAATCGTTACACCGTAGCCTTCCTTGGTCAGAAGAATGGCAATGGTAATGCCTGCAGGGCCTGCTCCGATCACCGCCACCTTATTCCCGTTTTTCGGCTTGCATTCTATTTTCATTTTATCAAAAATCGTATCCGAGATATAATTTTCAATGCTGCTGATATGGACAGGCTGTCCCTTTCTTCCCAGAATGCAATGGCCTTCGCACTGCTTTTCATGATTGCAGACCAGGGAACAGACCAGAGACATGGGATTGTTTTCAAATACCATTTCTCCTGCTTTGTTTAAGTTTCCTTCCTTAAAGGCCTCAATCATCTGGGGGATGGGAGTCCGGATCGGGCAGCCCTGCCTGCACATGGGCTTCTTGCAATTTAAGCATCTGTTTGCTTCGTCGATTACATGAACAGCCATAATTCATCTTCCTCTCTTTTTGTCTCTGATTGATCGGTAATGTTGCACATTGTATACAATAACTTTTGTGTTTTCCACATCATAACATATTCAAAACGGGAAAATCAATAGACAGGATAAATGTATGGAAAAAAATAAATTATGACAAAAATATATCGATTTCCGGCCCTTTATCCACATAAAAAAAGAGAACCTGACAAATACCGATATCAGATTCTCCGTTTCTATCCGTTTTAATTTCCCTCGTAGGTAATCATGGCTTCCACATCGTAACCGGCAAGCTTTTCCCTGCCTTTTAAGCCTGCCAGCTCCATGATAAAGCAGATCTTCACCACTTCACCGCCCAGCTCTTCGATCAGCTTAATGATCGCTTCTATGGTGCCGCCCGTAGCGATCAGATCATCTATGATAACAACCTTCTGGCCTGGTTTGATGGAATCCCTGTGTATTTCTACGGTGGCAGTGCCGTATTCCAATTCGTAATCCGCTGACAGGACTTCTCTCGGGAGCTTTCCTTTTTTCCGGACCGGAATAAAGCCCTTATGCTCTGCATAGGCCACCGGAACACCAAAGATGAAGCCTCTTGACTCCGGACCGACCACGGAATCATACTCCACATCCTTTAGCATCCGGCGTACGCCATCTACGGCCAGAGAAAGCCCATCCGGATCCTCCAGAATGGTAGTCACATCCCGGAAAATAATTCCCGCCTCCGGAAAATCCGGAATGCTTGTGACATAATCTTCTAATTTTTTCATCTTCCATACCTCGTAATTTTCATTTTATAACGCAGCCCCAAATTGCCGCCTCACCTATTATAACGCAAAGATTCCATGCAGGCAAATATTGTTTTTCCATACACGAAGCTTGTTAAGCGTTACGATCCGGACTATAATAGGATAAACCGGAGTTATAAGGAGGTGATCCATGAAAACCATCCACAGCGTAAATTATAAAAACGAAACCAGGGAAGAGCTGCTTCCTGGCTTTGACCCTGACTTTCCTTATATCGCATCCTATATAGAACTGGATAAATTCCCGGGACGAAGGGCACCGTGGCACTGGCATAAGGAAGTGGAGATTTTCTATATGGAAAAAGGGGATTTGGAATACCACACCCCGGGCGGAATAACGGTCTTTCCGGTGGGCTCCGGCGGATTCATCAACTCCAATGTCCTGCATATGACGAAACCGCTGGAAGGCATGAAAAACACCGTGCAGAAGCTCCATCTCTTTGCCCCCTCTTTCATCGGAGGCCTGCCCGGAAGCCTGCTGGAACAAAAGTATGTGGCTCCGCTCATCTCATCCCAGATCGAGATCGCGGGGCTGTATCCCCGGACTCCGGAGCAGGATTCGCTTTTAAGGCTTCTTAAAGATTCCTTCCTCCTTACCCCGGACTCGGAAGACTATGAAATAAAACTGCGCTCTCTCCTTTCCGACTTCTGGTGCGGACTTTTACACCTTACCAGTCCCCAATGGAGTGAGAAAAAAAACTCCATCCCATCCAACCATAAAATCAAGCTGATGATGGGCTATATCCAGGAGCATTATGATGAAAAGCTTACCATGGCCGAAATCGCTGCCGCCGCCTATATCAGTGAACGGGAATGTTTCCGTTCCTTCCGGCAAAAGCTTAATATGACTCCGGCGGAATACATAAAAAGCTGCCGCCTGCAGAAAGCCTGCGCCATGCTGACGGGCGGGGAGGAATCCCTGGCAGCCATAGGGCAGACCTGCGGCCTTGGAAGCAGCAGCTATTTCAGCAAGGTATTCCGTGAATCCATGGGGTGCACTCCCAGGGAGTATCGGCTAAAATGGCAGGATTTTGATAGAAATGGGCGCAAATAAGATATCTTTACATGCTTTCCTGCACTATAATTACCTTTGTAATCAAATGGAACTCACAAGGATTATAGGAGGCAGCTATATGATCATGCTAAATATCTTTAATATGAATGAATTTTTAAACGTGGTAAACCGCTGTACGGGCCCTGTCAATCTTCTTTCTCCGGATGGCACGGTCACCGATATCAGGCAGAACAGCACCGTCCAGGAAGACTTAATGCGGCTGCATCAGGCAGGCGGTAAAAGCAGCCGCATTCCGCTTGACATTCCTGAAAAAGCGGATTACATGAATATTGTATTCTTCACCATTGGAGACTGTTAATCAAAAATACCTTTTTTTATAACAAATGCCTTCCGGATATGGACCCGAAAGGCATTTTATGCTCGAATGGAACCGTCATCCTCTTGGATGAGCGCCCGTATAGGCACGGCGTACGGATTCCCCCTGGGTATAGTTCATGTACATCTGCGTCGTAGCCATATCGGAATGCCCCAGCATGGCTTGAACCGCATGGATGTCCGCGCCATTGCGGAGCAGATGTGCCGCAAAGGAATGACGCAGGGTATGGGGTGTGATATCCGCCTTGATTCCCGCTTTATCTCCATAAAACTTAATGATCTTCCAAAAGCCCTGGCGGCTCATGGGCTTTCCGTTGCAATTGGTAAAAAGCCATTCTGAATCCTGCTCCCGCAACAGGTATTCACGTCCCCGCTCCATATAAGACGAAAGTGCAAGCCTGGCCACTTTTCCAAACGGGATCATCCGTTCCTTGTGTTCATCGCGGCAGGTGATGTAGCCCACCGTCAAATTTGCATCGGCCTTTTTTAAATGAATGAGTTCCGACACCCGGATTCCTGTTGCATAAAGAAGCTCCAGCATGGCCCGGTCCCGAAGCTCCTTTGGAGTATCTCCGCCTGGCTGGCTTAACAGGCAGTTCACCTCATCCACAGTCAGGATCGTAGGCGCCTTTTTTTCCACCTTCGGTGCTTTTAACAGTTCTGACGGATCCTTCTGGATCCTGCCTTCTCCGCATTCATAATGAAAAAACGCCTTCATGGAGGCTAAAGTCCGTGAAATGGTAGTGGTAGCCCTGCCCTCTTTCTCCAAATGCAGGATATACGAATTAAGACTGGTCTTTGTCACCTTGTCCACTTCCCTGATCCCCTGCTGCCCTAAAAAGGAGGCCAGCTGCATCAAATCTCTCTGGTATGATACCTCCGTGTTCTTTGATGTTTTTTTAATCTCTCTCAAATAAATTATAAAATGATTAATCTCTGCTACCATTTCCATATCCCCTAACCTTCCGGTTTCAAAAAATGCCCTAAAATGAGGCTTCTTCCTACCATTATATAGACTTATTTCGATAAAATCAAACACATTTTTCCCACTTTTAAGGCATTTTAAGGCTACTTTACATAACATATACAAGATATTGGTAATACATATTTTTTTCTCGCAAGATATTGTTAAATTCAGAAAATTATTTATCAATTATTTTTTCGGTTCCAGGACAAAAAAAGTTGGGGAAGGCATATTACCTCCCCAATGAATCAATGTTAACTTACTTTTTAATTTCAAACTGGCAGTGAACAACAGCGGTGATCTCCTTTTCCAAAGAAGAAGTATCATTAATACCATAATCATCAATATCATTTGAATAAAGAGGTGTGATCTGCATAACACCCATGTCAGCATACTTTAAATCTCCAAGCTTATTACCGGCATTTTCTGCTATCATCTCCGCACGTTTTTTAGCATCTTTTGTTGCCTCAGCAAGCATGGTAACCTTCAAATCGGCTAGCTTGGTATAGAAGTATTGGGGGGAATCCGATTGAAATGCAACATCTTCGTTGAGTAATTCAGTAGCATTTCTGGAAATCTCTGTGATTTTTTCGATATCACCGGAACTAATGGTTACCGTCTGGCTTAAATCGTAATCATCCACTTCATTTGTATAATCACCATATTCATTCATAACATAATTGACCGTTGTATTAATAGAAGAAAATACAAAATCATCTGTTTCAATTCCCTGTTTTACAAGATAGTCTGAAACCTTATTCCTGCTGACTTCGAGTTTGGAGTATGCGGACTGTAAATCCGGAGACTGCGCATTGAAACTGCCGGACCAGACAATCAAATCGGAAGTGATCTGCTGTTTTGCAGATCCTGTTACAGTTATGTTCGTTGTGGTTGATTTGACTTTAACCACACCGTTTACTAAAATAACGGAAGATGTTATTACACCTATCACCAGGATAACAGCAACTATAATGTTGCTTAATGCTCTTTTGTCACTAAACTTATTCATAAATTTTCCTTTCATTTAACCCCTTTTCTTTTGTCCCTCTCATTTGAGCTGGCCTAAACACTATTTTAAAACGATTTAAAGATAAAATCAACAATACTTTTTCTTTCGGCAGAATCACCTAAATTGAAAAAGTAAATTCCACTCTCTTAACCCATACTGGAATTTAGTCTTACACAAGTAGAATTTAATCTTTCATATGAAAGAATAGCTACCCATTTCTGTCTTGAACACCCTGTACCGAAAGGCAGATTACCTGTCAAGGGCTTGCCATTAGGGGCTTTGCCCCCTTGACGGTGATATCTGGTCTTGCGGTATCATATCCCACAAACAGAAAGAATAAGCTCCATTAATGTGGAATTTACTTCTGCATAGGCTAAGAATGCCTATAGAAAACGCTTGACACAATATAAGGTTTTTTCAGAACAAATCACTCCATATGTGCCAAATAGTGAATTGAGTTTTCCTAACAAATTGGATAAATTCAAGGAATTTTAAGGGTGTGGTAGAATTTAGTCTTGCACTGGAATTTACTTTTTCAATTCAGCTTCGGCAGAATCATAATCAGGGATGCTCTTAACTGTTAAACATTTTTAGTAAAACCGGGTTGATCCATGCTTCGCAGGCGCTCCCGGCAGCCGTCAAAAAAAGGAGCAGCAAAAAGGCGGGAATCCGGAACCGTCTCTCCTTTTGCATTCCCCAAAGAAGAAGAATGCACCAAAGCGGCAGGTAGCAGAGGGCCTGAGGCATAACGGTCACAAGGAAGACGGGAAGCCCCATCAGCCCCTTTTGAACCGTAATGACGGAAAGAACGAACCCCATGGAAAAACCGAACCCTGCCGTCAGAAAATAGAACAGCCAAACTGAATAAGCGGTCATGCCTATCAGCCAGGCGATCCACACTTCCACCATCCTCTGTCTTAAGACCTGTCCGAAAAGCTGAACCCGCTCCCCTTGACCCAAATTCACATTCCGGTCCAGAAGGCCCAGATAATATCCTGCTTCATCTGCGAATGACGGATACCAGAAGTTTGCCATAACCGTTCCTGCTAAAAGTCCGGCAAAAAAACAAAGAAAACAGCGGTCCTCCAGCCGGAGGCCAAAGGCTGCCGGAACGTACATTCCCCTTGGCTTAAGCCTTCTTCTCCACCGAAATCTCAACGTACTAAGAAATCCGGCCATAAAAAAATCCCCCTACAGGTCTTGTCATACTTTATGCCTTGAGGGGGACATTTATTCTGCATAAACAGCCGTTTTATAAGGTTTTCTTACTTCACACCGTATTTCCGTGCATAAGCCAGGATCGCAGCAATGGTCTTCCCGTCGGTGATCTCTCCCCGGTAGATCTTCTGCTCCAGATCGCTTACCGTCCATTCCTCCACCTCGATGTATTCATCTTCATCCAGATTCTGTCTGGAAGGATTAAGCTCTCTTGCAACAAATATGTCGATGGCCTCATCGCAGAATGCCACAGTGGTATTGACGCTGATCAAATACTCCATCTTTTCCTTGTCCGTCTTATAGCCGGTCTCTTCTTCCAGCTCCCTGTGGGCGCAGTCTAATTTGGGCTCCCCGGGACAGTCCAGTGCTCCGGCCGGGATCTCCAGGGTAT
Organism: Clostridium sp. Marseille-P2415; assembly: GCF_900155545.1. Classification (GTDB taxonomy): domain Bacteria; phylum Bacillota; class Clostridia; order Lachnospirales; family Lachnospiraceae; genus Lacrimispora. The sequence continues at coordinate 2,721,024 of NZ_LT732526.1, forward strand.
AACGGTCCAGTGCATTGCGGTACTGGCGCACCATGAGAAGCTTCCCTTCCTTTGTCACCGGAACCACTGCCGCCGCCCCGTTATGATGGATGAAATCCCAGTGGGCCAGATGACCATTGGCCTCAATCGTATCCTCATATATCTTCAAAATGTTTCCCTGGTATTTTAATTCCCTGTCCAGGCGCTTTACAGGCATCTGCTCCATGATATTTCCTCCCTATATGGCATCATAGTTTCTCACATTTTTTAAAGCAGGCATCTGCTGCCTTTATCACCGCATTGCGGAACCCGAACTCCTCCAGGGCTGAGACTGCCGCAATGGTGGTTCCCCCGGGAGAGCATACCTTATCCTTCAGTACTCCCGGATGCTCCCCGGTCTCTAAGACCATCTTTGCGCTGCCGAGAACGGTCTGGGCTGCCATCTCATAGGCTGCATCCCTGGGCAGGCCATATTTCACCGCACTGTCGGCCAGAGCCTCAATGAACATATAAACATAGGCCGGAGAGCTTCCGCTGACACAAACCACTGCATTCATGAGACGTTCTTCCACGATCCGCATCTTTCCCAGGGATCGGAAAATGTCCGCCACAGCATGTTTCTCCTCCTCCGTAAGGGCTTCCTCATCATAGCAGACTCCTGTCATGCCTTCCCCTAGCAAAGCCGGAGTGTTGGGCATGGCACGCACCACACGTTTCTCATCTCCCAGCTTTTCCTTTAACTGTGCCGTCGTGATCCCGGGCGCAATGGAAATGATGACATTCTTTTCCGTTACTACATTCCGGATATTCAGCAGTACGGGATTAAAATACTGGGGTTTTACGGCCAGGACAATATACTTTGCACTGCCTGCGCATCCGGCATTGCTTCCCGCATGAGCTACCCCCGTTTCCTCTGTTATCTGCGCACACCGGCTTTCATTCACATCGGTAAATATGATGTCTTCTTTTTCATAAACATTCAGCAGTCCTTTTAAAATTGCAAAGCCCATATTTCCGATTCCGATGATCCCTATTTTCGCCATATTACAGCCCTCCTGCTTCGATTTAAATCTGCACTCAATTAGCACCATTCTATCACCATTTTTCCAAATGTCAATCAGAAGAAATCTGCTGATAAAAAATTTACTATTGACATTTCCTCCGTCATCTCATATACTGTAGCAAAACATATCAATAAACTGTTGAGCAGGAGTAAGTAAGATCTTTTCATCATGCACAGAGAGCTTCCGGCCGGTGCGAGGAAGCGTTGATGTCTGGTCTGAATGGACCTGCGAGGGCGGCTTGAAACCGGATTTACGGCCGGAAGTAGATGCTGACGGGTTTCCTATCCGTTACCAAGGGGAGGCACATGCTGGTGTGCTTAAAAGTGGGAGAAGTCTATCTTCTCCAATCAGGGTGGTACCACGGAAACGCAATCCAATAGCTTTCCGTCCCTCTTATCCATAGCAATATGGAGGAGGGACGGGAGGCTTTTTTTATTTTCATTCAGAAAACAGGAAATCAATTACGAAAGGAGCGTTATAAATCATGAACATCATACCGGACTGCAGGGAAATCGAAGCTCTTGCTGCTTCCTATCCCATCATCCCGGTCTGCAGGGAAATCTATGCAGACATTGTCACACCCATTACCCTGCTGCGCAAGATCGCAGCCTTAAGCAGCCGCTATTATCTGCTTGAAAGCATTGAGGGGGGCGAGAACTGGGGCCGCTATTCCTTCCTGGGCTACGACCCGGTGATGCAGGTCACCTGCAGGGACAAAACGGTAACAGTACACCATTACGGAACACAGGCTCCCGCCCGGGCTGACCAGGTGATTCAGACAGAAAAGCCTTATGACGTGCTCCGGGACATTTTAAAGGATTACCGTTCCCCCAGGCTGGCCGGCCTTCCTCCGTTTACAGGCGGATTTGTAGGGTATTTTGCCTACAGCATGATCGGTTATGCAGAACCGGTCCTATCCATCAAAAAAGGAAACTGCAATGATTTTGATCTGATGCTTTTTGACACGGTCATTGCCTATGACCACTTAAAACAGAAAATAAGCATTGTGGTGAACATGAAAACCGACCGGGTCATGGAAAATTACGGGGACGCCTGCACCAGACTGGAAAGCATTGCCCGCATGATCGGTGAAAACACTCCCTTAAAGAAATCCGCTGTAACCGGCCGGCCGGATTTCCGCTGTAATGTTACGAAGGAAGAATTCTGCCGCATGGTGGAGCGGGCAAAGGAGTATATCGTGGACGGAGACATATTCCAGGCAGTTCTTTCCAGACAGTTCACAAGCAGCTACAGCGACAGCCTGTTAAATGCCTACCGGGTTTTAAGGACGACTAATCCCTCCCCCTACATGGTCTATCTCCACATGGATGGCATGGAAATCATGAGCACTTCGCCGGAAACCCTGGTCCGGTTAAAGAACGGGCGGCTCACTACCTTTCCGGTGGCCGGCTCCAGGCCCCGGGGAAGCAGTGAGGAGGAGGATCAAATGCTGGAAAAGGAGCTTCTTGCCGATGAAAAGGAGCTGGCAGAACACAACATGCTGGTGGACTTGGGAAGAAATGATCTTGGAAAGATCGCAAGGTTTTCCACCGTAGAAGTGACCGGCTACAAAATGATCCACCGTTACTCCCGCATCATGCACATCTGTTCCCAGGTGGAGGCTGACATCACGCCGGAACGGGACGCTTTTCATGCCATAGAAGCAGTCCTTCCGGCAGGCACCCTTTCCGGGGCACCCAAAATCCGGGCCTGTGAGATCATCGAGGAGCTGGAAACAGAGCCCAGAGGCATTTACGGAGGAGCTCTTGGCTACATTGATTTCACCGGAAACATGGATACCTGCATCGCCATACGCATGGCGGTAAAGAGCCAGGGAAAGGTATATGTTCAGGCCGGAGGCGGTATCGTGGCGGACAGCGTGCCGGAACGGGAATACGAGGAATCGGCCAATAAGGCAAGGGCCGTGATCCATGCCATTGAAACGGCCGGGGAGGTGAATGACTGATGATTCTCTTAATTGACAACTATGACAGCTTTTCCTATAACCTGGTGCAGCTGTTCGGAGCCCTGGATCCGGATATCCGGGTCATACGGAACGATGAAATGACGGTCAGGGAAATACGGGACTTATCTCCCAGCCACATCATCCTCTCTCCCGGCCCCGGCTATCCAAAGGACGCCGGCGTGTGCGAGGAGGTGGTCCGGGAGCTTTCCGGAACAGTTCCCATTCTGGGCGTATGCCTGGGACATCAGGGAATCTGTGAGGCATTTGGCGGAACGGTCACCCATGCCAGAAAGCTGATGCACGGAAAACAGAGCCTCATAAACATCGATGCTTCCGATCCCATATTCAAAGGGCTGTCCCGGCAGATCCCGGCAGCCAGATACCACTCTCTCATCGCCGGGCAGGAGTCCCTTCCCGATTGTCTTACCGTCATAGGAACGGACGACATGGGAGAGATCATGGCTGTCAGACATAAGGATTATCCCGTCTATGGCCTCCAGTTCCATCCGGAATCCATCCTGACGCCGGACGGGAAACTCATACTGGAAAATTTTTTATCCATTCAAAAAGGAGGTAAGTGAAATGATTCAGCAGGCAATTCACGAAGTAACCAGAGGGCAGGATTTAAGCTTTGAGGCAGCCAGGGAAGTCATGAACGAGATCATGAGCGGGGAAACCACGCCGGCCCAGATGGCCGCGTTTTTAACCGGGCTCCGGATGAAGGGCGAAACCATAGATGAGATCACTGCCTGTGCCACGGTCATGCGGGAAAAAGCGCTTAAGCTGGAACCGGATTTCCCGGTGATCGATATCGTCGGAACCGGCGGCGACGAGGCCGGTACCTTTAATATTTCCACCACTAGCGCATTTGTGGTGGCCGCAGGAGGCGTTCCGGTGGCAAAGCATGGTAACCGCAGCGTATCCAGCAAAAGCGGGGCTGCCGATGTCCTGGAGCACCTGGGCGTCAATTTAAACCTGACCGCCGGACAGTCCGGAAAGATTTTAAAGGACACCGGAATGTGCTTCCTCTTTGCCCAGGCCTACCATTCTTCCATGAAATATGCCGGACCGGTCCGAAAGGAGCTCGGCATACGGACCATCTTTAATATCCTCGGCCCTCTTTCCAATCCTGCGGGAGCCACCATGCAGCTTCTGGGTGTCTATGACCGAAAGCTGGTGGAACCCCTTGCACAGGTATTAAGCAACCTTGGGGTCAAACGGGGACTGGTGGTCTGCGGAGATGACGGACTGGATGAAGCAACGGTCACGGGTCCCACCCAGGTATGCGAGATCCGCTTCGGAGAGCTGACTCCTTATGAGATCACGCCGGAACAGTTCTTTCTGAAACGGTGCAGCCTTCCGGAGCTGGTGGGCGGCGCTCCTTCGGAAAACGCACAGATCACCAGGGATATCCTGACCGGAAAGCTTTCCGGACCAAAGCGGGATATCGTCATCTTAAACTCTGCCTTAAGCCTGTACTTAGGAATTGATGACTGCACCATCGCCGATTGCATCAAAACAGCGTCGGACTTAATCGATTCGGGAAAAGCCGCCCACAAACTGGAAGAATTCGTAAGGGCAACCAATGAGGTGTCCCTATGATCCTGGATACCCTGGCTGCTGCCTCCAGAAAGCGGGCAAAAGCAGCAAAAGAAAGAATCCCTTTTAAGGAAATGGAAAAGCTGGCATTTTCCGCTTACGAGGAAACCAGACAAAACGGCAGAAGCTTTTCCTTTGAGCATGCCCTCTCCTCCCCGGGCATCTCCTTCATCTGCGAAGTGAAACGGGCCTCTCCCTCAAAAGGGCTCATCGCCCCTGATTTCCCCTATGTGGAGATTGCAGAGGAATACGAGGCCGCAGGGGCGGATGCCATTTCCGTTCTCACGGAACCGGAATATTTTCTTGGAAGCAACGATTACCTGACAGAAATCAGCCGGACGGCAGGCGTCCCGCTTCTAAGAAAGGATTTCACCGTGGATCCCTACCAGATTTATGAGGCAAAGGCCATCGGCGCCTCGGCGGTACTGCTCATCTGCGCGCTCCTGGATACCGAAGCTTTAAGGGAAGGAATCCGGCTCTGCGACAGCCTTGGCTTAAGCGCTCTGGTGGAAGCCCATGATGAGACGGAAATCCATTCCGCTCTTTTGGCCGGAGCCAGAATGATCGGCGTGAACAACCGGAATTTAAAGACCTTTGAAGTGGACTTTAACAATTCCATACGTTTAAGGGGCATGGTTCCTGACCATGTGCTCTTTGTGGCGGAAAGCGGCATCAAAACGGAAACCGACATCCGGCGCCTGGCTTCTGCAGGCGTTAACGCTGTCTTAATCGGGGAAAGCCTGATGCGTTCCCCGGATAAAAAGAAAATCTTAAATGGATTGAGGGGGGCGGCACGATGACCTTCCAGGGAAAGCGGATCAAAATCTGCGGACTGACCCGCAGGGAAGATATTGCGGCAGTCAATACATGGAAACCGGATTACGCAGGCTTCGTATTCGCCCCCGGCAAACGCCGGATCACAGGATCTTTAGCAGGCAGGTTAAGGGAAATGCTTCTGCCGGAAATCCCGGCTGTAGGAGTCTTTGTAAACAGTCCCATCGAGGATATCATATCCCTGGCGGAAAAGAAAACCATTGACTTGATCCAGCTTCACGGGGAGGAAGGCCGGGATTATATTCTGGAACTGAAAAACCGCCTGGGCCCGTGCTTTCCCGTCATAAAAGCCATACGGATACGGTCGGCAGCAGACATCAAACAGGCGGAAGAACTTCCCGCAGACTTCCTGCTTTTTGATACCTATACCAGAGGACTTTACGGGGGAAGCGGAAAAACCTTTGACTGGTCCATGATACCGTCCATGGGAAAACCCTGGTTCTTAGCCGGCGGCCTTGATGCCTCAAATATAATAGAAGCAATGAAAACGGATGCCTTCTGCCTGGATTTAAGCAGTTCCGTAGAAACGGACGGCAGGAAGGACCCGGAAAAAATAAAAGAGATCATACAAACAGTAAGGAGTGGAAATCAATGTCAAAAGGAAGATTTGGACAGCACGGCGGACAATTTATCCCCGAAACGCTGATGAACGCAGTGATCGAACTGGAAGAAGCTTATGAAAAATACCGCCATGACGAAGCGTTTCTGGCGGAGCTTAAAGAACTGCACCGGTCATACACCGGAAGGCCCTCTCTGCTCTATTATGCAGAGCAGATGACAAAGGACTTAGGCGGAGCGAAAATCTATTTAAAACGGGAGGATTTAAACCACACCGGCTCCCATAAGATCAACAACGCCCTTGGGCAGGTCCTTCTGGCGAAGAAAATGGGCAAGACCCGGGTCATTGCCGAAACAGGAGCCGGACAGCACGGAGTTGCCACCGCCACGGCTGCAGCCCTTATGGGAATGGAATGTGAGATCTTTATGGGCAGGGAAGATACGGAGCGCCAGGCCTTAAACGTGTTCCGCATGGAGCTTTTGGGCGCAAAGGTCCACCCTGTCACCAGCGGGACCCAGACCTTAAAGGATGCGGTCAATGAAACGCTCCGGGAATGGACCAACCGGGTAGAGGATACCCACTATTGCCTGGGCTCTGTCATGGGACCTCACCCTTTCCCCACCATTGTCCGGGACTTCCAGAGCATCATTGGAAAAGAAGTACGCTCCCAGCTCATGGAGGAGGAAGGAAAGCTCCCTGACATGCTCATTGCCTGTGTGGGCGGCGGCAGCAATGCCATGGGACTGTTTTACGATTTTCTGGACGACACTTCCGTTAAGCTGGTCGGCTGTGAAGCAGCCGGGCACGGCATCCACACGGATAAGAACGCGGCCACCATTTCCACAGGAACCATTGGGATCTTCCATGGCATGAAATCCTATTTCTGCCAGGATGAATATGGACAGATCGCTCCGGTCTATTCCATATCCGCAGGCCTTGATTACCCCGGTATCGGGCCGGAGCACGCGGCACTCTATGACTCCAAAAGAGCAGACTATGTCCCGGTAACGGATCAGGAAGCCGTAGAAGCATTTGAATACTTATCCCGTATGGAGGGGATCATTCCGGCCATTGAAAGCGCCCATGCGGTGGCTTATGCCAGAAAGGCCGCGCCTTCCATGGGAAAGGATGAGATCATCGTCATCAATTTATCCGGGCGGGGCGACAAGGATGTTGCAGCCATTGCCCGTTATAAGGGGGTTGAAATCTATGAGTAGAATAAGTGATGTTTTTTCAGGGAGAAAAGCCTTTATCCCGTTTATCACCGCCGGAGATCCGGACCTTACTGTTACAGAACAGCTGGTTCCTGCCATGGCAAAGGCAGGTGCGGACTTGATCGAGCTTGGGATCCCGTTTTCCGACCCGGTAGCGGAAGGAACCGTCATTCAGGAAGCCGATATGCGCGCCCTCTCTTCCGGTACCACCGCCGATAAGATCTTTGAATCGGTAAAGCGGATACGCAAAGAAACCGATGTGCCCCTGGCCTTTATGACTTACTTAAATCCCATTTTTGTATACGGCAGCGAGCGCTTTCTGAAAAATGCGGCAGAATGCGGCATCGATGCCCTGATCGTGCCGGATATGCCCTTTGAGGAAAAGAATGAGCTCCTGCCCTTCTGCAGAAAGTACGGAATCGACTTAATCTCTCTCATCGCTCCCACCTCCAGGGAACGCATCCGGACCATTGCCTCGGAAGCGGAAGGCTTTGTCTACTGCGTTTCTTCCATGGGCGTGACCGGGGTGAGAAAGGAAATAACCACCAATATCGGGGAAATGGTATCCTTTGTAAAAGAAACAAGGAACATCCCCTGCGCCATTGGCTTTGGCATCTCCACTCCGGAGCAGGCCAAAGAAATGAGCCGGGAGGCCGACGGCGTCATCGTCGGAAGCGCCATCGTAAAAATAGCCGCCAAATACGGAAAAGATTGTGTGGGGCCCATCTGTGACTATGTGAGGGAAATGAAAGCCGCCATAACAGGGTAGTCTGGAAATTCTTCTTGACAAGCCTCCGGCCGGGTGCTACACTAATGACCACAAGAGGGAGCTCGTAAGCGGGCTGAGAGGAAGTAATCAAACTTCGACCTTTATAACCTGATTTGGGTAATGCCAACGTAGGGATTCATACGAGACGAAGATTTTTTCTGAGCCCATACCTGTTGGTATGGGCTCTTTTTCTTTGCGAAAGCGCTCGTAAGTCCCTCCGGACAATCAAAAGGAGGATCATAAATGAATTACACCACACAGATGGATGCCGCAAGGAAAGGCATTCTGACAAAAGAAATGATGGCGGTAGCCGAAAAAGAGCAATGGGAACCGGAAAGAATCCGGGAGCTGATAGCGGAAGGCAAAATCGCCATACCTGCAAACAAACACCACACCTGCCTCATGCCAAACGGGATCGGTTCCATGTTAAAGACCAAGATCAACGTCAATCTGGGCACCTCCAGGGACTCAAATGATTTAAACCTGGAGCTTAAGAAAGTAAATGACGCCGTTTCCATGGGGGCCGAATCCATCATGGATCTAAGCTCCTGCGGGGACACCGGAAAATTCAGAAGGATGCTTACAGGGGAATGCCCTGCCATCATCGGGACGGTTCCCATTTACGATGCCGTTGTTTATTATCACAAGCCCCTTCGGGAAATTACTTCTGAAGAATGGATAAGGATCGTGGAAATGCACGCAAAAGACGGCGTGGATTTCATGACCATCCACGTTGGCATCAACAAGCAGACCGCCCGGAGATTCAAGGAAGCCAAACGTTTAACCAACATCGTCTCCCGGGGAGGCTCAATCATCTTCGCATGGATGGAAATGACCGGAGAGGAGAATCCGTTCTATGAGCATTATGACCGTATTCTGGAAATCTGTGAGGAGCATGACGTGACCTTGAGCCTTGGGGATGCCTGCCGTCCCGGCTGCATTGAAGATGCCACGGACATTTCCCAGATCGAGGAACTGGTTACCCTCGGAGAACTGACCCGCCGGGCCTGGGAAAGGAACGTCCAGGTCATCATAGAAGGTCCCGGCCACATGCCTTTGGACCAGATAGCCGCAAACATGAAAATCCAGCAGACCATCTGCAAGGGCGCGCCTTTCTATGTCCTGGGGCCTCTTGTCACTGACATTGCCCCCGGATACGACCACATCACTTCAGCCATCGGCGGAGCGATCGCTGCAGCCGCAGGAGCCTCCTTCCTGTGCTACGTGACCCCGGCGGAGCACTTGAAGCTGCCGGATGCCGATGACGTAAGGGAAGGTATCATATCCGCCCGCATCGCAGCCCACGCAGCTGACATTGCCAAGGGCATAAGAGGGGCCAGGGAGTGGGACCACAAGATGAGCGAAGCCAGAAAACGGCTGGATTGGGAAGCCATGTTCGACCTTGCAATTGACCCGGAAAAGGCCAGACGTTACCGTGCCATGTCAAAACCGGAAAAAGAGGACACCTGCTCCATGTGCGGAAATTTCTGCGCCATGAAGAACATGAACCGGATTTTAGAAGGTGAAACTGTTAGTATTTTTGATGAATGATATTCATTTAGAATAATATAAACAGGAGGAATTTTCATGAATAACCAAATACAATCAACAGTACAGGGCGTTTCTGGCACAACTTCAAAGGTACGCGTGAAAAAACTGGTGATCAGTGGGATGCTGGTGGCCCTTACGGTAGCCCTCTCCGGCTTTTCCATCCCCATCGGAGCTTCCAGGTGCTTTCCCATCCAGCATCTGGTAAACGTTCTTGCAGGCGTATTCTTAGGTCCAGTCTGGGGTGTTTCCATGGCCTTTAGTACCTCTCTGATCCGGAACCTCATGGGAACCGGAAGCCTTTTGGCTTTCCCGGGAAGCATGGTGGGGGCGTTCCTTGGCGCTTATCTTTTCCGGAAAACCGGAAAGTTCTTTCTTGCTTATGCCGGAGAAATCATCGGTACCGGACTGATCGGCGGAACGCTCTGCTATCCGGTGGCTGTCCTTCTCATGGGCAAAGAGGTGGCTGTCTTCTTCTTTGTGGTTCCATTTCTCATGAGCACCGCCTGCGGAACCATACTGGCTGCCATCCTGATCGAAGTCCTCCGGCGTCTCGGCCTGATTTCCTATCTGGGCCGGCTGATCCATGAATAAGACGGGACCGGTCATGAACCGGGAATTTAACTTCTCCCTTTCCGGACTGGTCAGGGAAAAACGGCCTCTCATCCACTGCATCACCAATTACGTAACGGCCGGAGACGTTGCCAATGTCATTCTGGCATGCGGCGGTTCCCCCATCATGGCCGATTACCCGGAAGAGGCAGAGGAGATAACCGCATTGTCAAACTGCCTTCTGCTGAACATGGGGACCCCAAAGGAAACAGGAAAAGCAGCCATGCTGAGGGCCGGGAAAGAAGCCAACCGTTTAAACCATCCTGTCATCTTTGACCCGGTGGGAGTCGGTGCATCCCATTACCGGACCGGGACAGCCCTCTCTATCCTAAAAAAGGTAAAGGCAACCGTCATCCGGGGAAATGTCTCAGAGCTCCGGATTCTTTTAAACGCTTTAACCGGGCACGGGGCCGGGAAGGACAGGGCTGTCTCTCCGATCCGGGGTGTCGACGCTTCCCCTTCGGACCAGATTACAGAAGATACCCTTACCTCCCTTATGGAGACCGCCAAAGCCTTAAGCGCCATGACCGGAGCCGTAACCGTTATGACCGGAACCACTGATATCGTTTCCACCTGGAAAGAAACCTGGCTCATTAAAAACGGCTGTCCTGAAATGTCCCATATTACAGGCAGCGGCTGTATGCTGGACGGCATCATCGCCGCCTATGTGGCCGCCGCCTCCGGCTCTGCCGGGTCCATAGCTCCTCAGCATGTCCTGTTAGAGGCTGCCGCCCTGGCCACGGCCGTTTCCGGCTTATGTGGGGAACGGGCAGCGAAGAAAACCGAGGAAATCCATGGAGGAACAGGCAGCTTCCGCTGCTATTTTCTCGATGAAGTCAGTCTTTCCGATGAATCAATCTTAAAAGGAGGCGTAACCATTGAAATTCCATAAAGACATGCTTCTCCTCTATGCGGTAACGGACCAGGCGTGCGCAGGAGAAAAAAACTTAATAAAGCAGATCGGCGAAGCCCTCTCCTCCGGAGTGACCCTCTTACAGCTCCGTGAAAAGCACCTGGATAAAAAAGCCTTCCTGGAGGAAGCGATCATGGTCCGTGAACTTACAAACCATTACAACATCCCCCTCATCATTAACGATGATGTGGAGATCGCCCTGCAGTGCGGTGCGGATGGCGTACACGTAGGACAGGATGACTTACCTCCCGCAAAGGTCCGCCGTCTCATCGGACCGGACCGCATTCTGGGTGTCACTGCGAAAACCATAGAACAGGCAAAAAAAGCCTGGGAAGACGGCGCTGACTACATTGGCTCCGGCGCTGTCTTTCAAAGCACGACAAAGAAAGAAGCTCTTCCCATAACCATGGAACAGCTATGTGATATCTGCCGCTCCGTCCCCATTCCGGTGACGGCCATCGGGGGGATCACTTATGAAAATGTCTCATCTCTGAGAGGGACAGGCATAGCCGGGATCGCAGTCGTCTCAGGCATCTTCGGGCAAAAAGATATTCCTGCAGCTGTCCGCACCTTAAAGGAGCGGGTTCAGAAGGTGGTGACGTTATGAGCCTTTTTCTTCCTTCCGTCTTAACCATCGCAGGTTCTGATTCCAGCGGCGGCGCCGGAATTCAGGCTGATTTAAAAACCATCACCGCCCTTGGACTCTACGGCTCCAGCGCCATCACCGCCCTGACCGCCCAGAACACCGCAGGTGTGTATCTGACGGAAGCTGTCAGCCGGGAAATGCTGGCCGCCCAGCTTGATGCCGTATTTACCGATATCCCTCCCCAGGCCGTTAAAATCGGCATGGCAGGAACACCTTCCTCCATTGAAATCATCGCAGAAAAACTGTTAAAATACATACAAGTCCCTGTGGTAGTGGACCCTGTCATGGTTTCCACCAGCGGCCGAAGGCTTTTGAAAGAGGATGCAGTTAAGTATCTTACTGATAAGCTGTTCCCCTTATCCTGCCTGATCACTCCCAACATTCCGGAGGCAGAAGCACTCCTATCCGCAGACAAGCAGGAAATCCATACTGCAGAAGACATGGAAGAAGCCGCTTTGGAGCTTTCCCAAAGGTTTCATACCTCTGTTCTTGTAAAAGGCGGCCATAGCCGGCAGGGTGCAAACGATGTTTTATGTCATAACGGCTCCCTTACCTGGTTTCCGGGCATACGTATAGACACTCCAAACACCCACGGGACCGGATGCACTCTGTCTTCCGCTATCGCCTGCGGGCTGGCAAAGGGAATTAGTATGGAGGAGAGTATACTAACAGCTAAGAATTATCTCATTGGAGCACTGAATGCCGGGTTAAACATTGGAAAAGGAAATGGACCTTTGTGGCATGGGTGGAGTATGAACGAATAAGGGATATCATATAACCTCTAACTCATCAATAGTCTCAAATGTAAACACATGGTCAGCAGATTCGTAAAAGTTATTATACCAAAAGATGAGTTTGAAATAAACAAAAAACTTATATACTTATTCATTCTTCAATTATAAAACCAGCCAGCATCCTTAAGATAGAATGCTGGCTTAAAAACTTGAAAAGTTCGGTAGTTATAAAATTTTTGTCTTAAGTCATCAACAATTTTTGTAAACAGTCGGAACGATAGCCTAAGATTTTAAAAACAGATTTTATTTCTTATTCTTAAATAATAAAATACAAGCTATTATAATAGAAATAATTACGCAAATAATTTCTATCGGGTTAATGTACCTGTAAATGCTGGTGTAATAGCCTAAACCATTTAATTTGTCTAAATACATTGAAACCTTTGCTAATGAAAGTATAATTGCTATACTCAGAAAGCTGAACCCCAATAGCAATGCCCCGCTAGTATTTTTCATATGTTTACTCCCCTGCTACTTGCCGATATTGTCCATTGATAAACTCGTAATATTCAACGCGTACTGGACGTCCATTTGAGTTAGATCTAACCTGTCTGCCATTTGCCCAATATTCAAGTTTGATTTTGGGCTGAATTGCTTTTTTAGCATATACATAAGATGTAATTGTATCAAATCTATCCACGGGCCTATATTGACCACCTGAAAACACATATCCAGTTGTGCGTTTCAAGTCTGTTTGTTTGATTTTGGAGACATCGTAATTTTTCTGATAATAAGCTTTCACGTATTCACCCTTTTTTAAAGAACCACTATTCTTGGTTATACCGAACTCTACAGACTTTCCAAAAGAGTATCCTAATTGTGCTTGGATGGCTCCTTTTAATTCACCGCCTATTGTACCGGTAAATGTATGAGAATACGAGGTTGAGAAGGCTACTGAATCATACTCCCCATTTCGTGCAGCGGGTGAACCAGTGTAAATATGAATCCAGCTTCCGGATGTTTCTTCATACGTACGGTCTACCTTGAAACTCCAATTATGGGTAATAGTTGTTCCCACTGCATTTGGGTTAACTCCTGTTTGTTCTGCAGCGATAGAGGTTAAACTACCTCCAATAATCATACAAACTGAAATAATAATACCAAAAATTTTTTAAAACTTCATTGTTTCTTCCCCCTTCACTAATAATACCGATCTTTTTCAGGTAATTAATAAAATTTTCGCACGAAATCAAAAAACTCAGCAGAATTTCTAAAGCGCCATTTCCGTTTGCAGAGTTTTTATTTTAAATAACATGTCATTATTTATTATATTGTATTCGTGCTCATTTAGCAATTAGTAAAATTTCTCAAAATTCACTAAGATTTACAGTATATTTTCACAAGGCAGAAAAATATTATTGCTCCATTAACTAGTATTCTATTTCAAAATTTTTTAATGTTGTTAAATGAAGAACAAGCCTCTTAAAGAGAAACTCACCCATGCTCAACAGGTTAAAGCCCAAAAAAAGCCAGCATTGTGCCTATAGCATATACTGGCTTAAGATCTCAATTGTTGGTAGAAAATTTCCCGTCATTATTTCAATCTCCAATAAATTAGATTTTTAGCATAGTTCCCATTCGCCAATCCATTTTTTTCTGGAATAATTATATTGGCGTCTATACAATTTCCCTTCTTTCGATTTATAACGCCAGCCAATAATATTAGCATTTGGATAAGCTACATCTAGAACACTATTTTGGAGAGAACTTATAGCAATTGGAAGCGTTTTCTCTTGATTGGACTGGGCTGAAGCATCAATGGTTAACATGAATGTATTGATTGTGAAAACAGCTAATAATAACATAATCCTCTTACTTTTTACTTTCATTGAATAAAGCCTCCTCTAAGTTATTATAAATCGACAAATTAGAATAAGAATCTCTAATTTCTGTTGCAGTAGCGAAATATGTATCGTTAACATATATATCATATCCCTCGTCAGGATTTACTACTAGAAATGCAGTTTCAGCTGTCAGTTCCAACGTATTTTGCTGATCTTCAAGAGCAATTGAGTATGGTTCGATAACCACAAATAAACTAAAGATTAAAATAAAAATCATAAATATAAATAACAGTGAATTTTTAATTCCGGACTTTTTATGACTCCTACCATCTAAAATTATATGAAAACGTTGTGAAAGGACAGAAACAGTTCTGCTATCAAAAGCCAGAGAGAAACCGCTTATTTGAGAAGGAGCAGTTTCTTTGGCAATTTTTAAAAGGCATTCTAAATAATTGATTTTTTCTGCCTCATTAAATGTTTTTGTAACAATCATATCTACCCTTATCTCCAGAATTTTATCTATTTCTTGTTTCAGTATATAAACCAATGGATTCCACCAATATATAATACTAATTAATTCAACAAGTAATTTAATCCACAGGTCATGCTTATAATAATGGGTAACTTCGTGCCTTAATATGTAGCATAATTCTTCACCTGACAACTCCACTTCTGGCAATATAATTCTCGGAGTAAATAAACCAAAGAACATCGGAACAGACACTATACCCGTCCTAATTATTTTAAATTTAGTTAATTTCCCATTTAGCTCCTCTATGCTTTTTAGAATTTTTAAGATTTTCTTACCATTCAGATGGGGCTCTTGGTTAATTAAACATCTGAATTTCATATAACCTACTGCCGCCCTTATAGCCAAAACTACGCTTCCTATCCCCCAAATAAACAAAAAAACGTAGTATACATAAATACTAGGAGTAATAAATTCCAGAATAGGGGTATAAAGAACCAAAAATAATCCAGGAAATAAATACCTTTCTCCAACTGTTTTCTGGAATACAAACTCCATTGGTACTAATAATCGCAAGAGAACTAACAAAATTCCTAGCAACAAAGTATTTATACTTATTTGTATAATTCTCTTATGACTTTTTAAATAAAACCATAATACTATAACAGACAGATTGAATAATACTACTACAGTGATTAATGAAGCTGATGATAAAAACATCCAAATTATTCCTCTTGGTTAATGATTTTCTTTCTTTCCTTAAGCAGGATCTCAAGTTTTTCTATCGTTTCTTTTTCGTTCTTTTCGTGCTTTAAAAGAGTACTAACTAAACTAGGTATTGGAATGCTGTCTTCATTTTTTTTAAATTGATTAACAAATTGTTCAACAAGCAAATCCCCTTTCGATACAGCCGGCTTATAACTACGTGTTAAAACAGTACCGCTATAAACAATATCTGCAACCTCAATATATTTTTTGGTTAAAAGCTTTCTAAGAACCGACTGAACCGTATTGTTGCTTAATGATACACCCGTTTTAGCAATCTCTGACGCTACCAGCGGCTTCTTACTATCCCATAATATTCGCATAACATCCATTTCTCTTTCAGTCAGCAATAATGCATTTTTAACTCTAGGCATTTATAATCTCTCCTTAATACCTTTGACATAATTGATATTTTTATGATACAATTTTTTATAGAATGTGTCAATAATTCCTGTTATTATGAGAACTTAGGATACTTGCTATACCCTCTGTGAACCAGAATCCAGAGGTATGGCAGATATTTTAATATAAAAAAGTGTCTACAACTATCAACTTCCCAAACCCCAATAAGGTATTGGGATTTTTTTTGCCTTTTAAATATATAAGAGTGTGGCTGCTTTAGTAGTTTCCCATAAAAAAACTGCACGATCAGAACAATATCGAAAGGTCATGAGTTAAGGAGCGTTCCTTGCTTATCATTCTTCCTATATAGTCAGATAGTGCAGTCCAAACCAAAAACTGTTTTTCAACAACCCATTATCACAATATGATACTTTTCTCTAAATCAGTGCAAAAATCAGCTTTTCCCAGGAACCAGCCTCACCTCAAAAGTAAATTCCTCTTCGTCAAACATATACTCCTTCCGAAGTTCCGGCCCGCAGCTTTCTGAGCCCAGCCCGTTCTGACGGTAATCCAGACAAAGGACCGTTAAACCGGATGGCACCAGTTCATAGTTATGAGCCTTTTTTGTCAGTTCCTCCTGTGTATAGAGCGATGCCTGAAACGAAAAGGTTTTCTCTGCTGCCGCAGTCAGAGATGTTCTTACTCCTTTTACGGTTACAAAATCACAGTCGCTTCGGCTTCCGTTCTCCTGGGGCCTTAAATAATCCTCATGCATTTCCCTCACGCCGGCGGAAAACAGGCCGTGATAGCATGCTCTGTATTTATCCTTATAGTTTTCTATCGGGCCCAGTCCATAATAGGTAACTTCATCCATTTCCTTTGGAAGGAAAAGCCTGAGACCAAACCGCGGAAGCTCAGGGAATTCCGGGTCTTTTTTCACCTCCAGCTTCCCATCAACGGTTCCGGTCTGCCCTACGGTCCACAAAGCCCTGATATTTAAAATTCTCTGAACCGCAACCGCAGTCACTGACAGAACGGTCTCTATTTCTACCCTGCCATCCTTTATCTCAAAAGAGGTTTCATACGCTCTGGAAGCTGCCCTGTCATAATGAGCGGACAACCAGTTTATCTTTATTTTCCTGTCGTTATCTACAGGCGCCCTCCAGATGTTATATTCCATTGGCCGCTCAAGGATGGTACCGTTATGGAAGGACATTTCCTGAAAGCACCCGGTTAGCTTATTGTAAGTATAGGTAAAGTTTTCCCCTCTTATAAACAGGAAACGGTTATCCTCATTGACATCAAGGGAAGAGTCTGCGCCCTCTCCGGATTCCTGCGGTTTAAGAACAAAAGCCGCAGTCTGATTTCTCATATCCTCATTTTTAAGAAGAATCTCATCAAAACCCAGGAAGCTTCCGGTCTTTAATAAAGCAGTATCCTTCTTTAATAAATAGCATACCCTCAGATAGCATTTTCCTGCTGCCGGTACTTCAAAATCCAAAGTTACCCTTCCTTTGCCATGAGGCCGGATATCAGGCATGGAAGCCTCCTCAAGGATTTCCTTTTTGATGACTTCCCCGTCACAGGTCACTTCGTAAGCGGTTACTGCGTAATCCTTCAGGTTCATAAAATCCATATAATTGCGCAGCACCAGCTCCTTCTTTTTCTGGTCAAAGGAAACCATCCTCACCGGACGGTTTACATTTTTAAACTCCAAAAGCCCGGTATGAGGCCTCCGGTCGGGATATACCAGTCCATCCACGCAGAAATTGCTGTCATGGGGATATTCTCCATGGTCGCCGCCATAGAGGTACATGGGCTTTCCGTCTTGATTTCTTCCCTGGTAAATGGCATGGTCGCACCATTCCCAGACAAAGCCGCCGCAGACTCCCTCATACTGATCAAACAACTGGAAATAGTCTTCTAAGTCTCCCGGGCCATTCCCCATGGCATGGCTGTATTCACACAGGATAAATGGCTTTCCGGTTTTTCTTTCCACATATTCATGGATTTCTTCCAGGCTTGGATACATGCGGCTGTATAAATCCAGATTGGAAAAATCATAGGTCTTGTTCCGGGTGCGGTAGCGGGCTCCCTCGTAATGGGTCAGCCTGGAGGGATCAAAGGCTTTGGTCCAGGCAAGAGCGGCCTCAAAGGTACAGCCATAGGCGCATTCATTTCCCATGGACCAGATCACAACGGATGAACGGTTCTTATCCCGTTCTACAAGACGCTTCACCCGGTCGACCGTTGCCGGGGTAAATTCCGGATTATCTGCTATGGCCCGGTTCCAGCGGTCCCGGCAGATTTCGGTGTCGCGGCTTTCCATATAGATACTGTTGGTGCCATGGCTTTCATTGTCCGCCTCATCTATGACATAAAAGCCGTACTGGTCGCACAGCTGGTAGAACTGGGGCGCATTTGGGTAATGGCTGGTACGGATGGCATTGACATTATGCTCCTTCATGAGCCTTAAATCCTTTTTCATCTGTTCCACGCTGATGGTAAAACCAGTGACCGGATCGCTGTCGTGACGGTTCACGCCATGGAACTTAATCTTTTCCCCATTGAAATAAACCACGCCATCCCGTACGGAGATCTCCCGGATTCCCAGACGGTCTGTGATCACCTCATGCCGGCTTTCCAGAACGACGGTATAAAGGTAAGGCTGCTCAGCATTCCAAAGCACGGGATTTTCTATGGTTAAAAGGAATTTTCCATCCCGTGGGAATCCTTCCTGGCTGGCGGCCAGATTACCTTCGGCATCGTAGACCAGCACCTTTAATTCCACCTCTTTTCCCATAAAGGTGACTGCTGCCTGAATATGAGCCCGGTTTCCTTCCCGGACGGTTGTGAGGAAGTAATCAAATACACCTTCCTCCGGCCTTTTTAATACATACACATCACGAAAAATACCGGTCATGCGGAATTTATCCTGATCCTCCAAATAGCTTCCGTCACACCACTTCAAAACAAGGACGGCCAGGGTATTTAATCCATCCCGGATCAGACCTGTCACATCAAACTCGCTCGTAGAATGAGATACCTGGCTGTATCCCACATAGCTTCCGTTCAGCCACACATAGAAGCAGGAATCCACTCCTTCAAAGTTTAAGTAAGCCCTGGGAGCGTTTTCATCCCTTTCATAAATAAATTGACGGATATAAGCTCCGCATGGGTTCTCCGCGGGAACGTAAGGCGGGTCCATGGGGAAGGGATAACGGGTATTGGTGTACTGGTGCCTGTCATAGCCGTAATTCTGGAAACAGCCCGGAACCGGTATCTCCCCAAAGCTGCCGGTATCATAACCTTCTAAGAAAAACTCTTCTTTCACATCATAAATGCTGTCAAAATAGCGGAATTTCCAGTTCCCGTTTAAAAGCTGGAACCGGTCGGAATGTTCCCTGTGCTCTGCAAGGTCAAAGCATTCCTGAGATGCCGGAATATAATAAGCTCTGTTTGGCATGGTATTTTCATGAAGCAGATGCGGATTTTCATAATGTCTGGGTACGATCATGGTTTACTCCTCCTTTTTTTCCTACCCTTATTATAAGATGAAAGGGCAGAAAATCCATATCTCCGATTAGACAAAATATGCACAAAATGATATTGTTATTTTCATACCCCTCCATAAATTCGTACTTTTGGGCTTAGAACCAAGGATATCTTTTATTATTTCACCGTCCAGTAGTCTTTGTGCTATCTGAACGTATACCTCGCAGGCTGTAACTGAAATATTATGAGCATGTGTAAGCCTTGACACATTTTGAATTTCTTCTTTTGTACAATCACAAAATGCCAATGGGATAATAAACTGCCACGATCCATAAACCCTGCAGGAACGCCTAAAGCATCTCCGACAGCTAAACCATAGATCGCAGATCGTAATTTGTCTAAATGTCTAAATTTTGACTTATTCAAGCTTCACTCTTTCCTACCTCTCTTGCTTTTTCGATTTCTACAGCTAATTCCTTTTCCTGTTTCTCTAAATTGACAACATTTACTTTATTTCCTCGTTTTTACCTCTCAGATTTATGTAACACTTCATAAAAACTAATATAATATAAAAGAAAGGTATTTTTTATAAAGAGGTAAAATTATGTATATAAAATCTGTCCTTGCTTATCGTATTTATGATACTGTCAGTGTTTTAATCTCAGCTGATTTACCACGGCCGTGTGATAAGGCTAGAATTTGCTGTACTTATCCTGGAAATATAGTCTATTTTAGAGATCCTGGTAAAGCACAGGTGTTTATTGAATTTTCTTCCAGTGATGAAATTTGTCCTGATGTTTTATGGCCATGGTCATCAAGTGTTCAACTAAAAGACTCTGCTCATGATGAGGTGGAAATTTTTGTGAATAGAGAAAGCATAGTATCTGTTCCCATATTTAATTATCCTAAATTCTAAACAACAAGACCAACACAAAATCTTAAATTCAATGGCCAGAACTCAACTCCGGCTCAAAGTTCAGCCACAAGGTTTCCACCCTGGGAAGGCTGTCCTGTGCCCTGGCTGGAATCTGTAATTTCCGCCAGCCCTTTAAATATTTTCCATACAGCTCACAATCACAACCCCTCTCTTTTTCTGACAATAAAAAAACTACCAGTTTAATGCTGAAAGTTGGTAATTTTTTTATATTCAGTTTTGTAGCTTCACGCTATAACTTAAATAATGTTTTTATCTTTTGAGCAACAATATCAGGTGAAATATATGAATTGTCAATCTTAATGTAATTATCAAATGGTATTTCGCCGTCATTACTTACCAAACGGTATTTTTCGTCATCATCTATCAATCTTTGATTAGAAATATTAATATCACGTTTTGATGCCTTGTTGTATAATCTATTTTCAGTTACATTTCTTTCCAAACGTATTTCTCTTGAAGCGACAAGTTCAACATAGTAAAATTCAGTTTCGTATGGTCTGAATATATCTTTGACGTGCTCAATATAATCCCAATCAGACTGCTGGTCAAACGCCCACATATAAGTAAAAATAAGTCCGTAATTATTTGATGCAGCAAATTCTTCAAAAATCACTTCTCTTAAACGAGAAACCACTTTCCCTTTGTAGGAACCAAAGATTTCAATTACCGGCTCAATTGTCATATGGTTATGGAACAAACGTAAATCTGTAATTTTCATCAATTCCTGTCCAACAGTCATTTTTCCAACAGATGCATTTCCAATTATAAATACAACTTTCATAAAATCGTTCCCTCTGCCTAATTTAAACAACTTTATAAATAGAATACCATCCTACCTACCAACTATCAATATTAAGTTCTCGACGTACATTTTTCTTTCACAAACTGTTCACAGTTCCATCAAACTCCCGTCACAGTTTCCTGGTATAGTAATAACTGTAAAGAGGCAGTAGTCTTTTATATAAAACTTTTTTTCATAACAGCCGGCAGGATTCCACATCTTGCCGGCTCCTCCCTTTTGTGTAGACTATTTCTTTTTCTGAATCTCCTTAAGCTTCTCAATCAAATACGATCTATTTGCTTCACAATCCCTATGAAAAAGATAATATTCATGCCCGCCATATCCTTCATGATGCCTGTCTTCACATGTTACACTTTTCCTACGCAAGTGACCTATATAAAGCCGGAGTAGATATTAAGCAGGTGCAGCATCTTCTTGGACATTCTGACAGCCGGAATACGCTTGGCATATACACATTTTGGTTATGCAGATGTGGAAATTGATAAATTGGAGAATTATTATGATACAGTCAAAATGCAGTCAAACGATAAAATAATCCCTTTTAAAAGCGCATAAATAAAAGGAATTATCTAAATAGACAAGCCATACACAAAATGATACAATAGAAAAAACGGGAAAGGAGATGCAGGATATGTACACCAATACGGGTTATATGAATTTAACAGATGAGGAACTGGAAGACTTAAGCATTCCCTTAAGGGCCAACTGCTGCGGCGTATACCGTCTGGTTTCCCGGCCTGTCATGTCCACCATCCGGCCGGCAGGAAGGCCTGATTACCAGATCCTCTACATTGCATCCGGGAAGGCATGGTTTACCTTCCATGGTACCGCCACAGAGGTTCCAGCCGGGAACATGGTGCTTTATGAACCTCTTCAATATCAGCAGTACTCCTATTATCTGGAAGACAAACCGGAAGTATACTGGCTGCATTTTACAGGAGAAGAAGCGGCCGGCCTTTTAACACAGGCAGGTTTTGGAGAAAGCCCTTTTTTATACACCGGTGTTTCTTCCAGATACCAGGAATTATTCCTTTCCATTATCCGGGAACTGCAAATTTTCCGCCCCTGCTCGGAAGAACTGGCCATTCTGTATTTAAGACAGCTTTTCCTGCTTCTCAAGCGTTTAAAGGAGGAAGGCGGCTTTCCAAAAACAGAGATACAGAAAGTCATGGAGAAGGCGGTCCATTACTTTCATGAAAATTTCTCCAGGGATATCGAAATCGACCATTATGCCAGAGAGCTCCACATGAGCACCTGCTGGTTCATCCGAAGCTTTAAGCAGTATGTGGGAATGCCGCCCCGTAAGTATCTGACCTCCATACGGGTCAAAAAAGCCAGAGAGCTTTTGGAAAGCACGGACTATGGAGTCGGGGAGATCGGCAATATCGTCGGTTACGACAATCCTCTGTACTTCAGCAGAATATTCAAAAAGCAAACCGGAATTTCACCGGCAGAATACCGGAAAGCCGCAAGGTGAGCCAGGCAGGCTCCGTCCGGATTAATCTTTTTTCCGGCGGTCCCTGCAGGACTCCCGGACTACCAGTTCCGGTTTTAAGATCCGCTCCACTCTGCTTTCTTCATCGGCCACGCCATTTATCTTTTCCAGAAGAAGTTCTGCTGCCATAGCCCCCAGCCGCTCCTGGGGGTGGGCAATGGTGGTTAACTTCACCAGCCCGTTCTCTGCTATAAAGGAATTGTCATAGCCCGTAACGGAAATGTCCTCCGGTACCGAAAACCCGCTTTTTTCAACGGCTTTTATGGCCTCGAATGCAATCTGGTCGTTGTAGCAGACGATTCCGTCTATGGGAACCCCTTCCTCAAGCATCAGCTTTAATATGCCTGATGGCTTCACAGTCCGGTCTTCCGTATGGAACCAGATCACCATATCCGGATCATAAGGAAACCCAGCCTCCTGGAGGGCCTTCACATAGCCCTTATGGCGGTCTTTCCCCTGGCTGTCGTCAGCTTTGAATATTCCCAGAATGTGCTTATGGCCTAACCCGATCAAATGCCTGGTGACCAGATATCCGCCCATGCAGTCATCCATCCGGATATGGGGCTTATTCTTCATCTGGACATAATACCCCTGAATAAACACATAGGGAATCTGGTAAAAATCCAGCTTGTCATAAAGTCCCTTGTGGCCGCACATGATCTCACTTTTGCTTGGCTCAATAATGAGCCCGTCAATGTCCTTCTCAAGGATCTCTTCCAGACATTTGCTTTCCTTCCGTCTGCTGTTCCCCGTATTTTTAAGTATGATGCTGTACCCGCCGGCAGTGAGCACGCTGTCGATCCCCTGGATCAGCCGTGGGAAAATATAGTCAGACAAATAGGTGGTGATCACTGCGATGTTGCCTGACCCTTTTTTCCCTCCGGCTTTTCTGGAAACAAAGGTCCCCCGGCCATGTTCCGCCTGGATGAACCCCTCCTGTTCCAGGATGGACAGCGCTTTTCTCACCGTATGGCGGCTTACATGGAAGGCGGCCGACAATTCATTTTCCGAAGGCAGACGGTCTCCCGGCTTCCGCTGTCCGGAAACAATATCCCGTTTCAGTTCTTCCATTAACACATAATACTTTGTTTTTCCGCTGTCCTCCGCCATATGGGACTCCTTACGATTTATTCTGGCCGTAATATGCATTCGGCCCATGTTTGCGCATAAAATGCTTATCCTGCAGGCACTGGGGCGCAGGCATAACCGACGGATTAAGCAGCTCGGTCATGAGATTCATCCTTGCGATTTCCTCCAGCACTACGGCATTGTGAACTGCATTTGCCGCATCGGTTCCCCAGGTAAAAGGTCCGTGGTTCTTGCATAATACTGCCGGAACATGCATGGGATTTATTTCCTTAAAGGTCTCGATGATCACAAGGCCTGTGTTCTTCTCATATCCGTCTTCAATCTCTTCCGCCGTGAGATTTCTGGCGCAGGGGATCTCCCCATAGAAATAATCCGCATGGGTGGTGCCATAACAGGGCAGACCCCTGCCGGCCTGGGCCCAGGATGTGGCCATTGGAGAATGGGTATGAACGATTCCTCCTATTTCTTTAAATGCCTTATAAAGCTCCAGATGGGTGGCTGTGTCGGAGGAAGGATTTAATTCCCCTTCCACCTGATTGCCGTCTAAATCCATCACGACCATATCCTCAGGCCTTAGCCTTTCATAATCCACCCCGCTGGGTTTGATAACAAACAGGCCCTTTTCCCGGTCAATGCCGCTGACATTTCCCCATGTATAAGTAATGAGCCCTCTCTTCGGCAGCTCCATATTGGCTTCATATACGTTTCTTTTCAGTTCTTCCAGCATATCATACGCATCCTTTCCTTTTTATTGCCCATGCTTTTCGGGCATAAAGGTATACCCGTAGGGTGTTTCCTCTTTATTGCCCAGGTGTTTAGGGCATAAAGGTACTTCCATCAACAATTCAGACTGTCCACCGCAGCACGCTCGATGGAAAGCCCGGTCCTGTACCGCTCCATAAAAGCTGCAAAACCTATTTCATCCTCCGGGTCCGGCTCCATCCTGGTTCCTGCTTCAGCCTTAAATACTTTTTCTGCCAGATAATGATCCAGAGCTTCTCCGTCCTGTTTCCATATCATGTAAGAGGCTAACAGTGCAGCCCCCCAGGCCCCGCCTTCTCCCGCTGTCTCCATGACGGAAACCGGAACGCCCATTGCTGCAGCCATGATCCGCTGGCCCACGCCTTTTGTCTTAAAGAGACCTCCATGCCCCAAAAGCACATCCAGCCTGACGTCTTCCTCAAACAGGATATCCATTCCGGTCTTTAAAGCTCCCAGAGCCGTATAAAGATGGACCCTCATAAAATTCGCCAGATTGAAACGGCTTTCCGGTGTACGGACAAACAGGGGCCTTCCCTCTTCAAAATGAGTTATATGCTCCCCGGACAGATATCCGTAGGAAAGCAGGCCTCCGCAATCCTTATCGCCCTCCAGAGCTTTCTGGTAGAGTGCGGAAAACAGGGAATTTTTATCGGTCTTCATGCCCATGGCCCCGGCAAATTCTTCAAACAGGGAAACCCAGGCATTTAAGTCTGAGGTGCAGTTGTTACAGTGGACCATGGCAACCGAATCTCCGGCGGGAGTTGTGACAAGATCTATTTCCGGATAAACCCTGGAAAGTTCTTTTTCCAGCACCACCATTGCAAACACACTGGTTCCGGCAGACACATTACCGGTCCTTCTTGCCACGCTGTTGGTGGCTGTCATTCCGGTTCCTGCATCTCCCTCCGGCGGGCAAAGCGGGATTCCAGGCTTTAAATTCCCGCTGACATCAAGAAGTGCTGCTCCCTCCCCTGTCAGGGTACCTGCCGCCTCCCCTGCCGTCAGCACCGTTGGAAGGATATCCCGAAGCTTCCAGGGCAATCCCTCGGATGCAATCAGCTCATCAAACTGAACAGTCATCCGCTCATAAAAATCTTTTGTACTGCTGTCAACCGGGAACATGCCTGCGCAATCCCCGATACCAAGCACCCGTTTTCCGGTCAGCTTCCAGTGGACATAGCCTTCCAGGGTAATGAGGTAGTCAATCCGGGACACATGCTCTTCCTTGTTAAGGATCGCCTGGTATAAATGGGCAATGCTCCATCTCTGGGGAATGTGATAGGAAAACAGCCGGGTCAGCTTCTCCGAGGCCTCCTCTGTCATGGTATTTCTCCAGGTGCGGAAGGGGACCAGAATATCTCCTTCCTTGTCAAATGCCATATATCCGTGCATCATGGCGGAAAAACAGATGGCACCGATGGTTGTCAGAGTCTCTCCGTACCGCATTTTTACATCTTCTGCCATTTTCCGGTAACTGTCCTGTACTCCTTCCCAGATATCCGGAATGGAATAGGTCCAGATTCCATCCACATACCGGTTTTCCCAGTCATGGCTGCCGGAAGCTATGGGATTATGTTCCTCATCCACCAATACCGCCTTGATCCTGGTGGACCCAAGCTCAATTCCAAGAGCGGTTTTCCCTTCCCGGATGGCCGCCGCTATGGTATTTTCCTTCATTATGAAACCCCTCCTTTGTCAAGCGGATATTCGCAATCCGCTTCGCTGCTTGATTTGGTTAAAATGGGCCGCCCCTTTGGGTAAAGGGGCAACCCCCGCTACACATTTAACGGAATACCATGGAATTCCATTTCAGTTCATTTTTTAAATCTCTTATGTTTGTCTTTTCATCAATATAGACTGCTTCAATGCCCATAGCCTCAGCCCAGTCTCCCATCTGTTCTGCCGTCAGATCGTAGGTAAAGGCCGTATGATGGGCGCCTCCGGCTAATATCCAGCTTTCCGCTCCGGTGGACAGGTCCGGCTCCGGCGTCCAGAATGCGGTGGCTACCGGAAGCTTTGGCATTGGCTTTTCCGTCTTTTTGCAGTTTACGGTATTGATGATCAGGCGGAAACGGCTGCCAAGATCGATCAGTGAGGTGGCGATGCCTTTCCCTTCCTTTGCCGTGAATACAAGACGGGCCGGATCCTCCCGCTGCCCCATGGACAACGGGTTCACCTTGATACCGATTTTTCCATCCGCAATGGTTGGACATACCTCTAACATATGGGCCTGCAGGATCCCTTCTTTTCCCGGAACCAGGTTATAGGTGTAATCTTCCATAAAAGATGTGCCCTTCGCGTCCCTGACACCTTCGGTCATGATCTTCATAAGGCGTACCATAGCGGCTGTTTTCCAGTCTCCCTCACCGCCAAAGCCATAGCCTTTTTCCATCAGGCGCTGAATGGCCAGGCCGGGAAGCTGCTTTAAGGAGCCCAGATCACCGAAATGGGTCACAATGGCCTGGTAATTTTTGTCCTTTAAGAACCGTTCAAAGCCCAATTCCATCTGTGCCTGGACCGCCACATGGGCCTTGAATTCCTGAGGATCCCTCCCCTCCAGGAGAATTTCATACCGGCTGTAATACTCATCCACCAGGGCGGAAACATCGCCTGCTGCCACGTCCTTCACATAATCTGCGATTTCATTGACCGGATAGGCATCGATCTCCCAGCCAAACTTCATCTGCGCCTCTACCTTGTCACCCTCAGTGACCGCTACATTTCTCATGTTGTCCGCAACCCGGACCACACGGATATGGCTGCTTTCCATGATGCCCACCGCAGTCCTCATCCAGGAACCGATCCGGCTCTGGACCGGTTCGTCATCCCAGAAGCCTGCAATGACCTTTCTCTCCATTCCCATTCTGGTGACCATATGGCCGAATTCCCGGTCGCCGTGGGCGGACTGGTTCTCATTCATGAAATCCATGTCAATGGTATCGTAAGGAATTTCCCGGTTAAACTGGGTGTGTAAGTGGAGCAAAGGCTTTCTGTACTCCTGAAGTCCTAAAATCCAGGACTTGGCAGGAGAAAAGGTATGCATCCAGGTGATCACTCCGGCACAGTTCTCATCGGCATTAGCCTGATTGAACAGGCTGCGGATGGAAGCATTATCGATCAGTACCGGCTTTAAAATCACCTCATAAGGAAGAAGTCCGCAGGAATTCAGCCTTTCCGTGATGATTCCGGAATGCTCTGCTACATGTTTTAAGCATTCCTCACCGTAAAGATCCTGGGAACCGGTTGCAAACCAGAATTGATACGCTTTATTTATCATTTTAATTTCCCCCTTCTCATTCATTTATCCAATATCATTCTTTCCCAAGACGGATCACATTCCATGACGCTTTGTGCAGGGTACTGGTCATCGTACCGCCGTCTAATACAGACTGGCCGGTCTGTCTCGGGGCTACCTTTTCGTTAAGAGGTCCGTTTACTGCCAGCAGATCATCGCTTTCCAGCACGATGTGCTCCAGGACACGGTATCCCTCAAAGCTTCTCACATCTGTGGTCATTTCCGCATCGTCATTTATGCTGCGGTTCACTGCAAAAATGGTCACCTCATCCTGAGCTTCATTGTATACGGAAACCGCTTCTACCGCTGTTACATCTTCATGAGAAGACGTGTCGAACTTCGGCGTGCCGATAACCGGAAGAAGCGCCGTTCCGCGTCCATACTTAGAGGCGTGCAGGAAGGGATAGAAAATGGTCTGCTTCCATGCTGCTCCGCCGCCGGCTTCCGTCATGATGGGCGCGATTACATTTACAAGCTGGGCCAGACATGCCATCTTCACCCGGTCCGCATGCTTCATCAGAGTGATCAGCATAAGGCCCACTAAAAGAGCATCCTCAAAGTTATAGATATCCTCCAGCATCGGCGGTGCAACCTGCCACGGATGGTTTTTGGTGATGTCATCATCCGCCGCATTGGAATGATACCATACATTCCACTCATCAAAGCTGATCTTAATATCCTTTTTGCCCCGCTTTTTGGCCTTTACATAATCGCAGGTAGCGATTACGGTTCGGATAAACCGATCCATATCATCCGAGCAGGCAAGGAAATCCTGGCTGTCTCCTTTTTGATTTCCATAGTATTGATGCATTGATATGTAATCTACATAATCATAGGTATGCTGCAGGGTCACTGCTTCCCAGTCCGGGAAGGTCGGCATGGTTAAGGATGAGCTTCCGCAGGAAACCAGTTCAATGTCAGGATCAATGATCTTCATGGCCCTTGCGGTTTCTTCTGCCAGACGTCCGTACTCCTCCATGGTCTTATGTCCGATCTGCCATGGACCATCCATCTCATTGCCCAGGCACCAGGTCTTGATGTTATGGGGCTCCTTATAGCCGTGGCGGATTCTTAGATCACTGTATTTGGTATTGCCCGGGTGATTGCAGTATTCCAGAAGATTGCACGCGTCAGCGATCCCTCTGGTTCCCAGGTTTACGGCCATCATTACATCGGAGCCCGCACTTCTGGTCCATTTGGTAAATTCATTTAAACCGACCTTATTTTCCTCAATGCTGCGCCATGCCAGTTCCAGGCGTCTGGGACGGTCCTCCAATGGCCCTACACTGTCTTCCCAGTTGAAGCTTGATACAAAGTTACCGCCCGGATACCGGATAATGGGAACATTCAGCTCCCGGATCAGTTCCTTTACATCACCGCGGAAGCCGTCTTCATCGGCAGTGGAATGTTCAGGGCAGTAAATGCCGTCGTATACGGCCCGGCCCAGATGCTCGATAAAAGAACCGTAGATTCTTTCATCGATTTCCGCAATGCGGTATTCCTTGTCAATTACCATTTTTACTTTGTTGAATGCCATTTGTATTGCCCAACCTTTCTGTCACGAATCAAATTTTTATTCTCCAAATACCTTTCGGTAATCGTCCTGGAACTTCACAATCCCCTGGTCAGTCAGGGGATGCTTCGTCATCTGTACCAATACCTGATACGGTACCGTTGCGATGTCCGCTCCCGCTTTTGCACAGTCGATTACATGGATCGGATTGCGGATGCTGGCTGCGATGATCTCCGTCTTGATATCATGAATGGTAAATATCTCTGTGATATCTTCAATTAAGTCAATCCCGGGCATGGAAATATCGTCAAGCCTTCCTAAGAAAGGGGAAACATAGGCTGCACCGGCTCTGGCTGCCAAAAGAGCCTGGGCAGAAGAAAATACCAGCGTGACATTGGTTTTTATCCCTTCCTTTGCCAGAACCTTTACCGCCTTTAATCCTTCTGTTGTCATGGGGATCTTAACGACCATATTCGGGTGAATGGCGGCAATCTGGCGGCCTTCTTCGATCATCCCTTCCGCATCCACAGTCGTGGCCTTCACCTCTCCGCTCACCGGTCCATCTACGATGGAGGCAATCTCTGCAATTACCTGTTTGAAATCCCTGCCTTCCTTTGCAATCAGGGAAGGATTGGTGGTAACGCCGCAGATAATTCCCATGTCATTAGCCTTCCTGATTTCCTCAATGTTCGCCGTGTCTACAAAAAATCTCATACGTTTCTACCTCCTGCTTTTTCCTTGAGAGTGATCCAATCATCCTCTTACTACCAATTTATAACTTGTACGCACCATTGCACAAGTTGTTTTTATTTATTATACCATAAGAAAGGGGTTTTTATAAAAAAAGATCCCTCAAAGGCACGAGAGAGATAAAGCACAAGGAAAACCCGCATTTTTCTGAATTTCTATGTTTTTTCCACAATCAGCTTGTTAAAAAAAGAGAAAATGCACAATTTTCATTTTCAAATTCCGGAATGTTTGTTGACACTTTTTCATCAATATGGGGTATATTATTAATTGTAACCCCCCCCCAATACATTATATAGTTTTTGCTACACCCCATAAGAAACGAAATACCTTCTCCGAAAAAAGACCAGCTACCCCAGCTGGTCTTTTTCATTTCCTGTTATTTATTTTTTGTCTTACGGCGTTCCTTTAATATCCGGTCAAAAGCTTCCTCGTCACCTTCTGCTTTTAGACGCCGTCTTCTTTCTTCTCTGCGAAGTGCGATTTCTCTGGACTCTTTCTTTTTCCTATATGC
Organism: Clostridium sp. Marseille-P2415; assembly: GCF_900155545.1. Taxonomy (GTDB): domain Bacteria; phylum Bacillota; class Clostridia; order Lachnospirales; family Lachnospiraceae; genus Lacrimispora. The sequence goes on from NZ_LT732526.1 coordinate 2,751,530, forward strand.
AAAGAATCCGGTTAAAACGCCTGCCAGGACAAGGAGAGCTGCAATTCCTGCCAATACATATGTTCCGTGAATGCCCTTTTTCCCTGATGCATCTGTCTGATTGGTATTTGAATCCGTTTTTGTCCCCGTGGGTTCAGCCTCTGCCGTTCCTGACTCTGATCCTTCCCCGGCCGGCGTTGTGCTTCCCTTTGCCAGCAGATAAGCCTGACCGACCTTTCTGTCATTGTAGGTATACTCAATGAGGGCAACTGCTCCTTTGGGACTCCCTGACGGAAGCTCTGTTACCAGGGACTTATCCGCTTCTGGAAACCTGGCCCCCTTGGGAAGGGTAATGGTGCAGTCCGGCTCCAATTCCAAATCAGAGGGTTTGTAGCTCGTTCCGCTTACCTCCACCGGGCTTTCTCCTGAAGTATAGCTGGTTTCGTTCCCTGTAACAGGGAGATTCTCAAAACTGCTGAAACCAAATTCCAGAAGGGTTTTCCCGTCGATAAAATACTGCCTGGGGCTTCCTTTCAAAATAACAGAAACCAATCTTCTTCCATCCTGCTCCCCATAAGTAACAAGAGTGTTTCCGGCCTTAATGAGATATCCGGTTTTTCCGGCCACTGCGGAAGGGCAATAAAACTCACTCTTTTGATCCGTTGTCTTTACCAGCCTGTGCTCATTGTAAATGGTAAGACCCTCCGGATTGTTGGCGGTTGGAGGGATATCATGGCTTACTGCCGAACTGATCTCCACCAGCTTTTCATTGCTGTAGGCTGCCTTTGCTATCAACGCCATATCATAGGCAGTTACATACTGAGTATCCCCATTCAGTCCGGAAGGGTTGTCAAAATGGCTCTCCGTACAGCCAAGCTCCGCTATCTTATCATTCATCATGCGGACAAATTCCTCTCTGCTTCCTGCCACATGCTCCGCTAAAGCGTTGGCTGCCTGGTTGCAGGAATGCAGAATCAGAGAATAGAGACAGTCCTCCACGGAGAGCTTATCTCCATCTGTTACATTTAATTTATTTCCGCTGCCCTCCTCTACGTTGTATACTGAATCCTTGGAAAATGTCACCATATCATCAAGCTTACTGTTCTCCAATACAATCAGGGCAGTTAAAATCTTTGTTATACTGGCCGGCGGATAAGCGGCATGTATGTTTTGTCCGAATATGACAGCCCCGGAATCCGCGTCCATGACAATACCGGCTTCCGCCTGGATACCGGTATCAGACGGCCAGTCCGGCTTTGCATATACGGTCATGAGAAACAGCTGACTGATCAACAGGCAGCTTATCAGTATTTTCAATCGACCTTTCACTTATCAATCCTCCTGACATGAAACATGCCCTAAAAGCCGCATTCAGATAATTATACGGTTTTAGGGCATTGTTTTACTTCGCGTAATCTGTAACTCTGGACTCCCGGATCACGTTGACCTTAATCTGTCCCGGATACTCTAAGGACTCTTCAATCTTCTTAGAAATATCACGAGCCAAAAGTATCATATCATCATCGTTGATCTGTTCCGGAACTACCATAATCCGAACTTCACGTCCTGCCTGAATGGCAAAGGACTTGTCCACTCCTTTAAAGGAGTTGGTAATATCTTCTAACTGTTTTAATCTGTTTGTATATGTCTCCAGAGTCTCCCTTCTGGCGCCAGGTCTTGCTGCAGAAACAGTATCCGCTGCCTGAACGATACAGGCAATAAGGCTCTGTGGTTCAACGTCTCCATGATGGGATTCCACGGTGTTCAGCACGATTGCGGATTCCTTATACTTCTTACACAACTCCACACCCAGCTGAATATGAGAACCTTCCATCTCATGGTCAACGGCTTTCCCGATGTCATGTAATAAACCGGCACGCTTGGCCATACGGATATCAAGGCCGATCTCTCCGGCTAACAGCCCGGATAACTGGGCCACCTCGATGGAATGCTTCAAAGCATTCTGTCCGTAGCTTGTTCTGTATTTCAACTTGCCAAGCAGTCTGATGAGTTCCGGATGAAGTCCGTGAATGCCCACTTCAAGAGCAGCGGCTTCTCCTTCTTCCCGCATATTGGTCTCTACTTCTTTTTGCGCCTTTTCCACCATCTCCTCAATTCTGGCCGGATGAATCCGTCCATCCACAATAAGGCGTTCTAACGCGATTCTGGCTACTTCTCTACGAACCGGATCAAATCCGGATAATACAACTGCCTCCGGGGTATCATCAATAATGAGTTCTACGCCCGTAAGGGTCTCTAACGTACGGATGTTACGACCTTCCCTGCCAATGATTCTGCCTTTCATCTCATCGTTAGGAAGCTGTACAACAGAAACCGTAGTTTCTGCTACGTGGTCCGCAGCACATCTCTGAATGGCTGTTACCACATATTCCTTTGCCTTTTTATCGGCTTCTTCTTTTGCTTTGTTGTCAAGTTCCTTAATTAATTTCGCAGTGTCATGTTTTACATCATCTTCAACAGATTTTAAAAGATATTCTTTTGCCTGTTCGGAGGTAAGTCCGGAAATTTTCTCCAGTTCCTGTATGCCTTTTTCATAGAGAGATTCCACTTCGGCATTTCTCTTATTCAGGGCGTCCTCTCGAGCAGCCAGACCTGCTTCTCGTTTTTCCATAGCCTCAGACTTCTTGTCCAAGTTTTCTTCCTTGCTTAGTACTCGTCTTTCATAACGTTGAAGCTCAGCTCTTCTTTCCCTGGTTTCCTTCTCCAGTTCGTTCTTAGTCTTTAAAGACTCTTCTTTTGCCTCAAGGAGAGCTTCACGCTTCTTTGTCTCAGCGGTCTTTAATGCTTCATCTATTATTTCCCGGGATTTTTCTTCTGCAGAGCCAATTTTACTTTCGTAGGTATTCTTACGATACGCGATGGCAGCAGACCAGGCAATAAAAGCAACTACTACTGACGCGACAATTGCAATCAATGCAGCCGTGAATACTGATACTGACACAGGAGCACCTCCTTATTTGATTTTCATTGTACAACAATACAACACTACAATTTTAAACTGTTTTATACATTATGTCAAGTATTTCGCCCCTGTTTCCGGTATACTTATACACATTTTCCTTATTGTCAGTCATCATCATAAATTCTGCCCAAAACACGGCTTACCACATCGTAAGAAAAGCCCTTTCTCCCCAGTGCAGCCATCACTTTACTGCGCTCCCTGACGTCCATTTCTTCCGGCTTTAAGCGCTTCTTTCTCACATAAGCCCGTATCTGGGCTTCCTCATCCACAGGCTGTTCTTCCAGTATCTCCCGGATCATCTCTTTGTCCAGGCCTTTTTTCTGCAGTTCGTACCGGATCTGTCTTTCGCTCTTCCGCTCCGAATGATATTCCGCATACCTGCGCCCATAATTCTCATCATTGATAAAACAGTGCTCCTTTAAAAAACCGATGGCGTAATCAACGGCTTCCGGAGGATAGCCTCCAGCCTCTAATTTCCGTCTCAGCTCCAGTTCTGTCTTATCGGAAGACTTCAAAAGGAAGAGTACCCTCTCTCTGGCCCTCTGAAACAGAACATCATTCAGAATCTCCCGGTAGGTATCCTGGGAAAGCATCTTTCCTTCCTCTATGCCGAATCTTCTTATCTCCCCTCTATAAAGGACAAGAGTAAAGTCCTCATCCAGAATGACTTTACTCCTGCGTTTATCGACGGGCACGATTTCCATAACGATCATATATGCCCCTTATTTCATCTGACATTGCTGCCTTTTACAAGTCCGCCGGCCAAGTCTTACCGGGGCTTACGCCTCCGGGGTCTCAGCCTTGCTTTCTTCTGCCTTAATTCTCTTGCTCTCCTTTGCTCCGGCTGCATCGGTGCTCTCCTGTGCTGTGCTGCCTTCTGCATGCAGTCCATATTTGACGCGGACCTTGTTCTCGATCTCCAGGCAAATAGCCTGATTGTCCTGAAGATAGATCTTGGCATTCTCACGGCCCTGTCCGATCTTTGCATTATTATAAGCAAACCATGCCCCGCTCTTTTCTACAATATTCTCTTTCACAGCCAGATCCAGAATATCTCCTTCCCTGGAAATACCCCTTCCGAACATAATATCAAACTCAGCCTCTTTAAACGGCGGCGCAATCTTGTTCTTCACTACCTTCACACGAACCCGGTTTCCCACCATATCTCCGCCCTGCTTCAGGGTCTCGATCTTACGGATATCCATGCGGACAGAAGCATAGAACTTAAGGGCGCGTCCGCCTGTGGTGGTCTCAGGACTTCCGAACATCACTCCAACCTTCTCACGAAGCTGGTTGATAAAGAGAACAATACAGTTGGACTTGCTGATAACAGCCGTCAGCTTTCTAAGGGCCTGGGACATAAGACGGGCCTGAAGGCCAACATGGGAATCGCCCATATCCCCTTCGATCTCTGCCTTAGGCACAAGAGCGGCAACCGAGTCCACGATTACGATATCCACCGCTCCGGAACGGACCATGGTCTCCGTGATCTCCAGCGCCTGTTCCCCGTTATCCGGCTGGGATATGTACAGGTTGTCAATATCCACTCCAATATTCTTGGCGTAAACAGGATCAAGGGCATGCTCCGCATCAATGAATCCTGCGATTCCGCCTCTTCTCTGAACCTCTGCGATCATATGAAGGGCAACGGTAGTCTTACCGCTGGACTCAGGACCGTAAATTTCCACAACCCTTCCCTTGGGGATTCCGCCCAGCCCAAGTGCGATATCAAGGCTCAAAGCCCCTGTGGGTATGGTTTCCACATTCATATTCGTTCCATTGTCGCCCAGCTTCATGACAGAGCCCTTTCCATACGCTTTCTCTATCTGGGTAAGGGCGGCATCAAGCGCCTTCAGTTTATCATCTTTATTCATATTATCCTCCAAGACGAACAAATGTTCTTTTTCTATTTATAATCATAGTATACTTCCAGCCAAATGTCAACCGGAATTTTATAGTTCTGAGTCCAATAAGCATCACACTCCCTGCCTGTCCGGCAAAAATAATTCTTTTTATACGGAAATCCCGGCGAAACGCCTGAAAATTGAATGGAAAGGAAGGCGAAACGCCTCCTGACTGTAAGTTTACTATAACATAAGCAGAATACCAGCGCAAGCATTTCCTCCAAAAAATACTCCGGTTCTTTCGCAGTAGCCGGACCGTTGCACCACTCCCCCTGCAACGGTCCAATAATAATCTCACCGCACTTCTTACAGCAGCAGCCTTTCCACATCGAGCATTCCCCAGCCCTGCTGGTTCATGGGAAATCCAAGATCCACTGCCCGCTCCCTTAGCATCAGCTTCACATCCCGGTTGCTCATATAGGGATATTTTTCCAGCAGAAGTGCAATCGCCCCTGAAACCAGGGGCGTTGACATGGAGGTTCCGCTTTTGGTAAAATATTGCCCGGCTTCGTTGGCGCAGCTCACGATCCCGGCGCCCGGAGCGATGATCTCAGGTTTGCAGATACAGGCACCCGTAGGCCCTCTTCCTGAATAATCGATCATCCGGTTCCCCAAAACATTGACCTCTTTATAATCATCGGAGCACCCAACGGTGATGACCTTCCGGCTGATCCCGGGCGTTGTGATCGTATTCATCCCCGGTCCCATATTGCCTGCGGCCACACAGACTACAAGCCCGTCATCCCAGGCAGCGTTTACCCCCCGTACCAAAACGGAATTTTCTGTCATTCCTTTTTTCGAAAAGGAACCAACGGAAATGTTCACAATCCGGATCCCGTACCTTTCTCTGTTGTCACGGATCCATTTGAGTCCGGCCAGCACATCCGAAGCATAGCCGTTCCCTTTTTTGTCCAGAACCTTAAGCATGATGATATGGCACTCAGGAGCAACTCCCATATACAGTCCATCGGAGGCATTGCCGCTCCCCCCTATAATTCCTGAAATATGGGTCCCATGACCGTTGTCGTCATAGGGGTCCCGCCTGCGATGCACGATATCTACAAAAGCCGCTACTCTATGTTCAAAATCCTCATGAAGATAAATTCCCGTATCAAGCACTGCAACTCCAACTCCGCGTCCTGTAATGCCCATGCGATAGGCCGCATCACAGTGTATTTCCTCTCTTACATGATTCACAGTCCATTACCTGATTCCTTTTTTATTAGGATATTCCGTTTTGGCTCCCATGGTTTCTTTTCCCAGTTAATTTGCAAAAGAAGATTTTTTCATTGAAATGCCATTTACTTTCCGGGAAACCGTACCTATAATGGAAAGAAAAATACCGAAGGATATCTCTATCATGCAAAACCATCAATCCGATGCCACTTTGCCGGCACGTACCATTCTCTTTGAAAACTTTCATGTCTGAAAATGATCTTAAGAAAATCTTCAGAATCTATTCAAACAATATACAAACTTTTTATGAGTCGTTGTGTTATACTAATGACATAAGAAATGCACAATATAGCAATTATCCTTTCACCCTTTTTGAAATCCGAAAATCCTAAGAAAAATCCCCCCTGTGTCATGTGGCACAGGGATTTTTCTATTAAAAGATAAGAGAGCCGTCTTCCTGATTTCCAGAAGGCAGCTCCCTTATCTTTTAAGCTTTTCCTATGAAAAAATTAATATTTTATATCTTTTAACACATCGCAGAAATCAAATGTAGCGAAATAATCTCCCGGAGTCTCGGCCCTGCGGATCATCTGAACCGATCCGTCTTCTTTTAACAGCAGTTCCGCAGACTTTAACTTTCCATTATAATTATATCCCATGGCATAGCCATGAGCGCCCGTATCATGAATGAAAAGCAGATCCCCCATGGAAATCTCAGGCAGCATACGGTCAATGGCGAATTTGTCGTTATTCTCACAGAGAGAGCCTACCACATCATACTTACTGCTGCAAACCTCATCCTCTTTGCCCATGACCGTAATATGATGGTATGCTCCATACATAGCCGGCCGCATCAGATTTACAGCACAGGCATCCACTCCAATATACTCCTTATGGGTGTGTTTCTCATGGATCGCCTTCGTGACCAGTCCGCCGTAAGGTCCCAGCATGAAACGTCCAAGCTCTGTGTAGATTGCCACATCGCCCATGCCTGCAGGCACCAGGACTTCCTCATAAACCTTTCTCACGCCTTCGCCGATGGCCATAATATCATTGGGCTCCTGGCCGGGTCGGTAAGGAATTCCGATGCCTCCTGACAGATTGATAAACGCAACGTCAGCCCCTGTCTCTTTTTCCAGTTCCACCGCAAGCTCAAAAAGCACCTTGGCAAGCAGAGGATAATATTCATTGGTTACCGTATTGCTGGCTAAAAATGCATGAATGCCGAACTTTTTAGCCCCCTTGCTCTTTAATTTCCGAAAGGCCTCAAAAATCTGCGGCCGGGTCATGCCATATTTGGAATCCCCCGGATTATCCATGATGTCATTGCTGATTTTAAACACGCCGCCCGGATTATAACGGCAGCTGATGGTCTCCGGTATATGTCCGATGGCCTTCTCCAGGAAATCAATGTGTGTTATATCATCCAGATTGATGATGGCACCGGTCCGGTCTGCATACTGGAATTCCCCGGCAGGTGTATCGTTGGAAGAAAACATGATATCGGAACCGGAAAAGCCAAGGGCATCGGACATCATCAGTTCCGTCATGGATGAACAGTCCACTCCGCAGCCATAATCCTTTAATATATTCAGGATGAACGGATTGGGCGTCGCTTTTACCGCAAAATACTCCCGGTAACCTTTATTCCAGGAAAATGCTTCTTTTAACCGTCCCGCATTCTCCCTGATCCCCTTCTCATCGTATAAATGAAAGGGCGTTGGATATTCTTTCACTATTTCATCTAATTTTTCCTTGGTAACAAATGGTCTTTTCTCCAAAGCCTTCCTCTCCTCTCGTAACGCTGCAATGTACAGAAAGAGCCTGTCTCCGGCACGTCTGCTGGTAAGCTTCATTGTACCGGGGATAGACTCTTTTGTCTACACTTTTTTGTATAAATATTCAGATAAACGGGAAAACCTGTCAGTCTACGGTCACCACACGCATGATATTTGTATGAGCTGCCGGTTCATGCTTCCTTACCGGGCTTACCACACCTGCAGTAACTACCACCGTATCGTCTTCCTGTACGATCCCTTTTGCCTTTAACAGTTCCAAGGAGGAATAGATCAATACGTCCGTCGATTCCGCACGCTTTGCATGGAACGGCTTTACGCCCCAGTACAGCTGCATCTGACGGAGTGCGGAAGAGCTTGGGGATAAACCGATGATCAGGCTTTCCGGTCTCCATTTTGATAACAGCCTTGTTGTGAATCCTGTGATGCTTGGCGCCACAATGACTTTCGCTCCCAGATCATGGGCAGTCGCTACGGAAGAATAGCACACCGCATTGGATACGTTGTGGATATTGACAGCGGAAACCTTACGCTGACGGTATGCACTGTAATCTAAGTGCTTTTCTGTCTCCTCTACGATGGAGGCCATCATGGAAAGCGCCTCAACCGGATACCTGCCCATAGCAGTTTCACCGGAAAGCATGACCGCGTCGGTTCCGTCGTAAACGGCATTTGCAACGTCCGTTACCTCAGCTCTGGTGGGGCGTGGATTGCGGATCATGGAATCCAGCATCTGGGTCGCCGTAATAACCGGCTTGCAGGCTTCATTGCATTTTTCAATGATCCGTTTCTGGATAAACGGAACCTCCTGGGCCGGGATCTCGACTCCCATATCACCGCGGGCAACCATGATACCGTCACTGGCTTCAATGATATCATCCAGATTCTCTATGCCTTCCGCATTTTCTATTTTAGCGATTACGCTCATATTGGAGCCATTGGCAGCCAGGATATCCTTGATCTCATAAATCGCTGCAGCCGTGCGGACAAAGGAAGCGGCAATGAAATCAAAGCCCTGTTCAATGCCGAACTGAATGTCTTTCTTATCCTTCTCAGTCAGCGCCGGAAGCTTTACTTTCACGTTTGGTACGTTAACGCCCTTTCTTTCTCCCAGTTCACCGCCGTTGATAATCCTGCAGACGATTTCCTTTCCCTTGACCGCAGTAACCTCCAGTTCGATCAGACCGTCGTCAATGAGGATCCGGTTTCCGGCTTTTACATCCTGGTTCAGGCCGTCATAGTTAATGTGGCCTCTTGTTTCATCACCGACGATATCCTCTGTTGTCAGGGTATAGGTCTCTTTTTCCTTCAGAGTCACCTTTTTGCCATCCTTTAAAAGTCCGGTACGGATTTCCGGTCCTTTCGTATCAAGAAGCGCTGCAACCGGAAGGCCCAGCTCCTCGCGGATGCTCTTTAATAAATCAAGGCGCATCTTCTGCTCTTCATAATCGCCGTGTGAGAAGTTGAATCTGGCTATGTCCATGCCATTTTGAGCAAGTGCTTTCATCAGTGCGCGGTCATTCGTATTCGGTCCCATGGTGCAAATAATCTTGGTTCTTTTCATGATCATCCTCCGTAGCTAATTAGTCGTATCACCGGTTGTGGGGCTGCCCGATGTAACGTGTTTATGTGTATACAAATGCTCGGAACAGTACTCATAACTGCCTTCGCATTTTGAACAATAACGGAATTCCAGGTTTGGGGAGTCCTTTTCGGTCCGTCCGCATACGGCACACCGGTGGTGAGTCCCTCCCTGGGGCATCATCTTCATCTGTTTGTGAAAATTCTGCTTTCTCTTGATCTCCTTCGGATTAAAACGGCTCAAATTACGGGTCAGAAGGAAAAAGAGAATAAAATTGAATAACGACATAAATATGGTGACTCTGGTCGCCATGTTGCCTCTGACAAATTCATAAAGAAAGTAAACCCCATTAAACATCGCAAGCCATTTGGCCTTGATCGGAATCACAAAAAACAAAAGGAATTCCAGATCCGGAAACGTAGCGGCAAATGCAAAGAACAGGGAATAGTTAAGGAATTCCGTTGTCAGATAGACTGTTCTTCCCATGAAAAGGTAGACAACCAGTGCGGCTGCTATATGACCGATCACTCCCATAAAGAAGTATACATTAAAACGGAACGCTCCCCAGATCCTCTCTAAATTCACTCCCAGCATATAATATAAATACATGCTGATCAGACTCATGAAAATTCCGCTGCCCGGGGGATAAATCATGAAGGTAGCGATCCTCCATACCTGCCCTCTTAAAATCATCCCGGCATCAAGAGACAGATACTGCCAGTAAAATCCCGGCGCGAACATCTCCATTAAGAGCCCCACACCGTACATGCCAATGATATAGTACATCAGATTCGGAATCGCATATTTTCTGAATTTGCGTTCCAGATTATAAAAAAATTTCATGCTTTCATCCTTTTCCTATTTTCTGCCCATGCTTTTTGGGCATAAAGGGATACCCGCAGGGTGTTTCCTATTTCCTGCCCATGCTCTTTGGGCATAAAGGGATACCCGCAGGTGTTTTCCAAATTCGATATGTGACTAGAAAAAATCCTTCTTGGAAAAAATCCACGCTACAATCAGTGTCAGGACCAGCGTCAGCCCCAAAACAATGGCAAACCCATAAGGACTGTCCGCAAAAGGCATCCCACTGGAATTTACATTCATTCCGTAGAAGCTGGCCACCATGGTAGGTATGGACATAACAATGGTAATGGTCGCCAGAAACTTCATTACAATGTTCAAGTTGTTGGAAATAACAGAAGCAAATGCATCCATGGTCCCGCTTAAAATGCCGCTGTAAATATTAGCCATCTCGATGGCCTGCTTGTTCTCGACAATGACGTCTTCCAAAAGCTCCGTATCCTCCGGATACTTCTTGATCTTTTCATTCCGCATGAGCTTTTCAAGCACCATCTCATTGGAACGCAGGGAGGTCGTAAAGTACACGAGACTCTTCTCCAGCTCCAGAAGCTCGATAAGCTCCCGGTTCTTGGTGGATTTATGAAGCTTCTCCTCGACCACTCCGCTCTTTTTGTCGATGACCCTTAAATACTGCAGGTAAAGTGATGCATTCTTATACAGAATCTGCAAAATAAAACGGGTTTTCATGTAAGTATGGAAATCCCGGACCCTGCCATCCATAAAAGCATTGAGAACCGTTGTATCTTCCAGGCAGACCGTGATAATGGCCTCATCCGTGGTTATGATGCCCATGGGAATGGTCACATACCAGTCCTTGCCGCCCCGTTCCTCTATGGTGGGAACGTCTACCAGGATTAGCGTATAATGGTCCTCTGTCTGGATACGGGAACGCTCTTCCTCATCAAGCGGAGCTCTTAGGTCATCCGGATCGATGTTATAGGTATTGGCGATTTCCAGAATCTCTGTAGCAGTGGGGTTTGTAAGCGCTATCCAGGAACCCGGAGAAAGCTCATCCTTCTGGTGAATCAGGCCGTCTTCTGTCTTATAAATCTGAATCATAGCTTTTCCCCCTTCCACAGAAAATCTTTATGCATACTTTGGCGGACTTTGACTTATACATTATAGATTCCCGGACCATTTTTGTCAAACGAAATGAAACCGCATTTCGTGAACTTAAACAAATTTTACTAGTTTTAACAGTTTTTTAGCACATGATTGCAATTGTATTATTTCTTATTTTATGTTAAACTGATGTCCGGTGAGCCAGCAACTTACTTTTACACAAAAGGAGGCAGGGGTTAACCCCGCACATATGAATACATACAACACACTTGGAATCGATATCGGTTCCACTACCGTTAAAATTGCTATTTTAAACGGCAATCATGACATTTTGTCCGCTGATTATGAACGGCATTTTGCAAACATACAAGAGACACTGACCAATCTTTTAAAGAAGGCCTACGATAAACTGGGTCCTATGGATTTACGCCCTGCCATTACAGGCTCCGGCGGACTGACCCTGTCTAAGCATTTAAAGGTCCCCTTTGTCCAGGAGGTCGTATCGGTAGCTACCTCTCTTAAGGATTATGCCCCGCAGACCGACGTGGCAATCGAACTTGGCGGCGAAGATGCAAAAATTATTTACTTCACCGGCGGCATCGACCAGCGCATGAACGGGATCTGTGCCGGAGGAACCGGTTCATTTATCGATCAGATGGCAGCTCTATTACAGACCGATGCCACCGGTTTAAATGAATATGCTGCCAATTACAAGGCCATTTATCCGATCGCCGCCCGTTGCGGAGTATTCGCAAAGACAGATATCCAGCCATTGATCAATGAAGGGGCAACCAGGGAAGATCTTGCGGCCTCCATTTTCCAGGCAGTGGTAAATCAGACCATCAGCGGCCTGGCATGCGGAAAGCCGATCAGAGGCCATGTGGCCTTCTTAGGCGGCCCCCTTCACTTCCTCCCGGAACTCCGGAAAGCCTTTATCCGCACCCTGCATTTATCCGGGGATGAGATCATCGCCCCGGAGCATTCCCATCTGTTTGCGGCCATCGGTGCAGCCATGAATGCAGAAGAAACACAGGAAGGGAATACATCCCTGGAGGATATGATAAACCGCTTGTCCTCCGGCATCCGGATGGAATTCGAAGTAAAACGCATGGAACCCCTGTTCGCGGACCAGGCTGATTTCGATGCATTCATAAACCGACACAGCAGCCACTGCGTAAAAAAAGGCGATTTATCCTCCTACCATGGGAAATGCTTTTTAGGGATCGATGCCGGCTCCACCACCACAAAGGTGGCACTCGTAGGCGAAGACGGCACCCTGTTATACAAATTTTACAGCAGCAACAACGGAAGCCCCCTTGCAACAGCGATCCGCGCCATGAGCGAAATTAAGGAACAGCTGCCGGCGGACAGCGAGATCGTATGGTCCTGTTCCACCGGATACGGAGAAGCCCTCTTAAAGTCGGCGTTTCTGCTTGATGAAGGAGAAGTGGAGACCATCTCCCACTACTACGCAGCCGCCTTTTTCGAACCGGATGTTGACTGCATCCTGGACATCGGCGGACAGGATATGAAATGCATCCGCATCAAGAACGGAACCGTGGACAGCGTTCAGTTAAATGAAGCCTGTTCCTCCGGCTGCGGTTCTTTCATCGAAACCTTTGCCAATTCCTTAAACTATAAGGTGGAGGATTTTGCAGAAGAAGCTTTATTTGCAAAGAACCCGACCGACCTAGGGACCAGATGTACGGTATTCATGAATTCCAACGTCAAGCAGGCCCAGAAGGAAGGAGCCGAGGTATCCGATATTTCCGCAGGACTTGCTTATTCTGTCATTAAGAATGCTCTGTTTAAGGTGATCAAAATCACAAACGCTTCCGATTTAGGCCATCATGTGGTGGTACAGGGCGGTACGTTCTATAACAACGCTGTTTTAAGAAGCTTTGAAAAGATTTCGGGCTGTGAAGCGGTCCGTCCGGATATTGCAGGCATCATGGGAGCCTTCGGCGCCGCTCTGATCGCAAGAGAACGCTATGAAGAGTCCAGAACAACCACCATGTTAAGCTTAAACAAGATCTTAAGCCTGCATTACGAAACTTCCATGACCCGGTGCAAGGGCTGTACCAACAACTGTGTACTGACCGTCAACCGCTTTGACGGAGGCCGTCAGTTCATCACAGGAAACCGCTGTGAACGCGGTCTTGGCAAGGAAAAAGCAAAACGGGAAATACCAAACCTTTTTGATTATAAAAACCGCCGCATGTTCGATTACGAGCCGCTGAGCCCGGATCTTGCGGAGCGGGGGACCATCGGCATTCCGCGGGTTTTGAACATGTATGAAAACTACCCCTTCTGGGCCGTTTTCTTTAAAGAATTAAAATTCCGCACCGTGCTGTCCCCTCAGTCCACCAGAAAGATATATGAACTTGGCATTGAATCCATACCAAGTGAATCGGAGTGCTACCCGGCGAAAATCGCCCACGGCCATATTGAATGGCTGATTAAGCAGGGAATCAAGACCATTTTTTATCCCTGTATTCCCTATGAGCGGAATGAGACCCCGGATGCAGGAAACCATTTCAACTGCCCCATTGTCACCTCCTACGCAGAGAACATCAAGAACAACGTAGAAGGACTTAAGACGGAGAATATCCGCTTCTTAAACCCGTTCATGGCTTTTACCAATGAAGAAATACTGACCAGACGCTTAGTGGAGGTATTTACAAAAGAATTCCATATTCCGGCGTCCGAAGTTGCTGCTGCTGCCGGGAAGGGCTTTAAAGAGCTTATGGCTTCCCGGGCCGATATGGAGAAAAAGGGCGAGGAAACCTTAAAATGGCTGAAGGATAACGACCGCCGGGGAATTGTACTGGCAGGCCGCCCCTATCATGTGGACCCGGAAATCAACCACGGCATCCCGGAACTTATCACCTCCTATGGATTCGCTGTGCTTACAGAGGATTCCGTTTCCCATCTGGCTGAGATTGAACGTCCTCTTGTGGTTACCGACCAGTGGATGTACCACACCAGGCTTTACCGGGCCGCCAGTCTCGTAAAAAAGGAGAACCGTCTGGACTTAATCCAGCTCAACTCCTTTGGCTGCGGTCTGGATGCTGTTACCACGGACCAGGTTAATGAAATCTTAACCGGCTCCGGCAAGATTTATACCGTCTTAAAGATTGATGAGGTCAATAACTTAGGAGCCGCCAGAATCCGGATCCGCTCCTTAATTGCGGCACTGCGGGTACGCGATAAGCGCCATTACGAGCAGAAGGTGGTCTCCAGCGCTTACCACAGGGTTATGTTTACCAAAGAGATGAAAAAAGATTACACGATTCTCTGTCCGCAGATGTCACCCATTCATTTTGATTTAATTGAACCTGCGATCCGTTCCTTCGGCTACCGGGTGGAAGTCCTTCAAAACGATAACCGCTCCGCCATTGATACCGGATTAAAATATGTAAATAACGACGCCTGTTATCCGTCTCTCATCGTGGTCGGCCAGATCATGGATGCCCTTTTGTCCGGTAAATACGATCTGGACCGCACTGCGGTATTCATGAGCCAGACCGGAGGCGGCTGCCGTGCTTCCAATTACATCGGATTCATCAGGCGGGCTCTGGAGCGGTCCGGCATGGGCCAGGTCCCGGTCATCTCCGTCAATGCAAACAACATGGAGACAAATCCCGGCTTTACCATCACTCTGCCCCTGTTAACAAAAGCCATGCAGGCAGTGGTATACGGCGACGTCTTTATGCGGGTTTTATATGCGTCCCGCCCCTATGAGAAGATACCGGGCTCCGCCAACTCTCTGCATGAGAAATGGAAAATGCGCTGCATCGAATCCTTGTCCAGGAAATCACCGGACATGATAACTTTTTCCCGTAACTTAAAGGGAATCATAAAGGATTTTGACAATCTGCCGAGAAACCCAGTCAAAAAGCCCAGGGTAGGTATTGTAGGAGAGATTCTGGTTAAATTTTCTCCTCTTGCCAACAACCATATCGTGGAGCTGCTGGAAGCAGAAGGCGCGGAAGCAGTTATGCCTGATTTAATGGATTTCCTGCTCTACTGCTTCTACAACAATAATTTTAAAGCCAGGAATCTGGGCGGTAAGAAAACAACTGCTGCCCTGTCCAATATTGGAATTTCACTGTTGGAATATTTCCGGAAAACGGCAAAGAAAGAACTCTTAAAGAGTAAGAACTTCACGGCCCCATCCCATATCGGAAATCTGGCGGAGATGGCAAAAGACTTTGTATCCATCGGAAATCAGACCGGGGAAGGATGGTTTTTAACCGGTGAGATGCTGGAACTGATCCACAGCGGCACCAATAATATTGTCTGTACCCAGCCCTTTGGCTGCCTCCCCAACCACATTGTTGGAAAAGGCGTCATCAAGGAGCTGCGCAAAGCCTATCCGGACTCCAATATCATTGCCGTGGACTACGATCCCGGCGCAAGTGAAGTAAACCAGTTAAACCGCATTAAGCTGATGCTTTCAACCGCGCAGAAAAATCTGAGGAAGGAAGAAGAAATATCTGCATTCTGACAGGTATCAGATCCCTGACCTGTCTATCGGAGCGGCATCCGTGAGTTTACAAGCCAAGAACACCCGTTTTATGAAGTTGTAAATGAAAGTAGACAAGGAAGAGAACCGCCTTGTCTATTTTTTGTATTATAATTATTTTAAAAGGATGTGATATTTATGACAATTCCTAATGGAATGATTCACAAATATCCAGATAATGGCGAAAATTGATTAAAATCTAAAAGGCATCTCGCGAATTCGAGATAATAAATACTCAATTACATTTCTATGTAAATTGATGAGTGTTTCCTTAAGGTGTTTTTAGATGTATACATTAACTTGACAACTTCATTTTACAAGTGGTCTTGACTGTATGGGATACAGAAAGAGCCGAACCCCCTATAATAAAAGGCCCGGCTCTGATTCTTAATTACTGAACGATAGAAACAACTATTCTTAGGACGCTCTGTAAGCCCAGGAAAACTTGCTTAAAATTTGTATTACCCGCTTTAGTACCAAAAATTGTGGTCGGCTTTTTTGTAAAATATATCCTCTAGTAAGCTATTTTACAACTCCTGCTTCTTTACTTTCAGATTCTTCCTTCATTCTAATAAGTTCGAACACATTTATCATAGGGAAATTTATCGGTTCAACAAAGCCGGACAACGCTGTGGCAGCAGTTACATACGCTCTGCTAAGCTGCATAAGTGTACTAATACCATTTACTCTCAGCATGTTATTAAATTTTTTTTCATCTATTTCATCCTTATTTGCTTCAAAAATCCCCATCATATCTAAATTTATATCAAAAAGTTTTTCATTACTATCAGTAACTCCAGTCAATAAAATCATTAAATCAATACGTGCTTCCAGCTGTTTATTTGATTCTGATATGTTAGAAATATTGAAATCAACACCAATCTTAACATTTGTTGAATCATATTCTATAATATTATCAATTTGCTCAAAATTAAAATTCACAACATGATTCCTTTTCATTTGAAATGGAGAAATAATATTTTTCATGATGCTAACCCCATATCATAACAATATTCTTTGTTCTGAGTTAATTTCTGATTGCCTTCATAGCAGTAATTATATTTTCTGGCCATACTATTTAATTCAATTTTAAAATTCCAAGATAATTTCTGAGCTATTTCAAATAGCATCTTAACAGTAGGATTATAGTCACCACTTTCCAATTTTGAAACCATTGCTTGCGTCATATTTAATTTTTGAGCCAAATCTTTTTGAGTCATTTCATTTTCAGCTCTGTATTTTATAAATTCGCAAGCAATATCTACCAACAAATTATTAATTTCCATTTCTTTCTTAAATTCATCTGTCTCTTTTTCAAAAAACGAATTTGCATTCAAAAGCATTTTTTGATTTTCCATTGTAATCAACTCCTCCTTCATCTAAATACCAAATAACTCTTTTCTCCTTACTTTAGCTAACCTTATTTCAGATTCATAGTCTTTTGTCCTTTTCTCTTCAAAGCAATTGTATAAAACAGCAATCTCCTTTTTATCAGATTCATAAAAGCTAAACAAAATGCGAATGTTTTTTTGACCATGGAGAATAATAGAATATATACCATCTGTATTTACAAGTTGTTCGAATAATTTGGGTTGCATTATACAACTTTTCTTCAATTGTTCTAAAAATCTTAGACTTTTATGGTATTTAGTTTTAAATTCCTTTATGTATCCACTATTTTCAATTAAATCCCTCAATTCTTTATTAAAAGTTGGATAAGTGAATACATAGACTGTTGCATATTCTTCCGGATAAAGAATCTTGTGTAAATTAACTATCTTTTCGTCCATAAGTAGTATTTCCTACTGGTAATGAAAGTATACAACTTATAAGTTATATTTTCAACCTTTTTCCTTATAATTTTTAATTTCTTGTAGTTATACACTAATATTAAAAACCTTGACATTACATAGTATCAGTATACTATGTAATGATATGATACACAATTAGTATTTATTAAAATTTTCTAGTTATTTTCAACAATCTTATCCCGTATTTTAAAAATTATAAAATTTATTTCACCAGAGAAGAATTTGAAAGGTTTATAGAAACCGTAGTAAGTCCAGAAGCTTATGCTGTATTTCAGATGCTATACTGAACAGGCCCTCACATTGGTGAGTTCCTTACCCTTACAAAGGAAGGCTGTGGCATCATGCCACAGCCATTTTTCTGCAATACCTTTTCTATTTATTTTTATTGAACAACTATCTTAACCTCTTCATTCCCAAGCACCTGATAAGCCCAGTTCCCATTCTTCCCTTCCACATGGAGGACAATGGTACCGCCATCTCTTCTGGCCTCCGCCGTCATAACGACAGTTCCATTCAAATCCGTAACAGCTGTCTCACCCGCTGCCCCATCCTCGAACACAGACAGATACAGGGTTACGCCGTCACTATAATCATAATCCGGTCTGGTGTCACAGTTTCCGACTGCCAGAATAGAATTCGGCCGTACCAGAAGCGGCATGGTAAAGTAATCATGATGTTCCTTTTGCCATCTTCCGCCTTCAATCACCCGGCTGGTTAAAATATTATACCATTTGCCCTCCGGCAGATAATATTCCACTTCCCCGCTTTCCTTAAATACCGGTGCCACCAACAGGGAATCCCCCATCATATACTGCTTATCCAGCGGCTCGCACGCCCGGTCTTCCGGAAATTCCACAAACATGGGGCGCATCATCGGGATGCCTTCCTCATGGGACAGAACGGCCTGGCGGTAAAGATAAGGCATCAGCCCGCATTTCAGCTTCACAAATTTCCGTAATACATCACACGCCTCATCATCAAACAGCCACGGCACGCGGTAAGAGGAAGAGCCATGGAGACGGCTGTGGGAACTCATGAGGCCGAACTGGCACCATCTCTTATATACATCTGCAGGAGCGGTGCTTTCAAAGCCGCTGATATCATGGCTCCAGAATCCAAAGCCTGCGCAGGAAAGGGACAAGCCGCTGCGCAGCGTCTCCGCCATGGACGGATAATTTGCGGAACAGTCTCCGCCCCAGTGTACGGGAAATTTCTGTCCGCCTACGGTTGCGGAGCGGGCAAACAATACCGCTTCCCCTGCTCCGCGTTCCCTCTCCAAAAGCTCAAACACGGCCTGATTATAGAGCTGTGTATAGTAATTATGCATTTTCACCGGATCAGAGCCATCAAAATATGTGATATCTTTTACCGGTATTCTTTCACCGAAATCCGTTTTAAAGCAATCTACTCCCATATCCAGAAGCTTTTTCAGCTTTTCCTGATACCAGGTAACTGCTTCCGGATTGGTGAAATCCACCAGGCC
The DNA here is from genome assembly GCF_900155545.1 of Clostridium sp. Marseille-P2415. Taxonomy (GTDB): domain Bacteria; phylum Bacillota; class Clostridia; order Lachnospirales; family Lachnospiraceae; genus Lacrimispora. Next base: position 2,770,695 of record NZ_LT732526.1, read on the forward strand.
CATTCCCGCCTGCCAAAGGTCCGTCTGCCATACACCGTCGCCCGCTTTTTTCACCAGATATCCATACTTCATGCCCTCGGCAAAAAGCGGTGATTTCTGCCCGATATAAGGATTGATCCATACACAGATTTTTAAACCCCTGTCATGGTAACGCTTCAGCATTCCCTCCGGATCCGGGAATGTTTTCGGGTCCCAGGTAAAATTGCACCACTCATAAGCCTTCATCCAGTAGCAGTCAAAATGGAACACATGCAGAGGAATATCCCGGTCCTCCATTCCCTGGATAATGCCGGATGTGGTTGCTTCATCATAATCAGTCGTAAAGGATGTGGTCAGCCAAAGCCCGAAGGACCATGCCGGAGGCAATGCCGGTTTTCCTGTCAGCTCCGTATACTTCCGGATCGTTCCCTTGGGAGTGCTGCCATTGATTACATAATAATCAAGGCGTTCCCCTTCTACAGAAAACTGGACCCGTTCCACCTTTTCGCTGGCAATTTCATAAGCAGCATCTCCTTCATTGCCAAGCAGAATGCCGTAGCCTTTATTGGTAATATAAAAAGGTATATTTTTGTACGCGATTTCACTGGCTGTTCCGCCGTCCTCATTCCAGATCTCCACCACCTGGCCGTTTTTAACAAACGGAGTGAAACGCTCCCCTAATCCATACACATATTCATCCACATCCAATGCCAGCTGCTCTGTCATATAGCTGCGCCCGGAATCCCGGTTCGTCATGTGAGCCATGTTGCGGAATCCCGTATTCGTCAGTTCCCTGTCACCGTCATAAAAACGGATTCCCCAGGCGTTTGGCCTCTTATCGACTACGGCTTTCGTATTTCCGGTCCGGTAAATGATTTCTCCCTCTGTCTCTTCTATTGCGACCTCAGGATCCACATCGGCAATTTCTGCAAAGGGTCCCTTTAAGGGAGTTCCTTCAAAATGGCTGACAGAGACTTTGATGACATCAGCCATGGGACTTGACAGACGCACGGTCAGCATCCCCAAGTTTAAACAGTCTCCTCTTGTTACGATGTGTTTTGCAGGAACATACACCGTCAGTTCGCTGCCGCTTATGCGGCTGTCCGCGTATTCTACCGCATAAAGCGGGATTATTTCCTCACGTATCCTCCAGTATCCACTGGTAAACTTCATATCATTTCTCCTCCTATACCTGCCATTTTTTATAAAGATGCGCCCTTATATTCTCCCCGCTCTGACAGAAACCTCTTCGGAAATCCGGATATCCTTTACCGAGCTTCCAACGCAGATTTCATACTTATCTTCCGGCACGTAAAAAGCGGAGCGTTCCTCATCATAACAGGAAAATGCTTTTCTATCCAGATAAAAATTCAGAGTTTTTCGTTCCCCCGGTTCCAGAAACGCCTTGTCAAAAGCCCGCAGTTCCTTTACCGGCCGTTTGATTTTCCTGCCTTCCGCCTTTACATACACCTGAACGGTCTCCGCTCCGGCACAGCTTCCCGCATTCGTAACCCTCACGCTTACATTCCAGCCTCCTTCTTCCGGAGCCACCTCCAGACGATCATAGGCAAAAGCGGTATAAGATAATCCATGGCCAAAGCTGTAACGAACCTCTTTCCTTACCGTCTCATAATGCCGGTATCCTACAAACACCCCTTCCTTATACCGGACCCTGTCTCCTCCGGGAAATTCCCCAAGAGCATGGGCCGGACAGTCTTCCAGCGATTTTGGCACAGTAAATGGCAGCTTTCCCGATGGATTCACCTTTCCCAACAGAACCTCCGCCATGGCATGGCCGCCCTCCATTCCGTTGTAACTGCTGTAGACAATAGCCTTTGCCCGGTCTGCAAATGCTTCCATATCCACCGGAGAACCGGCTATTACCACGATAACCGTATTTTCATTGGCATCCAGCACCGCTTTAACCAGCTTCTCCTGCCCATAAGGAAGCTTCATATCCCTGCGGTCACAGCCCTCTAAGTCAAACTCATGATTCAGTCCGCAGAATAGCAGAACGTCTTCGCTGTTTCCTGCCAATTCCACCGCTTCCTGAATCAAGGCATTCCTCTCCGATTCCATTCCGCCGTCTGTCTCTTCCCTGAATGCCTTTTTGTAAATTCTGTCTTCCAGGCTGGTGGACTGCCAGTTTTCCTTTTCCTCTGTTTTGTCTGCCTGGCTGGTATAACCTGGCGCGTAATCGATAGAAACACTGCCTCCAAGCTCCATCTTAAGTCCCATCAGAGGAGAAATCTCATAAAGCGCTTTAATGGCCGCACTTCCTCCTCCGTTAGAATGGACTTTCACCGCATTTTCCCCGATGACGGAAAGACGCTTCTTTCCGGTTAAATCGAGAGGAAGGCGCTTTTCATCATTTTTAAGCAAAACTACAGCTTCTCTTGCGCATTCCAGTATGGTTTCCTGGCTCCGGCGGCTGTTATAGGTTCCTGCCTTCCGCTCTCCGTCCAGCATATGAAGCCGGTTCATCAGCACCAGAATATTCCTCACCTTCTCATCAATATATGCTTCCGCTATCTCCCCCTTCCTGACCTTATGAAGAAGAGGATCTGCCATATAATACTCGTCAAAGCAGTTGGTCACGGACATCTCGATGTCCAGGCCATGCTCCGCCGCCTGTACAGTATCATGGACTCCTCCCCAGTCAGAAATGACCACGCCGCCAAATTCCCATTCATCCCTTAAAATCTCACACAGCAGTTTTTTGTTATGACAGCAATGCTCTCCCAGGTAGCGGTTATAAGCCCCCATCAGTGTCCTGACCTTTCCCTTTTTTACCGCTGCCTCAAAACCGGGAAGATAAATTTCCCGCAAAGCCCGTTCATCCACTTCCACGTCCACATCAAGCCTTCCTGTCTCCTGGTTATTCAGTGCAAAATGCTTGACGCAGGCTGCCGTATCCTGCTCCTGAATTCCCTGAATCAACGGAACAGCCATCTCTGAAATCAGATAAGGATCCTCACTCATATACTCAAAATTTCTCCCGCACAACGGCGTTCGGATGATGTTAATCCCAGGTGCCAGTATGACATCCTTTCCCCGTCCCCTGGCCTCTTCTCCCAGAACCCGTCCCGCCTTTCCGGCACATTCTCTGTTCCAGGTAGAAGCCAGCGCCAGATTACTGGGAAGATAAGACACGAAATCATCGGTGGTCCCTTTGGGATTCCAGTTGTCATCCTGAAGCTCCTTCCTCACCCCCATAGGACCGTCGGACATCCACAAAGGCGGTATTCCAAACCGCTCCACCCCCCTGGTATGGAAAATCCCCTGTCCATGAATCATGCCGATTTTTTCTTCCAATGTCATTTTCTTCACCAGTTCTTTGATCTGATACAGTTCCATCTTCTTTTCCTCCTGTCTGTCATCCCTTTACGGAACCCGCGGATACGCCGCCTACGATATATTTTTGTCCGATGATAAATACCAGAAGCACCGGAGCCAGGGTCAGTATGATATCCGCCGCTACCAGATTCCAGGAATATTCAAATGCCCCGAAGAAGTTGTAAACCGCCAGAGTCATAGGCCATTTTCCGGAATTATTTAAGTAATACAGCGGCATGGTAAAATCGTTCCACACCGCCATGAAATTAAGAACAAACAAGGTTGATGCAATCGGCTTTAACAGGGGTGCGATTACCCTTACAAACAGCTGATGGGAGCTGCAGCCATCAATTACCGCCGCTTCATCAATTTCTCTGGGAATCGTTCCGATAAATCCAAAAGACAAAAACAGACTCAGGGGAATATTGATGGCCGCATAAAGAAGGATGATCCCGAACCTGGTATTAACCAGATGAAATGCCTGCATGACCTTCATAAGCGCCACATTATTGATCGGCATGGCGATGCCGGAGATGATGAAGTAGTAAAGGAAACGGTTGACGCCCTTCTGGTTTCTTGAAATTACAAAGGCTGCCGCCGACACCGCAATCACTACGATGCTGACACTGCAGGCGGCGTATAAAAGTCCGTTTAAGAATGAAGTGAACAGCTTTCCCTGTTCAATTACCTTTGCATAGTTTTCAAACCTCCATTCTGTCGGCAGAGTTAATGTCATCCGGTTCGCCTCTCCGGCAGTCTTAAAAGAATTCAGAAATAGTACGACCAGAGGAATGATGACGATCAGGCTGACAAACACGGCCACTGCATTGCCGATGATGCAGCCAATGGTTTTACCTGTCTTTCCCATTACGCTTCCACCTCCTTATTTTCCATGGATTTGATAATGAAGTACAGCAACGCCAGAACGACGAAAAACAGGATGCTGGATAATGTGGTGCCCATAGCCAGATTGCCCTTGGAAAACTCCTTGTAAACAGCCGTATTGATCACACCTGTCGCATTGCCCGGGCCGCCGTTGGTCAGGGAATAAATCATATCGAATACCCTTAGCCCATAGGTCACGTTCAGTATGGTTACATTGACCAGCACAGGTTTTAACAGGGGCAATGTGATGGCCTTGAATTTCTGGAAAAAACCGGCTCCGTCAATGCTGGCTGCCTCATAATATTCCGGCGGGACGGATAACAGCCCTGCGATCACCACCACCATGATATATCCCATGCCCTTCCACGTATCTACGGTCATGACCGAAGGAAACACAAGGCTCAGATCCGTCAGCCAGTTCTTGGCAAGCCCACCCAATCCCATGGTCCGTAAAAAATTATTTAAAAATCCGGTTGTCGGATGCAGCATGCTTCTGAATACAAGACCTACGACCAGGTAAGACATCACCTGGGGAGAAAAGATAATCATGCGGTGAAAATTCTTAAACCGGATGAAATTCTGAGTCAGCAGAAGCGCCAGAGCCAGACCGGCAACGGTTTTCATGACAGTTGTAACAACGGTGAACAAAACAGTATTGCCTATGTATTTTAAATATTCCGAATTACCCTGAAAAATCGCTTTATAATTGGCAAGTCCGACGAAATTGATTTCATCGCTGAAATTATTCCAGTCTGTAAAGGAATAGGCAATTCCTAAAATACCCGGAATGAAACACAGAACACAAAAAAGGAAGGCGGCCCCGCCGGCAAAATACCAGGGATATAATTTCTTTCTATTCATGAATTACCTCCTTACTCCGCCCAGCCCGGATCCTTCTGCAGCTTCGCCTGCTCATTGCGTCTGTCTATCATGGTCTGCAGCACATCTTCCGGCGTGGAAGCTCCCGTATACATGGCCTCTAAGTCTTTTCCCACATCCATCCACTGGCTGTCGATATAATTTACGGATGTCTGCACAACGTTTGCTTTTTTTAAGGAATCCAGAAATGCCTGGTCCTCTTCCGTGTATTTGCTTGTGATTTCCGGCCAGCAGAGGGCGCTTAATTCCGGCTGTCCATCCAGCCTCTTCTGTAAGTTTTCCGGCCTTGCCAGGAACTCAAAAAACAGCTTTGCTTCTTCCGCATGTTTACTGTCTTTGTTGATAAAATAAGCGTTGCTTGCAGGGTTTACGCCGATAACCTGATTGTCTCCCCAGGGCATAACAAAAGCCCCCAATTTTTCTGTTGCCTTAAAGTCCGGGAATTCCTTTTCGATCTGCCCGCGCATTCCCAGTTCCGCGATGGTCATGGCACAGCGCTCTGTCGCCATAGCTTCTTTCACATTTTCCCATGCATTACTTAAATAATCATCTCCGAAATATCCGGCTTTCGCGCATTCATCCAGCTGACTAATGATGGTCAGAAGAGAAGGAATCTCATCTAAACCGATTTCATTGGCATTTAACTTCTCATACATGTCCGGGTCCTGCTCCAGCCATAGGCCGCCTGTTTCAAATAATGGAAGTACCTGATGCCAGCCATTGGTCGTAGCTTCGTAAACCGGTGTGTAGCCGGCATCTTTGATTTTCTGGCAGACATCTTTAAATTCACTGTATGTAGTTGGAACCGAAAGCCCTAAGGATTTAAAAATATCCTTGTTATATAGATAGAAATACATCTTCGCCCCCGGGAAGGTGATTCCATAAACCTTATCTTCCACGCTTACGGCTGCACGTGTGGTTTCTTCGATACGGTTTACCCATTCCTGGTCTGTTAACTCAACACAATACTGATCCATATGAAGGCTGGAAGCCAGACCGATCGGAGTGTCCACACAGATGATATCAGGCGCTTCCCCGGAATCCATCTTTACTTTGATCAAATCCCTCCATTGGGCATCCGGTGAAATCTGGAAATCTATTTTAATCCCTGTCTCTGCCTCGAAGTCCTTTGCAATCTCCTGTACGATGCCGGAAGTCGGAAGTCCGCTCTGATGGCTGCCAAAGGTCAGCGTCACACTTTTCTTTGCGTCATTTCCTGCCGCACTCTTATCAGTGCTGCAGCCTGCTGTCATCCCCACAGCCATAGCTGCTGCCAGGGTCAGGCCGATTATCTTTTTTATATTCTTTTTCATGGCTTTTTCTCCTTTTTGGCTCATTGTTTCATTCAAACTGCTTCTATTTTATCGATAAAATATGTTTCCTTTGTTATAATCACATAATATCACAACTGTCTCCCGTAAAAAATAGACAATTTAGAACTTACAATTGCATTTTTTTGAACTATTTTATATAATATCACTGCAAAGGAGGCGTTCAATTCATGAAAAAAATGGCAAAACGTTATTCCCAACACATGTACCTTTTCGTAATTTACGGTTTTTTTATCCTATGTCTTCTGGGCATTTTCTTTTTTTTCACCTACCGTCATTATCAGAAAAATACCTTGGAGGAGGCCGCAAAGGATTTGGAAAATATGTGTGCTTCTGTAAAAAACTCTGTAGAAATCCAACTGGATAATATCTCTACCATTTCCATGAATCTGGTTTATTCCAATGCCGTCAAGACCAATTTTAAGGAGTTTTCTGATATATACCGGAAAAGAGACATCACAGCCGGGGAGCTGGTGGCCTCCCGCGATCATATAGAAGCCATACACGACATCATCACGGCCATCATCGGAGCCTATCAAAGCGCGGCTGCCATCAATCTGTATACCCTGGACGGTTCCTGTGTGGAATCCGGCTACGCCCAGCGGACCACTAAGGTAAATTTGGAGGAAAAGGAGTGGTATGAAGAAACCATGGCCTTAAACGGTCATAAATATATCACCGTTCCGTTTGTTAACAAAGACCTCCCTGCCAAAGGAGATAACCAGCGGTCCCGGAAATTCATCTCTCTCGTCCGCCTTTTTTTAGATTCCTCCGGCCAACCGGAAGGCATCGCAGAGGTCGTTTTCGACTGTGGGAAAATCTTTTCTCTGGCCTCCCAGCTGGAGAGCCAGAATCCGGACAGCGCCGTTTATATCTATAATTCCAGACAGGAACTGGTTTATCCTTATAACAGGCCGGCAGCGAATACTGATTTTTCTTCCGCAGTCATGAGTGCCGGACTTCCGGAGCAGACAGCCAGAATGTTAAAAGCCGGTGACGGGGAACAATATTTAATTGTCCGGCAAACCATCCCCGCCTATGACTGGACTGTTATACTGGCAAAACCAAGGATAGCTGTCTACGGGCAGCTCCAAAGCTTCCGGCTGATTTTTTTTCTCACAGGGAGCCTGTCCATCCTGTTTACCCTGCTCATCTGCTTTTACATATCCAGAAGGCTGACCATACCCCTGCAGAAGCTGACGGCGGCTACCGGCAAAATCACCATTAACCGGGTCCTGGATGAAACAAAGGTGAATTTAACATCCGCGGACAGCAATATCAAAGAGCTTTCCCTGCTCTGCGAATCCATCCGCACCATGTATGAAAAACTGCGTTCCACCACCCAGGAGGCCCTGCTCTCCCGGACCGAAGAGACCCGTGCAAAACTGCAGGCCACACAATCTCTGATCAATCCGCATTTTCTCTATAACTGCCTGACAAATATGAGCGTAATGGCGGAAGAAAAGATGAACGAAGACATCAGCCATATGTGCCATGCCCTTTGTGACTACTTCCGCTATATATCCGCTTCCGGGGAAATGTATGTTCCTATGGAAGAAGAAATTTTTTACTCCCAAAGATACTTAGAGTGCATGCAGCTTCGTTTCAGTGACGAGCTGGAATATACCCTGGAAATAGCCGAGGAAACGAAACAGTGTTACATTCCCAAACTTGTAACACAGCCGATTGTGGAAAATGCATTTAAATATGCCTTTCAGATACCGCCTCCCTGGAAGCTTCACATCTCATCTTCCATAGAAGGGGCAGCCTGGATAATCAGAATTGAAGATAACGGAGGAGCTTTAAGTGATGAAAAGAAAGAAGAACTTTTAAGCCTGTACCGGAATCTGGATATAAATGAAGAATTAAAATTGATGCAGATCGGCGGCCTGGGGCTGAAAAATGTCTATCTGCGGCTTAAGCTTCTATACGGAGATCAGGCCGTGTTCCGGATTGATAATTCCCAGCCTCAGAAAACAATTTTTACGGTAGGCGGTCCTATATACCGTTCAAGGGAGGAATATTATGAGCAGCATCCCAAATTATAAATATATCGCGGTGGAAGATGAAAGCCTGATCCGGCGGAATCTGATAAAGAAGATCACCTCATTGAACCTGCCTTTGTCATTGGCCGGTGAGGCTTCTAACGGGAAGGATGCCATCCTTGTGGTCGAAGAACACTTCCCTGATCTGGTTATTACGGACATCCGCATGCCCCAGTGCGACGGCCTGGAGCTCGCCCGGTATCTTCAGAAAAACCATCCCGGCACCAGAACCATTATTTTAAGCGGTTACAGCGATTTTTCTTATGCGCAGTCAGCCCTGCGGTACGGGGTTATGGATTATCTGCTGAAGCCGGTGACTTTAAAGTCTCTCTCCGAAACCTTACATAAAACTCTGATTACCATGGAATCAGAATCTGACGATCTGGACTCATACCGCTCCAGTAACAGCAGGCTGGACCAGAGGTCCATCTGCGAACTGCTGGAGACCTATCTCCAGGAAAACTTCCAGCAGGAGATTTCCTTTCAGGAGCTTGGAGAAAAGTTTGGCTTTACGCCGGAGTATCTGGGAAAAATATTTAAAAAATATGCCGGGGAAACACCTTCAAAGTATCTGGCGAAATTACGGATGAATGAGGCGAAACGGCTTCTTTTAAACAGCCCGGACATGGAAATCCAGATGGTCGGAGAACTGGTGGGATATAAGGACGGATTTTATTTCAGCCGGGTTTTTAAAAGCTATACCGGAATCCAGCCAAGTGAATTCCGGAACCAGAGACAGCAGAATCAGAATATTCATACAGATAAATTGTATAAATATCCATCTTGAAAAATTTTAAAAAAGGGATTGAAGTATAAAAAACACCTGCTACAATGGAGATAACGGTACCGGAATAAAAAATAAAAGGAGCAATTTTCATGAAAGAATTATCATTAAGACCCATTGGCAAAGTTATTACCTGCGATGGCCTGAAAACAATAAAACTTGATAAAACCTATATTCCGGCACTGCAGTCTTTGGAAGGCTTCAGCCATCTTGACGTATTCTGGTGGTTCGACGGCTGTGACAACGAATCCTCCCGCAGCTCACTGGAGGAACGATCCCCCTATAAACACGCTCCCGCTGTTATGGGAACGTTTGCCACCCGCTCTCCGGAAAGGCCAAATCCCATTGCCTTATCGGTTTCAGAGGTGATCAGGATCAACCGGGAAGAGGGAACGGTCACCCTTGCCTATATTGATGCAGATGACAACAGCCCGGTCCTTGATCTGAAACCATACACTCCGAGCCTTGACCGGGTTTCAAATCCTCGCGTTCCTGCATGGTGCAGCCATTGGCCAAAAAGCCTGGAAGAATCCGCTGATTTTAAGTGGGAAGAGGAATTCAATTTCTAAAAAGAAAAGACGTTTTACTGACGGGGAGGGAGACATTCCCTCCCCGCTTATCATTCTATATGGCGAGAATGGAATCCAGGCGCTGGTTTTCAACTGCATTTTTCAGCTCAAAGCTGTAATTATGCAGATCGGCCTTTAAATACTCACTCAATTCTTCCTCCCCACCATATCCGGATATTACAAGCTCATCAACCAATCCCCTCATATTTTGTTCCAATGAGGCTGCGGATTTCCGGCTTACATAATCTGCCAACTGTTCCAGCTCCTTACATGTATATCCCTGTGTACGGACCCCCTTTCCAGCCATCCGGCAGCCCAGAATATTCCGCAGCACAACTGCGGCAAGATTTATAAACAGCTCATCATAATCCGGTGAATAGGCCCGAAGCACATGCCGGACATACTCATCCGGCAATTTTCCAAGGAAAACCTGTTCCAGGCTGATACACTTAACGAAGGCGCCGACGGCATCAATTCCGCATAATGGATCAATTGGATACAGAACCGGGTAATCCAGCGTAAGAATGTGATTCTGTGGTTGAAAACGCGGATCATAATACAGAAAAAAAGAAGGAATGCCCTTAACAAACGTTTCGTAATAACACCGGTTTTCATAATATTTAAAATCCGGTATTATTTTATTATACAGGATCTGGGTTTCTTTCACTTTTCTAAGTACGATTTCATATCCCAGACCATAGACCGCTTTCGCATCCGGATGGCCATCCGGGGAAAGAAGCTCCTGCCCTTCAGCCAGATATTCTTCGTACTCATGGATGCAATACAGAACGGCCTCCATAAGCTGTCTTGCTTTTTCATAAGTTATGGAAGTGCTCTCCTTCCCTGTATATTTATCCGCCAATTCTGCAACAATCGGCAGAAGCTCTTCTGCCCTATCCTTCATCCTCATCCTCTTCCTCATACAGGCCCAACCCGAAGCGCGCCCTTCTTGCAAACGTTTCCAAACCGGTATCTTCCAGATAATCCAGGGACCCCTGGCATGGTCCGTCAAACTGGTCTTTCATAAAATCAATGAGCTCATCGTCCGTAATTTCATCCAACGATTCATTTTTATAAAAATAAAAAATATCCTGAAGCCTTCCTAACGTCTCCACATAATTATCCTGATAAATATACGGAGAATCACAGAATGCATAAATCAGTTTCGGCAGAATGCCTTCTCCGAATTCCACCCGTTCCTGATTCTTTAAGACTTCCTTTCTTTCCTTTAAGAGCAGTGCTGCCTCTACATCCGTAAGTGTCAGACCAAACTTCTCCGTATAGCCATTGGCTTCCCTTACATTTGCGAGCTGCCGGCTGTCGTTTGCAGCTTCAAGCCACTTCCCATCCTCCATCATAAACCTTCCTTTCTTTTGATAAATACCAAGTTTACGCCTGAAATGATGAAATTACAAGCCTTGAAAAAAAGTCGTTTTTATGGTATTATATTTGCATAAGAGATCGGGCTTCCCATCTCTTTTTTCTATTTCATTCTGCCCTCTGTTCTGGTAAGATGGAATCATACAGATAAAATCAGGAGGAACATATGAACCACAAAACAAACCTCATTCTGGCCCTTATCATCCCACTTCTCATGGGCTGCTCCAGGACGGCAGTCTCCCAGCCCCCGTCTTTTTCCGCTGCGGCAGAATCAAAGGCAACTCCTTCCGCAGCAGATGAAGTCTTAAATAATAATACGGGCCCTATTGCGGACAAGCTGCCGGCAGACATAAAAGAGGACTTTTTAATCTGGGCCGGATCCCAATATGGCAGAGATTTAACTGACGGTCTGAATGCTGCCCTGCAATCCGGTTCCTATGAGGACACGCTCTGGTATGATTTAACCGGCAACTCCCTATCCGTATTAAAAGACCGGTTCTCCGGCCTTCTGGATTCCCCTGAAACCGCAAAAGCCCATCACATTTACTTCAAAGAATCCGCGGATCCGGGCCGGGTCAGCCTTTCCTTTGCAGGGGACATAAGCTTTGCAGACGGTTATGCCAATATGGCGGCCTATGATTCCCGGGGCGGCTTAAACCAGTGCATTATGCCGGAGATAAGAGAGCGCATGGCAGCCGCAGACATCATGATGATCAACAATGAATTTTCCTACAGCAGGCGCGGTGCTCCCCTGCCAGGGAAACCTTTTGCTTTCCGGGCAGACCCCTCTATGGTGGAAAATCTAAAGGAACTTTCCGTGGATATCGTTTCTGCCGCCAATAACCATGTTTACGACTACGGTCCCGAAGCATTCTCAGATACCCTGGACACCTTGTCCGGCGCAGATATGCCCTATGTGGGCGCAGGCCGGGATTTAAACGAAGCAAAGGCTGCCGTCTACTTTATTGCAGGAGGAATGAAAATCGCCTATGTTTCCGCCACGCAGATCGAACGGGCCACCGTTTATACAAAGGGTGCCACCGATACAAGCCCCGGGGTTTTAAGGACCGATGACCCGGACGTCTACCTGGCTGCCATTGATACCGCAAAAGCAAACAGCGATTTCGTGGTGGTATTCGTACATTGGGGAACCGAAGGTACCAATTACTTTGAGGAAGACCAACGGAAACTGGCCCGCCGGTTTATAGACCACGGAGCCGGACTGGTCATCGGCTGTCATCCTCATGTCCTTCAGGGAATTGAGTATTACCATAACGTCCCCATTGTATACAGCCTGGGAAATTTCTGGTTCAACAGCAGGACTCTGGCTACCGGCCTGATGGAAGCCACCATCTCCGTAAACGGTCTGGAAAAGCTGCAGTTCATTCCTGCCCTTCAGAAGGACTGCCGCACAAACCTGGTAACTTCTCCTGCGGAAAAAATAAAAGCCATCCGTTTTATGGAGGACTTGTCTCCGGGTATCTCCATGGATGAAGATGGTATTGTTCATCCATCAGGAAATTAAAGAAATATTACGATTTTATTAAATCAGCCTTCATTTCTTACGCATTCTTACGCCTTCTTAACTTTCCTTGACCCTGGACCCACTCCATAGTTTAAAGTCAAGGCATCAGCAGAACGCTGATAGAGCAACCATTTGAAAGGAGAGGAATTATGAGACTAAGGAAAAAGAAATGGCTGATTCCCTGCGCTGCTGCGCTTTTTACAATAGGTGCTTCCATGACATCCTTTGCAGCACAGGGGTGGGTCCAGGAAAATAACACCTGGGTTTACTACGATTCCAACGGCTATTTTGCGACAGATGCCTGGCGTAAATCCGGCGATAGCTGGTTTTACCTCGATTCCGACGGGCATACGGCAGCCAGCAGAGTAATCGAATCAGACGGCAGTTATTATTATGTTAATTCTGTTGGCGCCATGGTAACCAACGAATGGAGGGAAATCCCTTCGGATTATGAAGATGAGGATTCACCGGACACTTACTGGTATTATTTTGGAAGCAACGGCAAAGCATACAAGGCTCCTTCTTCCGGCAAGACATCCTTTAAGTCCATCCGGGTAGCCAACGGTGATTATCACAACTATGCCTTTGACTCGGAAGGAAGGCTGCTGTCCGGCTGGGTGAATGAGGATTCAGAACGTGTGACCGGCGAGGAAGCATGGAAAGACGGAATCTACTACTGCGGCAATTCCGCTGACGGTGCCCGGGCGAATAACGAATGGCGGCGTATCGATGTAGAAGATGATGAAAATGATGAGTACAACTTTGACGGAACCTACTGGTTCTACTTCGGCTCCAACGGCAAGAAGATCAAGGATGCCAATAAGACCATCAACGGGGGGAAGTACCACTTCAATGAAAACGGTGCGGCTGAATACGAATGGTACGAATCGGATACTGTTTCCTCGACTTCATCGGCAAGCCAGGCGAAATACTACAATCTTCCAACCCAGTGCTGGCTGGCAAAAGGCTGGTTTAAAACCGTTCCAAGTGAGGATATCGACCAGGATGCTTACGAGGATGACAAGGAATACTGGTTCTATGCCACCGGAAACGGGAAAGTGGTTACCAGCCAGATCAAATCCATTAACGGTCTAAGATATGCGTTCAACGACAAGGGCGAAATGCTCCATGGCATTTATAAGATGACCTTCGACGACAACAAAAAGCTGGAATCCTATAAAAAGATCAAAACAGAAGACGATTTCCCGGAAGCAGATGAAGCCTGCCAGGTTTACTGCTTCGGAAACTCTCCAAAAGAAGGTGCCATGGCAACCGGCAAAACCACCATTGATATCGACGGGGAAAAATATACCTTCAACTTCCGCAAGTCCGGCAGCAGCAAGGGAGCCGGCTACAATGGCATCTATGATAGCAGCATCTATGTACAGGGCAGAATGTTAAAGGCTGACAGGGATGAGAAATACAAGGTAGTCGAATATAACGGCAAAGAATACTTAGTCGGCACATCCGGAAAACTTGCAAAAAACAAATCAAACGTTAAAGATGGAGATGATAAATACTACAGAACCAACAGCGACGGAACCATCGAAGATTCCGGATATGAAAAAATCAAATAAAACCATATAAATAAAAAACCATAAAACAAAACCATATTCACAAATTAAATCATATGAAAGGGACGGCAGCACTGGTCATACCATGCTGCCGCCCCTTTTTTCACAGTAACGGGCGCGTTACCGCTTCATCCCCCGGTACACCTTTTCTGCTGTGACCGGAAGTTCCCTTATCCTTGCTCCCACCGCATTTGCCACCGCATCTGCAATGGCCGGCGAGGGCGTATTGATCACGATCTCACCAATAGATTTTGCTCCAAAGGGCCCGGTCGGTTCATAGCTGCTTTCAAATTCCACCCGGATATCCCCTACATCCAGTCTGGTAGGCAGCTTGTACTGCATAAATGAATTCTGCAGCATCTGCCCCTTCCGGGAATAGGTGATTTCCTCATACATCGCCATGCCGATTCCCTGGGCAATGCCGCCCTCCGTCTGGATCCTTGCAAGGTTGGGATTAATGGTGGTTCCGCAGTCCACAACTGCCACATAATCCAAAAGTTCCACCTCACCGGTTTCCTTATCGACTTCCACCTCAGCCATACCGACCATAAACGGCGGCGGAGAAACGGGAGAGGTATGAGAGGCACCTGCGGACAGCATTTCTTCGTTAAAGCACATAACCCTGTTCCCTATATCCTTTAAGGACATTTCCAGCTCTCCTGACCGCTGGTAAACCCTTTTCCCGTCAAATTCCAGGGACTCTTTTTCACAGGAAAGATACTGGGCCCCTTTATTCAGGATCTTTTCCCGCATCTCCTTGCAGGCCTTCACCACGGCCATCCCGGTCAGATACATGGTGCTGGAGGCATAGGAACCGGAATCATAGGGAGATACGTCCGTATCCGTACCATGGACCACGATCTGATCCATATCACATTCCAGACAGTCAGCCGCCACCTGGGCCAGCGTGGTGTCACAGCCCGTTCCCATGTCAGAAGCGCCGATCAAAAGGGTATAGAAACCGTCATCGTTGAGACGAAGCTCCACAGATGCCACATCTACGCCGGAGATGGCAGATCCCTGCATGGCCATGGCAACACCCACACCCCGGACCTTTCCATTTCCCATATCCACTCTCGGATATTTCTCATCCCATCGGATCATCTCCCCGGCACGGGCCATACACCGGTCCAGTGCACAGCTCTTTAACGTCTCCCCATAGTAAGCAGGCATAACGTCCCCTTCTTTTACCATGTTTAATTCCCGAATTTTCACGGAATCCATTCCCATTTTTTCCGCCAGTTCATTCACCGCAGATTCCACCGCAAAGATTCCCTGGGTTGCCCCGTATCCACGGTAGGCTCCGGAAGACATCCGGTTGGTATAAACCACATCATAGGCAAAACGGAAGGCCTTCGGCGTCCGGTAAAGAGGAATGGATTTGTGCCCGGACAGCCCTACCGTCGTAGGTCCGTGTTCCCCATAGGCACCTGTATTTGATAAGGTATATACATCGATCGCCTGCAGGATTCCATCCTTATTTGCTCCGACCCGGACATGGACTTCCATCTCATGGCGGGGGGAAGAAGCGATCTGGGATTCATACCGGCTGAAAATCATTTTGGCCGGCCTTCCGGTTTTCATTGTCACGACCGCCGGATACACTTCGGCAACCACCGTCTGCTTTGCTCCAAAGCCGCCGCCGATCCTGGGCTTTATAACACGGATCATGGATTTGGGTATGTCCAGGGCATGAGCCAGGATCCTTCTCACGTGAAAGGTTACCTGAGTGGAAGCCACCATATTCAAACGTCCATAGGTATCCAGATAAGAATAGGCACGGAACGTTTCCATCATGGCCTGCTGGTTCGCTTTTGTATGGTAAACCTGTTCCACCACATAATCACACTGCTTTAAGACAGAATCCACATCTCCATGTACTTCCCCGCCGGAAGCGCACAAATTCCGTTTATTGTCCGCTCCGACCGGACAGAGGCTCTTCCAGTTTTCTTCCGGATGAATCAGCACCGGATTGTCCTTTGCCTGTTTAAAATCCAGTACCGGCTCAAGAACCTCATATTCCACTTGAATGAGACGCATGGCACGATCCACCGCCTCCTCCGTTTCTCCGGCTACAATGGCTGCCGCATCTCCCATAAACCGCATTCTCTGATCCAGGATCAGCCTGTCATAGGGACTGGGCTCCGGGTAAGACTGGCCTGCCATGGTAAAACGCTTATCCGGCACATCTTTATAGGTCAGGATACAGGCGATCCCATCCACTTTTTCTGCTTTTTCGGTATGTATCTCCCTGATCCATGCGTGGGCATGAGGGCTTCTGAGCACTTTTACGATCAGACAGTCCCTGGGGGCCAGATCATCGGTATATACAGGCTTTCCGGTTACCAGGGCCCTGGCATCCTTTTTTTTCACAGAGGTATTGACGTTACGCATTTTATCGTTCATTCCTGTGCTGCTCCTCTGCTTAAATATTTTCTTACCGCACGCATCTGGCCCATGTAACCGCTGCAGCGGCACAGATTCCCGGCCAGATACTCCTTTATCTCTTCATCATCAAGGTTCTTTTCTTCCTTTTCCATAGCCAGTACATTCATGATAAGTCCGGGACTGCAGAAACCGCACTGCTCCGCGCCTTCTCCGGCCAGATACATTCCAAACTCCTCCGCTTTCTTTTCCGCACCTTCCAGAGTGATCACCTCACAGTCATTCACCCTGGCTGCCAAAAGGGAACAGGAAAGTCTTGCCTTCCCATCGACCAGAACCGTACAAAGCCCGCAGTTTTCCGTTTCACAGCCGCACTTTACGCTGTAACAGCCCTTCATTCGGAGAAGCTGGAATAAGGTGGTATCATCAGCGATTTTTGCATAGGTCAATTTCCCGTTCAGTGTGAATTCAATTTCCATTTAACGTCCCTCCTTATCCAGTATTTTTAAGAGCCTTCTGATATATATTTCTGCCAAATGCTTCCGGTAATCCGCACTCCCCCTCATATTGGTGCCATAGCGGAAATGTTCTGAGGCCGATTGGGCAAACGCTTCGTTTAAACGGTCTTTTCTATCTTCCAGGACAACGAGCTCTGCTTTCCCAGGTCTCGCCCCCACTGAAACATAAATATGTCCCTCTTTTTTCGCCACGCAGCAGGCGATCACAGGGAAGTCCGTCTTAGACATGCGCTGGGAGGCATAAGCCGCCCGCCTTCCATCCTTTTTGATCCGGATCCGCACCAGAATATCCCTGTCACACTTCATCCGGCAGAATTCCTCCAGGGAAACCATACCTCCCCGGTACAGCTCCACACAGGTGTCCAGCGCCAGAAGGCAGGTAAGAATATCGGAAAATCCAAACCGGCCGAATACGCTTCCTCCTACCGTAGCTCCGTTGCGGAACTGGACTCCCACAATGGAACGGGTGCATTCCTTAAAAATGCCGTTAAAATATGCGTTCAGCCCCTCATGCTTTTCCAGCTGGCGAAGGGTACACATGGCACCTATGGAAAACGCTTCTTCTGTTTCCTCAATTTCATCAAGACCCAGACCGGATAAATCCACAAGTGTCATCCTCACCCGGTTCTGCACCTTTAACCACATCATACCTCCACCTATGATACTGCTCTTTTTCTGATTCAGTTCAAAGGCCTCTTTCAGACTTTCCGCTTTTACATAATTTTTAAATCGAACCACTGGAACCGTCCTCCTGACTCCCAAGCTTTCCCTCATTGTTTTTAACCGGTTTTCGGCCGTATCTATCAGTAAAACAGCTTCTTTTGATTAGTTATTCTTATAAATAAAGCCATATATATTAAAAACCGGAAAGAGTATACCATACTCCCACCGGTTTTGACAATGATTCTATGTGTTTTTTTCTCAAATTCGACAAAATTCTACAACCGTTTATCCAATCAGAGCATTGACATACTCCGGACTGTCTTTGAGGCATTTCTCAAATCCTGCTGCTGTTTCCGGAAAATCCAGTCCCTGCGCTTTCAGCTTTCCGATATCCATTGTCAGATTTCTGGGGCTGTCCGCGAATCTGGCCTCATCCGGAATCACAAGTTCCCCCCTATCCCCGTTTTTATCCAGCAGCCTAAGGACATGCCTTCCGATTTCATAAGAAGATAAAGCACTTTCGCTGCCAAAATTATAAATTCCGCCGGGCAGCTCCATGGCAGGCTCTATATTTTTCACCACCTCCTGGACCCAGGTTATCCCCCGGTAATCATAAACAGGAAGCTTATAAGGACGGTTCCGGATCATGGCATTTAACAGGCTGACCAGGAGATTGCTGTTGCTCTTTAAACCCCTCACCGGAAAATCATACATCCAGGGGAGGCGCAGGCATATCCCATCCGGTAAAATCTCTAAGATCTCATCCTCCGCCTGTTTTTTGTGCATCCCGTAAACATGGATGAGCGGTACCGGATCTGTTTCCTTATTGGGCCTGTTTTGTTTCCTGCCGGCATAAATCTGGTCAGAGCTCATAAAAAGGAACCTGCTGCCATTTTCTCTGCACGCTTTGGCCAGATTTACAGATCCCTTCAAATTCACAGCCTCTGAAAGACCCGGATTTTCCTCACATATGCCGGTATTGGATATGGCGGCACAATGAATCACTGCAAAAGGATTGATGCCCTTCAGGAATTCTGCCGCAGCCCCTTCATCCGTTATATCCAAAGAGCTGTGGCCGGCCCGGATCACATCATATTGCTTTTCATAATATGCGGCAATTCTCGCCCCAAGAAAGCCGTCCGCCCCGGTGATCATTATTTTTTGCTTCATCTTTTTCACTCCTTTTTTTCAGTATATTACACGCTCATTTTTAAAGAAAAAATTGGCATTATAATTTAATCGTTTTCGTCCAAAATAATAGATGTAATAATTAATGAAGGAGGGTTTTTATGTCAGAAAGCGACAAAAACGAAAGCATTGAATGTTCCATCGATAACTGCGTTTTCCATGCCAAGGTCGAGGACTACTGCACCCTGGATAAAATTAAGGTTGGAACTCACGAAAGCAATCCAACTACGAAAGAGTGTACCGACTGCGAATCCTTTGAAAACGAAGCATAAACAGCCAGCCACTGTAATTTCCTCCAAAAATACTGCGCGGACCGATGCCGCGCAGTATTTTTATAAAAAGCCGCTGCAGGATAATCCATACAGCAGCTTATCTTTTTTATTCGTAAAGCGGGTATTTATCGCAGATCTTTGTCACTTCGCTCCTGATATAATCGGCTTTATTCTCAAAGTCCGTAGCCGCCAGCCAGATGCACTCCGCAATCTTTTCCATATCCTCTTCCTTTAAGCCTCTTGAGGTAACGGCCGGAGTTCCGATACGGACACCGGAGGTAACAAACGGGCTTCTGGGGTCATTTGGCACCGCATTCTTATTTAAGGTGATATAAACCTCATCGCAGCGGTTCTGCAGCTCCTTACCGGTTACCTCCATGCCCCTTAAATCGATCAGCATGAGATGGTTATCCGTACCGCCTGTCAGGATATGAAATCCCTGTTTCACAAGGGCAGCAGCCAGAGCCTTTGCGTTTTTCACTACCTGCTCCTGATAGATCTTAAACTCAGGCTTTAAAGCCTCCCCAAAGCAGACGGCTTTCCCTGCGATCACATGTTCCAGAGGACCACCCTGTGTTCCCGGGAAAATGGCTTTATTGAAATTGAACTTGTCCGCCGCTTCCTGATTGGCTAAAATCATCCCGCCTCTTGGCCCGCGCAGGGTCTTGTGGGTAGTTGTGGTCACTACATCCGCATAAGGGATCGGGCTTTGATGAAGTCCTGCCGCAACAAGACCGGCAATGTGGGCCATATCCACCATGAGATAGGCACCCGCCTTATCCGCTGCCTCACGGAATCTCTTAAAATCAATGGTCCTTCCATATGCACTGGCACCGGCAACGATCAATTTCGGCTTATGCCGGACAGCAAGCCTTTCCATCTCATCATAGTCAAGGAATCCTTCATCATTGACGCCATAAGGAATAATATTAAAATACAAACCGGAAAAGTTCACAGGACTTCCATGGGTCAAATGACCGCCATGATTTAAGTTCATCCCCATAACCGTATCGCCCGGCTGCAGCATGGCAAGAAAGACTGCCATATTGGCCTGAGCTCCGGAGTGGGGCTGAACATTGGCATAATCGCAGCCAAATATTTTTTTCGCCCGTTCTATGGCAATTGTCTCAACAATGTCCACATCCTCACAGCCGCCATAATAGCGCTTTCCCGGATACCCCTCCGCATACTTATTGGTAAGCACGGTTCCCATCGCCATCATAACCGGTTCGGAAACAATATTCTCTGATGCGATCAGCTCCAGATTCCTCCTCTGGCGTGCGCACTCCTTCTCAATGGCATCTCCTACTTCCCTGTCATAGCCGGTGATAAACTTCATTACTTCATTTACCATGTCCATTCCCTCACTTTTCCTTTTGAATATTTCCACTTTTCCGTTGTGGTTGATTATAAAACATTCTTCCTCAGAATGTCAAGGTTTTCTCTTCCTCCACCTTGTCCTTTCACATTTTTGCTCCCGTCAGTTCCCTTCCGGAATCTTATAATTCTTTATCACAATCTGCAATGTCTTATTTCCATTATATTCATTCACGGCGGGATAATAGATAACATCCAGAATCCGGTTTTCTCCCAGTTCCTCCAGAAAGGAGTCCCCGTCAGCAAACAGCAATGCATCCATTGGCAGCCCCCGTTCCGTAGCCAGAGAAAATTTCACGGCGTTCCTGTTTTTGCCCAGAACCCGCACACTCCGGATATAAAGGCCTTTTTGAGCAAACAGAGGCTTTTCATTGCCCTGGCCAAAGGGTTCTAAAATATCCAGTTCTTCAATCAAAGGTTCATTTATGTATTCTAATGGCATCGGCACGTCAATCCAGACTTTCCGTATGAAATCCGCTTCTGTCAGTTCTGCCTGTTCATTTAGACGCCTGCGGAATTCATCCACATTGTCCCTTAAAAGGGATAAACCGGCTGCCATAGGGTGCCCCCCAAATTTCAGCAGCAGTTCTTTTACCTTTACCAGTGCGTCAAACATATGGTAGGATTCAATGGAACGGCCGGAGCCTTTGACACATTCCTCCCCATCCGTGAGAACAAATGCAGGCTTTTGAAAATATTCCCGCAGCCGCCCGGCGATGATACCCGCCAGGGATTCATGGCACTCCGGAAGATATACCACCAGAACCTTGTCATTTATGTAAAATTCCTCTGCCTGCCGGACGGCTTCCTCCGTCCCCTGCTTTGTCATATCCTTACGCTGTTCATTGAGTTCCTTCAATTCAAGGGCCATTCGGTCTGCTTCCTCTTCATCCTGGCATAAGAGCAGGGATAAGGCCAGCTTTGCTGTCTGAAGGCGGCCTCCGGCATTTAAACAGGGCCCGATTACGAATCCGATCTGATAGGCGGTTATCCGGTCCTTATCCAGATCATTCTTTTCGATAAGCTTTAACAGCCCCAGGCTCTTGGTCCGCCCGATCCGCTTAAGCCCTTCCTTTACAATGATCCGGTTCTCATCCTGCAGCTTCATGACATCGCCTACCGTTGCTATGGCGGCAAATTCCAGCATTTCAAGCCATTTCTCCAGGGGAACGCCATATGCCTCATAAAGAGCCTGGACCAGCTTATAGGCCACCATTCCTCCGCATATCTCCGGATAGGGATACCGGCATTCCTTCTGCTTCGGATTCACCACTGCATCCGCCGGCGGCAGGACATCCTTTTCATCCTCTTGTATGATATCATGATGATCCGTGATCAGAACTGTGAGTCCCAGCTCCTTTGCAAGCTTGATCTGTTCGATTGCAGCGATTCCGTTGTCGCAGGTAAGTATGGTATCGATGCCGTCCTCTGCCGCAGCCCGGATTATGGATTCGTTGATACCATACCCGTCTTTTATCCGGTCCGGTATCTCATAATCCGCCACAGCCCCCACCTGGGTCAGGGCCCGGTACAAAAGATAGGTGGAGCATACCCCGTCAATGTCATAATCGCCTACGATCCTTATGGGCTTTGACTGTTCGGTCTTCTCCTTAAGGATCGCCACGGTCCGGTCCATATCCTTAAGCAGATGGGGACTGTATAAATCCTTTAATCCGCCCCGGAGATATTTTTCCACCGATTCACGGCCGACCACATCCCGGTTTCGTATAATCCTCGCCGTTACCGGTGATATATGATGGCTTCTCGCCATCTCGTTAAAATCAGCCCTCTTCGTCTGGAGCATCCATTTCTCTGCTGTCATATTTCTTTATCTCCTTGCAAGCGGCCTTCCCGGCCAATATTTCCTCTTCCTCCATTGCTTTCCCTTTGCGCTTCTTCGCCGCATCAAGCCGGTTCATCAGGCTGGTAATGGAATAGAGGATCGGCGCAAAATCTCCCCTGTATGCCTGTTCATACGTGGATTTCGCTTCAAAATTTTCATTTCCTATTTCCCGCAGCAAATATTTTTCATCATCTATGATGTGCTTAAGACGGTCAATAAGCTGGTTGACGGAATGCGTCAAAACTCCGATTTCATCTTCGGAACGGTATGGAAGGTATACATCCAGATCTCCATTGGCAACCCTTCTGGTGCCTTCTACAATCGCCTTAACGGGCTTATCAATGGCATTTATGATATAAATAACCAAAATGGATATAAGCGCCCCCACCAGGCAGATGGTAATGATCTTTATTTTTGCAAGCCTTGCATACAGCTCATCTCCATGGATGCTGGCCGCCTCCGATCCCTCGTGGTTATAATCCACCACCTTCATAAATCCATTGCTGGCATCCTCGAACAGCCGGCCGGACTCCCCGATGATGATATCAAAAGCTTCCTGCGTGCGGTTTTCACGGCTTATTTTAAGAAGACGGTCACTGCATTCCAAATACTTATTCCAGCTGCCTTCTGCCTCCTCCATCAGTTTCCGGTCCGTTTCATCCGCAATATAGTGATCGTATTTTTGAAACGAAGCATTGATATCGTTTCGTATCCGGACCATTTCCTCTTCCAGGCGGTCCATATCCTTTTGATCCGTTGAGATGACATGGTTGTATTCCTTGATGCGGTAGTCCGATGTCCTTGTATTCAGTTCTTCCGCAATGATGATGGAAGGAACCCAGGACTGGGACATTTCCGTACTGGCCTCATTGATCTGCCTTGCTGTTATAATGGATTCCATACCTATAAAAACCAGCCCAAAAATGCTGATCCCGCCCAACAGCAGGAGCTTTGTCTTTATTTTAATATTTCTGATCGATTTCATCTTCATAGTTCTTTAATTTTCTCCTTCTTAACCGGTAATCCGGTAATTCCCTCTCCACAGCCTCCCAAAAGGCTTTGGAATGATTCATATGAATGCGGTGTGCCAGTTCATGCACCACCACATAATCGGCCAGTTCCTCCGGCAGAAGAACCAGCCTCCAGTTAAAATTTAAATTTCCCTTTGTACTGCAGCTTCCCCACCTGGTCGCCTGATCCCGGACCGCAATGCGGCCATAGTCCAGATTCATACGCACCGCCCACCGCGTGGCTTTTTCTTCCAGATACCGCCTGGCCTCCTTCCGGTAGAACCGCTTCATGACTTCCTTAATAACCGCCTCTGCCCCAGGACCTGGGTTGGGGTCCACGGGACCGGAAATGAGCATTTTCTCATTCACCTCAAGAACTGAAAAGCCCTTATTTCCAAAATCAGGTTCCACGTGCAGAACCCGCTCTCTTCCGTAAAGGAGCACAACTGCTCCCTCTGTCCAGTGAAACATTTCCTTTATTTTTAATGCAGACCGGACTTTTTTTATCTGGGCATAAACCCAGCTCCTGTTCTTCTCCGCCAGCTCATGTCCGGACCGGTAAGGCAGACGCCGCGGAATCCTCACCACAATTTCTCCGCTTTTTGTAACCTGCAGGGCCGTGGTCCGCCTGTCTGATTTTATGATCCGGTATGAACTTATGCTCCCATCATCAAAGATAAGAATGCCTGCTTCTTTTCCGTCATTATGATTACCTGATTCCATGCATACTATTACCAGCCTTTTCATTTCGTATTTTACTTTACAGCTTTTAAGTCCGTATCCCCCATTATAGCGAAAAAATCCAAAAGAAACAATCCTTTTAAGGCCGAAACACCGGATATTATTTTATTGGTTCCATAACCTGAATAAAGGAATCCGTATGCTTCCGTCCGGATCCCCTTTTTTAATGCAAAGCTGATTAATATAACTATTGTGCTTTTACTTATGTAATAACGTTCCTTCCATACTTCGTAACCATGGAAATTCCGGTATTAATAAATCTTGGTCCTGTTTCATTTCCAGTTAAAGCTGCTATCGCTTGCGCCATACCAAGCCAGGTCATGGTATATGGGTTTTGAACCAAAGTAGCTATTAAAACATCATTGTTTATCATATCTCTGATTACATCAGCAATATCAAATCCAATTCCAATGATTGGCTTATTCATGTCCATTAAAGCATATCCCATACCTATGGTGGCACCTTCATACGTGGCAAATAATCCTGCCAGGTCCGGATTTTCATTTATAAAAGCCTCTGTGGAATTTTGGATATCAACGGGATTCCCCTGTGCATACCGTGTCGGCAGTAACTGATATTTGCCATCCCTCACAATTATGTCACGAAAACCAAATTGCCGGTTCAGTCTTGTCGTCATCTCCGGAATTCCGTCAATGACACCGATGGGTCCGCTTAAGATGCCTTCTGATTCAAGTTGGTTGATCATTAGTTCTCCTGCCATCTGCCCGGCGCTGTAATTGTCTGTTGCAAGTATCACGATCGCCTCCTCCACAGCCGGCGCGTCAACATATATTATCTTTGTACCACTTGCTTTCGCTTCCTCCACAGCGACTGAAACATTGATTGTATCCAATGCCTGAAGCATGATCAAATCCGCACCATTTGCTACTGCCTGACGTATGACACTTATTTGTTCTTCAACTACTCTTGCAGCAGGTGCATCCCATATATAGTTAATTCCTGTCAGCTTCGCCATGTCCGATGCCCCTGTGTTAAGCTGATTGGAAAATACCTCTACCTTATCCAACGTAATCAGATAAACCAGCAGTTCCCCCAAATTTGTATCCGGATCTATTTGCAGCTTTCTCATGCTCACGTTCAATCACCTCAATTCTAATCCTAATGATTAAAATACCTCCGCTCATCATTCCATTCTCTGATTTAATATATTGATATTACACGGAATTTATGTCTTAAGCTTTCGGATGCGAATATTCTTGCGTTTTTTATAATTAGAATGTACAATATTTCATTATTATACTTTTATACAATAGAAAATATTTATGACCGCTGAATGGAGGAACGAACCTATGTATCAGACTTTTTTACTGGATATCGACAACACACTGTTAGACTTTGACGCCGCCGAGAAACGGGGATTGAAAAAGGTGATTGAATCCTATGGGGTAGAATATGACAGCGGGATGTTAAAAGAATATAAGAAATTAAACCGGAACCTCTGGGATCTGCTGGAGCAGGGGAAGATAAGCAGGGATGTGTTATTGAATACACGATTTGGCGAATTCTTCCGGCTTTATCAAATAGAAGCCAGCGGTACAGAGGCTGAGGCCCGTTTCCGCAGACTTTTAGGAGACAGCTCCGATCTTATTCCGAATGTGAAAGAAACGCTGCTACAGTTAAAAAAAATGGGAAAACAACTATATACTGCATCCAACGGCGTTTATAGCACCCAGATACAACGGCTTACCAACGCCGGAATCCATGATTTATTCGATGGAATGTTCATTTCGGAACAAGTGGGATATGAAAAACCGTCTCCTTATTTTTTCGAATATTGTTTTAACAACATTCCGGATTTTGAAAAAGAAAAGGCAGTCATGGTAGGGGACAGCATCTCCTCTGATATCAAGGGAGCTGCAGATGCCGGCATGGACTCCTGCCTTTTCCTGCGTTCGGAAAAACCGGTTCCTTCGAATGCGACCCATACAATAAGAGATATTTCGGAACTGATCAATTTAAAAATCTCCCCTCCAACGCCAGAAACTGATCCAGAATCATCCGGCTGACCCTGGCCCCGTACACGGCAGCCGGATGGGCCGGATAATACATGGCGTCTGAAAACTCCTTATGGAACATCACAATCACATAAGGTCCATAAGGGGTAAATACAATTCCCCCGTCATTTCTGCATGCATTCATGCTTCCGCTCTTGGAGGCTACGGAGATCAGGATATCATCCGTATTATCACTGTCCATATAAAAAGGAGGAAAATCCTTGGTAATCATGCTGTTATAATGCTGCTTCTTAAAAATTTCCAGCATCTGATGATCTGCCCTGGCACTGATAAGCTCCCCTCTTACAAGGCGTGTAAAAATGCCGGCATAATCCCTTGGTGTACTGGTTCCCAGCCTGTCATACCGATCAAAATGAATCGGGTTGTAAAGCACCGTGTCCCTGCAGCCGAGCTTTTCAATGCACCGGTTAACCGTATCCAGTC
Source organism: Clostridium sp. Marseille-P2415 (assembly GCF_900155545.1). Classification (GTDB taxonomy): domain Bacteria; phylum Bacillota; class Clostridia; order Lachnospirales; family Lachnospiraceae; genus Lacrimispora. The sequence goes on from NZ_LT732526.1 coordinate 2,797,438, forward strand.
CCAGATAATCGATGATCATGTTGGTCGCAATGTTATCGCTGACGATGATCATGAAAGCAGCTGCATCCTTTACCCGCAGCACCGCCCCCGGCTCCAATGCCGCAAGTACCCCGCTTCCATCTGTCACATGCTCCCTTTTATATTCCATCATATCCTCAAGGCTTGCATTTCCCTTTTCCACCTGGTCAAACAGACAAGCCAGAATAAAGGTCTTGATCGTACTTGCGGTTTCAAACGTCTCATCCGCATGGACAGCGATCACATTACCATGAAAATCATCCAGATAAATTCCCATTTTCCCATCATAACTCATGATCTCTGCTTCAATCCGTTTCTCTAAAGTAAGTCTGGAATCCATTTTATCCAACCTTTCGTCCTGATTATTTAAAAATACTTCCCGATGCATACCAGCTTTCCGCCAGGTCTGGCCGGTAATCCTCTGCTTCGGGATTTAAACTGCTGATCACCACACCGCTGCTGCCAGCTTTTCCTGTTGAGTGAATATAGGCTCCATTTCCCAGATACATGGCAATATGCCCCGGAAAATACATAAGATCTCCAGGCAGCATTTCATCCTTTGGGATTTCATGCACCGGGAAGCCTGGTTCTATTTTCGCATCCCGGTAAATCAGGATGCCGTTTAAAAGATAGCTTTCCGAAGTCAGCCCCGAACAGTCAATGCCGGCAGTAGACCTTCCTCCCCAACGGTACTGGGTCCCTAAATACTGCTTTGCCGTCCGGATCACTGCTTTTCGAAAAGCAGCTTCATCCACAATCCTTTTCTGTGGAAGCTCATTTGTCCACAGTCCGGACTGGGAAAATTCCTTTTTCCTTAAATACTGGCTTCTCATATAGCCAATGCTCCCGTCCAGAAGCTCCACCCTGGCCCAGCCTTCCACTTCAGAATCAAAAGCCAGTACCTTCATCAGAGAGCCCCGGTACAGGCTTAAAAGCCGCACTCCCTGAACCGCCGGGACCGACAGGATATCCACGTATCCCCCATCTATTACCATAAGACCGCTCTGTTCCCAGTTCTTAAGCTCATCCAGATCCACAACAGCAATATCCTCTTCCCTGCAATAACCCGGATAATCATAAAACATCCTGACAGGATAAAATCCCTGCACCGGCTCTCCTATAATCATCAATCCCATACCATACAGTCCTTCATCCGCGATGGCCGACACCACGGTTTTCAACTTGTTTTCTTTGGTCTCTGCAGGTCTTTCCCATATGGTGACTATTGGTTCTTTTATTATTCCATACCGTTCCATCTCTACCTCCTGAAATCTGCTTTCCATCTGCCGGAAAACGTTTTATTCCGCCTCCCGGTGCATCAAGGGCAGCGTTTCCGACCGCTGCCCCTTTTTACTGCTATATTCAGTCTTAGCTCATAGTTTTCTTTTTCAGATATATTTATTTCTGTTTTGTTTATTTAATGAGCTGAATTCTATGTATTATTTTATATTTCTTTTCGTTCAAAAGAATGTTAGAATCAGAATAGAATCATACTATTTTTGAACTATTTACTTTATACATTTCATGATCAATATAATCAATAACAGTTTCAATCAGTTCTTCCAAAAAAGAAATTACAAATTTTTCGTTACTCTCAATATCTGAAATTGCGTCCATGCGAACTGCATCAGTAAATGAAACTGAACCATGTGCTAAATTATTCCTTTGAGTCTTAATACTATTTAAAATATCCGGCCTATAATTCCTACTGTTTGTTGATATCATAATTCCATGTGATTCAAAAGTTTGCCTTATAGATATCCCATCTAAATTTCCTGCAGGTAATGAACTTCTGGAATGTATATCTAATGTAACATTATCTATAATATTATCTATTATTTCTTCATTCTTTCTTAAAAATGTATTAAAATTTGCATTAGGATCATTTGTAGATTTGAGTATGTTTTTTCTCCATAAAGCACGTATACATTCATTGACATCAACATATGTAAGCCCATGTATCCGAATTTCGTCATAAATGCTATCCATTAAGTTTGTAATTGTGTATTCAATAATATTATAAATCATTAACGACACATTAGACTTAAGTATGTTTATTAGTGATTGATATGTTAAGCTAATTCTATCCTCTCCTTGATAAAAAAAACTTGAAAACTCACTTATATCGTCTTTCTTTGAAAACTCTTTTTTCTCAAGGAATTTCATCAATTCAATAAATTCTTCTATTTCTTTTTTTCTACTTTCATATGTATCCTTAAACGCAATCATTTATTCTCCCATAAGTAACTTATCTTTTACATACTGAATTCTTCCTATTAGTTTACTTTTATTATTCGCTGCATCTGATTTAGTTCGTTTGGAAAACTCATCTTCATCTATCCAAGAAGCATCCTTTACTTCTAAATCTGGCTTATCTTGAATAGCTAATGAAATTCCAATAGCTAATGCTTCAAATCTCGCTCTTGGAGTTGACTTGGAGGATATAGTTTTACGAAATCCTCTCGCTCCTAAAAAAAGCTCTGCGTAATCTAACATATTTTCAAATTTTTGTTTATAATCATCCAATATTTCTTTATTGGTTTCACAAGATTTATTCTGCTTATCAATATAATTATCAATATATTCCGTCACATTTCCATTGTAACCTATGAAATCATTATTGTAGTTATCAACATATGCAAAAAATCTTGATACTAACTCAAAACCTTCGTATCTATCCTCTGTTAATTTAGTTCTAGGAGCTAATTTATTAAATTTTTTATTTTTAACACACTCTTCCAAGAAGTTTTTAAATTCTCCCTCAAATGATCCCCTCCTTGTTTCTGTTGGAGTTGCTGGAATTCCTCCGGTATTGATTCTTTTAAAAATTTCCTGCCTAACTTTTTCAGTTGTTCCTTCTTCTAGAAATACTACACGTATATTAGTATTCAAAAACCTTCTTTGAATTGCAGGATCGAAATCCTCAAATTTAAATCCATTCGAGTCTGTTAGAATTTTCAAATCATTCAATTCTAAATCATTTTGTGCAAATTGTACTAATGTCTGAGTCCTTTGTGCTCCATCAACAATTTCAATTCTACCGTCATCTGTGTCTGCAAAAAACATAAAAGGAATAGGTAGTCCCATCAAAATTGATTCAATAAAGAAACACTTTTCTTTATCTCCCCAAATAAAATTTCTTTGATATTCCAAAGGTATATAAAAATTACCAGATTCATATTGCTGAATCAAATAGTTAATAACATAGTCCCTTGTATCAAATTTTATATCTTGCTTCTTTTCACTTATCTGTTGTGCCGATTTAATAACCTCAGATTCCAATTTCACAACATTTCCTTTCCCATTTTTCATATATACTCCTTCTCTTGTATTCATCTTATAACATCTGTAAATGTTGCTGAATACTAACACCAATCGCCCTGCCTAATTCAACAGGTACCGCATTTCCAATATGAATCCCCAATTCTCTTTTTATTGCAGGATGTTCCTCGTCAATAAATATGTAATCATCAGGAAATGACTGTAAAATAGCACCTTCTCTCAATGATATTGCCCTATTTTGTTCAGGGTGTCCAAAACGTCCGTTCCCATATCCATAAAACTGAGTTGTTATTGTCGGAGAAGGTTTATCCCATTCCATTCTTCCATACACTGATGGATAAGTTAAACCTGATTTCCTATTATGACAGTCTAAACGCAGATCATCACTCCAGTCTCTCCATGTTCCACCTGGAACAGACTGCACAATTCTCTGACGATTAATATCTGATAATGAACTTGATCTATGAAGGGAATCTCCCTCATAAATTTCGCCATCTCTAATTGCTGGTAAATTTCCTATAGCCATTCTAACCGTTGGATAATTTTCACTATTATATATAGGCGGTATCAAATGTATTTCTCCAAGTCTCGAAGCCAATAAAACTAATCTTTTTCTATTCTGTGGCACTCCATAATCCGGACAATAAACTACATTCCAATCAATAAAATATCCGAATTCCTCTAATGTATGCAAAAAGTCATTAAACACTTCTTCATTTACTAAATTGGGAACATTTTCCATTGAAACAATATCCGGCATTAACTCACGTATCAATCTTTCAAAAGAATATAATAACCGCCATTTGTCATCTATTCTCCCATTTTTTCTATATCTACTTGAATATCTTGAAAAGGGTTGACAAGGAGCACACCCAACTAATGCCCTAATACAGTCTTGTGGATAGAGTTGATTTATTTCCGAAGCCATAATATTTGTTACATCTTCATTTATAAAGCGAGTTTTATTATTCTTTTCATATGCAAACCGACAGCTTCCATCAATATCATATCCAGCTACCACATCTATTCCAGCCAATGATAATCCTTTTGTTAATCCGCCTATCCCACAAAAAAGATCAATCGCAACACACGGCATTAGTTTCACCTCCTTTTTTGTATAAAATACCAATATAATTTTATCTCAAAAAACATATCTGGTCAATGTAATTCTTTTATTAGCTGTAAAACATTTATTATTTTCTTCGTAATATACCAAACATGGCTGGCAGAATTGCATTTCCTAGTAATCTATTTTGAGAGCTTTGATTCTTCCTGACCTTGAACAATGGCTCTGCTTTTGTTACTGATAATGCCCTTACTCTTTGGTAGGGACATTTTCAATATTATCCTGCCATAAATACTTGTCACTGTCTAACATCCAGGTCATTGCTTTTAACATATCCAGACATTCATTTCGCATATCCTCTAGTCCAACCTTGGTAAGTAAGACTTTCGACTCTCAAACCGCTCGTTCACCTCATGGAGCGTTATCTGCATTTTCTGTGTCATTAGCAATTCCTGCACCAATTCATGAATTAATTCCTTCTTGCTAACCACATATACACAATTACAAATGCAGAAGCCATATGCAAAAAAGCAACGCTACAAGCCTTGATTTTACTGGGCTGTAGCGTTGTTTCTGTCTATTCAAACTCTGTACAATTTTCTATATTCCGCCTCTTCCTTCTTATTCGCCAGAACAAAATGTTCCGGCCTGATCTCCTGCCAGGAAGGCAGATCCGACGAATAATCGTGGACAGACGGGTCATAAACCAACAGCTTTTTTTCCTTCTCATGCTTTGGATCCGGCATGGGAATTGCGGAAAGCAGGGCTCTGGTGTAAGGATGGATGGCATGGGTGATCAGCTCCTCTGTTTCCGCCATTTCCACGATCTCTCCCTTGCGGATTACCGCAATCCGGTCCGTGATGAACCGCATCACGGAAAGGTCATGGGCAATGAACAGATAGGTGATCTGCCGTCTTTTCTGCATATCCGCAAGAAGATTTAAAACCTGGGCCCGTACGGACACATCCAAGGCAGAAATCGGTTCGTCGGCAATGACAAACTCCGGATTCATAATGAGGGACCGCGCAATTCCGATGCGCTGTCTCTGTCCGCCGGAAAATTCGTGGGGAAAACGGCATGCGAATTCCGGCAGCAGCCCAACGTCAAGAAGGGCCTGATCCACCCGCTTTTTCCTTTCGCTTTCGCTTAACCCCTTTTCTAAGTTCATCAGCCCTTCGCTTATGATATAATCCACCTTGGCTCTTTCATTTAACGAAGCCTGGGGATCCTGAAAGATCATCTGAATTTCCTTTATCACCTTCCGGTCCAGCTCTGCCGGGATCTTTCCGTTAATCTTCTGGCTTTTATAAAGAATATCGCCTCCGGAGCTGGGAATGATTCGCATAATAGCCCGGCCAATGGTAGTTTTTCCTGATCCGGATTCTCCTACCAGGCCAAAAGTCTCGCCCTTGTATATCTTAAAATTTACTTTTTTTACCGCCTCATATTTCTTTCTGCGATCTCCGAATGTCACATCCAAATCCTTTACATCCAATAATACTTCACGTTCCATCAGAACAGACCTCCATTTCTGATTTTGCGGACCACAGCCGGGGGATCCACCTTCGGCGCCCTGGGATCCAACAGCCAGGTCTTTGCCTTATGGGTAGGCGATACCTCAAAATAAGGAGGCCGCTTTACAAAATCAATGTTAAGAGCCTGTGGATTACGGGGGGCAAATGCATCTCCCTTTACCTCGGCATAAAGATTAGGCGGTGTGCCCGGAATGGAAAACAGGTCCGTCCCCTTTACTCCCACCTGAGGCAAGGAGGAAAGCAGAGCCCAGGTATAAGGATGCCTTGCATCGTAGAAAATATCCTCACAGGTACCGATCTCCACAATATCACCGGCATACATGACCGCTACCCGGTCCGCAATGTTTGCCACAACGCCCAGGTCATGGGTGATCAGAATAACGGAAAGCCTGTATTTATGCCGCAGTTCCTTGATCAGGCCCAGAATCTGGGCCTGAATGGTCACATCCAAAGCCGTAGTCGGCTCGTCGCAAATGAGGACCCGGGGATTGCAGGCAATCGCAATAGCGATCACCACCCTCTGACGCATTCCGCCGGAAAACTCATGGGGATATTGATGAAACCTCTTTTCCGGATCCTGGATCCCCACATCCGTTAAATATTGAAGCGTCCGTTTTTTTGCTTCCCCGCGGCTCACCGTCTGATGAAGCAGCACAGCCTCCATAATCTGCACCCCAATGCTCTTCAAGGGGTTTAGGCTGGTCATGGGATCCTGCATGATCATGGCGATTTCACGCCCCCGAATCTTCCGCCAGTCTTTTTCCCGCTTGATTGCGGTCAATACAATTTCCTTTTCGTCATCAGCCCCATGGTAAACAGTACTTCCGCCATCCACACAGCCGTTTCTCTCCAAAAGCCCCATAAAGGATTTGGTGAAAACAGACTTGCCGCTGCCGGATTCTCCCACGATTGCCAGAATCTCTCCTTTGTATAAATCCAGAGAAATCCCCCGGATGGCATGGAGAATCTTCCCCCTCAGTTCAAATTTAATATCCAGTTCGTTTACCTCTAAAATCTTCTCGCTGTTCATGCCGTCCCTCCTTAAACATGATTCTTCGGATCAGCGGCGTCTGAAAAGGCATTGCCGATGATGTAAAACGAAATGGTGACAAAAGAAAGAATGATCGTCGGATAAACCAGCTGGTACCGCAGAGCCGGGCTGGTAATTAATGCCCTTCCTTCGTTAATCAGGTTGCCGAGGCTTGGGATATTCACCGGAAGTCCCAGACCGATATAGGTGATGAACACCTCGTTTCCAATGGCAGCCGGAATGGTAAGTGCCATGCGCAGCATGATCACGGATACCAGATAAGGAAGCAGGTTTTTCACGATGATCCGGCCGGCAGGCGTTCCCAGACAGCGGCTGGCAACATTATAATCCCGGTCCCGGATAATGAGAATCTGATTCCGGATAAACCGGGCCATTTGTATCCAGCCGGTCAGACACATGGCAAAAACCAGAGTCAGCATACTGGGTTTTAAAATATAAGAAATCAAAATCAGAATAATGGTATTCGGGATATTATCAATGATGTTATAAACTTCCGTCAGAATGAAATCAGCCTTTCTCACATAACCCCAGATCACGCCAACGGTTATGCCAATGACCGCCTCTGCAAGGGCGACCGACAATCCGATGAGCAGAGAGGTCCTGGTACCCGCCCAGATCCTGGCCCACAAGTCCTGGCCGATGGAATTGGTGCCCAGAATAAATTCTTTTCCCGGAGGTATGTTGCGGAACTGCATTCCGCCTGCATCATTGATGATCCTATTGGGATCGTACTGCCCCGGCAGATAGGGCTGAATAAACGTAAAGGCCAAAAGCAGGATCAAAAGCACCAGAAGGATGAATGCCCCACGGTTCTTTAAGAAGGCATGGAACGTGCTGTTCCAGTAGGAGTAATTGCTGTATCCCGTTTTCTCCACTTCTGACTCATTAAATCCGGCAAAGGAAAACAGTTCCGCTTCTTCCATATTTTCCATGAATTCCGCTTCTTTTGAATGGCGGTAAGAAAACTGCTTCATCATCTGTCACCTTCCTTCTTTCCCAGGCTGATTCTGGGATCTAACAGCACCATGAGCAGATCGCCGGACAAAAGACCTAACACGCCCACGCAGGCATAGAGCAGAACAATGCCCTGAACCATGGTATTATCATGCTTTTTAATGACCGTAACAAGCAGTCCTCCCATTCCCGGAATGCTGTATAAAGATTCAATATAAATCGATCCGATTACCGTATTTAAAAATGCGGTCGGTATGTATTGGGCCAACGGTACAAAGGCATTGCGGAAAATATGCTTAAACATTACACCGCCCTCAGACATGCCCTTTGCCCTGGCTAACTTTACATAATCCTTATTGCTTTCATCCACCATATAGCGCCTCAGCCACATACCGTAGAAGGCAAGGTTGCCAAGAGACATGGAAACGACCGGAAGGACCCAGTACTTGGGGTCATCAATCTGGAACAAAAGGCCCACATCAAGCATCTGGGTCCCGTAAAGCTGGATATACAGAAAATAAACCGCAGCCGGCACCGCCTGGATGCAGACGATAAAAAGAGTCCCGATCTTATCGAACCATCTATATTTATAACGCGCCATCAAAGCCCCCATCGGAAGCCCCGCAAAAAGCGATACGATCATGGACCAGATGCCCAGTTTAATGGAGACCGGAACCTTATCCGCCAGAATATCAGATACCGGCACATTGGAACGGTAGATCCTGGACACACCTAAATCACCGTGAAGCAGATCTTGAAAGAAATGAATGACCTGAACCGGAAGGGGATCATTAAGCCCCATCTCCTTTAAGCCCACCTGTATCTGCTGAGGTGTCATCTTGTCGAAATTTTGGAAATACCCCTCAATTGGCATGAGACGAAGCAGGCAGAACACCACGGTCAGAATAATGATAAGCGTAAGAAATGAGCGCGCAATTCTTTTACCTAAATACTTTAACATCAGTTTCATGGCTCCTTTGTGTTTTCTTTTTAAAAATACTCTCGGAAGAAGACGTACGCTCCGGTACATCCTTTTCAGACGGTATTTTTCCGCCGGGCCATGGCCTTACGGTCCAATGGTCCGGCGATCAATACTACTGTTTATTTCGCATTTGCCTCCCGGTTGGCCTTAAACTCATCCATGGATACATAATGATCCAGAAGATGCTGGCCTTTGTACCGAAGGTTTGATACCCCAAACGGCGCATACTGGCCTTCAAATACATCCAGCTTGTCAGAAACGTATTTGCTGACAGAAATGCTGAAGGGCAGAACAAAAGCATGGTTTATTAGGCTTGCTTCTGCTTTCGCAAATGCCTCATAACGGGCATTGATATCCACCTTAATATCCTTGCCGGTCTCTACCAGAGTAAAGTACTCCAGAGCAGCCTCTGCGGAAGGGGTCCCCTCTTCAATGGCCTTTGCGATATTTCCGTATTTGTATCCCGGATCATATCCTTCCTCGCCCTTTGACTGGTAGAATGGATCGGTCCAGGTCTCAGGATCCGCATAATCAGCGCCCCAGTTGCATTTCATTAATGCGAACTTGCCGTTCCGGCGTACTTCCGTTAAGAATCCATCTGCAGGGCCGGCCTCAACAATGATATCGATGAAATCGGAGCCCAGCAGGCTTTCCATCTGCTGCTCCACTACCTGGCATGCCTTATCCCAATTGACTTCGGATGGGTTATAAGGCATCAGAACCTTAACAGGGAACGTAACGCCTTCAGCCGTCAGTTCTTCCTTTGCCAGGTCACGGTATTCTTTAGCCTTTGCCTCATCAAAGGTCTGCCCCAGCGACGCCATATCGCCGACCGTCGTATAATCCGCCCCATCTGCATTGAATGTAAAATTAGCCGGTGTAATGGAATTGATCACAAAATCATCGGGAGTACCCGGCTCCAGAACAGCTACCTCTTTTGTCTTATTTAAGCCTGAGAATAATGCCTTACGGAAGTTTTCATTGTTCACCGCCTTTTTCCAGTTCTCCGGCTCATACGCGGCATCAAACTGTGGATCAAAATTAAAGCAGTAGAAATAAGAATAGCTGGTCTTTGGCCGCTCACGGCTGATTAAATTCCTGGTTTCTTCCCCATTCATCCAATCATCCAGAATATCAGAGGAAATTTCCGCATAATCTGCTTCCCCACGCTTTACCATTTCAGGTCCTATGGTATTGTACTCCGCATTGTATATCCACTGCATTTCATCAAGGTAAACCATATCCGCATCATAATTTAAAAGATTCTTCTTATAAATCTTCTTCTCCTGGGGAGAAAATTCTTCCAGGTAAAAAGCACCGTTGTAATACATCTTATCTGCGCCGGTGGCGAAATCCTTTCCCAGTTCCTCAAGCTGAGGACCGTAGGCCGGCATATATACCACATAAGCCAGGGAGCTTAAGAAATAGGGAACCTCTTTTTCCAAAGTATAAGTAAGGGTATGGTCATCCACTGCCTTTACGCCTACCTCGGAAAAATCAATGGGCTCCCAAACCTTGCCTTCCTCATCGGCACCGCCATTATAGGCCAGCCCATTATAATAGCTCTCAGCATTGGCAATCACTCCAAACAGGTTCTGCACATTGGCACTCTCATACTCCGGATTCAGTTCATATTTCATGGCATCTACGAAATCCTGAGCCGTCACGTCTGCAACCTCAGCCCCTGTATTATCCACCCACTTGGCCTCACGCAGCTTTAAGGTCCATGTCAAAGAAGCCTCATCATAACTCCATTCCGTGGCAAGTCCGGGCTTAATCTGCCCCTTATTGTCATATTCAATTAAGGTATCAATACAGTTTGCCGCAGGTCTTTGGTCTTCCGTTGTCGCGGAAACAAGATAATTCAAGGTCGTAACCTCTGCTCCATACAGTCTGGTATACACCGCCGGCTTCCCGCTCTCCGCCGCTCCGGTTTCATTTCCTGCGGCCTGGGAACCGTTTCCCGCTATTTTTTTCCCACCGCAGCCGCTCAATGCTGTGGAAGCAACAAGAACTGCACATAGCATTGCAGCCATTAATCTTCTTCTTTTCATAAATCCTCCTTCATTTTCCTAATATTCTAACCCGTGCGGGATTAGTGCCTTGTTAAAAATCAGTCATAAAATGCCGGAACCCCGCTGATTCCCATTCCGGGCTCTTCGTTCATAAGAATCTTAGGGCCATCAAAAACAGGGCCTCCGATATAAGGGTCCTCCCTGCAAAGAGATGGGCCATCTAAATCTGCCCGGGTGATGATTCCCTTCCCCGCAGCCAAATGTGCCGCTGCGCTGACTGCGATCTTGCTTTCCAGCATACATCCGATCATGCATTCCACTCCAAAGCTTTCCGCAATGGAACAGATTTTTAAGGCTTCATAAATACCTCCGGTTTTCATAAGCTTAATATTTATAAAGTCCGCCGCGCGCTCCCGGATAATGCGTATGGCATCCTCCGGAGAAAACACGCTCTCGTCTGCCAGGACCGGCGTATGTACCTGACTGGTTACAAACTTCATCCCTTCAAAATCATGGGCATTTACCGGCTGTTCCACTAAATCCATCTCAATTCCCATATCTTCCATGGACCGTATAATCCGAACCGCCTCCTTTGCCGGCCAGCCCTGATTGGCATCAATACGAAGCTTGATATCCGGCCCCACCGCCTGACGAATAGCCTTAATCCGCTCCACATCCTTACTGCCCTCTTTCCCCACCTTGATTTTCAGGATATGAAAGCCTTGTGCCACAGCCTTTAAGCTGTCAGAAACCATCTCTTCAATATCATTGACGCTGATGGTTAAGTCTGTTTCAATCTCTGCCCTTCTGCCGCCTAATATCTTATATAACGGCTTATTGCAGGATTTTGCAAAAAGATCATAAACAGCCATATCCACCGCAGCCTTGGCCGAGGTGTTCTTTAAAATGCATCCATGAAGCTTCTTCATGATCCCGTCCAGATTCTCAATCTCCATCCCGATCAGATTGGGGGCAATAAACTCCTCAATCGCACAGCGGACCGAGCCCTTGGTATCTCCTGTGATCACCGCTGTAGGAGGCGCTTCTCCAAATCCGGCCTGTCCATCATCGGTTGTGATCCTCACCACAATATCATTTACGCTGTCCACGGTCCTAAGCGCTGTTTTAAACGGTGTCACCAGCGGAATGTTGACCTCCGCCGTTTCTATCTTTACAATTTTCATTCCGGTTCCCCTCGTTTTCCGAAGCCTCTTTATTGACCTCACAATATAAATCCAAAGAAATCTCAGCCATGACCCTCTCAAAAGCCGGAGTATCCGTCTCATTTCCGCAGAAACAGACCAAAAACGGCTTTTTACCATAAATAATCCCTGCGTCATGGGTGATCCCTGTATCCTCCCCGGTCTTATGAGCGATCTCCGGCTCTTCCGGAAGAGCCTGGAGATAAAATGGAATCTTGCTGCAAAGCTGCTGGTTTTTTAAAATTGAGATCATCTTATCACTGGCCTGCCTGCTGATCAGTGTTCCGTCATACATCATTTTGAAAAGCCTGCCTGTTTCAAACGCAGTTATGTAGTTCTGGATCCCCCGGCGGGACCTTAAAACGTCGTACATCTTTCTCTGGAGAAGCGTCTGCTCAAAGCCAAGAGCTTTGATCGTTCCATTGATCTGCTCCATTCCCAGATAATCAATCAATACATTGGCAGCCGTATTGTCACTGAAAATAATCATTAATGTGACTAAATCCATCGCCGTTACCAATATTCCGTCATGAAGGTAGGTAAGTGCCCCGCAGGATGGAACGCAATCCTCTCTTTTTATGGAAAATATTTTCTCCGGATCCAATAGTCCCTGTTCCATTCTTTCAAAAATCGCCGCCATAACAAATAATTTGATGACGCTGGCCGCCATCACCGGTTCCTTTTCGTGATAAGAAATCACATCTCCTGTCTCCAGATTCTCATATAAAAAACTGATTTTTCCCGGAAGCCGTTCCAATTTCCTTATAATTTCATCTCTCATAAATATTCGTTAAACTCCCAGCCGGCCATACTTGACAACCTTATATAAAAAAAGAGGCACTGCACCTACTGTCTACAGCCACCTCGTCGCACCTGATTCTAAACTTTTCTAAAGTTCTATGTATAAGTATAATAAGTTTTTGAAAAAAATCAAGCTATAATTTAAGCAAATGCAGCCATCCGGCGAAAAAAAGACGGGTTGCAATTAAGAAAATTATGACATTTCCTTTATTCTTTTTCATGGCTGCACTTCTGGCATTATTTTCTTAAGTTTTCCGTCAAAATAGAAGAAAAAAAGAACAGTTTTTATAAAAATGACAAAAACTGTTCTTTCCATGCGTCGGACAAGATTCGAACTCGCGGCCTTCTGGTCCGTAGCCAGACGCTCTATCCAACTGAGCTACCGACGCGTTGTACTATATACATGAGTTAATATACACCTATTTCTTATATTTGTAAAGTGGTGGATTTCACTTATTATAAAAATTCCTGCCATTATCCTATCCATAATTTGTAAAAGCCGTATCATGGCAGAAGTGGACAGCGTGTTCGGCGGCCACCCCTGACTTTTTATTCTAGTCAGCAACCACCAGTTCAACTGGTGGTTTGATATTAGCCCTAATAAGGGCTTTCTTACTGCTCGCCCAATAGGGCGGTGTCGCAAGCATCCTTACTGGTCCGCTAAAAAGCGGTACTTCTCATGTCTTCCTTGCGCGACTCTTCTGCTTGCTCTTTAATGTATTTCTGTACTGCTTCATCGGTTATATTACCAATGGTTTCTACATAATATCCTCGCGACCAAAACGCTTTATTCCACTTACTCTGCAATTCTGGATGTCTATCATAAATCATCAGCGTACTTTTTCCTTTCAAATAGCCCATGAAACTTGATATACTAAGCTTCGGCGGAATTGCTAAGCTTAAATGTACATGATCTACGCATACTGCTCCTGCTATTATTTCTACATTTTTATACTTGCATAGCGTACCAAGTATTTCTCGTACATCTTCTTTTATTTGTCCGTATAGTTGCTTTTTCCGATACTTTGGAATAAATACTATGTGGTACTGGCATTTCCATCTACTGTGTGATAAACTTTTATTGTCCATTGGGACTGCCTCCTATTTTTGAGTTTGGCTTGCGACACCATTCTCATTTTATCATAGGAGGCTTTTTCGTTATATCCTCACCGTTTCCACTTACACTATTCTCCCCAGCATAGCT
>NZ_LT732526.1:2812085-2842096 GCF_900155545.1 Clostridium sp. Marseille-P2415
AGTCAGCAACCACCAGTTCAACTGGTGGTTTGATATTAGCCCTAATAAGGGCTTTCTTACTGCTCGCCCAATAGGGCGGTGTCGCAAGCATCCTTACTGGTCCGCTAAAAAGCGGTACTTCTCATATCTTCCTTGCGCGACTCTTCTGCTTGCTCTTTAATGTATTTCTGTACTGCTTCATCGGTTATATTACCAATGGTTTCTACATAATATCCTCGCGACCAAAACGCTTTATTCCACTTACTCTGCAATTCTGGATGTCTATCATAAATCATCAGCGTACTTTTTCCTTTCAAATAGCCCATGAAACTTGATATACTAAGCTTCGGCGGAATTGCTAAGCTTAAATGTACATGATCTACGCATACTGCTCCTGCTATTATTTCTACATTTTTATACTTGCATAGCGTACCAAGTATTTCTCGTACATCTTCTTTTATTTGTCCGTATAGTTGCTTTTTCCGATACTTTGGAATAAATACTATGTGGTACTGGCATTTCCATCTACTGTGTGATAAACTTTTATTGTCCATTGGGACTGCCTCCTATTTTTGAGTTTGGCTTGCGACACCATTCTCATTTTATCATAGGAGGCTTTTTCGTTATATCCTCACCGTTTCCACTTACACTATTCTCCCCAGCATAGCTGGGGGTTTAGTATTTTCAATTATATCTTTCGCTTTTGACCTATCATAAAAAAGCACTGGGATTCCTTGTAAATACGCGGCATCCCGGTGCTTTTGATTTTCGTAAAATAATAGCATTTTTCTTGTCATACAGCATTTTTCTTTTAATGTAGCGTTTTTCTTTTAATGCAGCGTTTTTCTTTTAATGTAGCGTTTTTCTTTTAATGTAGCGTTTTTCTTTTAATGCAGCGTTTTTCTTTTAATGCAACGTTTGGGGGAATTATGCAGCATGTAATTATACGTTCATTATAAATAAAAGGAAACCAATTTATTTTAAACCGGACCCGGAATACCGGAAGCCCGCCAATTATTACACTCGTTTCACTTACACGCTTCTATTACTCAACGCTATCCTCATTGTTTGAGTCTCCGCTCCAATTACCCTCCTGACGCCAAATACGCCTGCCATCACCCCAGTCATGCCAATGATCATGTCTGCGGCCATCATCCCAGTCGCGCCAATGGCCATCACCCCAGTCGTGCCAACGGCCATCACCCCAGTCGTGCCAGCGGCCATCATCTCGACCGCGCCGGCAATCCCAGCAATTTCGTCTGCTATTCCGCCTATAGTAACTCATATATCATACTTCCTTTCCATTTAATTCACACTATATAATATATGACGTTTAGACAAGATGTGAAAATGTGGGTATAAACCAGTTCCCCTCATTCCCCAGGCAGGGCGGCCAAAACAGAATGATCTGGTCAGATTTTATCTGTACCGGCTTTCATTATTACTTAAGTTAAACAATACTGCAAGGAGCAACTGGAATATTGTATAAGCACCGGCAGTTCATGGGAAGGCAGAAATTATGAACAAATGCGAAAAAGGCACCCCTTTACAGGATGCCTTAATTTTTGAAAACCCTCATAAAATGAAGATTTTCCGTACGTGCGTGAGAAGATTCGAACTCCCGACACCTTGGTCCGTAGCTGATTAAGTGGGTAAATAGCGATATCTATCACATAGGTAAATTAATGATATCTTGGTAACTTTTTCAATAGTGGTGTTTTTTGTATCTCAATTTTGATTCCGGATCCTGGCAGCTGTGGGAATTGTAAGATACAACTTTTTCTTGACATTTGATTTAGAATGAAATATGATAATAGTAGCCAAAGAAGTTTAGAAGTTGTTTAGGTTACACAAAAGCGAAACCCCGGAGAGGTCCATTCTCCGGGGTTTCTTTTAGGCTAGCTGTTTTTGTTTTTCCGATCTAACCATTTGCATATGTAGTGGCCTGCTACTCTTGCCATAATCGGAATAATAAAGTTTAGAAGCTGCTCCAAGGTTACACCTCCTTCCTGCTGTCACAGAATGGAGTTCAAAAACAGCACTTTCATTATATTTCCTTTTTTACGTTTCGTCTACAATTTTTGAAAAAGAGAGGGGCTCCGCATTTTGGAGTCCCTCTCTTCTGTATCTCAATTTGTTTCTCTGGTTGCCCGGAGCTGCGCTGATCCGGAATTACATTGAGATACAATATTCAGCATCTTCTATTTTTTTAACCAGTCCTTGAATTTGATGATATTTCCTGTTCAGGCATTTCTTGTTCTAGCTCTATGTCCAGTAGCTTATTTATTGATTCCTGGATTCCAGGGTTTGCATTTTTATAAGCTTCAATAATTTTATTTTCTTCATCTGAAAGTTCATTTATATTTTTACCTGTTATAAGGTAGCATAAAGAAACTTATATTATTTCTGATATTTTGATAAGAGTATCCAATTTTAGTTGGCTGGTCCCTTTCAAATACCTGGCCATAGAATCTTCTGAAATTCCTAATCTTTCTGAAATTTCTTTTTGCGTTAATCCGCTATTTTTTATACAATCTTTAATTCTGCGGATTTTATCCATATTTTCCCTCATTAATCCTAATTTTTGCGTATTTTATATTGATATAATCATCAAAAAAATCATAAGGTACAAGGCAGCAAAACCAAGAACAGCCCCGGGAAAATTTCCTGGGGCTGTGTCCATTACGTGCGTGAGAAGATTCGAACTCCCGACACCTTGGTCCGTAGCTGATTAAGTGGGTAAATAGCGATATCTATCACATAGGTAAATTAATGATATCTTGGTAACTTTTTCAATAGTGGTGTTTTTTGTATCTCAATTTTGATTCCGGATCCTGGCAGCTGTGGGAATTGTAAGATACAACTTTTTCTTGACATTTGATTTAGAATGAAATATGATAATAGTAGCCAAAGAAGTTTAGAAGTTGTTTAGGTTACACAAAAGCGAAACCCCGGAGAGGTCCATTCTCCGGGGTTTCTTTTAGGCTAGCTGTTTTTGTTTTTCCGATCTAACCATTTGCATATGTAGTGGCCTGCTACTCTTGCCATAATCGGAATAATAAAGTTTAGAAGCTGCTCCAAGGTTACACCTCCTTCCTGCTGTCACAGAATGGAGTTCAAAAACAGCACTTTCATTATATTTCCTTTTTTACGTTTCGTCTACAATTTTTGAAAAAGAGAGGGGCTCCGCATTTTGGAGTCCCTCTCTTCTGTATCTCAATTTGTTTCTCTGGTTGCCCGGAGCTGCGCTGATCCGGAATTACATTGAGATACAATATTCAGCATCTTCTATTTTTTTAACCAGTCCTTGAATTTGATGATATTTCCTGTTCAGGCATTTCTTGTTCTAGCTCTATGTCCAGTAGCTTATTTATTGATTCCTGGATTCCAGGGTTTGCATTTTTATAAGCTTCAATAATTTTATTTTCTTCATCTGAAAGTTCATTTATATTTTTACCTGTTATAAGGTAGCATAAAGAAACTTATATTATTTCTGATATTTTGATAAGAGTATCCAATTTTAGTTGGCTGGTCCCTTTCAAATACCTGGCCATAGAATCTTCTGAAATTCCTAATCTTTCTGAAATTTCTTTTTGCGTTAATCCGCTATTTTTTATACAATCTTTAATTCTGCGGATTTTATCCATATTTTCCCTCATTAATCCTAATTTTTGCGTATTTTATATTGATATAATCATCAAAAAAATCATAAGGTACAAGGCAGCAAAACCAAGAACAGCCCCGGGAAAATTTCCTGGGGCTGTGTCCATTACGTGCGTGAGAAGATTCGAACTCCCGACACCTTGGTCCGTAGCTGATTAAGTGGGTAAATAGCGATATCTATCACATAGGTAAATTAATGATATCTTGGTAACTTTTTCAATAGTGGTGTTTTTTGTATCTCAATTTTGATTCCGGATCCTGGCAGCTGTGGGAATTGTAAGATACAACTTTTTCTTGACATTTGATTTAGAATGAAATATGATAATAGTAGCCAAAGAAGTTTAGAAGTTGTTTAGGTTACACAAAAGCGAAACCCCGGAGAGGTCCATTCTCCGGGGTTTCTTTTAGGCTAGCTGTTTTTGTTTTTCCGATCTAACCATTTGCATATGTAGTGGCCTGCTACTCTTGCCATAATCGGAATAATAAAGTTTAGAAGCTGCTCCAAGGTTACACCTCCTTCCTGCTGTCACAGAATGGAGTTCAAAAACAGCACTTTCATTATATTTCCTTTTTTACGTTTCGTCTACAATTTTTGAAAAAGAGAGGGGCTCCGCATTTTGGAGTCCCTCTCTTCTGTATCTCAATTTGTTTCTCTGGTTGCCCGGAGCTGCGCTGATCCGGAATTACATTGAGATACAATATTCAGCATCTTCTATTTTTTTAACCAGTCCTTGAATTTGATGATATTTCCTGTTCAGGCATTTCTTGTTCTAGCTCTATGTCCAGTAGCTTATTTATTGATTCCTGGATTCCAGGGTTTGCATTTTTATAAGCTTCAATAATTTTATTTTCTTCATCTGAAAGTTCATTTATATTTTTACCTGTTATAAGGTAGCATAAAGAAACTTATATTATTTCTGATATTTTGATAAGAGTATCCAATTTTAGTTGGCTGGTCCCTTTCAAATACCTGGCCATAGAATCTTCTGAAATTCCTAATCTTTCTGAAATTTCTTTTTGCGTTAATCCGCTATTTTTTATACAATCTTTAATTCTGCGGATTTTATCCATATTTTCCCTCATTAATCCTAATTTTTGCGTATTTTATATTGATATAATCATCAAAAAAATCATAAGGTACAAGGCAGCAAAACCAAGAACAGCCCCGGGAAAATTTCCTGGGGCTGTGTCCATTACGTGCGTGAGAAGATTCGAACTCCCGACACCTTGGTCCGTAGCCAAGTGCTCTATCCAGCTGAGCTACACACACATATTCAATTATTTGCCTTATTCGGCAAATGCCGGCGACCGGAATCGAACCGGTACGGGAGGTAAGTCCCGCAGGATTTTAAGTCCTGTGCGTCTGCCAGTTCCGCCACGCCGGCATTCTCATGATTTGTGCGAGCAACGAGCCAAGCGAACATGCTTGCATGTTCAGTTGGCGACTGCCGCGACAACGAGCGAAATCCGCAAAGCGTATTTCGTCTCGTTACTCATGAAAATGGGACCTATAGGGCTCGAACCTATGACCCTCTGCTTGTAAGGCAGATGCTCTCCCAGCTGAGCTAAGATCCCATAAACAATATAGTAAGCATTATACAACTTACCTGCTGGTTTTGTAAAGCCTGTACTTTTTAATACAGAACGACCCGGATGGGATTCGAACCCACGACCTCCGCCGTGACAGGGCGGCGCTCTAACCAGCTGAGCCACCAGGCCAGATTATCAAATATTTAGTTCAGTGTTAGTGGACCTTCGGGGACTCGAACCCAGGACCGACCGGTTATGAGCCGGTTGCTCTAACCAACTGAGCTAAAGGTCCTAAATATTATAATCTGAAAACATATGAAATTTTCAAAAGCCGATGATCGGACTCGAACCGATAACCTGCTGATTACAAATCAGCTGCTCTGCCAATTGAGCCACATCGGCAATAAATGACCCCAACGAGATTCGAACTCGTGTTACCGCCGTGAAAGGGCGATGTCTTAACCGCTTGACCATGGGGCCAAAACTCCCCGAGTAGGACTTGAACCTACGACCCAACGGTTAACAGCCGTTTGCTCTACCGACTGAGCTATCGAGGATTATTGAGGCATATACCCTCAAAACCACACATTGTTACATATCTTTCATCCGTTCTTTCCTCTTACCTAAACCAACTTGGTTAAGCCCTCGACCTATTAGTGACAGTCAGCTCCACATGTTGCCATGCTTCCACCTCTGCCCTATCTACCTCGTCGTCTTCAAGGGGTCTTACTCTTGCGATGGGATATCTCATCTTGAGGGGGGCTTCACGCTTAGATGCCTTCAGCGTTTATCCCTTCCCGACTTGGCTACTCTGCCATGGCTTTGATCGCCAACAGATACACCAGAGGTCAGTCCATCCCGGTCCTCTCGTACTAAGGACAGCTCCTCTCAAATATCCTACGCCCACGCCGGATAGGGACCGAACTGTCTCACGACGTTCTGAACCCAGCTCGCGTACCGCTTTAATGGGCGAACAGCCCAACCCTTGGGACCTACTACAGCCCCAGGATGCGATGAGCCGACATCGAGGTGCCAAACCACTCCGTCGATGTGAACTCTTGGGAGTGATAAGCCTGTTATCCCCAGGGTAGCTTTTATCCGTTGAGCGATGGCAATCCCACTTTATACCACCGGATCACTAAGTCCTAGTTTCCTACCTGCTCCACCCGTCGGTGTCGCAGTCAAGCTCCCTTATGCCTTTGCACTCTTCGAATGGTTTCCGTCCATTCTGAGGGAACCTTTGAGCGCCTCCGATACCCTTTCGGAGGCGACCGCCCCAGTCAAACTCCCCGCCTGACATTGTCCCCCAGCCAGGTCATGGCTGCAGGTTAGAAATCCAATACCGCAAGGGTGGTATCCCAACATCGGCTCCACAAAGACTGGCGTCCTTGCTTCATAGCCTCCCACCTATCCTGTACATGCAGTACCGAATCCCAGTATCAAGCTGGAGTAAAGCTCCATGGGGTCTTTCCGTCCTGGCGCAGGTAACCAGCATCTTCACTGGTATTTCAATTTCACCGGGTGCATTGTCGAGACAGCGCTCAAATCATTACGCCTTTCGTGCGGGTCGGAACTTACCCGACAAGGAATTTCGCTACCTTAGGACCGTTATAGTTACGGCCGCCGTTTACTGGGGCTTAAATTCAGAGCTTCGCCTTACGGCTAACCCCTCCTCGTAACCTTCCAGCACCGGGCAGGCGTCAGCCCATATACCTCACCTTTCGGTTTTGCATAGACCTGTGTTTTTGCTAAACAGTTGCTTGAGCCTATTCTCTGCGGCCTGGTTTCCCAGGCACCCTTTATCCCGAAGTTACAGGGTCATTTTGCCGAGTTCCTTAACAATGCTTCTCCCGCCGGCCTTAGGATTCTCTCCTCATCCACCTGTGTCGGTTTACGGTACGGGCACATATCACACAATAGCGGCTTTTCTTGACAGCCCCTACAGAGACTTCCCTACTTTTGTTCGGTACGCATCACACCTTCCTGTTGCTAAGCGGATTTTCCAGCTTAACCAGTCCAATGCTTGCCCCGGTCTTTTCATTCCCGGGTTCTCCCTCGGTTCTGTGTCCCCACAGTTCTGATGATATGCGGTACAGGAATTTCAACCTGTTGTCCATCGGCTACGTCTTTCGACCTCGCCTTAGGCCCCGACTTACCCAGAGCAGATCAGCTTTACTCTGGAAACCTTAGATATTCGGCCTGGAGGATTCCCACCTCCATCTCGCTACTCATTCCGGCATTCTCTCTTCTTAACACTCCACATCTCCTTACGGTAATGCTTCTGTGCGTTAAGAATGCTCCTCTACCAATCATTTCTGATTCCACAGCTTCGGTGTCGTGTTTCAGCCCCGGACATTTTCGGCGCAGGACCTCTCGACTAGTGAGCTATTACGCACTCTTTGAATGTGTGGCTGCTTCTAAGCCAACATCCTAGTTGTCTCTGAAATCCCACATCCTTTTCCACTTAACACGCACTTTGGGACCTTAGCTGGTGGTCTGGGCTCTTTCCCTTTTGACTGCCCAACTTATCTCGTGCAGTCTGACTCCCGTACATCATCTGGCCGGCATTCGGAGTTTGATATTCTTTGGTAAGCTTTGACGCCCCCTAGGAAATTCAGTGCTCTACCTCCGGCAGACTAATACGAGGCTAGCCCTAAAGCTATTTCGAGGAGAACCAGCTATCTCCGGGTTCGATTGGAATTTCTCCCCTACCCACACCTCATCGCCACCCTTTTCAACGGATGTGCGTTCGGTCCTCCACCGCCTTTTACGGCAGCTTCAACCTGGACATGGGTAGATCACCCGGTTTCGGGTCTACCTTTACTGACTCANCCCCAGGTGGAATACTTATTGCGTTTGCGGCGGCACCGAAGAGCTTTGCTCCCCAACACCTAGTATTCATCGTTTACGGCGTGGACTACCAGGGTATCTAATCCTGTTTGCTCCCCACGCTTTCGAGCCTCAACGTCAGTTACAGTCCAGTAAGCCGCCTTCGCCACTGGTGTTCCTCCTAATATCTACGCATTTCACCGCTACACTAGGAATTCCACTTACCTCTCCTGCACTCCAGCTCCACAGTTTCCAAAGCAGTCCCGGGGTTGAGCCCCGGGCTTTCACTCCAGACTTGCAGCGCCGTCTACGCTCCCTTTACACCCAGTAAATCCGGATAACGCTTGCCCCCTACGTATTACCGCGGCTGCTGGCACGTAGTTAGCCGGGGCTTCTTAGTCAGGTACCGTCATTTTCTTCCCTGCTGATAGACCTTTACATACCGAAATACTTCTTCAGTCACGCGGCGTCGCTGGATCAGGGTTTCCCCCATTGTCCAATATTCCCCACTGCTGCCTCCCGTAGGAGTTTGGGCCGTGTCTCAGTCCCAATGTGGCCGGTCACCCTCTCAGGTCGGCTACTGATCGTCGGCTTGGTGGGCCGTTACCTCACCAACTACCTAATCAGACGCGGGTCCATCTCATACCACCGGAGTTTTTCGCACCGTGCCATGCAGCACTGTGCGCTTATGCGGTATTAGCAGTCGTTTCCAACTGTTATCCCCCTGTATGAGGCAGGTTACCCACGCGTTACTCACCCGTCCGCCGCTCAGTCAGTTTGGATTCCACCCGAAGGCTTCCTCCAAACTGCTTCGCTCGACTTGCATGTGTTAAGCACGCCGCCAGCGTTCATCCTGAGCCAGGATCGAACTCTCATATTATAATGTTGTTCAATCCGGGGTCAAAATCAACTAACTAGCTAATTTATTTCCCGTTTTACTTGTTGTTTGGTTCGTATACAATTGCTTGTATTCGTTCTGAATTTTCTCATTCAAAGCCATCAAACATGGCTTATTTTTTAGAATTTTCAGGGTTTTACATACTGTTCAATCTTCTGTTTTCAAGGTACTTAAACATCTTTCCAAAATCTTCATCTCATCCAGATGTCAGCGCAGAAGGAGGGATTTGAACCCTCGCGCCGCTACTAACGGCCTACTCCCTTTCCAGGGGAGCCCCTTCAGCCACTTGGGTACTTCTGCAGTTAGCTGATTTTTTTATGTTATTCAGCGGCTGAAACCTGCCAACGGAGAGGGTGGGATTCGAACCCACGCGCCCTTGCGGACAAACGGTTTTCAAGACCGCCTCGTTATGACCACTTCGATACCTCTCCAAATGCGCTTTTACATTTTAATAGAAGTCCATACTTTTGTCAAGTACCTTTTTCTATTTTTCCAAATCTCTTGGAGAATCATACTGCTTATTTTGTCGCACTCATCAGCGGCAACTTGGATAGTTTATCATTGTTTATTTATTCTGTCAACATCTTTTTACATTTTTTTCAAATATTATTTTTTGCGACTACAGATACTCCAATAGCCTCTGTTTCGCAGCCTCGGCTGTCTTAAATTCTTCTTCCGTTCCTATTATATAATAGACCGCATCCTCCCATACTTTTACTGGATAATCATTCGCTGCTATTCCAGCAACAACGAAGCGGCAGCGCCCCTTGAAAATACAGCCTCGTAAATCTGACAGGTACATGCAGCCTGACTCCGCCGCAATCCGGTCCAGAAGCCCGTCCTTGGCGTTTTTGTCCTTCTCTATCCTGTTTTCTCCAGTTTTCATCTACCGTACCTTCTTCCCTTCTTTTCATCTGATGCAGCAGCTGATAATATCTAATAACCACGTAATCCACATTGCGGATTTCCTGGCTTGGTCATACATTAAATACTTTATATAACTAATAATATTGTAATGAATGCAACATGTCAAGTGATGGATTGCATTATTTACTACACATATTTCATTTAATGCAATACTATGGAATCAGGAGGAGTTACCCATGTATATAGATTTCAATTTTTCAAAACGCCTCTCAGAGCTTAGAACTCAGAAAGGCGTATCTGCACGTGATATGAGTCTGTCTCTTGGACAGAATCCCACATATATCCATAAAATAGAAAATGGACTAGCTCTTCCGTCCATGATGGGTTTTTTCTATATATGCGAGTATCTGGATATTGAGCCAGCCGAATTTTTCTCCCACGACATAAATAGCCCGGCAAAAGTAAAAGAGCTTATGAATGATGCACAGCACTTGAATCGTGAACAGCTTGACCATCTTCATCTAATCGTAAAGGATCTTTTAAAATCAGGAGGGAAAAAATAAAAAGGAAGCTGCAGCCACAGCATTCCTTTTATTTTTTCAAATGGTTTCTCTTAATCAGCACCCCGGCGATTTCCATATCCTCCGGTGTTGTAACCTTTATATTGGCATAATCGCCGCGAATCAATTTCACCTTTTCCTGAGTCATGGTTTCCACTACCATAGCATCATCCGTTACCCCTTCCTGATACTGTTCCAATGACATAAGCTTTTCATATGCCCAAAGCACCAGTTCATATTCAAAGGCCTGGGGAGTTTGAATCAGCCAGAGTCTGTCCCGATCCGGAGTTAAAGCTGCAAATTCCTTTTCATCAGAAATCTTTATGGTATCCTTTACAGGCATCCCAACCGCACAGGCCCTGTATTTTCTGGCTCCGTCAGAAGCTGCGTCAATAATCTCTCTGGTCACGCACGGTCTGGCTCCGTCATGAATCAGGACATAATCACAGTCTTCCACTGCTTTAAGCCCTTCATATACGGAATGGTACCGTTCTTTTCCGCCCTGCCTTACTGAGGCCACCTTAGTAAAACCGTATTTTTCCACGATTTCCTTCTGACAATATCCGGTTTCTCCGGGGCCTGTCACCAGTATGATTTTATCAACGGAACTATTTTCAAAGGCATTGAGAGCATAATACAGCAAAGGCTTTCCCAAAAGCTCCAGGTATTGTTTATGCACCTGGCTTCCCATGCGTGTCCCTTTTCCCGCTGCCAATATGACTGCCGCTGTTCTTTCCCCATTTTCCATCTGACCGTTTCCTCTTTCCTGCCCACGCTTTCTGGGCATTAAGGGATACCCGAAGGGTGTTTCCTCTTTCCTGCCCATGCTTTTTGGGCATTAAGGGATACCCGAAGGGTGTTTCCTCTTTCCCGCCCACGCTTTTTGGGCATTAAGGGATACCCGAAGGGTGTTTCCTCTTTCCTGCCCATGCTTTTTGGGCATTAAGGGATACCCGAAGGGTGTTTCCTCTTTCCCGCCCATGCTTTCTGGGCATTAAGGGATACCCGAAGGTATTACCTCTCACCCAGCTTTAAATTTGGAACCGCATTTAAATCCCATCCGGCTCTCGCTCCATTGATATACTCATAATAGGCTGCCACGCCGATCATGGCTGCATTATCGGTGCAGTAAATCGGCGATGGGTAATAAAAAGCAATTTCGGCTTTTTCACAGGCAAGGCGCATCCCTTCCCGCAATGCGGAGTTGGAGGCTACACCGCCGGCTATGGCAACTTTTTTAAACCCATATTCTTTTGCCGCCTCCACCGTATGGCTCACCAACACATCCACAACCGCATTCTGGAAGGAAGCCGCCAAGTCGGCAACATTTATTTCCTCTCCCATCATGCTGGTACGGTTGATGTGATTTAATACTGCCGATTTCAAACCGCTGAAGCTGAAATCGTAAATGCTCCCGTCTACCTTTGCACGGGGGAACTTAATCGCATGGGGATTTCCTTCCTTTGCCGCTTTATCAATCTTCGGTCCGCCGGGATATCCCAGTCCCACCGCTCTGGCCACCTTGTCAAAGGCCTCTCCTGCCGCATCATCTCTGGTGCGTCCCAGAATTTCAAATTCTCCATAATCCTTTACAATGACCAGATGGGTATGACCGCCGGACACGATCAGACACATAAACGGCGGTTCCAGATCCGGATGCTCAATAAAGTTGGCAGATACATGCCCTTCAATATGATGGACGTTAACCAGCGGCTTTTTGGCAGCATAAGCAACTGCCTTTGCTTCTGCAACGCCTACAAGAAGGGCTCCCACCAGACCCGGACCATAAGTTACTCCGATGGCGTCCATTTCCTCCAGGTTCATCCCGGCTTCCGAAAGGGCTGCCTCTATGACCTGGTTAATCTTTTCTATATGCTTTCTGGATGCAATTTCCGGTACCACGCCTCCATATAATGTATGCAGGGCGATCTGGGAGGAAATCACATTCGAAAGAACCTCTCTTCCGTTCTTTACTACGGCTGCTGCCGTCTCATCACAGGAACTTTCAATTGCCAGTATATAGACATCTTCCTCTGTATGATTCTTCTTCATTGCCATTCCCTCATTCCTCATCAAATTCCAGTTCCAGCGTCCAGGCATCCTTTGCCGCTCTGGCCCGCGGAAATATCTCCCGGACTTTATCCATATATTCCTCCGGTCTGGTAAGAGAGGGACTGTAATGGGTCAGCCACATCTGCTTCGGCTGGGCTTCCTTTGCCAGCCTGGCGGCTTCATAGAAGGTCATATGCTTGTACTCTCTGGCTTTCGTTTCCTTTCCTTCTTCCCCGTACATGCCTTCACAGATAAAAAGATCCGCCTCCTTTGCATATTCCGCAATCACAGGAACCGGTCTCGTATCCGTACAATAGGTAACCTTAAGCCCCCTTCTTTCCGGGCCCAGAACCATATCCGGTGTCAGGATCCTTCCTCCGTCCTCAATTGCTTCCCCTTTTTGCAGACGGCTCCAGAATTTCTGGGGTATCCCGGCGGCATTTGCCCGTTCTACATCAAAACGGCCTGTCCTTGGAATGGAAATGGAATAGCCATAGCAAACAACACCGTGGTTCACCCGGTAAGCATCAATTACATAAGGCTTGATTTTTATCTGCTCCCGGTTCTGGTCAAGCTCGATGAATTTGAGTTCAAAAGGCAGCTCTGGTGCAATGGTCCGCAGTGCTCCCACCACAAACTCCAGGCCTTTTGGCCCAATAAGGGTCAGAGGCTCTGTCCTTTCCGCATTTCCCATAGTCAGGAGAAGTCCCGGAAGACCACTGACATGGTCAGCGTGGTAATGGGTAAAACAAATGATGTCAATGGGTTTCGGGCTCCAGCCCTTTTCCTTTAAGGCAATCTGGGTTCCTTCGCCGCAGTCAATCAGAAGATTGCTTCCGTCGCATCTGGTCATCATGGCTGTCAGCCACCGGTATGGCAGAGGCATCATTCCTCCGGTTCCCAGTAAACATATATCCAACATAAAATTTCCTCGCTTTGGCTTCTATCAATAAACAGCGGCCATAAAACCGCCTCATAAAATCATATCACAAAGCAGAGGCAATTAGCAACTATAAATATTCCAACTGTTCCTCTACCTCCACAGGAATCTTGAATTCCCGGACCATGGCATCGTAACAGTCCTCGCACAAATCAAAATGATGGATCTCCCCATCCTTCTCGGAAAAGAAGTCCCAGGTATGATTGATTCCTATTACCCCCTCCCTGGCAACGCCCTCTGACACGATAATTTTTTTGCCACAACAGTTGCACACAACCGTTTCAAGCTGACCACCGTTTTTGTACTTTCTCATCTTACTCTCACCTTTCCATTTTTCTGCCCATGCTTTTTGGGCATAGAGGTATACCCGTAGGGTATTTCCTTTTTCGCATTTACCAGTCACACCCTGTTTCCTTTCTGCATAATCCGAAGATAGAAAAAAGGGCATCCTCACTGGATACCCCTACATTATAAACGGTGTTCTCCCCTATTTTTAGTGGTAAATGTTTCATATCCGGCGGTTCCACATAATGACAGCATTTTCACATGGATTCTGGTAATAATTTTTCCGGATGCTCTCCTCCGAAAAACCATAGGATTTATAAAGGTTTCTGGCTTTTTTATTGCCTTCCCGCACCTCTAAGGACATGGATCCGGCTCCTTTTTTTCTGGAATATTCCACCACCTGGTCCATAAGTTTCTTCGAAAGGCCCCTCCCCCTGTATCCAGGCAGAACAGCGATCCGAAGCAGCTCTCCCTCGCCGGCAATGACCCGGAAGACGCAGTATCCAAAAACGTCCCCCTCTTCTTCCAGCACCAGCCAGGTATCAAGGATGCTTTCCCCCCCTTCTTTGACGGATTCAAAAGACCATGGGTCTGAAAAACAGATCCGTTCTATTTCAGAGACTTTTAATGCATCTTCCGGTCTCATTTCATGAACCATGACGTTCTCCTTTTAAAGCTTCCTCTTCCCTTTCCCGCTCTGCCTGGGGCTTTCTTAAATAATCCGGAGCATGCTCCGCCGCGCTTATCGTCCTGCCGTCCTCATAATACCGGCAGCCTAAGGCTGCAACAGCCGCCGCCCGCTGCCTGTTCAAATGGGCCGGAGCAAATTCAAATGGCACTGCTATCTTCTCTTCTATCCGGCTTTTGTAAACTGGAACTCCATCTCCTAAAAAAATCACCTTCTGCCCGGCCGTATTAAGTTCTTCAATCAGATCTCCAATGTCCATGGCACACGGTTCCTTCACCGTAAAAAAACCGTTCCGGTTGTCGTAAATCCCGGTATACACCTGATTTCTTCTGGCATCCATGATCGGACAGACCGTAAACGCGCAGCCAAACAGGTTATAAGCCATGGCATCCACGGTCGATACGGAAATCAGCGGTTTTTTCAGTGCCAGCCCAAGGCCTTTTCCTGTGGCCGAACCGATGCGCAGCCCGGTAAAGGAACCCGGCCCGCCGGAAATTGCAATGGCATCTATGGTTTCCAAATCCAGCCCTACCATTTTCACAATTTCATCCAGCATGGGAAGAAGAGTCTGGGAATGGGTCTTCTTAAAATTCACCGTATATTCTGCTGTAACCACTCCGTCTGCCACCACAGCCACTGAGGCCACCAGGGACGAGCTCTCAATTCCAAGTATCCTCATCTACATTCCCTCCACGGTTATTTTCCTGTAATCAAACCCTTTTTCCAGATCCTTTTCTATGGTCACGGTTATTACATGATCCGGAAGGATCTCTCCGATCAAATCAGACCACTCAATGAGGCTCACACCATCTCCATAAAAGCAGTCCTCATAACCGATTTCCTCCATTTCACTGACATCACTGATCCGGTACACATCAAAATGGTAAAAAGGCAGGCGCCCATTGTCATACTGTTTTACAATGGTAAACGTGGGGCTGTTCACCGGACCTTCAATTCCGAGACCGGCAGCAAAGCCCTGGGTGAATACCGTTTTCCCCACTCCCAAGTCTCCATTTAAACAGTATACAGCGGAAGGCTTTGCCTTTTCTCCCAGTTTCCTGCCCAGTTCAAAAGTTTCTTCCGGTTTCCAGCTTTCTATTACCATAATCTATATCCTCTTTCGCCTGTTGGGAGGCAGTTTCTCTTTTATTAATGCGCTGAGGGCCGGCTTATTTTCTCCTGTTACGGAATCCGGCAGCAAATAGGCATGAACCCGGTCCGTATATACGATCATCATATCCCGGATCCGGTCCACCCGCCCGATGTTATCCCAGCCAAGTTCAATGCTTTCCTTTCCCTGGGAAACCAGAATTCCCTCCTGGCTGAAGGAAAGGGACATGGCATTCTGAATCATTGGCTTCTTTGCCTGTCTGGCTGCCTTTAAATAAAGAATGCCCGGCTGCCAGACTGTAAACATCAATGCAC
This sequence comes from Clostridium sp. Marseille-P2415, assembly GCF_900155545.1. Taxonomy (GTDB): domain Bacteria; phylum Bacillota; class Clostridia; order Lachnospirales; family Lachnospiraceae; genus Lacrimispora. Next base: position 2,827,802 of record NZ_LT732526.1, read on the forward strand.
AGATGATGAGCAGCACCCGGTATGGAATGGAATTGGAGCTCCATGTGGTAATCAGAAGAAAAATTGCGGCCACACTAAAAATAACGTTGAAGATTCCCTGCATTCCCCGGTAAGAATGATACATGGAAAATTTCCAGAGATCTCTGGCCGTCAGCCTTACCTCTATCACAAGCGGATTATTCTGTTCCACGTTTTCCTCCTTTCTGTGCGGTTTGCACACAGCGTTCCCTTTTATAGTTTCATGGTCAGGGCGATCCTCTTCTTTGGAACGTCCACGCTTAAAACCTTGACTTCAACGATGTCTCCCACGCTGACCGCCTCCAATGGGTGCTTGATAAATTTATCGGACATCTGGGATATATGGACAAGGCCATCCTGATGGACGCCGATATCCACAAACGCACCGAAATCAATTACATTTCTTACGGTTCCCTTTAAAACCATGCCCGGCTGCAGATCCTTCATCTCCATAACATCGGTACGCAGAATCGGCTTTGGCATCTCGTCACGGGGATCACGTGCCGGCTTTTCCAGTTCTTTTACAATATCACGCAGCGTAATCTCCCCGATTTCCAGTTCTTTTGCCAGAGACTTATAGTCGGGAATCTTTTTGCTGATTCCATTTAAGCCACCGTGAGCCAGCCCGGCAGGCTCATAGCCCATCTTAACCAACAGCTTCTTTGCTGCTTCGTAGGATTCCGGATGAACGCTGGTTCCATCCAACGGATTCTTGCCTCCCTGGATCCTCATAAAGCCGGCGCACTGTTCGTATGCCTTGGGCCCCAGCTTCGGAACTTTAAGGAGCTGGCTTCTGCTATTAAAGGCCCCATTTTCTTCGCGGTAAACAACGATATTCTTTGCAATGGCCTTTGAGATGCCGGATATATATTCCAGAAGAGATGCGGAAGCCGTATTTAAATCCACACCCACCTTATTCACACAGTCCTCTACAACACCCTGAAGAGCCTCACTTAAATGCTTTTGATTCATATCATGCTGGTACTGGCCTACGCCGATGGATTTGGGATCAATCTTAACCAGCTCTGCCAGAGGATCCTGCAGTCTTCTCGCTATGGAAGCGGCGCTCCGCTGGCCTACGTCAAAGTTGGGGAACTCCTCCGTTGCAAGCTTGCTGGCCGAATAAACCGAAGCCCCGGCTTCGTTTACAATGATATACTGAACCGGTTCCGGTATTTCTTTTAACAGTTCTACGATCACAGCCTCTGATTCCCTGGAAGCCGTTCCATTTCCCACTGAAATCAGGGAAACATGGTATTTTTTTATTAACTTTTTTAAAACCGTCTTGGCTTCCTCTACTTTATTCTGGGGAGCTGTGGGATAAATCACGATGGTATCCAGGACTTTTCCTGTCTCATCCACAACGGCAAGCTTGCAGCCGGTCCGGAAAGCAGGATCCCAGCCTAAAACCACACGGCCTACGATTGGAGGCTGCATCAGGAGCTGTTCTAAATTCTTGCCAAACACCTTAATGGCGCCGTCCTCTGCTTTTTCCGTTAAGTCGCTTCTCACTTCCCGCTCAATGGCCGGGGAAATAAGACGGTCGTAGCTGTCGGCGATTACTTCTCTTAAAACCGGGGCGGTGTATGGGTTGTCCTTTAAAATCACCTGTTTTTCCAGGAAACGGAGAATCTGCTCCACCGGAGCGAGCACCTTTACGGTCAGTAATTTTTCCTTTTCACCGCGGTTTATGGCAAGGACTCTGTGACCGGCGGTCTTTTTGATGGTTTCCTCATAATTGTAGTACATTTCATATACGGACTCAGCCTCTTCATCCTTTGCCGATGACTGGAGGCTGCCCTGATTCATGGTCGCATTCCGGATATAAGTGCGGTATTCCGCATTGTCAGAAATCCGTTCCGCAAGAATATCCTTCGCTCCGTCAATGGCTTCCTCTGCGGAAGAAACTCCTTTTTCTTCGGAAACGTATTCAGCCGCCGCCTCTTCTAAAGCCGTCTTAATCATCTGAAGCATGATCAGATCCGCAAAAGGCTCTAACCCCTTCTCCTTTGCAATGGTAGCCCTGGTCCTTCTCTTTGGCTTATAAGGACGGTATAAATCTTCCACTGACACCAGAGTCCGGGCTTCCATAATCTTCTTTTCCAGTTCGGGCGTCAGCTTTTCCTGCTCCCGGATGGAAGAAAGGACCTGCTCCTTTCGTTCTTCCAGGTTACGCAGATAACGAAGACGCTCATCCAGATTACGAAGCACCTCATCATTTAAAGAACCGGTAACCTCTTTCCGGTATCTGGCAATAAACGGAATCGTATTGCCTTCATCAATGAGCTTAACCGTTTCCTCTACCTGACTACGGGTAATGGAAAGTTCTTCTTGTAATGCCTTTATTATATCCATGCTATTCCCCTTATTTTTCATAGTTCATTCAATTTATCTATTATAATTCATCAGTCTTGGTTATGCAATACCTGTCTGGACATGCAGTCATTTTCGTGCTACAATCATTCAATACAGCTTATCAGCTTCCGAAAATATGCAAACGAGGTAAATCACCAATGGAAGAAAATCATAACAGCAATAACGGAATGCTTCCGCAGATGCGTCCGGCGGGTCCTTTCCTGGCCTTCTGGTCCGTTCTTCTCGGCGGTATCGGGCTTGTGACCGACTGCCTTCCCCTGTTCAGCATCTGGAGTCTTCCGGCCGGCTTGTTTTTCGGGCTGCTCGGTATCGCATGCGCCGTGCTTTCCAGGCAGGGAAAACCCTTTACCCAACAGGCCCAGCTTGGTCTGATCCTGTCCGTCATTTCCGCGGTCTGCGGACTGCTCATGACATTATTTATTATTTTTGTATATGATACCATGGATACCAATACACCTTTGGGCCAGTATTTCAGACAGGTTTTTGAGACTACCAGCCAGGCCCTTAAGTCCACCTACCCTGCCGGAGAGTAGAGTTTCCTCGTTCCTGCCCATGCTTTCCGGGCATAAAGGTATATGCCCGATGAAGAGGGGCAGGTCCCCCGCAGGGTGTTACCTCATAGGAGGAAGTAAGTCCACTCCCTTAACAACCAGCATATAATTCTTGAATATCCAATTGGCCACCACAATGGCGGCCCCTGTCAGAATCAGAATCCTGACCCTTTTTTCATGATCCATGGGACGCTTCCATCTTCTGGATACGGTCCTCAGGATCATTTCCAAAAGAAACACGAAAACAGTATAAAGGACCAGCGGATGATACTGAAAACTCATCCGCAGGTCCCCCCGTAACAATGACCGGACTGCCCGTGTACCGCCGCAGCCAGGACAATAAAGTCCGGTAAGCGACTGGAACATACAGGGAAGCCCAAAGCCAAATACTTTCTTTAACCGGTTCATCCGTTTCACCTTCGTTTAATCTGCCAGATCAAAAGCATCATGAACCGTTCTCATGGACCGGTTTACATCCTCTTCATCAATGAGGACTGTGATCCGGATCTCAGAAGTTGCGATCATCTTGATATTGACATTTGCATTGGAAAGAGCCTCAAACATCTTTGCAGCAACGCCCGGGTTGCTGGTCATACCGGCCCCGATAATGGAGATCTTGGCCACGCCTTCCTCGCATGTCACCTCCTGAGCGGTAACAGTATCTTTGTTTTCCTCTAAAAGATCCATGGTCTCTTTTAAATCGGTTTTTGCAACCGTAAAGGAAATGTCTTTTCTCTCTTCCCGTCCGATGGACTGTATGATAATGTCCACATTGATGTTGTGTTTGGCCAGTAGGTTGAATATTTTAAAAGCAATTCCAGGCACATTTTTAACTCCGATGACTGAAATACGGGCTACATTCTTATCTGCGGCAACTCCGCTCACCAGCATTCTTTCCAATTTTGTTTCCTCCTTGACGATGGTACCTTCTGCTCTGGTCAGGCTTGATAAGACGACCAGCTGAACTCCGTAGCGTTTCGCCATTTCCACTGACCGGTTATGCAGCACCTTTGCTCCCAGGGAAGCGAATTCCAGCATTTCATCGTAAGAAACCTCCATGAGCTTTCTGGCATTGGGTACAATGCGGGGATCCGCAGTGTAAACGCCATCCACATCCGTATAGATTTCACATGCATCTGCGTGAAGGGCTGCTGCCAGGGCGACGGCCGTGGTATCAGAACCTCCGCGCCCAAGAGTAGTCAGATCATCGTATTTATTAATTCCCTGAAAGCCGGTGATGATGACGATCTTCCTGGCATCCAGCTCATGCCGTATGCGTTCCGTATCAATCCGCTTTAATTTGGCTGTTCCGTAGGCAGAGGTGGTGTGCATCGCCACCTGGGCCGCATTTAAAGAAACGGCCGGAACTCCCAGAGCGTTCATGGCCATAGCCATAAGGGCCACGCTGACCTGTTCCCCGGTGGCTAACAGCATATCCAGTTCCCTCTTGGGGGGGTTGGGATTTATCTCATGGGCTTTTGCAATAAGACCGTCCGTGGTCTTCCCCATGGCGGACAGCACTACCACCACCTGATTGCCTTTTTCATACTCCTCGATGCAGCGCTTTGCCACATTGAAAATTCTCTCTTTGTCTGCGACGGAGCTCCCGCCAAATTTTTTCACTACTAACATCGCTGCCTCCTGGCGAAAAGTCAAAGCGGATATTCGCAATCCGCTTCGCTGCTTGCTCATAACCTTATTACCACTTCGTGGTATGGGGGACTTCCCTGATAAGGTTAAATTTCTGCGCGGATGCGCTGCCTGATTCCGGGCAGCTTTTTCGCTTTCCTTTCGTACTCTTCCTCAGTCATAACTTCTGTCAGGACTGCAAATTCATCCATGTGGTCCAGTTCCGTCACTTCTACTTTTCCGAATACTGCTTCTACTTCTTTCAAACGCTTTGCAGCAATTCCTTTGACCCTTACAAAATAGCGGAAAGAAATGCTATCCATGGCTGAAATGGCCAGTCTTTCCTCATCCCAGCCCATCTCTATATGATGATCACAATTCTGAAGGGCTTCGATAATATCCGCGACCACAGCGCTGGCTGTGGGAAGCTTTCCCGCACCGCTTCCATAAAACATGGAGGTCCCCACCATATTTCCTTTTACCAGAATGCCGTTATAGACATCGCTTACCGAGTATAACGGGTGGTCTTTTCCGATCATCACCGGCGCTACAAATGCATGGACCGCCCCGTTCCGGATCCGGCTCGAACCGAACAGCTTTACAGAGGTTCCCAGTGCATCCGCATAGCTAAAATCCACATCCGTTATTTTTGTAATCCCTTCTGTATAAATATGCTCATAATTAACTTCGTGTCCCGTCGCCATGGCTGTCAGGATCGCAATCTTTCGACAGGTATCGTGTCCTTCCACATCAGCCTCCGGGTTACGCTCCGCATAGCCCAAGTCCTGAGCCTCTCTTAAGGCTGTTTCAAAGGTCTCGCCTGCTTTGTCCATTTTTGTCAATATGTAGTTGGTGGTTCCATTCAGAATACCGGTGATTTCTTCGATCTCCTCACCGGCAAGAGAAGTATAAAGAGGGCGGATGATCGGAATACCGCCACCTACACTGGCCTCAAAAAGGAAATTGACCTTGTGCTCCCTGGCAATTTTTAAAAGCTCCGTACCGTAAGCAGCTACCAAAGCCTTGTTGGAGGTAGCCACATGCTTGCCGGCCTCCAGACTTGCCTTAACGAACGGATAAGCCGGCTTTAATCCTCCCATGGTCTCGATCACCATGGATACTTCCGGGTCACTCTCGATTATAGAGAAGTCGTGAACGATTTTATCTTCAACCGCTGTTCCTGGAAATTCCCTTAAATCCAGAACATATTTCACGTTAACCGTATCGCCTGCTTTTTTTGCGATTGTTTCTTTGTTTCTTTCCAAAATTTCTACCACACCTGAACCGATGGTACCATAGCCCATAACTGCAACATTCATCATATCTCTACTCCCTGGCTAAAATTTTTACGTAGTGAACCCCATCCTTATCTTCTATATCCTCAACCATCCTTGATACATTCCCGGTACTCTCCAGAACTTCCACGCTCAAGGTTAAGGTGGCCACGCCATTGACCGGAATACTCTGGTGTATGGTAAGGATATTGGCACGGTACACAGCGACCACATGAAGCAGGTCAGACAGCAGACCTGGTTCGTCATCCATCTGCATCACCAGTGTAATGGTTTTCCCCTTCGTATTATCATAGAACGGAAAGATATCATCTTTATACTTATAAAAAGAGCTGCGGCTGATGCCTACACGGTCAGTCGCCTCCTGAACGGTGATGACACGCTCCGATTCCAACAGTTTTTTTGCCTCAACTACCTTCAGCAATACTTCAGGTACAGCCTTTTGCTTTACCACAAAATATTTACTTTTTTCTTCCATAAAAAAATATCTTCCCTTCTGTGTCCGCAACGGAAATACATCTGTGCTCATAGGGAAGATATTATCATATTTATGCAGGGTATGCAACTATTTTTCTATTTATTTTCTTTAATTTTTATAAAATACAGGCTTAAAGCTCTATTCTGCTTCACTGTCACCGGCCTTTGCACCGGTGCTTAACCAGCGCAGATAGGCGTACATGAACTGGTCAAGAGAACCGTCCAAAACGCTGTTTACATTGCCGGTTTCCGCATTGGTCCTGTGGTCTTTGACCATGGTATAAGGCTGAAGGACATAGGAACGGATCTGGTTTCCCCAGCCGATTTCTGTCACATCGCCCCGGATGCCGGAAAGCTTCTCCGCATTTTCCTGCTGCTTTAATAAATAGAGCTTTGCCTTCAGCATCTGCATGGCCTTGTCCTTGTTCTGGAACTGGGAACGCTCATTCTGGCACTGGACCACGATACCGGTGGGAAGATGGGTAATGCGGATCGCTGAGGAGGTTTTGTTGATATGCTGTCCGCCGGCCCCGCTGGAGCGGTAGGTATCAATGCGAAGGTCCTCTTCGTTGATCTCCACATCCAAGTCCTCTTCAATATCCGGCATGACATCACAGGATACAAAGGAGGTCTGGCGTTTGCCTGCGGCATTGAACGGGGAAATCCGGACCAGGCGGTGGACTCCTTTTTCCGACTTTAAATAGCCGTAAGCATTGGCTCCATTAATCTGTACCGTAACGGACTTAATGCCCGCCTCATCTCCGTCGAGATAATCCAGGACTTCTGTTTGAAAGCCTTTCTTCTCTGCCCAGCGGCAGAACATGCGGTATAACATGCTGCACCAGTCACAGGATTCGGTTCCTCCTGCACCTGCATTAAGCTTTAAGATGGCATTGTCGCTGTCGTATTCCCCTGAAAGCAGTGTATTGATGCGCATCTCTTCCAGCTTTTCCTTGAATTCGTTTAACATCGCCTCAACTTCCGGAATCAGGGAGGGATCATTTTCCTCATTTCCCATCTCGATCATGACGCCAATGTCTTCATATTGCTGCTCCAGTTCTTTATACCCCTGGACGGTATCCTTTAAATTCTTTGCGAGCTGTACGATCCTGGCAGACTTTTCCGGATCTTCCCAGAAGCCCGGCTCCTCCATGGACTTGTCAAGCTCATCGATCCGCTTCAACTTATTATCTAAGTCAAAGTGAATCCCTCACTTCCACTAATGGTTTTTCATGCGTTGATAATTCGTATTTGTACTGATCTAACTCTACCACTGTGTCACCCACTTTCTGATTTTATTATTTATAAATATAAAATTGGAGCCCGGTCCCTTTAATATGGTGCGAACTCCAATTTTATAAAAATACTATACTAATTTACGTCCGCAGCACTGCTTGTACTTTTTACCGGAACCGCATGGACACGGATCATTTGGATAAACCTTGGCTTCCACCTTCTTAACAGGTGCCTTTGCCGCACTTTCATCCTTATTGGTTCCTGTCACCTTGGCAGCCGGCTCTCTCTCCACCTTCTGTTCCACGCGGATGTGGAACAGGATCCTTACGGTATCCTCACGGATGGCCGCTGTCATCTCATCAAACATCTGATATCCGCTCATCTTGTATTCTACCAGCGGATCCCTCTGTCCATATGCCTGCAGTCCAATTCCCTGGCGCAGCTGATCCATATCGTCGATATGGGACATCCATTTATTATCGATCACCTTCAGGAGAATGACACGTTCAATTTCACGAATCTGCTCTCCATCCGGGAATTCTGCTTCCTTGGATTCATAAAGCTTGATGGCTTCTTCCTTCAGCATATGTTTCAGTTCGTTTTTCCTGATCTTCTTATCTTCTGGAAGCGTAACCGGCTCCAATGGAATGATGGGGAGAAGCAGAGTGTTAAGCTCATTCAAATCCCATTCTTCCGGTGACTGGTCGTCGCTGATGGAAATATCCACCGAATTCTCCACGATATCTGTCACCATCTTTAAGATGACATCACGCATATTGTCCCCGTCTAAAACTTTTCTTCTCTCCGCATAGATTACTTCACGCTGCTCGTTCATAACCTCGTCGTATTTGAGGAGGTTCTCACGGATGCCGTAGTTATTGGTCTCGATCTTCATCTGTGCCTTTTCGATGGCGTTCGACAACATCTTATGCTCGATCTGTTCGCCTTCCGGCACGCCGAGGGCATTAAACATGCCTACCAGACGTTCAGAACCGAACAGACGCATCAAATCATCCTCAAGAGAAATATAAAATCTGGATTCACCCGGATCACCCTGACGTCCGGAACGGCCGCGCAGCTGATTATCGATACGGCGTGATTCATGGCGCTCCGTACCGATGATCTTTAAGCCTCCTGCCGCCTTTGATTCATCATCAAGCTTGATATCCGTACCACGTCCTGCCATGTTGGTAGCAATGGTAACTGCTTTATGAACACCTGCATCCGCTACGATTTCAGCCTCCAGCTCATGATATTTGGCATTTAAAACTTTATGCGGAATGCCGCGGCGCTTTAACATGCCGCTTAACATCTCTGAGGTTTCAATGGTTATGGTACCCACCAGAACAGGCTGTCCCTTCTCGTAAGCCTTCTGCACTTCGTCACAGACCGCTTCAAATTTCTCTTTCTTGGTTTTATATACTGCATCCTCCAAGTCAACCCGGGCTACCGGACGGTTGGTCGGGATTGCAATGGCATCCATACCATAAGTATTCCGGAATTCCTTTTCCTCTGTTAGGGCGGTACCGGTCATACCTGCTTTTTTATTATACTTATTAAAGAAGTTCTGGAAGGTAATGGTGGCAAGAGTCTTGCTCTCCCTGCGGACATTTACATGTTCCTTTGCCTCAATTGCCTGATGAAGTCCGTCAGAATACCGCCTGCCTGGCATAATACGGCCTGTAAATTCATCAACGATCAGAACTTCGTCATCTTTTACCACATAATCCTTATCCCGGAACATCAGGTAATTGGCACGAAGGGCCAGGATGATGTTATGCTGGATCTCCAGGTTCTGCGGGTCGGATAAGTTCTCAATGTGGAAAAACTGTTCTACTTTATCCACACCCTGTTCGGTCAGGTTCACGACCTTGTCCTTTTCATCCACAATGAAATCACCGGTCTCAATGATTTCCTCTCCCATGATGGCTCCCATCTTGGAGAATTCTCCGGATGCCTCACCGCGCTCCAGCTGACGGGCCAGAATATCGCAGACTTCATATAATTTCGTGGATTTGCCGCTCTGTCCGGAAATAATAAGGGGTGTTCTGGCCTCATCGATCAAAACCGAGTCCACCTCATCAATGATACAGAAATCCAAATCTCTTAATACCATCTGTTCCTTATAGATGGCCATGTTATCTCTCAAATAGTCAAAACCAAGTTCGTTATTGGTCACATAAGTAATGTCACAATTATAAGCGTCGCGCCTCTCGTCGGAATTCATGGAGTTAAGTACAACTCCTACGTTTAAGCCTAAGAATTCGTGAACCCTTCCCATCCATTCCGCATCACGCTTTGCCAGATAATCGTTGACCGTTACGATCTGTACCCCATTGCCTGCCAGCGCATTTAAATAAGCAGGACATGTGGATACGAGGGTCTTACCTTCACCGGTCTTCATCTCGGCGATACGCCCCTGGTGAAGAACGATTCCACCGATCAACTGCACGCGGAAATGTTCCATATTAAGAACTCTTCTTGCAGCCTCTCTCACTGTGGCAAAAGCTTCCGGCAAAATGTCATCAAGAGTCTCGCCGGCTGCCAGCCTCTCTTTAAAAAGCTTTGTGTTATTTTTCAGTTCTTCATCCGTAAGCGCAACCATGGACGGGCGAAGAGCTTCTATCTTATCCACAATGGGATTTACTAATTTCAGTTCTCTTTCACTATGAGTTCCAAATATTTTTTGAACGAGGTTCATGATTCATTCTCCTACTCTTTTTAACAATATACACCGTACAATCCTGTACATTGTAACACTAACTCCTCTTTAATTCAACGAATTCATAAAAAATTAACATTCTGATAATAATCAGACCTCATATTACCAGGTCCTTCCTTTTTCCACAGCAAACTGCGGCAAAAGTGGAAAAAATTATGGTCAACCTGACACATTGCACAAAAAACCTGTTCGATTTCGGACTTTTCCACATTATCCACATGCCATTGTGTATTTTTCCCCCATTTTTATCCCCACAAACAAATCTCATATTTATTGGGAAAAATACTTATACACCGAGTTATCCACATTATCCACATTTATTCTCCACATATTCCCAGATTTCCCATGCGAATGTCGTACCTTTTGATTTTTGTATACTTGTCATAAAATTTCCTTTTTCGACGAAAATTTTCCTTTTTCCCTTGACTTTTTTTAATGGCCGCATATAGTTTTTCAATATTCTGGCAAAATATAAGTAGAAACATTTTGCAAATAAATCCCATAAATTATCTTATAATTTTATTAATGCAATTGAATTATTCTTAAAAAGATGATATACTATATTCATCTCAAGAAAAAGGAGCTGATGACCTATGCGTTTTACAATTACAGGAAGAAATATTGAGGTTACATCAGGGTTACGTGAAGCAATCGAAGATAAGCTTGGAAAGCTGGACCGCTTCTTCGCACCTGCTACGGAGGCTACAGTAAGACTCAGCGTGCAGAAAGAAATGCAGAAAATCGAAGTGACTATCCCGGTGAAAGGACATATAATCAGAGCAGAGGAATCCAGCACAGACATGTACGTTTCCATTGACCTTGTAGAAGAGATCCTGGAACGGCAGCTGAAAAAATATAAAAACAAGCTGATCGACAAAAAGCAGACTACCCCCTCCTTCTCCAAAGCATTCATGGAAGAGGAAACCCAGACCGATGATCATGTGGAAATCGTCAAGTCAAAGAAGTTCGCGGTAAAGCCCATGGATCCGGAAGAAGCCTGCATACAGATGGAACTCCTCGGTCACAGCTTCTATGTATTCTTAAATGCAGAAACGGATGAAGTAAATGTGGTTTACAAGAGAAAAGGCGGGTCATACGGTCTCATAGAACCGGAATTCTAGCACTTGCATAAAAAACTTGTATAAAAAGCAGCCAGATAATTTTCCGGCTGCTTTTTTCATTATGCCCGCATCAGATACCGTTCTACGCTGGTAATGGCGTTGGCGCCATCGGAAACTGCCGTCGAAACCTGTCTGAGCTGCTTGGTACGTACATCGCCGGCCGCGAAAATTCCGGGGATATTGGTCTCACAGTCCTCTCCGGCCCTGATATATCCATGGTCCATCTCCACCAGGTTACCAAAAGCTTCGCTTTGCGGATTGATTCCTACTGCTATGAACACTCCGTCAACCGCAAGCTTCCTTGCTTCTTCGGTCTTGGTATTCTTAAGCGTTAAGGATTCCACCTGATCTCCGCCTTCGATCTCCTCTACCACAGTATCCCAGATGATTTCCACATTTTCCAGCTGAAACAACTGAGTTTGCAGAGTCTTCGCTCCCCTTAACTTATTTCTCCTATGAATTAAGTATACTTTTTTACACATTCTGGCTAAGAAAATCGCATCTTCGATTGCAACGTCACCGCCGCCGACCACTGCTGCCACCTTATTGCGGAAAAATGCTCCGTCACAGGTAGCACAGTAGGAAACACCCATTCCGGTCAGCTCCTCTTCTCCGATCACGGAAAGCTTCCGGTGCTGCGCTCCGGTAGCAATGATCACCGTCTTCGTTACGTAGTTTTTTTCTTCTCCCACTACGTTAAATTCCCCGTCGGAAGCCTCAATACGGAGCACTTCATCTGTGGAGAACTCCGCGCCCAGCTTTTCTGCATGTTCCCGGAATTTCATCCCGAGATCATAGCCGTTGATCCCCGGAAGCCCCGGGTAATTGTCCACCTCATAGGTATTAAGCACCTGGCCGCCGCTTGCCATCTCTTTTTCAATCACTACCATCTTAAGCTCAGCCCTTTTACCATAAACAGCGGCCGTAAGCCCTGCGGGCCCGGACCCGATGATGACTACATCATAAATCTCATTCATTTTTATCTACCTGCTTTCTATAATCAAACTGATATTTGGTTTTCTATAATCATTATATCTCACCACCCCTTAAGTATGCAATGCCTGATCTGTGACAAAATCACAAAAACAAGAAACCGGGCTTTTGCCGCCTGCATTGCATTCTGTCTGCCAATTTGATAAAATAGGATATACGCAACTGACAGAAAGGATGATTTATATGGCTGGGAAAACAGTACTTATCACCGGGGCATCCCGGGGCATCGGAAAAGCAATTGCTGTAAAATTTGCAAAGAAGGGATACCATGTGGCCATCAACTGCCTGCACAGCGAAGACCGCCTTCTTAAAACCAAAAAGGAACTGGAGTCTTATCAGATATCCTGTCTTGCCTGCATGGGAGACATCGGGGATATGGACCAGTGCCAGGCCCTCTTTGAACAGGTACGAAAACAGTTCGGTACCCTGGATGTCCTTGTTAATAATGCAGGCATATCCTACATCGGCCTGTTACAGGATATGAGCCCGGAGGCCTGGGACCGGATCATCCGCACCAATTTAACGTCTGTATTCAACTGCTGCAAGCTGGCCATTCCCGGAATGTTGGAAAAAAAGCAGGGAAAAATCATAAATATCTCTTCCGTATGGGGGATGTCAGGCGCCTCCTGTGAAGTAGCTTATTCTGCCACCAAAGGCGGCATCAACGCATTCACAAAGGCCCTGGCCAAAGAGCTGGCCCCCAGCAACATCCAGGTGAACGCCGTTGCCTGCGGTGCCATTGACACGGAAATGAACCGGTTTCTGCAGGAGGACGAGTTGATCGCTCTCATTGATGAAATTCCAACCGGCCGGTTGGGGAAGGCCGAAGAGGTCGCTGATCTGGTATACCAGCTGAGCTATAAAAATTCTTACTTAACCGGACAGATCATCGGCCTTGACGGAGGCTGGATTTAACCGAATCAAGTAAGTCCCCCACTTCAAATGCGAAAAGCATTAAGTGGTGGGTGGGGACTTGCTTGTGTCAGGTGGAGTACAAGCTCCACCTGACAAGCAGCGATAGCTGCTATTCGGTTATGCCCGGTGGAGCGGGGCACGCTGTGAGCAAGTAGCGAAGCGGATTGCGAATATCCGCTTGACCAGGAAATGAAGTTAAAACTGAAAAAGCTGTCATAATTACAGAAAATAGCCCCTGCTTTGCAAAAATTAACGGGATGGACTGGACAGAACAGGAGGAAATGTGGTAAATTGTAACGTGCGTCTTATTATAATAGAAACATAAGAAATCATTCCGCAATTTAAGAACGGATACAAAAGATACGAGACAGGAGGACGTTTTCATGGGAGCATATCAACTGAAAATCACGATCAAAGGCAGTAAGCCGCCGATTTGGAGAAGGATTCTGGTGCCGGAAGGGATTACCTTTGAGAAACTGCACCAGATTATTCAGACAGCATTTTGCTGGGCCGATGATCACCTGTATCAATTTGAATTCCGTTCTGAAGGGGTACGGGTAGTACCGGCTGAAGAAGACAGGTCTCAGAAATTTCAATATATATTAACGGATGAAACCATTGACAATCTGGTATCCGGTACGAAAAAATTTACCTATATATATGATTTTGGTGATAACTGGGAGCATGTAATCCAGGTAGAAGATGTGATAGAAGATTATAAGGAGAACTACGCCCAGGTCGTTAAATTCAAAGGAGATGTAATTCCGGAAGACTGCGGAGGCATTACCGGGTATTATGAACTTTTAAAAAAATCCTCTGAATACCTGAAAGAATATGATATGTCAGCCATCAACAAATGTTTGAATCAGAATGTAGAACCTGTTCCGGAAGAAATCCATATTGCAGACATTTACGGCTGTTACGATAAAAGCAGCGTCATTGAGATTGCTAAAAGACACGGCTTG
>NZ_LT732526.1:2844655-3063542 GCF_900155545.1 Clostridium sp. Marseille-P2415
ACTTCAAATGCGAAAAGCATTAAGTGGTGGGTGGGGACTTGCTTGTGTCAGGTGGAGTACAAGCTCCACCTGACAAGCAGCGATAGCTGCTATTCGGTTATGCCCGGTGGAGCGGGGCACGCTGTGAGCAAGTAGCGAAGCGGATTGCGAATATCCGCTTGACGAAAGCAAAGCTGCTCTCTTAAACCGGTCAGCTTTTCTCCGTAAGCCTCAGCATATTCTCCAGATTCCGGTTCATCACTTTCGCGGTGCGGTTTAAAGCCTCTAAATCCTCCGCAGGTATGCCTTTATGCAGTTCTTCCATGAATTCCTGCTTACATGTCTTAATCCTCGCCACAACTTTCTGGCTTTTTTCCGTTAGGTATAAATGGACAAGCCTGCGGTCCTTTTTATCCTTTCCGGTCGTCAGATACCCTTTTTCACACAGGGATTCCACGGATTTTGCCACAAGACCTTTGGAAATATTCCGGCACTGGGCTATGTCGGATGCGCTGTTAAGCTCCTGATTATTGGAAAGGAACATCAACACAAGGATCTCATTGGGAGTAAAATCATATTCCGCAACAGCCTTTCCGCAAACCTTCCGGTATATCTTGTCTATCTTTGCAAAATATGTAAAATCCCCCTCTTCTTTCTGCCTCATCTCTTCTCCTTAAATAACACATTCAGGCTATCCAAACAAACGATAACCCTTAATAAATCATATGTCTGAGATCCAATGCTGTATACTGGTTTCCCTATATGAGATCCCGACACTGGATCGTTCACTTTTGAACCATTCGTTTTTGAATTATAAACAGGCAAACGCAGTATGTCAAGTCCAAAACGCAAAAGTGCCCGGAAAAAAGGAACCTTTCTTCCGGGCAACCCGTTCCTGATCTGCAATTCCGGTTGTCAGGCCACCTTTAGGCTTCTGGTTTTTCAACCTGAACGATTGCTGACTTCTGCATAGGAATTCTGCAGTTCTTATTATTACCGAATTCAACAATAACCGTATCATCTGTCATATCGATGATAACGCCGTAAAAACCGCTGGAGGTTAAGACGCTGTCACCGATTGCAATGTTTGCAAACATCTCCTGCTGTCTCTTTTTCTCCTTTTTCTGCGGTCTGATTGCGATAAAATACATAAAGCCAAAGATCACTGCGATGTAGATAACCCAGAAACCCATGCCCATGGTACCGCCTGTTGCTGATAACATAACCATTTCCTCCTTATATAACGATCCGCCGCCTGCTTGTCCCTCATCTTCAGGAAGCTCGATTCACCTGGCGGCTCTTCGAACGGCTAAGCCTGCCTTCCTTAAGAGGATTATTCCCCGGATTGTACCGCCGTCATACCGGAAAGCTTCTGTTCCTTGTATTCCCCATAACGGCGGTTTTCGATTGCGTCACGAATCTCTTCCATCATTGTATTATAAAAATATAAATTATGCAAGACACATAATCTCATGCCAAGCATTTCTTTTGCCTTTAAAAGATGCCTGATATAGGCCCTGCTGTAAGAGCGGCAGGCCGGGCACCGGCACCCCTCTTCTATGGGCTTATGATCCAGTTCATACCTGGAATTGAATAAATTCCGTTTTCCCTGATTGGTATACACATGACCATGGCGGCCATTTCTTGACGGATATACGCAGTCAAAGAAATCCACGCCCCGGTCCACGCTCTCTAAAATATTGGCCGGGGTTCCCACTCCCATCAGATAAGTCGGCTTGTTCTCCGGCAGATAGGGAACCGTTTCATCTAAAATACGGTACATCTCCGCATGGCTTTCCCCCACTGCAAGCCCGCC
This sequence comes from Clostridium sp. Marseille-P2415, assembly GCF_900155545.1. Lineage (GTDB taxonomy): Bacteria > Bacillota > Clostridia > Lachnospirales > Lachnospiraceae > Lacrimispora. The sequence continues at coordinate 2,846,451 of NZ_LT732526.1, forward strand.
TAATGCATAGCCGTCTAAACCCATGGCAGATATGGTTTTGGCATGAGCGATCCGGATGTCCTCAAAGGTCCCGCCCTGGTTGATGCCGAACAACAGCTGGTCCCGGTTTAAAGTATCAGGCAGGGAATTCAGCCTTTCCATCTCAATCCGGCACCTTTCCAGCCATCTGGTGGTACGGTCTACGCTGTTCTGCATATATTCCCTGGCTGCCGGATGAGGCGGGCACTCGTCAAAGGCCATGGCTATGGTAGAGGCTAAATTAGACTGGATCTGCATGCTCTCTTCCGGGCCCATAAAAATCCTATGGCCGTCTATATGGGACTGGAAGGTAACGCCTTCTTCCTTTATCTTTCTCAATCCGGCCAGAGAAAATACCTGAAACCCGCCTGAGTCTGTAAGAATCGGGCGGTCCCAATTCATAAAAGCATGAAGTCCGCCGAATTTTTTAATTAATTTATCGCCGGTGCGCACATGAAGGTGATAGGTGTTTGAAAGCTCTACCTGGGTCTTGATCTCACGGAGATCATCCGTGGAAACAGCTCCCTTGATGGCTCCCACCGTGCCAACATTCATGAACACCGGAGTCTGGATCGTGCCGTGGACGGTTGTTACCTCCGCCCGCTTCGCACGTCCATCCTTTGCAATGATCTTATAATTCATTTACATTCCCTTACTTTTATTTTTTCGTGTTTTTAGCAGTTGTTTTCGCCCCTGCACTGTTTTTATTTTTATGAATGCTCATCACATACCACAGGGAGCCTGTTATGCATACGGAAGAATACGTACCGCATACGATACCGGCCATTAAAGGCAGCGCGAACTCGCGGATGGATGATACCCCCAGGATATACAGCACGAATACCATGATGAAGGTAGTGAGTGAAGTGTTAATGCTTCTTGTAAATGTCTGCGTAATGCTTAAGTTCACAATCTCATCCAGCTCCAGCTTTCTCTGGGTCTTTAAATTTTCCCGGATGCGGTCGAAAATAACAATCGTAGCATTGATAGAATACCCTACAATGGTAAGCATACATGCAATGAAGGTGGAACCTACGGACCATTTTAACAGAGCGTAGAAGGTCAGTACTACCAAAACGTCATGAACCAGTGCAAGCACCGCACTTCCCGCGAACCTGATATCTTTAAAACGGAACCAGATATAAAGAAGCATACAGACCGTAGCAATGATAACGGCTACAATGGCATCCTGCTTCATTTCCTGGCTGACTGCTCCGGAAATGCTTTCTGCCGTAATCTTTTCGGCTTCTATGCCAAAGTTATCGACCATAGCCTTGTTTAAAGCCTCACGTTCGTCCACACTTAAGGTCCTGGTCTTTATAATAACTTCATTGGTTCCGGCAACCTTCTGAGTCTGAACATCCGCATCCTTTGTTATTCCTTCCACAACCGGAACCACCTCAGAGGAGATCCTCTCCAGAGTCAGATCCTCATTAAAGGGCACATTGGTAGAAGTACCGCCCTTAAACTCCATGCTGTAGTTTAAGATGTTTCCTGTCTGGGACTTATTGACTCCCAGCCATGCAAGTCCGATGACGATCACAAGAAGGGAACCGGCAAACCACAGCTTCTTTCTGGAAAGGAAATTGATCACCCTTCCATCTTTCTTAGTGCCATAGAATTTCGGATCATCAAACCCCAGCTGGAACAGCATGTTCAAAACGAACTTTGTGACAAAAAGCGCTGTGATCATGGATAAAACGATACCGATCGCCAGCGTGGAGGCAAACCCCTTTACCGTGCCGGATCCTCTCCAGAACAGAACGCCGGCAGCGATCAGGGTTGTCACATTACCGTCAACAATCGCTGACAGAGCCTTGTTGAAACCAGCCTGTATGGCCGATTTCACCGTCTTGCCAAAACCGATTTCTTCCTTGATACGTGTGAAAATGATAACATTTGCATCCACTGCCATACCGATTGAAAGAATGATACCTGCTACACCCGGAAGGGTCAGGGTCACTTCAAAGGCAGCCAGCAGAATCAAAATAATGCCCACATAAAGAGATAATGCGATAACAGAAGCCACTCCCGGAATCAGATAAACTGCAATCATGAATACTGCAACAATGGCAAAACCGATGGCACCTGCCTTCAAGCTGGTGGTAATGGCTTCCTGTCCTAATTTTGCACCTACCACATTGGAACGGAGTTCTTCCAGCTCCAGGGAAAGGGAACCGATTCGGATGGTGGAGGCCAGGGTTTCCGCTTCCTCGTAAGAGGTCATACCGCTGATCTGGCACTGTCCCTGGGTGATCGGCTCCTGAACGACCGGGTTGGAATAAATCTTGCCGTCGTAAATAATGGCAATCCGTTTTCCGACATTATTGGTCGTTGCATCTGCGAATATCTGCTTCCCTTCGTCTGTAAAGGTCAAATCCACCAGGTATTCCTTGATGCCGTTATTTTCGGTGATCACCGGCTTCGCCGTAGCCACCTGATTGCCATTTAAAATCGTATTGCCGGTTTCATCTGCAAAAATCAGGGAGCCGGGCTTTCCAAGTTCCTCTAAAATAGCATTGGCATCGGATACGCCGGGAATGTCCACGTTAATCCGATTGTTTCCTTCCTGGTAAACCTCTGCTTCCGTGCTGTAATTCTGGACTCTCTGCTGCAGCTTATAGATGGTGTCCTTCATATCCTCAGCGCTTGGATCTTCTTCCTTTGCCTGATACGTAATGCTGACACCCCCTGCCAGATCCAGGCCCAGCTTAATGTCATTCATGGTCGTGTAGCCAAAATAGGCGAACAATCCAACCATGGCCAGTGAAAAAATCAGCCCTAACAGGCCCTTGCCTTTGTTACTTTTCATGACTTTTCTCCTTTTTTTTGGGATAATAAATGCTTTTTTCCAACCTTAGTCTTCAGCCAGAGCCGCCTTGATCATGATGGCGCACTCAATCCGTTTCTTCTGCATTTCGCATCCGATATCATAAGCATCCGTAATGCATCCATGGAAGTTATAGGAGTTGGCTGCACAGCCTCCGCTGCAGTAGAACCTTGCAAAACAATCCCGGCACTTATTCTTAGCATAAACATTGCAAAGCTTAAACTCATCGCGAATCTGTAAATTGGTCACACCTGTATCTACATTGCCGAGAAGGAATTTCTCCTCTCCGACAAATTGGTGGCACGGATAGAAATCTCCCCACGGGGTCACTGCCAGATACTCAGTCCCTGAACCACAGCCTGACAACCGCTTTGCCACGCAGGGTCCCTGATTCAAATCAATATTAAAATGGAAGAAATTAAAACCTTTGCCTTCCTTCTGCCTGTTAATGTATTCCACTGCAAGCCTGTCATACTCTTCAAGGATCTGCGGGAGGTCTTCCTCCCTGATCGCATAATCCTCTTCCGGCTGCGCTACCACCGGCTCGATGGACATGCTGGAAAAGCCAAGATCTGCATATTCCAGAACATCCTTTGAGAAATCCATATTATTGCGGGTAAAGGTCCCTCTGATATAATAATCCCTGGTTCCTCTGAGCTCAGCAAATTTCTGAAACTTGGGAACGATCAGATCGTAGCTGCCTTTTCCGTTGCGGAACGGGCGCATCCTGTCATTGACTTCCTTACGTCCGTCAAGGCTTAACACAACATTGCTCATTTCCCGGTTGCAGAATTCCATGATCTCATCATTTAACAGCACACCGTTGGTCGTCATGGTGAAACGGAAATTCTTATTATATTCTTTCTCTTTTGAGCGGCCGTATTCAACAAGCTGCTTCACTACCTCCCAATTCATGAGCGGTTCTCCGCCAAAAAAGTCCACCTCCAGGTTTTTCCGGCTGCCGGAATTGGCAATCAGAAAGTCCAGCGCCTTTTTCCCCACTTCAAAGGACATCAGCGCCCGCCTGCCATGGTATTCTCCCTCTTCCGCAAAGCAATATTTGCAGGCCAGATTGCAGTCATGGGCAATATGTAAACAAAGCGCCTTAACAACCGTCTTCCGCTTTTTAAAATCAACCACATAGTCGTGATATACATCCCTGGTAAACAGTTCTCCCGCATTGATGAGATACTGAATCTCCTCCAAAGCTTCCTTTACTTCTGATTCTCCGTACTTTTCAGAAAGGCGGCTGGAAATCTCTTCTTCCGCCTCTTTTGGAAGTGCCTCCGGCTCTTCCATCTCCGGCACCATACCTGCGGCGATCTCTACAGCTTCATACATAACCGGGTCCACGGAGTGAACCGAGCCGCTGTTGACATCCATCACGATATGAAACCCATTATTGATATATTGATGAATCACTTGTAGTCTCCTTATTTTGAAAGATTTTAACCTTTAATCGGTTTTGGGCAGACAAGCGAAGTAACCCCTACCGTCGTATGACCGTAGGGGCATCTGCTTATCTGCCTTATGGCTGTTCTATACAGTTTTCATAAACTAACGGTTGCTATTCTCGCAGCTCTGGTTTCCTACTGTACAGGATGTCTTGCAGGCTGACTGGCAGGAAGTCTGGCATTCGCCGCAGCCACCTTTTTTCATGGATTCTTTTAAAGTACTGGAATTTAATGTTTTCACGTGTTTCATATACTTACACCTCCTGTATTAACCTAATTCCTTGAGATTATACCACATGTTTTTGGCGAGTGCAAGATGAATTGCCCCCTCACAAACAGGCCTGTATAAATTTTTATTGTCCAAACATCCTAGAATATCCTCTGTACAGGCAGAATATACTGAACCATAAGACAAGATATAAGGAGTAGTCAAATGGAAAAATCAAAGCTTCAGGTCACACTAAGAAACCTGCTCATCACCTACATACTGACCGGAATCCTGCTGGTGGTCCTGGCCTTAGCACTCTATAGATTCCGGTTGAAGGAAGGCCAGATACGACTGGGTGTCAATGCGGTTTATATTATCACCTGTCTCTTTGGGGGGATTTTAATGGGAAAGAGCATACGGCAGCGGAGGTTCTTCTGGGGACTTTTACTGGGACTTCTTTATTTCCTGGTGCTCTTAGGAGTTTCTTTCCTATTGAACAAAGGGTTAAACGGATCCATGAACCAGATTCTTACCACTATGGCGATATGTGTGGTCAGCGGGACTGCGGGGGGGATGATGAGTTAAAAATGGTTTTACTCATAAGGTTGTGAGGAAATGGAGAACTGCGCTTAGGGTTTTGGAGGGAAAATGAGGAAAGGCTCCCCGGATACGCTCATGGTTTCGGACGGGATAGGTGTAAGGGAGATGGCACGGGATAATGAGGGCACCGACACCATTCATCGAGTTTTCCTGATGAAAACTCGATTCAGGGCGTCTAAAAAACGGACTTTGTGAGTCCGTTTTTTCCCTCATTATCCCGTACCCTCTCCCTAACGCCTATCGACGTCCTGCAAAAATCGCTGTATCCGGGGAGCCTTTCCTCATTTTCCGGCCAGAATACGGCAGCTCTCCATTTCCGCTAAGGGTATTGGCGAAAATCATAGTTGAAAACCATGTTTATAATTTGGAGGCTGAGGTTTAAATATTCAATTCGGAAGGCCCGTACACAGTGGACTTTTCCAACACTTAGCCGGGAAAAGAGGCAGAGGGGGAGGGGCAGCGGTTGGTTTGCAGGCGGATTAGAACTTCTTAGGTTGGAAGGATACAAAAAACATGGGCGGACATTGGCTTCAAAGCCAATGTCCGAGGAAACCCGGAACGCGAATTTCTTTCAGAAATTCGGGTGGAGTTTTCCGATCCCATGTTTTTTGTATCCTTCCGGCCTTAGAAGTTCTTCCGCCGAAACTCCAACTGCTGCCCCTCCCCCTCTGCCTCTTTTCCCTCGAAATCTTAGCAAAAGTCCACGTCACCGCAGCCAGTCCCTCAATGCGGCAAATACATATGCACCTTATCAATTCTGTTTTTATCCAGTTTATCAACTACAAGCCTGATTTCGTTGCAGATTACCTCTTCTCCCTGCTCCGGAAGGCGGTCAAGCTGTCCGATGATCAGGCCGCCAATGGAATCATAATCCTCAGATTCCAGTTCAAGGCCTAACCGGTCATTTAGATCGTCAAGCTTCATGGAGCCTTCTACCACATATTCAAACGGCGCAACTTCGACCAGTTCATTTTCTTCGTCTTCGTCGTACTCATCCCGGATTTCTCCGACGATTTCTTCCAGCAAGTCTTCTAAAGTAATCATCCCTGCCGTTGCTCCGTATTCGTCCAGGACAATAACAACGTTGTTGCAGGTCTTGCGCATCTCTAACATAAGTTCTGCAGTTTTTTTATACTCATATGTATAGAGCGGCTCTCTTAAAATATTTCGGATACTGAAACCGTCATCATTGTTTATGAGAAGAAGGTCCTTCATATTAATGATTCCGATGACATTATCACTGGTTTCTTCATAAATCGGAATTCTGGTGTACATCTCTTCCCGGAATATATCAATCAGTTCATCATAAGTGGCGTTTACTTCTACTAGAGTCATATCGATACGTGGGATCATAATATCACGTGCCACGGAATCGCCGAAGTCGAATACGTTGTTGATTATTTTTCTTTCTTCCAATTCGATAACGCCTTCCTCATGGCTGACATCTACAATGGTTCGAAGTTCATCTTCTGTGATGGCTTCCTGCTTTCGGTTGGGATTCACATGGATGAACCGCAAAAAGCCCGATGAAAGTATGTTGACAACATAAATGACCGGAGTCATGACAATCATAAAGGTATATACTGTTTTTGCATATTTTAAAGCTATTATTTCGGAATATAGTGTTGAAATGGTCTTCGGCGAAATCTCGCCAAATACCAGAATGACCAGAGTAAGGATACCGGTCCCAATGCCTACCGCCTTATTGCCCCATATGCTCAGAACCAGTGTGGTGGAAATGGATGAGGCAGTTAAGTTTACTACATTGTTACCGACCAGAATCGCACTGAGCATCTTACCCTGGTTCTCCAGAATCTTCGTCAGCGTGATGGCGCTCTTATTGCCTGCCTCCGCCAAAGTCCGGACCCGGATCTTATTCACCGTAGTAAGTGCAGTCTCAGCCGATGAGAAAAATGCTGATAAACCAACCAGAAAAATTAATATAAGCAACTGTATATAGTCACTCGAATCCAAAAAGATCAACTCCCGTTTTTTATATTTTGTCTTTGATTTTACAATAGAAAAGCGGCTATGTCAAGAAAACAGCCGCTTTTTTACACTTAACGCTCCCTGAAAGACCGGATCACTGCCGCCACAAGCATGATACCGGCTCCCAGAAATATGAACAAATCTCCCAGGTTAAATACAACCTTCTTAAGCTTCCCATACTGAATGCTGAAATAATCCACCACATAATGCCGGACCAGCCTGTCATACAGATTGCTGACGGCGCCGCCTAAGGCTATGGATAAGGCCAGTTTTTCTGCGGTCCTCCCCTTTCTTTGAAGGAGGCAGGCAAGCATTCCTCCAATAAAAGAAGCAACTGCAAGAGGAATCATCTGTACCAGCGACTGATGATTTTTTAAATAGCCGAAGGAAAAACCGGCATTATGATTTTTATACAACAAAATTTTTCCGCAGCTTCCCTCAAGTTCTTTGGGGAAATCGGATTCGTTCTGTTCCTCAATGGCACTTTTTATGCAAAGATCCAGGGATGCTAATAATGCAATGAAGCCGATCAATACCATGACGTACACTCCTTCCGTCCTTATTATCACCATGTTACCGTTCTTTTTATCCTTCATCCGGCAATTCCCGCTGATTTCCTGTATCATTAACCGCGCATCTGAATGTGAGGACCGCCGTTCCTGTCCAGATAGGATCTCGTTATGACCACGGAACCGATATTCGGATCCTTGGGAATCTCATACATGATATCGAGCATGAAGTTCTCTATAATGGCGCGCAGCGCTCTGGCCCCGGTTTTTTTCTTGAGAGCCTCATCTGCGATCCACTCTAATGCATCCTCTTCAAACACCAGATTCACCTCATCAAGCTCCAAAAGCTTTTTGTACTGTTTTAAAATGGCGTTTTTCGGTTCCTTTAAAACACGGATCAGAAAGTCCTTATTCAGGGATTCTAGGGTAACCGTAATGGGAAGTCGGCCCAGGAACTCCGGTATCATACCGAATTTTCTTAAATCCTCGTTGGTCACATGAGTAAGAATGTCAGAATCTTTTTCATACTTATCCTTTAATTCGGCTGAAAAGCCGATGGAGGATTTTTCTTTCAGCCGTTCCCTTATAATGTCTTCCAGATCCGGGAACGCTCCTCCGCAGATGAAAAGTATGTTTTCTGTACTGACCGAAGTCATAGGCGTTAAGGCATTCTTCTGATTGGAGCCTACCGGAACCTCCACCGTGCTCCCCTCCAGCAGCTTTAAAAGCTCCTGCTGGACAGATTCCCCGCTTACATCTCTGCTGCTTGTACTCTTCTTTTTCGCGATTTTATCAATCTCATCAATAAAAATAATGCCGCGCTCTGCCTTGTCCACATCGTTATCAGCGGCTGCCAGCAATTTGGATACTACGCTCTCAATGTCATCGCCTATGTATCCTGCCTCGGTAAGAGAAGTTGCATCGGCAATGGCCAGAGGTACATCAAGGAGCTTTGCCAGGGTCTTAACCAGATAGGTTTTCCCGCTGCCAGTCGGACCGATCATGAGAATGTTTGATTTTTCAATCTGAACGTTCCCTTCCTCATCCCGCTGCTTCGAATCCACCAGATAGACCCTCTTATAATGATTATAAACCGCTACGGAGATCACTTTTTTTGCCTGCTCCTGGCCAATGACATAATCATCCAGCTTCTGTTTGATTACATGAGGAGCGGGAATATCCTTTAAATTAAGGTCCTGCTTCGGTTCTTTCTCCGTTCTTTTTTTAATCTTCTGCTTTTTGGGTATCTCAAGATCCTGACTGTTTATATTGCCAAGATCCCTTAAATTCAAATTCATATAAGGCATATTCTGAATCTTGGACAAATCAAATCCGCCCTGAGTTACAGAGTCAAATGCTTTCTGCATGCAGTCATGGCACAGATTCATGCCTCCAGGCATGGAAACCATCGGCCCTGCCACATTCTCCGGTCTCCGGCAGACATAACAGATTTTTTCGTATTCATCGTCTTCTTTTTTCTTTTTATCACCATCAGAGCTGCGGACAGTCGTGTCTTCCATCTTCTCCTCCAGAATATCTTTGTCTTCCAAACTATAGTCTCCCTCTATCTGTAATTATATACCGCATAATATGTCATTATAAAGCATTTAAAACTGTCCTACAAGTGCGGATCAGTAATTTAGATTTTTTTAATGAATTGAAAAACTCCCCAAGCCCGGTGAATGAGCCTGAGGAGCCATTTTCCTCTTATCCCTGCTGTTGGACCTCTGCCGGCCTCTTACCAAGGGTTATGTCTACGTTTCTTTCTACGTACTGACCGTTCTCAAGAGACTGGACGGTAAGGGTTACGGTTGTTCCTCCTTCGTAATATTTAAGCATATTTGTCAGGTCATCATAAGTCTTAATGCCCTGGCCGTCGAATTTGGTAATGATGTCTTTTTCCCGTAAATCGGACTGGGAAGCCGCACCTCCTTCTACAATCTTATAGATAAATACACCCTGGGGCATACCGAGCTGCTGGCTTGTAGCCGCATCAATATTCTTGCACTGGATCCCTAAGTATCCCTGGTCCCCGTCGGCAACCTGTGTTCTGGTCTTTCTGGTCATCAGGTTGTCAATGATATCCTGGGCTTTTGAAATCGGGATCGCATACCCCATGCCCTCAACTTCTGTGGAAGAATATTTTGCTGAGTTAATGGCAACTACCTCTCCCTGCATATTTAACAGAGCGCCGCCGCTGTTACCGGGATTGATGGCTGCATCGGTCTGAAGCAGGTTACGGTTTGTTCCATCCTCGGTCTGGACGGTACGGTCAAGAGCGCTGATGTAACCGACGGTAACGGACTGTCCGTAGCCAAGAGCATTTCCAATGGCAACAACTCCCTGGCCTACCTTCAAATTGTCGGAATTGCCAAGGTTTGCTAAGGAAATTTTGGTTAATGTGTCGGAAGAGATATTCTTTAACGGAACTGCAATGACCGCCAGATCGCTGTCTGCGTCAGTTCCTTTGATAGCTGCATCCACGGCCACCTGGTCAATAAAGGTGACCTTCAGCTCATTTGCCCCTTCTACTACATGGTTATTGGTTACGATTAAAAGTTCATCGTCATTCTTTCCCACAATGATACCGGAACCGCTGCCCTCCCCTTCTCTCTGCATGGGGCCAAACCAGGTCTGGCTTTCATAAATCACCTTGCTGGTAATGGCAACGACCGACGGCATGGCTTTGTCTACGATGGTAGAAACATCATTGACTGTGGAAACACTGGAGGCGTTGGCTACCTGGGTACCGGCTGCTGCAGACGTAGAAGGAATGGTCTCTGCCCGGCTTATCTCGACGGAATTTCTGCTTTCGTAGGCCCCGGCGGCCCAGTTAATCCCAACCATGACGCTTCCGGCAATCACACCGAAGACCAGGGCTCCGCCTGCAAGGCCGGCGGCCTTCTTTACAAAACCGCCTTTCTTTTTGGGTTTCCCTTCTTCCGGAAGCGGACTTTGTTCCGCCATTCTTTGATACTGGTATTCCTGATAATGCGGAATATTCTGCTGATTCTCATAAGCACTGCGGGCCTGAGACCGTTCGGAGCTCTCCGGCTCCGGATCCCTCATAATAAAATTGGTAGTCATTGCTTCTTCTTTATGATCTTCAGGATTCATTCCGCCTGTCACTTTGTTTTCATCTTCGTCATACATAAGACCTGTCTCCTTTCATGTATACTGTTCCTCTTCTTTGATAATCAAAGTTTACCAATGAATTGTGACCATTTTGTGATAAAAATATATTCAATATGTGAAATGAAAAAGAACCCCGCATCAGATGCCTGTCAAATCATCAAGGCCCTGTCTGCAGGGTATTATTCCTTCTTTTTCCTTTTTTATTAATCAACTGGTGGTGCAGACACCACCGGAACTTCTGAGGCCCCGCCGTTCGCATTGGAATTCTGGGATGCGGCCGTCTCCCCCGGACCGCCCGGTCCGGCTGACGTAGTCTCAGGAGCAGTCGTCTGATTGGATCCCGGCCCATGAGCCGCCGTTGTCGTCTCTGTGACGCCGCCGGTAGGCGTTGGCTTTGTTTCTCCTGGTTTCGTTGCACCGGACGTTGTTTCCTGGGGTCTCGTCTCTCCGGGCTTTGTTTCCTTTGTCGCTCCGGTGCTGCCTTCCGATGAATCCGCAGGCTTTATTGGCTTTCCGTTTTCATCTGTTTCCTCTATGAAGTCTCCCTGGGAAGAGGATTCTTCTGCATCCGTGGTTTTTTCTTCCTTTGTCGCTTTCGTGGTTTTCTCCGGAACATCCCCTTCATCCGTCGAAACGTGATCAATGCTGGTTCCTTTTTTGTACATGCCGGAATCAGCAGCTATCTTGGCACTGATTTTCTTAACCATTTCAGACGGTTCATAGTCTTCTTTATCAAAAAGAAGCTTATGAAGCTCCGAAACGTTGGTTTCCAGAGTCTGGGGGATTACGCAGTCCCCTTTTTTGCCTATTGTCATATCGCCGCGGGCAAATGGGAAGCCCCCTGTTTCCCCGATATGATATTTGCTGATATCCAAAATCAGTTCTGTAAAATCACTGAACGTAAGGTTCGTACCGATCTGCTCCACTTCCATTAATAAGATTCTGTTAAGCAATCCCAAGTCTGCCTTCTTTGCCTTATCAAATGTCTTTTGAATCACAAGGCGCTGACGCTCTGTTCTTGCGTAGTCGGTATCCATCTTTCTAAGTCTGGCATAGGCAACAGCCTGAACTCCATCCAGATGATTCATGCCTGCTGATTTTAAATGAACCGACGGAACTCCGGTTTCCTTGACTGTCTCTGTAATAAAAGAATTGATGTAACGGAATTCGGCCTTGCTGATATCAATATCTACACCGTTAAGCATATTAATCCCGTCAGCAACCGATTTCCAGTTAAATGTGACGTATTCTCTGATATCCAGATCAAGATTTTTATTAAGGGCTACCAGAGCCTGTTGAGCACCTCCGTTGGCATAGGCAGAGTTTATTTTGTTATAAGTATTACCTTCATTTGTATTCAAATATGTATCACGGAATACGGATACAAGTCTGATTTCTCCGGTATCTCTGTTTATATTGCAGATCATAATCACGTCAGCATTGGTCCCTTTGTTCACATTGCCATCCCGGCTGTCAACGCCGAATATCGCGATGGTACGGTAACCTGTCATGTGCTTTTTTTGTTCCGGTGACATGATCTCATTCCGGACCTGATTCTCATTAAAATTATCCGGTCTCTGAATGGCTCCCATCAGTCTCGCTACATAAGCATAGGAGAAAATAAGCGCCAGCGTAAATATTTCCGCAACCGTCATAATAATGATGCGCCTGATCTTTCTCTTTTTTTCAGTCTGGGCTGCCGATCTGCTGGCCGCCGCGCTCTTTGCCTGGATATCCTGGACTGACATTCTGGGCTGCTGCCTTGTCCCGCCGTCTCCTATTACAATCTGGCCTCTGGGCGCATTTTGGCTGCTTCCTGATGCAGTGCGGCTTCTGGCTGTTCCCTGGGCGCTTCCTGCCGCTGTCTGGGCACGGGATGTTCCCTGGCCGCTTCCTGATGATGCCTGCGGGCGTGACGTTCCCTGACTTCTTCCTGCCTGCGGCTGCGGACGGGAGGTTTCCTGAGCGTTCCTGTTCCCGGATGAAACCTGGTTCCTGCCTGTGCTGCTTCCTGATGCCTGCCGGGGCCGGGGCGCTCCCTGGCTTTTATTCTGAGCGGCTCCGGATGATGACTGGCCCCGGAACATCGCCTGGCTGCCTGCGGCTGAAGGTTGGGAACCATAAGCTCCCCTGGCCCTCTCACCGGCCTTCTTTGTCATATCACCCCGGCCAGCTGTCTGATTTGTTCCGCCGTGTTTCGGCTCCTGATAATCTTCATAATCATCATCCAGGTAGTAATCTTCATCGGACGGATCTGGTTTTGAATTGGAACCGCGCCTTCCCTTTCTAATGTTATCACGGTTTAATTCATCATCAAATTCATTTCTCATCTATTTAACCTCATCCTAATCGTGTCGTATCCGGTATCAGTACGCATTTTTATTGATAAACCCTTTGAACATGGTAAGAAACAATATCTTAAAATCAAATCCCAGGGTCCAGTTTTCGATATAATATAAATCATGTTCAATTCTCTTTGTAATGGAAGTATCTCCACGGTATCCATTCACCTGGGCCCAGCCTGTAATTCCCGGCCGTACCTGATGCTTGATCATATAGCGGGGGATCTCTTCTTTGAATTTTTCAACAAAGAGCGGCCTTTCCGGCCTTGGTCCCACCAGACTCATGTCCCCCCGGAGAACATTTAAAAACTGAGGCATCTCATCAATGCTTGTCTTTCTGATAAACCGTCCCACAGGCGTTACACGGGAATCATGGGGCGTTGTCCATTTTGCTTTTTCTTCAGACGGAGCCTGGACCACCATGGAACGGAATTTATACATTTTAAACGGTCTGTTATGAAGGCCTACCCTCTCCTGGCTGTAAATGAGCGGCCCCGGAGCGGTCAGTTTAATGAGTGCTGCTGTCATCAGCATAATGGGTGAAAATAAAGCCAGGGCAAATGCAGCCCCTAAAATGTCAACCGCCCTTTTTGCCAGGGCGTTAACCGGATCCGTTAAGGGCACCCGGCGGATGTTGACCACCGGCAGACCCTGTAAGTCCTCAATATAAGGCCTTGTAGGGATCATATTATTATAATCCGGTATAAACTTGGTGTGGACGCCTGATTTTTCACAGGAAGCCACGATTTTTTCTAAATTTGCATATTCGTTGATGCTTAAGGTGATGGCGATTTCATCAAGAGAGTTCAGGGCGAGAATCTCATCCAAGTCCCGAACTTTTCCTATGACATGGACTCCCTTATATCCGGTCCCCCATTCCTTCGTATTATCAAGAATGCCTTTTACCTGATAACCCCATTCCGGATTTACCAGCACCCGGTCTATAAATCCTTCCGCCGCCCGGCTGTAGCCAATCAAAAGAATGTGCTTCTGATTGTACCCTCTGGAACGCATGGAACGGAGCATATAACGGATCAGGTTCCGTTCTGCCACCTCCAGAATAATGTTGATGGCGCAAAAATAAAACACCATCCTGGTAGAGAATTCACGGAAATACGGATTTTTCTTAATCAGTAACAGGAGCAAGGCAAAGAGCAGGACCCCAAAAAAGTTGGCCTTTAAGATATTGACGAATTCATACCTCTTCTCCTGTACCCTTTTCGGCGCATACAAATGGAAGATGCCGTAAAGCAGCAGATAGGTCGGCAAAATTACAAGAAGCGCCGCAAAATAGTACTGTGGTGCCAAAACCTGCTTATAAGGGCTGAACAACCGGTTGCCCAACAAAAGCAGCAGCCAGGCAAATACATAGGACACAAGAATGACCAGCCCGTCCAGTACTACATGAAACCCATTTAATTTTTTCTGATTATCCTTTATCATAGCAGCAAAACCTTCCAATCGTGCGTTGCACCATACTTCTCCATGATAATATCCCGTATATTATACATGATATGTCAATATGATGCCATTAAAATATTCTTAATATGACCTGACAATTTTTAGTTTTCTTCTTAAAAATTCCCAGATATAGAGGAACGTTCCCATGATCAGCTCTCCTTCAATCCGTAAGTAGCTGCCGAGATGGGACATCCGAAACCGGACTTTTCTGGTACTTCCGGCTGTCCGCAGGCCCTCTTTCAATCCTTCCACGTAATCCGAATCAAAGCCGATCTTCCGGAAGAATAAGTATTTTACGAAGATTCCTGCCAAAAGCGGAACCAGATTCACCAAAAGCTGCAAGGCCGGCATATTCTTATAATTTAAATACACAATGTTCCTGGCCGCCAGCCTGACCTTGAAGGAATTGTACTTGGAACCGCTGGTCCCGCTTCCCACATGGTAAACCACGGCTGCCGGACAGTACACGTTTTCATATCCGAAGATCTTTGCCCGGTATCCCACGTCAATGTCTTCCAGATAGGCGAAATGAGCCTCGTCAAAGCCGCCGATTTCCTCAAAGACCTCTCTCCGGTAAATGGCAGCTCCCGCACAGGCAGCAAAAACACTGCGGGGTTTATTATAGCCCCGGCTGCTCTGCCCTACGCCTCTCTGATAGGCCCAGCCTAAAATGCTGTACATATCCCCGGCATCATCCATAAGCTCCTTATGATGGAGCTGGATCATCTTGCTGCTGGCGGAAAATATCCCCGGCGACCGGTCCATGGTCCGGACCAGTTCTTTTACATAATCCGGTTCCGGCTCCGTATCATTGTTTAAAAGAATGACATAAGGCGTTTTCGCATGACGGATGCCCACATTCACAGCCCCGGAAAAGCCTGTGTTTTCCGGCAGGAAAATAGAAGGGATCCTGCGTTCCTCAAGCCATTTTACGCTGCCGTCCGTGGAACCGTTATCCACCACAAGAAGCTCAAAGTTCTTATCACTCTGAGCTTCCAGGGCATTGAAACAAGGTTCCATGAATTTCAGCCCGTTATAATTCGGAATTATGATGGTTACTTTTTTCTCCATTTCATACCTCAAGCCTGTAGGGTTCCCCGATCTTTTCCTTCCGTAAGTCCCGCAGGGCGAAATTGGATTTGCGCAGGGTCAGATTCGGATTGTAATAAGGATCTCCGTCCCGTAAAATTTCCGGCCACTTTTCAGAGAATATCCGGATCTCCCGGTTAAAACGGGCCACCTTTTCCGGCGTATCCTCAAGACCTCTGGATTTTGACTCATAATGGTAAAACATCGCATAAGGCGCATAAACTACCAGCTTATTCAAAGAGCGGATCTTCATACAGTAATCAATATCGTTAAAGGCAACGGCCAACTCCTCGGAAAAGCCCCCTGCTTTCTCAAACAGGGATTTCTTACTCATCATGCAGGCTGCTGTTACAGCACTGTAATCCCGGGCGCACATGGCCTGGTTAAAATAGCTGCTTTCCGCCTTATGAAGTCCGATAAAGGTATGTCCGGCAATGCCGCCGAAGCCCACCACAACACCGGCATGCTGGATGGTATCATCCGAATACAGAAGCCTGGCTCCGGCGATCCCCACATCATCCCTCTGGCAGAAGCCCAGCATCTCCTGAATGCTTTCCGGATTTATGATTTCCGTATCGTTATTTAAAAACAGCAGGTATTCCCCCTTTGCAAAGGTAACGCCAAAGTTATTGATGGCGGAGTAATTAAACTCCCTCTCCCACTTTACCACATGAACGAAATCAAATTCCTCTTGGATCCTTTCATAATAATCAAAGGTTTCCGGAGCTGTACTGTTGTTTTCCACAACAATGAATTCCAGATTTTTCCAGGTGGATTTCTCAATAATAGAGCGCATGCATAAATCCAGGTCAGCCGCATGGTCCTTGTTGGGAATGATGACGGAAACCAGCGGCTCTCCGGTTATTTGAAACGTGGTATGGTAAATGCCGTAATCCACGCCCTTTTCCACAGACAGGGCGGGTATCCCCATACGCTCATAGTGGGCTTTGACGGCTCTCGCCCCGGCTTCAAAGGCATACAGCTTGCTCTCAGGATTGCTGGAAGTGGAATTCTGATGACAGCGCCAGTGATAGAGAGCCTTTGGAACATGACAGATCTTCCTGGCCTTTTCCGTACAGCGGAAGATGAAATCATAATCCTGAGCCCCGTCGTATTCCGCCCGGAAGCCTCCCACTTCCATGAGCAGCTCATGGTTTACCACAAACAAGTGGCAGATATAATTGACACTGGTCAAAAGGTCCGGGTTAAAATCCGGTTTAAAATGAGGCTCAAACAGTTCCCCTCCGTCAATATCCAGCTTATCCTCATCGGTATAAACCACATCGATCTCAGGATCGGAATTGATGGCCTTTACACATTCAAACAGGGCATCGGGAGCCAGGGTATCGTCATGATCTGCCAGGACGATAAAATCTCCCGCCGCCATTTCGATGGCTGCGTTGGTGTTTCCTGAAATTCCCTTATTCTCTCCCAAAATCACATAACGAATCCGTTCATCCTTTATGGCATAACGCTTTAAAACGCGCTCTACGCCTTCTCCTCTGGGACTTCCGTCTGCCACACATACTTCCCAGTTCTCATAAGTCTGGGCCAATAAGGAATCCAGCATGGCCGCCAGATAGCGCTCCGGCGTTTTATAAGCCGGAATCACCACGGAAAGCTTCGGCATATAGTCAAAAACCGTTTTCTTCTGGGCCTCCAGCTCTTCCTGCGTTGTTTTTGTAAGGGCGTACCATTCCGGATAATCATAATCGCTGTCAATTCCCTGAAGCTTGTGCCTGGACTTTAACACAAAAGCCCGGAATCCGTTTTCCTTCCAGAAGTCCATGGCGGACTGAACGGTCTGCATATTCATCATGCTTTTAAGCTTTGCGCTTTTCCTATGGGCAGAGCTGTTCTGCCTCTCAATGATCTGGGCATTCAGCTTCACTCTTGCGGTTTTCCCGTCACATCGGATCACGAAAAACCTGTCCTCATTTTTCTCCCGGATATAGGGGATCCGGATATCGAACCCCAGATCCTTGTCCGGATTTTTTTTGAAATAAATCTGGCTCACATCATCCCGGCGGACCGGAACGCACTTAAATTCCACGGGCCTTTCCTGTTCATCCAAAACTTCAAACTCCGCTTCTGCCTCCGGGATTTTTCCGATCACCCAGCCATTTAATACGATTGAATTGTCACGGATTCTCGCTACATCTATCTTATATTTCATCTCTGATTCCCATCCTCCACAGATGCTGCCGTAAGAAGTATATCCTCTTCCGGATCTTTTTCCGTTTCTTCTGTAAAATTGATCCTCTCTTCCTCAATGACGAGCGGCCGTTTCATGACCCGGGCATTGATGGACAGTACATATTCCCCCACAAGGCCGATGAAAAAGATCTGTACGGATCCCAGAAAACACATGCCGATCAAAAGAGGGGCCATACCTGCCGGAAAACGGTCCCAGTACATCAGTTTCATGATCAGATAAACAAGCGCCACCGCCAGGCTGATAAAGGAGCAGATGCTTCCGAAAATAGTTGCCAGGCGAAGCCCTGCCTTTGTATAGGAAGTAATGCTTAACATTGCCGCATCATAAAGGCGGTAAAAATTATTGCTGGTCTTCCCGGCCCGCCTCTTTGGCTGTTCGTATGGGATTTCCTTGCGCCGGAAGCCAAGCTCTGCCACAATACCGCGAAGGAACGGCGTGGGATCATGAAGTTCCCGCAAAACCTTAATAAACCTCGCATCATAAAGGCCGAAACCGGTAAAATGCTCAATCTGCTCTACGTCGGAAAGCTTCTTGATGGTTTTATAATAACAGCTTCTCAACCAGTACATGAATTTATTCTCTTTGCTGGATTTCTTGATCCCGATGACGATCTTATAGCCGTTTTCCCATTCCTTTACATACTTTGGTATCATATCCACCGGGTCCTGGAAATCTGCAGCCATAAGTACGGTACAATCTCCCGTTGACTGAAGCATGGCGTAATAAGGAGAATTAAACTGTCCAAAGTTCTTGGCGTTCAATATCCCCTTGACCCTTTCATCCCCGGAGCACAGCCTTCGGATGATTTCCCTGGTACGGTCCTTGGAATCATTGTCGATAAAGATCAGCTCATAACGGTAATCCGGTAAATCCTTATTAAATATACAGTCAACAGCCTGATACATGGCTTCTACATTCTCTTCCTCGTTGTAGCAGGGGACTACGATGCTAATTGTTTTCATATGTTCACTTCCAATCTATCCGAACCATAACTTTAATCAGATCCTCCGGTTTTTCTTTCATCAGCTGCAGCGCTGTCTCCACCTGCTCCAAACCGTACATATGGTGAGTCACCAGCTTCTGGGGATTGATCCTCCCATACCGGACCATTTTTAAAAGGCGTTCGATTCTGACCCGGCCTCCCTTTGCAAGCTCGGTATGAACGGTCTTCCCAGCCATGCCGCGCCCGCCGGAAAACTTGGGAAAGGGCAGGTATCCGGTGCCGCCGTAATAATTCACATTGGAAATGGTGCCGATCCCGTATCTGGCCATATCCACTGCCTGGGCAAAGACCTCATCCCCGCCTCCGCAGATGATGACTCCATCGGCCCCCAGGCCGCCGGTCCGCTCCATAACCTGCTCTACCACATCACCGTCTTTATAGCTTATCACCTCTGTGGCTCCGAATTCCTTCGCAAGCTCCACACAAACAGGCCTGCTGCCAACCGCAATGATACGGGCGGCCCCCAGATGGCGGGCTCCTTCAATGGCCATAAGGCCGATGGGCCCTATCCCTAAGACGACCACCGTATCTCCGATCTTGATATCAGCGGATTCCGCACCCGTGAAGCCCGTTGTCACCACATCCACGCACATAAGCGCCTGTTCCAGGGTGATCCCATCCGGAATCTCAGCCAGAGTGGTATCTGCATCCGGGATCAGAAATTTTTCCGCAAAAACTCCGGGAACCGACCTTCCAAGCTGATGGCCGGAAAACGGGGCCGAAGCATGTTTATAATTCCCTTCCTGGATTCCGCAGGCCCTCCAGTCCGGTGTAATGGCAGGGACCGCTACCCTGTCACCGGGCTTAAAGTCATGAACCAGCTCTCCGGTTTCTATGATTTCCGCCACGCATTCATGGCCGAGAATCAGGTTGGGAGCCTTCCTTGAGCCGCCGCCATATACCGTATGGACATCAGAGGAGCATGGAGTTACTGCAATGGGCCGGAGTACGGCGCCATATGGAGTTACGGCCGGTTCCGGTGCATCATACCAGCCAACCTTCCCCGGTTCTATTAAAACAAAAGCTTTCATAGGTTTTCTTATATCCTTTCCAGATGATTGGATTTCAACGCCAGAATCTGAATATTCCGGTTAAATTTTTCCTGTATGGTACCTGCGATTTCTTCCGTATACCCAGGTGCCACAATTAAAATGGCATCCACCGGATCCTTTCCGTAATGATCCGGAGAGACAATGGGAAGATGGGAAGCGGGTGCGTATTTTCCCTGTTTAAAGGGTGCGGAATCTATGATGTATTCCGCAAATCTGCCGATTTTTGTAGTGGAAGCAAGTGTAAAGCCCTGATGGCTGGCTCCCCATATGGCAAGCCGTTTCCCCTGAGCCTTAAGCTCCCTTACAAGCCCTTCCATCTCTCTTCCTATGGCATCCCGGCTTTGTATCAGGCCGTAAGGCTCCACCTTTTCCGCCTTCCTGCCCTGTCCGGGCTGCCCGCCTGCCTGCGCCCGTTTCTTTTTCCTCACAATAACGAAAAGCGTATCCCGGTTGACCATTTCCTCTTCCAATACCTCAAATCCGGCTTCCCGGACCGCAAACCCAAGAGTGTCAAAGGTATAATAAGCCAGATGGTCCCGAATCAGCTCGTAATATCCGTCATACTGCAGGATATATTCCAGGCTTGGAACCGTGATGAGCCCTACGCCTTCCTCCGATAGATTATCCGCAATGCAGCGGAGCATTTTCACCGGTTCCGGCTGATGTTCCAGAAAATTAAAGGATAAAAATCCGTCATAAGGGCCCGCTGCGCTTCCATCGGACGGCGCCAGAATTTCTCCTTCGTCCGCAAACTGCTTCCAGACCCCAAGCCCCTTTTCCCTGGCCAGCAAAACCAGGCTTTCCCGGTGCTCTATTCCATAGGCCTTCACCGGAAATTCCGAAAGGACCGAAAGGAACTCCCCCTGTCCGCAGCCCGCCTCGATCAGTTTCTTTCCTTCCAGATGATATGCATCAATAAAATGCCGGTACTGGCTTCTTCTTAAATTCACCATGGTTGTGGTAAAGCCGCCGGACCGGATGACGTCCTTATAATAGGCCACAGGTTCACAGTCAAACTGCACCAGACCGCATCTTTCACACTGATGAAGCTTAAGGGTAATGCCCTGATCTTCTTTCAGTTCTTCCTTTCCCGGAATATCCTGAGCCGCAGCAGGCATAGACTCAAGTGTCATAAGTGGTTTTTCTCCAAGAGGCTCGCCGCACACAATACAAATCCTATCTCTCATACCACAAAATTTCCTCCATGTCAATATTTTTCCGCCTGAAAGGTCCGCCGGATCCCGTCAGAAAATGTCACCGCAGGCTCCCATCCGGTCATCTCCTTCAACTTTTTTATATCAGGAATAAGATTTGCAGGCCCTTCTGCATTGGGCTCCCTCCGTCCGTAGCTATAGCTGCCGTGAAAGCCCAGGACCTCATATATCATCCGGATATATTCCCTTAAAGGCCTGTTTTCCCCTTCCGGTCCCGCTACATTATAAATTCCGGAAACTGATTTATTCTCCTGTTCCATCAGAAGTACCAGTGCCCGGATGCAATCATCAAGATATAAAAAATTCCATATTTGCGTACACTCACCCAGGGAAATATACTCTCCACTGCCAAATACCCTCAGACAGCTTTCGACCAAAGACCATGGGTGATCTCCGGGTCCATAAACGCTGAAGATCCTGGAATGGATGTATTCCATGTCGGAAATTCCCGTCTGCCTCCACTTTTCCGTCTGTTCCGATGCCCGTTTTAAGAATTCAAGCTTGGCTTTGCCATATTCGGAGACGGGGCTGCACACCGCCTCCTCTGTCATGGCTTCCTTATGAATTCCGTATTCTGCCTGGGAACCGCTGAAAAGAAACCGGCTGCAGCCAAGACGCCTGGCTCCTTCCAAAGCCTTCAAGGAGTCCTCAACATTCTTCTGCTGCACTTCCCTTTTCATCCGGCCCGCACTTCCAGACCCTTCCCAGCCAAAATGGTAAAAAGCCTGGCATGGTTCATCGATTCCCTTGTCCAGTTCATGAAGTTCTTCCAGCTGCCGCTCGATCAGGATAAGCCCCTGCTGTTCCTTATCAAGGCTTCCCAGATTCTTTGAGCCGGGACGGACCACCGCAAATACATGATTATGCTCTTTTAAAAGCCTGTTAACCAATGCCCGTCCAAGAAAACTGGTGGCCCCTGTTACAACAATGTTCAACGTTTTTCCTCCACATCGTAAAGTTTTATTCCTTAATCCGCGGGATGATCATGTTGCGGTCCATCTCCTCGTCTGAAAGGAATGGAGACATGTCTTCCAGCGGTGGTGATATCATGCTTCCGTCGGGCAGCCGTTTCGCCGCGGATTTCGGCTCAAAATTCTGATCCCGGCTGACAAAAACCTCACAGATGACCGGCCCCTTCCTGGACAGCGCCGTTTCAACGGCTTCTTCCAACCCGCTGTTATGGCGTGCGCAAACATAAGGATAGCCATAAGCTGCCGAAAGCTTTTCCATGTCCGGAAAGCTTAAATCATGGCTGTCCTCCCCAATTCCCACCAAAGGCTCTCCGAAAAAATTCCTCTGGGTCTGGCGGATGGAATGATATCCTCCATTATTAATAAGGAATATCTTAATGGGCATACGATGATGAATGATGGTCTGCAGCTCCTGCAGATTCATCTGAATGCTGCCATCACCGGTAACCAGAATGATATCCTGTCCCGGATCCGCCTTGCAGACTCCAATAGCCGCAGGAAGATCATAGCCCATAGAGGCAACCGCTGAATTGGTTATAAAACGCTGGCCCTCCTTCATGACATAAGCATGCCCGCCTACAACGCAGGCTGATCCATTACCGACCACTGTGATCTGATTCTCAGAAAGCCTTCGGCTCAATTCCTTAATAAACGCATAAACATTGACATCCTCTTCCCCGCCGTGGCTGTAATGCTTTGGAAGCACAACCGGATAGTTCTCCTTCCACATGCGGCAGGTTTCATTCCAGGTCATGCCGTCAAGCCCTTTGCCGCCGGCAAAAAACGGCTGTTCCCCGGTTGCTCCGTATTCTGAATCCAGAAGCTCCTCCAGAACATTCAGCAAATCCTTAACATCGGCATGCACCCGCATATCAGCGTGAACGGAGGGCTTTTTTAATTCCTCCCTATCGATGTCATTGACGATCACATAGGCTTCCCTGGCCCATGTAGTATAATTATACCCTACCTGCCGAATGCTTAAGCGGCTTCCCAGGGAAAGGACCAGATCGCTGTTCTGAACGGCAAAGTTACCGGGACGGTCTCCCATGCCGCCTCCTCGCCCCGTGTAAAGCGGATGTTCATCATACATGCAGTCCTCGCTGTTCCAGCCGGTCACGACCGGAACTCCCAGCTTATCCACCACCCGCATGAATACCTCATGAGCCTGTCCGATCCGGATCCCGTTGCCGGCATTGATCACCGGGCGTGAGGAAGACCTGATCTTTTCCAAAATGGCACGGGCCGTATCAGCTGTCACTTTCTCCGGAAGGATCTGCCGTTTTTCTCCGCATCCGGCCTCATCCTCCCTGATCTTCGCATCGCTTACAGAAGCCCAGCCGTCTCCGCCCCGTTCATAATCCTCTGCCGAAAAGCCTATCAAATCCTCTGTCTCAATATAGGCTCCCTGGACATTCAAGGGAATGTCCAGCCATGTGGGACCCGGACGCCCGGAAAGGGATAAGTAAATGGCTTTTTCCAGGCAATAGCGGATCCGCATAGGGTCAATGACCATCTCGCTGTATTTCGTCATACAGTCAACTGCTTTTGTGATATCGAACTCCTGGTCCCCCATGGCCCGGATCCCAACACCTGACCATCTGGCCGTCGTATCATAGCGCACCTGGCCGGATAAGATGAACATGGGAATGGAATCCAGCCACCCGCCAAGCACTCCGGTAACCGCATTGGTCCCCCCGGGTCCTGTGGTCACGCAGACAGCCGCTATGCGGCCATGGATCCTGGCATAGGATTCCGCCGCTATGGCACACGCCTGTTCGTGATGGTTGTATAAACAATGCATTCCCTCCTGGTGCCCCAGCGCATCGTTTAAATGCATGGCTCCTCCGCCTGTAACGGTAAACACCTGTGTAATCCCGGAATCCACCAGTTTCTGGGAGATATAGTTGGATACTTTCATTCTCATGGATCGCTCTCCTTTTTTAAGGGATGTTAATTATCTGTTTGTGATTATACCACACCAGCCTTTATTTTCCTATTAAAGTTTTCTTACTTTCTATTAGCTTTCTATTAGCTTCCATTTTTCCAGAAACATGTTTTATTACGGAACATTTCCTTTCGTATTTCCACGGATCCGGAGCCAATCATTATTTCCAGAAAAAAGGCTGATTTTCCTTACGTTTCCGTATCAATCGGGCTATAACCGGTACCCCTGGAATTTCTCATCTTTTTTCTTGTTATGTTATCTCCTTCCATATCTGCCATCAAACCACACTATAAAAGTCCCTCTAAAATACGATATAATCGCAGAGTAATGCAACTATGGATTTTCGGCCACGATAAAACTTATTGCAAAAAAGGAGAGAACATATTTATGAAAAAGCATTTAAAATTGATGGCTGTATTATCCGCTGCCGGTATTTTAACCGCTGCAGCTCCAGAGCTGGGCTTAATCAGTACAGCAGCAACCGCCTATGCGAAAGTAGTCGGCTGGGTTGAGGAAAACGGAAGCTGGAAATTTTATGATGATAATGACAGTTACGTAACCGATGCCTGGAAAAAGCGCGGCGAAGACTGGTATTACTTAAACGAGGACGGCGAAGTCGCCACTGATGCACAGATCGATGATTATTACGTAGATGAAAGTGGGAAAAGGGTTTCCGACAAATGGATCTCTTTATCAAATGATGAATTCTGGGATTCTTCTGACGCTCCGGAATTTTTGTGGCACTACTATGGAAAGAACGGTAAGGCTGTTGTTTCCAAGTGGCAGAAAATCAACGATAATTGGTACTACTTCAATGACCAGGGCGAAATGATGACCGGAAAAGTCGAGATTGAAGGCAGTACTTATTATTTAGGTGAAGAGAATGACGGCGTCATGAAAACAGGCTGGATCCAGCTTGAGAATGATTCTGAAGACCTTGATGAAACTCATTCCTGGTACTATTTTGACAAGAGCGGCCGTATGATAGATAACCAGGTTGACAAAAAGATCGACGGTAACTATTATACCTTTGTAAACGGTGTTATGCAGACAGGCTGGTACAAACTTCCTACTGCTGCAACTGCATCGGAAGCAACCGCTGACACACTTACAGCAGCCGGATACCAGTACTATGATCCGGATAACGGAGCACGGGTTGACGGTTGGAAGGAGATCGAAGGCATTTCCGGACTCAGTCAGGAAGGCGAAATTTACACCTTCTATTTCAAGAATGGTGCTCCTTACCATGCAACAAAAGGTCTTGAATTATTTACTGTAGATTCCAAGAAATATGCTTTCAATACAAAGGGTGAAATGCAGACCGGACTTGAGGTCGTCAACCTGGAAGATGGAGGAATTGCCAACTTCTACTTCGGAACAGACGGCGCTATGACTACCGGAAAGCAGACAATCTACAACGAGGATCTGGATGAAAACCAGGTATGGTTCTTCCAGACAGAAGGCTCTAACAAAGGACAGGGCGTTCACGGTGTTCGTGACAACACTCTGTATGAATACGGCTTAAGAAAAGAAGCGGATGCCGATTTAAAGGTTGCTCCTATTTCCTTTGACGGCAAACAGTACCTCGTAAATGCTAGTGGTTCCCTCCAGAAAGCAACTTCCTCATCCAAATCTGCAACAAAACCAGAGCTTGGAAAAGGATATAAGGATTACAAAGATTCCAATGACAAAGTATGGGTTGTCGATGAAAACGGCATTATCCAGTAAATTAAAAAATAAGTCATAAAAAATTCATCCGTTCAAACAGAAAAAAGGTCCGCACGTTTTAGACGCTGCGGTCCTTTTTTTGTGTATTTTGCACGAATCGTTGTTTCTTTTTTGTATAACTTCTATAAATTTACATTTTTTTATATATTTTGCACTTTTTTTCGTTATATTTCGTTTTATTTTACGTTATATATTATAGAAGTAGGCTGTCTTTATCATAAATAAGAAAAAAGGAGGAGACCAATGAGAGAACTGTCCGTGTACTATTGTCCTAAGTGCGGTTACTATGGTTATTACCAGCTTCAACGGAATGCGGTGTGCCCCAAATGCAAGGTGGACATGGTACCGCTGTCCATTAGCTACCAGGACTTCATGAATCTGTCCTGTGAAGCAAGGGACGAATTACTTTCCACGCATATTATTACATCATCTTCTCCTTATGTCAGGCGCCTGCTGGCGCCGCACAAGGCTAATAACAATCGGGAGATCATCGCCCGCATGGGGGACCGCATTACCGAATTAGAGATAGAAAATGAAAAGCTGAATAAAACCATTGAATGGATGCACCAGACAATATGGGAACTGGTCCGCAAAAATAAAGGAATTGTTCCGGATGATAAGGAAAATTCCAAAAACCGGGATTGATCCCTGACAGGGATACTCCCGGGAGTGCCCCGCACTCCCCGACTATCACCTGTCAGGCAATCTTATCAGCGCTTATGTAACGCCCGATCAATCTGTTAAGCGTCTGATTTAACCTCTCAATCACCTTATGGAGTTTCATGTTCTCTTCCGTCAACCTCACATTCTCCATCTCTATAATCCGCAGCTTCTCAGCGTCTGTCATATAGAAAACCCTCCTTTTTTCTGCTTTTCTTGTAATCACTATAAGCTGTTTCTGACTTTTTGAAAAGCAAAATTAATCGCAATATTCGACATTATTTTGTCATTTTATCCAAAACAGCCTGCTTTTTAAAGATGCATAAAAGGATGAGATACTATATGTATTTATTTGTTAAGAATGTAACACAACATCTATGATTAACAAAACAAATTTTATGTCGACAAAATTGGCACGAAAAACATGCTAAAAACTAATATTTTTTTCAAATTATGTTTTTAACTATTATCTCGTCTGACTTTTAATATGTTTTTTGAGATATCCCTGATAGATTCAGGGATGATCAGATATTTATGTTATAGTGTTCTGCTAATCCACTTCGATTTAGAATTCTTTACTATTTTATCGGCTCACTATGCTGATAAAATAATCATAATCAGGATTTCTTTTTTCGGTTTAGGAAAAAAGATAATCAGTTGGCGATTGTGTTACTTTTCTTAGATGATACGATTTCAGAAAAATATCTTGTTGATTTTCGGAATTGCATGTGGCTGGTTATTCCTTATTGGCTGCCCTTTCCATCATCTCCTCATACAATCCGCCTGCTTCCTCCGGTGAATAGCTATAGACCAAAAACACATCCATCAAATAAGGGGAATAACGGATACCTGTAATTTCCTGTGCAAATCCCATGGCAGCAATCTCACTAAGAGCGATCACATTCGAATCATTATGAAAAAATCCAACCGACCAGAGTCTGATCTTCTCATTTTTGGTATATATCTCTTCTTTGCAGCGTTCTTCCACACTGTGAAAAAGTTCATGCGACAGGAGAAGGCGTCTGATGTCCAGTTCCTTTGTCAGTATCTCCGCAACTCCAGGTTCCTCAAAGAGTTTCTTTGCTTTTTTCACTGCATCCATATAAATACATATCTTATCAGGCACCCGGAATTCCGCAAAAAGCACACGGTCGGTCTTTTCCGGAAATTCCGGATAAGTAATAGTAATCCCCATGGAATCGGCCAGACTATCGGGATCTTCCGTCTGATATTCCCGGCAAATTTTATGTGCGTATTCCCTGCCGCAGTCCAGACTTTTCTTCATCCAGCTTCTTCGCTGTTCATCCTTCAATTTCCCGTTTAATGGCTCTCTCGAAAACGCATAGGAATACCAATCCACCGGCTCAATTGCAGCGAGGTCTCTTAACATTTCCCCCAAAGAACGCACAGGAATATACGGACGCCTGTATCCTCTTGTTTCCTGATTGCCAAAAAGACCTGCCCGAATGGGATGAATGGCCCTTTGAAATACTTCCTTCGTCATAATCCTCTAAATCTCCCTGACAGAAGCTATGATCATAATTTCCTCATCCGCCTCCCGGTCTCCCAGATCCAGGTTCATAAGAAGCAGAATCTGCTCCAAATCCACTGAACTATAGTCACATACCCGGGGACCAACACATAGAAAGAAGTCCGGGCGCAATACCGTATCAGTCTTAAATACGGCATTTTCTTTCCAGAGGTCCACCACCACCTCCTTTTGATAAAGGTATAAAACACCCGGATCATACGTCCCACCTTTTCATCCAGCACAATATCCTTAAGTGCAAGCTGGCCCTTTGCCAGAAAGCCCTCCAGACCGCCGCCGGCTACTCCTACCACTCCAACATTCGCCACATCTCCTTCAATGAAGGCATTGGTTGCCTGCGTTGTGGAGTGAGCAACGAAAACCACATCCTCCGGCGCAATATGATTCTCCCGCATGCAATTCTCAAAGCTCTGCACCACGCCGGCCGCAACACCATCTTTGTGATCATGTGTTGTCTTTACTTCATTTTTTCCTATAATTTCATGGGTTTCATTGTCCATGGCTACGCATTTGGTATATGTACCTCCTACGTCAATGCCCATACGGACCGCTCTATGTATACGTTCAGCCATTGATTACATCCCTTTCTTAAATTCGATTGAGCTTCATGTACCTGTCTCCCTGTCCGGCAAAAATCATGCCAGGAACCATGCAGCGCCAAGTCCGCCCAGCATGACGAAAGCAGTTATATATTGCAGTACACCCGTAAGATAAGCGTTGGGAATGGAAAGTTTTAAGAAATCATTTGACTCCACCTTTGTGTAGGCGAGCCCCCATGCAATCCATGACTGGGTAATGCAGCAGCCGATATTTACGGTAATGGTCGGAATGGCAAAGACCGCATATAAGAACGGTATGGAGAAGGATGCAACATTGGACAATACGCCGAGCGTTGCGGCACCGCAGCCGACCAGGGTCATAGGCCCCCGGAACAACCCCATACAAAGCAGCACGGCAAATACAACACATACAACAATCTCACTTTTGGGCATAATACCTCCCAGTATCACTTTAAAATACGGAGAAGCATAGGATGCTACCGAATTAAACATCGGCAGGGTAAGGAGGAAGCCTACAAGCGGAGCAGTATCAACCACACCCTCATAGTAAAGCTTATTAACTAGCTGACAATTCTCTTTGAAGCTTCCTTTCAGTTTTCCGCACAGGAACAATGCCAGAAATCCAGCGATTACAAAACCTCCGATTACAGAGAAATCCAGCCAGATCTTCAACACCACCGGAACTACCGGAAGAATCAGGGTATAAAATGGGGCATTCTTCTGTTCGGAAGTTATTTTGCGGGTCTGAGCCGCCCATGCATGAACCGTTTTCATACGCTTTAATTGAATCGCGGTAAGAAAAGTAGTCATTACCAGCATAATCAAGAGCGCTGCATATCCCCAATGCAGTGCATACCAGCCAAGGGTGAATTCAGGCATTTGTTCCGGCGTGAGAAAGAATGCCCGGAGCTGAGTAAAAATTACAGGATTTAAATAAATACCAGCTGCCACAGAGCCCATAAAGTCAAACAGCGCAATGGCCTTGGGAATTCCAAGGGACATCAAAATCGGAAGAACAATCACACCAATTGCAATAACCGGACCTGCCCCCATCATAGCCGTAAAAATCAAAGCCGTTACAATATTTAACAGCGTCACCGTAACAAGGGGTTTGTCTCCCCCCAGTTCCACTGTCTTGCGGATAAGGGTGGAAGCAACCCCTGTTTCCATCAGCACACGGCCAAACCATGCTCCCCAGCAAACGTTTACCAGTGTAGTACCCCAGCCCTCGGGAGCAGACTGATAAATCTTATTCAAGATAGATATCAGGGTATTATCTTCTCCAAACTGCAGCAGCGGGTTGGCTGCCAGGAATGTCTCACTGGCAAAAAGTGTCCCTCCTAACGGAAGAATGGTCCAGAGAACGGTAATCACCAAAAAACCGATCATCAGGTTATGTCCCTTAATGCAATAGTAAGCCAGACCAAAAAAAGAAATCAGTAAAACAACTCCAATCACATACTCCATAATCATACCTCCTGTAACTTTTGTTTTCATACAATTGTAATCTTCCGCCGCTGCGTGAAGCGGCAGACCTCTCATGACTCTGCTTTTACCACTTCCTTCATCCTGTTAATCACCACTCCTACTTTCTTTCTTCTTTCCCTCCTTTAAAACCGATATAACCGCTGCCTGTTCTCAGAAACTTTGCTGCTCTTAACTCCATTTACATCCCTATTCAGTTCCAATGTATTTAATCCACGCAGGATTAACTCTTTTATCATCTCATTCTGGGTCGCCTTGCAAAAATACTTTCTCTTCACTGTTCTTAAATCAAGATATACGGTCTCTGTGGATGATGATCTGTTCCGGCAGATCGAAGATTTCCGGTTTGAAAACCGGTTCCAGACCCGTTCTGAAGCAACGGTAGAACTGATCCGCCTGGGACTTCATGCTCTGCATAAGGAAAAAGAGGCCTTGCGGAAAAAGGAATGAGGGGGAATCCCCTTATGAACGTGATATTTCTATTTCTTTGAAAACAAAATGCCTGAGACCGCTTGCAAAGCCAGTCAGGGACTTTTTTCAGTCCCTGGCCGCTTCCATGCTGAAACAGGCATTTTTTTCTTTAACGGAAGGCCTCAGACCCGGAAGACATTGCAACAGTCAGATAAAGCATTCCATAACATTCTCCTGATAGCCGGAGCATCTATATTCCCTGAGCAGCCTTCCCAGCGCCGCCAGCCTTTCATCTGTAAGGCAATCCAGCTGCTTGAGTCTCTTCTCACTGATGGTTTCCGAGGATATGGCTTTAAGGTAGATCTCTTCATGATAGCACCACAGCTTAAGCCGGTTTCCATACCGGCTGACCAGTTTCTGGGCAATGGCCAGACCCTCGGGATCAAAATCCCCGGAATAATACAGAGTCACTCCGCGCTCTGCCAGTAAGTCCAGCAAAACCAGCACCGAAAGGCGGAGCTGCCCGCCGGAACATATACAGGCGCATCTTTCACGGCTGTTTTCTACGATCCAGGAAAAAACAGAAGGATTTTCCACGATATAGACCTCCTTCCCTTCCACAGCCGCTGACTTTAAGGCACTTAGATTCTTGAGAGTCAGAATCTGAGGCTCTTCTCTTTTCAAATATTCCTCCATCCCCCTGTGAAGCTCTTTATCCGAGACATATCCGTGGATTCCGTAACAGAGAACCCAGTTGGACAGATCATCCTTTACGATACCGCCCCGGTACAGAAGCTCTGTTTTTTCTTCCGAATTGCCCGTACCAAAGCTTCCTGAACCAAACAGGCTGCGGATCCCATACAACAGATATTTAAGGCTTCTTTTTCCTTCATCAAAATAATGGGGATTTCCGGTAATGGATGCTGCAAAAACAGGAAGCCGCAGATAGGTTCCTGTAAGCGCAGGAAGCCGGTTTACAGCCTTAATGATCAGAGGCAGATTCTCTGTAAGCCAGTCTCTGTCCGAATGGTAATCCCTTGATATCAGTGCGGTTAAAGGATTGCCTTTTACCAGGCAGCTTACCAGCCATTCTCCGGCAGGCGTCCCATAGCAGCATTCCTGCATGCTGTCTAAGAATGCCTGCATTTCCAGCTCCTTCTTTGTCCGTTCCTCCTTGTTGGATATCATTTTCTCTTTCAAAACAAAGGGGACAAGCTCCTCTAAGGTACATTTATCATAACGGGTATGCTTCAATGCCTTTCTGATCCGGCTGACAGAAACGGTAAGCCTGCTGCCCTCCGGAACATTGATCTGCAAAAAGCCTTCCAGCGCCTCTGCCTCCTCCTTTGTCAGTGCATTTAAGCAAATGCTTCCTCCCAGACGGGAAAGGGTTCCATAGCGCTGCCGCAGGCCGGCAAACAAGCGCTCAAACCCCGGCTTTTTAAAATATTCCGCCGCCTGCACAAGCATTTCACTCTCGTTCCATATCTCCATCGACTGCCAGCCTCTTAACCTTTCCATTCCAGATATAAGGAAGTGCCGTGACAAATTTCGCATTCTCCTTGCGCAGCAGCTGGTAAATGGCAAGCTCCGGTACGGTATCGCAGTCTCCCCATAAAATCTGTGAATTAATGATAAACTCAAATTCCATATCCACCATGAGCCGGAACATGTCGCTGATGTTCTGCTCATCCACACCTGCAAAAGCCTCGTCTAAGGATACCAGTCTGGGAGCATCCGCTCTGGCCCCGTCATATTTGGCTACGACCGCCGAAAATAACGGTACATACATGGACATTGCCTTTTCCCCTCCGCTGAAGGTGAAAAATGCATTATTGGTCAATTCCCGGCGATTCTCTCCGGTCTTCTGGTAAAACAGCTGGAATTCGAACCATTTCCTGTAGTCCAGAACCTCCTTCATGATCCCATGGAAGCTGCGGCTGCTGCCGGTATCATCCATGATCCGTCTGGCCTCCTGTACCTTGGTCTGAAAATGCAGGGATAGCTGCTCCAGCTCTTCCTCCCTCATGAGCCCGGCATCCTTTTTCAGCAGCTCTACCAGCTTACCGGTATCAAGCTGCCCCTCCTCCTCTGCCTTTTTCTTCTTCCATACCAGGCTTAATTTCAGTCCGCTTGAGGTGTTCATACTTCCCATCAGCCGGTTCATCTTTTCGACCCAGCCTTCACTCTTATAAATCTTATAACGGATCTTTTTGCTCACGGTGTTGGCAAGAATATCCTCAAACAAAGCGCGGTCGCTCTCTCTCACCAGACTTTTCTGAATCTCCACATCTCCGGCAATTCCATGGATCAGCGTATCATAAGGAACCTCTCTACCTTTATACTTTGCAAAAATGGCAAGCCTCTTAAACCCCGGCTCCATGGCTCCATCCGTATAATCAGTATAATCCTCATCTCCAAAAATCGGGTTGATGGTCAGATTAAAATCAACCAGTTCGCTGAGATTCTCGTAAAATTTCTGCTGAAGCAGGCTGCTTAATTCCGTACTGCTCTTTATGTGATCCGGCTGAAGCAGCCGGCATACGCTTCCGGCAGCTTCCGATATCTCCTCCCAGGATACCTCCTCCAGTCCGCCGGCATAAGAAAGATTCTTCTCATCCACAAGCCCCTTCTCCAGAAGCTTCAGATCACAAAAACTCTTTTCCTTTTGGATTTTTATAGTGCCAAGCCTGTCTTCATTGAATTTATAATCCTTCTCATGACCGCTCTGTTTCAAGTAACAGTCCTTCTGTTCCTCCGGGATCTCTTTTAACCGCTGTACACAGGCCTCCAGCTGTTCCCTGACAGACTCATAATCCTGGGCTTTCAGCTGTTCCTCACAAACGGTAATGGTGCTTTTAAGCTCCATCAGCACCCGGTTCTGCTTATTGATATCATAACGGATCTCATCAAGAAGCTCCGTCAGTTCCTCCATTCTGTCTTTCAGGACACCAACGCTTTCAAATGTATGGAGATAAGCCTGATGCAGTAATTCCAGACTGCCGATGGCATCGAAATAGCCGGAGGCTTCCGCCCTTGCTTCCCTATATATGGACAGATCGCTTTTTAAATACAGCTTTTTGCTGTTTTCGGAGGCCGCAAGCCCTGCCTCCATCAGCTCCTTCTGAAGTACGGAAACCGCCAGCTCCTTTTCCTCTGCTTCCCGCTGCAGCTTGTCTATCCTTTCCACGGTTTCCGAAAGCTCCTTTACTGCCTCCTGTACGTCCCATTCAGAAGGGTATGCTTCGTACTCTGCCTTCAGCTTTAATATGGCCTTGTCATTTTCCTCAAGGGCCTTTCCGTCTTCCTCCAGCTTCCCGGCACATGCCGCCAGTTCCGCCTCCAGCTCCTGTATCTTTGCCATCCGGTACTTTTCCCTTGCCCTCACACCGATATATCTGGCTTCATAGCGATGGGTAATGGTTCCCTTTAACAGTCCCAGGCCAAATCTGCCTTCTTCATCAATCCAGGTCTGTCCTCCTCTTGCCGTTGCCACTCCGCTAAGCACAGCTGCAAGCTCCTGATAAAATACGATATCCTCTATCTCAGCAGAAATCTCCAGAAGCCTGGCTATGCTCTCCTTCACCACAGTGATATCACCAAAGATATAGGTATCCCTCATGCCGGTACGGGAAGCCAGGACCTTTTCTTCATAATTTCCAGGAACAAGTACCGCATCCAGCATTCCCATGCAGTTCAGGGCTTCTTCCAGACGGTTCCGCTTTTCCGGATCCAGCGTTTCGGCGAAATCCACCACTTTGTAAAAAGGATAATAGGGAATATGATTTTCCCTCAGCCATTTCCGGTTGGCCCGGACCCCATCGTCTTTATCCGGTTCCGGATCTTCTTTATTCTTCCATTCCTCCAGCTCCTGCTTCTTGCTGCCATATTCCTCCTCATCAAGCTTAAGCCGGTGAGCCATTACGACTCCGGCCTTCTGAAGCCCGGTCAGAATCCGGTCCTTCTGCTCACGGAGCTGTTCTTTTGCTTCTAAAGGATCCGTAAGCTTATCATAGGAGCGGATCCGGCCGGTAAAATAGTGCTCCGTCTCTTCAGAGAGGATTAAACAGGTATTGCCTCTGGTCCATTGGTAAAACTGCTCCTCCCACTCACTCTTCACCTGTCTTAATTGTTCCTCCTGATCCTTCTTAAGAAGAACACACTTCTGCTGCTCCTGCCTGGTCTTTTCAAGCTGGATGAGGGCTTCCTCCTGTTTTTCCGATATCCGCTGCCGTTTTTCCAGAATCCCGATGCCAAGGTCAATATCTTTGCGGAGGGTGTCCATCTGCCCTCGTAAGGTACCGAAGGAATAGGATTCCTCCAGCCCCTTCTTTAGCTCCTCTGCCATAAATACATGCTCATCAAAGGTCAGAACCTGCAGACCGGCTTCCATATCTTCAAGTTTTTCAAAAATGTCAGCCTTCTGCTGTTCCAGCTTCTCCTGCTGCTCTTTCAGCGCATAATGCAGCTCAGTTTCCTTTTGGCTCCTCTCATTAAGGCTCTTTTCTTTCCCGGCTAATTCCCGGCCTGCCAGGGCAAGCTTTTCTTCTGCCTCAAGCTTTTGCTCCATCAGCCTGGCAATATCACTTTTGTCCAGGCTTTCCTTTTTCTGCAGAAGGGAAGTCCTCTCAATATTTAACGCTTCTTCTCTCTGAATTTCCTTCTGGTAATTCCGGGCACATTCCTCAATGTTTAACTGTGTCCGGGTATATTCGTTCTCAATCCTGCGGTGTTCCTGTTCTGCCTTCCGGTATCTGTCTGCTTTTTCGTATAATACAGCACGGTTATACTGCTTATAAACCTCATTGATCCTGTCAGCTGCTTTTTTGCTGGTTTCAAGCTCTCGGAGCCTGGTCTTTAAATTGTCCATATTTTCTATAGCCTCTGACATGGGACGAAGATCCTCATCGGAAAGAGGAGGCAGGGAACTGCTCAGGATCTCATTTAAAACGGTGGGTTTAAAGTCCTTGGACAGCTTGGGGGTCCGCAGCTGTATCAGCAGATCCACCAGCTCCTTGTATTCCTCCACATTCTCGTAACCGAACAGGGTATCATTGACCAGCTTCATGTAATCATTCTGACCATCAATTACTTTACCGCCTTCCCCAAGACGGTTGGCCAGTTCTATTTTACTGAGGGTGATTTTATTTTTCAGTTCCTTATACAGGAAAAAATCACGGCCGATCCGGCGGCCATCCTGAAGGATGAAATGCCAGGAATCCAGCTTTTTATTTCTCTTTGCACAAAGACCGATCCCTATGGTCACATAGGAATCACTGTCCTTTCGCTTAAATTCCATATACAGATAACCGGTTCTTTCTTCTCTCCCGTCATTTTCCTCAAGAAGATAATTCTCAAGCTTCCTCGCCCTGGTTCCAAAGGGATCCAGCCGCTCAGCTGCTTTATTGCCGTCCAACAGAAGGGGAATAAAGCTCTGCATGGTAACAGACTTTCCCGAACCGTTGGCTCCCCGAAGGAGCAGCCTTCCATCTCTGAACTGAAATTCCTCTTCGTCATAATACCAGAAATCAATCAACCCGATCCGGTTAATAACCCATTTACTGGTCTGCATCGGTATCTCCCTCCTCTCTCTTCTGTTCCAGATAACGTTCCGGATAAGTTCCCATGATTTTCCCTGCAACCGGCATAATCTGTACTTCTTCTGTCACCGCATCAATCCGCAGGAAGTCCAGGCTCTTCAGTTCCTCTATAAGGCAATCCTCAAACTCCCGGCCGGACATCTCCCGGTAAGCTTTGGTCAGCCCGCTTCCATACTTCTGCCTTGTTTCCCGGATCATTTCCCTTAGCTTAAGCAACGGAACCAGAATCCGCTCATTGATTTCGGGCTTAAGCTCTCCTGATTCCACCCGATTCCTCACCTCTGCGTGAAACAGTAAAATTGCATCGGACAGGCTGTTTCTTGCGGGAAATGTCCTCCCTAAATCCCCATTTTCTCCCAGAATCAGATAGGCGCTGGATTTATAAATCTGAAGGGAGACATCCAAAAACTGCTCCAAATCATTTTCTATGATACTGCGGTAATTCTTTACATAATTAAAATCTTCATCCTGTTCCTTTTCCCTGTACATTCCAAGGGAAAGCAGCAATTTCCGGTATACTCTCTGCCTTCGTATGACCCCCCGTTCCTCATTCATATCAAGCCATTCGCTCTGGAAGAAATCGGCCACGGTTTGGTAACTGTTAATATTCTTAGTAAAAGTTCTGACGAAATACTTAGACAGTCCTGTATTCTCATACAGGGCCTCCGCCTCCATATCCGTGACAAAATTATCCCCATTGCCGTCGTCAATCAGCAACAGATCATTTTTCATGCAATATTTCATCACGCGGATCAGCCTTTGACGGTTGGTATACACAGTCCACGCCATCTGACCCTCAGGAAAGCTTGCCGTAATATACTCCGTCAGCTGGGACAACACGAACTGCTCTTCTGCCTCCTTATCCTCCAAAAACATGAGGATCACACAAAAAAGAGCATAATCCGACGGATTCTTAAATTCCTGGACTCCCATCCATGGAAGGGCTTCCCCCGGAAGCTTCTCCAGCTTCACCAGACTGCTGTTGCTTATGATCCGGTATCCCAGCTTTTCCACAAGAAAATCCCGGACAGTCCCCAGTTCATCCTTGATCCGGTAGTACCGGTCCCGATCCCTGTATTTGGAAATCCACCGTTCATTCATCAATTCTTCCAGTACATTCACGAATTCCCTGCCTCCTCAAATTTAAGTACGAACGCCGGCATTTCAAACGCACCATCCTCACATTCCACGACGCAGCGCTCTTTGGTATCCGGATTTTCCACGCGGTAAACTCTCCCGTCCTCCGTCTTGCCTGTCCCGCTGCCCTCCAGGGCCTTTGCCAGCCACCGAAGAAGGAGGTTTCTGGTGTTTTGCTTAAGGACCGGAAGCATTGCAAAATCAATCTCTCCTTCCTTTAAGAAGCTGTCCATCATCATTCTCTCCCGTTTAAGCTTCTCCATGGCCTCTTTTCTGGCCTGCTCTTTCTCCGTACCGTACTCCCTGATATGGCTGCGCTCCGTTCTTTCACGGTATTCCCTTACCCGGGGCACAATCTCCATCACACAGGCCGGTTCCTCATAGATGCCTGCATTGATGCTGTCTGTGGTCCTCTCCATTCCCCCTTTTAAATGGAGGGGCCTTTCCACTCCGAATACGACTGCAGACAGGCAGTGTGCCTCACTAATATCCCTGCATGATAAAAAGGTCCCGCACAGCTTCCGGTACTCTTCCTTCCGGTTGGCACCGTTTGTAAACTGCTCACTGATCCGGGTCGCATAACGGGTGATTTTCCGAATGCTTTCGTTGGTCATATCAAAGAGCCGGGATGCCTCACTGGGAATTCCGTTACACTCCGTAAACCATTCCTTCATGCTTATAAAACGGCCCTTTGCCTTCTCATAAAGCTCCTCCGGATCTAACTCTGTGTCGAGCCTGGGTATGGACATCTCATATTCGACTGCCTTATGAAATATCTGTTCTGCCACTTCCTCCGTTACCTGCTTCATCAGATTTTCAATCATTCCCACATTCAGCTGCAGCCCCTTCACAAAGGAACGAAGATAGTCGATCAGCTTATCCTTATACGTTAAAAACTGCGTGGTTTTCATCAGTTCTTCCGCCCTGGCGCTGTTCAAGTCCCGCATATAGTCCTGATAATTCTGGTTCAGCCTGATAAAATCATTATTCAGATCATTCCACCAGCCATATACCTCAAGCGGAGTTCCTTCCGATATCCGGAAAATCTTCGCCATCTCAGATTTAATTTTCTCAAGCAGCGTGGGCTCTAAGGACGCGCCTTCCACAAAAAGCTTCTCCAGCCGGATGGTCATTCTCTCGATCTCAACGGAATATTCCGCAAGCTGGTATCTGTACTGTCTGTTCTTAAAGGCTTCAATGGAAGTAACCCTCTTAGTATCCTGCATGGTCAGAAGATTTCCCCAGCCCAGCAGCGAGTCCAGATCCTGGCGGCACTGGTCGACGGTGTAGTCAGCAAATTCCTCGTGGGAGCTTAACTCCCGGTAGATTTCTTCCTGCTCCATCCAGTACTTGATTTTTTCATACTGCATATAAAAAAAGCGAAGAATCACACGATACCGCCTGGCATTCTCCGCTGTTAAATATGTGGTTTCTTTGATTGGCTTCATTAGTTTTTCGGTTAGCTGCATTGCACTGCTCCTTGGTGGTACTGTTATGACATAATCATAACAAAAGATTTAAGATATTACAATGGTTTTTTCTTCAAGGTATAATACTTCGCTGCAAACACCGGTATCAAAAGAAGCTGCCTGCTATGGGAATCCCAATAGTAAGCAGCTTCTTTTATTACATCTTTTTAGGTACGAAATTCAATTTCAGAACCGGCTGGTTCTGTTATCCACCAGTGCACGGATAATATCGAACTCTGGCTGGAGATTTTCATATTCATCTCTGAATTCTTCATGTTTCATTTGATCATCCAAAAACTGATTTAAGGTTTTCATTTCGTCTCACCATACCTCTCCAAATAATCTTTCCTATATCTCTTGGCAAGTTCTATCTCATTTTGGGGAAACGTGGATACCTTTCCCGCAGATGCTTTTTTATCCTACGAGAAGCGAAAAGGATCATATTTCCTGGCAATCAAGCAAGAAGTCGATAATATTCATTTGCCTGATGCCATCTTCGCCCATTGGGAAATCATCCATAGTCAGGACAAACTTCGGATAGTGATCCGGGATTTTCTTCAATGATGCAAATTCTCTCTCATAAGTAACCGGGTCTAAAATGCTGGCTGAAACCTGATAATAGATTTTATTATCGCCCAGCTGTGCGATAAAATCCACCTCTCACTCCGTCGATAACATTCCCATGAACGGAACTCAGTTCCGTTTTCGTGAAATATCAAGATTTATAATTTCTGCATTTTCTTTGATTAAATAATCATTCGAACCAATTCCTACTTCCACCGTATCTAAAACTAAATCATATTTTAAAGGAATTTTATATAATTTAAGTTTTGAAGCTACATCCTTATCATAAATGAAAAACGGACTGTCAACTTCTTCAAACAGAAAAAAATCCCCTTGTAAAACATCGCAGTTATCACAGCAATTAGCCAGATAAGAGCTTTTTATTGTCTTTGAATATCTCTTTTTGTAATTATATTGACTTTGTATGTACTCCATTAATGCAGCTGGCATAGGCTTTATATGGGAAGCAATATGTACTTCTCCGCTCTCATAATAGTGATCTTTGTCTGAGTCTCCCATATTCCAAAATTCATAATAGTTTTCAATACCATAACCAATAACCCTTGTTGTCTTGCCGCACTTAAAACAAGTGTTTTTACCTTCCACGATATATAAACAGTCACATATAATTTCAAAGTTACCGTTTTCAGAAATCCATCTTACAAATTTAGGATAATCACTTTTATTCTGAACATACCACTTTTTTAATTCCGGATTCCACCTTGCTCCTAATTTCTTAGCCTCATCTTTTTCATTAAATGGGACATTTAACAGTAGTGCCATTATATATCTCTCCTCATTATAAGTGTATTTGAATAATTTATATGAAAAATAAAAATTCTATTGCATTTTGTCCAGGTTTTTTATTGGACAGAAGATCACATGACGAAGTTGAATCTCTTACTTATTTCAGCAAGCACTATGTCTTCACAGCTATAAACTCTTTATGGGAAATTATGTAAATCAGTTTTTTTCTTAATGTCCCAAATATAGGTCTGCAATCTGCAAAAATCATCAAGATTCTCTTTACTGACGATATCTTTAAGCTTACCCAGGATTTTTACATTGCTTATACTTGACCCACTACATTGTATATGACTAGTATAACATAAATTGCAAACGTGGTCGTAAATATTTCTCATTTTAACACTTTAATTTTTGAACTCGCTGCAAAAATATGATATACTACACTTATTAATAAAAGGTATGGTAAATGCAAATGAAACCAACAAAAAAAGCACTTTTAGTCACAACAGTCAGCGGCTTCGTTCCCCAATTTGAAATGTCAAATGTCCATATCCTCCAAAGCATGGGATATGAAATTCATTATGCAGCTAATTATAATACCCCCTCCTATGGCAAAGATAACCATCGGCTGGATGGAACCGGTATTATTCGGCATCAGATAGATTTTATCCGAAGTCCCTTTAAGCCCCAAAATATCAAAATCTATAAACAGCTTAAGCAGCTGATGCAGGCGGAACACTTTGACCTTGTCCATTGCCATACGCCCATGGGCGGAGTCATGGCACGTTTGGCTGCCCATGCGACAAAAACCGCTCCGGTCATTTATACCGCACATGGATTTCACTTTTTTAAGGGAGCTTCCATCATCAACTGGCTGTGTTACTATCCGATAGAAAAGATTCTCTCACGTTTTACTGATGAACAGATTTGCATTAATAAAGAGGATTATGAACGCGCAAAAAAACATTTTCACGCAAAACATGTTGATTATATTCCAGGAGTTGGGATAAACATTGAAAAAATTCAGAAAACAGTTGATGTCTCTCGCAAAAAAGAGGAACTGGGTCTTCCTAAGGATAAAGTAATTCTTCTGTCTTCGGGTGAACTGATAAAACGTAAGAACCATGAAGCAATTATCCGTGCAGTCGCGGAATTAAAGCAGAAATCTGCTGCCTCTTCAGAACCTTTACCTTTGGACTTTCATTATGTGATATGCGGACATGGAGTATTAGATGGATACCTGCAACAAATAGCTGAAGAGCTTGAGGTTTCTGATTCTATATCTTTTTTGGGATACCGGGAAGATATGATGGAGATTTTCCAAATTGCAGATATGTTTATTTTCCCTTCATTTCAGGAGGGGCTTCCCATGGCTTTGCTGGAAGCTATGGCATACGGTCTTCCAGTCATCTGTTCGGATATACGCGGAAGCAGAGATCTGATGGGAAAATGTGCGGAACAATCATTGGATTATTGTGATGGGGGGATTATGGTAAAACGGACTGATGACATATCAGCATACGGCCAGGCGATTCTACTATTGTTAAAGGATAGGAACTTGATGCAGGAAATGGGGAAAAAGAATAGCCATAGGGCGAAA
Source organism: Clostridium sp. Marseille-P2415 (assembly GCF_900155545.1). Classification (GTDB taxonomy): domain Bacteria; phylum Bacillota; class Clostridia; order Lachnospirales; family Lachnospiraceae; genus Lacrimispora. The sequence continues at coordinate 2,887,999 of NZ_LT732526.1, forward strand.
GAATTCAGCGATAAACTTGTAAAAAGTACTATGGAAAAAATATATCGTGGGTTACTGCCTTAACTTCTTACAGAGAAAATCTGGTTCTGTGCTGAATATAAGAAATATATTTCATATCTCTCATATTTGGCACAGAACCGGATTTTTAATTACAGGACTATACAGCCAATCACTTTCTTATTCAAGTTATAAACAGCTTCTAATTCCTTCAGGATATCATCATATTTTGAAACTCCGCACTTTTCAATGAGGATAACTCCGTCCACCTTTGGAAGTCTTGTTAAAGTTTCCGGACATTTATTCATATCCACAGCCACCTCAAAATGTATATCAGGAAGTTTCTCTTTTAGCTTAGACTCAATACTGCTTAAAATATCGCCTTCGGTTGTTCCTGTTAATAAGATTGCCTGACCTTCCTCTGTATAGTTTGCGGTGTTTGCTGCAATTCTTTCATAAACAGTTTCATCAGAAATGTATCCTTTTCCCTCCAGCCTGTCTAACCAGCTGTCAATTCCTGAAAAAGCTCTCTTTTTTCTTTCCTTCGTAAAAACACCTAAGATCTTTATGTCAAAACGATTTTTTAACTCATTTGAAGAAATCACCTTACCGCTCATAAATGCTATGCTGATAAAAAAGACTGTTATAAATCCACCGAGGACACCGCCTAAAACACCATATTTGATCCCATTCTTTAATATGTTCATCCTTGATAAGCTTACTGGTTTTTCAGGCTCTTTCAACTCTTCAAGCGCAGCCTGAGTATCATCAAGACTATTATGCATGGTAGTTAGATTATTAATTCTTTGTTTCTGATTCTCTGCAAGTACCGGATCGGTTACCGTGCTTATATTCTGGTTCATAACAACCATTTTATGAAGTCCTAAGCTATCTTCAACTTCCGGATACATAGATTTCAAACTGTCTAAAATTATATCTAAAATTTCCTCCGCTCCATCTTTATCAATATAAGTGCTAGAAATTGTAAGCATATTACCGTCATAATCTGTGGTAACATTAATTAACTCTTTTAAATATTGTGTATCTATCGAATTCTCCTGTGAAAACTTTAAAAGGCTGTTTCCTTTATCTACCGCAGAAGCATAGGCCTTTAAAACACTATCTGCAGGGTCGACCGCAGTAACCGTCAAACCATTTTCTGCAGTTTTTTCTTCCATCTTCACAAAAATATCTGTCGTAGCCACCCATTTGTTATAAGGATCAACTTTTAATAAAACAGATTTTTTCTGATAATTTTCTTCATTTGCAATATTTGCTATAAGATTATTAATATCTCTTTCATAACCAGCTTTCGTCTGTTCATATTCATTTATATCAGCTTCATAATTTTTCTGTATTTTAGCAATGTACTCTTCATCCTGATGATCAAGAATTCCTTTTCCAAACTTATAGCCCCCCATCAAGGCAGCTATGGCGAGCGCAATAAGTAATACCTGACGCCACTTATGTAATATAAAAAACAACAGCTCCTTTAAATCAATTTCCTGTTCATATGTATTGTCCATATTTTCTCCTTATTAAATCCTAACATATTTTATCTTGAGCCTTTACCAGTTAAAACCACCCAAACCGTCAAAATTAAAATCTTTATATCCTTTAAAATTGACCAATCATCTATGTATTGCATATCCAGCTTCACGACTTCGTCAAAATCCTTGATATCACTTCTGCCGCTGATCTGCCACAAACCTGTCAAACCAGGCGTCATGCTTAAACGGCATTTATGCTTGGCCTCATAACGTTCAAATTCATCAACTGTCGGAGGACGGGTCCCCACCAGGCTCATATCACCTCTTAAGACATTCCAGAATTGTGGTAATTCATCAATACTTGTCTTACGAATAAACTTGCCTACCTTTGTTATCCTTGGATCATCTTCCAGTTTGAACATAAGTCCCTTCACTTCATTTTTCTTCATTAATTCCTTTTTTCTTTGTTCTGCATCCTGATACATGGAACGAAACTTATAGAAAGTGAATTTGCGTCCGTTTTTTCCGACTCGAGTCTGTCCGAAAAATACGGGCCCCGATGAATCCAGCTTTATTGCAGGGGCAACAAATATTGTGGCAATTGCCAGTATTATGATTCCTATGATACTTCCGATAACATCCAAAATTCTTTTCGCCATCATTTGTCTTGTGGAAAAGATGTTTCTGGCAAATGTCACTACTGCATACTTACCAACCCGGTTTAAGGTCTTTTTCCCTCCGGATGTAATATTGAAAATATCAATATTTACATCTACGATAACCCCCATCCCTTCCATGTCTGATACCCATTGCTGCAGCATCGAATCAGACATTATAGCTGGATCGTTAATAAATACCTCATCTACGTTATGGTGAATAACGTAATCAATTAAGGTTGACTTATCCGCTACAACCGGTAACCCGCATACAGCATTTCCAATGATAGATTTATCTATTAAAACAATTCCTGTCAGAATACGACTCCATTCGTTGTATTTAATTAAATTTTTGATAACTGTATCGACCTGTTCCGCTGTTGTTACTACAAGTAACCGATTACTATATTTACTGGTTTTAAAAACTTTTATCATGAACTGTTTAAATGTAATTCTTCCAATAAAAGTCAGTAAAATATTTAAAACAATAAAATAACCATAGACTAATCGAGAAAGTTCACTGCTTCTATGTATAAGAAATAACGTTACTACCCAGAGAACGGAGAAAATCATCTGAGAACGAATAATAGATACCAGTTCTTCAAAATATCCCCTTCGGAAGAAATGTCTGGCGAAATTACCAAATATACTAACAAGTCCATAAAGCATGGATATAAGCGCAATCTGCCATAACTGATCACCATTATCATATATACCATAAACCATTCCATAGCGTATTTCAAAGGCTATTCCCAAACTTATCCATAAACAGATGATGTCAGTCAATAATATAAATATATTCTCAATAGCTTTTCTCTTTTGATACATTATAAGGCTCCTTAAATTAATGGTAATATATATTGCACCAGATCGCAGGCTTGATGGTTTGCCAGGTACAATAATTCAGCCACTACTTTTTTAAATCTCAAATTCTATGATACGAAGGCCGAAATCTTTTCTGCATCTTGAAAATTTCACATTAATAAATCCTTGAAACCAGGGTGTATCGTATACTTATCTCACCACAAAACAGGCATGGTATACCGATGTCTTTCGTGTTAAACCGTCGTCAACAAATTTCTTTTAGCACTTCCACTGTTAACCTGACATACAGGGAAAGAAAAAAGAGTGATAAATCATGGGCAAAGGTCCTTGTTAAACATATTTTCCCTATCATCAAGGAAGAACCTTTATACAATAATAAAAACATCTAGACAGAATGCATCGTACAATATCATGTTGGAGCTCTTATCCTCAAGGAACTTCATTACATGACGGATGATGAAATCGTGGAGTTCCTCATGTTTGATATTCGCTTTCAATACGTACTTCACGCGACAAGCTTTGAGTAACAGCTGCTGAGTGATAAATCCTCAGTCGCTTATGAAACCACTTCTTTACTTACGAGGTTATAGACGGTAAATATCTTAACCATGATTTTGTGACAGGGCTTACTGGTGAGATGGATTCCTTTATGAAGATTAATTCCAGAATTAAGAGAATGGATTCCCTGATGGTTGCAGCCAATATTAAAGCTGAACCGACTGGAGCTGCTATATATCTGTATTTAAAACCTTGTAACATATCTCGTAAGAAAGGGCAGGACGACAAATTTACCGGAATGGAGCATCATTACGATCCAAGCCAATTGCAACAGAGTCATCTACTACAGCCGGAATCCCGATGTAAAGATAGACTAAAAACCATATCTTCTAACACAGATGTACTGCCTTCTGCCTGCAACAGCGACTAAGAGAATTATCTGCATAAAAATGAATACCGTTCAAAATCTTTCAACAAACAGCTATCGTGTTCCTATCTCAGAAATCAATTCCGGGGCTCAGATACAAATACAAAGACAGATGAAGACGGAAGAGTTCACGGAATTAAGTCGGTTCCGAAAAGGAGTGGAAACTATACTTTCCACACTCCACAGGAAATATGATGTCGGCCACATGCCAATTCGGGGAACTCTACTTACGAAACATTGGTACAGATTTAAAATCGCAACATTGAATTTTAGAATATTCAAATATTAGGATAGCTTAGAACAGAACAGCCAAAACCTGGTAATAGTCTAAAAATTGGTTATAGTAAATCACTGATTTAGTACGAGAATAACTCCGCATTGACTGCTTTGCGATTTTAACGTGAATTTTTCAATGTACAGAATCTTTTTATATAAAGGTTTTAACCCTCATATTATATTTATAAACTATCATGAATTTAATTATAGTATATTTTCTTATATAAAACAATTAGAAGTTTGTTATGCCGGCGTTAAAAAATAAATAAAAGCCAACTCATCCGTAAACTCCGATTTTTTCTTTGGAATGACTCTTCCACTTTTCTTCAAATTTTTGATAGTTATGCACATCAGGCTATTGCTCATCAGACATCTCCTTGTTTGGCCGGTGATCCAGCAGGTAATTTAAATACTTATAGATATTGAGACCGTTTGCCTTAGCCATCTCCACTATACTGTAGACTGTAGCACTGACGGTTGCCCCTTTGGGAGAATCACTGAATAACCAGTTCTTTCGGCCCAATGTAAAAGGACGAATAGAATTCTCGCTGAGGTTGTTCGAAATGCTACATCTGCCCTCCTCAAGATACGTCTCAAGATAGGCCCTTGTAGATAACCTTCAGCGCCTTCAGGGAATGCCTCTGCATTATATCCGGCCCGTGCTATTCCGTTTGTAATGCGCAGGCAGGCACCTGCAAGAGATAATTCCATCATAGGCATTCCTGGATTTTGCTCCTGGTATGATTCGGTATAAACAGCAGATGACTCTGAATTGGAAGAAACAGGTTTCTGCTCAAACTCCAGTTTCACCACTTCCTGTTTTGGAACTTCTTTGTAGGAACGTCGTGTTGCTGCCGGAATATCATAGCTGCCTTTATGACGGAGACGTTTCACCCAGTTATAAAAAGTACCGGGGTTGATATCGTGGTTTAGACACCACTGCTGATCAGACAGACCACTTTGTCTGCATTCCATAATGAGTCGGTACTGTTCGTCAGCAGATACTTTAGTTGCTCGTATGGCATTCCTCCATAATTTCAATGTAGTAAAATGCTTGCATCCCGCGTTATCTAGCAACACCAATGAAGTAAAACGCTTGCATTTCTTATCTACAATTATGGAACAAAATCATGGGGTGGCTATCCGTTGATTTAATTTGACACCTCTCTCAAATTTTAGTCGCTTTTCTTACCGCATACTATCGTCTCCTAAGCTTCGCCTTGAACATATTAAACAGCAAAACGATAGTCTTTGCATTCAGAACAAACAACACCGCAAAGCACACTATTGATGTTACATACCTGAGTACTCCATCTATTGTGATCATTAAAACACATTGCCCTGTTAAAATAACCATTGATAGAAGCACCTGCGTAACCTGAACTTCGAACTGTATATACTTTTGAGAATCGATCATTCTGAACACAAATACAACGAAGTATGCTACAGCTGTAGCTATTACCGCACCCTGAATTCCTATGGTTGGAATCAGTATTGTATTTAAAACAATGTTGATCACAGCTGCAATTAATGTAGTTGACATTATACTTACATTCTTTTTTGCCGATGTGTATATAGCTCCAAAGAAAGCGGCATAAGACTGGAAAATACTTCCCAATAAAAGCAGCGGAACATACTGCCAGCTTTCTACAAAGTTTACACCAACATAAATCTGCATAAATGGCTTAATTATAAGAACAATTCCAGATGCAACCATAACCAACATACAATTAAATACTGTGAAGGTTCTGGAATAGAACTTTCCATCTCTCGTTGTATCATATTCGGAAACAGAAGAGATGATCCAAGCTTGATTGAAAATATTGGTCAGCGTGGTGAGAATCGACGGTATTTTAGATGCAACAGAATAGATTCCAGAAGCTGAGGCAGAATCAAAATATTCTATCATAATCTTGTCAGATGAATTGATAATCCACCACGAAATGTTATTGAGAATCATCGGTAGTGAATAAATCACCATGTCCTTTAATAATTTCTTGTTGACACGGTTTTTTTTGCAGCTTCCAAATACATTCCCAAATATACATAATATAATTATCGATCCAACTGTAGAAATAATAATAGCATAAAAATATCCTTTCAATCCCAGTTTAACAACAGTCAGAAGCACAATATTGCTTATCATAAGGAACAATGTATATAAAATAGAGTCAATAGCAAAAAGCTTTGTTTTTCCGATAGCCTTCAAGTAAATAGAAAGTGCATTTCGAACCATATACACAATGGTCAATATCAAGAAATACTGCGTCCATCCATCAATAGCTTTATACAGACCAATGAACGGATACAATAGGCAGGTCACAATCGATCCTATGGCAAGAATCAGGATCGTATTCTTTAACACCTCCCCTGATTTATTATTTTTATCAAGTACAAATCTTAATGTTGCGTCTTGGATGGAAACTGATACGAAAGGTATAAGCAGATTGGTTCCGGTTATAACCAATTCACTGATACCATATTCTGTCGTAGTCAAAGCGTTGGTATACAGCGGCATAAGAATGAACACTATAAATTTAGACCCAAGGTTTCCAAGCGCAAATAAGGATGTATTCAATATCAACTGGAAATATTTATTATCTTTAGATACCACTATATACTTTCCTCCTGTCAAATAGCCTTCTTAATATGACTATCCCAAGACCAATTCTTTTAGTCCATCTATCCTCTTGATATATGCATCCATGCCTTCATAGGCTCGCATGATACTATCGTAATTCTGCTCTACTTTAATAAATGCATCTAGGATATCCGTGCTACCTTTCAAATGCTTGCTGTCAACAACCGTATATTCCGGCATACCGATGTCCCCTGCAATTCCTCGGGCTTTTACCGAATAACCAAGAGCAATGCACGGAACATGAGTACTGTATGCAGAGATGACGGAATGAGTGCGTCCACCGACAAAGTACTTACATTTCGAAATAGCATATCGAATCTGCAAATAAGACATCTTCTCTGAATCTAATACATGAACCTTATTTCCATACTTCTTTATGTATTTTGCAATTGACTTCCGATCATCCTGTTCTTTCCAGAACACATGAGGAATAAAGCACACTTCCATGCCCTGTGACAGGACATATTCGATGAACTTATTCATATTTTCTTCGAACAAACCATCAGCATCTGTAAAGGGGCTGGAGTTGATACCGACAACCTTTTTGCCAAAATAATTAGGTAGCGGACACTTTACAGGTTTAAGCGAAAAAGCTGGATCCGGATAAAGATAATTCTTCAATCCGAGATCAGTCATAGTTTTTGCAGATATTGTTTCGCGCGTGATAATAAGATCATAGTTTCTTAACCCAGCTACTACCTTATCATCAAGGAATTTTTTCTCCATTGAGACTCCAAAGAGTACTGGCTTTATACCCTTTTTCCTTGCCTTCTTCGCTATCAGGTTGGGAAGTGCGGAGGCTCCTTTGTAGCAATAGATATCACCGCCAGTTATAAAAATGGCATCCCCTGGTTTTGCGGTATTTACATAATAGCCACTCATCAGTTCATTATAAAAATATGGCAGCTTCATTTTCTGCAGTACCCTGCACATTAATCTTGCCGTTTCTACTCCATTATTGTCCTTGGTTTGCTTTAATACTCCGACTTTATTTAATCCCAATTTTAAATCGCCAGCATAGTCATACGGAGAAATGTCAAATAGTATTAATTGATCCTTATTTAAATCTAAAATTTTAGCAATGCCCCTCGCTATGCCTTCACAGCCTCGATTCCCGCAGCCTAAATGATATGGTAATAAAACTCTCATTTCATAATGTCCTCATATTTATGTATTTTCAAATTAAATCTCTTCTTTCAGTGGTACAAGCTTCAGCAACTCATCTACATTAGACTCATTGATTTCTATCTTGTGCCACCCTTTGATTCGATCAATAACCGCTTGGTCAAATTTAGAATAATCAATCTTCTGTAATTTATTGCACACTTCCTGACTGAATCGGTATTTGATAATCTTATGACCGGCGTATATCGCATACGGTGGAACCTCACAGCTTACTACAGAACCTGCACCAATCACACATCCCTGATGTAAAATAGCTCCACCAAGTATTGATGCTCCTTGCCCAAGCCAAACATCATCTTCTACAATGATGCTGGTCTTTTTCTCCCAATCATAATACCGCTCATGATACTCATAAACCTGCCATCCCCACGATGAGAAGAAACGATAATTGTGAGGATTTATGATGAACTGAACTCCCGGAGCAATTGAGCAAAAGCTACCGATTTTAACTGTACGAATTGGATTGGTACCAAGGTTAATGTTCAGCTCTCCATAGGTTTTCTTTCCTACAGATACCTTCTGCTCATTAAATATAGTATTTGCATTAGTATAATTGTGGGGATTATGTTTTCTCCATTTATATCTGATAACAATCCCTCGTATCTTATTCTTTATTCCAAACAACTCTGCTACCTCTTTTCATATACATTCTCCTTATGTGTATATAGAAGTGAATACTTACGGCTTCTAATTCGCAATTGATCCTCAATCAATCGAATCAAAAGCGCGATAATATGCGCTGTGATCATTCCTGCGTATTCCAAACGACCAACAGCAAAATTTCCAGTCACATAGAAGCTCAGATAATACAGGAAAATAAACACCGTGCTAATACGCAAGGTTGGCTTTCTTAACAGCCTACACATAAAGTATGACCACAAAGCTGTGAAACCAACACAGCTAAAGATTCCAAAATCTGTATAGATGTAGCCCAAATATGTGATGAAAACTGGTCCAATACTTGGATATCCAATCTCCGCTTGAATATTTTCCCAACTATAGGATATTCCAAAATAGTGGTTCAACAGCCTTCCGATGATTGTTTTGCCATATGCAAAATCCTCCAAAGACCCTGTTACTTTGCTAAACTCAATTGGGCCATGTCCCAAATAAAACGATATGTTTCTAAGGAGTAAATTTCCTCCACCAGTGTCGGTAGCAAGTCTAGACATTGTAACGGCTAAGAAAAACGAAACCACAACTCCACCGCACACAGCCCCTAAGATTATGAGTTTCCTTTTTGAGCCCTTGCTCATATACTTAAAAAATGTCAACACCATAAGGAATGAACAAAATACAAAAATGAGCAATCCGCCACGTGCTGCATTTGCAGATGCATAGATATAATAAATTGTAAATGTCGTCACAAGGAGACCCACTGCTGTTTTAACACGATATCTTTCCTTAAACATAAGCAGCGCAATGAAAATACTTAAATATTTGAATTGAATACAAAGTTTATAGCATAAATTTGCGACAAAATTATTCGTTATTACCAGCGTTGATTCATTATCACTGTTTCCATACAAAGATGAACGTAATGCACCGAGGTCTCCTGTTTCTAGAATACTTCTAATATTGCTGAATGAAAGTATAACAAATATAAGTGCCAACAAAATATAAATGTAAGCATAATAACCCATATATTGTTTTGCACCTTTTCTTTCACCCATATCTCCTAAAGATGAATCGTGATCAAAAACCTCAAATGGTTTGAAAGCAATCAGGTTGCAGATGATAATCAGTGCATATCCCCACCAAGTCGTATCTGACAGATCATACCACTTGTTATGCCATGTACTAATTCCAACCAAATTAGCTTGATACACTTTACCGAGCACACAGAAAACCGAAGAAACCGCATACTCACACCATAACGCAATGTATATAATATTCCTTCTTTTCAATATTGATCGAATCGTGATTACGCACGTAATGACTGCGTAGCATACCAAATAAAAAAGTCCCAATCGTTCGGCCTCCTGTATTTCCTTTAAATCTATTTTCCCTTAAATCGTTTTATAGCTTTATCGTATATTTTGTCCCCTAATAATCTTCTTCCGATGCGTTTCATTACAAAGGCTAAGAATGTTCTGTAATATGCATAATAAATTCCTCGCTTATTATATCTTTCGGTAAAGACATCCACCTTTGAACTTCTGACAGTTGGATGATTTAAAGCATCATTTTCCTTCAACAATGCAGTATTTCTTTCTTCATATTGAATAGATGAACAGGTTTCTGCCACCAACCTTTGTCCCACTTCTGAATTCGGAAGAACGCATGAATATCCCTTTCCCTGCTCGGTATAGTCTCCGATAGTGAGATCCCCAACTCTCTTCCTTTGAGCATATCTGCATTTATAGCAACTTTCTCTTAAGGATGTATAAGTAAGAAAAAGCACATAATATGGATTATCATATCCATTTATTGAATATGTTTTTCCAGATCTATCCTTCAAATTTAAGAAAAAACTAAGACCTCGTCTGAATGAAATCGTCTCAACCATGTCATCTGTTATTTTTTTAATTTGTTTCTTCAGCATTTCAGCGCTTGGTACTCCATGGCATACCAAGTCAATACATATTAATTTACTTTTGTCTCCTACAAGATTTTTTACTGCAGAAACCTGACAAGGACATCCTATAAAGAGTACTTTGTGCTCTTTTACATCCTTCAGAATATTTTCATAAGTATCTTTTTCAATCGTACTATGGACATATTTGCTTCCCTGAATGGCTGGCAATTCCTGCACCGAAGCTATCCTTGAATGCTGCACTCTTTGCTTATCAACATCCCAAACTGCCGCATACGTAATACCTCCCTCTGAAAGAATAAGACGTGCTATTTCATAAGCAATTCCGCCAGAAGAGGATTTCTTCAATACATCTTTTTGCTTCGTAATTGCTCTGTAGAATATGTCTACTTCATCATGTAGCTTTGTATTATTTGCGGCACATACTTTGAGACACCTACCACAGTTAATGCACTCCTCATTTGACTTATAGAGAAGTTCACCTCTACGCCCACGCTCAGCGTATATGGCATTTTTCGGACAGACCGAATAACAAGCTTCACAACCGCAGCAGTTATCTCCAATACAGTTAATGTTTCCCGAACTCATCCAATGCCCCCTTAATGGCCTCCAGATAACCTAGTCCGGTATATGTATCCGGCTCAAGATAGTTGCCCTCGCCCCATTCATTCCATGCGCGAATGAATATTAGCTGATTCTCTGGCTTCTTATCTTTAACAATCTCTAACGCATTTTTTACATAATCTTTAAAAAGATCAGGCGTGCAACCAGTGTAAATCAGTTCTTTTCCCTTTGAACGTGGAGAGTGATCAAAGCGCGGGAATATCTCCGGGAAGACTCTCTCATCCTTGTCATATTCCTTCATGACCCACTTTATGGTCGATCCATAATTATATGTGTTCGGGATGTTTAATTTTTTCCGAATCACATACTTACCCTTACAATATAGATTTCGATACATTACCTTCCTATATTGGGAATCCATAATAGCATCATAAGCGCCATGGTACAAGCCGTTCAGTCCTAACAGGCCTCCAACTCCTGACTCGCTCAATACAGTAGATTCCTTATAGTGTGCTGCATGTGCAATAAAAAAGAATTCACCAAGGCCTTCTTTCGCTGCAAGCCTTCTCCACAAAGACAGTATCTTCTCAATCTCCGGAGAATTCAATGGAAGATCAACCGCAAACATGATCTTTCCATCATGTCGCATATATCGCTCATCTTTGAACGCAGGTAGAAGCGTATAAAAATGCCTGATAGCATCTTCTTCTCCCGGATAGACCTGCTCTACAAGGAGCTTGTCTCCAGTGCCGTTGGCGTTCCATAGCTTTTTTGACCATGAGCCGTTAGCCCAGTGCAACATAAACGGGAACTTATAATTCTTGTCTGCTAATATAGCCTGGAAAGGTTTCTCCAAAAGCTGCTTACCATTTCCAAACCAATAATGATAGAATGAAAATCCATTTACCCCGTATTTCTGTGCCATTTCAGCCTGTGCATACCTTACTTCTGGAACCCGAAGATCATAGAATCCAAGGTCAGCTGGAACTCTCGGCTGTTTATGTCCGGCGAAAAGTGGTTTTGCCTTTGCGACATTAGTCCATTCCGTAAACCCTTTTCCATACCATTCATCATTCTCTGGAATGGGATGAAACTGAGGTAAATATAATGCTATAATTTTTGCCATATATTTATTCAACTCCTTCTATCTGGGCATTCATCCATATGATTACCAATCTTATATACCAAAACAAGCCACTGAAATTTCCAACTATTATTAATGTGACCTTTGAATTGTTTCTATTTCTTTGCTTTCTCCAATAGTTGGGAATAGAAGATCCTCCAATATAATTCTTTTTTATTATATTTGTAATAAACGACTACATCATCAAGCGTCTCTGGTAGCTAAGATATATCAGATAAGACTGATCTGATATCATTTCCTATTACATCAAATATAATATTACTTTTATACTGACTATTTTCTGCTGTGCCTATATGTTATACTTAATCCTTCAATAAAATCAAATGAAAATATTATTTCTAAGTTTTTCTGCCTCTTTTTTCCAACTAAATTTTTGAGCTTGTTTTATTCCCTTTTTTTTAATTAAAGATAGTTCGTTTTCTGTAAGAGAAAGCACATTAAGGATTTCTTTTTTAAGTCCTTCACAATCTCTATTAGGGAAAAAAAATGCAGCATTTCCCAGTACCTCTGGCAGCGATGCTGCATCGGAAGATACAACTGGAATCCCCATTGACATAGCCTCTATAGGAGGGACACCAAAGCCTTCATATATAGATGGAAATACAAACAATCGTGCATTTCTATACACATATGGAAGCAAATTATCATCAACAAAACCTGTGAAATGAATTCTATCCACTGTGTTTTTTTTCAAATTTGCCAACAAATCATCTACAAGCCAACCTTTTCTTCCAGCCAGCACTAAATCAATATTGACTTTGCCTTCAGTCAAAAGTTGATCATAAGCCTCAACTAATAAACGAAGATTCTTGCGCGGTTCTAATGTTGAAAGACACAAAAGATACTCATCTGGTAATTTATATTCAGTAATAGCCTTCTTATTTTTTTCTATATCATACGTAAAATTTTCAAAACAATCTGCAATTCCATCATATATTACATTGATTTGTGATGGTGATTTTTTTAAGATTATTTGTATTCTCTCTTTAGAAAATTCTGAGACAGTAACCACTTGCTTATTTCCATATGCTGCCTTCCAATACATAATTTTAAAGTATACTGTCATATATTTTTTATTTTTGCTCGGACAATCCCAACATCCTACATCATGAATCGTACTGATAGCTTTCTTGTTAAAAAAGAAAAAAGGTGCCGGAAAAGCTGGGAAGAAATAGTAATCCGCTTTTATTTTCATTAATGCTGATGGAAGTATCACTTGATTGAAAATCAATTTATTTTTCCCTTTCAGTACTATGCTCTTTACATTCGGTTCTATACTTTTAAATTCTTCATGAATGCTATTTTTAAACAGTAAAATATACTTTATATCTTTTCTTTTATTATCTACTATTAATTCTTTTGTAATGCTAAGTGCAAATCTCTCTATTCCAGAAAAATTATCTGCGAGAGAAGTTAAATCTATTAGCACCCTCATGTCCACACCCCACATTTTTAATTTCAAACTTACTAAAATCCAGTCCTTTTCAGACGTACAGAATAGTTTCTGTAATCACGATCATATTATATCTATAATAAAACAGAGAGCGTCTTAAATGATTTATATTTTATAGTATCAACAGCATTCAACTTATCCGAAAATGATCATTACTTCCATCATTTACATAATCAATAAATATAAATGAGGTAAATTTAAAAATACCGTCAATAATATTTTTCATGATTATAGACAAGCGTGATTACAGTAATAAGTATTTCCTTTCATTGCTACACACCCTGTTTTTTATATTTTAAAGCCAAACCTATAATTTTCCGATCATCAACCAGATATCGTTTTGCCATTCTTTTAGGATCTTGTGTGATGCGAAATACCCACTCAAGTCCATGATTAGACATCCACTTTGGTGCGCGTTTAATATTTCCTGCTTCAAAATTAAAACTTGCTCCTAATCCTAATGAAATTGGAACGCACAATTCTTTGCAATGATGGTACATGAACTTCTCCTGTTTCGGACAACCTAATCCAACAATCAAAATTTGGGGATTCGCTTCTTTTATCATCACTTTGATCTTTGCCATTTCTCCTATATCTTTTTCAAAGCCAAACGGTGGTGAATATGTACCAACTATCTGCAACCCCTTATATCGATTTACAAGATTCTTCGCTGCTTTTGCAGCAACACCTTCAGCAGCGCCAAGGAAAAACATTTTATATCCTTTTTCCGCAGCCATTTTACATAAAAGTGGAAACAGATCAGAACCGGATATTTTTTCTTTAATTGGAGTTCCATACCACTTCGCAATCCACAAAAGAGGCTTTCCATCAGTCAAAATCAGAGAAGCATTCTTATACACAGCCTGCAATTCCTTGCTTGTTTCTAATTGTACAATATGATCCACATTTGGCGTTACTACATAAGAACCTTTGTTTTCCTCAATCAACAAGTCGATAGCCTGCAATGCTTCTTCCATTGTCAGATTGTCTATTTCTGTGTTCATAAAATTCATTCTTGCCATTTATATCCTCCCCGCAACAGGAAAAACAAGCTAACATCTTATCTTTAGTACTGTCGCATCACCAATAATCATGCATCTTCCTATTCCAACTGGTAAAAACATTGTCTCCCCTTTGCTGAATCATATCGGTTTTTGATCCGCTTCTATAGTCTCGATTTGTCCGTATCCATTCAAACACATCAGCACCTGAAACGAATTCTTAAGCACTGAGAATGAGAGACCTTTTTTCATTTGAATTCACTCCGCTTCAAAATACTTGCAACGGCACAACAATTCGCATGAACACCCCGGATAACATTTCACCAATCGCGGCTTTTGCTTCGCCTCTGACGCAATTCCCATATTCATGACCTGCACTGCTTTATCAAAATGCAACTCTCTTTTTTTCCCATTCCTTGTCTACACGGTGGAGTAGTATCATAATGGAGTCATATCAATTTTCTTTCCATATTCCTCACGAAGCCTTGTTCCGCCCCAGAGATAATCTTTTCCAGTCGGTAGTAATTTCAGAATTTCCATTTTCCCTACCGCCTTTTACTCCATTGAAAATTTGATCTTATCGTTTACACTGATTTCATCACCCAACTGAACTTCAACAATATCAATAGCAGTAATTGCTTCTACAGTATGTTTACAACCTGCTGCGATGGTGATTACATCTCCAGTGCGAAGTATCTGCTCCATACCGTCTACAACTGCTTTGCCCTTACCTGACACAACCGTCCAAACTTCCTCCCGATAATTGTGCATATGGTAACTCATTCTTTCTCCAACCTTCATAGAAACCTTGACAGTCATGGAACCTGGCTGGACATCAATGACGGTATAGGATCCCCATGACTTCTCAGCATACATTGCCTCAGTCTCGATTTTTTCAACATACGGTTTCATATAGCCGCTTCGTTCTCTGTCAGAAATTAAAATACCATCTCCGCTGGCTGCAACAATTAAGCCCTTGCATCCCATACAAAGAATTGGGATATTTAATTCGTTCACAACATTGGTATTCTCACAAGTCTCATCAAGAATTGCTCTACCCTTGGTCTTGTCAGCCATAACCTCTGCCATCATGTTCCATGTTCCGACATCCTTCCAATCACCGCTGTACCGCAGAACTTGAATACTTGTTTCTCTCTCAACGACTGCGTAATCAAAGCTGATTTTAGTAAGCGTATCGTATTTGCTAAACAGATCCCGGTAATCCTCAAATTCAATCATACTGTGGGCTTTATCCAACAAGTAACCCAACCTGAATGCAAAGATACCCGCGTTCCACAAAGCCTTCTGATCCAGATATTTCTTTGCAGTATCAGTGGCAGGTTTTTCCTTGAATTCTTTGACCCTGCTGACGTTATCGCCGCTTTCCGGAATAATATATCCGTACTTTTCGCTCGGATACGTCGGCTCGATACCCATTAGCGTCAGATTAGCCTCTCCATGTTCCGCCAGTTCCTGCAAGGTCTTGACTGCCTCGTAATATGTATTGTCTACGTAGGGATCAACTGGGCAGACCACAACAGCTTCTTCAGAGCCTATATGAAGCTCATCTTGCAGATAAGCCGCCGCCAATACGATAGCCGGGAACGTATCACGGCGGCAAGGCTCAACGCAGATGGATGCTTTCTCTCCCAGCTGGTTTTTAATGGCGCTCGCCTGTGATTTACTGGTCGCAATCGTAATCCTGGCATCGCAGTCCACCGTGGTGATCTGGCGGTAAACTCTCTGAACCATCGACTCATACTCACCATTGTCATCCTTGAACAATTTAATAAACTGTTTGCTGTGCACATCATTGGATAAAGGCCAAAGACGCTTGCCACTACCACCAGAAAGTAAAATGATATTCATAATCCTTGTCCTCCCTGTTATTTCAATCCCAATTTGCCCTGGATCTTGTCCTGGATTTCTTTCAACTTCTTCTCAGCAGCACTCTGATCCGAGCCCTTAATGCTGTAGTACAGCTTAATCTTTGGTTCTGTACCAGAACGCCGTACAGCAATCCAAGAGCCATCTTCCAAAACATATTTCAGGACGTTGGAAGTCGGCAATATACCAAATCCAGGCTCAGCCTCTATCAGAATACTGTAATCAATCACAGCCTTTGTTCCCTCAAATGGGGAACCGGAATCACGGAGGGCGGCCATCAAAGAACTTATCTTCTCCAGCCCATCTTTCCCTTTAAGGGTAAAACTGTCCAAAGCGTCACGGTAATAGCCATATTCCGCATAGATTTCATCCATCTCATCCAGTAGAGATTTACCGTTAGCTTTTGCTTCTGCTGCCATCTCACAAATCAACAAAGAACTAACAACTGCGTCTTTATCCCTCGCATGGGTACCAGCAAGATAACCATAAGATTCCTCATAACCAAACAGGAAGTCATAATCCTGCTCCTTATTACCCTTCAGCTTTGCCTGCTCAAACTGGGTAATCTTCTCTCCAATGAACTTAAAGCCGGTCAAAGTTGAAAACACAGCGATACCACGCTTACGGGCAATATCTGCACCAAGTTCCGATGTGACAACCGTCTTAACCACTGCGGGATGCTGATATTTGTTCATATCCGTATGGCTCAGAATGAAATCCATCAGCAATGCGCCAACTTGATTGCCCGTCAGCAGCTGATATTCTCCCTCAACCTTCTTAATGGCAACACCCACACGGTCGCTATCAGGATCCGTGCCAAGAACAATATCCGCATCCGTGCGCTTTGCCTGCGCAATACCAAGTTCCAGCGCCCGACGGTCTTCCGGATTCGGAGAAACAACAGTCGGGAAATTTCCGTCTGGAACAACTTGCTCTGCAACTGCATCCACTTGATTGAAGCCATCCAAACGGAGTGCTTTCTGCACAGGGACATTACCCGTACCATGCAGCGGAGTATAAACAATTTTCAGCTTGCTCTTTGCTTCGCTACTGTCATAACGGCTCTGTTTCATAACAGCCATCACAAAGTTGTCAGTTACATCTGCCATCGAAACCAGCGAATCATCACCAGTAAAATTGATAGTGTGATAATCTGTGATGGCATCGACATAGGCTGTAACTTGTTTTGCCTGCCTAGGAACCAGCTGGCAACCAAACTCGTCATAAACTTTGTAGCCGTTGTACTCTTTCGGATTATGGCTTGCGGTCACGACAACGCCAGCAAGCGCATTCCAAAACTTTACGGAAAAACTGAGCTGAGGAGTAGGCCGGGCATGGACATGAAGATAGACTTTTATGCCCATGCCACTCAGAACATCCACCGCTGTTTTTGAGAAATATTCACTATTATTGCGAGTATCATATCCAATGACAATGCCTCGCTTTTTACAATCATCTGCACCATAGGTATCAAGCAGATATCTTCCCAAACCAGTAGTTGCTTTGCCCACGGTGTATTTGTTCATACGGTTCGTTCCTGCGCCCATCACGCCTCGTAACCCCCCCGTACCAAACTCAAGGTCGCGATAGAATCGGTCTTCTATTTCCTTTTCATCAGTAAGCGTTGCAAGTTCTTTACGGGTTTTTTCATCAAAGAACTCATCATTTAACCACTGTTCGTATATTTTCTTGTAAACCATCTTCATTAACTCTCCCAACCTGCTATTTTTAAAACACAGAAAATCTACCAAATCACTTTGAACGTCATCTAAGTCTAAGATGATGTCCGATATTCATGAAATTCTTCAACACCCCATTACCATGAAGAACAAGTACGTCAAATAGCTTGTCGAGAACCTCCTTTCAGAAGTCCATCGTCAGGCTTGGCCATCCTTCTTCCTGTTCAATTTCTGCTCTCATAATTCGGGTAAATAATGAGGAACATCACCGTCAAGCCTGTTTTCAGCATCTCTGTGGCCTGCTGCTCTACCCTGTAGCATAAATTGAGGTTGGACAGTCAAGCCGCCAAAAGCCTTGAAAAATCAAGCTTTTTTCCGGTTGTCCCAATTATTTCACAAGCACCATCTGGATTCACATAGACCTTACCTCTCAGCTTATGGATTTCTTTCTGAAAATGCACAGCAAATGGACCAATACGACAAGCAAGTATGTATATGATAGGATTTTTAATTTTATTTTTCTTGATGTACTTTACGCAAAAATTTAGTGCCACCACATCATAGTAAATCGCTTGAGCTGGACCGATATTGGGAACTTTAATCTGGAAACAATGTGCATTATGGTATTCAAACTCTTTGTTTTCAGCACCTTTCCATGCGATATGATATTTAATTTTCTTATTGTTTTGGTGATACTCTGTTAGCTTATACAAAAATGTTTCATATCCGCCATATGCGCCGCAATTTTGGGCACCGACTATAAACACATGTTTCATAGTTTTCCTCCCCCTCTTAAGTATTTAGAATTTAAATGTATCCTTCAATCCAATTCACCTTCGTCGCCAGGAGATAAAAATCAGTCACTTTGTAACAAAACTCATCAGTCTCACACAAAACAAGGAATCCTTACGCAAAGCCTTCGTAAATGTAAAACTGCTTTTTGTTCTCTTCTGTCAGCTCCACATCATACCACTTGCCATAGGCTCGCTACCATCACAGCAGTACCTTTAATATTGGTATTAAGAAACACTTCCGGATTTTAATTGAACAGTAACATGCGACTTTGCAGAAAAATTAATAATAATATCAGCAAGTTCTTCTTCAAACAGCCGATAAATTGCTTCGCGATCATAAATGCTAATTTTACAGTAACGAAAACTCGGATTTTTCAGTACCTCGTTCAATTTAGACAAATTGCCCGCATAAATCAAGTAGTCCACATAAAACAATATGATAATCTGAGTATTTATTCAAAGATTCGATACGATGAAATTAAAATGACCAGAAAACTCATAACGAATTATTTCACATGCTCTGTTATGATACACAGAACATGGGTTTAACTAGTGTCTGCTGATTAAACCGTCTCCGGTTCAAAATCAGCAGGTTGATATGCTATCAGCTCCCAAAGCCAAATCAGGGCAAAAAGTATTCGTGCCTGAATCTTGAAAAGATTCGTCACAAATACAGATAACGCAATTGATGTAAGTGTCGTATCATACTGCTTGGTCTTGATCAATCCCAGTCCATAGCAGCGCTTGCTTAAACTGAAAAACCGCTCCACTTCAATTCGATCTGTGTTATCCTGATATTCCTGTTTTTTATCTTTGGCTGAAGGTTTTGTCAAACTTGGTCTTCCAAGTTTTGGTCCAGATAGCCGAATTCCATGGAGCTTGCAGAAACTGCGGTTTCCTCTGGTCCGATAAATCTGATCGGCAAGTACACGTTCTGGATAATGACCGGTGCGTTTCTTGAAGCGTTCTACTGCCTCAATCAGTACGGTGCGGCTCATCATTTCCACATCCACCTGTTGGAGGATTGGAATGGTCATCATCATCATTATCATCACTGGACTCCTTCTCTTTGAAGGCATTCAGCATATATTCGTTGGCTTCCATGATAACGTCCATTTTCAGGCATTTACGGAATAAGACCAGCGTACTTGCATCCACCGGTGGTTCTTCCTGATATCCTGGAAGACCGATAAAATACTGATAATACGGATTCTCCGTCAGCTGATCAACCAGTTCCCGATCAGAATACTGATACTTGGTCTGAATAATCAGAGAGCCAAGGGCAAGACGTAAAGGTTTTGCTACGCGTCCATTCTTTCCCTTGAACAAACGGGAGTATTTCTTTTCAAATATCTCCCACGGAATAGAATCTGCCATTTTTATCCATCGATTCTCCGGATTCATATGGAGTCCCATTGGCTGATTGAAACTGAGAAAGTTGCTCTGTGTATTATCGGTGTATTTATACATTAAATTATTTGCTCCTAAAATGGTACTTTTCTATGAAAAACTGCACGAAAAAAGATTTGAATTCATCGTAAACCGTGCACTTATAGTATACCACTCTGGAGTGAGAAAGTCAGTAAAATCAATAGTTTCTGGCTGATTTTAAATTAATCAGCAGACACTATTTATAACACTGATATTGGAATATAATTTCTAGCGTAAGATGATTCACTTTAATTTTATAACAATATTTGTCAAATGGAAGCAAAATAACTGCCTCTCCATATTCATTAAAAATTCCAACATATTCGTTCCGCCTCCCACAAAAACATTCTTGATAATAGTAGTATGTTAGAATCTCATAATCTAGCTCAGAATGCAGACATTCAAAATTATGGGTATATATGTATTTTTGATAAATTTTCTAGCTTCATCTACATATTTCTTTCAAAAAATAGTATTAACTATCTTTCTAATCGCTTACTATTTGGTATTTTACTGCCGAGATTGCTATTTTCGAATTTCCATTAGCAAAAAGTAAAAACTCCATATTAGCACTGTCTGAAACATCCTGTATCATACTTATAGTTAATTGTGCATTCTCATTAAACTCTCCCTTATTTATATCTCTAAGTGCAATTATGTTTTTTCCATAGTCACTTGATATTCGGGCTTTTGCGACCTCACCAGTATCTATATTAGTCTCAAGTAGAGTTAATTCATATGTAACCTTTAACTTTCCTTTATATACAGTTAGATATGGACCATGAACCAACGATTTTTCTTCTCCAGTAACTTCCATTGCAGTCTGTCCATTTTTAAGTAATATCATAGGAAGATCATTCATCTTTGCTAGATTTTTAAGATCAACTGTCTCAATTCCGTCATAATATTGTTTTAAATCAACACCCTGCTGCATGATTCCTTGTTTTAATTTTTCATTTTTCACAAAAACATATTCTTTGTCATAAAGTAAACTACCGAAATAATTATTATTAAACAAAGTTTTATAATAATTTCCTTTTTTCGCAAAGACAATGGCATTTTCATTCTGTTTCGGCATTGTTCCTGCAATTACAGGAACTCCTTTTAACAGTTTTCGATAACAGTAAGGAATATCTTCAACATAAATTGCATCAAACTGATTTCCTTGGTTCTCCAACTCTTCTATTAGATGAATTCCTGCTTGTATATCCTTTTCATAATCCTTCTGCTTTTGAGCAATCATAAATATAATAGAGCAATAACCTACACCCATTAACAAAACACAGCCCCCAACAAGAATTCTATTCCTAATTTTTTTCTTACCAATGTTCAACCCAATACAAATCACAATGCCAGACATGATAATAAAGAATAGAACAAAATATTTTTGCCTGTCAGCCGCATAGAATTGATACATATTCATCCATGTGCGAATCATACCACTAAGTTCGGAACCATAAAATATTGTTAAAATTAAAATACCTACAAGCAAGAAGTTTATTAGTATTCCATTCTTCTTATCAACTGCGGCTTTCAATGCATTGTCTTTGTAATACTCCCCATCCCAAGCCTTGCTTAAACCATATAAAAGAAAAGGATTAAATTCCAGCCACATCAACTGGGGATCCAAAATACTGTGCGACGCAATTAAAAATACTGACATTCCAAACCAGACATCTTTCTTTTTAATTGCTCTATCATTTAGCTTCATAAAATAAATACATGCCAATAAAAAAGCAATAAGACCAAACTCCAACAAAAATTGAACATAAGAAGAGTCTACATAATTATAAGCCTTTTGATTAATTTCATAAATAATTCCGCCCCCTACCCATTCAATTTTATTTCCAAACAAATCTATACCGTATTGTTCTATTCCTAATTTTCCTTGATTTAGCCTATCATTAAAAAAGATGTTCATGGAATTCATCCATGAAATATTTTGATTGTACAAACTTGTCATGCACACAGTTATGAACGCAAAGAACGGAATAGACCATATATATATATAATTTATCCATCTATGAGGCTTAGAGAAATATGATGAAATTTTTAATACGAATGCCCCAATCAATACTATACAACCTATTCCAAAAGCATTTCTTGTATCTGTTAACCTATATATAACTACATTTATAAGCATTAATACAATCATTGATACAATACTGATTTTCTTTTTCTTCCAATATACATACATGATAATCATATGCATATAAAGGTTTGCTATATTAGTAGTATACTGGTATCCTAAGCTATACCTGTAATCACCATTGAATCTCAGATATATTCTGTTTTCCACAACCCCAAACAAGCTGCTTGCCACAACGAATAGCATAAGGTAAACATTTACATAAAAAGAATATTTTATTATCTGATCAAATTCAATTTCTTTTGCCGCTAATATGAATACCCATAAAGTGACCATTGTCAAATTTTCTGTCTTTAAATATAACACACATTGAAAAGTACTAATGAATGTAATAACAAATAATGTTTTTAAATTATACTTCTCCTCAACAATGTCCAGTGCAATTTTTAAAAATGCCATTAGAATACAAACCTTCTTTAATAGCAAAGTTAATTTCCACCAGTCTCCTGTGAGATTCAGCATGCTGATGCTTAGTGTGCTTTGAATAAAAAAAATCCCAAGTGCTGTAAAAAAGAGTATATTACCTATTTTTTTTAAATTTTTCGTTTCCAAGATTAAATAGTAAGCACTTTTTAAATTGGAAATTCTACAAGATTCATTAAGCTTAAAAATATGTGAAAATTCCTTAACTTTTAAAATCAGCATAAATATAAAAGTAAAGAAAATGCCGGCAAACACTAATTGAGAACTAAAAGAAAAGAAAAATCTGGCTTTTAATAAAACGAATAAGAATACAGCTAACAAAAGTAATATATTCAGTTTTAATAATACCTCAATTCTATGCTTATAATAAAGATTTTGATTCATTCATTCTACCTCGCCTCGGCCAGTTTCCCGTTTACTCTTATAATAATATAATAATTTTTTCTTTTTTTCATCAAAATAAATAATAAAAAAGGCAATTGCTGATATTATAAAGCCTGGAATAATACCCGGAATCTTATACTGTAACTTAATTTTATTTGTTCCCTGTTCAACAGGAATAGTCAAAAAAGTATTTCCTCCCCTTTGCGCTGAGACTTTACTGCTATTAACCTGAATTTCCCAGCCATCATCATATGGAATGGTTAATAAGAGGTATCCTGCTTTATCCGAATAAAATTCTCCTTCTACATCGCCATCCATAAACTTACTTACATTAAAAACATTCTGCTTCAATTGATCAATTGCTCTTCTAAATACAGCCATATCAAGATAGTATAACTGCATTTCCATATTATCATTTGTATCATTATAATTTTCAAACCGTATTTGATGTAAAGTATTTATCTGTCCAACGTTAAAAGTCTTATAACTCAACCACTGATTATAATCACATCGATAAACATCATCAATAAATAACTTTAGCTCCCTTCGAGGAGTTTCAGCATAACCATATATAATACCGTCAATATCAATTACAGGAGTATTAAAAATAATATTTCCATTTTCATTTTGACTATTAAAACTTATTTTTTTATATATTTCAATATCTTCTCCTAAAATTGCAGAAAATAATTTATTTTGAAATTCAAATGGGTTAACATCTTCTATCTTGTCCAGTACTCTTGAACTAGCACTCATTCCTAAACCCAAAGCATATGGATTTATATATACATTCTTTCCACATTTCTGCTCAATATCTTCTATCTTATCAAATCCAGCATATTGTCTCTGTGTCATAAGATATTTAATTCCCATAAAACTATCAGCAGCAAGGTTTGGTTCTCCATATGGAATAATATAATGTTCCCCATCATAGTATCCCAGATCCACCATAAGCTTCATAATGTCCGAATTTATCGTTGAAGTATAATTGGCCACTCCATGAAATCCATAGACCATACTATCATTAAAAGCCGCACTTATTCCATTCCCGCTTATCTGACGATTAAGCGTCTCTTCAATCCTATAAAAAGAATTTGTATCTAATCCTTTAATATCATTTACTATTTCTGTCTGCTCTTTTGTATATTGCTTATATTTTTCTATATCTCCAGTATTGTAGCTCCCATCTCTAACTAAAATACCATTTATTATTAATTCGAAAAACACTATCCCGCAAAGCATTATCGAAGCCAATCTATATTTTGAGCAAATAATCCAGATTAAATAAAAACTCAAAATAAACAATGTTAATATGATTTTTTTAGGTTCAAATGGTAGAAATAGATATAAAGCTTCAAAAGTAACTGCTAGTAAGCTTATATGCTTCGCTAAAGCCAGTTTATCTGCGCTTTTATATAATGTCATTCCTTTAAGGCCTAAATATATAATAAGGAAAATAATAAGATACCCAAAACGACAGTAAAAGCTATCTGCTCTTCTAAATCCATTCCAAATATTTTCAATAGCAAAGACAAATCCTGATATAAGCATTATAAATAAAAAAATAGCAGAACATATTTTTTCTCTAATATTTATTGTTTTATTAGAAAAATAAAACAATAGAAATACTAATATAATATATCCACAAAACATCGATAATTGACGTGTAGTATCCGGTGCTAAATTTCCTATCATAAACCCTTTAATAAGGTTATTTAAATTCCCATTAAAGCTAAACTGAAATATATTTTGTGATCCAAAATCAGCTTTTCCTTTGATCATAGCTATTATAACCGGTAAGAAAAAAAAGAAACTACTTAAAACTCCTATCAATTCATAAAAACAAAAAACGAAAAAATCTTTTATAAAATCAATCTTTCTCTCTACTAAAAATCTTTCATATAAATAATATAAAACTACAAATATACAATTCATGTATGCAGTATACCAATTAAATAGGATTGATATAAAGACCATTATACAAAAAAATTTATGATTTTTCTGTATAATATAGCGATACACTCCAGTAAGCATTAGAGGAAGTAGATAAACTCCATCTAGCCACATAATATTAGTAAGCTGCGCTATATTATATTGCATCAAAGAATAGCATACAGATGCGATTAAAATATAACTATCCTTGCAATTTTTAAACCTTACTCTAGCAAAATAGGTAAATGTTACTCCACATAATGCAATTTTTAAGATGGTTATCAAAAAGACGAATAAAGGTATCTGCTCTTCTGAAAAGAAATAGATGAGCAAATTGAAGGGCGAAGATAAATAATATGCAAATAATCCTATGGTTTGATTTCCCAAAGACATTGAAAATGAATAAGTCAATTTTGCATTTCCTAACAATACATTTCTTAACCAGCCAAAATAATCAATATATTGATAATATAAATCAGAAGCTAGGTTGCTTGTCTTTCCTAACGGATAAACACCACAATACAAAAAAATCAAGCAAATTCCTACAATAGATAGCAACGCTGAAATAATATAAATTTTTTTTTCATATAATTTCGAAAAAAACATATTAATTCCTTTCCCCAAAATACAATTAGCTTTATTTTATATTACTCTCATCTATTAAATAAATAGGTCTTTTTTTAATTTCAAGATACATTTTGGCCAGATATTGCCCTAGTATCCCCAGACAGAATAATTGGACGCCCCCCAAAAATGTAATAATACATGTTAATGAGGCCCAACCAGCCACAGGATCACCAAACAGAAGCCTTCTTACTACTATAAATGTAATTGCTATTATTGATAACAAGCAAAATATAAAACCGACTATAGAAGAAATTACTAATGGTGTTGTAGTGAATGCTACAATACCTTCTATGCTATAACGAAATAAAGACCAAAAAGACCACTTTGTTTTACCTGCTACGCGTTCCACATTTTCATAGTCAATCCATTTGTTTTTAAATCCAACCCAGCCAAATAATCCCTTAGAAAATCGATTGTATTCACTTAATTCTAATAGTGCGTCCACAAATTTTCTATTCATTAATCTAAAATCTCTGGCACCATCTACAATCTCTACATCTGACATTTTATTAATAATTTTATAAAAGCATCTGGCAAATAAAGATCTGATGGGTGGTTCCCCCCTACGGGTAACTCGTCTAGTCGCAACAGAATCATACCCTTCCTCTGTCACTGCCTTATACATATCAGGTAAAAGGCTTGGTGGATCCTGTAAATCTGCATCCATCATTGCTACAAAACTACCCTTAGCATGTTGAAAACCTGCATAAATAGCTGCTTCTTTCCCAAAATTTCTAGAAAAAGATATAAACTTAACTTTATCATCCACTTCTGCTATTTGTTTTATAATCTGTTTTGTATTATCTATAGACCCATCATCCACTAGAATTATTTCAAAATTCAGTTCGTGCATTTGATGAGCAACTTTATCCATTTCCTTCATAAATAATGGTAATGCTTCACTTTCATTATAACAGGGCACTATGATAGATATCAGTTCTCTCATTTTTCCTTCTCCAAATTTACAATATACCTAAATACTTCTTCCAGAATTCTACAGAAGTAATATAAGCACGTTTAGCTGCATATTCTTCCTCAATTATTCCGTTGTTCTTCTTATACAAACGTACATTTTTTCTCCAGCGTCTTTGTAAATTTTTATATCTTTGCTTGTCCAAAATACGGATAGCTGCCTGCTTTGTAAATGGATTTACCGCCAATAAATTCCTATGTAATGCCATTTTAGCAGGCTGATAAACATGATCAAATGCTATAGCTACCGGTTCCTGATTCAGCCAGCTTACAGGAATAAAGCGTTGACCATTATATGTTAATCTAAATATCCATTTTTTTAAAAAGGTACGCGGCGGATCATAATATATTGCATTTAAATCTACCTCTATATTGCTAAACTCTTTTAACGATATAAGTATTTCATTAAACTTTCGATTTTTATTAACAATATCTTCCCCATCACTACTAATCAAAAATTCTGGTCCCTTCATATAATCTTCCAATGCCTTTATTACTAATTCTGCGGCATCATAATTAAATCGCATTAGTTCTGTACGATAAGATTTATGAACAAAATCAAAAACATTAACATTTGATATCGAATTAACTGCCTTTCCGATTAACAAATTCCTACACTGCTGATATCTGTCAAATGCAGCATTATATTTATTCGTAAATCCCATATGCCAAACACATATTCCATTCATTGTTAATATATGAGCTTTACATCTTAGTGAATATTCCATATCATCGCATCTTATAAATATTGGTAAAGATAATCCATTTTTCTTTATCTGTGAGCTCGGTATGCAGCAATACCACCAGCCTGCATATTCATTACTGGTATTTGTAAATTCAGACTCATTTCTTAAATTTTCTTGCAGTTTTTCATGAAAACACCTGCCTTTTAATGAAACAAAATTACAATTTTTTGTTAAAGTTCCAATATCTTCATGCTGAATATTTTTTCTCTCATAAAACAGCATAGCTCCACTTATAAAGCTATCTTTAAACTCATCTCTTAACAACGTTAACAAGATATACGTTCTTCTAATGCTCTCTGGGATCATTAAAACATCATCATCCATTAACAAAACATGTGTTGCCTGAGGATCCTGACGTAAAGATTCTATCATTCCTCTGGAGAATCCACCTGATCCGCCAGAATTTTTATTAGGATACAGCTTTACGTGATAGCCCTCTATATCTTCTTTATTTAATGTTCTCCCATTATCAACCACCTGAATATATAAGTTTTCTCTGACTTCACTATCTTCAAGTAGTAACTCTTTCTTAATAAGTTCTACATTACTTTTTATAAATTCTTCTTTAAAACATGTGGTTGTAGCTAAGGAAAGTACTACCTTCTTAACATCTGACTCTTCACAATCTCCTACATAAGAGCCACCATATATTTCACAATCACTGTAGGTCCTTATCTCAAAACCCACAATCTGTTCTTTGTTGTCTGGGTATGGAATCACAATATCAGTTTTTTTATCAACCTTATATCTTGTAGTTCCAAATATTTTTTTTTCAACCTCTCCTAACTCCAAATGATATCCAACCAGTACTAACTCAAAATCTCCAGAAACTTTTAGATTTAAGGATATTGTTCCTACATTAGTATACTTCTTCCATTTTCCATAAGAACAGCCATTTAAATAAGAGGTAAAATCTACTTCATGAAAGGCCGGAATCCTCAAAGCATCAATATCATTATCAATCATAAACTTATTATTATGATAAAAAAGCTCCCATTGTTCCTTATAAACTTCATCTTTCGGTAACAATATTTTCTGCAATTCTTTTTTCATCTTTATTTATTCTCCTCCTATTGCAAAGATTTCATGTAGGAATCACAAACAGTCTCTGCATCTCCGCACATTACTGAATGTCCCTTTCTAAGCCATAACGCATGATTACAAAGATTTCTAACTGATTCAATGGAATGCGATACATATAGCAATGTAGTTCCTCCATTCAACATTTCCTGCATTCTTCTCTCACATTTCTGTTGAAAAGCATAATCTCCTACAGAGAGCACTTCATCAACAATCAAAATATCAGGTGACACCATAGTAGCTATGGAAAAGCCCAGACGAGCCGCCATACCTGAGGAGTAATTTTTAATAGGCATATCTAAGAAATCCTTTAATTCTGCAAAATCAACAATCTCATCAAAATGTTCCTGCATATATCGCTTACTATGGCCAAGTAAAGTACCATTTAAAAAAATATTTTCTTTAGCAGTTAAATTCCCATCAAATCCGGCACCTAATTCTATCAAAGGTGCAATTGTACCATTGATATTCACACTCCCCTTATAGGGCTTTAAAATACCACAAATCAATTTTAATAAAGTAGATTTTCCAGAACCATTCGTACCGATAATCCCCCAAGCTTCCCCTCTCCTCACATTAAAATCAATACTTTGCAAAGCCAGAAACTCTTGGAACATTAACTGCCCTCTAACCATCTTAATAAAATATTCTTTTAAATTATCAATCTGCTCTGAGGCCATATTAAAACGAACTGTAGCATCTGATACTTCTATTACATAATCTTTTTTTTCCATAGAAACCCTCTAAACTTTCCAATCAGATATATAATATAAACTTATCCTGAGTTTTACTAAATGCCCAAATTCCAATAATTAAGACTATTAAAGAAATTGATACTCCCGGCAAGATTAATGCCTGAGAAGGCATCTTCCCTTCCATAACAATTGTCCTGAATTGTGATATATAAAAATACATTGGATTGAAGGTTACTACTAATTTATAAATTTTTTCAGGTAAGGCCGTAATAGGGTAAAATATAGGAGTTAAATACATCCAAGCTGTAATAACTGCACCATATATATGCTGAACATCACGAAAAAAAACAGCTGCCTGAGCTAAAAACAAACCAAGTCCAAGGCTGAATACATATATTTGAAGCAAAATCAGAGGAATAAACAGAAAATATATATTAAACTGGACTTTACATACTAAAAATACAAGCAACATCGCTCCCAGAGCAAACAATAGATTCACCAATGAACTTGTTACTTTGGATATAGTAAAAATATATTTTGGCACATATGTTTTCTTTAATAACGGCGCGTTATCCATTATAGAATTAATGGATAAGGTTGTAGATTCATTAACAAAGTTAAACATTGTCTGACCAATAATAAGATAAACTGGATAATTTTCTATTTCAAAACGGAACATATTCGAAAACACAATCACCATGATCATCATGATCATCAAAGGATTCAATATGCTCCAGATATAGCCCAAAAAGCTACGTCTATATTTCAGTTTAATATCTTTTTCCACTAATTGCTGAAGCAAAAAACGATATGAATAGAATACATTAAAATGTTCTATAAATGGCTTCATTTTTCTTACCTTTCCTCATTTTTATACATTTGGAGGCGTTTCATATTTATTCCAATATTTTTCAGTAGTTAATAACCGCCAATATTTATGATAATTATTATGGTATTTATCATAGAATACAGGGAAAAGCAGTACTGTTACACACACATTAATAATATCTCTAACAGAAGCCTTTTCTTTTTCAGAATTCACTTTCTGGTGAAGAATATCAATTTCCTGTTTTTCCCACCATTCAACCCCTCTAAAAAAATCCTTCATTGCATTAACCCGCATTGGAAAACTTAATCTTGGCATAATTAATCCAGCTGCCAGTCGACGGATAAGTGCTTTAGTCAACCGCCACCTTGAATATCCTTTTTTATTATAAAGAATATTTAAAACCATAAAGTTCCTAACATCATAATAATCCCTTATAATATTTTTTCTAACAGCAGCAATTTCATGCCATACACAAATTCCATTAAGAAGAATCCAATTTCTAGCATTACGTAGACCATACTCCATGTCGTCACAATGTATAAAAAACGGAAGAGGTAAATTATTCAATCCTATCTCTGACAATGGCATACAGCAATACCACCATGCATTATAATCTACAGGATAAATTTCATCGTTTTTTAAAATATTTTCTGCTTTTTTTAAATCATAGCCCTTGCCCTGTGGGTGTAAGATTCCATCCCAAGCAGCACCGGCTTCTTCTTGCACACATGGCTCATCACGTCTCAACATTGCGCCGCCTATAAAAGACTTTCTATAATTATCTTTTAGCAGGCATAGCATAGAATACATTCTTTCAAATGCTTCAGGTTCTATATCAACATCATCATCCATTAAAAGAATATGCGTATATGCCTTCTCTTCTTTCTGGTGGAGTGCTTCAATAATCCCTCTGGTAAATCCCCCTGTTCCACCCGTATTACGATTTTTAATTAAAAGAATGTCTTCAAAACCATCATTTAATGTTTGTCCATTATCTACTACGATTATATCTAAATGTTTTCTTAAAAGCGCTTCACCATTCTGTAAAATTCTTTTTCTAATCTGGTCTATATTCCGTTTAATAAACTCTTCTCTTTTATAAGTGCATACGATCATAGCAATCTTTATACTATAATCACACGTTTCTTCTCCAGAATAATGCAGGTCTTCCACTTCAACATCTGAAATTGACCTTATTTTTACGTAGCACATACTATTCAAATGCTGTGGAGTCAGTGCCACATCAAGAGATATTTCGTCCTCAGCATTCTGTTCGCAACTAAATATACATTGATCTTGTACATTATCTTTGAAAAAAGCTCTTTCGAAAACTTCCAGACAATAATGTCCTTTTATTTTTCCTTCTAATTTAATTTGTTTAATCTTTGTATATTCTCTCCACTTTCTAATTGAAATACTATTAAAATAAGTTCCAGTATCAAGAACTCCACCACTGTCAACCCGAGCTTTATTATAATTCAAAATTTGAACCTTCTCATTAAACTTGGCGTACAATTCTTTTGCATCAAGACCTTCTAGAGAGGGGAATATTATTGATTGTAATCTCATCAGCTACCTCCATGTTTATAATTTACCAGTCTAGATATCAAACCGTAAAGGCAATAGCTGCTCTTCCTCATAATCAGTATTGCTGGGTTTTTAACTACCCCGTAAATTTCCGGATATTTGTTTCGTAAATCTTTTTCCATTCTGATTAATTTTCTTTTATGATCCAACCCGAAGCTTAAATAAATCTTATACTGGCTGGTAACCACTCTACCAACTATTCCAGCCATACAGTACCTACACTCTTCATTCCTGCAAGCTTCAAAATATTGAAGCAAATGACCTAAAACCTTTTCATGCTGCGCGCATCGTTTCCTCATATTTTCAATGCTCACACTTTGTGTCGGCTGTCCAATCCGGTACATATATACATAATCTGGTATAGCAGCTACAGAATTAATATAAGGAAGCGGAAATGTCATGTATTCCATATCTACATAATAACAATGTTCATCAATTTTTTCAGGAATTTTTCTAAGGATTTCTGTACGATATGTAATAGCGTGCATTTTAAAGAATATTTTATCCGATATACTGTTAAATGAAACCTCTTGACCATATTTTATTCCCGGACATATCTGATCAACCTCTTTGCTTTTCCTTCCTGTTGAATCATTCACCCAGTAATAATTGTTCAGTACGAGATCAGCCTCTATAGACTTTAATAGAGCCATCAGGCTTTTAAGCCCTTCTGCCAGAACCCAGTCATCGCCGTCTACCACCTTAAAATATTTACCAGCTGCTTCTTCAATCCCTTTATTGATTGTAGAACCGTGACCACCATTCTCCTTTGTGATCATCCGGAAAGTCTGGGGATAGTTATTTACATACTTTTGACCAATTTGCGGACTGGAATCAGTTGATCCATCATTAATGATTAAAACTTCTAATTCTCCCATAATTTCTGGGACCACAAAAGAATTCAGACATTGATTTAGATATTTTTCTACATTATAAGTTGGCACAATAACTGTCAAAGTTTTCATTTTATTATTTCCTTTTATTTTCTGAATCCGGCAATACCCCTTCTGTAGCCTCTTTCATAAACATAATCTTAGGAGTCATAAATATCAGCTTTAAATCAAGAAGTAGTGAATAGTTCCTTATATAGGTCAAATCCAACTTCAGCTTATCGTATGATGTTGTATTGTATTTTCCATAAATTTGTGCATATCCAGTTAAACCTGCCTTGACCTTGGTTCGATATGAAAATTCCGGAATTTCCTTTAGAATTTCTTCCGCCAGTTCTGGTCTCTCAGGACGAGGGCCTACAAAGGTCATATCTCCCATCAGTATATTAAACAACTGTGGAAGTTCATCCAGCCTCGTTCTCCTAAGAAGATGCCCGATCGGCAAAATTCTGGAATCCCCTTCCGATGCCAAACGCGCTACTCCATCCTCTTCCGCTTCCTGAACCATGGTACGGAACTTATAAATTTCAAATATTTTATCATTCTTTGTTAGTCTGGTCTGTTTAAAGAAAATTGGACCTTGATCCGTCAGCTTAATGCAAATACCTATGACAAGGAAAAGGGGACTTGACACCACTAATCCGATCAAAGCCCCGACTATATCGACCAGTCGTTTCAAAAACTCCTGTTCAATGGTTAACCCTTCATTTCTGGACAACAGAAGCGGTGAATCAAAAAGATTCAACTCTACCGAACTCTTTAACAGAATGTCTGATATCTTGGGAACATTGTAGGTACGAATGGAATTTGCAAAGCAATATTTTAATATCAGATTTCTCTCATGGGAAGAAATATCCCCCACTATAACACCATCATATTTTAATATTTCCTGCATCAATAAAGGAATACCCTGTTCAATGTTAATGATCTGACATATTTCGTATTTATCCTCTCTTGAATTGATCTTTTCCATAAGATGATAGTCTGATCTTTTTCCGGATACCAAAAGCATCTTTCTCGGAGGAAACATCTTACCATAAATCCACTGGTACACCAGAGTCCAGCATATAATGACCAGAAAATCCAACACTGTCATCTTAATCAACTGCAAAGGGCCTAAAAAGTGCTTGTCCAAAACTGCAATTTGCAAGTATGTAAAAATATTAGTAAATATTACGGCCAGAATCTGGGAATATATTAGATTCCCTTTTTTTAGATATCCAACCTTAAATCCACCGTATGTACTCATAAAAAGGACAAGAAGAACACCATAGAGGAAAATCATCATCCAGTTTCCTCTTCTAAAAAACGGAAACTCAATAATCCTATTATAATGGTAAATCCACGTCCAGCCATACAGCGCAATCAGCATTGACGTGATCCCAAAAGTGAATATTATTTTAATGAGCCGTTTATATTTCTGATCAACTTTCATTTAAAATGCACCTTTATCTCTATTAATCTTGTTGTAATCCGCCTAAGGCCTTATTAGTATACCATATTTTCTCCGCTTAGTACAATCTTCTCCATGACAAAAAGCGCTGTTATTATTTAAGATTTTATGAATATTTTACCTTTCTATTAAAAAACTCCAAAAGCTGGTGAATTTAGGCAGAATTCATCAGTTTTTGGAGTTTGCAATTATTTTACATTTATTGTTCTTCTATTGATCTTGCAGATCCTATTCCCAATAAAAGCCAAAGTATAGGTGTAGTAATAGGGAGATTGAGATTTACAAAGGCCTGGACACTGTAACAAATAACGCCAAAAGCGATTGCTATGATATATGGATCTTTCTTTTTATAGCTAAAACATTTTTTTATATAAGAAAATATAAAAATCAGATATGCAGTCAAGCCTGCTATGCCGACAGTCACCAAGGTATGCAAATATTCATTATGTGCACTGTCAAATAATTCATGATAGGGATTGTTAGCAGTTTTTCTCATCACCAAAATGCCGAAGGTTTCAGGCCCAAATCCGATTATTTTCTTCCACGTAGATAGTTTTAAATAGCATTCCATAGTATTTCTCCAGATATATCCTCGATGAGTTCCCCACTCATCATTGAAAAGGATATAATTACTTAAGTTCCCGTATTTTTCAACATTGCCTGCAACATTACAATCAAAAAAGACATATAGAATAGCAATTAAAACTAATCCAATCATCCCCAACCATACATATCTGAACGTATTGCCGTACTCTTTCACTCCCGCTTTTCTTTTATAGCCTATAATATATAAAAACAGAACAACAGCCCACATGGTAATTACTAAAAAGTGTAAACCGCCAAATCCAATCACCAGATTGAATGCACTATTTATGCCAAGAACTTTATCTCCAAAACAAGTATTAATCCATTCAATGCATTGAGTAACAGTAAAAAACGTTGCCAGTAGAATGAGATATCTTTGAATGCCTTTTTTACTCTTGAATAAATACAAAGGTAAAAAACCAAATAATGCAGCTAAGGAAAGATAAGCGTTATCGCTAACTCCCATAATAATAGCAAAAAAGCTGATTACCATGCAAGCAAAATACCAAATTTTATATTTAAACCGTTCTTCTGTCGTAAAAAGAACTGTAGCAATAGCAGTGATTAACCCAACATAAGCGGTGTAAGTATTTATATTGCCAAGAGTGGAGGTGAAAATTGGCCTTTGTTCAGCAATCATAGCAACCTTGAAACGAAAAATATCCAAATTAAAATAGTCTGTAATCCCAAATAGGCATACAAATATTCCAGTTGCTAATATCAAATCAATATACCAGCGTTTATAATTCCAGAATCTGCTTATACAAAAATAGGCTACAACATACTGGGTAATCAAAAAAAGTCCTGTATATCTTCCCTCATTACCCCAAAATGATTCATAAAGATAATCCGATGTGACAGTCGATATTATAGCTATGAATAAATAAATCAATACAAAATAGTCTTGTACCTTTAAATTTTTTAAAAAGGCTTTTAAAGTAAAATTTTTCAAATATAATGCCGTACGTTTAAACCCTATAGTGAAGGAATATCCTACCAGCAATACCACCATTAATATTGTGCAAAAGCAAAAATAATAGTATTTAAAGAGTAGAATATCAAAATAGCGATCCCTAACAGCAAGCGGAAGACCTACGCCAATGGATATTACATATATTCCAAGGAGTATTGATAATAAATCTCGCTTTTCATCTGTTCTTTCCACATTTTTATAAGAATTAGTTGACATATATAATTCCTTTCATTCCAAATGTTTTGTCTTAGTATAACACCTTATATCTCAGACTGCAACTTTTTCCAGGTTTTTATTCTTCTTTGTGAATGGAAACATTATTTTATCTAAAAGATCACATAAGCAATTAAAAATATTCAATATAACAACTGGAAATTAGATATCCTGAATATCTTCAAAATGAACTTTCAGACATATCGCACTAAGTTCCTATTGTAAAATCAAAGTACCAAAACATAATCATTATAATATGGGGCCTTCAGGCGAGAGACTGTTACATAATCTGCATAAGCTTGAAAAACTGATGAAGGATATGTAAATAGCTATTTTAGGGTGGAGTTGTTTTTTCACTCTTAATCTTTACTTATAATAATGCAAATTCCAGGCATATCGATCATGGGTACTGGTAGCCTGTCCAATCGGGGGCATTATTGCCAAATAAACATCTTTAGCAGGTTCTCACTAGAATAAAAACCATCTTGGATTTGCTTTCTTCACGTAGCCGAAGGTCATACCATTCAATGTAAAATTAGCTTTAAATATAGTAATGGAGCAGGATACTAGAGAATCCCACTCCAATGATTGATAATGAAAAAGATTAAACACATTGTAAAAACCGGTGATAAGACTCCTTATCACCGGTTTCAAAGCAATTAGAATTTCACATCAAAAAATATGATTAATCTTCTACGAAGATATAGTTAATCTTCTCGCCAGTCTGATTGTAGCAACGATCATTACCATCTTTAGCTTTGGATTTGCTCTTCTGTACACTACCAGAAGTATTGATCAGCTTATAGGTAATCTTATTAGCTGCAGCAGCAGCATTATCAACTACATAATACTCTTCCCAATCTTTCTTATCTGGAACAGCTTCTTCTTTTACATATGCATCAGGTTCATCAATGAACTTATCAGTTGTTAAAAGTTCATATGTTGGTGTAGCACCACTTTCGTCAATTTTCAGAACTGCATACTTATCATCCTTATCAGCCTTCATAAGCATACCAGCCATGTAATACTTGCTGTTATCTACGCCAGACTTACCAGCACCCTTATAGCTGCCGGACTTGTTGAATAAGAAGTTGAAAGATTCTCCATCGACTTCAACGCTCTGCTTGTTGGTCTTCATTGAGCCATCATCGCCATTACCGAAGTAGTAGCAGTAATATCCCTCACTTAACAACTTATTAGCGCTTTCTTTGAAGTTATCTTCTGTATCAAACTTAGCATCATCGCGGGTATCATCAGCTAAGATTTCTTCAATCTTAGTTGTGCTTCCGTCTTCGAACTTGATGAACTTCAGACCGTCTTTCATTCTACCATAAGAGTCGAATGCATACTTCTTACCATTGATAGACTTGATTTCAGAAGCTACTAACTTACCATCCTTGTCGGAATAGTACCAATAATCTTCATCATCATTGTACTTATCTTCATACAGATTCTCATCCGGAACAACTTTAAACCAGCCCTTGGTTACTCTGGCACCATCTTCTGGTGTTCCATAATATCTCCAATTGCTTGAATAGTCTGCTGTACCCTGGCTAGCAGTTGCTGTAGTTGGTGAAGCATCATAAACTACCCACTCTGCATTCATACGGCCATATTCATCAAAGCTGTACTTCTTGCCATTGATGGTCTTGCCCTTTTCGTCAACCATCTTCTTACCGTTGCCCTTGAAGTAGAACCAACGTGTCTGGTTCTCATCATCGAAGACATTGCTGCTGGACATACCTTCGTTGTCTGTCTCATAATTATTGTCTATAATGTCAAGATAAGCCCAACCAACAGCCTGTGCGCCGTCATTCTCATCGCCGCAGTAGTAAACACCTTCCTGCCACTTTTCATCGCCGGTCTCTCTCTCGCCATTGGAATTGATCCAACCATAGAGCATCTTACCTTCATCATCAAAGATGTATTTCTTACCGTTTACGGTCTTGAAGGAAGCTGCGTTGCTGGTAGAAGAGCTCTTATAAGCCTTACCATTGGATCCGAAGTAATACCAGTGATTTACCGGTTCCTCGTCCTCATCACCATCACCATATTCGTCATTTTCAACGGAAACCCACTTATTAGCTACCATAGCGCCGTTCTCGTCTACATAGTAGTAGTTGTCGTTGTATTCAACGATAGCATCGGTAGCCATCTCACCGTCTTCGTTCAGGTAGAACCAGTTGTCACCGGATTTCTCCCACTTTTCGGTTTCTAAGTCGCCGCTCTTATCGTAGTACACCCATGTACCATTTTCTTCCTGCCAGCCTGTTGCTGCGAAAGAGGTCATGGAAGCGCCTACTGCAAGCAGTGCTGCTGTGGATAATACAGCAACTAATTTGGTCTGCTTTCTCATAATTAATGCACTCTCCTTTTTCTTTTTGAAATACTTTCTGAAATTCCTAATTGCATTACGAGGTAATTATACTTCCTATAATGGAAATTATCAATACTTTTTTTACTTTTTTTGCATATTTTTCAAAAAGCAAAAAATATTTACATTTCCGGCAGAAGCTATCAATTCCTCCATCACATGGAACAGTATAATACAAATTTTAGGAAAATGCTATAACATTTCTCTGTTCATTTTCTTACATAATCTTTACGGAATAGGTTTTTTCCTCAAATATTGTATTTTTATCCATACATAAGATTGATTTTCAACCTTAAAGTACCCTTTTCTTCTATATAAAATATGGAAATACCGTATTGCTTTTTACCATTTCAATGTTATAATGTTCATATTGTTGATTTATTTTTTTACTTTTGAACATTATTTCATTGAATATATGGAGGTTACACCGCTATGGACCGCAATGTCATTATCTGCCGCTCTATCCTTGAGAATCCGGCTGTCACCCAGAGAGAGTTGTCCCAGGAGCTGAATGTTTCTCTTGGAACTGCCAATAACCTGGTAAAAGAATGCATGGAAAAAGAACTGATAACTACAGGAAAGGTCAACTGTTCCTATGAACTGCTCCCAGCAGGGAGGATGCTTTTAAGTCAAAATAAGGTTGACGGTGCTTTGATCATCGCGGCAGGCTTCGGTTCCCGCTTCGTTCCCCTGACCTTTGAAACTCCCAAGGGACTTTTGGAGGTATTTGGAGAACGCATGATTGAACGACAGATCCGGCAGCTGCATGAGGCCGGGATTACTGATATCACAATCGTAGTCGGTTATTTAAAAGAAAAATTCGAATATCTTATGGATAAATATCAGGTTAAGCTTCTATATAATCCGGAGTATTCCCATAAAAATACTCTGACCACCATTTACCATGCCAGGGAGGTTCTACGCGGGAAGAACATGTATGTCCTCTCTTCTGATAACTGGATGAGACATAACATGTACCACGCTTATGAAGGCGGCGCCTGGTATTCCTCATCTTATATGGAAGGGGAAACCTCGGAATGGTGCCTGGACTATAATAAAAAGGGCCGGATTCTGAATGTATCCGTAGGCGGCCGGGACAAATGGGTCATGTACGGACCGGCATTTTTTTCAAAATCCTTTTCTGAGCAGTTTCTGACCGTATTGGAAGGCTATTATAAGCTTCCGGGAACAGAACAGTTCTATTGGGAAAACGTTTATATGGATATGTTGTCCGGGGAGGCTGCGGGGAGACTTCCGGATGTACCGGAAGCCGGCCGGGAGATCGATATGTTCATCAACCGCAGACCGGCAGACGAAGTATATGAATTTGAAAATCTGGAAGAGCTGCGCCGCTTTGATATTAAATATCAGCATCATTCTGATAATGAAGCAATGGAACTGGTTTCTAAGGTTTTTCACGTAAAGGAATCTGAAATTACGGAAATACGCTGTTTAAAGGCGGGCATGACGAATAAATCCTTCCTGTTTAAAGTTAAGGACCGCCATTACATCTGCCGCATCCCGGGACCCGGAACAGAAGCTTTGATCAACAGGAAGCAGGAAAAGGCAGTTTATGATGCTTTGACCGGGTTTGATATCTCGGAGAAGGTGATTTATTTTAACGGAGAAACCGGATATAAAATCGCAGAATTTTACGAAGGCGCCCACAATGCCGATCCACGCAGCCAGGAGGAAATGGAGAAGTGTATGGCAGTGGTCCGCAGATTTCATAAATCCGGTCTTAAGGTCGGACATACCTTTGATTTTAAGGAACGCATTGACTTTTATGAAAAGCTCTGCAAGTCTCATGGTGATATTTTATTTGAAGATTACAGCCAGGTCCGCGGTCATATGACAGAACTTCTTAATAAACTGGAAAGCTTTGGACATGAGAAGGTTCTTTCTCATCTGGATACGGTCGTGGACAATTTCCTGATGCTGCCGAACGGCGATGTGCGCTTAATTGACTGGGAGTATGCCGGAATGTGCGACCCGTTGGCTGATATTGCCATGTGTGCAATTTACTCTTATTACAGCAAGGAAGAAACCGATCACCTGATCGAAGTTTACTTAGAGCGGGAACCTACCGGGGAAGAGAGGTTTACAATTTATGCTTATATGGCTCTGGGCGGTTTCCTGTGGAGCCTCTGGGCAATATACAAGGCATCACTGGGTGATGAATTTGGCGAATACACGATTATCATGTATCGCTATGCGAAGAACTACTACAAAAAATGCTGTAAAATCGCGAATATAAGATAATTTTGGAAATTTGTCTTTAAATCGTAATAAAAATTTTATGCATTCTTATGGGTACTATGCTATAATGGCTTTATGTGTGAAAAAGGGAAAGGCTAGAACAGGAGGAGGAGAACGGCATGCGATATAGAAAGAAAGCGACCGCACTGTTAATGGCGGGGCTTATAGGAACCGCTGCTCTGATACCGGCTGGTACGGCCTGGGGAGCGACAGGATGGGTTGCGGATGGTTCCCAATGGAAGTATGTTGACCAGGACGGCTCGGTACATAAGGGCTGGGTAAAGACCTCAGACGGAACTTTTTATTTTCTTGATCTCTCCACCGGTCATATGGCAACCGGCTGGAAACAGATCAACGGGAACTGGTATTATTTCCATTCCAACGGAGCCATGGCTACCAAGTGGATCCAGGATGGAGGAAAGTATTATTACCTCATGGATAACACCGGTGTTCTCGTAAAGGGCTGGCTGAAAATCGGGAACGACTATTATTATATGAAGGGCGACGGTTCCATGTCCACAGGTTGGCGCGAGATGGATGGCGGCTGGTATTATTTTAAGGAAAACGGAAAATGTATCATTGGCTGGGGGCAGATTGGAAGCGATTGGTTTTATTTTGGCTCTGACGGTAAAATGGTCACCGGTTGGAAACAGGTTGATAATGCCTACTATTATTTGAATGCTGATTCAAAATCTGTGTTAGGCAGGATGATGACCGGCTGGCTCAGCGACGGGGCGAATAAGTATTACATGGATACCAGCAGCGGAAAGATGGCTCATGGCTGGAAACAGATCGACGGTTCTTATTATTACTTCAACGATTCCGGACATATGCAGACGGGCTGGGTACAGCTTTCCGGAGTTTATTACTATCTTGATCCTTCCACCGGTAAGATGGCGGCCAATACGACCCTTACCATTGATGGAAAAAGCTATACCTTTGGTTCCAGCGGAGCTTATCAGGAGAGCGCTTCCAATTCACCTTCCGGAACAAACAATGGAACCACTCCCGGAGGCACTGCCACCGGTACGGTCAACGCGCCGGGCGGAACCACCACAACTGGATCGGATTCCAGCGGACCAGGCGGATCTTCCTCCGACGGCAATACGTTAAGCGGAGCCCCGGGCAGCACTGCAAACGACACACCGGGCGGTTCAGGAAGTTCTTCAAGCAACGGAGTTTATCAGTTATCACCGGGACTTACTTCCGGACCTGGCTGATATCCTCATACTTCGTATCTGTGTGGGTATCTGCACCTCGGCGCGGATACCCGCTTTTATTTACGCGGGCAACGAGCCAAATGAACATGTTAGCGTTTTCCGCACAGTATTCAAAAATACCTGAATGATAAGGAGGCTAAAGCATTGAGACACAAAAAAGGAAGCCGGCGTTTTGCCGCAGCAGCATTATGTGCTTTTATGGGAATGAGCGCCGGTTTTTACCCGGCCATGAATTCCTGGGCAGCGGGTTATGAAAAGGTAAATGGGCATTATCAGCTGGCAGATGGTACGGTGATTCAACAGGTTATTGCCAGAGGAATCGACGTTTCCAGATGGCAGGGCAATGTAGACTGGACGGCGGTGGCTGCGGATGATGTCAGTTTCGTCATGTTGGGTACCAGGTCTAAGGGCGTGGTGGATCCATATTTCCATACCAATGTTCAGAGTGCATCAGAAGCCGGACTCAAGGTTGGGGCTTATATCTATTCACTGGCCACCACTCCTGAAATGGCAAGGGAAGAAGCGGATTTTGTCCTGAGTCTGGTAAAGGATTATCCGGTCTCATTTCCCATTGCTTTTGACGCAGAGGACAGTGCCACCCTTGGAACGCTCCCGCCCGCAGAAGTAAGCAAGGTTATCAATGCATTCTGTGAGCGCATCGCGGATGCCGGATATTACCCGATCGTTTACGCCAATGATTACTGGTTATCGAACAAAATCGATTTATCCAACATGAAATATGATGTGTGGGTTGCCCGGTATGAGGCAAAGCACAGTTATTCCAACCCGATTATGTGGCAGGTCACCAGCTCCGGCTCCATCGATGGCATAAGCGGAAACGTTGATATTGATTTTCTCTATAAGGATCTGACTCCAAAGCTTCCGGGAAATATTTGGAGAACCATTGGAGGAAGGACTTATTACTATCAAAATTATTCTATGCAGAAGGATACCTGGATCAACGATGGTACCGGATGGTTCTATATGAACGGAGAGGGGCAGCCTGCCACCGGATGGTTTGATAAGGACGGGCGGCACTATTATCTTGATGAAACCACGGGGCGGATGAACACCGGCTGGAAGCTGCTTTCTGACAAATGGTACTTCTTTAACGCCGGCGGCTCCATGAATACCGGCTGGCTCTCTGACAGCGGAGCACGTTATTATTTAAATTCCGATGGTTCCATGGCAACAGGCTGGCAGGAATTAAACGACCAGTATTACTACCTGGAGCCTTCTTCCGGCCAGATGGCAACCGGATGGAAGGACTTAAACGGCAAGTGGTACTTCCTGCAGGAAAGCGGAGTTATGGCTACCGGATGGCTCGATAACAACGGTACACGGTATTATCTGAATAACGACGGTTCTATGGTAACGGGATGGCACACCGATGGTTCTTCCAAATATTATATGGCTGAAAGCGGTGCAGTTTCTACCGGATGGAAGCAGCTTAACAACGATTGGTATTTCTTTAA
Source organism: Clostridium sp. Marseille-P2415 (assembly GCF_900155545.1). Classification (GTDB taxonomy): domain Bacteria; phylum Bacillota; class Clostridia; order Lachnospirales; family Lachnospiraceae; genus Lacrimispora. Next base: position 2,931,349 of record NZ_LT732526.1, read on the forward strand.
CCCCAATGGAGCCATGTCGACAGGCTGGGTCAGCCCGGATGGGAACTGGTATTACATTGGAACGGACGGAAAAATGCAGTCCGGATGGCTGGAGGACCGGGGAGCAAAGTATTATTTAAGCACTTCTTCCGGTAAGATGACCGTTGGCTGGAGACAGATCGATGGAAATTGGTATTACTTCGGCGGAAGCGGCGCCATGACAACCGGCATGACGCAGGTCAACGGCCAACAGTATTATTTAAATCCGGCTGACGGGAAAATGGCAGAATCTGCTACGTTTGTCCTGGAAGGCGTTTCCTACACCGCCGATGCAAACGGCGTCTGCACTTTGACTCCGGAAACAACAGCCGAACAGACGGATGGACAGAACACGGCGGAAAGTCAGACTGCACAAACGGATACTGCGTCGACTGATTCCGGTACCAACCCGACGAAAGAAATCGGCCCTGGAATTGGAATTCACAAATAAGTAATAAGTAAATGGAAAAAACCACCTAAGGCTTTGTTCAAATGTAAAATGAAAAGCCAAGGTGGTTTTTTGCATCCATACATTCTTTTATTCCGGAAAATTTTTCGTTTCTCCCACAATATAAATGGGCCTGTCCTTTAGCTCTGCAAACAGGATGGCAATGTAATTGCCGATTATACCCACGATCAGGAACAAAACCGCAAACATGAAACAGATCAGTACAATGGTGGTGGCATATCCGTTTGGCGTCCCGACTCTTGCCCAACTCCATATGGTATAGATCATCATCAGCACTCCCAAAAGACCGGCTCCGCAGCCGGCATAAATTCCAAGCTTTAAGGGGAGGTTGGAAAAGCACATGATAGTATTTAGGGAAAAGGCCACCAGCTTTTTAATGCTGTATTTGCTTTCACCTGCTACCCTGACTCTGGCCTCATATTCAATGGTGGTCCGGTTAAAGCCGATATTTTGCACATATCCGCGCAGGAAACGTACCTTTTCCCTGTAATTATCCTTAAGCACGATTGATGCCCGCTTTGATACAGCAAAAAAATCGGAAGCATTTGGCTCAAATTTCACGTCGGCAAGTGCATTGATCAAATGATAAAAGGCAGAGGAGGCAAAATTTTTAAACCAGCCTGCGGACTCATTTTTGGTGCGGACCATATTTATGACGTCATTACCATCCTCTAATTTCTTAATGATCTCTGGCAAATATTCCGGTGGGTGCTGAAGGTCCGCATCCATGCAGACGATTCCATCCCCGCTGCTGTAATCAAGCCCTGCGATCATAGCGGCTTCATGGCCGAAATTCCTGGAAAAGCTGATGACCTTTACCTGTTTATCCATTTCAGATAAACGGGTGAGGATCTTCATGGTTCCATCCTGGCTTCCGTCATTTACAAAAATAAGTTCATAATTCCAGTGCAGCTTATTTAAAATAATGGCCGTTTCCTGATAGAACTGGTCCAAAGCCAGCTCTTCGTTGTAGCACGATACAACGACCGATAGTGTTTTTCTCATAATTTATGCTCCTCAAGCTATTGCTTTTCATTTGCTTCCTTTTTTATATAACATCGTTCAAATTCTGTCAATGCCCTGGCCGACATTTCACTGTACTCCCCGTTTATTTCTACTGCAGCCAGGAGATTTCCGTCCTCAAAGCAGACCGGGACCAGCTTCCCCCATTCGATCAAATCTTTTATCAGGGTATAAGACCGGTTCTTTTCTCCGCTATAGCCTGCCTGTACATAAACATAATCGGTTTTTGCATAATTCATGAATTCTACGAAATAATCCATTTTCTTGACCAGAGCCACATTTCCCCAGACCCCTGTAATATCATCGTAGGACTGGACACTGCATGGGAACGCCAGTACACCCGGGTGTTCTCCGATGGCAATGAGCCTTGTTTCCGGGTCGGCGGCAAGAAGATTCCATATCTTTTCGTTTCCCTTTGAAATCATGTCCTGTCTGGCTGCATCCTGATGGTTATAATATCCCCTGTGCCGGAATGATACAGGGGTAAAGCCAAGGCTCCAGTTCCAATTTACCATGGCCGTGAAAAATACAGAGAAAAGAAGCACCCAGACCCCGGCTCCTACTGCTCCCCGCCATACGGCCCTCTCTCCGGCTTCTGCCGCGGCCTTTAATACATAGACCGTTGTAAGCACATAGAGAAGCATAAAATAATTCCCGTCTACCTGGGTCAGCATAGCCAGACTTATGAGATTTACGATTAAAAACGGTACATAGATGAGCCCTAAAAGCACGGAGAGCTCATGCTTTTCCCCTCTGTCCACATTTTTGCCGCAAAAATGGCTTACAATCCACAAAAGGAGAAGAAAGAACAGCATAAATCCTCCCCAGGCAAGTATGACATGATCCATGTCTGCACCAACCGGGCAGAAGAAAAATCCATAAAGCCTGTTTGCGAACTGCCATGCCTGTTCTTTTAGGGAGCTTCCTGAGCTGCAATTGGGTATGGAATTGGCCACAAAGGGATATTTCATATGAAATCCCAGCCTTGTCAGCAGAGAGGAAAATACCGATGTAAGGGGAAGCCCCGTTATGATCAGTGTTCTTGCCCAGATTCCTGCCAAGGCCAGAGCAGCCCCCGCCATAACTGCCAAAACTCCGCTGTTTTGCCCTTCTGCCCAGAATTTCGGGAAATAAAGCTTTCCGAGCAGGTATAAGACGGCCATGCCAAAAACAGCGGTGGAAAAAACCAGGGCCGTCGGCTTTAAGGTAAGGCTGATGAAAAAGGCGGAAACTGCATACCCCAGATAACGCCAGGACTGCCTCCCTGCCTTTCTGTAGCAAAGCAGGTAATATACCATGATCTCCTGAAATAACAGCGTGATCATATCGCTTTTTGCAGTAACCGCCATATTCATAATCCCAGGATTCGCCGAGAGCATGGCCGCCAAAAAGACCGCCTGTTCCCGTTTCATATAAAACCGGCCGATCTTGTATCCCAGATAAAGGACTCCTCCTGCCAGCCACAGGTTAACGGAGGTGATAAAGCTATAGGAAGGAAGCTGAGACAGGGGAAGCGTCAAAACCTCAAAGCCTTTGGAATAGGTATAAACGATTCCGATGGTCCCCATATTCTCATAGATTCCGTGGCCATTATCCAGAATATAGCGGGATCTGACTCCATACCACAGACTGTCATAATCCACTGCAATGTTAATCCTTCCGGCCTGAATGCACAGCATGGTCATAAGAAATGCAAGAAAGAATATTTCCTTCCAGTTATATGGAGCAGCTTTTTCCTTATCCCAGTCTGTTTTCAGACAGGATCTTCCCAGGAACACCAGCGCTCCGGCACTGATAAAAACAAAAATATTTAAACAGGGAACGGATCCAATGCCCACAGCGGACATCAGACAAAAAATAATCATGAGAAAGGCCCCGCCGGTGAGGAAGTCCGATGCCATACCGTCTTTTCCCGGAAGCCTCCACACAGAAACCCTCAGGAAGCGTCCCAAAAACAGAATATAGGCCAGATAAAGGCCGGAAGCAAGCACAGGTACAAAAGTCGTATGAGCCCACAAAAAGACGGACAGGATCAGAACTGCTGCCATAAGCTTCTGCCGGTTCCCCGGAATCAAAAATCCGGATAAGCAGAAGGCAGCAAACAGCTCCGCCGTCTCTGCCAGCATGGTTTTATATTCGTTCTGATTCATGATCCACTGAAAAGCTTCCTGATTAAGAATCTGCTCCAGAGAATACAGGATCGCTGCTGCTGAGAGCAGCATGAACAGCAGCACCCCATACCGATGTTTTTGTGACCGATTCATAAAAACCCCCAACTATCTTTTTTCCCGCATAAAATCATTCCGGAAAACGCTGTATCCATTCTCTTTTAAAATGGCCAAGGCGCTCCGTACCTTAGCACCGCTGTCCGACCTGCCGGGCCGGTATTCAAAGCCTGCCCGCAGTTCCTCGTCCGTACACTGCTCAAAATTCAGAGCCAATTCTGCCCTTTTTTCATAAAGATCTCTGCGGTTGGGAATCTTTTTTACTTCAATATAAGTGGTGTAACAGTTTCCAACGAGAAACAAAACACAGGCTGTCCCGGCCGCAATCCGCACCAGACACCTGTTTTTTTCTCTTTGCCTTTTTAATAATAAAGCAAAAGTCAGCAGAATCCCCAGGATACCGGTCTGAAACTGAAGTGCATACCTGGAACTGAGACCGTAATTTTCCTGTAGGAATATCCATCTGGACAGCATAATGAGCACATGATTCAGCCCACCGGATACGATAAGAATGAGAGGCAGGATTGTTTCCTCATACAGCCGGTAACGCCAGTGAAACCACAGGGCAAGCAGGTATAACGCTATGACCAGAAAGCCCAGGATCAGAAACGGTGCGTTGCTGTGAAAGATTTCTTCGGCCCGTTCCCCGCCTATGACCATGGAAGAGAAGGATTTTACAAAAAAACGCGCAAAAAAACCGGGCGTATCCTTTAACTGGGTGAAAAGGGATACTTCCGCCGGTGCGGCATGATCTTCCACCGCATAGGAATTGCTCCACAGATAAAGAAGGAGCGGTACCAGAGCGCAGAGTCCATAAAGGCCGTAACCGGATTTTTTGTCATGCCTCTTCAACAAAAAGCAAAGGCCGCAGGCTAGAATCACTGTCACCGAATAGATCGCGCAATATGGCCCTGCTATGAACAGTGTCGTGATAAAAGGAAGGAGCATGAGCTTTATGCGGTCATGCCTTTTTTCCTGGCCGCTCCAAACCCGGTCCAGAACCTCATAATGGTAATAGAAACATGCAAAGGATAAAAAATGGGCCCAGCCGCTTCCATTGGTCAGCATTTCCCATTTATTGAGGCTGAACAGCACGACCAGGATAAGAGCAAACCAGCCGGTGGAAATCCGCCGGCGGTAACAGTATCCTCCCAGTACCGCACCGGAAAGTCCCAGGGCCAGAACGCCCAGAACCCGGTCGAACATGATATTATACCCAAAAAGGGATACATTGATGATCCTGCCCAGGTAATTGACCGGAATTCTGGTAAGGATATCCGGAACAAAAAACCTGGCCGGATTCCATACATCCGGCAGATAGCTGTTAACAAGGCGGACATAATCCGAATATATCCCGTCACAGGTAGCAGCAAAGATATACCAGAGGCCGAAAACCGTCCCCAAAAGAGGTAACAAATAATAAAAATACTTACGCTTCATGCATTCACCTTATATCCCTTAATCTGCGGTCATTTCAGCGACCACAGAGAGGTGCTTCTCTCCTCTTTGTTCCGTCGCATCTTCATAATAAAAGTTGCTTTCAAAACCCAGCTCTGTGACCTGATACGGCGACCCGTCAATTTCAGCGGTTACCGTACTGGAATTGATGGGAATTACATTTTCTTCTTTCCCATCAATGGTCACGGTAATGTGTTCCAAGCCGGTAATCTTTCCCGGATAGTAGAACTTTAAAAGAATTTTTCCTTCTTTCCCTGCCATTATCCGGACTTTGGCACTTTCATCCAGCCAGCCGTCCTCATAATATCCATATACCGGCTCTAATTTCATGGTCCGGACAAAATCTGTGACATCCTGAAATGCATTGTGGGCCGGATCTTCCCGAAGGATCAGCATATTGGGAGTTACCAGGCCGATGTCGTGAATGGATTTAATGAAGTACACCTCCGTCCCTTCTGCTTTCCGCTGCCTGTCAAAGGTCTTAAAAAAAGTATGGGCGGTAAAATCGCTCATCTCATAAGAATCACCCATAATAAAGATCTTTTTCCCAAATATATCATTCTTATATTTTTCGTAAGTCACCTCTGCAAGCGAGTTATACCGCTGCTGGTCGGACCAGTAATACAGGTTCTCATATTTCCCGCGGTAAAAACTTTCCACAGGCAGCATGAAAAGACCGTAAAAAAAGAACAGGCCACAGTAAAAAAGCGGTTTGGCAAGCTTCACTCCTGTCTCCTTTTTCGGCACCACAACACCGCACATGTAGGCAGCAAAAAGCCATGCAGCCGTCATGGATACATAAATCCATCTGGTTTCCACCCGGATCGTAACGCTGGAGGAGCCGATGCACAAGGCGATGAACAGGAGAAACAGGATTATTACACGAAGGCGTACTTTTAAGTATTCCCGTTCTCTGATGACTGTTATCAGAAACATTACGATCATACTGAAAAGGAACAGATCCGCAAAAACTACCAGAACATGAAGCCAGGCCGGTGATTTCCCCCAGCTTAAACCGTTTAAGTGATCCGGTCCTGCGTTGATTCCGAACAGGTAGAACACCTGGCTGATGGCATACCGGAATGCATCTGAAAGCCGGAAGGTATCCGCCACCGTCGTTCCGCCGGTTCCTGCCGGAGAGAGGTTTCCAATCGTAAAAAAGCGGATTGCCTGAACTGCCAGAAATACGGCCGTAACACCAAGCCAGTGTTTCGGACGCCTTTCCTTTCTCATAAGAAAAGCTGCATAAAACAGCGGAAGCAGAACCATGTAACGTTCATGGATAAAGCACACGGAAAAATACAGAGCCACTGCCGCGGATGCAAGTCCCTTACTTTCTTCTTCCTCAGACACATAGCGGTACAGGCAATAAAAAATGCCGATCGCTGCCCACAGCGCCATGCTTTCCATCAGACCGTATACCTGGCTGATCTGATAGTAGGACATTCTGGAGAGCAGATACAGGATCCCGCAGGGAAATCCGATCAGCCACCTGCCTGACAAACGTTTTCCGAACCGGTATACCGTATAGGCAATGCAGGTGTTTAATAAAATGTTAAACGGTACAAACCAGCCGATATGGCTGCCTGTGATCATAAGCTCCAGCCAGGCTGCCAGATAATACACAAAACGGAACCTGGTACCTCCCAATGGAAATACAAATTCACGGAACGACTGCTCTCCGTAGCAGGACCAAAGGTAGAGGTCATCCATATAAAGTCCTTTTATCTCAATCCCCCTGTTTATGAAAAAAGCAAAGGCCAGCAAAAGTGCGGCTGCGATGATTTCGTCTTTCCATGCGGCTTCTTTTCCGATCCATTGTCTGTCTTCCATCTTTTCCTCCTGTTACGCGTTTTAAACGTCATTTGCTCAGGAATGGGGGAAATTTCTTTCCCCTTACTCCCTTTCTTAAAAAAACCGTTCTTCTAACATCAGGCAGAGCGCATGATAAACCGGAAGATGGAGTTCCTGTATTTTAAATGTCTCCGTCTCCGGGACCACAATGGCAACATCTGCCGCCCTTTTTAAAAGCCCCCCGTCTTTTCCGGTAAGGCCAATGGTCTTCATTCCGATCGCTTTTGCTGCCGTAAGGGCATACATGATATTCTTCGAATTGCCGGAAGTGGAGATTCCCAGAAATACATCGCCCTTTCTTCCATAGCCATAGGTCTGCTGGGCATAAATCATCTCACCGTCCACATCGTTTAAATATGCGGTCGAAAGGCCGGGATGGCCGGTCAAGGCAATGGCCGGAAGGCCACCCTGCAGTTTCTCAGCAAGTTCTTTTCCGCGCTCCGGATCCGCTTCCATAAGCCTCTTTGCAAAATCCGCAGATACGGCACGGCGCTTCACAAACCCCTTCATCAATTCCCCCACAATGTGCTCTGCGTCGGCACAGCTTCCGCCGTTTCCGGCGATCAACAGCTTTCCGCCGCTTTCATAGCAGGCTGCCAGAATTTCATAAGCTTCCCTGATCTGAGGCTTCACTCTCTCAAGCACCGGGTAACGCTCCATCAGTTCTTCTAAATATTTCATTGGCTCCATGTATTTTACACTCCTTCTCTGTTCAGTATCCAGTCCACAGCCTCTTTCATGGTTGCGGCATAGGCATCAAAAGATTCCTTCTTCTGTTCCCCGGCCATGCTTTCATACAATTCCCGGCCATATCCGGTTCCTACCAGCACCGTACTCACTCCATATCTCCTTCCGGCTTCCGTATCCAGAAGCTTATCCCCGATCATATAAGAGTGGTCCTTGTCCACTTGGAAATATTCTTCCGCCATCTCAAACATGCCGGTCTCCGGCTTCCGGCAATGGCATTCCCGGCGGTATTTTCCGATTCCATGGACCGGATGGTGGGGACAGTAAAAAAAGTGGTCGATCCCGGCTCCCTCTTTTAAAAGGAGGCTGTTTAAATATTCGTGCAGGGATACCACATCCTCTTCGCCATAATACCCTCTTGCCACCCCCGCCTGGTTGGTGACCACCACAAGCTTGAATCCGTGCTCTTTCAGCCGCCTTAAGGCATCCGGCACCCCGGTCAGGATGACCAGATCCGACGGTTTGTGCAAGTATTCCACTTCTTCGTTAATGGTACCGTCCCGGTCTAAAAATACAATTTTCTCCATCTGTTTTTCGATTCTCCTGGTGCCTTTCTCTCTCGTTTACAGTTCAAAATGATATTCGCCGCCTGGAATGGCAACCCGGATATTATTATAATCCCAGCGGTTTTCATCGGTGATCCACGCCTGGGCTCCACGCAGCTCGAAGTTCCAGTCCGTAAGCTGTCCCCCGGCTTCTTCCATTCGGGCCGCCACCTTATGGCGCACGTTATAAGGGCAGTATACCAGGAGAAACCCGCCTCCGCCGGCTCCTAAAAGCTTTCCGCCTAAGGCTCCTGCTTTTAAGGCCTCTTCGTAAAGCTCTTCTATCTGAGGCGTGGATATCTTGCTGCTCATACGTTTTTTGCTCTTCCATCCGTAATCCAAAAGCTTTCCAAAGCTGTATAAATTCCCCTTTAACAATTCATCCTTCATGGCATAAGCCAGAGCCTTTACCTCGCACATGGCATCAAACGGATCCTTCTTTTCATAATTCTTTACCTGATCCTTGATGATATTGGCGGATACGTGGACGTTGCCCGTATAGCAGAGCAGCAGGTTGTACTGCAGCTCGTGGATGATTTCCTTCTTGATCCGGAGAGGATTGACCACCACATTGTTGCGTCCGTGGAATTCAATGAAGTTAAAGCCTCCGAAGGTGGCGGCATACTGGTCCTGATATCCGCCGTCGATTTTCAAATCCTCCCGCTCTACTTTATAAGCCAGATCCGCCATGGCGTAGCAGTCCATCTCCACGCCTTTCCATTTGGCCATGGCGGTGAGCAAGGCCACCATGACGGTGGAGGATGTCCCAAGACCCGATCCCGGCGGCGCATCGCACTGCAAATACACTTCACAACCCTGTTTGATGTCCATGGCTTTTAATGCAGCCGTTACCAGATCAAGGCGTCCGTCATATACATAATTTTCTTTGGTATTATACTTGACTGTCATATCAAAGTCCAGGGAATGAACGATGATCTGATCATCTTCCCTGGGAACGATGGAGCAGTATGCGTATTTATTGATGGTGCTTCCGATGATCGCTCCTCCCTGCTCGTCACAGAATGGAGCCACATCCGTACCGCCTCCGCCAAAGCTCACCCGCAGGGGTGCACGTCCTCTGATTATCATATGATCACCGTTCCTTTCTTCACATCATCCATAAACCGGTAATAGTCCTCCGGGATTCCGATATCAATAAAATATCCGTCATTGACAAAACCGCCAAGCTTCTTTCCCCCGGACAGCCATTTCGGAATCATGTCGTGCTCTAAGGACACCTTACCTTTTGGTATGGCATCGAGCAGGGAGCGGTTCATCAGATAAACGCCTCCGTTAATGGTTCCCCGGCGCTTTTCTTCTGTCTTTTCATCAAATGCCGTCAGCCAGCCGTCTTCTAAAACAGCCTGTCCGTAACGGGACACATCCGGCACCTCCCGCAGCACCAGAGCCATGTCAAGGCCGCGCTCTTCGCTTAAGGTCATCAGCCTGGTATAATCAATCTGGTAAAAGGTATCCGCGTTTAAGACCAGGAACCGGTCTTCGGTCACCTTTTGTCCTGCATTCTTAATGGCTCCTGCGGTTCCCAGGAGTTCCTCCTCATAGGCATAGGAAACCCGGATTCCCCACTCTGATCCGTTTTTAAAATATTCTTCTACCATGGAGCCCTTATATCCAACAGCAAAAATAATTTCAGTCACTCCATGTTTCCTTAACTCCATTACTACATATTCCATAAAAGGTTTCTCTTCAATCAGCGCCATTGGCTTAGGCCTGTCGCTTACCACGGAACGGAGCCGTGTGCCAAGACCTCCTGCCAGCAAAACTGCCTGCATATCGGTATCCTCCTGATATCATCTTCATCGGTTAAATGGTTGAAACGTTCTTATTATATCATATATCCTTTGGAACAATCCACTATATTTGGCATAAAGTTGGAAAGGCGGAAGGTCATGTTTCCTGACTTCCGGCCCATGTCCGGACCACATGCCCCAGCCCATGGACCGCTTTCCTTATTCCCATTGCAGCCAGTACAGGTAAGAGCACTCCTAAAACCAGGTACAGGAAATGGAGTTCCGGATAGGAATAGGGAAATCCGCCCTGGTTTTCTATGAGCTCGGATATGAGCCGTGCATGGATCCAGTCAATGGTCTTAAACACCAGAAAATGAAGAGCCATAATGTCAAAGGAATATCTTCCAAGCAGAGCCGCTGCCCGGCCTGCCTTTGGAATTTTCTGAAGGCATTTGGCCGCAAAGCAGCAGAGATAGATCCCGGCTGCGGATATTACATAGAAATTGATTCCTCCCGGTATTTCATTGACGGATAACTCTACACTCTCTTTGGTAAACGCCAGAAAATACCAGAAAAGCCCTGCACAGGCGGCTGCACCATACCAGGTCGTGTATTTCTCAACGGAGATCTTCCTTTTCCGCAGCAGATATCCTCCATAGTAAACCGGAATCACCAGTATGGCTGTCTGCATGTGGTAGTTTAAGAATAATCCTTTCCGGTTTAAGGCTATGCCAAATAGGCCGGTCACAATACAGAAAGCTGCTGCCGCCCACGAACGAACAGAAGCGGGAAGGTAGTTACGGCAAAACCAGATGATGACCGAAAAGACCGTACCGGCTCCCAGCATGACAGGAACAAACCATAACGCGCCTGCAGGCCCTTCGGCGCAGCGAAGGAACAGGGTGTTCATCATGGCGTACAAAAGTTCTTTTTTGTTGTAATCATCTGACGGAAAAAGAAGATATTCAGAAAGCAGGTTATGTAATAAAACAAACAGGCCGCCATAGCTGATATAAGAAACCCACATATTCTTCAGCCTGCGTGCAAAAAATTCAAAGGGTTTATCGCCATAGCGCTCTTCATTATAAAGATATCCTGATATGAAAAAGAATATAGCCAGATGATAGTAATATACGGTGCGAATGGCAATCCCAAGGTTTTGGGAATGTCCGAAAACAATGGATACAATGCCGATTCCTTTTAAAATATCCCAGAACAAAAACCGTTCCTTCTTTTTTTCTTCCATGTAATTCTCCCTGACTGGACGGTACCGCACCCGGGGAAACCAGGGCGCGGCCGCCTTCCAGACAGTTCCTTTAAAAATCTTCTCCGATCACGTTCCAGGCTGCGTCTATGCTGTGATATCTGCGGATATAATCCTGGGTATCCCGGCACATCTGCCTGCACCGGTCTGCATCCTGGTAAAGGGATAAGACCTCCCCGGCAAAAGCCTCCGGTTCATCTCTTACCGCCATAACCGTCTCTGACTCCGGAATTCCTTCCGCGCCTATAGACGTGGTAACCACAGGAGCACCATGATACAAGGCTTCAATGACTTTTCCTTTCACTCCGGCGCCGTAGCGCAGCGGCACCACCACGATCCTGCAGCCGGCATAAAGCCTTGACAATTCTTCTTCCGTAACAAAGCCCTTAACAATGATCCCGTTATCCGGCTGTTCCAGAGCTTTAATCTCATCCGTCACCTTGGAGCCGACGATATAGAAATTCACCTTGAGCCGTTCCCGGATAAGGGGGAATATTTCTCCGGCAAACCATAAAACCGCATCTGCATTCGGCGGATGGGCAAAGCCTCCTACAAACAGCAGACCTTCCCTCTTTTCAAAGTCAGCCGGTATGTGATTTAGGAACTTCTCAAATACATAGGCCACAATGGCCTTCACATTTATGGATGGCTCGATCTGATGGATGGCCTCCCGCTCCACATAGGAGGGATAATAGGAAACCGCCGCCTTTCTCATAATACGCAGCTCCACGGACTTCCAGTATTCAGAGGACCTCCTCTTTTCCGGATCTCCGGTCAGTTCATACTCTCTGCCTTCCCGCAAGAAGTGCAGGTCGTGACCGTAATAAATGATTTTCATTTTTGTGTGGTTTTTGATAAAATCAGCATACTTTGTAGCAATATGGGGGCGGTTTAAATATGCCACCTTTATGTCATCTCCATGTTTCTTTAACCAGTCCCAGATCCCGGCCTGATGATCCTTGCCGTAAAGAATCTCGATTCCCATCTGCTGCAAAACAGTGGAATAAGGTTCCTCATGAAGGAAGTTATCGCCCAGGAATTTCACCACATACCCCTTTTCCAGGAACATCTTCAAATACTGAAAGGTGGTCTTGGAACCGGCATCCCGGTCATAGGTCGGCACATAGTGGTCAACCACCAGAATGATATCCTTGCCCTGGCTTCTCTCTCTGGCCCTGAAGGGGTCGGGATTTCCGTCGTTTTCACACTGCTTCCGAAACTCGGCCGCCCATTTTTCTTTCAGCTTCCGTCCATTTTCCACCTGATACCGCTTAAGGCCTGAGCCATTGACATCCGTACCGTTTGATACGCCTTCAAAATGAATGACCCTCGAAAGCGGCTGATAGACGACCCGCAGCCCCGCCTTCCGCACCTCAAAGGCGAGATCAGAATCTTCGCAGTAAGCAGGCGCAAAGCGTTCATCAAATCCGCCGATCCATTTCCACAGATCATTGGACAGGAGGATCGCTGCACCGGAAATATAATCCACATCCTTCACATAATTGTACTCCGGCTTATCCGGATCATCGAGGCGCCCGTAATTCCAGCCGGAACCATCGCTCCAGATGATCCCGCCTGCTTCCTGCAGCCGCCCATCCGGATAAACCAGTTTGGAACCCACCATGCCGATGGACGGATCGGATTCGATCAAATTTACCAGACTGCTGAGCCAGCCTTCCATCACCTGGGTATCGTTGTTAAGAAACATGATATACTTTCCTCTGGCCGCCTTAGCCGCCTGGTTGCAGTTTCTTAAAAACCCCTGGTTGGTCTCATTGCGGCAGATCACTACATTTTCGGTGAATTTAGACAGTTCCGCCGTGGCGTCGGTGGAAACATCGTCCGCTATGATGACTTCATAGACCACATCCTTTGTATGTTCCAGAATGGACGCAAGGCAGGCATAGGTATAATGGATCTGGTTGTAAACCGGAATGATGATGGACACGGTTGGGTGCCCCTCTTTTACAAAGCGGAGTTTTCCATGTATACGGTATATATCTCCGATTTTCATATCCCCTTCGATCAGGTTTTTCCCCTCTTCGGTTGTATAGAGGCGAAAGGACCGGACCGGATGGAGAACTGTATCCCTGGCGTAAGATAAAAATTTCCGTTTTCTCGTCCCTTCGGGAAATTTATCATCGAAGATTCTTCCAAGCTTTCTCCCAACGCGGTAGGTAAATGCCAGGTGCCCCTGAAGGCCGGCGACCATCTCCTGCATATTCTGGCAGTCCCTGCGAAGCGTGTCAATGATCATTTCCTGGTTGCTCACATGATTATCGGTCAGGCGCTTCTCTTCCTGCTGCTTTGTGATGGTTACATCCTTTTCCTTTATCTCCAGCTCCAGTTGAGATATATGTTCTTTTGTATCATCGATCATCTGTGACAGGACGTACATATCCTCCGGCAGTGCATGGGTTTCATGCATATAATTGACCAGATAGATCTGCTGGTTCTCCCCGTGGACGTATTCCTGGAAATGGCGCTCCATCTCCTGATACGTACCGATGCGCTCTGTCTCCACGCCGAATTCTTCCATATACTCTTCCATGGAACCATAGCGTAAAATACTCTTATACTGCTCATAAAAATAATAGAGCATCCGGAATTTAATAAATGTCATGGGGACCGGAAAGGAAAATACCCATTCATAATCCAGACAATACGGGCCATCCGCGGTCATCATGATGTTCTCAAAAAGACAATCGATGTTGGACGTTTGAAAGGACCAGTCCTTTTTCATGCTTTCATCCGCCTCAGAAAGGCTGCCGAATACCTCTTCAAATTCGGGGGTGATGGTAAAGGGAATAATGTAGTTTTCCCTGACATTTAAAATCATGGAAATCCCGTCTTCCACGTGGGAAACGGAAACCTTTCCATCACGGATCTCCTTTCCAAGAAGCTCGGATAAGGTTTCCCCTTTCAGGAAATCAAAACGGGCGGTCCGCCCATCGGGACTTAGGGAAACCTCTACAACCTTCAGCTTCTGGTTTTGCTCCTTTAAGCTCCGGTATTTGTCCGCAAGTGATTTTATATGGGCGGCGCCTTCATCCCTTAAGGCTGTTTTTTCCACAAAGGGACAACCATCCACCTCCACCAGACTGGTGCGGATCTGGAACGCTTCCCTGCGGGTTTTGTTGTATTTTACAAAATTAATTTTCTTCATGGCGGCTCCATATGACTAAAAATGAATTGGCAAATGTCTCAAACTGCTTTCCCTCGCATACCTCATCAAACATCTTTCCCAAATCAAACCTTAAGTATTTGGGATAATCATAGGCCAGAATGGCATGGGACAAATCTCCCTTGCCCGGCAGGTACCCGTCGGAATATATTGTTATGGGCAGACGGTAGTCCGGCATGGGATAATAGAATTCTGCCTGTCCGTCCGTTCCTTCCCTGCCGCACAGAAGCTCCCGGACTTCTGCCCTGGAAAGCCGGTCTTTGTCCGGCACAGCCCCTGCCTGATATTTTAAGCCCAGGCGGTTGCAAACAGCCAGAATAAGCTTTCCCTGCGGCTTTAAAAGGGATTTTGCTTTTTTGATCTGCCCGTCATAAGGGGACGTCAGGGATCCAACCATGACCACATAATCAAACCCATCTTCTTCAAAGGAGTCTAAATCCCCGGTCACATAACGGATATTCTCCTGCTTCTGATAGCGGAGGCGGTTGACTGACAGGTTATTCCGGTTCGGGTCAAGGACCGTTACCTGGCTCACCCTTCTGCTGTATAAGCCGGTAAGAGCGCCGTAGTCGGAACCAACCTGCAGTAATGAAGCCTCCTCATCAAACCCGTACCACTCCAGTATGTTCTCACGGATATCCGATAAGGCATATAAGTAATCCTGGTTAGGATTTTCCTTAAGCAGCTTTTTCATATCCCCGTTATATTTAAGCAACAGATTCCTGACCTCAGGACTGATATCTTTCATGCATACTTCCTCCTCATTCTCCTGCACGGTAAAGCTTTAGGCTTACTTCCGATTCCATATCATAAATCCCTACCGTATTCTTATTGGAAATGACTGTAATGTTTGCAATATCATACAGGCGGTGGTAGACTACATGTTCTCCGTTTTCAAAACCGGTACAGCTCATGGACAGCAGATATTCCCCTCCCTGAAGGGTCATTTTCTGGTTGAATTCCACCTCATACTCATCGCCTTTTTTTACAGCCTTTACATCAGAGGCTTCGTACATGGTATTGGTGCCGGTCAAATCGGCTCCTCTTTTATCCTTGATGGTGTACGTGAAAATCGGCGTCTCGATCTCCGTATTGAAATGGATCCGTTCCTTAATGGTAAAGCGTTCCCCCTTTAACAGCAGGTTAGTCACATTTCCCCTCTCGTCAAAAAGCCCGAAATCCACGATTTCCGCCCTTTTGTCACCGTATTCGGTGCGATTGGGGTTAACCGTAAGCTTCTCCTTCATAAGACCCTGATAACGGGTACTCTCCGGTTGCTTCCCGGAAACAGCCGGTTCCCCGGAAAAATCGTTTAAAACGCCGGTTCTGATCTCTTCCAGCTCCTCACCGAGGTCGTCCATCTGGTTTGCCAGGATCTTCTTATAAAGATCCACCATTTTCCCCGGTTCTCCCTCGGCAATGAAATTCCCTTTGTTCAGTACTACTACACGGTCACAGTATTTAATGATTGCTCCCATATCATGTGTAACCATCAAAATGGTGGTGCCGTTCTTCCGGATATCCTCCATGCGGCGGTAGCATTTTGCCTGAAAGAATACATCGCCTACGGACAGCGCCTCATCAACGATCAGAATTTCAGGTTCCACATTGATCGCCAGGGCGAATGCCAGCCGGACGAACATGCCGCTGGAATAGGTCTTGACCGGCTGATAAACAAAATCCCCGATATCCGCAAATTCCAGGATATCCTGAAGTTTTTCATCCATCTCCTTTTTGGAAAAACCCATCATGGTTCCGTTCATGTAAATGTTTTCGATGCCGGTATAATCCATGTTAAACCCGGCTCCTAGCTCCAACAGAGCGGAAATGACCCCATTTACCTCCAGCTTGCCGCTGGTAGGAGTCAGGACTCCGGTGATGATCTTCAGTATGGTGGACTTGCCCGAACCGTTGGTACCGATGATTCCCACGGTTTGTCCCTTTTCCACATCAAAGGAAATGCCGTTTAAGGCATAGAAATCCCGATGGTAGTTCTTATGGGTTATACTTAAGGATTCTTTTAAACGGTCTATAGGCTTGTCATATAATCTATAGATTTTTGTTACATTATTAACAGAAATTGCTTTGTTGTTCGATTCTACGGACATTAAATCCTCCAAATTAAGCTGGTTACAGCACATCAGAAAAATGCGGACGCAGCTTTTTAAATACTTTCAGCCCCACAAGCATGAGGACAATGGTAACACCCCAGAAATACAGTCCCAGAGTGGGCCGCTCGTTCAGCCAGTTTCCGGTCAGCATGCTGTCACGGTACCCCGCCACGATATAATAGAACGGGTTGACCTTAAGCAGGGAAGGCAGCCAGGCGGGTATGGAGGGAAACATCTCCGGTGCCCACATAACAGGCACCATCCAGATACCAAACTGCAGGAATATCCCTACGATCTGAGCGATATCCTTGAAAAATACATTGACGGCACTGGTAAAATATGCGATCGCCAGAGACAGCATGGAGCTTGCAAAGGAATAATAGATGATCTGGATCCAGCTGATCTTAGGCAGAAAACCATAGCAGAGAAATACCACGATCATGATGACTGCAAAAATGCCATGAACCATCAGGCAGGAAAGCATCTTGATGACCGGCAGGATCTCCACCCGGAACACCACCTTTTTCACCAGGTAATTGTATTCCTGCAGGCAGTTGGTTCCCATATTCAAAACCTCGCTGAAATAAAACCAGGGAACGATGCCGGGTATCAGCCACAGCACATATGGGTAATCCGGTACGGGAGGAACACTTTTAAAGCCCAGCTGAAACACGAAAAAGTACACCAGAATCGTTGCCAGAGGCTGCAGAAACATCCACGCAATGCCGAAATAGGAGCCTACAAACCGCTTCTTAAAATCGGCTTTTGACAAGTCCAGAATCAATTTTCTTTTTATGACGATTTCTTTTAACAAGGAAACCAGATAACTCATGGTTTTCTCCTCTCACTAAAATTTGAAGGTATCGCGGATTCCGCTCCATTTCTGGTCCTTATCGGAAATAATCAGCTTCATACCCTCTTCGACCGGCCAGTCAATGCCGATTTCCGGGTCACTCCATAAAATTCCGCCTTCATCGCCCGGATGATAGAAATCGGTACACTTATACGCGAACTCCGCCTCATCGGACAGAACTAAAAATCCGTGTGCAAAGCCTTCCGGAATATAAAACTGCTTCTTGTTTTCCGCAGACAGCTCCACGCCAAACCATTTTCCGTAGGTCCCTGAAGAGGAACGTAAATCCACCGCCACATCAAATACCTTTCCTCTCACGACCCGCACAAGCTTTCCCTGGGGAAACTGCTTCTGGAAATGGAGGCCACGCAGGACCCCTCTTACGGACATGGACTGGTTATCCTGTACAAAAACCATGGAAAGTCCGGCTTCCTTAAAATCATTCTGGTTATAGGTTTCCATAAAATAACCTCTGGAATCAGGAAATACCGTTGGTTCGATCACATATAGCCCTTCAATCCCGCATTCTGTTACTTTTATCTTTCCCATAATTTATGCTCCTTTACCTGTTAAATCATTCTTTTACTTGTAGCATTCTACCACAAGTTGGAGCAGATTTCTATATATAGGGGGATTTTTGTTAAAATATGACAGGAACGGGGCCAATAAGAAGTGCCTCAAAAAATGATATCACCCGCTTACCACCATGGTGTGGATATTGCGTACGTCATCTTTTGAAGCACTTACTACAGCCATTTCATGACTGCGGCATCTTTAAAATTTCCCAATATGGACTTTATCCATCGGAAGCTGCGATAAACCGTATGCTCCCCTTTCTTCGTTCGGAACTCCAACTGTCAGGATAGCCTGAAGCTTATAATTTTCAGGAAACTCCAGTATATCCCGTAAAAAATCTTCTGTATCTCTTCCATCGTTTGCCTTACGCAGCCGTCCCTGCACCCAGCAGCTTCCAAGTCCAAGACTGTGCGCTGCGAGATGCATGTTGCTCATTGCTACAGAACAGTCTTCTATCCATACATCCGTCACGTCTGAATTTCCGATGACTACAATCGCACATGCCGCTTCTTTCAGCTTGCCTTTCCTGAAGCTGATAAGAGCCCTGCCTGCACGATTTTCATAATCTTTTCTTCAGAAATCTCTTCCTCTGTATAACTTCTGACACTCCGTCTTGTTCTCATAATTTCTATCAGATCCATATTCCTTCCCTCACTTCCATTTTGTCTGTAAAATTATAAACAGCCACATTTTCAACAACATGTACATCCGCACCAAGCCTTATTGCCATTCTCGCCGCTTACCTGCTTTACATTTTATTGTAATTCTCAATCAGCTTGTAAACTACCAGCCCGATCCTGACTGCAAGCCTTTCATTAGCATTGTCAAAATCTATCCCTGTAATCTTTGAGATTTTTGCAATGCGGTAAGCCGCCGTTTTATAGTGCACATATAAGTCCTGCGCCGTCTTCGAAAGATTCTGGTTATAATTCAGATAGGTCTTCAGTGTTATAACAAGATCTTCCTGCTGCGGTTTCTTATAATTATATAATTTCTGAAGCGATTCCGGAACATACTCCAGCAGCATAGCCGGATCATCCATCTGACACAGCAGCTTGAAGATTCCTAAATCCGAAAACATCATGATATACGAATTTCCCTCATATAAAATATCCGCTGCAATATCAATGAAGGAAAATGCATCGGCCGCTTCCTGGTATGACACCGCCAGCTGCATAATCCCATCTACAATCTTTCCCACTCCGGCCTTAACCCGAAACTTTTTATTATGCCGGCTCATGCCAGTCTGCACCTTGTTCCACATTTCTTTTAATTCTTTGCGGTATTCTACCTGTGTCCGATTCGGGTTTACTGTCTTTATAGCAACTACCTTATCCATATCCGTAAGCACTTTCACATCCATAAGCTGCTGTTTTACAACTTCTTCCAGCCAATTAATGTGACGTAGCCTCTCGTTCATTTTCTTCTGTGGGCTTCCTTCATACGTTACTCCAAAGACAATAACCCGGTAATATCCATTTGGGTTCATCCCAAGAAGGCTCGCATTCTTTTTCAGCTCATCAGCAGAAGTTACTTTTCCATTCAGAATATTATTCAACAAATCATGCTGATACTTCTTTTCCAGTTTCGATACGGCGAACTTTCTTGAGAATTCATATTGAAGTGCAACGATAGCATTCTCCACTGCAATACAATCCATCTGATTAAACCTGATCTCTTTTTCTATAATCACGAGGTACATCTGTACCCCTACATTCAGACTAATTCTGACAATATACTGGGTATATTCCCCCTTCTGCTCCATGTACTTATAATTAGAAAAAATACCGGGATCATACTCACTCGCATTTTTGGATAATTCAAATCCTATCTCCTCATCACCTGCTGACGCATAACACGACATATTCTGATTGTAAAGAGCGATCGGATTACGAATCAGTTTGTTGAGCATATCTAAAATATCCCCGACCGGATTTTTTTTATAACTGTTGGAAAGCGACAAAGCCATAAAATTATCATGCGTTGTTTTATAGTATTTTAATTTTGTCACTTCTTCGTTAAAAAGCCGCTCCATAACCAGTGACAAAATGGTCTGGAAAGATATTTCAAAAGGGACCTCGATCAAAGGAACATTGCATTTTTCTGCATATTCTTTCAACAGCACGATCTTACTTTCCACATCTTCCACCAGTCTCCTTCTTTTTAAAATCAATCCGCTTACTTCTTTTCTCTGCAGCTCGGAAATATAGTTTTTAAACTCTTCAATTGTACATGAACGAAACGCATACAAACCTGTCAGCAACAGCTCTCCTCCATTGATAAATTTGACAATATCAGGAGCCTCAATGATTGTAGCGCCCTTGATTTCCTTTTTTAAGCCGTTCTCTCCGCAAATCAAAGTCATCTTTCCTAATTCTTCCATCCGGAGAAATTCTTCAACTGTAAATTTCATTGCCTCCTTCGCCTCCCTTCTTATTGTTTTATCATATTCATTTAGTATAACACAAAATAGCAGGAAACGGTAGTTAATGAGTGTCCTCATTGGGGCATAATAGCCGGGCTTTGAAAAGCCCGGCTCCTGAATTTCAGGCTGTAAACTCATTTCCTCTATGCCAGCAATTTCTCCGCAAGTTCCGTCATAATGACTGATGCCTTTGCAAAATCACTGAATTTTGTAAATTCTACCGGGCAATGGCTTCTTCCATCTTTACTTGGAACAAAAAGCATAACCGCAGGGATCACCTGCCCGATTTCCAGCGCATCATGTCCGGCTCCGCTCGAAAGATACTTATAGCTGAATCCATGTTCTTTACAGCTTTCTTCCATTATTTTCAGCATATCCGCCGATAAATTTACCGATGTAATCTTAAGCTTGTTTTCCATTTCGTAACTGCCTCCCATCAGCTTTACTTCATGGTCCAAAGCAGTACGAATTCTTTTTGCAATGTCACTGATATTATCGTTGTTTCTTGAGCGGATATCCACTGTAAACCCGCACTTTTCAGCCACAATATTCATGCCTCCCGGAATCGTATTGATATATCCTACTGTTGCAACGGTTCCATCCGCTTTTTCTCTGGCCCAGTCCGCTATCTTTGAGATGACTTTGGAAGCAGCATCTACCGCATCCTTCCTCATGTCCATTGGTGTTGTTCCGGCATGATCTGCTCTTCCGTGGACTGTAACCATATATCTTTGAATGCCGACAATACAGTCCACCAACCCCAGTTCCGTTCCTTCCGCATCCAGAACAGGCCCCTGCTCGATATGCATCTCCAGAAAATATCCAATAGAGCCTTCCGGCCATTTTGCCTCTCCGATCTTCTCAGGATCCAATCCATATCCTTTCATAGCGTCATAAATGGAAATTCCGTCGGTATCTTTAAATTTCCCGCAATACTCTGCATCCCGGTTGCCCAGTATTGCTCCGGAGCCAAAATAACCGGTTCCAAACCGCATGCCTTCTTCATCACAAAAGCCAACAACCACAAAATTTCTTTTTGGTGTAATGCAATTTTCCTTCAGCTCCCGTGCAACTTCTATCGCGCATACAATTCCTGCAATCCCGTCAAAGTCTCCACCATTCATTACAGAGTCATAATGAGATCCCATCATAACACATGGAAGCTCCGGATTTTCTCCTTCAAGGACACCTATTACATTTCCTGCCGCATCTTCATGCACTTTTAGCCCTGCTTCCCTCATAACTGTTTTAAGATATTCTACCGCATTTCTGGACTCTTTTGTAAAAGGAAGACGGGTACATCCTTCTCCCGGAGTTGCAGTATACTGTTTTAAACACTCCAAATCTTTGGCGATTCTGCCTGTTACCTCTTCAACAGCCATTTGTTTTCCCTCGCTTATTTTCTTTTATCGTTTTTCATGCAATCGTAAATATACACTTTACAAGGTGAATAAAGCATTGCAGCAACAACAATCGCGAAGCCCACGAGACATAACACCTTACTGGCACTATACAAGCCAATCATTATTGTAATAAATGCAACTATAATTGCAATAAATGCAATGGTCAATCCTCCTGCTTTCGTTTGAAAAAAACCTTTCTCTTTCATTCACACTTGCTTCTTCTTTCTTATGAATTTATTATGAATTTATTATATTCCCAGCAATACAAACAGAAACAATCCGATTACGATTGTAACCGGGACCGTAACCATGAGAATTCTTTTTAGCACTTCCCCTTCACTTCCCAGAATTTCTGCTGTTGTGGTTCCCAGAATAATGTTGCTCGGGCTTACTGCACCTCCGATTGAACCGCCTGCTGACTGGGCTCCTAAAACAGCTGTCGGATCAACCTGCAGCAGATTTGCTGTTGTCATCTGGAATCCGCCGAATAAAATATTGGAGCTCATATTGCTTCCGGTCATAAATGTACCTAAAAGTCCCACAAAAGGTACCAGCGCAATATATACCTTTCCAAGCACGTTCGCAATTCCGTTGGCCAATACAACCGTCTGGCCTGTTCCAGCCATAATTTTTGACATCATTACAAGACCAATGATCGCAATACCAGAAGGCATGGTCATGGAAACGGATTTAACAAATACCCGCTTTGTCCCTCCCTCTTTTATAAAGCCTTTCTTCCTGTAATACAAAAGTCCGGCAACAGAAGACACCAGCAAAAACATGCTTGCATGCGTGAATGGTGCTAATGGGGAAAAACAGCCGCTTGCCGCATTCACGAATCCATATCCGGTCGAAGTCTCCGGAAAAGCCAGTCCAAACTGGAATTGCGCCAGAAACCCGTGAACCGGTTTTACTACGAGAACGGCCAGCGCAATCGCTGACAGCAGAAAATAAGGGACAAATGCCTGTACCAGCGTCATGCCTTTCGGAAGTTGCCCGCCCTCTTGTTTTGCAAATTCCCGATCCATGATCGGACTGTCTTCCAGGCTCCATTCATTTTTATACATTCTGGTTCTCCCCAGAAGAAGTATGACAAGCAAAGACAGGCAGGCCGGTACAAAGCAGGCTATCGTTGTGTTGACCTGCGTAAGCAGAAGTTGCCCTCCGCCTTGTATCAATGATAGAATGATCACTGCTGCCAGCCCCTTCCTTACAGCCTTTCCTCTTCCGTAAAACCAGCATACGACAACTCCCACAGCAATATTCCAGAACCAGATAAATACAGCAGTCCAAAATGCAGTCATCATATACTCTCTGCTTCCTGCTGCCAGACTGACACTCATGACCAAGGAATCCCACGCTGCTCCTAATGTTCCAAAAGTGTTTCCCCATGCCTGTCCAAGAAGGGGAATAATGACTGCCCAGACCGGCTGCACTCCGATTCCGATCAAAAGAGGGGCGCCAACGGCAACCGGAACACCAAATCCGGTAATTCCCTGAAGGAAACCTTCAAACACCCAGCCCATTGCAAGTACCAGCAGCAGTTCATTGGGCAGCAGCTTTCTCATTCCGTCCCGTATTACCAGAAAAGCTTTTGCTTCATCGCCTACCTGATATAAAAGAATCGCTGTCCAGACAATAATCAAAATAATCAATGCATTCCATATGCCCTTCGCACTTTCCGATGCAATCACTGTTAAATCAGCCTTAAAAAAAACAGCTCCCGTAATAATTGTTATAATAAGCCCGACAGGTGCAGCCTCCGTCGCTCCCCACCGGAATTTAATCATCAGGATCAATAATACAATGATCGGCAGAAATGCCATTCCCCACGTAAATATATTAACTGGTATATTCATATCAAAATTTCCTCGTTCTTACTATACATGAATAAGGGTTCCCGTCTTTCCGGTAATTCCGTCCGATGCTTTATCCAGCAGCGTAATTAACGTTTTTCTGCCTTTCCCGGATTCTGCAAACCGGATGGCTGCTTCGACTTTCGGAAGCATGGAACCTTTTGCAAACTGTCCCTGCGCAATACATTCTCTGGCTTTTTCTACTGTCAGGTCTGAAAGCCATTCCTGGTTTTCCTTTCCGAAATTTACCGCAACCTTTTCCACAGCCGTCAGAATGACCAGATAATCAGCTCCTGTCTGCGATGCCAGCAGGCTGCTCACGTTGTCTTTATCAATTACCGCATTCATGCCGACAAGCTTCCCGGCTCTGCTGACAACCGGGATTCCTCCTCCTCCGCAGGTTATAACCACATGCCCTGCGTTCATGAGTGTCCTTATTGTTTCCAACTCCCGGATTCTCTTTGGCATGGGAGACGGTACGGCGATGCGGTATCCTCTGCCTGCATCTTCCATACACCGCACTCCATTTGCCTCATTTTTCTCCGCCTCTTCCTTCGTAAGAAATCTTCCGATTGGCTTTGTTGGATTCTGAAAGGCTTCGTCGTTCTCATCCACTTCCACCTGTGAAAGAATGGTAGAAACCTTTCCATCTATATTGCGCCTGAAAAATTCATATTTGATCGCATTTTGCAGGTCAATTCCTATATATCCCTGGCTCATTGCCACACTGGTCGGCAGAGGTACCTGTTTACAGCCTTCCTGCACCAGGGTAAGGTTATCCATGGCATTTTGAATCAGCCCCACCTGAGGTCCGTTACCATGTGTAACAATAATAGAAAACCCCTGTTGTACAAGATCCACGATAACCCTGGCTGTCCTGGCAACTGCTTCCTTTTGCTCTTCTATATCTTTGCCCAGGGCATTTCCTCCCAGGGCTATTACAATTCTTTTATTTTCCACGGCTTTCTCCTTCATCGAAACCCAGTTTCTTCGCATACGCCGTGATCGCTTTTTCAAAGCATTCCATCGGCGGATGCACCGTCCCTGCTCCTATTTGTCCATATCCGGCAATTTTATGGGCAATTCCTGTGTTGATTACCGGAGTAATTCCTTTTTCCACAACAAGCCTTGCATCAATTCCAAGACAGATTCCCTGGAAATTCCAGTTTGGAATGATAAAGTTCGGATTCCTGTCAACGGTGATTTCCGCCATTTCTG
The DNA here is from genome assembly GCF_900155545.1 of Clostridium sp. Marseille-P2415. Classification (GTDB taxonomy): domain Bacteria; phylum Bacillota; class Clostridia; order Lachnospirales; family Lachnospiraceae; genus Lacrimispora. Next base: position 2,956,329 of record NZ_LT732526.1, read on the forward strand.
TGCTGGTACGGAGCGCATCTTCATATCCGCCCGCCCCTACGAATCTTGTAACAGCAGGTGCAGCGATCATTGCCATGCCGCCTACCCCAAATGTTTCTGTAATTGCACTGTCTCCCATATCCGGGCAGGCATCCTCGCTGTCATAGCCTGTAAAATACAGCCCCTGCGGAGTATTTACCGGTCCTGTGAACCATTCATCACCCATTCCGGCAATGCGGATACCAAATTCCACACCATTTCTGCACATCGCAGTCACAATCGTACCGTCTGTCAGAGTCCGTGCCGCATCCATAACTGACTTTCCGGTTGCCATCATAATATTCAAGAAGAACTGATCTGTATCTGACAGGAATTTAATAACGTCATAACGATCCTTTTCATCCATTTTCATTTTCGTAATTGCCGGGGCGACTTCTTTCAAAAATGCCAGAGAAGCAGCAATATTTCTTTGGTGGAATTCATCTCCCATGGCAATGGCTTTTGCAATAAGAGGATTTACATTAATTCCTCCTATCTCCCTGATTGCTGTTCCCAGGACCGGTCCAAGGACATCTCTCATCCAGCGGAGTCTGCTTACAACTTCTCCGGAGTATGCGCCGAAACGAAGTACCTTACCAATTCCCTCATTCATGGTACAGTAAGCTTCATTCCCGTCTGTCGTATTTTCCACAACAAACACTGCCATATTCGGAGAGGTAATTCCGCCCATCGGTCCTACTGCCCTTACAGAATGACAGGGAATGAATTTCACTTCTCCGGACTCCAAAAGCTTTCTTGCCTCTTCTTCGGTATCCGCCCATTCTTCAAAAAGAACTGCGCCCACACATGATCCCTGCATCGGGTCCGGCATATCGCTGTAAGCAATCGGAGGACCTGCATGAAGGATGACTTTTCCTTCATTCAATTCAGGAATCACCTCTTTTGCACGGACATTGTCTTTTATAACCGGCTGACTTGCAACGACTTTTGTGATTACTGCACGATTCGCCTCATCGATATCCAGATTTTTATAATTTCTAAGAAAATTCAGAATCTTTATTAATTCCACATTTCCGCCTGCCGGAGGCGTCCAATCGTACTGTACCACTTCACATCCAAACTGCTCTGCGACTTCTGAAAAGCTTTTCAGCCCAAGATTTATAATCTTTGGTTTCTCTGCCAGCATCTGCAGCAATTTTTCTGAAGCCTTTCCCGGAATCACATCCGAAACCTGCTTTGGCCGGATTTCTTTTTTCGGCTCCTCAAAGTCAAGACCAATCGACTGGATAGCCGTACGAACAGCAAGCTTATTTGTTTCGCATACAATAACTCCGGCATCCTTAAGCTTTTTCACCGCATCATCATACCCCTGGAAATCGCTTCTTGTACCGCAGACAGTTGCAATAAAGAAAACTTTTCTGCCTTCTTTCTCTGCCTTATCACGAAGTTCCTTTATTGTCGGAAGCAAAGCTCCTGCCATGTCTGCATGAGATCCATATCCAAGCATGATATCCAGAAGAATTACTCCTGTAGATTCATCATCAATTGCTTCTTTCATGCATTCGATTCTTTTTGCGGGATCAATCATCGGATGGGGCTTGCCCTGTGTATATACATCATCACCCAGATCTACAACGATGTGCCCTCCGGTTTTCAGCATATATCCTTCTGCTTTTTCCGGCGGAATTTTAAGCTTCAACGCATCTTTCATCAGCATAGCAGCTTCTCCGGCAAGCGTTCCGCCTGAGTAATATGCCTTGATCGTCTTCTTCGCTTTTGCAGGATAACATGCGGATTTATCCACATGAACCTCACCTTCATTTACCTTTTCCCCGCGTACCAGACTGACTGCCAGACGGGCTGCTTCATCAAGTGTATATGTATGATAGAAATTCTCCTCATGATATTCCGGTTTTTCTCCCAGGAACAAAGTAATTACCGGTTTCCTGCTGACACTCAGTCTTGCTGAAATTTTTTCTCTGACTGATTTTGCCGGCGGCTTGGAAATTACGATCATGACCTTCACGCTGTCATCATCTTCCATTGCATCGATCATATCCATCATAGTAATACCACCGACTTCCGTCGACAGATCCCGGCCGCCGGTCCCTATGGCGTTTTTTACACCTTCGCCGAGACGGTCAATGATTGTAGTAAGCTCCTGGATGCCTGTTCCGGATGCCCCTATAATTCCAATGGCACCTGGTGTTACACGGTTTGTAAACGCAATCGGCACACCCTGAATAATGCTGGTCCCGCAATCCGGGCCCATAACAACAAGTCCTTTTTCATGTGCCTTTTCTTTCAATTTCTTTTCGTCCTCAATCGTGACATTGTCACTGAACATGAACACGTTCATACCCTCATTTAATGCCCGGTCTGCCTCAAGGGCCGCATAGGCTCCCGGTATGGAAATCACCGCAAGATTGGCATCCGGAAGCTTCTCCAGTGCCTTGTCCCATGATTTTACATTTTCTGCTCCTGTCTTATTTTCTGCAGATGCGGACTGCTTCTTTAAGAATTCCTCTGCTTCTTCCATAATGGTATCAAGCATACTGTCATCTTCCACGTCGGCAACAACAACCATATCATTTGCTGTGGATTCCATTAATTCTTCCGTATCCAGACCGCTCTGCTTAAAAATATCTTTGTTAGCCGGCGTCGCCATCATGACAGAAACTTTGTTTACTCCTTTGATTGTTGATAACTGGTTTGTAAGAAGCATCAGTACCACTGAATCATGATAGCTTCCTTTTTTTACTACTGTTCTTAACATATTGGCATTTCTCCTTATTCTGCAAATCTGTTTTTGTGATCATACCTGTTAAAATGGACCGCATCGCTATTTAAATACTCATAAATAGAATCTACGATTTCAATTCCGCCGGTCTCATAAGCATTGTCCCGTCTCATAACTGCCCTCTCGCCCGGATAGTATACTTTGTTATATCCTTCTGCCGGCGGTATTGCGTTTAACTCATCGCAGGTAACGGACATGTTTTTCTTAAACTCTTCTATTCCTGTAAAACGCTTCGGATCCATAACAATATGCATCTGTCCCAGCTCTCTCCCTTTCGAGCAGTCATGATACATGGAGCTTACATGCTTGCCGAAAGGCACGCCCAGAAGGATTCCCGAAAAAACATCCACCATCATCATAAGGCCATATCCTTTTGGGCCTGCAATCGGAACCAGCGCGTTTACTTTCTTAGGATCTGTTACCGGATTCCCTTTTTCATCTACAGCCCAGGTATCCGGAATGGATTCTCCCCTGGATCTTTTATCCAGAATCTTGCCCCATGCCTGCACCGTGGTTGCCATATCAAATACGACTTTTCTTTCATCCGCCGTGGGCGCTGCAAAAGAAATTGGATTTGTTCCGTAATACGGCTCTGTTCCTCCGGTCGGAACCGCCATTGGATCTGACTGGCAGAAGGAAATTGCCACCATGTCCCGGTCTGCTGCCATTTCCGTATAATATCCCAAAGAACCGCTGTGTGAAATATTACGGATACCAACAACTGCAATACCATTTTTCTCTGCCATTTCAATTGCCTTATCCATTGCCATTTTCACAGCCACATATCCGCATCCATTATCCCCTTCGAAAATAGCAGAACACGGACCTGTTTCCTTAAATTCAAAATGGGGATCTGTTGTAATGCCGCCTTTCGAAATTCTCTCACAATAATACTCTACTCTGACAGCCCCATGAGAATGGTATCCTCTCTCATCCGACCATGTCAGGATTTCTGCTGTGATATCAGCATGATCTTCTTTCAATCCGGATTTCATCAATTTTTTTTTCATTAAATCTTTTAGTTCAGCTCTTAAAAGCTTCATTTCTATTTCCTCACTTTCATAATTAACGGTTAATATGTTACAGCAAATTATGACCAACCAGTTTTTATTTATCTATTATCACTATTTTTCCTTCCCTTTTCAATCAAATAACTAGATAAATGTACTTTTGATTTTTATCCACTTTTGTGATATTGTGATTTCTTTTATCATATTTAGGCATGGAAAAACCGGCTTATCGGTATATGTCAGATACCGATAAGCCGGTTTTCACGGATATATTAATTTTTGCAGCCAATCTTTTAAAGCTTCACATCTCTGTTGCAATCTTTGGAATATATATATGTAAGCTCTTCTTCACGTCCGACTGCATAACATGCCTGGGGGCAGTATGCGTCCATAAATACATAATCGCCTTTCTTTACCGGAACCCAGTCGTTATCCAGTCTGTACATTGCGCTTCCGGAAAGGAAGTACATTCCATGCTCCTGAACATGAGTCTCTATATATCCGTGAGAAGCCCCTAAATGGAATCTCAGAATATGCATATTCATATCAAATCCAAAATCCTCCGCTGCAGGAAGGAAATCCCGGATAAAGCAGTTTTCCATACCTTCATAAGGAGTCCACGGAAGGTTATCTGCATTTCCGGCTACTGTATGAGCGCTGTGTCCTTCCAGCGCTTCATATCTGCGTTTATAGGCAAACAGCTTCGCGTCTTCTTTTCCCGCATTTGCAAAAGATACCGTCTTGCTTACCGGTGAATAAATATACCCGCCTTCTGTAAGAGTCTCTTCTTTGTCTGCGTTTTTCACTTTAACGGAACCTTCGATTACATAAATAAATGTTTCCAGTCCTTCTCCACCGAATGCGGGGTTATTTCCCCCTTCATGGACCGTTACAAGGTAGTCCGCAAAAGAAGCACCCATTGCAGGAGATCCGAGAATCGTAACATCACATTTTTCATATCCCGGAATCGCGTTTTTTACAATCCCGTCCGGTTCAATTAAAACATAATTTTCTTTTTTTACAACGGATCTGGTAGCCAATAAATCATCACGGTAACCCGTTTGCCCGTTTAAATAGCTCATAATTAATCTCCTCACTTTTCTTTTGGTCTGTTCCTGGCAGGCAGCCAATATCTATATGTTCATTATTGCAGGTATTCTATATTATTTCAATTGTAAGATGCGATAAAAGCCCTCCTTTTTTTTATCCACTTTTCCCCCGTTTGTTTATTTTTTAACATTTATTTTTATGCTATAATCTTCTTGTAACAATATGAACGATCTCTTAACAGCAGGAAGGAATTCCAGTATGATTACTCAAAAAGAAATTACGTTGAATGAAACATCTTATCCGGTAAAAGCCACCATATACCAGAATACAGACATCGTTCCCCGGGCATGCGTTTTATACTTTCATGGCGGCGGACTCCTGTACGGATCACGCTTAGATCTGCCTGAATTGCACTTAAACAGCCTTACAGACGCCGGATGCGTGATCATTTCCTATGATTATCCTCTTGCTCCCGCCGTAAAAATCGACTTTATCATAAATAATGTTGTTGATTCCATCAATCACTATGTTAAACATCCGATGCGTTATGCTGCCCGGGAACTTCCCTATTTTCTCTGGGGCCGTTCTGCCGGAGCATATTTATGCCTGCTTGCTTCTGCCAGCGGCCGCCTTCTCCTGCCTCCAAACGGAATCCTTTCCTATTATGGCTACGGCTTCCTGTGCGACAGCTGGTTCAGTACTCCCAGCAAATATTATTGTACTTTGCCGGCAGTTCCTGAATCCTGCCTCCTTGCTGTTTCAGACCGGGTTCATACGGAAGGAGATTTGGATACGCACTACAGCATTTATGTTTATGCCAGGCAGACAGGCACATGGAAATCTCTTTTTTACGATGGACGGGACAAATGTTTCTTTCTGGATTATTCGCTCCGGGCCTGTGATAAACTTCCGGCTCCCTTATTCTGTGCGCACAGTATCAATGATACGGATGTTCCATATTCGGAGTTTCTCGAGCTATGCGGCAAGTATCGGGCAGAGAAATTTATTGTTTCAAGAGCAATGCACGATTTTGACAGAGATGAAACGGATTCTCTTACCGTTCAGCTTCTCAAGGCAACTGTACATTTTTTAGAAATTCATCTTATTTGATTTTTCTGATCAGTGTTCCATACCCCTTTTTCCCAACAAGCTTTCCATCTTCAGCGATAACATTGCCGCGTACAATTGTGCAGACCGGCAGTCCTTTTCCTTTCATTCCTACAAAAGCGGAAATCTTGTTCACATATAGAAGAGATTCTTTTGTAATCTCCCATTCCTTATTTGCATCAATAATGAGAAGATCTGCATCGAATCCTGCTCTGATATCTCCTTTTCTGCCGTAAATTCCAAAAGCTTCCGCCGGTTTTTTTGCCATTGCATTTGCCAGAACAGACGGTGAAATGTTACGTTTCACGCAGCCTTCATAGAAGCTTACCTGGAAACCGCTCTGGATTCCGCTGATTCCGCCCCATACATCAAACACATTCTCGATTTTATTCCCCAAAATCTCATTGTATTTCTCATCATAAGCACATGGGGAATGGTCACTTGCAATTCCGCTGAATGTACCGTCTTCTACATAGGTCCATAATCTTTCGACTTCTTCCTTTGAACGCAGAGGCGGCGCACATTTAAATAAAGGTCCGTTTTTCAGCACATTTTCATCTGTCATACTTAAATAGTGAGAACAGGTTTCTGCTGTGATATCGTATCCTTCCTGCTGCGCTTCTTTGATTTTCTGCGCAACATCCGGACTGCTCACATGGCAGATATGAGTTTTACAGCCTGTTGCTTTCGCAAGTTCAATGACATCAACGGTAGCAATCATTTCTGCAATAACCGGTCTGGAATCCAGAAAGCCCTGCCAGTCAAGTCTGCACTCTTTTTTCATTCTTTGTTCCTGCCATTTAATTGTTGCAAAGTCCTCGCAATGGAAACCGGCACGTCCGTCAAACCCCCGGATAATCTGCATTGCTTCGTATACCTGTCCATAATTCAATGAACTGTAATCGGGTGACACCGGTCCGATAAAGGATTTAAACGCTACACATCCTTTCTCGTCCAGCCCTTCCAGATCCCGGAAATTATCCGGAATCAGACCTCCCCAGAAGCAGTAATCCACATATGCATTCGGAGATACCTTTTCAAACTTTTTATTAAATATTTCCGCATTGGTCATAGCGGGTTCGTTCTGCAGCGGCATATCAATCACGGTTGTATATCCGCCTACAGCAGCAGCGGCAGTTCCATGCCCGTAATCTTCACGCCATTCATATCCCGGATCATTCAAATGTGCATGCGTATCAATTGCACCGGGGAATACATAGTTTCCTTTTGCATCAATTACTTTCTCAGCTTCCGGTTCTTCTCCTGCAATAAGAATTGCTGCAATTTTACCTCCTTTCACCGCGATATTTCCCTGAAAAACACAATCTGTCGTTACAATCTTCCCATTTTTCACTAATAAATCATACATATTTTTTCCTCCAATCCCGATTTTGGTTGATTACTGGCTGGTCAAACATTTTTCATCATTTTAGTTAATAACGCTTCTAAAAACAATGCAAAAAGAAGTGAAATTTCGCTTAAACTTTTGTCCAACATGTACAATTTATGTCATTATGTTTGTGTTTTTCTCAGCCTTTTGCTAGAATACATAATATAAAACAGAAAGAAAAAGGGATCTGCTATGCTCTTCTACATTTCATCCATTGCATCATATTCTTTAAAAATATTAACTTCCGTCACAGAGGGCCATGTACACTCCGTATACCGGAAAACAATAAATCTTCAAATCGGGACCTGTCTGCTGGCATTACAGGCAGCCTCTTCTCCCATATCCCCTGTCAGCCTCATTACCGAACTGGATGCACAATCCATGGAAGCACTTCCTGTTCTTCGTAATCAGCGGGTTAAAATAAGTCCCGGCAGAATATCGATATACGGTTCCGACACTGTTTTTCACTTTTGTTTTTCAAAAGCTCATATATTTGACTCAGAACTATCCTCCGGATCTTCCTCACTATCACGGGATTTACTGAAGTCTGTGCTGGAACGGTCCTCCGCCGGAGGCTTCCGTACTATTTTTGTCCCCTCTTGTACTGAATCCGGCAACAATGAAATGGATCAGGCTCTTGTAACTGCCGCCGCAAGGCAGCGTCTTTCAGCCTGCCATACTTTTATGCATGTTCCGGATTATGACAGAGCCGCTGACGAATTGATTCATTTAATCGGATTAGGCATCGGACTTACCCCAAGCGGTGATGATTTTTTGTGCGGCGTACTGGCTGGCCTGACACTTTCAGGAAATTGGGACCATCCTTTTGCATCAATTCTCAGAGAAAAAATAACAGCGAATCTTCATAACACAAATGATATCAGCCGGACATTTATCTGCTGTGCACTTTCCTCTCACTTCAGCAAACCGATCAAGGATCTGATCCCTCCTTCTTCTCCCGGAGAAATCCTCGCTTCATTTGAAGCAGTGGGCCATTCCTCCGGTATCGATTCTCTCTGCGGAATATATTATGCTCTCTCTCTGGGGCGTGTTTGAAAACTGCTTGTGCCGGGCTGAATGTTCCACTTTGTGGGAGGCAAGAAGCAATTTGTGGGGCGTAGTGGGCTACGTTCCCATCAAAAAAGAAGTCTTCCGTGACAGTTTCTATCACAGAAAACTTCTTATCATATTTCAATCCTTTTCGCCGCGTTTTTTTAAATATTTTGTCAGAACATAGTAAACGATTCCTGCAGGCAAAATGCTTGCCAGCCATGATACATCAATGAAAACAAGCCCTACCGTCACGCCTGCTATCATAGCCCCGATTGCCGCCGGATTCATTCCTTTAAATGATCCTTCCGGATCATAATAGTCACTTAAGTTTACATTCTGCTTTTTAATCATATAGTAGTCCACAACCAGGATCGCGAAAACCGGTCCCAGGACCGCAGAAGAAATCAGAACAAAAAGATTTAATCCAGCCGCGGAAGACTCTTTCACAAGTTCCCAGGGAAAAGTAACATACGCGAGCAGTCCGACAATAACCGCGCATTTCTTCAGCGAAAGCTTCAGAAGATCTACCAGCACATAAATCGGAGGCAGCGCATTATTCAGCATATTTGTGGTAAGCGTTCCGCATACGATACACAATAATGTAACTACGACAATCGCTTTATTCGGCATAATATATGCAAAACCTACAATCGGATTGGCAATTCCGGTTACGCTTGTAACAAGCAGGCCAATCACTCCCATGAATACAACAGCCGGAATCATAGCAAAAGCATATGCTGATCCCCGCTTTACCGGGCCGCATCCAGGTCTTAACTGTCTTACGGAATCACCGATATTTACCAAAAGCGCACAGTTTACACCAATGAAGGATGTAACCGCTCCAAAGAACGGAAGCCCCCATGATCCTTCCTGGTTCACAACTTCTGTTACTACATCTCCATGCATGTTCAGAATCGTGATCAGCATGTAAATCAGCGCTATCATAACAATAGCTCCGCCAATATTATTGATGACTTTGATTCCCTGAAACCCCAATGCAGAAAGTCCGATCTGCAGGGCCTGGAAAATAATGAACCACACGACAATACTGTCAAAACCAATCAGTATTTTACTGATTTCATTGATTGCCGATGCGCCCACCCAGCTCTGAAAGCCATACCATACAATTGCCGGAATTCCTCTGCACAGTGCGGGGATCACGGTTCCTTTAAAGCCAAATGCACCTCTTAACTGCACTACATATGGAATTCCGGTAGTGTAACATAGCTTGTCATTTAACACCATGCATATCACGCACAGGGCTGATCCAAATGCAATTGCAATGATTGCCTGAACAAGATTCAATCCTCCTGAAACCAGGTCAGAACCAAGTGTTAAGTTTGCGGTAGAAACACATCCTCCAAGCCATACAAGCCAGTAGGAAGATGCCTTCATAGTTCTCTTACTCATAGGAACAGGCACCATCCCATCCCGTTTATTGGCTGCATCCACTGCTTTTCCTTCTGTTTTCAGTTCACTTTCTTCCATATTCTTCTCCTTATATATGGTCTTGTCTTTGTGACACTCTGGCGGGCGTGATCAATTTTCCTCCTGAAACTGCTGTGATTTTACCGTCTTTGAAAATTGTTCTGCCACGTACAATCGTCTGTGCAACTTTTCCTTTAAATTTCATTCCCACATAAGGACTCACTTTATGTAAATAGAATAAGGACTCTGCATCCAACACATATTCTTTATCCAAATCCACAATTGCAAAATCTGCATCGTAGCCTGTCCGGATTTTGCCTTTTCCTTCAATATGAAACACCTCATTTACATTGGATGCGGTCAGTGCTGCAACCTTTGTAAGCATAAGTTTTCTATCATGATAGCCATGGGTAAGAACTGCAGAAAGCGTACTCTGGCATCCGGATATACCTCCCCATGCTTTCATAAATTCTTTCTCTTTTAATTTCGGATCGCTGGGAGAATGATCCGATGAAATAAATGTTATTTCACCGCTAAACAATTTTCCCCACATCTTCTGCCGGTTCCCTGCGTCGCGGATAGGAGGAGAACATTTGCCCAGAGTGCCAAGTCTTTCTACGTCTTCGTCAGTCAAAATCAAATAATGGCCGATTGTTTCGCAGGACACATCTACGCCCCGTTTTCTCGCCTCCGTAACCAATTCCACGCCTTTTGCCGTGCTCACATGGGCAATAATAAGTTTACATCCCGTTTCTTCTGCAAACGTGATCATTCTGGAAATACTTTCGATTTCAGTAATCGGCGCGTGGGCTTCAAAATAATCCATAATACCCGTTTTGTTCTGTACATTTTTTAAGTCTGTCATTTTCCTTGTAATTCCGTCATTTTCACAATGAACCATAAGCGGAAGATTCAGTTCTTTCAACTTCTGCATACCTTTGTAAGCCGTATAATCATCAATTCCAGGAAATTCATCGATTCCGCTAAAGCAGGAGAAAGCTTTAAACCCGACAACCCCGCACTCGGCGAGCTCTTCCAGTTTGTCTAAGTTTGTCGGACATAATCCTCCCCACAGACCGAAATCACATACAGAATCTCTTCTTGCAATTTCCAGTTTCTTTTCAAAATTTTCTTTATCAAGTGTACACGGAGAACTGTTCAGCGGCATATCAAAAAATACTGCTCCGCCTCCTGCTGCCAGAGATTGACTTCCGTTTTTTATTGTTTCCCATTCCGTTCTTCCCGGATCATCGAAGTGCACATGTCCATCTGTTGTTGCCGGAAATACGTATTTCCCTGACACATCAATTACTTCTTTCGCATCCTGAGATATTTCTTCGGCTATTTCCGCTATTTTCCCGTTACTTACACCAATATCTGCTTTTTCAATTTTATCTGGAAATACAACGATTCCGTTTCTAATAATAAGCTCCATATTTTTGCCCATTCTGGTTCCTCCTTTTTCGCATTATGCTCATTCTTTTTAATAAATACCGGTAATTTATTGTGTTTATTTGCATTATAGTTATAGTTCTCCCATGTTTCATTGGCATAAAAAGACAAAAAAGAAAAGTATTTTTATCTGCTATAGCAAAAACTGCTTGATCACAACTTCGGTTTTTACTGCTCCAATCCTATCTGCAATCGGAGCGATCTAAAAAGAAAGCGGTGACTGGTGGAGTTTTACCTGCCAGTTGACCGCTTTCTTTTCCATGTACCAATTTATGACTAGCATACATAGGAATTTGCTATAAATATAAAAATGCTGCTCCTCATACATCAGTATAAGAAAACAGCATTTAAAAACTATCTATGAATTTTTATCCGCATATCTGTTCAATAGATTTTTTTCAGTACAATAACCATTAATATGGTTATACACATCAAGAGCCCCTTCTATACAATGTTGCATAATCCAAATTAATTTCTGCTGATGCATTTCACGATTAAAGTAATCATGCGTTATCTCATTGCGTATCAATAGTTCTCGAAGGAATAATTTTTCTGCTTCTGTCTGCCGGAACGCAAAAAAATCAAAACTAGTAACGCAATAACGAAGAGAAGCAGCATTTTTTATTATTCCTTCTTCTTTCCTCATAAATTTAACCAGATCCTTAAACACCTGCGTAAAATCATTTAATTTTGCAGTTACAATATCAATGCAGTCCATTTGGATATCAACATTATCTGTCTTTTCGTATAATTCACTTTTCTGTATCATTCTAACTGCACATTCTTTAAAAAATTGAAGCATTTCACTTATTTGCATTACATTGACCGGTTCTTTTTCAACAGGCGGCTCGAGGTTAAACTCTTTTAAAATATCTTCGTTAAATTTCATACGGCAATCCTCGCCTTAGCCTCTTCCAGTTTAAGCCGGCATTTCTTTTCAAACGCCTCCAGCTCTTTAGGGAAATAATCTGTAAACTGAACCCTGGATTTCAATGGGGCACAGTAAATAGGTGCTTCAATCATAAGATCAATAAAAAATATATCACTTTTTATACCCTTTTTATCAAAATGTTCTTCCAAATACAGAGACAATTTTTTGTACAAGTCGAAGTCTTCTGCATAAATTGCAATATCAATATCACTCACTCCTTCTACATACTGCGTTGTCAAATAACTGCCAAACACGAAAACATTATATCCCGTTTCACCAAACTGGCTTTCCACTTCCTTTTGTAAATCCAGTAGTTCATACAGATGGCTCATCGCTTTATCCTTTGCCGCGTTATCTACTGCCATATTCACCAGAAGCCTCCCTTCTGTGGTTTGTTTATATATTATATCCCATCTAACGCAGAGTTACAACATATATCACATTTCTTACAAACAGCTCTTACAAACAGCAGCAGGGATAAGCTGCTTTCTTCTATTGTTTCACAATAAACGATTTTCTCTTACTCACCACATCAAAAATTACCGCTGCCAGAAGAACCGCCCCCTTTACCACCTTCTGCAGGTTCTGATCCACTCCCATGATACTCATGCCAAGATTTAAAACCCCCATCAGGGCCGCACCGACAATCACTCCCGGTACGGTTCCGGTACCTCCGTATGCGGAAGCACCTCCGATGAAACAGGCGCCGATGGCATCCATTTCATAGTTATTTCCGGCTGTCGGGTTTGCGGAGTTCAAACGGGCCACAGTTACCATGCCCGCCACTGCGGCTAACAGTCCCATATTTAAGTAAGCAAGGAAATATACCTTATTGGTGTCGATACCGGAGAGTCTCGTTGCTTTCTCATTCCCGCCCACCGCGTAGAAATAACGTCCTGTGGTGGTTTTGGAAGAAATATAACTATAAATTCCGATGATCACAGTTACCCAGATGAGTGCATTGGGAATTCCCTTATATCTGGCCAGCTTATACATAAAGAATAAGACAACGGCACTGATCAGACTCATCTTGATTGCCATGCCTCCAATCGGATCCACCCGGTACCCTTTTTGAAGCTTTTTTCTGCGGTTCAAAAGTTCCAGAACGATAAAGATCAGGCAGGCAAGGATTCCCGCCAGAAAGCAGGTCAGGTTAAAGCCCTGTATCCCGAACAGGTCCGGAACATAGGTATTAAACAGGTTTAAAAACGGATCCGGAATGGGGGACAAGGTCATGCCCTGCAGGACCACATTGGATAAACCGCGGAACATGAGCATGCCGGCCAGAGTCACGATAAAGGGAGGGATCCGTACATAGGCGATCCAGAAGCCCTGCCATGCACCTGCCAGAATGCCGATGATCAGCATTGACAACAGGGTCAGATAGGGATTGATTCCCATGGTGATCATCATGCTTCCGCCGACAGCTCCTACAAAACACACCACAGAGCCTACGGATAAGTCGATGTTGCCTCCGGTGAGGATGCAAAAGAGCATGCCGGTAGCCAGAATAAACACGTAGGCGTTCTGCGCAATTAAGTTATTTACATTCTGGGGCAGAAGCATTTTCCCGCCTGTATTGACTGTGAAAAGAATGATTACAACAGCAAGAACAATTACCATTGTATATTTTTTTAATCCCTCAGATAATTTCATCTTATTCTCCATGTTCTACTCACCTTTCCTCTAATTTACCCGTTCTTTCCGGCATACAGGTATCCCCTCAGGGTGTTTATCTGATTTTAAGATACAGGCCATGATTTTCTCCTGGGTCGCCTCGTCCGCACTGACCTCTCCCACCATCCTGCCTTCGTTCATAATATAGATGCGGTCCGACATCCCCAGTACCTCCGGAAGCTCGGAGGAGATCATGATGACAGATTTTCCTTCCGCAGCCAGGCGGTTGATGATGCAGTAAATTTCGTATTTTGCGCCCACATCGATTCCTCTGGTGGGTTCATCTAAGATCAGAATATCCGGCTCGGCAAACATCCATTTTGAAAGAAGCACCTTCTGCTGGTTCCCGCCGCTTAAGTTGCCTACGTTCTGTTCCACACTGGGGCATTTTGTCTTAAGCTTTTCCCGGTAATCCTCAGCCACCGCATATTCCTTATCCTTGTCAATAACGGTATGGCGGCTGACGGCCTGCAAATTGGCCAGGGTCGTATTGATCCTTATGGGATTGCCTAATATCAGGCCATTGCCTTTCCGGTCTTCCGTCACATAAGCCAGCCTGTGGCGTATGGCATCCCGGACCGAATGCAAGGTTACCTCTTCCCCATTGATGCGCACCGTTCCGGAAATGTTAACGCCGTAACTCTTTCCGAATATGCTCATGGCAAGCTCTGTTCTCCCGGCTCCCATCAGGCCGCAGATCCCCACAACTTCCCCTTTTCTGACATAAAAAGAAACATCACTGACAACCTTCCGGTCCGAATATAAGGGATGATATGCATTCCAGTGTTCCACTTCCATGGCTTTGCCGCCGATTTTCACGTCACAGCGGCCTGGGAAACGGTCCACCAGTTCCCTTCCCACCATGCCCTTTATAATGCGGTCTTCCGTTATGGTATCCTTTTTCCGGTCCAGGGTTTCTATGGTCCGGCCGTCGCGGATGACAGTGATCTTATCCGCCACATAGGCAATTTCATTCAGTTTATGAGAAATGATGATGGAGGTCATTCCCTCTGATTTAAATTTTAATAAAAGCTCCAGAAGAGCTTTTGAATCATCTTCATTTAATGATGCAGTCGGTTCATCCAGAATCAGCAGCCGGGCACGCTTTGCAAGTGCCTTTGCGATTTCCACCAGCTGCTGCTTTCCCACACTGATATCCTTGATCAATGTATGGGAAGTTTCCGTAAGTCCCACCGTTTTTAAATATTCATCCGCCTCCCCATACGTTTCGCTCCAATTGATCGCATACTTTCTTCCCTTTTCATTTCCCAGATACATGTTTTCGGCAATCGTCATATAGGGTACAAGAGCCAGCTCCTGATGAATGATGACGATTCCTTTCTGTTCGCTGTCGCTGATACGGTTAAATTTGCAGATTTCCCCATTGTAAATAATATCTCCCTCATAGGTCCCATAGGGATAAATGCCGCTGAGCACGTTCATCAGGGTAGACTTGCCCGCTCCATTTTCGCCCACCAGGGCATGGATCCCGCCCTCCTCTACCTGAAGGTTTACATCATCCAGAGCCTTGACGCCCGGAAATGTCTTGGTTATGTTCTTCATTTCCAAAAGTATTTTTGCCAAGATTGCCCCTCCCTTGCCGTCATTTCTTAAGGACGGCATCCACGCCTTTAAGAAGCCGTCCCCATTAGGAAATCATTTCGGTTACTTTAACTGGTCCTCCGTATAATAACCGGAAGTAATTAACAGGTCTTTGTAGTTGTCAGTCGTTACAACCACCGGATCACATAAGTAGGTTGGGATGATTCCGGTTCCGTTGTCATAGGACTTGGTATCGTTGATCTCCGCTTCCCCGCCCTGCATAACGGAATCCACCATCTTTACGACCTGGGAAGCAAGGGTACGGGTATCCTTAAAGATGCTCATTGCCTGTTTTCCCTGCAGCATGTTCTTTACATTGGCAATGTCACAGTCCTGACCGGTGACGATCGGATACTTCCCGGTATAGGAAGACGCCAGGGCGTTCTCAACTCCCAGGGCAGTGGAATCGTTGGAGCAGAGGACTGCATCCAGTACGGTTCCGTCGGAATAGTTGCCTGCAATGATGGTATCCATACGGTTCTGGGCCTTTTCGGAATCCCAGTTGGCGGTGGCTGCCTGCTCAAAAGCAGTCTGGCCGGATTTTACTTTCAGCTTGCCGCTGTCAATGTATTTCTGAAGGACATCCATGGCCCCTCCAAAAAAGAAATTACAGTTGTTATCGGCCGGGTCGCCGGTAAACAGTTCGATGTTCTTCGGTTCCGTGGCTGATTCAAGGCCCAGAGCCTCTACCAGGTATTCGCCCTGTTTCTGTCCGACTTTATAGTTGTCAAAGGTTGCATAATAGGTAACTGCATCGGAGTTCATGATCAGACGGTCATAGGAGATGACCGGAATTCCCATGGCTTTCGCCTGGCTTAACGGCTCACCCAGGGAACTTCCGTCGATGGATGCGATCACTAACATCTGGCAGCCATTGGAAATCATGTTTTCAACCTGGGATACCTGGGTCTGGACATCATTGCTGGCATACTGTAAGTCTACCTTGTATCCGGCGGATTCCAGCTCCTTCTTCATGTTTGACCCATCCTGGTTCCATCTCTGCAGATCCTTGGTGGGCATGGCAACGCCGATCAGGGTTCCTTCTCCTTTAGCCGCCTTGGTCTCCTCCGTCTTGCTCTCAGAAGCCTGGGCTGACTCGCCGGCGGCGGCAGTTGTCTGCGTCTCTTTGTTTTCCGGTGCGGAGTTTGTCTGGCTTCCGCATCCGGCCAGCATCCCGGCTGTCAGGGCAAGGGTCATTGCAGCTGCTAAAAATTTCTTTTTCATGGTTTTTTGTTCCTCCTCCAATACTTGTTTTTTGATGATCCTATCCTATCACGAACAGAACAGGACTTGTTTGCGAACCGTTAGCACGTATTGATCCACATGAAAAAAAGCCCTGACGGCCCAGGACTTTTTCGCGGCAAAATAATGCTACTGCTGTTTTACATTGAGATATACATCCTCACGGGCATGGAATCCCCCCTGAATGATGACATCATCCATATTTTCTTTGGTGACTGCCACCGGTTTTAACTCCAAAAAGGGGACATCATAGGTTCCGTCATGAATAGTCTTGTCACCCCCCTTTAAGGGTTCCCCTCTCCCCAGCATTACCGCGTATTCCGCAGCCAGTCTGGCCTCTTCCTCAATGGACTTAAAGGCCGTCATGTTCTGGGTCCCTTCCATGATCCGCTGGCACGCCATCAGATCCCCATCCTGACCCACCAGGCAGACCTTTCCAGCCATCCGGTCTTCTGCCAGCGCCCGGAAGACCTGGGTTGCCAGATCATCGTTGCCGCACATGATCCCTCTTACATCCGGGTATTTCTCAAGCGCTTCCTTTGCATAATCAAAGGCATGCTCCGCAAGCCAGCCCTCGCAGTTGCTTTCATATACGACTTCCAGATTTTTTCCTTCTATTACCGAATCAAAGCCTTCCCGGACCATTTCCACATTATGGTCCGTCTCCGGCCCCTGGATCATGAAAATCTTTCCTCCTTCCGGAATGTCTCTGACCAGGCTTTCCGCCATCAGCCTCCCCACCTCTTTATTATCAAAGGATATGTACATATCGCAGTCCGCATTCTGCACCAGCCGGTCATAGCTCATTGTCTTAATTCCCGCATCCTTTGCCTTTTTCATCACATCGGAAAGAGCCTCGCAATCTCCTGCTACCACCACAATGACATCCATCTGCTTTTTGATGAAATATTTTATCTGCTCGATCTGTTCGTTTACATCTCCGTTTGCATTCTGTACATTGACTTCGGCACCGTGCTCTTTTGCAGTGGATACAAAAATATCCCGGTCCCTGATCCAGCGTTCGATCACAAATGAGTCAATGCTTAAGCCGATCTGCAGGGGCCTTTCCTTTTCCCAGGCCTGGACGTCGGCCTCTGTTCCTGCCTCGGCTTTCCCGCAGCCTGCTGCCAGGGTACAGCAGAGCATAACCACAAGTAACAATCTCCCTCTCCACATTTTCATAACACTTACCTCTCCCTATATTCACTGGGCGTCATCCCTTCATACTTCTTGAAAATCCTGCTGAAATAATTGGGGTCACTGTAACCGGACATGACGCATATTTCCTTGATGCTGTATCTGGAATCCTCCAGAAAGCGCCTTGCATGTTTGATCCTGGTTCTGGTTACATATTCTATAAAGTTTTCTCCCACCTCCTGTTTGAACAATTTGCTGAAATAATAAGGGCTGATATCCACCATTCTGGAAACGTCATCTAAGGAAATGTCCTTCGCATAATTTTCATCAATGTATCCCCTGACTCTGGAAGCTACATTTTCATACTCCTTTTCCCTGGATGTACTGATGTTTTCGCATATTTCCCTTGTCTTATTAAGAAACCAGCGTCTGAGCCCCTCTGCATCGGCCGCATCCCGGAGTTCCCTTAAATAATTCTCCCGGTAGCGGAAGCCATAGCGCATATTTCCTGCTTCAAATGCCCTTCTCTCAAGCCTCATGACCAGCTCCAGTATCTTGACTTCAATATTGGCCCGGACATCCCCGTCATGCATCAGCATCCAGTCAAAAAATTCATTGGCACAGGATAAGGCTCCATCCCGGTCCGCCTTTATTCCTCTTTCCAGATACCGGTTTTCAAGGTCCAGCGGATATTCCCCGTCATAGTCCGACACAGCGGGAATATCCGTAATATGTACCACATGGCTGTCGCCTTCTCTTAAGGATTTTATGGCTTCCTTATAGGAACCGCGGATCCCGGACAAGGGCTTTACCGACCCGATGCCTCCTCTGCATTTGACGTCCATGCTGTTTTCCAGCTTATGGATCATATTCCTGGTCCTTGTAATGATTTCCACCCGTTCCTCATACCGCACCTTTTCCTGTTCAAAGGAAAGGAACAAGACCAGCCGGTTCCCCATGGCCGGCCCGATGACACAGTCAAAATAGTCTTTTACGATCTCCCTCACCATGGAATAGTACTTGTTCACCCGGACACCGACACCTATGGCATTGGTCATGGTTCCGCCTTCCATGCTGTCTCCGAATTCCAGCACGATCATAAAACCATAGGGTTTTTGTATATCCAGCATTTCAATATATCCGCTCCTGGCAGGATCCGAATCATCCTGAAGAATATTGTAGATAAAACCGCTCTCGATCATGGGAATCACGATTTCCAGCTTCTCCCGGATCTTTAGATCATCGCTTAATTTCTGCCTGGCTTCCTCCACCTGGTGCATGGCCTTTATACAGGTATCCAGAATCTTCTTTTTGTTGACCGGCTTCATGATGAACTCCATGACCCCTAAGTTCACCGCTTCCTGGGCATAGGAAAATTTATCAAAGGCCGTTATGATGATGAACACGATGGAGGGATTGAATTTACGGACCTCTTTAATCGCCTGGATCCCGCTTAATCCGGGCATCTGGATATCCACAAAGGCAATGTCGGGACGGAAGGAGCCGGCCTGCTCGATGACCGCTCTCCCGGTCTTAACGCAGACTATTTCACAATCACTCCCGAAATTTGACTGTATGATATTTCTTATGGATTCCAGCATGATCCCTTCATCATCAGCTACCAGTATCCGAAACATGTACATTTCCCCCTCTCTTTGGTATCCGTAAAACCACCGCAGTTCCT
The DNA here is from genome assembly GCF_900155545.1 of Clostridium sp. Marseille-P2415. Taxonomy (GTDB): domain Bacteria; phylum Bacillota; class Clostridia; order Lachnospirales; family Lachnospiraceae; genus Lacrimispora. Next base: position 2,975,871 of record NZ_LT732526.1, read on the forward strand.
TTGTCTTCCCCCTCACTGAAGATATGGAAAATCCCGTCATCCTTGTAATAAAGGCTCAAACGGGATATGACATTGTGAAGACCTATTCCGGTGGAATCCGCTTCTTCTGCCGTCTGTCCGCCGGCACGGATCCTTTCAAGCTTTTCCTTTTCCATGCCTTTCCCATTATCCTCAATGCGGATTTCGATCTCTTCCGGGCAGTTCTTTACGGTCAGGTGAATTTTTCCCGGCCAGTCAATGTTCCGGATTCCGTGGTTCACCGCATTCTCAACCAGAGGCTGCAGGATCATGCTTGGAATGGAAATATCCATTGCCCCCTCATCGATCCGGGAATCGTACCGGATGTCTCCTGCGAAACGGACATTCAATATATAGATGTAATTCTCCACGGTTTCGACCTCTTCACGGATCGTGGCATCTTCCGAACCTTTTTTCACATTATAGCGGAAAAAATCCGCCATTTTTTCCATAAATACCGAGGTTTTTTCCGCATCCTCCATCATGGCAAGCTGAACCCCTGCATTTAAGCAGTTAAAAAGAAAATGAGGATTGATCTGAAACTGTAAGTATTTTAACTGAGCTTCTTTTAAATGATTTTCCATTAAGAGCTCCCGCTCCTTCATCTCCTGTTCCTTCTCCGCGCTCTCCTTAATTTTATTCACGTACTCGTCCAGACTGTCCACCATCTGATTAAATGTACCGGTTACGATCCCCAGTTCATCTCCTGCACGGATAGGCGGCACCTTAACATGGAAATTTCCCTGGCCCACCAATTTGGCCGTATGGGCCAGATCGGTAAGGGGAGTAACAATGTCTTTTGTCATCATCATCATGACCGTTATGCTGATGATCATAACAATGACCAGAATAACGGAGCTTATGACTTCCAGATACTGAAGGGCTGCCTGCAGGGTCTGATAACTGGCGGAATTGTTCTTAAACTGCTGGCTGTTTAAGACCGAAATGTCATGGTTGATGAACTGGTAAAGCTTTAAGGCTGCTTCATAGGAGCTTTTATACTTTTCCACGTTCTGGCCGCGTTTTGCCTGTACGGTCTCATCAGTCAGCCTTAAGTAGCTGTCCGACATATTATGGATATTTTTTTCAAGAATCTGGATCTGGTTGTCCGTTACCGCAACGCTTAACCCCTCTAACAGCTTCCTGTAATCCTGTTCGGCCCGGTAATAGTCGTTTAAGGACTCGGAATCCTTTACCTGCAGGTATTTATACATGTAATTCTGAACACCGGTGAGTGCGTCGGAGAGCTCGTTTAAATTGACATTGCTCATATATACGGAATTCATCCGCTCCACCATCTGGTTGATCTGGGCATAAATGAACAGATTGCTGGCAAAGAGCACAACTGCCGTCACAGCAATTTCCAAAAAAAGCTTGCGCGTAATGGGAAGGTTTTCCCACAGATGTTTCCAATTATTTTTCATAGCCGCTCCACTGATTACTGATAAAATCCGAGGCATTTTCCTTTGTTACAAACTGTAAATCCACGCTGTAAAAGGAATTGGTCCTTCCGTCGTGTATGGACTCCGTAAGAGCCTGCACACTGTATTTTCCCATCTGTCTGGTGTCAATGCAGAGTGTCATGGCCATGGTCCCCTTACGGACCGCATCTAAGGTGGCCTTTGATTTATAATAACCGATCACCTGGGTCTCACCGACGCAGTTATAATCAATAACCGCCTGATATACAGCTTCCGTATCCACCTCGTCCATGCAGATAATGATATCCGGGGGACCCTGGCTGTTTTGAAATAAGCTCCGCACGATTTCCTCGGATTCAAAGGCCCTGCCGGACGGGATTTTGATTTCTTCGATTTTGATCCGGTTCCCGGTCTCGCTTGATGTGATGATCCGGTTATTGATCTGGCTCAATATCTGGGACTGGTTGCTGTCAATGGAATTATCGTGCAAGAGCATCATTGCCCTGGTTTTCTTTGAATTTTTCGGGAGCATATTTAAAATCTGGTTTCCATATTCCTGTCCAAGCTGATAGGAATTGATCCCCACATAGCTTTTGCGGTCCGTGGTGGGAGCATCGTTCAATATGGTGACCACAGGAATTCCCCTGGCAGTTGCTTCATTGATCCGTTCCTCCAACCGGGCTTCTCCGGTAAATTCCAAAAGGATCCCATCCACCCTGGCCGCTATGCTCATATCCATAAAGTCTACGGTGGTATATTCTGACGACTGGTTTTTTCCTTTCAGTTCTACATAAGCATCGTGCAGGGCCGCTTCCTCCCGGACGCTTTCGTACACATCATTCCAGAACTGGGAATCCAGATTATTTATGATCATGACGTAATGATACCGGTAGGTATTGGTATTTTCCGCATGCTCCACACCGATTTTTTTTAGAACGTACCCATAAAAGGATGAGGTCAGCAGTGTGAGGAACACGATACCGAACAAACCGCTAAACACCAGCAGAAGCAGGCTTTTCTTTCTATTGTCCATGGTGGTTGCCCTCTTTATTAATATTGTAATAAAATTATTATACTAAATTGGAGGGGAAAACGTAAGCAGGAGAAAATTGCGGGGAGATAGCATTTTTTTGTCAATTGATGTACATGGTCTTGATGGCGCCATTCTATGAAAGCCGCATGAACTTTCAGTTCTATATAGAAAAAACTACTAACTTCAAAAACTGACAGTTAGTAGTTATACACATCAATGTTTTATGAAATTGCAATATCCCATACCTTTTAAATTTATCACAATCCCGCTATGTTCCGATTTTCATTGTTTAAGTCCTTTATGGTTTCCCATATTTTTTCAATCGAAACCGGACTCCCATCATGGGCATCGACCCCTGCCTCATAACGGCGGATCGGTTCGTAAACCGGCTGCATCCGGTGCAGGTGCCCATGCAGATGGATGCGGTTGTTCCTGTAGCCGGACCATACTTCTACTGGGAAATGAAATAATACAAATTTTGTATCCATCGTATGCAGTTCATAATATTGGTGGCACCACTCAAAAATACTCTTATCAAATGCCGGATCTTCAAGATAATGATCATTATTTCCAATCACAAGGTACTTTTTACCATTGAGCTTTCTTAAAATCTCACTCGTCTGATATCCATCTCCATCTGAAACATCCCCCAGCAAATAAACTTCATCCTCAAGCTGGACTGTCTGATTCCAGCGCTCAACTAAAAATTCATTCTTTTCCGCAGATGTGTTAAAAGTCCGGGTTCCTACCCTGCATTGGCCTTTTGAATAATAAAAATGTGTATCTGAGGTAAAGTATATCATGTGATCAACTCCTTTTATCAACTATAATGCTAAATTGTAATGATATGGCCGTAAATGGAACCCCCGGCTGGTAATCTGATATTTATTAATTGATTTTTCCATTTACAATCGCATCTGCTTTTTCATAATCCGTCTTTTTCACATAAATAATATATTCATATTCCATCTGTAAATTCTCCCCTAGCGTCCCTGTCCTTGCTCTGGATCCCGCATCAAAAGGAGATGGGCTTTTTCTGTTGATCACCTTAATAGTATAAGGAATATCATTTTGAGCCAGTAAATCTCGTATTTCCGCCTGCCTTTTCATATCGTAAGTACTTATCAATTCTTTGCGGGTGAATATCGTGATCATTATTAATCCTTCCTTCCTATTTTCACTAATACCATATTATTTCAAAAGCTACTAATTATCAACATTAAACTTTCAATATACAGTAATACATTATATTTTAATTTTGTGATAATAAATCCTCATAAACTTTTAGTTCTGCCGCCCTGATGTACTGTATTTACCACATAAGGAGCACAATGGATTGCTGCCCAACCTTTTTTATAAGTCACTTTTTTACAACATCTGTATATAGGTCTCCCTTTTCATTTTAATTTATAATATGGTTTCAATTTTACTCTTTAAATGATAAAATACAACTAAATCCATTTAGGAGTCGGATATTATGAAGAAAAAACAAGCAGCTTTTCAAATCAGTAAAGAGGACGCCAAAAAGCTTCAAGGAAATAAAAAACTGATTGACCAAGTCCTTTTTAGGGTTGATAGGAATGGGAAAATAACTTATTCCAGCAGACCATTTGATAACTCAAACACTTAATCCATGCCTAAAGAAATACCTATAGAAAACCCTCTCTTACCTGATTTATGACAATAAAAAACCAATTATGGAATATTGAAAGTTGGTAATGAAAGCAGTAATCTATTTATTTAGGAATTTACCAGTTCCGAATAATGAAGTCGGCCGCTTGTTCCGGAAAAATTTTCGATACATCTATTTTATGTGTATTCAATTTTTCATAAAGAGGAATGCGTTCTATACTTCTACGAATCACATCTTCTGCCCGGATACCAGCAACGACATCTTTTCTTAAACGGTCTTGTAATGCCTCTTCGCTGCATATCAAGGAGATTGCGTGAACATTACAATTTGCGGTTTCAAGACGTGAAAGAATATCATCAATAATAGCTTGTTGGTGCATCACCCAGCAAAATACAATGTTCTCATAAACTGAGCACTTGATGAAATTATTCAGAATAAAGCATATGTTTTCTATGACCATTTGCTTTGTTTCTTCCGTTATCTGAAAAGGATGCATATCCCAGCACCAATCTCCGTCGAGAAATACGCTGCTATTTAACTTCCGCATCATTATCCGGCAGGTGGTAGTTTTTCCAACCCCCATGGTTCCACCAACCATATATAAATTCTTCATGTCTCAACCCCCATGTACCGTTTTTAAAATACTCTCTAAATACATCAGCCGATTGCGAAAATCATCTATGTTTTTTTAATAAGATTTTAGCTATTTCATTCTTTTAATTGTTTCATCCAATGAAATACATTCTGCATATCTCCCATTCCACATAAATTCATTGTAATATTTATAGCTTTGTTCTGCTGACATAAATTTATTATTAACTGTTGTATTTGCATATGCTGGAACTATAATATTAAATCCACGTTCAAATCCGCATTTTATAGTAGCATCAATACAATAATCGGTTTGAAGCCCTACAATAATTAGATCCTTTTCTCCCTTATTGATTAAATATTCTGATAATCCTGTCCCTTTAAAGGCACTATTAACCTTTTTATCAAATATTTTTTCACCATTCATCGGTTGGAAATTTTCATATATTTCAAAACCGTCAGTTCCTTTTGTTAATTCATTTCCTATTCCATCATCATGACGTACATATATTACTTCTATATTATTTGCCCTGGCTTCATGTAGTATTTCTTTAACATTAGATACAAAAATATCAAATTCATATAATTTTTCGTTTGTTATTAATTTTTGTGCATCAACAACTAATAAAACCATTTTTGTTCTCCTTCATAAATTACCATTTGCTTGTATCTAAAATACATCTTCCATCTCAATACCATAGCCATTTCCATAGCATCAGTAATTGATTTCCCTTGCGTTCCGATATCAAAATCAGGAATATGTAACGTTCCAGAAAACTTTCTTTTTCTGATATTACTCCTCCTCACATCTATTCACTAATTCATATGACGGATGATACAATCCTGTCGGTTCATAAAAGTTCTTGCCAATATATTGAAACCCCAGTTTCAAAAGCAGCTTTTCCGATGCCTTGTTTTTGGGATGATGTCCTGCATACAGTTTATCAGCTCCTAAAATAGTGAAACTGTAATCTATGACGACTTTTGCAGCCTCGGAGGCATACCCCATACCCCAGTATTTTTTTCGCAGATGAAAACCAAGCTCATAGGAATGTGTTTCAGCTTTAAAAGGCCGGATTCCGCAACAACCAATCAGTTCACCTGTCACAAGCTCAAAAATAGGCCAGTACTGTATATGAAACACCTCATCATTATGAATTTCTGTATCCAAGCGGTGAATTATATCCTGTTGTGTAAACTTTCCAGTAGCGCAAATAAACCGGGTAACTTCTTTTTCTCCCCATAGCTGAGCAGCTAAATCCAAATCAGCAGCATTCCAATTTGAGAATCCAATCCGTTTTGTTTTTATAAAATACTCTCGCATCTCTCAATGCCTCCCTTTCTATAGATAATCTCTACTTTAAAATACATTATATTTTACTAACTATCAATATTAAGTTTCCAACATACAGTAATTCGTTAAATCCTAATTCTATATATTCCCATAATATTTTTTTAGATTATGCCCATAATAATGTTGTGTTCAATAACACATCATTATAAACGGAGGTGTCAAGCTATGGATAGCAATGCGGAAATAACAGTTAGCTGTTAGCGAAGTATTGTTAACAGCTTAAACTTCTTAGTTTGAAAGATGTCCCAAAATTTACTTTTGGGGCATTTTTCTTTATATCATCATATATGTAAGGATTCAGATAGCTGTGATGTTCTGACATATTCCCGTCTATCCACGGGGCGATCCGGCGCTTGCTTCCGGGATAATGTAATAATGATTTCATAAACTATCTCCTTTTTTACTTGTTATTTCACGATGTTTATGCAATAATGAATTTAAAAACCAGGCTTAACGGAGGTCCATAATGAAAAGTATTTCAATATCAGAATTACAAAAGTACATCAAGGAAAAAGATCATCACCCAGACCTCAAAAAAGATTATTTTCTAAAGTTATCAGAAGAGGTTGGAGAACTTGCAAAAGCAATACGTAAGAATACAACTCCTGCTAGTGATACTTTTTTTAAGGGTAGTATCGAAGAAGAACTCTATGATGTCCTGTACTATACTCTTGCCATAGCTAACCTATATAATATTGATCTCGAAAAATGGATTCCTGTAAAAGAACGCTTAAACGATGAGAAATATGGAACCCACAATACCGACAAACTCTTTTCAAATTAATCGTTACTATGCCCTGTGTATTTAATAGCTCCTTATTCTTAAACTCTTCGCAATTCCATCAAAAATCTATCACAATTCCCCGTTATATTTACACTCACAAAGGGGCCAATAGCCTTTTACATATAAATCTTTTTCATAACGGCCGTCAGGATTATCGCTGATCTTGCCGGCTTCCTCCCTTTTATGAGATACTTTTATCTATCAAGTACTGCCATTGTCTTAAGATACTGTTTCTTTCGGGCGTCCCTGCAATTTTTGCAATATAGATTTTCTTTCTACTCCAAAAACTCTTTCCCGCAACGTTTGCAATATTGTGGCCGGATCCACTGGAAGGATATGCAGCTGTCGCAGTCTGTTTCTTGAAGGTATTGTTCCTGATCCGCTTTGTGTACAAAGGAAAATTCTAATTTTACTCATCAATAAAAAAAACTTTTATCATTTAACATAAAAAGAAAAGAGACACTTAGCGTCCCTTTCCACAAAATAAATAATTTAGTTAACTTTTCGATTACGAATCTCTAATACATTGGTAATAGCATCTTGAAGCAATCGGGAATAATTTACTCCAGCCTTATCAGCTTCAACGCTCATCCAATAAGGAATCGTACAATTTTTCTTAACTGCCCTATTATCCAGCTTCCTCCTGTATTCAGTAAAATTAACATCTACTAAAGTGACAATATCATCCCTTTCTGCTTTTAATTGGCTTGAATAGGGTTGAGGAAGTTCTTTCTTCTCATCTTCCATATCAATACCCATTAATCCAATTGCATCCCTTGCCATCTCCATAGCATCAGCAATTGATTTCCCTTGTGTTCCGATATCAAAATCAGGAATATATACATAATATCCTTCCTCTGATTGTTTTAATATAATCGGATACGCTCCTTTCTTCAACATAGTAATCCTCCTTCAAATATTAAAAACCATTTTAAGTATAATGAAGCCATTAAGATGCCGGGATTAAAGCCCTAAACCAGCCATTTTCCTCGAGAAGCTTAACTAAATCTCTCCTCTTCATTCATACTCCTTTAAAATGGGTAATGATCCGTTACAATTACACTATACGTATATTATGCGCATTTGTCAAGATTTTCATGTATATAATATACTCATTTTATACTATAGTATTTTATTATCCATTTTTATACTCTGTCATCATATTAAGACGTTGTTATAAAAAATGGCTCTACCAATCCCCGGGATATCGTGCTTTCCAATTTGAAAAATTATACCAGCTTTTCTGAACTATGGGGTATAGGCATAAGTATCAGAAAAGGACTAAACCATCCGCTAATGGCTCAGTCCTCCCCCTTCTTCCAATACCCCTGGTTCATGGTACACCGTAAAATCAGCCACTCCGGCAAAATCCGGTACCGTTTCCCCATAAGATACCCCATGTATTTAAATCCGCTTTTCACGATCACACCGGGAACCAGCCATGGCTTTTTCTGTTTTACAAGCCAGGCGCAGGTCTTTTTCACGAGACGGATCCCCTCACTTTCCGAACGGATCCCCCCGAATACCTCCGGGTGGTCCGCCTGGGATACCGCAAGGTCAAAATTTCGTTTGAACTGGGCAATACACCCATAATTATGGGAATGAAATACCCGGGCATCTGCCGCATATGCAACCGCCTGCCCCTGCCGGCGCACCGCATTTCCTGCATAAACCATGTCCTCATTAAAAATGGTCCGGTTTATAAATCCTCCAGCCTCTAAAAAGGCCTCCCGGTCATAAGCACAGCAGACATTGGAAGCGAAAAAAGTCTTGATCCCCAGCTTCGGTAAGTCCGCCTTTGTCTTAACCCGGCTCTGCTCCGGGTAATTAAAGGAACGGGTATACTGCTCTGCAAGAGCACAGTCCGGATTGGGGAGCTGTCTTGCGTAGGCCATTACCACTTTTTCGCCATCCTTTCCGGTCTGATGAAGCCCCTTTACCAGAGCTCCAATTAAATTTTTATCCGCCGGAACTGCGTCATCGGTCATGAATACCATAATATCCGCTTCTGAATGGCCGGCCCCCTGATTCCTGGTGCCGCCATGGTCAAATTCCTTTTTTGCCACATGGTGGACCTCCAGATCACGAACCCAGGTATAATCCTCTTCCTTCCAATAGGACCGTTCCGTATTCATGACGATGATCCGCCGTATGGGATAGGACTGTTCTCCCAGACGCTTTAACAGACGCTTTAACGTCTCATCCGGCTTGTACACCGGAATGATCACATCCACGGTCCGGCTTTCCTGTCTCTTCTCTTCCATCACACTTTCCTCTACCTTCCGATCAATTACGCAGACACGCTGTGGAGCAGATGCGTATCAGGGCATAGATGCTTACAAAGCATTCCAGATACCAGGCACTTTTTCTTAAGTCCAGGCTGATGACCAGATGCCTGTCAAATACGGTCAACAGCACAAGTGGCAGCAGGGGAATAAAATACCGCCCCTGAACCCCGGTAATATAGGTTAAATTTCTTGGAGTCCAGCCCAAAAGCATAGAGGCCAGGACCAGGCAGGCGCTTAAAAACACCAGCAGCAGGATCCACAGCTTCTGTCCGCCTGTTATAAGGGCCTCTTCCCCTTCCCGCCTTATCACGCTCACAAACAGTACATACCACAATATGGCCAGGCAAAAGGGCGGTACCGTCAGGTTTGGGTCTAAGTTTCCCAGAAATCCGCCGAGCATGGTAACCAGATAATAATCAAACTGAGTGACCAGGGTCTCATAATAAACGAGAAAAATATCATACGGCTGGTGAAGCACATCCTGAAGCGTATAACCCGCTGCCTCGCTCCAGCCTACATAGCTTTCCGTCGAGCTCGCCCATACAGAAAGGACGATGCGGTTTACGAAAAACACTGCCAGCACCACCGCTGCCATGACACAGATAACGGATAGCCAGTAACGTTTTTTTGTCTTAAATTTGGAAGCCGGGATAAGTAAACAGATTCCTGCCACCGGCAGATATACGATTTTGCCCGGTTCTAAAAGAATCAGTAAAAGAGCCAGAATAACCGTATCTTTTACGGTCACTTCCTTTTTTTCATATGCCAGATAAAAACACCAGGCCAGAAACAGCATGGAGAGTCCGATAAATGCCGCATCATACGATAAGGATGCCGCCAGATGAAGGGTCATGGGCAGGCAGGACACCGCCATGAGAAGTTCCTTTTTAAACGGCATGATCCGGACGGCCAGCGCAGCCATGCCCGCAAAAGCCAGAAGATTGAACAGCCTGCCCAGATATACCAGCGGAATATATCCCAAATGCAGAATTCTGGCAAGGCTGATTCCAAACGCCTGAGGAAGATAAACCACCGGTGTGGTGTTTACCGGTGCCTCATACCGGACAGTCACTCCCTGGCTGTCATCCAATGAGAACATTTGGGTAAGAACCAGATTGTATGAGACCTGTCCCACGCTTGTATAAAGGCCCGGCGCGTCATCACCGCTCCGCACCAGAACATTTGCCCCCCGGCCGACCCTCTCCCGCTCTTCTTCCTTTGCATGGGCCAGGAATGTTTCATCCGCCACCGCCTGTTTCCCCATCAGCTGGCTGGAAAGACGGTAGGCGCTGACAAAATGAGCCGCCTCATCCGGTGTAGAAAAAGGTGTGAGGACCAGCATATAAAACAGGCCAAGAATCACCAGGGCAGCCGGGAACAGCCACCAGTAAATTTTCCGGCTGATCCACAAAGCAGCCCCCAGAAGCCCAAGAAATCCACAGCCAAACACGATCAGCCACCAGTAAAAACGCCGGACCGCCTCATATTGCGGCGAAGGGATCCCTATAATGGTGTCCGGATATTCGTTAATAAACAGAAAGGCGATAAGCAGGATGCTTCCCGCCGTAAGCAGCAGTCCTTTTTTAATCCGAATGTGCTTCATGCTTCCGTTCCTCCTTCTCCTTTGCCTCTTCCCGGTCCAGAGCCAGCATCTGAATGAGTTCGGTCACTCTCCGCTCCAGCTGGGATATCTTAATGGACTGGAAAAAAACCTTTACCAGCAGAATAAAGATCATGAAGGCAAAGATAAAATTGGCAGTGGAATACGTCCCCACCAGCCTGGATATAAAATCCGCCAGCCGAGGAAATACACTGAAAATCACCAAAAGCAGAGCGAACATCACCCAGAAGATGGAATCCTCAATCTTCATCTTGGAATGGCGTATTTTTCTTAGCACATAAAATGTAAGCACCATGGAAACGCATATCAGCACACTGCGAAGTACAACCGTCATGTTACGTTCTCCCTTCTTTTATCTCCGGTCCCGAATGCGGAAGCTCTGTACCAGCAAAATGGAAAACAGCATTTTTCCCATATACCGGGCTGCATTGACAGGATTTAAGTAACTCTCTCCCATGATCCGTTCATCCATAGTGACCGGAATCTCCGAGACTCTGGCTCCCTGCCTGATTAAGTAGGAAATGGTATCCGGTTCCGGACCGTAGTTCAGACCATCGGCAAATTCCTTGATCATCTTTTGGCTGAACATGCGCATCCCTGAGGTAGGATCCTTCACCGTTACCCCTGTGGTGAGCCGGATGGCCCCGCTCAACAGCCTGCTTCCGAGCATCCGCATGGAATGGGGCTTTTTTTCCGTCACGAACCTGGACCCGATCACAATATCATATCCCTCATCCATCTTCTCCTTCATAGGAAAAATGTATTCCGGCCGGTGCTGCCCGTCTCCGTCAAACTGAATTGCATAATGGTATCCATGACGGTGAGCATATTTAAGCCCGGTCTGGAATGCTCCGGCCAGTCCCAGATTTATGGGCAGATCTATGATCTTCCAGCCATGCCTCCGGCAGATATCTGCCGTCTGATCGGTGGAACCGTCATTGATGATTACATAATCAAACATTGGGTAATTCCGGATCACTTCACCCACCACGCGCTCAATATTGAGAGCCTCATTGTATGCAGGTATCACAACCAGTACTTTATCCATCATTTTCTGCGTTCCTCCCTCCCTTTTTCCTCTGTGATGAATACCCGGACCGCCTGTCCCATAAAGCAAAGCATGAGAAGCAGCATTTCCAGCATGTAGGAAAAAGCGCCTCCATTGATCCCTCCCTCCCCTACAAGCCAGAAGGAAAGAAAAAGGGACAGGATGCAGACCGGCACATAACCGAAAAAGATCCGTTTCTGCTGCTTCATGATAACAAGCACATAATAAAACAGGTTCATGACCGCAAAGAAACCGCCGCCCAAAATTATAAAGAGCAGCCCGGACCGGTAAGGTTTCAGCTCCACATTGGAGATAGCCCCTAATACAGGTACGCCGAGGGCCCAGGCTCCGGCCAGGGCTGCCACCGTAAGAACCAGGATGATTCCCGCCAGTTTCTTTAAATCCGATACAAACTCCCGGAATTGACCTTCTTCCCATTGGTATGACATTTTGGTTAAATAGGGACGGATCACAAAATTGGCCGCAAGATTAATGACTGAGGTCGGCATAAAAATAGCTACAAAGACCGCAGAATCCGTCGAAGTCATCCGGGCATCTACGGCATATTTCGCCATGGCAAAAATCAATCCGTCTAAAAAAACGGATAAAAACAGCAAAAAACTATCCTGCAAAAGCTTCCACTGTTTCCGTGCGGTTCTGTCAAACGCCATTCCCGGAACGTGCTTTGCCGCCCTTCTGTCGAATAACAGGATCCCGGCTCCCTGGGATGCCACTGCCACCATACTGGAAAATACCAGATCCTTTGTCACAGCCAGGGCTCCTAAAAAGCAGCAGACGGAAAGCACGGTCCGGAAAGCCATTGCCTGTCCGGTCAAATACAAACGGCCATTCCTCTGAAATTCCGATTCATACACGTCGGCAAATCCGTCCAATACCTTGTAAAGCACCATCAGAAATACCACCAGCGCCTTTTCTCCGGGATAACCCTCTGCCCGTATCACCGTATTCCAAATGATATAGAAGATCCCGAACAGAATGGCCGCCAGGCAGGTAATGGCACGGGCCAGACGGTATTCTCCAAATGTATAGCTCCGGCCCACGTCCGTGCTCTGCAGCGGTCTCATGCCAAAATAGGCCACCAGAAACATCTGCTGCCCGAACGTGCTGAAGGCAAAGCCAAAGATCCCTCCCCGGTCTGTCCCCACCAGATGATTGACAAGGGCTGTGAGAACCATGCTGGAGCCCGCATAAACCAGGCTTCCGATCATGTTCCAGGCCACATTTTTTCGTTCCATTAATTTTCCTCTGATTTCCTCTTCATTGCCCACGCTATTTGGGCATTAAGGTATACCCGCAGGGTGTTTCCTCTTCATTGCCCACGCTGTTTGGGCATAAAGGTATACCCGTAGGGTGTTTCCTCTTCATTGCCCACGCTATTTGGGCATTAAGGTATACCCGTAGGGTGTTTCCTCTTCATTGCCCACGCTGTTTGGACAAAGGTATACCCGCAGGATATTTCCTGACGATGTTCCCTTTATTCTACAATATCAGACTTAAAAAGTAAACTCAAAACCAACTTTCCTAAGGTTTCATGAATCCCGCGGCACGGCACAGATACAGAAAGCTTTCAAGCCGGAACAGCCAGGAAAGCCCGACATATACCAGTACTCCCACAAGGATCTGAACCGTAAGGGTGAGAAGAGTTCCTTCTATTACATATTGTACTCCGTACACGATAACGCACATCACCGCAGACAGAAGAAGAGACGGGAATACATCCCTCCACTGCTGGGAAAAGCTGTAGTTCAACAGCTTTTTGTTGGGATAAGCGTTGATAAAGGTGCAAATAAAATCAGTGACCGCCCTCAGGGCCACCATGGCGGTGATGCCAAAGGGGATGCTGATAAGAAGGGCGATGACGCTGACCCCCTTCTTCGCGATTTCCAGCTTTAAAAATATTTCACTTCTGCCCATGGCATTGATGGCCTGTAAGTTGGCCACGTGAAGGGGCCAGGTGGCATATGCCACACACAGCAGCCGCAGCAGGGGGACGCAGGGTAAGTATTGGTCCGTCAGAAGCAGCTTGACCATGGGTTCTGCCACGGCGATCAGGCCGGCCATCATGGGAAATACCAGATAAGAGCTGGTGACAATGGACCGTCTCACCATGCTTTTCAGCCTTTCCCGTTCATTCTGGCAGGCGGAAAAGGCCGGCAGCATGACCGACTGGATGGCAGCTCCCAGATTATTGGCGATCAGGGACGGAAACTGGTTTCCTCTTGAGTATTGCCCCATCATATCAGAATTATATAGTTTACCGATCACAAGTCCGTATATATTGCTGAATACGGTGTCAATGAGGCCGGAGCAGAGGATTTTCCAGCCATAGGAAAACAGCTCACCGGCTTTTTTTACGGAAAACAGCAGCCTGGGACGCCACTTCACCAGAAAGGTCAGGACCACCATCAGAAAAAAGCTGTAGAAGAACTGCTGCATGACCAGCGCCCAGAGCCCCAATCCCCTGGCTGCCATGAATACGCCGATCACACCGGAACCAAAGGCGGCGGAAAGGCTTGCCAGACACATTTTCCGGAACTCCATATTCCTGGCGACCGCAGCAGACTGTACGGATGTGACGGCACCAAAAAACAGAGTCACGGAAAGTACCCGAAGCACCGGGCAAAAAACAGGCTGTCCATAAAATGACGCAATGGACGGGGCTGATATAAACAGAATCACATAAAGAATTACAGCAATGGCCGCACTGATGTAAAAAGCTGAGGAATAATCCGCCTCATCCACCTCATATTTTTGAATCAGGGATGTATTAAAACCGCTCTGGACAAATACATTTCCAATGGTAATGAATATCATGATGAGCATGACTTCTCCGGACTCTGCCGGTGTCAGCATCCTGGCAAGAAGAACCGATACAAGGAACTGAATTCCCTGGGTCCCCCCGTTTTCCATCACTTTCCAGAACAAACCGGAAAGAACCTTTTTTTTCATATTTTCCTGGTACATACTGACTTTTAACCTCGTTTTACCAATTGACAGTTCCGCCTTATTGTACTATATTCCCCAATAAATGTAAATCGTCTATAGCATTTTGGACTTGATTGTGTTAAAGTATTATGGAATATACATTTTTTATTTCAAGAATTCAGGAGGTTTTTGATTATGCGTAAACTGACACGCGGCCTGGCGGCATTCTGTCTGACGGCTGCCCTTGTTTCCGGACAGGCTTCCTTTGCATGGGCGGAAGAAGCATATGGCCCGGGTTTTAAGAATGGCGTATCCATCAGTCAGGATGGCAGCCAGACCGGAAACAAAGATCAGGCCGGGACCTTGGGAGGCATAACAACTAAAGAAGCAGAAACCGCTTTGGCAAGCGCCGGAGTGGATATCGGTAAAGAGGCGGAAGGAGGCGGCGAAGATGGTGTCGTAGACGAAGCTGACAGGGCGGCCCAGGAAGCTTTAAAAGCGAATTTCCCACGTCTCCAGACCACCGTTATGATAGGTGACAGCAACTGGTCACAGCCTTTTGTAAATGATGCGTGGATTACAAACAACGGAGAAGGCTTTCATGGATTATCTACCTTCTTAACCAACATCGTGGGAAATGTGCTTTACCGCACTTACACATCCAGCACCGGCTGGTCCCCATGGGCTATGAATGGACAGCAGACCACCAATTACGCCAATGATATAAACATTGAAGCGGTACAGATGCGCTTTTCCGGTTATGTGAACAACCAGTTTGATATCTACTATACGGCACAGCTGGAGGATGGAACCACCATGGACTGGGCCAAAAACGGAACGACCACCGGAACCATGGGAACCGGTCATTACATAACAGGTCTGCGTATGGCCTTCTATACCAAGAACGCCGCATTCCCCTATTCCACAAGTAAGCCCCTGGTTGCTGCCGGTGTGGACGGTATGCAGCAGATTGACGGTGCTCTCCGCTGCTTTAACGGAGACGGAACCCCGTTTACCGGCTGGGCATGGTCCGGCAATGAGCGTTATTATTTCCAGGACACCTATCCTGTGACCGGCTGGCAGTACATCGACGGTTACAAGTACTACTTCGATGGATCCGGCAGAATGCTTCCGGACTTAGAGCCGGTTATCGGTGCAAAGGGACCGTTCCTCATAAGCATTAACAAAGAGATGAACTGCATGACCATTTTTGCCAAGGATGGGAATAACGGTTTTATTATTCCGGTAAAGTCCTTCCTGACCTCGACCGGACCGGATACCCCTCTGGGAACATTCCAGACTCCGGAAAAATACCGCTGGCGTGACATGAATCACGGAATCTTCACCCAGTATGCAACCCGCATCTGGAAAGGATTTCTGATCCATTCCATCCTGTACAGCAGCCCCAATAAGATGACGCTGGATCCGACTACTTATAACTATTTGAGCATTGCACAGTCTGCCGGATGTGTCCGCCTGTTATCGGGTGATGCAAAGTGGGTATATGACCACTGTGCCCTGGGAACTACCGTTACGATTTACGAATCGCCGGTTTCCGGTCCTTATGAGCGCCCTGCCATTGAACAGATCATACCGGATACCCAGACCTGGGATCCGACCGATCCGAATGTTTAACGCCGTTTTCTCTATTCCGGAAATTTCAGTGCCCCATAATGACTGGAAATCAGTCGTTATGAGGCACTTCCTTTTGCTTCTTTGTTATCCTATTGACCCGATCTGCCATGGCGAATATTCATTTCTGCCAACGCCATTCAACTCTGCCTTTGTTTTTTCTCCTGATGCGACTCGTAATAATTTTTCAAATATGAGTTTCCCCATGTCCTCCACACATATCTCACCATTTAAAACACCGCCGCAATTCATATCCAGATCCGACAGCATTTGTCCATATATGGAGTCGGAAGCCGCCATCTTCATTACCGGTGAAGGGTAGGCTCCAAAACAGGAGCCGTTTCCGGTGGTATAGGCGATTAGTGTCGCTCCTCCTGCGATCTGCCCGGTTACGGCAACCGCATCGTATCCCGGAGTATCCATAAAAACCAGCCCTTTTTCCTTCACCCTCTGCGCATACTGGTATACTTCCATAAGAGGGGAGGTTCCTGATTTTTTTATCCCTATTCCTTTATAAGCCTGATCCGCTATATAGCTGTTAACATCCCAGTATTCTTTTGGAAGGCTTTTATCATATACTAAAAGCTCCTTTAACTGAATTGCACGTATCCACCAGTTTAAGCGGTTCAGCAGTTTTTCCCGAACCCCGTCATTGATTCCCCGTTTCAGCAGTTCATCCTGTACCCCATATAATTCCATTGTTTCACTTAATATGACGGCCGCTCCGTTTTGAACCAGTAAGTCTGTTGCAACGCCAAGGGCCGGATTTGCAGACAGTCCCAATAAGGAATTGGTTCCTCCGCATTTCAGGCCGACGGTCAAATGTCTGGCGGAAACAGCCGTTCTTTTTATGGCATTTGCCTTCTGCAGCATGCTGTAGACGATATCAATGCCTTTTTCCACACTGTTCCGGCTGCCGCCTTCGTTGCAGACGATTAATTTTTTTAAAAATGGGCCTTCTTCCAGATGCTTCGCCTCAAAAAAGCCTTCCGCGCTGTTTCCCCTTGAATGAAGGGATACTACCAGCATTCCTCCCATATTCGGATTGTCAATATACCCCCTCATGGTTCTGCGCAGTAGGTCCAGAATCTGCCCTTTCATATCCAGGGCGCCGCCAAGTGTCGTTATAAAAGGAATTACACCATCAATATTTTTGTAGCCGGCCAGCCGTTCGTAAGTAAAATAGTCCGCTATCTGCCTGGCAACGGTTGCCGATTCATTTTCCGTTGCAATGACCCCAATATAATTCCTTGTACCAACGCTGTTATTACTTCTTATGATCCCCTGAAATGAAGCCTTATTATATTGTTGGCTCTCCATAACGACACCTCCGCAGAATAAATGATATAACTATACTATATTCTGCAATAAAAATCCAATAATTTCCACCTTTATTTTATTTAAGTTCTGAAACAGCGCAGTGGATCAGAGCTTTCATATAACCGGTTGAATAAGCAAAGGAAGAATCTTTCCCTCCGCAGGCTTCCACAAATTCCGGAACGTGGTCACAATGCATTGCTCCGTCGTAACCGCAGGCCACAAACTGCTTCATGACCTGATACATATCCATATAACCGTCTTCCAGCAATGTCTCTTCAAAATAAGGAAGCGTACTGCTCACATTTCGGAAATGTACAATAAATACTTTTTTGTTTTCTACAAAATATTTAATGTCTTCCATAATATTGCCGAATTCTTTTCCTCCCTCCAGCCAGCAGCCGACGCAGAATTTCATTCCAAGATACGGATTGTTGTTTACCATTTCAAAAGCTCTCTTGTAATCCTCTGCCGAATGGATCAGATTGCATACGCCTTCCAGGGAAGGCACCGGCGGATCGTTGGGATGCAGTGCCAGACGTATATCCGCTTCTTCACATACAGGAAGCACCCGGTCCATAAAATACTTGAAGTTATTCCACATCTCTTCCTTCTGATACTCGCGGTCAAAGCAGAAAGGATGGCTGTTTAACTCCTCCATATCAACCAGCCTTCCGACAGCGCCCCTGGTATGTTCTCCAACTGCAAATCTGGTGGTTGACACGCGCCCCTGGTCCCAGGTCACATACCCCACCCGGATACCTGCTTTCCCCAGCGCCCGGTTAAAGGCATTGTATTGATTAATCCACTCATCCCGGTCCGGCAATCCCAGATGTATGGAGGGATGCTTATACATGTTGGAGTTTCCTGCATCATTTACTGTTAAATCAAATTTGGCACAGCGCTCCATGAATCTCATAACAGAGTCATAATTACTGTGTTCATCCTTAAACATGACAAACACATTTTTGAGTCCCATCTGCTTTGCAAAAAGAAGCTGGTCATCTGTATAATCAGAAACAATGGGAATCTGTACTTTAATTTTATTATTCATTATTTTAACCTCCTGGTCTGCACATTCACTCTTCATATAAGAAGCAGGCCACTTCATGTCCGTTTCCGGCTTCTTTTAATTTCGGTATTTCATTTCTGCAACGTTCTGTTGCATCATTGCATCGGTCATGGAACGGGCAGCCCCTGGGACGGTTTACAATGCTCGGAACCTCTCCCTGAATCGGTACCCTGTCTCTCCCCGCTTCTACCACAGGGTCTGCCACGGGAACTGCCGACAGCAAAGCTTTTGTATAGGGATGCAGGGTGTTATTATATAATTCCTCACATTCTGCGATCTCCACGACCCGTCCCAGGTACATGACCAGAATCCGGTCACTGATATGCTTGACCACCGCCAGGTCATGGGCAATAAACAGATAGCTGACACCCAGCTTTGCCTGAAGTTCTTCCAGCAGATTGATGATCTGGGCCTGTATGGATACATCCAGAGCCGAGATCGGTTCATCGCATATGATTAAATCCGGTTCCGAGGATAAGGCTCTGGCTATGCCGATTCTCTGCCTCTGTCCTCCCGAAAATTCGTGAGGCACCCTGTCCTTTAAGGACGGATCCAGACCGACGATCCGGAAAAGCTCATTTACCCGTTCCTCATACTGCTTCCGGTCTTTATACTTTTTGGAAAGCTTTAAGGACTCTCCTACAATGGCCCCGGCTGTCTGCCTGGGATCCAGGGATGAAAATGGATCCTGGAATATCATGGCGATCCTTGACCGGTAAGGCTTTAACTGTTTGTCACTCAAAGGCACAAGATCGGTCCCGTCAAACAGGATCTCCCCTTCTTCCGGCTTATAGACTCTCATGATGCATCTGGCCATAGTGGTTTTTCCGCATCCGGACTCCCCTACAATGCCCAGGGTCTCCCCTTTTCTCACATGGAAGGTGATTTCCTCAATCGCCTTTACTTCCCCGGCCTTTTTTCTCATCATTCCCTTATAAATAGGAAAATACTTTCTCACATTACGGACTTCAAGGCAGCGTTCCTCACTCAGCTTGCGGACGGGAGCCTCCTTTTGAGGCTTATTGCGGATCTCCTCCTCTTTCGCCTCCAGCTCCTCTCCCGTCAGACAGCAGGCAGCCCAGTGCCCTTTCTGTGTTTCTTTCAATTCCGGTTTACTGCTCTTCCTGCATTTCTCCATGTGGTACTCGCAGCGGTCATAAAACGGACAGTAATCCGGCCGCAAGGCGGGGTTTGGCGGCAGCCCGTCAATGGGAATTAAAACACGTTCCTTCGAATCATCCAGTCTCGGAATCGCCCGCAGCAGACTTCTGGTATAGGGATGCCGGGGATCTTTAAAAATATTCACGGTATCTGCGGTTTCCATAACATTCCCGGAATACATTACATAGATCCGTTCCGAAAACCTCGCTACGATCCCCAGATTATGGGTGACGATAATGACCGCAGTGTTGGTCTCCTTTGCAATCTCCCGGATCATCTCCAAAAGCTGTGCCTGGGTGGTCACGTCAAGGGCCGTAGTGGCCTCATCCGCAATCAGGATATCCGGTTTCGAGGACATGGCCATGGCGATCATGATCCTCTGCCTCATACCACCGGAAAACTGCTGGGGATAGTATCCAAATCTCTGCTCTGCGTCAGGGATCTTGACCATTTTAAGCATTTCAATGGTGCGTTTTCTGGCTTCCTCTTTATCCAGTTTTAAATGAAGCATGATATTTTCCTGAATCTGATACCCAATGGTCAGCACGGGGTTCAAAGAAGTCATGGGTTCCTGAAATATCATGCTGATCCGGCCGCCCCGTACATCTCTCATCTGTGTACTGTCCGCCTCATAATCCAGCAGATTTTTCTCCATGCCTTCTAACAGGGCTTCTCCGCCTTCGATCTTGCCCGGCGCCCCGATCAGCTGAAGCACGCTCATCATGGTTACGGACTTTCCGCTTCCGGATTCGCCTACGATCCCTATGATCTCTCCTCTGTCCAGACAGAGCGATACGCCGTCAACCGCCCGTACCTTGGAACCGTCGGTCAAAAAACACGTCTGTATATTCTTTACTTCTAATAGATGGCTCATCTGTTCCATACCCCCTGTCAGATTTCTCCTCTGAGTCTTGGATCCAATGCATCCCGGACACCGTCACCAAGCGTATTTAAAAATATTACCAGCAAGGCGATGCAGATACCGGGTGCTATGGAAAATGTCGGGTTCTGCAGAAGAAAATTTCTTCCGTCACTGACAATGCTGCCCCAGGATGCGGTAGGCTGGCTGATTCCAAGCCCAAGAAAGCTGAGCCCGGCCTCCGCAAGAATCGTCTGGCCCACCTGCTGCGTCATCGTGACTATAATGGGCGATATACTATTTGGCAGTACATGCCGAAACATCAGGGCAAAGCTCCCGTTGCCCTGCAATTTCCCTGCCATTATGTAATCCGTTTCTTTTATGGAAAGAACCTGTCCTCTCATCATACGGATGTAAATTGCCATATTCGATATTCCTAGAACGATCGATAAATTGATGATTCCTCCTCCAAGCACCGCACACAGAGCCATGGCAAAAACGATCTGCGGTATGGACCGGATCGCTTCGCTTACACGGTTGATGATATCATCCACCGCTCCGCCGAAAAATCCTGCCGTCATTCCAAAAAAAGTTCCGATGGCACAGGCGATCATAAC
Source organism: Clostridium sp. Marseille-P2415 (assembly GCF_900155545.1). Classification (GTDB taxonomy): domain Bacteria; phylum Bacillota; class Clostridia; order Lachnospirales; family Lachnospiraceae; genus Lacrimispora. The sequence continues at coordinate 2,997,266 of NZ_LT732526.1, forward strand.
TGCCAGAACGCCCACAACCAGGGAAATACGGGTTCCATACAGAACGCGGCTGAGCACATCCCTGCCTGAATTATCCGTACCAAGTAAATATTCCGCACACGGCTTTTTTAAGCTGTCCATTAAATTGGTCCGGTTTGGATCATGGGGTGCCAGCCATGGAGCGAATATCGCAATGAACAGGAATATCAAGACTCCTGCAAAGCTAACCAAGACAATCTTTCTGCCAAATAATACTTTTACAAATTTTTTCCACTTATTCTTTTTCCGACCTCCGGTCAACTGCCTGTCTGTTATTGCTGCCGAATTACCTTCCACCTCGACACCTCCTTCTAATCCAAGCGGATTCTTGGATCTACGACTGCATATACAATATCGGTTATGACATTAACAACGCTTGATACCAGGGCAATCATCAAAACACAGGCCTGAATCAACGGGATATCCTGAGCCTGAATGGATGTTACGAACAAGGTTCCCACACCCGGTATGTTAAAAACGGATTCCACAAACATGGAACCTCCGATCAGCATGCCAAGCCTTAACCCCATAAGTGTTATTACGGGAATCATTGCGTTTTTCAGCGCATGGATATAGATCACCTTCCGCTCTGCCAGTCCCTTTGATCTGGCAGTCCGCACATAATCCTGCCGGATGACCTCCAACATGCTGGACCTGGTCTGTCTGGTAATGGATGCAATGCCGCCTAAGGTAAGACAGGTCAAGGACAATATGGTCTGCCGGATACTTTTTGACAAATCTACAAACGGTGACGTAAACCCAAAGGACGGCAGCCAGCCCAGCTTCATGGAAAAAATATATAAAAATAAGACACTCAGCCAGAACTGCGGAAGACAGCAGGTCACATTTGCTGCCATGGTAACAACCGTATCTATCTTTTTGCCCCTGTACACCGCACTTAATATTCCGGTAATAATCCCTAACGGAATGCTGATAAAAAATGATAACAGTGAAAAGTATAAAGTTACCGGTACATGTTCGGCCAAAACGCCGGCCACAGACTTATGATAACTGGCTGATGTTCCAAAATTTAAGCGGACCGCATCCCACAGCCACAGAAAATACCGGACGATGACCGGTTTGTCCAGATTAAGCGCCTGGTACCAGCGGTTATATGTCTCATCAGAAATTTCTCCGCCAAGCATTGCATAAACCGGATCACCCGGCAGCATGGATATCAGCATGAAAACAATAAATGATAGAATGATCAGTACAATCACTGTCTGTCCCAGTCTTTTCAGTATATATCTGCCCATTGTATTTCCCCCCTTTCCAAATCATATAAATAATTTTTTTTAACCCGTATGCAGGAATTATATAAAATTTCCTGCGCCTGTGCATTATGCTGGGAACACACAAAGTGTCAGATTTATTGTTTTCAGAAAACACCCGGCGGTCATTTTGCCAGGTAACTGTCAATGGCCAGCAGAAGAATCGCATCCTTGGAGTTGCTGAGAGGCTGCAGCCCCAGTACCTCTTTAAACTTCTTGGTACGTGCAAGAACCGTATTTTTATGGACAAAAAGCTCCTTGGCTGCCTCAGCCGGACTCATGTTGGTAGATGCCAGTGCTGCTGCTGTGGTATGAAACAGTTCCTTGTCCAGATAATTGTCAATTACATTCCGGTAGCTTTCAAAAAGCGGGCTCAAAAGGTCCGGACTGATGCAGCCGGTCATGTATTCAATTAAATAATCATTGATAAAATAGAGGGTCTCCATTCTGAAATGGACATAATCCTCCAGCCATTTTAAGCAGCTGTATGAATTTCTATAGTGGATCAGGGAGTCGGTCGGTATCGTGTAATATAATTTAAGTTTGACTGAATCCTCAAAAAAACGTTTTTCAGCCAGTAAACTCATAAAATATTCGCTTAATTCTGTCATGCTGTCACGAAAAAACGCCGGCTCAAATTTCCGGTAGGATTTGATCAGTACCAGATGCTGCCCGTCGATGGGCAGGAGGATATCCTGGGGCTGTTTTTTTGCGGAGCCATAGCTCTGATATAAATATTGTATTGCCTCCTTTGCGTTGTCACCTGTGGAATGAATCATAATAGCCGCGCGGTACACATTATCCCGGATTCCCACTTCCGTAGCCAGCTGAAAAATGCGGGAGGGATTAATGGGCTGCTCAAATAACAGGGCATCCCGAAGCCTGCTGATATTCTGGGATTCAATTAAATCCGCCTGATTGGTCTGATTATTAAAAAAGAAGGATTCAATGGTCAGCTTGGCCATTTTGGCTATGGGCATGATGTCTTCACTGTCTCCTGAGACACCTACCGCACCGATGGGCTCCATACGGTGCAGCAAAAGAAGGTTAACGCCTTCCGTAACTCCCATCAGATCATCCGTGGCCGTGTCGATTATCTTTACGAAATTCTTGTTTTTAATAAGCTCATATGCAACCAGGTGAAAATCACCGACGCGGGAAGGCGTACCGCTGGCAATGACAATTCCCTTTTCATTCATGATATTGATATTGACCCCCAGCTGACGATGAATTTTTGCCACATAATCACGCGCAAGTTCTACATTTATCATTTGTAAACCTCCTGTCAGATGCCGTTTTCAGCCATTTTCGCTCTATCATAACACAGTTTATCATTTATCTAAAGATTTAATTGTTAAATAACACAAAAATAGAAAAAAGCCAACCATTTATAACAGCAAATCGAACAAATCTCTTGACCGGCCATGGGAGGTGTGTTAATAAAACAATGAAATTCACTATTATTGTATTGCTGATATAATGTAAATCCCCTCTGTTTCGGGTAAATTAAGGTTACAATATTTAATTTTGTTCTACATAACCACCCTTTTGTAGAATCAATGCATTTAAGGAGGAAATAAAATGAAAAAAATTTTTGCGTTTCCATTGATTACTCTGCTGTTGCTCGGCAGTGTAACCGGCTGCGGCAGCCGTAATTCCGCTTCAACCGACAGCAGCAGCGCTCCTGCTGCCAGCACCAGTGCAGAGACTTCCACAGCAGGCAATGTTGCTGATGCCTCGAAAGAAGACAAGTATGGAGGAAGTGTGACAATCTGCTATCCGGATGCACCGACCACATTCTTTCTTCCATTTTCCGCTTCCACCGGTGACAGGGCATCTGCCGCACCTGCCGTCGAATCACTGGGACGCCTTGATGCAGAAGGCAATACTTCCAGCTGGTTAGCGGAAACGATCAAATCTGATCCCGAGCATTTGACCTGTACCGTAACCTTAAAAAAGGATATCAAGTTCAGCGACGGAACAGACTTAAATGCAGAGGCTCTGATCTGGAATTTTGATAAGATGACAGAAGGAGGCAAGGCATCCGAACTGGGCAATCCGGTCTCCTATGAAGCAACGGATGATTATACCGTGGTTCTTACCTATGATTCCTGGCAAAACAACTGGGATACCGTTCTCGGTGAAGTATTTGTGTACTGTCCTTCTGCGTTTGAAGAGCATGGAGAAGATTGGGCAGCGATCAACCCTGTGGGAACAGGCCCGTTTGTCATTTCAGAATATGTAAAAGGTTCTTATGTAAAGTATGTAAAAAATGAAAACTATTGGATCGAAGGCCAGCCTTATCTGGATGAATTGACTATTTCCTATATTTCAGATTCAACGGCTCAGTTATCCGCGTTCATGAATGGTGAGATCGATCTTCTGGCTACAAATGATTCAACGGTTATTTCACAGCTGGACGGAAAATATACCAACATCGCCCAGGAAGCCCCGGATTTAGGACAGATCAAATATGTCATGTTCTGCAGCGGCGATAAATCCTCTCCGTTCTATGATACCAATGTACGGCTTGCAGTCATGCATGCCATTGACTGGGAGGGTTATGCCTACTCTCTCACCGGCGGCAGAGGCAGTGCCGTAACGCAGTTTGGCGTTCCAGGCGCCTGGTCTTACGACGAGGATTGTGATTTTGTAACGTTTGATACGGACCTTGCTAAGAAAATGTTATCCGATGCAGGCTATCCAAACGGCTTTCACACAACCATTACTACCATTGCCAGCAACAATAGCATTGCAGTTCTGCTTCAGGCATCTCTGGCCGAAATCGGGATCACCGCCGATATCAAAACAGTGGAAACGGCTGACTTTAATTCTCAGAAAGCAGAAGGGATTTATGACGGCGGTTTAATTACCGGAGCAGGCGCTTCAAAAATGGATTTCACAAATAACTACATAAGACTCTATTCATCAAAAGGTGTCAATTATTTAAATATGATGGCCCATCCAAAGGATTATGAAGATGCATTATTCGGTGCATTGGCCGCAACTACCCTGGATGAGAAAAAAGCCCTGTTAAAAGAGGCTTCCGTATCACTTGTAAATAAAAATGCTTTGTTGTTCCCTGTAGCTGCCGTATTCCCCGCATGCTATGTACAGGACGGGGTAGCTGACTCCGGCTTTTACCAGATCGTCAGCATCCAATGGACTCCGGAAGCAATATATCTTGCTAAATAGAGCTGAAAATGCCTTTGATCGCAGGTATATTTCTTAAGCAGATTTTAGAATAAATAAAACCTGCAGCCAGATATTCTTCATGAATCTTCTGACTGCAGGTTCTATTCTTTTGTTGAAGCTTCCGGGCCTAACCCTTCCGTCCAAGAAATATTCTTCTAAGCACCTCATAGCCCCCTGGAATCCGGTACTGGACCTGGATAAAAAACCTGGTTCTCGGTGTCAGTTCCTTATAATATCTTCGGAATTCCGGGTTCATGATCTCCTCAAATTGTCTGGTATTGACCATGGTATGATAATAGGTCCGTTTTAAGGCGCTCTTTGACGCTTCCCTGAAACGCCCGTCTGTGGCAGCGTCAAATTCCTCATATACCTTTTTCATGCGCTCATAGTAAGCATGCTGTTTTCTGGCATAATTCCCGCTCTTTCCTTCGGTTGTCCAGGAACCGGCAACGCCCACCCGGTAAGCGCTCATAGGCTCATCCATGTAATAACCGTACCCTTTTGCAGCCGCCATCATCTGCAGAGGCGTATCTCCCACCGGACAATCCACATAATAATCCGGAAGCTCTCTCACCAGACGGGAAGGAAACGCCATGGACGACATGGCATAACCGGAAGACTTGTCTATGATCTCTTCCGGGGAAAGAAGCCGGTTTCCACGGTAAGGACGCATCCGGCGTTCCGTCAGGGCCTTCCCTACCAGTTCGATCTTTGCGCTGTGTATGCAGAGGGTGCATTTCGGATGAGCCTCCAGATAATCCACCTGCTTTTGCAGCTTAACCGGTGAGACCCAGTAATCATCCCCGTCGCACATGAAGATATACTTACCCCTGGCCCGGGGGAAATTAAACGCTCCGCTGATATTATCAATTCCCTGGGAATACTGGTTTTCCGTCTGGATCAGAGGCTTCACCTTATCCGGGTACTTTTCTGCATATTCTCTTAAAATATCCCCGGTTCCGTCGGTAGATGCATCATCATGGACCAGGATCTCATATTCAAAATCTGTTTTCTGCATGAGAAAGCTGTCTAAGGCCTGTCTGATATAAGCTGCGTGGTTAAACGTAACACAGTTTATGCTGGCCATGATTTTGGAATCGGAATAACCGCTCATCCTTCCCTTCCTTTCTCCACGTTAATTTTAGTGATATATTCCTCATATTTCCTGGCAATATACATTCCCGTAATTTCCCCGCACGGCTCCATCGCCTCGGCCGTAAAGCATCTTAAATGGTTGGTAACACAGTCATATCCTGCCATGCAGGAAAATTCCACCCCTCCGGAAAAACGGGGATTGCACTCTAATATGTGAAACTCACCATCTTCCGTCTCAATGAATTCAAAATTTACGCAGCCATTGATTTGAAGACCATTTGCAATATCCCTGCACACCGCTTCTAATTGGCTGTCTGAAAACACCAGAACCGAGGTCCCCGCACCGTTTTGCGTCCGCAAAAGCTCCTTCCTGCAGATAACCGCAGTCTCCCCTGTTTCTGCCTTCCTTACGATATCCGCGGTTATGACGCTCCCTTTATAAAATGGCTGCACCACAAAATCCTCCGGATTGCTGCAGCCCAAAAGGCCTTTCAGTTCCACGCCTGAATGAATATAATGAAGGCCCTGGCTGCTTCTTCCATTAAATGGCTTAACGACTGCAGGATAGGTTATAGTATCCGGGTCAGCCTCACATAAGTCCATGGTAGGAATGGGGTTTCCTAAGCCTTTTTCTTTTAAAAAACGGTAAAACCTTCTTTTGTCCCTGCATATGCTTAGAGTTTCCTCCGACGGCAGGCATAACGTAACTCCTGATTCTAAAAACTCCCTGCGGCGCCGGTTTAATACATCTGCCTCCACATCGGTCAGGACGATGAGCGCCTCCGCCCCCTCTTCCCTGCAGATTTCCATTATGCGGCCTGTATACCTTTGTTCCTCAGCCGCACAGGGAACCTGATAAAAGGAAGCAACGCTGCCGGAGTCAGCAATCCATTCCCTCGGGTAAATATCGCACCCGATCACCCGGATTCCACTTTTTTTTAAGTTTTTAATTACAATATCCGCTGAAAATGAACCGATTGCGGTCACCAATGCTGTATTCATGGTTTGCCTCCTAATGATTCAGACATACATCGAGTGCCTGATACCAGCCTATCCGGCATTTATTATTATATCGCAGATACGGTCGACCTGATCAAGAGAAAGTTCGGCGTAAAGGGGCAGGGTCAGTACGCTGTCCGCCGCCTTTTTTGCCTTAGGAAGGCTCACTCCTTTAAACCGTTCCCGGTAGCAGTCAAAGTCCGTGATCAGCGGGTAAAAATATTTTCTGGCAAAAATATGGTGGGATGCCAGTAAGTCATATACCTCATTCCTGGTTAATGGAAAGCCGTCAAATACCACAGGAAAATATGCATAATTCGGACGGATTCCTTCCTTCGGCCCGGTCAGGCGGATGCCGGGGATTCCTGATAAACGCTCCCGGTAACGCTCTGACACCAGCCTGCGCTTTTCGATGTTGTCGTCCACATGGCGGAGATTACAGATCCCCATGGCTGCCTGAAACTCATTCATTTTCGCATTGCCGCCTATATACTCCACAGATTCCTTGCCGGTTATTCCAAAATTTTTCAAATAATTGAACAGAATTTCCAAAGACGGATCATGAAAGGCCACCGCACCTCCCTCTATGGTATTGTAGACTTTTGTGGCATGGAAGCTGAACATGGAAGCATCTCCGTAAGTTCCGATCCCTCTTCCATTTACTTCCACGCCAAACGCATGAGCGGCATCGTATATCACTTTCAGATTATACTTTGCGGCAATTCTTTCGATCTTGTCCACATCACAGACGTTGCCATAAACATGGACCGGTAAAATAGCGGAGGTCTTTTCCGTGATCAGCTCCTCGATCTTATCTGCATCTATGGTATAATCATCTTCCCGGATATCGCAGAACACCGGGGTTAAATTATTCCTTACAATGGCATGTGTGGTGGACGCAAAGGAAAACGGGGTCGTGATCACCTCTCCGGTCAGATTCATAGCCTGCAGAGCCATTTCAAGAGCCATGTGTCCGTTGACGAACAGCAAAAGATTCCGCACCTTTAAATACTCCTTTAACTGTTCCTTTAACCGGTCGTGAAATTCCCCCATATTGGTCATCCAGGCAGTTTCCCAAATCGGCTTGATCTCTTCTATAAATTCTTCATAAGAAGGCATGGAAGCCCTCGTTACTAATATTTCTTTCTCTTCCGGTAACATAATGCCATTATCCTCCGATTTCCTATGTTTCCTCTTTCTTTCCCGCCGGTCAGATGGAAAACATCTGTCCCAATGTCCTGATGCAGGTACTTTTCAAAAATTTGTATTTCCAAATAGTGCATATCTTTCCCACCCGGCTTTTCTGCGGAAGCCTTACGAATTGTTCCAGGACCTCTCTCTGTTCCCGGGACAGCTTCTCTTCATAACAGTTCAAAAAAAGCTCCGCCTGCCGAAACATTTTCCGGTAATTTTCCCGGACCCGGTCCCTGTTTTCAAACCGCTTTTTATACTGTTCCAAACCGCTTCGGGAACCGACCTGATTGCCTCCGTGCTGCCGGTAAAGGACCAGGGGCCGGTCAACGTAGGCGATCCTTCCAAAGCAGCTTGCAAGAAGCCCAAGCCACCAGTCGTGCATGACACATTCATCCGGAAAATGTATCAGGAATCGAAGGAAAGCTTTATTGATCATCACCGTATTCCCGGTGATGTTATTCTCAACCAGATAATGGCTGAGCCGGTTATCATGAACTGCTATTTTCTGGTATGCTGCCATGGATTCGTGAAGAATGCGCCCCTCCTCATCCGTAACCGACAGATCACTATGAACCAGCAGCGGAATGTCCGTTCCGTAATCCGCTTCCATTCTCTTCATTTCCCGTAACGTAGCCTCCACCTTATCCGGAAGCCATACATCATCCTGATCACAAAGCATGACATACTCATCCGTTACAGCTGCCAGAAGGCGGAAAAAATTATTCTGGGCACTGCCGGACCTTTCGTTATTTTCAAGGCTTTTTACCCGGTCCGGATACCGTTCCTCATATTCCCGGATTATGGCAGGGGTTCTGTCTTCCGAAAGGTCATCGGAGATCACGATGGTCAAATCCGTAAAAGACTGGTTCAAAACAGATTCAATCTGCTTTCCAATGTATTTTTCTCCGTTATAGGATGCCAGAAGCACCGATACCACACGTCATTCCTCCTTCCGGGCAAAGAAAGGGACTTTCTACCAGGACAGTCCCAAAATTTCAGTTAAAAACCAGATCTCTGCCATGAGAAATTCCAGGAAAGCTCTTACCAGGCATTCCTGAAACCGGTTGATTCCCAGATAATTTTTATAGTAATGGAGCTTACTCTTATGAAGAAGCGCCTGTTTCTTTAAAATGGATCCCACATTCTTATTGATCGACACAGAATGGAGGTGTACATAGGACCGGTTTAAAAGAAGTATTGTCCGGTATCCCTTTTTCTTAAGCGTAAACCCCAGGATCTTTTCTTCATAATATAGGAAAACATCCTCATCATAAAGGCCGCATTCCATAAGGGCTTCTAAGTCCGCCATGAAAAGAGAGCCTGCTACAGCGTCCACATAAGCGTACCGTTCCTTCCCGCTTTGTGCCCTTCCAGGATCAGCTTTTAATTCCGGCCTGTCATTCAGCCAGCGCTTCAAAAGCCGTCTGGTAATAAGTCCGGTATCAAGCAGATCCCCAAGCAGACCGTTAAGCCGCCAGCTTGACAAAGCAATGGCTCCTGTTCCGTCTGTGGTAACTGCTGCCGCCACTGCCAGGCGGTTTACCCGGAAAAAGGATTCCTTCATGGCCCGTATGCATTCCTCTGAAACCTTTACATCCGGATTGGCGATCAGTACATGGGTGGCATGAAGCATCCGGTAAGCATACCGGATCCCCTGGTTATTGCCATAGCCATAGCCTCCATTCCTTTCAGAGCGGATAAAATGGACCTTTCCTCCGGCTAGCTCCTTTAGCTTCGCAGCAGAATCATCGGTGGAATGATTGTCCACAATGACAATGGAATCCAGCGTTTCGTAACCCGATATGGATTTTACCAGACCTGTGGTGGTTTCCGCGTCATTATAATTGAGAATGATACAGCTAATATTCATACCCGCTCCTTTTTAAGAACCTTTTCTGGAATTGATCACCTGCATCCCAAACCGGCGGCTTACAAAATCCCGCAAGGATGGACATAAAAAAGTGGCATAATCCATCAGGTGATAGAAAGCCATATAAAGACGGCTTCCCTTTTCCTTCGGCGTCCCGGCCCACGGGGTACGGGAGAGATAATATTCATAAACCCTTCGGTAGTGGTTTCGGTTTCCCTGCTTCCATGGCCTTTCATCTCCCATGAAATGCAGGATGGAAGGATGCTTTTTGGCCTGCAGAAAACCTTTTTTCGTGAGGTTTCCATAAACAGGGGATAACCTTACCAAATGGCCGTACCGGAAATACCGGTAATTGGTGAAAAAATTATACCGGGGAGATAATGGTTTGATTCTCCCCTTTAAGGCTCCGTTAATGGTATCCTGGTCGCCGGCAAAGAGCTTCCCGCCCATGGAGCAGTAAAAATCCAGAAGCTGCTTCTGGGCGTTTTCCTCCCTCCAGCGCTTTAAATCGATCAAAAGAACGCCGGAATTAAAATAAGGAGCCTCCGGCAAAAGACCGATTTCTTCCTTAACAGACGGGTATATGGTAGGTTCCATCACCGCGCCCAGCATAAAGGTACCCAAATCCTTTTCCCACAGGCTTTTTAAGGACGTAAGCACCACGGTATCGCAGTCCAGATACAGCACCCGGTCTGTTTCCTCCGGAAGGACCTCTCCTAAGAACAGCCGGGCCATGATGCTCAAATCAAAACCGCCCGTATCCACTTTATAGGAGAACCGCTCCTTTAAATCCCCCAGTTCTATGACCGTTAACTTCCGCCCGAATGCATCTGCTACTGTCTTAAGGCGCTCTCTGGTCTGTCCGGATAAGCCCATGGACAATATATATACATGGATATCCGGAACCTCCCTGTTATGCTCCAAAAGGGAATCGAGTGATACTGCCAGATGTCTGGCATAATTATCGTTGGAAGCGTATACAACGTTCATAGATTCCTCCAATTCCGTATCTTATAAGGCTCTTATAAAAATTCTGTTTCCGCAACCTTCATGGCGGATTCAATCACTTTGTCCATGTCATAATACTTATATTCGCCTAGCCGCCCGCCAAAAATCACCTTTTCTTCTTTCTCCGCCAGCGTGGCATATTTCCGGAATAACTCCTGGTTTTTCTCATCATTGACCGGATAGTAAGGTTCCATGCCTTCGCTCCAGGTTACCGGATATTCCCGGGTTATGACGGACTTCGGCTGTGTCCCGAATTCAAAATGCTTGTGTTCGATGATCCTGGTATAAGGAGTCTCCCTGTCTGTGTAATTCACAACCGCTACTCCCTGGTAATTATCAGTATCCGCCACTTCCGTTTCAAACTTTAAGCTCCGATACTCCAGCTTGCCGAACTGATAGCCATAGTAAGCATCAATGGTGCCCGTGTATACAACTTTATCTCCCAATCCATCATAATATTTTTTGTTTTCAAGATAATCCGTACCTGTTTCAATATCACAGCCTTCAAACAGCTTTTCAATTATCACATTGTATCCGCCGATCGGAATTCCCTGATACAAATCATTGAAATAATTGTTATCATAGGTAAAACGTACGGGAAGGCGCTTTATGATAAAAGCAGGCAGGTCCTTACAGTCCCTTCCCCATTGCTTTTCCGTATAGCCTTTCACCAGCTTTTCGTAAATATCCGTCCCCACAAGACTGATCGCCTGTTCCTCCAGATTCCCCGGTTCCCCTTTGACATAAGCCTTCTGTTCTTCGATCTTTGCTTTTGCTTCTGCCGGGGTAGACACGCCCCACATCTTACTGAAGGTGTTCATATTAAAGGGCATATTATACATCTCGCCTTTGTAGTTCGCCACGGGACTGTTGGTATACCGGTTAAACTCTGCCAATTCATTTACAAACTTCCATACCTTTCTGTTACTGGTATGAAAGATGTGGGCTCCGTAACGGTGTACATGAATCCCTTCCGTCTCTTCACAATAAATGTTGCCTCCAATATGATCCCTTTTTTCTATTACAAGGCACTTTTTTCCTTTTTGTCTGGCCAGATATGCAAAAACACCGGAATAAAGCCCGCTGCCGACCAGGACATAATCATACTTTTTCATCATTTTCAATCTCCTGTCTTTGTTATAAACTGTGTTCCATTATACTAGAACCGAAATGAATTGTAAACTCTCTATAAAAATGGAGGTCTGATATTGTTAATTCTCTGTATTCTTCCCCATTACGGTTAAATAGAAAGGATGGGATCAGCCCTGTCATGAAAAGGCTGATCCCACCCTTATATTTTAATTAATAGAATAACCGGTTAACCGCGCTGAAGATACCCCGAATAGACGCTCTCGTAATGTTGGAACTGATGCCTACCCCATAGGTAGCCCGGCCTGTTTTCACATCCAGCAAATGGATGTAGGAAGCTGCCTCTGCTCCGGAACCGGAGGTAAGCGCATGCTCGTAGTAGTCCAGAACCCGGATCTCGATACCAAGTTCTTTTTCCAGACCTTTCTGTATCGCATCGATGGGCCCGTTTCCGACTCCCTCGAAGGTCTTCTCTACGCCGTGGTCCGTATAACGGACCTTGGCAAGTGTGGAGAACTCCACATCGTCCTCTGCCTCTGTGATCTGACACTTGAGGAAGTGAATGGGTTCTTTCTTATCTGTGTAGTTATTCCGAAACTCATCCATGATCTGTTCAGGAGCAACCTCACCCTGCTTCTCGGAAATTGCCTGAATCACATCTGCAAATTCCTTGTGCATGCCCTTCGGAAGCTTGAAGCCATAGAAGGTATCCATAACAAAAGCTACGCCGCCCTTGCCGGACTGGCTGTTGATCCGAACGACAGGCTCATACTGCCTGCCGATATCCGATGGATCGATGGGCAGATATGGAACCTCCCAATAAGTATTGTTTCGCTCATGCATGGCCTGCATGCCCTTGTTGATGGCATCCTGGTGAGAACCGGAAAAGGCAGTGAAGACAAGCTTGCCCGCATACGGATGTCTGGGCTCCACCTCCATCTTGGTACAGCGTTCATACACATCTACGGTCTCACGGATATTCTCAAGATTAAGCTCCGGATTGATCCCCTGGGAAAACATGTTATAAGCAACGGTTAATACATCCACATTTCCGGTACGTTCCCCATTTCCTAAAAGCGTACCTTCCACTCTCTCAGCTCCGGCCAGCAAAGCAAGCTCTGTGGCTGCAATACCGGTTCCCCTGTCATTGTGGGGGTGAACGCTTAAAATGATGCTGTCACGGTTTTTGAAATGAGTGTTCATCCATTCGATCTGATCCGCATAAACATTGGGAGTCGTCATCTCCACCGTAGACGGAAGATTAAAAATGATCTTCTTATCCGGTGCGGCTCCCCAGGAATCCTGTACCGCGGTGCAGATATCAAGGGCAAATTCCAGTTCTGTTCCGGTAAAGCTCTCCGGAGAATATTCGAGAACCACTTCTCCGTCAAAGCCCTGCATATACTGCTTTACCCACTCCGTACCCTGTACGGCGATCTCCTTGATCTCATCCATATCTTTATGGAAGACCACATCCCGCTGCAAGGTGGAAGTGGAATTGTAGATATGCACAATCGCTTTTTTAATTCCCTTAAGAGCCTCAAAGGTCCTTTTAATCAAATGCTCCCGGCACTGGACCAGAACCTGAACCACCACATCATCAGGAATTAACTTTCTTTCCACAAGCTGCCTTAAGAAATCATATTCAATCTGGGACGCAGCCGGAAAACCAACCTCAATCTCTTTGAAGCCCAGTTTGATCAAAAGGTTGAACATCTCAATCTTCTCTTCCACAACCATGGGCTCAATCAAAGCCTGGTTCCCGTCTCTCAAGTCAACACTGCACCAGATCGGTGCTTTCTTAATCTCTTTGCACGGCCATTGTCTCTCCGGGTAGCTTACCACCGGCACTCTTTTATATCTCTGATAATTCAACATGTCTTATCTCCTCCATAATCAATCAGTCGTCTGTTCTGTCTCTTAACAAGCGTCACAGGCTTTGGAGTCGATAAATCACGCTGTATTTCTTGACAATGAACAACGTGGTTTTTAAAGGTCTAACCCCATCTTTCATCATTCCTTTGCATTAGAATCACATGCCGCGACTCTGACAGTATGCCACGGTAAAGTGTTATGTTATTATAGCACGACTAAAAATGACTTACAACAGGAAAATAAAATTTCTGCTGTAAGCCATTATTCTAACATGCTTTATTTACTCAGCTGCAAAAGCTTGGATTTTAACTCGCCTTCCATCCGGCTTAATTCCGTCTCCGCTTCCCGGCGTTTGGCTCTGCCCTCTTCCTGGATCCGGACCACTTCATCCAGAGTCGTTATGAGGGATTCATTGGTTTTCTTAAGGGTTTCCATATCCACAATTCCCCGCTCCGATTCCCTGGCCGTCTGGATGGTGGCAGTCTTTAATACTTCCGCATTTTTCCGCAGCAGATCATTTGTCATATCCGATACTTCCTTCTGGGCTTTTGCGGCCTGCTCGGAATGGCTGATGCCGATGGCAAGAACCATCTGGCTCTTCCACAGCGGTACGGTGTTGACCAAAGTGGACTGGATCTTCTCAGTCATCAAGGTATCATTGTTCTGGACCAGACGGATCTGAGGAGCCATCTGAATGGATATCATACGGGTGAGCTCTAAGTCATGAAGCTTCTTCTCAAAACGGTTGCACATGGCTGATAAGTCATTGGCTGCCTGGGCATCCTCCGGAAGGCCGCTCTTAGCCGCCCGGTCCATCAAAGCCGGAAGTTCCTCCTGCTGCACCCTGGAAAGCTTCCTCTTTCCTGCCAGTATATACATGGTCAGCTCTTTAAAATAAGCTGTATTCAAATCATACATCTTGTCCAGAAGAGCGATATCCTTTAACAGCTGGATCTGATGGTTTGAAAGAACCTTGCAGATCTGGTTCACATTGGTTTCCGCCCTGGCATATTTGGCCTTCATGCCCTCCAGCCGGTTTACACTCTTCTTGAAAAAGCCGAAAAAGCCTTTTTCCTCTTCTTCTGCTTCAAAGCTCTTAAGCTCGGTCACCACTCCTGACAACATCTGTCCGACCTCCCCCAGATCCTTGGACTTTACATTGTCAAGGGCAGCTTCGGAGAAATCAGCAATCTTTTTCTGGGCTCCGGCACCATATTGAAGGACGAGATTGGAATCCTTTAAATCGATCCTTGCCGCAAAATCAGCCACCTGTTTTTCTTCCTCCGGTGTTAAATCAGCTTCCAATTCTGCCTTCGCCTCTTCCGGAACGCCCGGCCTGTAAAGCAGTTCGTTTCCTTCCTTCCGGCTGTCGAAAGCGGTGTCCGGAAGGGGAGTCAATGTCAGTTCCGGAGCTTCTTTTAACATCTCTTCAATATCCTTACTCATTCTTCGTTCCTCCTGTGAAATCACTTTCTGCCCAGCCATCCTTTTTTAACATAGTCTGGAGAACGGATGCATCTGTCGTTATATCCAGGGCGGCATCCTGGTAAAGGTCATCAAGCAGCCGCTCAAAGGCCTGATTAATGGTATCCAGAGTTCCTTCTATCTCTTCCTTGGCAGAAGCTATATTGGTCCCTCCGGTTCCAACGCTGTCAAAATCCCGGTATGTGGTTACCAGCTTCACCGTTGTGGGAAGGTAATATTCCATAAAACGTTCCATCTCTTCCAATTGCTCCGGGTGCTTTGAAACCGTTTCAAAAATCCGCCGGATCACGTCTTCCAGCCGGGAAATTTTTTGGGAAATAACCTCTCCCGGAATGGCATCGTTGGCCTCCCGTAAAATTCTCAAATAATTGCGGCCCGCAGCCATCATCTGCTCCAGTTCCTCCGGTTTTCTGCCGGATCCCTCCCGGGCTGCTTCTTCCTTTGCTTTCTCCTCCAGGGCCTGCTCCCTTTCTCTTTCCTTTCGTGCCTTCTGGCATTCCAGATACTGCTTATAGGTAGCTTCACCGAGGATCAGGCATGTCTTTTGTTCATCTAAATAAGCTTCCCGGAAAATTCCCAGTTCAATCATTTTCTGCACATCTTTTACCACATAATCACGGGACCGTCCGATATTGCCTGCCAGTTCCTCTATGCTGCAATACATCCGCTTTCCGGACTGCTTTAAATAAATCCCTGCCCTTTTTAAACGGTCCCTCATGGATATGCCGGAGCGAAGCATGAATCCAAACATACCTCCCAATGCCAGTAAAAAGACGGATGCACCGGCCACCGCCCATATGACAGGCTTCACCACAAGCGCAATGATCCATATGCACAAAAGCAGCAGAAACATAAGCCCTAAGCCAATGCTGCCGAAAACCGTATAAAGGATTCCCGCTATCCGGCCCTGCTGGTTTAACGATATCATATCCCCACGGGTAAAAGGAGCGTTGTCACGGCTTGTCCTTTGCCGGTCATCTTGGCTCGTCTGGAACGCCCGGTAGCCCGGCCCATCCGGGTTCTCAGCCCGGTTTAATGATTTTCCGCCCCGTCCGGAGCTTTCCTTTTTCCCATTTTGCTGCCCATGTCCTGCTGCGGTTCTTTCATATTTCGAAGCTCTTTCATATCTCGAAGCTCTTTCATATTTTGAAGTTCTTTCATATTTCGAAGTTCTTTCATATCTGGTGCTTTTTATCAGTTGGTTTCTGGCTTCATCCAGAGCAAAATTAACCGTATCGGATATGGTTCTGTTCAGTTGTCTGAAATCCATGGAATCGATGGCGTTCTGCACCGAATCCCGGATCTGATCTCCTAAATTTGAAAATTCTTTATTATCCATATGCCTTGGTCTCCCAAAATCAAACTTTGTGCAGCTTTTATCATACCATGAATTGTCCTGATTTACAATTAAAACAAAAAGGGCCGTTACATATTCCTCACATATAAAAAAGCAGGAAGTAACCGGAAACCGGCAGCCCGGCCGTTTTTCCGATCACTTCCTGTTTTATTTTACCATCCGCTAGGGAAGCAGATGTCCTCTCTGTTTCATCACTTCAATGACCTGTTCCACATATGCTTCACATGTTTTCAAATCAGCTGCTTCCACCATAACGCGTACCACCGGCTCAGTCCCGGACTGGCGCAGCAGGATCCTTCCGCTGTCCCCCAGGCTCTCTGCCACCTTTTCCACTTCGGCTTTCACTGCCTCATCCGCCTGAGCCGCACCCTTATCGTGAACACGGACGTTTTTAAGCACCTGAGGATAAATCTTGAGTTCAGAAACCAGCTTGGCAAGGCTTTCCTTCTTTTCCAGAATGACCTCCATCACCTTTAAGGAGGTCAGAATGCCGTCTCCTGTGGTAGCATGTTTACTGAAAATGATATGGCCGGACTGCTCCCCGCCCAGACAGTTTCCATATGTTACCATATTTTCATAAACATATTTATCGCCCACTGCCGTTTTATCATATTCAATTCCTTCCCGTTCCAGGGCTTTGTACAATCCGAAATTGGACATAACGGTAGTTACAACCTTATTATTCTTAAGGATTCCCTGTTCTTTCATGTATTTGCCGCAAATGTACATGATGGCATCTCCATCCACCACCTGTCCGTTTTCATCCACTGCGATACACCGGTCCGCATCTCCATCGTAGGCAAAACCCACATCAGCCCTCACTTCTTTTACGAACTTCTGCAGCTGTTCAATATGGGTGGAACCACAGCCTG
The DNA here is from genome assembly GCF_900155545.1 of Clostridium sp. Marseille-P2415. Lineage (GTDB taxonomy): Bacteria > Bacillota > Clostridia > Lachnospirales > Lachnospiraceae > Lacrimispora. The sequence continues at coordinate 3,014,594 of NZ_LT732526.1, forward strand.
TATTGATATTTAAACCGTTGGGCTCATTGCTTATGACATGGGTCTCTGCTCCCAGGGCATCAAATACATTCTTGGCTATGGCAGAGGCGCTGCCGTTTGCGCAGTCCAAAGCCACCTTTTTGTTCTTAAAGGATCTGGTGGCTATGGAAATCAGATAGCCGATGTAACGGTTTCTTCCGGCCGCGAAATCTACAGTACGGCCGATTTTATCGCGTTTTGAAAGAGGCAGCTCTCCCATCTCCCCATCCAGATACTTTTCAATCTCTGTGATTACGTCCTCTTCCAGCTTCTCGCCCTTTTCATTGATAACCTTAATCCCATTGTCATAATACGGATTATGGCTGGCGGATATCATGATTCCGCATGCAAAGCCTTCGGTGCGCACCACATAGGATACACTCGGGGTCGTGGTAACGTGAAGCAGGTAAGCATCGGCTCCGGAAGCAGTAAGCCCCGCAACCAGGGAGTATTCAAACATATAGCTGCTGCGTCTGGTATCTTTTCCTATTACAATTCTGCATACTTCATCCGGGTCCTTCTGTCCATAGTACCAGCCTAAAAAGCGGCCTACCCGATAGGCATCCTCCACTGTCAGCGTAACATTGGCTTCTCCGCGGAAACCGTCGGTTCCAAAATACTTTCCCATATAATATCTCCTTTTTCCAGTCTGCAGTTTTCACAGAATCATATGTAATATACCATAAAAGCCCCTATTTTTCAACCTGGGGCACTTCACAGGCGTATAGAATGGTCCGTGCATCCTGAAACTCATAGCTGCAGGTCACAAAGGACCAGAGCCGCCCGACGGGCTCCTCGGGCTTCTGCAGAAACGGGCCTCCCTTTATCATCTCTCCGACGTATGCCTGAAAGCTCTCCTCTGTCTCAAACGCGGTTTTCCGCCGGACCGGAGCCGAATCCGTGTAAAAAGCGGTTATGGGCCTTAAGCGGAATTCCCTCTCAGGCGTGTATACCGTAATATCCTGGTGCTCCTTAAAAAAGGTCTCGTCCTTGTATTTTACAAGGTCTTTAAACATGGCTCCGTTTTTCATATGGTGCCCATATATTATGTTATGCCTTCCGGAAAAGTCAGGTTCGCTCTCGAAATCAAGAAAAATGGCTCCGGCCGCGCTTTTATTGCCTTCGAAATCCGTATCCAGATAGGTATCATTGTTATCCGTCTGTACAATGGGGTAGTCAATCTCCGTACCCCCGATCTTGATCCAGCCTACGATGTCCGGGTTGATTTTCCGAAGTTCCTCAAACCGGATGGGCGAAACATAAGTACTGCTTTTATCTGTTTCCGGGACAGTTTCTTTCGTCACCCCGGCTGTATCCTCTCTTGCCAGTTCCGCCAGGCTTTCGTATTGACGTTCCGTACGGTCTTCTGTCCGGAAATCAGAATAGAGCATCCCTGCGCCGATGGCCAAAAAAACAGCGGCCAGTATAAGAACACCAAGGGCCAAATTTTTTTTCTTCATGCTTTACTCCCGCCTTCTCTTCGTTTTTAAGTCCCCCTAAGTATACTTTATTTTTATAAAAATCACAATCTTTTACAAGCAGCCCTAGACTTTTCGACTATTTTTCTATATACTTATGTTAGAAAATGCAATTATGGAGATGTTTATGAAAAATCTAGAATCAACCATTTATGTGAATATGCTGGGAGGATTCTCCATATCGATCGGAGATAAGGCGATTGTAGACCAGAACAATCAAGCTAAAAAGCCATGGAGCCTTTTGGAATATCTGATTACCTTTCGGGGCCGGGACATACCGGTGGAGGAGCTCATTGATTTATTCTGGAAGGATGAGGCCAGCAACAATCCGGCCGGGGCGCTGAAAACCTTAATGTTCCGGGTCCGGAAGCTTTTGGAGCCGCTTGGATATCCCACACAGGAACTTATTTTCCAGAACCGGAAGGCCTATGGCTGGACCAAAGACCTTATTACGGTCTGCGATACGGACCGCTTTGAAGATCTGTGCCTGCAATCGGAAGCCGCCGATCTTTCGGAAGACGCACGCTTATCCATTTGTATGGAGGCATTTTCCCTGTATAAAGGGAATTTCCTTCCCAAGTCCGAGTGGGAATCCTGGGTCGTGCCGATCCATACCTATTATCACACCCTTTACCAAAAGCTGATCCGCAAAACTCTGCTCCTGTTGGATGACAGAAAGGATTACCCTACTATCATCGATGTTTGCCAGCAGGCCATTGCAATTGATCCTTATGGGGAGGATGCCCATTATTATCTGATCTACGCCCTGTACCAGAGCGGCAACCAGATGATGGCCATGGAACATTATCAACGGGTAAACGATATGTTCTACAATGAATTTGCCATCACCCCTTCCATTCGTTTTAAAGAGCTTTACAAACTGATCAGCGATAAAAAACACGGAATCACCATGGATTTAAGCACCATACAGGAAATCCTATTAGAAGGAAGTACAAGCAAGGGCGCCTTTTGCTGTGAGCCCTCCGTGTTCCGGGACATCTATCAGCTGGAAGCAAGAGCGATCGAACGTACCGGAGACTCGATCTTTTTATGCCTTCTGACCATCAGTAATTTAAAGGGAGAGCTTTTAAAACCGGCTGTTCAGACCCGGGCCATGGATGAGCTGGGTGAATCCATCCGCAACTCCTTACGCCGGGGCGACATTTTCAGCCGGTACAGCGTAAGCCAGTATCTCATGCTTCTGCCCACTGCGACTTATGAAAACGGGGAAATGGTTTTAAAACGAATTATCCAGAATTTCAAAAAGGAATACTCGAGAAAAGACCTTTCCATTACCTATTCGCTGCAGAGCATTATGCCCAGCAATGCTTCTTACCAGAACAATGCCATACATAAAAACATACCTACAGGAGGAACATGATGTTACAGGATGACTATGTTACACTCACGCTTGAAAAGAAAAAGAACATCGCACTCATCGCTCATGACAATGAAAAGCACGCTCTGATAGACTGGTGCAAGGAGCACAAGGGTACACTGGAAAAACACACCCTTTGCGGAACCGGAACAACAGCCCGCATGATTACAGAGCAGACAGGCCTTCCCGTAAAAGGCTATAACAGCGGCCCCTTGGGAGGGGACCAGCAAATAGGTGCAAAGATTGTGGAAGGGAGGATCGATCTGGTGATCTTTTTCTCCGATCCTCTGACAGCCCAGCCCCATGATCCGGATGTTAAGGCGCTCCTGCGCATCGCCCAGGTTTATGACATTCCCATTGCCAACACCAGGGCAACCGCTGATTTTATCATCACTTCCCCGCTTATGGATAACACCTATGAGCATCAGATCATCAATTTTAATAAAAACATCGCGGACCGTGCAAAAAACCTGTAGGATTACAGCTTTTTGTCATACATTTAATTTTTATTAAAAGATATCAGGAAAGAGGCAGGACCCTGCCTCTTTTCCTTTCCCTAAACCCTTAACCGAAAACCCGTTCACACAGCTTTATATATTCCTGATAGGCAGGAAAATCTTCAAGCCCGGATAAGCGTTTCGCGATTCCTTTATAATACCAGGCATGTTCTGATTTATCCTTTTCGTTAAAACGCTGCCAGAGATCGTCCCCGATCAAAAGCAAATCTCTCGCCGTAGTCCGTAAATTGCTCAGCTTGTCCGCCAAAACAAGAATCTTACTTTCTCTCGAAGCGGTCTCCAGATGGTCAAGTGTCGCACTTTTGCGTTCTTTCCAGCTTTTCGTCTTATCTTCTGTTTCTTCCATTACAAGTCCGGCCACCCGGTTTCCGAATTCTGACCTAAGCTCATCTTCCGTAACCCCGGCATCCTCCGCCACATCATGAAGAAGGGCGGCACAGATAAGTTCCTCATCCGTTACCATCAATGCAACGATCACAGCAGTCTCCAGCGGATGGACGATATAGGGTACCTTCGTCCCTTTTCGAAAGGTTCCCTCATGGGATCTGGCTGCAAACGCAACGGCTTTCTCGACCATACTGCATCTCCTTTTGTTTCTTTCCTATATATTAACACAATTTATTACGATTTAACAGACCGTGTTGTAAAATAGCTTAAGAAATCGTAGTTTTCGGCTTAAAACCGTGGTTTTAGATACTTTTTGTATCACCATCTATTACCACCTTAAAGCAGTCAAAATCAGGAAGGATTCAGATAGCTGTGATGTTCTGGCATATTTCCGATGATCCAGGATGCGATCCGGCGTTTGCTGCCTGGATCATGTAATAATGATTTTACTTTGTTAACTCCTCTCTCTTTCCGGCAATAAAAAAACTACCAGCTCAATACTGATAGTTAGTAATTTTCTTTATATATTAAATTTTATTACCTTCGCATAATGCTCATATTCTACAATTGATCAACATATTGTTTTGCTTCAAGTAAATCCATTTTGGTTTGTTCCCTGATTTTTTTAATAGCTTCGACCTTTTTCCCATCCCGTTTTAACTGAATAGCTTGCTCTTTTAGTTCATCAGAAACCCAATAAGAAGATAAATCCTCATGACCTGTCAGTTTTGCTAATTGATTCAGTCGCTTTTCTTGATCTTGAATCACCTTTTTTAATGTAGAAATTTCATTATATGTCAAAAGTCCGACAACACACATCAACACAATTGTATAGCTTCCCATTTCATTTTTCTCCTCATGTATTTATATAGTCTTCACTAATAGAGTATCATCCAGCTCGCTAACTATCAATATTAAGTTATCAATGTACAAAATATTTTAATTCACCCGGCTGAATCTATCCGCCAGATGCCCTCTCCAGCCAGCCACCGCTAACTCAGACCAAGGAAAAACGTTTCGATCAAATATTACTTTTGAACAATTATGTTCACTATATGCGTTAGATAAAAACTTGCGTATTGCTGTAATGGCTGCTATGTTGGATTTGGAAGAACATATCAAAGAAGCTGTTGCAGATGTTATTACAAAATCATTTGGTACACGCCAAGATGAGTATTTACAATATAGAAATTACCAAAATAAGCGCAAATACAAACTTGAAGATTATTACAATGCAGTCAAAATGCAGTCAGATGATAAGGTAAGAGCCTTCAAACACTCATAAACACGGCATTTCGTAAGAATAAATTAAATTTATTACGATTTAACAGATAATCTTGTAAGAAGCTTCATTTTCTGATATGCTTAGAAACGTAAAAACTATCAGGAGGAAAGTTAATTCAGTATGAACCAGTATAATAATCAATCCAGACCCAACCGCAGGAAAACAAACTCCGGTTACCAGCACGATACCGGACGAAGCGGTTTCCTGACGGTCCTTCTGTTTTATGTGCTTCCTTTCATCGTTGTCAATGGCCTGATCTTCTTTCTAGTAACAGCCAAACCGGAGGGTGAGGTCACGATCAATGAAAGCAGCGATTATATTTCTACAACTATGGAATTAAAAATCAAATCCCTGCTTCCCATTAAAAACGTGGAACTGGCTTTAGACGGAACTCCCATTGAAGCCGTGAAGACAGGTTCAAAGACCTACACAGCAACCCTTAAAAACAATGGCATGCTTAAGATAAAGCTCACGTCTTTCAACAAAATGAAGACCATTTTAGATGAACAGGTCAATGTTTTAGATGATACGCCGCCTGCTGTAAAGGACAATCTGTTTGAAGACGGAATCCTTTCCTTCCGTTTGGAGGACACCCAGTCCGGCGTGGACTTCTCGTCCATTTCCGCATGCGATGATGACAACCCTGAGATTCTTCCTCTCTCCATTGACCGGAGTACAGGTCTTATAACGTTTGAAATGAAAAAGGAAAATATGACCATTAAAGCCAGAGATAAAACCGGAAATGAACTTCATGTTACTTTTAATCCAAAGGGCGAGAACATAGAAGAGGCAGAAATGGAAAGTGAAGAGGCAGAAGAAGGATCCTTAGAATCGTCCGAAGCAAAAACCTCCCGGACTTCCGGGCAATAGACGGCGGAGGCTTAAGTGTATTTTTGAAGCTGTTTTCTTGCAGTTACCCACAACGCCTTTGGTGTTCGGCTATATCCTTCCCTCTACCAGGCGGATTTGAGACTTGCACTCGTTAGAGTATGCGCCTACTAGGCGCACAAAAGACAGCACATTGCTTATCAAAGCAAGATGCTGTCTTTTTTACATATAATATTTTTATAGTAAAGCATGTACATACAACGCTATCTTAATAAAAATAGCAACCATATGTGAACTCCATCCTTACACTATTCCATGTACATATTTTTCTATACCCTCCCTCAAAGTCAGCATATTTGAAAAAAGGCATACTTTACTTTATTTATTTATACAAAAGAACAGTGAATATAGCTATTTACACTATTTATGAGAATTATACTTGACATATCTCACAGAAAAATACACCAATACTTTCATACTTAGTATCTTCAAAATAACTACATTACCGCACCAGAAGATAAATTAAATATATTATTGATGTATTTCTGTAAATAATTATTGAATTAAAAACCATTTTTCCCTTTATAAACTTTTTTTAAAACAGAATATAGACAAAAGCCTATTATGGAACCAATCATGTTCATAATTATATCGTCGACATCAAAATATCCTAACGATGTTATTAGCTGAAACACTTCAATTGCTAGAATTAGCATTAGCGATACCAAAAAAGTCTTAAAAAAATTATTACATTTTTTATGTGTAATTGGTAGCAAAAAACCTAATGGTATGAAAGCAATCAGATTACCTAAAATACTTTTTACAGCCCACCACTGATAACGGTACTCTAATTGAACCTCTATAGAATTAAAAGGAACTAAATTTACATTCCAATTCCCCTTTGATTTGTTCGTATTTATAGAATTCATTCTATCAAATAACTCATTAATAGAGCCATTAAATTTTATGACTATAACTATAAAAAGTAATAATAAATATACATACCAAAGATAAGTGATTTTCTTGTTATTCATTTTATACACTCCTATAATAATGAAACAGAGCCATATCAATAATTCGACAATATCGTTTCTTGATATGGCTCTTATTTAAAACAAGGTTCTTTTATTGTGATATTGAACCATTGAATGAATAACGGTTAGAGTTTGTTGGAACTTCAAAGCAAACATAGTATTTTGCAGAAGCGCTCAACCCAGAAAATGAAGCAGATCCCACATCACCGGATATAGTAATTGTTTGGGATTTAACTTCTTTTTTAGATGAATTAAATATACGGATGGTAAGCTCATCCTTTGTTCCACCATACTCCTTAATGAGTTTCCAATCTTTCACTGTTACATTCATTGTTTTAGAACCTGTTAGCCACTTGCTCGTATAAATTCTGTAACCAAAATCTTTTGCCTGATAACTATATGAAGATACTGACAAATTGTGTATATCCGCACCACTTGAAGGGGGATTGGCTCCATCTAATACAATTCCAGAGTATGTAGGAGGATAAGGGCTAAGAGTGTCGGGAGTTCCAGCTGCAAAAGCAGAAATACTTGTGCTAAATAACATTGCAAGTGATAGCAGAACAACAACAATTTTTTTTAATTTCAACATTTTCTGTTCTCCTTTCTCAAAACAACATTTTTCTTAATCAAGTAATAAATCTTCTAATAACAATGGTATCACCTTCTTTCGTAATTTTGAAGCATTTTTTCAAACTTTTTAAATTTAAAATGCCTGTGGTTTTAATAATGTATTTTTTTACTGACTCAATATTAATATAATTTTATCAAAATGTCAAGTGTCTATAAATTTTTATTGTAATAATATTTAATTACATTTTAATTAAATTATTATTGAAGTCAAAGATATTTCCTGATAATATAGTAGTATAATCCGAAGGTTGGTGACATTAATATGAAAAGCAAATTACCCAAAATTAGTGAAAAAGAAAAAGATATTATGTCAGTTTTATGGTGTTCTAAAGATCCCTTAACTGCATCTGAGATTACTCAAAAGGGAAATGGACTAAATATCAATACTGTGCAAGCATCTATGCGCAACTTATTAAAAAAACAATATATTAAAATCGCTGATATTGTTTATAGTGGCACAGTATTAACCAGATGTTATGAACCCATTATAAGTGCCGAAGAATACGCTGCTGATCAACTACACTCTATGCGATTGAATACATTAAATTTTTCAACAGTTAATTTTATCGATCACTTTTTGAAAGATAGTGAACCAGATATCCTAGATAAATTGGAAGATATAATAAGGCTCAATAAGGAAAAACGAGGTGATTAAAAATGTCGTTCTCTCTAATATTAACAAATTGTCTATTCTGTGGTTTTGCAGCGTTAATATTAGTTCCTATTTTAAGGTGCCCTAATTCTTTAACTTATAAAAAGGGGATTCCTATTTTTGTAATCATAATTTTAATTTTTTTCAAATTACTTATTCCGCATGAATATTCATTCACGCATACTTTGGCATCTAAAAATATTTTGCCTGTTATTTACAGAATAACTCACTTTAATTTAATAAAAAATATAACCATTGGAACTATATTTTCCTGGATATGGTTTTCTGTCATGATATTGATGTTAACTCAAGTAACTATAAATCACCAAAATTGATGAGAGTACTTCTTTTAGTCCCATTAACTACTAACCAAGGGATCATTCATATACTAAAAAAACTCTGCATTTTAAAAAAAATCAGCAATATACCTCGGATTATTCAATTGGATTTGAATACAGGACCGTTTGTCACAGGTTTTCTAAAGCCAATTATAGTTTTGCCTATTCAAATTTCAAATGACGAAGCTAATTTCATAATCCACCATGAATTGGAACATTTATTGCATCACCATATTTTAATTAGGGCATGTATTGAAATAATTTCAATTATTTATTGGTGGAATCCTATTATCTGGATCCTACGCAGAGAAATTATTTACTCTTTGGAATTACAGGCAGATGCAAACGTAATGAAAAGTCTATCAAGTTCAGTTAGTTTTTCTTATTTGGAAACTTTGGTTAAAATGTCTAGGCAAATTGATAAAAACCAAATTAATAATCTAGCTTTACCATTTTCCATGAAAAATAGCATGATAGAATATCGCATTAAGACTGCTTTAAAGTCTAATAATTTTTTAAATAATAGAAAAAGCTTTATATTTTATGCTGGACTGTTACTTTTATCCATCGTGGCTCTGCTTTTTTCATTTATTTATACATTTGAATCATATGAAGTAAATCCTACGGAGGTCGAGGGAACATTTTCTGTCAATTCTAAAACTGATTATTTAGTATTACAGAAAGATAAGTCCTATGACTTATACATAAATGACAAATACGTGGTGAATTTCTCAAGTATTCCTGAAGAGTTTTCTGGATTATCCATATATTAAGTAAGATGATTTTTAGATATACAGAGATTTTCATTAACCTTTAATGCTTGCTAAGTAAATGTCAAATTAAAAATCCGTATAACATGGACATCTAAAATTTTTTTATAAAGTTTTTGGTTTTCGCCGTTTTGATTGAATTATTAATGAGTGATAGCAGATAAGAGACTATTATATATGTCTGTAGTTAATTTAGTGGAAAGTTTTAAGATAAACATTTTGTTTACTTAAAAACTTATTAAATTTAAGTATTATAGAATTTCTCAAATACTTAACTAATAATTAAAGGAGGTATATAGGCATGAAAAAGCTGTCTAAAATTTTCTATGTTTCACTTTTGGTTGCTGTTATTTCAGGAGGCATTAAAACACAGGTATATGCATATACATATACTCCTGTACCCAATTCAGTAGAAGAACCATCCGTTTGGCCACAATCCGATATAATTGAATGGCGATACAAAACAGAAAATGGGAAGTTATATAAACGGCAATATAACTATACAAAAGTTAAATGGATTGGAGATTGGAAATAAGTTACTTAAGCAACTTATTGGGATAATAGAAAGCTACATAAAACAAGTATATGATCCAGACGCTGACAGCCGTATATTCCCCTCAACCAAAGCACTGCTTTATGGAGAAATGAAACGGCCTGCTCCAGGAGCGGCACAAAACAAATCAGAATTCATGAGTTCCACCATACCAAAGCCTCCCATTGGCTTGAAGATGGCATGAACATCGTGATGCTGTTATCAAGTAAAAAGAGACTAGGTTGAAGTGAAGAGCACTTCAAACGCCGGTCTCCTTTTTATGAATTCATTATAAACTTCTGGTGGATTGTCCTTCCACCAGTTCAGCCTTAAATACCTTCTTCTGGTGCTCTGCCTGATTCTTGATAACATCGAATAATATACCGATCGTGGCTTCGGCCATTTCTTCTACGGGCTGGCGTATGGTGGTGATGGCCGGGTTGTAAAAATGGGCAATATCCAGTCCGTCAAAGCCGGCGATGGAATAGTCCTCCGGTATCCGTTTTCCATTCTCAAATACCGCTTTACAGGCACCGATGGCGATGCTGTCTGAAATCGCATACACAGCGGTAAATTCCAGGTCCTCTTTCAAAACCCGGGTCATCATACGGTGTCCGTTGGCCATGGAATAACACTCCTCACATTCATCCGAGAATCTGATCAGTGACGGATCCGGAGATATCCCGTTGTCTGTAAGAGCTTTTTTATAGCCCTCAAGCCGAAGGCGCCCAATGCTCTCATCATCCGGATCGGCTGCCAAGATCAGGATTCTCTTATGGCCAAGTTTACATAAATAATCCACCATCTTATAGCTTTCTGCAAAGTCGTCTACGGATACACAGGAAAAAGCAGGTGATTCGCCTAAATATTCCGTCATGCCGACGGTACTCAGCACATAGGGAACGGTAAGCTGTGCCAGTTCTTCCTTGCTGTGGGAAAAATATCCGCCCAGAAATACGATTCCTCTCGGTTTCTTCTCCTTTATCAGTTCCAGGGCTACATCTACCTCATCCTCTTTCTCATCCACCCGCTGCATGATAAATGAGTATTTCTTTTTCTGAATCTCCTCCTCAAAAATACGGATCATCTTGCCGAAAAAGGGGTTCCCGATCCCCTTGATCAAAACTACAATGGCCCTGGAATCGGTACGTTTTAAATTCCGTGCACTGTTATTGGGAATGTAATTATTTTCCTTGATCACCTGCATGATCCTGTTCTTTGTCTCCTGATTGATATCCGGATGATTGTTAATGGCCCGGGATACGGTGCTGACACCGACTCCGCATATCCTCGCTATGTCTTTAATGTTTATAGACTCCATCAGAAATACTCATCTCCTTTCGTCATACCCTGCCGTAAAGCTTTGCGATCTTTCTGCATTTCTCTGCAAGCTCCTCTGTAATCTCTCCGGAAAGCATGCGCCACCTCCAGTTTTTCCCCAGGGTGGAAGGTTCATTGATTCTGGCCTCTCCTCCCAGGCCCAGATAATCCTGAACCGGGATAACCGCTAACTTAGCCACGCTTGCCAGGGCCAGGCGGATAAAATCCCAGTGGATTTCTTCCTCCAAAGTCCCGGCGTTATTCAAATAATCAACTGCAAGCTGCCGGTCCTCAGGCGATAAATCCTCATACCAGCCTCTTATGGTATTATTGTCATGGGTTCCGGTATATACCACACAGTTCGGCGTATAATTGTGAGGAAGATAGTCGCTCTCCTCCCTGGAATCAAAAGCGAACTCAAGCACCTTCATACCTGGAAATCCCGTATCCTTTACCAGCTTCAGCACAGAAGCCGTCAAAAAGCCAAGATCTTCCGCTATAATGTCCAGTTTTCCGAATTTCTCCCTCATCCGGTTGAAAATATCTATGCCCGGTCCCTTTTCCCAGGTGCCGAAAACCGCATTCTCACTTCCTGCAGGTATGGAATAATACGCATCAAAGCCCCGGAAATGATCCACCCGCACCACATCATACAGGCGGAAGCTGTATTCCATGCGCTTCATCCACCATTCATAATCCGTTTCCCTGTGATATTCCCACCGGTAAAGCGGATTTCCCCACAATTGTCCGGCAGCAGAAAATCCATCCGGCGGACAGCCTGCCACCGCAATGGGCTCACAGTTTTCATCAAACTGGAATAATTCCGGGTGGAACCAGGAATCCGAACTGTCAAAGGCCACATATATGGGCATATCACCGATAATCCGTATGCCGCGTTCATTGGCATAAGCCTTTAACCGGCTCCACTGCTTTTCGAATTCCATTTGAAGAAAGCCATAAAATCCAGTCTCATCGGCCAGTTCCTTTTCATAACGGGCGACAGCCTCCGGCCTTCTGAGCCGGATATCCTCATCCCATAGGATCCAGCTCTTCCCGTCAAAATGGTTTTTAACCGCCATATAGAAACAATACAGGGCCGTTTCCCCGCCTAAAACCCCTTTCGGTTCTTCCGATGTATGGCCCTGCTCCTTCCACCGCATGTAAGCCTTCCTTAGTAAGGGGAAACGGTTAAAGTACATTTTTTCATAATCAATATCCCTTGGATCTTTCCCAAAATCAACCGCTTCACATTCTGTTTTGGTAAGCAAGCCTTCCTTCACCAGTTCATCCAGATCAATAAAGTACGGATTTCCCGAAAATGCGGAGAACGACTGGTAAGGGGAGTCCCCATAACCGGTAGGCCCCAGGGGGAGTATCTGCCAGTAATGCTGCCCTGCTTTTTTTAATAGATCAATGAATTCATATGCCTCTTTCGAAAATGCTCCGATCCCGTACTTCGACGGCAGGCTTGCAACCGGAAGCAATATACCACATTCCCGCATATACAGTCTCCTTTTTCTGTTTGTTTTCTAGCCTTTCACCGCACCTGCAGCCACACCCTTTATGATATATTTCTGGCAGCTTAAATAAAATACAATAATTGGAAAGATTGCCAGAACTAACATTGCCATCATGGCTCCCATATCGATGGAGCCGTAACCCCCCTTTAGGTTCTGGATAACCATTGGTATTGTACCTTTTTCCTGCGGAAGAATCAAGCTGGGAAGAAGATAATCATTCCAGATCCACATGGCATTTAAGATTGCAACCGTCACAGCCGTGGGCCTAAGCATTGGGAATACCACATGAAAATACGTCTGAACGGGGGAACAGCCGTCAATCATGGCTGCTTCCTCGATCTCAAGCGGGATGGCCTTTACAAAGCCGCAGAATAAAAATACCGCCTGCCCCGCACCAAAGCCCAGGTAAAGGAACACCAGGCCGTACATGGAGTTTAAGTATAAGTCATTGGCCGTCTTGGACATGGTGAACATGACCATCTGAAACGGAACGATCATGGCAAACACGAAGATATAGTACAAAAAGCTGGTGAATGTCGATTTTACTCTGGTAAGGAACCAGGCAGTCATGGATGTGAACAAGACAATGACCGCAACAGAAGCAACCGTGATAAAAAGGGAACGGCCGAAAGCAGGGAAGAATCCTGTTTTGCGGACGCCCTCCAGGTAATTGGAAAGCCCCACATAAGTACCGGCCTTTGGGAACTGGAACGGCACATCGCTGATAAACAGCTTACTCTTAAACGAGTTCATCAAAACCAGCGCAATGGGGAATAAAAATGCCAGAGAAAGTACCGTTAAAACGACTGTAAGAACCGTTCCCGCCGCATGACCGACTTCCATTTGTGCAATTTCAGAATTCTTTACCTTTCTGTTCATCAGCTTTCCACCTCCTTACGTCTTGTTAAGAAAAGCTGGGTCAGGGAAATGACTGCTACCATAAGAAAAAATACCGTTGCCTTTGCCTGGCCTACCCCTTCCCAGCCAACTCTTCCGTAAAAGGTATTATAAATATCCAGAGCCAGCATGCTGGTCTGCCTTCCCGGTCCTCCGGCCGTCAATGCCAGGTTCTGGTCAAACAGCTTAAAGGAGTTTGTCAGGGTCAGAAACAGACAGATGGTAAAGGAGGGCATGACCATGGGAATCATGATGCGCTTTAATATCTGGAATCCGGAGGCACCGTCGATCTTTGCGGCCTCGATCAAATCTCCGGGAACATTCTGGAGTCCTGCGATATAAATAATCATCATATACCCGATCAGCTGCCAGTTCATCAAAAGCACCAGCCCCCAAAAGCCGTATTTTGCATCAAAGGAAAGGGTAACACCGAACTTTGCCAGAACTCCGTTTAATAAGAGCTGCCAGATATAGCCCAGCACAATGCCGCCGATCAAGTTCGGCATAAAAAATACGGTGCGGAAAAGATTGGTTCCCCGGATCCCTCTTGTGAGTATGTAGGCAAGCAGAAACCCCAGCGCATTGATGGTCACTACCGAAACAATGGTAAACTTCACCGTAAATACCAGCGCATTTACAAAATTCTGATCCATAAAAATCTTTTTATAGTTTGATATTCCCACCCAGTCCGCATCCTTTACCGTGGTAAATTCCGTAAAGGACAAATAAATGCCTGTGATAAAAGGGTACAGGAATGCAATGATAAATGCAGCCAGTGTCGGCAGAACAAAAATTGGAAAATACCGTTTCATTGACTTCTGCATGTAATGCCTCCTTCTAAATGTCTTTCTCTGTTCTGGCATAATGCCATTCGATGAGCCAAAAGCGAATCATGCTTCCTCACAGGAAAATGGGTGAGGCATCTCCCCCGCGCTCACCCATCTCCCAATTTCGAATATGCTATTTCGTCATGGCTTTTTCATTGGCCCAATCAGCCTTCATGTCGTCTACCACTGCTGTCCAGTCCTTGCCTCCCTGCGCGTACTGCAAAAGGGAGGCCCCGAAATTATCTTTAAAGGTCTGGCTTGGGAATGACGTAAAGTTCCAGGTAACGGAATATAAATCGCCGTCGTTCATATACCGGTCAATCTCCTTAGCCAGAGGATCGGCCGGCTTTTCATCAGCCGAAAAGGTATCAAATGGAGCGATGAAGTCCAGCTTGTTGGTCACATAATCCTTTCCGGTATCAGAAGTAAAGAGCCATTCCATAAAATCAATGGAGGCTTTCTGGTCCTCTTCCTTTGCCTGGCTGTTGATGGAGAAGAAATTCTCCGTGCCAATGCAAAGCCCCTGTTTTTCCTCGCCGCTCATTCCTGTATAGATCGGAAGGAATTTCACATCCTCTTCCTTTACCGTATTGCCGTCAACGCCGGACACCTGTCCCCAGCCCCAGTTTCCGTTCTGTACCATGGCAGCCTTACCCAAAGCAAACTCTGCCATGGAATCCTCAACGGTCTTAGCCCCTGCCATCTTGGGATCTGTGCAGGAATTGTGAATGTATAAATCAAAAATGTTTTTAAAGTTGCCGGCATACTTAAAGTCAATGGCATCCTTATCGGATACGTTGTCATCCTTATATTCATAATAGATCGGAAGATTTGCCAGATGAGTCTGCCATCTCCAGTCCTCACCGGGTGCAAAAGAAGTGGAAGCAAACACCCCTTCTATTCCAAGATCTGATTTTCTTGCCTGCATATCTTCCACAACTGCTTTCAGGGAATCAAAATTTTTGATCTCATCCATGGACTTGGCCTTTGCGCCGTCGAGAGCAAAGTACTTCTTCATGACCGCATCATTGTAAATAATGCCGTAGCCTTCCACCACGTACGGAATGCCATAAACGCCGTCCCCATCCTTCACAGCCATATCCTTGTCGATCAGATGGCCGTAGATGGCTGTATCCTTTAAATCTTTGCAGTATTTTGCCCAGGACTTATAGCCGATGGGACCGTTAATCTGAAACAGGGTAGGCGGTTCCTTCTTTGCCGCCTCCGATTTTAACGTCTGCTCGTATGTACCTGCCGCCGCCGTCTGTACTTTCATCGGTACGCCTGTTTCTGCCGTATACTTTTCTGCAAGCTCCACCCAGATGTCCGCCACCTCCGGCTTAAAATTCAGATAATAAATCTGTCCTTTGGCTTCTGCCGTACCGCCGGTCTTCCCGGAACCGGTTTCCCCTGCCTGTGCTTTTTGTTCCGCTCCCGTGGTCTCTGTGGCTTTTTCCGAAGAACAGCCGATCAGTGTCCCGGCCGCCACCGCTGCCGCCAAAGTAAGTGCCGCCAGTTTTCTAAGTTTCATAATATCCTCCTTCCGTGCCTGTTTTGTTACAGGCCATGACTTATTCCCTGACCATTGGAGACTCCGCTTTGGGAACCATTTTCGGTAACGGTATCGGTAACGTTTCCAACAGCCTCATGGTTTTACAATAGCACAGTGCACAAAGAAATGCAACCATTTTAGCTTTGCTTTCAATTTTTTGTTAACATTTTACATTTTTCTTGATTTTTTTGTTTACATTTCACAATACATTCCGTTTCAAATGCGCTTTCATTATCGTTTTAGTACCACAGGTTCTCTCTTTATTTAGTCAGATTTTCGTAAATAAAACTATGAATTTTGACCTGGAATGTTAAGAGAAAAGAAATACTTATTCCTCAATTTTCCTATACAATATAAAATATGAAAAGGAGGAAATATCTATGAGAAAAATGAATAAGCCACTGACCGCTGCACTCATTGCGGCCACCGCACTCAGCGTTACCGCATGTGCCCAGACAGGAACTGCTTCCATCCCGGGGGCCAATATCACAACTGTTGACAATAAGGCAGGCAGCACCATACAGGTACAAAGCACCGAGGAAGTAAAGGTGGTTCCTGATATGGCTGAGATCAGTTTTGCAGTATCCACCCAGACTGCCGATCCGAAAGCATGCCAGGAGAAGAACAGCGAAGATTTAAATAAGGTCATAACATTTTTAAAAAGCTCCGGCATTGATGAAAAATCAATCCAGACTTCCAACTACGGTCTTGAGCCCATGTATGACTGGAGTTCCGGGCAGACGATCACAGGGTATCAGATGCGCACAAGCATCATCTTATCCGATCAGCCCATCGACCAGGTGGGAACCCTGCTTTCATCCTGCATCGAAGCAGGCATTAACAACATCGACAGTGTAAGTTATCTTTCCAGCAAATACGATGCCAGCTATCAGGAAGCCCTTAAAAAGGCCATAGAAGCCGCCAAGGTAAAGGCAGAGGCCATCGCTGCTGCCAGCGGCTGTACCCTGGGCGAGATCGCTAATATTGAAGAGCTCAACACTTACTCCAATGAGAGATACACCGGTTACTCCTCAACCGGAACCGCTCCGCAGACGGATGCCAAATCCATGGTTGTGGAGCCCGGACAGATCAACGTAGAAGCGCAGATTACCGTAACGTATAAAATAAAATAGCAGAGAAGTAAAAAGGGGCGGCATCACGATGATTCCCGTGCTGCCGCCTCTGCCGTGTCAGGAACGATGCTCATTTACATGAACCTCCAGCTGGTTATATGGAATCTTAATCCCTGCTTCATCAAATGCAAGCTTGATCTGCTCCATGATCTCACATCTGGCTGCCCAATAATCCCCAGTGGTCGTCCAGCCCCTGCCTCCAATGGTGACGGAGCTTTGTGCCAGATCACTGACGAAAACTTCTATGGGTTCTTCTTTCATAATGGCTGCATGGCTGTGAAAAATGGCCTCCACAATTTCTTTTGCTCTCCTTAAATCCGAGTCATATCCGATTCCTACCAGAATATCCACCCTGCGTTTATCCATGGCAGTCACATTGGTCAGTGCAGAATTGGAAAGCGTTCCATTGGGGATGACCACCTGCTTATTGTCCATGGTGGTGAGGACCGTGTATACCAGCCCGATGGTACGGACCGTACCTTCTCCATCCTTGGAAACAATATAATCTCCGACCCGGAACGGTTTCATGAGAAGGATCAGTACTCCGCCTGCAAAATTAGCCAGACTTCCCTGGACCGCCAGGCCGATGGCAATACTTGCGGAGCCCAGCAAAGCTACGATGGATGCCGAATTGACTCCGATCTGTCCGGCTATGATAAATGCAAGCAGGCAGTAAAGAGACGCATTGAAAACAGAAAGCAAAAATTTCCTTAAGCTGACTTCCATGTCCACTCTCTTAAAGGAACGGTCCAGCGTATGATAAATGATTTTAATGATTCTGGACCCTATAAAAAATATCACCAAAGCGATCAGAAGCTTTATTCCAAAGGCGATCAGTCCGGGAACCCATCCTTTCAAGGTTTCCAAAATGACATTGGGTTTCAGCTGATCTAAATTTTCCTGTACTTCCTGCTGTAACGCAGCAAGGGACTCCTCCGGCATTGCGCTGGCAATGGTATAGAACGTCATTGTTTCAAATCTCCTCCCTGTTTTGGTTTTCCGGTCTTTTTCATTCCAGTTATTATATCATTCAGGACTGTAATTTTCAATAGCCAACCAGCAATCGGAGTCTATCTGGCTCTTTCATAAGCCAGCATCAAGTCCACCATCCTTCCATAACTGTTTACCCCGTCGGCCTGGCTGTTTATCTTTAAATAGGTGTCATTTAACTGGCGGGAAACCTCGGCAGTCCTTCCCTCATACTTCCCCCAGAATTCATTGTTATGCCTCAAATCAGCCCAGGCCCGCTCATCCAGCTGCCCGCAGATATCTGCATATGCCTTCCAGTCCGCCTTTGCCAGCGCATTGGTGGCATAGACCCAGCCGGTCAAATATCCGCTGTAGCGGAAGGCATCGTTACCGGAGCCGATGCAGGCCAGATACCCGATAAAGTTAGCCTCATCTTCCCTCATAAACCCCCGCAGATGGGACAGCTCATGACAGATCGTGTGCGGAATGTTATAATCCGGCATGGAACGGTTATAGACAGCCTCCACCGTAAATGGAGCGTACTGGCCGCAAAGCTGCTGGACTGAGAAGAAGTAAGACCATATCAGGGGCTTGGGAGAGGGATAAAAGCCAGCCAGCTCCGGATAGGCTTCTCCCAGCTTCTTCATGGCTTTCACACTTTCGTTCCTGCAGCTTTCCATGTCCGCTGTTTCCGTAATACCTTCCTCACACATCCGGTTCAAGGTATCCGTAAGCTGCTGGCAGAGGCTTTTAAGCTCCTCTGTGGAAGACATTCTCACCTCCAGTCCCGAACTGGCGGAAAACGGTTTCCGGTAATAGTTGATCCCGCAGTGAAAGGTGAATAAAAAAAACAGGCCGGTGACAAGAAACACGGCTCTTATAAGTATTCCTCTCCCTTCCCGGAAATAACGCACCGTATAGCAGACGCTGTAAACAATAAGCAGATAGGCACAGACCTCCGCCAATGCAAAAGGAAATACTCCCGACAGCCTGCCGACACTTCCCACAATAACCGGATAAACCCGTTTGGCATACCAGTCTCCAAATCCCGGAAGCTTCCTTGCAAGAATCTGAAACATCAAAGAAAGTGTAAACATTGCCGCAGAAGCTGTAATAAGCTTCTTATCTCCATTTTGCCCTCTTTCTCCCATACTACGGCTCCCCCTGGTGTAAAATTTCATATTCTGTTTTATGGACGACTTTTTATTTGAATTTATGGTAACATAATTTTGTGGACAATCCATGATGTGTTTGTGAATATTTTCTTACCATTTTGTGAAACCCCTTGCGTTATAAATCAATCTCATTTAAACTCATGTTTGGAACCACCAGTAAGGAAAAGAAGAGAAATCATATGAAAAGAGACGAAAACATGCCAAAGGAACGGGAACCGTTCAGCTGGAAAGAAGAAATCATCAGCTGGATCAAAATCATTATTGCAGCTGCTGTTATCGCATTTTTGCTGAACAATTTCATCATAGCAAACAGCAGGGTACCAAGCGGCTCCATGGAGCAGACCATCATGACAGGAGACCGGGTCATCGGCTCCAGGCTGTCCTATTATTTCGGTGATCCGCAGCGGGGAGATGTGGTCATCTTTCATTTTCCCGATGATCCTACGGGGAAGACCTATTATGTAAAACGGGTCATCGGCCTTCCGGGCGATATCATCGATATCCGGGATGGAAAGGTTTACTTAAATAACTCCGATACGCCCCTGGACGAGCCTTATCTTCCGGAAGCCATGGAACCGGAGCCCGATGCCCATTATGAGGTGCCGGAGAATTGTTACTTCATGCTTGGCGACAACCGGAATTTCTCCGCAGATGCCAGAAGATGGAAAAATAAATACGTGGAAAAGAACAAAATCATCGCAAAAGTCCTGTTCCGGTATTTCCCCTCGATCAAGAAAATTGAATAAGGAAAAAAAACGCAGGTCCGGTGTTCTTGCCGGCCTGCGTTTTTATGTATCTCATCACCATTCGTAATAATTGATCAGAGCTATTCCATATAACCGCCCTTCATCGGCGATACGGCATGTTCTGAGAAAATTTTTATAACGCCGGACTCATATTTGGGTTCCCTTGGCTTCCAGGATTTCTTCCTCTCCGCCAGGATCTCTTCAATCTCTTCCGGGCTTTTCTGTTCTCCCCTTACACCGATCACGCGGAGAATCCGCTCGGGGATATCAATCTCAATCAAATCTTCCTCCTCCACCAGCGCAATGGGACCTCCTTCTGCCGCTTCCGGTGAAATATGACCGATGGCCGGTCCTTTTGAGGCACCGGAAAACCTGCCGTCCGTCAAAAGTGCGATGGATTTTGAAAGCACCGGGTCAGAAGAAATGGCTTCCGTGGTATAGAACATCTCAGGCATCCCACTGCCCTTTGGCCCTTCGTAGCGGATGATGACAGCCTCTCCGGGGTGGATCTTTCCGTGCAGGACCGCATAAATGGCTTCCTCCTCACAGTCAAAAGGCCTTGCCTTCAAAACAGCCTTGTGCATCTCCTTTGCAACGGCGCTGTGCTTGACTACCGCCCCTTCCGGAGCCAGATTGCCTTTCAAAATGGCAACAGTCCCGTTTTTACCGATGGGCTTTTCAAAGGTTCTGATTATATCAGTCCGTTTTAAGCCTATCTTTTTTAAATAGTCGTTACACGTCTCATAAAACCCGTTTTTCTTTAAATCCTCCAGATTTTCACCTAAAGTCTTACCGGTTACGGTCATACAGTCTAAATGGAGCATTTTTTTAATCTCTTCCATAATCCGCGGAACGCCGCCTGCGTAGTAGAAATACTGGGCAGGCCACTTTCCGGCAGGACGGATATCCAGAAGGTAATGGGCGTTCTTATGAAGCCGGTCGAAGGTATCCCCATCAATTTTAAGTCCCAGCTCATGGGCAATGGCCGGAATATGGAGCAGGGAATTGGTGGAACCGGATATGGCAGCGTGGACCATAATGGCATTTTCAAAGGAATCCATGGTTATCATGTCTTTTGGCTTTAAGCCATTTTCAGCCAGCCAGACCGCCTGTTCCCCTGCTTGTTTCGCCGCTTTCTTTAAGTCGCCGGATGTGGCCGGCATCAGGGCGCTTCCGGGAAGCATGAGCCCCAGGGCTTCCGCCATTACCTGCATGGTGGAGGCAGTTCCCATAAAAGAACAGGCACCGCAGGAGGGGCAGGCGTGGTGTTTATACCAGGTCAGCTTTTCCTCCGAAATCTCCCCTCTCTCATACATGGCACTGTACATGCCGATCTGTTCCAGGGTCAGAAGACCGGGACCTGCATCCATTACTCCCCCTGTGATGACGATTGATGGGATATTGATCCTTCCGATGCCCATCAGATGGGCCGGCACCGCCTTATCACAGCTGGCTATAAAAACCCCTGCATCGTAAGGTGTGGCATTGTTATGTATCTCGATCATATTGCAGATCATATCCCTGGAGACCAGAGAATAGTTTCCGCCGTCATGGCCCTGGCTCATGCCATCGCAGGTATCGGTAGCAAAATACCGGGCACCTTTCCCTCCTGACTCCGCGATTCCTTCCATGGACTGGTTTACCAGCCCCAGAAGATGGGCACTTCCCGGATGGCTTTCTCCAAAAGTACTTTCAATCATAATCTGAGGCTTTTTAAGGTCCTCCACGGACCAGCCCATGCCAATTTTTAACGGGTCCATTTCAGGCGCAATCGCCCGCACTTGCTGGCTCTTTAATTCCATAATATATCCTTTCCTGACTACAGTCATAATACGTATGATGTCTATTTGATTATAAAATATCACTTTTGTAATTTGAAGTCAAGTAATTCGTCTTGTTTGTAATATTATGTAAACATAAAATGCTGTTTTTCTATATTTTCCCCATAAATACATTGGATGTATATAGCTGCAAATGCTATCAAAAAAAGGAACCATGATGGCCTTTCCTGTCATCATGGTTCCTGCCGGAACAACAGACATACGAAGTCTGTTTCATAATATTATTTCCTTACATACTGAATCCGTTGCCTTCGTTTATAAAATAAGCACCTTAAGAATTCCGTTCCAGCGATTTTATCAATCTCCTGTTATAAGTCAAATGCATGTTCATGGCACATCTGGCTCCCTCGGGATCTCCCTGCTCAATGCAGTCCACAATTTCCCTGTGTGTGTCAATAGTTTCTTTGCCAAGCCTGGAGCTTGTGATGTCCACAAACAGAGCTATGGATGAATTGATGACAGGAACCAGCTTTTCCACCACCGCATTGCCGCTGCAGGCAGCAATCTGTTTGTGGAAGAGGATATCCGCCTCCGTATGGCTCTCTCCCCGGTTAATAAAATCCTCTACCCGGTCTCTTTGCTTCTTAAGTTCCTCTACCTGTTCCGGAGAAGCGTTCCTTGCCGCCATGGCGGCAATCTCCGGCTCCAGCATCAGGCGGACGCTTAAGAGATCCAGAGCCAGGTGAGTCTTGTCCTTTAAAAAAGCGAGCCCCAGCGGATCATCTACGATTCCCTGGCGCGCCGATACAAACGTCCCGGCTCCCCGCCGTATCTCCAGGATCTGCCTGGAAACCAGAATCTTAATGGCTTCCCTTATGGTTCCCCGGCCCACTCCAATGGCCTCTGCCAGTTCGAACTCATTGGGGATCTTCGCTCCCACCTCCAGGCCTTTTTCAAGGATATTGTTCATGATATGTTCCGCAACCTGTTCAGCCAGAGGTTTCTTTTTACAGGATTCCAGCTCCTCACCCATAAGCTTCCTCCTTTACCGTTTCCCTATCTGTTTTCGATGTCCATTACCATATCTACGCGGCGCTGATGTCTTCCGCCCTCGTATTTGGCATCCAGCCATTCTTCCGTAATCATCTTTGCCATTTCTATGCCGATCACCCGTGCTCCGAAGCAAAGCACATTAGAATCATTGTGCATTCTGGAAAGCTTTGCCGTATACGGTTCGCTGCAGACACAGGCACGGATTCCCTTAACCTTATTGCAGGCAAGTGAGATACCGACACCGGTTCCGCAGATCGCGATGCCCAGATCCGCTTCTTTGTCCGCAACTGCGCGTCCTACCTTTTCACCGTATTCCGGATAATCACAGCTTTCTGTGGCATTGGTTCCAAAATCAATGACTTCATAACCTTTGCTCTCTACAAATTCCTTAACAGCATTCTTCATTTCTATGGCCGTATGGTCATTTCCCATTGCAATCTTCATCATTTTTCTCCTGTTATCGCTCCAGCCGCCAATGGAACATACAGGCATGCTCCCCCGGCTCGCTGTCCGTTTAAAATAGATTCGGCATAAACATACCATAAATGCCGGATTTAATCAAGTTCTATCGCTTCATTCCGCTTCTGTTAAGCCTGGCGGCCATAAAAGGAAACGATCCGGTCCAGTCTAGCTCCCATATTGGCGAGTAAAAGATCCGCAGTCGTAAGGGCTGCCATGGCCTCCACGACCACCACCGCACGCGGTACAACAATGGGGTCATGCCGTCCTTTGATCTCAATTTCTGTTTCCTCTCCCTGGCGGGTCACGGTTTTCTGGGGCTGAGCGATAGATGGCGTAGGTTTAAACGCGGCCCGCAAAACCACCTGGGAACCGTCGCTGATCCCGCCCAGAATCCCTCCGGCATGGTTGGTGGTCTTTTCCACACCTTTTTTATCACCCTTACAAAATCCATCGTTATTCCGGGACCCTAAAGCATGAGCGGCTGCGAAACCATCTCCGATTTCAAAGCCTTTTACCGCCCCGATGGACATGACCGCCTTTGCCAGAGCCGCATCATATTTTTCAAACACCGGATCACCGATGCCGGCCGGCACGCCGTCAATGACGCATTCCACCACGCCTCCCACTGAATCCAGCTTTCCCATCATCTGCTCCAGATATTCTTCTGCAAGAGCTGCCGTTTCCTTATCCGGCATGAAAAGGCGGTTTTCATCCCGTTCCTCCATATGAAACTGTTCCGGTTTTATCTCAAAAGGACCCACAGATTTTGTGTAAGCAGTTACCGTAATTCCCAGGTGCTTTAAAAAGCAGGCGGCAATGGCACCGGCCGCCACCCTTCCGATGGTCTCCCTGCCGGAGGAACGGCCGCCCCCGCGGTAATCCCGAAACCCAAATTTTTCATCAAAGGTAAAATCCGCATGGCCCGGACGGTAGACCTCCATGATGCTGCCGTAATCCTTAGAGCGCTGGTCCGTGTTCCATATCACCATGGAAATGGGAGTCCCTGTGGTCTTCCCCTCAAAAACCCCGGACAGAATCTCCACCTGGTCAGCTTCCTTACGCTTCGTGGTAAACCTGCTCTGACCCGGTTTTCTCCGGTCAAGGTATTGCTGAATATCCGTCTCTTCTAATTTAAGCCCTGCCGGACATCCATCCACCACAACACCGATGGCCTTTCCGTGTGATTCCCCCCAGGTCGTTACCTTCCATATTGTCCCCAGTGTTGATCCTGCCATGTCTCTCTCTCCTTTCCTCTTTCCTGCCCACGCTTTTTGGGCATAAAGGGATACCTGTAAGGTGTTTCCTCTTTCCTGCCCATGTTTTCTGGGCATAAAGGGATACCTGTAAGGTGTTTCCTCTTTCCTGCCCACGCTTTTTGGGCATAAAGGGATACCTGTAAGGTGCTTCCTCTTTCCTGCCCACGCTTTTTGGGCATAAAGGGATACCTGTAAGGTATTTATTCGCTGACTTTCACGATCACACAGCTGTTGGGCTCATTGACCCGGAGCTCCTTGCCGTTCATGACGAGAAGGCCCTTTGTGTAATCAACCGTAAAAAATGTAATGCTTCCGGTCTCATGATTGATCGAAGCGATATGCTTGTCATCCGGCATAACGCAGATATCCTTCGGATAGCTTCCGCTTATGGGCAGACAGCATAAGTATTCCAGTAACCCTGTCCTGGGGTCACGGTCATAGACCGTAACGGTATTATCTCCCGCATTGCTGCAGAACATGTGCGTTTCATCATTGGACAGCCGTATGGAACTCGCCGCTGTAAGCTGGGTAAGAGGCTTTGGCCCTGTGGTGGAGATGGTCTGTATCTTCTCGATCTTCGGCTGGTGCTCTCCTGTCTCATAGGTGAATACATCAATGACATTCTTTAATTCATAGAGAAGATAGAAGAACTTCCCGTCGGCACTGAAACGGAAGCATTTGGGGGCGGATTCCAGATTGCAGCGGATGGTATCGACCAAGATCATCTCTTCATCTTTTTCGTCAAAACGGTAAATCTTAACCTGGTCAATTCCCAGATCTGCCACCATGATAAATTTTCCATCCGGCGTTCTTCTGGAACAGCTCACATGGGGACGGAAGTTTCTCTCCGCCACGCTGCCAAGGCCCTTGTGGAATACTCCGGTCACAATACTGCCTACGGAACCGTCCTCATTTAACCGCAGTATCGTGGACTTTCCATCGTGGTACCCTGATACAAAGATGTATTTATCCTCTTTATCAGTGGATAAATGGCAGCCTCTCATTCCCTTTATATTGGCTGAGTTAAGCCTTGTAATGGAGCCATTTTCATGAATGCGGAAAGACACAACTCCTTCGTCCGCAATGGAATAAAGAGTCTTTCCATCGTTAGCGGCTGTCACATAAGAAGAGTTATCAACTTCAACCTCACATCTGGGAATAAAACGGCCCTTTTCCACGTCAACATCATAAACGGTAATACCCTTAGCCTGTCCATTGTAGGAATAGGAACCTACATAAGCCATATATTTGCCTTTCATAATACATTTCCTCCTGGAATCTTCCTTGTGTAAACTAAAAATATCATATCATAAGTTCACGTATTTGTTAAGGAAAAACTTCCTTAAAAACTATTGACATACAATGAAAAACAAGTATAATGTATTTTGCTGCGTGTTTATTATTACTAAACTTTTTAGTTATATTTATCGTCAGTTAGTATAAGTAAACTTTCAGCTTATCATTACAAAAAGGAGGAGCATATGGATATAGGTACAAAATTAAAAGAGCTGCGGGTCTTAAAAGGGCTTACCCAGGAAGAGCTGGCTGACCGCGCAGAGCTGTCAAAGGGGTTCATATCCCAGCTGGAAAGGGACTTGACCTCCCCATCCATTGCGACTCTTATGGATATTTTACAGTGCCTCGGAACCTCCATCGGAGAATTTTTCAATGAAAGCCCGGAGGAACAGATCGTATTCGGCAAAGCCGATTACTTTGAGAAACATGACACAGACCTTAAGAATGAAATCAAATGGATCATTCCTAATGCACAGAAAAACATGATGGAGCCGATCCTTCTCACCCTGGAGGCCGGCGGAGAGACCTATCCGGACAATCCCCATGAAGGCGAGGAATTCGGCTACGTCTTACAGGGAAATATTTCCATTCATATAGGAAGTAAAACATATAAAGCAAAAAAGGGGGAATCCTTTTACTTTATATCGGATAAAAAACATTATTTAAGCAGCAAGGCCGGCGCTATCCTCATCTGGGTAAGCTCCCCGCCAAGCTTTTGACAGGAGGATAAAAGGTCATGGGACAGCCATTAATTGATTTAAGGAATATCACAAAAAGCTTTGACGGTACCATGGTACTGGATGATTTGAATCTCTCCGTAAAGGAGAACACATTTGTTACCTTGTTAGGGCCCAGTGGCTGCGGCAAGACCACAACACTTCGTATCATCGGCGGGTTTGAAAGCCCCAATCAGGGGCAGGTGATTTTCGACGGACAGGACATCACAAGCCTCCCTCCCAATAAACGGCAGTTAAACACCGTTTTCCAGAAATACGCCCTGTTTACCCACATGTCCATAGCGGATAATATTGCCTTCGGCTTAAAGATCAAAAATAAGCCCAGGGCCTACATTCAGGATAAGATCAAATACGCCTTAAAGCTTGTTAACTTAGACGGCTATGAAAACCGCACGGCAGATTCCTTAAGCGGCGGCCAGCAGCAGCGTATTGCCATCGCCAGGGCCATCGTAAATGAGCCCAGAGTCCTTCTGTTAGATGAGCCTTTGGGCGCTCTGGACCTAAAGCTCCGCCAAGACATGCAGTATGAGCTGATCCGGCTGAAAAATGAGCTGGGCATCACCTTCATTTATGTCACTCATGACCAGGAAGAGGCACTGACCATGTCCGACACCATTGTTGTCATGAACCAGGGCTATATCCAGCAGATGGGTTCCCCGGAAAACATCTACAACGAGCCGGAAAATGCCTTTGTGGCAGACTTTATCGGAGAAAGCAACATCGTACCGGGTACCATGATACAGGATGAGCTGGTTGAAATCTTTCACGCGAAATTCGTCTGTGTGGACAAAGGCTTTGGGACCAACACCCCTGTTGATGTGGTGATCCGCCCGGAAGACATCGACTTGGTGGAACCTGAAGAAGGCACACTGACCGGCTTTGTGACTCATTTAATTTTCAAGGGCGTTCATTATGAAATGGAAGTAACCACGCCGGATGGCTTTGAATGGCTGGTACACAGCACGGATATGTTCCCGGTCGGGCAGAAGGTGGGAATCCATGTGAACCCATTCGACATTCAGATCATGAACAAGCCGGCTTCGGAAGATGAGGAGGCTGTGGGTGTCAATGAGTAAAAAATTATTATCCGGTCCTTATATCATGTGGATGATCGGCTTTATCATGATCCCACTGGGATTAATCGTATTTTACGGGCTGACGGACCGTTCCGGGGCTTTTACCCTGGCCAATGTCCTGTCCATTGCTACGGCAGAGCATGCAAAGGCCTTATGGCTTTCCCTGGGACTTTCCCTTATCAGCACGGTTCTCTGCCTGATCCTCGCTTATCCTCTGGCTTTGATCCTGCGGTCCAGGGGAATGGGACAGGGAAGCTTTATCGTTTTTATCTTTATCCTTCCCATGTGGATGAACTTTCTTCTGCGCACCCTGGCCTGGCAGACCCTGCTTGAAAAAAGCGGAGTCATTAACGGGATTTTATCCGCACTCCGTCTGCCGAACCAGAACCTGATCAACACACCGGGAGCCATTATCCTTGGCATGGTTTACAATTTCCTGCCTTTCATGGTTCTCCCCATTTACAACGTGCTGACAAAAATCGATGATAATGTCATAAACGCCGCCAGGGATTTAGGGGCCAATGCCATACAGGTCCTGTTCCGGATCCTGCTTCCCTTGAGCATTCCCGGAATCGTAAGCGGCATCACCATGGTATTCGTACCGGCCCTCACCACATTCGTCATCTCAAACCTTTTAGGCGGAAGCAAGATCCTGTTGATAGGCAATGTCATCGAGCAGGAATTTACAAAGGGAGACAACTGGAACTTAGGCTCCGGCCTTTCCCTGGTCTTAATGGTATTTATTCTGATCAGCATGGCGCTTATCGCCAAATATGATAAGAACGGGGAGGGAACGGCATTCTGATGAACAGAAAGACTGGTTTTATCAAACGTTTTATCCAGGATTTTTACTTAAGTTTTATACTGGTATTTTTATATGCACCCATTGCCACCATGGCAGTGCTGTCCTTTAACAGCTCCAAGTCCCGCACCCAGTGGGGAGGCTTTACCACCCGCTGGTACGGGGAGCTGTTCTCCAGCAGCACCATTATGACAGCACTTTACAATACTCTGCTGATCGCATTTTTATCTTCTCTGATCGCGGTCATCATCGGTACGGCGGCAGCCATTGCCATCAACAGCATGAAGCGGGTCCCCCGTTCCCTGCTCATGGGGATCACCAACATCCCCATGCTGAACGCGGATATCGTAACAGGAATCTCTCTCATGCTGGCGTTTATCGCCTTTGGGATTTCCTTAGGCTTTCGGACCATTTTAATTTCACATATTACCTTTAACATTCCTTATGTCATTTTAAGTGTCATGCCGAAGTTAAAGCAGACGGATAAAAGTACCTATGAAGCGGCCATGGACTTAGGAGCCACCCCGGTTTCCGCTTTCTTCCGGGTTGTGTTCCCGGACATTCTTCCGGGCGTGCTTTCCGGATTTTTGCTGGCCTTTACCATGTCGCTCGATGATTTCATCATCACCCACTTTACAAGAGGAGCCGGCATCAATACATTATCCACTTTAATCTACAGCGAAGTGCGGCGGGGAATCAAGCCTTCCATGTACGCACTGTCAACCATCATCTTTGTCACGGTACTGATGCTGCTTTTAATCACCAATTTCGCACCAAAACGGAAAAAATAATAGGAGAACGATCACATGAAAAAAAGATTATTTAAGGTTATGGCCGCCGGCGCTCTGGCAGTTCTTTCCGCCTCCCTGTTAAGCGGCTGCGGAAAGTCCGCGGCCAAGGCAGGAAGCGCCGGAGAAGTTTACGTATACAACTGGGGAGAATACATTGACGAATCGGTGATCAAACAGTTTGAGGATGAGACCGGGATCAAGGTCATTTATGATATGTTTGAAACCAACGAGGAAATGTATCCTGTCATCGAGGCAGGCGGCGTCAAATACGACGTGGTATGCCCTTCCGATTACATGATCCAGAAAATGGCAGAGAACAATCTTCTGGCAGAGATCAATTTTGACAATGTGCCCAACTTAAAGGAGATCGATCCCAAGTATCTGGAAATGTCAAAGAGCTTTGACCCGGAAAACAAATACTCGGTTCCGTACTGCTGGGGAACGGTGGGTATCCTGTATAATACCAGCATGGTGGACCCGGAAGATGCTCCCACCAAATGGTCCGATCTCTGGGACGAAAAATACAAGGACAACATCCTGATGCAGGACAGCGTCCGGGATGCCTTTATGGTGGCCTTAAAATCCCTGGGATATTCCATGAATACCACCAATGTGGCAGAAATAAATGAAGCAAAAGAACTGCTGATCCGGCAGAAGCCTCTGGTTCAGGCTTATGTCATCGATCAGGTGCGGGATAAAATGATCGGCGGTGAGGCTGCTGTGGGCGTGATCTATTCCGGTGAAATGCTCTACATCCAGAACGAAGTAAAGGATCTGGGCCTTGACTACTCCCTGGAATATGTGATTCCCGAGGAAGGGACCAATCTCTGGCTGGATTCCTGGGTGATCCCGGCGAATGCGCCAAACAAGGAAAATGCAGAAAAATGGATCAATTTCCTGTGCCGTCCTGACATTGCCAAGAAAAACTTCGAATACATCACCTATCCGACTCCGAACAAGGGGGCATTCGATTTACTTGATCCGGAATTTCAGAACAACAAGGCTGTTTTCCCGGATGCAGATACATTAAAGAACAGTGAAGTATACCAATACCTTGGCGACGAGGTGGATTCTCTTTACAACGAGGCCTGGAAAGAGGTAAAATCCAATTAATCACATACAAGATGGAGGAAACTATGGTTGAAAACCTGGAATTAATCCTGCGCCAGGTGGTCGATATGACCATTCTGCTTTTTGAGTTCATGGGCGTTATCGTCATTATCCTGGCAGGTCTTCGCGGAATTTACGACTACATCAAGCACAATCCTGAAATCCGCTTAAATCTGGCCCAGGGCATGGCTCTTGGACTGGAATTCAAGCTTGGCAGCGAGATCCTGCGCACCGTAGTGGTCCGGGAGTTGTCAGAAGTGGCCGTCGTAGCCGCTATCATTGTCCTGCGGGCGGCACTGACCTTCCTGATCCACTGGGAGATCAAGGTGGAGAAGGAAGCGGAAAAATAATATTGTGACACATAAGAAACGACTCCAGGAATATGGCTGCCTGGAGTCGCTTTGACTGTGGTAAATGCGCTTAAACTGTCTTATTATCACTTAGGACTATTCTGTTATTTCTTTCGAAAATCCATATATTCTAATAATTTAATAGCATTTCCATGAAAGCAAGCAGGTACTGGGGGAGGAGCGTGGCTTTTAGAGAATGCCCATTACGCTCGTTTGATGTTTCCAAATCACTCTTCTGATTTCTTCTTGCTTATTCCCAATAAACTACGACTTTTTTTGCTGCTTCATCTACATACGTCATATACCTTATAGAATTTTCAAACTGACTTCTAGACATACTTATAAAAATAGAAGTATCCCACGGATTTATTACTACTACAGTGTCTTTGTTTACACTCTTTATTGAATAGGAGTGACCGCCATCCCCTATAATCCCTTTACTTGGATCCGCTATATTAAAATCACAAGCTGCTGTAATTCCCTCTCCGGATTGGCATTTTGAGGCCATAGTGTTCATTATATCAGTTTTAGAAGATGACCAATAAGTCTTTTGTTTGTACCCTGTCATTGTTGTAAATACATCACAAGCAAAACAACCATTATAAACATTCATGGCCTTTTGTAACCCAGCTTCTATAACTCTGGCATCAAGATCTCCTTCTATGTATGCATTTGCAACATCAGTTTCAGATACTGTTTGCTTTCCAGCACCGAAATTAAGTGTATAACTGCCATTCTTATTAACCGTAATCATTTTACTTAAAAGATTTCTGCCAAATCTACTATTATCTAATGCCTGTATAGCAGAAACTGCTCCGCAATCATTCGCACTTCCCTGATGGAATGTACTTAACTTCCCATCCAGTTGTGTTGCCGGATTACCGCTTGTTCCTGCAAAAACAGGGATCGGTGAAAACAAAGTACTTGCAACAATTCCTAAAGTTAAAAATAAGGCGCTGACTTTCGTTTTGATTTTTCTCATTTTAATTTTATGTTCCATTATTTATTCCCTCCTAAATTTTATTTGAGCTGATGCTATTAATGATCCATTTCCGCCCAGCCACTATACCAGCTTTTAGTTTTTGTAAATATATCCATTCCATAAGAAGCATTATGAGTACTATAAGGGGCAGCATGGATTTGCATATAAGTTATAGTATCGGAAAAGGTAAGTATCGTTTATAAGTATATTAATCAGCTGTCTGTTCCTTTATAGTTGCAGGAAACACTAACCGAATAATTAGATGAAAAGCCTAAATCCGTCGTTCTCTTAAAGCTGAACTTTCCAGTAGCTTTTCTTGAATTATTACCGCTCGTGGTGGTCTTTTCATTGGTTATATCACCGCCAGCATAGTAGGTTACTTCACCTTCAGCATCATAAACCTTTACCTTTTTCGTCGATGAATTCCAATCAAAGGTAGCCGTAACTTGAGCTGAGACGATAAGAGATCCATTCCCTCCTAAGCCAGTATGCCAGTCTTTCGTTTTTGTGAAGGTATCTGTACCATATGCAGCATAGGGGGTAGCATAAAGCAGCCCATAAGGAGCAGTATGAACCTGTACATAAGTTTTTTCAACAGAAGATGTACCATCCGGGTAATTTTCATATTCAACAGAAACCAAAGTGCCTTGCGGGGCTTCTGATGCCATAGCCGGAACTGCATGAAAGCACATAAATAATGCCAATACTAATACTACAATAAATCTACTTCTTCTTTCCATGTTAACTTCCTCCTTTTTCGATAAAATTTACTTACCAATACCGATAATATAAAATTACCAATTACAACAGCGCACACGCGCACAATTCCTTCACCCAATTTATCAATTTCATTTACTTGAGTTATTAATTGCCAAATGGCAACGGTTCCTATTGTCAGATTTAATAATAAAGGCAACAATACATAAAGACGGGTTAATATAGGAAAAAATCTCAAAGATAATACCGAGAACCATGCTGTTACTGCAATTATTACAAACAGATAAGGGATACCTCTATAATTTATGGCAGCCATTATTACTGTTGCTGAAAGTAACAGTAACAAAAGCGGTTTAAATAACTTCATCAACAACAATTTATTTATTCTAAAAACAAAATAACGCTGATCTTCATCCCGACTTAAAAGCATCTTTTTATCCCCCTCTTAATTACGTACATGGTAACAGTTACAATTTGAACAAACAATTTTACCTCTTTAATCCAGCATATCCTCAATTTAGATAAATTTCAACCCAAGTGCCAAAATTATACACGTTCAATGCCAAAATTTGCACTTTAACCCACCTTATAATTAACGATAAGGTCGAATGTAATCCCACTTTCCCGTTTTTCTCTTGCTTTCTATGGTATAATCTTTGGTAACAGGATGATTTTGGCGCACAAAAACCGGACGTCACTTTTGGCTTACAAATTTTGTACTCCGAAATTCACGTCTGCTGGTATCTGTCTTTTCGTTCCAGCCAGTGGTTTCATGTTCCGATTATCTTGCTACCTTTTTAAAAGACCTGGTGTTAAGTTGATGCTGTTGGCAGCAACCTCGTGGCATTCTAATTTATCTGCCAGGTCTTTTCCATAATAAAAACAGAATGCTTCATACGGACTTTTCCCATTCAGCTTTTTTCTTCTATAGGAATTGATATGATCCATCATCCGATTGATATCCTCCTGCATCAGTTCATCAAAGCTTTTTCCCTTTGGCAATACCCTTCTTATGAATTCATGCCCTACCTCTATTTCCGCTTTCTGATAGGGTGCACTTGGATTGCAGTAATAGATTCTGGTTCTTTGAAATCCTTTTCCATCTGGGCCATACTCTATACTCTTCGGATTAGAAAATTCACTTCCGTTGTCAGTGTTATACCGAATTCGGTATAATACGGATTATGCCGAAGAAAAAACTATACCGAAAAACCACCAAAAATGCTATAAATACTGTGCCTAATGCTATTTCTTCGACATAATGTTTTATACTTGAGGTACCAAGAAAGGAGGTACCTCATGATTGAGATTAATACCATTTGCGAGCTGTTGCTCGAAGCATTACAGGATGCAGGATACAATAAATCCACTATTTTTAACTACCAAGGTGCTGTTAGAAGATTCAAAGCTTTCTGTTCAGAGAAGGATGTAACTGTGTATACTACGGAATTCGGAAAGCTTTATTCAGATGATGTCATAAGTCCCAAAACCGGGCAATTCAGCACAGAACGATACCATTTGCATGGACGGTTCATCCGATTGATGAATTCATACTACAGTACCGGGCAATTCGATTTTTCTATCGTAAAGCGAGGAAAAGTAGCGCCAACTAATCCACTACACAAGGATGTTTACGGCGGCTATCAGAAGGTGCTCCATATGCAGTACACAAATGAGAATACTATCCATTTTTATGAGTATGAGTTTTATTACTTTCTGCAGTTCCTTCATAGTGCTGGCATTGATGACATTGCAACAATTACACCAGAAACACTCTTTTCCTACATTCAGACTTCAAAAACAAACAGACAGAGAGCAGTTCTTTGCGGTTTAAGATCATCAATGAAATACCTTAGAAGAGATGACCTGATTGTCTCTATACTTGGAATTCATTCGCCTCGGGCACGTCGAATTATTCCTACATTGACAGATGATGAGAATCAACGACTGAGCACTGCTATTGAGTCTTCGGAGGTTACTCTTCGTGATGCTGCTATCGTTCTTCTGGGTATGTCATCAGGGATACGGGCCTGCGACCTGATAAAGCTGAAGCTGTCAGATATCGATTGGATTAGTGAAACGATATCTTTTCATCAGAGCAAAACCGGAAACTTTGTATGTCTCCCACTCATTCCATCTGTTGGAAATGCGATTTTCAGATACCTTCACGAAGAAAGACCAGCAGCTAATAATGACTTCCTGTTTGTACGTGAACTGGCTCCCTTTGATCCATTCACTGACCATTCAAGCTGCTACGAAGTAGTTCGTCGGGTTTTCTGCCAGGCAGGGATAGATAAGGAAAGCCGTATTCTTGGGATGTGCCTTTTGCGCCATAATGCAGCATCCACTATGGTAAAGAATGCTGTGCCGATTGAAACAATCGCCGCTGTTCTTGGACATGTCAATCCGGATACGACAGATATATATATCACTACAGATGAATATCGCCTTAGAGAATGCGTCCTGCCTATGACAGGCATATCCAAGGAGGTGAATCCATGAATACAGATTTCATAAGTGCCCTCGCACCTCAGCTTGAAAGCTTCCTTGAATTCAAACATTCCATTGGCATACAGTACAAATCGGCTTCATGTCACTTACGGAACCTGGATGAGTATAACTTTTCAAACGGCAACTCAAGCAGTTTGAATAAAGAAACCGTTGAAGGATGGGCTGCAGCGAAGAGTTGTAAATCAACAACACCGAATCGGAGTTGGATATCTCCTATAAGAGAATTCGGACGATATCTACATAGTATCGGCGTTCCCGATGCATATGTACTGGGTGACAAGTACAGAATCCAGAGCTACCACGCCGAAGTCTACCTGATGAGTGAAGCTGAGATACTGGCTTTCTTCAAGGAGTGCGATTCATACGTACTCAGAAAGAACTACTTGGGCAGGGCATATGTTTTACCTGCACTGTATCGTTTCCTTTATTGTTGTGGCGTACGATGCGGTGAAGCGCGACATCTTCGTTGCGAAAACGTACATCTTGATAATGGTTTTGTTGATATCCTTCAATCCAAAGCTCACTGTGACAGACGCTTGTATCTGTCAGAGGAACTTACAGATTATCTAAAAAAATATGACTGCGCCATAAACGCCTGTTTTCCATCAAGAGAATACTTTTTTCCGGGTGGAAAAGGTGGCATGTGTTCTTCGACTTCATTGACGGTGAATTTCAAAAGCATCTGGGATGCTGCCGGCCTTAAAAGAGATGGAAAAGTCAAACCACGCGCTTATGACTTCCGACATCACTTTGCATGTGCTAACATCTTGAAGTGGTCTAAAGAGGAAACGGATGTACATGCGATGTTCCCTTATCTTATGAGATATATGGGGCACTCATCCCTCGAAAGCACCTATTACTATATACACTTGATACCGGATTTCTTTCCTCAGTACTCTATTCTTACATCATCAATGGAATCTCTTATTCCGGAGGTAGAAGACGATGAAGTATAAGCGAAAGAAGGATAAAAGTTTCTGGATTATGGCACGTCTTTACCTTCATGATTACATGCCGGTAATAAGAAATCTGTCAGACAAATCCGTAGAGGCTTACAAACAGTCACTTAAATCCTATCTGTCTTTTCTTGAAAAGGAGAAGTTATTAAAAGATGATAACGTCACATTTGAAGCTTTTTCACGGGAGAACATCAAGGAGTTTGTTGAATGGATGAAATCCAGTGGCTACTCTCCTAAAAGTATTAATCTCAAACTCACAGCAATCCGGTCATTCCTGAAATACTGTGGAGAAGAGGATTTCGAGCTCAAAGCACTATATACAGAAGCATGTTTAATAAAGAAACTGAAGGAAGAAAAACATCCCATACAGTATCTCCAACCAAAAGCAACTGCCGCCATTCTGGCTGCATCCGATACAAAGACCTCCAAGCATCGTCGAAATCGAATGATGCTCATTCTGCTCTATGATACTGGTGCAAGGGTACAGGAATTGGCTGAATTAGATATATCTTCACTGCACCTAGATGCGTCAAATCCATTCATAACGCTCGTCGGCAAGGGTCAAAAGAGCAGAAATGTACCATTGATGAATAAAACTGTTACACATCTTCAAAACTACCTGAAAGAGTTTCATCCTAAGAATAAAGAATGTCCATTGTTTTACAGCCTTTTGGATGGAAAAACTCATCGGTTATCAACAGACAGCATTAGCCTAGTTCTTAAGACCGCTGCTGATACTGCTCGTGAAACCTGTTCCGAAGTACCTGATAATGTCCACTGTCATTTGATTAGAAAAACGAAAGCCATGGATTTATATAGGAATGGAGTTCCCTTGCCATTTATTATGCAGTTTCTTGGTCATGAAAGTATGTCAACAACATCCGGCTTCTATGCATTCGCAACACTTGAAATGATGGGTGACGCTATGAAGAAAGCATCGCCGGATTCCACTGTTGCAGAGAAACTTTGGAAAAAATCTGATGTACACCATGCACTGTATACGTTGGATTAACTGATTACTATGCCGAAGAAATGTCAGTAAAAGTATTTTCTAAGCAATTCTCAGGAATTCTTCGGCATAGTTTTTTCTTCGGCATAATCTGTCAAAATGATTGGAAACAACTTTCGAAAGTCCTGTCCTCCCAGCCTATGATATAGTTCATCATAAATATCGATTACTGACTTAGAGGTATTGGCATCTCTTAGGAATGCAAGCATCAAGGACGTTTCTACAAAGAATACCGTAAGCAGAACCTTTCCACCTTTGCTTCTTACACGACAGCCTCTGTCTACCTTCAGTTCTGGTTTTTTATAACGCGGACGATACTTTACTTTCCTTGGGAGATCAATGTTCCTCACATCAAACAGACTTCCATCTATGTAATTGTATAAAGTATTCTCGCTGCACGTCAGCTCATCCTTATTATTTAAATATATCTGATGTATGGACTGGCCTTGTTTGATCAGCGGAACCAGGATCTCATTGAGTCTGACAATTTCTCCTTCCGTGGAAAGAATCCCACTTCTTGATTCCGCAATCTTTTCAGATGCCTGACGATGGGCTTCCAATGCGTCGTAGATTGTCTTCGTCAGTGTACACTTCTTCACTTCACTGCATCCATTACATACATAGGGGGTTTTAAATCTGCTGGTACATACTTCTTCCTCAAACTGTTCGCAATACCTGTTACACAGACGCTCACACTGTCTGCATGTGGTTACCATTGGATGCTTACATTCATTTGTTCCACACACTTTTTTTCTCTTGCATCCTTTTCGATACTTGCATACATTATGGGGATAGACTGAATATCCTGTACATTGCTCTACTGCATAGTTGCGGATTTCTTTTGTAATAGTAGTTCTGTCCCTCCCCAGCTTCTTGCCTATCTCGGTAAAAGTCAGATCCTCCTTCAGTCCACTTTTAATCTCCAAACGGTCTTCATAAGGTAAAAACTTAGCCATAGTGTATCCTTTCCCCACCGGCTAAGTTCAATATATCACGAAAGGCAGGGACTGCGCCCTGCCTTTTTGTAACACGAATTTCTCTATGCTATTTTCAAATATTTGTACCTATCTTTCCCTTTCAGACGGGAAAGTTATTTTACAATTGAGGACGTAGAAAAAAGAAGATCTTTTCTATCAAAAAACAGATTCCATGGAGTCTCCCAACAGAATCTGTTTTTACATCACATATTAAAAATTCGTTATCAACACCTCGACCGTAACCGCATCCCGTTCTTTAAACTTGGTATAGATAATTGCCCT
Source organism: Clostridium sp. Marseille-P2415 (assembly GCF_900155545.1). Taxonomy (GTDB): domain Bacteria; phylum Bacillota; class Clostridia; order Lachnospirales; family Lachnospiraceae; genus Lacrimispora. Next base: position 3,052,735 of record NZ_LT732526.1, read on the forward strand.
TTTAACAGAATCTAAAAGATGATTCCCCCCTTTATAATCATAATACTACAAATCCCCATGTTTCTTTAGATATCCATACAACAAATAAACAATTATAAGAAGTATTGCGATAGTCCAAAATAATTTATGACGAAGAACCGTTCTTAATCTGCCAAATCCCTCTGTTAAACCATACTTATTAAAAATCTGAATGAATAAAGCAAGCCCGATAACCTGAACCTCTCCAAATATTAAATATCCACGCAAAAAAACCTTTAAATTTACTTTTCTTAACACCAATACAATTCCTGCACAAATAATAAATAAATAGCAAAATAAAAAAAACACATTTGTATAATAATCAGAGTACCTTTTCAAATTATCAACTTGTAAAGCCATCTCTTTTTTTACTTCCTGCGATGTTGTTTGATTAGCTCTCAGCAATATATCTATTGAATTGTACACAAGTTTTAACGCAGCCATATGTAAAAATAACGTTAAAACAGAAAAAATCCACACGAAAGTAAAATATATACGGTTATTTCTATTTAAAATCATTTAAACAATCCCTACGCCTGAGTACTAATTGTATATTCATGATAACCAGAAAATTGCCGTTTTATTATAAAGCAATTTCTTCATTTCAATACATATTTTCTTCTCACTTTCAATATTCACACTTAAACTATCTTATTATCACTTAGGAATATTCTCGTAGCCTCTTCTGTTGTCCCCTGCAAACGATTTGCAATTATTTATCATACAATAAATCTGATCCATTTCCAGATCATACCAAGTAATATCATCAATCCGATCATTCTCAGTTAGCTTTGCTGATTCAACCTCCCAATATACTTCTATCAATTCTCTTTCAAAAGATTGATTTTCAGTTTTTTTACCAAATGACTTAGCTATCTCAGCCTTATTGTTTTTTATTCCTTTTAATTTGAAATTTCTTTCTATGTTCAAAAAAAGAGTCATAAATGTAATCAAAACCAATACAATAACTATTTGCATATTTCCCCCTGATTTCATCCTAATTACCTTAAAATCATTTTCAATGTGTATTACTTAATATTTGCTTCATATTATCGAAAGATGAATAAAGGTACTGTCATCCTATTACGTTTTAGACTTATAACTTGTAACACTATCTTTCACTTTTTCAATGTAGTTAATATATAAATTTAAAATGATAAAATTATTATTTTGAGAAACTCAGAATAGGCAAACGTAGCCGGCATCATCGTCCTGCGGGCGGCGCTTACTTTCCTGATCCACTGAGAGATCAGGGTGGAGAAGGAATCGGAAAAATAATATTGTGACACAGAAGAAACGACCCCAGGAACGGATGCCTGGAGTCGCTTTGTCTATGGTCTCTTATTTACAAACTGTACCCAATAAAACAAATGCTATAAACATCCATCTAAAGAGTCATATCATCTTGATTGTTCCATCCACCTTTTAAATTCTTTTCCCTTAGGATATAACTTCACTTTTCATTGATGCCAGGAATAATTGCAAAGAATTTACACTTTCGTTATCAGGGAATGTATTTCCGTTCTTCTGTAACATGGCTTGATGGAGTTTATACTTTTCCTCACCGTATCCCTTTTTTTCAAGAATATCATATATCCGGCTAATTCCTTCATTAAGAGTCTGGGTTATTCCTCTTGTCGATTCTGCTAACCTGTCAATTTCAGCATAAATATCGGAAGCAGTTGCATCAATTTTCCAATTCCCCTCATCTGAATCGGAAAATTTATTTTCTCCAAATACTTTATTAACGGTACGGTTAAAGAAGTCGCTCTTGTATAGGTCCCATTTGTTTAATTTTTCGCATCCATCTTTTAGATATTTTTCACGAGCCTGTTGTGTTTCAGTCAACAACTTTTTTATATCATCCATAGCAACACCATCCGGTAGATCTGCATTACCATTTACAATGTCCTGACACGTCTGAATCCCTTGATCGTAACTCATAAGCTGTTCTTTAAAGGAACTCAATTCCTGTTCATGATCACTGGACAAACCGGAAAGAAATGAAAGACTCGCCGCATAATAGTAGCCCTTAGTTTTCAAACATGCCTTAATAAAGTTGGAACTCTTTTTCTATTGTTTGGTCTTTACTTTTTAAGCGAGAGCAATAAAAGATGAAAATACAGTAACTAACGGTGCTGAGCACCATTGGGTAGGTTATCATGAATAACTCAAGTATAAGAATTATATATCTTTCCATTTTTCAAGTATATAACTTTATCACAATGCTTCAATAGATTATCATCATGAGTAGAAAAAACAATTGTATATCCCGCATTGCATAATTCCTGTAATAAAGACAGAATATCCATACTCAATTTATAATCAAGTGCGCTTGTCAATTCATCTGCTATGAGAATTTGCGGTTTTGTGATCAGTGCTCTGGCGATTGCAACACGTTGTTTTTCACCACCGGATAATAAGGACACTTTCCTATGAATATAATCGGATTTATCAAGATGTATACTATTCAGGATATCCTTTATATGAGATTCAGTTTTCGAAAAATTGTTTTTATAAAACATGAACGGAAGAGTAATATTATCATATACACTCCACTCTTCAATTAATCCATAGTCCTGTGGAACATATCCTAAAAAATTATGCCTGAATTTTTGGCGATCTTTTAAATTAAGGTCTTGTAAAATAGTTCCGTTTATTTTACATATTCCTTCTTCGTATTCAGTGAGTCCAAATAAAATATTCAGCAAAGTCGATTTTCCAGAGCCTGATTCCCCCACAATAGCATTTAAGCCACCCTTTCCCATAGTGAAGGAGATTCTTTCCAGCACACAGAATTTGCTATTATTGTAAGTTTTACTAAGATTTTTAACTTCAATGACTGGCTCGTACAATGTAAGAATACCCCCTGCTTAATATAATAAATGCGCAAAAATGAATCATAAAAAGCGTAATAAAAATATAAAGTCCATTTTGCGTATAAAATGTTTGACCGAATTTGCAGTAAAGGATCCAGATAGTCTGGCCTACAATAAAACCAACGAATAATTGTATTACATTGGCCGTTCCGATACATTTCATATAAAACTTTCGGTTAAGATTGCAGATAGAGAATGTTTTAATGTAGTTTTTCTTTTTAAAATAAAAAAGAATATATAAATTGACATACAGCAAAATGTATATGACAATTCCTAAAATCAGAAACCGGAAATACGACGGCAATAAGGTCAATTTAAAATCAGAAAAGGAATCTACGCTGTCCTGTATCTTCTGAATATTAATATAGTCATATCCAGATAATATGTTTAACACTTCTTCGTAATTTTCTATATAGAGAAACACATTAAAAGTAGGCTCAAAGAACGAAGTTGTATGAACCGGTAATGTATTATCAGGATCATATACTAATATTTGATTATCTGGTTCCTCTAAGAAATTCCCTCCTGAAAAAATCAAAAGATTATTACTATATCCAGATACATTTATTTTAACTTTTTGGTCCACCCCATTGACATACATACCTACGGGTATCGTATAATTCTGACCAGATTTGAATTTACTTTTTAAATCATTTGAAATGATAGCTGAATATCCATCACCATTTATGTCCCTATTTTCAAAAATATGGAACAAGGAAGCTTCCTCCCTTGATACCGTGCGAATTTTTACGATGTGTTTTTTTTTAATTGTTGTATACAGAGGATTTCTGGTAAAATCTAAAACAGCAGCATTCTCTTTCAGCTTAGAATCCAATTCCTTGATGATTTTTACATAATCATTATCTTTTGGTTTTACAAATGTTACCTTATAAATATTTGAATAATTGACTTCTTCCAGAACTTTCAGCCGATGCTCCAGATTTTTGTACTGAGTCAAACAAAAATTCAAATAGACTACTAATGCAATAGAAACAGCCGTACAGTAATACAACGGCCTTTTGAAACCTTTATATATCAAATAAAGAAAATGTATTATTTCCCCCATAACATCTCTCCCCATAAAAGTATCCTGCTTAAAATAATAGATACGGTTATTATGGTGAATAATTCGCCGCCTATTATTAATTTTAAAAAATCTTTTGAACCTCCGGTATACTGAAAAGCCGGCTGATGTTTGAGGTTTTTATGATATAAAATATGACATGTTTGAAAAACTGCAAAACTGCAAAACACAATGATTAAAATTATTGATATAACATAATCACGTATCTTATTAAATATATCCTCAATTACCCTCCAAAAGACTGGATTTATCACAAACGGTCTATCTGACTGTTCAATCCCGGTTTGTCGATCATATTCTTTGACAATCTCTCTTTTTTTTACAGGAAATTTCGTTTTTAAAACAAGATGTCCGCAAATGAACGAATTGCTTAAATTATTGTTAAATACACAATTAAATGGTATAACGGACTGCTCAGCAGTATAAGAAACGCCAATCAGTTGAAAATCCTCATTACCAAGTGATATGAAATCCCCGATACGATAATCGGAAAAATAGCATTTATAATCTTCTAGATTTAAAATAATCACTTCATCTCCATCCGTTAATTCCTCTTTTGTAAACTCTCTCCCCTCAATCTTCCTGTCATATGCCGGGGCGTCTTCCGGACATTGCACCCCAACAGTCGTTAGCGGCTGGAAATTAAGCCATATTTCCTTTATATTTTCAATCTTATATTCATTAAATATCTTTAATAATATTTGAAGGTCCTTTTGAGGAATGCCGTTATAGCTCGGCTCTATGGCAGTTGTCATTTTAATCTCTTTCAAACCGCCATACTCCTCTAAAATTTTATCAGCCTCACTTCGAAGTAATAAACCAATATAAAAGAAGACCGCGACCAGAATTAATAAAATATAGGATAATATTTTCAGGTCATATAGGATGTATTTGATAAGTAATTTAGAATAACCCTTTAAATAGAAGGTGGAATGTTTCATTTTATTTACCTATTTAATTAAGAGGGCGCCCCAAAGGCAATTATTCTTATCACTCAATGCAACATACAATATTTAACAAGTGTACTATAATTGTATTAGGCGTAATTAAAATTTAGCTTTTGGGACACCTTTTTAATATGTGATATTGTATAGAACATTTACTGTACGGTGGCACTTCCTACAACATAATAACTGCCCATTTTGTTTAAGGTACTGGCACTTAGTGTATAAGAACTTCCGCTTCTTAAGCCAGACACTTTTTTCGTAGCTGAAGAGTTTCCGGTAGTGAATGATGCCTTTTTCGAACCAACATATATAGCATATCCATATGATGTACCACCTATCCATGCGCCAGAACTATCCTCTACATGAGCACTTGACTTAACACTTGCACTTGTGCCAGATGCATTAAATTTAGTTGGGCAATCAAAAGAATATTGAATTTTAAAATCAAATGTTACGCTGGTGCTGGAAGCCCGAGCTAAATTAGGATGAATTACAAAGTATTCTCCGGTGGTCGGATTTTCATAACGATATTCATTTACTTTAATCCAGCCAGGCTGAAGCTGTTCGTCATTCTGACCTTCGGCCGCATAAGCAGAAAAAGCCATTGTAATAAACATACAAATACTTAGAAGCAACGAAATCAAACCATTTTTCTTTCTTTTCATAAAAGCACCTCATTCTTAACATTTTGTATTTTCTGAATTATCTTCACTTTCATATTGCTAAATTCAGAAGTCGATAGTTACTTTAGTCAAAACCCAAACTGTAATGGCTGCCTCGGTCGCTAGGCCAAACTGTAACAAATTGTGCAATGGAATCCCCCCTTTCTCATAATCATCTGATGAAATGCTAACAAAGCTGTCTGATGAGTTATAATTTTGTATCAATACGGAATGCCTATACTGATAAGGCATTTTTCTGTTTTAAAATTATCTCCGTATTGGTATCCCTCCATCCATTTGGCATTCTAGTCTGTTCAAAGGAGTAAACGCCTGTATTACTGCGGCCACTGAAAATGCATATTTACAATCTTTACCGTAGATAAAGCGGTTTTATTAAAAATCAGTTTATTTATTCAACTATCTTTACATATCCCCCATCTCTACGTAAGTCACCCGATGACTTTCTTAATATAGTTGTTTTTAAGAAAAAACAATCAATAACTTAAAAATATTCTACCATGATTTTAAAGTCTTTTTAATCTTCTGTAGTGAATGGTGTGTTTAGATGTAGTAAATGGTGAAATTTTATATTTATTATCCAACATCACTACCTTGTAATGTGATATGATTTCGTAGAGTTGCAACTCAGTATGATAAACTGGCAATATCTTTTCTTACTTTTGTTTATTGTGCTTCCATATTCACTTCGTGCAAATAGTATAAGGGTTATGAGTTTTCAGATACACCCTAGCAATTTGAGCATATACCCACTTCAGACAACTTTCAACCCAAGTGCCAAAATTATACACGTTAAGTGCCAAAATTTACACTTTATTCTTTCGCTACGTAGAAAAAAGAAGATCTTTTCTATTAAAAAACAGATTCCAGGGAGCCTCCCAACAGAATCTGTTTTTACACTACATATTAAAAATTCGTTATCAACACCTCAACCGTAACCGCATCCCTTTCTTTAAACTGGTAATTGCAGTTGGAATAGGTCTTATCAATATAATGGATCCGGTACCGCTTGCTCCATTCAATTAAAAGATCATTGGATAAACCCTTGTGATACAGGACATTGGAAAGGGCGAACCTGGTTCTCTGTTCGTCTAACCGGTCCAAAAGATCTAAAAGCGCCCGTTCCTCTTTTTCCTTCCAGTCCTTGAACCCCCGGTTCCCATCGTTGTAATTTCCCGTAGAAATCAGATACGGCGGGTCACAGTAAACCAGATCGTCCGGTCCAAGGCCGGTTAGATCCAGTTCCATAAAATCCACATTGGAAAATTCAATGTTTTTTTCATGAAGGGCCTGGCAGAATTCCGTTAAGTTCTTTTCAATGCTGCTGTTAAAGGAGCTTCTGTTTCGCCCAAAAGGAGAGTTGAACTCATGGCTGTTATTAAAGCGTATCTGATGATTAAAGGCATAACAGGCCAGCACAAACAGCGCTGTTAAATCCTTTGTTTTGTTATAGTGTGCCCGAAGGGCATAATAGCCTTCTTTATTCTGCTGGGTCAGCTCATATTTCCGGATCAGGTTTTTAATCCGGTCCAGGATCTTGGCCGTATCCGTTGACGAGAACATCTCAAACAGCTCAATCAGATAAGTGATCTGGTCGTTGCAGATAATCCGTTCTGCCTTTACATTGATCCCCACGTTAAAGCCTCCGGCAAAGACATCCACGAACGTGCGGATATCCTTCGGGAATGCATGAAAAACAGGCTCCAGGATCTTGTATTTTCCTCCGGTATAGTTAAGAGGACTTTTTATGTACATGGCGGCACCTGCTTTTCTATATAGACCAGAAGCTCTTTTAACCGTTCTGTTTCCTTCACCTTCCGGCTCTTATATCTCCGGTAGGGAATTTCATAGATTTGAAAGGTTTCCGGTTTACCGTACTTTTTCATGGCTTCCTCAATTTCCTGCAACGTCATGAGCCCGTCCGTACTGTAGCTCAATATAATATGGCGGAACCGGGCATTCCGGATCAGTTCTTCAAACGCGGGAACCGCCCGGTTCTTCATGCAGAAATCCGATTTCTGCCCTTCATCAGACCGCTGACCTGTGACGCCCCGTACATCAGGATAATCATACCTGGCAGCAGTTTCCAGGACATGATAATTGGAAAGATACTGGCGGGCATTGTAGGGCGGGTCGATGTAAAGGATATCTCCATCAATGCGTTTTAAAAGCTCTGCCCCGTTTTCATTATAGCATTGATTCTGTTTTCCATTGTGCGTCACGGGAAGGCGGAACAGCTCGTACCGCTTGCAGCTGCGTCTCTCCCATGTCTTATGAAACGCACCGTAGGTTCCCGAGGTGTTGGATACAAAGGGGATTCCCTCCACAATGCAGGCAACCAGATAATAATACTCGTCCTCACTCAACAGTCCGGCTGCCTTCCAGTCTTCCACGGTACACCTGGCAAAATCAATCCGAAGAGCATTGTCATCATTTAAGTACATGCGGCCGCCAATGGGAGCATAGGTATTCTGGAAAAAGCGGCGTTCCTCCGGCAGCTCCTCTAAATCCTTCTTCTCCCTGCCGTTAAAATAGTCCACCGGGTCACTGATCCCGGTTTCTTCCCGCAGGCGGGCAAACCCAGGCATGCTGTCATTTTCAACGGTAGCCCGCTGCAGCACATAAGAAAAGTACAGCAGGTCATTGGAACAGACCTGGTACCACTGTTTAAAATATCTGGCAACCGCGGCGGTTCCAGAAAATATATCACAAAAGCTTTCGGCTTCTGGTGCCTTTTCATCAATGACTTGTTTGATCTGGTCCAGCAGCAATGTCTTGCTTCCAATAAATCTCATTCTTTTCTTGCTCCCATTTCATTTTAACCTGCATATCATTATAATGTAAAATTGAAAAAAACACAAGAAAAGTTGAACCTTCTAAATTCTGTTGCCGGCCTCCGGATTCTTTTTCTCCTTACGGTGCCTTTTAAAGCGGTACATTTCTTCATCGGCCATATCCAAAGCGGCCTTCGGTGACATATGTGTCCCCTTCACGACATAGACCGTACCATAGCTGACGGACATCGGATATCCTTTTTTGCTGCCTGATATTTTCCGGTCGATCATGGCAAGCTTCCTTTTTGCTGTCTGCTCATCGCAATCCGGAAACAGTACAACGAACTCATCGCCGCCGAAACGGCAGGTGAAATCAGTGTCACCGGCAGTTTCTTTCAAGGCTTCTGACGCAAGCTTTATATACTCGTCCCCGCTTAGATGCCCAAACCGGTCATTGATGGATTTGAGCCCATCCAAATCGATCATGCAAAGTGTAAATGGTATCTCTTTTTGTATATATGCATCAATGGTACGCAGGCAGCTGCGCCGGTTATCCAGTCCTGTTAATTCATCCTTATAGGCCATAACTTCTAAGAATGCTTCATTTTCCCTCTGGTATGTAATATCCGTAATAAGATGTACCACTGCTTTTTTATCCTCCCACAGCAAAGAATAAGACTTCGCCTGAAATATTCTGTTGCGGAAACACTTGAACTCATAACGCAATTCATGTTCCAGCCCGGCATAGGACTTAAGCCGGGACATCAGGGGGCATTCTCCTCCACAGGCATACTGGCCTTTCTGAAAATCAAAAAACCGTTTTTTTGCCAGTTCATTCGTAAATAATACCTCTCCGGTTTCTTCTTCCGTGACCACAACCCACTCTTTCAGGCTGTTCATAATGGATACTAACAGCGTATTAAAACGTTTGTTTTTTTCTGCCTCATCCTTTAATTCCTTTTCTCTTTTTTCCAGCCGGACCACCATTTCATGAAATGCCTTTGAAAAGTCTCCCAGCAATTCCAAAGCCACTTGTGTTTTTTCTTCCTGTTCCTTGTCAGCCGGCTTATTTAAAATAATACTTCGAATCTGTTCAAGAAGAACATAAAGATCTTTTTCTGTCATCCACTACACCTTCGATCAATGATTAACCTTTGTCTCGGACCTGCATGTACGTAACCGCCGGTCCGGCAATCGATATCTGCTGCCACATATTTTTTCCCAGCCGTTTTCCCGGCTGTTTGAAAAATTAAAATTTTTCTCATGTTTTTGTTCGGGACCATATTACCACTCCCCTTTCGAACCATTTTTATCCTGAGTTGAATCTATGTAGTATGGATTTTGAAAAGAAAATAGGGGGAACGTAATTAATTAATACGTTCCGTGTCAGAAAGGTGTACCTTTTTACATTGGTTACAGAGAAAATCATTCCACCATATTTGTGTTGAAATCCGTCGAAATTTCTATTATAATATATTATGGTTTATTTTACTCGTTTGGCAAGCATACCATATTGCTAAAAAGGTACACCTTTTTAGCAATATGGTATGCTTGTCTCATTTTAAAATTTATTCTTTCTGCCATACTATAAACGACAGGAGGTTTTATATAATTATGAATAATTTCTACGGTTACGTTAGGGTTTCAAGCCTCGATCAAAATATAGAAAGGCAACTGGTAGAACTGCTGAAATGGGGGGTTTTAGAAAAAAATATTTATTGTGATAAATTATCCGGTAAGGATTTTAACCGGCCGCAGTACCAGAAATTAAAGAAAAGATTAAAGGAAGGGGACGTCCTGGTCATTAAAAGCATTGACCGTCTGGGCAGGAATTACGAGGATATCCAGAAGGAATGGAGAGAAATTGTCAAAATAAAAAAAGCAGATATTGTGATTATTGACATGCCTATTCTTGACACCCGGACCAATAAGGATCTGATCGGAACACTCATTTCCGATATTGTCCTGCAGCTTCTTTCATACGTGGCGCAGGCAGAAAGGGAAAACATCAAGCAGCGGCAGGCGGAAGGAATTGCCATCGCAAAAGCCCAGGGCAAGCATCTGGGACGCTTTCCCTCCCCGCTTCCTGATGAATTTTACCCGGTTTACGAAAAATGGAAACAGCGTGAATATACGCTGCGCACCGCAAGCAATGCCCTTGGAATCACGGTCAGCCAGTTCCGGACCATGATAAAAAAACACCAGAACAATAGAAAGGAGGACTTAACTTGAAAATTCCTGTCAATCTGTGTTAAAATAAGAAGAGATTATATTGAATTTTGAAAGAAGGTGCTGATACGAAGATACAGGAATCTGCCGAAAACTATCTGGAAGCTATCCTGATGCTGCAGCAGCGCAATGGTCATGTGCGTTCCATCGACATCGCCGGAGAATTGGAATTTTCCAAGCCAAGCGTCAGCGTGGCG
>NZ_LT732526.1:3067557-3106587 GCF_900155545.1 Clostridium sp. Marseille-P2415
AAAATCATTCCACCATATTTGTGTTGAAATCCGTCGAAATTTCTATTATAATATATTATGGTTTATTTTACTCGTTTGGCAAGCATACCATATTGCTAAAAAGGTACACCTTTTTAGCAATATGGTATGCTTGTCTCATTTTAAAATTTATTCTTTCTGCCATACTATAAACGACAGGAGGTTTTATATAATTATGAATAATTTCTACGGTTACGTTAGGGTTTCAAGCCTCGATCAAAATATAGAAAGGCAACTGGTAGAACTGCTGAAATGGGGGGTTTTAGAAAAAAATATTTATTGTGATAAATTATCCGGTAAGGATTTTAACCGGCCGCAGTACCAGAAATTAAAGAAAAGATTAAAGGAAGGGGACGTCCTGGTCATTAAAAGCATTGACCGTCTGGGCAGGAATTACGAGGATATCCAGAAGGAATGGAGAGAAATTGTCAAAATAAAAAAAGCAGATATTGTGATTATTGACATGCCTATTCTTGACACCCGGACCAATAAGGATCTGATCGGAACACTCATTTCCGATATTGTCCTGCAGCTTCTTTCATACGTGGCGCAGGCAGAAAGGGAAAACATCAAGCAGCGGCAGGCGGAAGGAATTGCCATCGCAAAAGCCCAGGGCAAGCATCTGGGACGCTTTCCCTCCCCGCTTCCTGATGAATTTTACCCGGTTTACGAAAAATGGAAACAGCGTGAATATACGCTGCGCACCGCAAGCAATGCCCTTGGAATCACGGTCAGCCAGTTCCGGACCATGATAAAAAAACACCAGAACAATAGAAAGGAGGACTTAACTTGAAAATTCCTGTCAATCTGTGTTAAAATAAGAAGAGATTATATTGAATTTTGAAAGAAGGTGCTGATACGAAGATACAGGAATCTGCCGAAAACTATCTGGAAGCTATCCTGATGCTGCAGCAGCGCAATGGTCATGTGCGTTCCATCGACATCGCCGGAGAATTGGAATTTTCCAAGCCAAGCGTCAGCGTGGCGATGAAGAATCTCCGGGAGAACGGATACATCGGGATGGATGATAACGGATACATCACTCTGCTGGAAAAAGGACGGGAAATTGCGGAAAGGATGTACGAACGCCATACCTTGCTTTCCGATTGGCTGATTGCCCTCGGTGTGGCCCCTGAGACCGCATTGGAGGATGCCTGCCGGATTGAACACGTAATAAGTGCGGAAAGCTTTGCTGCGATCAAAGCCCACGTATATGGCAATCATGAATGATAAAAGAAAGCGTGTAAGTATTTTCTCCGGCTTACACACTTTCTTTTTCTATACCGTCTTTCTTTTCCAGCTAAGCAGGAAAGCTGAGTGAATGATAACAAAAACCGACCCTGCGTTATGCACCAGCGCTCCGATGACCGGATTCAAAACTCCTGTCATGGCAAGCAGGATCGCTGCAAAATTCAACATCATGGAAAATGCCAGATTGCATCGAATGATTACCATCATTTTCTTTGCAAGGTGCAGAAGATGGGGGATTTCCTTAATATCATCGTTTATCAGTACGATATCCGCAGCATCGACTGCAATGTCACTTCCAACGCCCCCCATTGCTATCCCCACATATGCCTTTTTCAGAGCCGGGGCATCGTTGATGCCGTCTCCGATCATGCAGATCTTCTTCTGTTCCTGCTCAAAGGAATCAACCCATTTCAGCTTATCCTCCGGCAGACATTCTGCATGTACTTCTTCCATATGTATTAGGCCGGCTATATGCTTTGCCGCATTTTCATGGTCCCCTGTCAAGAGCACTGGAATAACCCCGGCTGCTTTCACCTGATCGATCACCGAAGCTGCTTCCTGGCGCAGTGTGTCAGACAGGGCTAAGAAGCCTGCAAGCCTCTGTCCGATGGATACATAAACGATGGTACAGCCTTTTTCCCGGTAACTATCGGTTTCCTCCAGCTGTTTTTCTTCCAACCGGATTTTCTGCTCAGAAAGGAGTTCCTGATTTCCCGCCATAATATCCTTTCCCATAACAACTGCCTTTACTCCCCTTCCCGGAAGCATTTCAAACTGCATGGCCTGCGGTATGTCTTCCCTTGCAGAATCCCGGTAACAGCGGACAACTGCCTTTCCCAGAGGATGCTCGGAACGGGCTTCCGCACAGGCGGTATAAGCATAAATTTCATTACTGGAAAATTCCGTCAGAAAGCTGTGGACTCCGACAACGGTTGGCGTCCCATAGGTAAGGGTACCTGTCTTATCAAATGTGACTTTTTCTACGGAAGCCAGCCGCTCCAGTGCATCCCCTTCTCTTACAAGGAAACCGTGCCTGGTGGCATTGCCTATGGCGGCCATAATGGCGGTAGGCGTAGCCAGAACAAGGGCACATGGGCAGAATACGACCAGTATCGTAACCCCACGGATGATCTCTCCCGTGATCAGCCAGGTAAGAGCCGCGGAGACCAGGGCGATCACCACAATCCATGTGGCCCACCGGTCCGCAATGCCCACGATTCTGGCCCTTCCTGCATCCGCAGACCGGACGAGCCGGATCATTCTCTGTATGGAGCTGTCTTCCCCGGCCTTTGTGGCTTCCATGTCAAAGGAACCAAATTGATTGACCGTGCCGCTGGATACTTCATCTCCCGCGCTTTTATCAACCGGCAGGGATTCCCCTGTCATAACGGCCTGATTGATGGAGGTCTGCCCGGACTTTATGATACCGTCTGCCGGAACCGTCTCTCCTGGGAGCACCCGAATGAAATCGCCTGCTTTTATCTGTTCCGCCGGTACGATCTCTTCCCTCATTCCGACGATCTTCCGCGCCGTACGGGGCGTAAGATGGACCAGCTTTTCGATCCCGGCTCTTGCTTTCTGAACCGTTAGATCCTCCAGCAAAGCGCCAAGCTGCATGATAAAGGCCACCTCGCCGGCCGCAAAATGTTCTCCGATCAAAATGGAAGCAATGAGAGCAATGGAGACTAAAACATCTGCCTTAATATCAAACTCCGTGACCAGACCGATGACCGCTTCCAGAATGATGGGAATGCCGCACAGGAGAATTGCAGCCCAGGCAGCGTCAAAAGGGAGGGGTACCAGATCAAATATGCTGATTATCAGTGCAGCAGCAGAAACAGCCAGACAGGCGATATCTTTTCTGGTTCCGCCCCATTCCAAAAGTTCTTCTAATTTTTTCATATTATCCTCCTCGTCATTTTATACCTATAGGGGTATATGTATATTTCTAAATATACCAATAGGGGTATAGGTTGTCAAGAAGTAAAAAAAAGAAAGCCGGCTGTTATATGTACAGCCCGGCTTCCAGCCTGGAATTAAGTCATATTGGCAAATCGTTCCACTGCTTTGGTAAAACTCTCAATGGTCTTTTCCGCATCCCCGTGCTCAATTCCGTCCCTGACACAATGATTGATATGGCCTTCCAGAACAACCTGTCCTGCTTTGTGCAGCGCAGACTTGGCAGCATTGATCTGGGCCAGGACATCTTCACAGGGAACATCTTCATCTACCATGCGGTCGATTGCCTGTACCTGTCCGATGATTTTTTTTAAACGCCGATGCAGATTATCGGCATCCATACATTTTTTCACATTACACCTCCAAATACCATAAGGGGTATGTGTATATTATCGTTCAAAATCATCTGCTTGTCAATACTCTCCGGGCCGGCTCACAAGGATTGTGATACCTTGATCCCTTCCGCAGCTTCACTTCCAATGGCCACACGTTTCTCCTTTATTCCAATGATCACACTCCCGAGGCACTTGTTAATGACGCGGACGGTGCTGCCCTCTTCTATCTGACAGCTTTGCATGGCTGACTTAGTCTGCGGGTCACACGTCAGCCATTGAATGGTGCAGGTTTCTCCGGTTTTAACGTTCATTAAGGATTGCATGGATGTCCTCCGTATTCATTTCCCACTGTTTTACTTCTGTTTCCGAAGTTATTTTACCCGGTTTCCGGAATGGAATGCATCACCTTTATCAACATTCGAACCTTTTTCTGATAAAATAATCCCCATAATTTTGGCCGCTGTGCCCGACCAATATGGTATCTGATGCTTTAAACCCCGCCTCAACCAGAGCCTTTCTGCGTTCTTCTGCGATCTGCGGTGCCTTTGTTGCAATACAAGTGCACTCAAAATCATCGTAAGCAGATTCCAGAATAAGATGAATCAATGATAAAAATACAGGTTCTTTCTCATAATCACTTCGGATATCCATGCGTAAAAGTGCAACATTATGAAACGCATCCCTGGGTTCTCCTGTTGACTTATCAATGGCTTCCCGGCGGAAATTTTCAACTGTTCCGATGATTCTGCCTGTCTTTTTATCTACAATGGACCACCGGACAAATTCCCTCTTCTGATAAGCTTTCTGATAGTATTCCAGCTCATTTCGCATCTGCTCCATGGTATCAAAAAAACAGGGCTGAGAAAAATTATCAATATTAAACCGCTTCTGTGCCTCTTTATCGCTGTAAACCTTTAATAGCTCCTCTGCATCTTCCACCCGCACCGGACGGAGCAAAAACTCCTGATTTTCATAACTGCGCCAATCCTCATAGATGCTGTTCCGGCGCCTGTATCTCTTCCTGATATTCTGTAACAATTGCAGAAAATCGTTCTGATACTCCACCGGCTCTATGATCTTCACATGAGCGCCAAAACTCAGCAGCCAGCTGAATAAGGATTCCTTATCCGACCATCTGATTTCCATTTGAAGTGTCCCATCCTCCAGTTCTTCAAAACCGTTGATACCAAATTCCTCAATCAGTCTCCATTTCATCTTCCCATCAAAGAGAGCCGTTACCCTTGCTCCGTTTGCCTGAAATATCCGGTACGGACTCATACTGAATTCAGGAACCGTCCTTTCCTCCCGGTCCTCTGATGTACACTTAAGCTCCTCCATACGGTTTAATTTAAACAAACGGAAATCATTCCGCAGCAGACAATATCCCCAAACATACCAGGAAGACCATTGAAATATCAGCAAATACGGCTCAATATTCCGGACACTCTCTCCTGTCGGGGAATAATAGTGGAACTCTATGCGCTTTTTCACATCGATTGCATTCTGGATTAATTCGATCTTGGGAGCCAGCGAAGCCTTATACCAGGATGAAAGATTAATGAGCACATGCTGGTTGGATGGAAGGATATCCGGACATCCTACGGAAAGCTTATCCATAAGGAGCTGATACCGGTTGCTGCCGGATACACTGTCAAGACTCCGCAGCCCCGATAAAATGGCCTGCATTTCTGATGAAGTTAATAATGTTTTATCCATTTTATATCCTTCGATGATGGATATCCCGCCATGCTTTCCCTGAACCGTTACAATTGGTATTCCGGCTTTGCACAAATCCTCTACATCCCTGTTNGCGATCACCACAATCCATGTGGCCCACCGGTCCGCAATGCCCACGATTCTGGCCCTTCCTGCATCCGCAGACCGGACGAGCCGGATCATTCTCTGTATGGAGCTGTCTTCCCCGGCCTTTGTGGCTTCCATGTCAAAGGAACCAAATTGATTGACCGTGCCGCTGGATACTTCATCTCCCGCGCTTTTATCAACCGGCAGGGATTCCCCTGTCATAACGGCCTGATTGATGGAGGTCTGCCCGGACTTTATGATACCGTCTGCCGGAACCGTCTCTCCTGGGAGCACCCGAATGAAATCGCCTGCTTTTATCTGTTCCGCCGGTACGATCTCTTCCCTCATTCCGACGATCTTCCGCGCCGTACGGGGCGTAAGATGGACCAGCTTTTCGATCCCGGCTCTTGCTTTCTGAACCGTTAGATCCTCCAGCAAAGCGCCAAGCTGCATGATAAAGGCCACCTCGCCGGCCGCAAAATGTTCTCCGATCAAAATGGAAGCAATGAGAGCAATGGAGACTAAAACATCTGCCTTAATATCAAACTCCGTGACCAGACCGATGACCGCTTCCAGAATGATGGGAATGCCGCACAGGAGAATTGCAGCCCAGGCAGCGTCAAAAGGGAGGGGTACCAGATCAAATATGCTGATTATCAGTGCAGCAGCAGAAACAGCCAGACAGGCGATATCTTTTCTGGTTCCGCCCCATTCCAAAAGTTCTTCTAATTTTTTCATATTATCCTCCTCGTCATTTTATACCTATAGGGGTATATGTATATTTCTAAATATACCAATAGGGGTATAGGTTGTCAAGAAGTAAAAAAAAGAAAGCCGGCTGTTATATGTACAGCCCGGCTTCCAGCCTGGAATTAAGTCATATTGGCAAATCGTTCCACTGCTTTGGTAAAACTCTCAATGGTCTTTTCCGCATCCCCGTGCTCAATTCCGTCCCTGACACAATGATTGATATGGCCTTCCAGAACAACCTGTCCTGCTTTGTGCAGCGCAGACTTGGCAGCATTGATCTGGGCCAGGACATCTTCACAGGGAACATCTTCATCTACCATGCGGTCGATTGCCTGTACCTGTCCGATGATTTTTTTTAAACGCCGATGCAGATTATCGGCATCCATACATTTTTTCACATTACACCTCCAAATACCATAAGGGGTATGTGTATATTATCGTTCAAAATCATCTGCTTGTCAATACTCTCCGGGCCGGCTCACAAGGATTGTGATACCTTGATCCCTTCCGCAGCTTCACTTCCAATGGCCACACGTTTCTCCTTTATTCCAATGATCACACTCCCGAGGCACTTGTTAATGACGCGGACGGTGCTGCCCTCTTCTATCTGACAGCTTTGCATGGCTGACTTAGTCTGCGGGTCACACGTCAGCCATTGAATGGTGCAGGTTTCTCCGGTTTTAACGTTCATTAAGGATTGCATGGATGTCCTCCGTATTCATTTCCCACTGTTTTACTTCTGTTTCCGAAGTTATTTTACCCGGTTTCCGGAATGGAATGCATCACCTTTATCAACATTCGAACCTTTTTCTGATAAAATAATCCCCATAATTTTGGCCGCTGTGCCCGACCAATATGGTATCTGATGCTTTAAACCCCGCCTCAACCAGAGCCTTTCTGCGTTCTTCTGCGATCTGCGGTGCCTTTGTTGCAATACAAGTGCACTCAAAATCATCGTAAGCAGATTCCAGAATAAGATGAATCAATGATAAAAATACAGGTTCTTTCTCATAATCACTTCGGATATCCATGCGTAAAAGTGCAACATTATGAAACGCATCCCTGGGTTCTCCTGTTGACTTATCAATGGCTTCCCGGCGGAAATTTTCAACTGTTCCGATGATTCTGCCTGTCTTTTTATCTACAATGGACCACCGGACAAATTCCCTCTTCTGATAAGCTTTCTGATAGTATTCCAGCTCATTTCGCATCTGCTCCATGGTATCAAAAAAACAGGGCTGAGAAAAATTATCAATATTAAACCGCTTCTGTGCCTCTTTATCGCTGTAAACCTTTAATAGCTCCTCTGCATCTTCCACCCGCACCGGACGGAGCAAAAACTCCTGATTTTCATAACTGCGCCAATCCTCATAGATGCTGTTCCGGCGCCTGTATCTCTTCCTGATATTCTGTAACAATTGCAGAAAATCGTTCTGATACTCCACCGGCTCTATGATCTTCACATGAGCGCCAAAACTCAGCAGCCAGCTGAATAAGGATTCCTTATCCGACCATCTGATTTCCATTTGAAGTGTCCCATCCTCCAGTTCTTCAAAACCGTTGATACCAAATTCCTCAATCAGTCTCCATTTCATCTTCCCATCAAAGAGAGCCGTTACCCTTGCTCCGTTTGCCTGAAATATCCGGTACGGACTCATACTGAATTCAGGAACCGTCCTTTCCTCCCGGTCCTCTGATGTACACTTAAGCTCCTCCATACGGTTTAATTTAAACAAACGGAAATCATTCCGCAGCAGACAATATCCCCAAACATACCAGGAAGACCATTGAAATATCAGCAAATACGGCTCAATATTCCGGACACTCTCTCCTGTCGGGGAATAATAGTGGAACTCTATGCGCTTTTTCACATCGATTGCATTCTGGATTAATTCGATCTTGGGAGCCAGCGAAGCCTTATACCAGGATGAAAGATTAATGAGCACATGCTGGTTGGATGGAAGGATATCCGGACATCCTACGGAAAGCTTATCCATAAGGAGCTGATACCGGTTGCTGCCGGATACACTGTCAAGACTCCGCAGCCCCGATAAAATGGCCTGCATTTCTGATGAAGTTAATAATGTTTTATCCATTTTATATCCTTCGATGATGGATATCCCGCCATGCTTTCCCTGAACCGTTACAATTGGTATTCCGGCTTTGCACAAATCCTCTACATCCCTGTTTATGGTTCTCCGGGATACTTCAAATTTCTCAGCCAAATACGGCGCTGTTACCTTCTCCTGCTGCAGCAGTATGGACAGGATGCCTATATGTCTGTCTATCTTCAAGCTTTTCCCCCCTTTTCCGGATTCATTATAGCATTATAAACACGTCATGTATATGTCATGTTATATAAATCAGATGAAAAAACAGAGCTTTCGGCAAATTATGTAAGACCTTGTAAAACCGGACCGGAAGAACTGACAGCGAATGACGGGACTCCCATATTTAAATTGTACATATCATTGAACTTTTCAATGGCTGCTTTTTTCTGCTCCATGAGAGAATGTGCGTAAACGTTAAGTGTAATGGATACGCTGGAATGGCCTAATATTTCGCTTATGGTTTTAATATCCACCCCCAGCTCCAGCGCACGGGTTGCAAATGTATGACGGATGGCATGAAATTTCCGGTCCTGCACGTGGGCATCTTTTAATATTTTTTTATAAAGCTTCTGAAAACACCGTGGGTCAAAGGGCGAATCACCGCATGTAAATATATAGCGGTTTTGATTTACATAGCAGAGTCCGCTTTCCTCCGATATGTTTAACAAAAACTTGGGAAGCGGTATTTTCCTTAAAGACTTACGGCTTTTCGGAGCGCCTACAAACAGTGCTGTTTTGTTTTCCCCCTCTTCAAAATGTTTTATCCGGGAAACAGTCTTTGTGATGGACAGGGTACCGGTTTCCATATCAATATCGCTCCATTTCAGGGCGCACAATTCTCCGAGCCGGATACCGGTATAGAAGCACAGAATTATTCCGATCGCCCGTTTATCCTTTGAATTCATTGCCGCATGCTCGATGAGCCGCTGTTCTTTCATGGAAAAAACCTGCACTTCCTTATCTTCCGGCTTTGGAAATTTGACCAGCTCAATGATAGAAAAACATTCCGGAGAACTCTTAAAGATCTCTTTTAACGCTATTTTGAAAATTGTGAGATTCTTTTTCTTTGATGACTCCGCAAGAGCGGTATTCTCTCGTATGGCTTTTACAAAACTCAGGACAGACGCCTCATTGATCTGTCTGTTCCGGTCCTGTTCAAAAAATGGGATCACATACTTATCCATACAGCGGTAATAGCTTTCATAGGTGGAGGGCTTCACCCGAAGCGAAACATCCTCCAGCCATGATTCAAACAAATTGACGGTATCCTTCGTATCGCCAGATCGCTTCTCCTTATTTGTTTTATGATTTTCCTGATAATTCTTCATTTTTTCTTTTACGCCTTTATAGGTTCTGGAATAGAAATACCGGTACTTTCCATCCTGCTTTAAGCTTCTTCCTTCCCAGCGCCCGTCTTTGCGTTTGTAAATATTTTCTCCTCTGCGTGGCATTAAAAAAACTCCTTTACTTATAATATTTTATTATATGACGTTTCTGATGATGGAGAATCTTCCAAATACTACCAATTTTGCCATATATGTGTCATTTTACCTCACATATATTATCACTTTTGTATTAATTTTTTTAATTTTTTCATGATATTAGACAAATAGAATACGGTGGATATACAATTTGCCCGTCGAAATAGATAGCAATGGAAAAGCGCAGTACCAAATATACTGCGCCAGCCTTACATGATCTGAAAAGAATGTACTTACGAGATTTATTTTTAAAGGGACTCAAAAGGTATCGTATCTGTTATCCTGCGTTCACAACATGAACAATGCTCATTTTTTCAATTTTCTTTGTTGGTGAAATCACCGCAATAAAGGTAGTCATGACTGCCGCTAAAATTGTAACAATCAAAATAACAAATGGCGGCTGCCAAAGTTCTCCCCAGTTTGACGTCACCGTTATTGTAAAAAAGAATTTATGCAATAGTAAGCCAAATGAACTTCCCACAAGGCATCCTGCCGCGGTATAGGAAGCAGCTTCGGCTATCACCATCTTTTTTAGCTGACTCATAGACATACCGACTGCGCGCATTACCCCATAATTACCCATCCGGTTAGAAACACTGGAGTTTACTGTGTTCAATATATTGATAAACGCTACCAATGCGATTACAAATATAAATCCGTATACAAATACGGCCATTGTGTAATAAGCTGTGCGGGTTTCCTGATTGACTTGCTGTTTATCAAGCAGCCGCATTTCCGGTGGTATAATGCTTCTTACCTGCGCGGAAACATCTTCTTTCACCTGCATGTCTATAATTGTGTAATCCTTAATCCCGGTCAGTCCGGTAAATCTGGCCTCTGAGCATATCAATATCCATTCAGAGTCTTTCGCGTCAAAGGGCATATGGGAGAGAATTCCCGCGATGCGAAGCTCATAAGGTCTGCCGGATATATCAAGGGTAATGGTATCTCCGATTTTCCAGCGGGATTTTCCTGCTTTATCATAGCCAACCAACACTCCACCATCGTTTCGCACGCTCTCCAGCTCCCCGTCAATCAGCATTTTTTCTGCCCAATGAAGCTGCGGCTCGTCATAGGACACCAGTGTAACAGTACCCTCCTGTCCCTTGCTGCCTGCCGGAATATTACTGCAAAACATTCTGCCGTACAGCTGTTTGATATTGGGAAGCGCCCTGATTTTCTCCATAACCGAGCGGTCAATTGCAGAGGAGCTGTCAGCCCCCATAACCGTAATGTCCGGCGCATATGGCTTCAGAGGGTTTGCGGCATGTTCCATAAAATCAATTAGTACCGTAAAGCTCAAAAATAAAATAATACTAAGCGCAAAGGAACCGGCGGTCAATGCCATATTCTTCTTATTGGAAAAGGCATGATGAAATCCCATAGAAGTATCTACATGAAATTTTGTATTTACAGCCTTGCTTATCCGCTGGTTACCGGTCTGATTCATATTTCCGGTAACAGCCGCCTGCGGGGATACCTGCGCCGCTTTTTTTGCGGGTGTTCCGGACGCAAGCATCACTACTAAAAATCCTATTGCTGAGCCTGCCCCAATGCCGGGCCAGCTGATTTGAAACAGAGGCATTTCAGGGAGAACAAACCGTAAGTCAAACGCATTCAGGACGAATACTGCCCCCCACATAATGAGGCAGCCTGCAAGCAGCCCTATGGGAATCCCCTTTAGGCTGTACTGCAGACCCTCCAGCCGGATATAGCGCTTAATCTGCCGTTTGGACGCGCCCAGACAGCGAAGGAGGCCAAAGAACTGCGTCCGCTCCAAAACACTCATATTGAAACTCCCGGCAATCATAAAAACGCCGGACATGGTGACGAGAACAAACAGGATGCCTGCGGTAAGGTAAAGCTGCCACATAACACTGTCGTCGCTTTGCCCCATAAGGCCCAAAAGAATTTTATTCGGAGAAACCTGCCGGTCACTGAGGCCATACTCCGCTTTTATTTCCGAAAGCGCCCTTCTGATGTTCACGCCTTTATCAAACTGAATGTAGTAGTATTCAGCATATTGCTTCGAGCCAATAGCACGCATTCCATCAATTGTAAGAAACAATCCATGGGCATCATTTCCGGCCAACGCGGAAAAGTCTCCATATACGCCGGTTATACGGTATTGCCTTGTCTGTCCATTGGCAAATGGCACTTCTATTGTATCTCCTATGGAGAGTCCGAATTGTTCCAAAGCCTGTTTATCAAGCAATGCTTCATGCTCTGTTGATGGGTATTTCCCCTCCAGCACCACCAGGTTCATTTGTCCGGCAAGCTCCTGTCCGCTGCCCTGTACTATAAGTTCTTTGCCCTGATAGGTTGTATCCTCCACCACACCTACCCAATCAGAGACTTTTACATCACTTCGGCCGCCAATTTGTTCTGCAACGCTATCCGTTATGCCCTTAATAATGGCGTGAAAATTCCCCTGCCGATGGATGTACGCATTGATTTGTGCCTTTATACTCATATCAGCCATGCCAAAGATGGCCGTCACCAGCATGACCGATATGGCAATACAAATGATGGTAAGCCGGTTTTTCTTCTTGTGTACTTTTGCATATTCAAAAACAAGCCCAAGATAACTTTTCATTCGGCATATCCTCCTAAATCTGTGAGAACACCGTCTGACACTTGAAGCACACGGTCTGCCGCAGAAGCAAGGCCCCGGTTATGGGTAATCATGATGATTGTCTGCTGATAGCGTTTAGACGCCGTTTTTAAAAGCGAAATAACCTCACTGCTGTTCTGGCTGTCCAGATTTCCAGTCGGTTCGTCTGCAAGAATCAGCATAGGACGGGTAATTAAAGCACGTCCTATCGCTACACGCTGCTGCTGACCGCCGGACAATTGGCGGGGCAGGTGATTTCGCCTGTCTTTTAAAGACAGCACGGTAAGAATTTCTTCCACATAAGCCTGATTGGGCTTCTTGTAGTCGAGCAAAACAGGAAATGTAATGTTTTGTTCCACATTAAGTTCCGGTATCAGGTTAAACGCCTGAAAAATAAAGCCGATATTTCTTCGGCGGAAGATAGTAAGTTTTTCATCTTTCATGCTGAATATATCGTTGCCGTCAATCAGCACCTTACCGGAATCAGGGGTATCCAGTGCCCCTATCATATTAAGCAGCGTACTTTTCCCGGAACCGGATTCCCCGACAATGGCAGCAAATTCCCCTTTTGGAATCGAAAAGTTTACATTTTTTAATGCGCTAACTGCGGCTTCACCTGTACCATAGGTTTTGTTAATGGCATTTACCTCTAATAAATTCATGTTTTATCACACCCTTCTATAAAGGCAGGGTAACACTTATGCCTTACTGTCCCATGAATTTCCGCTTACATTTTAGTAATGTTAAGAAAACTCAAAACAAATATACTTCCTTTCCCCAAAGTACTATCCACCGTAATATTACCGTCATGTGCTTCTACGATTGCTTTTGCCAGCGGCAGCCCAAGGCCAATCCCCTGCGTATCTTTAGAAAAACGGCTGCGGTAAAATCTCTTAAAAACATGGTGTATATCTTCCGGATGTATGCCGCTGCCGTTGTCCTTTATGGTTATCCGCGTGACAGCCGGAAACATTTTCCACTCTATTATGATTTGGCTGCCGGTGTCCGTATGGTCAAGTGCATTTTTCACAATGTTGCTAATGGCTTCTGTTATCCAATCTCTGTCACAATAAAGCAGCGTATCATCAGGCCCTGACAAGGTAATGATTTTCTTCTCCTTACCAGCACGATATTCAAAATGCTGATATATGCCGTTTATCATATCCGAAATGTTTTCAGGCGCTTTTTTTATGATGATAGACCCTGCATCTAACTTTGTAATTTTCAAAAGGTTTTGAACAAGCATTTCGATCCTTTCAATTTCTTTTTCTGACTTTGCTGCAAATTCCTGCATGGCGGCTATATCTTCTGTTTCGTCCTGAGAAAGTCCGTTGTAGATCGTGAGGGCTGCAAGAGGTGTCTTTAGCTGATGAGAAATATCAGAGATCGTACCTTTTAAAAACTCTTTTACTTTCTGTTCCTTTACCACATGAGCATTGAGTGCCGTAGCTAATGTATTTACTGCATGAAACAGCTTATACAGACTGCCTTCCTTGTCACAGTCAATGCGGATATCTGTATTTCCTGAAAGATATAAATTGATTTGACAGATAGCTTCTTCCATAATCCGATTTTGCTTTCTGAAATAAAGGAAGCAAGCTCCTAATATGCACAACGCAGCGAGCAGGGACAGTATAAGCAGAGAAAGGTTCCATGTTTCGTAAGACAGCCGCGTAATTAACTGAAACAAAAGAATAAAGCAGCCCAATATGCAAGATAATGCAGCAAAAAAATTCTTAATATCCTTATTGGTAAAAATCTTCATCGGGCCACCTCAATTCAATACATTCCATTTGTATCCCATGCCCCGGACAGTCAGCAGCATTTGCGGATCACCCGGACTGTTTTCTATCTTCATTCTCAATCTGCGAATATATACTGCCAATGTATTATCGTCCACATAGTTCCCTTCTCCGTCCCATAGCTTATCCAGAATTTTTTCTTTGGAAAGTATGATGTTGGGATTTTGCATGAACAGACAAAGCAATCGATATTCCGCTGCGGTTAAATCCAAAAGCTGCCCATCTTTATAGACTTGTCCTTGCAGCAATAAAACTTTTATTCCGTTGGATATGATTTCTGTATCTGCCGTTCCAAAGTTCTTTGCTCTCCGAAGTAAAGCGTTAATTCTTGATACGAGGACCCCTAATTTAAATGGCTTGGTAATATAATCATCGCCGCCAATATCAAGCCCTGTAACTATATTCATTTCTTCCTCTGATGCAGTTAAAAAGATAATCGGAACTTTAGATACCTGACGTACTTTTTGACATACCTCAAAGCCGGAACCGTCTGGCAAAGATACGTCCAGAATCAATAAATCGTACTTACCATCTCTCCAAATGATATTGGCTTCTTTTACAGTTCGGGCAATATCTGATTCAAAGCCCTGCCTTTTTAGTAAATAGGAAAGCCCATCAATCAGGCTTAAATCATCTTCAAGAAGTAATATTCTATTCACTTTTTCCCTCCTTTTCACGTCCATCTTCAGGCTTTTCTACGTCACACGGAACAAGCCATAGGTTTGATTCGCTATATAGTCATTTAATTCTCAGGTTATTATGCCTGCGGAGCATTCCGCACTTATTTTCCGGCAGATATTCAAAACCATGTTTATGATACAGGATATCGGCCGGATGATTGGCGATCAGGCAGATGTAACTGTCCTCGAAGGTATTTTCTTCAAAATAACGGTCGATTTCCTCCATGATCCGCTCGGCGTACCCCTTTCGGCGGTAGGCTTCATCTACCATGATATCACTTACCACATATGTGATCCCCCCATCTCCAACGATTCTTCCAAATCCGATCAAGGCGCCTTCTTCATACAGCGATACCGTGAACAAAGAATGCCGGAGGGCGATCCGGCTTCTCATCAAATCCTTGTTTCCCATACCGGAACGCAGCCGGAGGCTTACATAATCTTCTGCGGATGGTTTTTCATAGGTAACTCTCATTTCCGTTCTCCCCTTTCCCTAAAATTCACAACCCAGACAGATGAGTGTGTCAAAAGCATAGCTTCAGTGAAGCAGCTTCGGGTTTTTGTCATGTCCAGCTCTGCAATTCCAGTATGTTCCCCTCTATATCTGTGGCATAGACAAATGTTGCCTTGCGTCCATCTTCATAATCTGCGTGAACCAACTCACCGACCGTACTGCCGCCATTTGCAAGCACCTTTTTAAGCGTTTCTTCCACATCATCAACTTCAAATGCCAGATGAGCGATGCCGTATGCGTTAATGCGGTGTTCCATTTCACCGTTCATTTGATTGTAAGAGAAAATTTCAAGCGTAGGATGATCTTTGTCATATCCAGGCATCACCAGATGTTCTCCGACAATATGGGCATTCGGGATTCCTGTCAGCTTATCAAGCCAATCCCCCTGTAAGTTTCTCTGTTCTCCAATACTTTGACACCCAAGTACCTCTTTATAAAAGCGGATCATATTTTCATAGTCTTTTGCAATGATATTGGTGTGTACATAACGGGTCATACTTTTTCCTTCTTTCTGCAATATATTTTTAATCCTGCTCTATTTATAGCAGGACTTTTCCTGGAATTCAATATCCAGTGCTCTCAGGTAAAAAACATTTCTTCTTTGATTCGTCTTACTGCTCTTTCAAGCTCTTCATCCGTGCAGTTGCATACGCACAGACGGATGCCCTCCGGAACGGAGAAGCCGTCCAGGCAGCCGCTCTTTATACTGCTTACCAGTATCTTGTCCTTTAAAAGCCTGTTCACTATTTTATCGGCCGAATTTGTTCCAGTTTCTATAAAGGCATAAATGCCGGCCGGCGGGATATGGTACCTGACTTCATGCCCGAACGTCCGCTCGCAAGCCTTTTTTAATACTTTCATCTTGTTTTTATAGAATTTCCTGGTTCTGACCACGTGGATCGGATACATGCTGCTTTTTAAATAGATTTCCAGGGCCCCCTGGGTCAGGACCGGTGTATTTAAATCAATGCTCTGCTTATAGGTCATGAACTCTTTTTTCAGTGCTTCCGGCAAGATTGCCAATCCCAGGCGCAGTCCGGGCAGCAATGTCTTGGAAAAGCTCCGTATATAAACGGTACGTTCTTTCTCTCCCATTGCATACAGGGAATCCGCCTTTTCATCCGGCTCTAAATCTGCCAGATAATCATCCTCCACAATATAAACTCCGTAGCGGCAGGCCAGCCGTATGATTTCCTGTTTTTGTTTATAATGATAGCTGAATCCGGTAGGGTTCTGAAATCTTGGCATGGTATAAAAGAATTTTACATCACCGGTCTGAAACACTGCTTCCAGTTCCTTTAAGTCAATTCCATCGCTCGTCCTGCTCACACCTGTCACCGGCACTTTGCTGCAGTTCAGCGCCTTTAGCATGACAGAATAAGTCGGCTGTTCAACAACGACGATTCTGCCGTTTCCCGGAAACGGCATGGCAGCCAGAATATATAACGCCTGCTGGGCGCCATTGGTAATAAATATATCCTGCTGCCTGGTAAAAATCTGAAAATTCATCAGATGCTTCACCAGGACTGCCCTTAATTCCTCCATTCCCTGGGGTGGCGCATATTCCAGGAGCTTATTTTTATAAATGGTTATGGATTTATCCATGCAATGATAAAAATCTTTATAGGGATTAATACAATCCGGGGGGCGAACCGTATTTAAGTCAATCCCGCCCCTTGCATGATCCGCCTTTATGATCGATTTTACCACATAATAGCCGCTTTTCGGCACGGAGTAAATAAGATGCTCCTCCTCCAGAAGCTTATATGCCTTTATTATGGTATCCGGATTATAACCGGTCTCCTTCGCACAGGACTGAATGGAAGGCAGTTTTTCACCTGGTTTCATCCTTCCCTCAAGGATTCCCTCTCTGATGGAACCGGCAACTTTATTATATTTATACATAATCCGTCCTTTCCTGCTTTCCGTCCATCTGTACCGGTACAGATGGACGATTTGATTCTTGTTTTTTTCGTCCGGTTTCTTTAAGATTACGGTAGAACTTCAGTAATTGCAGTATACCAAAAATGAATAAAGGAGAGAATATTTTTATGAAAAAATTTCCGTTAAGCTTTCAAGAATTAAAACAGGTGACAGCCGAACACCCCACCCCTTTTTATCTTTACGATGAAAAAGCCATTCGGGAGAATATACACCGTTTACATAAAGCTTTTTCATGGAACCCGGGCTTCCGGGAATATTTTGCGGTTAAGTCCACACCAAATCCAGAGATACTTCAAATATTGAAAGAGGAGAACTGCGGTGCGGAATGCGCCTCAGAGACAGAACTTATTCTGGCTGATTCCTGTTCTTTTTACGGAGAAGAGATCATGTTTACCTCCAACGGAACTTCTTCTGAGGAATTTATTAAGGCAAGAAAGCTGAATGCCATGATCAATCTGGATGACTTTTCCCACATTGATTATTTAAAGGATTGCGCCGGAATTCCGGAGCTGGTCTGCCTCCGCTTCAATCCCGGCGGAACCGTTAAATACCAGGGGAAGGCGATCTTAAATTATGATGATTATAAATTTGGATTTACGAAAGAACAGCTGATAGAAGGGATTCATTATTTAAAAAGCATGGGGATCAAACGCTTCGGCCTCCATAGCCAGTTTGGATGCCATAGAACCGAGACGGATTATTTCGGGGAAAATGCCCGCCGTCTATTTGAACAGGCGGTTGATATCCACAACAAAACAGGGGTAAAGTTTGAATTCATTAACCTGGCCGGGGGCCTGGGAATTCCTTACAGGGAAGACGCTTGCTGCGCTGATGTGGAAGCAGTGGGCCAGGCGATAAGAAATGCCTATGAGGATGTATTAGGCACAGCCGGCCTGACTCCGGTCCCTTTGTATATTGAATTCGGCATTTTCATGACCGGCCCGTACGGTTACTTTATATCCTCCGTACGCCATGTCAAAAAAAATAAGAAAACCTTTCTGGGACTGGATGCTTCCACCAACAGCTTTATGAGCCCTTCCAGATATACGGATTACCACCACATAACCGTTGCAGGCAAGGAGAATGAAGACTGTAACGAAGCCTATGACATTACCGGAGCATTATGCGAGAACAGGGACCGTTTTGCCACAGACAGATATCTGCCTCATTTGGATCCAGGCGATATACTGATATTTCACGATGCAGGAGCGTATACCTATTCCCACTCCAACAATTTTAACGGAAAGCTGCGCCCTGCCGAGCTGCTTCTTTTAAAGGATGGTTCCGTACGTCAGATACGCCGGCCGGAAGAACCAAAGGACTACTTTTCTACTCTGGATTTCCCTATTAAATATGAATAAATCCTGTTTTAGTACTCCACCTTCCACATATACCTTCTCGTGGTCAGGGGATGCTGCCTGGTCTCCGCCAATGCACGGTTGTAGACATCGTATACGTTATTGAATAATGAATGGTTAAAATAAGAGACGACGGAGGCATCAATGGTGGAAAGGCCTAAGTCCTTTGCATCCAGCACTTCGATTCTCCTCGCATATTTTTTTAAAAAGGCCAGAGCTCTCTCATCCAGTTCTCTGGTCGGGCCTTCACTGATCTGGATCATGAATGGAGATTCGGCATCTGTAATTTCAAATGGACCATGGAAAAATTCTCCGGTATGAATGCTGGAAGAATTGATCCACTGCATTTCCATAAATATACAGATGCTTTCCATATAGGCCGCGCCATAGCCGGCGCCGCTGCCCAAGGTATAGATCACCTTGTCATCTTTATATTCTTCCGCAAAAGCTCTGGCACGCTTTTCTGCATGCCTGCGGGCGTGTTTCACGATTCCGTCGATGCGGGACACTCCATCCCGGAACTTATCATAATTTTCATAGCCCTCTGTCTGATTGAGCAGTTCCACTGCAGCCATCAGCCCGACGATCGTCTTCTCCCCTGCCATATCCTTCTCCTCACCAAAGGTATAGGAAACCACATAATCCGATACGTTTGTGATCGGTGAATCCGGAGACCAGGTAAGCGCAATGACCGTGGCCCCTGCTTTATGGGCATGGTCTGCGGCTTTTACGGTCTCCGGAGTGTTTCCCCTGTGGGATGCTGTGATGACAACTGAGTTTTTACCTAAAACCTTCGGCGTATTGTGTACGAATTCATTGCTGTTATACCAGCCGGTGCGTATAGATGCTGACTCTGTCTCCAGAAAGATTTTAGCCGGATAAAATGCGCCTAAGGAGCCGCCGCAACCGACGAAATAAACCTCCCGGATTCCTCCGGCCTCCTTCTTCTTTTCCATGATTTCAGCTACGATTTCTTTCACAGTCATGATGTTATCCTCCGTTTTCTGATTGATATTTTATATAATGTATTATAACATCATAAATACATTTTTCAAGCATTACCTCTAATTTATTTCATATATTCGTTGACACTTGTTATATGATGTCATATAATGTATCTATAAATTTGTAAAATACCATTGGAGGTAACAGATTATGACAGTCAAAGAAATTGTCGCTTCGGTCAAGGCGGAACATCCGGACATCACTTCCGTATACTTTGTGGGTTGTGGTGCTTCCATGTCAGAATTGTTTCCTGGCAAATATTTTCTGGAGGCAAATTCCAGAAGACTCCGTACGGGCATCTACACAGCAAATGAATTTAACTACTCCACTCCTGTCTCCGCAGATGAATCTGCAATCGTGGTAACCTGCTCCTTAAGCGGAACAACCCCGGAAACAGTCGCTGCCTCAAAAAAAGCCATGGAACTGGGTGCGGCGGTCATTTCGGTCACTCATATTGACGGTTCCCCGCTCGCTTTGGCTTCCCATTATCAGATCATACACGGCTTCGAAGAGAATTACGCCGCTAAGATGGAAAAGATGACAAACGTCCTTGCTCTCGCCGCAGAAATTCTGAATACATATGAAGGATATGCCCATTACAATGCTTTGCAGGATGGTTTATCAAAAATCTATGACCTGATAGAAACCGCCGTTTCATCCAGCCTGCCCGCTGCAAGGACATTTGCTGAGAACTATAAAGACATGCCAATTTTATATGTCATGAGCTCCGGGGCTTCCCAGATGGTTTCCTACTCCTTTTCAAGCTTCCTCATGATGGAGATGCAGTGGATCAACTCAAGTTCCTTCCACGATGGGGAATTCTTCCACGGACCTTTTGAAATGGTTGATAAGGATGTTCCTTATCTTCTGCTGATGAATGACGGCCCCACCCGGCCCATGGATTCCAGAGCGCTCACCTTCTTACAGCGTTTTGACGCAAAAGTAACGGTTCTGGATGCAAAGGACTTCGGCTTAAGCTCCCACATCGACAAATCCGTAGCGGAATACTTCAATCCCATGCTCATCTGCGGAGTGCTGCGGATCTACGCGGAGCAGCTGGCTATTGAACGTAATCACCCTCTTACTAAAAGAAGATATATGTGGAAACTCGAATATTAAACCGAAAAAAACCCCTATAAAACATGCAGCTAAAAGAGTAACTATTTCCCCGCTTTTAGCCTTGTCTGTTTTATAGGGGTTTTTTATCCGTGGGGAGAAATGTCTCATTCCATCTGCATCATTGGCTGGTCAGTTACCAAATCCCGCCGCGGATCTTATAAGTGTTATAAAAGGTTGTGTCAGAGGGATATAACACGGTAGTGACTAAATTTCCCGTACCATCATCCTCTACCTGAACGGTTACCGTTATCACACTGCTGTCATAGGTCATATGCTTGATGGGACTGGCAGGCTTTATTTCCCGGATCTGATAGGTATGCTCCCCCGGTTCATCGTAGGATACAAGAAAGCTGACGGTGCCATCCGCCCTGTTTTCAGACTTTTCAACGTCCCCGGTCTCCATATCCTTGAGCTCAAATTCAAACATGCCGGACGTGAGCTGCATTCCGGTCAGAACCTTTTTAAGTTCAATGGTTGCTGATTCCGGCGAATATTTAAAAACATTTTTAAATACCTGGTCCGGCCAGTAGGAAACCTCGGCCTGGAGCTTTCCGCTGCGGTCCGTCACAAGGACTTTCGCTGTGATGGTTTTTAAATCATATGTAATATTCGGATTGGCGGGAACGGGCACCGACTCCCGGATCAAATACGTGTAAGTTCCTTCTTTCGTAAACGTTAGCGGAGAAAAATGAATTTTTCCGGAACCGTTATTGGAGGCGATCTCTACGCTCTCATTGGTACCGGTAAGCAGACGGAACTGGAACATTCCATTCTCCAGGGTACTTCCCAAAAGCTCTTTATTGGCATCCAGACTGACGGATACCGGCTGCGGCTCGTAGCGGTTGACAAAGGTTCCATCCGACGGATAATGGACCTCGGTTTTCAGTTCTTCCCCTGATCTTGTGACTTCTACCTCTACCGGAATCGTCTTTGTGTCATAAACCATACCCGGCATCTGCTCCTGCGGAATGATCTCCTTTACATGAAAGAGAACAACTCCCGGTTTGCAGAAATCAACCGCCGGAAACGTAATATTGCCATCCGCATCGTTGAACGCTGTGGCAATCGGAATCTCTTCTCCCTCTAATACCCGGCTGATTTCAAACTGAAAACTGCCGGCTTCCAGTGTCTTTCCTGTCAAAAGCTTTTTTAAGCGGATCTCAGCCTGGACTGCATTCGGTTCAACGACCTGAACCGCCGGCTTGTTGTATGTATGCTCAGCTGTTCCGCTATTGCCGTATGAATACGTAAGCTCCGCTTC
The DNA here is from genome assembly GCF_900155545.1 of Clostridium sp. Marseille-P2415. Lineage (GTDB taxonomy): Bacteria > Bacillota > Clostridia > Lachnospirales > Lachnospiraceae > Lacrimispora. Next base: position 3,089,563 of record NZ_LT732526.1, read on the forward strand.
TGAATTGGAGTAAAATCCGGGCATTCCCGAGCTGGTACTGTTACCTGGATAATCCGTACCGGGATCCCCTGTATGGGGATAGCTTTCGTTTAAGTCATAGTAATCCAGGGCTTTATCGCTGGAACGTACATTAAATGAAACTGTATACCGGCTGTCCGGTATTGTGCCATTTAACAGTTTTACTTTTATCCCTGCACTTTCGGAACTTATGGTATAATCGCTGCCGGCTGCCAGATATACGGGCTGTTCGCTGCCGGTCTGGCGCATCACCTTTAAATCTCCCATATAATCGACATACTCGGAAAGCTGATCCCTTATTGTCACATCGTAAAGCGAATTGCTGAGCTGAGATATAAACCGGTCAAATGCATTGTTGATCTGATCCGCACTCGCGGCCTGGACCATATATTTTTCAATATTTGTACCTACCATCTGGGTAACGGTCTGCAGAGTCGATGCCCCTCCGGAATTGCTTCCCATAAAAATCGAATAGAACCGGTCAACCCCCTTCATCTGGGTTGCCGCATCAAGAGCATAAACAGTTCCTACCTCTGTATAAACGGAATAGCCCAATGCCTGTGCGGCCGGCGTTGCCGCCGTAGGCTGTCCATCGGTAAGAAAAAATACCACCTGCTCGGCCCCCGGTGAGGAAAGCCCTGCAATCTGCTCAGACGCATTCCTCATAGCCTGATAATAATTCGTTCCGCCTTCCGTTCCGCCCGGAAGGGCCAGGGACCCTATGGTCTGCAGCAGACTGTTCTTATCTGTGCTTCCTGAAACGACAACATGGGAATTCGTTCCGAAGGTAATAATGGAAAAACGGTTATTGGGATTTTCCGCAAGCAGCGATACCGCATTGTACACGGTCTTCTTCATGACATCAAACCTTGTTCCGCCTCCAAATGATTCTTCCATGGAATTGCTGACGTCCATAATAAAAATAATATCCGATTTCCTTGATTCTTCCTCCTTCTGGGTGGTTAGATCCAGATAAAGCCGGTAATCATTCACCCCATGGGCAGATGTATCCGGATTCTCAGTACCGTCGCCCAGATAATCAATTACTTTTTTATAATCCGGCGCCGGCGCTTCTTTGGGCGGAGCCTCATCAATGTCTGGATTATACTTAAAATGCAGGGTGACTCTGGCTTCGGCGGCATTATTTCCAATGGAGATCCAGTTATAGGAAGGGGTAGCGTATGGATCGCCAGCGTTCCCGCTTCCGCTGTAGGTATAGGCGCTCACGTTTTCGCCGTATTCCACATATGCAAGGCTTAAATGGGAATCGGTATACCCATTGGCCCCAAACCAGACCGTATTGCAGTTAGTGCCTGAAGATTTTCCGGCAAACGTAAGCGTTGTGCTGACGCCGTTCTTCACAGGAAACACTGCTGTTTCATATCCGGAAGGGTAATTTGCCGGATAGTTATTGGACTTTGACATTAAGTATATCCGTTTTGCATCATATCTGGAATTAAGCTGTGCAACCTGCTCCGGATAATCAGCCACATTATCAATCACAGTAGTTACATAAACCGTCAACGGCCTGACAGAAGCTGCCAAAGCCTCTGATGGATTAAATAGCAGGCCCAAAAGCGCCATAAGCATGACCGGCAGCCCTTTTCTTATTATTTTAATCATTACTCTTACCTCCACACACTACTCCCCTGACCGATCCTTCAGCTTCCCCAGCCATTCTGCCAAAAAACCTTCCGGATCCGTTACTTTGCCTGAGAATATCAAATCCAATTCCTCCGCGCATATCTTTCTTTCTTCCTGAGGCATGGTTTGAAAAAAGGAAAAATACACTTCCTTTTTCCCGCTTAACGAATCATATGCCTGCCTGATTTCCTCATCATCCGGCTCAACACCTCTCACAGCCGGAAGCATTCCAAACTCTGCTGAAAATGCCTGCTGATTCTTTGGGGTAAGGAAATAGGAAAGGAAACGTTTTGCTTCCTTCGCTGCTTTTCCCTTTTTGGCTGCCCCGAACATATGATTTGCCTTCCACACTCCTGCATCCGTATAATCCTCTCCCGGCAGCATGAACCAGCCAAAGGAAGAAGGCATACGCTCCTTTAATACGGCAATGTCCTCGGTTGTGCCGCAGATCATGGCGTATTTGTTCTGTGCAAAATTTTCTAACAGAGCCTGGTGTCCTTTCACACAGAATTCCTTATCTAAGGACAATTCCATTGCAATTCCAATCAGGTCATAATAGCCGGTATTTTTGTCCAGCAGCTTTTTAAAATTCCGTTTCTCCTTCTCCCCGCCATCCAGCCTCTTTCCGTTAGCCAGTACCCCGGCTGCAAAATCAAAAGCATCAAACATGCCCTCCTCTGTTAAGGACATGGCGAACGGCTGGCAGGAGGACTGTCTTAATATTGCACAATTTGTCACAAAATCTGAAAGTGTTTCAGGAACCACCAGCTGATTCTGTTCATAAATATCTTTATTATAAAAAATCACCGGAAGACTGCCGGCTGCAGGAAGGGCAAAGGCCGTCTCTTTCTCCGGTCCGTTTATAAGCAGCTCCTCTTTGCTGTCAGCAGGGAAGAGGTCAGCATAGGTCAGCGCCTCAAGCTTTCCGCTGCTTATAAATTGATCCAGGCTTTCCGGAGGAATGGCAAAAACATCCGCAGCCTGTCCTTCTGCAGCTGCCTTAAGCCACTCCTCTGTATAAGCTTCATAGGGAACCAACCTGATTTTAATTTTCACTCCGTCATGCTCCCTTGCATAATCCGATGCGATTTTCTCATAGAATTCCTGATGCCCGGTATCCCAATGCCAAAATGTGAGTGTACAATCCCTGACTGGATCCTTTTTAAAAATAAAACCGATTTTTTTGCATGCAGTGAGAACACAAGCCGCTGCAAGCAGAAAAACGGCTACTGAAAAAACCTTCTTCTGCATTCCTGTCACCTCATATTTTATCCACTACCAATCAGCGGGCATATCTGCACTGTCATAATCGCAGCTCCCATCAGGCCGGCTGGTATAAGAACCATTGTAGCCGGAAACCGGGGAAGAGGGATGCCATATGACGTCCGAAAGCCCTTCTCCGTACGTTTCCCCTCCGTCAAAATAAACGGTAATGGTAGTCGTGTCAGCTCCAAAAATCCTTAAAAATGTATAGGAGTATTCTTCGCTGAGCTGTGTACGTATCTTATAATACCGGTAATTGGATTCCGGGGTATCTTCTTTAAAATACACCTTAACCGTACCATCAAAATGATTCCTTCTCATTACGTCTTCTATCATGTTAAAACTGTCCTGCCCCGGATTATCGGAATAACGGATTGAATCCTGGAAAGTAAACCGGTCTTCCTTTACAAGCTGGCATAAATTCATCAGCGCATTGCGCTTTAAATAAATGAGCCCCAGATCCATTGATATCCCGACAAAAAAAATCAGGACAGTCAGGCTTCCGGCGAAAAGCAGCAGAATGTTTCCATTTTCCCGGCTGAAACAGGCAAGCTTCTTGATCCACCTGGCTTTTATGTTCATGCTTTCCTCCTTTTTCTGTTATCCAAGACTACTCAGATCTGTGCTGGGTGGCTACGATCCGGCTGCAGCTTAACTTTTTTTCTTTTGTTACTCTGGATCCGAACACCTGCCGCCCTAAAAAGGTAAGAGGGTATATATCATAGGACAGGGTGGCGTCTAAATCCATATAGCGGGTCCGGCTGGTGGCAGTTACGGTGTCAGCCGATGTCCTGCCTGGCACCAAAAAGGTTTCTTCCTCGTTGTACATCACTGCCTGTGCATTGCTGACTGTTAAATTCTCCGGTATAAATCCCCAAAAGCTGGCTTCTTTTATTCTTTCCACCAAAGGATCCGACACCGTACTTCCATTGTAAACAGCACTGGCCGGGCAGGACTCCAGCGGATCCGAATCCCCAAGATCAGACGCCTGGATCGTCCAGCTGGAATACTGATAGCTCTGATCGAAAACAGTCTGCTGGTATGTCATCCAGCCTGCTTCGATTATAAAAAGAATGATCGTAATAAAAATAGGGAAGACCAGCGCGAATTCCACCATTCCCTGACCCTTGTCCTGTTTCAAAGCCAAAAACCATTTCATAAACATCCTCCGCCTGTCTGCTCTATGGAGTATTGCCGCTGATATAAATATTACGGGAATAAACAGGTGTTTTCACTTCATACGTATTCCCGAGAAATAACGTTCCCCAAAAGGTTACTGCTGACCGTTCATAGGAAAGCTGCAGCTGTACCTCTGTATACTGATAACTGCCGGGGCGCGCTTCAAACTGGCTCCCAAAATCAGACGGATCGGCTAAATCACTGGAGTAAACGTAATAGCTGTAATCGTTCTTATTACTGCTTCCCGCGTTCAGTTCCTTAATATTGACCATCCCCGGATCCAGCCGTTCCGTGAAATTCTGTGAGATTACCTGCATCACCTTATTACTCACCGTTCCTGAGGAAATATCAGAATAATCCAAACGGCTTATGCATTCGCTGGCAGCACTGCTTAACGTCATCTGCGTATTCATGTAGAGAAAGAAATCCACAGGAAGAGTAAGGAGCAGCACTAAAACAGGAAGGATCAGGGCAAATTCCAAGACTGACTGCCCGCTTTCATCCTTACCGTTTAAGTCAGCCAATGTTCTTAACCTCCTTCGTCTTTTCGGCATATTCTCCTTCCATCACAGAGAACAATCCCCTGGCTTTTTGCATGGCTTTGTCACAGGTATACAGCTCCGGATCAGAAGACTCCCTTTCCGGGCCCTGGGAAGGCTGCTTTTCCGGCAATGCTGCCCGTTTTTCCCGTTCCACGGGTAAAGAAACTTTTTTCTGCTGTTCCATTCCTTTTTCCAGCTGCATATTTTTGGATTTCAGCTCCTCGATCTGGTTCAGCAAGCCTCTCTGGATGTCCAGCAGTTCCACATTCTGAAGCTTCAGCGTCGCCTGTTCCCCGATCACTTTTTTAAGGGTATCCCGTTCCTGGGTCGTACGCTCCATGTAAAGGTTCATGCTCTCAGACTGGGTTTCCATCTGTTCAACAATCATCTGAATCGTTTCCTTCAGGGAATCTATGGTATCTTTTAACTTTTGATTTTCCTGACGCGTTAATATGGCCCCCTGCTCCTGCTCTTGGTAATGCTTCAAAAGCATATCCTTTTCTTCGATCTGCTGATCCTGCTTTTTTATCAGGGATGTGTTTTCCTCATAATTCTTATATAAAACATCAACCTTTTCTTCCAGCTCCTTTTTATAATTCTCCTGATCTTCATACTGCTTCTTAAGGGCATCAAGCTTCTTCTCCCATTTTTCCTTTTCAGCCGTCAAAGCCTGCTGCTCCAGCTTTTCTCTTTCAGCTGCCAAAGCCTGCTGTTCCAGTTTTTCCTTTTCAGCCGTCAGGATCTGCTGTTCCAGTTTTTCTCTTTCAACGATCAAAGCCTGCTGCTCCCATTTTCCCCTTTCAGCCAGCAGGGCCTGCTGCTCCCGCTCTTCTTTCCGGGCCTCGCGTTCCTGCTCTAAGGCCATGGCGTTTTCTTCTATTTTCGCAAGAAGCTTTTCATATTTTTGCTCAGCCTCTTCCTTCTGCCGCAGCAATTCTTCCATTTCCTGATGGGGAAGACCCAGGGAAACCTTTATTACGGATTCCTCCATGTCCTTCATTTTTGCCTGCAGCGCTCCATAGGCCTGCTGATATTTTGATAACTGCTCATTGAGCCGGGAAATATCATGTTCTTTTCTGGAAATCTCTTCTTCATACTGCTCTTTCTGCTGCAGCATCTCTTCGTAGCCGGAACCCTGGTTCTCCCATTCTTCTAATTTTTCTGCTGTCAGCCTCGCCTCCTGCTTCGCCCTTTCCTTTTGCGCGATCGCATCGGAAAGCTTTTCCTCTGCTGTGTTTAACTGCTCCCGAAGCACCTGGCATTCCTGGGTCACACTGACTTTTTCAGCAGTCAGCTCACGGATCTGCTGCTCCAGCTGCATCTTTATCAGCATCAGATTATTTCTCATTTCCATTGCATATTCTTCCACGCTCTTTTTGGTATACCCTCCGACAACAGTCGTCTGGAGCTTTGCAGCAAGCTCGGTCTGTATGTTCTTGCCCGTAAGCCCCTCCATGCCGTCAGGAAGCATGCCCCCCATCTGTCCGGCGTTTCCCGGTTCCTGTCTGAAATCATTTACCTGATTGTAATTCATATTAAAGCCTCCTTTCTTCTACAAAACTGATAACCAGTTGTTTCCCGACCTTAAGCTTTCTTGCAGCACCTTTATTTAATTCCAATATTTTTCCGGCTCCTTTTACAAAGCTCCCGATCCGCCAGGGATAAACCGTTTCCTTTTTTATCACCGTATTATCCCGGTCCAGATATACCACATCGATGGGAAAACGCATGAACCATGTATGGATGCCGGAGCAGGGATCTAAGAGCAGGGCATTGCCCAGGGGCAGCCCAGAACGGAACATCAGCCCCAGCAGCCTTTTTAAAAAGGTATCGGCAACTTCCGCCTCCGTCTCGAAACCATTTTCCCCTTCTACAAGAACAGTCATAATTACATACCTCCAAACATTTCCATAATTGACATGACAGCAGGTCCCATAAGTACAATAAAGATGACCGGAAAAATAAAGAGCACCATGGGAAGCAGGATTTTAACAGACAATTTCTGCGCCTTTTCCTCTACATTCTGTTTATGGGTCTGCCGGATGGTGGACGCCTGAATGGACAAAATATTCTGCATGGAGGCACCCATTTCATCGGCCTGGATGACGGCAGTGACAAATGTCCGTATCTCCATATTTTCACACCGGTCTGCCAATCCGTTCAGAGCCTCCTTCCGCCGGCGTCCGAGAGCGATTTCCCGCTGGGTAACATCCAGCTCATCCATCAGGGCCCCCTTAAATTTCCCTACCACATAACTCAGGGCCTGGTCAAAGCCCAGTCCTGCCGAAACACTGACACTTAGTAAATCCATCATCTCCGGCAGCTGATGATATATTTCCGCTTTCCGTTTTTTTATTTTGCTTTTTAAGTGAAAGCGGCTTAACACCACTCCGGCATAGAGCCCCAGAACACCATAAAGAACAGCCCGGATAAACCCTCCCGCCCTTCCGTAAATAACGCCGAAACCAATGCATACTGCAGTAAAAAGGGCTACCGCCGCACTGTAGTTCTGGGATTTCATATGAATGCCGGCCTGTCGAAGCTGCTGCTCCATTCTCTCCAGGGCTGCCGGATTTTTAGGCGCAAATACGGAAAATACGGTAAGGAGGCGGTTAAAAACCGGTTTCATGATGCGGTCCATGATCGGAACATCCAGTTCTCCTGTTTCTTCCTTCCGTTTTCCTAAGTCTTCCACAGATTTTAAGCGTTCATTTAAAGCAAGCGCTTTTGAAAAAACGACGGAAAGACATAGGTCCATAAAAAAATAAGTAAAAGCTGCGCCGGCTATGGCTGTCAGAAATATCATCTTTTCTTCTCCTGTTTCAATCTCTCATGGGATTATCAAAATTTAATATTTACGATTTTGTTTATCATTAAGAAGCCCAGAATCTCCATTACCCCGCCAAGCAGCAGCAGGAGGCGTCCCGGCAGAGACGTAAACAGCGGCGAAATATATCCCGGATTGATGAACGAAAGAGCTAAAAGCAGCAAAACCGGAAGCACTCCGATCACCTGGCCGGAAATCCTTCCCTGAGCGGTAAGTGTCTTTATGGAGCGCTTGATTGCCAGCCTGTCCCGGATGGTCTGGGAAATGATATCCAGTATTTCCGCCAGATTTCCGCCTACCCTCTGCTGTATGACGACAGCTGTGGTGAGCAGCTTTAAATCATCGCTTTTCATCCTCTCTGCCACAATCAGAAAAGAATACTCAAGTTCCGCCCCCAGTTTAAGCTCCCTGACAATCGTGTTCAGTTCACTGCCAATGGGATCAGCTAAATCCCCGGAAACATTCTCAAGTGCCTGCTCAAAGGAAAAACCGGCTCTTAACCCATTGGAAAGCACCATCAGCGCATCCCCTAACTGAGCCTCAAATAAGCCGCGCTGTTTTCCAGCCGCTATTTTCAAAAAGAAAGGGGGGACAACAAGTCCTATGAGGAAAAGCCCTATACACTGGATCAAATCCGGGGCAAATGCAAATAAAAGCATGGCCGGTGCAAAAATAAAAAGGAACCAGATCATGACAAACTCCTCCGGACGCAGCTTTATTCCGGATAAGCTGACTTCTTCCTTCATCTTTTTTGAAATATGTATGAAACGCAAAAGCTGTCTGTCCTTTTTTTCTTCTCCGTAAACCGATACCGCTGTTTCTTTTTTCACCTGGTTTAAATCACTTAACCGGTGTTCGATCTGCAGCTGCTTTTTTAATAAAAACTCCAGAATTAATTCAATGGCACAATAGCAGAATACCGCCGCAGAAGCCAGACAAACCATCTTCATTTTTACCTCCTTTCCGGAAGAAACCAGTCATCCCTGCAATAGCCTCCATTATCTCTTATCTTATCAAGGATCTTCGGATGAATTCCCGTTGGTTCAAACTTCCCTGCTATTTTTCCGTTCCCATCCGTACCGCTCTGGCGGTAACTGAAAATATCCTGCATGGTCACGGTATCGCCTTCCATTCCTACCACTTCCGATATATTGACGATTTTTCTGCTTCCATCCCGGAAACGGGACTGATGCACGATCAAGTCAATGGCAGAGGTGATCTGCTCTCTTATCGCTTTTGCGGGCAATTCCATTCCTGACATCAAAACCATTGTTTCCAGACGCGATATAACATCTCTGGAAGAATTCGCGTGCACCGTGGTCAGGGAACCGTCATGACCTGTATTCATGGCCTGAAGCATATCCAGAGTCTCTCCGGAACGGACCTCTCCTACAATGATCCGGTCCGGACGCATTCTCAATGCATTCTTCACCAGATCCCGGATTGAAACAATGCCTTTTCCTTCTATGTTGCTCGGCCGCCCCTCCAGGGTCACCACATGATCCTGTTTTAACTGGAGCTCGGCCGCATCCTCTATGGTCACGATTCTTTCGCTGTCGGGAATATACCCTGATAATACATTGAGCAGCGTGGTTTTTCCCGAACCGGTTCCCCCGGAAACGATCACATTGCAGCGGCCCTTTACAGCTGCCTCCAGAAAAGCGGCCATCGGGGAAGATAAGGAGCCGTATCCGATTAAGTCTCCGATCTGGAGCGGCGTGGAAGAAAATTTTCTGATCGTGATGGAAGGACCTTTTAAAGCAATCGGCGGAATAACGGCATTTACACGGGAGCCGTCCGCCAGACGGGCATCCACCATAGGAGTAGCTTCATCACAGCGCCTGCCCACAGAGGAAACGATCCGGTTGATCACCTTTAACACATGGGCGTCATCCCGGAAGCTGGTGGCTGTCCGCTCCAGCCTGCCTCCCCGCTCGATGTAGATCTGCCTTGCGCTGTTCACCATGATTTCAGAAATGGAATCATCCCGCAAAAGCGGCTCTAAGGGGCCCAGTCCCATGACATCATCAAATATTTCCTGAGCAAGCTTTGATTCCTCCAGACGGGTTAAGCTCTCCTCCTGCCTGGCAATGGCCTGATGGATGATTTCCATAACATCAATGAACTTCCCATTGGTACCATCCGAAAAACGGTCATTGTATTCCCGTATTACCTCCTGGTGAACCACCTGCTTTAATTTGTCATAATTTTTATCCGTTCTGATTCCCGGCTCAGCGTTGGGAACACTGAATGCCTTTGAAACGGAATGATCTGTTTCCTTTGGCTGTCCCAGGCGAGAAACCCACTCCATGGCTTACCCTGTCTCCTTTCCTCTTTGAAGGAATGATATCCGTTTCTTTTTCCTGCTTTTTACAATTCTGGAACCTGCGCTCATCCCTTCAAGCTGTTCTGCTATATTGGAAATTTCTTTACAGATTTTACTTTTCGGATATACCAATACAAGAGGCTGGCCCTGATTTGCTGCTGTTACCGCTGATCTCTCATCGCAGGGAATCGCTCCCCACACCGGCATGCCCAGCACACGGGAAACATCGTTGTTTGTAATTTCATTTCCATAACTTTTTCCAATAATCAGTTTGATCTTCTGTTTATCCGTCAGCTCTGCCAGCACCTGCAGGCTTTTTTTCGCATTCTGCAGCGCAGGTACATCTTTTCCCGTTACAAATAATATAGCGGATGCACAGTCAATACAGGATGCCGATGTATCATCAAACCCGGAGACCGTATCAACAATGACATAGTCATAATAAACCCTCAATGCCGCTATTATGCTCTCGATCTGCCTGGCAGTAATGGAGACCCCATATTCCGGGCTGTGGGGATTGGGCAGGAAGTTGACTCCGGAAAGATGAAGAGACAAGAACTGTCTTATGGTATCCACATTGGGATTGCTCTGTTCCTGTATAAGTTCCAGGATCGTATTTCTCGGATTCATACCCAGCAGGATTCCTACGTCACCTGACTGAAGGTCAAAATCCAGGATGACCACCTTATTGTTTTTCTGAGCCAGCTTAATTGCCGTATTTACAGCCAGAGTGGTCTTTCCCACCCCATCCTTCGGGCCGAAAATCATGATCACCTTTGATTTGGAAGATTTGACTCCTGTATTCTCCAGTGCCAGGATGCGGTTTGATTCATTGCTGTAGATCCCCTTTAATTCCGCAATCAGATTGATGGGTTCCATGTTTTCAGGCAGGATGTAGTGGACTCCGGACTGCAGAATTTTATACATCAGTTCGCTGTCTTCCAGATCAGACAGCACGATCGGAACAGAGCGTGGGCGCAGCAGATAAATCTGCTGGCAGGACCTGAGAGCCATGGGGGAGGTATCCGTAATAAGGATCAGATCCGGCAAAGTCCGGTTTATCTCATTTAACACCTGATTCTCATCCACCACATATCCGACAACGGTGATCTCTTCGTCTTTTAACTGCGTTTTGATCTGTGAACATTTCTCCGGTATTCCCAGGAGAAGAATTTTTATTTTCACAAACTGATTCCCCTTTCCCGAAGAAAACTAATTTCCTTCATAATTCTTAAGTACAGATCCACGGGGGTCGTTAGCAACGCCGTTGTCCTCCTGCGGCCTGAGTACCAGCTGTATTTTCCCATCCCCGCTCTTCATAAGGGCGATCTGCGCTGCCTGGGAAGGAGTCACTTCCAATGTAACGCTTTCGTATTCCTTATTGTTATAGCTCTTTGTACCGTCAAAGAAAAAAGAGCTTCCAAGTGCTGCGACCTTAACATTCTGCAGCGCAATGACGGAGAATTCATTCCCTAAAGAATCATTCACAACCTGGGCATTTGCGGGATTCTGAGGCCCCATAATCCTCTCCATGGTCAATCCTGCCGGAATCTTTTCTTCGCTTCCGGATACTGATGAATCCAAAGTTCCTGTAAAAATCACATCTACAAAGTTTCCCACTCTGAGATTATTGGAAACCCCCTGTTCTAAATCCACCGCTATGGACACCGCCCGATTTCCTTCCTCAAGCCTTGAAGCAAGCCCCAGAACTTCAGCTTTATCTTCTACAAGCCTCCGGTCTGTCAACACTTCCTCCCGATAGATATTTGATACACATACCTTTCCGATCACTTCCTCCGGCTTTCTGTAATAACCCTTCATTTCTCCATCAACCAGTACCTTTTTCAGCTTTATCATATCCTTGGTCAGTGTTGTGTAGGGATCGATATCCTGTGCCGCAACGACTACTTCGATTTTCTGGCCTGCACCCGACGTTTTGGACTGATTGCTTTCTCTCACTGCAAGTACCCGGTATCCGGCTATGAACACGAGGAATGCAACTGCCAATGCGATCAAACGAATTTTCTTCACCTTAAACTCCTCCCTTGTATTTTGGCTTATGCCACAAAATTTATATAAAAAATCAGATTTATCCTCCGATATTATTTGATCCATACCTTGTAAATTTTACAATTCAAGACGAGGCTCGCAGATGTTTTCTGAACATTCGCCTCGTCTTTCTATAAGCAACAGCCGGTTTGATTTCTTTTATTACTTATTTACCTGGCATTGCACTATTAATGCTTTCAAATGTACCCTGAACCTTACCGCCAAGTGCCTGTAATACGGCAATAACCACAACAGCGATCAGTGCGAGAATCAATCCATATTCAACCATTCCCTGTCCGCTTTCCTCAGAAACAAATTTATTCCAAAGCTTCTTCATATCTTTCACCTCACCTTCTTCTGTATATTTAGAATCAGCATAAAGCTTCACTATGCCGGATTCCATGTTTCATCTTAAAGTTTTTATACGTTTACAATCAAACCGGCTGGTTACTCCAAACATTACGGAAACGCAGGTATCAGAACGGTCCGGATCAGATCATAGACCTTGACCACAGCCCCTGACATGTTTCCAAAGGCGATTGCGGCTACTATTACAACTGCTGCAAACAGAACTGCAGATTCAACCATAGCCTGCCCCTTTTCAGATTTTAAACTTCTCATATTTTCCTCATTTTAAAGAATCAATGCGATCAGAAAGCCTGCCATAATGTGTCCGCACATCGGGAAGGTACTGTCACGGGCCAGAAAACCGCATTTCATGCCGGCCAGGCAGTAAATTCCAATGGCTCCGGCCATGCCGGTCAGAAAGTAAAAAACTCCAGGCCAGCCAACCGTTATGGCAATAATCATCGCTAGCTTAATGTCTCCCATTCCGACTCCGGGTGTCCCCTTCCTGACAAAGGTAAATAAAATTGTCATGCCGAAAACAGCGATAACAATAAGCAAAGCCCCGGCCGAGCCCCAAAGCGCTCTAGGGCCTCCGAGATAGATCCGGTAGCAAAGGCCCGCCGCCAATATTACCCACAGCATTTCATTGGCAATGATCCTTATAAACGCATCCACACAGATGCCAAAAACTGCAATGTTGCTAATGATCATCACAAACAGAGCCCGGTCAAACGGCAGTAAAAAGCCTGACATTCCCGTGATGCCTGCAGTAAAAAGCATGCTTAAGCCTCTCCAGCGAAAATTTGGCCTTCTCCGCGGCATCGGGTATCCTTTCCGGTTACTTTTATATCTGGCAAAAGAATGCGATAAATCCGGTATAAAATAACCAACCAAGCCACTCATGCCGGTTAATACGGCATTTCCCAAAATTCCATTCATTTTCTCCCCTCATGCCTTTCATTTCATATGGCTGTTCTGCCTGTTAAAAGAACCTTTTTACAACTGGTTACAACAGAATACCTCTTTTGTTGTAAAAACATTAAAATTTAACAGAGAAATGTCCTTCCCAGAAAAAAAGAAGGACATTACAAATAGGCCGGAAGATTTTTCACAAATCCGGCCTGCTTGCAATATCCAAAAATAATAAATTTGTATATTTAAAACTTTTTTTTCAAAAAAATGTAGACTTTATAAAAAATATGTAGTATATTATGAAATAGATTCGACATGTTTTTACAACAAAAGAGGTATTCCGTTGTAATGTATGACTAATAAATCTAATTTCTCTAATATTTTTAAATGCGCATGTCCGCTTTCTCTGGTATAAATACGGGTAGTATTCACATCACTGTGTCCCAATATATCTGCAAGCCTCGATAGATCCTTCTCCATCATGTAGAACGTTCTGGCAAACAAATGTCGAAGGTTATGAGGAAAGATCTTTTCTTCTGCAACCCCGGCCAAACCGCCCAGTGCTTTCATCTCGCGCCAGATATTGCTTCTGTCAAGCGCCTTACCGTTCCGGGTTACAAATATCATACCGGACATAATATTCCGTTCCTTTGCGTATTTTTTCAATAAATCACATAATTGACCGGTCAGAAAAACAGAACGGATCCTTCCCTTGCATTCAACTTCTGCCATACCATTCCTTACCGCTTCAACAGTAATAAACGGCAGCTCGGAAACGCGGATTCCGCTGGAGCAGATCGTCTGTAAGATCAATACCAGGCGTTCATTTTTGTTTTCTTTTGCCGCTCTGACCAGCATTTTATACTCTTCCTTGGAGAGCTCCTTTTGCTCCGCACAAAACACATTGCAGCTGATCTTAAAAAATTTTACCGTGCAATCCAGCCAGCCATTGTACTTAAAAAATCCATTGACTGCAGCTAATGCACCATTCGCCGTTACCGGTGAAAACTTTTTGCGCAGCGCGGCTTTCCATAAAATTACCGACTCTTTGCTTATGCTCTTTCCTTCAAGATACAGTCTGAATTGTTCCAGATAATACCGGTATTTTTGAATGGTCACCTGGCTCTTTTCCTGGCAGTACAGCCATTTGCAGTATTCTTCTATTGCATATTCTGTTATCGTTCTTACTGAATTATGATTTTTTTTCATTTTTTCCTCCATATTCTCCTATTGGCCAAATGCCAGATTTAAAAAAGCTGACATATATATTATCGGAATAGCTTATCACATTATACAATAATTAAGCCACTTTGATGATTCAGGCAGCCAATTGCTCCGGCTTTACAGAGGAAAAAATGATTTCCAGTTTTTTTATTTTATTGTAAGTTTTATCCTTAAATTATTTTTGCATAGTAAAAATGACGAAAAATCAAGAAAATAAAGTTCTATTTTGAAAGTTTATTAACCAATGATATTTAGATTTTTTAAGGATAAGTCGAGAATCGGCGCGGAGTGGGTCAATGCCCCGCAGGAAATATAATCCACCCCGATTTCCATCAGCTCTGCAATCCGTTCCTCCGTTACATTGCCTGAGCATTCTGTCTCCGCTTTATTCCCGATCAGTTCTACCGCCCGGCGCATGTTTGCGGCGTCCATATTATCCAGCATGATGATATCGGCACCTGCTTCCAGAGCTTCTTTTACCATTTCCAGATTTTCCACCTCAACCTCAATTTTACGGACGAAAGGAGCATATTCTCTGGCTGACCGGACCGCATTTTTCACTCCTCCTGCTGCCGCGATATGATTATCCTTTAGAAGAATTCCATCGGAAAGGTTATAGCGGTGATTATATCCCCCGCCTGCTTTTACTGCATATTTTTCAAAAATCCTCATATTCGGAGTGGTTTTCCGGGTATCCAGCAATTTCGTCTTGCTGCCTTTGAGTCTGTCAGAAATCCTGTGGGTATAAGTAGCGATTCCGCTCATTCTCTGCAGATAATTTAATGCGGTTCTCTCTCCGGATAACAGCGCCCTCGCATCTGCCGTAAGCTCTGCAAGAAGTTCTCCTTTTGAAACCTGATCCCCATCCGAAGCATAAGCCTGCATGGTGGCAGACGGGTCCAGGAGAAGGAACACACGGTAAAATATGTCCAGCCCTGCTATCACTCCATCCTGCTTACATAAAAGTTCCACACGCCCGGTTTTCTTATCGTGAAGTATGGCATTGGTCGTGACATCTTCACTGGTTATATCTTCCCGCAATGCCTGCAATAATAAATCATCCACATTTAAACTGAAGGTTATTTGGTTGTTCATTCCGGTCAGTCCTTTCTATTTCCTTTAATACGGTTTCTCTGTTCTTCTTTTGTATCTGCTCATAATTCTCATACCCGGATAAATTGATCATGGACGGTATCCATTCGTTCTTTTCATAAGTGGCCGTAATATGCGCTGCCGCTTCCTTCGCAAATACCAGACTTTCCAGCAGGGAATTGCTGGCCAGGCGGTTTGCACCGTGCACTCCGTTGCAGCTTGTTTCCCCTACCGCATACAGATGCTCCATGGAGGTTTTACTTTGTAAATCTACCGCAATGCCTCCCATGAAATAGTGCTGGGCCGGCGTAACGGGAATGCATTCCCTGGTCATATCGATCCCTTCTTCCAGACAGCGTTCATAGATATTCGGAAATCGTTTTCTTATCCTGTCACTGCCTAAATGTACGGCGGAAAGCCATACATGGCTGCTCCCCTCCTCCTTCATCTGCTGAAGGATTTTCTGCGTCAGAACATCTCTTGGCAGCAGTTCGTCAACGAAGCGCTCCTTTTCCGCATTAAGAAGATAAGCACCCTCCCCCCTCACAGATTCTGAAATCAGGAACCGCCTTCCGGGCTTTGAAGAATAAAGCGTAGTCGGATGAATCTGGATATAATTGATATTCTGAACAGGAATTGCATACCGGGCCGCCAATGCCAGGGAATCCCCGGTCAGGTGAGGATAATTGGTAGAATTCTTAAATAAGCCGCCTATTCCGCCGGTAGCGAGTACCGTATAGTCAGCATCCAGCCTCGCAATCCCCCCATCCCCTGACCGGATAATGACTCCGCCACAGCGGTTTTGACTGCAGATCAGGTCAATCATTTCCGTATACTCCATGACCGTAATGTTCTTTTTCCTTTTTACCTGCTTAAGCAGCTTACTCGTGATCTCCTGCCCTGTTAAGTCTTTGTGATATACGATTCTCGCAAAGGAATGAGCGCCTTCTTTGGTGTAACGTAATTTTCCGTCCTTTGTTTCAAATTCTACCCCCAGTGAGATCAAATCTTTAATAATCTCCGGTGATTTCTGTATCATCTGCCGGACGGATGCCCGGTTATTCTCATAATGTCCGGCCCTCATGGTATCTTCAAAGAAGCTGTTATAATCCTCTTCATTCTTTAAGACACAGATCNCCGGCCTGCTTGCAATATCCAAAAATAATAAATTTGTATATTTAAAACTTTTTTTTCAAAAAAATGTAGACTTTATAAAAAATATGTAGTATATTATGAAATAGATTCGACATGTTTTTACAACAAAAGAGGTATTCCGTTGTAATGTATGACTAATAAATCTAATTTCTCTAATATTTTTAAATGCGCATGTCCGCTTTCTCTGGTATAAATACGGGTAGTATTCACATCACTGTGTCCCAATATATCTGCAAGCCTCGATAGATCCTTCTCCATCATGTAGAACGTTCTGGCAAACAAATGTCGAAGGTTATGAGGAAAGATCTTTTCTTCTGCAACCCCGGCCAAACCGCCCAGTGCTTTCATCTCGCGCCAGATATTGCTTCTGTCAAGCGCCTTACCGTTCCGGGTTACAAATATCATACCGGACATAATATTCCGTTCCTTTGCGTATTTTTTCAATA
>NZ_LT732526.1:3110012-3299802 GCF_900155545.1 Clostridium sp. Marseille-P2415
GGCAAAAGAATGCGATAAATCCGGTATAAAATAACCAACCAAGCCACTCATGCCGGTTAATACGGCATTTCCCAAAATTCCATTCATTTTCTCCCCTCATGCCTTTCATTTCATATGGCTGTTCTGCCTGTTAAAAGAACCTTTTTACAACTGGTTACAACAGAATACCTCTTTTGTTGTAAAAACATTAAAATTTAACAGAGAAATGTCCTTCCCAGAAAAAAAGAAGGACATTACAAATAGGCCGGAAGATTTTTCACAAATCCGGCCTGCTTGCAATATCCAAAAATAATAAATTTGTATATTTAAAACTTTTTTTTCAAAAAAATGTAGACTTTATAAAAAATATGTAGTATATTATGAAATAGATTCGACATGTTTTTACAACAAAAGAGGTATTCCGTTGTAATGTATGACTAATAAATCTAATTTCTCTAATATTTTTAAATGCGCATGTCCGCTTTCTCTGGTATAAATACGGGTAGTATTCACATCACTGTGTCCCAATATATCTGCAAGCCTCGATAGATCCTTCTCCATCATGTAGAACGTTCTGGCAAACAAATGTCGAAGGTTATGAGGAAAGATCTTTTCTTCTGCAACCCCGGCCAAACCGCCCAGTGCTTTCATCTCGCGCCAGATATTGCTTCTGTCAAGCGCCTTACCGTTCCGGGTTACAAATATCATACCGGACATAATATTCCGTTCCTTTGCGTATTTTTTCAATAAATCACATAATTGACCGGTCAGAAAAACAGAACGGATCCTTCCCTTGCATTCAACTTCTGCCATACCATTCCTTACCGCTTCAACAGTAATAAACGGCAGCTCGGAAACGCGGATTCCGCTGGAGCAGATCGTCTGTAAGATCAATACCAGGCGTTCATTTTTGTTTTCTTTTGCCGCTCTGACCAGCATTTTATACTCTTCCTTGGAGAGCTCCTTTTGCTCCGCACAAAACACATTGCAGCTGATCTTAAAAAATTTTACCGTGCAATCCAGCCAGCCATTGTACTTAAAAAATCCATTGACTGCAGCTAATGCACCATTCGCCGTTACCGGTGAAAACTTTTTGCGCAGCGCGGCTTTCCATAAAATTACCGACTCTTTGCTTATGCTCTTTCCTTCAAGATACAGTCTGAATTGTTCCAGATAATACCGGTATTTTTGAATGGTCACCTGGCTCTTTTCCTGGCAGTACAGCCATTTGCAGTATTCTTCTATTGCATATTCTGTTATCGTTCTTACTGAATTATGATTTTTTTTCATTTTTTCCTCCATATTCTCCTATTGGCCAAATGCCAGATTTAAAAAAGCTGACATATATATTATCGGAATAGCTTATCACATTATACAATAATTAAGCCACTTTGATGATTCAGGCAGCCAATTGCTCCGGCTTTACAGAGGAAAAAATGATTTCCAGTTTTTTTATTTTATTGTAAGTTTTATCCTTAAATTATTTTTGCATAGTAAAAATGACGAAAAATCAAGAAAATAAAGTTCTATTTTGAAAGTTTATTAACCAATGATATTTAGATTTTTTAAGGATAAGTCGAGAATCGGCGCGGAGTGGGTCAATGCCCCGCAGGAAATATAATCCACCCCGATTTCCATCAGCTCTGCAATCCGTTCCTCCGTTACATTGCCTGAGCATTCTGTCTCCGCTTTATTCCCGATCAGTTCTACCGCCCGGCGCATGTTTGCGGCGTCCATATTATCCAGCATGATGATATCGGCACCTGCTTCCAGAGCTTCTTTTACCATTTCCAGATTTTCCACCTCAACCTCAATTTTACGGACGAAAGGAGCATATTCTCTGGCTGACCGGACCGCATTTTTCACTCCTCCTGCTGCCGCGATATGATTATCCTTTAGAAGAATTCCATCGGAAAGGTTATAGCGGTGATTATATCCCCCGCCTGCTTTTACTGCATATTTTTCAAAAATCCTCATATTCGGAGTGGTTTTCCGGGTATCCAGCAATTTCGTCTTGCTGCCTTTGAGTCTGTCAGAAATCCTGTGGGTATAAGTAGCGATTCCGCTCATTCTCTGCAGATAATTTAATGCGGTTCTCTCTCCGGATAACAGCGCCCTCGCATCTGCCGTAAGCTCTGCAAGAAGTTCTCCTTTTGAAACCTGATCCCCATCCGAAGCATAAGCCTGCATGGTGGCAGACGGGTCCAGGAGAAGGAACACACGGTAAAATATGTCCAGCCCTGCTATCACTCCATCCTGCTTACATAAAAGTTCCACACGCCCGGTTTTCTTATCGTGAAGTATGGCATTGGTCGTGACATCTTCACTGGTTATATCTTCCCGCAATGCCTGCAATAATAAATCATCCACATTTAAACTGAAGGTTATTTGGTTGTTCATTCCGGTCAGTCCTTTCTATTTCCTTTAATACGGTTTCTCTGTTCTTCTTTTGTATCTGCTCATAATTCTCATACCCGGATAAATTGATCATGGACGGTATCCATTCGTTCTTTTCATAAGTGGCCGTAATATGCGCTGCCGCTTCCTTCGCAAATACCAGACTTTCCAGCAGGGAATTGCTGGCCAGGCGGTTTGCACCGTGCACTCCGTTGCAGCTTGTTTCCCCTACCGCATACAGATGCTCCATGGAGGTTTTACTTTGTAAATCTACCGCAATGCCTCCCATGAAATAGTGCTGGGCCGGCGTAACGGGAATGCATTCCCTGGTCATATCGATCCCTTCTTCCAGACAGCGTTCATAGATATTCGGAAATCGTTTTCTTATCCTGTCACTGCCTAAATGTACGGCGGAAAGCCATACATGGCTGCTCCCCTCCTCCTTCATCTGCTGAAGGATTTTCTGCGTCAGAACATCTCTTGGCAGCAGTTCGTCAACGAAGCGCTCCTTTTCCGCATTAAGAAGATAAGCACCCTCCCCCCTCACAGATTCTGAAATCAGGAACCGCCTTCCGGGCTTTGAAGAATAAAGCGTAGTCGGATGAATCTGGATATAATTGATATTCTGAACAGGAATTGCATACCGGGCCGCCAATGCCAGGGAATCCCCGGTCAGGTGAGGATAATTGGTAGAATTCTTAAATAAGCCGCCTATTCCGCCGGTAGCGAGTACCGTATAGTCAGCATCCAGCCTCGCAATCCCCCCATCCCCTGACCGGATAATGACTCCGCCACAGCGGTTTTGACTGCAGATCAGGTCAATCATTTCCGTATACTCCATGACCGTAATGTTCTTTTTCCTTTTTACCTGCTTAAGCAGCTTACTCGTGATCTCCTGCCCTGTTAAGTCTTTGTGATATACGATTCTCGCAAAGGAATGAGCGCCTTCTTTGGTGTAACGTAATTTTCCGTCCTTTGTTTCAAATTCTACCCCCAGTGAGATCAAATCTTTAATAATCTCCGGTGATTTCTGTATCATCTGCCGGACGGATGCCCGGTTATTCTCATAATGTCCGGCCCTCATGGTATCTTCAAAGAAGCTGTTATAATCCTCTTCATTCTTTAAGACACAGATCCCTCCCTGAGCCAGAAAAGAATCACTCATTTCCACGGAGCTTTTCGTAATAAGCCGGACCGTTTTATCCTCAGGCAAATGAAGCGCGCAGTATAATCCGGCGACTCCGGTTCCAACAATAACAATATCAGTCTTCATTCTGACCACCTCTTATTCTGCCAAAGCAAGCATCCGGTCCAAGGCTCTGTTTGCTTTCCTATATAAGTCTTCATTGAGTTCCACAGTATTATTTAAGTTTTCCAATTGCTCCAATACCTTTTGAGGGGTAATCCGCTTCATATTCGGGCAAAACTGACGATGCCCGACAGAATAGAATTTTTTATCCGGATTTTTTAATTGCAGCTCATATAAGATACCCATTTCCGTGCAGATGATAAATACCTTTCCGTCACTTTTGGCAGCAAAATCAATGATTCCGGAGGTGCTTCCGACATAATCCGCTATTTCAAGAACATCGAAGGTGCATTCCGGATGAGCCAGAACCAGAGCCTCCGGATGAAGCCTTTTTGCTTTTTCTACCTCTGAACGCTTAATACTGGTGTGAACATGGCAAAAACCGTTACTCAGAATAATATTCTTTTCGGGGACCATATTTGCGACATATCTTCCCAGATTCCCATCCGGAATAAAATAAATATCATGATTGGGCAAAGCTTTCACTATCTTTACTGCATTGGATGATGTCACACATACATCGGACGCGGCCTTGATCTCAGCGGTAGAATTGATATAGCACACAACAGCAGCAGCCGGATATTTTTCCCTTACCTCCATGATCTTGTCTTCATCCGCCATATGGGCCATGGGACAATCCGCATAACTGTCAGCCATGATCACGGTCTTTTCCGGATTCAGTATCTTCGCACTCTCACCCATAAAGGAAACTCCGCAGAATATAATGACATTTTGAGGAACCTCCGTCGCTATTTTACTTAAGTAGTAGGAGTCCCCAACATAATCCGCAAGAGCCTGGATCCGGTCATCGGTATAATAATGAGCTAAAATGACTGCATCCTTTTCTTTTTTTAGTTTTTCTATCTTTTTATTTATATCCTCCATTTTATCGTCCTCCTTACACAGGATACTGCAAATTATAGCACATGCATTTACATATGACAAGACAGTTGTAAATACTGATTTTCTTAAATAAAATAAATACGCCGCGACGCTTACCCATAAAGTAAGCACGCGGCGTGCCTGTCTATCAGGATATTCTCACCCTCTCATTATTCTCCTCTGTGGTGATCGCTATCCCATTCTTTTTCATATCACTGTTCGGATTCGTACTAGAAAAGCATACCTTTATCATTCATCTGCCTCTATGATATCATGAACCTTTCCTCCGCCTTTTTCCATCCGCTCTCTCGCAGCTATTAAATGTGACTCATTTTCAACTGAATAAAATGGACCTGCCTGCAAGGCAAACGGAATTCCATTCGAACGAATCACCTGTTTTAAAAAAATATTGATTGCTGTGCTTGTATTCATACCAAGCTCTGCAAATATCATTTCACTCTGTTTTTTTATTTCATCATCAATACGGATATTCAAATTTACCATTCCAGTGTATTGCACGTTCTCCTCAAAATCATGAACATTTAAAATTCTTTTCCGAATCCAAAGGAACCATCCTTCTGGCAGTTCCGGGAAGAATAAACAGCTGCCTTATAAAGACTTGTCCTCACGGTCAGGTCTTTATATTCTTCTGCCGTGGTAATGCCAAATTCCCTGGAATTTTCGGGGAAATCAACTGCATATTTTATTCCATCCACATAGCTGACCAAAAAACAGGTGATAAAGGAATCCCCGGCACCCATGGTGTCTCTTGCTGCCACCAGGCACGGCGACTGTTTATAAACGTTTCCGCCGACAGAAACAAATGCCCCCTTTGCCCCCCTGGTTGCTATGACAATATGCCTGCAGCCATAAGAAAGGATGGCTTCTATCTGATTTCGTATCTCTGCCTCAGGCATATCCTCCCCACAGGATATACAGGCACAGTCAATGTAAGGACAATTCTCCTTTAAGTATTCGGAAGAAGCATAATTTGAAAAATCCATGGAAACAAAAGAGGCTGCTTCCCGGATCAGGGGAAGCTGGGTCTCGATATGGCTGAAGATGCTGGTATGTACGATGTCATAGCCGGATATATAATTCTTATCCATATTGGTCAGTTCCAGAGGATGCTGATTGGATATCCCTCCTTTGTTGCTTCCAAGAAATACTCTGTCTCCATCCACGATCTTTACTTTGGCGGCGCCGTTTTCCCCTTTCAGGAAGCGGCATCTGGAAACATCAAGCCCCAGCGATGAAATGGTCTCATATACATGCTCTGCCTCTTTGTCATCCCCGAAATTACCCAAATATGCCGATTCATACCCGAACATTTTCGCATAGACTGCAAAGTTTAAAGCATTCCCTCCCGGATACATGGTCAGGATATGCATGTATTTGTCCACCACGTTATCTCCCAAACCCAACACTCTGATCATAGTTCCTCACTCCTTTTTCGTTATTTTCCCATAATTTCAGCCCTTTATGGCCCCTTGTGTGAGTCCCCGTACAAACTGTTTCTGCATACACAGGAACAAAAGCACCATGGGAACAGAGGCAATCAGTATGCCGGCCAGCATAACTACATAATCCGACTTCAAATCCCCCTGAAATGCCATGAGTCCCAGCGGAATGGTCATGATGGATTTGCTTTCCAGGAATACATTGGCAAACAGGAATTCGTTCCATACAAAATTTAAATTTACAATTGCGCAGGAAGCCAGAACCGGCTTGCTGATGGGAACGATGATCAGGAAAAAGCGCTGCAGGCTGTTGCAGCCGTCCACGATGGCCGCTTCCTCCAATTCCCTTGGGATCGAGATAAAATAAGACCGGAGCAGGAACATGGTAAATGGAATCCGGAAAGCCACATACGGCAGAATAATGGCCCACTGGGTATTATAAAGCTTAAATGACTGCAGGATCTTATAGAGAGGGACCAAAGCGACCTGCTCGGATAAGGCCATGCCTCCCAGTACCAGAATAAAGATAAAATTGCTGCCCGGAAGCTGAAACCTGGTCAGTCCATAGGCCAGAAAGGAACTGATGAGCAGAATGAAAAACAGGGAAACTGCACTGACCAGGATGGAATTCTGAAAGTAGCTGAAAAGTCCCTTGTTCCATGCCGTCATATAGTTTGTAAACATCCATTTTTTCGGAAGAGCCAGGGAATTCAAAAACATTTCCTGATTCGTTTTTAATGAGTTCAGTATGAGCCACATCACCGGAAAAAGAATGATGCATACCAGAAAAATCAGGAAACTATGCAGCAATATCTTCCATAAAAAAACGTTTGAGTTCTTAGAATGTTTCATTCTGCATTCCTCCTTTAAACCTCGCCGGACCTTGAGACCTTTAACTGTATGATGGACGCGGTCACGGTTATGGCAAATATCAATACCCCTGTCGTGGCTGCCATGCCCATATCATCATGCAGGAATGCGTTCTGATAAAGAAACAGGCCAAGAACCTGGGAATTATTGCCCGGACCTCCGCTGGTCGTTGAATAAACCTCGGTAAATAATTTAAATGCTCCGATGATGGTTATGATGGAACATACCAGAAGCTGCTCTTTGGCAAGCGGAAGCGATATGCTTAAAGCCCTTTTTAAGGGTCCCGCCCCATCAATGACGGCTGCTTCCAGATAATCAACCGGCACATTTTGAAAGGCCACCACCATAAGCAGTGTGATATAACCGGTAAACTGCCACTGGCTCATGGCTATAATACAGAATATAGCCAGTCTTTTATCCCCCAGCCAGGTCTGCTGAAGACCGGAAAGTCCTGCATTTTTTAAAAAAGTATTTAAAAGCCCCACCTGCGGCGAATAAATAAAGTTAAACATCAGCCCTACCGCTGTCAGCGAAATCAGCGATGGAATAAAATAGACGTTCCGATAAAATCCTCTGGCCTTTCCGGTAAGCTTACTTTCCAGTAAAAGGGCAAGGACCGTTCCGAATCCAACCTGGACGACCAGAGAGATCACACAATAATACACATTGTTGCGCATCATGACCGGAAATACTTCATTGGTAAATAAACGCCTGAAATTATCGAGTCCTACGAATTTCATGCCGGAAGAGTAGGAAGATAACCGGAAAAAGCTGTATATGCAGTTAACGATGATAGGAATGTATACAAAACCGAGCACCATAATGAGTCCCGGCAATAGATACAAATATGGTGCAAATTTCTTTTTTTTCATCTGAATCCCATCCTTTTTTCATTAACAGGGAGCGTGGCACGCTCCCTGTTAAGCTGATATCCGTCTATAAAATTACTGGACCAGTGACTGTGCTTCTTTTGCCGCTGCTTTCACCTTCTGCATGGCTTCCGCCGGAGTCACATCTCCGTTTGTTATATCAGAAATCGCGGTCAGGTACGTATCGCATACGGTTGAATACAGGGAGCTGTCAAACCATGGTCCCATTTCCTTTGCCGATGAAATTGCCTGATATGCATCGATCAGGGACTGGTCCTTCAGATTCGCATCAACGCCCTTGGAGGCATTGAACCAGCCGACCTCTTCGGCCTGTGCTGCACCCACTTCCGGTCCAAGGAACCATTTTAAGAATTCAACACACTCTTCCGGATACTTTGTTTTGGAAGAAATAACGAATCCTTCCGGTGAACCGGTCAGAAGATCCGGATTGCCGGCGCCTTCTACCACCGGGAAGTTGAACATTCCCCAGTTTAAATCCGCATTTTCCTGTTTCACATTTGTAATTTCAACAAGCTCCGCATACAACATGGCGGTCTGCCCCTGTGTAAATCCAAGCCTTGCCATATCATGAGTCTGTCCATTAACACCGGCATTCATGTACGGTACCAACTGCTGATAGTACTCAAGGGCTTTCTCATATCCCGGATCAATGAATTCACCTGTTTTGGGATCATAATCCTTTGCCCTGACATCATCTGCGACAAGCATCTGATTTAATGTGCCAACATAATGGCAGGCCGGCCACTGATCCTGGTTTCCTTCCGCAATGGGAGTGATCCCGTCTGCTTTCAGTTTTTCACATACGGCTATAAACTCGTCCCATGTCTTCGGGATTTCAATGCCTTCTTTCTCAAATATATCCTTATTATAGAAGAAAAGCTTGCCATCCAGGCGGAACGGGACTCCGTAAATCATTCCGTCGCCGGTTGTATACTCCACCATCTGGGTGGGCAGAAGAGAATCCTTCCATGCCGCATCTTTTTCCATATAAGGCGTCAGATCCAGAATCAGATTTTCGCGGATAAACCGTTCGGAAAACTCGCCGCCCCAGCTGAAGAAAATATCCGGACATTCCTCGGAACCCACAACGACTTTAATCTTTTCTTTATACGGCTGGTTCTGGGCACTGGTGATCTCAATATCGATATCCGGATGAGCCGCTTCATATTCTGCTGCTTTTTTCTCTATGAATGAGTTACATGGATCATCAGGAAATCTGTGGAACAGCTTAATAATCTTCTTGTCCCCGGAAGACGCGGCTGCAGCCGTATCTCCGGAAGCCGCCTGTGAAGATTCAGCCGGAGCTGAGGAAGGGGACGAGGAACCAGAGGTATTTCCGCTGCAGGCAGTCATGAACATTGCCATGATACAGGATAACCCTGCATACATTACTTTTTTTAAACTTCTTTTCATAATTTACTCTCTCCTTTCTAGTATCCATAAAATAGTTGTCACGTCTATGTATGATGTTGTATGCATACATCTTATTACAACTTAGATACATTATATTATGATGTGTTATATTTTGCAATAGCTTTTTTTATTTTATTGTATGTTTTATCCTTAAACTTAAATTTATTCTTTTTTTACATAGTAAAAATGACGAAAATTTAAGAAAATAAAGTTTTACTTTCTAAAATTCTTCGTCATTTAAGGAATCAATTTCTTTTATTAATATTTACTTTTTTCGATTATGTCAGGATTGTCAGCTTATACCGCTCCGGATTGATAATTAATTTACAGTAATGGATGACCTCTCCAGCCTCATCCATCACCTGGTCCTTATGCAAAAGCAGGGCCTTCCCTTCCTTTACGTGCAGATGCTCCGCTTCTTCTTTTGTTGCAAAGCATATTTCCACAGTCTTTACCGCATGAGTCGGAACGGTGCCATGCCTGCGCAGGATCCCGTAAACAGAGCTTGTCAAATCCTCTCCCATCAGATAGGAATATTTGGACGGGAAATAATTTTCTTCCAGCATGACCGGTTCCTTATCGCTCTTGCGGATCCTGACAATTTTAAAAATGCGATCATTCTCATTTACATGGAGATACTGGCTTATGGAAACAGAAGCAGTCGTCCATTCCAGGGAAACCAGTTCTGTGGATGCAGTCTTCCCATCGTTTTCACACATCTCCGTAAAGCTTAAAAGCTTATTCATGACACGGTTCAGCTTTTTCGCTGCTACAAAGGTTCCAATGCCCTGATGCTTTGTCACATACCCCTCATCTGCAAGGATCTCGATCGCCTTTCTTACGGTGATCCTGCTGACATCATAAGCCTGGCTGAATTCCAGCTCTGTCATCAGCTTATCATTTTCCTGCAGCTTTCCTTCCATGATCTGTTTCTTAATGTCATCTGCCAGCTGTTGGTACAAAGGGGTGATTGAATTCTTATTCATGTTTCTCCTTTCTGAACTCTCTCATTTGTTTGTATCATACATCTTATGACATTATATTAACACTTTTTGATAAAAAACACAATCCTGTTTTACCCGGCATTTACCTGAAAATATATGGCCGAAAGTTCCCTGTTCCCTTTGCATTTTTTCTTGAGTGCCGCCGCCATTTCTTCGTCATTTCCTGCCGGATTGTCAAATTCCAGCTTCATGCCGGCTTTTTTCATGAAAACAAGCCCCTCTTCTTCCGCGATTTTCTGAAAGACATCTGCTTTTAATGGTGTATTGATAATTATCATTTCTCCTCTTCCTTTCTGCTATTTATAAAACCGCACTGCCGGCCAGCATGACGGCAGGGATTGTAAACAATGATAAGGCCGTTGTAACTGCCAATAATTTTGAAGCGTATCCACTGTCCTTATTATACTGCAGGGCGAACATGGTTCCCATAGCTCCGCTGGGACAGGCCGCAGCCGTTAAAATTGTAACCGCAATGGTACGGTCCGCCCTGGCTGCCGCAAGCAGCAGTAATGTAAGGAGCGGAATCACCACCAGCTTAACAAAGCTGATCATATAAGTTCTGGGATTTTTGAGACAGGAAAGCAGTTCGCTTTCCGCCAGATTCATTCCGGAGATCAGCATTGCGACCGGCGTGTTCATAGCACCGATCATGGACAGGGAATTTCCCACTACTTCCGGTAAATGCAATCCAATGACAAAAAAAAAGATCCCTGCTCCGATCGCAAATGTTGATGGATGCAAAAAATTTTTCACAGTATCCATCAGACTGCCGGCCTTTCCACTCATGAGCATGATCCCATGGGACCAGATCAGAATGTTGAATACGGTAATATATGCGGTCATGAAGAACACGCCTTTTGCTCCCAACAATCCGTTGATAAGGGGAACACCGATAAAGCCGCAGTTGGAATAGACGATGGACATCCGTTCGACTGCCATATCCGGATTCCCCTTGGATCTGATCACAAGCCTGGAAAGCAGGATCGCCAGTAAAAAGCTGGCTGCGGATAATCCTGCCGTAACTGCCAGTCCTATTATCAGACCTTTGTCAAAATCAATCTGATAGGACATAATGATCACACACGGTGAAATTACATTCAGCAGAATCGCGGACAGTTTTTTGCTTGTTTCGCTGTCAGCAAACCCTGCTTTTAAAGCAGCTGCCCCTATCATCAGGATAAGAAACATTTCGATAATTTTATTTACTGTAATGTACGCCAAGTCCATTTTTTCCTCATATCTGCACGGGATCTTTAAAACCCGCTTTTCCAATTTTATTCTAAACTCCAAGTTTCCAAAAGCTCACAAGACCTGTCATAACCGCAAGGCTTATGAGTATGGACATGGAGTTGATCATTCCTGCCCGTTCCATATCGCCATTTAACCGTTCCGTATTGATCACCCCCATTGACGTAATGGGAGCAAATACAATGATCATCAGGATCCTTTTTATTTCCGGGGAAAATGGCAGAAAATAACGGAATGCAGCCGCCAGACACACTGCGGTCCCATACCGGACCGCCAGAACTTTCATGACGGACCTTAATTTTTTCCTGTCCCTGCTAAATTCCAATGCTCCCCCTATCATGAACATGGCCAGAAAGGCATTTCCGCCGGCAAAGGCACTGGTCACCGTATAAACCGGGGCCGGGAAACGGAAATCTGCAAC
This sequence comes from Clostridium sp. Marseille-P2415, assembly GCF_900155545.1. Lineage (GTDB taxonomy): Bacteria > Bacillota > Clostridia > Lachnospirales > Lachnospiraceae > Lacrimispora. The sequence continues at coordinate 3,121,886 of NZ_LT732526.1, forward strand.
ATAAAAGAGGATCATGAAAAGGTATGTAACAAACGGAACAGAATGAAACAGCTTCTTCATAAAGCCCGCCATTCCCTGTCCGTTCTTTTCTCCCGCAACGGAAGAGGCAACTGCAAACGTGACCCCCGTGCACATAACCGCATTTCCGGAATCAAACAGGCATGCAACGACCGTGCCCATATTCCCCAGAAAGCTCTGCAAATAAGGCATGGCAAATGTTCCAATGTTGTAGCCGGAATAATTGATCATGTTAAATGCTTTCCCCGCCCTATCCTGTTTTCCGGCAGCCAGATAACCGACCGCTGCCATAAGGACATTCAGAATGAATCCGAGGAAGAAAACAGAAAGCAGAGCCATATCCCTTTCGTAATTGGCAAAGCTGGTGATTACGGCTGCCGGAAGTGTCACATTGAGTATCAGCTTCATGATCGTCCTGTTCTCTCCAGGCTGAAACAGGCCCGCTTTCTTAAGGATATAACCGGCAAGGATGATCAAAACAAAGCTGCCTGCCTTCAACAAAACGGTCTGCATCTAACGCTCAATCTCCCAGTGCCTTCTTGACCTGGGCAATCACCTTTGCTCCGTTCATGGTTCCGTAAGCCTGCATATCAATGCATTCAATGATCTTTCCCGGGCAGTCCTTCTCTACCTTTGCCTTGCTGAACCGAACCTGGGGGCCCAAAAGAATGATATCCGCATCTGCCCCCTTTTCTCTTGTACTTGCCAAAGCATACGCATGGATCTGACACTCATAATTTTCTTTTGCCGCTGCCTCTTTCATCTTGTTTACCAGAAGGCTGGTTGACATGCCTGCCGCACAGAATAATACAATATTTCTCATAAACAAACTTCCTTTCCATCCTTTATTTTTGTTTTTTTAAAATTTCAATCATTTCCTTGCTGAGGTCCATAACCGTCATCGCATTCATCAGATGATCCTGGGCATGGACCATCAAAAGGCCAACCTCTACTTTTTTGCCGTTCAATTCATTCTGAATCATTTCCGTCTGTATCTCATGGGACTGGAGAATCATCTGATCTGCTTCATTCATTAACTCATCTGCATGTTCAAAATTGCCTTCCCTTGCTGCACGTAAGGCTTCAATTGCTGTGCTTCTGGCATTTCCGCTGTTGACCACAAGCTTCATAACGATCATTTCAATATCCATTTCAACATTCCTCTCTCTCATCCTGTGATTATGAGCTTGACAAAGCAAATAAGATAAACGATCACGATCATCGTCCATACCCATTTTTCTGATCTGCGGAAATGTGATCCTTTGCCCCAGACACGGTATAATCCGTAAGGCGGAAAAAGGATAACCCATATATAAGTAATGATTCTGGCTTTTGAAAAAACGTCCTGCATCTGATTTTCCGGTAACATTGATTTGCCTTTCAAACTCATAATCACCTCCTGCTGTTATTTTATTCTTTTTATTCTTCTGTTTCAACCTGCTGTTTGTTGGCCGCCAGGACAAAAGGTATATAAATAAGGAATGCAAGTAAAATACAAAGAATCTGTGTAACTGCCGCACCGATATTGCCGCCGGAGCATAAGAAGGCCATAAGTCCGGGTGGGGTTGTCCAGGGAGCATTTACAACCATTCTTCCGCTAAATCCAATGTTTGTCATAACATAGGCAAAGGTTGCGGAAACCGCCGGCGCGATCATAAACGGAATCGCCATGATCGGGTTCATGACAATGGGAAGGCCGAATATCAGGGGCTCATTAATGTTAAAGAGGGCACATGGAATGGCAAGTTTTGCAATTGCCTTGTAATCAGCTCTTTTTGAAAATATCATGATCGCAATGATCAGCCCGCCCGTGATCCCCGCACCTGTCACCGTGGAAAAGCAGGACATAAACGGCGTGGAAATGATATTGGGAATGGCCGTTCCAGCAGCATAGGCCGCTTCATTTTCCGCAAAAGCCGCTAACAGGATGGGCTCATACACCGCTTTTGTAACCTGGGTTCCATGAATACCAAACGACCACAAAACCGTTGTAATGAATATCAGGGTAACATAGCCCGGGAAGCTTGTAAGTATATTTGACAATGGCCTCTGAATAAAGGCTGTAATTGCATTGAACAGGGTCATGCCCGTGATCATTTCAAATGCCATTCCCACACCGGCTATTATGATGATCGTGAGAAGGGACGGAAATAAAATGGAGAATGAACGGGCAACATTGGAAGGTACGCTGTCCGGCATATGGATCTCCAGCTTTCCGCTTTTCACCAGCCTGCAGTAAAGCTCCGTAGCCGCAATGGAGGCAAACATGCCTACAAATAAGCCCTGGGCATTTGTATATATTCTGGAAAGTACATTGGTAACGATCACTTCGCTTCCGTCTGCCGCTTTCCCGGAGGCGGTAAAGGCACACAGTGAAATATAAGCGCCCAATGCAACGACCGGAAGTGCCTTATCGGTGATCCCATAATATTCGCCAAGCTCCATTGCGATCAGAATGACGCAGCCAATGGCAATAAAATTCATGGTCCCGTAATTTGCCGCGGTGAACATCGGATTCAGCTTTCCAAGGAAGCCCAGTCCCGGAATATTGGCAAGGCTGAAGTAACCTGGTGTTGTGCTGCAGATAACATTCGAAAACAGTGTGCAGAACGAACCGATAATAATAATGGGCAGTAAGCTCATAAATGCATTCTTGATCGCTGCCAGATGTCTTTGTGTCTGCATTACGCCTGCCACGGAAAGCAGGCCATTCATTAATTTGTCTTTCATCTTTTCCTCCATCTCCACCGCTGATCGCGGTCTTCATTGCTGTTGGGCTGAAAGCGCTTTGTTCAACCCTCCCCACCTGGTACGCATTCCGAAAGAGATTCACTGCTGCATCCGGTTCTATTTGTGCATCATCCCTTTTTAACCCGGTTTTCGCAGTGCTCTTTTATGCGTATTCACATGTTATCATAATTCGTTTTTGAACTCCATGTTCTTTTTTTCCATTTTCATAATGGTACTTTTTTCTTCTCTCATTACCGGGAAACAGCCGCCACCATGAAATTGGAAAAATTGTGCTTGGATTTTAAAAATCAGTTTTGCTATAATTATTTCATGATATTTGTGCATCGGTTTCATGAAAATCTTATCTTTTAATTTGAACAGGAGGAATCAATATGGAGCATAAAAGAGCATTTCCGGAGGGCTTTCTTTGGGGCGGCGCCACAGCGGCCAATCAGGTAGAGGGCGGTTGGAAAGAGGGCGGAAAAGGAATTTCCGTATCCGACTGCGCACGGGCGCATTTCGATACGGATGTCACCAATTATAAAGCTCACAATGCAGTGACTACCAAGGATATCAAAGAAGCGCTTGCAACGGATGATGAAGTATATTATCCCAAAAGGCATGCTTCTGATTTTTACCATCATTACAAAGAGGACATCCGGCTTTTTGCTGAAATGGGCTTCAAGGTTTACCGTATGTCCATCGCCTGGTCGCGGATCTTTCCAAATGCGGATGACGCCGAGCCCAACGAAGAGGGACTTAAATTTTATGACAACGTATTTGATGAGCTTCATAAATACGGCATTGAGCCATTGGTCACCATGTCACACTACGAACCGCCCTTAAATCTGGTTTTAAACTACAAAGGCTGGTATTCCAGAGAAGTGATCGGTTTCTTCACAAAATTTGTTGAAACCATCTGCAGGCGTTACAAAGATAAAGTAAGATACTGGCTCACATTCAACGAAGTTGATTCCATGATCCGCCACCCTTATACGACCGGTGCGCTCGTTGAAGACCGTTTTCCGGAACAGAACTTCGAAGAGGTGATCTTCCAGGCCATGCACCACCAGTTTGTGGCTTCCGCACTTGCCACGAAAATCTGTCATGAGATCATTCCCGGCTCCATGGTCGGATGTATGCTCACAAAGCTGACTTATTATCCTTATACCTGCAAGCCGGAGGATGTTTTAGAGGCTCAGCAGACCATGCGGAGCACCTACTGTTACAGTGATACCCAGGTCTTTGGAGAATATCCGGCATATCTCCTTGCCAGATTTAAAAATAACGGCATCCACATAAAAAAAGAAAGCGGAGATGATGAAATCATGAAAGCATATCCGGTGGATTTCGTATCCTTCTCCTACTATCATTCTTCCTGTGCCGCAAAAGACACTTCAGACTTAAATGTAACGGCCGGAAATACCATCAATGCCATTAAAAACCCGCATCTGAAAGCTTCCGACTGGGGCTGGCAGATCGACCCCACCGGCCTTCGCATCTCCATGGTGGATTTGTACGACCGCTACCGTAAGCCTTTATTCATTGTGGAAAACGGCCTGGGAGCAAAGGATGTTGTGAAAGAGGATGGAACCATTGACGATCCGTACCGCATCGAATATTTCAAGGCACATATGAAAGCGATCCTGGATGCCATTGAGGAGGATGGGGTTACATGCCTTGGCTATACCTCCTGGGGATGCATTGATATCGTTTCCGAATCCACCAAGCAGATGTCCAAGCGGTATGGCTTCATCTATGTGGACTGTGACGATTACGGAAAAGGCACTTATAAACGTCTTAAGAAAAAATCCTTTGACTGGTATAAGAAGGTGATCGAAACCAACGGTGCCTGCCTGTTCGAGGAATAAGACAGATAAAAAAGAAGGGGCTGGCATCAGCAGTTAAAAAACTGCAGATGTACAGCCCCTGTTATGTGCCGGCCGCCTATAACACCTGAGGCATCTGGGCTTCTATTTCACTCATGGCCTTTATAAAGGTGTCATAATCCTGTTTCCGGATCAGATCCTGTATCTGCTTCTGGCTCAGCACAAAAGACGCCGTCATCTGATAAAAACGCTGCAGCTCCGCGCTGTTATGGTCTTTATTGGCTATGGAGATCAGAAAAACGGTCCGTATCTTCTGGTCTCCCCAGTCCACCGGTTCATCCAGTATGCCCACGCACACAAAGGTTTCATCGCTCATGGCTTCATAACAATGGGGCATTGCCACCATGTTGCCAAATGCTGTTTTTGCCAGCTTTTCTCTTTTTAACACCGATTCATAAAATTCTTCCGGGAGATGCTTTTTTTCGGTCACGAACCGGCACATAAAACGCAGGACTTCATCCTTACTTTTGAACTTTAAATGGGGCAAAAACATTTCTCTTTCATAATAATTCCCGACCGAAGACACCTTATCAGCCGCAAGAGCCTTTTTTACGTTTACGATGTCATCGTCATCCAGAAAGTAGCGCACCTCCTGAATGGGGAGAGGGACTGCCACCGGAATGGGAACTGTGGTAAAGACATAATCATACTTTGAAAAATCCATTTTATAGAGGCTCCCCACATCACAAGCCGTAATTTCGTTAATATAAGAGCCAAAGGAGCTTTTATATTTATATTGGAGGAGCTGGGCGCTTCCCCTTCCCGAGGAACACACCAGCAGGACATTTTTCTTCTTGATCTCCGACTTTTTCCGTTCCAGGGCAAGGGCAAACGCAAAGGCAAAATACGCAATTTCATCCTCTGAAAGGGAAACGCCATAGTGCTCATTGATAACGGTAACCGCGCTGCACGCCATGGTATAGGATAAACAGAATTTTTCCTTCACATCCCGCAGCATTGGATTCTTTAAGTCCATATCATACCTGATCCGCACGCTTAAGGGAACCAGATGCTGGCTTAAGAGCATGCGGAGCTCCAAGTCATCCCGAAAGTCAAATTTAAACAGGCCGTATACCCGGTCCAGCATCTCAGTCACCAGATCACTGATTTCCTGCGTAATAATCACGTTGCTGCCCGGCCTTTCATCATCTCCATGGAATACCATCTTTTTTCCGGCCAGATGGATGGCGATATATGCGACCTCATTTTCAGGAAAAGTGATATGAAACGTATCTTCGATCTGCTCCGCAATGGCCTCTGCTATCTGATATTCATAATGGTCATTCCTGTTTTCCATGGGTTCCTCAGGCATGGGCACAGAATGGCCTTCCATAATGCGGCTGATGGCTATATAAAGATGAACCACCAGATTCTGATAGGCTGTTCCCGTTATAAGGAAATCATTCTTTTCAAGGACTCCCGATACACAGGCCGCAATCTGGTCCATGCTCTGATTACCCTTGTGAAGGCGTTTTCCTGAAAAGGAAGCAATGCATAACCTGGCATCAAATTCATTTCCCTCCAGCTTTATGCCATAATTGGGCTTCCGTATGAGCCTGATGTTGTATTTTTTCAGGAAATGCTCTACTTCCTTTAAATCCGCCGTCAATGTACGCTTGGAAATATACAGGCTATCGCTTAATTCATCCAGCTTAACGTAGGTCGGGCTGTTAAATAAATATTCAAGCAGATACTGGATCCTCTCCTCCGAAGTAGAGGGCAGATATTCATCCAGCATATTCTTATATTTTTTCCCGCAGAATGCCGCATATTTTTTTTCATCCGTAATTTTCAGATAATACCCCACTCCATATTTTGAAAGCACCGAGGCTCCGTATGGTTCAATTTCACGATTGATATCCTTCAGCAGATTCCGGATCGTCTTTGTTCCAAAACGGACTTCTTCCGAAAGCGTTTCTGCAGTATAATATTCTCCGTCCGATAAAATGTCCATAATCTGCTGCATTCGCTTATCCATATCGTTCACCCCTATAAGTAGATGTAAGAGCCTTTTATTAAAAGATCAAAATACAGGTTCCGCACTGAATTTTTGTATGTTATATTTAATATTCTCACTTACCCTCACATTGTTTTATGCATATTTACATGTTATCATAGTTTGATTTTTAATTCGATGAAACTTTTTTCCAATTTCAAGGTGGCAATCCTTTCCACCTGATCTTTGTAACCGGCTTTTGAACGGAAACATCTGCTTATTTAGAAAGCCGCAAAATACCTATTCTTCCGTTAAACGCCGGAATTTAAAAAGGGGCCTTAAGCAGCCCCTTCTTTCAATATAAGTATTCAATTTGCCTATCTGTTTTCATGTATCAACTGTTGTCTTATATATAGATCCTTTGTACGTTCTACCGTTGCCGCCCATTCTGCATCCGTGATCTCTTCCGGTTTTTCCATCTCCAATACATTGCTTAATTCAATATTCACCGAACGAATCGCATTAAATGCTGCTTCCTGTAAACTCTCCTCCAACTCTGATGTCTGGGATGGAATATTTTTATCTGTTGAAAATGCATGGTCATGATCCATAAGAGGATAGAAACCAAGCAGACTTCCTGTTTGATTATCCATAAAGAAACCAAAGTTAGCGCCATGACGGTCCTCATTTCCAAGAATATAATCAACTGCCTGCATCTGATAATAAGCAGCCGGATCCGATTGCCTGATATAGTCATATTCATTTATATCATGGTAACTACAGTATATCTGGAAATCTTCCCAGGATACAATCGCCTTTTCTTCTGTTGAAATAATTTTACACTTTACAATTTTCTCACCGCTAAAATAAATTCTATCAATATGTTCCTGATCCGCAATCTGTCTTAAATCAGCTTCTTCTGCTTCTAAATAGGACACATGCGGAATATTTAAGGCATCTAAAATTTTACTGGCTGCGATCTCTTTTTTACCAACTTTATATAAGTACAAGCCATCTGATTCCCGAATCCACGCTTTGGCCGCCATCCCCTGTACAGTTAACTCCGGAGTGTGGACTTTTTGTACCAATTCCCGGAAACTTCCATTCACTCCCATGAGCGCAGTTGCCGACACCGCCTTTTCCAATGGATTGCGGAACAGATTCATCTGTTTCCATGTAAGATTCTCCCCGGACTCTTTCAGCCAGTAACAATCAGTGAGGGAAGCAAAATGAAATAACCTTGCAATTAAATAAGGATTACTTTGGCTTATCCGGAATCCAGCAAGTAATTTTTTAGCATTTGTCTTTCCGATATTCATCGTCCTGTTTTCTGTCCAGCCATGCATTACATCATCAAAATTCACCTCTCGGTACCGTAAAGAAATCGGAAGGTGTTCGTAGTCTAAAATTCTGCAGCAATAGTCTTCTATCTCAAGTACAGGAGTATCCTTCAGCATAATATAGGTTTTATTCATCTCTGGCCACCTCCTTTTTGTCTTCAATTATACCTTATCTGTTTCCATATTTCTACTTTTTAAACCATATGGATATGAAACTTTATAATTTAAAGACTCAATTTCGACGGCAGGATAGACTTTACCGGCACCTTGGTTTATTTCAGTATATAGGAAAAGCCGGATACCGGGGTCCCAATGCCCTGGATCCCCAAATTTATGCTCCCTCCTGCGCTGATTGTCTGGTTCCAGACAGGTGGTGTAATAATGTATGTATCTCCCAATTCCGTTATTTCTCCGCCCCAGATATTTGAAATAGTAAAGTCCGCTTTGTTTACAATTAATTTCCAGCCGTTTACTGTGGAACTGGATGTATTTTTTATATACAGATTCATCATATAGCCGTCTGACCATGCATTGATTTCTGTTGTCAGCTGTAAATTTTCATCAGAAACAGGCGGAACATCTGATGCAGCCGTTAAAATCGTACTTAATGTCTCATACCATTTATCGCACATTTTCTGGCTGCCGGAACTATTGGGATGAACTCCGTCATACGTATCGGTGCTTGTATCATAACCGCTGTATTGGTCAACTAACGTTATGGGGGATTCGCCGGTCGATAATTTTTCGGCCCAGTCAACCATCGATGTGTTAAGGTCTTTAACGCGGGCTTCGTAATCGGCGTCATCATTCGGGTGTAACGGTGTAATCTGAGCTACGATAATTTTCATATTTGGGTTATTTGCTCTCATTTGATCTACAAGTACGGTGTACGCATTCAGAATTGCGGCAGTGCCTTTGCCGCTCCAGCAATCGTTTGTTCCGAAGTGCATCATTACGATATCAGGGTTTGAAGAGGAGAGCCAGTCAGCTAATTTTGCAGTAGCAGCAAGGTCTGTAACAAGCATACCGCTATGGCCTTCATGTGTCCCCTGCGAGCCAACAAACTTAACGTCATATCCGTTAGCGGTCAGTTTCTTAAACAGCAGTGTACGCCAGAAATCACAGTCTGTAATAGAATCCCCTAAGGACATTATTTTTGTGGTACTGTTGGCTGCCGCGGCATAAGCAGCAGTGGCTGTATTTTGAAACGTAAAAAATACAACCAATAATACAGCCGCTAACTTTAAAATTGCGCTGCCGTTTATGTTCTTCTTCTTCATCATAGAAAATACCTCCTTATTCTTTGGTCGTGTAAATGTCCCCTGCTCTTCTTGGAATATCTTATTATGTTCTTTACCAGCCCAGATCTTCTTTAATTTGTTCTGAAAGCTGATCTGCCATCATTTTATGGGTTTTAAGATTCGGGTACCAGCCTTCCCCGTATTATAAAACTGGATTCTTACGCCCCCGGCGGCATGAACATCCGCCGAGGGCCAGACCATAAACAGAATCATAATGGCAGCCAGCATAAATGCTATTTTCCTTCTCATTGGAAAGCCTCCTTATATAAAATTTATACATATATCATACCATTTCCAAATTCTGTATAAAATAGTAAAATTATATAAATGAATTTAGATTTATGTGTTCTTTTTAACAAAAATTCTATATACTTGAAAAACCGCTGGCCAATGTCAGTACTTTTTCCCATTCCGTCCCAAACGGAAAGCAGCCTATATCTGCTTTCTTCCTGAAAATGGACAAATAGAAAGCCTTGAGGCGTTCTATTCCCCAAGACTTAATTTTTTTAATATTTAGACGTTTTAAATATAACAAGCATTATCGGGCAGAATCTTTATATTCTAAATACATTGCTGCAAGTTCAGGATCTTTAAATTTCTTTTCACTTCTTGAATAATGAGTACCATTATCCCAAAGCATAGGGCAAAATCCCATATCATAGGCAGTTTTACAAACTGTCGAAAGATAAAGCCTTACACTTTTCGGCTCCTTATTTACAGTAGTGGTGCCATATTCACCTATGATGACAGGGATTCCTTTATCGGCAAACTTCTTTTTCATTTTATTAAAGTCAGTTTTAACCTGATTAATTTCTTCGTCTGTTCCCCATGTCCTTGCGCACTTGCCCCAGCTCTCGTCCTTCTCAAGAATTGTAAAAGTAGAAGGGGTATAATAATGTACCGAAACGATTAATTTATCATTTACAGTATCCTTAGGCATTTTAAAGCTGTCATCACATGTAAGATCTATATCTGTTGCATATCCGGCAATCAGAAGACAGCGGGATGCATTATTTCCTCCGGATGCCCTGACAATGTTAACAAATTCCTGATTCATGTTATTAAGTATATTATACGCTCTTGTTTTATTATCTCCGGATGTACCGCTGTATCTGTTCCAAATAGTATCCCAGCAGCCCTCCTCATTAAGAGATTCAAAAATCAGATTTTTAGGATAATCCTTAAAATAATCGCTTAATTGTGTCCATATTGAAGTATATTTTTTCATAGATCCATCATAATCGGTTGCAAATTTTTCAAACCAACCGCCATCCCAGTGAATATTCACAATAACATACATATCATTATTTGAGCAGTAATCAACTACTTCTTTAACACGATTCAGAAGGTCCCTGTTAATTGTGTAATCAGCTGACATAAGATTCGACCAGGCTACCGGAATACGAATGGATTTAAAGCCTGCGGCTTTGACACCGTCAATCATTTCCTGCGTTGTAACCGGATTTCCCCATGCTGTTTCATAGTTTTCTACCGAGCTTCCATCAATCCAATCCCCGCACGCTTCAAGCGTATTTCCTAAATTCCACCCAATTCCCATAGCACGAACTGTTTCGGCAGCTGTTTTATCATCAGATACCGATGATGCTGCAAATACATTAGATACAAATAGTGAGTTAACTAAAAACGTTATAAGTAATAAGAGAGATACTGCTTTTGTAAAATTTAATCGTTTCATATTGATCCTCCATTCCTCAGCTGCCGCTGACAACATAAATAGTAACTTCCGCCGACGCGTACAACCTGTTTCGGAAAAATACGCCATCATTAACGTTTAAAGCCAGCCTTTTTGCCATTCATATGTAATCCCCCTTCATTCTCCTTTCCAAGTATCTATTTCAATTATATACCAGTTATGGATACATTCATAGGTTTTTTCGTATAAATGATATCTTTTCCCCTTTTATCCCTCAGCCGGTTCCTCTCCACTCAAAACTATTTGGTATATTTTACGCGGACGGCATATAGTATAATTAGAAATATATGCATTTCAGAGGTTTTATATGAATTATTACGGTACAGACAGCAGAGTAACCACCGCACAAAGAAATAACATTATGCGCATTGACAATGCCCTGGTGGAAGAAGTATTTACCCCCAACAGCAGAACAGGTTATATCCTGATCTCTTATGCGGTCCAGGGTGAGAATGACATGATCTTCAGCCAGTTCCTTAAACTGAATGTTGGATGGGAAACCATTTTAGAAAATCAATTTGGAGAATCCATCAGTCTTTGTATCATCGTAAAAGGGATGCTGGTCAATGCCGAATTCTCCACTTACATCACCCAAAGCGATCCTCCTCAATCCAACGCGATCCGTATCGTAGCCCAGATGAAGGAGCCATGAATGTAACGAGGGGACCAGACAAAAGGATTGATTCCTGCGAGAAACAGGACTCAATCCTTTTGCCGATCCATAATTCTGTAATTTTATGATTGAAGTCCCATTTCCCGTCTTTTCTTCATAATGTGACTCTCAATATCATTTGCTACCTGTACCGGATCATCTCCCAAAGCAACTTTCCCGCCTGTCAGTCCTTCTACATCCTCTGTGAACAGCTTGACCAGCTTTGGCGCTCCGGTGATAAAGGGAGTCGGAGAAAGATGGGTATAGGCTCCGTATGCTACGGCAAAAATGCCATCTATGGTTGCTTTCTGTTCCATCCACTCCGGCGCCGTTACCGCAATGGGCAGATCCGAAATGTCTGCATCCAGATGGTCTGCAAGGGCCGTTACAAGCATGGAGATTCTTCCTGTATCGGTACAGGTTCCAAAGCTTAAGACCGGCGGGATGCCCAAAGCCCTGCAAACTCCTTTAAGCCCTTCCCCCGCCTGATCGATGGCATCTAAATTGCACATTCCCGCCACTTCCAGTCCATGGTTGCCGCAGCCCCCTGCGACGACAAGGATGTCCTTTTTAATCAGTTCTTTTGTTAAATTTACCGTATTCCAGTCCTGGGGCCCATTTCTTAACGTGGAACAGTTTGCCAGGGCAACGACTCCCTTAAGCTGTCCTTTTGCGATGACATCCACCAGGTTATTTAAATCATTTCCGATCGCATTTAATACCGCCTCTGTTGAAAATCCGGCGATTGCTTTTTGTTTATGGTCCGGTACCATAGGTTTGATCCGTTTATGCCTCTTCTTAAAGTTTTCGATTGCAATGTTGATACACTTTTCCGCCATCTTCTCTGCCTGCTGCGGATAATATGGCATCTCATGTTCTGTTCCCGGAACGCCGATGATCGTGCTGACGCTCACCAATGCGACCTGATATTTTTCCGCATATTGGTCAATGGCCGGCGGAGAACAGTTTTCTTCCATTACTAAAGCATCTACGGTGCCCGTCGCCAAAAATGGCTCAATAGCTAACCAGTTACCCATAAGTCCCACGAATACATCATCGACTTCAAATCTTTGAAGCATCTCCTGCCCTGTTTCAATGGACCCGACAATATGGATCCCCTTTGCACCGGCTTGTCTGGCTAACTCCTGATATTCCTGCATTTTTGCTTTCTGCAGCGCAGCCACTCCGATCCATGGCTGATGTCCGTTAAATGCAATATTTACATAATCAGGATCCATAATTCCCAGATCCACATCCACTTCATGAGGCTTTGGGGTTCCGAATAAAATATCCTGTGTCATTTCAAGACCGATCTGCGCAGTATAGATGGTTGATAAGCCCAGCCGCAGGGCTTTTTTTGCCAGAGAAACATAATCACCGTCTACATTGGTCAAACAGCTTGCAATGCTGTTTTCCACTTCATGCTGGACCCCGGAAGGATAAATGTGTAAGTCCTCCCATATCTTCTTTCGTTTCTTCGGTGCAAAAGCTTCTACCATGACACTTTTCTTGTCCGGATTTATTTTCATCTCCCGGTCAAGAAAATCCGCCAGGCTGATTGCCATCTGATTTACATCCTGGTCGGTATCAATGCCGGTTTTTTCACACATCCACCTTAATTTTTCAACATCTGTGATCTTAAAAACAGTATTGCCTTTTCCTGTTTCTTTTAACGTTCGAAAAGCTTCATAAGCATGATGGGCATAGGTGGCTGCTCCCATGATATTTCTCATGAGAAGGTTTCTCATGGCCATGGCATCCGGCCCTATCCCGCAGACTCCTTTTTCCGGTCCTTTTTGTTCGTTAATCCTGCAAGGCCCGTTGGTACACAATTGGCAGCTTAACCCCTGAAGGCAGAATTTGCATCGTATTTTTTCCTGTTCGTCATATCTGGAAAACACACTGGATAAGCCGTCATCTCTTATCCTTATAAGCATCTCTTCAACGGAATCATGATAACTTACGCGACCCTCTGTCTTTTCTAAAACCGTTTCTGACATAGTAACCTCCATTAAAATATTATTCATGGTGTAGTATGTCAAATTTTAGAAATCCAATTCAGCCATCCATTCGCCTGATCAGATTTCTGTAGTTCTTTAATGCGGATTTGTCTGTAACCTCAACACCGGAATGATAGAAAACAATGGTTCCCTTCCCTTCCTCTAACGAATTCATATCCGTCAAAATTCTCTTTAAATTGTTAGCGGTGCCCGCACTTCCGTCAATAATATTTACCGATGGCGGCAGTAATTTTCGAAAGAAATCTTTATAGAAAGGAAAATGGGTACATCCCAAAACGACCGTTCCGTATTCGTTAAAATCATATGGCGCCAATTGTTCCTGTAAATAGGGCAAGACAATATTCTCACGAAATTCAAAGCTTTCTGCAAATTGCACCAAGCCCGGAAGCGGCAGCCGGTCAACGATATGGTGGTTGTCCCATTTATCGATCAGCTTCTGCAATTTTTCTTCCTTAAGGGTCAGGGCGGTCGCTGTTACCAAAATCCGTTTATTAATATCTTCGTTTCGCTCGACCGCAGGCTTAATTGCAGGCTCCATGCCGATAATCGGAATGCTGTACTTATCCCTTAACTCTTCGATTGCCACGCTTGTTGCCGTATTGCATGCGATCACGATGGCTTTTACCCCCTGACCGGCAATAAATTCGACCGCTTGGAATATACACTTTTTCACCTGCTCCTTTGGCTTAGAACCATACGGAACATTTAACGTATCGGCATAATATAAATAATCTTCTCCGGGCAGTACTCTAAGAGCCTCATGCAAAACCGTAATGCCCCCGACACCAGAATCAAAAAAGCCTATCTTCATAACATTCATTCCTTTTCCTTGATTTCCGGGATGATCCGGTCATCCTATTTTCCTTACGGGCATCTGCCAGTCAAGAACCACCTGCTCCGCACCGCTTTCAAGAGGATCGCAGAATCTGCTGACCGAGTAAAACTCCACCCAGTAAAAATCTTCATGATCAGGCATAAAACCGTTTTTCTGCACCATATTGGATATAAGAGCATATGCATTGCCGATTATATCGTTAAGATCTTTTGCACCGATCTGTGCCTTAACAATTGTTCCGCCTTTGATAATCCTGCCGGTCATGCCCTCCGGTATGGGAGTTCCCACCTTAAAATACTTCCCGACAATGTAAGTATCACCAAGCCCTGCATCCGACGAAAAACCGGTCATATAGCCAAGGCCGATACAACCATCCATGCCGGCCTGACAATCCTTTTGTTCGTATAGCTTTTTATCAAATCCCTGCTCCCAGAAAACTCCCCATAGTTCGTTGGTCGTGACTCCATAGTCCCTGCTGCTGATGCCGATTAAGAGTACGTCTTCCGTATCCTCATATTCCAGTTTTAAAAGCTCTGCCATAATTTTTCTCCTATGTTTGGTCAAAGCGGATATTCGCAATCCGATTCGCTGCTTGATAAGGTTAAAATGTTAATCTGCATGAATGATGTCTTCCATGAAATCGCCCCTTTTTTCTACTACGTTATAACCAATGGAGGCAACGCGGTTTCTTAAGCAGACATTGCACTCCGCTGCTTCTTCCCCGGTACATATCTTATTATCATACAGTTCATATTTTTTCCTGACACCAACCGGCGATAAATTCGGCATCAGCACATTGGAACCTGATAAGATTCCTTTTTCCCTTCCCTTTGGATCAAGGGTTCCCAGAGCTGTGGTTGACGGCAACAGCGCATTGGGAAGCATCAGCCTTAAAATACCGATCAGGAACAGGGTGAGGTCGATACTTCCTGCCGGGAAACCGGCAAACCGGGTATCCTTATGAGGAATAAAGGGCCCTATGCCAACCATCTGAGGAGACAGTTCATAAATAAACAGCAGATCCTCTGCCAGACATTCGGCGGTCTGGTAAGGAGATCCAACCATAAATCCGGTACCAACCTGGTATCCGATCTTTTTTAAATTTCTTAAACAGTTTTTCCGGTTTTCCAGAGACAGGGAATGGGGGTGAAGCAGCGAATAATGCTCATCGTTTGCCGTTTCATGCCGAAGTAAGTAACGGTTGGCCCCGGCTTCATAATATTTTAAATACTGGCCGTAGCTTTTTTCTCCGATGGAAAGCGTAATCGCGCAGTCCGGGTATCCTTCCCGGATGTTTCCTATAATATCCACCAGGATCTCATCTGTAAATGCATGATCTTCGCCGCCTTGAAGCACAAAGGTCCGAAACCCCAATTCATACCCGTTTTTACAGCAGGATAGAATTTCCTCCTTGCTCAGCCGGTAGCGGTCCGCATTTTTGTTGCTCCTTCTTATCCCACAGTAGTAGCAGTCATTCTTACAATAATTCGTAAATTCAATCAGGCCTCTGATGTAGATTTCCTTTTCAAAGTATTTCTCACTCAATGACCTGGCCAGGGAAAACAGATATTCACTGGCTTCCTTATCATAATTCTCCAGCAGATAAGTAAATTCACCTTTTTCCAGTACATGAGTCCGGTATAGTTTATCAATCAGGTTTTTCATATTCTTCTACTCCTTGTTTTTGGCCGCAGCTTCTGCCTGGTTTTCAAACTTTTTCGTGACTGCCATAATTTTCTTTAAGATTTTACATTGACCCTATTGCTTCGTAAAATTCAGTTCTTAAGAAAAAACATAAGACGGCAGAATAATAAGCTTATTCTACCATCTTATAAAAGATTGTGAAAGAATATTTTTTTAACAATTTCTTCTATTTTAATTATTCAAGATTCTCTATCAGCTGGATTCTCATGCCATTGGGGTCTTTGATGAAGAAAAATCTGGTTCTGGGATTTGGCTGCATTGGTTCTCCGATAACAGCTATGCCTTTCTCTTTTACCATAGAAAGTGCATTTTCAAGAGATTCTACCTCAAATCCCCAGCTAATATCTTCTCCGATATCCGTTTCCCGGCTTTCACCGCCGCATATCAGCTCAATTTTTGTTTCTCCGCTGCCTAAAAATGCAATCTCAATACCAGGTCCGGCCGAAAAACGGCTGACTACCGGAAGGCCTATGATTTCTTTATAAAACTTTATTGATTCCTCTAAATCCACGACTCTTAATGTGCTTAAGCAAAACTTCATTGATTTTCCTCCTGAAATATACATTGATTCTCTCAATCATAATAATATATTATACGCTCTTTCCTCGAAATCAGCAATGACACAATACGAGAGTCAAAGCTTTTTTAATAAGTTTTATTAAGAAAAAAGAGTGCCCGGAATAAAGCACTCTCATCCTGTCTATGTATTCTTTTTAAGAACAGCAGATTGCACCAAAGGGAACCTGTCCGCTGCTTTTTACATTCAGTGATCCGTTAGCTTCTTATATTCATCAATCACATGATCCATTAATTTCCCTGCATTCTTATAGATTTCCTCCTCCAACTGGTCAAACGGAAAAATGGCCTTCGGCGAAATATCCACCCCTCTTTGAATCATCAGTTTCTTAAATAGAAGTGAGAAGTTGGAATCCATGTCATAAAGCGGCATTAATTGGTGGATCAGATAAGACAGCTTCATGGAACGGTCAAAATCCTTTTCATTGGCTGCTCTTACCAGATCACTCCAGATTTCCGGCACAATGTTTGACAGTCCTCCGATGCAGCCGTTTCCGCCGGAGGAAATGTTGTACAGAAATTGATCATCAAAACCGGAATAAGCCAGAAACGGATGTGCGCCGGCCTCCAGGCAGATCAGATTTGTGTGGTTTGGCTCTGCAACGGAATCTTTTAAACCAACGATATTCTGATTCGCTTCCAGCAGTTTCTTTACAGTTTTCGGGGCAATGGAATGCCCTGTTCTCGCAGGAAAATTGTAAATGTACAGATCTCCTTTTACGCATTTTGCCAGCGTATCGTAAAAAATGAACAGCTTTTCCTGATCCAGCCCATAGTAGTATGGCCCGATTACCATTGGTGCTGCATATCCCATGGAATAGATTTCATTGGAAAGCTCCACGGTCTCTTCAAAATTGGTGCTTCCGGTACCTGCGTACAATTCTACGCGTCCATTGGTATATTCTGCGTAAAACCGGAAGAAATCGGATTTTTCCTTTTTGGAAAGCCCGGTAAATTCCCCAGTGGAGCCAAGCACCAGAATTCCATCCACTCCTCCTTCAATCAAAAAATCGATTACCTTTTTATTCGCCTCATAATCCGGCTTTTCGTGCTTATCAAAAACAGTTACGACCGGAGTAATAATTTTATACATAATTTGTTTTCCTTTCTCCCAAAATTTACCCAACGATCCGCAGCACACCATAAACCAAAACTGCTGCAGCTACCATTACAAGTCCATTTAAGGATTCATATCCAATTAATTTCAAGCGCTCACGGATTTCCATATTCAATGCGCCGGCACTCACATGGAAAAACGAGCCATGGGGAAGCCCGTCAAAAACAAAGCTTCCGGTATGTGTCATCACTGCCGCTGCGATCGCAGAAATCCCGCTCATCATGACCGTTGGCCCGAAAATCTGGCTTCCCAGAGTTGTTCCGGCGGTTGAGGATGCAGTGGCTGCTCCCATTAACATACCGGATATTGGGGCTAACAGAAAGCCTGGCAGGCCCACAAGCTCGATTCCCTGAATGATGACATCCTTTAGACTGGAGTTGGAAATAATACCGGCTAAAGTTCCCGTTCCCACCAGAAGCATGGCAACTCCACTCATCTTTTTTAGTCCTGAGGAAAGGTAGGAACAGGTATATTTTCCTTTTTTCATGGCAAGAATGCCCGCGATTCCCCCAACGGGCAATGCAACCAGCGGATCAATAGTGATCCCGCAGATTGGCCTTAACAGTAAAAGCAGAATGGTCACCAACGGCCCGGTAACCGCTCCTGCCAGGCCAGGCAGTTCATTTTCCGGCACATTTTCCTCCACATGTTCAAAATCGGAGCCTTTATGTATCAAAGCACGTGAAAGAAATGCTGTCGTAATCAATGCAGCCACTGCCGGAACGATCCCTGCCATCATGGCCGATGTCAATGGAATGCCAAAGGCCTCGGACGCTGCAATCGCATTGGGGTTCGGGCTCATGACATTTCCAGCCTTCACACCGCCGACCAGCGCCATTAAAATACCAAGCTTTTTAAAACCGGAACGCTTTGCCAGTTGAATTGCAATCGGCGCTACTGTAATAAGTGCCACATCCCCAAAAACTCCAACGGCGGTTAAGCACCATGTTGCAAGCATCATGGCGATCAGGCTGCGCTTGCTCCCCATCTTTTTTATAATCGTTTCTGCGATGCGGGCAGCCGCACCGGTCTCAATGAGCACACCGGCTAAAATGCCGGCAGTCACAATTCTTACAATCGCGGAAACGATCCCCTGAACCCCTGTGATCATGCAGCTCACGGTACCCGCTAAACCCGCACCTCCAAAAATACCGCCAAAAATGGCGCCGAAAATCATGGCATAGGTTGGCTCCACTTTTTTTAAGATCAGAATGATTGCAATTACAAGAGCCAGGATCGCACCGAAAGCAGAAATCTCCATCTCCATACCTCCTTACAGA
This sequence comes from Clostridium sp. Marseille-P2415, assembly GCF_900155545.1. Classification (GTDB taxonomy): domain Bacteria; phylum Bacillota; class Clostridia; order Lachnospirales; family Lachnospiraceae; genus Lacrimispora. The sequence continues at coordinate 3,140,999 of NZ_LT732526.1, forward strand.
CTGTCATATTTTAAAATTGCGCCCTCTGACCCGGATGCCGCAATTTTACAATAAAGACCTAAGTACCCCCGTTTAAATTTCGGTTCCGGACGTTTCCACTCTTTTAAACGGTCTGCAATCTCCTCTTCGCTGACCAGCAGATCGATGCTGCGCTTTTCCACATCAATTTCTATCCTGTCGCCGTCTTTTACGATTGCGATCACACCGCCCTCTGCCGCCTCTGGTGAAATATGGCCTACGAAACATCCATTGTTGGTACCGCTGAAGCGCCCATCTGTGATCAGGGCCGTTGTTTTAGAAAGTCCGCGCCCATATAAATACTTCATGGCTTTATACATTTCACGCATACCCGGACCGCCCTTCGGGCCTTCATACCGGATGACTACCACATGTCCATCCCGTATTTTCCCTTCCAGGATCGCTTCTTCTGCTTCCTCTTCTGAATCAAAGCAGATGGCTTCTCCTATAAAATGATGAAGGCTTTCATCAAAAGCTCCCGGTTTTGTAATACCGGAATCCGGAGCCAGATTTCCGCGGAGCACAGCCACGCCTCCCTGATATCCGAATGGATCATCCATGGTTTTCACAACCTTGCGGTCCTCCGGATACTGATATACATGGTCCTTTATATTTTCGGCCACGGTATGAGCGGTAACTGTCATCTCGTCAACTGCGATGATCGGCTGCATTTCCTCCAACAGCTTTATCACGCCGCCTGCCCGGTAAAAATCAATCATATTGTATTCGGAAGCCGGATTGATCTTAGCCAGCTGGGGTGTTACTCTCGAAAGCCGGTCAAATTCTTCCAGTACGTTCATATCCAGCTCTGCTTCATGAGCAATGGCCGTCAGATGCATGACCGCATTGGTGCTTCCGCTCATTGCGAGACATACTTTAATGGCATTTTGCAAGCTTTCCTTTGTAATGATCTGGCGGGCTGTAATATTCTTTTCCACCAGTTCCACAATCTTAATGCCGGTTTCTTCCGCAATGGCAAGGCGGGCTGCACCGGAAGCCGGGATGATGCCTCCATCCGGAAGGGTCATACCAAGTGCTTCGGATAAAGAGCACATCGTATTCGCTGTTCCCAGATAAGAACAGGAACCACAGGTAGGACAGGCTAAATTCTCCAGTGATGTATATTCTTTTTCCGTGATCTTATTGGCGGAAAGCATGCCATACGCCTCGGTGCTGGAAGTCTGATCGGATTTACGCCCGTCAAACTCAATTCCCCCCTCCATCGGGCCGCCGGGAAGTAAAATGCAGGGAATATCAAGGCGCGCAGCTGCCATCAGCATCCCCGGAACAATCTTGTCACAGGAACCAAGAAGCACGATTCCGTCAAACAGATTGATCTGTGCCATGGATTCAACCGAATTGGCGATGATCTCCCTTGACGGAAGGATAAAGTGCATGCCATCATGCCCCTGTCCCATACCGTCACACCCACCGATCACACCAAATTCCACCGGAGTGCCGCCTGCACGGTAAATTCCGTCCTTCACACGCTGTGCGACCTGCCGCAGATTATAATGTCCCGGCACGCACTCACTCCATGCATTTGCAATACCGATCATGGGACGCTTTAAATCTTCTGTTGTAAACCCCATTGACTTATAAGTAGCTCTGTAATACTGATTCTGAAGCCCGCATAGTATTTTTTTGCTTCTTTCCATGATTTCCTTCTCCTTTTAATTAATTTTTATCATTTAAAAAATCTTTTTAAATAACCGCTTCTTTTAAACAGCCTTTCCCCAGTAAATTAATTGGCGGTACATAATAGACCATTTTCACGCTTCCGTCCTTTTCTCTTTGTTTTAGTATGTATATACGTACGCAGTATGTAAATGCGTATCGCACGTTATACATTATCACGCTCTAACGGTATTGTCAATAAAGGATATTAAAATGGAACTGTTTTCGTCTGATTTAACATATTTCATTCTTGCTTTTTATACATGATTCACAAATAAATCGTATAGAATTCTTAATTGTCCTTTGATATAATAGAAATAAATCAGAATGAATGAGGTGACGGTTTATGCCATCAAATGAACATCGGCCAACAGAACGGGTTTTAGATATTCTTGAGTTATTATCAACAAACGGAAACGGAATGACGTTAACGGAATTATCAAAGGCCTTAAATGCTCCTAAAAGCAGCATTATGCCATTAGTACATACAATGACTTCGAGAAAATTCATTTATATGAACCAGGAAAATTTAAAATACTTTATTGGCATTGCAGCATTTTCGGTAGGTTCTTCTTATACCAACCATATCGATGCACTTGAGTTCATCAAATCAGAAATGAAACACATTGTTTCGGAAAGCAATGAAACCTGCCAGTTAGGCATTCAAAACCAAAGCAATTTACTTTATATTGCCAAAGAGGATTCTGACGAACCAATTCGTCTGGTCTCTTATGTAGGAAAGCAGCTTCCACTTTATTGCACGGCAATCGGACGGGCAATCCTGGCAGATATGGAACCGGATGAAATCTACGCTTTATATCCAGACGGACTAAAAGCATTTACCCCTCATACCATTACGGAATGGCCGCTTTTATTAGCGGAATTGAAAGAAACCCGTAAACGGGGCTATGCCATTGAACACGAGGAATCCACCCCTGATGTCCACTGTGCCGGCATTTCTTTACGCAATAACGGGCATATATTCGCAGCCCTCAGCGTTTCGATTCCATCTTTCCGTTTTTCCGTGGAAAAGCTGGATTTCGTCATTCAGTTGCTGAAAGAATCAAAGAAAACACTGGAAACATCCTTTCAAAACTGCCACATCGATCTAAGCAGCCTTTCCTGACATTTTTTTTGATATAAAATAGACAAAATGTTATAATGAAACTTAGGTCAAAAAAGAATTATGAAACAGGAGAAAGGAGAAGTTATGAAATCATCCGATGATGCATGATTTTCATAATCACTTTAAAATGCGTAAAATTCCAGCTTATATGGTGATTCATGATTTAATAAAAAAGAAAATTCAGGATGGAACCTATCCTGTTTCTGAATTGCTTCCCACGGAACCAGAACTTGAAAAAATTTATAATGTAAGCCGCACCACCATAAGAAGCGCTATGGAAATGCTGAAGGAGGAGGGCCTGGTCGAAATTAAGCAGGGCAGAGGCACCATGGTGCTGGATCAGAGGACCATTCAGGATTTAAACAAAGTCACCTCGGTTACGGAGTCCTTAAAAAGACGCGGATTTGATGTTCGGACGAAAAGCATGTATATTGATATCATACATGCCGGTGAACAGCTTTTAAATGAACTTGATCTTAAATCCGGAGACTTGATAGCCCGGATACAGCGGATTCAGCTCATCAATGAAAAGCCGATCGCTATCATGAAAAATTATATTCCTCATCAGCTTGTTCCTGACCTGGAACAGTTTACAAATAAGTTCTCGGGATTATATGAATTTCTGGAAGAACATTATCATCTGGAGATCGATTCTGCAAATGATAAGATATTTGCGAAATCTGCAGATTTCGCCGAATCAGAAATGCTTGGTGTAAAACCGGGTACAGCGCTTCTTTGCATCCGCCGTATTTGTTATAAGGAAAAAGAGGCCATTTGTGTTGATGATGTCCGCATACTTGGAGATCAGTATGAGCTCATGATTTCTATGAACGGACGGTATAAATAAGATTGGGAGGGGAAAACCATGGACCGTTTTACGATCGGAAATCTTTCAAAAGCAATCGATATCAGCTGTGTAAAACCGAATCATACGGTTCATGATCTGGATCAGATGATCGCAGCCGCAAAAAAATACGGTTTTATCTGCGCATTTGCCCTGCCGGGTATGACCCCCTATTTAGCAGAACATTTAAAGGGGAAATCCAACACCATGATCGGTGGAACCGTAGGCTTTCCATCCGGATGCGATACAACAGAAAGTAAAGTCTTTCAAACCAGAGAACTATTATCCATGGGCTGTGATGAATTGGACATGGTAATCAATATAGCACAATTAAAATCACAGAACCATGAGTTTGTTTATCAGGACATTAAAGCAGTGGTCGATGCCGCCGGCGGGATACCTGTAAAAACAATCCTTGAGGTAGCTCTTCTTACGAACGAAGAAATCGTAACGGCATGCCGGATTGCAGAGCATGCCGGAACTTCCTATATTAAAACAGGTACTGGCTGGTGCAGCGAACCCACTCTGGTCGATCATATTAAGCTGATCAAGTCCGTCATTCAACCCCGGACGAAAATCAAAGCAGCCGGAGGAATCCGTAATCTCACTGGTCTGCTGGAAATGAAAAAGGCGGGGTGCGACCGTTTTGGAATATCCGTGGATTCCGCCATGCATATCATGGAAGAGGCGGTATCTTTCCCAGGTTTGCCCGATATCTTTCCGTAGAAAGAACTATAAACATTATCATCACGCTGCTATTCATCATGATCTTTTCAAACACTACAGGACAAATCTCACCTGTAATCAACACTTTCCCGCTTAAACATTATCAATTTAAACACCAAATAGGAATTGACTCCAAAAACATTATGATGTATAATAATCGTGGTCATATTTGTTAATTTTATAACAAAGAAATAATCTTAAAGGAGTTACTTACTATGAAAGGTTTTGCAATGTTAGGTATTGGTAAAACGGGGTGGATCGAGAAGGATAAACCGGTTTGCGGACCACTCGATGCAATTTGCCGTCCGATTGTACTTGCCCCCTGCACATCCGATATTCATACGGTCTGGGAAGGTGCCATCGGTGACCGTCATGATATGATCCTGGGTCATGAAGCGGTTGCGGAAGTAGTTGAAGTCGGAAGCTATGTAAAAGATTTTAAACCCGGCGACAGGGTTATTATACCTGCCATTACACCGGATTGGAATTCCGTTGAAGCTCAGGGCGGTTATCAGATGCATTCCGGAGGAATGCTTGCCGGATGGAAGTTTTCCAATTTCAAAGACGGTGTTTTCGGTGAATTATTTCATGTAAACGATGCAGACGGAAACCTCGCATTATTGCCGGAAGGAATGGATCCAGTCGCTGCATGTATGCTTTCTGACATGGTACCCACCGGATTTCACGGAGTTGAACTTGCAGATGTGCAATTTGGTGACAGCGTGGTAGTGGTCGGAATCGGCCCTGTCGGACTCATGGCTGTTGCCGGTGCCGCTATCCGGGGAGCCTCCCATATATATGCAGTCGGTTCCCGCCCGAACTGTGTGAAGCTTGCCATGGAATATGGCGCTACGGAGATCATCAATTACCGCGAAGGCGATATTGTAGAACAGATCACGAAAAAAACCAACGGAAAAGGTGTTGACCGGGTCATCATCGCAGGCGGTGATGCAGATACCTTTGCGCAGGCAATTACGATGTTAAAACCCGGCGGAAAAATCGGCAATGTCAATTACTTAGGCGAAGGGGATTACATAAAGATTCCGCGGGTTGAATGGGGATGCGGCATGGGCCATAAGCTTATTGCAGGCGGCCTTATGCCAGGCGGAAGACTCCGGATGGAAAAGCTGGCTTCCCTCGTATCTACAGGAAGACTGGACCCCGGCAAATTGGTAACACACCGGTTTGAAGGTTTTGAAAGCCTTGAAGAAGCGCTTTTGCTAATGAAAGATAAACCGAGGGATTTAATAAAGCCGGTTGTAGTCATCAAGTGGTAAAGTATTCCGGCGCAGAGTTTTCGGTTAAATAAAATTCTGGAAAACATAAAACAGGCTATGCTCTTCATTTTAGAAAAGCATAGCCTTTGCTATGGGAAAAGACGCTCTGCCGTTAATCCGGGAAACAAACATAGTGCATTTTTAAAATAAATGCGCCGGCGTTTTTCTTCAGTGAGCATTTCTGTTTTGTCTAATGCATCCGCTAACATCCTGCATGCAGGTTCGGGGGTATAGGGATAGTCACTGCCGTATACAAAGTGGTCAATATCAGTGATTTGCACCAGGTTCGCAAGTTGTCTGGGCAGGCAGGCACCGGCAAGGTCATAGTACAGACCTTTCAAAGTACCGTAGATATCGGCACCATCTTTTCCGATCTGGCCGCCAAACGATAAAGGCATCATTTTAATAGCGGGTGCGATCCTATCCGCAAGGATTGGCAAAAACGCTCCGGCATGAGGTATGATGAATTTTATTTCTGGAAAGCGGTTTGGTATTCCCTTTAATATCATATTGATAACGGTACGGGTCGTATCAAAGAAAAATTCCATCATAGGTACTGGTAATCCTTCGGCAACACCGTCAGGAATGCAACCGGGTTTGTTGGGATGGAGAGTGACAACGGATTTACGCTTATTCAACTCTTCAAATATCGGATCCAGGCATGGATTACCCAGATATATCCCCTGCGTGTTAGTTGGCAGCGTAAAGCCATCCGCATGTAATACATCCGCTGCGTATCGAATTTCCATAATGCTGTCTTCCATATCAGGCAATGGCAAAGAAGCAAGCAAACCGAATCGCCCGGGATATTTCTTCACAAGTTCCGCACCGTCTTCGTTCGCTTCTCTGGCCAAAGCTTTCGTGGCATTCTTGTCCCCGAAATTAATATGAGGGGACGACAAAGAAAGCATTGAGACAGCAATACCCAGACGGTCCATTGCTTCCAGATGGGTTTCCATACTCCACGAAGGAGTGGGAAATCCATCCGGATTTTTTCCACCGTGCTTCAGCAATGTTTCTCTATATGCCCAAGGCAGGTAATGTACATGAAGATCAATCTTAAGTTTATTGTGTTGACTCATGTTTCCCATTCTTATAATCCCTTCGGTTCAACTTATTGATCAAACGCTTCCCTTAATTTTGTACATACCAAAGCAAGCGCATCTCTTGCTTCTTCCAATGTTTGCTGCATGTTAAAAAATCCATGTATGATTCCGTCGTATCTTTTCAGACATACGCTGACTCCCGCTGCTGACAGCCGTTCCCCATACATTTCACCTTCATCCCTTAACGGATCGTATTCTGAGGTAATGATGCATGCGGCAGGAAGGTCAGCGAAGTTTTCTGCGAGCAGCGGGGAAGCCAAAGGATTTTCCGCTTCACTTAATTCGTTCAGATAGTGACGTACAAACCATTCAATGCCTTTGGTTGTCAGCCTGTAACCCTCGGCGTTTTCCACTCTGGATCCGGGGTTTGTCTCACCGAGTAAATCTAACATCGCATTAATAATCACCTGATAAACAATTTTAAATTCCCCTTTATCTCTGGAAAGCCGGCTGACTACAGCAGTAAGTGTTCCGCCTACACTGTCGCCTCCAACAGCAATTTTATCGGCAAATATATTTAGTTTTTCAGCATGGTCGGATATCCATTTTACAGTCTGGTAGCATTCTTCTACCGGCTGGGGAAATTTGTGTTCCGGAGACAATCCATAATCAATTGAGATCACCGTACAATTCGTATTGTTTACAATCTTACGGCATATGGAATCATAAACTTCAATATTTCCGAATACAAATCCGCCGCCGTGAATCCAGATAAAAGCAGGATGGCTGCCTTTGCCCTTGGGCTCGTAAACTCTGACCGGAGTATTTCGCACGGATGTTTTAACAGTAAAATCACTTACAGCACCTACCTCCACAGTGCTTTCTTTAAAATCATCCCAGCTTTTTACATACCATTCTCTTTGTTGCTCAAGCGGAAGCGAATATATTTTAGCAAAATCAGTTTCAAGTAATTTATTAAGTTTTGGGTTCAATGGCATTTTAATTTCCTTCTTTCGTCTGTCCGGTTAATTCAGCAAAATTTGCGTTTGAAGAATTTTCCGCCATAGTCTGAATCCCTTTGAAAACCAGATTTATCATTTCCTTATTCAGCCCTTCGGTTGTACAATTCTCCCATTTTTCTAAAAGCGAGTAAAAATAGCTTTTATAATTTCTTCCTTTGTCGGTTAAGAAAAGTTTTTTTGCTCTTCTGTCATCTTTCGGCACTTCTCGCGTGATAAATCCCTTTCTTTCCAGTGATTTTATTGTCCTTGCGGTTGCAGCTTTATCAATAAACAGCATGGAAGAAAGTTCTTCCTGGTTAATTCCCTCTTTATCGAATAGGTTCATGAAAATGATACACTCCGAAAAGTTTATATCCAAACTGCTAAAAGCTGCTGTGATATAGGACTGTGTTTGCCTGTTCAATATTCCAACATACCTTGCTAAAGTTAAAAGATCCATATTTTCCCCTTATTTTTAGTTGACTCAATCAACCATTATATTATAAGTCTTAATGTTGACTGTGTCAACCACTTTAGTCGAAAACTTATTTGTTTTATAAAAAGTTTTCTAAGTAGCCCATATCAAATTCCGACAGTCTTACATGGTCCTGCTACAAGCAGCTTAACCAACTGTTCTGAAACAAAATTCGGTGAGTATTTCATATCATTATTTAACCACCATCTTATGGCTGACATATACAGTGAAGTGAGCAGCTCTAAAAATAAATCTCTTGAAATTAAAATATGATCAGGAAAACAAATGTCAAGCTTCTCAATTAAAGCATCTTCAAACTCTTTGCTTATTCCTGACATTTCTTTATCATTCAGAATTATTTTATAAAGCAAAGCATCATTTGCAATTGTCTCAAGAATAGAATTTATATTTTGTACAAAGCTATCATATTCAAGCTTTCCATCTATGATATGTGTTTCAGGAGCTACCAGCTGCAATATATTCTGTATTGCTTCCTCCATTGTTTGCTGCAAAAGATCATATTTATCGGTATAATGAAGATAGAAGGTCGAACGGTTAATCATTGCCATGTCAGCAATATTATTGATTGTTATTCCATGAAAGCCCTTTCTATCCATCAGTTTTATAAAAGCGTCCCTTATCAGCTTGCGTGTCTTTATGATCCGCAAATCATTTTCATTCGACATTTTTATCCCGCCTATCTATTATTCGTGTAATAATCAACAATCATAGCAGCTTTGTTACATAAGCAGCAAATCCGGCTTTTTCAATCATTGAATACAAAATCCGGCTCTATTATACTACTTCTTGTAAAAACAAGAAAGGAGTTTTCAATATGATGAAAAAGTGGACAACAAAAGATTTTCCGGTAGGCCTTTATAATTTACACCCGGATCCAAGCGTGAATTTTCAAATGAACCGATTTTACAATTGGACGAATGATAAACTTATGCTGGATGAAATGCGCGCTGCAAGTAATACAATCCATTCATATCATGACCTGATTCAGTCATTTATTGAGCTTGGTGAAAATTCTCTTAAAAAAAGTGAAAATTTAAGGGCTGCCTATTATTTTCGTGGTGCTGAGTTTTATTTATCTGAATCTGATCCACGCAAACAAAATTTACGCAAACGATTTATCTCTCTTGTGAGTGATTTTTACAGCATTTCAGAAAATCAGCACTATATGATCCCATATCAGAATGGCTGTCTCTCAGCGTACCGCATATCACCGGAAAATCCGAAAGGTACCGTTGTCTTTTTCGGTGGTTTCGACAGTTATATAGAAGAACTTTTTTTGATGACTGTAATATTTAAAGATGCCGGATATGATGTTATCTGTTTTGACGGGCCAGGTCAGGGCAGTACATTGGAGGATTATAAAATACCAATGACACATGAATGGGAAAAGCCTGTAAAATCAATTCTTGATTATTTCAAGTTAAATGATGTCACCTTAATTGGCATGTCACTTGGGGGCTATTTATCATTAAGGGCTGCAGCATATGAAAAAAGAGTTAAAAAAGTGATTGCATATGACATTTTAGCGGACTTTTCTGATGTGTTGATACATCAGATCGACCCTATTTTCAGAGATGCCTTTAAAGACATGATAACTCAGGAAAAAATGGAAGAGGTTAACAAGGTACTGAAAGAACTGGCGGAAAATAATTTAATGCTGGAATGGGCAATTATGCAGGGAATGCACATAACCGGCAGTAAATCTTCTTATGAATTTTTTCATAAAATGATTTCTTATAATACAGCGGCCTTTTCACATTTGATAACTCAGGACGTACTTCTTCTTGCGGGACAGAATGACCATTATATTCCGATAAAACAGTTTACAGACCAGATCTTAACGCTGACAAACGTACATTCCCTCACCGCACGTATGTTTACACCGGAGGAAACAGCAGATACCCATTGCCAGATAGGAAATTTAGGACTGGCGGCAGATGTCATGCTTAACTGGATCGATCAGATCCAATGAGACTTACATTGTATGATACCAGCCTGTTTCATAACAGCCTGGTATCATACGGCTTAAATTACTGATAATCCCGGTTCCCCACCGCAGTGCAGCAGAATTATAATAACGGACTGACCTCTCCCATGCAGAACAGGCTGAGCCTGTGAAGTGCCCTTGTGCACGCAATGTATAAAAGCTTTTTATCATCTTCGCTGTAATAATTTTGGGCATCAGCGTCACATATCAAAACAGCATCAAACTCAAGCCCCTTCGACATATATACAGGTATCATAAATACGCCATGCAAATCTGCCGTACCCTCATTTTTAATTAATTGAACATCAATTTTGTCTTTTAAACACTCAAACAGGGAAAGGGCATTTTTTTCGGTTTTACAGACCAGCCCGATCGACTGATACCCCATTTCCAAACAGGATTTAACTTCTGAAGTGACCACATTAATAAAAGATGACTGGTCTGCCATTGCGTATATTTCAGGCTCATCTCCTTTTCGGTTGAAGCTCTTTATTTCCGAACTTTTCTCAAGGAATTTCAGGCCATAATTTAAAATTTCATTAGTACAGCGGAAACTTTTATCCATAGTAACAAGGGAAGACTTTTTCTTATTGAATATTTTTCTGATCTGCTCATACAGCGATAAGTCTTCTCTTTTTTCAAGGGTCTGATTGATATCCCCCAAAATCGTAAATTTAGATTTTGAGAACAGCAAGCGGAATATTTCAAAATGCAGGGGATAATAATCCTGCGCTTCATCAATGACAACCTGCTTTATGGTTTTATATTCGCTGACTCCATTTATTTTTAAATTCAAATAGGTGAGAACCGCTGCATCATCATAGTACAGGAAACCGGTATCTAAGTTTTCCTGCGTATAAACGAAAATGTTCTCCATGCAATCGGGAAGCTCAATGCCTTTTGATAAGCTGTCAAAGTACTCTTTATCATGAAACAGCTTTCGATAAATGTTTTCCACGTTAAGCTCCAAAAATTTCAGTAATTCTTCTTTTATTAAAATCCTTTCCGGCTTTTTGATGCGGCCTTTCTCTGACTCACTGATTAAATCTAAAATATACTCCTCCATCAGCTTTAATTTCACACCAAGAGGAGTTTCTTTTCTTCCGGATCGTACTTTCTCTTTTAGTGCTTCTCCGCTCAGGATACACTTCCCATTATAACAGATATCTGTAAAATTGATCCATTTATGCGGTATATCTTCGATAAACCGGTCTAACAGTTCCAAAAAACGGCGTGACATTTTAAATTCCATGCTGCTTTTTATAAGTTCCCGGTTTCGGGAGCCTGCGATCAAATTTTCCAAAAATTGATTTCTTGACTGAACATGGTCATTCTTTAATATTAAGGCAAAAATGTCTTCCAATACGACTGAGACAACATTATTTTCTCCAAGTTCGGGTAAAACATTTGAAATGTACTGCTCAAACAGGGAATTGGGAGAAATAATCAATATGTTATCAGCAGCCAGCTTTGATGACAGTCCCTGATACATAAGGTATGCAGCTCTGTGAAGAGCAATCGACGTCTTCCCGCTGCCCGCCACTCCCTGCACCATCATTAAATCATTTTCCATATCCCGTATCACAACATCCTGTTCCCTCTGAATGGTCTCAACAATGGTTTTCATTTTGGAAGAAGTATTTTGAGAAAGCAGTTTCCTCAAAAATTCATCTACGATTTGTACATCGGCATCAAAAAAATATTCCAATACTCCTTTGTTGATTTCGTACTGGCGCTTTAAATGAACTTCCCCTGTTATCCTGCCGCCAGGTGCATCATAAAATACCTGCCCCAGCACAAAACGGTAAAACACACTTGCAATGGGCGACCTCCAGTCATAAACCCAGAATTCGCTGGCATTGCCTTTCTTTAAGGAGGAACGCCCGATGTAAATTTTATCAATTGTATCTTCATCCTCGAATTTAAAATCAATTCGAGCAAAATAAGGCGATTCCATCATGTTCTCCAACACTGCGATCCTGTTTTCCACCGCTTCATAATCTGCGATTTTATCCGTTATAGGGCTCGCATATTGGTTTAATTCTGCAAGGGCTTCAAAGCCTTCGCTGGACCAAAGATCTGATATGGAGTGTGTCGTATTTTCACGCAGCTCCTGCTTGGCAGATATAATAGCCGACTTATTTTCCTCATTGCGCTCTCTTGCCTGTTCCAGATGTTCTCTTACCAATGCTATGGTTTGTTCTAACCTGCTGTTTTCAAATTCTAATTCAGACCGTTTATTTTCCATAATGCATGCCACCTCTCTTTTAGAATCGGCAGGAAATCCACTTCCTAAACCATTGTTCCAAAAGTCTAACACAACTCCGGTCAGAAAAACAGTCTTGTTGTTGGCGGTTCCATATGCTATAATTAAGGTGGAAAGAAAGGTGATTGCACATCCGCGGCAACCGCCTTTCTTTTCTGCTGTCTGTCTTCCCGTAAGAATGGGATAAATTTATTTTATGCGCCAATAACGCACTGCCTCTTTAATGTCGGTTAAGAAGCTCTGGTGATTTTTTATATTCATTAACTTCATATCCCCATTCTCCAAGGGTGTGTAAAACGGTTATCAGCTTTTGACTGAGTTCTGATAATTCATATTCAACTCTTGGCGGAATTTCATTGTATTGATGGCGAATAATAAGCTGGTCCTGTTCAAGTTCTTTTAAATTTTTCGAAAGCATCAGGCTGGATATGCCATCAACTTTTCTCTGCAGTTCATTAAACCGGATCGTTCCATTTTGAGACATAGTCCAAATGATCATCAGCTTCCATTTCCCGCCTATCATATCCATAGCATACTTAACATAACAATCTTCCATAAAGCGGCCTCCATTACTTATATTAATATTAGTTACTGAATATTTTTTGCGTACTTGTTATTTTATATGTTACTAAATATAATAAAATTTATCAATAGACCATAGACTTGATCTAAGAAAATTTAGGGTTAAAAAGGAGAGATGCGAAATGTCAAAGGTAGTTATTTTCAAAGGCAGTCCAAGAAAGAATGGGTATACTGCAAAATTATTAGAACAGGTAGCAAAAGGTGCCGGATCGAAAGGTGCCGATATTATTGAATTTGATTTAAACGATCCCGGAATCCGCGGATGCCAGGGATGCTTCTATTGCCGTACCCATGATGGTTGTGCTGTGAAAGATTATCTGCAGCCCATGTATGAGGCTATCGCTGAAGCAGATGCCATTGTATTCGGTTCTCCGATCTATTATTATCAAATTACAGGTCAGGCAAGAGTCTGGTTAGACCGTACCTTTCCAATGCTTGGAGTTAACTTTGCACCCAGACATCCAGGCAAAAAGTTAATAACAATATTTGCTCAGGGAAACCCTGATCCTAAGATAGGTGCAGAAGGCATTAAATTTGCCAATGATGTATTAGAAACATATGGCTGGAAATTAGAGGACAGCATTCATTGCTGCGGAACCAATGCTGATCCTGACTCCGCAATGTTTGAGGAGTTATCTTTAAGAGCATTTCAAGACGGTGAAAAATTAATAGGATGAATTTCTCATAACAGTCTTGTTGTTGATTCTATATGTTACAATTAAAGCGGAAAGAAAGGTGATTGCCGCGGATGCACAATCACCTTTCTTTTCAGCTATTTCATACTCCCTGCAATCGCACCGTACCTGCAATCCGCGCAGAGTTTTTCGATCATTTCTCTGTTGTTTTTTCTATTCCTCATATACAGTCTTTTCCCCCATGCCGATTTCTCTATAAAGGCGGTTCACAACCTCCTCTTCTGACAGGTTATCTTTCAAATAATCAATGATTTTCATCAGCATAGCCGCATTACTGTCAGACTGCTCTGTCTTTAAATGCATATCATACTGTACATATTCAAATAAATCTGCAATCAAGCCATAAATCTCAGCTCTTAAGCGGTAGCAGCTTTTCTTATCCTGCTGCAGTGTAGGTAATACAATCCCAGCCACCTTCTTTACAAAGTAGGTGTATTCCTTTTTTACAGGTTCTTCATTCACAACACTGTTCAAGTAGAAACGATAATAAATGTTATCATTATTCTCCTTTTTAAAAAGTCCCGGATCCAGTTGTAAAATCATGCAGATGTTTTTATCCTCGCTTTTTATTTCATGTACAGTCTTGGAATTCACCAGGATAATATCTCCCTGGTACAAAGTGATCGGCTTAGGACTGACACTTATTGTAATACTGCCTTTCAGCACTACAATTAACTCATATTCATAGTGCCAGTGAAAACTGCTGCTCTGAATAGAGGCCACAAAAGCATTAACCGGATATTGATTTTTAAATTCAACTGTTTCAAAAATATATGAGCTCATATTATTTTCCTTTTGTGTAACCTTTTAGATATGATGATATAATTATATCCCTTTTTTATATTTTTTGTTGTCATTATCCGTTTGATTCACTATCAAAATCAGACATTTTGACAGTATTTTTCTTGATATGTATTTCAAATTGTACAGTTCATACAAATTTTTGTTGTTTTAATTAGTTAATTATACTCCGAACAATATGCTCCATTGTCCGGACGCAGCGGTGCATTTTTAATGAAAATTTTATTGATTTAAACACTAACAGGTGTTATAATTTGATTCGAGTATCGTATTTTATGATACTCGTAAATAAATTAACAGGAGGCTATACTTTGGATGAAAACACTTTGATCCATAAACTATTGGAAGTCTTTGAATTCAAAAATGAATATCAGCTTCAAACCTCAAAGATTCAGCCTCAGGATATGTACGTTTTAGAAAGGATATTTTTTAACGGAAAAATGGCAGCCAAAGACCTTTCAAAACAATATAGCATTCCCCCTTCCACACTCACAGGGATTATAGACAGGTTGGAAAACAAAAAGTTAATTAAAAGGTTAAGGACGAATATTGATAGAAGAACCATAGAACTTGTGGTCACACCGGAAGGAAAAACAGCTGTAGAGAAGCATATAAAAGAGGATAAGCTATTTTCAAAGCATTTTTTTGATACTCTTGATAACGATAAAAAAGAGCAGCTAAAGAAATTACTTGCTGAACTGCTAAATAACGTAAATAAAGACACTTTATTTTTTCTTGGCAGCGAATAATGAATAAATACGGAGGTGCTTATTTTGTCATTACTTGAATTTCAGAACGTATCTTTTGCCAATGACGGTCAAATTATTCTTAAAAATACATCAATGAACATCGAGTCAGGCGATTTTATTTCAATCATCGGTCCATCAGGTAGCGGCAAAAGTACGTTTCTTAAGATTTGCAGCCATTTGCTTAGTCCCAGCAATGGGAATATTATTTACAGGGGTAAAAATGTTACCGAGTATAGTCCCCCAGAATTGCGGAAAAGTATCGGGTATTGTTTTCAGACTCCATATCTTTTCGGCGATACAGTGCTGGAAAATATTAATTTCCCTTTTTTCATAAGAAATTTAAAGCCCGACCAAAAGAAAGTAAATGACTTATTTTCTATGTTTTATATGACAACTGACTATTTAAATAAAGACGTAAAGAACCTTTCAGGAGGCGAAAAGCAAAGAATTGCACTTATCAGAAGTTTACTTTTTAAGCCTGAAATTCTGCTTTTAGATGAAATTACCTCTGCCCTTGACGTGGATAATACAAAAATCGTTGAAAACGTTATCGCTGCACTGAATAAGGAAGGTACAACCATTTTATGGATCACCCATGATCTTGAACAAAGCAGGAAATATGCCAATAAGCTTTTGACAATTGAAGCCGGTGAAATAAAATCATTGGAGGTCATATTATGAATGCTTCAAATACAATCAATATAACATCGTTACTAATGGCATCTTCTCTCGTATTAGTGACACTCTTCTTTTCTTATTGGCAAAAGCTCAAACTGGAAAAGGAAGTAATTATTGGCGTGTTCAGGGCGGTAATCCAGCTTGTTGCCGTAGGATATGTTTTAGAATATGTTTTTGGCTTTAACAATCCGCTTTTTACAACCCTTTTATTGTTTTTCATGATCTTTAATGCTGCATATAATGCTGCAAAGAGAGGGAAGGTTGTTAAAAAAGGGCTTATGATATCTTTCTTATCTATAACAGTTGGAACTACCGTAACTTTGGCGATCCTGGTTTTGTCAAAAACAATACAATATGAACCGTATCAGATTATCCCTGTCAGTGGAATGATTATTGGTAATGCCATGGTTGCATTGGGGCTGTGCTATAAACAAATAGCGGCTGATTTTAAAAATAAACGTGAGGAAGTAGAAACAAAGCTTTCATTAGGAGCCGACATACTACCGTCTTCTATCGAAATCATACGCGATTCCATAAAGACTGGCATGCTGCCTACGATCGATTCGGCGAAAACATTAGGTATCGTATCTCTTCCCGGCATGATGACAGGACTGATCCTCGCCGGGTCATCACCGATGGAAGCGATAAAATATCAGATAATGGTTACTTTCATGCTGCTTTCAACAACTTCCATATCTTCCTTTTTAGCCTGTTATCTTTCTTACAGGAGTTTTTTTAACAATAGAAAACAGTTAATCCTGATAAAATAACCAGTTGTTCATTTTCTAAAGGCGCCGAATTCGACGCCTTTACTATACTGTTCAGGACAAACAAAAAGCGGCGGATCAGGCCTCAAAGGAAAAATCATCTCAACACTTACAGGATTTCTACATACCCTTCTGCTCCGTTTACCCGCATCCCCAGCTCAATATATCCCGGGTTTTCTTTTCCCTGTTCAAGGAATTTCCGGTTACATGCATAATGCCTTAAGAAGATAAAAAAATGCCGCTTAAGCCTGATAAGGCCTTGGCGGCAGGGAAATGTTCCTATAAATTTTGCCCTCTAAAATTCTATATCATTTACAGACACAGAAGTCAACGGATATGCAAAAAATAAATTGAGCTTTGGTGTAAACGTTGTATTTTTATAATAATCAAAAATTATTTGCCAACTACCTTTAACCGGCATGTTCATTGAAACAAGTCCAGTCTTATTCCACGAAAAATTATTTAAAGCAACTGTACTGTTGCTGGTTAAATTTTTCAATGTAATTCCATTTACAGATGTGCTTCTTACCCCGTTCATTGTTATTGTATATACAACAGAACCTTCTGGTATTGCATCCTTAAATCGTAAATCAATCGGTACTGTAACATCGCTGCCGCTCATATTTATACTTCCTAGAGATACAGAACAATTTGCTACTAAATATGTAGGTCCGCCAACCAGCATAATATAACTTGATGATGTTGATGTAATTCCTTTAATTTTTACATAATAATATCCACTTGAGGAAGCTTTAAAAGGATATGCGGTTGGAAATAAGCGACTTTTGGAATAGGAACCGGAAGATACTAAATTACTGTCGGAATTATATACCTCATAATCAAATGAATTATCATTACAAGTAACATATTGTACCCCTGCATTTAAATAGACTTTAAACCAATCTTCATCTGTTTTACTTGTATACCCCTTCACTACATACTGATTGGGTCTATTGCCGCTAACAGCCTGGGCCGCTGTTTCATTATTTGCTTGTATAAGTTGTGCAGTTTCCATACTATTATTAGGTTCTGTTTCATTAACACTTTGCGCTTTAGCAGTAATACCACTCAATGATACTATACAACATACCATAGCAACCGTAGTTAATACTTTAAAACTTTTAGCTTTCCTTACCATATAACCATCCTCCATATTTTAATATATTTTCTTGTCTGCACTTACATAATTTATCCCCTTTCATTTTATTTAACACAGCTATCACCTTTTGCCAGTTTGCCCCTAAAATATCATCTATTTATATTGACTCGTTTTTAAAAACTAATAACGTATTTCGAACACTTTCAATATAAAAATTTGTTATACAATGGACAAGCTGATTTGTTATATACAATAAGATGATATGCAGAAAAGGCAGGATTTATGCCATAGATAAATCCCTTTCTCCATTCAGCATGCCAAGAATTTTATTCTTAACAGCTTCAAGAGTAGAAACAGGATTACTCCCAAGGTCATATAATCATACTTCTGAATAATATCTTTTTACCTGTAAATAATAACACTATTAATTTTGAAGGAGAGTAATTATGGCAAAGGATTCACAAATCGACCCGAAACCGATTCGTAAGAAAAAATCGAATGGCGGCCCTGCCATGACAGAGAGCGCGCTGGATGGAGAAAGCCGAAATACCAAGAAGCAGTCTGGCAGCCGCCACAAACCCGGTAACGATAAATAATAAACTTTTTATGCAAAGGAGCAAATTATATGAATCGTGATAAACTCATAGATCAGGTAAAAGACGAATATGCACGAATAGCCTCTTCTGAATCCCAGCAGCATTTTCACCAAACCACAACTGATATGACACCTGAAGCTTATTATGAAAACCTGTTAAGCAAAGTCATCAGCGAAATTAATAATGGAACCTTTGACGATTTCAAATCCGGAGAAGAAGTAGTAACTGCTGTTGCTAATGACAAGACCTGGCTTTCCGGTTGGAAGTAACTTAACACAGATTTTATAATCTTATATGAAACTGCAAGTAAAAACCGCAATCCTTTTTTATAAGGGATTGCGGTATCACATTCAAAACCGGAAATCTATTTTAAAGAGAGATATAATTCTAAATTAATCCAATTAAGAATAGTCTGTTCTATTATCTAACATATCACCAGTGCTGCTGTCCGCTCTGCAATTTCATCCAAAGGGATTTGCGTATAACGATGGATACTCGTATTTAGAACCGGCCATTGCAATCAGTATCAAACCCTGCTAATACTGTCTGTATGATTGCTTCTCCGAATTGATCGGAAAACCATAATATACCGGCAGTAACGATCATGGCATTGGGATTTACATAACACCAGTCAAAAAAATCCTTTTGATTATACTTTTGATGGATATATTGAATGACTGATTCATAGGATGCCTTCTCCCGGTATTTATTCAGTATTATGTTAATATCTTCTGCAATTCTGGATTTTGGGGGAATCTGTTTCAAAGCTTCGGAACAATTCCATAACATATCTTTCGAAACAGCAGTCAAACTAATAAGTGCAGCAACATACATCTCTCCATAGATTCCATTTTTTATATGGCTGACTGCACCGTCACGATATGCCATTTTTGCTGCTTCTAACGGATTACCCGGATTAACATACCCATAGAAATCTCCCCGGATCTGTGCACCGATCCACTCACGATACGGATTCAGACAGGCTGCTGATTCCGGTGCAATTTTTTTTCTATCATACGCCCGAATTACCTCCTCATCTTTAATATGATATTTACTTCTAACTTTTTCTTCAACATTGGAGTACATATAGTTTTGTCAATAATTTATATCTTCCAATTATTAACCTTATATATTCCTAATAGTTTTTCTTATTATTTTTTTATTCATTCCATACAAAAATGTTAGTCATACGTATCTTGATAATGAAGTGGCCATTGTTGGTGGCACATACATGACTATTAATTAGCTATAGGCTTACGGCATTCCACAAGAAGTGATTGGGACCATGGAAGAGGAAGTTGCTCATATAAAATTCCTTTCAACTTATAAAAGGGCAATAAAATAAGAGCCTCACGGCTCTGGTTTATAAGTTTATCGAAAAAAAGCCAAAGACAAATGGAATTATCTCTGGCTTAATGATATGACCTGCAATTAAATAGGTAAATCCGTCAATCTTCAAGCAGTACTAATAATTTCTTAAACTCATGCATTGTATCATATTAGGGATACTATTGAATATCATCTATATTTTCTTCAGTCAAATTTACAAATGGAACCTTAACCTCTTTCGCATTGCCCATATAAGAATCACGCCACTGCTTATATTCTGCCCAATCTACTGGATGATCCAGTTCATACTCTCCATCCTGCATGATATAATACACGATTCCATCCCCATCGGTATCACTTTCCGAAGGGAATGGGTCCCCATTATAATCTGTCTCTGATAACGACCGGTCCCATGCATCTACCATTCCGACATTGACATAGCTATCTGATTCTCTGTCAAACTGATATAAGGTATAGGGCCAAAAATCTCCTGCCAAACCTTGATTATGTGACCATTCTGCCTGGATTACACCATTATCATAATAAGTAAGAGCTGGAAATTCCCGAAACTCTTCGTTTGCAGTTTTGGTATTGTTGTCAAAATCATATATCAATGCTACCATACCCGCCATGGATCCATTTATATATTCAAGAATTAATTCCTCTTTGCCGTCTTGGTCTATATCAAATACGGAAAATCGATTCTGCGAAATATCACCATTATCCTCCCAATCACAAGCCTGACCATCTGGGAAAGTGTGATTGTAATAGATACCCTCCAGAATAGATGTGTATGTATTCTTCATAGCTTCCCTGTCAAAATCTGCTCCGTTCATTTGCGACGCTTCAGCATCCTGCCTTGATTCAGTGTCATCTGATTCTTTTGATGCTGCAGATTGTTCTGCTTCTATATCGTCTTCGGTAGTTCCGGTAGTGCCTTCCTCCGTTTTATTTTGTGAAACTTCCGGCTCCTTATCACTCAATGTATTCTGCGATCCACATGCAGTCAAATTACTAAATAACAATAGTAACAGAATCAGAATTCCATATTTTTGCATGTCTTTTTTTAATGTCCTTACTTTCATATTGATTAATCTCCCACCTATTTTTTTAACACATAAAAAGTTGTTCTCGTCAAGCAAACACTACAAACATTCAATTATATTTGTTTTTGCTGATGTCTAAACTTCACTTTGATTATGATTATAACTTTATGTTCGAACACATTAAATTGAACCACTATTGTTTCAAAAAAAAGTGTTTTGACGTAAGCAAGAAAGTCCTTGTGGCAAAGGCGAATTGATGCGTTTACAGAGGAGTTTAATAAAAGATATACCGCCAACTATGTTTAAATACATTACAGCCGGGATATTCTCAGGGTCAATATCCTCCAGTACATAAAGGTTAGGGAAAAAATACAAATGAGTAATACGGCAATGCCAAGCGGAAGAGAAAATTTTGCCGACTGAATCTATTAAAATATGCTCCAAAACCATTTAAAGCCCTCCTAAAACATATCTGTTTATCATAACATCGAATGCTGTCCTTCTGCCTGAAACTTCAAAAATACTATACCTGTTCAATTTCACTACCAGTATAGCAGGAAACGGCTGTTCTATCAATGAAAATCAAAACTCAACATATCCTCTTAAGTTAAGAGTTAAGCGTATACCATAGCAGCATCAAACACTGCCGCATTTACTTCCTCCGGAAGCTCCTCCCAATAAGTAAATCTGCAAGGTACGATTACTTTTATGATTGGTGCATTTTTATTCTCAAGTTTTTTCTTGTTAATAGTTCACAACAATATATTACATTCCTTATTCAAAGCATATAACATATACAAAACTTTAAAATATTATAAAATAATATTTTAAAATCTAAACACCTAATATATACTTATAAAGTAGCTATATATAGAAAAGTATTTATAATCACCAATTAGAAAATAAATCCATAATAGGAGGAGAATGAATGAAATTAAAAAAGACGTTTAGATTTTTAGCAGGAGTCATTTTATCAGTCGCAATGCTAGGCAGTGTAAAGGCAGAGGCGGCAAATACCAGTTCATCCGGTACTTACATAGCAAGAGATGCTTTTTATGCTATGAATGATACTTCTGTAAACAGGCTTTCATCCGAGCATTTCCAAATTATCTGGGGAAAACAGGATGAAACAGGAACAGTTACTCAGGAGTTAGTAAAGGGCAATCTGGAAAACTTAGAGACAATCAGAGATTTTTATGTTAATGTAATGGGCTTTTACGATACAAGTGTTTCTGTAAATAGCCCAATTAATTCTACTACGCATTACAAAACCAACCTGTACATAAATAAAACAGGTTTATCGAAAATAACAAGTGACTGGGCATATATGTCTAGTGACAGTGACGGATTTGCATATCTTGCAGTAGAACCCGGAGCAATGCGTGTTGATCCGCCAAGCTGGGTAATTCCACATGAATACGCACATGCAATTACGATGCATCAACGCGGTAATGTTTCAAATCCATGGTATGAAACTACTGCAAACTGGTTTCGGGATCAGTATTTAGGAAGCACCTATTATAAATATGGAAGCACAGTTTATGGACCGACTTCAGATTTCTTTCAGCCAATTGTACTAAATTCCGAGTACTATTTTCCCCATTTGAAAAACTATTATGATGCATGGCCATTTTTACTATACATAACAGAAAATCCTGATAATATGAATGGATTAGGTCTGGATTTAATGAGAAAGATGTTCCGGGATACCGGCAGTGATAATATGTTTGACAAGCTTGCCAGGTTATCCGGAACTTCAACAAAGGATATGCTGGGTGGTTACGCCAGAAGAATGGTAACAATGGATTTTGAAAGACAATTCAGCTATTTGAACTATTTAAATGAACTTTTACAGGATGGCTCCAATTATGATAAGATTTATACAACTCTGACAAGCACTGGTGATGGATGGCTTCAGGTATCGGATGCAAAAGCTCCGCAGCAGGGCGGTTACAATATTATTCCGCTTGATATAAATCGAAACAGTGAGCAGGTTACGGTAAATTTTCAAGGAAACAGCTCTGCTTCAGGAGCAGATTACCGTGTGAGTATTGTAACCAAAACGAAGAGCGGGGATACCAGATATTCTTCTATGTGGAACAGTGGCAGAAATAGTATGAAGCTTCAGGGAGATGAAGAGAAGGCTTATCTGGTAGTTTGCGCTACTCCGGATACTATGCTTGACTTAACCTCCTTTGATTTGGATGCAGTTGGTACAAAATATCCTTATAAAGTTCAGGTTTCCACAAGCGGAGAAACTACCCCAGCAACAGATAATATAGCCTTAAAAGCAACAGCAAGCACCTCCTATTGTTCCAGTTGGGAAAGCATCAGTGCAGTGAATGATGGCTATGACCCTGCAAGCTCAAATGACAGAACTCATAGTGTATATGGAAACTGGCCGGAAACAGGTACACAATGGGTACAATATGATTTTAGTCAGAATTATACCATCTCCCAATGTGATATCTATTGGTTTAAGGATGAACAAGGAATTGATGTACCTTCCTCATATATGATTCAGTATTGGAATGGAAGTAAATGGGTTAATGTTGAAAAAGCATCAGGTTTGAAAACTACTGCTAATCAGTATAATACTACAACCTTTAAACCTGTAACTGCTAAATCCATTCGAATTCAGATGGTTTCAAATGGAAAATCTACAGGAATTTTAGAATGGAAGGTACAGGGCGTAGTTAGTGAATAGCGGGGAGTAATTAGATTTTACATGCGTAGCGCCAATATGCAAAATCAACCAGCGATAATTATATGACTGACAGTTTTTGCAATCCAGCTTGTATTTAATTTTATTTAATAATAAAAAAGGTCAGGGTAAATTAGATGCTCCTTGTGAGATATCATTTTCCCTGACCTCCATATTATGCTCAAACAACATATAAACATATTACTATTCGCAATACTTAATCTGAATTTGGAATTTAACCTAAAACACTATCAAGATTTTTTCTCCTTTTTTCTAATTCAACATCCATGTTTTTACGTTCGTCATCCAGTTTATAAAAAGCCATAATAATGGCGATCAAAATGCAAAGTCCCAATGGGATCCAGATAAAGCTGGCTTCTATATAAATAAGAGCTTTTGTTGTCTGTGTTTCATTCGCAGTATAGCCACCAAATTTAAGCAGCCAGCCGATAACCGCACTGGCAAGACCCATGCTGGCCTTTACAAAAAACCCCTGAAACGCAGCGATGAAAAAGCTGCCTTTCCTGACAGTGAACCGTTCCTTTTCCAAAGTAAATATCCGGAACACACCGTTCCTGTTGGAGCTGCATTACCTTATATCCAAAAATTTTTGGAACAATTTCAATCATAAAAGAACGATTACTTATGAAAGCAGTGAACCGCTGCCCGGCATCTGTAGAATCCGGGTACAGCCGGCTCCTATTGCTTCCATACCTCATCTGCTATTTCTATCACCGGAATGTTCATCATCAAATTTCAGATAAAGTTGTACCAACTCCCAAAGCTTCTTAACTGGCAGCATTTCCGCGGCTGTTGTTCAACTAGAAAGTATCATGTCTAGAATTCTACCACTTTTTCATAACAGGTAACAACAACGAATCAAATTTTATCCTGGGTTTTCTATGTTTTAATGAACATAAACTAATTAATCTTTATATAAATTAATATTGACAGAACAGAGGATCGCCCTTTATTATATAGGTATAACGCGATATATTTATACCTATTTCCACAGTTTTTATAGTGTATTTTACCAAATTCAAGGAGGGGTGATGAATTCAGTATTTATAATATGTTAAAATATTTTAGTTTTATCGGTCAAAAAAATGCTCTGAGCTAACGTTCTCATAACGTTCATGCATTGAGCCAGAAGAAAGGATGGATAAACATGAAAAAAGTATTTAAAAGAATTGTCTGGTTCGTTATTACACTGGTTTTCTTATTTCAAAGTCCTTACGGCTTTCCGGCCGGTTCCAGGCAGGCCAGCGTTGCCAATGCGGCATCACTTAGAACGGACAGAGTATCGGTCCATGACCCATCTGTTGTGAAAGCCGGCGGGAAATATTATATTTTTGGTTCTCACATGGCAAATGCTGTAACTTCCGATTTAACTTCCTGGAAAACCTTCACCACCAATATCAATAGTGATTATGCAAACATATTTTCAAAAGGAGGCGCCTGGGCTGCCAGGGGAAGCAGCAATTACAATATCAGCGGAAACCTGTGGGCACCGGATGTTATCTATAATAAGGACATGAAAAAATGGTGTATGTACATGAGCGTTAATGGCTCTAATTACTATTCTTCCATAGCGTTAGCCACCGCGGACAGCATTACCGGACCCTATACCTACGCAGGAACCATCGTTTACTCCGGTTTCCGGAATTCGGAAGAGGCCGGTGCCACGGACTATAAAACCGTAATGGGATCAACCGGAGTTGCAAGCCGGTATCTCTCCAACGGAGCCTGGAATTCCTCTTACGGGCCAAATGCCATTGATCCCTGTGTATTGTACGATAAGAATGGGCAGCTCTGGATGTCTTACGGTTCCTGGTTTGGCGGCATATTTATGCTGAAATTGGATAACAAGACAGGTTTAAGGGATTATTCCCATACCTATTCTACCGTAACCAATTCCTCTGACCAGTATTTCGGCATCCGGCTGTCCGGCGGTTACGGCTGTACGGGAGAAGGCTCTTATATTGTATGGGATAAAGAAGCGGGATACTATTACATGTATCTTTCCTACTGCGGCTTGAATGCGACCGATGATTTCAGCGGCTACCATATGCGCTTATTCCGCTCCCAAAATATTACGGGCCCGTATAAGGATGCAGCAGGCAACGATGCGGTCTGCACAAGCAAAAATGCCAATCAGACAACAAAGGGCGTCAAATTAATGGGCAATTATGCGTTATCCTCCCTAAAAGATGCGGACAGTTCCGAGTTAAGCAGGGACGGTTACATGTCACCCGGACATAATTCTGCTTTTATTGATGACAATGGGCAGCGATACCTGGTATACCACACCAGATTTAACGTTGGAGAGGAATACCATCAGGTCCGTGTGCATCAGCAATTTTTAAATCAGGACAAATGGCCGGTAACTGCTGTTTATGAATATTTGGGAAGCCAGCTGTCAGCTAGCGGATATTCTAATAACGAGATTGTTGGTACCTATGACTTTATCAATCATGGAAACAGTGCCACAACGGCCAAAACCGGGATGCTGCCCACCTACTCCGTATCCTTAAATGCTGACGGTACCATATCCGGTGCTTTTACGGGAACCTGGTCCGCTGTTCCGGGAACCTGTTACTGTACCATGAAGATCGATAATGTCACCTATAAGGGAGTATTTTTTAAACAATACGACGAATCCTCTTCCCATAAGGAAACCATGACATTCTCGCTCATCGGATCCAATGACCAGGCCATCTGGGGTTCCAAAACATCAGACCAGACAGGCGGTCTGGAAGGTTATTATTATATTAAAAGTTCTTTAAGCAAATTATACTTAGATGTAGAAAACGGAAAAACAGAAGACGGCACAAACATCCGGCAATTCGGCTATAACGGCAGCCATGCCCAGAAATTCAAACTGGTCTCAGCCGGAAACGGATACTATTTTCTATTGACCGGTGCATCCGGATATAAAAGCTGCGTCGATATTAAAAATGGAGACCCGGCCGACGGAACCAATGTTATGCAATGGAATTATTGGGGCGGAGACATGCAGAAATTTAAGTTTGTACCTGCAGCCAATGGGACCTATGCCATAATGACCAATTGTTCCTCAGGAAAATCCTGCCTGGATGTATATAATATGAGCAAGGAACCGGGTGGAAACATCGTCCAATGGAACTACTGGGGCGGAGACGGCCAGCATTGGTATTTGGAACCGGCAACACCATAGTTCTCCTAAGGGATTTGACACGATATCCTGCAGAAATAATGACATCCAAATTATAATAATCAATCTGATAAGATTTTTCATCAAAAGCAGTGCAGGCAAATTTTGTCCACACTGCTTTCTTTACCAGTTCACCCTGGCGCTGGAAGCACGTATTCCTTTGAATTGTCCATTTAAGTTGAAAATTTATAGACAATCCATATCCTTTAAAAGCGAATTAAACCATTCTAAGTTTACCAAATGGTGTGAAACTGAGTTTTCTAACATCTTCCTAAAATATTTTGAGAGCTGAAGTTCCCCTTCCAAGGCATCCTTTAATAATTGAATTTTCGCTTCAGTCTGCTCAATCTGAATTCTAATAAGCTTGGCCATATTATCGTCTTTGTATTCCTTGGTAAATAAAAGCGTAGCATAAAAAGACAGGTTAACATACTCTGTTTTTGCTCCGTATTGGTACATCAACCTTTGAAACTCGTCTTTCCCAGGCTCCGTGATAACATAATGGTGACTATCCCGGCTTTGTTCCGTTGGAATAACCTGCTTAATTAAATTTTTTTCTTCTAACTGCTGAAGATTATAGTAGAAGGAACCCTTCGTAAAATTTACAATATACTTGTAGTGCCTTTCTTCCATTTGTGCCAGAAGCTCGTATCCATGGGCTCCCGGATTTTGTATTAACAGTCCTAAAATTAACAATGGAATCATAATCTGTTCCTCACTGTTCATTTATAAGTGCTTCGTAAGAAAGTTTACCAAGTGCAAAGTCCATCTGTTTCACAAACATCAATTCAGCCGGTGTATGCAATCTGGCAATAAGTCTATCTAAAAGCTCAGCCTCATTGCTCAGTGGTGCTAAAACGTGAGTTCTTTTATCGAAAGCTTCAAAGTAGCGCAGACCAAAATATCTTTGAGATAATGAATTCACATGAATTCCATCTGGATTTGCTGTCAACCCTTGCGCGGACACAAAATAACAATGTGCTTGCTCAAAAGCAAATTTTTGAAGGCTATCGTTTATCCGCTCATACTCAACGCAGTACTGCCCAAATCCCGTTTTACCTAAAAAGTCTCCTAAGCCGCCAATGATGAACGGTATTTCCGGAACATTAAGGATATCTCTAAGCGCTTGAACGATTATCAATAACTTGTCATAATACGCTTTGTATTTGCCCCCTGCACTATCACTTTCGCCTTGATGCCATAAAATACCTGTCAAAGTACTATGTTTCATGGCAAATTTGGCCTCGCTGACGGCATGCTGAAAAAGTTCACCGTCAATGGCCCAGTCATCTAACAGGCTTCCGCCTTCGGCACACGGTATCAGGCCGATCGTATCTTCCGGATACTTTAAACACCACGCATCCCCAAATGATGCCGCCAAACTAACACCAGAAACAGGTCGGTCATAGTTCACAGGTTCTATCATCATTTGCCATCTGCCATTGCGTAACATTTGTATACGTTCGTTTATTATGGGGGGCACATCATTCAAAAAGCCTCTACCAGCCATATTGGATTGTCCTATCATCAAAAAAGATTTAATCATCATATATTCCTTTCCAAGCAATTAAAATCATTAATTTCTTATACCTAAAGTATAGTCTAATTAGACTATAGCAGTTATTATAATTTAATATGGATTATATGTCAACCCAAAGCAAAAAACCCCGAGCATCATTACTTTTGCATAGGGCGGCGCAGGCTACTTTCTAGCAGATTCTTTCCGGGGCAAAGCTCCCGAAAATGGATGCACTAAAACTAGAACGGCAACATGCAACTGTGGCCAAAGTTGCCCCGCTTGCCGTTTTGCGAAAGCCAATATTTGGCAGTTTTTTATATGTCATATTACATTGACAGTCATGGTAATATGACATATAATATCAATACGAGGTGATGATATGAGTGAGAACAAAATCACATCCGACCTGCTGCGTGGGCATACCGATACGATGATTTTACGGCTCCTATCCGAAGCTGACCGCTACGGCTACGAAATTGTCAAGCTGATTGCCGAACGCTCAGATGGGGAGTATGAATTGAAGGAAGCCACGATGTACTCCAGCGTCCGGCGGCTCGAGGCCGACGGTGATATCGAGTGGTATTGGGGCGATGAATCGCAGGGCGGACGGCGCAAGTATTTTCGCATTACCGAAAAGGGCAAAGCCACTTACGCCAGCAACAAAAGCAACTGGGAGTATGCAAAGCGCGTACTAGATAAATTATTGTAAAGGAGATTTGATGTTATGAATGAGAAATTGATAAACTATTTGAACGGCGTTTTCGCCCCTTACAACGGGGTGAAAAGTGCCGCCGAACTAAAAGCCGA
The DNA here is from genome assembly GCF_900155545.1 of Clostridium sp. Marseille-P2415. Lineage (GTDB taxonomy): Bacteria > Bacillota > Clostridia > Lachnospirales > Lachnospiraceae > Lacrimispora. Next base: position 3,170,028 of record NZ_LT732526.1, read on the forward strand.
CCTACTCTCAGATTTACAGGAACGCTTTAATGAACTCAAGGCTGAAGGTAAGGATGATGAAACGGCTTTTCAGGTGACCATCATTTAATCTTTAGGAGCTTATTTTTCTCGACGAGCCGACCACCGGGCTTGACCCCGAGGCGCGAATTGAGGTTTGGAAGATTGTCAAAGAGCTTGCTGAGGGCGGCACAACGGTGTTCCTGACCACACAGTATTTGGAGGAAGCCGAGCAGCTTGCGAATCGAATTGCCATTCTGCATGAGGGCAAGATTATCGTGAGCGGGACGCTCGCAGAACTAAAAAATCTGTTCCCGCCCGCAAAGGTGGAGTACATTGAAAAACAGCCGACATTGGAAGAGATATTCCTGGCAATATTAAGCTTTCATTTCATACCGCCTGGCAGCTGATTTAACTTGAACGCCTCTGTGCCTTCATAATTCTATGATGCGCAAAAGCATAAACAATATAGCTGATTAATAACGGAAAATAAAAGTTAATAATTCTGCTTAAGATCATAGCGGATGGGAGCTGCTCACCCGGATAAAACTGACCAAACACATTTAAATATGCTTTTTCTGCAATTCCGACTGAACCCGGAAGGGGGACTGCGGCAACTGCAATATTAATAAAAGATTGGCCTGCCATCAGATCAAGGCAATCATTCTTCCTGTAACCGAAGCTTAAATAAACCAGATATGTTACAAGGCAGTATGCAATCCATTGAAACATAGAAACCACAAACACCTTCAGAAACAAATCTGGGTTTTTTATAATCAGCCTTGATTTTTCACGGTAAGAGATGATCAGAATATCCAGCTTTTCTTTTATTTCCTTTGGCTTTTTAAAGAGGTGAAGTTTTACGCCAAGTTTCAATGCCAAGTCAATCAGAAAAGGTATGATTACTCTGGAAAACATCAATGCTGATAAAACAGCCGTCAAAAAAAGCATAACAGATGCTCCTGCGAATAATAGCCAGATAAACCAGTGTGCAGACTTAGCTAATATATAAAATCGTAACACCGCAAATACTCCGCCCATTAAGACAATAACAATCTGACTTACAAAAATCATAAGAAATATAGTGATGGCAGAGATATCAACATGGATTTTATCCTTATTCATGTAATACATCTGAGCAGGCTGCCCTCCGCATGCTCCCGGTGTTATTGCACTAAAATAATTTCCGATATACGTATAATCAATACAATTTTTATACGTAGTAGCCTGTCTTAATCTATGCATAATCATATAAAAATTCATGGCCTGGCACCCAGAATAGAAAAACATCAATGCAATTCCGGTAATGAGGTAGAATAAATGTACGCTCCCAACCGCTTTAATTAATTCCCCAATCGAATACTCTTTTAATACAACTGCAACAGTAACTGCCATCAAAGAGGTCATGAATAGGATACTTCTCATCTGGTTTTTTTTACTGACTATTTTCTCTCTCATAATGAATGATCCTCATGTCAAAGTTGATATTTTTTATTATTACCAAAGCTTACAAATCCTATGTTAATTGCCTTCAATTTCATTCGGTATACATATGCTTCCTCACTTAGCTTACTATTCTCTACTATCTGCCATTGCAATGACTGCCTAACATTTATCAAAATCACGAATAATAACAGGTACTACTTTTTTATAGTACAAAAAATCACCTCCTTTTTTAGATAAATGCATGAAAACTATTGACATTTTTTAGAGATTAATCTAACATAAGAGTGTCCAACTATTACACGAGGCTATTCTCTAAAATGTTTCTCTTGCATTTAGGTATTTCTTTAAATGTATAAGTTCATTATATAGAGTCGTCTCTATTTCACCAAGCCATATTTTTAGTTTTTTTCTCTAAAAAATAAGAGGTGTATAATGAACAGTGTTGAATTAGTAAAAAAGATATGTAAGGAACGTAAAATACCCTTATCCCGCCTAGAACGAGATCTTGGTTATGGAAATGGATATATTGGTCAACTTCGTAAAGGTACCATACCGTCTGATAGAGCGGTGGACATAGCAAATTATTTAGGCATCGAATTACAATACCTTTTATCCGGAGGTACTATATCTAATATTGAAGAAGGACTCACACAAAAAGACCAAAAAGACATAACAAAGGACCTTGAGAGCATTATGAAAAAACTTATGTCCGGCGAAGACGGTCCAGCCAGTTATAATGGGGAAGAACTTGATCCAGAAGCTGCAGAACTGTTTAGAGATGAATTAGAAATTGCTCTTAAGAGGCTTAAAATAATTAACAAGGAAAAGTATACTACAAAGAAGTATAAAAAATAGGTGACGCTTATGGGGGAAACTGAAAGAATTAAGCATCTAGTTGCATACTATACAAAGATTCTTAAAACCAGGGATCCGTTTAAAATAGCTGATCAATTAGGGGTATTGTATCAAATTGGAAATTGCTATTTCATTCGCAATAAAACTCTCCTTCTAAATTCTAAGTTTGAGCGCAGGGCAAATACTTTTGCGGCATATTTGCTTATCGACGATAATTTGCTTTTTGGATTTAAAGAATTACCTGGGAACAGTTCAGTGATTGTACGGGATACCCTGAAGAACTAATTAGGTTGAGATTAAAATAGCCTATGGCTTTTTAATAAATATACAAAAGAAGAGAGGAACAGCATGAAAAAGAAATTATTAGTACCAGTATTATGTGCGGTGGCGCTCAGCGCAACTGCATGTGGCAGCAATGCAGCACCTGAAAAAGCAGAGACCACGACCACAGAAACCACTACTGCAGCAGAGACTACAACAGTGGACGAAACCACTACCGCTCCTGAAACAGAAGCAGCTCCCCAGACAATTCCTATGGGCCAAGCCGCAAAAATTGGAGAATGGAATGTTACTGTAAGTAATATGCAAATTTTAGATAATATTCCAGACGGGTATGGAAGCTTTTCTCCTGACGCAGGAAACAAATATCTGCTAGTTACCATGACGGTATCTAACGAAGGGAAACAAGCCGACTCATTCCTTCCGTCATTTTCTATGGGAGATGACACTTCCGCTAAAGTAATTTATGGGGACGGATACGAATTCACTCAAACTAATCTATTGGGATATAGTAAATCCATGACTGATTCTACAATTAATCCACTTTCCTCTAAAGAGGGGGATATTGCTTTTGAGATTCCGGAAAGTGTAGCTTCTGCAACAGATCCTATTATTCTGGAGATTTCAAGTGGAAATGAGAAGATCAATTTTGCATTAAGATAACATCAATAAGTAAAAACCGCCCGGTGCTAGTAACACCGAACGGCTTTACATAGATTTCTCTTACCGGGCTTCCGGAAAGATATACTCTATCCAATCAGTAGAATTATATCATTTTCGGAACGTCCTGGCAAGGGGCGTTATTTTTATACCCAAAAATAGAAAGGAAATGATAATATGGGATAATTACGAACACGAAAAAGAGGAGCCACGTGGCAATGGAATTGACGGGAGAATGGGCAAACCGTTTCCACATGCCTTGAACGGACAATAAAGATGCCCGTTGAACCTGGTGGGGCCTTGGCGGCAGAGTACATTTGCAAGAAAATACGCAGTTACAACAATTCTTATCTCATACTTAATACGATACTATTCCATACATCTCTTGTACAACATCGTCAAGCATACATACGAACCCAGGATAATAAAAGAGTTATAAACTCTCTTGAATATCTATGTTCTAAATTATCAAAGTAATTATAAGAACAAGTACCAGATAATAATTGAGATAAAGATTTTATAGCTTCAGCAGGACAGATATTATCTTTTCCACCTGCAGTTAGTAATACAGGACAATTTAATCTTTTAACATGAGAGATAGTATCTATAAATCCCAAAGCTTGCCATCCACCATCTATATTATCAATGGAACAAAGTGGTTCGTAGTTATAAGTAATAGCTCCCAGACTCTTTGCCATAGGCAAATTAGTAAGGAAAGGTACATCTGCCGCTACACATCTTACTCCCTTATCTTTAAAAATCGAACCTAATAGCAAAGAGCATCCTCCGCCTTGACTTGTTCCAAAAAATGAAACCCTATTTTCTATTACTTCAGTTTGCGCCATTGCCCACTTTATTGCTAAAATACAGTTCACAAGCCATTGTCTATATCCTTTTTCGGCATAGCTTATTACCGTGTCAGCCAATACAGGCCAAGTATTATCCCGTTGTTTGCTTTCATCTGGTCCATTTGGCGTAGCATATCCTAGTGGTGAAATGTGAAGAACATTATATCCATGTGATACAAGTTCTGGATGAGTACTAATTTCTGCACCATATCCAGGAGTATGGATCAGTAATGGTGCTGGTCCAGACATTACTGGTTGCCAGTACCCATAAAACTCATCCATACCCTCAGGCTTGAATTTAACATATCTAAACTCGTTTTTTACATGTCTAATCCCAAAATTGAAGGAAAATCCATTGTCAGAAAGAACTTCAACATCACATTTTATTGAGTCAGCCATTTTCCATATAGATTCTACCCATTTATCTACCTCTTCAGGTATTGGATAATTTTTAAATTCTTTAAATTCTGAATACATTGTTTATCTCCTTATTCACTTTCCATATTTGTTTTTGTCATAACATTTTGAAAATTAGCTATTGATATAAAAACTGTTCTAGTTCTTCATCACTAAGGCTTGAAAATCTTTTACTTATATTTAATTTCAAATTCTGTTAGTGATTAAATGTGAACTCTTTACCTTTTCAGTCAATGCAATATTAATAGACAGCTTTGCTGACAGATGCACTACTTAATAATTGTATTCTTTTTTCATCCATTTTAATTTTTACCTTTCATTTCCTTTGCCATAATGTTTAATCTATCATTTTCGGATTCATAATCTCTTAGAATATGAAGCGCTTTTGCATTAAGAGCACCATATAAAACAGCAGCTTCAACTTGAGGATAAATATATTCTGCGTACGGTAGCATAATCCTGATTAACCTATAATCAAGATCACCTTCAAGGATTTTTTGAAATATTTTAGAAATTGAATTTCCGTCAAGAAACGGAATTAACCGTTCAAGCAAATTTTCATTGATTGTGTCATATGTTGCGTTTTCCAGCAGTTTGACAACTGCATCATCATTTATGTATTCTGCTAGTGAAACAATGCTTGAAATATCTATTCCATGTTTTGCAAGACCTTTTGCCATTTTGTCAAGTAAACTGGGCTTTAGCAACGGTGCGATATTTACAATATCAGATATGCATTGCTTGTCCAATTCACTGCATAAATCTTGCCCTTCCACAGCGCTTTCAAGAATGGCGGCTTCCTTTTCAGTTGGATGGCCGGAACTTATAAGTTCATCAAGAGTGATGCCGAAAACATCTGCAACTTCAATTAAAATAGATATATCAGGGAAACTGTCTCCGCACTCATATTTTGATATTGCTTGACGGGTCAGGTTAAGCCGTTCAGCAAGTTCAGATTGCGTCATGTCTGCTTTCTTACGAAGCCTTGAAATATATGCACCAAATTTTTTTATATCAAACATAAAAGATACCTCCTTATATTCAGAATATCGTGGATGCAAAGGCAAATCAAGCAAAGGATAGTTGCTATTAACCATATCTAATGTTGGGTCACATATTGGGTAATCGTTTTCCTTGATGTTACACTAAACGGCAAGAGCCGTTTATACTCATTTGCTTGTTTGTACATATACGGATGAATGTCCTAATATTGTTTCTGTTTTGTACAAAAGCAGTAACTTTTTTTAACTCAGATAAAAATACTGCCAAAAGATACAAAGCTGAAATTTATCCCATGTACTATGTACTAAAAAGGGCTACCGCACTATATTTTCTTCGTGCGATAGCCCAAATCTCATAAACGAAATACATTCTTATTCATACCGTGATTTACATTACATCTTCTTTTTCAACGTTGTGTACGGTAAGAAAACCGCAAATCAGGGAAACACCAAATAACAAGACCGGAAGAATCGTATTTTCCCTTAAAGTCAAGTCTCCTATGGTCCCATTCATAACAGAAAACAATAAAAAGGAAGAAATAATAGCTGCCTTCGATGACTTCAGCCTTTTCCCTATATACAAAGGAATAAAGCCCAGGGTCACCGTAAGAACCGTCTTTAAGATGATCTGTATATAAAAACTTACACTTATCATATCATATCCCAGCGGAAAACCGGCTTTTACCCCGGAGGCCAAAGCCAACAGCAGATAAATCAACAGTTTTCCAAGGAAAAGAGCTGCCACACAGAAAATCCATACTGCCATCATTTGAGAGAGAATTATTTTTTTCCTGGAGATGGGATAGCTGAACATAAGGCTCTGAGTTTTATTTTTATATGCATTGATAATAAAGGAAGACAGCATGACTGAAGTAAAAATCAAAAACGAGAGATTGGTAAGCAAATCAATTTGCACTGCCATATTCTCTATCTCCGGCACGGAATCCGTCATTCCTGATTCAGTATCAATCGGAATGTAATAGCACATGGCAAATAAAAGAAGTCCAAGGACTGCAATTACAATTGCCTGATTAATCATATATTTTTTTGTATGGTTCTTCTTCCATTCCAGCCGAATTAATTTCCACATTCGCTCTCACCTCCTGTGACTTTCAGAAAATACTCTTCCAAGGACTCTGAATGGGAATGGAACCCCTGAATTTCAATCTGATTTTCCGTTAACGCCTTCATAATCTCCTGGGACGTGGCTTGTTTTGCATAGACCCTGATATGATTGTCATTTATTACTTTGAAGTTTGAAATATTAAGACGGTCTGTAAATATATAAGATGCTTTCGCTGTCTCCGGCGTTTTGATCTCCAGATACTCAAGTCCCTTATCTGTAATCTCTTTCATAGAAATTTCTCTTACTAACCTGCCTTTATGAATGATTCCTATGGTATGTGCAATGCTTTCGATTTCAGAAAGCATATGGCTGGAAATAAGAATGGTCATTCCATATTCTTTGCACAGCATCAGGAACAAATCACGGAGCTGTTTCATTCCTGCCGGGTCAAGGCCATTTGTCGGTTCATCCAGCACCAGGAATTCCGGCTTTGTAAGAACGGCTCTTGCAATACCCAACCGCTGCTTCATTCCCAATGAAAATTCCTTCACTTTTTTTCCTCTGGTATCGGACAGAGACAGCAGGGACAATGCTTTTTCTACACTGTCAGGACTGTAATAGCCCATGTATTCACAGTGCAGCTTTAAATTTTCTTCCGCCGTCAGTTCCTTGTAAAACACTGGAAACTCAATCATGCTTCCCACACGTTTAAAAAATGAATACGAATCCGGGAGCAGTTTTTCACCAAATAAAATGATATCTCCTGAAGTTGGTTTCCATTGGTTGGTGATCATCTTCATCACCGTTGTTTTTCCTGCGCCGTTTGGCCCAAGAAAGCCATAGATCTCTCCTTTGGCAATATGCATGTTCAAATCGGATACAATGGTTTCTGCACCAATTTGTTTGTTTAAATGATCCGTTGTTAAAATTGTCTGCATTTTGTCACTTCCTTTCCATATCCAAAATTCTAGCATGTGATTTCTTCAAAACTCTTGAATAAATCTTACGAATTTCTTTCGCGCAAAAAAATTTCATTGCAAAAAATTTTAGTAATTAAACTGCTGGAGTTTTAAAGTGAATACAGTCTCCTCATTCTGGATACTTTTTAAAGTCAGTGTGCCGTTGATTTTTTCTGCCAGACTTTTTGCTATGGTAAGACCTAATCCATTGCCCTGGATCTCCCGGTTCCGGGAATCTTCTAACGTATAGAGGCGGTCAAATACACGTGGAATTTCCGAATATGCAATGCCCTTTCCATGATCAATGACATCCACAAAGACAAAGTTGTCCTCCCTGCGAAGGGTCAGTCCCAGGTAATGTCCTGCATCTCCATAGCGGACTGCATTGCTGATCAGATTATTCAGAATACGTCCCAATGCTTCCCGATCCGCATAAACGAAAACAAGGGGATCAGGAATGTTTATGTTCACTTCAAATTCTTTCTCCGTTAAGATATTATAGAAATCAACAATGGTCTCCCGGCAAAATTCATTTAAGTTTATTTTGGACATAGTCAATACCGTATCTCCTGCTTCCAATTTTGCCAGTGTGAAAAATTGGTCAATCTGCTCCTTTAATTCGTTGGCCTTATGAGAAACTTTCTTTACCATGTCCTTTTCAAGCGTCTCCTGCATCAAAAGCATTTCCAAATACCCGATGATAACGGTCAGGGGCGTCTTCAAATCATGAGAAATATTAGAAAGCATTCGTTTGGTATTTAATTCCGATCTGCGGTAACCGGCATTTGCATTTTGCCTGTCTTCCAGCGTGCGGTTGATCTGTTCCAAAAGATGCTTGATTTCCTTATCTTCGGTAAATGCCATCACTTTTTCATCAGTATCTTCATCTAAAATCCGTTCCAGTTCATCGGCAATAGTTTGAATTTGTTTTAAAATCTTTTTATTTAATAGAGACATGAATTCACTCCTTTGGACTTCCCAGCTTGTATCCGATTCCCCAAACGGTTAAAATATACTTTGGTTTTCTGGGATCATCCTCAATCTTTGTGCGGAGGCGACTGATATGAACATTGACGGCATTTTCATCACCCAAATAATCATCCTGCCATATGAAAGAATAAAGCTGTGCCTTGGTATAAACCTTTTTCGGATTGGAAAGAAGCAGACGAAGAATTTCATATTCCTTTGCAGTTAAGTCCACTGCCAGCCCATTTTTGTGAACTGTGTGACTTTCCAGATTCATTTCCAAATCTCCCAGACCAAGACAGACAGAGGTGGGTTCCCCACCGGAAGAATACTGGGTGGTGCGCCGCAGATTTGCCTTCACTCTGGCAAGCACCTCCGTAAGAGAACATGGTTTCGTAATATAATCATCCGCCCCCAGTCCCAATCCAAAAATCTTATCTGATTCCGTATCTTTGGCGGACAGAATTATAATAGGAACCACACTTTCCTTTCTGATCCGTTTCATGACCTCCAGTCCGCTTATTTTCGGCAGCATTAGATCCAAAATCACCAGATCATAGGATCCGCTGAAAAATGTCTTTACCGCCTGCTCTCCGTCAAAAGAACCATGGACTTCAAAGCCCTCCATCTGAAGAAAATCGATTAACATCTCACTGATTTCTTTATCGTCTTCCACCAATAATATTTTCATCTTCCAATTTTCCTCCCTGTCAAGTACAGAATAATATCAGAAAAATGAAAGTATTCTGCGTAAATAAAACTATTGTTTCCATGTTTATGATAACTGATTCCAAAGGATTTTTCAAATGTCATTAAAAAAACCTGCTTTTTCTTCTCTCTACCACAATACGTCATCATTATCACTACTTCAACATGACTTTTAGCGGTGATAATGATGACGCATGAAGCTGATAGCCCCTTGGCGGCAGAGTGTATTTTCAAAAGATTGCTTTTTCAACCTCAAAATTTTGAAGTTTCTATTTCCGTCAACTATTTGGCACTAGCATTTCTATTTTATGCTTATATCTTTATTGGATTGAATTCATCAACTCATAGAAATATTTGGATTCATGAGTCTTATTAAGACTATACCAGGCATCTAATGTTTTTGAAGAAAACACACCCAGAGATTTCAAGACGTGTACAGAAAATTCCAACGGAGCTATTCCAGATGCGGTGATCAATTTTCCATCAGTTACTACCGACTCCATTTTGTAATACTTTTCGCCCGTATAAGTGGGACAGATCATTTTAAGGTATTCCAGATCATTACTTGTATGCCAACTTCACATAGCAGGTGGTTTAAAAGATCACCATATAAAGGAATCCTCGGGGCTTCCCAACAACAGGGGGAAGTTCTCGGGGGCCTCCTTTCCACAGCTTTAATTACTTTCTAATTTTCTTATAATTCGTATCAAAGTATTTGCCGCCACGAATATCCTCTAAAATCCCCTCATAAGGAGCCTCGCTGATGACGCCCTCATTGTCAAGTCCCGCATTTCCGATATAGGTAATGGTAGCAAATTCAGGCACAACATATTTGGGATAGGTTTTGTATTTCTCACGGGATTCCAGCATCAAATTAATATGCTCGTTTTGGTAGGTCACTGTGATTTCTGGATGCTCATGAACCCATTTGGGGAAGAAAATTACACCGTGCAGCCGCCCTTCGTTGGGCATAAAATCCAGAGCGACATCCGTACCGGTAGGTTCTGTCCATGTAATTTTAAAGACCCCGTCGGTTAATTTAACGATATTGGCTTCCTGATCCCTTACCCAGCGTCCCGCGACCATCCCTCCATGGATGCGGTAATCAACAGTATGGTCATTTTTGGCGTACCATTCATACTCCCATCCGTTATCGTAGGTATAAATGAAATGTGTCCCTAAAAAATCTTCCAGATTCTTAAATATCTTTTTCTCGTTCATGATAATACTCCTTTCAGTTGTTTAGATCAATTATGTATATATAAACATGTAAATATAGACATGTTGTTATCCTTATGATATACTATACACAGGAATTTGTCAAGGAGGATAACATATGGCAAAAAAGAACACATTAAAATACATTATTCTTGGGCTTTTGGAAAAGCAGGATTTGGCCGGCTATGATATAACCAAAATATTTGAGGATGAAATCGGCCAATTCTGGCAAGCAAAGCACAGTCAAATCTACCCTGAATTACAAAAGCTGGAGGGAGCGGGATTAATCTTTTCGCATACAGAAATTGTCGGTAATAAGCTGGAAAAAAGGCTCTATACGCTTACAGGCAAGGGAGGAGCCGAATTGGAAGCATGGATTGCCTCTTCGACACCGGAACTGTCTGCCGCAAAAGATGAATTCATTTTGAAGCTGTATTTTATCCGAAGCCAGGACGATGAACGCATAAAGGAAATGTTTGCAGAGCAACTGGCACTGCACGCGGAAAAATTGAATCACCTGAAATGGCGAATGGATTCGGTGTTTGCTTCGCCGGAAGAGAAAGAGCAAAATTACGGTCATTTTTTGATATTGGAACATGCTATCAGGCGGGAAGAGGGATATTTGCAGTGGCTAAAGGAAGTTGATAATAAGCTTAGTATTTGAAAACACCACGCTGTATCCGATTAGGAGCATATTATTAAGCGTTATCTGCTCTCTGGCTACAAAGATAGGATAGTTCGGCGTCATCCCAGACACTTTACCATACGTTTTAAGTTTAAGGCGGTCGCCGATAAGAGGCAGTGGTGCTTTGCTGCCTCTATTCCCCCCCGAACAGCCATTTTAAGTTATGTATCCATTTCTGGGCTGCGAAGCTGCCCTCACACCAGATTTGACGTAGCTTCAGGATCTGTTTATGATTGGGTATTTCCTCTGTTTCCCTTTGCCTACTTACTGCTTCCTCAAAGATATTGACCCGCATCGTCCGGCTTCGGTGGCTATCACTCACACAGCGGCTTAACAGCGCACACTCCCGGCAGTCCTTCCGGTCAGCCCTGTAGATCCGGCAGATATTGTAGTGCTCCCTCTCAAGACTCAGCAGCGTCAGTTCCTTTCCACTCGGGTAAATGAAACAGTCTTTTTGATAAGTACCCGCCAAACTCGCGTTTTTTTGCCAGGCGGGTATTACTCAATTTTTGGTTAAAAATCAGGCAGAATTATAAATTGCAGTTAGTATATGCTTTTAATTTTTAAGTCGATGCTCCAACATAAATTAATCTATAAATAGCTCTTTTCTATCATCGTTTCACTGATTACGGTACCATTCAAAAGCATGTCCTCAAGGTTGATTAAATCACAATTATGCATAGTAATCCGAATCATGGAAATGAATGATTCCCTGTCTGTCCGCTTCTACAATGTCCTTCGGAAGTAGTAATCTGCTGGTAATATCTTTACTGACCTCTCCCGCCATATAATCCCGCTGAACACTATTTACAGTCGGATTTTTATTTGAATTTTCCTGTTTAATGTCTTCATTATTGCACTCAATCAGGGTCATTATCCTGTTATCCGTCGTATTCGCTTTTCTGACCAAAGATCTTTTATACCGATATTTAATATAACCTCTGGCCACATCAAAAGCACCGGTTGACATAATTTGGTTTTCAACCATATCCTGTATTTCTTCCACTGACACCCCTCGGTTTATTTTCTGGCATTTGTATTGGATATAATCTGCAATATCACTAATTTGTTCCTCTTTTAATTTCATATTTTCCGATGCCTGATTGGCCTTTGTGATTGCCATAATTATCTTGTTATAATCAAATATTTCTTCTGAACCATTTCTCTTTAATATCTTCATTCTTCTATCTCCTTTTATTTTATAGAATGATTATATCACTACCATTTTTATATTTCAGTTGCATTTGCACCATTTTTTCATTATAATACTATATATAGTATCATAAGCGCTATGAAACTCCATATAAGGTGGTTATTTCTATGCAATCCCCATATAACACAGAAACAGAGCTTTTTTTATGCAATTATTTTTCATCTCAAACCTTGTCTGTAAATAAGCATCAACTAATTTATCATTCCTTTGATAAAAATGATCTGATTGGAAAAGTTGTAAATGGCTGTGTATGTTTTGTTTTGGTTACGCCTGACAGTGGTGAACGTATCATCGCCTATTATGAAAAAGATGAATATTTCACCAGCAACTTATTATCTTGTTTAAATTATATTGAAGTTTACGGCATTATCTCGAGTACCAAAAGTGTCCTTAATGTCTGGAAAGCATAAAAGCTCTGTAAGTTATTGACATAGAGCATAATAAATATTAATTATCCGATATGATAAACACCACATGAAAATACTGTACAGACAGCAGGTCCTCTTTTCTTACCTCGATCCATCGCTCTTTCGCCAGTGTCTGGCACTTGGGACAATGCCGATTGCGGCAGGAGTTGTACGAAATTTGTGTATATCCGCATTCATCACACTCGTCCACATGGCAGCCCATGGCAGCGGTACGACACCTTTCAATCTCTGAATCCCATCTCCTTTTCAGTGCTTTTCGTAGAGGAATTTCAGCGCCGCATTGTGCGCATTGACTGTACTGGCGGACAGCTTTTTGGTAGCAGCCAGATGATAGAGAAACACCTTGATTTCGTTTTCTGTCACCTCTGTTACAGGCTTTCCACAGAATTTCTGAAGCTTCTTTACATACTGCACATACTTCTTTTGAGACGATTCCGCCAGCCCTCTGATCTGCATTTCTACGACCATTTTTTGAATTGCATGATCCATTTACCATGCCTCCTTTCATTCTCCGCATACCATAATATCCGATAAAGCGTATTTAGAGCTGTATTTGCTTTTTTCTGTCTTTGATTTCTTTTCGGCAGATGGCTTGTATATAGCAGCCCGCCTTGCCTTTTCTTCCTGCACCTTATAAAAAAGCTCTCTTGGGATAATCGCCTCATGATTGTCCTCAATATAGTACTGCGGAACAATTCCTTGGTTTTTCACTCGTTTCTTACTAAGAAAATCTACGGTATAGGTCTTTTGCAGTAATGCATCGCCCATATATTTTTCATTAGCTTGTGTCAAGACGTACAACAAAAAAATACTCACTTTCAACTACAAAACTGACAGCAAGTATTTTTGTATCGTAAATGGTAAATAACCAGTCCAGGCCAATAAGTTCGCCGCCCGATTGGGGCGGCGGTATATTTACCGTATTTTTAGTTTTCTACAACAATCAGGTAATTCCTCTTACCACGGCATTAGTTCTGCCATTTTATCTTCTGGAACATTATTTCTTGGATAATGCATTAACTGCTTCAATGTTCTCGATAGCCGCCTCCACTACAAGATCACACTCTGCAGCATCGTTCGGATCAAGAGTCGCATGAAGGTTGGACATAATAACTGCTTTTTCTTCTTCTGTCTTTTTACCTTTGCTTATGTCTTTATCCAAAAGTTTTTCGACAAAAGCCATACGTCCATCGATAAATTCCTGCTTAATATCATTCAAAAACACTTTTTTACCGGCCTGTGCAAAGACCTGTGCGATTCCTCCGCCCAACTGTCCAGCACCGATAACCATTATGGTTTGTATTGCCATTTCTATCTCCTTTATATTTACTGGTAAATCAAAATCCATCATGAATCCTGATTTACCAGTATGAGGAAATTCACAATCGGTCCCTTGCTGGACACGATTGGTTAAGAATTGCTATATTATTTAGTCAACTCTTGGAAGTTCGTCTGCATCAATAATTGTTTTCTGGAGTTTGCTCATAAGTCTTGTCACATCAAATCCCGGTATCATCATTTCTCCTTCATGAACTCCACCTGTAACACTTGCCTCAAATGGCCATTCAAGCCACTCAGCCTCATGATTTGTTGGAATAATAGGCAGTGTAATTGATGAAGGATGTTCTGCATCGTGATAGATTGTCTGATTAGCAATTACATAGTCTTTTGCTGTACATGTATTAAGGTCAACAAATGCATTCGGATTTACATCCCACAGAGGTGATGCTGCACTGATTACTTCTACACGGATCCTATGTCCTTTTTTGAACATGCAGCTTGTTACATGCATTGGGAGTTCCAGTTTTTCAATCTGTCCTGGAATCATAGCTTCTGGCGCACGGCGATCTTTACGATAACGTCCACGGCATCCGCCCATTGTAAGATGTCTTGCCTTGCCATCTGGGAACACATCAACCAATCGCATAATAAAGTCTGAATCAGTTGCACTTGTAGACGCATAAAGTGTTGCATTAACCCAACCTGTGATTTCTGTATCTTCTTCAAGTACAGGTGTAGTATATACAAGCATATCTTCTCTGCCTTCTGCTGCGCTTACATCTCCATATCCTCCCATCATCAAGTCATTATCACAAATAGATGGAGCTGGATTTGCCGGATCTGCTTTATAAGTATCTACTGCCTCTGCAACAGGTTTTTCAGTAGAAAGTACACCGTCACCACTGCTTGTATTTGCATTTCCATTACTGTGAAGGTAGAACTCTGTATACTGTGTATCTGCAATAGGCCATGACTTTTCAGCGCGCCAGCGTTCTTCACCCTGAACAAAAATAAGCGCTTTGCCCTTGTCAAAAACTTCGCATGGGATATTTCTAAGCTGTCGGTCGCTCCAGGACAGAATCATACTTGGATGATCAGTCATTGTGGAGGTTATATATTCAGGATTATCACTCATTCTAACTCCAACATGGTTATATGGACTTAATACAAGGCGATGACCATCAGCAATTTCCTGTGTAGGTGCATCCTTAACGGCCTGCTCATAAGCCTTAACAGCATTTAAAGTAAATACATCGTTGTATCCAGTCATGAATAGTAATGGTTTATTAAATGCATGTGGTCTTTCTGTAGTGTCGTTGTAAGAGAAGAAATCCATGTTTTCACGATTCTCCACCCATTTTCTCCAGAACCTGATATGACGAAAAACAGGAAGGTTTAAAACGCCATATTTTGGTACAAATTCTCTTACCAATTTTTCTGCGTATGCGATGTGTTCTGTCACTAATTCAGGAATCTTTCCAATGATTTCCTCCTCTTTTCTGATAGCTTCTACCACAGCTAATGGGTATCTTTCTAATTCACCCTTGAACATCTGAAGTGCCCATATAAGCTGGAGCTTTAATGTAAAAAATCCGTTTGTATACCCCCAGTCTCTGTGTCCACTATTTACTGCAGGTGCGAAAATAAATGATGTTGATATACCACACTTATTGTCTGCTAACCATGGAAGCAGCTGTGAAGCGCCCATCCATGAAATGCCATATGTGGCAATCTGTCCATTACACCAAGGCTGTTTAAGAATCCAGTTGATTGCATCAATACCGTCCTTATGTACTCCCCAGCCCCCACGATCCGGGCAGCCATCCTGGCCCCAGCCTTCATCGCATAAAGGGTGCATCTGACCCTCGCTGTGATATGTTCCACGTCCGGAAATTACCATTGAAGCATAACCATCTGCAGTTGAGAATTCTTCCATACACCAACTTGGCCATGCACCATATCCAAGTGTTGATGTAGCTCTATATCCTGTACGATTAAGTACTACTGGATATTTTTTGGTAAAATCCACCTTTCCGTCCTTAGCTGGGAATGTGATTACAGCACACATTCTTGAACCGTCACGCATTGGAATCATGATGTCATCAAAGACTGCAACTTCATGATCGTAAGATTGAAATTTGTTTGACATAGTATTTCTCCTCCTTTTTTCTTACTATGACTTCTCGGAATCATATATTATTTTTTCGACTGAAGGCGATTTTATTGTTACCTATTATTTCTGACGGTCATTCCGCCTGTCAGGATACTTTTGTATCCCTTTCTCTTAAATATTATCCAATCCTTTTGTTCTTTCTAAGCGTACTTGAGAAACAATTGTTGAATTCTAGTATCTGGATTTATCTCTTATGCAAGACTGCTATTCTAAATATGGACCCGAACCCCGGCTTCCTTCTGATGAGCCTCTGCCCATAGCTATCATATCGGCTTTTTCACTTATAATTGCATTTAGGTTATGGAGTTGGGGTTATTATCCTCAAACTGTATAACTACTGACTATTTAATAGTATAACCTCCGTCAATTACAACGGCAGAACCGTGGATAAAATCAGAATCTTCACTGGCAAGGAATAATGCCAATTGAGCGACTTCCACCGGCTGTGCAAATCTTTGTGCAGGAGTCGCGCGTACCTGTGCCATAATTGCTTCACCTGCTGCTTCTCCTGCTTCGCCATTAATCATCGGGGTCACCATGGGAGTTTCTATAAGTCCCGGACAAATTGCATTAACTTTTATTCCTTTAGGACCATAATCGCAGGAAAGTTGTTTGGTATATCCAATAACAGCATGTTTTGAAGCCGTATATCCTGCGCCACCGCCACCCGCTAATAATCCTGAGCAGGAAGCAATATTAATAATTACACCTTTACCTCTTTCAATCATTTGAGGTAATATCAGGTTCGAAATCCGATATGGAGCTTTTACGTTAACATCCATAAGTCTGTCCCAGGCTTCTTCGGAAGTCTCCAGGGAGGGTGCACAATAATCGTAAATGCCTGCGGTATTGCTAACAATATCAATTTGTCCAAATTCTTCCTGTCCAGATCTTACCATCTCCTTAATACTATTTAGATCTGTAAGATTCACTTGAACAGCCAAAGCTTTGCCTCCTTTGGAACTAATTTCATTAGCTACATTCGTAACACCTTCCAAATTGATGTCTGCTGCAATAACTTTTGCCCCATTTTCCGCAAAGAGTAAAGCTTGAGCCTTTCCCATTCCTGATGCTGCTCCAGTTATCAAAGCTACTTTTCCACTTAGTTTCATATTATCTCCTCCATTTTTCGTTTGTCAGTGTAAAGTTTTACACTGGCATTTTTATTTGAAACCTTTATATATCAAGGTTTGCATCACAAAAAATAACGATTCCCCCTTTTTTCTAGTATAATTGAAGTCACCACAACACTAACAAAATATATTCCTCTTAGCATTAGGTGTTTGATGATACACGAACAATATGATTGCAAAGAACTTATTGCTTACTTTCACAAACGGTATGCTAAACTAATTAAGCCTGTTCATATCCGTAAAAGGTTCTACGCCTAATGTTCCTACCGATACTGTCTGGCCCCGCTGTGGTGTTCCCATGAATATCTCTACGATAATAATGGGGGAAAAGGCCAGTATCAATGTTCTGTTTGTACCGCTGCTTTTATCATCGGTGAGCAACATACAAAACTGCTATATTGTAATTGCAATGTTAAAAGCTTCATTAACTGCGTGAATAATCTGTCTGGCTTTTACACAATCTCCAATTGCATTATATCCAATGCCGAGTGAATCAAGCTCTGATAGCAAGCTTTGATTTGATCTTGCACCTGCCGCCATAACAACAGTATCAATATTTTCAAGCTTAATGTCTGAGCCATTCTGTTCGACAACAATATATCCTTCACCGATTTCTTTTAGCTTGCTGTTACACATGATGTTTAGATTTGGTTCTATGTTGAAATATGACATCATGAAAGCTTTGGCTGCGCCAGCCATATCTCTTGCAATCTCATCCACCATTTCAACAATGGTAACCTTTTTATGCTGTGTTAGCAAAAATTCCGCAGTTTCACTTCCAACAAGACCTCCTCCTATTACAGCAATGTTTTCTCCTGTTTCAGCTCCGACTAATACATCTCTTGCTGAAATTACAGACTGTGAATCAGAACCCGGTACATTTATCATTACAGGTAAGGAACCTGTTGCAACAATCACTTCATCTACTCCTAGGTCTTTGATTTGCTGAGCAGTTACTTCTTCACCTGTGCGAATAGTTACTCCAAGTTTATTGATTTCATGAACCTGATAATCTAAATAGGTTTTTAAGTCTTTCTTATAAGGTGGAACAGATGCTTCATTCAGCTGTCCGCCAAGACATGATTCTTTTTCAAACAGTGTTACATCATGACCCCTCATAGCCGCTATTTTAGCTGCTTCCAATCCGGCAGGACCAGACCCTATAACTACAATTTTTTTCTTGTCTTTTGCTGGCGAAAGATCATATCTATATTCATTGCCGGCCATCGGATTGATCATACATTCGACAGCATTGCCACCAAGCAACTTCTCTACACAGCCCTGATTACATGAGAGACAAAGTCTTATATCTTCAAACCTGCCCTCTTTCATTTTATTCGGAAATTCAGGGTCGCAAATAAGGGAACGTCCCATTACTATGAAATCTGCTTTTCCTTCGCTTATGATTTTTTCTGCAAGGCTAAAGTCTTTTATTAGCCCGACTACAGCTACAGGAATAGCATTGTTGATGGCATGTTTTATTTTTGTGGCATTTTCAACGTTAAAACCGTATCCAGCTGCTATTGTTGGAGTCTGTAAATGAGCACTTTCATAAACACCCCTTGAACATATTATAGCACTTACCCCATTTGCAACAAGTTTCTTTGCAAATTCACAGGTATCCTCAATCCTTATTCCACCAGCTACACCTTCTTCTGCACTTAATTTATATGCTACTGGAAATTCATGACCAACATTTTCTCTAACAGATTTCAATACTTCTAATGGGAAGCGCTCTCTGTTTTCCTGACTTCCACCATACTCATCTTGTCGTTTATTGCTATATGCTGACTGGAACTGGCAAATAAGGTATCCATGACCGCCATGTATCTCAACTGCATCAAATCCCGCTTCCTTAGCACGACGGGCAGCAGCACCATATTCATTTACAAGTTCATGAATTCTTTCAATTGATAATTCCTTTGGCATTTCCTGCATTACCGGACAAGGAATTGGTGATGGTGCCTCTAAGGCTTCACCTGTTGACGCTGATGAAGTCTGTCTTCCCGCATGGTGTAGCTGTATAGAAACCTTTGCACCGCAGGCATGGATCCTTTCGACAAATTTCTTCCATGCTTCAACATTACTGTCCTGATGAAGTCCTGCCTGAGTCGGGAATCCTCTTCCAGCTTTACTAATGTATCCTGCTTCGACGGTAATCATACCAACACCGCCTTTTGCCCTTTCTTCATGATATCTCGTGAATCGTTCAGAAGGAGTACCATCATCGTTACAATAATTTGTAACCATGGCAGACATAATAATTCTGTTTTTTAAATCAATGCTACCAAATTTTGCTTTTTCAAATAATTTCATATTGCCTCCATTCTTCACATCTATTATGTGAAATTTGCTACACATTACAGGGAATCTTTCATGAAAAAAGATTTTACTTGCTATTCAGATAAGATTGTCTTAATATTATCAATCTGCCCGATAAATGAAAAGAAACAAAAAAGCGAATTTGTACAAAAGCATACAAATTCGCTTTTTTGTTTCATCATCTAAAACCGTTTAGTTATCGTCAATTGTGCTTAATAAAAACCATCAGGAGTAAGTTTGATTAAATAACCTGCCAGAACAGCTGGCTCGATTTGACAGCCTGTTTCAATCCAATCTTTAACTACCTGGATTTCTCCAGCTATTGTTTGAGTAAGGGCAATCTTATTATATTCATCAGAAAGATCCAAATTCCTTGAGTAAAACTTATATGAATAATCATACAAGAAATCCCAGAACGAATTTTTACCGTCTATTTTTGATGCCTGATAGAAAAAAGACAAGTTTTCTTTTTCAAATGAGAAGATTTTCGTAAGTACAGCTTCCCATCCAATAGAGTCCACCATTTTTAACAGTCCATCTGCCTCGTATTGATAGCAGTCATTCATTATATCGTACTTATCTCGATAGTACCTATAGAAGGTTGAGCGAGACACATTGCACTCATTAAGAATCATCTGTATCGTAATGTTATCAAATGACTGTTCTTTCATTAGATTAAACATCCCAGTAATAAGTATTTCTTTGGTATTCATTCGGACAACTACCTCCAATACAAAATAATTATATGGTTTTTGTTATTTTATGATATTTTATTCTCATAGTAATATCTTTTTACCTTTTTAAGCCTTTTTTATGTAATTCGAAGTATTCATTCAATATTTTACCTCCAATTGGTTTTATTATACCAGCTTTATGCCGGATAAAACAACGAAACGCGGCAAGTGCAGCGGTGAGGAGTAAATTTTTTTGAACTGTGTTTTTTCTATGTTAAAATACAGTTTAGAAATTTATTCACATTTTTACTTCCTAATGACCTTTTTACGATATGTTATCCACATCGTATATCCATAGTTTTCCAGCATATTTCGTTCAACTTTTACTTCCCATCGACCACCTCCTGTGGTATCATTACATTGTTAGGTGAATTGCACTGTCGTGTACTTCTCAATGTATTTTACATCTTCATTACTTACTGTTGCTCTGCGAAAAGTTTCCAGTAATCTTGAAGATGTATTTTTTATCCCCTGCTTTAGTTCCTTTAAAAGCTTATGTCCTGCAAGGTAGAGCTACATTAAGATATCCGCTATCTGGGTAAGAAGATAATGGTTCTTCATTGCATTTGGATTATGGCTGTTTAGATGTTCTATCTTATACAGGATATTTTTCTGATTGTTAAAGCCTTCATTCTCTATTTTCCATCTTTTTTTCCCGTATCTTACCATCTCTTCTATATTCTTTTCATTCAGCTCCATATCTGTTAGCCATTGTAATCGTACTATCGTTTCCCTGCTTTTAATCTTCTTGCTATATTCATACTCAAATATATTTGCTGTAAAGTTTTTACCACTGATTTCTTCCACATGGTTTACGTATTTTGCAGTTCCATTTTCTTCTCCGAGGAGTTTTTTCTTTTCTCCGTGTTCACCACCCCCAAGTATATAAATATAATCCTGTATCAGTGTTTTCTGTCTCCCGTCCTTACAGTTAAGAATATAATTCCATCCGTATCCTTTACAGATTTCTATAATGGTTTCAGCAGCATAAAGGCTGTCACCAAGAACACAAAGTTTGAGTCGTGGGAATTTCTCCTTGATGTTTTTCATCAAACGCTTGGAGGCATATATTTCGCAATCCTGTTTCGTCACGTTCTCCGATTCATTCTCAAATAAATTCAGTCCCGAGGCTTATAATGATGTTATCTGCCAGAATCAGCTTGGCTTCAAGTACATGGTGGCTGTACACTTTCTTTTTCTTTCCTTCCTTATCGGTAATCTCTCTCACAAGGCAGTTCTCGCAATGTCTTTCGTCAAAATGATAAAGTCCGGTCCATCCAGTATTACCAGCCATTGACCCTGTGGCAGTCTGGCTGGATAGAAATTTTTTGAACGTATTAATTTATCCTGAATTATTCATGATAATTAGTCCAATGATGCTTCGCACCGCATAATTGCTGTGTTTTTACTGATAAAATTTTCATCTAAAAAGTGAAGATATAATTAAAAAAATATAGAAAAAAGGCTTCAACTTAAAATTTAGTCAGCACAAAAAAACCAAACAAAGGAGAAACCTTAATCTATGTCCAGTTTAAATGATGTTCGTTTAGAAAGCAATAAAAATATTAAAATAAATTTTGACAGTGGTGATTTATCCTCTGATAGTGGTATGCTTTTAGTGAAAGAATTTGCAAGTAAAATAGGATTTATTAAACGTATTAAAAATCTTTTTAAGACAAAGGATACTGCCAAAGTTCGTTTCCATAAGGAGCATGAAAATCTTCTACAGGAGATTTTTCATACCATAGCTGGTTATTTTCGTGAAAATGATGCCGATGAATTAACAAATGACCCCATATTCAATACCATTCTTGAAAAAGATACACAAGCATCACAACCTACGATGTCTCGCTTATTTAACCGTACAGATGATGATACCCTATTACAGTTTGAAAATATACATACTGCTATAAGACAGATTGTTTACGGAGTAAAACCACCGGAAAGAATACTCTTTGATATCGATTCTACAACTTTGGTACATTTGGAAAACAAGAGGGTTCTGGATATAATTCACATTATGCTGAAAACGGGTACCACCCTCTTTTGGTATTTGATGGTCTTACCAGAGATTTACTGAAAGCATGTTTACGTGAGGGAACCGTATATACTTCAAACGGAGTAGTTGATTTTCTTCGTCCATTGCTTGAGGAATATCTTATGTTATATCCATCTACCGAACTTTATCTACGAAGTGATAGTGGATTTGCAGTACCAAAGCTTTATGAACTTTTAGAAACAAATGGAACCTCTTATGCAATACGACTCAAGTTCAATAATATCCTGCATGATAAGGCGGATTTTCTTACATCTGAATTAGATATAGCTACCAAATATAACAAAGTGGATTTTGCAGTCTGCTATGGTGAAATCATGTATCAGGCAGGTTCATGGAATCAGCCAAGAAGGGTTGTAATAAAAGTGGAGAAACCAATGAACCAAATAAATTACATGTATACTTTTATCGTCACAAACATGGATTTAAAGCCAGAGCAGCTTATAAAGTTTTATTGTAATCGTGGTAGTATGGAGAACTTTATCAAAGAATCTAAAAGTGGATTTGATTTTGATTCCATGAGCAGTCACGATATGGTAGTAAATGCTAACCGCCTTCAGATATCAATGCTTGCTTATAACCTCTTTAACTGGTTTAGAACAATCGCATTGCCTGCAAACATGAGAAAATACCGTATTGATACCATACGTCTAAAACTAATAAAAATAGCTTCAAGAGTAATACACAGTGCCGGATATTTGATATTTAAGCTTTGTAGTTTCCTCCTGCTGCCTCTTCCCTGCACTCTGCAATATCAATCCGGTCATCCGGAAATCTCTCTTCGACGAATCCTGTCACTCTTTTATCAGGTGCGCCTGCTATGTCTGATTTTCATCCGTCAGAAACGAAACCGGAAGACCTGCGTACATCAGGATACTTCCCATATACTTTGTATCGCTTCCCTCGACGCGATAACAATTTTTTGCCTCAAGCCCTTTTAATTTTACAAAAGAGGAATAATTAATTCATCAATCTCACCTTCTCCATGCAATCCATACCTAAATAAAAATTTAATGTAAAACCTATAAAATTAATTTCACATTATGTATTGACTTTAGTTTTATATAGTACTATACTTTTTATATAGTACTATATAAAACATTTTTTTAATCCGGAGGAAAAATGAATATTATAAAAGGAGCTTCTATTTTATTGTCTGCATCAATAGATGCATCATTAGATAGAATTTTATCAAAAAAACACAGAGAATCAAATGTTGATACTTTAACCGCTGCACAGGCTCGGCTTTTATTCTTACTTTGGCAAAAGGACGAGATATCTATAAAAGAAGTATCGCGAATTACCCATCTGCAAAAGTCAACATTAACAAGTACATTAGCCAAACTAGAAAAAGCTGGTCATATCAAATTAATACCATGCAAAATTGATAAACGTAAGACTCTTGTTAAGGTAATAAATAGAAATGAAGACCTCGTAACTTTAAACAAAAGTATTATAGATGAAACTGGAGAGATATTTTATAAGGGTTTCAGTGATAATGAAGTAGCACTGTATGAAAGTTTCTTAAAAAGAACTCTAGATAACCTGATGGAATTTCAAAATGAAGAATAATAAGTTACAACAATATGTTTTAATTACAGAAAATTATTACTTTTTACAATCAAGTGTGAATATTAGGAGGAAATAAATGAATAGAAAAATTAAAATGATATCACTGTCACTTTTATTAGCAGCAACCATTGTACTGCCTTTTACTGGCTGTTCACAAAAGACAAACGATTCGACCTCTACAAATTCTTCAACTACAGATCAGACCAACATGCCACCCACATATAAAGATGTAGTTTTTGCAACAGTTAATAATGATAATGGCGATAAAAGAGATTTAAAGATGAATATCTTTAAACCACAGGATAAAACTGAAGCAACTCCTGTTCTTGTATACATTCATGGAGGCGGCTGGGCTATGGGTGACTATCAAGGTGATGACGCTCCTAAAGATTTAAATGCTTCAAACGACTCTCTGAAAAATCAAACAGATCGACCGACTGGTCAAATGGCTGGTGATAATGCATCATCATATAAAATTTTTAAAAGTATATTAAATAATGGAATTGCTTTTGTATCTATAGATTATCGTTTGAATTCAGAAGCTGTTTTTCCAGCACAAATCTATGATGTTAAAGGTGCCATCAGATACCTTCGCGCACATGCCGAAGAATATGGTCTTGATCCAGATAAAATAGCAGTATGTGGAACTTCTGCCGGTGCACATTTAGCTGCTGAACTTGCTACTACCGGTGATGTAGATGAACTTGAAGGTGATGTAGGCGGTAACCTTGATTATTCAAGTAAAGTAATTGCTTGTGTTGATTTTTATGGTCCAACAGATTTACTGACAATGTCAACTGAGATGGACCCATCTCTTCAATCTCATGAGGATGCAGTAGCAACACACGATTCTATAGACGCAAATGAATCTAAGCTACTTGGATTTGCTGAAGAAGGGCAAGGTGTAGGTGTTCTTAGGGAAATTAGAGACAAAAATGACATTAGTTCTCCATATTGGGATAAGGTAAAGTTAGCAGAACTTGCTAGCCCTATAAATAACGTAACATCAGACGATCCGCCAATGTTCATGGCACATGGAGGACAGGATACTTTAGTGCCAATTCAGCAAAGCTTAAGACTTAGAGAGGCTCTTAATAAAGCAGGCGTTGAAAATACTTTTATGTCTAACTCTGAAGCTCCCCATGGATATCAAGGTGAAGATGTAAATAATGCAGCTATAACTTGGGTAACAAACAAATTGCTTTCTAAATAATAGCTAATTATATTCTAAACAAAATGCAAGAGTCGCCTGTGAGATAATGTAAGCGATGGAACAAATCCGTCGTGTAATCGAGGAGGAGGTAGCTGATTATTTCAGCTACCGACCTCTCAGTCAAGTAAGCAATAGGACTTTCACCTCGAGCTTCTCACAGAACCGTACGTAAAAGGAGGTCATGCCGCCTATCAGGATACTTTCGTATCCCTTTTATTAAATATTACCCAGACCCTTTTGCTATATCAAAGAGTTCATGGGAGACAATCATTGAATTCTGGTATCTGGATTTATCTCTTACCGATACTATGATGCAGGACTGCTATTCTAAATACGGTCCCGAACCTCGGCTTCCTTCCTGCATGCTCCGATCCTATCTGCTCTCCATTAAGTTTAAGGTTACCTCTGTTACGGTCTGATGTGCCATGCTGAAGGACTGTCCTCTCTATGCCATTCTTAGTGGCTTTAACCCGACTGATACTCCCGGTGTCGGCACCTTCTATGATTTCTTTAGCCACTTGTGGCAATCAGACCAGAACAACCTCTCTCCTAAGGAGCGGTTCCCTAAACCTAAAGTTAAAAAAGGGGAAAAGACTGGCGATAAAACACCTGCTGATCTGAAACTATTTCTTCCCGCTGCTTCCGTTTTTAGAACGCCATCCTCTAAAACCTGTGAATCCTTTTTCTCTTATTTTCAAGCTCTATCAGGAACAGTTTCTTAATCAATCCATTCAGAATGGATTGATTAGCTCTTCACATCTTGCTCTGGCCGGTGACGATACACCCGTCAGAGCCTCTGCAAGAGGTAGAAACAAACGGATTTGTGGCTGCAAAGATAAAGGAATTCATGATGTCATTGCAAACGTCACTACCATCAGCCGGATTGCAACTGGGGATGGGATTCATCCCGTGAATGCTATTACCATGGCTATCACCTGTACATGTTCGTTGCTTCGGATTCGCAAGGCGATTTACCTGTATTTCCCCTCCTGGAGAGGGCCTCCAGACATGATATGCTTTCCTTTCTGCATTCTTTCTTTTCCATGAAAGCCTATCTTCCTGAATTTCAGATTCATAAGCTGTTGCTCGACTATTAACAAATATGCAGAACTGTCTTATCTGCTTCTAACTAGTCTCTGCTCTTTTTTCGGTTGATGTCCATGCCATTCCTGAAGCAGTTTTTCAATCAATGTTACTTTTTGCTTTTCTGTAAAATCCTTTGGAAAATATTTTTCAACTCTATCTGCTCTAATTTTAATCTGTAACTTTTGATTTGGCTTTTCTTATCCCATAACTGTATAAATTGTATCAATATCCAATTCTTCTGCCTGACTTAGTCTTTTTAAACGATTAGCTTGCGACAAGGAAAGTGTACATTGTTCCAAATCCATTACAGCATGAAGCTCATACTGTTCTTCTTCTTTTAAGTAAGAGAGTTCCACCGCCACGGTAAATGCTATTTTTTCGTCATCTACCATGTCTAATAGCTTAGGGATGAGATTCGTCAATCGAATATATCTTGATATTTGAGCTCTACTCTCACCCACTTGCTTTGCCAAAGTATCATTGGAATATCTATTTTCTTTTTCTGTCTCACTATTTCTTAGTTCCCAAATCCCTTCGCCATCAAATCCACATTCTACTTCAGATAATTGTAAGGTTGGATTTTGAATATCCAACTTTTTCTTAACTTGAGAAAAAGTTAAATCGGTTCTCTTCCCCTGTTGTTTCATAGCCTCTAATCTCATCTTATAAGCAAATGCTTTCTCACTGGATTTTATATTTTCTCTCTGGAGATTACTGTTTACCATAGCTATTACCGCCTGATTGTCATCCAGATTACGTATAATAACCGGAACCTCTGTAATTCCCGCCCATTCACAGGCTGCTTTTCTTCGATGACCAGCGATTATCTCAAATCCATTTCCATCTGGTTTAGGTCTAACTAACAACGGTTCCAAGATGCCATCATTTTCAATACTTCGCATCAACTCAAATAACGCTGTATTAGTTTCCACTTTGAACGGATGATTTTTAAAGCCACTTAGCTTATTTAGTTGCATTATTACTATTTTCTGGTCATTTTTAACTGTTTTACTTTCCGTATCATCGTTAGCTTGCCAAGAAGAACACATTTCTTCATTTTCTTTCACCATCCTCACCACCTTTCGTTTTGTGCTTGCATTTCAATTTCTTATCTGAAACGCAAACAGACCGCTCATCTTCAAAAAGCTTGAAAATAAGCGGTCTATACGACTTTTAAATATTTAGATGAATGATAAAGAATTTTGTTTTTATAATGAAATTATGAACTGTAGCTTCATGTGTTCCGAGACACCATATCAAGAACTACCGACACATTCACCCCGTCTGAAATTGCCTTTTTTCTCTCTTTTCAATCACTTTGGGAGAACTGATAAAATCGCTCAAAGTGCCTAAAATCAAGGAGTTTCAGGTATCTTTCCGATGTAGTAGTATTACGGTCTCCACATGTGTCGTGTTCGGGAACATATCACACCCTCTAACCTTCACCACCTCATACCCTCTCCCCGCCAAATACCTCATATCCCTTGCCAGCGTAGCCGAATCGCAGCTCACATAAACCACTCTCTTCGGCGCCATCTTCACAATGGTATCCAGACACACCTCATCGCAGCCCTTTCTGGGCGGATCCACCACGATCACATCGGCATACACATGATTCCTTTCATACTGTTCCAGCAATACCTCTTCCGCCTTCCCCACAAAGAACTCCACATTATCTATACCATTTAACCTTGCATTCTCCCTTGCATCCGCAATGGCCTGGGGCACGATCTCCACCCCATACACCTTCTTTGCCTTCTGTGCCAGAAAAAGGGAGATGGTACCGATTCCGCAATAAAGATCCCAAACCGTCTCCCAGCCCGTGAGCCCGGCATACTCCAGTGCCGTTTTGTAAAGCTTTTCCGTCTGGACCGGATTCACCTGATAAAAGGAGAGGGGCGAAATGCGGTATTTCACCTCACCAATATAATCCGTAATATATCCGGGCCCATAAAGGTTTTCCACCTGGTTTCCCAGGATCACATTGGTCTGTTCCTTATTGATATTAACAGAGATGCTGGTCATACCCGGAATCTCCAGAAGGCTCTTCACAAGCTCCTCACTATGAGGCAGACGGCTGCCGTTAATGACCTGGCACACCATCAGCTCCCCGGTCTGAAAGCCCTTACGGATCAACGTATGACGGATCAGACCCTTGTGGGCAGCTTCGTCATACGGACGAAGCTGATACCGCTCCACATGCGCCCTGATCCGTTTTAGAACCTCCCGGTTCTCCTCTATCCCCAGAAGGCAGTCCTCGCATCCGATTATGGAATGGGTACGCCCCGCATAAAATCCCGCGATGATTCTTCCCTCCTTATCCGTCCCCCATGGAAACTGTGCCTTGTTCCGGTATCTCCAGGGCTCGTCCATTCCCATGATCGGCAGCATGGGAACCTCAGAGAAACCCCCGATCCTGGTGATGTTGTTATAGATCTTCCTCTCCTTATACCGAAGCTGTTCCTCATACGCCATAGCCTGAAGCTGACAGCCACCGCACTGTCTCGCAACCGGACACTTAGGGTCCACACGGTTCGGGGACGGCTCTGTGATCCGTTCCAGCCTTGCAAACCCATAGGATTTCTTGGTTTTCATCACCTTAGCCTCAACCTTGTCTCCGATCACCGCATCCTTAATAAACCAGGTGAATCCATCGGTCTTTCCGATCCCCTCCCCGGTCTCGCTTATATCTTCAATCTCTACCTCTATTTTATCATTTTTCTTCCACTCTGCCATCATGACCTCCAATTTATGCATGACCTGACTCCTGAACCTGACAGGCGCATTCCGGCCCAGGATATTTTAAAGCCCGGGGCCTTAATCAGCCTGTATTATACGCACATCTGAACATATTGTAACTTCTTTTTCCATAAGAAGCAAGAAGACCTTTCACTGTCCCGCAGATAAAAAAACCGGGGGCCGGGCACATCCGGTAAGACAATCCGTCTTCCTTCCTCGCTCAGCTCCCGGAAACTTATCTGCTTTTTCCGTTGGCTTTTTCCATATGGATATTTTTGCCTTTGATCTTTACATCCTTCATGGCCTTTAACACGGCATCCGCACTTTCTCTCGGAACTTCTACAAATGTATACTTATCATACATATCAATGCTTCCAACCATTTTGCCCGGCATTCCGGATTCTCCGGCAATGGCGCCCAGGATGTCACCAGGCTTTACATTCTGGTTCTTTCCGATGTTGATGAACAGGCGGGCCATATCTTCTCTGGAAGAAGATTCATATCTGCCTCCGCGGCCGTTTCCGTTTCTGCCGCGGCTGCGGTTTCCGCCGCCGTAGAAATTATCCAGTTCGTCAAGGGAACGGGGCTCTCTTGTATCGATGATGTCCTCATTTTCTTCGCCCATCATCATTTTAAGCAGGGCAGCCGCTAAATCGAGAGAGGTATAATCCTCTTCGATCAGCTTTTTCTCAATGATGTTTACCATCTTGCTTAAATCGATATCACCGATGGTATCGGCTACGTTTTCCAAAATCTTATCTACCTTAATGGCGGTTACGTCATTTAAGGACGGAATGGCCTGGGGAACGATCTTGGTCTTGCAATAGCGCTGAATGTCACGAAGCTTATAAACCTCCTTGCCCACTACAAAGCTGAATGCAATGCCTTCTCTGCCTGCACGGCCGGTACGGCCGATCCTGTGCACATAATACTCGTCATCCTGGGGCAGGTCGTAATTGAATACGGCTTCTACGTCGTCTACGTCGATTCCACGGGCTGCTACGTCGGTTGCCACAAGAATCTCCGTCTTACCGTTGCGGAAGCTGTTCATGACGCGGTCACGCTGGATCTGCTTCAGATCGCCGTGAAGGCCCTCTGCGAAGTATCCGCGTCCCTGAAGAGCCTGTACCAGTTCATCCACCTGTTTTTTGGTATTGCAGAAAGCAACGGACAGTTTCGGAGCGTACATATCAAGCAGACGGCACATAACCTCTACCTTGCTCTTTGGCTTCACCTCGTAATAATACTGGGTCACCTTGGGTACGGTCAGCTCCTTTTTGACCACCTTAACGATCACCGGCTCCTGCTGGAACTTTCTGGCGATCTCCATGATGGCCGGCGGCATAGTAGCGGAGAACATAACGGTCTGGCGCTCCTCGGGAAGCTGACTTAAGATGGTTTCCATATCCTCCAGGAATCCCATATTTAACATCTCATCGGCCTCATCCATGATCACGGTATGAACGTGGTCGAATTTCACGGTCTTCCGGCGCATATGGTCCATAACACGTCCCGGAGTTCCGATGATGACCTGAGTGCCGTCCTTTAAAGAACGGATCTGTTTTACAATGTCCTGTCCTCCGTAAATTGGAAGGACCTTGACACCGTGCATATATTTTGCAAGCCTGCGGATCTCATCTGCCACCTGAATGGCAAGCTCTCTGGTAGGACAGAGGGCGACCGCCTGAAGCTTTTTCACCTTAGGGTCGATTTTCTGCAGCAAAGGAATTCCAAAGGCTGCGGTCTTTCCGGTTCCTGTCTGAGCCTGACCAATGATGTCTCTTCCCTCTGCCTGGACCGGAATGGCCTGGGCCTGGATCGGAGATGCCTCTTCAAATCCCATATCTGCTACTGCCCGCAGAATTCTTTCATCTAATTGTAACTCATCAAATCTCACTGTCTCCATAAATGATTAATTCCTTTCTCATGGCCAGCCGGGTTCCCATGTTGCCGACCGCCGCGCACACACTTTTCGCAAACAAAACGAGAGGTATCAGGCACGTTTCAGACCTTCATCCTCTCGTTTCACACAAAAATAAACTATAGCAGATTTTTTTTTTCATGTCAAGGGAATGACTTTAATTTTTCCATGTCTTCATTTTTTAAACCAGCCATTCCTGTTAAAATACCATATCTCTGCAACGATCAAAAGAACGCTGACCAAAGCACAAACCAGATAGCCGTAATCCCAGTTGAGCTCCGGCATATTTTTGAAATTCATGCCATACCAGCCCGCGATCAGGGTCAATGGCGCGAAAATAGCGGTCATCATGGTCAGGAAAGACAACGCACGATTCTGCTTCATATCGATCCGGACCTGATACATTTCCCGGATCTGCAGGGCATATTCCCGCAGTTCCTTTCCGTGTTCCACCAGCCTTGCCATACGGCCCGAAAACAGGTGGAACAGAGCGCAGTCTTCCTCTCTTAACAGGCCGTTATAATTTTCTGTCAATGTCTGGCTGATATTTAAGAGCTGTCCATAATAGGAAGAGACCTTTGCCATTTCCTTTCTCGCTCTTAATATAATAGCCGGGACATCGGCCCTCTCCCTCCTGCCGCTCATGATCCGGTCTTCCATTTCAGTCAGCCTTTCCTCGTACTTTTGCAAAAAGCCTATTTCGTCCCGCACCTGAAAATCCAGGAACTCAAAAAACAAGTGGGAGACATAGGTTTTCTCAAAAATCTGTTCCCGTTCAATTTCGTGGAGCATTTTCTTTACTTCACCGGTGTCGTCTACAAATATGAGCCTGTCCCGGTCCATGTAATAGCCAAATACCACCGGCTTTCCCAAAAGGTCCTTTTCATCCGGAATAACAAAGGTTCCTATGATGCAATCCTTTAGCAAATCCGCCCGGCAGTACCGGGCCCTTTCCAGATTCTTAATGAGCAGATGATCCTGGTACCGGGTATGATGCGCCTTCCAGTATTCCTCTTTGCTCATGATCTCCACCAGAGCTTCCCCCTCTGCAACAGCTTCATCCTTCTCGATCGGGATCAGTTTCTTCTTTAATTTATAACGCACTTTCATTTCCTCCTGCTGCCAGATTCTCGTCTGAACAATGCCGGCCGGTCAACCGCACCTTAGCCAGTCTGTTTCTTCCTCCAGTTTAGTTCCTGTCTCCACGAATGTCAACACAGCAGGCCCTTTCCGTGAAACATTGGGCTTACATAATCCAGTTTCACCAAAAGGGCCTGTTATTAACAAAAACAGAAATTTTTTTACAATGAATTACTCCGGAAAAAGCTGGCGCACGATCCCTGCGATCAGCTTTGCAGTTCCCGTTACACCCAGGAGCGAGGAATCGATCATCAGGCTCTTGTGCTCCGGATCACCCGGCAGATAGCCTGCATACTTTTTGTGATAGGTATTTCTGGCCTTGTCTACGGACGCGATCATCTTTTTTGCATCATTCTCCGTCATTCCGAGAGTATCCACGCAGTTTTCCAGCCTTTTCGCATAAGGCGCGTAGATAAAGATATTGATGTTATTCTTTTCATTTTCCAGAAGAAAATCCGAGCACCTTCCCACCAGGATACAGCTGGACTTTCTTGCCAGATCCAGAATAATTCCCTTCTGCACATCAAAGATAATGTCCTGGATATAAGCCTCGTCAGTCCCAAGAGGAAACATGCGGGGCAGAAAGCTATGCTTTGACTTCTCCTCCTCATCGCTTACCGTGGAGACGGGAAGGTTCAGCTGCTTTGCAACCTCTTCCACAATATCA
This sequence comes from Clostridium sp. Marseille-P2415, assembly GCF_900155545.1. Taxonomy (GTDB): domain Bacteria; phylum Bacillota; class Clostridia; order Lachnospirales; family Lachnospiraceae; genus Lacrimispora. Next base: position 3,202,811 of record NZ_LT732526.1, read on the forward strand.
CGGTCATAGAATTCCACTCCCAGCTCTCCGGACAGCTCTTTGGCGATGGAACGCCCCAGGCTTCCGAATTCACGGGTAATCGTGATTGTAAACTTTTCCATAACAAGAGTTCCTCCCTAACCGGTTACAATGGTTTTCTGATATCCCCTTACCGCACAGCTGAGCGCAAAGCAGATGGTAAAATAGCAGAGGGCTTCAAAGCCAAACAGCAACAGCATGCCGCGTACATCGTAAATACTTCCCAGGACAATGGAGCAGTTCCTCATGAACTCCGCCACATCCACCATTTTTAAGAAGGAGGTATCCTTGATGATGGTGATGACCTGGCTGAGCAGGGCCGGGATGACCTTTTTATACGTCTGGGGAAGTACGATATACCAGAGGGTCTCTGCAAAGCTGAACCCCTGGGACTGGGCTCCCTCAAACTGCCCCTTGGGAATGGAGTTTAAGCCTCCCCGGAATATTTCAGCCATGACCGCTGAGGTGAAAAGGGAAATCGCAAATACCGATACTCCTACTTTATTCCCCTTAACGGTAAAATAGATCCATAGTATCCACAAAAGATTGGGCGTACAGCGGAAAAATTCCGTATAAGCGGCCACAAGGGCTCCCGCCCACTTCCATTTCCCCGATGAATAGGTCCGGATAAGGGCCAGCAGTGTCCCGAAAAACATGCTGATAAGCGTTGCGAGAACAGCGATCATAACCGTCATCCTCAGCCCCTTTAACATGAAGGTCACATTGGCCGGGGTAAATATCTGGTGAAATAATTCTAACATGCAACCTCCTCATCTGCCTGCAGATCAAGCTTCTTTGCGGCCGGCAGCCTCATGGAGCGGATCTCTAAGTAGCGGGCCAGCCTTGCGAGTGGGAAACAGATGATAAAGTACATCAGAGCGCTGGTGAAATACGCCTGGGCAAAGTATCCCCGGTCAGCACCCCAGGAATCCGTAAAGTACATGAGATCCATACCGGCCACCATAGCCAGGATGGAGGTGTTCTTCACCAGGTTTAAAGCCTGATTTGCAAGCGGCGGCATGATAACCCTGACGGTCTGAGGCAGAATGATGTGATACATGGTTTCCAGATAGGAAAAGCCCTGGGACGAAGCCGCCTCGGACTGACCCTTAGGTATGGCTTCGATTCCGGTCCTTATGACCTCCGATATATAGGCACCATGGTAAACGCCCACACCGATCACCCCCAGCACGAACTTGGGAATCCGGAAGCCTGAGCTGGAAAACACCATAGGCAGAACGGAATAATAGCACATTATCTGCAAAGCCAGAGGCGTGTTCTGTATGAATTCCACATAAATTCGTGAAATTATCTTAAATGGTTTAAATTTAGCCGTGGAGAACATACCAAATATCACTCCCAGGACCAGCGCTGTGGCCAGCCCCACCAGTGATATCTTAAGCGTCATAAGAAAACCCGGTATATAATATTCTGGAAATGCCTGTAACAGGGCATTCCAGCGTTTTACATCAAAAAGACCTTTTATCATGTCAATTTTCCTTTACAAAACAGCTTACTGTAATTCCCATTCGTCCTGAAGGGCCTTCATTGAACCGTCAGAAAGCATGGAAGTAACTTTTTCCTCTACCAGAGCAGCCAGCCCTGTGTTCTCTTTTGCGGCCGCAACGCCATAATCCTGCTCTGCAAACCGGTCCTCTAAGATCTGGTTGCCATCATTTACATAACCTGCTAAAATGGCGCGGTCTACGGAAAAGCAGTCGATCTGCTTGGTAGCCAGTGCCTGTGCCAGTGCCGGATAGCCGTCAAATTCCTGGAACTGGGGATTTACCTTCAATCCCTTTTCCTCTACGTATTTCTTAAAGCCGTCCTTTGTTGTGGCGGACTGGGCTACACCGATGATCTTTCCGTCCAGATCTTCAATGGAATTGATGCCGGAGTCCTTGTTGACCAGTAAGCCCACGGCATCGGTATAGTATGGGGTGGAGAAGTTATAGGTTTCTTTTCTTTCCGGTGTAATGGTAAAGGTGGCGATGACCAGATCAATTTCCCCATTTTCAAGAAGAGGTCCTCTCGTTTTCGCGGTCACGCCCTGAAACTCCACCAGTTTCTTTTCCTTTGCTTCATCAGCGGTGCAGCCGAAGATGGAACCGGCGATCTCATAAGCCAGGTCATCCTCAAAGCCTTCGTATTCCCCGGTTGCCGTATTCTGTAAGCTGAACTTCGGAATATCGGCCTTGCAGCCAACCTTTAAAACGCCGCGGTCAATGATCTTCTGAACGTCTTTTGTCACATTCCCGCCTGCTGCCTCTGTGGAGCCTGCGGCTGCTTTCGCACCTTCTGCTGCAGTAGTTTCTGCCGGAGCTGCCGTTGTGGTTTCCGGTGCCTTGGAACCGCATGCTGTTAAGGCTGCCGCACAGACGCATGTCAGTGCCAGGGATAATATTTTCTTCATCATAATTGCTTCCTCCTTAATTTTCATATTATATTAAACAACACCCTAATGAAGGATTTTGCTTAAAAACGCCTTGGTCCGCTCGTGTTCCGGACATTCAAAAAAGTGTTCCGGGGTACCCTCTTCCAGGATATAACCGCCATCCATGAAGATCACCCGGTCCGCCACCTGACGGGCGAAGCCCATTTCATGGGTCACGCAGATCATGGTGATGTTCTCATGTGCCAGCTCCACCATTACATTTAAAACCTCCTGAACCATCTCAGGGTCCAGCGCCGAGGTGGGCTCATCAAAGAGAATCAATGGCTGTTTGGTGCATAACGCCCTGGCTATGGCCACTCTCTGCTGCTGTCCGCCGGAGAGCTGAACCGGATAATTCCCTGCCTTTTCCTTTAGACCGACCCGCTCCAGACACTTGATGGCATTCTTTTTTGCCTCTTCCTTGGGAACATGCTGCAGCTTGATGGGCGCCAGAGTCAGATTTTCTAAGACTGTGAGATGGGGATATAAATTAAATTGCTGAAAGACCATGGAGGAATACTTTTTCGCCATTTCCAAATGGTTCTTCTTCGTGACTTCCGTACCTGCCACGGTGATTTTCCCGCTGGTGGGTTCCTCCAAATAGTTAATACAGCGGATAAAGGTTGATTTTCCCGAGCCGGATGGCCCGATGATAACCAGCTTTTCACCTTCCTTTACCGTAAGGCTTATATCCTTTAAAACCTCTAAATCCCCGAAGCTTTTCTTTAAGTTTTCAACTTTTACCATATCTGGCATAATTCCATCCCCTCTCTGGATAATTTTCCGCAAAAAAGCATAAAGGCGCCTAAGAATCTAAAGTTCTTAAGCGCCTTTGCTTTGTTTGGTTCGTATATTGGTGTTATTATAAAAAGTTTTATTTGAAAAGTCAAGGATTATTTTTTCTTATGCCTTCCATTCTGGTTTGCTACGGCAGTCACGATCCCTGTCAGCATATCTGATTTCCTTATTATTCGTACAAACTACAGACAGGAACATGCCACAAAATGTCCGGGAGAAACTTCTGACATCTCAGGTATATTTTTCCTGCACCCTTCCTGCGCACTCATGCATCTGGTGTGAAAATGACAGCCCGGCGGCACATGCATGGGACTGGGAAGTTCTCCCTGGAGCATCAAACGCCTGGATTTTGCCGCCAGCTTCGGATCGGCCACCGGTATTGCGGAAAGCAATGCCTTTGTATAGGGATGCAGCGGATTTTCATACAGTTCATCGCTGTCTGCGATCTCCACCAGCCTTCCCAGATACATCACACCGATTCTTGTGGAAATATGCCGTACCATGGACAAATCATGAGCTACAAACAGATAGGTTAATCCCATTTCCTGCTGCAGATCCTCCAGCATATTTACTACCTGGGCCTGGATCGAAACGTCCAGAGCTGAAATCGGTTCATCGCAGAGCAGGAATTCCGGTTCCACTGCCAATGCCCGTGCAATTCCGATCCTCTGACGCTGGCCGCCGGAAAATTCATATGCATACTTGTACATGTCATCCGGCTTCATCCCAACCTTCTTAAGCAGATCTTCCGTTCTGCCGTCCATTTCGCTCACCGCCATGCCGGATACCGTTGTCATGGATTCCCGAATGATTTCACGTACATTGTGGTGGGGATCCAGAGCTGAATAGGGATCCTGGAAAATGATCTGCATCTGCCTGTGGACGGGAAGTAATTTTCTCCCTTTCAGCCTGGTTATATCCTGCCCCTTGAACCGGATCGTTCCGCCGGTGGGATCATACATACGGATGACCGTCCGCCCAAGGGTAGATTTTCCGCAGCCGGATTCTCCTACCAATCCAAAGGTCTCGCCTTTCCGAATGGTGAGATTGATGCCGTCTACTGCTTTTACTTCTGCTTTCTTGCGGCCGAAAAAATCCCTGGCAGGGAAATATTTGCATAAATCCCTGGCTTCCAGTAATATTTCCTGATTCCTGTTATCCATATCACTGTACCTCCCTTTCCATGGCATCCAGTTCCTCTTCCGTAAAGATGCACATGGCTCTTTGGGTGTCCGAATATACCCGGTACTGCGGAATACCGTTTTTACATGTTTCACAGGCAAATTTACAGCGCTCTGCAAACGGACAGCCATCGGGCGGATCCACCAGGGATGGCGCCATGCCGGGAATGGGTTCCAGCCGCTTCCGGCTGCCTGTCCGCGCTTTTGGAACAGCCTTAAGAAGGGCCCGGGTATACGGATGCTTCGGCTTATAAAAGATTTCACCCGTGAGTCCTTCTTCCATTATCAGCCCGCCGTACATGACTAAAATCCGGTGACTCAGGCTTGCAACTACCCCCAGGTCATGAGTGATGAGTACAATACTCATTCCCGTCTCACCCTGAAGTTTTTTCAAAAGCTCAAGAATCTGTGCCTGAATCGTCACATCCAGAGCCGTAGTCGGCTCGTCTGCAATCAAAAGTTTCGGCCGGCAGCAAAGGGCCATGGCAATCAATACCCTCTGTCTCATGCCTCCGGAGAATTCGTGGGGGTACTGTTTTAACCGCTTTTCCGGAGATGGGATACCAACCTGTTCCAAAACAGCGATTGCTTCCTTTTGGGCAGAGGTTTTATCCATTCCCCTGTGTCTCCTTAATACTTCAACAAGATGAAATCCTATGGTCCTCACCGGATTCAAAGCTGTCATGGGATCCTGAAAAACCATGGCGATCTCTTTTCCGCGTATCTTTCTTAGCTGTTCCGGTACCATTCCAAGCAGATCCTTTTCCATAAACAGGATCTGATCCGCGGTGACTTCCGCATTTTCCGGCATCAGGCCCAGGATGGATTTCATCAAAACACTTTTTCCGCTGCCGGATTCTCCCACTACAGCCAGGATTTCCTGGTGATTCACGTGAAAGCTTACCCCGCGTACCGCCTTTACCGATTTCCCATGAGTATGAAAGGTCGTGCGCACATTTTCAACAGACAGGATTCTGTCATCGTTTTTCTTTGTCTCTTCCAATTCCTGTTTCCTCACTTTACTCTTTCTCATCGTTCATAATTTTCGGTTCCACGAAAACCCGGAGCAGGTTCCCCAGCTTGTTAAAGGCAAAAATCGTGATTATGATCAGAAGTCCGGGGATCAGAGCCATGTAAAATGTACTCTGCATGGTGCCCTGGGCACTCTGTAACAGGCTTCCCCAGGAAGACATGGGCTGCTGGATGCCGACTCCCAGAAAGCTTAAGGAAGATTCCGTCATAATTGCATTGGCCATACTGGTGGTCGCCGACACAATGATCGTGGGAAATACAGAAGGTATGATATGACGGGTAATGATCTTCCAAATGCCCACGCCTGAAAATTCGGCATAAAGAATAAATTCCCTTTCCTTGAGAGAAAGTGTCTCGGCCCGCACCAGTCTGGCTATTTCCATCCAGGTAAAAATACCGATTACCAGGATAATGGACTTCAAGCCGGGTTTAAAAAAGATACTGACCACCGTGACCAGGATCATCCAGGGAATAGAATGTAAAATATCAACAATGCGCATAAGAACCATGTCTATGATCCCGCCGCAGAGGCCGGAAACAGTACCCACCGCCACACCGATGGTAAGGCTTGTCAGCATGGCAAGGAAGCCTGCCAACAGTGAAACACGGCCGCCATAGATGACCCTGGCAAAATAATCCCTGCCCACTTCATCCGTTCCGAACCAGTGCCTGAAGGATGGCTCTCTTAAGCGGTTTGCAATATCGGTGGCATTGGGTTCTATGGGAAGAAACGGTGCTATGAATGCAAATAGGATGATCACTCCCAAAAGAAACAGGGAAATGACCGCGGCCTTATCATGCTTTAAAACCATCCGTACGCTGTCCACTCTGACGGATCTGCTTTTTCTTGTGTTTTTTTCTTTCCTGTTCATAACCTGTCACCCCATTTCCCTGATACGCGGATCCGTGATGCAGTAAAGGATATCCGACAGCAGGTTTCCAAGAATTACAAGAACGGAAGACAGCACCAGGATGATCATAACAATGGGATAATCCATCCCCTGGATCGCCTTGATAAAATAAGGCCCAACTCCCGGCCATCCAAATACGGTTTCCGTAATGATCGCACCCGTTACCAATAATTGAAGGGCCATGCCAAGCCTCGTAATAACGGGTAGCAGCACATTCCTGCAGACATGCTTGTACATAATTTCTCCTCTGGTGGCGCCGAATGCCCGCTGGACCAGCACATAATCCTCAGAAAACTGGGTGATTGTGGAGGAACGGACAAACTTTATGTTGGGCGGCATGAATGAGACGGTAAGTGTGAGAAAAGGCATAATATAATGCCTGAGAAAGTCCGTTATAGAGGATTCCATTCCAACCGAATGCATCCCCACGATGGGAAGAAGCTTAAGCTTATAGCCTATGACAAAGATTAAAAGCATGGAAAACCAAAAGGTCGGAACCGCGATTCCCACCGAGGATATTCCGTCAATCACCTTATCTGCTGTTTTATTCTTATGGGAACCTGCTAAAAGTCCCAGCACGACCGCCAGGATATAAGCAGTCACATAGGCAGGAAGCACCAGCTTCACGGTATTGGGGATTCTCACCGCAAGATCTCCGGCAATGCTCTGCTTGGTCACGATGGAATATCCGAAATTTCCATTCAGCATTCCGTCGAGCCAGCGTAGATACTGAATAAAAAGAGGCTGGTCGTACCCATATTTTGCCTTGATCAATTCAATGGTTTCCTGTGACATCTTTGGCGTTGTCATCGCATCAATGGCATCATACGGCGCAAAATGCATCAAAGCAAAACATAGAATTGTGATCAGAAGGACCATGGGTATGGCTGTTAATATCCGCTTTAATATATATTTGGCCATATCGTTTCTCCTTATAGAAAGAAAGAGGTGTCTGCATTACTTTTTCTGTAGTTTTGATGTGTCTTCAAAGGTATAAACAGGAACCAGCATGGCATCTTCAATTCCTGATACATTCTTCGATACCACAAGAAGACGTTTATTGGAATACAGGGGATAGAAGCAGGCGGTATCCTGTATTTTCTGCTGGAGCTTCGTATAAATCTCTTTACGCTTTGCCCCATCCGTTTCCCTGCGTCCCTGGGCAAAGAGCTCATTGATCTCAGGCTCGTCGTAATACATGTAATTGTATCCGGCGCCTGTTTCAAATAAGCTGGCAAACGTATCCGGATCAATGCCCATGATATATCCGCCAAAATACATATCATAAGGATTATCCGCCTGCTTCATCTGCTGGCTGAGCGCCGTGGAGTCCACACCGGTTAAATTCACCTTAAATCCGGCTTTCTGCAGCTGCTCCTGCATCATGATCACGCCGGTCGACTGGAGGCTGTCAGATGCGCTATAGGCAAGGGTCAGTTCCGGATCGGTCACACCGGAAGCTGCAAGGAATTCTTTTGATTTATCCAGGTTCTGCTCATATTTCTCCACATCCTCCGTAAAATATTTGCTGTTGGGAGGCATGAAGCTCCATGGCAGATCATAGTATTCCTCGTCCAGAAGGGCCGCGTCCGCAATTGCCTTTTTATCCAGGGCATACAGGATGGCTTTTCTTAAATTTTCATCCGGAACCCGGTTGGCATTTATCATCAGATAGGCAACACGGCCTTCCTGATATGGATAAACGGTCAGGTTTGCTGTTTCCAGGTCCATCTGTCCCACCTGTGCGGGTGTTCCTATCCAGGCGTCCACTTCCCCGCTCTGGATTGCCGTCATGGCCGTATTTTCATTTTCAATGATGCGGTAAACGATGTTGTTAATAGACGGAGCTCCCAGGAAATAATTCTCATTCTTCGTGAATTTCACATAAGAGCCTGCGGAATATTCCGCCATGACATAAGGTCCCGTTCCCACCGGCTTGCTATTCACATCATTGTTTTCAAAGCTCGTTACATTTTCATAGACATGCTTCGGCATAATAAAGATCTGGGAAAACATCTCTTCTGCCGCTGCATTGACAAAGGGCATGGTAAATGCCACGGTATAATCGTCGACCTTTTCAATCTTAACCGCCCCTTCGGGATAAACCAGCTGGGAATATGCCCAGCCTGCATTTTTCTCGTTTTCCATGGCCTCAAACGTAAAGACAACGTCATCTGCAGTGAACTTCTCTCCATCTGACCACTTTACATCGTCACGCAGGTGCATGGTATAAGTCAGGTTGTCATCGGAGGTGTCTATGCTCTTTGCCAGAAAATAATTGATCCCGTCCGCATTATACATATACAATGGGGAATAGATCATCTTAAGAGTCATAAGGCCGAAACGGTCGCTTGTGGTAATAACATTCACGTTGGCGCCCGGATCACCGGCAATTGCATAGGTAAATGTGCTTTCCCCTCCCTGTGCCGGCTGGGAAGCCGCGTCTTTTGTCTCACCGGTGCCCACCGAACCGGTATCAGCGGCAGTGCTCTCTTCTGCAACCGGGTCTTTTCCCCCGCAGGCGGTAAGGCCTCCAAGCACCATGAAAGATGCAAGCAGAAAAGCTGTGCTCTTCAATAAAATTTTTTTCATAGGTTTCTCCTTTCCTTTTTCTGCCGGATGACCGGTGCCGTATTCTTTAAAAAACGGATCCGGTCATCCACCGGAAAATTAGATTTATTATACACACATTCCTGCTTTATTTGCAACTGCTTTTGAAGCAAATCATACTTTTTCCATATGAAAACAATGTTTTATATAATTTTAATCTTATAATATAGAAACAATTTGCATTATCTTTTTTTAAAACCTGCGGATGGAAAACGTTCTCCTCTCTTCTTTTATATACGCCGGAGCAGGCATCCGCCCCGGCCTAAAAACCTCTGTGACCATTCCAACAGCCGTTTCCCACTGGAATTTACCACCATCCCATCTACCATCTCCGGGATGACCCGTAAATTTCAGAAATGGCTTTCCTGTTTTTTCTGATATTTTTTAACCGCTGATGGACTCGATCCGCTTGTCATTTGACCATCTGATGATCAGGTCATTTTTTCCGTATCCGGCCGGATAAAGAAGATCCAGCTCAACCTTTGTGGAGTCCTTTGATTTACTGATTTTAACGTTTAAAACCTTGATCTTTTCCTCATTAAAATAATGAAACAATTCTGTGATAACACTGTCATAATGAGTCGTTGTCAGCTTTAATATGCTCCGGTAAGGCTCTTTCGAAAGGAATGGCACATCATGCAGGATGATCTGAGTCAGAATCAAAAGCAGCCCGGCCCCGCAGCCTACATAATATGTGCCTGCCCCAATTGCCATACCCACTCCTGCAGTTGCCCAAATCCCTGCTGCAGTGGTCAGGCCGCTGACAGAATTATTTTTTACAAATATGACACCTGCTCCTAAAAAACCGATTCCTGATACGATCTGTGCTGCAACTCTGGAAGCATCGTAATCCGGTATATCCCGGAATCCATACTTGGAGACCACCATCATGAGCGCCGCTCCCATTGCCACAATGGCATGGGTCCTCATGCCTGCTCCTTTATAACGGCTCTTCCTTTCATAACCTATAAGATATCCAAGAAAGCCTGCAATAATAATCCGCAAAAACAAACTGGTCTGGTATACCAGATCATACCTTACCACAAAATTTACTATGGTTTCCTGAACCTGATACATTGGTATTCCTCTTTTCTGATATAAACTGGTGTCTTATAAAATATGCTACTAATGTATCATTTTTGCGTAAAAACGTCAGCGCAGTATTTGCGAATTTTGGTTTGTTTTTTATGCATTTTTTGTATTTCTGCAGGAACGGAAAGCCTGATAAAGAAAAACGAGAAAAAGACAGAGACCGCGGGCTTTATTTACATAAAACGGCACGTTCTCTATCTCTTTCTGACCTTATGAGAGACTTCTGACTAAATTTATTTTAATTTTCGAATCCAGTTATTCCTTGTAACATCCATCTGTGGGTTTCTTACATCATGATTTCGGAAATCTTCACCGGCCTGTGCTCCTGTACTGACTTCTTTGCAGCGATTCCCATTAATACCGGCTTTAATCCGTCTTCTACACCAAGAGGGGTATCGGTATCATTCTCAATGGCTTCGATGAAACAGTTCACTTCCTTTGCAAAGGACTGCATGTAGCGCTCTAAGAAGAAATAGAGGGGCTTTTCGCCGGTAACGCCGTCAGCCGTGCTTAAAACAGCGCTGGACTCCGTATCATTGGCGGTTGCAACCATACCCTTAGAACCGAATACTTCCGCTCTCTGGTCATATCCGTAGGCAGCTCTTCTGGAATTGTCGATGACCGCAATGGCACCGTTCTCCATTTTAAGAGTGATAACTGCGGTATCCACGTCGCCGGCTTCTCCGATAGCTGGATCCACAAGCACTGCGGACTGTACGTAGATTTCTTCTGCATCACAGCCTGCTAAGTACCGGACCATATCAAAATCATGAATGGTCATGTCTAAAAACATGCCGCCGGATACGGCTGCATACTCTGCGCTGGGCGGCTCCGGGTCTCTGGAGGTCACCTTGATGATGTGGGGCTCGCCGATCTTTCCGGCTGCAACCGCATTTCTTACTGCCTCAAAGTTATGGTCAAAACGGCGGTTAAAGCCCACCTGATATTTCACCTTGCTGCCTTTTAATGTTTCGATCACTTCTTTGATCTTCTCAATGTCGTGATCAATGGGTTTTTCACAGAATACATGCTTTCCGGCCTTGACCGCCTCAACGGAGATCGGCGAATGGGTATTGGTGGAGGAGCAGATCAGAACCGCATCGATCTCCGGGTCCGCTAAAATTTCCTTATAATCCCTGGTTGTATTTGGAACACCCATGCTCTTTGCCCATTTGTCCGTTTCCTCGTTCATGAATGGGTCGGCAATGGTCTTGATCTTTGCGTTCTTTACGATATTGCAGATGCTGGTGGTATGAACTTTTCCAATTCTTCCTGCTCCGATAATTCCTACGGTTACCATAATTTTCTTCTCCTTTTACCTTTCAACCTTATTAAAGACCTGTTTTTTCAGCGATGAATTTTCTTGCACGGATGGCATATTCCAGAGGATTGGCCTTAGCCGGATCCTGCTCGGCTTCCACTACCATATACCCCTCATAGGAAGCCTCCTCCAACACCTTGAAAATCGGATCGAAGCTGATGCATCCGTCTCCCGGAATGGTGAATGCACCTGCGCGGACGCCTGCCAGAAAGCTCATTTTGTCCTCTCTCACCTTTTTCACGACCTCCGGGCGGATATCCTTTAAATGTACATGCCTGATGCGGTTTATATATTTTGTTACCATGGCAACCGGGTCCTCGCCGTAGTATGCAAAATGACCGCTGTCAAACAGCAGGCTTACGTATTCGGGATCCGTATTTTCCATCATGCGCTCTGTCTCTGCTGCACTCTGGACAACCGTTCCCATATGATGGTGGAAGGTTAATGCCACTCCGTATTTCTCTTTGGAAAGCTTTCCAAGGCGGTTTAAGCCCTTGCACAGCATATCCCATTCTCTGTCATCCATCTCATGCTTCCCTTCGAAAACCGGCTGTTCCTGCATGCCCTGGGTACTGTAGCTCTGCTCGGAAACGCCTGCCACCTTTGCCCCCATGGCTGCCAGGAATGCAACATGCTTTTCAAATTCTCTTTCCGTCTCCTCATAAGGCCTGCTGATCAGGAATGTTGAAAACCATGCGTTGCAGATTTCCACTCCCCGAAGATTTAAAGCTTTCTTTAATACCTCTGTATCCTTCGGATATTTGTTGCCCACTTCCGATCCGGTAAATCCTGCCAGCGCCATCTCGCTGACACACTGCTCGAAGGTGTTCTCTTTTCCCAAATCCGGAAGATCATCGTTGGTCCATGCGATCGGTGCGATTCCTAATTTTACTTTCTCCTTGTTTAACATGTTTTTGCTTCCCTTCCCTGTTTCATAATATTATTTCATACCGCCGGCCTTGCGGCGGATATCCTCTTTGCCATTTTAAAACCCGGCATCATGCAGCCATACATATTTTTCATCTTCATTGCGGTCGGTCTGATTCCACGGATTGCCGTCCAAATGGCGGATCATCCAGCAGGTGTACATCTGATATCCCGGCGCCACTGCCTGGGGGTGAAGTTCTCCCCCCGGTATTGCGGAAAAGCTTCCATCCGTACTTTTAAACACCTGATCTCCCACGAAGCTTGCACCAAAGCCTTCCGGACGGTCAAACAGGAAGTAATAGGTCTCAGGCTGCGGGTGTCTGTGAGGAAGGTAACCGGACCAGTTCCCCCGGTCATTCAGGACTTCTCCAAGAACCATATTGGAATATGGAGCGATCTCAATATCGAAAATCGTATTCACCCGCCGTTTGGCCACATTTCCAAACTTTCCCACACAGGAATATTTCCAGGGCGCGTCTTCCGGTTTATACAGTTTATTTTTAAACGTTCTATCATTCCTGGTGGACTGCACTAATATTTCCGAATCTGCTTCCGCTTCTACCGCTATATCTGTTCCCGTGCATACATGCAGGCACCAGGGGCCTTCCGTAAAAACATCTTTTCTGGAGGCTTCCTGTTCGGTACCTTCCATATGAAATACGATCTTTCCCTTTAAAAGAAGAACTGCCATTTCTTCCCCTTTTTTTAAGAAGCTTCGTACCTCTCCGGCTTGCATACGGTAAACCCGAATATCCATCAGCATATCCTTATACTCATTGGTATAGGTTGTTAAGATTTTTTCTCCGGATTCATCAAATTCCGGATATCCGAATACCTGGCTCATAGTAACCTTCCTTTCTGCTTATGTCCGGCAAATCAATATTTTCTGGCTTCTTCTCTTCCTTCCATGACCCTTTCGCACGCTTCTCTTACACTGTTCTTTTCTGAGGTTGTGGCAATTCCGACATTCCACCAGGATTCATATCCATCCGTCATGGTTTTTGGAATCACCTTTAAGTCAAACAGACAGGCTCTTTCCTGTTTTTTGGCATCCTTAAGAGCCGCTTCCAGCTCTTTGATGGTTCTGCAGGTATAAGCCTTAAGGCCGTAGCCTTCCCCGATTTTAGCATAATCGACAGGGATCAAATCGCCTGCCGGCTTTTTCCCGTCCGTATAGCGGAACTCCGTGGCAATGCTTCCGATCCCATGGGTCATTTCCAGATTATTGATGCAGCCAAACCCGCAGTTATCAAATATCAGGATATTGACCTTTTGCCTTTCCTGCATGATGGTCATAATTTCACTATGGAGCATCTGGAAACTGGAATCACCGACAACACAGTAAACTTCGTTATCCGGTTCCGCAAATTTAACGCCCAGTGTGGCCGCCACTTCATATCCCATGCAGGAATACCCGTATTCCGCATGGTATCCGCCCCGTTTATCGGTGGTCCACATGCGCTGCATACAGCTTGGAAGGGAGCCTCCTGCCGTAATGACCGTAGCATCTTCATCAATGACCCTTCTGATTGCTGCCAGAGCGGCTGTCTGCGTGATCTTCCCATTTGTTAACCGGACAAATTCAGGAATCGTTCTGGGATCCCGGGCCTGTATGATGGGTTCAAAATCCTCTCCTGTGTATTCCATGCTGCCCAAATGCACCATCTCTTCATCCCATTTTCGTTTTGCATCGGAGATTTCGTTTTTATATTGGGATACATAATGTTTTTTTCTCAGCTTTTCCGCCAGCGCACAAACGGTTACCTTTGCATCTCCCACTGCCTTGACCGCATCCATTTTGTATGCATGAAATCTGCTGTTATTGATGGTTATGAATCTTACATCTTCGTTTTTAAACAGCCGTTTTGAGCTCGTAGTAAAATCGGTCAGCCTTGTTCCGATGGCGATCACCGCATCTGCATCCCCTGCAATCACATTGGAAGCATAAGTCCCGGTAACTCCGATTCCGCCAAGACAATAGGGATGGCTTGATTTACAGGCACTCTTTCCTCCCTGGCTTTCTCCGAACGGTATTTTAAATTCTTCACAGAACTTTTCTACGGTTTCTCCTGCCTCAGAGTAGCGGACTCCTCCGCCTACGATTACAAGCGGTTTCTTCGCCTCTGCAATGATGTCTGCGATCTCATCCAGTTCTTCTTCTACCGCAAGAGGCCTGGTGATCCGGTGTACCCGTTTCTTAAAAAAGTAATCCGGGTAATCATAGGATTCCCCTTCCACATCCTGGCAGAGCGCAATGCAGCATGCTCCGGTTTCCGCCGGGTCCGTTAACACACGCATGGCATTGATCAAAGCGCTCATGATCATCTCCGGCCTGGTGATCCTGTCCCAGTATTTACAAACCGGTTTGAATGCATCATTTGTTGTGGTTGCAAGGCTGCTGCTTTGCTCTAACTGCTGAAGCACCGGGTCAGGCTGTCTGGAGGCAAAGGTATCGGCCGGAAATACCAGCAGCGGAATGTTATTTACCGTTGCCGTCGCACATGCTGTTACCATATTTGCCGCACCCGGCCCCACGGATGATGCACATGGGATAATTTTCTTCCGGTTATTCTGCTTTGAAAAAGCAATGGCCGCATGACACATCCCCTGCTCATTTCTTCCCTGAAGCACTTTAAGACGCCCCGGGTCCATATCCAGAGCTTCTCCTAAGCCAACCGCGATTCCATGACCGAAAATGGTAAAAAATCCTTCTACAAACTTTGTTTCCACTCCATCGACAGAAACATACTGGTTATCCAGGAACTTCACAAGTGCCTGTGCCGTTGTCATTCTCATTGTTTTTGACATGTTCCGCTCTCCTTTACTTTTTTATACACGGGCGATCATTTCACCAAACTTTTCCTTTTCTTCTTTTATAAATGCATGCACTTCCTCCGGTGCCGGCAGGGAATCCGAACAGTTATTACTCTTTACCATCATGGATGCTTCTGCTGATCCAAATTCCAGGCAGTCAATGATATCCCATCCCTGATACAGGCCGTACAAAAAGCCTGAACCATATCCATCGCCTCCGCCAAATCCTTTTCTGGCCTCAACCGGGAACGGCTTGATGGAAAAGGACTGCCCGTCGAAGGTATATGCAGTAGAGCCCTTCATTCCATGCTTGATCACCACGATCCGGGCCTCATATCCCTGCCACAGCGCCGCACTTTCTTCGTCTGTCATGCCCGGCCTGATCAGTTTTTCTGTTAAGTCAAATTCTTCTCTTGAACCCATAATAATGTCGGCTTCTTTGGCAACGGCGGAGTAGTATATGGATATCTCATCCGCATTTTTCCAGTTATACGCTCTGTAATCGATATCAAAGATAATTCTGACATCATTTCTCTTCGCCAGCATGACCGCCTTCATAGCCGCTTCTCTTGACGGGCTTTGGGCCAGCGCCGTACCTGATATCAAAATCGCTTTTGCTTTTCTGATATACGCTTCATCGATGTCTTCTACAGCCAGCTGCAGGTCAGCAATGCAGTTCCGGTACATCAGGATATTGCTGTCACTGGAAGACAGCATCTCCGTAAATGTCAGCCCCAGCTTTTCTCCGTTTTTACATTTTGTGATATGAGAAGTATCGATCCCCTGCTCATTAAAATAATCCACTACAAATTCACCGAACTGGTCATCCGACACTTTTCCGATAAATCCCGCCTTCATTCCGTGTCTGGTCACACCTACGGCGATATTGGCCGGAGAACCTCCTACAAACTTCTCAAACATGTGTACCTTCTTAAGCGGCTTAAATTCTTCTTTCACCTGCCCGTTGTAAGCCGGGTTAAAATCAATTGCCACCCTGCCAAGAAGAATTAAGTCCAGCTCTCTGGTTTCATCAAATTTTACATATTCCATCGTTACACCTCTCCCATTTGTTTTTGCGTGCCTTTTTTTCTGATCTATGCTTACATCATGCCATTGCCGGCAGCTTTCCTTCTCCAGATACGGTATGTAAATTTTTATTTATACCATGCTGGCTCACGCGAGCGGCTCCGTACAATGAAAGATTCGGATATGCTGCTTTACATTATCATATACTCCGCGGACCATGGCTTCGTTCAGTCCGAAATAATCATGTTTTCCACCGGATCCCAGATACTTCGCAGCTTCCCTCGTAAGACTGTCAAAGCTGGCTGTCGCAATATTGACCTTCCGGATCCCAAGGCCGATGGCTTTCCGGAAGTCTTCCGGGGTGATTCCGGTCCCGCCGTGAAGAACCAGAGGCACATCTGTCTTCTGGTCAATGGCTTTCAGGACATCAAAGGCCAGCCTTGGTGCCACCGGATAATTGCCGTGGGCATTGCCGATGGCCACTGCCAGCGCATCCACGCCGGTCCTCTCGCAGAACGTTCTGGCATCGCCGGGATTGGTACAGCGGATCCCTTCATCCGTGCTCCCGTCCTCGCTGCCGCCCACCAGGCCAAGCTCCGCTTCCACGGTTGCTCCGTATTCCCTGGCAAGATTGGCCGCTTCCAGGGTCTTTGCGATATTTTCCTCAAAAGGAAGGGTGGAGCCATCCATCATCACGGAGGTGAACCCGTAATCCAAAGCCTGTTTTAAGACCTTTACGGTCTTACCGTGATCCAGATGAACCGCAATGCCGACCTTTGCGTTCTTTGCCGCCTCCACCATCATGGGCCCCATCAGAGCCAGCGGGGAATAGGGAAGACGCACTTCCGCAATCTGCAGAATAATGGGAGCATTCATCTCCTCGGCCGCCTTCACAGCTCCCTTTACCATCTCAAGATTTCCTACACTGAAGGCTCCCACCGCCCTGCTTTTCTCTGACGCCTGATTCAACAATTCCTTCATTTTTACTAACGCCATACTTCTCCTCCTCTTTCCGGGGATCAATCCCACAGCCTGCGGTAAATCTCCGACACATCTTCCCTGTTCATCTCTTTTCTGGTATTGGAAGGGCTTCCGCTTGCCATGGCATCTTCCGCCATCTTATCAATTGCCGCAAAAAACGTCTCCCGGTCAATGCCGTATTCCGCCAGAGTCGGGATCTCCACTTCCTTACAGATGCCGGCCACTGCTTCTAAAAAAGCCTTGCCGGCTGCTTCATCGCTGTCCTTCTCCCCGGCTGCGCCAATTTCCCGGGCCATCACTGCAAAACGGTCATACGCTCCGTCCAGAGCGAACCGGAAGCATTATTGAATGCGATTCCGGCCTCCAGAGCCGCAAGGGACATCTCCTCTCTGGCTTTTTCGTCATTACCGTGGTGGAATGCCTTAGGAAGCCATGTGAATATCCTTTTGACTGCGGATAAAGCGAATTCATCCGATAGGGGCTGGGCTTTTCCCGATGTATAAGCCTCGATGGCATGGGTCAGAGCGTCAATCCCGGTAGCTGCCGTGATCTTCGGCGGCACTGTCATGGTGAACTGAGGGTCAATGACGGCCAGGTCCGGCATCAGCACAGTTCCCTTAAGAAGCATCTTGATGTCCTTTTTCGTATCCGTAATTATAGTGAACTGGGTCGCCTCAGAGCCGGTTCCCGCTGTGGTGGGGACCGCAGCCATAGGTGGAAGCTTTCCTTTGATGGTCTTTCCCATATAATCGGAAATGCTGCCGCCGTTTGCGGACAGGACTGCTATTGCCTTCATGGAATCAATGGGACTTCCTCCGCCCAGTGCAATGAGGAAATCACATTTCTCCTCCTGGTAGAGGTCCAGTCCGGCAGAGATCATGATATCCGCCGGCTCTCCACTGATTCCCGAAAAGATGCTGTAAGCAATGTTCTGTTCCTCTAATACCCTGACCAGAATATCAACATTTCCTAAATTTACCATAACCTCATCGGTGACTATGAGAGCTTTTGACCCAAGCGCTTTGAAATGTCCCCTTGCATCCTCAAGCGCTTTGCTGCCGCTTACAATTTTTCCAGGCATGATAAATTCTCTTCCCATTTTACTCTTCCTTTACCTTTGTGATAATCTTTTGATTTTATTTATGTAATGTTTTGGTTATATTTTAGCACTTAGCTTAAAAATGGTCAAGATGAACTTCCAAATTTTTTTCTTAATCTGGTCACTTATTGGTTACTTCTTGATATTTGTTTGTATGTCTGTTATAATCTCAGCATAACAGCATGCCGGAGAGGCTGCTATATAAGGAGTACATCTATGAGAATTTCCCGTATCGACCAACTGGAACAATATATATTGGAGCACAAAGCGGCATCCATTGATACCCTGTGCGAAGTATTCGAAGTCTCTAAAAACACCGTACGCCGCGACTTAGAGGTTCTTGTTACCCGGGGCAGCGTAGAAAAGGTTTACGGCGGTGTCATTGCGTGTGAAAGTACAGCCGCCATTCCGGATCTGGTCACCTTCCATGAACGGGCCAGCCGGAATGCCCACAGCAAGCAGAGGATCGCAGCTCTTGCCGCTTCCTTTGTGCGTGAGCGGGATATCATCTTCATCGACAGCGGCACCACTACCATGAATATTGTGGATCATCTGGCCCATTTAAGCACGGTTACCATTATCACGGGCAGCGTCCAGGTCATCAACAAATCCATGAATTATCCGAACATCAACTTGATCGTCCTGCCCGGATCCTTAAAACGGGATACCGCTTCCCTTGTGGGAACCTCCTGCGTGGAATATTTAGAGGACTATAACATTGTAAGAGCCTTTATGGCCTGCACCGGTATTTCCGTCCAGGCCGGAATCTGCAATGCCTCTACGGAAGAATACAGCATTAAGAAAGCAGCGTTAAAAAAAAGCCAGAAGCATTATCTTCTGGCAGATTCCTCAAAGTTTGGACGTGCATCCCTGATGACCTTCGGAGACGTGGATCAGTTTGATTATATCCTGACCGACCAAATGCCGGATGACGCCTTCTGCTCTTACTGCAAAGAACGGGAATGCGCCATCCGGATTGCTCCCGAACCGTAGGTTAAATTTCCACCTGTTCGGTATGGAGAAGCGTAACGTCCTCTTTGTAATAAGGCTTCATGCTTTCCTCCACTTTGATCTTCACATGCTCAAACCGGATATCTTTAGCGTAGTCCGCATAGATACCGGATATCTTTGTACGGATCGCACCATCGCCCTGGCAGGGACGGATATCATATCCTTCGATCTCCCAGCGGGAGGTCTTTTCCAGGGTCAGATGGATGTTTTCAAAGCTTAAATCTTCTATGAAATTATCCTCGCTCCCACGGATAAAGATCCCGTTTTCCCCTTTGCAGCTGATATTCTCAAACCTTACATTGCGGATTTTTCCGGCCTTCACCCCAGGCTTGCGGTCATGGGCTGTGATGCAGACCGGCTCCGCCCTTCCCCACCATTCATGGGAAAAGCGGCGTGTCTCAATGGTGATATTGGAAAATACCACATTCTCCACATTCCCGCCATCCCGGATCTGAATGGAAATTCCGCGGTTGCTTCTGCTGATGGCACAGTTTTCCACCAGAACGTTCCGGAAGCTGCATTCGCCTTCTGTTCCGAACTTAATGGCCGCACTTGTGGAAATCAGGGTACAGTTGGAGATAACAATGTTCTCACATGGCCCATACTGGTTATAATCGCCGGAGTTTTTAAGGACAATGGCATCATCCCCGCATTCGATGTGGCAGCCTATGATGCGGACGTTGGTGCAATGGTCCGGGTCAATGCCATCAGAATTAGCCATCTGCAAATTGTTGATCAGGCGGATTCCTTCGATCAGGACATCATTGCAGCCGGCCAGATGAACGGTCCAGAATGCACAGTTGATGAGTTTTACATCACGGATGGTCAGGTGTTCAAATTTTTCTAATAGCATGAGAGGGATTCTCGGGTAATAACTGCCTTCAATATGATATCCGGAATTATCCCCATAAAAAATCCTTTCATTCGCATCAATGGTTCCAAAACCGGTGATGGCTACATTTTCCTGGTCATAACCGTAAATAAACGCATGAAATGGCCTTCCCTTGTATTCGCTGTTTAAAAAGGAGGGCAGCCCGGATTCATGGGCTACGATATTTCCGCCGTTTGCCAGAGGATAGTAATCCTTTAAATCGTCGCTTGCCTTTAAGACTGCTCCCATTTCCAGATGAAATTCCACATTGGATTTTAACAGTATGGAACCGCTGTTATATACATGTCCGCCAGGCAGGACTACACAGCCCCCGCCCTCGTTGCTGCATGCATCAATAGCCTTCTGGATCGCCGCCCCGTCATTGGTTTTTCCATCGCCTTTTGCTCCGAATTCCAATACATTGTAAATCATAATTTCCTCCACTCCATTTATATTTGAATGAAATTTTACAGTAAATATTAGGATGTGCCAAATGGTACACTTAAAACGGCCCAATTATACCAATTCTACCCTTAGAATGGAAGATGTTATTGAAAAAAAACGGCAGGGGTGCACAAAAAAGCTGTTTTTTGTAACACCTCTACCGTTTTTTAACATGGAAAATCAGTCAATTGTTTCCAGTATTTTCTCAAGCGCTTCATAGGCCATGGTAAACGCCTCTTCTCCGCTCAGCTTTTTCTTTTCAGCCGCATTCTGCTCCAAAGCACTGAATCCTGCAAAATCACTTAAATGCGGTTCCAGAGATAAGAAGCCTTTGTATCCCCCGGATTTCAACAGCTTAAGGATTTCCTTTACATGACCGTCCCCCATACCGGCAGGAACTACGCTTGCATCGGACCACAGGGCATCCTTTACATGAATGTAAGCAATGTAAGGCTTTAACATTTCATAGGCTTCCATCGTATCCTGTTTGCACTGTACAAAATTGGCAAAATCAAATACCGCCTTAAAATGCTCCCCATGGAATTCCTTCATGATCTCCAGACAGCGGTCCGCCATATCACCGTAGATTTCCTTTTCATTCTCATGAAGAAGGATCACATGGTTCGCCTTCGCATAATCCGCAAACCGGCCCAGCTGGTCCATGACCTTTCCCCGGCAGGGAGCATAGCTTTCATTCTGGGGCATGAAGAAGCTGAACATTCGGATGTATGGAGTCTCCATCACATTGGCAATTTCCACGGTATGCTTATACAGCTCCATGTGAGGAGCGAAATCATCGGTGATCCGTATCTTCCCGATGGGAGAACCTACGGAAGATAAACGGATGCCTGCCTCATCAAGCTGCTTTTTTATTTCCTTTGCCTCATGAGCGGAATACTCCACCAGACCTTTTCCGTTGACTCCGCGCATCTCCACATAACGGATATTCAGTTTTTTTAACACTTTGATCTGCTTTTCCAGGCTGCTGTCGATTTCATCTGCAAAACCAGATAATTGTACTCCATCCCACATAATCATCTCTCCTTTTTTCAATGTCTTAATAGCTTCCTTCCGTATCAAAAACCACGCCGGTCCCTTCTTTTTTTCTGGAAGCTGCACGGCGTTTATTTAACTCTTGTAAGAACAGTTCTTCATCAAACGGCAGTTCTACCTCCTGTTTCAGCCAGCTGGATAAATGCATGGCGTTTGACAGGGTCAGTCCGTTGATGCCTTCCACTCCTTCTGCAACCAGAGGAGTCCCGTGAAGGATATTGCCTGCAAATGCCTTTAAAACTCCCACATGCTGCTCATTTTTCCCGTCGGTCTCCACTTCCGTCACCGTAAATTCCGGGGTATCAAATCCACCCCTGGCTGTCTTGCAGAAGGTGCGCTCGTTTACAGCCAGCTTGTGGAGCATGAGCCTGTCACTTTCGCAGACCAGCTTTCCCATCTCCAGGGTTATTTCAAACCGATTGGTCCCCGGCGCATCCGCGGTGGTGGTGACAAAGACACCGGTGGCCCCGCCCGGATATTCCATGTAAGCGGTCACATCATCTTCCACTTCAATGTCATGCCATTTTCCATTGTGGCAGAAGGCCCGTACTTTACCTGGCATTCCGCAGATCCATTGGAGCAGATCCATGTTATGGGGACACTGGTTTAACAGAACGCCCCCGCCTTCTCCATCCCAGGTGGCTCTCCAGCTTCCGGAATCATAATAAGACTGAGTCCGGTACCAGTCCGTGACGATCCAGTTGACCCGTTTGATTGCCCCCAGCTCTCCGCCGGTTACAAGCTCATGCATTTTCCGGTAAATGCAGTTGGTCCTCTGGTTAAACATCATGGCGAAAACCCGGTCACTCTTTTTTGCCGCTTCGTTCATTTCCCGGACCTGCTTTGTGTAAACTCCGGCAGGCTTCTCGCACAGGACATGCAGCCCGTGGCTTAAGGCATGGATGGACAGTTCCGGATGCTGGTAATGAGGCACTGCGATTAAGACCGCATCACATACCCCAGCCTCTATTAAGTCCTTTCCTTCCTCAAAAATAACAACCGGTTCCGGCAGATTCTCTTTTCCCCAGGCCCTTCGGTCTTCCCGCCGGTCTGCCACTGCGGTAAGCTCTATTTCCGGAACCCTGCCTTCCAGAATGCTCTTGCAGTGATTCGTTCCCATATTCCCAATTCCGATTACTCCAAGTCTTACTTGATCCATGTCCTATCTCCCCTCATTTCTTGCGGAATCATAAATATCCATCATGGTATAAAATGTGTTTTCTACCGAAGCCAGATCATTAAAATAAGCCTTTCCGGATTCCAGGCAGTCATAAAAATCCCGGATGCAGGCTTCATGTCCGCTGCCCCAATAGGTTTTTCCCGGCACGGACGTCTTTGGCGCCTGCCAGACAACAGTTTCTTCTTTTCCCTCCGTCTGATACCAGACAGAGTTTCCTTCCAACCGCACAAACCCATTCTCGCAGACAAGCTCTATAAGAACCGGAACATCCGCGGCGTAAGCGGTGGTGGCGTAAAAGCTTGCACTTACCGGTTCCGCCCCTTTGCTAAAGGCCATATATGCTTCCAGAGTATCCTCCACCTCCACAATGCCTTTCAAATGATGGTTGCTCATGGCAGCCTCTGTCCTTACGGGTTTCCCCATCCAGCCCAGAAGCAGGTCCAGTGCGTGGATGGACTGGTTTATTAATGCCCCTCCGCCTTCGGTCTCAAGCTTTCCCCTCCAGCCGCTTTCCGTGTAATAGGAAGCATCCCGGTGCCAGGTCACAAAGGCCCTTCCGCCCTTTATCCTGCCAAGGGTTCCTTCTGCCAGAACTTCATTTACCTTTCTGGTCGTTTCATTATACCGGTTCTGAAAGCAGATGCCTAATCTTCCTTTGCATCCGTTTGAGACCGTCAAAAGCTCTTCAAACTGCTCCCTGCTTATGGCAGGCGGCTTCTCCATAAATACATGAAGCCCCTTCTTTAAGGCCTGGACCGCCATAGGTACATGGCAGACATGAGGGGTACAGATATGAACCGCGTCTAACTCCTCCCTCTCAAGCATTTCCTCCATAGACCCATAAGCTGCTGCCTTTCCTCCCGTAAAACGAGCCGAATATTCCTCTGACCGTTCCAGGCGGATATCGGCCAGAGCACAAAGCCTGGCCTGTTTTATCTTATTCAGGATCATGGCATGAACTCCGCCGATGTTCCCGCAGCCGATTACCCCAACCCGAACCATGATAACCTCCTCTTTTCTTTTTATTGTTTCTATGATAAATTTATTATATACTGTTATTAACGCAATTTGTTTGCGCAGATTGACTAGAAATATGCACAAATTGTCTATTTCAGGAGGACGATATGAAAAAGGAAAGCCAATACCATTACAGTGAATTTTCCGAACCCTTCAGTTGTGACTTTACGACCAGCCATATGGCCGGAAATGTGGATTTCCACATGCATAACAGCCATGAAATCTATCTGCTCTTAGACGGCCATATTCAGTATTTTGTGGAGAACGCCTGCTATGAAATGAATGCCGGCAGCCTGATCCTGTTTTCCAACCGGGAGATCCACAAGGCCATCAACACTGCGAATGAAGCGTTCACCCGTCTTGTCATACACGTAAATCCGGCCTTTATCCGTCCATACTGCACCCCCAATACCAACCTGTTAGACTGTTTCCACCGGGAGCCTGCCATCGGCAATCTTGTACTGCTGTCAAAAAAGGAATATGAGGATCTGGTTACCATGGCCACAACCATAGAAAAGGCAATAAAAAACCGCTGCTCCTACGGCAGCGATTTAACAGCGGTCACAACATTGATCCAGATCCTGATCCTGATCAACCAGGCATGGCAAAAAACAAGTTCTTCCCGGACAGCGCCAAGACCTCACCGGGCCCAGGCAATTATGAGCTACATTGATAAAAACTTAACAAATCCCATGACCCTGGATACCATTTCCCAGGCACTTTCCCTGGACAAATATTATTTAAGCCACTTATTTAAATCAGAAACGGAAAGCAGTATATTCCAGTATATTGTAGTCAAGCGGGTTGCTCTGGCAAAAGAACTGCTGTCCCAGGGCCACACGGTTTCCGAGGCCTGCCATTTATCCGGGTTTAATGATTATTCCAATTTTATCCGCACATTCCGCCAGACCACCGGCTATACCCCCGGACAGTTCAAACGGCTAAGCCGGTAAAAATACTTCTATTTAAGCTTGTAAGCCGGATCCGCAGGATAGCCGCCCCGGATTTTCTGCATCCCTCGCTGCAGGGCATCCTTCGACTGCTTCCAATCCCCCTCCCGGTTTAAATAGTCAAATTTTTCAATGAACCAGTCTATGTCGCCGGAGACCCGTTCCATGTTCTGTTCCATGATCTGAAATACGAGCGGGTAGAATTCTTTCCGCCCGGCCTCATTTAAATATTGATCCGCCCCGCTGCACAGACCGGCAAAGTGGTGAAAGCAAAAGCCCTTGCCGTGATTCAGTTTTTCCCGGAACGCGGGATCTTTTTTATATAAATGAAAAAAGGTCGCCACATACCTCTCATAACGTTCCGAGTACCGGTCACAGATATAACAGGTCTTTTCCTTCCCGGCGATCCAGGCATGGATGGAATTTGAATTTCCTGTCTTTCCGGTAAGACGGTCTTTTAAGGAAGCCTTTCCCGGAGTGAAGTCTTTGAATTCCTCTTTCATCTCTTTGATCAGCTTTTTATAGTACGTCTTTAAGATCCAGCCATTTCCCAGGGCATTACCGTAATCAAACATCTTTTTTTGATGCAGCCGGCAGAAGCCTGCCTGATCGGTTCTTTCCCTGGTATCGCTTTCCATATAGGAAGCACAGGAACCCAGCACAAAGTCCATAAGCTCCTGCTCTGCCTTCCGTTCAAGAAAGCAGAATGGACATTCCTCATCCGCATCCATGGCATCATTTAATGGTATTTCATATAGTTTTTCCTTCATGTTCCCTCATTTCCTTTCTGCGGAGCAAAAAGCGGCTGTGTTAAGTGTGCTTCCACCTAACACAGCCTGATTCGTATCTCATAGTCTTTTCGTGCACTTATCTTAAACAGTTCATAATAACACTAATCATCATTTCCTTTTCCTCCGGCTTCGATTCCGCAATCATAATTGTTAATGCAACCAGCGTATAATCTTCAATCAGCTTATTCCCCTCTGAAAATAAAGCCCCATTCTTATCTAAAAATATTAAAACATGGTTGCTGCAATGCGCTTGTTTCCGTCGGAAAAACTATGATTCTTGGTTATAAGATATAATAAATTAGCTGCTTTTTCTTCTAATGTGGAATATAAATCATTGCCAGCAAATGTCTGGTATATATTTCCAATGCTTCGACAGAAGTGCCCTTGCACAATTCCTCCTCTTTAAATATGTTACCTATATGATAAGCAATTGAAGAACGGGCAGTATCAAATAAATCTGCCATTTGCTCCTGCGTAAGCCATACAGTTTCCGTTTCCGGAGTTATAGGTACTTCTAATTTCAGATCACCATCAGTAAATAAAACAATTTCATTTTTCATGCATCACCCTATATTCGCATATAACCACAATATTTTCGCTTTTGCTGTCAACTCACTATCTATTCAAGAGGTCAGCAGAAATCAAAGATATCAAGACTCTTTGATATGAACTTACACCTTAAACCGATATCCAACTCCCCATATAGTCTCGATGTACTGGGGTTTCGCTGTATTGAATTCAATTTTTTCCCGGATCTTCTTAATGTGGACGGTAACCGTGGCAATATCGCCGATGGATTCCATATCCCATATTTTATTAAACAACTCTTCTTTTGTAAATACATGATTTGGATTCTGAGCAAGAAATGTTAAGAGGTCAAACTCTTTGGTCGTAAAATTCTTTTCTTCCCCATTGACCCATACCCGTCTTGCAGTCTTATCGATTTTAAGGCCCCGGATTTCAATGATCTCATTATCCGGTGTACCGCTTCCGATCAGTCTTTCATAACGGGCCAGATGGGCCTTTACACGGGCAACCATCTCACTTGGGCTGAATGGCTTGGTAATATAATCATCAGCTCCCAGGCCCAGGCCCCGTATTTTATCAATATCCTCTTTTTTCGCGGAAACCATGATAATCGGGGTATTCTTTACTTCCCTGACCTTCCGGCATATCTCAAAGCCATCCACCCCCGGAAGCATCAAATCCAGGATCACCAGGTCAAAGTCCTCATGGAGCGCCAGATTAAGCCCTTCTTCTCCATTATTCTCGATCTCTACCTCAAATCCGCTCAGCTCCAGATAATCCTTCTCAAGCTCCGCAATACTTTCCTCATCCTCTACAATCAGTATTCTGCTCATTCCTGCATGACCTCCTGGTATTTTCTTAAAACAAAATGTATCTCCGTTCCAATGCCTTCCTTGCTGGTGGCCCATATCCGGCCTCCATGATCTTCAATGATCTTTTTAACAATGGACAAACCGATCCCGCTTCCTCCCTGTGAGGAATTCCTGGAGGAATCGGTGCGGTAAAACCGGTCAAAAATGCTCGGCAGATCCTTTGCCGGAATTCCTTTGCCGTTATCCTCAATCTCTACCTGAATGAAATCTCCCACATCCTTGATCCGGATGTTGATGATTCCCGTCTTCTTATCCATATATTTTACAGAATTGCTGATAATATTATTAATGACACGCCGCATCTGCTCTGCATCCGCAATGACCACCACATCTTCGTCCACGTAATTAAAATATCCAAGTTCAATGCTCCGGGCCTCCATCTCAAGCCCCACTTCATCTACGCAATCCCTGAAATAGCTTGCCACATTGATTTTGGAAAATGTATAGGGAATCTTATTGGTGTCGATTTTGGAGTAAAAGGTCAGCTCGTCAATCAGCTTATCCATGTCATTGGCTTTATTATAGATGGTCCGAATGTAACGGTCCAGTTTTTCCGGAGAGGAAGCCACGCCATCCATAATTCCTTCCACATATCCCTTGATCGCCGTGATGGGAGTCTTTAAATCATGGGAAATATTGCTGATTAACTCTTTGTTCTCCTTATCATACTCGATCTTTTCCTCTGCGGACTCCTTTAAACGGATCCTCATCTCTTCAAAATCCTGGCAAAGCTGGCCGATCTCATCGTCATTCTCCACTTCAAGGGCAAAATCCAGATTTCCATCCCGGATCTTCTTGGTGGCGACCTGAAGCCTTCCTAAGGGACTTATCACAGACCGGTATACCCACATCATCAGGATCGCGTCCGTAAATACGATGATCATGATAACCGCCATGAGCATCTCTGCCATCATGATCTTAATTTCAGGAATCAGGCCGTCCACATTAGAGACGATGAATACGCTCCCCTTGTCCCCATCCGGATACAGAAAATCCATCTGCTTCACCAGATGCTGGGTCTCTCCATCCAGATAGATGGCGCCATCAATGTTGCTGTCCATCTCCTCGTACTTAGGCAGCTGTTCAAAAAGCCCCTGGGTAATGTGGCTGTTTCCATCAAAAAAAAGGACATCCCCTTTGCGAACGATCATATAGGCATATTTGGATGTCAGCTTCTCATTAAGCTTTTCCAGATAATCCGTATCACGAAACTGTCCGGGATCACTTTGCAGAATCTGGCTGATCTCCTTTTGCTCCTCCCTGGTCAGACGGTTAAAAATCTGCAGGGTATTGCCCGATAGAAGATCGATCTGCTCTGTTAAATTATAGGCCTTTCGGAAAGCCTTCATCTGGTAACTGCCAAGCCCTGCCACCACTGCAAATATCAGAGTTAAAGGGATCACCGTAATGATCATAAAAGCCACGACCAGACGGGTTCTTAATTTCAATTTCACTTTTTCTCGACTCTCCCATGCTTCTATACTGAAAATCATAACAAAAAATTTATATCACGTAAAGGTATTATAACACACATAGGACAGAGAATTTATAAAACAATTCTAAAATTTAAAGGACGGAGGCTCATGTCCGCTCATGAAACCTCCGTCCCGAATATTTTAAATTATAAATATTTCTTTAAAAGCTCCGCCTTATCAAGCTTCTCCCAGGGCAGATCCAGATCATTTCTTCCAAAATGACCATAAGCCGCAGTCTGTCTGTAAATTGGACGGCGTAAATCCAGCATCTTGATGATTCCTGCCGGACGCAAGTCAAAGTTCTGGCGAATGATATCCACAAGCTTCTCATTGCTTAATTTTCCGGTCCCAAAGGTATCGGCCATGATGGAAGTCGGATGCGCCACGCCGATCGCATAGGAAAGCTGGATCTCACACTTGTCAGCCAGCCCTGCTGCCACGATGTTCTTTGCAACATAGCGGGCGGCGTAAGCAGCGGAACGGTCTACCTTGGTACAGTCCTTACCGGAAAATGCCCCGCCGCCATGACGGGCATAACCCCCGTAGGTATCTACAATAATCTTACGGCCGGTTAAACCGCTGTCGCCGTGAGGACCCCCGATTACAAAACGGCCGGTTGGATTTATGAAGAACTTGGTATTCTTATCCACCAGCTCTGCCGGCAGAACCTCATCAAATACATATTTTTTAATATCTACATGAATCTGTTCCTGGCTTACGTTCTCATCATGCTGGGTGGATAAAACCACTGCATCCAGGCGGATCGGTTTTCCATTCTCATCGTATTCTACCGTAACCTGGGTCTTTCCATCCGGGCGGAGATAGGTCAGGGTTCCATCCTTACGGACTTTTGTAAGCCGGAGTGCCAGCTTATGGGCAAGAGCGATGGGATATGGCATATATTCTTCGGTTTCATTGCTGGCAAAGCCGAACATCATTCCCTGATCTCCTGCTCCGATGGCATCGATTTCTTCGTCTGACATCTTGTTTTCCCTTGCTTCCAACGCCCGGTCAACGCCTAATGCGATGTCCTTTGACTGCTCATCTAACGCTACGATCACACCGCAGGTATCACAGTCAAAACCATACTTGGCCCGGTCATAGCCGATCTCCCTTATTGTCTCGCGCACCACCTTCTGAATGTCTACATAGGCATGGGTGGTAATCTCTCCCATGACCATGACAAGGCCAGTGGTACAGCATGTTTCACAAGCCACCCGGCTCATTGGATCCTGCTTTAACATCTCATCAAGGATCGCATCGGAAATCTGGTCGCACATTTTATCTGGATGTCCTTCAGTTACGGATTCAGAAGTAAATAATAATTTTTCCATGTTGTCATTTCCTCCTCTATTTTACATGGGGGAATAACAAAAAGAAAAGTCCGCAGCAACGCGGACTTGATTCAACACTGTATCAAATCCTCTTATTGCTCGATTTCTCGCTCAGGTTGGCACCTTCCAACCGCTCCTTCTGGCTTATGCGCCATCATTCCGGTCGGGGTTGCCGTGACTTCACAGATCCTTTGTATCTCCATCACTCTGAATAAGGGATATTACGTACTTTTCATTTGTTATTCAATTGAAAGCTACATTTATTGCATATCTATTCTACCGTATTTTAAAATGGCTGTCAAGTGCAAATGCTGTTTTTCCCAGACTGCAGCAGCAGAAAGGGGGTGTCAAATGGACAGCATATTTAAATTCTTAATTTCGGTCATGGCAATAGTAGCTGGACACTAAATATGCAAATGGTTCAACTACTGGTTACTTGAGTTTCCACCCCCATAACGTTTCCGGATAAAGTCCTGCTTCTTTCAGTCCCTGAATGGCATTCACTACCATTTCCTTGTCCTCTTTGTAGGTAACGCCGTACCAGCGGTCCACGCTCTTTAATACGGAGACCTCTGCCCTGCCTTCCTTTAACAGTTCATCTACCACAAACGGGAGAAAATATTCGCATTTCACCGGATTCACAGGGAGTTCCCTGTCTAAAAAGGCGGTGAACCGTTCATCAAGCTCGCTTAAAATACTCTTTGTAAATCCCCACATATTCATGGAGACAATGGTATCTTCGCCTAATTCCGTCCAGGTCACACCGTCATCCTCCGTAAACTCCGCTCTGTCCCCGTGTTTTTCGATTCTGGTGCGCTCGTGAACGTCAACAAGCTTCCCCGCTTCATCGGTGCTGCATACGCCTCTTGCCACATGGCCGTTTTCCGTCAGGGTATTGTAAAGCTGATAGCCTGCCATGGCATACTGGTATTTCTCCCCGTCGGAAACCCTGGACAACCGGTCATAAATGGATACAAATGCGCCTTTTCCATAATAATCATCGGCATTAATGACTGCAAACGGACCGTTAATGATGTCCTTGCAGCATAAAACAGCATGACCGGTTCCCCAGGGTTTCACTCTTCCCTCCGGTACCTGATACCCGTTTGGAAGCCTGTCAAGCTCCTGAAACACGTATTCCACCTGTACATGGGCCGCCATACGGTCTCCGATGTTCTCCCTGAATTCTTTTTCTATGGACTTCTTAATGATAAAAACAACCTTTTCAAATCCAGCCTGAACCGCATCAAAAATAGAGAAATCAATGATTTTATTCCCATAGGCATCGACAGGGTCGATCTGCTTTAAACCTCCATAACGGCTTCCCATGCCTGCTGCCATAATGACCAGAACCGGTTTCTCGTTCATTGCTGTTACCTCCTCGAATTTACTAACCTAAGTATAATGAATGCTCATCAAAAGATATTTGCACATACAGCCCTGAAAACGGAAAACGGCGGGGAACCCCCCGCCTATCCAACTTTTAATTTAAATTTTTTTGCTTCTTTTTCAGAATCTATCTTTTCAATCATAGCTCCCAGACCCTGGAGCTTCTCTTCAAAGCATTCATAACCCCGCTGAACATATCCGATCTCGTCCACAACGGTGTATCCATCCGCAGCCAGTCCGGCGATGACCAGTGCTGCACCTGCACGAAGATCCGGAGCGTTTACAAAGGCTCCGGTAAAGCCGCTTACACCGTCAATGACCGCTACATTTCCTTCTACCTTTACATTAGCTCCCATACGGGACAGCTCATCCACATAACGGAAACGGTTTTCGAAAATACTCTCGGTCACTACGCTGGTTCCGCCCGCAAGGGCCAGAGTCACTGTCATCTGTGGCTGCATATCGGTGGGAAACCCCGGATAGGGAAGCGTCTTGACGTCCGTATGCTTCTGATTGGACTTTCCAACCACACGGACCGCATCATCAAATTCCACGACCTCGCATCCCATCTCCAAAAGCTTCGCAGAAATAGCCTCCAGATGCTTGGGGATGACATTTTTTACCATCACATCCCCGCGGGTAATGGCTGCCGCACACATAAAGGTACCGGCTTCAATCTGATCAGGAATAATGGAGTACTCGGTTCCATGAAGCTTTCTTACGCCGCGGATCCGGATGGTGTCCGTACCGGCTCCCTTGATATTGGCACCCATGCTGTTTAAAAAGTTGGCTACGTCAACCACATGGGGTTCTTTTGCTACATTTTCCAGAATGGTCTGTCCCTCTGCCAGGGTCGCCGCCATCATGACGTTGATTGTCGCCCCGACGCTGACCACATCCAGATAGATATGGCTGGCCACCAGATCAATGGCATGAGCAATGACAGCCCCACGCTCAATCTTTACATCAGCTCCAAGGGCACGGAATCCCTTTAAGTGCTGGTCAATGGGCCGGCTCCCAATGTTGCAGCCGCCCGGAAGCGGAACCTGGGCACTCTTATATTTTCCCAGCATGGCTCCAATAAAATAATAAGAAGCCCTTATTTTGCGGATGTATTCGTCATCAACCGAAACTTCCCGGATGGTCTTGCCGTTGATGCGGACCGTATGTCTGTCGATCCGCTCTACTTTCGCACCGATCTCCTCAATCGCTTCCAGTAACACGTTTATATCTCTCACATCCGGCAAATTATCAATCAGTACATCCTCATCTGTCATGATGGCCGCTGCCAGGATTCCCAAAGCGGCATTCTTTGCTCCTCCGATGGTCACTTCGCCAACCAGCGGATTGCCGCCTTTCATAATATACTGCTCCATTTCACACCTCTGATTATCAAGTTATCTATTACAAAATTCTTACATTCCATTCATTAACCTTTAATGATTATAACATATCTTGCGGATTTGTAAAGAGAACGCATTTTCTTATTCCATAAATACCCCGCAGACAAAGTCATTTCCCTGGCCTGCAAAGTAAGCAGAGGCATCATTTAAGCCCATCTTCTGGCTTTCCCCGGAAACCGGGTTATAAAGAGTCACATTATACTGATCGTAACCGGAGATCAGCACATAACCTCCCTGGCCGGTATAGGCAGCCACAGGACAGCCCTGGCCCACGAAATACAGGACCTGATTCAGTATACAGCCTCTGGCATCCAGCATAAGAATCCCCTCCCCATGGGATCCGCTTTCCGTAAATCCATCCAGGTTACGCAAGAATGCAGCTCCGGTTTTCATTGGATCTTTCATATTGCGGGCAGGTGGACGGTTCACACGGTTCCATATGACCTCCTGGTTCTGATCCGTTACGACCCCCATCTTATCATAAGCGAGCTCAAGTGCATCGGTAAAATTGCGGCTGCTTCCAAGATAATGCCCTCCGCCATAGGCATAAAACCTGTTTTCCGGTGTTTTGGCACTGGACTTTAGCTCCACAACCTCTGTAGCATCATAAGCAACCTTTTTCGGGACTGTAATTTTCACTTCCCGGCTTAAAATTTCTTTGTCAAGCTGTACAAAATACACCTTTTTCCGGTCCTCGGAAACCTTCCATCCAATTCCTTCCATTTCTTCATCGGCAAGCTCCTGATTGCAGACAATGGTATCCTGTTTGGACGCCGCATAGGACTGCTCTCCGGACTTTACTGCCTGGGTCAAGTGGATCCGGCTGTCATCCACGGACACGTCTGCAATATACACATTCTCATGCTCATATTCCTTAACGATCTTCCCGCTTTGATCCATGATCTCAATCCGGTACATGGGTGCATCCTTGATCCTTCCGTTCTGAACCCACACATCCCCTTCCCTGGCAATTCCGTAAATGAAATCATCGCCTACAAATCCAAGGGGGCGGTAAAGGTTATTCTCTCCTCCTGTTATCTCCCTCTTCACACCGGTATCCAGGTCCATGAGATGGATCACACCGGCTCCATAAAGGCTGCTTCCCTCTAACCAGGCAAAATGGCGTTCTGTACTGCTGACCGCAAATCCGCCGTCTATCAGGGAATCCGCCAGGACCATATATTCATTACTGTTTAAATCGATCCCATAAACCGCCCGGTCTGCCATTAAATACAGCATTCCGTTGGCCCCTAAATGGGCAAGCTGGTCTATATCCTCCTTCAGAGTCTCAAAAGACAGCGTGACCGGGGTAAAAAAACGCTCGCGGATGGCATTATCCTCACTGCTGTACTGGTACATGGCGATCCCTAAGCTTCCTTCATGAATGCCGCGGTTCATATATCCATAAACCAGAAAGTCCACATTCCCGTTGTCACTGACCGATAATATTTTGATATCATGCTGGTTATAACCGCTGCGAAGTCCGTCATCCTCACCGCTTCGGAAGGAAAATACCTTTACCGCATGCCCGTTGTTCTGGTCAAAGGCCCATAAATCCCGGTTTACCACATAAGCCAGGGTGTTTCCCGAAGGACTTTTTGCCGTCCGTATTTCATCGTTATTGGAAATGCCCAGCATGATCCGTTTTTCAGAGAACAGCTCCTTTTGACCGGAAAATATCTGATTGGTATTCCGCTCAAAATCCATGAGGTAGATACGCCGGCTGTCCCACTTCATGGTGAAATTGTCCTCCACCTCATAAAATTCCTGGGCCCCGCCCTCCAAAGCCCGGGACACTTCATACTGCAGCTGGACGCTGCACATGATTCCGTCCATATCCTTTAATGTGGCCCTGATCTCTCCTACCGGCGTGACGGTAAGCCCTCCCCAGGTCAGCTGGGAAAAGCTGGAATGGATGGTCACATGCCCAAGGGAACTGTTATCCTCTGAATCATTGGTCTCCAGATAGGTGGTAAGATCCCTGGCCTGGTCATAATTAAACGTCCGTGTCGTAAAATCCACCGCAAAATCCACCATGTCTTTTGTATTAGTGCTGTCCGTCCACATAATACGGGTATAGTAGAGGAGCTTCCCGTTACCAGAGGTATCCAGTGTCAGAATGAGAAGGTACTCCTTATCCTTTGTCAAAAGGTTCTGAATGGGAAGGGTTGCCGTAATCCCTCCCTCCTCTTCGTTCCATTTATCCACACTTGTCCGTTCCACCAGCCGCCCTAAGTCCAGGCTGCGGACTTCATATTCTATTCCCTGGATGCTGCCGCCATAATCGGAAATCTGTATGTTCATGAGCCGGTCCGCCGGAAGAACGGTCAGCGCCTCCCGGGAAACAGACTGCTTCATATCCTGGGTATAACCATGGAGAAGATTCATCTTTCTTCCGAACATATCCGAATATACAACCGGTAAGGCCGCCTCATCCATGGAAGTATATACCATTATATCATTTTTCTCTGTATTTTTCTGATTCCACACAAAATAAACTGCGATTGCTATAATAAAAACCGCAGATAAGATCCCTACTTTTTTTATCAAACGTTTCATACCAGGCTTCCTTTGTTTTAGCATTCTCTCTTCTTTATTGTATACAATAATATCCAAAACTACAATGAAAACTTTCTTAATTAATCCGAAAACCGAGCTTAGCCTATAATTTTCCCGAGTCAGGTCCTATCAGGGCTTTTCTTATACAAACAAAAGGGTTGCTATGTAAATGGCTTAATCGCAGAAACCAGAAGAGAAGTTATACGGCAGATACATTCTTTAATTGGAAATTAATGAATATAGAGTGAAAAACCGAATGCCTTAACAGGGCACGTACGGTTTTGAAAAGGGGCTTGGGCGCGCAAGCGCCCATAACCTAATAGAGAAGGGACAGAGGGGCATTGAATGGATAAAGAATACGTATATCTGAATCTAAAATGTCTATTCTCTGTTCAAGGATAGTTTCAAGGGCAATACTATATATGTGCTCCCGCTTACTCGGCACGGCACACACGAAAACCTTGATCGGAGCCTTTACCATTCGCCTCGAACTTGCCACGGTAAGATGATTCGCAGCTGACGATATCTCCAATCCAACCGCCGCCTTTCCATACCCGGAAAAAGCCGCTGTTAATGTCCGCGTCTTCATACCAGTCCCAACACCATTCCCTTACATTACCCGACATATCGTAAAGTCCTGACTCGTTGGGATTCTTGGAACCGACGGGTTTTGTTTTATTATTATTATTTTCTATCGCAGGCCAATACCAATCTCCCGATAAGTATTCATTTCCTGCGTTTCTCCAATACCATGCCACTTCATCTCCATTATTACTTCCGCTGTATGTATAATCCTTGCTCATCTGGCCTCCGCCTGCCGCATATTCCCATTCCGCTTCTGTCGGCAACCGGTATCCATCAGCCCCCATATTGATTGTAACTGTCCATCTCAGATCATCGTTATCACTTTTATTATTCGGGTCATTTTTATTTTTATCAATATTATAATAAGGTTCTAAGCCCTCTTTTATACTTCTTTTATTACAGTACTCAATACAGTCATACCAGCTTACCATTTCTACCGGCAAATTGTCACCTTTGAATTCCGAAGGATTACTTCCCATTACCTCCATCCATTCTTTTTGTGTAACCTCATATTTGCCCATATAAAAGTCTGATATTGTTACATTTTTTCCATAATAGTTGGACTTTGTATTCATAAAAAGACCGCCTTTGACATAAACAAAGCTATCCTGCTTATTCTGTGAACAAGCACCAACAACAATCATAGCCAATAAAAGTAAAATCAAAAGTTTTCTCATTGATATATCTCCTTTAAGCTGATAGGTATTTAAACGTTCTGATATATAAGGCCGCCGGCTGTGAGACCGTCCGGCCTTATATATCGAATGATTAAAAGACTTTAACGGTCAGACACCTATCAGTTATCAGATTGCAGTGCGACCTGTTACCACACCGTTACATTAGCATAACCACTACTTTGATATCCCTCTACACATAATGCCTGGTAAGACCAACTGCTCCCCAGATTCATACCTTTACTCCTCCAAGCGTTAACATGGTTGCCGAAATTAATCTGAACGTTGTTTCCGGTCGCTCTTTTCGTTTGTCTGACACTCCAGTACTGTTGGAAAGTTTGGGTACCATCAATGGAAGGTGCGTTGTATCGCATAGTCGTATATATGTCATAGGTACCCCCATCACTGCTCACGGTACCCTTATACGTTCCGGTAGGTCTATAAGTGCCCCAGCTATCTACAACATAGTATTCTATGAGTGAGTTTCTCGTCCACCCATATAATGTTAAATACCCATTACCGGAGGGCGAAAAGGCGCCGGCATTGTAGTTACATACCCTGGTTGGGGTTCCTGTCCCCCAGCCTTTACCGACGACAAAGTTCCCGCAGTTTGTCCAACTAACACTGTAATTACCATCAGAACCATTGGTAGCATTTACTGTTCCACCGCCATCGGTCCAATTTTGCCAGTAGTCTGTCGCAGCATATGCGGTTCTTGCGAACATGCTGGTAAAGCCCAATAAAATTACAGAAAATAACGCTAAAGCTTTCTTATTTAACTTATTTAAGTTACTCATACAAAACCCTCCTGCACAATATTTTTTATCAGTACCACTTAACTGCATACATTGGATATTATATTTTATAAATCACTCCCTTTCATGCTTTTGACGGTAATTTCTCTTTGCAGTATATCTCTTATCCTGTGTTATATTCCGTGAACATCTGACGGACACCTCCTCCCTGAGAAGATAAATTCTTTTAAAACAACAACAAAGTGTTTGTTTTACCTAAATAATTACAATGTTAATTAGGATTATAAAATACTTTATTTATAAAGCAGAATCATAAATTCGGCTCATATGGAACTTATAATTTTTCTGTGGCTGAGGATTCGTATAGAGAGTTCATTCGTATTATGAAAAACATCTTGAAAGCAGAAAACACATTGAAGAAAATCACTTAGATGAAGATAAAAAAGTATTGTACTATTTACAGCATTCCTTCTGAAATATTTACAATAAATTCCTTAATTTATAAAACTATAATACAACTTATTCCCATTTTTATCATTTCATAAATTGCTATTCTTTTATCATTCATTGCTAAACTTACGTTGATGTTGGATTAGGTTGCTTTTTTTATCCGACATACCCCGCTTCAGCACGATCGGTCACCCCATAGCAATGGAGGCTTTGCTGCAAGACTCACTGGCGATTACCTTGGCGTACCCCTAAAAAAACAGCCGTCCTTCCCTGGACAGCTGCTTCTCACTCTCTTAACCTGATTACCGTTCTCTACCTGCACAGTCCTGAACGGCATCTCCTGCGGTGCATCTCATTAAGCAGAAGCACTGCAACTATATCATTCGTCCAGTTTCCTCCGCTATACTTAGGGGGACAACACGGACGCCGGCCTGGCGGGGGACCCCAATGAGAGGGGGGCGGACCTGGCGGCGGGCCCCATGGCGATAGACCCCAATGAGGCGGTTTCGGGCCCGGTGGCGGACCCCACGGCGGCGCACCCCATGTCGAGTAACGCTGCCGGGGCGGCAGTTCCGCTCTCTCTATCTCGTTTGCTTCCCAGCCTATCTCTTCTGTATTCCGATTTTCCGAAGCCGCCTGTGCAAAATCTCCATTTCCGGTCATCTCCTCATCTGTTATGAGGCCATCCTCATGGACCTGGCGGCAAATGGAATCACAAATCTGATTAATCAGTATACGATCCGGAAATTCATCATACATAGGGCTGTTCTTATAATCCAGATGATCGCACGCAGAAACCACATATTCCTGCAAACGTTTCATATGTCCCGGGTACATCCCCTGCAGATATTCCAAATCCTTTACTATGATATCTT
Source organism: Clostridium sp. Marseille-P2415 (assembly GCF_900155545.1). GTDB lineage: Bacteria > Bacillota > Clostridia > Lachnospirales > Lachnospiraceae > Lacrimispora. The sequence goes on from NZ_LT732526.1 coordinate 3,241,271, forward strand.
TTCTCTCCATGGGACTCTCCGCAATGCTCCTGTCACCGTAAAGCATGTATGGCTCCAGCCCCTGGTGATTGTTTCCATAAGTATAATCTGGGTTATTCGGCACGGCTGTTATCACTCCCTGCTTTCTGCTTATACATCACTATTGTATGCATAGCAGAAATGAAAAGTGCAAAATTACATGAAACCGGAAGAAAAACGCAAACATGTTCGTTTGGCTCGTTGCCCGCGTAAATGAAAAGACGGTCTCCGGATATTTCTTTTATCAGGAAGCCGTCTATCTTCATTTTTATTTACTTTCATCAAATAACCGGTCCGGATATACTCCTTCTGACACCAGGTTCCTTATGGCCTCTGCAACAGCAGCTTTATCCTCTTTATAGGTCACGCCAAACCACTTGTCCTTTGTCTCAAGCACCTTGACCCGGGCTCTATCAGAATGAACAAGTTTATCGATGATCTTAGGAAGCAGATATTCTGTTTTCACATCTCCTTCTTTTAGTCCATTAAGAAACTCTGGAAATCCTCTCTCCAGTTCTTTAAGAAACGCCGGAGAAAGTCCCCACATATTCATGGATACATTCTGCTCCAGCGGGAATGTCACCACGTTTCCATCCTCGTCACGCCCCTTGGCAGCACCACCGCATCTTTTAATCTCGTAAGTCTCCGCCACTTCCTTCAGTATCCCATTCTCATCCACGTGACATACCCCACGGGTCACCCCGCCGTTCTCACTTAAGGTATTACCCAGTATGAATCCGCCCATGCAGATATCAAAAGGCTGTGACTGAGGATCCATCTCATTCACCAGATAATCATGAATCTTTATAAAGCCTTCTTTTCCATAATAATCATCTGCGTTGATTACGATAAAAGGTTCATGGATCACATCTCTGGCGCACAGAATCGCCTGGCCTGTTCCCCATGGCTTTGTCCTGTCGGCGGGCCTTTTAAAACCAGCCGGAAGATCATCAAGTTCCTGATAGGCGTACTCCACGTGAGCGATCTTTTCTATCCTCTTTCCAATGATCTCCTTAAAATCCTGCTCCAAGTCCTTTCTGATGATGAACACGATCTTGTCAAATCCTGCTTCCAATGCATCATGAATGGAATAATCCATGATAATCTCACCGCTGGGACCTACTGGCTCCAGCTGCTTGATTCCTCCGCCAAACCGGCTGCCAATGCCGGCTGCCATAATCACTAATGCTGTTTCCTTCATAATACTTTCTCCCTATTCGATTTTATCTGTCTTATAGTATAACACAGAAAATGAGTTTAATCCATAGGAACGATATCTCCGTCCAAACATCTGTTAAGAAAAAATAAGACTTGAACCTCTTTTGAAAGGTTCAAGTCCAATATTATTTTATAAGTGAAAGCCTTACAAGAGCCCTTTTAAGGGCTGTTTCCGCTCTCATGATATCCACCTCACCGCTCTGTTCTTTTAAGCGGCGTTCTGCACGGACCTTGGCCTCCTCAGCCCGGCCTGCATCGATTTCTCCGGGCCATTCCGCAATTTCTGCCATAATGACGATCTTTTCCGGTAAAATCTCAATAAAGCCAGATATCAGGGCCGCTTCCTTTACTCCGCCTTCCTCGTGGATCTTAAGGACTCCCGGGGCAACAATGGCAGTCATCGGAATATGGTTCCGGTATACACCGATGTCACCTTCCGTGGTGGTAAGCTCCACCATGGATGCCTCTCCCTCGTAGAACTTCCGTTCCGGAGTGATGATCTGCAGTTTGAATAAATCAGCCATATTCCCACCCCCTATTTTTTCACACGGGCAAGAACATCATCAATACTACCTGCATTTAAGAAATAGCTCTCCGGAATATCATCATGCTTGCCTTCCAGAATCTCCTTAAAGCCCTGAATGGTGTCAGCAAGAGGTACATAACGGCCTTCCAGACCGTTAAACTGTTCCGCAACGAAGAACGGCTGAGATAAGAATCTTTGAATCTTTCTTGCACGGGCTACCGTAACTTTATCTTCCTCGGAAAGCTCATCCATACCCAACATGGCAATGATATCCTGAAGCTCTCTATACTTCTGAAGCACCTCCTGAACGCCGCGGGCAATGCGGTAGTGTTCCTCACCTACAATACGCGGGTCCAGAATTCTTGATGTGGAGCCAAGAGGATCAACCGCAGGGTAAATGCCCAGCTCAACGATGGAACGGTCAAGAACCGTGGTCGCATCCAGATGGGCGAATGTGTTGGCCGGAGCCGGGTCCGTTAAGTCATCGGCCGGCACATAAACAGCCTGAACAGATGTAATGGAACCATTCTTAGTTGAAGTGATACGTTCCTGAAGGGCACCCATTTCGGTCTGCAGAGTCGGCTGGTAACCTACTGCGGAAGGCATACGCCCAAGCAGCGCGGAAACCTCGGAACCTGCCTGAGTGAACCGGAATATGTTGTCAATGAATAACAGCACATCCTTTCCGCCCTGGTCACGGAAATACTCAGCCATGGTAAGACCTGTAAGACCTACTCTCATACGTGCTCCCGGCGGCTCATTCATCTGTCCGAACACCATGGTTGTTTTATTGATAACGCCTGATTCCTGCATCTCGTGATAAAGATCATTTCCTTCACGGGTACGCTCACCAACGCCTGTGAATACGGAATATCCGCCGTGCTCTGTGGCGATGTTACGGATCAGTTCCTGGATTAAAACGGTTTTACCTACTCCTGCACCGCCGAAAAGGCCGATCTTACCACCCTTCTGATAAGGGCAGAGAAGGTCTACGACCTTGATGCCGGTTTCCAGAACCTCCGTCTCTGTGGACTGCTCCTCAAAGGTGGGAGCCGGCCTGTGGATCGGTAAATGCTCCTTTACTTCCGGTGCTGGTTTTTTATCGATTGGATCACCCAGAACGTTAAAGATACGTCCCAGAGTCTCTTCTCCAACCGGTACGGTAATCGGAGCGCCGGTAGCTGCGGCGTCCATACCACGTACCAGTCCATCGGTCGTGCCCATGGCGATACATCTTACGGTATCATCGCCAAGATGCTGGGATACTTCTACAACCAGTCTGCCGCCGTCTTTTGTGGTGATATCTATGGCCTCATTGATATCCGGCAGCTTGCCCTGGCTGAACTTGATATCCAGTACGGCACCGATGATCTGGGTGATCTTACCAATATTTTGTTCTGCCATCTTGTTTCTCCTTCTTTATTTATTTATGTGAGCAACGAGCCAAACAAACCTGCTTCCAAGTTCGCCTGGCCGCTCACCGAACAGTTATGCCTACGAAATTGCATTGGCTCCGGCTATAATCTCGGTAAGCTCCTGGGTTATGGAGCCCTGTCTTGCACGGTTATAGGCCAATCCCAGTTCTTCTATCATCTCTTCCGCATTGTTGGTCGCAGAGTCCATGGCGGTCATTCTGGCTCCGTTTTCACTGGCAACGGCTTCCAGCAATGCGCCATAGATCAGACTGCTCATATACTTCGGAATAATGGAATCCAATACCTGATCCTCATTCGGCTCATAATTCATAAGAGCCAGATCCATCTTCCCGCTTCCCTCTTCCATTTCAACCGGAAGAAGCTTCTTAAGGGTCGGTATCTGGGTCACCGTATTCTTAAAAGAAGTATAAGCCAGATAAATTTCACCTATCCGGTTCTGTCCAAATGCGTCCAGAAGCTCCATAGTGATATCAGAAGCATCACGGTAGATCGGCTCATTGATTACTTCGGAATAATCCCGGGCAATCGCATAACCCTTTTTTGCCAATGCTTCCTTCCCTTTTCTTCCGATGGCATAGACATCCGTTAACTCCGCCGTAAGCCTGCCATCCCCCGCAACCAGCTTGGCAATGTTGCTGTTGTAGCCCCCTGCCAGTCCGCGGTTTGAAGTGATGACGATAACGGCCTTCCGTTTGGAATCCCCTGCCTTTAAATACTTATGCTCAATGTTGCCGGATTTACGCAGCATGGAGTTAATCGTATCATACATCATGTCGTAATAGGGTTTGGATTCCTCTGCCTTTGCTTTGGACTTCTGCAGCTTAACGGTAGATATGAGCTTCATGGCTTTCGTAATCTGTTCGGTACTCGATATACTGTCTCTTCTTCGTTTGATATCCCTAATGGATGCCATGATTGTTCACCTGCCTTTAAAATACACCTGCTTTACATTCGTTTATTGCCTTAATAAGCAATTCCTCTGTCTCAGATGTAATCTGCTTTGTCTCACGGATACTGGCAGGGATCTCAGAATACTTGCTGTCGATGAAGCTTGTTAAGGCTTTCTCAAAATCAAGGATCTTCGCAGTCGGAATATCCAGAAGAAGCTTTCTGGTTGCCGCAAAGATTATGATGATCTGGTATTCGACCGGCATCGGCTGATACTGCCCCTGCTTTAATACTTCCCTGATTCTCTCACCCTGTGCAAGCTGTTCCGCAGTCTCTTTATCAAGCTCGGAACCAAACTGGGCAAAGCTTGCAAGTTCACGGTACTGTGCCAGTTCCACACGGATCGGTGCTGCGATCTTCTTCATAGCCTTGATCTGGGCAGAGCCGCCTACACGGGATACGGAAAGACCTGCGTTGATGGCAGGACGGAAACCGGAGTTGAACATCTCCGTTTCCAGATAAATCTGACCGTCTGTAATGGAAATAACATTGGTGGGGATATAAGCGGATACGTCTCCCGCCTGTGTCTCAATAATCGGAAGAGCTGTTAAGGAGCCTCCTCCCAGTTCATCGGACAGCTTTGATGCTCTCTCCAGCAATCTGGAATGCAGATAGAAAACATCGCCCGGATAAGCCTCACGGCCCGGCGGTCTCTTAAGAAGCAGGGACAGGGTACGGTAAGCGGCTGCGTGTTTGCTTAAATCATCGTAAACAACCAGCACGTCCCCGCCGTTTTCCATCCACTCTTCTCCTATGGCACAGCCGGAGTACGGCGCAATATACTGAAGTGGAGCCAAATCGGAAGCAGTCGATACAACAATGGTTGTATAATCCATTGCCCCATACTCTTCCAGTGTCTTAACAATGGTGGCAACCGTAGATGCCTTCTGACCAATGGCTACATAAATACAATGAACGCCCTGGCCCTTCTGATTAATGATTGTATCAAGGGCGATTGCCGTCTTACCCGTTTGGCGGTCACCAATGATCAGCTCACGCTGGCCTCTTCCGATGGGGATCATGGCGTCGATGGCCTTGATACCGGTCTGAAGGGGGGTATCTACTGATTTTCTGTCAATAACGCCGTGAGCTACACGCTCAATCTTACGGAATTTGTCTGTCTGGATCGGTCCTTTTCCATCAACCGGCTGTCCTAACGCATTCACAACCCGTCCGGTCAATGCATCGCCTACAGGTACTTCCACCACTCGTCCGGTAGTTTTTACCGTGTCACCTTCGCTGATATCGCCGGTACCCAGCAAAACCGCACCAACGTTATCTTCTTCCAGGTTGAGCACCATGCCGTAGACTTCTCCCGGGAATTCCAGAAGCTCTCCCTGCATGGCGTTCTCAAGACCGTGGATACGGGCGATACCGTCCGCTACCTGAATGACTGTACCGACATCAGAGACTTCCAGCTTTGTGGAATATCTTTGAATCTGTTCTTTGATGACAGAACTGATCTCTTCTGGTCTTAAATTCATTAAGGTTTGCACCTTCTTTCTAAATGATAATGAAGTCCGACTCACCTAACGGCTGATCGAACGGCTGGCAGGAAAGAGGAAATCATGCCAGCTGCAGCTTTGATAAGCTGCGGCGCAATTCATAAATCTGGGTCTTAATGCTGGAATCCACCACGCGGTCCCCGATCCGGATTACCATGCCGCCTATGATTGACGGATCTACTTTATAATCCATTTCAAAATCCACATACCGGGTCGTATCCAGTAATTTTTTTAAAAGCTGAGCCTTCTGCTCCTCTTTTAATTCCACGGCGCTGGTCACATGGGCCACGCCGATATTTTTATATTCTTTGACAGCGTTCACGAAGTATTCACAGATTGCCGGAATATCCTTCTGCCTGCCTTTGTCGACAATGACTGCCAGGAACCCCATCAGATCATCCGACACCCGTCCGGCGAAAACATTCTTAATAATGCCGATTTTTTCTTCCTTTACAATCTTCGGATTATCAAGAAGCTCCGCTAATTCCCGGCTCTCGCGCCAAACCATCTGCAGGCCCTTCACTTCCTCGAACAAAGCGTCCACTTCCTGCTTTTCCAGGGCTTCCTCAAACAATGCATCGCCGTATACCTTTGATACTAGCTTTGCCATGTACTCTCACCCATCTCTTTCAAAGTTTCGTCAATCAGGGCATCCTGCACCGTGGTATCAATGGAGGCAGCCACGACCTTACCGGCCATGACGGAAGCGATGGATATGATCTGTTCCTTCATATCATCAAGCGCTTTCTTTCTCTCCAGTTCAACCTCCCGGTTGCCCCTCATCACGATGCGGTTTGCTTCATCCCTGGCTTCTGCAATAATCTCTGCCTCACGCTGCTTTGCTCTTTTTCTGGCATCCTCTAAGATTGCTTCTGCCTCTTTCTTCACCTCATGAAGCTTTAATTCATATTCTTCCTTCATTGCATGCGCAGCTTCCATATCGTCAGCAGCGCTTTTTAATTCTCCCGCAATCTTCTGCTTTCTTTTTTCCAGCACTTCACGCACCGGATTGAACAGCATATAGGATAATGCAAAAAACAGGATGAATACGTTAACGCCTGTCACAAATGATCCGAAAAGCAGCTGTGGGTCAAATCCCAATAATCGTTCCAAGGTTTCGCCTCCTCTCGCTCTTTATTCTTTCCCATTCTGCGGGCTGATTTTAACTCCCGCCGCATCCGTCTTTAGCTGAATGGCTTTAAGAACATGAGGATAGCAGCAACTGCGAAACCATAAAGACCGGTCGTCTCGGCAACCGCCTGCCCCAAAAGCATGGTAGATGTAATATCTGACTTAGCGCCGGGATTACGTCCGACAGCAGCAGCAGCATGGCCTGCCGCAATACCCTGTCCAATACCAGGTCCGATACCTGCGATCATCGCAAGACCTGCACCGATTGCTGAGCAACCAAAGATAAAATCCTGTCCTGAAATTCCGTTCATAGAAAAATTCCTCCTGAATTTAATTATTAATGATGTCCGGCTGACTAATCCATCTTGTCGTTGACATATACCATGGTCAGCATACAGAACACATAGGTCTGTATACAGCCGGAAAACAAGTCACAATACACATGTAAAAATGATGGGATACCGATCTTTACAAAGATTGGCATCATCCCATACCACAATCCCATGATAACAACACCTGACATCATGTTACCGAATAAACGGAGCGCCTGGGATAATGGGTTTGTAATTTCACCGATCAGATTGATCGGGAACAAAATCGGAAATGGCTGGAACATACTTGTCAGATGACCGATTCCGTGATTCTTAATGCCCTGGTACTGCACGATACAAAACGTGAATACACCAAGCATGAACGTTACACCAAAGTCTCCCGTTGGTGTTCTTAGACCAAATAAGCCGCCAATATTGCAGAACAAAATGAAAATAAAGATCGTCCCAATATAATTAACAAACTTTTTTGCATTATGACCCATGGTTCCGTTCACCAGATTATCAAGTGCTTCCACGGCAAATTCTATTATGTTCTGGAACGTGCCGGGTACTTCCGCCGCCTTCTTCATTTTCCGGTTGGCGATCACTGCGATAATCAGGATTACGATCGTCACAATACTAAGGCCTATCTCCGTTGTTGTAACCCAAAGCTCCTGCCCAAAAGCCTGGAACTTTGTAACGCCTTTGATCATGAAGTCCACATTATTGGCACTCGCAACGACCATACGCTTAAGCCTCCTTTCTTAAGTGATCCCACCTGACCGCATACGGGATCATTCTCCCTTTGCCCTGCGGGCTGCGATCCTGTGTATAACAGGCTGAAGGAATGCCCCAGCCTTGAGTCCAAGGACTCCGATTACTACTGCGACCGGATGAAACCAGTCCGAAAACCGGGTAATTACAGTCACCAGTATGGCAATAAGAAGCAAATAGCGGACCACAGAGCTGATCACACTCCGCTTCTGGACGGTCTTCGGATCTTCCGTCTTCATGGAGCTCTCAAGTACCAGCGCCATGGATAAAAACATGGCCAGGGATAAAACCATTCCCAAAAACAATCCTGCAAAAACGGCACGTTTGGGATACGTAAAAAACGCCGCAAGCATGGCTGCTGCCGTGAAAAGTACAATTCCAGCTGAAACTTCAAGCATCAGATTCTTTGTTTCCTTCCCCATTACAAGTCCTCCTGTCTATCAAAGTTTCTCATCGTCATGTCGTTTCACACGGCTTGGCTGCTTGGGCTTATGCACGTTTGGCTGGTTTTCCTTTTGTCTCTCCATGCGTGTCTTCTGATCCTCGTCCCTCTCCTCCCTTTCATTCATGGCAAGAGTGGCCTTCGCCATCTTATAGGCGTTTAAACCGCCTGCCAGAAATCCCAGAAACAGGAATAGTAACGTCAGCTTTGTCCCTGCATACCGGTCAAGGTAGTAACCGGCAAGAATGCAGACGAATACAGGTACCATGACACTTAACCCCAGTTGGGTCACCATCATGAAACTTCTCATTACGCTTTTTTTATGACGCATCATTACACCTGCTTCCTGCATCCTGCACATATACTTGGTATTATACCTAATTATTTTTGTTTTGTCTATTATATACGGAAATATTACTGGATTTTTATGGAAGATGTATAGAATATTAGTAACTGAATGCTCATTATAAAACGATATTCCTTAAAATTTGTAACCCGCCAAAAAACTCCGGGGTTTTACATGATTTAAATGGAAAATATGTAAAAGGTCTGATTTCTGCGAGAGGAACCCGTAAAAACCAGACCTTTTACCAAATTTTTAATTATGCCTCTTTTGTACCCGGAAGAATTGTTTCAACCTCTGCATGCGGGCGGGGAATTACATGTACGGATACCAGCTCGCCTACGCGCTGAGCTGCTGCTGCACCTGCATCGGTAGCTGCCTTAACAGCTCCTACATCGCCTCTTACCATAACAGTAACAAGACCGCCGCCTACGAATTCCTTGCCGATCAGGGTAACGTTTGCTGCCTTAACCATAGCATCTGCTGCTTCGATGGATCCAATTAAACCTTTTGTTTCAATCATTCCTAATGCATCGTATTTCATTTTTAAATCCTCCTGATAATATAATTAATTTTTAATGGTTCACTTACTTAACAATGGTAACGCTTGAAGAGCCGCCAAGCCCCATGGCATTGGCTTCTTCCGTATCAAGGTGGCATTCCAGGCTTGAAGTATCCGTTACACGGATTGCTACATGATTAAAAATGCCTCCGCGGATCCCTTCTGTCTGAATGCTTACGGTCTGTCCGTCATGTACGCCGAATTTTACAGCATCTGCAGGACTCATGTGTATATGTCTCTGGGCAACGATTAAGCCCTCTTTTGTCTCTACGGAACCTTTCGGTCCTACCAGTGTGATTCCTGGTGTTCCGGCTAATTCACCGGACATCTTAGGCTCTGCTTTCTTACCAAGCTTAAAGCCGTCAGCTGCCAGGATCTCAATCTGAGTCTGTTTTCTGACCGGTCCTAAGATACGGACCTTTTCAATGGCTCCTTTGGGGCCGCATACGGTCACCGTTTCCTTGCAGGCATACTGTCCGGGCTGGGATAACTCTTTCATATTGGTAAGCTCATATCCCTTGCCGAAAAGAGCATCTAAGTCTTCCTGGGACAAATGCACGTGACGGTTGGAAACGCCTACTGGTATTTGGGACTCATCTTTTCCGGAGTCTGATTTCACAGCTTCCATTAAGAGCTGGATTACTGCTTCATATTTATCCATGATTGTTTCCTTTCCCAGTTGTGATTACTGACCTTTCATAGCCAGTACAATTTCTTTCACAAGCGCTGCCAGCTTCTCGTTGTCATCACAGCCGCTCTGGCAGGATGATACCGGAGCGGTTTCCTTCTTTTCAAAGGAAGCTACAAAGTCAGCCGGGCTGCATGCAGCTTTTGTGCCGTTGTCTTTCCATATAAAGGTTGGATCATCGGCTGCGATGGTCGCACAATCCTTTAAGCCAAATGCAACTGTCTTAATATTGATCAAATGCTTCGGACTTACATTTTCGGAAACAGAGCTTCCGCCGCAGGTTCCGCATCCTAAAGTAAAAGCGATCGGAAGTCCTGTGCTGATTCCTGTTCCGCCCTGGCTTCCGCCTGTATTTACAAGGATCCTGGAAGCAGGTTTTGCTGCGAATTTAAGTACTTTATCACGATCCTGGGTATGGATGCTCATGGTATGTCCGATTCCGTTCTGTAACAGGCGAATGCTGAGTCCGCATGCTTCCTCCCAATCCTTAACGGTGTAGAAGCCAAGAACCGTTGTCAGTTTTTCATAGGATAGCGGATAACCGTCTCCAACGCCTTCCTGCTTACCGATTAAAACTTTGGTTCCTTCCGGGATCTGGATTCCGGCTGCGGCAGCAATGACCTGTGGAGAACGTCCAACGAATTTTGCATTCATGCTATGGCCATTCCTGAATAACAGGCTGCAGACTTTGTCGGTTTCTTCCTTTGTCATGAAGTATCCGCCCTGGCTCTTTAACTCAGCAACTACTTCTGCATGATTGCTTTCCTCGCAGATAATTGACTGCTCAGAAGCGCAGATGGTACCATAATCAAATGTCTTGCTGGCGATGATAGTTTTTACAGCTTCTTTCACGTTTGCCGTCTTCTCAATATAAGCCGGAGAGTTTCCTGCGCCTACGCCGATAGCCGGCTTTCCTGCGCTGTAAGCAGCTTTTACCATTCCAGGACCACCGGTTGCGATGATGATGGAAACTTCCCTGCATTTCATCAGCTCATTGGTGGAACCCATGGAAGGCATGGATACACAGCCGATGATTCCCTCCGGAGCGCCTGCTGCGATAGCGGCGTCACGCATGACCTCAGCTGCCTTTAAAGTACATTTTGCAGCGGATGGATGTGGGGAGAATACGATCGCATTTCCTGATTTAACAGCGATCATAGACTTAAAAAATACAGTGGAAGTAGGGTTTGTGGAAGGAACGATACCCATGATAAGTCCTACCGGTTCTGCTACTTCAATGGTTTTATTTACAGTATCCTCGGAAAGAATGCCTGTTGTCTTCATGCCTTTGATCTGCTCGTATAAAAGTGTGGAGGCTGCGTGATTTTTATATGCTTTATCCATTACTTTACCGAATCCTGTTTCCTCCACAGCCATTTCTGCCAGGCAGAGAGCGTGTTCCTCTCCTGCCTTAGCCATGCTCTTAAGTATGGTATCTATCTGTTCTTCCGTAAATCCGGCAATTTTTTTTGCGGCCGCTTCCCCGCATCTTGCTAAATCCCTTGCTTCCTGGATGGAACGTAAATCATAATCAAAATTTTCCATGTTCCATTTCTCCTTTCAAAATCTTAATCATTCTGTCCATAATACTTCCCGAATTCTTCCAGCAGCAGGGTTTTATTTGCCTTTGAAATTTCTCGTCCGGCTATACTGAATTCCGGATATTCACGGGCAAGCGTCCTAAGCTCTGTTACCTTCATATCTTCAAGTATCTTCATGGTTTCTTCCAGACCATCCTGCTTCATCCATAAGTCCACGGTTTCTCTTTTTATGGTATCCACCGATTCCGGTTCATTGGAAGATTCTTCGACCGGTTCTTCTGCCGTTATCTCTTTAAGTACCTCAACCTCTTGTTCTTTTTCCGGTTCGTCAGGAGTACCTCCGCCGATTACAGCCGTCAGCTCATCATGAGGCCTGGCAATAACATGGCGTGTAATTAAAGCAGCATCGTTTATGCGTTCTACCGCTGCTGCTCCGGCGTCCACCGCTGCCTTTACTGCCGCCACATCGCCGGTCACCGTAACAGCGATGAGTCCTCCGCCGACTTTGGTCTTTTCCATAAGGGACACGTCTGCTGCTTTTAACATGGCATCTGCCGCCTCTATGGCCGCCAGCACGCCTTTTGTTTCTATAAAGCCAAGTGCCTGCATTGTTTACCTCCTTAAACCAAATCAGCCCAGTTTGCCGGATAAGTTGCGTAGAATATCCTGGCCTTATCCGGGGAACCCCAGATTACCTTAGAGCCTGACGGTACGAAAAGTACATCTCCGGCTTTTGCGGTATAAGTTTTCCCGTCAATGGTTACGGTCAAGGTTCCTTCGATTACATAATCGATCTCCTCATAGGTCAATTCCCATTCAAAGCTTGAATGGTCGATTACGAGGAAACCTGCGCTTATATGGGATTCCTCTTTGCTTACCAGCTCCTGGTAATAAGCCTTAACAGACGGGTCACCCGTATCAAATACATCCATTTTTACAGAGCCTCCGCGAACTACCTTAAGACCGTTTCCATGGCTTTCCGACTCATAGGGTTTTAAAATGTCATTTAACATTCCCTTTTCCATGAGTGCCTTCAGTACCATATAAATTTTCTCGCTGTCAATATCCATACCTGCAAAAGCCGCCGGGGCCTGCGTCTGCTCTTCGGCCTTATCACAGAATGTGATGCCGAACGCATCTGCTGCATCCTTTGCGGACGGAGTGATGATGCTTCCGCTTTCCATATAAAAAACCTTTTTGCCCTCTGCGTTTATCTTTTCTACATCTTTTGCACAAATCAACTGCTTCATAGGATCACTTCCCTTCTATATAAATTGGCAATCTTCATCAATAATTCCAATTACTACGGCATCTATGGGGATGTCATCGCTTCCCAGCATCCGTCTGGCAGAAGAGCCGGTGGAAACGATCACACGGTCACCGATGCCTGCGCTGATGATATCCGCTACGATCAGCCGCTCGCCTTCCCGTGTGCCTCCGATGATCTCGGCAAGCATGAATTTATATCCGCTTAAGGATTCAGCCTTTCTGGTGGCCCATACGTTATCAATTAATCTCGCTGCTACCATTCTTCGGCACCTCTCTTCTCTCTTTGCCTGATCTCTTCCATGGCTGCCTCTACCGATGCCGTATCTCCAAAAACCGCCAGCATGATCATGTTCTGCGGGCAGCTTCCTCTGATATCTTCTACCGTAACACCCACTGCTTTTTCTGCCACATCGGCAGCACAAACCATTTCGATGATTCTGCCCTGCACAAGTCCTACTGCATCCACCGGTCCTATGGGGGAAGAGGTACCGGAGCCCTTCCTGCGGTTCAAAATATCGATGGTCCCCTGTGACGGTGATTTAATAATACGGTATTCCATATGTCCACATCCTTTATGCCAGCTCTTCCTGATTACAGGAAAATGCGATTCCAAGAGGAGTTACAAACATTGGGTTCTCAGGTTTCAGCGTCCTGATTCCCGTCTGTTTTTCAATGATTGTTTCAATTCCGGTCAAACAGCAGGTCCCGCCTACCAGATAGATTTCCCGGACATCGTGCCCTCCTATATGGCGGCTTATGATGGAAGCCACTTTCTCCACAACCGGTTTTAATACCGGCAGCAGTTCTTTATGGTTTTCTTCCCTGCGTTTATATACCTCCGCCTCTTTAAAAGACATATGATAAGCACCGGAGATCACCAGGGAGAAATGAGTCCCTCCCGTGGGTTCATCCGCTACATACACCACCTTTCCATCCTTTAAAATGGAAATTCCGGTGGTGCCGCCTCCGATGTCCACGACCGCGCCATTCTTTATTTTTAAAACTGCATTGGCTGCCGTAGGCTCATCGAGAAGGGCTGTGATTTCAAATCCCGCTCCCTGGACCACGTTCTTAATGGCTCCTCCGTCCAGGGAATCGGTGCCCGGAGGAATGGCTGCGGCTGCATAAATCAGCCCGGTGCCCAGCTTTTCCTCCAGTTCCTCCTTTAGCTCGCGCACGATCCGGATCGCGCCGATGTAATCAACGACCATTCCGTCACGGACCACATCTGCATACCGGTAAGCACCTGCTACAGGCTTGTAATTCTCATCTAACACAGCCAGTACCACACACGCCGTACCCAGATCCACTCCGGTATAGTAAACAGAGGAGCTTCCTTTAATAGGATGCTTAACAACTGCTTCAAACTGGCTTACCAGCTCATTGCATCCATCAAATGTTATTTCTTCCTTTGACATGCTTTTCCTCCATATTCCAGACATATCATCTGTGATAAGCGGTTAATGACCGGGTTTAAGTCTGCGTTCTCCGTTTCCGCCGCCAGCTCTCTTACGCTGCAGCGCAGGCGGTGCAGAAGAACGATTTCTTTTCCCTTTTCTGACTGTGCATGAAAACCTGTAATTTCAAAGCAATCCCCGGAAGGCTCGTTAAAATTCTCTTTATTAAATCCGGTGCAGGGCTCAAATGCAATTTCCTCATCCCGGCCTTCTTTCCCCAGGTCAGAAAGCCTTCGTTCCAGGTCAAATATCTGCTCTGCCAACAGCACGTCCCGGTTTAATAATTCAAGGCCCGCCTCCAGAAACTGCGCCTGAAGCGTTTTCTTTCTTAATAGGAAACGATCCGGGCAAATTTCATTTTTCGGCGCTTCGTTTTTCTCTCCAGGCTTTTCGTTTTTTCGTTTTACCGTCATGGGATCGTCACTTATGGGAATCTTCTTATCCACCAGGAACTGGCGCGCTCCGGGTGTCAGTCTGGTTCCCCCAGGGAGATCGTAGGAGGTAAAGGGTTCTCTTCTGAATAAAATCCTCAAATCGTCTTCCGTGATGAATTTCATTAATAGCCCCCCTTACACAGTTTCCGATAGATGGCTTCAATCTCTTCTACCGACGGCACTCTTGGGTTGGTCAATGTGCAGTTATCAGCCAGGGCTTTTTCCGCCATTTCCCGTACAGCCTGCTCAAACTCATCTTTATCAACCTTTAAATCCGTAATCTGCTGCGGTATTTTGATCTTATTCATCAGGTTCTTTAAATGACGCACCAGGCCGTGTACCGTGGCCTTATCTGTTCCTGCCGCGATCCCAAGCATATTGGCAATCTCCACATACCTGCCGCACGCTTTCTGATCGCCTGCGTCTTCCAGACCTGCGTTATAGCTGATGACATGAGGCAGCAGAATCGCGTTGCTTCTTCCGTGAGGAATGTGAAAGCGCGCTCCCAGAGCATGGGCCATACTGTGGCAAAGTCCTAAGGATGCTCCGTTAAAGGCAACTCCGGCCAGACAGGATGCATTGTGCATGTGGGTTCTGGCTTCCATGTCGCTTCCTTCCTCTACGGTACGTGCCAGATAGTTCCAGACCAGTCTCACAGCCTTTTCTGCACAGGCATCGGTAAAATCACCTGCATTGGATGAAACATAGGCCTCTAAGGCATGGGTCAGAACATCCATTCCGGTATCCGCCGTAATGTGAGGCGGAACCGACGCCGTAAAGCGCGGATCAAGGAACGCTGCATCCGGCACCATGCTGTCGGAACGCAGCGGGTATTTCGCCTGGGCCTGCGGGTCGGATATGACGGAAAAATTGGTTACTTCGCTGCCTGTGCCGCTGGTTGTCGGGACCGCGATCAAATACAGCTTCTCATTTCCCATCTGACTGTAGATGTGGTTTGCCGCCTTTGCCGTATCGATGGCAGAGCCGCCGCCAAGGGCGATCACTGCATCCGGATTAAAGCATTTCATCCCGCCGATGGCCTTTGATACCACTTCGATGGTCGGATCCGGCACTACCTCTGAAAACACTTCAAAGCTGCTTCCCTTCTCCTGTAAAAGCTCTGTAATCCAGTTCACCTTTCCGGACTGGGCCATAAAGGGGTCACAAATAATATAGGCCTTATTCACAGGAAGTTCCTTTATCTTATCCAGACAGGAAGATCCCATATATACTTTTGTATTCATTACAAATTGCTCCACGTTACATTTCCCTCCTTTCCTTATATTTGCCCACGTTCTTTGGGCATATAGGTATACCCGTAGGGTATTTCCTCTTATTTGCCCACGTTCTTTGGGCATAATGCCTCCATTAATTCAGGAAGACCCGCCCTTCCAGACAGATTGATGTGATAATAGGGCTCCCGGACCCCGGCTTTTTTTAACTGACGGATACACCAGCCATCATTTTCCGGCTTCTCTCCGCTTCCTGTAATCACACCGATGACTGGAACCCGGAACGCTTTTGCGAATCCCGGCGGGTAACTTTCCCGGCATGAAGACTGGTCTACCAGCATCAGTACATGGGAGGCGTCCTGAGCTGCCGCAATGATATGCTTGTGCATCCAGGGACTTTCCAAGTAAACCCCCGGTACATCCAGAGTTTTTTCCCCATACACCATGTTCTGGGTTCTCCTGGCAGGACCGGTAAAACCGTTTATAACATGCGCCAGCGAAGTTTTCCCGCTGCCGCCGGGACCGATGAGCATGATCCTTTTTCTTCTCATGTTTTTGATACTGCGGGCACCGTATAACCCAGCCCGCGCTTTAAGGTATCACACACCGCGGTTAAAGCGGTTTCCACACTGTCCACGTCGCCTGCAATGATCACAGAGCCTGTGAAGCGGTCTAAAAACCCCACCTGTACGTCCGCTGCCTTTGCCGCTATGTCCGCAGCAATGATGGACGTTTCAAAAGGGGACAGCGTGAGAATTCCGATAGCTCCCAGTTCATCGATGCCAAGACATTCATACACCTCCGGTATGGGGGATGCGATTACATGGGCTATGGTCACCTGCTTGCCCGGAACGGACTCCTCTATGACTCGTTGCATTTCGATCACGGCGTCTTCCCCTTTCTCAGTGCTTTACCACAGTAACCGGGAACTGATATTCCTTCATCCACCCTTCAATCCGGTCTAAATCATCAGCGCTTAAGCTTGGATCGCCTGCAATGGGGTACTCCATATCAAGCTGGTTGTATTTGTTGACGCCCAACTTATGGTACGGAAGCAAGTCAATTCCCTTAAAATTCTTGTAATCACGGTATGGCATCAGGAATTTAATAACCGCATCGATCTCTTCCCGGCTGTCATTGATTCCTTTTAGCATAGGCATACGCACCTTTACATTGCAGCGGTGATGGAGCAGTTCCCTGATATTAGTCAATATCTGTTCATTGTTTACACCAACCAGTTCGTTGTGCCTTACCGGGTCCATATGTTTTATGTCAAATAAGAATAAATCCACGTATTCCGCTATCTTTAATATGGTTTCCGTTTTTGTATAACCGCAGGTCTCGATCGCTGTATTGATTCCCTCCTGCTTACAGGCCATTAAAAGATTTAAGGCTGCTTCCGGCTGAGCGGTCACTTCGCCGCCGCCAAGGGTCACTCCGCCGCCTGAAATATCATAAAAGGCAGCATCCTCTTCCACGGTCTTAAGCAGTTCTGAAATGGTCCTCATCTCTCCGGCAATGGTCAGTGCCGCATTCGGGCAGATGTTCTTGCATTTCATGCATCCGATGCAGTCCTTTTCCCGCTTTATTTCATGTTTACCGGTCTCTTTGGACATCACATGGATTCCCACGGGGCACACACTGGCGCACGCCCCGCAGTTCACACAGGAATTTTGTTTATACATCACCTGGAATTTCCGTTCCATACCTTCCGGATTGGAACACCATTTACACCGGAGCGGACAGCCTTTAAAGAATACCAGGGTTCTGATTCCCGGCCCGTCATACATGTTGTACTTCTGCACGTTAAAGATAAACGCCTTACGTTCAATCTCTCCTGTATTTCCATGGTCCATTGTGATTTATCTCCGTTTTCTTTTAGAAATGTGTCAGCATGGTTCTGCTTATGATCTCATCCTGTACATCCTTGCATAACTCTACGAAGAATGCGCTGTAGCCGGCTACGCGGACGATTAAGTCGCGGTACAGCTCCGGAGCTTTTTGAGCCTCGATCAGGGTATTGTTGTCTAAGTAGTTGAACTGCATCTCGCCGTTACCGAACATGCAGGCCGTACGAAGCAATGTGATCAGGCTCTCTTCTCCTTCCGGAGTATCGAGAAGCCCTGCCATGATCTTAAAGTTATGAACCATACCGATGTTCATGCTGTCATTGGCCATCTTGGATACGGACTTGATGATCGCTGTCGGGCCCTTGAAATCCGCACCCTGTGTCGGGCTGATGCCGTCGGAAAGCGGCAGCCATGCGTGACGGCCATTGGCAGAAGCGCCTGTCATCTGTCCGAATGGGGTGTTATTGGAAATGGATAAGGTACCATGGCTTAAAACAGAGTATAAGGTCTTATATTTTCTGTGCTCATGCTCTGTAAAATCAACCAGGTCAGCCGCAATGAGATCTGCATAATCATCATCATTTCCGTATTTCGGAGCATTGAGGCAATCGGTGCGGATCTGGTCACATCCGGCAAAGTCTGCCTTTAATGCTTCGTTTAACTGCTCCAGAGTATATTTCTTTTCTTCGAATACAAGCTTCTTGATGGCTGCCATGGAATCTGCATAGGTAGCAAGTCCGGACCATACGACTCCAGGTCCGAAGTTGTACATCGCACCGCCTGCGGATACATCCTTTGCTTTCTCCATACAGCCTTCGTACATAATGGACATAAGCGGCTTCGGAGCTAAATCTCTGTGAACACGCTGGGAAATTACA
Source organism: Clostridium sp. Marseille-P2415 (assembly GCF_900155545.1). Lineage (GTDB taxonomy): Bacteria > Bacillota > Clostridia > Lachnospirales > Lachnospiraceae > Lacrimispora. The sequence continues at coordinate 3,259,834 of NZ_LT732526.1, forward strand.
GTCGCTACATCGGTCCATTTTGTAATGTATTTGATCTCTTCTTTTACGGCTGCTTCAAACTCTTCATAGGTTTTGAAATTGCTTAAGTCACCCATATCCGGGCAAACCTGCTTGCCATACCACAATGGAACACCGTGGTTTAACACGAGCTCAATACAGATCGGCCACTGAGTATAAGCCGTAGAGGTCCACTGATACAGACGGCCGGACTTCTGAGGTTCTACACAGCCCATGAGACAGTAATCACGTGCGTCTTCAATGGATACGCCCTTTGCAAGCATCATCTTGATGTGGGCATCGTCAAAGTGGCAGGCCGGGAAGCCCATACCGGAACGGACCACATCTACGATCTTCTTCATATATTTCTTCGGGGACTTGTTGTGGATACGGCATGCAAGGGAAGGCTGGTAAATCTTTACATGGCGGACGGCATCCATTAATAAGTAAGTCAGGTCATTGGTGGCATCGTGTCCGCTGCGGGTCACACCGCCTACGCACATATTAACGAATGGCTGGTAGCCTGCGAAGAATTTGGAACCGCCTTCACTGGTGATCCACATCATCTCAGACATCTTGATCAGCATACAGCCTGCAAGCTCAAATGCCTGGAAATCATTCATACGGCCGGATTCGATATCAGCTTTGTAAAATGGATACATATACTGGTCAACACGTCCGATGGACATACCGGTCTGATTTTCTTCTACTACGAGCAGGGATTCGATGGTCCATACAGCCTGGACCGCTTCCCAGAAGGTTCTAGGCTTGTGAGCCGGAACGTAAGCATTTACTTCTGAAATCTTTAACAGCTCTTCCTTGCGCTTTGGATCGGTTTCCTTTGTTGCAAGCTCAGCCGCATACCCGGAAATTCTCTTTGCATAGATCATAACGCCTTCTGTGGTATCGATAATGGATTTGTAGAAATAAATCTTTTCGATATCATCCGGATTTTCATAATCCAGCTCTTTTAAATGATCTTTGGCTTCCTGCTGGATATCCAGCATACCCTTTTTCATGAGGATCACATCATAGCCTGGGTTGGAGTCACCGCCGCCGTTGATGGCATGGTAGGAACAGTCCGATACAAAGGATTCACCTGATAATTCCCATACGCCTGCTTCCCGGTACTGGTCCTCACAATACTCATCAACCGATTTACCCGCCCAGTAAGGGAAGAGTTCTTCTCTCATGATTTTCTTGTCTTCTTCGGAAATATAGAATGGATCCTGTGGACGTGTTCCGATGGTATCAATCTCATCCACCATCCATCTCCATGCGATATCCGGAGAGAATGCACCTGCACGGGGAGCGCCGCAGGGAGCGCCTACGATCAGTTCGTTGTCCTGAATCACAAGGGGAGCTGTCTCACAGCAGTAACGGAAACATTTTGCACGAAGCATGATCTTCGGCATACCGGGATTCTCTTTTGCGATCTTTGTGATCGCACGGGCACGGTATGTAGTTATGGATGGTTTGTGCTTTAAATAATTTTCTTTTAATTTCTGAAGTCTGGGAGTGATCCCATCCGGTATCTCTGTTCCTTCCTCACAGCATACTGCTGCCTGGGGAGCAGGCTCTTTTTTGTTGATTTCATCTGAAACGTTTTCAAACATTTTCATCAGGGAAGCTCTTTCTTCCGGTGACATGTTCTTTGTTGCTTCCACAAATTTATTTGAAAATTCACGAATATCCAATCTGATTTCCCTCTCTTTCAATTATTTGCCGCCTAATGAATCAAACGGATATGCTTGCATATCCAGTTGATTCACAAATTCAAGGTTGAAAGACGCTTTTCTTTCAACACTTATCATCCAGTTCTTTGGACAATGTTTCTAAAATCTGTTTCAAAAGCGCTTTTGCATCTTCGGTATCCCCCTTTGTTTCAGGGACTTTCCCGTATCCGCTTAAGACTTTCTCCGCAGACCCAAGGAATTCCTTTGCTCCCCGGACTCCATATCCCACTTTCCGGACGTAGATGAAATTCATGGGGGAAACGTTGTCCGCCGTGATTCCGGCACCTGCCGTAATGCTTCCCAGGGTCATAGCCGGAAACAGGTTGGTGGTGGCTCCCATGCTGCCCAGGGTGGCAGGGGTATTTACAAGAACTCTGCCCACCGGTTTCTTTAAGGCGAACTGACGTATCACTTCCTCATCCCTGGAATGGATCACCAGGGTATGTCCATGGCTTTCGTTTACCAGCAGACTCATGCATTTCTCGCAGGCGTGCATCCAGTCGCTTTCGATATAGTAGGCCAATACAGGACAAAGAAGCTCTTTTGCAAATGGGTTCCTGTCAGAAATATATTTCTGTTCGGAAACCAGCACAGCCGTGGACTCCGGCACCGCAAATCCTGCCCTTTTGGCAAGCTCTGCGGCCGGTCTTCCCATAATTTCCGTATCCGCCTTTCCACTCTCCAGGCAGAGGAGGTCTATCAGCTTTTTCTCCTCTTCCCCGTTCATGAAATAGGCGCCGTTTTTTAACATTTCGGCCTTTACTTCTGCTGCGATGAGACTGTCTGCCACCATATACTGCTCTGCCGCAGACACGATCCCAAAATCAAAGGTACGGCTGGCAATGATATCCTCTACCGCCTGCCTTACGTCAGCGGTGCGCTCAATAAAGACCGGCCCGTTTCCCGTACCGCCGTAAATATAAGGCTTTCCGCTTTCTGCCGCCTCCCGGCACAGCTCCGGAACTCCGGTGTTTACTACGATGGCTGCTGCCGGGTGACGGATCAGTTCCAGGGCCCCTGCCCTTGTCACTGTCTTTAAATACCCGATCGCTCCTTCCGGAAGTCCGCAGCATTTTCCGGCTTCCATCAGCCGGTCAAGAAGCCTGCCCGTTACCTTCCTTGCCCTCTCATGGGGAGCAATGACGATGGGGTTGCCGGACTTAACGGCAATCAGTACGTTGTAAATCGCGGTAGAAACCGGGCTTACAGCCGGGGTCAGGGCTGCGATCACGCCTACAGGAACGCCTACATCCATGGTCTTCAACCCGGAATCTTCTTCTAAAATGCCGACGCATCTCATGTTTTTCACGCGTTCCGGCAGGGAATCGCAGACAAAGGTGTTTTTCACGTACTTGTCCTGCCACCGCCCATATCCGGTTTCTTCTGCGGACATGACCGCCAGCTCCTCTGCCATTTCCTTTGCTGCCGCAGCAAGGGTGCCGGTGATGAGATCAAGCTTTTCCTGGGGGAAGGTAAGCATGGTCTCTCTGGCTTCCCGTGCGCTTTCCATTAATATCCTTGCCTCCTGTATGGAGAGCAGGTCTTTATCTACAAAACTCATTTCCTTTTCTCCCTTCATCCGGGATGCCTGCTATTCCTGTTCCGGAGCAGTACTTAAGGCATATCGTCTGATGATTTTTTCAAGATGGGGATGAGGTCTTGGAATAACTACGGAGCTGTAAACTTCCGCTCCCATATCGTTTACCGCCTTAATTCCCGCTTCTACCGCAGTCTTGCAGGCTCCCACATCTCCGCGTACCAGGACAGAAATATAACCGGAAGCTACGTTCTCATAGCCGATGAGTTCCACATCTGCCGCCTTGCACATCGCATCAGCCGCTTCGAGAACGAATACCAAACCAAATGTTTCTACCCCGCCTATGGCTTCATATCTTTCCATATACTGTTTTCCTTTCTCTATGCGTCGATATCATGTACGGATACAATGTCTCCGACCTCTTTGATCGGCCTTGGCATAACATTCTTTGCTGTCAGCTTGCCAATGGCAGCGGCTGCTTCTGCGCCCGCCTCTACAGAGGAACGTACCGCTGCCACATCACCCTTTACCATAATGGTCACCAGGGTGGAACCTACGTTTTCATAGGAAATCAATTCTACATCAGCTGCCTTGAGCATTTTGTCTGCTGCTTCCAGTGCGGGAACCAGTCCAACGGTCTCTACCAGGCCTAAAGCTTCTTCGCCGTAATATCTCACCTTTGTAAACCTCCTCTTTTTTATTTGCGGTATTTTTTATCCACATACTTGTCAACCGCGCTTCTGCCGTCATCGTTGATTTCGTAACGCATGCGCAGTTCCCCGTTCTGATCCAGATCATAGCTGCGTAAGTTTACCATACCGTTTGCTTCCAGAGACATGACATGATCCATATAACGCTCTTTGGTAAACTGGCGTTCTCCGCCGTAAAGCGGCTTTAAAGCCTCCATGATCTGGCTGATGTCCGCATCTTTTACCCCATACAAATAATTTAAAACCGCTGTTCTTGCAGGTAATAACATTTCTTTATTCCCCTTTCCTGAATAAATCCAGTGGATTCATGGTTACCAGAACCGCACCAAATACGATTACAATAGAACCGATTACAATCGTAGGGGTCACTGCCTGTCCCAAAAACAGGATACAGAAGAAAACTCCCCAGAACGCATAGGTTACATTTAAGGACATTCCGACAGCACAGCCAACCGTGGAGTTGCTCTTATACCAGCAAAGGAAAGATACTGCGGCGCTTAAGCCGGAAACTGCAAGCCAGACAGCAGGAATTCCCGCAAAAAGTGTTCCGCCCAGAAGTCCTAAGCCTCCAACGATGGGCAGGATCACGAATAAATCCACAACACCGGAAATAAGCTGGCGTAAATTTACCGCAACATCGGTATCGATCATGGCTCCGCCGTAAGTGGAAAATACACCTTCCAGGGCCCAGCAGATCGCTGCGACAAAGGAGAAGATAATTCCCAGCGTGAAGTTATCGCTGCCTTCCGGCTTCGTCCAGTTGATGATGATGGCACCGGCTACGCATACCAGCATACCTGCCATAACTCTCTTTGTGATTTTCTGTTTTAAAAAGATCCATGCAAAAATTGCTCCGAACAAACTGCATAATGCGGAAATCGGAATCGCATAGGCGCCGGCCATGGCAAGACCTACCAGATAAGCGCCATTGGCTACCGGACCGCCGAGAAGGGATCCGATGACGATCATTTTACCAGGGAATGTATTAAGGCTTCTTCCCATCTCACGGATACGGCCGCTTTTTGCATTATAAGCAGTCAGCCAGATTCCCGCGAAAAGATCATTTAAACCAGAGCACACGTATGGCCCTGCCAAAAGTCCTGCCGCACTGGCAAGAGGTTCATAATATCCGGCTACCAGTACAAGCACGGTATAGATCCCGTATGTAAGCCCGGATAATGCACCGGTTGTCATTCCGGTTGTCCTGAATTTTTTGTTGACCGCTGCCATTTTTGCATCCGCGGATGCAGATGTCATTCCTTGGTTACTCATTACTTACTCTCCTTTTTTTCTTTCGGAAGAATGGTTTCAACCTCAGCGTGAGGACGTGGGATCACATGAACGGAAACCAGTTCCCCAACTCTCTGGGCTGCTGCTGCGCCAGCATCGGTTGCTGCCTTTACAGCGCCTACGTCGCCTCTTACCATAACGGTAACAAGGCCGCCGCCGACAAATTCTTTTCCTAAAAGCGTAACATTTGCTGCCTTCACCATTGCATCTGCAGCTTCGATGGAACCGATCAGGCCCTTTGTCTCGATCATTCCTAATGCATCATATTTCATTGCTTAATTCCTCCTTTTTATTCAGCAATTCAAATGGGTCCACGGATACTAAAACCGCACCCAGAATGATAATCATGGAACCAATGACTATGGTCGGGGTTACAGGCTGTTTGATAAACAGAATGCAGAACAGCACGCCCCAGAACGCGTAGGTAATATTTAATGACATTCCCATTGCACAGCCGACCGTACTGTTGGATTTATACCAGCACAAGTAGGACACTGCGGCGCAAAGTCCGGAAACCAGCAGCCACACAACCGGGGGCAGGGAGAAAAGGGTGCCTTTTAAAAGTCCCATGCCTCCCACCATCGGCAAAATAACAATCAGATCGACAATACCGGATAAAAGCTGGCGGATGTTGATCACCACATCGGTATCCAGCATGGCGCTTCCGTAAGCCGCAAATACGCCTTCCAGCGCCCAGCCGATGGCCGCAACGAAAGCACAGATCATCCCGAGCGTAAAATTGGTGCTGCCTTCCGGCTTTACCCAGTTAATAACAATCGCTCCAACCACACAGATCACCATTCCAATGCCGACTCTTGGGACAATTTTCTGTTTCAGGAAGATCCTTGCGAACAATGCTCCAAAGAGAATGTACATGGCAGAAATCGGGATTGCATAAGCTCCTGCCATGGCAAGTCCCATAAGGTAAGCACCGCTTGCGATTGGGCCGCCTACCAGAGAGCCGATCAGAATGATTTTTCCCGGGAACAGGCTTAAGCTTCTTCCGATCTCCCGGATCCTTCCGGTCTTTACGTTGTAAGCTGTCAGCCAGAGACCTGCAAATAAATCGTTCAGGCCTGAGGTTACATAGGGAGCAGCAAACAGCCCGGCTGCTCCGGCAAGAGGCTTGTAATAACCGGCGATCAATACGAATGTGGTATATAACCCATACATAAGACCGGATATTAAGCCTGTCGTAATGCCAATTGTTTTAAATTTTTTTCGTGCTTCCGTCATCTAAGTTTTCCTTCCCCATTTGAATACTGCACAAAATTCAAGTTAGCCTGTTTCTCTTCTTTTTCTTTACGTTCAGCTGAAAACGTTTAGAAAACACATCACGCCAGTTAATGTTACCAATTTTATGACAGCGCTTTGTGTTTTTCTATGCATTTAGTATAAATCTTCCCCCTATGGGGAATGTCAACCGGTTTTTTAATTTTTTTATGCTCCAATTATTGGGAGCAAATAACAGCATAAAAGCTCCCCTGGCACAGCATTCCCAAAAGATGCTGTTCCAGGGGAGCCAGCCGGTTCAACGTGCTCCCTTATTCTCTGTATATCGGAACAATTACTTCTGAAACAAATTCAGCCGGATCTCTGGTGGTCCAGTAATCCACCACATACCGTTCAAAGCTTTCTTTTCCGCATTTATAACCTTTTTTAGCCGCCCAGTTCAGTATTTTCTCATACTCTTCATCAATGGTCTCATGTCTGCCGATATGATAAACCGATGCTGCCATAAATCCTCCATAGGTCTGCCGGTTTACGCAGCCCTTACACGGGTGGATAGCCTGCTGCATGATTCTGGCACGCCTGCACCTGCCTGCCATCTTTTCCTCAAATGATTCGAATTTTAAAATTACCGCCCCTGTAATCTCATTCTCAGCCGATTCCAGATGGTTGGTCCATTCTATATTAATGATGGATTCCATGTAATGATAGTCAAAGTCCTGTTCCATGCCGCAGAAAACCGCAGGCTGTATATACTTTACGGCAACATCATGAATATCATTCTGGCGCACCAGCTTGGCTTCCTGTATCAGCTCATACCAATCCTTAACCGAAATATAGCTGTTATGGATCTGCTGCTCCTGAAGACGCAGCTGGTCAATCTTGTTACGAAAGTTCTGTTCCAGATAGTAATAGGTATTTCCTTCGACAAGCCCCTGCATCTCTTCCAGTTTAAATCCCATTTGTTTGTAGTATTTCACCACCGGAACAGTCAGAAGCGTTTCTTTATTATAATACCGATAACTGTTTTCCTTGCAGATCATATCAGGAGATATGATCCCGATTTTATCGTAAAACCGCAAGGCTTTTGCCGAAATGTTGCAGATCTTACTAACTTCCCCGATTGAGTATAATTTTTTTTCTTCCATGGAAACCCCCATAAACATGTGCCTTTGTCATAATGTTCATTAATCAATTACTCTTTTCATTTACATGTCTTCCGCGTATCGACAAATTTAGTATAACCCTTCCTGTATAGGGGAATGTCAATATCTACTTATGTAATCTATATTAAATGAAAAAGATGAAATCTGAAAGCAGAAAAAAATGTAAAAAAAAAGACCACCGGCCTTTCCGCTAATCCGGAGGGCCTGTGATCTGTTGAAATATTTTATCTTAACTTTTCTATCATTTCCAAAACTTCTTTCTTGGATTTCGCTCCTACGGAGGTAGCTGCCGCCTTTCCGTCCTTAAAAAGTACAAGAGTCGGAATGCTCATGACCCTGAACTGTCCTGCCAGATCAGGATGCTGATCCACATCCACCTTACCAATCTTAACATCAGGATGGTTCTCTCCTGCAATCTCTTCCATTACCGGTGCAAACATCTTACAGGGGCCGCACCAGGTAGCCCAGAAATCCACCAGAACAATCCCCTTACTCTTTACTACTTCATTCTCAAAGTTCTCCTGTGTTAATGTTACAACTGCCATATCATGTTCCTCCTTCTTAATCTGCTCTTTCTGCCTTTATGAAAAAGCGCTTTTATTCATTTTCCCGGCATTCCCTGATAAAGCCGGAAATGCTATTGTATGATATAACGAACAGTATATCCTCTTCCATGTCTCCCAACAAACGGTTCTCTCTTTTATAGTTTTATCATTATTGTCTTAAATATCCCCGTTTTTGTGATTATTGCCAATGGGATAACTGTAACTTTATAAGTTTCAGTAGCTTTACTGTTATTATAAAAGTTACAGTTATATTTGTCAATAGCTTTTTTTATTTACTTATTAAAATCGAAGCCCAATTTTCCAATTCTTTCAAAAAACGTATTTATGACCTCCTGCAAGCCTCCATCGGCCGGTTCTCCCTCTGCCGCAGACAGTCTCCCATATTCCAATGCCCCTGCAGAAATCCTGCCGCCTTCATATCCCCCGCTCAGTTTAAGCCGGAGCCGGAACTTTTCATTATGGTATGTAATGTTTAATTCCGGTATCTGAAACGTACGTTTTCCTTCCTGTCCATTGCCGAAACAGATCTTTGTATTCATATGGATCTCCTTTTCATGAAGCTTCACCGTTCCTCCGGCCGACACTCTTCCATCGGATTCCAGCAAAAGGCTCATGTCAGCCAGGCCTTCTACGCGGATCTCCGTTATATTTAACTTTTTATCAATGGTAAACAGAATTTCCTGTATCTCACCTTTGGTCTTCCATTCTTTCAAATCCTTTCCGGGGCCGTCTCCAAGAAAGTCTCCTATTTCACTCAGATAAGAGTCAAAGAGTCCGGCCGGAACACTGGCCTTAATTTTTACACCTTTCTCATCCCTCCCGTTAAATTCTATCCGGCTCTGGCTTATCATATTAACGGTATCTTTTTTCAGTGTTTGTAATTTTTCGCTTAACCGGTTCTTTTTATCCGGAATAATGGAAAACCCCGTAACGCTTTTTAACGCATCCTGGCTGGTCCTTACCGATGCTCCGTTAATCTCGGGTGCCATGAGCACAACGTTTTCCTGATCCGCCCAATAATGGACCCCTTCCCTTATGGCTCCCAGAAAATACACGTCAACATTTCCCTGGGCAAACGTGTTTTTCTCATCCCGCTGCTCCTTCCAGGAGATTCCAAGGCCGCCTGGAAGTACCAGCACAGAATGGCCGTTCCATTCCACTTCGTCCGCTACCAGCTTTAAGGCATCTTCATAAGCATCGCCATCTCCCTTATCTTTCCCCCACAGATCCATGAATCTCCCTTTGGTCTGCAGCGCCGACCGGGTCAGATAAAATTTAGCATAATACGCGGGGAAATAATGCCACCCCATGACTCCAAGGACAGGGAGCAAAAGAACAGCAGCAACGGTCCCTGCCAGGAAGAGCCTGTTTCCAGCTTTCTTCTTTCCCCGGTTTTTCTTACATGATTCCTGTCTGGCTGAGTTTTTCTTCAAAGAATTCATTCAGTTCAAGCACCTTCTTCCGCAATACGATTCCAACCAGCAGCGATATCGGGATATAGATCAGCACGTTTCGTATATCGCTCCAGTAAGCATCCTGATAGATTCCTCCCACACACTCCCTCATGGCATTTATGAGATGGGTAAAGGGAAGCAGAGGGTTTACAATCTGGAAAAACCGCGGCGTTACCTGAATCGGAAACGTTCCGCCGGATCCCGCAACCTGGATCACCATAAATACCACTACAATTGCCTTTCCAACATCTCCGAAGGAAACAGTCATGGAATAAATGATGTTGGTAAATATGATACTTGCGGCCACTGCTGCCAATATGAATTTTCCCGGGTACAGGCATTGGATCTTAAGCATATACAAATCTCCCAACGACACCACCAGCGCCTGGGCAACTCCGAATAACATAAAAGTAAGATATCTTCCAAAATAGGTCTCATAGAGCTTGAGCCCCTTTGCCCGCTTTTCCTCCACCTTGCATTTCAGCAGGGCGACAAGAATGAGGCCTCCTACCCAGATGGCCAGAATGGTATAGAACGGAGCCATGGCAGAGCCATAGTTTTCTACCGGATAGATCTTGTTCGTAACCATATCTGTGGGCATTTTTAAGAAATCGCTGAGCTGTTCCGGGTCATTCTGCATGATATCCATAATTTTGTTAAGCTGCTTATTGTCCGCTATTCTGTTCACATCATCAATCATATCATCCACCCGGTCCCTGCTCCTGTTTATCAGGTTAAGGGTACTGTTAAGGGCTTCTATCAGACTCTGGGATGAGGCCGTTACACTGGTAAGCGTGGTATCGATCTGCCCCGTCAGGTTTCCGATACTGTCTAAAGCCCCTGCGGTGGAATCCAGGGTATCATAAGTCTTATTGACACTGTCTTTTAAGGGAACCTCTATCTTACCGTTATAAAAGTCAAGGAGGTCCGATATGGAATTATAAACCGTATCAAGAGAATTTCCGATCTCTTCCCTCATATCATCAGGCAGCTTTTTTGTCTGCTTTACGGTCTGCTGTGCAGCCTGCAGCTCCTTGACCAGATCCTGCTGTTTCTTTATGACCTCTGCCATCTGCTGCTGAAAGGCTGCCACTTCTTTAAGCGGAACCGGCAGCTTCTGGTTCAGTGATCCCAAAATACTGTTCACGCTATTACACTGGCCGATGCTTCCTGTAACCAGATTCTCCATGGCTCTTAATGCATCCACAACCGTATCTGCAGACGTATCCGTAAGTTTCCCGATTAACTGAAAGGATTCATACACCGATTCCTCAACCTGCATGATCTGATCCAGCATATCCCCAACGCCCCCGGCCGCCGTATCGGAAAGCCCTCTGGAGGAATCGATCAGTTCTTTTGCACTGTCAGCGGTTTTTCCGCCCGAATCCACCATTTTGCTGACATCCGGAAGGGTCCCTTTCATTCCGTCGTTTAAGCTGTTGACGGTCCGAAGGGTGGACTGAAGCATGTTTATGGTATCCGCCAGCTGGTTTAAATCTGTTTTTGCATCCGTAAGAGAGCTTATGGCATTGCTCCTGTTTGTTTCTTTATCCGTGCTCCAGTCATCCGAATATCCGTTTAAGACCTTTCCAATTACTTTGGAGGTTGAATTGATGAATGTCTCATTGATCTGCTGCTGTACGCTCTCCACCCCTTTGCCCGTAATCTTTGTTGCTATGGCATTTTTCTTCTCATTCACATAATATTGCAGCGCCGGACGTTCTATGTGAGAGGTGAGAATGCTTGATATCTTCTGGCTGAAATCCTCCGGTACGATGACCGCCGCATAATATTTCCCGGATTCTACTCCGCCAATTGCCTCTTCCTTATCAACAAACTGCCACCCTATCTGCTCATTCTTTCTGAGCTCATCCAGGATCATCTCCCCGATGTTGATGGACGAATCATCAATATCCGCATCAAATATGCTGTCGATGGAAGCTCCTTCATCCAGATTGACAACCGCGACCTTCAGACCCTTTGTATTTGCATAAGGATCCCAGCAGGCCGCAATGTTAAACCAGGCATATAGGGCCGGAAGCATCATGAGTCCCAGTGAGATAATAACAGCCACCGGATTAAATGCTATATGTTTTATATCACCGATAAAGATTTTTATTATGTTCTTAATATGTATCATATTTACCTCCCTGGTATTCCAGCTTAAAATTCGGTAATTCCGTATTATAGTATTTTCTCACGCCAAATGCAATGTCGGATTCCGTTAAAATAATGCTGCCTTCCGGAACTCTGTTTTAAATGGATCACGGCCCACAATTAAAAGAAGGGCCCCAAACAGCGGATACCCGCCTTTTTCACTCTCCTCTAAAAAGAAAAAGCCCCAATTTCCCGGAGCCCTTTCATTATTCGTTGTTTTCATTTACTTCAAAGCTTGAAATCTTCCCTACTATGTTAATCTTATACTGCCAACCCTGGATACTGTAGCGCCCCGTCATGATCGATCTGGATATCCTCCATTTTAGTAATTTAATGAATTTCGTATAAATAGAACAATTTGCAGTGCAAAATTTGGTATAACTTGCGCTTTACATCAGAACACATGTTCTGTATAATTAGATATACAACATATATTATGATAATATCTCAGTCCTGACAATTAAAACACATTAATTTATAATAAGTTTATAAAATGCTATTGACAGGTTCATAATTATAGTATAAGTTTCTTTTGTAGTAATCATATCTTATTGCAAAAGAGGTGCGTCAAAATTAATGTAAAGCACGTAAATTGTGTCGAAAATATGCTTGGTAATGGTGTTACAGAACCCCTATTATGTATTCTGGATAACGATAAAAGGGCAGTTGTTAAAGTATTTAATAACTGTCAAGGCAATCTTACATTAGTCAATGAGTATATTTGTTATAAATTAGCATGTGCACTTGGTCTCCCAATGCCAAACTCAGGTATATGTTTGTGCGATGAAAGTACCGTTGATCATTCTAATTATATTAATAAAAAGAATTATGGTTATGGCTTCTATTCCACTTATCTAGAAAAAAACACACTTCTTAAGCAAGGAATCATGAAATATATTTCAAATATAGATGTATTCCTAAAAGTGGTAATTTTTGATCACCTGATATACAATACAGATAGAAACATTGGTAATCTGCTTGTAGAATATCGTAAGAAAAATATTTTTGTTTCCGTCATAGATCATTCTCATGTTTTTAAAAATCAGACCATATGGGATTCTAATTGTTTTAAGATTGGTATAGAAGAAAATGATTATGCAGATAATGATATTATGATTCACAATGAACAGCTTTATCAAATGTTTTATATGACTATAAATATCACCTACGAGAACTTGACAAAATGTGCACATGAAATGCAGTCTATCTTGACAGAGCATTTACTGGGAGATATAATGTCACAAATTCCACACGAATGGCATGTGAGTGATATAAACTTAATTGCTCTGAAAAATTATATTTTATATCGTTTGGAACACCTGGATCAAATTTGCACAGTTATCATAGATTATATAAAAGCATAAGGAGGTATGGGAATGGATACAATTGAATACACAGCATTAAAATATTATAACTCCTGCATTTCTGAAGAATGCCTATACGTCGGAATGCTGTTTAATAATCTAACTACAAATACAAGGATTTTTAAAAGCATTAAGAATTTTAAACGGTTAGCAACATTTGATGATGAAATAAGTGTAGATTTCTTCCGGGATTATTTAGAAAGTATAAGGGAAGAAGTCGAAAATAATATATTCAATCATAATAAAGAATTTAATTTAAGTGAATATATCAAACCTTTTGTTAATGAATTACGTTTTTCCACTATAAAAACAGAAACAACAGATGATGTAAATTTTATTGAAAATATTACTAAACTTTTTTTAAAATTTGATTATGACAAAAAACACAGATTAAAAAAGGATACTGAGAAAAAGTACATTAAAATGGTTTTAAAATCTTCCAATATAAATTATACCGAAGAACCTATCATTGGCAAGCATAACGAATCTATAAATTTTGATTTAGTCACTAATGATTTTGGAATTAAGCTATTCAAATTCGAAGAAAAAGAACTTTCAAGATTAATATTCACAGCCAAAGCATGGGCATACAGTGCAAGGGAAATGAGAAATGAAAAGAAAACCATTTTTTTATATGATATTGACATCTTAAATTCTAATAAATTCGATACCATTATCAGTATATTAAAAGAAGATGCATACAAGGTAATGCCCGTAGAATCTGGTGTAGATTATATTACTTCAAAATATTCATAAGAAAAAGGCGGGGATCAACCCCGCCCTCTTTATTTTACTCTATTCAGATTAAGTTGTACGATTTCCGCTTTAATTTTACTTATTATGGAGACCAGCCCGAAGACTCTGATTTAACTTTGCACTCAGTCAGATACAGAAAGCAAAAAGAACTAATCAATGAATATATAAAAATTGATAGTACGATATCCTAAAAGTTCTTTAATATCATGAAAACTTTAAGTAAAAACTTTCAACAAATTACATTATGTAAACAAAAAAAGGATCCCAACATGCCGGAAACCCTCGTAAATTCTAGAAAAAATAAAGAGCGCGAGACGGGACTCGAACCCGCGACCCCGACCTTGGCAAGGTCGTACTCCACCAACTGAGCCACTCGCGCATAATTAATCTTGTTTTTTATTCAATTGTGACAACACAGGGATTATAGCATATGTTCCTGGGAAATGCAAGAGGTTGAAAACAATTTTTTTACTTTTTTCTGCCTCTTCCCGCTTATGCATTTCCCCGGATAACCTACGCGTGGTACTTAAGCTTCGTATCCACCAGGAAGTCGACTCCCAGTCCATCTGTCTCGCGCCGTACTTCTATTTTTTCACGGTCAAACAAATCCGGATATTTGGATACCAGCGGCCGCTCTTTGCTGACCATACGGTTCAAATGATGGTTTAAAACTCCGTGAAGCCGTTCGGAATCCTTGGCAAGGATGGCATCCACCAGATCCCGGTGCTGCTTTACCAGACCTTTTTCAATTCCTGCGTCCGCCATGGACAGCAGCCGCATTCTCCGGTAATGGCCGGAATTGGCGGCCAGAATGTCGTTGCAATAGCCTTTGTTTGCTCCATCATAAAAAATGGAATGGAAATACATGTCCTCTGCCAGAAACGCCCGTATATCTTCTGTCTTGTCGAGCTGCTCCTGCCGGTCCAATGACATTTCAAGGGCTGTGATGGCTTTTAAATTGCACACGGCCATAAACTCCAGCATTACATTTTCTTCCACACAGGTCCGAAGGAAACGTTCGTTGCGGACCTTATCATAATCAATTTTCGATATCATGGTTCCCCGCTGGGGAAGAAAGGTAATGAGCCCCTCCTTGGAAAGGCTGATTAAAGCATCACGTACCGGAGTTCTTCCAACCTGATAAGACTCGCTGATGTCCTTGATGCTGAATATCATTCCAGGGCGCAGCTTCAAATCCAGTATGTCTGATCTTAATACATCGTAAATGGTGTCTTCCTGGTTGTTGTCTGTGCCGCCCATGAATGCCTCCTGTTAAAAACTTATTACTTCCCTGTACATTTTCAGGGCTTCGTCTGGATTATAATTATAATACAAAAGTATATCTAACGCAAATGGTGAATAAGGAAATTCATTTATTTTCTTCGAAAAATACATCCCCGCAATTTCAGATAATGCCCGGATGGTCGATTTGCTCTCATATCCAAACAGCTTCCACAGAACAATTTTTTCATTTTTCGTATAAATTTCCTCATCTTCTTCCTCAAGATAATGAAAAATCTCATGTCCCAGAATCAGCTTTTCCATCTGCTCCCCTGTAATGAGACCCGTAAGCTCCCTGTTCCCGGCCGCCCGTTCTATGGGTTCCTTCATGATCTGAATGCGGTCAGGGGGCGTAAAAAGAGCAAATAACACCCTGTCTGCTATCTGCCCCCTGTCCATAAACTCCACTTTAAGCTTCAATTTTTCTGCCAGTTTCCAGGGATCCTCAGTTCCCATATTATCTATAATCCGCTCTGCCCTTTCCTGTCCGCAGCGGATTGCCTTTTCAATCATCTTCTTTTTTTCCGCCCTGTCCACTTTATCACGCAGAATATCCCTGGAGAATGCGTACATTCCCCAGGATATATCATCAATCTGTGACAGATACTCTGCCATTTCACGCAATGCTGTCTCCGCCATATTTATCTCCAGACCTTTAGTTCTGCTTTATGTTGGCTGCTACGATAAGAATTTCAGCATCAGGCTCCAGAGAGGATACCTCCAGATCCGTCAGCAGCTCCAGCTGTTCAAAGTCCTGGGCTGAGAAGTCCATGACACGCGCACCCATGCACAGATAATAATCCGGTCTTGCAATGAGCTCTGTCTGATAAACAGCCATGTCATCCCAAAGCTGTTTTAAGGCATCCAGATAGTTTGCTGCTGTGGTTTTTAAACACATAGCCCGCCCTCTCTGCACCTTTATGAAGCCCTTCTTGTCAACAATACGTACCGCTCCCGGAGTGCCTGCATCCACATTTTCTCCATATATATAGAAGTAACCCGAGCTTGCCAGAAGCTTTGTATCACCGTCGGAAAGCCTCATATCCCGTGCTGCCAGATGCCTTGCTTCCGATTCATCGCACTCTTTTAACAGATCCGCGGTCTTGACTTCCGTGGATCCGGTTGCAATGGCCGTTACCTTGGAGGTCTGAGGATCAATCTCTACGTGAATTTCCACCGATTCCGCCGTTGCACCGGATTCAATGGCTTTATTTAAGGCCTCATTCTTAATGGCCCGGATATCCTCTTTGGACGGAGAAGGAATAATACGCTCCACCACATCCCGCACCATGGAAAGGGCAACGCCAATGGAGGAAATGACTTCTGCATTTTCCGGTATGGAATATTTGACTCCCATCTTTTCGCTGAAATAAATAATCAGGGAAGCCGCTCCGCCTCCTACTCCCACCAGGGAGATCTGATCCTTTTCCAGCTTATATTTTTCCGCCAGTTCCAGGATGACCGGCTCTATTTTAGCATAAGCTTTTTCCATGATCTGTTTGGCAATATCCTCGACGGTAGTGCTGCAGTAATCAGCCAGTGCCTGCATGGCCTTTCTGGCAGATTCTACGTTCCCATAGGAGAAATGCTCCGGCTTAACCAGCCCAAGCACATTGGCTGCACAGGAGTTTGTCAGAGTGACTGCAGAACCGTCTTCCAGACGGATCCTCACATAATCATCCGGATCGCCGGGCTTTGGTGAGAAGAACTCCACCTTTGGCCCTTTGATCTTGTCCGTATCCGTAAACACGGAATAATCCAGACCGGCAATGTGGGCGGAACGGGGTCCTACATCCACGACTCCCTGCTTATTGGCCCGGACCATGGAACCTCCGGCCACACCAAGAACCCGTACATCAAGGGAAGAAATATAGGTAGGATGCCCGCCGACAATGGAATAGTCAATGGCAGGCCTGCCGTTTTTAATGACACCGATGTTGGTCGTGGTTCCGCCGACCTCGAAATAAACGCCATTGGACGCGCGCAGATACATGAGAGAACCCATTACGGAAGCAGCCGGTCCCGACAGCATGGTCAGCACGGGACGTTTCTTCATTTCGGTTATTTCCATTACGCCGCCGTCGCCCCTCATGATCATCAAAGGCACATGGACTCCCGCCTCCCGTACGGAATTTTCCGTGGAATTGGCGGTATCCAGCATTTTAGGCAGGATAGAAGCGTTAATGGCGGCCGTTCTGGTTCGTCTCGTAAGCCCGTAAAGCTTGGTAATGTCAGAGGCCATGGTAGTGGGGATCCCCCTGGCATTTGCCACTTCATAAACTTCCTGTTCCGGGCCTCCGTCGTCAACGCCAAAGGCCATAGAGGAAACGAACACCTCGGCACCGGACTTTTTCATGCCGTCAATGGCCCCTTCTACCGCGGACTTATCCATCTTTTTTACATTCAGGAATTCATTTACGATTTTAATTTTTTTCTGGTTTCCCAGATCAATGTCTGCCAGCCTGGTCTGCTTCTTGGCAAGGAATCCTTCCAGACCGCCCTTTGCCATGCCGATTACGCCTACCGTAGCCACATCGCCTTCGATCAGCGCATTGGTGGCCTGAGTCGTGGAATGCGCTACAAATACTACGTCTTCCGGGCTGATTTGATTTTCGTGCAAGCAGTTCTGAAAGGATTTAACCACTCCTGCCGCAACGCCCCTGGGATCGTCATGGGTAGTCTTCACCGAAGATTTCCCAATGATCTCATGGGTGGCGTTATCAATGGCGACCGCCTTTGTATGGGTGCCTCCCACATCGATGCCCATTCTTACTGATCTTCCCATTTTTAAGACCGCTCCTTTCTTTTACTTTAAAGGTAGTTCGATTCGCAGGGAACCGGCGGCAGCTCCCGCCAGTTCCGGAATACTTCCTGTTTTTTTACATTAAGCCGCCATAGAGCACGAACACTGCAATGCAGCAGATGACACCGATGATCCAGCCTGTGGGTATGGACATTTTCATATAATCCTTTGTGGAAACCTTCGTATACCCAAAGCCCCATGCTACCCAGGACTGCGTGATATCCAGATGCTGCGGTGCAATGGTGGTTATTGCAAACAGCGGGTACAAAAATGCTACCGGCGCATCAGGAAGCGTAGCTACCACGACCGCGAGAATGGCGGTACCGCATCCGACCAGGTTCATAGGGCCTCTGAAAAAGCCAAGAGGAGTCAGAGCTGCAAAAATGATGGCAAGCAGGATGGCCGTCTTCGGAACAAATCCTCCCAAAATAGCGGTAAAATACGGCGCCGCATAAGTAGCTGCATTGTTGAACATGGAGAGGGTAAGCAAAAATCCCACCATAGGAGCCACATCAATGGAACCATCCGTAAACAGCTTTGCAAAGAGCCGGCATATTTCAGAATAAGAGCCCTTCATCTTGCCTGTGGTAATCAGCGCATAGATGCCGGAAAGGCAGAATCCCAGAATGATCGGGACCTTAAAAAGCACAACGCCAAGGACCGGAAGAATAACGGAAATCCAGGAAATAGCCGGAGCATTATCGCTTGCAGATGAGCCGACTGCCGCCCAGGCGTGAGCCGCTTTTTTGTTCATAAACAGGTTTGATACGACGAGTACGGCAACCAGTGCAATCGCCATGCAGATAACGCCGATCCGGAAATAGTCATTATAGGTGTAGTTTTCCGCAGCCGGATTAAAACCTGCATAAATGGTCTGGTACTGCTTGAAGTTAACAATGTTTCCAAAAATACCGGCCATGATGGACCCCATAAAGCTGAACATTGCAATAGGTGCCGGAATGCCAAGGGATAGCATAATCGGAAGCACGATCACTGCAATGGAAATAACCGGACCGATACCGGTCATGGACATAAAGATGATTGCGGTAACAACGCACAGCAGGCCCATGGTGATCCTGGGCTTATCGCCGCCCAGCTCAACAACTTTACGGATGAGCGTTGCTGCGATTCCCGTATCAACCAGAACCCTGCCAAAGAATGCTCCAAAGAATACGTTGACCAGGATGGATTTTGCGTAACCTGCCGGGCCATCCGCATATACATAGGTCAATACATCAATAAAGGACTTGCCCTCCATGGCGGAATTTGGTGAAAATGCATTTCCTACCAGCGCAAGAGCCGTCCAGAATGTTGCCATGATTGCAAATCCCACCATAAGGTTGAATCCTTTTACACAGTACCATACCATGCCAAGGAAAGACAGAATCATGATAATACCGATGATTACGTTGATGTTCATACGAACCCTCCTTATAAAAAATGTTGTGAACAGTAACCCGCAGAAGACCCCCTTAAGCCTTCTGCCTCCCCTTCGGTGGTGATTCCCCACCGTCGATACTAATATATTAGTACTAAAATATCAGCTTGTATATGGGTATTATCCCGGTTTTTTTGCCGATTATTTGTCATATTTTCACAAAATACCGCATATTTGTACCAGTTGTTTTTGTGTTTTAAACATTGTAAAAACATTAAAACAGCGCCTTGCTTTGATACTAATATATCAGCAATACTCATCCCGTAATGCTTTTCCGTCTATTATTCCAATCTATGGGAATTTTATTTCTTCCCCTTATTATTTTTTCTATTTTTCTTAGTTTTAAACGGTTTTGTCTTATAATATTAATCCCCAGCTTAACATTAGCAATTATTCTTTTTTTCCGTTGACACCCATCTGCTGTTTCCGTATAATGCAAGAAATTGGTCACCTGACCAAAAGGGGTAATGATATGAAAAATCAAAACAGCTCAACCGAAGACCGGATTCTGGATGCCGCCCTGGATATCATTCAGGAAAAAACCATAAGCGGGCTCAGGATCCGCCAGGTGGCAGAAAAAGCCCATATGTTTCAATCCAATATCCACTATTATTACAACAGCAAGAAGGATCTGCTCCTTGCCGTCCAGAAAAAAGTCTTAAACCGTTACCGCGAAATCCGCCAACACTCCATCAGTCTTATAAAAACCGGCTCACCGCCGGTTCTTGAAGATCATTTAGACATCTTCATAAAGCAGAAGATACATACCATTCTGAACGAAGATAAATATGACGTTGCAGAACTGGATTTCTGGAACCAGTCCCGGCTGGAGCCGGACATGCATCAGGAATTCTGCCGTTCTTACGAAAGCTGGCGCCAGGAGATCCGGGATATGATCGGCCGTTTCGCGCCGGAGATGCCTCCCGGCAAACAGAATCTGCTTTCCGGTATCGCAGTCTCCCTGTTAGAAGGGGCCGCAGTCCAGTTTCTGGTTGATCCGCAGGCATTTGACTTAAATGCTTATTTCGTATATTGCAAAGAAATCCTGATTAAGGAAATCAAAGGATAGGAGGGACTCATGAAAGAATTGCTGAAAATGGAACATATCACCAAGAAATTTGGGGAAGTGTACGCCAACCGCAATATCAATCTCTCGGTACAGGAAGGAGAGGTACATACCCTGTTAGGGGAAAACGGTGCAGGGAAAAGCACACTGATGAACATTCTCATAGGCTTATACCAGCCCACCGGCGGGGAAATCTGTCTGCACGGGGAAAAGGTACGGATCGAATCTCCAAAGGCAGCAGTCCGGCTGGGCATCGGCATGGTGCATCAGCATTTCATGCTGGTGGAAGCCATGACCGTCTTTGAAAATATCATTTTGGGCAGCAAGAAGGATTCCTCCATCTTTATAAAAAAGGAACATCTGAAAAAGGATATCCTACACCTCTCCGGGAAATATGGCCTGGACGTTGAGTTGGATAAGCCTGTTACTGAAATTTCCGTGGGAGCCCAGCAAAGGGTGGAAATTTTAAAAGCCTTATACCGCGGTGCAGAACTCCTCATCCTGGACGAGCCTACAGCCGCACTTACCGATCTTGAGACCGAGGGCCTGTTTGCGATCATCCGCAAACTGACGGGGGAAAAAAAATCCGTTATCTTCATTTCCCATAAAATGCGCGAAGTGCTTGCCATCAGCGACCGCATCACCATTCTTCGGGCGGGTGAAACAGTGACCACACTGGACAAGGATAAGACGGACGGAACCCAGCTCGCCAATCTGATGATCGGGCGGGAAATGGCTCCGGGCAACTATAAAAAGATCACAAAACCCGGAGCAGAGATATTGGGCCTGGAACACGTGGATTACCAGAAGGAACATAAGCACAGCGGTTTAAATGATGTAAGCCTTACGGTAAAAAAAGGTGAGATCCTGGGCATCGCAGGTGTTGACGGAAACGGTCAGTCCCAGCTGGCCCAGCTGGCTGCCGGGGTCATTTCACCGGATAAGGGAACCGTGACGCTGAAAGCCGGCCGGGTCTCCCGGTTCGCACCAAATGGCTTTATCCTTTCCCACGTCTCCCACATACCGGAGGACCGGAATAAAATGGGCCTTATCGGAAACATGACCGTGCGGGAAAACCTGGTATTAAAATCCACGGAAGAGGAGAGGTTCTCCTATGGCCGCGGTGCATTGCTAAAGAAAAAATCCATAACCGCCTTTGCCCTGGATATGCAGAAAAAAAATGACATCCGTTGTGCTTCCATCGAACAGGAAGTCCGCAACCTATCCGGCGGAAACCAGCAGAAAATCATTCTGGCAAGGGAACTGGAAAACAAGCCCGAGCTTCTGGTAGCAGTCCACCCCACCAGAGGGCTTGATATCGGGGCTGCCCGCTACGTTCACGACACCATGATCGAAGCCAGGGAAAAGGGTTGCGGCATTCTCTTAATCAGTGCGGACTTTGATGAGATCTTAAATCTTTCTGACCGGATCATCGTTATGTTTGAAGGCAGGGTCATGGGCGTCTATCCCGGAGACAATCCACCCATCGAACAAATCTCACTGGCCATGGCCGGAAAGGAGAACCAGACATGAAACAAAAAGATAACCTGATTAAAATCATTGTGCCGGTGATCTCCATTCTGGCGGCCTTTACTATAGGCGGAATCATCATACTGTGTCTCGGAAAAAATCCGTTCCAGGCATACGGTTTCTTATTTTCCGGTGCATTCGGAAGCAGCAGGAAGATAGCCCAGACCCTGGTCATCGCCTGTCCGCTGATCTTCACAGGTCTGACCGCTTCTTTCTCTTATAAATGCGGCGTCTTCAATCTCGGAGGAGAGGGTCAGTTCATCATGGGAGCCGTTGCCAGCATCTTTTTTGTCACGAAGTCCGGAATCGAAGGGGCTCCGGGAATCCTGTTAAGCCTTTTCATCGGCGCGGCCGGCGGTGCCGTCTGGGGTGCAATCCCGGGAATCCTTAAAATTACCCGGGGGCTCAATGAGATGATCGTCAGCATCATGCTCAATTACGTGGCAACGCTGTTCATGGGCTATGTATACACCACGCTCCTGCGCGACGGGAGCGTACCGCAGACCTATGCCATTCCTGACAGTACAAAAATCGCTTTTATTTCCAAAAGCTTTCCGGTTCACTGGGGAATCGCCATTGCACTTTTCCTGGCCTCCGCAGGCTATTACTTTCTCTTCTGCACTTCCAAGGGATTTAAACTGCGGGCAGTCGGTTTAAATGCTACCGCCGCATTTTTTAACGGCTTTCCGGTCAACCGGTATGTGCTGTTCTCCTTTATTACCTCGGGGGCTGTCGCCGGGCTGGGCGGCAGCGTGGAGCTTCACGGGAAACAGCTCCGCCTGATGAGCGGTTTTGGCCAGGGCTTTGGCTTTGACGGCGTGGCAATCGCCCTCATCGCCCAGCTTAACCCCATAGGCACAGCAATCGTGGCTTTTATCTTTGCAATACTCAGAAAAGGGGCCAGCACGCTCCAGACCGGAATGCAGGTCCCTACCGCAGTCGTTGACATCATCCAGGCGTTAGTTATCATATTTGCCGTTGCCGGCACCGCACTCCTTAAACTGCCGGCGATCAAACAATACTTTAGCAGACAATCCGGGAAAAAGGAGGGAATGAACTGATGGACGCTTTTTTCAACTTGAATTTTTTTGTGGAATTGCTGTTATCGACCGTCCGTATGGCAACTCCTATCCTGTTTGCAGCTCTGGCGGAAACCTATTCCGAACGGGCCGGTCTGGTTAATATCGGCCTTGACGGCATCATGTCCTTCGGCGCCTTAGCCGGCTTTCTCATCGGCTTCCGCACCGGAAGCCCCATGGCGGGAATCGCAGCCGGCGCTCTGTCCGGAATCGCCATTAACATGATCTATGCCTTTTGCACCATTAAGCTTTGCGCTCCCCAGATCGTGTACGGCATGGCAATCAACATCTTTGCTCCGGCCCTGGCTTCCTTCCTCTACCGCCTGTCGTTTTCCGACACTTCCACCCTGATCCAGGGGGTATCCATGAAGGCAGTGCCCCTTCCGGTACTTGGCAATATCCCGGTCATTGGGCCTGTCTTCTTCAACCATATCCCGCTGGTATATATTGCATACCTTCTGGTTCCGGTCACGGCTGTTTTCTTAAACCGGACAAAGGCAGGGCTGAATTTCAAGGCAGTAGGGGAATTTCCAAAAGCCGCCGAGACTCTGGGAATCAATGTGGTCCTTCAAAAATACATTGCCTGCATCATCTGCGGGGCCCTGGCCGGCATTGGCGGAGCGTATTTAACCATCTGTTACACCAGTACCTATTCTGAGGGAATCGTAGCCGGGCGGGGCTTCATCGCATTATCAGCTGTTATTTTCGGCCGCTGGATGCCGGCCGGTGTCCTGCTTGCCTGCCTGCTCTTTGGTTTCTGCGACGCCTTACAGATCCGCCTGCAGCTTTTAAGCCCTTCCACCCCCTACCAGATACTCCAGATGATCCCTTATCTGTGCACCCTGTTCGTACTGGCATTTTTCGGCATCAAAAAAAGCGGCCCCAAGGCAAACGGACAGCCCTACTACCGGGAAGAACGTTAATGGTAATTACAGGACATTTCCTGGGATTATATACTACTTCAAACATTCAAAGGAGGATTTCATTATGAAAAAGACTATGAAAACAGCTTTTCTGTTCCTGGCAGCCGCTCTTACCGCCATGAGCCTGTCAGCCTGCGGTAATTCCACCTCTCCATCTTCCGCAGAAACAACCGCAGCAGACACCTCTGCTTCCGGTACATCAGCCGCCGGAACCACTGCTGCCGCTGAAACCGCAAAAGGCAAAGACTTTAAGATTGCCATGGTTTTGGATTCTTCTGTTTCGGACGGGGGCTGGGGAGCCAGCTGCTACCAGGCAATGGTCGACGCCGCTAAGGACAGCGGTTGGGAGACCGTCTATACCGATAATGTGGCAACTGCAGATTATGCTACGGTCATGACCGATTATGCAGAGCTGGGCTATGACCTTATCTTTGCTCCCGGCAACCAGTACACCGATGCAGTAAAGCAGGTGGCGGAAGAATATCCGGAGATCAGGTTCGCCCTGTTAAACGGAACCGTAGAAACCGATAACATCACCTCCATCCTTCCGGATGCAAAGCAGATCGGCTATATGGCAGGCGCGCTGGCAGGCCTTATGAGCAAAACCGGCAGCATCGGTTTCATCGGCGGCATGGAGCTTGACACCACAAAGGCAAAGCTGGAATGTTACGAGAAAGCCGCACAGAAGGTAAATCCGGATATCAAGGTTTCCTCTGCATACGCCGGTTCATTCAGTGATACCGCAAAAGGAAAGGAAATCGCTTCCTCCATGATTTCCACCTATCATGTGGATGTGATGTTCGGCGATGCATCTGCGGTTGATACCGGTGCACGGGAAGCCCTGGCAGGATCAGAAGGCAAATACGACATCGGCCAGCCTGGAGACTTAGGCTCTGCCGATGATAAGGTTATCATCTGTTCCGTAGTGACCGATAACGCAGCTTTGATCAAGGCTTGTATGAAAGACGTGGAGTCCGGTTCCTTTGGTAACCGTACCATCTACGGCGATTTAAGCAACGGCTGTTTAAGCATCGGAACCTTCTCAAATCTCGTACCTGAGGATGTTCAGACCCAGTATAAGGAAATCGTAGACCAGATCAAGGCAGGAACCTTTATCCAGTAATACTAAAAGGCCCATGGGAGCACTTCCATTGCAGGTGCAGCCATGGGCCTTTCTTAAACTATGTCTAAGAAAGACACCGTTTCTTTCGATATAAAAAGGTTCATTAAAAATGGGGAATCATTAAATTTTATATTTGTCAGTTCTTTATTCAGACAGAGCAAAAGAGTCAAAGAAGACATCTACTTCAGGACTTCTTTCTCCTGTGGTATTCATTGCCTGAAGCTGATACATACGATCTCCTACAACGTAAACTCTCTGATAAAAGGTAATTGTATCAGAACCTGACTGTCCTGAATATTTGACTTCCTTGCCGGCATAATCCCCCAGCATGATGTCTTTGCTTTCTTCAATGGGATAAGGTATGCCCGTCATTGCGCTCTCCAATACTGCAGCCGTATCAGTAACACTGCCTTCCGGATAGTCACTATAAATCACATTATATGCTGTATCACTTAATTCTACATAATAAGAATGTAATTCAACCGAGGTTCCGGCAGCAGGCACCATCTGTACGCTCTCTTCGGGCGTTCCAGGAAAAGCCGCTGTAAACGCGCCCTTAGGATCTTCAAACGGTTTAAATGCATCGGCCGGATCCGTTTCCTTCGCTTCTTCTGTTGTCTCCACTGTCTCTGCATTTACTGCAGATTCTGAAGTCTCAGAAGCCTCTGCAGCCGTTTCAGTTTTTTTATTGCATCCCGTAAATGCTAACATTAATAAACAAGCTAAAAATAAACAATAAAATCTTTTTTTCATATTCTCTCCTAGTCAATTGGTATTGGCAGCCCCCAGCTTTAACTTATGTAAAACATCGAAAGCAATAGGATTATATCACAATCACGCCTCGGTAACAATATTTATTTTTATTTTGTTTATTTCATATATTTTGTAACCTGTTTGTACTGAAAATTTTGTTGACGTTTGCTCTTCTTTGAATTCCGCTTAACTATTGTACATTGTATTCAACATATAGCTGTTCAAGTTTATTTCCGTTATCTTTATCAAACGTCATCTCGATATTCTTTTTCTTTTTGCCATAGCTGTATTTGATTTCAGAACTGTATTCATAATCGCTTTCCGGCTCCCCAAACTCCTGTTTTATCTGATTAAGGTAAAATGAAGCTATCCCTTGATTACAAACGATTTATTATCAATGGCCCTCATTGTAGCGAGGATTCCGTCAAGATGGTCATATTCATGCTGCAGCAGCTCAGACATATCCCCTTCGAATTCCAGGGAACAATCATTCCAGTTCTCATCCTTGTAATGGAACACGCACCTTTTATACCGCATCACCTTAACAAAAAGTCCCGGAAATGACATACAATCATCGAGCACTTCCATCTTTTCATCGTCCGGGTACTCGATCCGGGGATTGATAAATAATATCGGCGACTCCAGATGCCGGTATATGATCCGTTTCTTTACTCCGATCTGGGGAGCCGCAATTGCCCTGCCCACACCATATTTGTTTCGAAATTCAATCAGGCTGTCCCGCAGATCATCCTGTATCTGCCTGATTCGGGGCAATTCATCTTTCGTGCATTCTTTACTCATCTCATACAGCTTTGGATCACCGAGAAGAAGAATCTTTCTTTCCATTTGTCGTACTCCTTTTTACTTTATTACAATTTACGCTGTCTTTTTCAACAATCATACCATACATTTTCCGGCAAATGAAGTACTCATGCAAAAAAGCGGCCTTGGAACCTCAGGATCCAAAACCGCTTTCCCTGCTTAAAATATTATTTTACCGGATAAACACCGGAAGGAGCTTCCCCTAAATTTATTAAAATATTTTTCATCTGGGTATAATGGTCCAGGATCACCTTATGTGTCTCACGTCCGATCCCGGAAGTCTTATATCCGCCAAACGGAGCTCCCTCCGGAATGGCATTGTAAGTATTGACCCACATGCGTCCGGTTTCCACCGCCCTGGCAACCCGGATGGCCCGGTTGATATCCCTGGTCCAAACAGCACCGCCCAGTCCGAACTGGCTGTCATTGGCCATGGCAATAACCTCATCTTCTGTTTTAAACTTTATGATACATGCAACCGGTCCGAAGATCTCTTCCTGGGCAACCCTCATATGGTTGGTCACATTACCAAGAAGCGTTGGCCGTAAAAAGGCTCCATTCTCCAGGCCGTCTTCCCTGACCTGTACTCCGCCGCAGAGCACCTCAGCGCCTTCACTTCTTCCCACTTCTACATAGCCCAGGATCTTCTCCATCTGCCCTTTGTTGATCTGGCTTCCCATCTGGGTATCTGCTTCCCATGGAAGGCCTACCTTCACCTTGTTAAAACGCTTCACCGCCTCTTCCACAAATTTATCGTAAATGCTTTCCTGTACAAAGACTCTTGAACCGGCACAGCACACCTGCCCCTGATTGAACAGAATCCCCAATTGTACGCCATCCATAGCCATTTCCCAATCGCAGTCCTCAAAGAAAATATTGGCTGACTTGCCGCCCAGCTCCAGGGTAGCCGGAATAAGCTTTTCCGCAGCTGCCAGCGCCACACTTTTTCCCACTTCTGTGGACCCGGTAAAAGCCAGCTTTCGAAAGCCCTCATGCTCCAGCATATACTGCCCGGACTTGGAACCTGCACCTGTAATAACATTGAATACCCCGGCCGGTATCACATCCTGAACCAGCCTTGCAAACTCAAGTATGCTGAGCGGTGTTGTACTGGAAGTCTTAATAACCGTACAGCAGCCGCTGGCCAGAACCGGCGCCAGCTTCCAGGCTGCCATTAAAAACGGGAAATTCCATGGAACGATCTGCCCGACCACGCCGATCGGTTCCCTGAGGATCAGACTCAGGGTATTCTCATCCAGCACATTAGCACTGCCCTCATCCGCTAAAATACAGCCTGCAAAATAGCGGAAGTGCCGGGCTGCCAGCGGAACATCCACAGCCAGGGTCTCCCGTATGGGTTTCCCGTTATCCAATGATTCCACCATTGCCAGATGCTCTCTGTTGGCATCAATGATATCGGCAATTTTATTGAGAATAACAGCTCTCTGATTCACCGGCACATGCTTCCACGATTCAAATGCCTTCCATGCTGCCCGGACCGCTTCATCCACATCATCTTTTGTGGCTTGTGCACACTCAGCCAGCACCCTCCCGTCAGCCGGACAGGCAGTCGGAAATGTTTTACCGTCGGATGCATCTTTCCACTGACCTCCTATAAATAGTTGATATCTTTCCTGAAGCTCTACGTTCTTCATCATTTATTCTCCTCTCTTTTCCGGAATTGTGTATTCGACAGGTTCTTTACTGACCATTATATTCCCGCTTTTTAATCTGTCAATTTAAATATTAATTTCACATTATTTTGATATTTAATTATCTTTTCCTGATTATTATTTAACATTTTAAATTATTTTGCTTGTTAAAATAATTAATTTTATTTACTGTTATTATTGATAATTAATTCATTTTTCTATCATTATTGATTTTTCTTTTTGCACAATCTGTTCAATTTAAAAGGAGGAAAAAAGGCACATTGATATATTTTTCACTTCATTTTGGGAATTTTAAAGCTTTAACAATCCTATTCTGCTGGCAAAAACGGTATTTTTTTAACAACCCTATTTGTACGGCTTTTTCTTTCTTCCATTTTTTCCATATTAATCAAAGGATTGTAAGATTTTTTGTCATACTTATTTTTTTATTGATTTTACTTTCTCAACTTTCTTATCATATTGTTAAAATAATAACATGGCTGACTGTGGTTTTTTTACGTCACCGGACTTCCCGCATAAGCATTTACAATTTATGCCTTAACTTATTAGCTTTGCATATTGTATCCGCTGCTTCTTTGCGACACCTGACGATAGGTATCAGCAGGATATGAGGGATGCATCTATTAAGCAATGAAGCAATGGGATCCATATAAATGATATTAAAAAAAAATGCCATGAGGTTTTGACCGCATGACATTTTTTCACCTGTATGAATGTATTATTTACTTAACTCAACTACGAACTACAGCCGCACCATTCATCATAATCCTCCCCGACCGGACCTTACTTAGTCAGAAATCCAGAATGTCGTCAGCTCTGATATCTCCATTCCGATTTTTTTCTGCAATGCGAGGGATTCCGAATTATTAATTCTGACCTGGCAGAAAGGTATCACATTTAATTGCAGAAAATGATTTATTAAAAACGTTTCCAGCTTATACCCATAACCTTTTCTCCGATATTCAGGCAAAACTTCTAACAGCCCCATACTTCCTTCCAGATGCTCGCCTATAAAACCTGCCAGAGCATCATTGTCAAAAATTCCCCATAATTGTTTTTTGTCAATTAGTTTTTCAATATATTGTCTATCATCCATGGCATCATAATTCCGGCAGATTTGATCTATATATTCATAGGATAAAACTCTTATTGAATCAAAGTGACCTTCAAAGGTTTCATTCCTTCCGTATACTGCCTGGCAGACTTCAAACCGATTAGAAAACCTGCCTTTTTTCCGGATCCAGTCAGCTATATTATTTTGATGGACAGCAAACAAACGGTACTTGCCAAAGTCAATTATTGATTGACATTTTTCCAAATCCTGCATTGATATCATGTATGCATGACTGTTTCGTTCATGGATCACTACGCCATCGTTTTCAGCATATAGAATGTCCGCTGTTCCGCGTCGAAGCGGCTCCAGCATATCTATATTAGAAAGATGATCCTCTAATAAATACTGAATGGCTTTTTCTGTTAATATTTTCGAAGACATCCTGTCACTCCATATGAAATAAATTATCTTTTTACAGAGCAGGGCGGATGATCCCGGCTTCAAACAAAGCATCAAAAGTATTGGCTGCTCCACCGTGTTCAATAATTTTTCCGTCTACCACTTTATCGATATCAACCCCGGTTATGCATATTTTTTTACCGGTAGGCTTCATCCCCAGCCATTCACCTTTATGCGTACCTTCCATAATGAATTCGGAAATCACATAATCGCCGTCACAGTATTGGCGGGTAATGGTCATTTTTAAATCGGGATAGGTTTTCCTTACTTCCACCATATGCTGCTGCATTCCTTCTATCCCAACGGGAATCGTACTTTCTCCTAACCGAATCGTACAGGCATCGGATACGTATTCACAAACCTCGTCAATGAGATGGTTGGAAGTAACATGCTCGTAAAAATATTTTACTTTCTCCTTATTATCCATAAAAGCCTCCATATATCATTCATACATTTCAAAGGCCTACCTACCTTAAAAATTCTTCTGTTTTTCTATAACCGGCGGCAAAATCCAGATTCAATTTACCGAAAACGGAAAAGTTACTACAAAGAATACAGACGCTTCAAATTGTTCGTACGATATTGACTTTATTAAGTTGTCTGCCTAACTGACTTAATTTGCCATGCCTGCATAAAGGTAAATACATTTCGCTGAAAGCTAATTACATTGGTCCCTAATTATTGATTCGATGATACATCCGATATTGCTGGTTATGGTACCTTTGCAGATTGAAATATCGTTGTTAAGTTTTTTCTCTTGTTCAATGGCAATCAGAACATCATGTGCAAGTTCTCCGATAGCGCTGTTGCTCTTTGGACGCATTCCAGATTTTTTTCTAAATAAATTTTCGATATACCGTCTGCGGTTTTGTCCATTTCCAACCCAATTATTGGCAATGATATTGACCTGATCGGTAAGAATCAACTCATCAACTGAATTTGGATAGTGTAAGAGCAGAAACAGCTCAAAGCTTGGATTCGTCACTCCGAGTAAGTTCTTTTGAAGCCCCTTGGCAATTACTTCATTATAATCAGTATAGATGCTTTCAAAAACATCAGCATCAAATACCACAATCATCTTATCAAATTTGTGATCGAAGGCTATTGCACCATTTCTTTTCTGTTGATCGGCAAAATCAATAAGCTGCGTAGGGTTTGACAAATTTTCATCTTCATCAGTTTTTTCAAGGTAAACCAGTTCTATGTCTGAATGGATTGACAATTCTTTTCGAATATCTATTAACTTTTCAAAATACCATTTCTCAGTGTTCCGGCCTTCACAAATGAAGTAATAATGTCTGTAAGGTTCAATTTGAGCATCGTTGTCTGTTGAACGGACATTCCAATTGGTATATGAGCGAATTGGTGCCATAACTTATTCCTCCTTAAAGCAAAAAGAGGTAAACACAGGTATAGCACCATATCGACCTTCCAAGTAGGCCTTGCTAAGCTTTTTGTCATATCTCTCTTTAAATTTATCGAGTGAATATATATGGCTGCTGTTATCCTTGTCTCTTTCAACAAACCAAATTTCATCTCTTCGAAACAGTTCCTGATCCATTATTGACGATTCGTGTGTAGTGAAAATTAGTTGCATCTTTTGATCACAATGGAGCTTGTCAAACAGCTCAATAAACTTGGAAGTAAGTTTTGGATGCAAGCTGCGTTCCATTTCATCAATTACATAAACCTTGTTATTTCCTTTGTTTAGCAGCATATCCAGCAGTTCAAATAAGCGTCGGGTACCATCGGACTCTTCTTTAAATTTATAGCTGTAAAATGATTTTCCGTGTTTTAACTTAATTGTGGTGACTTTCGGTTCTTTCCCTTTTTGAAATTCTAAATTAAAGAAGCTGTGATTAGAGCGCATGGATACTTTAAAATTGCTTGTACCTTCTTCCTCGGACTTCTTTTTCAAATCATCCATTAAATCGTCAAATAGGGGTAAGTGCCTTAAGCGAGAAGAGATAGTGGAAGTTCTTTAGGCACTGACCGCTTTCCCAAAAACACAATAGCTACTCAGCCCGGTATCGTAATAAGGTATTGGCTTGATTTAGTTGTCTGCCGGACTGCTTCTAGCCTAAAAAAATAGAAACACCCCGCTTTTTTCTAAAAAAGCAGGGTGCATCTATAAAAAACGAGGGCCTTGAACCTTTCATTCAAAACCCTCGTCAGGCCTCATAAACACTGGCTTTTTCAGCTCTGCATCTATTTTGACCCGATCCTGTGTGTCATTAGGTCAAAATAGATGCAGGATTTAAATAAATCATAAAAAATTTTGAAAAAGCTGAGTCCAAATGTGGATTATCTCCAAACCCAGTTGAATGACGAGTTCGGTGACTATGACTCCTTATGTTTTTACTATTCAAATTGCTTTTTACGTAATTCTGTTATGAAAGTACCCATGTTACAGCCTATCTGATTGAGCATAACACTTACATCCTCGCAGATTTTCTTTTCTTCTTCTATTGCATCATCCACAGTGTTTAGTAGCGGTTGACACGTGAAGTTGCCCTTTGTATTAAACCCCAATATTTTTGATGCTTTCTTACTGGTATAAGTGTGTTTGAGGCTCACCTTACTATTTTGTAATATTTGTTTTTCATCTCCAAGAATGTAATTATTATAAGCGTTTGGAGCATGTAATAACAACCAC
This sequence comes from Clostridium sp. Marseille-P2415, assembly GCF_900155545.1. Lineage (GTDB taxonomy): Bacteria > Bacillota > Clostridia > Lachnospirales > Lachnospiraceae > Lacrimispora. The sequence continues at coordinate 3,292,457 of NZ_LT732526.1, forward strand.
ATATCAAAACACGGATTTGTTGTCACCATAATTTCATCTTGCTTTACATTTGTCAGTAGTTCAATAAAATCAGCACTTTCTGTACCGTTATAAATATCCAGATCAAATACAATTACAAATTTGTCGTCTTCAGTATAGGTTGAATTTTCAGTTTCTTTAAGCTCTTTCCGTTTTTGCTCGGCAAGTCCAAAAAGCTTTTTAGGATTGCTCCACCCTTGATGCTCCCCTGTCTTTTCCAACGGGACAATATTGATTGCATTGTGTATGCCTAGCTGTCTTTTGGAATTACATATCCATGTAAAATATGTCCATTCTGTGTTTTGTCCTTCACACACAATATAGTATGCAATCCTAAACTCACCCGGTAGACCAATGTCAACCTCTCTAGTAAGAGGGCGATATTCTCTAAGCGGCATCACTGATCACCGCCTTTACATTCGGTTTGTGTGAAGATGGGCAATGCACCATACCGCCCATCTAAATAAGCTTTGTCAATTTTGCGATCATACCGTTCGCTAAATTTATCAAGCGAATAAATTATCGAAGCATTATCTTCATTTTTTTCAACAAACCATATCTCGTCACGCCGGAAGACATCCTGTGACATTATTGAAGATTCATGCGTTGTAAAAATAAGTTGTGTGCTTTTACCTTTAGTTAATTCTACAAACAACTGTAATAACCGTTCTGTTACCTTGGGGTGTAAACTTCTTTCTAATTCATCAACAATGTAAACTCCCCCTTCTTTATTTTGCATAACAATTCTCAATAAATCGAATATTTTTTGAGTACCATCTGATTCTTCGGAGAAAGCAAAATCATATACACTATTTTTATGATGTAGAATTATTGTAGTTACTTTTAATGATTCTTCTTTTGTCTTTTGTTCAATTCTATACCAACCCGTGGGTCCAGAATGAATAATAGCAAACCCTTTAATTAATGAATTGTTTTGATTTTCATCTAGAGCCTTGGCAATTGCTTTATATACTCCGCTAGGTAACTTAGTTTCCAACTCCGAAATATCAATGTGCTCGTTCTTTATGTCAATGATCCCGGTATCAAAACTACGTACAGCATCAACAAATGACTGAAAATTATCTTCGCTGTTTTCATAGCATTCAAAACTTTGAATTACAGTGTCAGGCATAATAAAATCAAGATTTGAAGTGAAGTATTTGTATACATCAACAAAACTAATTAAATTCTTGCTGTTAGTTGCCTTTTTGCTTTTATTCACTGTATTAAGAAGCAAAATACGCCTATCATCCATAAAATCATTTGATATATTTAAAAAGTGGATTTCCTCATCTGATAAGTTAAGGAAACTTTTGTTTAAATTCAAATTGTATGAACTTTGTATATTGTCAAACTCCCTTTCGAAAATATACTCTTGTTTATCTTTACTAGGATATAATTTGTAAAGCCATTCTGCAGTAACTGTTTGTTGAGATAATATTGCAGAAAATCCATAAGCATAAAACGAGCCATTTGTATAGAACTCAAATTCAAATAATGACGGCTGCATCTCATTTTCCTTTGCTTGTTTGCAAAACATATCTTTTGAGTCTAGGGGAAGATTTGATTTTGCCACATGGGAAGCAAATTTCATTGCTTCAAAAATTTTACTTTTTCCAGAGGCGTTTGCACCATAAATAGCACTCAATTTAAGCAAGCTAACATCTTCAATTTTAAATATATGATCAAGATGGTTTTGAGTGCGTCCTGCAATCATAGAAAAAGTTTGTTTTTTATTGTAAGATAAAAAATTTTCCACCGAAAATCTAATAAGCATAAAAACACCTCTTTTCAAATTTGAGAGAAAATATCTCTAATAACTATTATATTACCACTTACTATTATATTATACAACTATTTTTGGAGATTATGAGAGTTTTTTTCTCTTTATAATTTCAAAGGTATCAACAGGCATGTCGAACGATAATGCTACACATAAATATAGTAACTATTTCAGGTGCGGTTGCGCACAAATACTCTCGTCCATTATGCTTTTTATGTCTTGCTATCTTCGTATTTAATATTTCCTTTTAAATTCTGTACTGTCTCAAACATCTCTTGGCTAATAATCGCTTGGTGAGAATTCTTAATGATAATCGTATCAATCTGTCCTTGGTTTTCTTCTTGTTTACCTGTGAGGAAATCTGGAGTATGAGTTTTTGGAGTAACATTGCGGCCAATATATTTTTCGTTGGATAGAATTCGGTCAATGGTTGATGTACTCCATTGCTCCTTGCCAGTGACAGTCTTGATACCGTGATCTTCAAGATGTTTCTTGAGTTTCCATTATCATCTCTGCCATAGCCTAAAAACTGTGAGTGATTTAGCTTTATATGTCCATGGTGACTGCTCTGTCGAATACCCCATTTGATTGCTTCGCTTTTCTGTCTGCTTTCTTCCTGATAAGCCGCAGCTGCCATAGTAATATACTTTTTCACCCGAGGATCATTAGACCAAATGTTCTCAGTTTCAAAGTAGACAACTACATTTAATTTTGATAATTCATCAAGCATAAGCAGGACATCCAGCGTATTACGCCCAAAACGGCTAAGGGATTTCATTAAAATCAAATCTACTTTTCCTTTTCTGCAATCATTCATTAATCGCTGAATTTCCTCTCTGTTATCCACTCTTGTACCTGATTCCTGTTCAGCGTAAATACCAGCAAAATTCCAATCCGGGTTATTGCAGATTTTTTGCGTGTAGTAAGCTACTTGCGATTTTAAACTCTGTCTTTGCTCCTCATGCTCGGTGCTGACACAGCAGTAAGCAGCAACCTTTAACTTTTTATCTATGTGATTATTTTTTGCAGTAATAGTCGTAATCTGTTTATTCACTTCAAAACCTCCTTGACACAAAAATGCAGCACCCGCTTGGGTACTGCAAACTTCAATTACTATTTTAGATACAAGAAAGTGCCTTCGGCACCTCAACTCCCCTAGCCCCTCATTCATGAGGGGAATTAGGGGATTCCTTTTTTGCGACTTTTTCTTTATAATGGTCTTATGAATGTCCTGCAAAAGATTTTTATTGACCATTATGAAGAAATGCTATATATTCTTCATCCTCGTGACGTTGTCATAGAGAATGTTGAAAAAATGATTCACTGTGGNAATTATCGAAGCATTATCTTCATTTTTTTCAACAAACCATATCTCGTCACGCCGGAAGACATCCTGTGACATTATTGAAGATTCATGCGTTGTAAAAATAAGTTGTGTGCTTTTACCTTTAGTTAATTCTACAAACAACTGTAATAACCGTTCTGTTACCTTGGGGTGTAAACTTCTTTCTAATTCATCAACAATGTAAACTCCCCCTTCTTTATTTTGCATAACAATTCTCAATAAATCGAATATTTTTTGAGTACCATCTGATTCTTCGGAGAAAGCAAAATCATATACACTATTTTTATGATGTAGAATTATTGTAGTTACTTTTAATGATTCTTCTTTTGTCTTTTGTTCAATTCTATACCAACCCGTGGGTCCAGAATGAATAATAGCAAACCCTTTAATTAATGAATTGTTTTGATTTTCATCTAGAGCCTTGGCAATTGCTTTATATACTCCGCTAGGTAACTTAGTTTCCAACTCCGAAATATCAATGTGCTCGTTCTTTATGTCAATGATCCCGGTATCAAAACTACGTACAGCATCAACAAATGACTGAAAATTATCTTCGCTGTTTTCATAGCATTCAAAACTTTGAATTACAGTGTCAGGCATAATAAAATCAAGATTTGAAGTGAAGTATTTGTATACATCAACAAAACTAATTAAATTCTTGCTGTTAGTTGCCTTTTTGCTTTTATTCACTGTATTAAGAAGCAAAATACGCCTATCATCCATAAAATCATTTGATATATTTAAAAAGTGGATTTCCTCATCTGATAAGTTAAGGAAACTTTTGTTTAAATTCAAATTGTATGAACTTTGTATATTGTCAAACTCCCTTTCGAAAATATACTCTTGTTTATCTTTACTAGGATATAATTTGTAAAGCCATTCTGCAGTAACTGTTTGTTGAGATAATATTGCAGAAAATCCATAAGCATAAAACGAGCCATTTGTATAGAACTCAAATTCAAATAATGACGGCTGCATCTCATTTTCCTTTGCTTGTTTGCAAAACATATCTTTTGAGTCTAGGGGAAGATTTGATTTTGCCACATGGGAAGCAAATTTCATTGCTTCAAAAATTTTACTTTTTCCAGAGGCGTTTGCACCATAAATAGCACTCAATTTAAGCAAGCTAACATCTTCAATTTTAAATATATGATCAAGATGGTTTTGAGTGCGTCCTGCAATCATAGAAAAAGTTTGTTTTTTATTGTAAGATAAAAAATTTTCCACCGAAAATCTAATAAGCATAAAAACACCTCTTTTCAAATTTGAGAGAAAATATCTCTAATAACTATTATATTACCACTTACTATTATATTATACAACTATTTTTGGAGATTATGAGAGTTTTTTTCTCTTTATAATTTCAAAGGTATCAACAGGCATGTCGAACGATAATGCTACACATAAATATAGTAACTATTTCAGGTGCGGTTGCGCACAAATACTCTCGTCCATTATGCTTTTTATGTCTTGCTATCTTCGTATTTAATATTTCCTTTTAAATTCTGTACTGTCTCAAACATCTCTTGGCTAATAATCGCTTGGTGAGAATTCTTAATGATAATCGTATCAATCTGTCCTTGGTTTTCTTCTTGTTTACCTGTGAGGAAATCTGGAGTATGAGTTTTTGGAGTAACATTGCGGCCAATATATTTTTCGTTGGATAGAATTCGGTCAATGGTTGATGTACTCCATTGCTCCTTGCCAGTGACAGTCTTGATACCGTGATCTTCAAGATGTTTCTTGAGTTTCCATTATCATCTCTGCCATAGCCTAAAAACTGTGAGTGATTTAGCTTTATATGTCCATGGTGACTGCTCTGTCGAATACCCCATTTGATTGCTTCGCTTTTCTGTCTGCTTTCTTCCTGATAAGCCGCAGCTGCCATAGTAATATACTTTTTCACCCGAGGATCATTAGACCAAATGTTCTCAGTTTCAAAGTAGACAACTACATTTAATTTTGATAATTCATCAAGCATAAGCAGGACATCCAGCGTATTACGCCCAAAACGGCTAAGGGATTTCATTAAAATCAAATCTACTTTTCCTTTTCTGCAATCATTCATTAATCGCTGAATTTCCTCTCTGTTATCCACTCTTGTACCTGATTCCTGTTCAGCGTAAATACCAGCAAAATTCCAATCCGGGTTATTGCAGATTTTTTGCGTGTAGTAAGCTACTTGCGATTTTAAACTCTGTCTTTGCTCCTCATGCTCGGTGCTGACACAGCAGTAAGCAGCAACCTTTAACTTTTTATCTATGTGATTATTTTTTGCAGTAATAGTCGTAATCTGTTTATTCACTTCAAAACCTCCTTGACACAAAAATGCAGCACCCGCTTGGGTACTGCAAACTTCAATTACTATTTTAGATACAAGAAAGTGCCTTCGGCACCTCAACTCCCCTAGCCCCTCATTCATGAGGGGAATTAGGGGATTCCTTTTTTGCGACTTTTTCTTTATAATGGTCTTATGAATGTCCTGCAAAAGATTTTTATTGACCATTATGAAGAAATGCTATATATTCTTCATCCTCGTGACGTTGTCATAGAGAATGTTGAAAAAATGATTCACTGTGGGGATCCCTCTTTCGGCGGTGCCATGTACGGATGCCCTTTTTGTGGTGAGCTTAAGTTTGTTCCGTTCCGCTGCCACTCCAAGTTTTGCCCTACCTGCGGGAACCGATATTGTATTGACCGCTCAACCAAAATGTCCTTTAAGCTCATCCGCTGCACCCACCGACACTGTGTTTTTACCATTGATGAGGATCTCCGCCCCTTCTTCCTCGAAGAACGGCCCCTGCTGGATTGTCTTTTCCAAGCGGTACGCAGTGTCATTCTCCGAATGTTCTACTCGTTGAATAAAAGCAGAAACTTTGTTCCCGGTTTCATCTGTGTCCTCCACACCTTCGGCCGGCCTCTTGAGTGGAATCCCCATATCCACTGCCTTCTTACGGAAGGCGGATTCTCTGACGATGGCTTTTGGCGCGTTGTGAAGCATTTCAACTACACTTACTTAAGAATGGCTTTCCAAACCGCCCTTCTAAATGAAATGGAAAAACGCATCGGTCCCTCTTTCAAAAAAACCAAGGCTGCCATTTACCACAAAAACAAAAATGGATTCTACGTTTATGCAAAGCCCAGTCTCTGCGATCCTGATACCGTAGTGAAATATATCAGCCGTTATCTCGGCCGCCCTGTCATTGCCACTTCCAGGATTGATTCCTACGATGGCACAAACGTGACCTTCCATTACAACAAGCACGAGGATAACTCTTATGTTGTGAAAACGATTCCCGTGTTGGACTTCATGAAACTTCTCATCCAGCACATACCAGAAAAACATTTCAAAATGACCCGATATTATGGTCTTTATGCAAGGCACCGTGAGGCAGACAGACGGCTTTGTAAAGCCGTGCCAAAATCAAAGCACAAAATCCTGTTAGACTTTAATCGGTGGCGCACACTTTTTCTCTTATCNTGGAATCCCCATATCCACTGCCTTCTTACGGAAGGCGGATTCTCTGACGATGGCTTTTGGCGCGTTGTGAAGCATTTCAACTACACTTACTTAAGAATGGCTTTCCAAACCGCCCTTCTAAATGAAATGGAAAAACGCATCGGTCCCTCTTTCAAAAAAACCAAGGCTGCCATTTACCACAAAAACAAAAATGGATTCTACGTTTATGCAAAGCCCAGTCTCTGCGATCCTGATACCGTAGTGAAATATATCAGCCGTTATCTNTGCCATGTACGGATGCCCTTTTTGTGGTGAGATTAAGTTTGTTCCGTTCCGCTGCCACTCCAAGTTTTGCCCTACCTGAGGGAACCGATATTGTATTGACCGCTCAACCAAAATGTCCTTTAAGCTCATCCGCTGCACCCACCGACACTGTGTTTTTACCATTGATGAGGATCTCCGCCCCTTCTTCCTCGAAGAACGGCCCCTGCTGGATTGTCTTTTCCAAGCGGTACGCAGTGTCATTCTCCGAATGTTCTACTCGTTGAATAAAAGCAGAAACTTTGTTCCCGGTTTCATCTGTGTCCTCCACACCTTCGGCCGGCCTCTTGAGCGGAATCCCCATATCCACTGCCTTCTTACGGAAGGTGGATTCTCTGACGATGGCTTTTGGCGCGTTGTGAAGCATTTCAACTACACTTACTTAAGAATGGCTTTCCAAACCGCCCTTCTAAATGAAA
>NZ_LT732526.1:3303380-3353962 GCF_900155545.1 Clostridium sp. Marseille-P2415
CCTTAACCACAAACGAGTCCCTCTGATTAAACTTTATGAAAGGGCTTTGGCAAAATACCGCTGCCGCTCTAGTGGAAAATCTGCTTGATTTTCTATCCCATCTGTTTCATACTGGAAGTATTCAAAGATGGGAGGCGCTTCAATGGATCCAAAACAATTAGAGGAACTCAGACAAAAATATATCAAAAATCCTCCGGAAGGCATGACTGCCAAGCTGGTAAAAGGTATGACCGATTCTGACTTGCTTGACATGCATTATTTCCTTATTGAGGATGATGACCTTGATGATGATGAATTTGAAGAAGGGTTTTATATCTTCTAACTCAACATCGTCTGTTACCTATGCCCTGCTTTTGCAGGGCTATTTGTTTACATAAACCATAATTCGTGAGGAATTTCCTATTATACAAGAAAGTGCCTTCGGCACTTCAGCTCCCCTGGCCCCTCAATCTTGAGGGGAATTAGGGGATTCCTTTCTCTGACTTCTTCTCTTATAATAGTCTTATGAACCTTTTGCAAAATATTTTTAGTGACCATTATGAAGAGATGATTTATACTCAGCATCCCCGCGACTCTGTCATTGAGAATGTGGATAAAATGTTAAGCTGCGGCGATCCTTCTTTTGGCGGCACCATGTATGCCTGTCCTGGCTGCCGCTTTCTTAAGTTTCGTCCCTTTCGCTGCCACAGCCGTTTCTGCCCCACCTGCGGCAACAAATATTCCATCGAGCGCTCTACTTCCATGGCTTCTAAGCTCATTTACTGTACACACCGGCATTGTGTCTTTACCATTCCGGAAGAACTCCGACACTATTTCCTTGATGACAGGACTCTTTTGCACTCCCTTTTTTCTGCTGTTCGTAGTGTTGTTCTTCGCATGTTCCACAACATTAATAAATCCGAGTCCCTGATTCCCGGTTTTATCTGTGTTCTTCATACCTTCGGCCGCGACTTGAAATGGAATCCTCATATTCATTGTCTTATCTCCGAAGGCGGCGTTGGTTCTTCCCTTCAATGGCGCAGGGTTACTTACTTTCCCTTTGTTTTCCTGCGGTTTGCCTTCCGTATTTCCCTTCTTAACTTACTTCACTCCCGGCTTGGCGATTCTTTTAAGCAGATGAAAGCTTCCATTTATAACAATCATAAGGATGGTTTTTATGTCTATGCCGAATCCAAAGACTGTGAACCTGACATAGTCCTTAAATATGTTGGCCGATACCCTGGACGCCCTGTCATTGCCTCCTCCCGCATTGACTCTTATGATGGCGACACCGTTACGTTTCACTATAACAGGCATGAAGACAACGCACTTGTCACTGAATTGATTCCTGTTATAGAATTTATTTCCAGACTGATCCAGCACATCCCGGAAAGACAGTTTAAAATGATCCGCTATTACGGACTTTATGCCCGGCATAAAGAGCAGGACAAAAAACTTTATCGCATCCTTTAATCCTCTCTTCTTTTGGTTATGATCCTTTAAAATGCCCCTGTTGCGGGTGCATCATGGAGGTAATGGAAGTCTGTTACAACCACAAACCAGTCTCTCTGCAGGAACTATACGAAAGGGCCATGAGGAAATACAAAGGCAGGTCACCTGCACAAAAAAACTATACAGTACACTCCTCCCATTCTAAAATCAAAGTATCTTAATTTTAATTGGAGGTGGGCACTATTACTAACAAAGAACTTGCAGCGAAACTTCGCATAGAATATGCGAAAAATCCTCCGGACGGAATGACCGCTGCCGAAATCCTGCGCATGAAGGATGAAGTCCTTCTTGATATGGATTATTTTCTTCACGAAAATGTATTTAGCGAAGATGATGAAAATGATGGTTTTTTTATATTTTAGTCCAGCCCATCGTCTGTTTTTGATGCTCTGCTTTTGCAGAGCATCAAATTTACATAAACCTTTTTACACGAGAACTTTTCTATCACATGAAAAAAGCTACATTCTCATTGGCTTATTACCAACAAAAATGTAGCTTATAACTTGAAGCGGGTGATGGGAATCGAACCCACGTATCCAGCTTGGAAGGCTGGTGTTCTACCATTGAACTACACCCGCGCAGAACTCAAAAAGCATTTCAAAAGTGCTCTAAAAAGCACAATGCCCAAAGCCGGAATCGAACCAGCGACACGAGGATTTTCAGTCCTCTGCTCTACCAACTGAGCTATCTGGGCACAATCAATTACAACATGAATAATTCTACAGGATTTCTCCTGTCTTGTCAAGCTAAGTTTTCTAAATTATGTCAAAAAATTCATGATCCTAAAATACTTCTTTATTGACACTATTATAATTTTATAATATTATAATTTTATAATATAATCTGGAGGCACAGACATGTCACTTTCCCATAGCATATTAGGATTTCTCTCCTATGGAAGCATGACCGGTTATGATTTGGCCAAAGCGTTCGGATCATCCGTTAAATTTTTTTGGTATGCACAGACCAGTCATATTTATCATGAACTGAATAAGCTGGAACAAAAACAGTTTGTCACCTGTGAAATCATCGTTCAAACGGAAAAGCCAAACAAAAAGCTCTACTCCATCACTGAGAGCGGAAAAAATGAATTCTTACGCTGGCTTTCAAGTGAAAACCATGAATTTTCCAAGGGGATCAAGAACGCATTTTTAATGAAGGTGTTTTTTTCAGGCTGCAAACCGCCGGATCAATGCATTGCCATGTTAAAAAGCTTTTCCGATGACTGCAAAAAATATCTCATTGAAATGAATGATATTCCCACCAGCATTGACCATTATGGCAAGCTTGTTAAACCTTATGAAAAGGTCTACTGGAATTTTACCGCAGATTTCGGTTACAGTTATATCCAGATGTGCATAGACTGGGCAGACCGGTGTATAAAAAAATTGGAGGAATTCGAATGAACGTGCTCGTACTAAACGGAAGTCCCAAAGGGGAAAAAAGCAATACTATACAGCTGACTAACGCATTCTTAGAGGGTATGGCGGAACGCACCGCACTGGATATTGATGTTCTGACTGTTTCTAATATGAATATCAAGCCATGCGTCGGCTGCTTTCATTGCTGGAGCAAAACCCCCGGCAAATGCTGTATCCATGACGATATGGCTTCTGTTATTGAAAAAATGCTGGCTTCTGACATCATAATCTGGAACTTTCCTCTTTATTATTATGGTTTGCCCTCACAGCTAAAAGCAGTCATTGACCGCCAGCTGCCCATGAATCTGCCGTTCATGGAAAAGGGAGCCAAGAACGGCTCAGACAGCGGTTCCCATCCTCCCAGATACGATATGACAGGCAAACGTTATGTCTTAATTTCCACCTGTGGGTTCTATACTCCAAAGGGCAATTATGATTCCGTTAACCTTCAGTTCGATCATTACCTGGGTAAGGGAAATTACGAAACCCTTTATTGCGGACAAGGGGAACTTTTTGGTGTACCGGAATTGCGCAGCCGTACCGAAAAATATCTTCAGAACGTCAAAACCGCAGGAGCAGAGTTTGCATCCAGCGGAATTACTGCCGTGACCAAAGAAACACTAAATGAACTTTTGTATTCGAGAGATGTTTTTGAACAAATGGCAAACGCAAGCTGGGAGGCGGAAGCTGAGTCCCCGTACCGTTCTGACCAGGCTCATGACAGCTCCCTGTCTTTTACAAAGCAGATGGCCGCTTTCTATAATCCGGCTGCCTGGGATGGAACAGATAAAGTCCTGGAAATGCACTACATCGATGTCGGTAAGACATACCAGATCATGCTAGGTAAAAACGGTCATAAACTTTTATCAGAAAACTTTTTGCCTCCCACCACTAAAATAGAAACACCTCTTTCTATATGGATGAGTATTGCAAAGGGAGAATTGGACGGCCAAGCCGCCATGATGGAGCACAAATACCGGGTGGAAGGTGACTTAAACTTAATGATTCACTGGAATGATTTTTTCGGACCGGGGGTGAATGCAAAAAAAGCAGCCGGTAACCCGATTCCTGAAAAGAGAACCAATATGGCTCTTATGCTGTTTCCCTGGTTTCCCATATGGTTTTTCATGGCTGTCAATCCAGGCATTGGAGGAGTTCTGGGAATTGCTGCAGGCGCGATCCTGCCTTTCTCATTTTTTAAATACAAAGCAACCATTTTTGAATGCATTTCCGGATTAACGGCATCATGCATCGGTTTACTCGCAGTATTTGGCTTTCCTGTTTCCATACTTTTACCGGCTTCCTACCTGCTTTTTGGAATCATGTGGAGCGTTACCGTTTTTTTAAAGATACCGCTGACCGCATACTACTCCATGTATGGATACGGAGCAGAAAAAGCCCTTAAAAACCTTCTCTTTATGAGAACCAACCGGATATTAACCGCGTGTTGGGGCTTCCTTTATCTTATCACTCCCATATGGACCTACTTTTTCATGCAGAACAGGCCCGCCATGCTCTTAGGTATTGTTAACTCCATTCTGCCTGCATTTTTGGGTATTTTCACCAATTGGTTTCAAAAATGGTATCCATCCTATTATGCAGAGAAATGTTAAACCATATGAAAGTTGTCCTCTTATATTTATAAAATAAAACTTGAGTTTCTGCAGATTTATCCACAAATCCTGATTTCATCCGCTTTGTTATATATTTCTCCCAAAGTCCGGTTCCGGCGGGGCTTGTTAAAGTGCTTCTAATTCTGTGACTGCCCATCATGATTCTTTCAAAAATTGGCAGAGTGGTACTTTAGAAATATATATTGATTTATTAATTACAGTTTGCGGAAACTCAAGAAGTTTTCTAAATTATGTCAAAAAATTCATGATCTCCACCCTTATTCTTTTTCTTAAAGCCATTCGTTTAATAAATCATCTATGAAATTATTTATGGTATTTAATTCTTTTTTATTATATTGACAAAGCAGATCCGCCAATTTTTTATTTTCAATTTCATGGAGCTTCCCATGAATATTAAAAATTTCTTTCCCGGATACGGTCAAGGTATAATATCGTTCTTTCTTATTGTTTTCCAAACGGTTTACCTCTATCAACCCTTTCTCCAGCAGCTTCACTGTTATTTTAGATATGGCTCCTTTTGTCATATTCAATTGTTTTGAAATAAAGGTCGTATTGCATGGACGGTTCTTACCGATACAGTCAATGACATGAATTTCTGAAAGTAAAAGGTTCTTAATTTCTTTATTGTTATATCCGTTTTCTGTCATCATTTCATTTAGAGATTTTTTATGGTCCTGAATACTGCCATTTATGGCATCAAATAAATTCGTCATCTTATTTAACAATAAATCAATTTCTAATTTCCCGCATTCGTTGCTCACAGTACCTGACTCCTTCTATCATAATTTCTTAAGAAACAATTATATTATACTGCTTATAAAGAATCTGTCAATATATTTCAAAAAATAGTTTACAAAGAAACAATAATGAGTTATATTAATATTGTTTCCCGGGAAAACAAATATTTTTTAGGAGGTATAAAAAATTGAAGATTGATTTAAGTTACAAAGTGGATAAAAAATTGCTGGAAGCATTAGGATTGGCTACCAAAGAGATCGCATCGGATATTGATAAGACCGGACATGTAGGTACACATTTCGATGTTATGGGCAGGGAATATTCCGTAGATAATATCATAACTCAAGGCAGGATATATGATATAAGCCATATAAAAGCCAGTGAAGTAAAAACAGAAGACCTTGATCTGACTTCGGTGAAAGAGAAGGATTTTGTAATATTTCACACGGGAATTTTGAAACGATTTGGTTATGGAACAAAAGAGTACTTTTCAAATTATACTGAATTATCAGATGAACTGATCGATTATCTGCTTAGCAAAAAGATAAGCTATATCGGTGTGGATATGGGAGGTGTCAAAGGGCCCAAGGATCATCCGCGTATCGATCAGTACTGTGCCGACAGGGGAGTTTTTATCATTGAGAATCTGAATAATCTGGAATTACTGTTAGAAAAAGCGGATAACAAACCATTTAAAGTGTATAATTTCCCGGTTAATTTTGATGGATTTTCAGGAATACCCTGCAGGGTAGTTGCTGAAGTATAATTGAAACGAAATTCCCATATCCTATATTTACTATTGTCAAAACTGTTAAAAAGTATTATAATACCGAATTAAGGGAATGAAGTTCTCCCTTGGGTCAGACCCTGAACCGCTTATAAAGCTGATGACTTCTGTGATGATAGAATCGCAGATGCATCAGCTTTTTTGATCGTATGCGTAGATTGGAGAAAAACATATGTTATTATCACTTGCACTTGTATTCCTATGCGGAATGGCACTCGGAAAAATTTTTGAGAAATTAAGGCTGCCAAGCCTCCTTGGTATGATTATGACGGGAATCATACTGGGGCCTTACGCTTTTAACCTGCTGGACAGCACCATATTAAACATATCAACGGAATTGCGCCAGATCGCATTGATCATCATTCTTACCCGGGCAGGCCTCAATCTGGATGTCAGGGATTTAAAGAAGGTGGGCCGTCCGGCTATCCTGATGTGTTTCGTACCCGCATGCTTTGAAATCGCAGGAATGTTATTATTTGCTCCCGCATTCCTGGGCATCACACACTTGGAAGCCGCGATCATGGGTACGGTAGTGGCTGCTGTTTCTCCTGCTGTTATTGTTCCCCGAATGCTAAAGCTCATAGAAAACGGTTACGGAACAGAAAAAAGCATCCCGCAGATCATCATGGCGGGAGCTTCTGTTGACGATGTATTTGTGATTGTGCTGTTTACGGCCTTCACAGGACTTGCCGGGGGCGGTACCATCAGCCCGCTGAGCTTTATAACCATCCCCACCTCTATCCTTTTTGGGCTCACCGGCGGAATCCTTATGGGGGTATTGATGTCCGTTTTCTTTACCAGGGCGCACATTCGTGACAGCAGTAAGGTAATCTTCATTTTGTCCGTTTCCTTCCTGCTTGTTACAGTGGAGCATAGCCTGAAAGGAGTCATCGGTTTTTCAGGTCTTCTTGCAGTCATGGCTTTAGGCGCCACCCTGCGCCAAAGAAAATATGAGGTTTCCAGGCGCTTATCCGTTAAATTCTCGAAATTGTGGGTCGGCGCTGAAGTATTATTGTTTGTTCTGGTAGGCGCCACAGTAAATATCAGCTATGCAATCCATGCAGGACTTATGGCCATCGCACTCATATTTTGTGTCCTGGCTTTTCGGATCCTCGGCGTTTTTGTATGTCTGGTTCGAACACCTCTTAATAAGAACGAACGGATATTTACAGCGATTGCCTATATCCCAAAAGCCACGGTACAGGCAGCCATCGGCGGCCTCCCTTTATCCATGGGGCTTGCATGCGGAAATATCGTGTTAACGGTGGCGGTCCTGTCCATATTGATAACGGCACCCTTAGGCGCAGCCCTTGTAGATATGACGTACAAAAAACTCCTGTCAAAGAGCTCCTAACTGAAAGCCTGCTTCTCCCGAATGGACTTTCCTTTCCGTTCCGTGATCCTGTCTCCTTCTTCCAGCCCTCCGCAAAGCAGAGGGCTATGTACCTCATACAATGCGTTCTTCCTCTCCACTGCGGCCAGGCTGTCATTGGCATAACAATACCTGCACCCGGACAAACAGGTGTCATAGGTCCCCACCTCAACGCTTTCTAAGCAGCCGCATTCCATTCTCTGGTTTTTATCCTTTCTCCGCACATGCTTCTATCTTAAGACCGTAAGTCCCTGCAACAGCCGCCAGTCTTCCGCTCAGCTTTAACATCCTCTCTTCATCCAATTCTTCTACCGAGATCCCTCTCATATTACGCACGGTTTTGCCGTACTGATCCAGAAAGCTGATCACAACCTTTTCCGCTGAACCGCATACGCCCTTGGCGATCTCCTCAAAGGCATGAAAATGATATTCTTCCCGATAGCGGTCATTTAAGAATATGGGATCATACCGCCAGACCATACGGTCCTTTCCCACCAATTCTGTCGTTTTCCGGAAAACGTCGGTCATATGTCTTTTATCCGGCAGCCCGGGCTCAATATCCCTGCCATATCCGGTCAGCGTGAATTGAATATAGCAGGGAATATCCCCCAGCTCATGGATCCGCTCCAGCATGGGTTCCGGGTTTTTCGTCCAGAATACGATGAGCTCCACCTGCTCCGGCGAAAGATCGATCCTGCTGATCTGGTGGCTGTTCATAGGATTTTTTACATAAAGGTACCCCTCCTTTAACCTGTTAAAAAACCAATCTGAATAAAACTGCGGAATATCAGTCCGTCTGCTGACACTGAGTATCATCCTATTTCCACTCCCGTCTCTTCTTAATAGAGACATTATACGCCGTTAAAGCGCGCTCTTCAACCGTTCCAGATTATACTCCTCAAATTTTAAAAGACGGTTCATCAAAGACAGAATATCCTTATCCGCCTCCTCTTCATACTGTTTCAGCCGTTTTATGCAGTCAATGACTCCCCGGGTGCTCCCCAATATCAGCATTTCAGCCATATGAGAGGCTGATTTGTCCACAAATGTTTTCATATCGATCATCAGATACGACATGATTTTTTCAAAATTTCCGATTTCCTTCTCCTTATATCCATACTGGTTAAGCAGCTTTCTTGCCTCTTCCTGTATCTGCTTATATTCATTAACCTGTGATTTTAAATGCTTTTTAAATGACTCATTATCTGTCATTGGCAAAAGTTGGTGTAATGTTTCTACTCCCATCTGGGAATTCTGATAAATGAAATTAAGCAGTTCCGCATCAGCGCTCATAATAATACCCCATTTCTTTTTTCTATTAGTATGACGCAAAAAAGAAGAATTTATGATTGGAGGATCCTCATGAATAACGAACCTGTATTTTTAACCGACAAAAACCATAATATCATTCTGGAAGCCATCTCCGGAACGCCGAATGCAGCACTTCCGGACAGCTTGAAGCCTTTTGAAATATTGGAACCCAATACTGCGGACGGGGCCGCAGAAAAGCATGTCCCGGTCATTGAAACAGAAGGAAACCATGTGACCGTAACGGTGGGCAGCGTGTTCCATCCCATGACCGGAGACCACAGCATTACCTGGGTCTGCCTCCATACAAAGGCCGGCGGCATCATGAGAGTGAGCTTAAGCCCGGAATGCGAACCAGTGGCCCGCTTTACGCTGGAGAAAGGCGATTCTCCAAAAGCTGCTTTCGCTTACTGCAATCTTCATGGATTTTGGAAAACAGAAGCATAACTTAAAAAAGCCTTCCCACCCAGGGACAGGCTTTTATTCTTCAGGCAATTTGAATTTTGCAACTTCCTGCCTTAAGGTCCGGGCCTGTGCCGCCAATTCTTCACTGGAAGCCGAACTCTCCTCCGCTGCTGCTGCATTGGATTGCACCACGGCCGATACTTCTGACAGTCCTTTACTGACCTGCTCCATAGCCTGAGCCTGTTCCTTAGAGGCCGATTCGATTTCCTCGATCACCTGTTCTACAAGAATGGATTTTTCGGCAATCTCCTTTAAGATCACTGCCGTTTCATCCGTCCGTTTCTTTCCCTCTGAAACCGCTTTTACCGTATGCCCGATCAGCTCTGCAGTCTGTTTTGCCGCCTCGGCGGATTTGGCCGACAGATTCCGCACTTCTCCCGCAACAACTGCAAAGCCCCGGCCCGCACTCCCGGCACGGGCAGCCTCCACCGCAGCGTTTAAAGCCAAAATATTGGTCTGAAATGCAATATCCTCGATCATTTTTGTGATGCCGGATATCTTTTCAGAAGATAAGCTTACCTCTTCCATGGCTGAATTGAGGCTCTGCATATACCGGTTGCCTGCGTTGACCCTCACCCCGGATTGATTTACATAATCTTTAGCATTCCGCACACGATCCGTATTTTTCACCGCCTTATCGGAAACATCCGCAATGGAAGCATTCAGTTCCTCCACCGTTGCCGCCTGCACGGCTGCTCCGGAGGCAAGGGCCTGGGAAGCACCGGAAACCTGCCCTGCACCGCGATTGACCTCCTCGGCGGAGGAACGGATATTTAATATGGTATCATTTAAGCGGGAAGCAATCATTTCCATAGAACTGCGTATGCCGTTAAATTCACCGGGATATTCACAATTGCTCTGAACCGTAAGATTCCCATAGGAAATCTCCTGCAGGAACCGGGAAATATCATAGATGATATCTCTGTATTTTCCCGCCATTTCATGGACCTTCTCCCCGATCCTTCCAATTTCATCACGGCGCTCCATATAAAGTTCAATGCTCAAATCTCCGGCAGATAACTGATCAATGGAATCAACCACCTTCCCGATCGGTCCTGTTATCCGGTCTGTGATCCGGAGCATGGCGAAAACTGCAAGGATCAGGGAGATAAGTCCCAAAATAACAGCGCTTAACATGGAGGTTATGACGCCGGACATAAATTCCGATTCGGATGCTGTCACATTTACCGACCAGCCATTGGTGTTTTTTACCGGAGTATAGGAACCAAACTTATTTTCTCCGTTCCACCGATAGAACCCGAATCCGGTTTCCCCGTTGACCATTGCAGTTTCCAGCTTTGCTATTTCCCCATACACCGCTTGATTGGTTTTTGCGGCCTCTGCATCATTTTGCTGCGATAATACCAGGGAAAAATCTTCATGAGCTACTTTCGTGCCATCCCGGTTCAGTATGTAGGTGCTTCCGGTATTTCCAAGCTTTGCATCCGAAATCATCGTCTCAAAAACAGAATAAGGAAATTCTATCATGATGACTAAGTCGTCATATGGGTATGCATATTCAAAGGACGCAGAATCCTTGTGAATGATTGGATCTGACAAAAAAGGGGTTCCTTTTTTTGCCTGCAGGTATGCATTGTCCTGCTCATAGGATTTCCCATTGACAACTGAAAGCCCGTCGGACGAAATGATATCGATGTTATTGAGGCCGTACTGGGAACATGAGATCCTTAAAAATATGCTGATATTGCCCTCCCTTTGCGCATTCCCTTTCATGTAAAGCGCAATCGACTCGGATATGATCGAATACGCTTCAAGCTGCTGGGTTATTTTTTCAGAGACCAGCTCGGAAGTTTCCTTTAAACTCTTGGACAATGACTTCCGGGTCGTATCATAAGTAAAACAAATGGAGCCTGTGGACAGTACGAATACAATGCAGATAATACACCCTATTGTGAACGATACCAGTTCTCTTTTTATTCCCTTGGATTGCCTTTTCATATTTCGTTATCCTCCGATATCCAATTTGCTCCTCTGCCGCTTGAAATTACAGCGGTTTAAAATATATATCGGACAGTATTCAGAAAACTATATGATTTTTACCAATATTTTACAATAACTTGTTCAATCTTTTACAGACAGTAAATAATCTAAAAAGCCGGTGCTGAAATCACTTCCAGCACCGGCCTTGCCTGAAGTCCCCGGCAGGCTTTTCGGTATCTAATCCAATTCGGCTGCTCCAGTATAGAGCTGATAATATTTGCCCTTCTCCGCAATGAGCTGTTCATGTCTCCCCCGCTCGATAATACGTCCATGCTCCAGTACCATGATGACATCGGAGTTCTGAACGGTGGAAAGCCGGTGAGCGATAACAAAAACCGTTCTTCCATTCATCAGCGCATCCATTCCCTTCTGTACGATGGCCTCTGTCCTGGTATCAATGGAGGAGGTAGCCTCATCTAAGATCATCACCGGCGGATCCGCCACAGCCGCACGGGCAATGGAAATGAGCTGCCGCTGTCCCTGGGAAAGACCTCCGCCGTCGCCTTCCAGCATGGTCTGATAGCCATCCGGCAGCATTCGGATGAATCCGTCCGCATTTGCCAGCTTTGCAGCCGCAATACATTCTTCATCTGTCGCATCCAGTTTTCCATAGCGTATATTATCCATTACGGTGCCGGTGAACAGATTGACATCCTGTAAAACGACGCCAAGAGAGCGGCGTAAATCAGCCTTTTTGATCTTATTGATGTTAATGCCGTCATACCGGATCCTGCCATCTGCGATATCATAAAACCGGTTGATCAGATTCGTAATCGTGGTCTTTCCCGCTCCGGTGGAACCCACAAAGGCCACCTTCTGACCCGGTTCGGCATAAAGGGTAATATTGTGCAGAACGGTCTTATTTTCCTCATACCCGAAATCTACATCCAGGAAACGGATATCTCCCTGCAACAGGGTGTAAGTAACCGTACCGTCGCTGTGGGGATGCTTCCATGCCCATGTATCCGTCCGTTCCTCACATTCTTCAATTTCACCGTTTACCATTCTGGCGTTGACAAGTGTAACATATCCGTCATCCTGCTCGTTCCTCTCATCCATCAGATCAAAAATACGTGATGCGCCGGCAAGAGCCATAATAACCATGTTAAACTGCATGGATATCTGTCCGATCGGGTTAACAAAGCTTCGGGACAGGGTCAGGAAAGAAACAATGGTACCGATGGACAGGGTGCCGACCCCTGTAAGGCTTAAGTTCGGAATCCCCGCAATGCCGGCCGCACCGCCGACAACCGCCAGTATTACATAGAGCATATAACCCATATTTCCAACCACAGGCATGGTGATATTTCCGTATTTGTTGGCCTGGGTGGCGCTGTAGCACAACTCATCATTTTTCCGGTCAAATTCTTCTTTCGCCTTTTCCTCGTGGCAGAAGACCTTCACCACCTTCTGTCCGTTGATGATTTCTTCAATATAACCGTTGACATCCCCAAGAACTACCTGCTGTTTTATAAAGTAAGTCCTGCTCCTGCCCACCAAAGCCTTGATCGTCTTTAAAAGCACGACCGTGAAAACAGAAACAATGACTGTCAGCCCAACGCTTAAATAAAGCATGGACAAAAACGCTGCCATGACAGAAACCACAGAAGAAAACATCTGGGGCAGGCTTTGGGAAATCGCCTGGCGCAGGGTATCGGTATCATTGGTATAGCGGCTCATGACATCCCCATGGGAATGGGTGTCAAAATACCGGATGGGCAGAGACTGCATATGGGTGAACATCTCGTCACGGATCTTTTTAAGCGTCCCCTGCTCAATGAACACCATGATCCAGTTATAGAACAGGGTGGAAAGTGCGCCGGTTAAGTAAACCGCACCCATAATTAAAATCATGCGGAACAGATCTGTAAAATCCGGTGCAGCCTGTCCTACAAGGGGAATAATATATTGATCGATCAGCGTCTGTAAAAACAAGGCGGATGCCGCACCGGCGGCCGCGCTTATTAAAATGCCGATGATTACGGCAATAAGCTGAATTCTGTACTGAGCCATATAGGAGAGGAGTCTTTTTATTGTACCCGGCTTAAAATGGCCCGGCGTCCTTTCGGGGACCTCCTTATTTGTCATCTTACTCACTGAGAACACCCCCTTTGGTCTGGGATTCATAAACTTCACGATAAATTTCACAGGTTTTTAACAGCTCGTCATGGGTTCCCACAGCATTGATCCGCCCGTCATCCAGCACAATAATCTTATCTGCATCCTGTACGGATGAAACCCTTTGTGCAATAATGATTTTCGTGGTATCCGGGATCTCATCCCGGAACGCCTGACGGATCAGGCTGTCAGTTGCCGTATCCACCGCGCTGGTGGAGTCGTCAAGAATCAGGATCTTAGGGTGCTTTAGAAGCGCCCGGGCAATGCAGAGCCGCTGACGCTGGCCGCCTGATACATTGGAGCCTCCCTGTTCTATGTAGGTATCATATTGATCCGGAAATTCCCGGATGAACCCTTCGGCCTGAGCCAGTCTGCATGCCTTTTTGATCTCTTCATCCGTGGCATGCTCATTGCCCCAGCGCAGATTTTCCCTGATGGTGCCGGAGAACAGCACATTCTTTTGAAGCACCATGGCGACCTGATTGCGGAGTACTTCCAGATCATAGGCTTTTACATCGACTCCGCCAACCGCCACCCTTCCGCCGGCCGCATCGTAAAGCCGGGGGATCAGCTGGACAAGGCTGGATTTGGAAGTCCCTGTTCCGCCGATAATTCCCACAGTTTCTCCTGATTTGATGGAAATATCAATTCCGGAAAGGACCGGCTTCTCGGCTTTTGCAGAATAGGAAAATGTAACATTTTCAAACCGGATGGAACCGTCCTTTACGGTGCGGACCGGATCAGCCGGATCTTTTAAATCGCTTTCCTCTGCCATGATTTCCACAATACGCTGGGCCGATGCACGGGAAATCGTAATCATGACCAGAACCATGGAAAACATCATTAAGCTCATAAGGATCTGCAGGGAGTATGTGATCAGGCTGGTCAGCTCGCCGGTAGAAAGCCCGGTCACAGCGTTATTGCCGCTGGCAATGATCTCTTTCGCACCGAACCACGAAAGCAAAAGCATACTTGTATACAGACATACCTGCATCAGGGGCATGTTAAACGCCAAACGCTTCTCAGCCCTGATAAAATCCTGATAAATGGACCGGGATACGCCGGTGAACTTTTTCTCCTCAAATTCCTCCCGGGTATAGGATTTAACTACCCGGATCCCATGCAGATTCTCCTGTACAATGCTGTTAAGCTTGTCATATGTCCGGAACACCCGCATGAAAACAGGGTGCACATGGGATATGATCAGCCACAGGCCGGCCCCAAGAACCGGAATCACCAGAACGAAAATCAGAGACAGGCTGGCATCGATCCGGAAAGAAAATATCAGTGCGAAAATCATCATGACAGGTGCACGTACTCCAAGGCGCACCAGCATCTGATAGGCATTCTGCACATTTGTAACATCCGTAGTCAGCCGTGTGATAATGCTTGAGGTTGAAAACTTATCGATATTGGAAAATGAAAACTTCTGTACATTATAAAACATATCGTGCCGCAGGTTTCTGGCAAAGCCCGCCGACGCGGCGGCCGCGCTGCGTCCGGCCAGAATTCCGGTCAGCAGAGAAGCCAGGGCGCAGACGAGAAGGGCAAGGCCCATCAGGAAAACATAGGACATATTTTTCCGATAGATCCCATTGTCGATCAGAAACGCCATCAGCGTAGGGATAAAAATTTCAAGAATCGATTCAATTATTACATATACTGGTGTGAGAATACTATCCCTCTTGTATTCACGCACACTGGCTGCAAGTCTTTTGATCATAAAAAATCTCCTTATTGATTCTCCTGTGCTTCTGAAATATTTTCTTTCATTCTGTTTAAGTATTCATTCAGGGCAGTCACCTCTTCATCCGTAAATCCACGGAGCAGGATGCGCTCCATTTCTTTTTTATTTTTCTCCATTATTTTATGAACTGCCCTCGACTTGTCCGTCAGCACAATTTTTTTCAGCCGTGCATCTGACTTTACGGACAGTCTGAGGATAAACCCCTTCTCTTCCATCAGGCCCAGCACCGTGGAAGCTGTGGATCTTGCAATGGTAAAAAAGTCCTCAATGTCCTTCTGGTAAATATCTTTCCCTTCATTCTCCGCAAGAAACCCAATGATCCACCCGTTATTATCGGTTAATTTATCAACTTCCCTATTGGAGGTAGAATTTAAAAAATAACGGCGGATCATGTTATTCAGCGAACGGAGTCCCATTGCTATGCTTGCATTTTCCATCTTCCCCTTCCTCTCTGCCTGTTAGTTCGAAGTTGAACTGTTAGACATAGAACATTATATTCAATAAAAAATAAATGTCAATAGTAATTCTCAATTATCAATAAAAAAGGCGGGATTTGCCGGAAAGAACGCAGCTTTGGATATTCCATGAACAGGAAATATACAGGCATTGAAAAAGAGCATCATTGGAAGCCTGACAATGGAGATCAGCATCACAATAATACCCTGTCTGTATTCGCATAGATATAAAAAAAGAGCGTTGCCAGCCTGCCAGACCATACGGTCCGGCCATCTGCACAACATCCTCTTTTCATCATGCCGGCGACCGGAATCGAACCGGTACGGGAGGTAAGTCCCGCAGGATTTTAAGTCCTGTGCGTCTGCCAGTTCCGCCACGCCGGCATTCTCATATATAGCGGCAGTTTCCTGCCGCTATACGGACTGGGCGGAGAAGGATTCGAACCTTCGAAGTCGTCGACAACAGATTTACAGTCTGCCCCCTTTGGCCGCTCGGGAATCCGCCCATGCTTTTTATGAAGCAAGCGAGTGTTATTTTATCATAGGGACATGAAAAAATCAAGGGTTTTTTGAAAAAAATGAAACATCTAATCCCGGTCAGCCACCAGCAGAATGGAGCTGGTTCCGGGCATGATAACCACCACCTGGCCCCCGCTTACCTCATACGGGATCTTCCCGACATTGTAACCGCTCTCATAGGTCAGCATATGGCGGGACATGGTCTCCCCATCCTTTACTCCCAACTGCCATACGGGAATCTTCACTTCCCGTTCATCCGAAAGAGTATTGACCGCCACGGCACAGATACTGTCACCGCAGAATCTGCCGTAAGAAATAAGATGGCGTCCGGCCAAAAGCTGTTTTAACGATCCGAGGCGCAGGGCCGGTATGCTATGATGCAGTCCTGTCATATAGCGGTGAAACTCGATCAGTTCTAAGTCCTCACTGCCCCATGGATAGGTCCTCCGGTTATCCGGGTCCGTCCAGCCGCAGACGCCGGCCTCATCTCCGTAATAAATCGTGGGCGCTCCGGGCCACGTCATCTGAATCATGACCCCCTCCCGGAAAATACCGTAATGGATCCCTTCCGAAGCCGCTTCCGGCCCCAGGGAAGACATGCGCCCCACCCGGCCGTTGGTTCTGGTCATAAAACGGGAATGGTCATGGTTTGACAGCTCATTCATGGCCGTCAGAAGCGATCCCGACATCATGCGGCTCATATGATAATTCATGGATTTAAAAAAGCTTTCTCCGTCCCCGAAAAGATCAGGGTTTCTTTCATCGCTGTGTTTTTCCATGCCTGTCAAAAACCAGGTTACCGGCTCCATGAAGGCATCATAATTCATGACCGTATCCCACTGGTCCCCCTGCAGCCAGCCGGACGGATCGCCGTAATGCTCCGCCAGCACCATGGCTTCCGGATTGGCCTTCTTAACCGTCTGCCGGAAATCCCGCCAGAATTTATGATTGTACTCACTGCTGTGGCCCAGATCCGCCGCCACATCAAGACGCCAGCCATCCACATGGTAAGGAGCTGACACCCATTTTGCGGCAATCCGCATAATATATTCATAAAGGACAGGGGAATCCTCATAATTAAGCTTTGGAAGCGTGGAATGGCCCCACCAGCCGTCATAGGAGCCGTTATAAGGCCATGCATCTTCTCTGTTAAATTTAAAAAATGTCCGGTATGGGCTGTCCTTTGAAACGTAAGCACCGGGCTCATATCTTCCGGACATCTCGTATATCCGTTCTCCGTCCAGCCATTTATTAAAAGAACCGCAATGGTTAAATACACCGTCCAGAATCACCTTCATTCCCCGCCTGTGCACTTCTTCCACAAACCGGGCAAAAAATGCATTGCTGGCTTCTAAGTTCTCCGGGTCCGTCGTCCGGATCATATACTTTACGGCATTCCTGTTATCCCGATCCTCCGGCTCCACAGTCCGGCCTCCGTCCTTTACGATCACGCCATAATGGGGATCAATATGATCATAATCCTGACAGTCGTATTTATGGTTTGAGGGAGATACGAAAATGGGGTTTAGGTAAATCACGTCAACACCCAGATTTTTTAAATAATTCAGCTTATCCCATACCCCCTGCAGATCACCGCCGTAAAAATACCCGACATCCAGCTGGTTCGGATATTTTCCCCAGTCCTTTACGCCGAAAACCGGCCGGCCGATGTAGATATATTCCTCATCCACCACATCATTGGCCACATCCCCGTTGCAGAACCGGTCCACATAGATCTGGTACATAACGGCCCCTTTAGCCCAGTCAGGCGTAGAAAACCCGGGAACAATGCGAAAATGAAATTCCTCCGGATCATCCGCAGAAACCCCCAGCCGGTTGTAATAACAGACTTCCCCGCCTTTTACCGCCTTAAAGCTGTAGCTGATTTTTTCATGCCCCGCCGTCAACCGGTATTCATAATAATCAAACAGCCCGTCAGAAGCTGTCTGATCCATGGCCCGCTCTTCCCCATCGCCATCCTGAATGTAACAGACCTGGTCCACATCATCCTTTGCCGTTCGGAAAAGCAGAATCACATCATCTCCCTCACCGGGTTCTGCCGGGAACCGGAAATTCTCAGTCTCATCGGTAAATAAAGCATCTCTGTTCAACGCCTCAGCCTGGAAGCACATATGATTTTCATTTCCTTTCTCGTCATCTATACGCTCTATTCTATCTGATTGAATCCAAATATACAACCCCGCCTTTTCCGGAAAAAGACAGAAAAAACGGCCAGCGGGGTAGCTGACCGTTTTTCGGAGAAGGTATTTCGTTTCTTATGGGGTGTAGCAAAAACTATATAATGTATTGGGGGGGTTTACGATTATTAATATACCATGTCCCGCAAAATAAGTGTGCACAAACATCATTTTTTTCATACTTGATTTTTATGCATTTTTGCCCTGCCTTCTCATCAGATACAAAAAAGCGCAGACTCCCTGGTAAAAACTTAGATATTTTACCGGATTCTGCGCTTCTATCGCTTTCAGGCTGACAGAGGGTTCCTAACCTTCCGCTGCAGCAGTAAACAGACTTTCAAATTCCTGCTGGCCAATCTTTTCCTTTTCTATGAGCAGCTGACAGCAGGCATGAAGGACATTTTCATGTTTTAAAATGATATCCTTCGCCTTTTCATAGCACTCATCGATGATCCGCTTCACTTCATTGTCAATGGTATTCGCAACCTGGCCGCCATAGTTCTTGGTATGGGCCAGATCCCGGCCGATAAAGACTTCATCGCCGTCATTATCATAGTTTATCATGCCAACCCTGTCGGACATGCCGTACTGGGTCACCATGGCCCGGGCCATTGCGGTCGCCTGCTTGATGTCCTGGGAAGCTCCGGTGGTGATATCACCGAAAATAATCTCTTCCGCGATCCTGCCGCCTAAATCTACCATAATATCCTGCAGCATCTTGCCTCTTGTATTAAACATATGATCTCTTTCCGGCAATGGCATGGTATATCCGGCCGCGCTGACTCCCGTGGGAATGATGGAAATGGTATGCACAGGCCCTTCATCCGGAAGTAAGTGAAACAGAATCGCATGGCCTGCCTCATGGTATGCCGTGATCCTCTTTTCCTTCTCGGTTATTACCTTGCTCTTCTTCTCGGCTCCAATGCCGACCTTCACAAAAGCCTTATCAATATCGGCCTGATTGATATATTTCTTGCTGTTTCTGGCCGCATTGATGGCTGCTTCATTCATAAGGTTCTCTAAATCCGCACCGGTGAATCCGGCCGTTGTCTGGGCGATTCTCTTTAAATCCACATCTTCTCCCAGGGGCTTTTCCTTGGAGTGAACCTTTAAGATTTCCTCTCTTCCCTTCACATCGGGCCTTCCGACGCCCACCTTCCGGTCAAAACGTCCGGGACGCAGAATCGCCGGATCCAGAATGTCCACACGGTTTGTCGCAGCCATAACGATGATCCCTTCATTGATCCCGAAGCCGTCCATCTCAACCAGAAGCTGGTTTAAGGTCTGCTCCCTCTCGTCATGTCCTCCGCCCATACCGGTACCCCTTCGGCGGGCAACTGCGTCGATTTCATCAATAAATATGATACATGGGGCGTGCTTTTTCCCCTCTTCAAATAAATCCCTCACCCGGGAAGCGCCGACACCGACAAACATTTCCACAAAGTCGGAACCTGAAATGGAGAAAAACGGGACCCCTGCTTCTCCTGCCACTGCCTTGGCAAGAAGGGTCTTACCTGTTCCGGGAGGTCCTACAAGAAGGATCCCTTTCGGAATACGGGCTCCCACACTGGTATATTTCTGAGGATTCTTTAAGAAGTCCACCACCTCTTCCAGTTCCTCTTTTTCCTCTTCGAGCCCGGCTACCTTGCTGAAATTCACCTTATTGGCATCTTTTGCAAGATGGGCCCGGCTTCTTCCAAAATTCATCATTTTTGCATTGGCGCTTCCGGCCCCTGCCCTGGCATTCATTAACATGAAAAGAAAAACCAAAGCTACCGCTGTTAAAATCAGCGGCAGAGTAATGGTCAGGAATAAATTTTCCTTCTGTACTGCATCCACCGTATAGGTGATTCCATTGCGGTCCAAACGATCCTGAATCTCAATCACATTGGATACATTGGCCTGTTTTGACGAGCCGTCGGTCATGGCCATCTCGATCCTTCCCGTTGGAGGCGGATCGTTCTGCCTGATCGTTGCTGAGGCTATGGTTCCATTGTCAATCGCCTGCATTAACTCCTGGTTGGTGACGATTTCACTCTTTTGGGGCAGCTTACTGGCAAATATAAGCATGATAACCAGAAGGAGCAGAAATCCCAAGCCTCTGAATGGTTGCTGTTGTTTCAACATGCTGCCTCCTTATTGCTGTTCTATAACTCCAATATATGGCAAATTCCTATATATCTGATCGTAATCAAGACCATATCCAATGATAAACTCATCCGGCACAGTGAAACAGGTGTATTTCACTTCCACCTGCTTTTTCACCCGGCGCTCCGGTTTATCAAGCAGCGTACAGAGCTGAATGCTGTTAGGATTTCTCTGCTTTAACACCTCGATCAGATAGGACAGGGTATTGCCGGAATCGATGATATCCTCCACAATCAATACATCCTTTCCTTCGATGGGATCATCTAAGTCCTTAACGATCTTAACGATCCCACTGGACACCGTTCCGGCGCCGTAACTGGATACGGACATGAAATCCATGGTAAGCGGCAGTCTGATCCGCTTTGCGAGCTCACAGGTAAAGAAAACGCCTCCTTTTAAAATGCAGATCAGATGAAGGGGTTTTCCCTCGTAATCCCTGCTGATCTCATCTGCTACTTCCTTTACTCTTTCCGCTACCTCTTCCTCTGATAACAATACACGTATCTTATCATCCATTGTCTTTTCCTCTTTTCTGCCCATGCTTTTTGTGCATAATGGTATGCCCGGAGGGCGTTCCTCCGTCTAGCTGCATTTGTATTACTGTATGGGTATCATCTGTTATCTTATAGTATTCACTGATCCGGTATCCGATGACCCAGAGAACATGGGAACCATCTGCCACCAGCGGTATTTTCCCCCGTTCCTCCTTCGGAATCTTTTCATCGATCATAAATGCCTTGACGGTCTTTCTTCCACCTCCGGCCAGTGTGATGTAATCTCCGGTTTCCCGATACCTCACAGAAAGTGCACATTTGATTTTATCATAATCAAACCATTTCGTACACCCGTTTTTGGGAATTTCCTGGCCTTTTTTATAGGGAAAGACCGTAAAATCCAGTTTTGGAAGCGGAAAACTGCACTCGTTTTCCACCAAATCTCCCTGATTTTTCTTTTTTATCCACAATTCACTCACTGTCCGCACCGCAATGAGCCCATGGGGAAGATCCACCTGCCTGCCGGAAGGCCCCGAAAGCAGGGCAGCCGCACTTTCCACGTGAGTCATGGTAATATCTTTCATGGATTCATTGACCGACCGGATCATCCTTCGGATCACATAATTCTTTATTATGTCGTCCTCCGTTAAAAGCATCTCTACCCCGGCTTTGCACGCCAGGCACGTTCCGGCCGCATCCGTTTCCCGCTTTCCACAGGCCTTTAACACGCTCTCCGCCTGTTTTTCCAGATAAGCGTCCGCTTTTGCAGCCATTTCCCCTGCATGGACGATGTTTTCCCCTGCCCGGCTGTTGATCTGTTCTTTGATGGAGGGAAGGATCTGGCTCCGCAGGCGGTTTCTCACATAATCCAGGGAAGCATTGGTGGAGTCCTCACAATAAGATATCCCTTTTTCCTCCAGATATGCAAGAATTTCTCCCCTCCCTACGGACAACAGCGGCCGGACAATTCTCTCCCGTACGGGACGCATTCCGCCTAACCCCTTCAGTCCGGTCCCCCGGAACAGGTTATACAGAATGGTCTCCGCCTGATCATCCGCATGATGGGCTACCGCTATTTTGGTTCCCCCAAAGGCCAGACGCTCTCTCTCAAAGATCTCATACCGCAAATGCCTGCCGGCTTCCTCCACCGACATCCCATGTTCCCTGGCATAAAGCGCGGCATCCACCCGGACGCATGCAAAAGCGATTCCCAGCTCTTTGGAAAGCTGACCGGCATAAAGACTGTCCCGGTCCGCCTCTTTCCCTCTTAATCCATGATGAACATGGACTGCTTTTAATTCCAGTCCAAGCTCTTCCTTAAGCTCATTTAAGACTATAAGAAGACAGACCGAATCGGCTCCTCCGGAAAGCGCCACGATGACGCGGTCCCCCGGAGTGAACAGCCGGTTCCGTCTGATAAAATCCAATATCTTTCCGTACATTCATCCACCTTCCTTAGTTGATTTTCTCCCCTCTCTACTATAAATATACCCGCAAAACATGTCTGTTGCAATTATTATTTTCTTTTCCATATGCCGGCTGTCAGAACCGTCATGTCATCAGCCGCCTTTTCGGCAAAGGATCTTGCGAACAAAAGAATCCGGTCCGCCATGTCCTGAGGATTCTTGACCGGCATTCCGGCAATGAATTCCTGAAGCATCAGTTCCTTGTCATCCGCCGGAAGAGCGTCCAGAATACCGTCACTGACCATAATGATCCGGTTATCATCCCACAGCTTTTTAGACAGCAGAACCGGCTCCACCGGGTTTAAGATGCCCATGGGAACCTCGCCGGCCTCCAAACGCTCCACTCCTTTTTCGCTGAGGATATACGTAGCCGCTGCTCCCAGCTTCATGGCCTCCATAATTCCGGTTTTCAAATCAATACAGCACAAGTCCAGGGTAGCCGGATGCTGGGAAATACCTGTCAGCAGTAAAACGGTATTTACCATCTTAAGCGCCGCCCTTGCTGAAAATCCTGCTTCTAAAAGCCTCTGGGTCAGTTCGATCACCTGCCTGCTTTCTTCCTCTGCGGCCTTGCCGCTTCCCATGCCGTCTGACAGGCTCAGTATGGCTTGTCCCGGCTGGACCTGTCCAAAGGTGTAATTGTCCCCGGATACCTCTTCCCCGCTTTTTATTGCCTTGGCGGCGCCGTAGATTACCTGGTATTCGCCTTTTTCAACAAACCGTATGGTATCGGCCTGTTTTGTTACCAGGTTCCTGCCGTCGGGAGCCACCGTCCATTCGCCTTCCTCTATGGCATCCTCCAGGACTTCTGCAGCCTCCTTCACGGTCACACACCGGCCGTTCATGGTTCTCATGGTCAGATATGCTTCCCTCTGCTGATTCTCGTATTCCAGGATCAGCATCTTTTCTATGATAATGTGATTGCGGCGGAATGCCCGCTTTATTTCTTCCTCCCATTCCGGGGTTATGTCAACTGCATGCTCCACCTGATGTGAAAATTCTTCCAGGATCACGGCCAGCTCCTTAAACTGGACGATCACCGCATCGCGGCTCTCCAGGAAACGGTTCTTCCAAGCCAGATTCATGGTGGCTCTTCCAAGCCCCCGGTTTAACTGGACCATGTATTCGTCCTTCCTTTTGCAGGTTTCCAGAAAAAAACGGGGCATGTCCCCGTAGTCCACGCTCCCTTTATGCTCAAACGCACGAATCAGATACTGCAGATAATATTGATTGTCCTGTTCTTTACCGGGATACACAATGCATTTGTTACAGCCTGCGCATACCATGGCTGCCGCTGTCTGAAGAGCCGCGACGCCATCTTCCTTCGTAAGTCCCTGTTCTGCGGACAGGTCATCTGTGCACGCTCTGGCAAGCTCTCCCAATGAATTTGCCATGTCGTTTAATCTCTTTGCCGTATATACATTCACATCAGCCATATCGTGATGTGCCGCCTTACGTCTGAACACAAAAATCCCTCCTGCCTGTTACATGCTTTAAACCACATTATATACAGGGGGGAGGGAAATATTTGTCAAAACAGCTGATTCCATCTTTAAAATTGTACGACAATATTTACTGCCTTTGTGACGGTTTTAGCAGAATCTCGTCAGGATTTACAAGTCCCAGCTTCTGCTTTGCCACTTCTTCGATATATTGTTTTGTCTGCACATAAACACGGTATTCCTCTAACTCCTTGGCCCGTTCCTGTTCCTTGTCCACCTGAGCCTGGAGGTTTTCCAGACGAAGCCGGTACTCCTGCTCCTTTTCCTTCAGTGTGACTCCCTTTAAGGTAACGATCACTGCAAGGCTGAATACGACGAAGGTGATACCAATAAGGGCCATGCGGTTGCCCCATTTATCTTTTCTTTTTCTTCTTGATTTTCCCATCTCGCTCATACAATCACCAGTCAATCCTACTGCCGCCTCTTCCGGCGGATACACTTATTCATTTTTATTTTAAGATATTTCCTGAAGTTTTTCAAGAACTTTAGAAAAAACCTGCTGATCATTCTGTCATACAGAAACATTCCCATAAATACTCCGGTAATGACATATCCTCTTAATTCTCCGTCATTCTGTTCATACAGCAGGGAAAATGTAATGAGCGCAGCATAAATCCAGTATATCATGTCCTCTATTCCTATAAAAGCATAGGAATGAGGGATAAAAATACGGAAAATACGTAACAGGTCATATGTCATCATAAGCCCTGCGCCCGTTAAAAAGCTGTAGAGCAGAAGTTTTACTTCATATACGATATGAACGCTCATATGACTCCTTCTGATTCTTATTTAAACAGCCTGGAAAGCAGGGGTTCCCCGGACCTGCGCAGCGCTTCGTTGGAAGAATAGGTAAGGCTCTCTATATTGCCGTTTAAGTCCACCTCTCCTTTTTCCAGTGTCAGACGGCTGACATGAAGCTCCTTTCCTTTAAGGGTAAGGATCCCCATATCGGTGTCTAAAACCACCTGGTTCTCATCAAAGGATACTACTTCCCGGATGCCTGTCATTGTACCGGAAGCCCGGTTTTCTATTGTCAGCCTGTGAGGGCGGATATTCATCTTTTCTTCCATAAGAAAAACCTCCTAATATACCTGTCTAAAGTATATTAGGAGGCGCGCTCCAATATTCCTGAAATTTATCGTACGTATCAAAACTATGAGCTAAAGATAACGGTAAAGCTCTTTCGCTTCATCCTTTTTTACCGTCTCCGCGACATCAAGAACCTGAACCTTTACCGAACTGGTTCCAAAACGAATCTCAATGATGTCACCTTCCTTAATATTCAGGGAAGCTTTGGCAGGCTTGTCATTGACAAGCACGCGGCCTGCATCACAGGCTTCGTTGGCTACGGTTCTTCTCTTGATAAGACGGGAAACTTTAAGAAACTTGTCCAGCCTCATGGATTATGCGTTCACCATATCCTTTAAAGCCTTTCCAGCTTTGAACTTTGGTGTTTTGGAAGCCGGGATATTCATAACTTCGCCGCTCTTTGGATTTCTTCCTTCTCTTGCTGCTCTTTCAGATACCTCGAATGTACCAAAACCAACTAACTGGATTTTCTCGCCTTTTACCAGCTCTTCAGATATTACATCTGTTAAAGCCTTAACTGCCTTCTCTGCATCCTTTTTGGACAGTTCTGCTTTCTCTGCTACTGCTGCGATTAACTCTGCTTTGTTCATTGATATCTTCCTCCTAGAATGTAGCACTAGACTACGATTTTTCGCGTTAACACGATTACTATATCATTTATAGCTGTTTCTCCTGTTTTTGTCAAGGTTTTTCGCTCTTTTGGAGGGCTTTCTCCTGCATTTTTATCTCATTCCACAGGACTTGCCCTTCTTCCGGTGAAATTACCTTTTTATCGCCAAAAACATGGGGATGCCTGCGTATCATTTTTTCACAGATTCCGTTCACCACGTCATCGATGGTAAAGTCCCCCCGCTCCTTCGCGATCTGGCTGTGCAGCATTACCTGAAACAGTACGTCTCCCAGCTCTTCGCAAAGGTTTTCCATATCTTCCTGATCGATGGCATTCAGAACCTCTCCGCTTTCCTCTTCCAGGCACTTTTTCAGACTTTCATGGGTCTGCTCCCTGTCCCAAGGACAACCATGTTCTGACCGCAGTTTATTTGTAATATTTACTAAATCCTCAAAAGTATGCATGGGCAGCTCCTCCTTTTGCATTTATTATAACATATCCGCAGGAAATATAGGAAATATTTCATTTTTTTCCAATTCTGAAGATTTTCTGACATTTGAGCTCGGCCCCTGTTAAAAAAGACGATAATCTTATATAATAAGGGATAGCGAAATAAAAACCGGAGGTAGCCATGAAACAATTTAATATCTGGAAAAAAATAGCAGCCTGCCTGCTGTTTTTAAACATTGTATTTACTGCATTTAAGCCGGAGCTTCTGACACCCAATGCCTCAGCCGGGGAAATGACCGTACGGAGCATGGGCTTTGGGCCGGCCCTTAACATCGGACCGGGAAGCAAAATATTTAACGGCGGAAGTTTATCCTTGCTGGCGGATTATGATAACCGGCAGATGCTTTCCATGATCCTGCAGGACAAGAACGGAGCTCTTGTGGTGATTGACGGCGGCTGGGATATCAATGCGGCCCATTTGACGGATGTGATCCGTTCCAGAGGCGGACATGTATCAGGCTGGTTCATTACCCATCCTCATTCAGATCATATTGGAGCGCTCGTTCAGATCTTAAACAATCCGGACAGCCAGATCACCATAGACCATGTCTATTACTCCCTGGCGGACCAGTCCTGGTATGAAACCGTTGAGCCATCGCGGGCTGATCTTGTGAACAGCTTACGGGCAGCGCTGGCGACCCTTCCTGCGGAAAAGCTGCACACCGTCCAGAAAGACCAGGAGATCCAGATCGGCCAGATAAAAGCCAGGGTTTTAAATAACCCTTATTTACTGGATGCGACCTCGGTAAACAACAGTTCCGTTGCATATCAGTTTTTACTGAATGACGTAAGCATTCTGGTGCTTGGAGATATGGGGCCGGAGGCGGGACAGCTTCTGCTTTCCGAGCATACCGCAGCGGAATTAAAGAGTGATATTGTCCAGATGTCCCACCATGGGCAATACGGCGTAAGCCGGGAAGTGTACGCGGCTATTGATCCCAAAATCGCCCTGTGGCCCTGTCCGCTCTGGCTGTGGAACAATGATAACGGCGGAGGAACCGGAAGCGGGGACTGGAAAACCCTTGAGACAAGGAAGTGGATGGAGGAGTTAGGAGTAAAAGTAAATTACTGTATCAAAGACGGAGATCAAATCATTTATTAATCGGTTTTAAGTAAAAAGAAACGGCATGAACACAGAAAAACCAGTGTCCACGCCGTTTCTTTTTCTTTCAATTATTCCATAAACATCTGGTTAATTTCCCCCGGGACCGTCTCTTCTGGGCCGCTCTGATTCCGGTAATGGCTCCACGTAGAAACCATCCTTGTAAGGCTCGGTATCAATCTCCGGAACATCGCCATCATTATAATCATCTTCTTCCGGTACAAAAACCTTCATTGTTTAATTACCTCCTTTTTCATATGCTGTCATAGTAATATGGTTATCCTTCCATCTGACGGCCTAAAAATCCGGCCGCGGTTGTAGCCAGTTTTGTCTCCATGTCCCCAAAACGGGCTCTTGGTTCCCTGCTCAGCAAAGCTACGGAACCAATTGCATCGCCTTCACAGATGATCGGTGCCACTACCTGGGCTGTCACACCTTCCAATGTCTCACCTGTCAGAGGAATAAATCCCTTATCATCCTTTCCGGCAATCACAACGGTCCGCTCATTAATAAGATTTTCCAGCTGCTTGCTGATTGTCTTCTGGATAAGCTCCTTTTTAGAACCTCCAGCCACAGCAATGATCTGGTCCCGGTCGCTGATGCATACGGTAAGCCCCGTAGTCTGAGCCATAGCCTCTGCGTACTGGGAGGCAAAAGCAGTCAGTTCTACCATTGGAGAATATTTCTTTAAAATAATCTCGCCTTCTCTGTCTGTAAATATCTCAAGCGGAGTTCCTTCTCTCAAGCGTAGTGTCCTCCTGATTTCTTTCGGAATAACTACGCGCCCAAGGTCGTCAATTCTTCTCACAATACCAGTTGCTTTCATAATAAAATTCCTCCATCTTGTACTTTTTAATATCACTGATATTATTTTGCTACGAAAGCAACAGATTATACTTAAGTCTGCCATTTTTCCCAAAATTTAAAATCAGGGTCAGTTTGCTATTGGAATATGCCGGATTCTCAATACCCAAAGGTTAAAAATCATTCTGCCTGAAACGACGCGGAGCTTCCTTTGAGGAAGAAATGTAACCCTCATGAGCCGCCTTTGCGGCTGTATTATCAGGAATGGGAGTCACAAACCGGTTTTCAAAAGAACCATACCGCTGAATCGTCAATTCATCGGATACCCTTTGCAGAAGATACATACCTAGTACGTCCATAGCTACCACCTTTCTCCGAAATATTTATTTTGAAGTAAAGAAAGCATCTGGGACTAAATCCCTTCTTCTACTATTATTATATCACTTAACAGGCAAAAATTAACCAGACAAGCTCTGTATTTTGTGTCACTTTTTCATATTTTCACTACTTTTCAGACAATTCTAATATTTGCTTTAAAATCACTTCTGCCTGGCCCATCATGGCATCGGTAGACGGATTCTTCTTTCTGTCCAGGAACATAATCCTTGGTTCTTCTCCCATCTGAAACTTCAAATCTCCACGGTACCGGTCGATCAGCTTCGGAATTCCCTCTACCTTAAGCTTTGCATTCTTATACATGGTAAAACGGATCTCCTGGCGGTTGATGTTCACCTCGGTCACATAGGCACTGTGGGCCAGAGCCTTTAAGCCTGCGACCTTTAAGAGATTATCAACCGGCTTCGGAATATCGCCGAAGCGGTCCATCAGTTCGTCCTGCATATCCATATATTCTTCTTCATTCTCAATGCTGGAAATCCGCTTGTAAATATCAAGCTTCTGATATTCATTCTTAATATAGGAAGCAGGAATATAAGCATCGGTATCACATTCCACCACCGTATCGTAGGTCTCCTCTTCTTTCCTCTGTCCCTTCAGTTCCAGGACCGCCTGGTTTAAAAGCTTGCAGTAAAGATCATAACCCACAGCTTCCATATGTCCATGCTGTTCCGCACCCAAAACGTTTCCTGCCCCCCGGATCTCCAAATCCCGCATGGCAATCTTGATGCCGGAGCCCAGCTCCGTAAATTCCCGGATCGCCTGAAGACGCTTTTCCGCCTCTTCCTTTAGTAATTTATCCCGTTTATACATCAAAAATGCATAAGAGGTCCGGCTGGAACGGCCCACCCGCCCCCGTAACTGGTACAGCTGGGAAAGCCCCATGCGGTCCGCATCCTGAATGATCATGGTATTTGCATTGGGAATGTCAAGGCCGGTCTCTATGATGGTGGTGCAGACCAGAACATCGATCTCTCCGTTTACGAAATCGAACATGATCCGTTCCAGCTCATGCTCATGCATCTGTCCATGTGCAAAGGTCACGGCTGCTTCTGGAACCAGGCTTGCAACGTGGTTCGCTACCTCATCGATGTTATTTACCCGGTTGTATACGTAATAGACCTGTCCGCCCCGGGACAGTTCCCGGTGTATGGCCTCGCGCACCATCTCATCGTTATGCTCCATAACATAGGTCTGGATCGGCATACGGTCTACCGGAGGCTCCTCCAGCACGCTCATGTCCCGGATTCCGACCAGACTCATATGAAGGGTTCTTGGAATCGGGGTGGCCGTTAAGGTCAAAACGTCGATATTTTCCTTTAACTGTTTGATTTTTTCCTTATGTGCCACGCCAAAACGCTGTTCCT
Organism: Clostridium sp. Marseille-P2415; assembly: GCF_900155545.1. Taxonomy (GTDB): domain Bacteria; phylum Bacillota; class Clostridia; order Lachnospirales; family Lachnospiraceae; genus Lacrimispora. The sequence goes on from NZ_LT732526.1 coordinate 3,333,123, forward strand.
CATCAATGATGAGAAGCCCCAGATCCTTAAATGCCACATCCTTTGACAGAACCCTGTGGGTTCCGATCACAATGTCCACCAGCCCCCGCTTTAGATCTTCCAGGGTCTTCTTTATCTGGGCCGGAGTCCGGAAACGGGACATCAAATCCACCCGCACCGGGAAATCCTTCATTCTCTGGGCAAAGGTATTATAATGCTGCTGGGCCAGAATGGTGGTAGGCACCAGATAGACTACCTGCTTTCCATCCTGGACTGCCTTGAACGCTGCCCTTAAGGCGATTTCAGTTTTACCATATCCCACATCTCCGCAGATCAGGCGGTCCATGATCCTCCGGCTTTCCATATCTGCTTTTGCAGCCTCTATGGCATCCCACTGATCCTCTGTTTCCTCATAGGGGAACATCTCTTCAAATTCCTTCTGCCAGACCGTATCCTCTCCATACCGGAATCCATCGGTCTGCTGCCTGGCAGCATAAAGCTGCACCAGATCCCTGGCAATTTCCTTAACCGCACCTTTGACTCTGGTTTTGGTCCTGTTCCACTGGTCTCCGCCCAACCGGTTTAATTTAGGTTTTTTCGCCTCGGCACCTGCATACTTCTGGATCCCGTCAAGCCTTGTGGCAGGGAGGTATAAATTTCCGTTTTCTGCGTACTCCACCTTTAAGTAATCCTTGATCACCCCATCCTGTTCGATTTTTTCTATACCACGGTAAATTCCCAGGCCATGATCCTCGTGAACCACGTAGTCACCGATGGACAGGTCTGAAAAGTTCTGGATTTTCGTCCCCTCATAAGAGGTCTTTTTCCGTTTCCGTTTCTTTTTCTCTCCCCCGAACATATCGCCTTCGGTGATGACGATAAATTTGATCATGGGATATTCAAAGCCGCGGTGGATATTTCCGAAGGTCACCAGAATTTCCCCCGGTTTTACCTCACAGCCTTCCCAGGACTCATCGGGACAGTAGGCCCGTAAATCATATTCCCTCAAATCCCCGGCCAGACGGCTGGCTCTGGTTCTGGAAGCCGACAAAAGGATGACCCGGTAACCTTCCTTTTTCCACCTGGTTAAATCTTTGATCAAAAGTTCAAACCCGTTCTGATAAGCATTTACATTTTTCACCTGGAAGCTGTATCGGTTCTTAACCGTAAATCCCGCCAGCTTCTGCTCAAGGCCGGTTAAATACACGGTGGTCTTTGTCTGGGTCCTGGCTAACATTTCTTTTGCCGGGAACAGAAGTCCGGTCTGGCCGGGAAGGATGTAACCGTTTTCCAGACGGTGAATCATGCTTTCCCGGAATTCCATTTCCACGGTCTCTCCCTTTTCCTTAAGCCGTTCCGGCTCATCCAGGAAGAGTACCGTGTCTTCTGCCGGAAAATACTCCAGGAAGGAAACGCTCTCCTGGCAGAAATAGTGGATATAGCCGTCCAGCCCATGCTGTTTAAAACCTTCCCGAAGCCCTTCCAAAAGTTCCGAGACAATGGAGCGGATTCTCGCTGATTCTTCTATTTTTGACTGGGATCTAAGCTCCTTCTCATACTTTTTTGCTTCCTTTTCAAGGATAGCGGCCCCGCTTACGATCTGATCCTTTTTGAGTACCATTTCCGTGGCAGGATAAATCCGGACGCGGTCCAGCTGTTCAATGGATCTCTGGCTCTCTATATCAAAGGTCCGGATGGAGTCCACCTCATCATCCCATAGTTCAATCCGCACCGGGAGTTCCTCCGTCAAAGGAAACACGTCAATGATCCCGCCGCGGATGGAGAACTGTCCCATGCCATCCACCTGAGCCATCCGCTCATATCCCAGTTCAGCCAGGCGCTTCTTCCATTTCTCCACGTCAATGGTCTGACCGCCTTCTACGGATAACACCTGTTCCTTTAAATGCCGTAAAGGTAAAAGATGGTCCATGAGTCCGTCAATGGTGGTAACGATCCAGCCTGAGGATTGTTCCATTAAATGGCGGAATACGGTCATCCGCTGCTTGGTGAGCAGATTTCCATGGATGTCCGCATTGAAAAAAAGAAGGTCCCTGGCCGGATACAGCCATACATCCCGATCAAAGAAGCGCAGATCCTCATAGATCTCCCTGGCTCTGGTATCATCATAAGTCACCACCAGCTTGAAGCCGGCATGCTTTGCGGCCTCGTACATCAGATGGACCTTCTGGGAATCCATGCATCCGCTTGCTGCGGCCGGCCCTGCTTTTTTTACCAGATCAGCCGACAGATCTTCAAAATCCTTTAGCTCCCTTAATGGTTTTTCAAATAGATCGCTCATGAAATCTCCTTATTTCTTCCTGTTGAAGTGATTCATTGCCATATCCGCTCCGTCCGTAACCATCATCACTGCAGCCTCCGCCGCATCCTTGTATGCCTGTGCCATAACCTCTTCCTGATCCTTTGGGAACCGGCCGAGAACATAGTCCGCCAGATCCATTTCCTCCGGCTTTTCTCCCACTCCTACCCGGATCCTTAAAAATTCCTGGGTCCCTAAGTGGCTTATAATATTTTTTAAACCGTTATGGCCTCCGGCACTTCCTTTTGTCCGGATCCGCAGCCGGCCTTCCGCCAGATTGATGTCATCGCAGATGATGATGATGTGGTCCGGTTCCACCTTGTAAAAATCGGCTATGGCCCGGATGCTTTCTCCGCTTAAATTCATAAAGGTCTGGGGCTTTGCCAGGATCACTTTCTCGAAGCCGATCATTCCGCTCCCACAGAATGCCTTATGCTTTTTTTCCGTTACCCTGGTGCCCAGTTTGTCCGCCAGAATATCGATTGCCTCGAACCCTGCATTGTGCCTGGTCTTTTCATATTCCCTGGTTGGGTTTCCTAGTCCTGCGATGATATACATGATGATTCTCCTCATTATTGTCTATATTAATTACGGTTACGATTCATGACTTTTTAGGGGTTTTGAACACCCGAAAAGCGTTAGATTTCCCAATCCGGGGGGTCTAACGCTATTCTTTTTCATTTTAACAGTTCCGGTTTAAGATGTAAAGGCGGAAACCGTCTTTTTTTTCCAGATACTCCTATCCTGTAAATTCCTGATTTTTAAGATTATTTTCCTTGTCATTCCCGTATCCGTTATGTTAAAATAAAACCGTTGCGCTTATATAAGTTCATAATTGGTTGAGCGTTTCTACCAACTACCATAATAGTTGACTATAAGGGTTAGAAGGAAAAAGGAGTGATGTTCATGAAGGATGCTTCAAAAAATTACGATGTGATCATCATCGGCGCAGGCCCTTCCGGCATTTTCTGCGCTTATGAACTGATCGAGAAAAAACCGGACCTTAAAATTCTGATGATCGAAAAGGGCCGCCGGATTGAAAACCGAACCTGTCCCAAACGGAAAACCAAAGTATGCGTAGGCTGCAAACCATGCTCCATCACTACAGGCTTTGCGGGAGCAGGGGCATTTTCTGACGGAAAGCTGTCCTTATCCCCTGATGTTGGAGGAAACCTTCCTGAGATACTGGGGTACGATAAAACAGTGGAGCTGTTAAAGGAATCCGATAACATTTACTTAAAATTCGGCGCGGATACCAATGTTTACGGAGTGGACAAACAAAAGGAAATCCAGGAGATCCGCCGTAAGGCCATAGGCGCTAATTTAAAGCTGATCGAATGCCCGATCCGCCACTTAGGCACGGAAGAAGGCTATAAAATCTACACCCGCCTTCAGGAACATTTATTGGAGCAGGGCATTGAAATGGCGTTTAATACGATGGTAAAGGATATTATCATCGAGGATAATAAAGCAAAGGGCGTCATCACAGATAAAGAAGAAACCTACTATGCACCGGAAATCGTTTCCGCCATCGGCCGGGAGGGCTCTGACTGGTTCAGCCACATCTGCGGAGACCACGGCATTGAGACAAGGGTCGGAACCGTAGATATCGGTGTCCGCGTGGAAGTCCGCGATGAGGTCATGGAATTTTTAAACAAGAACCTTTATGAGGCCAAGCTTGTTTATTATACCCCGACCTTTGACGATAAGGTCCGTACCTTCTGCACCAACCCTTCCGGCGAGGTGGCTACGGAGTATTACGAAAACGGACTGGCCGTTGTCAACGGACACGCCTACAAATCCCAGGAATTTAAGACCAATAACACCAACTTCGCTATCCTGGTATCAAAAAATTTTACAAAACCATTTAAGACTCCCATCGAATACGGCAAGCACATCTCCCAGCTGAGCAATATGCTCTGCGACGGCAAAATCCTGGTACAGACCTTCGGTGACTTCCAAAGAGGACGTCGTACCACAGAAGAGCGCTTATGCCGCAACAACCTGATCCCAACCTTAAAGGATGCGGTCCCCGGAGATTTATCCTTAGTTTTCCCGCACCGCATAATGGTCGACATAAAAGAAATGCTTTTAGCCCTCGACAAGGTAACTCCGGGCATCGCCAGCGATGAAACCCTGTTATACGGCGTAGAGGTCAAATTCTATTCCAATAAAGTGGTGGTTAACGCTGACTTTGAAACCAGTGTAGAAGGCCTGCGTGCCATCGGCGACGGGGCTTCCGTAACCAGGGGCCTCCAGCAGGCATCCGCCAACGGACTGAGCGTGGCAAGAAGCATTCTGGAAAAAATGAATTAAAAACATAATTATGTAAGATACTAAATTTTCCTGCAAAAAAGCTCTTGAAACTTATAAGTCTCAAGAGCTTTTATCCATTTTATTGCTATTTTTCAAACGAATCATACCAGCCCCAGCTTCTTCATCGCATAGGCCACTCCGTCATCTTCCACATTCTTCGTATAAAAGGTAGCATAAGGCTCCAGCTCCACGCTGTGATGTCCCATTAAAATACAGTTCTTCGCATACTCAAACATGGACAGATCATTGGTGCTGTCACCAAATACATAAGTATCCTCCAGCGCGATCCCATAATGCTTTAAAACCAGCTCCATGGCGGTCGCCTTGGAATAACCGGCCGGAACGCATTCATAGAATCCGCCGCCCCGGCTGATGATTTCAAAATCCAGTCCCAATGCACGGGAAAAACCTTTCATATCGCTCTTTTCATCTGCAAGAACACAGAACTTATCAAAGTCGTAGCAATCCTCTTCCCAGCCATAGGGGGATATGTTCCCTTCCCGGGCTATGGTTTCTTTCATTCTCTCTACCTGGGGAATGCGGGAGGGTTCTTTTCTGAAATAACAGCTTTCTGTTCCCTCTAAAATCCCATCCAGACCGTGCTCTAAAATGATTTTTTTGATCTTAAGCCCGCGCTCGTGAGGAATCGTGGCTGAGAAAAGAACCTGACCCTCCGCCACAATACGGGTCCCGCATCCGCAGCAATAGCCATCCACTTCGATCATCCGTTTGATGAGTTCAATCTGACAGTCAGTGCGTCCGGAATTGATGAATACCAGGTGGCCCTTTTCACGCGCCCGTGCGACTGCCTGTTTCGCGCTGTCCGGCACATTCCGGTTTACCTCGGAAAAAAGCGTGCCGTCAATATCGAAAAACAGGGCCTTTCTTTTTTCAGTCATCGGTCACCTCGAAAACATATGGTTCCCGATGTTTCATCCATGCTTTCTACAATGGCCAGGGACTCTACCCGGATGCCTTCTTTCCGTAAACGGTCCCCGCCGGTCTGGAAGCCCTTTTCGATCACGATTCCCGCACCGACCAGCTCTGCGCCGGAATCCTTTACGATAGCAGCCAGGCCCTCCAAAGCTTTTCCATTAGCTAAGAAGTCATCGATCAGCAATACCTTGTCACCCGCTCCCAGAAATTCCTTGGAAACCATAATATCATAGACTTTTCCATGGGTAAAGGATTCCACCTGGGTGGTGTAGACATCTCCTGCGATGTTCTTGGTCTTGGATTTCTTGGCAAATACTACCGGCACATCAAAATACTGGGCCACGATACAGGCAATGCCGATGCCGGAAGCCTCAATGGTCAGGATTTTATTGACTTCATAACCGGCAAAGCGTCTCTTAAATTCCTTTCCGATTTCAACGAACAGCTTAATATCCATCTGGTGGTTTAAAAAACTGTCTACTTTCAGTACGTCACCGGATTTAATCTTTCCGTCCCTGCGTATTCTGTCCTTTAAAAGCTGCATAAAGGTTCCCCCTGTCGTAAATTATTCATTATCTGATAACCGCATTCTCCGTCAGGAAATCCATTACCTTGTTATTCATAATATAGTCATCTACGTTAAACTGGCCGGCAGTCTCAATCATATTTTCAACACTTTCATAGCCCATCTCATCTGCAATTTTCTTACGGTCTTCGTCTGTTATCACAATTCCTTCTTTTTCTGCGATAGCGGTTACTACCAGCCTCTGTTCTACGATAGCTTCTGCCTGGGTCTTTAAAACTTCTTTAAAATCAGCCTCTCCCATTCCTGCAAATGCGCCTGCAAACGTTCCCAGGTCCATACCGTAGGACGATGCCTGGTTTGTATAGTTGGCAACCACATTATTGAAGTTGGCATCAATGGCATCCTGTTTCGGCTCAACCGTAGAGGCATTTAAGATCGCATTGTAAATATCGCTCTTGACCTTCTGCTCCGCCTGGTCGTTCTTGTCCTTTAACAGGGACTGCTTCTTGTCCTCTTTGTATTCATCCACCGTCTTAAAGTCAGAGTTTTCCTGGACATAGGCATCATTTAATTCCGGAACCTGTTTCTCCTTGACAGCGTTGACCGTCACTTCAAACACCACTGCCTGGCCTGCTAAGTCCGCGTTCTGGTAATTTTCCGGGAAGGTGAGATTTAAAGTGACCTTGTCTCCCTTTTTCGCACCGATAAGGCCTTCTTCAAAGCCTTTGATAAACTGGCCGGAACCGATGGAAAGATCATAGCCCTGGGCGGTCCCTCCATCGAATGCGACTCCATCCTTGGTTCCCACATAATCAATGTTGACCTGGTCCCCTGTCTGAACTGCGCGGTCTGTTTCCGTATATTTAGCGCTTGCTTCCAGTTCGTTCTGAATTGCCGTATTCACTTCTTCTTCCGTCACTTCCACAGGGTCCTTTGTCACTTCAATGCCTTTGTACTCTCCCAGAGTGATGGTTCCGTTGTCAACGCCTGTTAAGTCCACATCCGCCATGGTTTCCTGTGCGGAGCTTTCCGTTGCTGCTGCTGTTGTCTCCTCCGCCGCTTTTTTTGAGCATCCGGTAATAAGAGCTGCTGCAGCCAGTCCGTACATACATACTTTAAAAATTTTCTTCATAATACAATCCTTTTTCTTTCTATTTAATGATTCACAATGAAACTGCTTCCAGTCAGTTATACCATATAAGGCACGGTAAAAAAAGCTTTTTCCCGAAATTAACAAAAATTTCAAAATTCCGTTATTATTTGTAAAATGCCTGAAATGCCTTGTATGTATTGTATACATCCAGCTTGGAAGATAGCTCAAAGGGGGAATGCATGGAAAGGATGGGTACTCCTAAATCAACCACATCAACATCCAGCTGGGCCACATATTTGGCGATGGTGCCGCCGCCGCCCTGATCCACAGCGCCAAGCTCCCCGATCTGCCAGAACACGCCTTCCTGATCCATCATGGCGATCATTTTTGCCATGAGCTCCGCACTGGCATCGTTGGAGCCTGCTTTTCCGCGTACGCCTGTGTACTTTGTCAGAACACAGCCCTTGTTTATGAAGCAGGAATTGCGCTCCTCATATACCTGTGCAAAGGTGGGGTCATAGGCCGCATTCACATCAGAAGATAAGCAGAAGGAATTCCGGAGCACCTTTCTCACATCAACATGAGCCATATCCGCCAGATCCTCAATATAGTGCAGCACATAATGGGAATTCAGACCGGTATTACCGTCGGAACCGATCTCTTCTTTGTCCGTGAGAATGGTTACCGTGGTATACTCTGGCATCCTGGCATCGATCTCCGCCATTAAAGCCGTATAGGCGCATACCCTGTCATCCTGTCCGTATGCACCGATCATGCTGCGGTCTAAGCCCACATCACTGGCCTTCCAGGCCGGCACCATCTCAATTTCCGCACGGAAGAAATCCGCTTCCGTGATCCCATAGCGTTCATGAAGCAGCTTAAGGGCAAGAAGCTTGACCGCATCCTTTATTTCCGCATCATCAAGAAATGGGATGGAACCGATGATCACATTAAGCTCCTCTCCTTTTAAACCCTCTCCTAATTTTCTCTCATTCTGTTCCACCGCCAGATGAGGAAGCAGATCTGACACGCAGAATACCGGATCCCCTTCCTTCTCACCGATATTCACTTCCACGGCCTCCCCGTTCTTCTTCACGATAACACCGTGCATGGCAAGGGGAACGGTACCCCACTGGTATTTCCGGATCCCGCCGTAATAATGGGTCTTAAAGTACGCAATATCATTCTTTTCATAAAGGGGATTGGGCTTTAAATCAAGCCTTGGGGAATCAATGTGTGCCCCATTGATGCGGAGGCCCTTCTCCACCCCTTCCTGTCCGAAGGTCGTTGCAATGATCGCCTTATTCCGGTTCACAAGATACACCTTTTCACCGGCCTTATAGGTTTTTCCTGCTTCAAAAGGAAGATAGCCCTGCATCTCAAGCATTGCCACGGCCTCCCTGACGCATTCCCGTTCGGTCTTGCCGTTATCCAAAAATCTTTTATAGCTCTCGCAGAACATTTCTGCTTCCTCAAGCTGCCCCGGTGCTGCCTTGGCAATATGAGGAAACTTGAATGTCAGTTCTTCCTGTAATTGCTGTCCCTTTGTTTTCTCCATTCTTCTACCTCCATTGATTTTCCTGAGGGCTTTCAGCCCTGTTATATTATCATTGATTAACAGATCTCACCGCTGTCCAGGACCAGAGTAAACGGCCCGTCATTTAAAAGCTCAACCTTCATATCAGCCCCAAAGATTCCGTGCTCCACCCGGTTTCCGCAGGATTTTAACCGTTCCACTACGTATTCATAGAGCCCTTTTGCAAGCTCCGGACTTCCCGCCTTTGCAAAGCTCGGCCGGTTGCCTTTTCTGCAGTCAGCGTAAAGGGTAAACTGGCTGACCACCAGTATTTCCCCTGCTACATCAGCCAGAGAGAGGTTGGTCTTTCCATTTTCATCCTGAAAAATCCTCAATTTGCATATTTTATCCACCATTTTCCCGGCAATTGCTTCCGTATCCGTATCAGATACGCCCAAAAGCAGCAGAAAACCTTTTCCAATGGCCCCGGCCTGCTGCCCTTCCACTGTGACTTTCGCATGGGCAACCCGCTGTAGTACAATCTTCATTTCCATTCTCCTGTCTATTTTAATACCAGCCTTAAATATTCCAAAAGATTCTCGGTCGCTGCTTCCCGGTACACGATTTCCCTCGCAAGCACCGGATAATCCGTTATGATATTGTCCACGCCGAGCATCTTCATCCGCTCCATCTCGCTTTTGCTGTTCACGGTCCAGGCATGGACGGCTTTGCCCTTCTCATGGGCGGCCTCCACCAGCCTTTCGCTTACAAAGCTGGACCGCAGGCTGATAAAGTCGATGGCGTCGCTGGAATAATAATTTCCGTAAGCCGCCGAAATAATATATCCGGTCCGGATTTCCGGATCCAGTTCCTTTATCCGGGCCAGATAGGAAAGCCTGGTCGAGGTGACCACACACTGTTCCTTCATCTGGTGCTCTGTAATCAATTCCACAACCTTATCCGGCAGCTCACTGCGGCTCCCTAAATTCTTAATCTCAATATTTATGTTAATCCGTCCCTTACAGTACTCCATGACCTCTTCCAGAGATGGAATCCGTTCTCCTCTGAATTCGCCGGAAAACCATATTCCGACATCCAGCTCCTTTAATTCCTCAAAGGAATAGGAGCTTATGGGGCGGTTTATTCCTGACACCCGCTTTAAACTGGCATCATGGCCCAGAACCACTACGCCGTCTTTCGTCTCCTGGACATCGATCTCTACGAAATCGGCCAGATCATCAATGGCCTTTTCCATGGCTGCAAGGGTATTCTCCGGAGCTTCCCTGGAACTTCCCCGGTGGGCAGTGATCTGGATCACATTCAATATGTCTCCCGTAATTGCAGAACCGTTCCGCACCACATCATAGAGAGAGAACAGGCTGACTGCCGCCGCTGCTGCCATGACTAACGCCGCCAGCCGCCCGTTTACAGACTTTTTATGGGAATAGTCAAAGCTTTTTTCCTTCTTTTTAAGCCTGCTGCTGAACTGGAAATACTGGACGCTTATGGCTGCGAAATTTCCAATGGCCATGAGCATGCTGGTTAAGAACAGGAGTACCAGCTCGATCCGGCCGCAGGCAGCCGGGAGGATGGCAAGTGCCAGGCGGTTGTCTGTAAACAGGGTCACGGAAACGGCTGTGACCAGAACACAGAATGCATAGATCAGGCGCATCCCCAGCACGGCTGCCAGATAATAAACGGACAGCAGAACCACAACCCTCAAAAGCCGGTGTCTCAAAAGCCACCAGCTTCTAAGATATCCATCCCAGAAATTTTTCTGCTCGATCATGCAGGCGTGGAATGTATAAAGACCTGGAACCGCCGTCACCAGAAATGACAGCAGGATAAGCACCAGAGACACCCGCCACCATGGCTGCCTTAAAATCTCAGACAGGACAAAATTAAGGGGCTTTACATGGTTTAAAACCCGGTATATCAGATACAGGTTTGACAGCGCATAATCCGCCAGGATCAAAAGCCCTAACCGCCAGTTCCTCTTACGGATCTCGTCGGCCAGCTTTAAAAAACCTCCCGCCAGGATCTCCCCCGGTCTCAGCCTCCGGGAATAGAAAGCCCCCTGATAGAGCGTAAGAAGGCATCCGGCCTCCATAGCAAGAATCAGGATACCGATCATGGCCATCAGAAACAGTACGATGATGGTGAAGGGCTTCACCAGGAAATAGCCGATATTGGCGGCAGTCAGATAACTGTATCCGGCCATACGCAGCGCAAATAAGAGGCCTTTGTTTAAGATAAGCAGATACAGGATGGACGAAACCAGCCGGAACAGCAGCTCAAAAACAAACGCATTCTTCTGGTTGAACTTAAAAATCTTCCAAGTCTCTTTTGTTAATGTACTCATACCATAACCTTCTTTTTTGCGGAGATCAAAGCGGATATTCGCAATCCGCTTCGCTGCTTCCTTGATAAGGTTAAAAAGCAGCCTCAGCGAGTGGCATCGTCAAGGCTGCGTTTTTTATGTTGATTCTTCCTCTGCCTTCCTGTCTTCTCCTTCTGCCTCCCGCTGCTGTGCCTCGCTCAGTTCCAGAATTGCCTGGTTTAAGGAAAACATCTTCCCATCCAGCATATTTACCACATCGGCACAGGCTTTCAGCTCCTGCTGCAAGTACGCCGGTGCATTGCCTTCAAACTTATAATAAATCTTATGCTCCAGGCTTGCCCAGAAATCCATGGCAACGGTCCTGATCTGAACCTCTACCTTGGTTTCCACAGGCCCGTCTGTTAAATAAATCGGTATGGTCACCACCATGTGATAGCTTTTATAACCGTTTGGCTTTGGATTCTTAATATAATCCTTCACATAAAGGACCGTAACATCGCTCTGCTTTGTTATCATCTCCGCAATCTGGTAAATATCTGACGTAAAGGAACAGATGATCCGTATCCCTGCAATATCACTTAACTTCTCCACCATGTTGTCGATCGTCACTTCGTAGCCGTACCGCTTCAGCTTTTTTACAATGCTGTCCGGTGTCTTAAGCCTTGACTTGATGTGCTCTATTGGATTGTAATTGTAAATATGCACAAACTCATTATTGAGTATCTCAATCTTTGTATTGATTTCCTTTAATGCTGAGTCATACAAAAACATTACAGATTTCCACTGGTCAACCTGGTTAAATGCTTCGGGAATATTCATTCCACATTCCCCCTCTCTCCCGCATTCTCAGTCAGTGAGACAGGGGCAGCCCCATCGCCCGGCAGCCCCTGCTCATCAAGAACAGTATACCATAGAAACCTGATATTTTATATTCTTTTTCCCGACTTTCTAAAACTTTAATCCTTTTAAGAGCGCCGAGAGCCCTGTAGATGCCGAACCTTCCTCCTTGTAATCAAAGACCTCTCCTTCTATTTCATCCTCCGCCTGAATGGCTTTCATGCTTAAGCTTATCTTATTATCCGCTATGGAAATAATCTTAACTTTAACCGTCTGTCCCTTCTTTAAGACAGCACCGGGGTGTTTGATCCTATGATCGCTGATCTGCGAAATATGAAGCAGGCCGGAAAGACCATTTTCCAGGCTGATGAACGCCCCATAATCCTTTAGGCTGTCCACCGTTCCCTCCATAACGGTTCCAACTTCGCATTTTGCGATCTTTTTGCTCTTCTCTTCGTTAAGCCTTAAGAGGGCCGGTTCTTTGCCTGAGAGCACCAGCTTCTTATTTTCTTCGTCTGCGGTGATAACTGTGACCTCAATGGTCTTTCCATTATATTCCTCTAAGTCCTCTACATATTCCCCTGCCAGTTTGGACGCCGGAATAAATCCCCGGATCCCTTCCAGCCAGGCTGCCGCACCGCCCTTTACGATCTCTGCGATCTTGACCTTAACGACCGTGCGGTCATTTAACATGGATTTTAACTTTTCCCATGCCATGAGATCATTTGCCAGCTTTCTGGAAAGGACGATGTTTCCTTCCCCATCATCGGTGCTTATCACCGTTGCCGTAATCTCATCTCCCGGATGGATTTCATTAAGCAGGTTAAATTCCGGATCATTGCTTACGTTTTCCTTATGGATGATTCCTTCCGCATAATATTTTAAATCCAGAAGTACCATATCCTCGTTTACGCTTATAACGGTTCCGGTCAGCTGATCTCCCTCTCTCACTCTTTTAAAAGATGCTTCCAGTTCCTCGGCATAATCATCCATGGTTTCCGCCGGTTCTTCCAAAACGGCTTTTTCTTTCATCTCTTCACTCATTTAAATTTCCTCCATTCATAAAACGTCCTGTTTTGTGTAAAATCTAACTATATATTTATCACATCCGGCCCGATATTTCTATAGTTTTCTCGGCAAAAATATGCTATATTTGAGATATATGAAAACAGTCCCGGGGCAGCAAAATCCCGGGTATTGATACAGAAAGGACAAAAATATGAACGACATAATGGACCTGCATACCCATACCATAGCCAGCGGACATGCATACAACACTTTATATGAAATGGCCAGATCTGCCTCTGAGAAAGGTCTCGCCCTGATGGGCTCTACGGACCACGCACCAAAAATGCCGGGGACATGCCATGAATTTTATTTTATAAATTTTAAAGTCATACCGCGTACACTCTTCGGCGTAAACATACTCATGGGCGCTGAACTCAACATCCTGGATTATTCCGGACGGATAGATCTGCGAAAAGGACTTTTGGAGAAGCTGGATTACTCCATCGCCAGCCTCCACGAACCCTGCTTCAAAAGCGGAACTGCGGCGGAAAACACCATGGCTTACGTAGGGGCCATTGAAAATCCTCTGATCCACATCATCGGCCATCCCGATGACGGCCGCTTTCCCGTGGATTATGACACCCTTGTTTCCGCTGCGGCGGAAAACCACACGCTTCTGGAGCTCAACTCCAGCTCCCTCCATCCCTTAAGCGCCAGAAGAGATGCCGGGGAAAACTACCGGACCATGCTGGAACTATGCAAGCGTTACCGGGCCTCTGTCATCATTGACAGCGACGCCCATATCGAAGCAGATGTGGGAAACCACGTAAAGGCATGGGAGCTGATTGAAGAAGTGGGATTCCCGGAGGAGCTTATCGTGAACAGTTCCATGGAACGCCTCCTTCCCTACATTCCAAAGCTGGAGGCTTATTTATGATCAACTTCCTGAACCTGGAATATTTCCTGGCTGTGGCGGAGGAATTAAATATCACCCGGGCAGCCAAACGGCTGTATATTTCCCAGCAATCCTTAAGCAACCACATTTCAAATCTGGAAAAGGAATTTGATGTCCAGCTGTTTCACCGAACCATGCCCCTGACTTTGACCTACGCAGGCCGCGCATTAAAGCTCAGGGCCAAACAGCTTTTAGACTTAAAAGACGAAACGTACCGGGAACTGGCCGATATTAAGGATTTCACCACAGGGCAGATATCCATCGGCGTTTCCCATACCAGGGGGCGTTTTCTACTCCCTGCGATCCTTCCGGCCTACAAGGAGAAATTTCCCAACATCGAGCTTCATCTGGTCGAAGGAAATTCCTCGGAGCTCAGCTCTGCCCTGATCCACGGAGATATTGACCTGATGATAGATCTCCTGCCCTTTAAAGCGGAAAACGTGGAGACCGTCCCCATTTGCGAAGAGGAGATCCTTCTCGTGGTCCCGGATCAGATCCTGGACCGGTACTTTCCGGGACAGCAGGAGGCCATTAAAAAAGAACTGGAAGAAAACGCGGATGTACAGCTTTTAAAGGATTGTCCATACCTGCTTATCAATAAAGGAAACCGGGTCCGCACCATTGCCGATGAGATCTTTGAGGATGCCCAGCTTTCCCCTACGGTCCTTCTGGAGACGGAGAATATCGAAACCGTTCTGGCTCTCGCGGCCAAAGGCATGGGGATTACCTTCTATCCCAAAATGTTTATGTCCGGCGCTGAAAGCACCAGCGAAACGGCCAGGAAAAAGACAGGGCTCAATTATTATTCTTTAAATTACAGGCGCAGCCATGGTGTCCTGGCATTCGGCTGCCACAAGGGCCGGTATTTGTCACAGGCTACGGAAGAATTCATACGGATCGCCAGGGAAAACATATAGCTGGATTTTATCTGCGGATTGACAAAACAGTTGGAATCTTTTATTATTAAACAGTAACAATTACTACTATAATTATCATTTATAGAAAAGGAGCGGCCATGAAAACATTAAAGTATAGCCGTCAACGGGAATCCATCAAAGCCTGCCTGATGGCAAGGCACGACCATCCGACTGCCGACGCCCTGTACACGTCGATCCGCGAGGAATATCCCAATATCAGCCTGGGAACCGTATACCGGAATTTAAACCTTCTGGTAGAGCTGGGGGAGATTCAGAAGCTGACATGCGGGGATGGAGCAGATCACTTTGATGCGGATACCTCACCGCACTATCATTTCGTATGTAAAAAGTGCGGGCAGGTTTACGACCTGCCGTTAGACCCCATGGAACACATCAACCATCTGGCTCAGGAACATGCGGACGGTCAGGTGGACAGTCACACAATTTACTTCTACGGCACCTGCAAAAATTGTTTGGAAAATAATTGATAATAACACTTGACAATGGATAAAAGATGTGCTAAATTAATATCAGTAATCATTACTATTACTGATTACCACATCATAACAATAAAAAAATTAAAATAAAAAGGAGACATGAGATCATGAAAAAATGGGTTTGTACAGTATGCGGTTATGTTCACGAAGGAGAGGCAGCTCCGGAATTCTGTCCGGTATGTAAGGCTGGTTCTGAGAAGTTCAAATTACAGGACGAGGATATGTCCTGGGCCTGCGAGCACGAGATCGGCGTTGCGAAAGGATCTCCGGAAGATATCATGAAGGACTTAAGAGCGAACTTCGAAGGCGAATGCTCTGAGGTCGGTATGTACCTTGCAATGTCCAGAGCCGCTCACAGAGAAGGCTATCCGGAAATCGGCTTATACTATGAAAAGGCTGCTTTCGAAGAGGCGGAACATGCTTCAAAATTTGCTGAGCTGTTAGGAGAATGCGTAACTTCCAGCACAAAGAAGAACCTGGAATTAAGAGTTGCAGCTGAAAATGGCGCTACAGCCGGTAAATTTGACCTTGCAAAACGTGCGAAGGCATTAAATTTAGATGCAATCCATGATACAGTACATGAAATGGCAAAGGACGAGGCCCGTCACGGAAAAGCATTCAAGGGCTTACTGGAAAGATACTTCGGCTAATGCCTGTTCACTAAGAATGTGACACCTTCAGGGAGCGGCAGAACGGATTACCGCTCCCTGATTTGTCAAAGCGGATATTCGCAATCCGCTTCGCTGCTCGATAAGGTTAAATAACAGATAACTTGTCATTCAAATCAGGAGGGTTCATACGATGTCCAAATATGCGGGAACAAAAACAGAACAGAACTTAAAAGATGCTTTTGCCGGCGAGTCCATGGCAAGAAATAAGTATACATATTATGCTTCTGCAGCGAAAAAGGCCGGCTATGAGCAGATGGCCGCCTTATATTTAGAAACCGCGGATCAGGAAAAAGAACATGCCAAGATGTGGTTTAAAGAATTACACGGCATTGGCACGATGGAAGAAAACTTAGCGGACGCTGCTGCAGGTGAAAACTACGAATGGACCGACATGTACAAAAGAATGGCCGAAGAAGCCAGAGCGGAAGGCTTTGATGAACTGGCCCTTAAATTCGAATTCGTCGGGAAAGTGGAAGCCGCTCATGAAAAGCGCTACTTAAAGCTTCTTGACAGCTTAAAGAACGACAAAACCTTCAATGGCGACGCTCCTCTTGGCTGGAAATGCAGGAACTGCGGCTATATCCACGAAGGACCGGACGCTCCTGAGATTTGTCCCGCCTGTGCCCACCCAAAGGCTTATTTTGAAAGAAAAGTTGAAAATTACTAAATTACACCTAACCGGTTCAGGAATATTCTGGATCGGTTTTTTCATGCCTTGGTTTTTTCCCTGGCTCATGCTATACTTTAAAATGATGAAATAAAATTGACCGATTTGAGGGCGGAAACATGATTAAAATAGCGATTGTAGAAGACGAAAATGAATATGTGCAGACGCTTAAGGGCTACCTGGTCCGGTACGAAGCAGAGCACAGCCTGAATTTTCAGATTGAGGTATTTCCCGACGGCCTTGATATCGTATCGGATTATACTGCCAGCTATGACATCATACTGTTGGATATACAGATGAAGCATTTAAACGGCATGCAAACGGCTGAAAAGATCCGGAAACTGGATGAGGATGTGATCTTTATTTTCATTACTTCCTCCTCCCGGTTTGCCATAGAAGGATACACGGTGGATGCGCTGGGCTATGTTTTAAAACCGGTTCCTTATCTTTCATTTTCCCAGATTTTAAGCAAAGCAGTCCGCAGAATACAGAAAAAACAGGAGATACATTCTATAAATATTGACACAGACGGCGGAACCATGCGTTTCAATACGGACTCCATCTATTATATCGAGAGCCAGCTTCACCATATCCTCATTCATACGGAAAAAGGAGAGCTTATGGCTTCCGGTCCCTTGAAACGAATGGAGGAAGCATTAAAGCCCTTGGGATTTGCCAAATGCCACAACGCCTATCTGGTGAACCTAAAGCATGTGACCGGCAGCCTTCCGAATTATGTACTGTTATTTTCCGGCGAACAGATACCGGTAAGCCGTGCACGGAAAAAAGCATTTATGGACTGCCTTGCGGATTATCTGGGAGGGTGAACCGATGAATTTTGCCGAACTTTTAAATACCCCACGTCCCTATACCGCTCTTGCCGAATGGAGCGCCTGCATCATCTATATCCTTATGCTGCGCCGGAAGCAAAGAGGAGTCCGGCTGGCTGCCTTTTTCGCCGGTATGTTCGGCCTGTTTCTTCTTCTGCACGGGATTGCCGGAATTCTTCCGCTGTACTTATGGTTTCCAGGAATGACCGCGGCCATTCTGCTCATGTATTTCTGTATCTATGTTTCCTGCCAGGTCTCACCCTTTGATGCCGGATTCCTCTGTGTCCGCGCCTTTGTTCTGGCAGAGTTTGCCGCCTCCTTCCAGTGGCAGCTATATGTCTGGTGGGCACTGGGCACCGGGCGGGAGAACCGGATGCTTTCTGTTTTGATCATGCTGATTTCCTATGCATGCCTTTTTACCGGATATTATTTTCTGGAAAAAGAACACATTCCGGAGGATGAGGGCATGGAGGTGGAACGAAAGGAGCTGCTTGGTGCCGCCTCCATTGCATTAGGCGCTTTTCTGATCAGCAATATCAGCTTTGTCATGCCGAATACCCCGTTTTCCAGTGCCACCAGCTCCTTACTTTACGTGCGGACCCTGGTAGACTTCGGAGGGCTCCTGATGCTGTTCGCCCAGCAGAACAGAAGGAAAGAGCTCCGGGTGCGAAGCGAAAACCACGCAATGAATGTGGTACTGCAGCGCCAGTATGACCAGTACCGCATGGCCATCGACAACATGGAACTGCTGAGGCGGGAATTCCATGACTTAAAGCATTACATGATCGCTATCCGGGCGGAACAGGATCCGGAAAAGCGGGAGCAATATTTATCGGAAATGGAAAAAGCTATTCTCACACAGGAGGCCCTGGCGAATACAGGGAATCAGGTGTTGGATGTTGTGCTGACCACCAAAAGCACCTACTGCGCCCAAAACAGGATCACCTTTACCTGCATGACGGATGGGAAACTGATTTCTTTTCTGCATGTAAAAGATATCTGTTCTATCTTCGGGAATGCCCTGGACAATGCCATCGAATGCGTTTCCCAGTTTGAGGACCCGGAAAAAAGACTGATCAGCCTTTCCATATGCAAAAGGAACCGGTTTCTGCTGATCCAGTGCGAGAATTATTCGGAAAACCGGCTGGATATGGGGAACAACAACCTTCCGCCCACTACCAAAAGAAACAGACTGTATCACGGATACGGATTAAAAAGCATTCAGGCGGCCGCACAGAAATACGGCGGCTCCATGACCATTTCTTCCAATGATAACTGGTTTACCCTTCAGGTCCTGATCCCTGTCCATGAAGAAACTTAGGGTGCGGGATAGAAAAGGTGCTTCCTAACGGTTCAAAAGCCGCTAGGAAGCATCCACTGAAAAATTGTTTATAATGGAGATATGACATGAAATTAAATAATATAAAATTTTTTGCGGAACTCCTTCACTATACCCAATCCAATGTATCCTCCCGCCTAATGAAACTGGAAAAAGAATTTCAGGGTACCTTCTTTCTTCTCACCAGGTCCGGGCTGGAAATTCTTTCTGATGTAGAAGTTCATATATCAGACGCTCACTCCGATTTTCAAGTACATCGTGTTTGGTAGAAACAGACAGTAATATGCTCCCTTCAAAACGAAAAAAAATCCCCTCACTTTCCAGTGGAAAGAAAACTTCGATATAATTTCCCACTACTCCTCATCTATTTCAATATCAAATTCAGAACTGAGTTTATCACTAAGTCAGCAACCACCAGTTCAACTGGTGGTTTGATATTAGCCCTAATAAGGGCTTTCTTACTGCTCGCCCAATAGGGCGGTGTCGCAAGCATCCTTACTGGTCCGCTAAAAAGCGGTACTTCTCATATCTTCCTTGCGCGACTCTTCTGCTTGCTCTTTAATGTATTTCTGTACTGCTTCATCGGTTATATTACCAATGGTTTCTACATAATATCCTCGCGACCAAAACGCTTTATTCCACTTACTCTGCAATTCTGGATGTCTATCATAAATCATCAGCGTACTTTTTCCTTTCAAATAGCCCATGAAACTTGATATACTAAGCTTCGGCGGAATTGCTAAGCTTAAATGTACATGATCTACGCATACTGCTCCTGCTATTATTTCTACATTTTTATACTTGCATAGCGTACCAAGTATTTCTCGTACATCTTCTTTTATTTGTCCGTATAGTTGCTTTTTCCGATACTTTGGAATAAATACTATGTGGTACTGGCATTTCCATCTACTGTGTGATAAACTTTTATTGTCCATTGGGACTGCCTCCTATTTTTGAGTTTGGCTTGCGACACCATTCTCATTTTATCATAGGAGGCTTTTTCGTTATATCCTCACCGTTTCCACTTACACTATTCTCCCCAGCATAGCTGGGGGTTTAGTATTTTCAATTAGGTTTTCATAATACCAAAAGTATTCTTTTTTCCCCAATAATGTATATTCAATAACCTCTGTCGGACTCTGGCCTTCTATTTTCAACGTTTTTACCTTTTCCGTCCCAAGATTACCAAATATAAATCGATTCCCTTCAGTAATTCCAAAATTACACAAATAATCATATGCTGGAGCCTCTAGATGTAACATTTTTAATGGTTTTATTCTTGATTCACCTTCATATTCTGAACGTATTGCATCAACTAATGCATATTGCTTTTTTTTTATTTACTGTTCTTACTTTAAATTTAGCTGCAACAAATGCCTCTGCCTTTAAATTCTTGACTGAAATATAAAACATTGTCGCATAATTATCATTTTCAAAAACTTTAATAACATTATTTACTTTATTTGCATATGTATCATCACCAAAATAATAATCTGGATTGATAGTAAGTGCCTCTTCCATTGTATCAACATATATGGGATCTGGTTTTTCAGGCATTTTACCATCCCCGTTATACTCTATGTTTAAACTTACTGAACCATTTTCAGCGCTCTGATTCTTCGGTACAATTATTGCCCAAAAAACAAGTAAAGAAAACAGTGCTACAAATGTCCCTAAAATTATTAGTATAACAATTCCTAAATATTTTAATATCTTTTTCATAAGTTCCACCATCCTAAAATCACCAACATAAACCTCAATGTTTTTACTTTTTCCGTATCAATGGTTCCGAATATAAATTGATTCTCCTCCGTAATACCATATTCGGCTAAATAATCATCTAACGGAACTGCTCTATATAAATCAGGAATTATTTTCAATCAATGCTCTGGCGGACAGGGATATCGATCAAAACTGAACAAAATCAGTCGGTTGGTTTTAGACAATTCAAGCCATCAGTAATATCTTACTTTATATCTTTTTTAATTCTTTCCTCTTGTTATGATTAAATATCCAATAAGCAATCGCACCAACTGGTACCGATAAAAACACCTGTACACCAGTTGAATATTTCATTATTTTAGGCATAAATAGC
>NZ_LT732526.1:3356300-3372388 GCF_900155545.1 Clostridium sp. Marseille-P2415
AGTCAGCAACCACCAGTTCAACTGGTGGTTTGATATTAGCCCTAATAAGGGCTTTCTTACTGCTCGCCCAATAGGGCGGTGTCGCAAGCATCCTTACTGGTCCGCTAAAAAGCGGTACTTCTCATATCTTCCTTGCGCGACTCTTCTGCTTGCTCTTTAATGTATTTCTGTACTGCTTCATCGGTTATATTACCAATGGTTTCTACATAATATCCTCGCGACCAAAACGCTTTATTCCAATTACTCTGCAATTCTGGATGTCTATCATAAATCATCAGCGTACTTTTTCCTTTCAAATAGCCCATGAAACTTGATATACTAAGCTTCGGCGGAATTGCTAAGCTTAAATGTACATGATCTACGCATACTGCTCCTGCTATTATTTCTACATTTTTATACTTGCATAGCGTACCAAGTATTTCTCGTACATCTTCTTTTATTTGTCCGTATAGTTGCTTTTTCCGATACTTTGGAATAAATACTATGTGGTACTGGCATTTCCATCTACTGTGTGATAAACTTTTATTGTCCATTGGGACTGCCTCCTATTTTTGAGTTTGGCTTGCGACACCATTCTCATTTTATCATAGGAGGCTTTTTCGTTATATCCTCACCGTTTCCACTTACACTATTCTCCCCAGCATAGCTGGGGGTTTAGTATTTTCAATTAGGTTTTCATAATACCAAAAGTATTCTTTTTTCCCCAATAATGTATATTCAATAACCTCTGTCGGACTCTGGCCTTCTATTTTCAACGTTTTTACCTTTTCCGTCCCAAGATTACCAAATATAAATCGATTCCCTTCAGTAATTCCAAAATTACACAAATAATCATATGCTGGAGCCTCTAGATGTAACATTTTTAATGGTTTTATTCTTGATTCACCTTCATATTCTGAACGTATTGCATCAACTAATGCATATTGCTTTTTTTTTATTTACTGTTCTTACTTTAAATTTAGCTGCAACAAATGCCTCTGCCTTTAAATTCTTGACTGAAATATAAAACATTGTCGCATAATTATCATTTTCAAAAACTTTAATAACATTATTTACTTTATTTGCATATGTATCATCACCAAAATAATAATCTGGATTGATAGTAAGTGCCTCTTCCATTGTATCAACATATATGGGATCTGGTTTTTCAGGCATTTTACCATCCCCGTTATACTCTATGTTTAAACTTACTGAACCATTTTCAGCGCTCTGATTCTTCGGTACAATTATTGCCCAAAAAACAAGTAAAGAAAACAGTGCTACAAATGTCCCTAAAATTATTAGTATAACAATTCCTAAATATTTTAATATCTTTTTCATAAGTTCCACCATCCTAAAATCACCAACATAAACCTCAATGTTTTTACTTTTTCCGTATCAATGGTTCCGAATATAAATTGATTCTCCTCCGTAATACCATATTCGGCTAAATAATCATCTAACGGAACTGCTCTATATAAATCAGGAATTATTTTCAATCAATGCTCTGGCGGACAGGGATATCGATCAAAACTGAACAAAATCAGTCGGTTGGTTTTAGACAATTCAAGCCATCAGTAATATCTTACTTTATATCTTTTTTAATTCTTTCCTCTTGTTATGATTAAATATCCAATAAGCAATCGCACCAACTGGTACCGATAAAAACACCTGTACACCAGTTGAATATTTCATTATTTTAGGCATAAATAGCGTATACACAAAAAATCCCACTTGAACATTTTCTGTCACAGTGAAGCACACACCTCCATATACAATCATTATCAAAAGAAGCCATAATCCCCAACGCTTCTGCTTCTTTTTTATACAAATACTTGATGTATATAAAGTAAAAATCACTTCTAGTATTGCACAAAAAGCCATGAACCACTGTGCAAAATCAAATTTTTGCCAAGTATTATATGTACCTGTCGCTTTCCCTTTACGAGTCAATTTAAAATGATTCAGCCCAGCCATCCCATTATAATTATCATCTATCGATAACTCAACTTGAAATGTATCCTCGGGACACTCAACTTGATAGGAGTATAGAATTCCTGCAGGTCGTTTTCCTTCTGCAGGTTTATATTTTTCGCCGCTCTTAGTATAGGTATATGTTTTTTTTGTACCCCAAATTTTCAGATGTTTACTAAAAAGGCCCGCATATGATTTTCTTGCTTTTTCTGTATTATCACCATGAATCCATAATCGGTAAGCTGCTTCCTCATCTTTATTATTAAATGCTTCCAGATATTGCTCTAAATAGGCTTCTGGCGTCATCTTTACGGAAGATTTTTCTGTATTTAACTCTGATGCAACAACTTCGCTAGAGCTAAGTCCACTTAAAATGACTGCATATAAACATAGAACTATAAATAAAAATAATTTTCTTATTATTTTAATTTTATTCATTTTTTACTATTCTCCATATAATAGTTTATTACAATTTTTTTCAAAGCAGGTATCGCAGCTTAAACGGATCCATTTTTCTCTTAATTACGGTTTATATGCCAATCTATATATGTGTAATCACCAAAATAATAATTAGGACTCGTACTAAGAGCTTCTTCCACATTATCTTTATAAATTGGGTCTGATTTTTCAAAAGTTAGCACTTCACCTTTCCTGTTATAATCTTAATTAATATTTACATAACCACTTTAGCAACTTCATCTATGTTAACAGTTAACCCAATTCCTGTAGCAATTAACTCCCCACATGAATTGAATTATTTTTTATATAATATAGTATTGCTCCTATAGGTAGAGACAAATAGATCTTTATCCCTCCCATTGCATATGCCTGCCACTTTGTCATAAATAATACCCTAATAAACATCCCAATACTTATACCATTTACTGTGGATATGCTGATTCCTCCATGTAGAAGAAGTATTAAAGCTAGCCAGAGTATCCACCATTTTCTTCTATTCTTGAAACAATAAAATGCTGTGTAAATTGATATCCCAAACTCAACAATACTCCAAAATATCATTCCCCAATAAATTATTCTTTCCTCGTGTCCCTTACCTAACCCTGCTTCATTTTCCTTCTGTAATTCGAAAGAAATAATTCCTCGCTGTCCATTGTCCATTTCACCAGTTATCATTCTTACTTTATAATTACAATTAGATGTTCTAATCTGATAAATCTGATATTTTCCTTCTTTTATATGCATACTTTTATTAGTCAATACTTCTTCTTTTAATAGTTCATATGAGTATTCTTTTTGCTCTCCCCACACTTGCTTTATCTGTTTAAATGATAATCGAAATTCCTCCTCAGTTTGAATATCCTGAATAACTAAGTTGTATATATCTTTATCATAATTATTATTGAGTGCTTGCATAATTTCAACCAAGTAAAAATCGTTATCTTCAGCAGCTAATACTTCAAAAATGTTTATGCTAATAAACATTGTAAAAATTACACATAAAAAAATTGCTATTTTATTATTCTTCACTCTTTCCACATCCTCTAGTTTTATTGTATTTGATTACATTGAATATCCTTAGGTATTACCCCTAAAGCCTCTGCTAATTTATCAAGATGAACAGTTACACTGACACCTCCACCATAAACATCATATAATTCTACACCAAAGGTCCAGCTAAGTCCTCCATCATAAGAAAAATTTGATATTCCAACTTCTGATTTTATATCTTCACCTGCTAGTACATCATCAATCTTTAATCCAAATGAAGCTTTCATATTTTTTATAATATCACCTTCTGCTCCCGCTTTAACTTTTACCTTAGGTTCTAACTTTTCATCTACATCTACATAGCCTTTAGCAACTAACCCTATCTTTGCCGGACCAACTGTTACTGCCCCTCCTAAACCTACTCCTGCTTCTGCATTCATATCAACTAAACTATCATATGTATCAAAAAAGTTTTCCCAACCTTCTCTCCATACCTTATCAGCTGCTTGTAATTGCCTTTCTATATACCAATTCATTAAATCCTCTGAGCGAATAGGCGTTTTTCCATCCATATCTACCCACTTCAATGAATTTCCCCAACAATACAAATATTCATTTAAAGTTATTGGTAATTTAATGTTTCCTTTAACCTTATCTTTTCCTCCAAATCTTCCAATCCAAGGCATATACTCTCTAGCCTGCGCAAAATAAGCCTTTGCTACCCCATCTTTCTGATACCCTGTATACCCAAATGGTTGCATATTTCCATGATTACCATATAAGTCCTTACCAAATTCATCGTATCCATATACAGTTCTATTTCTTTTTTGCATATCAAGTAGACGAATCGGACTTCCCAGTTCATCTTGTAAATATATATAAGAATCTCTTCCCTCTTTCATAGATGCCACATTAAAATCCCAGATATATTCCTGCATATTCATATCTTGCTCTGTAGTTTCTGTTTTAGCCAGAAGGTTATGATATGGCTTTGTTAAATCAATCAGGTAATCAATTTGAGCGGTCGTATCTTCTTTTTGGTAATCTGTATTCCCCCAGATCCCTATACAATTAGCGGACTGTTCCTTCGTGTAAATCTTCTTCTCAATCCTGTATCCAAGACCACAATATTTATAAAGTGCCATCTGGCCATCAGCGTTTACTGCCTTGCTCAAACAGTTAGTAGTATCAAATTCATAACCATTAACAGGCTTTCCTTCTAGAAGGATTTCAATCAAATTACCGCGATTATCGTATTTATATTTTTCCGTTTTCCTCATACCGTTTATTTCTAATAATTGATTAGCAGTATTATACTTATAGATTTCAGTTCCACCACTTTCCAGCTTCCTTATCCGGTTTCCAAATGCATCATAGTTATAGCTCCGCAGTCTTTTCGTGTCCTTATACACTTCTATCAAACGGTCTAACTTATCATAACGGTAGCTATAGATACCATTTTCTTCCTTTAGATTTTTGCATATTTCTTCTGATAGATGTTTAGAAGAGAGCGGAATTTTTCTCTGTTTTATAATCTCTGTTTTATTCCCTGCCAAATCATACTCATAATCATACCTCTCCAAAATATCTCCATCTGCTTTATGAGTCAGACAGCTTAAAAGTCCCAAAGAATTGTATTGATAATTGGTAATGATTCCGTTAAGGAAACGCTTCTCCATCAGACGTCCTTCCTTATCGTAATGATAGGTAATGTCTTCTCCCTCATAAATCAAACGGCTCAAACGGGATAATTCATCATATTCATAAGACACCTTTCTGCCATCCGGATAGACAATACCTGTCCGCTCACCGATCTTACTCCATTCATAACCAATTTCCCGTCCCTTATAATCAGTAATCTTTCTTGTTCGACCTGCCTCGTCAAGTTCTACCTTGGTCGTTCCCAACCAGTCTTTCACTTCTATGAGGTGTTTTAACGCATTATACTGAAAACATACGCTTCGGTTGTCTGCATAGATGATTTCACTAAGTTCACCTGTCTTTGTATAATTATAACGGGTTTCATACCCTTCTTTATCCAATTTCACAATCATTTGTCCTGCCTGGTTATAAGTATAATGCTCCATCAATCCCATTGGATCGGTTATGGTTTCAATCATTCCCAGTACATTACGTTCATATCTTGTCAAATGAACTTTATTTGAATTATAATCCTTATTATTTATATGTAAATCACCATATTTCAGTAAAGTATCTCTTCCCTCATGCTGGCAAATGATGATGAGATTATCCATAGCATCATAACCATACTCTGTCTTATTTCCCATAGCATCTATTACTGCGATCAGATTCCCTCCCATGGAATACTCATACTTAGTGACATTTCCTAAAGTATCTGTCACAGAAGTTACATTTCCAACTGCATCATAAGTATAACATACTTTCTGGCCCAAACTGCTTTTTACGTTTACAAGCTTATCTAGACAGTCATAAGTATACTCTAAATAATCTCCCTTCTGATTTTCACGACGCAATAAGTTCCCGTTCTTATCATAGGAATACTGCTCATAGCTGCCATCTGGGTAAACAGTCTTTTCTAAAACACCTCCTGTACCATATTCATAGAATATTTTCCTCTGCTTGGAATCAATTACACAGGATATCTTTCCCAAATCATTATATTCATACCTGATTACATTTCCCAGAATATCTGTTTCACTGATTTTTTGACCTGCTTCATCATAGGTGTATGCTATAGACTGACCCATGGAATTGGTAATACTTATTAAATTTCCTTCCATATCATAGTCATATACCGTCCTTGCTCCACCAGCATCAACAACCTCTGTCACGCGGTTTCTTTCATCATATTCCATGGTTGTTTTATTTCCATTTACATCTGTCATTACTGTCCGATTTCCATTGGTATCGTATTCATAATAAATTGATCCTCCGGTGGGAAGAGTTGATTTTTCCAGTCTATTTAAACTATTATATTTATATAAATACTCTGCTCCGTTGGGAGTAATTCGTTTGGCAACATTCTGCATCTGGTCATACTCCAATATTTCCTTTCCTCCATCTGGAGTAATGACAGAGCTTACCTGATTCATATTATTATATTCCAGACAAGTAACAGCTCCATTAAAATCTATAACCTTTGTTACCTTACCGCTTTTCGTATATTCATAAATACGCCGTTTCCCTTGCGCGTTAATAACGCCAGTTATCCTGTCACCTGTATCATATTCATAACTTGTCCTGTTTCCATTCCCATCAACGGTTTTTACTACCCTGTTTAACGCATCATAAGCATAGCTGGTTGTATTCTTAGACCCATCCATAATTTTAGAAATATTACTATGCTCATCATATTCTAGGTAGATATGGCTTTTATCTGTCTGAACAATCTCCTTTACTCTTCCCTGCGTATCATAAATAAATTTCTGTTCTCTTCCCAATGCATCCTCCATATGGAGTAGATTTCCTTTGTTATCATATGTGTTTTTTATTTTCATTACGCCATTTATGGATAATACCAGTAGGCGGTTATTCGCATCATATGTCATGTTATGTTTACAACCGTCTGGATAGATAATCTGAGATAAATTTCCTTTATCATCATAAGCTAATTTTATCATATTTCCGTTCTTGTCGACATGCCTAGTCAACTGGTTCCTGTCATTATATTCAAATGTCTCTTCCCCATCCTCATAAATGGTACGGATATTTCGCAGCCGTTCATCACATTCATAGATAATCATATTTCCGTTTTGCTCTTTCATATACGTACGGTTATTCTTATCGTCATAACGCAGTTCCACCACGCCACCATCCGGCATGGTCTGTTTCCATACACGGTCAGCACCGTCATATTTATTTCTTACGCCCGCAATATTTCGAGGTGTCACAACTCCATTGAGCTTTCCATTCTCGTTGTAATCATATGTATAGGTACAGCCACTTGAATTGATAAACCAGCGAAGTTTTCCATACTGATATCTTAAACTCACCTTCCGCCCGGTATGGTCCTCCACATAGATCAGGTTCTTTTCCTTGTTATATGTATAATTTAACTGACCGCCTGTTCCGTTTCCCACACTCTCCAAAAATCCATCCTCGTTATACGTAAATATCCGACGGTTGCCGTTTTTGTCTCTTTGGGTACACAGCCTGCCATCGCAGTCGAACTCATAAACAGTCCCATCCTCCTGCTCATAAAAATATACGTTTCCTGACTTCTTAAGACTTCCTCCATCCCCCATTACCGGGGCGTACTCTCCCCCCAGCTTCCGGCAGTAAGGCAGTTCCCGGCCGTCTTCCAGGACGATTCCCAGCAGTTCTTCCTCTTTGATTTTTATCAGGCGCACTCCGTAATTATGGCTCCATCCCTCTCCCAGGTTTCCCTGATTTCCACATTCCATTGCATTATAAAACAGCTTAAAGCTCAAGGGCATAGTCCCTTTGATGACAAGATCTTCTTTTTCATAGATATAATTCCCGGTATTCATATTGATCGGGTCCTTGCCAAAGACATGGCAAAGCATATTTTTCCCTGCGGCCCAGCGGACCACGTTCTGATAACGCTTCAGAAAGGCTTCCCAGTTAATCGCCCCATCATACCCCTGGCCAGATGTGACCGGTATAATGATTCCTCCCTTTTTACACAACAAAACGGAACTCATACTAATTGCATCTTCCCCGCCGACTGTTTCAGCTTTTGTGGCTGACACTGCAGTATTCTCCCATTTTTCCACTAAATCCATAAATCCTTCACATTGATGGTTATCTTCATTTTTCTTACATTCTCCAAAGTAAGGAATATTCTCACATGCCTTACAATCCTTACAATTGGCTTTTTGCTTTCCACCACTGGTATAGTTATGGTTTTTCGGTAACTTAAGCTGGGTAACACAGCTTCCATTCACGCAGACCAGCTTTGCTCCCTCCACCAGATACTCTGTGCTGTCTGCGGCCTTCTGCGCCTGATTGAAAACCTCACCAACCCCCAGTCCGGAATTCAGTTTCCCTGTCTCACTCATCACCGTTCCTCCTTGTCTTTTATTGAATCTCCTCCGGTCCTTTATACCGGACAGTCCATGCTGTCTGTCAAACGTACCTCTTTCAGTTCCATTCCAACAATTTCCCGTTCCAGCAGACTTTCCGCTAAGTCCATGCGGATGATTGCCGCACTCTCCATCCCTATCCTTACACGAAACAGAGGAAGCCCGTTCATTTTTCTCCTAGTCAGGATGATCTCGCGCTGCCCCGGGCCTGGTTTTCCTGCCAGACACTCCTCTTCTTCCAGCACCGGACAGAAATAGGAAGCACACTCCCCTTTCCCTGTATCGAATAGTGCAAAGAACAAAAACGGAATAGCTGAATCATATAAAGCTGTCACCTCCATAGCTGTCCTGGAAAACAAAAGGAATGGCTTATCAATGACATCCGGAAATATCCCGTCCATGCCAAGTTTCGCATTAAGCTGAATGGAGGGCGGCATCTTCTGGTACTCGTCCCGTGTTAACATCCTTACATCGATGGTCTGGCTCCAATTTATGATCTGCGGAAAAGGATTTTTATCTCCATTGGTCAATATAAAATATTTCATTTTTCCTTCATACGCCAAAGGATCTCCCCCTCTCCCTGATATCTTCCGAAAAAGGCAGTAAAATTTTCAGCCTTTACTGCCTTTTGAAAAGCTTCCGTTTCCATGATCTCTCCTGCCAAATCAAAGCACAGCTGACGAACCGCTGCATAGTAATAGTCCACACATATCCTGCGGACAGCCTCTTCCTCATACCTCCAGATCCTGGGGTACTGTCTCCGTAAGCCTGTCATCACGGATTCCATGTCTTCCTCAAAGCATTCAAAAAAGCAGGGAGGACGCCAGTACAGTTCTGCCGGAGCCGGATCAAAAAAGAATTCTTCGTTATGCAGGGACAACCGGAATTCATGACTTCCGGTCTGAAGGCTGGTGTGGAGATAGCAGATCCCCAGCCATGACCATTTTTTCTGCTCATCCACCGCCTGACTGAATAACCGTACAAAGGCATCCACCGCTTCATTTCTGCACTCCTTTTTCCGGTATTCTCGCTCCAGCCTGCGGCACTGGGAAGCAAATAACTCTTCCTCGGCATCTTGGGCGGCTCTCTCCAATTCTTTTATCCGGTCCATCATGATTCCTCCTGCCTATTGTACTTTCAGTTCTCCTCCGGTAAATGAGATGCCCTGATCTATATCAATGCTGGTTGTCTTCTGTTTCAGATTTACGGATGCCGTCCCGGCCGCTATGAGTGAACCGGTCTCACTGGAAATCGTTAAGTCGTCCTTAGCCTTTATCACGATGTCATGCTGGCTTACAATTTGCACCCCTTTTGCGTCATTTAATTCAATTTTCGTCCCCTGGTTATTGGTAATTACAATGGAGTCCGGGGTAAAACGGATTTCCTTCTGGTATTTATTCTTGATGATCTTGTGCTCCGGATTTTTCCGGTCCGGGCTTTCCGTATCCAGATGGACGGAGCTGACCACATAAGCCTCTTCTTCCCTTTGTTCCGGTATATGCAGCCGTACTGCATCGCCGGCTTCCGGCATGCAGTACCAGCCGGTTCCGTCAAGAGCAGAATAAACCGTAGAGTATGGATACCACAGGTTGATATTCTGCTCCTGGTTTTCATCCTTTAAAACCTTTACCATCACTTTATCCTCTTTCACCTGCAGGACCTCTGCCTGGAAGGAACAGCCGGACCTGTCTTCCTGAAATGTTTCCGGAAAGTCCATGCCGGACCTGGATTTTAAATGGCATGTATGAAGCATTTCTCCTCTTTCATATCTGCTGTCCATTTTCCAGACAAAGAGCTGCAGTCCGTTTACCGTTAGCTGGTCCCCGATCTGGTAATCCTCCCGGCTCTGCAGGATGTATTCCAGACAGGCCCCTTCCTGCATTTCCTGCAGTCCCTGGTTCCGTTTCCTGCGGTAGTCTCCCAAATCCTTTTTCACAGTATATTTGATGGAATTTGGAAGATCATAACGTTCCCCCTCTGGTAAGTCATAAAAATATTTAACTCCGCATATTCTGGTACCTGGTACAAGGAAGCTATGAAATCTTGCTGCCATCCGCTTTAAAAATTCCCAATCAGTCTCTCTGTGCTGCAGCACCAGTTTTCCTGTTGTATCCGTGAGAGGCCGGTTTTTGATGAGCCCTGAGTTCTCATAAGTACCGGTGATCTGTTCAAATATCTTTTCATATGTGACTGTGCTGTCCTGAAAGGTCCTGAAATGCGGTTTTAGATCCATAAAGTATGTACCCGTAGTTATCTCCAGGGTCATCTTTTTCTGGTCTTTCATGCTTTCAATCGAAAAACCGGTGACAATTCCCCAGAAAAGTGTCTGTGTTTCGCCGTCTTTTCCTACTTCTTCTATTTTTTCCCATACATCACCGGTCAGCTGCTTTATATAAATTTCTTCATCCTTATCCGCAATGTATCCGCTTATTACAGCTGTGCCATGTTCATTAATTTCTCTGCTGACCTTAAGTTCTCTGATCTCT
The DNA here is from genome assembly GCF_900155545.1 of Clostridium sp. Marseille-P2415. Classification (GTDB taxonomy): domain Bacteria; phylum Bacillota; class Clostridia; order Lachnospirales; family Lachnospiraceae; genus Lacrimispora. The sequence continues at coordinate 3,367,216 of NZ_LT732526.1, forward strand.
AAAAACTGCAGCGGTTCTGTTTTAAGATTGTATTCTTTCACGTTCTTCCTCCTCTGTCTGTATTGTCCCTAGCATTTTCAGGATTTTCGGCCTCCATCTGTCGTAGTCCTTAAATATGCAGTAAAAGGTTCCTATCATTAATTTTCCCTCCGAAAGAAACAGAAACATCATATTATATACCCGTTCATCGGCGGCAAAGCTTTTATAGTCGAACCATGCAACAGGGATATTTCCAGATACATTTCCCTGGTCGTAGAAAACGTTCTTTTCGTCTGCCCGTTTCAGTATTTGGCGCATTCGTTCCCTCTCATCTTCCAAATTCATAACGGCTCTCTCGTTTTCCAGTCTTGCAGTCTGGAAAGTAAGTCCTGCGTGTTCATGTGAATTGACGAGAACCATCTCCGGCCGGTTTTTGGAAAAGAAGACAGACGCTGCTTTTTCCCTTCTGATCTCCTCAAAACCAGCAGGAATTTTAAGTAAAAAACCAGGGCCATAAAACTCCGGCCAGCCAGACGATTCTCTTCCCCGCTCTTTCGTTTCCGATTTTATCTTGTGCAGCTCCTTCTGTATTTGAAGGAATACTTTATCAATATCGTCATCCTTAACCTCTTCCATCCGGTTTCCTCCCAACTTTTCCTGAAATACTAAGCGGTTTCACGCAACGTGTTAAAGAACTGCTTTAACAGAACCGCCCATTTCATGCGGTCCTGCTCCGGATATGTAGCTGTAGCAAGGAACATTTGGTTACGAACTGACAGGACCGCCTTTGCATGATGCTGCTTTTCTCCGGCTTCTTCCAGTTCCATAGTAAACCAGCCTGCCGGATACTTTCCGGCTGCATACAAATGAACCGGCGACAGCTCACTCCTTGGATGTCTGCTGTTGATGTATTCCCTGACCGCCTCCGCTGCTTTTCTCGTTTCTTCCGGTCCCAGCTTTTTATCAATCAGCTGGAATGTCATCTGATTTTTTCCATCCGCATCTGCCAGGATCATTTCCGGGCGTTCCTCATATGGGTAAAACATCTCTTTCATGCTCTCCGGCATCTGCTTAAGCTCTGCCGGGATCTCTGCCGACAATCTCCCATCGGCCAACACAATCCGTTCCAGGACAACCCGTTCCTGGAGACACCCTTCTGCATCCGGATCATACAATATGTTCATCATTCATACACCTTATTCATTTTTTTCCTGAAAACTGATGGCAAAATTCTTTATGATCTGCTTCCTTTTGTCCAAGCGCTGCTGTGCCTTAGCCTGCTCCGAACGGAATACCTTCTGTTCAAGCATGGCTGCGGCATCCAACCGGCTGCTGACTGCATTCAGCCGGTTAATTTTTTCAATTGCGGGACTTTTCCCCACCCCGCCGATTTTTATGGTTTTACTCATCTTTTCATCTCCACCTCCCTTAGGAACTTTTCCTATCTGGCCTTTACCATATCCACCCTTGTCCCTGTTATCTGCCGTTCCAGCCCGGTAGAGCCGGCTGCGCATGGAGTGGAGGCCATCACCGCATTCTCCGCTCCTCTCATATCATATTTTTCAGAATCTGAAGAATCAAACACGGGAAATCCGGCATCTTTGCTTCCTTCCATTTTTACTTTCCCGAACTTTCCAATGGAATCAAATCCATTGCACATATTGATAACTGTTGGAGACAGGATATTCCTTCTTACAATCGAAATTTCCTGGGGAGCCTGAAAAGATACCCGGCTGCCTTTCAGCCACACCCCTTTCCTGGCCAGGACTGTCACCTCCCGGCTGCTCTCGATGTCCGCTCCCGCCCTGTCATGAATTTCTGCTTTTAACGGAACTTTCTGCTTTAGATCCACAAATCCCAGGCTGTCCGGCAATAGATACATACGTTTATCCTTTGCCGTTGTAAAATACCGCCTGGAAGGATCCCCCATCTCTCCATTGCCGGTTCCGTTTTTCCGGATACTGCTGCTGGCCCTGGCATTGCCTTCTCCGTCATCAAAAGTGACCGCGATACGCTCTCCGGTTTCCGGCATACAATACATCAGATTACTGGTTTCCGGCATCCATGGATACCAATACCCTTCCTGGGAAGACTGCTCCCCGTCAATGTCCAGCTTAACCCGTACAGATTCCTGTTTCGTTTCCAGCACCGTTCCGGCCAGGGAAATCCCGGCCATTTTGGGATTGCCGTATCCGGCCGTCCCGAATGCTTCGGGGGAACCCACTGTATAATGGTAAACCAGCAGGCCATTTTCCAGCCTGCACCTTTTTGCTAAAACCACCGTCTCCCGGCCATCGGACATAGATATGCGGTCTCCGGGCTTCCAGCTTTCATAACTGCTTATTTCATGACAAATAAACTGGTGTTTTGCAAAATGGTACTGATCTCGGTCAAAAGTATAGTAAGTCTTATCAAACCAGGTTCTCTCAGGCCGGATTCCTTTCCCTTCTGCCGAATCCCCAAGAGGCAGGCCAAAATACAGTTGCGGCTTTAAGGAAACTCCTCCCGGAAGCAGGGAAGTTCCTAATTGCCCTGCAATCCGTTTTAAAAATTCCCAGTCCGTTTCTCTGTATTGATAGATCGGTCTGCCGATTTTCCGGTCTTTGATATGAAAGATCACATCAGCATTTTCTGTGTCTGATAATACACTTCTCACCAGTTCCTCATAAGTCATATCAATCTTTTGAAATGATCTGCTTTTCTCTTCTAAGTCCAGCAATTCCGTAGGCGATACTGCCTCAATCCTTGCTTTATACCCATTCCCTTCCTGCCATATCTCAATATTTTTCATGAAACCGCAGAATATAGGCGAAGCGGCTTTATTTCCATTTTCATCTGCGGCTGAAACCGTTACACTGCTTCCCTCCAGTTTTTGGAAAACAGGAGACTCTCCTGTTTCAGCGGGTACATATCCTGTTATCCTGGCAACGGTATGGCAGTTTTTCTCTATTTTTATATCAAATTCCTGAATTTCACTGATGTTCAATTCGCTGCTGATTATTAGGCTTCCTGATGTAACTACATCCATAAAATAGCACCTCCCGAATCTGGTTGGATTTATATTAGTTACCAATAAATTCCATTTTTATATCATTACATTATACACCAAAAATCTACAAAAATCTTTATCATATAATAAATAACTGCTTAAATGTAACTTTTGGTAATATTTTACTGTTTTTATCGTAATTTAAGCAGTAATTTAAAACCGTTTGTTAAAATATTAAAGTATTATTATATCGAAAAGGGGCTGTCGCACTAAGTAATTAGTGCGCAGCCTCTTTGCTTGCAAAAATTTAAGGGGCTGTCGCACTAAGTAATTAGTGCGCAGCCTCTTTGCTTGCAAAAATTTAAGAGCCGGGCTTTGTAAAGCCCGGCTCTTGGTGTAAAATATATTTATGCTACTAAATAAAATTCTACAAAAAGATTATACTATGGTTCAAGATTTTTATCAATTAAAACTACCATTAAATATCGATTGTATAATCCCAGATAATGATTCTGTGCGTTTGCTAAGTCAGGTTGTAGAGGAGATGGATATTTCAGAGTTATATTCGACTTATTCCCGAATTCGGAAAAATACTGCAACGCCAAGACAGATGCTGAAGATTATGCTGTATGCTTACATGAACCGCATCTATTCTGCAAGAGATATTGAAAGAGCCTGTCATCGTGACATTAATTTCATGTTCTTATTAGAGGATTCCAAAGCTCCGGATCATGCCACCATTGCCAGATTCCGTTCACTCCATTTTTCTTCCTGTTCAAAGAAAATGTTAGCTCAAATGTCTGTCCTGCTGTTTGAACTTGGTGAAATCTCCGGAAAGGATATCTTTATTGACGGTACCAAGATTGAAGCCTGTGCGAATAAGTACACGTTTGTCTGGAAAAAATCAGTGACTAAAAATCTCGCAAAACTGTTAGAAAAACTTGCAGCTTTTGTAGAAGAATGTGAAGAAGAATACGGTATTAAAGTTGTGTACCATAATCAAGTTCAACTGCATCATGTAAAGAAACTCCGCAAAAAACTTTATAAGATCAAAGCCGAAGAAGGAATTGAATTCGTCCATGGAATCGGAAAACGTAAAACACAGTTGCAGCGCTCAATTGAGCGACTAGAAGATTATCTGGATAAGCTGAAAGAATACACAAAGAAAATCTACCAATGCGGTAGTCGTAATAGTTATTCAAAAACGGATCCAGATGCAACCTTTATGCGAATGAAAGAAGATGCGATGCTGAATGGACAGCTGAAGCCAGGCTATAACCTTCAGCATGGTGTGGATTCGGAATACATCACATGGCTTACGATCGGGCCACAGCCAACAGATACCACAACACTGATCCCATTTCTGAAAGATATGGAAGAACATTTAAATTTCAAATATAAAAACATCGTAGCGGACTCTGGATATGAAAGCGAGGAGAATTACCTATATATTGAAGAAAATGAACAGGTTTCATTCATCAAGCCTGCAAACTATGAGATTTCCAAGACGCGAAAATATAAAACAGATATAAGCCGCAGAGAAAACATGGAATATAACACAGAAAACGACTGCTATACCTGCAAAGCCGGGAAAAAACTTGTTTTAACAGGTACGAAACAAGGGAAAAGCAAAACGGGTTATGTAATCAGAAAAAACATCTATACCTGTGAGGACTGCTATGATTGTCCGTACAAAAGGGAATGTATCAAAGGAAACAACAGTAAGATACCTTTTGAAGAACGAGTAAAACGGCTTGAAGTATCAAAGGTGTTCCAACAAAAACGAGCAGAAGATCTGGAACGTATTCTCTCTGATGAAGGCTGTCAGCTTCGAATGAACAGAAGCATCCAGGCTGAGGGTTCATTTGCTGATGTGAAAACAGATATGAATTTCCATCGCTATCTATGCAGAGGGAAAAACAATGTACTTGCGGAAAGCGTTCTTCTTGCAATGGCTCACAACGTGAATAAGCTGCACCATAAGATCCAAAGAGAATGTACAGGAACACATCTGTTTAACCTTAAAGAAAGCGCATAAATTTAAAAAACCTTAAATAGCAGACAACTAAAAGCCGCTGAACAATCAGAGGTATAGTAGTTGTCTGCTATTTTTCTTTGTTCGTAAATCCAGAATAAAAATGAACTCTAAAAGCACTCAAAAGAGCTGGGCACCAGCTGATTTTAATCAACTAGTGCGACAGCCCC
>NZ_LT732526.1:3374617-3376515 GCF_900155545.1 Clostridium sp. Marseille-P2415
GGGGCTGTCGCACTAAGTAATTAGTGCGCAGCCTCTTTGCTTGCAAAAATTTAAGAGCCGGGCTTTGTAAAGCCCGGCTCTTGGTGTAAAATATATTTATGCTACTAAATAAAATTCTACAAAAAGATTATACTATGGTTCAAGATTTTTATCAATTAAAACTACCATTAAATATCGATTGTATAATCCCAGATAATGATTCTGTGCGTTTGCTAAGTCAGGTTGTAGAGGAGATGGATATTTCAGAGTTATATTCGACTTATTCCCGAATTCGGAAAAATACTGCAACGCCAAGACAGATGCTGAAGATTATGCTGTATGCTTACATGAACCGCATCTATTCTGCAAGAGATATTGAAAGAGCCTGTCATCGTGACATTAATTTCATGTTCTTATTAGAGGATTCCAAAGCTCCGGATCATGCCACCATTGCCAGATTCCGTTCACTCCATTTTTCTTCCTGTTCAAAGAAAATGTTAGCTCAAATGTCTGTCCTGCTGTTTGAACTTGGTGAAATCTCCGGAAAGGATATCTTTATTGACGGTACCAAGATTGAAGCCTGTGCGAATAAGTACACGTTTGTCTGGAAAAAATCAGTGACTAAAAATCTCGCAAAACTGTTAGAAAAACTTGCAGCTTTTGTAGAAGAATGTGAAGAAGAATACGGTATTAAAGTTGTGTACCATAATCAAGTTCAACTGCGTCATGTAAAGAAACTCCGCAAAAAACTTTATAAGATCAAAGCCGAAGAAGGAATTGAATTCGTCCATGGAATCGGAAAACGTAAAACACAGTTGCAGCGCTCAATTGAGCGACTAGAAGATTATCTGGATAAGCTGAAAGAATACACAAAGAAAATCTACCAATGCGGTAGTCGTAATAGTTATTCAAAAACGGATCCAGATGCAACCTTTATGCGAATGAAAGAAGATGCGATGCTGAATGGACAGCTGAAGCCAGGCTATAACCTTCAGCATGGTGTGGATTCGGAATACATCACATGGCTTACGATCGGGCCACAGCCAACAGATACCACAACACTGATCCCATTTCTGAAAGATATGGAAGAACATTTAAATTTCAAATATAAAAACATCGTAGCGGACTCTGGATATGAAAGCGAGGAGAATTACCTATATATTGAAGAAAATGAACAGGTTTCATTCATCAAGCCTGCAAACTATGAGATTTCCAAGACGCGAAAATATAAAACAGATATAAGCCGCAGAGAAAACATGGAATATAACACAGAAAACGACTGCTATACCTGCAAAGCCGGGAAAAAACTTGTTTTAACAGGTACGAAACAAGGGAAAAGCAAAACGGGTTATGTAATCAGAAAAAACATCTATACCTGTGAGGACTGCTATGATTGTCCGTACAAAAGGGAATGTATCAAAGGAAACAACAGTAAGATACCTTTTGAAGAACGAGTAAAACGGCTTGAAGTATCAAAGGTGTTCCAACAAAAACGAGCAGAAGATCTGGAACGTATTCTCTCTGATGAAGGCTGTCAGCTTCGAATGAACAGAAGCATCCAGGCTGAGGGTTCATTTGCTGATGTGAAAACAGATATGAATTTCCATCGCTATCTATGCAGAGGGAAAAACAATGTACTTGCGGAAAGCGTTCTTCTTGCAATGGCTCACAACGTGAATAAGCTGCACCATAAGATCCAAAGAGAATGTACAGGAACACATCTGTTTAACCTTAAAGAAAGCGCATAAATTTAAAAAACCTTAAATAGCAGACAACTAAAAGCCGCTGAACAATCAGAGGTATAGTAGTTGTCTGCTATTTTTCTTTGTTCGTAAATCCAGAATAAAAATGAACTCTAAAAGCACTCAAAAGAGCTGGGCACCAGCTGATTTTAATCAACTAGTGCGACAGCCCCTTTT
>NZ_LT732526.1:3380836-3651214 GCF_900155545.1 Clostridium sp. Marseille-P2415
TCATGTAAAGAAACTCCGCAAAAAACTTTATAAGATCAAAGCCGAAGAAGGAATTGAATTCGTCCATGGAATCGGAAAACGTAAAACACAGTTGCAGCGCTCAATTGAGCGACTAGAAGAATATCTGGATAAGCTGAAAGAATACACAAAGAAAATCTACCAATGCGGTAGTCGTAATAGTTATTCAAAAACGGATCCAGATGCAACCTTTATGCGAATGAAAGAAGATGCGATGCTGAATGGACAGCTGAAGCCAGGCTATAACCTTCAGCATGGTGTGGATTCGGAATACATCACATGGCTTACGATCGGGCCACAGCCAACAGATACCACAACACTGATCCCATTTCTGAAAGATATGGAAGAACATTTAAATTTCAAATATAAAAACATCGTAGCGGACTCTGGATATGAAAGCGAGGAGAATTACCTATATATTGAAGAAAATGAACAGGTTTCATTCATCAAGCCTGCAAACTATGAGATTTCCAAGACGCGAAAATATAAAACAGATATAAGCCGCAGAGAAAACATGGAATATAACACAGAAAACGACTGCTATACCTGCAAAGCTGGGAAAAAACTTGTTTTAACAGGTACGAAACAAGGGAAAAGCAAAACGGGTTATGTAATCAGAAAAAACATCTATACCTGTGAGGACTGCTATGATTGTCCGTACAAAAGGGAATGTATCAAAGGAAACAACAGTAAGATACCTTTTGAAGAACGAGTAAAACGGCTTGAAGTATCAAAGGTGTTCCAACAAAAACGAGCAGAAGATCTGGAACGTATTCTCTCTGATGAAGGCTGTCAGCTTCGAATGAACAGAAGCATCCAGGCTGAGGGTTCATTTGCTGATGTGAAAACAGATATGAATTTCCATCGCTATCTATGCAGAGGGAAAAACAATGTACTTGCGGAAAGCGTTCTTCTTGCAATGGCTCACAACGTGAATAAGCTACACCATAAGATCCAAAGAGAATGTACAGGAACACATCTGTTTAACCTTAAAGAAAGCGCATAAATTTAAAAAACCTTAAATAGCAGACAACTAAAAGCCGCTGGGCAATCAGAGGTATAGTAGTTGTCTGCTATTTTTCTTTGTTCGTAAATCCAGAATAAAAATGAACTCTAAAAGCACTCAAAAGAGCTGGGCACCAGCTGATTTTAATCAACTAGTGCGACAGCCCCCACCGTTTACTCTTTATTTCTCATCATTCTTAAAAATAATCTTGAAGATCGGGAAGAACACCCAGAATGAAATGGCAGAGTTAATCAGCATGGTGATCACATCTGCAATGGTCTCTCCCCCTCCGCCTAACTTTAGCCCATTCATAAACAGGTTATAAATCGGCGCCTTATAAAGTCCCTGAAGAGCAGCCGCGCCAATGGTGATGATGATATAGGCGATCACATACCACATGGCCGCCTTTGCGGCATTGTTATTAGCCTTAAACGTCACATTTCTCTGAAGGAAGAAATTGATGACCTGTGCGATCCCCATGGTGATCTCCACTGCCAGGAAATACGCAAGCCCGCCTCCGCCGCCTGATGAAAGCTCTCCTGCGGCATAATTAAATATATAATACGGCGTACCGTCCAGATTCGAACCCACATGCCATATCTGGAAATTCGTATCCACCAGAGCGGTCATCCCAAAAATATTCCGGAAAGCCGGCATTAAAACCATCTGCAATACCGTAACTCCGTTGGATACGAGAAAAAATATCAAAAATTGTGCTATGGTCGGGTGTTTATCAGAAAATGCCCTCCACCCGGCTTTTATGCCTGCCAGCATGTGATCCCTCCTTCTATTTCCCGGAAAGCTTTTTTTCATAAGTCTTGTTCGCTTTTGCATTGGCGAAAAATCCGCCGATTATCTTTTTCATACCCTGGAAGAAATGGCCGTTTACCGCTAAAACCATTCCCTTGGCCATTTCCATGCTGACCGCTCCTCCTGTCATCTTAGCGATCCCCCGAAATGGCATGTTATAGATAAACAGGAGATTTAAATCCGGTTTTCCTTTTGCTTCACTCCTGTTTTTAAGGCCGGTCAGAATCCGCCAGACCAGTCTTGCCAATGGGCTTTTCGCATAATACATCTGACAGAGGGCATCGTTTAATCCCAATTCCCCGGACCATGTTCCATCCGAAGCCGGCCGGCCTAACAGGGCTTCAAATTCTTCATCCGGAACACCCTGTATTTTTCCGGAATAATAAGCTCCAAGCTTTTCCGGTTCATAAGGCAATACCTCCGTGGTCCCTTCCCGGGTAACGGTCTGGCTCAGCCTTAAATCAGCCACATTTGCTCCAATAAATATGGTATAATGGCCGCCTTCTACTTCAAAACGTCCGGTTGCCCTGTTCCAGTAGCGGAAGGTCTTATCATCAAACGGAATCGTGATTGTCCTGCTTTCCCCGGCTTTTAAGAATACTTTTGCAAATCCTTTTAATTCTTTATCCGGGCGGAATATCTTCCCCTTGGGCCCGGCCACATAGAGCTGTGCCACTTCCTTTCCGTCAACCTCTCCTGTGTTCGTAAGCGTGAAACGGACCTCATCTTCCGATACCTGAATCTGGCCGTAGGCAAACGAGGTGTAGGACAGCCCGTAACCAAAGGGATACTGCACCCGGACCTTTCCGGTATCATAATAACGGTATCCCACATAAATGCCTTCCCGGTATTCGGAGCTGCGCCATGCACCCGGGAAGTACCGGAAGGCCGGTGTATCTTCATACCGCAATGGGTAGGTCTCGCTTAACCTGCCGGAAGGATTCACCTCTCCGGTAATCACTCGAAGCATGGCACCGGGTCCTGCTTCCCCGCTTAGGTAGCCGTGCAGGATCGCCTTACAGCAGTCATGCCACGGCATTTCTATGACGGAACCCGCACTTAAGATCCCCACAATATTGGGATTTACCTTTGCCAGTGATTCCAACAGATTAATCTGGTTCTGCGGAATCTTCATATGGCTGCGGTCCATACCCTCTGATTCGCTCAGTTCATCCAGTCCGAAGCAGTAAAGCACCACATCGGCCCCGGCCGCCAGTTCTAATGCCTGTTTTTTTAAGGCGTCATCGTCTTTTCCGTTTCGTAAGTAGCCCCTGGTACAGCCGGTTACCTCTAACGGACAGTCGTTTATAGCCTCCTGCATGTTCTCCAAATGAATGGGATTCACCAGGGAAGAGCCTGCCCCCTGATAGCGGGGCGTGAATACAAAGTCGCCGATCAGTGCCACCTTGCATCCATGCTTTAACGGGAGCAGCCCATCGCTGTTTTTCAGCAGGATGATGCTCTCCTCTGCCGCCTTCCCGGCCAGCCTGCGGTGTGCCTCCTGGTCAAAGGAACGCTTTCCGCCTTTACGGCCGGCCGTAAGTGTAAGCACCGCATCCATCAGATCATCGACACAGTTATCCAGAGCTTCCATGGAAAGGCTGCCGTTTTCGACTGCGGCGATCACTTCTCTGGCTGAATCCAGTCCCGGTGCGGGCATCTCTAAATTGGAACCGGCGGCCACTCCCTTAACATGGTCGTTGGAACCGCCCCAATCGGTGATAACGATGCCATCAAAGCCCCACTCCCCGCGCAGGATATCCTTCAGCAGATGCTCATTCTCATTGGCATAGACCCCGTTGACCTCATTATAACTGGTCATGATGGATCTGGCTTTGCCCTCCTTCACTGCAATCTCAAAGCCCTCCAGATAGATTTCCCTAAGCGTTCTCTCATCCAGCACGGAATTCATGGCCATGCGGCGCAGCTCCTGGCTGTTCACCGCAAAATGCTTGGGACATGCATAGACTCCCTGGCCCTGGATTCCTCTTACATAAGCGGCGGCCAGTTTCCCGGACAGATAGGGGTCCTCGGAAAAATACTCGAAGTTTCTTCCGCAAAGGGGGCTTCTTTTGATATTAAGGCCCGGCCCCAGCAGGACGTTCACTTCTAACGCCGAGGCTTCCTCTCCCAGTGCCGTTCCGATCTCTTCACAAAGCGCTTCATCCCAGCTGCCTGCCACTGCGGCTGCAGTGGGGAAACAGGTGGACGGAAGGGAAGCATTTAATCCCAGATGGTCCCCTTCCCTTGCCTGTTTGCGGATTCCATGGGGGCCGTCGGCACAAAATATGGAAGGGATTCCAAGCCGGTCGATGTTCCGGGACTGCCACACGTTTTTTCCGCTTAAGAAGGCTGCCTTTTCCTCTATTGTCATCTTTTCAATGATATCGGTATGTTTCAGTTTCATTCTTCCCCTTCCTGCAACTCCCGTTTCTTTTTATAAACATTCATGATTCTGACTTCCAGGGCAATGAATCCTGCTGCCAGGACCACATCGATCACAATGGCTGTAACCTGCCAGGCGAGCAGACCTCCCTTTGCGTTATCACCTTCGTATGCACGGCTGTTCACCACCGTATACATGATATTTTTACATGCCCGGCGCATGGCCTGAAGGCTGGTGGCACTGGAGGTATCCTTTACATGGTTGGTCTCGGTGTCATAAGCGACCAGCATGGAATCATTCCCGTTCCGGACTTCCTGATCTGCATTCTGGTATCCATAGCCGCCGAAATAATCTGTCAGCACAAAGCCGCGGAATCCCCATTCATCGCGAAGCACGGTGTTAAGCAGTGCATTGCAGGCACCTGCGTATTCGGTCCCGATGTAGTTGAATGAAGACATCACCGCTTTTGCCCCGCCTTCCTTAACTGCGATTTCAAATGGCTTCAAATAGATTTCACGGATCGCCTGTTCGTCAGACCAGGTACAGAGCATGTTGTTCCGGTTCGTTTCCTGATCATTGAGTGCAAAATGCTTGATATAGGCATATACCCCGTGTTGTTCTGCACCGATCACCGCACTGGCTGCCATTTTTCCTGCCAGAACACCATCCTCGGAATAATACTCAAAGTTCCGTCCTGCAAAAGCGGAGCGGTGGGTGTTCATGGCCGGCGCATACCAGCCGGATACCTTCATTTCATCCGCCATCTTACCAATGCTCTCCCCAAATGCCTCTGCAATACTGCGGTTCCAGGTACATGCTATCATGACTGCAGACGGGAAACCAATGGATCCGGTTCCGGTAAAGTTATTGTTAATAGAAGCCGGACCGTCACAGTCCACGGTTCCTACCTTATCTACACTTTTAGCTACTGAGGTCTGATATCCTCCGATGGCGACCATGGTATCCATTTCACTGACGGTCAGCTGGTCAAGGAGTTTCTCCCACTGGGGATCGTCATAATCCAGGCCGCGCATTTCGGCAAGGGACAGCCCATTCTTTGCGCCGGTCACCGGCATCACATCGGTATCTTTGTTATAGTTCGCCGGATCATAGTTCGTGTTATTCAAAAAGGTCTTCTTATATTTTTCCGGCATGGTTCTGCTTGCAGGTGCGGCTGTGGCCTCTTTGTAATTTGCAAATCCATCTGCGCGGGAAAGATAGTTAAGCCCTCCATCTGCTTCTTCAAACCGGTTACCTGCTGCCGTCTTGTCGGAAGATCGGGGATTAGCCTCGTCATATACAACTGCAGAGCTGACGGCAAGCTTCTGTTCTCCGATTATGTTGTGGGAATCGGTTCGGATGGAGATTCCATAATCACCTGCCTCCAGGACATAGGAACCCTTTCCGCCTGTATCGTAGGATGCCATGTCTTCCGCCTGAAAAGAGACTTTTATGGTCTGGGACGCTCCCGGCTCCAGGGCATCAGTCTTGTCAAATGCGATCAGATTTGCAGATGCCTTCTCAATGCCGCCGTTGGTATAAGGCGGGTCGTAATAGACTTCTACCACATCCTTACCGGCTTTGTCTCCGGTATTGGTAACGGTCACATCAAAGGAAATCGTGCCGTCTGACTCCGATATTGCCCCCATCTCCTGGGAAAATGTGGTATAGGACAGGCCATATCCGAAGGGATAAAGTACCGTTTTACCGTAGTCGATCAGGCCTTCCTTTGCAGCAGTCTCATAGAAGCGGTAGCCTACATAAATGCCATCTACATAATTGACAAAGCTGGGATAGGTAGCCTCACCCTTGAAAGCCTTGCCGGGGAATTCATTCATATTATCATAAATAAAGCTCCCAAAATTATTATAATGGGGTGTGGCAGTTAAATCTGTCACAAAGGTATCACTTGTCTTTCCCGATGGATTGACTGCGCCGCTTACGATCTCGCCCAGCGCCTCAAAGCCGGACTGACCGGTACCCGGACACCAGATGGCGCTCTTGATCTGGCTGTAATCCTTTAAAAATCCAAGCTCCATAGCATTGGCACCATTGTATACGAGAATAACGTTGTCAAAATTGGAGCATACCAGATCGACCATATCCTTTTCCGTCCGGCTTAATTGCAGGTAATGCTCTCCGGCTTCAAAATCCTTATATTTCGTCGAATTATCCGTATAGGTAACGGCGCTGACATCCGTCGGCAGATCGGCTCCTTCCCCGCCTACACGGGTAATCACGATCATTGCCGTATCGGAAAATGCTTTTGCATCTGCAATCAGTCCGCTGCCGTAGGAATCCTTTGTAGGCTCCGGGAGGGTCCAGTCCTGTTCCCACATCCCCACGCTGGGACGGTCGCCCCGGTATGCCGTATAGAAATCGGAAAGCCCGGTATTCAGCTTGAATCCCGCATGTTCCAGACCCTGAAGCAGAGAAACGGTCTCATATGCGTCTGATAGGGAGCCGGAGCCGGTTCCGCCATAGCACGGATTGGTAGAAGCCCAGCCAAATACATTTAAATTGGAATCGGCCTTCAAGGGAAGGAGGTTTTCCTCATTCTTTAAGAGAACGATCCCTTCTTCCGCAATTTCAGTACAAAGCTCCGTGGCTTTATTTGAAGTTTCCTCCGAAATCGTGCCGCTGCCGGTTGCAAGGGAAATCAGGCTGGACATCGGTCCCCAGCAGATCATGTTCACGACTATGACCAGTGCCAGCAGAATGGCCATCAGCCCCTGACGGCGGATCAGATACTTCACCGCAGCCTTTTTGTTTTTGCATGCCACCATTGCCACAACAGCAGCCGCGGCCACAACGGCCAGTCCGATCAGATACGGCACACACAGATTGACAATCTTTAATACATCATCAATGTTGATTTGTAACATTTCTTTCATCCTCCTCAATACAAGTTACCACAAGTCTGTGTGGTATGTATCACACTTTAACATAATTCTAAAGACCGGGGACGCTTTGTGCATAACTGGTATGATTTTCTGCACAATCAGCAGCCGGTCTGTCCTGGCGGATAAAAAAAGCTCCCGGAATTTCCGGAAGCCTTTTTATACACGCCTCTTAAGAAGAACTCTTTCTGCATGCCTCATTTTATATTGTCTTGAAAAGCTTATTGTGAAACAGGTCTGATAGTGTTATAATTTTCCATGAGCACCGTGTACAGGGTGGAACCCTCCCAATTTACAAAAGATGGGAGGTGGTGCATATGGATACATACCAGGCTTTAAGCATATTGTTTTTAGGCGGTACGTTCCTGATCGCATTGCTGACCTACGTAGATAGGCACAATAAGCGGTAACAAAATATGCCTACCCTGTCAGCCAACAGGATAGGCGGTGTCCGTAAGGACATTTAATCATCTTTGAGGGCTCCCACCTTGTGGGCGGTCGCTCTTTTATATTGCTATTATATATCATGTCTTTGGAAAATTCAAGGGCTATACGCATTTTATCAGAATGTCAGCAGCAATAATATTGGGGACAGGAAAACAGTTTCTTAAGGAGAGCTCTTTCTGCGTGTCTCGTTTTTATATTGTTTTACAGTCATTTTCTCGTATTTCTTAAAAACCTTGCTGAAATAACTGCTTTCATTATAACCCAGCCGGTACGCCACCTCAGCAATACTGTCTTCCGTAAAATAAAAGTACCCTTTCGCCAGGTGCATCTTTTTCATATGGAGATACTCTGTAACACTGACCTTAAGCTGTTCCCTGAAAATCCTGCTTAAGTATCCCTGGCTGATGGCACAGTTTTCAATGATATTATTCAGAGTAATATCTTCCTTGATATGCTTTTCTATATACAGGAAGATATTTTCCAGTAAGGGATAACGGCTGATGCTGTTTTGCTGGAACAGATAATCCATAATCCGGAAAAGCCATAATTCGGACGTTTTTCTGTCCAGGATCAGTCCCTCGTTTATCGGGAACAGCTCCCCGATGCTCCTGCTTTCATCGTAGACATTTCTGGTGTCTAAAAGATTCTGGCCCAGGTATGTGAAGACCTTGATAAGCCTTACGGAGTCGCCGCCGGCAATCTCGTAAATATCATCAATGATCCCGGAGAGGCCCCCATAGAATTCCCCGAAATCCTTGCGCCTTAAAACCGATGTCAGAGCTTCCTGCTGTCTTGAGACCGAATCTTCATGATCTGTCTTGTAATTTTCCAGTATTTTCTTCAGACAGTCCCATGTAATGGGTTTTTCCAGCACGTCTTTGATTGCATCCCTGGCTGCGCTGCGGATTAATACGTTAGCTGCATAGGCTGATAGAATATAAATCGTTATCTCCGGATTTAACTGATGGATGATTCTGCCCGCTTCCAGTCCGGTTATTCCGGGCATCAGCATGTCCATGAACACGATATCAATTGCGTCCTCCTTACATGCTCTCACTGCGCTTTCTCCGCTTCCGGCCATTTGGACCACTTTAAACGATTCTTCTTTGGTTATCATTATTTTCAATGCTTCACGCATAAGAATGTCGTCATCTGCAATCAAAACCCTGTACATGATCATTCAGTCCTTTCTTCATGATGCTCAGGCCAGACCAGGATGCTCTTACATCCTTTATTCCTATAACTTTCTACAATAATATCATATTCTTCCCCAAAAAGCTGCCTCATTTTCTCTTTTGCATAGTCCATCCCAAGCTTAATATAATAGCCTTCATGCTTGTCCTTATACGTTTCATATTTCACTTCCAATTCTGCATCGCTCAACCCGGAACCGGTATCACTGACTTCCAGCACCAGGTTATTGTTTCTTAAGTATCCTGTCACCGAGATTTTCCCACCCTCTTTTTTCAGCATAATTCCGTTGTACAGGGCATTCTGGATAAAGGGCAGAAGGATATCCGACGGCATCTTGCGCATGTGCATTTCTCTCGGAACCTGAATGGAATACTCCAGCCGCCCTCCAAACTTCTTCTGCTGGAATCTAAGATACTGCTCCGCGTGTTCCAGTTCTCCTGAAATAAGAACGAAGGTTCCCTTTTCCATATATTTATATTTTGTGTATTCGATAAAAGAACTCAGCATTTCATTGAACCGGGAAGCATCTTCCAGAATAGCCAGATTCATTAAGGATGTCAGGATGTCCAGAATCTCATAGGGGTTGGAGAGGATTTTCAGTTCCTGCAATTCCCGGGTTTTCTGAACATTTTCCTTCATATAGCGTTGGTTTGAGGCCTGTACCTTCTTTATGCGCTTTTTCAGTATATCTTCCTGCATATGCTGGTTGATTTCATTTTCGCTTAACTGGTTTATTACGAGAAACACAAGATTCGCAATATCCATGAATTTTTCATAAGAAAATACGGGAATTTCCTCCAGCAGCTCCTGACACTGGGACACCACCTCGTCCGACTCAGGAGAGCGCATAACGGAAGCCAGACGGCTGACGGACTCCGGCGCATCATGGCATTGAATCTGCCCGCCGATAAAGCCGCCCAGATAATGCCCGCGCACGATGATCGGAATCGCTACTTCTAAAAGGCCGCATGGACAGTAGTATACGTTTGTCTTCTGCGTGACCGCCGCCTGGATAGACCCGAATGCATCGGAAGATTTGCACCTTTCGATTGCCTCAGGATTGCTCCGGACCTGCCTGCAGAAACGGGAAAAGAATGTTGTCTCTGTGATCGGCTCTCCCCTGTAATCCACCGTGACAAAAGCAAGCCCTGTTGCCTTGGAAAGACTTTCCTGTATGTTTTCCAGCTTTTCTTTTCCAAATAGATGGATAATGTCCAGTTTATTGATGTTTCCTTCATCATTTGTTATGAAATATTCATCTAACGTATCCGGCGGCAGTTCAGCCATGTGGATCAGATCCTGATATTCTTCCATCTCCATAACCTCTCTTCCATACTATTATTATTATTTTACCATTTTCCCCACTCTGAAACAATCTGTTTTCTGTTTCCAGATAATACAAGAAGACCGGGCTGTATGTTTCAATCAGCTCGGCCTTACGCTTATTCTGTCATGCAGTACTTATTACCCGCTTTTAATAAATACTTAACAGGATTTCTCTAATAGAAGCGGTTCCGATTTCTCTCGGGGTACTGGACAGACAATTATCCATAAGGGCATTATCTATCATATTTTGCAGCTGTTGTTCGTACTCGTCGCGGTCAATATCCAGTTCCCTTATGGAGGACGGCATATTCATGCAGTGCATAAGCGTTGTAATCAGTTCTTTCAGAGCATTCACGGCAAACTCCGGAGCTTCATCCATGCCGGCTAACTGCACCTTATAAGCAAGTGCGGCATATTTCCTCATGACATCATGGTTCACGCTGTTATATTCAATCACCCTGTTTAACAGGAGGGCATTGGCCAGTCCGTGGGGAATATGAAATGTTCCCCCCAGCTGGTGGGCAATGCTGTGGTTAACGCCCAGGCCGGCTGTGTTAAAGGCCATGCCGGCCAGGGTGGACGCTTCATGCATCAAAGTTCTTGACTCCAGATTTTTACCGTCTCCGTAACAGCTTAAAAGTGCTTTTAAAAGAAGTTCCACCGCCTTTTCCGACAGCGCATCGGAAAATACATTAGAACCTGTGGAAACATAAGCTTCCAGGGCATGGGTAAACACATCCATCCCCGTATTTGCCGTGATAGAAGGCGGGACAGACAATGTAAGCCTTGGGTCCAGAATTGCCACATCCGCCAGGATATCATCCGATGAGATCAGGTGCTTGCTCTTATTTTCCGGATCCGTTATAACGGCGGCCGACGTAACCTCAGAGCCGGTCCCGCTGGTTGTGGGGATTGTAATAAATTCCGGCTTTGGGACCAGTTCCCGTAACCCGGCAAAATAAATAATTCCTTTCGCCGTATCGATGGCAGATCCGCCGCCAAATCCTATGACGATTTCAGGCCGTACCCTGCAGATCATGCCTAACCCCTTTCCCACCACTGAAGTGGTGGGGTCCGGAACTGCCTGATCAAAAATTTCCACGGAATTGCCGGGATCCAGAGCATCTGTTATGTAATTGATGGCACGGCTTTCCGACAGAAATCTGTCACAGACCACCAAAATCCGTTTATTACGGATATTCTGCAGATACTCGATTGCATAACGTCCGCTGCGTATCCTGGTTTTTATATATACATTTGACATATGCGCTTCTCCTTAACAGTCAGTCTGTCCATGGGCGTGACCAAAATCAGCGGATGCTGAATGCATCGGTCAGAACACATTTGCGCTTTCTGCAGAACGATCTTGCCGAGGTTAAGCCTTCCCCTGTAGGGCCTGCAATGGTAAAGGTGGTATATCCTTCTCCGCCCGCTCCGATTCCTGCGAAAGAGGGGGCATTCTTAACAAAGATGGTGGTTTCCAGAATCTTCGCCATTTTACTCAGCTTTTCTACATTTTTGGAATGCATCATGGCTGTATGGCGGTTTCCATGTTCTGCTTCATGAGCATATTCAATTGCCACATCCACATCCGGAACACGTACCACCGGCAGGATCGGCATCATCATTTCCTCTTGTACGAGAAGGTGGTCCTTTGGCACTTCCATGATAATGACCCGGATGCTGTCGTCGGCTGCAATCCCCAGTTTATCCAGAATATACTTAGCGCTCTTGCCCACAAAGGGTGTCTTGGGGCCTCCCTTTTCATTGGTTACCAGAGTTACCAGCTGATCTAAAACTGCTTTATCTGTAATCTGGTAGGCGCCGTTCTGTTTCATATGATGGATCAGATGATCACAGATGGCCTCCACTGCAAATACTTCTTTTTCTGCAATACAGGGAACGTTATTATCAAAGCTGCAGCCGTCCACGATATCCTTTGCAGCCTTTTCGATATCGGCTGTCTCGTCTACTACGACCGGAGGATTGCCCGCTCCTGCACCGATCGCTTTTTTACCGGAAGAAAGCACCTTCTTTACGATGGAAGGCCCTCCTGTGGCTACCAGCAGACGTACCTTGGGATTCTCAATCATTTTATTGGTATTTTCAATGGACGGCTCTTCCACCATGGTAATTAAGTTGGAGGGGGCTCCATTTTCCTTTAAGGCTTTGTTTAACATCTTTACCAGCATCTGTGAAACTTTTTTTGCCCTTGGGTGAGGACTGAAGATAACCGTATTTCCACCTGCAATCATTGAGATGGAGTTGTTGATGATCGTTTCAGTCGGATTGGTGGTGGGTGTGATCGCACCGATCACCCCAAAGGGACAATATTCCACCAGTGTAAGCCCGTTATCTCCTGTCATTGCTTCCGAGACCAGGTCTTCTGTTCCCGGCGTTTTCTCGGCTGCCAGCCGGTTTTTGATCAGCTTATGTTCGTAGCAGCCGATCTCTGTTTCTTCCACTGCCAGCCTGGATATCAATTCCAGATTTTCTCTCTTTAATATGGTGGTTCTGATAACGTCTACATATTTCCGGCGGTCGGCAATGTTTGAAAATAACAGCTTTTTTTGAGCTTCTTCTGATGCGGCGATCGCCTCATCCATTGTTTCAAATATGCCGTATCTTTCCACCTGGGTTTCCGTAAACTTCTGAGGCTGTTCCAGCTTTATCTCCTTTAAAACCTGTTCCACCATTTGCTCGATTACTTTTATATCCATTTCCAAGAGTTTCAAACCTTCTTTCCTTTATATGGGATCTGCGGTGGCATTCCACGCGATGCCCAGCGGGGTAACGAGCAGCCCGTCATTTGTCTTGACGGTTGTTATCCCCAGTTCTTTTTCAAATGTACTTTCAAATTCTTTAAAGCAGCTGGCTCCGCCTACCACGTAAACCCGGTCCACATCATAATCTGCAAGGTACCGCTTTACAATGGAAGCCATTTTCTGCACCACCGGCTTTATAATGGGAAAGACATCGATTTCTTTATCCCTGTCTTTCTTTAATTCCTCGGCCTCTTCTATGGAAATCCCATAATATCCGGCCAGGACCAGGGTCATATGAGTGCCCCCTGTAGGTTCATCTGCGGTAAAGATAACATTTCCGTCCTTCAGGATGCTGATGCCTGTGGTGCCGCCGCCTACATCCACAACGGCACCGTCTGTGATTCCCAATACGGAGGCCGCCGCAGTAGGCTCGTCAATGACACTTAAGACTTCAAACCCGGCGCCTTCCACCACATTGGAAATGCACCGCACATTTCCCTCAATAATCCCGGGAGGAATCGCAGTAGAAGCCGTTTCCAGCGTTACTCCAAGCATTTCCTCCAAGTGAGCCTTCAAACGCCTGACCGTCTGTATGGCCCCTACGAAATCCACGACGATCCCGTCCTTTACCACTTTCGAAACTGCAGTGGCACCTGCAACCGGATGGTTGTCTTCATCTGTAACAGCGATCACGATATTGGCAGTTCCCAGATCCACGCCAGTCTTTAACGGCCCGGAAAAGGATCTGCATTTCTTCTCTCTTATCAGCTCTGCAAAATCAGACAGCACTTCATTGGTTATGAGCATATAACCCCTCTTTTCCGCTTTATTTACGCCGGATCATCACATAATCATTATTACTCAGAGCACAGGCATTGGCTTCATCCACGTCAACATGCATTTCCAGGGAGAATTGATCCGATACTCTTATGAGGACATCACCGAATATACCGCGTCTCTCCCCAAAGGTTTCAACCTCTACGATTTCTTTATCCTTGACTCCCATGGCATCCGCCTGCTGCGGCGTCATATGAATATGACGCAGGGCAATGATCGCCCCCTGTGGGAGGAATACGGTTCCTTTTGGGCCGATCATCTCCAGGCCCGGAGTTCCCGACAAGTCTCCGGATTCCCTGATCGGCGGCCTGATTCCGAGACGGAAGCTGTCTGTCTTCGAAATCTCGATCTGGCTCTGTTTCCTGACCGGCCCCAGTATCCGCACCCTGTCAAACTCTCCCTTTGGTCCCCGGATTATGACGGTCTCATTGCTGGCATACTGGCCCGGCTGTTTTAAATCGCTTTTCTTGGTAAGCTGATAGCCTTTGCCGTACAGCGTTTCCAAATCTTCCTGGGTCACATGGACATGCCTGTTTGAAACTCCTATAGGGATTTTGTATGCATTATATTCATTTACTTTTTCCATTACCCTTTGGGTAACCAGTTTTAACAGTTCTTCATTCACCATCACTCTCATCCCCTTTTGGAATTCTTCATACCGGCATATTATAATGACTTCGGTAAAATCTTCTCAACATCCGTATGTGGTCTTGGGATCACATGCTGGGATACTACCTGGCCTACGCTTGCTGCGGCAGCTGCCCCTGCATCAACGGATGCCTTGACCGCACCCACATCTCCGCGCACCATAACGGTTACCAGCCCGGAACCAATTTTCTCATATCCGATCAATGCCACGTTTGCTGCCTTTGTCATTGCATCTGCTGCTTCGATCGCTCCTACCAGACCTTTCGTTTCAACCATTCCTAACGCTTCGTTTGACATCTGTTTTTCCTCCTGATTTTCATATTGTTTGAACTGTTTTTGGTTAAAGCGGATATTCGCAATCCACTTCGCTGCTTGATAAGGTTAAAATGCCAACTGTTTTAAAATCCATGCCTTATCCGTTTCTTCCCACCGGAATCCCTGATTTGTTCTGCCGAAGTGCCCGTAAGCCGCCGTTTTGAGATACTGGGGACTTCTTAAATTTAATTCAGAGATATAATCGGCTACCCGGAAGGAAAATACATTTTTTATCAGTGCTTCTATGTGGCTGTCCGGGATTCTTCCGGTACCAAAGGTATTTACTGTAATGGCCTCAGGCTCGATCCCGCCGATCACATAGGCCAGTGAAACCTCGCACCGCCTTGCCAGCTCTGCCGCCACAATATTTTTTGCCACATAGCGGGCCATATAAGCGGCCGAACGGTCCACCTTTGTCGGGTCCTTTCCTGAAAAAGCTCCGCCGCCATGTTTTCCAATGGTACCATAGGTATCTGCCATGATCTTTCTTCCGGTGACCCCTACATCGCCTGCCGGACCTCCGGTCACAAATCTGCCTGTGGGATTTACGTGGATCCTTGTGTCCGGGGTCAGCCATCTGGGATCTATGACAGGATCAATGACGGTACACCGGATAAATGCCTCTAACACATTATGGGGGATTTCTTCCCTGTGCTGGGCGGAAACGACAATGCTGTGAATGCAGACAGGCTCGCCTGCCCCGTTATACTTCATCGTAACCTGGGTTTTCCCGTCAGGATACAGAAAATCCACGTTTTGGACTTTTCTTACGTAAGCCAGCCGTTCTGCAAGACGGTTTGCCATATGGCAGGGAAGCGGCATCAGGCTTTCTGTCTCATCTACGGCGTATCCATACATGATCCCCTGGTCGCCCCCTCCCAGAACTTCCTTCTCTCCATGGCCGCTTTTCGTCACCCCCATGGAAATGTCCTGGGACTGGTTATGGATATTGGTGAAGATCATGCACGTATCGGCGTCAAATCCTTTTCCGCATTCCACGTAACCGATCTTCCTGATAATTTCCCTTGCCTTCGCCACAACATCCACCTGGGCTTTGGAGGTGACCTCTCCTGCAAGCATCAGGGTATTGGCAGATGCCATGGCCTCGACCGCAACCCGGGATTTTGGATCCTTTTCAAGATAAGCATCCAGAATTCCATCTGCAATCTGGTCGCATACCTTGTCAGGATGGCCTTCTGTCACGGATTCTGAAGTCACAAAGTATGTTCTGTCATCGTGTCCTTCCATATTCCATCAACCTGCTTTCTTAACAATTAACGGAGCGTAAAGCCACTGGTCAGCGTACACCTTCTTCTCCTTGTAAAATGTCTCGCCGACGTAGTTCCCTCTCCCGTTGCTGTGGCAATTGTAAAACTGGTATGGCCTTCTTTATCAAAACCGATTCCCAATAAAGACGGCCCGTTCTTTACGAATACGGAGGTCTGCATTTTCTTTGCAGCCCTGTTTAAATGCTCGATGGATTCGGAGTGAATGGCAGCCGTATGCTTGTATCCCTGTTCAACCTCCAGTGCGATCTCCAGTGCCTCATCGAAATCTGCGGCCTTAACCAGGGGTACAAGGGGCATCAAAAGCTCCAGCGTAGCAAAGGGATGAATCCGTTCCGTCTCCGCAACGATCAGCTTTACCGGGCTGGCGCATGGGATACCCGCATATTCGAGAATCGCATTGGCATTCCTGCCTTCCAGCCTCTTATTTATGGTAAAATCTTCTGTTACCGCCGCATCAAGAAGCTTTTTGATATCCGCTTCATCTTTTACATAATGTACACCGTTTTTCAGCAGTTCAAGGATAAAACGGTCTGCCGCACCTTCCACCACGACCATGCATTTTTCCGATGTGCACATGAGATTATTGTCAAAGGAGGCCCCCTGTACAATATCTCTTGCAGCTTTTTTTAAATCCGCAGTATCGTCCACAATCGCAACCGGATTGGCAGGCCCGGCTCCGATTACCTTTTTTCCGGATGTCATGGCCTGCCGCAGGGAATTGCTGCCTCCGGTGCAGACCACTAAGTCCACGTCCGGATGGCTCATAATCTCTGTGGTGGATCCCATCAGGCTTTCATGCAGGGTTACAACAAGATTATGAATGCCGCAGACATCCCGGATGGCATCGCTGATTACATTAGTCAGGAATTGTGAGACCCTGACTGCTCTCGGATGCGGGCAATGAATGACCGCATTTCCGGCAGCCAGCATGCCTATGGTATTGTTGATCAATGCTGCACAGGGATTCGTACAGGGATGGACCGCGCAGACAATTCCAAAGGAAGACAGCTCATACAGCGTCATGCCATGATCTCCTGTATTGACTTCTGTAATTAAGTCCTCCACACCGGGGGTTTTTTCAATAGCAAGGCTTATTTTACCGGCCTTATCCTTTACATTGCCCATGCCGGTCTCCTCCACTGTCATGGCTGCAAGTTCATTGATAATGGGACGGAGCGCTGCCTTTACCCCTTCCAGTATCTCCTGCCGTTCATTTAAGGTCAGCTCCGCATACCTTAAGTAAGCTCCCTTTGCTGCTGATACAGCATCTGTAACATTGGTATAAATGCTGCTTTTCATGTCATACATTCCCTCCTTTCCTCTAAAATTAACGATCAATAACCGGCTGTCAGCGATCCATTGTATCGACGATTCCGATAATCGCCATATCAATGACAGCCTCCCGTTTCGTTTTACCTACGCGGACAGAAGAGCCCTGGCCAATAAGGACCGTTTCACCGATTCCGGCTCCTACGTAATCCACAGCCACTTCCTCTGAATCAATGAAATTACCATCTCCGTCAATCCTTCTGATGATCATCAGCTTGTAGCCGACCAGAGATTCATCCTTTCTGGTAGCCACAACCGTACCTATAATCTTAGCCAATCTCATACTGTTCCCATTCCTTTCATGGAAGACCAGGCTGTTTCATTTATATGGCGCTTTTATGTGTCCGCTACTTTTTATGTTTTGCCGTATCGGTCTTCTTTGTTGCTGCCGGGGTCCCGGCCGGTTCCTGTTCCTTTTTTTCCGGCTCTTTCTCCGCTTTTGCCGGCATCTCCGGCTGTTTCTGCTCCGATGGAGCGGCCGTCTTAAGCGGTTTTGGATCACAAAATGTATGTTCCACATAATCAGAAGGCCTCGGAATGACTTTGCTGGAAACCAGCTTCCGGTTCGTGATCCCGACCTGCCGTCCTGCATTCACAGCCGCGTTCACAGCTCCAACGTCCCCGGCAATCTTGATGGTCATATATCCAAGACCTTTTGAGTTCTCAATCTCCAGGATCCGGATATCAGCTGCCTTCGCCATGGTATCTGCGACCACGACTGCAGTCGACAATCCCTGGATTTCAACCAATCCCAATGCCTGTTTCATCCTATCACCTCGCTATCAAGTTTCCTTAAGTACAATATTCAAGAGCTTCGCCCTGTCTTTTGCCATATCTGTGACAATATCGCCCTGCTGCAGGGAAAGGACCCCGTCCGATGCGAATTTGTCAACATTCGATGCTGTTATAACCCGCTTTTTTCCATGTTCCGTTTTTAAAGGAAGCTGTGGGATATTTTCCGGGTTTCCGGTCTGGGGCGCCGGCCTGTATGGTTCCCTGCCTGATAATTCTCTCATGCCGCAGATTTCAATGCCATATTCCAGAACCTGCCTGTAATAGGCCATGATCTGCTTCGTATAGGCAGGCTGCTCCCTGCCGGAGAACCTTTTAAGGCCAGAACGAAGAAACACGATCCGGCTTCCCATCTCTATACAGTCTGAAATCCATGAGGTTTCATAAGTATCGCTGATGCAGAGTGCAGCTTTTACAAGCATATCCCTCGGTACTGCCGGGAATACGGTAACTGCCGTTTCCAGATCTTCCGGTTTCTCTAAGGAGCGGTAAACAATTCCGCTGCAGGACTTATATTTTTGCAATACCGCTGCATATCCCTGTTCCTGCCACGAAGCAGGAATCACAGGATATATGCTGTATTCTACGGACTGCTCCATTTCCTTAAGAAAATCCTCATATGCTTCATCCCAGGAGACCGAACAGACCATGTACAGCTTCTGCCTGTTCTCCTGCCTCCCATCCGCCTCTTTTTTTTCCAGCTCCTTCAGTATGCGCAGTACCAGTTCTTTTAACTGTTCTTCGCTGATTCCCAAGCCTTTCACCTCGTTTCAAGGGCTGGGAGAATCTTTTCAACATCCGTATGAGGACGTGGAATCACATGGGTGGATACAACCTCGCCAACTGCCGCCGCAGAGGCTGCACCGGCATCCGTAGCTGCCTTCACGGCCCCTACATCTCCTCTAACCATAACGGTAACAAGCCCGGAGCCTATCTTCTCATATCCTACTAATGTAACATTTGCCGCCTTAACCATGGCATCTGCCGCTTCAATCGCGCCGATCAATCCCTTTGTTTCAACCATACCTAATGCATCTGCATTCATATTAAAACCTCCTTTATTGGATCCCATTTTCCTGTGTATTTCTTATCAGATATATGGAGTTGTCGTAGGCTTAGGTTCCTCTCCCAATGCACCTAACATTTTCTTTCCTGCTTCGATTGCAGCCTTTACGGCCTGCCTTACAGCGCCGGAATCGCCGGTAAACGTAAGGATGACCTCGTTGGAATAGCTGGTACCGTCAGCAGGAGAACAGTATCCCACAACCTCTACGTTAGCGGCCTTTACCGCAATATCTGCCAGAACAGTCCCGATTGCCGCCGGGCCTGCACATGTCATGCCAAAGGCTCTGCCGGCAGGAGCTTTAAGGGCTTTCTCCAGACAGTAGCTCGCCCTTGCGGTGTACTGGAACTCCAAGTGTCCGGCTTCATTCCCATATACATCACCGAAATATTTCGGCAGTACCTGGAGTGCGATCTCAACCGCCCTTCTTGCGTCAGATACATCGTCAGCGCCAATATAGATCAGGCTTCCGTGTCCTGCTCCGCCCTTGGTATCTCTTGGAAGCTCTACGGAAATGATCTCCGTATTCGTTGCCTTTACGGCCTCATCAACCGCCCATATCTGGGGGCCTGCACCGACTCTGCCGCCCACGATACCGATGGAACGGTATTTGCCTAACTTCATTACGTCAGCTAACATCGGATCCACGCTTGCAATAACCAACCCAATGGTATCACCGATCGCAGTTCCTACAAATTCGGTCAGCCCGATACTGCCGCCTAAGTTATCTGCTTTGCCGGATTCAGCCTTAACATCAGCCTGCTTGATTCCCAGCTCATCAGAAACCTGTTTCATTACCTTTTCAATTAACTGTTGATCCATGATTCTTCCTCCATTCTCAAATTGTCTCTAACCGCCAATTACACACTGGAAACCATAACCCTCAACCACGGATTTGCATTCCTCCAAATCTTCGGGATTCAGCGGTTTCACATGATTCATTGAATAATCCTTCCCCAACAGGCTATATTTGTTTTCGCCGAAAGAATGATACGCCAGCAGATGTATGGTTCTTATCCCTGTCAGAGTTTTTGCATATTCCGCGATCGCCTTAACTGCCTCTGTCGAGTAATTAAAGCCCGGGATAACCGGAACACGGATCACGGTCCTCGATATCCGGCTGATGCGGAGGGCATTTTTTAAAGCCATTTCATTGGTGGCTCCCGTAAACTTCCTATGCTGTTCTCCGTCCATATGCTTGATATCCAGAAGTACCGTGTCAACATAGGGAATAACCGTTTCAATTGCTTCGGCGGTTCCAATGCCTGTGGTTTCTATGGCAGTGTTCCAGCCCTGCCCCTTGCACGCCTTAAGAAGCTCGGAAGCGAATTCATACTGGACCAGCGGCTCTCCGCCGGATAATGTGATGCCCCCTCCGGAACGGCGGTAGGTCGTAGCATCCTTTTTCAGCTCCCGAATCACCTGCTGGACTGTCATCGTTTTCCCTTTTAAGACCAGGGCTCCTGCCGGACATGCATTTACGCATTCACCGCATCCGCTGCATCGTTCCCTGTCCACCCAGTTCTTATGTTCAGGGCCGATCGCCCCCCGTTTGCATGCGGTTGTACAACGTCCGCAGTGGAGGCAGTCATTTTTTTTATACAAAATGGCAGGTTTTGCGCTTTGAGATTCCGGATTGCTGCACCACCGGCAGGAAAGAGGGCAGCCCTTCAAAAATACGATTGTACGGATTCCCGGTCCATCATGCAGGGAAAACCTTTGAATATCAAAAACGGCTCCCGTTAAATTATAATTGATTGAATCCATGCCGGCTCCCTTCCCTGTTTTATGCC
The DNA here is from genome assembly GCF_900155545.1 of Clostridium sp. Marseille-P2415. GTDB lineage: Bacteria > Bacillota > Clostridia > Lachnospirales > Lachnospiraceae > Lacrimispora. The sequence goes on from NZ_LT732526.1 coordinate 3,401,755, forward strand.
GGAGCCTGACTAAAAGGTCTGCTCCGTACGGCTGATGATATCGTCCTGAACTTCTTTTGCCAGTACGGTAAACTGTGCGCTGTATCCTGCAACGCGGACCACAAGATCCTTATACTGGTCCGGATCAGCCTGGGCTGCAAGAAGTGTATCCCTGTCAATTACGTTAAACTGCACATGCATTCCCTTATGGTCAAAATAGGAACGGACAATGGATGCAAAACGCATCAGGCCTTCGTCTCCTGCAAGTGCGGAAGGAAGGAACTTCTGATTGTAAAGGGTACCGTTGGAATAATTTGCATGATCCAGCTTTGCTACGGACATGGCTGCTGCCGTCGGCCCGTTGGTATCCTTGCCCTGTCTTGGGGATACGCCGTCAGCCAGTGGTGTCTTAGCCAGTCTTCCATCCGGAAGCGCAGCTACATCCTTTCCGAACAATACATTTGCAGAAACAGGATAGCATCCGGCCTGGAACTGTCCGCCGCGTGGGTTCTTATATTTTTCCACCTCATAGGAGTATATCTGTCCGCAGCGCCTTGCGATCATATCCACTTCGTCTTCATCATTGCCGAACCATGGGGTATTTTCCATAACTCTCTTAATATGGGCATAGTCTTCCTTGCCGCAGCCGGAGGTCTGTCCTGCCGGGCTGCTTAACTGGACCTGTAAGTCTGCTAAATTAATGGAGCCATTATTGCTGAGAATCCGTTTCACAGCCTCATAGATTTTCGTTTCGTCAGAGCACTCGCTTAAAGGTGCGGAAGCTTCGCATGAATAACCGAAATTATGATCCAGCGCATCCTTTAACTGGGCCATGGTAATTTCCTTACTTTCAAACACATGCTTCTTAATCGCGCATAAGGAGTCTCCGGAGTCAGCTACGCCAAAGGCCTGAGGACCTGTAAAGTTATAGATGGCACCGCCTTCCTGAACGCTCTTTCCTCTTCCGATACAATCATCTACTAACGCCGACAGGAATGGAAGGGGCGCCCTCTCCGCATGTGCAAAGTCAACGCAGTTATCGGCTTCGGCCAAGTGATATACGAAGTATTCCATCTGCTTTTTATAAGCTGTAAAAATATCTTCCAGGCTGGTGAAGGAGGTGATATCACCGGTTACAGGACCTAACTGCTTGTTCCCGGCCTTACCATTGTTAAGGGTGATCTCTAAAACTTTTGCGATGTTGAAGAATGCCGCATCATGCCAGCCCTCAGTCTTATGCGGACACTGGGGTTCCACACATCCGATGATGCAGTAGCTTCTCGCATCTGCCAGGGAAACGCCTCTGTTGCAGAGCGCCGGGATGATCACCTCATCATTGTACATGGCAGGAACGCCAAGTCCAAGGCGCGTGATCTCGCAGGCCCTGTACAGGAATTCATCAGGAGTATTCTGGTGAACACGGATGGAGAAGGAGGGTGCAGGCAGTTTTACATGAGCGACTGCCTCCATACACATATAGGATACGTCATTGGTCGCATCTAAGCCGTCTTCCGTCTGTCCGCCGACGATCAGGTTCTGGAATACCGCATATCCTGCAAATGCCTGTGCGGAAACCTCATCACGGGTCTTGTTCACATCATTTAATTTCACCCAGATGCAGTCAACCAGTTCCTGTGCAGATTCTTTGGAAATCCCCTTATCCGCCGCCAGATACGGATACATATACTGGTCAAAGCGGCCCGGAGAAATGGAGTGTCCGTTGGCCTCGATCTGAAGGAGGATCTGTACAAACCAGAACGCCTGGCATGCTTCATAAAAGTTGGCCGCTCCCCGCTCGGGAACCCTGTCACAGTTGGCTGCAATCTGAAGCAGTTCCGCCTTTCTTACCGGATCCGTGCATGCTGCTGCCATTTCCCTTGCCTTTGCCGCATACCGGTGTGCAAAATGAATGGCTGCGGTATATGTAATAACAACTGCCTCGTAGAAGTTTTTCTTTTTGATATATTCAGGATCGCTGGTATCCAGCTTCTCCATAGCCTCAATTACCTGCCTGATGATTCCGGTAAATCCAATCTCCAGCACTTTGCCGTAATCAACGCATACATGGCCTACGCCGCCGTAGAAATAGTTTCCTACGGTAAATACGCCATTTGCGATACAGTCCTTTGTTTCCTGGGACATATAGGAATCAGCCAGAGCACTTGTGGTCTTTCCTTCCCAATACTTAAAAGCTTCCGCCAGTTCTGCAGCCGTATTCTTTGGAATCTGGAAGGGATCCGCCATTCTGGTGCCCATCGTCTCAAATTCCTTTTCCACCCATTCATAAGAAAATTCCGGACAGATTTCGGTAGAACGCAGATTCTTTGTGATTGCACCGACAATCAGCTCGTCATCATGGATGGTGACCGGAAGATTGTTGAATATCTTCTCAGCTGCTTTGGCCCGTCTCATAATCGGTGACAGACCCTCTGTCTCTTTGTAGGACTCTGTTACCAGAACCGCTCTCTCGGATTCTACATATGGGACCGCATCCACGATCGCTTTCTTAAGCCTTTTCACTCTTTCGGTCGGTTCCGTAAACCCTTTTGCAATCATAAAATATCCTCCTTTACATTTATATGGTTTTTTAACTTCATTCTTTTTAAGGACTCCACACGCTGCATTTCCCATGCAGACACCTCTGTTCCTCATCATATCCCATCTGACCGGAAAAGATGGAACAATATTAAAACATAAAAAATATACAATCCAGACTTCTTACAGGGTCAGATAATTTTCACGCCCAGCAATTTTAAGAACCCCTTTAATATCTCAGCATTGCCCGGCCAGGCAGGTGATGTTACCAGATTCTCATATATCATTGCCTCATGAGATTCTTTTTCAATATAACTGCCGCCTGCTGCCAGCACCTCCGGTTTGACAGTGGGGTATGCCGTCACCTCTTTCCCGTCCAGCACACCTGCAGCCGTCAGAAGCTGCACTCCATGGCAGATCGCCGCAACAGGCTTCTTAAGTTCCATAAAATACCGCACCATATCAAGAACTCTGGGATCCAGCCTCAGATATTCAGGCGCCCGGCCGCCTGTGAGAAACAGGCCGTCGTATTGCTCCAGCTTTAAGTACTGGAACGATGCATTCAAAACAAAATTGTGTCCAGGCTTCTCTGAATATGTCTGATCCCCCTCGAAATCATGGATTGCAGTTCTTATGAAGTCCCCTTCCGACTTTCCCGGACACGCCACATCCACCTTAAGGCCAGCCATCAAAAGTGCCTGGTATGGAACCATAACCTCATAGTCTTCCGTATAATCACCGGCCAGCATCAACACTCTCTTCATCTAATACCTCCTTTTCTCTTTCCCGCGGCAGGATATCTCCCTTCTGCCGCCTTTCTGCCTTCATTTTTTATATTATAAAAATCAATGGACAGTTTCCAGTAATACACAAACTGATTTTCTGCATTTTTCAGACCTGTCCCATTTAGTGAAACAGTATTGGATTGTTCCATTTTTTAGATCGTGCAGTCATTGTACCTGTCCGCTTTTTTCTTTATAATTAAAAGGAACGGGATTTCTATTTCAGTACAAAAAGGAGGGATCTGTATGAGTGATTCCCACATGACCCAGAAGATAGCCGCTGCCGTGGCCGAGGCATTAAAGTATGAGCGGCTGTCCTTAAAAGATGCCTTACTGATGATCCGGAAAGGGGAGGAAATGGCGGAATCGATCCATGTTCCCATGGTCATTGCCGTGGTAGATGACGGCGGAAACTTAGTTGCCATGCACCGTATGGATGACTCTCTCCTGGCCGGCATATCCATTGCCTGCTCCAAGGCTTACACCGCCGCCGCTCTCCGCTCTCCTACGGAGGAAGCCGCCAAAAGCATTCTTCCCGGAGAGCCCCTTTACGGCCTTCAGCAGACCCATCCCGGCAGGTTCTGTATCTTTGGCGGAGGAATCCCCATTATACGGAACGGACGCTGCATCGGGGCCCTGGGCGTTTCTGGCGGTACCGTGGAACAGGACATGGCTGTGGCCAGACATGCGTCCACCCTATAAAATGAACACACAAATCAACCAGGAGGCAGCTGAACGGATCAGCTGCCTCCTGGTTGATTTACTTTTAACCTCGTTCATCGTTTATGCGCGGAAGAAACCGCTGCCATACAGAATGTTAACAATAAAAGTGAAAACAAAGATCGTAAATGCGGGCGGATCAATGTGAGTATCACAGCAGCTGTTAAAAGTTTTGCCTATAAAATCACCAAATAATGAAGTCAAAATACCAAAGATAACGCCCATGACAGGATTGCCGGAAGAGACTGCTGCCAAAGCAGAAATGAGGGCAATGTGATGGGTGGCCGGCATTGCAAAGCCTGTCTGTGTAAATATCAGGGAAAAGGCCGCGATCCCAAAACAAAGAACAGGATAACTGCCTGTTACAGCCGCGGACGCGCCGCTGTCAACGAGCACCTGATACACAAAACCAGCCGCCGTTCCCACTCCCAATCCAAGGAGGACATTACACACAAGACCTTTACCGGCAGTGAAGTATTCTCTGATCCCGCCTGGCTCAGCCTTCCCTACAAGTCCGCCGGTACCAAATACAAAACGTACGATAATCGCTGAAATAATAACAGTAAAGCCGGGAATATCCGTATTTAAATGGAGGACAGCACCTGTCAGGTGATGGATCAGGAATCCGATGACTCCGAAAATACCGCCCACAAGCAATGTCATGGGATCTGATAAACCGTACAGGGAAGATAAAATATCAGTACCGCTTCCCAGTTTTTTTGTCTTACCTGCATATGCGGCGGCAGCCACGCCTCCAGCAAATGCGATATGAGGACCAAGGTAAGAGCCAAAGGCCACAAAACCCACCGTCATGTCCGCTCCCCCTGCCATAGAAGCCACCGCCCCTGCAATGGCAATTGCCCCGGTCATGATAAATGCGGGAAGTGCTCCCATATAAGCTCCTATGACTCCCCCTCCAAATGATGCAATGAAAGCAAAAATATTCATATGTAGAATTCTCCTTTTTCTAATTTAAATCTGCCTTCCGGCAACCCCCGTATATCTGTCCCCCCTTCTTCTTATGCTCTGCAAAGTAAATTTTAACATTATCCATATCCATTACCCTTATCATATTCACACAGAAAAAGGGTAAATTTAAAACATAAAAAACTGCCGTACCGGTTGCAAAATCACCCGCACAGCAGTATTTAAAATTTTCGGTATGTATTACACCATGGCAAGTGTTTCCCTTGCAATGGCCAGTTCTTCATTGGTAGGAATAACAAGAACAGCAACCCTTGAATCAGGGGTTGATATAAGGACCTCCTGCCCGCACTTTGCATTGGCCTCATCATCGATCCCGATGCCTAAAAAGGAAACATGATCGCAGACTTTTTTTCTTGTCACCTTGTCATTCTCGCCAACACCGGCAGTAAAGACGATCGCATCCACACCGCCCATGGCTGCTGTGTAAGCGCCTATATACTTAGCGACGCGGTACGTAAATGAATCCAGAGCCGTTGCTGCCATCTTATTGCCGTTGCCGGCTGCATTCTCCAGATCACGAAAGTCACTGGACACACCGGACATGCCTAGTACACCGGATTTTTTATTCAGCACATCAAGCATTTCATCGATATTCATGTTTTCCTTGTGCATTAAAAACTGCATAACGCCGGGGTCCACATCTCCGCTCCTGGTACCCATGATCAGCCCTTCCAGCGGAGTAAGGCCCATACTTGTATCAACAGACTTCCCATTCAGGACAGCGGAGATACTGGAGCCGTTGCCCAGATGGCATACGATGGTCTTTAAGGAATCATATGGCTTTCCTAAAAATTCCGCAGCCCTTTTTGACACATAGCTGTGGCTGGTTCCATGGAAGCCATATCTTCTCACTTTATATTTCTCATAGTATTCATATGGAAGCCCGTACAGATAGGATTTATCCGGCATGGTCTGGTGAAATGCCGTATCAAACACAGCTACCATTGGAGTACCGGGCATAAGTTCCCGGCATGCGCGAATGCCGATCAGATTGGCCGGATTGTGAAGAGGTGCCAGGTCGCTGCAATCCTCAATGGCCTTGATGGCTTCCTCTGTGATCAGGGTAGATGCGGTAAATGTCTCGCCGCCGTGAGCCACCCTGTGCCCTACCGCACCAACTTCATCAAGGCTCTTGATAACACCGGTATTCTCATTGGTCAGGGCATCCAGAACCTTCCGGATCGCCTGTGTATGCGTAGGCATCGGGAAAAATGCCACCTCTTTCTCACCGCTGCCCGGCTGGTAGGTGATCTTGCTTCCGTCAATACCGATTCTTTCACAGATACCCTTTGCAAGAACTTCTTCCGAATCAGAATGAATCAACTGGTACTTTAACGAAGAACTTCCACAGTTAATTACTAATATATACATCAATACATCCTCCTACAAGCTTGTTTATTCTGTCTGTGCCTTTCAGATAATATATTATATCATCGGCGGGGCTTAAATAACGCGTATGATACAGACAGGAAATCTGTAAAATACATACCAGTTTACGTAATCAACCCGTTGAAAGTCTGGAAAAATGTTATGGATAACCTGTGGAATTCTCTTTGTGTTGTCTGCTTAAAGTTATAGTTTCACTGGAATGGGATATTGATAATTTTAATAATTAAAGATAAACCATTGAAACGTTATTCAAGATATGATATATTAGAATTACAAAAGAGCAACCGCCACACAAGGTGGAAGCTTCCAGTTAAAGCAAAATGTCTTAATGGACACCGCCTATCCTGTTGCTGCAGGGTAGGCTATTTTTTTCCTATGTAAGTTAGCAGTGCAATCAGGAACGTACCGCATTGCTAACCTGCATAGATAGGCACAATAAGCGAAAACAAAAATATACCTACCCTGTCAGCCAACAGGATAGGCGGTGTCTGTAAAAACTTTTAATAATCACTGAGAGCTTCCACCTTGTGAACGCCCGCTCTTTTTTATATTACACAACCTTATTCTTAATGGTCCCGATCCCCTCGATCCGGCATTCCACCTCATCTCCGGCGGCCAGGAACTTCGGCGGCTCAAAGCCCATTCCTACCCCTTTTGGAGTCCCGGTGGAAATAATGGTTCCTGCCCGGAGCGTCATACCCGTTGACAGCTCGCTGACGATATGGTCAATGTTAAATATCATCAAACGGGTATTGCTGTCCTGTCTCAGTTCTCCATTCACCCTGGACTGGATGGAGAGCTCCGGCGGATAGGAAACGGCATTGGCGGTAAGGATGCAGGGCCCCATAGGCGTAAATCCATCAAGGCTCTTTCCAAAATACCACTGCTTATGCGCATTCTGTACATTCCGTGCACTGACATCATTGATGATGGTATAACCGAAAATATAATCCTTTACATGTTCCGGTGCCACATCTTTGGCGTCCTTTCCGATGACAACCGCCAGCTCCGCCTCATAATCCAGACTGTCCACCATATCACTGTGGCTTAGTATCTCTCCGTACGGATCCACTGCCTGGTTCACTCTTTTGGAGAAATAGACCGCATTGGGACGCTTTCCGTCAAATTCCTCTTTTTTAAAACGGGCGGACTCGGCGGCATGTTCCATGTAATTAAGCCCCAGACAGATAATATCCTGTTCCGGTACCGGGACCGGTGCCAGAAGCTTTACCTCCGACATCATAGCAGCTCCCACAACGTTGCTGTTATAAGGATCCAGACCGGAAGCATGTTCCAGTAAATCAAGCTCTGAATGGCTTAAGCCCTTTACAACCTCCAGCATCTCCTTATATTCCATACCAAATGCCCTGAGAGGAAAGACCCATGTCTCGTCTCTGCTCACTACCCCAATATCTTTTCTCCGGTCAACCTCGTATGTTACTAATTTCATAGCATCCTCCTTTTACATGAACCATAACTCTTCCTTCGTGGTAGAGATTGCATCCGCACCTGCGGAAAAGGCTGCCATGATATCCTTTTTGTCTGATATCAGTCCGCCTGCAATAATGGGAATATCCGTATAAGCCCGAATCTCCTTCAATACCTTGGGCATGACCCCCGGCATGATCTCAACCAGATCCGGATGAAACGTGTCAATCTGTTTTTTTGTCGTACTCATGGCAAGGGAATCAATAATAAAGGTCCTCTGCACCCCAAATAACCCCAATTCAACCGCTCTTTTCACAAGAAGAGGCTTTGTGCTGATAATCCCATCCGCATAAGTGTTCTGTTTCATAAAGTCCACAACGATTTCCCTGGAGCTCAAGCCCTGAGCCAGATCCGCATGAACGATGGCATATTTCCCATGTTCCTTTATCTGACGTACAATACTGCCGATATTACAGATATTGCCATACAGGATAAATACTACCTGGCATTCTGATTCAAAGCATCGCTTCAATCCATTCTCATCCTTAACCGCTGCAATCACCGGTGATGCCTCCAGTAGTTCAATCGCCTTCATTAATATTCCTCCGCCCCCACAAAATATGGATCTCGTTCTACTTTATCAAGCCTTTTACCCACCGTCAAGGCAATTTTTTCCCTTTCTTCATTTTCTTATGAAAGTAAAGCGTTTTTGCCTTCAATCCAACGCATGCAGTCTTCCGGGAAGTTGGTGATGACTCCTTCGCAGCCCCATTCATAAATCCGTTCCAAAGCAGGCATGTCATTGACCGTCCATACATTCACTTTGATCCCGTATTCCCTGCAATTTGCCACATGCTCTTTTGTAAGCCCTTCTACGCCCGGATGATAGCATTCGAAATGATACCGGTCACAGTAATATCCGGCATTTCCAAGCCCTCTGTGGTCAAGCAGCGCGCCGCACTCCATTTCAGGCGCCAGTTCCTTTAGACGGATCAGGGATACATGATTAAAGGAAGAAAAAATAACCTTTTTCTCAAGCCCGTATTTACGGACCAGCTCCAGGGTCTTTTCTTCCAGGCCTTCATAATAATATACACCTGTCTTGATTTCCACGTTTGTAATAAGTTCCTGATCCCTGGCCCAGATGCAGTATTCCTCAAAAGCAGGAATCGGCTGAAAACCATATTTGTATACTAATGAATCAAGCGGATATGCTTGCATATCCAGTTGATTCACAAACTCAAGGTTGAAAGATGTTTTTCTTTCAACCTTATCACCGCAGATTGCTCCTGCGTGATAAGTCTTCAGCTCCTCATAGGTAAAATCCTTTACAAATCCGGTTCCATCCGTGGTGCGGTCAATCCTTTCATCGTGGATCACCACCACGGTTCCATCCTTTGTAAGCTGTACATCAAGTTCGATCCCGTCACAGCCTGTCTCAGCTGCTTTCTTAAAAGCAAGCATGGTATTTTCCGGATACTTTCCGCTGTAACCTCTGTGAGCAAAAACTTTCATGGCTATCCCTCTTTTCTTTATAAATGGCTCCTGATCTTTTCTAAAGTATAACATTTCCTTTTGAAATATTCCACACGTTCCCCTTCATTTTATGCCAAACAGCCTCGTGCAGCCGCAGCCCGCCCGGCAGTAATCCGGACGGCTTTCGGCAATTACGAGGCTGTTCTTCCATAACAATTCTATACTTTTTTTATATTCCTGGTTGCAACGACGGGTACACCGGTTCCTGCGCAGTCGGGGATAATGACATCTCCAATGGATACCGGAGCAGAAACCCTTGCTTTCCGGATTTCCTCCATGCAGGCGAAAATCCTGTTCTTCGGTATATCCTGCTTGGTTTTTACCGACACCATTTCCATGTCACCGCCGGTTACATGGACGGAAGAAGTTACCACCCTGGTAGGGTTTAAGACCTCTTTTTTCCCATATTCGGCACCACGGCCGCAGGAATTTCCGGTCACTTCGATCCGGTCTCCATTCAGGCGCACCGTTAACGGACAGCCCAGGGGACAGCAGATGCAGGTCAATTCTTTTACTTCCATGTTATTCCACCTCCGTACAGACAACGATTCTTTTCAGATCCGGATATTCCTTAAAGCTGTCTTTCTTTAAGACCACCTGCTCCATCTCCCCGGGCGCCAGCACTTTTTTCTTTTTGCGGGATATCCGTACATTATCATAATAAACACTGATGTACCGGTCCCTGTATACGTCTGCCACACGGAAACGCACCGTCACCTTATCCTGCATGTTCTCCACATCAAGCGTCTGGGGAACCGTATAGCGGATTCCGTTTTCGGCCTTTAATTCCACGGTATGAGCTGTCTTTTTCTCTGTGTCCGCCTTCACATAGGCGGCGGCATTGGCACCGGCCAGGGCAGCCTCCTCGGATACATAATCAACCAGATCGTGAACGTGAAGCACGTTGCCGCAGGCAAATATACCTTCTGTACTGGTTTCCAGCCGGTCGCCTACCACAGGTCCTGAGGTGATCTGGTCCATGACAACGCCTGCACCTTTTGACAGTTCATTTTCCGGGATCAGGCCCACGGAAAGAAGAAGGGTATCGCAGCTGTAATGTTCCTCTGTGCCTTTTATGGGCCTCCGGTTTTCGTCAACCTGAGCCAGCGTGATTCCGGTTATCCGCTCCTTTCCTTCAATGTCCACTACCGTGTGGCTGAGCTTTAACGGAATTCCGTAATCATCCAGGCATTGTACGATATTTCTCTTTAAACCGCCGGAATAAGGCATCAGCTCTGCAACCACCTTCACTTCGGAACCTTCCAGAGTCAATCGTCTGGCCATGATAAGTCCGATGTCGCCGGAACCTAAGATCACCACTTCTTTTCCTACGTGGAATCCTTCGATATTCATGAATCTCTGGGCAGTCCCTGCAGAATAGATTCCTGCCGGACGGAAGCCGGGTATGTTAAGGGCTCCCCGGGGACGTTCCCTGCAGCCCATGGCCAGAATGATGGATCTGGCCTTTATAACTGTTAAGCCGTCCTCCCGGTTTATGACCGTCACTTCTTTGTTCTTACTGATATCAAGGACCATGGTGTTTAATAGATACGGGATCTTCCTCTCTTCTGCCATCCCGATGTAACGGGCCGCGTATTCCGGCCCTGTTAACTCCTCTTTAAACGTATGCAGGCCAAAACCATTGTGAATGCACTGATTTAAGATCCCGCCCAGGGAAGCCTCTCTTTCCAGAATCATTATGTCCGTTATGCCGGCTTCTCTGGCCGCCACTGCTGCAGCGAGACCTGCCGGTCCTCCGCCGATTATTACAATATCATGCTCTGTCATGTCGCCCACCTCCCTATTTATGACCGGCCAGCAGATTGGAACCGGCCCTGTTCTTACAGATATCTTCCATCTTCCTGTTCGTCTCCCTCGCCAGGATCTCCATGGTTCTTGGAGTACAGAAGCCTGCCTGGCACCGGCCCATGCCGGCGCGCACGCGGCGCTTGATTCCGTCTAAGGAAACTGCTCCCAGGGTACGGGTGATGGCATCTACGATTTCTCCTTCGCTGACTTCCTCACAGCGGCAGATTATGGTGCCGTACTGAGGATTCTTCTCAATGAGCTCTGCCCGCTCCCTAAGGTTCAGTTTCCGCGGATCTACAATTCCCTTACGGGTTCCGGTAAAATGATCCTTCCTTTTGGCATGGGCCTTTTTGGCAACCAGACCGGCAACATATACCCCAATGGCAGGCGCGCTTGTAAGTCCCGGAGATTCAATACCGGCCGCATCAAAGAATCCCTCCGCATCCGAGACCTCTCCCACAATAAAGTCATCGCCATCCTCATGGGAACGAAGACCGGAAAAGGAAGTGATAACCTGGCGGAACGGGATGTTCTTTACTCCCCAGGCAGCCTTCTCCATGATGTCCGACAGTTCCCCTGCCGTTGTCCTGGTCTCCTCTTTGTCCTTCACGTCGGTTGCCGTGGGACCGGTTAATAAGTTACCGTGTACCGTAGGAGTTACCAGGACACCTTTTCCCATCTTGCCGGGAAGCTGGAAAATGGTATGGGCCACGTGGGCTCCCGCTTCTTTATCAAGCAGTAAATAATCCCCTTTTCTTGCTGTGATGTGCAGCTTCTTTTCGCTTACCATGTTATGGAATCCATCCGCATAAACACCCGCCGCATTGATCACATATGCCGCATGGATCATACGGTCTTCCAGCCTTAAATCATATCCGCTTTGAACCTTTAAAATCTCTTTTACTTCGGAATTAAATAGGAAGTCCACGCCATTGTCACAGGCATTTTCCGCCAGCGCAATGGTCAGTCCGAACGGACATACAATACCGCCGGTCGGCGCATAAAGAGCCGCTATTGCCGCTTCGGTCACATTCGGTTCCATGGTCCTCACTTCATCTCCGGAGAGAATGGATAAGCCGGGGACGCCGTTTTTCACTCCTCTTTCATAGAGCGCCTTTAAAGCGGGAATATCTTCCTCTGAAAAACAAAGGATCAGAGATCCGTTTCGAATAAATGAAAAATCAAGTTCTTCCGCCAGTTCTTCCATCATACGGTTGCCTTCTACATTAAATTTCGCTTTTAAAGATCCAGGCACCGCGTCATGGCCCGCATGGACAATGGCGCTGTTGGACTTTGATGTACCGGAACAGACATCCTCCTCCCGCTCAATGACACAGATGTTAAGATCATAGCGCGACAGCTCCCTTGCAATTGCACAGCCGATTACGCCGCCGCCGATGACCGCTGCATCGTAATTCATTTCCATCATATTTTTCTCCTCCATATCCGTCATGGTTACCTTTAAAATAACAGAAAAAAGAGTAAGGGAAATATACGGATTCCTCCGCAATATTACCCTTACTCTTTTTCTCAAAGGTTTTCTATTTAACTGATTTCATGCTAGCACAGTTCCTGTGTGATTGTCAAGATTTTTCTGCCGGTTTTTAAAGCCCGGCGTCTTCTGACCAGCAGAGGGCACATTTCACTGCCTTCTTCCAGCCTTGGATGAGCTTTTTCCGGCTGTCCTCCTCCATCTGGCTTTCAAATGCTCTGGACACCTTCCAGTTTTTCTTTATCTCATCCTTATTCCTCCAATACCCCACTGCAAGTCCTGCCAGATATGCAGCGCCCAGAGCGGTCGTCTCTATGCATTCCGGCCTCACGATCCGGGCATTTAAGACATCGGACTGGAACTGCATGAGGAAGTTGTTGGCGCAGGCGCCTCCGTCCACCTTTAGCTGTTTTAAATGAATGCCGGAGTCCTGCCCCATGGCTTCGATCAGGTCATAGACCTGATAAGCCATGGACTCCACCGCAGCGCGGATAAACTGCTCCTTACTGGTTCCCCTTGTTACCCCGACAATGGTTCCCCTCGCATACTGGTCCCAATAAGGCGCGCCCAGCCCTGCAAAGGCCGGAACCATATAGACGCCGCCTGTATCTTCTGCCGCGGCACAGTATTCCTCCGTCTGAGGAGCGGACCGCACCATGCGCATTTCATCCCGGAGCCACTGCACGGCAGCGCCTGCCACAAATACGCTTCCTTCCAGGGCATACTGTATGTTCTCCTGGTCGCCGGCCGCTATGGTGGTCAAAAGCCCATGCTCCGACTTCACCGCCTTATCTCCGGTGTTCATAAGGAGAAAGCAGCCGGTTCCATAGGTGTTCTTCACCTCTCCTGCTTCAAAGCAGCACTGGCCGAACAGTGCCGCCTGCTGGTCTCCTGCCGCCCCTGCAATGGGGATCTTCCCGCCCATTACATCAGAAGATGTATAGCCGTAGATACAGCTTGACGGTTTCACATCAGGAAGCATGCATCTGGGTATTCGGAAATAGTTTAAAATGTCCTCATCCCAGCATTTTTTATGAATATCAAAGAGCATGGTTCTGGACGCATTGGTATAATCCGTCACGTGAATACAGCCTTTTGTCAGGTTCCAGATGAGCCATGTGTCCACCGTTCCGAACAGTAAGTCCCCCCGTTCCGCCCGTTCTCTCGCGCCTTCCGCATGGTCTAAGATCCACTCGATCTTGCTTCCCGAAAAGTAAGCATCCGGGATGAGACCGGTCCTTTCGATGATCCGGTCCTCCAGTCCATCCTCCTTCAGCTTTTCAATCCGGTCTGCGGTCCTGCGGCACTGCCATACGATGGCATTATAAACCGGCTCCCCGGTTTCCTTGTCCCAGATAATGGTGGTTTCCCTCTGGTTTGTAATTCCAATAGCAGCAATATCGCTGTAATGCGCCCCGATTTTCCCCATGGCCTCCATGGTCACGGAAAGCTGTGAGGACCAGATCTCCATGGGATCATGCTCCACCCAGCCCGGTTTTGGAAAAATCTGAGTAAACTCCTTCTGTGCTACACTGCAGATGGTCCCCTGTTCATCAAACAGGATGCACCTGGAACTCGTCGTGCCCTGATCTAAGGCAATGACATATCTTCCCATAATTTCTTCCCCTTCCAGTAATCGCCCTTGATTCCCCGCTGCTTGTTAAATATTTCTCAAGGGATAAAGAAAGAGCCTCGTAAATGAACGGTTTCCCGCACTCATCACCTGGCTCTGTCATCTCTTAGGCTATCTATTTTTGTATACTTTATAGTACCATGATGCATAAGGTATGTCAAGATTTCGAAGGGATTATTTTCTCAATGGAGGCTCTCTCTCACCGTCTTAAATGCCTGGATCGCGAGTGTCGGAACGAATGCAAAAATAAATATGGTGACAAACTGCCTTGCCGTTAAATCCGCCACATAAAAAAAGGTATGAAGCCCCGGTATGAACAGCACTGCCCCCAGAAGAACCGCTCCGGCCTCAAAGGCCATAATACTCCATAAATTGCTTCGAAGGCCGATCTTTAATATGGAGTGGCTGCTCCGGCAATTAAAGCCATGAAACAGTCTTGCCAGAGTCAGGGTGGAAAACGCCATGGTGCTGGCTGCCTGCTCGCTCCCCGTAACCAGGCCGGTGTGATAGGAGGTCATGGTGCATGCGGCGATCAGAGCACCCTGAAGAAGAATCTGAAGGACAAAACGCTTTGTTAATATCCCTTCTTTGGGGTTTCTGGGCTTTTGCGCCAGGAGGTCGGCTTCCGCCTTTTCCATGCCGATGGCAATGGCCGGCAGGGAATCGGTCAGGAGGTTGATAAACAGCAGATGTACCGGCGCAAACGGGGTTGGAAGGGCCCGGAAGGACGTATACAATACACACAGGATCCCTGCCATATTCCCGGACAAAAGAAATTTAATGGCATTCCGGATATTCCGGTAAACGTTACGGCCGTTGGCTACTGCTTTGATGATGGTTGCAAAGTTATCATCCGTAAGAATCATGGCAGATGCATCCTTTGACACTTCTGTCCCCATTTTCCCCATGGCGACACCGATATCGGCCTGTTTTAAGGCCGGAGCATCGTTAACGCCGTCCCCGGTCATGGCCACAATATGGCCCTTTTTCTGCCAGGAACGCACGATCCGGATCTTGTGCTCCGGCGAAACCCGGGCATAGACGCTGATGCGCTCCAGCCTGTGGCCCAGCTCTTCTTCCGGCATATCGTCAAGCTCCGGCCCGCTGACCGCTAAGTCCCCCTCGCCCAGGATGCCGATCTTCTCCGCTATGGAAGAGGCTGTGATTTTATGGTCCCCTGTTATCATGACCGTCCGTATCCCCGCTCTGCGGGCGTTTAGGACCGCGTTTCTTGACTCCGGGCGGGGAGGGTCCATCATGGCGATCATTCCGAGGAAGGTATACCCGGATTCCGACCTCTCCGTCAGTTCTTCATCCTCCTTCAAGTCCCGGCACGCAAAGGTGAGGACGCGAAGGCCCTGCCTGGAAAACTCCATGTTCTGTTCCATCATGGCCTGCCGGTCCCCATCCCTTACAGCCCGGATCCCTTCTCCGGTCCAGACATGGGTAATCCTTGGAAGCAGCACATCCACCGCTCCCTTGGTAAACAGGAGCCGCTTTCCTTCGATCCGGTGCAGGGTGCTCATAAGCTTTCGTTTTGAATCAAAAGGAAGCTCTCCGACCCTGGGATAGTATGACTTCATGGCATCCTCTTCCAGACCGGACCGCTCTGCCATCTGGACCAGCGCGGCTTCCGTTGGGTCCCCCATAAGCTTTCCTTCCACATAGGCGGAGTCATTATTTAAAACAGCATCATACAATAGATATTTATGTACTGGAATCTCCGGATTTAAAAGCTCCGGGGGATACAGGCGGTTGTTAACATAAACCTGCTGTACGGTCATCCGGTTCTGGGTAAGGGTCCCCGTCTTATCGGAACAGATGACCGAGACACAGCCAAGGCTCTCAACAGCCTTCAAATCCTTTATGATCGCGTTTTCCCCTGCCATTTTCTGTGTGCCCATGGCCTGCACAATGGTGACAATGGAGCTTAATGCCTCGGGAATCGCGGCAACTGCCAGCGCCACGGCAAACATCAGAGAATCCAAAACCGGCATCCGTCGGTAAATGCTGAGGCCGAAAACCACGGCACAGACAAAAAGGATCCCTGCTGCCAGCCTGCTTCCGAACTGATCCAGGCTCACCTGGAGAGGCGTCTTTTTTTCTCCCGCGTCATTCATCAGCGAAGCGATCCGGCCGATCTCCGTATTCATACCGGTCCCCGTTACCAGCACTTTTGCCCTTCCGGCTGCCACCAGAGAGCCGGAAAATACCATATTCACCTGCTCCGCCAAAGGTACCTTTTCTTCCTCGATTTTTCCGGTCCTTTTCTCCACATTGACCGACTCTCCGGTCAGAGAGCTTTCATTGACCAGAAGGGAATAATTTTCCAGAATCCGGCCATCCGCCGCCACCATATCCCCTGCTTCCAAAAGCAGGATATCTCCCGGTACGATTTGTGCAGACAGGATTTCCTGATTCCGGCCTTCCCGGATCACCTTTGCAACAGGTGCCGACAAAGCCATTAAGCTGTCCAGGGACTTTTCTGCCTTTTGATGCTCCACGGTTCCTAAAACTGCATTTAGCAGAAGCACTGCAAATATAACGGCCGTGCTTTCCACATCACCGGATATCATAGAGATAACCGCTGCTATAATCAGGATGATGACCAATAAATCTTTAAACTGGTCCAAAAATACCTGGAGAGCGCTTTTCCGTTCCGCCTTTTTAAGCATATTCGGACCATAGACCTGCCTGCGCCTCAGGATTTCTCTGGGATCCAGTCCATTCCGGCCCGCATTCAGCCGTACCAGGACCTCCTCCTCTGATAAACGAAACCATTCTTCCATGCTGACGCTCCTTCCCGTTTCTCCTACTATGGTATGAAGCGGGAATGGACTTTAATGAATGATTTTACTTTGCTGTTTCTGCCATTTATATCTATGTTGCCTATTGCACGGAACCGGATTTTTTATTATAATTTTTCCATGAGATGAGGAACCCGTAAACCGAAAGCAACCATGACAAGAAAGGACATGATAACAATGGAAAAAATCACGAGCTTTACCATCAACCATCTGAAACTTCTGCCTGGCATTTATGTCTCCCGTAAAGACCAGGCCGGGGACTCTGTCATCACCACATTTGACATCCGCATGACCCGCCCCAACTTCGAGCCGGTCATGAATACTGCGGAAATCCACACCATTGAGCATCTGGGAGCCACCTTCTTACGTAACCACGAATCCTATGCTTCCCGGGTTCTTTACTTCGGCCCCATGGGCTGCCGCACCGGCTTTTATCTGCTGCTGTCCGGCAATTACAAATCCAGGGACATTGTTCCGCTGATCACGGAGATGTACGAATTCATCCGGGATTTTGAAGGGGAGGTACCCGGTGCCGCTGCCAGGGACTGCGGGAATTATCTGGATATGAATTTAGGGATGGCAAAATACCTGGCCAGAAAATTCCTCGATTCCATACTGTATGGAATTGATGACGAGCATCTGATATATCCGGAGGATTAGCGGCCGGTTCCCGGTCCCATGCCGCCGGGACCTCCCTGCCCGGGGACAGAATTGGAGGTCACCACGGATTCCAGAGTCAGTTCTGCGCTTTCTGATCCCGCTGTAAGGGTGTAGATCCCGCTTTTCTGCAGCTCAGGGCAGCTTACCACCACGGAAGAATACCGTTTCTGCGGTGTCCAGCTGATCAGCACATTTCCGTCCTCGTCAGTAAGCGTTATGGCGTTTCCTGCTTCCTGTTCTCCGGTTAAGTTCTGCAAAATGGAATACTGGGAAGAGGAATCGCCAAACCCCTGGGCCATTCCGGAACTTCCTGCCGCAATCACCATGCCGCCGGTTATGATTCCGTCGCCGTTGTAGTCGATCGCGCTGTTTCCGCCGTTTACCGAACCGCTCACATAAACCGTTCCTCCGGATATAAACAGGCTTCCGTTGGAATCCAGTCCATCTCCTCCGGCGTCTACCGTAAGGGTGCCTCCGGTTATCTTTACATACGCATTGGCATCATTTTCCATGGAACCTCCGCCGCCCATTCCGCCCGGTCTGGGGCCGCCTTCCGAAGCTGTTTCCCCGTTCGTGCCTTCTTGCGGCTGCGGAATGTCTGTCCGGGTCCGGCCATCCTCAGTGCTGTTTCCCCTTTCAGGCATCTGGCCTTCCGGCGGCATGCCTTTTTGTCTGCCTTCCTGGCCGCCGTCCCGGGCATCCGGATCATTGGAGGAGTTTGGATTTGCGGCGTTTACCCCATCATCCTCGGCGGTAATGGAAATGTCGCCTCCGTTTATGGTAACGCGGCAGCCTTCAATCCCTTCATTGGATTTCTTTACCGACAGCGTTCCGCCATTTACCGTAACATCCTGGTCCCCATGGAACGCATCGTCACCGCTTTCCACGGTAAAAGTCCCGCCGTCGACCCGGATGCTTCCGCCGGCATGAAAGGCATCATCTTCCGATTTGACCGTAAAAACGCCCCCTGCCACATAAATATTGCCGAGTGTGGTATCATCCGCGTTGTCTGATTTTACAGCCTTTCCCTGAGCCGTTAAAAGGAAAGTCCCGTCAAGGATCTTTATCCCATCCTTTCCCGACAGGCACTGGGATACTGCATCAACTGTAATCGTCCCGCCTGTAACAGCCAGAGTATCCTTTGACACGATCCCATGCTTATAATCCGCATCAATCTCCAGATTTCCGCTTCCATTTACGGTTAAGTCGGCCTTGCTGAATATAACGCCATCCACCGTATTGTCATCCGTATCCGTATATTCCGCACCGCCGCTCAGCTTATTGGAACTCCCTTCTGCCAGGGTGATAAAAGCCTTATCCGCCTCTTTCACATAGATTGCCGCACTGGTTTCACAATGGATGTCTGCATCCTTTAACACGATTTGGACCTTATCCGTATCCGCCGCATCTACGATGATCCGGCCGTTTTCCAGCGTACCGGTTACGAGATAAGTCCCTTCCCCGCTTATGGTCACCGTGCTCCCGGAGACACTTACATTCTTTCCCTCTGCTTCTGCCTGGCTCCCATTCAAATTAATCCTGACCGCATCGCTTTCCGAATAGCTTCCGTCTTTGTCCCGGTCCGTAAATTCCGTATCCACGGCCGAAGTGGACTCCCCAGCCTGAGAATCAGTCGCCTTTTCCCCGCTCTCCGCAGCAGACGAAGATGTGCCGGTCTGGGAACTGCTCCGGCTCCCGCAGCCGGATGCTCCTGTCATGGCAAGCATGACCGCCATGAGTATGGCCGCAGTCCTGCCTTTTTTTAATTGTTTTCTGGTCATTACAACTCCTCCTTACCGATTACCGGTCTGCCGAAAAAGATTTCCAGATTGCCGTTGCGGCACCTTAGATCATTGATCATTTTTTTCTCTTCCCCGGTGTTTTTAAGCGCCACTTCATAATCCAGCTTATAAAGGCTTCCCATATTGGTGGTCTTTACCTGCTTTAAATCCCATTTCTTTAAATACTGTTTAAAAATTTCATCAAACACACTGGTGTAGTCCAGTGACTCGGGTATGGTGATGCGAAGCGCCCGGATCTCTGTTTTCTGCCGGCCAAACCGGCTGGAAGTAAGGAGAATGCCGGCTCCCCCTATAATTGCAACGAAGAGAACGGCGATTCCTATGTATCCCATTCCGGTGGCAAGTCCTACTGCCATGGCCTGAAAAATGCTGCTGATCTCCTCTGCCCTTCCCGGAACCGAACGGAAACGCACCAGGGAAAAAGCTCCCATGACCGCCACTCCGGCTCCCAGATTGCCGTTAACCAGCATGATCACCATCTGCACAATGGCAGGCATAAGGGCCAGTGTCACTACGAAGCCCTTGGTGTAGGTATTCCGGTACATGAACACCCCGGCGATGATCAGCCCCAGGACCACGGAAACGGCCATGCAGGCCAGATAGGTGCCCACCGAAAAAGTTGCAGTTGTATCCGCTGTTAAAATTGATTGAAACCATGTATTAGGCACAATTCTCTCCTCCTTTATTCTGTAATTTCATCTTAGTCTGCCTCTCATAGGCCCGGCCGTATTTGGAAAAGGAGGCCGGATAGATCCGAAGCTCATCCAGGATATGTCCAAGCCACACAGGCATGGCGCCCGCAATCTTGATTTCCATCAGGCACCAGCCCGTTTCCAGAAGGGGCTGCCCCCAGGAACCCTGATCCAGGCTTAATTCCTCATCTCTCCACAGGATATTCCCGTCAAGGGTTAGCCGAAGCGCTTCCTCTTCCACGCCGTACATGGCTGTCCGGTCATAAGAGATATACATAGCCGGAACCACCTGCTTATAATAATCCAGAAACCAGTCGATCTCATGGAGGACCTGGCTGTCTCTTTCCAGCCTTCCCCGGCGGTACAAATACTCCTCTGCTTCCGCCAGGCTCATGACCTCACGGCGTTTGTAAACAATTCCTTTGTATTTCTTCTTCAGTTCCAGAAATACAGATCCGTCTTCCTTCGGCATACCATAGCTTCTTAACCTGAGTTTCTCCTTATAAACCGGTTTTTCCAAAGATTCCCGGATCAGCCTGGAATCCGGGGTATCAAAATAAATGTTGCAGATGACAGACTTGCCGTACCGGTCTGTGACCATCTTCCCCTCCAGCTTTTTCTTAAGCTCCCGAACCTGTACCGGATCTAACAGATACTTTATTTCGAAACGCTCAAAAGTCATTTGATATCCGCTCATAAAAAGCCTCCTTACCTGTTTTTTTCTGTTTCTTTACCAGGATTATACAGAACTAACCTTAAAAAAACTTGAAATAATAAAGAGTTCACAGTTCTTTCACACCCCGCCGGAGTATATGTCAAAGCGGATATCCGCAATCCGCTTCGCTGCTTGACAAGGTCAAATTATTTTAATGATAAATCTTGACCAATTAAGTTCAGTATGCTAATCTTATGACATGGAGGTGTTACATGCTGATTACCAGAGAATGCGACTATGCAATACGAATCATAAGAGCACTGGCCTCCGGCGAAATTGCAAACATTCAAACGATTTGTGAGCAGGAGCAGATAACCTCTGCCATCGCCTACAAAATCGCAAGGAAGCTGGAAAAAGCGGGATTTATTAAAAGTTACCGCGGTAGTACGGGCGGCTATGCTCTGAATTGTGATTTGGAAAACACAACCCTATACGATATCCTGACCGTCATAGATCCCAAGCTGCTGCTGATTGAATGCATGCAGTCCGGCTATGAATGTTCCGTCAATTCACCCAAAGCTCCCTGCCTTGTTCACCGGGAATTCTGCCGGATCCAGAATATACTGAACCAGGAGCTTAAGGAATGTTCTTTGGCAAAAATTCTGCATGGATAATTTTTTCATTTAATCTGGACTAAAATAGTATAGTATTAAAAGGAGGAAAAACAATGAACCAATGTTATGGGTGCAATACCTGCCAGAGTGCCGACAAGCCTTTGGAAAAATTTATTCTGTCATTACCAATGGAGACATCCCACCATCGTGTGGAGAAGCAGCGTACAAAATGCGGCTTTGGACTGCAGGGAGTCTGCTGCAGGCTCTGTGCCAACGGCCCCTGCCGCATCACACCTGATTCTCCCCGGGGAATCTGCGGTGCCAATGCAGACACCATTGTAACCAGAAACTTTTTAAGGGCTATTGCCTCAGGAAGCGGCTGTTACATACACATTGTGGAAAATACTGCCTTGAACTTAAAAAATACGGCTAAGGCCAGGGGAGAATTAAAGGGACTGGAATCCTTAAACCACCTGGCTGACCTCTTCGGCATTGAAGAGAGTGATGTCTATAAAAAAGCGGAAATGGTCGCGGATGCCGTATTAGCGGATTTATATAAGCCGGAATATGTTGAAATGGAGCTGACCGAAAAAGTCGCTTACGCTCCCCGTGTCAAACGCTGGAGGGAACTGGGCATCATGCCCGGCGGAGCCAAATCTGAAGTGTTCAAAGGCGTTGTTAAATGCTCCACCAACTTAAACTCCGATCCCCTTGACATGTTAGTAGACTGTCTGAAGCTGGGAATCTCTACCGGTATTTACGGCCTGACCCTGACAAATCTTCTTAATGATGTACTGCTTGGACAGCCAAAGCTTCGCATGGCTCCTGTCGGTCTCCGCGTCATTGACCCGGATTACATCAATATCATGATCACAGGCCATCAGCACACCATTTTTGTTGATTTACAGGAAAAACTCATTTCTCCGGAAGCCATTGCAAAGGCAAAGGCAGTTGGTGCCAGGGGATTTAAATTAGTGGGTTGTACCTGTGTGGGCCAGGATCTGCAGCTGAGAGGCGCTCATTATACCCAGGTCTTTGACGGCCATGCAGGAAATAACTATACCAGTGAAGCGATCCTGGCAACCGGTGCCATTGATGCCGTTCTTTCTGAATTCAACTGCACCCTGCCGGGAATTGAGCCGATTTGTGAGGAATTAAAGATCAAGCAGATCTGCCTGGACGATGTAGCCAAGAAGTCCAATGCCGAACTCATGAAATTTGATTTTGACCGCCGGGAAGAGCAGAGCAGCATAATTATCGATAAGGTGATCAAAGCCTATCGGGAACGGCGCGGTGCGGTTCCCATGAACCTTTTGCCGGAACACGGATATGACAATACCCTTACCGGTGTCAGCGAAGGTTCCTTAAAAGACTTCTTAGGCGGAAGTTTAAAGCCCCTCATTGATCTCATCATTTCCGGCGACATCAAGGGGATCGCAGGCGTGGTAGGCTGTTCCAACTTAACAGCCGGGGGGCATGACGTGCTGACGGTCGAGCTTACAAAAGAACTGATTGCAAAGGACATCATTGTGCTGACAGCCGGATGCTCTTCCGGCGGCATTGAAAACTGCGGTCTGATGACTCCGGAAGCAGCGGAATCAGCAGGGCCAAAGCTGAAAGAAGTCTGCAAGAAATTAGGCATCCCGCCGGTCCTCAATTTCGGTCCCTGTCTGGCAATCGGACGTCTGGAAATCGTGGCAACGGAAATTGCCGGGGAGCTTGGAATCGACCTGCCTCAGTTACCGCTGGTCCTTTCTGCCGCACAGTGGCTGGAGGAACAGGCCCTGGCAGACGGATGCTTTGGATTATCCCTTGGTTTGCCCCTCCATTTAGGCCTGCCTCCATTTGTGACCGGAAGCAAGGTTGCGGTTAAGGTGTTAACGGAAGGCATGAAGAATTTAACCGGCGGACAGGTAATTATCAATTCGGATGCAGTGGAAAGTGCCAATATACTGGAAAAGATCATTATGGAGAAACGCACTGGTCTTAATATATAGGAGGGCGGCATATGAAACGAATATTCATTGATGAAACCAAATGCGACGGATGCAAGAATTGTTTTGTAGCCTGTATGCAGGCTCACAGAAAAGATGCCGGAACCATCTATGATCTGGATTTGACAGATCCTGACAATGAATCCCGGAATCACATTATTAATAGAAAAGACGGCACCTATATTCCCATCTTCTGCCGTCACTGCGACCAGCCGGAGTGCGTCATGTCCTGCATGAGCGGAGCCCTTAAAAAGGACAGGAAAAGCGGGCTTGTCCTTTATGACGAAGAAAAATGCGGTTCCTGCTTCATGTGTGTTATGAACTGCCCTTACGGCGTGCTGAAAGCAGACACCAGAACAAAAACCAGGGTGATCAAATGCGATTTCTGCTCCGGCCGGGAAGACGGACCCAGCTGCGTAAAAGCGTGCCCGACCAAAGCAATTTATGTTGAGGAGGTATCAAGATGACTCATGTGATAATAGGTGTGGGAGCAGCCGGCATTATGGCTGCCAAAACCATCCGCGAATTAGAGCCGGATGCACGGATCATCATGATATCCGTTGATGATCATGTTCATTCCCGTTGCATGCTTCACAAATATTTAAGCCGCGAACGAAGCGAAGAGACACTTTCCTTTGTACCAGACGATTTTTTTGAAGCCGCTGATATTACCTGGATAAAAAACCGGGAAGTCATTCACATTGATACGGCAAAGCAGGAAGTAGAATTAGACGACCGGACAAGAATTTCCTATGACCGCCTCCTCATCGCCACCGGTGCTCACAGCGTATTTCCTCCCATCATGAATTTTAAAGAGGCCAAAAATGTCTTTGGACTGCGGAATTTAAGCGATGCCCAAAAGATCAGGGCATTTGCAGAAAAAGCGGACCGGATCCTGATTTTCGGTTCCGGCCTGGTGGGAATGGATGCTGCTTATGGTTTTCTGGAACAGGATAAGGATGTGACGGTCGTGGAAATGGCAGACCGGATTTTGCCGAAACAGCTGGACGAAACAGCAGGAAACGCATATCAGAAATTATTTGAACAGCACGGCTGCAAATTTCTGCTTGGAAAAAAAGCCGTCTTAACCGCCATGCCGGAAACCGATCGTATTACTTCCGTCCTGTTTGATGACGGAACCATCATTGAGTGCGACATGATCGTTGTTGCCGCAGGAGTCCGCCCTGCTGTCTCCTGTGCCGCGGACAGCGGCATTTTCATAGACCGCTATATCAGAGTAGACGATTTTATGAAAACCTCCTGTGACCATATATATGCCGCCGGAGACGTAAACGGCATCTCCGGGATCTGGCCCAATGCCATGAAACAGGGTTATACCGCCGCCTGCAACATGTGCGGGATCCCGACACCTTATGAGGATAAGTACGGTATGAAAAATACCATGAACTTCTACGGCCTGACCACCCTGTCACTGGGGGACGGCATGGCGGCCGGCGGAGATGAAATCATCATCCGGGAGGATTCCCGAAGTTATAAAAAAGCCATTCTCCATGACGGCTGCCTAAAGAGCCTGTTAATTCAGGGAGATTTAGACTACAGCGGCATCTATCAGTACTTAATAAAGAACCAGATTCCTCTGGATTCTGTAAAGACAGATATCTTCCATCTTTCTTTTGCAGATTTCTATGGGATTGATAAAACCGGACAGTATTGTTATCAGATAGCAGGTGCCTGATCTCTTAAAACGGCATTACCTTTTAATCTCCTTTCCATCATGGGTGCATGTTGCATATATGTCATGGATGTGATAGCATATCTGTATCTATTTCAGTACATATCCTGTCAGCCTGCTGCACTCAGAAATAATTTTGAAAGGAGAAAACAATGTACAAAGTATTAATACCAAAAGCCATTTCCAACTCCGGTGTGGAATACCTGCGAAAGAAAGGCTGTGAAGTCATCATGGGAGCTCCTGCTTCATCCAATGATCCTCTTCTGGAAGATTGTGATGCAATTCTGGCAGGTGCCGGTTCCAAAATAAAATATGACAAAGCCGTTTTGGACCGATTAAGGAACTGTAAGGTGATTTCCAATTTCAGTGCCGGATTTGAACACATTGATACCATATATGCGGAACAAATCGGGATCCAGATCACCAATTCAGGAACTGCCAATTCCAACGCAGTGGCCGAGCAGACCATCTTACTTATGCTGGCCTGTGCCAAGAATTACGAAATCATGTCAAACGCAGCCCATAAAGGTGATTTTTCCGTCAGAAAGCGGGTATTTAACACAGAATTACAGGGGCTGACCCTGGGACTGATCGGCTGCGGCAACATCGGACGCCTGGTCGCACAAAAGGCAGTCCACGGATTTGGAATGAAAGTAATTGGTTATGATCCCCGTTTAACCGAAGAAAACCTGCCGGCTGAGATACGGCTTGTGTCCGACTGCAATGAGATTTATAAAACAGCAGATTTTATTTCCCTTCATGTGCCTCTGACAGAAGAGACCAGATACATGGTCTCCAAGGACCAGTTTGATTTCATGAAACCCTCCGCTTATATCATCAATGTTTCCCGGGGCGGAATCATAAAGGAAGCGGATTTAATACAGGCTGTTAAGGAAAATAAAATCAAAGGAGCCGGACTGGATGTTTTCGAACAGGAACCCCTTCCTGTGGATAGTGAACTGTTCCAATATGACAATATCATTCTTTCGCCCCATAGTGCCGCAAACACCGTTCAGGCACTGGAGAATATGGAATTGTATGCTGCCAAAGACATCTGGCGGGTCTTAAATGGAGAAAAGCCTGAGTTTCCGGTGAATCATCCTTAAAAGAAACCGCCGTTTCCCTGATGCTTCCGGCTCATACACGAAAAAGACTTCCAGCCTCCTTTTTAAGGGCGTGGAAGTCTTTCCTTTTCCCGAAAGTCAACGATCCATATCCTGAAACTGTTTTGCCAGCTGATGGGCGGTACCTTCTTTTGTAATGACAAAAATAGTATTATTGCCGGCAATGGTTCCAACGATCTCATTCCAATCCAGCTCATCGATGATGGAACAAACCGATGCAGCCATTCCAGGCTCGCATGTGATGACTATAATATTCCCGGAATATTCCACTTCTTTTACTGCCATGGTAAAGAGAACGAACAGCCTGTGGGATATCTGATGTCTGGGAACGATCCTGCTCTGAACATAGCCTTCGCCATTTGCACCCTTAATTAAATTCAATTCCCGGATATCTCTGGATAAGGTCGCCTGGGTCACCTCAATCCCCTTTAAGCCCAGACGTTCTTTTAACATCGTCTGGGTCGTGATTGACTCGTTTTCTACCAGTTCAAGAATCGCTTTATGGCGTTTTCTTTTCATATTATCTTTCTCTAAACCAATCATGGTCCCCACCTTCTGCCGAGTGCTTTTCAAACGATCTCAACCCCTGGTTCCACCTCCCGGTCCGGAACCATCAAAGACAGATTTCCGTTGCGGTCTTCCGCCAGCATAAGGAGTCCTTCCGATCTTAGACCGGCCATCTTCATGGATTTAACATTATCAAGGATCATTACTTTTTTTCCGATGACCTCATCCGCTTTATAAAATTCTTTGATGCCGGAAAGAATCTGACGCTGTTCATTCCCCAAATCTACCAAAAAACATAAAAGCTTATGGGAATGGTTCACTTCGGTGCATGCAACGATTTTCCCTACTTTAAATTTCATTTTTATCAAATTGTCATATGTAACATACTCATTGTCGTTATATTGCATCATACCGCCTCTTTACTTTCTATGATCAGTTGATCAGCTTCGCATGGCTCAACCGGAACTCATTGGGCAGCAAATGCCTGCGCTGAATAAAATTCCTGCGAAACGTTTTTACCGTATTATACCCTGACTCAATGGCAATATCCGTGATTGGCATATCCGTACAGAGCAGCAGCTCACATGCGTGATCGATCCGCAGCCTGTTTAAAAAATCATAAAAATTGTTTTCCACCTGCATGATCAGATGTTTATTCATCTCTTCAATGGAAATGCCAAACTTCTCCGCAACATCAAAAACCTGGATTTCCTCCCTGAAGTTTTTGGAAATATATTCAACCAGTTGAAAAGCCAGCTTTTTTTCTTCTATATCGGCTATGCTTAACACCTTCTGATAGGTTTTGCGATAGTCACTGATTTTATTTTCCATTCGATAAGAAAATACTTTTGAAATATGAGCTGCATCAACATAGCCAAGGATCGCAGCGATCTCTTCCAATGTCAAATCCGTATATAGAAGATAATGGATCGTCTTAACGATCCGCATTTCATTCACCAGCTCAGGAAAGGCAAGTCCGGTTTTTTCATAAATGTAAATTCTGACCGAGTTCTTACTTAAATAAAACTGCTTTGACAGCCTTTCTAATGTCATTTTTTCACTTAGATGCATATAAATGTACCGGAAAATCAGCATTCTGTTATCAAATGCTTTTGATTTCACACAGGCTGGAGCCTTCTGCTCCATGATGGTACGGCAGAACGTTATGATCAGGGAGGAAAGCTGCATGATGATGTTCATTTCCTGATAGGATCTGCGCTCCCGAAAATCCATAACAGATTCCACCCCAACCTCTTCCTGGATCCTGCCAAACAGATATTCCACCTCTTTTTTTATATCACCCTGAAGATATGCATATGAGGTTTCCTCAAGCTTCTTTAATATGGATACATTATCATTAATACTGGAAGAAGATTTCAGTGTATCCGCCACCACATCATAGTTATACTTCACGATCTCAAAGCTTAAAGGCTCCTCAATATCCAGGATCTGCGTACATTCCCACGGCAATATGGAAAACAATACTCCTTCCTTTAATTCATACTCGTTCCGGTCCGCTGCGATTTTACCTTTTCCTTTTTTAACCAAAATGAAACGCGGACTTTTGTGGTATAACGGAGCAGTTCCCTCCGTAATTGTTTCATAATCAAACGTACATATTTTTTTAATATCAATTTTTGAGCAAAACTGCGTCTGCAGTTCAATATACTCCTTCATCTTATCAAATCCTTCCAGATCTTTGCGTAGCACCTTCTTATAATTCTTTGTATATAAGTGTTTCAGGCGGTAATATTCACCGTTTTATTCATCTATTGTTAAAAGGTATCCCATTTTACCTGAAAACAAATAAAATGGGATGATCTCCTGACAATTATTTACTGACAATTCTGGTTCCTGTTTTCCCGTCCAGTGCTTCCGCCACCCGTTCCAGGGAGCATATGATGGATACGCCATCGTTTTTCTTTTCAATAAACTTCATGGCAGCTTTTACCTTGGGAAGCATGCTTCCGGCAGCAAAATGCCCTTCCTTAACGTAACGCTCTGCTTCTTTCAATGTTATCCGGTCAAGATCCACCTGATCCGGCTTTCCAAAACGGAGAGAGACCCGGTCCACTGCCGTCAAAATAACAAATGCATCCGCATTTACCAATTCCGCTAATTTTTCCGCTGCCAGGTCTTTATCAACAACTGCCGGTACCCCATGGTAAGAACCGTTTTCTTCCTTAACGACCGGGATTCCGCCGCCTCCTCCGGCAATAACCACATGATTTGCATTCATTAACGTATTTAAGGATATCCTTTCGTAAATGCTGACCGGCTGCGGTGACGGAACCACCCTTCTAAAACCGCGCCCGGAATCTTCCACATACTTCTGTCCTGTTTCAGCCATCAGACGTTTCGCTTCTTCCCCGTCATAATATCCCCCGATCGGCTTCGTCGGATTAAGGAAAGCAGGGTCAGCCTGATCAACGACCACCTGTGTCAGCATTGTGATGACCACCACATCGTTGATATCATTCTTAACCAATGCCTGGTCGATTGCCTGCTGTAAATGATAGCCGATATATCCCTGGCTCATTGCCGTACACTCCGGAAGCTGCATATACGGTACGATCCCGTCTTCATGCCCCTTTTCAAAAGCCAGATGAATCATACCTACCTGAGGGCCGTTTCCGTGGCACACAACAACTTGGTATCCTGCTTTTATTATGTCAACAACTGCGTTTGCCGTTATTCTCACGCGTTCCAACTGCTCTTCTGATGTATTACCAAGCGCATTACCGCCAAGTGCGATTACTATTCTTTTCACTCTGACCGACCTTTCTAGCAAAGTGTTGCATACATAACAGCTTTAATCGTATGCATACGGTTCTCCGCCTCTTCAAATACTTTTGAATATCTGGACTCGAAAACTTCGTCTGTTACTTCCATTTCGGCCAAACCAAATTTCTGGTAAATATCTTCCCCAATGGTTGTGCTCCTATCGTGGAACGACGGGAGACAATGCATAAAAATAGCATGATCCTTTGCATTTCCCATTACCTTTTCATTAACCTGGTACGGACTCAGCAATTTGATACGGCTTTCCCAGACCTCATCCGGTTCCCCCATAGACACCCATATATCCGTATAAATCACGTCCGCCCCTTTCGTACCTTCTTCCACATCTTCTGTTAATGTGATCGTGCATTCGTTTTCTGCCGCGATCTCTATACAGGTGGAAACCAGATCATTTGCCGGCCATAAATCTTTTGGCGCACATGCGGTAAAGTTAAGCCCCATCTTCGCGCATGCCACCATTAAGGAATTGCCCATATTATTTCTGGCATCCCCCATAAAGGTGAAATTGATCCCCTTTAAGTAACCGAAATGTTCTTCTATTGTAAGAAGATCTGCAAGCATCTGGGTTGGATGGAACTGATCCGTCAGACCATTCCAGACCGGAATTCCCGCATATTCAGATAGCCGGGTAACCAGTTCCTGACTGTATCCGCGGTATTCAATCCCGTCATACATCCTTCCAAGAACCCTTGCAGTATCTTCAATGCTTTCCTTCTTTCCCATCTGGGAACTGCCCGGATCGAGATAAGTGACTCCCATGCCCAGATCATGGCCTGCTACTTCAAAGGAACATCTGGTTCTTGTAGAAGTTTTTTCAAATAATAAAACGATATTTTTTCCCTCAAGATATTTGTGAGGTGTATTTGTTCTTTTTAAGTTCTTGAAGTTCTTGGAAAGATCAATGAAATATCGGATTTCTTCCGATGTAAAATCTAATAATTTTAAAAAGCTGCGGCCTCTTAAGTTTACTGCCATTTTTTTATCTCCTCATCTTTAATAATTTACCGGTTCACGATCCAGGGGCATACTCATACAGCGGGGGCCCCCTCTGCCGCGGGACAATTCCGCACTCGGTATTTCAAGCACGTTCAGCCCATGCTGTTTTAACAATTCGTTGGTTCTCGTATTGCGCTGATAGGTAACGATCTTTCCCGGCGCAATGCACAACGTGTTGGAACCATCATTCCACTGTTCTCTTTCGGCTGTGATCATATCATCACCGCCGCATTTGATGAGTTCTACTTGATCAATCCCAAGACTCTTTTCAAGAATCGTCTCAAGATCAGAATTTAATACCTCGACCTTAATTTCACCCCTGCTATTTCCTTTTATGATCTTGTATACGCGGAGCGGCCCAAGGATCCCCGGATGAATGGTGAACTTGTCATAATCAATCTGGGTAAATACCGTATCCAGATGCATAAATGCACGGCTGTGAGGGATATCAAATCCAAGGATCGTCTCAATGGTGCTGTTTTCATTGCTGAAAATATTCTTAGCCAGCATCTCAAGTGCATCCGGCTCCGTTCTCTGGGAAATTCCAACTGCCAGCACTTTTTCGTTAATGTTTAAAATATCACCGCCTTCTATATGAAAGGCATTGTAACGGTCGTAGTATTTCTCAACCTTATTCTTAAAATCCGGGTGATATTTAAAAATATACTCTCCGTAAATGGTCTCTCTGTTTCTGGTTACGGAATACATGCGGTTGAGGCTTACCCCCTCACCGATACACGCAAATGGATCGCGTGTAAAATAAAGATTCGGCATCGGGTCGACGACCAGCTTGGACGGATCGCTCATAATATCCACCAGAGAATCATTCTTATTATAATTAAGTTCTTTTAACACGATCCCTTCCATGGATTTTAGGACAAGTGCTTTGCTGTCATCTTTATACTGCATCATATAATCATAAATTTTCTTCTTATACAATCCGGTACAGATCCCAGCTTCGCTGATCCACTGCTTCACGAATTCATCCTTGATATCATCGCTTAAGTCCAGCACCTCAGCCATAATATCTTCCAGATACAATACTTCAACGCCATTACTTTTCAATGTTTCAGCAAATGCATCATGTTCCTGCTGCGCAGCCTCTAAAAAGGGAATGTCATCGAAGAGAAGTCTCTCTAATGTTTCCGGTGTCAGATTTAATAATTCCTTTCCAGGCCTGTGCAGCAATACTCTTTTTAAGCGGCCAATTTCACTTTTTACGTTAATACCCTGCATAATCAATATCCTCCTTATGTTTTTTCATTGGCAAATTTTCAACGTTCCCGCATTTCTGCTTTCACGTCCCACACAGGTTACCACCAAAAGAAAGAGTTTGGAATAAACTTTTCGGAGTATTTTTATGCATTGTTTTACAATTTCAACAAAACCTTTGCCAAACCTTATACATATTGCCCAAATCCATCCCTTGACAGCAAATTCATGCTTTGCTATACTGAAAAAAAATTCAAAAGATGAAAAGACAATGAATATATTACTTTATCTCTATGACAACTTGCTTGTGATCTTATACGCTTGTGCATGCCTTATGGCATTTTGCGGCTACTTAAATAAACGGGATAAAGCACCTGTTACCATAACAGTCCTGTTCTTCTGTTTGTTATTAAACCAGCTGATTACATCTATGGCCGAATTTATACCTGAATTCGCCCATGTCTATGATGCCGCTTACAGGAACATGCCTGTATTCAATACTGTCATTTCCACAGTGATTGCAATCTGTTTGCTGGATCTCTTCTATTTATTGGTGCCGGATAAAAAGATCAGCCGGTGCGAATATATTATTTTGCTCGTATTTTTCCTGATTCTGCTTGTCATTCCTACGTTAAAGAACAGTCTTGTAAATCTGTTTTTATACAGCGCTGTTTTTCTTCTCTATCTGCTTTACAGAGGAATCACTTTTTGTTACCTCTTACATAAAAAGAGCCGTATCCATTACATTTATTCCTGCGCCGCCGTTCTGCTTCCACTATCCGGGCTGATCGAGAATTTTGTTAAAATATTCTATCGCTCCTCCAGCGGTATTGATTCCTATCGTATTTTTTCTCTTGATTTTTTGTTTGGCTCTGCTGCTGCCTCCTGCATATATACCTATATGCAAAAGAAAGCAGCCCCACGGGGATGGGAGGCTGCCGCAAAATCCCGGATTTCAGAATCTGCATCCTGCATTCAATCAGGCGGAGAGATGGATATTTTTAATTCCTTCTGTGAAGCGTATGGACTCACTCCAAGGGAACAGACCATCCTTTCCGAGCTCTTAAATCACGCAACCTACCGCCAGATCAGTGATAAACTGCTCATCTCTTTTTTTACCGTAAAGACACATGTACATAGCATCCGTCAAAAAACAGGAGTGAGATCCAAACGGGAATTATCTGAGCTTTATGAAAGATATAAGGATCCGCATCCGGAATAATGATCTCTATTCCTTATCAGCTTCATGAAACTCACGGTATTTGCGGATCAGCTCCGACCGGTTCTTTGAATCAGTCTTTTCGTAAATTCCATGGGCATGAAATTTCACGGTTCCGACAGATAATCCCAGTTCAGTCCCCATTTCCTGGTATGATTTATCTTTTATCAGCAAAAACAGTACGTCACGCTGACGGTTGCTCAGGCTATATTCCGTAACAAACAGATCCTCAAGTACTGCTGCAGCTTCCTCCTGTTCCATTCCCTGAAACGGCTGTTGTACCGGGGACCGGGCCTCCCTTACCGGCTCCTTTCTGCTGACCAGCTGAATAAATCCATTCCGGATCGCAAAAACTGCCAGAATGACAAAAAACACATCCTCACTAAGGTTGTGCTCCATAAACAATTTCATGTTAAGCGTATTGATCACATACTGAAAGTGAAAAATAACCAGACTATCCTCAGCTAAGATCATCACAGCGAAAATACAGGCAATTATAAAGATGGGCCGGTATCTCTTCATGCGCATTTTATAATCATTTTCCCTGCTTACGGCATACGAAATAAAATAGTAAAATACGAATCCGGCCAGATAAATCTGCCGGATCGTATAAAATATCCAATGCTGTCTTACCGATGCATTTAAATCGCCCACATAAACCGTAACGCATATAAGCGGCAGCAGAACGATCCCATGCAGTATCCCAAGCTTTTTTTCCAGTAATTCTGCAGTCAGGCATAAATACAAGGTACTGATTGCGATTCCGCAGATGACCTTTACCCCCAAATAAGTCAAAACATTATAAGCGCCTTCGAAAAAAGGTAATTCAGACAGAAATTCGGACATGAATACAATCATGGCATTCAGGCAATACATGAACATAAGCATTCCGGCCTCAAGTTCCCGAACATGCTTTGTTTTGTAATATGCCGTTACATTTACCGTACATGCGCATACAAAGACCATGATCAGAACGATATCAAAAATAAAAGTAGTTGTTCTCATTTAAACCTCACATTATCAGCATAGTTATCCTGATGCCGATAATACCATTTTAAATTTATACCTGTCAATTTCGCTTTTAAAGTAAGAACAAATGATAAACGGGAAGCAGCATCCGGTTTCCCGGATGTTGCTTCCGTATAAATGATCAAACGGCGATCCTGCCTGTTACCAGCATAAAAACAGATACTGCGGCACCTGCAATGATAAACATTATCACAATCCACTCTTTTTTTGAAAATACTTTTTCAATTCCATTTTCCTTCCTGGCTTTTATGTAAAGGAAAATACCGATGATATAAACAAGCATGCACATCAGGAAATATCCAATGCCGGCTGCCCAGATCGCCCATGCATAAAAAGCAGTTCCTGCAATGCCGGCCATCATCTGCAGCATTTCCCCCTTTTCCCTGCGATGCTCATAGGAAAGCTTGATCTGATACACACAAACCAGGATCCACGTTACAAAGATCGCTGCCGTACATAAGGAATAGGCAAAATTATACGCTTTATCCGTAAACAACAATGTGAAAATGAAAATCTGTGAGAGAATCGTCATAAACACCAGGGAAAATGTGGGAACATTCTTATCGTTCACTTCCCCGAATTTCTTCGGCAGAAGATTCTGCCGGGCCATCAGCAGTGTAGTTTCAACAGGCAGCATAGTCCAGGATAACCAGCAGCCTGCAACAGAAATGATCATTGCAGCATTAATAAAAGCGGCTCCCCACGGCCCTACGATATGAGAAAGAAGATATGCCATGGCCGGCTGCTTCAATTTACAGATCTCGGCACGGTCCATCAGGCCATATGGCAGCAAAGAAAGCAGCAGATAGATACATAAAAGTCCGGCTAAGCCCAACACGGTAGCTTTACCGGCCGTTGATTTTGTCTTCGCGCGGTCCGACATCATCGCTGCACCTTCAATCCCTACAAATACCCACATGAGTACCATCATACTGGAATTTACCTGGGACAGCACTTCCTTTACGGAAAAGTTCCCGGACACAGTCCCCCAGAAATCCGCAGTAAACATATTTGCTTTAAACGCGATGATTGCCGCAACCGTAAAGAAAAGAAGGGGAACCAGCTTGCAGACCGTTATGACCGTATTAAGAACCGCTGCACTCTCAATTCCTTTGTTTACAACAATGCACATCAGCCACAGGATCACACTCGCGGCAATGATAGAAAGCAGATTGCTTCCATCTCCCAGTGCAGGTATAAAATAGCTGAGAGCACTCATCATAATTGTTGCAAAAGCGATATTCCCAAGCCATGCGGATAACCAGTAACCCCAACCGCTGACGAATCCGCCAAACGGTCCGAATGTTTCCGTGGCATAGCTGAAAATCCCGCTTAATTCCGGACGTTTATTAATAATATTCGTCAGGGACAGACATAGCATCAAAACTCCTGTACCTGTAATAATCCATGCTGCAATTGCCGCTCCGGGGCTTGTCCCCTCTGCCATATCCGATGCGATACCAAATATGCCGCTTCCCACGGAAGAGCTGATCACTAACGCAGTTAAAGCCAACAATCCCAGTTTGTTCGATTCCTTATCCATGAAAGACCTCCTATGTGTTTATTCTTCCATGGTATCGAAATCTGAAAAAAGATGACTGACTCCAGCTGGTTATTTTTTTGTAAAAATGCATCCGATTTTAACGGTTTCTTTTTGATATAAAATTAATAATATAAATTAAATCATGCATATTTATCCGATTAGGGCTGATCATGCATGTATATTTAAATAATCTTCCTGACTGACTATCTATTTTAATTCTTACAAATCAACAAGGGATTTGCCGGTTTTTTTCCTTTTATAAAAAAGCAGGTCTTTCTGCAGACCCGGATATTATGAATCAATTTTAAAGATACGCACAATATAAGCACGAAGGATACCGTTCTGTCCGGCAATCCTTCGTGCTTATATTGTGCGTATCTATGGTTGATCCCGGTCATTCTACACCGTCCGGCTTATGAAAGGCTGCCTTCTAAATATAAAATAACTTGGCTTAAGGACGGCAGGATTTTTACAGCTCTCCGTTCCTCTTCCTTTGTTGCCTGAATGCAGTCCGGTATCATAATAACCGGACATCCTGCATTACTTCCAGCCAGTATGCCATTCGGGGAATCCTCTAAAACCAGGCATTCATCCGGCATTCTTCCCAGCCTTTGTACCGCTTCCAGATAAATCTCCGGATCCGGCTTGCTCTTCGCTGCCATATCCCCGTAAACACAGACATCAAAGTAATCAGCTATCCCTTCCGTTGTGAGATACCTATCTGCCGGATCTTTATAGGTAGAGGTAGCAACTGCTATCTGGTATCCATTTTCTTTTAAAAACTTAAGTAACTCCATGAGACCCGGCTTGTGAGGCAGACCATGCGCTCTTATGTATTGTTCCATGTAATCAATTCTGCTTTGACGGATCTTCATAAAATCAAAATCCTGCCCAAATCTCTTAAAAAACAGTTCCTTTACCACGGTCTGGTTCACACCGCGCATGGGCTTCAAATCCTCCGGCGTTATTTCATATCCAAATTGCCTGCCTGCATGTTCCCATGCAATATCATATAAGCTTTCTGTATCAAACATCAGCCCATCCATATCAAAAATAACCGCTTTAATCATGATTCTCCTTTGAAGCGGCAGGATCAACTGTATACTGGTCCCTGATCCCGTCAAGCATCTTGCTTCCGATCTTTTTATGAAATTCAGGATCTTTTGGTATATCAGGATTAATTCCCAGATCCTGGGGTGCCAGGCAGGCGACTACCTGTAATGGGATGATATATTCCCATGGCGAAAACAGGGGATCCTCAATAAAATCGCAGATCAAGTCTCTTTTCGTTGTTTTCTCCAGCCCTTCCGGCGAAGCGATCATATAATTATGAGGAGTCCATTCATTTAATATATCGATCAATTTTACTGTCCGGGGTTTATAATCTCCCTTGGATGCCAGATAAAAAATATGGGAAGCTTCACTGATGGAATTATAAATACCATGGAAAAACTCTTCAATATCATACCCGGTAACTCCCTGACGTACCGTCTCAAGTATTTTCAAAGACCCTTCCAGGACATCGGCATACATTCCGTCATAACCTACTACAATAATCCGTTTTGCAGGAAGGAACTCTTCTTTTATCCGATGATACCATTTTGTGGCTTCTGCGGTGACCAGTTCCATATTGGCTATCACCTGAGACATCCGGTCAAAGTAACCCTCTGCAGCTTTCTCTGTTAAGATGCCTTTTGCAAGTGCCCATTCTGTCAGCATCATCATGAGTGTAACGGTTGTCCCGGCATACCCTTTTGTTTTCGCACCGCACTTCTCATTTCCTACTTCAAGTCTTGTCCTGGTATCCGCATGTTCAAATACCAGAGCCGTTGGGTTTTCTGATATGGCAGCCGTACAGAGCCCCCGCTTTCTGGCTGTATCCAGACCGGCTACCGTCGAAAGACTTTGTCCCCCCTGAGATATCCCAATAACCAGAGTGTTTTTGTTAAAAACTTTTTCATTTCTTTCAAACTGAGTCGGATAAACATTAAAAACCTTAATATTTAAAATCTCTTCCAGATAAGCTTTTGCGGAAAGGCCTGCATGATAACTGGTCCCTGAGCCAATCACATACACCTGTTCAATTGTTTTATCCTGATAACAGGTCACAAATTCTTTTGTTATCTCTTTTCTCCGTTTTATAATATCAGTGAGCACATGAGGGGTCTCACAGATATAATCATACATCTTTGACTGAAATTCCATTATAATATCCCAAAAAACGCACAGACTATGCCGATTACGATGATTCCCAGCATGACTGTTACCGTCTTGTATCCTTTCTTTAATAATCCATATATGCCAAATGTCAATAAAAGAGGCAGAACCTTAGGAAGGATCTGATCAAATACTCCTTGTATCTCAACGCTGGTTTCTCCCACAGTCAATACCAGGGGCGTTGAAAACGCCACCATTGATGCAATCATCGCTCCTACCACACAAAGCCCTATGATCTTTGCACAGTTGGTAAGAATTTCGACCATACCGGAGGATTGGGCCGCTTCGATAAAATTGATCCCGCTCTTATATCCCAGCCTTAAACCATAATACCTTACCAGGTAATGAGGTATATTAAAAATGAGCAAAAACAGCACAGCTCCAAGCAGGCTCCCCTTTGATGCCAGGCCGCAGCCTACGCCTGCCGCAATGATGCGGAATGTACCCCAGAAGAAGGAATCCCCGATTCCGGCTATGGGTCCCATTAAAGCTGCCTTTAAGGCTGTAATTGACTCAATATCAAAACCCTCTCTGGACTTTTTATTCTGCTCCTCCAAAGCGACGCATGCACCGGTAATAAAGCTGACCACCTGAGGCGTTGTATTAAAAAAAGACAGGTGTCTTTTCAAAGCTTCCCTGGCTTCTTCCTTACCAGGGTACAGGCGCTTTAGAACCGGTATCATGGAATAACAAAAGCCTACATTCTGCATGCGCTCGTAATTAAAACATCCCTGCAGCGGAAAGGAACGCCAAAAGGTCTTTCTCATATCTGATTTGGTAACCAGACTGTTCTCGGAATAAGCCTCTTCCAAACGTGCCATCACAATTCACCTCCTAAATCATCCGACATGGTCTGTGTCATCGCAAATGCCATCTGCTCTTTTTTCCTTTGTGTGGCCGACTGATAAACCGTATAAGCAATGACAGCTCCCACGATAGCCACTCCCACCGTACTCATTCCAAGCAGTGCGGTGAGTACAAAACCGACAAACAGGTACGCTGCATTGGATTTATCAAAAATAAGCTGCATTAAGATCGCGATTCCCAACGCCGGGAGCATTCCGCTGGCAATCTTTAATCCGCTCAATATAAATGCAGGAAGCGAATCTACAAAAGCTGCGATCGTATTGGAG
This sequence comes from Clostridium sp. Marseille-P2415, assembly GCF_900155545.1. Lineage (GTDB taxonomy): Bacteria > Bacillota > Clostridia > Lachnospirales > Lachnospiraceae > Lacrimispora. The sequence goes on from NZ_LT732526.1 coordinate 3,440,744, forward strand.
CCAAGGCAGACCCCCAAGAACACTACCAGGAACGAACTGATCCAGAAAAGCCCTGCACCTGACCAGAATGCTTTTGCAACTCCTCTGTAATCCCCTTCTTCTGCGGCATTATCTGCCCAGTGAAGAAAGGTTGCATTAATGGTCCGGTCTAAAATGCCGACAGACTGTGCCAGTGTGGCGATCGGCAGAGACAACGCTACCGCCGCATCCATATCCAGTCCGGACATGATGGCAAAAGCGGTTGCCAGAATCCCTCCCGATACCACATCAGGAGGTGTAGCCGCTCCAATGCCAACGATTCCCATCATCACCAGTTCAACAGCAGCCCCCATTACAATACCTGTTTGTAAATCTCCCAATAAAAGACCTACAATCGGACCGGTCACAATTGGCCGGTCAAGCATATGCTGTCCGAAGACCCGCCCATCCAAGATAGCAAATCCGGCAAGAATTCCCAGCAATAACGCTTTCCATACCATATACGTATCCTCCTTCTCCTTATCTGTGAAACTCCTTTACAATATCGTCGTACAACAGTTTCTTCTCTGTTGGTACTGCCTGTAAAAAAACGTCTTTTCCCATGGCATGTATCTTCTCGATCGCCTCCATATCTTCTTGATCCAGATAAACCTGCCTTTCCACCATTTTTTTATCCGGCGCCTTCCTCATGCCACCCAGGCATACTTCTGAAATGGAATCACAGCGTTCCATTAAATAAAAAGCATCCTGTACACTGGCTGTCACAACAAATATCACTCTTGCAGCATGTTTCGGATTGTTAATCACCGCCGCCGCCCCATCCAGCGATTTCACGGACAATGTCACCTGAGGAGGCTTTGCCATTTGAAAAGCCATCTGCATCAGCTTATCCTCGATTGCGTGATCATTGGCAACCACAATTGTGTCCACACCTAAAAATGAAGTCCAGCTTACTGCAACCTGACCGTGAATCAACCGGTCATCCACACGTAATAATTTTATCATTTTTACCTCCAGTGCCGCACCTTCTGCGGCATTTGTTCCATCTAAAGCTCATCAAACCCGGATACCTGGTTAAAATCCTGTTCTTCCATGCTGTCATTGACCAGGCTTATGGTATGTTTTGAACTTTCAATTGCATTTCTTAAAGCCTGCCTGTCCGATTGTTCCTCTCCGCTTAATGGTATCATGGCTACTTCCAGCAGTAATCCCAGATTCAAGCCGGTTATCAGATAGATTTTTTCCCTTCTTCCTATCAGTTCCATCGCAGCCCTGGTAGTACTGCCTCCGATAATATCACTGATAATAACCGTACACCCGTCGTTATGAAAGCTGTTCACTTTCGTTTCAATCATCGCTGTAATATCAGGAATCGTTTCCTCAGCGCTGATGCTGACATAATCAATATGATCGGCTTTTCCCATGACCAATTCCAATGATGTCAAAATGCCTTTTGCAAAATCCGCATGTGTAACCAAAATAATATTTTTCATGTTTCTCCTTTCTTCCAAAATTTCTTTGCGCTTCTATAATGTATATACCTTATTATTAGGTATATGCATTTCATTTGTTTTTCATATATTATCACAAAAAAAATAATATTGCAACTTTTTTTGTTGCAATATTACACAAAGTTTTTATAATATTATGTATAGACAATTAGTGCTTCCCGATATATAATAATATGAGGCAAATATGCTTTACAAGGAGTGCTTTTATGATCAATAAACCAAAGTATATACAAATAAAGGATTGTATTTTAAAAGACATAAAAAATCATACGCTGCATGCGGGAGATCAGATTCCTACGGAATCAGAATTATGCGAACGTTTTCAAGTGAGCCGGATGACGGTAAACAAGGCAATTTCGGCTCTCACAACGGAAGGATACATTCGAAGGATTGCCGGAAAGGGAAGCTTTGTGACCAGCTCTCTGGTACAAAAGCAGTTTCATTATCAGCCCAACAGTTTTACAGAAGATATGGAATCTATTGGATTAAAACCTGGGGCCAGGCTATTGGAGTACCGAATCTACCGGGGGGCCGATATTTCTCCTGAAATAGCGCAAAAGCTTGGGGCAGAACCCGATGATCTGATCCATTATTTTTCTAGGATACGGACAGGCAATGGCATGATCATCAGCATCAGCTACAACTATGTCCCCTGTAAAACAATTCCTGCAATCGACATTGCCTGCCTGGAAAATTCTTTTTTTAAATATGTGAAGAAACTCGGCTTCAGTGATCTGCATACCATTGATTTTTCACTTTCCGCCGCGCTTCCGACTCCGGAACAGAAAAAATTACTGGAGATAGAAAACGAGGCATTGTTAAAGGTATCCCATATTACATGCAGCGGCCAGGATACCATAATAGAATATATTGATACCTATTATATCGGAAGCATGTATACTTACCGGCTGGATTAAGATGGCTTCCCGATAAACACCACAATGGTCCTCGGCGGAACCAGGAACCGTTTCCCTTCCGCAGCCGGCTCCTCTCCTTCCGGATACATGCCGTTTCCTTCCCGTTCATCCGTATGGAAGGCCACGTGCCACCGCTCTTTCTTAGGCAGATTGGGAAGGTCAAATTCATGTGGCTCCCAGTGCATGTTATAAGCCACATAAAAGTGATTGTCCGCAGTCCCATCCGGCTTCCTTCCATATTCCCCGCAGTAAAAGATCCCAAGCTGGCGTCTGAAATTCTCAAATTCCGGACACCAGGCCCTGACGCCGTGATAGGACACATCCGGGAATCCGCATGCTAAATAATCCATGATCCTTGGCTCCATTGGCATATGAAACACCGGATGAGCTTTGCGGAAGGCTATCACATTTTTCACAAATTCAAAAATATCCCGGTTGGTTTTTAATAAATTCCAGTTGATCCACGATACTTCATTATCCTGGCAGTATGCATTATTATTGCCTGACTGGGAATTACCAAACTCGTCTCCCGCCATGATAAGGGGAGTGCCCTGGCTCAGAAGCAAAAGAAGAAAGGCATTCTTAAGCTGCTTTTTCCGAAGCTCCACGACCTTTTTCCGCTTTGTCGGCCCCTCTGCCCCGCAGTTCCAGGAATAATTATAAGGATTGCCGTCCTGGTTGTTCTCCCCGTTTCCCTCGTTGTGCTTGGTATCATAGGACACCATATCCATCATGGTAAATCCATTGGTATTGGCCATATAGTTTATGACGCCCCATTCTGCCGGGTTTCTTCTGCTCCGGAAAACCAGGCTGCTCATCTGGTCCTCATCTCCCTTTAACACCCGCCGCATATCCACCAGAAAGCCGTCATTATACTCGCCTAAGTGCTTCCGCCTTCCTCCCTTAACCGAATCCCAGGAAACAGCCAGGAGCTTGATCCGGCTCAGATAAGGGTCCCTTCCGATCAGATCCAGGGGCGGGAACCCCACCAGATGGATTCCGTCCACATGGAATTCCTCTGCCCAGAAACGGACCACGTCAAGAACAAAAGAAGGGGATTCTTTTCCGGTAAAATAAAGCTCCGTGATCAGTTCCAGACCTTCCTTATGGAAAGCCTTCACAAGGGTCTTAAACTCAAAAGCCGGATCCTTTCCCTTTCCGGAAGCAAAGGAAGCCTTGGGAGCGAAATAAAATCCGGGTCCATATCCCCAATAATTTAATTTTCCGGTGGGTTTATCCACACCATATGGGTTCCCAGGCACATTTTCCGGCATGATAACCTCTGAAAATTCATTCACCGGCATGAGCTCCACCGTAGTAATTCCCAGTTCCTTCAGGTAAGGAATTTTTTCCTGAACGGCCTGAAAGGTCCCCTTATTTTTTACTTTTGATGATACATGCTTTGTAAATCCACGTCCATGAAGCCGGTATAGTATGCAGTCCTCATAAGGAATTTCAGGCAGCCTGTCGTCTTCCCAATCAAATTCCGGAAATTTCACCGGAGTCTTTAAAAGGGGGAAAACACCTTCTAAGTCTCCCCAGACGTCCCGCCCGGTAAAGCTCCTTCCGTAAGGGTCGGAAAACGGCCTCCCATCGATTTCAAAACAGTATTCCAGATCCGCGAAATCATCTCCCGGAACGGTCATGCTCCAGACATCGCCTCTTCTGGACTCCACAGGAAAGGAAAGGGTCCGGACCGGTTCTTCCCCGCCGGCCTTAAAAAACAAAACCCGGCACTCCCCGCCTTCTGCGGCCACGCACAAATGGATCCCGCCGGAAACCTTTGAAAGTCCCATGGGATACCCCCGGTTTTCATGTTCTGCGATCTTGTACTGTTCCATATACTTATCTCCTCCGCCTCTCCGGTCCGATACCGGGACAGCTCCTGCTGCATTTTACTGATTCCCGATCTGTTCTGCCAGATCATTTAAATACAGCCACCGCTCCATCTTCTCATCCAAAAGCCTCTCTTTTTCTGCCTTTTCTTCCATCAGTGCATTAAGCCTGCTGTAATTGCTGGCTGCCTCTCCGATCTGTCCGTCCAATTCTTCGATCTTCGCTTCCAGAGCAGCCATGTCTTCCTCTATGGTATCCCATTCCCGCTGCTCCTTAAAGGAGAATTTAAGCTTTCTATCCCCCTTTGGCTTCTCCCGGTTCTTTTTCTCCACAGCCTCCGTCTTTTTCCCGGTTCCCTCTTCCCGGCCTGGAATACCATCCGGGTATTTCTCCTGAAATGCCGCCTGATAGTCCGTAAAACCGCCCTCATACTGGGTCACCTGCCCCTGCCCCTCAAAAGCAAAGATCCGGCGCACCACACGGTCCAGAAAATAGCGGTCATGGGAAACCGTAACCACGATCCCCTGGAAGCTGTCAAGATAATCCTCTAAAATCGTCAGAGTCTGGATATCCAGATCATTGGTCGGCTCATCAAGCAAAAGCACATTGGGAGCTTCCATCAGGATCCTAAGCAGGTAGAGCCTTCTTTTTTCCCCGCCGGACAGCTTTTCAATGGTAGTGTACTGAACGCTTGACGGAAACAGAAAGCGTTCCAGCATCTGGGCAGCGCTGACGCTTCCCTCCTTCGTCTTTACGTACTCCGCCACATTCCGGATATAATCAATGACCTTTACGCTGCCATCCATATCCTCGCTCTCCTGTGAGAAATACCCCATTTTCACCGTCTGGCCCACGGTAACCGTCCCGGCATCGGGCTCCAGCCACCCTGCAATGATCTTCATAAGGGTGGATTTCCCGCTTCCGTTGGGACCGATGACGCCGATGCGGTCGTTTTTCAGGAAAATATAAGTGAAGTCCTTCATCAAAACCTTTTCCCCAAACGCCTTGGTGATCCCCTCCAGCTCCACCGTGGTCCGCCCCAGACGGCTTGCAATGGAATCCAGCTCCACGGTCTGGTCAAACTCCGGCCCCTTCTGGTCACGAAGGGACTCATACCTCTGAATGTGAGCCTTCTGCTTGGTAGAACGGGCCCTGGCTCCCCGCTGCATCCATTCCAGTTCCACCTTTAAAATGGACTGGCGCTTCCGTTCCGTTGCCAGCGCCATATCCATGCGCTCTGCTTTCAGCTTTAAATATCCTTCATAGCACCCCAGGGTGCTCTCTCTGTCGGCTCCGCCGCCATTCACCTTGCTCTCCTGATAGCTGTAAAGCTTTCCCTTATCCAGCTCCACGATCCGGTTGGTTACGCTATCTAAAAAATAACGGTCATGGGTTACCATGAAAAGAACGCCCTTAAAACGGCGCAGATAATCCTCCAGCCAGTCTGCCATGCTGCTGTCCAAATGGTTGGTGGGCTCATCAAGAACCAGCAAGTCCGCCGTCCCAAGGAGGACACTGACTAATGCCACCCTCTTTCGCTGGCCGCCGGACAGGGTTTCCACCCTGGAATCAAAATCCGTAAAGCCCAGCCTGGTTAACATGGCCTTTGCCTGGCTTTCCAGATCCCACACATGCCCGTGGCCTTCGTTATCCCGGACAATGCTTGAAAGAATGGTATCGCCCTCATGGAACTTTGGATTCTGGGACAGGAAGCGGATATCTAAATTCCTTCCCCTGACCACATTTCCTTCATCCGGTTCCTCAAGTCCTGCCACGATCCGCAGCAGGGTGGATTTCCCTGTTCCGTTAATGCCGATCAGGCCGATCTTCTCCCCCTCGTTTATGCTGAAGCTGGTATCGTCAAATAACAGCCGTTCCGTATATGATTTTGTTAAATGCTCAATAGTCAGTAAATTCATTCCTTATCTTTCTCTCCTGTCTGTCCCTCTAACGGATCACAAGCTCCACCGGACAGTGATCTGAACCCATTACCTCTGTATGGATCGCTGCACTCGCAAGCCTGTCCTTTAAGCTTTCCGAAACGCAGAAATAGTCAATGCGCCAGCCTGCGTTCTTCTGTCTGGCGCTGAACCGGTATGACCACCAGGAGTACACGCCCTCCTGCTCCGGATAAAAATAACGGTACGTGTCAATAAAACCGGTTTCCAGAAGAACGGTAAACTTTTCCCTCTCTTCATCGGTAAAGCCTGCATTTTTCCGGTTGGTTTTGGGATTCTTTAAGTCGATCTCCTTATGGGCCACATTAAAATCCCCGCAGAAAATTACCGGCTTTTTCTCCTCCAGTTTTTTTAAATAGGCGAGAAATGAATCCTCCCATGTCATTCGGTACGGGAGGCGGGCCAGTTCATTCTGGGAATTTGGCGTATAGCAGGTGACCACATAATAATCCGGAAATTCGGCAGCTATGACCCTTCCTTCCTTATCATGTTCATCCACGCCGATTCCGTAAGCGACCGCTATGGGCTCCTCCTTTGTAAACAGAGCCGTTCCCGAATACCCCTTCTTTTCCGCATAATTCCAGTACTGATAATATCCGGGAAGGGCAAGGTCGATCTGTCCCTCCTGCAGCTTGCTTTCCTGAATGCAGAAAATATCTGCATCCACTTCGTTAAAATAATCCAAAAAGCCTTTCTCCACACAGGCGCGAAGGCCGTTTACATTCCAGGAAATCATTTTTTTCATCGTTTTTCACCTCAAACTAAAGATAAAGACAGTATACCATTTTCCTGTGGATTAGAAAAGGGAAGAATTTTCATTCCTCCCTTTTGCATTTCCCACATTATGTATGTTTTTCCTGCCATTTTTTCCGTTCTACGAACCGTCCCATGAAAAAGGCTAAGATTCCCACTCCGATTCCGGTCTGAATGCAAAAAAGCAGGCTTTCCACCTCTCCGGGCAGCTCCCCGTCAATCAAGGTCTCCAACACCGGGGTAAACCATGGCTCGTACCCGGTCCCCTGGATTTCCGATATCATCCGGCTTCCCGCATCATCGGAGCCTCCAAATTCCGCTCCCTTTAAGGCGAAAAGGGGCACCGCCGCGATCAGGCACACCAAAATCAATAAAACTGCTATTATCCGCTTGTTTTTTCTGCTCATATCCTATCCCTCCTTTGAAAATCCGATTGCTGACAGCTCAGGAAGAGCATAGGTCTCAAGGGTAATGACAATCACTGCAGTTAAGATCCCCTCAATGACCGCAAGCGGAAGCTGGGTGGGAGCGAAAACTCCCAAAAACCTGACGGCAGAAGCCCCTGCGCCGCCGGCCTGGGACGGATAAGCCAGAGCCAGCTGGAGACTTGTCACACAATAGGTAAATAAATCTCCCAGCATTGCCGCCAGGAAAACACTGACCAGCTTATTTACCTTTAGCTTTTTGCATAATTTATAAATTCCAAAAGACACGAACGGTCCTGCAATTGCCATGGAAAAGGTATTGGCGCCCAGCGTCGTAAGACCGCCGTGGGCCAGTAATATGGCCTGGAATATCAGCACGATCATTCCCAGAATGCTGACCGCAGACGGCCCGAATAAAATGGCTCCAAGGCCGGTTCCTGTCATATGGGAACAGCTTCCGGTTACTGACGGGATCTTTAAGGATGATATGACAAAAATAAAGGCTCCCGACATGGCCAGAATGGTGATGGGTTTCCTGTTCTCTTTAAGCCTATTCCTGATGGAGAAAAATCCCGCTGCCAGAAACGGCACGCAAACGGCCCCCCAGGCGATACAGTATCCCACTGGAAGATACCCCTCCATAATGTGCATTCCATAAGCGCTTGGAACAATTCCAAAGGCCAGGGCAAATGCAATGACAAGTTTCATGATTCTTTTTTCTTTCTTACTCATTTTCATTCTCCTTTCCGATTTCCACCCAGCTTTCTGGGCAGGGCCCACCCCGCTTTATTGGATGTAAAGGTATACCCGCAGGGTGTTCCAATAAAATAAGCACCAAATTCCGATGATTCCCACTCATCAGACCGGCGCTCACAGGGTAAATCTTTATACAACAAAAAGACTTCCCGGCATCCGGTCATCGCTCGTAACCGGATGCGTCGCAGGCATCATTTACTTCATGAAGGCGCAGCCTTAATTTAGTAAATCAGCCGTTCGATGAGCCATAGGCGAATCGAACTTCCTTATGAAAGGCAGGTCTTCTGACTCGTGTATCTTCACAGCAGCTCCTCTTCCCGGTTTCCCAGTGATTTATTGAGCCCTGCTCCCCACTTACAGCGGCGGGACCGTAAGGGATTTGCACCCTTTTCCCTATTATCCTGCGGAGAATTTCACAGGCACCTTTCACGTGATACGATTGTATTGTAGCTGTTCCAAACCTTTCTGTCAATTCTTTGTACCGCTTAAAAACATTTCAAGCTCGTCCACATCCCTTGGCCGGCCGGGGACCGCTTCTAAAATCCGGTGCCGGACCAGGCAATTAAAAACCTCAAGCAGGATGGGCTTCCTCAAATTAGCCCTTATTAACAGTTCTTCATCCTCAAACACTTCTCTCACCGGTCCGTCGGCTATGATTCGTCCGTCTGCAAAAACCACCGCCCGGTCTGCCCACCGGTATGCAAAATCCACATCATGGGTAGAAATCATAAGAGTTTTCCCCATTCCGGCCATCTTATCCAGAACATCTTTTAACATTTCCACATTGACCGGGTCCAGGGACGCGGTCGGCTCATCGAATATGACGATCTCCGATTCCATGGCAATGATATCTGCAATGCTGACCCTCTTTTTCTCCCCTCCGCTTAAATAGTGGGGCGGCCTGTCCTTCATGGGCATTAAATTCATACAATCCAATGCTGTCTCCACCCGCCTCTTCACTTCCTCCTTTGGAAGCTTTAAATTCACCGGACCAAAGGAGACCTCTGCAAACACCGTGGAAGCAATGATCTGGTTATCCGCATCCTGAAACACGATCCCCACATTTTTCCTCAGTTCATTCAAATCCTTTTTCCCAATTTCCTTTCCGCGGTAACGGATCCGGCCCGATTCGGGCCACAACACACCGTTAAGATTTAGAAAACAGGTGGATTTCCCAGCTCCATTCGAACCAAGAACTGCAATTTTCTCTCCCTTTTTCACGGTAAAATTAATTTTCTTAAGCGCCTGGTTTCCCTGCCCATAAGAATAAGACAGGTTTTCCGCCTGCAAAAGGATCTCTTCCATCATCGTTCAACTCCTTATCATCTGCTCTGATCCATCCGGCAAGGCTACCCCGGCAGCCCCCGTACCAGCACCAGAAATACAAAATAACCGGCAGCCGCCCCGATCTGCCAGCCTTTCACCTTTTTCTCCTCCTCCAGAAACAAAAGCTCCCCATCATAACACCGGGCAGTCATGGCGTCATAATACGCACCGGCCTTTTTTAAGGAAACCACGAATAAATTGCCGGCTGCACTCCCAAATGACCGGCAGGAGGTCTTAAAATCACAGTATCCCAGCCTTGACTCAGCTGCCCGCCTCATATAGCACTGGGTTTCCGTCATCACAAAGATAAACCGGTAGATCATATTCATCAGTTCAACAATGATCTTCGGAACATGGAGTCTTCGGAAAACACAGATCACCTCGCTTGCCGGAGTGGAAAGCACCAGCATATACGTGGCACTTAATGAGGCCATAGCCTTTAAAACCAGACAAAAAGCCAGTTCCAGCCCCCCTTCCGTCAGATACAGATAATATCCCCGCACCGAAACCAGGGCCCGTCCGTAAGGCACCTTAGAAATATCCGTTACAACGGCAGCCGTCCCCAAAACAAGAAATGCAAGCGGGATCCTGAGAAGCGCCAGATATTTCCTCCCGGAAAGACCTCCCGCCAGAATGGTGATCCCGCCCATGGATAACATAACCGCCCCGGATACCCGTGCATCATCTGCTGCAATACAAAAAAGCAGCGCAGCCACTGCCACCGCCGCCTTAAGCTGCGGATTCCACCCCCTCATACGGGAAGCATAGGCATAATAATCAATGGTATCGATCATTCTCACCTCCTTTACAAGGCTGATTATACGCCATACGGAAGAATCGTGCAATCATGTAAAAAACCCCTGGACAAACAGCTTTCGGCTATCTGCCCAGGGGTTCACTCTTCTTATATCCCGCACTCTGCTTACATTGCAAGCACCTGGCTCCATTTTTCTTCCGCAACCGGTATTCCGTTTGCCATGTTATCCCTCATGGCGATCGCCTCCGGTTCTCCCGGATACAGCACCTCACCGTTCTCCACTGCCGGCTCAGAGGACTTGATATCAGCAATGATATCATCTACGATCTGATCCGTAAGCTCCGGACTGTTCGCTTTTGACGGGTCTATGGCGATCATTACCTGGGAAAGCCCTATCTCATCTCCAAACCCAGCTATGGTATGGACGGAATTCCCATTGGTCAGAACCGTCCCAATTAAATCAAGGGCAATGGAAATACCGCTGCCTTTCCAGTATCCCATAGGCAGTACCCGCCAGCTCTTCTCAATTTCGGCCGGATCTGTACTTAAATTTCCTTTCGTGTCATAGCCGCCCGGCACCGGAAGCATTTGCCCCTTAAGCTTATACTCTTCCAGCTTTCCATAAGAAAACTGGGAGACCGCACAATCAATCACAACATGCCGGCCGTCGCTTCTGGGAACTGCAAAAATGATGGGATTGTTGCCGATCTTCCGGTCCTTTCCTCCCCACGCCGGCATATTCGGGCAGGTATTTGACCAGCAGATGCCGATACAGCCCTGGTCCGCCGCCTGAAACCCATAGCTTCCGCCGCGCATCCAATGATTGTTGTTGCCCAGAGCCACGATACCGATCCCATACTGCTTTGCCAGTTCACAGGCCCTGTCCATGGCGAGCTTTGCGTTCAGCGGACCGAATCCCCTTTGCCCGTTCCAGCGTTCAAATGCTCCCATCTTAAGCTCGCACACAGCCTCCAGATCCGGATTTATCTCCCCTTTCTCCAGATATTCCACCACCCTGGGAAAGCGGTTCAGCCCATGGGAATAAACACCGGCAAGGCTGTTCTGCGCGAAAATTACGGCCGCAGCCTCTGCTCTCTCTTCACGAAAGCCTTTTTTTACAAGCACTCGTTTAAACTCGCTTACCATTGTTTCATACGGAACTCTCATCATGAATCATTCTCCTTAACAGGCATAATAAACTGCAAAATATGCGTTTTGTCCTTTAGTCATCCTTATTTCCCGCTTTAAGCTCCAAAGATCCTGCCGCAAGATAACCATGGCTTTTCCCTTCTTCACCCTCCGTGATCCAAAAAGCATATATTGTGGCATGATCCAGCGTAAATCTGATTCGGATCTTATCCTGCCTTACCTCTTTTAAACTCTTTTTATCCCGCCAAGTGATCCGGTATTTTGTCTTATCCTCCGTCATCACATTGCAATCCTGCCCGGAATATCCCGGAATCACATTTCCTTCCGGATCCAGAATTTCGGCGGACAGTTTCCCTCCTGTGCAGTCTGCATTTACAAACAGGAACTCACCCTGGTATTTTAAAATCTCTGTTGTTAATGATCCCTTCGAATGGAAAGCCTTCATGCCGGCGAACCCGTCACGCCTCAGCTTCGCCACCCCCACGGCTCCGCCTGAGTATTTATGGCTGCCGAAATGAGGCGATTTGCCTGAAAATGCGGAATAATAAAAATAAAGTTCATCCCCTGCCACCGTGCAAATGCCGTTAGCCGGATGCAGGTATCCGTAATCCCAGCTTCCTTCCTTCCTCGAAGAACTTAAAAAATCCTCATAAGTAGGCCTGTCAAAGTGGAACCCATCCCTGCTGAAGGCGATCTTTAAATCATTGATTTTGGGAAGCCCGGTTTTTTCACATACAAAATTCGGAGGTCCCATAAATACGGAATAAATACCAAGCATCACGCTTTCGTAAGCCACTGCATCCAGATTATACAGCTGCGTATAATATCCCAGATCCCGGTCCGGCTTATCGTAAATATCTGTTCTCGCCCAGAAGCTTAAATCCTCCTTAGACCACCGGCTGCCTTTATAAAAATCGTCGGTTTCATAATAGCTGCGTACTCTTACCCTGCTGTCCAGCTCAGAAAAGGTCCTCATGCTGTAGATCCATTTTTTACGGAATGGATTATAAAAGAAGGTCGTATTATCCCCGGAATGGCTTGTTGTACCGGCTTCCTCCCAATGTATTCCATCTGCGGACTTATATAATACCGTTATTTCCTTAGGAGGAACAGAGGATGGATCATCATGCGCATGCTTGGGCTTTCGGTGGTAATATTTGTAATCTTCCTCAAAACACCGGTAAAACACCAGCATCTTATATCTCTCATACGGGGTCCCGGCATACTCATCCAGCCATACGGCATCTCCATCCCTCATATAACCCGGAATGTGCTTAAGCACCCGGTCCGAGTGCCCGGGAGCGATCTGACTCAGCCGTTTCCACCGGAACCCATCGTCACTTTCCGCGTAAGCGCTGCCATCAAACCAGCCTGCATGATACCACATTTTATATTTCCGGCTTTGAGCATCATAAAACACTCCACCATTGAAGGGGCAGGCGCATGTACAATATCCGTCATTCAGTTCCATGCTGGTCTGTGGCCATAAAACTGGGCTTTCCGAGACCTGCGGTTTCCCGAACTCTCTGATCAGATCCGTCTCACAAATCAAAAAATCGTCCACAAACAATTGCCTGCCAACCGATATATCAATATAATCCGGTTTGTCCTCCAGATATGGAACGCGCAGCGGCTTATCCAATGTTTCTTCTCTGTAATGCGGCGGCCACAAATCCGGCAGCGTTATATTATTATATAATCGTTCCATGATACTCCTTATTATACGGTCAAGCGGATATTCGCAATCCGCTTCGCTACTTACCTGATTCAGTTAAACTATTCTTCAGATTTATAAAACACATAGGTCAATCCAAATGCTACTGTAAATCCGATGGCACATGCGATCAGATATTTCCCAAGCTGCCCATTTAAATACAATAAGATTCCGGGTATTGCCGTGATCGACATTCCGGTTCCCGCAAGCCCTGAAACAGAAGCGAATATACCGGCAAAACCGCCTCCGATACAGCCGCAGACAAATGGTACCAGTCTTGGCAGATTCCCGCCGAAAATAAGCGGCTCTGTGATTCCCAAAAATGCAGGAACCGCAGATGTAAGATACAGTGACTTCTGTTTTTTGTTCTTTGTTTTAAGTGCTGCCGCAATGCCCGCCGCCCCCTGAGCAACGATCGCGCCGCAGACCAGAGCATTAAATGGATTGGCACCTGTATTGGCAAGCAGCTCTATTTCAAGTGCCTTGAATGTATGATGAAGTCCGGTGATCACCACCGCCTGCTGCAGCGCGCCAACAATAAATCCACCTATTCCAAACGGAATATTCATCAGGAAAGAAATGGCCGCAACCAGTCCCTTTTCGACTATATGCATGACAGGCCCTATGACAACTAAACCTATGACCATGCTGGAAAAAAGTGTAACGAATGGAGTAACAATCAAATCTAGAACATCCGGTACGATTTTTCGAAGGCCCTTTTCAATCTTGGCCGCGATCACACCCAGAATTAATGCCGGCAATACGGAACCCTGGTACCCGATAATCGGTATGTTTAAGCCCAACAGGCTTAAATAGATAGGCTCAATATTTCCGCTGGCCACCTGATTCGCGTTGGGAAGCTGCGGGGCCACCAGCATAAGACCGATTACAATCCCCAGTGCCGGTGAAGCGCCGGACCGTTTCATGACGGAATACGTCACCAGTGCCGGAAGAGACGCAAATGCGGTATCGATCAATACCTGGGACAAGGCCAGGAATGTAGGGTCTAATTCCACACCGAGATTTGTGATAAAGCTGCGCAGTCCCATGAAAAGACCTGTTGCAACTAAGATTGGTATGATAGGAAAAAATACATCTCCCAGCAGCCTTGATGCCTTTTGAAAGACATTCATATTTGCAGCCGTGGCTTCTGACTTAGACATCATGTTCGCGCTGTCCAGCTTTGTGATCTCAAGGAACTCTGCATATACCTTGTTCACAAAGCCCGTCCCCCAAATAACCTGGTGCTGCCCGGATGCCAGAAAGCTTCCTTTTACTCCTTCAATTTGTTCTATTTCTTTCTTGTTGAACTTTGTTCCATCTTTAAGAACAAGCCTTAATCTCGTAGCGCAATGCTCTACGTTTAAAATATTCTCCTGACCACCAACGTGAACCAGGATCTGTTCAGCTGTTTGTCTTTCTTTACTCATATGATCCTCCTTGGTTATATGCAACAATGTACGCGCGTTCATTAAGATATATTAAGAATATAACAGAAGTGATCAGCTGTCAAGATGTCATGCGATTTTTATATATTATGCCCTAATTTTAAATTTTTATTTGTGCTGATTGTACAAGTTCCCTGGAGGTTGATTCACGTATTACCAGCCTTGGAGAAAGGTGAATCAATTCCTCTTCCATATTTCCATTTATTCCATTCAGCAGCATGCCTACCGCACTCTTTGCAATTTCTTCGATCGGTGAGGCCACGGAAGACAACGTTGGAATCATCTTTCTGGCTAACAGGGTATTGTTATAACCGCATACAATCACATCTTTCGGCACTTCCAGGCCATATTCTGTTAATGCCTTTATGATGTCACTGGCAGCGATATCGCTGTGTGCAAACCAGGCAGTTACTTTTTCGGGATCATGAACTTTAAAATACTGGCTGATGATTTCATAGACCCTTTGATTTTCCACCGTCTCATGTTGATTGCATTCCAGAACAGCTTTTAATTTCAGCCCGTTCTTTTCAAGCTCTGAACGGAATCCTTCTAATTTGTTATTTCCGGCCAGGGATCTTATGGGGCCTATATAACCGATATTTCTGTGTCCAAGCTCACAAAAATGCCTTGCTACCTGAATCCCCCCTTCCTCTGAGCTGATAATAATATTCTTCTTTTCCGTCCGCTTAAAAAGGCTGACCATGGGAATGCTTATTCCGCTGTATAATTTTTTATTAGGAGTTCCGATCGGCCTTACAATAATCCCGTCTACCTTCCGCCGTTTAAATCCGTTGATGATGCTGGCTTCCCTCGCCTTTTCTCTCTGAGCGTCGCCGAGAATTACATTATATCCATATATTTCAGCCTCATGTACGATGGATGTCATCAAAGAAGCATACAATGGATTGGATAAATCGGAAAATAATACACCGATCAGATTGGTCCTGTTTCCTGCCAGGCTCTGCGCCACCTGATTCGGTTCATATCCCAGCTTTCTTACCCAATACATGACATTGCTCCGGGTTTCCATCGTAATGGATGGATGATTCGATAATACTCTTGATACGGTAGCACGTGATACATGTGCAGCCTTGGCAACTTCCTCCATTGTAACCATGGTCATATCCAAATCCTTTCATTGCGTTTCGTCTTGCCCGCTTTTCTTCTATCATACTATTTTTCTGCTGTTTCCGAAACCTCTTTTCCAATATAAAGTTACAGCCTGGCAATTTTTAAATTGCCAGGCTGCTGCCCTCACAGGAATCCTGATAAAGTCTATTTATTCTCTTCTACCTGTTCCTCGGTCAAGGTAAACACCTGTCTCTTACGAGCCATTTCATCACTTGCCAGGTATTCATCGTAGGTAGTGATCTTGTCGATCAGCTGTCCGTTCACTATCTCCATAATGCGGTTTGCGGTCGTCTCCACGATCTGATGGTCACGGGATGAGAAAATCAAAACGCCCTGGAACTTCACCAGCCCATTGTTTAATGCGGTGATAGACTCCATATCCAGATGGTCCGTCGGCTCATCAAGCATCAGTACATTGGCGCCGGAAATCATCAGCTTGGAAAGCATGCAGCGCACCTTCTCCCCACCGGATAAGACCTTGACCTTCTTTACGCCATCCTCTCCGGCGAACAGCATGCGGCCCAGGAAGCCGCGTACATAAGTAGCTTCTTTTTCCGGGGAATACTGGGTCAGCCAGTCCACGATGGTGTCATCGTTATCAAATTCCGCAGTATTATCCTTGGGGAAATAACACTGGCTGGTGGTAAGTCCCCATTTATAATCGCCTTCATCCGGCTCCATCTCTCCGGCAAGGATTTTAAAAAGAATGGTCTTTGCCAGCTCGTTTGGTCCCACTAAGGCCACTTTGTCCTCACGGTTTAAGGTAAAGGAGATATTATCCAGAATCTTAACGCCGTCAATGGTCTTTGATAAGTTGTTGACGCTTAATACTTCATTTCCGATCTCACGGGCCGGACGGAAATCGATGTAAGGATATTTCCGGCTGGATGGTTTAATGTCATCCAGTTCGATCTTCTCCAGGGCACGTTTTCTGGAAGTCGCCTGCTTGGACTTGGAAGCATTGGCGGAGAAACGCTGGATAAACTCCTGCAGCTCCTTGATCTTCTCTTCCTTTTTCCGGTTGGCTTCCTTCATCTGTTTGACCATCAGCTGGCTGGACTCATACCAGAAATCATAGTTACCTGCATAAAGCTGGATTTTTCCATAGTCGATGTCTGCGATGTGGGTGCAGACTTTATTCAAGAAGTAACGGTCATGGGATACAACGATAACCGTATTTTCAAAATTAATGAGGAATTCCTCCAGCCATGCGATGGCATCTAAATCCAGGTGGTTGGTCGGCTCGTCAAGCAGCAGGATATCCGGGTTTCCGAACAATGCCTGGGCAAGGAGCACCTTAACCTTCTCGGCACCGGTCAGCTCCTTCAGTAATTTATAGTGCAGATCGGTCTCGATCCCGAGGCCGTTTAAAAGGTTGGCCGCATCGGATTCCGCCTCCCAGCCGTTCATGGTGGCAAATTCGCCTTCCAGCTCTGCTGCCTTGATCCCATCCTCATCCGTGAAGTCTTCCTTCATGTAGATGGCATCCTTCTCCTTCATAATTTCATAAAGTCTGGCATTGCCCATGATAACGGTGTCAAGCACCTGGAATTCGTCATATCTGAAGTGATCCTGCTTTAAGAAGGAAAGCCTCTGTCCCGGCGTTATGACGATATCACCGTTCGTCGGTTCCAATTCACCGGAAAGAATCTTAAGGAAAGTGGACTTTCCGGCGCCATTGGCACCGATCATACCATAGCAGTTGCCTTCGGTAAATTTAATATTTACATCTTCAAACAATGCCTTTTTCCCGATTCTTAATGTTACATTATGTGCACTAATCATCTCTGTTTCCCTTTCTGTAATCTGCTTTTATTTCATTATACCGGAATTTCTGTTATTGTCTTTGACTTATCATATTATGCCAAGGTCATCAAAATAGGGGTCTGCTGGCCCCTTCCTCTGTTATCTCTCTTATTGTACATGAAAATCCCGAATTTGCAAGTCTTTTATCAAAAAAGCCCTGTAAATCCGGGATTTTAACCATTTTTTTACTTTACAGCTTCCACCTTTAACGGGAAATTCGATTTGCTGCCCGCATCATAGCTGACTGTTACATACGTCACTTTTACCACGGCTCCGCTGCCGTTGCTGTCACCGGAGGCTTTCCCCAGTACACCGGAATCCTGCCCTTCAAAGTTGTCCTTTACAAATCCAAGCTCTTCCCCGGATTCCGTCTTAATGGTAAAGGTACTCATAGCCTGGTCCACGACGCTTCCCGTCGCTTCCTCTACCTTCATGCTTTCCTGGGAATCCAGTACCAGAACAATCTTTGCATTGGCGGCATCCGAACCGGAGATCTCCCCCTTGTAGATAACAGAAACTTCCACCTCAGGTTCAACGGCATAGGAAGTCTCCACCACCACGTTGCTCAAATCAATTGTAGTCTCTGTATCGCCGTTTAACACGGTCATGCTTTCCATGTTATCGGCAACCTTTGTAACCTTGCCGGTCAGTATCTTAAATTCCGCCCCATCGCCGGGTGCCTCCTGACTTGCCTCTGCGGTGCTTTCCGTATTTCCGGAATCCCGGGCTGTTGTCTCGGTTGCCGTATTCCCTGTACTTTCCGTATTTTTCGTTGATTTTCCACAGGCTGTAAATAAAACGGCCGCACAGACGGCCAACGCCACAATCCATGTTCTTTTCATAAGCATCCTCTTCTTTCTTTCCTGTTTTACCTATGATTTCACATCTAGTATACCATCCGTTTGTGAAAAATCTTTTTCTTTTTTCTTAAATTTTCCATCTTCTACAAAATTTCGCCATACCTTCCCAAAAAGCTCTGGGTCCTCACATTGTTAGACGCGAAAACCTCTTCAGGCGTACCTTCCTCGACAATCACGCCGTCAGCCATGAAGATGACCCGGTCTGAGATATCCCTGGCAAACGCCATCTCATGGGTCACGATGACCATGGTGATCTGCATATCTGCCAGTGATTTGATGACCTTTAACACTTCACCGGTAAGCTCCGGGTCCAACGCGGAAGTCGGCTCATCAAAAAAAAGGATCCTGGGGTTTAAGGCCAGTGCCCTTGCGATGGCTACCCGCTGGCACTGGCCGCCGGATAGCTGGCAGGGATATGCATTAGCCTTGTCCTCAAGCCCCATTTTCCGCAGCAGCTCCATAGCTTCGGCATACACGTCTTCTTTGTCTCTTTTCTGCACATGGACCGGTGCATCGGTAACATTCTTTAAGACCGTCATATGCGGAAATAAATGAAAGTTCTGAAACACCAGGCCGTAATTCTTCTGTATATCCTTCAATTTTTCCTTTTTTGCATAAATGGATGTTCCATCCTTCCCATTCCATGCAGCCTTTTCCCCCAGATAGGTCAGTTCGCCGCCATCCATCTGTTCCAGCATGGTGGCACACCGAAGCAGGGTGGACTTGCCGGAACCGGATGGGCCTATGATGGATACGATCTCGCCTTCCTCTACCGACAGGGAAATATCGCGAAGCACACCCTGGCCGTCAAATGCTTTCTGAACATGGTTCATTTCCAGTAAGTACATCTTTCCTTCCTCCTATTGATAATAGTTCATCCGCTTTTCTATGTACTCCATCCCGACTGCTACGATCAGGTTAAAGACATAGTAAAACAGCCCTGCCGCAACAAAGGGAATAAGGCTGGTCTGGGAAGAAGCCAGAGCCTTGGCAACCGCAAACATCTCCAGGACGCTGATGGTGAAAGCTAAGGATGTATCCTTAACCAGGGTAATGACCTCATTGGTCACAGACGGCAGGATCCGTTTCACCACCTGGGGAAATATGATGCGGAAAAAAGTCTGGGTCCTTGTATAGCCTAAAAGCTTCGATGCCTCATACTGTCCCACAGGCATGGACTGGATTCCGCTCCGGTATATTTCCGCGAAATAAGCCGCATAGTTGACCACAAAGCCAATGAATGCGGCCCATAGGCGATATCCGTTCCCCACCTTCATGCCAAATAAGTAATAGGGACCGAAATACACCACCATCAGCTGAAGCATCAATGGAGTTCCTCTCATGACCGAAATATAGAATTTAACAATGGCTTGTATGACACGATTCTTTGACATCCTTCCAAAGGATACGATAAGACCAAGGGGCAGAGAAAAGACCAGCGTCACTATAAATATCTGGATGCTGACCCACATACCCCCTGCCAGTTGTGAAAGTATCTTCGTTAAAGCCATGATTTCTCCTCCATGTTCTCTTAAAAATGAGATCCGGCCCTTCCTTACAGGACCGGAACCCAATTGAATGATCTTTATTTTCCAATGGCAGTTACATCTTTACCGAACCATTTTTCTGAAATCTTTTTTAAGGTTCCGTCGGCTGCCATTGCCTCCAGCTGTTCCTGAACCTGATCTCTTAAGGCTTCGTTGCCTTTCTTAAATCCTACGCCGTATTCCTCAGCCGCCAGAGCTTCCTCTAATATGACAAAATCCGCTTTTCTCTGCTCGATCTGATAGGCTGCTACGATCACATCCATGGCAACGGCATCAACCGCGCCCATTTCCAGATCCATAAATGCAGTATTGTAATCCGGTGTTGTCTGAAGGGTACCGAAGGTTTCCGCCAGCTTTCCGTCTGCCTGCAGGGCCTTTTCTGCAGAGGAATCCGCCTGTACCTCTACGACCTTCCCTGCCAGATCCGCAAGCGTTTTGATGCCGGAGTCCTTTCCCACTACAAATACCTGGCTGTTTTCCATATAGGGTTTTGTCCAGGTATAGCTGTCTTCACGGCCTGTAATGGTAAAGCCGTTCCAGATGCAGTCGATATTTCCGGATTCCAGCTCCATGTCCTTGGCATCCCATGCAATGGGCTGCGGAACAAAGATTTTGCCAAGGCGGTCAGCCACTTCTTTGGCCAGCTCCAGATCAAATCCGGTATACTCCCCGTTGTCTCCTACAAAGCCCATGGGCGGGAAATCCTGGTCAAAGCCAACCGTAAATGTATTTGCGTCAGCAGCTTTCCCATTCTCCTCCGTCTTCGCTGCCGCAGTGCCCGGGGCCGTAATATCTGCTGCCGTAGTATCTGCCGCCTTAGTATCTGCTGTGGTAGCCGTAACGGCATCCTTCTGCCCGGAACAACCGCTCAGCAGAACTGCAAGCCCCATCGCTGCCGCCGCTTTCCAAACCTTCTTCATAATTCCATCCTCCTCTGAATTTTCATGTGTTACCATGGTAGCACAGTAAAGCGTTTCTGTAAAGAAGAAATTTTTACTTGATCAATGATCAGATTCCCATGTAACTGATGAAAATAATCAGAAGAAATATGACAGCCAGCGCCCCGAAAGTCAGAACCGGGCTTACCGTTCCTCCTGTCAAAGGCTTTTCCGTCTCCGCGAACATTCCCCACGGGCTGAGTTCCAGAACCCCGGGGGGAACAGCCCCTAAGTCTTCCCTGCCCAGATAATCAAGAAATTCTTTCCAGTCCCGTTCCAGGACCCGCTTTCCTTCCTTCCAGTCCTCTATGGCATCCCGTTTTTCTTTTGTAAAAAAGAAACCTCTGTCTTCTTCATCCCGTATAAGTTCCTTTTTCTTTAAATATTGCTGGAAAGCATGCCGGATCCCTTTGTTAACGGTTTCCCGCAAACTACTGGTCGACTGGTAAAGATTCATCATATAATAATAGATCTTATAAGCTGCCTTGGGTTCAAATGTGCGCATATGATTCCCTGTTCTTTTATTATCCCCTGACTCCCGGAAAGCCTTTTGAATATAGAAATCGATCATTTTGTCAACCGCTTCCCGCAGGTCGGAGGACAGACCCTTATCCATTCCGGAAACGGCTGCATAAGTCTGGGATTTTATGGTCATTACCGCCGCCAGAAAGCCATAAAGCTCCGCACTCCCGCCGGAAAGCCCTGACGCCGCAAATAAATTCCCCGCATGATTCATATATCCGGCAAAACGCTCTGCCTGCTCTAAGTCGCCAGGAGCGTAAACCGGATTTTTACCCATAGGAGAAATCGATGCGTCCGCACCGTAAGCTCCTGCCTTTCCTTCCAGCAGGGCCGCGGCCGCTTCCTTCTGCATCCTGGCTGTATATTGTATGTTATTTTTAATGCGTCCCTCACCGGCCGGCTGATAGATGATCCCCTGATGACTGCCGCTTTCCGCATCATTTACCGGAACGTGGATATTTCCCGTACCGCCCGGACCTCCGGCAGCGCCCGATTCTCTCCCGAAACCGTCCGGTTCCTTAAATACCTGCTCCAGTTCCTTATAATCCGGAGAATTTCCCGTCACGCTGCGGTAAAGAGCGGCTTGCAAAGATCTCATGGAATCTGCGGTTCCAAAGCTTTTAAAAAGGGAATGAAGCTCCCCCAGCCGGGTATTCAGCATTTCCATCAAAAGATCCGATAATATCTGATTCAGCGCATCTAACTGGCCTTCCCTCACCCCTGCCGTCGTATTGATGAGAATCTGGCGAAGCAGTTCGTCATATACTGCGGCAAGGTTTAAAAGTTCTTCTTTTACGGGCAACGCCGGAGAAGAGCTCCAATTCAAAATGTCCTGCCACGCCAGATCTGCCTCTTTTTCCCCCCACATCTTATCAAGATCTGAAAGCTCGTCCGGGCTCAGTTTATAATGTCTGCTTTCATCCGATAGCGCGGCTGTATCCCTTTCCGTCCCGGCTTCCCTTGCGCTGTCCTGTTTTCTCTCTTCCTCATCTTCCCCGGTTCTCTGAGTCAGTTCTTCGATAAACCTGCCGTCAGCTTCCAGCTTTCCTCTTAGCACTGCTTCTTCCGCTGCTCTTTGAATATCCTGAGCCGCAGGTTCCCCCTTGGCTGCCGCGGCAGAAGACTGCTCCTGTACCTTTATGTCCATGTCCTTTTCCTAATCTCTTTCATCCTGATAAACGATCCGGCCGCCGCAAATGGTATACTTTACTTTTCCGAACAATCTTTCCCCTGTAAATGGGGAATTGGAGGATTTCGATACAAATTCACCCACCGTCCATTCCTCCTCCGGGTCAAAGATCACCAGATCTGCAGCGCTTCCTTCCTTCACACAGCCGGAATCCAGCTTGTACAGCCTGGCAGGATTCAGACTCATTTTTTCCATAAGCTTAAGCATTGTCAAATGGCCGGGCCTCACAAGATTCGTTACGGCCAGTCCCAGAGCGGTTTCCAGGCCGATGATACCGCTTGGGGCTTCCGTCAGTTCCTTTGCCTTTTCCTCCGGGCTGTGAGGAGCGTGGTCTGTGGCAATGATATCAATGCTTCCATCCTTTAATCCTTGGATAATGGCCTGGCGGTCCTTTTCCGTCCGAAGGGGCGGGTTCATCTTTGCAAGCGTCCCGTGCTTTAATACCGCCTCCTCTGTCAGGGTAAAATGATGAGGCGTCACCTCCGCATACACATGGGCCCCCAGTTCTTTCGCAAGCTTTACCATCTTTACTGAGGCCGCCGAGCTGATGTGCTGGATGTCCACGGCTGCACCGGTGTGAAGGGCGATCATGCAGTCCCTGGCCACAAGGCAGTCCTCTGCCAGCGACGGGGAACCATGGACTCCAAGCTGGCCGGATACCTTTCCGTGGTTGATTCCATTGTTTGTGATAAAAGAAGGATCCTCCTCATGAAAGCTTAATGGGAGATCCAGCCTGGCTGCCATTTCCATGGCCTCCTTTACAAGCTTCTCATCAAGCAGCGGGATTCCATCGTCCGTAAATCCCACCGCTCCATGGGCTTTTAATTCCTCCATATCCGTAAGTTCCATTCCCAGAAGTCCTTTGGATACGGCGGCAGCCTGCAGCACATGGATCCCCGTTTTCTTTCCCTCCCGTCTGACGTATTGAAGGGTTTTTACGTTATCCACGGGAGGTTTGGTATTTGCCATACACACAACCGTTGTAAATCCGCCTTTTGCAGCCGCTCTGGCACCGGTCTGGATATCCTCTTTGTAGGTAAGCCCCGGATCCCGGAAATGAACATGAACATCAATAAGCCCCGGTGCAACCATCAGTCCGGAGGCATCAATCACCACATCTTCTTTTGAAACAGGAGCGGTACACAAATCAAGCTGCTCGCCTATCCCGGCAATTTTTCCATCCGCAATGCAGATATCCGCGTCTCGTTCCACCTGGCTGCCAGGGTCTACCACATGAGCATTTCTAATCCATATCATCTTCTATTCCTCCCTTTCCTCTTTATTTATCGTCCGCTGCTGCTGATTTCTTTGCAGCAATTTCAAAAAGCGGCTCCTATCCGATTTCAAAGGACTCCCCGTCTTTCCGGATATCAGCGATCCTGTCCCGGTAGGGCTCGGAAATATCCATATCCTTTAACCTTTTGATCACGGAAAAATCTCCCCAGCAGTGCATGGGGAAGGCATGGGACATATGGACCTTTCTCATGTATTCATCAAATCCCAGCAGAAAGGCTCCCCCCTGCCTGGGATCCAGAGGAAGAAAGGCCGCGTCAACGTGCATGCCTGCCATCTTGTCCACCTCAGCCGAATATTTCTTTGCCATGCTGTCATTCCAGCTGTCCGGTTCTCCTTCCCATCTCCAGTTGTTTAAATCCCCGGCGTGGTAAATGACCTTTCCCTCCGCTTTTACAAGGAAAGCAACGCCTTCATCGGTAGAACGGAAGGTCAGAACCTGTACATCGCCGTTCCCATCTGCAGGGGTAAGGCCACCGCTGCTTCCTCCCGGAAGCCGGAAATCCTGCCTTTCATCAGGCTTCATGGCGGTCACGTCTTTTAAAAGCTCTTTCGAAAGCCGCCTTCTCCCTATATCAGCCGACAAGATATACCGGGTATTCTCATGAATTTTCTTAAATTCCAGTATTTTTTCGGAATAATGGTCCCCATGGCGGTGACTGGCAAAAACCAGAAGGGGCTTATTATTCTCAAACTCAGGCAATGCACCTTCCGTGTAATCAAATAACAGAGTTACGGTCTCAAGCTCCACCAGAAACGCGCTATGATGGATATAAGTGATTTTCATCCGAAACGACCTCCTTTTTATGGCTATTTGGAAAAATTATATCACAACATCCATCACTCTGCATAGCATAGGAACGCAAAAAAGACGGGGACAATTGTCCCCGCCACGGAAATTCAACTTTCCTGATTGAGCCGATATTCCTGCTGATTAGTTTGCAGCCTTTGTAGATTCAGATACAGTTTTAGCTCCTGCTTCTGCGGATTCAGATTCTTCTGCATCTGCGGAAGCATCTTCGCTGCTCTCTTCGTCAGAAGACTCTTCTAAGGAAGCATCTTCTGTCTTGCTCTCATCTACACCTACAACTTCTTTGGTCTCTTCTTTCGTTGTAACTGCTTCTGTTGTAGCTTCTGTTGTAACTTCAGCCTCAGTTGCTGCTGTTGTCTCAGATGTCTTGCTGCTGCCACATGCAGAGATAGATGCCATTGTTAAAACGGCTACGCCTGTAAGTACAAGTTTCTTTGTTGTTAACTTCATAATTATTCTCCTCCTTTTTACAACTACATAGGTGTTATTGGTTAATATGTTTGCCGCGACTTCATGTTGTCCTATGTCCTTGAAGTCGAGTCCAAGTTTAACACCTTAAGAATATAAAGTCAATGACCTTTCCATGATTTTTTTCTTAATAAAAATCAGGTAAATTCTTAAAAATTATTACAATTGGCGCAGGGAGTCATAATTGTAAAGTTATGAAAATATGCTCTTGAATTTTTTTTATTCGAATTGTTTTAATTTTGTCTACTCCAAAATATTGATAATTTTTTATTGAAAAATAATGTATTTTTGTAATATTTTACCACATTCCTTTACGGAACCGGAATATCATGAGGTTAAATCATAGCTTTCCCCAATCATCCGCCTGATATCCTGATCGGGTACGGTTCCGTCAAGAAGGACCGTATTCCAATATTTTTTATTCAGATGATACCCCGGCAGCACGCCTGGGAATGCATTTCTCCAGAATTCCACCCACTCCGGGTCGCATTTTAAATTGATGCAGGCAAGTCCATTCCGTTCATAGATCCAGGCAAATACCTTTTTATTTTTCCGGTGCCGGATAACCGCCCATTGATGGTCACGGAACGGGTAGTCTTCGTAAACCTCCGGGTAGCTTAAGCAGTACGTAATCAGTTCCTCTTTGGTTTTCATAACGGTTTCTCCCTTCTTTCCTCCGGTCCATTGCGGATTGTTTCAATTCCTGCTATACTTTTTATATAAGTAAACGGATAAAATCCATACAGAACAGGAGGAAATTTATATGTTGAAAGATCTGGTTTTCAAATGCCGCACCTACCGCCGGTTTTATGAGGATGTGGCCATTTCCATGAAAGACTTAAGGGATCTGGTAGATTTAGCCAGGCTCACCGCCTCCACGGCTAATTCCCAGGCACTTAAATTCCGGTTATGCAACACACCGGAAGACAATGCCAAAGTATTTGATACTCTGGGCTGGGCCGGTGCCCTTCCGGACTGGGACGGCCCGGGGGAAGGGGAACGCCCCTCTGCCTACATCATCATCCTATGCGACTTATCCCTCGGCAAGAACAAGCTTTATGACGACGGTGTCGCAGCCCAGACCATGATGCTGGGCGCAGTGGAAAAGGGATACGGGGGATGCATATTGGGGAATGTACAGAGAACCCGCCTGGCAGAAGCGCTTCACATTGATCCTTCCCGGTACTCCATTGATCTGGTTCTCGCTCTTGGAAAGCCAAAGGAAGAGGTGGTCATCGTCCCCGTTAAGGAAGACGGTGATATCCGTTATTACCGGGATGAAAATCAGGTACATTACGTTCCCAAAAGAGAGCTTGATGCCATTATTGTTTAATCACCATGTTATAAAACCAGCCGGCTTCCTTACTTCCAGGGCACCGGCTGTTTTTAATCCCCTTCCTCTGTATCTAAAAACGCTGTCCGCATTTCGGGCAGTATTCAAAGTCTTCTGTTGTTTCATAACCGCAGTTTAAGCAGCGCTTCCGGTTCCATTCCGCCGTCCTGCGTCCGGACTGCACCATGGTTAAATCCTGCTCTCCGATGTCCACAGACTCTCCGCGGTTCAGTTTTTTCCCTTTTTCCGGATTCAGTTCGTATACCGTATTACAGCAGGACATCTGGACATAATAATGCCGGTTCCATTTAAAGACAGGAATAAAAAACAGGCTGAAATAGTGATAGGTCATAAACACCTGGTATCTGCCATAGCCTCCGCACAGGCTGCAGATCACGGTCTTGGTATAATCAAGCATCTTCTTTCCCTGGCTCATGCCGCATATAAAAAACATAACATTCCTCCTGAAATGATAAGCAGGTTCCTTTTAAAACAGGATCAGCCCTTCTTAAAAAGAGTATAACACAAAATGGGAATGCCTCATAGATAATTTTGTCCGAATTTCAGGAACTTTAAAAAGGGACCGCCGCACATTCGTGCAACGGCCCCGGATTCTGCCATCGGGCCTTAAAAATTTGATTACTGTAATAACTGAAGAACGCCCTGAGGAATCTGGTTTGCCTGAGCAAGCATTGCCTGAGAAGACTGAACAAGGATGTTGTTCTTTGTATAGGACATCATTTCCTTTGCCATATCAACATCGCGGATCCGGCTCTCTGCAGCTGTCATATTCTCTGAGGTCACGCTTAAGTTATTGATTGTGTGCTCCAGACGGTTCTGAAGAGCACCTAAGTCACCGCGGGTAGAGGATACGGAATTAATTGCGGATTTAACCTTATCAACCGCAGATTTGGCGCCAGCCTGTGTAGAGATATCAATTCCGGAAATTCCAAGTGCTGTTGCACTCATATCTCCAACGTTTACTGTTAACTGATTAAACTTTTCAGCTGTATCACCAATTTGAAGAGTTAAGCCACTTCCCTTGGCTGAAGTGGATTTTCCTGCTTTTAAATTAATGCTTGTATTTGTAGTTGCATCAACCTCTGCTCCAATGCCGGTCTTATTGTTAACCATAGATACCATACTGGCAACTTCTGTAGCATCAGGTTTTCCGGCAGCATCAGCTACGGTAATATAATTTACATCAGCATCCAGCTTTTTCGCTCCATCAGCTGTCGCAAAAGCAAACTTCTGACCGTTAATCTCAAAAACATGGTCGGATGCATCCGTTCCCGCTGCTCCGGTATAACCCAGCAATTTCTGTGTATCCATCTGATAATATGCATCGGTACCTGCAGTATTTTTCAAGGAATTGCCAGCAATTGCACCGGTTACGGAAGCACCGGCATCATCCTTTACGTCGACTTTATAAATTTCCAGCTTGTTATCTGAACCCGCTTTATTCGCCTCTATTTTGAATTTATCACCGGCAGTAGTGGATACGGAAACATCTGAGCCAAATGCATCCTGAAGTGCTTTTTTAAGAACAGCATCGTTATCACCCGCACTGGCACCAGCTGCTGTAAAGCTTACGTTCTTGCTCTGCAGGCTGCCACTGGCATCACTATATGTCACATCAAAACTATACGTTTTACCAGCTGTAAGCTTTGTTGAATCAATATCAAAGGCTGAATTAGTCTTCTCTGCCTGCTTTAATGTAAGTACATCCGGTTTGTTCGCTAAAGCGCCATACTTCACATCAACCGCAACATTTGCACTTGAAGAAGAGCCAAGAGAACCATCCAGCAGCTTAATGCCATTGAAATTAGTTCCTTCAGAAATACGGTTAATTTCATCTGTTAAAGATGAAACCTCCTTCTGCAGATTCTCACGGTCAACCTCATCCTGATAAGTACCGTTAGCAGACTGGTCTGACAGCTCGACCATACGGTTTAACATGGAATGAACCTCTGTCAAAGCACCTTCTGCGGTCTGGATCAGAGAAATACCGTCATTGGCATTTTTCTCAGCAGTCTCAAGTCCTGTAATCTGTGCTCTCATCTTTTCTGAAATAGCAAGTCCTGCTGCATCATCTCCGGCGCGGTTAATCCGGTAACCGGAAGACAGCTTCTCTAAGCTCTTGGATACGGTGCTGTTGTTGCTTGATAAATTTCTGTAAGAGTTTAAAGCTGCAATATTGTGTTGGATTCTCATAAAATTTCCTCCTTGGTTTATGACGGGGACTTCCTTTTCCCCCTGTTTTTTTATCTATTCCAAACTCCTCATTCGGGCCCTGAATGATAAGCTGAAATCATGTGTCATCTCACCATCTCATACTCTTTTCCCTCAGACGCTTTAAGCAATGGGGCATGGGATGGCGCTGTTCATAAATCTCGCCTCTCACAATGGAGATTTCTTTTGGAGCGTCAATGGCGAGCCGTAGGTCCCCGTCTGCGGAGACTACCTGAATGACGATATCCCCATTAATGACAAGATACTCGCCTGGATTCCTTCCCAAAGATAACATTCGCATCACCTCCTTGTCTTTTGCGAACCAAATATTGTTAAAAAAATAACTTATTTACAAATCTTCCCAGAATGTGTATTACAACAAGCTATTATGAAAGCATGAAAGGCAGATTCTTACAGGAAAATAAAAAATAAATTTTAAAAAAACACTTATTAAATAATTCTTACTGACGATATTAAAAACAGAATGTAAATCAAGCATTTATAAGGCTGGAACTGTGTATAAATTAAAGTTCCTATGTTCCTATAATACACATTATAAGAACATATAAAGCTTGTCATACTCCACGTTTATCGGTAATTGGAGGTATGGCAGGCATTTTTTATTAAAAAAGGCGCAGCATCATGACCAGGCTTTGTCATGATGCTGCGCCTTCTTTTACCATGTTATGATCCTGTCAATAAGATTCCGCTGCTCCGTTGCCGTCCTTCTTAAATAAATACGCGTGGTCTCAATGCTTTCGTGCCCCATTAAATCGGCCAGCAATGCAATATCGTTGTATTTATCCAGAAAATTTTTGGCATACCGGTGCCGGAAAGAATGGGGATAAACAACCTTCGGATCAATTCCGTATTTTTCCGCATAATTTTTTAGCTGCTGCCCGATCCCTCTTGTAGTGATACGTTCTCCGAAACGGTTTAAAAACAAATACCCGGAAAAAATATTTGCTTCCTTCAGCCATTCCAGGGTTTCTTCTCTTAATTTTCCGGGAATGTAGAGCCGCCGGAGCTTGCCCCCTTTGGAGTAAAGGTCTAAATATCCCATTTCCACATGCTCCACCTTAATCTGAATCAGCTCACTGACCCGTGCCCCCGTAGCAGCCAGATACCATACGATAAAATACCATGTCATATTTCCATCTTGCTTCAGACGCTTTTTTAAATATTTATAATCAGCATTGCTTATGACATTTTCTAAAAAATTTTTTTGCTGGATTTTAATATTTTTTAATTGTAAACGCTCTTCATTCAAAAAAAGCAGATATTTATTTATTGCCTGGACACGCAGATTTACCGTTTTCGGCTTATAGCATTCCATCAGGTAGCCTTTATAAGCCAATAAGTTTTCTTTGTTTATTTCATCATAATGAGAAAAATAATAATTTACCGTCCATACATAAGTAAAAATCGTATTCTCCGATAAATTTTCCTTCCGTAGATAGGTTTCAAACTGCATTTGTGCTTCCATTCATAATCCTCCATGCATTAAAAAAATTAGGCTGTATGAAGCCGTCCTATTGAGGATATCATGAAAAATAATAGAAACCTTATTTTACTGTAAAACTTTGAAAATTTTGTTTCCCAGTTCCAGCCGGTTCCTCCATATCCTTCGTTTAAATGGATGAAGGGCATTGCTCCATGACCAAGGTTTTCCGGCCATGCTGCAACGCCCCCTGTTAAATCATTTACTATTTTTCCGTAGTGACTTCTGAACGACCATAAAAGGTGAGCAGGTACAACCCGCAAATTCCTACCAGCGCATACACGATCCTTGAAATCCATGTCATGCTGCCGAAAATAAATGACACCAGATTGAAATTGAAGAAACCTACCAGCCCCCAGTTTACCGCGCCTATGATGGCTATGGTCAGAGCTGTGTAGTCTAATGCTTTATTTCCCATGGCACTACCTCCTTTTCTTTCTTTATTATGGGGTGGCCATCTGGTTTTTATACATTATTTTCCCAAACTATATATTCTGGTTTTTATTTCGTCCTCCCGGTCTTTAAATAAAAGCCGTTCATTATATTGATAATACCTTTCACAGTCATATTCCTTTAAAAATTTAACACTGTAATATCCGGTATTTAATTCCGTTATGAATACCACCATTTCCTGACCGTCGGAAAAAGCAGCTTCCATGAAATCAAAGGCGTGCTCCAGGGCTTTTCCTCCCTCTGACAAAATTTCGTCATACCGGGCACTTTCCTCACCAAACAACTGGCGTATCCGCTCCCAGGCTGCTTCCGTATCCACAACGTCTTCCTTCCGGAGGGTTTCTTCATATTGAAGCAGAAGTGCTTCTACATCCCAGCGTAAATAATCCTCTCTTCTATCTAAAAGGCCTGCTTCCCGTCTGCTGTCACATTCCTTTTTCCACCGGTCCCTTAAAGAAGCCAGCCGGTCTGCCATGGAGCCGGAAGCCGGGTTTTCTGTCTCCGGACTTATTTTTTTCAGTTCTCCCATCAAAAGGCCGGTTCTGTCTCCCTGATCGGATACCGCACGGAAATTCTGTCCCAGTTTTGATAAAATAAGACCGATGACGTTAAGTTTTTCATCAAAAGCCCCGCGTTTCAGCTTGTTGCACAAGCTTTCCCGAATGGTACCGGACAGGATTTCATCGATTTGATAATCATCCCGGTATTTATAGTATAGCTCCAGATAATTGGCGAAATCCCTGGCAATCTTCGGAAACTGAATGTACTCGGCCACCACATCCCGATCTGCCTTTTTGCCCAGCCGCTCGTAGATCTGGATAAATCTGGATAGGTCCTCCCAGCCGCGGGGTGTGGCAAAAAACCTGCCATCCACAGTTGTCTCGATCCGGCAGAAATTTTCAGTCCTGGTATTCAAATAGGATATGACAGCCGGATGCAGAGCATGCTCATAAGCATAAGCCTTCCACACCTCATAGTCCGGCTCCACATGAATCAGCTTGATCCGGTCTAATGTCACCACATCAAAATCCCGGACCGATTTATTATATTCCGGCGGATTTCCGGCAGTAACGATGACCCAGCCATCCGGGATCCTGTGGTTTCCAAAGGTCTTATACTGAAGAAACTGCAGCATGGTCGGTGCCAGGGTTTCGGAAACACAGTTTATTTCATCAATAAAAAGGATTCCTTCCGTAAGGCCGGTGCTTTCGATTTTATCGTAAATAGAGGCTACGATCTCGCTCATGGTATATTCTGTTACGCTGTAAGTTTTTCCTCCATATTCCTTTTCCGTGATAAATGGGAGTCCCACAGCGCTCTGGCGGGTGTGATGGGTTATGGTATACGCTACCAGCCCGACGTTACACTCTCTTGCCACCTGTTCCATGATCTGGGTCTTTCCGACCCCGGGAGGTCCCATGAGAAATAAGGGTCTTTGCCGGATTGCCGGTATCTCGTAAGCACCGTACGCATCCTTTAACAGATAAGCTTCAATGGTATTCTTAATTTCTTCTTTTGCTCGTTTTATATTCATTTTTGAATCTCCTGTCATCGAACTTCTAAATCTTCCTCAGTCAGTACCACCTTCATGGCCCAGCCCGGAACAGAAATATCCTCATACTGGCCTTCCATAAAGACAAAGACCGTATCATAGGCCGGCATTTTCACCGGATAAATCCCTTTTCCATCGGTAAAATACAAAAGCCCCCGAAGCTTTTTAAAGGCCCCTTTGTTTAGAAGCCCGTTCACATATTCAAAGGCCGGCCGGAAATCGGTGCCCCCGAATCCGGACATGGTAAAATGCTCCATGTATTCCTCCATCTCTTCCCTGCTTGTAACGGTCACATCAGACCGGATCTCTTCGTCGCACTGGATGATATGGATATTGATCTTCCGGAAATAACTCTCTGACTCCCTGAGGACGCCATAGGTTTCCTGAAGGAAAGTCCGCACCAGATCCCCGGAAACGGACATGGAGGTATCGATCACGATGACAAAGTCCTCGATCTTAAAAACCTCCTTTGTTTCCATAGGTTCGATCAGAGGCATGTTCTTATAAAGGGACATGCCGTAAGTATAGAAGACATAATCAAAGGAATCCGGATCAATTTCCGGTTCTTCCCTAAGGACCGCAAACCTCCGCAAAAATTTCCTGTAATCGTATCTTTCCCTGTTTTCTGCCTTCACCTGTTCCAAAAGATTTTTTGAGGATTTATCATCCTTTTCCCCAAAGGATTCCATTTCCGTCTGCATTTTCTCCCGGATGTCCTGCCATTTATTCTGGCGCTCCACAGGGATTCCAGGGTCTTCGTCCTGTTCCCAGCGGTCATGGCTGTCCACATAGAATTCTGCTGCCATTCGTTGGTACCGGTCTGCGGTTAAATTCATATCCTGGAGAGTTTTGTATATCCCCTCTGCCGTAAAGACCTTAAGCTTTTCTCCAAGCTGCCCGTATACTTCCCTGCGGAAGGCCGGCTGATGCCGGTAGACGGACTTTACATAGAATCCATCCAGTATGGATTCTACGGCAATATCACAGGATAAGTCCCAGTATTCCCTTGCCCGCCTTCCTCTGGAGTTCATATGGCAGAACAGGCAGTGAAACAGCATGTGCAGAAAGGCCCGGTTCACCAGAGTCCGGCTCCTCTTATATATGGAAAACAAATGCTCCGGCCGGTAATAAATTACAAATCCGTCCGTTCCCACCCCCCGGCCGGCCCGGTCGGCCGCAAATCCAAAGCTGCTCAAGGCTACATCCAGGTACCGGAAGTTTATATACAGCTCATTGCGGGCATTGGTCAGGATGTCGTGGCAGATTTCTACCTCAGCCAGTTCATCAAGCTGCCTTTGTTTCACCGGATCAATCATTTCTCCCAACCTCCTTCTTATTCTGCCCGTCCGAAAAGGCTCATACTACAGGGAAAACGTCCGTTTCCTTGCAGGAAAACGCCGGCGCCGCAGTTCCATAAGAATGCTTAACAGCTCTGGCTTATCCGCCTTTCCCGCCATCTCGACCATCCCATCGAAATCATCCCGGTTATGTCCATACTGTCTGGCCAGCCAGAGAAAAAGAGACGGATCCGGTTCTCCAAGAGCCAGCTTCGCAGCTCCGGCCATGTGCTCCTTTAAATAGGATTCGTATATATTCCGGTCCTGCTTTAAAAGACTCACCGGGGTAAAAAGCCTTCCCAGGACCAGAGCTGCAACCACGCGCTCCGGCTCCTGTACCAGGATATGGGGAAACAAAGCATCGTATTTATGGAACTGAAACTCCGTCCGGTCAAAACAGTAGCGGTACATGTGGCCGCAGCCATGCATTTCCCGGATAATGATCCGGGCAGGCGTGTGTTCCACAGATTCCTCAAACATCTCGGGAAAAACGAGCCTCGCATTTCCCCTGCTGCTGTAATAGTTTACATAAAGTTCCTGACGCAATTCGGATAACATTTCCTTCATACAGGAACGCTTCTCATCCACAATATGAATATCTAAAAAACGGATTCCGGAGCATCCGGTAAAAAGTCCGGAACCCATATCGGAAATTGAGCTGAAACACTCCAAATGAGTCAGCTCATAACAATTATAGAATGCATAGTTCCCTATTTTTTTAACGGTATCCGGCAAATATAAATCTTTCAGCCGCCCGCAGCTTATCACCGGCGGCATATCCTTTTCTTCGGCTGCGACGGGATTGCCCTCTTCATCACACAGGCGTATGCTGCTGCCGGCTGATGCAAGCATTTCGTCCCTGCCCCATCCGCCGGAGAATGCATAGGCCGCCAGTTCGCTCACCGGCCGGTTCCCGATTTTCTCCGGAATTCTTATGGTACCGTCATATCCCCGGCATCCAAGAATCCGTATATGTTCATCCACAATCTGATATAAAAACATCCTGAAATCCTCTTTACTAATCGTTTAACAAAACAATATAACAGAAAATCGGAGGAAATGCAACGGATTTTTTGAAACGGACCCGGTTCTTTTGCCAGTAAAAAGGCACACCTTTCATTTTCGGAAGGTGTGCCTCTTTTCGTCAAGCAGAACGGAAACTTTATACTTTACATCGTTTTCGATCATCCCATTCTCTTTCATAAACTGCTCGGTTTTCTCCATTGATTCGATATCGTGTTCTGTAATTTCCGTATTAAAATCATACATCGGGAACATTTCCTTCGCGGCATCAATGCCAAGCTCTGTCTCTTTTGCAGCGATTTCCAGAATTTCCTCCGGGTTTTCTTTCATATATTCATGGATCTTATCCTGGGCTTCGAGAAAAGCGCACAATCCACCGTGCCACCCTATGGAAACACTCAACGTACAGGTATTTTCTTTCGAATCCGCTCCAAACGGTTCAAAGCTTCATAAAGGGTCTCATCCCGTTTGGCAAAATGGAAACGGATCAGATGGTTTACAGGCTCCTTAAAAAAACTGGATCCGGGCACCGCACCCACGCCCACATCCCTGGCTAAAGCCTCACAAAATTCCAGATCACTTTCATAATGGAACTCAGAGATATCCATCATGACATAGTAAGCTCCCTCCGGCACCGTATGGACCAGTCCGATGTCATCGAGACCTTTCAAAAACAGGTCCCGCTTATGGGTATATTTTGCAAGCAGGCCGTCATAGTAATCCTTTCCGAAGCGAAGTCCGGGAATAACGGCCTCCTGAAGGGGCGCAGCTGCCCCTACAGTAAGAAAATCATGGACTTTTCTTGCAACATTCACGATTTCCGGGGGTGCGATGATATAGCCAAGGCGCCAACCCGTAATGGAATAAGTTTTAGATAAAGAGCTGCAGGATATGGTCCGCTCCCACATATCAGGAAGAGAGGCGAAATAAATATGGCGGTGCGGTGCATAGACGATATGTTCATACACCTCATCGGTGATCACATACACATCATATTTTTTTGCCAGACCGGTAATATAGCTTAACTCCTCCTGCGTAAATACCTTTCCGCAGGGATTGGATGGGTTACAGAGGACCAACGCCTTTGGATGCTGCCGAAAAGCTGCTTCCAGTTCAGCCGGGTCAAAATCAAATGCAGGCGGATGAAGAGGTACATAAATGGGTTCTGCACCTGAGAGTATGGTATCTGCACCATAGTTTTCGTAAAATGGAGAGAATACGATTACCTTATCTCCGGGATTTGCCACCGTCATCATAGCCGCCATCATGGCTTCCGTACTGCCGCAGGTAACTACGATCTCGCTGCCCGGATCGATTTCACGGCCCATAAGCTCAGACTGCTTGGCTGCCAGTGCTTCCCGGAAATTTTCGGCACCCCAGGTAATGGAATATTGATGGAAATCTTCATAGGCCACCTCTTTCATCCGGTCCAGTATCTCTTTCGGCGGCTCAAAGTCAGGAAAGCCCTGTGACAGGTTCACTGCACCGTATTGGTTGGAAATCCGCGTCATGCGGCGGATGACAGAATCCGTAAAGGCCGCTGTCCGATCAGATAATTTTTGCATCTTGTTCTCCTCCTGTTATATAGGCCCCGGCTTTATTTGGTAAACATATCCTGATCCCAGCCTGCCTTGATAAAATAGCCGCCATAGGTATCGTTAAACACCTTCTCGGTCTCCGGAGACTGGAAGGCCTTTACAATCTTCTGGTACAAAGCCGCCTTTTCCGGATCAGACAGGTCCTCACTGCGGGCTGCGATCAGGTTCCAGTATTTTTCTTCATCAAGACTGGTGTCTTTGAATATGGCCTCTTCTGTTTTCAGACCGAAATCCAGGGCATAATTGCCGTTAACGATCCCGGCAGTCACATCAGCCAGAGCAGACGGAATGGTATTGGAAGCCAGCTCTTCGATCCTGATCTCTGTATGATAGGTTTCAATATCATCCACCGTGGGATTAAAGCCTGCCTCCTGCTTTATTTTGATCAGGCCGGCAGCTTCCAGCACTTTTAACGCACGGCCGCCGTTGGTCACATCGTTTGGAATGGCAATGGTATCCCCGTCCTTTATCTCTTCCACGGAAGTTATTTTACCGGAGTAGAGGTTCAGAGGGATGATAAAGGTATTTCCGATATTTTCAATCTTGTAACCATAGTTTTCGATCTCACTTTCCAGATAAATACGGTGCTGGAATGCATTCAAATCGATTTCTCCGTTGGCCAGGGCGTTGTTGGGGGTGACATAATCGGAAAACTGAACAATTTCAAGAGTAATTCCCTCATTCTTTAATGCTTCCTTAGCAGGCGCCCACAGATCCTCATAAATGCTGCCCACCACGCCCAGCTTTACGGTAACCGGTTTTGCGGCTTCCGTTGCGGCCCCGGCTGTTTGAGATGCTGTTTGAGACGCTGTCTCAGCGGACGCACTGCTTTGTGAACCACCGCTTTTATCCGCCCCTGCACCGCAGGCCGTAAGGGCCAGGGCAAGTGTAGATGCGGATAGGAAAAAGGCAATAAGTTTTTTGATTTTCATAATCGATTCCTCCAATTTTTGTTTTTATTTTTTGTTATAGGGTGAGTGCCAGCTGATAATTTTCTTTCATCGTCCGGCAAGACTCATAAAACTGCTCCTGTTCTGCTTCGGTTAAAGACAACTCGATCACACCGGCTACCCCATGGCGGTTCAAAATCGCCGGTACACTGGCGTAGACACCGGTCTGCCCATACTGTCCGGTAAGCAGCGTGGAAACCGGCAGAATGCGGTTTTCATCACCAAATACGGCACGTACCACCTCAGCAATGGCCGCTCCGATACCGAATTCCGTGGAGCCTTTTCCGGCCAATATATGCCAGCCTCCGGCCCGCCCTTCCGCTGCAATGGCTTCCAGGTCCAGTTTTCCGTAGGTATCGGGCTGTTCCGCCATCAGTTGATTCAAAGGCTTTCCTCCAATGGTAACGGCAGACCAGGGAACCATCTGGCTTTCTCCATGCTCGCCCAGGGCATATGCCTGAATCGATTTCTGGTCAATTCCGGCAGCCTCTGACAGCGCTCTCTTAAGCCTTGCACTGTCCAGCGTGGTGCTGGTAGAAAAAATCTTTTCGGGCGGATATTCCAAAGCGTACTGGATATAATGGGTGACTACATCAGCGGGATTGGAAATATTCAGGATGATTCCGCCGAAACCGGAAGCACGGATGTGCTCTGCCACCTCCTTTATGATCTCAATGGTCTGCCGCAGCGTATCCATCCGTGTCTGCCCCTTGCTCATATCCGGCAGCGGACCGGCAGCCACAATGAGTAGATCGGCATCTCCCGCGTCATCATAGCTTCCTGCCCGGACAATGGACCGCTTCGGCAGATAAACCGTGGCATCAAATAAATCCATGGCCTGGGCCGCTGCTTTTTTCCCGTCCGTATCTATGTAAACAATCTCCTCGGCAAGTCCCTGGGAGATCAGTGCGTATCCCGCATGGGATCCCACATGACCGGCGCCGATAATCACGATTTTTCTTCTTTGCAATTCCATTCCACATCCTCCTTTTTCTCATCCCATTAATGGGTATTCTTCTTTACCACCTGATTACCGATGATTTGAATGATGCTGACCATCAGTACCAGAGCCAGTACGGTAACATAAGTCACATCCGTCTGATTGCGGTCATGGCCGTACCGAATGGCAAAATCCCCCAGACCTCCTGCTCCGACCACACCTGCCATTGCAGTGAGCCCCAGCAGGCTTATGGCCGTGATGGTGGTACTGCGGGCGATTCCTGCGATACTCTCCCGTAAGTAAACCCGGAATATAATCTCTAAGGGACCGGAGCCCATTGACAGCGCCGCTTCGATCAGACCATGGTCGATTTCAGCCAGTGCGCTTTCGATCTGACGGGCAAAAAAGGGAACCGTGCCGAATACCAGTGGAACAATCGCCCCCTCAACGCCGATGGCTGTTCCCATGATCAGCCTTGATAACGGCATCACTCCGGTTAACAGGATAATAAAAGGGATGGAGCGGAAGAAATTGATGATCTTATCCAGGACCTGATAGACACCTCTGTTTTCCAAAATGCCGGAAGGCCTTGTTACGGTGATGATCACTCCAAGAACCAGGCCCAATACAAACGAGATGGATCCGGACCAGAGTGCCATGATAAGCGTATCTCCGATGGCCTCATAAAAAGCAGGCAGCTTTCCCATCACATTGGGTATGATATTATGAAGCAGCTCCTGCATCTGCAATCACCTCCACTCCTACATTTTTTTCAATCAGATAATCCATTGCCTCTGTCATTTGTCCCCGCTCTCCGCTCAGGATAGCTACGGTGCCGCCTATGGGCGCATCCTGGACAATTTCAATATCGGAAAAAATGATGTTCAAGTCGATGTCGAATTTCCTGGATACCGTAGAAATCAACGGCTCCGATACATTTTTCTGCACATAGGTCAGCCGGACGACCATTTCGCCGGGCTTCAGTCTCGTAACCGGGGAATCCTCCGCCAGCAGCCCTTCAATCTTCTGCAGATTTGAAGTCGTACGAATGAAGTCCCGGGTCACCGGTTCTCTGGGACTTGCAAAGATGGAAAATACCTCCCCCTGCTCTACGACCTGCCCCTTTTCCATGACAGCAACACGTCCGCAGATCTCCTTGATAACCGCCATTTCATGGGTAATGACGACAACCGTGATCCCCAGCTGTTTGTTCAGCTTTTGGAGAAGCTGTAAAATTGACTTTGTAGTCTGGGGATCCAGTGCACTGGTGGCCTCATCGCATAAAAGCACTTTCGGATCGTTGGCCAGTGCCCGCGCGATGGCGACCCGCTGCTTCTGACCGCCGGATAACTGGCCCGGATAGGCATTTTCTTTCTCTGCAATGTCTACCAGCTTCAGCAGCTCCCTTACTTTTTCAGCCGTTTCCTGCTTAGACAAGCCGCTGCCCTTAAGAGGAAATGCCACATTTCCAAACACAGTGCGGGAGCGCATCAGATTAAAGTGCTGGAAGATCATGCCGATACGCTTTCTGGCGGTCCGCAGTTCTTTTTGGGATAACGCTGTAAGCTCCTGTCCATCCACGGTTACCCTGCCGCTTGTGGGAGTCTCCAGCAGGTTGATGCACCGGACCAGAGTCGATTTACCCGCTCCTGAAAAACCGATGATGCCAAATATCTCACCTCTTCCGATGGACAACGATACATTCTGAATTGCATTTACCTCATAAGGACCTGTTCCGAAAGTCTTTGAGATATTCTCCAGTTGAATCACATTCATTCCTCCTCTAAAAAAGCGGGCAGCCGTAAGGCCCCCGCTCTTGATCTACCATTTTTGAGATTACGCGCTGTGCGTGAAATCAGTGGTACAATGATAGCTTTCGGTTATAAGAGAAGCTGGGAGCACAGACATAAAAATGAGCACAACACATCATGGACATTGCCATGTCCATACACATACACTTACAGAGCATCATTGTGTTCATCTCTTTTGCCATTCTGTATTCCCTCCTTCAACCTAATTAACCTACTGGTTTTGTTGGTATAATAGCACCGTAATCTGCAGTTGTCAACTCAAATAAATAAAAAATATCTTTATTTTTCTGAGCGGTCAGACCTGGCTTGTTTCCTCCTGAAGCGTTAAATTCATGCTTCCCATGCGGTAACCATCCAAATCGGCCGTCACATAAGAGAAGCCCAGCTGATGAAACGCAGCCAGTATTTCCTGTCTTTTTGGCTCCGCCGCCAGTTCGCATAGCTGGGAAGGCAGCACTTCAATCCGGGCTATGGTTCCATGAATGCGGACCCGTACCTGCTTAAATCCCATATCCAGCAGCTGCTGCTCCGCCCGGTCGACCATGGACAGCTTTTCTCTTGTAATGGTCTCCCCATAGACAAAACGGCTGGATAAACAGGCAAAGGACTGTTTATCCCAGGTTTTTAATCCCATCTGCCTGGAAAGCTCTCTGATATCTGCCTTGGTCAGCCCGGCATACCGCAGCGGACTTCGTATATTTAATTCTGCCACGGCTTTTAAGCCAGGGCGGTAATCGCCATTGTCATCTACATTGGAACCTTCCGCAATCTGAGCAATACCATTTTCAGCCGCTATGTCGGAAACTTTCTCAAACAGTTCATGCTTACATAAGTAGCAGCGGTTCTTCGGATTACTGCTAAAGCCCTCTATATCCAGTTCTTCGCTGTCCACAATAAAATGCCGGATTCCTTCCTCCCTGCAAAATTCCACCGCCTCCCTTAATTCCCTCTCAGGAAAGGAACAGGAGCGGGCGGTAACGGCAATGACCCGGTCTCCCAGAACATTGTGAGCGGTTTTCAGCAGGAATGTGGAGTCGACGCCCGATGAAAAGGCAACGGCAACGCTCTCCAGCTGAGAAAGATAGGTCTTAAGTTCTTTATTTTTTTCCTGTAATGTCATACGCACTCCTTAAATAAGACGTAAAACTGCCGTAAAAGCGAAAGCAGTTCCGGTTATTTGCCCTTTTTTCTTATAGCAGACTATTCAAGTATGTTAATAGGGATTATAGCAATATATCATTTGCATGTCAATCATTTTTGGCTTACCCAGGCGGCAAAGAACGGGGGATACCCGCAGTCAGCCTGCCGGTATCCCCATAATGGGAATCAGTCTCCAATTTTCTTTATCTCAAACATATCCTCTAACAGCAGCCAGTTGGCCCGGAAGAACTGCATAAGCTGCCAATAGCCGGCACCGGTCAGTCCAAATTCCCGGATCAAATCAAACTTAGCCCTGTAGCTTCTCGCATCCTCAAACCATACCTCATGCTGGATTCCATACTGCCAATAATGGAAGAAAGGAGACATGGCGACTTCATCAAACTGGATCTCCGCTCCATGCTCAATGGCAATCTGGACTGCTTCCAGGTTGCTGATGGTTTCGGCCCTTGTTACTCCTCTTTCATAAGGCAGCGGCCAGTCGTATCCATAATTGGGAATTCCAAGGCTGATTTTTTCCTTTGGGATCTCAGTTAAAGCATATTCCACCACTCTTCTGACCATATTAATGGGGGCGACTGCCATAGGAGGGCCAAAAGTATATGGGCCGAGAGGTGATAGGTTATATACTAAAATTTATTGAATAAACAAAATCAACTGTTACATTATTTCCTAATTTCTTATTTTCTTCTGATGATGCCAGAATGTAACACAGTCTTCTTTCCCTTTATTCACTACGATATGCGGACTTCTTGCCTTAATATAAAGCGCATCGCCCTCTTGAAGAACATAAGTGTTGCCATCCGTAGTAATATGAAGCTCTCCCTTCAAAACAGTGCACATTTCAGGAAATGTATGCACATTTTCAACAATCTGACATTTCCCTGCATAATAAATTATATATTCATAAAAATCACTGTGCCTGCCAAAATCAAACATCCTGACCTGCTGCTTTAATTCCGGGTAATCTCTGACAGTCTGCTCCTCTTTAGGCATAAATAATTTTTCTTCTTCATTTGTATTGATTATGTCCATCAGGGATACATCCATAGCGGTGCAAATTGTATTCAGATCCCGTAATGTCGGACTGGTCTGGTTCCTTTCAATATTACTTAAGTGACCTATAGACAG
Source organism: Clostridium sp. Marseille-P2415 (assembly GCF_900155545.1). Taxonomy (GTDB): domain Bacteria; phylum Bacillota; class Clostridia; order Lachnospirales; family Lachnospiraceae; genus Lacrimispora. The sequence goes on from NZ_LT732526.1 coordinate 3,482,857, forward strand.
GCTTGTATACTGTGCCAACTGCTGTATAGTCATCGATCTTCGCTTTCGCAAATCCCTGATTCTTTCTCCAATCTTCTCAATGTCCTCGATTTTATTCATAAACTCTCTCTCTTAAATATATTTCCAATATAAGAATACCTTTGGCATTCTATATGAATGAATACTTTCCTATTTTACAATAATATCCGCTGTATGACAACTGGAAGGGCCAATCACACAATTGGCCCTGCCGCATCAAATACATTCTTATTCTGCTCCGTTTTATCCCACAAATTACAGCACAATCAAATCATCTGTGATATGGGTCAAACGTCTGTAACCTGTATCAGTAATCAAATAATCATCTTCCTGCCGGACGCCTCCAACACCTGGGATATAAATTCCAGGTTCAATCGTATGAATCACACCTGCCTGAAGCTGATAACTGTTCTCTGCTGAAATATAAGGCACTTCATGAATATCCAGACCAAAACTATGTCCTGGGCCATGAGGAATCTTATAACCGTTTGCTTCTATAAAACCGGTGATGATTTTGCTCAGCTCACTCATGGCAAGCCCTGGCTTCAGTCTCTTTTCGCCTGCATCTTTCGCCTGCTTTACAACTTCAAACATTTTATATAGCTCGGGATTCCCTGCTTTTCCGATCGCCACTGTACGCGTAATATCGGAACAGTAATCATTATAATAGGTTCCAAAATCAATTGTCACAAAGTCTCCCTGCTGTATCCTGCGCATGGAAGCTGTTGCATGGCAATTGGCACCATTATCCGGTCCGGAAGCAACAATTGTGGCAAAGCAGAAACCAGAACCGCCTCTGCTGCGGAACTGATACTCCAATTCATTGGCAATATCAATTTCCGTAACTCCCGGTTTTATGACATCCAAAAGTGCATAAAAAGACCGCACCGAAATATTGCAGGCATTCTGGATCGTTTCTATCTCCTCCGGGGTTTTGACTGCCCGCATTTCTTCTATGTATGGGTTTGCTTCAATGAATTCAGCCGTCGGGTTTAAATTTTTTACATCCATACAATCCGCATAAGAAAGATCCTTACCATAAATTCCGCATACCTTTATTCCATTCTCTTTGATCAGGGTCCCTATCTGTTTAAAATAACTCGAACCGCTGCCGTAAGCCAGCACTTCCAGCCCCTCTGTCTCTTGCACCGCCTGACAGGTAAAGCGGTTATCCGTAACAAAATAACACGCTTTACCTGTTACCAGAAGAACCGACGTTCCATATTCCCCGGTAAATCCGGTCAGATACTTGATATCCGACCCTTTGCTGATTATCAGTCCTTCCAGTCTGTCCGATTCCATATGCTCTAAAATTACTTTCAAACGTTGATTCATCCTGTCTCCTCCTGCATTCTTTTTAATCTTCATTCCATCATTGTATGAAATCCCAGGCAAATTCTTTCCCAATATCATACAACCTCGGGCTTCCGTCAATATTGTAAGCATCCCTGTTATTATTCCACGGTGCAGGAAGTGTTTTCTCCGGATAAATCCGTTTCATGAGCTCATAGCCCTCCGGATCATAAATATACAATTCTTCACGTGTATTGACCGGACCGCGAATGCCATCCCACCGGCCATCCACCCCCTCCTGCATAACATTGAACCACACCGTACCAAGTGTTGCAAAGTATTCTTCATAATTGCTGATTGCATAAGTGTGGGGCCATAACCCGGAATCTTTTGCATGCTTATAAGCATTTTTCACCTGCTCCGCCAGGCTCCTGTCCTCAAGTGCATTGATCCCAACCAGATGAATCGCATGTCCGTATTCATGTACAAGAATCATTTCATGCGAATATCTGGTTGCATACCGGCCGCTTCGGAGCCGGATAACATTTGCCTCTGAAATAGAAGATACCGGGTTGTTTTTATCCCCGCCGAACCCCGCAACCGGCCTGGTTGCCAATAAATATCCCTGCCGGTGTTCCGGTATATCATAAGCATTTTCTTTCAGCCCAAAAATGGCAAGCTCAGCCTTTTTCTTTACCAGCACTTCTGCTGCTTCCGGAATCTTTTCCAACATGATATCAATAATAGAAGCCGCAAGCTTCATTGTTTTTTGACTGACTGTTTTCCCTGCTTTCACTGTGACTCCGGATCCGCAGATCAAAAATTGTGTATAATAAGCTTCATAGGTCACCTGGTATATTATTTCCCGATTTACCGGACAGTCCATCAGATCCGCCATATTTCCGGTTACCTGAACCGTCAGTTTTCCTGCCAAAGCCGGATTTACCGGCTCCTCCAGGCACAAAGTAGTACGCATAGATTCCTTCTGATAAACCGTGCCATAATCCCATTCCTTATCCTTTGTCCAATGAGTCAATTTTCGTATTTCTCCATGATACCGGACAGCAAAAGACCGCTCATCATACGCTCCCTGTATCTGGGTGTTCCAATATAATTCAATCCTCCGGTCATCAATTAAAACTGCACGAATAATCTTAGGAGTGTTGAGATCCTCTTCCATCCTTTTTTCCATCCTTTCCATTATATCAGATTAAGATACTTTTCCAAGGCCGAGAATATTGCCGAGTTTTTTGCCGAAAACCGCCATCAGCAGTCCAGCCACACATACCAGTCCTCCTATTCCAAGGAAAAACGGGACTTCCTTTCCCTCCTGATAGAAATTGACAATCAACGTGTTCAAGGCTGCCCCTGTTGACATGGACATTCCCCATACCGTCATCATTTGTGCCTGAAAGGCCCTTGGAGAAGCTACTGCAGTAAGGGAATATCCTACCGGACTGGTAAATCCTTCCCCAAGCATCAGCACCGCATAGAATAATACGATCCACAATGCATTGATTTTAATATCTCCCGGAAATGCTGCATACAGAAACGCAATAAGCAATGCACCCAGCCCCCAGAGCATGGTGCCAACTCCCATTTTGGTTGTTCCATAAGGCTGTTTTTTCCCAAGCTTTGTCCAGAGAAACGTAAGGAAACTTCCTATGATCACTGCAAGCACTGCCGGCAATGTCTGAAACGAAGCTGCTGCTATTTCTTTTCCCAAAATGATACGGTTTACTTTTTCCTCATAAAAAATCGCAAGGATGGAAATAGTCTGTGTCCAGATCAGCAGTGTAAGCGCATTGCAGAAAAATGCCGGAACCAGGCAAAGCACTTTCTTCTTTTCATATTTCTCCGTCTTGTTACTTACAAAAATAAATACAAAATATACAATCGGAATCACAATAGATGCAGTGCTGACTCCATTGGCAAATGCAGGAATAGACAGCGTACCGGAAATAAAAAGTACCGAAAGAATTACGATTGCCGCTGCAAGGACCAATGCCAGCTTTCCAATAAAAGAGCGTTTTTTATCATCCGGAAGCGGATCATCCGGTTCAATACCAATATTTCCAAAAAACGGTTTATAGGTGACCGCATATACAATCAGGCTGACTGCCGAAAGAACTGCGCAGGAAGCAAAGGCCGAATGATAGCCAAAGGCTGCTGCCAGTGCTCCGGAAATCACAGGAGCTGCTGCCCCAATATTGGAAATCACATAAGTAATGGTATAGGCACTGTCACGTCTCCCATCCGCTTTATCATAAAACTTTCCAAGCAATGCCTCCAGGCATCTGCCTCCAAACATCGGTCCAATAGCAAGACATGCCATTGCCATGGCATAACCGCCCACACCCAGAGGCAGTGCAAGGCACACAAAACCAATTACATTGAAACTCCTCGCTGCAAAAAGGGATTTCCTGCATCCCAGGATTCTGTCACATATATAACTGCCCACGATTCCTGTCAAAGCAATTGCTCCCGAATAAAGTGACAAAAGCTGTGCGGCATTCTGTTTGGTAAAACCGAGTCCGGCCGGTGCGGCAGTATACAGATAGTAAATCAATACCGCAGTCATTCCATAATTTGAAAAAGAATTGCAAAGCTGCATAAAACTTAAAGTCCCGACTCCTTTTGGCTGTCCCAGGAATGCAGTATCATTTAATAACACTTCATTTTCCGAACTGTTTTCGGAAGTCTTTGATCTGTCTTCCATATCTTTTCACTTCCTCTCTTTCACTTTTTCTGCTTCTGCCAATCCACACCACTTCATAGCTGCTTTCTCCCTCCCCCAAAAAATTACTTTGTACGGTTAATATTTTGCATTTTCATAATCATGATTATTTATTCATATATATGAATCCGGGATTATTATATTCCTTTTTGATCAATCTATCGATAGAATCAGCATTCCATTCTTCAGCCTCCACCTGCTTGTCCGCCGGCTCCGCCATCAGGCGGTATCCTCTGTATGTAAATGGGCCGCTCTTAAAGCGGGTAAAACCTCTCTTGCAATTTGCTTTAGAATGGTGTCAACCTCTTCAGGTGTTGTGTCTTTGCAATAGTCATCATAGAAAATAAAAGTAGTATCTCCCTTCTTTATTTCCTTTACCGGCTTACTTGCCATGTCACCGCCCCTTTCTAACAGATTCTATGTGTGACGGGTTGTACACCTTTCCATATTACGGTTACGAAGTTGAAATACTGTAGAGAACATGGTTACGCTTTATTTAAAATCCTACTATAAGGCGAAACAGAAATTGGATAAAATTTGCCAAAAAGGTTTAAAACCACTGGCATTTTAATAAAATTTTAAATGGGGGTAGGATCAGACCTGGTTTTGTGATCAAACCGTATCCTTACAACGAAACAAAAAGGAGGCACCTATGTCATACCTCATGTATTTACGTAAAAGCCGGGCCGACAAAGAAGCAGAAGCCCGGGGCGAAGGCGAAACCTTAGCCCGCCATGAACAACTGTTAACTGAACTTGCCGTAAAAATGGGGCTTCAAGTAGGTGCCGTTTACAAAGAACTGGTATCCGGAGAAACCATATCCGCACGGCCGAAGATGCAGCAAGCACTATTAGAAGTCATGCAGGGTATGTGGGAAGGCGTTCTTGTCATGGAGGTAGAACGTCTGGCCAGAGGCGACACAAAAGACCAGGGAACCGTAGCTGAGGCATTTAAATTCAGCAATACAAAAATTATCACTCCCCTGAAAATCTATGATCCTTCCGATGAGTTCGATGAAGAATACTTTGAATTCAACCTCTTCATGTCCCGCCGGGAATATAAAACCATCAACCGCAGAATCCAGAGAGGCCGCATCGCCGCCTTCCGTGACGGCTGGTACATAGCCGGAACCGCTCCGTATGGTTATGAAAAGGTCAAACACAAAGGAGACAAAGGCTACACGCTGGAGATCATACCGGAAGAGGCAAAGATCGTTGAATACATCTATGAACTTTATATCAGCGGTGAACTCCAGGAAAATGGCAGCTATGCCCCATTTGGCTCCTACCAGATCCGGGACCGGTTAAACGAGCTGGACGTACCCTCCCGAAGCGGAAAACCGTGGTCCGCTTCATCCATCATTGACATTCTAAGCAATCCTGCTTATGCCGGATACCAAAGATGGCAATGGCGCAAGGTACATAAGCAAATGATAAATGGAAAGATAATTGAGACCAGACCGAAGGATCCGGGCTGTGAAATAGTCCGCGGACGCTTTCCTGCAATAATAAAAGAAGAGAAATACGAATTGGCCCAGAAAATCAAAGCGGGCAAACCAAATCCCATGAATGCTGCGAATGCTTTACAAAATCCGCTTTCCGGACTGGTGTACTGCGCCAAATGCGGCACCATGATGACCCGGCAGCCCAGCAATACAAGACTTCGCTATGCAATCCTGCGCTGTCCTAACAGCAAATGTGATAATATTTCTTCTCCTCTCTCCCTGATAGAGGATCAGGTCATTGAAGGATTAAAAGAATGGATCCCAGAGTATGAATTAGACTGGTTTGAGGAATCCTATAAAGATCATGAGACAGCTTTGTCCGTCTTAGAAAACTCTATCCACAGCCTGGAGGAAAAGTACAATCAGATTTTAAAACAGCTCAATAAGGCTTTCGATCTGTTAGAGCAAGGTGTTTACTCCCTGGATCTATTCCAGGAACGGCATAAAATCCTGGAAAGCCAGAAAACAGAATTAATCACAGAATTAGGACATTTAAAAGAGGAGCGTGACCGCACAGCTGCCAGAGAGCAGGCAAAAAGGGATTTCATTCCGGCCATAAAGCATTTAGTTGATGTGTATTGGGAAATAGATGATGTCAGGCTGCGAAACTCCATGCTAAGAAATGTATTGAATCATATTGACTACTTAAAGACGGAACGAAATAAAAAAGGCGCCGGAAACACGGCGAATTTCACATTACAGTTTTATCCCAGAATCCCGGAAAGCCGCTAAAATACGGTTCTTCTTCCGGGTTAAAAATTACCTATAGCTTATCGGTTCATATGTATATCCCCATTCATATGTCATAAGAAACACCCGGTTGGCCGCTTCACCCAAAAGCCGGTAATCAACTCCTTCATACAAAAGCCCGGGCTGCTCCGCCGAGGTCTTGGGGGCCAGGGCCACCGTGACCTGATAGCCGAACTGGTTCATGATCTGTGTGGTCCGCTTGACAAAAGCTGCATAAGCCAGCCGGTCATCCCCCATAATATATTCGAAGTCAAAATCCATGCCTCCGTAGCCTTTTTCCTGCATCTTAAGGCCCAGATTCCAGACCAGCCGCTGCTGGACATCCGTATTATGTACCACCGTGCTGACCAGATTGTTGTTAAAGCGCCCGTCAGGTCCCAGGGGAGTCAGAGTCAGAATGGGACGCACTCCGGACTGTACGGCCCGCTCCAGCATCCAGTCTTCCGAAACCATAGGCGGAACCAGATCTCCCTCCAAAGTAAAACCATAGGAAAAAACATATAAATCTGTCAAAAAGGGAAGTGTGTTATCAAGATTTTCCGGACTTATAAACGGATATGCATAACCAAATACATAAAGAGGGGTCCTGTCTTCCAAAGGTGTTTCGTCATTAATATAGAGCGCCTGGCCTACAGCCAGGCGGTATGGGGGATCAATCTGGTTATCAAATACCAGAGTTTCTACCGGAATACCCTGGGACTGGGCAATGGCGTCAACATTGTCCCCCTGCTGTACCACATAAATTTTCATAAAAGCATCCTTTTACCAGAATTGGTAAAACATATGTTGAAAAAATCCGAAACATGATTGAACGGACAGCTTTTTTCCGTTTCTTCATAAAAAAGTAATGTGATTTTTTACTGCCTTCGTTGTATAATAGACGCAAGCGTATATTATCATGTTGCATTTATCAAATGCCGCTTCGCGGCGTCTGACCCGTTGCTTTCATGGTATAATAATGGAAAAGGAGGTTTTCGTATGCAGAATATCTTAGTATGTGATGATGACAAACAGATTGTAGAAGCGATTGATATATATTTGACCGGAGAGGGATTTCACGTGATCAAAGCCTATGACGGCTTTGAAGCCCTGGAGCTTTTGGAAGGGAATGAGGTGGATTTAATGATTCTGGACGTAATGATGCCGGGACTTGACGGAATCCGCACCACCTTAAAGGTCCGTGAGAACAGCAGCATTCCCATCATTATCCTTTCCGCCAAATCCGAGGACACCGATAAAATTCTCGGATTAAACATCGGGGCGGATGATTATATTACCAAGCCCTTTAACCCGTTAGAACTGGTAGCCCGGGTAAAATCCCAGCTGCGCCGCTACACCCAGCTGGGCAATATGAACCAGCAGCCCACAGGACAGGTATACAAATGCGGAGGACTGGCCATTAATGATGACAATAAGGAAGTTACCGTGGATGATGAGCTGATCAAGCTGACTCCCATTGAGTATAACATCCTGCTGCTTCTGGTAAAAAATGCGGGAAAGGTATTTTCCATTGATGAGATATACGAGCAGATCTGGAACGAGGAGGCCATTGGGGCGGACAATACCGTAGCTGTGCACATCCGGCACATCCGGGAAAAAATAGAAATCAACCCCAGAGAACCCCGCTATTTAAAAGTCGTATGGGGCGTAGGCTATAAGATCGAGAAACAATAGGAGCGCTTATGAAGAAAAAAAAAGAATTTGTGGTTCTCATGCATGTGCTCTTCTCCCTTCTTGTTGTTATCGGTGTCACCATCATGTACAACAACGCCCATTACGGAGAGGGCATCAGCTGGATCACCCATGAGACCTATGAGGACACGCCCGCCTTCACCCGCCAGTTCAAATCCGATATTGACGATATTTTCAATTATGTAAAATATAAGGAAGTATTTGAAACCAACGGAAGGCTGGATTATTCAAAGCCCATCATCCGCGTCACAGATGGCCCCGGAACGACCAGTGAATACACCGTAGACGAGATGATCCGCCGGGCCAAGTCCCTTGGTTTTTATCTGAATGAACAGTTTAAGGTGAGCGGCGGCCATCCGGATTCGAGTGACGGAGACTCGGATGTACGGGTGGATTACCGGGCCTACGAACCGGATTTCCAGGCCACAGAACCGGGAGAAGCCTTTCTCACCCTGGACGAGCTGTCCTATGAGGTGCTCACCCACTTAGGCAACTACTATTCTTTTTATTACCGTTTTATCCAGAATTCCAGCAACTTGAAATTTGAGATCCTCTATCAGAACACTGCGGAGGATTTCAAGCTTTACAGCAATGTCTCCGGCAAAACCTTAGATGACTTTAAAGCCATGGGAAGATACCTTTATGTCACCGGAGAGGGACTTTACGTGGACTCCAACTTAAACTCTGCCCCGAAAGATATTTCCTCCCAGCTGGAGAAGATGAATCCCTATAACAACGGCAATTATCATATGACGGTGGCAGTGGATACTGACTATCCATACAATGACGCCTATGCACAGGCTGCGGCTTCCTATGACCGCATGCGCATTTTATTTATCATCGGAATGATAAGCCTGGGCCTGGGCATTTTAGGCTGTGCAGCGACCCTGTATCTTCTAATATGCTTAACCGGACATGAGGCCAACGAATATGACGCCATCCGGCTGGACCGGATTGACCGGCTTCCTGCGGAAAGCTGCCTGATTCTTTTTTCCGCTGCAGCTGTCTGCGCCCTGTTTCTTTCCGATCAGCTGGCATATAAGATCATCCATCTGTTTCTGGCCGATGAACAATGGTATTACGGGGAACTGGTGCTGCGGGTCCTGATTTATTACGCGGTCGGACTGACTGCCGCCTTAAGCATTTTAAAACGGTATAAAGCCGGCACGCTCTGGTCCGGCAGCCTGATAAACCGTGGGCTTAAAAACATATCCCTGTATATTAAACACCACCGTTTCACCACACGGATCATGATTTCCTATGCCGTATTCCTGACCTTTAACATTGCCATGATACTGGCTTTTTGCTTCTTGTTATTTACCTATAGCAGTCTGGAATCGCGGATCCTTATGGGAGCGGTGGCCGTACTGTTTTTCTGCCTTGATTTCTGGGTCTTCCACCAGATGTATAAAAACGCCTGGGAAACTGACCAGGTCAACCAGGCCCTGTTAAACATATCCCAGGGCGACACCACTTATAAAATCGACACCGGTAAATTTAATGGAAAAGAGCGGGAACTGGCTGAGAACATCAACCACATCAGCACCGGACTGGAGGCAGCCTTACAGGAAAAGGTCCGGAGCGAACGCCTGAAAGCGGATCTTATCACCAATGTATCCCATGACATTAAGACTCCCCTTACATCCATCATCAACTATGTGGACCTCATAAAAAGGGAGCGGATCCAGGACCCGAAAATCCAGGGATACTTGGAAGTCCTGGAACAGAAGTCCCAGAGATTAAAGACCCTGACCGAAGATTTAGTAGAAGCCTCCAAGGCCAGCTCCGGCAACCTAAAGCTGGAAATCGCAAGCATTGACTTTGTAGAATTGATCCATCAGACCAACGGAGAGTTTGAAGAGAAATTTTCCATCCGCCATCTGGAATTGGTATCCACCCTTCCTGCCGAATCCATTTTGATCGAAGCGGACGGCAGATATCTGTGGAGAGTTCTTGAGAACCTTTATAACAATGCATTCAAATATGCCATGGAACACAGCCGGGTATACGTAGACATTACAAGAGAAGAGGACATGGTAGTTTTCACCATGAAGAATATTTCTGAAAACCCGTTAAATATACGCGCGGACGAACTGACGGAACGTTTCGTCCGCGGTGATGTTGCCCGGACTACCGAAGGAAGCGGCCTGGGAATATCCATCGCCAAGAGCTTAACCGAGCTTCAGGGCGGGGAATTCAAGCTTTACATTGACGGGGACTTATTTAAGGCAGGAGTGGCTTTTCCTGTTAAGAAATAAGCCGGATCTTCTCCCATTTCCCCGTAAGATACCGGATAAAAGAAATGATATAATTGGCCGTCCAGCCCATTGGAACCGCAAACCAAACGGCCTGGACGCCAATGACCGGAGCAAAAACAGCCGCTACCGATACACGGATTGCCAGATTAACCAGATTGGCGGCCGTGAATACCACCACATCTCCTGCACCGCGTAAAAGCCCGTCTGTGGTCGCTTTTAATCCAATACATATATAGAAAAACGAGATAAACCGGACATACCCCATACCTGTCTGGAATGCGGTATCCGCACTGCCCTCATTTAAAAAGCTCCGGATAAAGACATCCCCCCAGGCCACCATGATAAGGCAGATCACGACCGCAAACACACCTGCCATGGCATAGCAGTAACGGTAGCCCTTTCTCACCCGGCCGGTTTTCCCCGCACCAATATTCTGGGCAGTATAGGTGGACATGGCATTTCCCAACGCCAGCATGGGAACAATGCAGATGGACTCAATGCGGGTTCCCGCCGCAAAACCGGCCATGACCGCGGAACCGAACACATTGACCACGGACTGGACCATGAGCATTCCGATGTGGACGATGGACTGCTGGAGCGTCGATGGAATGGCAACACGCATCATATGAAACATCATATTCCAGTCATAGAGACGAAACGTTTCTGTCATCTCATAGGTCTTCAGGCGTTTTATCAGAATGACAAAGGATAATACTGCCGACAGACCCTGGGCAATCAGGGTAGCAATTGCCACACCGGCAACTCCCATGAAAAACCGGGTCACGAAAACCAGATCCAGGGCAATGTTTAAAAGGGAGGAAAAGACAAGCAGATATAAAGGTGTCTTCGAATCTCCCAGGGCCTGAAAAACTGAGGCCTGTACATTATACATGAATAAGAAAGGAAGCCCTATAAAATAAATGCTTAAATACACCGACGCATCATGAAATACATTATCCGGGGTGTTCATCCAGCTTAAAATCTGATTATTGAAAAGAAGTCCCAGACCGCCGAGCACCACACTGACCGACAGAAAGTTTATAAGAGTGGTGGATATGGCGGTCTTCATGTTCCCGGTCTGCTTTGCCCCTAAGAACTGGGATACGACCACCGAGCTTCCGATCCCGCCCCCTACGGCAATGGCAATGAACACATTGGTGATGGAATAGGATGCACCTACGGACGCCAGAGCTTCCTCGCCCACAAAGCGTCCCACCACCACAGAGTCTATGATATTATAAAACTGTTGAAATAAATTCCCAAGTATCAGGGGAAGGGCGAAGAGAAGAAGAGCCCTTCCCGGCGGATCCGTTATCATATCAATTGCTTTTTTCTGCTTTTTCATACTCATTATTCTAAACCAATCCTATCCAAATATACGCCAGCCACAGATAAAGTTGTTCTTCCACCAGGAGCTTAAAGAACGTTCTACCACACGTCCGTTACTGGAAGAGGCATCGATCACTTTTCCGCCTCCGGCTGCGATTCCCACATGTCCGCTCACTACAACGATATCCCCTGCCTGCAGGCTTCCAAAGCTGGTGATCTTCGTATATTTCCCTACGTTTCTCCAGCCGGATGAGGTTAAATAGCTCTGTCTGACTCCGGCCTGATTGAGGGACCAGTATATAAATCCGGAACAGTCAAAGGAATTCGGCCCCTTTGCTCCCCATACATAGGGGCGTCCCAATTTGGACCTGGCAATGGAAAGAAGTCCGCTTACGCCGGAACCTCCCTTAACGGTCCCGCCTTTGCCTGATCCGCCGGAGGAACCGGAGGAGCCAGCTGTTTTGACCCCGCTTCCCGTAAGCTTGTTCATGGTTTGCTGGCCCACAGATCCATCCGCGTTCAGTCCATTGTTGCTCTGGAATGCCTTTACCGCTTTTTCTGTCACCTCACCATAGTAGCCTGTTACATTGGAAGAGGCCAGATATCCATATTTATTTAACAGCTGCTGGATCCGGGTGACGGATTCCCCCTGTTCTCCCAGCATCAAACCGTTTGGCTGGGCCTCCGCACTGGTTAAGGCAAGCCGGGTGGAGGGCCCTAAATACCCATCCACCACCAGGTCATTACGGGACTGGAACTGTTTGACTGCAGTCACTGTGTCATCGCCGTAGGCTCCATCCGGGGTAGTGGTTAAATATCCCAGCTCCTTAAGACGCTGCTGGCAGGATAAAACAACATCGCTTTTTTCCCCATAAGCCAGAAAATTGGGTTTGATCTCATCGCTGTAGAGTAAATTTATGGTCTGGCGTCCTACTTTTCCATCTATGTTTAAGCCATTGACTTCCTGGAGCTTTTTGACCGCCGCTTCCGTTTCATCCCCAAAGCTTCCCGAAATCTGTCCGGAATTTGCCAGATATCCCAATTCATAAAGACGGTTCTGGATCCTTGAGATGTCATCGCCCGCTACGCCTTTGGATACGGCATAATATTTGGCTGAAGGTGACATAATGCTATTTAAAGTCTCCTGACCCACAATCCCATCCTGAGCCAGGCCGTTCTGCCGCTGGTACGTCTTAACGGCCGCCTCTGTCACGCTTCCAAAGTACTGAGTCGGTTCATCATTGTCCATAAAGCCCAGATCCATCAGGCGTTCCTGAAGGCTTGCCACCACGGGATGCTCCACTCCGTTCCGCAAATACTCAGGGATTGGATTCTCTTTTAATGCCGGAACATCGGAAAGCCTTGGCATTAAGTCTCCACCCGGGGTGAGTACGCCAATCGGCTTAAGTTCCTTCTTTTCTTCCGTTGCTATGGCAATGGAAGGTGTGGCTCCGTCAAGGGCCGTAACCGTTTCTGTCTTTTGGCAGCCAGCCAGAAGAGAGGCAGCCGCTGCCGCCATAAGCACGGAATATACAGAGCGCCTTTTCCATATTATATTCATAAATCAGATTCCTTTCCTAATTACGTCCATGTTTTTGGGTATAAAGGAATACCCGAAGGGTGCTTTTTATGTAAAATCAGGTCTATTTTAGCATAAATCTGCCGGAAAGGGAAAGGGAATTTATCTCATTGCACGGAAACACAGGTTGTGATATAGTAAAAATAAGGAAAACGCAGTTAGAACCAACTGACTATAAATAGAAAAGGAGGGCTTTTTATGACACCGATCTTGTGGGCTGCCGGCGGTACCGGCTTCACGTTTCTCATGACCACACTGGGAGCTTCTGTTGTATTTTTCTTTCGTAAGGAGGTAAACCAGGCTGTCCAGAGAATTTTTCTTGGTTTTGCCGCAGGCGTCATGATAGCGGCCTCTATCTGGTCACTTCTCATACCAGCCATAGAAGAAGCCGAAGCAAACGGAGGAATCGGCTGGATCCCGGCTGCCGGAGGTTTTCTCTTAGGCGTACTGTTTTTGATTCTATTGGATACTTACTTACCTCATCTCCATCCGGACGTCAGCAATCCCGGTAACAATGAGGCAGAGGGGATCTCTTCTACCTGGAAACGCACTACCCTGCTGGTGATGGCAGTCACGCTCCATAACATTCCGGAAGGCATGGCCGTAGGCCTGGCTTTTGCACTGGCCGCACAGCACGGAAGCGATCCTTCCCTTTATACCGCGGCCATGGCTCTGGCAATCGGGATCGGCATCCAGAATTTCCCGGAAGGCGCTGCCATTTCCCTGCCGCTCCGCCAGGAAGGTCTTTCCGTCGGAAAAGCATTTATCCGCGGCAGCATGTCCGGCATTGTAGAACCCATATTCGGCATTCTCACCGTTATCATTGCCGGAGGCATCGCACCTCTTATGCCCTGGCTGCTGTCTTTTGCGGCCGGAGCTATGATGTATGTGGTCGTAGAGGAACTGATTCCGGAGGCTCATCTGGGGGAACATTCCAATGCAGGGACCCTGGGCGTGATGGCAGGATTTCTGGTCATGATGATTTTAGACGTGGCTCTGGGATAAAGAGAAAGGAGGGAGCTTATCATGAAAAAACTGACCGGCGGGAATTACCGGGAAGCCATGGATTACATTCTGAAGGAACCGGAATTCAATCTTTTTATCATTGGTGATCTGGAAAATTACGGCCTTGACGGCCCGGACGTTTCTGCCTATACTTCTGATTCCTGGCACGGGGGGATGTTTCCTTTTTTTCTTCTGGATTATCGGAAGAATTATGTATTTTACAGCCATGATGAGAAGTTTCCGGCAGAAGAAGCGGCGGAATTTTTATCCGGATGCTCCATGAAGAATTTAAGCGGTAAGAAAGAATTGATCGAACGGCTCCTGTCCCATCTAAAGGGGCTGGAGATCGTTCCGAACTATCTGGCAAGGCTGGATTCCTTATCCAGCGAGGCACGTCCGGCTTCCAATGCCCGAAAGCTTGGGGAAAAAGACATCCCGTCCATCTGCAATCTCCTTTATCAAATTGATGAGTTCTTTACGATAAAGGAGAAAACTCCGGAAGAAAATCAGGAAGATATCCGTTCTTCCATTACCAACGGAGGCCGTATGTACGGCATTTTTGAAGGAGATATTCTGGTATCCGTTGCGGGTACCGCTGCTGAAAATTCCATGTCTGCCATGGTAGTAAGCGTCGGGACACTGCCCGGTTACCGGGAAAAAGGATATGCTTCCGCACTGGTAGCCCGCCTCTGCAAGGATTGCCTGGAAGAAGGCATGAAGTTCTTATGCCTGTTTTACAATAATCCGGAGGCCGGCCATATCTACCGGAAGCTTGGATTTTCCGAGCTGGGCCAATACGCCATGGTTCGGAGCATACATGCCAATGCTTCCTGATGAAAAGATATCCCTTCTTTAAGAGCCATTGAATAAAAAAGATATCCCTTAAGGCGATTTTACCTTTTGGGATATCTTTTTTCCTATAATCGGATTCCTGTCAAATCTTATATTTGTGCTTTGTACGCAGCCTTGCCAGTGATCTGGCTAAAGAAGCCTCAAAATGAGAATGCTCCTGAATGCTCTTGCTCTGCCTTAACTGTTCGGCTGCCCTTTCCCTGGCTTCCTCGGCGCGGCGTTCATCAATGTCCTCCGGATGCTCGGCGGTATCAACAAGCATGGTTACACGGTTGTTGACGATCTGGACAAAGCCATTTCCAACAACACCGTGAATCCACTGACCGTTTTCATCCATCAGGCGCATCTCTCCAATGGATACCGCAATTACCATATCCTCATGGTGGGGAAGAACCGCCTTTTCGCCATCCGCAAGCGGAATGACAAGCTTTTGGCATAAGCCCTTATAAAACACCTTATCGCTGGCAAGAACCTGTAGGAAAAATGTATTTGTACTCACAGGCAGCACCTCCAAGCTAAGCCTCTAATGTCCTGGCATTTTCAATGACCTCGTCAATGGTTCCCACATTAAAGAATGCAGCTTCCGGATACTGGTCCATCTCACCATCCACAATTGCCTTAAATCCGCGGACCGTTTCCTTAAGGGGAACGTATTTTCCTGCAATTCCGGTAAAGTTCTCAGCTACTGAGAAAGGCTGGGATAAGAATTTCTGGATCTTTCTGGCACGGTAAACGGTAGTCTTATCGTCATCTCCCAGTTCCTCCATACCCAGGATCGCGATAATATCCTGAAGCTCTTTGTATTTCTGAAGAATTTCCTGCACCTTACGGGCTACTTCATAGTGTTCTTCTCCAACTACATCCGGTTCCAGGATACGGGAATTGGACTCAAGGGGATCAACCGCCGGATAAATGCCCTGTTCCACGATCTTTCTGGATAAAACCGTAGTTGCATCCAAATGGGCAAAGGTGGTTGCCGGAGCCGGGTCCGTTAAGTCATCGGCTGGGACATAAACCGCCTGTACCGAGGTAACGGAACCATTTTTCGTGGAAGTGATCCGCTCCTGCAGCTCTCCCATTTCCGTAGCCAGGGTCGGCTGGTAGCCGACTGCGGACGGCATACGTCCAAGAAGGGCGGAAACCTCGGAACCTGCCTGGGTGAAACGGAAAATATTATCAATGAACAGCAGCACGTTCTTATGTTCTTCATCACGGAAATATTCCGCCATGGTAAGTCCTGTCTCAGCAACACGCATACGTGCTCCCGGCGGTTCATTCATCTGACCGAATACCAAAGCGGTCTTTTCGATAACACCGGATTCCCCCATTTCAGTCCAAAGGTCATTACCCTCACGGGAACGTTCCCCTACACCGGTAAAAATGGAATACCCGCCATGCTCTGTGGCGATATTGTGGATGAGCTCCTGGATCAGAACTGTCTTTCCAACACCCGCACCGCCGAATAAACCGATCTTTCCTCCCTTTGCATAAGGAGCCAAAAGGTCAATCACCTTAATTCCTGTTTCCAGGATTTCCGCGACCGGGCTCTGTTCCTCAAAAGCCGGCGGATCTCTGTGAATGACCCATTCCGGTCCGCCCTTTAAGGCTTCCCCGTTGTCAATGGTCTCTCCAAGGACATTAAAAAGACGTCCCAGCGTCTGTTCCCCTACCGGGACCTTGATGCCTTCCCCGGTAGCGGTCACTTCCATATCCTTGCACAGCCCTTCGCTGGAAGCCAGCATGATGCAGCGGACTGTATTGTTCCCCATATGCTGGGCAACTTCCATTACGCAGCGCTTCCCGTCATTGTCCACCTCAAGGGCGTCCTTAATGTTCGGTAAGTCACCGCCTTCTAAAAACTCAACGTCTACTACAGGTCCCAGGACCTGTACGATCTTTCCTTTATTCATATTCTGTTACTCACAGTCGTGAGGACTCCTCCTCTCTTCATTAATCGGAGATACGTTTCCATTACGCTTTCTTCCTTTTTTTCTTCTGGGCCTTTGCTCCGCTGATCACCTCGGTAATCTCCTGGGTGATGGCCGCCTGGCGGACCCGGTTATAGGTAATAGCCAGTTCGTCAAGCATTTCCTGGGCACTTTTTGTCGCAGCCTGCATTGCCATCATTCTGGAATTCTGTTCGCTGGAATAAGACTCCACCAGACCGCCATAGATAAAACCTGCTATATAATTGGGCACGATCGCATCGATCACAGCCTGGGGAGACGGCTTCATGGTGATCTCTTCCAGATGAACGCTAATGGGAACGCTCCGGCTCCCATGGCATTTCGGAATAGGAAGAAGCTGTTCTATTTCAGCCTCCATCTTCATAGCATTGGCCATTCTGGTGTAAATCATATACACCTCGTCAAGTTTCCCGGACAGGAAATAATCCACGATTTTTTCTTCAATGATCCTGGCACGGCTCATATTGGGCTTCTGCACAGTATACCGGAAATCCTGCTCCACCGGTATGCCTTTTTTTGTAAAATACTGCTGCCCCAGTTCTCCTACTACGAACAGCATAGGGTTACCGCCCTTGTCAATCTGCTCCTGGGCCAGCTTGAATACGTTATGATTATAAGCACCCGCAAGTCCCTTGTCAGCCGTTACAACGATGTATCCGATCTTACGGTCCTCTTTCTTTATCTCTGGCCTGGTATCCAGATACGGGTCGTCAATGTCGGGCGTATGCCTTATGATCCTGGCAATGGTTCTCTGCAGCGCATAAAAATAAGGCTCCGTATCAGTCAGGGCTTTTCTTGCCCTTTTAAGCTTTGACGAGGAAATGGTATACATCGCATTGGTTATCTTCATGGTACTTTTGATGCTGTTCATCCTGCTTTGTATCTCTCTCGCATTTGCCATATCTTACACCCGTTTCTGTTTAAATTCAGCCGCCGCATCAAGAATTTTCTGCTTCAGCTCGTCAGACAGTACCTTGCTTTCTTCAATTTCCTTACCGATTTCCGGATGGACCTCATCAAAGAAAACCAGCATTTCTCTCTGGAAATCCTTGATTTTGGAGGTCTTTACATCCAAAAGCAGGCGGTTATTGGCAGCCACCAGGCTGATCACCTGGGCATGAAGGCTTAATGGATGACCTAAAGGCTGTTTTAACAGCTCAGTCAGTCCCTTTCCGTACAGGATCTGTTCCTTGGTAGCCGGATCCAGATCAGAGCTGAACTGGGTGAATACCTCCATCTCCCGGCACTGGGCCAGATCAATACGGAGGCTTCCTGCAGCCTTTTTCATTGCTTTTGTCTGGGCTGCACCGCCGACTCGGGATACGGACAGACCAACGTTAACAGCCGGCCTCATACCTGCGAAAAAGAGGTCACTCTCCAGGAATATCTGTCCGTCTGTGATGGAAATGACGTTGGTTGGAATATAGGCAGATACATCTCCCGCCTGGGTTTCAATGATCGGCAGCGCCGTAATGGAACCGCCTCCTGATTCTTCACGCAGCCGGCTGGAACGCTCTAACAGCCTGGAATGAAGATAGAATACGTCACCCGGATAAGCCTCACGTCCCGGAGAGCGTTCCAAAAGCAGGGACAGGGCACGGTAGGCCACTGCATGCTTTGATAAATCATCGTATACGATCAGTACATCTTTTCCCTTATACATGAAATATTCCGCAAGCGCCGTTCCGGAATAAGGAGCGATATACTGTAAAGGTGCCGGCTCACTGGCCGCAGAGGATACGACAATGGTATAATCCATAGCTCCGTAATGTGTCAGGGTATTTACCAGTTTTGCAACGGTGGACGCCTTCTGCCCCACAGCTACGTACACGCATACCACATCTTTCCCCTTCTGATTTAAAATGGCGTCAATGGCAATGGAAGTCTTTCCGGTCTGGCGGTCGCCGATGATCAGCTCCCTCTGTCCACGTCCAATGGGGAACATGGAGTCAATGGCAAGAATACCGGTTTCCATGGGAACGGTCACGCTCTTTCGGTCAATAATACCCGGCGCTTCATTCTCAATGGGCCGGTAATCATCCGACGGGATTTCACCTTTTCCGTCAATCGGCGCGCCCAGAGCGTTTACAACTCTTCCGATAAATGCATCGCCTACCGGAATGCCTGCACGCCGCTTTGTTCTGGTGACCTTACAGCCTTCCTTAATATCCCGTTCCGGTCCGAACAGGATGCAGCCGATATCTTCTCTTCTGATATCCTGCACCATGCCCTTTACACCATTATCAAAAATAACGATTTCGCCGTACATCGCATGGTCGATCCCATAAACGGTTACGATGCCGTCGCCTACGCTGATGACAGTTCCCACTTCCTGGTCCCTGGCATGTGCGTCATAATCTTCAATCTCACTTCTCAATATAGAAATAATTTCATCTGAATTGATGGAAGCCACGTTTTATCACCTCCGCATTATTTTTTGTTCTAATTGCCGCAGACGTCCCTTTAAACTCCAGTCAGTCTCCACATCTCCTACGCGGATGATGAATCCACCAATTAAACCGGGGTCTTCTATCAAGCGGAGCCTTACATCCTTTTTCCGGTATTTCCTGCACAGCATGTTCTTAATTTCACTAAGCTGTTCTTCCTCCGGCTCCGTCACATAGTACAGGGAAGCTTCCAGAATCCCCTGCTGTCTGCAGGCATAGGTGCGCCATGCCTCAAAGATTTCTTCTGCAAGTCCCATATCCTGACGGTCCACCAGAACCTTAAGAAAGTTTCGAATCTCTTCCGGAAATACCCGGTCAATGATCCGGTGCTTGGCTCTTTTTGCTATGACAGGGTTTTTCAGAGCGTGTTTAAGCTCCGGCACCGTCCTTAGCGCCAGAGCCGCTTCCTCTATGACCGTCTCAGGAATGGATAGTTCATACAGCACCTGCCCGTAATTAATTGCTGCCTGCATCATGAGAATCACCTGCTTCTGCTAAAAATGAATCGTAAAGCGCCTGGTTTGCCTTCACACTCGCTTCCTGATTAACTACCTTGGCTGCTGCTGCAATGACTAAGCCGGCAATCTGCGCTTTTGCCTCACGCATAGCCTTTTCCTGATCGGCTTCCGCTTTTTTCTGAGCTTCCACGATCACCCGTCCTGCATTTTCTTCCGCATCCTTTAAGATCCTGTCATACTGAGCCCTGGCCTGGATTCTCGCTTCTTCAATGAGCTTTGCTCCTTCTTCAGAGGATGCTGCCAGCTTTTCTTCATACTGCTTCTTAATCTCTGTTGCCTGCCCCTCTGAACTCCTGGCATTTGAAATGCTCTGCTCAATCATCACCTGCCGTTTATTCATCACACCCATAACCGGCTTAATCAGGAAATGTTTAAGCAGAAGATACAGGACGATGAGATTCACGATATTCCATACAAGGTTCATATCCAGTCTAAGCATCTGTACCGCCTGCCTTTCTTTCTAATTTTTCTAAGTAATTCCCGAATGAATGCATTATTTGAGGAATAAGATGATGAGAAGGGCAATGACGAAACCGTAGATGGCAGTTGCCTCTGCAAGTGCACATCCTAACAATAAAGATTTGCTGATTTTTCCTTCTGCCTCCGGCTGTCTTGCAATGGCATCCACTGCCTTGGAAGTTGCCAGACCGATACCTACACCTGCTCCAACACCTGTTAATACTGCGATTCCTGCTCCAATAGCTGTTAACATAATAATCTCTCCTTTTGATTTACTTTTGTCTACTCCACTGCTTCTTTTATGAAGAGGGCTGTTAAAAATACAAATACATACGCCTGGATCAATCCGTCAAAAATGTCAAAATAACAGGTAAACGGAATTGGTATGATGGGCGCCGCCAATTGCTTGATTAATTCCATAACTACGAATGATCCAAGGACATTACCGAAAAGCCGCATGCACAAGGAAAGCGGTTTAATAAATAATTCCAGGACATTGATCGGGGCAATGATCGCTACCGGCTCCGCAAAGCCCTTTATAAATCCCTTGACCCCTTTTTTGTGAAAACCTGAATATTCTATCAGCAGGATGCTCATAATAGCAAGCGCTGCGGTGGCATTTAGATCCTTGGTTGGCGGCTTGAAGCCCACCAGGCCAATCAAATTGGCCACTCCGATATAAATTGCCACGGAGATCAGATAGGGTATATAACGCTTCCCTTCTTCTCCGACCAGGTCTTCAAAGAAATTGTAAATTCCGCCGATTGTCATCTCAAGCGCCAGCTGCTTCTTTCCAGGGTTCTCAACTTTTAAATTTCTTACCAGGACGATGGAAAGGAGAGTCAGTGCAGCCATGATAATCCATGTTACCACTACGGATTCAGCGATTGGAATGCCGCCAAATATGGGAATGGTAAATACCGTTTCGCAGTTCAGTTCTTCCATTAACTTCTCTGCTAAATCCTCCGTAATGCTCACTTCCTTTCTTAAGAGACTGTCTTTCTCCTTTATATCATACCAGTTTCATCAAATTGTACTCATAATAATACAATTAATATTAGGTATACCGTGTATCATACTTTTATCTTTTCTAATTGTCAACTCTTTGCCTGAATCGTAACGTCTTATTAATGTCTGCAATTGTTTGAACATTTGGAACAATTTATGTGGTTATTTTTCTGAATTTATTATTAATTTTTTAAGTGAAATTGTAAAGCATTTGTAAAGTCCCCCGCTTTCAAAGTATTTTTCCAGATTTTATAACAAAAAAAATTCTTATAATTTGTGAATAATTACAACAAATAATTTTCCGTTTTTTATTTTCTCCGTAATTACTACCTAAGGCTGATGAAATTATAATGAAAATGATGGAAAAAAAGACACCTTCCAGCCTGCATCCCTCCTTTAGTCCCACAAATCTCACAAATGCTCCGTCTTAAAACTCTCTAATTTTTAATGTTTTTCTTCCTATTAAAATAAAGTTTTATGACACAATGAGGAAAAAAGCAAAATTATATAAGATGGTTTGTTTATGGGAGAAATGATTTCTTTATTTGATGGGACAAAACCGTTTCTGAACAGGAAAGTTCCGGGCGGAGCACGGGCTGTTCCATGAGATCTTTTATGAATATTGCAAGGATGAAGTGATAAAAGATGTCATTCACTGGATCGAAGTGCGGATCTCATGCTGATGCAGGAAGCCTGTTTTGCCGTCCGGATAAAGTGACTTGGCAGGATGGTTTTCTAATCGTCTTCTATCATTTAAGTATTACATAATTTTTACAATATTATGCTTGTACTTTTTTACTTGCTCCGATAACATTTATTTATTGAAAATGGAAACATTATGCCGAACAAAGGCTTTGGAAAACTCCATATACCTGGATGAAGAAAAAAGCTTTTTCTAAACGTGAATTCTAATATTATTCACGATAAAAAATTTCGGAAAGGTTTTACAAAATGCAGGCTGAAGGAATATGGCCTGAATTCCGATAACATCATATTTGAAATAACGGAACGTGTCGCCGTAATCGACAGAGACACTTTTTTAAGTTCCATACATCATTATAAAAACCAGAATTATGGAATCGCGATCGATGACGTCGGCGCCGGTTATTCCGGCCTCAACTTCATTGCAAACGTCAGACCGGATCTTATAAAACTGGATATGAACCTTGTCCGGGACATCGATAAGGATGAAACAAAGCAATTGCTATGCAAGGCAATGGTAGATTTCGGTAAAAATGCCGGAATTCTGCTGATCGCTGAAGGAATTGAGACCGAGGACGAATTAAGGACACTGATTCAATTAAATGTAGATCTGGGGCAAGGTTATTTTTTAGGTATCCCTCAGGAATCATTCCAGGATATCACTCCGGACAGAGCCGGGCTAATTGTAAAATACCACACAAAAAATAATGCCTGGAAGTACAGAAACTCGGTTTATCCCATAATCGGACACCTAGCAAAGCCCGGATATACCTTCTCTCCCAGGGAAAAAGCAGAGAAAATTTACGAGACTCTAAGGCTTCATTCTGTCATAACCGAATTCACGGTCATTGAAGATGTAGTTGGCTATTACATACGCAAATGGTTAGACCGAGACAATAAGGACAACTAACCTAAAAGAAACCCCGGAGACTAGCCCTCTCCGGGGTTTCGCTTTGTGCGTAATGTACATATTAAGTTTCTTGGCTATCTTTAGCATATTCTATCCAAATAAAGATGTCAAGTAAAATTTGTATCTCAATTATGCACAAATCTTCTTCTGTAATAAATTTAATAGGCTTTTTTTCTAAGTCGCTGTTCCGCAAGCTGCGCAAAGCTATAACAAAAAAGAGCCGCGCAAACCTGATGGATTCAAGGTGCGCGGTTCTATCATTTTAATGGCCGATGCCATAAAGCAGGACTTAGGAAGACGCAATGGAAATTTGGGGAAAAACGAAAAATATAATCCCCAAATTTTTTGATATATATTTTTTTATTTTTTTCTAACTGCCGGCCATTACAACGCATATAATACAAATTCTGTCGGAACCAGTGCATACCCATAATATCGCAAATAAAACCGATAAGACGCATCAATTTCACTAATGATACGTGCCAATTTCCATAGATCTTTATGATTATGGTAAGAACTCAATGCCAACTTAGGATGATACTTCGCTATCTTATTCCGACACCCTAATAATGCACTTTCTTCTCCACCCTCAATGTCCATCTTAATAAAAGTTACTTCCCCTTCAATATCATCATCTATGGGAACTGTTGGAATCCTTATTGATCCCTTTTCCCCAAGTTGATTGACGGAGGAAATACCGTCCTGCTCTAAATACATAAATCCGCTTTTATCACTTACACCCTTCGCACGCACTACTACATTTTTTAGTTTAAATGTCTCCACGTTTTTATAAATAGATTGTACATTTGCCGGTACAATTTCGTAACAATAAATCCGTTTATAACAATCTTTGCCAAACATATTCGTATATTGTATCAATGTATCCCCTATATAAGCTCCAATGTCTACAAAAACCTCATTGCGATCACAACGAATCAAATCAAAATCAAAATATTGATTAAAACACTTATCACAAATATCTCCAGTAAATGTCTTATCCGTCTTTAGCCAATATGAAAGGATGTTTAACAAAATCTTCTTAGACCTATAATCGCTAAGCTGCCCATACAACCATTCAAAATCTTTTTTATGATTTACTAATGCATCTGCACGGTTTTCCACAAGATCATATATTCCTTTGTCAGGATCATACGCTCCCCACAAGCTACTGTAATGGTTATAATAATTAACAATTGCATCATAATTTGGCCGATCTTTTTTCTGACAGTACCGTAAATTTTGTTTAATTCCCTCCTTGATATCTTCCAAATTACGTTCTTCTATAAAATTCATCAGCCGGCCAAAATATTTATCAACCTGAATTGATATACCTTCATCTCGAACTGGATACCCTCTGTTCAGCATTGCATTATCTTCTTTTTCAGAAGAACCGTTTTGTATTGACATCTTGTCTCCTTTTATTTTTTTACTTATACTATATTATTCAACTTTTAAAAGAAAAGTGCAAAAAGGTTCATAGTCAATTCTTAATAATGTAACAAATAGGACATGTATATTTTATTGGAGGAATAACGCACATATCCAAAGAAAAAAATTTAAAAAGAATTTGCAAAGGCACATTTTTTCTAAAAAGAAAAAAGCGGACACCCAGCCGGCATCCGCTTTCCAACCAATTTAAATTTTACTTAACAAACACGCTCAAACCTGCATAAATCCAGACAAAGGAAAAGCACCGACCCCGCAGCTCTCCGTCTGCAAAACCAGTACTTTTTTAGTATGCCTTCAGGGACTCGAACCCTGGACAAATAGATTAAGAGGAATATAGGTATTTTGTATCTCATTTTCAGAGCTGCAGCCGACGATCAGAGCGGGATTTGAGGTGCAAGAATGGTTGACATGTTATTCATTTGGATATAAAATATTAGTATCCTTTCTGCTGTGTAGGAATAGGGTGGAACAGCTATGAAAGTCCATGGTAAACGCCTTGGGCTTTCTTATTTTCGCTGTATCTCAATTTTGTTTACGGATCCTGGCAGCTGCGAAAATTTTGAGATACATTTTGTCCAGCAGTTGACATCTTCATTTTTTGGGTGTAATATAAAGGTATCCAAAAAAGTTTAAGATGTTCCATTTTGCACAAAGCGAAACCCCAGAGATGGCAGTCTCTGGGGTTTCTTTTTAGGCTAGCTGTCTTTGCGGTTTCGGTCTAACCATTTGCATATGTAGTATCCTACTACTCTTGCCATAACCGAAACTAAAAAGTTTAAAATGCTATCCATTTTGCACCTCCTTCCCCTGTCGGGTATAGAGTTGCGACAGCATTTACATTATATTGCCTTTTTTACGTTTCGTCTACAATTTTCGAAAAAGAGAGGGGCTCCGCTTTTTGGAGTCCCTCTCTTCTGTATCTCAATTTGCTTCCCTGGTTGCCCGGAGCTTCTCCGATCAGGAATTGAGTTGAGATACAATTTCTTTATTTATGTTTTATCCAATCTTTGATTCTGATGATTTCCCCGAAGAATATTGTTCTGCTTTAGATTCTAAACGGCCAAGCTCGCGGAGTTGTATTTTCTCTGGTAGCTGACGGAAATGCTTTAGCATTTCCACTTCATATTCTGTTAGTCCTTCTTGCTTCTCCTTACCTGTGATTAGATATTCTAAAGATATCCCCAAAAATTCACATATTACAACAGAATATTCAATTGGAGGATTACTATTTCTTTTTTTCCAGTTAGAGATTACACTTTGCTTTATTTCTAGTTTTTTAGCCAGTTCCGATGTTTTTAACCTTTTTTCTTGTATGATATCAAAAATACGTTCACATATTGTCATTATTTTTCCTCTCAAAAAATTGTCATTTGTTATATTATATCATTGACTTGTTGTCATTTGTGAAGTATAACTATAAGCGTGAGGGGTGATACCTTTTCACCCCTCACGGAAAAGGCCATATTATCATCCTCACGGATGTCTAATATGGAGCTCCAGTGCAGGAACACCAGAAATGTTTCAATAAAACGTCGCAGTCTTATTCTAACATTTTTGGTCGCTCCTGTAAACACAGTAACTTATTAATGATGTGTTTGCGGCAGGCTCTTATACCCGCCGCGGATAGGAGGTCAAATGAGTTATAGGCTCAATCTAAACAAATCTAAGATGTATGCGCTCATGAGTGCAGTTAACAGCGATCTTCCCTTGGTGCATAAATGCGACTTTAGTCATCATCGTTCCTGCTACTGGATGTCATATCTGCATCCTGTTACTGGTGACTGTATCCGTGTAACTGTTACACCCGTCTTAGGCGATACTATCATCTGCTTTCGAAACGAATCAGAAGGCACCGATTACCTGATTGAACATTTTAGCATTCAGTACCTAATGGAACATGAAATGCTCCGGGAGGTGTCCGCATGAGTGTTGCAAAAAGTGTAAGGATTCCGGAAGAGGTTTACGATTACATCAACAATTATTCCGGTGAAGGGTTTAATCAGAAGTTTGTTAATATTATCCGGGATGCCAGAGACACCGAACCAGAAAGAAATGAAACACTTGATCGGCTTAATAAGCAGATTTCCGAACGGGAGAAATATCTTAAGGATACTGCTAAAAGGTTAGATGAATTAGCATCTGAATTGAGATCATTATCTTTTGATATAACGTATATCCGAAGTCACCATATCATTTAATTCTGTATCTCATAACAGCTTAATTAACCAGGCTGCAGCTGTAGCAAGTGAGATACATGGAAAGGAGGCATTCATCAGTGGAACGGTACACGGAAGAAATGAAACTCTGGTTGTTTAATCTGGCATGTGGAAATTTAAATGATGAAAATACTTTAAAAGGCTTCATCAAGTACTATGTTTTGTATGACTTTGGTGTAAGCCAGGTTATTAACGATATTGTTTTCCATACCATGTTTGGGACGGGAGGTGTTATAAATGCAAGAGAAAGCATTATTAAGGCTTTAAACCAAACGATTCAAACGTGGAAAGAAGACATATGGTAACAGCGTTTATACTAAGATCGGCATTGTTTGATACTGTATCTCAAACCAGTTCCAGTAAGTGAGATACATGGAAAGGGGTGTCCATCAATGGAACGGTACACGGAGGAAATGAAACTTTGGTTATTCGATCTGGCACATGGGAATTTAAATGATGAAGATATTTTAAAAGGCTTCATCAGGCACTATGTTTTATATGACTTTGGTACAGATCAGGTTGTTAACGATATCGTTTTCCATACCATTTATGGGACGGAAGGTGTTATAAAAGCAAAAGAAAGCATTATTAAGGTTTTAAACCAAACGATTCAAAATTAAGGTTCTGCTGTATACATTGCGGGCCGGGTTTTGGTTTAGTCCCGGCCCCAGGCTACAGGCCGGACACTCTCCCCCGCCGTCCGGCCAGGTGCCCGGCAAAGGCGCAGCCGTGCCGCTGGTGCCAAAGGACGGCATTTAAAGTTCCGGAGCCTAAGCTTGTAAGTTCCCCGGCCTTCGCCAGGTTGATTCAATTTCCCCAGTTTTTCCTTGATCACCGTCCCGCCCGGCTCCGTATCGGGTATCCGGTACGGCGGCTTGGCAATTTGGGGGCAACGCCGGGGGGCCCAAATTGCTCGGCCAATACCTTGCAGTAGCGCGGTAATATTTAGGCTATAAGCATTGTAGACCGCGTCAAATTCAGGTTACTTTCCCTTGGTTTTAACCATACAGGGATAACAAATATGTCATATTAATTGCGGACGGCCTTTTAAGGCTGTTTAAGATGAAAGGAAGGTATATTTATGAGAATGCAGATTATTTTACTTTACGCCGGTCAGTATGATATGACCGATGAAAGAGGTCAGAGAGTGGCCGGTACGTCAGTCAACTATTACTTTAATACCAATCTGGTTGCAGAGGATAACGTAAACGGGACCAAGGGAACTCGCCCGGCGAAATCAAGCTGTGAGTTTGGAGTGATGGCAAAGATCAAGAGGGCCCCCGCACTGTATGACGCAGAGTTTTCCATGTCAATCGGCAGTGATGGAAAGCCAGTGCTTAAGATCATGGACCTTGACTACATATCCGACGTGGAAATTGTCCCGGTACCTGACAGTCAGCTAAACGCCGGGGGACAGGCACCAAAAGAGGAACCTAAGATGGATAAGAAGGTGAGCTGATGAATCTTTCTACATCTTCGGAAGCTGATTTTGATTTAGAGGTAGCAGAAGCGGAAGCATACACCCTTGAAGATGGGGAAGAAACCTCTTCCGCTGCTTCACCTGACCATGATTTTGCAATCGTTCTTTTATTGTTTTTAGGTATTCTGATCGGTGTTTGTCTGATAGGCAGGAGGCGCTGGCATGATTGAAACATACATAGCGGTATGTTCCGGTGGTATTTGTATCGGAATGATATTAAAACTGATTGTTGAACTAATTTTCTATGTAATTAGCTCCCTACTGGGGTTAATGATAAAATCTTAAAGGAGGTTATTTTATGACTAACAAAATTCAGGAAAATGCACGCAGGATTGGACTTGTTGCTCTCCCGGTTGCTGTATCAATGGCTACGGCCGTTCCCGCTTATGCAGCGGAAGGTGCTGTTGATATCACTGGAACCCTGACGACTGCATTTACCAGTGTAAAAAGTGACATGCTTGGTACGATTGCCGCAGCTCTCCCGATTGCTTTAGCTGTTGTCGGAGCAGTCATGGCGGTAAGATTCGGCATTAAATTTTTCCGCCAGGTGGCAAAATAAGAACCAGTGTCATGACAAATTAGGAGGGGCATGCCCTGCCCTTCCTTTTTTGTACAATTTTTTATTGTATCTCAATGAAGTTCCTGATCGGAGCAGCTCCTGGCAGACGGTGAGTCAAATTGAGATACAAAGAAAGGAGTTTATCATGAAACGTTTAAAAAGGCTTTTCGCTCTTACTCTTGCGGTCTTTATGTTTACGGTGACACCATTTTCCGATTATATCAGGGCACGGGAGGAAGCTCAGGCCGCCGCTGTTGCTCCGGCTGTTCCGGTTCTTGCGGGGGCTGCAAAGTTCATTTTTGATCTGCTTCTCTCTGTCCTGGGTGTACATATGGCCGGGGAAATGCTTGGAGGATTCGTGGATGCTCTTGGGGAATGGGTAAAGGTTGACGGGCGGTACGTTACTGTCTTTAACAAGCTGATTGAGGACAGTGCAAAGTGGACTTACGGTGAGGTTGTCAGCATTAGCAAAGAAGCGATCAGCATGATCCGGGATTTTCTGAAAACTCAAAAAGGTTATGGTACGGAAACCGGAATCGAAAAGATTCAGTATGGGGCTGTTTCCCCTGCCTTTGAGGATTCCGTTACTTACAAAAATAACATTGATTTAAGCTCTCTTAATCCCCCGCTTGATCCTGCTGATTATTCTGTTACGATTCCTACACTTACTGGCGAATTTGATATTTATATCGCTTCGAATTGTGAACGTTTTGGCGGCTATATTACGCCAAGCGTTGGTTATGATGAAAATTATAAACCTTATAATTACTTTAATTTAAGTCTTTATGGTATTAAAAATGGTGTTCGTAATTTTTTATATTCTTCGATTGCTTATCGTGACGGTGTTGTTTATTCGAAAGTAACTGATACTAAATATGGTCTTCAACTTCCATTGTCTAC
Source organism: Clostridium sp. Marseille-P2415 (assembly GCF_900155545.1). Lineage (GTDB taxonomy): Bacteria > Bacillota > Clostridia > Lachnospirales > Lachnospiraceae > Lacrimispora. The sequence continues at coordinate 3,512,489 of NZ_LT732526.1, forward strand.
CTATTTGGAAATTTTGGATACACTTCCTTTCCCAATTTATGACAATGCAGACGATATGGGTACTTTTTTATCTACAGGTGTTATAGGGGAAACTGTCAATAATTATAGCGATTATGCTTTTGAAACTGACGTGGAATCTGCTCCCGATATTCAGGGGCGGGAAATTGAAACGGACGGCACGATCGCCATACCGGGTACGGAAGCGGAAATTCTGGAATTGCTTACAAGCATTAAGGAAGCAGTTACCGCTAAAGAAAGGGAAAAAGCCTTGGCTCCTACTCTTACGGTCATTTATGGCGGTAAATCGAATCAGGAAGAGCCAGAGGAACCTAATGAGAAATTCCCATGGCTTCCTGACATTACAGGTCCGATTAAAAAGCTAGGCAGTAGTCTTGATGATGTAAAGGCATTTGTCAAGAATATCCCCGGTTCCCTGTCCGATATTTTAAAGGCTATAAAGGCCATTCCCGGCAATATAGAAGTGATCATTGATGAAGCTTCCGGCAAGATACTGGAACGCTTTACACCGCTTATAGACGGTATGCAATCCGTTGTTACTGCTGTTCAGGGGATTCCCCAGCATTTACTTGATATCCTGAATGGCATAAAAGCTATGCCCGGACAAATGGTAGATGCTTTGGCTAATTTATTTAATTCGAACGATGATGATTTGGATCCCAATAAGTGGCAGATAAATTCTGATATTGTTAATAAATTTCCTTTCTGCATCCCATTTGATTTGTTTGCATGTATTCAATTATTTTCCGAGACATCCTTAAGACCCCGTTGGGAGATTCCTTTTACAGTTGGCAGCCTGGGAGTTCAGGAATCCATTATTATAGACTTGTCTACAGATGACTGGCAGCCATTAGTTATGGTTATCAGGTTAACGACACTTGTAGGTTATTGCATTGGTCTAATTGTCCTTACCAGGGGACTTATTAAGGGGTGATTTTATGCTGGAGAAGATAAGGTACATATTGATAAAGCTTGGCAATGCCTGTGTGTTTTTTCTGCCTGACAGCCCATTCCAGTCATTTATAAACCAGATTGATAAGATACCTTTTTTAGGCTATCTGAATTATTTTGTACCTGTGGCGCAAATTATCGCAATTACCCAGCTTTGGGTTACAGCGATCGCAGTTTTTTATTTGGTACAGCTGGCGCTCCGGTGGGTAAAAATGATTGAATGATGTATCTCAAATTTACCGCCGGCTGCTTCCGATCGGCACAGGCTGGAAGGAATCATGAGATACAAGGAGGTAGGCATTATGATTTATTTCTATTCCGGTACTCCCGGTTCCGGCAAGTCTTACCATGTCGCAAAGGATATTTATTTCCAGCTGAATCATGGAAAAAATGTCATTGCTAACTTTGATATTAATTATGACATGATAAAGGCAAAGAAAAGGGGGTACTTTTTTTGTAAAGATAACTTTGAATTATCGGTTGACTGGCTTCTGGACTTTTCCCGGCTGTGTCACCGCAGGGATAAGAGGGGGAAAATTATTGAAGGTCAGACCTGGCTGGTTATAGATGAATGCCAGCTTATATTCAACTGCCGTTCCTGGAATGACCGGAGCCGCCAGCAATGGGCCAGCTTTTTCACCCAGCACCGGAAATATGGCTATCATATTATACTGGTCAGCCAGTTCGACCGTCTGATCGACCGTCAAATCCGCAGCCTGATCGAATACGAATACAGGCACCGGAAAATTAACAATTTCGGCACGATCGGTTTTTTCTTAGGCTTGTTCTCCCTTGGGCATCCTCTTTTTGTGTCAGTGGAATACTGGTACGGGGTCAAGGAAAAATGCGGTGTTTCATTTTTTTACGGGCGCAAGAAGTACTATCGCATGTATGATTCATACAAGTTGTTTGACGAGGGCGCCCAGGGCGGATAGGGGTGGCGCAGCCGGGGCCCCTGAACGCGCCGGGCGCCCTCGCCAACACCGCAAATGCCCCTTACCACGTGCCTGTAAAACGTGGTCTGGAAATACATGGAAAATTCGTATTTTTTCTAGGAAATACAAGGGCTCGAAAGTAATTTTAAAATTTGGCGAAACTACCCCTTTCGCCAAAAACTTTAACTGATTAAAGTGAGGTGTTTTATATGCTTGATAAAAGGTTTTTAGAATCTTGTGATATATGTAGGGAAATGAATAGTGAGGACCAAAAATACTGGTTTGATTTTAAAAAGTCTAAATTCCTACATAACATTGATACGTTTTATTATTCAGTGAAATTTATAAATGACTTTACTGCCGATTCTTCGGATATGAATGTCATGAAGTTCCGAAAATACTTTGACGCAATGAATCGGAAGCTCTCAAAAAATGTAAACGTCGACTTTCTTCGTCTTGACTTTGGTTCGGGCTTCTCCTTAAACCTTAGACCATTCAGTTTTGCAAAAATGTATAATGTCTGCCTGGAATACCCTGAATGGTTTGATATCTTTTTAGCTCCTGTAGTTCCAAAATCTTCCGATTCGGCGGTATCCGTCACTTGTGAATTGGTGGTACAGATCAGAAGTTATATGCTTTGGATATACGGGGTCAATGAATCATTCGAACGGTCTTATGAATATGTCCAGGCATTAGCCGAACATTTTGGCTTACAGATTGCCTATGCCCAGGAAAACCGAATTGATTATTGCTGGCATAGCAATTACCTAAGTAATCCGGAACGCTTCTTTTCCCTGGAAAACTTTTACAAGATGCGTGTAGATCGGTTTAACGATGCTGTCACCCATACAGAGAAGAAAGGTAGTCAGGATTATGAGATTGATTATGTTGCCCTGGGAAAGAGAACGGATAAAGTCTTTATTAGAATCTACATGAAGAGTAAAGAGGTTGTTGAAATGGGTTATAAAGGCTGGTTCTTTTACTTCTGGCTGTTCAACGGATTAATTAACCGCTATGATCTGCATGTTTATGAAGAATGCTATAAGCGCCGAAGCTGGCAGTACCTTAATATGGCCCGTGCTTCCTTCTACCTGGAACATGGCTCCGATGAAAATGCAAAGTCAGTCTGCCGCAGGCTCTTATCCGGGGAGCAGACCATGGAGGAAGATACCTTACAGAAATTTGTTGACGGTCTTACACCAAAAGTAAACCTGATTATGAATGTGGAGTATCAGACACGCCGCCGCCATTCAAAATCTTATGTACTGCTTCCGCTTCGAGATAACAAGTCAAAGTTAACTGCTAAAAGAATTTATGATTACCTGGACAATCGGAAACTGATTATGGATTATCTGACAAACTTTGTATTTCGTATGGTAGAACCGGAAGGGGATGTGAATAAATCCCGCCGTGAAATGTGCGGATTCTGGAAGTCTCTGCGCAGCTGTAAGCTGGTAGATGTACATGTTCCTCCGAAGCAGCTTAAGCTGGTACGGGAATATAGCCGCCATCTGAATGCTGATCTGGTGAAACGGCGGGCGATCAATAGTATTGTAACGTTAGGATTTTATAATAAGGGTATGAATGAAGATGATATCATGCAAGATGTTGTAGATGCACTTTGTACGTTAAATGATAATGATGTTGAGAAGGCTTTACGGTATAAAACGAAAAAGGCCCAGCAGCTCAACTCCGATGAACTGCCGGGCAACCTTACATATACTGCAAGGTCTGAACTCACGATCATAGATAAAACAACTGGTGAAGTCTATAGTCATAATAGCATGAGCAAAAATGAATTTCAAGGAGATTTTACGAATGAATAAGATAACAGTTAAAAAGGCATTTGAAAAGTTTATGGGGTTAAAAGAATCTTATTGTGATAATAGTACCTGTAAATATTATGAGCAGAACTTAAGCTTTTTCTTTGAGTATTTGGAATCAGAGTTTAAAAAACCAATTGACAAAATTCCGGTGGATAGCCTGGCTCCTGATATCGTACAAAGCTATATAAAACACCTTAGATTTAAGCCCAAATATGAGCATCATCCGTTTAAGATCGGGGACGAAAAGAAAGGAAATCTAAAAAATTCTACCATCAGAATTTATACGAGAGCTGTTAAAGTATTTTTCAACTATATTCGTGATGACCTGGACTGTGAAGTTACTTTTAAAAGACCCCGGCTTCCTACCAACGATTCCCGGATACAACTCCCTTTATACAGTCATGAGGTTCAGGCACTCGATCAGGTATTCTTAAACTCAACTGAAATGGGGCTTAGAAATTTATGTATTATCCATCTTATGCTTGATGGCGGTCTAAGAAGTGAGGAAGTCATTGGTTTAAAGGTAAAGGATATTTGCTTTGATAAAGATTACATATTAATAGAAGATTCAAAGAATCACAAGTCCCGTATTGTTCCCCTGGCCTGGAATTTACGAATATACTTACGCAGTTATTTGGATTATCGAGAGGTTAAACCTATGGATGCACTGATTCTTAAAACAAAAGGCTCGGAAGCTATCAACTATAATGTATTGAAACAGCTCTTTTTCAGGATAAGGAAATGGACAGGTGTTGAAAGGCTGCATCCGCATTTATTAAGACATACGTTTGCTGTTTCTAATCTGGTAGGCGGTGGAAACCTGGAATTTCTGCGTGATATGCTCGGTCATAGTGATTACACCACTACCAGGGATTATGTGAAAATGGCTAACCAATACCGCATGATGGATGCAGATGTATATAAATTAGATGCAATTTTCTTCCGTCAAATAAAATAAAAGTATCTCAATCAGTCTTCCCGATCAGCCGGAGCTTCTCCGGCCGGGAACTTGGTTGAGATACACTTTTTTACTTGTAAAATTTTCCATATATAATATAATTAATACAGAATTATTCATTGGCATCAGCTTAATATAATAGCAATAATGGGAAACTGGCACTATGTTTGATTGTGGATATAATCTTAAATATGAATAAGTATCAGAAGTAATAGTCCAAAACGTATTTATAAAAATTAGGAGGTTGATATTTATGATAAAGGATAAAAAATTGTTAACAATTGGGGATATTTACGCCGGAAAACCAGATGCTAATGATGAAATAAAAGAGCAAGGATATGATGAGTTTGTTAACAGTTATATCGAACCAACAGGAATAGACGTTGAGGAAATAGCCATCACAAAATACGGTTCTCCATATTTTGTGATGGGTGATAAGGGAACAGGAAAAACGGCGTTACTACACTTTCTTGAAAACTATGTTAGGACATTAGATAATGCAGCGTGCTCATCCTTTGTTTTTTTTGAAAGCGGATACTCGCAGGTAGATAGAGCAAAACTAAATACAATATCCCGGGCTATCTCAACGCCAATCGCTGTCGATGCATCTATAGCTGCATCTGGTAAAGAATTAGAGTGTGACTTTACGTACATTTGGAGATGGCAATTTTATCAGAAAATTATTGATGATAATAATAGTTTTAATAATAACCTTTTCATAGACGATGACGACTGGACTAAATTCTGCCGTGAAATATCAAAAATTGACAAGACTATCTATGGTGGGAAAATGCGTATTCCAGCTAAAATTTCATTCTCAGCAACTACCAATCCTCAATTTGGAACCGTAGAGCCAAGTATCGGTATTGAACCTTTGGATTTATCCAAGCCTCACTTTAACAATACGGCAAGTTATGGCGACTTCATTAACATCATTCAAAAGGCGGATGAACTTATTCTGAACGCAACAAGAACGGATATACCATACTATATTTTTATTGATGAATTGGAAGCCTACAGAAGTGACAGTGATGTATTCTATCGAGACTTACGAATGATTAGAGACCTTCTTTTTACCACCAAGAGGATGAATGACACTTTTCGTGAAAGAACAAAATTTATTTGTTCTGTTCGATTGGAGATACTTAATTCAATAAATCGTTTTGTACAATCCAACCAGTTACACAAAATTATGCAAGGATATGATAAGCGGCTTACTTGGGAATATACGAATACAAACTCGTTTAAGCACCCAATTATTAGTATACTATTAAGACGGATAGAAATGGCTGAAGAAAAAGCTGGTATTGTCGATTCGACGCAGCACGAGCTTATAAAAAGATGGTTTGTGCCACAAGTTTACAATACACATATATGTACATATATTCTTGATAATACGTGGTACAGACCTCGAGATATAGTACGATTAATTCTTGCAGCCCAATCTAAAAATTCAAAAAAATTTCACTCGTTTAATCAAAATGCATTTGAAACATTCATGCACGTCTACTCTAAACAATGCTTGGTAGAAGTGCAAGAAGAGATGCGTGCACTCTATACTGCAGAGGAAATAGATTGTATTGTTCAGTGTTTTCGAGGATATAAAACTACATTTTCATATGATGAAATCAATGAAAGAATAGGTAAACTGTTTCCCAATACCTTCTTAACCGAGAAGCTGGTTACGGTACTTAATGATTTATATAGGATTGGCTTTATTGGGAATTATTTGAATAAAGATACTGCAACTCAATGGGAATATAAGGAGAAGTATTCTTTATTGATTGATTCACCTTGGAAAATGATTATTCATCCATCATTAAATGTTGAATTGTCTATAAGTGGGAGAAAAGACAAACAGTTTAACATTTACGCTAGTGGCAATGAAACACTAGAAAACTCGCAACCGCTATGTCAAGCGGATATTTCTTCAAAGTGTATAGAGTGCGGTAGCGAATTTATATTTTCGGCAGGCGAACAGAATTTCTATGCTCAACAAGGTTTACGTGTACCTAAACGATGCAAAAATTGTCGAATGGTTCGTAAAAATGCCATTCGTGCATCAAGAGAATATTATAATGTTAAATGTTCTTCTTGTGGAGTAGATACTAAGGTGCCTTTTGAACCGAAAGAAGGAAGCCCCGTTTATTGTTGGGAATGCTTAAACGATAACCACTGATTGACAATTCCCTTAAACTCAGAATTAAGCTAAATTTTCAACTGCTCATTATATTTATAATGAAATAAATATGTAAAATAATATTTCCAAAAACAAAAAGAAGTACTGTCCCCGACGCAGTCGTCAAAGACAGTACTTTTTTTACCCTTAAGTCCTTCCCAAAGGACAAATAGATTCCGACCATTATTTCTACACAAAGGAAAAGCACCGACCCCGCAGCTCTCCGTCTGCAAAACCAGTACTTTTTTAGTGCGCCTTCAGGGACTCGAACCCTGGACAAATAGATTAAGAGTCTACTGCTCTACCAACTGAGCTAAAGGCGCTTGTCTTTCGTTCATTTCATTATGCTCTCGTCTCGAGCACGTGTGTTATTATATATCTGTATCCAACAAAAGTCAACACCTTTTTTACAAATAATTTACAACATTTTCGAATTTATTTATTATTCTTATTTTTTTGTGCATTTCCTCCTAATGTTTTGTTCACTTCTACAAAAGATTTATTCCAGCCCAGCATTCTCTTATTCAGTTGTGTCTTATCGCTGGTAGTCTGGAGAAGTTTGCTGGTAACCTTGTCTTTCATGCCCATTGCCATTGCTCCCGCATCTACTTTTGCTTTATTATATGCAAAACCGGCGCTCCGGTTATTAAAACCTTAACGCCGGTAAAAAAATTTGAATTACCTTCTGCCCGCTACAAGTTTATATATGGGGTTCCCCTGAGAGGAAAACTTCTCCTCGTACTCTGTCATCACGTTCCCTTCTCCCATCTCACTGTGATGAAGGTCATACGTATATTCCTTTATCTCCCAGCAAGCTCCGGGAACTGCTTCCAGGGAGTAATCAAAAAGGCCTTTGTTGTCGGTTTTAAACTCCACTACACCGTCAGGCTTTAAGATCCGGTCATAAACCGCCATAAATTCCTCTGATGTGAGCCTGCGCTTTGCGTGACGGTCCTTGGGCCAGGGATCGGAAAAGTTTAAATAGATCTTCTGAACCTCCCCCGGCTCAAATATCTCAGCCAGATTTTTTGCATCCACACACATGAAATAGATATTATCAAGCTCCAGCTGAGCACGCTTCTGAAGCCCGCGTAACAGCACACTGGGATACCTTTCGATTCCAACATAATTTATTTCCGGGTGAAGGGAGGCAAGCTCCATGATGAAACGCCCCTTTCCCATGCCAACTTCTATTTCTATAGGATTTTCATTGCCAAACACTTCCTTCCAGCGGCCCCTTTTTTCAGAAGGGTTCTGGACCACATATGGGCTTCCCGCGATTTCCTCTTCCGAGCCTGGTATGTGACGTAACCTCATATTTAAATTCCTCCAGATCATTTAATCTTTTTTAAGATAACCGTGGTATGATATTGCAGGTAGATTGTATCATAGATAGCGCGCAGAACGCAAGTTTGCTGTTTTTTACTTTTCTCTTACAAAACAAAATTCTACAAAATAACAGGTGCGCAATTTCCAATAATCTAGTATAATGTCTGTATATTGGCATACAACCGTTTTGCAAAGGAGGAAATATATGGGAACTACAGACAACAGTTTCTGGATCAGAATCCAGCAGAATCTAAGTGAAGCCGGAAATCTCATGGCTCAGAAACAGTATAATATGGCCATGATCAAAGCCCGGCAGACTCTGGAATATATGGTAAATTATCTGGGAGAAAAGGCACTGATCGTAGAAGGCGATCTGGCCGACAGCATTGACCAGTTATTTGAAGGGCACTTTATTTCCCAGACTGCCAGAGACCACTACCACAGAATCCGTGTGCTGGGAAACAAAGCGGTTCACGAAGGAGATGACAGTCCCTATGATGCAAACGAAGCCTTCCAGCTTCTGTCCAAAGAAGTCAATGCCTTTGCAAACTCTATAGGCGGAGGAAAACATCGTACAGCCTCTTCCCCACAGCGCTCCACAGGCGTTAAGGCCGCATCCGTTACTTCCAGGAGTATCCCCGCACGAAGCGGCGCTCCAAGGAGCGAGTCCCAGAGAACCGGTTCTCAAAGAAACGGCGGTGCAAGGACTGCACCCGTCAGATCCGGCGAACGGCCAGGTCCGGCAAGAAACAGCGGAACAAGACCTTCCGGGGCAAGGCCCAGCCAGAGATCTCCTCAGAGAAATACTTCCGGAAACGGCCAGAGACCCTCGTCCCGCAGCAGAAGCAGGAGGCGTTCCAAGAAGAGAGGCTTTGATGCATATGGCCTGTTAAAACCGGCTTTGATTTTCCTGGTCCTTCTTGTGCTTATCCTGATAATTGTAAAACTGATACCTGGAAAAAATGATAAAAAAGAAACCACGGCACCTGAAATATCGACCGAAGCGACGACCGAGGTCATGCCGACCACCGAAGCAACGACAGAACCAACGGAGCCCGAGACAGAAGCTCCAAAGATTTACACCACCAAGAGCAAGCTTAATGTGCGTTCGGAGCCATCAACCAATGGTACCAAGCTTGGAAGTCTTGCTTCCGGTACGGTAGTGGAGTACGTGGAAACCTATGATGATAAATGGACAGTCATTATGTTTGAAGGAAAACAGGCTTACATAGCCACTGAATTTCTGACCATATCAGAAGCAGAGTCCGGCAGCGGCACGGACGAAACCAGTGAAACCTCCACTGCTGCAGAAAGCGGGGCATCCGCCCGCCAGTAATACAGTAAAAAAACTGTTCCTTTCCATTGTTTTTAAAAGCGAAGAATCCAGAGGAAATGATCCTCTGCTCTTCGCTTTTTCTTATGTTCATGCATAACCTCAGTCCGAACGGTGTAACTTATATTTATGATAAAATTCCATTAATATTGTCGATTTTTCCTAACATCCTATGGCATTTTTTTAAATTTGTAGTATGATTGTAAGTTAGAACTACGCTATATATTTAACGATCAGAAAGGGAGGGCACAATGTGGATACTGTGATTGAGAAAATATCCGAGATTGAATCGGCTGCAACTTCCATCATGGATAACGCCAACGAGCGTAAAAAGGCATTTGCCAAAGAGATGGAAGAACGGACTGCCGCATTTGATGCGCAGTTGGAAGCGGAAACAAATAAAAAAATTGAAGAACTGCGGGCCAGCATGGAAATCAACATGAATAACCGTCTGGAGAAACAACGGAGTGATTCGAAAAAAGTCCTCGAAACCATGGAAAAACGTTATGAAGAACATCATACCCAATATGCAGAGGATTTATTTCATACTATGATAAAGGAGTGATCCTATGGGAGACCTGCTATCCTACAGCGGCATTACAACCAAGGTAAGGGCCATGGAGAGCCATCTGGTCACCGACAGCCAGTTTCGCGAAATGGCAGCGCTTGAAACCGTTTCTGATGCAGTGGAATATTTACGGCGCCTTCCTGCTTATGAAGGGCTGTTCGCCAACTTAGAGGGGGTGGAGCTTCACCGGGGAGCGATCGAGCAGCGGCTGATCCTTTCCCTGTATGAGGATTTTGCAAAACTCTACCGGTTCGCCAATTTGACCCAGCGTAAATTCCTTGATTTATATTTTATGCACTTTGAAATCGATATCCTGAAAAAATGCTTCCGCAACGCAATGGGACGTAACCGGCTGGACATCGATCTTTCCGTATTCCAGGAATTTTTTGAGAAACATTCCCGGCTGGATCTGTTAAAATTATCATCTTCCGGGGATCTTCATGAGTTTATCGCTAACCTGGAGGGATCGGTCTACTATGACCTGCTGTCCCACTTAGATGATGGGGACCAGCCTGCCTTGTTTGATTATGAGGTTCACTTGGACCTTCTGTACTTTAAAAGCATTTGGAAGGTCATGGGTAAATATCTAGGCCGGAAAGAACAGGAACTTCTTTCCCGCTGCTTTGGCAGCAAGCTGGATCTGCTGAACATCCAGTGGATCTACCGTTCCAAGAAATATTATCATCTGCAGCCGGCAGACATTTATTCCCTTCTTATTCCCATCAATTATCATCTGAATAAGGAGCAGGTGACTAAAATGGCGGAGGCAGCCACACTGGATGAATTCTATACCGTTCTAAGAACCACTTACTACGGACGGATGGAGGATTTGGAAGCCGCAGACAAGTCGGACTTGGAACAACTGACCCAGGACGTGTTAAATAAGATTTACCGTTCCACCAGTCAGCAGAATCCTTACTCCATTGCCACACTAAACTCCTATCTTTATTTTAAAGAGGAGGAAATTCAGAAGATTATCACCCTCATAGAGAGCATCCGGTACCGCGTAAGCCCGGATGAAATCATCTCCTATGTGGTAAAACAGTAAAGGGGGTTGCTTTTCCGTGATAGAAAAGATGAAATTCTTAAGTATCACCGGACCCAGGGAAGACATTGACCGGGTCATTGACACCTATTTATCCAAGTATGAGATCCATTTGGAAAACGCGCTGTCGGAATTAAAAACGGTGAAAGACTTAAGGCCTTATATTGAAACCAATCCATACAAAGAGACATACCAGCGAGCCATAGAGCTTGCACAATTACTTCCGCCCGGAAGTCCGGACAGCACCAGGCGGCAGGTTTCCATAGAACAGGCAGCAAGAATGATCACAGAGATTGATGAACAGGTAAAGGAGCTCACGGCAAGGGAGGAAAACATTCTGGCTAAGCAGAATTCCCTTCAGGAATCCTTAGACCGGATCATTCCTTTTACCGGACTTAATTATGATTTAAGCTCCATCCTTCAATTTAAGTACATTAAATTCCGATTTGGACGCATTTCCCATGAATATTACAACAAATTTGAAAGTTATGTCTATGATACCATTGATACCGTCCTGTATAAATGCCGGGAGGATAACGAATATGTCTGGGTGGTTTACTTTGTTCCTGAAACCATATCAAACCAGATCGACGCGATTTACTCCTCCATGCACTTTGAACGTTTCTTCTTACCTGATGAATATGAAGGCACACCGTTAGATGCCATCCATTCTCTGGAGGATAACATAAGCGCTCTGCAGACAGACTTAAACAGCCTTCATAAACAGATGTCCCAGATGCTGGCCTCCAGGCAGAATGATTTACTGGCTGCCTTAAACCGGCTGGAGACCTTCTCAACCAACTTCAATGTCCGAAAGCTGGCCGCCTGTACCAAGCAGAACATCAATACCTTCTACATTCTCTGCGGCTGGATGAGCAACCGGGATGCAGCTGCCTTCCAGAAAGAAATAGCGGATGACAAAAAAACCTTCTGCATCGTGGAGGATGACCACAGCAATATTATGAGCAAGCCCCCTACCAAGCTTCACAATCCCGGGCTTTTCAAACCGTTTGAGATGTTCATACGGATGTACGGCCTTCCCGCCTACAATGAGATCGACCCAACTATTTTAATCGGAATCACCTATTCCTTCCTGTTTGGGTTTATGTTCGGGGACGTTGGACAGGGCCTCTGCCTTTTGTTTGGCGGGTACCTCCTTTACCGGCTCAAAAAGATGAATCTGGCAGCCATTGTATCCTGCTGCGGATTCTTCTCTACCATATTCGGTTTCCTGTTCGGCAGTATTTTCGGATTTGAAGATGTGATAGACGCGGTCTGGCTCCGCCCCATGGAGCACATGACCAGCCTGCCCTTTATCGGAAGGCTGAATACGGTGTTCATCGTAGCGGTTTCCATCGGTATGGGGATTATCCTGTTAACCATGGTCCTAAACATCCTAAACAGCATCCGCTCCCATGATCCGGAAAGGACCCTGTTCGATACAAACGGCGTGGCAGGACTTGTCTTTTACGCCAGCCTTGTGCTCACCATAGTCCTCTACATGACAAAGAACCCGATTCCGGCATCCATACTGCTTGTTATTATGTTCGGCATCCCGCTGCTCATCATGTTCTTTAAGGAGCCGCTCACCAACCTGGTGGAAAAGAAGGCCCGGATCATGCCGGAAGGTAAGGGCATGTTTGTGATTCAGGGTTTTTTCGAACTGTTTGAAGTATTATTAAGCTACTTCTCCAACACCCTCTCCTTTGTCCGTGTAGGCGCTTTTGCGGTCAGCCACGCGGCCATGATGGAAGTAGTGCTCATGTTATCCGGCGCAGAAGCAGGAAATCCCAACTGGTTGGTTGTGATTCTTGGGAATTTTTTTGTCTGCGGCATGGAAGGACTTATTGTAGGGATCCAGGTACTTCGTCTGGAATATTACGAATTATTCAGCCGTTTCTACCGCGGAACCGGCCGTGCATTTAAACCTTACGGAAAGAAAAATTAAAAACCAAAACGGAGGTAACATTATGTCTAATTTAGTTAAAATCACATTTGCAATCGCATTGATCTTAAGCATCGCCGTACCATTCGGAGCATTCGCCATGGGCGAAAAAACAAAGGGACGTTATAAGACTGCTCTCGGCATCAACACATTTTTGTTCTTCGGAACCCTGATCGTTTCCGGTATCTTTCTATTTAACGGCAATGCTGCGGCTGCGGAAACAGCAACTGCCGGAGCAGGAAACATTGCCGGCATGGGCTATCTGGCTGCCGCTCTTTCCACTGGCCTTGCCTGCATCGGCGGCGGTATCGCCGTTTCCGCAGCTGCCAGCGCTGCTCTCGGCGCCATCAGCGAGGATAGCTCCATTCTCGGTAAATCATTGATCTTCGTAGGTCTTGCCGAAGGTGTATGTCTGTATGGTCTGATCATTTCTTTCATGATCTTAGGCAAGCTGTAACCGATGAAAATGTATTTGATCAGCGACAACGTGGATACCTGGACCGGCATGAGGTTAGCCGGGGTGGAAGGCGCTGTCGTCCATGAAAAGGCTGAGCTGAAACATGAACTGGATAAAGTCCTGGCCGATAAGGAGATCGGGATCATACTTCTAACGGAAAAATTCGGAAGAGAGTTTCCGGACATCATCAATGATGTGAAGCTAAACCGCAAGCTCCCATTAATTGTGGAAATCCCTGACCGCCATGGTACCGGCCGCAAGCCGAACTTTATCACCGATTATGTAAACGAAGCGATCGGATTAAAACTATAAGAAAGAGGTGGTCATCTTGACAACTGAGGAAAAATTACAGCATTTCCTGGATTTTTGTATGGAAGATGCCAGAACCCGCAGTGCAAAGATGCTTGATGAATATACCGCTGCCCTGGAAAAGACCTTTACCGAACATCAGGAAGATGCGAAACGCCGGGCCGGACAGCAGGTGGCCATGGAAAGCGAGCGGATCGAACGGGAGATCAACAAAAGACTCTCTCTGGAACAGATCAGCATGAAACGGGAGTTTGGAAAAAAACAGGATGAACTCAAAGATAAGCTGTTTGTGGAGCTTAAGGATAAACTGGCGGGGTTCATGGAAACCCCGGAATACACAAAGCTTTTGGAAAAGCAGATACAGGAGGCCAAAGAGCTGGCCGGTAAAGAGTTTATCACCATCTACATCGATCCTGCAGATGAGGAAAAGATCAATAAGCTGGCGCTTCATAACAGCGCCGACATCCGGGTGAGCGAATACTCATTTATGGGAGGAACCCGGGCAGTCATCCCTTCCAGGCATATTTTAATTGATAATTCATTTCAAACCAAGCTGGCGGAAGCGAAACATGAATTCCGCTTTGATGTAAAGGATTTGTTGGGAGGTACGGCTAATGACTAATACAGGCACCATTTCCGGCATTAACGGCCCTGTCATTTATTTAAAGGGCGATTCCGGATTCAGAATGAATGAAATGGTCTACGTCGGCAAGGATCATTTAGTCGGTGAGATCATCGGTCTTACGGACCGCCGCACCATTGTCCAGGTATATGAGGAAACCAGTAGCTTAAAGCCGGGAGAAACCGTCACTTCCACCGGTTTCCCCGTATCTGTCACCCTGGCTCCCGGTATTTTAAATAACATCTTTGACGGGATCGAACGCCCTTTAAGCGAGATCGCAAAGACCGGAGGAGCATATATTGACCGGGGCATTCATGTGGATTCCCTTGATAATGCGAAGCTCTGGAAGACCCATATGACAGTAAAAAAGGGAGACCATCTGTTCCCCGGAGCCATTATTGCGGAGGTTCCCGAAACGCCTGCCATTGTCCATAAGGTCATGATTCCGCCGGATATGGAAGGTTATGTTTTAGATGTAGTGGAGGATGGTTCTTACACCATATCCGATCCCCTGTTAACACTCCAGCTGTCAGACGGCTCCGAAAAGAAGATCACCATGACCCAGAAATGGCCCATCCGCATTCCGAGACCTATATTAAAGAGATACCCGGCATCCAAGCCTCTTGTCACCGGACAGAGGATCATTGATACCCTGTTCCCTCTTGCAAAAGGCGGCACCGCCTGTATCCCCGGCGGCTTCGGCACGGGCAAGACCATGACCCAGCACCAGATAGCCAAATGGTCCGATGCGGATATCATCATCTACATCGGCTGCGGCGAACGTGGCAATGAGATGACGCAGGTGCTTGAGGAATTCTCCGAGCTGATCGATCCCCGTTCCGGAAATCCATTGATGGACCGCACCACACTGATCGCCAATACCTCCAATATGCCCGTTGCCGCCCGTGAAGCCAGCCTCTACTCCGGACTCACCCTGGCGGAATACTACCGGGATATGGGGTATCATGTGGCTATCATGGCGGACTCCACCTCCCGCTGGGCCGAGGCCTTAAGAGAGTTATCCGGACGTCTCGAAGAAATGCCGGCTGAGGAAGGCTTCCCGGCTTACTTAGCTTCCCGCTTATCCGCCTTCTATGAGAGGGCCGGAATGATGCAGAACATGAACGGAACCGAAGGTTCTGTCACCATCATCGGCGCCGTATCTCCCCAGGGAGGTGACTTCTCCGAGCCCGTGACCCAGAATACCAAGCGTTTTGTGCGCTGCTTCTGGGGACTGGACCGCAACCTGGCAAACGAACGCCATTTCCCGGCCATCCACTGGCTCAGCAGCTATTCCGAATATTTAACCGATTTAGCTCCCTGGTACGTGGAAAACGTGGATAAGAAATTCGTGGATTACAGAAACCGCATGGTCTTTCTGCTGACCCAGGAAAGCAGCTTAATGGAGATCGTTAAACTGATCGGCGGAGATATGCTTCCCGATGACCAGAAGCTCATACTGGAGATCTCCAAGGTGATCCGGATCGGATTTTTACAGCAGAATGCATTCCATAAGGAAGATACCTGTGTCCCAATGGAAAAACAGTTTAAGATGATGGATCTGATTCTTTATCTATACAAAAAATCCCGGTCTCTCGTATCCATGGGAATGCCCATGTCCGTATTAAAAGAGGACCCGGTCTTTGATAAAATCATTTCCATCAAATACGATGTACCCAACGACAGACTGGATATGTTCGATGACTACAAAAAGCAGATCGATGCTTTCTACGATTCAGTCATCGAGCGAAACGCATAAGAAGGAGGCAGACTATGGCAATCGAATATTTAGGACTAAGCGCGATCAACGGCCCCATGGTCGTTTTGGAAGGCGTCCAGAATGCTGCTTTCGATGAAATTGTGGAAATGACCGTAGAGGGAAAGACAAAGAAGCTGGGACGTATCATCGAAGTCTATGAAGATAAGGCCATCATTCAGGTATTTGAGGGAACCGACGGGCTGGCCTTAAGAAATGTCCACACCCGGCTCACCGGACACCCTATGGAACTTTCCGTATCCGAAGACATGTTAGGACGTACCTTTAACGGCATCGGGGAGCCCATAGACGGATTGGGGGACATCAACTCCGATATCTTCCTGGACATCAACGGAAAGCCGTTAAATCCGGTCACCCGTGAATATCCCAGGGATTATATCCGTACCGGGATCTCAGCCATCGACGGACTGATGACACTGATCCGCGGCCAGAAGCTCCCCATTTTCTCAGGCAACGGTCTTCCTCATGACGAGCTGGCAGCCCAGATCGTACAGCAGGCTTCCTTAGGGGATGACGCCGAATCCAGCGAAAAATTTGCAGTGGTGTTTGCAGCCATGGGCGTTAAATACGATGTGGCTGATTTCTTCCGCCGCACCTTTGAGGAAAGCGGGGTTTCCGACCACGTAGCCATGTTCATCAACCTGGCAAACGATCCGGTGGTGGAACGGCTTATCACGCCGAAGGTGGCACTGACCCTGGCAGAATACCTGGCCTTTGAAAAGGGCATGCACATTCTGGTCATTTTGACCGATATGACCGCTTATGCGGAGGCTCTCCGCGAGGTTTCCTCGTCCAAGGGGGAGATTCCTTCCAGAAAGGGCTATCCCGGCTATTTATACAGCGAGCTGGCTTCCATCTATGAGCGGGCCGGTATCGTAAAAGACCGCCACGGCTCTGTGACCCAGATTCCCATCCTGACCATGCCGAACGATGACATCACCCACCCCATCCCCGACCTTACGGGATATATTACGGAAGGGCAGATCGTTCTGGACCGAAGCTTATACGGCCAGTCGGTTTATCCGCCCATCAATGTACTTCCTTCCCTGAGCCGTCTGATGAAGGACGGAATTGGAGAAGGCTTCACAAGAGCAGACCATCAGGGTGTGGCAAACCAGCTTTTCTCCTGCTACGCCAAGGTAGGCGATGCAAGAGCCCTGGCTTCTGTTATCGGGGAAGATGAGCTGTCCCCCATTGATAAAAAATATCTGGTATTCGGCAAGGAATTTGAGAACCGCTTTGTGGGACAGGGAAACCATGCCAACCGGAATATCATTGAAACACTGACCATTGGCTGGGAACTTTTAGGTCTTCTCCCGAGAGCCGAGCTGGACCGTATCGATACCAAGGTCTTAGACCAGTACTACAAACCAACCACCCTTGACGATCCGGAAGAATAGGAGGGATATCCATGAATCCCAATACATTTCCCACCAAGGGGAATTTAATCCTTGCGAAAAACTCTCTGGCCTTAGCCAGACAGGGTTATGAACTGATGGATAAAAAGCGGAATATTCTGATCAAGGAACTGATGAGCCTGATCGATGAGGCCAAAGGCATCCAGTCGGAAATTGACGTGACCTTTACTTCCGCCTACAAGGCCCTGCAAAAAGCCAACATCGAATTAGGCATCAACTATGTGCAGGACATAGCCATGGCAGTCCCTGTGGACGATTCGGTGCGCATTAAGACCCGAAGCATCATGGGAACGGAGATCCCGCTGGTGGAGCACGATGAAATGCCTTTAAACTTAACTTATGCTTATTACAGCACCAGAGAATCCCTGGATGAAGCCCGTTACCAGTTCGAAAAGGTAAAGAAACTGACAGTTAAGCTTTCCATGGTGGAAAATTCCGCTTACCGTCTGGCAAACAGCATTAAAAGGACCCAGAAACGGGCCAATGCCTTAAAGAACATCACCATTCCCCGTTATGAGACCCTGACAAAAAATATCACCAACTCCCTGGAGGAAAAAGACAGGGAAGAGTTCACCAGACTTAAGGTGATTAAAAGAAATAAAAGCAGCCTTTAAGGAACTGCATAAAGGAACATGTGAAATGCCTGACAGCATTTTGCGTGTTCTTTTTTCTTTTTATTACCATTGACCGATTCGGTTCATCGTGTTATACTCAAGCCATAAACCGAATCGGTCAACAATAATCATAGAAGGTGAAAAGATGGAAAAATTCAAAGAACTTCCGGAAGAAAAGCAGCTGCTCATTATTGAGGCGGCATTAAAGTGTTTTGGCAGACATGGATACAAGAAGGCATCCATGAGCGACATTGCGCAAGGCAGCGGGGTATCCAAGCCCATGCTGTTTCATTATTTCGGCACAAAAAAGGATCTGTATTTATACCTGTCGGAATATGTAAGAAACGTTATGCTTGACGCTTACAAGCGCAATGAAATTGATGCATATGACGATTTATTTGAACGCATCCTTGTAGCTTCTAAAATGAAAATGGGCATACTGGAAAAGTACCCTCATATTTTGAAATTTATCATCAGCATGTTTGAGGAAACCGACCGTACGGTTGCGGATATCACAAAAAAGATCATGCCGGATGCACAGCGGTTTTCGTATGACCTGGTGGTGAAAGAGGAAGACGCGGAAAAATTCAAAGAAGGCGTGGATATCGACGTAATTATGCGCTTGATATTCCTCATGGCGGAAGGGTACGCCCACGAAATGTCCGATGAGCAGTGCGATTTGGGCAAAGTAACCGAAGAATTGGAAAAAACCATGCATATGCTGAAAAATAATCTGTATAAGGAGGAATATCTGTGATGTATATACTGAAAATATACGATAAGGAAGCTGCTTCGCTTGGGCTGTCAGGAGGCAAGGGCGCCAGTCTTGCAAGGCTATCCCGGCTGTCCACGGCGAACGTACCCGACGGCTTTATCATCACAACAGAATTTTTCAGGAAGTATATCCTTCCTGCCGTAAATGAAGCCCAGGATAATGTGAAACAGGCAGTCGCCGGACTGACCCTGCCTGCCGAAGCCTCGGAACTGATCCGATCCGCATATACGGACATGGGGGACCATGTTTCCGTGGCCGTACGTTCGTCCGCCACGGCTGAGGATTTGCCGGACGCTTCCTTCGCCGGCCAGCAGGACACCTATTTGAACGTTTCCGGCTTTGAAGCGGTAAAAAAGGCGGTGACCGACTGCTTTGCGTCTTTATATAACGAACGGGCGGTTTCTTACCGTTCCAAAAATAAGTTCAATGAAAGCGAAGTCCAAATGGCTGTGGTTGTCCAGAAAATGGTGGCGGCAAAGGCAGCGGGTGTGATGTTTACCGCCGACCCAATGACCTCCGACCGTTTTACAATGGCAATAGAAGCGGTAGAAGGATTGGGTGAGGACCTGGTGTCCGGGCGTAAAACGCCCATTACATGGACATTCAAAGAAGGCATAAAGCAAAAGAGCGGGGGCAAGCCCTGTTTGACCGAAGCGCAGATCATTGCCCTTACAAACATCGGAAAAGAGATTGAGCGCGAATACGGCTGCCCCCAGGATATTGAATGGTGTTTTGACGGTGAGAAATTCCATATCGTACAATCCCGCGCGATCACCACGCTTTTCCCGTGCCCTCCTTCGCCGGATGGATTCAAACGCTGTTTCATTTCCGTCGGGCATCTGCAAATGATGACCGACACCATGCTGCCCCTTGGCATATCCCTTTGGAAATTGATGTCAAAAACCGTAAAGGTTACGGAAATCGGCGGGCGGCCGTATATGGAGATCACCCATAACTTAAACAGTCCGGTGGGCAAGGCGCTGGTTCGGCAAAAACTGTCTAATTCCGATGAGCTGATGAACAGCGCATTCAATCAGGTTCTGGCAAGAAAGGATTATATAAACTCCATTCCGAAAGGCCGGAAAAGTGACTTCGCCATACCGAAAGGCTTGGGAAAATGCATTATCGCCGGATTTAGAATATATCAAAAGAACGATCCAGCCATCATTGACGGCTACAACCGTCGCATGGAAGCGGTAATAAATAAGACCAGAAACAGGCTTTCAAAGCTGTCCGGCCGTGCAATGATCGAGTATATCCAAAACGATACTGATGATCTGATGAAGAGTCTGTTCGCCCCGGAAGGCCTGGGGCCTCTATTGGTTGCTTTCTACCTCACAAAGCCGATCGATAAAGCGGGGAAGCTCCTGCTTGGGCGGGACAACATAAGCGTTGATATATCAAAATCCATAAAGGGGAATATCACCTCGGAAATGGGATTTTACGTCAGCCGTATCGCGGACGCTGCACGCGATTTCCCGGATGTTATAAAATACCTTGAAACGTCGGGGGAGCAATTCAACCTTGAAGAATTAAGAAAACGGCAGGGCGGCGGAGAGACCGCAAAGGCGTTTGAGGCATTCTTCGCCCGGTACGGAATGCGCTGTCCCGGAGAGATCGACATCGCGAAACCGCGGTTCGCCGAGGAACCGGCAAAGATTCTCCCGACCATACTGGCGGACATAAAACTTCCGGCAGGCCACGCCGAGCAAAAGTTCCGGCAGGGGAAGCAGGAAAGCAATACGGCGGTAAAAGCGCTTGTTTCCGCCGCCAAACAAAAATGGGGCGCGGGGAAAGCAAAAAAGCTGGCAAAGAGACTGTCCTTTTACCGCAACTTTTTAGGCCTGCGCGAATCGCCGAAATATTACTGGATGAAGCGGTACTGGGAATACAAACAGGCGATCCTGCGGGAAGCCGAAAAGCTTGTCCGCGCCGGCAGGCTCAGAAGCGCAGAAGACGTCTTCTATATGCGGCTTCCGGAGCTGGCAGATTTGTTCGCCGGAAAATATGAGCCCGATTACGCGAAAATCGATGCGATGCGCGCGGATTATGAAAAGTATGCCGCCCTGACCCCGCCGCGCCTTATGTTCTCCGACGGCGAGGTGGTAGAAGGCGAATACAGACGTAATGTTCCCGAAGGGGCACTGCCCGGTCTTGCCGTATCGGGCGGAGTGGCCGAGGGGCGGGCCCGGGTCGTCTTCGACATAAAGGAGACGGGAAAAATAGAAAAAGGCGATATTCTTGTGACGAAATTCACCGACCCAAGCTGGACGCCGGCATTTATATCCGTTGGCGGACTGGTTACGGAAGTAGGCGGAATGGCCACCCACGGCGCGGTCATCACGCGTGAATACGGTCTGCCCGCCGTTGTAGGCGTGACCGACGCAACAAAACACATAACGGATGGGGACCGGATCCGCGTAAACGGCAACACGGGATATGTCGAGTTTTTGAAATGAGAGAGGAGGATCATCTGTGAGCGCAATTAATATTAAAAACCTGACCAAAAGCTATGGGGAACACAGAGGCATTGAAAACGTCAGCTTTTCCGTGGAGGAAGGAGAGATTTTCGGCTTTATCGGCCCCAATGGGGCGGGTAAATCCACTACCATCCGTACTCTTTTGGCGTTAATCCACCCAACCTCAGGCAGCGCGGAGATTTTTGGCAAAGACTGTATCAGGCAGGCCCCGGAAATCGCGAAGGATGTGGGATATCTGCCCGGCGAATCCGCCTATTATGATAACATGACGGTCCGGGAGCTGGTGCGGTATGCGGCGGATTTGTACGGCGTAAAATGCGATGACAAAATAAAAGAGCTATCCAAACGCTTAAACCTGGACTTATCGCGTAAAATCGCCGACCTATCTTTGGGCAATAAAAAGAAAATCGGGATTGTATGCGCTCTGCTGCACTCGCCCAAACTCATTATATTAGATGAACCCACCAGCGGTTTAGACCCGCTGATCCAACAGGAGTTTTTCAATATTTTAAAAGAAGAAAATAAACGCGGTGCAACGATCTTTTTTTCGTCCCATGTTCTGTCGGAGGTGCAGAAAATCTGCGACCGCGTGGCGATTTTGAAAGAAGGTAAAATGATCGGCGTACAAAAAATCAGCGAGCTTCGGGCGAACAGCCATAAAAAGATCAGCGTTACGGCAACTGAAATACCGGCAGGGTATTTTAACCTCGACGGCATTAGCAATTATCAGCAGGATGGCAGCACTGCCACATTTATGTTTATGGGAAACATCGCGGATGTCCTGGCGAAGCTGTCCGTTTTAAATGTCCGCGATCTTTTTATCGAAGAGCCGGCGCTGGAAGAAATTTTTATGCACTATTACAGGTGAGGTGAATGGGATGACTGTATTGAAGTATGAACTGAAGCAGTTAAAGAAAAATATCATCATCTGGGCACTGTCCGCGGGCGGACTGATCTTTCTCATGCTACCGACTTACATTGGTTTTATCTCAGGCGGTGATACTTTGATGGTGGAGGCGATGGAAAACAATCCGCTGTTTGGAGCTTTCGGCGTCAGCGCCGCATTCGTAATGACTCCGCTTGGCATGTTCAGCTTTTTGAACAGCTTTGCTATGGCAGCGGCGGCGATTCACGGAATGAGCATTGCCTTTTCGTCGCATACAAAAGAATATGCAAACAGATCGGCGGAATTCCTGCTGACCAAGCCGCATTCGCGAGGCGAAGTTTTCCGGGGCAAGTTTCTTGCCTGTGCGGCAGACAGCCTGATTGTGGGAACCGCCTATATAACAGGGGCAGCGTTAGCGATGCTGACAGTCAAAGGAGTCCGCGTTGATTGGCAGCAGTTCCTGCTTATAGCAAAATCATACGTGCTGGTTGAATTGATGTTTGTGGTTTTCGGGACAGCCGCAGGAACTTTTTTCTCAAATGTACGCACACCTGTGCTCATATCCTCGTGCGTTATGTTTGCGCTATTTTGCTTAAGCTCTATGTCAAAGAAAATCAATCAGCCGATATTGGGCTATTTCACTCCCTTTGCGTTCTTTAATCCTATGAGTATTGTTGAAACCGGATTTTACGAATGGAATTTTGTGGTGTGGTATGCTGTGCTTGGCGCAGGGCTGCTGCTGGTCAGCTACAGAAAATTCCTGAAAAAAGACGTTGTGTTTGGAGGTTAAGTATGAAAGCAATCTATTTAAAAGAGCTGAAACTAACGCGAAAATTGTTGATGATCTGGCTTGCATTAATCGTGATACTTACCGGATTTGCAGCGATAGAGTTTGTTATGCTGAAAGACGCAATGGCAGAAATTGCAGCACTGGTGGAAAGCTTCCCCAAAATTATACTGATTTTATCCGGGTTGAAGGGGGCGAAAGTTGACACCGCCTTGGGGGCATATCAGTGTATGGTATATTGGACCAATCTGCTTGCCTTCTTTTTTGCGGGTTTTTCAGGGGTATTTGCCGTTGCCAGAGAAGAAAAGTTTGGCACAAGTGAGTTTCTGTTTTCAAAACCATATAAGCGTTCAAGCGTCATTTGGGCGAAAATCGGGGCGGCCGTAACAAATCTTGCTGTATTTTCGCTCACTGTCGGAATCATGTCATATCTGTGCATCATACTCCCGCTCGGCGATATGAGCATAACCGGCACGCATGTGATCACAACTGCCGGAATATTTATCACGCAGGTTGTGCTGTTCGCCATAGGGCTTTTCATTTCGGGCATTGCGAAAAACTATAAAGCCGCAAGTCTTTTTACAATGCTTACGGTTGTGACGTTTTATGTAATCAGCTTTGTGCTTGATTATGCCGGTACAGTGGATTTCTTAAAGTTTCTGGCACCGGTGAGTTATTTTGATGTGATATCGGTTTCGAAAAACGGGTTAAGTCCTTTTTACATCCTGCTTTCATTTATGATTATTCTGGCAGGCTGTTTTATGGCAAGCAGACTTTACGCAAGAAAAGATTTGCATGCTTCGTGAAAATGGCACAATGAGGAACTGGGTTTATCAATAGCCCAGTTCCTCATTAACAACGATTACTTTAATCCTGTCTTTTGTAAACTGGCCTGCAATCAAAACAAAGTCATTGCAGATTCTCTCCTTGTGCCTGCAATCAATGCAGCGGTCAAGAGCCGTACAGGGAGTTTCCTTGTTAAGCCTCTTTGCATCTAAGGGAGCCGCAATCTGTCTGGCTCTCTTCACTGCTGCCTCCGCATCTTCTGTTATCTTGTTCGTTCCCACAACAACGATAACCTGTTTCGGTCCATACAGCATGGGAGCAACCCGGCTTCCGTTACCGTCAATGTTAAAAATCTTTCCGTCCATGGTGACTGCATTCGCCCCGGTGATAAACGTGTCCGCGGAAAAATTTCTTAAGTATATTTCCCGTTTTTCTTCCCGGCTAAGGGAAGGATCAAACTTATCCAGAAAGTTAATATCCCTTTTTCTTAAATCATCAAACACTCCCGTCTGCTCAAGGGTGACCGAATCCCCGCAGCCTACGGTCGTTCCATCCGCAATGAACCTCCTCAAAAGTTCCAGAAGTTCTTTTTTATTCTTTACATGGAAGCCTGCCATATTATTCTGCTGAAGGCTTTTCATCAGTGCCGAGATGTTCTGTCCGTTTTTTTGCGAATAAATATCCATAGATTTTTCCTCCAAAGTTAATAATAAGGCATCCATACCCAGGGTCACAGCATAGAAAATATAAATCTTCTCTGCCGCTCTATTTACAGGTCAGCTTCTTACAGCAGTAATGAGAACGGAAATACCAGAATAAGTGCCGGCAGAATATTAAGCACCCTGGTCTTTTTAATATTGGAAATTTTAAGCCCCACAGCCAGCGTGATGATTCCGCCGCAGGCCTTAAAATTAGACAGCATGATATCAGTTACCATAGGCAGAATATAAGATGCTCCGCAAAACAGCAAAGCACCTACAACAAACTGGGGAACCGCGATAAATCCGACCATATACCCGGCCGTTGTGCCGAAAATAATGGCTGTAAAGAAATCCATGACAGCCTTCGCATACAGAATGGAATTGTCCCCGGTCATAGCGGAATTCATGGCTCCAAATATTCCCGTCCCGCTGAAACAGAACAGAATGATCAGGCTGATCAGAATATCAAGCTGGTCCTCATTTAAGTGAACAGGAAGCCTGGCATCCAGCTTATGAAGCCCTATCAGCAGATTATCTTCCAGGCTGAACAGCTCGCCGAAAACCGTTCCGACAATAACGGCAAGCACCACCGCTGCCAGACTCTCCAGCCGGATGATTAAGTAAACTCCCATGGTAATCGCCGACAGCCCGAATATATTCGGAAGCGCCTCGGTAAGCTTAGGCGGAAAATGGTCCTTTAAAAAAGCCCCCAGGATCCCTCCCAGAAAAACAGCGATGCAATTGATTATAACTCCTTGTGGCATATCTTATGTCTCCTTTAACTAGTCATCATGATGGTATAATGTTCTTATGGATTTTAAAAAACTGCTCCAGAAATTCTCCTCTTTTCTCTTCTGAAATGCCTTTAAAAGTTTCCTCTTCCAGCTGAAGGAAGATTTCTTCTACTTTTTTCTGCATCCTTTGCCCCTTTTCGGTCATAAACACATGATAAGAGCGCCTGTTTCCGTTCAGCCGCTTTCTTTCAATGAGGCCCTTTGCCTCCATTCCATTCAATACGCTTGTAATGGTTGCCGCTTCAATATAACAGGCTGCTGCAATCTCCTTCTGGGTCGCTCCATCGTGGTCTCTTAAATAATCCAGAACCTTAGGCTGACCCAGTGTCAATTCCGTATCCTTCAGGATATCCATGAGTCTCCTCTGGTAAATCGCCTGATTTGCCATTAACAGATAGTGAAATGTCATCATACCATCATCCTTTTAATAATTAGGTTTCTAACTATTATAATTCTAATCTTTTTTTCTGTCAACGTGATTTTCAGAAAGCCAAACTCTGAAAACAACTAATACCAGGAGGAAAACCTGTTTTCCTCCTGGTATTACCATTATAAAGCCCTATTTATTTTTTCTTCCGACCGATTCAAATTCCTCATAAATCTCTTTGGAAGGCGGAGCCGTGACCAGAGATACAAGGATAATGGCAGCACATGCTGCGGTAAATGCCGGAAGCAGTTCATAGATATTCCATGCACCGCCCAATGGACGTACGGCATATTTCCAAATGAATACCATAGCGCCGCCGGATACCATGCCGGCGATTGCTCCCCACAGATTGCTGCGCTTCCAGAACAGAGCAAAGAGCATTACAGGCCCAAAGGAGGCGCCAAAACCTGCCCATGCAAAGGATACGATGGCGAACACGGAGCTGTCAGGATCCCAGGCCAGAATAATGCCGATCAGGGCGACTCCGATAACCGTAAGCCGCGCAACCATCATGGAAGCTTTTGTGCTTACCTTAATCTTTAAAAAGTCCTGCATAAGATTCTGGGATACGCCGGAGGCTGCGGTTAAAAGCTGGGAGTCCGCCGTTGACATGGTACATGCCAGAATTCCTGCCAGAACCACTCCGGCAGTAATAGCTAATAAGAATCCGTTCCGCCCCAAAAGGTCTGCCAGTCTGATTATAACGGTTTCCGCATCGGATCTTGTCGACAGCATGGGGATATGGCCGGCGATTGAAACGCTGTAACCGATGATCCCGATCAGAATCGCCACAAACATGGAGATAACCACCCATACAGAGGCGATCCGGCGGGAAGTCTTAAGCTTGTCCTCATCGCTGATCGCCATAAAACGCAGCAGAATATGGGGCATTCCGAAATAACCGAGCCCCCACGCCAGCGTGGAGATAATGGAAAGAAAGCCATATGGAGAAGCAGTGCCTTCCGCCATGTCGTGAACCTGAGTCATGCTTAAATAGCCCTTAAGGGAATGGGCATTTTCCATTACATTCTGCCAGCCTCCGGATGCCGAAATACCGAAAAACACGATAATAACCAGCGCAATGCTCATGACAATGCTTTGGATTAAGTCCGTGGTAGATACGGCCATAAATCCGCCCATCACGGTGTACCCGATAATTACGGCGGCGCCTGCAATCATAGCCGCATGGTAATTAATATGAAACAAACTGTTAAACAGCGTACCCACAGCCTTAAATCCGGATGCAGTATAGGGAATAAAAAAGATTAAAATAATGATGGCGGAAATGCACATTAAGATATTTTTCCCGTCCCGGTAACGCCTTGAAAAAAAGTCCGGAATGGTAATGGCATCGCACACAACCGAATACCGCCGCAGCCGTTTCGCAACAACCAGCCAGTTTAAATAGGTACCGGCAGCCAGTCCGATGGCGGTCCAGCCTGCATCTGCAATTCCACTTAAATAAGCGACTCCGGGAAGTCCCATAAGGAGCCAGCTGCTCATATCGGAAGCTTCCGCGCTCATGGCCGTAACCAGAGGCCCAAGCTTTCTTCCGCCCAGATAGAACTCATCGGCAGAATCCCCGCCGCCCTTTTTGCTGCAATAAAATCCTATGTAGACCATGCCGATCAGATAGATGAGAATAGAGGATAAAATCCCCACTTGTCCTATACTCATATAGTCCCTCCTGTTATAGAAATGCTGATACTGCTTTTTAGTATAAGCCCAAAAAGCCATAATGGGAGTATTATAGCATGGACAAAAGTAGAACACAATACAGACTACAGTATAGACTAAATACTAGACGATTTTAATATTAAACTCTGTTTTTCCCTTATTTTAAAACATTTTAACACCGTACTATATTTTATAATAAGTATCATACAAATCTTATTTCCAATTATAATTCAGGAAGAAAGCTGCTTAAAAAGGAGGGCATAACGGATGTACTGTACTGGCGAAGAGAATATTCCCCGCCGCACAAGCACCAGTCATATAAGAGTGCACGCTCGCACAGAGCATAAAGCTTTACCATCTCGCTGACACTGGAACGGGTGCCTATCTGCCCCTTCTCCTGCCCCTGGGCAATGATCTTTCGAAGAAGCTTATAATAAGTCCGGTTATGGTCCAGCAAATGCTTCTCTCCATTCGTAACAAGCTGGGTGGAAAGGAGCCTTGCCAGCAAATCAATGGAAATGCTGTTTTCTATCATGCCAAACAGCTCACTGTTGAGCAGCAAAAGCTTCTCCATTGCAGGCATTTCCGGATCAAGGGTTTTGGTCAGCTCTTCATATTTATCGTCGAACAGAACGCTTAAGGTACTCAGCAGCGCATCCTTTCCATCAAAATAATGATAAAAAGACCCCTTGGAAGTCCGGGAAAGCTCAATGATTTCTTCTACGGTGGTATCCTCATATCCCTGTTCATAGAATAATTTCCAGGCAGCATTTACAATCTTGCCCCTGGTATTGCGCACATTCTTCTTTGCCATGAGACCGTTCCTCCTTTCATTCACGCACCTGTGATTACGAATTCCTGAGTTAGTATAACACAGGATATGAGGTACCGTCCATTATATTGATCAATCGAACAAATTTTCGATAATACCGGCTGACAGCCATGCGGACTTATGTTATAATCTAAAATAACCGCAAACAAACCTTTATATAGGAGTATGAATATGACAGATCAATTTACAGGGCAATGTCAAAAGCTATTTGAACAGCTTACAGACCATGGAAAAATGGTACTTTCCACCTCCTGGAATGACCAGGTCACTTCCAGAATGATGAGCATCATTATTGCAGATGGTTTATTCTATTTCCAGACAGACAAGACATTTCGGAAATACAGTCAGCTTAAAGGGAATCCTCATGCAGCACTTTGCAATGAAAACATACAGATCGAGGGGATCTGTGAAGAAATGGGCCGCCCACAGGATAACCCGGTCTTTTGTACTCTTTATAATGAACATTTTCCAGGCTCCTATGAACGATATACATATTTGGAAAACGAACGGTTGTTTTCCTTAAAACCACAGCTGATCCAGACATGGATATACGAAAACGGAGAGCCATTAACCGAGACGTTTGAGTTCCGGACAAGGGAATATAAGAAAGTTCCTTATGCTGCAAAATAGCCTGACTTCCGCCAATTCCTTAAAATCTTATGGCTTTCGTTTATATGCAATGATATAATATAGGTTACAGGAAAACATATTTTAGAATGGATGGGATGGGAACCATATGAAAAGCCTGACGAAAAACTCTCAAACCAAAGAAGTGCTGGATACTATGATAACAAACGCTTTTCCCCTTGTAAAATACACCGAAGTCACGGAACTGACCGAGGGCTATTTTAATGTTGCTTACAGGGTCTCCTTTGAAAACGGCAGCAGATGCATATTAAAAATAGCGCCGCCCAAAGGAGTTAACATCATGTCCTATGAAAAGAACATTATGTTAAGCGAAGTTACGGCAATGCAGATTGCCGCAGAAAAAACAGATGTGCCGGTTGCAAAGGTTCTTTCCTATGATGACAGCTGTAAGATCTGTACTTCCCCTTATTTTTTCATGGAGGAATTACAGGGAGACAGCTTTTCTTCCCTGCAGGACAGACTGCCGGATGATGTAAAAAAACAAATCAGATTTGACACGGGAAAGCTGAACAGAAAAATCAACCATATCACCGGAGATAAATTTGGCTATATCGGACAGCCGGACCTGCAGGGCAGCCATTGGTATTCCGTATTTTTCCATATGATAGAACTGGCCGTTCAGGATGCCGAATCAATGTCTGTGGATTTAAAAATATCTGTATCAGAACTTTTTAAATATCTGATCCTCAGCGAATCTTTCTTTGAAGAGATCACAACTCCCCGCCTGGTACACTGGGACTTATGGGACGGAAATATCTTCGTAAGGGATCACAGGATCACAGGTTTGATCGATTGGGAAAGAAGTCTGTGGGCAGATCCCTTAATGGAAGTCGGATTCCGTACATATGGAAGCAACGATGACTTTAAAAACGGATATGGTATGGAACGGTTGTCAGAAAAGGAATCCATACGCGCTCTCTGGTATGATCTCTATGCCATGCTTCTTGTGGCGCAGGAATGCGATTACAGGATGTATGAGACCCGTGAAATTTACAACTGGTCAACCGGTATTCTGGTAAAAAAATTTGATGAATTGAAGCATAGAATTCAATACCTGAAATCATAGATGAGGTAATTCTATGCCCCTTCTTCCTGCTGCCACAAAAGATGCGAGAAAGGATACGATCGGAACCGTCATTACCACGCCCAGGCTTCCGGATATCCCCTGCATTATCTCGATCACCATATTATTGGAATTAATGACCTGAAGATAGGGCAATTCATATGCATAATTTAAAAGCAATGTGCTGGCCGAACTTCCCACAAAAGCCAGGATCAGGGTATTGACCATGGTGCCCATGGCATCACGGCCCACGTTCATACCGGAGCAGAACAGTTCCTTCCTGTTAAGCTCCGGCTTCTGGTCATGAATTTCAAAAACAGTGGAGGAAATGGACATCCCCACATCCATGACTGCACCCAGCGCGGAAATCAACAGACCGGAGAACAACAGCTCTCCCACCCGGATTCCACGGATATTTTCCAGGACCATCAGGGACTCGATATTCGAAACATTGTATCCGGAAATATGGGCTGCCTTCCCAAACAGAAAGGCGGAAATCCCGGCAATCACCACACCGCTGACCGTTCCGGCCACAGCGCAGGCTGTCTTTCCGGACCAGCCTCCCAGAAGATACATGGTGACAAAGGTAGTAACAGCCGCCACCAGCACAGCCGCCAGGAAGGGCGAATATCCTTTATAAATCATCGGGATATAAAGCCAGATGATGCAGATGAATGTGAATATAAGCCCGATACAGGCCTGCACCCCCTTCTTTCCGCCGATCACGCAGACCACGGCCAGGAAAATCAGTGCAAATCCCAGCACCGCCCATTCCCGGTCCACACTGTAAACCGTATGGATCGAGATATCCCCCGCCAGACTCTGTATCACAACTACCTGCATCCCCGGTTCACAGGCCGCCCCGAATAAATATCCGTTGTTGCTGGTGGCCTCCGCCGTCTGACCCTTCATGGGCCCTGACTGTAATTCCACCAAAACGCTCTGCTGTCCGGCCCTGCTTCCGTCCTCCTGTATATTGTCTTTTAAAACCTCTATGACCCGGGCCCGTTCAAAGGTCCTCCCTTCCGTAGAGATCAGATTGACAATGTCAATCCGGTTAAAGCAAATTAAGAACAGGATAAATGCGGTTGTCACCGCGGCAGACAGTACCCGCTGCATCCGTTTGCTTCCGCGGAAATTCCCAAAGATGTCAGACAGTCGTTTTTGCTCCATATTTTCTACTTCCTCTCTCTATTTTGCATGCACCGCTTCCAGCCGGACGCTCAGCAAAAGGGACGCCCCTGCTAAATCTGGACGCCCCCGGAGCCCGGAATCATTATATGCAGAATTATCTTCTTGCAATATCGGTCTTTTTAAGCGTAAAGGTTTGATCGATTTTCTGTGGCCGCCCGTCCGCAATCTCGTAGGTATCGATGGAAAATGTATTCTGATTTACCCGGATCACGGAATAGGAAGGATTCCAGTTCTGGTTTCTGACCGCTATGTAATCCTGTTGATTCGGAATTAATTCGTAGTATTTGCTGCCCGTAGCGGAATTGGCTTCCATGTACAGGGTACCGTCCGCATTGGTCACGCTGCCAGGCATGGTGTTCGCAATAGTATAGCAGTTATTCTCCGCCTGATAAGCAGTATTGCTGTAAGGGAATACATTGCCTGCCCCATCCGTTACATTATCCCAATCATGAAAATCATAGCTGGAATGGGTCTTTGAATCGGACTTCAGCAGATAGCTTCTGGAATAGGTATGGTCATGTCCCTGGAGCACCACATCCACATCAAATTTATCCATCAGAGGAGTCAGCTGCGTTCTCAGCACAATCCCGTCGGAATCAGAGTGATCCAGACCGCTGCCGTAGATATCCTGATGGAACATGACGATTCTCCATGCCGTATTGGGATAGGCAGAAACCGCCTGCCGCATGACCTGTTCATGCTCCGCACAGTTGTAGTTGTTCGTATTCAGAACCACATACAGCGCCGGACCATATTTATAAAAATAATCCCCCCCGGCAGTCGTCTTGCCTAACTGTGTATCATTTGGATTATTGAAATGGTAGCTGTAGCTTTCATTTGTGGAATCATGGTTGCCTATGGTAGTTGCAATTGGCAGCGATTTCATCCAGTCCGCATTTAAGAAACCTGCATACTCCATTTCGTTGCCGGGATCTCTGCCCTCCACATTTTTGTTGATCTGATCCCCTGCAGAAAGGATAAAACTGATATCCGGATTGGCCGCCATGGCCGTATCCAAGGTCTTATTCCAGCTGAAAGCGTCATTCCGGGCCGCTGTATTGAGGGCGGATTTATTTTCCAGCTTATCCCCTGCGGAAGTAGTCTGACCCTTGGATGCACCGATCTGGGGATCCCCTACATACAGCATGGAGTAGCTGTTGAAACCATGGGTTTTAAAGGAGGCAACCTGACCGGGCGCTCCATTTTTATAGTATCGGTAATAATAGGTCGTATTCTCTGACAGAGCCTTAGCTGTTACCTTATTGCTGCTGTATCCGTCAATTGCCGGTGCCGCGTACCCCTCAAAGGTGACCGCACCGCTCATATCACTGCTTTTGGACAGCTCGATCTTCGGTGTGGCCGTCCCGTCCGTTTTCGAATACCATGCGAAATTCATTTGTGTTTCATCGGTGCCTGGTGTCAATGCAATTTTCTCGTAGTCCGTGCTCACCTGGCTCTCCCACTGTTGTACCCAGCCCTCCCATGCTTCATCGGTCGTAGAGTCGTAAAAATGCTGGGTTGCTGCATATACATATCCCCCTGCCAGCATCATTGTCAAAGCAGCCGAAATAGCAGCAGCCGCACACTTCTTTCTGCCATTCATATATCTTTCCTCCTGATTTTCATAAATCCTGGGTAAATTTTATTGTTTATAAAAATGGAAGCACTTCTCACTTTTTAAAGAATAAATCTACTCGGATCATTAATCAAGAGACTTTTCAAAAGCTTTACAAACTATACCGGAAATTTACATCGTCTTTTTTCCCGTGGAATTTCTTACAATAATCCTGGGAAGCGTGGTATAAGACTGTACATTCAATTCCGGGTTTTTAATCTTCCTGAACAGGATATCTCCGGCCTGATATCCCATATCATATACATCGATATCAACCACGGTCAAACAGGGCTCGATGATCCGGGATAAAGGATAATCATCAAAGCTGATCAATTTTATATCCTCAGGAATCCGTTTTTTTATGGCATTCATCGCTTTTACGACCCCCAATGCAATATAATTATTTTCGCAGATTATTCCATCCGGCTGCTCTGTTTCCTCAAACAGCTCCATTGCAAGACGGTAACCGCTTTCCTTGCTGTTATCGCCATATTTTATGTATTTACCGGAAACCCGGTATCCAATGTTGTACATTGCAGACTGGAATCCGTTTAAGCGTTTTGTTGAGATTTCATCTCCCTTTGGGCCTCCGATAAAGGCTATTTTCCGGCAGCCGCATTCCGTCAAATGTTTCGCTGCCATCTCTCCGGATATGCTGTTATTAATATCGATCCAGCACGCTGTGCATTTAAAAGGCGGCCTTCCGATTATGATGTGCGGAAATCCGCTTGCCGATAAATACTCTGCTATTTCCCTGGTAGTAACGGAACCATGAACAATGATGCCGTCCGCACTTTTTCTTCCTGTAATATCCTGTATACGGCTTAAGGCTTCACCGGATGCTACACCTAAAAAACTTAAATTATACTTCTTTTTCGACAGCGCATTCTGGACCCCGCACATGATTTCAAACATATGGGGATTTTTAAATGCGATGTGTTCTTCCAGTAAAACGATATAAATAATATTATTCGTTTTTTTCCTTGCAAAATTCCGCGCCTGTTCATTGGGCTGATACCCAAGCTCCTCCATAATGTTTCTTACATATTCTTTGGTTGCATCTGATATGGAAGATCCATCATTCAATACCTTGGATACGGTAGATATGGAAACCCCTGCCTCTCTGGCAACATCTTTAATCGTTATATTCATGAAACCCTCCGTTTTTAGTCAAAGCGGATATTCCCAATCCGCTTCGCTGCTTGCTCACAGCGCGCCCCGCTTCACCGGGCATAATCTTATTACCACTTCCTTGATAAGGTTAAATTTACTAATAATAGTACACCGCTTTCCCAATTTTATCAAGCATTTTGCATGTTTTTATATTGTTTTTAGTAATATTTCTGGTATAATTTAACATGTATACAATTGGTAATTACCAAAATAATTTTGCAACCAGTAAACCGTTTTCGTACAGGAGGAAAGTATATGAATGCAAAACATTTTTTCAAAAAGCTGATTGTATCTTTTTTATGTATTATCATGATATCCGGCATTCCCATACCTGCACATGCACTGGCAAAGGATAACCTTCGCCAGGATACTATTTACCAGATCATGGTGGACAGGTTTTATGACGGCAACCCGGATAATAATGCGAAAGGAGAGGCATTCCGTAATACGGAAAATACACAGGATGACTTCCGCTATATGCACGGCGGAGACTGGGAGGGAATCATTGAAAAAATACCTTACATAAAAGGGATGGGGTATACAGCCATCTGGATATCCCCTGTAACAGATCCCCAACTCTGGAGTGTTCCCGATTCTAACGGGGTACAGTGGCCCACCGCTTATCACGGGTATAATACTTATGACCCCAATCGTGCCAACCGTTACTTTGGTGCCGAAGATCCGGAAGAAAGCAGGCAGATCTTAAAGAAATTGGTTGATACCTGTCATGAAAATAATATAAAAGTCATCATTGACATAGTACCAAACCATATGGGAGATTATCTTCAGGGGATCGGAAGTAATGCGCACTATACAACCGGCGGCAATTTAAAAACCGGTACTCAGCTTCAGCCGGCGTCTCCCTTTAACAATAAAAACTGGTATCATAATAAAGGGGATATTGACTTTAACAGGGAGCTTCCACATACTCCGGAAAGTACTGCCATGCTGGAAAGCGGTGATCTTGGAGGTCTGGATGATATAGATTTTGATAATTCTGACGCCAGATCCGCCGTATTTGATTCGATTAAAAACTGGTTTACCTTAACCGGTGCGGATGCCGCACGGGTAGACGCCGCAAAATGCATGAAGCCGGCCGATATCCACGCCCTGCAGGAATATATAGGCGTACCGACCTTTGGTGAAAATTTCGATATGGATGTCAACTTTATCAAGGACTGGGTCGGGGATAACGGAGAAACCGGAATGCTTGATTTTCCTTTATTTCAGGCTATTGTAAATGATTTTGCATACGGAAAGAATTTTAACAACACATCCGAAATATCCCTGCAGTCTGTTTTCAGCAAGGATCATCTATATGGATCCCATTTAAATGACATGGTTACCTTTATTGATAATCATGACAGGAACCGCTTCCTGACAGAAGCCGGGGGCGACGTGAATAAACTTCACAATGCCTTAACCTTTATCTTTACTGCCAGAGGCATCCCCGTTGTTTTTCAGGGAACAGAACAAAACCGGGGTAATACAAACGGCTCTTACATAAACGGTATTGCCGACACCTGGAACCGCTGGTCCATGGTTACAAAAGATTATCAGGGAAATGTGGTGCATGACTATTTCGATCCCTCAACCAATACCTATCAGCTGATAGCAAAATTAAACAGCTTAAGGTCCCAGTATGAAGCCTTGCAAAACGGAACTCAACGTGAAATGTGGACATCTACCCATTTTTATGCTTTTTCCAGACGTGTGGATTCCGGTAAAGACACGGGCCAGGAAGTAATCTGTGCATTCCGAAATGCAGACGGAAGCGAATCGGTTACCATGCCTCTCCGTGCGGAAAGTTCACTTAAAGCAGGCAGCGTGTTAGTCAATGCAATGGATTCAAATGATAAGATCGTTGTAAATTCTGATAAGAAGATCACCATTACTTTAAACGGGAACAGCTCTAAGCTATACGTACCGGATTCCAATCCTTCCGATTTAATCCCCGTGAATTTCACTGTAAAAAATGCAGCCACCAATTGGGGACAGAATATCTATATTACCGGCAATGTGTCCGCCCTTGGAAACTGGACTCCGGCTTTGGCGGCAGGGCCGGCAAATTGCCCGGATTACCCGGACTGGAACCTTACGGTCTACCTGCCAGCAAATCAAAAAATCGAATTTAAAGCAATAAAAAAAGATGGTTCAGGAAATGTGACATGGCAGGACGGTAATAATCACACCTACACCGTACCGGCTTCCGGTACAGGGAATGTAACCATAAACTGGCAGTAAAAACGCTCTGTGCATCAAAAAGATAAGGGGCGGGATTCTTTATCATCCCGCCCCTCATTATCTTAAAATGAATATACCCCATATCCCCAGGCCTTAATCCTGCCCGCTTCTATACCATCCTCCATGAATATCCGGTACTTTTCTGTGACCGGTAAATTTTCTTCCTTTTCCCCTGCATTTAAATAAACCAGGATGTTTCCCTTTTCTCCTTTCCTCATAAATCCAAAAAGGCGGCTGCCGCTTTCCGCGGGACAGTAACTATATCTTGAATGATAATCAATATAATCTTTTCTTAATTTTATCACCTGGGTCACAAATGATCTCAGGCTTTCATTGGCACTTCCCCATTCCATGGGGCTTCTGTATTCCCGCTCCTCTATTCCCTTTATCCCCATTTCATCCCCATAAAACAGGCTCGGTACGCCTGGGGAAAGCATTAAGAACAGAACCGATAACCGGAAACGCCTTTCATCATCCCCGCAAACGGAAAGGAATCTGGGTACATCATGGCTGTCCAGAAGATTTAACTGTCCGTCTCTTAAATTATCCGGATACCTTAGAAGCATCTGGTTCATACGAAAGGAAAATGTCCCGGCTTCTATTTTGCCCAGAGCGAAAAAATCCCTGCAAAGGTTTCTGAATTCATAATTCATCGTGGAATCAAAGATATCCCCTTTCAGCCAGGTTTCGGCATTTTCCCATACCTCTCCGATCAATACGCTTTCGGGATTTTCTTCTTTGGCAGCCTGCCGGAAAGCCCTCCAGAAGCTCCTGGCCGCTTCATTGGCTACATCCAGCCGCCAGCCGTCTATGTGATACTCTCTGATCCAGTAGCGGCATACTCCGGTAAAATATTCCTGTACCTTCTGATTGGAAGTATTAAACTTCGGCATCTTTCTTTCGTAGGCAAAGCAGGCATAATCCGGCTTTATATCCTCATTTTCCGGGCGGATAACAGGGAAATTCAACTCATAAAACCAATCTTTGTATAACGACTTCTCTCCATTTTTTACCACATCCTCAAAAGCAAAAAATTTCCAGCTGCAATGGTTAAATACCCCATCCAAGATAATATGCATTCCCTTTTCATGGATCTCATCAACCAGCCGTCTGAAATCTTCATTGGTTCCAAAGCAGGGATCAATATGGTAATAGTCCAGAACATCATACTTATGAGATTCCCCTGCCGCAAAAATCGGATTCAGATATATACAGTCAAACCCAAGGCCCTGTATGTAATCCAGGTTTTCCCTGATTCCGTTAATCGTACCTCCAAGCCGGGAATGGCATATATGATTATCTTCCAATACTTTTTCCTGTTCTGCACCGGATATAAATTTCCTTCCCCCGGCAAAGCTGTCCGGAAAAATATTATATACCACAGCATTTTTAAACCACTCAGGAACATCCGCCACTTCTTCCCTTAAAATAACCGGATACTGATAATATTCACTTCGTCCTTCCATATATTTATGATTGATTGTAATACCCGGCAATTCCCTGGTAAACTTATCTCCATAATAATAAACCCATTCCTTCCCGTCATTCAGCTTAAAATAATAACATACCCGGTTAAATGGGGTTTCAAATACCGCCTCATAATATTCAAATAAATCATCTTCCGCTGTTGCCTTCATGGGAACTTCAGTAAATTCCATGGGTATTTTTCTGCAAGCCCGGTCTCCATAATAAAGAGTACAGGAAACCAGATCCTTTTTTTTCACCCGGATCCGGATCGTCATTCCTTTTTCCGTATTTGCAAATGCATATTGGGATAGAGGTATATGCAGTACCGCACATCTGTCCATAATTTTTCTCCTTTTCGTCAACCCTTAACTCCTCCGGCCGTCAAACCGGATATCATATATTTCTGAATACGGTAAAATATAATCAGAATAGGAACAGAAACCAATATGGCAGCCGCAGAAAACACAGGCCAGTTCCGGCTGTAATCATTGGACTGGAGCAGATACAGACCTCCCGCCAAAGAATAGCTGTTCTTATTCATTAAAAACGTCGTGGAAAATAAATATTCATTCCAGACAAAAATCAGGATCATGACTGCGGTAACTATAATGGCCGGCCTGGCAAGGGGCAGGATGATCCGAAACAGCAGCTGGATGTCGCTGGCTCCGTCAATTTTTGAGGCTTCTTCAAATTCTATGGGTATGGTGTCAAAATACCCTTTCATGTTCCAGATACCGAAAATACACATGGACCCTGCATAGATTATGATCAGGCCGATTCCTGAATCCATCAGGTCAAGGGCTTTGAACAGCCGGAATATGGCGAACATGGATAATATCTGCGGGAAGGCATTCAGCAGGATCAGCAGATACAGGACCGCTTTTCTTCCTCTGAAACGGAATCTGGAAAATGCATAGGAAGCTGTTATGGCCGTCCCCATAGCAAGTATCATGGTTCCCAGGCTCAATATCAGAGAATTTTTAAACCACAATAAAAACGGCTCCTGAAACAGGATCCAGCTATAGTTGCTCAAGGATACTTTTGAAGGGATCAAAAAGAAATCACCGGAGAATACGCTTCCTGTACCGTTGACCGACAAGGCCAGCGCGTACAGAACCGGAATCAAAACAGCAAAGCACAAGCCTGCCAATATGATGTTAACCAGAATCAGCTTTAATGATTTTTTTATTTTCATCCTTCCTCCTCCCCGATTTCACGATTTATAAAAACAGAAAAAAGTATAATAAATCCAAAAATAATAATAGAGACCGCTGAAGATAAACCGTAATTATTGGACACGAATGCATTCTGATGGGCATAAGTTATGATCGTCTGCAGGGTGGCACCGGTCAGAGCACCTTTTTGCATGGTCAGCAAATAAAAGATATCAAACTGCTTAAAGGTAGTAAAAGCAGTCATGATAACAGCCGGGGTAAGAATGGGCTTTATAGCCGGTATGGTAATGTATTGTATCTGTTTTAAGCATCCGGCCCCATCAAGCCTTGCGCTTTCATAATAGCTCCCGTCAATGCTCTGCATCGCTCCGTCCATCATCATGATCATAAAAGGCATTGCCATCCATAAATTCAACACCATGCAGGATAGAAATGCCGGTATATTGTTTGATAAGTAATTTAACTTCCCAAACCCTAAATAAACCAGCACTTTATTCAATAAGCCAAATTCCGTATTATAAATGCCGACTCGCCATAAAAGAATGGATATATAGGCTGGCATTGCCCAGGGAAACATGAGAAGGGTCTTGTATACTCTGGAATACTTCAATCCTTTTACATTTAATAACAGTGCTATTAAAAATGCCGCGGCAACCTGTATCACCATGTTAAGGACGGTCCAGATCACCGTTGTTAAAAGTGCCGTCAGAAAGCCGGAATCCACCTTAACTAATGCCCGGAAGTAATTGTTAAGGCCAATGATCTTATAATTGTCCCAATGGTATAAATTCATATTCGTAACTGATATATACCCTGTATAGGCTATGGGGAAAACGATAATGGCCCCGATTATGAGCATAGCCGGAAAAGTATAGATCCAGGGCCGGATTTTCATTTTATTGTGCATTACTCTCTCCTCTTATTTCAATCAGGCCGAAATATCTTTACTGCATATTCGCGACCGCAGCCAGTGCTTCTTTCTGATAGCGTCCGGCAGCCTTGTTTACATCTTCATCTGACTTATTCACAGCAGCCAGCAAAGATTCGGCAGGTGACCACATCACGCTGATCTGCGGGATATTCGGTGCAGGGACTGCATTCTGCGCCGTCTCTTTCATAGCGGCAGCCATTTCATTTGCTGCTACCTCAGGATCTTCATAGGCTTTTTCATTGGCAGGGGCACAGTTAAAATTCTCCGCCAGTTCTACTCCTGTTTCAGGGCTGGCCATCACCGTAAGGACTTTGGCAATCGCATCTTTTTTGTCCCTGGCGGCATGTTTAAAAACTCCTGCGCCCTGTATACCGGCATAGGGCATCAGAGAATTTCCGTTCGGCAGGCGAAAGCTCAATAAAGATTTGAATCCCAAATGAATTCCAGCCGCTTTTATTCCTGGCATCAGCCACGGCCCTCCTATAATGGCTGCCGCTTTCCCTTCATTAAATAATGTGGTTACTGTGTTGTAATCTCCATCTGCCTGTAATTCTGCAAATTTCTTATTATACAGGATCGCATCCTTTGTTTCCTGTTTATCTAACCCCGGATTTCCTTCGGTATCAATGATGCAGCCGCCAAATCCATTAATAAAAGGCGCCACATTGTAAGCTGTTGAATGCTGGTTCACCATTCCATAGAATCCGGCGTTTATATCCGTATTCGCTTTCATGTATTCATACAGCCCATCCGTGGTATCCGGCACGTCCCCCTTCCATAAATCTTTATTATACAGAAAGAGGAGGGTTTCAAAATAAACAGGAAGCAGATACCTGGTATCTTTGTATGTACACCCGTTTACAGTCATTGCAAGCATATCCTGCATGGCATCTTCACTTATAAAATCCGTAACAGGAGACAAGATTCCCATTTCCGCATAGATACCCAGGGAATCATGTGCAGAGAAATACATATCCGGACCGTTCGCTTCATCATTGCCATACAGCTTGATCTGATCTGCAAGACCTGGCTTTTTTACAAATGTAACGGTTATTTTCTCAGATGATAACGTGCCATTTATTCTTGTCTGCAACGCATTCATGATGGCCTCATCCCCATCATGCCAGATGCTGATTTCCACAGGTCCGAAAGAATCCTCCGATCCTTTCATGTCTGCCGTATCAGCCGGCTGTCCGTCTGTTCCGGATCCCGATGCGCACCCTCCAAGCGCCAAAACAATCATGATTCCACACAGAAGTAAACTGATCTTTTTCCTCATATAGACCTCCTTTTAGGGAAACGCTTTCTTGACACCTTTCATTCAAAAATAATTCCCCCCATTTGTTCACTACACTTTTACCATATATTATTACTGTCAGCAAGATTATATTGTATAGTTTAACTGTTTTTGTTAAGAATACGCTATACTTAAAAAGAGATTTTAGAACTATTTTATTATACTAGAAAGAGTCTGACTTGTCAGACTCAAGCGCTGACGCACTGTCACATCAGTAACATCTTCCTCTAAAATAAAAATAGGGTGATTTATCTTATTGATAAATCACCCGGATACCTCATAAAAAATTTTTTTATCTGTCTTTAAGCGGCTTATATTCCTCTTCCTGCATTACACTGACATAGGCCGGACGAATAATCTTGTCCATGTTGATCAGCTCTTCAATGCGGTGTGCGCTCCATCCCACGATCCTGGCGATGGCAAAAATCGGGGTGAACAGCTCATTGGGAATGTCCAGCATGCTGTATACAAAGCCGCTGTAAAAGTCCACGTTGGCGCTTACGCCTTTATAAATCTTTCTTTCATCCGCAATGACCTTAGGAGCCAGACGCTCGATCATGGAATAAAGATTGAAATCTTCCATGCGCCCCTTTTCCTCCGAAAGCTGCTTTACAAAGCCTTTGAAGATTTCCGCGCGGGGGTCGGATTTGGAATAAACCGCATGTCCCATGCCGTAAATAAGGCCTTTCCGGTCGAAAGCTTCTTTATTAAGAAGCTTTCTTAAGTATTTCTCCACTTCCTCCTCATCTCCCCAGTCATGAACTTCGTTTCTTAAATCCTCCATCATTTCCACAACCTTGATGTTGGCTCCGCCATGCTTGGGTCCCTTTAAAGAGGCAAGTGCTGCAGCCACCACGCTGTAAGTATCCGTGCCGGAGGAGGTGACCACGTGAGTCGTAAAGGTGGAGTTGTTTCCGCCGCCGTGCTCCATATGGAGGATCAGTGCCAGATCCAGAACGTGGGCCTCCACCTTGGAATACTTCATATCCGGCCTTAAAAGCCTTAAGATATTTTCCGCCGTAGACAGCTTCTCATCCGGCCGGTGGATATACATGCTTCCACCCCGCTCATAATGGTTAAAGGAGTGGTATCCATATACTGCCAGCATAGGCATGACACTGATTAACATCAGGCTCTGGCG
Organism: Clostridium sp. Marseille-P2415; assembly: GCF_900155545.1. Classification (GTDB taxonomy): domain Bacteria; phylum Bacillota; class Clostridia; order Lachnospirales; family Lachnospiraceae; genus Lacrimispora. The sequence goes on from NZ_LT732526.1 coordinate 3,554,866, forward strand.
AAGTACATTGGGTACGGAAATATCGCTGGCTTTCTCATCATAAGAGGACAGGGTCAGGATGCTTCTGGCGAGACAGGACATCATATCGTGGCTGGGTGCCTTCATGACCACATCCCTTACGAAATTAGTAGGCAGAGTCCGGCTGTAGCCCAGAGTCTGGGTAAAACGTTCCAATTGGCTTTTATCCGGCAGATCCCCAAAAAGGAGAAGATAGGCAATTTCTTCAAACCCAAAACGCCCCTCCCTTACCACTCCGTTTACCAGATCATATATATTATAGCCCCGATAAAACAACTGGCCTTCACACGGAACCTTTTCCCCATCTACGATTTTGTTTGATAAAATCTTTGAAACCTTGGTCAGACCCGCCACAACACCGTTGCCGCTTTTATCCCGGAGTCCCCGTTTCACATCAAACTTTTCGTAGGATTCTAAGTCAATTTTTTCATCATTTAAACAGATATCGGACCACTCTTCCATATTTTTCATAAATTCTTTCTGATTGATCATAAAAACACCTCTTTCTGAAATCAAATTATCAAGTTCCACTGCTTTTTTGGAAGTCCTCCGGCTTAAAAACACACTGCCATCCCAACTGGGCTTCGTAAGCCTGCGTCATCTCCTCTCTATTACTGCTAAGAATTTCCAATCGTTCACTTTTGAACTTTTTCAATATAATATATAATTTTAAGAAAAAAAGCAAGTTAATTTTTTTCAGCCATGAAGTTTGCTGTATTTTTATACGTCTCCGGCATATTGACAAAAGCCCCTCCAAAACTTATACTTTCCTTAATTTCCCTAATGGGAATGAATCGGAGGTTGTTGATGAAAACAGATCTTTCCTTATTTTTCTTTGTAGAAGCAATCGGCACCATAGCGTTTGCCTCTTCCGGAGCCATGGTTGCCATCAAAAAACAGCTGGACCTTCTCGGAGTTGTTGTTTTGGGGGTCACCACTGCGGTAGGCGGCGGTATGCTGAGGGATATCATTATTGGGAACGTGCCTCCTGCCCTTTTTAAAGACCCGGTCTATGTATCACTGGCCTTTATAACGGTTATGCTTTTATTTGTCATCGTGAGGATGAACCAGAGAATTCTGACCGGACGCTCCATGGAAACCTACGAAAAGGTTATGAACATATTTGATGCCATAGGCCTTGGCGCATTCACTGTAGTCGGGATCGATACCGCAGTGCTTTCCGGCTATGGAGAATATCATTTCCTCATCATCTTTTTAGGCGTCATCACCGGGGTCGGCGGCGGCATCCTGCGGGACATCATGGCCGGACAGACCCCTTATGTGCTCAGAAAACATATTTATGCCTGCGCTTCCATTGCAGGCGCCATTCTCTATGCCGGGCTCATGGAGCACATAAACGGAAATCTCGCCATGCTGACCGGCGCCTGCTCTGTGATTTTGATCCGCCTTTTGGCAACCCGTTTTTGCTGGAATCTGCCTACGGCAACCAAACATTAATTATATCAAGGAGGAAACCCATGAACCGAATCCTGCAATATACCACCGGAATCATTTTTGCCGTCTCCCTTATGACCGCTCTTTTATTCACCTCTGTCGAGGCGGCTGTTTACTGGATCCCCGGGTATTTCGAAAAGGAATACGCCAAATATAATGTAACCGAAGCCGTATCCATGACAATGGATGATTTACTTGACGTCACCGGCCAGATGATGGCTTACCTTCGCGGAAAGAGAGACGATCTCCACGTGGAAACCACCATGGGGGGCGTAAACCGGGAATTTTTTAATGAGCGCGAAATCGCCCACATGGAGGATGTCCGCGGACTGTTTATAAGTGCCCTTTCCATACGCAGGGCCTGCCTCATGGTCATGGCCTTATGTCTCATCCTGCTTCTTTTATTAAAGGCCGATATTAAGAGAACCTTTCCGCGGGCAGTCTGTGCGGGGACCGGACTTTTTTTCGCTGCGGCCGCAAGCATAGCACTTATCATTTCAACGGATTTTACCAGATATTTCATAATGTTCCATCATATGTTTTTTAAAAATGACTTATGGATATTGGACCCGGCAACCGACATGCTGATCAATATCGTACCGGAAGGTTTCTTCCGCGATACCGTGTTTCTCATAGGATTTATCTACTTTTTCTGCGTCCTGCTTATCTTCGCCATCTGTTTTTTTATTATGCACAAATACGGGAAAAATTGTAAATAATCTTTACTTGTTACAACAAATAACCTATACTGTAGATTGGACTATTATTTGAAACTGAATCAAATATACGGAGAGATTACTCAATATGACTCAATTTACGAAAAGGATTTCTATATTTTTCCTGTGTCTGCTTCTATTTGTCTCCTCCTTTGCCGGGACTGCCCTGGCCGCTGCAGAATGGCCGGCCAATGTATCAGTCCAGGCCCAGGGAGCCATACTGATGGACGCGGACACAGGAACCGTTCTTTGGGGCCAGAATATACACAATCAATATTTTCCGGCCAGCATTACCAAAGTCATGACCGCACTTCTGGTAATCGAGAACTGCAGTCTGGATGAGACCGTGACATTTTCCCATAACGCCGTATTTAACGTGGAATCCGGCAGCAGCAATGCCGGAATCAACGAGGGGGACGAGCTGTCAGTCAAGGACTGTCTCTATGCTCTGCTGCTTAAATCAGCCAATGAATCGGCCAATGCCCTTGCGGAACATGTGGCCGGAAGCACCGAAGCCTTTGCAGACATGATGAACGCCCGTGCAAAGGAGCTTGGATGCACCAATACCCATTTTGCCAATCCAAGCGGCCTTAATAACCCGGAGCACTATACTTCCCCCTATGACATGGCCCTCATAGCCCGGGCAGCATTTAACAATCCCATCTTTGAAGAGATTGATTCCACAACTTATTATAAGCTTCCGCCTAATTCCATTAACCAGGAAGGGCTTTCCATCTATCCGGGACACAAGATGTTAAAAAAGAGCAGCCCCTACTATTATCCGGGCATCGTCGGCGGTAAAACAGGTTATACCACACTGGCCGGCAACACCCTGGTGACCTGCGCGGAAAAAAACGGCATGAAGCTGATTACCATCATCTTAAAGGGATCCACCCCCCAGTATTGGACGGACACCAAAAACCTTCTTGATTTCGGTTTCGAAAATTTTGTTTCCTTAAAGGCAGCGGACTATGAGAAAACCTACAGTTCCATTACCAGTGATTTAAATTTCAGCGGACTTTCCATTACCAGGCCGGAGGCCCTGATCCTGGACCCTGACAGCCGGATCATCCTGCCCAAGACAGCGGATTTTTCCGATGCTGCCGCAGAACTCAGCTATGATATTTCATCCGGAGACCCTCAAGGTGCCATCGCAAAGATCAACTACCGTTACAATGACCGCGTGGTGGGCTGCACCTTTTTAGAGGTGAACGGCGCTTTGTTTCCGGAAACCGCTTCCGGCTCGGAAGCCGAAGCTTTTTCTGAATCCGCAGATGCAGTGGATGCATCGGCAAAAGAGATAGCCGCCAAAGGTTCCCCTGACCGCTCAGCCGGTAAGGAACCGCCAAGTGCCTCCGTATCGGAAGATTACCGGGAAAAGGCGCTGAAACCGTTTGAAATACCGTTAGCCGCCTGGCTGATCCTGGGAAGCGTCGGAGCCATCGCAGTGATCGGAGGGACAGGATCCTTCCTGATATACAAAAAGCACAAGGATGAACAGGATTTTCTTATCCGCCGGGAACAACGCATGAAACGCCTCCAGGATTCCGGTATTTCAGCAGATGAATTCAATTCCATCCTGGAGCAAAAGCGAAGTGCCTATTCCTCAAAACGGAAAGGACGGCGCGGGAGCCGGTTAAAATTCCGATAGGTAAGAAGGAAATCACATGGAAAAACACAGGAAGATGTCAAAAAAAGAATTGTTGCGGAATATCATAATTACCTTAACTTGTCTGCTTCTCGCGACCATCGGATCCTACATGATGCTGTTTCTGGGAGGATATACCAATAATGTGGGAATCGTCTACATGATGGCGGTTGTTCTGATCTCCCGCTATTCCAACGGCTACGTTCCGGGAGTTATTGCCTCCTTTATCAGTGTGATCTGCGTAAACTTTGTATTTACTTACCCGTATATGGCGTTTAATTTTACGATGGAGGGATATCCCATTACCTTTATTGCACTGCTCATCATTTCCTCCATCACAAGTGCTACAACCACTCATTTAAAGGAACAGAGCCGCATTCTCAACGAACGGGAAAAGCTGTTAATGGAAGCAGAGAAGGAAACCATGCGTGCAAATCTTCTGCGGGCTATTTCCCACGACCTTCGGACTCCCTTAACCGGGATCATCGGTGCCAGCAGCGCATACTTAGAGAATTCCGGCTGCATGCCGGATACAGAGAAAACCAACCTGGTTTCCAACATCCGGGAAGATGCCAACTGGCTCTTAAACATGGTGGAAAACTTATTAAGTGTCACCAGGATACGGGATACCGGCGCTCAGGTCACCAAGCAATTGGAGCCCCTGGAGGAAGTGGCTTCCGAAGCCATAGATCGCTTTCACAAACGGCTTCCCCAATCCATCGTTCATGTAACCGTACCGGATGAACTGGTCATGGTTCCCATGGATGCCACTCTGATCGAACAGGTTATCATCAATCTTCTGGAAAATGCCGTTTATCATTCCAACTCAACGGAGCCGATCAGCCTGTCTATTTACGTACGCGGCGGATACGCCTGGTTCGAGGTGCGGGATCAGGGTGTGGGAATTTCACCGGAACGGCTGGTTACTTTATTTGACGGTTATACCTCATCACCCAACAGCAGCGGTGATTCCCATAAGGGAATGGGAATCGGCCTGTCCATCTGCAAAACCATAGTGGCTGCTCATGACGGAAGCATTACGGCCGCCAATGAGGAACACGGCGCAGTTTTTACATTTACATTACCATTAGGGGAGGATACTTATGAGTAAGTTTACGATCGTAATGATTGAGGATGAAAAGAATATCTGCAACTTTATCGAAAGCGCATTGGAAAGGCATGATTATAAGGTGAATACCGCCAGAAACGGCAGGGATGGCCTGGCTCTCATCAATTCCATCTGCCCGGACGTAATCCTATTAGACCTGGGGCTTCCGGATCTGGACGGAATCGATATCATAAAAAGTGTGAGAAGCTGGACTGCCATTCCGATCATTGTCATCTCCGCCAGGACCCAGGAGCAGGAAAAGGTGGCCGCCCTTGATTTCGGCGCTGATGATTATATAACCAAGCCATTCGGTACCAGTGAGCTTCTGGCAAGAATCCGTACAGCCCTGCGCCACGGAAAACCCACGGTCAGCACCGCCTGCGGCTCTGTGGTACAGACGCCATACCAAAGCGGGGACTTATTCATTGATTTTAACAAACGTATGGTCACACTGGGGGGAAATAAGATCCATCTGACCCAGATCGAATATAAACTGGTATCCCTTCTTGCAGAAAACTCCGGAAAGGTCCTGACCTATGATTTTATCATCAGCCATATCTGGGGGCCTTTTGCGGACAACAACAACCAGATTCTCCGCGTTAATATGGCACATATCCGAAGAAAAATAGAATCCAATCCGGCGGAGCCCAAATATATCTTTACGGAAATCGGCGTAGGCTACCGGATGATGGAAAGCGAAATTTAAGAAAGGGGGGGAACCCCCTTCTTTTTATTCTGCTTTCGGATCCTGGTTTTCTCCACCCGCTTATTCCTGGCCTCTTCCTTTTTTTCGTATATTTCACCGATGTCTTCATCCCCCACCAGCCTCATGGTCTTAACCACGTAGATTTGGCCGTCATCGCTCCGCCTCATACGGATTTTCCCCTTCACATTCCCATGTTCCGGGCAGCATCCCAGGGCAGTGTAGAATTTCTGGTTTACGGAAAACCATCTGATTTTCTTGCGGAGCATCCGGTTGCACTTACAGCAGATTAAGTCTGTAACCGTTTTATCCGCAATGGCATCCTGCTTTGATTCAAACGGCCTTGAGATGTATTTGGAATACTCCGGGAACACCAGATATACCTCTTCCTCCTTACTCTCCGGCAGGCGGTAATAGTCTGTTGACCAGTATGGCTTTACCTTCTCAAAATCCATTTTATTCAAGATACGCCCGGTATAATGAGCGTCATCAAGGGCCCTGTGAAAGGGCCTTTGTTCCATAATTTTTTGTTCTGATACTGCAATGTCAAGGGACTGCCTTTCTTTGCCGTCCCCATAATGCAGGCTGTAAAGCTTTTGCACATCATAGTACAGAAATGGCTTTGGAAATGGAATCGGAATCCCGTAAAAAGTCATATTCCTCTGAAGCTCGGTCAAGTCCATGGAACCCCAGGTGCAGAACACGGCTTCCTCTTTGCACCACAAAAGGAATTCCTTCATGGCTTCCTCAAAGTCCATTCCCTCTTCCATCAGGGTCCTCTTATCCATATGAGTCACTTCTAATATCTTTTCATGAAGCTCCGGATAAACCCGGGGCTTAATGAGCCGTCTGAATTCTTCTACTTCTTCCATGGATTCATTGAGCCTGACCGCCCCGATCTCTATGATTTCAAAGGGAAAATGCTCTACCGCCTCCTCCTTTCCGCCAGCGCTCTGGTTCCATTCCAGGTCCAGTACAATGTAATTTTTCATAATTTAATCCTTTATTCTATCAGCCTTTTCAGTTTCTCACGCATCTTCTGCCTGCGCCTCATGGTCTCCTCTTCGTCCAGCAGCCACTCCCCGGACGCTTTTTTAAGGATATCTCCTTCCTTTGCACCCTCAGGAAGCTCTGCGGCCTTCAGCTTTATTCTGCCGCCATGTTCATCCTCGCAGATCACAATTTCTTCTCCGATCCTATCTATGGTATACTGCATAAACAATTCCCCTTTCCCTGTCCCTGTCCGCGTCCAAGCTTTAGGGGCTGCAGCTCTGGCACGGCTCATATCCCATTTGTATCAATTCTTCTCTGGTTCCTGTATAGGTCTTTCGGTTCTCCTTTTTCATGGAAGCTGCTGACTTGCAATCCGGAAGATGGAACTTTTTCGTATTGGTATTGATTACATACTCCCGGGTTACGGACGCGGTCTCTGTCCGTACCTTTGCTGTATCCCGGCTTTCTTTTTCATCTGACCTGGCTGCGGAAAAGGATACCTTTGATCCGTCACTGACCGCCAGGATGGTTCCCAGTTCATCGGTCCTGAAAGTCTGAATGCTGCGCTTATGAAGCATATCCAGGATCTCTTTATGAGGATGTCCGTAATCATTATTCTTTCCGCAGGAGATCACCGCATAGTCCGGGTCCACTAAATCCATGAACGGTTCCGAGGATGAGGTGCTGCTTCCATGATGGGAAAGCTTCAGCACATCGGCTTTTAAATCCAGGCCGCTGGCTATCATATCCTCTTCTGATTCTTTTTCCGCATCCCCGCATAAGACAAAGCTGTTTTTTCCATAAGCCAGCCGGATGCCCACAGACCAGTTATTCAAGTTATCTCCATAATCACGGTTCGGAGCAATGATCCGGAAGGACGCATCTCCCAGCACATAGCTGTCTCCCACCTTTGGAAGGGTGATTTTTAAATCCTTATCAGCTATGGCATCGAGCAGACGTTCATAAATCTTTGTGGTATGTTCCTTTTCCGGCAACATGACCTTTTGAATATCAAATTCCCGGATAACCGCCTCCAGGCCGCCGATATGATCTGAATGAGGATGGGTTCCGATTACATAATCCAGCTTTTTAACTCCCTGCTTCTTTAAGTAAGAAATAACAGCCTCTCCCTGATCTTGTTCTCCTGCATCTACCAGCATGAAATGTCCGGCCTGTTCAATGAGGGTACTGTCTCCCTGGCCTACATCAATAAAATGTACCTTTAAATCCGAATCTGCTGCGGTATCCGCTTCTCCCCCATTCTCCGCCTGCCCGGCTTTACCGGGCATGAAATCGGCAGGACTTGTGACAGCCCCGCTGCAGCCTGCCATACAAAGCGTCATAAAAATGGCCGCAGCCGCCACAAAGCGCTTATAAAATTTTCCTATCTTTTTTCCCGTCATTCCTGTCTGCTCCTTCGTGTTATTATATGATAGAATCGTTAATCCTACAAGCATTTTTAAGAGGAACCAGTGTTCCGCCGCGGTCAAAAAGGCGGGTTGCAAAAGCAGCCCGCCAGTTTTTTATTTAAGATCCTAAGGAAGTTTTGCTCCATCGGCTCCAACCTTGGCTCCATCAGGAGTTGATGCATTCACAAGCATCTGACCTCCTGCGGGATCGCAGTAGTACTGTTTTCCGTTCCAATTGATCCAGCCTGTTGCCATATAGCCCCCCTCATTGAAGAAATACCACTGGCTGTTGATAATCTGCCAGTTATTCACCGTATAGCTTCCGTCACCGTTTCTGTACCACCAGCCGGTCTGATCCTGTTTCCAGCCGCTCACACCGCCGGCTGATCCGCTGCTTCCGTTTGTGCTTAAACGGTTTCGCTCTGCAGCTGCCGCATCAATATATTTAACGGAAGATTCGATCCAGTCGCCTTTATTCTCTGCATTCTGCTTATTCACCGGACGCACCCGGAACGAATAGTTTCCGGTTTTTATCATGGCATCCGTAAAATCCAGACTTGTCTCGCCGGTAGTCTTCACCTCCCCCGCGCTCTTTCCATCACGGTACAGCTTCACCTCATAACTTCCGGCCCCGGCCGACGGACTCCAGCTGGCTGTGGTTAAAGAGCTCCATTCAGCTCCTGCTATGGCCTGGGTAAATTCGCTGACCTTAGGAAGGTCTATGGTAACGGTCAGTGTCTGACTGAAATCTTCTTTCTTCTGCTTTACATAGGTTCCGCCGTTAATCGTAAAGCTGGTATCGGTAGTCGCAAAATAATATCCGTCTTCTGCATACAGCTTCACTTCCAGCCTGGGAACATCCTGTTCCGACCACTGAAAGCCGTCGTTAATGAATTCACAATCCCCCACTTCAATCCTGCTGCTCTTTGATGTTACCTCGGCCTGCTGTTCCGAAACGGAACGTCCCGGCACTACATCTGCGGCCACGGTTAAGTTCACCGTTGTGATCTTCTTTCTGGATGCCGCCATTGCAGTCGTACAGGGAAGCCCTGCTGCCAATGCCGCAGCAACCACCAGTGACAAGATTTTTTTAACATTCATAAACATTCCCTCGTCTTTCCATATCTCACCTTCTGTTACCAGATTCTGGTGTAATAGGTTTATTATAACGCATTTGCAGGCGTTTGTGAATGGCTATTATTGAGTGAAAGGGCCCTTTGATGCGGAATCCGGCATCTTCCATTTTTTACATTTTTTAACTAGGAATCGCTGCCGCAATATGCTATCATAAATCTATCTGCAAACAGGAAAATCAATTACCAATGGTTATCTGCTTTCTGATGGGGAATTATGGGAGGAAACCTATGGCTATTAAGACAATACTATACCGCGGCTCTTTAAAAAGCTGCAATTACAACTGCTCCTACTGCCCGTTTTCCAAACATAAATCTTCCAGAGGAGAGCTGGCAAAGGACCAGGAACAGCTTCAACGATTCATAAACAGCTTAAGGGAACAGGCACCCAGGCTTGGAACCGAAGCCCTGATGATCGTACCATATGGAGAGATCCTGATCCATCCCTATTACTGGGAAGGTCTTGCCCGCATAAGCAGCATGGAAACAATAGAGGCGGTCGGAGCCCAGACCAATTTAAGCTTTTCCATGGCAAAATGCTTAAAAAAATATGCCGCAGCCGGCGGACATCGGGAAAAACTCCGGCTTTGGGCAACCTTTCATCCCGAAATGACATCCCTTTCCCAATTTATCAGGCAATGCAAAAAATTAATAAAAGAGGGAATAAGTTTTTCCGTAGGGGCCGTTGGAATTCCGGAAAATCTTGACCTGTTAAGACAGCTTCGGGAATGCCTCCCGGAAGAGATCTACTTATGGATCAACCGCATGGATGGGGTAAAACGTCCCTATACCGCTGACGAACAGGCAGCCTTTCAGAGCATCGACCCGTTTTTTGCCCAGGAATTAGGCCGCAGACAGGCGGATAAAAGCCAGTGCCTTAACCGGTTATTCGTAGAGGGAGACGGAAAACTCAGACTTTGCAACATAGGTCATTCCTTAAAGGAAAACTGGTACAATTGCAATGGAAGCCTTCCGTCTCCGGAATGCGGCAGAGCGGCATGCACCTGCTATCTTGCTTACGGAGGGAGAGCGGACTATGATCATTCCGGCAGATTTGGGCCTTATCCCCTGTTTCGGATCCCCTGGAAGCCAAAGGCATTCTTTTTCGACATTGACGGAACACTGGTTTTCGACCGGTCGGACAGGGTGGACCCGGCAGTCATCTCCTGGCTGAAGGCTGTAAAAGAGCACGGTCCCCTCTTTCTTGCCACCTCGCTGCCCTATAAAGAAGCTGCCAGACGGTGCAGGGATATCCTTCATCTGTTTGACGGCGGAATATTCGCCGGAGGAGCACACATTCTGTTAAAAAGAAAAGGAAAGCGGATTCAAAAGGAGGTATTTTATACGCTTGATGCATCTTTCCTTCCTGTTCTTGACCAAAAACAGGCAGAGTACGGGTACCGGCTCCGGGTTTATCAAAGCGATGGTTCCGTATATAAGATCACTCTGGAAAAGCCCTCCAGCCGGGCCTGGAGAGAACCGGAAACAGCCTCCCTTAAACATCTGCTGCCGATCAGCACCTTCCGTTGTTTTACTGAAAAAAATTGTTTTCAAATCGTTTCTTCTACTGCGGATAAAGGAAGCAGTATGAGAAAACTCTGCGAGTGGCTGTCAATCAGCACCAGAGACTGTGCCGCCGCTTTGACTGGCTTCCCGGAATCCCTTCCCTGGAACCGATAATATATTCTGAAGATTCTTATGATTAACAGAATATTTCCGATATATAATATATCGCTTACGGCATTCCCCCCTGCAAAAACAGGGGCAGAAAACAACAACTGGAAAGGGAAAGATAAGATGAAGAAACAGAACGACAACACAGGAGATTCCCAAAGGAAAAAAGGCTCATTGATTAAGAACCTGTCAATCAGCCAAAAACTGATTCTGGGCTTTGGTATCATGCTGCTGTTAATCATGGCCTCCACCGGTCTCTCCGCATTAAGCACGAAAAATATCGGATTCCAGGTAGAACGCTATTACCGTTATACCGTACCGAATACCAACAGTACGTGGACCATGAGATCCGGCCTGGTATCGGCTCAAAAGTATCTGCTGCAGGCAATTCTTGAGGATGAATCCCAATCCGCTCAGGATAACCTGGCAAAAGCACAGGAACAAGCTCAAGGCGTTTCAAATGCCCTGGAGGATTTCGCCAAAAACCAGTCCTCCAATGCCAGAGAGAAGGATATTACACAGTTAAGAGATTTGCTGTCGCAAGCTCAGACCATCCGGGAAGAGATTTCAGAAATACTCAAAAATCCTGCAAAAGAAAGCGGCAGCAAAGCCTATGAGCTATATGAAAGCAGCTATATACCGGTCTTGGACCAGGCGGAAGAAATCCTTTTAAGCTTTTCCAATATCCAGCAGCAGTTCGCAGCTTCACAGAAGCAGGAAGCACAAAGCCTTATGAACTCAGCATGGCTGATGCTTGTCCTGTCTCTTGGATTTTCCCTGTTGTTCGCATTTTTTATTACAGGAGCCATCCGGAAATCCATACTGGATCCTGTAAAGGAGATAGACCTTGTTTACAGGGAAATATCAAAAGGAAATTTAAAGGCTCAGATCACATATGAAAGCCGGGATGAACTGGGCAGTATGGCCGAAAATATAAGAAATACAAACGCTTCCATTACCTCCTATATCCGTGACATTACCGAAAAGCTCAATCTTCTGGCAGAGGGAGACATGCGTTTTTCCGTGGACCTGGATTATATCGGCGACTTTAAAGCCATTAAGCTGGCAATTTTAAAAACCGTTTCATCCTTGAACCAGACCCTGGTATTGATCGACAATGCCGCCGGACAGGTAAACACCGGAACGGAACAGGTTTCTGCGGGAGCACAGGAACTGGCCGCAGGATCTACCGAACAGGCATCGTCTGTGGAGGAATTATCCGCATCCGTTGCAAGCATTGCAGAACAGTCTGCAGAGAATTCGGAAAATGTATATAAAGCAACACGGTATGTGGAACAGACGAGTCAGAATGTAAAAAACGGCGGTGCCCATATGCGGCAGCTTACTGAGGCAATGGATAATATCGGCTCCGCTTCCGATCAGATTACGAATATTACAAAAGTAATCGAAGATATTGCTTTCCAGACCAATATCCTTTCCCTCAACGCTGCAATTGAAGCTGCACGGGCCGGGACAGCAGGAAAAGGCTTTTCCGTTGTAGCCGACGAGGTCCGCAACCTGGCTGCCAAGTCTGCAGAAGCTGCCAAGCAAACGGCCGAGCTGATCCAGCATTCTGTGAATGCAGTACAGGAAGGTACCCAGATAACGCGCAAGACCGCACAGATTCTGCAGGATATTGATGAAACAACCGGTCAGATCAATGATATCGTCAATAAAATCAACGACGCTACCTCGGAACAGGCCTCTTCCATTGAACAGATCCGGTCAGGATTGGAACAGGTATCTGCCGTAATACAGACAAATGCTGCTACAGCCGAGGAAAATTCAGCCGCCAGTGAGGAAATGAGCGCCCAGGCCAATACATTGCGCGAAGAAGTGGGGAGATTCCGGCTGAATACGCAGCCGAAAGAGCATTATTCCCAGAACATTTCGAAAGCCCCGGACGCTGCTGAGGAGCCCAGGGAAGAATCGCTCTCTCAGAAATACAGGGAAGAATCACGCTCTCAGAAGTATTGACATAAGGCTGAAATCATGGTAAAGTCAAGTCATATTTTAAACGAAAAGGTGGTGTCTGTTTGTCTATTGTTCTGTAAGGAGCATTTTTATTTGTAATCATACAAAAACGCAATGATTTGGTTGCTTTTATTTGTGATGCAATTATGTTTCATACAGAACTATGTCAAACCAAATTAATAAAATAACGGTCCGGGCATAGTGCTTGCTATGCCCGGTTTTTTAATCTGACATATTCCAAAATTGTCATTGCAGATAAAAGCATCGCACAATGGAAAGGAAGATGAATGATGAATGATTCACTCTCACAAAAATATGACAGGGATTTTATCGCGAAAAACATCATGGGCCCTAATCCCATGAAAATCGCAGAAGAACTGCTTGCCATGGAACCCTTAAAGGAAGATATGACTGTACTTGACCTTGGCTGCGGCCATGGTGTCACTTCCGTATTCCTCGCAAAAGAATACGGATTAAAGGTTTTTGCTGTAGATCTCTGGATCTCACCTACCGATAATAAAAAAACATTTGATGAAATGGGGCTGACTAATGAGCAGATCATCCCTCTTAAGGGAGAAGCCCATGACCTGCCTTTTGCGGAAGAATTCTTTGATGCGGCCGTCAGTATTGACTCCTACCATTACTTTGGGCGGGATAAGACCTATCTGAATCAGCATTTATTGCCGCTTGTTCGATGCGGAGGATACCTTTTGCTCGCTTTCCCAGGGTTAAAGAAGGATATCCATGATAACATCCCATCTGAGATGTTACTTTCTTGGACTGCAGAGGACATTGAAACATTGCACGATATGGATTACTGGAAAAACATCATTGGCTCTGCGGAGGGCGCAGAACTGCTTACGGTCTGGGAAATGGAATGCTTTGAGGAGAGCTGGAATGACTGGCTCTCCTGTGACAACAAATATGCGGTGAACGATAGAAAATCTATGGAAGCCGGAGCTGGAAAATACATGAACATTATTGCCATGATATTAAGAAAAAGCCAGAATCCCAAATAAAACAGATGCAAAGGGCGAGACCTGTTATCAGGCTTCGCCCTTTTTAGGAATTTCACTCTTTAACATTTTCCTTTCACAAATTCAGACAATACTTTATTAAATTCATCCTTCTGATCATAAAATGTGGCATGACCGCTGAACTCAAATGGTACCAGCACCGAGTTCCTAATGGATTGATGCTGAATCTCACCCAAAGGAAATAGTACAACTTTATCATGGATCCCGTGAATGATTAAGGTTGGAACCCTGATTGCGTTTAAATCCGTAAACAATACCTCTTTGATCCAGGTATTGGCAACCTCTGCAGTTGCCCAGCCGGCTGCCTGCAGACCTAACTGGAAAAACCAGTCGGAAAACGGTCCGGTGATATGTTGGAAAAAGAACATATTACCAAAATTGCTCAGCATTTGCGGGCGGTCGGCGTAGGTCCCCTCAATGATTTGAACAACTGCCTCCTTATCAATCCCATAAGGAAAATTCGGACGTTTAATCAGGCTTGGGGCGGCAGCGGCACATAGAACAAGCTTCGATACCCCGAAGCCCTTATGCCTGGCCATATATCTGATTGCGATGGCTCCGCCGGTGGAATGTCCCAACAAAGTAATGTCCTGTAATTTCAGCTCATTGATGACCTCTCTTACGTCATCTGCTAACCGGTCATAATCATACCCGCAAAAAGGCTTGTCGGAATTCCCAAAGCCTCTAGTATCAATTCCGATACAGCGAAATCCCATTTTAGGAAGCACATTAAACTGATACTCAAAAAGTTTATGGCTTCCCGGCCAGCCATGAAGAAACAAAATCGTTTTTTTACAGTCCGGATTTAAATCTTCAACATAAATCTTTACGTTACCATCAACAGTTATATAATAGCCCATGATCTCATTTCACATAATCTTTTATTTTATATTATTCCATTCTTCGGGGCGTGGTTACGACTTTTTTCATTATTATAGCTGCTCTTGCTGCCGACATGTCCATGTCAATCTATTAATTTGTCTTTGTTGTTGTCAATGAAACCGTCTCAGATTTGCTGCCAGCATATACTTTTCCGGAAAATGTGAGTACATATTTTCCGGATCCGCTTAATGACGCATTTTTTTCACTTTGCAATATCTTACCATTGGAGGAAAGGCTCCAGGAAGATATTTTCGTTTTGCTCCCATTTGACTGCTGTTTGTACAGAGTCATCGTACCGGATATCTTTGTCACATTTTCATACCCCACAATTTTAACAAGACATGTTGCGGAGTTACCGCTTAAATCCAAAGCCAGATGAGTATCATTGGTATATACAAACTGAGGCATGATGATTTGATACATGGAAGAGTCTTCTTCCGCAGGGGTTGCGCTCGTAGATGCTGCCAGACAATTCATGGGAAGCAGAAATGTCACCAGCGGGACCAGTAAAAGCTTTTTCAATTTCATATGTAGTCTCCTTTCAAAATATGATTTATGTTTATAAACGCATATTGGGAAATTTTACTACGAGCTATTTTATATTTTTACCAATTTTTTTAAATTCTTCCTCATCCAGGTTTCCTCTGATTACGATCAGACCAATGTCCGAACTCATAATGAGCTTATTGACCTTATCATTATCATAAAGATAAATCTCACATTCCCAACCATTTATTTTCCAATCCACCACGGTACAATCCTCATGATCGATCTGGCTGACGCTGTTCCCTTCCTTGAAAAACTCAACCGTCAGTTCCTCTTGATTGTCATTTTCGTATGTAATGGTTTTAAGGAGGGAACTTTGTTCTACGCCCACCGCATCATAGCCATCCGGGACATAACCCAGGCTATACTCCATGGCCGATTCCTTCGGCGAATCCAAAAATTTATATTCTATAAATTTCTCATAGATCGTCTTTATAAAACGGGCACAGGAAGCTCCGGCTTCTTTTGCATTCATAAAGCCCGCAAAGGTTACTCCAATTACCATAATTATCGCTGCTGTTGCTATCTTGCCGTATAAATACAGTTTCTGAACAAAAAATTTTTGTTCAAGTCTCTTAATGTATTTTCGAATCCTGTTATCATATTGGCTGTCATCAACTTTGTTGATTATGTCATCTGCGGGATACGCTTCCAGTTCTTTATAGCTGCGCTCGATTACGGCAGTTCTTAGCAGCGTTTCAAAAAGCGCATCCTCACGATCCAATCTCGCCACTTGATAATTCCTCCATATATTTACGTACCATTAATTTGGCGCGGTAAATTCTCATTTGTACATTTTTTTTATTAATATTAAGAATCTTAGCTATATTATCATCACTGAGATCATTGATATATTTCAGTTCCAATGCAGCACGATACTTATAATCCAATTTATCCAGGGCTTTTACAAGCATCTCATAGGATTCTATATTAATCACAATATTTAAAGGATCAAATCTTTCATTCTGATAATCCACTGTATCAGAGAATTCTTCTTCCTTTACATTCTTATTCTTCCGCCAACGGCTGATACAATAATTGCGCGTCAATGTGATTACATAATTTCTGGTCCTTCTCTCATTATTTTCATCAATCCGATTGAGATTTTCACCAACAATCAAGTAAATATCCTGTAAGTAATCCTCAATATCAGCTTCATTGGATATGAATCTTTTTACCGTATAAAAAATGAACTTTCTGTATTTGTCATAAAGCCGGATAAACTTGCTCTTTTCTTCTTCCGTATCAAAAATCATGAATATCATCGCATTCACCTGTTCAGGTCTGCATTTTTAACCATGACTTCCACTACATCATATATCTTTTTCTGTTCCGCAAACGGAAGACCTTGAATCAATTCACCAAGCTTTGAACCTTTTATTTCATAATGGGTCCGGATCTGATATCCAAGCAAATCGTCTGCAGAAACAGACAGGATATTGGCAATTTTTATAAAACTATCCAGGCTGGGGGTTTTGACTCCCTGCTCAATGCTTGCAATAAAAGCTGTACTCAGACCAGCCTGTTCCGCCAGAACTTCCTGACTTATGCCTTTTCTTTCCCGAAACAGCTGTACATTTTTCCCTAACAAGGTTCTATCCATTGGCATACTCCATTCGTTGTATTTTATTAATACTACAGGTATTAGATATAGTATACATATACATATTTTCCAATGAAAGAACCTTAAAGTATTAGTGTCATACCATAAGTAATTCCATTTCAATACTACAATTTTCGGACAAGGTTAATCGAAATACCTGTGAAATAAATGATATGCCTTCAATATGTTAATATTTCATAGCCCGTTTCTGTCACAAGCACCGTTTTTTCCCATTGCGCCGAGGGCTTTCCATCGGCAGTATAAACGGTCCAGTTATCATTTTCATCTGTAAACACTTCGTCGTTCCCCATATTGATCATTGGCTCTACGGTAAAAACAAGGCCAGGAACCAAAACCATCCCTGTTCCTTTTTTGGACACAAAGCTGACCCAGGGATCTTCATGGAATTGCAGGCCAATACCATGACCTCCGATTTCACGGACAACAGAATAGCCATTTTTACCGGCATGTTCATGGACCGCCTGCCCTACATCCCCAAGAAATCCCCAGGGTTTGACCTGTTCAATGCCAAGCTCCATGCATTCTCTTGAGACATCAACAAGCCTTTGCTTCTCGTCGGATACGTCTCCGACACAATACATGCGGGAAGAATCCGAAAAAAAACCGTTGTAAACCGTAGACACATCAACGTTTACAATATCTCCATTTTTCAGGGCTGTCCGATTGGATGGGATGCCGTGGCATACAACGTCATTGATCGAAATGCAGACGCTTTTAGGGTATCCATTGTAATGAAGCGGAGCCGGTATGCCTCCCAGCTCCCCGGTTTTTTCATAAATGAGCCGGTCAAGTTCTCCGGTGGTAATTCCCTCAATAACATAAGGCCCGATGAAATCCAGCAAGGCAATGTTTCGTTTGCTGCTTTCCCGGATTCCTTCCAATTGCTGTCGGGTTTTCAGCAGATTGCGGCCGGGTACCTGATACCCTTTTGAACGGCAGACTGCCATTCGATCCTCAATGAGGGCATGGCATCTTTTGTATTCACGTCCGCTGCCGCACCAGCAGGCACCGTTACTTCCAAATTTTCCAGACATATTTTACTCCTTACCTCCTACATTCCAATCACGCCTGTTACAGGATCTGCATCCGTAGTCAAAGCATTTTAAGAAAATCAGAAGATATAATATTAATTATTTTAGTCATTAAACTTTTTTATTATACGAGGGATATCTCTTTACACTTGATAAAATATTTTTCTAAAGCAATAGCAGTTTCATCACTGATGAGATGCTCGATTTTACAGGCATCTTCACTTGCTGTCCGCTCATTAATATTGCAACAAGTAATTAAGAATTGTTTTATCAGGTGAAATTTAGCTGTAATGATCCGCCCTTGTTTACGTCCTTCATCAGTAAGATGGATTTCACCACCTAAAGGCTTAACGACCAGTCCCTCCTCTTGCAATATAGTCACAGCATGATTAACACTTGGCTTTGAAACTTCTAAATAAACAGAAAGATCAATTGAACGTACTGCTTGTGCTTTTTCAGACAACTTATATATTGCTTTTAAATATTCCTCCTTTGAGGGACTAAGTTTTTTTCCCGAACGACAACGCATATTTTGATACACCATTGCTCCTCCTTACCTTAACCATAGCAAGATGTATATGGCTGCTATACGCCTTGATACAATTCTTTATTCATCTTGCTTTTTTAAATGTTTATCAATTTTATTATTTTCCAACTTATTGTCAAAAGGATTGACTTGTGGAAACATTGGGTATGCATATAGATAAAAACAAAAGGGAACGCATGAGGCTAAAGAATTATAGATAGCCCATAAAGCCCTTTCGTCAGCTTCAAGTATTTGCTTATACCTCCGCTCATTCACTCCACGATTATCAGAAGCCACACATGGCTTTGATGATTTTTTCTTTTTAATGTTAGTACCTCCTAACTCAACAATAATAAAAATGTGTATAGTAACTATACACTTGTGTAAAATTTTTACTCATCAAAATTTTCATTGAAAATTTTAACCTTGTTTATCAGGGACGACAGAAAGTCTGACAAAAATTCCAATTCATGTACGGAGGCATTTTGCAGCTCATCTTCAACCATACTGTTTAAAATAGAATGATAGTACATATGGTTGCTATGAGCTTTTTTACCTTTTTCAGTCAGACTCAATGAATATCTGGATAAATTAAGATCATCAACTTCCTTTATAACCAGAGCCTTTCTCTCTAACTTTTTGAGAATTTCGGAAACGGCCCCTTTTGTTACTCCCAGAATCTCGGCCAGACCACCCACATGAATGCCAGGATGTTCGGCGATGGCCATTATTACATGTATTTCAGAGTGAAAAATCGGCACATCCGTTCCGTAGTAACGAGTCTTTTTATCCAGATCAACTAAAGCAAGTGCTAAATACAGAGAATTGTATGCAATTTGATGTTTGTTATTAATAACTTTATCCATGCTTATAGTATATGGTTGCTATACGCTTTTGTCAAGTTTCTATTGAATTAATATTTGAAATAATATTTGCAAAGCAACTCCACCTGCGACTATGGAAAAAGAACACCCTGCGCGTATCCATATAACCGATTGGCGGTATCTGGATCAAAACCCAAATGCCGGGTAATGATGACCGGAAATGCAATTGTAATCAGCGAAGCCAGCATGAAATGTTCCTGATTTAATTGCAATGCAGTCATCCCCTACATCAATCATATGGTTATCAACAATAATGGCCTTTGGGTAAGTGGAGTTTTGACTATAAACCGGTATTGCAGCAGCATATGCCTGCGGAAATGATATAACATCACTGATATAAATAGCATAGGATTTGTCTTGAAACTCGATTTCAATTATATCATTATTCTTAGAAAAGTATTTTTCAAACTTCTCGTACTGCGCACCATAGTGAGCTGGCGGTAATCCCACAGCAAGTTGTACTTCCATGATATTATCTGCATCACGAGGTCTTGTATGCCAAAGAAAAAGGCGGTCAGAATACGCGCCTCTAAGCATCCTAACTTCGTGATTGCAGAAAAATACGGTGGACTATAAGAAGGTAAACGTGTTATAGTGAACGTAATTAGCGGGAGATAATTTACTAAGGAATGAGGTGAACGAAATGGGCGAAAAACCGTTTACAGATTTTTTTGATCCGGAAGTACAACGAATTGCCAGCGAAGATGGCTGCTCCATATACAAAATGAAGAACGCCACCGGAGAAGGTGTTATCACAAGATATGAAATACTTCCGGGAATTGAATTATTTTATAATGATTTTCATATGAGTGACGGGCAGAACCAGAATAAAATCCCCCACCCGGATGTTCTTGAAATCAACCACTGCCGGGAGGGCCGCTTTGAGTGTATATTCAGCAGCGGAGACTATCAATATGTCGGAGCCGGTGATTTGGCGATTAATCACCTGACCAATGAAACAAGTTCTACCTATTTTCCACTATCACATTATCATGGGATATCTATCACAATTGATTTATATAAAGCGAAGCAAACCCTAAATCAGATTGAAAGTGTTATTGGCGGACTGAATATAGACATATTTAATCTTGCAGATAAATTCTGCAAAAATGATTCATGCCTTGTTTTAAGAAGTCAAAGAGAAATTGAACACATCTTTTCTGAATTGTACTGTGTTTCTCCTAAAATGATTGCATATTACCTTAAAGTTAAGGTTTTGGAACTACTTATGTTCTTGAATCATATGTCTGTCGATGACTGTCAGAAGGAACGTAGATATTTTGCGAGAAATCAGGTTCAGATTATTAAACAGATACAGGCATATATGACGGCCAACCTAAAAAGGCATTATACTTTGCAAGAATTGTCTGATAAATTTAAAATCCCCCTTACTACGATGAAAATTTGTTTCAAGGGCGTTTACGGGTCTTCCGTGTATGCCTATATGAAATCTTACCGAATGCAGGCAGCCACAATTCTGCTTCGGGATACTTCTGACAGCATCACCGAAATTGCCGCCAAAATGGGATATGATAATCCAAGCAAATTTTCTGAAGTATTTAAAAAAGAGGTTGGCGAACTCCCTTCTGAATTTAGAAAGAAGTTGTCTAAATAGAGGTTTTTTGGTCTTTCCGGAGTAGCGGAAAAACACAGGATAAAGTATACTCCCATTTGTGTGAGCAGATGACAGGAGCGCCGCACGCGGTGCTTCTTTTTTATTTACCTTATAGTTAGTCGCATCTAACTTGGTGGAGGATTTTTTCGTATGAAACGAGAAATGAAGAAATATATTTTACAAAAACTGATTGAATTACTATTTACTTTGCTCTTAGTCACCTTGTTGTCTTTTTTGCTGATGCGGCTATCTTCTGTTGATCCGGCAACTGCATATGCAAAACGGATGATTGGAAATCCCACTGCAGAGCAGATTGACAAAATACGGGTACAGTTAGGCTTTGACAAGCCGCTCTTGGTGCAGTATGGCAGCTGGGTATGGGATCTGCTTCATTTTAACTTGGGAACTTCCCTGGCAAACGGGCATGATGTCTGGACAGATATTGCAACGGCATTCCCCAAAACGTTGGGAATTGTTTTTCTGGCAGCAGTATTTCAGATGGTTTTTATTGTTATTATCAGCTGCATAGCTTTTTTACTTCCCTGGAAAGTTCCAAAGGCTGCAATCAGGTTTCTTTGCATTCTGGGAGTATCCGTTCCGTCTTTCTATTTGGCGGCTGTGTTTTTGGACTATTTTGCCGTACAAAAATCCATAATTTCAGTGGCTGGAAATACCACTGTTCTAAGCTATGTGTCGCCGGCTATTTGTATCGGGGTTTTTGGAGCATCCTTTTATACGCCGCTTTTGATGGATGCTTTAGAGCATGAAAGCAATGAAGATTATGCATTTTATGCCCGTTGCCGCGGACTTTCGGAAAGCACTCTTTTGTTTTCTCACTTTCTTCCGCGCGCAGCGATAGGATTAGTACCGAATTTTTTACAAAGTATCGGACTTGCCCTGGCAAATGCAACTGTAATTGAATCCATTTTTTCAATTCCCGGTTTTGGATATTTAATTGTAAATCATGTGCTGGATCGGGATACACCGATGATTCATGCCGAAGTATTCTTTCTGGCATTGGCGATAGCGCTTTGCAATATAGCGGCAGACTTCATTCAATGGTCCATCGGATTGAAAAAGGGGGTGCAGTAAATGAAGTCAAACCAGATTGTAAAGTGGATTTCCATCTTCGTTTCTGTGGCTATGATTGTATTCTTTTTTGCAGGGTTTTTATTCGCACCCAATGATCCAATGGAATCCAATCTCCTGCTGCGATATTCGCCCTCTTCTCCTGAATATCCTTTCGGAACAGATGCACTTGGAAGATGTATCCTATCCCGAATCCTCTATGGCGGATGGACGACCTTGGGAATTGTGCTGGGCGGCTCATTTATTGTGTTTTTCATGGGAACCTTCCTTGGAATGGCTGTGAGCCGTGTCATTATGAAAGAAAATGCTCTGATTGACGGATTGATTAATGCAGTTACAGCGATTCCGCCAATTGCTTACCTGATTGTTTTTATCGGCGCATGGGGAAGCGGCGCTAAAACAACGCTTTTTGCACTAACGGTATCTTATATTTTGCGGTATATCAAATTAGTACGTACAAGGACTGACATGGAAATGGGGAAAGCTTATGTCATGTGCGCAATCGCTTCGGGCGCTTCCAAATTCAGAATACTGTTAATACATATATTTCCGAACTTGCTTTCGGAGATGATTCGTTTCCTGAGTCTGTCCTGCGCCGATATGATTTTGGCGGTTACCGGCTTTTCTTTTATTGGCTTGGGACTGGGTGATAATGTGGTTGATTGGGGAAGTATGATTCTGGATGCGCGTGGGGCATTAGTTCTCCATCCGACTATGATTTTATATCCCATTGGTGCTGTTGTTCTAGCTACACTCTGTTTCAATATACTTGGCAGACAATTAACAAAAAAGGAGGCGGTCTGATGTTAACCATAGATCGATTAAGTGTCCAGGAAAAATCAGGCCGTTTCCTGTTAGATCAGGTATCTGTGGAAATACCGGTCGGACAGATTGTCGGTCTTACCGGACACAGCGGTTCTGGAAAAACAACATTGTTAAGAAGCATCTTTGGGATGCTGCACGGAAGCTGCATAATAAGCTGCGGAAATATTTTTTTGGATGATATAGATTTAATCAGACTCTCAAGGAAAGAGCACCGCTCACTTTGCGGAAAAAAAGTGGGTTTTATCCCGCAAAACCCTATGACCGCTTTTGACAGCCGAATAAAAATAGGGATTCAGATGCGGGAAACTTTTATGAAACGGCTGAAACTTGATAAATCATCGGCTCTCGCATTGGCAAGAGAAAAATTGTCTTTCGTCAATTTAAAAGAGGCCGACAGAGTTTTAAACGCATACCCCTCCGAGCTTTCAGGCGGTATGCTTCAGCGGATAGCCGCCGCTATTTTATTGGGAATGTCACCGGATTATATCCTTGCCGATGAACCAACCGCCGCACTTGATGCGGAAAACAGAAATCTATTTTTGGATGTCATAGGAAAGCAGATGCAGGATAAAGGGATTTTATTTGTGTCACACGACGTAGCTGCGCTTCGCAGGCTCTGTCAAAAGATATACGTTCTTGAGGCCGGAAAAATAATTGAACAAGGCTCAATGGAACAGCTGTTATCAACACCAAAAACAGATTGGATGAAGCAATTTTCCAAATTAAGTCAAGAAGAAAGCAAGGGTGATTGGAAGTGGGAGAAATTTTAGTAAAGGATGTAAATCAAATTTATCATAACGAAAGCCTTGGGGATTTTCACGCTTTATCCAACGTTAACTTCCATCTTGTAAAAGGAAAAAATTTGGCAATTGAAGGAGAGAGCGGGTCAGGAAAAAGTACTTTGGCCAGGTTATTGATTGGCCTGGAAAAACCAACTTCCGGTACAATTCTATTGGACAACGAGAATATTACAAATTGGAATTATTCCACATGGAAGAAGCATCGGAAGAAAATACAGGCTGTATTTCAGGATTCCTCCGGAACACTAAATCCGGCACGGTCTGCTTACGCAAATGTGGAAGAGGCTTTGATTAACCTGACGAATTTAAGCAGACAGGAACGAAAAAACCGCATTCTGGAACTAATGGATGCTGTTCATATGGATTACAAGCTTCTTCGCACCCCTGTCCGTCAGTTATCAGGCGGTGAGCAGCGCCGCCTTTCATTGCTTCGTGCCATCGCTGTGCAGCCGGAATATTTGATAATGGACGAAGTGACCAGTGGCCTCGATTTGATCTCATCTGATGCTGTATTAACCTTAGTAGAAAACTCTGTGCAGTTTCACCATTGCTCCTGCATCTTTATTACACATAGCAGAAAAGATGCTATGCGGATTTCCGACAGGATTATAATCATGAGAAATGGGAAAATTGCGGAGCAGGGTTATCTGATAAATTAATTTAAAAACAGAAAGGACAAGAAGATTATGAGAAACAGATATAAAAAACTGCTTTCAGCTGTCCTGGGCTGCGCACTTATGGCGCTTTACCTGGTTGGCTGCGGCAATCAAAGTGCGGCCACATCTACAGAAAGCCAGACACCGCTCTCAGAGGAAAAAGAAAGCAAAACCAGGGTTTTGACAGTTGTTACCGCTAAGGAACTGGACAGCCTCACCACCTTGACAATGAATAAGGAGAACAATATCGCCTGCGGCCTTGTGTATGAAACTCTGGTCAGCTATAAAAATGGTGAAATTGTTCCGATGCTTGCAAAAAGCTGGAGTTGGGACGATACAAACACAATTCTTACGTTTAAGCTGCATGAGGGAATTACATTTACGGATGGAGCGCTGTTCAATGCCGAAAGTGTAAAAGCGATTCTGGAATTTGATAAGTCCAACCCAAATTTCAGCGGCATTAAAGGCATTTACAATATTCAAAGTGTAGAGGTTGTTGATGAGTACACCGTAGCTGTTCATTATGAAGCTCCCTGCTACTCGTATTTGAATGATTTTTGCTTCCAGAATGTTGCAGGCATGATGTCACCAAATGTGTTTGAAGCAGAGAATTTCCAGACCTTTACGGATATTGTTGGCACCGGCCCGTATGTAAGAGCGGAATTTATTTCCGGCGACTGCACCCGGTTTGTCCGCAACGAAAAATATTGGGGTGAAGCACCATACTACGATGAAGTGGTTGTTAAGTACATACCGGAGGCTTCGTCCCGCCTTCAGGCTCTGCAAACCGGCGAAGTCGATTTGATTTATGGAGCAGACCTGATTACTTATGACGACTATAATCAGGCTCTTTCACTGGATGATATTGAGGGCGCCATTAATGACGGTTCCACGTTGACCAGAAACCTTGTACTAAACGCTTCCAGTTCCAAACTGGGTAATGTGAAAGTGCGCCAGGCGGTTGCTTGTGCAGTGAACAAGAAGGAAATTACCGAGGGCCTGACCTACGGCTACGAAACCCCAGCCACAGCTCTCTTTGGTGAAAATGCACCGTACACCGATATTACTTATAATACAACATGGAATTTTGACCTGGATAAAGCCAATGCACTCTTGGATGAAGCTGGCTGGATGTTAAACAAAAGCACAGGCTTCCGTGAGAAAGACGGCGAAACTCTGACGCTGAATTACACCTATTGGACGGATCTTTCTTTGGCACAGGATATGGCACTGGCCATTAAGACACAGCTTGCCAAGGCAGGCATCGATGTGGTGACAACCGGGCAGGATCAGATGACTTGGTGGACAGAAGGTGTTGCCGGTAACTATGATATCACCACATGGAATACGGAAGGTTCCTATACAGAGGCGCATAAATACCTTCAGGAATCTCTTGGTGCCGATCCCCATGCAATTTCTTTGCAGGCTCTTGAAGATTTCCAGACATATTCTGATGCGGTAAATCAGTTCTCCACCTCTGCGGATTCAACCGTTGTCCAAAGCGCGGTTGCTGCTGCTTTAAATATTTCAAATGATAACGTAATTGATTTGCCTGTTTCTTACGCGAAAGATTTGGTAGTATATAATTCAGCAAAAGTCGCCGGATATACATTCTCCAGTGTTCCGCAGTTTTTTGATATCAACAATGTAAAGCCTGTGGAATAAACTGAAACTTTCTGTCTGAATAGAGGATTAAACGCCGCATCAGAGTGGCGGAAAATAATCAAATAGCTATAATAGAGGTTGGTTAGCTTTCGTTAACCAACCTCTATTATTATGATAAGGAGAAAATGTCATGGATAAAAATACAAATCCTATGTCCAGACTGATGGAACTTGCAGCTCCATACAAGAGCAAATATATTCTTTCAGTTATTTTAGCAATTCTGGGTGTTGCCGCAGGATTGCTTCCGTTTTTTGTTGTTTCTAAAATTGTGCTGCTTTTAATGAGTGGAGAAACTTCAGCACGTGTCTATATGGAGTGGTGCGGGATAGCAGGCATCGGTTTTTTAGCGAAGGTTTGTTTTGCAAACCTTTCCACACTGGTTTCCCATACGGCAGCATTTGAAACTTTGGCGGAAATCCGTCTCAGGCTTGCGGACAAGCTTACCAGGCTTCCAATGGGATATATGTTAAATACTCCTTCGGGCCAGCTTAAAAATGTTTTGGTAGATCGGGTAGAGGGAATGGAAACAACTCTTGCACATTTAGTTCCGGAACTGACAGCTAACATCTGTATACCTGTTTGCATCTTTATCTATCTGCTGTTTCTGGATGTAAGAATGGCACTGGCCGCTTTGGTTACCCTGCCGGTTGGATTGCTTTGTTATAAAGGTATGGCAAATGGCTATGAAGAAAAATTTCAGGGACTCATGCTTCGTGTTCGGAAAATGACAAATACAGTTGTGGAATACATCAGCGGCATTGAAGTGATCAAAGCATTTAACCAATCGGCAAATTCCTATCAGAAATATTCGGATGCTGTCCTGGATCATGCAGCCTATGCCGTTAATTGGATGAAAAGCGTGCAGTGGTACAAATCAATGCTGTTTACTATTTGGCCAAGTGTGTTGGTCTGCGTGCTTCCTGCCGGCTGTCTGCTGTATCGCAATGGGAGCCTTAGCGCAACTGCGTTTATTACTTGCATTGTTCTTTCATTGGGAATTATTACTCCCCTTTTGAATGCAATGAATTTTACGGACAGCATTGCACAAATGAAATCTGTGATAGGAGAAATTTGCTCCGTTCTGGATGAAAAAGAGTTGGATCGTCCCACACAGCCCATAGCAATACACTCGTCCAATATCACCATGGAAGATGTCAGCTTTTCTTATGAGAAGGAAACATCTCTGATGGAAAATGTAAATCTGTCTATTCCAGAAAAAACAATTACAGCTTTTGTAGGGCCAAGCGGCGGCGGAAAATCTACCATTACAAAATTGATCGCAGGTTTTTGGGATGTAACTGACGGGGTGGTAAAGCTTGACGGTACTGACATCCGTAAAATTCCACTGGAACAGCTTATGGATCAAATCTCATATATTTCGCAGGACAATTATTTATTTGATGAAACAGTTCTTGAAAATATTCGTATGGGTAAGCCCTCAGCCTCGGATGAAGAAGTCTTTAAGGCGGCAAAGGACTGTGGCTGCTGTGACTTTATTCTAAAATTAGAAAATGGATTCCAGACTTTAGCAGGAGGTGCCGGGGGACATATGTCCGGAGGGGAGCGGCAAAGAATCGCGATTGCCAGAGCAGTACTCAAAAATGCTCCCATTGTTATTCTGGATGAAGCGACTGCATACATTGACGCTGAAAATGAAGCTTTGATTCAGGAAGCTATGGCGAAGGTAATTGCAGGAAAAACTGTATTAATGATTGCTCACCGTCTTTCTACCATTACGGATGCAGATAAAATTGTGGTGGTGAAAGCAGGACATATTGAAGCGCAAGGGACACATGAGGAGCTGCTTGCATCCTGTACTTTATATCAGGAAATGTGGAGAGCACACATAGATACCAAAGA
The DNA here is from genome assembly GCF_900155545.1 of Clostridium sp. Marseille-P2415. GTDB lineage: Bacteria > Bacillota > Clostridia > Lachnospirales > Lachnospiraceae > Lacrimispora. The sequence goes on from NZ_LT732526.1 coordinate 3,582,737, forward strand.
GGATGCACAGGAGGTGTAAGGTAAAAAAATGATAAGCACATTAAGAAAAATATATCGGTTCTCCGGAAAAACACAAGGGCTTTTGAAGGTTTCCATCTTGTTCTCAGTTTTACATTCAATTTTTGATATGATGTCTTTTGCAGCTTTGGCACTGACCTTTTCCGGAATAATAAGCGGATTTACCACGGCAAAAATTTGGATGATTTTTGGAATTATGTTTTCCGGCATGATTTTTAAAATGATATGCAGTTACATCACGGATTTTTACAAAGTTAAAGTTGGTTACTTTATGTGTGCAGAAAAACGCATTCACATTGGTGACCGCATTAAATATATGCCAATGGGTTATTTCAGCGACCACAATCTTGGTAATCTTACTTCCGTTGTGACTACGGCCATGGGAGAAATTGAAAATAGCGCATCTATGGTGTTGGCCAATATATTAGGAGGTTATATTCACGCCGCCGTTATTACAGCTGTAATGCTTTGCGTTGATTGGCGGACCGGTTTAACAATCCTTTGCGGCATCTTGTTATTTACATGGTGCATCAGCAGTCTTCAGAAAAAGTCGGAAGCCGTTTCTCCTCAAAGGCAGGCGGCACAGGAATTCCTTGTATCTAATGTGCTGGAATATGTACAGGGAATGCTGATTGTCAAATCTTTTAATCTGGGAAAGCGATCCAACAGCAAAATAAAACAGGCAATCACGGAAAGCAAGAATAAAAACTTGAAATTAGAGCGCTCATTTGTACCTTATAATATCCTTCAGCAAATGATTCTCTATGGAACCGGTGTCATCGTTCTTGCAGAGGCTCTGCTCTTTTATCTGAAGGGCACCATGGATTTGTCCGTTTGCCTGTTAATGGCAGTTGCTTCCTTTATGCTTTTCGGGCAGCTCCAATCCGCAGGGAATACTTCGTCTTTACTGCGTTTACTGGATGCGTCTATTGACAGTGTGGAAGAAATCGACAAAACACCTGTTATAGACCAACACGGAAAACCGCAGATTCCCGACAATTACCATATTGCCTTCAAAGATGTGTCCTTTTCTTATGGTGAGCATAAAATTTTGGAGCACGTCAGTTTTTCAATACCGGAAAAAACGACAACAGCTATCGTAGGACCTTCCGGTGCGGGTAAAAGCACCTTGTGCAATTTGATTGCCCGCTTTTGGGATGTTGATGGCGGTCAAATCACAATTGGCGGTATTGATGTTCGTAACTATACATTGGACAGCTTGCTCACTAATATCAGTGAAGTCTTCCAGGAAGTCTATTTATTCGCAGACACAATTGAAAACAACATTAAATTTGGAAACCCTGATGCTTCACACAAGGAAGTTGCCGCGGCAGCGAAAAAAGCATGCTGTCATGACTTTATTATGGGCTTGCCAGACGGTTACCATACCATAATCGGTGAAGGAGGGGCCACGCTGTCCGGCGGAGAAAAGCAAAGAATTTCTATTGCCAGAGCCATTTTAAAAAATGCGCCCATCATAATTTTGGACGAAGCTACATCCAGTGTTGACCCGGAGAATGAGAGCCTGCTGATGAATGCTATTACAAAATTGACGGAAAACAAAACTGTAATTATGATTGCTCATCGTTTGAAAACTGTCAGAAATGCAAATCAGATTTTTGTCTTATCTGAAGGAAATATTGTTCAAAGGGGTACCCATGAAGAATTATTGGCGCAACCGGGAATATATGCTGATTTTATTGGTGTACGAAAAAAAGCAATTGGGTGGAAGCTGAAATGAGTAACACCTGTTACAAACAGGAAAGCATTCATGGAACTTAAGAACATTCTACTGACAAACTGACAGCATGCAGGCAAAATAGGAGGTGATTCTTTGATGATTGGAAAATCTCTGGAAGATTATTTGAAAACAATTCTGATACTGAAAGAAAAACTTGGCATTGTCCGGTCTGTGGATGTCGCCAGATATATGAATTTTTCAAAGGCAAGTGTCAGCCATGCGGTAAAACTCCTCAGACAAAAGGGATTGTTGGCCGTAGATGGTGAATGGAATTTACGGCATGAATGTTTTGCGGAAATCCTCACATCACTGGGAGTAGATGAAAAGACCGCAGAGCAGGATGCCTGTCAGATTGAGCATATCGTTAGTAATCAAACTTTTGAAAAAGTAAGAAGTGCATATTTGGCTCAAAATCCTGAAACAGGTCTCTGTCTTTTTCGGAATCTCAAATAACAACCTGTCCAAAGACACAGGGTCTAAGGCGCTTTCCGGCGCTATGAGAGCCTGGCTGTCTAAACCACTCAGGGTCTGCCTTCTCCACAAGAGGGTAGGCCGAACTGATACATAACTGCTAATGGAAATCGTCAGGTCTATCCAATCCGTTAATTAAGAATGATTTTATTAGCAGATAGATTTTCAGTCTTTAGCAGTTCACCTGGAATTTACACAAGGTTCACTTTTCATAATGTATTAGCATATTAGCAAAACCAGAGGTAACACGGAAAATAAAAAAAGCCAAAAACCCGGCAAAATCAGGTTTTTGGCATTATTTCCAGCGTTCCCGAGGTGATTTGAACACCCGACCTACCGCTTAGGAGGCGGTCGCTCTATCCAGCTGAGCTACGGAAACATGGCTGTGCTGCAACAAACATTGTAACACAGTCCGTTTACTATTATATTCACAATTACCCTTTTCGTCAAGACAAAACTTATATTTATTCCGCCTTTATTCCATCGGCTCTGCGAAATTCACGGTTCCCTGCATCCAGATCTGTCCCTTAAACCGGCGCCCGATCTCAGGAGTTCCCACCAGATCCTTTTTGGCAATTCCCACATGGAAAATCAAATCACTGCATTCCAGTGTAAAATCATAAACCTCTTCTTCCGTGATCTGATTTTTTTTCTCATCGATCTTGATGATCTCACCGATAATGGAGTACTGGTCACATTCCACGCCGCAAGGCATAAAACAGGAATCAATAATGGAATACAGATCCTCTTTCATCACCCTTCTGGAAGCCTGGGAATATAAATCGATATCTTCGATCGTCAGGGTTTCCATAGCGTCTTCATCGCCGTTCTTTGCCGCTTCCAAAAGCGTGTTGCGGTCTTTTGCCGCCACTCTGGCCTTTTCCCTCTGCTTCTCCGTTTTCTGGATGGGAAGAAGGATCTTTCCGCTTACCGCCAGGCCGGACAGACATGAATCCCTGTTATCCAGCGGATGATGATCTATCATCCGTTCCCTGCATTCAAAGGAATTGTCTATATAAAAGATCAGGGAAATCCCCACTTTATATTCATCCAAAAGGCCGGCATAGGTTTCCCGCTCCGTGTGGCGCTGGATGGAACAGGACACATCTGATGTCATGTCATTGCTTTTCAAATACGGATAATAATAGCTTCTTTGAAAGTTACCTTCCCGGTCCATCTCTCCAAAAATGGCAATTCCCATACCCGGGGCCACTTCCTTACGAAGCTCACAGAGATTGGACTCCTCATCAATCTGTATCCGTTTCATGCCGGATAAATCTTCGCAGAGCTTATCCAATAATTTCTCTATGTCCCTGTCTTTTTGATAAAGACTGAAACCAATGGTTCTTAAGAATTTGTGCATAGAATCATCACCTGCTTTCTGTTTTTCTAAGATAATTTTCAGGAAAACAATAAGGCGAAGAATACTCCGCCTCAAGCCTTATCGCTTATTATATACCATAAACGCAGATAATGCCAGTAAAATTTTTGTATTTTAAAAAATGAGGTCCGCCCCTTCCTCTCAAAGGTTCGAACCTCTATTTTTTATACGATTCCCTGTGCCATCATGGCGTCAACAACCTTTTCAAAGCCCGCGATGTTCGCACCTGCCACATAATTGCCTTTTACACCGTAACGCTCTGCGGCTGCGGCTGCCTTTGCATAGATCTGTACCATAATGTCATGAAGCTTTGCATCCACCTCATCAAAGGTCCAGGAAAGCCTCTGGCTGTTCTGGCTCATCTCCAAAGCGGAAGTAGCGACGCCGCCTGCATTGGCTGCCTTTCCCGGCATGAACAGCATTCCGCTCTCCAAGAAGAAATCGGTCGCTTCTCTGGTGGATGGCATGTTCGCTCCCTCTGCAACTGCAAAGCATCCGTTTGCTTTCAGTGCCTTTGCATCATCTAAGTTTAATTCATTCTGGGTCGCACACGGAAGAGCGATATCACATGGAATGGTCCAAATCCCCTTTCCTTCCGTATAAACAGCCGTTGGAACCGCATCTGCATATTCTTTGATGCGCCCGCGGCGTACTTCCTTAATTTCCTTGACAACCTCAAGCTTTATGCCGTCTTTGTCATAGATATAACCGTTGGAATCGCTTAATGCAATGACCCTTGCGCCTAACTGCCGGGCCTTTTCCGTGGCATAGATCGCTACATTTCCTGAACCGGAAATAACCACATTCTTTCCTGCCAGTGCCTTGCCGTTGTGCTTTAACATCTCGTCCAGAATGTAAACAAGGCCGTATCCGGTAGCCTGGGTGCGTGCAAGAGAGCCGCCGTAGGTAAGGCCCTTCCCGGTGAGCACGCCTTCATATAAGCCGGTCATCCGCTTATACTGGCCATATAAAAAGCCGATTTCCCTTGCTCCTACGCCGATATCACCGGCTGGAACATCCTGGTCGGCCCCAATGTATTTGGACAGCTCTGTCATGAAGCTCTGACAGAATGCCATTACCTCTCTATCTGATTTTCCCTTGGGATCAAAATTAGAACCTCCCTTGCCGCCTCCGATCGGAAGGCCGGTTAAAGAGTTTTTGAATACCTGCTCAAAGCCTAAGAATTTTAAGATTCCCTGATTGACGGAAGGATGAAGACGCAAGCCTCCTTTGTATGGCCCGATTGTGCTGTTGAACTGTACACGGTATCCTTTGTTTACCTGCACCTGTCCGTTGTCATCCACCCACGGCACGCGGAAGGAGATGATTCTCTCCGGTTCAACAAGACGCTCCAAAAGTCCCAGTTTACGGTATTTCTCTTCATTGGCGTCAATGACCAGCCTTAAGGAATCAAGCACCTCTTTTATGGCCTGGTGGAATTCAGCTTCCCCCGGGTTCTGTTTCACTACTCTGTCATAGACTTCATCCACATATGACATAATTTTCTTTCCTCCTTAGATTATTTTATACACACTTCCATTAATAATATTAAGTTACGTAAAAATGGCAAAAAGGGGCCAGAACTCCCTCAAGTTCCGGCCCCATTGCCTTCGCATAACCTGTAAAAAATTATAACAAGTTAATTTAATAAAGTCAATAAACGGTTTTACTTTATTTTATTAATTTTCCTTTTTCTTTTTGCTAAGTGCCGCATAAAGAGCCATCATGAATCCGGATAATGCTACCATCACCTTTCCGGCGGCATTTTTCCGTTCGCCCGTCTTAGGCAGATTGGCAAGCGGTACGTTTCCGTCGTCAATATTCAGTAGATCAACGGATCCGTCGCCTGGCAGACCGGCAAGAGGCACCTGGTCCGGTATAATCGTCACAACACCGGGACCGTTTGAAGGATCTCCACCGGAAGAACCTCCCGGGGAACGTCCGCCGCCGCTGTCTCCCCCGCTGTTCCTTATTTTCTCATCCTGTATGGTAATGGTGAAGCTGTTGATTCCATCCAGAGTTACAGGCGGGATGTGATCGTTAATATAATATCCGGACGGAGCCTTTGTCTCAATGAAGGTATAGGTATCCTTCGGCAGTCTCTTAATGATAAACTGTCCGTCGCTGTCAGTTACAAACGTTCCGGCGGACGCCTTCTCGTCTGTATATCCGTCAAAGGAACCACCATTCAATTTTACGTATCTGCCATCCGAAGCTTTCAGGATAAACCCGGCACCGCCAAGCTTTGTATCCGCATAGACCGCATTGGTCTTTATTACGGTGATCTTTGAAGGCATATTGGCAATTGCGCCGTTGGTCTTTGTAAATAACACAGGTGCAGTATGCCGGATCACCTTACTTGTTTCATTGACGGTAAACTCTGCGGTCCATGGTTCGCTGCCCAGGATATACCCATCCGGCGCTTTTGTCTCTGTCAGCCGGTAGGTTCCATAGGGCAGGTTTGTAATGACTCCCCTTCCGCTCAGCACAAAGGTTATGGTATTTCCGGCCACATCCCCTGTCGTCCAGGAAGCGCCCTCTGACGCTGCCTGATAGCGGTAACTGTCCCAGGCTCCCGGAACCAGGGTTGAAAGGTTCGTAAGCGTGAATTCTGCTCCGTTAAGCCTCTTATCCGTGTTTTCGCTGTCTACCTTCTCCAGTTCCAGATTTCCGGTACTGATCTTATTGGTTATTGTCAGGGTTACAGATGAGTCTTTTGAAACAGCAGCCGCGCCGCTGTTATCCTTTAAGATGCTTCCATTGCCTTCCTCATCAATTCTGATATAGAATGGACCAATGGGATCATACCGGCCGGAAGAAATCTCCCTTATCCGGTAATCGCCGTGTTTTAAGCCCAGAAGAATCAGTCCGTCGCCGTCAGTCGTAAATAACCCAGTGTCAGATTCTGCACTCGCGTTAAACCGGCCAGCCCCAAAAACGGATAAAATACCCTCCTCTTCATACCGGCCCGGACCCAATATTTCGAACTGCATTCCGCTGATGCTGCGTCCAAGATCATCCACTTTCTTAAGCCGGAGTTCAAACTGTGCCCGCTCGTTGACAACCTGATTGCCGTTGCCAAGGTCAGCCGCCTTTTGATCCTCTGTAATGGTAAAGGTAAACTCAGCCTTTCCATTCAGGCTTAAATATCCTTTTGGTGCGTTCTCTTCCTTAAGCGTATAGGTTCCGTATGGGAGCCCTTCCATGCTTACATGACCGTTTACCGCCGTAAAGCGGATAACACTGGCCTCCGTCTCAACGCCGCTGATCCCCATTGCCTCCAGCTCTTCCTGGCTCCTCTGAACCAGATTTGCTGCAAAATGATCAAAGGCACCGTCTACCTCCGTTTCCTTCCCTGTCAGAGAAAACCGGGCCGACGCAAGGGCTTCTCCTGTTAAGCGGTCAACTTTATCAAATACCAGAGAACCGGTTCCATAGTCATTGGTTATAAAATCACTGCCATCTGCCCGGACCGTAAAGACCTGGCTGTCATCCTTTAATGTCACTTCGTATACTCTGTCACTTGCCTCATAACCTGCAGGAGCCTTCTGCTCCTTCACATAATAGGTCCCCAGAGGAAGCATTTCTGATTCCCCAAAGCCGTCGTTTCCAGTTGTCATAGTTCCTGCAAGTGCTGTCAGACCCTCATCGGAGTAAATCCCGAATACTGCTCCGCCCAGCTTCCTTTCATGATCGTGGGACGCAACCTTGTTGATACGTATTTGGGCCCTGTTCCTCACATCATATACGATTACAGTCTCTGTATTGCCTGACTGCAGTACCGTGACCGGCTGATCTGCAGATACTGCATAGTTGGCAGGCGCTTCGATTTCCTTCAAAATATAGTTTCCTGCCGGCAGGCGTTTTATGGTAACCCTGCCGTCGTTTCCGGTTGTGAACCTGGAACCATCCAATTCGCTGTCGTTAAACCCGCTGTAAGAATGATCTTCATTCAGGCTGACATATTTTCCATCTGCATTCATTAATACAAATACAGCACCGGACAGCACCTCATCCGTCACCTTATCCCGTTTTTCAATGTTCAGTTCATGAGGAATATTAACCACTGCATCGTTTCCTGTCAGACGGATCCCTTCATCGCTTTCAATATTAAACTCCCTGGTCCATTCACTTCCGCTGCTGAACAGATATCCTTCCGGCGCCTTAATTTCCTTCAGCGTATAGCTGCCGTATGGAATCTGTGTCAAAAGTCCTGTCTTTGAATCTGAACTTCCATCCACCTGGAACCGGATCCAGAGCCTTCCGCCGTCGTTTCCTGCCGATACACCGGAAACGCCCAGCCCGGTAACATGTTTCTGGTAAGCAGCGAACGCCCCTTCGATCACAGAGGTTCCGCTGAGCTCAAACTGAGCTCCCGCGATGGCTTCTCTGCTCTCACGGTCGACCTTCTCAATGGAAAGCTCTCCCGTCCTGACCTCATTTGTCACTGCCACGTTGATCTGCTTCTGGTCCGCGCTGTTTAACGTAAGCTCGCTGCGGTCTTCGGCATCCAACAGGGATACCGTTCCATTCGCATCAATTCTCACGTAAAATGGCTCAACCGTCTCATACCCCGCTGCATCCGACTCTTCGATCCTGTAATCCCCATAAGGCAGATTCCAGGTAACGAGGCCCTCTGCATTGGTTTCTTTCACTTCATATCCGTTCCCGGACGGATCGTTTAACTTAAATTTCGTTTTGCCAAACGGGATCCAGGAACTGTTCCCATACTTTCCGGGACCGTAAATGGCGAACTTTATTCCGGATACCTTATCATTTCCGGCATTATCTGCCTTCTTAAGGCTTAAGCCGTACTCTGTCCTGGTATTCTTAATGATGTTTCCTTCATGGTCCGCAAGCACTGCCTTCTGTCCGTCGGTTTCAATGTGAAATGTCATATCCGCCGGCTTCTTTGTGATATCATATCCATCCGGCACCCGGATCTCCGACAGGGTGTAGCTTCCAAATGGAATTCCTGTCAGTGTTACCTTGCCTGATGCCACTTCAAAATCGACTGAGCTGTCTGTGGCCTCTACCTCAGCCACTCCCATGGAGTCCGGATCAGCTTTCATAGCTGCCGTAAATGCTTTCCATGCATCTTCTACCACCGTACCGTTTTTCTCGATCCGGAATGCTGCTCCGGCCAGCTCTTTACCAGTCAGTCCGTCTTCCTTCGTAAACTCCAGCATTCCCGACACATAGCTGTTCTGAACCGTTATGGTGCTCGGTACCGCATTCTCAGCCGTTTTAAACTCCTTGCTGGGCAATACCCAGGCCTTCTGACCGTTCACCTGATAGGATTCCATGACACTCATATCCCCGGTCCTTGCATCAGCGATCTGATATCCGGCGGGAGCACCATCCTCTACAATGATGTAATTCCGATAATACAGGAGTTCCCCGGCATTCCATACTGCCTCACCGTCTGACAGGACAGTACTTCCCTCAGCCGCCGGAGCACCAAGAATGCTTGCGTCCGTAATTCCGGTTTCACGAAATGTTTTCATTTCTTCGTTGGTAAACGGGCCATATGCTCTAAAGTGAGCGCCCTCCACAGGGTTACCGGCTTGGTTGATCTTTTTAATTGTTACATTTCTGTACGGTACGAAACCAATGTCCTTTGTCTTGTCATAGTCATCTCCTGCCGACCACAGGAAGAAATCTTCAGAGGCATAAGAGCCCTTGACTTCGTTAAAGTTGCTGTCAAGGCTTTCCCCGTAATTGCTGCCCCCTGCTGCCAGAGTCTGAGGCAGCCTGGATCTTCCGGCTTCCTGATTTACCCCTGTTGCAAGCATAACAGGCTTCGCCAGCTTAAGCACCAGATCCTCATATCCTTCCGGCATGGTGCCGGTGGTCACATAAATCCGGTAATGGGCAGGATCTTCCCCTTTCAGCTTCGAAGGGATCAGCGATTGACCGCTGTACCAGCTGTCTTCCTGCTCTTTGGTGAATTCGGATCCGGTTATTCCGAACGGCTTAGCCGGGGTCAGCCCATCAAATAAGAATCTGGCATCGCTTAACCCTGCCGTACCTGCCGCTTCATCGTCACCGCTCTTACTGTACTTTAGCAGGCTGACGTTAAAATAACCGGATTGAAGCACCGGAAGCAAATCAGTCAGCAGATGATCCTTCTCAATACTTTCATCCTGTATTCCGTTGTTATTATCGTCGATCCAGATCCGTCCTGATACCTTTACATTGCCAGGAACCAGAACTACCTGAACCGCATTGCTGGTTTGAACCTGTGAAAATTTGGTGTCAGAAGTCTCTGATAAGTTTTTCTTATAGCTGTAGGAGGTTGCAAAATCGTTTACCGCATACCCATAAGCTTCCTCATCCAGTTCCTTCATTGTGGTATACGGAACCGCCGCCTTATAAGTCACCACCAGGTTCTCGCCCGGAGCCAGATAGAACCCGGGATCCGTGATTTTAATGCGGATGGCCGTCGGATCACTGATACCGCCGTTCCAGAATCCATCGCTGTTATCATTCAGCATGGAGTCCCTGCCCGCTCTTGTTGTTTCTTTGTTCTGAAACGCCTCGCCGGAGTAAGTCACCTGATAGTCAAAGCCCCGGACCTTTCGTCCCGCCGTGTTATCTGTCCTGTTCTCAATGGCGATCGACTGGATATTCTCATATCCCAGCCGGTAATCACTGAGCCGTTCAAAATTGCCGGTACTGTAATCTCCCTTGACCGGAAGGATATCCATGAGCTGCAGCTGGGTCACAAAATCCGTGGCAGAAGCATTGTTCACAGTAAGCCGGTATAATACGGTACCGTCATAATCGGTCATATCCCCATCTTCCGCGCTCTTTGCTACCTTGCCCACCGTTGTTCCGGATACAAATCTCGTGTCTAAGTTCCCCTTTACCTCCTTATGGAGAATCAGCCCGGTTCCGGTGCTCATGGTGTTTTCGGCGGAGTCCGAGGCATACCCGTAGGTGCGGTATTTTTCATCCGGCAGCTGCACATCCTTTGGTAAGTCCGCGCTGGGCCATTTGCTTCCGGTCAAGGTCTCAATCATAAAGGAAGCACCTGTCTGGTTTAAGGAAAATGCAGGCTGCAGAACATCACTTGTAACGTAGAGCTCATTGAGAATATTCTTTCCATAATTGATAATGCTCCCGGCAATCTGCGATTTTACCTGGACCGTTACGGATTCCCCCTTCTTTAACTCCCCATCCAGCTGAATGAACAGAGTCTCCTGACCGGTTTTCGCATCAACCTTTCTGATGGTTTTTTCAATCGTAACTCCTTTCGGTCCATCCTTTAACTCAACGGCCTTTAACAGGCGGTTTTCTCCGTTGGATTCTCCGGAAACGGTAACTCCAGGCGGAACATGGTCAATGAGGACCGGCCTTCTCATCGGTACAATGCCGGAATCGTCACTTGTGGTAGCGTTCTTTACATAAAGCGTATATGTCAGGGTATCATCCGGCTGTATGCTTCTGACCGGATCAACGCTCTTTTTTACCGAGATAACCGGCGCCTGGCTCTGAACAACCTGGAGGTCGCAGTCCTTCCTTGCCTCACTCGTTTCCTGACCCTGGGTCAGTGTTCCGTTCCAATCCCATTTCCTGAAGTACATGGTCGCATCGGCCTGATTACGGATATACTTGATTTCTTTCTTATAATTTCCATTGGACAGCTTTGCATCCTGACGGCTCAGCTTAACCGTGACCTCTACGCTTCCGGGCACAAAATCCTGGCCGAGAACATATTGGTTCTCCGTAGAGCCTTTCAGGGTGTCATTCCGGTAGCTGATCCGGAAGGATCTCACCTTTTTGCCGCCGGCCGGTTTTACCGGACTGATCTCACCGTCACCGGATACGCGGACACTCTGCACTTCTCCCACCTGATTTCCATTAAAATCATAGAAAGTCACATCCGCCATAATGGTTCCTGTCTTTGCGTCCCTGATCCGGTTCTGCTCCGCCGCTTTTCCCGGCTTTACTGAGGTGATCGTATATTTTTCATAGGTATACTCATCCTCAGAAAGAACATTTTTACCTGCATCCAGCATCTGCAATCCTGTATCATTGATCACAAACTGATCCAGCGGTATGCTGTTGGTCACATTCGGAGTCAGCGTATAGGTTACAGTCTGGCCGTCATTCCACCAAAGATCCTTTAACGCAGCTGCGGAAGATGTCTTATCCAGTGTTACTCCGGTCTTCTGTTTCACATTTGTGAACTCGCAGGAACCGGGAATTTCTCCTTCTTTAATTGTTACTTCTTTCTTATAAATTGTTCTGGCATCATCCTTGTTGATGACATAGCCCTGGCTGTTCCGGGTGACCGCAGTCTCTTCAATCTCATAGGTTCCCGGCAACAGCTGTATGGTTGTGCCCGTTTCCCCATATGGTACGGCGATTAAATCCCCCACCTGTCTGCGGGTTTCTGCGTCTGTAACCTTCATAAATGCTGTAATTGCACCATCCGGATTATCAGACTTATTTACATCGTTCTTAATGAGCTTTAAAGGCAGAGCTTCCTGGTTATGGGCCTTAAATCCATATACACCCGGAGAAACGGTTCCGCTTCCTGTCAGCACATAAAGGTCAACACCGGTTATTGTTTCCCCGTTCTTTATCACATCCGCGGTTGTCGGAAGGATGGTTCCTTCCTCCCCTTCAAAGGAAGCCATACGGTATGTTTCAAACCCCTGCTCCTTCTTCGTAACCTCATAAACGGCATAAGAATCGCCTGCCGGAAGCTCCAACCCCCGAAATGCCAGTTCACCCCCGGAATCGGTGGTTCCTCCGGCAACATAGTTCCACGGGCCGCTGCCGGATTTCCGGTAGAGTTCAAAGTCTAATCCGGCTTTTAATGATTCCGTGCCTCCATTCCCGCTGTATTTGGTGATCTGCAGATCAATGCCGCCCTGATTCTGTACGGTGAGCGGGCTTTCCATACCGGTTTCGACTGTTAACCCCTCCGCCGGTATGGCTGTCTGGATCGCAATGTAGCCTGCCGGAGCATTTACTTCTCTTACGTAATATGTTCCGGGGTTATAAGACTTGGTGGAGAATACAATTTCGTATACACCGCTCTGCCCGATTTCCGTGAAATCACCGACCTCCTTGGTCAGATCCGGATCGGAATACAGCTTAAAGGCTGCCCCGGATAATTTCTTTGAAGGATCCGCACCGTCAACCTTGGTCAGGCTTACCTTTGCCTTCGCATATTGGTTGTTAACCACAACGGATACCGGGCTGCCGGAAGTAAACTCGGCTCCCGTTCCTGCCTGAATATAGCCGTCTGCCCAAAGCGTTCCGTTTTGAATTCCACCTTCTGCCGGAATCATCCAGTCCGGATTTTCCTGTTCCTTCAGATAGTAGGCACCGCCTTCCGGATTCTGAGGAAGAAGTACGGTCCCGGCTGCGGTATAGTAACCATCCTGAGCCCTAAAGTTCCGAATTTTTACCTGGACCGGTTTATTTCCTTCATCCAATACCCGCTTATAAGCATGATCGGAATACGTGTAAACATCAAATACGATTTCAGCCGGAAGCTTCTGCGCGATGTCCCCATCGTTCCGGAAACCATCGCCGAAATCAAGCCTTTTGGTTACTGTTAATTCTGCTTTCTTTCTGTTTTCAAAGGTCACATCGGCCGTTTCTTCATAGCCTGCTGCCATATCTCCCACAACAGCCGTAACCATTGGCTGTGCGGCAGCCGTATAACCTTCCGGAGCCTTTTGTTCCGTAATCCTATACCAGCCCGGCGAACAGTCCTTAAGCGCATAGGTGCCGTCTCCGTTATCGGTCAGACTTCCTGATATGGCCTCAAAGCCCTGTTCCGGTTTCTGATAACCTTCATCCTGCACATTCTGCAGCACGCCGCCGATTAAGTCAGTGCCTGACCGGAACTTCAAATATTCCAGCTGAAAGGAAGCTCCTGCCATCACCGGGCCACTTTCCTTCGTTTCCGCATCTGTTTTATGGATAACGAGCTCCGCAAGACGCGGATTTTTAACGGCTGCGGACACGGTCTTACCTGTCACGCTGTCTCCTGCAGGAGTTAAATACACCTTTTCCCCTTCGGCTTTGGCCATATATCCCACATTTACCGCTGACGTTTCAAAATAAACATTGGTTACGGCTTTTGCCGCATCAACACTTAAGGCTTCTCCCTTTATGGTGTAAACGCCGCTGTCCAGGTTTTTAAAGCTGGCAGCAAATCTGCCGTCCTCCATTTTCCCGGTAACAGCTTTTATCTCACTGCTCCCGGACTTTTGGATGGTAAATGCAATTCCGTTAAGGCTTATGGAAGGATCCCCGTTCCATGTGGTTTTTTCAATCTCCAGATCCGGCTTCTCCGGATTGTAAACAGTCACAGTGGAAGGCGTGCTCCCTACCGTAAAATATCTCCAAAGATTGCTCTGGCCGGTATACATGGTGATATATTTCTTCTGCTGCCCGCCTGTCAGAGTTTCCTTCAGCCTGTAATGCCCGGCCTTTAAGCCACCCGGAACCGTTACCCGGCCATCGCTTCCGGTCGTATAAGTTCCCGTTTTAACATAGCTGTAGCCGGTATCCTTCCACTGATACTGCCAGACTTCAAATTTCACTCCGCTTAACGGAGTTTTATCAATGTCCAGGCCAGCCAGTTCCTCATCTGTTTTACCAAAAGTGCCGGTATCAGGCCGGTATCCGTATTTTACAAATGTTACCGGATATTCCCCGGACACCTTATTTATCAGGCGGAACGCCTCCGGTTTTCCTGTCTTCCAGAAATATTGTTCATCAATATAATCCTTATTTTTCGGAACCGCTGCCTCAAGATAATGAAGCGTTGTATCCATCTGGACCTTGGAAGGCGCATAAACCTCTTCCAGGGCAAAGACCGCCTTTACCTGTTCCCTGCCTTCATCAAGCTTAAGAACTTTTTCCGGATCAAGCCCCTTATTCTCAAGCTCAGTTTTTAGCTTCCCCATGTTGATCATCTGGGAAAGAGCATAGCCTGTTTTATAATGATCATCCGATTCCAGACCGGTTTCAACCACTTCAATGGGAAGCAGCTTTTCTTTTGTCTCAGGATCCACCAGCCATATCCGGAACTTCGCTCCACCCAAGAGCGTTGGCTCAGCATTTGGTTTTGTATCATCCCCCAGCCATTTATTTAATGCAATCTGGAAATAGTACGCAGAAAGTCCACCCGGGTCTTCCCCATGCTGGTTTTTCACCACAGCGATCTTTTCATTGCGGCCGCTTTTATACAAATGCAGCATTCCCTTATAATCCTTATATCCGGAGTTTTCCGGTGCAAATACGGCTACGATCTGACGTCCGCCAGGTAATTTATAGCCAGGAGCTGCCTCTTCCTCTACCAGCCAGTATACCTTGCCGGTTTCCAGAATGGCCGTATCAAACTGGCCGTCTGCCCTTTTCTCTGTGGCCGGATCGATCCGGGTACCGCTTTCATAATTGTCTACTTTCTCAAATTGGGTTTCATCCTCCAGATCTTCTAATTTGATTTTAGACAGATTCTTATTTTCCGCCTTCATCTTATAGAGGGTGAACTTCGCTCCGTTAACCGGCTCCGGCGTGTGCCGGGTTCCGTCGGCTGCGATCCCATCACAGGTCTTTAATATATGAAACTGAACCCAGGGCTTATAGTTGTAAAGCGGACCGGTATACTGGATCAGAGAATCCGCAGTATTTACAAGGTCCTTTCCCGTATATTTAACCGCATTGTATTTTCCTGCCTCTAAGTCTGCTGCCGAAAGCGTCTTCGGAGGTTCTCCGTTTCCTTCCGCCAAAGGTGTTTTATCTTTCATATTCAAGTCAAAGCCAAATCCGGTTTCTTCCCTGGTCGGAACCCGTACTTCAACCACATAATAGGTATCATTCCGGTTAATATCATAGAAGGTTGCAATGCCGTCATAGGCATTGGTGGTTTCCGTTTTAACATACTCCGCAATGCCGGCCTGGTTTACCTTATAAAGCGCCAGCTTTACATTTCCAAGAACATGGTCAACCGGATAGAACTGATAACTCCATTCATCCTGCCAGTATTTCTGAGTGCGGATGGTCAGCTTTGGTTCATTCTGAATGACAAGGGCACTGCCGCCCGCATCTCCGTTGACCGTAGTGATGACCGTGCCTTCCTTTAGCGCAGTAGTAAGAATTTCATAGGACTGCAGATAACCGGTCGGAGGTGTGATTTCAGCAATAACATAGGAGATCCTGTTTCCGCTGCCATCAAAAATTTTCAAATTCCTGCTGTCAAAGGTCACCTGGCCGTTTCCACTGGTGGTTAACTTCTGGATCGGTTTTTTTATGCTGTCCGCCCAGTGATTCACATCAAACTGGTCCGCCCTGAATATACCAAGCACCGCTCCTTTCAGGGCAGTATTTCTTAAGGCATCCTTTTTGGTTACTGTTACCTTTCCATAGTCCTGGTAATTCTCTAACGGTTTGTTTCCTTTTCCCAGATTGATTTCCTGATTCTTTTCATTGGCTGCTGATGCAGCAGTTACAATAACCGGCCCATAGTACACATCAGTCCCGCGAACTTCATAATCCGGATGAATCCCTTCCGCCTTATCGGACAGCAGGTAATAGGAATTGATAAATCCACTGGGAACAACTTCTTTAAAATAATACGTTCCGGGAGCAAGCGGGGTCAGTTCATTGGAGTAGAGGCTGCCCGTCTTTCCGAATTTGCCATTGTTTTTTACATAAACTTCAAATGGGATTCTGGCACT
This sequence comes from Clostridium sp. Marseille-P2415, assembly GCF_900155545.1. GTDB lineage: Bacteria > Bacillota > Clostridia > Lachnospirales > Lachnospiraceae > Lacrimispora. The sequence goes on from NZ_LT732526.1 coordinate 3,599,061, forward strand.
CTCATCCTCACGGTCACCGGTATAATACTGTATCTTTCTGATCAGAACCGATTTATATGGCTTGTTTTCAAAGGTCAGACGAGTCTCTTTGCTGTTCTCCCCAAACCATTTTTCCAGCTTTTCCCTTGTTACAGGCCCGGACGGAGTCGTAATATCACGATTCCCACTTTTTTCAAAATTGAAAGGCGGCGTTATCTCTTCGACAGTATAAGTGGTTCCCGGATCAAGGGAAACATATCTGCCGTCCCTGGAAACGTAATCTTTCCATACGACTTCTCCACTCCCCTTTTTTGTTATTTCAAACTCTGCGGAAATATCATTGTCTTTATCTGTAATATCGGTTTTATAAAGCCAGTAAGGGATCTTCTGCGGAATGTTGTATGCCTTTACAGACGTATCACTTTCCCTGTTTACCTCATAAGGACCGATAAAAGGCTTGATCCCTTCAAAAGTCCACATATTCCTCATTTTTCCAGTATCATCCACTTCCAGCCTGCCGTCGCTTCCGACCTCACACCAATAATAATCTTTGGTAACATCAAGGCCTTTGACTGTGATTTCACCGTTGCTGTCCGTGGTATAGATGGTTCCGGGCGATACTTCATATAAATAGCCGCTGTACTTAAATGCAGCATAAAGTTTAAACTGAAATCCCCGCTTTGAAGCATTCTTGTCTAACGACCCGTAATTGATTGACCATGCTTCCTTTTGAAGCTTTAACGTACCTCCTTTATTATTTTTCAGGTCAACGAAAGCTGTCTTTAAAGGTTCTAACGAAAAGGTCTTATAAACATAGGTCCTGTTATCCTTTGTTTCACAGGAATAGCCGTTTCCATATCCATTGCCGTCTGAATATCCCTCCGGCACCTCCTCTGCAACGCGGTAAAGAATCTTACGGTTATCCCCATCGGAAACAGGAAGTGTGGCCATAAACCGGCTGCTGCCGTCAAGAGAATACGTGACCCTGGAATCAATGCTTACTTTTGTCCATGTGATCCCATCTGTGGATTTTTCAAACCAGAATCTGTCATTAAAATCTCCCCGGAAGCTTTCCGGCACCTTACTATAACCGCCCTGATCGTTTTGAATCCACTTCTTAACATTTACTTTTGCTTCATTTAATGTATTAACAATAAAATTCCCATTTTGCCTGATTGGAGAAGTCTGGCCGGCAGCCACGGTTACAGCATAATCCTTCGTATCAACGATATAGCCATTGGCGCTCTTTTCTCTTACAACGTACTGGCCCGGTGTGACCGGCTTAAATAAGACAGCTCCGTTCCCATCCGATTTTACAGTTTTGACTTCCTCCAGCTTCCCCTCTTTATTCTTCTGATAAAGAGAAAATTCCGCTCCCTCCAGGGAATTAAGATCCTTGTCAGCCAGATCCGCGCTGTTCCAGGTACGGGCCTTCTTATAAAATTCTATGGCTCCTTTACCTATGACTCCGTTAATAACCGTAACCTCTGCAGTTTCCCCTGCCTTCAGAGTGACCTTAATGTCTTCCTCTTTCCCAACGGCTGCAGTTCCTACCGCCGCGGAGCTGAATTCGGTTCCTACCGGTTGATTCACTTCCTTAATGACATACGTTCCCGGATCAACCTGAACCCGAATGGAACCATCCTCGCCTGTAGTATAATAACCGTTTTCCGTTTCCCCGTTTGATGGATTAACTACAATTTTATCACTGTCAATTTTTTTGTTATATCTGTCTATAACCGTGTAGTTAGTGTACGGAATCCGTTTGTTGTCCGAATCCAGGGAAAATATCTCAAAACCTGCCATCCCGGGGTATTCCTTCTCCATGGCCAGACCATATTTCTGAATGACCCCAACGCCTTCATCAATCTCTTTTTTAATCTTAATCACAGCCGGTTTATTAACTTCATGTATTGCAACAGCCGCAGCAGAGTCTTCCGTCACCTTTTGAGCTGTTCCCAGCTTGGTGTACTCCAGCCGGGCATAATTGTTGACCGTAAATACCGAATCATCTCCAGCCCGTTCATCGTTGTACTTCAGTAAAAACGGTTCATATGGATAGCGGGCCGTTACCAGATAGGAACTGTAGGTAGGCGCTGATTCTGAGACAAATATATGGTCTGCCGCATTCTGCCCCTGTGTCTTGAATTCATCGATGGTGATGGACCCATCCGGATTGTCAGTGAAATTCACCTTCGAGCCATCTCCCCATTTTGCGGTTACAGAGACAGGCTTCATGGCCTCCGGGGCATTGGGTGTAGTGATTTTTAAGGAATCTGTGATCTGAAAGCTATCCTTTAGAAAACCGGTCCGTCCATACGTCTGATAAATGGTGCCTCCCGGCTGCCTGGATATTTCGCCCGAGCTTCCATATATACCCATTTCAATAAGATACGTAATGTCCACAAACTCCGGATTCCCGGCATCATCCCTTACGACCGTATAAGATTGATCATTGGGATATACTCTTTTTTTGATATGCCATACATCATCGGATTGAAGTATCAATGAGGTGTTCTCCGGCTGTTCCGCATAAGTGACCGTTTCAATGTTTCCCGGGTAGGTAACATTGTCCTTATCTGTCTTATCTGCAACCTTAACATCGGCATAAAAAGCAACGCTGTCCTCAGGTAACTTAAAGTGTTCTCCTACCGCTCTTTCCCCATTCCCGTCAATAAACGCATTTATGGCAATGCTGTCTGACTTACCCGGACGGATCGCATTCTGCTCATCCCCCACACGGATTTCATAGACCTTGCTGTTGCCGTTGGAGGAGATCAGTTTCACTTTTCCTGCCTGCTCCTCTAACGCAATGCCGGCAGGAACGGTAAATTCAATCCTTGAGTTCTCATAGGTATCAAACAGGGAAAGCTTCCCGCCTGCCGCATATTCATAAAGGGGCGCTGCCTGCATGGTATAGGTGATGGTATAGGTATACAGAATTCCCGCCTTTATGGAGCCGGTTTTGCTCTGTGCCAGATTAATTTCAACGGTATCCTTCTTTTCTGTGGAATCCGGTCCATAATAGGTCAGAGCGGTTTCATAAGGCGTGAGCTTTTCCTCTTCACCGCTCACTTCCGTGTTTAACGTTGTGATTCCTAAGCTGCGGACCACCATGCTGAATGATGGCTGGCTGGTAAAGGAGAATAAACTTACGCTTTTTTTCCCGTCATTTCCTTCGTCTGCATCCGTTCCCATCAGAGCAGCTCTTTCCTCTTCTGATAAGACCCTGGTTTCACCTACGGAAATAATATCAGGCTCTTCCTGATAAAAAGTTTCACCCGCTGCTTCGGAATCCGTTGCAAGCGAATCCGCGGTACGGAAAAGTACAGGAACTTCATGCTTTGTTAAGGTAACTCCATCCGCTCCTGTGATGCGCCTGCTTATGGAAACCGCTTCGCCGTCCGCCCCGGCATCTCTCTCATCGGATTTTTCATCATCAGAAGCATTGTCATTGCTGATTTCCTCTTCCTGGTTCACATCCTCTTCATGAACCACATCCTCAGAAGCCTCAACAGCTTCGATTGAATCCTCCGCTGCATCCTCTGTTTCATCCGCTGTGTCATCTGTTTTAACTTCTCCGGCCTTTTCCCGGATTTCTTCAACCGGTTCCGTACTGTTTTTTTCTGCCACATTGGTCTCATCCGCCTTTGTCTCTCCTTCTGTTACAGCGGTTGTTTCCCTGATACCGGAGCTGCCGGAATGATCTCCGGCCGCCGAAGTTTTCGTGACCGCTTCTTCCTGTGCATTTTCTCCAACAACTTCGTACTCCTCCAGCTCAGCATTCGTTACTGTTAAATCATCGCCTAAGATCCGAAGCCGGAATTCACATTCCCGGTCTTTATAGCCGTTCACACCAATGATCCGAACATTTTGAAGAGCAGATTCCTGTTTGATCCGTTCCGATTTTTCGGTTTCAAAAAACGGCTCTCCATCCAGAGTATCGGAAACCACTACCATATACATGGCTTTTCCTACTTTTTTCTGAAGCACCAGGGTCTTCTCCTCCAGCTCTTCATACAGCTTTTGTATTACCAGTTCCTTTTGTTCCCCTTCAAAAGGAACCAGTTCCTCCTTTAATTCCGGTCTGTTGTCAAAATCCTTTTTTAAAACCTTCTCAATAGCAGACTGAGTGACCCTGACATCAATGATCCGCCTTGCCTCTGACGGGGTCGCTTCTGATGGAGATGCCTTCCCCGCATTGGAAGAAGATGCGGTTTTACGCTCCGATGTTTCCGCAGCGTATGCCGTAGTAACGGTAAGCTGTGATATGTTTCCGGTAACAATTGCAGCTGTCAGTAACCAGGCAATTACCCTTTTTAAGCGGTGTACGTTCCTTATAGCGCCCTTCATACCCAAATCCTCCTTTATTTCCCTTCCCCCTCAATATCAGTATCTATTTATAAGCTAAAAAAGGTTACACATTTTTGTATCAGTATACATCAGGCTGGTTACAAACCGGTTATTTTTCCAGATATTTATATTTTTTCCTATTTGTGTATTATGTTTAATCAAGCCTCATATTTTTTCATATTTTATATCTCTTTTTACCTATAAATTTTCATTTTACCTCCATTCTTTTTCATTGTTAACCTCGTATTTATTTATAGTTGACATCTATTTTTTCATGTGTTACCATTTCAATAGAATTTCATACTACGATAAAGGAGTCTGACATTATGAATGCAGCACAATTTTCTCAAACGGATACGGCATCAGCCGTTAAGCGTCCGATTTCAACAAAGGAACTGGTTCTGACCGGGATATTTGCGGCTGTCCTTGCCGTGATTTCCCAGATATCCATTCCCATGCCTACAGGTGTTCCGATTACCATCCAGATTTTCGGCGTGGCACTTGTAAGCACGATCCTGGGATCGAGGCTTGGCTTTTTAGCGACCCTTGTTTATATCCTTCTGGGGTCCGTGGGCCTTCCCATTTTTGCAAATTTCCAAGGGGGGTTAAATTCTTTATTTGGATTTACCGGCGGCTACATATGGGCCTGGCCTTTGATGGCGCTCTTATGCGGGATAAGGCCCAAAACAGGCAGCAAGCATTTAAACACCTTCCTTACGTTTCTGTTTCCCATTTTAGGTACGCTGATCAATGAAACAATCGGCGGCCTTCAATGGGCGGCATTATCCGGAGATATGTCTGTCTGGGGCGTATTTGCTTACTCCATGGTCGCATTTATTCCAAAGGATATCATCCTCACTGTCATCGCAGTTGTAATCGGTATTCCCTTACGAAGGCTGATTTCACGACAGCTATAATCCCATTTTGTCAAATGCATTGCAAAACGGCACCTCCAACCCAGGTAGAAAAAGTCAGGGCTGAAATCCTGGTTTGAGGATTTCAGCCCTGACTTCCGGCTTAAAAAGGGAAGTCAAAGCGGATATTCGCAATCCGCTTCGCTACTTGCTCATAGAGCTTGAACTTCCTTGATAAGGTTAAAATATTAATACAGGTTCGTTATCTGACGAATTTCCATCAGTAAATCGGATACATGAAGTTGGCCGCAACCGCACAGGTCACGATCGCAAGAATCATGAATGGAAAGGTAAATTTCAACACCTTCATCGGATTGTAGCCGCCGGCTGCATAACAGACAGCCGCTTCCCCGGAACCAGAGGGGAATCCAAGTGCAAAGTAATTGCAGGTACCGATAATCAGAACGATTCCTCTTGGGTCCCAGCCACCGGCCAGAGCCACAGATGCTGCAATCGGGATCAGAACCGTCTGAGTCGCCATGTTGGATAAGAAGGTGGTCATGATAACCGTAGCTGCTGCGAACAGCAGCATTACGCTCATGGAACTTGGGTTGTCGCCTAAAAGGCTCAGAATCAGGTTTCCGATAGCATTGCCTGCTCCTGACTTCCCAAGGGCATCCGCTACGACCAGAACGCCTGCAATCATCCATACCATATCGGCGGTCATGTCCTTTACTGCTTCTTCAACCTTCAGGATTTTCGCATAAATCAGCACCAGAACACCAAAAGCCGGAGCCAGATATAACAGATTACCGGTCCATTTATTAAGCATCATCAGAAGCATAACGATTACAAATACAATGTATACCAGCGTCTCCTGTCCGCGGGACAGCATTTCTTTCTTCTTTGTTTCCTTTAGCTTGGACTGGTCGACCTCCCTCCCCTTCGGCATCAACTTCCAGAAAAACAGGCAGTAAAGTGTCAGCACGATTATGGAAGGAATAGAAAAGATAAACGGATCCAGCATGGTAAGCTGATATTCCGGGTTTGAAATAATCCCCTCATACATGCCGTTAACCGTGGCAAAGACCGACGCACCCAAACCGATCGGGAAACGGAATTTCCATGCAACCATAACGCCCAATAACGGCAGAAGCAGGCGGTTGGGCGTAATATCGCCGGTGTTATCCAAGGTTGCCAGGAATATGACTAAAATTGTGATCGCAGCCGTTGTTGGAATGAACTGCGCAAAAATAGCGCCCACGAGATAAAAGGAAAAAACCAGCAGCATTCCCTGTCTTCCTTTTATGCAATTCATAATCTCACTGATTCTGACAACCAGGCTGGTCTTCGTCAGCACGGTGCTGAGGGCCAACATAGGAGCGATCAATACCACAATCTTATTTCCAAAGCCGCTGAAGGCCGTCTGGATATCCATGATACCGGTCATAGCAAGTACCAGACAGCAAACCATTGTGGTTACGCCGAATGGTACTTTATGTAAAATAAACGAAACCATCATAAACACTGTTACCGCTAAAACAATATACATTTCCATAGTTTTTCTCCCACTTTCTCATTCGAGTCTGCCCTTTCCCGTTATTTCATCAGCACTTTTACCTGCCGAATTCTCTTATCAATAAAATCTGGCCAAACTGTGTCATCCAGATATGGCTGGTTCTTATGGGTATACTGACCTGCCCGGTCCACAATCTCAATCTGGTTTGGATGGCTGGGCAGAGCAATGTCTACATGAATTGCTCTCAGCTTTTCAGAATCCTCAATAAATCTGATTCTTAAATCCGGGGTCAGATACCTGCTGGTAGAATAGTATTCATCATTCATGGTATTAGCGCCTACGCCCCCGTGCATGGCAACCGCATAAGTCTCCCCATTTTCCGGATTTTTTTCTTTCCAGAAGAAGCTGGTGCAGCCAATGGTATGTCCCGGAGTGAGCATGGTCTGAATGGAAATGTTTCCTAATCTGACCGGCTCTTCATCGGAATAAAATGCATCTGCTTCAAAATCCTGCGGATGGGAATCCGGATCCAACACCATGGTCTCCTCCGGACAGGCTTTATAAAAATCGTAATCTTCCTTTGACATATAAAGCTGTGCTCCGGTCAGCTTCTTCATAGCCGCCGCTCCTCCAAAATGGTCAAAATGGGCATGGCTCAGTAAAATCTTTTTAATATCTTCCGGTTTATACCCTAACCGGTAAATGGAATCCACCAGCAGATACACGCTTTCCGGAATCGCAGTGTCAATTAGAATCAGCCCGTCTCCCGTATCAATCAGATAGCAGCCTACCCAGGTCTGTCCTGATACATACCAGGTCTGAGGAGACACCTGGAATGGCTTAATTGCGATTTCCCATGGCTCATAAGCCAGAGTTTTTACTGGATGTAGAATTGGTTTTGTACAGCGAAATGACATATCATTCTCTCCTTCTCATATTTGCACTATTTATTCTCAGCCGGCTTGAGTTTTTTGTGTATTTTGATTATAATATCAGCGTAGACTTATTCCAACTTATTGTTTTTTATATTTTATCTTATATAAATTAAGTCTAATAAGCCCATATCGAAGAAATAATGCACAAATTCCGTCTACACATGGAATATATTTCAAAAAATGGAGGGGTATTATGGATTTACGCATGATTGAAAATATCATTGCTATTGAACAAGAGCAGAGCATTTCGAAGGCTGCCGAAAAACTCTATCTGACACAGTCTGCCTTAAACCAGCAGCTTCTCCGATTGGAGAAGGAACTAAAAATCCAGCTTTTTGAGCGGCGAAAGCACAGTATGATACCCACATTTGCCGGACGGACTTATCTGGCTACGGCTCACCGGATGGTAGATATGAAACAGGAAACTTATAAGATTATTCATGATATAACGGAAGAGACTGCAGGAGAGATCTCCGTGGCTTCTGCTCCGGAAGGAGGTCTCTTTGGCATGCCTGACCTACACCAGCGATTCAAAGAATCCTGAGCTGGAATATTTTGATATGGCGGACGAGTTGATGATTCTCGGGCTTCCGGCCAGTCATCCCCTTGCTTATCTGGCCGGTGAGAGAAGCTGGGAACGGTTCCCTGAAATTGACCTGCGGCTGTTGAAAGATGAATCCTTTTCCTTAATCTCCAGAGAAACCAAAATGAGAGACATGATTAGCCGGTCATTTGAGCTTGCCGGTTTCTGCCCGCAGATACTGTTTGAATCAACCAGCACCTTAACCGTTGTCAATATGGTTAAAAACCAGGTCTGCCCCTCCTTCTTTCCTCAGTCTTACGTAGAACCGGATGCTCCGGTCGCATATTTTTCCGTTCCTCCCCGCCAGAGCTGGATGCGGTGTGTCGCATTTTTAAAAGGCAGTTACTTAACCAAACCGGAAAAATATTTTATAGAACTGGCCACATTGTATACACAGGGGCTTTTGGAACACTCTGATTAATGAAGAAGGTGGGCAGATGTAAAATTTTTCACCTTTCAAGGTTTATTTACGGGACCCAAGCTTGACAGAATGCATTCTGGAACTTAAAATAGTTTAAAATGTCTGAAAGATAAATAATCAAAAAGAAGGTTTTTCACATATGATTCAGGAAATTTTCCCACATGTATTCCATAACGAATTTGAAATAAAAACTCCCCGGGAAGACAGTTATTTTCTGTATTTTCAGGATGGCCGCCTCCTGCTTAAAAAAGAGAATTCCCCGAAACCTCCCCGATTTGAAGCATTAAAAGACTTAAAACAGGAGGCCATGTCCCACTGCGATTATCTTTTTTCCATTGACCGAATGAATTTCTTTCTTATCGATGAAACCTGTGTCTCCTTAGAAGAAAACGATTCCCTGAGCTTTTATAAAACCAGCATCATAAGGGACTTAAAGCCTATGTGGGTCTCCTTCGCGGCTGCATCTGCCGAACAGCTTCACCGGTTCTATTCATCCAACCGGTTTTGCGGCTGCTGCGGTTCTTCCATGATGAAAAGCAAAAAAGAGCGGTCCATGGTCTGCTCTTCCTGCGGGAATACGGTTTATCCTAAGATCGCTCCCGCTGTCATTGTTGCTGTTTTACATGAAGGAAAGCTTCTGTTAACCAAATATGCCGGAAGGGAATACACCCGGTACGCTTTGATCGCCGGTTATACGGAATTCGGAGAAACCCTGGAAGAGACCGTAAAGCGGGAAGTGATGGAGGAAGTGGGGCTCCGGGTTAAGAATATCCGTTATTACAAGAACCAGCCCTGGGCATTCAGCGATTCCTTATTGGTGGGATACTGGGCAGAACTGGATGGTTCTCCACAAATTCATCTGGATGAAACAGAGTTATCCGCAGCAGTGTGGATGACTCCGGAGGAAATCCCCGACGGCTTTACCAACATAAGCCTGACCCATGAGATGATTCTTCTCTTTAAAAACGGGAAAATAACACAATAAACAGAACATGCCGGAAAGTCCTGCGCAGGACTTTCCGGCATGTTCTATTTATTGATAAAATGTAACCAACCCATTGGACACGATCTTTCCGCTGCCTGGAACCTGTATGGATACAAGTATGATATTTAAAAAGTCCACGCAGGCTCCTCCCGCATTCAACACGCTTAAAAACATGATATACCCATTCATCCTGCCTGCAGCTGACATTATGAACGGAAAAATAAAAGACAGTACAACCAATGGCATAACAGATATCAGAAGAAAACGTCCCTTTGAGATCATTTCCTGTGTATACACAAATCCAAAAACACCGTTAAATCCCCAGAAGGTTTGATCGGAGCGCCATACATTGGGAATAAATAAGGCATGGATGAGTTCATGTACCAGAAGAAAAGCGATGACCCCGGCCACATACAAAAGGCTTTTAAAACCAATGGAAAACTCTATCATGAATTCTGTTTCTCCCTTTACAAGCGCCTGAAAAGACGGATAAAGAAAATAACACCATATGCAGCTAAGCAGCATCAATAGAACGGAAAGCGGCAAAGCCCATAGGATGGCTGCCTCAACCGTTTTCGGTTCCTTTAGCTTAATCCAGCCATCTTCTGATAACTGTTTCGTCCTGCCGCAATCCTCCTGAGGAATTTTCCTGATAAATTTCATATTCCGACCTCTTAAGAATTTCTGTTAACGTTATAATTACCTGTATTCTACCACGAAATAAAAAATTAATCCATCTCTTGTCCTCTTTCATGAAATGTCACTTTCCTCTTATTATGCATCAATGAAAAAGCAGGTTCCAAAGAACCTGCCCTCCATGTTTCTATTTTATTTCCATAAAATAATCAATGCATCATTCTGGAAACCGTGTATATGAATCAATGTCCGGTCATTTTCACATTCCACCGGAACTCTTGCTGTTCGTCCGTCAGCAAGATCTATGGCTTTTGCATGGTATCCTTCCAGACATCTTCCAATCACCAGATTCGTAGTATATGGAATATAAATCAAATATCTTTCATCCTCGGTCTGAGCCATTCGAATCTCCTGTGAATGATCAATCAGCAGCTCATTCACAGGCTTAAGCTCTACGATCCCCCTGGTTTCCAGGAAATCCCTGATAAATCCATAGTCCCAGGCCCCTGGAAAATGAATCGCCTCCTGCACTGGGAATGACTCATCAAATCCTTCTCCCAATACCGGATTCTGCCTTTTCCCGGTCTTTTTCCAGTTCCATACTCCATGGGCTCCATAGGTAACTCCGGCGCATGCGCCGGACAGAATTCCGCTCCATGCAGCTTTGCGTATATCATAAGGCCCAAACCGTCCATAGCGTTTACGGCTGTAACCCATTTGTTCGTAACAGGGCTCCGCGTTTACAATGGGTTTTCTGGGATAATTCCTGTAAAAATGTTCCGCAAGCGCATAAGCCATTTCCTGCCCATCGGCATTATGTCCTGACTGGTACATATAAAAACTTAATCTGTCCAGAAATTGTTCCGGAATATAATCATAACCTCTTTTCACGTGCACTGCCTTTAAAGACTCTGGAGATTTCTCACATATTGTATCAAGTGCTATCTCATAATATTCGACCGCTTCTTTCGTATCAAAGTCCGTATCCCCGCTTATAAGATAGATCGGGTCAAATTCATCGAATTCTGTAACGACCTTTTCGGCATATTTACGGACAAAATCCTTAGGCATTACATTGATGTCAACCATTTTGCTCCCCCATGTACCGGGAACATAATTCAGCCACAGTACCACCAGGGACAGTTGAAAGCCTTTGTCAACTGCCATTTTACACATCTTGCGCGCCCGGGTATAATAATCCTCATTCCACCGTTCAAAATCATATCTTTGACCGTCTTCTGTATAGAATGGATATATATTTACATCAGTCAGGCATCTGTCCCACTGCGGAAGCGTATTTATCTGAAGGACATTATAGCCCTGGGACCACCTTTTTTCCAGATAAAACTCCCATTCCTCCATGGTTGCATTGGTAAATGCACTCCACACGGTATCCGCAAGATAAAAGAAGTTCTGTCCATCTAATATAAAATTTCTTCCATTCTCGTGTATTTTTAACTTACTCATAGGAAACCTCCGGTATTTCTATTACCTGGAAATGCAATTTAAAATTACATCTCCGGCTTTTATATCCTTTTCTGATGTCGGCAGAATATCTGCAAAATTATCGGTATTGGTGATCAATACTATGGTTGTAACATCGTATCCCTCACGCTTCATACTGTCAACATCTGCTTCTATCATAAGGTCACCGGCCTTTACTTTATCACCGGTTTTTCCCTTCAGTTCCAGATATTTCCCATCCAGTTTCACAGTATCCAGTCCAAAGTGAACGAGCACCTCAGCACCGGATTCCGTGATCAGGCCAACTGCATGTGGATATGCCGTAATGATGGTTCCGTTTACCGGTGCATATACCATACCGTCAGCCGGAATGATCGCCGTTCCTTTCCCCAGCATTCCGCTTGAGAATGTTTCATCCTTTACTTCAGATAATGGAATTACCTTACCGCTCACAGGCGCTGTTATTGATTCATTTTTCGCATCCCCTAAAGCAGCAGAGACTTCCGGCGTTCCATCAAGAAGCATCTTGTCACTGTATCCGAACAGATACGTAACGATTGCAGAACCAAAATATGCGATCGCACATGCAACGCAGAAGCCTGCAAATCCAACTCCAATATAAGCCGACATGGTCAGCAGACTGGTACCGATAAGCGCCGGCGCCCCTGCTCCGGCTACTGCGGTGATCGCTCCTGCAATACCGGAGAAGAATGCTCCGATAAAGAATGGCTTTTTATATTTCAATGTTACACCATAGATAGCAGGCTCCGTGATTCCCGCAAGTACGGCTGATAACGCTGCCGGTCCTGCTATATCCTTTACCTTTTTGTTCTTTGACTTTAAGAATACGCCTAAAGTTGCTCCGGCCTGAGCAAAATTATTCGGTCCTGTAATAGTAAACAGGGTATCTCTTCCGTACTGTGCGATGTTGTTCATAACGATCGGAGCAAATCCCCAATGCAGGCCGAACATAACTGCCGCCGGCCAGATAAGACCAAGGAGGAATCCCGCAACCGCCGGACTGAACCCGACCAGTGCCATATATCCGCCTGCCATCATTTTACCTGCATAGTCTGCTACCGGTCCGATTGCAAGATAGGTCGCAGGAACCATGATCACAAACGATAACAGCGGTGTAAATATATTTTTAATCACCTCCGGCAGGATTTTCCTCAATCCTCTTTCCACTTTGGAAAGTACATAAACGGAAATGATAATCGGGATTACCGATGAAGTATAACTTACAAGCACTACCGGTATTTTTAAGAAAGTAAGAGCTTCTTTGGCAGAAAATGCAGCCGTAAGATCCGGATATACCAGAGCGGCAGCAATTCCCACGGATACAAAGGTATCTGCCTTGAATTTCTTAGCCGCTGTAAATGCCAGAAATACGGGCAGAAATGTGAATACGCCATCTGCTGCCGCATATAAAATCCTATAGGTGCCCATATCAGCAGTCAGCCAGCCAAGGGTCGTAGCCAATATTAAAAGACCTTTTAAAAGCCCTGCTCCCGACATTGCTCCAAGAATCGGAGCAAAAATGCCTGCAATGGTTTCCATAAACAGGTTGATCAGATTCTTTTCCTTCTTCTTATTTCCATCCTCTTCCGCTTCCCCTGCTTTTACCCCTGTTTTTTCAATAATGGCATCATATACATCGCCTACTGCATTGCCGATTACGACCTGTAACTGGCCGCCGGCTTCTATAACGGTAATAACCTTTTCCGTCTGATTCAGCCGTTCCTTATCAACCTTTGACCGGTCAACGATCTGAAAACGAAGACGTGTTGCACAATGTATCAGTGATCTGACATTCTGGCCCCCGCCAACACTGGCTACGATTTGCTTCGCCAGCTCATCATAGTTCTTCTTAGCCATAATAATCCCTCCTCATAATAACACATTTTATATGGAAGCTGCATGCTTAACTTTGTGTAACCTTATCCTAACATTGCCCGATTTCGCTTTCAAGCCCTCCCCTTCTTTTCTCTGTTTCTATCAAAACAGTATACTTCCACGCCATTTTATCCTTGTTTTTTTGTAAAAAAATAACATGTTTTTAAATTTTCTTTAAAAACATGTTATTTATAAATGTATTTCGTCTTATCAAACACGCTGTCACCTTCTATCAGTCTGGTACGGTAATATACCCGCACCATCTCATCCTCTTCTCCTTCATTTAAAATGTGACGGATCAGATGTTTCAATGCCGCCGTAAATCTTTTGGTATGAGTTCCCTTTATTAATGTCAGGTTCAGCCCGGGAATGCTCAGTTCCGGCAGCGCATCAAAGCCGACCAGCGACACTTCCTTCGGCACCTTAATATTACGCTCTAACAATGCTTTGCTGACCCCCAAAGAAATAACATTACTTTCCAGCACAAAAGCTGTGGTCTTGCGCAATCCCCCGGCCAGATAATGATTCATGGATTCATACACTTCATCTACCGTATTCCCAAGATGTACGATCCGGTTGCTGCTGTCACCGCATTGCCGTTCCGCCATTTCCTGTACAAAGGCTTCTCTTCGTTCTTCAAAATTAAAAATATTTAAGTTCTCTGCAAGATATACAATATGGCTGTGCCCCTTATCCACCAGATAATCCACGCCTCTGCGGATTCCTTCCTTGTTATCAATCAGAAAACTGTCCATTCCCTGTTCATAGAACAGGTTATCTCCAACCACAATAGGAATCTTTAGTTGCTGAAATGGATAGATATCACTTTGATTCATTTCTGCAGCCATGATAAAGATGCCTTTTACATCACTTTCCACACATTTCTGCAGAAACTTTTCCAGATCGTTCGATTTCTCATAGAATTCCTGGTAATCGAACCGATAACCTGCTTTATTGACCATGTATTCAAAATTATCCAAATGAAGGGGTTGTGAAATATTCTCCAACCGCTTCATAATAATCCCATGTTTGATATAATTCAGCATGAGCACAGTTCCCCTGCCTTCCGGAGATTCGGCTCTTATCCTACTGTTATTTCTCTTTTCTAACTGCTCTAAGTATTCCTGCACCTTTCTTCGTGTTACAGGATTTACACCGGGCTTTTCATTTAAAACCAGCGATACGGTTGCCGGTGATATACCTAGCGCTGCTGCAATATCTTTGGATTTGATACGCATAACAGACCTCCCTTGCCCTATCCTGTCTTTCATGCCCTCATTATAACAGACCGTATATTAAAATTCCACTTCCATTTTTTCCATTATATAAATAATGGCGGACACAAAAAGCCGCCCCGCGAATCGGGTACGGCCTTTTGCCACCTATTTTAACTTATTTACCGTAGTAAGCTTTTAAATACATTTCCTTGATCTCGCTCATGAGAGGATATCTCGGGTTTGCTCCAGTACACTGGTCGTCGAATGCATTTTCAACCATTTCATCCAGAGTATCTAAGAAGTACTTCTCATCAACGCCGTAATCCTTAATGGTCGCCTTTATTCCGACAGCCTTCTTTAATTCCTCAACCTTAGCAAGGAATTTCTTAAATACATCTGCATCATCTTTGCCTTCTACGCCACAGAAACGTGCGCATTCCGCATATCTTGCAAGTGTATGCGGATACTGGTACTGCGGGAAGGTTCCCATCTTAGCCGGAACCTCAGAGGAGTTGAAATCCATAACCAGCGTGATCAGCAGAGCATTTGCAACACCGTGTGGAAGGTGATGATAAGCGCCCAATTTGTGTGCCATGGAATGGCATACCCCTAAGAATGCATTGTTAAATGCCATACCCGCCATGCAGGAGGCATCCGCCATTTTACTTCTGGCCTCCACATTGGTGCCGTCATTATAAGCGGTCGGCAGATATTCAAATACGTTCTTCATCGCCTTAAGTGCCAGACCGTCTGTATAATCAGTAGCCATGACAGAAGCATATGCTTCTAATGCATGAGTCAGAACATCTACACCGGAAGCGCTTGTTAAGCCCTTTGGCTGGCTCATCATATTGTCCGCATCCACGATAGCCATGTTAGGCATTAACTGATAATCGGCAAGCGGATATTTCACACCTGTTTCCTGATCGGTGATAACCGCAAAGGAGGTCACCTCAGAACCAGTACCGGAAGAGGTTGGGATTGCAACGAAATAAGCCTTCTCACCCATTTTGGGGAATGTATAGACTCTCTTTCTGATATCTATAAAACGCATTGCCATATCCTGGAAATCCACTTCCGGATGCTCATACATCACCCACATGATCTTTCCTGCGTCCATCGCGGAGCCGCCGCCCAGCGCGATAATGGTATCCGGCTGGAATGCCTGCATTGCTTTTGCACCCGCCTGGGCGTTTGCCAGGGTCGGGTCTGGCTGAACATCTGAGAATACCGTATAAACGATGCCCATTTCATCTAATTTATCCGTAATCGGTTTTGTATAACCGTTCATATAAAGGAAGGAGTCTGTTACAACGAATGCCCTCTTTTTGTTATAAACAGCCTTTAACTCGCTAAGTGCAACCGGCATACAGCCTTTCTTAAAATATACTTTCTCCGGATTTCTGAACCACAGCATGTTCTCTCTCCTCTCAGCAACGGATTTAATATTCAGTAAGTGCTTTACGCCGACATTCTCGGAAACAGAGTTTCCTCCCCATGTGCCGCACCCTAAGGTTAAGGATGGCTGTAACTTAAAGTTATAAATATCACCGATGCCGCCGTGAGAAGATGGGGTATTAATTACAATACGGCAGGTCTTCATGGCCGCTGCATGCTTTTCCATCTTTTCCTTTTCATTTACATTGATATAAAGAGAAGAAGTATGGCCGTAACCGCCGTCAGCTACAAGCTGCTCTGCCTTTGCAATGGCATCATCAAAATTCTTGGCCTTATACATAGCCAGAACCGGAGAAAGCTTCTCATGTGCGAATTCTTCTTCAATATTAACAGATTCTACCTCACCGATCAGAATCTTGGTGGATTCCGGAACATCTACACCGGCGAGCTTTGCAATGGTATGCGCTTTCTGTCCAACAATCTTGGCATTTAACGCACCATTGATGATGATAGTCTTACGAACCTTATCTATTTCTTCACCCTTTAAGAAGTAGCAGCCGCGTGCTGCAAATTCTTTCTTAACCGCATCATAAACCTTATCCAGAACTGTTACGGACTGCTCGGAAGCACAGATCATACCGTTATCAAAAGTTTTGGAATGGATGATGGAGTTCACCGCCAGCTTGATATCCGCTGTATCATCAATGATAACAGGGGTATTTCCTGCACCGACGCCCAGAGCCGGTTTTCCGGAAGAATAAGCTGCCTTAACCATTCCCGGTCCGCCTGTTGCCAGAATGATATCTGCACCTTTCATAACTTCATTCGTCAGTTCCAGAGAAGGAACATCAATCCAGCCAATAATTCCTTCCGGAGCACCTGCCTTAACAGCTGCCTCAAGAACTACCTTAGCCGCCGCAATGGTACAATTCTTTGCACGCGGATGAGGGGAAATGATAATTGCATTTCTGGTCTTTAAACTGATCAGAGTCTTGAAAATAGCAGTTGAAGTGGGGTTCGTGGTTGGGATAACAGCCGCGACCAGACCGATTGGTTCTGCAATTTTCTTAAAACCGTATGCTTTATCTTCTTCAATGACGCCGCAGGTTTTCGTATTCTTATAATAATTATAAATATATTCTGCAGCCAAATTATTCTTAATGACCTTATCTTCCACAACGCCCATGCCTGTTTCTTCTACAGCCATTTTTGCAAGAGGAATTCTTAACTTATTGGCAGCACATGCTGCTTCATAAAAGATCTTATCCACCTGTTCCTGTGTGAAGGTAGCAAATACTTTCTGTGCTTCTCTCATGGCGTCCATTTTGGTAATCAATGCATCTACATTATCAATGATTTCAGGTACTCTCACCTGTTCTTCTTTCTTTGCCATCTTTGACTTTCCTCCAATTTTTTAATAAGTTAAATAGGTTTTTTACGCTCGATATATTTTTAACAATCTATCGTAGCTTCATTATATTCTTTTGTTATTTTTTTGTCAATGTAATATCACACAAAAATAAACATGGTTAAAGCCAATTTTTGTCGAATTGTAATAAATACTTTTTTACTTATTTCATAATTATTCTCAATACATTTTTCTTCTAAAAACTAACATTTTCCCCGGCCGGACAGCTAAGGGATGAGTGAACAGGACTATGATCTTTGAACGTATTTAAAAACTTGGCAATCCGTTTCATGTATGGTATAGTAGGGCCTGGAACCATACTATTATCTGCAGCTATCAGGAAATTTAACCAGAAAATACCGCAGGCTGACAGGTAACGGCAGGTTTTACTATGTTTTCTATACAAAAATAAGGGGACTTTAGAATTATGAAAATCACAATTGGAATTGATCTTGGAGGCAGTACAACAAAAATTGTAGGATTTCAGGATAATAAATTAAAGATTCCGACGTTTGTCAAAGCGGATAATCCCATAGCCTCCCTGTTTGGTGCTCTGGGAAAGTTTATCTATGACAACAGTATCCGGTTGAACGAAATTGAAAAAATCATGATTACGGGAGTAGGAAGTGCTTATGTGGAGCAGCCCCTATACGGAATCCCTACTTATAAGGTAGACGAATTTACCTGCAACGGACTGGGCGGTCAATACTTTACAGGCCTTAATGATTTAATCGTGGTGAGCATGGGAACGGGAACCTCTCTGGTTCAGGTAAACGGAGATAAAATCGTCCACACCGGAGGTATCGGCATTGGGGGAGGAACCATCCTGGGGCTGTCCAGTCTGTTGTTAAAAACCCAGGATATCTCCCAGATCATGGATCTGGCAAGCCGGGGAAATTTAAGCAACATTGACTTGCAGATTCAGGATATTTCAAGAACAGCCCTTCCCGGTTTACCGATGACAGCCACTGCATCTAATTTTGGAAAGGTCCGCAGTCTCGTATCGGATGAGGATATCGCCATCGGAATTATCAATATGGTACTCCAGGTCATCGGAAAATCCGCCATTTTGTCATCTTTAAACAGCAACATCAATAACTTTGTCATGACCGGAAATCTGGCGAAATTTCCTCAGTGCAAGGGCATATTCCAGTCTCTGGAAGCTTTATTTGACGTCCATTTCATCATACCCGACCAGGCCGAATACGGTACTGCCATCGGAGCGGCTCTCACAGAGGAGCGGCACATGGAGATGAAGCAGATTCTATAATCACGCTGTTAAAAATGTATCACTCCGGGCTGTCCAATGCCGCTTTCATGATAGTTGCTCCTTTTCAGTAACCGTGTTATAATGTTTATGAGACTATTATAATGCATAGTTTAAATTTTGTAAGTACGACACTTATCGATACCGTTATAAGAAAGGATATCCATATGCTGAAAAAAGAACTATTTGGTATATGCCCGTATGTAACATCCCAAAAGGTGTTAACCGGAAAGTGGTCCATATACATCCTATATCTGCTCTCAAAAGGTCCCATCCGGTTTAATGAATTACAGCGCAATATGCCGGAAGAAATCACTCATACCACTCTTTCAAGGCAGTTAAAAACCCTGGAAAAAGAAGGTCTGATATTACGAATGGAGTATTCCCAGATCCCCCCCAAGGTCGAATATACATTAAGCGGTATCGGAGTAAAATTCCAAAAAGTGCTGGATGCTCTGGGAGAATGGGGAGAAGAATACATCGAATATATTAAGCTGTCGGAGAACAAACCGTAAAAAGAACCAGGTGCAGCATTTGCGAGTGCTGCACCTGGTTTTTCTATGAATGATATCCCAATGCCTGTTCCAAAGCATCTTTTTCTTCGCTTCCCAACAGAACGTCAGTTTCTCCTCGATCTACTTCTTTGATGTATACGTAACAGCCTTCCCGGCTATGGACGGAATTCAAAACAAATCCGGTATTCGTATAATCAAGCATTGCTATGACAAAGCTCAAATTTCCACCCATTCCTTTAAACGCATTGTATTTTACAAGACCGAATTTCTGGAATGCACTTCTGTAATTCTTATTGGTATTGCGGAGGGAGTCTTTATTGGCACGGTCTTCCGCTTTTAATTCCGCAATATCCTCCATCTGCCCCATAATAATTTCTTCCAGAGTCTCCGCATCTTTCCCCCTCATAAAATAGTCGTATCTGCGGTACAGCTTTTTCATCTGAACCAGACATATGATTATAACGATCAGTAATATTATGGTAATTGCGGCCAATCCAATGATTAAAAAAGCAGGATCAATCGGCAACTGATTCAATATACTGTTATCCATTCTTTCGTCCTCGCTTCCATGATGTTATCTTATGGATTCTATTAATTCTACTATTCTTTCCAATTCTGCCTCAGAATAGTACTCAATTTCAACTCTTCCTTTATTTTTATCTTTTCGGTTTATGCTGACTTTGGTTCCCATGGCAGATTTCATACGATCTTCCAGTTCCCGGAAAATCAGAACAATGCCTTCATCCTCTTCCTTTTTTTCCTTTGGCTCTTTCTTCTTGGATAAGGATTTTACAAGCTTTTCCACCTCACGGACGCTCAAATTTTCCGAAACGATCTTTCCTGCAAGCTGAAACTGCAGGTCATAATCTTCAACAGCCAGAAGTGCTCTGGCATGACCGCCTGTAATCAGATTTTGGGTCAACATATCCTGGACCCTTTCATCCAGCTTTAATAAACGCATGCTGTTGGTGACAGTTACCCTGTTTTTCGCCACCCGGGCTGCTATTTCTTCTTGTTTTAAGCCAAATTCCTGCATCAGTCTCTGATAAGCTTTGGCTTCTTCAATGGGATTTAAATCCTCTCTCTGAACATTTTCGATCAAGGCAATTTCCATTGATTGCTGCTTGGTATATTCCCGGATCACAACCGGAACTTCTTTCAAACCTGCCAGTTTCGCTGCTCTCCATCTTCGTTCACCAGCTATAATCTCATAGATATCCCCCTTTTTCTGTACCAAAAGGGGCTGCAGAACGCCATATTCCTTCATGGATTCTGCCAGCTCAATCAGGGATTCTTCCTTAAACTCCGTTCGTGGCTGATCATGATTGGGTTCTATAGATGATATTTTGAGAAACATTTCCCTGCCTGTCTCCTGTTCCTCTTCTTCCTTAACTGTTTTTACAATCTGGTTCTCCGGCTTTGGATGGCTTTTCATTTCCTGTTCTACTGCCGCAGATTCCATTACTTCATCTCCGAAAATTGCTCCGAGTCCTTTTCCTAAACCTGTTCTCTTTCCCATATTTAAATTTCTTCTCCTCTGCTTATAACTTCTGCCGCCAGCAGCCGGTAGCTCTCCGCTCCCGCTGATCTGGAATCATATAAGTTGATAGGCATTCCATGGCTGGGAGCCTCTGCCAGTCTGACATTTCTGGGTATAATGGTCTTATAGATATTCTGGTTTAAATTGTTTTTAACGCTCTCCACAACTTCCAACGAAAGATTTGTCCTGGCATCATACATGGTAAAGACAACGCCTTCCATCTCCAGATAAGGATTCAGCTTCTTTTTTACAAGATTTACCGTTTTCAGCACCTGACTTAAGCCTTCTAATGCATAATATTCACATTGAATTGGCACTAACACGGTATTTGCTGCTGTTAAGGCATTAATTGTCAATAGATTCAATGACGGAGGACAATCTATGATAATGAAATCATAGTGTTTCTTGATTTTTTCAAGATATGTTTTGAGGAGTGTTTCCTTATTCTCAATCTCCAATAATTCGATCTCAGCTCCCGCCAGATCCACATTAGAAGGAAGCAAATCCAGATTTTCCTGAACATTGAAAATCAAACATTCTTCAATTTCACACTCTCCCACCAGCAGATCGTATACCGTTCGTTCCATGGTGCTTTTTTCGATCCCCAGTCCGCTGGTTTCATTTCCCTGTGGATCAAAATCCACAGCTAATACCCGTTGCCCTGATTCCGCAAGGCATGCAGATAGATTAATTGCAGTAGTCGTCTTACCGACTCCGCCTTTCTGGTTTGCTATTGCAATGATTCTTCCCATTTTTTATTTTCTCCTGTTACAACATCGGAAATTGCAGTTCAAACTAGAGTATAGCATATTTTATTTTTTTTTCCTATGGTTTCATGTAAAAAAAATACATAAATTATAAAAAATGTTTCACGTGAAACATTTTTCCAAGTTTTAAGAATAAATTAATATGTTTTCCGTTGTAAGTCCATATCGATTATATTATAATAAGAAGAGATTAACTCACTTCAGGAGGTAAAATATGAAAACAAAAAACAAATTGCTGACCCTGCTCATCTTATCAGCCAGTGCAGCTACTGCAACTGCTGTCATAAATAAATGCATCAAGATTTCTGCTGTTTCAAAAAACTTGCTGACTGACGCAAAATCCTTATGTTATAAATGGCGTTTTGGCAACATTCATTATACCAAGGCCGGTACCGGAAAGCCTTTGCTGTTAATCCATGATTTGACCGCATATTCCAATGGTTATGAATGGAACCAGATGATCAACTCTTTAAAAGATCACTATACGGTATACACCATTGATCTCCTTGGATGCGGACGCTCTGAAAAACCAGATTTGACTTATACCAATTATCTTTATGTTCAGATGATCTCGGATTTCATTAAATCAGAAATTGGTCACAGAACCAATGTCATTGCATCCGGTTCTTCCTCAGCACTCGCTGCTATGGCATGCAATAACGCACCGGAGCTTTTCGACAAGATCATGCTTATCAATCCGGACAGCCTGTTGGCATGCAGTCAAATTCCCAACAAACACGGGAAGCTGTACAAGTTTATTTTAGATCTTCCGATTTTAGGAACACTCCTCTATCATATAGCTACCAGCAAACAGGCAATTATGGAAGAACTTACCACCAATTATTATTACAATCCTTATTCCGTAAAATCTTCACTCATTGACATCTATTATGAATCGGCTCATTTGGGAGAGTCACCAAAATCATTATATGCCAGTGTAAAATGCAATTATACCAAATGCAATATTATAAATGCACTAAAGAAAATCAATAACAGCATATATATTATTGGCGGAAGTGAAATGGAAAATATCGAAGAATTGATTCGTGAATATCAGATATATAATCCAGCCATTGAAAGTTCTTTGATAAGCAGCTCAAAATATCTTCCACAAATGGAAAATCCTTCAGAGCTATTTAATATCATCCAAATGTTCTTTGTTTAATCTATAAATTTGTAAAAATAATGTTTCACGTGAAACATCCCCAATATTATGGCTAAGCTTTTGCTCATGGATGTTTCACGTGAAACATTTTATTTTAAAGGGTCTTTGGCTGGTAATCCGGCTTTCCTGGGATACTTTTTTGAAATAGTATTATTCTTTATGATTTTCACAAGTGACCGCTCTGCTTCCGTACCCGGCAGCAAGAATGTTTCTACTTCTTCCATCTTTCCGCCCAATAAAAAGACAGCGTGTTTTGCTGCTTCCAGCTCCTCTTCAATTTTCCCGGATTTATAAGGAATAAAATGACCTCCTACCTTTACAAAAGGCATGCAATATTCGGACAAGGTACTTAAATTAGCGACTGCTCTGGAAACACAAAAATCATATTGTTCCCTGTAAAGGGGATCCCTGCCCAAATCTTCCGCCCTGCCATGGATGGTTTCTACATTCCCAATCCCCAAACATTTTATTACTTCATTTAAAAAATTGATTCTTTTATTCAATGAGTCCATTAAAGTTATCTTTAAATTGGGAAAAGCTATTTTTAGAGGGATTCCGGGAAAACCCGCACCTGTTCCTACATCAATGATCCGATGATCATTTGTTCCAATATCTTCCACTGCCTTGATCAAGGATAAGCTGTCTACAAAATGTTTTGTAACCACTTCATCCATTTCAGTAATGGCAGTCAGATTCATAAATTTATTCCATTCTATTAATAATTCAAAATAGTTATAAAATTGATTTAATTGATTTTCTTCTAATTTTATAGACAATAAATTTAATTCTTTTTGGAATTTTTCTTTAAAAGCTTCTGTCATATAAAATGCCTCACTCTTTCTTCTCCACGCTCTTCTGATACCGGAGCTGCTCCAGATAAACCAGTAAAACGGAGATATCTGCCGGCGACACGCCCGATATCCTGGATGCCTGCCCGATCGACATGGGCTTATATAGATTCAGCTTCTGGATGGCCTCTCTTCTAAGCCCTTTCACCGCAGAATAATTAAATTCCACATCCAGCTTTCTATTTTCCAGCTTTTTATACTGGGATACCTGCTGTTTCTGTCTGCGGATATAGCCTTCGTACTTGATATTGATATCGACCTGTTCCATCACATCCGCTGAAAGCTCATGTCTGTTTTTGTCGATTTTAGTTAACATAACATAATCTAACTCCGGCCTGCGTACCAGCTCTGCCAGCGTTGTACCAGTTTTCAAAGGTGTGCTCCCATTCTCCTCCAGAAATTCCTGAATCTCTCTGGATGCTCCCACATTGGTAGTTTCCAGGCGCTTTATTTCGTCCTCAATGGCCCTTTCCTTTGCAAGCAGCTTCTCATACTGCCCGTCAGTGATCAGACCGATCTCATGTCCGATTTTCATCAGACGAAGATCCGCATTATCCTGGCGCAGCAAAAGCCTGTATTCAGCCCTTGAAGTCATCATACGGTATGGCTCATGATTTTCCTTTGTAACAAGATCATCAATTAAAACGCCGATATAAGCCTGGGAACGGTCCAATACCACCGGCTCTCTCCCTAAAACCTTCATAGCCGCATTGACTCCCGCCATAAAGCCCTGGACAGCCGCTTCCTCATATCCGGAACTTCCATTAAACTGTCCGCCGCTGAATAAACCGCCAATAGCCTTAAATTCCAGCGTCGCCTTCAGCTGTCTGGAATTAATACAATCGTATTCAATGGCATAAGCATTCCTCACGATTTTTACATGCTCCAGTCCCGGTACCGTCCGGTACATGGCATACTGCACATCCTCAGGCAGAGAGCTTGACATGCCGCCTAAATACATTTCATTGGTATAAAGGCCTTCCGGTTCCACGAAAACCTGATGACGCTCCTTATCCGGGAACTTTACCACCTTGTCCTCAATGGATGGGCAGTATCTCGGCCCGGTTCCTTCAATAGCCCCGGAATATAAGGGGGACCGGTCCAGATTATTCCGGATGATCTGATGGGTCTCTTCATTGGTATAAGTAAGCCAGCAGGATACCTGCTCCTTTTGCACGGTCTCCGGATCCGTGGAAAAAGAGAAAGGAACCACTCTCTCATCCCCCAGCTGCTCTTCCATCCTGGAAAAATTAATGCTCCTCTTATCCACCCTGGCCGGAGTCCCGGTCTTAAAGCGCAGCATTTCGATTCCATGAGCCTTTAAGGAATCCGTCAGATGATTGGCCGCCTGAAGTCCATTGGGACCGGTATAATTGCTGACATCACCGTAAATGCACCTGGCTCTTAAATAAGTTCCCGTAGCCAATACCGCTGCCTTACAATGATAAACTGCCCCGGAAAACGTTTTGACGCCCGTAAGGATTCCATCCTCTACAATGATTTCAGATACTTCTGCCTGTCTGACGGTCAGATGCTCCGTATTTTCTAATGTCCTTCTCATGGACTTAGAATAATCCTGTTTATCAGCCTGGGCACGCAGGGAGTGGACGGCCGGACCCTTTGACTGGTTTAACATTTTGGACTGAATAAACGTTCTGTCAATATTTTTTCCCATTTCACCGCCTAAGGCATCCAGCTCTCTTACCAGGTGTCCCTTGGAGCTTCCGCCGATATTGGGATTACATGGCATCAGCGCAATGCTGTCTACGCTGACTGTAAATATAATTGTCTCAAGGCCCAGCCTTGCACAGGCCAATGCCGCCTCACAGCCGGCATGGCCTGCGCCGACTACGGCAACATCATAAGACTCCTCTAAATACTGCATTTTATACTCCTCTCCTCTTTGCCGCCCGTTTTTCCGGGCATAAAGGTATGCCTGTAAGGCATTTTTCCAAATAAAACGCCTTACTTACCCATACAGAACTTACTGAAAATTTCGCTCACCAGATCATCTTCCACCGACTCTCCCAGGATGGTTCCTAACTGCTCATAAGCATCCATTAAGTCAATGGAATAAAAATCCTCCGGCACTCCGTCTTCCATGCTCTGTTCCACCATGGAAAGGCTCTTAAGAGCCCCTGAAAGTGCATTCTTATGTCTTACATTGGTGATATAGACCTGATCATTAAAATCGATCTCACCCTGATAAAACATGGATTTAACCTCATCTTCCAAATTCTCAATCCCGGTTCGTTCCCTGGCGGAAATGGAAATCACCTTATGCCCGGTCCTCTCCTTTAACATATCCGCCGTGACCACTGTAGCCAGATCCGTTTTATTTAAAAGAACGACCGCTTTCCGGTCCTCAATAAACTTAAGAATTTCCTCATCATTTTCATCAAGAGGACAGGATCCATCCACCACGTAGATGATTAAATCTGCCCCCTGTGCCGCACTCCGTGCCTTTTCCACGCCGATCTTTTCAACCACATCCGAAGTCTTGCGGATGCCCGCCGTATCAACGATATTAAGGCTTAGATCCTCCAGCCGGATCTGCTCCTTTAAGGTATCCCTTGTGGTACCGGCAATATCCGTCACAATGGCACGGTCCTCTCCCACCAGAACATTTAAGAGAGAAGATTTTCCTGCATTTGGCTTTCCTAAGATAACCGTCTCAATGCCCTCGGAAAGAACCCGCCCATGATCCGCGGATTTTATCAGACCGTTCAGTTCCTCCTTTAAGGGAATGACCACTTTTAAAAGATTTTCCTGATACCCATCCAGAGAAATATGCTCCGGATCATCAAGCGCCGATTCAAGAAAAGCAATCTGATAAATGATCTTCTCCCGCATTTCCCTTATCTTCTTTGAAACAGCGCCCTCCAGCTGGCTGACAGAAGATTTTAAGGCATAATCATTTTTGGCGTTTATCACATCAATTACTGCTTCCGCCTGGGAAAGATCCACTCTGCCGTTTAAAAATGCCCTCTTTGTAAACTCTCCCGGTTCCGCAGGCCTTGCCCCATATTTTAAGACTGTCTCCAAAATCTTCTTTGTGACAAGAACCCCACCATGGCAGTCGATCTCAACCGTATCCTCCGCCGTATAGCTTCTCGGGCCTCTCATGATCAGGACCAGGACCTCATCCACCACCTCATCCCCATCACAAATATACCCGTAATGGATGGTATGGGATGGCTCTTCGGAAAGCCTTTTATCCCTCTTACCCTTTCCCTTAAATATTTTATCTATAATCTGAAATGACTCTTCGCCGCTGATCCGCACGATTCCGATACCGGAACTGGACATGGCTGTGGCGATAGCCGCTATTGTATTCATCTTCATTTTCAATCACCTTAATACGCGTAAGAAAGGGGTGAGGGTGCCTTCCGACAGCCCCAACCCCTCATTGTTGTTTCACTATTTATCTTTTTCCTGAATCCTGTCCTTTTTCGGATAATCCTTTTTTAAGGAAATAACAACATGCCGGAACGGCTCTTCTCCTTCACTTCTGGTAACAACAAATTTGTCATTCTGAAGCGCGGAATGGATGATCCGCCTCTCATAAGGATTCATGGGTTCCAGAGAAACGGAACGCCTTGTTCGTTTCACTTTGTAAGCAATGTTCTTTGAAAGGGTCTCCAGAGTTTCCTTTCTCCGCTCCCTGTAATTCTCCGTATCAAGCTTGACACGGATATAATCTTCGCTTTCCCTGTTCACCACAAGGCTGACCAGATACTGCAGGGAATCCAGGGTCTGTCCCCTCTTCCCGATTAATATGCCCATATCATCACCGGACATATTGATGGAAAGCTCCCTCTCATCTTCCTGAAAGGAAGCCTCCACATGAACTCCTAAATCCATAGCACCGAACACATCGGAAAGAAAAGTCATAGCCTTATCTTCCAGGGTTTCTTTCTTCTTTGCACGGATGACAGCCGGTTTTGAACCGATAATTCCCAGAATACCATTACTGCCCTTATCAACAATTTCATACTCCAGCCTGTCACTGGTCGTCTCCAATTCGATCAATGCCTTTGTAATCGCTTCATCAACGTTTTTTGCTGAAACTGTAATCATATCCATAGGTCATCCCCTCCTATTTATTGTGCTTTTCATTGTATTTCTCAACCATACGCGCCTTTGCCGCAATGCTGTTTGGATTTGAAGAGCCGCTGCTGTAAAAATCATTGGAAGCCTTGACCTGTTCCTTTGTTTTTTCCAGCTTCTCATTCTTCTCAGCCTCTGCCCTTTCATTGGAAGCCTGAAGGTTCTTCAAATTTGCTGTGGCATTCTGGGCAACACGCTGTGGCGGAAGTCCTTTCTTTGCACGCTTTTTATTGGCCTTTTCCACGTTCTTTTTAATCATATCATCCATATCGATCTTATTCAAATAGCGGTTTACCGCAACCTGCTGGATGATCTGGAACACGCTGGAAGCAATCCAGTAAATACCGATACCGGAAGCAAAGGTGAAACAGAAAAATACGGACATAAGCGGCATTACCGTATTCATGCTCTTCATGGACTGGGACATGACATTGCTCTCATCATTTCCGCTCTGCGGCTGATTCACTGTCATCAGTCTTGCACTGAACCACTGACTGACACCGGCAAGGATCGGAATGAGGATCGCAATGCTGAGATGAAATCCTCCGCCGCTTGGAAACATGACGCTTGCAGGTGTGGAAGCCAGATTGATCCCCAAAAAGGAATTCATATGCGCAATCTGGGCTGCATTGGAAGCGATCGTCTCCTGGACCTTCGGAAACAATCCCTGAAGAGAATTCCACTGATCCGGATTTAACTGATACAAAAAGTCAACCATTCCATTGCTGGAGCCTAAATCTCCCACTCTTGAAATATTGATCTTATTATCCGCAGCAAACTGAGTCAGCATCCCCACATGATCGACACCAAGGGAACTGATCGCAGTCACCACATTTTCAAATACCGCCTTAACACTCTGTACATAAGCAGGAATATGATAAATAACCTGATAAAGGGCAAACAGGATGGGCATCTGGATAATGAGCTGCACACAGCCGCCCGTCATGGAAGTTCCGTATTTCTCATAAACGGCCTGTATCTCCACGTTCTGTTTCCTCATGGATTCCTGGTCTGTTTTTCCTTTATACTTTGCCTGAACGGCTGCAATTTCCGGCTGCATGACGCTCATCAGCTTTGAAGATTTCTGCTGCTTTAACGTCAGAGGGAACATAAGAAGCTTTGTTACAAGAGTAAATAAAATAATACATAAACCAATATTCTGGATTCCGAATGTACTGGTCAGCTGAAACAGCCAATCCATGATAACACCCAGAACGGTTGCAAACGGCCCCAGAACGCCTCCTACCTTAGTGAGTACTAAGAATTCCAATGAACTACCTCCTCATCTGTTACGGAACTGGATCATAACCGCCTTTTGCAAAGGGATTACACCGAAGTATCCTCTTGCAAGCCAAAAACGTACCTTTGAACACGCCATATTTTTGCAGTGCCTCAATGGCGTATTGAGAACACGTAGGCGTGTAAATGCAGTGAGTTCTTATTTTCAGAGGTGACAGAAATTTTTGATACCCCCTGATCAACAAAATAATGACTTTCTTTACCATAAGATCACTTCGATTCTTTTTTTATAATGTTATGAAGTCCGCACAAGTGCAGATATGCACTTTCGATTGTTTTGTAATTTTCTTCTTTTGCCGCCGCTCTAGCAACGACCACGATGTCTAACCCTGTCTCCACCATGTTTTCATGAAGCCTGAAGCTTTCTCTGATTAATCTGGTTATGTGATGCCTCACAACGCTGTTTCCGACCTTCTTGCTGACGGATATGCCGATTCTGGTTTCCAGCCTGTCCGTTTTCTTCACATACATGACAAGAAGTCTGTTTGCAAGGGACTTTCCACTCTGATAAACCTCTTGAAAATCCCTGTTTTTTTTAATTGAATTAAAATGTTTCATGAAAATCTTTCCTTATCCGTTTTTCTGGAATTTGAGAAAAGAAAAGGCCACAATTACTTGCGGCCTGGTCCATTAAGCTGATAATTTTGCTCTTCCTTTTGCTCTTCTGGCAGCTAATACTTTTCTTCCGCCTGGAGTGCTCATTCTGGCTCTGAAACCATGAACTTTGGATCTCTGTCTCTTCTTTGGCTGAAACGTCATCTTCATAATCTACGGACACCTCCTCTTATTACAATAGCTTATCATAGGCAATATGATGAAACATATTGAGACTATTTTAGTTAAACATCGTTTCAATTATATAGAAGAAAAGGTGGTTCGTCAAGGGAAAAATGCAAATTTTCCACGACATACACATGAATCCTTTTCCTGGCCCAATATTGAAAATAATCTTTTTTAATATTTCTTCCAGATATCTCATTGGATTCATGATCTGCCCTTTTAGCTGAAGCTGCTGAAGATATTCTGGACATATCATTCCCATTGCACCCTGATTCATACCATGAGATGGAATCCCGTTCTTTAACCCGATATAACGGCGCAGGTATGTAACCTGTATCCATCTCATTAAGGAAGCATGGGATTTTCCGGTATAAAACAACATAATATAAAATAAGCTACAATTCCTATTCCAGAAAATAGAAAAATAAGCCGTATAATTATAGGATCTATATCAAAGAATTCACCTAACCCACCACAAAGTCCTAGTAATACCCTACTATGCTTTGATCTATATAATTTTTTCTTCATTATATATAACCTCCATCCGATAATAATGTTATAAAAGTGTGCCAAATTTAAATTCAAAATATTGGCACACTTTTGTTATAGTGAATCAGCATATTTTGTTAGTAAATGGTATTAGTCACCACCAAATTAGAGCCGCTAATCTTAGCATATAAAGAACCAGAAGCTCCTAAAATATCCGGTAATGGGTCAGGAATTTTATAAGTCAATTTATACGTTGCCTTAGATGATGTATAACTAAGGGAATCTGAGTTTACGGTAACCCCTATAGCGGTATACCCTTCATCATAAGCATCTGTTATTTTACCTTTTGAACTGATGTCAATTTTATAGTATGCACTTAATGGACCATATACATATATATCCCAAGTACCCTCTGACCATGGTTCTGATGAGTGTATAGACACTTTAGCCGGTTTAATACCGATAGTTATTTTATTACCTTCTGTATCAAAATATGTATAAACCTGTTCTGATTTATCTTTTAAATCAAAAACAGCTGTAGTTCCGTATCCCTCAGATGCCGCCTCATTATCAGCTGCTAATGCTGTAAATGAAAAGCAATAAGCTAAAATTACCGTTAAAAATAAAGCAGTTAACCTTCTTGACATTCTTATCATAGATTTTTTCCTCCTTTAAATTTTATGGGATTTATACTAATTCACTATAGCCTTTATAAAATACATTAATCGCACCACAATATAGATCGCTAATAATATAAGATTAAAATCCATTACCCAAAAAAACATATGTTTGCTTATACATATCAATACAATACTTAACAATATATCGACAACAACAAACAGTAATACTAGATAGTTTTTTTTTCTAACTTTATTACTCTGAAAAATGTTTTCTTCTTTTTCCACATGATCTCCATCATTCTCAACTCCTAATAATTCATCTATTGATATCTTATATATCTCGCTAATTTTTTTTATATATGTAGCATCCGGGGTACTTTTTCCGGTTTCCCATTTAGATAATGTCTGCCTGCTAATGCCTAACTCTTTCGCTACTTCACATTGTGAAAGCGAAACTTTTTTTCGTAAAAGCAATAAATTTTTGCTAAAATTCTCATTCATAATTTTATCTCACCTTTTTAAGTTTGATTAAAGTATATCATTGGCAATTGCAATGAACAAGATTCTTTTTGTTGCATAAGGTTAATATTCATTGCTATTCCTGACCCTGAAAGTAAAACAACTGTCAGAAAAAGCAGATAAGAAAATTTTAAACCATTTTAAAATTTTTCTATAAAAATAGCTGCTAATTTTTACATGTAAACTGCTATTTTTTACATGTAAGCCAATTTTGTCGAATTTTGTTGATATAATAAAATTGATACTCTGACGTTCGGAGTGTTAATTCATATCGTTTACAAGGAGATTATTAATGGAAAACGAACATCAAACCTGGAATGACTGGGCAACTGAAACTTTTGTTGGAGACAATTATTACTATTACAAAAGAAAATGGGAAAATCAGATACCTAACCGATCCTTTACCAGTTGGAACTGGGCCGCCTTTTTCTTTCCTTATTACTGGATGGTTTATAGAAAGATGTATTTTTACGCTTTTCTTGTCTTCATCTGCAGTCTTTTGACATGTATCATTCCTTTGAGCGGAATCGCTGTCCATACTGTAGTAGGGGTTTATGCAAACTATTTCTATTATAATAGAAGCAATTTAATAACAAAAACAGCTTCCCAATATATAAATGAAGAAGCTAAAGCATATTTAAAAAGGCATGGTGGAACAAGCATTGCAGCCCTGATTTTATCTATCGTTATTATTATTTCTATTTTTTCCATCGGATTAGCCGGATTGATTCTGTTGGCAGATAATACAAGTGAAACAACTTCCGCTGAAACAAGGAAATCTTCAGATAAAACAACCTACGAAGTTATTACAAAAGGTGACGAAATAATCTATACAGTTCCAAAAGAATTAATTCAATCAGAATATCCTGACCAGGATTTACACTTGGAAAACCAATCCAGCGATATGATTTTTTTATCATTTGTATATAATCAAAAGGATTATACCCGGGAAGTGAACGAACAATATTTTATAGACGCTACGGTAAAACAGTATCAGGAAGATTACGTACTGACACCTGTCACTGATGAAGATCTTCTCACTCTGGATGAGCAAACCTCGCAAGCTTTATATTCTGTAGTAGAAGACGGCAGTATTACTTATATGCATATTGCCTGTAAAAAAATAGAAAATTATTACGTTTTATCCGAATCCATTGTTATACCCAGCAAATGGAAAAAATGCAAAAAACAATTTGCAGAAATTATTTCAAGTGCAAAACCGAACCTACAAGAAGAAAATGCCGAAGTTCCTCTTAAATTTCTTAGAGGAACTTCGGCTCTTTTTTTATACTTATCTTCTCATCACCTTAAACAGCGCCTGTGAAACCGCCACAGTAAGTATTCCCGCTACAATAGCCTCAGGAATTCCATTTATGCATATAATGCCTAAAATCACCGAATAAATTCCTTCTGTCAGCCCTTTTGCCGCCTGTCCGTACTCCTTGCCAAAGAAGAAGTAAATCAGATTCATTACCAACAAGGTATTGGTTAATGATCCAGCCACACCTGCCGCCGCCAGAGCAATGGTCCTTTTTGCTTTTTTTCCGCTGCATGCTTTTAATACGGCCCGAAATACATAATAAGCTACAATTCCGATTAGAATTCTGGGGACCATACAAATGACCAGACTCCAAAAATTACCGCCGTACTCTCCTACCTTTATAAAAGGAGAAAATACAAACGACGTTAGATTTGGCATGTAGGTGCTCTTCCACAAGCTGGTAAGTCCAAATACCATTCCCAAAAATCCCCCATATTTTGGTCCAAGAACGATGGCTCCAATTATGACCGGAACGTGGATGGTGGTGGCGTTCATAAATCCCAGGGGAATGTACCCCAAGGGCGTAAACGCCAGAATGATGATAATGGCAACAAATACGGCTGCCAATACCAGGTTACTGGTTTTGTTCTCAATATTCATTTTTACCTCCTGTGCTACTGTTCTTTTCAATAAGATACAATGCAACTAGTTACATTTGCATTATACATAGGTGATAATTATCCGTCAATGGCATGTCCGGAAATTCACCTCCCATTTTGTTAATTTACATAAAGTTATCAACATTATGGGGATAACTTGTGGAAAACTCTCTGGATATTATCTTGATAACCGCTGATTTGTTCACAGGCATGTCCTTTTAATCCATATAAATCCAATATTTCCAGGATGTGAATAAAGTAACTTTTAAAATCCCGTTTTTCTGTGGACAACTCTCTCTCCGGATGATTATCAACACATCATTCACATGCAATACACATCCTCTGCACACACTTATCCACAATTTTTTGCTAATCTCATTGAAAATTATTTCAAAATAGTATAGAATGAACTGTAGATTGGGCTAATGCGCATATTTGCATTTAAATAGATGTAGGAGACTTACAATGTTAGAAAAGTTAAAGGAAAAATGGGATGAAATCTTATTGAATTTAAAAGAAGAGCACGAAATAACGGACGTGTCTTTCAAAACTTGGCTTCTCCCGCTAAAAGTTCATGCCGTAGACGGCGAAAAAGTGATCGTCACGGTTCCGGATGTGGAATTCTTAGGATACATCCGGAAAAAATACGGGTTTCTTCTAAAGATCACCATAGAAGAAGTGACTGGCTTTGAGTGCAGCGTTGATTTCGTTGTTGAAAATCAGGTTCAAAAAGAGGCCGCCCCGGCTCCTGCAGGCAATGCCCTTATTACCAATGCAGTCAATTCAGTCAGCCAGTCGGCCATCATAAGCGCCAACTTAAATCCAAAATACACCTTTGATACCTTTGTGGTAGGTGCAAACAACAACCTGGCCCATGCCGCATCCTTAGCTGTTGCGGAATCTCCGGGTGAAATTTACAACCCTCTTTTCATTTATGGAGGCGTTGGTCTTGGAAAAACCCACTTGATGCATTCTATCGGCCACTTCATCTTAAAGAACAACCCCGGAGCAAAGGTTCTTTACGTAACCAGTGAGAAATTCACCAACGAGCTGATTGACGCGATCCGTAATAAGAACAACTTCTCCCCTACCGAATTCCGTGAGAAGTACCGCAACAATGATGTCCTGTTAATCGACGATATCCAGTTTATCATTGGAAAAGAAAGTACACAGGAAGAATTCTTCCACACCTTCAATGCATTATATGAAGCGAAAAAACAGATCATTATTTCCTCCGATAAACCTCCGAAGGAAATCGAAACATTGGAAGAACGGCTCCGTTCCCGGTTCGAATGGGGCTTAACGGTGGACATACAGTCCCCTGATTATGAGACCAGGATGGCCATCCTCCGGAAAAAAGAGGAAATGGAAGGCTATAATATTGATAACGAAGTAATTAAATACATAGCCACTAACATCAAATCCAACATCCGGGAGCTGGAAGGCGCCTTAACAAAAATAGTAGCGCTCTCCCGCCTTGACAATAAAGAAATCACCGTGGAGCTGGCTGAAGAAGCTTTAAAGGACATCATCTCTCCCAACGATAAGCGGGAAATCACGCCGGAACTCGTCATTCAAGTAGTTGCTGACCATTACGGCCTTACTCCCCTTGATATCTGTTCCCAGAAACGGAATAAAGAAATCGTTTATCCCCGCCAGATCGTCATGTATCTCTGCCGTGAGATGGTCGGTACCCCCTTACAGATGATTGGAAAATACTTAGGAGGACGGGACCATACCACCATCATCCACGGAATTGATAAAATCACAGCGGATGTGGACAGGAATGAATCTTTGAATAATACCATTGAGATTCTGAAAAAGAAGATTAATCCACAATAATGTGTGTATTAGCTGTTAATTTCCTGTGGATAAATGGGGGCCTGGAATCGTTTCTCAGCTGTTTGTGGATAACCTTAAAGTTTTCCTTAGATTCTGTGGACTTTATTCACATCGTTATGAACATGGAAAAATCCGCCTTTATAACGGTTATCAGGACTTTTACACAAACCCACAGCCCCTACTACTAATACGACGGAATAAAACTATATTATCCATACATTTATTGCAATTTCTAGAGCAAAGGAGTTATCAACAATTATGAAACTGACATTTAAACAGGATGCCATTTTAAACGGCATTAATATTGTATTAAAGGCAGTTCCCAGTAAAACCACCATGTCCATCCTGGAATGCATCTTTATTGATGCCAGCGGATCCGAGATCAAACTGACTGCCAATGACATGGAGCTTGGAATTGAGACAAAGGTGGAAGGAACCATCCTGGAAAGAGGCAAGATCGCCCTTGAAGCAAAACTGCTTTCCGAGATCGTCAGGAAGCTCTCCTCTGCAGGAGATTCCCTTGTTACAATTGAAAGCGATGAGAAATTTACGACAACTATTTCCTGTGAAAACTCTGTATTCCATATTCAGGGCCGGGATGGGGAGGAATTTGCTTATCTTCCATACATTGAACGGGAGCACTATATCTGCTTATCCCAGTTCTCATTAAAGGAAGTAATCCGTCAGACCATTTTTTCCATTGCTCCCAATGACAGCAATAAGATGATGACCGGAGAACTGTTTCAGGTCACCGGAAACCAGCTAAAGGTGGTTTCTCTGGATGGTCACCGTATCTCGATCCGAAATATTGAATTAAAAGATACCTATCATGATATAAAAGTCATTGTTCCTGGCAAGACTTTAAACGAGGTAAGCAAGATTCTGGGCGGAGACAATGAAAAGGAAGTGCTTATTTTCTTCAGTACCAACCACATTTTATTCGAATTTGACGATACCATTGTTGTTTCGCGCCTGATCGAAGGAGAGTACTTCCGCATTGACCAGATGCTTTCCAGCGATTATGAAACAAAGATTACGGTGAATAAGAGAGAGCTTTTGGACTGTCTCGACCGGGCGACCATCCTGGTGAGGGAAAACGATAAAAAACCTCTTATCATGAACATCGAAAATCAGGAAATGCAGCTGAAGATGAATTCCAGCTTTGGCTCCATGAACGCGGAGGTTCCTACCCATAAAACAGGAAGCGATATCATGATCGGTTTTAATCCCAAGTTCCTGATCGATGCTTTGAGGATCATTGATGATGAAGAAGTAACCCTATTCATGCTCAACCCTAAATCCCCATGCTTTATCCGGGATGAGGAGGAAAAATATATTTACCTGATCCTTCCTGTTAACTTTAATGCAGCAGCGGTTTAAAATATGTATCAGGTGCCGTCCAAAAAGCGTGGACAATAGAGAGGAACGCCCTGCGGGCATACCTTTATGTCCAAAAAGCGTGGACAATAGAGAGGAAATTATGGAAACCATAGAATTAAGGGATGAATATATCAAGCTAGGGCAGGCATTAAAGGCCG
The DNA here is from genome assembly GCF_900155545.1 of Clostridium sp. Marseille-P2415. GTDB lineage: Bacteria > Bacillota > Clostridia > Lachnospirales > Lachnospiraceae > Lacrimispora. The sequence continues at coordinate 3,635,928 of NZ_LT732526.1, forward strand.
CAGGCCTGGTAGAATCCGGCGTTGATGCCAAATATTCTATTGAGGATGGTCTTGTTAAAGTAAACGGCCAGGTGGAATACCAGAGAGGTAAAAAATTAAGGGCCGGAGATGTTGTCACATTTAAAGGCAATACCGTTAAAATCGAGGACCCCCCTGCCGGGCATACCGTAATACCCAAATAGCATGGGCGGGAAAAAGGAACGCCCTGCGGGCATACCTTTATGTCCAAAAAGCATGGACAATAGAGAGGAAATACACCATCCATGATGATTGAATCTATAGAGCTTAAGAATTACCGCAACTATGATGAATTACATATGGATTTTAGTCAGGGAACCAATATACTCTATGGGGACAATGCCCAAGGGAAAACAAATGTCTTAGAAGCAATCTATGTCTGTGCTACGACGAAATCCCACAGAGGGAGCAAGGATAAGGAAATTATACAGTTTGACAGGGATGAGTCGCATATCAAGCTAAACGTCAGAAAGAAAGATATTCCATACCGGATTGACATGCATTTGAAGAAGAATAAGGCCAAAGGCGTGGCAGTAAACGGCGTTCCCATAAAGAAGGCCAGTGAGTTGTTTGGAATCGTCAACGTTGTGTTTTTTTCTCCGGAAGACTTAAATCTCATAAAAAACGGTCCGGCCGAGAGGCGCCGGTTTGTTGATTTGGAATTATGTCAACTAAATAAGCTTTATGTCCACTCCCTCGTGCAGTATAACCGGATTGTGACGCAGCGCAACAAACTGTTAAAGGACATGGCATTTAGGCCGGATTATGAAGAGACCCTGGACATATGGGATATGCAGCTGGTCCAGTATGGAAAGGAAATTATTTATTACCGGAAAGAATTTGTAGAGCAGCTGGGTGAAATCATTGGAAACATTCACCACAGACTTTCCGCAGAAAAAGAATCTCTGCGCATCTTTTATGAGCCCAATGTGGCGGCGGATGCGTTTGAAGATACATTAAGAAGAAGCAGGCAGCAGGATTTAAAGCAAAAGATGACGCTGACCGGCCCGCACCGGGATGATTTAAGTTTCATGATCAATGAGATTGATATCCGGCGGTTCGGTTCCCAGGGACAGCAGAGAACAGCCGCTTTATCCCTTAAGCTTGCAGAAATAGAACTGGTAAAAAAAGTCGTACATGATTATCCCATCCTTTTGCTGGATGACGTGTTATCGGAACTGGATAACAGCAGACAGAATCAATTGCTTGCAGGGATCAATCATATACAAACCGTCATTACCTGTACGGGACTGGAGGATTTTGTTAACAACCGGTTTCATATTGATAAGATATTCCGGGTAATAAGCGGTACCGTAAACAGTGAAAATTAACGATTCAGGAGGAAGCGTGCGAATATGAGTCAAGAATATGGTGCAGATCAAATCCAGATATTAGAGGGTCTTGAAGCAGTAAGAAAAAGACCTGGTATGTATATCGGCAGTACATCCATAAGGGGACTTCATCATCTGGTATATGAAATCGTGGATAATGCGGTAGATGAGGCTCTGGCAGGATACTGTGACAGCATAGAGGTGGTCATCCATCCCGATAACTCCATAATGGTTATCGATGATGGACGCGGAATCCCGGTAGGCATCCAGAAAAAAGCCGGAATTCCGGCAGTTGAGGTTGCCTTTACCATCCTGCATGCCGGCGGTAAATTCGGCGGCGGGGGATACAAGGTTTCCGGTGGTCTTCATGGCGTAGGCGCCTCCGTCGTTAATGCCCTTTCCCAGTGGCTTGAGGTGGAGATCTGCCAGGAGGGAAAGATTTACAAACAGCGTTATGAAAAGGGAAAGACCATGTATCCGTTAAAGGTCATAGGTGAGTGCGGTCCGGAAGAGCATGGAACCAAGGTCACCTTCCTTCCCGATAAAGATATTTTCGAAGAGACCATCTTTGATTATGATACCTTAAAGATCCGTCTTCGGGAAACCGCATTTTTAACCAAGAACTTAAAAATCATCCTGCGGGATGAAAGAGAAGACAAGCATGAGCACGTGTTCCATTATGAAGGCGGTATCAAGGAGTTTGTCACCTACTTAAACAAAGGTAAGACTCCTTTATATGATCAGGTATTTTACTGCGAAGGAACAAAGGATGGCGTTTATGTTGAGGTTGCCATGCAGCACAATGATTCCTATACGGAGAATATCTACAGTTTTGTTAATAATATCAATACTCCGGAAGGCGGAACCCACCTGGCCGGTTTCAAGAGTGCACTGACTACCACATTAAATGATTATGCCAGAAAGAACAAGCTGTTAAAGGAAAGCGAAACCAATTTATCCGGTGAGGACATCAGGGAAGGCTTGACCGGCATCATCAGCGTCAAAATAGAGGAACCTCAGTTTGAGGGCCAGACAAAGCAGAAATTAGGAAACAGTGAGGCCAGAGGAGCGGTGGACAATCTGCTTCGGGAGCAGTTCACCTATTACTTAGAGCAGAATCCAAGTATTGCAAAAACCATCTGTGACAAGTCCATCCTGGCACAGAGAGCGAGAGCCGCAGCCAGAAAAGCAAGGGATTTGACCAGAAGAAAAACAGCTCTGGAGGGGATGGCCCTTCCCGGCAAGCTTGCCGACTGCTCTGATAAGAATCCGGAAAACTGCGAGATATACATCGTAGAGGGAGACAGTGCCGGCGGCTCCGCAAAGACCGCCCGGTCCAGAAATACCCAGGCCATCCTGCCTCTGCGCGGAAAGATTTTAAACGTAGAGAAGGCAAGGCTTGATAAGATATATGCCAATGCGGAGATCAAGGCTATGATTACGGCTTTTGGTACCGGAATCCATGAAGACTTTGAATTAAGTAAATTAAGATATCACAAAATCATTATCATGACCGATGCCGATGTGGACGGTGCCCATATCAGTACCTTGCTGCTCACCTTTTTATACCGATTTATGCCGGACTTGATCAAAGAGGGCCATGTATATCTGGCACAGCCGCCGTTATATAAGATCGAAAAGAATAAGAGAGTATGGTATGCTTACAGCGATGAGGAATTAAACTCCATCCTGAAAGAAGTCGGCCGTGACAACAACAATAAGATCCAGCGTTACAAAGGTTTGGGAGAGATGGATGCGGAGCAGCTTTGGGAAACCACCATGGACCCGGAGAGAAGAGTTCTGCTGCGCGTCAGCATGGATGAAGATACCACATCCGAGATGGACTTGACCTTTACCACCCTGATGGGCGACCAGGTAGAGCCAAGACGTGAATTTATCGAAGCAAATGCCAAATACGTTAAGAATCTTGATATTTAATTGGAGGAAATAAAATGGAACCAAATATCTTTGATAAAGTTCATGATGTGGACTTAAAAAAGACCATGGAGAAATCGTATATCGATTATGCCATGAGCGTCATTGCTTCCAGAGCCCTGCCTGATGTAAGAGACGGTTTAAAGCCGGTTCAGCGAAGAGTTCTGTTTTCCATGATCGAGCTCAACAACGGTCCGGATAAGCCACACCGTAAATGTGCCCGTATCGTCGGTGATACCATGGGTAAATACCATCCTCATGGCGACAGCTCCATCTATGGAGCCCTGGTGAATATGGCACAGGAGTGGTCTACCAGGTATCCGCTGGTGGATGGCCACGGAAACTTCGGTTCTGTTGATGGAGACGGTGCGGCGGCCATGCGTTATACGGAAGCCCGCTTAAGCAGGATATCCATGGAAATGCTTGCCGATATCAATAAGGATACCGTTGATTTCAGCCCGAACTTTGATGAGACAGAAAAAGAACCTGACGTTCTTCCATCCCGTTATCCCAATCTTCTGGTAAACGGTACGTCCGGCATTGCCGTTGGTATGGCTACCAATATTCCTCCCCACAACTTAAGGGAGGTCATAGGTGCAGTTGTTAAGGTCATTGACAATCAGGTGGAAGAAAACCGGGAAACCACCATGGAAGAAGTACTGGATATCATCAAGGGACCGGACTTCCCAACCGGAGCGACCATCCTGGGAAAGCGGGGAATTGAAGAAGCATACCGTACAGGAAGGGGTAAGATCCGCGTCAGAGCTGTCACCGATATTGAGACCATGCCCAACGGAAAGAGCCGGATCATTGTAACCGAGCTTCCGTATATGGTCAATAAGGCGCGTCTGATTGAAAAGATTGCAGAGCTGGTTAAAGATAAAAAGGTGGACGGCATCACCGATCTAAGGGATGAATCCGACCGTTCCGGTATGAGAATCTGCATTGAGCTCCGCCGGGATGTCAATGCAAATGTACTATTAAATCAGTTGATCAAACATACCCAGCTGCAGGACACCTTTGGTGTGATCATGATTGCTCTGGTTAAGAATGATTTCGGTATTCTGGAGCCGAAGACCTTAAACATTCTCCAGATGTTAAACTATTATCTGGACCACCAGAAGGAAGTCGTAACCAGAAGGACCCGTTACGATTTAAATAAGGCGGAAGAGAGAGCCCACATCTTGGAAGGCCTGCTCATTGCCTTAGATAATATTGACGAAGTGATCCGGATCATCCGCGGTTCCGACAATGTTCAGACAGCCAAGGCAGAACTCATGAGCCGTTTCGGTTTAAGCGATGCCCAGTCCCAGGCCATCGTGGATATGCGTCTTAGAGCTCTTACCGGTCTGGAACGGGAGAAGCTTGAAAACGAATACAAAGAACTGGAAGCCAGAATCGCAGAACTCAAAGCAATCCTTGCAGATGAGAAAAAGCTTTTGGGAGTCATTAAGGAGGAAATCTCCATTATCGCCGCAAAATACGGGGATGACAGAAGAACCTCCATTGGATTTGATGAATTTGATATGTCCATGGAAGACTTGATCCCGGATGAGGATACCATCGTGGCCATGACAAAGCTGGGATATATTAAGAGAATGTCCATTGATAATTTCAAGAACCAGAACCGTGGCGGAAAAGGAATCAAGGGAATGCAGACCATTGATCAGGACTATATTGAAGACCTGATGATGACCACTACCCATCATTATCTGATGTTCTTTACCAATACAGGCCGTGTTTACCGTTTAAAAACCTATATGATCCCGGAAGGAAGCCGGACCGCCAGAGGAACCGCCATTGTAAATCTTTTACAGATGCTTCCCGGCGAGAGCATTACGGCTATCATTCCGATGAAGGAATACGACGATGATAAGTTCTTATTCATGGCAACCAGAAACGGTATGGTAAAGAAGACACCGATGATGGAATATGCCAATGTCCGTAAGAATGGTCTTCAGGCCATTGTTCTCCGGGAAAATGATGAACTGATCGAGGTAAAGGCAACCGATGATACAAAGGATATCTTCCTGATCACAAGGAAGGGGCAGTGTATCCGGTTCCATGAAAAGGATGTCCGTGTGACAGGCCGTGTATCCATAGGTGTAATCGGTATGAAGCTAAACGAAGACGACCAGGTTGTAGGAATGCAGATGGATACCCAGGGACCAAAACTTCTGATCGTATCCGCTAACGGCATGGGCAAGCGTACCCCCATTGAAGAGTTCTCACCGCAAAAGAGAGGCGGTAAGGGCGTCCTGTGTTATAAGATCACAGAAAAGACAGGAGATATCGTGGGAGCCAAGCTGGTTCAGGATGACCATGACCTCCTTCTTATTACAACCGAAGGCATTGTGATCCGCATTTCAGTCAATGATATTTCCGTCATCGGCAGAAATACTTCCGGTGTGAAGCTCATGAACATTGAACAGGATTCTGATATCAGTGTTGCCAGCATTGCCAAGGTCCGCGATGACGGAAGCAAATCCGAAGGGGAAGGCCTTGAAGATCTGGATATTGAGGATGAGGAGATTACCGGGGAGTTAAGTGAGAATGAAGAAGCCCCTGAAGAGGAAGAATAAATTTTAACACGAAAGATATAGAAATAAATTATCTTTTATATTATAATATTGAACATCAATAATTTGCAGTAAAAGACTTTGAATGCAGCAATATTAATTTTACTGTAGTCAAAGTCTTTTCATTATTGAAATTTAGCAGGCAGGTCCTGCATGGACGAGCACGTCCTAAAAAAAGGAGGAATACCAGCTTGGACAGTGACCCAGGCGCGGCGCAGATAGCCGCACAGATTTTATTATTAATTTTTTTGACCTTAATGAATGCGTTTTTCGCAGGAGCGGAAATGGCCGTTGTATCGGTTAACAAAAACAGGATTCGAATGCTGGCCGATGGCGGAAATAAAAAGGCAGCTCTTATTCAAAGGCTTTCAGAGGATTCTACAGGTTTTCTCTCAACCATCCAGGTAGCCATAACCTTTGCCGGTTTCTTTTCCAGTGCATCGGCGGCAACAGGAATTTCACAAATTCTGGGAGATAAAATGGAATCTCTGGGAGTTCCTTACAGCCAGAGCATTTCCATGGTGGCAGTAACTATTATTTTGTCTTATTTTAACCTGGTTTTTGGAGAACTGGTACCCAAACGGATTGCATTACAAAAGGCGGAATGGTTCAGTTTATTTGCCGTGCATCCGATTTCCGTCATTTCAAAAATTATGGCACCGTTCATAAAGCTGCTTTCCATATCAACCAATGGAGTTCTGAAACTTTTTGGTATGAAGACGGATAATCTGGAGGAAGAAGTTTCTGAGGAAGAAATCCGTTCCATGCTCCAGACGGGGCGGGAGAGCGGTGTGTTTAATAAAATTGAAGAGGATATGATCACTTCTATTTTTCTATTTGATGATAAAAGAGCCAGAGAGATCATGACCCCCAGACAGGATATGGTGGCTGTGGATATCAAAAACCCGATGGAGCTGGTTCTTAATGAAATACTGGACAGCAGACATTCCAGAATCCCGGTCTATGAAGAAGAGATTGATAATATAATCGGTATTTTGTCCATGAAAGATTTTATAATAGAAATGAATAAGAATGATCAGGCGTATGTCGACATCCGTACGATCATGCAGAAGCCTTATTTTATACCGGAAAACAAAAAGACGGATGATTTATTCCTGGATATGCAGAAGCATAAGAAAAAGATGGCCATCCTGGTGGATGAATACGGAGGGGTTTCCGGCCTTGTTACCCTGGAGGATTTAATAGAGGAAATCGTTGGGGACATTCAGGATGAATACGATGAGGAGGAACCTCAGCTGATAGAAATGGAGCCTTACGTGTACAAAGCCGCAGGAAGTATCTCCCTGTATGATCTGGATGAGGTTCTTAATGAAGAGATAGAAAGTTCCTGTGACACCTTGTCCGGTTATTTAATAGAGATCCTGGGCTTCATCCCTAAGGACTCCCAGATGCCTCTGGAACTTGAAGATGAAAAAAATTATTATTCTATTTTAGAAATGGAAGATAAAGTAATAAAAAATGTAATTGTACGAATTAAAGATAAAACAGTCTAAAACCAGATATGCTCTTGGAAAAGAAGTCCGGCTCCTTTTAAGGGGGCTGGACTTTCTTTTGGGCTCCTATGCTCTTGACAAGGAACGAACAAATTGGTAAGATACAAACTGAAACCGTATTGATTACAGATAAACGCAGTCATTTGGTATTGATAAGAATGGGGGATTAGTATGACAAGTGAGTTTGCAGTGGCTGTCCATGGACTGGTTTATTTAAACCAAAAGAAAGCCACGACTTCCAGTGAAGAGCTGGCTTCCAATGTATGCACGAATCCTGCCCGGGTAAGAAAAGTGATGGCAAAGTTAAAAAAAGCCGGGATCATTGCAACGAAAGAAGGCTTAGAAGGCGGTTACCATCTTGTTAAAGATCCGGCCAAAGTGAATTTGAAACAGATTTGCGATGCTCTTGAAGTCACTTTTGTATCTTCATCCTGGAAATCCGGGGATGAGAACATGCCCTGTATGATAGCATCCGGCATGTCAGGGGTGATGGATGAACTCTACGGGGAACTGAATGAGCTTTGCAGAAACAGGATGGAAGAAATAACCATAAAAGATATTCAGGAAAAATTGATCCGGAATCGTTTTAATTCATAAAGCATGACAGGGGATGGTCTTACACATCATTCCCTGTCATATTCTGTATTTGGACTTGATTTCATCAAATGAATAATTTATGATTAGATAAAGATATGATTAAGTTGTCTTGCCTGGAGGGAAATATGATAAGAACCGTTAAAAGCGAAGAAATCACAAAAAATATCAAAGAAATGTGCATAGAAGCAAACCATGTACTGTCAAAGGATATGGAAAAGGTGTTTCTGGAAGCAGTGGAGAAAGAAAGATCGGATTTAGGCAGACAGATACTCTGCCAGTTAAAAGAAAATTTGGAGATTGCCGGTGAGGATATGATACCGATCTGTCAGGATACGGGAATGGCGGTCATCTTTATCAAGATAGGGCAGGATGTACATATAGAAGGCGGCAATCTTACAGATGCCGTCAATCAGGGTGTTAAGGAAGGTTACGTGGAAGGGTATTTAAGAAAATCTGTGGTAGAGCCGGTGGAGCGGGTAAATACAAAGGATAATACTCCGGCCGTGATCCATTATGAAATCGTGGATGGAGATAAGGTTGATATTACCGTTGCTCCGAAGGGATTTGGAAGTGAAAATATGAGCCGCGTATTCATGTTAAAGCCTGCAGACGGAATCGAAGGCATTAAAGAGGCCATCCTGACTGCTGTGAAAGATGCTGGCCCCAATGCATGTCCGCCCATGGTCGTAGGGGTAGGGATCGGCGGAACCTTTGAAAAATGTGCCCAGATGGCAAAATATGCCCTGACCAGAGATATGAATGAATATCCCACCATTCCGTATGTACGTGAACTGGAAGCGGAGATGCTTGAAAAAATCAACAAGCTTGGAATCGGGCCGGGTGGCCTGGGAGGAAGTGTTACCGCTCTCGCTGTGAACATTGAAACCTATCCGACCCATATAGCCGGACTACCTGTAGCAGTCAACATCTGCTGTCATGTAAACAGACATGCTCATCGAATCATATAATCATTACAGTAAGAAATGGAGGAAATCATGGATCATCATATAAAAGCACCAATCAGTAAGGAAGATACAAAAAGTCTGAATGCAGGAGATTTTGTTTATCTGACGGGAATCATTTATACAGCCCGGGATGCCGCACATAAACGGATGAAAGAAACTTTGGACCGGAACGAATCCCTGCCTTTTAACATAAAAGGAAATATGATTTATTATATGGGACCATCTCCTGCAAGAGAAGGACGCCCCATTGGTTCTGCAGGACCAACCACTGCAAGCCGCATGGATAAATACACGCCTCAGCTTCTGGACATGGGAATGGCCGGAATGATCGGAAAGGGAAAAAGAAGTAAGGAAGTGATCGAAGCAATAGTGAGAAACAAAGCTGTTTATTTTGCTGCGGTAGGAGGGGCCGGTGCGCTTCTTTCCAAGTGTATCCTCAGTTCTGAAGTAATTGCTTATGACGATTTGGGAACCGAGGCCATAAGGCGTCTGGAAGTAAAAGACTTTCCTGTTATTGTTGTCATAGACAGTGAGGGAAACAATCTATATGAAACAGCCATTGAAAAATACAGAGAGGACCAAAAGTAAACATGAACCGTATTCTATATATGGTAGTCAGGAATCTTTTTCGGGCTCCTGTGTGGCTATACCGCATCTGGAAGCTGGGACTTCCGGGAGATACCCATACATATGAGCAGCGTTATGATTACATCCGGCATGTGGTGAAATCAGTAAACAAAACAGGACGGGTTGATGTAGAAGTTTATGGAATTGAGAATCTTCCGTCTGAAAATGGCTTTATCCTTTTTCCGAACCATCAGGGATTATTTGACGTACTGGCGCTTATGGATGTCTGTCCGAAGCCTTTGGGTGTGGTAGTAAAAAAAGAAGCTTCCAAACTCATCTTGGTAAAACAGGTGATCAAAGCACTGAATGGTTTTTCCATAGACCGGCAGGATATCAGAGCTTCAATGGATATCATCATCAAAATGACGGAAAATGTTAAGAACGGAAAGAACTACGTGATCTTCCCAGAGGGGACCCGTAGCCGGGAAGGCAATAAACTGCTGGCATTTAAGGGAGGAACGTTTAAAAGTGCGGTAAACGCAAAATGTCCTATTGTGCCGGTAGCACTGATTGACTGTTTCAAACCCTTTGATGAGAACTCTTCCCGAAAGCTGAAAGTACAGGTTTGTTTCTTAAAACCGCTTTATGCCGGGGATTATGAGAAGTTAAAAACCATTCAAATAGCAGAAATGGTTCATGACAGAATACAGGAGGAAATAAATCAAAAAATGGGTTGACAAGTCGAAACTTATCTTGTATAATTGTCAATGCGTCTGGAGAAGATATTATTTGATAGGCGGATCATATGGAGATTATGAACTACGGAGAAATACTCAAGAGGCCGAAGAGGCGCCCCTGCTAAGGGTGTAGGTCGGGCAACCGGCGCGAGGGTTCAAATCCCTCTTTCTCCGCTCGTTTCCAAATGATTATTTTTTTGCTTTTGGCAGTGAAAAAAATGGTTGACATAGTCAGAAAGATATGTTATCATGTACCAGCTGTCAAAAAAACAGCAAAAAAGAAAATGAAAAAAGTGTTGACAAGACAGAAACGCTGTGATAGAATAAACGAGTTGCTGTTAAGAAAGAAAACAACACAAAGCACTTTGAAAACAGAAGATTGAACAGTATGTAAAACCCTGAAAATTCTAATAAAATAAGCCATGTTTGATGGCTTTGAATGAGAAAATTCAGAACGAATACAAGCAATTGTATACGAACCAAACAACAAGTAAAACGGGAAATAAATTAGCTAGTTAGTTGATTTTGACCCCGGATTGAACAACATTATAATATGAGAGTTCGATCCTGGCTCAGGATGAACGCTGGCGGCGTGCTTAACACATGCAAGTCGAGCGAAGCAGTTTGGAGGAAGCCTTCGGGTGGAATCCAAATTGACTGAGCGGCGGACGGGTGAGTAACGCGTGGGTAACCTGCCTCATACAGGGGGATAACAGTTGGAAACGACTGCTAATACCGCATAAGCGCACAGTGCTGCATGGCACGGTGCGAAAAACTCCGGTGGTATGAGATGGACCCGCGTCTGATTAGGTAGTTGGTGAGGTAACGGCCCACCAAGCCGACGATCAGTAGCCGACCTGAGAGGGTGACCGGCCACATTGGGACTGAGACACGGCCCAAACTCCTACGGGAGGCAGCAGTGGGGAATATTGGACAATGGGGGAAACCCTGATCCAGCGACGCCGCGTGACTGAAGAAGTATTTCGGTATGTAAAGGTCTATCAGCAGGGAAGAAAATGACGGTACCTGACTAAGAAGCCCCGGCTAACTACGTGCCAGCAGCCGCGGTAATACGTAGGGGGCAAGCGTTATCCGGATTTACTGGGTGTAAAGGGAGCGTAGACGGCGCTGCAAGTCTGGAGTGAAAGCCCGGGGCTCAACCCCGGGACTGCTTTGGAAACTGTGGAGCTGGAGTGCAGGAGAGGTAAGTGGAATTCCTAGTGTAGCGGTGNGCCCGTACCGTAAACCGACACAGGTGGATGAGGAGAGAATCCTAAGGCCGGCGGGAGAAGCATTGTTAAGGAACTCGGCAAAATGACCCTGTAACTTCGGGATAAAGGGTGCCTGGGAAACCAGGCCGCAGAGAATAGGCTCAAGCAACTGTTTAGCAAAAACACAGGTCTATGCAAAACCGAAAGGTGAGGTATATGGGCTGACGCCTGCCCGGTGCTGGAAGGTTACGAGGAGGGGTTAGCAGAAATGCGAAGCTCTGAATTTAAGCCCCAGTAAACGGCGGCCGTAACTATAACGGTCCTAAGGTAGCGAAATTCCTTGTCGGGTAAGTTCCGACCCGCACGAAAGGCGTAATGATTTGAGCGCTGTCTCGACAATGCACCCGGTGAAATTGAAATACCAGTGAAGATGCTGGTTACCTGCGCCAGGACGGAAAGACCCCATGGAGCTTTACTCCAGCTTGATACTGGGATTCGGTACTGCATGTACAGGATAGGTGGGAGGCTATGAAGCAAGGACGCCAGTCTTTGTGGAGCCGATGTTGGGATACCACCCTTGCGGTATTGGATTTCTAACCTGCAGCCATGACCTGGCTGGGGGACAATGTCAGGCGGGGAGTTTGACTGGGGCGGTCGCCTCCGAAAGGGTATCGGAGGCGCTCAAAGGTTCCCTCAGAATGGACGGAAACCATTCGAAGAGTGCAAAGGCATAAGGGAGCTTGACTGCGACACCGACGGGTGGAGCAGGTAGGAAACTAGGACTTAGTGATCCGGTGGTATAAAGTGGGATTGCCATCGCTCAACGGATAAAAGCTACCCTGGGGATAACAGGCTTATCACTCCCAAGAGTTCACATCGACGGAGTGGTTTGGCACCTCGATGTCGGCTCATCGCATCCTGGGGCTGTAGTAGGTCCCAAGGGTTGGGCTGTTCGCCCATTAAAGCGGTACGCGAGCTGGGTTCAGAACGTCGTGAGACAGTTCGGTCCCTATCCGGCGTGGGCGTAGGATATTTGAGAGGAGCTGTCCTTAGTACGAGAGGACCGGGATGGACTGACCTCTGGTGTATCTGTTGGCGATCAAAGCCATGGCAGAGTAGCCAAGTCGGGAAGGGATAAACGCTGAAGGCATCTAAGCGTGAAGCCCCCCTCAAGATGAGATATCCCATCGCAAGAGTAAGACCCCTTGAAGACGACGAGGTAGATAGGGCAGAGGTGGAAGCATGGCAACATGTGTAGCTGACTGTCACTAATAGGTCGAGGGCTTAACCAGGTTGGTTTAGGTAAGAGGAAAGAACGGATGAAAGATATGTAACAATGTGTGGTTTTGAGGGTATATGCCTCAATAATCCTCGATAGCTCAGTCGGTAGAGCAAACGGCTGTTAACCGTTGGGTCGTAGGTTCAAGTCCTACTCGGGGAGTTCGTGATACTCAAGCAAAGACTGTGAGGAAAACGAAATGTTAGTACGGCCCCATGGTCAAGCGGTTAAGACATCGCCCTTTCACGGCGGTAACACGAGTTCGAATCTCGTTGGGGTCACTGAATTTAAGAAGTTTTAGCTTTATAATTTATGGCGACATAGCCAAGTGGTAAGGCGTGGGTCTGCAACACCCTGATCACCAGTTCAAATCTGGTTGTCGCCTCTCTTATGAAAGCCTCAGAAACCTGATAGAATAAGGGTTTCTGGGGTTTTTATTTTGTGTATCTGGTGTTTGCGCTTGTTTGCGTGGGCATTTTTCATGTTTTTGAAGGCTGTTAGTCCAGGATAGCTCTCATTTTTGATACTGTTTCTTCCCGAGGTAGTGATGGGTCATATTAAGGCATTGAAATTGAGAGGTCAAATAGAAAAGGAGTTTTTCTTCAATTTTTGTGCGTATAACATACATTACTCAGTGAGAACAGATTACAATTTGATATTTTTATGTCAAGAAAAAAGTGAAATAATATATTTTTATTGCTTAATAAACAGAAAATAAGCTATTAATAAGTTGTCTCAAATTTTTCAATGACGGTGATACCTATATCATTTAAATTATGAACTATTGAATAGTTCTAATTACCAGTAGTTTAAAAGAATCAATATAATGCTGCATAAGAAACTTTCTAAAAAAGTAAAAGAAGTAATGGGATAAAAGTATCTTAAGAGGAGGGGGGCTTGTGGTAAAAAAGTAAAATAGGAGATTGTGAGTTTCCAGAATAAATGATAGAATCAGCATAGGTGGGGTTTTCTCGTGATCTGCTATATTTATTTTATGTGGTGGACAGAGATAAAAGAAATGTTGATCAGCCATCGCTATAGTAATTTTGATTAACGACTAATTAAAGCAAGTTATCTTACTAAATTGTACATTTATAGTAGAAGGGAGAATGTCTTATGTATTTATTGAAATCATTTACAGTAAAAAGCATGACTTTGTGCAACCGTATCGTTATGCCTCCGATGTGTATGTACAGTGCCGGAACCGATGGTATGCCAAATGAATTTCATTTTACGCATTATACTTCCCGTGCGGTCGGCGGAGCGGGGCTGATTATTATGGAAGCCACCGGTGTCTTACCGTGGGGCCGTATTTCTGACCATTGTCTGGGACTTTGGAATGATGATCAGGCAAAGGCACTTACGCCAATTGTTACCGCCTGCCAGAAACAGGGAGCAAAAATCGCGATTCAGCTCAATCATGCGGGTCGCAAATGTGGAGCCCAGGAAAAGGCAATTTACGCCCCCAGCGCCATTCCATTTAGTCAGGATTCTCCCATGCCGCATGAGATGACGGAAGCGGATATTCACGATGCGGTTAATGCATTCCGCAGCTCTGCTGCCCGGGCGGCTGAAATCGGTTTTGATGCGATTGAAATTCATGGTGCCCATGGTTATCTGATAAGCGAATTCCTGTCGCCGTTGACCAACCATCGTACAGGTGGTTATGGTGGATCAACGGAAAACCGATGCCGTATACTAATTGAAATACTGAAGGCGGTACATGAGGTCTGGCCAGATGAAAAACCGGTTTTATTGCGTGTATCTGCTGAAGATTATGAACCGGATGGCATGCATATGGAAGAAATGTCCAGAATTATTGAGCTGGTAAAACCCTATATTGACGTGCTGGATGTGAGTACAGGCGGAGTTGTACCGACGCCGCCGCCAGCGATTTATCCAGGCTATCAGGTGAAAATTGCCGAGTGGCTGAAACAGAAATCCGGCCTGCCTGTGGTTACCGTTGGTCTGATTACGGACCCGCATCAGGTGGAGGAAATACTGGGTGGAGAACGGGCGGATATGGTTGCTTTAGGCCGGGAACTTTTGCGTGATCCTTACTGGGTACTGCATACAGCTCGGGTTCTGGAAGTCGAATATCCGTGGCCGGAGCAGTATCTGCGTGGTNGTATCATCAGAACTGTGGGGACACAGAACCGAGGGAGAACCCGGGAATGAAAAGACCGGGGCAAGCATTGGACTGGTTAAGCTGGCAAATCCGCTTAGCAACAGGAAGGTGTGATGCGTACCGAACAAAAGTAGGGAAGTCTCTGTAGGGGCTGTCAAGAAAAGCCGCTATTGTGTGATATGTGCCCGTACCGTAAACCGACACAGGTGGATGAGGAGAGAATCCTAAGGCCGGCGGGAGAAGCATTGTTAAGGAACTCGGCAAAATGACCCTGTAACTTCGGGATAAAGGGTGCCTGGGAAACCAGGCCGCAGAGAATAGGCTCAAGCAACTGTTTAGCAAAAACACAGGTCTATGCAAAACCGAAAGGTGAGGTATATGGGCTGACGCCTGCCCGGTGCTGGAAGGTTACGAGGAGGGGTTAGC
>NZ_LT732526.1:3655083-3846514 GCF_900155545.1 Clostridium sp. Marseille-P2415
TGTTGAGTCTTATGTTCGCAAAGTGAGGAATGATTGCGGAGAAAGGTACAGAATGGAGTACGGGAAAGTTTACTTTTACGGACGGAAGGCTGTGACTTACTCCATAAGCATCGCAGATGCGACCGAGAAAACCGTAGGTTTTGGAGGTGCAATCATGGACCAGGCTAACTAAATAAAGAACACCAAGAAGACAAAATCTTTCTGGTGCCGATGCGCTTAGGGGAGACACCCGTTCCCATCCCGAACACGATGGTTAAGACTTAAGCGGCCGATGGTACTATGCTGGAGACGGCATGGGAGAGCAGGTGGGTGCCAGATTACATTAAAAAAATCACTCTCAGGAGTGTTTTATATAGAACGGACACGTTCCAATGGGTGGAGAAAAAGGCGAAGCCTGTGTGAAAGAATGTGTTAACCTGATCCAGCAGGGAAATGCTGTTTTATATAGCTGGTTTTTACCAGTGATTCGTGGGTTCAAACAGATTGAGCTTTCGAATGACTGATAAACTTCAGTCACAGTGGTGCTGTTAGAAGCGGCACCGCGCACGTACCTTGAAAACCACATATTGAAATATATCTAGATAGAGTCTTTATATATAAAGACAAAATCAAGACATCCGAGGTGTTACATCGAAAGATGTAACCAAACAATAACTCGTTAAAGTAACCGTAACGTACGGTGAAATAACAACCTAAGACCAGAGATACAACGCTATGTATCTTAGATCCAAGCCCGCACCCGCAGGCGAAGATCGATTGGTTAAGCTATAAAGAGCACAAGGTGGATGCCTTGGCACTAAGAGCCGATGAAAGACGTGATAAGCTGCGAAAAGCTTCGGGGAGGAGCAAATATCCTTTGATCCGGAGATATCTGAATGGGGAAACCCAGCTGAGCAAACCTCAGCTGTCGTATGGTGAATCCATAGCCATACGTCGGGAACCCGGGGAACTGAAACATCTAAGTACCCGGAGGAAAAGAAAGAAAACTCGATTTCCAAAGTAGCGGCGAGCGAAATGGAAGGAGCCTAAACCGTCATGCGTGCATGGCGGGGTTATGGACTGCAATAAGTGAGACGATTTGTTACCAGAACGGTCCTGGAAAGACCGGCCATAGAAAGTGAAAGCCTTGTATGGGAAAGCAATAGTCAGCGAGCAGGATCCAAAGTACCACGAGACACGAGAAACCTTGTGGGAAGTCGGAGGGACCACCCTCCAAGGCTAAATACTACTTAGTGACCGATAGCGCATAGTACTGTGAAGGAAAGGTGAAAAGGACCCCGGGAGGGGAGTGAAAGAGAACCTGAAACCCTGTGTTTACAAGCTGTGGAACCACATTATAAGTGGAACCGCGTACTTTTTGTAGAACGGTCCGGCGAGTTACCGTTACTGGCAAGGTTAAGCACTCAAGGTGCGGAGCCGAAGGGAAACCAAGTCTTAATAGGGCGAATGAGTCAGTAAAGGTAGACCCGAAACCGGGTGATCTACCCATGTCCAGGTTGAAGCTGCCGTAAAAGGCGGTGGAGGACCGAACGCACATCCGTTGAAAAGGGTGGCGATGAGGTGTGGGTAGGGGAGAAATTCCAATCGAACCCGGAGATAGCTGGTTCTCCTCGAAATAGCTTTAGGGCTAGCCTCGTATTAGTCTGCCGGAGGTAGAGCACTGAATTTCCTAGGGGGCGTCAAAGCTTACCAAAGAATATCAAACTCCGAATGCCGGCCAGATGATGTACGGGAGTCAGACTGCACGAGATAAGTTGGGCAGTCAAAAGGGAAAGAGCCCAGACCACCAGCTAAGGTCCCAAAGTGCGTGTTAAGTGGAAAAGGATGTGGGATTTCAGAGACAACTAGGATGTTGGCTTAGAAGCAGCCACACATTCAAAGAGTGCGTAATAGCTCACTAGTCGAGAGGTCCTGCGCCGAAAATGTCCGGGGCTGAAACACGACACCGAAGCTGTGGAATCAGAAATGATTGGTAGAGGAGCATTCTTAACGCACAGAAGCATTACCGTAAGGAGATGTGGAGTGTTAAGAAGAGAGAATGCCGGAATGAGTAGCGAGATGGAGGTGGGAATCCTCCAGGCCGAATATCTAAGGTTTCCAGAGTAAAGCTGATCTGCTCTGGGTAAGTCGGGGCCTAAGGCGAGGTCGAAAGACGTAGCCGATGGACAACAGGTTGAAATTCCTGTACCGCATATCATCAGAACTGTGGGGACACAGAACCGAGGGAGAACCCGGGAATGAAAAGACCGGGGCAAGCATTGGACTGGTTAAGCTGGAAAATCCGCTTAGCAACAGGAAGGTGTGATGCGTACCGAACAAAAGTAGGGAAGTCTCTGTAGGGGCTGTCAAGAAAAGCCGCTATTGTGTGATATGTGCCCGTACCGTAAACCGACACAGGTGGATGAGGAGAGAATCCTAAGGCCGGCGGGAGAAGCATTGTTAAGGAACTCGGCAAAATGACCCTGTAACTTCGGGATAAAGGGTGCCTGGGAAACCAGGCCGCAGAGAATAGGCTCAAGCAACTGTTTAGCAAAAACACAGGTCTATGCAAAACCGAAAGGTGAGGTATATGGGCTGACGCCTGCCCGGTGCTGGAAGGTTACGAGGAGGGGTTAGCAGAAAGGCGAAGCTCTGAATTTAAGCCCCAGTAAACGGCGGCCGTAACTATAACGGTCCTAAGGTAGCGAAATTCCTTGTCGGGTAAGTTCCGACCCGCACGAAAGGCGTAATGATTTGAGCGCTGTCTCGACAATGCACCCGGTGAAATTGAAATACCAGTGAAGATGCTGGTTACCTGCGCCAGGACGGAAAGACCCCATGGAGCTTTACTCCAGCTTGATACTGGGATTCGGTACTGCATGTACAGGATAGGTGGGAGGCTATGAAACAAGGACGCCAGTCTTTGTGGAGCCGATGTTGGGATACCACCCTTGCGGTATTGGATTTCTAACCTGCAGCCATGACCTGGCTGGGGGACAATGTCAGGCGGGGAGTTTGACTGGGGCGGTCGCCTCCGAAAGGGTATCGGAGGCGCTCAAAGGTTCCCTCAGAATGGACGGAAACCATTCGAAGAGTGCAAAGGCATAAGGGAGCTTGACTGCGACACCGACGGGTGGAGCAGGTAGGAAACTAGGACTTAGTGATCCGGTGGTATAAAGTGGGATTGCCATCGCTCAACGGATAAAAGCTACCCTGGGGATAACAGGCTTATCACTCCCAAGAGTTCACATCGACGGAGTGGTTTGGCACCTCGATGTCGGCTCATCGCATCCTGGGGCTGTAGTAGGTCCCAAGGGTTGGGCTGTTCGCCCATTAAAGCGGTACGCGAGCTGGGTTCAGAACGTCGTGAGACAGTTCGGTCCCTATCCGGCGTGGGCGTAGGATATTTGAGAGGAGCTGTCCTTAGTACGAGAGGACCGGGATGGACTGACCTCTGGTGTATCTGTTGGCGATCAAAGCCATGGCAGAGTAGCCAAGTCGGGAAGGGATAAACGCTGAAGGCATCTAAGCGTGAAGCCCCCCTCAAGATGAGATATCCCATCGCAAGAGTAAGACCCCTTGAAGACGACGAGGTAGATAGGGCAGAGGTGGAAGCATGGCAACATGTGGAGCTGACTGTCACTAATAGGTCGAGGGCTTAACCAAGTTGGTTTAGGTAAGAGGAAAGAACGGATGAAAGATATGTAACAATGTGTGGTTTTGAGGGTATGTGTGAGAACCTTCAAAAAGGTTTGGCCTGGTGGCTCAGCTGGTTAGAGCGCCGCCCTGTCACGGCGGAGGTCGTGGGTTCGAATCCCATCCGGGTCGTTTAAAACTAAATTTTGTTTATGGGATCTTAGCTCAGCTGGGAGAGCATCTGCCTTACAAGCAGAGGGTCATAGGTTCGAGCCCTATAGGTCCCATTCAGTATGCAGAGTAACATACGTGAGAAGAGTCGTGCCGATGTGGCTCAATTGGCAGAGCAGCTGATTTGTAATCAGCAGGTTATCGGTTCGAGTCCGATCATCGGCTTGCATCATGAAAATAAAATTATGGATGGGTTCCCGAGTGGCCAAAGGGGGCAGACTGTAAATCTGTTGCGACACGCTTCGATGGTTCGAATCCATCTCCATCCATTCGGTGATTAAAATAATGATCACTGCATATAATATAATTGAATGACGCGGGGTGGAGCAGTCTGGAAGCTCGTCGGGCTCATAACCCGAAGGTCGCAGGTTCAAATCCTGCCCCCGCAATTTTTGTGAGTAATTTTAGCGAATGATGTGCTTGTAAGTACATGCGCCCAGATAGCTCAGTTGGTAGAGCAGAGGACTGAAAATCCTCGTGTCGCTGGTTCGATTCCGGCTTTGGGCATATGGGATACTAGCTCAGGTGGTAGAGCACTTGACTTTTAATCAAGTTGTCCGGGGTTCGAATCCCCGGTGTCTCAGGACAAGCCTTGAAACAGAGATGTTTCAGGGCTTTTTATTTTGCAATGAATTCGATGAAACAGAAAACTATTCATCGAATTCTACGATAACGTAATATCCCCGGTCATTGTGTTTCACTTCTTTTACAATGCCATGATCGGATTTGATCCGGTCGCGACCCATGTAACAGCCGGACATGGCTACGGCAGGATCAATGATATAACTGTAGCTGCTGGTTCCTTCCCGTTCAATGATTTGAACTTCGTCTCCGGCTTTTACCAGACCAGGGCGCTCCATTTTAAATTCTATGAGTCTCATAATCATCCATCTCCTTTTTTATTTCCAAATCATTATTATAGCGCTGTGGTAAAAAATTGTAAAGTAAGGACGAGTTGTAAAGCATGGATTAGGATGCTATACTGAAAAGGCGGATTTATAAAAACGGTTCAGATAGAGAACTGTTCTGAAGCGGCGGTTTATGTTAAGAAAGGCGGTTCATACTATGAATGAAGCACCGGATTTGTTAAAGAGATTAATGGAATATGGGAATTCAGATTTTTATCCGTTTCATATGCCAGGACATAAAAGACAGTATGGAAATTCGTTTGCTGAGAATTTCCCAAATCCGTTTTCCATAGATATTACGGAAATTGATGGCTTTGATAATCTGCACCATCCAGAGGGAATTTTAAAAGAATCCATGGAATGGGCTTCCAGGATTTACGGAAGCCATAAGACATATTATCTCGTGAATGGAAGCAGCTGTGGAATACTGAGCGCCATAAGCGGGACCGTATTAAACGGCGGGACCATTCTTATGAGCAGAAACTGCCATAAATCAGCTTATCATGGAGTTTTCCTCAACCAACTGGAAGCAGAATATATTTATCCACAATTGATACCGGAGTTTGGCCTTCAGGGTGGATTAATGCCGGGAAAAGTAGAAGAAATGTTGACGGACCATCCTGAGATTCAGGCTGTGCTTGTGGTATCTCCGACCTATGATGGAATTGTTTCGGATATTGAAGCTATTGCAGGGATTGTACATCGGTTTCACCTGCCTCTTATTGTGGATGAAGCCCATGGGGCACATTTTCTTTATGGGAAGAGGGCCGGTTTTCCGGTTTCGGCATTGGAACTTGGAGCGGATGTGGTGATCCAGAGCCTTCATAAGACCCTTCCATCCTTTACCCAGACGGCTCTTATGCACGTCAGGAAGGGATATGTGGACATGCACAGGCTGGACCGCTATGTGCATATGTACCAGACCAGCAGCCCATCCTATGTGATGATGGCCGGGATTGAAAATTGCATACGGTATATGTCTGGGGAAGGTCTCGGAGAGATGGAACTTTTTTATGAAAGGCTTAAAGGAGTCCGTAATAGGTTGTCCGGCATGGGACGGCTGAGGCTCCTCACGGACCGGGTCAAGGGAACGTATGGTGTATATGATATGGATTGTTCCAAGATCATTATTTCTACAAGAGGAACCGGAATAACCGGAGCTGAGCTTGACAGCAGGCTGAGAAAGGAATACCATTTGGAGATGGAAATGTGCGGTTCGGATTATGTGACCGCAATAATCACTCTGGCGGATACAGAAGAGGGGCTTAAACGGCTTTGCAGTGCCTTGCTGGAGATTGATTCCGGACTGGGTAAGGGAGAACGGTATGAGAGTAAGGGCAATTTGTTTCCGGGTATGGACAGGGCTCCGGATTGCCGGTTGACCATTGCCCGGGCCATGGATGCCCCCAGGCATAAGGTTTCCATTTCAAATGGAGAGGGTATGATAACGGCGGAGTTCATATATGTGTATCCGCCGGGGATCCCCATTGTTGCACCGGGAGAGGTTCTTAAGAAGGATGTTATTGATCTGATCATGAGATATAAGAAATTGGGCCTTCCGGTACAGGGGATGGAGGATGAAACTGCGGAAACCCTCTATGTGGTCAATGGATAGGGAACGGAAGATAGAATGATACGATGGAGCTGATAAGATGGGTAAAATATTTTATGTAATGGGGAAGAGTTCATCCGGAAAGGATACCATTTACAAAAGGCTTTTGGAAAGACTTCCTCAGTTAAAGAAAGTTGTTTTATATACAACCAGACCGATTCGGGACGGGGAAACGGATGGGGTGGAATATTACTTTACGACAAAAGAAAAGCTGGAGGAATTCCGGCGTGCGGATAAGCTCATTGAGGAGAGGACATATGAGACTGTTTATGGACCATGGAGTTATTTTACAGTGGATGACGGGCAGATCGATCTGGCGGGGCAGAATGGTTATCTGATGATCGGGACGCTGGAATCATATGAGAAAACCAGGGGCTATTTTGGAGAAGACAAGTTGTTTCCGATTTACATTGAAGTTGAAGATGGAGACCGGCTTTTAAGGGCGATTGAAAGAGAGAGGGCTCAGAAAATTCCAAAGTATAAAGAACTCTGCAGAAGGTTCCTGGCAGATGAAGAGGACTTTAAAGAGGAAAATTTAAGAAGATGCGGGATTAAAAAACGGTTTTGCAACGATGATCTGGAAGTGTGCTTAGATGAGATTGCAAAGGCGGTGGAATTGGAACTTTAAGCAGGATGGAAGAAGCATGAAAGAAACCGCTTTATTCCGGTGTTCTTTCATGCTTCTTTTGAAGATTCCGATTTATTCTTTCTTATTTGGCAGCAAGTCTTTTTGCTTTTGCTTCCATCCGGGTTCTCGTAACATCGATAAACACAACGGCAATGATCACCAGACCGATGACAACATATTGTACAGAACTTGATGTATTTAACAGTGTTAAACCATTCCGGATGGTGGAGATCATCAGAGCGCCGATTAAGGTTCCCCAGATGGTTCCTTTTCCTCCCATAAAGGAGGCTCCGCCGATGATGCATGCGGCAATGGCATCCGTATCATACGGTGAGATCGCCGCAGAAGGGTTGGCAACTGCGGAACGCCCGACAATGACGAGTCCGGCAATGGAACACATAAAACCGGATAAGCTGTAAACGAAGATCAATATATTATCGGAATTGATTCCGGATAAACGGGCGGCTTCCGGGTTGCCGCCTACGCAGTAAATCATTCTCCCCAGAGCGGTTTTATTTAAAAAGAAATGGTATACGGTGTAAATCAACAGTAAAATGACAAAGCAAAGCGGAATGCCGGAAAATCCGCCGGATGCCTTGAATAAGTTACTGGAGCCTAAAAATGTAACGGCAGCCGGGAAGTCGGATATTGTTTTTGTTGAAACGACTAAAAGCGCAAGGCCGCAAAGTACATTTTTCATGCCCAGAGTTGATACGAAGGGATGGGGCAGATGCATTTTCGTAAGCAGGATGCCATTTAGGAAACCGACCAGAACACCGGTTGCAATGCATACCAGGATTAATATAAATGGGTTTGTTATGCCAAAGGAGGTTTTTAACATACCCATCATGCATGCGCACAGAATTGCATTTGCACCGACGGACAGATCAATGCCTGCCGTAATCAGCACCACCAGCATGGCTGCGGATATGAGCCCATTTACTGCGGTCTGCCTTAGGATATTCATCATATTATTGAGTGTAAAAAATTTATCCGTTGCCAATGATAAAATAATGAACAGAAGTACCAAGGCCAGCAAAGGAGCTACCTTTCCAATTATGTCTTTCATTTTTTTTGTTTTCATCGAATTTCGCCTCCCCAAGCAGCTTTCATGATTATTTCCTGATTCAGGACATCTGTTTTTCTCGATATTTCTCCCATGATTTTACCTTCTCTCATGACGATGACCCTGTCACTCATACCGATGATCTCCGGTAATTCGGAGGAGATCATGATAACGCATTTTCCTGCGCGTACCAGGCGGTTCATGATATTGTAAACTTCAACCTTGGCCCCTACGTCGATTCCTCTTGTAGGTTCGTCAAAGATGTAAATATCTGCGTTTGTATTGATCCATTTTCCAATGACGACCTTTTGCTGGTTGCCTCCGGATAACTGGCCTGCCACCTCGTTGGCGGTGGGAGTTTTGATCTTTAAGTCGTTAATATTATCTTCGGCGATCCGGTCGATCTGTTTTTCATCAAAGAAAAGACCATTGGTGCAGTTTTTCATATTACTGAGTATGAGGTTTGTACGGACTGATTGGGACAGGACCAGCCCCTGGCCTTTGCGGTCTTCTGTTAAAAAGGCCATTCCGTGGCGGATCCCATCTTTGGGTGATTTTATATTTACTTTTTCTCCGTTAATATAAATGTCACCGCTGTCATGAGGGTCAGCGCCGAACAGGGCCCGGAACGTTTCGGTTCTGCCGGCGCCTACCAGGCCTGCAAAGCCCAGGATCTCTCCATGGTTTGCGTGGAAACTGACATCCCTTAAAATGCCTGCGGAATTTAAATGTTCCACCCGGAGTGCCTCCGTACCGGCTTCCACATCAATTTTCGGGTACTGGTTATCCAGCGTTCTTCCTACCATGGCGGTGATCAGGGAGTCGTTACTCAGCTCGGAAGTATTTTTGGTCAGGATGTGTTCCCCATCCCGCATTACCGTTACCCGGTCGCATAATTCAAAGAGTTCTTCCAGCTTGTGGGAAACGAACAGGATTGCGATTCCTTTATCCTTTAAGGAACGGACCGTTTTCATTAATTGTTCTACCTCTTTTTCTCCCAGGCTGGATGTTGGTTCATCCATGATGATGAGCTTTGCATCAATTAAGACCGCTTTTGCGATTTCCACCATCTGCTGGATTCCCATTCCAAAGGAACCGCATTCTTTTTTTACGTCAATGTCCTGGCCCAGGGAAAGCATGACTTCATGTGCGGTTTCATGCATTTTCGGATAATCTAAAAACGGGCCGCCTTTCTTTTTCAGGGCTTTGTTGATAAAAATGTTGTCTGTGACGGAAAGAAGCTTAACAATGTTCAGCTCCTGATATACGCAGGCAATTCCGGCAGCGGCGGCTTCGTTTGGATTTTTAAAGGAAACTTTATTTCCTTCTATGCAGATCGTGCCTTCTTCCGGAATGTATACACCGGTCAATACCTTGATCAGGGACGATTTACCCGCACCGTTTTCACCGATCAGGCCATGGATTTCCCCGGGCCTTATCTGCAGGGACATGTTATGCATTGCGACTACGCCGGGGAAGCGTTTTGTCACATTTTTCAGCTCAACTAAATATTGACTCATAATGTCGCCAAACCTCTCCTATTTTGGTCAAATCAAGTTATTTTAGGTAGCCTTTCAGTTTTTCTAAGTATGCTTTTGCATTATCGGCTGAAATGACTTCACAGCCTGTATCCACGAATTTCTCAACGGGTTCCCCTTTTACGGCCTTTACGGCTGTTTCAACGGCCTGATAGCCCATGGAGTAAGCGGCCTGGGCGCAGGTAGCGGTTATGTTACCGTCAATGATGTTCTGAACTCCGCTTTGGTTGCCGTCAAAACCGACGATGATGATATCATTTAGACCAAGCTGCTTTAAGGCATTGGAGGCACCGGCTGCGGTATCATCGTTGTGGCAGCAGACGATCTGAATGTCTCCGCTCTGGGCCGTGATCATGTTTTCCATTACATTTGCTGCCGTATCCGGGTTGGACTGGGCATATTGTACCGAGACAACTTCCACTCCGTTTTCTTCCAGAGCTTTGGTAAATCCTGCCTGGCGGGCATCACTGGTGGCGTTTCCTTCCACTCCGCCGATGATTACGGCCTTTGCTCCTTTACCGGCTTTCTGGGCTGCAAATAAACCGCCCTGATAGGCGGCATTTTCATTGCCTGTACCTACAAAGGATATTTTTCCCGGGATTTCCGCATCGGTGTCAACGGTTATGACGGGGATATTGACATCGCCGATCACGCTTGCAACGGATTCGGATTGTAAGGGGGAAATAACAAATGCATCGACTCCGCCGGAAAGCATGGTTTCAATCATATTGTTCTGTTCGTCATAGGCTGTTTCGGAAGCCGGACCCTGCAGATCAACTTTAACTCCCAGATCCTTTGATGCTGCATTTACGCCCGCAGCAACGTATCCCCAATATTCGCTGGACAGTGTTTTTAGAATGACGCCCACCGTAATATCTCCGGAAGCCGCTTGTTCTGTGGTGCCGGGCTCTGAAGCCGCATTTTTTTCTCCACAGCCTGTCATTGCAGCCATCATGGCGGATATTAACAGCATGGATAAAAATCTTCTTTTCATTGTTCTTAATCTCCCTTCTTACTGCCTATCTTTCAGATAGAATGAATGTTATGTATTTGTTATTTTAACAGTAAAAAAGGGTTGAAACAATGGTATATTTTGTGCTAAATGGGGGTATGTTTTTCGAAAATATTTAAAGAAGTGATAAAATAGCCCTATTAATAAAAATAAATAGAGCTATTTGTGGTTAAAGTATACAAAAAATATTGGAAACACTTAGTCGATCGAAATGGTTCCGTTATGGAAGGTGATATTCTTTCCTTCCATTGTATAAGCTTCTGCGATCTGGTTTGTGATGATAATCACGGCAATGCCTGATTTCAGCACTTCTTTCAGCAGATTGACGGTGATCTGGCGCATCTGGAAATCAACGGATGAAAAAGGCCTGATACATACAAGGACCTTTGGGTGGACAAAAATCCAGCGGTAATATAAAAGCTTTAATTTGCACTCATCATTTGCGGTATCTGTTTTTTCTGCTAATTCCTCTTCGCTGAATATCCCTTCTAACAGGTGGCGCATCATTTTCTTGTATTTCTTTTTCATAAAGATACCAGATTTTTTTTGCCGGATCATAAAAACCAGGTTGTCCAGGATGGTCATATCCGTAAACAGCATTTCTTCCATTGGCCTTGCTTCAATGAATGCGATTCCATCCCGGATGGAACGGTGAACGGAATGGAAGGAGTATTCGGTTCCATTTAATAAAATCCTGCCGGATTCAAATCCGCATTCGCCCTGCAATATGGGAAGGAGGTTTCTGCATTCCGTAGAATCCAGGTCCAGTATGTTTAATAATTCGCCCGCATTTAAGGACAGATTTAATACGGGAAGGCCGGTAAGCTTTACATTTTTAAATTCCAGGACGGTCTTCTTATCAATTTCTTTTTCTGACAGGGTGTTTTTCCTTAAGGTGTTTTTTTTCGTCTTTTCAAACAATTCCATATAGGTCTGGGATTTGAAAAAGTTTTCACGGTTCATGTGACCGATGGTTCTGCCTTTTTTAATGATGGTAATTTCATCCGCATATTCGTAGAGTTTTGTAGAACTGTTCACAACATAGATAAAAGTCATTCCCCGGGCCTTTAACGTTGCTGCAAGGGTAAAAAAATTTTTAAGCTGTTCTTCCGTCATGATCATTTCGATATCCGTTATGACGGCTAAATGGTAACCGGACACGTAAGCACGCAATAATTCCACCTGCTTTTGCATGCAGGAATCCAGCATATGTGCTTTTTCAAGCATTGGAATGGAAATATCCAAATCTTTTAAAAGCTCCGGGGCATGTCTGCAAAGAGGCTTTACCCGTTTCCAATATGGCACCCGGCCGCTTGCTGCAAAAATATTTTCAGCTACGCTTAATTCGGAAAAGGTGCCTTTGTTACGGCCAATGAATGCGATCTGTTTTACCATCTGTTCCTGCATTCTGGAAGAAACTATTTTTTTACCGTCAAAATAGGTCCATCCATAGCCCGGCTTCAAGTTTCCGTAAAGAAGCTGCAGGAAATATTCTTTTTCAATGATATTATTGACAATGACACAGCAGATCTGCCCTTCAAATGCGCGGAAGAAAAGGCCGTTTATATAAGTCTGGCCATCCTGGGAACAATGTATGTTTTCATAGCGGAGAACTTCTTTTTTCATCATCCGATCCCTTCTGTCCGTTCGAACATATACGGAAGCGTCAGGCAGACTTCAGTCCCAATTTCCGGTGTGCTTAAGATATGGATCCCATATTCCTCCCCCATGAGAAGGCGGATCCTGGAATTGACATTCATGAGGGCGATTCCGCCTTTTCCGCCCTCATTGGCGGAACCGTCACCGGCATCCATGCGGGCCAGCTTTTCATTTAATCGTTCAAGTTCGGTTTCCCCGATGCCGATGCCGTCATCAACAACGGAAATATAAAGGACGGTATCGCTGTGTTCCAAGTCAATGACTACGGTCCCTCCCGCCACCTTGGGTTCTAATCCATGCTTAATGGCGTTTTCCACGATTGGCTGCAGGGTGAGCTTGGGTATGGGGGTTTTTAAAATGTCCCTGTCGTCAGGAGGCAGTTTGATCCTCAGCTCCAGCTTATCGTCAAAACGGTATTTCTGGATTAAAAAATAATTTTCTACGTTGGCCAGTTCTTCCTGAAGGGTGCTGAGATTCTCCATTTTTGAGGTCGTATAACGGAAGAATACGGCCAGGGCTTCCGCGATCTTTCCGATTTCCGGGACTCCCGCCATAATCGCATCGGAACGGATGGATTCCAGTACATTATAGAGAAAATGAGGGTTGATCTGGTTCTGAAGGGCTAAGTATCTTGCCTGTTGTTTTGCATTTTCAATGATTTTATCTTTATCCAGAATGGTATGAATTCTTAGCAGCAGAAGGTCCATGTCCGGTGAGAATCCTTCCAGGGTTTTAAATATTTCGGTGAAGATGATCCCCTCGTTAAAGAGCTCTATTTTATTACGGATGGTCCGCAGGGGCTCTAAGATCCGGATTTTACCGACAATCAGCAGCAGGAGAAAGGCAAAAAGCATTCCCCATGCCGAAAATGCATAAAGAAACGATTCCGTTAAGTCTGGCCGAAGCAGAATTGCAAAGAACAGGATAACAGAAAACCAGCCCCATAAGATCATGGCTCCTATCCAGATCAGAATCCTTCTTTTTAACCAATGTTTTTTCAAAGAATCTCCTCCTTGGTTCAGCGTTCCAGAAACATTTTGCGATATTCATTGGGGGAAACGCCAAGGGTTTTCTTAAACTGCTTGGTAAAAAATTTAATATCGCTGTAACCGGACAGTTCTGCAATCTGGCTTATACTGAGTTCTTTCTCAAGCAGAAGTTTCCTGGCGGTTTCAATTCTTACCATCTGTGTGTATTCGGTCAGTGTTTTACCGGTTTCCTTTTTAAAAAGGGAGGAAAAATAGGCATAACTGAATCCTGCGTTTTTTGCCAGCTCCTCCAGCTTGATATTGATCCCTTTGTTTTCTTCAATATATTGTTTTGCATAGGCGACCGGCTTTATTTCCCTGTTTTTCAGATGATCCATGACTTCATGCAGGGCTTTTAAAAGAGTCTCCTCCAAAAGCTCAAATGCCTGGTCAATGAAAATGCAGTGTTCATACATTTCCGAAAAGCAGCTGATTTTCGGATCGGGGTCAAAGGAAGCATCCAGCTGCCCAAATAAGTCCATATAATAATGGGCCAGCCGGATCAATCCCATTTTGATATCCAGGCCGGAGATTTCTTTTGCTGTCTGAATGATTCGTTTTGCATCGCCTAAGCATTTTTTTATTTCGTCCGGTTCAAAGGCCTCCGGCCTGCTTTCAAGCAGTCTTGAAAGCTGGTGGTTTAAGGATTGGTTTTTATCTGGTTCCAAGACAGGGGGCTTTTCTTCTACGATCATATTAGTACCGGTAAGCAGCCGGTCGTACATGGAAATCCTGCTTCTTTGGATATGAAGGATAAGCTCCCCGGCCGTGCGCGCTGTTTCGCTGATTATGGCTGTAATATAAATCTTTGGAAATAAATCCTGAAGTCCCATGACCCGGTCTCTTACATGATTTAATGCTTTTAACAGCTCCTCTCTGTCCGGCTGCTCATGAAAAAGCAATAAAAAGATGCCTTCATCGGTTGCTTCGACGGTTAAATCCCCGCTTTCGGAAGCAAATTCCAGATAAAGGATCTCTATGGTTTTATCAATTAAGAGCTGATAGCCTTCTTTTGTAAATTCTTTGTATTCAATGTCCGGCTTGATGATGATGAGGCGTCCGGTGCTGTTAATGATTTCCTGGGCATGGATCTTTTGAACTTCTTTTAAAACCTTTTCCGGCCGTTCCTCTGGCTTTTGTTCCAGGACTATTTTTAAAAATACACGTTTCAATTCACCGGAATAATTCCTTATTGTTTCTGCCATATGCGTCTGGGCAGCCTGACTGCTTTTTTGCTCCAAGGTTTCTTTTACGAGCTTTTTTAATGTGCGGGTCAGATCATCCTGGTTGATGGGTTTTAATAAATAATCCCGTACTCCGTACCTCATTCCCTGCTGAGCGTATTGAAAGTCCTTATATCCGCTTATAATTATGCATTTCAAGGAATCATTCCGTTTTTTTGCTTCTTCAATTAACCGGAGGCCGTCCATACCCGGCATCCTGATATCCGTAAGCAGGAAATCGGGATTCTTTTCCTGAATCAATTGATAGGCGGATATGCCGTCATAAGCAACTCCTAAAAGCTCCACTCCAATTCCATCCCAATCAATTAAATATTCTATGAGCCTGCATATTTTCTTTTCATCGTCTGCGATCACTATTCCTAATATTGAAATCATCCCCTGTTTGTTATAATCCATATAAGAGTATTACCTTCTTTTTTCAGTATACTTCACCGAGTCTGTCATATCAACTCAAAAAGTTTCATACGGTAAAAAATATTGATTGAAAATGCGCATAATAAAGCGAAATGATAAGGTATTTGCCAATACTTCTTTCTTGTGGTGGTAAAAGTTCTATGCTATAATTAGGGTAATTCGTTTTCTTTTTCGTGCCGATCAGGAAGACGGGTCAGACAACAGCGGCAGGGAGGTGTCTTTATGCCAGGGTTTCAGGATATCATCGGCCATGAGAGAATAAAAGAACATTTACAAAAGGCCATTTTATCAAATCACGTCTCCCATGCGTATATTCTCACAGGTGAGGCGGGGATGGGGCGTAAATCACTGGCCAATGCATTTGCCATGACACTTCTCTGTGAAAAGGGAAAGAGTGAGCCCTGTATGCAGTGCCACGCCTGCAGGCAGGTGATGAGCGAAAACCATCCGGATCTGGTTTATGTGACCCATGAGAAACCGGGAAGCATTGGTGTTGACGATATCAGGGAGCAGATCCATGATACCATTATGATACGCCCCTATAGCAGTTATTATAAAATTTACATCGTGGATGAGGCGGAAAAGATGACGGCCCAGGCGCAGAATGCGCTGTTAAAAACCATAGAAGAACCGCCTTCTTATGCAGTCATTATGCTGCTTACTACCAATCAGGAGGCTTTCCTGCCCACCATTCTTTCCAGGTGCGTGCAGTTAAAGCTGAAGCCTTTGCAGGATTCGGTGGTAAAATCCTATCTGATGGGTTCTTTGGGCATTGGGGAAAGCAGGGCTGATATTTATGCGGCTTTTGCCAGAGGAAATTTAGGAAAGGCCATTCATCTGGCCTCTTCTGAGGATTTTCAGCTGATGTATACGGAGCTGCTTCATATGCTGAAGCACTTAAAGGATATGGATATCACAGAACTTCTTTTTTACATTAAGAAGATGAAGGATGAGAACCTGGATATTGATGACTGTCTTGATTTTATGCAGCTCTGGTACCGGGATGTCTTAATGTATAAGGTGACACAGGATATCAATCTTCTGGTTTTTAAGGAAGAATATAATACGATCAGGGAGATGAGCGCTGCCAGTGCTTATGATGGCATTGAGATGATCTTACAGGCCATTGATAAGGCAAGGATCCGTCTGAATGCCAATGTCAATATGGAGCTGGCTATGGAGCTCATGCTGCTTGTTATGAAGGAGAATTAATCGATGATAAAAGTAATTGGCGTTCGGTTCCGCAATGCAGGAAAAATTTATTACTTTGATCCCGTAAATCTGGAAGTGCGCACAGGGGATCACGTAATTGTGGAGACTGCAAGAGGAATTGAATATGGTTATGTAGTTTTGGGATGCCGGGACGTAGAAGAGGACAAGGTGGTCCAGCCCTTAAAGCCGGTCATCCGCATGGCGACCAGGGCGGATGATGAAGTGGAGAAAAGAAACCACGAAAAGGAAAAGGAAGCGTTTAAGATATGCAAGGAAAAGATCCGCAAGCACGGCCTTCAGATGAAGCTCATAGACGCCGAATATACCTTTGATAATAATAAGGTGCTGTTTTATTTTACGGCAGACGGAAGAATTGACTTCAGGGAGCTGGTAAAGGATCTGGCTTCTGTTTTCAAGACCAGGATCGAGCTTCGCCAGGTGGGCGTACGGGATGAGACCAAGATTGTAGGAGGAATCGGCATTTGCGGGAGGACCTTATGCTGCCATTCCTATCTTTCTGAATTCATACCGGTTTCCATAAAGATGGCGAAGGAACAGAATCTTTCCTTAAACCCGACAAAGATATCCGGTGTGTGCGGCCGGCTTATGTGCTGCCTTAAAAATGAAGAGGAGACCTATGAGGAGCTTAACAGCAAGCTTCCCAATGTAGGGGATCTTGTCACGACTGATGACGGCCTTAAGGGAGAGGTTCATTCCGTAAGCGTTTTAAGACAGCTGGTAAAGGTGATCGTTACTATTAAGGATGAAAAGGAAATCCGGGAATATAAGGTGGAACAGCTTAAATTTAAGCCGCGGCGCCGGAGGGAGAAGGCCCAGGTGACGGATGCGGAGTTAAAGGCGTTGGAAGCCCTTGAAAAGAAGGAAGGAAAGTCCAAGTTAGATGACAATTGATCTGAAAGAAAATGAGCGTATTGACGACCTTCAGAGGAACGGATACCAGATCATTCAGAACCGGGATGGATTTTGTTTCGGTATGGATGCAGTCCTTCTTTCCGGTTTTGCATCGGTGAAGCCGGGGGAAAAGGCGGTGGATCTTGGGACAGGCACGGGAATCATCCCGATTCTTCTGGAGGCCAAGTACCAGGGACTTCATTATACCGGACTGGAGATTCAAAAAGAGATGGCGGATATGGCCAGACGGAGCGTGGCCTTAAACCATCTGGAAGATAAAATCACCATTGTAACAGGAGACATAAAGGAAGCCAGCCGTTTATTTGGCGCGGCTTCCTTTGACGTAGTGACCTCGAATCCTCCGTATATGAATGATGCCCATGGCCTTAAGAATCCGGATCTGCCAAAGGCCGTTGCCCGTCATGAGGTGTTGTGCACCCTGGATGATGTGGTAAGGGAGGCGGCAAGGCTTTTGCGGCCCGGCGGACGGTTTTACCTGGTACACCGGCCTCACCGGCTGACCGAGATCATAACAGCTTTAAAGAGCTGCCGGCTGGAGCCCAAGCGGATGAAGATGGTACATCCATTTGTGGACAAGGAAGCCAATATGGTTCTGATCGAAGCGGTGCGGGGAGGAAAGTCCATGATAAAGGTGGAGGCCCCGGTCATTGTGTATCAGGAACCGGGTGTCTATACGGACGAGATTTATACCATTTACGGGTATTAACCCCCATTATCGGGTTATACCTCTATACCAAAAAAACGTGGGCAATTAGTAGGAAACCAGGAACAGCCAGGAGCAAGAAAAGTGGAAGAGAAAAAGGGAAAATTATTTTTATGTGCAACGCCCATAGGTAATCTTGACGATATTACCCTGAGGGTTTTAAATACCTTAAAAGAAGTGGATTTAATCGCAGCGGAGGACACCCGCCACAGCATCAAGCTTCTGAATCATTTTGATATAAAAACACCCATGACAAGCTATCATGAGTTCAATAAGGTGGAAAAGGCCCGGTATCTGGTGGAGCAGATGCAGGAGGGAATAAATGTTGCCTTAATTACAGATGCGGGAACTCCGGGCATCTCGGATCCGGGTGAGGAGCTGGTGAAACAGTGTTATGAGGCCGGAATTGAACTGACCTCCCTTCCCGGACCGGCGGCCTGCATCACGGCTCTGACCCTTTCCGGCCTTGCTACCAGGCGCTTCTGTTTTGAGGCGTTTTTACCGGCGGATAAGAAGGAGAAACAGTGGATACTGGAAGAGCTTAAGGATGAGACCAGAACCATCGTTATTTATGAAGCGCCCCACCGCCTTGTCCGGACCTTAGAAGAGCTTTCCGGTGCTTTGGGAAACCGGAGAATTACCATCTGCAGGGAGCTTACGAAAAAGTTTGAGACGGCGTTTCGGACAACCTTTGAAGATGCCTTAAAGACTTATGAGGATGAAGCCCCCAAGGGAGAGTGCGTCATCGTCGTAGAGGGGAAGAGCATACAGGAGAGAAAGGAAGAGAAATCCAGGGCTGCCAGGGAGATGTCCATGGAGGAACACATGGAGCTTTACGTAGGCCAGGGGATGGACCGGAAGGAAGCCATGCGCATGGTGGCGAGGGACAGAGGAATCAGCAAAAGAGAGGTTTATCAGTATTTGCTGAAAACAGATTATAGACTATAGAATATTGAGTTTGAGTAACCAGTGACAACGCTATGCCTGATATTTATGTGAGGTGTAGCGTTTTGTTTTTTGATATGAGGGGGGTAAGAAAAAGGAAAAAAGTAGTGGCATTATTAATTCTTGTACGGTATAATTAAGTACAAGTGATGATAAAATAATTTGCATATATAAGTATAAAATTTAACACATAAGTGAGGAAAAATATGAGTGAAAAAGGTTATATTCCACCATATACTATAACCGATAAAACAGTAAATTTGATTTCATCTATTACTGAAATTATAACCAGAATATCAATAAATGATCATATGAGTAACAATCCAAGGCTGCGCAGAGATAACCGTATTCGTACAATTCATGCGTCTTTAGCTATTGAAAATAATTCTTTATCTCTGGATCAGGTAACAGACATTATTAATGGAAAGAGGATTCTTGGAGCACCAGATGAAATATGTGAAGTTAAAAATGCATTTGAGGCATATAACAAACTTTTAGAGATGAATCCGTATTCTATCAAAGATATGTTATTAGCCCATAAAGTTTTAATGAATGAACTGACAAAGGAAGCGGGAACTTTTCGAAGTGGCGGGGGAGGTGTATTTGCAGGAGAGCAACTGGTTCACATGGCGCCTCCGGCAAATCAAGTGCCGCATTTGATAAAAGATTTGGTAGATTGGGCAAAAAAAGAGGAGGTCCATCCACTTATTAAAAGCTGTGTTTTTCATTATGAATTTGAATTTATTCATCCATTTGCAGATGGTAACGGTAGAATGGGACGAATGTGGCAGACTTTGTTACTTTACAAGTGGAAGCCGTTGTTCGGATGGTTACCGATTGAAACACTAATCAGGGAACGCCAGGAAGAATATTATAATGTGTTGGGGGAGTGTGATCATTGTGCCGATTCAGGGAAATTTGTGGAGTTTTTATTAACAGCTGTTTATGATGCATTATGTGAAATAGCAGATACCGAACAAGTTACCGCGCAAGTTACCGAACAAGTTAAAAAATTACTTGAAGCTATGGATGATAAGGAATATTCAACAAGGGAATTAATGGAGCTTTTAGGATTAAAGCATAGACCGTCATTTCGTGATAACTATTTGCTGCCTGCATTGGAACTGGGGTATATTGAAATGACAATTCCAGATAAGCCCAATAGCAGTAAACAGAAATATAAAAAAGTGGAGCATATCATCAGATAGAAAAAACATGAGAGCAGTACGGTTATTTGGACTCAGTTTTATCATCCAAATAGGGTAGATACAAAAGAAAGCGGGGCAATGAATGCAGGAAAAAAGAAAATTTATCAGAGGAATGGATATTTCGTCATATCTGGAAATGAAGGACAAAGGATATCAATATTATGATTATGACAAAAATCCGGTTGAGCTGCTGGATTTTGCAAAAAAACAGGGCTTTAATTATGTCAGGCTTCGTATCTGGAATGACCCATCTTTCATAGAAGAGACCGGCGGGTATTGTGATTTGGAGAAAACGTTATATATGGCAAGGCTCATAAAAGAATATGACTATGGATTTTTTCTCGATTTTCATTATTCAGATTGGTGGGCGGACCCAGGGCATCAAAAGAAGCCACATGCATGGGAACATTTGGGGTATCCCGAGTTAAAAGAAGCACTTTATCATTACACAAAAGAAGTCCTGCTCACCTTAGAGCAGGCAGGAGCCGCTCCTGATATGGTTCAGATTGGAAATGAAATTCGCACAGGAATGCTGTTTCCTGACGGAGCCGTACAAAACTGGCCGGGGCTGGCGGGACTCATCAACAGTGGAATCCGTGCGGTACGTGAAGTATTGCCAAAGGAAAAGACGAAGCTGGTGCTTCATTTAGACCAGGGCGGCCGTTATGCCTATTATAAGGAATGGTTTGATGCGGCACTGCAAAATGGAGTAAAGGACTTTGACATTATTGCTCTTTCCTATTATCCCTTTTGGCACGGTACCTTTTATGAATTTAAAAATACAGTGGAAAATCTGGCAGAAGAATATGGAAAAGATCTGCTTGTTGCAGAAACGGCATATGCCTTTCAAAGAAGCGGTGATACCTTTTTTAGAAAAGCCCAGGAGCAGGCAGCAGGATTTTCGGCAACACCGGAAAATCAAAGAAAGGTACTGGAGCTGATTGAAAATATTATAGCCAATGTAAGGGAAGAAAGAGGTTTGGGATTTTTTTACTGGGAGCCGTTTATGCGTATGCCAAAGGGAAGTGAGGGCTGGGGAAGCTGTATGGCTTTAACAGATGAAGGTGGAAAAGCAACAGAAGGACTTCGTGCAATTGCCTACGATGCTTTTAAGAAGGATAAAGAAAAGATAGTCAAGGTATATTTGCCCTTAGAGGTCAAGATTCTTCCAAATGCGGATCCTGTGAAGGAGGGAGTGCTTCCGGCTAAGGTTAAGGCGCTTAAGATGAATGGAGAATTGGCAGAAAAAGAAATCTTATGGCAGGATACAACCAGAGCCGATAGTAAAACCTATGAAATTACAGGTAAAGTAGAGGGATATGAAGAACTGGTTAAAGTCAGGGTAAAAGTGGAAAAACAACAGGCAGGACAACATAACTTTCTTCATAATGCTGCCTTTGCAAAAGGAATGGAAGGATGGAAGCTGGAGATAGAAGAAGGTAAGGAAAGTTTCCGTGCAGAAATTTACATAGACGGAAAACAAAGCAATGAATTGCCTGATGAGAGCATTTTTTCATTTCGTTCTGAGAGTATTTGCAAATGGGTGCTTGGGACGAAGTCAGAACCGTTAAATAGAGGAACGTACAGTTTTTCGTGCCAATACATGGGAGATAATACAACGGGGGTGGAAATCAGTCTTTTTGCCAAAACAAAAGGAAAGTACTATCAAACCTCAATTTTTCCTCAGGATAAAGAATGGATTTCTTATAAAATCGAAGATATTCAGGTACAGCAAGATGAAGCCGTAGAGGTTGGGTTAAGTGTAAATGCACCTCCTGTTTATGGAAAAGTAAAGCAATTTAAATTATGGTGCTGAGTTCTGGAGGTTTTGCTGATTTTTGAGCAGGTTTGATACTAAAATGATATTGTTATTTTTAGCAGACATAGCAAGCAGAGCAAAGGTTCAACAGACAAAATAAGCACGTAAAAATGAGGTTTACAAGACATAGTAAGGGATAGAACTTCATAAGATAAAAAGTAAAAAAAGAACTAATAAGCAATTTGGCGAAAAAGCTGCGCAATTATTGATATATTGCGCAGCTTTTTTTAAATAAAAAAATATACAAGATTTAATTATAATATTTGTTTAAATTATATATTTACAAAATGGAAAAAATTAACATAAAATACAAGTATAGCGCAAAAATATTGATGCAATTTTAATAAAATTGCGCAAAATGAAAGGGAGGGTAATGAATGAATAAAAAAATATGGAGACGCCTTGCGGTCACTTTAACTCTGGCGGTAAGTCTGATTATAGCTTTACCTGAGGCGGGCTATGATGTAAAAGCGGCACAAACAGGTACGGGAATTACAAAGGACTTTATCAGGGGCGTAGATATTTCGAGCATTATAGCATTTGAGCAAATGGGACAGAAATTTTACTATTCCAATGGGATTCAAGGAGACATTTTTGATATTTTAAAGAAGGCAGGTGTTAATTATATACGGGTACGCGTGTGGAATGATCCCTATGATACACAAACTCAGAAAGGCTATGGAGGCGGAAATAATGACATTTCCAAAGCAGTTGCAATCGGACAGCGTGCTAAGGCGCATGGAATGAAACTGCTGGTGGATTTCCATTATTCGGACTTCTGGGCAGATCCCGCCAAGCAATACGCTCCGAAGGCATGGAAAAATTATACTCCGGCACAAAAAGCCAATGCAGTTTATGACTTTACTTACAACTCCCTATCAACGCTTTTGACTTCTGGCGTGGAAGTGGGGATGGTTCAGATTGGAAATGAGACAATGGGGACCATGGCAGGAATGGGAGGCCTTTATGATGGAGTGTGGAATCTTACCAGCGGAGTAGGAGCGGCAATGCAGAAAGGCTGTGAGGCAGTTAACGCTGCCAATAGCAGATATGGTTTAAAAGGTGAAAAGGCTATTCTGAAGGTATTGCATTTTACAGATCCCAATACAACCGCCTCCTGGTATGCCGAACAGGCAGCTGCAAGAGGAATTGATTATGATGTATTTGCGGTTTCGGCCTATCCGTTTTGGCATGGCAGTCCTGATGATTTGGCGGTCACTTTAAAAAATATTGCAAAGACCTACAATAAAAAAGTAATGGTGGCTGAAACTGCTTATCCCTATACATTTGCAAACGCAGATTCGACAAAAAATAATGTAGGTTCTCAACGTGATATGTCATATTCCGGGTACGATGTAAGTATTGCCGGTCAAAAGAAAGCAATTTATGATGTGTTTCTGGCAGTTGCGTTTGTGAACACCCAGGCTGGGACAGAAGGACGCGGACTTGGAGGATTTTATTGGGAGCCTGCATGGATCGGTACGGATACGGTAAGCAGCGGATTATATGGCACAGGTTTTGCAACCTCTGTATCGGGAAATTATGAATTGCTGTTTCACAATAGCGTAATCGAATATTCAACAGAAGATAAAGGAAGTTCCTGGGATAATATGGCGATGTTTGACTCAGATGGAAAGGCATTGGATTCCCTACAAGTATTCAACCTTTTGAAGAATGCTTCTTCCAACAATTCATAGATATAAAGTGAACAACATCGGCAGAGAAAGGATAGATTGATGAGAAGCTTGACCAGAAGTATTAAAAAAAACAAAACACTGTTACTCATGTTGGTGCCGCCGCTTGTATTTGTTATTATTTTTAGTTATATCCCAATGCTTGGAATCGTTGTGGCATTTAAAAATTACAATTATTCCAGTGGTTTTTTAAGAAGTCCCTGGGTAGGTTTTGATAATTTTCGTTACTTATTTGTGACAGGTAAGATTTGGGCTCTTACCAGAAATACCTTGCTCTACAATATTTCTTTTATTTTCTTTGGAATTATTTTTGAAGTGGGATTTGCAATCATATTAAGTGAAATAACCGGAAATATATTTAAAAAAGTATCACAGGGATTTATTTTTCTCCCGTATTTTATTTCGTGGGTTGTGGTTTCAACCATTATGCTGAATATTTTCGGAGAGAACGGAGTGCTGAATTCTGTTTTGACAGCCTTTGGTGCAGAAAAATTCAGTATTTATCAGCGGAGTTCCCAATGGCCTGTTGTGATGGTTTTGGTGAAATTATGGAAACAGACGGGATATGGGACTGTAGTTTACCTGGCGGCGATTGCAGGGGTCAGCCAGGAAATGATAGAAGCTGCAAAAATTGATGGGGCTTCTGTATGGCAGAGAATAAGATATATTACCATTCCCAGCATAAAACCCACTATTATCATTATGACGCTGCTGGCAATTGGAAATATATTCCGTGGTGATTTTGGAATGTTTTATCAGCTGGTGGGTTCTAACCAGTTGCTTTTGCAATCTTCAGATGTCATCGATACTTATGTTTACCGTTCTTTGATTACAACACCGAATATCGGAATGTCGGCAGCCGCAGGTTTATACCAGTCCGTACTTTGTTTTGTAACTATTTGTGCGGCAAACTATATTGTAAAAAAGGCTGATCCGGACTATACCTTGTTTTAGGAGGCGGAAAAATGAAGATAAAAAAAGGGAAAGACGTTATCGTGTTTCATATTATGGCATACATGTTGGTTGGGGTTTTTGCTCTGGCCTGCATGATACCATTTTACTTGATTATAGTAGGATCCGTGACAAAAGAAAATATTATTATTACAGGGGGGTATCAATTTTTTGTTACGGCTAAAGAATTTTCCCTGGAAGCATATCGGATGGCATTGAAAGACCCTGAAAGTATTCTGAGAGCCTATGGAGTGACAATTTTTGTAACCGTAGCAGGGACAATATTGTCTATTTTTTTAACGACGATGACTGGATATGTTCTGGCAAGGCCGGACTTTCCGTGGAGAAACGGACTTTCATTTTTCTTTTTCTTTACGACTTTGTTTAATGGCGGTCTTGTGCCATGGTATTTGCTTTGTACAAAATATTTAAATTTCAGCAACCGCATTTATTCTTTAATTATCCCAGGCTTGTTTTCGGTGTGGAATATGATTATTGCAAAGAGCTTTATGAAAGGAATTCCGTTCGAAATGACCGAAGCTGCCAAAATAGACGGAGCAGGAGATTTCCTGATTTTTTATAAGGTGATTATGCCGATGGCAAAGCCGCTTGTTGCGACACTCACTTTGTTTATTGCATTGGCTTACTGGAATGACTGGTATAATTGTATGCTGTTTATGAGTACGAGTGAAAATTGGAATTTACAGTATACACTACAGAATATTTTGAACAGTACAACCGCATTGAAGCGTGTCGCTGCACAGACTGGAATGCAGGTTGGCCAATTACCATCAGAGGGATTAAAACTTGCCATGACTGTAATCGCCACTGGTCCTATCGTGCTTCTTTATCCGTTTCTGCAGAAATATTTTGTAAAGGGGCTTACGATCGGGGCGGTGAAAGGGTAAGCGCGTCCAGAAAAGGGCGATTGGTTTAGTGGGTGGAAATCCCATACGGCAAGGCGTAGCGAGCCACCGTTAGCGAGTCTTGGGTGTTGTCTGGTAACAGGCAAGGCTAAGCGTAGACAGTCAGGAAACAGGGTTGCAATGCTATCGAGCTTCGAAATTTTACAAAGTCTTAAAGGCCGACGCAGTTTATCCATGCGGAAGGCAACATCATAACAAGCGTTAAGCGAGTTTGTTATGGCTTTGACGGAGTCCAAGGGCCAATCATGTTTTACAATGACTAATCAGTCAACTGGAGAGAGCCTGTGATTTCCTGCAAAGCAGATAACTGCTGCATGCAGGTATGACGTACAACGATGACAAGGAGGAAATCAAAGGAGTCACAGGCAGTCGGACACTCTCATAGTACCAAAGAAGCCAGTAATGATGGCGGAGGGAAGGGGAGTGCATAATAACACTCTTTCTGAGGGCACATTTACCGCACTCAGGGGCGGGAGGATAAATGCAAACGAAATTAGAAAGAATAGCAGACAAATCGGCTCATGAAAGCCGACCGGTATTTACATCACTGTATCACTTGCTGAATGAGGAACTATTGCTTCAATGCCATAAAGAATTAGACGGAAAGAAAGCAACAGGAGTCGATGGAATAACAAAAGAGGAATACAGCCAAAACTTAAGAGAAAACATCAGAAATCTGGTGAAAAGACTTAGGAACAAGGCATATAAGCCGAAACCGACCCTGCGGGTGTATATACCGAAAGCAAATGGAAAGAAGCGTCCACTGGGTATTGCAGTCTATGAAGATAAAATTGTGCAATTAGGACTAAAGAAGATATTGGAAGCGGTATATGAACCAAAGTTTCAGGAGAACATGTACGGATTCCGGCCGAAACGCGACTGTCATATGGCAATCAAAGAAATGTGTATCAGTATCGTGCGAAAGCGTATCAACTATGTTGTAGATGCAGATATCAAAGGTTTCTTCGACCATATGAGTCACGAATGGACAATGAAGTTCGTTGAATACTACATC
The DNA here is from genome assembly GCF_900155545.1 of Clostridium sp. Marseille-P2415. Classification (GTDB taxonomy): domain Bacteria; phylum Bacillota; class Clostridia; order Lachnospirales; family Lachnospiraceae; genus Lacrimispora. Next base: position 3,681,445 of record NZ_LT732526.1, read on the forward strand.
AAAGACCCGAACATACTCTGGCTGATAAAGAAGTATCTGAAAGCAGGAGTGCTGGAAGAAGGGAGGTATCAGACGAATGAATGGGGATCCGCCCAAGGAAATATCATCAGTCCGATATTGGCAAATATCTACATGCACCATGTGCTGGTGTTGTGGTACAAAGCATACTTTGAGAAACGCGGAACGGGAATGAGTTTTCTGGTAGTGTATGCAGATGATTACCTGGCAGGCTTTGAACATAAGGGGGAAGCCAAACGATACTACGAAGAGATGCAGATACGGCTGTGTAAATATGGGTTGGAACTAGAGACGAGTAAAAGCAGACTTGTAGAATTCGGGAGATATGCGAAAGAAAGAAGAAAGCGAAAAGGGGAGGGAAAACCCGAGACCTTTGATTTCTTGGGATTTACATTCTATTGCGGAGAAAACCAGGAGGGAAAGTTCTGTGTGATACCGAAAACCAACGGGAAACGAATGCGGACAAAACTGAAGGAGATGAAACAGTGGCTGAAGAACAATCGAACAAAGCCATTAAAAGAGATAATGCTGATCCTTAATCGTAAGCTGGTTGGACACTACAGATACTACGGTGTGACGTATAACATACCATCGCTGATGAAGTATCACTATTACACAACGCGCCTGTTATACCGCTGGATGAATCGAAGGAGTCAGAAGAAAAGCTACAATTGGGAGGAATTTAAGCAGATGCTGGATTATTATCCGCTGGCATATCCCAAGAGGTATTACAATCTCTATGCGTAGCGGGAATCTGTAAATGTTATTATGAAGAGCCGTATGCGGGAAAGCCGCACGTACGGTTCTGGAAAGGACTTCGCANTCCTGCAAAGCAGATAACTGCTGCATGCAGGTATGACGTACAACGATGACAAGGAGGAAATCAAAGGAGTCACAGGCAGTCGGACACTCTCATAGTACCAAAGAAGCCAGTAATGATGGCGGAGGGAAGGGGAGTGCATAATAACACTCTTTCTGAGGGCACATTTACCGCACTCAGGGGCGGGAGGATAAATGCAAACGAAATTAGAAAGAATAGCAGACAAATCGGCTCATGAAAGCCGACCGGTATTTACATCACTGTATCACTTGCTGAATGAGGAACTATTGCTTCAATGCCATAAAGAATTAGACGGAAAGAAAGCAACAGGAGTCGATGGAATAACAAAAGAGGAATACAGCCAAAACTTAAGAGAAAACATCAGAAATCTGGTGAAAAGACTTAGGAACAAGGCATATAAGCCGAAACCGACCCTGCGGGTGTATATACCGAAAGCAAATGGAAAGAAGCGTCCACTGGGTATTGCAGTCTATGAAGATAAAATTGTGCAATTAGGACTAAAGAAGATATTGGAAGCGGTATATGAACCAAAGTTTCAGGAGAACATGTACGGATTCCGGCCGAAACGCGACTGTCATATGGCAATCAAAGAAATGTGTATCAGTATCGTGCGAAAGCGTATCAACTATGTTGTAGATGCAGATATCAAAGGTTTCTTCGACCATATGAGTCACGAATGGACAATGAAGTTCGTTGAATACTACATCAAAGACCCGAACATACTCTGGCTGATAAAGAAGTATCTGAAAGCAGGAGTGCTGGAAGAAGGGAGGTATCAGACGAATGAATGGGGATCCGCCCAAGGAAATATCATCAGTCCGATATTGGCAAATATCTACATGCACCATGTGCTGGTGTTGTGGTACAAAGCATACTTTGAGAAACGCGGAACGGGAATGAGTTTTCTGGTAGTGTATGCAGATGATTACCTGGCAGGCTTTGAACATAAGGGGGAAGCCAAACGATACTACGAAGAGATGCAGATACGGCTGTGTAAATATGGGTTGGAACTAGAGACGAGTAAAAGCAGACTTGTAGAATTCGGGAGATATGCGAAAGAAAGAAGAAAGCGAAAAGGGGAGGGAAAACCCGAGACCTTTGATTTCTTGGGATTTACATTCTATTGCGGAGAAAACCAGGAGGGAAAGTTCTGTGTGATACCGAAAACCAACGGGAAACGAATGCGGACAAAACTGAAGGAGATGAAGCAGTGGCTGAAGAACAATCGAACAAAGCCATTAAAAGAGATAATGCTGATCCTTAATCGTAAGCTGGTTGGACACTACAGATACTACGGTGTGACGTATAACATACCATCGCTGATGAAGTATCACTATTACACAACGCGCCTGTTATACCGCTGGATGAATCGAAGGAGTCAGAAGAAAAGCTACAATTGGGAGGAATTTAAGCAGATGCTGGATTATTATCCGCTGGCATATCCCAAGAGGTATTACAATCTCTATGCGTAGCGGGAATCTGTAAATGTTATTATGAAGAGCCGTATGCGGGAAAGCCGCACGTACGGTTCTGGAAAGGACTTCGCATTGTGAGGTGCGATTTTACTAAACGCGCGTCCGGAAAAGGGCGGATTGCTTAGCGGATGGAAAACTGAAAAGAATCAGGCAAAACAGGAGGAAAAATGATGAAAATGAAAACAAGACTGGCAGTATCTCTGGCATTGGCAAGCATGACTGCCTTTATGTTAACGGCTTGCGGGAGTACTGCCTCAAATGGGAATTCTGCGAATGTATCCGGCAGCACAAGCGGTTTAGATGCTTTTACGATACCAAATGACAGTCCATATTCGGGAAAAGGATATGATTTATCTCAACGGAAAACGGTTGTTATGTATGCACTGGGAGATGAACCTACAGATATGCAAAAGGTAGTTGATAAGGCAAATGCAGATTATTTTGAACCCAATTTAAATACAAATGTTGAAATTAAATTTTTGAACTGGAGTGACTATGCCACGAAATATTCGCTTTTGCTTTCGGGCGGGGAACAGGTAGATTTAATCTATACAGCCGCTTGGTGTTATTACAATGAAGAGGCGGCTAAAGGAGCGTTTTTAGAGCTGACAGAAGATTTTTTGAGAGAAAATATGCCTTATACCTATGAGGAGCAGCCGCAGGAAAGCTGGGATCAAATTTCTATTAACGGTAAAATTTATGCAGTACCGAAAGCCAAGGCTGCATTTACTGCGTATAACATTGCAATTGTACGTCAGGATCTGATTGATCAGTACAATCTTACAGTGCCGGACAGCTGGGAAAATTATCAGAAATATGTTGAAGAATTGGCAGCGTTGAAATCCGGGACAGGTGTTACACCTTTGAATACGAATGCAAACCGCGAGCAGCTGCTTACCGCTTTTCTCCAGACCAAAGGCATTCAGAATGTGACGGAAGGATATGACTGGATGTATTACCATAACGGCAAAGAGCAGGCACCTGATGCGGACGATATCTTTTACTTTTATGGATCTGATCTGAATCTGGAATATGCAGAGAAAATGGCAGAGCTTGCCTCGGAAGGAATATGGCCGGCTGATGCAATCAATGATACGACAGATGCACAGGCTTATTTTGAAAACGGGACCTCTGGCTCTTTCCTGTGGAACACCAGTGTATTTCAGGCAGGAAAAAATCTTGAGTCAGCGGGGATTGGAACTTATGCAGTATATGATTTGACACCGAAAGCTCCCAGAAGCCGGGCAAGCTATGCAACAGATGCGATTGCCATAACAACAAAATCAGGGGATCAGAAAAGAGCCGCGCTGGTATTGGATTATATGAAGAGTGACGTTTCCTTAAACAGGCTTTTGCTTGGAGGAATAGAGGGAACTCATTATAAGCTGACAGATAAAGAAACACGTGAGACATTGGACCAGGCAAAAAATTATGGCTGGAATAACTGGGCATGGGCGCTCAACCGTCAGGACGAACCGGATGAAGACGGGCTGGACGAAAGGCAGATTGCAATTTCTGAAAATATGGATGCAAATGAATATCATCCACAGATTGCAGGATTTACTTTTGACCCGAAAAATGTAGAAACAGAATATACGGTAGTTAAATCCATTATAGATGAATATAAGCAGAGCTTTGCGCTTGGGATATATGGAGATAATACCGGAGCAGAATTTGCAGACTTTCAAAGGAAATTAAATAGTGCAGGAATTGATAAAGTTACGGAGGAATTAAAATCTCAGTATAATGCCTATTTGCAGCGAAATGGGCTTCAATAAACGGAAGCAGGTTCGGAATTTTCTTTCTTCTACAGAGAAAATCAGGTATAATAATAGGAATTCATGGATTTATCAGGAGGTATTATGAAATTCCAGTATGGACAAGAGAATGGACGTGAGCGAATTACAATACAGGAAATAGCAGAGAAACTGAAGTTGTCCTCTACTACTGTGTCAAGAGCGATTTCGGGTAAGGGCCGGGTCAGCCGGGAGACACAGGATAAGATATTTGCTTTTTTGGAGGAGAATCATTGTATTCCAAATATTAATGAAAAAGCAGAGAAAAGGTCTAAGAATATCTGTGTACTTTTGCCGGGGGAAGAGGGACATGCACAACTGCCTTATTTTCAAGAGATTTTATTAAGTATTTACGACTGTTTTTCATCATGGAATTACGGTGTATTGCTGGTAAAGACAACCTCCTCGGATATACAGGCCTTAAAAACACTGGTGGAACAGCATAAAGTGGATGGAGTGGTATTTACCAGAACAATGGCAGGAGATTTGGCTGTAAGCTATTTAAAAAAACAAGAGATTCCTTTTGTGGTAATTGGAAGCTGGCCGGAGACAGAGGTTATTCAGGTTGATTTTGACCAGGAAGGGGGCTGCAGGGATTTAGCCTCCGTACTGCTTCGAATGAATATTAAGAGAATTGCATGTCTTTGCGGTGATAAAGGGCATATTGTAACCCAGAACCGTCTGAAAGGAATCCGGGCTGCGTATCGTGAAGCGGGAGTTTTTATGGATGAGGATCTGCTTTATACCGGAGCAGTTCATCCATCAATTGTGGAAAAAGATGTGATGGAGCTTTTGGGTAAAAAAGTGGATTGTATTCTTTGCCTTGATGATAACATCTGTATGGGAGTATTGAATGCACTTTATAAAAACCAGATAAAAATTCCGCAGGAGGTAAAAGTTGCTTCCTGCTACGGCAGCAGGCTGTTGGCAAGCTGCTACCCTTCAGTTACCTGTCTGGAATTTGATGTAAAAGAAATAGGTGGTGTTGCTTCCAGAAAACTGTTGGATGCCATAAATAAAAATGCAGACTATAATAAACTGATCCTTGGCTATAATGTTTTAATCAAAGATTCTACCATGTAGCCAGGGAATAGTTTTGGGAAATACGGAGAAATAAGATGGAGAGAAATTTCTCTTGACAATTGACAGTTCTTTTTATAAAATTATTTTGAGTTTCAAAATATTTAATAATAAAACAATCCAACGCGGCATGCAGACCGCCGGCTCCAGGAAGAAAAGGAGAGGCGGCGGCATGAATGGGGGAATTTATGACAACAAAAATTATTGGAACAGGTTCTGCTGTCCCGGACCAGGTGGTGACCAATGATGATCTGGCAAAGTTTGTGGACACCAGCGACGAATGGATACGAACCAGGACCGGAATCAGGGAAAGGCGGATCGCATCGTCCGAGTCCGGGACCTCGGATCTGGCAGCAGAGGCAGCGAAAGAGGCTCTTAAGAATGCCGGTGTATCGGCAGAAGAGCTGGATATTATTATTTTGGCGACATCTTCTGCAGACTGCTGTTTTCCCAGCGGTGCCTGTGAGGTGCAGGCGGCAATCGGAGCTTATAATGCGGTAGCCTTTGATCTAAGCGCAGCGTGCACCGGGTTTATTTATGCCCTTCATACGGTTCAAAGTTTTTTTAAAGCAGGGATCTATAAGACAGGGCTGGTGATCGGAGCGGATACATTGAGTAAGCTTATTGACTGGAGTGACAGAAGCACCTGTGTCCTGTTCGGTGACGGAGCCGGAGCGGCTGTGGTACGGGCGGAAGAAAATGGTGTCCTTACCATGACCATGGGAGCGGATGGCAGCAGGGGAAGCGCTCTGGAATGCGGAGGGCGGACCACGGGAAATTTCCTGACGGGAAAGAAGCCGGAGCTCGGCTATATGACCATGGATGGCCAGGAAGTGTTCAAGTTCGCGGTCAAGACGGTGCCGGAATCCATTAAAAAGGTGCTTTCAGAGAGCGGAACCGATATAGATGAAATTAAATATTTTATTCTGCATCAGGCAAATTACCGGATTTTTGAATCCATAGCGAAACGGTTAAAGATACCCATGGAGAAAATTCCAACCAACTTAGAACGGTTTGGAAACACATCGGCAGCGACCATACCGATTTTGTTGGATGAGATGAACCGGGAAGGAAAATTACAGCGGGGAGATAAGATCATACTTGCTGGCTTTGGCGCAGGGTTAACCTGGGGAGCCACTCTTATGGAGTGGTAATGATTTCAACTAATACTTTGAAAATCAAAGTAATAGTATAAAAATTAAAATGATGAAAATGAAAGAGGAGATTGGAATTATGTTAGAGAAAATGCAGGAAATTATCGCGGAGCAGTTAAATGTGGAGGCTGAAAAAGTTACCGCTGCGTCTTCCTTTAAAGAGGACTTGGGAGCAGATTCTCTGGATCTGTTTGAGCTTGTTATGGCTCTTGAGGATGAGTATTCCGTTGAAATCCCGTCTGAGGATCTGGAAAAGCTGACTACGGTTCAGCAGGTTATGGACTATTTAAAAGCAAAGGGCGTGGAAGCGTAATGAAAACCAGAGTTACCGAATTATTGGGAGTGGAACAGCCGATCATCCAGGGCGGCATGGCCTGGGTGGCTGAGCACCACCTGGCCGCGGCCGTATCGGAAGCAGGCGGTCTTGGGCTGATCGGCGGTGCAAATGCCCCCGGCGAGGCGGTCCGTGCGGAAATCCGCAAGGCAAAGGAGCTGACCAATAAGCCGATTGGCGTAAATGTCATGCTGTTAAGCCCTCATGCAGAGGATGTGGCTAAGGTTGTTGTGGAGGAAGGCATCAAGGTGGTGACCACCGGAGCCGGAAACCCGGAAAAGTATATGGAAATGTGGAAGGCTGCCGGTATCAAGGTGATCCCGGTAGTGGCTTCTGTGGCGCTGGCAAAGAGAATGGAGCGCTATGGAGCGGATGCAGTGGTGGCGGAAGGCTGTGAATCAGGCGGACATATCGGAGAACAGACGACTATAACTCTGGTTCCCCAGGTAGTGGATGCGGTATCCATTCCGGTGATCGCTGCAGGCGGAATCGGGGATGGACGCGGAATTGCAGCAGCATTTATGCTGGGCGCGGAGGCAGTTCAGATCGGTACCAGATTTGTGGTGGCGAAGGAATCCATTGTACATGATAACTACAAACAGCGGATCATTAAGGCAAAGGATATTGATTCCGCAGTAACCGGCCGTACTCATGGACATCCGGTCAGATGCTTAAGAAACCAGATGACGAGAGAGTATGTGAGACTGGAACAGGAAGGCAAGTCCTTTGAAGAGCTGGAGTATATGACTCTTGGAACCCTTAGAAAGGCAGTTCAGGAGGGGGACATCACAAACGGCACGGTTATGGCCGGCCAGATTGCAGGTATGATTTACAAAGAGCAGTCCTGCAAAGAAATGATTGATGAGATGATGGAGCAGGCAGAGAGATTGCTTGGCCGTTAAAGAGGAGTTTATGATTATGAGCAAGATTGCATTTATTTTCCCAGGCCAGGGCGCGCAGTACTGCGGAATGGGCCAGGATTTTTATGAGCAGACAGCGATTGGAAAAGAAATATACGACATGGCCTCCGGGCTGCTTGGATTTTCTGTACCGGAATTGTGCTTTGAGAAGAATGACCGGCTGGATATTACGGAATATACCCAGGCTGCCATGGTAACCACCGGCATCGCCATGATGCGGGTAATGGAAGCGGAAAAGGGTGTGAGACCGGATGTGGCTGCGGGTTTAAGCCTGGGAGAATATTGTGCACTTGCGGCCGCAGGCGTGATGAGCGATGCGGATGCTATTTTGACAGTAAGGCAGAGGGGAATCCTCATGCAGGAAGCAGTCCCGGCGGGAATCGGAGCCATGGCTGCCATTCTGGCGCTGGATGCATCTAAAATTGAAGAGGTATTAGGCGGTATGGAGGGAGTCCAGATCGCCAACTACAACTGCCCGGGGCAGATTGTGATATCGGGTAAAAAAGAGGCGGTGGAAGAGGCCAATGAAAAACTCCTGGCAGCAGGTGCAAAGCGTGCCCTGATGTTAAATGTAAGCGGACCGTTCCATTCTTCCATGCTCGCCGGTGCAGGTGAAAAGCTGGGAGAGGTATTAAAGGGCGTGGAGATTTTAACTCCCCGGATCCCTTATGTGGCCAATGTGACCGCCGGGTATGTGACCGAAGGTGATATGGTAAGGCCTTTACTGGAAAAGCAGGTGTCTTCCTCCGTGCGCTGGCAGCAGAGCGTGGAAACCATGCTGGCAGATGGAGTGGATACCTTTATTGAAATCGGGCCGGGTAAGACCCTGGCAGGATTTATAAAGAAGATTACCAGAGATGCAAAAGTCTTTAATATAGAGAAACTGGAAGATATGGAGGCATATTTTTCTTAATGAAAGAAAGCGTAAGCACAGCTTGAATTTAGAAAAATAGCCGTTCGATGAACCTTAGGTGAATCGAACTTCATTATGGATGCAGGAGGAAATGAGCATGTTAGACGGCAGGGTAGCAGTCGTGACCGGAGCCGGCAGAGGAATCGGGCGTGCGATCGCCGTAAAGCTGGCAGGACAGGGTGCAACGGTGATTGTAAATTACAATGGTTCTGAGTCAAAGGCCCTGGAAGTGGTTAAGGAGATTGAAGAGAAGGGCGGCAAGGCGGAGGCCATTCAGTGTAATGTAACGGATTATGAGAGTGCCGGAGCTTTTTTGGAAGGTGTGATCAGGAAATACGGAAAACTGGATATTCTTGTTAACAATGCAGGTATCACAAGGGATAATCTGCTGATGAAGATGTCCGAGGAAGAGTTCGATGCAGTCATAAACACCAACTTAAAAGGGGTATTCAACTGCATGAAGCATGTATCGCGCCAGATGATCAAACAGAAGAGCGGAAGGATCATTAATATTTCCTCTGTGGCCGGCGTATTGGGCAATGCAGGCCAGGCCAATTACTGTGCGGCCAAGGCGGGCGTGATCGGAATTACCAAATCATTTGCCAGAGAGGCCGCCAGCAGGGGGATCACGGTAAATGCAGTGGCTCCGGGATTTATCCGGACCGATATGACTGATGTGCTGCCGGAATCCGTGAAGGCGGGCACCTTAGAGCAGATCCCCATGAAGCGTTTTGGAACAACGGAAGATATTGCCGATGCGGTAGCATTTCTGGCATCAGAAGGAGCCGGATACATCACAGGTCAGGTGATCAGTGTGGATGGCGGCATGGCTATGTAAGGAGAGATTGTATGAAGAGAAGAGTGGTAGTAACCGGTATGGGAGCCATTACCCCGATAGGAAATGATGTGGAAAGCTTCTGGAATGGCTTAAAGGAAAAAAAGGTCGGAATAGGGCCGATCACCCAGTTTGATACAACGGATTACAAGGCAAAGCTGGCGGCGGAAGTGAAGGATTTTGATCCAAAGGATTACATGGATCCAAAGGCAGCCAAACGAATGGAGCGGTTTGTCCAGCTCGCGGTGGCAGCGACCAAAGAAGCGCTGTCCATGTCGGGCATTGATATGGAAAAAGAAGATCCTTACCGGGTGGGCGTAAGCGTAGGTTCCGGAATCGGAAGCCTGCAGGCTCTGGAGCGTGAACATAAAAAGCTGTTGGAGAAAGGTCCGGGAAGAGTCAATCCCCTTCTGGTTCCGCTGATGATCTCCAATATGGCAGCAGGTAACGTGAGCATCCAGTTTGGGTTAAAGGGTAAATGCATCAATGTGGTAACGGCCTGTGCAACAGGAACCAATTCCATTGGTGAGGCTTTCCGGTCCATCCAGTATGGGGAAGCGGATGTGATGGTGGCGGGAGGTACGGAAGCCAGTATAACGCCGATCGGTGTAGCTGGGTTCACGGCTCTTACGGCACTTTCTACCGCAGATGATCCGCTTCGTGCCTCCATTCCGTTTGATAAGGACAGAAGCGGTTTTGTAATGGGCGAGGGTGCCGGTGTGGTTGTTTTGGAAGAACTTGAACATGCGATTAACAGAGGTGCAGTTATTTACGGCGAAGTAGCGGGATATGGGGCTACCTGTGATGCATACCATATCACTTCTCCGGCAGAAGACGGAAGCGGTGCTGCAAGAGCCATGACGGAAGCCATAAAGGATGCCGGAATTGCTCCGGAAGATCTGGATTATGTCAATGCTCATGGCACCAGCACCCACCATAATGATCTGTTTGAAACCCTGGCAATTAAAACAGCTTTAGGCGATCATGCAAAAAAGGTGAAAATAAGTTCTACCAAATCCATGGTTGGTCATCTGCTTGGCGGGGCCGGCGGTGTGGAATTTATTGTGTGTGTAAAATCCATTGAAGACGGATTTGTACATGCCACTGCGGGTCTTACGGAAGAAGGCGAAGGCTGTGATTTAAATTATACGAAGGGCGAGGGGATCGCCTGTGACGTAAAATATGCTATCAGCAATTCTTTTGGATTTGGCGGACACAATGCAAGCATCCTTGTGAAGAAGTTTGAACAGTAGGAGGCAGTCAATGGAAATAAATGATATTATCAGGCTGATGCAGGCTGTTACGGAAAATGGCCTGACCGGCTTTAAGATGGAAGAGGGAGATTTAAAGCTTTCCATTAAGAAGGAAAAGGAGATTGTGACCGTATCCGGGAATGCTGTTATGCCGGCAGAGATGGCAGCAGGTATTTTCGCACAGCCGAAGCTCCAGGTTCATACCATTTCAGATGGGACGGATGAGGAAACGGCTGGGGATGGAATCTGCTCGGAAAGAATCGTATCTTCTCCTCTGGTCGGAACATTTTACAATGCTTCTTCCCCTGACAGTGAACCGTTTGTTAAGGCTGGAGATACGGTGAAAAAGGGACAGATCCTTGGAATCATCGAGGCCATGAAGTTAATGAATGAGATTGAATGTGAATACGATGGTGTGGTGGAAGCTATTCTGGTAGGCAATGAAGACGTGGTGGAGTACGGTCAGCCTCTGTTCCGTATCCGGTAAGCCGTTTTAAAACCTAAGAGAGGCCCAGAGGCTGGGCCTCTCTTTTCAAACATAAGGAGAGAGCATGATGTTAGGTATAAAGGAAATTCAGGAAATCATTCCTCACAGGCATCCGTTTTTACTGGTGGACTGCATCGAGGAGTTTGAGCCGGGTGTAAAAGCGGCCGGATATAAATGTGTGACTTACGATGAGTCCTTCTTTCGGGGGCATTTTCCGGAAGAACCGGTGATGCCGGGGGTCCTGATTATAGAAGCGCTGGCTCAGGTAGGCGCTGTGGCCATCTTAAGCCTGGAAGAAAATAAGGGAAAAATCGCTTACTTCGGCGGTATTGACAAGGCGAAATTCAAGCATAAGGTCATTCCGGGCGAGAGGCTTAAGCTGGAATGTGAGATCATAAAACGCAAAGGCCCTGTAGGAGTGGGAAAAGCGGTAGCAACCGTGGACGGCAAGCTGGCAGCCAGCGCGGAACTGACATTTATGATTGGATAGGTGCATGTCTATGTTTGATAAGATTTTAATTGCCAACCGCGGTGAGATTGCGGTGCGTATCATAAGGGCCTGCAGGGAAATGGGAATTAAGACGGTTGCCGTTTATTCGGAAGCGGACCGGGAAAGCCTTCACACCCTGTTGGCGGATGAGGCCATCTGTATTGGTCCGGCGCCCTCGACCCAGAGCTATTTAAACATGGAGCGGATCCTCACGGCGACTGTGGCCATGAAGGCGGATGCCATCCATCCGGGGTTTGGCTTTCTTTCTGAAAATGCGAGGTTTGCAGAACTTTGTGAAAAATGTAACATTACATTTATCGGCCCTTCGAAAGACATCATTCATAAGATGGGGAATAAATCCGAAGCCAGAAAGACCATGATGGAGGCAGGCGTTCCTGTGGTCCCGGGCGGAAAGGAAGCGGTACGTCATGTGGAAGAGGCAAAGGCCATGGCAGAAAGGATCGGTTTTCCTGTCATGATCAAGGCATCTTCCGGCGGCGGCGGAAAGGGTATGAGAATTTCAAGGGGCCTGGAGGATTTCGAGGCCAATTTTAAAAATGCCCAGATGGAGTCGGTAAAGGGATTTTCCGATGATACCATGTATATTGAAAAATATATTGAAAAACCAAGGCACATTGAGTTCCAGATCATGGCAGATAAATTTGGAAATGTGGTGCATCTGGGGGAACGGGACTGTTCCATTCAACGGCGCCATCAGAAGGTGTTGGAGGAATCGCCGTCAGCTGCCATCTCTGAGGAGCTGCGGTACCGGATGGGAGAGGTTGCTGTCCGCGCGGCAAAGGCCGTGGGATATGAAAATGCAGGAACCATTGAATTCCTTCTGGATAAGCATAAGAATTTTTACTTTATGGAAATGAACACCCGGATCCAGGTGGAGCATCCGGTGACGGAAATGGTAACCGGCCTGGATTTGATCAAGGAACAGATCCGGATCGCGGCGGGAGAGCCCTTAAGTGTTAAGCAGGAGAACGTTTCCATTACGGGGCATGCCATCGAATGCAGGATCAACGCGGAAAATCCGGCGAAAAACTTTATGCCGTGTCCGGGCCTCATAAAAAATGTCCATGTACCCGGAGGCAACGGAGTCCGCATTGACACACACATTTACAACGATTATAAGGTTCCGGCCAACTATGATTCTATGCTGATGAAGATGATCGTCCATGGAAAGAACCGGGAAGAAGCCATTGCAAAGATGAGAAGCGCCCTCGGGGAGCTGATCATTGAGGGAATCGAAACGAATGTAGATTTCCAGTTTGATATCTTGAGTCATGAGGCTTACCGTGACGGAGATGTGGATACGGATTTTATCCCGAAATATTTCCCGGATTATGTCCGGTAAGCAGGTAAAGGAGTGTATCTTATGTTAAGAACCATGTTTAAGAAAACCTATACACTGATAGACAGCAAGTACAAGACTCCAGATAAAACAGAGGAACCGAATATTCCGGCAGGGCTGTGGAAAAAATGCAACAAGTGCAGCCAGCCCATTTATGCAGAGGATGTAAGGAACAACCATTTCGTCTGCCCCAAATGCAAAGGATACTTTCGCATCCATGCTTACCAGAGAATCGAGATGACTGCGGATGAGGGAACCTTTGAAGAATGGGATAAGGAGATGGAATTTGCCAATCCTCTGGATTTCCCGGGCTATGAAAAGAAGGTTGCGGCAGCCAGGGAGAAGACCGGGCTTTCCGAGGCCATTGTGACAGGATCCTGTGAAATAAACGGTCAAAAGGCAGTTATCGGAGTCTGCGACGCCCGGTTTATCATGAGCAGTATGGGCCATGTGGTGGGAGAGAAAATCGCAAGGGCAGTGGAACGGGCTACGAAAGAAATGCTTCCGGTGATCCTTTTTGCCTGCTCCGGCGGAGCCAGGATGCAGGAGGGGATCGTATCCCTGATGCAGATGGCGAAGACTTCGGCGGCTTTAAAGCGCCATCACGAAGCAGGCCAGCTTTATATCAGTGTGCTTACCGACCCCACGACCGGAGGAGTGACAGCCAGCTTTGCCATGCTTGGTGACGTTATTCTGGCGGAACCCGGAGCGCTCATTGGCTTTGCGGGACCCCGCGTCATTGAGCAGACCATCGGACAGAAGCTTCCCGAAGGATTCCAGAGGGCGGAATTTTTGCTTGAACATGGCTTCCTGGATAAGATTGTACCCAGAGAAGAGATGAAAGGAACCTTATCCGCCATCTTAAAGCTCCACAATCCACAAACCAGGAAGGCCTTCCGTGTGGATAACCTTGCGAAAGCAGAACCGGATGGTGGAAAAAAGAAACCGTTCCGCTTAAGAAAGAATAAAAGAAGCGCCTGGGATACGGTTTTATTGTCCAGAAGTGTAAACCGTCCTGTGGCAACGGATTATATTCATGCGATTTTTGATGACTTTATGGAGTTAGCCGGAGACCGTTATTTCAAAGACGACGGAGCCATCGTAGGCGGCATCGCTTCCTTCCATGGAATGCCTGTAACCGTTATCGGACAGGAAAAAGGAAAGAACATAAAGGATAACATCAAACGTAATTTTGGAATGCCGTCACCGGATGGATACCGGAAGGCCCTGCGTTTGATGAAACAGGCGGAAACCTTTGGACGCCCTGTGATCTGCTTTGTAGATACACCGGGAGCCTTTTGCGGCCTGGAGGCAGAGGAAAGGGGCCAGGGGGAAGCCATAGCCAGGAACTTATTTGAAATGTCGGATCTGACCGTGCCGGTCCTTTCCATTGTGATCGGAGAGGGAGGAAGCGGCGGAGCCCTTGCCATGGCGGTGGGAAATGAAGTCTGGATGATGGAAAACGCCATCTATTCCATTCTTTCTCCCGAGGGCTTTGCTTCCATTCTTTATAAGGACAGCAAAAAGGCAAATGACGCAGCCCGGGTCATGAGGATCACGGCAAGGGATTTAATGGAGTTAGGTCTCATAGAGCGGATAATTCCGGAAGAAGAGCCGGCCTGTGCAGAAAATCTTTCCGCTATCGCGGACGAAATGGATCGGGCTATGGCAGAATTTTTTGCCACATACCTTGCCATGACAAAGGAAGAACTTGCAAATCAAAGATATGAAAGATTTAGGAGAATGTAATGGGAACATTAAAACCATTGGTAATAGGAGACCTGGTGGCAAAAAATCCGGTGATCCAGGGAGGCATGGGGGTTGGAATCAGCCTTTCATCCTTAGCCGGAGCGGTGGCAAAGGCAGGAGGGATCGGGATCATTTCCACTGCCCAGATCGGCTTTCGGGAACCTGATTTTATGAAAAATCCTCTGGAAGCGAATTTGCGCGCCATTGGCCAGGAAATGAAAAAGGCAAGGGAAATCGCACCGGAAGGAATTATTGGCTTTAACATCATGGTTGCGACAAAAAATTATGCCAGTTATGTAAAAAAGGCGGTGAAAGCCGGAGCGGACTTAATCATATCCGGAGCCGGCCTGCCTGTAAGCCTGCCGGAATATGTGGCAGAGGCAGCGGAAGAAGCCGGAATCATGCTGAAAACCAAGATAGCTCCCATTGTTTCAACGGTGAAATCTGCTATGGTCATCTGTAAGATGTGGGACCGCAAGTACCACCGCGCGCCGGACCTGGTTGTGATTGAAGGGCCTCTGGCCGGAGGCCATCTGGGTTTTTCCAGAGATCATCTTGCGGAGCTTGGCGTGGATACGGAAGATGTGGACCGCACCTATAAACAGGCCGATTATGATGAAGAGGTAAGAGGTATCATACGCCTGGTAAAGGAATATGCGGATAAATACAATAAGGAGATCCCGGTGGTAACCGCAGGCGGTATTTATTCCCATGAAGATGTCATGCGTCAGCTTTCCCTGGGAGCCGACGGCGTTCAGGTGGCGACCCGCTTTGTGACCACGGTGGAATGCGATGCGCCGGAAGCGTTTAAGCAGGCCTATATTCATGCGAAAAAAGAGGATATCGTCATTACCAAAAGCCCGGTGGGAATGCCTGGCAGGGCGATCAAAAATCCGTTCTTAAAAGGCGTTGGTAAGAATCCGTTCCGGCTGGAGCATTGTTATCAGTGCCTGGATAAATGCGACAGGGAGACGATTCCTTACTGCATAACTAAGGCTCTGGTTAACTCAGCAGAGGGGCGGACCGATGAGGGCCTGGTATTCTGCGGGAGCAACGCATACCGGGCGGAACGGCTGGAAACCGTGGAAGCGGTTATGAAGGATCTGGTTGGAGAGAACTGATTGTCAGAGAGGGTGTCTTGAATACCAGTGTCTCTTATCGAAGAAAAACATCAGTTTACGAAAATTGTTATGAAACTGCCGGTTTAAAAATTGAAACAGGGGTAAGGCTCTTTAATAAAAGAACCTTACCCCTGTTTATGTTCACTTGGCGACTGCCGCGATAACTGGAGAAACTCGCAGAGCGTGTTTCTTCCGGTTATGAATCGTACAATAAAGTTATGTGGGTTCAGACATGGAAGATGTACAGATTTTAAGCCTTGTGGCAGTATTTATATTGCTTTTACACGGTTACTATGTTAAATTCAATATAAAGGTTGTTAATATATTTAAAAAATGCGGTAAAACAAAACATATGTTCTCGCTGCGAGGGAAATTAGGTGTAAGAAAGCCACGAAGAATTAATAGAAGGAATTAGTTATATTAATAAATTATGGCAAGGATACGATGACGAATCAATGTTTGATAATCAGACTCAAGAGTATTATAGCTTACATCATATTTTAGATTCAACTCGAGATTATGTACCGAGCAGTGTGTGGATTGAAATGCTTTTTTTCGATTTTTTAATAGGTAATACGGACCGACATCAAAATAATTGGGCGTTGCTTACAACATCAAATGGTTCCCGGGTAAGACGTTCTCCATTATATGATAATGGTTCTTCCTTGTGTTGTTATGTTCTGGAAGAAGATATATCCCTTCTTTTAGGAAAGGATACGAATAGGTTTAAAACATTGATAGATACAAAATCGAGATCACTTGTCAGATTGAATCCAAAAGTAAAAAAACATCCATCACATAAAGAAGTGATTGAATATCTACTAAAAGAGTGTCCTGGAATTTCTTTTCATATAGCAAATAAAATGGTAGACGTATTAACTGATGGATGTATAGAAAATATTCTGATAGATGTTCAGGATTATATAACTTTGGAAAGGAAAACTCTGATTTTTAAATTTTTGCAGGGAAAAGTAAATATATTGCATAATTTACTTGGACATAAGGAGCAAGAAAATGAAAAATAATTCGATGGATTTTATTAAATTGGTTTGGAAATCTCCTCAAACCAGAACAAACTATATTGTAAGTGAATTGATTCGCGAGAAAGATTCATATTGTTTTAAATATTGCGATGAAGTAAAAGAAGCATTAAAAAATGGATTTTCTCCGTTAGTTCCATTTCCCAGTATAGATGAAGTTTATCATAGTAAAAACATGTTTCCGGTATTTTCTGGAAGACTTCCAGATAAGAAAAGAAGAGGAATTAACGAGATTTTAAATAAATATGGTATGCAGGAATATGATGAATTTGAATTACTTAAGAGAAGTGGAGTAAAGTTACCCATTGATACATTTTCTTTTGTAAATCCGATAATATCAGAGGATGAGGTAATAGAGCCCGGTATTATATAGATTGTAAAGGAAGAGAGTGTAAATTTTTTTTGAGCTGGATATTATTAAAATATTGAATAAAAAGTTAGGCTATGACTGTTATATAATTGAGTTCAATAAGGATAAAGAATGTCAGGATTGCCTTAAGATATATTTAAAAATTCCGGTGTATTATTGATTATTATTGTGATTATATATTTTATGGTTGTCGAGAGAGTTTCTGCTTCTGAGTAAACTCTTTAAAATATTTTGATAGTATACAAGGGCAGATACGATTTATTACGGTATCTGCCCTTATTTATTTAGCTCGAAGATACATAACTATCTCTGCCAGGGAATAAGATAAATCAAAGAAAAGAGAAGATGGATTGATCGATGTTAAATTATCTTTGGGCATTTATGATGCTGGCAGGAGTCCTGTGGGGGGCCTTTCATGGGAATTTGAATGCGGTGACAGATGGGGCTTTAACCTCGGCGAAGGAAGCGGTTATGCTGTGCATTACCATGCTGGGAATCATGTCGTTCTGGACCGGGATCATGGAAATCGGCCAGAAATCGGGCCTGATCGAACGGATGTCCCGGAGAATGGGCCCGGTACTCCGTTTCCTTTTTCCCAGGATTCCGAAAGAACATAAAGCGCTGGAGTATATTTCTACCAATATCATTGCAAATATACTGGGGCTTGGCTGGGCGGCAACGCCGGCAGGGCTTAAGGCGATGGAGGCTTTAAAAGAGCTGGAAGAAAAACGCAGAAGTGAGGCTCCCACGGGAAAATGTCCGGTAAAACCGGTTTCTGAAGGGACTGCAAACAATGAGATGTGCACATTTCTTATCATTAATATTTCCTCTCTGCAAATACTGCCGGTCAATATGATCGCCTATAGAAGCCAGTACGGAAGTCCGAATCCTACGGCCGTGGTAGGGCCGGCTCTTGTTGCGACCCTGATATCAACTCTCGTAGGCGTGGCTGCGTGTAAATTGCTGGATCGCTAGGCTTTCAATACCGGGCAGTAAAGACGGGCGTGTTTTCAGCACGCCCGTCTTCTTTAGATACTTTTACTCATTTGAAATTATTGAAACGGATTAATTATTAAAAGAACAATCCTTAACGTTTGCACCGACGATCACATCTTTGCTTTTACCGCTTACGGAGATACAGCCTGTAAATTGATGCTTGCCGGAAGACGGTGCCTTGGGGAAATAGAAATTAACGCCGTTGCTTGTGCCGGTACAGTTTTTAAGAGTAATATAACCGGTATTATTATTCTGGTCATAACCTCTTTTTCTGTTGCCGGTTGCCACACATCCTTCCAGATAGTGGTTGTCCGCAGTATAATCGCCGCCTACTTTGAATCCCTGTCCGTTTCCGTCGCCCTTTCCATTGTAAGATGCTTCGCAATTATAAACTTTCACGGCATTTCCGGCTCTAAAAAAATCAAAACCGTCATCAGAATTGTTCAAAGCCGTACAGTTTTCAAATACGTTTCCGGGTCCAATGTCTAATTTGGCGGCAAAGCCGTCGGCGTTCTCCCCGTTGGTTTTGGAATCAAAATTATCGGTCGATGTAACTCTGGTGATCCGGTTGTTTGAGGCACCGTTGCTCATCTGGAGTCCGGTATCGCCGCAGCCCGAAATGTTACAGTCCTGAACCCGGTTATTATTTCCGCTGATATATATTCCGTTATCACCGGCATTTTTGATTGTAAGGCCGGCGATGATCCAGTAATTCCCGGAAATCTGGAAACCTCTGGAGCTGTCTGCGTAGGGCTGTCCGGAGAAATCGACCACTGGCTTATGTCCGCTGTAATTCATAATTTTAATTGGTTCACCGGAAGTCCCGTTTGCGCTCAGCTTGAAAGTCGATGAATAGCTATGCGTCCCGTTCATTAAAAATATGGTAGTTCCTGCATTTGCCTTTGATAAAGCCTTTGTTAATGTTTTAAAAGGCTTTTCCTTTGTCATTCCGTCGTTGGAATCACTTCCGCTTGGTGATACATAATAATAGGTGGTAGCCGCGCTTGCCGGAATTTGACTGAAGTAACATAAACTAGCAATCATTAAACAAGTCATGATGATACTGGTGATTCTTTTCCCTTTTCTCATAATTAAAACTCCTTTCTTATTTATCTAGATCCCGTACCAGTTATTTGGTTCGGTTTTTCTAGCGAAAAGTAAATGAATGCAGCCTGTGTGAATATTCAGCATACCAACGCCTTATTTATGGAATATTTATCAAATTTTGTTAATATCAGTATATCATATTGTTTTGAAGGATGTAAAGTATTTTAAAATAATCTTAATCATTATCTATATTTTATTAAGAAAATTTCTTACAGTAAAATCCTGTTAATACTTAATAGGGCAGCGATTAAATCCTTTAAATTCTTCAAATAATATGTACAAAATCAAAAACAACATACCAATTGGTATGTTGATAATATAAAAGGTATGATGAATTATTTTGAATATTTGTATAATATGAATAAAATTACCGGGATGTAATTGTGATATTATAATAAAAAGTTAAATAAATATAAAAAATATATTTACATACGTCATATGTTATGCTAGTATTAGGACAGACGAAAAACAAAAATAACCAAATAGGAACATCAAAACAATTTATTTGTATACAAATTACACATGCGGATTTGCGAAAAGGAGGAGCTATGAGAAGAAATATAGATAAGATGCAGAATATGGATGTTCTTCCCATGGCAACGGCTCAAAAGGTGAAGACCATGATCATCCAGAGGGAGATGAAGCCGGGAGACCGGCTGCCTACGGAGAAGGAACTGACAGAGTTTTTTGGGGTAAGCCGTTCTACATTAAGAGAAGCCATGAAGTTTTTAAGGGCAGAAAATGTAGTGGTCATCCGCCAGGGAAGCGGAACCTTTGTCAGTGCGGGAACAGGGATTGGAGAAGATCCGCTGGGACTGCATTTTACGGACCAGAAGTATCTGATCCAGAATCTGTTTGAAACCCGGATGTTAATTGAACCTCAGATTGCGGGGCTGGCGGTACAAAGGGCTACGCCTCAGGATATGAAGAATCTGGAGCGGCTGGTAGCGGAGATGGACCAGATTCAGATCAACAGTACCTCCACGGCAGAGATGGACGTGCAGTTCCATACTGCGGTAGCGGAATGCACCCATAATGAAGTACTCATTCGGGTGGTCCCCATAATCAATGAATCCATCAGGCGCAGCCACGTAGAAACCCATAATGACCTTGAGAGCTTCAAGCGGGCAAAGCGAAGCCACAGGGGTATTTATAAAGCAATTGCCGACGGCAGCTATATGGAAGCTAAATTTCTGGCCGAACGGCATGTGTGGGAAACACTAAATGATGTAAGGGAAAGGGAGGAACAAAAATGATGAAACGATTACTCGGAAAGAAAACAATGGCAGCTCTGATGGCAGCTCTAATGGCTGCAGGAGCAATGGCAGGCTGTTCTTCGGGCAGCAAAGAGACCACAGCAGCAGAGACCACAGCAGCAGGTACAAACACTACAACAGCAGGTACGCAGACCACCTCGGCAAAGGAAGGACAGGCTCCTGCCGGGGATATAAAACCGTGTACCATAAAATTCCGTTATTGGGCTGATAATACGGAGTATTCCCAGCTCATGCAGGATATTATCAAAAAATTCAATGACGAAAACGGGAAGGGGATAACCGTAGTCGGAGAAGAGAGCCCCTGGGATGGAGGCGCATACTCGGAGAACCTCTTTAATGCCAAGATGGGCGGCGGGGATATCGACTGTGCCACATGGAAACTCACTTCCACGCCATTGTTTGTAAATAACGACCTTTTGGCTGACTTAACGCCGATGATTGATGCCTGGGATAAAAAAGCGGATATTGATGATAATATTTACAGCATTATGAAAGAGGCCGGAGACATGGAACGGATCTACGTAATGCCATGGAATGTCCAGGTTCTGTATGTATATTACAGACCATCCATCTTTGAAAAGGCAGGGATCGAGGTGCCGAAGACCTATGAGGAATTCCTGCAGGCAATTGAAAAGTGCACCATGGATACGAATGGTGACGGAAAGACCGACGTATACGGCTATGGTATGAGAGGCGCAAAGGGCGGCCAGGAGCCATGGGGCAGCTTTGTATATGGACGGGGTGGAAGTTTTGATGATCTGACAACGCCTGAGGCGGTACAGGGCATGCAGGATTTCATTGATATTTATAAAAAAGGCTATGTACCTCCCACAGCGACCAGTGACGGATTCAGTGAGATCATTGCCAACTTCCAGTCAGGACTGACTGCAATGACCATTCACCATACAGGGTCCAGCAAGGATATGGAAAAAATATTCGGGGATGATGTATCTGCATTTCCATTCCCGGCAGGCAAGGGTCAGTGGACATCAATGGGTGATACGGAAACAGTTATATTCGAATCCTGTGAGAACAAAGAGGCTGCCTTTGAGTGGGTATCCTATCTGGCAGCAGGAGAAGGTCAGAAAATGTGGTGTGAGGGAACCGGTAATGTTCCGGTAAGCAAGAGCGTCCAGGAGTCTGATTTCTTCCAGAATAACCGTTTTATGAAAGCCTCCATTGACGGACAGAAGTTTGCAGGTATCGTTCCGATCCTTGATACGACAACCGAGTGGATCTCCAATCTTTGGCCGAATACTGTTTCTCAGGCGCTGACCGGAAGCATTTCTGCCGAACAGTGTATGAAGACCTTACAGGATGGGCTGTATCAATAGGTAATATAAATGTCAGGGGCTGCTTAAATATGCAGCCCCAACCAGTTAGGAGGGAAAATACCAATGGTTAAGAAACGGACAATATGGCCGTATGTATTAGTTGCTCCGGCAGTGCTTATCATCCTGTGCGTGGTGTTCATACCGGTTATCAATGCAATCATTATGAGCTTTCAGAACTATGATCTCAGAAGACCGAAGGAGATTGCATTTAACGGAATTTCCAACTATGCGGCAGCATGCAGGGATCCGCTCTTCTGGGGGGCTCTCTGGCGGACCGTTGTCTGGGTGGTATGCGGTGTTGGCTTTCAGTTCCTGCTCGGTTTTATTCTGGCTCTTCTTTTAAACAAGGAGTTTGCAGGGCGGGGAGTGGTCAGGGCGGTCAGCATGATTCCCTGGGTTACGCCGGGTGTTTTGATCGGATTGATGTGGAGATGGATCTATGACGGGAACTTCGGCGTGCTGAACGATCTATTGTTAAAGTTTCATTTGATTACGGATAAGATTCCGTTTTTGTCCCAGGTGACGACCGCGTTTCCAAGTGTCATTGTCACGATTATATGGCAGGGGATACCGTTTTTCGCACTCATGCTTCTGGCAGCCTTACAGGGAGTGCCGGCTGATATTTACGAGGCTTCTGACATTGACGGGGCATCGCCCTGGCAGAAGTTATTTTATATAACCATTCCGTCAATTAAAAATACGATTTTTGTGACGGCGCTGCTCCGCGTCATCTGGGTTGCCAATTCCGTGGATGTGATCTTTAACATGACAGAAGGCGGACCGGCCTATTCTACCCAGACGCTCAGCGTTTATATTTTCAATAAGGGAAATGCGCTGAATCTGGGTTATGCATCGGCAATGGCATTATTGCTGGCAGTACTTCTGTTATTTGCGGCGGTTCCGTATCTGAGAATGAATTTTAAAGAGGAGGTGTAAGGATGAAAAAACAAGTTGACATAAAAAAGATTATGTGTGTTTACCTTCCTTTGATTGTAATTCTTCTCTTTATCTTATTTCCGTTTTATTGGACGCTCATTACGTCTGTAAAGCCCGGGGATGAACTTTACGGCATGGTTGTTACATACTGGCCGAGATCTGTTACGTTTGAGTCCTACCGGAAGCTTTTTACAACAACGGTCAATTTCCTTGCTGCGATCAAGAACAGCTTCATCGTGGCCGCAATGACAACCCTGGTATCTTTAACGGCATCGACCCTTGCGGCATATGCTTTTTCCAGATACCAGTTTACCGGAAGAAAGATTCTGATGTGTACCTTCCTCTGCAACAATATGTTCCCAACGGTATTGCTGCTGATCCCGCTGTATTCCATTATGCGTAAGATGGGGCTGCTGTACACACCGGCCTCTCTGGTTTTATCTTATACCACATTTACCATTCCGTTTTCCGTATGGCTGCTGTTGGGGTTCTTAAATGACCTTCCCATGTCGTTAGAGGAAGCGGCTCTGGTAGACGGCTGCAACAGAGGTACTGCTTTTGTAAAGATCATTCTTCCGATTCTGGGGCCCTGCCTGGTTGCTACCGGTGTTTACATCTTTATGACATCATGGAATGAATATACATTTGCCGTGATGTTTACCAATACAGAAACACGTACCATTCCGGTAGCATTAAAGAGCCTGATCGGACAGCTTGGGGTTCAATGGGATCTGCTTACTGCGGGTGGTATCATAACCATTATACCGGTATGTATCATGTTCTTCTTCGCTCAGAAGCGATTAGTGGAAGGCTTGACAGCAGGAGCAGTCAAAGGTTAAGCCGTTAATAAGGAGGAAAATAATTATGCAGTACGATTTGAAGGCAAAAGAATTGCGGGCAGAGATCCTTAAGATGTTATTTGCCTGCCAGTCAGGACATCCAGGAGGATCCTTATCCTGTGTGGAGATGCTTATGGCGCTCTATTATGAAGTAATGAACGTGGACCCTAAGAATCCGGATAAACCGGACAGGGACCGCCTGGTATTAAGCAAAGGACATGCATGCCCTGCTTTATATGCGGTCCTTGCAGACCTGGGGTATTTCCCAAAGGAGGATCTGGCAGGGCTCAGGCAGATTGACAGCCACTTACAGGGCCATCCGGACTGTACAAAGACACCTGGAGTAGATATGAATACCGGTTCTTTAGGGCAGGGTGCATCCCTTGCAATGGGCCTGGCACTTGCCGCGAAGCACGCGGGAGCGTCCTATAAGGTTTATGCGGTCCTGGGTGATGGGGAATGCCAGGAAGGGCTTGTATGGGAAGCAGCTATGGCGGCCGCCCATTACAAGCTGGATAATCTCACATTCATGCTGGATTATAACAGGCTTCAGATTGACGGAAGCAATGAGGAAGTAATGGGCCTTGGAGATATTATTAAGAAATTTGAGGCATTCGGGTTTGCGTGCATGGAAGCTGACGGACATGATATCAATGCCATAACAAAGGCTTTAAAGGCTCCGGTATCAGGCAAGCCGAAATTTATCTGCTGCAATACCATAAAAGGAAAAGGGGTTTCCTATATGGAGAACCAGTACGGCTGGCATGGAAAGCCCATGAATGCAGAAGAATTTGACCAGGCAATGAAAGAGCAGGAGGTAGGATAAATGGGAAAGTCGCTGAGAGTTGCTTATGGAGAATCCCTTGTAAAATTAGGGGCAGAAAATGAGAAAGTAGTGGTGCTGGATGCGGATCTGGCACATGCCACCCAGACCTGTATGTTTAAAGAGGAGTATCCGGACCGTTTCTTTAATATGGGAATTGCGGAAGCAAACATGATGTGCGCGGCAGCAGGCTTTGCAAATACCGGATACATACCATTTGCCAGTACTTTCGCATTATTCGGGGCTGGGCGGGCCTATGAGCAGATCCGTAATTCCATCTGCTACACCAATGCAAATGTGAAGTTCGGCTTTTCCCATTCCGGCCTTTCCGTAGGAGAGGATGGAGGAAGCCACCAGTCCTTCGAAGACATTGCTCTTATGAGGGAAATGCCTCATATGACCATCTTTGTTCCCTGTGATCCGGCGGAAACGGAGAAAGCCGTGATGGCCGCAGCTGAAATAAACGGACCGGTGTACATTCGGGTGGCAAGACCGGTTTGCGAGGATATAACAACCCGGGAAACACCATTTATACCAGGCAAAGCCAATGTGATGAGAGAAGGGAATGACGTCTGTATCATATCCTGCGGTCTGATGATCCCTGAGGCATTAAAGGCTGCTGAAGAACTTGAGAAGGAAGGCATCCATGCTTCTGTTGTGAATATGCATACCATCAAACCGATTGATAAAGACATCATTTTAAAAATGAATGAAACCTGTAAAGGCATTGTAACGCTGGAGGAGCATTCCGTGATCGGGGGTCTTGGCTCTGCGGTTGCAGAAGTCCTGGCCGGTCATGCAGGAGCAAGATTTGCAATCATGGGCATACAGGATAAATTTGGAAAGTCGGGAAAACCGGACCAGCTTTTTGAAGCTTACGGACTGACCGCCGGACATGTAGTAAAAACCTGCAGAGAGCTGTTAAAATAAAGGGAGGGTCAAAATAAAAATGAATATTGCGGATTATGAATTTGCCGGTGAAGGCATGCAGAGAGTATACGAAAATGAGAAATGGACTGTTGGCATCAAAAACTGGAAACCGGCCAATGACGTCACTGGAATTGACTGTCTGGAAAGGCATAATAAAACGGATGAACTCTTTGTGCTGACAGAAGGTGCATGCACCCTTATTTATGCCAATGAAACGGAGAAAGGCCTGGAATTCGGCGCTGTTAAAATGGTGCCAGGAAAGGTATTTAACATACCGGCATCCCTGTGGCATAATACCATCACCCAGAAAGATACAAAAATGATTTTAATAGAAGATTCCAATACTTCTATGGAAAACAGTGATATATTACAGCTTGATCAAGAGCAGATTGCAAAGATAAGAAGTCTTGCATAAAGGAAGAAGAGGAAAACATGAAATTTTTTGTTGATACAGCCAATGTAGAAGACATCAGAAAAGCCAATGATATGGGGATCATCTGCGGCGTTACCACCAATCCTTCCCTGATCGCTATGGAAGGAAGGGATTTTAAAGAGGTTATAAAGGAAATCACAGCCATCGTTGACGGACCTATAAACGGAGAGGTTAAGGCAACAACCGTTGATGCGGAAGGTATGATCCGGGAAGGAAGGGAGATCGCTGCCATTCATCCCAATATGGTGGTTAAAATTCCAATGACAATAGAGGGTTTAAAGGCGGTCAAGGTACTGAACGGGGAAGGTATTAAGACCAATGTAACTCTGGTATTTTCCGCTGCGCAGGCTCTTTTGGCCGTACGCGCGGGAGCTTCCTATGTATCGCCGTTTCTGGGCCGCCTCGACGATATTTCCATGAAAGGCATTGTCCTGATCGGGGAAATAACCGAGATTTTTAAAATAAACCATATTAAAACGGAAATAATAGCTGCCAGCATCCGCAATCCCATTCATGTAACCGATTGTGCAAAAGCGGGTGCCGATATTGCCACTGTCCCATATAAGGTATTGGAACAAATGGTAAATCATCCGCTGACCGCTCAGGGAATTGCCAAGTTCCAGGCTGATTATAAGGCGGTATTCGGGGAAGCGTAAAATCATAAAAAGAGCGTTGCAGGATGGCTTGATGATTCCGTCATTCTGCAGCGCTCTGTTTACTGTAGTCCTTCTTTGTATTTCTTTAATGCTTCCGCAAGCTGGTCCGGACAGGAGGTAGGCCGGTAACCGCAACGGATCCCCTCCAGGCGCCGGATGGCTTCATCGACTTCCATTCCTTCCACCAGGCGGGCTACGCCCTGGGTATTGCCGGAGCAGCCTCCTACGAACTGAACGTGGGACAGCCTGTTGTCTTCCACATCAAAATTGATTTCCTGCGAACAAACGCCATGTGTTTTAAATTTCATCATTGATTCCTCCGCTTCATAAAACCTTCATTTCAATGAACCTTAAAATTATAGCGAAATCCATAAGGGGATGTCAATAGTTCTTTGCAAACCGGCCGGGAACCGTTATAATAGAAAGCAAATACCATGAAAAAGGAGGAACACGATGTTAGGAATTATCGGAGCTATGGATGTGGAAGTGGCAGAAGTTAAAAAAGCCATGCAGGATGTAACGGTAGAAACCATAGCAGCAATGGATTTTTATAGAGGAATATTAAAAGGAAAGGAAGCGGTAGTGGTCCGTTCCGGCATCGGAAAGGTGAATGCTGCGGTCTGTACCCAGATACTGGCAGACCATTATCATGTAACCGCAGTCATCAATACCGGAATCGCCGGTTCCCTGAAAAATGAAATAAACATCGGCGATGTGGTTCTGTCTACGGATACGGTGCATCACGATATGGATGCAACCGGCTTTGGCTATCCGGCAGGACAGATCCCGCAGATGAAGGAATTCTCCTTCCCGGCCGATGAAACGCTTCGGGAACTGGCCTTCGAATGCTGCAGAGAGGTAAATCCTGAGATTGGAATTTTTACCGGAAGGGTAGTATCCGGGGACCAGTTTATTTCTGATAAGGTTAAAAAGAAGTGGATTTCGGAAACATTCGGGGGCTTTTGTACGGAGATGGAGGGAGCGGCTATCGCACAGGCGGCATACTTAAACCATATCCCGTTTCTGATCATCCGAGCCATTTCAGATAAGGCGGATGACAGCGCAAATATGGACTACAGCGAGTTTGAAGCTAAGGCGGTGAAGCACTCCGTGAACCTTATTTTAGCTATGGCCGAACGGTATTCATATTAAGTTGAGAATCGAATCCTGGCAGGATTTGACGAACGATTCTAGGCTCTCTCATCTTCCCAAAGGCAGTTCGGGTGATTATAATAAACCTATCACCCGGAGATGCCGGGAAGAAAGGGGAGCTATTATTATGCTGGAATTTTTACAGACAGGCAAAGCGCTATACGTGCTGGCAGTCCTATGCGGTGTCGGCGTTATCACCAGATGGCTGACACGTAACCTCTACAAAAGATTGATCAAAGAATCCGATAACATGTCACTGACCAAGAACAAGGGTCTTCGGGCTTTTAAGCAGAAGACGGAAACTACATATCAGATAAACCAGGGAATCCCAAAGGTCAGGCCGTACCTGGAACGGCAGATGTATGATTTTAAATATATGGGGATAACACTCCATGGCTGGAACATGTTTTCCAATCAAATGACGCTCTGGTGCTTCCTGGCCGGGGGCGCGGCGGCATTTGCCTCTTACTGGTTCCGCACGGACCCTTATTACATCGTGTTGTATGGTTCGGTGGGAATCATGGCTGGGCTGTTTACCATTCTGGTGGATCACGGAGCAGGAATTTCAGAGAAGCGGCAGCAGCTGTTTGCGGCGCTGGACAATTATCTGGAGAATACGCTCATTTACCGGTTGGATCAGGATAGGGAGGAAATGCAGGCAATACCGGGGCCCCATTTGGAGACCCGTGAAAATATCAGGACGATTTATCCGTCATCAGCAAGAAACGGAGCTGAAAATGAGCCGGAGCCGGACAAGAAGGCGGACAGGAGAAGTGTAAGGCAGCGGTTAAGGGCCGAGCACATGGAAAAGCCGTTAAGGGCCCATTCTCAAAAGCAGCCGTTGGAAGAGTTTTCCGATGATATAGAAGAAGTATCCGGAAGAGGGGAAGGGCCCGGGGAGATGAAAGGTTCCAGGCGTGATGTAGATTATTTAAAGCGCAGTCTGGAACAGATTGCGGCCAGCCGGGAAAAAGGAAGAGGAAGCAGAAAGGGAGAGGACTGGCTTAAAGACTTAAGCCCTGATGAGTTAAAGCTTATTGGCGAAATACTCCAGGAGTATCTGACATGAACATTTGGAAGGCAGAAGAAAATCATGTCGCAATTAGAAGAATTCTATGATATAATTTTCCTAAACAGGCAGTCAGGAACCTGAAACAAAAGGAAAAGGAGAATATTAGCAATGGGAAATGTAATTTTTGATTATTCCAGGGCAGCAGGTTTTGTATCAGCAGAAGAAATGGAGAATATGAAGGCCACAGTGATGTGCGCAAGGGATGTGCTGATGAACAAATCCGGGGCAGGCAATGATTTCTTGGGTTGGATCGACCTTCCGGTGGAATATGATAAGGAAGAATTCCAGGGAATAAAGGTGGCAGCAGAGAAGATTCAAAATGATTCTGACGTACTGCTTGTAGTAGGTATCGGCGGCTCTTATCTTGGTGCCAGGGCAGCCATAGAATTTTTATCCCACAGCTTTTATAATGTATTGCCAAAAGGAAAACGTAAAACTCCGGAGATCTATTTCGTTGGAAACAGCATCAGCAGCAAATACATCCAGGACTTAAAGGATGTGCTGGAAGGAAAAGATTTCTCCGTTAATATTATATCGAAATCCGGTACGACCACAGAGCCGGCCATCGCTTTCCGGGTATTTAAGGATATGCTGATTGAGAAATATGGCCGTGAGGAGGCAAATAAGAGGATTTATGCCACTACGGACAAGGCAAGGGGCGCGCTGAAGAATCTGGCTGATGAGGAAGGATATCAATCCTTTGTGGTTCCGGATGATGTAGGAGGACGTTTCTCAGTGCTTACGGCGGTCGGCCTTCTTCCGATTGCGGTGTCCGGCGCTGATATTGATAAATTGATGGAAGGTGCCGAGGCAGCCAGAAAGGAAGCATTGGAAGCTCCTTACGAATCAAACGGCGCCCTCCGGTATGCGGCTGTGCGCAGCATCCTGCTTCGAAAAGGAAAAACGGTTGAGATCGTGGCAAATTATGAGCCAAGCCTTCATTATGTTTCCGAATGGTGGAAGCAGTTATTCGGAGAGAGCGAAGGAAAGGACCGAAGGGGTATTTTTCCGGCAGCAGTGGATTTGACCACAGACTTGCACTCTATGGGACAGTTTATTCAGGATGGGGCCCGGATTATGTTTGAAACCGTGCTGAATGTAGAGGAATCACCGGCAGAAATTCTTCTTAAGGAGGAAGAAATTGATACCGACGGTATGAATTATCTGGCAGGAAAGAGTGTTGACTTTGTCAACAAGAGCGCCATGAACGGAACCATTCTGGCCCATACCGACGGAGATGTGCCGAATCTCATGGTAAAGATTCCGAAGCAGGATGAATACAGTCTGGGTCAGCTGTTCTACTTCTTTGAATACGCATGCGGCGTCAGCGGATATATCCTGGGCGTGAATCCGTTTAACCAGCCAGGTGTGGAAAGTTATAAGAAGAACATGTTCGCATTGCTTGGAAAGCCGGGGTATGAAAAGGAAAGAGAGGAATTGTTAAAGAGATTATAGTGGTGCCGGTATGGTGCAGAATCAACAGGCAGACAAACATATGGTTGTTACATGCTGAAATATTAGCAGGAAGCGGTTGGAAACGTATTAGTTTCGGGCCGCTTCCTTTATTCTTCAATGACCTGAATTTCAAGAAAATCAAATTCAATGTGTTCAATAAAATTATCCTGCGTAAAACGTGCTTTGGAATGCCTTTGAAACTCATGGATGGTGGCATCCAGCCACATGGGCTTTCCCAGATCAAACTGGTAACACATATCATCCAGCGCCTGAAAGACCATGGAAGTTCTGGACAGGCTGTAGTCAGAGATGCAGATGACCGTATCTTTCTCGATTCTGGTGTCTTTGATTATTTTTCCCCACATGCGAAACATAAATGGATTTTCCCTTCTTAAAATAAACGGATGTATAAAGCTGTTATAATAATGCAACGATTATAACATTAATGAATGGAAAAAGGCAAGCAGGAATATGGCGGACATTGTAAAACTATGAAAAATATGATAGAATCGTTGTAGGAAAAACCGAAGGAGGAAGACTTTAGATGGCGCAACCCATATCAGATCAGGTTGGTTTTCTTGGAGAGGCGTGCAGAGCCGTCCAGGAATTATCTGTAAGCAAGAGTTTGTTGGAAAGGTTCCGTCTTGAAGAAAAACGTCTGGAAAAGGAACTGGATGCAGAAAGAAGGGCTGTGACAGATGCCATCAGCCTTACGGTAAAGAAGCGGATCGAAGAAATTAACAATACTTATGACAGGGAAATAGCCAGGGAACAGGACCGCTTAAAACGGATGAGAAATAAGCGGGAGAAGGCAAAAAGCCAGGGAATCAGGGAACGGATCGAAGAGGAGACGGAGGAGCTTAAGAGCAGTAACCGGGAGCTGAAGCTTAAGATGAAGGCAGCATTCCAACAGGACCGGGTACCGGGATTTTGTAAAAGCGGCTGGTATTATGCACTGTATTTTCCGAGCGGGATCAGTGAATTCTTCCTGCTGTTTGTGACCATACTCCTGTGTTTTCTTGCGATTCCCTGCGGAATCTATCTGCTGCTTCCGGTAAAGTCCTTATACCACCTCATTGGGATATATTTTGCAACCATCCTTTTCTTTGGAAGTCTTTATATCCTCATTAATAACCGGACCAAGGTAAGGCATCAGAACGTATTGAAAAATGGGAGGTCCATCAGAGACCTTATGAAGTCCAATAAGAGGAAGATCCGGGTTATTACCCGGAATATTAAGCGGGACCGTGACGAAGCCGTTTATAACCTGGAAAAATATGATGATGAGATTGCCCGGACCGAACAGGACTTAGCGGACATCGCTGATCAGAAAAAGGAGGCCTTAAATACCTTTGACAAGGTGACAAAGACTATCATAGCCGATGAGATTGCCGGTAACAGCAGGGAAAGGCTTGACCGGCTGAAAGAAGATTATGAAGAAGCGGCGGCAAATGTAAGGGAGGCGGAAATCCGGGTAAAGGAACAGACCCTGTTTATTAATGATAATTATGCGTCTTATGTGGGAAAGGAATTCATGATTCCGGAAAAGCTTGATGAACTTGCTGATATGATCCGAATGGGCAGAGCTTCTACCATCAGTGAAGCAGAGATCCTTTATAAGAGTCTTAAGGAATAAAAATAAGGTGCAGGAAGAAGGCATGAAAGTGCGTTTATCCTGCACCTGTTTTTTTCGTAATTTTCCCGGACTGTGTGGTGAATAATTCCATAAATCACGGCTTATAATAGAACAGAGAAAATAAGGACAGCAAGGCAGGATATTATGAAATTATGGGAAAGAATTACGATCCGCGGAAACCGGGACGTTTTTTATTATGATACGAAACAGACCTTTGAAGCAGAGGACTTTGCTTCCAGACTTTATGATATGATATGTACGGAGCAGGAGAACGGAAAAGCAGCGGGGGTATTGTTTTTGTGCATCGGGACCGACCGTTCTACAGGAGACAGCCTTGGGCCCTTGATCGGATACAAGCTAAAGGAGGAAAGCCTGGAACACATAGAAATCCTGGGAACCCTGGAACGGCCGGTCCACGCCATGAACTTAGAGACTTACCAGACGATTTTAAAGCTGCGCTACCCAAATCATGTGGTAGTGGCAGTGGATGCATCGGTTGGAAATATTGAACACATCGGCTATGTAACTCTGGGAAAGGGAGCGTTAAAGCCTGGCCTTGGCGTCAGCAAGGAGCTGCGGGCCGTGGGAGATATCTTTATAACAGGAATCGTAGGAAGCTGCGGAAATTACGATCCTCTGATGCTGCAGAGCATCCGGCTTTCCGTCGTCATGCGCATGGCAGACTGCATCAGCCGCAGTATTTATCTTGTCGAAAAGTTATGGGAAAACACTTCCCTGCTTTGACACGTTTTGCACCTGTTGTATGCTATGATTCATTGGATTAAAAAGAATAGCGGGGTGAGCCAATGGATGAATTATACAATCCGCTCCCGAAGCTGCCCAAGAATATCAGGCAGATCGGGGAGCGGGATCAGATCGTAAAATTATATGTGGAAGATTATGTAAATACTTATTTAAAACGTCTGTATCCTGCAGGTGGACAGGAACTGCGGGTCGGTCTTCTGTTAGGAAGTCTGGAACTGAATGACGGAACGCCATATATCTTCATTGACGGAGCTTTGGAAATGGAGAACGTGACGGAGGCCGGCCGGAAGATTACATTTTCGGAGCTGGACTGGAAAAAAGCCTATCAGAATATGGAACAGCTTTTTCCGAAGCGGTCTGTCCAGGGCTGGTTTTTATGCGGCAGGCCGGGAGATGACTTAAGTCCCCTTAATTACTGGAAACAACATATCCAGTATTTTGCAGGTCCCAACAAGCTGATGTATTTAACCAATGGGGCAGACGGAGATGAAACGATTTACATAACGTCAGAGGATGGATTTTATAAGCTTCGGGGATATAGCATTTATTATGAGCGCAACCAGATGATGCAGGACTATATGGTTCTGCGAAAGGATGTAAAACGTACCGAAATCGATACAAATGATAAGGTAATCGAAGAATTCCGCAAGCGGATGGACGAGAATAAGGAAGAAGCAACGGACAAGCATCAAACGACCGGGCTTCTCCGGGGCCTGTGTATGGCCATGTCAGTCGTCATATTAGCTGGCGGAATTGTTATGTTCAGCAATTATGAAAAAATGCGGGATATGGAGAGCGTGATTGCGTCTGTAATCCCGGCTAAGGCGGAGCAGCTCCTGATCGGAAAGCAGAACCCGGAAAAAGAAGGCAAAGGCGAATCCAGGGTAGTTGTGGAAGAAGCGGAGGGAGGCGTTTATCCTACGACGGCAGTGAATAAGGAGACCATGTCTGAGACCATGCCGGAATCAACGGCTGTGGCGGCTTCTTCCCAGGCGGAAACAGAGCCGGCCCGGGAAACAGCAAAAAGCCAGGAGACTCAGGCCGCCGTTCAGACGGAACCGGCAGGCGAAAATGCTGCTGCAGCGCCCAAGGAATCCCAATCAGCCGGTCAGGAGACTGCGGAAGCCGTAAGCGGGAGCCCCCGCATCCATGTGGTACAGGAGGGAGAGACTCTGTATGGTATCTGCATTGCGGAATACCAAAATGTGGATAAATTAAAGGAAATTTGTGAACTCAACGGGTTAGAGGATGAAAATAAGATCGTTTCGGGCCAAAAATTACGCCTTCCGTAGAAAAAAGTAATGCGTTTCTTCCTAAAATGATGTATACTACAACTATATATGGGCATTTTTAGGAGAAAACTGCATGAGTGATATGAACTCTATGAACAGAGAGATTAAAAAAAACCAGCTGCGGCGGCAGATCGTCCCAGCCTCTCCGCAAAAGGAAGAAAACAGCGAAGAAATCATAAAAAAGGCCCGCATCAAGGTGAGGAATAAACGGTTTAAAATATTTCTGGTGCTGTTTTTGGTACTTGTGGCAGGAGCCATTGGCGCATATGAGTATTTTCAGCTCTATCATTATACCGGATATGGTGTGGTATGGGAAAAGGAAATGAATGAGGGCAGCTATGTGGGCTATCAGGATTTTGGTTCCAATGTGTTAAAATACAGCAAAGACGGCGCCTCCTATCTGGATTCCAAGGGCGAAGAGGTATGGATACAAAGCTATGAGATGAACTCTCCTGTAGCAAGTGTCAACGGAGATTATGCAGCCATTGCGGACCAGCAGGGGAATTCCATCTATATCTTTGACAAGTCGGGGAATACAGGTGTTGCAACTACGGTGCTTCCGATCGTAAAGGCAACGGTATCCGCCCACGGTGTGGTTGCCGCGATTTTAGAGGACTCCACGTCGAATTATGTTTACTTCTTTAAACGGGATGGCAGCGCTCTGGATGTGAAGATCAAAGCACTTTTAGGCGGCGATTCCGGCTATCCTGTGGATATCAGCTTATCCCCGGATGGGACCCAGTTAATCGGGGCTTACGCGTATTTGAAAAACGGGGCTTTAAATGGCAGAGTAGCGTTCCACAATTTTGCGGAAATCGGTAAGAGCATTCCGGACAGGCTGGTAGGAGGGTTTGATGAGCCTTATGAGTCTTCTCTCGTTGCGCAGGTTGCGTTTCTTGACGATACCTATTCCTGTGCCTTTGCGGATAACAGTGTTTCGTTCTATTCCACGAAGAATGCGCTTTCTCCGGAGCTGGTCAAGCAGGTTGCCGTGGAGGAAGAAATAAAGAGTGTGTTTCATTCCGATAAATATGTCGGGTTAATTGTGGACAATCCGGAAGGGGAAAATCCGTACCGTCTTGATGTCTACAAGCCGGACGGCAGGCTTGCATTTTCCAGGGGTTTCCAATACCAGTATACCCATGCCGATATTGACGGAGACCGCGTTATTTTGTATAATGAAGATTCCTGCAGAGTCTATAATATGTCCGGCAGACTTAAGTTTTCCGGGACATTTGATTTCCCGATATCCAAGATCCGGAACGGAAGATTTCCCAATACTCTGATCGTTACCGGCCCCCAGAACATGAAAGAAATAAGATTACAAATAGGAGGACAATACCAATGAGCAATGTCGATACCATGTCAATTAACGCGATCCGCATCCTTTCTGCAGATGCCATCCAGAAGGCAAATTCCGGACATCCGGGACTTCCGTTAGGCTGTGCGTCAGCCGCTTATGAATTATGGGCGAACCATATGAACCACAATCCGGCAGATCCAAACTGGGCAAACCGGGACCGTTTTATCCTATCCGGAGGCCATGGCTCCATGCTTTTGTATTCCCTGCTCCATTTATTTGGATATGGGGATTTATCAAAAGAGGATCTGATGAATTTCCGCCAGTTTGGTTCTAAAACTCCGGGACATCCGGAATATGGACATACCGTCGGCATAGAGGCAACCACAGGCCCTCTGGGAGCGGGTATGGGTATGGCAGTGGGTATGGCCGTTGCCGAGAGCCATCTGGCTTCCGTATTCAACAAGGAAAACTATCCGGTGGTCGACCATTACACCTATGTACTGGGCGGAGATGGCTGCATGATGGAGGGGATTTCTTCTGAGGTATTTTCCCTGGCAGGGACTCTTGGTCTTGGCAAATTAATCGTTTTATATGATTCCAACCAGATTTCCATTGAAGGAAGTACGGATATCGCATTTACAGAGAATGTCCGGAAGCGTATGGAAGCGTTTGGTTTCCAGATTATTACCGTTGAGGACGGAAACGATCTGGAAGCCATTGGCAATGCCATTGAGGAAGCAAAAGCCGATACCGTGCATCCATCCTTTATTACCATCAGGACCCAGATCGGTTACGGCTGTCCTGCCAAGCAGGGAAAAGCCAGTGCCCATGGGGAGCCTCTGGGAGCCGACAATATCACGGCATTAAAGGAAAACCTTGGCTGGCCGTCTATGGAGCCGTTCTATGTACCGGAAGAGGTATACAGCCATTACAGAAAGATCGCAGAGGAGAAGGCAGAGACTGAGGCCGCATGGAATGTGATGTTTGCCGCATACTGCCAGGAGTATCCGGAGATGGAAGAGCTGTGGAATGCATACCATGATCCGGATGCAGGAGAAAAAGCCATTGAAAAATGCGCTGATTTCTGGAAAAAGCCCGAAAAGGCAGATGCGACCAGAAATTTATCCGGACAGGTGTTAAACCGCATAAAAAATCATATGCCGAATCTGATCGGCGGTTCTGCGGACCTGGCTCCTTCCAATAAGACCAATATGTCCGATATGGGTGACTTTTCAAAGGACAACAGGAAGGGCCGCAACATGCACTTCGGCGTCCGGGAGCTTGGAATGACCGCGATCGGCAACGGAATGATGCTTCACGGCGGCCTTCGCACCTATATAGCCACCTTCTTCGTATTCAGTGATTATACAAAGCCAATGGCACGTCTGTCCGCTCTGATGGGAGTTCCGTTGACCTTTGTGTTCACGCATGACAGCATCGGTGTTGGAGAAGACGGGCCGACTCATGAGCCCATTGAACAGCTTGCCATGTTAAGAGCAATGCCGAATTTCCATGTGTTCCGTCCCTGTGATGAGACAGAGACAGAAGCAGCCTGGTATTCTGCACTGACTTCCAGGAAGACTCCTACTGCCCTTGTTCTTACAAGACAGAATTTAACTCCTATGCCGGGCAGCAGCAAGGAGGCATTAAAGGGCGGCTATGTGATCGATGACTGTGAAGGCACACCGGATCTGATCCTCATTGCAAGCGGTTCGGAGGTTGAGCTGGCAGCAGAGGCGAAAAAGCTCCTTTCTGACAGGAAGGTACGGATCGTATCCATGCCCTGTATGGACTTGTTTGAAGAGCAGACAGAGGAATATAAGGAAACAGTACTTCCAAAGGAAGTCCGCAAGCGTGTGGCTGTGGAAGCGTTGAGTGA
Source organism: Clostridium sp. Marseille-P2415 (assembly GCF_900155545.1). Taxonomy (GTDB): domain Bacteria; phylum Bacillota; class Clostridia; order Lachnospirales; family Lachnospiraceae; genus Lacrimispora. Next base: position 3,718,566 of record NZ_LT732526.1, read on the forward strand.
TTTTGGCTGGGGTAAATATGTAGGCCTTGACGGGGCTTATGTCACCATGACCGGTTTTGGTGCCAGCGGTCCTGCTGATCAGTTATTCAAGCATTTTGGATTTACGGCGGAACATGTGGCAGAAGTTGCGAGATCCTTATAATCTGTGCCTGACATCATGATACAAAAGTAAAAAGGAGCGTATTCAGAAATGGGAATGAAATGTGTTGGCGTTGACGTCGGCGGAACATCCGTAAAGATCGGCCTGTTTGAAGTGACGGGGGAACTCCTTCATAAATGGGAGGTGCCCACCAGAAAGGAAGAGGGTGGGAAGTACATCATAGACGATGTTTCCGCTTCCATAATAAAAACTATGGCGGAGCTTGACATTCCGCTGGGGGAGATACAGGGAGTCGGCATGGGAGTTCCAGGGCCGGTTATGCCTAATGGGTATGTGGAGGTCTGTGTGAATTTAGGCTGGCGTGACGTGTATCCGGAAAGGGAGCTGAGTGAAAAGCTTCACGGGCTGCCGGTGACAAGCGGCAATGATGCCAACGTAGCGGCTCTTGGCGAAATGTGGCAGGGAGGCGGGAAAGGCTATGACGACATTGTCATGGTCACCCTGGGCACAGGCGTAGGCGGAGGCGTGATCATTGACCAGAAGATCGTTGCCGGAAAGCATGGACTGGCTGGGGAGATCGGACACATCCATATCCGGGATGACGAAACTGAGACCTGTAATTGCGGCGGCGTTGGCTGTGTGGAGCAGATCTCCAGTGCCACCGGCATCGCAAGAGAAGCCAGAAGAAAGATGGCTGCCATGGATACGCCATCGGTTCTCAGAACATTTGGGGATAACGTGACCGCAAAGGATGTGCTGGATGCGGCCAAGGAAGGGGATGAACTGGCCGGCATGGTAATGGAGACCGTGGGCCATTATCTGGGCCTGGCACTTGCCCACATTTCCATGGTAACCGATCCGGAGGTTTTCATCATCGGCGGCGGCGTCTCAAAAGCCGGTGAGTTCCTTATTGATATAATTTATAAACATTACGACAAATTTACTCCGATTTCCAAGAATAAGAGTAAAATTGTCTTAGCAACTTTAGGCAATGATGCGGGAATTTACGGAGCTGCGAGGTTGATCCTGGATTAGCTGTGAGCAGAATAGTATTTACGGCATAAAAATGAGCTTTGAAATGGCCTTTAAGACCAATCAAGGCTCATTTTTTATGCCGTAAATACTTATTTATCATTTATTAGGTGCTCTGATTTCTTAAAAAGTCAAACAATACATTGGCCTTTTCGTATAATTGAGGATTTTCATTACCTGGAGAAAGTTTAACAAGGCCAATTTGTGTTTTTACGGCATTTCTTATGCGATAGTAAGTCAGTTGAGGAAACATCTGAAGATTTGCGAGCTGCTTGGGCAGGATGGCACAGCCGCCTTTTTGCGTTAAAAGTGAGTATATCATCATATGTCTTGGGAAAGTTCCTGCCAGATCACCTTTAAAACCAATGTCATTTAATTGCTTTTTCGTTAACCTGAAAATATCGGATTCTTTTGCGATTGTGTAAATATCTTTCAATTGGAAGGCAGACAAGTCGATTTCACTGCCTTGTTCAAAGGGGAACATATCCTTGTTGCATATAAGAACCATCTCATCTGTTACAAGTGAGACTGTTTCATACTCTGCATCGGAAAGTAAATCCAGGCGGCAGATGGCAACATCAATTTCTTTTTGGGAAAGCTGTTTAAGCAGCTGACTTTGATCAGATTCAAGGATTTCTATGGAATAATTACTGCATTTTTCCTGAAAATGGATTAAAGATTTCATAATTCCGCTTTCTGCCAGACATGGAATAGTACCTATAGATAAATGGAGTATGTAGGATGATATGCCGACTTTGTCCAATTTATAGCGTAATTCGTGGGTGAATTTGCGAATGTTCAGTGCATATTCAAGGTATACATTTCCTGCATCAGTGAGTTCTGCTTTTGTATTGGTTCTGATAAACAATGGCACACCAAGCTCGCATTCAATAGCCTTTATATGTTTTGATAAAGCAGATTGTGATATATAGATGCTGTCGGCTGCAGTAGAGAAATTCTTATACTCTGCTAAAGCCAGAAAATCATCAATCCATTTGGTCATGATCATTGTCCCCCTTTTTTGCTTATGTGTATTTATATTATGAAAAAAGTTCCTCTGATCTTTTTTTCTTAATTATTTTGTAATAAATCATTGATGGTATACGAAATATTTCATTTGAAATGGAGTTTTTATAATTAAAGCCATTATAATACAGAATGATTTGAAGTAGAATATATTTTTAACTATTTACCATTGACGTTTTAGAATACATATAAAATATCAGATTCGACAAAATATGACAAATACTTACATTATAATATATTGAAAATATCCATTTATTAATGATTTTGATTAAAATTTTGAAATAATTATAGGAAAATAACTTAATTAGGCACTTTTTTGAAATTCTGTTTTGGAATATGCATTCCGTTCTATTTAGAATTGCCACGAATTTTGTAATTGTTTATAATCTAAAATGTTTAAAATCTAGGCAGGTTGGAAAGAAAATAAGAACCAACCGCAAGTAAAATATTAAGATCAGGAGGAAAATTTATGGCAAAAGTTTATCAGGATTTGCGCAGTTTCCTTACCACCCTGGAAGAAAACGGTCAGTTAGTTCGAATTAAGGATGAGGTTGATCCTGAACCCGATATTGCGGCGGCAGGAAGAGCAGCGGCAAACCTGGAGAATGGACCTGCGGTATTATTTGAAAACATCAAGGGATATCCTTACAGCGTCGTAACAAACGTACATGGGTCATGGGCGAATCATGCCCTGATGCTTGGCATGCCCAAAACAGCATCTACCAAAGAACAATTTCATGAAATTAACCGCCGTTGGGATAAATATCCTGTTAAGCCTGAAATTTTATCAAGAGAACAGGCTCCCTGTAAGGAAAACACCATCGATAATCCGGATGAGATCAACCTTTTCGACATTCTTCCTCTTTACCGGATCAATGAGCAGGATGGCGGCTTCTTTCTCTCAAAGGCTTCCATTATTACGGCTGATCCAACCGAACCGGAGAATTTTGACAAGCTGAATGTAGGTACTTACCGTATTCAGGTCAAAGGCAGAAACCGTGTCGGCATTCAGGCGCTCGCGTTTCATGATATAGCGGTTCAGCTTGAAGCTGCTGAACGGAAAAATGAAAAAGTTCCGATCTGTATCACCGTCGGCAATAGTCCGCTGGTTACTTACATGGCATCTACGCCGGTCATGTACACACAGAACGAATATGAGTTTGTCGGCGCTTTGCAGGATGGAGTTCCAACCCGGATTGTAAAGTCCGATCTGTTTGATAATCTATATGTTCCTGCAGGTTCCGAAGTTGTTCTTGAAGGATACATTGAGCCTCGTGTCCGTGAAGTGGAAGGGCCGTTCGGTGAGTTTCCGGGTTCCTATTCCGGGTCCCGGCGTCAGTGTGTCATAACAATTACACATATTACACACCGTACCAATCCAATTTTTGAAAATCTGTACCTCGGTATTCCATGGACGGAAATCGATTTTTTAATAGCACTGAATACTTCTGTTCCCCTTTATCAGCAGATTAAGCGCGATCTGCCGGAAGTTCAGGCAGTCAATGCCATGTATACACATGGGATCGGTTGTATTATATCGACAAAGGTGCGTTTTGGCGGTTTCGGCAAGGAAGTTGCGTTCCGTTTGCTTTCTACCCCTCATGGCGGTTCCTACAGTAAAATTATTATTATTGTCGATGAATTTGTTGATCCGTTCAATCTGCCTCAGGTGATGTGGGCTCTGACAACCCGTGTGCGTCCTGACAAGGATGTTGTGGTCATTCCCAATTGCCCCGGAATGCCCCTTGATCCGTCTTCCTATCCTGCCGGAATCCATTCGAAGCTTATAATCGATGCAACTACCCCGAAGGATCCGGAGCCGAATCCCCGTGAAGCCGAACTGCTTGAGCCGCCTGCAGGCTATGAGAAATATGAGGCGCTGATTCGTAAGCTGATGGCCGAAATGTAAAATTTATTGCGAAAGGAGTTTTAAATTATGAAATGTCCTCGCTGTGACAGTAATAAAATTGAAGTTATTGCTACTTCACCGGTAGGCAATGTCTGGGAAGTTTATGAATGCATGGATTGTTTTTATTCCTGGCGTTCCACTGAAACACCTAATATTCATGAGAAATTTAAATTGACAAAAGAGCAGATTGACAATCTTCCGGTGATTCCGCCTGTTCCTCCGCTGGATAAATAATTTTTGTCCGGAAAAGTAGTCACTATATCATAGGTGAGGTGCTGACGATGCGAATAATTGTTGGAGTTTCCGGTGCTACCGGTGTAATCATGAGCTACTATTTGCTTAAAGCGTTAAAGGATATTGAGGATTGTGAAACACATCTGGTGGTGACAGACTGCGGGAAAAGGAACTGGGAGCTGGAAACGGATCTTCCTTACCAGCTGCTGCTTGACCAGGCAGACAGATATTATGATGTACATAACCTTGCAGCGGCAATTTCCAGCGGTTCCTATAAGACTGACGGTATGATAATCTTACCGTGCAGCATGAAGACTCTGGCTGGGATTGTGAGCGGATATACGGATAACCTGCTGGTACGTGCCGCAGATGTCTGCATCAAAGAAAACCGAAAGGTTGTTCTTTCTGCCAGGGAAATGCCGTTTAGCAAAGTACACCTTCACAATATGCTGGCAGCCGCTGATCTGGGCTGTACGATTATACCGCCTATGTTAACGTTTTACAATGGGCCTCGATCTCTCGATGACCAAATCAATCATGTTGTGGGGAAAATACTGATGCAGTTTGGTCTTGATCATAAAAGTTTTGTTCCGTGGAACGGTGTTAATTGACAGACCGGAGGTTTAAGAAAGGATATTTAATTATGATATGCAAGACCTGTGGAACAGGAAGACACATTGTTAATGTCAGTGTGCACGATACAAATGGTGCCGGGCTCGCCGTATTTATAAAGGGAGGCGACAGGCCCCATGTCGGAGGCGTGGCATTGGCATCACCCGGCGTGAAGCTGCATGGACGGGTATTGTCGGGCTGTGATTTGTGGACAATGACAGTGCCCGGCCACAAAGATGTGGAATTAGCCCAAAAGATTGCAAAAAAGCTTTGTAAGGCCACAGGGGAGCCGGTAGCGGTGAGTCTTGGTATTCATATGGACAATGCAACGGCAGATGACATAAATATGTTATGTGATAACGTTGAAGCGGCGTCAGACATGTTTTTAGAGGAATATTTGAAAAAGAATGAATAGAGCAAAATTGGGTATCCAAGGCGAAAACCCCGGATTTTTCTTTGCTGTGACATAATGCTATGGTTTTATTATAAAAACATAAATGGGAGATACATATGATGGAAAGAAAAAAAGGTTTAAGGGTTTTACTTAAAGGACTGCCGGTTCAATGGAAGCTGACGGCCGGTTTTGGAGTTGTGCTGATACTGCTGCTGATATCCATGGGAACATCAGCCTGGAGCATATCCAGCATTGAGAACCAGGTAGAATTGTATTCTAAATATACCTATCCTCTTACCACTTACAATTTAACGGCACAGCGGGAAATGGTTTCTGTACAGCGCTATTTGCTGATGGTGATTCTTGAAAAAGAATCCGGGGAGGACTATCAATCTTCTCTCGATTTATCGGGGAAGAGTGCTGAGAATTTCATGACGAATTTAGAGGAGTTCGCCGCCCACCAGCGCAGTCAGGCAAATGACAATAATATTGCACAGGTCAGGCAGTATGTGACAGAAGCGGAAAATGCACGCAATAAAATTCTTGAGCTGATTAAAGATCCATCGAATAAAGATACAAAAGCTGCTTTTGATGTATTTCAAAATGAGTTTTTGCCGCCATTTAGCCAGATCGCAACGCTTATGGAGGATATGAATGCCTTTGGCGGACAGAAAGAGGTGGAACAAAAGGAAACAGCCAGAAGTATTATTTCACAGGCATGGATCATATTGCTTTTAGCCCTGGCTTTCTCTGTATTGTTTACCGTTGGTGTCGTTTTTGTACTCACAAGAGCTATTCTTATTCCGGTTAGAGAAATTGAAGCGGTATACAAAGAGATGGCAAAGGGGAACTTACATACACGCGTCCTCTATGAGAGCCAGGATGAACTGGGCAGTATGGCAGAGAGCATCCGGACTACAAATGCAGGGCTTATTTCTTATATTGAAGATATAAGCGCCAAGCTCACTTCGCTGTCACATGGAGATATGCGCATTATGGTCGATTTAGATTATGCAGGGGATTTTGCTGCCATAAAGCAGGCATTAATCAATACTGCAGCTGCACTCAATAATACAATGCTGGTTATCCACACCGCCTCCGAGCAGGTCAATTCCGGTGCGGGACAGGTTTCCGACGCTTCACAGGCTCTTGCATCCGGTGCGACGGAGCAGGCTGCTACCATAGAGGAATTAACCTCTTCAGTCCAGAGCGTGACTCAGAAGGCGGAAAGGAATACTGCCGCCGTACGCCAGGCGACAGAGTATGTGGAAAAGGCTGGAGCCGGTGTAAATGAGAGTAACGGGCGAATGAGGAGTCTCAATCATGCAATGAAGGAAATCAGCCAGTCCTCAGAAGAAATCTCCAAGGTTACGAAGCTTGTGGAAGACATCGCCTTCCAGACAAATATCCTTGCATTAAACGCTGCCGTGGAGGCCGCCCGTGCCGGAGAAGCAGGGAAGGGGTTTGCTGTGGTTGCTGATGAAGTAAGAAATCTGGCGGCCAAATCTGCTGAGGCTGCAAAACAAACAGCGGACTTAATTGAAAAATCAACCGCAACTGTGACCGAAGGGGAAAAGTTTGCGAATGAAACCCTGCGGCTTTTAGAGGATGTTGCGGAAAAGGCGTCAATGGTTGGCCAGGCAATCAAAGAAATAGAGTCGGCTTCCCTAGAACAGACCGATGCAATCATGGAGATCAATCTGGGGTTGTCGCAGGTATCTGCAGTCGTACAGACGAATGCAGCCACAGCGGAAGAAAGCTCTGCTTCCAGTGAGGAGTTAGCGGCGCAGGCACAGACATTGCGGGAAGAGGTTTCAAGGTTTAAGCTTTCAGATAAAAACGCGGTTTCTTATATAAATGCTGCTTCCCGGAGTGATCAGGAGCAGGAACCGGTAAAAAAGTCTGCGCCGAACGCAGGAGATGTGCCTGGGAAATACTAAATTAGAGAAAATTTTCCAGAATGCCCATACCGGATTTTTGGTTTAACTGAACGGTTCCTGGCCGTTCCTCCGATTTTCACTTATTTACAATTTACTAAATTATGATATAATGGGGATACTTCTCTAAGGAAAAAACTTATTAAATGAGGAGACCCCAGCTGACGGGCAACCGGGGCAATTATGAAAAATCTATGTGCAATTTGACGATTTAATCAATTTGACTCATTGATTTTATATACATTTAGTATAAAAAACACATATGAACAGAATATGAACGACCTGTAAACATATTATGAAAAAAGGGAGGAAGGCATGGGACAGAACAGTATAAATAGAAAAACCATAGTAATAGGCCACAAAAATCCGGATACGGATTCCATCTGCTCAGCGGTCTGTTATGCGAACTTAAAGAGGATACTGACAGGAGACGATTATCAGCCGGGCCGGGCGGGCCACGTCAATGAGGAAACACAATTTGTTCTCAACTATTTCGGAATAGAAGCACCGGAGTTTGTGGAGAACGTAAAAACCCAGGTTCGTGATATTGAGATCCGTGAGACAAAGGGCGTTAAGAAAAACCTGTCCTTGAAAAAGGCCTGGAACCTTATGCAGGAAGCAAATGTTGTAACCATACCGGCTGTTACCGAGGATGGGATGCTGGAAGGGCTGATCACGGTAGGTGACATCGCAAAGTCCTATATGAATGTATATGACAGCAGCATTTTATCAAAGGCAAATACCCAGTATGCCAATATCGCGGAGACCCTGGAAGGGGGCATGGTGGTCGGTGACAAGAACGAATATTTTAATAACGGTAAGGTTCTCATAGCTGCGGCCAATCCGGATATGATGGAATATTACATTTCAAAGGGTGATCTGGTGATATTGGGAAACCGTTATGAATCCCAGCTTTGTGCCATTGAGATGGAAGCGGCCTGCATCATTGTCTGCGAGGGAGCAGCGGTATCCATGACGATCAAAAAGCTGGCACAGGAGCGGGGCTGTACGGTTATGACGACCCCTTACGATACTTATACGGCAGCCCGTCTTGTAAACCAGAGCATGCCCATCAGTTATTTCATGAAGACCGAGGGACTGATCACCTTTGAAGTGGAAGATTACATCGATGACATAAAAGAAGTCATGGCGAGCAAGCGCCACCGGGATTTCCCGGTTCTTGATAAGAATGGAAAATACAAAGGAATGATTTCCCGCCGGAACTTATTAGGCGCAAAGGGAAAGCGCCTGATCCTGGTGGACCACAACGAAAGATCCCAGGCGGTGGAAGGAATGGAAAGTGCGGAGATACTGGAAATCATTGACCATCACCGGCTTGGGACCGTGGAGACCATTGCGCCGGTGTTTTTCCGAAACCAGCCGGTGGGCTGTACGGCAACCATCGTATACCAGATGTATCAGGAAAATAATATTAAGATAGAGCCGCAAATTGCCGGATTGTTATGCAGCGCCATTATTTCCGATACCCTTTTATTCCGTTCGCCTACCTGTACGGCGTCGGATAAACAGGCGGCCCTTACCCTTGCCGACATCGCGGGAATCCAGGTGGAAAAATATGCCTCCTCCATGTTTGCGGCAGGAAGTAACTTAAAGGGAAAGACGGATGGAGAGATTTTTTATCAGGATTTCAAAAAGTTTACCGTTGGAAAGGCAGCCTTTGGTGTCGGACAGATCAGTTCCCTTAATTCCGATGAGCTGGATGAATTAAAAGACCGGATGCTTCCTTACATGAAAAAAGCCAGGGAAGAGCATGGCGTGGACATGATGTTCTTTATGCTTACCAACATTCTTACGGAATCCACAGAGCTGCTGTGTGAGGGCCAGGGAGCGAAACAGATGATCGCAGGAGCCTTTCGCGCGGAGGAAGATGATCCCAATGCGAAAGATCATATCGTAAGCCTGCCCGGCGTGGTGTCTAGAAAGAAGCAGCTGATCCCTGGTATCATGCTGGCGGTTCAGGAATAGGGGAGGCCGGATAAGATGAAGAAGCAGGAGTCCAACGAGAATAAAAAGCCTGCGGCAGCACGCAAGGTCACATGGAAGCCGGGAAATATGCTCTATCCGGTTCCGGCAGTAATGGTGAGCTGCCGGAGAGAAGGGGAAACACCCAATATTATAACCGTTGCATGGGCCGGGACCATATGCTCATCCCCGGCCATGCTTTCCATATCCATTCGCCCGGAACGGTATTCCTACGATATCATAAAAGAAACAGAAGAATTCGCGGTGAATCTGGTTACAAAGGATCTGGTGCGCGCTGCAGATTATTGCGGGGTGAAGTCTGGCAGGGACGTGGATAAATTTACGGAAATGAATCTGACACCTTGTGCATTGAAGCATATCAAAGCGCCTGGTATAGAAGAAAGTCCTGTGAATTTAGCCTGCAGAGTGTTGGAAATAAAGCACTTGGGAAGCCATGATCTGTTTTTAGCTGAGGTGATCGGGGTGACTGTGGACAGCCGGTATATGGATGAGAAAGAAAAATTCCATTTAAATCAGGCAGGCCTGGTAGCCTATTCCCATGGAGAATATTTTGAACTGGGGAAAAAGCTTGGCAGCTTTGGCTATTCTGTAAGAAAAACAGAGAAGAAGCCGGCGGGCAGGAGGAAAAACAAATGATGAATAAACTTGACAACATTACACTGATCGGAATGCCGGCTTCCGGTAAGAGTACGGTGGGGGTCCTGTTAGCAAAACGCCTGGGATACTCTTTTGTAGACGTGGACATCATTATCCAGGAACAGGAAGGGCGCCTTTTAAAGGAAATCATAGCAGAGGAGGGCCAGGAGGGATTTCTTAAGGTGGAGAACCGGATCAATGCCGGTCTGGATGTCCATCACAGCGTCATTGCTCCCGGTGGAAGTGTGATATATGGAAAAGAGGCCATGGAGCATTTAAAAGAAATCAGCATTGTGGTTTATTTAAAGCTCAGTTATGAAGATGTGAAGGAGCGGCTGGGAAACCTGGTGGACCGCGGTGTGGTATTAAAAGATGGTATGACATTAAAGGACTTGTATGACGAACGGATCCCTTATTATAAGAAATATGCGGACATAACCATGGATGAAACCGGGCTTGATGCAGGGGAGACCGTAGATCAGCTCAGAGCGTTTATGGAGGAGAAGTTCGGTTTAACTACATAAGATACGGAAATATCTGCATATTTACTCAAAAGTCCGGGTAACGTGTATTATACCCATTGCTGCTGTGAAGTAATTGAATAAACCATATTGAAAAAGCCGATTCAGGCAAAACCCGGATCGGCTCTTTCATTTTTATCGTTCTTGGCAAGGGGTACCGTTTACCCTTTCTTTTATTTACTTAAATCGTACCATCCCAAGTGGAAACCTTCTCTTTTTGGGATTCCTCCTCATCAAACCACCGTGTGGTAACGACCTTGGATTCGGTGTAGAACCGCATGCCATCCTTGCCCAGGCAATGAAGATCGCCAAAGAAGGAGTTTTTGTGTCCCGCAAATGGGAAAAAGCCGATAGGTACCGGAATCCCCACATTGACTCCCACCATACCGCCGTCGGTCCGCCGGGCGAACTCTCTGGCATAATAGCCGGATCCTGTAAAGATAACAGATCCGTTAGCAAATTTGTTTTTATTCATCAAGGTAATGCCTTCTTCGAAATTCTTGACACGCTTGATGCACAGCACCGGCCCGAATATTTCAAAATCTCCAATGGACATGTCCGGCGTTACATGATCAAATATGGTAGGGCCTACATAGAAGCCATTTTCATAGCCGGGGACTTTGCAGCCGCGGCCATCAAGTACCAGCTTCGCACCTTCATCGATTCCTTTTTGGATGCAATCCTCCACCCACTTTTGATGGTCAGCATTTATGACAGGTCCCAGGGCTGTGGACTTGTCATAAGCGGGGCCTACCTGCAGGTTCTTTGCCTGGGATACAATCTCGGCCACAAGATTGTCAGCTATGGATTCCTGAACAACAACCACGGGCAGTGCCATGCAGCGTTCACCGGCACAGCCAAAGGCAGCATTGATAATGCCTGCTGCAGTACGCTTAATGGGCGCGTCCTCCAGAACCAATGCATGATTCTTAGCCTCGCACAGTGCCTGGACCCGCTTGCCGTTCTTGGCTGCTGTTGAGTAGATGTGCAGTCCCACCTTTGTGGAGCCAACAAAGCTGACGCCTTTGATATCCGGATGGTTAAGGAATATCTCGGCCTCCTTGCGGGAGCAGGTGACAATGTTCAGTACGCCGTCAGGGAGGCCGGCCTCTTTGTAGAGCTCGGCGATACGCAGCGCGCTCTGGGGCGTGAACGTTGCAGCCTTCATGACGATTGTATTTCCGGTGGCAATGCACATAGGAGCCATCCAGCCCATCGGGATCATTGCAGGGAAGTTAAATGGAATGATGCCGGCAAATACCCCTAATGACTCCCGGTACAGCACGGTATCAAAGCCTTTGGAGGTATCCTTAAGGCTCTCACCCATCATAATTGCAGGGGCTGTTATGGCGTTTTCGGTTCCTTCAATGGCTTTCAGCACGTCACCCTGGGCCTCAGACCATGCTTTTCCGTTTTCCTGGGCCACCAGGTAGGTGAGCTCGTCGAGGTGTTCGTGCAGAAGATCGCGCAGTTTGTATAGAACTTGAACTCTTTTTACAACTGGAGTTGCAGACCATAACGGGTAAGCGGACTTTGCCGCTGCAATGGTACTCTCTACCTCGGCCTCGGTGCAGCACGGTACCTTGGCGATGACCGCGCCCGTGCTGGGATCATATGCATCCAAATAATTCTGGGTTTTCGATTCTATAAAGGAACCGCCAGAAAAGAACTTTAGTTTCTTTACTTCAGACATTGTGAATTCCTCCTATCTATAGACTATCATGTAAATATAGAATACAGCATGGGGGAATAATAAGTAAATTGTACTTAGGGTCTATTTATGTTCCACTTTTTGTTGAAAGCTGTAGAACATACCTGTATATGTTCCTGGGAATTACCGGAATTACCATATAATGATAAGAACCTGCATCGTATCAATATACTGCTGCAGGTTCTTTATTTATCTGATTTTTTTTCGTGTTCTACCAGCTTAATCAGCCTGATTCTGTTGTTTACCTTCATTTTTTCGTATATATGATTGAGATGCTTTTTAAAAGTGGAGGTTGAAACAAAAAGTGTTTCGCAAATTTGTGTATCACTGTATCCCTCACAGATATAGTACAGTACCTCAAGCTCTCGTTTGGATAATTCATACTTTAACAAAGCCCTCTCCAACTCAAACTTTCCGTCCAAGGTTTTTGAGCTTTTTTGCAGCAGCTTGTACAGCTGCAATGATATATGGTTTCTGAGGGTCCCCAGGACGCACATATCTCTGGTGTTAAAATTCTCAATGTCAGATTTACGCCACAATATAATGTATCCCAATAAATATTCTTTATGGTATAACACGATGCTAAGAGCCCGCTGTAAATCATCAATTACTATATTGCGCATTTGCTCCTGATTTTTGAAATGAGACAGCACCGGACCCCGGGAAACCGGACCGGATAAATCCAGACAAAGCCCTGTTATGAATGGACAGGTTTCCAACTGTTCTTTTAGGATTTGAATGTCTTCGTCCGGTACGTTTTCAGTGTGTATTTCTTTAACCGTGAGCGCACTTTCGTTTGGATAGGTAATGCAGAGTATGCCAATGGAATAATCCAATACCAAATTCAGAAATCCCAATACCTGCTTTGGAAAGTCATCATAATCTTCGACACAGTTTATGCGGTATATGAGTTGTACTATAGTTAACCAATCGGCTACAGACAAAGACATACTCATAGTATCAACTCCCTTGAAAAATTGTTTAATATTTATATTATTATAACTGGAAGTAAACATAATGTCAATGATATGCACAACATTCCATAGAACTGGAATTCTTTTATTTTTATATTTTTAATTTGAATTGATCCATCAGGTGTTTCAGCATCTGAGCCTGTCCGGCCATTTCCTGGCTTGCGGCAGCACTTTCCTCTGAAGTGGCGGAATTGGTCTGAACAACGCTTGAGATCTGGTCTATTCCCTGTGTTACCTGGGCCACGGCATAAGCCTGGTCCTCTGATGCCGCTGATATTTGATGTACCAGACCGGCGACCATCCGGGAGGACTGGACGATGCGGTCCATGGTTTCCGCCGTTTCTTTGGCAATGTGGTTTCCAGCTTCAATGGAATCCAAAGCCCGTTCGATTAATACTGCGGTGTTCTTGGAGGCTTCCTGACTCTTATTGGCAAGATTTCTGACTTCATCCGCAACAACGGCAAAGCCCTTGCCTGCTTCTCCTGCCCTTGCGGCCTCAACAGCTGCATTCAGGGCCAGAATGTTGGTCTGAAAAGCGATGTCTTCAATGGTCTTTATTACTTTTCCTATTTCAGCGGATGCATCGCTGATGGTATCCATAGCCTCCGTCAGATTCTGCATCCGTGTTTTCCCGAATTCAAGCTCCGCGGAGGTATCGTTCACCTGATTGTTTGTCTCTTTGGCATTTTCTGCATTCTGGTTTATATTGTTGGAAATATCATTGATGGTGGCAGCCAGTTCTTCTATGGAGGAGGCCTGTTCGGTTGCACCCTGGCTTAAGGCCTGCGCACTGCTTGCTACCTGCTCTGCACCGGAGGCTACCTGATCCGATGACTGGGTGATTCTGGTCATGACATCATTTAAGGATTGGGTCAGGTCCTGGATGGAAATCTGTACGGAGCGGAATTCCCCTTTAAATTCCTGGGAATCATGGGGGATATCAAAATCCCCGTGAGCCATCCTGCTTGTGGTGGCGGAGATGTAATCCATATAATAGGAGATCCGTGTCATCATAGTTCTCATGCTGTCGGCAAGATGTCCCAGCTCATCCTCTGCGCGGAAATCCAGCCGGCATTTTAAATCACCCTGTGCCATTCGGTCGGCAACTTCTTTTAGTTCGTCGATCGGGCGGGTGATCCCTCTTGTTATGAACGCCGCAATGATAACGGAAACTGCGATGGAAACAAGTATGATCGCCCCCATTACAGCCACGAATATAGAAGTCTGGGTGGATAATTCTGCTGATTTTATATTGCCGGTATTTGATTTATCAGCAAGCAGGGTATTGATGGTATCAGCTATTTCAGCTGCCAGCGGGGCTGCCTTGCTGCGGAAAAAAGCCATTGATTCCTCTGGAGATTTCGTATCCGCCAGTTCGATTGACTGATCGCGTATTTCATCGTATGCTTTCATCTTCTCTGTCAGCTGGTTGTAAAGCTCCTTCTCGGAGGCTGTTTTCATCCGGGTCTGTACCTGCTGCATTTTTTGATTTATCGTATCGATCTGATTATTTAAATTTTCTTTCTGTTTCTCGGTTTCTTCCTTGCTGTCGGAAAAAATTATGTATAAAACTGTGGCCCTGTGGGCCTGAAAGGCCTGTCCCAGGCTTCCGATGTCTCCCTGGGCAAATCCGTAATCCTGTAACTCGGTTTTATATTCATGATTAACGGTGCGAATCAGCATAATGCCTATCATCCCTGCCAAACCTGAAAATAATACAACGATAAGGAATGTTAAAATCAATCTCTTTCCGACGCTTAACTTTTTCAGCATATAGTTTTCCTCTCTGGTCTTTTATTTGGTATTTGTTATATCCATTCTTAGCAAATAGCTGTTCTTTAAAATTCCTCCTTTTGATAGGTTGCTGTTTCTATCATGCTTTTGGACAGGCTTCAAAACTGGTATTAATTACATATTATTATATAATATGGCAGCCTCTTGTGTTGTTCCAAAATATGGTATTATTGGTACATTATAGTTATTTTTCTGACTATAGTCAAGAATAAGACTATACTCTATTCTATTTATAGAACTATAGGAGGTCCGGCATTTTGATTAATTACAGCCCATTTTGGAAAACACTGGAGAAATCCAGAGAATCGACCTATACACTGATCTATAAATACCATATATCCAGCGCGACGATTGATAAGCTTCGCAAAAACAGGCCTATGAATACTACGACGCTCAATGATCTGTGCCGCATCTTAAACTGCAGGTTAGAGGATATAGCAAGATATGTTCCGTCGGAAGAGGATTCCAGGCTGTAAGAGGAAGGGAATAAAGAGCTGTTTCCTGCGTTTTTCGGGCAGGGGCCGGCTTTTTTTGATGAAATCCGGTATTTGTATGCTTAAATCAATGAAAATGTTAAATGTAATACTTTACCAGAATTAGTATATTGCTTCCAACCGCGGTTCACTTAAGCGGCAAGTGTTGACATAATTCGCGCTGTGTGTATATTATAAAATGAATCTTTAGTTTTATAAGTTAAAATGAATATGGCGGAATGAGAATTGAAATGAAGCAAGCGGAAAAACACAGCATTATCCTTATCCCCTCTCTTGAGCCTGATGCAAAGCTTCCGGTTTACATAAAAGAGCTAAATAAATATGGACTATCCCGTATCGTGATCGTGGATGACGGTTCCGGAGGAAATTACCAAAATATTTTTAATGCATTGGAAAACGGCGGATGCACCGTGCTTCGGCATAGGGAGAATCTTGGCAAAGGTACTGCACTTAAAACCGGCTTTCAATTTATTAAGGAAAACTTAAACGGTTATTCGTGCATTGTAACGGTGGATTCAGACGGTCAGCATGCCGCGAAGGATGTATATAAGCTGATAAAAGAAGCCGTATGCCGGCCGGATGCCCTTTTGTTAGGGGTAAGAGATTTTAAAGAGGCCGGAGTTCCTGCTAAATCTCTTATTGGTAACCGTATTACATCGGCAGCATTTGCTGCGCTGTATGGGAGATACCTTTCTGATACCCAGACGGGACTCAGGGCTTTTGGTCCGATGCTCATGGATCAGATGCTTGCCATAAAGGGCAGCCGGTTTGAGTATGAAACTCAGGTTTTGATTACCTGTATCCGGTCTAAGATCCCCATCCTTACAATTCCGATTCAGACAATTTATGAAAATGAAAATAGAAGCACCCATTTTAATGCCGTCGGAGACAGCTTGAAGATTATACGTATTATCACGTCTGATTTTATCAAGTTTTTTTCATCTTCCATCATTTGCTCTGCAATTGATCTGGGTATAGCCTGGGCGCTGCTCGATTTACTGAAGTCCGTATTGCAGGGAAAGGACTTCCTTAGAATTATTTTTGCCACTGTGGCCGCACGATGGGTTTCGATTGCTGCAAATTATCTGTTGAATAAGAATTTTGTATTTCAGGACAAGCAGGCCAAAGGCCGTGGCCTTATTCGTTATTTAATCCTGTGCGTGATCAATATACTCCTTTCTGCGGCCGGCGTGTATATTTTGCATACTGCATTGGGATCAAACGAAAAAATGGCAAAAATGATCTGCGATACAGGTTTGTTTATTTTTAGTTATCAAATACAACAGCGCTGGGTATTCCGTGCGTAGAGGGCTGGTTTCATGAATAACGAAGAGAAAAAACGAAATGTGGTTTTTATCATTGCCATGGCACTGATGACAATGTATCTGGGCTGGCGTGTGGTATTTACCCTGCCTTTTCATCAAGGTGTACTGAATCTTGTATTTGGCATATTGCTGATCGTTGCCGAAACAGTTACGGTATTTACTACCTTTGAGCTTTTCTATCAAAAGATGCGGATGAATAAATTTCATCTTGAATGCCCGGAAATACCGGATGAATGCTATCCTGATGTGGATGTTTTCATAGCGACCCATAACGAACCGGCAGACATCCTGTATAAAACAGTAAATGCATGTACGTTCATGACCTATCCGGACAAAAGAAAGGTACATATCTATATCTGCGATGACGGCAACCGGGAAGAGATCGCAGGATTGGCCAGGCAGTTCGGAGTCGGGTATCTTGGGCTTGCAGACAATAAGAATGCAAAATCAGGTAATTTAAATAATGCTTTAAGCAGGACATCTTCACCGCTCATTGCGACCTTTGATGCGGACATGATCCCCCAGCATACGTTTCTCATGAAAACGGTTCCTTATTTTCTGCTTCCAAGGTTCGTGAAAGAAAACGGGGAATGGAGGTTAAGAAAGGAAGAAGAGCTTGATAAGAAGTTAAAGATCGGATTGATTCAGACGCCTCAAAGCTTTTATAATCCGGATCTGTTCCAGTTCAATCTGTATGCAGAGGGAAACATCCCGAATGAACAGGATTTCTTTTCCAAAGAAGTCAATACCATGAGAAATGCCTCCAATGCAGTTGCATATACCGGCAGCAATACGGTTATTGCAAGGGAAGCCATGGAGAAAATAGGTGGTTTTCCGTTAAAAACCATTACAGAGGATTTTGAGACAAGCATCCGGATACAAAAAGCCGGATACATCACCTATGCAACGGATGAGATACAGGCGGCCGGGCTTGCCACAACTACCATAAAGAGCATGCTTAAACAGAGAGTGCGCTGGGCACGGGGCGTAATACAGAGTCTTCAGAATACCCATGCGGTTTATACTCCAAAGCTTCCTCTGCTTGCAAGGATTACATACTTAAACAGTTTTTTGTACTGGTGGTCCTTTTTTAACAGGCTGATCTTCATTCTTTCTCCGATCCTGTTTGCGCTGTTTGATTTTCAGATCGTTAACAGCCATTTCTGGGATGTGGTGGTGTTCTGGCTTCCGGCATACTTTTTTTACAGCATATCCATGCGTTTTTTATCCGGCAATATCCGGAACCAGAGATGGAGTCAGATCATCGACACCATATTTATGCCATATTTGATCATCCCGGTGCTCCTTGAGACTTTTCATATACACCAGAGAACATTTAAGGTCACGGATAAAAAGAAAGAAACGGGCGGTATTGGTTTCGGTTTTGCCATCCCTCATGCCGTGTTACTGGCACTGTCCATTGCGGCTATGGTACGTTTTGTGAACGGGAAATACGGATGGGCATTGTTTTACAGCAGCATTATCATATTCTGGATCACTTATAATATGGTTGCATTGTTCTATGCCATATTCTTCATGCTGGGAAGGCGTACATACAGAAGCAACGAGCGGATCAGGGCGGAGGAAGACATCAGGATCCGGTATAAGAAATTAAGTTATGAAGCAAAGACCTTAGATGTTTCCGAGAATGGATTAGCCTTTTGGTCCGGGAAACCGGTCTATCTTCCGGACAGCAATAACATACAGTTTGAGATCACTACACCCTGTTATAAAGCCAGTCTTTTCGGCAGGATCGTCTATGTGAAAGAGCAGAGCGGGGGCTGGCGTTATTCCGCAGCCGTTCAGGCGGCAGATGATGAAAACAGACGCCAGTATATGCAGGTCATATACGACAGGACGCATTCCCTGCCGAAGAAGATGGATCTCTGGATCACCGCTTATGACGATATGCTCAGAAATATAGTAAAACGCTTAAGGCGGCCATTTCCAGACAGGAGAAAAATGCCGAGAATCCGGCTGGGCAAACAGGTTGTATTTGCAAACGGAGCTGCCTGCAGGCTGATTGATTTTAATTACCGTTTTTTTTCCGTTTCTGATTTTGATACAAACGGAAGCCAGGATGACAAGTTCATTTATACGACGGAAAGCGGCATTCCGTTAATCCTGAAACGCACGGGAACGTACATACGGCATTCATCGGAAGAGCTTCTGTCAATTGTGAATTTAAATGACCTTATTAAAAGGAATCAAATCAATCAGATTTTGGTTGATATAACAAATGCAAATGAAGATGAGGGTTAAATGATGAGCGTTATAATCCAGGTTATCACGGCGGTGCTGCTTCTGTGCTCCATATCCGGCTATATGATGTTTACAAAGGCAAGGCTAAAGCTTCAGACAGAATTCATTCCTGTTTTTGTCTGTTCCTCCATTGGATGCGCAATGTACTTTTGCGGACTGGCGGGGTATCTGTTACCGGGGGCAGTGGCCGTGTTTGCTGCGGGTATCGTACTGTTCGTGTTATATCTGGCTGCTTTGATCAGGCGGAGAGCGTATTTAAATTTCCGTATTTCCCTGTTTTTAGCAGCATTCGGGACCGGAAGCCTGTTCTTTTTTCACCAGCTCCTGGTCAGCAGGCTGATACATTATGATAATTTTTCCCATTGGGCCATTGTTGTCAAGTACATGCTCAGTACCAATGCGTTTCCGGATGCGGCTTCTGCTCTGATTGATTTTAAAAATTATCCCCTGGGTTCTTCCTCGTTTATCTATTTTATCTGCCGTTTTGCCGGAAATTCCCAGGCAGTCATGCTGGCAGCCCAGGGATTTCTTATCTTTGCCTGTTTTTATGCCATGTTCGGCGTAATTACGGAAAAGAAACGGTTTCTGCTGTATGCTTTTTTGGCTGCGGGCTGTTCCGTTCTGTCCATATTTAACATTACCATAAGGATCAGCAACCTGCTGGTTGACTTTCTGCTCCCCATATATACCCTTGTATTATTTGTGATGATATACAAATATCAAAGGGAGATAAAAAAGGCCTGTATCAGTATCATACCGGTAGCGGGATTTTTAATGATAATAAAAAATACCGGAACAATATTTGCGGGAATCGGGCTGATTTATCTGGTTTATGTCTGGTTAAGGAACAGAGATAAGCCCTTATGGAAAAACGGACTGGGAATCCTCCTCTCGATCGGTGCTGCTTTTATTCCCTGCCTGTTATGGGGGCTGCATGTGGCGGCCGAATTTAAGGGAGTAGAAAATAAGTTTGAAATTTCAGCGGATAGCATCCGGAACATTTACGGCGGGAAAAGCCCGGAAGAGATAGGACAGATCATCTCGTTGTTTGTCAAAACGGTATTCGATATCACCAGCCGTCCTGCCATGGGAGTGGCAGGCTTTCATATTGCTGCAATAACAGCCGGCATTCTTGCGGCCGTCCTGCTTAAGAAAAACTGGAATTTATGGAAAGCTCTGGCCGCTTTGGACACCGTCCTGATCGGTTACTATGTTGGGATACTTGGGCTTTATATTTTCTCCATGCCGCTTGATGAGGCTACACGGTTAGCGGGATTTGAACGTTATGCGTCCAGCATTGTCGTCTTGTTTGCCGGAGGGCTCATCCTGTGTGCAACGGTGGATATTGAAAACTCGTTTTATTATAAGACCGGTGAGGTTCCTTCTTATCGGGCTTTTAAGACCGCAGAGAGTAAAGGCAGATATCAAAAAGGTATCATTCTTTTTACTGCTCTGGCCGTAACTCTGCTGATGTCAGAATACAACGGTATGAAAACCATTCAGCGTTCCTATAAAACGACCCTGCCTTACAAGGTATTCAAGGTTACAGGGGACCGGTGGTATTCCGGAGGCAGGGTGGATGAAGCAAGGTACTTATTTTACGCATCGGATGCTGACGGCCAGGTAACGGATTATTATCTGCAGTACATTGGAAAATATATGCTTTATGCGCCGAACGTAGACGGCATTTGTGCTTTTTATGAGGATAACCTGATTCATCTGTTAATCAGTTATGATTACCTTGTTATAGTTGAAAGCGATGCAGAGGCAAAATATCTGATGAAAAAGTATTTTGGCGTTTCCGGGCAGGAAGGGATTTATAAAATCATTCATTCCGGCGGGGAGCTGGCCGTTGAGCCGGATGCACCCGTGGGTTAAGGTCGCAAAAAGTAAATTTCTATGTTATACTGCCTGTATGAGTACATGGAAATCAAAGACCATATCCATTATATGGCAGAAACAAAACAGTATGCCTTTTTTAAATTACTACGGGAGGTGCGGCTGGAATGGAACGATTAACAAAAGTACAGATGCAGTATCTGATGTCATGGATACAGGAGGAAGGGAAGAAACGGTCTTTTTATCATCTTGCCCTGATGCACGGTGTTGCCAAGTCTACGGTCCAGAGGACCATGAACGTTTTGGTTGGCAGGGGATACTTAACAGAGGAATATAAGCTGACAGAAGAGGGAAGGCGTTATATGGCCTGGTATGTACCTCGGCATCAGTCACTGGTCAACTGGCTCTGCCTGCATGAGATCGAGCCCTCCATGGCAAAGTCTACGGCTCATGCATGGCTTGCAGATACAGAAGATCCGGTTATCGATATGCTGCTAAAGAATTGCCTGATCTGCAGCATCTGCAAAAAGGCGGCTTCTGAAGCCAGGGAAAGGATACTAAAGAATATTGATTTGTCTGAGCACATTCCAACCGGCGTATATGAGGTGGGAGTAAGCTTTTTTAAGGATGGAGCGGATACTCCGGGCAGGGAGCATTCCATGGCGGATGAAGCCTTTGAGAAGCCGGCCCGTCTGATTATTTCAGAGGAAGACAGCTATGTGGAGCTAAAGCGGATCAGGGTCGTCCGCCTATCCTATAAAGGAACCGATCTGGTAAGCGGAAAGCTGAAATCCATGGATTATGTGGTGAATGGGGAGAAGGAAAAGGCACAGATCGACGGCGAGACAGTTCGGATTCCCAGCCGCCATATTCAGTGGTATTGCTCAGACAATGAACTGGATTTGTGGGGACAGCTGCAGGTCTTAGTAACCTGTACCGCCGGAATCTGCCATATGCCAAAGCGTACGGCTCTTCTTCGGGTTCAGTTTAACCAGATTGCCGGGGGCTCAAACCGATAAGATTTCCCGATAATGACAAAGTCGTATGACAGTATGCACACAATGCTTTTGGGAAGGAAAATGTTGGAATTAAAAGGCATTTGCCCAAAATATGGAAAAACAAATGAGAGTTATTGATCAATTAATCGGAAATCGTACGATAGTATGCACACAATGTTAAAAAAACAGAGCGCTTGACAATTGATTTTAAGTATGATTATAATGCAGATAAGTTAAGTCTAACCAATTTACATAGAATGTTAATAGATTTTAACGATAAAAGACCACCATGAAAGTTGATCCGGTGGTTATATATAAAGAAATGGGTTAGTTATAACTAACCATTATATCTGGAGCTTTAAAGGAGGGAAATGGAAAGGATATGATGCTGGATCAGCAAAAGCTTCGAAAACTTATAAAAGATTGGAACAGGGGGAAATACAAGCGTACCGTTAAACGGATCTGCATCGGAGTGGCCGCTGTATGCACCGTATTGCTTGGTTCCTATTACATGCAGGGCAAAAAGGCGGAGGAAGACATAAGCCGTCTGAGGGATATGAAAATCAGTGCAATGAATATGGCGGGGGATGACAGCGAAGCCATTATCATGTCAGACAGGAAGGTCCTTGGCGGCTATAAGGATCTGTTTCTTCAGAATCCGGATCTGGTCGGCTGGCTGACCATTGACGGCACAAAGATAGATTATCCGGTGATGTGGACTCCTGAGAATCCGGAATATTACAGCCAGAGAGGGTTTGACAAAGAAGAAAGCAGGAATGGGCTGCTTTTCCTTGACGGAGCTTCTAACATCAATGAAAGCGGAGGGAACTTAATCATTTATGGACATAACATGAAAAACGGTTCCATGTTTGCCGATCTTCTTAAATATCAAAAGGAATCTTATTGGGAAAAGCACAGGACAATTCAGCTTGATACGCTTTATGAGACCCGCATTTATGAAGTAGCGGCAGTGGTAAGGACCAATGATTTTGAACAGCTTCCTTACGAATTTACCCGGCCTTCCGAAACAGAGGCATATAAGGCGATAGAACGGATGAAGGCCAATGCGCTTTATGAAACAGAGGTGGATATGGAATATGGCGATGACTTCCTGACTCTTTCCACCTGTGATTATAGCGAAGAAAACGGGAGAATGGTAGTGATGGCGCGGAGGGTTCAGGAAAGGTGAGGAGATTGTTTGGTTTGAAGAAAAAAGCCGGGAAGGCGGGAAACAGGCTGCCTGCGGCAGTTATGGCAGTTGCGCTGGGGATTGTGATGGCAGCCGGACAGGCCATGACTGCCATGGCATTGGAGACAGGAACTTATCTGGTTACAGTAAAGCCCAGTTATAGAAATCCGGCAACCGGAGCCATAGATGATCCTGGAAACAATGAGGCCATTGGCCAGGGGATGACGGAGCGGATGTGCGGTTCCACCGGTCTGCTGGAGGTGGATGATTCCGGGCGGATGCACTTAACGGTCCGTTATTACCTGTCCCAGTTTATTAAAAACGTCAGCTTTGAGGAAGATATGCAGGGCTCGTTTACAGCTCTGCCCCATGAAGAAATGCAGACCAGGGCAGCAGTGGAAGGAGCATCGGATTTAGAGGAAAAATACGGCTATACAGATTACCGTATTCCCATAAACAGCATGGACTCCGTATTCCGGGGAAAGGCGTACATTGACGCAATGGGACGTGATGTGGTTTATTTCTTTACCTTTTCCGATCCTGTACAGGGGAGTGGGGATTTTAAAGTAAGCGCATCCCGGACATGGGATCCTGCGGCTCCTGAAACACAAGGGGCAGAGACACAGGGAGGAACGGCAGAACCGGATGAAGCTTCGTATGCAGAGGCGGCAGCTGAAGAAGGAGGGGAAAGCCGGGAGGCAGAGGCTTCCGGCGGCAACGGAAGCGGACGTAGAGATGACCCGGTAACAGGTATCCCCGAGAAACCGTCCGGCCAAACTTCGTCCGGCGTATCATCCTTGCCGGCAGAACAGGAGCCGGACGGTCAGGGGGAGGATTTCAGCCTGGATACCAGATATGACTTATCGGCGGTTCCGGTAAAGGAGGCCAGGAAACTGGTTGACCCCATGCTTGAGAAAGCAACCGGTATTACAGGAAGTACCTATAAGCGTGATATCGGGACATCCGCATCTTCTATGGGAACAAAGGATGAAGGAAGCAATGGAAACAGGACGGTTATGATCGCATTGCTTGCTGCAGCGTTTCTCCTGCTTCTGCAGTATGCAGTCTCTGCTCTTAGAAGAGATGGAGGAAAAAAGGCTTCTCTGGGGCGGTATCCGGAAAATGTGGGAAAAAGTGAGCGCGGAGGCAGAGCATGAGAAAACATTTGAAACGAGTCACATGGGGAATATTGTCCGCTTTTCTCATCCTGGCAGTTACCGGATGCGGGGTCCGGAGTAAAGCGGGCATAACTGGTATGAAGGCGGCGGATGGCGGACCGGTTCGGGTCGTAGCAACCTCTCCTGCAGTGGTGGATATCATGGCGAGACTGGATATGGATCTGGTGGGAGTGCCAACATCCACGCTGTCCGTGATCCCGGCCAGATATGAAGATGCAGTCAGAGTGGGGACAGCCATGGGACCTGATATGGAGATCATCAAAACCTTAAATCCCGATTATGTCATAGGCCCGGCTTCCCTCCAGACGGATATGGAACCAAAGCTGGAAGCGGCCGGACTTTCCGGGATATTTTTAAATCTGGAAAGCGTGGAAGGGCTGTATAAAAGCGTGGAACAGCTGGGAGAGCTGTTTGGAAAGCAAAAGGAAGCAGATGCGCTGACCGATGAGTTCGCGGCATTTTATTATGAATACAGCAAGGGAACGGAAGACAGGGAAGGGCCCACTGTACTGGTTCTTATGGGACTGCCCGGTTCCTACGTGGTGGCAACCGGACAGAGCTATGTAGGAAGCCTGGTGAGGCTGGCAGGCGGGGTCAATGTGTACGAGGATGAGGAGAAAGACTTTATCACTGCCAATACGGAGGATATGCAGGACAGGGATCCGGATATTATCTTAAGGGCTGCCCATGCATTGCCGGAGGATGTGGTTTCCATGTTCCGTGAGGAGTTTGAAACCAACGATATATGGAAGCATTTCAGAGCGGTGGAGAATGAGAGGGTATATGACCTGCCCTATGATCAATTCGGCATGAGTGCCAGGTTCAATTTTCCTTCTGCCCTTGATACACTGCAGCCGATGCTTTACGGGGAGGATGAGGAATGACAGAGATGAATGTGCAGGCAAATCCGGCAGAGCCGGCAGGAAAAGAAGGAAACGGAAGCAGGGAGATCTGGAAAAAACATGCCGGGATGTCATTTCTTGCGGTGATCCTGCTTTTTCTGATCACGTTTTACATATCCGTCAACACTGGAAGCATTGAACTATCCGTAAGCCAGCTGCTGCGGGGCTTGTTTGTGGAATATGACGCGCAGGTGGCCACCGTGTGGGATTTGAGATTTCCCCGCATTTTGATTGCCTCTCTGGGCGGAGCGGCATTATCCGTATCCGGAGTGCTGTTCCAGGCCTGTATGAAGAATCCGATCGCAGACCCCGGGATCATCGGTGTCAGTTCCGGAGCCGGTTTTGTATCGGTACTGATCGCGGGAATGTTTCCGGAGCTGTATTTTCTTACCCCCTTTCTGGCGTTTGCAGGCGGAATCCTGGCGTGTGTCATGGTATACCTGCTGGCCTTTCAGAACGGGCTGAATCCTTTGAGGGTGGTTCTGGTGGGGGTGGCGGTAAACGCGGTGTTTACGGGACTTACCCAGGCGTTCAACTCCATGACCGGAGGGAATTTAAGCGGAGTGGCTTCCATTGCCAATGCCAATATCGCACAGAAGACCTGGGATGATGTGTTTATCATTACCGGCTATGCGGTGCTGGGGCTTGTGCTGGCCTGGCTGGTATTTTATCAATGCGATCTGCTCTCCCTAAGTGACCGGACCGCAAGGGGACTGGGAGTAAATGTGACTGCGGTCAGGATCGGGGTATCCCTAATTGCAGTGGTCCTTGCCTCCATATCAACTGCAGAGGTGGGGGTAGTATCCTTTATCGGCCTGATCGTACCTCATATTGCCCGGATACTGATCGGTTCCGGCCATAAGGCGCTGATCCCATTTTCCATGATCGGAGGAGCTTTTTTGATGCTCTTAGCGGATACCCTGGGGCGGACCATAGCGGCCCCTTATGAAATTTCAGCTTCCATCCTGCTGTCCATTGTAGGCGGACCGATGCTGATCATCCTGCTTCGAAGGAGTGAAAAGACTTATGGCGTATGAGAATAACCGCCGTACTCCCCGCATGAAGAATGTAAGGGGCCTTGAGCTGGTACGGACAGTGAGGCAAGAAAGGCATGAGGATGCCGGGAATGGAAACAGAATGCCGGAGGCGGTCATGAAGACGGAAGGACTTACCTTTTCTTATGACGGAACCGCCAATGTGCTGGAAAATTTCAATCTGGGAATACAAAAGGGAAAGATAACGGTGCTCATGGGAGCAAACGGCTGCGGAAAAAGCACCCTGTTCAATCTGATGACAAGGAACCTGTATCCGGATGAAGGAACCGTCCTCTTAAGGGGCAGGAATGCCGATGATATGAATCGGAAGGAATTTGCCCGGAATGTGGCGATCGTCCATCAGAACAATACTGCTCCGCCGGACCTCACGGTAGAAACACTGATCGGCTATGGCAGGACCCCCTATCTGGCACCCTTTCAGACGGCAGGGGATATGGAAGATAAGAAAGCGGTGGAATGGGCCATGGAAGTGACTCACGTTGATCCGATCCGGAATAAATACGTGTCGGAGCTGTCCGGGGGACAGCGGCAGAGGGTATGGATCGCCATGAGCCTTGCACAGATGACGGATGTGCTGTTTTTGGATGAGCCGACCACCTATCTGGATATCCGGTATCAGATCGAGATACTGAAGCTGGTGAGGCGTTTGAACCGGGAATACGGGATCACCATTGTCATGGTACTCCATGATATCAACCAGGCCATGGAATACGGAGATGTGTTCATCGGTATGAAGGATGGCGAAATTGTAACGGAAGGCGATCCGAAAGAGGTGGTGGATGCGGAGGTGCTTTATAAGCTTTACGGCATCCGGCTTCCAGTGGCGGAGACAGAGGGGAGAAGGTACGTGCTG
Organism: Clostridium sp. Marseille-P2415; assembly: GCF_900155545.1. Lineage (GTDB taxonomy): Bacteria > Bacillota > Clostridia > Lachnospirales > Lachnospiraceae > Lacrimispora. Next base: position 3,745,546 of record NZ_LT732526.1, read on the forward strand.
ACCGTTTAGTCATGCCCCTTTCTTGAGGGGAAAGGGGCATGCTGCAAAAAAGCAAGACTCTTAATTCTGTTGTATCGCACACAATATGCGGATTAAGGTAGATGGGATTTAAAAGTCCTGAAACAACAAAATACCTCATTTTGAAAGGAGAATCTTTTATGAAAAAAATTGCAACAATGGCTGCTGCTATGGCAATGTCCGCAATGATGGCGATGTCCGCATTTGCGTCAAATTATTCGGGAACTTATTTCTATTTTGATGCCGGACAGACACAGAAGGCCCCGGCCCATGCACAGACTACGGTAACGGGAATAGAAACAGCGGATGGCGACGAAGCAGGAACTACAGATATCGTCATTTATGTGCAGGAAATTGAGCACAGCGGAGTGGTCGGAGAGATCCAGTCCATTACGATTGATGGACAAACCGTGTATTCCGATGGCAGTTCGATTGCATTTTATGGTGTAGATAACGATTTGATCAACGCCAAAGGCTTAATAAATGCATCAGTTACAATAACCAATGACGGTCATCCGGTGGATCTTTCAGATATCTATCTGGATGTAGAACAGTAATGCTGTGACAAAAGTCAGGTGATTTTAAGATACAGCCTTCCGATATATGTGTGCTGAGGATGGCTGTATCTTATTATAGCAGAGGAGGAGAAAATGAAAAGCAAGTGCCTGATGAAGGGGAAAATAAAATCGGTCATATTTCTGTTTTTTTGTCTGTCTTTGGCGCTCTTTAACACATGGGTCATCAGGGCCTGGGCGGATTATGAGACAGGCGTAACCTATATCGTTCCCATAGAATTCTACCAATCCAATGAGTGGGATTCAACTGTATTAAAGGGAGTGGCTTCCAATATGCGGGTCCAGATGCAGGATAATGCGCTTGTAAAAAAGACAGAAGACGGGAAATATGAGGTTACCGTTTTTTACCATGGATCCAGTTTTGAAGATATGCTTCAGATCATGGATAATTCCAGACTGCCAGAACTGAAGGAATTATATAAGAGTCCTGACCGTGTTCCCATGGGAACTTTTAATGCACCGGAGGAATACCGGAATCCGGAATATGTTGAAACACTGAAAAATACAGGGAAAATAGATCCGGAAATGGATCCGTATTATAGAAAAGATATAACATTTGCTTTAGTTGATAAAAACATGGATATTGGAAAAATGGTTTTTACAATGGACCGTTTATCAGACGGGGTCTATGTGAAAAATTGTTATACGCCTGGGAAGGCGAACTCGATCGGGACCCAATGTGTAAGATTTGTGGAGGAAAAAAAGGAAATCCCCCTGACTTATAACGAAGGAAGCTATCGTTTGGGATATGGCTGGTATAATTATGGGGAAGTAAAGAGCACAGACTATTCCCGGAAATATACGGAACAGAGCGTTGCCATGTATGAGAAATTAAGTGATTTATTTGAAAAGACTGTTCCGGTTTCCGTTGAAGGGGATGGAAAGATCAAGGCGGAATTTAAAATAAAAGATTCCGGTGACATACATACGATAGAAATTGCCACAAAGAAAAACGTGGATTTCAATACATTGACATCAACTCAGAAAACTTCACTTCAACAGGAATTTGTTGCGGCTGAATATGAAACGGTTTGGAACAGTGATACGGGTGGGGAGACCATTGAATTAGACTTCAACGATATACTTGACGGTTATTATCTTCGCATTATGACAAATGAATTAGAAGCATATAATGCGGATAAAACAGAAACAAACCAAAAGGGCTGGTATGCCTGCTTAAAGCTGGAGTCTGCCCCGGGCGAGGAGACGGAGGATTTAATCCTAACAAGCGGGGCAGCCAGGCTGAAAGCCAGGAGCGATGCCGTTCCGGCTGACAGTGAATTTATCTTCAGACAGCTTTCCCCAGAGGAAACCCCGGAGAATGTGATCAAATATACCGTTGATGGCTTAAGGCGGTTCTCTAAGGATGAGGACTCCTGTCTGGTGTATGACGGTTCTCTGGAAAGCGGGGGGACCCGTGTAGAGAAATTGAACGGCAATGTGACCCTGGAGGTGGCTCTTCCCGAGGGGTTTCATATGGATACAACTGCAGTCGCAGCATTTACCAGTGACGGCAGAAGCTTACTAAACCAGATGAACCAGTACATAGATAAGGAAACCCGAACCTTTCGGTATACCACGACTCAGAGTTCTGAGATCAATGCGACCTACGTATTTTTTGACCGGGGAAATGTTTTGGACCCCTTGGAAATGGAGCAGCTGGAGGAGGGCGTATATGAAGTAGACTTAACCATTGCCCATGCCACTTACCGGTTCCGTCCGTCTATGGCCAACAGTTCTATTATGGATAACAAGGGCGTATTGGAGGTCAGGGCCGGAGAAGACGGGAAGAAAACCTATCAGCTTTACTACGGGATGGAGCCTGTTTATGTCGGCCCTATTATAGGCTACATGACAGGAGAGGCCTACTGTAAGGGAAGCAGCAGAACTGACATCACGCCTGTTACGGTCCTGGAATACTATGCAAAGGAAGACGGAAATCTGGACTATGATGCCTGGGCCGAAGAATTCCATTTCCAATACTTAAAACGTCTGACCTTCCCGCTGGAATCCCCGCAGGAAGACGGCACATATTTGCTTCAATTTGCTGTTCCTGCCATGGATGCAGAGCTTGGAGACGGAAGCGGGATCCAGTATGCCGCCCTTCGTGTCCGGAATCCCCAAAAAACAGGGGAAAACCGGCTGGCAGGATATGAAAAATCGGTTTTACAGGCAGTGATCGACCGGGCCGGACGTTATCTGGAGACCCTGGAATCGGGCAGCGAAGCCTATAACACCTTAAAGGAAGCCATTGATGCAGCCCGGGAAAGCAATAACAGTCCGGATGAAGAAACCATTGTCAGCGAAACGGAAAAGCTGCAGGCGGCTTTAAAGGCTGTCGGCGGTGATTCAGAAGGAGTTAAGCTGTCCGACGGAACCTATGAACTGCCATTTGAGATCCAAAATTCATCGCAATCGGGGCAGTCGGATTTTCAGAAGTATTTCGATACTTCAAAAATGGAGCTTAAAATCCAGGATGGCCGGATGACCCTGACACTTAAGGGCGTAAAACAGGGAGAGGATTATGTGACCTCTTTTCAATATGACAATGGGGGAGCCGAAGCAGAGGACGGAGTGATCATAAACGGAGAGGATGGGCTTCCGGTCTCCTATGCATTTACGAGAGCGTACACGGAAGACCCCATTGAGATCAAACTGAGATCCGTTACCCAAAATGCTTTTGATTATGTCTGTTACCTGACCATGGATATTTCCGGAGCAGCCAGAAAGAAAGCAACAGAGGAAGAAATAAATGCATTGAGCAATAAGGTCCTGGAGGCCCGGAAATTACTTGAAGAGGACTATACCCGGAATTCCTATGAGGCATTGAAGGGGGCAATTGAGAAGGCTGAAACCTACCTGACGGTGGAGGAACCTTCCTATGATATCATATCCGGACAGACAACTGCACTGGCCGGGGCCTTTCATGATCTGGTTTCTCTGGTGGATTTAAAAGCCAAAATCAAAGAAGCTTCCGAATATAAGAGCAGTGGTTATACGGAAGAAAGCTATCAGGCCCTTGCATTGGAGCTGGCAAATGCCAGAAATATCCTGGTAAAGGCAGATGCGTCCGGCGAAGAGGTGAGCGTCCGGACCAGCAGGCTGCAGGAAGCGATTCAGGATCTCGTTCCGGCAGGAGAAGAACCGGGGGAATCGGGTCTGAAGGATGGAACCTATGAGATTCCCATGGGCTTATACAATACAGGAACGGAAAATGTCCATATGGACAGTCCGTATTACCGGTCGGCAGAATTGACAGTCAGTGAAGCGGGAAGCCAGATGGGCGTGAAGCTGAACATGCAGGCCAACGGGGAAAGCTGGATAACGGTTCTGAAATACAGCACAGACGGAGGGGAGACTAAGACCGAGGTTACGGATATGGAAAAGGATGAAGCAGGAAATATCACAGCCTTCCGTTTATCTCTGCCCTATACGGAGGAGAGGATCACGCTGTATGCGAGAAGCACAGCAAAGCCTTATTATGATACAAAGTCTGATCTGGTACTGGATTTTGCCGGAGCGGTAAAAAAACAGGAACCAGAAGTACCGGTGGCTGATAAATCAAAGCTGGAATCACTCCTGTCTGAAACAGAAAGCATTTCAAAGGATCCTTATACAACAGACAGTTATGAGAAGCTTGAGGAGGCACGTTCCGGTGCCAATGTGGTAAATTCGGATCAGAATGCCACCCAGACAGAAGTTGATGATTGTGTCAAATCCCTTCAGGAAGCTTACGATGCTCTGGAATCCAGGGGGGATCTTACTTATGTAAATGAAATTATCTCCAAAGCAGAGCTGGCAACAGGAGAAGACCAGGGGAAGTATACGGCCGAATCTGTGCAGGCACTTAAGGAGGTTCTTGACCGTGTTAAGGAAAAACTGGAAGCAGACAGCCATAATATGAATCAGGAGCAGGTAGACCGGCAGAAAGAGCTTCTAGAAGATGCATACGGCGCGCTGGAAGAAAGCAGGATTCCTGAATTAAAGGAAGAATTAAAGGAATTGATACTTTCCTGTGAGAATTATTTACAGGAAGATTATACGGAAGAGAGCTGGGCAGCCCTGGAAGCGGCCCTCAAGACAGCCCGGAATCTGGAGGAAGAAGAAAGTACGTCGGAAGAGGAGTGTCAGGATGCAATCGCCCGCCTGACCATGGCAATCCAGGCGCTTGAGGAGAAAGATGAAACAGAGGATCTGTCCGGAATTTTGTTGACACTGCAGGAGCTGGCGGACAAAATGACCGGGGAAGTGCAGGATTCGGCAGATGAGATGGAGCCCACCAGCTATGCAGCTTATATGGCATCTGTAAATATGGCGGACAGCAGCAATTCTTATGCTCTTACGAAAGATCAGATTCAGGCACAGATTGACTGGATGAACGCAGAGAGCCATGCTTTGGTCCGGAATAATGAGCTTGAGGAATCTTATAATGTGATGTTTTTTGATGAATTATTTGACGCTGAATTACCGGAAGAGGAATTGATCGAAGAAAAAGCGGTAAACGAGGAATTACAGGAGGAACAGAAAGCCGAAACAAAGGCTGTTGGGAACATAGAGGAAGAGCCGGAAGCGGAAACAGGGAAAGAGCCGATAGCGGAAACAGAGGAAGAGTCGGAAGCAGAAACAAAGGAAAGCACGGAGGCCGAAACAGAGGAAAGCGCGGAAGCGGAAACAGAGGAAAGTACGGAACCGGTAACAGAGAAGGAGACGGAGTCCGATATGGAAGAGGAGAAAGAAAAAGATGGAACTCCCCAGCTTTCCATATCCCGTTCTACGTTGTCCATGTTCCGTTTGGGTGAATCTGCATCCACACCAAGCAGTGCAAAGCAGGATAAGAAAAAGCAGGCAAGCGCTGCTTTGGCAGCAAGCAAAGCAGTCAGCACCCTTCCCCGGGATGGAACTTACTCCATTAATTATGCCTTGTGGAAATATGATTTAAATGCAGCCTCTATGGGAAATCCTTCCTTTATTAAACCAGGGACGCTCATTATCGATGATGGGAAGGCCTCCATCTATATGAAGATGCAGGGAATGAACTACAGCGGTCTTTATGGGCATCTTAAAAGCATTTATCTTATGAAAAACATAAAAGAAACCTCTGACGGCCTGGATTACACCACGCAGGCTCCGTCTTACATCAAATATTCACAGGAATCGGATGATTATGGCCCGGCTGGAAGCTATCCGTCTGTGGCTGGCTTCCCTGTGACCCTGTACCAGGAATACACGCCTGTAGAGGTGGATGTACCTGTTATGGGAGAGGTGGGAAGGACTCAGGTTGCCCGTCTGCGCCTCTATTGGGATAGTCTTACATATGTAAATTCCTCGACGGATTATGAGAATAGCCAGACAGAGGAACCGGGCGGGAAGGAGATTGATACCGAAGATTTGAAAAAGGCGGTCACCGAGTTTGAGACTATGACAAAAGACTCATCCAAATTCATAAGCAAGTCCTATTATGCGGTTCTTAAGAGCGTGGCAGCAGGAGAGACACTGCTGGATCAGCCCGGAGTTTCTCAGGAAATGGCAGATAATCGGGCGGCTGCGATCCGGGCAGGCATGAATGCGCTGATCCCGGCGGCTGCCAGCGGGGAGAAGGCAGAACTAAAGACATTGATCGAAAAAGCTGAGGCAGAGTATAAAATAAGTGATTATACGGAAGCATCCTATAAGGTATTGACCGCTGCCATTATTACAGCCGAAAAAACGGTCAGCAGTACGGACGTAACTCCCGGAATGGTAAACAGAGATATGAAAATGGTAAATATGGCCATCAGACAGCTGGTCAAGGATACATCGGATGATGTGAAAAGATCAGAACTGGAGCAGTGGATCACCACGGCGAAAGAGTATATAAAGTCCGATGAGTATACCGCAGCCAGCAAGGCGGCGTTAGTGGAGGTTTTATATGATGCCATGATGGTCGCAGGAAAGGAAAAGGCCACCCAGAAGGAAGTGGATGACCAGACCTCTGCCATAAAAGCTGCGGTCAGCAGGCTGGAAGGGATCGTGGATAAAACAGAATTGTATGAACTTTTGGAAAAAACAAAAAAATACAACAAGTCGGATTATACGGAAGCTTCTTATGATGAACTGGTAAACGCGGTTGCGGCAGGTACCTTTGTATATAAGGACCAGACAGCAACTGCATCAACAGTCAGGGAAGCGTCTAATGCAATCAAGCGTGCCATCAACGGGCTTTCGGCAGCGGATGGCGGCGGCCAGACCGGAGGACTGGAGACGGCGAACCAGACTCTGCTTTCGTGGATCCAGATGGCCGGCAGCTACGGCTCCAACGGTTATACGGCATCCTCTTATCAGACACTGGCCGTGGCACTTTCCAGCGCAAGAGAAGTCTATGCAAGCAGCACGGCATCTGCAGCCGAAAGATTGGCAGCGGCCGGAATCCTGCAGACAGCCGTCAATAATCTGGTCACGGATTCCGACAGCGGCAGCAGCGGAGGTTCCGGCAAGAGCGATGAGGATGACGGCTGCTATAAGGTAAATGTACGTCTCTGGCACGCAACCATGAACAAAGCATCCATGGGAGACAGTGCTGTGGAAAAAAAGGCATATGTCCAGATTGAAGACGGCGATGTGACCATGCGCCTTGTAACCAAAAAGATGACGGTCAGCGGTATCACCGCACATCTCCATGATTTCTGGATTTACGACGGCGGGGATTATGAAACGGCAGACCTGGTATCTACGGAAAACAGCAAATGGATTTTTGAATTTAATCTGCCGAATGACAGCTCCCAGTATTATAAGTGCAAGGTGGACCCGCAGGTAGATGTTATGGGAGACGACCCGGTAAAGGCAAGGCTCAAGGTGGACTGGAGCTCCTTAAAGGAAGTGGATGAGGATGACTGGGATGAGCTGACCGGGGACGTTGACGACGATGATGATGATACCACAACTATCAGCTCCGGCAGCGGTTCGGCAGAGCTTATCAGCTCTGAGACCGGAATCCGGGTCAAGGGAAACGCAGGCGGTCCAGGGGTCACTGTGGAAGTGAGCAAAAAAGACAGCGGCGCAGACTATGACAAGGCCATCAATGCGTTAAGCAGTACTGCCGGCCGGTTCGTTCTTTACGACATCAAGCTGAAATCAGGCACGGAGTATGTACAGCCCAGGGAATCCGTGACCCTCCGCATTCCGGTTCCTGCCGGATATGATACCGGCAGGCTGGTCCTGTACCGGATCAATGATGACGGAGAAAGAGAGGAAATAAGCGGCAGGCTGAACGGAAGCTATTTTGAAGCAAACGTAAACCATTTCAGCCTGTACGCACTGGCGGAAAGCAATCAGGCCCACGCTTTGGCAAAGACCGCCGATAGCTTGGAAAACAAAAAAACAATAACCTTATCAAAGGCAGGATCTACAGGCAAAACAGGCTCCGGGGCAGGTCCAAAGACCGGAAGAGATACGGAAACTGTGCAGGGAGGCACCGGTAAATCTTCGGAACAGATGGCAGCCGGACGTGTGATCCCCTACACCGGAGACAGGACTCCTGTTAAAGAACTGATGGGTGTGGGAACCCTGGCTTTGCTTCTGGGCTTTGGGATGGCATTTACCGGAAAGGATCCGGAAAAAAGGAAATAATATAAACGGGCGGCAGGGAGGTTCTCCCGCCGTCCCCAGGAAAGGGGATTCTTATCTTGAAAAAACTAATGAATACTGCTTGTGTGGCAATGGGATTTGTGTGCATAGGAGTCGGCTGCATAGGGATCGTGCTTCCCATTCTTCCGACCACTCCGTTTCTGCTTCTGGCGCTGGTACTGTTTGCCAAAGGTTCTGTCCGGTTCCACAGATGGTTTCTGTCTACAAAACTGTATAAAAAGTATCTGGAAGATTTTGTTGTAACAAAGTCCATGACAAAAGGGATGAAAATCAGAGTCCTTGTTATTGTGACCTTGCTCCTTGCTGCCGGATTTTGGTTTTCCCCGGTTTTTGCAAAGGTCATCATTGTTATTGTAGCAGCGTTTCATTACGTATATTTCATCTTTGGCATAAAAACCACAGAGGAGAAAAAGATGATTCCGGGAGAAGGAAAAAGGGGAGTGTCATGATTAAAAAAAACCTGATCTGCCTTATGTCGGATTCCAAAAAGTATATTGTCCATAATGTCCTGTGGCAGTGGCTGGCCCTTTGGGCCTCGATTGCCGTCATGACGGCAGCGGGACGGCTTTTTGAGAAGGGTTACGGGGGACAGCTGACAGAAGGAAGCGTGGCGGTATCCGCAGGGGTGATCCTGCTGGCGGTCCTCGGGCGCATGGTCTGCAGCCGGAGGGCGGCCCTGGCTTCTGATCTGGCGGGAAGTGACATAAAACGGGAATTAAGAAAGCGGCTGTATGAAAAACTGATGGTTTTGGGAGCTGCTTATCACGAAAAGGTCCCTACGGCCGAGGCCGTACAGGTGGCAGTGGAGGGAGTGGAGCAGCTGGAAGTCTATTTTGGCAGGTATCTTCCCCAGCTTTTTTACAGTCTACTGGCCCCTCTCACGTTGTTTTTTGTCCTGTCTTTTATTAGCTTTAAAGCCAGTTTGGTTCTGCTCCTCTGTGTTCCGTTAATCCCTCTGACGATCATAGCAGTGCAAAAGGCTGCAAAGAAGCTGCTGAACAAATACTGGGGAATTTACACAGAACTGGGAGACAGTTTTCTGGAGAATCTACAGGGGCTTACCACGCTTAAGATTTATCAGGCAGACGGGGATAAGGCAGCGAAGATGGATGAAGAGGCGGAGCATTTCCGGAAAATCACCATGAAGGTCCTGATGATGCAGCTTAATTCCATTATTGTCATGGATGTGGTGGCCTACGGCGGGGCGGCCATCGGCATGATAGTCACGGTCCGGGAATATCTGGCAGGAAGTCTGGGGCTGGGAGGTGCTATGACCATTATTCTGCTGTCTTCCGAATTTTTTATCCCGATGCGCCTTCTGGGGTCATTTTTCCATATTGCCATGAACGGCATAGCTGCATCGGACAAGCTCTTTGGGATATTGGACATACCGGTTGAAAAAAGAGGGGAAAAGGAGCTGGAAAACGGGCCGGTGGAAATCACCATGCGTTCTGTAGAATTTTCCTATGTACCGGAACGAAAGGTTTTAGATAAGGTGTCCCTGAAGCTTCCGGAGCAGGGCATGGTATCTCTGGCGGGGCTTTCCGGCTGCGGAAAAAGCACCGTCGCTTCTCTGCTGACAGGCAAGAACAGGAATTACCGGGGAGAGATCCGGTTAAATGGCCTGGAGCTGTCAGATATCTCAGAAGAAAGCCTCATGTCCCATGTGACGCTGGTCAGCCATAACAGCTATATTTTTAAGGGAACTGTGGAGGACAATTTAAGGATGGCGGCACCGGAGGCGGGAAAAGAAGAGATGGAGGAGGTTTTAAAGGAAGTGAAGCTTTATGATTTTCTGATGGAGCAGAAGGGCCTTAAGACAGAGCTTGGGGAACGGGGCTCCAACTTATCAGGAGGCCAGAGCCAGAGACTTGCCCTGGCCAGGGCGCTGCTTCACGATACGCCGGTATACATATTTGATGAAGCCACCTCAAACATAGACGCAGAAAGCGAAAACCAGATCATGGCGGTAATCAAAAAGCTGGCCGGCCGGCGGAATGTTCTGCTGATTTCCCACCGCCTTGCAAATGTGGTTGATTCCGGCAGGATATATGTTTTAGAGGAAGGCAGGATTGCGGAAGAGGGGAATCATGAGGAGCTGCTTAAGAGAAACGGTGTATATGCAGGACTCTATCTGGGGCAGAAAGCGCTGGAGGAGTATGCTTCGGGAACTGATCTGGAGCAGGAGAAGCCGGATTGCTTGACCGACGGACGAAAGGGCAGGGAACGGAAAATAACACGGAAACCTGCGGAAAAAGGGGGAGTGCGGTATGCATAGCCGAAGATCAGGGATCCGGATTATGGCGCAGTTAATGAGGCTGGTAAAGCCGCTTCTGCTGATCGTTGGGCTGGCGGTCACCCTGGGAGTCCTGGGATATTTATGTGCCATCTTCCTGACCATATCGGCCGTTGCCGGAATCCTTACAGTTCTTGGATTTTCTCCGCCTCCCGTATTTCCGGGTTCCTTAAAGCAGATCTTTATGATGATGGCAGTTCTGGCAGTACTCAGGGGCGCGTTCCACTATGGGGAGCAGGAGTGCAACCATTATATTGCATTCAAACTGCTGGCGGTCCTTCGCCACCGGGTCTTTGAGGCTCTGCGCAGACTTTGCCCTGCAAAGCTGGAAGGGCGGGACAGGGGAAATTTGATTTCCATTATTACCAGTGATATAGAGCTTTTAGAGGTGTTCTACGCCCATACCATTTCCCCGGTCTGCATTGCATTTGTTACCAGCCTTATTATGGTGATTTTTATGGGCAGCTTCCATCCTGTCTGCGGCCTGGCGGCATTGGCGGGCTATGTAACGGTTGGGGTGATCCTTCCTGTCTGGAATTCCCGGAAAGGGGCAAAGACCGGTATGGAGTATCGGGATCAGTTCGGAAGGATGAACAGCTTTATTCTGGACAGCCTCCGGGGACTGGGGGAAACCATACAGTACGGCCAGGGAAGCAGACGCCTGTCTCAGCTTAAAGAGGGATCGTACCATCTGTCTGAGCGTCAAAAGCGGTTAAAGGAACTGGAAGGCAGCTCCGGGGCAGTTACAGGAGCCTGCATTACCCTGTTTTCCTTTTTTATGCTGTTTTTGACCCTGTGGCTGTATGAGAACAATGTCCTGGAGTTTGACGGCGCGGTGCTGGTGACCGTTGCCATGATGGGATCCTTCGGACCGGTAACAGCTCTATCCAGCTTATCCAACAATTTAAACCAGACTTTGGCCTGCGGGGAGCGGGTCTTATCCGTTTTGGAGGAGGAGCCTCAGGTAAAGGAGGTATACGGGAAGGCGGAAAGCACATTTTCCGGGGCAGCCTTTGTAGATGTGACCTTTGCTTACGGGGCTGAAACGGTTTTAAAGGGGATTTCCATGGAGCTCCCTGAGAACCAGATCATCGGAATCCACGGAAAAAGCGGTTCCGGGAAATCCACGCTGTTAAAGCTTTTGATGAGATTCTGGGATGTACAGAAAGGAGCTGTTCTCGTCTCCGGACGGGATGTGCGGAACATCAACACCGTTGATTTAAGAAAAATGGAAAGCTTTGTGACCCAGGATACGGTATTGTTTCACGATACCATTGCAAATAATATCGCAGTTGGAAAACCCGGGGCTTCCAGGGAGGAAATCATGGAAGCGGCAAAGAAAGCCTCCATCCATGATTTCATAGAGGCTTTGCCCGGCGGGTATGATACCGAAGTGGGAGAGCTGGGAGACCGCTTATCCGGAGGGGAACGCCAGAGGATCGGGCTTGCAAGAGCGTTCCTTCACGATTCCCCCCTGCTTTTGTTAGATGAGCCTACCAGCAATCTGGACAGTCTCAATGAGGGAATTATTTTAAAATCCTTAAAGGAAGAAAGGAAAGACCGGACAGTGGTTTTGGTATCCCACAGGAGGTCCACAATGAGTATCGCAGAAAAGGTCTGGAAAATGACTGGGGACCGGGGATCCTGAGGGATGACCGGAGTAAAATCCCGGACAGATATGTGCCGCTTTGTGATAAAATTTTTCATTAGCTTATATATTTTCTTGGCCCAATTGACTTGTGAGGATTGCAGTAGTAGTATAAAAACAGCAAAAAGTTAGCACAAACTAACCAAAAAGTGAGGTTAGAAGGGAGCGGTAAGTTATGATGATGAATCTGGGAGATGTTCAGGAAACCATGCTGATTCCGCTGGCTGTCAAAGCGAATGAAACGCTTCGTCCCAATGCCAGGATCCACGATGATAAAGCATTGCATATTATTAAGTCTCTGGGCATTGATACTTCAAAGTATGATAAATTTATGAGTCACGAAGGCGTTGTGGCAAGAACGATAATGTTTGATAAGGAGGTTAAGTCATATCTGGACCAGTATCCGTATGCCGTATGCATTAATCTGGGATGCGGCCTGGATGATCGTTTTTCCAGGGTCGATAATGGAAAACTTTTGTGGTATGACCTCGATCTTCCGGACTCCATTCAGGTCCGCAGCCGTTTTTTTGAAGATAATAAGAGGGTGACAATGATCGCCGGTTCTGTTTTGGAGCCTGGCTGGGCCGGTCAGGTGGAAAAGGGGAGAAAAGCGATTATTATTGCGGAAGGTTTGCTGATGTATTTTAAACAGGAAGATGTAAAAAAGCTGCTTTCCATTATAACGGAACATTTCCTGGACTTTGTGATAATCGCCGAGTTAATGCATCCGTTTGCGGCAAAAGGCAGTAAGCATCACGATACGGTGAAAAATACAAAGGCTACGTTTAAGTGGGGAACCAAAACCGGGCATGAGCTGGAGAAACTGTGTCCGGGTCTTAAATTGGTTAAAGAAGACAGCTTTAATGTTGTTATGAAAACATTTACTTTCCGGGGACGGTTATTTTCCTTAATTCCGGGCGTAAAAGACTGCAATGACCGTCTGGCAGTCTTTGAATGGGGAAACAGCCGGCAGCCTCTTTAAACTGCAGACACAAAGATCTGACGGTCAGCTTTGTGGCTTAACTGCAAAAAGGGGCTGGTCAGTACCGGGCTGGGGATCCGTTATAAACAGGAAAACAGGCCTATGGAACATGAGTTTCATAGGCCTGTTTACTATTCACAAAGCGCCTTTGCTATCTCTGCAGCCTTATTAAAATCTTCCTCTTCCGGATTCCACAAGCACTTAGCTTCCTCCTCAATCACTGCAAATCCTGCATCGGTCAGCCTTTCCCGAAGAACCTTTGTACCCTCTCCGCTCCATCCATAGCAACCGAATACGGCAGCCCTCTTGCCCTTAAATCTCAGTTCCTTTAAGAAATCAAGCCATCCCCCTACGGAAGAAAGCACGCTTCCTCCAACGGTCGGAGAGCCTAAAGCAATCGCCTTGGATTTAAACACCTCCGTCATGATGTCATTCTTATTTGTTTTAGAAATATTATAGATCATCACTCTTGTATCTGGTGAAATCTGTGCGATTTCGGCACTGATCTTGTGAGCAAGTTGTTTTGTCCCCTCCCACATGGTATCATAAACAATGGTGATCTGATCTTCCTGATAGTTCTGTGACCATTCATAATATTTTTCCACAATCTGCAGGGGATTATCTCTCCAGATTGAGCCGTGGCTGGTAGCGATGATGTCAATGGGCAGGTTCAGTCCTTTTATTTCCTCAATTTTCTTTTTAACAAGAGTTGAAAACGGAGTTAATATATTGGCATAATACTTCAAAGCCTCTTCCCAGAGCCGGCACTGGTCGGCTTTATCATTGAATAATTCTTCCACAGCAAAATGCTGTCCAAAAGCATCATTGGAAAAGAGTATGTTATCTCCCGTCATATAAGTAGCCATGCTGTCCGGCCAGTGAAGCATTTTCATCTCAACAAAGATAAGCTTCTTGCCATTTCCGATATCAATGGAATCCCCTGTTTTCACAACTTTATAATTCCACTCCGGGTGATGATATTGTCCGGTAAGTGATTTTACTCCGTTTGCCGTACAATAGATAGGAGCATCGGGTATTTTTTCCATCAGTTCCGGAAGAGAACCGCTATGGTCGATCTCCCCATGATTTGCAACAATAAAATCAATCTCTTTTAAGTCGATTTCTTTTTCCAGATTGTCTATAAACTCTGTGGAATGCGGCTTCCAGACGGTATCGATCAGGACAGTCTTTTCTTCTTTAATTAAATAAGCGTTCTGGCTCGAACCGTGATTAATGGAATAGTCTGCCCCATGGAAGGATTCCAGTTCCCAATCCATAATTCCAACCCAGTAAACATTATTTTTCACAAGTTTCTTCATAATTATATTCCTCCTTCATATTTTTGAAATAGCAATGAGTTTTCTGTAAATATGTGAATATAAATGTCCTTGATCAATTCCTGAAGCTTTTGAAAGACCAGATGGTAAGAGGCACAGCCGTCCTCCGGCACTGTAAAATCATTGGTGCGGAACGCGATTTCTTTTATCAGATTTCCGGCCGCTTCATGTTCATCTTCCAGCTCTTTCACATATCCGCCGTCACTTTTCCCGGAGAAACTTTTTTTCATATAGGGGAAAATCAGTTTTTCTTCCTTGGCAAAATGCTCCTGAAGTTCTTTTCTCAGATCCGAAAAAAGTCCATGGAGGGGAACCAGCTGCTTATGATGGTGCTCATAATGAGCAAGCAGGACTTTATTGATCAATTCATCGATTTCCGTAAGAAGTATTCTCTCTTTTGCATGATGAGTAGCAATGATATAATCAATAAGGTCAGGAACCGCCATCTCTGTTAACCGTTCTATGGCCAGTACCTGTCCGCTGTCTGGTTCGTGAACTGCTTTCACAAGCTTTTTATTTAACAGTTCGATAAAGCTTTTTGAGTCAATACCAAGTTCTCGTACCGCGTCTTCTAAAATATCTTTTCCGCCGCAGCAATAATCAATGTGAAAATCATTAAAAATATCAACTGCTCTTGGATATGCCTTAATCACATCGGTTATCTTCATTTTATTTGTAATCATATTTGACCTCCCTTTCTCTGAGCTCTTCGTTTTTTCGAAACCAGATGTTCTTTTTGTAAGGCTAGTATAACCAGGAAAGAGAAAGAAAAATGTGATTTAAATCATTATTTGAATGTTTTTTATTAATTTCCGTTTTCAAAAACATCTCTTAAAATATCTTTGTTCCGGATGAGGACCTTTCGGTTCCCCTCCAGTCCAATGGCCCCCTCCATGCGAAGCTCCCCCAGCTTTCTGCTGATGGTCTCCCTTCTGACGTTTATATATGCAGATATATCATCTCTGGTCAATTCAATGGTTTTACTTTTAATTCTATTGCTTCTAAATAAAAGAAAACCGGCGACCCTTGCTTTGGCATCGTTTACGGATAATAATTGCACCAGCTCATTGGCTAATGACAGTTTCTGCCCTACTACGTTTAATATTTTAATTCCTATTTCAGGCCTTTTTAAAATCAGATTCTGGATGTCTGCCAAAGAAATCAGACATACCCCGCTTTCCTCCAAGGCAATGGCATTTGCTTCAAACGCTTTTCCTCCGAATATATTCTGCTCTCCATAGATTTCGCCTTCTCCCAGTATATCGAGAACATACTCTTTTCCTTCAAAGGAATAGTGGTTAATCTTTATTTTTCCATAGCGGATAACCAGTATTTTATCCGCCGGGTCATACTCATGAAAAACTGTTTCTCCTTTTTTGTAATCCAGATGCTGCGTTTTTGATATCAGTTCCTTTTGTTCTTCTAAAGAGAGAGACTGAAAAAGGGGGATTTTGGAAGTACATAATTTGCTGCAGCAATTGCATTGATGTTCCATACCGTTCTCCTTTCGGACGTTTCATTGTCTTACTTTTTTTCGATATTCAGAGGGGGTCATTCCAGTAATTTTTTTGAAGACCCGGTTGAAGTTTGTCAGATTAGTAAATCCGGTACGCTGGGCAACTTGGGTAACGTTAAGTTTTGTTTCCATGAATAGACGCTGAGCATTGATGATGCGTGTATTACTAATATAAGTACCGATTGAGCGGTTCGTATACTTTTTGAACTCATGGCACAGATAGTATTCGTTTATATAGAATCGTGATGCAAGATCCCTTAGAGTTATTTCTGATGCATATGCAACATTTATATAGCGTATGATACGGCTTATACGGTCAGATGTATCGTTAATCTGCTTTACCTGGCTCATGCGTGTGATTTCAAACAGCATCATGTTAAGCAGAGTCTGGATATAGTTATCATGTAGCTGGCCAGGAACTGACTGCTCCTCTAGCATTTCAAAGATGTATCGTCTCATTATATGAAGTGTACGTTTGTCAGGCCGGTACATGCCAGTGCTGTTAAAAAGCACATTACTAAGATCAGGATACAGGACTTTCTCTGGTGTAAAATAGATAACTGTACGGGAGAAAGATACATCCGTATCGCCGTAAGATCTATGTAGTGTCAGGGGTGTAAAAAGCATGAAGTCCCCCGATAATGTCTTATAAATGCTATCGTCAATAATGTGATACCGTTCACCGTTTTCGAGAAAATATAGTTCAAAATATTCATGATAATGTGACTTTGACATATTATCGTTGACACCGGTAATCTGTTCCACTGCGATTTCGGCTGCTTGCCCCATTTGAACTTGTGCGGTATCAATCATTTTTGTATTAACCTCCATAAATTGTTGATTGAGATGTAATTATTTCACTTTTAAATTATAGTGTTACTTTAAATTTATATATCAGTCAGATGGTTGTAACTGGGCTTTACCATTTCCACTTTAACTGCACTGATTTCATTCAAGCCCTAATAAGAATAGATCAAGATTTGTAAAATTTCAAGTTATTTACAGCAATATTCGTCTAGAACTTAATATCTTCAATAGATAAAATATGAAATGAGGAAAGAAATGGAGGTAACAAGATGAAGGTGTGTCACAAAGCCGAGATGGTTACTGGTTGTCACGGTTATTTCTCTGTACAGACTAACTGCATTGAAATCAGAATTATGTTCCTGGCAGATGATATCATACGGATCAGGGCCGGGTTTGATGGTGACTGGGATGAAGCAAGTTACAGTCTGGTTATGACAGCATGGAAATCCAGAACGGACGAGCTGATGAAGAATTGTCGAAGGCAAATTGAACCATCATCGGCGGAACTGAGAGATAGCGGTGACAGGGTGGTGATTCAAGGAAGAAGGCTGCGCATTGAGGTGCAGAAGGATCCATTCCTTATTCGTGTTTATGATAAAAATGGATCTTTATTGCATGAAGATATACCTGATTTAGCCTATCGGGAGGATTCCAATCATAGAAGGCTGCATACCAGCCGGATAGAGGCAGATGACTTTTTTTATGGATTTGGTGAGAAGTCAGGTGAAATCAATAAGGCGGAAAAATTCATGAACATGGCTCCGGGTGATGCTATGGGATATAACCCGAAGGAGACGGATTCACTATACAAGCATATTCCGTTCTATATTAAGCTTTCAGGGACATCCAGAGAAGCAGTCGGATATTTTTACCATAATACGGCCGAATGTTCTTTTAATATGGGCCGGGAAAAAAGGAATTACTGGCATCGCCATTCAACATACTGTACGGATGCAGGTGATATCGATCTGTTCTTGATTGCAGGTCCGTCTATCAGGGAAATTATCGAACGTTATACGGATCTTACCGGAAAATCGGTTATGCTGCCAAAAACAGCGCTGGGATATCTTGGTTCGTCTATGTATTATCCGGAACTTCCTGCAGACTCTGATGATTCCATACTTGAGTTCATCGATACAACGAAGGAAGAGGAAATCCCCATTGACGGATTCCAGCTTTCTTCCGGATACTGTGCAGTTGAGACTGAAGAAGGAATAAAACGATGTACTTTTACATGGAACAAAAAGCGTTTTAAAAATCCTAAACAGTGGTTTGCAGAAATGAAAAGGCGAGGCATTGTTGTTTCACCGAATATAAAGCCTGGAATGCTGCTTGTACACCCGATGCTGAAAGAGATGAAGGAAAAGGACATGTTTGTCAAAGCATCTGATTCAGATGAACCGGGAGTTGGCACCTGGTGGGGTGGCAAAGGCATATTTGTCGATTTTACTAAGGAATCCGTAAGACAGAACTGGAAGAGCTATATTACTGAGAATCTGCTGCAGTACGGCTGTGAGTCTATTTGGAACGATAACTGCGAATATGACAGTATAGTGGATAAGGACGTGCGCGTATATTTCGAAGGAAAGGGAGATACAATTGGCAACCTCAAACCGGTAATGTCAAATCTGATGTGCCAGCTTTCCAATGAGGCTATTGTGGAATATGACAGCCATGTGCGGCCTTTTTCAGTCTGCCGGTCCGGACATGCCGGTATCCAGCGTTATGCACAGGTCTGGGCAGGCGACAACCTTACATGCTGGGAGGCTTTGAAGTACAATATTGCAACGATGCTTGGTATGAGCCTGTCCGGCGTAGCGAATCAGGGCTGTGATGTCGGAGGATTTTATGGTATCGCTCCGGAACCGGAATTGCTTGTACGGTGGGTACAGAATGGCATTTTTATGCCAAGGTTCTCAATACACTCTACAAATACGGATAACACGGTCACCGAGCCATGGATGTACAGTAATATGAAGAAGTACATCAGGGATGCGATATGGCTGCGCTATAGTCTGATTCCTTATCTGTATTCTCTTATGGAACGGGCTCATGAGAGCGGGCTGCCAATTTTGGAGCCTGTATTATCAGCTTTCCAGAATGATTCAAAAACCTATAATGAAGGTGTAGACTTCATGTTCGGTGATTCCATACTCGTTGCGAATGTTGTTGAAAAGGGAGCCGCAGTACGCAAGGTCTATTTGCCGGAAGGCGCATTTTTCTATGATTTCGAAACGCGTCAGTCATATAAAGGCGGACAGGAAATAGAGGTTCCGGTGGATATCTCCAGTATTCCGATGTTTGTTCGGAGCGGCGCGATTATTCCGATGTCAGGAAATCGTCTGATGAATTTGATGACTGAAAAGACGACCAGCCTGAATATTCTGTTAGCTCCGGATGTGAACAGTGAATTTACATTATATGAAGATGATGGGATCTCAAATGATTATCTTCAGGGTTTGTATTTAAAGACACAGATTACTGTGGAGGCTGGTACACAGACATTGATTAAATTTACGAATCAAGGGAGTTATAAGACAGATGTAGAATCGATTTTTCTCGATGTGATCCATCGCGAAAAGGCGCCGTTCTATGTTCTGGCTGATAAGAAGGAAATCCATCATTTTCTGCACAGGAAAAAATTTGAGGAGGCAGAATGCGGCTGGTATTACAGCCAGCGGCTGAAATCTGTACAGATCAAATATCCGAATCCGAAGAAAAATCATGAAGTATTAATCTCATTTGAGCAGTTTGATCTGATTGGAATGTAGGAGGTCAGAGATATGGATGTTAATGAAGATATGACAATTGGTGATTTGGTGAAGAGTGGCGTATATGGTCAGTTTTCAGACTATATATTCACATATATGACGCCGGATCACTGGAATTTAAAACTGAAGGAATATGGTTTTGAAAAGGTTGGATTTTTGCCGGCGCTTCATAGAATGGAAGAACTGGAAAAAACAGAGAGATGTTATGTTTACGATATCTATTCTGAGGAAACAAAATTGAGTGAGTGGGACAAGGCATATGCAAAGTTCTTACATTTTCCAGGTCCGTTCAGCAATAGGCCGTATGCAGTTGTAATTCCCGGCGGTGGTTTTAACAGACAGTGGGGTTTAATAGAAGGACTTGCGATTGCGGCCAAACTTAACGAATTGGGATATACAGCCTTTGTGCTGTTTTATCGTACCAAGCAGGAACCACTGATGCCAAAACCGCTTGAGGATATGTATGGCTGTATCCGGTACATCGAGGAACATGCGGAAGAATTCGGCGTTCAGGCAGGGCATTATTTTATTGGTGGCTTTTCCGCAGGAGCAACAATTGCGGGAGAAATCGGTTCCAGTAATTTGGGGTGGAAGAACGCCGGTGTGCCGAAGCCGGAAATGATTTTTCTGGGATATACTGCCATACAAATGGATGTGTTTTATAGAATATATACAGATTATGCCAAAGGTCATCCTCTGCGCGAAGGCATTGCGCCTTTTCTGCGGCGTGTTGGCGGCCCGGATTTTACGCCGGCAGACCTTGAACCATACAATCTTACGCACTATATGGATGATTCCTATCCGCCAGTATATATTACTGCAAATGAGGATGACGGGACGGTCCCTGTGGAAAACAGCCATACTATGGTCAAAACCTGTGAGAAACTGGGTATTCCATATAAATCACGAATTGGAAGTACCGGAGGACATAGCTTTGGACTTGGCATTGGGCTGGAGGTGGAAGGGTGGCTTGAAGAAGCTGTATCCTTTTGGAAACAGTGTGCAGGCAGAGAGTAAGATTTGAAGAAGATGATATATTGAGTGAAATTCGCAATGAATTGAGCTTTGTAAAAATGTCATAATTAGAAGAGGAGAAAAAAGCAATGGCTTTGATGGAAACTCATTATTACAGCTTTTCAATGCGGAGCAATATCACATTGAACGTATTTATTCCGACGCCTGGCAGCAGTGAGCAGATTGTGGAGATAAACCACAGCGAGAAATACGACTATGAATCGGGGCTGCCGGTCGTCTATCTGCTGCATGGTGCTTATGGTGACGCATTCAGCTGGATACGATATAGTAATATAGACCGATATGCGCAGGAGCGTGGAGTTGCTGTCGTAATGGCGTCAGCAGGTAATTCCTTTTATCAGGATTTAAAGAGCGGTAATAGATACAAGACATTTTTTACAGAGGAACTCCCGGCTTTTATCCAGAACGTTTTTCCGGTAACGAAGGATAGAGAAAAGACCTTTATTGCCGGGTTTTCTATGGGGGGATACGGAGCCTGGTTTCTCGGCCTTTCCAGACCGGATCTCTACAGTAGGGCTGCCAGTCTGTCTGGTGCACTGGACATTGCAAGCTTGTATCGTACAGCTGAGGGCGGTGTAATTGATAATAATCCATTCAACTGGGAAGATTCGTTCGGTGATCCTAAGCTGCTGGAGGGAAGTGAGTATGATCTGTTTTCTCTTTATGACAGAGATATAGCCGCAGGCCAGGTTCCAAAGCTATACCAGGCTGTGGGGTATAGTGATTTCCTGTACAAGTCTAACATTCATGTAAAAGAACAAATGGAGAGACGAGAGGCCGATTTGGTCTTTGAAGAAGGAGAAGGCGGACACGACTGGATATTTTGGGATACTTATATACAGCACATCTTGGATTGGATGCTAAACTAATAATTGGAGGGTTACAATTATGGGTAATACTAAAGAAAATATAAATATTATGGCTGAATTTGAGAAGAATGCACAACGTCCTTTCGGGATGAGAGATAAGATCGGTTATGCGGCCGGTGACTTTGCCAATGATCTGACATTCGTTATTGCTTCGTTGTTTATGATGAAATTTTACACGGATGTCATGGGCGTTAGTGCTGCTCTGGTGGGACTTCTGATGATGGTAGCGAAAGTCGTTGATGCCTTTACGGATGTTGCTATGGGACAGATTGTTGACCGCAGTCCCTATAGGGCGAAGGGGAAATTTGCTCCGTGGATTCGCCGTTTTGCTGGTCCGGTCGCCGTTGCAAGCTTTTTGATTTTTGCACCATACTTTGCTGATAAGCCAATGGGCTTTAAAGTATTCTGGATGTTTTTTACATATCTCCTATGGGGATCTGTATGCTATACAGGTGTAAATATCCCATATGGTTCCATGGTGTCTGCAATGTCCGATGTGCCGGAAGAAAGGCAAATGCTTTCAACATGGAGAAATATTGGAGCCACGGTAGCTCAGATCGTAATTGCTGTCATCCTGCCACTGGTCGTATATGTGACTGATGCAGAAGGGCACCGGGTATTAGGCGGTAACCGGCTGATGATAGCTTCTGGAATATGCTCGCTTCTAGCTGTCGTTGTTTATATGATCTGCTACAGCCTTTCTACGGAACGCGTGCAATTTGTCAATGACAAGAAGAATCAGAAGAATGTTGGACAATTGTTTAAAATTCTGTTTACCAGCCGCGCGTTCATCGGTATCATAGTTTCTGCGCTCCTTCTGCTTCTTGTCCAGCTGACTCTGACCGGCATGGGAAATTATATATATCCAAATTATTTTAATAATACAACGATGCTTTCACTCAGCTCATTCCTTGGGTGTGCGGTCGTTCTGCTTCTTTCAACATTTGTTACGAAGCTTTCAGATCGTATCGGTAAAAAGGAACTTTCAGGCGTGGGTGCATGCATCGGTGCAGCGGCTTTGTTTGTTGCATATATTATTCATACCGATAATGTCGTTGTGTGGATTATCCTCTATACGATCGCATATATGGGGCTGGCATTTTTTAACCTGATGTGCTGGGCTATGATTGTCGATGTTATTGATGATATTCAGGTGAAGAATAATGTTCGCTCCGATGGCACGGTTTACTCTGTATATTCCTTTGCCCGTAAGCTTGGACAGGCAGGTTCTTCAGGACTGATAGGTCTTCTTCTTACCATAATTGGTTATACGGAGTCAACGGCTTTTGATACAGAGGTGGTAAATGGCATTTACGATGTAACAGCTATTGTACCTGCAATCGGTTTTGCGCTGATGGCTCTTTCATTGCTTTTCCTGTATCCGTTATCTAAGAAGAAGGTACAGGAAAATGTTGAGGCATTAAGGTTGAAAAAAGAGGATCATAAGTAAGACGAATTCCCCGCCAAGAGGACAATAAAATATTTAAATTTTAAGTTATGTACCTGCTAAGTTTTCGGCAGGTATATTTCTTTTATGCAGCAGTCATTATACATTTCGTAAGTCAGGCTGTATGCCAATTACTATACCAAAACATGAGCCTATTAAAAAGGTGTACGTGCAAATGGTAAGAGAGATTGTGGAAAGTGAGGTGCAGGAAAATGAGAACAGTTGATGAATACATGGATCTACCCTATAGAATGGAAATTGTAGAGGACCCTGACGAGGGGGGTATGTTGTATCATTCCCGGACTTAAGAGGTTGCATAACCTGTGCAGATACGATTGAAAAAGCCATTGCTAATGTAAAGGATGCCAAAAGGGCGTGGTTGGAAGCCGCAACGGAAGAAGGTTGTGAAATACCAGAACCAGATGATTTGGATAAATATTCCGGACAGTTTAAATTAAGAATACCCAAATCGTTACACCGCCGGTTAGCAGAACATTCTAAGCAGGAAGGGATTAGCATGAACCAATATTGTTTGTATCTTCTTGCCCGGAATGATAGTTCACGAAATTGAATATATAATAGTTCATGCTATAAATGACCTGACGTGAAGCCGGGAGGTATTACAAACTCCTGGTTTAATAGTCTATAGTATCCCCCGTAATATTTATATGAGTTTACTGTGATTTATCTCTTTCAGGGCTTAATTTGATCCCATTCATTGACCATATCATCATTGGAGATTGTGGGCATATTCAGTCAACTCTGTCGGATGATGCGCCATAAACACCGGGGAGTGATGTTTCTTAGAATTTAATCTGTAAAAATGTTGTAAGAGGTTTGGAGATAGAATATAATAAGAACAGGTATGGGAAGGATATATGCAATTCGGTCGTTTTTCATTATTCTTAGAGAGGACGTGGTATTATGCTGGGTCAGGTACGGAATTTACTTTTACAGTATGTGAATCAGGTACATGAAATATATGGCAATGAGTTAAAAGCAGTTATTTTATATGGTTCCTATGCCCGTGGTGATTATAACGCCTCCTCTGATGTGGATATTATGATTCTGGTAGATGCCACAGAAGAGACCATTAAGGAGAAAGGACGTATTCTTTCTGATTTAACGTTTGATTTTAACCTGGATTACGATATGATGATCATGCCGATTGTGAAAGATATCAACCACTTTCAGTATTGGCTGCAGGCAGATCCCTTTTATAGAAATGTAAAGAATGAGGGAGTTGAATTATATGTTGCATAATGAAAGAAACGTTGGAAGTCCGATGGGTCTTGCCATACATCGGCTTAAAGTTGCAAGAGAAGATTTGGAAACGGCAAAGGATGACTTTTCCGGAGATCATTTCAGAGCTGCAAATAACAGAGCATATTATGCGATATATCATACAATTACGGCTGTGCTGGCGCTGGAACAGGCCGCATTCAAAAGGCATAAAGATACAATCACATATTTTAATAAAGAATATATTAAAACGGAGAAATTTCCCCGGATACTTGGCCGACAAATTAGCAGGGCGCAAGAAATCCGTCATGCCAGTGATTATGATGAGTTTTATATTGCGTCGAATGAAGAAGCGCAGGAGCAGATAGATACGGCGGAAGCACTATGGAATGCAGTAAATCAATATATAAAAAGTTAAATAAAATTGTTATAATGTTAAACAGGGAGCACAACTTATGTGCTCTCTATTTTTACGTCAAAGGAGGAGGTTATAAAACAGACAAAGAACATGACCATATGAGCTTTTGAAGCTCGGCATCTGTCATGGGATTCATCAGGTGGCCATGAGAGTTTTAATTCTCTTGCACGTTTCTGAACCTTGATGACAGTTTTTTGTGCGATACCACAGCTTGCCATGATATTGCGTTGTGAGAATCCTAAGCCAGTAAGGCGAATGATTTCTCTGTATTTGGTCATGCTCGTGACCTCCTTATAATGTATTTACACCAAAGGGTGCATAACATCATTATAAGGTTTTTATAGGCAAAGCGATTTCCTTTTCGTCGGAATCGCGATTTCCACAAAAACGGATTTGTGATTTCCATACGCCGGACAGGTGATGGATTTCAAGGCTACTGCATTTTGTGGTAGCCCTGTAAGTTGATATTAACGAACGGTAAATTTTTCTATTCGCTATTTTATTGATGCCGTAGAAATGGAATGTTGTACAACAATCAGATAACGTTGCACAACAAAGAAAGTACAACAAAATAAGGCAGAAAAAAATCGGTAGCGGAAGAATCTGCGTTTGTAGTTGCCTGTGACTTTCCAATGTTCCGATTGGTGATATACTGAAACAGGAACAGGAGTGACAGGCCCAGGAAAATGCCGAATTTAGAGAAATGGTAATAAAATACGGGGCCGCATAAGAAGGAGGAAAAAGTTAATGAGTAAATACTTGATGACCCCTGACGAGGTTGCGGAAGCAATGGATATCAGCGTCAGCCATAGTAACGTTGTTATTCGAAAATTAAATGCAGAGCTGGCGTCAAAAGGATATTTGACGAGAGCCGGAAGAATCCCACGCAAATACTTTTTTGAGCGGACCGGATTAGGACCGGAATCATGTTTTGATAAGGAAGCACCCTAGGAAATCCTAGGATATCATGCATTATCACGCCCCCCAGAAGACAGGAAATTGTATGCAAAAGCCTGCACACAAAACTGCACACAAACCCCTTGTAAATCCTTGTATGTCCCTGGTAAAGAAGTGTTTCGTCGGGGGAGGGTTCGACACTGATGTCGCGATCTACGACGTTAGGTACTCATCAATAGAGTTGGATAAGGGGTAACGAAATGTGACACCCTTCCGCTCGTACCGGAGGGCGAGCTGAGAATTCAACCGGTGGGGGCCGTAGGTTTTCATCAAGAGGGAAAAAAGGCAGCAGGGACAATTGTGACCTGCTGCCGGGAAAAGTAATTGCACATTGAAATGGGATATGTTACCATAGTGACATGGAGCAATCGTGTTACTGCAAGGGTGTTGGCCTCCCATTATACATAGTTGGGAGGTGATGCGGATGAAATATGACTTTAAAGACCTTATGGCCTTTGGAACTTTTATCATCGCATTGCTTACCTTTATTTTTTATAATTGTAAGTAGCGTTTTTCTATAAAGGCCTGGAAACAGGCAATAGAAAACCACCCTTGTAAACTTTGAGCGGTTGAAAGGATGGCATTTCTATCTTTTTACTGGTCAACCCCTTGTGGGCGGTTGTTCCTTTTGTAATTCTAATATAGCATATCCGGAACGGCATTTCAAGCCTATTCTTCCTCGCCAGATATATATTCCAAACACAGGGGCTAATAAAAAAATCAAACCCGATCACACACCAATGCAAAGGGGATATTCTGATTATAATATAGATTTATCCCTTTGCAAACCGAAATGTAAAGGAGAGTATTTTAAAATGGCAAGAGAAACAGAGATTGATGAAAAAATCACAAATATTGAGACATTGGTAAAAAAAAACTCAAGTTATGATTAGTGATTTGTATGAAAGTTATTTTTGTGAAGAAGTTAAATCGGAAATGGATACCTGGAAAATCTTGTCTCATTATTATGGCAATCCTGATGGGGTAAAAATGGGGTACGCTCTTGATTTTTCCCTTCCATTATGTTATAGTATCCCCCATAATAAGGCCGTGAAACCCTTGATTTTAAAGGAAATTTCACAACAATGACCGGTGTGTTCGAGACCTTCCACACCTAAAACAAAACTAAAGGAGAATTGAATATGAGTAACAAAACATCAGAAAGGACCTATTTTATGGTCTATTCGGCAGTGATTGCTGCAATCTACACCGTTCTGACTATTATTTTTGCGCCTGTCAGCTTCGGTCCGGTCCAGTTCAGGATCTCAGAAATCCTTTGCATACTCCCGTTTTTTACGCCGGCAGCAATTCCAGGATTGTTTATTGGCTGTTTGTTGTCCAATTTTCTGTGCGGTGCCGCCACACTGGATGTTATTTTCGGCAGCCTGGCAACCTTAATCGGAGCGGTCGGTTCCTATAAGCTTCGCAAGACCAAATGGCTGGTATGCGTACCGCCGATTCTGGCAAACACCATTATCATCCCGTGGGTGCTTAAGTATGCTTACGGCTCTGAGGATTTCATCTGGTATGCGATGATCACGGTTGGAATCGGTGAAATACTTGCAATTGGCGTGCTGGGAAATCTGCTGCTTGGTATTTTAAACTGCTATAAGCATATCGTATTCAGACGTTTTTTGTCTAAATAATGATCGTTCCATAATATCCGGAAAATTCCTGACTATCATAGACAATTCATAAGCTTTTTCGCCAGCATTTTACAAGTTCCATAATAAGTTACATTTAAAAAAATAAATTTAAACGGATTTTGAAAATGTAACCAAAATGTAACCGGTATCGTTTATAATAGTGACATAATAAAAGGACAGTGGTGAAGAATATGGCAATAGGAAGAATGAGCGTGGTTCGTAATGCCGATCGTTATTTCACGGTAGCAGTAGACGAATGCAAGGATTGGGGTATAAAAGGAGTAATGTTTCATGGTAATGATTCTCAGGGCATCTGTTACAACAGCCTGTTGGAGATGATTATGAATATGGACCGTATCTTCGATGATATTGGGAGTCCCAAGCAAACATTTCAAATGCGGTGCTTTCCCGGTGCGAAGCCTCCGGCTTTTGTGACACGAAGGTGCG
The DNA here is from genome assembly GCF_900155545.1 of Clostridium sp. Marseille-P2415. GTDB lineage: Bacteria > Bacillota > Clostridia > Lachnospirales > Lachnospiraceae > Lacrimispora. Next base: position 3,773,180 of record NZ_LT732526.1, read on the forward strand.
AAGAGGAACAACGGGAGGGGAAAGAGGCAACCTTCTTTATTTACGTGCAGTACCGTTACCATGCAAGCTTGCAGGGGACAATCAGCTGGCAGGGAGGAGAACGCACGGAGGCGTTTGAAAGTGAGCTGCAGTTGATCCTGTTGATTGATGAGATTTTAAACGGGCGTTTTCCGGAGAGTCAGGAAGGAAAATCTTTAAACTCCTGCCACGTATCCATTGACGTTTATAATTCCGGCCGGATTGTAGGAAATTATCAAAATATACCTGCGGAAAAGGTGGAGCAGTTTAGCGTTCCGGTTGATTTGGCAGGCAGCCTTTGTAATTTTATGGAAATTGGAATTTCAGAGGATGAAACTTTGAAATACGGACTTAATTATGGACAGCTGATATCCAGTGAGGCCTGTTCCATGTGCAGGAAGGGCGGGCAAAAGGCATCCTTTTCAATTAAAGTAATGTTCCAGGAGTATTCTACCTGGCAGGGCATTATTTACTGGCGGGAAGGAAGAGTGCAGCTGCCGTTTCGGAGTTTTAAGGAGATGCTTTACATGATTGCTTCCGCAGCGGAAGCAGCCACTGCCAATGATGGGGACAGGGACTACGGGGAAGAGGCACCTTCTTTTGCCATAGGGTCTTAAGAAGTAGTGGTATAAAGTGCACTTTACAGGTCATAAAATCTGTAAGGTGCCTTTTTCAATATAAGATTATATTGTAGATTTTCTGACTGCTTTCTTATATAATGGATAAGAAAGCAGTTGACTTTACAAAAGAAAAGCAGTAAAAGTAAGAGGAAGTATCAGTCATCATAGAAAAACAAAATTAAGGATGGAAAAAACATGTATCAAATTGATTTTCATAAACCAGAAGCAATTCATTTTATTGGAATAGGCGGAATCAGCATGAGCGGTTTGGCGGAAATTCTTATTGATGAGGGATTTACTGTTACGGGTTCCGATTCTCATGAATCAGAGCTGACGCAACATTTGGAGGCAAAGGGAGCAAAAATCGCATACGGACAGCGGCCGGAGAATATCACTGAGGGGATCGATGTGGTCGTCTATACGGCGGCAGTGCATCCGGATAATCCGGAGTTTATAGAAGCCAGGGAAAAACAGCTTCCGATTCTCAGCCGGGCAGAGCTGCTGGGCCAGATGATGGCAAACTATCAGAACTCCATAGCTGTTTCCGGAACTCACGGCAAGACCACGACCACATCCATGATAACAGAGGTCCTTTTATCGGCGGACACAGACCCCACCATATCGGTTGGAGGAATCTTAAATTCCATCGGCGGTAATATCCGGGTGGGCGGTCCGGAAATGTTTGTAACAGAAGCCTGCGAATATACCAACAGCTTCTTATCCTTTTTCCCGACCATGGAAGTGATTTTAAACATAGAGGCAGACCATCTGGACTTTTTTAAAGATATAAAGGATATACGGCACTCCTTCCGCCTTTTCGCTGAAAAGCTTCCGGAGGACGGATTGCTGGTGATCAACAATGACATAGAGAACAGGGAGAACATAACGGCTGGCCTTCCGTGCAAAGTGATCACGTTTGGTAAGAGGCCGGGAAGCAGATACCAGGCCGATGGGATCCGGTTTGATGAATTGGCGAGGGCTACTTATGATCTGAAGATAGACGGAAAAATTGTAGATACGGTTGCCCTTGGCGTTCCGGGTGAGCATAACGTATACAATTCCCTGGCAGCAGCAGCAGTCTGCACGGAACTTGGGATATCCATGGATCTGATTAAAAAGGGGCTTAAACGCTTTACGGGAACCAACCGGCGTTTCGAGAAGAAGGGAGTTTTATCCGGTGTGACCATCATCGATGATTACGCCCATCATCCCCAGGAAATAAAGGCCACCCTGGAAACGGCAAAGCATTATCCTCATGAAAAGCTGTGGGTAGTGTTCCAGCCTCATACCTATACCAGAACAAAAGCATTTCTGGACGAATTTGCAGAGGCTTTGTCTCTGGCTGATGAGGTAATACTGGCGGATATCTATGCGGCCCGCGAAACTGACAATCTTGGAATCAGTTCCGGGGATATCGCGGATCGGATCGAAAAAAAAGGCGTGAAAGCGCATTACATACCGTCGTTTGATGAAATTGAAACATTTATTTTGGAAAATTGTATACACGGTGATTTGTTGATAACTATGGGAGCCGGAGATATTGTAAAAGTGGGAGAAAAGCTGTTGGGCTTATAGTTATCCACATTATCCACATAGTTTTCAACATTTTATGTTAAGAAGCTATGTGGATTTTTTAATTTACATAATTTATAGTCTTACAATTTACAAAATCTCGGTTTTATCAGCAAATCGACACGATTCGGAGGAGAACTCCAAATTATGTATACCTGATTTCCACATTATCCACAGTTTCCACAATTCATTTAGTGGATAACTGCGCCTATTTTCTTTTGCAAAGACCTGTGGTATGATAAGAGCATGATAAAAAGGTGAGGTTATGGCAGTGAATTTTAAGAGCAGTTTCAAGGTAAATGCGACGGTGATATCCAATGCTTTCATTGATGAGCATATGGCAGGAGCCAATGGAGAGTACATAAAGGAATATTTATATTTGATGCGCCATGAAGGAGAAGAGGTGACCGTTTCCATGATAGCGGATGCCTTAAACCATACGGAGGCGGATGTGGCGCGTGCGTTGTCTTACTGGAAGAAGGCAGGAGTCCTGGCGGAAGACGTTCCGGCCAGACGGGAAGTGTCTCCGGCAGTATCTGAGACAGCCTGTACCGGAAGTGCCGCAGCAGAGTCCGGGAAACCGGACGTGCCGCAGAAACGACCGGTCTATTCTCCTGAGAAAATAAGCGGCCTTGCCGGGGATGAGGACTTTTCCCAGCTCCTTTATATCGCACAGAAATATATGAATAAGGTATTTACCCAGAGAGAATGCGAGGTGTTCGCCTATCTCTATGACGGTCTTCATATGACGGCGGAACTGCTGGAATATGTGGTGGAATACTGTGTTCAGGGCGGGCACAGCAGCATCCGTTATATTGAAACAGTGGCCATCAGCTGGCATGAAAAAGGATTTCGGACCATTGAGGATGCAAAGAATCATGCGTTTTCCTTTTCCAAGGACTCCTTTGCTGTCATGAGGGCTTTTGGGTTAAATGACAGAAAGCCGGGAGATTTGGAACGGGATTTTATGGACCGCTGGTTCCGGGCCTATGGATTTGCCAGGGAGCTGGTGATCGAGGCATGCAACCGTACGTTATCTGCCACTCATGCACCCAGCTTCCAGTATGCGGATAAGATATTGGAAGGCTGGAAAAAAGCAGGGGTCCGCTCCATGGAAGAGGTCAGGAGACTGGACGAGCAGCATGCGGACCGGATAAAGAACGGCGGGAACAAGACAGGAAAGAATTCGGCTGCTGATGGAAAGAACGGAGAATATAAGCAGGTTCCGGCCACAAAGGGGAGAAGCGGACAGAATCAGTTTCAGAATTTCCCTCAAAGAGAGATTGATTATGATGCCCTTGTCTTAAAGCAGCTGACAGAGCAGCAGTAGGATTTACGTAAGGCAGTATAAGAATGGAGGTAACTATGGCGCTGAGCAATTCACAGTATAACGCCATCATGCGGGCTTATGGGCAGCAGCAGTTTAAGAACCGCCATGAACAGGAAGAAAGGATTGCAGAGGTATATAAAAGGATTCCCGTTATCAAAGAGCTGGATGATTCCATCAGCACCAGAGCGGTGGCTTGTGCGCGCAGACTTCTTGATGGGGATCAGGAAGCTCTTAAGGAGCTGCGCAGTGAAATCGCAGACTTGAGAGAACAGAAAAGCGTACTTTTAAAGGCAGCCGGGTTTTCTGCGGATTATATGGAGATGCGGCACCGGTGTCCGGATTGTAAGGATACCGGGTATGCGGATGGAGCGAAGTGCCACTGTTTCCGTCAGTCTGAGATGAAATATCTGTATGCCCAGTCCAATATTGAGGAGATTGTTGCGGTAGAAAATTTTGATACATTCTCCTATGAATATTTTGATGATACCAGGGTGATTTCGGTTTTGAACCGTACCGTAAAACAATATATGGGACAGGTCATGGAAACCTGCAGGAATTTTGTGAAGGGATTTTCCGCGGAGCATGGAAACCTGTTATTTACAGGGCCTACCGGAGTCGGCAAGACGTTTCTGACCAACTGCATTGCCAAGGAGCTGATTGACCGGTATTATTCCGTCATTTACCTGTCCGCCAATGATTTATTTGAGGTGTTTTCCAAGAACCGGTTTGATTATCAGGATGAAGAAGACATGAAGGGCATGTATCAGTATATTCTGGACTGCGATCTTCTGATCATTGATGACCTGGGAACAGAGCTTAATAACAGCTTTACTTCTTCTGAGTTATTTTACTGCATCAATGAACGGCTTAATTCTTCTAAGTCCACCATTATTTCTACCAATCATCCCATGAACGAGCTGAGGGACCGGTATACGGAGCGTGTAACGTCCAGGCTGATCAGCCGGTATACGGTGATTCCGCTTTACGGGGACGACATCCGTATTCGAAAGAAGGCAGGACGTACCGATTAACTTGACTATTTTCGCACATAATGATATAAAAGAACCGTTGCATAGCAATAAGATATGTTGAAGGAGAGAAGAAATGCTTTACGAAGAGAAAACGATAGAAACCATTCCGGTAGGGCCGCTGGGTTTAATTCCGCTTAAAAGCTGCAGGGATTTAGGGGATAAAGTCAATGATTACCTGGTGGCATGGAGACAGGAACGGGAGAGTGAGCATAAATCTACCATCGCTTTTGCGGGTTATCAGAGAGAGTCCTATATCATCGGGGGGAATACCCCAAGATTCGGAAGCGGCGAAGCTAAGGGGACTCTGCAGGAATCCGTACGCGGTGATGACCTTTATTTCATGGTAGATGTGTGTAATTACAGCCTTACCTATTCCCTGTGCGGAATGACCAATCACATGTCCCCGGATGACCATTTCCAGGATTTGAAGCGCCTCATCGCAGCGTCTGCAGGAAAAGCCCGCCGCATCAATGTGATCATGCCCTTCTTATATGAGAGCAGACAGCACAAAAGATCAAGCAGAGAGTCTTTAGACTGTGCCCTGGCCCTGCAGGAACTGGTGAATATGGGGGTTGAGAACATCATTACGTTTGATGCTCATGACCCGAGAGTGCAGAATGCCATTCCGTTAAAGGGATTTGAGACCGTTCAGCCTATTTACCAGTTTATCAAGTACTTATTAAAGGAAGAAAAGGAACTGGATATTGACAGCGAAAATATGATGGTCGTCAGTCCGGATGAAGGCGGTATGGGACGTGCTGTGTTTTTTGCAAATGTTCTGGGCCTTGATATGGGTATGTTCTACAAGCGCCGTGATTATACCCAGATCGTCAACGGACGTAACCCGATCGTTGCCCATGAATTCCTGGGGAGCAGCGTAGAAGGAAAGGATGTGATCATTGTTGATGACATGATCTCATCCGGCGAGAGCATGCTGGATGTTGCGAAAGAACTGAAAAGAAGAAAAGCCAGGAAGGTATTCGTATGTGCAACATTTGGTCTTTTTACCAACGGCCTTGCAAAGTTCGATGAATATTATGAGAATGGCTTTATCGATCGGATTCTCACTACCAACCTGGTATATCAGACCCCGGATCTTCTCTCCAGGCCATATTACATTAATGTTGATATGAGTAAATACATCGCGTTGATCGTGGATAATCTGAACCATGATGCATCCTTAAGCGGCCTGTTGAATCCGACTACCAGGATTAACCGGCTTCTGGAGCGTTACCGAGCAGGAGACAGGTAAATTGGGGGCTATATGGAAAAATTATCAACACAAAAACTCGTTTTAGCAGGTCTTACACTTTTCTCCATGTTTTTTGGGGCGGGAAATCTTATCTTTCCGCCCTTTTTAGGTGCATCGGCAGGGACCAATACCTGGACCGCCATGGCCGGTTTTGCGGTGACGGCAATTGGATTTCCGGTCCTTGGAGTCATTGCCGTGGCTCAGTCCGGCGGCCTTGATAAGCTTGCAGGCCATGTCCACTCTAAATTTGCGTTTATCTTTACACTGCTTATCTATTTGTCCATCGGACCGTGCCTTGCGATCCCGAGAACCGCCAGCACATCGTTTGAGATGGCTGTGGTTCCGTTTTTAAGGGAGGAAAGCTCCGGTGTGCTGACTCAGTTTCTATATTCCGCCGTGTTTTTTACCATCGCTTTTGTGGTGGCATTAAAGCCGGATAAACTGACAGACCGGTTAGGGAAGGTTCTGACTCCCTGCCTTCTGACGCTGATCGTGGTGATATTTGCAGGCTGCATGATTCATCCCCCGGGTTCCTATGGGGTACCGGCGAAAGCCTATGAGTCCAATCCTTTCACAGAAGGGTTTCTTGAGGGGTATATGACCATGGATACCATTGCTGCCCTGAATTTCGGGATCATCATATCTCTGAATATCAGGACCATGGGGATCAGTAAGGAATCCGGCCTGGTCCGGGAGACCATCAAAGCAGGACTTATTGCGGGAGGCCTTCTCCTTGGGGTGTACAGCGCTCTGGCTCATGTAGGAGCCATCACAGGAGGAGCATTTGGACTTGCGGAAAACGGAGCCCGGACATTAAATCAGACAGTGCGTTTTTTATACGGTAATGCAGGGCTTGTAATGCTGGCTGCCATATTCTTTATTGCCTGTTTAAATACCTGCATTGGCTTGATCAGCTGCTGCAGCAAATATTTCTGTACTATTGTTCCGAAAATCGGATACCGAACCTGGGCTTTTATTTTTGCATTGGTCAGCCTGATCATTTCCAATATTGGCCTTAACAGGATACTGGAGGTTTCCGTACCGGTGTTAAATGCCATCTATCCGGTGGCTATTGTTCTGATTCTCCTTTCTTTTGGATTCCGGGACGGCAGGAAGTGGAAGGCAGTTTATGTCTGTTCCATTGCTTTCACCGGGATCACCAGTGTGCTGCTGTCCTTAGAACAGGCAGGCCTTGGATTTTTAAATGCCGGACTTTCCCTGCTCCCCCTTTATGAAGTGGAGCTTGGCTGGATCGGACCGGCTTTATTGGGAATTCTGGCCGGTGTTACAGCAGGTATCGCTCGAAATAAGAGTACATAAAAGTAAGACTGTAATACGGCCGTGAGAATATCCGTATTACAGTCTTATTTTTATAGAATGTGCTATCCATGATTATATTTCCACTAAATGATAAGGAATCAGGTTGGCGGTCAGCATCTGCGCTTCCCTCTGATGGCAGGTGAAAATAATGACCTGGTCCGAATAGGCGCCCACCAGCCACTTTAAGGCGGTACGAAGCCTGTCATCATCATATAATACAAAGCTGTCGTCAAATATGAATGGCATCCGTTCCGTGCCTTCCTGGATTAAAGTAGCAGCTGCCAGCCGGAGCGCTAAATATACCTGGTCCATAGTTCCGCTGCTGACCTGCTCTAAGGGGACCAGCTTGGTTTTCGTATTTAAAAAGACATTGAGGTTTTCATCCACGCTCATGCTGGTATAAATTCCTCCTGTAATTCCGGCGATGAGGTCAGAGGCCGTCTTATTTAAATATAAGCCAAAGGAATCCCGGATGGAGGATGAGAGGCTGGTCATGGTTTCCAAAGCAAGGTCAATGGCTGATATCTCTTCCCGGATGCGGTCATTCTCCGCCAGAATGTGCTTAAGCCCTTCTGCCTGTGTTTTGCAGTTTGACAGATGTTCCAGCTTTTTCTCCAGTTCCCACTGGCTTTTCTGCTGTTTTTCAATGGATTCTCCGCAGCCTTCCTGCTTTTTCTGAAGCTCTTCGATCTCAGCCGCCTTCTGTGCAATGGCAGCTTCAGACCTGGTGACAGCAGAGCATAAACGGGTAAATTCCGCCATTCTGGTCTGGAAAGCCTGGATAGCCTTTGTGGAAATATCTGTGTTACCTAAATGCCTGGAGAGAATTTCCTGCAGGATCTTGGCACTCATTTCCATATCCTTCTGGCTGTGTCTCAGGCGCAAAAAGAGGATCAGACCGATCAGGTAGAAAATAATGGCGGCACCGATGAAAACGCCAAGTAAAAGGATCAGATCCAGTCCATAGTAAGCGGTAAAATAGTTGGATTCCCCCAGGTAGTAAAGCACTCCGGTGCTGCATAAAAGCACAGTAGCAATGATCAGGGAAAGAACGGAGCATATTTTCCGCGGCTTTTTCCCGCAGGCAGTCCTGGCTTCCGTGTATTCGTCAAACGTCTCCTGAGCCTTCCCGGAATAGACGTTTATGGACTCCTGATCGGAAAACTGGTTGCTGCTTAATACCTGCCTGCCCCTTGCGGCCTTTTGAAGAAGTTCCTCTTTTTCTTTTTGGAGTTCCTCCAAAGTATTTTTAACCTCTGAGCGCAGCTTCTGGTATGCCTGTATCTGATTTTCGTATTCCGGGGATGCGATATCCTTTTCCGTATTGCGGATCTCACTTAATAAAGAAGTATAAGTACGGGCGGCTTCCGGAACCATTTGGGATTCCAGTTCCTTTCTCTGGGATTTTAAAAAGGCCGCGGCCTTTGTGATATTAAGTGCCAGGTTCCCTGTTGTATTTAGGTTGGCTATGTAATTTTTTAATTCGGAAACCATGCCTTCATCGGTAGCACTTTTCAGCTGTCCGATGCTGACCGTATTGATATAGGCGGCTTCGCTTAAGCCGCATAATAAGTCATCCAGAAATGCCTTGGTAGGCTCCACTTCCCGTCCGGCGGTCTCATCTACGATCTTAAATTCCTTTTTATTCTTATGGAAGGTACGTTCGATCCGGTAGATGTGATCCTTATGCTCCAGGCGTACCTGACCTTCGTAGGTACCGCTGTTTTCCCAGGGTTCATATTTGGTATAAAGATCATTCCTTGAGGCCCGTCCCCGCTGGCGTTCTATGCCGAAAAGCATGCCCCGGATGAAGGTGTGGATGGTGGATTTTCCGGCCTCATTCTTGCCATATACAATGTTAAGCCCATCCCGGAAGGATAGATTTCTGTCATGGAATTTTCCGAAGCCGTTGATATAAATATCCAGTATTTTCATTGGGTCAGCTCCTTTCGTCCGTTGTACGAAGCAATGCGTTGATGCCGTAGTAGAGGGCCTTTTTCTCCACAGGGCTCATCTCCGGTTTCTGAAGGGCCTGGATAAAAAATCCGATCATATCACTGGGGTGTTCGGCGAACAATGCCGGGAAGTCATATTGCGGTTCGGATTCATCGATGATCTCCATGATCTTAAACCGGGTGGAAAGCATTTCCAGATCAAAGGAAATCTCCGGGTCTCTCATGCCGCGGATGCGGAACCGGAATATGTTTTCCGGTCCCCGGTTCTGGATTTCCTGAGTGATTTTCATGGCCAGTTCGGTATTGGTAGTGGCAGTGGTCACATTGACAGCCAGGGAGATGTACTGAAGCCTTGCTAACGGGATGAACTTTAAGGAGGCCACCATACGGGTCACTTCATTGATCTCCCCGGCCATCATGCCGTGCGGCCCTGATTCCGTCTTGTCCAAAGGCTCCAGGGAACCGGCAAATGCCATGCGGTTTTCCAAAAGGATCTCCGGCCGGTGGATGTGTCCCATGGCAATATAGGAAAAATCCAGATTGGCCATGGCACCCTTGTCAAAGGGAATGTGGTTGGCGTCGCCGCCATGGCCTAAGAGGATATGGATGCGTCCGTTATTAGGCACCTTTAAATGGTCAAGGCGGTTTTCCGGGATCTCAGATGAATGATAGCTGAAACCATAAACTTCCGTATTGATATCCTTAAAGTAAACACTCTCCAGCTCCTCCCCCATCAGGTAAGACACGTTGGACGCCCAGTTGAAGCTTAAAAGGGCGGAGTTGTTCCGGATGCGGTCATGGTTGCCGGCGATCATGACCACATGAACGTCCGGAATGGTGGAAAACAGATAGTTTACTTCTTTTAAATCCCTTGCAAGAGGCTGCCGGTGAAATAAGTCACCGGATATAAAAAGGCAGTCGGCTTCCAGCACTTTTGCCTGATTTACCGCCTTTGCAAAGGTGTCTTTGATATCCTGGCACCGCTCCTTGCTCCACGGCTTGTCGCTGTCCGGGCTCATGCCCCAGTGAACATCTGAAATATGTATGAATTTCATTATCATTACCTCGCTGGTCCTCTGTATATACATACCACAAATTCCCTGCCGGTCAGGGAAGGGAATTTGCGGCACAGGTTTAAAGTTCGCAGTTGCCCGCAGTTCTCGGGAACGGGACCACATCGCGGATATTGGCCATTCCGGTTAAATACATCACGCAGCGCTCAAACCCTAAGCCAAAGCCTGCATGGCGGGTGGAACCGTATTTTCTCAAGTCAAGGTAGAACTCGTAATCCTCTTTCTTAAGGCCAAGCTCATCCATACGTGCGGTCAGCTTGCCGTAATCGTCCTCTCTCTGACTTCCGCCGATGATCTCACCGATTCCGGGAACCAGGCAGTCCACAGCGGCCACAGTTTTGTTATCCGGGTTCATCTTCATGTAAAAGGCTTTGATCTCCTTCGGATAATCCGTTACGAATACAGGCTTTTTATAAAGCTGCTCAGTTAAATAGCGTTCATGCTCGGTCTGTAAGTCACAGCCCCAGAACACTTTATAGTCAAATTCATCGTTGTGCTTTTCCAAAAGCTCTATGGCATCGGTATACGTCACATGAGCGAATTCAGAATTTAAAACATGGTTCAGACGGTTTAATAATTCCTTATCCACAAACTGGTTGAAGAAATTCATCTCTTCCGGCGCATGCTCCAGGACGAACCGGATGACATATTTCAACATGGATTCTGCCAGCTCCATATCGTCATTTAAATCCGCAAAGGCCATCTCCGGCTCAATCATCCAGAATTCCGCCGCATGGCGTGTGGTGTTGGAATTCTCGGCACGGAATGTAGGTCCGAAGGTATAAACATTGCGGAATGCCATGGCATAAGTCTCTGCATTCAGCTGGCCGCTTACGGTTAAGTTGGTAGGCTTTCCAAAGAAATCCTGACTAAAATCGACGGCACCTTCCCCGGTCTTCGGAACGTTTGTCAGATCCAGTGTGGTGACCTGGAACATCTCACCGGCCCCTTCGCAGTCGCTTCCGGTGATGAGCGGGGTGTGTACATAAACGAAATCCCTCTCCTGGAAGAACTGGTGGATGGCATAGGCGATCAGGGAGCGGACACGGAAAACTGCCTGGAATGTATTAGTTCTGGGACGCAGGTGGGAAATGGTCCTTAAATACTCAAAGGAATGACGCTTTTTCTGAAGAGGATAATCCGGTGTAGAGGTACCCTCTACTAAGATTTCCGTTGCCTGGATCTCAAATGGCTGTTTTGCCTCCGGTGTGGCAACCAGGGTTCCGGTAACAATGACTGAGGTGCCTACATTCAGCCTGGATATTTCGGAGAAATTCTCCATGGTATCATGATAGACGGCCTGAAGTGTTTCAAAATAGGTTCCATCGTTTAAAACAATGAATCCAAAGGCTTTGGAGTCCCTTAAGCTTCTCACCCAGCCCCCGACCGTAATCTGGGTGTTAAGAAACGATTCTTTGTTTTTATATATTTGTCTTACTGTTATTAAGTCCATAATGGCTTCTCCTTCTATATGTTCGCATACTTATTAAGATTATACTGTATTTCCAGTTTCGATTCAAGGGGGATAGTGGGTAAAAACGTCGGATATGGAATAAAATGTAAAAGATAGGGAAAAAGCATGAAAAATGTCGGAAAATGCACAAAAAATCATTGTAATAATTTAAAAATTTGTTCACTATTCTATAAATGTGTGTTATAATGCTAGTACAATAAAATTACAACAGCAAGAGGTGATAACGTGATTAAGAAAGAAATGATTGCCATGCTTTTGGCAGGCGGCCAGGGAAGCCGTTTAGGCGTGCTGACGCAAAAGGTGGCCAAACCAGCAGTATCATTTGGCGGCAAATACCGGATCATAGATTTCCCGCTTAGCAACTGCATCAATTCAGGAGTGGATACAGTAGGAGTTTTGACCCAGTATCAGCCATTACGTTTGAACACCCATATCGGGATCGGCATCCCGTGGGATCTGGACCGCAATGTTGGTGGCGTTACGATCCTTCCGCCTTATGAGAGGAGCAAGGGCAGTGACTGGTATACCGGAACGGCAAATGCCATTTATCAGAACCTCGAGTACATGGAGACTTACAATCCGGACTATGTCTTAATATTGTCGGGCGACCATATTTATAAGATGGATTATGAGGTTATGCTGGAATATCATAAGGCGAATAATGCTGATATCACCATTGCTGCCATGCCGGTGCCGATCGAGGAAGCCAGCCGGTTCGGGATTCTCATTACCGATGAGAATAACCGGATTACGGAATTTGAGGAGAAACCGGCGAACCCCAGAAGCAACCTGGCTTCTATGGGGATTTACATATTCAGCTGGAAGGTATTAAAAGAAGCACTTATAAAGATGTCGGAAGTTCCGGGATGTGACTTTGGCAAACACATCATTCCGCATTGCTTCGAATCCGGAAACCGGGTGTTCGCCTATGAATACAATGGCTACTGGAAGGATGTAGGTACTCTGGGATCTTACTGGGAAGCCAATATGGAATTGATTGATATCATTCCTGAATTTAATCTTTACGAGGAATACTGGAAAATTTATACCAAGAGCGACATCATTCCGCCCCAGTACGTGGCGGAGGATGCGGTCATAGACAGAAGCATCATCGGAGAAGGATCGGAAATCTATGGGGAAGTCCATAATTCCGTCATCGGTGCGGGCGTTGTCATAAAGAAAGGTGCTGTGGTCCGGGATTCCATTGTCATGAGGGAATGCATCATAGGGGAGAACGCTAAGATCCATAAAGCCATTATTGCTGAGAATGTAAGGATCGGTGCCAGTGCCGAGCTTGGGATCGGGGATTTTGTTCCGAGCAAATATGATCCCAAGGTGTATCAGTTTGATCTGGTAACGGTTGGTGAGAATTCAAACATTCCGGAGAATGTGAAGGTGGGTAAGAATACGGCAATTGTCGGGGAGACAATATTAGAGGATTATGCGGACGGAGAACTGGCCGGCGGAGACTACATCATAAAGGCAGGTGGCATGCGATGAGAGCGATAGGGATTGTATTAGCAGGCGGAAACAGTAAGAGAATGCGGGATCTATCCAATAAAAGGGCGATCGCAGCCATGCCGATTGCAGGCAGCTACCGCAGCATTGATTTTGCCCTCAGCAATATGACGAATTCCCATATTCAGAACGTGGCGGTTCTGACCCAGTATAATTCCAGGTCTCTTCATCTGCATTTGAGTTCTTCCAAATGGTGGGATTTCGGAAGAAAGCAGGGAGGATTATTCGTATTTACCCCAACCATTACTGCGGATAGCAGTGACTGGTACCGGGGAACCGCGGATGCGCTTTATCAGAATCTGACATTTTTAAAGAACAGCCATGAACCCTATGTGGTCATTGCGGCAGGCGACGGCATCTATAAGCTGGATTATGGAAAGGTTCTGGAATATCACATTGAAAGAAAGGCGGATATCACCGTTGTGTGTACGGAGCTTCCAAAGGGAGAGGATGTCACCCGCTTCGGACTTGTTAAGTCCAATGAAGACGGAAGGATAACGGATTTTGAAGAAAAACCCATGGTAGCTTCTTCAAACACGGTTTCCTGCGGGATCTATGTGATACGGAGGCGGCAGCTGATCGAACTGATCGAGCGCTGCGCCATGGAGGACCGTTATGATTTTGTAAGCGACATTCTGGTGCGCTACCGGAATTTAAAGAGAATTTATGCTTATAAGATGAACACTTACTGGAGGAATATCGCTTCTGTGGAATCTTACTATAAGACCAATATGGATTTCTTAAAACCGGAAGTAAGGGATTATTTTTTCCGCCAGTATCCGGATGTTTATTCCAAAATAGATGATTTGCCTCCGGCCAAGTACAATCCGGGCGCGGTGGTGAAGAACAGCCTGATATCCAGCGGCAGCATTGTCAATGGAGTGGTAGAGAATTCGGTTCTCTTTAAGAAGGCCTATATCGGCAACAACTGTGTTATAAAGAATTCCATCATCTTAAATGATGTATATATAGGTGATAATACGGTCATTGAAAATTGTATTGTGGAAAGCCGGGATACCATCCGGGCGAATACCACCTATATTGGAACACCGGACAATATAAAAGTTGTCCTGGAAAAAAACGAAAGATACACATTATAAAGAAATGTGACGGGAAGGGGTTTAACATGCAGATTACAGACGTGAGAGTAAGACGGATCGAAAAAGAAGGAAAGATGAAGGCGATTGTATCCATTACACTGGATAACGAATTCGTGATTCATGACATCAAGGTGATTGAAGGGGAGAAGGGGCTGTTCATCGCCATGCCAAGCCGCAAGGCAGCTGATGGGGAATACCGGGATATCGCTCATCCCATTAATTCCGGCACGCGTGATATGATCCAGAAGGTGATTCTGGACAAATATGAGACTACAACGCTGGATATGCCGGATGTGGCAGCATTAGCATAAGGCGAATTTTAGGGACTGTCGCAAAATTATTCACAAAAAATGCGTCTTGATTGGGCTTTTAAAAGCCGTTTCAAGGCGCATTTCCATGCTGTTAATACGGTTCTTTTGTATAAATTGCTATCTCAGATTTTGCGACGGCCCCTTTGTATGCAAAACTCTTTGCAATACAGGATTTACACCGGGCTCTTTTTCGGGTTATAATAAAAATTAATAATTTTGGAAAGGTAGATGAAAACATGACGATTAAAATAGGTATCGCAGGCTATGGAAATCTGGGAAAGGGAGTGGAATGCGCCATCCGTCATAATCCGGATATGGAGCTTGCCGCGGTATTTACCAGAAGAAATCCGGAATCCTTAAGGATTTTAACTCCGGGTGTAAAGGTGTATCCCTATGAGGAGGCCATTTCAAAAAAGGATTCCATTGATGTGCTGATCCTGTGCGGGGGGAGCGCAACGGATCTTCCGGTACAGACGAAACAGCTTGCAAGACATTTCAATGTGGTTGACAGCTTTGATACCCATGCCAGAATTCCGCAGCATTTTGAAGCTGTTGATGCGGCGGCAAAAGAGGGAAATAAGGTGGGAATCATATCCGTAGGCTGGGATCCGGGCATGTTTTCCTTAAACCGCTTGTATGCGGGTGCCATTCTGCCGGGCGGCCATGATTATACATTCTGGGGCAAAGGTGTGAGCCAGGGGCATTCCGATGCAATCCGCAGGATTTCCGGCGTAAAGGATGCCAGACAGTATACCGTTCCGGTCGGGGAAGCCTTAGAGTCGGTCCGGAGCGGTAATAATCCCGAACTGACTGCCAAAGAGAAGCACACCCGTGAATGCTTTGTTGTGGCGGAAGAGGGGGCTGATTTAGACAGGATCAGAGAGGAAATCGTGACCATGCCCAATTATTTTGCAGATTATAATACCACAGTCCATTTTATCACGGAGGAAGAACTTATTCGGGAGCATAAAGGAATTCCTCATGGCGGGTTCGTCATCAGGACCGGAACAACAGGCTGGGAGGATGAGAACAGCCATGTAATGGAATACAGCCTGAAACTGGATTCCAACCCGGAATTTACCGCTTCTGTCCTGACCGCTTATGCAAGAGCTGCCTGCCGTTTGAATCAGGAAGGCCAGTGCGGCTGTAAGACCGTATTTGACATAGCCCCGGCGTATTTAAGTTCCTTAAGCGGGGAAGAATTGAGAGGACATCTGTTATAAAACGGCGGCAGGAGGGATAGAGAATGGCAGTCATGAAAGAAATAGTCTTATATTATCAGCCGGAGAAGGACAGGCAGAGCGGAAATGATACGAAAGCCGCCAGGCTAAAGGCTGTTCTGGTCCGTATGGGGATACGGATTAAGAATATTTCCCCGGACCAGCTTAGCCAGACTGTGGGATATCTGGCAGGCTTTGACGGATTTCTTGAGCAGGAGCAGGAGGAATGTCCGGCTGTGGAGGAGGAAATTCTGGTTATGAAGAATTTCTCCAACCGCCGGTTAGACGAGTTACTCATGAACTTAAAGCGGGCAGGAGTCCCGAAGATCGCTTTAAAGGCGGTGATAACCGATACCAATTGCAAGTGGAAATTCTATGACCTGTATCAGGAGCTTAAAAAAGAACATGATACGATGTCCGGGGAAGATGAGACATTATAATGGATTACGCGGGGAATACGGTGCCAGCCGTTCAGAGAGAAGGAGCTCCTGCTCCTTCTCTCAGCCCCACTGCGTCCCCGCTTTCCCTACACTCAATCTCCTCCCTACTGATAATCACAAACATTCGCCCATTTATGCAGCAATTCCGCCTCTTCCGGCCTCTTTTTAGACAACTGTGCGGCCGCAACGACGGACAGCCACGACTGCACATATTTCTTCGCCGTCCCGGTTTTTTTACAGAACAAATCCATATACATATCCGCCTTTTTCTGATCCTGCAGGCAGAACAGCAGATAAGTCCTTGCAACATCCGCACTGGCATTCCCCTGGGTCGCGTGCACCCAGTCCAGAACAAACATAGTCCCGTCATCCTTCACGATAATATTGCTGGGGTTAAAATCTCCGTGGCATAGCTTGGTATGCTTCGGCATACTGTCCAGCTGTGTCCGCATATCGTACCTGGTCACATCACCTAATTCTTCAATATCCAGGATCTGCCGTGACATCTTATCCTTTAACTTGTTAAGAAGCGGGCACTGTTTTGCCATAATGCTCAAATGAAGGTCAACCATCTTTTCCATGTATTCCGGCAGCTTTTCCGGGTTTTCATCCATGAGCTGTTGGAGAGTCTTGCCCTCAATGAAATCAAAGGTTATGGACCACTTGCCTTCATAAACACCAACTTCTAAAACCTTTGGAACATTGATTCCGCCGACTTCCTCTACGCGCGCGGAAATCAATGCTTCATTTAGGACATCTGCCTTTGGGAAATCAGCGTTGAAAACCTTGATCGCCTTATTTCCATCACGAAAGACCTTTTTTGTTGCAGTTGTAGCTATTAATTCTGCTGCCATAAAAACTTCTCCTTCCATCCATGAATCTAAATCATTTTGTAGTAGATTTGTACCTATATTTTACTACAAAATCCATAAAAAGTATAGCTGAAAATGCAATAAATTCGGAAATATTACCGAATTATCCCATTAAACTAGAAACGAAAAACTGCCGCTCCATAAGCTGGAAGAGGATAGGCGAAGGAATATTCCTGACCATCCCATTCCACCTTTGCAGGACGGAAGGAAGGTGCCTTTTCCCCCCGTTTGTACAACCCGTGGCTCTCATCCAGAACAAGGGTATAGTTCCCCCGTTTTGGAACCCCGACCCGGTAATCCGGACGTTCTACCGGCGTGAAGCTTATAACAAACAGCAGGCTGTGCTTATGGTCTTCGCTGTAGCGGATGAAACTGAAAATGCTGCGTTCCCGGTCATTGGCATTGATCCAGAAAAAACCTTCCCAGTCATAATCCTTTTCATAAAGCGCCGGGTACTTCTTATACAGGTGCAGAAGATCGCGGACATAATCCTTAAGCCCCTTGCCTAAGGGTTCATCGGACAGATACCAGTCCAGAGCTGTCTTTTCATCCCACTCGTGGAACTGCCCAAAGTCCTGCCCCATAAACAGCAGTTTCTTGCCCGGGTGTCCCAGCATATATGTATATCCTGACTTTAAATTTGCAAATTTATCCTCTAAAAGCCCTGGCATTTTGTTTATCATGGAACATTTTAAATGCACCACCTCATCATGGGACAATACCAGTATATATTTCTCACTGGTAAAATATGAAAGTCCGAAGGTCATTTTATCGTGATTGTATTTGCGGAAATAAGGATCCAGCTTCATATATTCAAGAAAATCATGCATCCAACCCATGTTCCATTTAAAGGTAAACCCAAGACTTCCCTGCTCCGGATCACCGGTGACCCTGGGCCAGGCGGTGGATTCCTCTGCGATGACCATAGCCCCGTTTCCCCGTTTTTTTAAGACACTGTTTAAATGCTTAAAAAATTCAATGGCTTCCAGGTTCTCATTTCCCCCATTCCGGTTAGGGACCCAATCCCCATTGTTTCTGCCATAGTCCAGATAAAGCATGGAAGCTACTGCATCGACCCGCAATCCGTCGACATGGAATTTTTCAACCCAGTAAAGGGCATTGGCGATGAGAAAGTTATCCACCTCGTATTTACTGTAATCAAAGACCTTGGTCCCCCAGTCCGGATGCTCTCCTTTTCTGGGGTCCGCGTATTCATAGCAGGGTTCCCCGTCAAAGTCTGCCAGCCCATGGGCATCCCTTGGAAAATGGGCCGGAACCCAGTCCAATATGACCCCGATTCCCTTTCTGTGCATATAGTCAACAAAATACATAAACTCTTCCGGAGTCCCATAACGGGACGTCGGGGCAAAATAGCCGGTCACCTGGTAGCCCCAGGAGCCATCATAGGGATGTTCTGCAATTCCTAAAAGCTCGACATGGGTATACCCCATTTCCAGTATGTAATCTGCCAGTTCATGAGCGGCCTCGATATAAGTGTAAAAGCCATCTTTATTATCCCTGTTTTTCCTTCTCCAGGACCCCAGATGTACCTCATAGATGCTCACAGGTCCGTTCATAGGATCCCTATTCCTTTGCTTCTCCATCCACGGGAGGTCTTTCCATTTGAACCCGGATAAATCCGCTGTAACAGAAGCGGTCCCGGGTCGGTATTCCGCGTGAAAAGCATAGGGGTCCGCTTTAAAGAGAATCTTGCCGCTCTTTGTGGAAATGGCGAATTTATACAATTCTCCCACACCGACACCGGGAACAAACGCTTCCCAGATTCCCGAATCAGCAAGCAGAGTCATGGGATTGGCATCCGGATTCCAACCGTTAAAATCCCCTGCCACTCCAATCTGCTCTGCGTGAGGTGCCCAGACTGCGAAATACATCCCATCCCTTCCCTCGAATTTTTTCGGATGGGCTCCCAGTTTTTCGTAGATTTCGTAATGCCTGCCATTGTTGTAGAGGTACCGGTCCACCTCTGTGATAAAACCTGTTCCAATTTCCTTTCCGCTTTCTGTCATTTACTCACCCCTCCATAATCTTTTCTATAACGCTCCGGTCTTCGCCGTGATTGTACACAAACGCATAAAGCCGCAAACCAATGGATCCCAGCCTTGTACAATTTCAAAATAATTATGGTCATTATAATCGGAATAACTGCTTTTATGTAATTCATAGCTGGTGACGGAGTGAAGCATGGTTTCATGATCCGTCTGCCATCAGTGTCAAAGGTATCGGCAGGCAACCGTATGATATCAAATAAATATTGCCTTATAAGTGGATTAAAAAGACCGAGGCAAGGAAATTCAGAATATCCTTGCCGCGTATTGTTTCCCAAAGAATAGCCGGGAGAGCTGTTACTGCAGAAATCCTCACACCACCTGCTCATATACTTCTCCTCCAGCTTTTAGTATTTTATACCTCCCGGCTTTTAAAGCGGCGCAAGAGGAACTGATAACGCAGCTGTGCTGCGTTAAGTTCGTAGATATAACAATCGATAAGCGTCGGGTCAACCACTTGTTCAAAGTGGTTTCTGGCGGCATCGATGGCAGTTTTGGAACGCTCGATCTCACGTCTTAAATTCCGTTCCTCTTCTGATGGAGCCAGATGTTTTTTTAAAAGCACATTTTTCATTTTACCATCTCCAGATTTATAGTCTTATACCAAATGCTCTATAGAATTCAGTATATCTGGAAAATGCCACTTTATTCATAAATTACCTGTATAACTTTTAATATTTATGAAATCTGATTGAAAAAGCCCTGTAAATGTTGTCCAAGGGAACAAAGTTTTTTCGTGCTGTCACCAATGGTCAGATAATAATAATTGGCCGTTCCCTCCTGCCGGACATTTATAAGACCTGCCTCTTTTAGGATCTTTAAATGATGGGAGACCGCAGGACGGGATAAGCTGGTCTGCTCCGTGATTTCCTTAACATTCATTCCCTGTTTTTGCGGTGCAGGGCAGCCTTCGGTTATACCGGCTACATCGTTTCCCATGTCATCGTACAGGCCTGTACGTGCAAGAACCTCAATAATGGCCAGCCGGACTTCATCCCCCAGAGCGATAAAAAGCGGCATGCAATTCTGGAAAAGCTTGTGAAACTCTTCGGCTTCCACCGGTGAATTCCTCCTTTGGTTTAAAAAAATAAACTAATAATATCATATCATCCGAATCAGGGTAAGTCAATGTTTTACTGTAAAAACTTTGTGACATATGCTGCGAAAAACGTCGAAAACAATGGGAAAATGTATAAAATAACAAAAAGTGGAAGATGGAATATGGAAATGTCTCAGATACAATCGAAATGAATGTATACAATATTTCTTAAAAAAACTGTTGACATTCGCTCTTGTCTTGTGCATAATAAAGTCACATTCATGTATGCGTTCCGCGTACAGTCTATCAAATGATTTTTCAGAGAATTATGGATCTATGTTTCCATAATCTCAAAGCTGATATTCCAGCAAGAATTCCAGGATCAATTTTTTAAGGAAAGAGGGGGATTGTATCGTTCGATATTTTATTTTGCTGTTTATTTTAGGGGCGGGAGCCTATTATGATGTCCGGGAACACCGGATTCCCAACTGGTGGGTGCTCTTAGGAATGGTAACCGGCATTCTGCTTGGCATTCTCGAATCAGAAAGGTCTGCAGGAGGTGCAGTTTTTCTGGAAGTTTCATTCCGTTTCTTTCTGAGGTTTGCAGTTGTGGCTGCGGTTTTTTTCGCATTATTCGTGTGTCGGATGATTGGTGCCGGAGATATTAAGCTGGCCGGACTGATATGCGGTTATCTGGGGCTTAGGGCGGGTGCTCTGGCCGTTGGATTTGGTTTTCTTATCGGGGCTTTCTGGTCCTTTATCAAAATGGCAGTAAAAGGCAGCCTTCTAAAACGCCTTTCCTGTCTTCTGGCCTATATCAGGCGTGTATTCCATACTGGAAAACTTACAGCTTATTACAATCCTGTCCGGGATGGGTATGAAGTGGTAATACCCTTGGGCATATGTTTGTTTTTAGGAACATTCGTTTACATAATACTATTACAATAGAAAAAGGAGGTTCTGTTTTGGCAAAAAGAGTGATGGCGGTCTATGATGTGGATCCTTTGTATGCGGAGAGGTTCGCGGAATTTGTTAATCACAGGGAGCAGATTTCGTTTTCCGTTATGGCATTTACAACTTTGGAACGGCTGAAGGCTTATGCGGCGGACCATGGGATAGAGCTTTTACTTATCAATTCCTCCGTATCACAGGAGGAGATTGGTAAAATAGGGGCCTCCCGGGTGGTTACGCTGGCCGATGGAGAAGTAGTTCCTCTGGAAGAGCAGTATCCAAGCGTTTATAAATATCAGGCTGCAGATAACATTATGCGTGAGGTGATGGCCTGCTACTGTTCTGATCCGGAAGATTCGGGTTTTACCATGGTTTCAAAGGTGAGCCGGATAACCGGAATATATTCGCCTGTAAACCGGTGTTTAAAGACCTCTCTTGCCCTTACCATGGGGCAGCTGCTGGCCCGGGATTTAAAGGTGCTGTATTTAAATTTAGAGGATTGTTCCGGATTCGGACGTCTGATCGGAGAAGAATACAGAGGGGGCCTCTCAGAGCTTTTATATTATTACAGCCAGGATGGCTTTAGCTGGGTGCGGCTTGGTTCCATGGTCTATACCTGGGGAGACTTAGATTATGTACCGCCGGTGCGCTACCCTGAGGATCTCTGTCAGGTAACGGCACAGGCGATGGCGGACCTGGTGAGCTGTATAGCCAGAGAAAGCGCTTATGAAGTCCTCATCCTGGACCTGGGGCAGTTTGGTAAAAAAGCCACGGAAGTGTTGGAGATCTGTGATGTAGTATACATGCCGGTAAAGGATGACTGTGTATCAGCAGCGAAGGTAGAAGAATTTGAGGAATATCTGGTCTCCTCCGGTCATGAACCTCTTAAGAACCGGATTCAAAAGCTGAAGCTTCCTTATCACTGCAGTTTCGGGCGGAGAGACAACTATCTGGAACAGCTTTTATGGGGAGAATTGGGAGACTATACAAGGCAGCTATTAAGGAAGCAGCCATAGGGAGGAATGGTTATGGACGATGAGCAGCGGAGGAAGATGCGGGAAGAGATCATGAGAGAGCTGGATGAACAGCAGCAGGTTACGGATGAAGAGCTTTACACCATCATAGACCGGAGAATACTGGAATATGGGCAAGACAGCTTCCTGCCGTTAAAAGATAAGATTGAGCTTCGGGGCCGGCTTTTCGATTCTTTCCGTCGTCTGGGAGCCCTCCAGGTACTGGTGGATGACAGGGAAGTGTCTGAGATCATGGTAAATGGAGCAGACCGCATCTTTGTAGAGCGGAACGGACGTATGGAGCAGTGCGGTAAAACCTTTGACAGTCAGGAACAGCTGGAGGATACCATACAGCAGATCGTCAGCAGGGTAAACCGTACGGTAAATGTATCAAGGCCCATTGCGGATGCCAGGCTGCCCGATGGTTCCAGGGTACATGTAGTGCTGCCTCCCATTGCCTTAGATGGCCCTGCAGTTACCATACGGAAGTTTCCGGAGCCGATTACCATGGCAAAACTATTAAAGCTTGGTTCCGTTACAGAAGAAACGGCCGATTTTTTAAAATGCCTGGTAGAAGCAGGGTATAACATTTTTATCAGCGGAGGAACCAATTCAGGAAAAAGTACCTTTCTCAATGCACTGTCCGCTTATATACCGCGGGATGAACGGATTGTGACCATAGAGGATTCCGCAGAGCTTAAGATCGCTCATATCCCCAATCTGGTAAGGCTTGAGACACGGGGGGCCAATGGGGAGGGAGAAGGGGAGATAACCATCGGGGATTTAATTAAAGCGGCCTTGCGGATGAATCCAAGCAGAATAATAATTGGAGAGGTAAGAGGGAAAGAAGCGCTGGACATGATATCAGCGATGAATACAGGACATGACGGAAGCCTTAGCACCGGACATGGTAACAGCCCCAAAGACATGCTCTCCAGGCTGGAAACCATGGTACTGATGGGGGCAGATATCCCCCTGCCGGCGGTCCGCAGCCAGGTGGCGGCGGCAATTGATATTCTGATACATCTGGGACGTCTGAGAGACAAGAGCAGGCGGGTTCTGTCCATTGTGGAGGTAGTTGGCTATGAGAACGGAGAAATCAGGCTTAATCCATTATACCGGTTTGAGGAAGATTATGAAGACCGGGAGAGCGGGAAAAACGTGCGGGGAAGCCTTAAAAAGGTGGGGAACCTTCAAAACACCGAAAAGCTTAAAACCGCAGGCATTGAGATACGATGAATATATTTTGACACCAGTCCAGTGGTGCTTATACGGACTTCAGGGCCTGGCCATAGGAGGGCTCTTCGCATATGTCTTTTACCGCAGCATTGTAGCATTTCTGATATTCATTCCCTTAGGTTTTATTTTTCCCGTTATGAAAAGAAAAGAACTGAAAGAAAAGCGGCTTGAACAGCTGAATTTGGAATTCAAGGAAGGAATTCTATTATTATCCTCCTTTTTAAGTGCCGGGTACTCGGTAGAGAATTCATTTTCCGCTTCGGTCAGGGAATTGAATTTGCTGTATGGAGAGGAGGGACTGATTTCAAAGGAGTTCAGCCATATTGTAAGCCAGATCCGGATGAACCGTTCGGTGGAACAGGCACTTTCCGAATTTGCCGGCCGCAGCGGCCTTGATGATGTTAAAAATTTCACGGAGGTATTTGCTGCTGCAAAACGCAGCGGAGGAGAATTGGTTTCAGTCATCAGCCATACGGCGGATGTGATACGGGATAAAGTACAGGTAAGGCAGGAGATCCGAACTATGACAGCTTCGAAACAATTTGAACAAAAGATTATGAATATGATTCCATTTTTTATAGTTCTCTATATCGATATGACTTCACCAGGTTTTTTCGACATCATGTACAGCACAGGAATCGGGAAAATCCTCATGACCATATGCATGGCCATATACATAACCGCATTCGCGGCCGCAAAGAAGATCATGGAAATTGAGATATAGACAGGGAGGTAATATGTCGGAAAAAAGCATAAAAAAGCGGAAACTGCCTTTTACGAAGGCCCAGGCTGCCTGCGTGGCAGGAGGAATTATTTTGTATGCGGTGATGGAGCTGGCTCCCGGAGTGGGGGGGCAGGCATTGTATGAAGTGGAAGGACTGAAGCGGGCCGGACCGGGGCAGGGGGAGACCTCTTATGAAATCCAGGTGTCGGGACTTGACCGGGAGAATGGAAGCAGGAGGATAACGGTGGAGATACCTGTGAGAGAAAGGAAGTATTCGGATGAAGAGGCTAAGGATCTGTTTGAAAGGATCCAGCCTGAATTGAAAGAGCAGATGCTGGGGGAAAATGACACTCTGGAGGAGGTGAGAGTAAATTTAAATTTAAAAAGCAGCCTTAAAGACTATGGGTTTAAAATTACCTGGGAATCCGATAATCCCGAGCTGATCGATTCCTTTGGAACCGTTCATAATGAAGAGATTCCGGAAGAAGGGGAGTCTGTCTGGTTAAGCGCCAGAGTGACGGACGGGAGCCACGAGCGGAGATATGAGTATAAGGTAACCGTTTACCCGCCCATCCGTACTCCGGAAGAAAAGATAGCTGATGCCTTTAAAAAATGGGCCGGTAAAGCAGACCTTCAGCAGCAGACAGAGGACAGACTGTTGCTTCCGTCGGTGTATGACGGGCATAAGCTTTCTTATTGCCTGCCAAAGGAGGGGGATTACCGGATATTTCCCGTTCTTGGGATTTTGCTGGCAGTCCTGTTGCATGTGAAGGAAGGAGTTGATAAACAAAAACAGGCAAAGAAACGGGAACAGCAACTGCTTTTTGATTACTCTGAGGTAGTTTCCAAGCTTGTGGTCTACATAGGGGCAGGGCTTACGGTGCGGGGGGCATGGGAGAGGATTGCAGCAGGTTATGAAGAGGCTGTAAAACGTGGGAAAAGAAGCATACGCCCTGCCTATGAGGAGATGGTGAAAACCGTGGGGCAGCTTAGCAGCGGGCAGGCGGAAGGGCGGGCCTATAGCGAATTTGGGAGGCGCTGCGGCATACAATCTTATCTAAAGCTTTCCGCTCTTCTGGAGCAGAGCCAAAAAAATGGGAGCCGGCAGCTTCGTCCGGCTTTGGAGCTTGAGATGGTTTCTGCCTTTGAGCAGAGAAAAAACCTGGCGAAAAAGCTGGGAGAGGAGGCGGGGACCAAGCTTTTGCTTCCACTGCTTTTGATGCTGGGAGTGGTCATGGTCATGATTGTAGTTCCGGCGTTCCTTGCATTTTATTAGAAGGAGGTGAAACAATGGGAATATTTTTAAAAAGACAAGTGATGGATTTTATTAAGGAAGAAGATGGGGTAGGTGTCATTGAAGTCGTGTTGATTTTAGTGGTTTTAATAGGCCTTGTCATCATTTTTAAAAAACAGATAACAACGCTTCTTGAAAACATTTTCAAGGAAATTAACAGCCAGTCTAAAGAGGTGTACTAATGCGCAAAAGCGGTCAGATAACAGTGTTTTTCGCTCTGGTCCTTATGTGCATATTCAGTCTCATGTGCGGACTTTTAGAGTCCGCACGGACTGCCGGGGCCAGATATTACTTAAAGCTGGCAGCGGATTCCGCCATGGACTCTGTATTCAGCAGGTATCACAGAGAGGTCTGGGAGAAATACCGGCTCTTCCTTTTGGAATGTGGGGATGAAGAAGAACTTAAGAATACCTGGAAAGACTTTATGGAGCCCTATATGGAAAGCTCAGGCTGGTATTCCATGGATGTGGAAGACGCAGATATCATGCAGCTTTTTCGCATTACCGATCGCGGTGGAGACTATCTGAAACAGGAAATCCTTGACTATATGAAATACGGGGTCTTTGAGGACATTCCCGATGAGAGCGGGGCCGAAGTCCTGCTTCGGAATTTAAAGGAAGCGGGTGCTGTAAAAAAACTATCGGGAGCCTATAGCGGGCATACACGGGAAGCAGTCCGGCTGGAAAAGGCCTTGCAGGATATAAATGATTCTTTGAACAGGCAAAAAGATTACTGGCAGAACGCTTATGACAGGATAGGTGATTATGACGGTTCGGGATTTCGAAGAGAGGCGGCAGGGCTTGAGGATGAAATGGAGCGGATACCATCCCTGGTAAAGGCTTATGGAAAAAGGGCGGATGAACTGAAAAAGAGCCTGAAGGAAACAAATACTGAGCTGTCAGCGGTTCAGGGAGAGTTAAGCCAGGGAGTCCGTGAGGCCCTTGATGAGGACACCGCCTGCTATGAATCTTATGTAAATAAGGAAGGAGGGCGAAGGATGAAAATCGAAGCTCTGCCGGAAAAGATGATACAGATAAAACAGGTCATGGAACGGGCTGAGGAGCGTTCCTATGAGGTAGAGGAAATCATCTCGGACTGGGATGATGAAGATGATGAAGGCCCGGATGAGTCCGCATTGTGGGATTCCGTAAGGGAGATATGGTATGAGGCAGATATTCCGGTGCTCTCTTATTCCAGTGGTGTCAGAGATCCGGAAAAACAAAGGATTCTGGAACAGGTAGGGGACTTTGTACAAAAGGGGCTTTTAGACCTGGTCCTTCCGGAGGGGAGTGAAATATCCAAAGGGGTTTTGGATCATACTGATCTTCCTTCTGCTTCTTATGAAGAGGGACAGGGACAGACGGCCGGCCTCATGGACCGGATCTGGTTTCAGGAATATTGCGGCCGCTTTCTTACCTGTATTCTCTCGGAAGAAGATAAGGAGGTAAAGTATGAGTTAGAGTATCTGGTTTCAGGAAAAAACACAGATGAGGAAAACCTAAAGCAGGCAGTTGCGGATGTTCTGGCGGTCAGGGAAGGAATGAACTTAATTCATATCCTTTCGGACAGCCGGAAGCGGGAGGAAGCAAAAGCCCTTGCCGGCGTGATTACCGGTGTTGCAGGTTTGATTCCCCTTACCGGAGTTGTAGCATTTTTTGTAATGAGTATCTGGGCTTTGGGAGAAGCGGTTGTAGACGTAAGAATGCTTCTGGAAGGGAAAAAGGCAGTCTTCGTGAAATCAGGGGATACCTGGAATTTATCTCTGGATAACCTTCTGGAATTAGGAAGAACGGGAGTGTACGCCGGAGGAAAGGAGGATGAGAAAGGAATCGATTATACAGGTTACTTGAAACTTATTCTTTTTACAGGCAGGGCTGAGCGCCAATACTATCGCCTGATGGATATTATTCAGATGAATATATGCCGAAAGCAGGAAGATTTCCGCATGGTGCATTGCGTTTATCAGGCAGAAGTCCGGGGAACTGTGAAGTCAAGGCATATGTTCTTCGGAGGAAGTAACCCTTTCTATCCGGTGGAAGTCCGGACAGAGAAAGCTTATTAGGGGAAGGAGGCGGATGATGATGCCCTTTTTCAAGGAGTTTTTAAAGAAAGATGATAAAAAAAATGTTACTCTCCAGGTACAGATCCCCTTCATGAAACATAGATTCCTTGTAAAAAGGGTATTATCATCCGCCTCCGGCCTCCGGAGAAAGGGGAGTCTGACCATAGAGGCAGCCATAGTTCTGCCGCTTTTCCTGTTTTTTATGATAATTTTGATGCTGCCCATGCGATTGATGAATGAGGGAAGGCGTATTCAGACGGCCCTGGAAACGGAAGGCGAAGAGGTGAGCCAGTATGCTTACGTTATGGATCAGCTTAAACTGGGAGAAACGTTTAAAGCCGCCGGATCAGATGGTATCCCGGAGGAATTTCCGGAAGGTCTGACGGAGCAGGGGATTTTGCTCTATGTGAGAAAGCGAATGGAGGGGCGGGTGGATTTTAGATCGCTTGGATCGGTATCCTTTGCGCAGTCTTCTGTTTTAAGAGATGGAGAAACCATAGATTTGATCATGAATTACCAGGTGAAGCTCCCTTTTCCAGTCTTCGGATTGTACAGCATGCCCATGACAGCCAGAAGCTGCCGTAGGGCATGGATCGGCCGGGCTGGGGGAAATAAAAGAGGAGCCGGTGAAGAAGAGGAGCTGGTTTATGTCGGGAAGAGCAGCACCAGATATCACAGGAAGCGGACCTGCCATTATCTGTATAATGATATACAGCAGATTCCTTTTAAAGAATTGGAAAGCGCACGCAATACATCCGGAGGGAAGTACCGGCCTTGCAGCAGATGCGGCAGGTTTGCAGGGGAAAACAGCAGCGTTTACATCATGCCGGGAGGAGAACGGTATCACAGCGATCCATACTGCTCTTCCATCACCGCTTATGTAGAAGCCGTTCCTTTATCTCAAGTCCGTCATCTGGGAGCATGTTCTTATTGCTCACAATAGGGAGGTGGCTTTATGTTTGAAAACATAAACAGAATTGTATTTGGTATGTTTCTTTTGACCGCGGCCTGGCAGGATGGAAGAGAGAAAAGCATAAGCGTATGGCTTTTCGCAGCAGCAGGCATAGCGGGCACCTTTCTTTCTCTTTTGCAGGGGAGATTTGGAATAGAACGGTTGTTAAGCTGTCTGATCGGGGTTGTGCTCCTTTTTATCAGCCGCTTGACGGATGAGGCAATCGGTGCAGGAGATGGCTGCTTTTTTGTGGTCAGCGGTCTTTTTTTGAGTACGATTTTGAACCTTAAGCTATTGATCTACGGGACGTTCTTCAATGGACTTATATGCAGCGGAATTTACTTTTACTGCCGGGTGCGGGGAAAAGATATCAAAAAGAAATCAATACCGTTTCTGCCGGTCTTAGTTCCCGTATGGATCGGACTGGTGATGCTATGAAAGGAAAGCTGAGAGGAAGCTATACCATAGAAGCTGCCTTTGTTATGGCAATTGTCTTATGGGCCCTGTTATTTTCCATTCAGGCAGCATACCGCCTGCGTGATGAGGTTGTGGGAGCTTTGGCTCTGGAAGAGTCCGCGGAACGGCTCCGCCACAATGAAACGGAACAACCGGAAGATGCGGCTTTGTGGGCGTCTCGAAGGGCCGGCCGGCCTTTTTCATGGAAACAATATGAGTTTCAGGTTCGTTTATCCGGCGCCTCTGTAACAGGAAAGAAAGTGAAAGCAATGGGAGCGGGCGGAAGCTGGAAGCTTGAACTGGAACGGAGTGTGTTTGACCCGGAAAATTTTTTACGGCTGTTATCTCTGATCAATCAGGAGGAATGAGTTGAAGATTACATACAGGCGGGAAATGAAACATAATTATCTGATAATAGAACCGGATGAAGCCGGTTATGACAGCTATGAGATGTATATGATGGCTGCCAACGGGATAGAGGGGCTGCTGAAATTTCGTATAAAATTGGTGGATAACCGTAAATATTATTACTATGAAATTACATCTAAGCAGCCACTTAACCGGGTTTTGGAATTTCACAGCCTGGGGCAAGAGGAACTGAAAAAGCTAATTGGTGGAATTGCACAGACCTTGGGGCGGCTGGAGATTTATCTGTTACAGGAAAAACAGATTCTTCTGGAACCCGAATATATTTATGTAGAACCGGAGAGATTTACGGTTTTTCTTTGCCTTGTGCCCGGAAGGCAGGGCGGATTTCCGGAGGAGATGACCGGATTATTACGGTATCTTCTGGGGAAGATTAACCATCAGGATAAGGAATGTGTGGTAATGGCATATGGGCTGTATCAGGAAAGTCTGAAAGAAAATTACGGGGTGAATGATTTGCTTGAGGTCATTGGAAAGAATTCTGCGAACACAGAAAAAAATGATGACAAAACACGGAAGCTGGAGGATGACCGTGAGCTGGAAGGCAGCCATGCCGCAGATATGCCTTATCCCTTCCGGAAAGAAATGGATGAGAAGGGCCCTGATCCCGTCTGGGATGAAAAAAAGAAGGTATCAGAATTATCCTGTATTGGGCGGATGGCCCTTACTTCGATTTCGATTCTGTTCGGGGCTTCGGCCGTATTGTGGCTGAGTTTTGGTATGGGAGGGATCCGGAAATTCTGGTATGTAATCGCAGCAGCCGGGGTCCTATCCGTTTTTGCGGTCCGGATAGGTTCGGGAAAGGGATCACGGCTGCAAAAGGAACCGATTCAAATCCATAAAAAGGAGGAATGCCATGAATGGCAGATGACATTTGAGGATGGGATAAATGAGAAAGAACCGGAGGCAGAAGAAGAGGAGATTCTTCAGACGGTTCTTCTAACGGATACAGCGGAAGATAAAAATATCAGATATCTGCGTGCGGTTGGGCCGGATATGGAAGATATTGCTATCACGTACGTTCCGTTTTTAATCGGGAAACAGGAAGGGCTGGTGGATTATGTCCTGGACAGAGAAGCAATAAGCAGGATTCATGCCAGAATAGACAGAGAGGGTGAGGAGTATCGGGTCAGCGATTTAAATTCCACTAACGGGACGACTGTAAACGGGAGGATACTGGAAACAAATGAGACTGTTGCATTAAAAAAGGGAGATGAAGTTTTTATCGCAAATTTCGCGTTTATATTTACATAATCTGTCAGTTTGTGCTAAAATAAACATATTATTTGTGAAGGAGAGCGGTAATGGAGGACTTAAAAAGGCAAAAAAAGGCATATGTGAATATCGGTTTAATCGCTGTAAATGTCATCTATTTTCTTTATTTAGAAATGACAGGTTCTACCGATAATACGAAATTCATGGTGTCCCATGGAGCCATGTATGCTCCTCTCGTTTTTGAAGGAAGGGAATATTTCCGGCTGCTTACTTCGATTTTTATGCATTTTGGCATTAATCACATTATGAATAATATGCTCATTTTGTTTATTTTGGGAGATAATCTGGAGAGAGCTTTGGGGCATATAAAGTACCTGTTTTTCTACCTGTTTTGTGGAGTGGGTGCCAATGTGGTATCTATGATGGTGAACCTGGGAGAATACCGGAATGTAGTCTCAGCAGGTGCCTCAGGTGCCATATTCGGCGTGATTGGCGGTCTTTTGTATGCGGTAGCCATCAATCGTGGCCAACTGGAGGATTTAAGTACACGGCAGCTGGTTGTTATTATTGCATGTTCCCTGTATTTTGGGTTTACCAGCACAGGTGTAGATAATACTGCACATATTGCGGGGCTGCTTATTGGTATTGTAATGGGAGTTCTCCTGTACCGTAAGCCGAAGAAGCGCCGCAATATGGAAATATGGGGATAATCTATTTGGAAGGAGGTGAGCGTGTGAGAGAAGATGATTGTATTTTCTGCAAAATAGCAAATGGCGAGATACCTTCTGAGACATTATACGAGGATGATACATTTCGTGTAATTATGGATTTAGGACCAGCTTCCAAAGGGCATGCCCTGATTCTTCCAAAACAGCATTACAGAGACATCTGTGAGCTTGATGGAGAAACAGCAGCGAAGGTCCTTCCATTAGCAGCTAAAGTTGGGGACGCCATGAAAAAGTCATTAGGCTGCGCCGGATTTAATGTTGTGCAGAATAATGGGAAAGAAGCAGGCCAGACGGTTTTTCATTTTCACGTGCATTTAATTCCTCGTTATGAGGGAGGCCCTGTTATGGTTTCATGGGTGCCGGGTAAAGCAAGTCCGGAAGAATTAACACAGACAGGAGCCGCTATAAGGAGCGCCCTGTAATCAGAGGGGCATAATAAATGAGCATACATGAAGATGAAAATTTGCTGCTGCAGTCCATATATGGAGAATACCAGGGACTGCTCCGCCGGATAGCGAAAACACTCAATGTACCAGATATGGAACTGGATGATGTGGTACAGGAAACTTTTATTGCATATTTTGAGAATTATTCATTATCATGGACAGAAACACGAAAGAAAAGCATGCTGATTAAGATTTTAAAGCGCAAATCCATTGACTGCCTTCGTAAAAACGGCCATTATGAAAAAGTGAGCTTAGATGAGGAAGACGCAGTAAATGAAGTGGCGATGCTGGCGAGATTTGTGGTTACTGATCCTTTGGATGTAATCCTTGGAGAAGAGGCACTTTTAAGAATAACCAAGGAAATTTCCAATATGAGGGAGGAGTGGAAGGAAATGGCTGTTCTTTATTTTCTGGAGCAGCTTACGATCCCTGAAATTTGTGAAATGTTGGAGATTCCGGGAACAGTGTGCCGTTCCCGGATATATCGGACAAGAGTTTGCTTAAAAAAGATTCTTGGTCCTAATTATGATATTTAATAAGATTAACCGTGAACCAGAGATTCGATCATATCAATGATGGTATCAACTGCATTCAGCAGTTCGCTTTGCTCCATTTTTGAGATAAAGATCTGACGGTTCGCAAATGTTTCGGTGATGGCCTGTAAGAGGGAATCCCCGGATAAGTTTTCTTCTTCCAGAAGACAGCTGAATCCTTGTTTTGCAAAGGATCTGGCGTTTAAAATCTGATCTCCTCTGCTGGCAGCAGCGGAAAGCGGAATCAGGATATTTGGTTTTCTAAGCGCAAGAATTTCACAGATGGAGTTCGCTCCAGCCCTGGAAATCATAAGATCAGCAGCAGCAAAAAGATGTTTTAAAGGGGCATCAACATATTCGTATTGTACATATCCTTCGGTACCTATGAGGCTTTCATCCAGATTGCCCTTACCGCAGATATGTATTACCTGGTAGTTTTTGAGCAGTTTCGGGAGGATGCCCCGTACAGCAGTATTGACTGTAACGGAACCGAGACTGCCGCCGATAATCAGGATAACAGGTCGGTTTGCAGATAATTGTGCATATTTTAATCCGGTCAGCCGGTCGCCTTTTAAAAGTTCTTTCCTTATGGGAGAGCCCGTGAGTACAGCCTTATCTTTTGGAAGGTAGGCCAGTGTTTCCGGAAAGTTGCAGCACACATTCGCAGCTGCCGGGATACATAGCTTATTGGCAAGTCCGGGAGTCATATCCGATTCGTGTATGATAACAGGGACTTTGCGGTGTTTTGCGGCTAATACCACAGGAACGGCTACAAAACCTCCTTTTGAGAATACCACATCCGGCTTGTAATTTTTTATCAGCTTTAAAGCCTCCCCATATCCTTTTAATACACGGAATGGGTCAGAAAAATTTTTTAAGTCAAAGTACCGGCGGAATTTTCCGGAAGATATGCCGTTGTAGGGGATACCAGCTCCTTCAATGAGTTTCCGTTCGATTCCCTGGTACGAGCCTATATAGTGAATATCGTAGTTCCGCTCTTTTAAAGAGGGAATCAGAGCCAGGTTTGGAGTAACATGGCCAGCAGTACCGCCGCCGGTTAAGATGATTTTTTTCATAAAACGTTGCCTCCCAAATTCGATATACTATTATAGTAAACGTTAGCGATAAAAAGTCAACCCCAAAGCTTGTGGGAAGTTTAGGATAACTTGTATTTAAGAGGTGTAGTCGTGGAGCAGGAGAGAAACCGTGAAAAAAAATGTTCCATTTTAAAACGGATAAAATATTATGCGGAGTCGCAGGAAAAATTAGAGGCCCATTTGCTTGATTATATGCAGAAACACCCGGAATTAACACCTGAGCCGCCATCCCCTCCTCCGGGGGAATTTCAGAAGATAATGGCGGAGCTTGACAAACGTGGATCAAGGACGGTTGTAAGGAGGCAGCTAAGGACATTGCATTATGGTCACAGACTTGTTAATTTTCTGCAAAAGCCATTGATGATCATAATGGTGTTGTTGGTAATCATAACGGTGTCATCAATTGGGATGTCAGCAAGGAAGGCTTACGATTACCGAATGAGAGTCCGTAAGGCAGGGGAGATCGGAATTATCTGGAATAATAACCCATATGTGCCGGTCAAAGTGGAAAAGATATCCGATGCATATGAAGTAATAAAAGAAAATCTTGACATTAAGCCATTAATGATAGATGAAATGCCGCTTGAAATGGGGTTTTATGGAATGGATATTGAAGGCGGAAGCGCAACGATAAAATTTTCATATAACGGTCAGGACGTTTATTTCATTCAGGCTAAAAATCTGATTTCTTCTTCCATTAATATTATTTCGGGTAAAGCTGTATTTAAAAGTGTTTACAACGGAATCATAGATAAGGATTTTAATATTGAAAAAAATGATTTGCCTGACGGAACCGCGGAATATAGCACGGGTATTGTAATGAATGGAGCATATTATTATTTGTCTGCTATCATGCCGGAACAGGATTTCGAAGCTATTGTTAAGAAACTGCACTATTATGAAGACGATAAATAGAATGAATGCTTCCGCCCGTAGCGGTGGAATCATCTGCCTGACGGAAAGTGACGGATATAAGCCGTTTTTTCCGCCAGGTTTTTTGTTTCAAAGTCAGAGAGAAGCTACTGCATCAATGCTTTCTCCCATTCCTCTTCCTTAAATCCCACCAGAACAAAATCTTTTCCGATTATTAACGGACGTTTTACCAGCATCCCGTTTGTTGCAAGCAGATCGATCTGCTCCTTTTCACTCATGCCTGGGAGAAGGTCCTTTAAATGCTTTTCCTTATAGAGGATACCGCTTGTATTAAAGAAGCGTTTCGCAGGAAGTCCGCTCTTTTCAATCCAGGCGGCAAGCTCGGCAGAAGTGGGCTTTTCATCTTTGATATTCCTGGAATTGTATGCTGTTTTATGGGCATCCAGCCATTTCTTTGCATTTTTACAGGTGCTGCAGGGCGGGTATTGTAAAAATAAAAGATTCATCATTGTAGATCTCCTTTCTGTTCTTCCTTTCTATTTTACCTTGAAACCAGTTGAATGAAAAGGTAAGAATTTGAATAGACTATAACAATTGAGGAATTTTGGGTGTAAACAGTGAGATTTTTATTATTTCTGTCAGAGGCAGCGGTACCGCTTATCATCTTTTACATTGTAGGATTTGGGATTTTGTCCAAACGGCCGGTTTTTGATGATTTTATAAACGGAGCCAAAGAAGGGATGAAGACAGTAGCAGGGATCATGCCTACGTTAATCGGTCTGATGACAGCGGTCGGGGTACTCCGGGCCTCGGGTTTTCTCGATTTTCTGGCAAAATTACTGACAAAGCCGGCTTCCCTTCTCTTCCTTCCCGCTCCGGTCGTTCCTGTGATTTTAGTTCGACTGGTATCAAATTCTGCGGCTACCGGACTGGTACTTGACATTTTTAAGAAATATGGGACTGACTCTTATATCGGGATGCTGACATCCGTGCTTATGAGCTGCACGGAAACCGTGTTTTACTGTCTGAGTATCTATTTTGGAACCGTTAAAATAAAAAAGACCCGGTACACCCTGGCCGGTGCATTGGCGGCTACGGCAGCAGGAGTGGCTGCCAGCGTCGTTTTAAGCCGTTTTTTGGTATAAAAGGGATTTTTTCATAGCGATTTTAAGAATTTCATAAGAATTCAGGTGGTTGTCTTGGAATACATAATCATGTATAATTACGAAGAAGCTTTTATTGTCATAAAGGTATGAAGGGGATAAACGTGGATACTTACGGAACTCTTAACGAAGTATTGGTAAGACTGTTTCGGGATATTATGGATATAGAACAACAGGCTATCATTACACAGGAATTTAATAATATTACGAATAATGATATGCATGTGATAGAGGCGATCGGGATTGGAGAGCCAAAGAATATGTCGTCCATAGCCAGGGAACTCTCCGTTACGGTTGGTACATTGACCATAGCCATGAACAGTCTTGTTAAGAAAGGCTATGTGACCCGTCAAAGAGGAAAAGAGGACCGGCGCGTTGTATATATTTCTCTTTCAGAAAAGGGAAAGGAAGCCTATGAGCACCATGCCAGATTTCATCAGGAAATGATCGCAGGTGCTGTTGCAAGCCTGAGTGAAAATGAGATAGAAGTTTTGATCAAAGCTCTGACCAATCTGAACAAATGGTTTCGGAGCCTTTAACAGAATTTAAGGAGGCAATACGCAATTATGAGAAAGTTCATCGTGTTTTTATTAAGCGCTATGCTGGTTATTTCCCTGGCAGCTTGTTCACCAACACAGCCAAAGATGGAGACTACTGCACCTGATCCGCAAGTGATGGCTTCAACAGGAGGTGCTAGCGATAAAGTTCCTGACCCTAACGCAGAACCTATGGAAATCATTTCCGTATACAGCCAGAACGATGATGCAACCGGTTTGAACCAGGCGATGGATGCAGTGGATGAGTTAACGGCAGATGCCCTGGTGGACAAACTGATTGAATACGGCGTTCTGACGGAAGGTACAAAGGTTCTGAAGTTTGATATGGCGGATGGGACAGGCACACTGGATTTATCCCAGGTTCCAAACAGCGGTTCAACCGGAGACTTACTTATGCTGACAGCGGTTGGTAATACCTTTATTGAGAATTTTGAACTGGACAAGTTAAAACTTCTGGTAAATGGAAAGAACTTTTCCAGCGGACATATGGAACAGGGTGATAATGATTATCTGGAATACGTTAAGAATTATAAAGAAATCAAATAAAATTATAACAGAAAAGGCAGGAGCGCAAAATTTAACGCTTCTGCCTTTTTATCAGCTCCGTAATTGTTTGCCAAGCCAGTTTCGAAATGAGGGCTGTATCACGGAAAATGGAGCGGGGCCCACATCAAGAAGAAAGGTGTGGAAGTCTTTTAAATTAAAATCATCCTTTAAGATCCTCTGAGCGGTATTCCGCATTTCCATGATCTCCATATATCCCACGTAATATTCCATGTAATTGGTAGGATTCTCGATCAGGCTGCTGTAGATGGTGTCCACAATATTGGTGTTCTCCACGTTATAAAAGGTACCCAGATATTTTGCTACCTGATCCTTATCCCAGCCTTCATAATTAATGCAGATATCCAAATAGGCATAGATGCCGAGGGTGACGGCTGTATTATGGGCCAGCAGCTGTCCCAGCTCCGGGTCCAGCCCGTTATCCAGCGTATAGGAATAAAATTCCACATAGGTAGCCCAGCCTTCCGAGTAGCTGGAAAAGGAGAGGATGCTCCTTAAATCACAGGTATTCCTGCTTAAAAAATATACGTTTTGATACAGGTGCCCGGGATAGCCTTCATGGGCCAGAGTGGTAAAGAGATCCTCGTTTTGAAAACGGGGATTGCCGTTAATGTAAATAACATTATCCTCATAACGGTCAATGGGCGGAACCAGGTAGAAAGCAGGGCTTAAGGAAGTCTCCAGGGTAGCCGGGACGTATTTGACCGTATAGCTGCATGGCGGAAGTTCAGGGAAATCCTCTGAAATCTGAGTCTTTAAGGATTCCAGTATCTCCTCCGGTTTGGTATATTGGAAAGAATAATTTTCAAGAGAATTTAATACCTCCGGATGAGCTTTTGTAATCTGCCCCAGGGCCTGTATATCAGAGTTCATCTGTTTTTCGATAGCCTTTGTTAAGCTTCGTATGGAATCATAAGATGTTCCGGTATTGGAATTGACCAGATATTCGAAATACCGTTTTCCCTCCGGATACCAGCATAATCCCTTGTCATTGGTTCCGGTTCCCATAAGGGCAGTCATGCCGTCGATCAGGTTCTTGTAGGCAGGGATAAAGTGCTCTTCCAGAATTTTTAAGTTCTGCTCCTTATAAGCGGCTTTCTCCTCATCGGTTAAGTCCGTAAGGGCATCCACCCGGGTGTTAAATGTTTCTGCCAGAAAGCTGTGGTCCGGTTGGATTAAATAAGCCTCACAGGATTTTAACACATGGTCAGCGGCAGAGTCGCTCATGAACAGTCCGGCCTCGGATTTTTTCTTTTCAAACTCCAGGATCTGACCGTAATAATTATCAATAGTAGAAAGCAGGGAAAGATAATGATCCACATCATCCCGGGTATAAAAGGCATACTCTGCAAACAAAACCGGAAGCTGGGCCTGGATTCCGATGGTGCTTGTTAAGGGCTGGGCATAAAGCTCCAGGCCGTCAGAGGTTAATTCCGTTTCTATGTAAGAGTATAAAATCTGATAGGTGAGCCTCTGCCCGCTGGTTAACCGGCGCTGGTTAAACTCCTCCAGCTTCTTTTTTAGCTCTTGCAGCTCTTTGGAATTCTTTTTCATTTTATCCAGAGAAAAATCTCCAAGAGTCAGAGGAACCGTATCAAATCCCCGGGAAGCAGGATTCGCTATGCTGAAATGAAAATTGATCCCGGAGTCGCTTATCTCCTTACGAAACAGGTCATCCGTAAACTGATCGAACTTGTTTTGTACAGATATGTCATCGGCCCGGTACTGCTCATACCCCTGCGGAGCTGTTGCAAGTGGTTCTGGGGGCGGTGTACAGGCGCAAAACAGCGAAACCGCCAGAATGATGGAAAGAAAACGGCGGCCCTGCTTAAAAACGTTGTTTTTCATAAATGATTCCTCCGTAATTCACTAATACTATTTATATGATGATTCTAAAAAAGTCATGACAAAAGCATTGATATCGGTACTTACCCGCTTGACAAACCTTACAGGAACCATTACACTAGGGTTATTGACAATTTATTTATGTGAGAATGCTGAGAAAAGAAGAGTAAGAAATCAACCTCATGGGCAGAGACTTCCGGGAGCTGAAAAGGAAGCTTGAGCGTATTTCCCAACATGGCCTTGGAGCAGTGGAATTGAATGGCAGAGAACCAGCCTTTAAATTTCGACGGTCACACCCGTTATCGTGTCAGACTGTTAATAAGTAACCATAAGTTTTCCGCATGAAGCTTAAGGGGACAAACGCAGCCGGTAAGGTCCGTACCGCAAGGTATGGATAAATTAAAGTGGTAACACGGGACAGTTCCCCGTCTTTAAATTTCCGAAAGGATGTTTTTAGGCGGGTTTTTTCTTTGCGGGAAGGATATGGAGAACGGTCTTTCCGCTGCATCTCATTTGATAAACAGGAGGAAGAGAAAATGTGTAAGGATACGAACAAAAAGCCATATTATATCACCACAGCCATTGCCTATGCATCGGGAAAACCCCATATCGGCAATACCTATGAGGCTGTATTAGCCGATGCGATTGCCCGCTATAAGAGAGCGGAAGGCTACGATGTGTTTTTCCAGACCGGAACCGATGAGCATGGCCAGAAGATCGAGGAAAAGGCAGAAGCCGCAGGCATCACACCAAAGGAGTTCGTAGATAAGGCGGCAGGAGAAATTAAGAAAATCTGGGATTTGATGAACACCTCTTACGATAAATTCATCCGCACCACAGACAAAGACCATGAAGAACAGGTTCAGAAGATTTTTAAGAAGCTGTATGAGCAGGGCGATATCTATAAGGGATATTATGAGGGCCTTTACTGTACTCCCTGTGAATCCTTTTTCACGGAGTCCCAGCTGGTGAATGGAAAATGCCCGGACTGCGGCCGTGAAGTAAAGCCTGCCAAAGAAGAGGCTTATTTCTTCCGCATGAGCAAATATGCAGACCGTCTGATCCGGCATATCAATGAGAATCCGGATTTTATCCAGCCGGTGTCCAGAAAGAATGAGATGATGAATAATTTCCTTCTTCCGGGGCTTCAGGATCTCTGTGTATCCAGAACTACCTTTAAGTGGGGTATTCCTGTTACCTTTGATCCCAGGCATGTGACCTATGTATGGCTGGATGCATTGACCAACTATATCACAGGCATCGGTTATGACTGCGGCGGCGACGGCAGCGAACAGTTTAAAAAATTCTGGCCTGCGGACCTTCATTTGATCGGAAAGGATATCATCCGCTTCCATACCATCTACTGGCCGATTTTCCTTATGGCCCTTAATGTTCCGCTTCCCAAGCAGGTATTCGGCCATCCGTGGCTGTTACAGGGGGATGGAAAAATGAGCAAATCCAAGGGAAATGTCCTCTATGCGGATACTCTGGTGGATTTCTTTGGCGTGGATGCAGTCCGTTACTTTGTGCTTCATGAAATGCCGTTTGACAATGACGGGGTCATTTCCTGGGAACTGATGGTGGAGCGCATGAACTCAGACCTTGCCAATATCCTTGGCAACCTGGTAAACCGGACCATTTCCATGTCCAATAAATACTTTGAAGGCATTGTGTCTGACGGAAACACAGCGGATGCAATTGACGGGGATTTAAAGGCAGCGGTCCTGGAAGAAGTGAAAAAAGTTCAGGAAAAGATGGAAAAGCTCAGGGTTGCGGATGCCATCACATCAATATTTAATATTTTCAGAAGAAGCAACAAATACATTGATGAGACAGCTCCATGGACTCTTGCAAAGGATGAAGCATCAAAGGACCGTCTGGCAACCGTTTTATATAACCTGACGGAAGCCATTACGATCGGAGCGTCCTTACTTGACTCCTTCATGCCGGATACCTCTAAAAAGATTCTTGACCAGCTTTGCACCGCTAAGAGAGAGCTGTCTCAGATGAATGAATTTGGCCTGTATCCATCCGGTAATAAAGTCACGGATAAGCCGGAAATTTTATTTGCCCGTATGGATATTAAGGAAGTAATGGAAAAGGTGGAAGCCATGAATGCCGCCTCTGCGGATTCAGCCGCCGGGGCAGCTGCCGAAGCCGGGGAATCTGACGGAATTGACATCGAAGCCAAAGCAGAAATCGAATACGATGATTTTGCCAGGCTGCAGTTTCAGGTCGGCGAGATCATTGCCTGTGAGGCAGTTGCAAAATCCAAGAAGCTTTTATGCTCCCAGGTGAGGATCGGCAGCCAGGTAAAACAGATCGTAAGCGGAATCAAAGCCCATTATTCACCGGAAGAAATGGTTGGCAAAAAGGTAATGGTTGTGGTAAACTTAAAACCAGCAAAACTGGCTGGTGTTATGTCTGAAGGCATGCTTCTCTGTGCGGAGGACGCAGAAGGCAATTTATCCCTTATGGTTCCGGAGAA
The DNA here is from genome assembly GCF_900155545.1 of Clostridium sp. Marseille-P2415. Classification (GTDB taxonomy): domain Bacteria; phylum Bacillota; class Clostridia; order Lachnospirales; family Lachnospiraceae; genus Lacrimispora. Next base: position 3,814,017 of record NZ_LT732526.1, read on the forward strand.
ACCAATGCCGGCAGGAGCAGAAATCTGCTGATCAGGGGAATATCAAAAGGCATGTGAGAAAAGAACGAAGGCCGGGTTATTATAATCCGGCCTTGTGGTTTTGAAAAGGAGAATTCCATGAATGAGCCAATGAGTTCCCGTACAAAAGGAATAACCGGAAATACCTTAAAGATGATTGCCATTATTTCCATGCTCATTGACCACACAGGTGTGGCTATCATCGAAAACGGTATATTAAAATATCAGAATAACAGCCTGGCGTTTGCAATTTTAAGTACGCCGGAGGGGAAAATGTGGAGCATGGCCGACCTGGTACTGCGGACCATGGGGAGGCTGGCATTTCCAATTTTCTGCTTTCTGCTGGTGGAAGGTTTCTGCCATACAAAGGATGTGAAAAAATATGGAGCCAGGCTTCTGGTGTTTGCCCTTATTTCAGAGATACCTTTTGATCTGGCGCTGTTTGACAAATGGTTTAACCCTGGTTATCAGAATGTTTATTTTACCCTGTTTCTTGGTCTCTGGGTCCTTTATTGGTACCGGAAGACCATGGGGCAGCCGGTTAAGCAGTCCCTGGTCATATTAGCCGGCTGCGGCGCGTCAATTTTATTAAAATGTGACTATAATATCATTGGAATCGTTATGATCCTGCTCTTTTATGTTTTTTATGAGAATAAAAGGCTGCAGACTTTGTTTGGGGGAGTTATGGCAGCAGTTGAAAGCCTGGAATGCTTTGGAGCCGCCATGCTGGCATTGATCCCAATCCGCATGTACAATGGAACAAGAGGGAAAAAGAACTTAAAATATTTTTTTTACTGGTTTTATCCCGTCCATTTGCTTTTACTATATATACTGCGTTTGATTATAATTTAAAAATGAGCAGATCCTTAAGCGTATGAGGGCCTTGTTTTTAAAAGGAGAATATTATGATTTTTGATACACACGCCCATTACGACGATGAGGCATTTGATGAAGACAGAGACGACCTGCTGGCAGGTCTTTGGGAACATGGCATTGAGGCGGTTACAAATGTAGGGGCCAGTATAAAAACTTCGGAAAGCACGGTGAAGCTGACAGAGAAATATCCTTATGTATACGGTGCCATCGGTGTGCATCCCAATGAAACCGGGGAATTGAATGAAGAGAGCTTAAACTGGCTTAAGGAACAGTCCGGCCATAAAAAAATCGTAGCCATCGGGGAGATCGGCTTAGACTATTATTGGGATGAGCCGGACCGTGAAATACAGAAAAAGTGGTTTGTCCGCCAGCTGGACCTTGCAAAACAGGTGAAGCTTCCAGTCATCATCCACAGCCGGGATGCGGCCAGGGATACTCTGGACATCATGAAGGCAGAGGGTGCGAAAGATACAGGAGGAGTGATCCATTGTTTTTCCTATGGAAAGGAAATGGCCAGGGAATACTTAAATATGGGCTATTATCTGGGAATCGGAGGAGTGCTTACCTTTAAGAATGCTAAAAAGCTTCGGGAAGTGGTGGAATACATGCCCATGGAACAGCTGGTTCTGGAAACGGATTGTCCTTATTTAGCCCCGGTGCCCAATCGTGGAAAACGCAATTCATCCTTAAACCTTCCCTATGTGGTGAAGGAAATCAGCGCCATAAAGGGTATTCCGGAAGAAGAGGTAATTGAAATCACCGGTCAGAATGCGAAAACATTATATAAACTGATTTAAGAGATCATGGAGCTGCAAAAAAAGAAAACGGAGGACGAGCATGGCAACACTGGGTAATCCCCAAAAGACGATTGAGATCATACAAAAATATGAGTTCGCATTTCAGAAGAAATTCGGGCAGAATTTTTTGATTGATACCCACGTACTGGACAAAATCATTGCTGCGGCAGGTGTGACAAAGGATGACTGTGTTCTGGAGATCGGACCTGGAATCGGTACGATGACTCAGTATCTGGCAGAAAACGCCAGGCATGTGGTGGCGGTGGAGATTGATTCGAATTTAATCCCGATTCTTAAGGAGACCCTTGAGGATTATGATAATGTAACCGTTATTCACGATGACATCCTGAAGGTTGACATCAAACGTATAACGGAGCAGTATAACGGGGGACGCCCCATTAAGGTGGTGGCAAATCTGCCTTATTATATCACGACCCCAATCATCATGGGGCTTTTCGAGGGTATGGTCCCTATTGACAACATTACGGTCATGGTGCAGAAGGAAGTAGCGGACCGTATGCAGGTAGGGCCGGGATCCAAGGATTACGGTGCCCTTTCCCTGGCAGTTCAGTATTATGCCGAACCTTATATTGTAGCAAACGTACCGCCTAATTGCTTTATGCCGCGTCCTGGTGTGGGGTCTGCGGTGATCCGCCTGACCCGGCATAAAAAACCGCCGGTGCAGGCAGAGGATCCGAACCTCATGTTCCGGTTGATCCGCGCTTCCTTTAACCAGAGAAGAAAAACACTGCAGAATGGCTTAAACAATTCGCCGGAAATTCCTTTCACAAAGGAACAGATCACGGAAGCAATAGAAAGCCTTGGGCTTGGACCGTCGGTGCGGGGAGAGGCTTTGAATCTGGAACAGTTTGCTGCGCTCAGCAACTATTTTACGAGGATGAAATGATAATTTTACAGGAGGGATTATGTCAGACTCGCTGATTACGAAACGTGCGATAGCAGAAGCATTGAAGCAGGTGTGCAGGGAAAAACCGTTTGACAAGATATCCATATCAGATATCACTGCAGTATGCGGTTTAAACCGGCAGACCTTCTATTATCATTTTCAGGATAAATATGAACTATTAAGCTGGATTTATTATAACGAAAATTTTGCCAGGATTGCAGATGACATCACCCTTGAAAACTGGGATCAGAAGATATTTGAACTTTTGCAGAATATGAGGTCTGAAAAACCCTTTTATATCAATACCATGAAAGAACAGGAGCATACATTTGAAAGCTATCTTTTTGAGATGGCAAAGGCCCTGTTTTCCGAGGCGATCTTTAAGCTTGATGAAAAAGGAAAGCTTACGGAGGAAGAGCGGGATTTTGATGCCGAGTTTTATGCCTACGGTATTTGCGGGATTATTATAGACTGGGTGAGAAAAGGCATGAGACTGGAACCGAAACTTGTGGCACAGCGCTTAAAAAGCCTCGCCAGGGCTACGGAACGGATCGGTTATATCCGGAGCCAGGCGGAGTTTTAAGAGAGCTTTCGCATAATGATATCCAGGCATTCCTCCCTGGAACAGCTTTTTATCAGTGCAAGCAGATCGGTATAATGAAAAAGCTCCATAGAACCGGGACTGAACTTCAGCAGTAGTTCTTCTATGTTTCTGGCTGCCCGTTCCGGTGATTTCCGCCCGTTCCTCAACTGGTGTAGAAGTGCCGTCTTCAGTACGGATTCCCGGATGTGTTTGTGCATGGTGACTGTCATGAGTAGTCCTCCTTCTTGATAATATTTATTGTAAAAGAAGATGAGAAAAATTTCGATAGACAAAATAAAAGAATTGTCTGGTTTTTCGACACCATTTCTGCGGTGTCGTTTTTTTTTACAACTTAAAATCCATGTATGATGACGAATAAAATGAAGTATGATAATATAAGCTTATCAGTAAAATCAATTCATAGAATGGAGCATCGCTTATGAGAGAAAAGAATGGTTTTGGAAAAGTAATTGCATGGGGTGCGGCAGCGGCAACGGCAGGAGTGGCCGCAAAAAAAGCCTATGATTATACAAAAAAACAAAAGGCTTTGAAGCAGAGCGAAGCAGGAAAGCCGAGGATAGAAAGCCGGAATGCAGGAAAAAGAAAGGCTTATTTTGTAGGCGGCGGACTGGGAAGCCTGGCAGGAGCAGCTTATCTCATACGCGATTGCAAAATTCCGGGAGAGCATATCACGATTTTTGAAGGAATGCCTGTTTTAGGCGGAAGCAATGACGGCATCGGCACCCCTGAAAGAGGCTTTGTCTGCCGGGGCGGACGTATGCTCAATGAGGAAACTTATGAAAACTTCTGGGAATTGTTCCGTTCCATCCCGTCTTTGAATAACCCGGGCCGGAGCGTAACCGATGAAATATTAAACTTTGATCACGCTCATCCCACCAGCGCAAAGGCCAGGCTGGTAGATAAGGATGGAAAAATTTTGGATGTAAAAAGCATGGGCTTTACGCAGAAAGAACGTATGGCACTTTTTAAGCTTATGAATACACCGGAAGAAAAGCTGGATGATATGACCATTGAGGAATGGTTTGCAGACATGCCCCACTTCTTTACCACCAATTTCTGGTACATGTGGCAGACGACCTTTGCATTCCAGAAGTGGAGCAGCCTTTTTGAATTCCGCCGTTATATGCGCAGAATGATCCTGGAGTTTTCAAGAATTGAAACCTTGGAAGGGGTGACAAGAACTCCGTTAAACCAGTATGACAGCGTGATCCGCCCGTTAGAGACGTATTTAAGGAAACAAGGCGTTGTCTTTGAAGAAAACTGTACGGTTAAAGATATCGATTTTGCCGATGGAAATGGAATTACAGCAAAGGTACTTCACTTAAAGGATAATGGCATAGAGAGAAGCATTGAGCTTCAGGATGGGGATATCTGCATCATGACGAATGCCTGCATGACTGACAGCGCCACCCTGGGAAATTTGCATACGCCGGCACCTGCCCCTGTTTTAAGGCCCATTTCCGGGGAGCTGTGGAGCAAGGTGGCTGCAAAGAAGCCGGGGATTGGAAATCCTTATCCGTTCTTTGGAGATGTTCATGAGACTAACTGGGAAAGCTTTACCGTGACCAGCCGCGGCAACAAGCTCTTAAAGATGATCGAGAATTTCTCCGGAAATGTTCCGGGAAGCGGAGCGCTCATGACCTTTAAGGATTCAAGTTGGCTTATGAGCATTGTTGTGGCTGCCCAGCCCCATTTCATCAACCAGCCCATGGACCAGACGGTTTTCTGGGGATATGGACTTTATACCGACCGTGAAGGCGATTNGTGCAGGCAGAGGATCCGAACCTCATGTTCCGGTTGATCCGCGCTTCCTTTAACCAGAGAAGAAAAACACTGCAGAATGGCTTAAACAATTCGCCGGAAATTCCTTTCACAAAGGAACAGATCACGGAAGCAATAGAAAGCCTTGGGCTTGGACCGTCGGTGCGGGGAGAGGCTTTGAATCTGGAACAGTTTGCTGCGCTCAGCAACTATTTTACGAGGATGAAATGATAATTTTACAGGAGGGATTATGTCAGACTCGCTGATTACGAAACGTGCGATAGCAGAAGCATTGAAGCAGGTGTGCAGGGAAAAACCGTTTGACAAGATATCCATATCAGATATCACTGCAGTATGCGGTTTAAACCGGCAGACCTTCTATTATCATTTTCAGGATAAATATGAACTATTAAGCTGGATTTATTATAACGAAAATTTTGCCAGGATTGCAGATGACATCACCCTTGAAAACTGGGATCAGAAGATATTTGAACTTTTGCAGAATATGAGGTCTGAAAAACCCTTTTATATCAATACCATGAAAGAACAGGAGCATACATTTGAAAGCTATCTTTTTGAGATGGCAAAGGCCCTGTTTTCCGAGGCGATCTTTAAGCTTGATGAAAAAGGAAAGCTTACGGAGGAAGAGCGGGATTTTGATGCCGAGTTTTATGCCTACGGTATTTGCGGGATTATTATAGACTGGGTGAGAAAAGGCATGAGACTGGAACCGAAACTTGTGGCACAGCGCTTAAAAAGCCTCGCCAGGGCTACGGAACGGATCGGTTATATCCGGAGCCAGGCGGAGTTTTAAGAGAGCTTTCGCATAATGATATCCAGGCATTCCTCCCTGGAACAGCTTTTTATCAGTGCAAGCAGATCGGTATAATGAAAAAGCTCCATAGAACCGGGACTGAACTTCAGCAGTAGTTCTTCTATGTTTCTGGCTGCCCGTTCCGGTGATTTCCGCCCGTTCCTCAACTGGTGTAGAAGTGCCGTCTTCAGTACGGATTCCCGGATGTGTTTGTGCATGGTGACTGTCATGAGTAGTCCTCCTTCTTGATAATATTTATTGTAAAAGAAGATGAGAAAAATTTCGATAGACAAAATAAAAGAATTGTCTGGTTTTTCGACACCATTTCTGCGGTGTCGTTTTTTTTTACAACTTAAAATCCATGTATGATGACGAATAAAATGAAGTATGATAATATAAGCTTATCAGTAAAATCAATTCATAGAATGGAGCATCGCTTATGAGAGAAAAGAATGGTTTTGGAAAAGTAATTGCATGGGGTGCGGCAGCGGCAACGGCAGGAGTGGCCGCAAAAAAAGCCTATGATTATACAAAAAAACAAAAGGCTTTGAAGCAGAGCGAAGCAGGAAAGCCGAGGATAGAAAGCCGGAATGCAGGAAAAAGAAAGGCTTATTTTGTAGGCGGCGGACTGGGAAGCCTGGCAGGAGCAGCTTATCTCATACGCGATTGCAAAATTCCGGGAGAGCATATCACGATTTTTGAAGGAATGCCTGTTTTAGGCGGAAGCAATGACGGCATCGGCACCCCTGAAAGAGGCTTTGTCTGCCGGGGCGGACGTATGCTCAATGAGGAAACTTATGAAAACTTCTGGGAATTGTTCCGTTCCATCCCGTCTTTGAATAACCCGGGCCGGAGCGTAACCGATGAAATATTAAACTTTGATCACGCTCATCCCACCAGCGCAAAGGCCAGGCTGGTAGATAAGGATGGAAAAATTTTGGATGTAAAAAGCATGGGCTTTACGCAGAAAGAACGTATGGCACTTTTTAAGCTTATGAATACACCGGAAGAAAAGCTGGATGATATGACCATTGAGGAATGGTTTGCAGACATGCCCCACTTCTTTACCACCAATTTCTGGTACATGTGGCAGACGACCTTTGCATTCCAGAAGTGGAGCAGCCTTTTTGAATTCCGCCGTTATATGCGCAGAATGATCCTGGAGTTTTCAAGAATTGAAACCTTGGAAGGGGTGACAAGAACTCCGTTAAACCAGTATGACAGCGTGATCCGCCCGTTAGAGACGTATTTAAGGAAACAAGGCGTTGTCTTTGAAGAAAACTGTACGGTTAAAGATATCGATTTTGCCGATGGAAATGGAATTACAGCAAAGGTACTTCACTTAAAGGATAATGGCATAGAGAGAAGCATTGAGCTTCAGGATGGGGATATCTGCATCATGACGAATGCCTGCATGACTGACAGCGCCACCCTGGGAAATTTGCATACGCCGGCACCTGCCCCTGTTTTAAGGCCCATTTCCGGGGAGCTGTGGAGCAAGGTGGCTGCAAAGAAGCCGGGGATTGGAAATCCTTATCCGTTCTTTGGAGATGTTCATGAGACTAACTGGGAAAGCTTTACCGTGACCAGCCGCGGCAACAAGCTCTTAAAGATGATCGAGAATTTCTCCGGAAATGTTCCGGGAAGCGGAGCGCTCATGACCTTTAAGGATTCAAGTTGGCTTATGAGCATTGTTGTGGCTGCCCAGCCCCATTTCATCAACCAGCCCATGGACCAGACGGTTTTCTGGGGATATGGACTTTATACCGACCGTGAAGGCGATTATGTAAAGAAGCCTATGAAGGATTGTACCGGAGAAGAAATGTTAATCGAGCTCCTTCATCATCTTCATATGGAAAAACGCCAGGAGGAGATTCTGGCTGATGTGATCAATGTCATTCCCTGCATGATGCCATATGTAGATGCCCAGTTCCAGCCCCGTAAAATGGTTGACCGCCCCAAAGTGGTCCCGGCCGGATCCACCAACTTTGCCATGGCAAGCCAGTTTGTAGAGATTCCGGACGACATGGTATTTACCGAGGAATATTCGGTTCGAGCCGCCAGAATGGCTGTCTACACTTTAATGGGAGTGGATAAAAAGGTCTGTCCGGTTACTCCGTATGTCAAAAATCCAAAGGTATTGAAGAAAGCGGTCCAAACCTCATACAGGTAAAAAATCAAGTTAAAAAATCCCCCTGAGGCTTGATGAGATCAAGAATGAATCATCAGGCTTTAAGGGGGATTTTGTTTTATTCATAAGAATCATCATAACATGCGCGTACCCCGCCGATAAATTTCGGCCTGGTACGCGCAGCCACAACATGAGCGGAGCCGATGTACTGGGTCTTAATGCGGACAGGAACAGCCACAGCCTTTAAATGCATGCCGATCAGGGTATCCCCAATGTCAATTCCGGCATGTGCTTTTATGGATTCCACCGCAACGGGGCTTCCCAGAGTATCATAGGCGGCTGTAGAAAGAGAACCGCCAGCTTTCAGCTGCGGTACCACATTAACCGGTTCGTAACCATAGAGACGGGCTGCCTCTTTCTCCAGGATCAGGGCCCGGTTCAAGTGCTCGCAGCATTGAGCCGCCACATAGATCCCCTCAGCTTTAAAAATCTGGTAGATGGCGGAAAAAACTGTCTGTCCGATCTCAGCGCTGGAATGGGAACCAATGCGGTGGTCGGATATCTCACTGGAAGAGCAGCCGATCACGACTAAGTCCCGTTCATTTAAATGTGCCGCTCCCAGTAGTTCCTTTGCGGCCTCTTCAGCCTGCTTCGTGATTTCATCTAACATGATGCACACCCTCTTTCCCCATGAGCATCATTTATTTGATTATAATGCTGCACGGATAGCGGCTGCCATATCCTCATATTCTTTATCCGACAGATAGACCTTATCCGGATTCATGGCAAAGGTACCGCCCCATTCATCACCGCCGTTGTATTTTGGAACGATGTGCATATGAAGGTGGCAGCCGGTATCGCCATAAGCGCCGTAGTTTACTTTATCCGGGTTGAATACCTTATGGACAGCCCTTGAAACCTTGGATATATCTGCAAAAAATGCATTTCTCTCTTCATCACTTATATCCACCATCTCGCTGACATGGTCCTTATAAGCCAGGATAACTCTGCCCTTTTTGCTTTGCTCCTTAAATAAATATAAAAATCCTGTTTCCATTTCGCAAATCGGATAGCCAAATTTTGCGACCAGATCTCCCTTCATGCAGTATGCGCAATTTGGATCTTTCATAATCATATGCCTTCTTTCTGAAATAATTTCTTTCTCTTCCCTTATTCTGCGTGGTATCTTATCTGCTTTTTATATGAGCCGCAACCTTTACATCTTCTTTCTTGATGTGATTGATCAGCCATCCTGCGATAGCGCTGTTGACTTCCCCGACAAGAGCGACGGTCGGACCCTCTTTATCCAGTTTTACGCAGATTCCGGCCACTACTTTTTTAAATTCATCGTGGTAGCGCTTGTGGTTCATATAATCCGGGTATTGGTGTTGAAGCTGAAGCTTTTCCTCGTCACTGAAATGCTTCGCAGTATAATCCTGCAGGAATTTGGTTGTGTTAGCAAGCTCCGCACGTCCCTTACCTGTCGCGCAGGCATTAAGCAGGTTATTGATCGCATCAATGAGCTGACGATGCTCGGAATCGATCAACTGGTTCCCTGTTTCCAGATCTTTTGTAAATGTATATGCCATATGATATCGTCTCCTTATCTTTTGTTTTACACCCATTCTACACTATTTGCCTGGAAAATCCAACCGTTAATTTTCCCGCCAGCTTAAATAAAGATTTGCAACTACGTCTTCAATGGGGGCTTTTTTAATCTCCACATCCCGGATCTCTGCAAATCCGGCCAGCATGCCCAGAACCTCATGGATCTCCAGCTTTTTCCGGTCAAACTCATATTCATGAATGCCGTTTTCTGATTTTAACAGCTTCATGTCCGGAAGCTTCGGAGCAGGGTCCTGGGCCCGGGTAGTGACCTGGATCCGGTAAAAACCTCCAAGCACGTTTCTAAGCTCGTTAAAGCTTCCATCGAATGCGATCCTGCCCTTATTTAACAGCACCATCCGCTGGGCCATTTCTTCCAGATCATCCATGTCGTGGCTGGTGACAACAACCGTGGTGCCCCGTTCTTTGTTGATCTTTTTTAAAAAACGGATCATTTGCTGCTTGGCCAGTACATCTAAGCCTAACGTAGGCTCATCCAGAAAAATGAGGTCAGGGCTGTGCAAAAGCAGCATGGCAATATCTGCCCGCATCCGCTGTCCAAGACTTAATTCCCGTGCGAATGTCCTTAAAATGCCTTCCAGATCCAGAAGTTCCGTGACAAGGGAAAGATTTTTCTGGTAAATATCATCCGGAATGTTCCAAACCGACTTCTTCCACTCAAAGCTGGTAATAACAGGGTGGTCCCACCACAGTTCCGTCCGCTGCCCAAACAGCACTCCAATATGCCGCATAAGCGCGATCCGGTCCTTTGCCGGATCAAAACCAAGGACAGACACGGTTCCTTCCGTAGGGAGGAGGATACCGGAAAGTATTTTGATCGTAGTGCTTTTACCGGCTCCGTTGGCGCCTGCATAGGCGACGAATTCTCCGGGACCAATGGTAAGGGATACATGGTCAAGAGCAGTTACCGCCCGTTTTTCCGGGCGAAGCATATTTTTAATAATATCACGGGCTTTCCCGCTTCTCTGCCATTGGCAGTATTGTTTTGTTACATTATCGATGGCCAAAGCCGGTGTACCTGGGTGAGCCGTAGCGTGCATAGTGTTTCATTCCTTTCCTGAAAAATAAAATAGCAGCGGCAAGAAGTATGGCGGATGCCGCCGGTACATACAGAGCGGAGGGGAAGTCCAGAGAGGATACCCCCTCTCTTCCCGCCCTAAGCAAAAGGACGGAAGGAAACCAGGCCGTAAGACCGATGGGGATGACCGTAAGGAATATCCCTTTGACGGCGGCATTCATGTTTCCAAGGGGATAAGTTTTCAGGGAAGAAAACAGATCCCTTCCCACCATTGCGATTTCCTCCGCAGCCGCAGGAGCGTAAAAAGCTGTACAGGACAGCAGATACAGAAACGAGAGAATGATCAGGCAGGAGCAGGTTCCATATACGAGGAACAACAGGATCCATCCCGGGCTCATAACGATGGAAGCCCTGACCGCCCCGTACCATGTAAGGGCTGTTCCGAAAGCCAGCATGGGGGAGCCGGAAAATGGAGAAAAGCCCTGGGCCAGAAGCTCAGCCCATAAGGGGACCGGCTGGATCATAATATGGTCAAGCTGGCCCCGCCCGATGATACGGCTGACCATGGAAGTATTATTTCCGATAAAAAACATCATATAAATTCCGTCAATAAAGACAGAGTAGCCCATCATAAACAGAATTTCCTCCCGGTTCATGCCGGAGAAGTTCCGGAAACTTGCGGACAAAAGACAGACGCCTGCAATGGTGCATACTCCGCTTACCGTATCAGATAAAAGCTGCAGCAAGAAGTACCGGGTGTCGCGCAGAAACCACAAAAGGTCCATTTTAGCATATTGCCGGTAAAGACGAAGAAGAGTTTTTAAATTATCCGCCAAATGAAATCATCCTTTCCTTTGATTTTTGAAAGATATGGACCGCCGCAGTCCATAAAACGATATTCCATAAAACTGAAAGCCCCAGGACAGCCCATGGATTACCGGCAGTCCCCGTATAAATGGTTAAGGGGCCATGGGCCACTGATCCAAGGGGCAGCAGAGAAAATACGGTTCCGATTCCAAAGGGAAACATGGAAAAGGGAATCATTTCTCCTGACAGCAGGGAATAAACAGCCTCCCGGACAGCCAGTGCGGCGAAACAGCCATTTTTTAAGTGCATGGCAAAGGCAGCAAAAAGTAAATCAATGGCAAAGCCTAAGGAAGCTGCCAGTATGAGGCTAAAAAAAGCCAGAAGCCCGGAAAGCCCTGTTGCAGGCCACGGCCGGATTCCCAGGACCGGTGATAAAAGCCACAGGGGCAGGCCAAAGAACAGGAAGTTCGGGATCCACCACCGTCCTATGGTTTCTGCAAAGAAGCTGATTTCTACCGGCATAGGCCGGAGAAACCGTCCGATAATGGAACCTTCCCATAGGGAAGAGGTGGCCGGAGAAATGATGTTTAACTCCTGATGAAAAATGGTTGACATAAGGGTATAGGTCATCAGCCGGTCTAAAGATGTGCCTTCCGATAAAGCACCGCTCTCTGCCAGTGATCTCCAAATAAAAATAAGCATGACAAACTGGACGGCCTGAACGAAATATCCTCCTGCCACACACAGGAAACCGCCGTCAAATATCTGTTTCGTACACATGAGCATAGTGGAAAATACGGCTTTTAGATGAAAGCCGGAGCCGGTAAGAACCCTTTTTTTCTGTTTCATGAATGAAATTCCTCCATTTCGTGCGGGATTTATAATTGAGATCGTATATTCGTCCGTTCAGAGACCTCATTTTGAAAAAGCGCACAAAAATACCCGGTGCAGGAGCATCCGGGCAGAAAATCAGTCATATACCAGTTACCAGAAAATTACCGGCTATTTGACAAAATCTGAGATGGGACGCTGCCTTTTTCGTAAAAATGGGCGCACTGATACACGGACGCGTCATAATTACCGAAAATGGCGGCAATATGCTCAATGTTAGTCCATAATGATGTAGCTTCCACTGAAATATAACGCATAGCGTCTCACCTCCTTTTTTCAAGAATTTGTTCCTAATATAACATCAGAAAAAGTAAAAGTCAAGATTAACAGCTGCCCATTCTGGACAGAGCAGCTTCATCTGCCACGATGATAACATCCGGATGAAGCTGCAAAATGGAAGCCGGAACGTGCGGAGTAACCGGGCCGCAGAGCACGTCATGAAGAATATCTGCTTTATCTGCTCCGCTGACGGTCAGCAGGATCTTTTTAGCCTTCATAATGGTACCGATTCCCATGGTATATGCCTGGCGCGGAACTTCATCAATGGATGCGAAGAAGCGTTTGTTGGCCTCGATGGTACTTTCCTGAAGATCAACGATGTGCGTATCCTTTGGGAATATATCAGAAGGCTCGTTGAAACCGATATGCCCGTTGTGGCCCAGACCCAATAACTGTAAATCGACACCGCCGAGGTTTTTTACCGCTTCTTCGTAGCGGGCAGCCTCTTTCCGGGCATCTGTCTCGGTTCCATCCGGAATGTTGGTGTTTGCTTCGTTGATGTTCACATGTTTGAACAGATTTTCGCGCATAAAATAATAATAACTCTGGCCGTTGTTTCTGGTAAGTCCCTTGTATTCGTCAAGGTTTGCTGTCTTTACCTGGGAAAAATCCAGATCCCCTTTATTATACCACTCAATTAACTGCTTATAGATCCCAACTGGCGTAGAACCGGTAGCCAGTCCCAATACGCAGCCCGGTTTCATAATGATCTGTGCGGAAATAATATTTGCAGCCTTGCGGCTCATATCATTGTAGTCCTTAGCGCGATAAAGTTTCATGTCTTTATCCCTCCATCTGTCTGAAAAAAATTTTTATTTTATTCTTTTTATAGGATAACATTTTTATGTCATAGTTGCAATGGCATTTTGCATAAAATAATTATTTATCTTTGGTTTATTTATACAGGTTTATCAAGTACTACGGTGTACTGAAAATCAGTATTTCCGTGGTGTTTTATATTGTCATTGGTTATTGGAATTTGTCTTTGTGTGGGTATAAAGTGGGTATGGATTTGTGCTATGAATGTTCTGAGGAGCTTAAACGGATATTGGACAGGCTCCGTACAGAGGTAAGGCATGGAAAGTCTCTGGAGACCCTGAAGAGAGATTCAGAAAGGCATACATATATTAAAGGAATAAGAGGTAGTACTTGAATAACTGAGTACTTCTCATTTAGGCGAATATGGTATATGATTATAAAAAAGCTGGGAGGATTATAAATAAATGAACAGCAGAAAAAAGGAGTTTAGAGAAAGATTTATAGATCAAATTGCAACAGGAAATTTAGAGCAGACACAACAATTTTTTTGGGATTTTATAAGCGAAATTCCTTATAGTCTATTCAGGTATAGGTCGGGAACAGGAAAGTATGAAGATGGAAGTATTTATGATTTGAATGCCCTAAATGATAATACTATATTTTTAGGGGCTGCAGCAAGACAAAATGATTTAAATGATAGTTTAGTTTATTTTAACGCAGTAGCTGAAATTAAAAGGCTAGGTTTATACGATAAAATTGATAAAGAAACATTTCAAACAATTGCTAATTATTTAGATGGCCCCTACAGTAAAAGAATGCAAAAGGAAACATTTATTGGTTGCCTATCTGAGGTTAAACCTTATGGTGAGAGATACTCAGATTATATGTGGGAGGAATACGCTAATAATAAGAGCGGCTTTTGTATTGAATATAGATATTTAGACTTTGCAGCTCCACTTTTTCCGGTAAATTATAATAATTATTTTAATCGTAATGTTCGTGAAGATACAATAATTACGAGCATAATAACAACTAAAGAAGAAATATGGGAGAAGGAAGAAGAATGGCGAATAATAAAGACTGGAAAAGGTGGTAATATAGAAGCACCAATACCGATACACTTATACATTGGGGAATTTTGTGAGGGAAATAATAAAGAGCTATATGATGGACTAATGAATTATTCAAAAAATCATAAGCAAATTGAAGTTATAGATATGAGAAGCAAACCACATAGTTAGCATATATTTTGAACTATAAAATTATCAGACAACCCTCATAGAATAAGGGTTTCTGCTTGCATACCCCCTCCCCTTTTGGTATAATATCTATAAGCAAACAAAAATTGACAAGTACCCCAGGTTGCAGCCTGGAGGCCATATCAAGGCGCAGGAATAGGATAATCCAGTTTTGGATTTTCTTGTTCTTGCGCTTTTTGTTTGTAGAAATCGAATTGAAAAAGCCAGGCGGTAGGGAAGTGCCTGGCTTTTATGTTGTACATATCACTTATTATAAAATATTTAGTTCTTTTTTTATGTCCGATATTTTTCTCATACAACGTCTGTATTCCATAAGGTCATATTCCCGGTAAAGAATAAAAACTGAAACGACAAATATGATCCAGAGAACAACCCCTGCCCCGATCACCATTGATCTACCTTTATCAGTTTGAAAAAGACTGACTGTTATTGCTGCAAGAATAAAGAGGATAAGATATTGCTGCCATCTTCCATTGGCCGTGTAATACTTAATGGCAGAAGATAAAAAATCAATAGGTGTTGTCCAGGATTGCATGACAAAGTGTGATTGTAAGTTTTCAGCTTTATTGCAAGGCTTCCATTAGTTCAGTGGTATCATATTTCGAATCGCGGGAAATTAATTCATTGCTACTTGAGAAAGTCTCATTATCTCCCTTTAAGATAAAATCAGTAGATACATCAAAATATTCTGAATATAAGATTATTAGATCAGGAGTCAAAGAAGCCTCCCCATTTTCTAAACTTAATAATTTTGATTGTGTCATTTTGATGCCGTTATTTGCAAATTCATCAACTAATTTCCTTTGAGAAAAACGCCGTTCCATCTCGTCTGTTTTTGATTCACGGAGCAACCTCAACCGAGCACCCATTTCTATGTAATCCATGCAAAACCTCCCTAAATATTGAATATATAGATAAAATATCTGATTTTAAGATTGAAAATATTTATTGTTAAAAGGCAATTATCGGGTATTTGATATAGAAAATCGATCACACGTTCGATATGCTTAGTATACCACAAGGGGTAATGTGGTGCAATACTTAAACAATCTTAAATAGGAAAGGAGCCAATACAATGAGAGCAAGAGCCATGAACACAATAGCAGGAGAAAGCCGCTTGATGGACACGGAGGAATTAAGAGCCTATACCAACTTAGGCCGCAACAATGCCATGAAGTTAGGGGAGGAGATCGGGGCCAAGATTAAGATAGGAAAGCGTGTCCTCTGGGATAAGGTCAAAATCGATCAGTATTTCAATGAATTAACGGGGGTATAAGTCTATGCAGGAAAATAAACGCATGGGGCTAATGAAAGAAGCCCAGGACCACACACCAGATCAGGAGCCGGCGGCAACCGTAGAACCTGAGAAAACCTGTAATTCCTTCATGGTAATGGAAGCATTACGGCCAGGGAAGGAAAATGCTATCAGCGTACAGGAATTATATACATATTTAAAATTTGATAATGTCCGGGAGCTGCAAAAGGAGATCGCCAGAGAGAGAAAGGCAGGGGCGGTCATTCTTTCCAACTGTCAGGAGGGAGGAGGCTATTTCCTTCCTGGGAGTGACCAAGAGGTAAAGCAGTTTATAAAGACATTAGAGAACAGGGCCAGAAACACCTTTGCGGCCCTCCATTCAGTACGGCAGCAGGAGGAAGTTCTAAATGAATGATGGCATGAAAGATCATGCTCTGCATTATGCCCGGTTAGGGCTGGCCGTGTTCCCGATCAAGCCCAGAAGCAAGCAGCCACTCACGGCCCACGGGTTTAAAGACGCTTCCAAAGATCAGCAGCAAATAGATCAGTGGTGGAAGCAATGGTCTGATGCAAATATCGGGATTGCCACAGGGAGTGCTTCCGGGGGCTTGGTGGTGATTGATTTAGATATAGACGATAAAAAGGGGTTAGACGGACGTGTGACGCTTAGAGAGTGGGAAGTGCAACACGGGAAACTGCCTGATGAAACATGGACGGCAATTACTGGCCGGGGAGGGTGTCATTACTTTTATCATGACACATCAACGGTGAGGAACCGGACAGGAATTTATAAAGGAATTGATGTAAGGGGCGAGGGCGGTTATATTGTAGCACCTCCCAGTGTACACCCAAACGGGAACGCCTATACCTGGGAGCGTGACCCGGTTCTTTATCCTCTGGTAGAAGCAAATGGAATTGTATTTGATTTTCTTTGCCCACATGAGGGGAAGCAGGAGAGCAAGCCTTTTGCATTGCCCGATCAAATCATTGACGGGGAAAGAACAAGCGCAATGGTCAGGCTGGTATGCAGCCAGCAGGCAAAAGGGCTTTCAGATGAAGCAATAAGGGCCGCCGTGAGGGCAGAAAATGAGCAGAAATGCATTCCCCCGTTGACTGATAGAGAGCTAGAAAAAGAGGTATTCCCGGCGATTACAAGGTATCAGAAGGGGACAGCCCCATACCAAGAGAGAGACTTTTCAAGGCGGAGCGATTGGAATGTACAACCGCGAAAGGTTAAGCCCGGACCTGTGAAACTAATATCTATGGATCAGGTAGAAGAGAGGGAACCGGAATGGTTAATCAATGATTACATACCCAGAGGACAAATTACAGTGCTTGCCGGTGATGGCGGATCTGGGAAAACGACAATTTGGTGTGCGATTGCGGCAGACGTAAGCAGTGGATCAAAATGCTTTTTGAATCAGGACAACCCCTTTGCAGGAAATTGTAAGCCAGGTAAAGTACTATTCTTTTCTTCTGAGGATACGGCAGAATATACACTGGTAGGCAGATTACGAAAGAATGGAGCTAAATTAGAGAATGTTTTTTCGCTCAGTTTGTCAGATGATGCCTTTTCAGAGATAAAGTTTGATTCGGAACGCTTGGAAGAAATAATCAAGGAACATCGCCCCGAACTGGTATTATTTGACCCTTTACAGAGCTTTATTCCTCCCAATATCCAAATGGGGCAGCGGAATGCAATGAGGGCGTGCCTAAACCCTTTAATCGGGCTAGGTGAACAATATGGAGTTACATTTATTATTGTGGTTCATACCAATAAACAGTCCGGTATATGGGGGAGAAAGCGCATTGCAGACAGCGCGGAAATTTGGGATATTGCCAGGAGTGTATTAATTGCTGGGGAAAGCAATGACGGGATGCGATATCTTTCTCAGGAGAAAAGCAATTATGGGCCGTTGGCTCAGACGGTGCTTTTTAAGCTGGATTCCGGAAAGGTAGAGTTTGAAAGCTATACCGATAAGAAAGATAAGGATTTTGTGGCAGCAGCTACGGCGGCTACTTACCAAGCCCCTGCCCGGGAAGATGCCAAGGCTTTCATACTGGACTATTTAAAAGACGGAGAAAAGGAAACTTCTGATCTGGATGAAATGATGAAAGCTCAGGGAGTATCGAAAGAAACACTAAAAAGAGCTAAGGCCGATTTGAAGAAAGATAACCAAATATTTTACTTTAATCGAGGCTACGGATCAGAGAAAAAGTTTTACTGTAAACTAACCGCTCCTATACCCAGTGAAACCTTGACCGAGTAAAGGAGAAAACATAGATTTTATAAGGTTTTGTATTTACTGGGTCACCTTGACCCAGTAAACGAGTAAAGGATTGCTTATTGGGTCACCCTGACCCAGTAAACAAAGGCCATGTAAAATAAGGCTTTCCTCCTTACTGGGTCAAGGATTCTCTGTATATATGAGGGGTGCCCCAGTAAAGGCGGAAGAAAGAAAAGGAGAATTATAAGAATGAATAAATATTGGTATGTCGTACAGAACGAAGAAAATAAGGAACAGAATGAATATTTGATAGGGTTTTTATACGGGAGATCGGATGCCACAGAGGAAGAATTGATAGAGTGCACTAAGACATATTGCAGGGAAAAGGAGTACAGGCTTGCTTTGTTAATACAAATGCCTTTTAGGATGCCGCTCATTAATCAGATATATCCTTATGAACAGACAGAAGAAACCATGATGTGTTTGGAATATGCTTTACAGACCATTATGTAAGAGGAAGGGACTAATTATGGCTTGCGTGCTTAATCGTTCTGATCCGGCAGACACTTTCCGGAACTGGCTTAAGCGTCAGTCAGAATTGAATGCCGTGGCAGAGAAGGAGCGTTTAAAGCGTGAACAGATGAACCGTTTGCTTAATGGGGATACTTTTTGAGTGTAAGGGAGGGAAAGGACATGCTTTTAAATAAATTGTTTGAGGCCATAGGGATTCCGATGGAAGTAAGAAATGTTATGGTTGATTATTGTGATTGTAAGGGAAATTTCTATCATAAGCCCCTTCAAACGGTTTGCCCGTTGGAGGTTGTGGAGACTGATACAGAGTTTATAAAAAGAATCAAGGAGGAAATCCGGCAGCAGGGTTTTTCTGTATGCGGAATCCATGAGGTCATAGGAGATTTTGAAATGAAGGAGCTGGAAGAGATTTTCAACGGCAGTGGATTCGGGAAATATCCCATGCGGACCATATACATAGATATTGATAAGGCAATGAGATAGGATTAAAGGCCCCAGGCTCTCCCTGTGATGGCTTGGGGCAATTTGTTAAGAATTGTTAAGGTCTGAATGCTAACAAATGCTAACTTTTGTTAACGTTGAATGCTAATATTTGCTAAGGTTGCACCCTAAGAAACTCTAAGGTATTCGGAGATTCCGGAGGCCCTAAAAGGGAATATCCTGACATCGTCACGCACGCGGAGTATTTGGCACTTTTGGCGGGCTTAATAAAGAATAAGTTGACATCGTCACACGCGCGGAATATTCGGACATCGTTACGCGCTCATGACGGGATATAATAAGAGGACTGTGTGTAAAAAGTGTGCACATAAAATCTGAAAAGGTGTGCATCAGAATATAGCATTCGGGGGATTTCCAAAACCGACGAATAAGAAGAACCCCGCAAAACCCAACATTCACACAGTAGAGAATAGTTTTTTTCGGTTGAACTCCGGACGAACTCCGGAGAATCCACATCCTGCAGGACGGGTGAACCCCGAGCGAAGCCCGAAGAAATATGTTCGAAGCGTGAGGGAAGCGAGAGAAAAACAACTCGAATATGATGTACTTCCAAAACCACGAATACGGAGTACAACTTTAAAATAGTGTGCTGACCAGGGCCTATTATCGGGGTAATACATACTTTTCAAAACGAAACAAATACCGAACGTTGCACTTCCAAAACAAACTCAAATAGCGAACGTTGCAAAAGTCTGGCCGGAAGAAAAAAAGGTATTGAACAGAGAGCGAACAGAGGAAAATTCAAATTAAAGCGAGGTCGAAGCAAGGAGGGCAGCAGGATATGACTAACGAAGAACTTGTAATCAGGATCAAGGCCGGGATTGATCCTGCGGAGAATATGCTTGCCCTGTATGAGCAGGTGAAAGCCTTTATTCATTCCGTAGCCTGGAAGCACCGGGGCCAGGAAGAAGTAGAGGACTTGGAGCAGGAGGGTTATCTTGCCCTATACGATGCCATAGACGGCTATGATCTGGAAGCCGGCTGTAAGTTCCTCACCTATGCGGAATACTGGATCAAGCAGCGCATTATGAGGTACATAGAGCGGAACTCCTGCTGCCTGCGTCTTTCCTTCCATAGCCAGGCACGATTACGGCAATATAAGCGGTACTGTGATTCCTTTATGAAAAAGCATGGCCGGGAACCGTCAGAAGCCGAGACAGCCGCACAAATGGTTCTAAGTATAGATCAGGTTAGGGAAGTCCATAAAAACGCCTGTATGGCGAATCTGGGAAGCCTGGACGCTCCTGTAAAGGGATTTGAAGAGGAAGGTTTTACCGTGGGTGATAGCGTTCCTTCCGGGGAGGATATGGAAGGGGACGCGCTTGATCAGCTTAAGGCGGTGCTATGGGAATGTATGGACAGCCAGCCGGGCCGCCAGCCGGAAGTGATCCGAAAGCAGTACCAGGACAACATGACTATGGCAGAGATAGGAAGGGAATACGGCGTTTCCCGTGAAGCTATCCGGCAGGATCAGGCTAAGGCACTCCGGGAGCTGCGCAAGCCCAAGAAATCAGAGAGATTAAGACCATTCTTGCCGGAAGATGAAAGAATCTACAGCATGGGCCTTTCCGGAAACGGTGTGGGGCGGTTCAATCAGACATGGACCAGTTCTACAGAGAGGGCGGTTATTGTAAGGGAGGAACTGGCAGAGCGGATGGAAGAACATAAGCGGTGGCTCGAAGAGGTCCGGGAGGAGTTGCGACGGTCGCAACAGGCCAGGAGGGAAAGAAGGGCTGCGCAGGAGGGTTGACGGGCCCATAACGGGTACTCAAATTGAGGGAGGGTTGGGGACCGCTTGTCCCCCTCGTATTGCAGGGATCAACATGACGTAGAACCCTGGCATTCAACGCCATTGTTGAATGGGGTAGCAATTTGCGACACCGTCGGCGTTCGTACCGGAAAACAAATGCAAAATTGCGCTGGTTATGTGCCGCTGGTTTTCATCATGAAGTACGAAGAGGGCACAAACCACGAGGGAACAACGAGAAAAGTGATGATGTCGAAGGAAAGACGGCATGACCGTTAAGGAAAAGTAATTGCACATTGAAATGGGATATGTTACCATAGTGACATGGAACAATCGTGTCACTGCAAGGGCGTTGGCCTTCTATCTTTACATAGATAGGAGGTGGTGCGGATGAAATATGACTTTAAGGACCTTATGGCCTTTGGTTCATTCATTTTAGCATTGCTTACCTTTATTTTTTATAATTGTAAGTAGCATTTTTCTATAAAGTCCTGGAAACAGGCATAGAAAAACCACCCTTGTATACTTTGGTCGAGTGAAAAGGGTGGAGTTTTCTATCATTGTCATGGGCCAACCCCTTGTATTGGGGCGGTTGTTCCTTTTGTAATTCAAATATAACATATCTTATGCAACATTTCAAGCCTTATTCGCCCTGATCGGATACGTACCTTGAATGAAAAACTAAATTCTACACTTCCTTTTTCACTCTAGCATTTAGTCTTACTTAAACTCTAGCACATTTTCATATATAATGGATGAGGTTTCCAATCCGCAGAAAGGAGACCTTATGTCTAACTTAATTCCAGGAAACCAGAAACATTTAACCCAAGAGGACAGAGTCTTCATTGAGTCTTCTCTAGGCAGGAACATGCCTTTTAGTGAGATTGCCAAATACTTGTGCAAAGATCCTTCTACCATATCCAAAGAAGTCAAAAAGCACCGCCTTCTTAAGGAACATAACGATTTTTCATCTCCTAACCAGTGTGCACACCGTACCTCCTGCCGACTCCACAATGTCTGTAACAGAGCAATTCCCTGTAAAAAAGAGTGTCGTACCTGTAACGCCTGTAATATGCGCTGTCCCCACTTTGAAAAAGAAAGCTGCAAAACTATAAAGAGGGCTCCCTTCGTCTGCAACGGCTGCTCCAAAAAGGCGCAGTGCAGGCAGGAACGCTATTTCTACAAAGCTGTCTCTGCCAACCGCCATTACCGCACCATACTATCTGAATCACGGGTTGGTATTAACATCTCTGAACCGGATATGCAATGGCTTGACTCCCTGGTCTCTCCACTTATCCTTCAGGGGCAGACCCCTTACATGATTCTTAAGGCTCATCCGGAAATCAATTGTTCTGTAAAGACTCTCTATAATTACATAGAGTCCGGTGCTTTAAGTGTTAAGAACCTTGATCTGCAAAGAAAGGTCAAATATAAGCTCCGTAAACCTCATGCCTCTCAAATCAATGATACCGGCATTTTCCAAGGGCGTTCTTTTAAAGACTTTACCTCCCTTCTGGCTGAGCATCCGGATACTAACGTCGTAGAGATGGATACCGTTGTTGGATGCGATGGCAGCCGCAAAGTTTTTTTAACCCTTTATTTTCGCGTCTGCAAGCTGATGCTTATTTATCTGCTTCCGGATAAGACCACAACGAGTGTTAAAAAGGTATTTGATTCTCTTGAAAAGGCATTAGGAACACTGCTATTCTGCCAACTCTTTCAGGTCATACTCACAGATTATGCCGAAGAAAAAACTATACCGAAAAACCACCAAAAATGCTATAAATACTGTGCCTAATGCTATTTCTTCGACATAATGTTTTATACTTGAGGTACCAAGAAAGGAGGTACCTCATGATTGAGATTAATACCATTTGCGAGCTGTTGCTCGAAGCATTACAGGATGCAGGATACAATAAATCCACTATTTTTAACTACCAAGGTGCTGTTAGAAGATTCAAAGCTTTCTGTTCAGAGAAGGATGTAACTGTGTATACTACGGAATTCGGAAAGCTTTATTCAGATGATGTCATAAGTCCCAAAACCGGGCAATTCAGCACAGAACGATACCATTTGCATGGACGGTTCATCCGATTGATGAATTCATACTACAGTACCGGGCAATTCGATTTTTCTATCGTAAAGCGAGGAAAAGTAGCGCCAACTAATCCACTACACAAGGATGTTTACGGCGGCTATCAGAAGGTGCTCCATATGCAGTACACAAATGAGAATACTATCCATTTTTATGAGTATGAGTTTTATTACTTTCTGCAGTTCCTTCATAGTGCTGGCATTGATGACATTGCAACAATTACACCAGAAACACTCTTTTCCTACATTCAGACTTCAAAAACAAACAGACAGAGAGCAGTTCTTTGCGGTTTAAGATCATCAATGAAATACCTTAGAAGAGATGACCTGATTGTCTCTATACTTGGAATTCATTCGCCTCGGGCACGTCGAATTATTCCTACATTGACAGATGATGAGAATCAACGACTGAGCACTGCTATTGAGTCTTCGGAGGTTACTCTTCGTGATGCTGCTATCGTTCTTCTGGGTATGTCATCAGGGATACGGGCCTGCGACCTGATAAAGCTGAAGCTGTCAGATATCGATTGGATTAGTGAAACGATATCTTTTCATCAGAGCAAAACCGGAAACTTTGTATGTCTCCCACTCATTCCATCTGTTGGAAATGCGATTTTCAGATACCTTCACGAAGAAAGACCAGCAGCTAATAATGACTTCCTGTTTGTACGTGAACTGGCTCCCTTTGATCCATTCACTGACCATTCAAGCTGCTACGAAGTAGTTCGTCGGGTTTTCTGCCAGGCAGGGATAGATAAGGAAAGCCGTATTCTTGGGATGTGCCTTTTGCGCCATAATGCAGCATCCACTATGGTAAAGAATGCTGTGCCGATTGAAACAATCGCCGCTGTTCTTGGACATGTCAATCCGGATACGACAGATATATATATCACTACAGATGAATATCGCCTTAGAGAATGCGTCCTGCCTATGACAGGCATATCCAAGGAGGTGAATCCATGAATACAGATTTCATAAGTGCCCTCGCACCTCAGCTTGAAAGCTTCCTTGAATTCAAACATTCCATTGGCATACAGTACAAATCGGCTTCATGTCACTTACGGAACCTGGATGAGTATAACTTTTCAAACGGCAACTCAAGCAGTTTGAATAAAGAAACCGTTGAAGGATGGGCTGCAGCGAAGAGTTGTAAATCAACAACACCGAATCGGAGTTGGATATCTCCTATAAGAGAATTCGGACGATATCTACATAGTATCGGCGTTCCCGATGCATATGTACTGGGTGACAAGTACAGAATCCAGAGCTACCACGCCGAAGTCTACCTGATGAGTGAAGCTGAGATACTGGCTTTCTTCAAGGAGTGCGATTCATACGTACTCAGAAAGAACTACTTGGGCAGGGCATATGTTTTACCTGCACTGTATCGTTTCCTTTATTGTTGTGGCGTACGATGCGGTGAAGCGCGACATCTTCGTTGCGAAAACGTACATCTTGATAATGGTTTTGTTGATATCCTTCAATCCAAAGCTCACTGTGACAGACGCTTGTATCTGTCAGAGGAACTTACAGATTATCTAAAAAAATATGACTGCGCCATAAACGCCTGTTTTCCATCAAGAGAATACTTTTTTCCGGGTGGAAAAGGTGGCATGTGTTCTTCGACTTCATTGACGGTGAATTTCAAAAGCATCTGGGATGCTGCCGGCCTTAAAAGAGATGGAAAAGTCAAACCACGCGCTTATGACTTCCGACATCACTTTGCATGTGCTAACATCTTGAAGTGGTCTAAAGAGGAAACGGATGTACATGCGATGTTCCCTTATCTTATGAGATATATGGGGCACTCATCCCTCGAAAGCACCTATTACTATATACACTTGATACCGGATTTCTTTCCTCAGTACTCTATTCTTACATCATCAATGGAATCTCTTATTCCGGAGGTAGAAGACGATGAAGTATAAGCGAAAGAAGGATAAAAGTTTCTGGATTATGGCACGTCTTTACCTTCATGATTACATGCCGGTAATAAGAAATCTGTCAGACAAATCCGTAGAGGCTTACAAACAGTCACTTAAATCCTATCTGTCTTTTCTTGAAAAGGAGAAGTTATTAAAAGATGATAACGTCACATTTGAAGCTTTTTCACGGGAGAACATCAAGGAGTTTGTTGAATGGATGAAATCCAGTGGCTACTCTCCTAAAAGTATTAATCTCAAACTCACAGCAATCCGGTCATTCCTGAAATACTGTGGAGAAGAGGATTTCGAGCTCAAAGCACTATATACAGAAGCATGTTTAATAAAGAAACTGAAGGAAGAAAAACATCCCATACAGTATCTCCAACCAAAAGCAACTGCCGCCATTCTGGCTGCATCCGATACAAAGACCTCCAAGCATCGTCGAAATCGAATGATGCTCATTCTGCTCTATGATACTGGTGCAAGGGTACAGGAATTGGCTGAATTAGATATATCTTCACTGCACCTAGATGCGTCAAATCCATTCATAACGCTCGTCGGCAAGGGTCAAAAGAGCAGAAATGTACCATTGATGAATAAAACTGTTACACATCTTCAAAACTACCTGAAAGAGTTTCATCCTAAGAATAAAGAATGTCCATTGTTTTACAGCCTTTTGGATGGAAAAACTCATCGGTTATCAACAGACAGCATTAGCCTAGTTCTTAAGACCGCTGCTGATACTGCTCGTGAAACCTGTTCCGAAGTACCTGATAATGTCCACTGTCATTTGATTAGAAAAACGAAAGCCATGGATTTATATAGGAATGGAGTTCCCTTGCCATTTATTATGCAGTTTCTTGGTCATGAAAGTATGTCAACAACATCCGGCTTCTATGCATTCGCAACACTTGAAATGATGGGTGACGCTATGAAGAAAGCATCGCCGGATTCCACTGTTGCAGAGAAACTTTGGAAAAAATCTGATGTACACCATGCACTGTATACGTTGGATTAACTGATTACTATGCCGAAGAAATGTCAGTAAAAGTATTTTCTAAGCAATTCTCAGGAATTCTTCGGCATAGTTTTTTCTTCGGCATAATCTGTGATATACCGAATTCGGTATAACACAGATCGGGGTGGGGAGTTTTCTAATCCTGATGCACTCGAAACAGGTCAGGACGGGGTCATCAGGACAAGCGTTTATTATTGTGATCCAATGGCTTCCGGACAAAAAGGCGGCCTCGAAAAGAATCACGAATACATCCGCTATGTTCTTCCAAAAGGAAGTTCCTTTGATGCACTTACACAATGGGATGCTTATAAACTTGCCAGCCACATCAATTCGGCAGCGAGAGCCAGTTTAAATGATCTCCACCCACTCAAGCTGGCTCAGATGCTGCTGGGCAAAGAAGCCCTTGATGCATTCAGGCTACATGAGATTGATGCTGATAACATCATTCTCACCCCTGAGCTGCTCAAAAAGTAACCTCTAACTTTGTTTTAGCGGATGGGAAACTTGTTTACACATCTATCACCACATCCAAAAACAGGTGGAATTTAGTCTTTCACAGCAAATTTCCAGCTGTTTGTTTGCTATACATTTTTTTGCTTTCAAGGGTCTGAATACACACTTATTATACACGGTAAAATCTATTTCTGCATAGAAATGTACCTCAAAAAAGTCGAAAACTGGATTTAAGTCTGCACTATGGAATTTAACTTTACACTGGAATTCACTTTTTCAATCAAGCGATCGGATACGTACTCCATAATATCCCCTGGTTGGCAATTTAACAATTCACAGATGATGGAAATGTTTTCCCATGATACTGGTTCATTATCACGAAGTTTTTGCATGGTTGCTTCCCCCATTATCTTTTCTTTCCTCAAACGGTATGATGAAAAGCCTGCGGTCTTAAGCGCAGATAGAACGTTAATTTTGTATTGTATTGGCATATATTCACCTTCTTTCTTCTTTGGCTGGGGCGTGAAAAAAAGGCACACCTCTTCCATTATAGCCTTATTATAGCATAGACACACACTAGATTCAAGTGTATAAAGTTACTAAATAAACACTAATAATTTGTGTATATTATCCATATACAACCACTAGATATTAGTGTATAATAAGTACATAAGATAAAGGAACGGCAAATGAACAACCCGAAAGGTTGTGAAGCTGAAAACCATATACGGGTGAGCGAGAGCAATAGAACCGAAGATGATTCAGACGGAAGTCTTCCTAAAACATAATCAAGGATTCAATCCCGGTGAGGAGGTGCCAAGATTGGCGAACAATAGCCCGGTAAGAATCCACCAGTAGGAAAGGAGAACAACCAAATGGGAGAAAGAGCCATTGAAAACAGAGTAAAGAAGCTCAAAGCGATTGAGGCCCAGCAGAAAGCGTTAGAGCAGGAAGCGGATAAGCTGAAAGAGGAAATCAAGAAGAAAATGGAAGCCAGGGGAGCAGAGGAGTTAAAAGCCGGGAGCTTCCTCGTAAGGTGGAAGAGTGTTATAGGCAGCAGATTTGACAGTAAAGCATTCCAGAAGGAGCATAAAGCCCTTTATAGCCAGTATTTGAAGCAGACAGAGGGTAAGCGGTTCACCGTAGCATAACGGTCCAGTAAGCGCACAGAGCTAATAAAGGAAGCCCGGGCAGCAGTGAGTAACGGCAATTACATTGACCCGCTGCCTGGCCACACACCAAAGTAAAAACCCTATGCGTCGGCAAACGCACAGGGCTAATAAAAGAATATAACCCGACCACACACCAATGCGATAGGGATATTCTGATTATAACACAGAATAGTCCCTTTGCAACCCAAAATGTAAAGGAGAATGATACCAATGCAGTGGTTTGTTGTTTTCCTGGAAAGAGGAAGACTTTGTGAATATAAAAATTGTTAATGCAGAATTAGGAATAGCTTCCTGCAGCAGAAATCATGTTCCAGGGGACCTCCTTGAACCAAGTACCATTATCTTTTTTTATTATCAGAGAAGAGACTGGATTGTCTTTAATGAAGAACACCGGGATCATGAAATATATTTAGAGTTTGTCCAGGAATATATGAAGCTTGATGATAGGCAGCGTAAAGTATTTATAGATCAGATAGATATTCCAGAGGTTCGTAAAATGATTGACACCGTTAACCTGATTTTGCGGATTCGCCGGAAGCGGTACCGGAAAATGAAAGCAGCGTAAGAGGAGGAAAGGCTATGCAAAGAATGATTTTAGTTCCGGTTGAGCAGTACAACCGCATGATAGAAAGTTATGATAAGGCCATGGAGGAGCTGCAAGAGGTAAAGGGGCAGCTTAAGGCCATGAAGCACCAGGACGATGATGTGGCCAGGAACTCAAAGTGTATGAGATCATGGACAAGCATAACTGTGATCGGGACGTTGTGGAGCTTCTTCTCCAGGATCAGGAGAAAGGAGGGAGCATCACATGACAAAACAGGACGTTATCAATAATATTATGGCAAGTTACGGGGATTGTGATATTTCTCTTGACTGGTTGGAGGATTTAATTAGAATCTGCAGAGAGAAAGGTTTATCCTATCAGACGGCTTATAACAGGATCAGAATGGAGATCGGTACCGCAGCGGGTACGAGAGAGGTATTTACCATAACAGAAACAGCGGAGGCCCTGGGAGCGTCAGAGGATAAAGTGATTGAAGCTGCCCTGCGGCTAAACAACGAAGCAGAGGCGGCAGGAGAAGGGAAGGAACGCCATTACATGAAGGTTGATCCGGATATGATTCAGCGGTTTGTTATCCAGCCAGGAGAACTGTAAGGCCGGGAGCAATAACTTTAATTCTGGGGAAAGGAAGTTGTGACATTACAACTAAAAAGGTTTGCCAAATTTGGCGAAACCTTTCCCGCCAATCCGGGATTCGTTCAGGGAACCACAACATTATAGTGGTCATTGAGAAAGGAGCCGTTATGACAAGAGAACAGAAGGTGGACATCACCCTGGAGGAGCTGGACCGTGAAATTACGATAGCTACCTATCAGGAGAAACGGAGTGCCTTGCTGCAGCATTTGCCCGTATTGAGAGTGAAAGGGCAGCATGGGGTAATGAAATGCCACTCCCTTCCAGTGTAATGAATACTGATATCCAGGCAGCCGGGAAAGATTCCGTTGCAGTGTTAAAAGAATTATACGGATTTTATGTATCCGATGTGCGTTACAGTGAAAAAGACCAGGGTTTACCAGTCTCTGAAGCGGAAAATGGCTTGCATGTCTTGATAGAAGGTCATTTGGATAATGCAACGAAGTTAGAGACGGAAAACCTCTTGATTAATACTATGGCAGATTATGAGCAGCAGGGCTTTATTAATGGGTTCCGTTATGCAACGGCAATATGGAAAGCGTGTTGAATACATGGCGGCAGGAAGAAACAGGACCTGCTGCCTTTCTGAAAAAGGAGTGAAATAATATGGCAGTAGATAAAAACGGGAAGCCGTTACCGCCTGGGATCAGGCAGCGGAGCAATGGAAATTATGAAGGACGTGTAAAGGCGGATTATCAAAGCTATTCTGTTTATGGAGATACCGTCACAGAAGTAAAGAAGAAAATGACTGATTTAAGATATAAGCTGGAACACGGGGAATTTATAGCCAGTTCCAAGATCACGCTGGGAGAATGGTTTAAGACCTGGATAGAGCAGTATAAGGAGAATCGAGTTAAGGCCGGAACCATTATTTTCTACAATGACTATTTCAATTATTACATCAAAGATAGCATAGGGAAAAAGAAGCTGGCGGATATCCGAGGAGAACATGTTCAGAAGTTTTATAATGATCTGGTAAAGAAGGGGCTTGCTCTATCCAGCATAAAGATCATATCTGCTATTCTTAATGGCTGCCTGAAACAGGCAATGAAAAATGGATTGATTGAGCGGAACCCGGTACCGCTGGCCACGTTACCCAAAGGAAAATTAAAAAGTGGTCACAGGGTATTTACAAAAGAAGAACAAGATATTTTCATGAAATATGCCCAGGACAGCTATTTATATAATATGTTTGCCCTGACAATCAGAACCGGGCTGAGAAGCGGGGAAATCCGAGGCCTGAAGCTGTCAGATGTGGACAAGGCAGCGAACTTATTGCATATACAAAGAACCCTGAAATATGCCACTGGAAGGGGGTATTTTGAAGACATTCCAAAGACTGCCACATCAAAGCGAGATATTCCCCTTACCAAGGACATGATAGCCATTATCGAAAAAGAAAAGCAAGCCTATGGGGAAAAAGTGCTTAGAATGGACGGATATATTTTTCACCTTCCCGATGGAACGCCGATCAGCAGGGGAAGGTTTCAGAATGAGATAGACCGAATCGTGAAAAGAATCAATGAAGCTGGTACCAGGTTTGGTAGATTTACTCCACACTGCTTCCGACATACATTCGCAACCAGAGCCATAGAAAATGGGATGAAACCCCAGACCCTTAAAACGATCTTGGGACATTCCACTTTGGCTATGACCATGGACCTATATTCTCATGTTTTACCAACAACCAGAGCGGAGGAAATGGAGCTGATCGCAAAAGCATTTTAAATATCTGTGAAGAGAGCCGAAGGAGGCTCTTTTCTGCGTTTTGAGAGAATATAAAATATATTTGTGGGTAAATTGTGGGTACGCCACTGCATTTCCAAATTATTTAAAACTACGGGAGAGTCAGGATTTCCCCTATTTTAAAAGAAATTTCAAACAATTCCTGTCATGTAAAAATATTCCTGTGCATAAAATAATTATAAAGGAGTGGTGGCATGTCTAACTATCGAAGACTAATCTCATATATTTATGCCTATGAAGGCGGAGTCAAAGGAAAAAACATCGGATTTGCCAAGATAGAGACGAGAGGAATCCAGTGCAAGATTACGGTCAGTGTCAAAAGGGTATATGTGGGCGGCAATGACATCGGAGTATACTTATTAGCCGGAGATCAGGAAATATACCTGGGAAATATTTTTATACGCGGCGGTTCCGGTGAATTCAGAACCGCAGTATCTTCAAGTGATATAGAGCACTCCGGTATTTGCATGGATCAGTGTTTCGGACTGACCATCCATGATGTGAAAAATACATGGCGTTCCTATACGACCATATGGGAAGATGCTGTTGCCCACGCAGCAGAAGTGGATTTGGAAAATACGGTTTCTTCGTCAAAGGAGAAAGGCCAGGCCACGATATCGGATGAACAGATAAAGAGAGCGGTACGTGAAATCGAAGAAGAGTTCCCTCTGGGAACCAATGAGTCCCGGACCGCTGACCAGGCATCTGCTTCGGGAGAGGAAGAAGAGGCGGAGACTTCTTCCGATGATCTTGAGGCGACGGGGGAAAGCCTGATTCAGGAGGAAAAGCAGCGATCGGAAGGGGAGAATTTGCAGACGGAAATGCTGCAGGAAGCCTCTCCAGCGGTGGAAGCCCAGCAGCAGGACACTCGTCCAAACATAACAGGACCCATACCATGGTGGCAGCGGGGTACCAGTCCGCCAGGAACGATGCCGGAAGAACAGGCGGGGTCCCAACCAGTAATGACAGGGCCGATGCCAGGGGGACAGCCGGGGACCCGTCCGGCGACAACAGGGCCGATACCGGATACCAGTACAATAATAACAGGGCCGATGCCGGGAACCCGTCCAGCAACAACAGGGCCAATGCCAGGAGGTCAGCCGGGAACACGCCCAGTAACAACAGGGCCGTTGCCGGGAGGCCGTCAGGGAACTATTCCGGCAACGACAGGACCAATACCGGGAGGTCAGCCGGGAACTGTACCGACAATGACAGGACCAATACCGGGAGGTCAGCCGGGAACTGTGCCGACAATGACAGGACCAATACCGGGAGGTCAGCCGGGAACTGTGCCGACAATGACGGGACCAATACCGGGAAGCCGTCCTGGAACTGTTCCGGCAATGACAGGACCAATACCGGGAAGCCGTCCTGGAACTGTGCCGACAATGACGGGGCCAATACCGGGAACTGTACCGACAATGACAGGACCAATACCGGGAGGCCGTCCTGGAACTGTGCCGACAATGACAGGACCAATACCGGGGAGCCGTCCTGGAACTGTGCCGACAATGACAGGACCAATACCGGGAGACCGGCAGGGAACCATACCGACAATGACGGGACCAATACCGGGAAGCCGGCCTGGAACTGTACCGATAATGACGGGACCAATACCGGGAGGCCAGCCTGGAACTGTGCCGACAATGACGGGACCAATACCGGGAGGCCGTCAGGGAACTGTTCCAACGACGACAGGGCCGATACCAGGAGGGCAGCCGGTAACCATACCTACAATGACAGGGCCGATGCCAGGAGGCCGTCAGGGAACTGTGCCGACAATGACAGGACCAATACCGGGAGGCCGTCAGGGAACCATACCGACAATAACAGGACCAATACCAGGAGTCCAGCCGGGAACTGTGCCAACAATGACAGGACCAATACCGGGAGGCCGTCAGGGAACTGTTCCGACGACGACAGGGCCGATACCGGGGGGCCGTCAGGGAACTGTGCCTACGATGACAGGACCAATACCAGGAGGCCGCCAGGGAACCATACCGACAATGACAGGACCAATACCGGGAGGCCGTCAGGTAACCATACCAACAATGACGGGACCGATACCGGGAGTACAGCCGGGAAC
>NZ_LT732526.1:3847747-3866155 GCF_900155545.1 Clostridium sp. Marseille-P2415
TGCCCTGACAATCAGAACCGGGCTGAGAAGCGGGGAAATCCGAGGCCTGAAGCTGTCAGATGTGGACAAGGCAGCGAACTTATTGCATATACAAAGAACCCTGAAATATGCCACTGGAAGGGGGTATTTTGAAGACATTCCAAAGACTGCCACATCAAAGCGAGATATTCCCCTTACCAAGGACATGATAGCCATTATCGAAAAAGAAAAGCAAGCCTATGGGGAAAAAGTGCTTAGAATGGACGGATATATTTTTCACCTTCCCGATGGAACGCCGATCAGCAGGGGAAGGTTTCAGAATGAGATAGACCGAATCGTGAAAAGAATCAATGAAGCTGGTACCAGGTTTGGTAGATTTACTCCACACTGCTTCCGACATACATTCGCAACCAGAGCCATAGAAAATGGGATGAAACCCCAGACCCTTAAAACGATCTTGGGACATTCCACTTTGGCTATGACCATGGACCTATATTCTCATGTTTTACCAACAACCAGAGCGGAGGAAATGGAGCTGATCGCAAAAGCATTTTAAATATCTGTGAAGAGAGCCGAAGGAGGCTCTTTTCTGCGTTTTGAGAGAATATAAAATATATTTGTGGGTAAATTGTGGGTACGCCACTGCATTTCCAAATTATTTAAAACTACGGGAGAGTCAGGATTTCCCCTATTTTAAAAGAAATTTCAAACAATTCCTGTCATGTAAAAATATTCCTGTGCATAAAATAATTATAAAGGAGTGGTGGCATGTCTAACTATCGAAGACTAATCTCATATATTTATGCCTATGAAGGCGGAGTCAAAGGAAAAAACATCGGATTTGCCAAGATAGAGACGAGAGGAATCCAGTGCAAGATTACGGTCAGTGTCAAAAGGGTATATGTGGGCGGCAATGACATCGGAGTATACTTATTAGCCGGAGATCAGGAAATATACCTGGGAAATATTTTTATACGCGGCGGTTCCGGTGAATTCAGAACCGCAGTATCTTCAAGTGATATAGAGCACTCCGGTATTTGCATGGATCAGTGTTTCGGACTGACCATCCATGATGTGAAAAATACATGGCGTTCCTATACGACCATATGGGAAGATGCTGTTGCCCACGCAGCAGAAGTGGATTTGGAAAATACGGTTTCTTCGTCAAAGGAGAAAGGCCAGGCCACGATATCGGATGAACAGATAAAGAGAGCGGTACGTGAAATCGAAGAAGAGTTCCCTCTGGGAACCAATGAGTCCCGGACCGCTGACCAGGCATCTGCTTCGGGAGAGGAAGAAGAGGCGGAGACTTCTTCCGATGATCTTGAGGCGACGGGGGAAAGCCTGATTCAGGAGGAAAAGCAGCGATCGGAAGGGGAGAATTTGCAGACGGAAATGCTGCAGGAAGCCTCTCCAGCGGTGGAAGCCCAGCAGCAGGACACTCGTCCAAACATAACAGGACCCATACCATGGTGGCAGCGGGGTACCAGTCCGCCAGGAACGATGCCGGAAGAACAGGCGGGGTCCCAACCAGTAATGACAGGGCCGATGCCAGGGGGACAGCCGGGGACCCGTCCGGCGACAACAGGGCCGATACCGGATACCAGTACAATAATAACAGGGCCGATGCCGGGAACCCGTCCAGCAACAACAGGGCCAATGCCAGGAGGTCAGCCGGGAACACGCCCAGTAACAACAGGGCCGTTGCCGGGAGGCCGTCAGGGAACTATTCCGGCAACGACAGGACCAATACCGGGAGGTCAGCCGGGAACTGTACCGACAATGACAGGACCAATACCGGGAGGTCAGCCGGGAACTGTGCCGACAATGACAGGACCAATACCGGGAGGTCAGCCGGGAACTGTGCCGACAATGACGGGACCAATACCGGGAAGCCGTCCTGGAACTGTTCCGGCAATGACAGGACCAATACCGGGAAGCCGTCCTGGAACTGTGCCGACAATGACGGGGCCAATACCGGGAACTGTACCGACAATGACAGGACCAATACCGGGAGGCCGTCCTGGAACTGTGCCGACAATGACAGGACCAATACCGGGGAGCCGTCCTGGAACTGTGCCGACAATGACAGGACCAATACCGGGAGACCGGCAGGTAACCATACCGACAATGACGGGACCAATACCGGGAAGCCGGCCTGGAACTGTACCGATAATGACGGGACCAATACCGGGAGGCCAGCCTGGAACTGTGCCGACAATGACGGGACCAATACCGGGAGGCCGTCAGGGAACTGTTCCAACGACGACAGGGCCGATACCAGGAGGGCAGCCGGTAACCATACCTACAATGACAGGGCCGATGCCAGGAGGCCGTCAGGGAACTGTGCCGACAATGACAGGACCAATACCGGGAGGCCGTCAGGGAACCATACCGACAATAACAGGACCAATACCAGGAGTCCAGCCGGGAACTGTGCCAACAATGACAGGACCAATACCGGGAGGCCGTCAGGGAACTGTTCCGACGACGACAGGGCCGATACCGGGGGGCCGTCAGGGAACTGTGCCTACGATGACAGGACCAATACCAGGAGGCCGCCAGGGAACCATACCGACAATGACAGGACCAATACCGGGAGGCCGTCAGGTAACCATACCAACAATGACGGGACCGATACCGGGAGTACAGCCGGGAACTGTGCCAACAATGACAGGACCAATACCAGGAGGCCAGCCGGGAACCGTTCCAACAATGACAGGACCGATACCAGGAGGCCGTCAGGGAACTGTGCCAACAATGACAGGACCAATGCCGGGAGGCCGTCAGGGAACCATACCGACAATAACAGGACCGATACCAGGAGGCCGTCAGGGAACCATACCGACAATAACAGGACCGATACCAGGAGTCCAGCCGGGAACTGTGCCTACAATGACAGAACCAATACCGGGAGTCCAGCCGGGAACCGTTCCAACAATGACAGGACCGATACCGGGAGGTCGTCAGGGAACTGTTCCAACAATGACAGGACCAATACCGGGAGGCCGTCAGGGAACCATTCCAACAATGACAGGACCAATGCCAGGAGTTCAGCCGGGAACCCGTCCATCTGCAATAAGACCGATATCCGGAAATTGGCAAAATGACGGACAGGAAGAAAGTCTGAATGAGACGCAGGTAGATGAAGCAGAGCCGGTGAATACTGAGGCAACAGATTACCGTGAGAGAAAATTAACATTTGGTGAGCCTGATGTTCCCTATAACAATCAGGAGGCCATGGATAATACCATCTGTTACCGGGCGGATGCCGTCATAAAAGAAAACAGGAATAGCAGTGAAGTTCAGACGAAGCTGGGAAATCCGGCTGAATTGGAGCGTCTGAGCCAGAGTGAAGATCAGGAAGAAAATTCCCATGAGCTGGTTTGGGAGAAACTGAAACGTGAACATACCCGGATTCTTGCGTTTGATTATGAGGATGGATGTGAGATTCTGACCGTCAAGCCTCAGGATATTGGTCTCCTTCCAAGGGAATCCTGGGTTTACGGCAATAACAGCTTCCTTCTGCACGGGTACTACAATTACCGTTACTTAATCCTGGCTAAGCTTCTTAATCCGAATGGAACACCTCGTTATCTTTTGGGAATTCCGGGTCATTATTACAGCAATGAACGTTATATGGCTTCCATGTTCGGTTTCCCGAATTTTGTGCTGTCCAAAGAACAGCCCATGGAAGATGGCAGGTTTGGATTCTGGTATACCGATGTAAAATTGGGGGGCTGATTAAAGCCCCCCGCTGTTATGCCCCTGTCAGTCATCAATACCACGCAGCATGGCATTGGGTATAAATGGCTTCAGTATGTTCAAGAATTCTTCCAGCTCTTCTTTGGAGAAAGACTGGAAACCAGGACATAAGACCTGGTCCGAATCCGCAAAATTCTGCAGATAATAATGAGAGCATCCGGCCAGCCATCTGCCGATGTCCTGAAAATCATGAGGGCCGTGAATTCCTTTTACCGCTGTGGTACGGAATTCGTATGGTACCGTTCCGGTAATTAAAAAGGCTGCGCTTTCCTCAATGTTTTTAATTTTTAGACTGCAGACCCCCGCCGCTTTGGAGTAATTTTCCCTGCCGGCTTTGATATCCATTGCTACATAGTCCAAAAGTCCATGCAGGACCAGATATTTTAAAACTTCAGGCTGATAACCGTTTGTATCCAGCTTGATGAGATAGCCCAGCTCCCGTATTTCCTTGATAAACGGTTCTAAATCCTCTTCCAGGGTGGGTTCTCCGCCTGTTATGCAGACTCCTTCTAAAATCCCCTTTCTTTTCTTTAAAAAATTCAAAATATCCTCTTTTGTAAATGTGGATTCAGTCTCATTGCCCAGCAGTCCGCTGTTATGGCAGAAGGGACAGCGGAAATTGCAGCCGCCGAGAAAGACCGTGGCAGCCACATGGCCGGGAAAGTCTAAGAGCGTAGTTTTTTGAAGACCGCATAGTTTCATACCTTCACCATTCCTTTGTTTCGTGATATACTATATCCAGTATACCACATTTAAAAGCAAAGAGGAACAAACATGACCACAGATGAGAAATATATGCGCGCAGCAGTAAGAGAAGCCCAAAAAGCCAGTGCCATAGGCGAGGTCCCCATCGGCTGTGTAATCGTTTATGAAGAGAAAATCATCGCCCGGGGCTACAACCGCCGTACCATAGATAAAAATGTCTTATCCCACGCGGAAATCAATGCCATTCGCAAGGCCTGCAAAAAGATGGGAGACTGGAGGCTTGAGGGATGTACCATGTACGTCACCCTTGAGCCGTGCCCCATGTGCGCCGGAGCCATTGTCCAGGCCAGGATTCCAAGAGTCGTCATCGGCTGCATGAATTCCAAGGCAGGCTGTGCGGGATCGGTGCTTGATATGCTTCACGAGGAAGGCTTTAATCATCAGGTGGAGACGGAAATCGGCGTATTGGGAGAAACGTGTTCCCAAATGATGAAAAACTTTTTTAAAGAACTGCGTGAAATGAAAAAACAAAAACTGGAAGAAGCAAATACCCTTTAAATCCTTGACAACCTTTCCTTTTCCATGTATACTAAACAGCGATTCAACCTATTATGTCATAAAGCTTCCGTGCAGCCGGGGAGATAGCGGTGCCCTGTACCTGCAATCCGCTCCAGCAGGGGTGATGTCTCACCCAGGGCCGGCTATTGCAGGGCTGCCCCTGATAAGTGGCGATGACGTTTGGGTCTTACGCAACAGATCTTCATGAACCGTGTCAGGGCAGGAATGCAGCAGCACTAAGTGGAATTTTCTGTGTGCCGTGAGGGTGCCTGGACTGAGTTAACTGTCAGGGTAACGCCTGTGATAGCGGTTCAAAGTGAGACGCACGGATTAAATATATATAATAATGAAACTTCAGACGCCGGGGAGCAGGAAACTGTTTTTGCGGTGTCTTTTGAAATTCGGAATTTTCATTTTTAATATTTTCTTACATTTCTTATGAAATAAAGTTTTCCCTTGCCCCACATTCCCCTTTGTATTATAATTGAGAATAAAATGGGTATAATAGTACCTATTTCCTAATGACAAATCGAATCAAAGAAGAGGTGTGCTTTCATGATAAGAGTTGGAATGCTTACAAGCGGAGGCGACTGTCAGAGTCTGAATGCGACCATGCGCGGTGTGGCAAAGGCTTTGTACCGGATGTCAGACGATATCGAGATTGTTGGATTTGAAGATGGTTATAAAGGACTTATTTATGCAGATTACCGCGTAATGAAGCCGGAAGAGTTTTCAGGAATTCTGACAAAAGGCGGAACCATTCTTGGCACCTCCAGACAGCCGTTTAAACTTATGCGGACACCTGACGAGAGCGGTCTTGATAAGGTGGAAGCCATGAAACGCACCTATAAAAAGCTGAAGCTGGAATGCCTGGTGGTATTAGGAGGCAACGGAAGCCAGAAGACGGCCAATCTTCTTCGGGAGGAAGGGTTAAATGTGGTTTCGCTTCCAAAGACCATTGATAATGATTTGTGGGGAACCGACATTAGCTTTGGTTTCCAGAGCGCAGTCAATGTGGCGACCAATGCCATAGATTGCATCCATACCACAGCGGCTTCCCATGGACGTGTGTTCATANGGAGGCCGTCAGGGAACCATACCGACAATAACAGGACCGATACCAGGAGGCCGTCAGGGAACCATACCGACAATAACAGGACCGATACCAGGAGTCCAGCCGGGAACTGTGCCTACAATGACAGAACCAATACCGGGAGTCCAGCCGGGAACCGTTCCAACAATGACAGGACCGATACCGGGAGGTCGTCAGGGAACTGTTCCAACAATGACAGGACCAATACCGGGAGGCCGTCAGGGAACCATTCCAACAATGACAGGACCAATGCCAGGAGTTCAGCCGGGAACCCGTCCATCTGCAATAAGACCGATATCCGGAAATTGGCAAAATGACGGACAGGAAGAAAGTCTGAATGAGACGCAGGTAGATGAAGCAGAGCCGGTGAATACTGAGGCAACAGATTACCGTGAGAGAAAATTAACATTTGGTGAGCCTGATGTTCCCTATAACAATCAGGAGGCCATGGATAATACCATCTGTTACCGGGCGGATGCCGTCATAAAAGAAAACAGGAATAGCAGTGAAGTTCAGACGAAGCTGGGAAATCCGGCTGAATTGGAGCGTCTGAGCCAGAGTGAAGATCAGGAAGAAAATTCCCATGAGCTGGTTTGGGAGAAACTGAAACGTGAACATACCCGGATTCTTGCGTTTGATTATGAGGATGGATGTGAGATTCTGACCGTCAAGCCTCAGGATATTGGTCTCCTTCCAAGGGAATCCTGGGTTTACGGCAATAACAGCTTCCTTCTGCACGGGTACTACAATTACCGTTACTTAATCCTGGCTAAGCTTCTTAATCCGAATGGAACACCTCGTTATCTTTTGGGAATTCCGGGTCATTATTACAGCAATGAACGTTATATGGCTTCCATGTTCGGTTTCCCGAATTTTGTGCTGTCCAAAGAACAGCCCATGGAAGATGGCAGGTTTGGATTCTGGTATACCGATGTAAAATTGGGGGGCTGATTAAAGCCCCCCGCTGTTATGCCCCTGTCAGTCATCAATACCACGCAGCATGGCATTGGGTATAAATGGCTTCAGTATGTTCAAGAATTCTTCCAGCTCTTCTTTGGAGAAAGACTGGAAACCAGGACATAAGACCTGGTCCGAATCCGCAAAATTCTGCAGATAATAATGAGAGCATCCGGCCAGCCATCTGCCGATGTCCTGAAAATCATGAGGGCCGTGAATTCCTTTTACCGCTGTGGTACGGAATTCGTATGGTACCGTTCCGGTAATTAAAAAGGCTGCGCTTTCCTCAATGTTTTTAATTTTTAGACTGCAGACCCCCGCCGCTTTGGAGTAATTTTCCCTGCCGGCTTTGATATCCATTGCTACATAGTCCAAAAGTCCATGCAGGACCAGATATTTTAAAACTTCAGGCTGATAACCGTTTGTATCCAGCTTGATGAGATAGCCCAGCTCCCGTATTTCCTTGATAAACGGTTCTAAATCCTCTTCCAGGGTGGGTTCTCCGCCTGTTATGCAGACTCCTTCTAAAATCCCCTTTCTTTTCTTTAAAAAATTCAAAATATCCTCTTTTGTAAATGTGGATTCAGTCTCATTGCCCAGCAGTCCGCTGTTATGGCAGAAGGGACAGCGGAAATTGCAGCCGCCGAGAAAGACCGTGGCAGCCACATGGCCGGGAAAGTCTAAGAGCGTAGTTTTTTGAAGACCGCATAGTTTCATACCTTCACCATTCCTTTGTTTCGTGATATACTATATCCAGTATACCACATTTAAAAGCAAAGAGGAACAAACATGACCACAGATGAGAAATATATGCGCGCAGCAGTAAGAGAAGCCCAAAAAGCCAGTGCCATAGGCGAGGTCCCCATCGGCTGTGTAATCGTTTATGAAGAGAAAATCATCGCCCGGGGCTACAACCGCCGTACCATAGATAAAAATGTCTTATCCCACGCGGAAATCAATGCCATTCGCAAGGCCTGCAAAAAGATGGGAGACTGGAGGCTTGAGGGATGTACC
The DNA here is from genome assembly GCF_900155545.1 of Clostridium sp. Marseille-P2415. Lineage (GTDB taxonomy): Bacteria > Bacillota > Clostridia > Lachnospirales > Lachnospiraceae > Lacrimispora. The sequence continues at coordinate 3,855,819 of NZ_LT732526.1, forward strand.
ATGTACGTCACCCTTGAGCCGTGCCCCATGTGCGCCGGAGCCATTGTCCAGGCCAGGATTCCAAGAGTCGTCATCGGCTGCATGAATTCCAAGGCAGGCTGTGCGGGATCGGTGCTTGATATGCTTCACGAGGAAGGCTTTAATCATCAGGTGGAGACGGAAATCGGCGTATTGGGAGAAACGTGTTCCCAAATGATGAAAAACTTTTTTAAAGAACTGCGTGAAATGAAAAAACAAAAACTGGAAGAAGCAAATACCCTTTAAATCCTTGACAACCTTTCCTTTTCCATGTATACTAAACAGCGATTCAACCTATTATGTCATAAAGCTTCCGTGCAGCCGGGGAGATAGCGGTGCCCTGTACCTGCAATCCGCTCCAGCAGGGGTGATGTCTCACCCAGGGCCGGCTATTGCAGGGCTGCCCCTGATAAGTGGCGATGACGTTTGGGTCTTACGCAACAGATCTTCATGAACCGTGTCAGGGCAGGAATGCAGCAGCACTAAGTGGAATTTTCTGTGTGCCGTGAGGGTGCCTGGACTGAGTTAACTGTCAGGGTAACGCCTGTGATAGCGGTTCAAAGTGAGACGCACGGATTAAATATATATAATAATGAAACTTCAGACGCCGGGGAGCAGGAAACTGTTTTTGCGGTGTCTTTTGAAATTCGGAATTTTCATTTTTAATATTTTCTTACATTTCTTATGAAATAAAGTTTTCCCTTGCCCCACATTCCCCTTTGTATTATAATTGAGAATAAAATGGGTATAATAGTACCTATTTCCTAATGACAAATCGAATCAAAGAAGAGGTGTGCTTTCATGATAAGAGTTGGAATGCTTACAAGCGGAGGCGACTGTCAGAGTCTGAATGCGACCATGCGCGGTGTGGCAAAGGCTTTGTACCGGATGTCAGACGATATCGAGATTGTTGGATTTGAAGATGGTTATAAAGGACTTATTTATGCAGATTACCGCGTAATGAAGCCGGAAGAGTTTTCAGGAATTCTGACAAAAGGCGGAACCATTCTTGGCACCTCCAGACAGCCGTTTAAACTTATGCGGACACCTGACGAGAGCGGTCTTGATAAGGTGGAAGCCATGAAACGCACCTATAAAAAGCTGAAGCTGGAATGCCTGGTGGTATTAGGAGGCAACGGAAGCCAGAAGACGGCCAATCTTCTTCGGGAGGAAGGGTTAAATGTGGTTTCGCTTCCAAAGACCATTGATAATGATTTGTGGGGAACCGACATTAGCTTTGGTTTCCAGAGCGCAGTCAATGTGGCGACCAATGCCATAGATTGCATCCATACCACAGCGGCTTCCCATGGACGTGTGTTCATAGTAGAAGTCATGGGACACAAGGTCGGCTGGCTCACCCTGTATGCAGGGATTGCCGGCGGGGCTGACATCATTCTGCTTCCGGAGATCCCTTATGACCTGGACATTGTGGTAGAAGCCATAAAGAGCAGGAGCAGGGACGGCAAACGATTCTCCATCCTGGCCGTTGCCGAAGGAGCTATTTCCAAGGAGGATGCACGCCTGACCAAAAAAGAGTTAAAAGAAAAAAAGAAGAGCGGAATGGTTTACCCTTCTATAGCATATGAGATCGGAGCGCAGATCACAGAGCGTACCGGACAAGAGGTGCGGGTTACCGTACCGGGCCATATGCAGAGAGGCGGCGAGCCATGCCCCTATGACAGAGTGATTTCCACCCGCTTAGGGGCAGAGGCAGCAGAGCTCATAAAGAACAAAGAATACGGATATATGGTTGCGGTGAATAACAACGAGATTGTTAAACTTCCGCTAGCCGATGTAGCCGGAAAATTAAAAACAGTCGATCCGGAAAGCTCTATCGTAAGGGAAGCCAAGATGATAGGCATCAGCTTCGGCGACGAATAAGGAGTTAACAGGCATGTCATATACGGCATTGTATCGGAAATGGCGCCCCCCTTCTTTTTCGGATGTTAAGGGCCAGGACCATATCGTACAGACATTGAAAAACCAGATAGTATCCGATCGTATCGGGCATGCATATCTGTTTTGCGGAACAAGAGGTACCGGTAAGACCAGTATAGCCAAGATTTTTGCAAAAGCGGTGAACTGCGAACAGCCGGTAGACGGAAGCCCGTGTGGGGAATGTAAGACCTGTAAGAACATTGCAGCAGGGGCGTCCCTTAATGTAGTGGAAATCGATGCCGCATCAAACAATGGCGTGGAGAACATCAGGGAGATACGGGAAGAAGTCCAATATCCGCCTACGGAAGGAAAATACCGGGTTTATATTATCGATGAAGTTCATATGCTTTCTACGGGGGCATTTAATGCGCTGTTAAAGACCTTGGAAGAACCGCCTTCTTATGTTATATTTATTCTGGCGACCACAGAAGTCCAGAAGATTCCTGTGACGGTCTTATCAAGGTGCCAGCGGTATGATTTTAAGCGCATTACGGTGGAAACCATTGTTGAGCACTTGAAGGAACTGACGGCCGCAGAACATATGCAGGTTGAGGAAAGAGCCCTTACTTATATTGCCAAGGCGGCGGATGGCGCTTTGCGTGATGCTTTAAGTCTTTTGGATCAGTGTGCGGCCTTCCATTACGGAGAACTGCTGACCTATGACAATGTTTTAGATGTTCTGGGTGCCGTAGACATTACGGTGTTCGGCAAGATGTACCGTGCGGTTGTGGAGAACCGGACCAAAGACTGCATTACCTGTCTTGAGGAGCTGGTGATCCAGGGGCGCGAGTTGAGCCAGTTTGTAATTGACTTTATCTGGTATTTAAGAAACCTTTTGATATTAAAATCCGTAGAAGATGCAGAAAACCTGCTGGATATGTCAACGGAGAACAGAAACCTTTTAAAAGAGGACAGCGGGCTTGCGGATAATGAGACGCTTTTACGGTATATCCGGGTATTCTCGGATCTTTCCAATCAACTCCGTTATGCTTCCCAGAAACGGGTCCTCATTGAAGTTGCATTAATAAAGCTCACCCGTCCCCAGATGGAACAGAATTTAGATTCCATACTTCAGCGAATAACGAACATCGAAAAACAGCTGGAAAGCGGCGTCATGATAAAAGCGTCTTCCGGCAGCCCCGGAGCAGAGGAAGGGAAAGAAGACGGAGACGCATCTAACGAGTCAACCCCTGCGGAACGGGTGGCCCTTCCTAAGGGTCAGCTGGAAGATTTGAATCTGATCCGCAGTGAATGGGGCAAGATCATACGGGAATTGGGAGGACCGATCCGGGCCAGTTTCCGGGATACGGTGGTAGAACCGGCAGGAGAAAGCTGTCTTTGTGTTGTCTTTTCAGACCATAGCAATTACACGATTGGAAGCAGGCCTGCAACGCTCGCGGATATCGAGCGGTATGTGGAGGACCATTACCAGAAGTCCATAGCCTTTAAAACCAGGCTTCGGGGCGGAGGAGAACGGCTGGACACCGTTTATGTAAGCGATGAAGAATTAAAAGCTAATATTTTAATGGATATAACCATAGAAGATTAATAAAGATTATGAAAATATAGGAGGATACACACCATGGCAAAACGTGGCGGTTTTTCAGGCGGCATGCCTGGCAATATGAATAATTTAATGAAGCAGGCTCAGAAAATGCAGCGCCAGATGGAAGAAACAACAAAAGAGCTGGAAGATAAGGAATATACAGCCACAGCAGGCGGCGGAGCCGTTTCAGTCACTGTTTCAGGGAAAAAAGAAGTGACGGCAGTTAAATTATCCCAGGAGGTTGTGGATCCGGATGACATCGAGATGCTGGAGGATTTAATTATGGCGGCGACCAATGAGGCATTCCGCCAGATGGAAGAGGACAGCAGCTCCGCTATGGCTAAATTAACCGGCGGCCTTGGCGGATTAGGCGGAGGCTTTCCGTTCTAACTATGGATTATTACAGCAGTCAGATAACAAGATTAATAGAAGAGCTGTCCAAGCTTCCGGGCATTGGCAGTAAATCCGCACAGCGCCTGGCGTTTCATATTATCAACATGCCGGAGGAACAAGTGGCAGGCCTTGCTGCCTCCATTACAGAAGCAAAACGTAATGTCCATTACTGCAAGGAATGCTTCACCCTGACGGATCAGGAACGATGCCCGATCTGCCGGAGCGAAAAGCGCAACCATAAGATGATCATGGTAGTGGAAGATACCAGGGACTTAGCCGCCTATGAAAAAACCGGAAAATTCGACGGCGTTTATCATGTGCTGCACGGGGCCATATCCCCCATGCTGGGAATAGGACCCAATGATATAAAGTTAAAAGAATTGATGCAGAGACTGCAGGGAGATGTGGAAGAGGTGATCATTGCCACGAATTCCAGTCTTGAGGGTGAGACGACAGCCATGTATATCAGCAAGCTGATCAAACCGACAGGAATCAGGGTAACCCGTATAGCCAGCGGAGTTCCCGTTGGCGGAGACTTAGAGTACATAGATGAGGTGACATTGTTACGGGCCCTGGAAGGCCGGGTTGAACTGTAACTCATTCGCCTTGTTAGGAGATGCAAAATAATGGATAAGTACGAGTTTAATATAAAGGTTGAACAGATTAAAAAACTGGTCGGCAAAAACGACTTTGAGACGGCCATGAAAATAGCCGACACAATAGACTGGAGAAGAGTCCGCAACACCAATCTGCTTTCCATGGTAGCTATGGTCTATGAGAAAAATGAGGATTACCAGGAAGCCAAGGAGATCCTTCTCATGGCTTTTGAACGCGCCCCCATTGGGAAACGGCTGCTTTATAAGCTGGCAGAGCTGGCGATCAAGGAGGGAAATATCGAAGAGGCGGAAGCCTACTACAAGGAATTTGGCGACTTAGCCTCTGATGATCCAAGACAACAGCTGCTGCGTTATATGATTTTAAAAGCAAAAGGAGCACCGGCCCAGCAGCTCATCCACTCCCTTGAGTCTTACACAAGCGTGGAACTGGATGAGAAATGGCTGTATGAGCTGGCTGAATTATACAGCCTTGCAGGTATGCCTGACCGCTGCGTGGATACCTGCGACCGGATCATGCTGATGTTTGGTCTTGGAAAATATGTAGATAAGGCCATGGATTTAAAAATACAATATGCACCCCTTACCAACTACCAGATAGACCTTGTGGAGAACCGGGACAAGTATGAGGCGAAACTGCGCGCGGTTGAGCAGGAATATGGTACAGAAAAAAGACGGGATCCGGAACCGGAGCCGGAAGAAGAATATTATGAAGAAGAACCGATGGCTGATCCGGAACCAGAGCCCTATCATGACATGACGCTGGAAGAGAATCCCATGGGGGATAATCTGGAGGCAAGAATGCAGGAGGAGGCGGTCGAGGAAAGCCTGGCAAGGGAAATGTCCAGAATTTCTTATGAGGAACCGGTGATCCAGGAAGAATCCATGATGGAACACACGAGGGTGTTGGAAGATATCAGGCGGGTGGGCCGCCCTTTGAATGCTATGCCAGGATCAACGGGAATGTATCTGCCGGAGAATGAAGAACCATCGGCTTATTTTTCAGAGCCGGTAATTGAGGAAGATGAACCGGATTATGATGGCCGCCAGTCTGCCGCGACTGCCGAAGATTCTGAAGAGTTCTATCAGCAGGAAGAAGATGCCGACCCGGAAGAAATCGTTTATGATCAGCCGGAAGAGCCTTATCATGAGATGGAAGAGGAATCAGAGCAACCGTATGAAGCTTTAAACACAGCTGCAAACGAGGAAGAAGCAGGCTGGGAACATAACTCCCCAGAGTTCAGCGAAGAGGATGTGCTGGAGTTTGAAGACCTTTACGAGGAAGACGAAGACGAAGCAGAGGAGATGCCGGTTCGAAACCATCTGATGATAGAGGCGAGAACTCCGGAAAAAGGGCTGCAGATTGCGGTTGATGCTTTAAAACAGATTCACAAAGAAAACGGAGTGAAAAATTCTGTTGCTAAGATCACCGGATCGAAGCTGTCCAAACGCGGAGTTCTGGCTTCTGCAGACAAGCTGGCCGGGAAGGACCTGGTGATTGAAGAAGCAGGGGATTTAACGCCGGAAGCTCTGGAAGAATTGAATGAATTGATGGATCGCGATACAAGCGGTATGATCGTAGTTCTCATTGATAATCCCAAACAAATGGAAGCATTGCACTGCGAGCATTCTGTGCTTGCAAGCAAGTTTGAGTGTATCGGAAGCGGCGAAGAAACACCGGCCCTCCGTGTAAAAGAAGATATAAGGGTGGAGTTACCGGAGAAAGAGCCGGTGCAAAAGCCCTTAAAAGCCTCCAGGACTCTTGTGTATGAAGCTCCGGTTCCTGTTTATAATGAAAAAGTTCATGAGGAGTTCTATGAAGGATATGGGGACCAGGGGTATCCCGGTGAAGAGGGCTCCTGGCAGGAAGACGATTATAGGGTAGACGAGGGCTATGAAGAGGATGACTTCTACGAAGAAGATGCCGAAGAACGTCCATCCGTCCGGGATGAAGCAGGTCCGGGCTTTCATGGCGAGGAGATGGACATTGATGAATTTGCCCAGTATGCCTGCCGTTATGCCAATGAGATTGACTGCAGCATTACCGGAAAAAGCATGCTGGCACTATATGAAAGAATTGAGATCATGGAGGAGGATGGCGTTCCTCTGAGCAGAGCCAATGCAGAAAGCCTGATCGAAGAAGCGGCAGACCGGGCGGAAAAGCCCTCTATTGGGAAACGGATCAAGGGTCTGTTTTCTACGAAATATGACAAAGACGGCCTTCTTATTTTAAAAGAAGAACATTTTATTTATTAATTGGAGCAGAAAAGTGGATATTAGACTCATTGCACTGGACTTAGACGGGACCCTTTTAAACAGCAAAAAGAATCTCTCCGATGCCAACCGCCAGGCGCTTTCCCTGTGTACTCAAAAAGGGATCGCAGTTGTTCCCTGCACGGGAAGGACCGTTTCTGGAATTCCTTCGGAAGTAAAAGCGATTCCCGGAGTCCGTTATGCAATTACCACCAATGGAGCGGTAATTGAGGATATGGAAGAGAAGAAAGCGATTGATGCCCGGATGTTATCCTGGGAACTGGCATTGGAGCTCTTGCGGTTCGTGGATTCGTACCATGTTATGTACGATCCGTACATAGACCGGCGCGGAATAACGGAACCCCGCTTTTTCGAACATCTGCCGGAGTACTGTTTGTCTCCCGAATTACAGGAAATGGTCCGCCAGACCCGGGACCTCTATCCAAATATCATGGAGTTCGTGGAAACAAGCCATAAGCCTGTGGAAAAAATTAATTTGTTTTTCCCGGATATGGAAGAACGCGCCAAACTAAGAGCCGAATTGGAGAAACGGGATGATATTTTAGTCACTTCCTCTATTTATAATAATCTGGAAATCAATGATCCGGGTGCAACAAAGGGGGCTGCCCTTCTTCGGCTTGCTTCCCATTTAGGGATCAAGAAGGAGCAGACCATGGCCATAGGTGACGGGGAAAATGATTTCTCCATGATCCGTAAGGCTGGAATCGGAGTGGCTATGGGAAATGGACAGGAAGAGCTCCTTGCAGCTGCAGACTACGTAACGTGTACCAATGATGAAGACGGGGTGGCGGCAGCTATCAACCGATTCGTATTTGGGATAGAATAATGGCGAGGCTTTATATGGAAAACTGGTTATCTGTTGTAGCCGGAATCTATCTTTTGGGAATGGTTCTTTATGGACATCGCAGGGGATTTATCCGGTTAGTAGTATCAATGCTGGCGGTAGTCTTATCGCTTACCATTGTCCGGGTATCTTTACCCGCTGTAACAGGATTTTTAAAAGAAAATACAAGCTTGCAGCAGACGATTTCTGAGAATATGAAAAAGTCCGTAGGCTTGGAACAGGAAGAGAATTCAGCCGGTGAGACATCGGGCGTTCCTTCCGTCCAGCGAACGATTATTGAAAACCTTGAATTACCTCAGAATATCAAGACGGCGCTGATTGAAAATAATAATAGTGAAATGTATCAGATGCTTGGGGTTCAGGCGTTCACGGACTATATTGGAAGTTATCTGGCGGATGTAATTCTCAATTCCGTGGGATTTGTACTGTTATTTGCCGCTGTTTATCTGGCTGCCAGGCTGATCATGCGATGGCTGGATATCATCGCAAGGCTGCCGATCCTGTCCGGAATCAATAAATTAGCCGGCGCTTTGCTTGGTGGTATGGAAGGGCTCGTCTTTTTATGGCTTGCCTGTCTGGTCATAACCGCTTTCTCCGGCACCGGGTGGGGCCTTACGCTGATCCGGCAGATTGAAGGGAGTAAGTGGCTGTCCTTTTTATACAGCCATAATTTTCTGAATCTGATGGTTCTGGGAGTCCTGCAGGGATTGATGTAAGGAAGAAATTGTATTTATCATATATGCAATTAAAACAAATCTACAAGCGCGGGCGGGAATGCCCTTACTTGTAGGTTTTTCCATATACCACAAAATATAGAAAAATTGGGGAAAAACGCACATATATAGTGGGGATAAAACCGTTGAAAAAATTGTTTGAATAAATGACACAAATTTTCTTGACAATATCAATCGGACATGTTATATTAAAGACCCGGTGCGAGATACACAGTACCGGCAATCAATGAAATAGATTGATGAAAATTAAAAAAAGCTGTTGACAAAAAAGTGACTGCATGATATACTACATGAGTTGCTGGTTGAGTAAATGACAGCAAAAAGCACTTTGAAAACAGAAGATTGAACAGTATGTAAAACCCTGAAAATTCTAAAAAATAAGCCATGTTTGATGGCTTTGAATGAGAAAATTCAGAACGAATACAAGCAATTGTATACGAACCAAACAACAAGTAAAACGGGAAATAAATTAGCTAGTTAGTTGATTTTGACCCCGGATTGAACAACATTATAATATGAGAGTTCGATCCTGGCTCAGGATGAACGCTGGCGGCGTGCTTAACACATGCAAGTCGAGCGAAGCAGTTTGGAGGAAGCCTTCGGGTGGAATCCAAACTGACTGAGCGGCGGACGGGTGAGTAACGCGTGGGTAACCTGCCTCATACAGGGGGATAACAGTTGGAAACGACTGCTAATACCGCATAAGCGCACAGTGCTGCATGGCACGGTGCGAAAAACTCCGGTGGTATGAGATGGACCCGCGTCTGATTAGGTAGTTGGTGAGGTAACGGCCCACCAAGCCGACGATCAGTAGCCGACCTGAGAGGGTGACCGGCCACATTGGGACTGAGACACGGCCCAAACTCCTACGGGAGGCAGCAGTGGGGAATATTGGACAATGGGGGAAACCCTGATCCAGCGACGCCGCGTGACTGAAGAAGTATTTCGGTATGTAAAGGTCTATCAGCAGGGAAGAAAATGACGGTACCTGACTAAGAAGCCCCGGCTAACTACGTGCCAGCAGCCGCGGTAATACGTAGGGGGCAAGCGTTATCCGGATTTACTGGGTGTAAAGGGAGCGTAGACGGCGCTGCAAGTCTGGAGTGAAAGCCCGGGGCTCAACCCCGGGACTGCTTTGGAAACTGTGGAGCTGGAGTGCAGGAGAGGTAAGTGGAATTCCTAGTGTAGCGGTGAAATGCGTAGATATTAGGAGGAACACCAGTGGCGAAGGCGGCTTACTGGACTGTAACTGACGTTGAGGCTCGAAAGCGTGGGGAGCAAACAGGATTAGATACCCTGGTAGTCCACGCCGTAAACGATGAATACTAGGTGTTGGGGAGCAAAGCTCTTCGGTGCCGCCGCAAACGCAATAAGTATTCCACCTGGGGAGTACGTTCGCAAGAATGAAACTCAAAGGAATTGACGGGGACCCGCACAAGCGGTGGAGCATGTGGTTTAATTCGAAGCAACGCGAAGAACCTTACCAAGTCTTGACATCGGAATGACCGGTCCGTAACGGGACCTTCCCTTCGGGGCATTCCAGACAGGTGGTGCATGGTTGTCGTCAGCTCGTGTCGTGAGATGTTGGGTTAAGTCCCGCAACGAGCGCAACCCTTATCCTTAGTAGCCAGCAGGTAAAGCTGGGCACTCTGAGGAGACTGCCAGGGATAACCTGGAGGAAGGTGGGGATGACGTCAAATCATCATGCCCCTTATGATTTGGGCTACACACGTGCTACAATGGCGTAAACAAAGGGAGGCGAAGCCGCGAGGTGGAGCAAATCCCAAAAATAACGTCTCAGTTCGGATTGTAGTCTGCAACTCGACTACATGAAGCTGGAATCGCTAGTAATCGCGGATCAGAATGCCGCGGTGAATACGTTCCCGGGTCTTGTACACACCGCCCGTCACACCATGGGAGTTGGTAACGCCCGAAGTCAGTGACCCAACCGCAAGGAGGGAGCTGCCGAAGGCGGG
>NZ_LT732526.1:3874456-3887201 GCF_900155545.1 Clostridium sp. Marseille-P2415
AATAGTCAGCGAGCAGGATCCAAAGTACCACGAGACACGAGAAACCTTGTGGGAAGTCGGAGGGACCACCCTCCAAGGCTAAATACTACTTAGTGACCGATAGCGCATAGTACTGTGAAGGAAAGGTGAAAAGGACCCCGGGAGGGGAGTGAAAAAGAACCTGAAACCCTGTGTTTACAAGCTGTGGAACCACATTATAAGTGGAACCGCGTACTTTTTGTAGAACGGTCCGGCGAGTTACCGTTACTGGCAAGGTTAAGCACTCAAGGTGTGGAGCCGAAGGGAAACCAAGTCTTAATAGGGCGAATGAGTCAGTAAAGGTAGACCCGAAACCGGGTGATCTACCCATGTCCAGGTTGAAGCTGCCGTAAAAGGCGGTGGAGGACCGAACGCACATCCGTTGAAAAGGGTGGCGATGAGGTGTGGGTAGGGGAGAAATTCCAATCGAACCCGGAGATAGCTGGTTCTCCTCGAAATAGCTTTAGGGCTAGCCTCGTATTAGTCTGCCGGAGGTAGAGCACTGAATTTCCTAGGGGGCGTCAAAGCTTACCAAAGAATATCAAACTCCGAATGCCGGCCAGATGATGTACGGGAGTCAGACTGCACGAGATAAGTTGGGCAGTCAAAAGGGAAAGAGCCCAGACCACCAGCTAAGGTCCCAAAGTGCGTGTTAAGTGGAAAAGGATGTGGGATTTCAGAGACAACTAGGATGTTGGCTTAGAAGCAGCCACACATTCAAAGAGTGCGTAATAGCTCACTAGTCGAGAGGTCCTGCGCCGAAAATGTCCGGGGCTGAAACACGACACCGAAGCTGTGGAATCAGAAATGATTGGTAGAGGAGCATTCTTAACGCACAGAAGCATTACCGTAAGGAGATGTGGAGTGTTAAGAAGAGAGAATGCCGGAATGAGTAGCGAGATGGAGGTGGGAATCCTCCAGGCCGAATATCTAAGGTTTCCAGAGTAAAGCTGATCTGCTCTGGGTAAGTCGGGGCCTAAGGCGAGGTCGAAAGACGTAGCCGATGGACAACAGGTTGAAATTCCTGTACCGCATATCATCAGAACTGTGGGGACACAGAACCGAGGGAGAACCCGGGAATGAAAAGACCGGGGCAAGCATTGGACTGGTTAAGCTGGAAAATCCGCTTAACAACAGGAAGGTGTGATGCGTACCGAACAAAAGTAGGGAAGTCTCTGTAGGGGCTGTCAAGAAAAGCCGCTATTGTGTGATATGTGCCCGTACCGTAAACCGACACAGGTGGATGAGGAGAGAATCCTAAGGCCGGCGGGAGAAGCATTGTTAAGGAACTCGGCAAAATGACCCTGTAACTTCGGGATAAAGGGTGCCTGGGAAACCAGGCCGCAGAGAATAGGCTCAAGCAACTGTTTAGCAAAAACACAGGTCTATGCAAAACCGAAAGGTGAGGTATATGGGCTGACGCCTGCCCGGTGCTGGAAGGTTACGAGGAGGGGTTAGCCGTAAGGCGAAGCTCTGAATTTAAGCCCCAGTAAACGGCGGCCGTAACTATAACGGTCCTAAGGTAGCGAAATTCCTTGTCGGGTAAGTTCCGACCCGCACGAAAGGCGTAATGATTTGAGCGCTGTCTCGACAATGCACCCGGTGAAATTGAAATACCAGTGAAGATGCTGGTTACCTGCGCCAGGACGGAAAGACCCCATGGAGCTTTACTCCAGCTTGATACTGGGATTCGGTACTGCATGTACAGGATAGGTGGGAGGCTATGAAGCAAGGACGCCAGTCTTTGTGGAGCCGATGTTGGGATACCACCCTTGCGGTATTGGATTTCTAACCTGCAGCCATGACCTGGCTGGGGGACAATGTCAGGCGGGGAGTTTGACTGGGGCGGTCGCCTCCGAAAGGGTATCGGAGGCGCTCAAAGGTTCCCTCAGAATGGACGGAAACCATTCGAAGAGTGCAAAGGCATAAGGGAGCTTGACTGCGACACCGACGGGTGGAGCAGGTAGGAAACTAGGACTTAGTGATCCGGTGGTATAAAGTGGGATTGCCATCGCTCAACGGATAAAAGCTACCCTGGGGATAACAGGCTTATCACTCCCAAGAGTTCACATCGACGGAGTGGTTTGGCACCTCGATGTCGGCTCATCGCATCCTGGGGCTGTAGTAGGTCCCAAGGGTTGGGCTGTTCGCCCATTAAAGCGGTACGCGAGCTGGGTTCAGAACGTCGTGAGACAGTTCGGTCCCTATCCGGCGTGGGCGTAGGATATTTGAGAGGAGCTGTCCTTAGTACGAGAGGACCGGGATGGACTGACCTCTGGTGTATCTGTTGGCGATCAAAGCCATGGCAGAGTAGCCAAGTCGGGAAGGGATAAACGCTGAAGGCATCTAAGCGTGAAGCCCCCCTCAAGATGAGATATCCCATCGCAAGAGTAAGACCCCTTGAAGACGACGAGGTAGATAGGGCAGAGGTGGAAGCATGGCAACATGTGGAGCTGACTGTCACTAATAGGTCGAGGGCTTAACCAAGTTGGTTTAGGTAAGAGGAAAGAACGGATGAAAGATATGTAACAATGTGTGGTTTTGAGGGTATATGCCTCAATAATCCTCGATAGCTCAGTCGGTAGAGCAAACGGCTGTTAACCGTTGGGTCGTAGGTTCAAGTCCTACTCGGGGAGTTCGTGATACTCAAGCAAAGACTGTGAGGAAAACGAAATGTTAGTACGGCCCCATGGTCAAGCGGTTAAGACATCGCCCTTTCACGGCGGTAACACGAGTTCGAATCTCGTTGGGGTCACTGAATTTAAGAAGTTTTAGCTTTATAATTTATGGCGACATAGCCAAGTGGTAAGGCGTGGGTCTGCAACACCCTGATCACCAGTTCAAATCTGGTTGTCGCCTCTCTTATGAAAGCCTCAGAAACCTGATAGAATAAGGGTTTCTGGGGTTTTTATTTTGTGTATCTGGTGTTTGCGCTTGTTTGCGTGGGCATTTTTCATGTTTTTGAAGGCTGTTAGTCCAGGATAGCTCTCATTTTTGATACTGTTTCTTCCCGAGGTAGTGATGGGTCATATTAAGGCATTGAAATTGAGAGGTCAAATAGAAAAGGAGTTTTTCTTCAATTTTTGTGCGTATAACATACATTACTCAGTGAGAACAGATTACAATTTGATATTTTTATGTCAAGAAAAAAGTGAAATAATATATTTTTATTGCTTAATAAACAGAAAATAAGCTATTAATAAGTTGTCTCAAATTTTTCAATGACGGTGATACCTATATCATTTAAATTATGAACTATTGAATAGTTCTAATTACCAGTAGTTTAAAAGAATCAATATAATGCTGCATAAGAAACTTTCTAAAAAAGTAAAAGAAGTAATGGGATAAAAGTATCTTAAGAGGAGGGGGGCTTGTGGTAAAAAAGTAAAATAGGAGATTGTGAGTTTCCAGAATAAATGATAGAATCAGCATAGGTGGGGTTTTCTCGTGATCTGCTATATTTATTTTATGTGGTGGACAGAGATAAAAGAAATGTTGATCAGCCATCGCTATAGTAATTTTGATTAACGACTAATTAAAGCAAGTTATCTTACTAAATTGTACATTTATAGTAGAAGGGAGAATGTCTTATGTATTTATTGAAATCATTTACAGTAAAAAGCATGACTTTGTGCAACCGTATCGTTATGCCTCCGATGTGTATGTACAGTGCCGGAACCGATGGTATGCCAAATGAATTTCATTTTACGCATTATACTTCCCGTGCGGTCGGCGGAGCGGGGCTGATTATTATGGAAGCCACCGGTGTCTTACCGTGGGGCCGTATTTCTGACCATTGTCTGGGACTTTGGAATGATGATCAGGCAAAGGCACTTACGCCAATTGTTACCGCCTGCCAGAAACAGGGAGCAAAAATCGCGATTCAGCTCAATCATGCGGGTCGCAAATGTGGAGCCCAGGAAAAGGCAATTTACGCCCCCAGCGCCATTCCATTTAGTCAGGATTCTCCCATGCCGCATGAGATGACGGAAGCGGATATTCACGATGCGGTTAATGCATTCCGCAGCTCTGCTGCCCGGGCGGCTGAAATCGGTTTTGATGCGATTGAAATTCATGGTGCCCATGGTTATCTGATAAGCGAATTCCTGTCGCCGTTGACCAACCATCGTACAGGTGGTTATGGTGGATCAACGGAAAACCGATGCCGTATACTAATTGAAATACTGAAGGCGGTACATGAGGTCTGGCCAGATGAAAAACCGGTTTTATTGCGTGTATCTGCTGAAGATTATGAACCGGATGGCATGCATATGGAAGAAATGTCCAGAATTATTGAGCTGGTAAAACCCTATATTGACGTGCTGGATGTGAGTACAGGCGGAGTTGTACCGACGCCGCCGCCAGCGATTTATCCAGGCTATCAGGTGAAAATTGCCGAGTGGCTGAAACAGAAATCCGGCCTGCCTGTGGTTACCGTTGGTCTGATTACGGACCCGCATCAGGTGGAGGAAATACTGGGTGGAGAACGGGCGGATATGGTTGCTTTAGGCCGGGAACTTTTGCGTGATCCTTACTGGGTACTGCATACAGCTCGGGTTCTGGAAGTCGAATATCCGTGGCCGGAGCAGTATCTGCGTGGTTTTCAGGCAAGAAAGTGATGCATGCAACGAATTACGCGGCGGACAGCTTCAGTTATTTATTGCACGGGTTGGAAATTCATTTGAATTTCCACAATTAAATATGTTTGCTGAAAATTAATCAAAGTGTGGTATCTGATGACAATATCGGTTATATAATCGCCACACTCGATCCTAATCATGCGCTTCGGATAGCCGGCAGTAATATCCAAAAATATTTTGGGGTGTACCCTCGCGTGGTTCAATTTCAGCATAAAGGTAAAACAGTGACTTCATTTTCTTTTCTGGACGAGGTATAGCGTAACTAAAATAGTAAATGAGACGATACCGGAGGAGGAATGGTGGCGTTCCCCAAAAGCCGTCTATCTTGAAGTGATGAAAAGAGCATTATAAATAAATTATGTGAATAAGAGGTGATTAAAATTGAAACATGAGTTACATATCTTTTTTGATTATATCTGTCCTTATCGTCTGAAGGCACATAATCATTTAAAGGAGCTTATCCCGGACTATCCGGATGTTACTATAGTCTGGCATCCGTGTGAATCGCATCCCAGACCAGATCGGTATGGCCCCCACAGTGATCTGTGCATACAAGGATATTTTTATGCTGTTGATAAGGGGATTGATATTTTAGAATTTCATGAACGAATGTATCAGGCAGCTCAGAAGGAGCATGTTAATATCGAAGATATTGATGCTCTTACTGAGTATGTCAGTGATCTGGTTGATGCTGATGACTTTCGGCTGTCGCTCCAGCTGGGAACTTATCGCGGCAAGTTGGAGGAGTCTAACAAGCTTGCCTTTGAGAATTCTGGTGTATGGGCAGTCCCTGCATATAGAATGGGCGCTTTAAAGCTTGATGCAGTTGAAAATGTGGGTGTTTCCAAAGAGCAGATTCGGCATCTTTTAAAGAACCCTTGCATGTGAATTTTTTCTGTAGAATAGGATCTTCTATGATAAAATAATAAATCATAGGAGGCTCGAAAGTATGTATGCTTCGCTTGTATCATTTATACTGTGGTTCAGGGTGAGCCTTATGAAGATGAGAACTGGTATGGCGGGGCACATTCTGAAATGTGTAATGCCATTTAAATTATAAGCAAGAATTGTATGGATACAGGTTTGCCTATGACCTGGCATTAGAATTCCACTATGGGGTTTTACAAAGGATGGATGCAGGCAATTAGTTCTGGTAGTTACTCTGTGTGATAAATGAATATCATTTATATGCAGGAAAGGAATAACAAAAACTAATGAATGTAATCAGAACATGTACCTAAATTAAGTGAATAACACAAACAATAACAGATTAAAGAGATGCCGGGCTGTATCTTTTTTAATCTGTTATTGTTATTAGAAGGATTCAGTTTACTCACTTAAAAAGGGAGAAAACTCTTAAATTGCGTTATTTTAAATATGAGGTTCTTATGTTAATATCATTATATCAAGTCTAGGGGGTATTGGCAGATGAAAATCATGATTGCAGAACTTAGAAAAAATAAAGGAATAAGCCAACAGGAATTAGCGGCCGTCTTGGGCGTAGCCTATCAAACTGTAAGCAAATGGGAAACAAATGTAACTTTCCCGGATATAACGCTTTTACCTCAGCTGGCGCAATACTTTGATGTAACGGTAGATGAATTGCTGGGATTAAAACCATTACCGTCACAAACTTATATCCCCTCTGAAGCAGGGACTAAAGATTACTGGAATGAACGTCTGGAATATTTGAAAAGGACCCGGGATTCTTTATGGAATAAAGACTACTTGCAATTTTTAATAGAAAAGGTTTGGAAAATTCAATACCCAATCAATGTTTTGGATTATGCCGAAGAAAAAACTATACCGAAAAACCACCAAAAATGCTATAAATACTGTGCCTAATGCTATTTCTTCGACATAATGTTTTATACTTGAGGTACCAAGAAAGGAGGTACCTCATGATTGAGATTAATACCATTTGCGAGCTGTTGCTCGAAGCATTACAGGATGCAGGATACAATAAATCCACTATTTTTAACTACCAAGGTGCTGTTAGAAGATTCAAAGCTTTCTGTTCAGAGAAGGATGTAACTGTGTATACTACGGAATTCGGAAAGCTTTATTCAGATGATGTCATAAGTCCCAAAACCGGGCAATTCAGCACAGAACGATACCATTTGCATGGACGGTTCATCCGATTGATGAATTCATACTACAGTACCGGGCAATTCGATTTTTCTATCGTAAAGCGAGGAAAAGTAGCGCCAACTAATCCACTACACAAGGATGTTTACGGCGGCTATCAGAAGGTGCTCCATATGCAGTACACAAATGAGAATACTATCCATTTTTATGAGTATGAGTTTTATTACTTTCTGCAGTTCCTTCATAGTGCTGGCATTGATGACATTGCAACAATTACACCAGAAACACTCTTTTCCTACATTCAGACTTCAAAAACAAACAGACAGAGAGCAGTTCTTTGCGGTTTAAGATCATCAATGAAATACCTTAGAAGAGATGACCTGATTGTCTCTATACTTGGAATTCATTCGCCTCGGGCACGTCGAATTATTCCTACATTGACAGATGATGAGAATCAACGACTGAGCACTGCTATTGAGTCTTCGGAGGTTACTCTTCGTGATGCTGCTATCGTTCTTCTGGGTATGTCATCAGGGATACGGGCCTGCGACCTGATAAAGCTGAAGCTGTCAGATATCGATTGGATTAGTGAAACGATATCTTTTCATCAGAGCAAAACCGGAAACTTTGTATGTCTCCCACTCATTCCATCTGTTGGAAATGCGATTTTCAGATACCTTCACGAAGAAAGACCAGCAGCTAATAATGACTTCCTGTTTGTACGTGAACTGGCTCCCTTTGATCCATTCACTGACCATTCAAGCTGCTACGAAGTAGTTCGTCGGGTTTTCTGCCAGGCAGGGATAGATAAGGAAAGCCGTATTCTTGGGATGTGCCTTTTGCGCCATAATGCAGCATCCACTATGGTAAAGAATGCTGTGCCGATTGAAACAATCGCCGCTGTTCTTGGACATGTCAATCCGGATACGACAGATATATATATCACTACAGATGAATATCGCCTTAGAGAATGCGTCCTGCCTATGACAGGCATATCCAAGGAGGTGAATCCATGAATACAGATTTCATAAGTGCCCTCGCACCTCAGCTTGAAAGCTTCCTTGAATTCAAACATTCCATTGGCATACAGTACAAATCGGCTTCATGTCACTTACGGAACCTGGATGAGTATAACTTTTCAAACGGCAACTCAAGCAGTTTGAATAAAGAAACCGTTGAAGGATGGGCTGCAGCGAAGAGTTGTAAATCAACAACACCGAATCGGAGTTGGATATCTCCTATAAGAGAATTCGGACGATATCTACATAGTATCGGCGTTCCCGATGCATATGTACTGGGTGACAAGTACAGAATCCAGAGCTACCACGCCGAAGTCTACCTGATGAGTGAAGCTGAGATACTGGCTTTCTTCAAGGAGTGCGATTCATACGTACTCAGAAAGAACTACTTGGGCAGGGCATATGTTTTACCTGCACTGTATCGTTTCCTTTATTGTTGTGGCGTACGATGCGGTGAAGCGCGACATCTTCGTTGCGAAAACGTACATCTTGATAATGGTTTTGTTGATATCCTTCAATCCAAAGCTCACTGTGACAGACGCTTGTATCTGTCAGAGGAACTTACAGATTATCTAAAAAAATATGACTGCGCCATAAACGCCTGTTTTCCATCAAGAGAATACTTTTTTCCGGGTGGAAAAGGTGGCATGTGTTCTTCGACTTCATTGACGGTGAATTTCAAAAGCATCTGGGATGCTGCCGGCCTTAAAAGAGATGGAAAAGTCAAACCACGCGCTTATGACTTCCGACATCACTTTGCATGTGCTAACATCTTGAAGTGGTCTAAAGAGGAAACGGATGTACATGCGATGTTCCCTTATCTTATGAGATATATGGGGCACTCATCCCTCGAAAGCACCTATTACTATATACACTTGATACCGGATTTCTTTCCTCAGTACTCTATTCTTACATCATCAATGGAATCTCTTATTCCGGAGGTAGAAGACGATGAAGTATAAGCGAAAGAAGGATAAAAGTTTCTGGATTATGGCACGTCTTTACCTTCATGATTACATGCCGGTAATAAGAAATCTGTCAGACAAATCCGTAGAGGCTTACAAACAGTCACTTAAATCCTATCTGTCTTTTCTTGAAAAGGAGAAGTTATTAAAAGATGATAACGTCACATTTGAAGCTTTTTCACGGGAGAACATCAAGGAGTTTGTTGAATGGATGAAATCCAGTGGCTACTCTCCTAAAAGTATTAATCTCAAACTCACAGCAATCCGGTCATTCCTGAAATACTGTGGAGAAGAGGATTTCGAGCTCAAAGCACTATATACAGAAGCATGTTTAATAAAGAAACTGAAGGAAGAAAAACATCCCATACAGTATCTCCAACCAAAAGCAACTGCCGCCATTCTGGCTGCATCCGATACAAAGACCTCCAAGCATCGTCGAAATCGAATGATGCTCATTCTGCTCTATGATACTGGTGCAAGGGTACAGGAATTGGCTGAATTAGATATATCTTCACTGCACCTAGATGCGTCAAATCCATTCATAACGCTCGTCGGCAAGGGTCAAAAGAGCAGAAATGTACCATTGATGAATAAAACTGTTACACATCTTCAAAACTACCNACAAATCCGTAGAGGCTTACAAACAGTCACTTAAATCCTATCTGTCTTTTCTTGAAAAGGAGAAGTTATTAAAAGATGATAACGTCACATTTGAAGCTTTTTCACGGGAGAACATCAAGGAGTTTGTTGAATGGATGAAATCCAGTGGCTACTCTCCTAAAAGTATTAATCTCAAACTCACAGCAATCCGGTCATTCCTGAAATACTGTGGAGAAGAGGATTTCGAGCTCAAAGCACTATATACAGAAGCATGTTTAATAAAGAAACTGAAGGAAGAAAAACATCCCATACAGTATCTCCAACCAAAAGCAACTGCCGCCATTCTGGCTGCATCCGATACAAAGACCTCCAAGCATCGTCGAAATCGAATGATGCTCATTCTGCTCTATGATACTGGTGCAAGGGTACAGGAATTGGCTGAATTAGATATATCTTCACTGCACCTAGATGCGTCAAATCCATTCATAACGCTCGTCGGCAAGGGTCAAAAGAGCAGAAATGTACCATTGATGAATAAAACTGTTACACATCTTCAAAACTACCTGAAAGAGTTTCATCCTAAGAATAAAGAATGTCCATTGTTTTACAGCCTTTTGGATGGAAAAACTCATCGGTTATCAACAGACAGCATTAGCCTAGTTCTTAAGACCGCTGCTGATACTGCTCGTGAAACCTGTTCCGAAGTACCTGATAATGTCCACTGTCATTTGATTAGAAAAACGAAAGCCATGGATTTATATAGGAATGGAGTTCCCTTGCCATTTATTATGCAGTTTCTTGGTCATGAAAGTATGTCAACAACATCCGGCTTCTATGCATTCGCAACACTTGAAATGATGGGTGACGCTATGAAGAAAGCATCGCCGGATTCCACTGTTGCAGAGAAACTTTGGAAAAAATCTGATGTACACCATGCACTGTATACGTTGGATTAACTGATTACTATGCCGAAGAAATGTCAGTAAAAGTATTTTCTAAGCAATTCTCAGGAATTCTTCGGCATAGTTTTTTCTTCGGCATAATCTGTGAGCAGCTGTTCAAACAGAGAAAGGAATTCATACGTCCCAAGCCGTTGCTCAAGATGATCAAAAACAAGACGGACAGCGCCCTTTGTACAGCGGTTCATCAGGAATGCCAAAAAGAGTTTTTCTTTTGGGAAAAAGAAAGTCAACAGTGTCTTTTTCGATTCCCTCGAAGAATGGACCGTGTCCATTTCTACGTAAACATCAGGGTTTAGGGACTGAAAATCAGCGTATGTTCGATTGGTAAAAACGGAGCGATCTGTAATCTGTGTTTTATGGCACTTACGCGGCTTGAACTTGGGTTTTCGCTTTAAGTCTATGTTTCTGGCGGTGAATAATCCATTGTCAAGATAGGTATACATGGTGCGGACAGACAGATTAAGTTCCGGGTGATTTGTGGCAATCTGATACGGGGACTGTCCTTGCACAATCAGAGGAGTAATGATCATATCCTTTTGATGAAGCTCCCGCTTTGTCATGTTGATTCCCTCACGGGAGTCACTGAGCTTTTCGCGGTATTTTCTATCCGCAGAGCGGGCATTATACGTATACTTGTGAGCAATGGTACAGTGGTTGATCTTTTTGTCACAGCCATTGCATACGTAGGGAGCTTTGTCTAACCTGTTGCAGCGTTCCTTTTCGAAGTTGTGGCAGGTCTGGTTACAGGTTGGACAGGAGGTGCATTTAATGCCACATAGGAGAATCTTGCCGCAGGCATTGGTCTTTTTACAGTGATAGCGATGAATGCAGAAGTTCTTGGCATTGTAAAAAGTCCCCTTATGAAACCAGTCGGATAGACGGTGAGCCTTAATCTCCTTGGAGATGGTAGTTGGATCTTTGCATAGGTATTTAGCAATGTCCTTAAAGGTATAACCTTTGTTTAGAGAATTCTCTATGTAGATATGGTTATCAAGGGTAAGGTGTTTCTGATTACCAGGGATATATTTACTCATAAAATCTCCTTCTACTGCTGTCAGAAGGAGATATAACCATACCACTTATGTATGAAAGAGTAAATATTAACTGTGTGGAAGTAAATTCCACTAGGGAATGAGGGAGTGGAATTTATATTTTCATTTTAGGGTGCAGTAAAAAAATAAAATAAGTAATTGTTAGTTACCGTAATAAATGATAGAATTAACATAGGCAGGTTTTGGTTTATGTGGCTGTTTAGGTGTGGTAGCTTAACAATACACGATAAATTCAAAATCTGCTATATTTATTTTATATGGTGGGTGAAGAATAAAAGGAATGTTGAACAGCCATCGCGATAGCGATTTTGTTCAATTAAGATGTCGACCGAAAGGTAATCATCCGGAAAGGAATTTGGATATGATTTATATTACTGGGGATACCTATGGACAGTTTAAATGGGCAGAAGCGTTCTGTGAACATTTTCAGACGAAACGTGAAGACATATTGATTATATTGGGAGATGTTGGAATTAATTTTAGTGGTGGAATGCGGATTGGTGGAAATGGTTTCTGGAGGAGTTTTCGATTATACTTTCCTGCATTCATGGGAGCGATAAACAGAGCTTCGGAACGTTAGATACATATAAGGAAGTTGTTCTGATTAGCCAGTTATATGATATGAATTGATATTGCTGTTTAACAACTTATAATGGTACAAATAAATGCAGATATTTACAAGAGAGGAGTATAATGGGGTAAAAATGAGGAGCATAGAAAAAATTAAAAAATATATTAATAATCCAGTAGAATGTGAAACTGAGTTTACTAGCTATATAATGCAGAACATTGTGGATATTCCTTTTGAGGAATTGCTTAATCAAAAAATGTTATTAAAGATTTATTTGTCAAATAAAATTGATCAAAGAGAAAAAGAAGAGATATATGAACTAATAACATATAATAGGCCAGATAATGTAAAGAATTATATATATTTTATAAAAGAAATATTTCCAGTAATAAATAGAATTCAGTATAAAATTAGTCAACAGATACAAGAGGGATTTGATTCTTTATTTGTTTTTTTAGTATGTGTCGGTATGTTCGCAATGGATAACCCCAGTATTATTGGATATCCTAAAAAACTCTTGATTAAATTAGCAACTGGTGTATTGCCTGACGATACAGCGTGGAGTGAAGCGCAGGGCAAAATAGAAATTGCTGAGAGTATTTATTTATGTAAAGAAAAGTTAATTGAGTCAATTTATTCAGAAGCGATAAAGTGTGGCTGTATTGCTGAAAAGTTTGATGATATTAGCTACCTTAAAGAGGATGTTGAGAAAATAGAAGTTATAGAGAACAGGCCTGAAGTTCAATTACGTATGAAAAAGCCAGAATATAGTTATAGGATAATGTTGGGATCGGCCTATTATGGCACAGTTGCCGCTGAACGTATGGCGG
>NZ_LT732526.1:3889587-3911589 GCF_900155545.1 Clostridium sp. Marseille-P2415
CAGCCATCGCGATAGCGATTTTGTTCAATTAAGATGTCGACCGAAAGGTAATCATCCGGAAAGGAATTTGGATATGATTTATATTACTGGGGATACCTATGGACAGTTTAAATGGGCAGAAGCGTTCTGTGAACATTTTCAGACGAAACGTGAAGACATATTGATTATATTGGGAGATGTTGGAATTAATTTTAGTGGTGGAATGCGGATTGGTGGAAATGGTTTCTGGAGGAGTTTTCGATTATACTTTCCTGCATTCATGGGAGCGATAAACAGAGCTTCGGAACGTTAGATACATATAAGGAAGTTGTTCTGATTAGCCAGTTATATGATATGAATTGATATTGCTGTTTAACAACTTATAATGGTACAAATAAATGCAGATATTTACAAGAGAGGAGTATAATGGGGTAAAAATGAGGAGCATAGAAAAAATTAAAAAATATATTAATAATCCAGTAGAATGTGAAACTGAGTTTACTAGCTATATAATGCAGAACATTGTGGATATTCCTTTTGAGGAATTGCTTAATCAAAAAATGTTATTAAAGATTTATTTGTCAAATAAAATTGATCAAAGAGAAAAAGAAGAGATATATGAACTAATAACATATAATAGGCCAGATAATGTAAAGAATTATATATATTTTATAAAAGAAATATTTCCAGTAATAAATAGAATTCAGTATAAAATTAGTCAACAGATACAAGAGGGATTTGATTCTTTATTTGTTTTTTTAGTATGTGTCGGTATGTTCGCAATGGATAACCCCAGTATTATTGGATATCCTAAAAAACTCTTGATTAAATTAGCAACTGGTGTATTGCCTGACGATACAGCGTGGAGTGAAGCGCAGGGCAAAATAGAAATTGCTGAGAGTATTTATTTATGTAAAGAAAAGTTAATTGAGTCAATTTATTCAGAAGCGATAAAGTGTGGCTGTATTGCTGAAAAGTTTGATGATATTAGCTACCTTAAAGAGGATGTTGAGAAAATAGAAGTTATAGAGAACAGGCCTGAAGTTCAATTACGTATGAAAAAGCCAGAATATAGTTATAGGATAATGTTGGGATCGGCCTATTATGGCACAGTTGCCGCTGAACGTATGGCGGTTAAAGACTGGAAAAAGGATTTAATATATCAGTTTTATGAATGCTATATATGTAAAAAATGTTATTTTGAGGAAGATGGTAAAATATTAAAAAGTTGGATGAATGGAATGCTGGATAGACAATTTTTTGGAGAAAATATGCTTGATATTCTGCTACGTCATTATGAAATGAAGTATACGGCATCTGTTATAGTATCTATATTATTATATCTCTACATTGAAGTGTTATTTTTAATTATGACTCAATCAGGTATGTATCGTACCATACATTATAAAGAAATTAAAAAAAATATTTGTTTTGGAGATAAAATTACAGATGAAGAATTTTTGACAGTATATAATATTGTATTTAAGAATTCTGACTTTTTGTCTGATTTTTGCGAACATCTTTATTTTCGGGTTGGAGAAAATATCATAATTGCCAAGTGGATGTTTGATGAAGATTATAATGTTTTTGAAGAATCAAGGAATATTGCATTAAATGCCAAAGGGTCAAAGATACTAGGAGAAGAAGTGGATTTTTTTGGAAAAAATGTCTTTGAAAATGTAGTTAAGTCGATAACTAAGGGGTGCGGTTGGGAGGTTTTACAATCAGGATTAAAAGTAAAGAAAACAGATTTTGATCTTGTTGCATACAAAGATGGGAAAGTGATTCTTGGACAAATAAAGGTTGCTCATTGTAATAGAAAACCATTTCAACTATGGAAGGCGGAATGTATAATTAGAAAAGCTATTGAACAAATAAATGCTTGTAGGGTAGCTATTACGGAGGACGACTATTTGTTGTTTTCTAATTTGAAGAGAGAAAAAATTGTGAGTAAAAAAAATCAGATTAAAGAAATATTTTACGTGATAATTACAGGAAATAGTTACTTTTCAAAATTAGGTGAAGTACCAGTTATAAGTATTGAAGATTTAAAAAATATATTAATGATTGAGAAAGAAAATGCTTTGAGATTTCGAGAGGTACTAAAGAATCCTTTTAATATGTACGATATTCCACAAAAGCCCCAATATAGATGGAGCTTGATTGAACAAGAGGAGTATTCCATTTTATATAATGAATTTGAAATATAATTAATGCAGGAGTAATTTTTTATATTGATTATATTGAATAGTAAAGATAGGAAATCATAGGTTTTCTAGCTCTAAATGCAGCGGGGTGTAATAACGAAAATAGGAAGTTCCTTAACTTACAAAAAAATAGGATTAGGCTTATTCTCGTATTCCGGTTCACATGGCTCTTAGTATTTTTATTCAATCAATCTGGTTAAATACCTCATTTTTTGATATTTTCAGCTTTTATCCAGTGGTTTTTGATGAGTTCCTTTATGTTTTTCCACTGAATATTATGGAGACGTTATTGAAAGATTATTTTCTGGTTACAGAAAATGTTAGGCCGGAAATAATTTTTGAGAATATTATAAATTTGATAGTATTGAGAAAAGTGTGATTATTTATTGTGATATTAAAGGAATGAAAGTATAATAGAAATGGATGTGAAAAATTATATGTTGATTTGTTGCATAGTGGATAAAATTATGAGTTTTGTAAGCAAATAAAGATTAGTCTTGGTACTTTATGAAGAGTGAATAGAAATGAGCTCGTTTGATTTTTGATAATTAAAAAATGTAAAACACTGGCTTAGAGAATAGAAGACGTAGTTTTAATAATAAAAAGGTGAGTGAAAAAAATGGGGAAATGTGAGTTTGTAGATGAGCTGAATAAACTTAGAAAGTCTTCAAATGAGTCAATAGATAATATTGGAAAATTTGATGACTTTAAAGCGTATATGCATATATCGCGACCTGTAGAGGTAGACCTTAAAGTAATATTGAAAAAAATCAATGAATCTGGAAAGAAGACACTTGTACTTCTATGTGGAAGTGCTGGTGATGGAAAATCACATTTGCTTTCATATTTAAAGAACTTGGATGAAGAGAAATTGCTTGATGGATATTGTGTTTATAACGATGCCACTGAGAGTAGTGCGCCTTTCAAGACGGCCATAGAAACGCTGAATGATGTTTTAAATGGTTTTTCCGACGCAAACATTAATCTGCCAGGTCAGAATATTATAATGGCAATAAATTTGGGTGTTTTAAGTAACTTTATCGAGTCAGAATACGGAAAACAATATGCAATGCTACGCGAATATGCCATGAAGAGTAATATTCTCACATCTCAAATAAATGAAAATATATATGATGCGACAAGTAGTTTTCAACATGTAAGTTTTTCAGATTATCATATGTATTATTTAACTGAGAATGGCGTGGATCCCCAATTTATCAGTGATATTCTTTCTAAAATTTTTACAAATAATGAAAAAAACCCCTTTTATGAGTGTTATCAGAGCAAGTGTGCTCAATGCCCAATGGCGTTAAATTGTCCAGTTAGACATAATTACGCTTTTATGTCAGAAGAAGCAGCTAGAAATTTTGTGGCCGAAATTTTAGTAAAGACAACAATAAAGGATAAGGAGATATTGACTACGAGAGAAATCTTGAACTATATTTATGATATTATTGTTGCACATGATTTTAGTTACAAAAAGTTAGCGGATGCATCAGTTAATACGGAAGATTATCTTAAAGAATATATTGGTGGTATTACCCCCTCTTTAATGTTTGATTATGGCGATTTGTCGAATTTAATGAACTTTCTTAGAGAGTATGATCCATTATTGGTTAGAACTGAAATAGCGGATACAATGGCCATCTTCTATTATGTATCTTCGGATATCTCTGAGTCTATAAAAGAGGCAATTGGGGGGAGTGCATATTCTTCTGTATTATGTACAAAGGAAAGTTTGAATAAGTTGAATTACAATCGGGCATTAAAGGCTCAAATGTTTAATATTCTTGTTCGTATTTCAAAAATAATGAATGCGGAGAATTCTGATAAGGTTTATGAGAGTTTCTTAAAAGATCTTTATTATTATAACTCAGGGAAGAAAGGAAAACTCCAATCTATATATGACATGGTTGAAAAGGGTGTTGTACAGTGGTGTGGAAGTGAAGCGGATTCAAATATCAGATTGAGTGAGAGTAGAGGATTTGAACTATATGAAAATGTAAAATTTGAGGCGTTTCTTGAAAATGTACCATCTAGTAATGGAGATAATAGTCTACAACGTTTTACGCCAATTATAATGTTGTGCTTTGAAGATGTAAAGACGAAAGAAATTATCTCATTAGATATAGATTATTCATTATATGAATTAATCAGTAGATTGAACGATGGCTATGTTCAGACGGCTGAGGATAGAAATAATCATGCTGACTTTATTAGTTTTGTTTCTAAGGTTTTAAAAACGGGATCGGCTAGTGAGAATATTATGATTGTTTCAGAAAATGGGAAAAGAGCAATTCTAGATAAAACAAAATTTGGATACAAGTTTAAGGTGGTGAGATAATAGTGAACTACAAATTTAGTGAGTTAAGATTTAAAGATAGCTTTAAAGTAAAGGAAAAAGAAGAGAAGTCTTTAGATTCATTGCGATTGTCCCATTATCCTGATAATGCCTTTAAATTATTCCCATACAAAGCAAGTGGAAAATCTCAGGCGCCTATAGTCTATGATATGGAAGAAATTATCAGTGGTTTCTTTAGAAAAGCGCTTGATTTGGAAACCGAGGATATAGATGAAGAGTCTTTATGTCAAAGGTTGATCAGTAACATTGATATAGATGCAGAGGACCTTGAATATTTTCAAGATTTAATATCTAATCTATTTTTTAGAGGTGGAGATTTTATTGCCGAGAATATTGGCTTATATCCATATCAAACCAACGTTCAGAATAAAAGTGCTGATAGAGTTGCTTTTTTCATGTCATGTGTTATGGGAGTTGGTGATGCAGACCGTAAAATAATAAAAGAAGCTATTTATAAATATCCATATAACGTGTTGGAAAAGATGGTAATAGATAGTATCGAGTCTAAACAATTAGAAAGGGGAAAGGAAAAGCCTTACTATCCAATAATTACGAATGTTCAAGAAAAATTTAAAAAAGATTTTTACTTCATGCTTGATACCGGGATGACTTCATTGGAAGACCTGTCAAATCTTTTGGCATTATATTATTTTTATTATGTTTCCCAAACGTGCATCACGCTAGACCAATTTGGTATGGGAAAGAGAGAGGATCCAATACCCCTATATTTTGCGTTAGATTGGGAAAGAGTAAATAAAAACCGATTATGCTGTGTTGAAGGCTGGGAAAATCTACAGGCAAAAATCAATCATATGTTTAGCCATGCGATTACTTTAGAAATTATTAACCAGCATGATGATATAAATCTAATGTGCGACTACATAGATTTACAAAATTATGTGAAAGCAAATGAAAGTAGAGATGAATTTGTTGCGTCAGAAATAAAAAGTGCAGAGCATGCATATACCTCGTGTGTCGGAGATTATAAAAAATTTAATGAAATTCCTTATGCAGAAGGTGGATCGAAAACGGATAAAGCTCTTAGGCATTTATTCAAGTGTGTAGAGGAACAGTTCCTTAATACAGATCGAAAACGAGCAAATCAGTTCTATAATGAGAAGTTTTCGGATTTTTGTAAAGAACGTTGGGTAAAGAATCGTAAAAAATCAGGATTGGTTCTTAATCTTACAGAACGAGACATTATTTTTCTTACAAAAATTTCATTGCGAGATAAAGACAGGATTCGATTAATAGATCTTTATAAAGAATATGAATATAGGGGGATTTATTTAGATAATACTTCCAAGGAATTATTACAGGAGTTTTTTACAAAATTAAATCTGATTGATAAAAAGAGTGATAGTGGAGATGCACAGTATGTTAAGAGAATTTTATGATTTTATAGCTAAAAGAATAAATGGTTATTTTCAGGCAATCTCGTCACAAGGAATTTTGCAATTAGGGGAGAGTTTCTGTCTAAAACTCGACGATGAGGATATGGTTGAAGGGGTAACAGAATCTCTTCGAAAGCTGTCTGAGCAAAACAGAACATTGGGAGAGTATTCGTACAAGTGTATGGATGGCACTGTATATAGAACGTATACCCTGAAAGTTGTTGATGATGAAATAATTATTGCTTCACAGATTAATGGGATGACAAATGATTTTTTATGTGCAACCTTGAGAAATGCAGCAAATGATGCTAAGAAACCTATTTTGATGATTTCTTCAAATCCAATTGATAGTGCTAAGAGTGGTTCTAGAAATATGACTGCTAATGGTATGCCGTTTTATCCGGGTAATCTTATGCAAGAAATTCGAAAGATGGCAGAGGAAAGTACACAGCTCACTTTTTTAGAGCAACGTATTTTAGATTTTGAATTGAGCCGTAGAGAAAGTGATGTATTCAGCGATAAAACATCACTTTATGAGTATAAAGATTTATTATCAATTATGAGTGGCGGGTTAGTAGCCCGGAATAATTTCCCGGGGTTTAGATTGTTTTATGTTGATGGAAAGAAGGACTTCTCCAATTTTGGTAAGATGCAGATTGATAAGGAATTGAAGAAGAATAATCAGTTTTTTGAGAGGATTGATCGTAGTATAAGATTTGGAAATTTAGAGTCAGATTTGTCTAATGACTTTGAAGATAGTTTCATTATCCGAATTGAGCGTACTCGTAAAGATGATCCGGAGAACTGGAGTACTTTGTTTACCTATGCAGAAGTTTTGACAGCAATGGAAAAGAAGCAGGCGAAAAAAGAAAATCCATTACAAATAGATCTTGAAGATATTACCATATATGGAGAAATTCCACTGGAGTCATTGGCATTGGATGAAAAAGTACTGATACGTAACGAAGGTTCTATGACAACTAAAAAACGCAGACGGAGTATGATTATTTTTAATCCGGATAAATATCCAATGATTCATATTCGTGTGGCATGTAATGTCAAGGTACATTATAATGATATTTCAGCAGACGATATTTCTTTTGTAAAAGAGGCAAATAATCTGGTTTTTGAACTTAATAGAAGCGGTATATCGTTTCATAAGATTGAAATTACTGATACAGCTAATGATATTACATATATTTTTAAAATTTGTATTTTAGACCTTTATGCAACATATTTGGCAGAGACCATAAAAAGAAATTTTATCATTAATTGGAAAAAAACAAAATCTAAATCAAGTATCAAGTTGCTTGGAATTGGAACTGATTTGATATTTAACCAAAATGGCGCAAAAAACATGTCAGAAAAGTTAGATGATAATGAAGAGTATCGTTGTAACTATGATGAACGTTTACATTTGTATGCCTCAGAGGACGAGCTTGCAAATTATGGATGCGGTATTAATATACAAATTAATTTTGCAGGAATAGTTGTTCCATTTTCACTTTTTCCAGATGAAGCAAAGAGCGTGGAAATAACAGGAAGAAAAATTCTTAGGGATAAAATCGCCACAAAGGGTAATTTTGAATTTATTGATAATTTGCATATTTATAAGGAATCACAAGAGTATTTTGCAAAGGCTAATTTACTCCGTGAACTACGCATAGAACAGCAGATAGTTGATGATGGAATTACTTGTGGAAAGTGTCGTCATTTTTATGCATCAGAGCAAGTTAAGATTGAAAAGGTTAATCTAGAAATAGAAAGTAATTTGCTTGATTCATATTTGAATCTTTTGGCAGCTTACAAGTCAGCATCTACGGTTCCAACTTTGGCATATATGGGAGGGGAAATTAAAAAAGCAGCTCAGAAATATTTGGAGGCATTTAAGCAGGTGTTTGTAACGTTGGAAGAAGGTAAGCCATTTTCAAAGTTACAAGAAGAAGCATTGTTCTTGGGATCAATATCAGTTGGAAATGAAGATAATGAAATACTTCTTACACCATTACATCCACTGAACATTGAATATCAGTTGATGTTGGCGAAAGAAAAATCTATAGATTCAGCATCGGATATTGTTGTTGACAGACTAAACTCTATTAATTTGTTACCGTATATAAGAAGAAATAAAAAAATTTATAAGGTCTCCGACCAATTGTATTCTACGGAATGGAAGTATTATGCTCCAGCTGAAAACAGAAAATATCGTGGCAGCAGAAGATATGTTCCGAAACTTGTAGAAGAAAAAATTGTAGAGTTTAGTTCACACTTCAAATACATTTTTGAGGATATTAATAATAAGACAATTAAGATTAATCTGATTAATATGGGGGATTGCAGTGATGTCTTTATAGGAATTGCGCAGTATTTTATCCATTCGGTTAATCGTCAGCCAGACGTAGATCAGCTAATGAGGTTTGAAATTCATGTTTATACAGATGATAAAAAAGGAAATGTTTTCTCAAATTTGAGAGATTATGGGCTGCTCAAAAAGTATTTAGCTGATATGAAGCTTTCGGTTGTAAGTGGTATTACAATGAACAATCTTGAAGGCATAATGTCAAAGAATGTTGCATGTTATTTTTATAAAGACACAGGGAAAAATTATGCCTATGCACATATATCATTTTATGAAATGGAATCTGAGGTAACATCTGAGATTGCAACTATGAATCAAATTGAGACGGGTGCAGCAATTGGAGGAATTTTATCAGGGGTACCTTCTAGTAAGTATGGGCAGAAATACAGAACAGGATTTGGAACAAAATATGCGAAACGTACAAAGCTAATTGAATTAGCGGAACAATATAATGCACTAGTACAAGTAGGAACGACAGGAAATCCATATTATTCGGGGAGTAGTATATCCACACAGATAGATTCTAAAGCGGAAGATAAGATGAATGGAATATATGACGCTTCAAACTGGGTTGTATTTGTGAATCCTAAAGTAGACTTGGATTTTTTTAGTGAAAAAGAGGCAAATAGTGATTTGTTGATAATTCATTATAGTGATCAGTATACTTCTAGTAGTGGATATGATGCGATAACAGTAACTCAAAAATCAAAGCAATATTCAAAAGTAATTCAAGAATATTTGAAAGATAAAGGTATAGATGCGGAACTTCGAGATATTTCCAATATTATAAATCTTTTCAATGCAATCAACGGAGATTGGCTGCTACGACTTGTGTCGTCTAAAAAGATGGTAGGAGCAAATAAGGATTCAACTTTTTCTAGAGAAAAAATTAGTATTGTTGCTGCAATCAAATTTATGTTGGCATTCTTGCGTCATCCAGATATTCTGTGGGTTCCTATCTCTTTGGAAGAAATGTTACGAGTGTCTGGAGGAGCAGGTTTGTCACGGGACGAAGGTATTTTGTCAGCCAAAAATCTTGGATTCGAAAAAGGACCGACGAGTGATGATTTATTATTCATTGGATTGAATTACAATGCGGATAAATTAAAAATATACTTGTATCCAACTGAGGTAAAGACGGGAATAAATGATAATGTAGTAATTAAAAAGGCATTTGAACAGTCTGCGTCTACTGCTAATGGTTTGAAGCAAGCATTCGCACCTAATGATGAATTGGTAGGAACAATTTTATACAAAGTAAATAGAAACTTTTTGATGCAACTTTTGGTTACGAGTTGCAAAAAAATGAAAGTATATCATGTAGATGACTCACAAAAATGGGATATTGTAATTGATCAGTTTAGAGAAGCGATATTAAATGAGGAGTATGAAATATCTGATGATATTCGAGAGGTTTTGGGAAAGGGTGCTGTTCTCTCTTTTAGAAAGGCACATATTGAACGCCGGACATCATTTAAGGAAGATGCTATTAACTTTATTGAAATGCTCGAATATGATGAATTTGAATTGATTCTAAAAACTGTAGATGAGATATCTGATAATATAGCTTTAAGACAAGATAATGAATTTATGCTGTTTAATGAGAAAGATATTTCAGGTTTGACAGGAGATTTTTCCAAGTTAAATGTTACAAAATTTGAGCAGGATAAGACTGCACAAGATAAAGAGATATGTGAATGTTCTGGACAGAAAGAAGAGAGAAATCCTGATGATGAGCCATTTGATGAGCCTCAAAATACGCTTTCGGAAATGAATGAGTTAGAAGTATCTTCTCCGGGAATCCAAGTGAAATTTGGCGTGAACCAGCAAAATGGTATGGATGTTATTTGGGAACCAAATAATACAGATATTCTTTTTCATACGAATACTGGTATTATAGGTACAATGGGAACTGGTAAAACTCAGTTTACACAGTCATTAATTGCTCAGATTTATCAGAAACGTACAGCAAATATTGCATCAGATGATGTAGGAATCCTTATTTTTGATTATAAAGGAGACTATAACGAAACAAAAACGGATTTTGTAAAACTGACTGATGCAAAGGTATATAGACCATATCATTTACCATTTAATTCATTGGCTTTGGCATGGTCTGAAACACCAAAGCCACTTTTGCCAGTACATACGGCAAATACCTTTGTTGATACTTTGGCAAAAGTAAATTCTTCATTAGGTCCAAAGCAGAAGAATATTTTATTGAATTGTATTGATGAGGCATATTCAAGATGCGGAATTAAAAAAGCAGATTCTTCTACATGGGCTAATGAGCCACCCACATTTGCCAATGTATACCAAATTTATGATTTAGATGAAGATATAAAGAAGGGAGATGTGCTCGATGCGATATTGAGTAAAATCTCAATGTTTGAAATTTTTGAACCTGTAGCATCAAATACAAAATCTTTATTTGATCTTCTTCATGGCGTAGTAGTTATCGATATGTCGGGATATGATGCGGATATTCAAAACCTTGTTGTTGCATTGACACTGGATCTGTTCTATTCACAGATGCAGGCGGCGGGGCACAGCAAATTAGAAGGCAGTTATCGCCAAATGAATAAACTCATATTGGTAGATGAGGCAGATAACTTTCTTCGTGAATGTTATCCATCACTGAGAAAGATTTTAAAGGAAGGCCGAGAATTTGGAGTGGGAACTATACTTTCAACGCAGTTCCTAAAACATTTTGTGACAAAGGAAGAGGACTATTCAAAGTATATACTTTCGTGGGTCATTCATAATGTAGCAGACCTAGCCAATGCAGATGTTAGGTTTGTATTCAACACACAACCAGGAAGCTCAGATGAGTCACGTATTTGTAGTGATATCAAAAATTTAAAGAAACATGAAAGCATTGTTAAGATAGGAAATGTTCAAGATCCAATCTATATGAAAGATAACGCTTTCTGGAAGTATGCAAAGGAAATATTGGAAGAAAGATAAGGGTTTTAATTGACTAAAAACAATGATGAAGCTATACTTAAGTAGTCTACTTAAGTATAGCTTATTTATTTTGGAGGAATTATGGATTATACGTACAAATTTCCAGTGGTAAGAGGTAAACAAGCGCGAAGAGAGTATTATATAGCCATGGTGCCTTTAAAAATGCTATCAAAACTTTTCCCTAATACAGAAGAATATGTTCTTCCGGAATATAGGGCCCAAAGAAAAATGAATGAGTCCAGAATTCCGGTTATTAGTAGGTATATAACTGAAAATAGGGATTCTTATGCATTTTCAGCATTAGCAGCTTCAATAGATGGAGAATTTGAATTTCATGAAAGCAGTGATGGGATGGGAACGGGTATTTTAGAGGTTGCTATGGATGCTCGCCTTTTGATTAACGATGGACAACACAGAAAAGCAGCCATTTTAGATGCTTTAAATGAAGACGCTTCACTTGGTACAGAAACTATTTCAGTCGTACTTTATGAGGATTTAGGCTTAACTAGAAGTCAACAACTATTTACTGATTTAAACAAGCATGCCGTCAAGACATCTAATTCTATTGCAGAATTATATGATTCAAGAGATGCACTAGCTGTTATTAATAGGAATGTCGTCTCACGGGTGAAATTTCTAAATGATTATACGGATAAGGAAAGGGATATATTAGGGAAGTTTTCATCTAACTTGTTTACATTAAATACTTTCTATACAGCAAATAAAAGAATTGTTGGCTGTACTGAAGTATCGGATGCAGCTGAAAGATTTTTGTGTAAATTTTGGACAAACATCGTTCAAAATATTATTCAGTGGAATGAGTTAATGAACCATGAAATTTCTAAAGTGGATCTGCGAGAAAACTATATTGTTACTCAAGGTGTTGTGATACAGGCATTTGGGGTTATTGGTAATTATTTTTATAATAATCCTCAAAGTCAAATGGAAGATGTTCTTTTGAAGCTTCAGAGCATTGATTGGAGAAGAAGTGCAGTACAGTGGAAATTACGAGTAATTAGGGCTGATGGAAAAATCATAACAAGCAATAAA
This sequence comes from Clostridium sp. Marseille-P2415, assembly GCF_900155545.1. Lineage (GTDB taxonomy): Bacteria > Bacillota > Clostridia > Lachnospirales > Lachnospiraceae > Lacrimispora. The sequence goes on from NZ_LT732526.1 coordinate 3,901,906, forward strand.
GCAATAATGCTTACAGCAAATCGAATCAAAAGAGAAATTGGACTTGAATTGTCAAAGGATGAAGAGCATAGGGAAAATCAATTCCTTGGGTCTATTAATATCTAGGAGAGATGGGAAGATGGCAGAAAAGTGTGCGACCTGCGAAGTTAACAAGCGGGATGTAACGATTACTAAAGAAATAATAGTTGGATTGATGGAAACAGTAAGAAATTTATATTTAGTTGATGATATTCCATGGGTAATTGGATATTCTGGAGGAAAAGATAGCACTGCGACATTACAGTTGGTATGGCTTTCACTTAGTACTTTACCTAAAGAACAGTTAAAGAAGCCGGTTCATATCATAAATACAGATACATTAGTTGAGTCACCAGTAATTTCAAAATGGGTTCAAAATTCTTTGAATCTAATGGACAAGGCAGCTGTAGAGCAGGGACTTCCATTTTTGACGCATTCATTGACACCAGCCTATAATAATACATTTTGGGTAAATTTAATTGGAAAAGGATATCCATTTCCTAGGAAAAAGCTTCGTTGGTGTACTGACAGATTAAAAATCCAGCCTGTTAATTCATTTGTAAAGGAGAAAATAGCAGAGCATGGAGAGGTTATTATGGTGATTGGCACGCGTAAAGCGGAAAGCGCAAGGCGTGCCCAAACTATGGCTTATTATGAAAAGAAAAGAGTTAGAGAGTTGCTAAGCCCAAACCAGTCTATGGTAAATGAACTGGTGTTTTCTCCTTTGGAGGACTGGAACGACAATGATGTTTGGGTGTTTTTAATGCAATATAAGAATCCATGGGGCTATTCGAATAAAGAATTGCTTACACTTTATAAAGGTGCTACAGCGGATGGAGAATGTCCCATGATGGTAGAAAAAGGGCTCCCGAGTTGTGGGAAGAGTCGTTTTGGCTGTTGGGTTTGTACAATGGTTGAAAAAGACAAATCTATGGAGGCGATGATTGCAAATGATGATGAAAAGGCATGGATGACACCGCTTCTAGAGTTTAGAAATAAGTTTGGAGATGAGGAAAATGATAGAGAGAAGAGAGGCTTCCGTAAGATGGCAGGATATTTGCAGGGAAGCTATAAGCAGTTACATCATGGCCCGTATTTAAAAGAAGTACGTGAAGAGTGGTTGAGAGATCTTTTGGAAGTTCAAAAAGATATTAACGAGAATGGTCCGGAAGAGTTTGAAAACTTAGAGTTAATCACATTACCGGAATTGAGAAATATACGAAGAATATGGGTATTTGATAAGCATGAGTTTGATGATTCCCTACCTCGTATTTATGAAGCAGTGCTAGGAAAAAAGTTTGATGATCCTGAATGGATCGCTTCAGATGCGTTCAAGAGTGAGGAATGGGATATATTGAAGAATGTTGTTTCAGAATTATACCCGGATGAAGAACTTGCATTTGAGATGGCATACAGTTTGATTGATATTGAAAATCGATCAAACAGTTTAAACCAACGAAAAGGCATTACAGATTCTTTAGAAAACATTATTCAGAGAACTTATTATAAGAATGAAAAAGATGCGACTGAATTTTACTTAAATCAAGTAATAAGAAAGAAAGAGTTAGGTGGAAAATATAATGAGAAGGTCTTGGATAGTTCATATGATGAACCTGAAGAGGATGATGAAGACGAGGATTGTAGTGAATGATAATTAAAAAATTAGTGATGCATAACTTTGGAGTGTATGCGTCCACAAATATATTGAAATTTCATGGAAATAAGCCTGTTGTGCTGATTGGTGGCATGAATGGTCGTGGAAAGACGACTATTCTTGAGGCAGTGTTACTAGCCCTGTATGGATCGAATTCATTTGCATATAGAGAAAGTAAATTTCAGACATATGGACAATATTTAAAATCATATGTAAACAAGTCCGATAATACGCTCGAATCATATGTAGAAATTGAATTTACAATGGATAGAACTGAAAGTGAAGTCTATTTCGTGCATCGTGAGTGGGAGGGTAAAGGACAGAGAGTTAGAGAACGAATATGGGTTAAAAGGAATGGAGAAGAGAATGCCTTTTTGACAGAGAATTGGCCTATGTTTGTTGAAAATATATTACCTAGTGCTTTGTCAAACTTCTTCTTTTTTGATGGAGAGAAAATTGCGGAACTTGCAGTAGAGGATACAAGTGAGCAGATGAAAGAATCTATTAAGGCTATGCTTGGAATCTCCGTTTTAGATGTATTAGAGGGTGATATAGGAAAGATTATAAGTAAGATCGGAAGAAGAAGTACTGTTAATCAGGATCTTCAAAAGTTGGAAGAATTACGTCAAGAGAAGAACGATGCGATTAAAGATTTAGAGAAAACGGATAGGGAGATTGCGGAAATTAGTCAGCAATTGATTGATTTACAGGCTGAATTAGAAAATAAAAATACGGAATATTCTGTAAAGGGCGGAGATGTTATTGAACAAAAGCATGACTTGATGAGCCAGCGTCATGAAAATATGTCTTCTCTCATAAGTAGCCAGGAATTATTAATAGATATGGCAGGAGGTGAATTGCCTCTTTTAATGGTAACACCCTTGTTAAATGATATTCAGAAACAGGGTGAAGTTGCTCATGAACAGAAAGTTAACCATATGGCGTTGGAAAAAATTCAAAATCTCTATGATGTTTTTTCCGATAAGACTACTAATACTAGAACATTCGTTGATTTTATTAAAGAAAAAATGCTTATAGAGAATCAGGAAGATCTGTACAAACTTTCCGATTCAACCTTATATCAAGTTATTTCATTAAATAATGGCCGACTTGAGAATAGTGCAAAAAAAGCAAAAAAATTATTGGCTGAAAAAGATCGATATCAGAGCAGAATAAAAGAAATTGATAATTATTTATCAGTGGATATTGATGAAAAGGCATTGAGTGGCTTGTTTAAAAGAATTAAGTCTCTCGAAAAAGAGATTATTGAAAAAGAAGTAGAATTGGAAAGCCTAAATAGTAATAGAAAAACATTGCATGGAGTTTCCATGGCGGCGGAGTCAAAGTTTAATAAAATGGCTGAGAGTGTTTTAACTTCTTTGGAAACAGTAGATGCTGATGAAAGAACGTTGAAATATGCGCATATGGCAATAGAAATTATTTCTTTGTATAGAATCCGGCTACAGGAAAGAAAGACAGACTTATTAGCCAAAACAATGACAGATTGCTATAAAAAATTGGCTAATAAGAAGAACATGGTAGAAAAAATAGTAATGGATTCTGAAACATTAGACTTACGATATTTGAGCGACAGCGGTGAAGAAGTTGCAAAAAAGCGATTATCAGCAGGAGAAAAGCAACTAATGGTCATTTCATTACTGTGGGCATTGGCAATTTGCTCTAAGAAAAGATTGCCGGTAATCATAGACACACCTCTTTCTAGATTGGATTCATCACATAGGCAGGCACTGGTTAAGATATATTTTCCCAATGCAAGTGATCAGACAATTATTCTTTCTACGGATTCAGAGATCGATGAAACATATTACGAGTTGATTAGGGAAAGCGTAGGAGATGAATATACACTAAAATATAGTGATAAGGATAAAAAGACCACTATAGAATCAGGGTATTTTTCGTGGGGAGGTGTTGTAAAGTGATTGTAAAGCAAATTAAGTTATCCAGTGCATCTAAGGATAGGTTAAGCAGATTAAAAGGAAGGTGTGGTATCCAGAACTGGAATGTACTTTGCAGATGGGCACTATGTTATTCGCTATCTGAAAATACAAGGCCAACAGACATCTCTATTAATGGAGATAGTAATGTGGAAATATCTTGGTATACATTTGGAGGGGAGTACAGCGAAATATATGACGCATTGATGATCGCATGGTGTAAAAAGATGGGTCTTCCTACAGATGAATATACTTTGGCGAAGTATTTTAAGTTACATATTGAGCGAGGAATCGCTTATTTGTCAGGAACAAACTTTATAAAAAACTTAGATGATTTGATGAATTTGGTCTTAGAGGGAAAATAATGAGCGTATATTTGGATTATAATGCATCTGCCCCAATTGACAACCGAGTTTTGGATGTTATGGTGGAGGTTTATAAAAATGAATATGGAAATGCAGATAGCAGAACACATGATTTTGGTGAAGGGGCTCGTAAGGTTGTTGAAATAGCAAGAAAGCAGGTTGCTACATTATTAGGTGTTGATAGTGGAGAAGTATTTTTTACAAGTGGTGCCACGGAAAGCAATAATATTGCAATTCTTGGTTTGAAAAAATATGCTGACATAACTGGGAAAAAGCATGTAATTACAACCTCTATCGAACATAAGGCTGTCTTGGAAACGATAAAGAGCCTTAAAGATGATGGATTTGAAGTAGATATTGTGAATCCCGATGTAAGTGGAAGAGTTAATGCGGATCAAATTACTAGCCTTGTACGTGAGGATACCCTTTTGGTATCAGTTATGCACGCAAATAATGAAAACGGCGTGATCCAGCCTGTTAAAGAAATAGGAGATTTTCTATCCGAAAAAGGGATATTCTTTCATGTTGATGCAACACAAACTTGTGGGAAACTTGTTCCTGAGTTAAGAGAACTAAAATATACCATGCTCTCTTTAAGTGCTCATAAATTAAGTGGCCCTCAAGGAATAGGAGCATTGATTTTGCGAAAAAAGCGTTACAAGCTCCCCCCAGTTAAAAACATAATGTATGGTGGCCAACAAGAGCATGGAATACGGCCTGGTACGACACCGGTTGCATTAGTAGCTGGATTAGGAAAGGCGTGTGAATTGGCATCATCTGAATATAATAGCAGTTGGAATAATTACAAGGAAATTAAGATGTCTATTTTGACTATATTGGAACAAACGGGATTAGATTATGTAATTAATGGCGATCAAGAATATTGTATGCCTAATACTTTAAATATAAGTATAAAAGGTGTCGAGTCGGAAGCATTGATGTTATCCTCAAAACAGTACTGTGGTATATCTAATGGTTCGGCATGTACATCAAGTGATTATAGTCCAAGCTATGTTTTGGCAGCAATGGGATTGGATGTTGAAAGAATTTCCGAGGCAATAAGAATCAGTTGGGGCGCGAAGTCAGATAAGGATGAAGTTGTTGAAGGATTTAAAAGATTATTGGAAGTGGCAAGAGGATTAGTGCTTTAGGTAGAATTAATTCGGTAATTGATGATTTAATTGAGAGGGCCCTATAATGCTAGTGTTCGTTCCGCCGCTTATATATCAAATAACCAGATCATAGATAATTTGTGATCTGGTTATTTACTATTTTAAAGTTAATTTATTTACACTTTTTGACAAATTATGATATAATTTCATATAATTAAGTACTTTTAATTCATGATTATTATCATCGTATGTTTATGGAAATAAATGATGGTTACAGGATAACTACTAATTTATTTTAATTCCCCCGATTTAACGAGTGTAGGCTATGATAAAGATCAGAGATTGCTTATCCGAAATTCAATGTTAGTATGGTATTTGTATATATTATAAAATTTTACATAAACTAGGAGGAAAGTATGATATGAGGAGTGAAATTAATAAAGTGAAAGCTGGGCCTACAAAAGAATTTTTTGTTTCGATGATAACTAGAGATATATTGCTACCAGATGCAATAGTTGAGCTTATAGATAATTCTATAGATGGAATAAAAAGACAAAAGGTATCAAAATACAATGATTATTACATTCATGTAAATTTTGACCAAGAATCATTTAAAATAGAAGATAATTGCGGAGGAATTGATTTAGCAATTGCTACTGATTATGCATTTGTATTTGGGAAGCCGCAAGAAGCAAGGGATAAAGAAGAACGTGTTGAAACAACGGGAACCTTTGGTATTGGTATGAAGCGCGCATTGTTTAAAATGGGGCAAGAGTTTGAAGTGTCTTCTAAATCAAAAAATTCTGAATTTGTTTTAAAAGTGAATGTTGCTGACTGGATGAAGGAAGATGAATGGGACTTTCCGCTTGTTTCGTCTGACGATACAGTCAACTATGATGAAAAGGAATGTGGAACTACGATTGTAGTTTCAAAATTATTTTCTAGTATCTCTCAAAGCTTTCATTATAATGCGTTTATTAACGAAATTATAAACACTGTGCGACGTAAAACAAATTCTGAAATTAAGAATGGTTTAACTATAACAATTAATGGAAGTAAAATTGAAGGTTCATTTTTGTCTATTGCTATGGGCGGGAATGTCATGCCATATAAGTATACTTTTGATTCGAATAATATAACTGTTATGATATTGGCAGGTATTTCAGCAGAGACTAATCCTGATAAAGCTGGTTGGTATGTATATTGTAATAATAGAGAAATATTATCTGCTGACAAAACATCGTTGACAACCTGGAAAGATGATAGCGATAATGAAGGAATAAAATATCATAATGATTATGCTTCCTTTAGAGGATTTGTATTTTTTACAAGTAAATATCCAGAAATGTTACCATGGAACACATCCAAAACGGGAATAGATAACTCTTCGATGATTTATAAAGAAACTCGTCCTCACATGATAGATGCATTTAAAGTAATAACGTCTGAATTAAAAAAACTAGCAAAACTTGATGAGGAGATCCGTACTGCTATTACGCAAGACTTGAAAAAACAAACTCCGAAGGAGATTCACTATTATGCTGCGACAGAAATCTTGAATAGAACGAATATTTCTTTTATTGAGCCATATATAAGAGAATTTGAGAATGAAGCAAGTAAAATTCCTATGACAACTATATCCTATAAGGCTGAACTGGAATTAGTCGATAAGGTAAAAAAAGCCTTAGATGTTAGCAATAATAAAGATGTTGGCTTAAAGACATTTGAGTATTTCGTTGAAATGGAGGAAATCTAAAATGCCTGATACAGACATGAAAATTAATTATTATATACGACAACAAAAATCAATTGAAAGACGAATGTTTTGTCAACTTTTTAGTAGTGTAAATAGAATTTTTAATCTACATGAGTTCCAATATATCGGTATGGGGGCAAAATATTTTGCGGATTTTTTATTGTTTCATCGCGAGTTTGGCTTCCAAAAGATGATAAGCATTGAAGCTGACGTAGATAATAAGGAGAAATATGAGTTTAATAAACCGCTAAATTGCATAAATATGGAGTATGGACTTTCTAGTGATGTGCTACCTAAACTTGATTGGATACAGAAAAAACGTTCCATTATTTGGTTAGATTATGATAGTCCACTTTCAAAATTTATGTTGGAAGATATTGAAACTATTATTTCCAAAGTTTCAACTGGAAGTATGTTTTTTATCTCTTTCAATTCAGAGTGGCCTAGGAAAGCCGCTAACAGAGAACCCTTTTTAAAAGATAAATTGGAACAGTATTATCCGTTCAGTCTCAGTCGCCGTGATTTTGCCGATAAGAATAAACATCAAACACAATGTAAACCGATAAATAATACTATTGACAATGCTATGTCATTAAGAGGCGGGATGTCATATGTGCAATTAGTTGATTTTATTTATAAAGATGGCTGTGAAATGACTACCATTGGTGGGATTATTTTGAATGAAGACGATATGAGTAGTTTTAATAAATTAGACTTTTCTCATCTAGATTTTGTAAGAATAGATCGAGGTACAGATGCCTTTAGTCTAGTAATTCCACCACTAACATATAAAGAAGCAATAAAAATATTTGAACAGCTACCTTGTGATGATTTATCAGCGATAAAAATTCCTGGGCTTAATGAAGATCATATAAATCAGATTGCTAAAATTTATCGATACTATCCTTTTTATTTGGAAACATCTCTTTTTACATGAGTACGATACATAGATCTTTTATTGATAATGATATTAACTAAAAGAAATGAATGAATTAAATTAATAGACTTTGAGTTTTGTTTGCCCCCCGCTTGCGCAACCTGTATATTCTTATGAAATTGGTTCTTCCGCAAATGTCCGTTATACATTAGCATCTCAATATCATTTTGGCACTCAAAAGTTTTCTACTGCATCTGCCATACATAGTACGTTTCACCATCTTAAGTTTACTGTTAATTCCCTCCACAAATCCATTACTCAAATCAGATGCTACCGCATTTTCGACAGCTTTTATATCTCGCTGTAAGCCTTTGGCAAAAGATTTTAATTCAGGAATGGCACTATTACTATATCGTTCAATAAAAAGATATAACCCGGGCATGCTTCTACGGATAAAAACATTACGGAAACTCCGAATACAGCTCAGGATTTCCCATACCATCGGGTAAGTTTTGAGAATATAATCTTTATGCTCCGGTGTTAGTTGATTATCATTCATCCAAAGATATTGGAAAATTCCTGCTCTAGTTATATAATCAGCGCTTTTACCTTTTGATCCAGCTTTATATTTCATTCCCTCGGTATAAGTTCTGACATATGGTTGTGGTGCAAAATTCTGTATTTTATATCTTTCTATTTTTACAAGATAATCAAAGGCTGTACTTTTAGCCCCACGATATCCTAGTGAATACAAGCGTTTTACTGTCTTGCTTTTACTATATCCATTATGTAGACACTTAATTATTTCGTCCTTGTAAACGTCCAACTTACTTTGATTAATTCCAGATTCGCAAAGTTCCTTTGGATTACCGGCTCTATACTTTGCGACTGTTCTTCGGCTTATACCCATCCGTTTGGCTATTTCACGATAACTGCAGCCTTCTTTTAAAAAAGTTTGAATCTGGCAAATGACTTGATAACGTTTTTGTTCTCGAGGAGAAAAGTTATCCACAGTCGAAACGATTTTTTTTACAAGCATCACAATTTTTTACAGATTTCGCAACATGACTATCATGAATTACTGTTATATTAGCGGGTACTGCACGGTTTAAGGCACCTTTTACGGCATCAAGAAGATTTTGATGCAGATGGAAACGATCGGCTACCTGCATGACATCAGGAAGCTCTTCACTGATTACTTTTGCATATGCACTTGCCCGATCCCTGGTTACTGCTTTGATATGTTGATTTCCTTTTAGCCACTGGCGAAGAGTTTTGCCATCGCGTCCATCAAGTATGGCAATGGGGTTGTGTGACTTCTCATCTACAATAATAGTGCCGTAGGTATTTCTTTTTTTGAAAGCAAAATCATCAATACCTACGATTTCACCACACTCTGAAGGTGCCTGATTCTCAAAGCGTTTCAGCAAAAGGCGTATTACACTATCGCCACTGATGCGAATGCCCATCTCTTTACAGATACGGGAACAACCTTCGCAGCTCGTTTCCAATGCTAATGTACTGATAAAATCAGCGCATCGCTCCGTCATACGGCTATAGTAATTGAGGAAACCATTATAGGTTTCAGCAATTGTAGAAACCTTGCAAGAATCATTTTCACAGTTATATTCGTGTGCAGTTATTTCAAGCTCTACCTGTTTTCCTAAAATAGGCAGATCCTGTACCTTGCGAATATAGGTGCCATGGTATTGGTTAGAAATTTGTTTACATTCAGGACATTCGCAAGATTCGGTTGCGGATTTCATACGGATTTTTATTTTGGTTCTGTCCACAATAATTTCTGTAATTCTCAATAACTCTGTTGGATAAAATTTATCTAAATTTAATGCTGTAGTATCGTTCATAAACAGTATCTCCTATAGCATTATAGTATATCATATAAACTTTATAAGCGAAAGATACAAAACGGATATTTGCGGAAGAACC
>NZ_LT732526.1:3913040-3916009 GCF_900155545.1 Clostridium sp. Marseille-P2415
GTCCATCAAGTATGGCAATGGGGTTGTGTGACTTCTCATCTACAATAATAGTGCCGTAGGTATTTCTTTTTTTGAAAGCAAAATCATCAATACCTACGATTTCACCACACTCTGAAGGTGCCTGATTCTCAAAGCGTTTCAGCAAAAGGCGTATTACACTATCGCCACTGATGCGAATGCCCATCTCTTTACAGATACGGGAACAACCTTCGCAGCTCGTTTCCAATGCTAATGTACTGATAAAATCAGCGCATCGCTCCGTCATACGGCTATAGTAATTGAGGAAACCATTATAGGTTTCAGCAATTGTAGAAACCTTGCAAGAATCATTTTCACAGTTATATTCGTGTGCAGTTATTTCAAGCTCTACCTGTTTTCCTAAAATAGGCAGATCCTGTACCTTGCGAATATAGGTGCCATGGTATTGGTTAGAAATTTGTTTACATTCAGGACATTCGCAAGATTCGGTTGCGGATTTCATACGGATTTTTATTTTGGTTCTGTCCACAATAATTTCTGTAATTCTCAATAACTCTGTTGGATAAAATTTATCTAAATTTAATGCTGTAGTATCGTTCATAAACAGTATCTCCTATAGCATTATAGTATATCATATAAACTTTATAAGCGAAAGATACAAAACGGATATTTGCGGAAGAACCATGAAATTGTACCGATGTTCCGGAAGAACGGATACCGCTGTTCCGGTCAGACAATACCGCTAGACCGGAACAGGGATACCGTTAATAAGCTGCTTTGTGCGAGTTTACTCGCTTAATGCTGGATCTAATCCGTATACCTCCCGCATAGACCGGTAGTTTACCGGGTCTGTTGGAATGATATTGATCTTATAGGCATCATGCTTGATGCGGTCGAGAATGGCCTCGGAAAGAGGGCTGTCATCTCCGCCAAGCTGGTCATACCATCCGTTTGAGTCATACTGTGAGCAGAAGACCGTGGAAGAATTCCGGCGTCTCCTGTGCAGCAATTCCAGGATGTCATGCTGTTCTGATTCTGTCGGCTTCAGCAGGAGCCATTCATCTATGATAAGAAGAACGGGATTCGCATACTTGGCCTGTACTTTTTTGTAAGTGCCGTCGCTTCGTGCTATCTCCAGTTCAAGGAGAAGGTCAGGAAGACGGATGTATTTGGTCTTGAAACGATGCTTGCATGCCTCCATGCCGAATGCGCATGCCAGATAGGTTTTGCCGCTGCCTGTAGCACCTGTGATAAAGAGGTTCCTGTTCTCTGTGATGTACTCACAGGTTGCAAGCCTCTCGATCAATACCCGGTTGAGTCTACGGCCGGATGTATAGTTAATATCAGAGATATGGGCCTCCGGCTGGTCAAACCCGGCATTGCAGATCAGGCGCTTTAAGCTGTTGTTCTTCCGGTTGCTGTACTCAACATCGACCAACATTCCGAAGCGGTCTTCGAAGGCAACCTCTTTCATTTTAGGGTCATCGATCTGTATACGGAACGCATCTGACATGGCTGTCAGGCGCATTTCGATCAGTTTATCCATTGTACTTTGAATGGTCATGGTCCTACCTCCTGTAGTAATCAGCGCCTCTGGTGAGCGCGTGGCTGTTCTGTGTGGATGTGGCCTGTGCATCAGGTGCCAGCCCTTTGTCCGATGGTGCTGCCCTGTCGTTGCCGGTATCAAGGATGTTCTTAATGCTCTTATAACTGGGCGTGGCGGTTAAGGAGAGGGCCTTTGTACAGGCCGCCTCCAGCCGGTCGACAGAATACTTGTCGGCAAGCTTCAGAAGGCCCATACAGCTCCTGTAGGACTGTTGTTCCACACGTTTGGAGTTAAGGATGCCATCCACTACCTGGTATGTGCCGGTGCCGATCCGTTCCGCCCATTTGCGGAAACGGTCGCCGTTCCACTCCAGATACTGCTGATGGGAGGCCGGCATATGTTCGGTAATGGTGCTGTACTGCCCCTTGCGACCGTAGAGACGGCGGTGGGAGGCAATACGGTTATTACTATAAAATATTTCAATCGTCGTACCTGTGACCCGTACATCAACCTTGCGTTTTATGTATTCATGCGGAACTGAGTATAGCATTCCAGCGCAAGATATGTGATAATTGAACTGGACGGCGGCTTGTTTCCATTCCGCCAGTTCATACGGGGCAGTAGGTAAAGGTGTCAGCAGTGGCAGTTCTTCGTTGCGGAAGATCTCATACCGGCTGCCCTCTTTTTTCTGGAAAGGGCGTCGGCTGAAAGCCTCCAGCTTTTGGTGGATAGCCCGGTTAAGCTCACCGATGGAAAAGAACTGTTCATCGCGCAGAGCTGCTGTGATCCAAGTGGAGATGTTACCCACGCAGCCCTCAGCATTTGGCTTATCCTTCGGAGCCCGGACGCGGGCGGGGATAACGGCAGTGCCATAATGTTCTGCCATCTCCTGATAGACCGCATTGATCCGTTGGTCTTTCCAGCCTTTGTTGTGGTCAACTGCAGTACGACAGTTATCCGGGACGAGGATCTTTGCAACACCGCCAAAGTATTCATACATATGGACATGTGCAGCGATCCATGATGGCTGTTTTTCATATAATAGGAAATTCCTCACGAATTATGGTTTATGTAAACAAATAGCCCTGCAAAAGCAGGGCATAGGTAACAGACGATGTTGAGTTAGAAGATATAAAACCCTTCTTCAAATTCATCATCATCAAGGTCATCATCCTCAATAAGGAAATAATGCATGTCAAGCAAGTCAGAATCGGTCATACCTTTTACCAGCTTGGCAGTCATGCCTTCCGGAGGATTTTTGATATATTTTTGTCTGAGTTCCTCTAATTGTTTTGGATCCATTGAAGCGCCTCCCATCTTTGAATACTTCCAGTATGAAACAGATGGGATAGAAAATCAAGCAGATTTTCCACTAGAGCGGCAGCGGTATTTTGCCAAAGCCCTTTCATAAAGTTTAATCAGAGGGACTCGTTTGTGGTTAAGG
>NZ_LT732526.1:3918807-3921488 GCF_900155545.1 Clostridium sp. Marseille-P2415
CCACAGTGAATCATTTTTTCAACATTCTCTATGACAACGTCACGAGGATGAAGAATATATAGCATTTCTTCATAATGGTCAATAAAAATCTTTTGCAGGACATTCATAAGACCATTATAAAGAAAAAGTCGCAAAAAAGGAATCCCCTAATTCCCCTCATGAATGAGGGGCTAGGGGAGTTGAGGTGCCGAAGGCACTTTCTTGTCAACAAACGCTTCGACATACGGATACTGGCTGTATGTCATGACACCGACGAAAAGATATGCGTTGATGATCTCACCGGTATTCGGATCGGTGAGATGGGCCGGATCTCCTGCCCAGTCGACCTCGACCTGTTCTCCGGGTTTGCGGTTGATATGCATCGTAGCGCGCCGCTTCTGCTCATCCTGCTGAAGGTAATAGCAGAACTGAGAATACATGAGCGGCTCGTCGCCTGTGAGACGGCATTCCTCCAGGTATTCCGTCCATAGCAGCTTTTTATTAACTCCGTTACGGAGAAGTTCCTTGCGGATGTGGTCATAATCCGGCATCCGCTTATTGGAGGCAGCGGCAGTTTGCTCCGCCTCCGGAAACAGCATTTTAGCCAAGACATCATCTGTCAGCTTCTGATCCAAGGGCCACACAATGTTCTTTTCTCTTGCTGCTTTAAGAACCTTGTTGACTGTGGTTTTGGATGCATTACAACTGAGCGCAATGTTAGTCTGGCTGAGATTTAATCCAGCAAGCCGGATAATCTCACGATATTTGGTCATAATGGCGACCTCCTTCAACTGTATTTACGCTATAAAGCGCATAGATACAGTATAAAGGAGAACTCATTATTTTACATGGACGGCGGTATCGTTAGCCGGAATGTCGGTATTCTGCCTCCAGAATATCGGTATCAGCCATTCCGGAACAGCGGTATCATGCAACGGTTCTTCCGCAAATGTCCGTTATACATTAGCATCTCAATATCATTTTGGCACTCAAAAGTTTTCTACTGCATCTGCCATACATAGTACGTTTCACCATCTTAAGTTTACTGTTAATTCCCTCCACAAATCCATTACTCAAATCAGATGCTACCGCATTTTCGACAGCTTTTATATCTCGCTGTAAGCCTTTGGCAAAAGATTTTAATTCAGGAATGGCACTATTACTATATCGTTCAATAAAAAGATATAACCCGGGCATGCTTCTACGGATAAAAACATTACGGAAACTCCGAATACAGCTCAGGATTTCCCATACCATCGGGTAAGTTTTGAGAATATAATCTTTATGCTCCGGTGTTAGTTGATTATCATTCATCCAAAGATATTGGAAAATTCCTGCTCTAGTTATATAATCAGCGCTTTTACCTTTTGATCCAGCTTTATATTTCATTCCCTCGGTATAAGTTCTGACATATGGTTGTGGTGCAAAATTCTGTATTTTATATCTTTCTATTTTTACAAGATAATCAAAGGCTGTACTTTTAGCCCCACGATATCCTAGTGAATACAAGCGTTTTACTGTCTTGCTTTTACTATATCCATTATGTAGACACTTAATTATTTCGTCCTTGTAAACGTCCAACTTACTTTGATTAATTCCAGATTCGCAAAGTTCCTTTGGATTACCGGCTCTATACTTTGCGACTGTTCTTCGGCTTATACCCATCCGTTTGGCTATTTCACGATAACTGCAGCCTTCTTTTAAAAAAGTTTGAATCTGGCAAATGACTTGATAACGTTTTTGTTCTCGAGGAGAAAAGTTATCCACAGTCGAAACGATTTTTTTTACAAGCATCACAATTTTTTACAGATTTCGCAACATGACTATCATGAATTACTGTTATATTAGCGGGTACTGCACGGTTTAAGGCACCTTTTACGGCATCAAGAAGATTTTGATGCAGATGGAAACGATCGGCTACCTGCATGACATCAGGAAGCTCTTCACTGATTACTTTTGCATATGCACTTGCCCGATCCCTGGTTACTGCTTTGATATGTTGATTTCCTTTTAGCCACTGGCGAAGAGTTTTGCCATCGCGTCCATCAAGTATGGCAATGGGGTTGTGTGACTTCTCATCTACAATAATAGTGCCGTAGGTATTTCTTTTTTTGAAAGCAAAATCATCAATACCTACGATTTCACCACACTCTGAAGGTGCCTGATTCTCAAAGCGTTTCAGCAAAAGGCGTATTACACTATCGCCACTGATGCGAATGCCCATCTCTTTACAGATACGGGAACAACCTTCGCAGCTCGTTTCCAATGCTAATGTACTGATAAAATCAGCGCATCGCTCCGTCATACGGCTATAGTAATTGAGGAAACCATTATAGGTTTCAGCAATTGTAGAAACCTTGCAAGAATCATTTTCACAGTTATATTCGTGTGCAGTTATTTCAAGCTCTACCTGTTTTCCTAAAATAGGCAGATCCTGTACCTTGCGAATATAGGTGCCATGGTATTGGTTAGAAATTTGTTTACATTCAGGACATTCGCAAGATTCGGTTGCGGATTTCATACGGATTTTTATTTTGGTTCTGTCCACAATAATTTCTGTAATTCTCAATAACTCTGTTGGATAAAATTTATCTAAATTTAATGCTGTAGTATCGTTCATAAACAGTATCTCCTATAGCATTATAGTATATCATATAAACTTTATAAGCGAAAGATACAAAACGGATATTTGCGGAAGAACC
>NZ_LT732526.1:3923826-4173826 GCF_900155545.1 Clostridium sp. Marseille-P2415
GTCCATCAAGTATGGCAATGGGGTTGTGTGACTTCTCATCTACAATAATAGTGCCGTAGGTATTTCTTTTTTTGAAAGCAAAATCATCAATACCTACGATTTCACCACACTCTGAAGGTGCCTGATTCTCAAAGCGTTTCAGCAAAAGGCGTATTACACTATCGCCACTGATGCGAATGCCCATCTCTTTACAGATACGGGAACAACCTTCGCAGCTCGTTTCCAATGCTAATGTACTGATAAAATCAGCGCATCGCTCCGTCATACGGCTATAGTAATTGAGGAAACCATTATAGGTTTCAGCAATTGTAGAAACCTTGCAAGAATCATTTTCACAGTTATATTCGTGTGCAGTTATTTCAAGCTCTACCTGTTTTCCTAAAATAGGCAGATCCTGTACCTTGCGAATATAGGTGCCATGGTATTGGTTAGAAATTTGTTTACATTCAGGACATTCGCAAGATTCGGTTGCGGATTTCATACGGATTTTTATTTTGGTTCTGTCCACAATAATTTCTGTAATTCTCAATAACTCTGTTGGATAAAATTTATCTAAATTTAATGCTGTAGTATCGTTCATAAACAGTATCTCCTATAGCATTATAGTATATCATATAAACTTTATAAGCGAAAGATACAAAACGGATATTTGCGGAAGAACCCATGCAACCGGATTGGCGGTTCAAAAACACCCGGAATACTCACAACCCCCTCCCGGCACGCCAAACCCTCCTTTTTCCTACGTTTTTGAGCGATCTCCAGTTCAAACCTGGTTGTCACCCCTCTTATGAAAGCCTCAGAATCCTTGTAAATCAGTAAGTGGTAAACCACTTACTGATTTAAACTAAGCAATCAACTTTTTATTATCCAATAAAAGGTTACGAGGAAATAGTGAGCAACCTAAATATGCAAAATCCTTTGAGGTTGCATAAAGTTCTTTGTTCTATTTTTAGTCCGTATCTCCGATCAAATATTAATTGTCTTTTAAAGGGATCTCAATAATTACACTGTTTTTTAAATAGGGAATACTGGTAAAGGATATCTTTGCCTTTTCACCGTAACAGGCAGTAAGCCGCTTCTGGAGATTGGCCAAGCCAAAATGATTTTTGGCTTCCGGATCAAGACAGGAAACTGCCTTTTCTATGTCGATTCCAGTACCGTTGTCTGAAACCTCAATTTGTATCTGTTTGTCTGAAACCGAGTGAATGGATATGGATATGGTTGGTGGAACCGGCTCGAATCCGCCGATAAAATTACTAAAACCGTGTTTAATGCAATTCTCGGCAAGAGGCTGTAGCAGGACTTTCATGATTTTTACATCTCTTAAGCCTGGCTCGATGGAGGTGATCAGCATGATTCCTGCAGAGGAGTGGCGGTTCATGATTTCCATATAAGAAGTGACATGTTCCACTTCCTTTTGTACTGAGATAAATGTTTTTCCCACACTTAAGGTAATCCTTAAATACCTGCCCAGGCTTTCCAGCATTCCTCCGGCCGTGTCAGAGTGACCGTTCAATACCTGAAAATGAATGCATTCAAGAGTGTTGTAAAGAAAATGAGGATTAATCTGTTCCGACATCATCTGGATTTCAGCTTTGGCTTTTTTCTGCTCTTCGTCTTTGATCTGCTTTAGCTGAAGCTGTATGGTATCGTACATTTGATTGAGCTGGGTCCCTAAAAGGCCGATTTCATCTGTGTAGGGAAAGGTTACTTTTTTATTATAGGCATTTTCATTGATTCTTCCGATGACTTTACCGATGGATTTTAAATTTCTCGTAAGAAGATGGGAAAGAGCAAATGATAATAGACCACTGGCTGCAAAGCATGCGAGCCACACCAGAATAAAAAAGGACCTGAGTTCTTTGATATCTCCTGTAAGAGAAGATTTTTTGACCATATGAACGATCTTTAAGCTGCAGAATTTAATGGAGTCCATTTCTAAAAACAGCTCCTCCTTCTGGTTCTTGACGGTTCCGCTTTGAGGCCCATTTTTCCCGGCTACCCAGTCCTTTACTTCGGGAAGAAAGGCATCTGGAAATTGGGCGTCCGTAATATCAAGAGGAACTCCGTCTTCTTTTGCCAGATACATACAATAGGTATAGCTGTTGGACATTCTGTCAAAGTAGGCACGTATCTGAGCAGTATCAATCAGCAGGATAAATCTTGCTTTTTTTGTGCCGGGAGCATCCTGATAGGCAAGATTTGCAGAGGCAGGACTATAGGATACAGGATAGGAAATCGGAATGGTACTTCCTTGCTTGAACATGGAGTTGAAACGGGTGGGAAAGATGGTAATGTGAGGGTATTCCCATATGTTTTCAGTAAAAAGTGTTTCAAAGTAGCTGCTCATCCCAAGAGAAGCCGGACTGAAAAGAATCCCGTCTTCTCCGCAAAGAATCACATTGTTTATCAGATCGTGGCTCTGCAAAAAAGAATCAGTCTGTGACATGGCTTCTGAAAAATATTTTGCATATCCGGTAAAATTCCGGTTATTGATATCGGATATCATTTGGGGAAAGGGTTCCTTTACCAACAGGTGATCAGTGGCTGTGGATAAGGACATAAACTGGGAGGAAAGAGAAGAACCAGTCATTTGGATCGACCTTTCCGCCTTTTTGTATACCTCATTGGTGTTCCTTTTGTAAAAATAAGAATAGGAAAGCTGAGTGATCAGAATCAGGGCCGCCGAAGTAATAAAAATCATCCCGGTCAGCAATTTATATCGAACCTTTAAATTGGCAAACCAGTGCTTCATCGGATGCTCCTTTCTTCTGCTGTATACTGCTTCTGGTAATCAGAGGGAGTGAGCCCGGTCCGCGCTTTGAAAGCCCGGCTGAAGGATCTGTAATCTTCATATCCAAGAAGCATGGACACTTCACCGGGAGTATGCTCAGGATGTTTTAATTGCTCCTGGGCATAATTTATTTTTAGGTCCAGTGTGTAATCCCGGAAATTCAATTGTGTTTTATTTTTAAAATAAGTACTGAAATAGCTTTTACTTAAACCAAGATAACTGCAGACATCCTCTGTTTTTGGATTCTTCAACAGGTTTTTATTGATATAGGTAATGGCTTTTTCTATAAGGGGATCGCTTCTGGCGGCCCGGCTTACGGAAAGTTCATCAGCAAAGCTGCATAGTATTTTGCACATAAAAGAGCGTATCTCATCAAGAGATGTCAGGCTCTGAAGTGTGGCAAAGGAATTTCCGGTATAGCTTTTGGGAGGTCCATCCAAATATCTGGAAAGCTGGCTCTGAACGGTAATGATCAGATAATTGCACATGTTATACAGGTAGGATGGAGGCGGGGCAGAACGGTCCAGAAGCTTGTCCAGATAGTTATTAAAGTGTGTCTTTATCTCATCAAAATTATCCTTTAGTATGGAGTTTAATATTTCATCGCCAGGCATGACAACGGGGGGCTGCTTTGCGGTGAAAGAAGCTGAATCGAGGACAGGCCCGGTTTCAGGATAGATATGCCAGGATATTACCTGTCTGGCATCCTGTAAAGAAGCGTGGATGCTGGAAAGAGATGATACGGGCTTTCCGATGGCGGCGGCAATTTGAACCATGGCGGTGTTTTCTGCTCTCCGGATGTATCTGGTCAGTAAACTTTTAAAGGAACTGTTATCGAAAGATGTGAACGGAAGGTTTATTAAAAGAAGCAAACCAGCCGGAGGATATTCGGCGATGAGGATAGGCTTGCCTTCAAATTCTATTTCCAGCGTTTTTCGCAAGGGGATCAGGGCCTGATTCAATTCTATGTTTTCCTCTGTACTTTGGTGAGGCGAATAAGCCCGGATTAATACGGCGCAGCTGTCTATGTCTTTTATGGGCAGAGAGTAGTCATTGATGACTTTTCTCAGCTCTGGTGCAGACAGTTCTCCCCGGAGGAGCTGAGGAATCAGATTGAGCTTGTGCAGAGAAATCTGGGCTTTCCGCAGTTTCCTTAAGGTTGACAGCTGGTCACTGTGAAGATTCCGTTTGCTTAAAATGTTCTCACGAAGTCTTTTAATTAGTTCCGTTAATTCTTTTATAGAAATGGGTTTCAGTAAATATTCAATAATTCCGTATTTGATTGCAGTTCTGGCATATTCAAATTCATCATAACCACTTAAAATCACAAAGGAACAGTCAAATTGTTCTTCCCTTGCCCGGCGGACCAGCTCTAAACCGCTCATTCCCGGCATCTGGATGTCGGTGATAACGATGTCCGGTTCATAATATCTGATTTTGTCAAGAGCCTCAGCACCGCTTGCAGCTGTTCCAATCACGGAGATGGAATAGTCTTCCCAGGGGATAATAGAGCGTAAGCCGGAGCGTATTTCTGCTTCGTCATCGACAATCAGAAGGGTTATTGTTGAAACTGGAATCATTATGGTCTCCTTTAACAGTCAGTAAAATTAAAAGCAAGGCCATTATAGCATTGTGCACAATGAAAAGCAAGATTGAAAGGGAAGGGGAAGGATAGTTCCAAAAAAAATGTTACATGGATGATAAAAAATGTGGTGCAAAAGTTTGACAATATGCATTATTATGATGGTACATGTTAAGTGGTGAATTAAAGAATAAACAAAACGAAAGGGAGTAAAAATATGAAAAAGTCAAAGAAGCTTGCAGCGCTGGGACTTGTAGGGGCAATGGCGGTATCAGCACTGTCTGCATGTTCTTCAGGGGGAGATGCTGGAAGTACAGGCTCTGAAAGTAAAGCTGGTGACACCACAGCGGCTGCTGCAGAAACAAAAAAGGAAGCATCTTCCGGAAACAAGGTAAAAATCACTGTCTGGACTGAGAACCGACATGATATGGAGTACATGAACAAGGTTGTTGAGGAATTCAACAGTACTCATGATGATGTTGAAATTGAGTATGTGGTACAGACAGAGAATTATGTGAATCTAATTACAATGGCAGCAAATTCTGGACAGTCGCCAGACATTTTTTCGGCAGTAAGCTCGGAAAATTTTAAGAACTTTGCAGAGAACGGCATTATTCAGCCGATTAACGATTACATAACAGATGATTTCAAGAAGGTAAATGAAGTTGACGAGCACTTATTTGAGGGGAGCAACTCACTTGGCGATGATATTTACTGGGTTCCGTGCGGAAAGAGAAGCGGTTCCAGATTTATCTATAATAAGGAAATTTTCGATAAGCTGGATCTTGAACTTCCTGCCAGGATCAGTGACCTTCCAGACCTTACAAGAAAGATAACAGAAACAGGAAACGGAGATTATTATGGGATTATTTTCCCCGGAGCAAGTGGTCCTTTTGAACGCTGGATTGAACATTCTGCTGAAATGAGCGGTGTTACTGCATACAACTATAAAGAAGGTAAGTTCGATTTCTCTGGTTACAAGCCATTTATTGAAACTGTACGCCAAATGTTTGAGGAAGGAAGTGTATTCCCGGGAGCTTCTTCCATGAAGATCGATCCTGTCCGTGTTCAGTTTGCAGAGGGCCATGTTGCTCTTCATGCCAATGCTTCCCAGGAAGCTACGGTTCTTACTGAGCAGTTCCCGGCTGAAATTGAATGGGGTGTTGCGCAGCTCCCTACTTTAGACGGTGAGATCAGGGGTGCTGAAGGTTGCAGTATAAACTGTGGCTGGATGATGAGTGCATTAACAGAGCATCCGAAAGAAGCATGGGAAGTAATAGAATATTTTGGTTCAGAAGAAGTATTAAAAGGATATCTGGAAGGTGGTTATTCTCTTCCTCTTTCCACGTATATGGACGGAAAAATTGATAAATCAAAAATAGGCAGAATGGCTGATTTCTCCAATGTTGATTATGAAGCAGTATTGCCTGTAGCGCCAGGCGTAACTCCGGAAGGTGAAAGCTATCGTGATGCATTATGGAATGCATGTCTTCCGGAAGGTGGTTCTATTGATGATACCATTGCCAAGCTGAACCGGACTTACAATGATGCTTTAGATAAAGAAGTTAAGATGGGCAAGACAAAGCGTCTGGTAATTAAGGATTATGATCCTCTTCACCCCAATGCGGGTACAGCGGAATATCTGGCTCAGTAAGATTGATATCCTGGCTGCTGCAAAACAGTTTTGCTGTCTTGCAGCAGCTTTTTCACTGAGGGAAACGGCGTTAATGAAAGTAATATAAATTATGAAAAGTAAGGAGCGTACTGAATGAATACAAAAAGGATTTTGGGACAACGTTTGAAAAAAAGCTGGGATCATGGAGATATTCCCATGTGGTTGATGCTGTTTCCTACTATATTTTTTATTCTTGTTATGTCGGTTTATCCGTTTGCCTGGCTGATCCGGTATGTTTTCTATGATTACAATGGATTTAAAGAATATTATGTAGGAATGGCAAACTTTAAGCGTTTGTTTACAGATACCATTTACTGGAACAGTGTACTTCATACCTTTGAATATGCATTTTTAAAGCTGCTATTTGTTCTTCCCCTATCTCTGATAACCGCAGTGCTGCTGCAAAGGAAGAGATTCGGAAGCGGGCTGATCCAGGGAATCTATTTCCTTCCCACGGTTATAAGCTCAGCTGTATATAGCTTGATCTGGTACTTCATTTTTGCAACCTATAACGGTGTTTTAAACGCTTTTCTTCAGGCATTCGGAATTATCAATGCTCCTATTGACTGGCTTGGAAGCAGCAAGACTGCCATGACTGCAGTTGTTATTGTGGCTGTCTGGGGAGCTTTTGGTAATTATATGATTCTTTTGATTTCCGGACTTACGGGAATTTCGTCGGATGTTTATGAAAGTGCCCAGATTGACGGTGCCAATGGAATTCAGACATTCTTTAAGATTACTCTTCCAATGCTTGGACCGGTTCTTAAGGTTGTCATTATGCTTGCGATTACCACTGCATTTAAGGATTATCAGTCCATCCTGGTTTTGACCGGAGGCGGTCCCAATAACCGTACCCATGTTATGTTTTCATACATTTTCCAGATGGTATTCGGAACTTCCACATCGTCATCCCAGCTACAGATCGGATATGGCTCGGTGCTTAGCATTATATCTGCACTTATTGTTGGTTTAGTTACCATTATTTACTTAAAATTCAGCAAAAAAATGGATGAGATATCATAGAAAGGAGACCGGGAAAATGGCAAGGGAAAGAGTAAGTCATTCCGTTGAATCAAGAAAAACTAAAATCAGTAACGTAATTATTTTTCTGCTTTTAGCTTTTCTTGCGGTGTTGACGGTTTATCCAATTATTTATATCGCTTTCGGCTCCTTTAAAACCAACAATGAACTGGTTCGGGGAGGCTTAAGGCTGTTGCCGGAGATATTTGTTTTAGACAATTATACCCAGGCATGGGAAATGGCCAATTTCTCCAGATATACCATTAACAGCCTGATCATCAGCTTTGGTGTCATGGCAATTTCGCTGTTTGTAAGCAGCATGGCAGGATATGTATTTTCCAGAAAACAATTCCGCTTAAAAAGTCTGATCTACAATGCTATGGTTTTATTTATGTTTATTAATGTGGGGAGCGCGGCACTGCGTCCTCTGTTTGAACTTGCAGTAAAGCTCCATATGAATAAGTCACTTATATCCATTATTCTTATATCCGCAGGAAGCGGGCAGGCTACTTATGTATTCCTGATTCATGGATTTATGAACAGTGTTCCGAGGGAACTGGATGAAGCAGCAAAGATGGATGGCTGCAGCTTTTTTGGAATCTACAGCAGGGTCATTCTTCCTGTATTAAAACCGGCACTTGCCAGCGTTGCATTGTTATCCTTCCGTGGAGGCTGGAATGAATACATCCTTCCGCTTATCTTTACCATGACCAATGAAAAGCTTCGTCCTCTGACCGTTGGTGTTGTTGCACTGCAGAATGCCGGTGACGGAGCAGCTGCATGGAATATCCTGTTTGCAGGATCGGCAATCGCCATTATTCCGATTATTCTTGTTTATATTGTTGCAAGCAAGCAGTTTATGGGAGGAATGACAGCCGGAGCGGTAAAAGGCTGATTAAGAAGAAAAGAGGAAATGAAATGGAATTTCAGCTGAATCAATACGGTTATATTACAAACTATCTTGTAAGCGGAAAAAAAGAGACCGGTTTTTTTAGTGACGCAGTTGGGAAAGACCAGCTTGCATGTGAGAAAATCATGAGAGAGCAGGTGGCAGATCACAATGAAAAAATGCCGGAGGGGATAATCCGTGCCGGTGAAATAAGTTCTCTTGGAATGCCGTGGGAATATGACTACAATTTTGGAAGTTGGTTTGTAGACCGGTCTGCTTTTTATCCTTTACTTAAAAAAATAGAACTTCATGCTGCTTCGGCGTTGATTGCCCCGGAGAACATGGAGGCGGAAGTCTGGCTGTGGAGCTATGCCTCAGTAGATTTATGGGTCAACGGAGAGTATGCAGGAGGAATTAAAACGCCTGTTTATAAGCCGATAAACCGTCAGGTGCTTCATCTGAAATTAAAAAAAGGAGAAAATCTGATTTTTGTCAGGCTTCAGAATCTGGGTGTCAGAGACACCAGAACGCTTTTCGGAATTCAGATTCCGGGAGAGGAGAAGAAGGTTCTTAAGGTGGCGCTGCCTGATGACAAAGCAGTTAAGAAGCTGACAGATGCCGGGGAATGGCTTTCTTCTATTACCATGGAGGAGGGGAAACTTTTATTTTCCTCTGCAGCTCCAGGAGGAAGCACTTTAATTTATGATTCAAAGCCTGTGGATTTTCTGCATCAGAATAACCGTTACACCCGCCATGATATTTCGGGTCATAAGAATGTGCCCCTTCAGCCTGGCTGTCCGTATTTTAAGGTAGAGGTAGCAGTTGGGAGCCAGAGGCTTACCAGAAGTTTTGAGAGACAGGAGATATTAGGGCCTGTCTGGAGCGGAGTCTCCGACCGGGAGGAAAATAGAGAAAGAATCTATGAAAGAATCGCATCAGTGGGACAGATCCCCAGGGGAGAGAAAGAAAGCTTTTCCATGTATCCGATTCTGGCACGTTGTTATACGAATGCCATGACTTCTGAGGACAGAAAAGAGATATTAAAATCTCTTGACCAGATTGAAAGCAGGAGAGACTGTTCTGATTTCCTCACCTGTGCACTTGTCCGGTTTATAAAGCTCTATTCCATGGATGAGGAGCTGGCGGTACGCTGTAGAGAGGTTATGCTGAATTACAGATACTGGATGGATGAAAAAGGTAGTGATGGAATGTGCTTCTGGAGTGAAAACCATTCCCTTATGTTTTTTGTAAGTGCTTACCTGGCAGGCAGCGTTTATTCCAATGACTTGTTTATCCGTTCGGGAAGAACAGGGAAAGAAATGGAAGAAGCAGCAAGAATTCGGATTTACGACTGGATGGAGGAAACTCTTAAAGAAGGTTTTGATGAATTCCACAGCGGCGGTTACACCCCGATTACCTTTGCCGCCATACTGAATGTAGTGGATTTCGGAGACGAAGAACTTTCCGGACTGGCAGTAAAAGTGGCAGACCGTTTATTACATGATCTTTCCCTGCAGACCTTTAAAGGAGTTTGCATTGCGCCTATGGGACGTGTATACCGTGAGGTCCTTTATCCTTATGCTCAGGACATTCAGTGCCTGGTGAATCTGCTGGATCCGAAAGCACCGGACAAGTTCAGTGAATGGATCATATTCCTCGCAACCAGCAAATATAAGCTTCCCAGCCGCCTTGATAAAATCATGAAGCAGCAAATATCCATGGTTTATGGGGAAAGCAATGCCAGGATCTGCGTGGAAAAGAATGAAGCTTACATGCTCACTTCCGTTCAGTCCCCAAGAGACGGAGAACCCAGGGTATGGGAAAATATATATGGCAGGGAAGATGCCTGCCAGGGAAGCTTTGCCTATGTTAAATCCTTGAATGAATGCTTCCATGGTACGACACAGTTTGAGCCGGGGGTATTCGGCTACCAGCAGCATATGTGGTATGCGGCTCTTGATCCGGCTGCTGTGGTATTTGTCAATCACCCGGGCGGAAGCTGTGAGACCAGTTCCACAAGACCGGGATACTGGTTCGGAAACGGGATCATGCCTGCTCTTAAACAGGTGAAGAATGTATTGTTTGGAATTTACCGGATTCCTGAGAGTCATCCGATTCCTTTCACCCATGTATACTGGCCTAAAAGCCGGTTTAAAGAACAGATCATGGAAGATGGCTGGACAACGGGAAAAGCAGGAACCGGTTATGTGGCGCTTTGGTGCAGTGAACCGCTAAAGGCTTATGAGGATCAGCTCTTTGACTGTGAATACCGGGCGGAAAGCAGAAATACTGCTTATGTCTGCGTCTGTGGCAGTCAGGAGGAATTTGGCAGCTTAAGAGAATTTCTTGATGATTGTAAGAAGAAAGAACCCGTTTATGATAAGGAAAACAGCAGATTGCAGGCTGGAAATGACGGTGTTATCTATGAAAAGCATGAGAATTTGACACAATATATTTAGATGGAGGTCCGTGATGTTAAATCATCTTCGGAGTCCATTCTTCTGTTTTGGGAATAAAAGTGGGGCGTTGTTCCAAAGATGATTAACAACTATGGAACAACGCCCCCCAATCAATCTAACCATTGAAGGCTAAAATCTGGTATCAAGAAACATCGTCTCAGTATCTATTCTGAGCTTTTGGTTTTTACTATAATTAGCAGCAAACAAACAGGAATACAGGACATTTAACACGTATTCGATTGCCATCTGTGAAGAGAAGGTGGAAAATCTTATGGATTGGCTTTCCTTCTTTATCAGGGGAACCATAATATCGCTTAGCATGGCAATATGGGAAGAAGGGTTTGATGTAATCGCTATAATTTTAACATGATTTTTCCGGAGAATTTTGGCGGTTCGCGTGGGCGCTTTTGTTTCACCGCTATAGGAAATAATAATGGCGCAATCCTCTTTCGTAAATGTGTTTGCAAGCTGATCGTTTTCGCCGTGTATGGATGTGCTGATTAAATTTATATTGATCTTCATCAACCTGTTCTGAAAACTTAAGGCCCGGATATAACTGTCACCCTCTGCAAATATTCCAACCCGTCCGGCATTTAATATCGTGCGGACGGCTTTTTCTATTGTGCTGCAGTAATTCTGCAGAGAATTTTATTTTAAAATCTTTATAGCCCTTTAAACCGATTTTCCGGCATAAACGTACAATGGTTGAAGTCGAAGAATTGGTATTCAGGGCAAGCTCCTGAATAGACATTTCCAATATCAGATCCTTGTTTTTGAGAATATACTGTGATATTATCCGCTCAGAGGAATTGAATTGCTTGGCTTTTTCTAAATTACTGATAATAGGCATTTTGCTACCTCCTGCCAAAGATTTTAACACATAATGTCAGGAAAACAAATAAATTTCACCCTGTGGGTGATTAATATGTGTAATTTTGTTCCAGGATAATTGAAAAAGATGGCATGATTTTTTGAACAAAATAACAACATCGGGAAAAAGATTTACAAAGCCGAAAAAACGTGCTAATTTGAATGTACAAAGCGCTTATGACAACCGATAGGTATGCGGATGCTGTCATTTTAACAAAGGATATGCCGATCCGCGAGAGGGAACGGTTTGAAGGGATGGTGATCTTTCATGTTACGGTAAAAGCAGCGATCAAAGACGCGGTTAAGATCATGGAAGCGGTGGAATCACACTGCAGATAACGGAAATGGGCAGATTGGCTGTACAAATGTATATGCAGACTTATCTGCCCGTCATTTTAAAATATAAGGAGCAGATGACATGAAAATTGGAATAATTGGTTCGGGATTAATCGTCCGTACCGCTCTGGAAGTTATAAAAAATATTGAAGATACCCGCTGTACGGCAATGTATTGCCGGACCGCGGGAAAAGAATCAGCGCAGGAAATTGTAAATGAATATGGAATCGGCAGCCTGTACGATGACATTGATGCTTTTTTGGCAGATGATACATACGATGTGGTATATGTTGGCGTAATCAACAGCGGGCATTATGAATTCACCAAAAAGGCCCTGCAGGCAAAAAAGCATGTGATATGTGAGAAAGCATTTACTTCCGGTTATCAGGAGGCAAAGGAGCTGCTTGATTTAGCGAGAGAAAATCAGTTGTTCCTGTTTGAAGCGATCATGCTCCGGTATTTGAATAATTATAGAGAAATCAAGAAAACGATTCCGCTGCTGGAGGATATTAAATTGATCCAGTGCAATTACTCCCAGTATTCCAGGCGGTACGATAAGTATCTGGCTCATGAGGTATTGCCGGCATTTGATCCGGAGCTGTCAGGGGGATGTCTGTACGATATCAATGTTTATAACGTACATTTTGTTGTCGGATTGTTTGGCAGGCCTGAGAAGGTGCACTATTTTGCCAATATTGGTTATAACGGGATTGACACTTCGGGAGTTCTGGTTCTTGATTACGGCTCCTTTAAAGCTGTATGCTGCGGGGCAAAAGATTCCGCAAGTCCGGCCGGAAGCACCATACAGGGTGAGAAAGGCTATATCTTAGTGGATTCCATGCCCGGTCATGTGTCAAATGTCAGCGTGGTGCTGAAGGATCAGACCTATAAGATTGATCTGGATCATATTGAAAATCCCATGGAAAATGAATTCAGGGCAATCTTTGATATGATCAGGGAAAAAGACTATGAACGCTGCTTTGAATATATGGAGCTTACATTGATCGCTATGGAAGTGCTGGAAGCAGGCAGAAATGATGCAGGTATTGTATTTGCAGCAGACAGAAAGCAGGTATAAGATGAAAAAGGTATTAATCGTAGGCGGGAGCGGAACAATTTCAAGCCCGATCACAGAAATGCTGGCACAGGATAAAACCGTGGAGCTGTTTGTTTTAAATCGCGGCAATAACAATGAAAGTCTGCCGGAGAACATTTCTTTCATAAAAGGAGATATCAATCAGACGGATGAAATGCAGGAGGTTATGAAAGGCCGGACCTTTGACTGCGTTATTAATTTTATTATCTGGAATGAAGAGAATGCAAAAAATAATATTGAAATTTTCAGGTACAAAACAAAACAGTTTATATACATCAGTACCGTATGTGTCTTAAATCATGAAACGGATTGCAATGTAAATGAAGCAATGGATAAGGGAAATTCCTATTCCGGGTATGGCAAGGCAAAGGCGGCGGCTGAGGATGTATTCCTGGAAGAAGCAAAACGTACAGGCTTTCCGATTACCATTGTGCGCCCGACACAGACGTATTCCAGGAACCGGATTCCGCTCAGCGTGAAGGGAAAAGGCTGCTGGCCGGTTATCAGCCGGATGCTCAGGGGAAAAGAGGTAATCATTCACGGGGATGGACAGTCCGTATGGGCAAGCACTCATGCCGATGACTTTGCGCAGTATTTCTGTAAACTGGTGGGCGATGAATCTGCAATAGGGGAGATTTATCAGATCATGAACCCGGAGCCGCATACCTGGGATATGATCTATCAGGAACTTGCCAGGCTGTTAAAGGCAGAGTATAAGCCGGTTTATATCGGAACCGACTTATTAAGAATGTCTAAGACATATAACATGGAAGAATCCATTCAGGGAGATAAGCGGTGGTCTAATATTTTTGATATCAGTAAGATCAGCTCGAAAAATCCGGGATATGCCTGCAAGATCAGCTACAAAGAGGGATTGCGGATGTATCTGGAATATATGGAAGCGCACCCCGAACTGAAAATCGAGGAACCGGAGTTTGATGAATGGTGTGACCGGGTAATCCGGCTATACGGAGAGGCGAAAGCAATTTTCGCAGACAGGATTTAAGGTTGGAGGAAAATTATTTTATTGACACCGGGCATTTTTATAGTTATGGTGTAATAAGGAATGAAAACGTATGAAGGGAGAAGATAATTATGCAGCATAAAAGATTAAAAGATTTTCCGGAGGATTTCCTGTGGGGAGCCTCCACTTCCGCTTATCAGGTGGAGGGAGCCAATCTGATTGACGGAAAAGGGCCATCCTGCCAGGATGTAAAAAAGGTACCGGAAGGAACTTCCGAACTGGATGTGTGTGCGGACCAGTATCATCATTATAAGGAAGATGTGGCATTGATGGCGGAAATGGGATTTAAGACCTACCGCTTTTCCATCGCATGGTCACGCATTTTGCCGGAGGGCGCCGGAAGGGTCAATCCTAAGGGCATCGAATACTACAACAATCTGATCGATGAATGCCTGAAATATCATATTGAGCCGTTTGTTACCATGTTTCATTTTGACATGCCGGCCGCTCTTGATCAACGGGGCAGCTGGGGAAATCCGGAATCTGTTGACTGGTTTTTAAATTATGCCAAAGTCCTGTTTGAGAATTTCGGAGACCGTGTCAAATACTGGCTTACAATAAATGAACAAAATATGCTGACGCTGGTGGGTCCTGTGATCGGGACGCTGTTCCTGCCGGAAGGCTGTACAAATGTGAAAAAGGAGGTTTACCAGCAGAATCACCATATGCTGGTTGCGCAGGCGAAAGCGATGGCCCTTTGTCATGACATGCTGCCCCACGCGAAAATAGGACCGGCACCTAATATTTCTCTGGTATATCCGGCCAGCTGTAAACCGGAAGATATTCTGGCAGCCCAGAATTACAATGCTATCCGCAACTGGCTGTATCTGGATATGGCGGTATACGGAGTTTACAACAACCTGGTATGGGCATATTTAGAAGAGCATGATGCCTGCCCGGTGTTTGCACCCGGCGATGCGGAGGCACTTAAGAACGGACATCCTGATTTTATCGGGTTTAATTATTATAACACTGCGACCTGTGAGGCGAGCGACGGAACTGAAACCATGGATCCTGGAGCGGATCAGCAGACTGCAAGGGGAGAGGCAGGATTTTATAAGGGATTTAAGAACCCGCATCTGCCGGTTACAGAATTTGGGTGGGAGATCGACCCGGCAGGATTCCGGGCTACCATAAGGGAAATGTATTCCAGATACCGCCTTCCCATGATCGTTACGGAGAATGGACTTGGTGCTTATGATAAACTGGAAAACGGAAAAGTACATGATCCTTACCGCATTGAATATCTGAGGAGACACATCGAACAGATTCAATTGGCAATTTCTGACGGCGCTGAGATGATGGGATACTGTCCATGGTCAGCCATTGATCTGATCTCGACCCATGAAGGCATGGTAAAGCGCTACGGTTTTATCTATGTGGACCGGGATGAGTTTGATGTGAAAAATTGTGACCGCTACCGTAAGGATTCGTTTTACTGGTATAAAAAAGTGATCGCCGGCAATGGGAAGGATTTGGATTAACGCTGATCAATGGGGCTTGTGAAATCCATGTTGATGAGCGGTCTGAAATATTGCAAAAGCCTATGAACAAATGATTGAACATATGGCTGATATCAGGCAGGCGGTTCAGGCAGGCAGCAGATGAATAAATCATCTGCTGCCTGCCTGATTTTTAGTTTAGAGCAGAAGGGTTTTAAAGAATGATCTCATGGCCGGTCAAATTAATAAATGTGTTACAGTTCGATTTACCAGAAGTATTTCAGCCGAAATTTTGAATTAAAAAGGACAGTTGAATGAGCTTTTTTTATGAAATATACGCATATTTTTATTGATGATTTAAACGAAAGTCAATTCTTTTGATACCTGAAATTTGGAATCTTTATGATAAAAATGAGTATTTGAACAGAAGAATTTGTATAAATCAAATAAAAATCATTGACAGCATTGTTAAATGATGATATATATAGTATGTAAAAATTGTCGACAATATAAATATTTAAAAAACACAAAAATGTAAATTAAAAAGGAGGTTTATTACTGTAAAGTAAATAATCAGAGGAATTGTTTGAGGAGGAAGTTTAATGGAAGACATTACAATGCTGAGTATGGAAAGGGTCTCAAAAATGATTGAGTATCGGGAGATTTCTCCAGTTGATCTTGTTGAGGCATGTATTGCTCGGACAGAGAAATTGCAGCCGGAGTTAAATGCGTATGTATATTTTATGGCTGATGAGGCCCGTGAGGCTGCAAAAGCTGCAGAAAAAGAAATTGATAAAGGACATTACAAAGGTAAGTTACATGGAATTCCGATTGCATTAAAGGATTTATATTATACCAGGGGGATTCCGACAACTGCAAGTTCAAATGTATTACGGGATTTCCGCCCTGAGTACAACGGTACCGTTGTACAGCGTTTGATCGATGCAGGTGCGATAATCATGGGAAAAACAAATACCCATGAATTTGCTTTTGGACCATCTACGGAGGAGAGTTGTTTTGGACCCACCCATAATCCATGGAATCCGAAAAAGATTCCCGGTGGCTCGTCCGGTGGTTCCGCAGTAGCAGCTGCTACCGGAATGGCTTATGTTGCAATGGGAACGGATACCGGCGGCTCCATACGAATCCCTTCCCATATGAGCGGAACAGTTGGTTTTAAACCAAGTTACGGACTTGTCAGTTTATACGGCGTTATTCCTATGTGTACCGCTACAGATCATCCGGGGCCATTGTGCAGAAGTGTTGCTGACGCGGCTATTACGGTAGATGCAATTACCGGTACGGACCCGCTCGATCCATGCCAGGAGCCAATTATGGGAGAATCAACTCACTTCTATAAGAAACTCCGGGAGAAAACCGATTTAAAGGGAAAGGTGATCGGTGTTCCAACTAACTTTTTCCTTGAGAAAACCGATTTTGAGGTTGAGCGAGTATTTAAAGAAGGAGTCGGGCGTTTTAAGGCATTAGGGGCAGAGATAAAATATATTGAGGTACCGCTTCTGGAGCTGCTGGATGATACAGGAGATTGTATCGTGTTTAGTGGAACCGCATTTACACATAAAGATATGTTTCATAAATATAGGGACAAATATCAGGAAGGCGTTGTAAAACGGCTGGAAGCAGGAGGAAAGTATACTGCCGTTCAGTATATTCAGGCACTGAAGGACCGTGAGAGACTTAAGCAGTCCTGGGAAAATGTCATGAAAGACTTGGACGCGGTTGTTGTGCCGACATGCCCGATCGAAGCTTATGACATCGGACTGCCGGATCCATGGCTGGTCCAGTCAAGAGGTAAAACAGAATATGGCAAGCAGATGTGTTCGCGGCATACCCGGTTGTCAAGTTTAACGGGAAGCCCTGCTCTTTCACTG
Organism: Clostridium sp. Marseille-P2415; assembly: GCF_900155545.1. Classification (GTDB taxonomy): domain Bacteria; phylum Bacillota; class Clostridia; order Lachnospirales; family Lachnospiraceae; genus Lacrimispora. The sequence goes on from NZ_LT732526.1 coordinate 3,940,906, forward strand.
CCAATTGGTTTAACAAAGAATAATTTACCGGTCGGACTCATGGTAATGGGGCGGAGAAACGATGATCTGGGTGTGCTGAGTGTTGGTGCGGCTTATGAAAAACATTATGATTACCCCAGGCTGAAATACGGAACAGTATAATAAAATATGCAAGGAGAGGACAAAATGAAAAAATTCTTAGGCCGTATAGATGAGAATCTGGCGATTATAGCGATGATTATCATGCTGGCTCTGGCATTTGTAAATGTTATTTCAAGATATTTTCTACATGCTTCTATCTCTTTTACAGAAGAAATCACCAGTGCGCTGTTAGTTCTGCTTTCCATGCTTGGAACCGCGCTGGCAGCGAAGAAACATGCTCACTTGGGGCTGACCATCTTAACAGACCTTATGAAACCTAAGACGAAGGCAGTATTTGTTGCATTGGGAAATGGAATGGGATGTGTATTCAGTATTGTTCTTTTTGTGACCGGCATTGGTATGGTCCGGAACCAGTATAACTTAAAACAGGTTTCCGTAGCTTTGCAATGGCCGGAATGGATATATGGAACATTTCTTCTTGTTGGAAGTTTTTTCATGACAATTTGTTTTGCCCAGGCCGTATTAGATATTTTAAAAACCATAAAGGAGGAGGGAAAGAATAAATGACAGCTGCAGTTTTATTTGGATCTTTTATTATCATGCTTCTTTTAAATGTGCCGATTGCCGTGTGTCTTGGACTTTCGAGCGTGTTTGCGCTGCTGAGTGCGGGTATGCCGCTGACCATGGTTCCCGGTAATTACTATGCAGCATCAAATAAGTTCATCCTTCTTGCCATTCCATTTTTTATTCTCGGTGGAAATATCATGGCAAAGGGCGGGATTTCCGGACGTCTGATAAATCTGGCCCGCAGCATGGTGGGGCATATCAGAGGCGGTATGGCGATTGTATGTGTAGTATGTGCCTGCTTTTTCGCGGCAATTTCCGGTTCAGGACCGGCAACCGTAGCAGCGTTGGGTGTATTGGTAATTCCAGCCATGATCGAAGCCGGTTATGAGGATTCTGATGCCAGTGCATTGATGTCAGTATCCGGTACGATCGGTCTTATTATTCCTCCATCCATTCTGTTTGTTGTGTATGGTTCCATTACCGGTGTATCCGTAAGTGATCTGTTTATGGGGGGAGTAATTCCGGGAATTGTTATGGGCCTTTGCCTGATTATTGCCTGTTTGATTAAAAACCGTCACCGTAAGCTGAAAACGCTTCCGAAAACCTCATGGAAAGAGCGCCGGGCTGCATTTAAGGATGCTTTTTTAGGATTGATGATGCCGGTGATTATTCTTGGTGGAATTTATGGCGGTGTTTTCACTCCTACGGAAGCAGCGGCCGTATCAGCCGTATATGGGCTGCTTGTCGGAATTTTTGTTTATCATAGCATTACTCTTTCTGTATTTAAGGATATCATCAAAGAATCAGTGGAACAGACGGCATCTGTTATGTTTATTAATGCAGCAGCCAGTTTATTTGCCTGGGTGATTACCATGGGAGGATACGGTGAAGTTGCAGCGACGGCATTAATTACCTTATCCGGAGGAAATTTGAAATTATTACTGCTTGTTATTAATATAATCTTACTGTTTGCCGGTATGGTTATGGATGGCACTTCAGCAAGCTATATTTTCGTTCCATTTATCAGCGCTGCTGCGATTTCATTAGGATATGATCCGGTTGCACTGGGGGTATTGACCGTTATGAATCTGGCAATCGGAAATGCGACACCTCCTGTGGGGGTCTGCCTGTATGTGGGCTGCAATATCGGCCGTGTTTCCATGAAACAGATTTGCAAGGCGGCGTTCCCTTATATTGCTGCATCTATAATCGCATTGTTCATTATTACATACGTACCTCAGCTTTCCTTGCTGCTGGTTAAGTAACTTAAGATGGAAAAACTATATAAAAAGGGGATAATTTTATGAAAAGAATCGTTGCTTTATTACTTGGTGTTTCATTAACCGCCGGATTATTGGCTGGATGCGGTTCATCCGCCGGTTCACCGACAGCGGCAGGAAATTCTGCAAACAGTGGTTCCGGTTATGAGAAACTGGATATTAAGATTGCTTCTATAGGTACAAAACAGGGGGCGGATACGGTAACTGCGCAGCATTTTGCAGACCTCGTGAATGAGGCATCAGGCGGACAAATCAAAGTAACTGTTTTTTCTGATGGATCGCTTACCGGCAGCAGTATGGCAAAGATGATTGAAATGCTGGTTTCCGGGGGGGTATTTGATATTGCGATTACTTCAGGCTCTACATTAGGCCATATTGATGAAAGGTTTCTGACTCATCAGATCCCGTTCCTGTTCAAAGATTATGATGAGGCAACCAAGTATCTCGATGGCACCGGCGGAGAATATTATACAAAGCTTATGGCTGAAAAAGGCCTCATGCCTCTTGGATCTTTCTATAACGGCATGCGTCAGCTTACTAACAGTAAAAAAGAAGTTACCGGTCCGGAAGATTTGAAGAATATGAAAATTCGTGTTCCAAACGGTGAAGTTTATATGAAAACGCTTAAAGACTTAGGGGCAGATCCAATTGCGATGTCCTGGGGCGAAGTATTTACAGCGCTTCAGCAAGGTACAATTGACGGAGAAGAGAATGGATATCAGACGATTTATTCTAATAATATCCATGAAGTTCAGCCTTATATCACGGAATGGAACTGGAGCTTTGACTGCAACTTCATTACTGTAAATCAGGCAGCATGGAATAAATATAGTGAAGCTGCTCAGACATTGTTAAAGGAAAAAGCTGAGGAGGCAGCGCAGTGGGGCCGCGAACAGATGCTCAATGATGATAAAAAAATCAAACAGGAATATCTTGACGGCGGTAAGATTACGATTACGGAATTAACGGATGAGCAGAGGCAGGTATTTGTAGATGCGGTAAGGCCGGTTCAGGAATACTTTATTGATAAGTTTGGTGCCGAGAGTTGTGCTGCATGGGGACTTGAATGATCGTATAAATGAGAAAGGAGAATAATCATGGAGAAGAGACCGAATAAGTTACGCGAGGCACTGAATCATCATCAGCCTTCACTTGGTACCAGAATAGAGAGTACCTGGCCGTATATAGCTGAGATGGCGGCTTCCAGCGGAATGTATGATTATGTACAGTTTGATGGAGAATATTCACCTTATGAACAGGCGGATGTGGAAAATATATGCAGAGCTTCCGAATTGTTTGGCTGCGCTACTGTTGTTAAAGTTGATCGTAAAAATCGGGCATTTGTAGCCCAGAAAGCAATTGCTTCCGGTGCTCATGGTATTTTATTTGCTGATTTATACAATGAGGAGGAAGTACGAAAAACTCTGTATGATATTTGCCCAAGTGCACCGGATGGAGGTATTTTCGGCCGTCCAAACCGCCGTTTTGGAATGAATGGATCTGGAAGAATGAAAGTAGCTGACTATGTTAAACAGGTAAATGATGTGGTTAAGATGGTTATGATTGAAAAAAAAGATGCCATGAAGAATCTCGAAAAAATTGTACAGGTACCAGGTGTTGATATGGTTGCTTTTGGGCCGCATGACTATGCGATGAATGTTGGCTGGGAGCCGGAAGAGCATGAAGAAGAACTGAAGCAGATTCATCATCAGATGATTAAAGTTGCATTGAAATATGGAGTTCAGCCGTGCGTTCTGTTAAATGATGCAAGCGAAATGCAGGAGTATTATGATCTCGGAGTCCGCCATTTTAATATTGGAGATGAACTGTGTACCCATATCGCTTTTCATTCTAAAGTGGGAAAAATGGCTAAAAGTATATTGAATAAAAAATAAAATTAAGAATCAATCTTTGCTTTTGTTTTGTTTCCTGATATGGTATGATTACCGTAGTTGCCAAATTTATTTTAGCAGTATTTTTATTTTAGTGTGTCTGTTAGGGTGGAGAAATATGTCAAGAAAAGATCAAGCTTATAATTATATCAGAAATGAAATCGTATCAGGAAGGCTAAAGCCAGGATTACCGATTAGGGAAAATGATATTTCGGAGATTTTGCAGATGAGCCGGACTCCAATCAGAGAGGCACTAAAAGATCTTGAAGCAGAGGGAGTTGTTATAAGCTATGCTTCACATGGAACCTTTGTGGCGGCATTAACACCGTATGATGTGGAAGAAATTTTTGAATTGCGTTCTCTTTTGGAAGCATGGGCCCTGGAAAAGAGCATTAATCGAATTACGGAGCAGGAATTGGACTATATTGAGAAAATGCTCGTGAGTGCTGATGAGTCCGGTAATTGGGATGAGATTCATGCGGCAGATCTCTGGCTGCATAATCTGATTGTGGAAAAGAATGGAAGTAAACGTCTGGTTACTTTCATGAATAATTTAAATACGCAGATTGAGCGAATCAGCATATGCGGCTCTGTTGATCCAAAACGGAAAGAAGATACATTTAAGGAACATAAGGCTATTATTGAAGGAATTCGCAGCAGAAATTTAAAGAAGAGCCAGACGTTACTTCGTAAACATTTGCGGCTTGTAGCAGAAGCGGCAATTGAAATAGCAAAAACGATTTAGATCTTTCCCGGGTTTCGCGAAAATGAATATATTTATATAATGAAACGAAGAAAAATGGCACTAGGATTTGCAACCTAGTGCCATTTTGTCTGCAGTCTGACGGTTAACCTCTAGGGTTAACTTAATGTGAAAGACTATTTGCAAAACTGGGAAATTAATTCTAATAAACCGCTTAAATCGCATGAGCTGAAGTCAAAAGTCATGATACGTAACCTCCCTTATTTTTTTTGTTTTCTTTGGAACAAGCTTATTGTAACATTAATGTAATGGAAATGTAATATATAAAAGATGGAATGCGAAGCAGTAATTGGCAAATGAAAGATTTATTCAAAGGCCCGTGAATCAGGCTGGCAATATATATGATTAAATATTAAGGTTCCCGGAAAAAAATATGAAAATTGGAAAAAAATGGCAAGAACCATTGAATGAAGTTATTCAGTATGTTAACATGAAATTGGGAGATGGCTGTATATTCATTGCCGGGATAAAGGTTGTTTCCTATATATGCTAAGGGAATATAAAACGGATTTATGATACCTTTCACGTCTTGGGGGAAATAATGCAGCTGCAGGATTGAAAGATAAGTTATTATTAATGCCGGAGGAACCGGCGGAAAGAGAGGATTCATATATGGAGCAGATCATTAATTATGTTAAACCGGAACTGATTGTAGTGGCAGTGGTACTGTATTTTTTAGGAGAGGGAGTCAAGCAGAGCCAGACCATCAAAAATAAGTATATCCCTCTTATCAATGGGGCAGCCGGTATCGTATTGTGTGGTATTTACGTATTTGCTACCAGCAGCTTTCAGACAGAGCAGGAAATTGCTATGGCAGCTTTTACGGCCATTACCCAGGGGATTCTGGTGGCAGGGTTGAGTACATACGCAGATCAGATTATTAAGCAGTCCGGAAAAACAGAGTAGTACCGATTTTCCCGTTATTCACATCTCGTCTATCTGTCCCATATAATACTACTGTATAATAAAAAAGAGAGGTATCGTACATGAGCTGTTTTTCGGGCTGCAGAAATAATTGCGGTTGCAATTGGAATAATAGATGTAATAATAACAGTGGGAATAATTGTTGGCGTGGCCGTGACGATAATTGTGACAGAGACCGAAACCGTGATCGGGAAGGGAATCGGTGTGAACGGGAAAAAAGAGAGGCTTACTGGGCCGGTTTCAGAGATGGGTGCAAAAATGCTCCGTGCCGTCGGCGGGTTGATGATGACTGTAATTGTGATTAAACAAGATGGACGGGAGTCTACAGGAGATGGAGACTTCCGCCCTGAAATGCGGGTGCCGTAAAAGGCGCCTGAGTACCACCTTGACAGGTATGCTTCTTTTATCTATTTCATTTCGTCGGATACTTCAATATCGGTTCCCTCATGGCCGGCTTGTGGATTGAGGCGGTCCGGCCGTTTCCTGTATTTTGATTGCTCCGATAAGTCTATCACATAATCATAAGCTTTCCTTTTTCCCAGATCAGTCAGCGTTAAATACACTTCTGCCATGTCGGCTATCTTATCCCTGTCGTCTGGCAGGGCTCTTTGTCCAATGGTTCCCAATCTTTCGTCTGTCCGGTAGTTTCCGTCAGCCGTTTCTCTGATCATTATCCCATCTTCAACTTTATAAGATCCTCTCTGCCATGCAGGGACGTCAATATATAGATTATTATAATCGGTATAATCATCTTCCCAGCCCATCAAATAGGCAGGAGTCGTTTTTAATATCTCAGCCAGTTTTTCTAAAACATTTGCAGGGACTTTTTCTATATGGCCATTTTCATATCTGAAAATAGTAGATCTTGAAACTCCTAATTGACTTGCTACATCGTCTGCACTCATATCTAATTGTTTTCTTCTGTCTTTGATTCTTTGACCGGTTATTGACATTTTCCTACCTCCTCAATGTATCATAGCACTGATGTTGCGTAAATGCAACATATACAGGCGCGAGTTTGCCATTCTCATATTGACTTTTTATTTTTAATGAGCTATTCTTATATTACAAGGTAGCATAAATGCGACTAAAAGGGAGATGGATTTTTTGAATATACAAATGTTAAAAGGAAAGATTATGGAGTCCGGGATTACACAGGAGGCGATGGCGGACGCCATTGGGATGAGCCGATGTACGTTTTACCGCAAAATGAAAAGAAAAGGAAACACATTTACTGTAGAAGAAATGAACAACATAGTGAAAACAATACATTTAAGCAAAGAGGAGGCTGTCAGTATTTTTTTTAGCACATAAGTAGCAATAATGCGACAAAAGGGGGAAGTATGAATCAGCGAATCGTTTCGATTATCAATTATCTGACAGCCGACAGAAAAATCAGCTTGGACCAACTGAGCCAGTATTATCATGTTTCTAAAAGAACATTGCGTAATGATATCAATTCTATCAATTTATTATTGATTGAGAACGGCCTTTATCCGATTTCGTTTGATAGGGAGAGGGTGATACGGCAAAGTGATTTTGGACAATTAATACAGTTGATTCCGGGACAGGACCTGTATTCTTATAAGTTATCAAGAGAAGAACGGAGTTTTCTGGCCGCTTCCATTCTGGTTTCTTCTTCTGATTATATTACATTATCTATGATTGCAGAGTATTTGTATGTGAGCAGGGCAACGATTATCAAAGATTTGGATTTGATTAAACAAATATTGGCGGCTGCGGACTTGGAGTTGATCTCATACCCGAATAAAGGGCTTTGGGTGCAGGGGAAGGAAAGTTTGAAAAGAAAATTTATCCTTGGTCTGATACAAAAGGAGCAGATATTTTTGCCGAAGGATGAAAAAGGGAATGCAAGGTTTTCCCTGCAGGCTGGGAATGTGGTTACGATCCGTAAAATTGTTACAGAGCAGGAAAAACTTCATGGGTCTCATCTGACAGAGGAGTCATACCAGTTGATAACAGATTATATCCGGGTTATGATACAGCGTAATAAACAAGGGGAATATATGGAACGGCTGGGACATGGTCCGATTGGTAAACGATACCGTATGGCACAGGATATTCTGAAATACATATCACAATATTGCAATATTACTTCTACGGAAGATGAGATCTTTTTCCTGGGAAAAATGCTGGAAGAAGTCCGCTATTTAAAACAGAAGGAGTTCACAGACCGGAATACCATTAAAATTCAGCTTCTCACCCGAAAGTTAATTGAAAATGTATCGGAAGAACTGGATATTAACTTAAGCGATGACTACGATTTCTATGAGAATTTATCCAATCATCTGCACTCTATGTTTCATAATAAAACCAGTTATCTGCCGCATAACAATACATTCCGGGATATTGTTCAGAATAACCGGGATGTACTGGCAGCGGTAAAGAAACATGTCAGACTCTTTTTGCCATATATAAAAAGAGAGATAGAGGAAATTGAACTGGCCTATATCACGATCCATATTTGCGCGGCCATAGAAAGAAAAAAGAATAAGGATGTGGCATTTCACGTAGTTTTGGCTTGTAATGGAGGCATTGGAACCTCTCAGCTGCTTCTTGCAAGGTTAAAGAAGCATTTTAACTTTAAGGTGGTAGACATTGTATCATCTCATGAAGCTGTTCTGATTACGCCGGAACAGGCTGATTTGATTATTTCCACGGTTCCGTTGAAAGAATGTCAGACAGAGCATATTGTTATCAGCCCCCTTCTCAATGATGAAGATTATATTCGTGTGGGCAGTAAGATAGATACCATAAGAAACAGCAGGCATTTACCAATTCGTAAAGAAAAAAAAGAGATAACGGTTAACGGCATCATAAAAACGGTTAAGCCTGTGATCCATAAATATCTGTCAGAAGCCGGAAAGCCGTGTATGGAAGAGATAAAGCTTTGCCTGGAAAATTATCTTGGAGAAAAAGATACGGGAGATGTTTTTTCTCCATATCTTCATCATTTATTGACTGCGGATTTTGTTGCTTTGGATGTTGAATGCTCCGACTGGAGGGAGGCGGTAAAACGGTCCGCGGAAATGCTGTTGAAAAAAGGATACATAGAAGAGCGGTATATTGATGCGATGATACGTAACATTAAAGAAAACGGGCCGTATGTTGTCATTTCAGAAGGATTTGCATTTCCGCATGAGGGCCTTGAGATGGGGACTTTGAAACTTGGGATGTCATTGATCCGTTTGAAAACACCGATACCGTTCGGAGATGATGAGTTTGATCCGGTTGAATTTGTCTGCTGTCTGTCGGCAGTTGATCAAAAATCTCATCTAAAAGCATTTTTTCATCTGGTAAATATGCTGCAGAATAAAGAATTCAAAAAGGCTCTTCGTGAGGCGGTTGATGCAGAGGCTGTTGCTGGTATCATAGAACGCTATGAATATATGATGGAAATATAGTGAAAAGGGCGGTTCATTGGAATCCGCCTTTTTCACTGTATATTTTTTTTCATAATCTGTGCAAAGAAATAAACTAATATACTTTCTTGCATAAATTGTGAAAGAACCTTGACTGTTTTTCGACAATATTTGGTGTTATGATTTAGCCGGAAAGGAAAATACAGGAAAGGAGGAGAGAAGATGCTGTGGCAGGAATTAGACAAGGAATTGATTTTTCTTGATTTAAATGTAAGGTGCAGTGATGAAGTCATGGATATTCTGGGTGGAACATTGGTGAAAGCAGGACATTGCAAACCAGATTATGTGGAAGCACTGAAAAAAAGAGAAAAAGAATTTCCGACAGGAATCGATACGGGCATGATAGGAATTGCAATTCCTCATACAGCGGTTGACCATGTGAACAATGGTAAAATTGCGATTGCCAGATTAGAAAGGCAGGTGCCTTTTCATCAAATGGGCAATGACGAGGAGGTAGTGGAGGTTAAATTGGTATTCATGCTGGCTGTTGATGATCCGGAACAGCATTTGACAAAGCTTCAAAGTATTGTGGCGGTGATTCAGGATAAAGACATACTAATGAAACTTTTGAATGCAGAATCAGAAGATCAGATGATTGATGCGATTAAGGAAAAGGAGATGCATTAAATGAGGAAGAAGGTTATCGTAGCATGCGGTGGGGCAGTCGCGACTTCTACGATTGCAGCAAATAAGGTCGTGGATTTATGTAAAAAGAACGGAATTGATGTTGAGATCTGCCAGATACGCATATCTGAAATTGAATCCTATCTGGAGGGAGCAGATTTAATCGTTACGACTTCAAAGGTAAAAAGGGACTATGGAGTGCCTTTATTAACAGGAATGCCTTTTATTTCAGGAGTGGGGGTTGAGAAAACCGAGCAGGCAATTCTGGAGGTATTAAAGGGGCTGGATTCTTAGAAGGAGGGGTATTAATATGGGGATATTTGGTGATATCATTAATTACATCATTGATATGGGCGCAGCCGTAATGCTGCCTGTGGTTATTGCTGTTTTAAGTGTATGTGTAGGTGTGAAAATCGGAAAAGCAATTCGTTCCGGATTAATGATCGGTGTGGGATTTGTAGGACTTTCGCTGATCGTTGATATGATGAATGCACAATTAGGGCCGGCAGCTCAGGCAATGTCACAAAATTTTGGCCTGACGTTAAGTGTGGTAGATATCGGATGGCCGGGAGCATCTCCGATGACTTGGGCTTCCAGCATTGCAACCGTTGCAATTCCGGTCGCAATTGGAGTAAATCTTATAATGTTAGCGTTAAAAATGACAAAGACAGTGAATATTGACATATGGAATATATGGCATATGACCTTCACAGGCGCCATTGCTTACGCAGTGACCGGTAATTTCGCAATTGGTATTGCAGGTGTAATGGTTCATGCTGCCATTGCCTATAAGTTTGGAGATTTATGGGCTCCTTTGATGTCTGATTACTTTGAACTGGATGGACTCACAGTACCGCACGGTACTTCTGCATATATGGCACCTGTTGCCTGCGTCATTGACTTCATTTTGGATAAAATACCTGTAATTAAGGATATTGATATTTCTGCTGATTCGCTGCAGGAAAAGGCAGGTGTTTTAGCCGAACCGATCGTAATTGGCGGGATCCTTGGTGCCGGTGTTGGATTTCTGGCGGGATATGGTCCGCAGGAAGCTTTGCCGCTCGGGATTAAGATGTCCGCAGTTATGGTTTTGATGCCAAAGGTCGTAAAGTGCATTATGGAAGGTCTCATGCCTTTATCAGAAAGAGCGAAAGAGTTATTGTCTAAAAAATTCGGAAGTTCTGATTTCTATATCGGATTAGATCCGGCAATTCTCCTGGGAGATCCTCAGGTAGTAACAACGGGACTTATTTTTATCCCTCTTACCATTTTGATTGCGGTCATTGTTCCCGGAAATGCCATTCTTCCATTTGGCGATCTGGCAACCATTGGATTTTTTATCGCAATTGCAGTTGCTGTACATAAAGGGAACCTGTTCCGCTCAATTATATCCGGAAGTGTCATTATGTTCTTTACCATTTGGGTTGCCAATGAGACAATTCCCTGGGTTACGAAACTGGCTCAAACCACCAATTCTACAGACGGTGCAAACTTAGTTGCTGCTCTGGATCAGGGCGGTTGTCCGATTACCTATATCTATACACAGATTTTTGCACAGAAGAATATTCCTGGTCTTATCATAGTAGCTGTCATTTATGCGGTAAGTCTTGCTTTTGCTGTTATGCTTTCTAAGAAACGCCAGCAGGAATTAAATGTCAAATAGTAATATCTGAACTATATCAGCAATTTACAGCTAAATAATTAAAATTGGGGGAGGGCAGAAAGCGCTCTGCGGTATTTCTGCGCCCCAAATTCAGAAAGGAGCGTATATGAAAGCAGGAGTCGTTCATGCAAAGAAAGATATCCGTTATGAAGAAATTCCAACACCTCAGGCGAAAGCCGGGCAGGTTTTGATTAAGGTAAAGTATACCGGTATCTGTGGTTCGGATATCCCGAGAGTAAATGGTAATGCCTGCCATTTTTATCCGAATGTACTGGGACATGAATTTTCCGGTACCGTTGAAGCCGTAGGGAAAGGCGTGCATTCAGTATTCGCAGGAGACCGTGTGGCAGGTGTTCCTCTGGTTCCCTGTCTGTCTTGTGAAGATTGTCAGAAAGGAAATTATTCTCTATGTAAAAACTATAGTTTTATCGGTTCTAGAGAATATGGAAGTTTTGCTGAATATATAGCAGTTCCGGAAAAAAATGCGGTCAAATTCAGTGATGAGGTTACATTTGAACAGGGAGCTTTATTTGAACCCTCCACCGTAGCGCTTCACGGTCTGACCTGTACCGGTTACAAAGGAGGAGGAACCGTAGCGGTTCTCGGCGGAGGAACCATTGGATTGTTTGCAATGCAGTGGGCTAAAATTTTTGGTGCGGCAAAAGTGGCCGTTTTTGATATCAGTGAAGAGAGGCTTGATCTGGCTAAAAGACTTGGAGCAGATGAAACGGTGAATACAAAAACTTCGGATTTCATGAAACAGGCGATGGATTACACCAATGGGAAAGGCTATCAATATATCTTTGAAACTGCCGGGAATACGGCAACGATTAAAATGGCGTTCGAACTGGCAGGGAATAAAGGGAAAGTGGGTCTCATTGGAACACCAACCAACGAGTTGACTTTTTCTGTGAAGGAGTGGGAGAATTTAAACCGGAAGGAATTTCATCTGACAGGATCATGGATGTCTTACAGCCCGCCATTTCCAGGTAAGGAGTGGGAACTGACCGCACATTATTTTAAAACCGGGCAGTTGAAATTTTCTCCTTCTCTGATTTTCAAGGTAATACCTCTTAGTGAAATTGCCTCTGCATTTGAAATGTACCGGACACCGGGAGCAGTAAAGGGAAAAATTTTAATTGACAGTGAAAGGTAGCGGAGCGCTGATGATAACAACAGTAACTTTGAACGCATCCATTGATAAAGCATATCAGATAAAAGGTTTTTTAAATCCGGGAACCGTAATGCGGGTATCCGGCTTAAGAAACAGTGCAGGGGGAAAAGGACTGAATGCGGCCCGTGTGATAAACTTATGCGGTGTTCCGGTGAAAGCCACCGGAATCGTGGGAGGCTGCAATGGCGATTATCTGTTAAACCTACTGACACAGGATGGAATTGCACATGATTTTTTTCGCATAAGCGGAGAGACAAGAAGCTGTATCAATGTTTTGGCAGAGGATGGTTCCTCTACCGAATTTTTAGAACCAGGCTGTGAGGTTACGGAATCAGAACAGGAAGCTTTTTTTGATTTTTTCCGTTACACGATTCAGGAAAGCAGTATGATTATCTTGTCAGGCAGTGTTCCCAAAGGATTTCCTTCTGATATCTATGGAAAGCTGATACGAATTGCCAGGGAATACAAAAAAACTGTTTTTCTTGATACCAGCGGCAGCTTTTTAAAGGAAGGAATAACAGCAGAACCTGATTTTGTAAAGCCGAATCAGGCTGAACTGGAAGAACTGTCCGGCAGTAAACTGAATTCCATACAGGACCTGATAGAAAGCGGAAATAAACTTCGAAAATTGAATATCCGGTATGTCGTAATTTCTCTGGGAGCAGATGGCGCACTTTTAATCTGTGATGACGGCTGCTTTCATGGAAAGCCGGAAAAAATTCATGCAGTCAATACCGTTGGCTGCGGCGATTCTATGGTAGCAGCTTTTGCAGCAGCGTTGTACCGCAAAGAAAAACCAGAAGACTGCCTGGCCTACTCGGCAGCCGTTTCCGCAGCAAATGCACTGTCAATGAAGACCGGATATTTTGATCCGGCTGACTTAGATAAAATCCTGGGGAGAGTAACCGTAAAAAGATTATAAGAAGGAAGGGAAGACTATGCCTTTTGTGACAACGAAACAAATGCTTTTAGATGCTCAGAAGGGTCATTATGCTGTCGGAGCTTTTAATGTGGAAAATATGGAAATGGTTATGGCAGTCATTCAGGCGGCAGAGGAACTGAATGCGCCGGTTATTTTACAGACAACACCTTCTACTGTGAAGTATGCAGGACTTGAGTACTATCTGGCGAATGGAAAGGCAGCAGCAGAAAAAGTTTCTGTTCCGGTTGCCATGCATTTAGATCATGGCTCCAGCTTTGAAATGGCGATGATGGCTCTTCGTACAGGTTATACTTCAATTATGATCGACGGATCACAGGAACCTTATGAGGCGAATCTGGAATTATCAAAGAGAGTTGTCGATGCTTGTGCGCCTTCTGATATTCCGGTGGAAGCAGAGCTTGGTAAAGTGGGTGGAAAGGAAGATGATCTGGACGGAGGTGAGGGGAGCGCCTATACCGATCCGGAGGAGGCAGGAGAATTTACTGAAAAAACCGGAGTCAGTTCTCTTGCTGTTGCCATTGGAACCGCCCATGGCCTGTATCGGGGAGAACCTAAACTGGATTTAGACCGGTTGTCTGAAATTGCCAGGGCAGTTTCCGTGCCCCTGGTGCTTCACGGAGCATCAGGAGTGCCGGACGAAATGGTAAAGAAGGCCATATCCCGTGGTATCTGCAAGGTAAATTATGCAACAGAACTGCGGATTGCTTATAGCGAAGGTGTAAAAGAAGTGCTTTGTCAGGCACCGGATACAATAGATCCAAAAAAATACGGTGCTGCAGGGATACATAAAGTAAAACAGTTCGTAATGGATAAAATGTATATCTGCGGCTGTGCAGGAAAGGGTTAAAGGAAAATCGTAAATGGTACATGAAATCAGTAATTTTATTTTGTCTGCGGATATCCGTGAAACAGGTGGAGAACTAATATCCATAAAGGATAAAAGTGGGAGAGAATACATCTGGCAGGGACATCCCGATCACTGGGGAGGCCATGCCCCGGTGCTTTTCCCGATATGTGGGAGTTTACGGAATGATCAGGCGGGGTTAAGGAATGGGAAAACTGTAAAATTGCTCCGTCATGGTTTTGCGCGGAAAATGCCATTTACCTGTGATTTTGCGGTAGAAGAAAAAGCTCAGTTTACGCTGGTGAGTAATGAAAAAACACTGGAGTCTTACCCATTTCCATTTTCTTTGGTGATCCGGTATGAACTTTCAGGAGCGTCTGTTGAAACCAGATATATTGTTACGAATACCGGTAAAGAGGATATGCCGTTTTTTATCGGCGGACATCCCGGATTTTGCTGTCCGATCGATGAATCAGCGAAATTTGAGGATTATCTGATTGAGTTTGAACATGAAGAAACCTGTACAATACCAACTCCTGTTACGGAAACCGGGTTAATAGATCTGGGCAGGAGAAAAAATTTCTTAAAGAAGCAAAAGGTTTTAAACTTAACAAATGAATTATTTGATCAAGACGCTGTCATTTTAGATCATCTCCATTCAAGAAGAGTAAAACTTATCCATAAGGATAAAACACATGGCATAGAGTTGGAGTTTTGTGATTTTCCATATTTGATCCTTTGGTCGACTTCCGGCGGAGCGTTTGTTGCCATGGAGCCATGGTGCGGCCTTTCTACCTGCAATGATGAGGGGGAGTTATTTGAAGATAAAAGAAATGTGATGCTTCTGAAGCCCGGAGAATCAAGGACATACCGTTATACTATTACGTTATTGTTCGAATTTTGAAAAGTTTTCATGAGTATTTTCTGAAATGCCGTCAGAAAATAAAGCAGTAGTGAGCCGCTGAGAATCAGCGGCTCAAATTCTATTTCATTTTCCGGTTTTATCAATATCGGTTTGTTTATAGGCGGTTTGCGGATTGAGCGGGTCAGGCTGTTTCATATATTTTGGCTGCTCAGATAAGTCTATGATATAATCATAAGCTTTCTTTTTTCCTAAATCAGTCAGTGTTAAATAGATTTGTATCATTGCGGCTATCTTATCTCTTTCGCCTGATAGAACTCTTTGACCAATGGACAGGAATCTTTCATCGATCCGGTAGCTGTCGTCATCCGCTTCTTTTATTATTATTCCGCCATCTTTAACAGATTCTCCCTGCCAAGCAGGAGAATAAATATTCATATTATTAAAATCATTTTCCCAATCCATTAAATAAGCAGGAGTCGTTTTTAAAATTTCAGCTAATTTTTCTAAAACATTTGCAGGGATTTTTTCTATTTGCCCATTTTCATATCTGAAAATAGTAGATCTTGAAACGCTCAATTGGCTTGCTACATCGTCTGCGCTCATATCCAATTGTTTTCTTCTTTCTTTTATTCTTTGTCCGGTCATTGACATTTTCCTACCTCCTGATTGTATAATAGCATTAATGTTGCAAAAATGCAACATATATGAGCGCAAATTTGCTGTTTTTATGTTGACTTTTTCTTTTTAATGAGCTATGATTATATCATGCAGTAGCGTAAACGCGACTAAAATCATATATTTTTTTGACACTTAAGTAGCAGTAATGCGACAAATGGAAGAAACATGAAAAACTGTATTTTGTCAGACTGTGCGGAGAAGTCTCACTGGTTCATTTTTCTGATTATTTTCGGCATAATAGAAGTTACAGACTGCCTGATAAAAAGAAGCTGGGAGGAATTTTCATGATTATTTCAATTGGTACTGACATAATAGAGAAGTTAACAAAGACGGAGCTTGAAATCATTCATTTTATCAATAGCCATGAGGACACTCTTCCCGAAATGTCTATTGTAGATATTGCATTTGAGACCTATTCATCACCGTCAACGGTTTCAAGGGCAATACGAAAATGCGGGCTGAATGGTTTTAATGAATTAAGGTACCGCTCCGGCAATAAGGCCAAGAGTGAAGAGATCCAAAGTATGAACGAGCTTTTTAATAAAACCCTGATCGAGGCGCAGGCAGTACATGAGCGAATATCATTGACGGATATTTTGGCAGTTATTAAATGTTTAGATGCTGCACGCCAGATCTCTGTTTTTGCCAGGGGGCTGACGACTTATGTAGGTCAGGAATTTTCATTAAAGCTGCGGCTTCTTGATTATGATGTTTTTTTTACGGATGATCCCAATATCATGCAGGTAAAGGCGTCAAAATTAAAAGAGCAGGATATTCTCTTTATTTTGTCTTTAAATGGGGAAACGCCGGAGTTGGTTTCAGCGGCTGTAACCGCCTGTCAAAAGGGGAATTGTGTGATTTCCTGCTGCTGCAATGAAAAGTCAAAATTAATTACATACAGTAAGCATTCTCTTGTAGGATATAAACATTCTCATCAGGCGATCAAAGAATTTGAAGTTTCTTCAAGAATAGCACTTTATATGATCTGCAGGATCATTATTGATTATATTTCTACATATTGACAGAGGATTGTATCAAACCCAAAATAAAAGTACCCTTTTGCATCCCTGTTTTTTGACGCAAAAAGGTACTTGGTAGAATGACATTACAATCACCGATTTACTTTTTTAAGTTTTTTACGCCCTCCGGCTGTTTAGGCTGGTGTAAAACATACATACATCTGCTGTCAGCGGCCATTTCTACGGATTTGCGTGCAACCTTTTCCATTATTGCTGCTACTAAGTTCTTTTCTTCTTTCATCATGATATATATTACCTCCTTTTTCAGTTAAGTACCATTGTATCAGTACTTGCACAATTACCGTTGTTTTCTGTTATGGGCAACAAATACTTAAAGTATTACTACTTAAAAGAATACACTATTTTTCCCCATTTTTTTGCTGCACGTCAAAATACCGATACAGCATGTCATTTTCCCCGTTTGTACCCTGCTGGACCGCTGTTGATTATCCTGTCACTCCACCACCGCCTTTCCTTTGGCGATCTCGCACAGGCGGTACCGGACGGTTTTCTGTCTGTCCTCGCTGATCTTCAGTTCCATTTCTTTCCCGCATAAGAGGACGATAATACTGGAGAAATTCATCTTTTTTATGTAATCGTAGTTTACCAGAAAGGACTGATGTATTCGCAGGAAAGACTTCCGGCTATTCGCCAGGCTGTTTTCCACGTCATTTAGTTTCCCGTAGAACTGCTCACTGGAACCGTCTCCCAGAAAAATGTGAACCACCCGGTTATGGCTCTCGAAATACACGACATCCTTAAGCGCCACCTTGCGTATTTCCTTGTTGAATGTAAACTGGTAGAAGGCATCCGATTCCCAGATGCGCTGACAGGCTTCCCGGAAGTAACGGCGGAACCGGTCCCGGTCCAGCGGCTTGGAGAGGAACCGGAATGGCTCCACCTCAAACAGTTCTTTTAAATACTGGTCGTATCCTGATACGTAGATGATCAGCACGGACCGGTCTATTTCCCTGATGCAGCGTGCCGCATCGATCCCGTTTACATGTTCCATTTCTATATCAATAAAAATCATCTCATAACGGTATCCATACCGCATACTTGCCAGCAGAGTTTCCCCGTCGGAGAACACGTTTGTTTCCGCCTGGATTCCCATGCACCGGCCCTCTTGTATAACTGCATTTTCCAGGCTGACGGCAAATGCGGTGTCATCATCACATATCGCTATTCTGAGCATTTTTCCCATCTTCTTTCATCCTGCTGTTTTTCTGTGTCTCATTGCTTTCCCTTTGTGCCTGCTCCAGACGCTCCAGAATGACCCGGAAGGTTTTTTGGTTTATATCGGACAGGTTTAAGTACCGGAGCACGATGTCATAGCACTGGTCCATCTCCCGGTT
This sequence comes from Clostridium sp. Marseille-P2415, assembly GCF_900155545.1. GTDB lineage: Bacteria > Bacillota > Clostridia > Lachnospirales > Lachnospiraceae > Lacrimispora. The sequence continues at coordinate 3,959,021 of NZ_LT732526.1, forward strand.
CATGCGAATCTGTCCTTTGAGATCGCGCTTTACATCGGAAATCCCGAGAATGTAATCCGTAGTAACATTGAAGAATCCTGCCATCTCTATGAGAAGGTCGGATGGTATGTCATGGGCACCGTTCTCCAGGCGGCTGACCGTCTGCTGGGTAGTGTCGATTATTACGGAAAAAGCCTCTTGGGATAGGTTGTGGTTCTTCCGCAGTTCGCGGATACGGTTTTCTGCCATGTTGTAATCATTCCTTTCCTGTATTATTTTACCTAATTTTAAAGGATATGTTTACAAATATTACAGGTATTAAAATACTTACAATATGAGTGATTTACCTATTCTTCAGCATAATTCTGTAACGGAATACTCACTCATGTGATAAGTTGTAAACATTATCAACATAAAAATGCTTCAGATTTTATCATGAGTGTAACATATGGCTATAATAATGTCATCAAATTAATATTTATTTACATAATGTAAATAAAAATTTATAAATACCTCAAAAAGAAACACACATAACAACTCTTCACTACAATATAAAAAAGCCCGGTAACATTCTACAAGAAATTTACCAAGCTTTTAGCAATATCCGTATGTTATTGTAAATACTTAACATCAACATGCCTTAATATTAAAACAGGATCAGTTATAAAAGATGTTTTTTTCATTCAAAAAAGTTTTCATAAGAAGGAAACTTTTGTAAGAGCTGCTCATGCTTTCCCTGATATGCAGTCCCTTTCTCTATATATATCACCTCATCAACATAATTTATCATACTTAATTTGTGTGTGGAAATAAACACAGTCTTATTTTTTAAAATACCGTTTGGACCGATCAGGTTATTCATAATCTTTTCTTCATCAATAATATCAATATTACTTGTCGCTTCATCCAGTAAATATATCCTGGCATCTTTGATCAGGCATCTTGCCAGACAAATCCTCTGTTCCTGTCCGCGGGACAGGTTTTTTCCTTTTGATATCTCTGTTGCCCACATTTGCGGCTGTCTGCTGATAATATCCTCTAACCCTGTTGCTTCGCTGACACTGGCCAGCCTTTCATTCGTACATTGCTGGCCAAATAATACATTTTCCAATATACTGCTATCCAGAATGGAAGTGTCCTGGTCAAGATATATTGGTTTATCCGTATTAGCAGAATCAAATACCACTTCACCTTTATAATCATTAAAAAGATTTGCTAAAACCTTTAATAATGTAGATTTTCCGCTTCCGGATATTCCGATAACCGCATACTTTTTGCCCTTCTTGATCTGTAAATTAACATTTTCCAGACATTTAAAATTCCCGTAATAATAAGACATATTTCGAACAGATATTTCTTCCTCATGATCCAAATCGGAAACTGTTCGCTCCTTGTCCTGCATGAAGTTCTCATCCAGTAATTCATTTGTCTTATCTATATTTGGCAAAACCGTATATAAAGAATTAAAAGCCTGCCCGATGGTTACTACATTCTGGACTACTAAATACAGCAGCGGCAATAGTGCCATTTGGCTGAAAACATCCGTATTTCTGTTATAAACTATGTTAATGATACTGATTGCGATTGGAACAACATATGTATATATATTAGTCAATACATTTTGAATGCTTTGCAAAATGACCAACTGACCGTAACGCTCTGTCTGCTCTTCATTTTCCCTATGCCATCTTTGCGCGAAAACATTGTTTACATCCAAAACCTTAATTGTGGAAATCGTCCTGATTATATTTTCGCTTGTTGTATTGAGCTTAATCACTTTTTGTGTATACTTATTGCTCTCCATATAGATTACTTTACTAATGCCTATATAGGACACCAGATATAAAATATTAGCTGTCAAAAAAAGTCCGCCCAAAAATAGATTTTCCCAGGACAAAACTACCTGCACTACAATAATCGTACATAGTGCTATAAAAGAGGGGACTATCTTGAACAGCAATGCGTCTTTAATCATCCCCCTTGCGTTGATGCGGTATAATAAGTCACCGTTGCTTCTAAACGTAAAAAACTTGTAGCTCTTATCGATCAGTTTATCAACTAACCTGTTTCCGTATATTTGTTCATATAAAATATTAAATTTTTTTGTTAAGCCTCCCTGGATCATACTGCCTGCTCCTAATAGAGCAACTGCGGCAATTAATACTGAAATCAGATTGAAATAAGAATTGTCTTTCCCCACTGCAGAATACATATAGGAATAGCTCATAGCCACAATTTGAGTAAAAATTGAAGTTATCAATAATCCCAGTAAAATTTTTATTAATTTATTATTTTTTAAAAATCCTAAGATTTCCCGCTGCTTTACCACCACATTTTTTACATCTTTTCTTGCCTTCGAAATTTTTATGACAACACCGCTATAGATGCTGTTAAATTCTGAATGAGAATAAGCAATTCTTCCGATAGCCGGATCAATTCCTATTAATTTGTTTTTTGTTACTTTATTGATAATAATAAAATGGCCGTTATTTACATATGCTATGATAGGTAAAATGGATTGGTTGAAGTTTTTACTCTCAACTTTATAACCTTCTACGGAAAAGCCATATTCTCCCAACGCTTCTTTTAACTGCAGAACATTACTTCCGGCCATTGACAATTCTACCTTTTCCACCAACCGGTAAACTGGAATTCTGCACTTAAATGTATCCATGATCATCGCTGCACATGCAAGAAGACAATCAGATTGATTTGTCTGCAATATAACTTTCACGTGAATCGCCACCTCCCTATATACTTTCTATTGCCAATACAGAAGGCAATTTTATATTTTCACAACGGTTCAGCAAATATTGTATTCCGGATTCTCCCACCATAAATCCAATCGCATTGATCGCTCCGGGAGCTCCTACACAGCTATATCCCTGTTTTGCTGCCTCACCCATTGTTTCAATTATGTACATTTCCTTTTCAGGTTTTCTTCCGAATATTTTATCATACGAAAGCAGGAAATCGATAAAAGCAAAATTGCCATGACATAAAGAATAGTTTTGCGAATTTAATACTTTACTTTCCACTATTTCTCTATATTGAACCAGCATTTTATCCAGTTCTGCTGCACTCATTCCGATGATCCCATCACTCATAAAGTTCCATTTTTTCCATATCAGGCGGGAATACATGATTCCACAGGAACCATGGCACCAAAAATGAGAATATGTCTCCTTACTGTTCCTTAAATCCCTCCACATATACTTTCCTGTATATAATCTGTGTTCCTTTTCCCACAATTCTTTTGCCAATGTCACCAGCTCTTCCCGTTTTTCAATCCGGTTCATACACATGACCGATGTCAGAATACCTGAATATCCATGTGCGAAACTGGCATAATTAAAAGTTTTATCCATAACATTTCCATCATAATCAGACATAAAATATTTCGTTAATACAGGGAGCATTTCTCTTGCAAATTCGTCTGTTTCATGCCTGGCAAAAAAATATATGACGGCGGAGTGCAGACCCGATAAAGTATCATAACAATTTGTTTTTGATATATTCTTTTTGATCAGCTCTTTGATATTGGTAATGTAAAGGTCTGCCTCATCATTATTTATGATCCCGGTTTCCTTCATTTTAGTCATAAATGCATATATCCCTGACAAGCCGCAGAAATAAGAAATATTGTAATCATTGAATATTCCGATATGATAAGCCGTTTTAACTGTATCATAAATCTTCTCTAAAATCGTTTTTGTAAATGTATCCTTATGATTCAAGTATTCAGCAAGATACATATAACCGATTCCCACCAGTCCGGAATATAAAGACCAATCTAATATGGCATACTCCAATTGTTCCTTATCGTTTACCATAAGACCGATCCAGCTGATGGTACCGTCATCTCCGACAATCCGGTTGTCATCAATATTTTTTCTCAGTGATTTATGATTCTCTGAAAGTGTTTCTTTTTTTACACTTGCATCCATATCCTTATATTCGATCCCCAAAGCGATACTCGATGTTATTGATTCACTGATCAGCTTTTTTTGCTTCGCTAACATTTGGGGATTTGTCTGATATTCCAAAATATCGTATATTTTCTTCAAACTGAACTCATGCATGTCCAATATCTTTTTTTGCATGCTGCCATGATATCCGTATACATAGTTTAAATGCATATTCCAATAAAAACTGGGAATATTGCTCTTGCATAATTCATTTACCTCATACATATAAACGTCCTGATTAAACTGATTGCTTCTCTTCAAATTTTCCAGCAATCCTTTAAATAATTCCGGTTCATACCGATACTTAGGGTCACTCTTAATTCTTACTATTTGTGAATATCCCTTAGTCATATTAAGAATAATACGTGCTTCAATCTTATTTAGGTTATCCAGAATGTAATTCAAGATGTCGCCTTTTTTCTTTCTGAATATATCCTCAGCCTGTTCAAACCCTTTCATTATCTGGTCTCCGTAGAGTAATGGGTCCGTTTCCTTATTTGGCAAATGATTATATTGTGTAATCAATTTTGGCTCAGTATAAATGCACATATCATCCCGATATTCGTTTTTAACTTTTTCAGCAGTGATTTTTATCCCTTTATTCGATAAACAGCTTACATCACCTCCGAAATACTCTGTCATAGAAAATATTGGGATTAAACCAGTGGCCATTACCCCATATAATAGTCTTTGTACCGCCTTATACTGTGCATCGTATTCGAATTTGTGCGTATCAAAAAACAAATAGGAAGAAAAAATTGTTTCAACATCTGTAATCACAGGATATTTACCATGTGCGATCAAGTTTTCATAATGCATATCGTTCATGCCTGATAAATATGCAATGAACAGGAGTTTTCCATAATTGATATAGAATTGATTTATTCCGTTTTTATCAGACATTTCCTCATATTCAACAAATTTTACCCATGTTCCCTCGCTTTCGCATATGCAGTCATACTGCCTGGTATATTCATCTTCGAAAAAGTAACTGATTACTCCTTTTAGGAAATTTAAGTTATCTCCTTTTGTAGGCTTGAAAACTAATTTTTTACCGGATGCAAAAGTTATAACCAATACACACTTATCATTATGCCAATCCCCGGAATTTGTAATGTTTATAATATCTTCCGATTCCGTATGAAAAAAATATTGGCAAACAGTCCGTTTATTTCTTTGAAATAAGTTTATTACTTCTAAAATATATTTACATTTTCCCTCTACTTCTTCATATAACTGTGTTCTCATAGACGGAAACATCTTTTCCATCGCATCAATCGAATATTGGTCATTGCAAAACCAAAGATAACGGTTTTCCGGTGTATCACCTGTCAAATGACCTTCCACCCGGCTTACATTCATACAATAAAGTAAAGATTTAAAACATCTTTTAAATATCTCTTTCTCAATCAGGTCCTTCAAATACGGGTATTCTTTTATATGAAAGTCCAGGTTTTCCTTTTCTTCTATTTCCCTGATAATATATTTAAAAATATATTCAATATATAATCTGCCAAATTTTTTATCCATATTGTCCCTCCGGTAATATCCGACATTGTTATTCTTCTGAATTTTTATAGATCTCTCTCAAGACACTATATTTATCACATAGGCCGCTTAGAAAAATATGTAATCTAAGCGGCCTGTTAATAAATCCTATTTGAGAACATTAATAAAGTTTTATTGTATTATGAGCAACATGTAAAAATAAACTGCCATGTATTCATTGCACATTCATGGCTGATCGTTTTGATTACACCATTACCGCCGCCCAAAATCTGCTCCAGCTCTTTTTCTTCCATCGGATTTGTCAGTTCAAGGATATCATTTCTCATGGTTTTTCCTCCTTTAATTATGAGCAGCATGTAAAAATAAACTGCCATGTATTCATTGCGCATTCATGGCTGATCGTTTTGATTACACCATTGCCGCCGCCCAAAATCTGCTCCAATTCTTTTTCTTCCATCGGATTTGTCAGTTCAAGAATATCGTTTCTCATGAAATTTCCTCCTTCTCCTCTACTCAAATAGGACTATAGTTACATAATAGCACTTATTTTAAAGCATAATTGGAGCTTGTAACTTTTCCCCCGTTACCATGTAAGTTTTCCCTATTAAAAATCAGGAAAATCACGGTCATTCCGGAATGAAGCTGTTAATAAAAAAGTATGCAGCCAAAAATGAGTGAGAAATAAGCTTTTCATTCATTTTTGGCTGCACACTTTTTGTCAGCTATCCCTTTTCCATTGCCGCTTATATTGTTATATCCGCAACTGTCATCCAATTAAGTGACTGTTTTTGGAAATGTCAAAACGGTCTTATATCCTTGTTGCGCTTTGCTTTCTATTTGCATTGTACCGTCGTGAGTCTCCACGATCTGCCGGACAAGTATAAGCCCCAAGCCATGGCGCAAGTCTAAGCGTTCATCCGTACTTTCCATGTAGTGCGGTTTTTCTTCCAACTCCCGTAACTTTTCAGCCGAAAGCCCTACACCGTTATCTGCAACAGTGATGGAAAAAGAGGTTACCGCATCATCCAGAAGCAGCTTCATATCACACCCTTTCGGGTTATGACGAATACTGTTCTGTACTAAATTAGCGATTGCCCGTGTAATCAGCCGGGCGTCACATTCGAATATGACTGATTCGGCAGCAGGCGCTATTAAAAGTTCTATGGAATAGGCGTCTGATATACCTCCATTCAGCAGTTCTGCCACATATGAGCGTATCAAGGAACGAAGACGCACCCGGGTTTTATTGATTGGCTGCATGTCATATTCCAGCCTGGACACTAAATTTAAGTCCTGGACCAGATCTTTGATTTTGGCGCTTTGCCTCCTCACGATTTCAGCCTGTTCTTTGACCGAATTGCTTGAAGCTTCATCACACATAATGCGGTCCGCATATCCCATTATCATGGAAAGCGGCGTTCGGATGTCATGGGAAACGCCGCTGATCCAGTTGGCACGCGCCTCGTTCTGCCTGCTGAGTATCCGGGAGGCTTTGTTCACGCTGTCCGCTACCTCAGACAGTTCCCCGCTGATGGAGAGGGAAACCGGCTTGCCGTCAGAAAGCGTTTTGATGGAAGAAATGATTGGCTCCGTGTTCTTCATGATCTTCCGGTTGGACAGATAGTAGGCAGCAAATAAAATCAGACAGTCTATTACCAGCATACCCGTCACATAAAGCGGCAGAAGCTGCATTGCCTGTATCGAAAAATAATTACCGGTAAGTTTTGTGTAGCTGTCTTTTGGATAACCCAATACCAGCATGCCGTCTTCGGTGTTCCAAATGAAAACGGGATAATCGGCAAGATAGCCCTTGGAAAATACGGCCACATCCTGAATGGTATAGGAATCCGGAATTACCTCCGGTACATCGGCAGACCATACACATCTGCCCTCCTGATTTAAGAACATAGCCCATATATGATTTCGCTTCAGCTTTTGAGCAGCTTCTTCGGATATTCCATCTTCTGTGCAGGCCTCAGCGGTTTCTTTTAATAAATTCTGCGGGGAAGTTTCCCCGTAATCTTTTGTCAATGCAGTGCCAAATGTCAACCCAAAGGTAATTACATTGATAAAAAGCAGCGCCAGAATAACGGCTGCAAAAGAGATCAGGCATTTTGAAATATATTTTGCAAATGATTTCATGGCATCACTTCCTTGTATTCAGCTTATAACCCAGTCCTTTTATTGTGATAAGAGAAACCGGCTTTGACGGGTCCGCTTCAATTTTTTCCCGGATACGCCGCACATGGGCATTCAGGCTGTTTTCATAGCCAAAAGGATTTTCGCCCCAAAGTGCTTCGCACAGTGCGTCTACCGTGACGATCTTCCCCTCGTTTCTTGCGAGGGTTTCCAATAAGGTATGCTCCTTTGCGGTCAATGGGATAATCTCACCGGCCTTTTGGACCTCAGCCCGGCTGAAGTCAACCGTGCATCCGTCCAGCTTTATAAGCACTGCGTCTTCTTTATAACACCGGCGCAAAACCGCATAAATACGCAACAGCAATTCCTGCGGGAGAAAAGGCTTTGCGATATAATCGTCCGCACCGAGGCCCAGCCCGGCCAGCTTATCCGCCGCCTCATCCTTTGCCGTCAGGAAAATGACCGGCACATCGGTAAATAAACGGATCTGCTGCATTAAGGAAAATCCGTCCCCATCCGGCAGCATGACATCCAGAACTGCCAGATCAGGTTGTTCCTTTTCGGCAGCTGCAATGCCTTCCCTGACGGAGGCAGCGGTAATGATATTTTCAAAGCCATCATCCTTTAGAATGGCAGTTACCATTTTAAGTAAGTCCGGCTCGTCATCAACAAGCAGAAGCTTTTTCCTGTTTAAAAATGAATTGTCCATAGCCATACCTCCAACGAGGACATTATAACATAGTACGTCAGTTTTGCGTGCAGTCTTGAAAAAAAGTAAGGTAAAAGTAAGGAGGCGGGAATGTAGATGTCAGGTTGGTGCTGTAACATAGAAGCATCGAAAGGAGATGTTTCAATGGATACTATTATCACAACAGAACAGTTGACGAAAAAATATAAAGACTTCACTTCTGTCAGCGATGTATCTCTTCACATTCGGAAAGGCAGCATTTACGGTTTTCTCGGCCCGAATGGAGCCGGAAAGTCCACCACCATGAAAATGCTGTTGGGGCTGACCGCCCCCACAAAAGGCAGCTTTACCATTGACGGGAAACACTTTCCCCAGGACCGGCTGGCAATCTTAAAGGAGATCGGCTCTTTCATAGAGTCTCCTTCGTTCTATGCAAACCTGACAGGACGGGAGAACCTTGACATCATTCGCAGGATTTTAGGCTTGCCGGAAGAAACGGTGGAAGATGCACTGGAGATGGTCGGCCTTACGGAATTTGGCGGCCGGCTGGCAAAGAAGTATTCACTGGGCATGAAACAGCGTCTGGGACTTGCAGGAGCGCTGTTAGGCAGACCTCCCATCCTCATTCTGGACGAACCGACCAACGGCCTTGACCCCTCCGGCATCCATGAAATCCGAAATCTGGTGAAATCACTGCCCGGTCTCTATGACTGCACAATATTGATTTCATCCCATATGCTGTCGGAAATTGAACTGATGGCAGACGATATCGGCATCCTTAACCACGGGCGCCTGCTGTTTGAAGGCACTATGGATGAACTGCGTCAGAGCGCATTACAGGCCGGATTCGCTGCGGACAATTTAGAGGATATGTTCCTTTCGATGATAGAAAAGGATAATGCGGACAGAAAGCAGAGGGCGAAGCTATGAAAGCGCTCATGATTGAACTTCGGAAAGAAAAGCGAACCGGCGTTATCCCCGTATTGCTGGCAGTTGGAGCTTTGGGAGCTGCCTATGCCTTTGTCAATTTCCTTGTACGGAAAGATACGCTGCTGTCCATGCCGCTGGCTCCGATGGATGTTCTGCTGACACAGCTCTACGGCATGATCATGGTACTAAATATGTTTGGCATTGTGGTCGCTGCCTGTATGATCTATAACATGGAGTTTAAGGGCAATGCCGTCAAGAAAATTTATATGCTTCCTATGAGCGTTCCGGCTATGTATTTCTGCAAATTTCTGATTTTAACTGTGATGTTCTTTGCGGCCGTTGTTCTGCAGAATCTGGCATTCGTACAAATCGGTATGACAGACCTGCCGCAGGGCTCGTTTCGGTTTGGAACGCTGGCTGCTTTTGCCGGATATTCGTTTCTGACCTCCATGCCGATGTTGTCCTTTATGCTGCTTGTTTCCTCCCGCTTTGAAAATATGTGGGTCCCCCTTGGCATCGGGGTAGCCGGATTTTTAAGCGGTATGGCTTTGGCAACATCAAATGCCGGACTGCTGTTAGTACATCCCTTTGTGGTGATGCTAAAGCCGGCGGTCGCCATGAGCGCACAGCCCGATATGACCGTAGCAATCAGTTCTGTGGCCGAAACGGTTCTTTTCCTTGGTGCGGGATTATGGATGGCTAAGAACCTTCGCTATGAGTAAGGAGGTATTATAATGAATTTTTTTGAATTACTCAAAATTGAGTTTATAAAAGTGAAACGCTCCAAGATTGTTCCGCTGATCTTTATTGCTCCATTGTTGGTGGTGGCATCAGGGGTCGCCAATTTGAGCACATATTTCACCCCGGAATATACCAATGCCTGGCCTGCTATGTTCATTCAAAGTGCGCTGGTCTATGCTTATTACCTGCTGCCATTCTCCATGATCGTGGTTTGCGTGATGATTGCAGGCCGGGAAACACAGAACAACGGTATACTGAAAATGCTGGCTCTGCCGGTCAGCCGGTATAAGCTCTCACTGGCAAAATTCTGTATACTCATGTTTTATCTTTTCATGGAAATGGTTGTATTCCTCGCAGTATTTGTTGTTGCAGGTTTGATTGCCACAGGTACAATGGGAATAACAGAAACGCTGCCGGTGCTTTACCTGTTTAAATGGTGCGTGGGTCTGTTCCTTACCATGCTCCCCAGTGTGGCGGCAATGTGGATGATTATAGTTCTGTTTGAAAAGCCGCTGCTTTCTGTAGGCTTAAACTTACTCCTTGTCATTCCGGGGGTTCTGGCTGCCAATACACCGGTTTGGATCCTCTATCCGTATTGTTACAGCGGCTATCTGGTTTCCTGCTCGCTGCATGATTTTACTATAGCAGCTTCCGGATCTGCGCTTACACTGTTCCCGTTCCTGCCCTGTGCGGTACTGGTCTTTGTGCTGGCACTGGCACTGGCTGTCACCCAATTTGGAAAGAAAGAAATGAGGTAATTATGATGGAAAATAAAAAACTTCAAAAATTAAGTGCAGCTGCATTGATCATAAGCGTTTTACCGCTTACAACCTTAATCCCGGTTTTTTTAGGGATCACTCTGCCAGATGGGGTGCGCAGTATCTGGTCCTTAGCAAACATTGTATTTGTACTTTCCGGGCTATGCCTCTCTATTGTCTGTGTGCGGAACAGTGAAAGCCGGAGTGCCGTAAATATTACTGCTATGATCATCAGCATTTTGTGGGTACTGATGATGCTTGGCATCGTTGCTCTGGCGCTGTTACTGAACGCTCAATGAGGAGAACTGCCTATGCGGCCAGTTAAAAAAATCATCAAGTTACCATTGAATAGCAGGTGCTCCTTTTGGGACTGAATTCTACAAACTAGTTCTGTTGACATAATTTGTTCAGACCTCAATATTTTTGCTGTAAAACAGACCCAGATTTGCTTGTAATAATGAAATCAGGAGCGGCGGTTTTAAATCAGATAAAATAATACTAGAAAGGAATGATTACAACATGGCAGAAAACCGTATCCGCGAACTGCGTAAGAACCATAACTTATCCCAAGAGGCTTTTTCCGTAATACTCAACACAACCCAGCAGACGGTCAGCCGTCTGGAGAATGGAGCCTATGACATATCGTCCAACCTTCTCATAGAGATGGCAGGATTCTTTAATGTTACCACCGATTACATTCTCGGGATTTCCGAAGTAAAGCGGGATCTCAACGGACAGATCCGCATGAGCCGGGAGCTGGACCAGTGCTATGACATCGTGCTTCGGTACCAGAACCTGTCCGACATAAACAAAAGGACCTTCCGGATCATTCTGGAGCGTCTGGAGCAGGCACAAAGAGAAAGCAATGAAACGCAGAAAAACAGCAGGATGAAGGAAGATGGGAAAGATGTACAGAATAGCATTGCGTGATGATGACGCCGCATTTGAGGGATGGAAGGCGGTGGTGGATTGACAGGATATATTTTTGAATTGATGGATATGCTCTTGTCCTGCCTTCATCTGCTCATCCTGTATAAGTGCATGAAAGCTTTTTGGGGACCGTCATGGAAAATCTTTCCCGGATGCATCGGCTGGGGAGTCTATTATATATTCCAGTTGTTCTCCGGTCTTGAAACGCCGATGCCTTCTCAGGTTCTGCTTGCAGGAAATATCCTGCTCGTGCTCCTGGTAAGTACCCTTTCCCATTATGGGAGCTTAAAGCAGCGGTGTGTATTTTCTTTTTTGGTCTGTACGGTATGGATGCTCGTGGAAATTATTGTTATAATTATCATGGAGCTGCTGGGATTGAGCGGAAATGAACTGCAGGCGGCAGGAAGCATCATTTCAAAGATGTGTATGCTCATCCTTGCCGTTGTCATCAGCCGGTATCTGCAGGGAAAGCTGCGCCGGGACATACCCGTCAGGTATTTCCTGACAATCCTGGTGATTCCGGCCGGCAGCATCTATCTGATGCACCATATCTTCCTGATTTCGTACCAGCACCGGGAATACGCCCTGTTCGCCGTATCTGCCAGCATCCTGCTTCTCCTGGTGAACTATGTGATCTTCGAGGTCTACGACTGGATGGCCCGTGTTGCGGAGATCCGGGAACAGAACCGTCTGTATGAACAGCAGCTGGAGCTGTGCAGCCGGCAGGCGGAGGAACGTGAAAGCCTTTACCTTGAGCTGCGCCGGATGCGGCATGACATGAAGAACCACTTAACAGGGCTCCTCGGTATGGTACAGGCCGGCGGCGCGGAGGAAGCCACGTGCTACCTTCAGGAGCTTCTGGATGACGGGATAGCAGGCAGGCCTGAGGAAGTATCACGCAGCGGTAACATCGTGGTGGATTCCCTTGTGAACCATAAATGCGCACTGGCCCGCAGGGAAGGGATAGATTTTGAGGCCAATGTGTTCCTGCCCATATCCCTGCCGTTTCATGGCGGACATCTCGCCATCATCTTCGGAAACATTTTGGAGAATGCCCTGGAAGCCTGCCGGGATATGAAGGACGGGAAGGGGTATATCCGGCTGGAGGCATCCTATGCAAAGGAAGTGCTTTTCCTTACGGTCTGCAATTCTTATAAAGGGGCAAGGAAAAAGGACCGGGATGGCAGGTATGCCACTACTAAGAGCGATCCCGGCAGGCATGGCCTGGGGCTGGCTTCAGTGGAGCAGGCGGCAGCCTGTTATCACGGACAGGTGGAGGTAACGGACCGGAAAGGGATTTTTCAGGTATCAGTGGTCATGTATGGGGAAAACGGGGAAAATGATATGCTTGCTTAAGGAGAATATTTTATGAAATATTTGTCTGATAAATTAACCGGTTACATACTGAAAAAGGGCATGATCCAGGAAGAAGCTTACGATATCTATCAGTATGGATTCCAATGTTTTTTAGAACTTTCTATCAGTACCATATGCAGCATTATGATTGCCTTTTCTCTTGATATGGTATTAGAATGTATGTTATTTTTCCTCTTTTTCATCCCCATGAGATCTTATGGCGGAGGAATACACATGGAAACATACCTTGGATGCTTTTTCTCTTCATGTGCCATACTTATATCTGCGCTCCTGGCAGTGAAATACCTGACTATACCGCCTCTAATTTCTTTCATGGTTTACATTCTATGTGTCATAATGATAAAATTAATTGGTCCTGTAAATCATCCAAATAGAAAAGTTGACAACAAAGAAAACCGGACATTTATAAAAAGGACCGATTTTACATTATTAATAAGTTTTCTTATAGCTGTCATATTTATTCTATTAAATAAAACAAGATATATCTTTCTTGAAACCGTTGTATTTATGTTCCTGTTTATCACCTCGTTAATTGGAAAAATAAAATACCATAATAACTGAAAAAGGGCGGTAACGCCTTGGCTTAAAAAAAGATTGGCTGATGCCAGTCTTTTTTTATTTGCCCGGGCAACGAGCCAGGCGCGTTTCTTTCGTTTTTGAAAATGAAAAGACCGCATATGTGCCGGAATTTTCGTATTCTGAAAAGATTTTCATGGGATCCTTCTCTATAATAGGAATTGAGCGGAAGCTCTGTAAAAAAGTGAGGGGTGATGAGATGATATATACTTTGACTACAAATCCTGCGATCGATATGAATATTTTTTCCAATGGGATTCAGGGGAAAGCAGTGAACCGTACGTTTGGTGCGGTTTATACTCCCAATGGAAAAGGCTTAAATGTGAGTTACTGTTTAAAACGGTTTCGAACGCAGTCCGCAGTTATCGGCTTTTTTGGAGACTTTTCAGGACGGTACATAATAGAAGAAACTGAGAAGCGTTTCATTGAGACATATCCGATCTGGGTAGAAGGTACAACCAGGATCAACATTTTTTTGAATGATGGAGATCAGGAATATAAGTTTGTAAATGAGGGGTCTTATGTATCTCCGGAAAAGCAAAGGGATATGTGTAAGCTGATCGAAGGACTTGCTGATCTGGAGACTTTAATCATCAGCGGCAGCCTTCCAAAAGGAATTGAGAATCAATTTTATGATGAAATATTGGAAATCTGCCGGAAAAGGCACGTCACCGTCATTTTAGATATCAGTTCTTCTTATTTGAATGAACTGATGCATTACCGGCCGCATTTAATCAAGCCTAATGATGAAGAGATAAAGGATATCTTCGGAATCATTATGAGAGACGAGAACGATATCAGGGATGTGCTGCAATACCTCCATGAAAAAGGTGCACAGAATATTCTCCTTACGCTGGGAGAACGGGGTTCTTATTTTTATAACGGAAAGTCCGTCTACCGTGCGGGTACAAAAAAAGTAAAGCTGGTGAGCTCTGCCTGTGCCGGAGATGCTTCGCTTGCAGGCTTCCTGAGCATATGGCTGGAAAGACCGTATAAGATTGAAATGGCGTTAAAACGTTCAGCCGCGGTCGGCGCAAATGTTGCAGAAAGCAACGGCCTCGGCTTAATGGATAAAGTAGAAGATTACGCAAGAGAAATTATTGTGAGAGAGGTGGAATGAGTATGAAATTACTTGGGGTTACGGGATGTCCGACGGGGATCGCACATACGTTTATGGCGGAGAAGGCCTTAAAAGAGGCAGCGAAGAAACTGGGGTGTCATATCAAGGTAGAGACCAATGGGGCCATAGGGGTTGAAAATCCGTTGACTGCAGCGGATATTGCTTCTGCGGATGCGGTTATTGTTGCCTGTGATAAAAACGTGGATTTAGAACGCTTCAACGGAAAACCGGTATTAGAGGTGCCGGTAGCAGAAGGGGTCAGCAAAGCGGAAGAACTGGTGAAAGCCTGTATGAACGGGAAGGCGCCTGTCCGCAAGGGCATGAAAAAAACGGACGGAACACAGGAGCAGAGTCTTAATGCGGCACATCAGATTTATAAACATTTGATGAATGGTGTTTCCCATATGCTGCCGTTAGTTGTGGCAGGCGGAGTGCTGACGGCAATTTCATTTTTGTGGGGAATCTATTCCTTTGATCCGGCTTCTGAGCAGTACAACAGGATCGCAGCATTGATAAAATCGGTAGGCGGTTATTCTATGGGACTGATGGTCACAGTGCTCAGCGCATTCATTGCACAGTCAGTCGGCGGACGTCCCGGCATGATCGCAGGTTTTGTGGGAGGTATGATTGCGGGAAGTACGGATGCAGGATTTCTCGGAGGAATCATTTCCGGATTTCTGGCCGGTTATCTTTCGCTTGCAGTTGTGAAAGCATTAAGAGGACTTCCGAGACAGTTAGAGGGGTTAAAATCTATTTTTATTGTGCCGATCGTAACGGTTGGCGGTGTCGGCATTCTGATGATGCTTTTCAGCCAGCCATGTGCGGCGCTTAACCAATGGATGATGGAGGGACTGTCAAGGATCCAGGATACCAGTCCTGTTCTTTTGGGAATTGTCATTGGCTGTATGAGCGCATTTGATATGGGAGGTCCGGTGAATAAAGCAGCTTATGTGACAGGAACCGTTCTTCTTGGACAGGGAAATTATTATTTTATGGCGGGAGTTTCAGCAGCTTGTATTACCCCTCCGCTGGTTTTTGCCATAGCGGCTACGATTAAGAAAAACCGTTTTTCAGAGGAAGACAGGACAGCAGCACTGGTCAATTATATTCTGGGCTGTACCCATATCACGGAAGGGGCGATTCCCTTTGCGGCAAAGAATCCGTTAAAGGTGATTCCTATTCTGATGGCGGGGTCATCCATATCAGCAATTGCCACTTATCTGATGAAGATTGAGGTGCCTGCACCCCATGGCGGATTTCTGATCTTAGGATTGGTAAATAAGCCGGTCGTCTGGGTGGTTTGTATCCTGTTGGGATCTTTGGTCGGAGCAATTCTGTATATCCTTGTCACTCCGGTGGTTCCGGACAAGGAAAAAAAATCCGCTCCGCTTTTGTATCAAGAGGAAACCGTGTGTCTTTCTCTGGAAAAAACGGAAAAAGAGGATGCAATAGATGAAATGATAGCAATGCTGAAGGCAGATGGGGTATTAAATAACGCAAAGGCATTTAAAGCTGAAATCATGAAAAGAGAAGTTGTTTCATCGACTGCATTTGGAGGAGGAATTGCAATCCCCCATGCAAAAACGTCGGCAGTAAATATGCCAAGGGTTGCAGTCGGATTGTCAAAGAAAGGTATTTCTTATGATTCCATGGATGGAGAACCGGTATTCGCGGTTTTTATGATTGCTGCCGGCGAGGGAGAGGATGATGCGCATTTAAGACTGTTGTCCGCTTTATCACAGAGACTGATGGAACCGGCATTTATGGAACGTTTGAATCAATGTAAGTCGAAAAAAGAGGTTGTTTCATTGTTATCACAAGAATAGGAGAGAGAAAATGCCCTTTGTTACTACTAAAAAAATGTTACTCGATGCTCAAAAAGGAAATTATGCGGTTGGCGCTTTTAATGTAGAGAATATGGAAATGGTTATGGCAGTTATAGAAGCAGCGGAAGAAATGAAGTCACCTGTTATTTTGCAGACAACACCTTCCACAGCCATGTATGCAGGACTGAACCTGTATTATGCCAATGTTAAGGCTGCGGCTGAAATGGCATCTGTGCCGGTGGCTCTTCATCTGGATCATGGCAGCAGCTTTGAACTGGCAATGCAGGCCCTTCGGGAGGGGTATACGTCTATTATGATCGATGGTTCTCATTATCCGCTGGAAGAGAATGCAGCCTTATCGAAGAAGGTTGTGGAAGCATGTCATCCCTGCCGGATACCCGTTGAAGCGGAACTGGGACGTGTCGGAGGGAAAGAGGATGATCTGGATGGCGGTGACAGCGGCCTTACCTCACCGGACGAAGCAGCATATTTCGTTGAAAGGACAGGAATTGATTTTCTGGCTGTATCAATCGGAACCGCTCATGGAGTTTACTCAGGAGTTCCCAATATCCGGGTGGACATATTAAAAGAAATTAAAAAGAAGGTTTCCATACCGCTGGTGCTTCACGGAACGTCCGGAGTAGCGGATGAGACCGTGCGGGCATGCATTCGGGAAGGGATCTGTAAAGTGAATTACGCAACGGATCTGCGGATTGCTTATAGTAAGGGGGTGAGAGTGGTTTTATATGAAAATCAATCTGTGTTTGACCCGAAAGCTTATGGGAAAAAAGGAAAGGAGCTGGTAAGGCGTTATGCGGCTGAGAAAATCTCTGTTTGCGGGAGCTGCGGACGTGCATGTTTATAGTTAGGGGCAGTTTGGGGAAATATAAGAAGAGTTGGAATCATCAGAGCTAATACTGTAAATTAATGAATATGTTCAGCCGGTTATGAGTAGTTATGAATACAGGTATCATGATCAGCTAAGGGGTAACAACAGACTCACTACTACTAGATACGGTTAATCAAACCACATTCTTTAGCAGTGAGTTTTTGTTGTATTGGAAAATGATTTTTATTATGGAGGATTTCAATTTGGTGTTTCGGACAAGGCATATGATACGGAAAAAATTTGAAATGATTAAACTGACCAGCAAGTTCATGATTTTGATCCTTGTTGTATTAATGATACCAATAGAAATATTCTTGCTGCTGTTTTTTCATAATATGGAAGCTTCCCTGTATAATGACGGCCAGACTCAGATTACATATGAACTTGCAAGAAGCAGTCAGAATGCGGAACAGATTGCAGTAAACTGCAATTTGTCTACTCAGATGATCGTTAATAATGAATCCATAAATGATTTTTTGAATCAGATTGATTCCGATAAAGAATTCAGCTTTATGGATATTCTTGATTTCTATGGAAAAGAGATCAGCGGAGTCCAGAAGGTCGTACGAAGCAATCCATATATCTACAAAATCAGAATTTTTGTGAATTCGGATACGGTAAAGGAAACGATGCCGCTGTTATATAAAAAAGAAAAAATAAAGGAGCTGAAGTGGGGAAAGGATGGGGTGCCTGCCACCGGTACATGGTGTTTTGATTATGAGGACATGCTGGATCAGGCGGCTGATTCTGATAAGAAGCCAAGAATCGCCTCGGTCATAACAAGGCTGAATGATTACCGTTATGGCCAGTATGGAATTATAGAGGCTGCGGTAACAATGGAAGATATATTTCCGGATATCTATCATTCCACGGAAATGGACTGGACATGTTTTGTTGACCGGGACGGGAACTTTTACTATGATCAAAAAGTTTCGGCAAAATGGAAATCCTATACAGAGGAAATTTCTGCTTTCATACGGAATCATGCTGATTCAGAATTAATACGGAACGAAGGCGGTATTTACCGTAAGATGCAAATTGGCGGGGAAGAGGTCCTGACAGGATGCCAAAGAATCCAATCTTTAAATGGATATTTGTTTCGAATCGTTTCCCTGAAAAATGATAAAAAGATATTAAAGTTTTATAAGATTTGTTTTTTGCTGCTATGGGCAGCTATCGTTGCTGTACTTCTTCTGTTTGCAAATAAGCTGGTGGCCCATATACTGAAACAGTTTTATGAGATTTACGAGGTCGTTTACCGGGTCCAGCAGGGGGATATGGAAGTACGGGTCAAAAAGACCAGCCAGGATGAGTTCGGGGTACTGGGGAAAGAGATCAATACGATGCTTGACCGGATCCAGGAGCTGATGGATGAAACGATCAGACGTGAACTGACCGTAAAGGATTCGCAGATCAAGGCGCTTCAAAATCAGATCAATACCCACTTTATCTACAATGTACTTGAGTCTGTAAAAATGATGGCGGAGATTGATGAGAAATATGAGATTGCAGATACCGTATCTTCATTTGGAAAGCTTTTGCGATACAGCATGAGGTGGAAGTCACAATACGTTACGGTGGAAGAAGAAATCGATCATATAAGAAATTATCTGACTCTGGTAAATCTGTGGTTTGATTATGAAATCTGTTTAAGCCTTCATATGCCGCAGGATATCATGCTGCAGGAGATACCCAAAATGTCGCTGCAGCCGATCATAGAAAATGCCATAAACCATGGAATGAAGGAGATTACCGGAGATACGGCTATTTATATGGATGGGGAAATAGAAGGCAATGACTGCTATATGAAAATAACGGATATGGGATGCGGGATGAGCGGAGAAGAAGTAGAACGGCTGCGTAAGAGGATCCGTGGTGAGACAGAGGATTCAGCCGGTTCCGGTAATGGAATTGGATTGAAAAATGTACAGGACAGGCTGCAAATCGGCTTTGGGCCGGAATATGGCATTACGGTTGAATCAAAAGAGGGCAGATATACACAGGTGACGGTAAAAATTCCATATTTGAAAAGAAAGAAGGGTTAAAATGAAAAACGTGCTGGTTGTGGAAGACGGTAAAATAATTCGTAAGGGAATCTGTACAATGGTCGGCCGCTGCGGCGTTCCCATTGAACAGATCATTGAATGTAAAAATGGCCTGGAAGCACTGGAAATCATCCGGGAGCATCCCATTGATGTCCTGATTACAGACATACGGATGCCTGAAATGGACGGGATCACGCTTGTGAAGGAGCTGCAGAAGTACTTATACATACCCAAAATTGTCGTGATCAGCGGATATGATGATTTTTCATTTGCAGTGGACTTATTAAGATGCGGGGCAAGAGAATATCTTTTAAAACCTGTCAAACGCGAAGAAATCAAGGCAATCATGGAAAAGCTGGAGGATGAGATACAGCAGGAAAACGTTGAAGAGAAAAATAAAAAGGCAGCCTATTACGGACAGTTAAGAGCAATCCTGTCTTCCGATGCCATGACACTGCCGGAGATTGAGGAATCAGAGGCTTGTATCAGCTTAAAAAAGGATGGGTATCAGGTGATCTGTACCAATGATCCGGGGGTACATCCGTGTTCGAAGGATAAGGCTTTCTTTTTTCCGGATATAGAGGGATGTCATGTGATTCTCCTGTCCTCTGAAAAAACGGAGGGTTTCATTAAAAATTCACTTAAAGGACATTCCCTGGGCGTAAGTGAACCATATCAGGGGCTTCATGATCTGAGAAAAGCATTTCTTGAAGCCAGGCAGCGGAGAGTCCGGGCTTTCTGCATGCAGAAAGAAGAGGCGGGGACGGACGGTGATTATCAGGTTTCGTTCCATGAGCTGGAAAGTTTTGTACAACGGATCGGAACGCTGAGAAACAATGAAAACGAACAGTTCCTGAATGAAATCGTCAGCAGAGTCAAGCTGGGAGACATGGAAGGAAACCGGTTTCAGGAGGTGGTCCGCCAGATTGTCTGCCGTATGAAGGATTTTTACGGAAGAATTCTGACAGATGAAGGGATTTACATAGACAATCTTACCCATATGCTTTCTTTTGAAAATATCGATGAATACTGCGAGGAGATCCTGCGGATTTTTTCTGTGATCAATCAGAAGGCACTCAGCGCAAATGACGATTACAGAAACCGCATCAAGGTGGAACAGGCAATTGCCTATATGAAAGAGAACTTCGCAAGGAATATCAATATGGCTATGGTTTCTAATTACGTGTCCATGAACTATACGGTTTTTTCGATTGCGTTTAAGGAATATACGGGAGAGAATTTTGTTAACTATCTAAGAAATATAAGAATGGAGGAGGCAAAAAGGCTTTTATCCGAAACGGATCAGAAAATTGGGCAGATCAGTCTTATGGCAGGTTATGATAACGGGAAGCATTTTATGAAGACCTTTAAATGTGTTGTCGGCGTAACGCCCAGTGAATACCGTAAAAATGCAAGAATCAGAAGCGGCGCTAAAAAAATGACACCAAAAACGAAAATAGGACCATTTCAATTATAACAGTGAGCATCTACAATGGAATTGTATAAGGTGCTTGCTTTTTTGGATTTTATATTTAATATATTATGAAAAATGTACAAATGATCCAAAAACTCAGGCACTTACCCGGAGATCCTGAAAGGGTCCGGAGAATGAATTCGTGGAGGTAGGAAAATGAAAAAGAGACACAACAAGCTGTTTGCGCTTCTGACCGTAAGCGCAATGGCAATGTCCATGCTTGCCGGCTGCCAGAAAGCTGGGCCGGCATCAACAGAGACAACGAAAAATGAAAACAAAACGGCAGCGGAAACTGCCACAGAAGCAGCATCCGCAGAAGCAAAAAAGGAGGCATCCGGTGCCGGTTCCACTCCGAGAAATGAGACGCTTTATTTTAGCGGGCAGCAGTGGGGGACAATTAATGACTGGAATCCCCTGAGTTCCAACTCAAATAATGCAATGGCAGTTACACAGAACGATAACTCCCGGGAGCTCATCTATGAGACGCTTTTCATGTTTAACATGCTGGATGGGAAGCTTTATGGCCTGCTTGGAAAGGATTATTCATGGAACGATGATCAGACAGAGCTGACCATTACCATGAATCCGGATGCCAAATGGAGCGACGGAACGCCGGTTACCGCAGAAGATGTGGCATACACCTTTGAATGTCACAAAAAATATGCATCTGCACAGGGCAGTGATTATGCAAATTACATTGATACAGTAGAAGCTGTGGATGAGCATACGGCTGTTTTTAAAGCAAAACTGGATGGGAACGGATTACCGGTCAATCCTTTAAAGGTAGTTGAATATACACCGAAGATTTATGTGTTACAGAAAGCATATCTTCAGAAGGTGGAACAACGTAATGACAACAATGCGGATAAGATCAAGCAGGACAGAATGGATGATTTTGTTTCTTCCGGCCCATATGCTTCCTATTACGATGACGACCAGAAGGTTGTTTTTGTAAGGGATGATAACTACTGGGGAACTGCCTTATGGGGCAGGCTTCCTGCACCCAAATACATTACCCATGTGATTTATGAGAACAATGCTGCCGGAGATACGGCTTTTAAGGCAGGGGAGGTTGATGTATCCCAGCAGTTCATAACCAATGTGCAGAAGCTTTGGGAAGAAGACGGACTTCCCATCTCCACCTATATTGATGAAGCGCCTTATGGGGTCTGTGCCACCATGCCGACTGCTTTCTTAAATGTGGAGGTACCGGGGCTTGACCGGAAAGAAGTCAGAAAAGCCATCGCAATGGCAGTGGATTATGACCAGATCATTGCCTCGGCAATGTCCAACCAGTCACCGAGCTTTAAAGATGTGCCGCGTTCCATCATGAATCCTACACCCGCCGAGCAGGCGCTGGTCAGTCAGGATGAATTAAAGGATTATCAGTTTACAGGGAACGATATAGAAGGGGCCAATGCTCTTTTGGATAAAGCAGGGATCGTGGATACGGACGGAGACGGAATCCGTGAAATTGACGGGAAGAAACTTTCTTTTAAGGCGGAATGTCCGGATGGCTGGACCGACTGGAATGCAGCATTGGAGATCGTTGCGGCAGCGGGCAGTAAGATCGGAATCGAGATCGAGACCTATTTCCCGGATACCAGCACATTTAACGATGATATGACTACGAGAAAATTTGACATTTGTATGTATAGTCCGCCGGCATCCTCTGTGGCAAATCCCTGGGGGCGTGCAATGGCCTTCCTGTCAACGGATTATGCAAAGCTTGATGTAAACTGGAGCGGAAACTTCGGCGGCTATATCAATGAGGAAGCAAACAGCATTCTTGAAAAGATCCCTCTTGAGACCAATAAGGACACATTGATCGAATACTATACGGAATTGAGTAAGATTTACTTAGATGAAGTTCCTTCGTTTTCACTGATGTACAGGCCAATGCTGTTCCATGCTGTTAACGAGAGTGTATGGACCGGTTTTCCGCAGCTTGATGATGGGGATAACATACCGCCTACGGACTGCACGGATGGATATGGCATCGCAGCATTGTATAATCTGGAGAATGTAAACTAGAAGAGGTGAGCCTTTGAAGGGATATAAAAAATATTATACAAATAAAATAATCTGGTATCTGATTACCTTTGTCATTGCAGTCGCGCTTAATTTTGTTTTACCCAGACTGATGCCCGGAGATCCTGTTTCTGCAATTGCGGCAAGAGCGGTAGACGGCATGACGGATTCTACGGCGATCCAGGCCGTGTATGAAGATTATGCGGAAAAATTCGGCGTGAATCAGCCAATGATAACACAATTTCTTGTTTTCGTAAAAAATGCTTTCAGGGGAGATTTTGGCGTTTCCTTCAGCCAGTACCCGAGAACGGTGGCGGATATTATCGCCTCATCGGTATGGTGGACCGTATGTCTTCAGCTCCCGGCAATTATTCTCGGGTGGTTCTTAGGAAATCTCCTCGGTGCGGTTGCCGCTTACATGAAGGGAGTATTTGATAAAGGAATTCTGCCTGTGTTCCTGTTTATCAGCAATGTGCCGGCCTTTGGTATGGCTACGATCCTGCTGTTTGTTTTTTCCCTGAAGCTTGGATGGGCACCGTCAAGCGGAGGCTACGGATTCGATCTGATTCCCAATGCAAGCCTGACATTTTTTAAATCTGTGATTGCCCATTACCAGCTGCCGTTCTGGTCCATCGTACTGATTACGGTCGGAGGGCAGGCAATCGGGATGCGCTCCATGTCCATCTATGAATTAAACGCTGACTATGTAAAGTACAGCCGTTTTTTAGGCATTAAAGACAGAACCATCGTTGGCTATGTTTTCCGGAATGCAATGCTTCCCCAGATCACGGGCCTGGCAATGTCCATCGGTACCATGATCGGCGGAGCCCTTGTTGCGGAGATCATTTTCAGCTATCCGGGTCTTGGGACCACGCTGCTTTCTGCTGTCAAAGGAAGGGATTATCCGTTGATTTCCGCATGTACCCTGATCATTACGGTCATGGTCCTGCTGGCAAATCTGTTTGTGGAAATGATCTACGGAATAATTGATCCCCGGATAAAAGCGGCACAGCAGGATTAGGGAGGAAATGCGATGAAAAACCAGATAAAACAGATATTTCGTTCCCCCAAATTTGTGATCGGTTTTGTGATATTTATGGTATTATTACTGATGACGATTGTTTATCCGCTCATTGTGACAGATGATCCTTTGCAAATGATAGGCCAGGGGAATTTTTTTAAACCCGGAACATATATTGGGGTTGCGGATGCGGTCAATACAGATGCATACACTTTGAATATTGATGCTTCTTCCGACAGGCTGGAAAAAAATCTTGATATAGAAGAACGCGGGGCAATGGCTGATTGGCTGGAACAGTTCGGCAGCGTATCTGCAGATGAAATCGATGTAACAGATGCCGGAAAGCTTGTTTCCCTGTGGAAATCCCATTATGATCCTTCGAATGAGCAGAAAGGATTGATTGCCGCGAAAAAGAAATATTACAGCCGCATTGATAAAAAAATCGAGGGATTGCTTGAGGATGATGATGTACTGCTTGCTGAAAAAGACGGGAAGACAGGAGAGCTGTCGGTTAAAAAAAGTATCCCGCCCACATCCTATGTGAATGTAAAAGATGTGGGCAGCAAACGGCTTTTTATCCTGGGAACGGATAACTTTGGACGTGATGTCTTAACAGAGCTTATCGCTGCAATTAAAACATCTTTAAAAATTGGTTTAATTGCAGGACTGACCGCGACCCTGATCGGATTGTCCCTTGGTCTGCTTGCAGGATATCTGGGGGGGTTAATAGATGACTTTATCATGTTCATAACCAATTTATTTACCGTGATTCCCAGTTTTATTCTGCTGATACTCATCTCATACAGTATTGGCAAAAATGCCAGAGGTGTCATGATGGTCGCGGTTATCATCGGCCTGACCTCCTGGACGTGGACCACAAGATCCGTCCGGTCCCAGGTGATTTCCCTCAGAAACAGGGACCATGTCAACTTGTCAAAGCTGTCGGGGCATAGTCTTTTCCGGATTATTCTCACAGATATTCTTCCGTATATTGCTTCTTATGTTGTCATGGCTCTGATTTTGCAGATTTCTTCCGGAATCCTTGCGGAAGCACAGCTTTCCATGATCGGACTCGGCCCTGCTACAACAACCGTTTCCACACTTGGACTTATGATGAACTGGGCAATGTCTTACAGCGCCCATTTGAATGGGAACTGGTGGGCATATTTTCCTGTCATTCTATCCATTGCGTTCATTTCATTCTCATTGAATCTGATGAATACAGGTCTGGATCAGGTATTTAATCCGCAGCTGAGAGAGTAAAAGGAGAAGAGAATATGGGAAAAGTAATGCTTGATGTCGACCATTTAAAAACCAAATATATTACCAGATTCGGGGAGGATGTCTATGCGGTAGATGGCGTATCACTTAAAATAGAAGAAGGAAAATCTCTTGGTATCGCAGGAGAGTCGGGCTGCGGAAAATCCACACTGGCACTGAGCCTGATGGGATATTATTTTGCGCCCCTTCATTATCAGAGCGGTACGATCAAGGTGGATGGCGTAAATATCTCAGGAATGAAACCGGATGATATCCGGAAAAAAATTCTTGGAAATGAGATCGCCTATATCCCCCAGGCAGCCATGAATGCGTTGAATCCGACCCAGAAGATCATCCGCTTTATTGAGGATGTCATCCATGCCCATGATCCGAAGGCGGATAAAAAAGAAATTTATGACCTTGCGAAAGAAAGGTTTGAAATCCTGGGCCTGCCTGAGCGTGTCTTAAAAAAGCATGCGGTGGAGCTTTCCGGAGGCATGAAACAAAGAACGGTAATCGCCATATCCACGATCCTGTCGCCGAAGGTGCTGATAGCCGATGAACCATCCTCAGCCCTTGATGTAACCTCTCAGAAGATGGTGATCAAAATGCTCCGTGATCTGATGGAAAAAGGCTTTATAAAATCCATGATCTTTATCACCCATGAGCTTCCTCTTCTTTATAATGTTACCGATGAAATCATGGTCATGTATGCCGGTCAGATCGTTGAGCGGGCAGCTGCCAGGGAAATGGTATTTGACCCCATTCACCCTTATTCCAAAGGCCTGATGGGCTCCATCCTGGTTCCGGAGCCGGGGACAAGGGATGTGAAACTGACTGCGATCCCGGGAACTCCGCCGAATCTTAAAAAACCTCCGAAAGGCTGCCGGTTCGCTGACCGCTGTAAATATGCGAAACCAGCATGTATGCTGCATGGAATCGCAGAGACCCATTTGGATAACGGCCGGATGTTCCGCTGTTATCTGGACGAAAATGAATTAAGGGAGGTTTACAGCCGTGAGTGATAAAATCTGTCTCAGTGGAAAAGGAATCACAAAAGTTTTTGGCTACGGAGATGAAAAGACCGTAGCGGTCGATCACGTAGATTTTGAATTTCATGAAGGAGAGATCATATCCATAGTAGGAGAGAGCGGTTCGGGTAAGACCACACTGTCAAAGATGCTGCTGGGTCTGTTAAGCGTGACGGAAGGAGAAATCCTCTATCAGGGGAAGGTTCGGGATATCTCCGGTTATAAAAAGAAAAAAGAATATTGGAAGGGGATCCAGGCCATTTTTCAGGATCCGTTTTCTTCCTTTAATGTCTTTCATAAAATTGATGAAGTGCTTCTTGACTGCATTAAAATAAGAGGGGGAGGGAAGCTTCTTTATGATAAGAAGGTTGAAATGATGACAGAGGCATGCAGCTTTGTAAATCTAAAATTTGCAGAACTGACCAATAAGTACCCCTTTGAATTATCCGGAGGCCAGATGCAAAGGCTGATGATTGCCAGGATTTTTCTTCTGAAGCCTAAAATATTGCTGGCCGACGAGCCCACCTCCATGATCGATGCCTGTTCAAGAGCCACGATCCTTGAGATGCTTCTGAAATTGAGGGAAGAGATCCATATGACGATTATCTTTATTACTCATGATATCGGGCTGGCTTTTTATATTTCCGATTCCATCTATATTATGGAGCATGGAAAATTTGTTGAATCAGGAGCTTCTGAGTCTGTTATTTTAAATCCGCAGGCAGCATATACCAAAAGGCTGATAAGCGATGTACCGAAGATTCATGAAGAGTGGGATTTATCAACTGTCTGAAAGCAGGGAGGAAGGAGGAGTAAAGGATGATAAGAACGGTTATTGACAAGGTGTTTAAAATGCGGATCGCCTCAAAGGAAGAGTGGTATCCGGCAGCAGTACCGGGCAGTGTTTACACGGATCTTTTAAAGAACGGAGTGATAGAGGATCCGTATTGGAGGGATAATGAAGAGAAAGCATTGGAGGTGATGAAGGAAGATTTCGAATATGTGGGGATATTTGATGCAGAAGATGCCATGATGAAACAGGAGAGGATATATCTGCATTTTGAGGGACTTGATACTCTGGCAGAGCTTTCTCTCAATGGAGTAAGGCTGGGTCATGCGGATAATATGCATCGGGAATGGGAGTTTGAAGTGACAGATCTATTGGAAAGTGAAAACAATGAACTTCGGATATTGTTTCATTCTCCTGTAAAATACATAGAAGAGGAGTACCGGAAGGAACCGATCGGCGGTTCGGAGGATGCCATGCGGGGCTTTCCGAAGCTAAGAAAGGCCCATTGTATGTTTGGCTGGGACTGGGGCCCCCGGCTTCCCGATGCAGGAATCTGGAGGAAAATCATTCTGGAAGGCGTAACCAATGCACGGCTTGACAGTGTTTATGTGACACAGGACCATGAACGGGAAGGGGTATATTTAAATTTTCATGCTTCTGTGAAACGAAACCGGGATGACAGCATCCTCAGATTCAGGAAAGATAACCGGGAATTAAAAAAAGATGGTTATTCCTACCGGGTGACGGTTACAGAACCGGCAGAAAAAGGCCGGCAGTCGGTCAGAACGTTTGATAACGCACCGCAAAGAATTCTCATTGAGCATCCCAGACTCTGGTGGCCCAACGGATATGGAAAACAGGATTTATACAGAGTACGGGTAGAGCTTTTAAAGGATGGCGAAGTAATCGATGATTGGGATAAGCGGATCGGCCTTCGGATACTTACGGTACGCAGGGAGAAGGATGAATTCGGAGAAACCTTTGCCCATGAAGTAAATGGCGTGAGGATGTTTGCCATGGGTGCCGATTATATTCCGGAGGATAACATATTGAGCCGGTGTGATCCGGAGAGAACCATGGAACTGCTGAAACAGTGCAAAGCGGCAAATTACAACGTTATTCGTGTATGGGGCGGCGGCCATTATCCATATGACCCATTCTGGGACGCCTGTGATGAACTGGGGCTTGTGGTGTGGCAGGATTTCATGTTTGCCTGCGCGCTCTATGATCTGACGGAAGACTTTGAGGAAAATATCCGTCAGGAATTTATCGATAATATCCGAAGAATCCGGTACCATGCGTCCCTTGGACTCTGGTGCGGCAATAATGAAATGGAGATGTTCGTCGGTCAGGGCGGTTGGAGCTGTACTCCGAAGCAGAAAGCCGATTATATTAAGATGTATGAATACATCATTCCGAAAATTCTGAAGGAAGAGGATCCCCGGACCTTTTACTGGCCGGCGAGCCCTTCTTCCGGAGGAAGCTTTGACAGTCCCAATGATGAGAACCGGGGAGAT
The DNA here is from genome assembly GCF_900155545.1 of Clostridium sp. Marseille-P2415. Taxonomy (GTDB): domain Bacteria; phylum Bacillota; class Clostridia; order Lachnospirales; family Lachnospiraceae; genus Lacrimispora. The sequence continues at coordinate 3,987,620 of NZ_LT732526.1, forward strand.
GTGCATTACTGGGATGTCTGGCATGGAAATAAGCCGATTACGGAGTACCGTAAGTTTTATTTCAGGTATGTGTCTGAATTCGGTTTCCAGTCATTTCCTTCTCTTAAAACAATAGAGACTTTTACCGAAAGTGAAGACAGGAATATTTTTTCTTATGTTATGGAGAAGCATCAGCGCAATTCTGCGGCCAATGGGAAAATTATGGCTTATATGGAACAGACCTTTCTCTATCCCAATGACTTTGATACGCTGCTTTACGCATCCCAGCTATTGCAGGCTGAGGCAGTCCGGTATGGCGTAGAGCATTTCAGGCGGAACAGGGGCAGATGCATGGGAGCCATCGTCTGGCAGCTCAATGACTGCTGGCCGGTAGCCTCCTGGTCTTCCATTGATTATTACGGAAGGTGGAAGGCTTTGCATTATTATGAAAAACGGTTTTTTGCACCCCTGATGATATCCTGTGAGGAAGAAGGAATTCTGACACAGGATCCCAACCCCAATGCCCAGCCTTATGAAGTGAGAAAGTCCATTCGCCTTTCGGCTGCAAATGAGAGTCTTGCGGATGAAACGGTGACAGTTGTGTGGGAATTGAGAAAAAATACAGGGGAAATCATGAAAAGCAGGGAGGAGGTACGGAAGATACCAGGGCTTTCTTCCGTATGGTTCGATAAGGTTGAATTGCCGGAAGCAGAGCTTTATGAGGATTATGTAAGCTACAGCATGAACCGGCAGGGAGAGACCGTATCCCAGGGGACCGTCCTGTTCTGTCCGCCCAAGCACTACCATTTTATGGATCCTCAGTTAACGGTAAGGGCAGAAGATGATGCAATCATTGTAACGGCAAAGGCTTATGCGCGGTCTGTTGAAATCCGAAACGAAAATGATGATCTGATCCTTACCGATAATTTCTTTGACATGAATCCGGGAGAGAAGAGAGTCGGGATTTTAAGGGGCAGACCCCAAGGACTTAAGGTAAGGAGCGTTTATAATATCCGTTAATGCCAGGTAAAGTAAACGGGATAGGAAGGAGATAAAAATATGAATATTGAAAAAATTGTGAAAGAAATGACGCTGGAAGAAAAAGCCGGTCTTTGTTCCGGGGCGGATTTTTGGCATACAAAAGCAGTGGAAAGGCTTGGAATACCGGCATCTATGGTAAGCGACGGCCCTCACGGACTCAGAAAACAGGATGAGAAAAGTGATCATCTGGGAGTCAATGAAAGCATCAAGGCAGTCTGCTTTCCGACTGCATGTGCAACTGCATCCTCCTTTGACAGGGAGCTGCTGACGGCCCTAGGAGAGGCACTTGGCGATGAGTGCCAGGCGGAGGATATCAGTGTGATCCTGGGACCGGCAGTCAATATCAAGCGTTCTCCTTTATGCGGCAGGAATTTTGAATATTTTTCGGAAGATCCGTACCTTGCTTCCGAAATGGCAGCCAGCCATATAAATGGCGTGCAGAGCAGACAGGTAGGGACCAGCCTTAAGCATTTTCTGGCAAATAATCAGGAACACAGGCGTATGACATCGGATTCTGTCATTGATGAGAGGACTCTGCGGGAGATTTATCTGGCAGCTTTTGAAGGTGCGGTCAAACATGCAAAGCCATGGACCGTTATGTGCTCCTATAACAAAATAAACGGAGAATATGCTTCAGAAAACTATCATTATCTTACGGAAATACTAAGGGATGAGTGGGGATTTGACGGTTATGTCATGAGTGACTGGGGGGCAGTCAACAATCGTGTGGAAGGTGTGAAGGCCGGCCTTGATCTTGAAATGCCTTCTTCCGGAGGAATCAATGATACATATCTTATAGAAGCGGTGAAAGAAGGAAGGCTGAAAGAACAGGTTCTGGACAAAGCAGTTACAAGAATCCTGACAATCATAGAACGTTATAAGAAGAACAGGCGGCCGGAAACGGTCTGGGATAAAGATGCACACCATGAGCTTGCAAGGAAAATGGAGGGAGAATGTGCGGTCCTGTTAAAAAATGAAGGGATTCTTCCCCTTGCTGATTCGGATGAAGTGGCATTCATCGGTTATTTTGCGGCGCATCCAAGATATCAGGGAGGAGGTAGCTCCCATATCAACTCCACAAAGGTGGAATCCGCGGTAGAAGCGGCAAAGTACAGGAATGTGATCTATGCACAGGGTTATGAAATCAATATGGATCAGGTGAATGATTCTATGATGAAAGAAGCGGTGGAAGCGGCAAAACGAGCAAAAACGGCTGTTATTTTTGCAGGTCTTCCGGATGCTTTTGAATCAGAAGGCTATGACCGGTCCCATATGGCCATGCCGGATTGCCAGAATGCCCTGATTGAAGCAGTAGCAGCGGTACAGCCCAATACAGTCGTGGTGCTTCATAATGGTTCTCCCGTTGAAATGCCGTGGATCGGTAAGGTAAAAGGTGTACTGGAAGCTTATCTGGGAGGCCAGGCGGTGGGCGGTGCCATTGTGGATATTCTCTACGGTCTTGTAAATCCAAGCGGAAAGCTTGCGGAAACATTTCCGGTAAAGCTTGAGGATAATCCGTCTTATCTCTATTACGGAGGGGAGAAAGATGTAACAGAATACCGGGAAGGCGTATTTGTTGGTTATCGGTATTATGACAAAAAGAAGATGGAAGTTCTGTTCCCCTTTGGTTATGGCTTAAGCTATACTACGTTTGAATACAGCAACATGAAAGCCGACAGGCAGACGATGAAAGACGTGGATACGGTGACGGTTTCCCTGGATGTTACCAATACCGGTAAGGTGACGGGGAAAGAGGTGGTGGAGATTTATGTAGAAGCGGTAAACAGTGCGGTAATCCGCCCTGTAAGAGAGCTTCGTGAATTTGCGAAGGTTGAATTAAGGCCCGGTGAGACAAAAACGGTCAGCTTTATACTTGGAAAACGGGCGTTTGCATATTATCACACAGGGTTAAAGGACTGGTATGCAGAATCGGGAAGCTATCTCATCCATGCCGGGGCTTCATCAAGGGATCTGCGTGAAACGGTGTGTGTGAAGGTGGAAGCCACGGTTGAGGTGCCGGTTGTATATCATCTTAACAGTACAGTAGGGGATATCCTGGCGGATCCCGATGTGGCGGAAATCATACAGCCGTTGCTGGATAAATATCAAAAAGGCAATGGTATAGGAAATTCTGATGGAGAAGCTGCAAAGTCGGCAATTTCACAGCAGATGGATGATGCGATGTTTCGCTATATGCCCCTCCGACAGATGCTCAGTTTTGCACCGGATATCAGTACTCCAGAAGAATTACAGGGACTGATTAGGCAGATGAATGAAAAGAAGAGGGCCATTATATAGGAAAGTTACTTAAAAAAAATCTTGGAATTTATGAAAGGAGTGATATAAGAATGACTGCTTCAGAAAGATTGAAAATAGTAGAAGATTTTGCATCTTCTATAAGGCAGAAGTATCCGCAGACAGATCAGTATAATGTCCTGGTATTCGGCAGTTTTCTTACTGAACGTTATACAGCTGAATCTGATATAGACATAGGTATTTTCTCGCTAATACCCGGGCTTACCTTTCGCCTATACTCCTTTACTAAAGATAATTTTGATAAGTTAGGCATTGACAGCGATGTAGTACGGATGAAGCTTTCTGATTCTCAATACATTAATATTTCCATTGTAACAGGACAGCAATATGCCGTAACGGATTATTGCCCCGAAATACTGATTGATTATACAAAGAAGATGATTGTGCGCTACGGAAACAATCCGCAGGAAGTAATTGTTAAACAGATGCATCAGGAGGTCAGGGCATGAGTTCATTTAATGAAGCATTAAGGAAGGCTGGAATTGGCACTGATCACAAGAATGATTACAATAAGAAGAAAGCCGGTGCTTTTACACTGGAATTGAAGCTTTATGAAATGAAAGATCATATAGCGGCTATATGTAGCAGAAATAAAGAAAGCAAAGCGTCAGGATGTGTCACGCTCCATCCTTGATGCCTTTTGGTTGTGGGTTGTAGAAACATTTGTTGTTTTCAAAGGGTGCAACAGCTAACTCGGTTCGGCAAAAGCAAATGATCTTGATGTGTATGAATACTTAAAATATCTTCTAAATGAGATACCGAACAGAGATTTTAATAACCAGCTAGAGATTCTGGATCAGCTCCTGCCCTGGTCAAAGGAACTGCCAGAAGAATGCAGGCTTAATCATAAACTTAAGAAGTGCTTCAAAAAATGATATCATCAGTTTACCACCATGGCGTGGGTATTCCTAGACGTCATTTTTGAAGCACTTATATAAAAAATTGCTGTGAACAGAGAATTTTTATGCTCTTTTTTTAGATCAACGTTGGTAAACATGCTGGGCCTGCAAAAGGCGGTGGAATTGTTTGAATTTTGCTCTTCTTTGCTTACTAAGAAGCCCAATCGTATTACCGGATTCTATGGTTTAGTAATAGTTATCTTCCGGATAGTAGGTCATTTCATTGCTGTCAGCCGCATCCTCCGGTGTGGTATCCTGGGAACGGAACCAGGAAGGCATGTTGGGCAGTCGGTATCCGGCCGGTATCCAGATTGTCTGGCCAACTGTAAGATTATTAGGATTTATGCCGGGATTCACGGCTATAATGGTTTCTACGGTGGTGCAAAAGCGTTGGGAAAGAAGCCATAAGGTATCATTCCGCTGAATGGTATAGGTACGAAGGCCTACGGGACATTGAGCCGTACTGCCTCCCGATGGCGGAGTCGGAACCGGAGGACGGAGAACTCTTCCTGCCGGAATACAAATGGTCTGCCCCACTGGTAAATTATTTGGATTTAAGCCTGGATTTACGGCTGTAATTGCATTAATAGTAGTAAAATAACGCTGTGAAAGCAGCCATAATGTATCACCGGGTCGGATGGTATAAGAAAACAGTCCTACAGGGCAAGGATTCATAATATTACTGCCTTTCAATAAAACAATTTGTCTTATGTTATGATAAAAGAAAGGGAAAAGTACCTGTCTCTCCTGTATAAATTTCAAACTGGCTGGATTCACAAACCAAAGGCCGGTCTGTCCACTGCTTTATATCCTGAAATCTTGTCCTTCAACGGTTTCTTATTGAAATTTAGCAAAATATTCCGTATCATCTACTGTTTGCTATTTAATATTTCTTGAGTAGATGATTAAAGATTGCGATACCTGCAACGATCTGAAATACTAAATATCCACCCAAATACAGAATAATCATTCGTGAATTGATAGTTATTTCTAAAGCACCCATTATTGAGAATACTACCATTGAAATACTGATAGCGATAAGTCCGAGTACATACGAATATCGCCCGGACTTATCTCTAAGCTTTACTTTCAGTTCGTCATGTTGTTCAATCTTTTCGTCTGTAATTCTCTCTTGATACCGTTCCTTGTTTTTAGGTGTGCTCCAATAAAAATATTTGCAAATCATGACGATACCTGGGCCAATTCCTGCCCCAGCAAAACCAAAAAGCAAACCGTCTAATTTGCTATAGGTTAGTAATGCTATGAGCAAAAGAACTGTGCCCACAAGAGCAAACATAATGCCTGTTATTAAATTACTTTTTTTCATTTTCGTTACTCCTTTCATGGATAAAAATTTCTTCAATTCTTTTGCCGAAAAAATCTGAAATTACAAATGCCAGCTCCAAAGACGGGTTATATTTTCCGGTTTCGATTGAGCTGACAGTTTGCCTTGAAACGCTGATTGCTTTTGCAAAATCTTCTTGGTTCATGCCTAAATTTTTTCTTAGTTCCTCAACCCTGTTTTCCACATAATACCTCCTTTGCTTTGACAAGGTTCCTTTACATCTTTATTATAGTTGCCTGAAACTGTTTTGTCAAGGTTCCTTTACAAAAAACAAATAAAAGAACAGGGGTAATGTGGCGGATTTTCTTATATCCATGATTAAGGGAGCAGCGGTGATTTAAGCCGGCGCTCCCTTTTGAGTCCTTATGCTGTGCGGAATATCCGGATATCGAGCCGTTTTTATAATGGATCAGACAAGTGCTTACCTTCCTGAAGGGTGGAAGCATATTCCAGCGCGAAATCATAAAACAGCCTGACACAGGGAGCTACAGGCCGCTTCTTGGAGATGGCCAGATAGATATTCCGGTACGCTTTGGGATGATCTAGTTTAATCTTTCTGATATTGTAATTCCGCAATATTTCCAAATCCGGTACGATAGCAATACAGTTGTTATGTCCTGTGGATATTAAGCCAGCCATTGTGACCTCCTCTGCAAGTTGACAATGGGTTTTGGGGGCACTGCCGCATTCTGAAAAGAGCCCGTCGATCACGTTTTGTATTTCCCCGGCGGTATCAATGTATTTAACGATCGGATAGGGGATCAAATCTTCCATTGATGCGCTGGCCTGTGAAGAAAGCGGATGATCTGCCGATGTAATGCAGATCAGTTCCTGCTTCAGTACCGGTACGAAATCGATTTCCGGTTCCTGGGGCATATAGGTACAAAGGCTTAAATCGATCATTCCGCTTTTTAAATTCCGGATGCTGGTCTGAGTATTGCACTGGTTAAAATGTATGGTTATATTCTTATGCCGGTCATTATCGTAAAAGTTTTTTATAAGCCTGGGCACAAACTGGTATCCAAGTACGAATAAAAAGCTTAAATCTATAATACCGGCATCCTTTTTAGAAAACTGCTTTAACAGGCGGTTTCCATTTTCTATTTCACAAAATCCATTTGAAACGTAGGATTGAAGCAGGAGTCCGTATTTGCTTAATTTGACATTGCGGCCGTCTCTTTCAAACAGGGGAACACCGAACTCTTTTTCAAGTGATGAAATGGCATGGCTGAGGCTTGGCTGTGTGATGCACAGAAACTCAGCTGCTTTTGTATAATGCTGATATTCAGCCATTACATTAAAATAATAGAGATTATTTAAGTTCATGTCCATTTTCCTTTCTTATTTTTGGAGTTCTCATAGTATAGCACAAATTATAGATATTATCTATAAAAAATGGTAGAAATAAGCATTGGATTTTATGCAAATTTAGGAATATAGTAGAGTCATAGAAAAAAACATAGGAGGAAATGCATATGACTTACGAAGAAAAATTAGAGCGTGCAGGATACATGATCCATGAACCCGCTGCGGCAGCTGCCCGCCCGTTTGAAAGTGCAGTCCGGACAGGCGATCTCATCTTTGTTTCCGGCCATGCTGCCCGTGATGCGGGTGAACTGAAATACACCGGCATTGTAGGGGACAATATCACCATGGATCAAGCTCAGGATGCAGCCATACTTTGCCTTCTGAATTGCCTGAAAGCCGTAAAAAGTGTGACCGGCTCTCTTGATGCAATTAAGCAGATCGTAAACATAAAGGGATACGTGGCAAGTACCCCGGAATTTATTGGACAGCCTCAGGTCATGAATGCGGTGTCCCAGCTTGTAAATGACGTATTTGGAAATGCAGGAAAGCACAGCCGCGTTGCTCTCGGAGCATCATCACTTCCGGGGGGAACTCCCGTAGAAGTAGAAATGATCGTACAGGTGAAATAACGGATTTACTCCGTATTCAGACAAATAACAAATAAAGCGAAACGAAAGGAAGAAAGATTATGAAAGAAATGCCAAAGGATATGCCATTGGGTATCAAACAGTTATTTACCAGTATTACACATTTAAAAGAAGGAGAAAAAGTTCTTGTTATCACAGATGACAACAAGCGTGAGATCGGGGAAATGGTGTACAAATATGCCAAGGATTTATTTGAAACCACCATGCTGGTAATGACTCCGCGGCCAGGCCACGGCGCAGAGCCTACAGAAGCGATCCGTACCGCCCTTACGGACTGTGATGTTGCATTTGGCGCTACTACAATGTCATTATTCCACAGCCAGGCACGGTTAAATGCGTGCAAGAAAGGCAGATTACGCTGGGTCGGCCTTCAGGATTATTCCCTTGATATGTTTGAAACAGGCGGATTGACCGCAGACTTTGATGAGGTTGCACGTGTGATCGACCGCGTAACCGAGGTATTTCACGGAAAAACCTTTACGCTTACATCGGAAGGGGGAACCAACATGGTATGCAGCGTGGAAGGCCGCAAACCGGTTGTAGACTATGGCACCTCCATCACACCTGGCTCTGCATCATTTCCTCCCAACGCAGAAGCTGCGCTCGGACCTGTGGAAGGAACTTCCAATGGCGTACTTGTCATAGACGGAAGCATTCCTCATCCGCTCCTGAATCTCATTGAAGAGCCTATCATCTGTACGGTAAAGGATGGCCTGATCACAGAAATCAAAGGCGGAAAACAGGCGGATATCTTAAGAAAGCTGTTAGCAGATTTCAATGATCCTACGGTATATAACGTCGGAGAACTGGGGCTTGGTTTAAACAAAGAAAATTATTTATGCGGTCATATGGCTCCTGATGAAGGGTCTTTCGGCAACATCCACATTGGAATCGGAAAGAATTTAAGCTTTGGAGGACACGTTGATTCTCCTCTGCATATGGATATGGTTATTAAGAAAATTTCCTGTGACATTGATGGAAGGGTTATTATGAAAGACGGAGTATTAATGGTATAAATGTGGGGGTATTTTCACTTTTATTCCAGGAGAGCCTGTGTCATATGACACAGACTCTCATTTTACGCGGGCAACGAGCCAAACGAACATGTTTACATGTTCACTTGGCGACTGCCGCGATAACCGGAGAAACTCGCAAAGCGTGTTTCTTCCGGTTCTACATTTAATCTGGAAGATAACGGGAATGGTTGGGAAGTTTGTTATGAAAGGTGGAGCAAATGAAGAAATTGACAGCAGTTATCATCAGCGTATTTTTAGCCGTCGGGCTGGCGGGGTGTTCGACGGCCGCAGGCTCGAATTCAGCTTCCGGTAACATTGGAGAGAAGAAACGCATTGTCAGTATTGCAACGGTCCAGCCTGAAGATCATCCGATCAGCATTGGGCTTTACGCGCTGCGCGATTATATTAATGAACAAATCGGAGACCAGGTTGAGGTTAAGATATATTTCAATGGTATTATGGGAGGAAACAGCCAGGCACTTGAACTCCTTCAGATGGGAACTTTGGATCTGGTCGCAACAAGCGGCAGTAATCTGGAATCATTTAACGATACCTATAAAATTTTCGGTCTTCCTTATCTTTTTGATAATGAAGCAAGTTTCCGGAAATGCATGAATGATGAGGAATTTATAAATACCATATATAACTGTACGGCTGATAAAGGCATACAGGGAGTGGCCTGGTTCGCAAACGGCGTCAATAACATTTATTCCTCCAGGCCTATTTATACCCCTGAGGATATGAAGGGCTTAAAACTGCGCATCCAATCCAGTGAAGCCAATGTTAAGCTGGCACAGGCTTTTGGTGCGGCAGCCGTTGTAATGGCTTACGGCGAGGTTTATACGGCAATGCAGAATCATGTCATTGATGCGGCCATGAATCCGGAAATGGCTTTGATAAGCATGAAGCACGGAGAGGTTGCCAAGTATTATTCACGTACGGAACATCAGATTTTTACAGATATGCTGGTTGCAAATTCTGATTTTTTAAATTCCCTTGATGACCGCGAAAGGGAGGTATTTGAAGAAGGCTTCAAAATCTGTACGAAAGTAGAAACAGAGGAATGGGACAAGCAGATCAAAGATTGTATCACGGAAGCCGAAAAAATGGGAGTTCAATTTATTGAAGTAGATAAAAAACCTTTTGAAGAAATACAAAAAGGCGTGCGGGATGATCTTTTAAGAGCATGTCCGATATTACAGCCGCTCTATGAACGTGTACAGGAAATTCAGAAAGGAGAGTCGTGATGAGCCGGTTACAGAGATTTAAAACCTTATTGAACAGAATGCTGGAAGGGGTCTGTGCCGTCCTGCTGGCCTTTATGACATTGCTCACCGCATACCAGGTATTTATGCGTTACGTTTTAAAAAGTCCAAGTACCATGTCAGAAGATATCCTCAGTTACTCCTTTGTATGGTTATCTTTGTTTGCAACGGCCCTGGTATTCGGCGAACGGGATCATATGAACCTGACATTTTTTACGGATAAAGCCAGTAAAAAAGTACAGCTGCTTCTTTCCGTTTTCTCCGAATCCTTAATTATTATTGTTACTTTCATCATCTTTATATTTGGAGGTAAGGGATTTATGGCGGTAGGCGGCATGCAGATGTCTCCCACATTGGGCATTTCCATGGACTGGATCTATGTTATACTCCCGGTCAGCGGTATTTTGATCGCCCTTTATAATATGATTAATGTCATGGAATTAATCGGAAATTACATCAAAGATCAGGGAGGGAATTAGAATGGGTACGGCGGCAGCAGCAAGTATTTTAATTTTTTCAATTCTGGTAGCATTACTTCTGATGGGGGTTCCCATTGGAATTTCCCTGTGCGTTGCATCCCTGGTTGTCATCACGCAATCGCTGGGATTTTCCGGTGCAGCTCCGGCATCCGCTTTAAAAATGTTTCAGGGGATCAATATATTCACCTTATTAGCCATTCCCTTTTTTATCCTGGCAGGAAATATCATGAATAAAGGGGGAATTGCAATGCGGCTGATAAACTTTGCCACAGCATTAACGGGGAAAATTCCCGGTTCCCTGGCACACACCAATATTGTGGCAAACATGCTTTTTGGTGCCATATCCGGTTCGGGAACAGCAGCAGCTTCCGCAATGGGCTCCATTATAGGCCCGATTGAGAGCCGGGAAGGCTATGATGAGGATTTTGCCGCTGCGGTGAACGTGGCCTCTGCGCCTACGGGCCTTTTAATACCTCCGAGCACGGGCCTGATCACTTATGCCCTTGCCAGCGGCGGCACGTCTGTTGCGGCTCTTTTCTTAGGCGGTTATATTCCCGGAATATTATGGGGAGTCAGCTGCATGATCGTCGCCTTTTTCTACGCAAGAAAAAGAAACTATGTAAGACAGAAGTCAATAACCCTGAAAGAATTCGCTCATGTTACTTTAGAGGCCGTTCCCAGTCTTCTGCTGATCATTATTGTAATCGGAGGAATCTGCGGCGGTATCTTCACCGCAACGGAAGCTTCAGCTGTGGCGGTTATTTACAGCCTCCTGTTATCATTCTTTTTATACAGAACGCTTAATATGAAAGAGCTTTATTCCATCCTGATAAGCAGCGCTAAAATGTCCGGAATCATTATGTTCCTGGTAGGAGCGTCCAATATTATGGCATGGGTAATGTCCTTTACCGGAATTCCGGATGCCATAGCAGGCGGTGTCCTTTCCATTTCTGATAATAAAATTATTGTGCTTCTTACCATTAACCTTTTGTTATTATTTGTGGGCACCTTTATGGATCTGACACCGGCAATCCTTATCTTTACTCCGATCCTTTTACCGGTATGCCAGAAGCTTGGAATGAGCGCTTTGCATTTTGGTATCATGATCGTATACAACCTCTGCATCGGCTGCATTACACCGCCGGTCGGAAATATACTTTTCGTAGGAATAAAGGTTGCAGGACGAAAATTAGAACATGTAATGCCTTTATTGCTTCGGTATTATGTTGCAATATTTATAATCCTGTTGTTAGTAACCTATATACCATGGATATCCACCTTTTTACCTCAATTGGCAGGTTACCATTGATATTATTCGGTGGGACCGTGCGGTCAATTCAGGCACCCATAGACAGAGTTATCTTTGTCTATGGGTGCTTTTTTGCGGGGTAAAATTAAATTTGTCTCCTGCGCTTTTTTCTGCAGATTTTATGTTATGATAAAGAGAAAGAAGTAAACGCATCCTATAAGGCGCTGAATCAATAAGCCCAAAGCGGAAACGGGCTGGAGGTGTGCGGAAGGGAGAAAGAGTATGGGATTTCTGGAAGAATTTCAAAACCCGCCGGCAAAATACCGGATCAAACCATTCTGGTTCTGGAATGGAGATATAACAAAAGAGGAGGTCACCCGCCAGTTAAAGGAAATGGCGGAGAAAGGGCTGGGAGGCGTATTTATCTGTGCCAGACAGGGGATGACACTGCCCTATTTGTCCAGGGAATGGTTTGATATGGTGGATTATGCCTGTGAAGAGGCAAAACGGTTCGGCCTGGAAGCCTGGCTCTATGATGAATATCCATATCCCAGCGGCATGAGCGGCGGGGAGGTGCTTTTAGAGCATCCGGAGGCAGAGCATACGGTGTTAAAACATAAGTCGCTCCGGGTAAAAGGGGAGGAGGCTGTAAAGGAGGAGCTGGGCTGGAGCCGCCTTCTTCATGCAAAGGCCTATCCCCTTATGGAAAATGGACAGGCGGACTGGGAGCAGGGCCTTGATTTATCCGATTGCGTGGGAAATCTGCAAACGGAAAAAATTTACCAGCAGACCGGTCTTACCAAATATAATAACAAGCGTTTTTTTTCCTATGGACCGAAAAAAATCCTGGAAGCGGTTCTCCCGGCAGGGGACTGGCAGATCGAGCTCTATACGGAAGAAGCCATGGGGGATTTTAAATATTATGGCGGCTTCTTTGACCCGTGCAATCCGGAAGCGGTGAAATCATTTCTTGAAACCACCCATGAACGGTACCGAAAGGCATTAGGAAGCCGGTTCGGGACCGGGATTTATGGCATGTTCTCGGATGAAGTGGGCATGCTGAGTCCTATCCCCTGGTCCAGGCTGCTTCCCTCCCAATTTGAAAAGCGAAACCATTATTCCATCCTTCCCGTTCTTCCGGCCCTTCATGACAGCCGGTTCCCGGGTGCACTCCGCATCCGTTATGACCTGTACCGTACCATCCATGACATGTTTGTGGAAAGCTACCATAAACAGGTATCGGACTGGTGCAGGAACCATAAGCTGTCCTATGCCACGGAAGTGCCATCCATGCGGCTGGGGACCCAGAGGTACAGCGATATCATAGGGGGAGACACAGCCCATGAGAAGCTGGGAAAATCGTTGGAGTGGATATATGACGAATACATCAGAAATTACCGGAGCAATGCGAAGGCAGTCAGTTCCCTTGCCAGACAGCTGGATAAAAAATACGCCATGATCGAAAGCTTTCACAGTGTTGGCTGGACCATGACCCTTCAGGATGCCAAATGGATGATCGACCGCCTGGGAAGCAGCGGGATCAATTTTTATAATTTCCATGCATTTTATTACACCATAGAAGACATTACAAAGCATGATGCTCCCCCATCCCAGTTTTTGCAGAATCCTTATTGGAAATACTACAGAAGCCTGGCCGATTACACCGGGCGTATGGGAGTGATCATAAGCAATACGGAGGCGGATATCCACATCGCGGTTTTGGACCCTGTGTCCGCTTTGTGGACCAGACTGGGGAATCCCTTCCATAGCTTTGGGTATGCGGGGGAGTCACAGGAGGAAGGAGAGGAATGCGGCCGGCTGAGAGACGGCTGGGTAAAAATATGCAAGACACTGTTGTTCCATCAGCTGGACTATGACCATCTGGATGCGGAAATACTCCGGGATGCAGCCGTGGAGGGAGGAAAAATAAAGCTGGGACGGGCCTCTTATTCTGTGGTAATCCTTCCGGAATGCCACTGTATGGAGAAAGGGGCCAGAAATAAGCTGGAGGAGTTTGTTAGGCAGGGCGGCTGTGTGATTGCAGCGGGACAGCTTCCTTCCATTTCGATTGATAAGGATGAGGATGATGCATTTACGGAGAAACAATGGAAGCGTCTTTTTGAATCTGGGAATGCTTATGTACTGCCGGAACAGGCGGCAGGGGAGGCACTGGCAGACCTCTGCCGCGGCCATAGGAAGGAATCCGTGGAGATAGAACCTGTTTCCGGAAACCGTAAGGACCTGATCGGCTGTACACGCCTGGACCGGGAAGGAAACACCTATGTGTTTACCGGGAATCAGGGAAAAGATCCTGCGGTGGTCAGGCTGAAAGCGGCAGGCGGGGAAGCGTCGGCGGAAGTTTTTGACTTGGAACAGGGGACTGCGGAACCGGTTCATGCGGCAGATGGAGTGGTTACGGTTTCCCTTGAAGGCTTTGAAAGCAGGTGGATAAAAATAACTCCGGGAAAACCCTCGGACAGAATAACGGCGGAAAGAAAACAGGCCTTTCTTACCATACCGATGGAAGGAAAATGGGAAATCAGACCGGAAGGTAAGAATCTGTGCCGCTTTGCCAGCGTGAAAATGTCCCTGGACCAGAAGCATTGGGAAGAGACAGAGGTGAAAACCTTTATTGAACAGTGCAGCGGGACAGCGCTTCTGGGAAATCAGGAGATTTCCTATGAGGGAACCTTTGGGACACCTAAGAAAATCAGGCCGAATTACCCCATTGCCTGCTGGTACAGGGCCGGATTTACCATCGAAACCGTACCGCAAGAGCTGTTTCTCCTTATGGACCGGGAGACGGCAGCAGGAGAACATGAAATCAGGATCAATGGAAAGCTTTTGGAAGAGCATAAGTGGAATCCGGTATGGGTGAATGATCAGAATAACCGGGCGGCGGATATTCTTTCCATGGTACAGAAGGGGAAGAATGAAATCGGGATCAGGATTCATATCAGGAAGGATGAAGAGGGGCTGCGTGACCCGTTTTATCTTTGGGGAGATTTTGGCATGGAAGGAAGCAGAACCGCACCGGTACTGGGTTCAAGGCCGTGCCTTGCAGAGCCTGACCGGCAATGGTGCCAGGGATTTCCTTATTACAGCGGAACCATGCACTATGAAAAGACCTTCAGCCTGGCGGAGCTTGCGGATGAAGGTATCTGCGGCGGTACGGGACTTGTGTCCGTCAGACTTGGATTTACCAGACCGGTTTATGATTGTGTCGAGGTCAGTGTAAACGGTAATTCTCTTGGAATAAAGGCTTATACGCCTTATATATGGTTATGTGACAGAAAATTTTTAAGGGAAAAGGATAACCGGATCCGGGTCTCGGTCACGAACACGCTGGCAAACATGCTGGATGGAACTTATTTTGACTATGATGATCACAGGCTGGTAACCATAGAGCCATAGCGGCGAGCCTCAGAAACCGGATGAAATGGTTTCTGAGGCTTTCCCATTTCTTCAGTTAAAAGATAACCGGCTGGATCTGCTTTCCTTCCAGAGCCTGTTCCAGGGTATCCGCGATCAGGTTGGTATGGGCGATCATGGAATTGGGCTTTTTAGCAGGATCATCCTGACCAAAGGGAACAAAATAAATGTTTTTCATATTAAATAACTCCCCTACATTCTTAAAATTAATTCCCATGGCGTCGTTGGTGGAGAGGGAGATAACAAGCGGCTTCGAATTTCTTAAGTGGGCCTTGGCCGCCATGAGTACCGGGGTGTCGGTGATCCCGTTGGCCAATTTCGCAAGCGTGTTTCCGGTGCAGGGGGCGATGAGGAGAACATCCAGATAGCCTTTGGGACCGATGGGCTCTGCTTCTTCCAGGTTTAAGACCGGCTGATTGCCTGTCATGGCAGTGATGCGTTCCATGTATTCGCCCGTATCTCCGAAACGCGAATTGGTGGTCTGTACATTTGTTGAGAAGATGGGGTAGATATCTCCGCCTTTATCTGTCAGGGTCTTTACTTCCTTTTCTATCTTATCAAACGTGCAAAAGGACCCGGTGAATGCCAGGCCTATTTTCTTTCCTTCCAGTTTCATTTAAGACTCCTTTACGATAAACATTTAACGATTGCTTCAAATAATATTTCTGCTGATGCTTCGGGAGCATAGATTCCGGGCAGCCCTGGGCACAATTTGGCCCGGATGTTCTGCTGCCTGCAGAAATCGAAATCAACACCGCCCGGGGCGGATGCGATATCAATGATGGTTACATCCGGATTCAGGGAACGAATCAGGTCTTTTCCCAATATGATGGCTGGTACGGTATTAAAAATGAACCTGTAAGTTTCTATGTCCGTAGAAATTTCACTTAGCGCTCTCGTATGAAATCCCATGGAGGCGGCCAGGGTAAGCTTCGCTTCTTTTCGGTCGGCAATGGTTACATCCGCATCCAGGCCCTTTAATTTCAGGGCCAGGGTCTTTCCGCATCTGCCGAAGCCGGTTACCAGGCAGTTGCTTTTATGAAGACAGCCCGGGCTTAACCGGACCGCCTCGGCGATGGCGCCTTCTGCCGTAGCGATTGTATTTTTAATGGTGATTTCCTCCATATCCATATAGTCGAAGCATGGGATATCATGCTCTTTGGCATAATCCTTTGCATAAGCCGGTATATTTCCGCCGAATATGGTGTGGCCGGAGGTCAGAAGACCCAGAATATTCCCGATCCCTAAGTCACTCAATTCCTGGATGGAAAACAGATTGATTCTGTCCCTGGTAAATGGGATGGGAAAAAGTATGATGTTGTTGTTCTTTATGGCTTCCTCCATGGAAAATGAGGAATCCTCCGTAGTATCATAATGAATGGTTGCTTGAAAGCCGTTTTTGGTTAAAATGCGGCTTAAATAAAGCTGCCTTGTATCGCCGCCTAAAAGAAGAAAACTATGCATAGGTCATCACTCCTTATAATGGCTTTATATGATGGAAAATTTGATTTGTGTATGGTACCAACAGGGGATGTTTGTCATACTTTTGTTAGTATGAACCTCTTATTTTGGGAATGAACGCCTATGAAAGATGCAATTTTTAAAGGCTCTGCGGTAGCCATCGTTACACCCATGGATGAGCATGGAAACTTGGATTTTACAGCTATGGAAAAGTTGCTGAAATTTCAGCTGGAAAATGGCACGGACGCCATTGTGGTCAGTGGGACCACAGGAGAATCCGCAACGCTGGAGGAAAAGGAAGAACTGGAACTGATCGAATTTGTGGTACATTATGTCAACCACAGGGTTCCGGTGATCATGGGTACCGGAAGCAACTGCACGGCCCATGCCGTACGCATGTCGCGCAAGGCCCAGGCATTGGGGGCGTCTGCGCTTTTGCAGGTAACGCCTTACTATAACAAAACATCTCAGCATGGGCTGGTGGAGCATTTTACGGCTGTTGCGGACAGTGTGGATATCCCGGTCATCCTTTACAATGTTCCGACCCGCACCGGGGTAAACATTAACCCGGAAACGTATTTAAAGCTTTCGGAACATCCGAATATCAAAGCCATTAAGGAGGCAGGAGGGAATATTTCCCACATCGCGAAAGTCGCGGCCCTTTGCGGCGACAGGCTTGATCTTTACTCCGGAAATGATGACCAGACTGTCCCCATCCTTTCCCTGGGAGGCAAGGGAGTGATCTCTGTTTTGGCCAATATCATGCCGTTCGAGACTCATATGATGTGCCAGTACTTTTTTGATGGTGAAATAGAAAAGAGCAGGAATATGCAGCTGGAGCTGCTTAATATCATGAACGCCATGTTTATGGATGTAAATCCTGTGCCGGTCAAGGCGGCCCTGTCTATTCTGGGGCTGTGCGGTGAAAACTACAGGCTGCCTCTGACCCGTATGCCGGATAAGGATAAAGAAAAGTTAAAGCAGATCATGGAATCCTATTTTGTCCAGCTGTAGGTTCGGATAAGATATGACAGCACCTGGCCGGAAAGCCATACAGGAAACAGCAAATGGCTTTCCGGCCCGTTAAAACGGATTATTTCTCAAAATATGGATGGAAATGAGAGTTGCAATTTTAGCTCCGCTGTAAGATAATAGACCTGCTGAAAGAGAAGGAAAGCGGGAGGGGAAGGATGTCAGGAATTGCATTGTTCGTGCCAAGCGATGAAATGTTTGAGCAGGCAGGGGAAATCTTAAAAGAAAAGGATAATCATGTGACGATCCTGAAGAAAATCAGGACCGAAGATGCAGTAACGGAAGCCCAGAGGGCCATTTCGGAGGGGGTCAATATCATCATTGCCCGCGGCCGGCAGGCGGCGGAGATCAGACGCCATACCAATGTGGCGGTGGCAGAGATCGTGATGACAGCGCAGGAGCTTGGCCTGTTGGTGGCCCGGGCGAAAAGCATCGTAGAAAAAGAGTGCCCCAGGATCGGGATATTCGGCTGGGGGGACATGCTTAGCGACACCACGTATTTTAATCAGTTATACCATGTGGATTTAAAACGTTATATTTTAAAGGATTTGAATGAGTGGAGAAATACCATAGAGGGGGCCGGAAATGATGAACTGGACATCATCATCGGCGGCCAGGCAGCCCTTGACGGGGCATACCAGATGGGAATCCCGGGCCTTTACATATCCTCTACCGGGGAAGCCATACGGGTGGCCCTTAAAAATGCGGAGTCCCTTTACTATATGGCAGAGATCGAGCAGCACAATTATGCACAGTTCTCCACCATTTTAGACAGCGCTTTCAATGGCATCATCAAAGTCAGCGTGGCGGGAAAGATCCTGGTGATCAACCGTGCCATGGAGCAGATCCTCGGATGCAATTCAGAAGAGTGCATAGGAAAGCCGGTCATCCGGTTTTTAAACGGACTGGATGGGAATGCACTGAATCAGATCCTGGAAGGGAAGACGGATAACTATTCCACGTTTTTGACTCTGCAGGACCAGTCAGTGGTTGTTTCGGCAGAGCCTATCGTGGTGGGAAACCGCATTGACGGAGCCATCATCTCCTGCAACCGGCTGAAACGGCTTGATATGAATGATAAGGATGTCATGAAGGAGCAGTATTTAAGAGGGTATGTAGCTTATGGCACCTTTGAAGACATCAGCAAGAATTTAAAGGATATGCGCAGGGTGGTGGAGCTGGCCAAGCTGTATGCCCAGTCCTCAAGCCCCATGCTCATAGAAGCCATATCAGGTCCGGAGCTGGAGGCCATCACGCAGGGAATCCATAATTACAGCATGAGAAAGAATGGGCCTTTCATCATGATCAACATGGCAGGCCTGTCACAGGACCAGCAGATGAGGACTTTATTCGGCAGCCAGGGTGACGGACATGGGGAGCCGGAACCGGGTGCGCTGGCAGAAGCCAGCCACGGGACCCTGGTGATACAGAGCATTGATAAGCTGACGCTGCCGACCCAGTATAACCTGGCCAGGGTGATGCGGACAAAACGGCTGATGAGAGGCAGCCGCATCGAAGATACCCAGATGATCGATACGAGGATCATCGCCTGTACGGCCAAGAACTTAACAGAGCTCCGCCGGGGGTTCCAGTTCCGCTCGGATCTGTATTTTACGTTAAAATCGCTGCGCTTAAAGATCCCCAATCTGAAAGACAGAAGGGAAGATGTGGAATATCTGCTTCATTTGTTTACCAGAAAATACATGGAGCAGTATTCCAGATATCATGTGATGACGGCAGGAGCGAAAAAGGCGTTGTTAGAATATCCCTGGGAAGGAAACAGCATACAGCTGGAGGCATTCTGTGAGCGTATGATATTGACGGTAGGGAAAAGGACCATCACGGAAGAGTATGTAAGAGACCTTTTGGACGAGCTTTACCATCGGGATACCAGCATCTATGCAGTGACTCTGGAAGAGGAGGAGCGGATGCCGGAATGGAGCTCGGATGAGGCGGCTGAAAATCCGGAACGAGTGCTTATAAAGGCGGTGCTGAAAAAGTATAACGGAAACCGTACCCTCAGTGCCAGGGAGCTGAATATCAGCACCACCACCTTGTGGAGGAAGATGAAAAAACTGGAAATTGATGAAAAATAACAGGCAGCCTTATTGCATGCTGCAATGATTTTGCAACGAAAAATCAGCATGTGAAATGAATATCAGGAAAAAGTGAAATGCATGCACGAAACGTAAACTGTGCATGCATTTTCTAGGTTATTCTGTCAATTGTCCGGGAAAGAAAATACAGTTATACTTTGCTTTGCATAAGAAAGACAAGGGAAGGCATAACGGAGGAGCATATGAAAAATATATTTGATTTTCAGGATAACATTAAATTTGTAAAAGCAGTTTATTACAATTTCCATCCGATACCACTGCCAAGACCATTTAAAGATGGAACGGGCGGTATGGGTAAGAATGCGCCTGAGCAGGGATGCATTGAGCTGTATGACTCGGAAGGTGCATGTGCCCATCTGACCGTGGGAAGAAGCTTTGTAAAGAACATTCTCCCTATGATTTTAAATGGGGAGACCAAAACCTATAACCAGTGGAGGGATGCGCTGTACTGGAAAATCAGGAATTCCGGTTTTCAGAGCGGCCAGGCCGTTGAGGTAGGCCAGCTGGATTTAATGATGTTAGATATTCTGGCCCAGAGAGCAGGGAAGCCGCTTCACCGGTTCCTTGGAGCAGAAAAGGACTGGGCAGCAGCTTATAAAGGCGGCGGTTCTATTCTTCTGGAAGATGAAGAGCTGGTAGAGGACATGGTCCGCTATGTAGAGGAAGGTTACAAAACTGTTAAATTCAAAGTCGGCAGCGATGACGGAACCAATATGGAGCGCGACTTGCGGAGGCTTCAAAAGGTGAGGAACGCCGTAGGGCCGGAAATCGGGATCGCGGTGGATGCCAACCAGCGCTGGGAAGTGGAGGATGCCCACCTGTTTGCAAAGCTGGCTGAGCCTTATAAGCTGGCATGGTTCGAGGAACCTATCCACTCCCATGATATGAACGGGATCAGACAGCTGAAAGAGATGGGAGTGTCCATGCCCATTGCATTTGGTGAATCCATGAGAACATACTTCGCATATGAGACCTATGTGGAAAAAGGGGTGGATCATTTGCAGCCTTCCATCGGCCGGATGAGCCGGATCGATGATATCTTGAAAATCCGTGATCTGGCCAGAAAAAAAGGGGTGACCTTTTCTTCGGGCGGCAGGATCTATTTAAATGCGGTCTTCGGGTGCCTTTATCAGGAAGATGAAAAGATCGAATATCATGAGCCGATCAGCAGGCCGGTAGGAGAGTATACCTTATTTCAGCCGGAGGAGCGGGACGGCAGATTTTACTGCCAGCCGGATCTGCCGGGCAATCCGCAGCGCATGGATATTGAGAAACTGGAAAAACACGGCCTTTTGGAAAGCAAAAAGATATTTTATGCTGAGAAATAATCAAAGATGGGGGAGGAACAACTGTGGGAACAAATCACAAAAAAACAAAAGCGATCCGGATTCCCAGATACAAAAATCCGCGGGATTTTGTGAAAAAGAATTTCGGCTTTTTATTCATTCTGCCCTGGTGGATCGGGTTTGCCATTTTTAAGCTCTATCCGTTTATGGCATCATTCATGTACAGCTTTCATGAATACAACCTGTTTCGGGCGGCAACATTTGTGGGATTTCAGAATTACCGGGAGATCCTGGGTGACAGGCTGACCATGACGGCGTTCGGCCAGACATTTAAATATGCATTTATTACGGTACCTCTTGAACTGTCCTTTGCTTTATTTATCGCATACATATTGAATTTTAAAATCAGAGGTGTGAATTTCTTCCGTACAGCATATTACATTCCGTCCATCCTTGGCGGTTCCGTATCCATTGCGGTATTATGGAGATTCCTGTTTAAGACCGAAGGTCTCATCAACATGATTTCGTCCAGGTTCGGGCTGGAGCCGTTTAACTGGCTGGGGGATACGGGAGGAGCATTTTTTGTTATCGTACTTCTCCGTATCTGGCAGTTTGGTTCGCCCATGGTTATTTTCCTGGCAGCGTTAAAAGGGGTGTCGGCTGACTTATATGAAGCGGCTTCCATCGACGGAGCGGGAAAATGGAGGCAGTTTGTAAACATTACGGTGCCTCTCATCACGCCGGTCATCTTCTATAACTTTGTAACCCAGCTATGCCATAAGTTCCAGGAGTTCAACGGCCCGTTCATCATTACAAGGGGCGGCCCTTTAAGGTCTACCACGCTGGTATCGCTTCTGGTTTATAACAATGCGTTTAAGAGCTACGAAATGGGTATGGCAAGTGCGATTGCCTGGCTTCTGTTCCTGATCATCACAACATTTACGATCATAGCGTTCGTGAGCCAGAAGTACTGGGTATATTACAGTGACGAGGATGGGAGGTAGGCGCAGTGACGAAAGAGACAAAAAATAAAATCAACACATTCCTGCGATACTTTATCCTGATTGCGGTCGGAACCGTTATGGTATATCCGCTGATCTGGATGCTGGGGGCTTCCTTTAAGACAAATGCGGAAATCTTTTCAAGCATTGGATTTATTCCCAAAGCACCGACTGCAGAGGGCTATATCCGGGGATTTAAAGGCTATGAGGGAATGACACTGCTGTTTTTTATGGGAAATACCTATAAATTTGTAATTCCCAAGGTGACCGTAACGGTCCTGTCAGCCGTGATCACTGCTTACGGTTTTGCCAGGTTTAACTTTCTGGGCAGGAAATTTTCCTTTGCGGTTTTATTATCCACATTATTTCTGCCGCAGGTAGTATTAAATGTACCGCAGTATATTTTATTCAATCAGATCGGATGGCTGGATTCCTATCTTCCGCTGATCGTTCCATCTCTTTTTGCAGGGGACACTTATTTTGTGTATATGCTGATCCAATTCCTGCGCGGAGTTCCGAGAGAACTGGAAGAAGCGGCAAAAATCGACGGCTGTAACGTGATGCAGACGCTGTGGTATGTCATTGTACCGATGCTGAAACCGTCCATTGTATCCTGTGCATTATTCCAGTTTATGTGGGCATCCAATGATTTTATGGGGCCGCTTATTTATGTAAACACGGTTGCAAAATATCCGGTCTCCATCTTCCTCCGCATGTCTATGGATGCGGATGTGGGATTTGAATGGAACCGTGTTCTGGCGATGTCGCTGATAGCGATTATTCCGTCGCTTGTAGTATTTTTTCTGGCGCAGAATTCCTTTGTGGATGGAATTGCAGCCGGCGGGGTAAAAGGTTAAAAACTATAGAAAAATTGTAGGAGGAGGAAGACAATGAAAAAAAACAGATGGAAACAGGTGGCTGCGCTTGCCATAACAGGAGCAATGACCGCATCGCTGGCAGGCTGCATGCCAACAGAGAACAGCGAAACGACAACAGCAGCAGCAACGACGGCCGTGGAAAAGGCGGAGAGCTCCGCGTCGGCAAAGCCGGCACAGGCATCCGGGCTTAAAGTGAATACCACGGATCCCATTACCCTTCGCATGAACTGGTGGGGCGGTGACAGCAGACATCAGGCAACACTGGAGGGCATTAAGGCATTTGAAGCAAAATATCCGAACATCAAGGTTGAGGCAGAATATGAGTCCTTCACCGGCCATGAGGAAAAGGTTGCATTGGCACTGAAATCCGGTTCGGCCGCAGATGTGATTCAGCTGAATATGGACTGGGTATTTAACTATTCCCCGGATGGCAGTCTGTTCTTAGACTTGAATACGGTGTCGGATATCATTGATTTAAGTGCATACGAACAGTCTGACCTGGACTACTATACTACCAATGGGGTGCTCCAGGCACTGCCGGCAAGCAACACTGGCCGCGTATTTTTCTGGAATGCTACAAGATTAAAAGATGTTGGGGTAGAAATCCCGACTACTCTTGACGAGCTTTATGCGGTCGGAGAGGCGTTTGCAGCGTATGAGGATGGAACTTATTATCCGCTTATTTTAAATGAGCTGGACCGGATGACGCTGATGGTATACTATCTGCAGTGTTTATACGGGAAGCCATGGGTAGAAAATAATGAGCTTCAGTACAGTGCAGAGCAAATCCAGGAAGGCCTGGAATGGATCAGTCTCTTAGAGGAAAAGCATGTAATTCCCACGCTGGAGGTCCTGGCAGGAGACGGCTCTGAACTGGTTGATACAAACCAGAGATGGATCGACGGCCATTATGCCGGCATGTATATATGGGACAGCAATTTAAAGAAATATAAAGAGGCAGCACCGGGCTTTGAATTTGAAGTCGGTGATTATATTAAGATGGGGGATCATAAAGGCGGAATGACCAAGGCAGCCATGGTATTTGCTATTCCAAAAACTTCAAAATATCCGGCAGAGTCAGCGGCGCTCATCCAGTTCCTGTTCGGTGATCCGGAAGGTGCGAAAATTCTTGGCGATTCCCGGGGCGTACCGGCCAACATAAACGGTCTTGCGGCACTGGACTTATCAGACAGCCTTTCGGCAATCGCAAATAAAAAAGTAATGGAATGGACTACGTTTAAATTCGATCCTGTGTTTGAGCGTTCTGCATTAAAAAATCCGGATGGGACTTACTACATGGCTATGCAGATGTTAAGCTATGGACAGGAGGACGCAAAAGGCGTTGCAGAGTATCTGGTAAGTGACATTAATAAACAGTTGGAGATGGCTAAATAACAGTATGAAAAGGGAAACAGGTGACGCTCTATGACAATACTTCTGGAAAATCCCATACTGCCGGGCTTTTATCCGGATCCATCTGTCTGCCGCAAAGGAGATGACTATTATCTGGTCACATCCACATTTGAATATTTTCCGGGAATCCCTGTTTTCCATTCCAAGGATTTTGTGCACTGGCATCAGACCGGCCATGTGTTATCCAGGCCGGAACAGCTGGATCTTGATGGGATCCAGCCATCAAAAGGGATTTATGCTTCTTCCATATTTTATAACGAAGAGAGAAACCGGTTTTATGTCATAACAACTTTAGTAGGAAACGGGCCTTACCGGGATAATCAGAACTTTTATGTCTGGGCGGACGATCCGGAGGGACCGTGGTCAGATCCGGTTTTTGTGAAGGGAGCGGAAGGAATTGACCCTTCCCTGGTTTTTGATGACGGGAAAGTATATTACCTGGGAAATTGCCGTCCGTTTCCGGATCAGCCTGAGAAAGGCCGGCACATCTGGATGCAGGAGCTGGACCTGGATACGGGAGAGCTTCATGGGGAACGCCATGTTCTGTTAAAACACGGAGCTTTTATCAATGCGGCGGCGCCGGAAGGTCCTCATATTTATCACATTGGTGAGTGGTATTATCTGTTGATTGCGGAAGGGGGGACTTTCCGCAATCATGCCAGTACCATTTTCCGGAGCAGGGCAGTTACCGGCCCCTATGAGGCAAATCCGGGAAATCCTTTGATGACCCACAGGAATTTAAGAAGCAGTCATCCGATCAACAACCCGGGGCATGCAGATCTCATCAGGCTGCATAATGGGGAGTGGTGGGCGGTCTTACTGGCAACCAGGCCGGATGGCGGAAATTACAGGAACCTGGGGAGAGAAACATTTGCGGTGCCGGTAGAGTGGGAGGAAGAATGGCCGCTCTTCAGCCCTGAGACAGGACATGTGGAATTTTCTTATCCGGCACCGAAGCTTAAGGAGCAGATCTGGCAGAAAGAGCCGGACTGTGAGCCATTTGACAGCACCCGTCTGCCCTATGCCTGGATAACGGTCCGAACGCCCCGTCATGAGATTTACAGCCTGACACAGCGGCCGGGGTTCCTGCGTCTGTTTCTGCAACCGAATACGGTAAAAGAGGCTGTTTCCTGCTCTTTTCTGGGACGGAGGCAGCAGCATATGTGCTTCTTTGCAAGTACGGTGATGGAGTTTGATCCTGTGAAAGAAGGGGAAACAGGCGGAATGGTTTTACTGATGAACCATAAATACCACATCCGCATGGAGTACGGGATTTTTGATGGCTGCAGGGAGATTCGCCTGACTAGGTGCTTTGATGGGCAGGACCGGCTGATTTCCAGGGCTTTGTGGGAGAAGAAAACCATATATTTCAAGATCCTGGTCCATTATCAGGATATTAATTTCTATTATTCCGGGGACAATGAGAGCTGGGATCTGCTTGCCGGGCAGGTGGATGGGACGCTGCTCAGCCGGGAGGTGGCGGGAGGATATACCGGAACGATTCTTGGATTATACGCTTCATCCAATGGAAGCGAGAGCAGGAATTCCGCAGATTTTGACTGGTTTGCATATCACCCGGTCCGGCCGGATTGCTAGAAGACCTGATAAATGTAGTTAAATTTCATAATGAGCAAAAAAAAGTGTCCGGTAAGCCATGTTGCTTAACGGACATTTCTTTTTCTTATGTATGGGTCATGCAGTTTTATTCTTAAGCAGAAAATCAGACAGAGAATCCAGAATGTCTTCATGGTCATTCTTATAGATAATCAGCTCCAGATCTGCATCCGAATAAATGGTCATGATACCGAGAATGGACTTTGCGTCAATGACAACGCTCCCTCTGCACAAGTCCATGTCGCACTCATACTGGTTGACCGTTTTGACGAACGCGGTCACTTCATCTAAGCTGCTGAAACGGATTGGATACTTTTTCATATTACTCACCTCAAAAAAATAAAACTGGTCACATTAAAACAAGCGTATTTGTAGATTATATGATAAAAGGTAACAGATAAATATGTCTAAATTTGTATAAAAACCGTCTTTTCTTGCAAAAATTTAGGAAACGGTGGTATAATGGCATGAGGGAAGGGCATGGGTATCTGCCATTTGGAGGGTGACATGAAAGAAGAGCTCCTGAATTATTTAAGGAATACATCGGAAGCGAAGAACATATTAATGGGGACGTCTTCAATTTTGTCCCATTATGTAAAGGAACCGGGCAGCAATGTGGTTGACAAGGATATGGTGATCGGTCCTGGAAAGCTGATGGATATGTATTGCCAGCCCCGCTGCATGGCGATTCCGGACCATAGCCACAATTATGTGGAATTGGTTTATATGTACAGCGGATCCACGGTCCAGGTGATTAACGGGACCAGGATCCTTCGGCTGGAAACCAATGATTTACTGCTTTTAAGGCAGGGGACCAGCCATGCCATTGAACCGGCAGGTGAGAATGATATTGCAGTGCATTTCTTTTTGCTGCCGGAATTTTTTTTCCATCCGGCCCTGATGGTGGAGGATGGGACTGCCCTGCGCCATTTTATGGCGGGGGCCGCATCGGGGAATCATTCCGTGGCGGATTATCTTCACTTTCACTTACAGGACATTCTGCCGGCGCAGAATCTGCTGGAGAACATGATCTGGTCTCTTATCGGGGAAAGAAAGGGAAGGCAGGAAATTAACCAGGCAACCATGGGAATACTGATCATGGAACTGCTGCATGATGCAGATAAGGTGGAACAGCATGATATGGCTCAATATGAGGAGAAAATCGTGCTGACAGCATATCAATATCTGGAGAGTAATTATCCTTCGGCAACTCTGGAGGAGTTTTCGGCTCTGGCTATGCAGCCGCCTTATTATATCAGCCGCTTATTTAAACGGTATTTTAAAATCACATTTACGGAGTGCCTGCAGCTCATCCGGATCATCAGGGCTACCAATTTTCTTGCATCCACAACAAAGCCGGTGGAAGAGATCATTGCGGAAATCGGCTATGAGAACAGCAGCTATTTTCACCGGCTGTTTAAGGAACGGTATGGGATGACGCCAAAGCAGTTCCGGGATAAGTCTAAGGACCAATTCTGAAAAGATTATGAAATATCCCCGGGGAACATTGACTTTCATCCAATCCGTTATTATAGTTAAGGCAAAATGAGAAGGGGCGGTAAAACAGGATGAATCGGTTTAGGGAACGTTTTGCACATTTTATGATCGGAAGATACGGTGCGGATAAACTGGGACAGTATTTAATTGGGGCTGCCTTTGCTTTTATTGCGGCCGGACTGCTTACCCGGAGTCTCTGGGTGGATATCATAGCTTCCGTCTGCCTGATCTTATGCTATTACCGCATGTTTTCAAAGAATATCGGAAAGCGGTTCGGGGAAAATCAGAAATTTGAACGGATCCGTTTCCGTATCTCCGAGCGGTTCCGGAGATGGCGTTTTAAGTTCCGGCAGTGCAGGGAATACCACATTTATAAATGCCCGGGCTGCGGGCAGAAGATCAGGATACCGAGAGGGAAGGGAAGAATCAGCATTCATTGTCCCAAATGCAATACTGATTTTATAAAGAAAAGTTAGCAACAACATAGAAGGGAAAGATTATGAATTTACAGTTTAAGCCGATCGAGGCAAAGGATATTGAAAAAATAACCCCATTTTATGCCTTACGGCCCAATAAGACATGTGACAGTGTATATTTGGACAGTTATATCTGGAGAGATTATTATCATGTAAAATACGCCGTCAGTGATGAAAAAGCGCTGCAGTTTTTGATGGAAAAGGATGGAGAGCCATTTTCAGCCATGCCAATGTGTAAGGAAGAGGACCTTCCCCATTATTTTGAGGAGATGGCAGCGTATTTTAACCAGGTTCTGAAAAAACCTCTCCGCATTTTTCTTGCGGACGAGGAGGCAGTCAATTATCTGAAGCTGGACCCGGAAAAGTTTGAAATCAGGGAAGAAGAGGATTTAAAGGATTATCTCTATGATGCGGAAGCCATGAGGACTTTGGCAGGGAAAAAGCTTCATAAGAAAAAGAATCATTTGAACTCATTTTTAAGGGAGTATGAGGGGCGGTATGAATACAGGACACTTTGCTGCTCAGACCGGGATAATGTGCTGGAATTCCTGGACGAGTGGTGGGAAAACAAGGTGGAAGCCGCGGAATATGAGCGCCAGCTTGATTATGAGGTAATGGGGATCCATGATATATTAAAGAACTGCTCCGTGATCGACGTCAGGATGGCAGGGGTTTTTATCGACGGAAGGTTAAAGGCGTTCACCATAGGCACTTACAACGCATTAGAAAAAATGGCGGTCATCCATATCGAGAAGGCGGATCCAAACGTTAAGGGCCTGTACCAGTTTATTAATCAGCAGTTTTTGATCCATGCATTTCCGGAAGAACTGGTACTTGTCAACCGGGAAGATGATGTGGGAATGGAAGGCTTAAGGCAGGCGAAGATGTCTTACAATCCCATTGGCTTTGCAAGAAAATACGGAGTCATTCAGAAGGGCTTTTCATTATGATACGGTATTTGAAGCAGGAAGAGAAAATAGAAAGCCGGGCACTGTGGGAACGGGTATTTTCTGAAGATTCCCAGAGCTTTTTGGATTACTATTATTCGGACAGGGTGCGGAAGAATAAGATCCTTACTGCCTGGAAAGAGGGCCGGATGGCAGCCATGCTCCACCGCAATCCTTACGAGGTGGCGGTGAAGGGCCGCATATGGAAGGTGGATTATATCGCCGGGGTCGCGACTGACCCGGGCTGCCGCCACCAGGGATACATGAGCCGGCTTTTGAACCGCTGTTTTGCCGATATGTATATGGAGCGGATGGGTTTTTCTTTTCTGGTTCCTGCCGATCCTGCTATTTACCACCCGTTTGATTTCACCTATATCTGCGATCTGCCTGCGCGTGCACTCAACGAAAAGGGCCGCTTGCAGCTTAGCCGCCGCGCTCTCGTAGAGCAGTCGGCGGAATGCAGGGAAGCTGCAAAATTTGTGGGCAGACAGCTGGAGAAAAAGTATGAGGTCTATGCACTGCGGGATGAAGGATATTACCGGGATCTGTGCAGGGAAGTAAGAAGTGACAGGGGGGATCTCATTCTCCTCTTTACAAGGGATGAGAGAGAACGTCTGGCCGGTGTCTGGGCCTACTATGGTGAGATGGCGGAAAATCAGAGAGAGCTGATCTGTCTCCCCGATTATGTAAAGGAAACCGGGCCGTCAAAGCCGGCTGTCATGGGGCGGATCATTCATTTGGAACAATTTATCCCGGTGATCTGCTTAAAAGAAGAATGCCCGGTCAGTGAGCTGGAACTGCTCATTGATGTTAAGGATGATTTTATTCGTCAGAATGCCGGAGTATACCGCTGGAGACTGGATCGGGCCGGGTCGACTCTTATCCGCATGGATGAGGAAAATGAGATAAAGCCTCATTTATCCATGGGAATCGGTGAATTAACCTCCTGGCTGTTTGGATATTCGGTCCCTTCCGTGCCTGAGGACAGAAGAGCTCTGGTAGAGCGGATCCGGCCTTTAAAAGGCGTATTTTTTGATGAAATCACTTAAAGGTTTATGGTATCCTTCTTGTATTCCGTCCTGTGTTTATAGTATAATGGAAAAAGTATCTTTCGCCGGCGGCGGAATAGGACATGGTGGTTGTGGGCGGGTTCAGTGGAATCCGCCCTGTATTTTTAAGTCCATGCTTGTAAAACCGGGCGTGGGGAGCATTTAATATCAGAGAGGGTGGGGATATGGAAGGGATTAAAACGTTAAGAGAGTGGATCGCAGAAAGCGGAAATATTGTTTTTTTCGGAGGTGCGGGAGTTTCTACGGAAAGTGATATTCCGGATTTTCGAGGAGTGGATGGGCTGTACCATCAACAATATCAATATCCCCCGGAAATGATCATCAGCCACAGCTTCTATGTGAAAAACACCGGTGAGTTTTTCCGTTTTTACCGGAATAAGATGTTATTTCCCGATGCAAAACCCAATAAAGCCCACTTCGCCCTTGCAAAGCTGGAGGAAATGGGGAAATTAAAAGCAGTTATCACCCAGAATATCGATGGGCTTCATCAGGCGGCAGGAAGCTGTAATGTGCTGGAGCTTCATGGCTCCGTCCAAAGGAATTACTGCACCAGATGCGGGAAATTCTATGGCCTTGATGAGATGATGGAAAGCATGGGACCGGATGAGATTCCAAAATGCGGCTGCGGAGGGACCATAAAGCCGGATGTGGTGCTGTATGAGGAAAGCCTGGACCAAAATGTATTAAGCCGTGCGGTTTCCTATATTGCAAATGCGGATATACTGATCGTGGGAGGAACATCCCTGACCGTATATCCCGCGGCCGGGCTCATTGATTATTACAGGGGAAGAAAAATGGTGCTGATCAATAAGACGGTCACGCCCATGGATGGCCGGGCGGATCTGGTTATTAGCGGAAGCATTGGCCAGGTACTCCATGACGCGGTATAGGGGGCTTTGACTGACCGGATTAAGAAAAGAGAAGAAGGAGAAAAGAGACATGTATCAGGCGGCAGAAGACAGATATGAAAAGATGGAATATAAGCGTTGCGGCAGGAGCGGAATTTTGCTTCCCAGAGTATCCTTGGGTCTATGGCAGAATTTTGGGTTGGAAAAGCCGCTGTCAGAGCAAAGGGAGATCCTTTTAAGAGCCTTTGATATGGGAATTACACATTTTGATCTTGCGAACAATTACGGTTTTCCCGCAGCAGGGAAAGCGGAGGAGAATTTCGGTGAGGTCTTAAAGAGTGACCTGGGAAAATACCGGGATGAGCTGATTATTTCTACCAAGGCAGGTTTTGACATGTGGCCCGGACCTTATGGGAACTGGGGCTCCAGAAAATATTTGACGGCCAGCTTAAATCAGAGCCTGAAGCGTATGGGGCTTGAGTATGTGGATATTTTCTATCACCACAGACCGGATCCTGAGACGCCGTTAGAAGAAACCATGGGTGCACTGGCTGATATCGTGAGACAGGGCAAGGCTCTTTACGTCGGTATTTCCAATTACGGAGAACGCGAGGCAAAGGAAGCGGTTCAAATGTTAAAAAATATGGGCGTACCGTGCCTGATCGGGCAGCCAAGATATAATATGTTTGAAAGAGGACCGGAGGAAGGCTTGTTTTCGGCTCTTCTGGAAAACGGCGCAGGCTGTATCTGTTACAGCCCCCTGGCTCAGGGCGCTTTGACAGACCGTTATCTAAACGGCATACCGGAAGGATCCAGGGCTGCAAAAAAGGGAACAACGATCGGAGGACGCTATCTGTCCGGGGAAAAGCTGGAGCAGATTAAAGCGCTTCATGGATTGGCAGTAAAAAGGGGACAGACCCTGGCACAGATGGCGCTGGCCTGGGTGCTTCGGGAAGAGGCAGTGACTTCTGTATTGGTCGGAGCCAGCAGCATAAAGCAGCTGGAAGACAATGTGGATTGTTTAAAAAATCCGGCATTTACGCAGGGAGAGCTGGAGCAGATTGACGAAATTTTAAAATAATCGTTATTAAAGGCGGTCCGTGAGAACGGATGGGCAGGTGTATGGAATGATTTATGAGGTTGGAGATATTGTAAAATTAAAAAAGAAGCACCCATGCGGAAGCCAGGAATGGGAAATTCTGCGAGTCGGTGCGGATTTCCGTTTAAAGTGCATGGGCTGCGGCCACCAGATCATGGTAGCAAGAAAGCTGGTGGAGAAGAACACCAGAGGACTAAAAGGACATGATGGGACGCCAAAGGCTTAAAATGGCGCCACCCTGAGGGAAAAGTGCCGGAAAATGAGAAAAAAGCTTGCTTTTATGAAGAATTTCCGGTATAATACTAAACCGTGACACAAATAGATTCCTTGCTCCTGAAACTGAAAGCAGGGGCCAGAGACCACAAGGAGGTAAAGAAGCATGAACAAATATGAGTTAGCCGTTGTTCTTAACGCAAAGCTCGAGGATGAAGAGAGAGCAGCAGCCATGGAAAAAGTTACGGGTTATATCACTCGTTTCGGCGGCGCTGTAACTAACATTGATGAATGGGGTAAGAAGAGATTAGCTTACGAGATTCAGAAAATGAAAGAAGGATTCTACTACTTCATCAAATTTGATGGCGATTC
Organism: Clostridium sp. Marseille-P2415; assembly: GCF_900155545.1. Classification (GTDB taxonomy): domain Bacteria; phylum Bacillota; class Clostridia; order Lachnospirales; family Lachnospiraceae; genus Lacrimispora. Next base: position 4,019,920 of record NZ_LT732526.1, read on the forward strand.
CACAACTCCGAACGAGTTAGAAGCACACGTTCGTATCATGGAACCGGTTATCAGATACTTATGCGTAAGACAAGAGGCATAATAGATAAAGAAAGCGTGATCGTATGAACAGAGTAATCCTTATGGGCAGATTAACCCGTGATCCAGAAGTAAGATATTCCCAGGGAGAGCGTGCCATGGCAATCGCAAGGTATACCCTTGCCGTTGACCGCAGAGGCCGCAGAAATCAGGACGGCAATGAACAAACTGCGGATTTCATCAACTGCGTTGCATTTGACAGGGCAGGAGAGTTTGCGGAGAAATATTTCCGTCAGGGCATGAGAGTACTGATTTCCGGAAGGATCCAGACTGGCAGTTATACGAATAAAGACGGCGTAAAGGTCTATACAACAGATATCATTGTAGATGATCAGGAATTCGCTGACAGCAAGGGCGGAGCTTCCGGAGAAGGCGGCGGTTATCAGCCGACCTCCAGGCCGGCACCTTCCAGCGCGATCGGCGATGGATTTATGAATATCCCGGATGGAGTCGAAGACGAAGGACTTCCATTCAACTAAATCTAACAGGAGGTAGTACCAATGGCATATAACAAGAATGATAAAGCTGATGGCGCTAAGTTCAGGAGAGGCGGCATGCGCAGAAGAAAAAAAGTATGTGTATTCTGCGGAGAGAAGAACGGCGTTATCGATTACAAGGATGTAAATAAATTAAAAAGATATGTGTCTGAGAGAGGAAAAATCCTTCCCAGACGTATTACAGGCAACTGCGCAAAGCACCAGAGAGCGCTTACCGTTGCAATCAAGAGAGCAAGACATATCGCTCTGATGCCTTATACTATGGAGTAAATCCTTAGTTTATAAGGGGTTACGGATAGGGTAAAGGATTGAAACAAATTTTAAATAAATCGGACGGTTTTTTCGGTTGGATTGGCAGCGGGAAAGAGAGTTCGGTGATAAAGAGGACTTCACATGAGAGTGTGGGGTCTTTTTTGTTGTCATATTTAGTGGATTGTTTGGTTATCTGTTTGTTTTGCCAGATATGGGGGCGTAAGTGTGGATTGAAAGAAATGAATTACGATGGATGTTATTATTAAGATATGATCAGGTTTATTTGATGGGGTAATTAAATATTCAGCATAAATTAGAAAAAGTAGTACCATATTCTGGTAATTCTTATCCATATAGTTTATAATGACTAATTAGTAGAACATTTAAATTTTTATTTATTTTTATACATTATAGCAATAATGGGAAGTTAAATATTAGTGGAAGAAGTAATAATAAGATGAAAAGCATTTTTGGTAGAATTAAATTTATAAGATATAGTTAATAAAATGTGAACCTTACTTGGAGGAGTATGAATGAATGGTCAAAAAGATGCTATAAAAAGCGTAGAGGAATTTTTAAAATCCGATAATAAATGTATGTTGATTACAGGTACACATCAATTTAAAAAGCACTTACTAGCAATGTATGTGATTAATCAGCATTATAAAAATGCAAAGATACTATTCAGAACTAATGTAATGGATAACTTAAACAACCCAAACTATCTAGGTAAATTTATTGACAAGAAACCTAAAATTGGAGAATTCTTTAAGATAGAAAATAATTATTATTGTGCTGATACATTTCAAAAAAGTTCATGGTGGAAGACAGATGATGATTTTAATTATGCAATTTTTTATCCATTGGATTCAATATTAAGAGATAGTGTTAATCCAGACTGTATTTATAATTTATTTAATGAAAAAAAAATAAGTAAGATATTTTTGGTATCATGGACTGATCATAATACAGATAATTATTCTAAATTTGAACATTACATAGATGCAAAAACTATATATGATGCTGAAGAGGAAGATATTCACTACCACAGAAGAGTTTTGAGATTAGAAGATTAGTATAATGATTTTTAAAATGGAATAAACATTATTTAACAAACATGAAGGCAAACAATAAAATATAGCATAACAAATATTTTAACAGGAGATTAATATGTACATATTTTTTGGTTTTCTAACAATTCTAATTCTTATACTAACTATAGTTAGCCATGCTCCTTTATTTAAAATTAGAAATAATATTAAAGAAAAAATAGTGAAAAATGGATTGATCCATTTTACTAGTCAAGACAATTACATAAAAATAAAGGAAAATGGGCTAGTTGGTAAAAAGGCAGATATGGGATTCCCTGAAACATTACTAGGGGAGTTGGTATGGACATATCAATATGTTTCAAATGATGATATGGAGACAAAACATGACATAGTAATAAGTAAAGTAAGAGGTAAATTAGATTCAGATAGATATGGAATTTGTATTAGAATAACAGGATTTTGTGAAAGTGATTTAAATAAATTATATACAAGGCGTGGTTTTATAAGAGATAATGCAATCGTTTATAGAGGAAAAGTTCTCAATTTTAATAAAGTTGAAGTAATTAAGGAGTGGAAATAAAATAACTGAAATGAAATAGAAGACGTAACTTACCATTATATTTATGGGGTAAAGTAAGCGAGTAACAGACAAATTTGAATTTATGGCTTTGATAAGAAAGGGGCAACAGAGATGATAAAAGAGAAATTTGCGCTGGTAGGAAAAAAGCTGCGTGATAAAGGTTATATAGTAAATGTTTTTGATACTGTCAGACAGGCTTCAGCATATATAGACGCACAAGTTGACAGTCAGACGATTGGGTTTGGCGGCTCTATGACACTTGAACAAATGGGATTGTACGAAATGCTTAATAAGCATAATACTGTATTTTGGCATCATCGTATACCTGATGGAAGAACAAGTAAAGAAGTAAGGTTGCAGGCAAATGGAGCTAACATCTATATTTCTTCTGTAAATGGATTGGCCGAAACGGGAGAGATTATCAATATTGATGGGAATTGTAATCGAATTGCATCTATTTTCTATGGCCATGAAAAAATATATTTCGTGGTTGGGAAGAATAAACTTGAAAAAGATTATGACAGTGCTTTGTACCGTGCCAGAAATATAGCCGCACCATTGAATGCAAAACGATTAGGCGTAAAAACTCCTTGTGCTGTTAAAGGGGATAAATGTTATGATTGTAAAAGCCCGGAAAGAATTTGCAGAGGGCTTTCTGTTTTGTGGGACAAGCCAATGACAGGGGAATTTGAAGTGATTCTAATTGATGAAGAATTGGGATATTGATATACAAGTTCCAATTTGTAGGGAGCATGAACTTCCTATTATATTTATTTAGCAAAATGAAATACAAAAAAACAGACAAATCAAAATTTGTCTTACTATTTTATGGGAGAATTAATAAAAATATTTATTGAAAGAAGGGTATATGCGTGGCTATAGAATGGAATTCAAGCATTTCGGTTATTTCACTAATAGCATTTATTATTTTTAGTGCTTCTTTTTTTTTCAACATTGGTGTTCTGACACAAATTTATGCAAGTGCGTTTCTGGAGGAATTCGATGATAAGAAAAAACTTATAAAAGATGCCAGAAATAAGTTATTTGATTTTAAAACTGATGTTCTGAAAAAACTGATATGTCTATTTCCGTATTTTGTCTCTATAATTTTCAGTTATTCCGTATCTCCGCTTGTTATTGAATTTATAAAAAAATATTTTCCGAATATTTTGCCAACAGAGTATCAATTAGGCATTTTTATCTTTCTTTTATTATTTGAAATATTTTTAATTGGAGAAGCAGTTTGGGGAATAAACGAAAAGTATATTGAAAGGTATAAACATCGAATTTACTATAACCGACCATTATGTACTATAGTGTTTTTATATATTTTATTGATTGGAGCACCTAAATTGGACGTCTTAATTGGTATGAAGGAGATGCAGTCCATAATGACATTTTTACATATTAATAATATTGAAACATTTCGGTTGATGTACATTTTTTCAATAGTTGTAATGTTAAATAATCTTTTTATTACAAAATTAATATCAAGATATATAGTTTTGATAGACTCTGAAATGTACATCGGTCACTTGAAAGAAAAAAATTATTACTATTCTTTTTATGGTATGGCAAATTTGCTGCTATCAATTTTAATGATGTTCATTTCCATTTTTTTGGCGGTGAAATATTCTATTTGGATAAAAATTAATTATTTTGCTATAGTGTGGGCGTTATTAATGATGATGCATATAAGTGTTCTAGCAGGGCAGAGAGATTATTTTGTTTCTATAACAAGAAGAAAATGTATTAAGAACAAAAAAGTATATTACCAAGATGTAAATGGTAAAAAAAGATTAGTTGATTAAGAAAAATAAAGAGAATGGTATCTGTGAGATTGTTTGGCCGGAAAATAAAAAAATAGAGATAGGACAAACTGAAGGACTACTATTCCGGGATGGAGAAGATTTATATTTTTCTGAATGGTACGAGAATCCGGAATATCATGAAAATGTAATAATCAGAGATTTGAACCTATACATTACAAAAACTGAAGTATGACAAGTCGGAATGGTTCCCTGTTAGTTGAATAGAATTGTTATCTTTCGGATGAATGGTAAAAACAAAAGTCGGCGGCTTTGATCAAAAACCGCCGATTGAAGTATCTACATAAGACCAAGCATATGCAATGTGACAAAATTTTCTTCCTCCTGTTTTTCGTATTTTGCAAAGTCAATAACATTATTACATTCCTGCATCGCATACGCTTTTAATCTTGCTGATATTAAGTCGTCAACGATCGTATCATTGCATTTTAGGCATTGGAAAGCCGGAACATTCACAGCCTTTTTTATCAGACCGTTGTATTCGTAATCAAATTCTATATCAATATCTATCATGCGTTTTTGGCAGATTTTACATTTCATGTATTTACCCTCTTTTTCGTTTGCGATAAACCACAACTGAAATTTGATAGGATAAGAATTGAATAGCAAGGCCCAGCAATATGCCGCCCACAATCAAAACATCTCCTTTCATTTGTATAAGCTCGATAATGCCGGATAGAGCGGGGACAAACGATGGGATTGCCACGAAAGCCATTACCGCAATAAACGGAACCATGGACCATACCTTTGCCTTTGTGTAGCCCATCTTGAAATACATAGGCATTTGTATTCCCGTAATGGTAGAAAATGCTAAAAAGGACAGGCTGAATCCAAGTAAAACATCAGGTGTTTCCAATGCTTTATTTTGAAACAACACAAAGCCAGAGTGTAAGATGATGACTGCAAGGAATGACAGGAAGTAATTCAGAAATACAAAAACATATCTTCCAAGTACAATATCCTGCAGTTTAACGGAAACCGAACCGTATAAGCGGTCAAGATTGTTTTTTTCTTGTATAGCAAAAATATTGGACGACATAAGCGCCACGAACCATGCGCCGGTAATCCCCAACAACATAACGGACGAACCCATAAACCCAAACATCAAAACAATCAGTACCAATGACAAATACAGGGCAAACTGTGATTTCATTGTAAGCAGATCCAGCCTTGTGATCCTTAAAAAACCTGTCATTTCTTTGCGCCCCCTTTCCCAATATTGATAACAATATCGTCAATTGACACAGCATCAAGGACATAATCCTTATATTCCGCCGCTTTTTTCACGTCGATAAGCCCCTCAAAACCCATATCAGTTTTACGTAAACCGATGATGCTCTTTTCAAGCTCTATCGTTAAATCTCGTGGCTTACCCTTAATAAGCCGGTAACTGTTTAATAGATCTTCCGTGTTGCCGGTAAAAATCAGCTTCCCATTGTTTATAAGCGTGATATAATCGGCAACCCGCTCCAAGTCTGTTGTGATATGGGTGGAGAACAAAACGCTTTTTTCACCGTCCTTTATATAATCTTGCAAAATTTCTAAAAACTCGTTACGGGTTACAGGGTCCAGTCCGCTTGTCGGTTCATCAAGAATCAACAGTTTTGCATTATGTGAAAAAGCACAGGCAAGCATCAGCTTCATCTGCATACCACGTGATAGCTCTCTTACTTTTTTGCCTTGCGGCAATTCAAAGCGGCTTACCATTTCGCTGAAGATATCATGCTTCCAATTTTTATAAAAAATCGATATTGCTTTTTCTGTGTCTTTGACCGTCCAGCTATCTACATAAAATATGCTGTCGAAAACAACGCCAATATCCTGCTTAACGGCATTTTCACTTTTTACATTATCATTGCCAAAAACTAAAATCTCTCCCTCGTCCTTTTCCAGCATGTTAAGAATGAGCTGTATTGTCGTTGTTTTGCCGGCTCCATTCGGGCCAACAAGCCCCATAATATACCCTTTGGGCAGGGAAATGCTGATGTTATCCAGCTTGAAGCCAGGGAAGCTCTTGCTTACTCCCTTTAATTCTAAATGGTTATCAATCATTTTTTACCTCCAATAAAAGCCGTAAAAGGTTGGTAACTTCATCATCAGACATGGAAGCCCTCTGTGCTGCCTGTATTGCATTGTTAAGGTTATTTTCCACTTCCCTGATAAGCTGTTCATGAATAAGATTAGAACTGCTTGACATAACAAAGAATCCTTTCCCTTGCCGGCTTGTAATAAATCCTTCCTGCTCAAGCTCATTATATGCCCGCGTAGTAGTCAGCACACTGATTTTCAAATCCTTTGCCAGCTGCCGCAACGAGGGAAGCATTTCATCTTCTACCAATTCTCCCGATAATATTTGAGCCTTTACCTGCTCTTTTATTTGCTCGTAAATCGGTAAATTGGAACTGTTCGATATTATAATATTCAACCTGTCACCCCTAACTGTAATGCTAATTACATATACAGTATATTCAGATATAACAGATTTGTCAAGTAGTAGATTATGGTAGGATTATTCTCCGCCCCGACTTCGAGGTGCTGACATAGCCTGTTAGCAAACCCTTCAGAATGATAAAAGAATAGGCGAGTTTTATAATAGGAAAAGAAAATATTACATATAAATGCGTAATTATTACATGATGTTTGATTATCTACTTTGAAGTATTATAATATATTTAGATTAGCTAATCAAAAAAATGTACTTTAAGAAGGAGAAAGGTATAAAAAGAAAGTTTGTTAAATCAATAGTAGCATCAATGACGTGTTTATCACTGGTATTCAGCACAGGTACAATTGCTTTTGCTGCGGATACTTCTGTTTCTCAGCAGAACATACAACGTAGAGTTGAAAATCAGATTGAAAGAATCAATACAACTGTTTCTGAAAATATTACAGATTATAAGTTTTCAGGTAATAGCTTGATGACAATAGAACCAAGCATTACAAAACCTGAACTTGTAATTAAAGCAGATAAACTTACTGCAAGTGACTTGAAATTTTATGCAACTAAGTCGGATGAAGAGATTTATAATTATTTGTTAAAAATTTATAAAAAAGCAGTACAGAATATCAATAATTCTAACCAAGAGTATAAGAATCAACTTGAACAACAAAAACAAACAATGAAATTAGTAGATATAAATAAAGTTAAGATAATTGACACGGACCCGGTAACTAAAAACCGTACACATATAATTAAACCATATGTTGATTCGTTAGGCTATGCGAAATTATGTGTATATTATGATGTAACATGTCAAAATTATCGATTTATAGACGGAAATGTAAATAATTGTGAGCTTGTGGAGAGGATTAGTTTGGGATCGTGGGAGTATGAAAGTGGTTATACATACCCTTTAATAGAAACTGATAATGGGAGATATATCGCTTTTCAAGTAACTGGTAAATGGACAGTTGGTCTTGATCATGGTATAGGTGTTGTCTATGAAAAATGGTATGATTTTAGCGATTATAATCGATTTTAATAAGTTAATTTAGATGTAATTTAAATGTAATAGAAAAATTTTAAAGACTCTGCTATAATATAGTAGAGTCTTTAGTTTGTATATCTGTATATAAGGAGAAAGATTATGAATAAATTCTATGTAAAGATTTCTATTATATTTCTGACAATTTCAACAATATTTTTTCCATACTATTTTGGTTTTGATGATGGGAGGCTTGAAAAAGCTTTTGGTTTTCCATATGGGTATATTTATTTTAAAGAAATGAAAGTATCAATGATTCGTTCAATGAATATTGATTTATCATACTTGCTCGTGGATTTTTTAATCATCTATTTATGCATTAGAGTTGGAGCAAAAATATTCAATTTTATTAAAAGCATAATAGTCCGTTATTAAAATAGTGATATAGGTATATAAATTGATGGTCAAGATAGTTGTCAGTATTTATTAAAATTATTTAAATGCACTGGCAATTGACTCTAGGCTAACATAGGGTAAACTAAAGACACAAATTTAACCCTCATTTCTGATAAAATTAAGGAAAATGGGCTGTATCTTTTAGATGAACCGGAAAACAGTCTGTCTCCTGAACGACAGCAGGAGCTTATAAGATTTCTTGAAGATTCTGCACGTTTCTTTGGCTGTCAATTTATTATAGCAACTCATTCTCCGTTTCTTCTCTCGATGAAAGGGGCTAAGATCTATGACATGGATGAGGATCCGGTAGATGTGAAAAAGTGGACGCAGCTTTCCAATGTCCGTGCATATTATGATTTCTTCAAACAGCATGAAAGAGAATTCTGATTGAATACTAATAGATGGATTCTAGTTTACCGATAAGTTATGTAACTTCCCATTAAGTTTATTTGATTATAGTGATGGCTACTAAAAACAATGAAATGGAGAAATTGAAATTTGCTGAGAAAGAGGATAAATATAATGCCATTAAAATTAGATTTTATGTCTTCTCGTTATATGGTTAAACAGTTTAAAGAAGAAGATGTTTCGAACATATATGCACTTTGTAAAAGAAACCCAACTTATTATAAATATATAAAAATAGAACCCACCCTTGAAAATATCAAAGAAGTTTTGACTGAGCTACCGCCAAATAAAACTATGGATGACAAATTTTTTGTGGGTTTTTATAAAGACAATCAGTTGGTTGCAATTCTGGATTTAATCACTGGATATCCTGATATAAATACTGCATTTATTAGTTGGTTCATGATGGATCAGGATTTTCAACGGATTGGAATTGGTACTGAAATAATAATGGAAATACTTTTTTACCTGAAAGAAGAGAACTTTCGTTATGTGCGGTTAGGGTACATAAAAGGAAATCAAGAAAGTGAGAGTTTTTGGATAAAAAATAAGTTCATTCCTAATGGGATTGAATCTGAAACAGACGATTATACAATTGTAGTTATGCAACGAGAGTTATAAAAGGCCGGCTAATTAATTAAATTCTTTAGGTAAAATAGCAAATGATGTATACGAAAGGGCAGTTACCGGCAGGCCCAGGCTGCTTTTTCGTATACGTCATCATCGATTATTAAGAATTTGTAAAAGGGGAAACTGAATGAATATAATAAAAATTGAGGGTATATCAGAATCATATCCTGAACGGGTAGATGGTACAATAGAGTGGTATTTTTGCAAAGATAGTAAAAATTGCTTTTGTGATTTATATGAGGCCGAAGAAATAGTTAAATCTGGAAAAATGTTTTCTGGTATGATCTGTCATTTGATTCATTATCCAGAGGGAACTGTTTACAGTCCGTTTGAACTGAAAGAAAATGTATATATTGAGCAGCCAATTTGGGACAAGGGAAAGTTGTATTTTTTAGGTGTTGATTTTTCCAAACAAAAAATACAGATATATAGCTATTTTCCAGATAATCAAAGGCTTGAAATGAAGAAAGAACTGCCATTGGGAATTGTCGAAGATTGTTACAATCTTATGTTAAAAGTCTCGCCCCTCATGCTTTGCCGAGATGCAAACAATGGTATCTATGAGATTGTTTGGCCAGAAAATAAAAAAATAGAGATAGGACAAACAGAGGGATTACTATTCCGGGAGGGAGAAGATTTATATTTTTCCGAATGGTATGAGAATCCGGAATATCATGAAAATGTAATAATCAGAGATTTAAATACTGGAAAGATAAAAGAAAAATATTCTGGTTATTTATGTAAATTGCCTGATGGAGTGTATTGGAAGATTTAACTTAGAAGACAAAGCGTGGAGAATAATAAAAATATAGTTCGAGAAATAGAAGAATAGAGATTGTAGTACTTTGATATGCGCCGGGAAAAATTCCTCCGGCGCATATTTTTATAGAAAAGTACCTTTGATATTAAACGGGTTTTTATCAATTACCGCTTTTTAAAGTGGTGTAATTAGGCCGTAAGTGTATCTGGTGGTATAAAAAATTATTTTAAGGTGTCGTTAATAAAACGGTAACAGCGATTCCCCGGCTTAATGCGCCAACATTTGTGGTGATCTGTACAGATAAAAGTGATCCTTGTGTCGCAGAAGCACTACCTGTTCCAGTTGCAATACAGTTAGGAGTTTCTGCAGTATTCGGTCCGGTAACTGTTGCGGATATACCTGTACTTGCAGGTGTTCCAAATCCACATGTACTTGTAAAAACGGTAGCCGTAACCGTTTCGCCGGCTGTAATTATATTATCTCTGATGTTTAAAACCAAGCCTGTAATAGTAGCGTTGAATGGTAATGTAACATTGCTTGTGGCAAATAACGTAATGGGTGATGAAGTTCCCAGTCCAATCCAGCCTCCATTGCTAACCGATTGATCTGTCGCTAAATAAATTACTAAAGGTCCGGTTTCGCCAGCAGGCCCGGTAGGCCCGGTAGGTCCGGTAAGTCCAGTAGGCCCGGTAGGCCCGGTAGGCCCAGTAGGCCCGGTAGGTCCAGTAGGCCCGGTAGGCCCGGTAGGTCCAGTAGGCCCGGTAGGTCCGGCAGCACCAGTAGGTCCGGTAGGCCCAGTAGGTCCGGTAGGCCCAGTAGGTCCGGTAGGCCCTGTAGGTCCGGTAGGCCCAGTAGATCCAGTAGGCCCGGTGAGTCCGGTAGGCCCAGTAGGTCCAGTAGGCCCAGTAGGTCCGGTAGGCCCTGGGCAGCCTCTGGGCCCTCGTGGTCCTGCCGGACCACAGCAGCATTTAAAATGATGATCGTCATCACAATCTCTAAAATGACTCATTATAATTCCCTCCAATCAGGGTGTAAAATGACTTTTTAAATGTAACATAAAGGATTATTTCGTTCCTTTATACACTTATAATATGAAAATTAGTACAAGTTTGCTATAAGCTTAAAAATCAAAGAGTTTCATAAATATAACGTATTAGGAAATTCTCTTTATAATCAAAGAAAAAGCCTTGAAATTTTGTGTTAAAAGAAAAAGACTGTTGTTCAATTAACCGTGTGTTAATTTTACAGCAGCCTGCTTCTGCGTATAAAGTTTATAATGATTTGTTTAAAATATTAATAGTAATAAACCTGTGTTTCATGCCCCATGCAGACAATATTTGATTTTCCGATTTTATTACCGCAGGCATCCAATGCCTTTACCTGAAAATATGGTCCCAAAGCCGGTACTGTTATTTTTGTCTCAAACCCTGTACGGGGAGTGCTGAAAATATCAATGGCCGGAGAATCCGGGTCCGGGCCGGAGAGTACCTGCCATGCGGTTGTTTCCGTCGAACCATTCCGGGATACATACGTGACTGCATTGGAGTGAGACGTATTTACAGTAAGTCCATAAAACGCCTGAGCCCGTCTCTGGTATCATCCTGGCTGCTCAGCTTTGAATAGGAGGCGGCCTTCTGGAAGGTCTGGAATGATTTCACATCCTCAGTTAAGAAGTTGTGGAACAGCATATCAAACAGGACCAGAATGAGGATCTCCCTGGATATGGTATTGCTGCTGTGCAGCAGGTCTGTCTTAGGAACCAGCAGAGTGATGTTGGCGTAGGGAGAGCAAAGGGATTTTTCGTAATTGGTAATCAGAAGCACGCTGCTTCCGTTTTTCTTAAAGTCCGCCAATATGGAAGAAAGCTGCTTGTGGTTGCCGGACAGGGATATGGTGACGAATAAATCGCTTTCCCGGGACAGGCTCTGATATAATTTTAAGGTATCGTAATTGGTGAGCGCCTGTACCGTCAGGCCGATGGTCATGAATTTGTGAGCAATGATTTCCGCTACATTCTGGTTAAAATTTAAACCTACGATAAAAATGCGCTGGGATTTCAGCATGAGCTCCCGGGCATGATTGATGTCTGTGGGGTTTGTGAGGTTAAACAGGCTGTCTAAGAGCATCTTGTTGTCATTAAGGAGTGTGGAGTAGTCGGAGTGATTGACGGAAGACGAGCTTTTGTCAATCTCCTTCTGCATGGTATATTTTAACTCATTAAGCCCGGAATAGCCCACTTTCTGGGCAAAGCGGATAATGCTGGCGTCCGATGTTCCGATCTCCTTTGCCAGTTCCTGGGCGCTGAGCTCAATGAATTCTGCCGTGGATCTCTTGATATATTGAACGATCTTCCAGTCAGTTTTGGTAAACTGGTTAGACATGCCGTCAATACGGGCCATTAAAGTAAAAAGTTCATAATTTTCCGTCATTTGCAGTACAGCCTTCCTTTCATTCTTCCCGAAAAGGGAAGCCGTGTTGTTATTTCTGTAGCATTTCTGTAGTGAATTTCAATTTAAGTATATCATATATTTGATTTGAAATTCAATATTCCTTATTTAAAAAAGTTATAATTACAAAAAAGTAGTAAAATACATATTGAAACTTGTATAAATAATATAAATACAATATTGACAATAAAAATGTAGTATGCTACAATTCGAATTATCAAAGACAATACAGGGATAATAAAACCAGGAGGTACGATATGGAAAAACCGCAGATTTTACTTTTAACTCACGGAGGCTGGGGAGCGGCGCTGACGGAAAGCCTTAAGATGATCATGGGGAGTGTTGATTTTGTCCATGAGATTCCGCTGACACCGGAATTGACATTTTCGGAGTATTACGCCCTTGTGGACGAATATGCAGCCGGGATGCCGGAGAAGTCTTTAATCATAACCGATGTATTTGGGGGAACCACCACCAATGCCGGCGCTAAGATTGGAAGAGAACGCAATATAAAAGTGATTTCAGGTCTGAATGCACCTCTGATGATTGAAGCCTGTACCCAGATCCAGTATACGGGGGATTTAAACTTTGATGTGGTATTGCAGCAGGGACAGGCTTCGGTGATTGATGTGGTAAGTGAAATCATGAAGTCTATGGAAAAGAAGGAGAATTAAGAGAGATGGCAGAAATCGTATTATGCAGGATTGACAGCAGGCTGATCCACGGACAGGTCATGACCAAATGGGTCAACCAGTCCCAGGCAAATAAGATCGTTGTAGTAAGCGACAGCCTGGCAGCCGATGAGTTCATGCTGGAGATTTACCTAATGTCTGCTCCGGCAGGGGTTAAGGTAGAATGCTACAGCAGAGCAGATGCTGTAAGCAATTGGAAAGAAAACCGGTTTGGCAGCGGCCGGGTGCTTTTACTGCTCCCGGATTTGGAAAGCATGAAGGAGGTGTACGGCGGAGGGCTTGAGGTTACCGATATCCAGGTCGGGGGCCTGGGGGGAGCGCCAAACCGCAAGGTGGTATTTCAGAACATTACTTTGGATGATGCGGATGTGGAAAAGCTGGTTTATCTGCAGAATGCAGGTGTAAAGATCATTTTCCAGACCATTCCGGAGGATGTTCCACAGAATCTGGATGCAATTTTAAAAAAATATAATAATTAAGGAGGGTATGACATGAGTGTGTTGATGTTAGCTGTATGTATGGGGTTTTATTACTGGTTCTGCCGTTTGAGATTTGGGTATACCTTTTCTTCCATGCTGCTGCAACCGGTAGTCATCGGTGTTTTTGTAGGTTTACTGACCGGAAATATGCCGTTAGCCATGAAGATCGGTGCAGGGCTTCAGCTGGTTTATCTGGGAGTTACGTCTACTCCCGGCGGCAATGTTCCAAGTGATCCGGCGCTTGCGGGCTGTATTGCCATTCCTTTGGGCGTGATGTCCAATATGACCCCTGAGGTCGCCATTGCCCTGGCAATTCCTTTCGGTGTTCTGGGAGTATTTGTGGATCAGTTAAGAAGAAGTACCAACGCGGTCTGGGTGCATATGGCAGACCGGTATGCGGAAAAAGCGGATACAAGAGGAATTTTACGGGCGGCTTTCCTTTATCCGGCGGTCGCAGGCCTGATCATCCGTTTCCCCATTGTATTTGCCATTGACTTTTTCGGTGTAACAGCCGTGGAAAAACTGATTTCCGTTCTTCCCCAGTGGCTCATGCATTCCTTTGAGATCATGGGAGGGATCCTTCCGGCTCTTGGTTTTGCCATTACCCTGTCAGTCATTGGAAAGAAGACCCTGGTACCGTTCTTTATCATAGGCTTCTTTGCGGTTATGTATTTGCAGCTTGATACCATGGCAGTGGCTATTTTTGCAACCTGTATGGCATTGCTTTTAGGTTTATTCCAGTTAAAGGAGGAGGCAGTTTAAGATGGGAGAGCAGACACAGGTAAGGAAGCTTACCAAAAATGATATTACGAAATCCATGTGGATATATTATGCCGGCGCAGAACTTTCCAATTCCTATGAGCGCTTGCAGAGCCTGGTATTCTGTGCGTCCATGACGCCGGTTTTGAAAAAGCTTTATGATACGGATGAAGAACTGAGCGCAGCCTTAAAACGCCATCTGGTCTTCTTTAATACAGAAGGAACCTTCGGTGCCATCATTCAGGGGATCGCCATTTCCATGGAAGAGCAGAAGGCAAATGGGGAAAATGTGACCGATGAGGCCATTACCGGCATCAAGACCGGACTCATGGGCCCCATAGCAGGAATGGGAGATGCCATTGTATGGGCAGCCATCATGCCCATCATCATTTCCATCTTTCTTCCCTTTGCAAGCAACGGTTCCGCCCTCGGCGGTATCATGCCGCTGATCCTGTATCCGGCGATTACCATTGCCATTGCTTACGGGCTGATCCATAACGGTTATACTTTAGGCAAAAAATCAGTGGTGTCACTGCTTCACGGCGGTAAGATGAAATCCATTATCTTTACAGCCAATGTCATCGGTCTCACCATGATGGGAGCTCTGTCGGCAAGCTATGTAACCATATCAACGCCGTTAAAGTTCGGATTTGCAAGCGGAACGCAAATCGTGGTACAGGATATATTGAATACGGTGGCACCGGGCTTGCTTCCTCTTGCAGCCGTATTTATCATCTATTTTTATCTTAGAAAGAAAGGACCTTATTATAACAGAATCCTGCTTACCGTAGTAGCGGTATCTGTCATAACTTCTCTGCTTGGAATTCTGTAGAGGTCCCTGGGAGTATAATCATGGAAAACATATATAGTAAGAACGGCTTACAGGCCGTAATCAATGCTTCCGGAAGAATGACGAAGCTGGGTGTTTCTACCATATCAAAGGGTGTGGGAGAAACACTGGTAGAGGCGGCCGGCAACTATGTGGTGATCGATGATCTCTATGCCTATGCCGGCAGGAAGATCGGCAGCATGATCGGAACAGAGGATGCCTGTGTTACGTCCAGCGCCTCAGCAGGTATTGCCCTGGCGGTCGCCTCCCTGATCTGCGGGGGCAATCTCCAGAAAGTAAAACATCTGTACGATCTCCTTCCCTTTGCGCCAAAAAGAGAAGTGATCCTGTTAAAAGGGCAGAATGTAGATTTCGGTGCACCGGTTGCTGAGATGATCCAGGTGGGCGGAGGAAAAATCGTAGAAGCCGGTTATGCCAATGGCTCTGCGCTTGATGACATCGAACAGGCAGTGACGGAACATACTCTGGCAATCTTTTTCGTCAAATCCCATCACTGCGTCCAGAAGGAGATGGTGGATGCAGAATCTGTGATCCATCTGGCTAACCGTCTGGGAATTCCCTGCATCGTAGATGCGGCGGCAGAAGAGGATTTGAAGATCTACGCTGCCATGGGAGCGGATTTCGTATGCTATAGCGGAGCTAAGGCGATCGAAGGGCCTACCAGCGGCTTTGTAGCCTGTAAAACCAGGGAACTGGCAGACCATATGAGGCTTCAGTATAAGGGAATCGGCCGCACCATGAAGGTGGGAAAAGAGTGCACCATGGGGCTTGTGAAAGCGATTGAGGAATATCTGGCCGGTGGAAAGACAAGTCCTGTAACAAAAGAAGAGCTGGAACGGTTTGCAGCCCGTGTAGGGGAGATATGCGGCTGTAAGACATCAATGATCAGGGATGAGGCCGGAAGAGAAATATACCGCTGTAAGATTGAGTTCATCCCGGAGCTTTACGGCATGGACGCGAAAGCGGTGGTAAAGAAGCTGCAGGAGGGAGCTGTCGCAATCTTTACCAGGGACTATCAGGCGAATATTGGTTCCATCGCAATTGACCCCAGGCCATTAAACAGCGTGGAAGAACTGGATATGATTTACCGCAGGCTTTTACAGATCCAGAAGTCAGCAAATGGAGGGAAGTAAAAATGGAAGGACTAAATTTTTATAAAGGCAGGGTTTGCTTGAACTGCCTGACCAATTCAATTGAAAATGCAAAGGCAATCTATGAGGCGGCAGAGGGCCAAGTGGCAGTCGGTATCCTTTCGGCAAATTATCCGGATGTGGAAAGTGCTGTGGAGGATATGAAAAAATACCAGGAGGCGGTGGATAACAATATCTCCGTAGGCCTGGGCGCAGGAAATCCCGGGCAGTGGAAGGCTGTGGCTGAAATCTCCGGACAGATAAAGCCGAAGCACATCAACCAGACCTTTACGGCAGGCGGCTATACCAGAGCAAAGACCGGGGAGGGACCGTTTTTAAATTCCATGGTTGCTCCCTGCGGCAAGCCGGGATATGTAAAAGTTTCCACAGGCCCCCTTTGCAAGGATATGGAGCCGGCCATCGTGCCTGTTAAAACAGCGATTGCCATGGCAAAAGAGCAGGGAGCCGATTCCTTAAAGTACTTCCCAATGGGAGGGCTAAAGGTCCGGGAAGAATTAGAGGCTGTGGCCAAAGCCTGCGCGGAAACCGGTTTCGGGCTGGAGCCCACAGGCGGCATTGATCCTGATAATTTCAAGGAAATCCTGGAAATTGCCGTGAATGCAGGAGTGGAGCACATCATTCCTCATGTATATTCATCCATCATTGATAAGGAAACCGGGGCGACCAGGATACCGGATGTTCTGGCTCTTTATGAAATGATAAAAGAAGTTGTTAAATAAAAGGAAATGCTGTTTTCAGCCGTAACCGGCCGGAAAACAGCATTTTTCTTCTGGTTTTTATGTAGCTGAACGGCATTTCCACTTTCCGGTCCGGTATTCCATAAACGATATCAGCAAGTTTATCAGCCAGCCGATTGGAACCGCATACCATACCATGGCAATGCCAAAACGCGGCGCCATGGTTACGGCTATGAATACCCGGAGTGCGAGATTTGCCAGGTTGGCAATGGTAAACATTTTCATATCGGCAGCCCCACGCAATAACCCGTCTGTGTTCATTTTCAATCCGATCAGGATAAAAAAGAATCCCATAAACTTTAAGTAACCATTACCTGTCTGCAGGGCAAGCTGCGTACCGTTTTCCCCTAAGAACAAACGGACGATAGGGGAATAGAAGCATTCCAGTACGATGGCGATAACAACGGCAAAAAAGAGGACAAATCCATTTGCAGTATGATACCCCTTCCGCACCCGTTCCTGTCTGGCAGCGCCCAGATTTTGTGCGGTATACGATGACATGGCATTTCCGATTGCCGCCATTGGCACGATACAGATACTCTCTATCCGCATGGCTGCGGAGAAGCCTGCGAGCATTTCCGTTCCAAAGCTGTTGACTACCGACTGGACTAAAAGCATACCAATGGATACGGTCGACTGCTGCAGGATCGAGGGCAGTGCGACCTTTGACATGTCAAAAAACGAGGCCGTATCAAAAGCAGCTTCAAGATGAGAAGAGTATTTCCTGAATTCTTTTATCAGCAGCAGGAAAGAAAGAACGACGGATACTCCCTGTGCGAGAAAGGTCGCCCAGGCAACTCCGCTTACTCCCATGCCCAGCGAGCATACCATATAAATATCCAAAAAGACATTAAGCAGGGACGAAAATATTAAAAGATACAGCGGGATTCGGGAACGCCCGATGGCATTGAATATGGCGGAAAGCACATTGTACATGAATAAGAACGGAAGTCCCCAGAAATAGATCCTGAGATATTCGGATGCCATATCTAAAATGTTATCGGGGGTATTGAGATATACCATAAACGTCCTGCCATAGAAAAGTCCAAAAGCAGCTAAAAGAATGCTTAATATAAGAAATGATATCAGCGCAGTGTATGCGGACTGCATCATCTTTTTATAATTTCTCGCCCCCAGATACCGGCTGGTTATTACCGAGGCTCCCACGCCGCCGCCAATTGCGATGCAAATAAATACATTGGTAAACGAATAGGAGGCTCCTACGGCTGCAAGGGCTTCCTCGCTTACAAAACGTCCCACAACAACGGAATCGACCATTGTATAGAACTGTTGAAATAAATTTCCGATAATCATCGGTAAAGTAAAGACAGCCAGTGCCTTCACCGGCTTTTCATTGATAAGATATTCTTTGTCCATAATAGATTCCTAACCTCGATCGTATTTAATGTCTTCTGCCGCATTCATAATCGCAGATGCATTCCATTGTCAGGCTTTCCGCCTTTTTAACAGAATTTGCTTCATGAGTAAATTGTTCTGAAATCTGTTTCAGGAGATCAACATCCACGAGATAATGCATGTGATATCCCATTTTTTTACCCGTAACGATACCGATACCCTTGAGGACATTCATCTGCTGTGATACTGCCGGTTCACTGATCCCGAGCTTTTTTGAAATCGCCCGGACGCAATAATGCCGATCCATCAAAAGCTTCAGGATCTGATACCGGGTCGGATCGGTTATGATATGCAGAGCATGAATGTAGTCCAAGATTCATCCCCTCCTTTTATTTAAGTATAAGCTTAATTAAGATTGTACTTAATCAGAATAGCTCTTTCATTTTGTTTTGTCAAGAAAGCTTTTACTGAATAAACGATCAGCTGCATTTCCTTTGGGGTAGCTTCCTTTCCGTAAAATGTGGGAAAGGTATTTATGATTTTCATATTCCGTTCCTGTAAAATATGTTCAAGCTCATCAATGGAATACAGCCTGATTGGGTCTCCATATAAAATCCTGGGTTTTTCCGCGGGCTTCCCATATGGGATATCCTTTTAAAAATTGTTAAATTTGCACAAAAATTACGCGTAATATTAACAGGTTTGCAAATGGACATCTACAATGATCCATGATATACTCTTTTCAGAAAATAGATTTGTAGTTTGTGACTGGTAAGGCAGGCAAGATCTACAGGGTTGTTATCACATATCGGTATTATGTGGTGGTCCTCGTAGCTTGTCTTTTTTATTATATTTGAAGGGGAATATGAAGATTGAAAAGGTACTGAATAATAACATGGTATTAGCTTATAATACAGAGGGGAAAGAAATCATACTGAAGGGCAAATCCATCGGCTTTGGGAAGAAAAAAGGCGACGAGGTGGACCGGAAGCTGGTGGAACGGGTATTCGTACAGAATGATAAAAAAGATGCCCGTCACTTTGAAGAGTATTTTGCAAAGCTTCCCCAGGAATATTGGGAAATCAGCGAGCAGACCGTGGATTATGCAAAAAACGAGTACGGGATGCAGCTGGATTCACGAACCATTCTTCTGATATGTGATCATATTGCAGGCGCGGTGGACCGTTACCGGAATGGAACGATTCTTCACAATGCCATGCTTTGGGAAGGAAAACGGTTTTATCCCAATGAGTTTAAAGTGGGCCAGTATGCGGTAGATTTAATCCGCAGACGGCTCCATATCTCTATGGAAGAGGATGAAGCCATGTTTCTGGCATTTCATTTTGTCTACGGGCAGTTAAACCGTCAGGAGACAGATGATTTAGAGACAATCACAGGGATTATTAAAGATATCGTGGATATTGTGGAAGCTGCCTACCAGGTTAAGCTTAATACGGAATCCTGGGATTACAGGCGTTTCGTGACTCACATAAGGTTTTTCGCACAGCGTATGCTGCAAAACAAACAATACGAGGAAACCGATGAGGAATGGTATCACCTGTTAAAGGATAAGTACCGCAGGTCCTATAACTGTATTGTTAAAATAGCAAATTATATCCATGACCGGTACTATTATGAAGTGGACCGGGAAGAAATGATGTATCTCATGATTCACATAGAGAAAGTCACCAGAGAACTGGTATAAAACAGAGGTATGGGATTGTTACCGGACAGGAAAATCAGTCCGGGCAGGACCCTGCATAAAGATCAGGCTGCAATGTTTATCTTGTTTGCAGGCTGATTTATGCAGGGTCTTTTTCATTTTGAATGATAAGGTGTTATTAGAAAGCCGGCAGACACCTTTTCAGATAGATAACAGTAAATAACCTTAGATTAAGGGGGATAAAATTATGGCATTTGATTATGCGAAGACCGCAGAAACTTTGCTCGATAAGGTTGGCGGTGAAAAAAATGTGGAAGGATTGACTCATTGCATGACTCGTCTTCGGTTTGTTTTAAAAGACAGCAGCATTCCAAAGGATTCTGAAATTGAAAAGATTCCGGGAGTAATCCGGGTAGTCCGCCAGGGCGGACAGTATCAGATGGTTATCGGCAACGAGGTGGGAAATGTATATAAGGAGCTGCTAAAGCTCGGCAGCTTTGAGGAGAGCACCGGAGGAAGGAATGACGGCCCTAAGGAAAACTTATTCTCACGCCTGTGCGGTTTTGTGGCAGGCTGTATGACGCCTTTGCTTCCTGCTATGTTAGGCTGTGGTATGATTAAGGTGGTTCTGACCCTTCTTACGACCTTTGGGCTGGTTGATACGGCTGGAAGCACCTATGTGATCTTAAATGCAGCAGGAGACGCATTCTTCTATTTCATGCCGGTCTTACTTGCAATGACCACTGCAAAGCGCCTTGGCTCCAATATTTACCTTGCCATGGTAGTGGCTGCTTTTCTGATTCATCCCAATATTACAGCCCTGCTTGGGGAGGGTAACACAACCTATTTCGGGCTTCCGGTAACCGCTGCTGCTTACAGCTCTTCTGTGCTTCCTGTATTGCTCATGGTTCCGCTTATGGGGTATATTGAGCGGTTTGCGGATAAGATTTGCCCGAATGTTGTAAAGGTATTTTTGAAACCATTAATCGTAATCTTCATTAGCATACCGATTGCACTGGTAGTCGTAGGACCGATCGGAAGCATCCTTGGAAATTATCTTGCAGATGGTGTTAACTTCTTATATAATAAAGTGGGCTGGCTTACAATCATGCTGCTGTCCGCTGCCATGCCGTTCATCGTTATGACCGGTATGCATTATGCTCTGGTTCCCATTGCGACCATCAGCTTGACAAGCCTGGGCTTTGACGTAATCTTAATCATAACCATGTTCTGCTCCAATCTGGCTCAGGGCGGAGCGTCTCTGGCTGTTGCTGTGAAATCAAAGGATAAGGATGTGAAATCCACAGCTTCTGCAGCCGGCATCTCCGCCATTGTTGCAGGAGTTACAGAACCTGCCATGTATGGCGTGACATTAAAGTATAAAACCCCTATGATAGCTGCTGTCTGCGGTGCCGGGATCTCAGGTTTTTACGCCGGAATTACCCATCTGGCTGCCTACTCCATGGGAGGCTCTCCTTCTGGTTTGTCCTTGATCCAGATGATCGGCGGAAAAGGCTTTGGAAACCTGATCAATGGCGTGATTGCCCTTGCCATCACCCTGGCGGTATCCTTTATTCTGACTCTCATTCTGTATAAGCCGGAATCAAAGACAGAGGATCCGGCAGCTTCTGCAAATACACAGGCCGAAGAGAAAAAGCCATTGGTGGAAACCATTGAACTGGCAAGTCCTCTTGCCGGTACCGTAATTCCGTTAACAGAAGTAGAAGATGCAGTATTCGCAGGCGGAGTTTTGGGAGAGGGTGCAGCCATTATCCCGGCCGAAGGAAAGGTATATGCTCCGGCGGACGGAACCGTCAGCGCTTTAACCGAAACGAAACATGCGGTGGGCATTACCACTGACAGCGGAGCAGAGGTCCTGATCCATATAGGGCTTGATACGGTCCAGCTGGGCGGAGAAGGCTTTACCCTTCACTGTAAGGCTGGAGATAAGGTAAAGAAGGGAAATCTTTTACTGGAATTTGATATGGAGAAAATAAAAGCGGCAGGCTTTTCGTTAACCACCCCTGTGGTTGTATCCAATATGACGAACTTTGTAAGCTTAAAGGCCAGTGATAAGAAACAGGTGAAAGCAGGAGAGAATCTGCTCACTATTGTTTAATTTAAGAAAGAGGTGTATGTATAGTGTCTGTTTTTACGGAAAATTTTTTATGGGGCGGCGCAGTAGCGGCGAACCAGTGTGAAGGTGCCTGGGACGAGGCGGGAAAAGGGATTTCCGATTCCGATGTATGCACCGGAGGCTCCCATACCAGATCCAAGAGGATTACCAGAACGATAGAGCCTGGCACGTTTTATCCAAGCCATGAAGCCATTGATTTTTACCATCATTATAAGGAAGACATTGCCCTGTTTGCGGAAATGGGCTTTAAAGTGTTCCGGTTTTCCATCGCATGGACCAGGATTTTTCCAACCGGCATGGAGGAGGAACCCAATGAGGCCGGCCTGGAATTCTATGACCGGGTGATAGAAGAATGCAAGAGCCATGGCATCGAGCCCCTCATCACCATTTCCCATTATGAAATGCCCTTTGCCCTTACGGAAAAATACAACGGCTGGGCTTCCAGAGAGTGCATTGATTTATTCGTAAAGTATGCCACGGTGCTGTTTAAACGGTATAAAGGAAAGGTGAAATACTGGCTGACCTTTAATGAAATCAACGCAGGAACCATGCCCATGGGCGGTTTTCTCTCTTTGGGTATTTTAAATGAGGGGACAACGGATTTTACCAATCAGGTGGATATTCCGGAACTCCGTTTTCAGGGGCTGCATCATCAGTTCGTGGCAAGTGCTCTGGCGGTAAAGGCCGGTCATGAGATCGATCCGGACTGCAAGATCGGCTGTATGATCTGCCATATTACCACATACCCATTGACCTGCAATCCGGATGATATTTTAGAGGCTCAGAAACAGAATCAGGTTTTAAACCAGTTCTGCGGCGATGTGCAGGTAAGGGGAGAATACCCCAGCTTTATGAACCGTTATTTCAGGGAGAAGGGAATCACCGTCCGGATTGAGCCGGGAGATTTAGAGATCATAAAAGAGGGCTGTGTGGACTATTATACCTTCAGCTATTATATGTCCAACTGCGCAACCGCTTCACCGGATCAGGCGAAATCCTCCGGCAACTTAATGGGAGGGGCGAAAAATCCTTACCTGGAATCCAGCGACTGGGGCTGGCAGATCGATCCCAAGGGGCTCCGCTATACGTTAAATGAGCTTTACGGACGTTACCGCATCCCTCTGATGGTGGTAGAAAACGGTCTGGGTGCTTATGATAAGAAGGAAGAAGATGGAAGCATAAAGGACGATTACCGGATCGATTACCTGAAGAAGCATATTGAGCAGATGCGGGAAGCCGTGAAGGATGGTGTGGATCTGATGGGGTATACCCCATGGGGCTGTATCGATCTGGTCAGTGCCTCGACCGGAGAAATGGCCAAGCGGTACGGGTTCATCTATGTAGAAAAGTACGACGATGGAACCGGGGATTTATCCAGAAAGAAAAAGAAATCCTTTGACTGGTATAAGAGAGTGATTGAAACCAACGGAGAAGATCTTGGGTAAAAACAAAAGGGGAGTTAACATAAGATGAAAAAACAAGGGGTAATAGCCGGGCTTGTGATACTTGCTGCGGTGATGGCGGCAGGCTGCGGCGGTACTGGGAAAAAGGAAACCACGGCTACCGGTATGGCAGCCGTTGAATCTGTCACGGCAGAACCGGCGGCGGAAACAAAGAGTACGGATGAAAAAGAGTCCGGTGAGACGGTCGTTGCCACAAAGTATGGTCCGGTAAAAGGTGTAAAAGAAGGGGGGATCTTAACCTGGTACGGAATACCATATGGAAAGGCACCTGTGGGAGAACTCCGGTGGCAGGCACCGGAAGAACCGGACAGCTGGACAGAGGCCTTAGCGTGCGTGAAAGCCTCCGAACCGGCTCTCCAGCTTTCCGGGACAGAGGTTTCGGGAAGCGAGGACTGCCTGAAACTGAATGTTTATGCCAAAGAGGGCAGTGAAAATCTGCCTGTTATGGTATTTATTCATGGCGGCAACAACCAGACAGGAAACGCGGGGGAAATACCCGGTACCGATCTGGTGAAAAATGATAACTGTGTGTATGTTTCCGTGGATTACCGGCTGGGCCTTTTGGGCTTTAACTGCCTGCCAGCCCTTAAGAAAGGGGAGAACAGTACCGGAAATTATGCCATGCTGGATATTGCGGCGGCTTTAGACTGGGTGAGGGATAACATCGGGGAATTCGGCGGAGATCCGGAAAATGTTACCATATCCGGCTTTTCGGCAGGCGGACGTGATGTGATGGCCATGTTAGTGAGCCCGGTATTTAAGGGAAAATTTCAGAAGGCCATTGCCTTCAGCGGCGGAATGACAACGGCGGATGAGGACTTAAGTGCCAGGAAGATTGCGGCAGCCATTGCGCCCCTTGCAGCAGAGGACAAAAAAGCAGCCAATGAGGCAGAGGCGGCAAAGTGGCTGATGACAGACGGGGAGGATGTAAAGGAGTACCTTTATTCCATTCCGTCAGAGCGTCTTGCGCCCCTGATGGGAAATGCGGCAATCCGTATGAGCGTGTTCCCTCATCTCTACGAGGACGGCGTGGTGATACCGGAAAATGGATTTGATACGGAAGAATACAACAGCGTACCTTTGATGATGCTTACGGGAAGCTCTGAGTTTTCCCTGTTCTGCCTGGGTGACGCTTACTTTAAGAGCGAAGACATGGCGGGTTACACGGAAGACGAGATAGAGAGCGCCAAAGCATTTGCAAGCAAATACGGAAGCGATATGTACCGTATTTTTAATGCTCAATGCAGTGCGGAAAAGATGTACGGTCATTATGATGCGGCTATCTATATCTGCCAGATCAATTACGGCAGCAAGGATTCCCAGGTAAGGGATTTAGGAGACTATGGCGCTTTCCATGGAATTTTTGTCCCCATGCTTTCCGCAAAGCACAACTATCTGGATTATTTCCCGGGTGCGTTTGAAAAGGCAGGCTATGCTGCAATGGCAAAAGAGTATAACAGCTATCTGGCCAATTTCCTTGCCTCCGGAAATCCAAACGGAGAGGGTCTGGCATCATGGAGCAATTGGACGCCGGAAAATAAAGTGTCCATGATATTGGATGAAACAGAAAAGGACGCGCTTGTGGAAGAAAAGGATGTGAGCACTACATACGATGACATCATCGCAGCCATGGAAGCGGACACCGGCGTTTCTAAGGAAATCAAGGAAAAAGTGGTGAAGCATGTATTAAATGGACGCTGGTTCAGCAGTGTTCAGGACAAATATTTTAGAAATGAAAGCCTTTGGAGTGATGTAGAGTAAGCTATAGTAAGAGACTTCTCTGTAACGGTTCGTTATTACGAGCCGGAGCAGAGGGGTCTTTTTAATATACAGTTTATTCAGTTTTAATTTTACGGGTTCATATAGCGTTTCAGTTCATTATAAAAATTCTCCCGTGTACCTGCCAGAATGACAACGACAATGTGACCTTCTTCTTCATAGATACGGTAGGCAATCTTATCCAGTGCCTCGCGGTAAGCCATTTTAAGCCCTTTTTCTTTTAATTTCTTGAAATACCGTTCTGCGGCTTTCATCAAGCGTAGTTCATACATATACTATTCCTCCGCTCCGAACAGTTTATCAAGGTCAGTCTTTCCCCCAGTACCTTGTACGAGAGCATCTGCTTCTTCAATCATTTTCTGTACGGCAGGGCGTACCTTTTTGCTCTGCTGTTTAAAACGCTCCAAAAGCTCAGCTCCTTCAAAGCCTTGTGCAATCAGGTCCGCAAGTATCTGCTCGGAAAATTCACTACCGCCTGTATCACGCACCGGCCGGATAAGAATTCCGCCTTCCTGCAAAATACATTCGGCTTCGTTGTTAAAGCCAAGGGCATCAAAGTATTTCTGTGGTATCGTTACCTGACGTTTGATAGAAACACTGATTATTTTGCGTTCCATTTTATGTTCACCTCTGATTACAGTCTGCATGAAAGATTCTCCTTTCTATTATATGCAAGGAAATTTGTTTTATTCAGATTTCTTTGTTTCTTTGTTTCCTTGTTTTTAATATAGCGTAAAAATTCAAGACTGTCAATCAGTGGCGGCTTGCTGCGACCTTTTTGCTGTACCAGATTGGAATGGCTTGACGCTTGTTATCAGTACTATTTATAATAAAGCTATTTTCATAGGTATATTTTTTTACGAATGAAAAACCAGGGACGGAAATTATTCTCTTATATTTCCCTAATGAATTTTATATAATCTTATCATAGTGGT
The DNA here is from genome assembly GCF_900155545.1 of Clostridium sp. Marseille-P2415. Taxonomy (GTDB): domain Bacteria; phylum Bacillota; class Clostridia; order Lachnospirales; family Lachnospiraceae; genus Lacrimispora. The sequence continues at coordinate 4,046,335 of NZ_LT732526.1, forward strand.
GCGACGGACAGGGGGTTATGAAGCATGGTAAAAATTTTTCTTGCAGAGGATGAAAAAATCGTCCGTGAGGGAATTAAGAACGGTATCGCATGGGAAAAATATGGATTTGAGTTTGCAGGGGAGGCACCGGATGGGGAACTGGCATATCCGCTGATTATCAAGTCAAAGCCGGATATCCTGCTGACAGACATCCGCATGCCCTTTATGGATGGGCTTGAACTGGCTGAGATGGTAAAAAAGGAGCTTCCAGACCTCCATATCATGTTTTTCAGCGGGTATGATGATTTTGAGTATGCAAAGCGTGCCATAAAAATCGGGGCGGCGGATTATCTTCTGAAGCCTGTAAGCAGCAGCCAGCTGTTAGAAGCTCTGGAACGCATGAGCGAGACCATTATGCAGGAGAAAAGTGAGAAAAATTACAAACTGGAGTTCTTAAAGCAGCAGGAAGAGCGGAAGCGGATCGAACGGGACAGGCTGTTTGATACCATTATATCAGGGAAGCTGAGTCTCCAGGAGATACTGCTTAAGGGGCGGGAGCATAACCTGACACTTAGTGCGCCCATGTATAACCTGATCCTGTTCCAGGCGAGGGTGTCCGATAACCAGGAACAGTATTCGGATGAAGGGGTTATCTTTGACAGAAGGTTAAAGGATGAGCTGAACGGCCGGATGGATATCATCGGATTTAACCGGCTGACAGAAGGCTATGCCTTTCTGATTATGGGAAATGACGCAGAAGACCTGGAAAGTAAGGTGGCCGCGTACGGGAAGCGTTTGATCCGCCTTGTGGAATCCTGCCCGGGAATGGAGTATTTCGGGGGGATCGGCGTTCCGGTCCGCAGACTCAGTGAGTTAAGGGCCTGTTTTAAGGCGGCCAGCCGGGCCTATGCCAGCCGTTATATGCTGGAATATAACCAGCTGCTTACGGCGGATGCGGCGGTCCGGCTGCGCGACGATTCCGGAAGCATCAGTTTGGAAGGCATGGATATGACAAAGCTGAGCCGGGACATCGTCCCCAATTTTCTCAAAAACGGTTCGGTTCCGGAGGTAAAGTATTTTGTGGAAGAATATCTGGAGGCCTGCGGGAATAATTTTAAATCCCTGATTTTCCGGCAGTACATATTGATGGATGTTTATCTGGCGGTCATTGGGTTCGTGACCCAGCTCGGTTTTGAGCCGGAGCAGGTCTTAAAGGAGTTTGGAGATGTGAAAACACTGCAGCCCTGCGTGGGTTCCGGCGAAGCGGCGGTTAAGTATACACGGGATATTCTTACAAAAGCCGTCGTTTTCCGCACGACCTGCTCCCAGAAAAAGTACCGTCTGGTCCTTGAAAAGGCCAGGGATTATATTGCGAGCCATTATAAAGACGAGGACATTTCCTTAAATGTGGTGGCGTCCAGCGTGAATATCAGCCCCAATCATTTCAGCACCATATTCAGCCAGGAGATGGGGATCACATTTGTGGAATATTTAACAAAGGTGCGGATGGAGGCAGCAAAGGAGCTGCTTCTTAAAACAGATCTTAGGACCTCGGAAATCGGTTATCAGGTCGGATATAAGGACCCTCACTATTTCAGCTACATATTTAAGAAGACTCATGGAATTACGCCGAAAGCATTCCGGTCAGGAGGCGAAAATGAAATACAAACGTGATTCGATCAAGGCAAAGATCCGGTCCATGCAGGCAATTGTGTTTATCCCAGTCATTATTATGATTGGGATATTGCTGTATATGATGGCCTGGCAAAACAAGCAGTACCGGCAGAGCATCCGGAATCTGACTATGGCTACGGAGTTTAATTTTGACTTTAAATCCAACATTGATTATAAAATGTACCGCATTGTAATCGGGGCGGACACCTTTGACACCTTAAATCCGTATGAGGATCTGGAGAATTCCAGGAAGATTTTTGAACAGCTGAAGGATTCCACCCCTCAGGAAACCAGCAAAAAGGGCTTAGATGGCATACTGGTCCTGATCGGCATTCTGGAAAAACGGATCGAGGATATCCGTACCAGCAGTATTTTCGGTGACTATGACCGGAATATGGAGCGCCTGGACAAAGACATTTATGTGATCACAGACCTTATTGAAGAATCCATGTCGGATTATATTTACAATGAAACAAAGACTCTGGAATCCATGCGGCAGAAGCTGGATGCCAAGATCAGGCAGGTCATGGCCCTGTGCATTGTGGTCTCTGCATATATCATCGTATTTTTAATGGCCTCTTTCTCATCCTTTGGAAAGAAGATCACAAAGCCCATTGAGGAATTGTGTGAATATACCATGGAGCTTGCCGGCGGCAGCTTAAAGGTCAACGCCCCCAAAAGCAACATCCGGGAAATCCGGATGTTAAGCGATCAGTACGATCAGATGGTGGTCCGCATCGGAGAGCTGATCGAACATAATAAGGAGGAACAGGAATTAAAGAGGAAGACCGAGTTAAAGCTTCTTCAGGCTCAGATCAACCCTCATTTCCTTTATAACACTCTGGATACCATTGTATGGCTGGCAGAGGGGAAACGCCATCAGGATGTGGTGGATATGATCACCGCCCTCTCATCCTTTCTGCGGATCGGGCTCAACAATGGGCGGGATTTCATCACCATCCGGGGAGAGGCGGAGCATGTGAACAGTTATCTTCAGATCCAGCATTTCCGCTATGAGGATATTATGGACTATGAGATCGATTTTGAAGAGCAGATCATGGAATATTCCATTTTGAAGCTGACTCTGCAGCCGATCGTGGAGAATGCTCTTTACCATGGGATCAAGAATTGCAGGAAAAAGGGCTTCTTAAAGATCACCGGCCGGCAGGAGAATGAGGACATTTTTTTAAGGGTGGAGGACAACGGGATCGGTATGAAGCCGGAGGAGCTTGGAAAGATGCAGAAGCAGGTAAGCAGGGGAGGAGAAGACGTGGATCTGCGGGAGGGCTTTGGGATTGCCAATGTGGCGGAGCGGATCCGGCTTAATTTCGGCGATTCCTATGGGCTTCATATTGAAAGTGAGTATGGGGTCGGGACATCCGTAACCGTAAGGATCCCGGCTGTTTTAAAAGGAAATAAATAAAAAACTCAACCTTTTTCCAAAAAAATCCAACTTTGTTTCGGAATATCCTTCAAAGACGTAAGAAACTCAACCGTTTACAAAAGATTTTGCATTGAGAAAAGAGTTGATAACCGATATGATACAGGTAGTTACTAAGGGAAGGAAACACGATATATCATTTTGGAGGGAACGGATATGAAGAAAAGATTATTTAGCATGATGACGGCTGCAGCCATGACCGCAGCCATGGTCTTGTCCGGCTGCAGCGGTTCTCAGACTGGGGCAACGACCGCAGCATTAGCCGGTTCCGAGGCGAAGACAGAGGCGGCTGCGGAAACCAAAGCAGGGGAAACAACGGCCGCTGCCAAGGCAGAGGAGAAAAAAGATCAGATCGTGGTAGGTTTTTCCCAGGTTGGAGCGGAATCCGACTGGAGAACTGCCAATACAGAATCCATGAAATCCACGTTCACGGAAGAAAACGGATATAAGCTGATATTCGATGATGCGCAGCAGAAACAGGAAAACCAGTTAAAAGCAGTCCGTAATTTTATCCAGCAGGATGTGGATTATATCGTGATCGCACCGGTTACGGAAACCGGCTGGGATACCGTATTACAGGAAGCAAAGGATGCCGAAATTCCGGTCATCATCGTTGACCGTATGATCAATGTTTCTGACGACTCTTTATATACTGCATGGGTTGGTTCCAACTTCCTGCAGGAAGGTTATGATGCAGTGGCATGGCTTGATGAGTACTTAAAGAAAAATAACCGTGCGGACGAAGACATCAACATCGTGACCCTGCAGGGTACCATCGGTTCCTCTGCCCAGATCGGACGTACAGACGGCGTAGAAGAAAAGATGAAAGACCATCCGAAGTGGAAGATGCTGGAGCGCCAGACCGGTGAGTTCACCCAGGCAAAGGGCCAGGAGGTAATGGAGTCCTTCTTAAAGACCTATGATGATATTGATGTCGTAATTGCAGAGAACGATAACATGGCCTTCGGAGCCATTGATGCCATCAAGGCGGCAGGAAAGACCTGCGGGCCAGATGGTGATATCGTCATCATTTCCTTTGATGCGGTTGCAGCCGCATTTGATTCCATGATCGCCGGGGATATGAATGTATCCGTGGAATGCAATCCGCTTCATGGCCCACGCGTAGCTGAGATCATTCAGAAGCTGGAAAAAGGCGAAAGCGTAGATAAGATCGCATATGTACAAGAGGGAGTATATCCGGCTGATACTGCAGCGGAAGAGAAGCCAAAGCGGGCGTATTGATCCATAAGGGCAGGCGGTGCCGGGAGAAGGATGGAAGTTTGATAAACAGGTGTAGGGTCATGGAGGACGGCAGTTTTAAGTCCTCCGCTCCACACCTTTTTTAATCCCTGAATATGCCGTAAAGGCAGAGGACGGGAGGAAAGGAAGGGATTTTTTATGCCCAATGAAATCGTATTAACCATGCGCAATATATCAAAAACGTTTCCCGGCGTGCGGGCCCTTGATCATGTGGATTTCACTTTGAGAAGCGGTGAGATCCATGCGCTGATGGGGGAAAACGGAGCGGGAAAATCAACGCTCATCAAGGTTCTGACCGGGGTGGAGGAGTTTGAAACCGGGGAGATAAACATTGCAGGGCTTAAGGGGAACATCATCAACCATTCTCCCCAGGAGGCCCAGGCCCATGGAATCAGTACCGTCTACCAGGAGGTCAATCTCTGTCCCAACTTATCCGTGGCGGAAAACTTATTCATCGGCAGAGAGCCCAGGCGGGCCGGCATGATCGACTGGAAAACCATGAATAAAAAGGCGAAAGGCTTACTGGAGAGCCTGGATATCCGCATAGACGTGACCAGAGCTCTGGAGGATTATTCCATCGCCCTGCAGCAGATGTTCGCCATCGCCAGAGCGGTGGATATGTCCGCAAGGGTTCTGATTCTTGACGAACCTACCTCTTCCCTGGATGACAATGAGGCGGAGAAGCTGTTTAAGCTGATGAACCGCCTCAAATCGGAAGGCGTGGGAATCATCTTTGTCACACATTTCCTGGAACAGGTATATGAGGTCTGTGATAAGATTACCGTTCTTAGAAACGGAGCCCTGGTGGGGGAATATGAAACCGAAAAACTGCCCAGAGTACAGCTGGTCGCCAAAATGATGGGGAAAGATTTTGATGATCTGGCGGCCATAAAGAAAAGCGGAGAGTCGAAGGAAAAGGCAGGGGAAGTGGTGATCGATGCACAGGGGATCGGAAAACAGGGGACCATAAAGCCCTATGATTTAAAGATCCATAAGGGGGAAGTGATCGGCCTTACGGGGCTTTTGGGCTCCGGCCGTTCGGAGCTTGCCAGGAGTCTGTACGGTGCGGATAAGCCGGATAGCGGGAAACTGAAAGTAAACGGCAGGGAGGTCTCCGTCAACACGCCCCTCGATGCCATGATGGCAGGTATGGCTTATCTTCCTGAGAACAGGAAGGAGGAGGGAATCGTTTCCGATCTTTCCGTGAGGGATAATCTGATCCTTGCCCTGCAGGCAAAAAGGGGAATGTTTCATCTGATCAGGAGAAAAGAGCAGGAGGAGCTTGCGGATCAATACATCAAGCTGTTACAGATAAAGACTGCCGGAATGGAAACCCCGGTCAAAAGCTTAAGCGGAGGGAACCAGCAGAAGGTGATTTTAGGCAGATGGCTTCTCACGGATCCGGACTTTCTCATATTGGATGAGCCGACCCGGGGGATCGATGTCGGGAACAAAACAGAGATTCAAAAGCTGGTGGTAAAGCTGGCAGAGGATGGCAAGGCGGTAATGTTCATTTCTTCGGAAGTGGAGGAAATGCTTCGTACCTGCAGCCGTATGGCTGTGCTCCGGGATGGGCAGAAGGTGGGAGAGCTGGAAGAAGATGAACTTGACCAAAACAATATCATGAAGGCAATCGCAGGAGGTACGGGAGATGAATAAGATGACAGTGTTTGTGAAAAAGCTGACAGGATACCGTTTGTTCCTGCCTCTGTTCTGCCTGGTCCTGGTGCTTCTGTCTAACCTTATAAAAACGCCTGCCTTTTTCGAAGTGACCATAAAAAACGGTGTTCTGTACGGATACATCATTGATGTGATCAACCGGGCCAGTGACCTGGTGATCCTGGCCGTGGGAATGACCATGGTGGTGGCGGCTTCCGGAGGTACGGATATTTCCGTGGGAGCGGTCATGTCCGTAGCAGGAGCCGTGTGCTGCTACATTCTGGCAGGCGGCCAGCAGACGGTCAATGAATTTCAGAATCCCTACCTGCTGGGCGTCATGGCTGCGCTTGCAGCCGGCATTTTATGCGGCGGATTTAATGGATTTCTGGTGGCAAAAATGAAGATCCAGCCTATGGTGGCCACCCTGATCTTATTTACGGCCGGGCGTGGCATTGCACAGCTGATCACCAGGGGGCAGATCACCTACATCCGTGTGGAATCCTATAAAATGCTGGGAGCTAGCATTCCGGGAATTCCCGTTCCGACCCCTGTTTTCGTGGCATTGATCGTGGTGATTCTGACCTATGTGCTGTTAAAAAAGACCGCTTTAGGGCTTTATATCCAGACAGTGGGGATCAACTCCAGGGCTTCCAGGCTCATGGGAATCAAGTCATCCATGATCATATTTCTTTCCTATGTATTCTGCGGCTTATGCGCCGGCGTATCCGGCCTGGTGGCTTCTTCAAGGATCTATTCGGCAGATGCCAATAACATCGGGCTCAATCTGGAACTGGATGCCATCCTTGCGGTAGCTCTGGGAGGAAACAGTCTGGGAGGCGGTAAATTTTCCCTGTTAGGAAGCGTCATCGGTGCTTATACCATACAGGCCCTCAGCACCACCCTGTACGCCATGGGCGTTTCTCCGGACCAGATTCCGGTTTATAAAGCAGTGGTCGTGGTCGTTATCGTAGCTTTGCAGTCAGCGGAAGGAAAGCGGATGGTAAAAAGGTTCCAGGCGGCTCATAAAGCCGGAAAGAAGGTGGCATAAATGAAAAATAAAAGAAAGATTGATGGAAAGATATTTCTGCTTATTATTACCATCGCCCTCTTTGCGGCAATGTACATTGCCGGGATCATTATTTTCAAGAGCAAGGGCTTTGCCAAGCCCCAGGTATTTTTAAACCTCTTTATTTCCAATGCCGGCCTGATCGTCATAGCCGCCGGCATGACAATGGTCATGATCACAGGGGGCATTGACATTTCAGTGGGCTCTGTGGTGGCCCTTACCTGTATGATGCTGGCATGGATGATGGAAATAAAAGGAATCGGAGCGGTTCCGGCCCTTTTGATCGTTCTGGTCATGGGCCTCGTCTTTGGCCTGGCCCAGGGTTTTTTAATTGCCTATTTAAAAATACAGCCCTTTATCGTGACACTGGCCGGCATGTTTTTTGCCAGAGGCATGACGGCCATCATCAGCCAGGAAATGATAAGCGTAAAGAATGAACTGTTCCTAAAGTGGGCAAAGAGTAAAATCAACTTAACCTTTCTGGGCGGAACTGTAAACAAAAAGGGAGTGGTGAACTATCCGTTTATCTACCCCAGCGTAATCATCGCACTGGCAGTGCTGATCCTGGTATTTGTAGTATTGAAATATACAAAATTCGGACGGACGATTTATGCAGTAGGCGGAAATGAGCAGTCCGCGCTGATGATGGGACTGAATGTAAAACGCACCAAGCTTCTGGTGTATATCATAAATGGTTTTTTATGTGCGCTGGGCGGGTTTTTATTCTGCTTAAATACCTGCGCGGGCTTTGTGGAGCAGGCAAAGGGCTTTGAGATGGAGGCCATCGCATCTGCGGTCATCGGAGGGACGCTGTTAACCGGAGGTGTGGGAAATGTATTCGGAAGCCTGTTTGGAGTTTTGATAAAAGGAACCATAGAAACCTTCATCACCTTTCAGGGGACCTTATCCTCCTGGTGGACGAAAATCACCATTGCGGCGCTGCTGGCATTTTTTATCATTTTGCAGAGCCTGTTTGCCAAGGCAAAGGAGAAGTAAGATCCGGCTGAGAATAACATGGGTAGTATGGGGCTGCTGCCTGGGCATTGCCACCAGCAGAATAAAGGGATAGGCTTTTCTTTTATGAAAAAAACAGGTAAAATAGCCGGATTCTGTTGACACAAACCGTCATTCCATATAAAGTTATGATACGGAAAAAAGAAAAGGCTGCATAAGGCAGCAAATGGATATTGCGGAGGTATAACAGAAAAGTACGCTTTTACTGGAAGAGTTTATGAAAAAGTTTATTGGAAACAAGGCATTTTACAAGATGGTACTGACAATCGCCATCCCCATTATGATTCAAAACGGCATTACCAATTTTGTCAGCCTGCTGGATAATATTATGGTGGGCATGGTGGGAACGGAGCAGATGTCCGGCGTAGCCATTGTAAACCAGCTGATGTTTGTCTTTAATATCAGCATTTTTGGAATCATATCCGGAGCAGGTATTTTCGGCGCCCAGTTCTTCGGATGCGGCAGGCATGACGGGGTCCGGCATACCTTCCGGTTTAAGATCATCTGCTGCGGGATTCTGACTGCTGCAGCTGCGGCAGTGTTTTTCTTTTGCGGAGAAAGCCTGATCGCCATGTATCTCCATGGGGAAGGAAATGACGCAGAGCTTTCCTTAGCACTGATACAAGGAAGACGGTACATGCTGGTCATGCTTCTTGGAATGCTGCCCTTTGGAGTGGAGCAGGCTTATACCAGCACGCTGAGGGAGTGCGGAGAAACCGTGATCCCTATGAAGGCCGGAATTGCGGCGGTACTGGTAAACCTTGTGCTCAATTACATACTGATATTCGGGAAATTTGGTGTTCCGGCTCTGGGCGTGGTGGGAGCCGGAGCTGCGACCGTGACGGCCAGATTTATTGAGACTGCCATTGTAATATTCTGGACCCATGGAAATAAAAGGAAGAATCCATTTATTGTGGGCGCTTATAAGAGTTTTCACATACCGGCCGGCCTTGTGGGCCGGATATTCATTAAGGGAACCCCTCTCATGATAAATGAGGCTCTGTGGGCCGGCGGAATGGCTACCCTGATGCAGTGTTATTCTGTGAGAGGCCTGGCTGCGGTTGCGGGGCTTAATATATCCTCAACCATAGGAAATGTGTTTAATGTGGTTTATATGGCGCTTGGAAGCGCAGTTTCCATTATCGTGGGTCAGCTTCTGGGAGCAGGGAAGATGGAGGAAGCCAGGGATACGGATAACAAGCTGATAGCGTTTTCCGTTGGCTCCTGTGTGCTGATCGGCGGGCTTTTGGCCCTTATGGCTCCGCTTTTCCCGATGATCTACAACACCACCGATGAGGTCAAGGGCCTGGCGGTACGGTTTATCCGTATTCTGGCTTTATATATGCCAATGAACGCTTTTATGCACGTATCTTATTTTACATTACGCTCCGGAGGAAAGACCATCGTCACCTTTCTGTTTGACAGCGTGTTCATGTGGGTGGCCAGCATTCCGGTCGCTTTTGTTCTCAGCCGGTTTACAATGATTCCCATTGTACCATTATATTTTTTGTGCCAGATGGTAGAAATCATTAAATGCATCGTCGGCTTTGTGCTGGTGAAAAAGGGAGTCTGGATACAGAATATTGTATTGGGGCAGGAATAGATATCCTTTCCTTGTGGAATTAATCGCATTGCTAACTTACATAGGAAAAAAATAGCCTACCCTGCTGCCAACAGGATAGGCGTGCTCATGACTACATGAGCATTTGGTCAATCTTGGAAGCTTCCACCTTGTGTGGCGGTTGCTCTTTTTATAATTCTACAATACCATTACTACTTTCTTCTGTCAACAGAAAGTTATACTTTCATGTGCATTTTCCGGTTTTTAATGCTGTTTTATTACTTCATCGTGGAACTAAAGTGGAATTATTGAAGCAAAGGGAAAAAATCGATATACAAGATGGTATCTAAATGGAAAATCACCAGTCTGCCTTAGAAAATAAAGGCCCGGTTTGACAGAACTCAAGGAAGTTAATGAGAAATCCTTTCGGTAAAACACCTTGCATTTTAAGTTTATTTATGCTAATATATATGCAGTTAGCCAACACTAACTACATGTGAATATTCTATACATCAGACTAACCCTCTGAAATACTCCTTCATTACCTATGAAGGATCATGACTCCTATGAAAGGGCTGTCCCTGTTACCGCATGACAGGGACAGCCTTTTTCGTGGTGCGCTATGCATGTTTCTGTTTTTTTGTGCCACATGGGATAATTATCCCATGGGACGATGCCAGGTATATCTTTGCATTTAAAAAATCAAGACCTTTATAATCTGGTCATCCTTTTCAGCAAATCGGCATATTCAGGATAATGCTCGCAGTTTTCAAACAAAAAGGAATCCGGTAGCCTTAATAATTCTTCAGAAGTATATTCCTTAAGAAGAGGTTCCAGGATACATTCTGACTGAAAGCGGTATAAAATTCCCCGTTGTCTGAACTGCATATGGTAACGCAGCTCTTTTGATGCATTCTGAAATTCCGGAAATCCGCTGATATATTCCATGATCGCATCGGCCTGCTCCATCTCCTTATAGTGGGTCCAGTTCTTATGAATTTTTTCGACGAATTTCATCCAGGAAGAGGAGGACTTCGGATAAACCATTCCCATAAACCGGGCATCTTTATAACTCCACAAGGTCCATGATATGTCTGCCTGATTAAACAATTCCAGCGTATCTTCCAGCAGAGCTTTTGTATGGGCAATATTATTTTTATCAATATCATATCCTGCTTCACCGCATAGAACCGGGCGTCCGAATTTCTCACGAATCGAAGAAATATGATTAAGTATCTCTTTCAATTTAGCGTACCGCACATTCCTGTCATATGCTGTACCGGATAATTCCGGTTCCCATACGGCAGGGTAGTAGTGGAAGGTCAGGGCGGTATTCTCATCATATATTTCATGAATGCAGTCAAATTGCATTGCAAAATGGTCACCTTCCAGAAATATGATATGATTCTGGTCTTTTAAGCGGATTGCCTTTGTCACATCACGGTAAAACTCCGTCAGTATATCCGGCGCATTTATAAGGTAAGGCTCATTTAAAATATCATAACCCAGCAGATATTCCCGGTCAGCATAATGTCTGGCAATATAGTTCCAGAGAAAAGCGATCTGATCGCGGAAAACCTTATAATGCCAAAACTGAGGGATCCCGGTATTGTTATCTGAATGCCAGTCCGGATTCTGTCCCCCAGGTACGGTATGTAAAACAGGCAATAAATAAATCTGGTATTTTTCACAAAGATCCATTAAATAATCAAAATATTCAATACCGCCGGATTTGTAGCCGTAAGGATCTTCATCATTGATGAATAAGCGGTAATTAAATGGTACTCTCACCACATTCACGCCGCATTCTTTCAAAAATTCAAAATCCGTTTCCGTCACAAATTTTTTGATAAAAGTATCAAAAAACTGGTGGGATGTTTCTTCTCCGAACTGATTCATAACGGCAGCTCTGATCTGGTTATCCGGGGTGGGAATGCCTAACATGAAATGTTCCAGATTCAGCCAGCTGCCGATTCCAACTCCCCGAAATTGAATGGGTTCCCCATTTTTAATGAATTGAGTCTGTGATACGGTGACAAATTTGCTGCTCATAAGGTACCTCCTCCATATAAATGCTATTGTTTATGAATTTGCGGCAGTAATATCTTAACGGTTGTTCCTGCATCCTTTTTGCTTTCGATATCAATATGTCCTTCGTGGGCTTCAATAATTTTGTAGGTCAGTGACAATCCGATCCCCCAATGTGTCTTAATCGGATAGCTGGAATAGAATGGAGTAAATATTTTGGAAAGTTCATCCCCGGCAATCCCTTTTCCCGTATCAGTTATCCGGATACATATCCAGCTGTTGATGACGGACAAAGATATAGTAAGCGTTTTGCGGGGGGCTGGCAGCGGGTCCATTGCCTCCAATGCGTTGGACACAACATTATATAATGCCTGATAAAAATAGGTTTCATCAAGAAGTGCATGAATGCCTTCCTCTGAACTGCTGTAATACACAGTATATCCATGGAGTTCATATGAAAAATTATCTATCATCCTTTTCAGCAGCGCATCGATATTTACTTCTTTTAAAGTTAATGCAGATGCTTTGCTGTTTCTGTACAGGAAATCCAACCGTTCATACAGATATTTGCAGCGTTTTTCTATATTTTGAAAAGCTTCTTTCTGTTCCTCTGCGGCATCTATCATCTCTATTTCAGACTGGATCGCCAGGACTTCGTTCTTTACATAGTGGCAGAATGCCTTTGATGTAGTATCTGCCGCAGAAATCTGTTTTGATATTGTAAAGCTTTCGTCTTCTAATTGGGATGTAATTTTGCTTGTCCGGTAGATGCAGAAGCAAATCAGTATAAAAGAAAGCAGCAGATAATATGGAAATAACATGGTGAACCGTTTATCGCTTATCATAGGTGCCGTGATGTAAGAGGTAAGCCCTGCTATTTTGGATACCTTTACCAGAGTGACGGGATAATAGCCAAATATCAATAAAAATGAAATCATGATAAGCGCATGGCACAATCCGGTTCTTGCCGCAGAGATTTTAAATATGCGGATCGGAGACGCTTTTTTGTAATTCACCCAGAAAAGCCAAAGGCCGGCTAATATGATCCCGCCGTTGATTGTCACCGTAGCAATGTGCAGGATCTTCTGAACAGACGAAAATTGCCGGTAATTCAACAGGAAAGGATATGTGTGCAAATATAAAATTTCATAAATCTTTGGGTCATATAAAATAAGTTCCCCTGTTAAAATACCCAGTATAATATGAGAGTATCTTTTTGTATGATTATAATGAGTGTATGTAAATGCAAACTGGATGCTGCAAAATACAGCAGCGAGAGTAAAAAAATTAAGCAAACGTATCAATACGTCCAGCGGAACAGAAATAAACATCATTTTGTTCCAAATAGGCAGAGGGATTGAAAACAAATCATCAATCGTGTTATAATAATAGGAATCTTTTGAGATATAGAGCGTAAAAGCAATCAATGCCATTGTGTAACAGGCCATTATCAGAATGCTGTAACGCATCGCGTGATTTTTCCGTTCCTTGTATAATAAAAAAAATGAGACAATGATAAAAATAAATATATAATAAAACATAGTTTGGCCTTCTCGTTATATTGTAATTGGTTTTTGTTTCATTATTGCATGATAAAAAAGAAGTGGCAAGTGTGATTTTTTTTCCACCCCGCCAGAAGGATTTAAGATGAAAAAACAGATAAACTGCATGCTGCGGTTCAAACTTATATTGGCATTCGCCATCCTTGCTGTTTCAGGATGTACAAAATTTGCAGAAAACATCGGTACAAGTGCAGCTTATACAAGTACGCCGCAGACCCTGACCTATTGTACATGGGAGGATGAAGAAGGCTATGCAGAAAAACTGGCAGATGCCTTTGAAGCTGAGAATCCGGGCATTACTGTGAATATTAAATACATTTCCGCTGCACTTACAGCGAAAGAAATATCCGGTCTGCTGGATAAAGAAGACATAGATATTATCGGGCTCAAAAATATCAACGATGTCCTTTATTTGGCAAAAAACTATAAGATTACAAAGATCACCGGCCATATTGCATCCAGCGGAATTGACGGTTCCCATTATGGTAATATGTACAATGATGTTTCTATTGACGGAGAATACTATTGCCTGCCGACAAGAAAAACAAGCTGGGTATTGGCCTATAATAAAGATATATTTAAAAAAGAGGGACTCAACGGTCCGGGCCAGATGACATGGGATGAATATGCTTCACTGGCAAAACAATTGACAAAAGGCAGCGGAGAGGATAAACAATGGGGCGGATATTTTGTTAACTGGTTTTATGATTTCATGGGAATTCAGGAGAAAAATTATCTCTATGACGATGACCTCACCTATGTGCAAAAATCCCTGGAGTTTATGAACCGGATTTATAATGAAGATAAGTCCCATATGGCTCCAAAAGAGATGGAACAGGAATCGTGGCTGGAAGCATTTGAGAGTGGAAATATCGCAATGATGCCTCAGGGAGAATGGTTCGTGGGAATGATACTTGAGGACGAAAAAAATGGTAAAACAGATGTAGACTGGGATATTGCGCCTATGCCGGTTTTAGAAAATCAGAAAACCGGGACTACCTGGGGATTATATCAGCTGGCTTCTATTTCTGCAAAGTGCGGCAGAACGGATATCGCCTTTGAATTTCTGAAATTTCTATGCGGGGAAAAAGGTGCAGAATTGTATGCATCAAACGGAATGATTCCGGCCTATACCGATACGGAGATACAGAATACCTATCGGAGTGCCATTGGAAACCATAATGCCGATGCTTTCTTTCATACCTATCAGATTCAGGAAAAACCTGCCTATGAGGGGTATGCTGATTTAGAGGATATGCTGGAAAAAGAAGCGATCCTCTATTTGAACGGGAAACAGTCCATTGAAATAACCATGCAGAATTTTAAGAAAGCAAGAGAAGAATATTATGCGAAAAAATAGCTGGCTTACAGAGGGTATAAATTATATCATCCATAGTAACACTATCCAGTAAACTTACATTACCATTATAATGTCCTGACATGTCTGAATCCCTTGGTAGAAAACATAAGTTGTTCCTTAAAGTAATTCAATTCCTGTTCATGATCATGGGATAGTCCAAAAAGAAACTTAAGACTCGCTGCATAATATTTCAGTATTTCCGGTTCTAATTCTTCTAAGGCCTCGAAGTCTGCATTTTCGCATAAGCGTCTACTTTAATTTCTTTCACATTTTCCTCAAATTCATAATCAGAATTGTAAGTGCTTCAAAGCACTTACATTCAAAGGAACTGCTCCAGAAGTGTCGTCTAGTTCAGAAACATAAAAAATGCTTCAAAAAATAGGTTTCTATAATCATAGCAGATAAAGCTCGGGATTTACGACGCCTTTTTTGAAGCAGTTACGTATTTTTCTGCCTGATTTTACCTTTGCCAGGGTGTAAAATGCAAATTTTGGCACTCAACGTGTATAATTTTGGCACTTGGGTTGAAAAGTCTCCATATTGGGTATATGTTGAAATAGGCTAGAAAATATACATACCCATTGAGGATTTACCAAAAAGGAAGAAGTAATCTGCTTTAAGGTGATGGACTGTTTGGAAAAAATGTTCAGTTGAATCAGGCTTATGGGAAAGGAATCGTTTAGGTCTGCAATGTTGATACTATTATTTGACTATAAGTCTAAAACGTTTATATACATAGAAGATGAAAGTACTATTATTCATTTTGGATAATATGAAGCTAGTATTAGTAATACAAATTGAAAATTATTTTATGGATAATTAGGCTAAAATCAAGGGGTGATGAAAATATGCAAATAATTATTATATTGTTTTTGATTACATTTATGATTCTTTTTTTGATCATTGAAAGAAATTTTAAATTAAAAAGAATACAAAACAATAAGGATGAGATAGCAAAGTCGTTTGGTAAAAAAACTGAAAATCAGTCTTTTGAAAGAGAATTGATTGAGAGATTTTGGGAGGTTGAATCAGCAAAGTTATCTGAGAATGATCGGATTGATGATATTACTTGGTATGATCTAGAAATGGACCAGGTTTATTGTATGATAAATAATTGCAAATCGTTTGCAGGGGACCAGATATTATATTCAGTTTTACACAAGATTGAAAATAGTGGGAATGATTATGTGGCATTTCAAAGAAAAATTGATTATTTTGAATCGGAGGTAATTGATAGGAATGAAATATGGTATATAATTTCTGGGATGGGAAAGAATCGAGACAGTTATTATCTTTCTGTTTTTATAAAAAATTTTGAAGCGTTTAGGATACCTCATATAGAATATTATCATTTTATGAGAATATTTTTACTATTATCTTTTATACCAGCCATAGTATTCATGAATTATATATTTCTTTTATTCCCATTCTTTGTGGCTTTAACAAATATAGTTATTTATGCTTTCCAAAAAAATAGATATGAATCATATTTGAATATGCTTAGTAGTGTTCTAAAAATTTTGATTGCTGCTAAACGAATTGTGGATTCTCCAACTTTAAAATATGAAAAAAAATTTGATGATTTAGGTAACAAAATAGCCAAATTCCGCCGGCTATTCTTCAAAATTAGTAAGTTGCAGCATCGTTCTCCATCTAATTTGTCTGGAGATGCAATGACATTATTTGAATCTATGACTTTTGGTATTACATTATGGGATTTGATTCAATACGATAAAGTGATATGCCAATTAATAGGATATCAGAAAGAGTTAATGGCATTATATACAGTAATTGGTGAGATAGATTCAGCAATTTCAGTTGCTTCATTTAGAAATACACTTCCATTTTATTGTACTCCAATATTCAGTAAATGTAATGAGATTATAGCAGAAGATATTTTTCATCCGCTAGTAGAAAAGCCAATTTATAATTCCATAGTAATAAAAAAAGGTTGTATAATTACAGGATCAAATGCTTCTGGGAAATCTACATTTATAAAGGGTTTGGCAATCAATGCATTGTTAGCACAAAGCATTCATACCTGTTTTGCCAAAAAGCTTGTAATGCCTTTTTCTACTATTATTACTTCGATGGCTGTTCGTGATGAAGTTACAACAGGAGAAAGTTACTATATTAAAGAGATTAAATATATAAAGAGAATTATTCATGCATTAAATGAAGAAAAATTAGTTCTCTGTATCATTGATGAAATTTTGCGAGGGACAAATACAGAAGAGCGAATTGCTGCATCAGTTGCGATTTTGAAATATTTATATGGAAAAAATTGTATTACCGTGGTTGCTACACATGATATAGAATTAACGGAAATGATGAAAAAATATTATGAGAACTTTCATTTTACGGAACATATAAATGATAAAAAAATATTATTTGAATATAAGATTCATCAGGGACCTGCTATTTCACGAAATGCTATTAAATTATTAGAGTACATGGAATTTCCGAAAGAAATAACAGAAGAGGCTGTGAAAATATTCTTAAGTGATAATAAGATAGTTTAAGTGTGCTTACCTATGAGGGTTTTATATACATTTAAAAGGAGGATGTAATATGGAAACACCTATTATTGTTAATGGTTGGGAATGTTTGGCTTGTGCAGCTTGTATCGTGTGTATGTTATCTCCACAGGCAATTGAACACTCGTTTGCAGTTTCAGGAACAGATTAAAAGAATTACAAAAATTAATTTAGTATGTAACTTATTAATGGCTACTTAGTAAATTTATTTAAAACCTAAGTAGGTAAGCCTTCGTTTTGAGTTAAATCAGTTGTATTTAAAGAAAGGAGAAAACGACAAAATATAATTTTAGAATATGTCGTAAAGGAAAATATGGAAAATAAATACTTATATATTAACCAAAATGTTGAATTAGAATACCAGCCAGATCATATGATTCTTTTAAAAGTTAAAGGTGTAGATAATAAATTTGGAAATGGTAAGTATATGATTAATCAAATCGGAGCTGAAATTTTACAGTTAATTGACGGTACTAGAACATATAGAGAAATTGTTGAATATCTTTCAGTAAAGTATAGTGAGGATAGTTCCTCTATAGAGAAGAAGATAGATCCTTTTTTTTCGAGAATGAAAGACAAGTATAAATTAGAAATATTAGAAGGTGAAAAAACAAGCAGAATAATCGAGGTTAAACATAATATCAATAATTATCCACGAGTTGCTACCATAGAACTTACTAACGCCTGTAATCTAAAATGCATACATTGTTATGGATCCTTTGGTGAAGAAAATATAATTATGCCCCTTGATAGCGTATATAAACTATTGAGTGAATTAAACGAAATGGGTGTAGTAGTTATAGAATTGACTGGAGGAGAAATCACAATGCATCCAAATCTAAATAAAATTATTAAATATGCTTTATCATTGGATTTCAACAGAATATCTATGTTGACAAATGGGGTTTCTTTACAACCGGATACCTTAGATTTGATTATAGAAAATAAAAATAGGATATATGTACAAATTGATTTTCAAAGTTTTGAGGATAAATATCTAGAATGGTTTACAAAGAAAAAAAATACTTTGGAGAAAATTACAAATAATATAAAAACTTTAGCTGCTAATGAGGTTCCCATGCGAATTGCGACTATGGTGACTCGTAAAAATTTGAGTGAATTGGAAAAGATAGCAGATTGGATTCACGAACTTGGCATTAAAAAATGGGGATTAGGACTAGTGATGGCTCTTGGGCGTGCTAAGGAACGTGATTCAGACTTATTATTCGCTGACGAAGAAAATCCAAAGTTTGTCGATATTATAAATAAAACTGATAAAAAGTATCCGGGTTTAATTTCATACATAGATGATGCTCGGACTAATAGAACTAATTGCGGAGCCATAAGTTCACACATTGTAATATCCTGTGATGGAAGAACAAAAATATGCGCAATGGACACGGGTAATTATTTTACTAGCGGAATTGGAAATGCTCTAGTAACAAATCTTAAAACATTATACAGAGATAATAAAGAGTTTGTACATGGTTTTGGTCAAATTAAAGCACCTAGTTATGATTCTGAATTATGTAAAGAATGTAAAAATAAATATTTTTGTCATGGTTGTCTTTTAAGGGGGATGTTAAGTGCTAAAGAAATTAAAGAAGAGTGTAGATGGTATGCAGAAGCGGTAGATAAAAAAATCAAGTTTAAGTTAGGCGTATAAGCAGTTAATGAAAATATTAAGAATTAAAGAAGATGGCTGTGGATGAAAATGATATTTATAGGCTATATTAAAGGGGCCGGAATATAAGAGGTTCAGTGAAGAATGAATTCTATGGTTGTTGGCATCCTTTATGACTGAGGGAACGCTGAATTTCAAATACTTCCAGAGTTTCAGTTGATTCTTGAAATCGTTACTACAATACGCGTGAAATATCTGGATATCTTTCAAATTTCCTTTTACGGATTGAAATGCCTGTTTAACAAGAACACATATGTAGTTCAAGCTAATGCCGACTCTGACATATGTTAAATCACTTACAACAACATTTCTACATGGTTATATTGCGGCTCTCTTTAAAAGTATCGACTATATTTGTTGCTAGTTCAGATTCATCTAGTTTTGCTTTTGCTTCATAGTAATAGGTACTTCTTTGGGGTTGTGGGACTTTACACATTGCTGACACAGAGTATTAGTGGACATTCTCATTGATCACATTTACTTTTGTTCTAAGATCAGCGTTGCTTGTTTAAAATATCGTTCTCCAGCTTAAGCTGCTGGTTCTCCATGCGAAGCCTGTTCAGTTCGGCATCTTCGGCAGAACGGTTATCTTTTTCCTTAAAGAAACCACTATTATTTGTCTGGGCAATCCATTAATCAAGGAGTAACTTGCAATATTATATTCTCTGATGATATCACATTTTCTTTTGCCTCCTCGATAGATTTGTTATTTTAATTCAGATGTAAATATATGACGTGGCCTTGGGTTTTTTTGAGACATAGGCATCATCCTTTATTTATTAATACTATCATATATACCCTTAGAATTCCTGTCTAGATTATTGTAGCTGATCCAATATTTCAGACTGTATTATTAAACTATAGAAAGAAAAATCGGTAAATAAAGTAGCTTGTAATGTTAGCTCGAATTTAAATTAAAAAAATCAGTATTAGCAGAACAAAGGTTGGAGTTGATATTATGAAAGAGTTAATCCGTTTAAAAAGTGTATTAAACCTTTCCTTCAGAAAGTATATTTTCCGTTATATTAAATGTTTTATATTTATGTTTGGTTATACCATAACGTCGGTTATTTTTCCTGGCCTAGTTAGTTTGGTAATGGACAAGGGAGTTATGGTAGGAGATTACCATGCTACGATTAAATATATCAGTATGTTTTTGGGGATTGGAATAATGATGACTTTTTTTCAATATATAGAAAAAATGAGTTTTTTTAAGCTCTCCCAAGATATATTACTTTATATTAAAATTGTAGTATTTCGTAAAATTATGGATACAAATCTAGTGTTTTGGAATAACCATAAAATCGGAGATGTAATGTCAGTGATTGAGAGTGATATTTCTAAAGTAGAATCTTTGCTGACTACGAAATTTTGTGATGCCTTAATGAATATATTTGTGGTTTTTGGTATGAGCTCTTTCTTGGTTTATCTTAATATTGAAATTGGTGGACTTCTTATTGCTGTAGCGGTTCTTTTTGTAGCATTTCAACGAAAATTAGGTGGAAAAATAAAAACTAATATGGAGGTCTTACGAGAGTCATTAGGAAGTAATTCCTCTCTTATTAATGAAATATTAAATAATATTCAAAATATTCAAATTATTGGGTTTATAGAGCCATTTATAAAGAAGTTTAAAGTTAGTATTGATAATGTAAAGAATTATAATATCAAGAATATGAATATAGTCTCAATATCAATGGGAGTTTCAAATTTATATGTGGTATTTTCTATGCTTATTGTACTTTCTTTTGGTTCAATAGCTCATTTTAGAGGACGTTTAACATTAGGTACAATATTAACATTAATATTATATGCACAAAGATTATATTCACCGATTAACAGTATATGTAATACATTTATTTCTATAAAAAATATTTCTCCCAGTATTTCAAAAATATTGGATATATTGGAAAATGAAAATAAAATTCAAGGTGGAGACTTTTATCCAACTACAAATATTCAAGGAAAATTGGAATTTAAAGAAATATTTTTTAAGTATGAATTAAATCCAGGTTATGTTTTTATGAATTTTAATTTAAAAATAAATCCAGGAGAAATTATTGGTATAGTTGGAAAAAATGGAAGCGGAAAATCAACAATTATTAGGTTGTTAGCGGGTCTATGTACTCCGGAATGCGGTAATATTACTATTGATGGAATAGATTTAAAGAAATATGATTTGGAATATTTAAGAAGCCAAATAGGCTATGTCTTACAAAGGAATTATCTAGTCAGCGGAAAATTAATAGATATATTAAGATTTGGTGTGGAGAATGTATATATTGATATAAAAAACGAATTGATTCAATCTTTCGAACTTGATATTAGTAAATTTAGTGGTGGTTGGGATACCTATATTAATGAAAAAAGCATGAATATTTCAGGGGGTGAGATGCAAAAAATATCTTTAATAAGAATGTTCTCTTCCCCAAAACATATGTATATTCTTGATGAGCCGACTTCATTTATGGATACTGAAAGTGAAAAGAAAATATGTAATGAAATGAAGAAATTGCTTTATAATAAAACGACAATTATAATAACTCATCGC
The DNA here is from genome assembly GCF_900155545.1 of Clostridium sp. Marseille-P2415. Taxonomy (GTDB): domain Bacteria; phylum Bacillota; class Clostridia; order Lachnospirales; family Lachnospiraceae; genus Lacrimispora. The sequence goes on from NZ_LT732526.1 coordinate 4,067,711, forward strand.
CCACAAATACTTCATATTTGTAATAGAATAATTGATTTAGATGCATTATAATTAAGTTAGAAATATAAGTTTAAAAATATTAAGATTTCTTCAAATATATATAGAGAGATAAGGTTTAATAATAACTGACATGATTTTTTAATTTATAGAAAAATCATGATTAGGACGAGCTTTTACTTACAGAGACTGAGGAACTCAAGATTCAATTCTTTACATTAGCGGATATTTCTTTATATTGAATAAGTATGGACATAAAGGCTACCTTACAATGGAAGTAGGGGGGACTATTATGTATGATTGCAATACTAGAGAAATATTAAGGGTATATAATGTAAAGTTAGTCAGTGCAGATTATAGTGTTGCGTGGATATATAATTTTTGAAAAATCACTTAATATTCATAATTTATATTTCCATTAATCAAATATCCTGTATCAGTTCCAAATTGCTTCGTAATTACAGTCAGCTATTTTTTGGATTAAAAGGCATATTTTTACTGATATTTCGTATGTAATCAAATATCTGCAATTCATTCATCAGTTCAATGACCTCAGCAGTTGAACTTTTATTGAACTTCTTAAGAATACTTTTTATGTGTGTTTTGACAGTTGATAATTCCACATACCGGATTTTACAAATCTGTGATCTGGAATATCCCCGACTCAATAAGTCCAATATATCAATTTCTGTCTGTGTCATTTCCGTTATAATATGAAGGCAGTATAAAAAGCTTTGCTCACTCTTTTTTACCCGTTGAAATTCCCGCCGGATTTTTTGTGCGATCACAGGACGGATCGGAGAGCAGTTATTGTATGCATCCCTGATACAGGATACGATTTCCCCGGCAGCGGCATTCTTCAGCAGGTAGTCAGAGACCCCGAGTTGAAATGCATTGAATACAAATTCGTCTTCCTCATATACAGTCAATATGATGATTTTAGTCTTTGGAAGCATTGCCAGGATCTGCTCAGAAGCATCAAGCCCGGCTGTGCGGGTTTCCATTTCAATATCCATGAGTACAATGTCCGGTTTTAAGGCACATGTCTTTTCTACCGCTTCCTCTCCGGAATAAGCGGTTCCAATTACCTTCATATCTGCATCTTTATTGATATAGTTCTCATATCTTTTGCAGATCGGCTGCAAATCGTCAACCACAAGTACGTAAATCACATGCATCACCCTTTGTTTATTTTGGCATTTCTTTATGAGAAAGTCAAGTGAATGAGGGATGAAAAAATATCCGACTGTTCAAAATGCCCGTTGATCATTATGCTTTAGATATCAGACGGCATATGGACGGCCGTGATTTTGTCCGGGAAAGGAAAGGAAGCAAAATGAAGAAAAAAGTTGTACCGGTTCTGCTTGCAGCAACGATGGCATGTGGTCTGACTGCTTGTGGAATAACCAGTAATTCCAGAGCAGAGGGGGACGGCAATACTGTCAATGTTTATGTATCCTCCGATTTGGAAAGTTCCCTCGATGCGGAAATTGAGGCGTATAAGAACGTGAATCCGGCTGCTGTTATCGTAAAGCATGTGGTGCCGGATTCTGATTATGACAACAAGATCAAGGTGCTGCTCAGCGGAGGGGCAAAAGACGTAGATGTATTTTGGGCAAGAACTCCGGCCTATACGAATCAGTACCAGTCTGCCGGTGCATTGGAAAATCTGGCACCCTATGCAAATAAAAGCGGCGTCGATTTGAGCAGTATTGATTCTTCATTGTCCGTAATCAGTGATGAGGATGGAGGATTCTATGGATTGCCGATCTATAGCAGCTGCTGGATGCTGTTCTATAATAAGGACTTATTTGACAGGGCAGGAGCTGCTTATCCGGCAGAACAGATGACATGGGATGAGTACTGTTCTCTTGCAGAAAGTCTTACTGGGAAAGACGGCGGTACAAAATACTGGGGCGGCCAGTGTCCGGGCTGGACCATGAATCTTGGCGCAATTGCTGCAGGAGAATATCTGACGGATCCGGCGCCCCTTGAAAAGACGAAAGAATATCTGGAAATTACGAAACGCATGTACTCGGAAAGCCATGTACCTCTTGAAGAGATGTCAAATGGTTCATGGGATAACAATGCAAGCTTCGAAAGCGGAAATATATATATGATGATTCTTGGTGACTGGGGGTATCGTGACTTGGAGTGTGACTTCGAATATGGTACGGCACCGCTTCCTGTTTTGGATGGAACAGAACCGGGAACCAGTGTTGGAAATGCATGTTATTTATGCATAGCCAAAACAGCGAAGAACAAGCAGGCAGCATACGATTTTATTGAATTTTACACAACTTCTGATGAGGGAACAAGCGTGACAGCCGGCACCGGTAATGTACCCTGCTATTCAACAGATGCGGCGATGAAAGTATACGAGGAGTCAGTGAAAATTGACGGAATTGAGAATCGTTTTGCAGCGAAAGTACTGCGGGAACAGGCAGGTGACAAGAATTATGCGGCTGTACTTGAAGCGTTCAAGCAGGAAGCACAGCTCTATCTGCTGGGAGAGGAATCCATTGATGACTGCATGAACAATTTCTATAAATTAAGGGATGAACTCCAAAAGGAATAGAAAAGTCAGAAGGTGAGAAAATGAGTAAAACGCAAACACATAGGAATCAAATGCAACGGAAAGAGGCGGCTACCGGGTATCTGTGTCTTTTGCCGAATTTTATTGGCTTTGCTATTTTTACTGTGATTCCGGTAATCATGGGATTTCTGATCAGTCTTACAGACTATAACGGTTTTCCGGGATTTAAGTTTGTCGGATTTTCGAATTATACAGCAATGTTTCAAGATACATTGTTTACGACAGCACTTAAGAATAACCTGATTTACAGTTTTTCTGTTGTACCGCTGACCTTGTTGACAGCATTGCTGCTTGCTCTTGCGCTCAACAGGGGAGCTGCCATGAACGGCTTTTTCAAAACAGTGTACTTTTTCCCCAATCTGACATCCATGGTCGCTGTCAGCTGTGTGGCGATGATGATTTTTCAGCCGGCTGATGGCATCGTAAACCAGCTACTGGAATTCTTCGGTGTTGCAGAAAAACATCTGCCCCAGTGGTTTAACGCTACATCAACTGCATTGTTTACCGTAATCATTGTAGTTGTCTGGAAATCGGCCGGTTATTACATGATCATCCTCATGGGCGGTTTAAAAAATATACCGGCGCACTTATATGAAGCAGCAAAAATTGATGGCGCAGACACATGGCAGTGTTTTTGGAACGTGACATGGCCGATGCTGTCACCGACAACCTTTATGGTTACCATACTCTGCTTTATCAGTTCGTTCCAGGTATTCGATATTATTCAGATCACCACGGATGGCGGACCGGGACGGGCAACAACGGTATTGGTTTACCGCATTTATAAGGAGGCTTTTCAAAATTGGAAGATGGGATATGCTTCCGCAATTGCATACTTCTTATTCCTGATAATATTTGTAATAACCCTGGTCCAGTGGCATGGACAGAAAAAATGGGTGAATGATTAGGGGACAATTATTATGAAACATAAAAAAATAAAGTGTTCTTACGTTATATTATTTATTTTATGTGTATTGGCTGCCCTCATCATGCTTATACCATTTATATGGATGGTCAGTGCATCATTTAAATTAAATACTGAAATTTTCAAAAAACCCGTTAAGTGGATTCCGGAGGTATTTCATTTTGAAAATTATAAACGCGTGTGGACACAGGTAGATTTTTTAAGATATTATTTAAATACAATGAAAGTTACAGTAATTTCCGTAGTGATACAGGTAATTACCTGTTCCCTGGCGGCGTTTGCTTTTACAAAATTGAGATTCCCGGGCAGAGACAAAATATTTTTTGCATACATAGCAACGATGATGGTACCATGGCATGCGATCATGATTCCGCAGTTTCTGACTGTTAAAAGCTTTGGATTATACAATACCCATGCCGCACTGATTCTGATCGGCTCGTTTAATGCTTTCGGGGTATTTCTCATGCGTCAGAATATGCTGACGATTCCAGGGGAAATGAATGAGGCAGCGAAGATAGACGGGTGCGGAATACTCAGAACTTACTTGAGTATCATGATGCCGTTGTCAAAAGGAGCCATTGCAACGCTCATCATTTTAGCATTTAATCAGACCTGGAATGATTATATGGCACCGATGATTTATCTGGACAGCGACAGCAGAAAGACGATTCAGCTTGGGTTAGCCGCTTTCAGACAGCAATACAGCGCCGATTACGGAGCCATTATGGCTGGGACCGTATGCTCCGTAATTCCAATAATAGCCGTCTATGCTTTTGCACAGAAATATATTATTGACGGTGTCGCACATGCTGGTGTGAAAGGTTAAGCATATATTTAAAAATAGGAAGGAGAGATTCTATGAGAAAAATCACTGCTAAAATCCTGTCTGTACTTTTATGCACCGCAATGGCAATAGCCGCATTGCCGTCAATGAGTGCTAAGGCAGAAGGACACACAAAAACAAAGTCTCAACAGTATGTTGAGAATCTGGGCACCGGCATTAACCTGGGCAATACCTTTGATGCATTCGACCGTATAAACAATTCGGAAATTGACGATGAAACTGCCTGGGGAAATCCGGTTGTCACACAGGAGTATATGAATGACATCAAAGCAAAAGGTTATGACAGCATCAGAATGCCATTTACCGCATTCACACGGACCGATGGGGATTATAACATTACGAAGGCCTATTTAGACCGTTATGAAACAGCAGTAAATTACGCACGGAATGCGGGGCTGTATGTCATGATCAATCTGCATCATGATTCCTCTGAATGGCTGAATAAATGGGATGGCAATGAAAGCTCAGCAGAGTACAGCCGTTTCTGTGCATTGTGGAAGCAGCTGGCAGACAGATTTAAAAATTATGATGACAAAGTCATGTTTGAATCCATCAATGAAGTATATTTCCTTGAAGGCGATGATAACGCCATGAACGAAAGGGTGAGAAAGCTGGGTGATGCTTTTTATGACATCGTTCGCAATTCCGGCGGCAGCAATGCTGAAAGAATGCTGGTATTCCCGACCACTGCGACGAATCACAATTTCATATACAGCAATTTCCTGGCTGATTACTTAAAAGGGCTTAATGATCCAAATGTAATTGCAACCGTACATTATTATTCCACTGAGTTATATGCCTTCACCATAAATAGCGGGGTATCCATGTTCGATGAAACCTATAATGGAACGACAGCACGTCAAACCGTCGATGTATTTTATAACTGTGTGAAAAAAGCATTTGTTGACAACGGTATTGGAGTGATCATAGGTGAATACGGGCTGTTCAATATGGGCTATAAAAATGCGCTGGAAGACGGCGAAGTGGTTAAATTTATTGATTATATGAATTACAGAGCCAGAGAACTGGACGGAATCAGCCTGATGTTATGGGAATGCGGCAATATCATTGACAGGAACACCTATGAATATACCAATCCGGTCTGGGGAGCCGCTTTTACGGCCGCAATGACGGAACGGTGTTCCTATGCAGCCGGTTTAGACGAATTATTTGTTACTGATGAAAATATAAATAACAATATTGAAATACCTCTTATACTCAATGGAAATACTCTGCGGGGCATATACAATGGAGAACAAAAATTAACAGAAGGCGCAGATTATACCTATGCAAATGGGACTGTGACCCTGAATGGAACTTATGTATCCGGATTATCCGGATCATCCGGGAAATATGGTGAAATTGCTAAATTACGGTTTGAATTTTCGGCCGGCTGTGACTGGTACGAAACGATCCATTATGTAGGAAATACTCCCAGCTTAGGCAATGTTGCAGGAAATCTCCGTACAGACGATGGATATATGTCCTATTACGATACCGACGGCACGGCAACCTATCCGGTAGTGATTATTCCAGCCGATTATCAGGGGAAGAAGGTAAGAAGAATTACTTCTTTTGACTCAAATAATAATGTGGAACATGCCAATTCCTGGGCGAGCATTTATCTGCAGGCAGGAGGAGAATTTATTGCGAATTACGCCAATAACGAATTGTTATTAATGAACTGGTATAATGATGCGGTCGCTGATGATACATATAGATTAGCCATTGAGTTTTATGACGGAACGTCAATGGAATACAGCTTTACAAAACAGGGAAATCATATTACCGGCAGTCAGCTGCAGTAAAGCGTTTATGATGTAATAATTCCGGTGCCACAGCCGGACAGGAGAGAAGATCGTGATCGAAACAAAAGGACTGGAAGATACAAATGGATGTTTCCGTTATAAATGAGAAATCTTTTCGGCAAGACGGCTTGCATTTTTGCCCGGCGTATGCTAATATAAATACAGTTAGTTCAAACTAACTGCGTGTGAATATTCTAACATCAGACTAACCCTCTGATCGTATCCTTCATTTGACCCGTGAGGGATCATGACTCCTACGAAAAAGCCGCTCCTGTTACCGCATGACAGGAACGGCTTTTTTGTCAGAGCTTCCTTGATAAAGAAATTGGCGGATACGTGAAGAATACCAGGAGGCATATGAGAATGGAAATCAAACAATTGGAATACTTTGTGGCAACAGCAGATCACGGAAGCCTTAATAAAGCGGCGGAACAGCTGTATACGTCCCAACCCAATGTCAGTAAGGTGATTGCAAATCTGGAAAAGGAATTGGGCGTAATGCTCTTTGAACGGAACAGCCGGGGAATTAAGATGACGGAACAGGGGAAAATGCTTTATGGCTATGCCCTTTCCATTCTTAAGAACTCCAATATGATCCGCTCACTGATGCAGAAGAAGACAGGAAGCTATTTTTCCGTATCCGGGTATCAGAGCAGCATTCTGACCAGGCTGATGGCCGACATGTATGAAACGTATAAGGAAAAAGAGATAAAATTCGGATACCGGGAAGGGACCGTAGAGGAGATTACAGATGACGTTTCCGAGCATGTATCTGAAATAGGCATTGTTTACCTGGCTCAGTCCCAGCTACAGTGCTTTCGCCATATCATGTGGCATAAAAAGCTGGAATTCCACCCGTTGGAGGACTGTGGAATCTGTATTTACATGGGAAGCAGACACCCGTGGTATGACCGTGATTTTTTAGAATTTTGTGAATTGAAGGAATTGAAATTTATCGAAGGCACCGAAGACTTTTTTGCCATGGAACACCATATTGAACGGATCAGCATAGGGGCGGTGCAGATGGAGAACTTAAATAATGCGGTCTGCACCAACAGCGACTATCTGATCAATAATATGTTAAAGCATACGGATGTCTGCTGCATGGGAATTGATTTTGTTTCCGGTGAATATGAAAGCCAGGGGATCAAGGCTTTAAAAGTAAAGGATTGTGAGAAGTTTTTAACTCTGGGGTATGTGAAGCAGAAGAAAAAGGAACTGTCGGAAGAAGCCCGGCTTTACATAAAGGAACTGAAAAAACGATTAGCTGCCTATAACGATTTGTTATAACGGAGCCTGCCTGATTTGATATTAGTAAGTCCAGACTAACTATGCTATAGTAGAGAGCGTAGCAAAACAGGAGGATACTAATATGAAGAAAAAAATATTTTATGCCTGCATTGCAGGTGTTGTGGCAGCAGCGGTTTTAACGGGCTGCGGAAAGTCCGGAAGTAATTCCGGGGAAGCCGCCGTGACAGGTTCCGGGCAGGCGTCCGCAGATCAGACAGACAGCTCTGGCGGGGAAGCCAGAGAAGAACTGGTATTCGTGAATTATAGAGATATCCGGGATTTAAATCCACATCTGTATGCCGGAGAAATGTATGCACAGGAGATGCTTTATGATACTCTCGTAAACATTACGGAAGACGGTTATGCTCCGGGGCTGGCGGAAAGCTGGACAGTCAGTGAAGACGGAAAAATTTATACCTTTCAAATACGTAAGGGTGTGACATTTTCAGACGGAGAGGTGTGTGATGCCAATGCCATCAAGGCAAATTTTGATGCCATCATCGAAAATAAGGACCGCCATACCTGGCTGGAAATGATGAACCTCCTGGTCAGCGTTTCCGCACCGGATGATGAAACCTTTGTTATTGAACTGTCGGAACCGTATTATCCGATGCTGACGGAATTGGGCGTTACCAGACCATTTGCCATGATTTCCCCAAAAGCCATGAAGAATGGAAGCACCAAGGATGGTGTGAATGCCTATATCGGAACAGGCCCTTATGTGCTGACAGACTTTGTAACCGACGAATACGCGGTATTTGAAGCCAATGAGACCTACTGGGGAGAAAAGCCTCCGGTTAAAAAGATCACGGTTAAGGTGATCCCGGACAACCAGACCAGGATCCTGGCCCTTGAAAAGGGAGAAATCGATCTGATATTCGGCAAAAATATGATCGATGCGGATGCAGTAAATAAATATAAGGACAGCGATAAATTTGGCGTATCTTTATCCGATCCTACTTCTACAAGACAGATCGTATTGAATACCTCCAATGAAATTCTGAGTGACAAGACGGTCCGGCAGGCGTTGCAGCATGCCACCAACCGCCAGGCCATTTCAGACGGAGTCTTTTACGGTCTGGAAGCCCCGGCAGACACGCTGTTTGCCACATCGGTCCCTTACTGCAACATCGGCCTTGGGGCCTATGAATACAATACAGAGCAGGCGGCAGAGATGTTAGATGGGGCAGGATGGTTCCTGGGAAGCGGCAATGTGAGGGAAAAAGACGGAAAAGCCATGGAGTTATCCCTTCTCTATAACAGTGACAGCGTAACAGAGAAGACCATTGCAGAGTACCTTCAGTCCGAATATGGAAAGCTTGGGATTAAGCTGGATATCAAGGGAGAAGAAGAACAGTCCTACCGTGACAATATGAAAGCCGGACACTTTGACATGGTATTCAACATCTGCTGGGGGACTCCTTATGATCCACAGTCTTCCCTGGCAGCCATGAGACAGCCGGTATACGGCGATTACGCAGCACAGCAGGGGCTGGAAGACAAGGCGGAAATTGATGAAGCGATAACGGAAATTTTGGTGTCCACGGATGAGAAGAGGCGCCAGGAGTTATACAGCTTTGTTTTGACCAGGCTTCATGAAGATGCTGTCTACATACCTTTGACTTATGAATGCAACAAAGCTATTTATACATCGGACTTAAAAGGGGTTGGGTTTACGCAGACCCAGTATGAGGTTCCGTTTACGCAGATGTATTTCGAATAAAAACCGGTTACAGAAAACATGGGTCGGAAACACTTGGCCCATGTTTTTTGCAATCTCTTATTCAGGAGGTAGTGTCATGAAATCTTATATTGTAAAGCGCACGCTGTCTGCCGTTCCGTTGTTGCTGCTTATTTCTTTTTTATGCTTTGTTTTTATAAACCTGATTCCATCGGATCCCGCAGAGGTGGCGCTTCGCGTCCGGCAGACGCCTGTCATAACGGAAGAGGCCATCCGTCAGGTGCGGGAAGAGATGGGATTAAATGATCCATATTTGGTCCGGTATTTCCGATGGGTATTCAATTGCATGAGGCTGGATTTTGGGGTAAGTTATACCAATCCATCCAGGACGGTGCTGGGAGAGATCACGCGTTGTCTGCCTGCAACCTTTGTCCTGGCCATGGCATCCCTGTTGTTCGTGATTTTACTCAGCCTGCCGGTGGGATTTTTATGTGCGGTGTACAAAGACAGCTGGTTTGACCGGCTGGTAAGAGGGATCGTCTTTATGACTACGGCCATGCCAGCTTACTGGATCGGGCTTTTGCTCATCTGGCTGATCAGTATTAAGTGGGATTTGCTGCCCACCAGCGGAAACGGCAGCTGGAAGCATCTGATCCTTCCCTCTTTTACCGTGTCTCTTACTTATATTTCCACCTATATCCGTCTGATACGGAACAACATGCTGGAAAACATGAAAGAGGATTATGTCTTATATGCCAATGTCAGGGGCTTGAAACAGAGGACCATCCTGGTAAAGCATATTTTAAAAAATTCCCTTCATACCTGCATTGTGGCCATCGGCATGAGTGTTCCCCAGCTGATGGCCGGGACCATTGTGGTTGAAAATGTATTTGCGTGGCCCGGGCTTGGAAAGCTTTGCATTGCTTCCATTTTTAACCGGGATTACCCGGTGATCCAGACCTATGTGCTTCTGATCGGTACCTTGTTTGTGGTGTTTAACCTGTTGTTTGATATTATCCAGAGCATTGCAGACCCAAGACTTCGCAGGGAGGTGTCTTAAGATGTGGAAACGGTTTATAAAAAATAAAATGGCAGTGATCACGATGAGTCTCATAGGGGCTGTGGCACTTGCCGGGATCCTTGCGCCTTTCATTGCCCCCAACGATCCCTATGAAAATGACATTTTAAACAAATTCGCCGGCTTTAGCCTCCGGTATCCGCTGGGGACCGACCAGCTGGGACGCTGCATCCTGTCAAGAATGATATATGGGATCAGGCCTACGCTGTTTCTTTCCCTGCTCACCATGACCGGCACCATTGGGCTGGGCTGTGCCATGGGACTTATGGCCGGTTATTTCCGGGGACCGGTGGAGGAGATCATCATGAGAGCCGTGGATGTGATGATGTCATTCCCCAGCCAGATCATGGTGTTTGCTGTAGTAGCTCTTCTTGGAATTGATGTGAGAAATGTGATCATGGCCAATGTACTGATCAAATGGGCCTGGTATGCCCGCATGATCCGCACCAATGTCATGAAATACAGAGACCGGAATTTTGTGCTCTTTTCCCGGTGTGTGGGAAGCGGGGAGCCGTTTATCCTGCTCCGCCATCTCCTGCCCAGCATTGCGGCAGAAATGGCGGTTCTGGCAACTCTGGACATTGGCTGGGCGATCCTTAATATTTCAACCCTTTCCTTTTTGGGCCTTGGTGTACAGGCGCCTACACCGGAATGGGGGGCCATGTTAAATGAGGCGAAAAATGTGATGACTACAAATCCGGTGCAGATGATCGCACCAGGACTGGCCATCGTAGTGGTGGTTGCGGCTTTTAATCTTCTGGGAGATGCCCTCAGGGATGCGCTTGATCCAAAGGAGGTACAGGTTTAATGGAAGCGGTTTTAAAAGTAAGAAATTTAACGGTGGAACACTGCCGTAAAAAACAGGTACACAGGATTATAAATGGCGTAGATTTTGAGGTTTTTCCGGGCCAATGTCTTGGAATACTGGGGGAAAGCGGCAGTGGGAAAAGCATGAGTCTGAAAGCGGTTATGGGGCTTTTGGGAACGGATTTTGTGGTAAAAGGAGAGGCCGTTTATCAGGGGGAAAACTTAATTGGAAAGAGCAGGGAACAGCTTCGTAAAATCCGGGGGAAGAAAATCAATATGATCCTGCAAAATCCCATGACCTGTTTTGATCCCCTTTACCGGATTAATGAGCAGTTGGCGGAGACATACCGGGAACATACGGGACTGAATAAAATTCAGATCCGGGACAAGTCCATGGAGGTCCTTAAAGCCATGCAGATCCAGAATCCTTCCGAGGTGATGAAAAAATATCCCCACCAGCTAAGCGGCGGCATGCTGCAGCGGATCATGATCGGACTTGCCATGTCCATGGAGCCGGATTTACTGATTGCAGATGAGCCCACCACAGCCATTGACGCCATTACCCAGTACGAAATCATGAAAGAATTCATGAGGATCAAGAAAGAATCCGGGACTGCCATGATTTTTATCAGCCATGATTTGGGAGTGATTTCTGCCATTGCCGACCAGGTGCTGGTGATGAATCAGGGAAATGCGGCCGATACAGGGACCTTCCGGCAGATTTACGAGCAGCCGAAGGATCCGTATACCAGACTTTTGGTGGAAAAGAAAAAAGCGGTCATGGAGCAGTACCACAGGGCCATTGGAAAGAAAGGAATGATAAACGTATGATAAAGGCTGAACATATCAATGTAAGCTTTCAGAAGGAAAATCAGGAAAAGCTATTTGGCAGAGAACGGCAGAAAGTTCTGTTTGATGTGTCATTTCACGTAAAAAAGGGGGACTGCCTCGGGATCCTGGGGGAAAGCGGAAGCGGGAAAAGCACTCTGGGACGGGTGCTGTGCGGGCTCCTGAAGCCGGATGAGGGGGTGGTCTGCTTAGGGGGGACGCCTCTGTACAAAGGACGGAAAAAGGACCGGCAGACAGTTCTGAGCGTGGTATTCCAGGATTATACCACATCGGCAAATCCCAGGTTCACGGTCAGGAACTTAATCGGAGAGGGGCTTCGCGTAAAGGAAAGACGGGAGCGCATCCGCATAAATAAGGATGAGGAAACAGACAATCTTCTGCGTCTGGTAGGGCTTGATGAAAGCTATAAGGAGAGGCTCCCTCATGAATTGAGCGGAGGGCAGCTGCAGCGCGTATGCATTGCCCGGGCGCTGGCTGTGGATCCGGCCGTTATTTTATTTGATGAGGCCATCAGCTCGCTGGATGCCCATACCCAGGTACAGATCATGGACTTATTAAAACAGATACAAAAAGAGAAAGACCTTACCTATATTTTTATTACTCATGATTTAACTTCCGTAACCTATTTATGCAGTCATGTATTGTTTCTTTATAAAGGAAAAGTGGCGGAAATCAGAGAAGTGGAAACCATTTCAAAGGCAACTCACCCTTATGCGAAAAAATTGCTGAACGCAATATTTGATGTACAGGAAATGGGTGCGGGAGGTTCCTGGGAACAAGCGGTTTAGGATCGAAAACATACATAAAAGGAGAAAATGCCATGTTACAGATTGGAAGGTACCGGTTGGAGAAAGGAAAACAGCTTAAGGGGATGCTGCCGGTTGTAAACCATACGCTGGAGCTTCCGTTCTGCGCGGTTAGCGGAGAGGGGGAGGGGCCTGTAGTCCTCATATCGGCAGGCATACACGGCTCTGAATACATAGGGATCCGGACTGCCATTGAGTTGTCCGGAGAGCTTCAGCCGTCTGAAGTGAATGGAACCATTATTTTTCTGCTGGTAGCAAACCCTCAGGCAGCTTATTCCTTTACACGCCTGGTCGTACCTGAGGATGGAAAAAATTTAAACCGGATGTTTCCGGGAAAGAAGGATGAAAGCCTTTCCGGGAGGATCGCTTATACCATAGAGCATGAATTACAGAATCAGTCTGATTATTATATCGATCTTCACGCAGGGGATACTCATGAAAAGGTAATGCCATTTGTGTATTTCCCGGGAGTGGCAAGGGAAGAGGTCTGTGAAACGGCCAGGATGATGGCCGAAGCAACCGGCATGCCGGTCCGCGTGAAATCATCTGCGGCTACGGGCTCCTATAATTATGCGGCGATACAGGGGATCCCCTCGATTCTTATGGAGCGCGGAGGGGGCGGCTGTTATGGGGAAGAGGAGCTTCTGCAATATAAGGAGGAAGTGAAAAACGTATTGGGGCATTTAGGAGTTCTCAGGGATTTTGCCGGATCAAAGAGGGAAAAGTCCCAGCATGAAGTGGAAAAGGCAAGCTATATTGATTCCGCTGCGGAAGGGTTCTGGTATCCGAAAAAGCAGGTGGGGGATCTATTCCGGAAAGGGGAGCTTCTGGGAGTTGTGGAGGACGTATGGGGTAACCGGCTTCAGGCCTGCCATGCAGAATATGATGGGATCGTTTTGTATCAGACGGCAGGAATGGGAGTCCGTCAGGGAGACTCCCTGATTGCTTATGGAAATGTATAAGTTGTAATAACCCGGTCAATACGGTATAATTGGGAGAGAATTGCAATCTTGGAGGAATTACATGAAATCTTTAATCATAGCAGAAAAACCGTCGGTGGCCAGGGACATTGCCCGTGTGCTTCACTGCGGAAAAAACCAGAATGGGGCGATCGAAGGGGAGAAATACGTGGTGACCTGGGGCTTAGGCCATCTGGTCACATTAGCGGACCCGGAAGATTACGACACGAAATATAAAGAATGGAAGATGGAAGACCTCCCAATGATGCCGGACCGGTTTAAGCTTGAGGTGATCAAACAGACAGGAAAGCAGTATCATGTTGTAAAAACCCAGATTCACCGGGGAGATGTGGGCGAAATCATTATTGCCACGGATGCCGGACGGGAAGGGGAGCTGGTGGCGAGGCTGATCCTGGAAAAAGCAGGGAATAAAAAACCCATAAAAAGGCTCTGGATTTCCTCAGTTACGGATAAAGCCATTAAAGAAGGCTTTGCCAAATTAAAAAACGGCCATGAATATGATAATTTATACGATGCTGCCATGTGCCGGGCCGAGGCGGACTGGCTGGTCGGGATCAATGCCACCAGGGCGCTGACCTGCAAATATAACGCCAGCTTAAGCTGCGGGCGGGTACAGACCCCTACGTTAGCCATCATTGCCGCGAGAGAGGATGAAATTAAAAATTTTGTTCCCAGGCCCTATTATGGCATTACGGCAAAATGTGCAAAGCCGGCCCTTTCCTTAACCTGGCGGGATGAAAAATCAAAGAGCTTCCGTTCGTTTGACAGGGAACGTATGGAAGCTGTTCTGGAAAAGATGAAGACCGGGGGAGATGGACTGGTCACAGAGGTGAAAAGCGTGCCGAAGAAAACTTATTCCCCTCAGCTTTATGATTTAACGGAGCTTCAGAGGGAAGCGAACCGCCGCTTTAATTATTCCGCAAAAGAGACGTTAAACATCATGCAGAGGCTATATGAAAACCATAAGGTCCTGACTTATCCAAGAACGGATTCCAGGTATTTAAGTTCGGATATTGTTCCCTCCATCAAGGAAAGGCTGGAGGCCTGCGGAGTGGGGCCCTACCGGAAGCTGGCAGGAAGGCTTGCCAATCAGAAAATTGAGGGGAAACCGTCTTTTGTGGACGATAAGAAGGTATCGGATCATCACGCCATTATTCCTACGGAACAGTTTGTCCAGCTGGACCACATGACTGTAGATGAACGGAAAATTTATGATCTGGTGGTCCGCAGATTCTTAGCGGTGCTGTATCCGCCTTTTGAGTACGAGCAGACCGAACTGACGGTGGAAGTGGGGGGAGAGTCTCTTATAGCCAGAGGAAAAGCGGTAAAGGTTCAGGGCTGGAAGGAAGTTTATGATAATCAGGATGAGGAAGACGAGGAGCAGGAATTAAAGGAACAGAATCTGCCCATCCTGAAAAAAGGGGACCGGATCTTAGATCTTACGGTCGTTTTAACGGAAGGAAAGACAAAGCCTCCGGCTCCGTTTAATGAGGCGACTCTCCTTTCCGCTATGGAGAACCCGGTTTCCTATATGGAGACAAAGGACCGGGATATGGCGAAGACTCTGGGGGAAACCGGAGGTCTTGGGACCGTGGCGACCAGAGCGGATATTATTGAAAAGTTGTTTTCCGGCTTTCTTTTGGAAAAGCGGGGGAAGGATATTTATCTGACCTCTAAGGCGAAACAGCTTCTTACTCTTGTACCGGAGGATTTGAAGAAACCGGAGCTGACGGCGGACTGGGAGATGAGGCTGTCTGCCATTGCTGACGGGAAATTAAAGCGGGCGGCATTTATGAAGGATATCCGGCTGTATTCCGGGGATTTGATCCGTCAGATCAAGTCTGGGGAAGGGAAATTTACCCACGATAATCTGACCAATACCAGATGCCCGGTGTGCGGTAAGAGGATGCTGGCAGTGAAAGGGAAGAACAGCGAGATGCTGGTCTGCCAGGACCGGGAATGCGGGCACAGGGAGGTTGTTTCCAGGACCAGTAATGCAAGATGTCCGGTATGCCATAAGAAGCTGGAGCTGAAAGGCAAGGGGGAAGGGCAGATTTTTGTCTGCAAATGCGGTTATAAGGAGAAGCTTTCTTCCTTTAAGGAAAGGCGTGCAAAGGAAGGGGCCGGAGTGTCCAAAAAGGATGTAGCCAGGTATTTGAACAAGCAGAAAAAGGAAGTAGAAGAACCGATCAATTCGGCTTTTGCGGATGCATTTGCAAAGCTGAATTTAAGCGGGGATAAGGACTGAATACCATAGATTCAGAAAACCATAAATGCCGGAAAGAAGATAAGGTTTCTTCCCGGTATTTATGGTTTTTTGGCCCAAAATGCAAACTTTGGTAAAAATTTAGTAAAATTTTACTTTGCTTATTGACGGTGGGAAAGACTGCAATTATAATGAAAATTGAAAGGTGAGGATATAGATTATGGCTACGATTAAAGAAATTTCACAGCTTGCGAACGTATCCATCGCGACGGTATCCCGGGTGCTGAATCAGGATGATACCATCGTGGTGAGTCCGGAGGTGAAAAAAAGGATATTCAAAATTGCCCACGAGTTAAAATATGTCCCACCCAGGATGCGTCATACGCAGAAAGAGAGAGGAATTGTCATAGGAGTGGCTGACTGGCATATTATCCGGAAGGACAGGACCAACATCAGGCTTTCTTCCCTGGATTTGACCGTAAAGTCCATGTCAGGGAAGAATGATGTGCGGTTTGAACGGATGGATAAAAACAGTCCGGGGCAGTATGATGGAATCATCGCCTTCGGCGTTTTTTCCGGGGAAGAGATGGAGCATCTGCGGATGCAGAGCTATGCCATTGTATTCATCAATTCGGATCCCAAGGATTATGAGTACGACAGCATTGTCATGGATTTTAACAAGGGAATCCAGGAAATGCTCGATTATCTCATGGAGCGGAAAAAATATTGCAGCGTCGGCTACATCGGAGGTCTTTACGAAGAAGGCCAGGTGAAGATCGGCTATCGGAGGTTAGAAGGGATCCGGGCCACTTTTACGCAGAGAGGCTATTATGAGGAGGAAAATTTCTTTATAGGCGATATCAGCAGGGAAAGCGGTTATGAGCTGGCAAAGCAGGCGGTCGAATCGGGCCATCTGCCGGAAGCGGTACTGTTAGGCAGCGAAGAGGTTGCGGAAGGGGCTCTGGAAGCTTTCCAGGATGCGGGGCTCCGCGTACCAAAGGACGTTGCGGTGGTCATCTATAAGGATATTGAAACGCTGGAATCCAAATGGCCATCCTATACGAAGGTCCGGATGTTCCCGGAGATCGTATGGCAGACTGCAATCAAGCTTTTGCTGGAACAGATCCAGGAAGGCCGCAAGGACAATATGACAATTTATCTCCCAACAAAGTTGGAAGTCGGAGACAGCGCGTAATGACCCATGACCCCAAGAACCGATGAATCACACGAAAAGGAGAGCAGTATGAAAAAAACAGTTTCTGTATTAATGGCAGCAGCACTCTGTGCAGCAATGATCGGCGGATGTTCCGGCAGCAGCCAGTCTGGAGCGGCAACCGCTGCGGGGACGGAAAGCGCATCGTCTGCAGCAGGAGAAACAACCGCTCAGACTGAGGCAAAGGCGGAGAACAAGAAAATCGACAAGCTGAACGTTTACTTTGTTCCTTCCAGAGAGCCGGAAGAGATCGTAACCGCTACAGAGCCTTTAAAAGACATGCTGAAGACAGAGTTGGGAAAAGAAGGCTATGATATCGGCGAGGTGGTGATTACGGTCGGAACCAGCTATGAGGCAGTTGGGGAAGCCCTATCTGCAGGCACTGCGGATATCGGTCTTATACCGGGAGGAACCTATGTCCTCTATGATGACGGCGCAGAAGTGATCTTAACCGCAACCAGAGACGGATTAAGCAAGAATTCCGATTCCGCAAAGGACTGGAATGACGGAAAGGCTACCGATCCCACTGCGGATCAGGCTACCTCCTACCGGGCACTTATTATTGCAGGCCCTTCTGAAAAGGGACAGGAACTGTCTGCCAAGGTCAACAATGGGGAAGAGCTTACCTTTGAAGATTTAGACGGAGCGAACTGGAGCGTTATGTCATCCTCCTCACCGGCAGGATACATTTACCCGTCCTTATGGCTTCAGGATAATTTCCAGAAGAACATGTTAAATCTTTCCCATGCGGTACAGTCTGATTCCTATGGAAGCGCTTTTGCACGGCTCGCCTCCGGCCAGGTAGATGTTCTCTGCACCTATGCGGATGCCCGCAGGGATTACGTGGAAAAATGGAATTCCGAATACGGAAGGACCGGATCCATCTGGGAAGAAACAAATGTGATCGGTGTAACGCCTCCGATTTTTAATGATACAGTCAGCGTGAGCAAGACCTCCAAAATCATGGATGATAATTTCAAAAAGGCTGTCCGGGATGCATTTATCAACATCGGCAACACAGAAGAAGGAAAGCAGGTTATCGCTATCTATAGCCACAAGGGATATCAGCCGGCACAGAGCTCCGATTACGATAATGAACGTGCGGCACAGAAGATGATTAAGGAATTAAATGCAAAATAAAGAATACATACAGGCTGTAGAGGCGTCGTAACGGTAATATTTTGCGGCGCCTCCGCTCTTTATACTGGGAAATGAGGGAAAGTATGATTGAATTTAGTCAGGTGGGCAAAAAGTATCCCAATGGCTTTGAAGCCTTGAAAGAAATCAACTTAAAAATCGGGCAGGGAGAATTTGTAGCTGTTATCGGACTTTCCGGCGCAGGCAAGTCCACCCTTCTTCGGACGATTAACCGCATGCATGATATTACGGAAGGCACCCTGACCGTGGATGGGACCGATGTGATGCAGCTGAAAGGAAGGGAACTGCGGCGTTTCCGCCGTAAGATCGGCATGATTTTCCAGTCCTTTAACCTGGTGACCAGAACCCGGGTCATCAATAACGTTCTTATGTCAAAGGTACCGGAACTGCCGTTTTTCAACGCTTTGTTCGGAATTTACCCCAGGGAGGATAAGCTGGAGGCACTGGAGGCGCTTGATAAGGTGGGTATCCTGGATAAAGCCTTTGTCCGCGCGGACCAGTTGTCCGGCGGGCAGCAGCAGAGAGTTGCCCTGGCAAGGACCCTGGCCCAGAATCCCCGGATCATCCTGGCAGACGAGCCGGTGGCTTCCTTAGACCCGGTTACGGCAAAACAGGTCATGGGGGATTTCTTAAAGATCAACAAAGAGATGAACATTACCATTCTGTTAAACATCCATCATGTGGACTTGGCGCTCCAGTACGCAAGCCGTGTCATTGGCATAAGAGCAGGCCGGATCGTTTACGATGGTCCGGCCGCTGATGTGACCCAGGATATCTTAAATGAGATTTATGAAGGAAAAGAAGAACAGGAGGCGGCAGGATGAGCATTTATGACAAAATAATTCCGCCCCGGAAAATGGAATTGTCAAATGGCAGGACCGTCTCAAAGCCGGCTTCCCATCTCCCCCTGATCGCCCTGATACTGGTGTTCTTAACCGTGCTGTCGGTAAAGATCACCGGCTTTGATATGGGAGTTTTGCGGGAAAGGGGAGACCAGTTCTTTGTCATCCTCGGTATGATGGTCCCGCCGGCATTTTCCTATAGCTCTCAGGTGTGGCAGCCCCTGTTTGATACCGTAAAAATGTCTCTTCTTGGGACCGTGATCGGAGCTGTGACAGTCATTCCCTTTGCCATGGCTGCTTCCACCAACATCATAAGGAATCCGGTGGCGGTCAGCGTCATGAGATTATTTTTAAGCATTGTAAGGACCCTTCCGACCCTGGTAACCGCCCTGATCGCTACTTATGTATTCGGCCTGGGCACCCTGGCCGGCACCACGGCTATTGCGGTGTTCACCTTTGCCTATATGGGGAAAATATTATATGAAGAGATCGAAACCGCTGATATGGGGGCCTTTGAGGCTATGGAAGCCATTGGGGCCACCAAGGTCCGGGCTTTTGTGAGCGCCATCATCCCCCAGGTGCTTCCTTCCTATATTTCAAACGGGCTGTTCTGCTTTGAAGGAAATGTCCGTTATGCAGCCATACTGGGATATGTGGGCGCAGGCGGTCTGGGACTGATCCTCAATGAAAAGCTGGGGTGGAGAGAATATCCAAGTGTAGGCATGATCCTGATCATGCTGTTTGTAACCGTATTTCTGATTGAATCGGTGAGCCGCTACTGCCGCCGGAAACTGGTATAGGGGGAATGACAGATGATGAATCAGATAGAAAAAGCATATGCCGGGCGTCCTAAGAATACTGTTTACCAGGTAACGGTTACTGCCATTGTTCTGGTGCTGCTGCTGTGGTCAGGCTCTGCCGTGGACGTTTCCGGCGGAGGCCTTGGAGGTCTTAAAATTGCCGGGAATATTTTAAACGGAATCGTTCATCCGGATAAAAAGCTGTTGTTTAACCTGACCGTACAGGGAGTTCCGTATCTTCTTCTGGAAACGGTCTGCATTGCATTTTTAGGAACCCTGGTGGGAGCCTTTCTTGCCATTCCTCTTTCCTTTCTATCGGCCTCCAACTTAATGCCTGCTCCGGTCGCTTATTTAAGCCGTCTGGTGATCATGGCGGTCAGGACCATTCCGGCCTTTGTCTATGGCCTCATGTTTATCCGGGTCAGCGGGCCCGGAGCGTTTACCGGACTTTTGACCATGTCCGTGTGTTCCATTGGCATGGTATCGAAAATGTATATTGAAGCCATCGAAGATCTGGATACCAGAATTCTGGAATCCTTAGATGCATGCGGCTGCAATACGTTTCAGAAGATCCGGTATGGAATCCTGCCCCAGCTGATTCCCAACTTCGCGTCAACGGTAATCTACCGGTTTGACATTAATTTAAGAGATGCCACGGTTCTGGGGCTGGTAGGAGCCGGAGGCATTGGAGCGCCCCTGATCTTTGCCATGAATTCCTACCGGTGGAATGAGGCGGGGGCTATTTTAGTGGGCCTTATGGTTCTGGTTCTGATCGTGGAATATATTTCCACCAGGATCCGGGTAAAGCTGGCCAGGGGGTGATAGATTGAAGAAACAGGCAAAAATATATTATACCTCAGATGTTCACGGATATCTGTTTCCAACCTCATACGCAGATAAGGAAGAACGGCCCATGGGGCTTTTTAACTGTATCTCCAACTTTAAAAAAGACGGAAATACACTGGTTTTTGACGGAGGGGATACGTTACAGGGAGCTCCTCTGGCTGCCTATGTCACCTCCCATGGAGGGGATTTCCCGGAAAAGGATCCCATAGCCGGAGTATACAATGCGGCAGGCTACGATGCTGTGGTCCCCGGAAACCATGATTTTAATTTTGGTTATGACCGCCTTGTAAAATACTTCCGGGCGCTTCACGGCGTCTGCCTCTGCGCAAATGCAAGGGACTTGGAAGGAAGGGGCAGGATCTCATCAAGTCATATCTTTACCCTGGAAAATGGGCTCCGGCTGGGGGTAACCGGCATTGTGACGGATCATGTAAACGTGTGGGAGCAGCCGGAGAATCTGGAAAAAATCCGGATTACCGATGCTTTCCAGGCTGCTGCAGAGGAGCTTTTCAGGCTGAAGCTCCAGTCAGATGTCACCATCTGCATCTATCACGGCGGTTATGAATGCGATCTTGATACCGGAAAGGTATTAAGTACTTCCGGAGAAAATGTGGGATACCGCATCTTAAAAGAGCTGGATTATGATATCCTGCTGACCGCGCACCAGCACATGTCCGTTCCCGGAAGAGAGTTATTCAGGACCCATACCCTGCAGCTGGCCGCCAATGCCGTGCAGTATGCCCGGCTGGATTTAAGGTTTGAAGACGGGAAGCTTAAAGTGGAGTCCTCCATCTGCCCGGCCGGGCCGTTTCATGAGAAAGAACCTTATGAGTCTCTGCTTCCTTTAGAGGGGGCAGTACAGGAGTGGCTGGATGCAGACATTGGTCGTTTGAAGGAGCCGGTTCCGGAAAAAGGAAAGCTTGATATGGCCCTTTATGGGTCAGCTGTCGCGGATTTTTTCAATCAGGTGCAGCTGGAATATTCGGGGGCGGATATCTCCTGTGTCGGGCTGGGAAATTCATCCATTGGACTTCCTGACCATGTTACCATGCGGGATCTGGTGAGAGTATATCCGTTTTCAAACACCCTGGCAGTCCTTGAAGTAAAGGAAGAAACACTCAGGAAAGCCCTGGAACGCTGTGCCCGGTATTTTACCATAAAGGATGGGAACATTGAGATCTCTGACGAGTTCCTGAAACCCAAAGTGGAGCATTATAATTATGATTATTTTGCCGGTATTACTTTTGAGGTGGACTTAAAAATGCCTGTGGGAAGCCGGGTGAAAAAGATTCTGTATAAAGGCAGGCCGCTGGCAGGCCGTTCTTTCAGCCTGTGTATGAGCGATTACCGTGCCAGCGGTACGGGAGGCTACGAGGTATACAGGGAATGCCGGATTCTAAAGCGTATCAGTACAGAGGTTCCTCAGATGGCCCTGGATTATTTAAGAAAGCATCCTGTGGTTGAGATTGAGAAAAACGGTGGTATTATACTGCTGTAAGCAGAGCCGCCGCCTGCGGTCTTCTCCTTCTAAGAATTTCCAGCATTGCGAAATTTTAGCTAAATCAAAAATATACTTGACAAAAATTCATTCATACTTTAGTCTAGCAGTAGACCAAAATAAGGTTGGGAAATTATACGGCAAAGAAGCCATAACACTGTGCAGCGTCGCACAAGGTTATGGCTTAATTTTTTTACTCAAAGCAAATAAAGGAGGAGTTGAAATTATGGATCACGAAGATTTCGCATGGCTTTTAACATGCTCGGCGCTGGTTTTTGTTATGACCCCGGGGCTTGCATTTTTTTACGGAGGCCTGGTAAAACGCAGAAGTGTTATCAACACCATGATGTCTTCTGCTATCATGATGGGCATCGGATCAATTTTGTGGGTTTTGATAGGGTTTTCCCTATCCTTCAGCGGCGACATAGGGGGTGTCATCGGTAATCTTAAGTGGTTTGGCATGAATTTTGATACTTTTACAGATATTACCCTGCCTTACCCGAATACCCTGGCATTTGCGATTTTCCAGATGATGTTTGCCATTATCGCACCGGCTTTGATAACCGGGGCAATAGCGGAGCGCATGAAGTTCTCTTCCCTTGTTCTTTTTATAACACTCTGGTCTGTCATCGTTTATTATCCCCTGGCCCATATGGTATGGGGCGGAGGCTATCTGTTCCAGATCGGTTCCATTGACTTTGCCGGCGGTAATGTTGTACATATCAGTTCCGGTGTCAGTGCATTGGTGCTTTCCATTCTGCTCGGAAAGCGCAGGAACTTAGGAAAGGCGCCGTACCACCCACACAATGTTCCGTTTGTATTTCTTGGTGCAGCCCTTCTTTGGTTTGGCTGGTTCGGTTTTAACGGCGGCAGCGCACTGGCAGCAAATGAACTGGCAGCTCATGCATTTATGACTACCAATACCGCAGCAGCATCCGCTCTGCTTTCCTGGCTGTTCATAGAGGTTATAAAAAACGGCAGACCCACGCTTGTGGGAGCTTCCACCGGTATGGTCATCGGTCTGGTTGCTATAACGCCTGGTGCCGGTTTTGTTCCTATCTGGGCGGCAATCGTGATCGGCGCGCTTGTCAGCCCCATTTGCTATTTCTTTATTAATGTAATAAAGCCCAGATTTGGATATGATGATGCGCTCGATGTATTTGGGTGTCACGGCATCGGCGGGATCTGGGGAGGTATCGCAACCGGCTTATTTGCAAAAACCAGCATTAATTCCGCAGCTGCCTGGGATGGCCTTATATTTGGCGGGACTACTCTGTTCATCCGCCAGCTGGCAGCAGTCGGGATTACCATTGTGATCACCGTTGCAGGGACACTGATTGCAGCCGGAATTACCACTTTCGTAACGAAGGGAATAAAGGTTTCAAAGAAAGACGAAGCGATTGGTCTTGACATCTCAGAGCATGGTGAAACCGCTTATCCCGCATTCAACGGAATGGATTAACAGACAGGAGGATGATATCATGAAAAAAATCGAAGCATATATCCGTCCGGAAAAGCTGGAAGAAATCAAGGAGATCATGGATAAGATGAAGTTAAACGGCTTAAGCATCATGCAGGTCATGGGCTGCGGAAATCAGAAGGGCTGGACGGAATTCGTCCGCGGTACCGAAGTGGATTATAATTTTCTTACAAAAATCAAGATTGAAACAGTGGTTCCGGATGATCAGGCCGAATCCATTATCTCCTGTATCGCAGAAGCGGCATATACCGGAGAGTACGGTGACGGAAAAGTCTTTATCTCTGATATACAGGATGCAATAAGAATCCGAACCAGGGAACGTGGAACCGATGCAATTAAATAGCCTGTTGAAATCAGCTTACTTTTCTCTATAAAACATAGAAAAGTAAGCTGATTTTCATATACTCCCAATATGGATACATTTTTGCGGATTATCCGGGACCTGCCTTTTATACAGCTTATCAGGCAGTTTCTATGCAGTATTCAAATCCTGCATCCGTTATGACCTTAATGGTATCTTCAATGCTTTGTCCGCCGGCTGTCAAATAGCCGGAAGCAAAAATGGAATCGACCGCATAAAACATCCATTTTTCTTTCCCCTTCAAATAGACTTCCCTTCCGGCGGCGCACCGTATATCTGATTGGGGATTCAGCAGGCGGGCAAGGCATAATACCTTCAAACAATATTCAGCAGATAAATGAGATGTATCGGCATTTTCCAGTGGAGTACCCTCAATCGGTATCAAAAAATTAACCGGTACGGCCTGAGGTTTTATTGCCTGTATTTCAAAGAGCATATCTACAACGTCCGCCTTTTCTTCTCCAAGGCCGATAATTCCGCCGCTGCAAATTTCAAAACCAATGCTTTTGAGCATTTTAATATTGGATATTCTTTCCTGATAGGTGTGAGTGGTACAGATGTTTGGATAAAAACGCCTGCTTGTATTAAGATTATGGTTGATCCGGTCCACTCCCGCCTTTTTGAGTTTTTTTGCCTGTTCCGGCGTCAAAAGCCCGATGGAGCAGCAGACCGGAGTCTGTGTTTCTTTTTTGAGCTTTTTTATCTCATCGGCAAACGCATCTATTTCAGAATCACGAAAACGGATCCCGCTCAGCCCGATACAGTGTCTGGAAAGCTTTTTTTCCTGGACTATATACCCATCCTGAAGCAATTTATCATAGGATATCAGGTTGTATTTGGCAATATTTGCCGTGGACCGGTGGGATTGAGCGCAATAAGCACAATTTTGTGTACAATTACCGCTGCGGGCATTTGTAAGAAGCTGTACGCTCACCATATTACCCTTATATTTTTTCCGGATGGCGTACACAACATCAAGCAATTCATAAAGTTTTTCATCAGGTAAATTGAGAATGGACAAAGCCTCTTCCCGGGACAGGTTTTCGTAATTATAGTTCATGTTTTGTACCCTTTCTTAAATGGATTCTCTGAGCAGATATTTTTTCCTGTTCTGTTTTCATATTCCCGCAGGATACGACCGGGTTTAATCTTTTTATCAGTGCCATACTTAGAACTGTTTTCAGCCCGTCGCCTAACAAAAAGGGAATGACGCAGAGGGTTAATGCTGTGATAAAATTAGTATGTGTTATGTAAACGTACCATAAAGTTCCAATGGCATAGGTGAGGATCCAGCCCGTATACATGGCGGCAATCATTACTTTTACGGATTTGCCAAAGCGTTCCATAATCCAGCCGGCTGTATACGCACATACGGCGTAAGCTATGATATATCCTCCTGTTGGGCCCAGGATTCTGCCGATACCTCCCATAAAGCCGGAAAAAACCGGGAGACCGACGGCTCCCATCAGAACAAAAACAATCTGACTCAAAGCACCGTATTTTGCTCCCAGCAATCCGGCAGCTGCAAAGGTTGAAATATGGGTCAGATTGATGGGGACAGGGCCGATGGGAATGGAGATTTGAGATAATAATGCATTTAACGAGGCAAATAATGCGCATAATACAAGATTCTTAGTTTTCATGTTCTTCATATGACTCCCTTCTGTGTAATTTTTTATATGACAAAATTATACAGGAAAAAAAGAAAGAATGTCAACTATAAATGCAATAATGGTTAACAATTAACCGAAATGAGCAAATGGAATGGCGCAGCTCATGACGGACTGTAATAAAGCAGAAGACTAACTTGACATCAACATTCACTGCCCCCGTTGAAACAATCGCAAATTCTAAGTATAATAATATAATAAACATTACATTTCATGAAAAAAGTTTTATAGGAACCAGGGAGGCATTATGAGGATCAGGGCGGTAGCGGTGGATAATTCAGAGGAGCTGTTGGTTAAACTGACAGGTATATTAAGGGAAACAGATAAAATCGAGCTGTGCGGAAGCTTCCATGAGGCAATAGCGGCCATACAGTATGTTAAGGAGAATCCGGTGGATCTGGTGTTTTCGGATGTGGTCATGCCGGATATCAGCGGGATCACTCTTACATCGAAGCTGTATGAGCTTCCGGAACCGCCGGAAGTGGTATTGTTGTCCGGTATTCCCGGTTTTTCATTGGAGGCCTGGAAGATTCATGCTTATGGTTTTATTATAAAGCCTTATACAAAGGCGCAGATTCTGAAGATGATCGACCGGTATATAGAGGAAAAGGGCCAAAGAGACTGAGAGAGCAGGCAAAAGCTGGCGGTGGAGGAGATCTGCAGACATGTAAGCTTTATCAAATAATAATAATTACACCAGTTTTACTGCCATAAGGGCTTTTGCGTTTTTTGTAACGCAAAAGCCCTTTTAAAATTTTAAAAAATCCCCTGAAAGCCTTGTGTTTCCTTACTTTTTGTATTTTAATGGACGAACCCAGATGACTATGTTATAATGTTAAGATAGTGAAAAAAGAACCCTTTTTTCCATAAGGAGAAAGATATGAAAGAGAAGTTTAAAATAAGGGGACAGCTGAGGACGTATATGCAGTGGCCGCTTTATTTAAGCGGGCTGCTGATTGCCGCCAATACGGTGATCGGCGCAGCCAGTGTGAAGGCGGGTATCATCATGGCAGTTTTTACGCTTCTGTATATCGGCATAGCAGTCTGGCTCTATACTTACAGAAGGAAACGTCTGTTAAGCGGCCTTGTGGAATTTTCTGCGGATTATTCCTGGATGCAGAAGCAGCTCCTCACGGATCTGGAACTTCCGTATGGAATGGCAGATGAAAGCGGACGGATCCTCTGGGGGAATACAGCGTTTTCGGAGGTGCTGGGGGAAGAAAAGCCGTTAAAGGCCACGCGAAAGAACATCATGACCATTTTTCCGGAGATAACGAAAGAAGCGCTGAAGCTGAAGGAAGGTACGGCTGTTCTGCACACGACGCACAATGAACGGAAGTACCAGATCCGGCTGAAGGCTGTTACTATGAAAGATTCGCCGGAAGCCATAGCGGAGACCATTGGCATGGAGGCTGTGGCGCAGATGCTGGTGGCAGTCTATCTTTTTGATGAAACGGAAATCCTGACCTATAAGCAGATGGTGGATGACCAGAAGATGGTGGCCGGTCTTATTTATCTGGATAACTATGACGAGGCTCTGGAGAGTGTGGAAGAGGTACGCCGTTCTCTTCTCACCGCGCTCATTGACCGGAAGATCACCAAATATATTACCAACATGAATGGAATCGTAAAGAAGTTAGAAAAGGACAAGTATTTTATCGCCATCAAGCAGTCCTGTATCGCGGAGCTGAAGGAGAACCGTTTTTCCATTCTGGAAGAGGTGAAAACCGTCAACATCGGCAATGAGATGGCAGTAACCTTAAGCATTGGACTTGGAATGAACGGGGACAGCTATTACAGGAATTATGATTTTGCGAGAGTTGCCATTGACATGGCATTGGGACGCGGAGGCGACCAGGCAGTGATTAAGGATGGCGAGCGGATCCAGTATTTCGGGGGCAAGGCTCAGCAGGTGGAGAAAACCACCCGCGTAAAGGCCCGGGTGAAAGCCCATGCTCTCAGGGAATTGATGGAGACAAAGGACCGGCTCCTGATCATGGGGCACCGCCTGACGGATATCGATTCCTTTGGTGCGGCAGTTGGAATTTACCGCATTGCCACGGCCATGGACAAGAAGGCCAATATTGTGATCAATGAAGTGACCACAACCGTCCGCCCTATGCTGGACCGTTTTGTAGGGAATTCCGATTACCCCGAGGATTTATTTTTAACCGGAGCGAAGGCTGCGGAGTTAGTGGATGCCAACACCCTTTTGGTGGTGGTGGATGTAAACCGTCCAAGCATTACCGACGCGCCGGAACTGCTGCGCATGGTAAAGACCATTGTGGTGCTGGATCATCACAGGCAGAGCAGCGAGATCATCGATAATGCGGTTCTTTCCTATGTGGAACCTTATGCTTCCTCAGCCTGTGAGATGGTGGCTGAAGTATTGCAGTACATTGCAGACGGCATTAAGATCAAATCGGCAGAAGCAGACGCCCTGTATGCAGGAATCGTCATTGATACCAATAATTTTACCAACCAGACCGGCGTCAGAACTTTTGAGGCAGCGGCATTTTTAAGAAGAAACGGAGCGGATGTGGTCCGTGTGCGGAAGCTGTTCCGCGATGACCTGGAAGATTATAAGGCAAAAGCCGAAGCGGTCCGGGAGGCGGAGATATACGAAGGCTGCTTTGCCATCAGCGTATGCCCGTCGGAAGGGATCGGGAGTCCTACGGTTGTGGGAGCCCAGGCGGCCAACGAGCTGCTTGATATCGCAGGGATCAAGGCATCTGTGGTCATGACGGATTACAATCATACGGTGTACTTAAGCGCCCGTTCCATTGATGAAGTCAATGTACAGGTCATGATGGAAATGCTGGGAGGCGGAGGACACCGGACCATTGCAGGTGCACAGCTTGCCGATGTGGGAGTTGAAGAAGCGAGAACCCGCGTAAAAGCGGTTATCAAAGAGATGTTAGAGAAGGGAGACATATCATAATGGAAGTTGTATTATTAGAAGACGTAAAAGCATTGGGCAAGAAGGGACAGATCGTTAATGTTAACGATGGATATGCAAGGAATTACATTCTCCCGAAAAAGCTGGGAATCGAGGCAACGGCTAAGAATTTAAATGACTTAAAGCTTCAGAAGGCCAATGAAGCCAGGCAGGCTGCAGAACAGCTGGCAGCCGCCAAAGAACTGGCGGACAAGCTTGCAGAATCGTGGGTCACGCTGTCGATCCGGGCAGGAGAGGGCGGCAGGGCCTTTGGTTCCGTATCAGGAAAAGAGATTTCTTCTGCGATCCAAAGTCAGCTGGGATATGACATTGATAAAAAGAAACTGATCCTTCCGGAGCCCCTTAAGACCTTCGGTTCCCATGAGGTTCCGATTAAGCTTCATAAAGATGTAACTGCAAAGCTGATTGTTAAGGTAGTGGAGAGCTAGGAGATATGAACATGGATGATGCCCTGATCAAACGGATACTTCCTCACAGCATAGAGGCAGAGCAATCCGTCATCGGTTCCATGCTGATGGACCGGGATGCAATCATCGCGGCTTCCGAGATCGTTACAGCAGGAGACTTTTACCAGCACCAGTACGGCGTTATGTTCGAGGCCATGCTGGAGCTTTTTAATGAAAATATGCCGGTGGATTTGGTAACGCTTCAGAACCGTTTAAAGGAGAAGGATGTGCCCCCGGAGGTTTCGAGTCTGGACTTTGTCCGGGACATCATTACCACGGTTCCCACCTCCGCCAATGTAAAGTCCTATGCC
This sequence comes from Clostridium sp. Marseille-P2415, assembly GCF_900155545.1. Lineage (GTDB taxonomy): Bacteria > Bacillota > Clostridia > Lachnospirales > Lachnospiraceae > Lacrimispora. The sequence continues at coordinate 4,097,162 of NZ_LT732526.1, forward strand.
AATATTGTGCGGGATAAAGCGGTTCTAAGGAGGCTTATCAAGGTCAATGAAGATATTGCCAACACCTGTTATGCCGGAAAGGAACCATTGGAGGCCATCCTTGCTGTCACGGAAAAGACCATATTTGATCTGCTTCAGAACCGCAACTCCGGAGATTTCGTCCCCATCCGCCAGGTTGCCATGAACGTTCTGGAAAAAATCGAAGAGGCCTCAAAAAACCAGGGGACCGTGACCGGGATCCCCACAGGCTTTATTGATCTGGATTATAAGACTTCCGGCCTGCAGCCTTCCGATTTCATTTTAATCGCCGCCCGTCCTTCCATGGGTAAGACGGCCTTTGTACTGAATCTGGTAGACCATATAGCAGTAAAAAAAGGTCTGCCGTGCATGGTATTCAGTCTGGAGATGTCAAAGGAACAGCTGGTAAACCGTATGCTGGCCATGGAATCCAACGTGGATTCCCAGAAGCTCAGAACCGGAACCTTATCCGACACGGACTGGGATGCCGTTGTCGAAGGGATCGGAGTCATCGGCAATTCCAAGCTGATCATCGACGACACCCCCGGAATCTCCATCATGGAGCTGCGCTCCAGATGCCGTAAGATGAAGCTGGAATACGGACTTAATGTAGTCATTATCGATTACTTGCAGCTGATGAGTGGAAGCGGAAAAGGCGGCGAAAACCGCCAGCAGGAGATCTCAGAAATCTCCAGGTCCTTAAAAGCCCTGGCAAGAGAACTGAATGCTCCTGTAATCGCCTTATCCCAGCTAAGCCGTGCCTGTGAGACCAGACCAGACCACCGCCCCATGCTCTCCGACCTTCGAGAATCCGGAGCCATCGAGCAGGATGCCGATGTGGTTATGTTTTTATATCGTGATGATTACTATAATAAAGATACGGATATGCCTAATATTGCAGAAGTTATCATTGCAAAACAGAGAAACGGTCCCATAGGAACTGTGAATCTGGTCTGGAGACCAGAGTATACGAAGTTTGCAAACATGGCCCGGCAATGAGCAGGATAGAAAAAGAGGTTCCCCGGCATAAAAAAACAAATTCATTTGCTTTTTCTGTGCCGGGGGAACCTCTTTTTTCAGATGGCTCCCGCGGACAGGGTTCCTCCATCTTTTTCTCAAATCCCTTAAAAATTTTCCATTTCTCATTCATAATCTGTATTAATCCCGCATATGATATAAATAGTAAGGTTATGAAAACTAAACGAACCAAAGGAGAGGATATAGCTATGGCTGAGATACATTACTTAATATCGGATGCATCGAAGAAAGTCGATGTAGAATCCCATGTCCTTAGATACTGGGAGGACGAGCTGGAGTTAAAGATTCCCAGAAATGAGATGGGACACCGGTATTACACCGAAGCACACATCCGTTTGTTCAGGCAGATCAAGGACTTAAAGGAAAAGGGATATCAGTTAAAAGCCATTAAGACAGCGCTGGATAAGGTCATTGGGGATGGCAAAGACCCTGTCATACCTGATGAATTATTAGAAGGGCAGATGACGCAGGAATTAAAAGAGAGTGCGGTATCCGGCCCGGAAGACGGGACAGGCCTGGAGGTACATAATACAGCGCAGGTATCCATTGCTCAGGAAAAAATGGAGCAGTTCCAGGAGATTATGAACCACATTATTGGGCGGGCTTTAGAAGTGAATAATGAGCAGTTAAGCCAGGATGTCAGCTGCCTGGTCAACGACAAAGTCATTAAGGAACTGGAATACTTGATGAATTTGAAGGAAGAAAGGGAAGAAGAACGGTTCAAGCAATTGGACGAGCTTTTACGCACCCATCAGAAAGACAACAAGGGCCGTGCAGAAGCAGCTGCATCCAAGATCCCATTCTTTAACCGCAAAAAAAAATTCGGGCGAAATGGAAAAAAGTTATAGATTCATACTACTTTCAGATAAATGGAGCAGACAGGCTCAGGAAAAGAAATCCGCAGCTGCCACTGAAAGTGTAAACTGCGGATTTTTTGTACATAGAAAGTCATTTCTTGCAAGCCTTAACAAAAGTCTGAAACAATCGAAGCGCTTCTTCATTTTTTTCCCAAAGATATTCCGGATGCCATTGAACCGCGACAAAGAAGGGATAGCCGGGCATTTCCAGAGCCTCGGTCAAATGGTCCGGAGAATACGCCGCTGCAGCCAGGCCAGGGGCTATATCCTTAACTGCCTGATGATGCATGCTGTTGACCTTTAAGGAGGTACATCCTGATATCCGGGCAAGGAGACTGCCTTCGGCTAAGGATACCGTATGGCAGGGCATGTTATAGTAAAAGGGCTGGGCGTGGGCGATGGGGAAATCCCGTTTAGTCTGGGAAGGAATATCCTGCCAGATATTTCCGCCCAAAGCGATATTTAAGACCTGGATGCCCCGGCAGATTCCAAGAACCGGTTTTTTAAGCTCCAGAACCAGCGGAAGCAGGGACAGCTCCATCTGATCCCTGGCTGCAGATACATTTCCGCAGTGAGCCTGTGTTTCTTCCCCGAAGAGAAAGGGATGGACGTCGGGACCGCCTGTAAACAGAAATCCGTCCAAGTCTTCCGCAAGCTGTTTCAAATCCTCTTCCGAAGCTTCTAAGGGCATTACCACGGGAATTGCTCCTGCTGCTTTTAATGCCCGCAGATAGGTAGGCCGCATCTTAATGTCATCGTTATCCGTATCGTGGGAGGGAGTCAGGCCGATAAGTGGTTTTCTCATATTAGAAATATCCTTTCCTGAATGATTAAGAAAGTGGTGATATAACAAAATGCCCCTTCCTTACGGAAGAGGCATTTATGTATTCATAATTAAGCTTCAGAAATAGCTCCTGTTGGGCATACACCTTCACAAGCGCCGCAATCGATACAGGAATCAGCATCAATAACAAACTGAGAATCACCCTGGCTGATAGCGCTTACCGGGCATTCTCCTTCACAGGTTCCGCAACTAACACAAGCATCACTAATAACACGTGCCATGATAAATAACCTCCTTAAATTCTATACATTTTTCTATATTTTATACCATAAATTAAAAATATTCAAGTACAATTTCCTGCAATTAATGTTTAATTTTAGGAGCAATACCGGTCTGGTACTCCCGTTCTGGCATCCCGGATTCCGCTTAAGATCACTTTCTTGGCAGAGATGGCGCCTTCTGTGGACATAGAGGGGACATCCTTTAAGGGGTAGTCCATTCCAAGGCTTTCGTACTTCACCTTTCCCATGTCGTGATAGGGCAGAACATCAAGGGCTTTTACGTTCTTCAGTTCGCCGATGAAGCGCCCGAGCCGGTATAAGTCAGGGGTCTGGTCTGTGATCTGGGGCACCACAACATGACGTATCCATACGGGAATCTGACGCTCGCTTAAGTACCTGGCAAAATCCAGGATGTTTTCATTGGAATAACCGGTTAAAGGCTTATGTTTTACGGCATCAATGTGTTTGATGTCCAGCATGACAAGACTGGTGGAATCAAGCAGCCGGTCCATTTTCTTCAAATGCTCCGGATCATCTCTCCGGAAAGTGACGCCTGAGGTATCGAGACAGGTATGAATGTCCTTTTTTCTTGCGGCTTCGAAAAGCTCTGTCACAAAATCCAGCTGCATGAGGGGTTCCCCTCCGGTTGCCGTTATGCCGCCGCCCCGGTAAAAATTCCGGGATGATTCATATTGTTTTAAGATTTCTTCTGCCGTCATATCGGTACCGCCTGCCATTTTCCAGGTATCCGGGTTGTGGCAGTACTGGCAGCGCATGGGGCAGCCCTGCAAAAAAACCACCATGCGCACGCCGGGACCGTCAACGGTGCCAAAGCTTTCAATGGAATGGATACGTCCTGTCATGAATCATTCGCCTTCTTTACTTTTCACTACATGTTATTATGGAATGTACGGGAGATTACCTCATCCTGCTGTTCCTTTGTCAGTTTGATAAAATTCACCGCATAGCCCGATACTCGTACGGTAAGCTGCGGATAATTTTCCGGATGCTTCTGGGCATCCAGAAGGGTATCGCGGGTGAAAACATTGACATTTAAGTGATGCCCGCCTTCTTCTACATAGCCATCTAATAAATTCACAAGGTTATCGATTTGGGAGTCGCTGATATTTGCCATTTTTTAATCCTCCTTTTGTACTTAATAAGTGTCCTCCATGAAAAGCCGGTTGCCTTCCGGATCCTCATCGTCTGCATCCATACCCTCAAACAGGGTCGGAATCCTGCAGGCCAGATCTCCGGCCGCGCAGTCCATGGACTTCATGGTAGTTACTGATTTTGCCATTGTTTTATCGGCATTTACGGTACCGTCTTCTGATACGCTGATGTTCATATGGCCGCCGTTGCCGGCCATAAACTGATCCAGCATGGAGACAATGTCATCAATCTGTTTTTCCTTTGGATATGCCATAAAAACCACTCCTTATTTTTGGCTGTCTAAAAGATCCAGCTCTAAATCCACCTCCAGATCGCCGGAGAAGATCTGGTCTTCCTTTCCAAGAGCACCTGGTACAATGGAGAAGGTATTGGAGATACCATCCTGTGCATCCTTAAAAGGAAGCTTTGCAACAGAAGCAAGAGAAGCGACAGCGCCGTGGGTATCCCTGCGGTGCATCGGGTTGGCGCCTGGTGCAAATGATTCACCCTTCTTACGCCCATCCGGGGTTGCTCCTGTATTCTTACCATATACTACATTGGAAGTAATTGTCAAGATAGAGGTTGTCGGAATTCCGCCCCGGTAGGTGTGGTTCGCTTTTACAAAATTCATGAAGGTGTGGACCAGGTCATTTGCAATCTGGTCGACCTTGTCATCGTTATTGCCGTATTTCGGGAAATCTCCTTCTACGACGTAGTCGACGACGATGCCGTTTTCATCGCGCACGGTCTTTACCTTGGCGTATTTGATGGCGGACAGAGAGTCAGCCACAACGGAAAGTCCGGCGATACCGGTTGCGAACCAGCGGGTTACTTTTTTATCGTGTAGAGCCATTTGAATGCGCTCATAGCTGTATTTGTCATGCATATAATGGATGATATTAAGCGTGTTTACGTAAACCGTTGCAAGCCATTTCATCATATCCTTATAGGCGCTCATGACCTCATCATAATCCAGGTACTCGGAGGTGATGGGGCGGTATTTGGGGCCGACCTGCTTCCCTGTAACTTCATCTACACCGCCGTTGATGGCGTATAACAGACACTTTGCCAGGTTGGCACGGGCACCGAAGAACTGCATTTCCTTGCCGACCCGCATGGAAGATACGCAGCAGGCAATGGCATAGTCGTCGCCGTGGGTCACTCTCATTAAATCATCGTTTTCATACTGGATGGAAGAGGATTCAATGGAGGTCTTGGCACAGAAGCGTTTGAAGCTTTCCGGAAGCCTTGTGGACCAGAGTACGGTCAAGTTCGGTTCCGGGGCGGTTCCCAGATTCTTAAGGGTGTGCAGATAGCGGAAGGACATCCTGGTTACCAGGTGGCGTCCGTCGATCCCTACGCCGCCGATGGATTCTGTCACCCAGGTAGGATCTCCGGAGAACAGTTCGTTGTATTCCGGTGTTCGGGCGAATTTAACCAGACGCAGCTTCATGATGAAGTGATCCACAAATTCCTGGATCTCTTCTTCCGTAAAGGTTCCTTCTTCTAAATCTCTCTGTGCATAAATATCAATAAAGGTGGAGGTGCGGCCTAAGGACATGGCGGCTCCGTTCTGTTCTTTAACAGCAGCCAGGTAGGCCAGGTAAGTCCACTGGATTGCTTCCTTTACATTGGTGGCCGGCTTGGAAATATCAAAGCCATAAATGCTTCCCAGCTTCTTTAACTCCTTAAGGGCGCGGAGCTGTTCGGACAGTTCTTCTCTTTCCCGGATCACATCAGAGTACATGATGGTGCGGGTCGTTTCCTTCTGCTCTTCCTTATCCCCGATCAGACGGTCGATCCCGTAAAGGGCTACACGGCGGTAATCACCGATGATACGTCCGCGGCCATAGGCATCCGGAAGGCCTGTGATAATGTGGTTGGAACGGCAGTCACGCATTTCCTGGGTATAGGCATCAAATACACCGGCATTGTGTGTCTTTCTGTGAATCGTAAAAAATTCCCTGACTTCGGGATCAACGGTGTAACCATTGTCCGCACAGGCCTTTTCCGCCATACGGATGCCGCCGTAAGGCTGTAAGGAACGTTTGAATGGCTTATCGGTCTGGAAGCCCACGATCTTTTCTTTGTCTTTATTTAAATATCCGGGTCCATGGGAAGTGATGGTGGAGATGACTTTTGTATCCATATCCAGCACACCGCCGGCTTCGCGTTCCTGCCTGGATAAGTCCATAACCTGTGCCCAAAGATCTTTTGTTGCTGCGGTAGGTCCGGCAAGGAAGGAATCGTCACCGTCGTAAGGAGTATAATTTTTTTGGATAAAGTCTCTGACATTGATTTCCCGCTCCCAAACGCCGCCTGTGAAATCTCTCCATTCTGGTCTCATAGTATTGTACCTCCGTAGAATCTCTTTAATATAAGTAGAAATAATGAATAAGTACCGGCAAAGATTATAATTCCTACAATCTTTGTATGAATACATTATATATGAATACTGTATACAATGTCAATACTTCTTAATGAGAAAAATAAATAAAAAAGTATGAATCAAAAAATGAAATTTAGTCCTTGCGAAACAGGCGGAAAAGTATTATATTATAAAGACAGTATGTACAATTTTTTAAGGAGGAATACAAGATGCAGATTGATAAAGATATGTTAATAGGCGCATTGCTTGAGATGGATGAGACCATTGCTCCTATGTTAATGCGCGCAGGTATGCATTGCCTCGGCTGTCCGGCCTCTCAGGGCGAGTCTTTAGAGGAAGCCTGCCAGGTTCATGGAATAGACTGTGATGTTCTGGTTTCCCAGATTAATGAAGTGTTGGCAGACAGATAGAATATATTACAGGAGGCAGACCCTATGGGACTGGCTTCCTGTTTTTATATTGATTCCGTTTTTTCATTTTTTTTCTTTTCTTCTCTGAAATGCCTTGGGCTCATTCCATATTCCTGCTTAAATATCTTAGAAAAGGTCAAAGGGTTATCATATCCGATGCTGGTTGCAATTTCCTGAATTGACTGGGATGTAGCAGTCAGCCGGTGGACGGCTATGTTAAGCCGGTACCGCATTAAGTACTCCTGGGGAGAAACGTGAAGCTGCTTTTTAAAAATGGATGTCAGATAGGACCGGTTAATACCGATGTAGTCGGCGATGTCCTGGACCCTGATGTGGTCGTAGTTTAGCTTGATGTACTGCAGTGCATAATCCACATAGGTGTCAATGGAATAATCGTACTGGTTCTTTCTGCTGGTTCTTAAGCTGTTCTGCATCTCAATTAAAGTGGATAAGATCTCATATAAATACCCCACCCGCTTGATCTCGTTGGCAAAGGTCAGCTGATTGGTGTCCAGAATTTTCCGTATCATGGGAAGATAGAGCTGATTCGGAATCTGAGAATGGATAGCAGGAGTCTCCGCGGACAGGCCGGTATAGCTTAAATAGGCTTCTGCCATTTCGCCGTCAAAGGTAATCCACATGTACTCCCATGGATTTTGGTGATCTGCATGGTAAAGGATGGGATGGCCCTTGGGGATCAGGAAAATGTCATCGGTTTTTAAAATATGCCGTTTTCCGCCTATTTCAAGGACTCCGGCTCCGCTCAGTATAAAGTGAAGGTGATGCTCATTGGGAATCTTATGATTGTAAGTATAATCGGGAGGACACTGCTGGATTCCGCAGTGAACCAGATACAGATCATTGGTCTGCCGCTTGATATTTCTTAAGCAGCGAAACCCTGCTACATTTTTATAAGTCGTTTGCTTTTCGCTCAAAAAAATGCCCCCTCAATATGGTGAAAGACCCTGTCAGACAATCCGTTTTCGTTGGAAGCTTGATAGGGTCTATTATACAGGACGCAGGTTTAACTTGCAAATGATATTTCCCGGAAGAAGCCGGTTAACGGTACATTTCCATATAGCTTCCATGGGCGGCGATCAATTCATCCACCATGGACCGGATATCCCGTATATTGAGTTCTGCAGAGGTATGCGGATCCAGCATGGCCGCCTGATAGATCATGCTTACATCCCTGTTTCGTGCAGCTTCCATTGTGAGAAGCTGCGGATTTATATTGGTCATATTCATGGCAGCCAGCTGAGTGGGAAGGCGGCCTACATGGCAGGGGGTGATTCCGCTGCCGTCCACCAGGCAGGGAACTTCCACGCAGGAATCCGCGGGCAGATTGTCAATCAGCCCCTGATTTAACACGCTTCCGCCGATTTTATACGGTTTGTTGGTCAGGATCGCTTCCATAATATAAGAAGCATACTCTAAGGAACGGGTATGGGTGATTTTTCCGTTGTTTAGAATGGAAGCCTTTTCTTCCTCCCATTCGCTTATCTGCTTTACGCACCGGCGCGGATATTCATCCAGGGGAATTTTAAATTCCTCGATCATTTCCGGATATTTGGATTTTATGAACAGAGGATTGTATTCCGCATTGTGTTCGCTGGATTCCGTACAATAGTAGCCCAGGTGGCTGATGTATTCAAAACGGACCATATCCTTATGTTTTTCCGTCTGATTTTTTTCAGACGCCTCCCGGCGTATGAGAGGATAGAGGTCTTGCCCATCCCTGTCATGGATTTTTAAGAGCCATGCCATATGGTTGATTCCCGCGATCAGTTCGGTTCTGCCTTCCAGCTTATCCTCCATGCCGAGTTCCTTTAATAAGGTTTCCGAACATACCTGAACGCTGTGGCATAATCCGATGGTTTTGATGGCAGTGTAGCGCTGCATGTAACCGGTCAATATGGCCATTGGATTGGTGTAATTCAGAAAATAGGCATCCGGGCAGACTTCCTCCATATCTCTTGCAAAATCTTCCAGGACAGGAATGGTGCGAAGACCCCGCATGATCCCTCCGATTCCAAGGGTATCGGCAATGGTCTGTTTTAATCCGTATTTTTTAGGTATCTCAAAATCTGTGATGGTACAGGGGTCATATCCTCCGACCTGAATGGCGTTAACCACAAAGGACGCGCCGGACAGTGCCTCTTTCCGGTTTTCCTCCCCAAGATAAGTTTTGATCTCAGACCGCCCGTTATTTACATTTTTGTTGATTGCATTAAGAATAAGCTCCGAATCACCAAGACGGACCGGGTCAATGTCATACAGGGCGATCTGTGCGTCCTGCAAAACCGGGGTGCACATGCAGTCACCCAGGACATTTCTTGCAAATATCGTGCTTCCTGCCCCCATAAAAGTTATTTTTACCATGGTCTTTCCTCCTCGCTTCTCATTGTCTGGCTGATGAGGATATTGTATAATCACAATAGGAAAAAAGATAGGAAGTTTGTTTCATAAAATTGTCATTTTGTTGCATGGAGGGATTAAGATGAATCAAGCGGCACGGGGGATGACCATTTATTACTGCGGTCATGAGCAGTGTGCGGCCAGACACTTTTTTGGCCCGGCCATACGGAAGCATTATCTGATGCATGTGGTGTTAAAGGGAAAAGGAATCTATCGGGCAGGGGAAGAAGAGTATGTACTGAAGGCAGGAGATGCATTTTTAATTAAGCCCCAGGAGGTCACCTATTATGAGGCAGATGAGGAGGATCCCTGGGAATACGCATGGGCCGCATTTGCCGGCAATGAGGCGGAGCGGCTCCTTCTTGAATACCGGCAGGATGAAAAGGGATATATTTACCGTTTTGGAAAGGAAGACGGCTGGCAGACCGTTCTGATCCGTCTGGTGACCGCCTTTCAAAGCGGGGCGCACAATATGGATGAAATGGTTGGTTATCTTTATCTTTTGTTTTCCCGGCTTCCGAAAAATCAAAGAGAGGCGGGAGAATATGAGCAGAGCTATCTGTCCAGGGCAGAGGGATATATGCACCATAATTACAGTTACCCCATTCAAATCAGCGATGTGGCCGGATATGTGGGCATCGACCGGACTTATCTGTATAAGCTGTTTATGAAATATAAAGGGATTTCACCGAAGCATTATTTAACGTCTTACCGGATCATGGAGGCAAAGCGCCTTTTGGAGGATACAGGACTTAGCATAACCGAAACCGGTTTATCCTGCGGCTTTCACGATGCTTCGGTTTTTTGTAAAAGCTTCCTGCAGACAGAAGGAGAATCTCCGCTTCAATATCGGAAAAGAGTGCAGGAAGAAAATGAACAAAAATAACAAAAAACCATGTGATAATCACATTAGCCCATGTAAAATACATGAAAAGCAGTTTATAATCGAAAATACATATAGCGAAAATGATAAAAACTATTTAAAGAAGCGGTTTGTATTATATAAACTGCCAAATGAAGGGGAGGTAGTAAAATGAAACGTAAATGGGGGTTAACGGCAGTCATGGCGGTAATTATGGCATCGGTACTGATAGGCTGCGGAAGCCGGCAGTCCGGTCAGGGATCTGCATCCGCAGGCTCTGAAGAAACAAAACAGAATTCGGAAAGCTCCGTTGAGGCCGGAAATACCGGCTCATCAGGAACCCTGACGGTTGCAATCTGGGATAAGAACCAGGAACCGGGATTAACGGAGATCATGAAGGATTTTACGGAGGAAACCGGAATCAAGACACAGATCCAGGTGACGCCCTGGGAGCAGTATTGGACCATGCTGGAGGCGGGTGCCACCGGCGGCTCCCTGCCGGATGTCTTCTGGATGCATTCCAATGAAATCGCAAGATACTCCGAATACGGGATGCTTCTTGACCTGACGGACAGGATCAAGTCCAGCGATAAGCTGGATATGGATAAATTTCCAAAGGACATTGTGGAAATCTATAACTGGGAAGGTACAAAGCAGTATGCGGTGCCAAAAGACATTGATACCATAGCTCTCTGGTATAACAAGACCATGTTTGATGAAGCGGGGCTCCCCTATCCGGATCAGGACTGGACCTGGGAGACTTTCGCGAATGCGGCAAAAAAGCTGACCAAACCGGATGGAAGCCAGTATGGATTCGCCTTAAGGCCTACCAATGACCAGGCGGGCTGGAATAATATCGTTTATGATATGGGCGGTTATGTGATCAGCCAGGATAAAAAGTCCTCCGGATTCAGCCAGGAGGGTACGGTTAAGGCTTTAACGTTTCTGACCGGTCTGATGAAGGAGGGATATGCACCGCCATATGAAGTGATTGCGGAAAATACGGAGGAGGCTTTATTTGAAGCCGGTAAGGTGGCAATGATCACCCAGGGTTCCTGGATGCTGCCGGAGCTTTGCAACAATGATTATGTTAAGGCGAACTGCGACATAGCCGTGCTGCCAAAGGATGCCGAAACCGGAAGAAGGGTTTCCATTTACAACGGACTTGGCTGGGCTGCCTCTGCCAATACAGGCATGCCTGAGGAAGCGTGGAAGCTCATTGAATACATGGGGTCAAAGGAGGCGCAGCAGAAGCAGTCCGACCTTGGAATCGTTATTTCAGCTTATGAGGGGACCACGGAAAACTGGGTAAAAGCATATCCGGATTTCAACCTTAAAGCCTACCTGGATATGATGGAGACCCTGGTAATCCGGCCATATTCCAAGACAACAGTCACATGGAACAATATGACAAATGAAAAGCTGATCGATGCGTGGACCGGAGCCAGGAGCGTGGAGGAGGTCTGTAAGGACATCGACCAGGATATGAATGCCATGCTGGCACAGGAATAGGAATGGGGTGGGGCTTCATGAACACAAAATCAAAGGTGTCAAGGCGGGAGAGAAGTGAATTTTTATGGGGGTGGATGTTCTTGCTGCCCACCATGACGGGCCTCATCATTTTAAACATTATCCCTATCTTCCAGACCATTTATCAGAGTTTTTTTAAAACAGGGGCTTTTGGCAGAGGTAATGTCTTTATTGGCCTTGACAATTACCGGAAGCTGTTCCAGGACAGATTCGTATGGCAGGCCCTGTGGAATACATGCAAATATGCAGTGGTAGAGGTACCGTTCTCCATTGCCATTGCGCTTGTGCTGGCCGTTTTTTTAAACGGAAGGATCCGGGGACGGTCCATATGGAGGACCATTTATTTCCTGCCAATGGTAGCGGCTCCCGCTGCAGTGGCAATGGTCTGGAGGTGGCTTTATAATTCGGAGTTCGGGCTGATCAACCATTTGCTGCAGGCGGCCGGACTTCCGGGAGTAAACTGGATCTCCGATCCGGGTATTGCTTATATCTCCGTGGCGGTTGTCGGAATCTGGTCTGTGATCGGCTACAATCTGGTACTGTTTTTTGCGGGACTTCAGGAGATACCCCGGGATTACTATGAGGCAGCGCAGATTGACGGGGCCGGCGGCGTGAAGCAGTTTTTTAACATCACTCTGCCTCTTATTTCTCCCACCATGTTTTTTGTGGCCGTTACGAGAGTCATAGGGGCGATGCAGGTATTTGACAGCATTTATATGATGATGGACCGAAACAACCCGGCGTTAACAAAGACTCAGTCACTTGTATATCTTTTCTATAAATATTCCTTTATTGAAGGAAATAAAGGATACGGTTCAGCCATTGTCATGCTGCTGCTTGCTGTTATCCTTCTGATCACGGTGATTCAGATGGTCTGTCAGAAAAAATGGGTGAATTATAGTTAGGGAAAGGAGAATTATGGATAAGAGCAGAAAAATAAGAGCCGGTCTTATTTACCTGATTCTTGGGATCGGGTCTGTCATCATGCTGGTGCCGTTTGTGTGGATGATCCTGACAGCCTTTAAAAGCACCTCGGAGGCTACCCAGATGAATCCGTTTATCATCTTTCCGACCGTGTGGAGGAAAGATGCCTTTCATTCTGTCATGAGCAAGATGAACTTTTTAAGGCTGTACTGGAACACCCTGGTCCTTATCGCGGAGCGCGTCCTGTGTGCGGTGCTTACGGCGACCATGGCAGGATATGCCTTTGGACGGCTTCACTTTAAAGGAAAGAATCTGGCCTTTTCTCTGGTCCTGTTCCAGATGATGGTGCCATCCCAGATTTTTATCATTCCCCAGTATCTGATGGTGAGCAGGCGGGGAATGCTCAATACCGCCTTTGGCCTGCTCTTCCCGGGCCTTGTAACTGCCTTTGGAACATTTTTGCTCCGTCAGGCCTATATGGGGCTTCCGGATTCCCTGGAAGAAGCCGCCAGACTGGATGGCTGCAGCATCGGCCAGACCTTTCTGTACGTGATGGCGCCCCTTACGAAATCTTCCATGGTTGCTCTGGGTATCTTTACAGCTTTGTTTGCTTTTAAAGAGCTTATGTGGCCTCTGGTCGTCAATACGGAGCAGAACACGATGCCGCTTTCAGCCGCTCTTGCAAAGCTTCAGGGGCAGTTTGTGACCAACTATCCGGAGCTTATGGCAGCGTCTTTGCTGGCCTGTATCCCCATGATCATCATATATCTCATATTCCAAAAACAATTTATGGAAGGAATTGCTACATCCGGAGGAAAATTATAGAAGGAGTTTTTATTATGCCGATCATTTATCATGAACAGGCGAAACAATTTCACCTGTACAATCAGTCCATGAGCTATATCATTCAGATCATGGGAAATGGCCAGCTGGGGAATCTGTACTATGGAAAACGGATTACGGACAGAGAGTCCTTTGCATATCTGTTTGAAACAGGGGAACGTCCTCATGCTGCAATCAGCTGTACGGAGCCGGTCAGTTTATGTCTCCAGTATACAAAACAGGAATATCCGGCCTACGGAACGGGGGATTACCGGTATGGCGCCTGCGTGATCAAACAGGAGAATGGCAGCAGGATCGTAAATTTTACCTATGAATCCCATAGCATTTATAGGGGAAAACAACCTATAGAACCCCTTCCGGCCACCTATGTGGAGGATGAGAAGGAAGCCGATTCACTGGAGATAAAGCTTCATGATGAAGTGATGGATACGGATCTGATTCTTACCTATACCATATTTGAAGAAATGCCGGCCCTCACAAGAAATGCCCGTTTTGACCACCATGGGAAAGAGAAAATCATTCTTATGGCCGCAATGAGCGGAGCCGTTGACCTGCCGGATTGTGACTATGAGATGATCCGGTTATCCGGGGCATGGTCCAGGGAACGGTATTTGAAGAGGGGCCCTCTGGAACAGGGGATCCAGTCGGTCTACAGCATGAGAGGAATCAGCAGCGCAGAGCATAATCCATTCCTGGCCCTGGCGAGGAAGGAGACAACGGAAAGCAGCGGGGAGGTTTATGGCTTCAGCCTTGTATACAGCGGAAACTTCTTAGGCCAGGCCGAGGTCTGTTCCCATGATATGACCCGGGTGCTCATGGGAATTCATCCGGATACCTTTGAATGGCCTCTTAAAGCAGGGGAATCCTTTCAGACTCCGGAGCTGGTGATGGTATATTCGGAAAACGGCCTGTCGTTTATGAGCCAGGTTTACCATCGCCTTTACCGTTCCCGTCTTGCCAGAGGTTATTGGAGAGACCGGGAAAGACCGGTGCTTTTAAATAATTGGGAAGCCACCTATATGGATTTTAATGAAGAGAAGATTCTTGCCATTGCCAAAAAGGCAAAGGAAACCGGTGTGGAGCTGTTTGTTCTGGATGACGGCTGGTTTGGCGAGCGCAGCGACGATCACAGGAGCCTGGGAGACTGGTACGCCAATAAGGAAAAGCTTCCAGGAGGAATTTCCGGCCTGTCAGAGAAAATAGAGGCTCTGGGCCTAAAATTCGGCTTATGGATCGAGCCTGAGATGGTCAATAAAAACAGCCGCTTTTACAGGGCTCATCCGGACTGGATCCTGTCCGCTCCCGGCCGCTATGAGACGCCCAGCAGGCAGCAGCATGTCCTTGATTTTTCCCGGAAGGAGGTGGTTTATGCGGTTTATGAAATGCTGAAAGAGGTGATCGGCAATGCGAAGATATCTTATATCAAGTGGGATATGAACCGGTATCTGACGGAATGCTATTCCAGAGGAACCTCTCCGGACAGACAGGGAATGGTCATGCATAAATATATTATGGGAGTATATGACCTTTATGCCAGGCTGATTCAGGATTTCCCTGAAATCCTGTTCGAATCCTGTGCCAGCGGCGGGGCCAGATTTGACCCGGGTATGCTCTACTTCGCCCCTCAGGCATGGTGCAGTGACAATACCGATGCCATAGACCGGCTGAAAATCCAGTATGGAACCAGCATGGTCTATCCGGTTTCCAGCATTGGAGCCCATATCTCCGCGGTCCCCAATCATCAGATTAACAGGGTTACGCCTCTGGAATCTCGTGGAAATGCGGCTATTTTCGGTGCGTTTGGGTATGAACTGGATTTAAATCAGCTGGGAACAGAGGAGATAGGACTTGTAAAGCAGCAGATCGCATGTTATAAGGAAAACCGAAGGCTTCTGCACCAGGGAACTTTTTACCGGCTGAAAAGTCCTTTTGAAGGAAATGACACGGCCTGGCTGGTGGTGTCAGAAAAGAAAGACCGGGCGATCGCAGCCTATTATCAGATTTTAAATCCTGCCAATGCAGGCTGGCTCCGGCTTAAGCTTCAGGGGCTTTGTGAGGATATGCTGTATCAGGTTTCCTTATCAGGCGAGACAGGGGAATACTATGGAAGTGAACTTATGTATGCGGGGCTCCCCATTGACAGAGGCCGTTTCTTAAAGGAGACAGGGGATTTTGCCTCATTCCTCCTTTTTATTAATAAGAAAGAGAAATAAAGGAAGAAAGTCCAGGCAGGTATTGTCTGGACTTAATTAATGTAATAAATTACATTATTATCTACGTAACCTTTCTTTTTTATTGAAATATATTTTATAGCATGTTATAATCTCACCCATATACTGCATGATTCTTCTAAAAATTGAAAATGGGGGAGATTACAATGAAGGATTATAATGTGCATCTGACACTGATCGACCGGATCATACTGGATTCCTACAAGACCATGCTGGAGGGGCTGGCAGATTATCTGGGGGGAGGCTATGAGATGGTTCTTCACAGCCTGGAGGATACCGAGCATTCTGTCATTAAAATCATCAATGGACACCATACCGGACGTACGGAAGGGATGCCGATTACGGACCTGGCTCTTCAGATGCTGGAAGAAATAGAAAAAGACGGTGAAAAAAGCTATATATCCTATTTTACCAAGAACAAAAAAGGAGAACCGTTAAAATCCTCTACCGTTGTGGTACGCGGGGAGGAAGGAAGGATCATCGGACTTTTATGCATTAATTTTTATTTAAACACCGGTTTTTCCGAGGTCCTTTCCAGTTATATCCCTGAAATATCTGCTCATTCCCTGGTTAAGACCGAAACCTTTGCAAACAATCTGGATGAACTGATTTTCAGTAAGGTCCAGGAGGTACGGAAAGCGGTAATGGAGGATGACGGGATTCTCCCGTCTCTTAAAAACAAGGAAATCATTAACTCCCTGTACCAACAGGGTGTTTTTACCCTGAAAGATGCGGTCGTTAAGGTGGCTGATTATCTGGGAATTTCCAAGAATACCGTATATATGCACATCCGGAATGCCGGTGCGGGTTCTGAAAAGAAATGCGAATAAACATTAATACAGTGGTTTTTATTTTCATGAAAAAACTCTGCAGCATTTGTGCAATATCATGAAAATATCTGGCTGTTTTTATCTGTTTATTAGAAAAATATAATGATATTGCAATCCATATTCGTTTGTGATAAAATAATTTACATCAAAGAAACTGATATAATAAAATTTATTTTATTTCTACAAACGAAAGGAAGGTATTGGTATGGAGGAAAGTAAAAAGAGTAAGAAGGGGCTGGGGCTTGTTCCCAGGCTTATTATTGCGATCATCATCGGCATTCTGATCGGGATGTACTGTCCCAGCTTTGTAACTTCGATATTGATTACATTATCGGACCTGTTTAAACAGTTTTTAATGTTCATCATCCCGCTTATGGTAGTGGCTTTTGTTACCATGGGAATTGCGGACCTTTCCCAGGGAGCCGGAAAGCTGCTGGCGTTCACCGCAGCGATTTCCTATGCTTCCACATTGCTGGCAGGAAGCGCAGCTTATGCGGTAGCCAGCACGTTTTTCCCCTCTTTTGTAAATGAGGAGGTGGTTGAGAAAGTCGCTTCTGCAAGTGACAGGGCCATCAACGGGTATTTCTCCCTGACCATTACGCCGTTGCTTGAAACAACGGCTGCCGTTGTACTGGCCTTTGTACTGGGAGTATGCATCAGCACCATGCGGGGCAAAGAGATCGGAGACGCCCTGTACAATGTGATCAAAGAGTTTGCTGAGATCATTACAAAGGTTTTGGGCCGCGTGATCATTCCGCTTCTTCCTTTATATATCTGCGGTACCTTTGCCAAAATGACTTATCAGGGAACCACCTTTGCAATCATGTCCGTACTATGGAAGGTATTCCTGATCGTTATCATCCTTCATTTGATTTATCTGCTTGTGGCCTTTACCTTTGCAGGCATATTGACAAAACGAAATCCGGTCACCATGCTTAAAAATCAGATGCCCGGCTATCTGACCGCCATCGGTACCCAGTCTTCTGCAGCCACCATTCCGGTAAATATCAAATGTGCGGAAAGCAATGGTATTTCAGAAGAAATCCGTAATTTCGTAATTCCGCTGTGCGCCAACATTCATATGGCAGGTTCCATGATCACCATTACCTGCTGTGTGACCGCGACCCTGCTCATTTACGGCATGCCTCACAGTTTCCTTATCCTGTTCCCGTTTATCTGTGTACTGGGCATCGCCCTGGTTGCATCTCCGGGAGCTCCGGGAGGCTCCATCTTTACGGCGACTCCCTTCTTCCCCATAGTAGGAATTCCGGCAGTCGGAGATATTGCCAGCCTTCTTCAGGCGATGTATATTGCACAGGACAGCTTCGGAACTGCATGTAACGTATCCGGAGATAATGCGATCAGCGCGCTGGTTGATATGTACTATCATAAATATATTAAAAAAGACAACTTAGGTTAAGGTGACTTCGAAAGGAGAAGGCTGTTTATGCCGTCAATCAGTATTTTTGATGTAATCGGCCCCAATATGGTAGGGCCATCCAGCTCCCATACCGCAGGTGCCGTTGCGATTGCTCTTCTGGTTAAAAAAATGTTCAACGGCCCGATCAGCAAAGTGGAGTTCATTTTGTATGGTTCCTTTGCAAAGACCTACAAAGGCCATGGAACCGACCGCGCGCTTCTTGGGGGCATACTGGGTTTTGAGACCCATGATCTGAGAATTAAAGATTCCTTCCGGCTGGCGGAGGAATGCGGGCTCAAGTATACCTTCCGCGTGGACGAAAAAGAAACAGAAGTGCATCCAAACACAGTGGAGATCCATGTGTCCGGGGAAAAGGCCGGGGCCATGTCGGTCCGCGGCGTCTCGTTAGGCGGCGGTAAAGTTAAAATTGTCAAGATCAACGGCATTGATGTGGACTTTACCGGTGAATATTCCACACTGGTTATCCG
This sequence comes from Clostridium sp. Marseille-P2415, assembly GCF_900155545.1. Taxonomy (GTDB): domain Bacteria; phylum Bacillota; class Clostridia; order Lachnospirales; family Lachnospiraceae; genus Lacrimispora. The sequence goes on from NZ_LT732526.1 coordinate 4,115,637, forward strand.
GCACCTCGACTATCCCGGCATGGTGGCATATATTGCTACCAGTTTAAGTGAACGCAATGTAAACATCGCATTCATGCGTCTGTTCCGGGAGCGGAAAGGGGCTACTGCTTACTCCGTAGTGGAATCGGATGAAGAGATCCCACAGGAACTGCTGGATAAGCTGCAGGAACATCCCAAGGTAGAGGATGTCATGCTTATTCAGGTTTAGGAGGCTTATATGGATTTTATATCAGGAACTGAATTGCTTAAATTATGCGAGGAAAACCACTGCCGGATTTCAGAAGTGATGCGGGAACGGGAGGCCAGTGAGTTCGGTGCCGTTCCGGAAGAGACCGTAAACCGGATAAAGGAAGCTTACCGGATCATGAAAGAAGCCTGCCACAAGCCGTTAGATGAGCCTGTAGCTTCCATCGGCGGACTGATCGGGGGAGAGGCTGCAAAGGTACGGAACAGAAGAAGACTGGGAAAATCCATATGCGGAAGCATGCTGTCAAAGGCGATTACCTATTCTCTGGCTGTTTTAGAGGTGAATGCTTCCATGGGCCTTATTGTTGCGGCGCCAACGGCCGGCAGCTCCGGAGTGCTTCCAGGACTATTGCTTGCGCTGGAAGAGGAATTTTCCCTGGACGATGTTCAGATCATAGACGGACTTTTTACGGCAAGTGCGGTTGGGTATCTGATTATGAGGAACGCTTCCGTGGCCGGGGCACAGGCCGGCTGTCAGGCTGAAGTCGGTGCGGCTTCCGCAATGGCAGCGGCGGCGGCAGCGGAAATCATGGGCGGAACTCCGAAACAGTGCCTGGATGCGGCTTCCGCTGCATTGGTAAACCTCTTAGGGCTGGTCTGCGATCCCGTAGCCGGTCTGGTGGAATGCCCTTGCCAGAGCCGTAATGTCATAGGAGCTTCCAACGCTCTGGTATGCGCGGAGATGGCATTATCCGGAATTGAACAGCTCATACCGTTTGACCAGATGGTAGAGGCCATGATGGTCGTAGGGCGTTCCATTCCATTTGAATTAAGGGAAACTGCACTTGGAGGCTGTGCGGCCACGGAGGCTGCCTGTGCGAAGGCCTGTGAAATTTTTAAATCAAAGTAAAATTTGATAGGATAAGCGGTACCGGTTTTTTTGCAGATCCGGTACCGTTTTTTTGTTTCAAAGTCAAAAAAAAGTTGCGTATGCAACTAACATGTGATATGCTGATTACCAGCACTGAAAAATGAAAATGCCATTCTTAGGCATGGAGGTGGATCGCATGAATGAACACAGGGAAATCGGGAAGTACATCTCGATTCTCCAAAGACTGAATAACGTATACTATGCAAATCAATTATCTTCTTATCAGATAGGCTGTGGACAACAGTTTTTTTTATTGCAGATTTTTAGAAATCCAGGCACGAACTTACAGGAGCTGGCTTCCTTTGGATACTATGATAAGGCAACATCCACACGGGCGGTAAAGAAGCTGGAAGAAGAGGGGTACGTTCAAACGGAAATGGCCAGAGAGGATAAGCGCGTCCGGAGGATATATACCACGGAGAAAGCTGCGGCAGTCGTGGAGAAGACATGGGAGTGTATGGGTGATTGGGCTGATATCATATTGGAAGGGTTTACAAAAGAGGAACGTGATGCGGCGGAGCAGATGTTTATCCGCATGGCCTCCAATGCCCACAATTACATTGTGGAACAGAAAGGAAAGGATTGATACATTCTATGGAACAGAATAAGATAAAACAGGGAGGAAATCCCCTGGGATATAAGCCAATCGGGCATTTGCTGATGCAGTTTGCACTTCCGGCTATTATTTCCATGCTGGTAAATTCCATTTACAACATCGTTGACCAGATTTTTATTGGTCAGGGAATCGGATATTTGGGAAATGCGGCAACCACCATTGCATTCCCGATCGTAACCATCATCCTGGCTATGTCAACTTTGTTAGGAGCCGGCGGCAGTGCCTATGCGGCAATTAAGCTGGGGGAGAAAAAAGAGGAAGAGGCAGAAAGGACTCTTGGAACTGTCTTCCTGCTGACCCTGGCAGCCAGTGTTGTGGTCATGGTTCTGGGATTTGCCTTTATGACGCCTATGTTAAAGGTTTTTGGAGCTACGGCCAACACCATGGAGTATGCAATGCAGTATACTTCCATCATACTGCTTGGCACTCCGTTTAACATGCTTTCTGTCGTACTGAGCAACATGGCAAGAACCGATGGGAATCCGGCCTTATCCATGTACGCCATGCTGGTCGGGGCCGTTTTAAATACGATTCTCGACCCGATCTATATTTTTATTTTTCATTGGGGCGTTACGGGAGCGGCCATTGCCACCATTACGTCTCAGATCATTTCCGCAGTCGTGCTGGTGCTGTATTTTATGAAAAGGGGAAAAAATATGCGCCTTCATAAAGACAGCATGCGCATCAATGGGGATATTTGCCGGCTGGCCCTTCCTCTTGGCATTTCCAGCGGGATTACCCAGGTGGCTTCTACCATTTTACAGGTTGTCATGAACAATTCTCTGGTGTATTATGGGAACCAGACGGATGTAGGAGGAGATGTGGCGTTAAGCGCCATGGGAATTGTGAATAAAATCAGTATGATCCTGATTTCCATATGCATCGGGATCGGCATCGGCTCCCAGCCCATACTTGGGTTCAACAAAGGAGCGGACCGGCCAAAACGCGTGCGCAGGACCTTTTTGCTGGCAGCTGCGGCCTCAACCACGGTTTCGTTTATCGGCTGGATCACCTGTCAGGTGTTCCCGGGTCCGATTTTAAGCCTGTTTGGAACACAGGATGTTCAGTTTACCCAGTTTGCGGTCCGCTGCCTGAAAGTGTACATGCTGGGAATCTTTACAGCCGGATTTCAGGTGGTGGTAACCAGCTATTTCCAGTCGACCGGGCAGCCGTTAAAGGCATCGGTTTTATCCATGCTTCGCCAGCTGCTGCTGCTGATTCCGCTGATTTTAATTCTGCCGTTAAGTCTGGGGCTGGAAGGAATTCTGTATGCAGGGCCAGTGGCGGATATTACATCGGCCATTATCGTCAGCCAGTTTGTCGTATATGAGATGCGGAAGTTAAACAAGGTCTGTAAAGAATCATAATTCCGGGCTTACAGGGAAAGGAGAGATGACATCCATGAGTTTAAAAGCGGAGATGGCAAGGATCTTTGCAGGAATCGGAAAAGCGGACAGGAAGATGGCTTTTGATCTGGAACAGCCGTCCAGGGGAACCGGCGAATTAGCTCAGGAGCGTTTTACGAAAAAGGTGCGCGTTAAATCCTGGAACGTGGATGGTTTCTGCGGAGTTACCATCAATGGAAGTTATACAAAAAATGCCCATATCCTGATGCTGCCGGGCGGCGCCTATACTCTGGAGCCTTCAAAACGCTGCCGGGAAATAGCAGAGTATTTTGCCATAAAGGAACAGGTAAAGGTAACCATACCCCAGTGCCCACTGGCACCGGAGTATACGGCACTGGCTGCCCATCAGTATCTGGTTCATGCTTACAGCCGCCTGACGGCTGAATATCCTGATGATGAATTCTTCCTGTTTGGGGATTTCTCCGGAGGGGGTCTGGCTCTTTCGTTTTTACAGGAGCTGCGGGATATGGGGAATCTGCCCATGCCGGTACGGACTGCCGTCATTTCACCGTGGCTTGATATTGCTCTTGACAACCCTAAAATTAAAATAGCAAAAAAGACGGATCCCATTCTTCCGGTCGAGGCGCTTAAGGAAGCAGGTGCCCGTTACCGGGGCCCGCTGGAACCGGATCATCCGTTTGTTTCTCCCCTTTATGGAGACTGGGATCATCTGGGGCGGATTCTGGTGTTTTCCGGAACCGAAGAGATTCTGACACCGGACTGTGAGCTTCTGGCGGAAAAGGCGGGAAAATTCAAGGAAACCGGGATCATCTATAAAAAAGGTGCCAACATGATCCATGACTGGATCATGGTTCCATGTAAGGAAACCGCTGCCACACTGGACATGATTTCCACGTTTTTTTTAGAGGAAACCGTGGAATTTTAAAAATGAGGTTCGACCCTTTAAGCGGGACGAACCTCATTTTGGCTTGTGATGAAGTACTATGAACAAAGAAACGGATTAAAGTTTTGCAAGAGACTGAAGGGCGTGGCCTTCAATCAGCACCTCGTAATGTTCCTTGTAGTACGCTTCCGAAGCATAATCCTGATGGATCTTGGAACCGTATTCCGCAAGCAGGTTGCAGACGCGGCTGAAATCCAGGGATTTGTCAGGAGTGTTCCTGATTACCAGAAAATATTGTCTTGTATCGGGTTTTTTATATAATGTATTCTCGCCGTCGTAAACCTGTCCGATGGTCCTTGCGGCATCAGAGATCTGATCCAAGCTTTGAAAACAGTAGATTCGTATAGAGGAAGCGCCCGATTGCTCTTTTGGCTGTTCGGCTTCCGTTTCTTCTTTCTTGTCAATTCCTAACAGACTTAACAGGCCGTCAGCACCTTCTAAAAGTTCGCTGGCAAGATCGCCTGGCATGGAATCCACGTCTTCTTCGGTTGCCGGTGAAAATTTGGCAAACCTGGTATCTAATTCTTCCGGGTCTTCGATTTTAGTGATTACTAACATTACGCTTTCGTTGGATAACGGAATTGCTTCTACCATGAGAGGAATGTCTTCAGCTTCGAATCCCACTTCGTTAGAGGCTTTTTGAATCATCTCGCGGAACAGGTTGCGGGCTTTTTCACTGCCGTAGGCAAGTTCGCCTAAATTTAAATTCCGGACGCTTAAATCAAAGCTGGTAAGCGTACAGCGGATCTGATTTTCATTGATACGTTCTATCTTCATAGGATCACTTCCTGTTCTTTTAAAATGGTGAATGAATATTTACATACTTCCTCAACATAACTATACTATATAATATAGCAAAAAGGCAATTACTATGTGAAAAAATTTATATAAATTTAAGGTTTGAATGCAAAAATCCGGGTATCCTATTTAATTATTGGGATTTCCCGGATTTATTTTTCGTATAATATTAATATGATACTATTTCCTGTAATTTCTCTGTAACTTCGATATGGCGGTTTTTTACATTTGACAATACGCCTTATAAGGCGTATAATATACTTAACAAGAGAGCCGATAGCTAGATTCATCCCAGCCACCCCGGTTATGTAATATTAAAAAATAGCGCTACACTTTGTGAGGGTGAGGGCGCTGTTTTTTATGCATATCAACAAGAGTAATTACAGCACAAAGCATGATCACGAAGGTGAATAAATCACTAAACGTTATATACATAAGCCCCAGCCCCTTTCTAATGTTAATAGGTGGCTGGACATGTCGCCCCATCGGCTCCCCGGTTAAATATATTATAAAGGTACTGATCCGCAAGTGTATAGCCCACGTGATATAATTTTTCTTCTACATTAATTAAATCTGATATTACAGGCTTTGGTTCTCCAACTCCAACCAAATCGGTAAAACCAATTTTAAGAATTTTACAAATCTTTTCTATTATATCCGCTGGTGGCTCCCGATGATTATTTTCATAATTTAAATAAGTTGAAAATGTTAACTACAGGTGTGAGTTGGCAGCCAGAGTATGGGCCGGAGTTGGAAAGTATTGATCAGGAACCAGCTAAACTGCGGAAGGTAATTGATACGGAGCATACCAGAAGAAAGGAGATAGCACATTGAGTAAATTAATGATTAATGCCGCCGAAGTAGCGGAAATTATAGACTGTTCAGAACGTTACGGCTACAAGCTGATCAAGGAAATGAATAGCGAGTGAGTAGGCCTTGAGGAGCGAAAGAAAGTAGGATGCTGATATTCCTTATAGACGGTGTCCATTAGGATATTATACTTTCTCTGGAAGCTTCCACCTTGTGTGTCGGTTACTCTTTTACAATTTTAATATAATACATTCGAATCAATATTTCAATATTCAAATATTTTTATATTTTAATATTTTTCAACTTTTATTTATTATATTTCTACATAAGACATGAATTTTCATGCTTGCCAGGGAAATATAATGCTTTCATATTTACAATCCCCAATTATAAATTAAAGATTTATACGAAAAATAGTTGAAAAAATGAAAAAAGTGTATTAGAATATGCTCTAAGAGATGATATTGGACAGGCAAGAGGAGGTGGCTGCAGTAAGCACCGTTCTGTTTGGCAAATATCAGCTATGCGGCATCCTGGGAACCGGCCGGGCAGGAACAGTTTTCCTGGCGGTTCATCTTGGGCTTGAGGAATACCGTGCGATCAAGCGGGTACCCAAAAGCTTTCTGAATTATGAACACTTCAGGCGCGAGGCACTGGTCCTTAAAGAGTTGCGCCATCCTGGAATTCCCATTGTTTATGACGTAGAAGAAGACGAATTTTATAGTTATTTGATCGAAGAGTATCTGGAAGGAGAATCTTTATATGACCTTGTAAAAAAACAGGGCCATCTTTCGCGGGAGCTGACCATTTTTTATGGAATTCAGTTATCCGGCATCATCAGTTACCTGCATCTCGCAGGACCAAACCCCATTTTACATTTAGATTTACAGCCGAAGAACCTGTTATTGTGTCATGACACCGTAAAATTAATCGATTTTGGACTAGCTGCATCCCCGGAAGATGCCAATATGCCCGGGGAGCGGTATGGAACCGTTGGATGTGCGGCGCCGGAGCAGTATTTAAAGGATGGAGTGCTGGATGAGAGAACAGACATCTATGCCATTGGTGCTATCATTCATTATCTTTATTCGGGTGGATTTCCCAAACTGCCTTACAAACCGGCCTCATCTATGGATGCCAGTCTGGCTGCTGTCATAAACGGCTGCATAAAGGCCGAAAAAGAAGAACGGTTTTCATCGGCACAGGAGCTTGGGGAGCGGCTCAGACAGCTTAACAACATGGGAACGGCTGCAAAAGACCGTCTACAATCATCATCTCTTACCATTGCTCTTGCAGGGAGCAAATCAGGGGCCGGGACGACTCATATTGCCGTCGGCCTGTCTGTCTATCTTAGAAATCACGGATATCCCAACATATTTGTGGAAATGAATGACTCCGGCATGGGTACCGGGCTTGGTGCTTATGCCGGTGCAAAACGGGACCGGTACGGCCTGATGCGGTACCGTGGTTTTCTTTGGAAACCTTATTATGGACCGGGAGTTAAGTTAAAGGAGCCGCCTGTGAAAGTCCGGATACTGGATTATGGAACGAATGTGAGCCAGATTCTGACGGAAAGACCTGATGCTGTAGTCCTGGTATGCGACGGCAGCCGTTGGAGCAGGAAGGAAGCTGACGAGGCTGCGGGCCGGGTGGTGAAAAGCCATGTGCCTTATGGGATCGTATACAATCACATAGCGGGAGGAACCAGGATCAGGCTGCCGGATGGGGCGGCCCCTTCCCGATGCTTAAAAGCTCCGTGTTATCCGGACCCTTTTGCGTCAAATGCTGCTTCCGCAGAGTTTTATAAAGTGCTTCTGGATGAAATATTGGAAGACAAAAGCATGAGGAGAGGCAGAATAAAAGCGGTTTTAAAACGGGTAAGGGAATGGATAACCGGAATGCTGGAAAGAAAAGTGCGGTAATGCGGAAAGGGAAAAGTTTCATGAATGGAAAGGCAAAAGCGGTATGGAAGTTTCTTAATCCCGTTAGAAAAGCAGCCGGCCTGGAGGTTATCGGAATCATTGGAACAGGCAGGAGTGTGGGGGTGACCCATTTTGCAGTTATGACGGCGGGATACTTAAGCGGGGTTCTGCGAAAAAGGTGCGCTGTTTTGGAATGGAACAGCCACGGCGATTTTCGGAACATGAGAAAGGCATGTGAAAAAGAAAAGAGCCCGGATGGTTTTTGCCGGATCCTGGAGACGGATTATTATGAGGGAGCGGGGATTGAAACGCTTTTATTGTGCAAAAAATCCGGATACCATGCTGTGATTGTGGATTATGGAACCGTAAAGGAAGGCAATCTGGAAGAATTTTTAAGGTGTGACAGGCAATTTGTTCTCGGGAGCTTAAGCGAGTGGCAGATGGAAGCGTTTCTGGAGTTTGAAGATAAGGGGAATAAGGCGGAAAAAAGCTGGGAGACCCTCGTGGCATTTGGCAGCGAGGAGGCCAGGAAAAGTATGGAAAAGAGGCTTAAATTTCCCGTCGGTCGAGTTCCGGTTTCAGTAGACGCTTTTGTTGTCACCGGCGAAGCCATAGGCTTTTATCAGCATTTTTTTTAAGCAAAGGGAGAGGAATTGTGTCACGGCAAAACCCTTGTGGTCCTCTTCCTGCGCTCTTACTAAGCGTATGGCGAATGCAATTCAAAAGAAAAATGTGCAGGGGAGATTCGGATGAGAACAGAAGATGCCAGGAAAAGAAAAGAGCAGACAGAGGCTTTGGAGAAAGGCCGTACCAAAGAAGAACAGTATCTGGCCGGGCTTAAAAAATACCGGGATCATGGAATTGCCATTCTTATAGATGGGGAAGAGCTGCCGGAAGAAGACTGGAACAAAATATTCGAAGTAAGGGAGGACAGCAGTTTTTATATGGCCGATTACATTCCGGATGAAAAGACCGGAAAGCTGCAGGAAATAAGATTTGACCGGGTTTATAATAAGTAATCGTTATGGCTGTGCCAAAAGGGACGCGCTGCGGGATGCCATCTTCAGCCTTAAGCTGGCCGCTTCGGTGCGTCAGGGCGGGATCAGGGGATCAGGAACGTAATGAAAATGTAAATTCCAAAAAGAAAGAAGTGTGATATAATCTAAAGGAAATACAGGCGCAAGCCGATACGATACGATCCATAAGCAGGAGGAAAGCAGATGAAGAGGAAAGCGGTGCCGGTTTTTGTGGCGCTTGGATTGATTATGATAGTAACAGCCGGATTTTTCGGGATCCGGTTTTTGGAACGGTATATCCCTACAAAGGAACAGGCAGATCTGGCCGATCTTCTGGGCGTGAGAGGGGATGAAGTGGCCCTGTATCTGAACGATGATCTCCAGGAAGCAAAGGGGCTTTACGTGCAGGGACAGACTTACCTCCCGGTTAAGTGGGTGAATGAAACGCTGAATGAACGTTTTTACTGGGATAACAATGAAAAGCTTCTGGTCTATGCGCTGCCGGATTCCATCGTCTATGCGGATCATTCTACCGTGGGCGCCGCCGGAAAGCCTTTGATATGGGTAAATGAGGATGGTGTTTACTTATCCGTCGGTCTGGTGGCTAATTATACGGATATCCGCGTGGCAGCCTATGATGGGGACCAGTATAAACGGGTTTTCATTAATAATAACTGGGAGGCTCAGAATAAGGCTGTGGCCGAGGAAACAGGCAATGTCCGTGTAAAAGGCGGAGTGAAGAGCCCGATTGTGACCTGGATATCTCCGGGCTCTAAAGTTACGGTCCTGGAATCCATGTCCAAGTGGGACAGAGTGCGGACCGAGGATGGCTTCATCGGCTATGTGGAGCGCAGGCGCCTTGGGGCCATTACAAACGAGGTCCCGGTAAGTACCTTTGAAAAGCCGGTTTATAAAAGCATATCAATGGATGAACCGGTCTGCCTCGCCTGGCATCAGATGACGAGCCCGGAGGGCAACGCTTCTTTTGACAGCCTGATCGCAAATACCAGCGGGGTCAATGTAATTTCGCCTACCTGGTATGAGCTTACCGATAATGAGGGAAACTTCCGTTCCCTGGCAGATGCGGATTATGTGAAAAAGGCTCATGACAAGGGACTGAAAGTATGGGCCCTCATCAATAATTTCAGTACGGACGTAAACACGGAAATTTTAATGTCAAAGACCTCTGTCAGACGAAAGCTGATCGAAGCCCTTATGGCGGAGGCAGAGCGGTACGGCCTTGATGGAATTAACCTGGACTTTGAGGGAATCAAGGCGGAGGCTGGGGTACATTATACCCAGTTCATACGGGAACTGTCCATCCCATGCCGGGAAAAAGGGATCGTTCTGTCCGTAGATAATTACGTCCCGGCTCCGGGAAACCAGTTTTATAACAGGAAAGAACAGGGGAGCGTAGCTGATTATGTGATCATTATGGGATATGATGAACACTATGCAGGCGGAGATGCCGGTTCTGTAGCTTCGATTGATTATGTGGAAAACGGAATAAAGGACACTCTGGCGCAGGTGCCCAAAGAAAAGGTGATTAATGCAATCCCGTTCTATACCAGAGTATGGACCGAAGGGACTGATGGAAAAACCACTTCTTCCTCTATGGGAATTGCCCGGGCAAAGGATTGGGTCAGTGAAAACAACGTAGAGCTCTCCTGGCAGGAGGAAATGGGCCAGTATTACGGAGAATTACAGACAGAGGAAGGGCTTAAGAAGGTGTGGCTGGAGGAGGAACGCTCCATCGGTCTTAAGATGGATCTGATCAAAAAGTATGACCTGGCAGGCGTGGGCTGCTGGAAGCTGGGATTTGAGCCGGCGCAGCTGTGGGACGAAGTACGGCTTGACAAAGAATAGTTCGATAGAAGACATGGAAGAGACAGGTAGGTCAGGTTATGAAAAACAGGATGATATTGGCAGCTTTGTTGGCCGTGATGTGTATTTCGGCAGGCTGTTCTTTAAAAAAACAAGTGCCGGAAAGTACGAATACGGAGAGTACCGCCCGGCCGGAGACGGAAACAAAGGATATAAAGACGGAGCCGCCTTCCGTTGAGGAATTTCCGCAGACAGCGGAAGTTCCTGCTTCAGAGCCTTCGGAGGAGACAAGCGGAAACGGCTGTAAGATTGTTGTTGCTTCCGATATTCATTATTTGGCCAGAGACCTAACGGATTTCCAGAAGGGCTTTCAGTATAGCGCGGACCACGGGGATGGCAAGGTCATGCAATACATCTGGGAGATTACGGATGCCTTTGTGGAAGAAGTGAAGAATGAACGTCCGGACCTGGTGGTCTTAAGCGGGGACTTAACCTATGAAGGAGAAAAAGAAAGCCATGTGGAATTTGTAGGGAAGCTGAAAGAAATTGAGAAGGCCGGAATTCCCGTGATCGTAATTCCCGGAAATCATGATATCAACAATTCCAATGCAGTTCAGTTCGTAGGGAATACGTCGCTGGGAGCGGAAAATATAACTCCGGAGGAATTTGAAGAGATTTACCAGGATTTCGGATATAATGAAGCTGTGAGCCGTGATCCGGCTTCCTTGAGCTATGTCTATCAGGTCAACGATTATACCAGAGCCATGATGCTTGATACATGCCAGTATGAACCCAAAAATCTGGTAGGGGGCATGATAGGGGATGATACATATGACTGGATTGAGGAACAGATGGAAGAGGCCCGGAATCTTGGAATGAATGTGATTCCGGTGGGCCATCATAATCTCCTTGATGAAAGCGAAGTATATCTGCAGGACTGTACCATTGAACACAGTGAGCAGCTGATCGACCAGCTGGAAAGCTGGGATGTACCCCTGTTCTTAAGCGGCCACCTTCACGTACAGCATTATATGAGGTCGAATAACGATTCCGGAATTTATGAGGTGGTCACCAGCTCCTTATCCACGCCGCCCTGCCAGTATGGGATTTTGAATTATGGAGATGACGGCGGCTTCCGTTACCATACAAAATCACTGGATATGAAGGGCTGGGCCAGGAAAACAGGGAGTACCGATAAGAATCTTTTGAATTTTGATGCGTTTGGAAAAAAGTTTTTAAGCAAAGTTTTTTATAATCAGGCTCAGGATGAATTTGAAAGACTGGATACGTTTGACGGTTTAACCAGGAACCAGAAGGACCAGATGGCTAAAGTCTATTCGGAGCTTAATGTGGCCTGTTATGCAGGAAAGGTTGTGGAAATCCGGGATAAGGCCATGGCAAAGAGTGGTTACAAGATGTGGGAGGAAGATGCATATCCCAGTATCTTGTCTCAATATCTGGAATGGATTGCTGCGGATGGGACAAAGGACTACAATGTATTGAACGCGGAATGACAGGAAAGTCGTTCAGAACAGTTCTTTTTTATTTCACTGAAAGATATAATTCATTAAGAAAATGAATCAGGTAGAAAATGTGAAATTAAAAAAATGGGAACCGTTCATGGCGGTGATTTTACTGGTATTGGTGTATATCATATCGAGCCAGGCTGGAAAATTGGCTGCAGGGGTCAGCGTAAAGGCAGGAAAAGGAAAGCCTGTTGTTGTGATAGATGCGGGGCACGGGGGAAACGATCCGGGTAAGATCGGCGTTGATGGAACCCTGGAAAAGGATATAAATCTGCAAATAGCCAAACGGGTGAAGAAATACCTGGAAGCATCCGACGTGGAAGTGGTTTTAACCAGAGAAAATGATAACGGGCTTTATTCCCCAAAAGACAGCAAAAAAAAGACGGCGGACATGAACAAACGGTGTAAGATCATCAACGATGCTAAACCCGCACTTACCGTCAGCATCCATCAGAACAGCTATCATCAGGAGGGGATTTACGGAGGACAGGTATTTTATTATAAAAAATCAGAAAAAGGTAAAAATCTGGCGGAGATCCTGCAAAGGCGGTTTGACTATGTGCTGGGGGATAAAAATACCAGACTGGCAAAGCCCAATGACAACTACTACCTGCTGCTGCATGTAAAGACTCCGATCGTGATTGTGGAATGTGGTTTTTTAACAAATTGGAAGGAAGCGTCTCTTTTGAATTCTGAGGATTATCAGGACCGGCTGGCCTGGACGATCCATATGGGGATCATGGAGTATTTGAATGGGAGATAGGGAAATGCTTAAGCTTTTATTAATTTCGGAAAAAAGAGGGGGCGGCAGCCGTTGCTTTATAAACGGCAGCCGTTCCCTCTTTATTCTTCCTGTTGGGAGATGGTATCTGTGTCTTCCTCCTTATCTTCGGGAATAGCGTCAGATAAAGTCTCAGACTCTGGCTCCAGGCGGATCGTTGCTTTGTTTGCAGCTTCGTCTGATGCAGCAGCATTTTCAACTACGCTGTCATTTGACTCGGATATGGAATCGTTGGTTTCGCCAAGTTTTTCCGCGATTTGTGAACTTAGCTTCTGGGAGCGGCTTTCTAATTCCGCTACTTGTTCTATTTTTGATTCCGTATTCCCATGGCCGGAATTGATTTCCGCACTCAGGACGCGGATTCTGCCGTCTACCTGATTTTTGGCTGAGGTAATTACTTCTGCCTGGTCGCTTCCGGAAGACACAGCTGCAATGTCATTAAGCTGGTCCATCTGGGCTTCTTCTTTGGTTTTGGGTTTTTCGTAAATTTTGCCGGTATTGTCTTCGGGTTCTGTGTCTTCCGCCTGCTCTGTCTGAAGTTGGGTAATCTGTTCGTCAAGATCCTTTAACTGTTTTTCGTATTCTTTCAGCTGCATATCAAAGTCGCCGGAACCGTTTTCAGCAGCGGAATCCAGCAAGGACTGTTTTCTTTCCTGTAAAAAATCCTTTTGCTTCATCAGCTGCTCGATGAGGCTCTGGTTTTTTCCGGCGGGAGAAATGGTCACAACATCCTTATTTTCTTTTTCATCCTTTTTGCCGTACAACGCTTCATGTTTATTTGCAGCAGTGCGGTTTATTGCATTGACATCCAGGCCGGATGACTGACCGGCCAATTTTCCGATATACATAATGATTCCTCCTATCTGTATTTTCTATTTGGAATATCGTCGTATGGAAGATACAGATAAGGGGAATGAAGCAAACGGTAAATTGAGTGATGTAAACGGCATCTAGGCTTCGGATCCCAGTGGGAACATGGCACAGAAGTGAAAGACTTCTTCTGTGACATTTAACTCCAGGGTTCCATGGCAGCGTTCCACAGCCTCCCGAATGTTGGAAAGGCCGATTCCGTGGTACCGGGGGTCCTCCTTGGTGGATTGAAAAAGCCTTGTTTCCTGTTTCAGGGAAGGCGGAACGGGATTTTTGATCTCAAGCAGGAGGCAGGAATGGCGGACATAGGAAATGGCCTGAATGTTCCTTTCCGGTCCTCCGGCCGGAATCTTCCGGCAGGCCTCCAGCGCGTTGTCCAGAGCATTGCTTAATATAATGCACAAGTCCGTGGGGGACAGCATTTCGGGTGGAGGAAAGATCAAATCTGTTTTCAGACAGATTCCTCCGGCTTGGGCCAGGGCCAGCTTCTCCCTTAAGATGGCGTCTGCATATACATTGCCTGTGGATATATCGGGAGATAAGGAATTGACGGTGCGGGTAATGGAGTTCAAATATTTTTCGGCCTCCCCTGTATTCCCGGAACGGAGAAGATTTTTAAGGCACAGCATGTGGTTTTTGAAATCATGGCGGAATCCGGCCAGCTGTTTTTCCTCTTCTTTCCAGGCTGTTATCTGGTTTCCCAAAAACGTATTCTGCTGTTTTGCCAGCGCCAGAACCAGCCTTCGGTCAACATAATAAACAGAAAATACGAGCAGAATCACTCCGGCTAAAGCGGTCAATGTCATGAAGCATACAGCCGCCAGGGAATCATTTCCTGAGTCTAACTGGGTGGTTCCATAATAAATAACGGATTGCCTGATGAAGAAGGATAGAATCAGCAGATACAGATTCCCTTCCATGGTGGTATCACCTTGAAGATTGCGGTACTTTTTCACGATCCATTCAAGGACTACAGCATAAAACACGGTAGTCAGGACATCACACAGGTCATAGATCCGGTTAAATAAAAAAAGGCTGTCGGCCCTTACCCTTATAGCCGCATAATGGACAAGAGGCAGGAAAACGAAGCAGGAAGTATAACCCAGGCCATCCATAAGGATGACGATCATGATTTTTTTGCCGCTTTTCCCCCGGTATAAAAAGAACACCATTCCGGCAGAGGTGAGGAGAAAGAACACCTGTTGTGGAAAAACCCGGTACAGCCCGCAGTTTATGTTAATAAAGGTAACAAGACCATGAAGCCCTGTCAGGCTTAAAAGGGTGAGTAAGGGATGGAATCTGGGTTTCAGCATTCTTCCAAGAAAGTGATAATCAATGAATGAGGAAAATAATTGAAGGATTATGATAACCCCTCCTTCTGCATCTGTTTCATAAATGCCATGGTAAAGTTCGGATATTTCCGTTTGCTGACAGGTATGAATTCCCCGTTATTGAGAAACAGATCCGTTTTGTTAAAACGCATAACAGAATCCATATTTACGATGAAGCTTCGGTGGCAGCGGAAAAACTGCGGGGGCAGGCTTTTTTCCAGATCTTCCAGCTTTCCGTAAAAATCTGCGGTGCCGGTCCGCCCATGGACGGATACCTTCCGGTCCCTTACCTCCAGATACAGGATGTCGGAATAAGGAAGCCGCAGGATGGAGGAACCGGACTGGAACGTGAGATACTGCTTATCGGGAGGGGTAAGCTGTCCGATCACATGATTTAATACGGCCTCCAGTTTTTCCTTTTTTACGGGCTTCAACAGGTAATGTGAGGCGTCTACGTCAAAGGCGTGAAATACGTATTGTTTATAGGCGGTCAGGAAAATGATTTTGGAGCGGGAGTTGTTCTTCCTGATCATACGGGCTGTTTCAAGACCGGACAATTCCTCCATTATGATATCCAGGAAAATGATGTCCGGAGTAATGGGAGCATTTAAGAGTTCTTTCCCATTTGGAAAGGCAGAAAGCTCGAAGGATATTTCATGGGCTTTAAAATATCCTTCCAGCAGCTTTGCAAATTCTTCCATAAATATGGGCTGATCATCGCAAAGAAATACGTTCATGTCGGTCACTTCCTATGTAAATTACAGCAGGAATATTTTATGCTTTCTGCATTCTTCCCGCATATCATCCGGCCAGATGCTGGCCTGTACTTCTCCCACATGGGCCCGGTCCAGCAGAAGCATGCACAGACGGGATTGTCCGATGCCTCCTCCAATGCTGCAGGGCAGTTCCCCGTTAAGAAGCATTTTGTGGTATGGAAGGTCCTTGCGGTCCTCACACCCTGCTTTTTTCAACTGCTCTGCCAGGGATTTTTCATCTACGCGGATGCCCATACTGGAGATTTCCAGGGCGCAGTTTAAATTTTCAAACCAGAAGAGGATGTCTCCGTTTAACTGCCAGTCATCGTAGTCCGGAGCTCTCCCGTCATGAGGTTTTCCGTTTTCTAATTTGTCACCGATTTTCATAAGGAAGACACAGCCGTGTTCCTTGGTGATCAGGTTTTCCCGTTCCTTTGGTGTCTGATCCGGAAAACGGTCCTCAAGCTCCTGAGAGGTAATGAAGGTGATATCCTTTGGAAGATGCTTCACAGCCTGGGGATATTTGTACCATACCTCATGCTGCATATGCTTGATGATCTTGAAAATGGTGCGCACGGTTTCCTTTAAGGTTTCTTCGCACCGTTCTTCTCTGGTAATGACCTTTTCCCAGTCCCACTGGTCCACATAGCAGGAGTGGAGGTTATCCAGATCTTCGTCTCTCCGGATGGCATTCATATTAGTATAAAGACCTTCTCCCGGCTGAAAGCCGTATTCATGAAGCGCCATGCGCTTCCATTTTGCAAGAGAGTGGACCACTTCCATGGTCTCTCCCGGAATGCCTGCAATATCAAACTGCACCGGGCGTTCCACACCGTTTAAGTTGTCATTTAAGCCGCTGCTTTGCTCCACGAATAAGGGGGCTGAGATCCGTTCCAGATTCATTTCTTTTCCGAGCTCCTTCTGAAACGTATCCCTTATGTATTTAATGGCCTCCTGGGTCTCACGGACGGAGAGCCTGGGGTCGTAATTTTCCGGTATGATTAATTCCATGTGGTATTCCTCCCAAATAAAATGTTTTTTTAATGGTATCATTATTATTGAAATCCTGCAACCATTGTTTTGACAGTCAGGCTTTTGGAAACCTTCCTGTTATCAGTAAAAAAGTTGCATGGTGACTGGGCCTGTGATATGATAAATGGAAGTCAAAAGAAAAGAGCAGGGCGATATGATGACAGAACGAATTATAATAGAAGATAAGGAACATCCGGAGGAAGAACTGTTAAAAAAACCTGCGGAAATATTAAGAAACGGCGGTCTGGTGGCATTTCCCACGGAAACCGTGTATGGCCTGGGAGCCAATGCCTTAAACGAAGAGGCGGCAAAGAAAATCTATGAGGCAAAGGGGAGGCCGTCGGATAACCCTTTGATTGCCCATATTGCGGATTTTGATGATTTGCTTCCTTTGGTTTCCGCAATACCTGAGGCGGGGGAAAAGCTGATGAAAGCTTTCTGGCCGGGACCTCTGACCCTCATTTTTCCAAAAAGCGGGCTGGTCCCTTACGGAACCACAGGCGGTCTTGACACGGTGGCGGTGCGCATGCCGGCTGACCCGGTGGCAAACGCCCTCATCCGGTTATCCGGTGTTCCGGTTGCAGCGCCCAGCGCCAATACCTCCGGGCGTCCCAGCCCTACCACAGCAGGTCATGTATGGCAGGATATGAATGGAAAAATAGATATGATCGTAGATGGGGGGGCCGTAGGAATCGGCGTCGAATCCACCATCATTGATGTATCAGGGGATGAGCCTGTGATTTTAAGGCCGGGTGCCGTCACACAGGAGATGGCTTCCGAAGTTCTCAGCAGGCAGATCCATCTTGATCCAGCCATTACCGCCGGACCGATGAAGGCGGATGTAAGGCCTAAGGCGCCTGGCATGAAATATAAGCACTATGCGCCCAAGGCAGACTTAACCCTGGTGGAAGGGGACATGCAGGCGGTGGCAGAGACCATTAACCGGCTGGTTAAGGAAAAGCTTTCCGGAGGCTTCCGGGTAGGGGTGATCTGTACCCAGGAGACCCTGGACCAATATCATGATGGAATGGTGCGCAGCATGGGCGTGCGGGCAAAGGAAGAGACCATAGCCCACAACCTTTATTCTGTACTGAGGGAATTTGATGATCTGGAAGCGGATTTTATCTTTTCCGAAAGCTTTTCCAAGGATCATTTGGGACAGGCCATCATGAACCGGCTTACCAAGGCGGCCGGTTATCATATTCTAAAGGTTTGAAAAGGAGGAGCGGAAATGACGGGAAAAAGAGAAGATTATATTACATGGGATGAATATTTTATGGGAGTGGCGGTTCTTTCCGGGAAGCGTTCCAAGGATCCCAGCACTCAGGTGGGAGCCTGCATAGTGAGCCAGGATAATAAGATCTTATCCATGGGCTATAATGGTTTCCCTATGGGCTGTTCGGATGATGAATTTCCCTGGGGCAGGGAGCATGAACAGGATGACCCTTACAATGCCAAATATTTCTATTCCACTCACAGTGAATTAAATGCTATCCTTAATTACAGGGGAGGAAGCTTGGAAGGCAGCAAGCTTTATGTAACGCTGTTCCCCTGCAATGAATGTGCCAAGGCCATCATACAGGCCGGGATCAAAACCGTTGTATACGGCTCGGACAAATACGAGGGGACCCCGTCTGTCAATGCTTCCAAGCGGATGCTGAATGCGGCGGGGGTCCGGTATTACCAGTATCAGCCCTCCGGAAGAAAAATAGAAATCGAGGTTTAACATGAAATTTCTGCTGGCGGCTCTCAATGCCAAATACATCCATTCCAATCCTGCCATTTACAGCTTAAAAGCCTATGCGGAAACCCATGGAAAGGAACCGGAATTGGAAGACGGAAGGTTTCAGATTGAGACCATGGAATATACCATTAACAATCAGCCGGATGAAATATTAAAGGATATTTACAGCCGGAAACCGGATGCAGTGGGATTTTCGTGCTATATCTGGAACATTGCTTACGTTTTGGAACTGGTCCGGGACCTTCCGAAGGTTCTCCCTCATGCGGAGATCTGGCTGGGAGGTCCTGAGGTGTCTTATGACGCTGCCGAAATCCTCTGCCGGGAACCGGAGGTATACGGGATCATGATGGGGGAAGGCGAGGAAACCTTTTTAAAGGTGGTTCGCTGCTATCTGGAACGGAACAGGCCGTCCTTTGACCGCATAGACGGAGTGGCGGTGAGGAATAAAGAAGGAGCTGTAATCTCAAATCCTTTAAAGACAGTTGTGGATATGAGCTCCATTCCCTTCTTATATAAAGAGCTTTCCGGTTTTGAGAACCGCATTGTTTACTACGAAAGCAGCCGGGGCTGCCCTTTTTCCTGCAGCTATTGCCTTTCTTCACTGGATAAGTCGGTACGCTTCCGGGATACGGAACTGGTTTTGAAGGAATTGGATTTTTTCCTTGAAAACCGGGTCCCTCAGGTGAAGTTTGTGGACCGGACGTTTAATTGCAGCAGGAAACACACCATGGATATCTGGCGCCATATCATGGAACATGACAACGGAGTGACCAATTTTCACTTCGAGATTTCTGCGGATCTGCTAAAGGAAGAAGAACTGGAGCTCATGTCCCGTATGAGGCCGGGGCTGATCCAGCTTGAAATCGGGGTGCAGAGCACCAATCCGGAAACCATAAAGGAGATCCGGCGGACCATGGACTTAGAGCTTTTAAAAAAAACTGTGGCACGGATCAACCGTTTCGGGAACATCCATCAGCATCTTGATTTAATTGCAGGACTCCCTTATGAAAACTACGAAAGCTTCCGAAATTCCTTTAACGAGGTCTATGAGATGAAACCGGAGCAGCTTCAGCTGGGATTCTTAAAAGTACTTAAGGGTTCTCTTATGGCGGAGAAGGCAGAGGAATACGGTGTGAAGTTCAAACAAAAGCCGCCTTACGAGGTGCTGTCCACCAGATGGCTCAGCTACGGCGAGATCCTTAAATTAAAGGTCCTGGAAGAAATGCTGGAGGTTTATGGAAACAGCGGCCAGTTCCGAATGACCATGAACGAACTTTGTAAGGAATTTGAAACACCTTTTGATATGTTTGAGGCCCTGGCTGAATATTATGATAAACAGGGACTTATAGGCATCAGCCACAGCCGGATGGCCCGGTACGAAATACTGGAACAGTTCATAAGGCTTATGGTACCGGAAAAACTTCCCCTGTTCCGGGACCTTCTTGTATATGATCTCTATTTAAGAGAAAATTTAAAAAGCCGCCCGCCCTTTGCGGCAGATCAGGAGCCCTTTAAAGACCAGGTGAGAGCCTTTTTCGCGTCGGAAGCGGCCTCCTTCCGGTATCTGAAGGAAGGGTACGACGGGTATGAAGCCAGACAGCTTATAAAGATGGCTCACATTGAGGTGTTCCGGGACGGAAGAGCGGTACTTTTCGATTACAAAAAACGGGATGCCTTATCCCATAATGCAGCGGATTATGTGATTGGCATATGGAGGAATGAATGACAGGGAAAGAAACAAAAGCGGAGCGGGAAGCCCGGGTATTAAAGGTACTTGAAGCTCTCGACCGGGAATATGGAACCGAATATGTATGTTATTTAAGCCATGAAACCCCATGGCAGCTTTTGGTGGCAGTCATTTTAAGCGCCCAGTGTACCGATGCCAGGGTGAATCTGGTGACAGCCGACTTATTTAAGAAATATGATTCTCCTCAGAAGCTTGCCGAAGCAGATTTAAAGGAATTGGAGCAGGATATCCACTCCCTTGGCTTTTATCATATGAAGGCAAAAAACATCATATCCTGCTGCAGGGACCTGGTGGAAAGATTTGACGGTGAAGTGCCGGAGACTATGGAAGAACTGACTTCCCTGGCAGGAGTGGGGCGTAAAACCGCCAATGTCATCCGGGGAAACATCTATCACAAACCCAGCATCGTGGTGGATACCCATGTAAAACGGATATCCGGAAAGCTGGGGTTTGCAAAGGAAGAGGATCCGGAAAAAATTGAATATGAGCTGATGAAGGTGCTTCCCAAAGAGCATTGGATCTTATGGAATATCCAGATCATTACCCTTGGAAGGTCCATCTGCGCTGCAAGAAATCCAAGGTGCAGGGAGTGCTTTTTACGGGAATTATGCCCAAGCGCCTGTGAGCTACAGGTTAAGGGAGGGAAAGCTTAAAGTGGTATCATCCTATGTTGCGGTGGATTTAGAAACCACCGGTCTTGATCCAAAGCGGGATAAGATCATTGAAATCGGAGCAGTGCGGGTCATTGACGGACAGGTGACGGATATTTATGAGACCTTTGTAAACCCTTACCGGAAGCTGGAAGAACGGGTGGTGATGCTTACCGGTATCGGGGACTCAGAAGTGGAGGCGGCGCCCGGGATCGGGGAGGTGATCGGCGGCTTTTTGGATTTTGCAGGAAAACTGCCCATTCTCGGTCATCATGTGATTTTCGATTACAGTTTTTTAAAGAGGGCTGCGGTGAACAATGGCCGCGGCTTTGAACGGCAGGGGATTGATACGTTAAAGCTTGCCAGAAAATTTATGCCTCCGGAAGAAAGGAAAAATTTAAAGGCAGCCTGCGGGTATTTCGGAGTGGAACAAGGCTTGAGCCACCGGGCGCTTGCAGATTCAAAAGCTGCCCATCTGCTTTACCGGAAAATGGCAGAACGGTATGGTGAGGAAGCGCCGGATGCATTTGCTCCCCAGGCTCTGATTTACAAGGTGAAAAAGGAACAGCCCGCCTCAAAAAGGCAAAAAGAACACTTGCAGGATTTATTAAAATATCATAAAATAGTTTTATCTGTGCAAACGGAACATTTATCCAAAAATGAAATATCAAGAATCACGGATAAAATCATAGCACAGTATGGAAGAATATAAGAGAGGTGATACAAAATGATAAACTTTAACAATAAAAACAACAGAAAATTTTTATCGGCAGTTTTGATCGTTGTTGTAATTTTGCTGATCGTTGCTATGGTACTTCCTATGATGCTGAGTTTCATGTAGGCCATAGGGGGGGATTGGATCGACATCATACAGACACAGTAGAGCATGAGGAATGAATATGAAAAAGAAAACATTGTCCATGAGCCTGGCAGCAGTGGTGCTGGCGGCGGGAATTGGATTTCTCTCTCCGGCATATGTTATGGCTGATACGCTTCCGGATGGGATTTATGTCGGGGAATATAATCTGGGAGGTATGACAGAAGAAGAGGCCAGTCAGAAGATACAGAGCCTGGTAAACGAAATGGAGAACCAGAAGATAACATTGGTAGTTGACGGACAGCCCGTGGAGACTACGGCAAAAGAACTGGGATTCCACTGGAGTAATCCGGAGGCTGTGTCTGAAGCCGCATCAGCCTGGCAGGGGGGTAACTTAATCAAGCGCTACTTAAATAAAAAGGACATCGAACAGAATCATGTCATCATTCCGCTGGAGACAGCTCTTGATGAGGAAAGAGTGGCAGCCTTTGTTGCGGAAAAATGCGCTCCTGCGGTGACAGAACCCAGGAATGCTTCCATTACCAGACAAAATGGCGCATTCGTTGTGACTCCATCCGCCATTGGTAAAACTGTGGATGTTGCGGCTACAAAGCAGGCTCTTGACGCGGCCCTTGCAAACGGTTTAAAGGAGCCGGTAACTGCCAATGCGGTCGTGGCCGAGGTAAAGCCCGGAATTACCACAGAGGATCTGGCTACCATTCAGGATGTTCTGGGAACTTTTTCAACCAGCTTTTCATCCAGCGGGGCATCCAGGTCAAAGAACCTGCAGGTAGGTTCCGGCAAGATCAATGGCCGTGTACTGATGCCCGGAGAGACACTGTCGGGTTACGAGTGCATGCATCCGTTTACAGTGGCCAATGGTTATGCCACTGCAGCGGCCTATGAAAACGGCCAGGTGGTGGACAGCGTAGGAGGCGGTGTATGCCAGATTGCCACGACCCTTTATAATGCTGTGCTCCGGGCAGAGCTTTCCGTCGACCAGAGACAGAACCATTCCATGGTGGTGGGATATGTAAAGCCGTCGGAAGATGCGGCCATTGCCGGTACGTATAAGGACATCAAGTTTACCAACAATTACAGCACTCCTATTTATGTGGAAGGCTATACTTCAGGTAAAAATCTTACCTTTACCATATATGGCAGGGAGACAAGGCCGGCGAACCGGACCTTTGAGTTCGTTTCTGAGACTCTGAGCGTTACGGACCCGGGTGCACCGAAGGAAGTTGTGGATCCGGCCATGGCTCCGGGAGCCAGAAAGCAGGTTCAATCCGCACACAAGGGAATGAAATCCAGGCTGTGGAAGATTGTTTATGTCGATGGTGTGGAGCAGAGCCGGGAGCTTCTCCATACCGATACCTATAATCCATCCAAGGCCATCATTAAAGTCGGCCCTGCGGCTCCTGCGGTTGCCGAACCGGTCGAGACTCCCGTGCAGCCGGTGGAAACACAACCGGCAGCAACAGCGCCGGCAGCAACAGAACCGGTGGAAAGCGGGGTCATTGATCCTGGTACGGTCCAGGGACCGGGAGAGGTTACAGCACCGGCAGGACCGGGAGTGTAGGCGGGAAACAGCATGAGACGGATCGAAAGGGAGAATACCGGAACCGTAAGGCCGGGGCAGGATCTTGTCGTAGCAGGATATGCCGGGCTCTCCGGAACGGTAGAAACCGTAAAAAATAAAAAAGAAGAATTGTATCAATGGTTTTCCAGGGATTATGTGGACCGGATTTTAGAAAGTGATGACATCATCCTGGAAGGAAATTTAGAGCGGTGGAAGGAATTTGGTGCATCCGAATGTGAACCGGCAGGAGAGGGCGGGGTTTTAAAAGCCCTCTGGGATCTGTCCGGAGCTTACATGATGGGAATCCGGTTTTCCCTGCGAAAGATCCCGGTTAAGCAGGAAACCATAGAGATCTGTGAGCGGTACGACATGAATCCGTACCGCCTTTTCTCGGCCGGCTGTCTGCTTCTGACGGCGGATAACGGAGGAGACCTGGTATGTGCTTTAAAGGAGCAGGGAATTCATGCCACTGTAATCGGAAAAGTAACGGGCGGCATCAAGCGGATCATTGACCATGGAGAAAGCATTGGCTTTCTGGACCGGCCGGCCGGGGATGAGCTTCATAAGGTTTTGGCATCATCAGCCGTTCGATGAGCCGCAGGGCGAATCGGACTTCCTTAAAAATGAAACAGGAGGTAAGGATATGAGAGAAAAGATATTGGCAATCATTGAGAAAAACAGCAGAATCGATTTAAAGGACCTGGCAGTTCTTTTAGGGGAAAGTGAGGCCGCCATTGCCAATGAAATTGCCGAAATGGAAAAGGAACACATCATATGCGGTTACCATACCCTGATTAACTGGGATAACACCAGCGATGAAAAGGTTGTGGCTCTCATTGAGGTTAAGGTAACCCCGCAGAGAGGAATGGGGTTTGACAAGATTGCGGAGCGTATTTATCAGTACAGCGAAGTAAATGCGGTCTATCTGATGTCCGGTGCTTTTGATTTTACCGTATTTATCGAGGGAAAGACCATGAGACAGGTGGCCCAGTTTGTTTCGGAAAAGTTGTCCCCAATGGAATCGGTATTAAGCACGGCAACCCATTTTGTTCTTAAAAAATACAAAGACCATGGCACCATTCTTGCTGAAGAGACGCCGGATGAAAGGATGTTGATTACTCCGTGAGAAACCCGTTATCAGATCGAATCGTAGAGATTCCGCCATCCGGAATCCGTAAATTTTTTGACATAGTCAGTGAAATGAAGGATGCCATTTCCCTGGGCGTAGGAGAGCCGGATTTTGATACGCCCTGGCATATCCGGGAGGAAGGTATTTATTCTCTGGAAAAGGGACGGACCTTTTATACCTCCAATGCCGGTTTAAGGGAATTAAAGGTTGAAATATGTAACTATTTGAGCCGGCGCTTTGAAGTTACATATGATCCGGACCATGAAGTTATGGTGACTGTGGGCGGCAGTGAAGCGATCGACATCGCTCTCCGGGCCATGTTAGACCCTGGTGACGAGGTTCTGATTCCGCAGCCCAGTTATGTTTCCTATGTTCCCTGTACCATTCTGGCAAACGGCATCCCCGTCACCATTGACTTAGAAGCAAAAGACCAGTTCCGCCTGACCGCGGAAAAGCTGCTGGAGAAGATTACGCCGAAGACAAAGGTTCTGGTGCTTCCCTTTCCCAATAACCCGACCGGAGCGGTCATGGGAGCGGAAGAGCTGGAAGAGATCGCTAAAATCGTCTTGGAAAAGGATCTGTTCGTTATTTCCGATGAGATTTATGCGGAGCTTACCTATGGAGGTGACCATACTACCATTGCATCGTTTCCTGGCATGAAGGACCGTACCGTACTGATTAACGGTTTTTCCAAATCCTATGCCATGACCGGCTGGCGGCTTGGCTATGCGGCTGCCCCCCGGGTCATTCTGGAGCAGATGTTAAAGATCCATCAGTTTGCCATCATGTGTGCGCCCACTACCAGCCAGTATGCTGCAATAGCGGCTCTCCGTGACGGAGATAAGGATGTCCAGGTGATGAGGGAATCTTATGACCAGAGAAGGCGTTATCTGATGCATGCATTTAAAGAGATGGGCCTGGAGTGTTTTGAGCCCTATGGAGCGTTTTATACGTTCCCCAGCATCAAGCGGTTCGGCATGACCTCCGATGAGTTTGCTACCAGATTGCTGCGGGAAGAAAAGGTGGCAGTTGTTCCGGGGACGGCATTTGGGAACTGCGGAGAAGGTTATCTGCGTATATCCTATGCCTATTCCCTGAAAAATCTGAAAGAAGCCCTGGGCCGCATCGACCGCTTTATTAAGAAACTGGATGGAAAGGCGTAAAGGATATGAATATCGTATTACTGGAACCGGAGATGCCGGCCAATACCGGAAACATTGGCCGGACCTGTGTGGCAACGGATACAAAGCTGCATTTGATCGAGCCTCTGGGATTTAAACTGAATGATAAACTGATCAAGAGGGCAGGTCTTGATTACTGGGATAAGCTTGATGTGACGGTGTACAGCGATTATCAGGATTTTCTGGACCGGAATCCCGGAGCCAGGATCTATATGGCTACGACAAAGGGGCTTCATGTGTATACCGATGTGAAGTATGAGCCGGACTGTTTCCTGATGTTCGGGAAGGAAAGTGCGGGAATTCCGGAAGAGATCCTTCTGGAAAACCAGGAACGTTGTGTCAGGATCCCCATGTGGGGAGATATCAGATCCTTAAACTTGTCCAACTCTGTTTCCATTGTACTTTATGAGGCCTTGAGGCAGAACGGGTTTGAACGTATGACCATGCAGGGCGAACTGCATCATCTGCATTGGAAGGAATAAAAAATGAGGGATAGAATATTTTAGATATTCTGTCCCTCATTTTTTGTGTTTTCAATTTATCACAGGCTCTGGCGGGGAGTGAATTTTCCATGAAGTCAGAGCTTTTTATATGAGAAATTCCTTGCCGGTTGTATGTACAGCTTAACGGAAAAGGAAAAATGTGAAATATGTGTTGACAAAATAGTGGTATAAATATATAGTTGACCTTATAAAATATTGGTAAAATTAAACAAAAAATATATAATAAAACTGTATAAAATTCGACATTATTACATATGAAAAGTGTTAAAATCGACAAGATATGTTAAATTAAACAAAATGCATATTTACGCAAAGCGTAAATTGTATATACAAAAAATTTGCCATAGGAGGGTAAAAAAATATGAAACGGAGAATTCTTAGTGTCATCCTTGGAACCGTACTTGCAGCGTCTGCACTGGCTGGCTGCAGTGGCTCCCAGACTGCAGCCACCACAGCATCTTCAACAGAAGCGTCAGGTGTAACGACAGAATCGGCAGACGGAACTGCAGCGGATACTGCAGCTGCAAAAGCAGCGAAAGCGGCCGGAGGCGGAGAAAAGGTCGGTGTAGCCATGCCCACCCAGTCCTCGGAGCGCTGGATCAACGACGGCGCCAACATGAAGAAACAATTGGAGGCGCTTGGTTACGAGGTGGACTTACAGTACGCCGAGGATGATGTACAGATGCAGGTTTCGCAGATTGAAAACATGATTGCCTCCGGGGTGAAATGTCTGGTCATAGCTTCCATCGATTCTTCGGCATTGGTCAATGCAGAGGAACAGGCAAAGAACGCCGGCATTCCGATCATTGCATATGACCGTCTGCTGATGGACACGGATGCCGTTTCCTATTATGCGACTTTTGATAATAAAGGGGTCGGCACTGCGATCGGCGAGTACATAAAAGATACGAAAGAACTGGACAAGGCCAAAGCGGAAGGTAAATCCTATACCATTGAGTTTTTCATGGGCTCTCCGGATGATAACAACGCATTGTTCTTATACAACGGTTTGATGGAAGTGCTCAAGCCGTATCTGGATGACGGAACCCTGGTATGTGAATCCGGCCGTACCTCTTTTGAGGATACCTGTATTTTAAGATGGTCTCAGGAAACAGCACAGCAGAACTGTGAGAACTATCTGACGGGTTTCTATGCAGACAAGAAACTGGATATCTGTGCGACCGCATTTGATGGGTTTGCTTACGGCTGTAAAGCAGCCCTTGAAGGTGCAGGCTATAAAGTGGGCGTAGACTGGCCGCTTGTGACCGGTCAGGATGCAGAGCTGATGGCAACCAAGAACATTATTTCCGGATTTCAGACCATGTCCATTTACAAAGACACCCGTTTGCTGGCTGAGAAATGTGTGACCATGGTTCAGGCGGTGTTGGAAGGAGCAAAGCCGGAAATCAACGATACCGAACAGTACAACAACGGTAAAATCGTGGTTCCGTCTTATCTGTGTACTCCGGTTGCGGTCGATAAAGATAATTATAAGGAAATTATTATTGACGGCGGTTATTATACGGAAGAACAGCTGTCAAAGTAGCAGGAGCATGCAAACAGGCGGCGGCGTGAAAGCCGCCGCCTGTTTCCGTGTAACGTGAAAAAGAAAAGGAGTTGGAAAGATGTCCGATTATATCTTGGAGATGAATCATATCACCAAAGAGTTCTACGGGGTAAAGGCTCTGGACGATGTGAATATCAAGGTGAAGCGAGGCGAAATCCATGCGCTCTGCGGGGAAAACGGAGCCGGGAAATCGACTTTGATGAATGTACTTTCAGGGGTCTATCCCTATGGGACTTACAGCGGCGATATCGTTTACAATGGGAATGTATGCCAGTTTCACAGCATTAAACAGAGTGAGGCGAAAGGGATCGTGATCATTCATCAGGAACTGGCGTTAAGCCCTTATCTGTCCGTGGCAGAAAATGTGTTCCTGGGAAATGAACAGACACTGGCAAAAGGGGTGGTCGACTGGACCAAAACCCATAAGCGCGCCCAGGAAATGCTTGTAAAGGTGGGGCTTGAGAATGAAAACTTAAATGCCCAGGTAAGCAGCCTTGGGGTCGGAAAGCAGCAGCTCATAGAGATTGCGAGAGCCATGGCAAAGCAGGTTGAGCTGTTAATCTTAGATGAACCTACCGCAGCACTTAACGATGAGGAAAGCAAGCGCCTTTTAAACATCATGCTGGATTTAAAGAAGCATGGGATCACCTGTATCATGATTTCCCATAAGCTCCATGAGATCAGTTATGTGGCGGATTCCATCACCGTGATCCGGGATGGAAGGACCATTGAGACACTGGAAAAGGGAAAAGACGATATCAGTGAGGACCGGATCATAAAAGGCATGGTAGGCCGGGAACTGACGAACCGTTATCCGGAACGGAATTGTGAGCCTGGAGATAACATTTTTGAAGTAGAAAACTGGAACGTATATCATCCCGATGATCCGGGGCGGCAGGTGATCAAAGATGTGTCCTTTCATGTGCGGGCCGGCGAAGTGGTGGGATTTGCCGGACTGATGGGGGCCGGCAGAACGGAACTGGCCATGAGCCTTTTCGGAAGGTCCTATGGACAGAAAATAAGCGGAACCATTAAAATAAACGGAAAGCAGGTCCTGATAAAGGATGTAAAGGATGCCATTAATAATAAGCTGGCTTATGTATCGGAAGACCGAAAGAATTACGGTCTCATCCTGATCGACAGCGTCAGGGGGAATATGACCCTGGCAGCCCTTCGCAACTTCTTCTCCAGGAGAGGAATCGTCAACAGCAACGCTGAAAATCTGTCCGCGGAAGAATATAAAAAAAGAATCAATGTAAAATCCAATTCCATTAACCAGACGGTCAGCTCTCTTTCCGGCGGGAACCAGCAGAAGGTGGTGCTTGCCAAATGGATGCTGACCCAGCCGGAGGTGCTGATCTTAGATGAGCCTACGCGCGGGATCGACATTGGAGCAAAATACGAGATATACTGTGTAATCAATGACCTGGCGAAAGCCGGTAAGGCGATTATTGTGATTTCATCTGAACTTCAGGAGATTATCGGTACCTGCGACCGGATTTATGTCATTAATGAAGGGCACATTTCCGGTGAGCTGTCCCGTGAAGAAGTGTCCCAGGAAAAGATTATGAAATGCATTATGGCAGATAACGGAAAGGAAGAATAGAGATGGATAAGAAGAAAACGGTTAATATTAACATGAAGCAGTACGGCATGGTACTGGCTCTTATTGCAGTATTCCTTATTTTTGCGGTCATGACAGGCGGAAAGAATATGTCCCCTGCAAACGTCAACAACTTAATCATGCAGAACAGCTATATCGTCATTCTGGCAGTTGGCATGCTGCTTTGCGTGCTGACCGGCAACATCGATCTGGGGGTAGGCTCCATTGTTGCGGTCTGCGGAGCGGCAGTGGGTATCATGATCGTGGATTACAAAACAAGCATGTGGGTGGCCATCCTGGCAGCGCTGGCCATCGGCACGCTGTCCGGCATGTTTGTCGGGGTCTTTGTTTCCAGGCTTTCCATTCCTCCGTTTATCGTGACGCTGGCTACCATGCTGATGGGACGCGGACTCACATACACGCTGTTAAAGGCTCAGACAAAAGGTCCCCTTCCGACAAATTATACCTACATAGGTGCCGGATTTCTTCCGACCGCCAAGATTTCCTTTGGGGGAGGAACCCTGGACCTGGTATCCATAGCAGCGGCACTGGCTGCTTTTGCGCTCATTATCTTATCCGAAATAAAAAGCATTAAAACAAAGAAGAAATATGATTTCCCGGTCAATCCCCTGTGGCAGACTGTTTTAAAAATAGGCGTGATCCTGCTCATCGTCTGGTTTTTCTTCTATAAGCTGGCACGCTATAACGGCATTCCGTTTGTACTGGTAATCATGGGCTCTCTGGTAGCCCTGTATCATTTTATTACAAGCAAGACTGTGGCAGGACGCCAGATCTATGCGCTGGGAGGCAACGCAAAGGCAGCGAAGCTTTCCGGTATCAACACGGATAAGGTGTTTTTCTGGGTATATACCAACATGGGGATCCTGTGTGCGGTGGCCGGGATTGTTTTGTCAGCCCGGAATGCCTCCGCGACCCCCAAGGCCGGCGATCAGTTTGAAATGGATGCCATTGCATCCTGCTATATCGGCGGCGCGGCCACGACCGGCGGCGTGGGTACCATCATCGGCGCCGTAGTGGGTGCGTTTATCATGGGGATCCTGAATAACGGCATGTCCCTTTATGGCTGGTCTACCGATATTCAGAAGATTGTAAAAGGTGCTGTACTGTTAGGGGCGGTTACCGTAGACTTGCTGTCAAAAAGGAAAAAATGACCGGAGGAAAGGGACTTTTGTCGGGGTGAGAAATGAGGAGGTTAAAAATGAGTAAGAATCAGGAGAGGGGACCATCCTGCCCGGCCCAGATCACATTGATGATGAGGCTGGCAGGAGGTGTTTATCTGGTTTATCTGGCATACCAGCTGATGCCGGAGATTACGGTGTCAGCCGGAGGAAGGAATCTGATCCGGCTGCTGTGCATGGCAATATTTTTTACAGTTGGTACATTGCTGGCAGGCTGGTCCATAAAGAAGCTTCTGAAGGGGGAGTTCATCCATCCGGGGGAGAATGAGGAAGAAGGAGCCAGGAAGTCCTGAAATTTCCATAAATATACCCCATTTTTTACATCGTCTTTACCGAAACGTGGTAACAGAAGACAGGATCCTGGGATATAATCATTTCACAGAAACACAGTTTCTGAAAATGGAAAAGGAGTCCGGTAAATGATAAAAACCTATGTGGTAGATACAAATGTACTGATTCAGGCCCCTTATGCCCTGCTTTGCTTTGAGGATAACCGGGTGGTGCTTCCGGTGGTGGTCTTAGAAGAGCTGGATCATTTAAAAAAGGCGGAAGGGGAAAAGGGGGCCAATGCCAGAAAGGCCATACGGCTTTTGGAACAGCTCCGTCATAAGGGCGATCTGCTGACCGGGGTGGAGTTGGAGAATGGGGGAATCCTTCGGGTAGAGAAAAACTTTGTAGATGTCAAGCTGCCGCCTGATCTGCCGGATGAAAAGATGGATAACCGCATTCTCAAGGTCTGCAAGGGCCTGGAAGGCGAAGTGATTCTGGTGACCAAGGACATTCTGTTACGCATCAAGGCTCAGATCATCGGCATCCGGGCAGAGGATTTTACCACGGAACAGGTTTCAGAGGGGGATGAGCAGTATTCAGGCAGGATAGAAGCTTATGCTCCGGAGGAGAGCTTCAAAGAGTTTAAGAAAAAGGGAATATCCACAGAAAGTGTGTATATAACCAACGAGTCAGGGATACGCAGTACGCCTGCTTTATGTGAGAACCAATTCGTCATTCTAAAGGCAGACCAATCTACCAAAAAGACGGTTTTAGGCCGTGTAAATGGCAGCAGGATCGTACCGCTGGATTACGGGAAAAGCAAACCCTACGGGGTAGCTCCCAGAAATGCAGGCCAGTATTTTCTTCAGGAAGCCTTAATGCAGCCATCGGAGACGGCGCCTCTGGTGATAATCAAAGGTATGGCCGGAACCGCAAAGACCTTTTACTCTCTTGCCGTTGGATTGGAAAAGCT
This sequence comes from Clostridium sp. Marseille-P2415, assembly GCF_900155545.1. Taxonomy (GTDB): domain Bacteria; phylum Bacillota; class Clostridia; order Lachnospirales; family Lachnospiraceae; genus Lacrimispora. Next base: position 4,147,310 of record NZ_LT732526.1, read on the forward strand.
GCTGAACAACCCCTCAGGAGAGTACCGCCGGATTATGATAAGCCGTCCCAATGCCCAGTTTGATTCCGACATCGGTTTCCTTCCGGGGGATGAGCAGGAAAAGATTTCTCCCCTGATGCGGCCGGTGATTGACAACCTGGAACAGCTGATCGATTCCAATGAAGAAAAGCGTTATGAGAATGAAGAAGAGCTTAAAGGGAAAATAGAGGAAATATTTGGACGGGGACTGATCAAGGCGGAAGCCCTTAATTTTATCCGGGGGCGTTCGTTTGTTAAGACCTATCTGATCATTGACGAAGCGCAGAATATGACTCCCAATCAGGTCAAGGGAATCATCACCCGTGCCGGGAAGGGAACGAAAATCATTCTTCTTGGAGATCCCAACCAGATAGACCGCCCGTTTTTAGATGAGAGGACCAACGGTCTCAGCTATGCGGCAGAGCATATGAAGGGAAGTCCGTTGTGCTGGCAGATTACCCTGGATGCAGAGGAATGCGAACGGTCTGTGCTGGCCATGGATGCAGTAAAACGGCTGTAAACAGCCCATAATGTCCGGAAGCTTTTTATGCTTCCGGTGGAGTCAGAGTATAGGAGTCCTCAACATAAGAGACAACATCCATAAGATCGTCCAAAGCCGCCTCAGCGGCAACATAATGGAATACCCCATCGCTGCTTTCGAATACCCAGCATACAATGCCGCTTTCCAGGCCATAGTCTTCGCTGGTAAAGTACCCGTAAATCTGCAAGGCATCATACGGTCCCAATGTGACCCTCGCACCTTCGATACCGGAAACCTGGTTGTTTTCCAGATTGTACCACACACTTTGCGCGGCGGACTCTAAATCGACCTGGCTTTTTTGTTCTTCTGTCAGATCATCAAAGGAAAAGGTGTTCATAGTGATGATAGAGGTGCCCTGGGGGTTGGAGTATTGAAAATCGGTTCCGCCGTCTAAATCGGTAAACTTCATCCATGTATCCGGTACTGTGACATACCCGAATTCCCCGGTGCCCACCGTCTGCATTTCCACGTTTTCCGTCTCCTCCGTCTGGGATTCAGATACCTCAATCTCGGCAGCATTCTGGGACAGGGGGGCCGGTTCTTTGTTTGCTTTTGACAGCTGTTTCGCGGTACGGTATACAAAAACATTCAGGACAACAAACAGTAAAGTAAAAATCAGTGCAAATAGAAGTCCCAGACATAAAAATAACTTTTTTCTGTTAGCAGGTTTCATGTAAATTTCTCCTTTGTATGGCTTAAATTGATTCAGATAAATTTAATTATAATAAATAGATTACGGAATTTGCCGGGCAATGCTATAAATTCGTGGATTTCGGCAGGCTGAAGATGAATTCCGAGCCTACCCCTTCCGTGCTCACTACATCAATATTTTCTCCGTGGGACTGTATGATTTCCCTGACAATGGCAAGGCCCAGCCCGGTCCCCTTCTTATCCTTTCCCCTGGATAGATCCGTCTTATAAAATCTCTCCCAGATCTTCTTCAAGCTGTCCTTGGGGATGCCGATCCCCGTATCCTTGATGGAAATAAATATCTTTTCATACTTTCCCGAAGCCTGTATGTAGATGGTGGAATCTGCATGGCTGAATTTGATGGCATTGTCGATCAGATTGTAGAGGACCTGCTGGATCTTACCAATGTCCGCATAAACCATCTGGATGCCGTCGGAAAAAGTCAGATCAAAGAAGATATTTTTTTCACTGCAGGTTCCTTCAAAGGAAGCTGCAGTATCCTTGATGACCCGGTTAATGTCAAAATTGGTGCGTTTTAAATATCCTTTGCAGTCCAGGGAATTGAGAGTCAGCATTCCCTGGGTCAGCTTATTTAGCCGCTCTGTCTCCGAAATGACCCGGTTTAAGTATTTCTCATGCATTTCCGGCGGAATGGTTCCGTCAAGGATTGCTTCCAGATAGCCTTTGATGGAAGTTAAGGGAGAGCGGAAGTCATGAGAGACGTTGGCGATAAATGTTTTTTGATATTCCTCCATTTTATTGATTTCGTCGGACATATAGTTTAATGTGGCTGCCAGATAACCCATTTCATCTCTTGTATTCACCGCAATGTGATGCGTTAAATTCCCCTGGGCGTATTCGTTGGCTCCTGCTGTGATCTTCTTAAGAGGGAAATAAACATTCTTTGTAAATACAAGGAGAATGATTAAGGAAAGGCCGAACACCACCGCCGATGTAAGGTATACGATGTTTAAAATCCCATCCCGCTCCGATTTTAAATAGGATAACGGCAGGTGGATCACGATGTAGCCATGGGTGGTATAATTACCGGTAATGGGCGCATGGACGCTTAAAACGTCGTAGGAAAACTGGTTGTAGTAATTGCCGATGGTATAGGATTTGTTGCCCATAAAGGTAGGATCGAAGTTTTCGATGATCTGCCCTTCTTTATCCGGCTGTTCGCTGTCTGCCACCACTTTTCCCTGCCGGTCTACAATCCATATCTGAGCGTGCAGATACCTGGCTTCCTTTACCAGCTCAGGGTAGGAAGAGGACAGATTCATGTCCTTACCCTGATACATGCCCCGGTAGGAAGAAGCGATCTGATTGGCTTCGTCGTAAAGGCATTCCGATTGCTTTCGAAGCAGATACTGGTCTGTAATTTCAGAAGAAAAGGTAGCAATGGTTACAAAGCCAAGAAGGCCGAATAACAGATAACCCAGGATGAATTTGTAATAGAGAGAATGTGTCATTTAACGCTTCACCTCGAATTTATACCCAATACCCCAGACCGTAGTCAGGGCCCAGCCTGCGTGATCCTTGATCTTTTCCCGGAGCCTTTTGATGTGGACATCCACGGTTCTGGTGTCTCCAATGTACTCATATCCCCAAATGTGGTCTAAAAGCTGTTCCCTGGTAAAGACCTGGTTTGGAGAAGAGGCCAGGAAATACAAAAGCTCCAGTTCCTTGGGCGGCATCTCAATGGAATGCCCCATATAGATAACGGAATAGTTGGTCAGATTGACGATGAGGTCCGGATATTCCACATAATCCCCCTGCTGGTCCGTATGGGCAGCTGTTGGGGCCGGGGCGGTCTGATAGCGCCTTAAAACCGCCTTTACCCGGGCTACCAGTTCCTTGGAGTCAAAGGGCTTTATCATATAATCGTCAGCTCCCAGCTCCAGGCCCAGGACTTTATCAAAGACCTCGCCCTTAGCGGACAGCATGATGATGGGAACCTGGGACTGGGACCGCATCTCCCTGCAGACCTGGTAACCGTCCATGCCCGGAAGCATTAAGTCTAAGAGCACCAGGTTCGGCCGGAAATCCGGGAATACCCGGAGCGCCTCTTCCCCGTCTCCCACGATTTCTGTTTCATAGCATTCTTTTAATAAGTATAGGGAAATTAATTCCGCGATGTTACTGTCATCGTCTACAATCAATATCCGCTGTTTTTCTGCCATAATCGATCCTCCTTTTAAAAATGGGGTCCGGCCCTTTCCTTAAGGGGGCTGACCCCATTTTTAAATTATTTAAACGAAACAATGGTTACGCCGGAATCCCCTTCGCCGAAAGCTCCAAGCCGGAATTCCTTTACATACTTCAGTTTCTTTAAGTGTTTATGCACCGCATTTTTTAAGGCTCCTGTTCCGCGCCCATGTACGACGCGTACCTGTGGAAGATGGGCTAAATAGGCATCGTCTAAGTATTTGTCCAGCTGTGGAATGGCCTCATCCGTGGTCATTCCGATCAGGTTGATCTCCGGCGATATGGTGAAGGATTTGGACATGCGGGTGGAACTGCTTCCGCTTCCTGTCTTCTTAAAACCGCTGCCAGCGGCAGGACCGGTGACAGATTCTTCATGCAGCAGCTCTAAGTCCGAAATGTTGACCAGTGAACGGAGGATTCCCATTTGTACGTATAAATCGCCTTTGGTATTGGGAAGGGAGCTGACGGTCCCGTTTAAGTTCATGCTTAAGACCTTTACACCGTCTCCCAGCTTTAATTTCCCTGGATCAATTCGTTTCCCGGGCTGTTTTTTGTCCTTTTTTAAGGAGAGGGAGGAATCCACATCCTGAAGCTTGCTTCTCAGTCTGCTTCGCTCCGCTTCCAGTTCCTTATTTACGCCGGAATCTGCTGCCAGCCTGTTGATCTGACGGATGGTCTGGTCCGCCGTATCCTTGGCATCCTGGAGAATTCTCTGGGCCTCTTCCTTTGCAACCCGGATCATCTTATCCCGGCGCTCGTCGAACCGTTCTTCCTTTTGGGTCAGTCTGGTCTTTAGCTGTTCCACCTCCCGTTTATAGGATTCGATCTGGATCCGTTCCTTTTCAATGGTGACCCGGTTTTCTTCCAAATGGGTCAACAGGTCCTCAAAGGTCTCATCCTTGGCTTCCAGATGGGTCTTTGCATCTTCAATGATATAATCGGGTAGGCCCAGCTTTTTCGAGATGGCAAAGGCGTTGCTTTTGCCGGGTACACCGATCAAAAGGCGGTAGGTCGGCTGCAGGGTCTCCACGTTGAATTCGCAGCAGGCATTTTCCACCCCCGGACTTGTCAGTGCGAATACCTTAAGCTCGCTGTAATGGGTGGTAGCCATGGTCCGGCATTTCATATTGTGGAGAAATGTCAGGATGGAGATAGCCAGAGCAGCGCCTTCCGTAGGGTCGGTTCCGGCACCGAGCTCATCGAACAGACAGAGGGAATTGCTGTCTGCCTGACCGAGAATCCGGACGATATTGGTCATGTGAGCGGAAAAGGTGCTTAAGCTTTGCTCAATGCTCTGTTCATCCCCGATATCTGCGAACACTTCATCAAACACCGCCAGCTCAGACCCGTCAAATGCCGGGATATGAAGGCCGGACTGTCCCATCAGGGTAAATAAGCCCACCGTCTTTAAGGAAACCGTCTTACCGCCCGTATTTGGACCGGTCACGATCAGGAGATCAAAGTCGCGGCCAAGATGGATGCTTATGGGGACCACCTTTGAAGGATCCAATAGAGGATGGCGTCCATCCTTGATGTTTATGAATCCCCTTTTATTAAATACGGGCTCACTGGCGTTATAATGTCTGGATAAAGCAGCTTTTGCAAATATGAAATCCAGTCTGGTGAGCGTTTCAAAATCAGTCATAAGTTCATCCGGATAAGGGGCAAGCTGGTTGCTCAAATCGGCGAGGATCATCTCGATTTCCTTCTGTTCCTGGATTTCCAGAGCCCGAAGATCATTATTAAGCTTCACGATAGCCATGGGTTCGATAAAGAGGGTGGAACCGGTAGAGGACTGATCGTGGACCATGCCGGCAACCTGGGCTTTATGCTCGGATTTCACCGGGAGACAGTAACGTCCATCCCTCATCGTAATAACCGCATCCTGAAGATAGGTCCGGTTGGAATTCAGGATGGAATTTAACTGGGTGTGGATTTTATCGTTGACCGCCCTCATGGACCGCCTTACATGATGAAGCCCCGGGCTGGCGTCGTCGCTTACTTCCTCTTCGGAAAGGATGCAGCGTTTGATTTCCGTATTGACCGGGGTCAATGGCTCCAGCATCCGGAAGAATTCCTCCAGAGAGTCATCCGGCAGTTCCGAATCTTCGTGGCGTCCGTAAGCCTTTACGCGGGCCGAAGCAGTAAGAAGGGAACTGATGGAAAGAATCTCTGCGATCCCTAAGGAGCTTCCCACTTCCAGGCGCTTTAGGGAAGGCCGGATATCCTTGACGCCGCCGAAAGAGATGCTGCCCTTTTGACGCACCCTTGTGGCGGCATCGGTTGTTTCCCTCTGGGACTGTACGATCTCACCGTAGTCCGTGGAAGGAACCAGATTCCGGCACAGCTCCCTGCCGGAATCGCAGGAGGCGTATTCCGCAAGCTGTGCAGTGATTTTATGATATTCTAAAGTTTTCAGTGCTTTCTGATTCATATGTTATACCTTGTTAATTCTGCTTTCTTACAATATTTGACCGAAAGAAACCTTATGGTCCGGTGATGGTGGTATCGGTTACAGTATAGCATATGTGGGACAAAAACTGCAATCCTTCCGTTGTTTTTCCTGTCAGTTCATATAGGGGGATAATTCCAGGCGGATGAAATATCCCTGGTCATGCTGGCAGACCGGGCATTTTTTCGGGGCTTCAAAGCTGTGTGTCACAAAGCCGCAGTTTAAGCAGATCCAGCCGGTTTCCACATCGGATACGAAAAGCTTTTTTTCTTCCATAAAATCGGCAAATTTCTGGAACCGGTCGCCGTGGACTTTTTCGATCTCAGCAATCATGGAAAAGGAGGCGGCAATCTGGGAAAAGCCCTCTTCCTTTGCGGTCTGGGCGAAATGCCTGTAGACATCCTGATATTCCTCATATTCGTTATGCCTGGCCGCTTTTAAAAGGTCCTGGGTCTTATCGTATAGATCCACCGGATAACCGCCGTCAATGAAAATGGTTTCTCCCTTTAATTCCTTTAAATGATTGTAGAAAATTTCCGCGTGCTCTTTTTCCTGGCTGGCGGTATAAGTAAAAACCGCCTGAATGACCGCAAGGCTTTCCTTTCTGGCCTGTCCTGCGGCAAAGGTGTAACGGTTTCTGGCCTGGCTTTCTCCGGCAAAGGCGCGCATAAGATTTTTGGCTGTCTCACTGTCTTTTAAATTGGGCATTGAAAATTCCTCCTTGATTTGGTTTGAAATGATAGTTATAATGTTTCTGGAATTCTGGAAATTATGCGGAAAAAAGCAAATATTTCCCTGTCCGGCCTTTTAAAAGCCTGTTTCGTATGTTTTTCTTGCATTAAGGAAAGAAGAACCTTATAATAGTACTTAGGTCTTCTGCAAAGGAGGGTAAGTATGCCGGAAAATAACGGGCCAGATGATAGAAAGACGGAACCCCGTCAGTTTATCAATGAAAAGATAGTGAGGCAGCCCATGTCAAAAAGGGATATGTTCAAAAGGGCTTTGGGCCTTTTGGTGACTGCGGTTATTTTCGGAATTGTTGCGGCGGTTACATTTGTTGTGTCCAAACCTGTAGCTGAGAGATTTCTTGCAAAGGAGTCCACCAGGGAAAGCACTCCGGTGACCATACCAAAGGATGAGCCTGAGACAGTGCCTTCCGGGGCTGAGACAGCGACTGCGGCGGCTGAAACAGAACCGATAGAAGAATTATTAAAGTCCGCTATGGAGAAGTATCCCTTTTCCGTAGATGATTTAAATACGCTGTATGGAAGCCTTAAGTCTGTGGTTCAAAAGGCAGATAAAGGGATCGTGACGGTTCATTCCGTAAAGACCCAGACGGACTGGTTTAATAATCCGGTGGAGAACTCCAGCCTGTTCGCCGGGGTGATCATCGCCTCTGCCAACCAGGAACTTCTGGTGCTGACACCGGAAGCGTCGGTGGAAGATGCGGAAGCGATCCGTGTGGTATTTTCTGACGGTACGGAGGTCTCGGGGACCATCAAACAGACCGATAAGCTTTCCGGCATGGCCATAGTCAGCGTTTCCACAGCGGACTTAGGAAGAGCCCTGTTAGAGGAAGTGAGAGCCATTGAGCTTGGAAATTCCTATTCCGTAAAGCAGGGAGATCTGGTCGTAGCCATCGGCAGCCCTGCCGGCATGGTCCACTCGGTAGGTTATGGATTTATATCGTATATTACAAAAAATGTCCAGATCACAGATGGCATCACACGTATCCTGTATTCGGATGTGAAGGGGAATGCCGGAACCGGCACATTCCTCATGAACACGGCCGGACAGATCATCGGCTGGGTAACGGATGATTATAAGAATGACAGCAGCAAGGACATGACAGCAGCCATGGCCATATCTGATTATAAGAGCATCCTGGGAAAGATGAGCAACGGCGTGGCATTTCCTTACTTTGGGATCAAGGGGCAGGAGGTAAGTGCCGTCATGAACGGCAGCGGCATGCCTTTGGGTGTTTATGTCGTAGATGTGAATGCAGACGGGCCTGCATATAATGCGGGGATCCAGAGCGGTGACATCATAACAGCGATGGGAGATGAAACCATTGTTACCATGAAGGACTTTCAGGTCGTGCTGGAAGATTCCAAGCCGGGAGATGTCATACCTGTGACTGTTTCCCGTAATGGAAGAGAAGAATATAAAGAGATTCAATATCAGGTAACCATTGGAGCCAGGTGATCTTCCTGGCTTCCTTGTTGCCTTAGGCTAGAATATGGAGGAAAAGAATGAAGTATGTTGAATCATTCCGGGAAGGAATGCATGTTTCAGATGTGTATTTATGTAAGAATAAGCAGATTGCCCTTACCAAGTCGGGAAAAGAGTATGGAAACCTGATCCTGCAGGACAAGACCGGCACGGTTGATGCGAAGATATGGGATCTTGGTTCTCCGGGAGTCGGGAATTTTGAAACTCTGGATTATGTATACATAGATGCAGATGTTACCGTATTCCAGAATTCCAACCAGTTAAATATCAAACGGATCCGAAAAGCCGGGGATGGAGAATTTGTCCCTGGCGATTACCTTCCGGTGTCCTCCAAGGATATCGGGCTCATGTATGAAGAACTTCTGGGCTTTATCCGGACCGTGAAAAATCCTTATTTAAGGAAGCTTTTGGAAAGCTTCTTTGCAGAGGATCCTGCTTTTGCCAGGGCGTTTCAGTTCCATTCCGCGGCAAAAAGCGTTCATCACGGATTTGTAGGCGGTCTGCTGGAGCATACCTTGAGCGTGGTGAAGCTGTGCGATTATTACGCCGGCTTCTATCCCTTCATCAACCGGGACCTGCTCATTACGGCGGCTGTTTTCCACGATATCGGCAAGACCAGGGAGCTTTCCACATTTCCGGAAAATGACTATACCGATGACGGACAGCTTTTGGGTCATATCATCATAGGAACGGAAATGATCGGAGAGAGGATCCGGACGATTGCCGGTTTCCCCGAAAAGACGGCTTCCGAGCTGAAGCACTGCATTCTGGCCCATCATGGGGAACTGGAATACGGGTCTCCCAAAAAGCCGGCCTTGATTGAGGCGCTGGCCTTAAATTTTGCCGATAATACCGATGCGAAGATGGAGACCATGATTGAAGTATTAAAGGGTGCTGGAGACAATAACGGCTGGCTTGGCTTTAACCGGCTGATGGATACCAATATACGGAAGACTTCCGAATAAGACAGAGAAAGGCGCAGCGGGGAGGAATGCATTCCCCGGGCGTCTTTTGTTTTTTTCCACCTTCATCTGTACCGGCGGCAGCGAAACGGGGAATAATAAAAGTTTAGAATTTCTTTCGTTTTCCCAATCATTCAATTTAAGAATGCTCCCGTATTCTAAATTACAGGTAAAACAGGGGAAAATGTGGTATCATAAAATTATATGACAGGCATAATGCCTTATAATCAGACAGATGCGCCTTGCGGGCATATTTTACGCCCGATAAAGCGGAGCGGGCCCTGCCCGAAAAGCGTGGGCGTAAAAGAGGATAGGAGAGATATCATGGAAGCGAACCACATCTTATTAGTGGAGGATGACAAAGAGATCAGAGAAGGAGTCGAAATATACTTAAGAAGCCAGGGATATGAGGTGTTTCAGGCAGCAGACGGCATCGAGGGCCTTAAGATCCTGGAACGGGAAGAAATCCACCTTGCTATCGTGGATGTGATGATGCCCCGTATGGATGGCATTACCATGACCGTGAAATTAAGGGAAAAATATGACTTTCCGGTCATTATCCTTTCGGCAAAGACCGAGGAGGTGGATAAGATCATGGGGCTCAATATCGGAGCGGATGATTATGTATCAAAGCCATTTACCCCCATGGAGCTGCTGGCGAGAGTGAATTCCCAGCTCAGACGGTATAAAAAATATATGGATATGCTGGAGGCAAAGGAACAGAAGGAGAAAAGCAACGTCTATATCATCGGGGGACTGGAGCTTAATGAGGATACGGTGGAAGTGACCGTGGATGAGAAGCCTGCCAAGCTTACCCCCATCGAATTTAAGATACTTGCCCTTCTTATGAAAAATCCGGGAAGAGTATTTTCAGCAGAGGAGATCTATGAACGCGTCTGGAATGAGCGGGCCATCAATACGGACACGATCATGGTACATGTAAGGAAGATTCGTGAAAAGATAGAGATCAATCCGAAAGAGCCCAAATATTTAAAGGTGGTGTGGGGAGTTGGATATAAAATTGAAAAACAGGCATAGGATCAGCGTATTCCTGGCGGCAGTGGTGGTTTTAACAGCGGCCTCGGTTATGGTAGGCCTTTACCCCTTTTTTGAAAATGAATCGGCCAGATACGAGGAGCCGGCTTATGAGGAGGAGTCATTTCTCAGACATCTGGTATTCGGCAATTATGTGCTGGCAGTGGAACAGGCCCAATATGAACAGGGCAATATCATTTCCCCATTTCAGTACTTTTTCCCCCAGGCGGATGAAGAATTAAAGAACAGTGCAGATAACCAGGCAGGCATTACGGAAGAAGGGGATGCAGCATCGGCTGAGGAAGTTACGGTTCAGGCCGGTGAGGAAGCCGGGGGTTCGGGCGGGCCGGAGGAGCGTTACGAATATTTAAGAGAGCTGCGACAGAGCTGTGTACGGGAGTATGAAACCTGGAGCCGGTATTTCGGCAGTATGCGCAATTCGGTGGATTATCAGATCCTGGATGAAAACGGCAGAGTTCTTTCCGACCACGCAGGCGGGCGTTCCATACCGGGAAGCGGTGAATATGTGTTTAAAGCATTGCTCCATTACGATGATCTGGGACGCATGGATGTGGCGGCGGTAAACGGAGAAAATACCGTTGATCTTATGAATGCTCTGCAGGCCTTTGGAGAAAAGGACCCCATGAGCGATAATTATTGGGATCAGTATCTTTATGAACCTGACTTAAAGCTCATGAATCCTAGGAATATTACTTTTGCTTATGGCATGACAGAGCAGCAGGCCGCTGCTTTTAAGGAAGCCAGAGGAACCACCTGGAGCGCCTATGATAATTCCGGAAGTGTATCCAGGATCTTCATCGGTCTGGCGTGTGCCGTAGCGGTCATGGCCTTTTTCTTGTCCTGCCTGGATGTGGCCTGGGCGGAGGACAGCCGGATTTTAAGAATGCCTTTTGAGGTGGTTTCAGGCATTGGCTGCGGTGCGGTGGCGTTTGGCGCGGGACTTACAAACCTTGTGGCAATAACGAACCGGGGAGATTTATACGGAGCTCTTTTGCGGGCAAATTTTCTGCCCGGCGTGGCGAATGCCATGGTGAGGCTCTGGAACCTGCTCTGGTGGTCTGTGCCGTTTACAATCGTATATTGGGCTGTTTTGTGCCTGCGGGATGTACTGCACATCGGGCTCTTTCGTTACCTTCGTGAGAGAACCCTGTGCGGCTGGTTTTGGGGATGGATCAAAAGCCTTTGCCGCAGAATCTATACATTCGTAGGAAATATCAACCTGCAGGAACGGTCGGACCGGACCATTTTCCGTATTGTAGGTGTGAACTTTATCATCCTGGCGGCCCTTTGCAGCCTGTGGTTCTTCGGAATCGGTGCGCTCATATTATATTCGGTGGCTTTGTTCGTTGTAATGAGGAAATATTACAGGGACTTAAGCGAAAAATACGGGATCCTTTTGAAGGCTGCCAATCAGATCGCAGAAGGGAACTTAGAAGTAGCCATTGAAGAGGATTTGGGAATGTTTGAACCGTTTAAAAAGAGGATACAGAAGATACAGAGCGGATTTAAAGTAGCCGTTGATGAGGAAGTCAAGAGCCAGAAGCTGAAAACAGATTTGATCAGTAATATGTCACACGATCTTAAAACGCCTCTGACCGCTATTATTACTTATGTAAACTTGATGAAGGATGAACGTGTAACCCCGGAACAGCGAAGGGCCTATATTGATATCCTGGAACAGAAATCCATGCGCTTAAAATCTCTCATAGAAGATCTGTTTGAAATCAGCAAGGCCAACAGCAATAACGTTACGCTGAACCTGGTAGATGTGGACATTGTCAGCCTGTTAAAGGAAGTCAGCCTGGAGCTCAGTGATAAAATAGAAGAATCTACCATTGATTTCCGGTGGAATCTGCCGGATGAAAAAATCGTTCTTCCTTTGGACAGCCAGAAAACTTACCGGATATTTGATAATCTTTTGACGAATATCATCAAGTATGCCATGCCCCATACCAGGGCTTACATTGATATGAAAAAAGAAGGCGACTATGTAGTCATTACCTTAAAAAATGTTTCGGCAGACGAATTGACATTTAATCCGGAAGAAATCACAGAAAGATTTGCACGGGGCGACCAGTCCCGCAATACGGAAGGCTCGGGCCTTGGAATGGCTATCGCAAAAAGCTTTGTAGAGCTTCAAAACGGCAGGCTTCAGGTGGAAGTGGAGGCGGATTTATTCCGGGTGATCATCCGGTGGCCTATTTTATAGGATAAAATTTCTTTTTTGCATATTAAAATAAAAATTATTTTCAAAACTTCTTGAAAACCGGAAAAGAACCGTTTATACTAAGGGTAACAGGACCATGTATAGTACATTGGTTTATATAAACCGGAAAGAGAGGTTATGATTATGATAGTACAGAGCAGACGGGTCTGGATCGCAGGCCAGTTCATCCCGGCGCAGCTTCAGGTGGAAGAGGGAAAGATTCAGGCAGTCCGCGTTTACGGTGAGATGGCGGCAGACCAGGATTATGGAGAGAAAAGGATCATTCCGGGATTTATTGATATCCATACCCATGGAGCTTATGGCTATGATACCAACGATGGGGAGCCGGAAGGTTTACGCGAATGGATGAAACGGATACCGGAGGAGGGAGTAACCGGGATCCTTCCCACAACAGTGACCCAGATGCCGGATGTACTGACCAAAGCGGTTGCCAATGTGGCATATGTGGCGGAAAGCGGATACGAGGGTGCGGAGATCCTCGGAATCCATTTTGAAGGGCCTTATCTGGATATGAAATATAAAGGGGCACAGCCGCCGGAGGCCATTGCTCAGTCTACCGTGGAGCAGTTTCAAAGGTATCAGGAAGCTGCAAAGGGCATGATAAAATATATCACCCTTGCCCCGGAGCATGATAAGGATTTTGCTTTGACGAAATACTGCAGGGAAACCGGGGTAGTGGTCAGCATGGGGCATTCTTCCGCTTCCTATGAGCAGGCTTTGATGGGGATCGCAAACGGAGCCATTTCCATGACTCATGTATACAACGGCATGACCGCCTATCACCACCGGAACCCAGGACTGGTGGGAACTGCATTCCGGGTAAGGGATATTTACGGTGAGATCATCTGTGACGGGTGCCATTCCCATGTGGCGGCACTTAATAATTACTTTGCCGTTAAAGGCCGTGATTACACGATCATGATCAGTGACTCCCTTCGTGCAAAACACTGCCCGCCGGGAGGAAATTACCAGCTTGGCGGCCATGACATTGAGATCAGGGAAAGCGGGCTGGCATTTTTAAAGGGTACCGATACGATTGCGGGAAGTACCCTGAATATGAATATGGGCTTAAGGATCCTGGTGGAGGAGGCCATGGTTCCGTTTGACTTTGCACTGAATTCCTGCACTATAAATCCTGCAAGGTGTTTGGGGGTAGACCATAGAAAGGGCCGGCTGGTTGCCGGATATGATGCGGATTTTGTGGTCCTTCATGATTCCTATGATGTGGTTCAGACTTATTGCAGAGGTGTGGCTATGTTGTAAAAACAGGCTGAGCAGCCGGCGGTTTTTCGCTGGATGCTCAGCTTTTTTAGGCATTCAGAATCTTCTATTTGGCCAGGTTGTTACATATGGTATTAAAGATTTATAACAAATTGATGTGTTCCCACGGCGGAATACAGGCAATTTTGACGAGTCCAAGCAGAAATGAAAGAGGAGAATGCCATGAAAAAGAGCGGAAAGAAAATTATGAGTCTTACTTTGGCGGCTGTATTGGCGGTGGGACTGGCAGCAGGACTGGCAGCAGGCTGCAGTCTGAAACCGGGTTATGGGAAAACCGCGGAGACCGGAGGCAGAAAAAAGAACGTTACCCTGACATTTGGAAGCCATCAGAGCGGCCTCCCGACTTCCGGGATCGTGCAGGAGCTTGCAAAGGAGTTTGAACAAGAGACCGGGATTAAAATTGATTTTCAGATATCTCCGGATGCCCAGTGGAGGGATTTGATCAAGGTTAAGCTGGATTCAGGGGAAGCGCCTGATATCTTATGTGCGGATACTCCTATTAATCTGGCGTCCAGCATTCATATGGATCAGTACTGCACGGAGCTGACGGATCAGTGGTGGGTGAGCCGCATGGATGACAGCGCCCGGTCGGCGGTTTCGGTAGACGGTAAGCTGTACGGCATTACATTTCCTGGAGCGAAAATGTATTTTTACCTTTATAATAAAGACATTTTTGAAAAGCTGGGCTTAACGGTTCCTGCTACCTACGCGGAATTCAAAGAGGTTTGTCAGAAAATTAAGGATTCCGGAACCACGCCGATTTATGAGGCGACCACCAATGGCTGGCATCAGGTGCTGCCTTTGTTCGAGACAGGCGGTCTTTGGCTTTTACAGGATCCGGATATGTATCAGAAATTAAATGCCAATGAAATTGATTTGGATCAGATACCGGCGCTTCTTACGATCATTGAACAGCTGGATGAATGCGCCAGGGCCGGTTATTTTGGAAATGATTATTTGAGCAATGCGTGGGAAAACGGGAAGGAAGCAATGGCTTCTGAAAGGTGTGCCATGACGATTGCAGAGTTGGGTTACAGGGGGGAGATCGAAGCGGATTTTCCTGAATTTAAGGCAACAGAGAGGATGGGGGCTTTCGTGATGCCGTGGGGGGATAACGGGATCATAGGAGTGAATCCGGCAAGCAATGCCTATTTTATTAATAAGGACAGTAAGTACGTGGATGAGGCGAAGGAATTTTTTGAGTTTCTTGCAAAGCCTGAAAATCTGCAGAAGCGTTTGGATGGACAGCCGGAATTAAGTGCGCTTTGCTGGCCGGAGATTAAGAGCAAGTATACTGAGGAGGACCAGAAGTTTATTGATTCGCTTACAAAGGCTAATGTGGTCCAGATTTCGGTTAATTATATTGACAGCCAGTGGATGGAGGTGGGGAAGGATTTGGAGGCTATGTATACGGGGGCCATGTCTCCTCGGGAGGTGTTGGATTCTATGATGAAAAGGCGTACGGAGCAGGCTGTGCTGCAGAAGGATGGGGGGTGGATGAAATAATCTCTTTTTTCTCTTGTGTTTTCTTCCGGGAGTTCTGGGAATCGCCTATTCTTTTACCGACTGGAATAACTTCAGCAATGAGATACATTTTGTTGGGCTGGAGAATTATAAAACAATTTTCATGGAAATTCCGAATATTTGAAATATATAAGCAATACCCTTTTGTTTACGACAGCCACAACCATAACGAAAACCGTGGCCGGGATGGCACTGGCCCTTTTATTGACTCAGGTTTTTATCAGGGGGAAAAATCTTCACCGCATGATTATTTTTTCCCCGCATGTCATGTCGTATCTGGTTGTGGGTCTGGTATTTAAGAGCACGCTTTATCCGGCGACCGGAATTTTAAATAACTTTCTGAGAGGGATCGGCCTGGAGCGGCTGGCAAAGAACTGGCTGACGGATTTAACACTTGTTTATCCGACTGTTATATTCGTAGACATATGGAAGGGCATGGGATATATTATGGTGATCGTCATTGCCGAGCTGCTTTCGGTGGCCCGTCCTATCGCTTCTGTACCTGATCATCTGGTCCATGGAAAATAAGTAGGTGGAACCAATAGTTTTTGGGAGGTACGGGAGGAATTCATTCCCCTATATGCAGTAGAATATGCAGGCAGCCGGATTAATGACGGGGAATTAACGGTTTATGCCACAGCTGTTTTTGATATAGTAAAAAACAATATTATTACATTTTATTTAAGAATGCAATAATATTGTTGAATTATAAATGAGCATAAGTTAAGATAATAGTATATTCGGTATATAAAAGGGAAATAGATTGTCAAAAATATTTATGAGGTGAAAGATATGAAAAAAATATTATATGAGAATTTGCCATATTTAGCTATACTACTAGTCTGTTTATTTAATGCAAGAAATATTGTGACAGGAACGGGAAATACCATTATGAGAGAATATGGCAAATTGACAGATGAAGAAAAGGAACTTTATGATATTTCAAAAGTTAAAATGTCACAAATTTTATATGTTCTGTCTTTGGTTTTTGTGACTGTTCTTGCATTTGTATTTTCGGTAATTTTTCCTAATGTCATTTTTCCTAAGACGTTCATAGTGTGTTATCTGGTAGAAATAGTAGTGCTTTTAATTTTTTCAAAAACAAAATGGATACTTAACTGGTTTTGTAAAAAAAAGTAGGATTAAACAATTTATAATATCTCGGAATCCTGAGTAATTATGATTGCCCTATCGGGCAGATGAACTTTTACAAGTAAATATTATCTAAATGGAATATGCAGAAGAAAAAATAGCTGTCGCTATGCTTTAAAATAAGATGTGCAAGATTAAGCGGTTACCGCCAGAGTTAACAGCTAACAAAAAAATCGCCTCCAATCGAAAAATGTACTTATTAATCAAGGGCGCGAAGTGCCATATTTTTCGATAAAGTTGTCAAGTGTTTTTGGCAAAAAGTGGGGGATTTTAATAAAAAAGAAATCTCAAATTTTTTATGGTTTGCGTTATGATGTTTAATGGGGTATTAATAAGCGCCAATGCTGAAACACGGCAGGGGGGCAACAGTTATTCTTCTTCGGAAGTGAGAATAAGTGATTCCACTATCGACACGTATGTTACTAATATTAGCACAAAACAGGTGGATGTTTTGCGCTCTGTAAGAGAAAGCGACGGAACCTATTCTTATTATGGATGGTATGACGTAGGAAATGAAAAAGATTACATGAACAGAGAAAGCGATTTTAAGACAACGGTCACTAATGGAGCAGTTGTTTATACAACAAACGGAAAAGCATCAAGGGTTGTTGCCACTCTTGATGGTAAGGACACAACAAATAATGGTAATAGCTCCAGAGGGATAAATGGTGTATTTCCTACAAAATGGTCTGCTATGGATCCTGACTATGGTAATATTGCAACGGATGTAGCGGATGCAATATCTCTAGCTTCCATATTGGCTTCAGTGGCCGGAGTTGGAACCCCCGCTACATTGATGAGTATTGCTTCTTACATAATAGGAAGGAATATCGTTACTGTATATTATAAAAGGACAAAATATGTCAGAGCGTATGATGCCTGCACACAACAATATTATTATGTAACGAATTGGTATTCAAATGCTAATTATACCGGACTGATAAACACCACAAAAACTGACATACATGAGGATTACTTATGCTAGTACATTGAAAAAAATATGACACTGAAAAAATGAGCAAAGACTTTAGAAATGCTATAGTGCTAAGCTCGAGTCCGCAGTGCCAAGCTCGAATCCGCTGCGCTCCTTCTCGCTTGACGGCTGTCGCCGTATGCCCATAAAATCAAAAGAGTCCGGAAAAAAGCTTGCTTTTTTCCGGACTCTTCCGCTTTTACGGGCGCACTGCTCGTAGCTTTACAATATCCGTACATTCTTCAACGCTCCGGTTTTGGAGAATTCGGTCCATTCGCATACGTTTACGGCGTGGTCGCCAATGCGTTCTAAATATTTTGCTACCATTAATAAATCAATGCATTGATCGATGTGCTCGGTGGATTGCTTTAGTAAATCAACGACATCGTCTTTTACTTTACCAAATAACTCATCGACCACATCATCCTGCTTTTCGATCTGCTTTGCGGTTTCTAAATCCTGGGTGATGAAGGCTTCGATGGAGCTGCGGACCATTTCGCGGGCGGCGGTGGCCATGGCGGGGATGTGGCGGACGACGTGGTAGACATGCTCGCCTTTGATGCGCAGGATTAATTCGGCAATATCGGATGCATGGTCTCCGATGCGCTCTAAGTCTGTAACCACTTTAAGGGCACTGGAAACTACTCTTAAATCTCCGGCGACAGGCTGCTGGCGCAGGATTATGGACAGGCAGCGTGCCTCGATGGAGCGCTCTAAATCGTTGATGGTACGGTCTCCCTTGATGATATCCTCTGCTTTTTCAAAGTCCTGGTCTTCGAATGCGATAAAGCATTGTTCAATGGAGGTTTCGACCATTCGCCCCATTTCTTTGATATCGTCGTTTAAGAGGTTTAATTCATGCTCGTAATTAACTCTTGTTGTCATTTTCGTTCTCCTTTTCCGTTCTATGATAAAATGGATCAGCCGAAACGTCCTGTGATATAGTCCTCGGTTCTTGAATCCCTGGGGGCGGTGAAAAGTTCCGTGGTGGTGGCGTATTCCACTACCTCGCCAACCAGGAAAAATGCGGTGTAATCGGCGATTCGGGTTGCCTGCTGCATGTTGTGGGTGACGATGGCAACCGTGTATTTTTCCTTCAGCTCATCCATCAGGTCCTCGATTTTTAAGGTGGAAATGGGATCAAGGGCGGAAGTCGGCTCATCCATGAGAAGGACCTCCGGCTCAACTGCCAGTGCACGGGCGATACAGAGGCGCTGCTGCTGGCCGCCGGAGAGGCCGAGGGCGGATTTTTTCAGGCGGCTTGAAACCTCATCCCAGAGCGCAGCTCCTTTTAAGCTTTTTTCCACGATCGCGTCAAGCTCCGATTTGCTCTTGATTCCATGGATCCTGGGACCGTAAGCGACGTTGTCATAGATGCTCATGGGGAATGGGTTGGGCTGCTGGAATACCATGCCGATTTTTTTACGCAGCAGGGTGGTATCAACCCGGGGGTCATAGATGTTTTCTCCGTCTAACAGGACCTCACCTTCGATTTTTACGTTGGGAACCAGGTCGTTCATGCGGTTTAACGTCTTTAAATAGGTGGACTTTCCGCAGCCTGAAGGGCCGATGAAAGCCGTTATTTTGTTCGTATAAAGATTTAAATTCACATCCTTTAAGGCATGGTTGGTTCCGTAATATAGATTTAGATTGCTGGTCGAGATTTTTACTGTATTGGTATTCACGATTCTTTGACCTCCGTGTTGAATTTATGGGACAGAAATTTTGCAAGTCCGTTTATCGCCAGTACGATGACCAGAAGGACAACGGCAATTCCGAAGGCCTGGCCATATTTAGCCTTTTGCATGCATAAGTAAAGCTGAATCGTCAGGGTACCGCCTGATTCAAATATTTTTCCGAGAAAGTCTTTTGGAAGAAGATAACCGCTTCCTGCCGTAAAAAGAAGAGCAGCGGATTCGCCCACGATTCGGCCGATCGCCAGGATGATTCCGGTCACAATACCGGGCATGGCACTGGGAAGCAGGATGGTACGGATCATATACCATTTTGTTGCACCGATACCCAGAGCACCAAAACGGTAACTCTCCGGTACGGTTTTTAAAGCTTCCTGGGTGGTCCGGGTAATGAGCGGCAGGACCATAATGGATAAGGTCAGGGCACCGGTCAGAATGGAATAGCCTAGGCCCAGGGTGGTCCCGAAAAATACATAGCCAAACAGGCCGAAGATAATGGATGGGATGCCCGATAAGGTTTCTGTGGTGAACTCGATGATGCGGACCACTTTTCCGCCCTTTGCATATTCGTTTAAATAAATGGCTGCACCTACGCCCAGCGGAGTAGCAATTAACAGGGTAATAACCACAACATATAAGGTATTTACAATATTTCCCACAATGCCAAAGGTTCCCTTAATGGTACTTGGCACGCTGGTCAGGAATTCTACGCTGATCTGCGGAATGCCCCGCACGAATACATAGCCCATAATTCCAATGAGGACCAGAATGGAGATGGAAGCACATAAATAAATGAGAACCGTTAAGACGGAGTCTGAGATCCGGTTTTTCCGGTTGTAAATGCTGTGTGACACAATGGAATCCTTATGAACAGGAATGACGATATCATTTGTCATGACGTGCCTCTCCTTTCTTTAGCAGGTTGTTAAGGGTAACGTTAATGATCATAATGAAAGCAAACAGGACGAGTCCAATGGTAAAAAGTACCTGTTTGTGAAGTCCTGCGGAATAAGACATTTCAGATACGATCGCAGTAGTCAGGAAACGGACCGAGTTAAAGGGAAGGGGAAGGTTTACCGAACTTCCGGATACGAGACTGATGGCCATTGCCTCACCGATGGCCCGGCCTGTTCCAAGAACAATGGCGGTAATGATGCCGGATTTTGCTGCCGGGATGACCACATGAAAAATCGTCTGGATCTTGGTGGCACCAAGGGCCAGCGAAGCACTCCGCAAGTGCTGGGGCACAGCCCGGAGTGCAGTTTCACTGATATTGATAACGGTTGGAAGAATCATTAACGCCAATACTAAAACAGCAGAGATCAGATTGGCACCTCCGGTAAACTGGTGGGTGGAGGAACCTGCAAATATTTTTAACTCCAGTTTATACATCAGAGGGTTTAAAATCAGGATTCCAAGCAAACCATAAATAACAGAAGGGATGCCGGCTAACAGCTCGACCGCCGGGCGAACGATATTCGTGAGCTTCGCAGGAGCCACTTCAGCCAGGAAAACAGCAGTCATGACTCCAATGGGAACGCCGATCAGAATGGCCATGGCCGTTCCTGCGATGGAGGTCAGAATGACATAAAGGATGCCAAAGCTGGGAGAAGCGGCTTCCGGCATCCAAATGGTTCCGAACAGGATATCCAGGATACCCACCTTAAAAAGCGCCGGCGTGCCGCTTATGATCATGTACAAACTGATGGAGGCCACGGCCAGAACAGCAAAGAAGCCGCAGACAGTAAAAATAACCTCTGCAGCGTGTTCTACACCTGATTTACTTCCATGGCCGCCAAATATAGAATAAGACTTTGGTCGCATACAACAGCTCCTTTCGAACAATAGGGACGTAGCATAATCTTCTGGCTGCGTCCCCTGTAAATATTATCGTTATGCGGTATGAGAAGAGTTCCTTTTCAATTAGTTTGCCGGGATTAAACCAACGGATTTTACTAAATCCTTTCCTTCATCCGAGTAGATGTAGTCAAACAATGCTTTAACCAGATCGCTCTGCTCTGAGATTTCTCCTTTGGTAGCCATAACGAACGGACGGCTTAAGAAGTAGGAGCCGGCCTTGATGTTTTCCGGAGTAGGCTCTGTACCTTCCAGCTTCAGAGTCTTAACGGTATCATCGAGAACGTCCAGGGAAACATAACCAATAGAACCCGGAGTGGAAGCTACCTTTGCCATAACTGCGCCGGTACTGTCCAGCTCATTGCTGTATTTGCAGGCATCTTCCAGCTTTAACAGCTCTTCAAAGGCACTTCTTGTACCGGAACCGGACTCACGTCCAATGACAACGATTGGCTGATCCGCTCCGCCTAAGTCCTTCCAGTTGGCGGTTGTGCCGTTGTAAATGCTGATCAGCTGATCTTTTGTTAAATTCTCAACGGTATTGGCCGGGTCAGAAACAACAGCGATACCGTCGATTGCAACGATGTTTTCAGCAACACCTTTTGCTTTTTCTTCATCTTTTAAATTACGGGAAGAGTTACCGATATCTGCAGAACCGTTGGTGACTGCCTCGATTCCGGCGCCGGATCCGACAAATTCGGCCTGTACGGTAACATCCGGATATTTTTCCATAAAAACTTCACCTAAAGCTGTTGCGAATTTTTCCATAGAGGTAGAACCGACCATGCTGATAGATCCCTTTAAATCGGAAGCAGCAGCCCCTTCAGCCGTTGTCGGACCTGCAGTGGTTGTCTCATTTGAAATGCTTGCCGTCGTTGCGGTATCAGAAGCCTGTGTCTCAGCATTATTGCTGCCGCAGCCAGCCAAGGTTCCCATAGTCAGAACTGCCATTCCAGCTAATGCAAGTGCTTTAACAAAATTTTTTTTCATAATTACTTTCTCCTCTTTTCTTTTTAAAATTGCTTTCGCTTACATCATGGAGTATATCAGTCAAAAAACTTTCCTGATATCATGTTTTGGTATAGAGATTGTAAAGGTTGTGTAAAGCGCACTGTCTATTTCTTTTCCATATCATTAGTATTTGCAGAATGCGAAAACGAAATTCCTCTATTTTAACCGAATTAAGTAAGTCCCTCACTTCAAATGCGAAAAGCATTAAGTGGTGGGTGGGGACTTGCTTGTGTCAGGTGGAGTACAAGCTCCACCTGACAAGCAGCGATAGCTGCTATTCGGTTATGCCCGGTGGAGCGGGGCACGCTGTGAGCAAGTAGCGAAGCGGATTGCGAATATCCGCTTGACCAGGAAATGAAGTTAAAACTGAAAAAGCTGTCATAATTACAGAAAATAGCCCCTGCTTTGCAAAAATTAACGGGATGGACTGGACAGAACAGGAGGAAATGTGGTAAATTGTAACGTGCGTCTTATTATAATAGAAACATAAGAAATCATTCCGCAATTTAAGAACGGATACAAAAGATACGAGACAGGAGGACGTTTTCATGGGAGCATATCAACTGAAAATCACGATCAAAGGCAGTAAGCCGCCGATTTGGAGAAGGATTCTGGTGCCGGAAGGGATTACCTTTGAGAAACTGCACCAGATTATTCAGACAGCATTTTGCTGGGCCGATGATCACCTGTATCAATTTGAATTCCGTTCTGAAGGGGTACGGGTAGTACCGGCTGAAGAAGACAGGTCTCAGAAATTTCAATATATATTAACGGATGAAACCATTGACAATCTGGTATCCGGTACGAAAAAATTTACCTATATATATGATTTTGGTGATAACTGGGAGCATGTAATCCAGGTAGAAGATGTGATAGAAGATTATAAGGAGAACTACGCCCAGGTCGTTAAATTCAAAGGAGATGTAATTCCGGAAGACTGCGGAGGCATTACCGGGTATTATGAACTTTTAAAAAAATCCTCTGAATACCTGAAAGAATATGATATGTCAGCCATCAACAAATGTTTGAATCAGAATGTAGAACCTGTTCCGGAAGAAATCCATATTGCAGACATTTACGGCTGTTACGATAAAAGCAGCGTCATTGAGATTGCTAAAAGACACGGCTTGAGCGGAATTTCCAAATTAAAAAAGGAAGAACTTGCGGAAAGGACCATAGCTCATATCTTAGATAAGAAGGTGATGAGGCATTATTTTCTATGTGCCCGTGATTCGGAAATAAAGCTGTTTGAACAGGTGGCTGCAGGTGATTTTAAAGTGCCGTCTTTCGAATCAGAAGAAATGGATTTCCTTTACGCAGGCGGCTATGTGACTGCGGGACTTAACAATCATTTTATGGCTGCAGAAGAAATAATAAAAGCATATGAAGAATTGAACACGCCGGAATTTATAGAAGAACGCGGACGTCTCAGTAAAATCGGAGACTATCTCTGCGCGGCCAATTCCCTGTATGCAGTCACTCCGCCCTCCGTGCTATTGGAGACCTTTAATAAATATGAAGATAAGAAGCTTACTGTAGATGAATTGCTGCATGCTCATGAACTTCTTCTTCCATACCGCTGTATGGTTGCATACATTGATGGAAACTTTGTAGATGCGGCATTGGCAGAACAGAAAAGCTTCGAAGAATTGCTCCGGATGCAGAAAAAGGTTCCTTATTATATTCCTACCCAGCTGGAAATCCGTTTCATGGCGGATAATGCAGGCTTTTTAATGACCGATGAATTAAGTCAGCTGAGCAGATTTCTGACCGGTGAATTAAACGTTCCGGATGAAATGATCCCATATATCTTACGTCAGATACAGGCAGAAATCAGTCTGGGGGGACAGCTTCAGGAAGTTATGGCTGATTTTGAAGCCGCAGGGATCATATTTGAATCGGATGAACAAATTGAAAAATTCACAAGCATTATTACCGATGTATGGAATCATACCAGGATGGTGCTAAACAGAGGTCATAAGCCTTATGAAATGGTAATGAAAGGTTTGGAGGAAGTATCCGCCCAGCGGAAGAACATTCAAAAAATCTATCCAAATGATCCGTGTCCATGCGGAAGCGGAAAAAAATATAAGAAGTGCTGCGGAAAAAGAAACTAGTTGTTTTTATTGGAGTTCGGTTCTATTATAAAGGATTCGGACTCCATTTAAATGTATGAAATTGTCATAAAAATCACGTTTGTTAAAAAAGTTGAAAAAAATAAAAATAATTGTTGACATTTGTCGTCTGCTTTGATATGATATAACTCGCCGCTGAAAACGGCGGCAAAATTTCTTTTAAAACACATCGGCGATCGATGAAAAAGTTTTTGAAGAAAATGAAAATAAAGGTTGACAAGAACAACCGGTTATGATATTCTATGTAAGTTGCTGTTAAGTCAGTGACGATGGAATAAGCACTTTGAAAACAGAAGATTGAACAGTATGTAAAACCCTGAAAATTCTAAAAAATAAGCCATGTTTGATGGCTTTGAATGAGAAAATTCAGAACGAATACAAGCAATTGTATACGAACCAAACAACAAGTAAAACGGGAAATGAATTAGCTAGTTAGTTGATTTTGACCCCGGATTGAACAACATTATAATATGAGAGTTCGATCCTGGCTCAGGATGAACGCTGGCGGCGTGCTTAACACATGCAAGTCGAGCGAAGCAGTTTGAATGAAGTTTTCGGATGGATTTCAAATTGACTGAGCGGCGGACGGGTGAGTAACGCGTGGGTAACCTGCCTCATACAGGGGGATAACAGTTGGAAACGACTGCTAATACCGCATAAGCGCACAGTGCTGCATGGCACGGTGCGAAAAACTNCAGGAAATGAAGTTAAAACTGAAAAAGCTGTCATAATTACAGAAAATAGCCCCTGCTTTGCAAAAATTAACGGGATGGACTGGACAGAACAGGAGGAAATGTGGTAAATTGTAACGTGCGTCTTATTATAATAGAAACATAAGAAATCATTCCGCAATTTAAGAACGGATACAAAAGATACGAGACAGGAGGACGTTTTCATGGGAGCATATCAACTGAAAATCACGATCAAAGGCAGTAAGCCGCCGATTTGGAGAAGGATTCTGGTGCCGGAAGGGATTACCTTTGAGAAACTGCACCAGATTATTCAGACAGCATTTTGCTGGGCCGATGATCACCTGTATCAATTTGAATTCCGTTCTGAAGGGGTACGGGTAGTACCGGCTGAAGAAGACAGGTCTCAGAAATTTCAATATATATTAACGGATGAAACCATTGACAATCTGGTATCCGGTACGAAAAAATTTACCTATATATATGATTTTGGTGATAACTGGGAGCATGTAATCCAGGTAGAAGATGTGATAGAAGATTATAAGGAGAACTACGCCCAGGTCGTTAAATTCAAAGGAGATGTAATTCCGGAAGACTGCGGAGGCATTACCGGGTATTATGAACTTTTAAAAAAATCCTCTGAATACCTGAAAGAATATGATATGTCAGCCATCAACAAATGTTTGAATCAGAATGTAGAACCTGTTCCGGAAGAAATCCATATTGCAGACATTTACGGCTGTTACGATAAAAGCAGCGTCATTGAGATTGCTAAAAGACACGGCTTGAGCGGAATTTCCAAATTAAAAAAGGAAGAACTTGCGGAAAGGACCATAGCTCATATCTTAGATAAGAAGGTGATGAGGCATTATTTTCTATGTGCCCGTGATTCGGAAATAAAGCTGTTTGAACAGGTGGCTGCAGGTGATTTTAAAGTGCCGTCTTTCGAATCAGAAGAAATGGATTTCCTTTACGCAGGCGGCTATGTGACTGCGGGACTTAACAATCATTTTATGGCTGCAGAAGAAATAATAAAAGCATATGAAGAATTGAACACGCCGGAATTTATAGAAGAACGCGGACGTCTCAGTAAAATCGGAGACTATCTCTGCGCGGCCAATTCCCTGTATGCAGTCACTCCGCCCTCCGTGCTATTGGAGACCTTTAATAAATATGAAGATAAGAAGCTTACTGTAGATGAATTGCTGCATGCTCATGAACTTCTTCTTCCATACCGCTGTATGGTTGCATACATTGATGGAAACTTTGTAGATGCGGCATTGGCAGAACAGAAAAGCTTCGAAGAATTGCTCCGGATGCAGAAAAAGGTTCCTTATTATATTCCTACCCAGCTGGAAATCCGTTTCATGGCGGATAATGCAGGCTTTTTAATGACCGATGAATTAAGTCAGCTGAGCAGATTTCTGACCGGTGAATTAAACGTTCCGGATGAAATGATCCCATATATCTTACGTCAGATACAGGCAGAAATCAGTCTGGGGGGACAGCTTCAGGAAGTTATGGCTGATTTTGAAGCCGCAGGGATCATATTTGAATCGGATGAACAAATTGAAAAATTCACAAGCATTATTACCGATGTATGGAATCATACCAGGATGGTGCTAAACAGAGGTCATAAGCCTTATGAAATGGTAATGAAAGGTTTGGAGGAAGTATCCGCCCAGCGGAAGAACATTCAAAAAATCTATCCAAATGATCCGTGTCCATGCGGAAGCGGAAAAAAATATAAGAAGTGCTGCGGAAAAAGAAACTAGTTGTTTTTATTGGAGTTCGGTTCTATTATAAAGGATTCGG
>NZ_LT732526.1:4177205-4178102 GCF_900155545.1 Clostridium sp. Marseille-P2415
TGTTGAGTCTTATGTTCGCAAAGTGAGGAATGATTGCGGAGAAAGGTACAGAATGGAGTACGGGAAAGTTTACTTTTACGGACGGAAGGCTGTGACTTACTCCATAAGCATCGCAGATGCGACCGAGAAAACCGTAGGTTTTGGAGGTGCAATCATGGACCAGGCTAACTAAATAAAGAACACCAAGAAGACAAAATCTTTCTGGTGCCGATGCGCTTAGGGGAGACACCCGTTCCCATCCCGAACACGATGGTTAAGACTTAAGCGGCCGATGGTACTATGCTGGAGACGGCATGGGAGAGCAGGTGGGTGCCAGATTACATTAAAAAAATCACTCTCAGGAGTGTTTTATATAGAACGGACACGTTCCAATGGGTGGAGAAAAAGGCGAAGCCTGTGTGAAAGAATGTGTTAACCTGATCCAGCAGGGAAATGCTGTTTTATATAGCTGGTTTTTACCAGTGATTCGTGGGTTCAAACAGATTGAGCTTTCGAATGACTGATAAACTTCAGTCACAGTGGTGCTGTTAGAAGCGGCACCGCGCACGTACCTTGAAAACCACATATTGAAATATATCTAGATAGAGTCTTTATTAATAAAGACAAAATCAAGACATCCGAGGTGTTACATCGAAAGATGTAACCAAACAATAACTCGTTAAAGTAACCGTAACGTACGGTGAAATAACAACCTAAGACCAGAGATACAACGCTATGTATCTTAGATCTAAGCCCGCACCCGCAGGCGAAGATCGATTGGTTAAGCTAATAAGAGCGCAGGGTGGATGCCTTGGCACTAAGAGCCGATGAAAGACGTGATAAGCTGCGAAAAGCTTCGGGGAGGAGCAAATATCCTTTGATCCGGAGATGTCTGAATGGGGAAACCCAGCTGAGCAA